>NZ_JANSUY010000001.1 GCF_024741135.1 Aquiflexum gelatinilyticum
TGCATGGGGATCAGATAATGCAGGAAAATAGGTTTAGCACCTTACCCACGGCTATAAATATTTCGCCCCGATGGGGCTGTTCTCCATAGGAATTTTAATCTGGGGACTTCTCCACCCATATCGGTAATTAAGATTCTCCAACTTAGGGAATCCGTGACCGAAATAACTACGTCCTTGCAATTTCTACCATGGGCTGCGGTGCATGGGGATCAGATAATGCAGGAATATAGGTTTAGCACCTTACCCACGGCTATAAATATTTCGCCCCGATGGGGCGGACTGTTGGTCGAAGTTGGAAACTTATACTTCAAAAAGATTCTCTAATGGAACACCTGTGGGGAGGAGGTCGGCGGACCGGGCCGGCGGTGGGACTGAGCGTGGATAGGATTAAAATTTCTTGCCTCCCGATAGCTATCGGGATGGTTACTTTTTGTGGTAAGACAAAAAGTGACACGAGGATATAACGACTCAAATTTGTCCCAATGACTGAATTTGAAAAATCTTCTCCACCCATTTCGGTAATTAAGATTCTCCAACTTATAAAATCCGTGACCGAAATACCTGCTTCCTTACAATTTCTACCATGGGCTGCGGTGCATGGGGATCAGATAAAGCAGGAAAATAGGTTTAGCACCTTACTCATGACTATAAATATTTCGCCCCGATGGGGCTTTTCTCCATAGGAATTTTAATCTGGGGACGTCCCTCCACATTTCTGTATTGGGGATTCTCCAACTTATAAAATCCGTGACCGAAATACCTGCTTCCTTACACTTTCTACCATGGGCTGCGGTGCATGGGGATCAGATAATGCAGGAAAATAGGTTTAGCACCTTACTCATGACTATAAATATTTCGCCCCGATGGGGCTTTTCTCCATAGGAAATTTAATCTGGGGACTTCCCTCCCCAGTTCGGTATTGGGGATTCTCCTACTTATAAAATCCGTGACCGAAATACCTACTTCCTTACAATTTCGACCATGGGCTGCGGTGCAGTGGGATCGGATAAAGTAGGAAAATAGGTTTAGCACCTTACTCATGACTATAAATAGGTCGCCCCGATGGGGCTTTTCTCCATAGGAATTTTAATCTGGGGACTTCCCTCCCCATTTCGGTATTGGGGATTCTCCAACTTATAAAATCCGTGACCGAAAGACCTACTTCCTTACAATTTCGACCATGGGCTGCGGTGCAGTGGGATCGGATAAAGTAGGAAAATAGGTTTAGCTCCTTACTCCGGACTATAAATATTTCGCCCCGGTGGGGGCTTTTCTCCATAGGAATTGTAATCGTGGGACTTCCCTCACCATGTCGGTATTGGGGATTCTCCTACTTATAAAATCCGTGACCGAAAGACCTACTTCCTTACAATTTCTACCATGGGCTGCGGTGCATTGGGATCAGATAATGCAGGAAAATAGGTTTAGCACCTTACCCATGGCTATAAATATTTCGCCCCGGTTGGGGCTTTTCTCCATAGGAATTTTAATCTGGGGACTTCTCTCCCCATTTCGGTAATTAAGATTCTCCAACTTATAAAATCCGTGACCGAAATACCTACTTCCTTACAATTTCTACCATGGGCTGCGGTGCATGGGGATCAGGTAAATCAGGAAAATAGGTTTAGCACCTTACCCATGGCTATAAATATTTCGCCCAATTCGGGGCTTTTTTCCTAGGGTTATTTAGTCAGGAAAATTATCAGAAAAAAAGGGGCAAGGCCCCTTTTCTAATACTATTGTAACCTAAACCTGATCGGAACCCGCATCTTTACTTTTACGGGAATCCCTCTGTTTCTGCCCGGCAACCAATTCTCGGCTGCTAATATCACCCGCAAGGCTTCCTCATCACATCCTGCACCGATTCCTCTGACAAGCTCCACATCCTCAATCTGTCCAAGTTTGTTGACTACAAAAGAAACATAAACAGTTCCCTCGACCCCCATCCGCCTCGCTTGGGTTGGGTATTTTAAATTTTTGGACAGGAAGCTATTCCAAGCTTCCATTCCCCCCACAGGTTGTGGCATTACTTCCGAAAAATCTACAGTTTCATCTGCAATCTCTTTTTCAGGCTCTATTTCAATGGTTACTTCGGGGTTTTTATCCTCAGGATCTACCTCAATCTGGAAGTCTGGCAAATCTTTGATTTCGATATCGTCCGGGACAATCTCAATGACCGGGTTTTTGATCTTTGGTGGGGGAGGAGGCTGCAATACCTGAGGGATTTCAGGGATATCTTCCTCCCTAAAAAGGATGTCCTGCCCATCGATGATGATGTTGTTGATCTGTGCTGTTTTCCATTCAAATGCCAAAAGGGTAATGGAAATACTGATGCAAAGACCGATGTTGAGGAAATATCCTCTCTTTGGCCTTAAATCTGCAGAAGGATTTTTCTTGGTTTCCATGGTTGTAAAGTTTAGTGTTCATGAATTTAAATATTGCAGGCCAATATTTTTTCATTTTAACTAATTTTACAATATTAAAAAATGTTAAAAAAATAAGGGGCTTTAAGCCCCTTATGTATTTTATCCAAGTTTGAATCTGATCGGAAGTCTCATCCTAACCCTTACAGGGCGGCCTCTTTGCTTGCCCGGAGTCCATTTTGGTGCTCCTTTGACTACCCTGAGGGCTTCTTCATCACAACCTCCTCCGATACCTCTGAGGAGCTCTACGTCCTGCACAGTACCGTCAGTGTTTACAACGAATACAACATATACAGTTCCTTCTATACCCATACGTCTAGCTTGAGTAGGATATTTGAGGTTTTTCCTCAAGTATTCATTCCAAGCTTCCATACCACCTGGGAATTCCGGAGAGTTTTCAACAACGTCGAAGATCTCATCTGCTTTTTCCACCACAGGTGCATCAGCTATGATAACTTCTTTGATTACTGTTTCTTCCTGAACATCCACGTCGAAGTTAACCTCGATTTTTTCTTCAATTTCAACCTCATCAGGAATTTCCTGAATAACCGGCTGCTCAATCGGCGGTGGCGGTGGCGGTGGTTGTTCTGTGATCGGAATATCTAGTAGTTCTTCAAATTCATCGGTAACACTACCTAGATCTTTCAAATTCCTATCATCATAGGATTTATATTCAAAAGCAAAAAGGCATAACCCGACGCTAACTGCTAATCCAAGATTCAGGAACATTCCTGTTTTTTTGGATAAATCCGCTTGTGGCGTCTTTTTAGCTTCCATGGTTGTTAATTTATTAGGTTAATAATTTTTTGACAGATTAAGAGAAAACAATTTTAGCCATTTATTTTAATTTTTACAAGAGATGAAATTGCCTTGCATAAAATTTATAAACCATTTAGCCTAAATTTTTCTCTAATTTTTGGTAGGTGGGATCAGATCTATATACGTTTTTTGATAGCCAAGCGGTTTTGATGGGGGTAAAATTTTTCCCAAGTATATTTTCGGATTCAAATCCTGCAATCTAATATCCTGCAGGTTCAATTCCATTCGGTATTGAATTACCCGCCTACTAGTTCGGAATATTCTTCAAATGACAAAAGATCCGATGGGATATCTCCGGAAAATTTCACCTTGATCATCCATCCTGACTCATATGGGGATTCATTTACAAGTTCTGGGGAGGATTCAAGATCTTCATTGAACTCTATGATTTCACCTTCCAAAGGCATAAAAAGGTCAGATACAGTCTTCACAGCCTCAACGGTACCAAAAACCTCACCTGCTGCAATGGTTTCGCCGACAGTTTCCACTTCGACATAGACGATGTCTCCAAGTTCTCTCTGTGCAAATTCTGTAATACCAATCACAGCAATGTCATTTTCAATTTTGACCCATTCGTGGTCTTTGGTGTACTTGAGCTCTTTTGGAAAATTCATATCGGTTTTAATTTTAAAGTGTCCAAAAATACAAGGTTTCGACAAATGTAAAAACCTATTGGGCTAAATTAAATCGTAATTGTCCACCAAAGGCTGTAGAACTTCTACGGAAGGCTGTAGTGACCCTTGGGTCATTGATGGTCCGATCAAAATAGATGGTGATGTTTAGACTTTTGCTTACGATATAACCGATGGTAGGCCTGATTTGAATGTTCAGGTTGCCATTGGTCACTGTGCTTCCTTCATCGATTTTGCGCTGGACTTGCCTCGTATCGACCACTTTGGTACTTAATCTAAACTGCAGGTCATTCTCCAGTATTTCCTGTCTTCCCTGGATTTTAAACGGAATTTTTACCCCTGCTTTGGTATATCCCAAGTCAAATCCAAAATCCCGGCTTGTCTGTTCTGTAACCTGGGCATTTGAAAAGTTCAAACCCAAATTCCTTTCCGAGTTGTACTCCATGACGATGTTGAGTCGGTCTTTTGTCAATAGATTCACGCCAATCAAAGGTGCAAAGCGCTCTGAAAGCACGACCTGATTGAGGATGAAGACCGGTATGTATTCACCGAATTCGTTGGTGAGGTTTGCTCCCGGAAAATTCCTGATGCTGTTATATAGTTCCAAGCCTTTACTGTAAAGGAGTGAGTTGGAAAAATTACTTACATCATAGGTCGATGAATATACATGGGTAAGGCTGATGCTTGAGAAGTACTCCTTTAGCGCCGGTATCTGGCTGAGTCCTTTGTAATCTACTCTCCAGTTTGGAATCGGAATTTTGGGAAAAGGATTCAGGTCAATGGTGTTTGGATCCCGCCCTGAGTAGGCCGACAGGAAGGAAAGTGTCAATACATCCTGACCATTCAGAGAATACTCCCCACCCGGATTAGTTGCATTCAGTCTTGACTGGATGATGCTTCGGTTTTGTTCAAAATCTGTAAACAATGGGGAATTGTTATTTTGGTCATCTCTGGCCAAAGTTGTCCTAATGATGGAATAGGTGATGCTGTAAGCCCCGGAGCGGTTTGGACTCAGGGAATTGAATTCACCGGGATTATCGGAAGAGTTTCTGAAGATTTCTGTGTAGTCCCCGGTTTCCCTTTTTTTAGCCTCAAGGGTGATATTAAAGTCTTTGAAGGGTACTACCAATCCTGTTATTTGAAGGTTTTTGGTCTGGTTTTGCCGGAAGAGTTGGGTCATCTCAGTGCTTGGCGCCATGAGACTGCGGTCTGCCAAACCTAATCTGATATTAGGATCCTGGGCACCAAAAATAAAACCAAAGCCCGGGTTCAAGAAACTTCTGTCCAAGCCGAGCAGGCCTGTTTCTCCCATGTATCCAGGCAGGAATGTTCCTTCCACAACGGAATACCTGAAGTTGATATCCTTGATCATGGTGAGGAATTGGATGGTTTTTCTCGTGAACGGCGTGCCAATGGTATCTTCGGCAATGACGGCCGTCCTTCCCGGAATGCTTGGGCGCTTTGGTGCATTTAGGGCCTTGTATTTGGCACTTTTGTTATAGAGTTTGACAAAGTCAAGTTTGCCGACTATGGATTGGTCTCTTGTGTTTTGGATGACATTTCCCAAAGTATCCCGCTGCCCGATCGCACCGGTCAGCCATGAATAAGTACTGGCATATTTATAATCCATACCTATCCAATCCAAAGCCCCAATTTTATCAAAAGGCAGCTTGTAATTGATGTTCAGCTGGTGGTTATAATTGGTAGTCCTTCCAAAGCTCCTGATGTTGTTTCTCAATGAATCTCTTTTGGCTTCAGAGTCAATGTCTCCATCCGGTTCATCCACGACTGCCATTACCCGACTCAGGTAATCTACTCTTAGATTTTTGGTCAGGTCCCAGTTGAGGTTATAAGTCCGGTTGATGAAGAAGCTTTTTTGGAAGAAAGGATCTACACCGTCGATCGTCAGTTGGTCATTTCGGTATTGGGTTCGGAGAAACCGCCTGTCCACATCCACCCGTGCCGCAAAGGAGGTAGGGACAAAGTTAAAATTCATATCCCTTATCAGGCTGAATTTTTCGCCGCCTGCCCAAGAGGAATTTTTAAAAGGTTCCAAAACAACCGGCTTAGGCTGGTACACATAGGCGACATTTCCGAGGTAAGTCTCAAAAAGATAGCTTTCTGTATTGATGTTGCTTTGCCGGACGGAACCGTGGGCGTAGGAGAAGGAGAAATTGCTTAAATCATAGACCCGGGTCTTCTCCTGATTGGGATTTTTGTTTTTACGGACATTGGTAAATCCTATATTTCTCCTCGTCATTTGATCCAATACCTGATCGCGATAGATTTCCCTTTCCGAATCATTTTGGAATTTTTGTAGCGCAAGATCAAAAAGGACATCAGGGTTTAAAGGGTCAAATTGGGGCTTGGTTGTGGCATTTTCAAAACTGATGTACATCGGAATCGACACATTCAATCCTTCAGGAAGGATTTTATGCACATTGACATTGGCAGAGATGTCATATTGGGTTGCGGCAGTCTGGGCTCTTTGGGAAAGTCTTGTCTCTAGGCCTCCAAACCCAAACGTATTGTGTCTTACCGAAGTGGAGACAGTAGCGACATCCGCAATCTGTGCATTAAGCCGGGCATTGGCGGCCCATCCGGTGGATTGTTTGAAACCTGTCAATCTCAATTCATTGGCCCAGATACAGATCGACTTGGAAGCACCGCTGCCACTTCCCGGATTTCTGATTCCGATCATCATTCCCTGCACGAGGCTGAGTTCAGGCCTGCCCACTACAGTTACCCGATATTGTCTGATATCTTGGGAAAAAGCAAGGTTTAAAGGTACACGCCTGTTGTCCCTTTCAATTTTGACTCCGACTATTTCATTGATGGCAATGTCGATTTCATTTTCCTGTGGCCAGATCTGAAGAGGGTCACGGGTACCTTTTGGGGTGATGTTGAGAGGAACTTCTATTTCATAATAGTTGTCTGTGTAATCTGTTCCCAACCTCAAAAATGCTGTCAATTCCCCATCCTGAGCATCTTCGCTGTCGGCATGGATAAACATCTTCATCCTTTCAAACTGCACCATGTCCAATGAGTTGGCATTTTTGAAAACTGCGCGGGCATCTTTTGCCTGAAGGTCTTCCACACACAGTCTGATAGACTGCTCATTTAGCACCCTTTCTACTGAAGCAAGGTTGTCCCGGTCTCTGATGATACCCGGAGGCAATACATAGGGGCTTTGTGTGGCACTTCCTTGTCCATTGTCTTCGATGTTGACCACGTCCACACTGAAATTGGAATTATCAGGTTCTGGGATTTCAAAAAATCCCCTTTCATACAACGATTCCAAAAATACCCGCCATTGACTTGCTACCAAGCGGAAGTTTGCCATCCTGAGGACTACCGGCTGCTCAAAATCCGTCAGGTAGGTTCTCATATAGCGGATGGATTTAAATCCTGAGATTTCACCCTGAACCCTGTCCGGGGTCCTCACGGGAATTCTAAACAGGTACCAATCTACCCGGTCACCGCTTTGGCTGGAAGTAACCTTGTCTACAATGTAGTTTTTACCAACTTCCATTTCTCCCTTTCTGAGGTCGATTTCGTATTCGTAGTAGGCTTCCAGTTCATTGACGGTATTGTCATTGTTAAGGTCTTCATTGTCTGGAAGGTTAGACCCGGCGGGGACAAAAGACAGGTTGCTGTTATTGGAAATAGGAGTGTTCCCATCCATCCCATTGAATTTCTTATACCTTTCCAGGATTTTGATGTCGTTGTTGTCAAAATTCTGGTCCAGATAGTATTGAAAATTATCCGCAGAAGGGTCATTTCTGATACCTTGCAAGGCTTGGGGACTGACGTTCAGCCTGTCAATGAATCGGGTTCTGAAGAAATCTTCTTCTTCCTCATTGCGGAGACCGTCCATACCCACATCTTGGTTTACCCTTGACTCTGGAGAATTGTCAAAGGCAGGGATCAAAAATTGTTGTTGGGTGATTTTTCCCCATTCAGTGACATTGGCATTATCGGGATTTCCATCTGCAGGAAGTCCGTTTTCAAATCCGTGGCGGCCATCTCTGATGACATCTTCTGATACCTCACCTAGGTTAAATATCAATTTTCCGCCCGTGGTATTGTTCTGATTGAATTTTCCATCCAAAACCCGTCCATTTTCCCCTTCTATAAACGGATCCAACAACCAAAATTCAAGGTATTCTATATTGGTCCTGTCAAAATCCACCTCTGTGGTGATCGGCCGGGTAACCCCACCATAGTTTTGCTTTGGATTCGGAAGCAAACCGTCTGAATTCAGGTTTGGATTGTAATTATACATTCCCCTTTCACTTGGAAAATAGGCAAGTTCAAAAAGGGGTTCAGGTACCACAATGACATCACGGTCTCTGTTTTGGAAGATTTCCTGAGGCAATACCCTTCTAACGTAATGGTTGATCCGGTCAGCTTGGTTGATATTGGAAGGGACATCTGCACCACCTTCTCTATAGAAAATGTTGTCAATATTATACCAAGCAACTTTTGCTCTTCTATAGGCATTTCCAAGTCTGTCAGCTGTAATGGCGCTTAAGTCAAAAAGGTTGTTGTCTGTTTTTGGTGTCGAAGCCAAATGCCAGGTCTGTGCCGCTGAGCCTCCAAGGCTATAAGGTGTAATGGCTGTTTCGAAATCATCAATGTAGTTGGTAGGTTCGCCCAATACCTGATTGGATGTACCGGGAAGAAGCTGTGCAAATTCACCGCTGACCTGGATCAGTGATTTTTCTTTGGTGTCTGTAAAGGGAAGTGCATCGGCTAGCTTGGTCAGGAACCTTGACTCATCACTGAAATTGGCATCCAATCCCCACATGCTGTTCCTGAGGGTTTCATTTCCTATGGCAATTCTGGTGATATTGGGACGCTCATTCAAATACAAAAGTGTACCTCCGATATTGAATTTTTCATTGAGAATATATTCCACCCGAGTCCCCAATAGACTTCTGGTCTGGAAAGACACCAAGTCGGCCTTTTCAAAGCTGATAGAAATCCTTTTTCCGGATTGGAGAATCCCCTCATTGATGATATTGACCCGTCCAAAGTTGTAATCGACTGTAAAATCCACCCCTTCAGCCAATGGGATATTTCCGGCCATGACGATTACTGATCCCGGTGAAATATTGAGGCCCGGCAATAATATTTCAGAAGCAGATCCAGCTGTAAGTCTTCCTTTAATAAAAAACTTATCATACCTGGTCACCAATTCCGCATCGGCAAGCGTAGTCCGGTAGAGTGTGTCAAAGACATATTTATTGGCAAGATTGGCTTCATTGGGTAAAAAAATATCCCTTAGGGTCTGACCAAATGGTTCCAATACAGGGAACACCAATAGACCACGTTCGGGAAAAATGGTTATCTCTGGTATAAAGTCAAAGTTTCCGTCAGGGGCAGGGTCATTTTGGGGGTTGAGGTTATCAAGTCCTGTGAGTCTGATCAGAGGCCTGTTTTTCACATTTTCACCTTCCAAAAGAGTAGGGTTATCCAAGCCTGTCCTGTCATCACGATAGATGACCTGAAGCTGAAAACCGTCCTGTTTGATTTGATTGGCATTGAGGTTATAGACGTTTTTCATCATCAAATCCCAAGTAGGAATCCTGATATTGATCCTTGCCGGTCTGAGCATTTTCAAAAATATCAGGTCTGAGATCGGACGGTTCTGGTAGTCTTCCGAAAGTTCACCTACTTTATAAACTTGTCCATTATAGGTGTATTCGAATGAAACAGCTAAAACTTCATCATTCTGAAGCCTACGCGAAAGTGAAATGTAACCGAGTTCTCTGTTGAACTGATATTCTGTCGGAGCGAGTTTCCTTGCACCGTTTACCTGTTCGAAGTCTATGCCCCGTGTCAGTCCGAGGTTGGATTCTATTGCCCCCGAACCGGTATCAAATGGCCTGAATGCAGGATTCCCATTAAGGTTATCAAAAAGAAGATTGGCTTGGTTGAATGCCGGTGCGCCAGGATTTCCTGTTCCAATACTTGGATTTTCGGGTTTGTATATCCTCCTGCCTTCACCCAAATCTATGAATGCCGTAAAATTCCGCAGCGTTTCTGTATTTTGGGCACGGTTCATTATATAGACTTCCACCCTTGTGATATTGAGTCCTGAGAGTATTTGGGGCAAGCCTCTCAGCCACCTTTCATAATTGTCTCTAAAGAAATGGGCTAGAAAAAAGTGTCTGTTTTCATCATAGGAAGATCCTTGGATCTCAAATTGCCTACCTTGACCCCCTGCTTCAATGACGAGTTCATCCCTTCTACCTCTTTGGGTAGAAGCCACGCTAGTCACAAAAAGTTTACCAAACTGAAGCTGGGTTTTGACCCCGAAAAGGTTTTGGGCTCCCTGAATCAAACTGTTTTGAACAGGCATACTGACGTTGCCTATTTCAATGGATTTGATGATGTCTTCTTTGAAACCGGTATATTCTGCCTTGAGTTGGTTTTGGAAGTCAAAAGAATTGTTGGAGTCAAAGTTGGCTCCAATTTTCAATTTTTGGCCCAAAGTACCGTTGACGGCCATTTGGATCTGTTGGTTAAAATTAAAATTCCCGTTTTGTTGCTGCCTGACAGGGATGGAGGGGTTGTCGATTCTTCTAAAAATGGCACCAAGGTCAAGATCTACAAATCCGGTTGGAATAATGTTTATCTCATTTCCACCAAATATTCTGTCCAAACTTGGGCTTGTGGTAATTGGGGGAATCAGATTTCTACCACTTACAGGGCTTTCCCCATCTAGACCCTTGGACCTGCTTCTCCAATACTCCTGCCTTACCCGGAATTCCTGAATCTTGGAAAATTCATCAAAATCATACAAAACCCCAGGTTCAATTTCTGTAGAATCAACTTTTTCCTGGATCCGGTATCTTGGAATGGAATCCATCTCTACCTGAATCGATGGCTGGGCAGGATTCATCTGGTAAAAAGGAGAGTATCTGGGTAGGTATGGGTTCTGGTTTGGGTATAGAGGATTTGTCCTCATATTCTGCCAAAGCAAAAAAGAGGGGAGCATTCTCCTTTTATTCAAAGAATCAATTCTGCTTTGTATACTGTCAGGTCGGGTTATTACGCTGTCAGCATTGATTTCCTGGGCTTGTATATTACTAAAAATCAATAAGCAATAGACCAGAATCAGAAGACCTATTGGTTTCAAGAGAGGTGTTGCGCTTTTTTTTGAAAAAAATTGCGGATACAAAAGACAGTCGGGTTTTTGATGATTACGGGTTTTTTAAAGATGCTTTAATTAATTCTTCCAAAGAAATTTCCGGACCGGTTTTTTTCAAAACTGTTGCAATGTTTTTTTCTGCAACGGCTTTAGTAAACCCTAATGTCAGCAAGGCTTGTAACGCCTCTTCTTTTGTTTTATTGTTACTTTTTGAAAATGCGGAGGTCTGTATTACGGAATCTGAAAATGACTCTTTTTTGATTTTATCCTTCAATTCAAGGATGATTCTTTGTGCTGTTTTTGTGCCTACGCCTTTTACATTTTGGATGGTTCGGGCATCTTCATTTACTATAGCACTTTCCAGTTCCTCCGAACTTAATGAAGACAAGATCATGAGTGCCGTATTCGGTCCCACTCCTGATATGGAAATCAGGTTTAGAAACAGTTTTTTTTCTGATTCCTGACCGAATCCATATAAGGTATGCCCATCTTCTTTGATACTTAAATAAGTGAGGAGCATAATTTGCTCCTCATCTTTGATTTGTGAATAGGTCTGCAGGGAAATCTTTACCTGATACCCTACACCTGAAATATCGATAATGACAAATGTCGGGTCTTTGTAGGCTAATCTCCCTTTTAAATATGCAATCATGCTTTAGTCCTTGGTTTGGGCATCTACCACTGCGATAGCTACCATATTGATGATATCCCTTATTGAACTTCCAAGTTGTAATATATGAACAGGTTTGTTCATACCCAACAGTACCGGTCCGATTGCTTCCGCATTTCCCAATTCTGAAAGCAGCTTATAAGCAATGTTTCCTGAACTTAGATCCGGGAATATGAGGGTATTGGCTCTTTGTCCAATCAGAGCGCTGAAGGGATAAGTTTCTTTTTGGATATCTTCATTTACGGCTACGTTAGCCTGCATTTCACCTTCAATGACAAGTTCGGGATATTTGGCCTTGGCCATTGCAGTGGCAAGGGCTGTTTTGGAAGCCACTTCACCTTTTGCAGAACCGAAGTTTGAATAAGAAAGCATGGCAACCCTTGGTTCAATATTGAAGAACCTTACACCGCTTGCTGTAAGGCCGACGATTTCTACCAACTGATCAGCAGTTGGGTTTACATTGACGGTAGTGTCAGAAAAGAAAAACGGTCCTTTTGAAGTATTCATGATATACATCCCTGCCACTCTGTTTACCTCAGGTTTTACTCCGATTACCTGTAGTGCCGGAAGGATGGTTTTGGGATAATCCTTGGTAAGTCCTGAAATCAAAGCGTCTGCCTCACCCATTTCTACCATCATCGCCCCATAATAATTTCGGTCTTTCATCAACCTGATACATTCTGCAGGAGTAAGGCCTTTTCTTTTTCTCTTTTCGTAAAGAATGTTTCCAAAAAGCTTCAGTTTTTCCTCATCCATATAGGGATCTATGATCGTTACCCCGGTCAGATCCAGGTTATGCTCCTCGATCAGAGAGTCAATTTTCTCTTTATTCCCCAATAAAATTGGAATTGCCACACGCTCATCTCTCAATAATTGGGAGGCTTTGAGAATTTTCACATTGTCTGCCTCTGCGAATACGACGCGTTTCGGATCTTTTTTGGCTCTGGTGACTACCCGCAGCATGAGTCTTTGGTCTATGCCAATTCGCTCCTGCAATTCGAGGTTATATGCTTCCCAGTCAATAATCAGATTTTTTGCCACTCCTGAATCCATCGCAGCTTTTGCTACAGCAGGAGCAATGGTAGTAATCAGCCTTGGGTCCAATGGCTTTGGAATCAGGTAGGTTTTCCCAAAAGTGATTTTATTGTCGCCATAAGCCCTGTTTACAATATCAGGAACAGATTCCTTTGCCAAAGTCGCAATGGCCTTTGATGCCGCAAGCTTCATTTCCTCATTGATAGAGGTAGCTCTTACATCAAGCGCACCTCTAAAGATGTATGGAAAGCCAAGTACGTTATTTACCTGGTTGGGATAATCTGATCTTCCTGTGGCCATGATGATATCGTCCCTTGTAGACATGGCAAGGTCATAGGCGATTTCGGGATCAGGATTGGCCAAAGCGAAAACTATCGGGTTGTCCGCCATTAGCAATAGTTGCTCAGGACTTACTGAATTTGCAGAAGATAATCCAAGGAATACATCTGCGCCTGTCATGGCTTCAGTAAGTGTATGCAAATCCTTTGAGGTAGCAAACTCTATTTTTGTTGCATCTAAATCTGGTCTGTCCTTCCGGATTACTCCTTTTCTGTCACACATGACAATATTGTCCGGGTTTACTCCCAATGCCATGTAAAACCGGGTGCAAGCTATGGCTGATGCGCCGGCACCATTTACTACCAAATGTATTTCTTCGATTTTTTTGTCTACAACTTCAAGGGCATTTAACAATGCCGCACCGGAAATAATGGCTGTCCCGTGCTGGTCATCATGCATGACGGGAATGTTCATTTCCCTTTTGAGTGTCTGTTCTATCACAAAGCATTCAGGAGCCTTGATGTCTTCAAGGTTGACGCCTCCAAATGTCGGCTCAAGGGATTTGATGATGTGAATCAGTTTGTCAGGATCGTTTTCAGCGATTTCAATATCGAAGACATCGATCCCTGCAAATTTTTTAAAAAGGACACCTTTTCCTTCCATTACCGGTTTGGATGCTTCAGGGCCGATATTTCCCAATCCAAGTACAGCAGTTCCATTTGAAATAACAGCGACGAGGTTTCCTTTTGCGGTATATTTATAAACGCTTTCTTTATTATCGGCTATCTCTAGGCAAGGCTCAGCGACGCCTGGGGAATAAGCAAGGGCCAGGTCTAATTGGCTGGAAAGAGGTTTGGTAGGTACTACTTCGATTTTTCCGGGTTTCCCCTGTGAATGGTAATTTAAAGCGTCTTGTTTTCTGATTTTAATTGCCATAAAGGTTTATTGTTAATAAGGATCAGCTAGCCTTTTCTTTTTCATCCAAAAGATCAGTAGCCAATAAGATGGTTTCTATTTCGCGGATCGCTTCGCGGTGTGCCTCATTTGGATAGTATACAAATCCCTCCATATAATAAAGCTTTCCTCTCTTGGAATCCACAATCAAATAAGACAAAAATGATCCGCCCATGCTGAGATTGTTGGTCTTCCATCCGCCCCGTATTTCTACCCCAAAATTATCCTTGATCAGGAAATTATTAAAGAGGGGAGAAGGATCTACCCTTTCGATGGTCAGGTAGGAATTTTGGTTGTTTGGGTCTCCAAAGATGTGTTTTTTGGTTATTTTTTCGCGCAAAGCTATAATAGAATCCGGAAAAGCCTGCTGTTCGGAGTTATAATCTGTAACATAAAAAAACAGGCTGATGTCTGCCCTACTTGTATTGGGTGTTGGCTGTCTCAGCCATAGGAAGTTATCCTCGGATTTTACTATCTGATAGGATGCAGGAGCGTTAATTGCCAATCCCAACTTCTCTGATGCGACTCTTGCTTCTGAACTTTTCCGGCTCATCAATACTTTCTCCAACCTTTCTCTTTCTCTGACTTGGAACAGATTTCGGAGTTTGTTTTTGTTTTTCAGGATATTTTCAACGAGTTGTGGCTCATTGTTACCAAACAGGTAAATGACTTCTTGACCTTGGGCAAATTCGTCTTCACTTCTCAACAGATAAAGACTTGGATCATTGGCTGCTTTTTCTTTTGCCTCTTTTGTAAATATCGCATTGATATTTTGACTCCCCATTTTTTTGTCATCAAAGGTTGTCACAAAAATAATATTGGTAGAGGTCTTAAATATCCTTGACATGGCACTAGGATCAATCTTACGGATGTCAAACATGCTCTCTCCGCGGATCAATCCCGGCACATCTGATTGAAATACTTCCCTTAATGCATCACCGACAGGACCATCCCACTTAGCAGAATCAATTGCCAATACAATTTCCCCGATTGCGCCTCTTGCCTTGGGTTTGGTGGAGGATGATCCTTCACCTTCTTCACAGCTCCAAAAAGCGAAAGAAGCAAGTGTCAGAATTAAGGATAAGGTTATTTTTTTTAGATTTTCCATAATAAAATAAATTATCGTTTTCAATTTAGGAATAAGAATAACCAGGAAAAAGTTTCACAATCCAAATTGACTAGCCGATTTTTAATTTTTGTCCCGGTTTGATTTGATTGGAATTGAGGTTGTTGAGTTTTTTGATCTGCTCAATGGTTACGCCATTGAATTTTTTGGATATTATCCAAAGTGAATCGCCCGGCTGAACAGTATAAAATTGGTTGGCATTGTCCAAAGTGGAATTGTTATTGGCTAGATTGGAATCAAACGAACCCCCTTTTTTATAAATAGCCAGTTTCTGTCCCACCTTTATGGTATTTGAACTGAGGTTATTCCAATTTTTAATATTGGTCACAGTAGTTCCATGTTTTTGGGCGATTGTTCCCAAAACATCACCCGATCTCACCACATAAGTGATTTTGTCCTGATTGGAAGGAACTTGGCTAGTTGTCGCTGCAGCTACAGGCTTGGAAATATTGGAAGTGGCAATGGAATTTGTCCTTAATGCGACTGATCTCTCGGAGGTCAACCTGACAGCATCAGAGAACTCCTCTTTGTTTTCGGTGATAAACCCGGCTTTTGATTTGGGCACATTAACAGCCATAAACTGATTTGAAACAGGAATCATCCTGTTTTGTACCGCAGGGTTCAGGTACTCGAGGTCTTCAATACAAATTCCCGAAATAGCTGCTAGCTGCTCCAAATCCAACTCCTGATTGAATTTGATTTTTTCGTATGCAATGGGGTAGGTTGGCTGTTCTAAGATGAGGTTATGGTCCTCAGCATATCGCATGACATACATCATCGCTTGAAATTGAGGAACATAGCTTCTTGTCTCTTTGGGTAAGTAGTCATAAACTCCCCAAAAAGTTTTTTTGCCACCTGATCTTCTGATTGCTTTTCTGACATTTCCGGGCCCGCAATTGTAAGCAGCAAGTGCCAATTCCCAATTTCCAAACATCCTGTAAAGAGACTTGAGGTATTTGGCTGCTGCGTCAGAGGATAACTCAGGGTCCATTCTCAAGTCTACATCCTTGTTGTAATCCAATCCATACATTTTGCCTGTGGCAGGCATAAACTGCCAAAGACCTAAAGCACCTACACGTGATTTGGCTTTAGGATTCAAACCTGACTCTATGATGGAAAGATATTTGATATCTTCCGGCATCTCATGGTCCAAAAGAGCTTGCTCAAACATCGGAAAAAAAACATCCTTCCTCTGAATGACCATTTTGGTATATTCCCTGTTTCTTACCACAAAGTAATTGATGAAGGAGAAGATCCTTTCATTCAATTCAAAAGGCATATCCGTATCCATAGCTTGAATCTTCTTGGCTACCTCATTGTAATTAAAATCAGGTATATGTTCAAAATGATAAATGGGGGCAATAGTTTCCTCTTCTATTGTCGCATTATTGATTTCGAATAATTCCTGGCTTAAAGCCTCTTTTTGAGATAGAATAAGAAGAAAAAAAATGGATGTCAGAGAGATAGATAGATTTTTCATTGCCGGGTGATTTTGAGTTAATTACTGTTTAATTCCATCAGATAATTGCCAAAAGCATATAATTCAGCCTCTTTAAATGAATTTGCCATAATCTGGATCCCGATTGGCAAGCCCTTACTGTCTGTACCGTTTGGAAGTGATAAAGCAGGAACTCCTGAAACTGAAGCCTGAACTGTAAATAAGTCTTCCAAGTACATTGCAACCGGGTCATTGCTATGTTCACCAAACTTAAACGCCGTCGATGGCGTAGTTGGCATAATAATATAGTCAAATTTATTTAATACTTCTTCAGTATACTCTTTAATTAATCTCCTGACCTTCTGTGCTTTGGTAAAATAAGCATCATAGTAACTTGCGCTGAGCACAAAAGTACCGAGCATGATCCTTCTTTTTACCTCTTCTCCAAATCCTTCAGATCTTGTCATTTTATACATACTTTCAAGATTGTGGGCCTGTGGGCTTCTATAGCCATATTTTACACCATCAAATCTTGACAAGTTGGAACTTGCCTCAGCAGTAGTCAGGATATAATATGTTGGTAAGGTGTATTTCAGTAATGGGAAATGAACCTCCTCTACCTGATGCCCTTCCTGTTTTAGTTTTTCCAAAACTGCCAAAGTGTTGGCTTTGATCTCAGGCTGTAGCGCCTCTGATTCAATGGTTTCCGTGATGTAGGCGATTTTTGCTCTTTTTCCAAAGTGCAACAATTCGGAATAATGGGGTACGGGTTTTTTGGAAGCCGTACTGTCAAAATTATCCGTTCCAGCCATGATTTCCATGACAAGGGCATTGTCCCTTACGTTTCTACTAAGAACCCCGATCGTATCAAAAGATGATGCGTAAGCAATCAATCCCCAACGGGAAACTCTGGAGTAGGTAGGTTTGATTCCGACAAGGCCGGTAAAAGCAGCAGGCTGCCTTACCGAACCTCCTGTATCTGTTCCCAAAGAAACGGTACACAAGTTGGCTTGTACAGCTACGGCAGAACCTCCGGATGAACCTCCCGGAACCCTGGTTTCATCTGCGGCATTCAAAACTTTTCCGTGGGCTGAATTTTCATTGGAACTTCCCATTCCAAACTCATCACAGTTGAGCCTGCCGATAATGATGGCATCTTCGTCAATCAGACGTTGCACGGCTGTCGCAGTAAACTGGGATTTGAATCCTTTGAGGATTTTGCTGGAAGCGTTTGATTCGTGGTCTTTGTAGACCAATACGTCTTTGATGCCGACCACCATGCCGGCTAACCTACCTGCTTTTCCTGAAGTGATTTTCTCATCCACCTTTTCGGCTTGAGCCAAAGCGGAATCCTTATAAACTTCAACGAAGGCGTTGAGGTGCGCCTTCGTTTGGATGTTTTGTAGATAATAGTTTACAATCGCTTTACAATCGGTTTCCCTATTTTCAAGCGACTTTTTAATGTCGTCAAATGAAAGGAATTTTTCCAAGGTGTTTTACTCTTTGATTCTGATTATTCTTTTTTCTTTTTTTCCTTGAGACCTTCTTCAAGGTCATCCTGAATCTCCTTGGTGGCATCTTTGAACTCTCTGATTCCTCTTCCTAGTCCTCGTGCCAATTCAGGGATTCTTTTGGCTCCAAATAGCAGAAGTATTACTACTATTATCAAAATAATAGATCCTCCGCCCATGTTTTGCAAGAAACCCAATGTAGTCATGATGGTATTGTTTAGATTTATGTGATACAAAGATATAAGAGTGCCTGTCTTACACAAAGGAAACCTGCTCCCTTATACTGCTTTTTTTATAAATATACGATTTAATTGTTTTATCGACCAGCTAGCCAAGATGATGGGTCCATGGGTTGTAATCCTTTCCATGTTTCGAAGTGGACTTCAGCCACCCCTTCCTTGTTGGTATAAACCTGTCCCAAGACCTGCTTGGCTTTCACTTTATCACCGGATTTGACAGAAACCACTTTCAGTTTGCTGTACATCGTGTAGTACTCCCCGTGTTTTACAACGATAGTGCCTCCATATCCTGGAAGTGTAAATATTTTAGTGACTTCACCGTCAAAAACAGCCCGGACATTGGAATTGGGCGTGGTCTGAATATCTACTCCATCATTGTCTTCTGTGATTCCTTTTAGGGTGGGGTGGGGATGGGTTCCGTATCTTTTGGTCACAAAACCCGTTTCTACCGGCCATGGAAGCTTACCCCTGTTGCCTGCAAAGGAACTTGACAAGGCGGCAGCCTCTGGGGTCAAGGGAATACTGCTGCCTGAAGATTTTGAAGCTGTGCTGTTTTTCTTCTTTGCTTCAGCCTCAGCCAGCCTGATTTCTTCTTCAATGATCTTTTTGATCATGCTGTTGAGGTTTTCTTGCTGTTTTTTGGCGGCGGCAATTTTTTTTCTTAAATCCTGTTCTTGCTTGGAAAGGTTGTTAACAATCCCCTGTTGTTCCCTTTTCTCTTTATCAAGCTTTTGCTTTTGTTCCTGTTCTTTGGTCAGCACCACCTGCTTTTCTTTTTTCTTTTCTTCCAAAAGGTTTTTTTGGAATGCCAATTCGGTGGTTTTTTCATTGATCAGTTCTACCTGCTTCCTTCTGGCATCAGAGTATTGTTTGAGGTATTTAAGCCTCATATAAAACTGCTTGAATGTCTTCGAGCTAAAAATAAATGCGGTCATTGTCATGCCGGAATTCAACTTTGAAGAGGTATAAACCATTCCTGCATATTCCTGTTTTAGGTTTTTGAGGTCTGTTTCCAATGAGCTGATGGCCGTTTCTGTTTCTTTGATTTCTCTATTGATCAGGGAGACTTCATTGCTAAGTGTTCGGATAAAAGTTATCCTTGTCTGAAGTTGTTTATTGACCACATTTAATTGACCGACAGATGCCTTTTTGGTGTCTGATGTCTTTCTCAACATTTGGTCAAACTCGGACAAGCGTTTTTGGATATCTGCCTTTTCTTTTTCCAATTGTGCCCGCGTTTTTTTTGTCTGGGCATTGGCATCTGCAAAGGGATATCCCAGTGACAAAATAAAAAACAGTAAGAGTACAATTTTTATTTTCATTGTTTAAAAATGAAATGGAAAGGAAAGGGCTTCACTTTGGAATTCTATCCGGCTGAATTCAAGATGAATGATGGCGTTTTGAAGTCCTTCTGAGGAATTAAACGAAAGTTTAAGCAACATCTTGTTTGGGAAGGCCTGACCGTTAACATCTTCAAAGGTAGGGTAACTGGCCATAAATGCTCCCATGTCGTCAAGTCTGTTGCTGGAAAGTTCTACGACTTTGCCATGGTTGGTGCCCACCCTAGAGTGATATCTCACGCCCTCCCGGACTTGGGTAAGTTCAAAATATTTTCCAGAACGGAGAAGCCTATCTCTGTAACTAAATTCCTGTGGTACGTTGGCGAAAAGCAGATTTTGAATCAATGGCAGATCCATTTTGAGACCATACCTGTCCATCATTTCGATAAAACTGATATTGATGTCTTCTCCATTTATCCGGTCTTTGATTCGCATTTTGTCAGAAGTGACCATTCCCCGGATCGCTTCTACTCCCAATCCCGGTGTAATACTGAACCATAAAACACTGTCTTTTTTTGCCCGCAGATTGATGGTTCCTTTGGTTACTTTGCCGTTGGATTCTTCCAAGACTATTCTCCCTTTGGCACTTAGGTATTGGAATTCCAAATAATTAGGATTGAATTCCTGCATTATCTCATCCGAGGTATAAAGATTTGTCTTTTTGGCACATCCTGAAATGAAGACTATAAAAAGAAATAATGAAGCTATTAAAGGCCTAATCATAATACTTTTTATCCTTTATTTTTTTTAATAAAAATTCCGAAGTTTCTTCCCCACCTTCTGCCTTCTTCCAATATGCAATGGCTTCATTGCTGTTACCCAATAGGAATAAAATGTCTCCATAGTGTTCCAGCATCACCCCGCTTGGAGATTCCTCATACTTCAAAGCAAGTTCCATGTATGTCTTTGCTCCTTCATAATCTTTCAACTGGAACAGAACCCAAGCATGTGTGTCGAGATAAGTGGCGTTTTTTGGAAATCTTTTCACCAGCTGTTCTGACATTTTCTTCGCTTTTTCGAGGTCTTTCTTGGCAAGAGAAAGGTAATAAGCATAATTGTTAAGGACATGTTCGTCATCCGGGTTCACTTTCAATACCGCATCATAGGCCTCAAAAGCTTTTTCTGTTTTTCCTGTCAAATGGTAAGCATCTCCCAATTGTCCGTTGACCAATAGGTCGATCTGAGGATTTTTGCCAGCGTTGACTTCAAGTGCTTTATTGAGAGAAGTTTCAGCCTCAGGACCTTTTTTAAGTGCAAGTTTGGCTGTGCCATCAAAAAACCAAAATTCAGGTTTCTCGGGAAATTCATCCACTGCAGTCGATGTCAACTCCTCAATTTCAGTAAAGTCTTTTCCCAATTCAAACATGGTAGTGATGACTCCTTGCAAGACCTGGGCATTTGAAGGATTGATGCTGATTGATTTTCTGTAAAGTTCTAAAGCTCCTTCTCTGTCACCATTGAATAATTTTTGGTCGCCCAATACTGTCAGTACATCTGCATCATTGGGATGGATTTCAATCAGGCTTGAAGCAAGGTTTTCCAAAAGCGCATCCCTTCGTGTAGACTTGGTTTCCTGCAGGATTCCCGCAAATGCCTGGGCTTTGACCTGGGATTCCAGGTCCGGATTGGCAAAGGCCGCCTTAATTGATTCCTCTGCTTTGTCAATTTCCCCTTTGTCTTTGTACAAGGCATAGACCGCCATTTGAAGGTCAGGCTGATTGGGAAAAGTAGCCAATGACTTTTCAACATGCTCAATGGCCTGATCTGTTTTTCCGTTATTAAAGAGGATTTCAACCAGATTGATGACGAACTGTGAATTACCGGGCTGAGAATCTATCAGCTTTTCTCCTTCAGCAATGGCACTGTTGAGATCGTTCTTTCGAAGGTAGATCCGCTGTTTTTGTGTTGTGATCTGTGCAGCCATTCCATAGTATTCTTCTGCTGCTGTGAGGGCTTCCAGTGCTTTGTCAAAATTTCCCGCCGCCAGATACAATGAAGCCAGATCGAGGATATAATTTTGATTTTCTTCCGAATTGGCCATAAGCTTCTCCAAGATCTCAGCTGCCTTTTTTGGTTCGCCTTTTTTGGAAAAAACTTCTGCCATCACCAGGTTGTAATATTTATTGTCAGGATCCAATTCCACAGCTTTCAACCCATATTCCAAAGCTTTGTCAACTTGGTTTGCGCGGAGAAGTATTTCCGCTATTTTAAAATTGATGGCAGGTTGCTCCGGACTAAATTCTTTTGCTTTTTGAAAATAAAAATAAGCTCTGTCAAAATCTTCCTGCATCAAAAACCGCTGTCCTTCAATAAAAAGTCTCGAAGCCTGTGCTTCGTTCAATTGTTTTTTTCTTTCCTTTTTGGAAAGTTTTTCTTGGGAAAAACTGCTGAAACTAAGCAGCATTAACAGTGAAAGGATAAATGGTATTTTGATAATTTTGATCACAGGTGAGTCCTTAAATTCGATTTTTTATTCAGTTTCCAATAAGTGAGGGCATCATCAGGGTAGTGGGATGATGGGCGGATTCCTCATGAAATTGACTTTCTCCCATTTAACGCAAACATAGTACCTTTTTGTTCTTTTTGGGAAAAGGCAAATTTTTGAAACGGCTCAAGTTTCTGATTATTGCCTTTCAGTTATCGGATCAGGACTTCCCTGTACTTCCATATCCGCCGGCACCTCTTTCGGTTTCAGAAAGGGTTTCCGCGGTATCCCATTGGATTTGTTCGTGCTTGGCGATCACCATTTGTGCAATCCGTTCACCGTCCTGCACCACAAAGGTTTCATTCGAGAGATTGACCAGCAAAACCTTGATTTCTCCCCTATAATCCGCATCCACTGTTCCTGGAGTATTCAACACCGAAAGGCCATATTTGAATGCCAAACCACTTCTGGGTCTGATCTGCGCTTCATATCCTGCCTGTAATTCAATGAAAAGACCCGTCCCTATCAGCTTCCTTTCCAAAGGTTCCAAGGAAACAGGTTCATCAAGATTTGCCCTGAGATCGAGACCTGCAGCCAAAGGTGTCTGGTATTCCGGTAATGGGTGTTTGGATTGGTTGATTACCTTGATTTTCATGGTTTTCTTTTTTTCAATGGATTGGAGAACTTTCGGAGTTCTTCTTTTTCAAGCCACAAAACTACAAGAACAAAAACAATCACAAGGCTATTTCTTGTAATAAATTGAAGAACAGCCTGATCTATTTCCAAGAAAAATCCCAGATAGCTCAATCCAAATGCCAAAAGGAGATAAAATAAATCTTTGCCTTTTTGATATGGTATTGGGAAATATTTTTGCCCGAAAAAGTAACACACCACAGCCATTATCAAATAGCTCAACAAAGTACTCAATGCCGCTCCCATATAGCCTAATACGGGAACCAATGCAAAAATTACAACCACCGTCACCACGGCACCCAAACTGGTAATGTAAAAGCTATACTTCGTCTGATCCGTCAGCTTAAACCAAATGCTGAGATTGAAGTAAATCCCCAAAAACAGGTAACCCAAAAGTAATACTGGAACAATGTAAAGTGCCTCGCCATATCCTTCTCCCCGCAAGAAAAAGCCGCCAAGAATATTCAGATTGACAGACACTGCAACCATCAGCAGAGAGCAGAAAATTACAAACGCATGCATCACTCGGGCAAAAAGGGCAGGGCTGTTTTTGTCTGTAGATTGGTTGAAGAAAAACGGTTCGGCAGCATATTTAAATGCCTGAATAATCAGGTTCATAAAAATGGCCAATCGGAAATTGGCTCCAAAAACCCCTCCTGCTTCTCTTTGGGTCAATCCTTCGTAGAAGTTTTCTGGCAATACATATTCAAACAATCCCCTTGAAAACACTTCATTGGTCACACCCGCCAAGCCCATAAACAGCAAAGGAACCGCATAATGCCACATAGGTTGCAGGATTTCTTTGTCCATCCCAAATACAAACTTTCCTGACAGCTTAAACAAGACCGGAATCATCAGCGCATTAGCAAGCAAGTTGGAAAGTAAGATGTATTCTATGCCCCAGTCAGAATTGTAAATGGTATTGACAAAAGGCTGCAAGGAAGACAGCAGTTCTCCATTCCACACGTGAAAACAGAATACGATGAAGAAAATATTGAATCCCACATTTAGCAAAATATTGCCAAGCTTGGTCAGGGCAAAGGGAAGGGCTTTATTTTCCTTCCGCAACTTCGCATAAGGCAAAGCTAAGACTGCATCAATGGCCAAAATCCAAGCCATCCAACGGAACAGGTATTCCTGACCTTCGTATCCCAGCCAACTTGCCAAAGCCGGCGCACTGAAATAGATAATAGCTCCCAAGGAGATTGAAGTGGTAATAAGCAAGGATTGGATCTGGGCAAAAACTTTTTGTGGATCGAGGCTTTTTCCAGTGGCATAGCGGAAGTAAGTCGTCTCCATGCCATAAGTAAAAATGATATTTAGGAAAGCTATAAAGGCATAAATCGCAGTAAAAGAACCCAATTCTTCTTTGGCAAGGTATGCGGTATATATGGGAAGAAGTAAAAAATTAATGGTCTTGCCAAGGATGCTGCTGATGCCATAGATGGCTGTCTGTCCTGCAAGCTTTTTGAGTTGACTCATTTTTTAAAAAAGAAAAGGGGACTTACTCCCCTTTGAAAATTGGTTTTCTTTTTTCAAGGAAAGCAGAAGTGCCTTCTTTATAATCGCCTGATTTGACACATCTTGCAAAGCTGTTTGCCTCAGTCTGGTAGCCGTCCTCATCCTGCACAAAGACCGAATTGACACAGTCCACAATCATTCCTATGGCCAATGGCGCTTTGCTCATTATTTTCCTGATGATTTCCTCTGCCTTGGAAATAGCTTCTTCCTTGGTAGGGAGGATATGATTCACCAAGCCCAAAGATTTGGCCTCATCTGCTCCGATCATGTCTCCGGTCATCATCAACTCATTGGCTTTTCCCCTTCCGATGAGGTAAGTCAGCCTTTGGGTTCCGCCATATCCTGGAATGATTCCAAGATTCACTTCGGGCTGTCCGAATTTTGCTGAGGAAACCGCGATACGCATATGGCATGCCATTGCCAATTCGCAGCCACCACCCAAAGCAAAACCGTTGACTACTGCGATAACAGGTTTATGGCAGTTTTCAATCATGCTGAATATTTCCTGTCCGTTTTCTGAAAACTTCCTTGCGTTGAGTTCATTGATTTCAGCAATTTCGCTGATATCTGCTCCCGCGATGAATGCCTTGTCGCCTGAACCCGTGATGATGACTGCTTTGATGTCCTTGTTGTCAGAAACTTCGGTGAAGATTTCCCTGATTTCACTTAAGGTCGCAAAATTAAGTGCATTCAATTTGGATTCCCTGTTGATGGTCAAATACAGAATGCCAAGTTTTTCTTCGGAGAGAATATTCTTGCTGTCAGGCATGATTATAGGTAGATGTGGATATCAAATATACAAGCAAGGCATTCATTCCCCAAGCATTGCCCTGAAAAATACCTCGAAGCCCAACTTGCCTGCACTTATCCCATGGGAATTCCCTGTGCAATTTATGGTCGCCATTATGCTAATTTATGGAAGGTCACAGAGGCTTTCGGCTTATTTTCCTATTTTTGCGGAGTAATCCAAATAAAACTAACTTCTTTTATATATGTCGTCAAAAACAAAAATCACCGTAGCCTACGGGGATGGTATAGGTCCCGAAATCATGAAAGCCACACTCGATATCCTCGAGGCGGCAGGCGCGCAGTTGGAATATGAGGTAATTGAAATCGGGGAACAAGTTTATTTAAAAGGAATCAGTTCAGGAATGGAGCCGGGTTCTTTTGAGTCTTTGAGAAAGACAAAGGTCTTTTTGAAATCCCCAATCACGACTCCACAAGGTGGAGGATTTAAAAGTTTGAATGTGACTACCAGAAAATCATTTGGTTTGTTTGCCAATGTAAGGCCTTGTAAGGCTTTTTCGCCATTTGTAAAAACCTATTTCCCAAAGACTGACTTAGTCATCATCCGTGAAAATGAGGAAGACCTATATGCAGGAATTGAACATAGACAAACCCAAGAGGTGTACCAATGTTTGAAATTGATTTCTAAACCAGGATCTGAAAAAATCATCCGCTATGCCTTTGAATATGCCAGGAAATATGGACGTAAGAAAGTGACCTGCATGACCAAAGACAACATCATGAAATTAGCAGATGGCTTGTTTCATAAGACATTTTTGGAAGTAGCCAAGGAATATCCTGAAATCCAGACTGACCATAAGATCATTGACATAGGGACAGCTTTGATAGCTGAAAGACCGGAGATTTTTGATGTCATCGTGACATTGAACCTCTATGGAGATATTATTTCAGATGTGGCAGCACAGGTGACAGGGTCTGTTGGTTTGGGTGGTTCGGCCAATGTAGGAGAAGAAGTAGCCATGTTTGAGGCGATCCACGGTTCGGCGCCTGACATCGCAGGTATGGATATTGCCAACCCGTCAGGATTGCTCAATGGCGCCATCATGATGCTTGTGCATATCGGCCAACCGGAAGTCGCTGAGAAAATTTCAAACGCTTGGATGAAGACGCTTGAGGATGGTATCCATACCGGAGACATCTACCAACCTACACTTTCTTCCAAAAAAGTTGGCACAAACGAATTTGCAAAAGCAGTCATTGAAAGATTGGGTCAAGTGCCTTCAAGTCTTATCCCTGCAGTTTTTGATAAATCCGCCACTGCACCTATGCAAATCAAATTGAGTCCGGTTACCAAATCCAAGAAAGAACTGATTGGAGTGGATGTTTTTGTGGATTGGGATACGGTGAGGAGAAATCCTGATGTCATCGGGGAGAAGTTAAGAAAAGCAAATGCCGATGGACTCGTACTCCAATTAATTACGAATAGGGGTATCAAAGTATATCCTGGCGGGATGGCGGAAACATTCTGCACTGACCATTGGAGATGCAGGTTCCAGACTGCGGGTCAGTCGGTGATCACCCATAAGCAGATTTTGGATTTGCTTTCCCAGATCGAAGCCTTGGGTTTTGACTTTATCAAGACGGAGCATCTGTATGCTTTTGATGGGGTCAGGGCTTATAGCCTGGCGCAGGGAGAGTAAAGAGGGTTTGAAGGTTGAAAAGTTATAATGTTTCAAGGTTGATGACCGCTTGGAGGAGAGCCGAGAAGTGAAAGGTGATAGGTAAGAATCAGAAATGGCTTATTCTTGTCACCTCGACGTAAGAGAGGTCTTGAGGATCAATAATTAAAAAAACCGGGCAGAGATGTTCCGGTTTTTTTATTGTTGTTTAGAAACCAATAATAGTATTGTTTACTAAACAACACTTTGCGATTTTTTCAAAACTCATCATTTCACAAGTTTGAAATCCCATAAAAAAACCCCTAAGCGAAAGCTTAGGGGGTTTTCATTTATTTTCAAGTTTTCAGTACCTTTTACCTTTTACCTCTTACCTTTCACCTTCGTACTTCTAACTTCCAACTTCTTAAGAATCCTTCTTCGCCATTCTTGTTCTCTCATTCTCATCCAGGTAGATTTTTCTCATACGGATGGATTTTGGAGTGATTTCAAGGTACTCATCCTTTTGGATGTATTCCATGGCTTCTTCCAAAGAGAATTTTTTGGCAGGAACGATCCTCACGTTGTCATCCGAACCGGAAGCACGCATGTTGGTCAATTTCTTACCTTTTTGCACGTTGACTACGATGTCATTGTCACGGGAGTTTTCACCGATAACCTGACCTGCATACAAATCATCTCCCGGATCGATAAAGAATGTACCTCTGTCCTGTAACTTATCAATCGCGTAAGCAGTACATTGTCCGCCTTCCATAGAGATCAATGAACCATTGATACGTCCGGGAATTGGGCCTTTGAATGGCTCATATGCTGTAAATCTATGGTTCATGATGGCTTCACCTTGAGTGGCTGTCAACATGTTGTTTCTCAATCCGATTAATCCTCTTGAAGGGATTCTAAACTCAAGGTGTTGTAGATCGCCTTTTGGTTCCATGATCAGGAGTTCTCCTTTTCTTTGGGTAGCCATTTCGATTACTTTTCCTGCTGTAGCATCCGGAACGTCCACCACCAATGTTTCTATCGGCTCGCATTTGACTCCATCGATTTCTTTGAAGATAACCTGAGGCTGACCAACCTGAAGTTCATAGCCTTCCCTTCTCATGGTTTCGATCAAGATTGACAAGTGGAGGATACCTCGGCCATAGACCAAAAATTTATCCTCGCTGTCTGTAGGCTCAACTTTCAATGCAAGGTTCTTTTCAGTTTCCTTATAAAGTCTGTCTCTCAAGTGACGTGAAGTAACAAACTTGCCTTCTTTTCCAAAAAACGGAGAGTTGTTGATCGTGAAGAGCATGTTCATGGTAGGCTCGTCGATAGAGATCCTTACCAATGCTTCAGGCTTTTCTAGATCTGCCAAAGTATCTCCGATTTCGAAATCTTCGATGCCGGTGACTGCGCAGATATCTCCTGCAAGAACTTCACTTACCTTAACCCTTCCAAGTCCTTCAAATACCTGAAGTTCTTTAACTTTTACTTTTTTGATGACACCGTCCGCTTTGCAAAGGGACAATTGAGCGCCTTCCTTTATGGAGCCTCTTTTTACCCTGCCAATAGCAATACGTCCCACAAAACTGGAATAATCCAGAGAAGTGATCTGCATCTGTAATGTTCCCTCGTCGATTTTCGGCGCAGGGATATGTTCGATGATGGCATCCAATAGAGGAAGGATAGAGTCAGTTGGGTTTTTCCAATCAGGACCCATCCAGTTTTGCTTGGCTGAACCGTATAGCGTCTGGAATTCCAGTTGCTCTTCGGTAGCGTCCAAGTTGAACATGAGGTCAAAAACAGCCTCGTGCACTTCGTCAGGACGGCAGTTTTCTTTGTCTACTTTGTTGACTACGACGATCGGAGTCAGTCCAAGCGCCAATGCTTTGCCCAATACAAATCGGGTTTGCGGCATCGGTCCTTCAAATGCATCGACCAAAAGGATTACCCCGTCGGCCATTTTCAGAACCCTTTCTACTTCACCACCAAAGTCAGCGTGACCTGGGGTGTCAATGATGTTGATCTTGTGGTCTTTGTACCTTACGGAAACGTTTTTGGAAAGGATGGTGATTCCTCTTTCCCTTTCGAGGTCATTGCTGTCCAGGATCAGGTCGTCAAACTGTTGGTTTTCACGGAAGATTTTGGAAACGTGTATGATCTTGTCCACCAGGGTGGTTTTGCCGTGGTCAACGTGTGCGATAATCGCGATATTCCGAATATTAAGCATTGTAAAATTGAATTAGGGTGCAAAGGTAGGAAGAATATTTGGTTTACTCTCGATACGCTTCAAAAAGGAAATGAAAAGATAAAGTTGGAAAGTTTGGAAGGTTAAAAAAGTAGGAAGGTTTTTCTATTTGGATTGGAAGGTTGAAAAGTATTAAGGTTGCGGAGATTGGAAGCCAAAAGGAAATCAAACCAACCTATAAACCTCCTCTAGTTTTTTTGTGTCTTTAAGGGATTTTGAGAAAACTCCGGGAAGAGAACTTAGGATGGACAAGCCGGCAAAGACAAACAGAACAGCAAAAACCTGCCAAAAACCCAAAGTTGACGGGTCAAGCAAATTAAAGTTTCCCACGTATTTGTATCCCTGTATCATAAACTGAAGCGGAAGATAAGTGAACATCAATATCCCTTGATTTCCCCTCCATGATGCATAGTTTTTGTATTTTTTGAAACCTCTGCCAAAGGAATAAAACCACCAAAGCATCACAAAAGCCAAGAATAACAAACCAATCAACAGTTGGCCTCCTTCACCGAAACTGAAATACTTCTCTAGAACATACGCACTTTGGAAGTAACAAAAAGTCAAAAGTAAAGGAACCAATATCTTGATGCTTAGCAGGTTTGATTTCAATTCTTGCCAAAAATATTTCGTCAGGCGGGTTTCTATCAGCTTTTTATAAGATTCCTCCAATCCACTGAATCCAAAAATTCCAAATGAAGCATGGACTTTTTGAAAGGCTTCCCCAATATTAAGTTTCGGATTTTCATCAAGCATTGTTTCCACCTTGCAGGCCACATGGTCCAGGATTTCATATTGGACATCGATTTCAGGATATCCTTTTTTGGAAATCAGGGTTTTAAGTTGCTCGATCTGGGGTTTGGTGAGTTTCATTGTTTGGCAAGTTTCAATTTTTCATAAGTACTGCTGACCAACCTGATCCCGATGAGCAATTGCCCTGCTAAGATTCCTATAAAGGCCGGCATAAAGATTTGCTTTGGAAGAGATGAAAACTCTAGTAACAAGTCGAAAGAAAATGACATGCATATGTACAGTAAAAACATGCTGTTGATGGCAGACATAAACTCACTGCTATTGCGCATGGGCTTAGTGAAAATCCAATAGAAAAATGGTGCCGTATTTACAGTGATCATGACGATCAGGAAAGTAGAATATGTATGACTTGCTTCTATGGAACCAATATGGATCAGAAAATACGTCACACAAAATGCGAGCAAAGCCAAACCAAAATTTTCTAGATTTACCCAACCTGCAAATAACTTTTTGAATGCGGAAGAATGATGACTGATCAAAACTTGTCTTTGGAATCTGTCTAAATTCAACTTTGCGAGCTGTTGATCCAAAGCCAACTCGAAGGAAATCTCACCTTCTTCCATTTCCTGCTCGACGGCTGATGCCAAGTGGTCCACCAATTCCGATCGGATGTCTTGGTAATAAATCCCCGGTTTGATGGATTGGTTTATCTTTTCGATTTGGGGTTTGGATAGTTTCATAGCAGGGAGGTTTTGGATTTGATTTTCCATACTTCCATCAGAGAAATCACATATATGAACAAGAGTATTGAAAATGTAGCGGCAATCTGTGGAGCTATGTTTGAAAGTACCTGCACATCAAAAATGAGATCTGCAAACCAAACAATGGAATACGCCATAATTACCGGCAAATACATCCTTTCAGAAAAAGGATAAAATAAAGAAGATTGCAGCGAACTTGCCTGACTCATGTTTTCCTTGATCTTTTTGATTCTGCTGCTTGATTTGACTAAGAAATAAATATGGAAAACCGATAGGATCAGTAATGGTGCAACCATCATTATTGCTCCTTCTTTTTCGTTTTTCACATTCGAACCCAAGTAAAAAGCAATCATCATAAATCCCAGCACGTAAAGAATTCTCGATAAACAAAAATTTTTCTTGACGACTTCCCACTGAAGGACACCGATTTCTTTTCGGATTTCTTTGTTGAATTTGGCCTGCAAGGCATGACAATACCCATAAGTGAATTTTTCTTCCAGTTCTGCCAATTGATCATCAAAATCAACTTCCCCATATTCCTGCAAGTGGCTGACATAATGGTCATAGACCTCCATGAGGATTTCGGCCGAAGAGATTTCTTTTCGGACAATGGCGCTTTTGATGGCTTGATATTCTATGTCAGTCAGGTTTCGCATTTCTCTTCGGACATCCTTTGAGGTCTTAAAGACCTCGAAGGTTTTTTAATTTAGGATAATTTTTTATTACCTCGGAAAGGCTGAATTTTTACTGAAACCTTCGAGGTTCCAAAAACCTCAAAGGTTATGTCAATCCCGGATTCCAAGTTGGATTAAGAATTCTTTGGAGGTTTTCTACAAATCCCTGCAACTCGGCCATTTTGTTGTCCACTTCCTTTTGACCGTCTTTGGTCAGGCTGTAGTATTTCCTGACCCGGTTATCGACCTGCTCGATTTCGGTAGTCAGCAATCCATCAGCTTCCAACTTGTGCAGGGCAGGGTAGAGGGCACCTTCCGTGATTTTGATTTCCCCGGCGGTCAGTTCCTTGACTTTTTGTGTAATCTCATAGCCATACATTCGGTCATTTTCCTCGAGCAGTTTGAGGATAATGGTCTGCAGACTTCCCTTGATGAGGTTATTGTTTGACATTTATTTATCGCATTCAGGATTTACAGCGAATATAAAAGAAAATTATATACATAAGAAAATTATGCATACAATTCTTTGAGTTCCATGACTAGGGGAGTTTAACATTGATTAACTAACATTTTAACAAAAATTTGAATTTCTCTTCGACAGGATTAGTTCAAATCAACTACCTTTGGATTAATCAAATTCACCTTGTTATGAGAAAAATTTACTTTTACCTACCTATCCTGCTCCTTTTCTCCATTTTCCAAAATTCCTACGGACAAAGGAAATTGAACCTGGAGCTCTACGGGGGACCGCAAAAGTCATTTAACAAAGCAATAGAGTTTCCTCAAAATTCCGATTTGAAAGTCTCTACACCATTAGATTACCATGTAGGTGCTAATCTGCTTTACAGAATTAAGGGCCCTTGGCAACTATCTCTCCAAGCCGAGGCATTGAGGAATTCAAGGATGACTACTTGGTATCCCAATTTTCCAGATGCGAATCCCCAGATCAAAGGCAGGTCATCAGAACTTTTGGGAAATTATAGTATTGGAGCAAGATATAACTGGGAAAAAGAAAAATATGCGCTTTTTGCCCAGCCTTCCGTAGGATTTACTGTCAATAATTACAGTGAAATGATTTTAAATGATTCGAATTACTTTGTTGGCTACAGTCCAAAACAGACCGCCATTGTTGGTAATGTCAGGCTTGAAGGCGGGATAAAACTGTACACGCCAAGAAAAAATTATGTTGTCTTCGGTGCAAGGTTCCAACAAAGTATTGGACAGTTAAACACTAATGGCTTCTATAATCCGTCAACAAATTTGAGAATAGAAGATAAAAGAAGAGGCTCCTATGCAGGTTTATTTATGGGTTACGGGATTAACTTTGGCAATAAAGCCAGCAGGGAACAATTCAGGTCAAACCGTCCTGACCGAAAAGATGAAAAAAGGGATCTTGCCTGGAAAAGTGGTCCTTATGTCATGGTTTCGGGATTTCTCCGCTTCAGGCCAAAGTCCGAGAGAGAACCCAATCTTGAATTTTCGCATATTTCGGGAGGAAGTATTTTTGCGGCAGGCTATAGATTCAATGCTTTGAGCGTGGAAACAGGGTATTCACGATTTAATACATTTACCAATATTTCTGTTGCTGGAACAAATGTCAACTCGAACCTTGCAAATAACTTTTTGGTGACGGCTATCCCTTTGACTTTCAAATATGACTTTCAGGTGGGTGATAAAAATAGGCTTCGATTTGGACCCACTTTCTCTGCATTCTACACATTAGGTACCAATGGAGAAAGACTCAGGGAAGGAGGTTACGGTGGTACTGGACCTGACGGAGAATTTGATCTTACTTATAATACAAATCCTTCTGATCCAAAAGGCGCTATATTTTTCAATGCGGGAATATTTGCCGAAGTCCCGATCTTCAATTCAAGTTTGTTGAATTTTAAGGTTTCCCAGAATTTTGGCAGTCCTGATGTAGGATTGTTGGATGTGACGGGGGAAGTGAATGGTCAGCCTGTGAACTTTGAGAGTTCAGGCACGCTGAATGGTTTTATGCTGGAATTAGGCTATAAGTTGCCGTTGAATGTGTTGTTTAAAAAATAATATTAGCTGAGTTGAGATATTCTATGTATTATATTTTTTAAACTTCATAAAATATTCCAACCAATTTTTAGTTAATACAATGTATTTTAACAATTACTCCCCTTTTCTATGAAATTAAATTTTGTTTTGTTAGGATTGATTTTGATGATTTTTGTGACTGAATCCAAAGGACAGGGCAAATTCAATTTGGAGCTTTCAGGTGGGCCTTCAAAGTCTTTTTTGAATTTTGAAAATTCTGCTTTTGAACCAGTATTTCGATCCTATACCAGACTGGCATGGCATGGTAGTCTGGCGGGGTATTATGCAATAGGCAATGACCTGGAGTTGGGACTTCAATTGGATTTGGTCAAGAGAAATCATTGGAGATCTTTTGGTGAAAATAATCTAAGTCCATTTACCTTTTTAGGTGAGAATGTTTTTCAAAGTGGACTGTTCATAAGAAAATCATTTCTCAATCTCCAAAATCGCGGATTTTACTTGGAATCCGGTCTCAATGTGATTTTCCCTCCAGCTCCTTTCAACCTTTTAAGCAAAGGAGAATCTAATGATGGGATTGAGACAGGATTGATCACAAGCAGATTAGGTCTAGGCCTGAATGCTGAAGTAGGCTATAAAATTTTCAATCGAAGAGATAATTATTTCCTCATCGGTCTTAGGTACCAACAGGGACTTTATCGGATGGAACAATATAACATCCCGATTTATAATGAATTCGACCAAATGGCTGTCCATCAGGTCAGAAGTAATGGTTCCTTTGCATCCGCCTTTTTGGGATACGGCATCAATACTTCCAATTGGAGCAAACACTATAAGAAAATCCCCCAACGGTATTATAACCAAAATAAGATGATTAAAAATGATTTGGCCAATGCTAACGGTTTTTATCTGATGGCGTATGGAGGTTTTAGGATTAAGGAACCTATAACCCCACGACAGGACATTTATTTTAATAGCAGCGGTCAGTTCAGTACCGTCTTAGGGTATAAAATGGGCAGGTATTCATTGGAGACAGGTTATGGACAGTTTTCTGCTGGAAATAATATTTCATTGGATTATGGATCCCATCAGCCACTTTGGACGGAGTGGGTGGTTTATGGAATCAATACGCCCTTCATACCATTGACCTTCAAATACGACATTCCGATTTCAGATCTCAAGACGGTAAGATTTGGTCCAAGTTTCAGCTCTATTTTTTTGTTAAAAGACAACACCAATCAGGATAATTTCATATACGGAACCACAAATGGAGCTAGAATTTTTGAAGATGGTAGCAGGATTGATATTACTGGAGTCGTCAGAACTTTGCCCATTGAAGACAGAAAGTATATGTTTTTCAATGCAGGGATGCACCTAGAGTTCCTGGTTTTTAATTCCAGTTTTATGAGTCTGAATTTGTCAAGAAATTTTGGGTCTCCTGTCATCAGTAGATTCGAAGCAGACTACCAGATTGAAGCCACGAATATAAAATTTGAGCAGGAAGCCACTTTAAATGGATTCAGATTTGATTTTGGCTGGAAATTGCCTTTAAATATCCTCGACAAGCAAAAGAAATTGGCTTTGAAGCAGTAGTTATGGCTGATTTTTATTCAGTGCATTTATAAATTCATCTCCATTTTTTTAAATAAAAAACATCAAGAGATTGACACTTGATTTATTCAACCTAGAATATTGAGAGAAAAAATCATCACTTTTGATTCATGAACTACCAAACGATCATTGACGACATCTACCATGAATTAAAGGACCAGGAATTTGGAGGGAAAGTCGCGGACTATATTCCCGAACTGGCAAAGGTCAATCCCGATCATTTTGGGATTGCCTTGGTAGACCTGGAAGGGAAAGTGTATGGAGTTGGTGATTATGACATTCCTTTTTCCATTCAAAGTATTTCTAAAGTATTGACTTTGACTATGGTTGCCCACGTTTTCAAAGATAAACTTTGGTCAAGGGTAAAGTCGAACCAAGCGGTAATCCTTTCAACTCGATTGCGCAACTGGAATTCGAAAAAGGAATCCCGAGAAACCCCTTTATCAATGCCGGGGCATTGGTAATCACCGATGCACTCAGCACTTTACACCAAAATCCTTTGGAAGAAATCCATGCTTTCATCAACGAAATCGTGGGAAGAACCTGCGTCCAAATCGATGAATCGGTGATGAACTCGGAGATCGCCCATTCGGAGAGGAATACGGCTTTGGCTTATTTTCTAAAGGCCTACAACAATTTTGAAAATAACATCCAAGAAGTCATTAGGACCTATTGCGGCCAATGTGCTATAGAATTGTGTTGTGCGGACTTGGCAAGATCTTTTTCTTTTTTGGCCAATCATGGCTATTCAATTTTTGCAAAAAGAGAAATTCTAAGTCCTCTTGATACCCAAAGGATCAACGCACTGATGCTCACTTGTGGTTTTTATGACGAGTCGGGAGAGTTTGCTTTTCGTGTTGGCCTGCCAGGCAAAAGCGGCGTAGGTGGAGGAATTGTCGCTGTGATGCCCAACAAATTTTCTGTCGCTGTCTGGAGTCCCCCTCTCAATGGCAAAGGCAATTCTCCAAAAGGAGTCAAAGCCCTTCAGATGCTGAGGGAAAAATTGAAATATTCGCTATTTGAAGAAAGAAAGTAGGAAGTATCAAGTTTTTAGTGTCAAGTATCAAGACAGAAGCGCGAGACGAGAAACGAGAGGCGAGATTTTTGGACAAAGCATGAGGTGCCAAGACCTAGTTTCCAGTCACAGTTGGCAGTCGAAGGATTCAGTGTCAGGTTGAAGTTGTTTTGTCGAAATGGAACATTCCTAGTTTGCAGTTTTAGCATCTTTATCAACTTGACAACCTGACAACGCGAAGCAGACAACAATTAAAACAATTCCAACCATAACAACATTGAAAACCAAATAACCAATTAACCTTCCACGCAATCACTTCCTCTCCAACCTAACTTCCACTCTTCGATCGAGTTCATTGGCAGTTTGGCGTGTTCCACGGATGACCTGACCGCCGGTTTCCAGTCGGAATTGCTCATCTTCCAACCCAAATTCATTTTTCAGGAAATCTGCCACGGAATTCACACGTTCTTCCGCCAGCCTGAGGTTGAAATTCACATTTCCGGTATTGTCTGCAAACCCTGTTACCACCAACAGATACCCTTCATTGTTTTTCATAAATTCACCTAAAAGGCCTAATTTTTCGGTTTCTGAGGCATCAGGGAACCTTTGGTTCAGTTTAAAATAAACAATTTCCTTGGATTTGAATAGAGGTGTTTTGGGTTCTTCTTTGGATAGTGAGTCATTAGGGATTTCCAAAGCCATTGATGCTGAATCTCCCTCCAAAGGTATTCTGAGAAGATCCAACCCCAGCATGGCGGAAGAAATTGCCAAGATGGTTTCTTGGTTTTCGAGAAACGCCTGTGCAACAGCAGCTGAGTCAATAGGCCAATTGTCATTATCGCCATTGTCTGACAATGCAACTACAGTGGCCACTCCTCCTGCCGCAGCAAAAGGCCACCACCACCTCTTTCGCCGTTGCCTTTCATCTTGTTCGGCAACAGTATTTGTATTTTCTTTTTGGATAGTCTTTGTGTTTTCAATGTATTGTGGCTTTTGCTTTTTGGGCTTGTTGGCTTTTTGGTAGTCACTATATTCCCTGAGAATCCTGTCCCGCTCTGATTTCAGGTATTTGTTTTCCTGTTCTATTTGGGTCAATCTTGATTCAGAGATGGTTTCCTGATTTGCCGATGTCATGGCAGTAGGGGAGGCTTGATTTTCGGTGGGGGTTTGTCCATTATCCTGTAGATTGGTTTTTGAGGTTGAAGAAGCAAGATCCTTTTTTTCCGAACTCAAGGCTGACTCACGGAAAACAGAATCTGAAACCGCGACCTGCCTTTGAAAAACACTATCCATATTTGGGAAAACCAAAACCCTTTGCTCCAAAGGAAGATTTCTTTTGAGGGCTGCTATCGAGTCAATTTCCTGAAAAAGTTCCTGCTGCCTGCGGTAAAGGCTGTCCATGCTATACCTGACATTGAATCTGGCTTTTTCTGAAGCAAGCAATAAATCCTGCTTTTCTTTTGGATCCAACCTAGAATCTTTCTCCAGGTTTTCATATTGGCTGTCAAATGTCCGGGAAAGGTCCAAAAGCCTTCTTTCTGTTGTTTTTCCTTCAATGATCCGGGTTTCTCTTTTTTGGATTTCCTGCTCAAATGCCAGGATTTTGGTGGCATAAGCCAAACTGTCCAACCTTTCTGCTTCGATCAATTTGAAAGTATAATTAAAATTATTGGTGATTTTGACTTGTCTTTCAGGCAATGAATCGAGTTTGTTTTCCGGTTGAAATTTTGAGGTTTCTTTTTGGTTTATAGGACTATATGGATGATAAGAGCTCAGTCTTGGTGCTTTAAAAGTCTTTTTGCTTGCTCCGAAATTGAATTTCAAGCCGATCCCATGGTAAATAATCCAATCCTTGCCACCGTTAGGATGGCCGCGATAGGGGCTTTCAGGATCAATTACATTTGTCCCCGGTTTGGCTGCATAAGCCTGAAAATCATTGTCATAATTCATCCTGTACTTGCCGCTAGCATCGTCAAGGAAATCAGTGAAAGTGTGTAGAAAATCACTTTGGGCAAAAAATTCCATCTTTTGTCCCAACCGGATACGGAATCCCAATCCAAAATTAGCATACCAAGAATCAAGGTCGTAGCCATTGACCAACTCGGTATTCCAATCAGAAAGGTTGGTCTCATAAATCCCATCATGGATGATTCCCGGCAAATTTTGATCATAGCGTTGGCCATCACTGTCCAAAAGGTCACCTTTTACCGCAAAATGGATATAACCCAAACCGAGTGTAAAATAGGGGGCAATCAATGAATTGAAAGGAAGGAGCCTGTCATTGTCTGATTTGAAAACAAATGAAAGCCCTAGATCACGGGTATGGTTTTGAAAATTCAATCCCCGGGCAAAGTTGGGGTTCTCTAGGTACAGATCCCCATCACGTTGGATATACCTGTCACTCATCCCAAAATGGTAATTACCAAAGTTCAGCATGAGTCCAATGGTCTGATTCAGCTGCTTCTCCAAAAATATCTTATAGGAAGGCCGGTCACCATAGTTTTCATTAAAGTAAAACAAATGCCTGTTTGCATCCCAATTATGGAGTCCGTCGAGCTTGTAAGGAGTGAGGTCACCATAATAATTGGTGAATCCCCCACTTGCCCCAATCCTCCACTGAAATTCCTTTTGCTGGGAATATGCACTCTCAAAAATGCAAATGAGGCCAAGTAAAAAAAGAAAGGTTCTTTTTTTCATCCTTACCGTAATTTATTGAGTCCCATCCAAAGGTTAAATTCCAAGCTGATTCCTGTAAAGAACTGGACATAATCATGGCTGATTCCGGTATTGATTTCTTCGTGGTTGACCAAAACAGCCCCAACATTGAACCGCATAATCCTAAAAAATTTATAGCCAAGACCGGCATACATCGGTACCCCAATAAATTGTCCGGTGATTTTGTCTCCTTGTTTTGTCTCAAAGTTTTGGATAAATACACCTGCAGAAAAGGAGGTATTCCCAAGGAACTTTGTGAATGTTCTGTTGCCTAAAGGAATGGAAACTCCCGTGTAAAATCCGTGTAGATATTGGGTATCGGGCAAGTACCTTTTGAAAGGAATAGTCGCATATCCAAAATTCAACGGTAAGGTTGAAGGTTTTTTTTCAGTCGGGAAACTATCTATCTTCCTGATTTCAACCAAGGTCAGCAAGCTGTTGTCCACAAATTGATCCGATTCGTTTTGGGCGGCGGCAATGAGTTCATTGATGTATTGGTTGGCATACACTGCCTTGTCGTTGTCTTCCTTGTTTTTACAGGATATGTTAAACCTTGCTTTCCTGAGCTTCAGGCGGTCTCTCTGTTCCAGTTTTTGGCGGAATATTCCGCTAAATCCTTTGAATTCTTTTCCTAAATAATGCCGGTAATCTTCCAAGGCATCGATCACGATTTGATCCATTTGAGCCATCATGACATGGTTTGGGTGGTTGGCTCGGATACCTTTGGAGGAAACCTCAAGATTGGCCCTGATGTAGGATTCAAGGTTATTATTGATGGATTTTTTGATTATTTCAAGTTGTGTAGGTTCAGCTTTTTTGAAAAAGCTGAACTCAAAGCGGTAATTTTCATTGCTTCTTAAAGGGTCAGAGACAAATAATTCAAACTGGGAAATTTCAAAATCAAAAGGTTTTTCCCAGGAATAAGTTTTTTCTATGTTGGATGATTTTCCTCCCCTCAGCACCCTGACTTCTACCAGTTCAATATTCTTAGGCAAGGCTCCTTTTACAAAAAAAATATCCTCCGAAGGCATCGGCATGTTGCCATTGATTTCATTGGTAAGAATATCGTAATTGACTATTTTGATTTGTGCAGCTACTTCATTTGAAAAGAGAATCAGGCATAGGAAACCAATAAAAATCCGGGTCATTTTTCAGGACAGTTTAACAGTTGTTTCCACGGAATATCGGAGGATTTTTTACCAAAATCAAAAAAATAATTGAGTTTAAAATTCAATGGTTTTAAACCGAATCAGCTGATTTGCCAATAATAGATAGTCTGTTTTTTAGTCTCTGAAATTCTGCATTTTTACCTGAATTTGGCTGTTTTTTCTTCCATGGTAACATCGTATTCTTTTCTGACCTGCATTCGGTAATAGACCAATACTTCATCCGCCCCCGCTGCCAATACGGCCTCTTGCGCAAGTAAAGCTATCGCCATCAGTTTGTCCTGTGGGCCTTCCATCACGGTTTCAAATGGGGTGACTTCATATTTGACGCCTGATTTTTGGATGACTTCAATGGCTTTGTCCACCAAAGCATAACTGTCGAGGGTTTTGCTTTTTGGGACAATCTGGATTCCGAGATTGATGGATTTGGACATGGTTTAGATTTGAGACGTGAGACTTGAGACGTGAGACTTGAGATGTGAGACGTGAGACAGAAGCGAGAAGCGAGAACTTTGTACCAAGAATCAAGTACAAAGTACCATGATTAAATTCCAAAATAAAGGGAATTGTCTTAATTAGGGGATTGAGCTTGGCATCAGTTAACCAAATAACCAAATAACCAATTAACCCTTAATCCAAAAAGCTACCTCAAGTGCTCCTTCACCGCTTTCTTCCATATTTTGTAGCCTTTGGAATTCATGTGGAGACGGTCTTCGACAAATAATTCTTCATTTGGACTTCCTGACTTGTCAAGCATTGGTGTCCAAACATCGATGTAAGTTACCTTTTCCTTGTTTTGGGCCAGCATCCTGACTTCCTCATTGAGGGCCATCATTTGACCTCTTTTCTCCCAACGGCTTGGACTTGGCTTGATTCCGATAAAATAAAATTCTGTCTCCGAAAATTTTGTGCTTACCCTTTCCATCAGTACCGCATATTCGCTGAGCACCTGCCTGACAGGTTTGCCGGCATTGATGTCATTCTCCCCCACATAAATAAAGATTTTTTTGGGTTCAAAATTGATGACCAGTTCATCAAGGTAAAGCAAAAGGTCATCGGTCTGCGATCCTCCAAATCCGGTATTGACGATTTTCGATTTTGGAAAGTCTTTTTCCAATGTTTTCCATAAACGGATACTTGAGCTTCCGGTAAAGACAATTCCGCCTCTATAAGTTGGGAGATCTGCGTATTTGACTACCAAAGCAGCGACCTCACCTGCGAATCTGTTTTCCTGTGCTTGAAGATTTTGCAGACTGGAGGTGAAAAAGAAAACTAGCAGAAGGATCTTTGAACCAAAAGGATTTTTCATATTCTGTGTTTATAATTATAGCTTGAAAGTTATGATGTGCCAATTTCGGACAAAAAACGAACACTTTTCTAAAGTTTTCCAGATTCGGACAGAATATTGAGATTGATTACCTCCCCGTGGTTTGAGAGTTTTTTTTACCCAAATCTTGTTTCTAAACCTTATTTACCTGATTCCATCCCATTTTTATCAAGTGAAACCAAAAACTCCATACTTTCGCCCGTTCTAGTTCGTTTTTTGTTAGCAGTTTTGTATTCCAAGCAATCCCATCCGATTATGAATAAAATCACCAAATTCTTTTGGTTCTGTTCCGGTGCGTATGCGCCCCTTTTGACCAAAACCCCGACCGAAACACATAAATATGTCGGCATCGGCGGAACTGTATTTTTTACGGGACTTTTGGCAGCGATTTCTGCTGGATATGCGCTCTATACGGTATTTGAATCTCCATGGTACGCTATCGGTTTTGGGTTGGTTTGGGGTTTGATGATTTTCAACTTGGACAGGTTTATCGTGGCAAGTATGCGCAAGCGCAACAATGCATGGGCAGAATGGAAAATGGCCATCCCGAGATTGGTTTTCGCAGTGCTGTTAGCTATTGTTATATCCAGACCATTGGAGCTTAAGATTTTCGAAAGGGAAATCAACAGGAAATTGGATGAGAAAAAAACTGCCATGATCGCCCAAAGTAAGGAAGCTTTGAAAGCTGGATTTTCTGAAATCAATGGATTGGAAGCCAAAAAAGACAGCCTAAAATCTGAGGTTGCTGCCGCTACAGCATTTCGGGACAAAGTCCAAAAGGAATATGATTTCGAGCGCTTCGGTACCAAAACAGACGGGACAAGCGGGATAGTCGGATTGGGAAGCAATGCCAAGAAAAAAGAACAGCAACTTGACGTAGCGCAAAAAGACTTGGAAGCACTTCGTGCCGGCCATCAGGTTAGAATGGATACTTTGGATTCTGAAATCAAAAAACTGACTGCTTTGAGGCAAGCGGAGTTTGACAAGATCCAACCCAATATCGACGGATTTGATGGATTGGCAGCAAGATTGGATGCTTTGGAGATTTTGACCAAAGAGAGCAATGCCATGTTTTGGGCCAATATTATGATTATGCTGCTTTTTGTGGCAGTGGAGACCGCACCGATTTTTGTCAAATTGATATCTCCTAGAGGACCTTATGACGAATTGTTGGACTTGGCAGAATTGAGGGTTCAGGTATATGCCAACGAACAGACGGTCAAGACCCGCGAAAAAAGCGAACAGAATATTCAGGTATTTAGAACTGCAAATGGGGTGAGGGTGTGATTTAAAAATTTGTTTGAAGTCCGAAGGGGGAAGTTGGAATAAGTATTTTGGCGAAAAACCATTCGGAAAGCTGAGGTTTTAAGCAATCTAAAGATAATGTCCTTTTGCAGAATAAATAAGAACTTTCTCCTTCCCAACCTGATACACCAATCTATGCTCTCGGTTTATTCTCCTAGACCAAAATCCCGCTAATTCATACTTTAATGGTTCCGGCTTGCCTGTACCTACAAATGGATGATCAGAAAGTTCATTTAATAAAACCAAGAGTTTTTTCAAAATTGCCTTGTCCCCCACCTTTTTATGGAAGGCAATATCTTCATTAGCTTGATTTGAAAAATCTAATGTGTAGCTCATTTAAGCCCTAAAAATTCCTCAAGTTGATCCTTTTCAACACTCACAAATTCCCCATTAGCAAACTGCTTTCCGCTTTTTTCAATTTTTACCAAAAAATCAGGGTTATAATTACCATCCTTTGTAACCTCAAATTTGATTTTTAGAGCATTCATAAAAGCTTTCAGTACAGTTTCTTCCTCCTTGTTTTGAGGATGTACAATGAAAATATCTTTAGATTCCATTTTCTTGATTATCTGTTTATCAAATTTAACGTATCTGCCCCTATTTAACAAAACCAATTCTAATCACCTTGAGATGAGATTAGGAATGTGGTTGCGCAATCTGGATTTATTTTCCGTAGGATTTGTTTTGTAATTATTCACATCAAAACGAAGCAGTGATCGACAATGTGATGGTCAGGTTTTCTTTAAATGTCGGATTTGCATAAGGTCCATATCGGTAAAAAGCACCGATTCCCCATCCCCGGTATTGAAGTCCTGATTTTTGTTTGAGGATGTTGTTTAATTCAATTCCCGATTCGAGATAACCTTTTTCCATGGTTTTGAAATCGACAAAATCATAAAACTCTGGATTACTCAAACTACCGATGGCAAAGCTTTGGTGAAATTTGAGTTGCGGGGCAAAAATCGCCTTTCCTGCTTTTTTGTAAAACAAAGGACCTGTCTGATGGGAATAGCTCGCATGCATACTCCTGTCTGAAAGGAATTCATACAGAAACATGGTCTGTAAATATCCCGGAAACGATAAGGCAAAGTCCAAAGCATTCCTCTGTCCGACATTGATACCATAACCTGTGTTGAGGTAGGAAATCGGCAGGTTATCTCCCCAAATGCCATGTGCCGAAAGGTGGAATTGATTCAGGGAATTGCCGGAACTCCATTGGTGTTGGAATTTGAACTCGGTGTTCCAAAAATCCACATTTCCCCCAATCGCATCCGGAATGGCTTTGGACGCCCGCAAGCTGACGACAGGATAGGACATTGTCCATGATATCAGGTTGTTTCCGATTCTCGATACACTTTCTCCCCCAACAAAACGGAAGTCGATGCCTGTTTCCGTTGCTGTGAATACTCTTGGGAAATCATCTGAAGGTACTCCTGTAGCATAATTCAATACATTAGCCCTGTTTTCCACTGATCCGAAAAAGCCCAATCTGACGCCCTTTAACAGCATTTGGGAAAATTCTACAGAGTAGCGTTCCACTTCATCCATGCGGTCCGCAAGGAAGTTTCTGAAGATGTTACCTGAAGAACTGAAAGAATTTGTTTTGGGCAACAGTGTTTTTCCAGGTTCGGAGATGTCTTGGCTGTAGTAAAAAAGTAATTTGGAGTCATATTTTTTATCCAGCCTGAGTTCTGTTCCTGCTCCATATTTCCAGCCTTTGTCCCGGAATCCATACCTGAAATAACCTTCAAATCTAAAAACATCGGACAGGGTTTCATTGGAAGACAGGCCCAACCCTAATCCCACACTCTCAAACCTATTGAATCTCAATACCCTGTTTGGAATCAGGTCAACAGAGCCCAATGGAATTCTTCCCGAGCTCAGTTGGGTCAATAACTTGGAGGCCATATTGAGACGTCTTTTGTCTTTTTCAGGCATATTGTCAAACCTTACATAGGTGAGATACTCACGGGAAGTAAGGGAATCCAAACGGAGATTTCCCCAATCAAAAAGATCGTTTTGAATGTCAAAGTTGAGTGCAATTGGCCCGAACTTGGTACTCCTGTCGAGCTCATTGATTTGTACATCGGAGAGGAAAGTCTGGTTGGTGATTTTAAAAGCTTTCCCCTCAAATTCCATTTCCGGTGCAAGGTAGATACTGTTCAGTTGCTCAGGAAACCAATTTTTGCCATCCCAATGGTTCTTTTGTTGCAATTCAAAAAGTAGGTTTGTATCTGGGTCTGATGGTTTGATGACCATATTTTCCAAGGCATATTGCAAAGAGGAGATGTACATCAGTCCTTTACCCAAGTGGTAGACTTTGCCTTCTTTGGGTTGGTAGCTGATGATGTAAGAAGTGCCGATTTCATTTTGGATACTGTCTTCGAGAAAGTAATCGTATTTTCTCAATCCGTCATTGGAAAGTGGATTGACATAAGGAACTTCAAGGATTTTGATATGGTCTGTGTAAAATGAAAAAGGTTGAAAACTACTCGAAGCCATAGCCACAAGCGGGTTTTCTATGCCGGACATTTTGGAAGCTTTGACCGTTTCGTTCCTTTTTCCCGGCTTTTTGAATACCACCTCGGAGAAGCTTTCAGTCATAAAAATGTGCCCTCCTTTGAGAAAATTTACTGTGGTATCATCCACTTCAGGCTGTTCGTTAAGTCCATCCAAAGTCATGACCATTTTGTTGTAGCTGGTAAAACGATAGGAATCAAGTTTGTCAGGATTATTCAGGTCTTTGTTGGCAATTGCTTTTCGGATGAAAGGTAAGGCAGGATTTTCACCTGCAAGGATTTGTACCTCGCCCAATTCCACAGTCCGCGGTATCAAAAAAATATCCGATCTTGACTGTAGAGCTTGAAGGGTAATTTCTTGTGGAAAATATCCGACATGAGAAATGATCAAAACCTCATTGTCTACAAACGGATCCAGTCTAAACAAACCCCTCACATCTGTTGTCGTCCCCTTTCGTTCTTTTCCTTTTACCTGAATATTTACAAAAGGAATGGGTTGGTTGGTTTTTTGGTCGTAAACATGACCTGATAGCAAGGTTTGCCCAAAAATGGTTAAGGGAAATAAAAACAACAGGGTAATCAAAATTAGTATGTGGCTGATTTTCATAGATTGAATCTCTAAACTAATTCTTTTACCTGTCTCTGTTTAAAATGTTTTCAGATTTACACCAAAGCAGGTTTTAAGTGACCGAAATAGAAGTTTTGGAGGCTTTGTCCAGTTGGTCCATAATTTCAGGAACTGATTTCCACTCGGCCAATCCTATCAGCCAAACCCACAGCCTGAGCTTGATTCCGGGATTGATCAGGCCTTTGGCCAATAAGGTGATGGCTTTGTCCCTTTTCTGAATAGATTCGATTTTGTCTGAAGAAGCTTGGTATTTCCAGGCAAATTTCAAGGCACCGTCCCGGGCGAGTTTGATGCTGAAGTTTACCAGGATTTCTTCTTTACCTTTCGCAAACCGGATCAAGGTTTTAAAAAACGGAGAAATAAAACCTATGTTATCCTTGACTCCATCTACCAATTCTGCCAGCACAGCATTGATTTTGTTGAAATCGTTTTGAAGGGATGCTAGGTCATGTCCATCTATGGTTTCCACCGCAGCAATTCCCAGATCAAGGTTGATGTGGGCATTGATTCCGAGAAGAAGATGCTGGAGGACGAGGTGTTTGGTAGAATCCGCTGCCTCAAATGCATGCTCCCAACTTGCGGTAGGTTTTTGGCCTGACTGAAAAGCGTCATAAGCATCAATAAACCGCTTTGCAAACAGCACGTCGAGTTTTTCCATTCTTGGATTGTCCTCAAATTCTGAATTGAGGATTCCGTTTTTGATCCTTTTGGTCACCTGTCGGTACAAAATGGCAAAATAACCTATCCTGCTGCTTTTGAGACGGCATTCAGCGACAATTTGGTCCATGCGTAAGATTACCTCGTCAATTGTATGCATGTTTTGATTTTCTTTTTGCTGAAATAAAAAGTGTCTTGTAAACCTGCCTTCCTGATTTTTATTAAAGGTTTTCCAACAAAAACCTCTTTACATTTTCACCCATTATGGCTTTGATTTCTTCATCTGAAAATCCTTCCTGCATCATTGCTTCTACGATTATCGGTAATCCGGTAATATCAAATGGCACAGCCACATTTCCGTCATAATCAGATCCAAGTGCAATATGTTGAATACCGACAAGGTTTTTGACACGCTTCATGCAGGCCACGATTCCGCTGATTTCATTTTCACCAACTGCCATGTCAAAAAAGGCAATTCCGATAATCCCTCCCTTGGCTGCCAGCCTTCGGATCTGACCATCGGAAAGGTTTCGGGGAGAATTGAGGACTGCCCGAATCCCGGTATGGGAAACCATCACAGGCTTTGAGGATAATTCCAGAACATCGTCAAACATCTTAGGAGAAGCATGCGCCAAATCAATGACCATGTTCAATTCATTCATCCTTTTCACTACGGCTTTGCCAAAATCTGTCAATCCTTCGCCACTCAGGCCGTGTGCCGAACCACCGAGTTCATTGTCAAAAAAATGTGATGGGCCGATCAGCCTCACCCCCGCTTCATACGCTTTGTCCAGATTTTCTATTTTCCCCTCAAGGGCATGTCCTCCTTCGATTCCTAATAGGCCTCCAATGATGTTTTTGTCTGTTTTTCTTGCTTCTGCCAGTTTCTTAACATCTTCACTGGACTTGATGATCATGAATTGCCCATCAAAATCTCTGGAAAATTCTTCCAACAGGGCAGATTGATAAAGCGTCCGCTTCATGAGACTAAACCAGTTGGATACGGGCCTGCCCTGTGCGATGTTGAGCAGAGTAATATTGTCAGTTGCGTCCTCACTGTTGACCTCCATGTTTTGACCTTTGGGTGACTTAGACACAATAGTGAAAACCTGCATGGCTGCATTTCCCTCCTGCATTCTTGGGAAATCCACATGACCGTTTTCTGATTTTTTGGTCAGGTCTCTTCCCCATAACAAAGCATCGCAATGAAGGTCAGCCACAAAATCAAAGGAATTGAATAGGGCTTGGGCTTCAGGAGATACTTTGTAAGGAGGAAGGGTTTTGACGGGATTTCCTTTTTTCTCAATGATTCCTGGCACCACCATCGTAGCAATCCAATAAATTAAAAAAAGACCGATAAATGCGATTAAAGTTTTCTTCATAGAGGTAAAAGGTTTCGATATGAAGATAACGAAAAATAAGAATTGTCAAAACATGCTATCCATCACCTCATCCCCAGTTTTGGTGGGAATCAAGTTTTCAAATTCTTCCATGGTAAAGAGCCTTGATCTGATTAAAAAACGAATTCCCATAGGGATTTCAATCGAAAAACTGCTTCCCCTACCAGGAGTAATATCTAAAGTGAGTTCGGTGTGTTTCCAATATTCAAATTGGTCTGCACTCATAAAAAAATCACAGCCATATACTTCGCCCATCCATATGTCGCTTCCGCCAACTTTGAAATCGCCTTTTTCGAAGCACATCGGAGAAGAACCGTCGCAACAGCCACCGCTTTGGTGAAACATCAGATCTGATCCAAACCGTTTTCTCAAAGTGTCTATCACTTCCATTGCCGCTTCGGTGATCAGGACTCTTGGCAAATTGTTCTTTTGTGTCATGGTTTTTGGGTTTTATTTTTAGCTAATTTGACCTTAGGTGACGGTCCATAGTCCATGGCCGCTACTAATGCACTTCGATCCGAATCTTATATGGTTGGCGGTAAGTAACCCCATAATTATTTATAATAATTGTTTTTTGTAAAAAAAGAGAAGTTTCCTTCATTCAAAGGAAACCTCTCAAATCTCACGTATCAAATCTCTTGTCTCAATCTCCTTAAAAGAAGCCGAGTTTTTTCTTGTCGTAGGAGATGAGCATGTTTTTGGTCTGACGGTAATGGTTGAGCATCATAAGGTGATTTTCTCTTCCAAAGCCTGATTTTTTATAACCGCCAAATGGGGCATGTGCAGGATAAGCATGGTAGCAATTGACCCAAACCCGTCCTGCAAGTATCGCTCGTGGAACTTGATACAGTTCGTGTGCATCCCTTGACCAAAGTCCTGCACCTAATCCGTACATGGTATCGTTGGCGATGGCAATGGCCTCCTCTGTGGTTTTGAAAGTAGTCACTGAGACGACAGGACCAAAGATTTCTTCTTGGAAGATCCTCATCTTATTGTGGCCTTTGAATATGGTAGGCTGAATATAGTAACCATTTTCCAATCCCGAATTCAAAGAAGCCTTTGTGCCTCCGCAAAGCACTTCTGCACCTTCCTGCTTCCCGATATCAAGGTAAGAAAGGATTTTCTCAAATTGGTCATTGGAAGCCTGGGCACCCATCATGGTGTCTTCGGCTAAAGGATGTCCCATTTTGATGGCTTTGGTGCGGGCGATTACTCTTTCCATAAACACATCATAGATGTCTTCATGGACCAGAATTCTGGAAGGACAGGTACAGACTTCGCCTTGGTTCAATGCGAAAAGTACTGCACCTTCCACTGCTTTGTCAAAGAAATCATCATCGGCAGCTGCAACAGACTTCATAAATATATTGGGAGATTTGCCGCCCAATTCCATGGTGACAGGAACTAGGTTTTCGGAAGCGTATTGCATGATCAGACGACCTGTGGTTGTCTCTCCGGTGAAAGAAACTTTTGCAACCCTGCTGGATGATGCCAAAGGTTTCCCTGCTTCTACCCCAAATCCTGTAACCACATTCAGGACCCCCGGAGGAAGGATATCACCAATGAGTTCCATCAGCACCATGATGCTTGTAGGAGTTTGTTCCGCAGGTTTGACGACGGTACAGCATCCGGCAGCAAGTGCAGGAGCGATCTTCCATGTGGCCATCAATAGCGGAAAATTCCATGGAATGATCTGCGCCACAACCCCTAGCGGTTCATGAAGTGCAATGCTGACAGTATGCTCGTCATGTTCGGAGATGGTGCTTTCATCAGCCCTGATCACACCGGCAAAATACCGGAAATGGTCAATCACCAGCGGCAAATCCGCAGCCCTTGTCTCTCTCAATGCTTTTCCGTTATCTATTGTTTCTATTCTAGCCAGCATCTCCAGGTTGGCCTCTATTACATCTGCTATTTTGTTGAGCAATTTGCTCCTTTCAGTTGCGGAAGTTTTGGACCATGAAGGAAATGCCTCATGTGCAGCGTCTAATGCTTTTTCAATATCAGCTTTGTTCCCTCTTGCAGCTTTGGAAAATACTTTTCCGTCAATAGGAGAAATATTGTCAAAATACTCACCTGAAGAGGGTGCTACCCATTTGCCTCCGATAAAATGGTCATACTTTTCTTTGATGTGAGGCCGATCAACCGGCTTTGCTTCGGATAATGTTAATGTTGTCATGATTTAGGTTATTTTGGAATTATTCAAATTTCCCAAATAAGTTTTCTAAAAAATCCACCTATCCGATCAAGTCATCCACTTAAATTGATTAATTGAGTATTTAATGGCAAATGCTCAGTCCAAAATCCGTAATCACCCATCCCAAACGGATGCTGAAATTAAATATGCTTTTGAAAAAACATTCGTAATTGCTAACTTTAACATTACCCAAAATATCCAAAATGCAAAATAATTTTATAGCCGGAGTGCCTTGGAGGAATGAAAAAGACCTGAAAACCCTAGTGGAAAACAGGACTACATATACTTTGCATGATTGCGAACTCAATATTTTTGAAACCCACCAAGAGGCTAAAAATGTCAACCTGACTTTTGGAGACCTGGTATTGACTACCATGCTCAAAGGGAAAAAGGTCATGCATTTGTTTGAAAAACCCGGATTTGAATATTTGCCGGGTGAATCTGTGATAGTCCCTCCCAATGAAGTGATGAAAATCGACTTTCCGGAAGCAAATCTGGAAAATCCCACGCAATGCATTGCCTTGTCAATTTCCAAAGAGATGATAGAAAACACCTTCAATCTATTGAACGAAAGGCTTCCTGATAAGGAAGTGACCAAGGATTGGGGTTTGGACCTATCCTATTTTCATTTAATCAATACCCAAGACCTTTCAGAAATTATCAACAGGTTTATCAGGATCGGGGTAAAAGAAAGATCCAAAGAAAAGGACCTTATCGCCTCTTTTGCATTGAAGGAACTTTTGATAAGGCTTTCCCAGACCCAAGCCAGGGAAATGCTTGAAAAGACCTACAAAGCGCTTTCATCCTCCAACAGGATGGCATATGTTATTGACTATATCAAAACAAATATCCGGGAAAACTTAAACCTTGATGAACTCAGCCAAAAGGCTTGTATGAGTAAAGCGCATTTTTCCAGGACTTTTAAAGTGGAGCTTGGCCTCTCTCCGATGGATTATATCCTGAAGGAAAGACTCAGGCTGGCCAAACAATATCTTCAACTAGCTAATTACCAAATTCAGGAAGTCTGTTTTTTGTCTGGATTTAACAATATCACCTACTTTATAAGGGCTTTCAAAAACGAATTTGGTGTTACTCCAAAGGTTTTTCAGTTAACACAGAAATAACCAAACATCCTTCGGATGTTTAAAAATTGTTAAAAAATATTTTATGGTTTTTATGGTCTTTTAATATGCTTTTATTAAGTTTAAAAAATTTTGGTAGTGAAAAACATTTAAATGTTTATAATTTACCAAAGTTTATACGGCTGTAGTCAGTTACAAATAAACCCACACTTGGAGTCTTTTACAGAGACTCCTTTTTTTATGTCTATTTTTTAAACCTGTTTTTTACTTTTCAACAAAAAATATGTAAATATTGGTTAAAATTTAAACCACTTTTTTGATTTTATACATTTTTATAATTCAACCAAATCAATACCAATCCAACAATAAGTAATTGGGATATATTTTTTTGATTTTGCATGAAAATTTGACCCTGAGATCCAAAAAACATTATGAAATTGCTTGAATCTTAATAAAAAATGGAAAATGCCTAGGTTTTGGCTCTTTTTCTAGCTTGATGTGGATTCATCTCCGATGATTATCCTGCTAACATGGTTTCATGCAGAATTTTTGGAAAGCTTTGCATTCAAAGAGATGAAAGGATGAATATTTAAGAGATATCCGATTCTTATTTCTTTTTTTTACTCTATTCTTCACAAAGATACCATGAATTAGATCCCATTCTTTTAAGGCCTATTTAAGTTTTTCTTAAGCCAATCTTAAGATTGGAGAATGAACTTTGACACATTGTTTGGAGAAAAACATTTTTAAAATGAATGGTATCACGATTATCATACCTGTATTCAATGAAGAAGGAAATATTCTAAAGATATGGTCCGAAGTTGATCATTATCGCAGAAAATCCAAGTTTGAGATCTTTACACTTTTTGTAGATGACGGTTCGACAGACGGTAGTTTATCTTTGATCAAAGAAATTTGTACCCAAAATGAAGGATTTGGCTTTATTTCATTTGAAACCAATAAGGGTTTAAGTGCGGCGATTAAGGCAGGTTTCGATTATTCCAAAAGCAAATGGGTAGGCTATATCGATGGGGACCTCCAGACCAGCCCAAGGGACTTCCTGAAATTTGAGAATCACCTTCAATCCTTTAACCTGATGACGGGTGAGCGGCAGAACCGGAAAGATGGAATAGGTAAAAGAATATCTTCTTCCTTTGCCAATTGGATCAGGAATTCATTATTGAAGGACGGTATGAAGGATACAGGATGCCCCCTGAAAATCTTCAATAGAGAATTTGCTTCGAAGCTTCCTTATTTCAATGGTTTTCATAGATTCTTCCCAGCCTTGACCCAGATCTATGGTGGAAGGATAAAGGTTATTCCTGTCAGTCATTTCCCAAGGACTGAAGGCAAATCGAAATTTAACACCTTCAACAGAATGGTTCAACCCTTGTTGGATTTGATTCTAGTATATAGATTAAAAAAAAGGAAAATCAGCTATTCCGTAAAGGAAATGCACCTTTCCAAAACCATGGTGTATCATGAATAATCTTTTGGTGTTGGGACTAGGCTTGACTGCCCAGGGACTTTTTGCTGGAAGGTTTGTGGTCCAATTACTCCAGACTGAAAAATCCCAAAAAGTTGAATCACCTGCTTTGTTTTGGAAGCTGAGTTTACTTGCTTCTTTTTTCCTTGTTGTTTATGGGTTTATCCAAAACGACATCGTTATTGTTGGAGGCCAGCTGATTGGGTATGTCATTTACATCCGTAACCTTCAGATCAAAGGTGATTGGGGGAGGTTGCCATATACGGTACGGTTATTTGCTTTTATGCTACCTGCACTCCTGTTTAGTTTCCTGGTTTTCGGTTTGAATTTCAATTGGCAAAATTTCATGGACAATCCCGAAATAGACGGGTTACTTTTGACTTGGGGAACAGTAGGACAGGTAATCTTTTCCTCCAGATTTGTGATTCAATGGTTGCATTCGGAGAAACTCAATGAGTCTGCCTTCCCGATTTCATTTTGGTATATCAGCATTGCAGGGGCATTGATGATATCGGTTTACGCAATATTTAGGCAGGATGCGGTGCTCTTTATTGGGCAAGCATTTGGTTTGGTTGTTTACTTTCGCAACATGTACATCCATTACCAGCCTATATTGAAAAAGCCTGTTTCTTTGGTTTCAAAGTTCAGAGATTTCAGACTCCCTACGCTCATGGTTTTTATGGGAATGGTTTTGTTTTTTAATCTTGGAAACTGGGAAGTAACCGAAGGCAGTGAGGCCAGGTATGCTCAGATATCAAAAGAAATGTTGACTTCCGGTGATTATATCCATCCTACATTGATGGGAATTTATCATTATCATAAGCCCCCGATGACTTATTGGATTACATCATTAGCGTATAAGGTATTCGGAATTTCTTCATGGGCTGCACGTTTTATCTTACAAATCGCCATCCTCGTACAGGTCATGTTAGTCTTTCAGATTGGGAAGCTATTTTTCGAAAATAGAAAAACTGCATTTTATGCTGCTCTGATTTTCGCATCATTTTCCATCATAATTGTCTCGGGAAGGGCTTTAACAACCGATGCATACCTCGCGGTCTTTGTCTTGGCTGCTATGTATTCCTGGTTTTTGTATTTCAAAGCTCAGCAAAGAAGGCATTTGCTCTTGTTCTACCTGTTCCTTGGACTTGGTTTTCTGACTAAAGGCCCTGTGGTTTTGATAGTTCCGGTTTCAGTCTTGCTATTTCAAAAAATCAGTCAAAAAACCAAACTGGGAAATCTCTTCGGTCATCTTTTAGGCTTGGGAATATTCCTTATAATCGGACTTAGCTGGTTTGTTTTGTTATATATTGAAGACAGGCAATTTTTAGATTATTTTGTTTTCAAACATACAATCCAAAGGTTTTCCACCAATACCTTCAGCAGAAGTCAGCCCTTTTGGTATTATTTTGCCATCGTCGGAGTAACTGCTTTTCCTTGGATTTGGATTATTTTATTTCAGGCCAAAAAAATCTTGCTTGAAAGAAATAAGCGATTGTCCCTACTACTGGCTTGGATCTTTATTCCTTTGGTATTTTTCTCCCTGAGCCAATCCAAACTTGTCCTTTATATCCTTCCAATTTTTCCCGCCATAGCACTTGCAGGTGCTCTCATATGGTCAAATTTGCCTGAAAAAAGTCAGGTTTTTTGGGATAAGATTCAGTTTTGGTTTCACATTATTGTCATTTTAGGTTTGGGATTTAGTCCGCTTTTGGACCCGAGGATTGTCCTCAAATATAAATTTTTCTTTATCCTCGTTCTGACTGCTGCTCTTTTGATTTCCATTCGGCTTGTCACTATCAAATCGATGGACAGGGCTGTTTTGACAGCATTTTTATTTATCATGGGGATCACTGCTGCATCAACCTATTTTATGGGAAATAATTCAGGACTGGTCAAGGATCAAAAAAACGTTGCTGCTTTTATCAATGATGAACTTCCGGAAGCCCGACATATTTTGGTCTACAACCGAAGGATACCCTCCATGTCATTTTTAACAGATAAAAATATTATCTCTCTCTACGACGGTTCGGCTGATCTGAATAGGGAAACCCAATTTCAAAAAGACGATTTATGGAAAGCCAATTTGATTAACCTTAAAGATGATCCGGATTGGTTATCACAAAAGATGCCTGACCAATCTGTTTTAATGATCAAAAATGACGGCAAGAGCCCCATTATGGTCCAAAAAGCCATAACACTTTTTCCAAATCAAATTGAACTAGATGGTTGGCTTTTGTTTTATTGAGGTGATTTCACCTACTTAATCATCTTTAAAAATGGAAAGAATTTGTAATTTGAGAAAAATGGAAAATATCAGATCATGAGGATTTTGGTAATAGAAGATGAGAAGGGGATTTCAGGTTTTTTGAAACAAGGACTTGAAGAGGAATCCTATGCAGTAGACGTGGCAGATGAAGGGAAACATGGCTTGGAGTTAGCCTTAAGTGGAGATTACGACCTCTTATTGGTGGATTGGATGCTTCCCGGAATGAGTGGAATAGAAATTACCCGAAACTTCAGAAAAGCCTTTCCTGATACGCCTCTGATATTTCTTACCGCAAAAGATACTTCTGATGAAGCAGTCTTTGCACTGCAGGCGGGTGCGAATGATTACATCAGAAAGCCTTTTCATTTTGAAGAATTGCTTGCCAGGATCAGGGTGCAGCTAAGACCAAAATCAGGACAGCAACTGAATTTCACCCTTGGACCGATCGTTTTGTATACCGAAAACCATCGGGTAGAAAAGGATGGAAAGGAAGTTTTCCTAACGCAAAAAGAATTTGCTCTCCTTGAATTTCTCATCCGAAACAAGGGAAAAGTATGCAGGAGAAGTAGAATCATAGAAAGCGTATGGAATATCCATTTTGAATATGACACCGGCGTGATCGATGTTTTTATCAATTCCATCAGAAAAAAACTCGGTCTCAGCAAAGAAGATAATTACTTACAGACTATCAGAGGTGTCGGTTACATGGCACAGGAAATATGAATCTCCCTTATAAAATCCGGCTTTCCATTTACCTTACAGGCGCCTCTGCGCTGATTGTTTTGCTTGCTTTTTGGCTGATATATGGGGTCGCAAACTGGACCCTAATCAGGATCATCGACCAGGATTTAGCCTTAGAGACCAAAGTTCACCAAGATCAGATTACAGTCGTGGATGGAAAGATCAGGTTTTCTCATAAAGACGAATGGGAAGAGGAGGAGCATAAGGAAATCCAGTTTCATCCGATATTTATAGAAATCGTAGATCCGGAAGGGAATCAACTTGATAATTCACCTAATCTGGGAAACCTGAGACTTGGTTTCCAAAAAAACCATTCTTCCGATATAGAAGGATATAACCAGTTTTTGGGAAATCAGGAATTACGACAAATGCAGATTGCTTTAAAACATGAGGGAAAAATTGAGGGCTACCTCCTTGTCGCTACTTCATTTGAGGAGTCAAGAAACTTACTCAATAACCTCAGGATAATATTATTTCTTTTATATCCCCTTATTTTGATATCGCTTTTTTTGACGATGAGGTTTTTGGCAGGGAAGAGTATCCAGCCTGTAGATAAAATAACCAAAAGGGCAAAAATGATTTCCCAGAAAAATCTCAACGAGCGGATACCCCTTCCGGAAAATAACGATGAGATAAAAGCGCTTACAGTTGCCATCAACGACCTGCTCGAAAGGTTGGAAGAGGCCATGAAAAGAGAGCAACAATTCACTTCGGATGCCTCTCATGAACTGCGAACACCGCTTTCTGTGCTCAAAGGAAATTTTGAGGTGTTGATCCGTAAGCCCCGGGAACAGCATGAATACATCGCCAAAGTAAAATCAGGTCTGGAAGAAATCGACAAATTAAACAGCATCATTGATCAGTTGCTTGCCTTGGCAAGGTTTCAAAAAGATGCCTGGGATATCCATGAAATTGATCTTGGTAGTATAGCGCAAGAAGTGACAGATTCGATTTTTAAAAGCAAAGGAAGGCAGGTCCATTTCCAAAACCGGTACGAATTGCCTCTTTACGTGCAGTCAAATGAAAAATCGGTTTTTATCATATTGAACAACCTCCTTCAAAATGCCCTGAAATATTCCAAGGAAGACACAGAAGTTTCAATTTCCATCTGGAGAGAAGATTCCAACGGTATTCTTGAAGTGAAGGACAATGGAATCGGTATTGATAAAGAGGCCCAGTCCAAAGTTTTTAATCCTTTTTATCGTGAAAATTCGCCTGAACTTGGCAAAGTACAGGGCTCCGGATTGGGACTTTCGATAGTTAAAAAATTATGTGACCAACTGGGAATCTCCATCTTCCTCCAAAGTGAAAAAGGTCATGGGACAGCTGTACGGCTTATTTTTCCGGATAAGGTTTAATTTTTTGAGTACATCAGATACAGTGTACCTATAACTATAACGACACCATTTTGGGATAGGGACTAAGATTGAAACTTCGGTTTGCAATTCCATCCGTTCAGGAGCCTTGTGTGTAGTAGATTTTTAGGGCATAGGCGAAGAAAAGGATAGCCATATTTTTTTAAGCAAACCTTAAGAATTCCCTAAGGAAAGCCAAAGGTTACCGGGGATACATTTGAGCCAACATAGGCCTTTTTATTTCCCCTACCATGAAAAAGTTCATTACAATTATTACCATTCTCATAGCGACTACATATTCTGCTTTAGCCCAAGACGTCGATAGCCTTTTGCTGTCTTTGGATTCGGAAATTGAAGAACCCGTCAAATTGCTTCCTGACAAAATCATGTTTACCCAAAGAATATTCTGGGGTGAAAGGGGACTATTGAGAAGAACAGGCATCATGCCGCTCAATGAAGAAAACCGGATCAAAGAACTCAAAATCCGAAGAACTATGCTTGTGACGCATCAGGTCCTCGGATATGCAACTTTGGCCGGGATGATCGCCCAAGGGATAGTCGGCGGAAAGCTTTACAATGGCGAAACCCAACTCAAGGATGCGCACGAAAGCCTGGCAGCAGCAGTGAATATCGGGTATTTTACAGGTGCTGCTCTTTCGCTCTTTTCACCTCCGCCTCTTATTTCCAAAGAAGTCAAAGGGTTGAATTCCATCAAAGCACACAAAATCCTGGCTTCCATTCACTTTACCGCCATGGTAGCGACCAATATGTTGGCCGAGAAAGCCGAAGATCCCCGATATGCCAAATTCCATAAAGCAGCAGCATTTACCGCATTTGGAGCATTTGCAGGAGCGACCATTGTCATGAAATTCTAAATTTAAACACATGAAAATCTACCTGATTTTAATATTATTAATAGTGGGTTCCGGACTTAATCTGCCAAGTGTCAGCATGAAGGCCAAAAAAGATACCTCGGAAATTTCCTACAGCGCCAGCCATTCACTCCATGACTGGACAGGTGTCAACAAAGACGTAAATGCCGTGATTGTCCTTGATGATACCGGAAATACCATCCAAAAAGTAGCAGTTAGCGCCATGGTTTCCGGCTTTGACAGTCAAAACTCCAGTCGGGATTCGCATGCACTGGAAGTATTGGAATCGCTCAAATATCCCAAAGTCCAGTTTGTCAGTACTTCCATTTCCCAACAAAATGAAGAACTGGATGTCAAGGGAAACCTGACTTTCCATGGTGTTACAAAACCTGTTCAATTCAAGGCAATAGCCAAAAAGAAAGATAAAGGCCTGGAGGTCGAGGGGGAGATCCCTGTTTCTCTTGAAGCCTACAATGTCGAGCGGCCAAGCTTTATGTTGGTCAAAACCGAAGACACCATCAAAATCAATTTCCATCTCGAATTCTATCCTTAACCATTTTTTCTTCTGAAGTAAAAGTCTTGAAACCATGTTAGACAAAATCATCCGTTGGAGTGTAGGAAATAAGATCATCGTATTTCTCTTTATTCTTGGTCTTATAGGTTTTGGCATATATTCATTGTCGCAGATTCCCATTGGCGCTGTGCCCGATGTGACCAACAATCAGGTCCAGGTGATTACCACTTCCCGGAATCTTTCCACCGAAGATGTAGAAAAATACCTGACCTATCCCATAGAGTTGGAGATGGTCAACTTGCCAGGGGTCAAAGAAATCCGGTCAGTATCAAAGTTCGGGCTGTCGGTTGTAACGATAGTTTTTGAGGACAATATGGGCACCTACCTGCCCAGACAACTCATTGCTGAAAAAATCAAAACTGCCGAACAAAATATTCCTGCAGGATTTGGACAGCCTTTTATGGGTCCGATTTCTACGGGTCTGGGGGAGATTTTTCAATACATCATAGATGTCAAGCCGGGATATGAAGACAGGTACAACCTAACTGATCTGAGGACGATTCAGGATTGGGTGGTCAAAAGACAGCTTTCCGGGATTTCCGGAGTCGTTGAAGTAAATACCTGGGGAGGATTTTTGAAGCAATATGAAGTAGCAGTCAGCCCTGAAAGACTCAAAGCCATGAATATAGACCTGGTGCAGGTATTCAAGGCATTGGAGGAGAACAATGCCATCGCAGGTGGTGGGTATATCGAAAAAACCAATGAATCTTTTTTCATCCGGGCAGAAGGTCAGGTCAAGACCTTGGAAGAGATCGGAATGATCGTGGTGGATATCCGAAATGGTTCGCCAATTTTAGTAAGAGACCTGGGAAAAGTCGGTTTTGGCCATGCAAACAGGTTTGGAGCAATAACTGCAAACGGTCAAGGAGAAAAAGTCCTCGGACAGGTGATGATGCTCAAAGACGCGGATTCCAAAGCCACGATTGAGCGAGTCAAAGCAAAATTGGAACAGATAAGTCCTACACTTCCCGAAGGCATTGTGGTCAATGGATTTTTGGATAGAAGCGAACTGATCGGAAAAACCACTTTTACCATTGCGGAAAACCTGATCTTGGGTTGTTTGATAGTGGTCTTCGTGGTAGTCCTTTTGCTCGGCAATTTGAGATCGGGATTGGTGGTCTCCTCTGTGATTCCCTTGAGTCTGCTGTTTGCTTTGTCCCTGATGTACATTTTTGGAGTAGACGCCAACTTGATGAGTTTGGGTGCTATCGACTTCGGGATCATCATTGATGGGGCTGTCATCATAGTAGAGTTTATCGCTTTTCAATTGACAGATAAATATGGTCTCCTTTTAGGTTTATCCAAAACCGAAACAAGGATCCAAAAAGATAAAATTGCCATAGAAAGTGCCTCCAAAATGATGCATTCGGCTGTTTTTGGGCAGATTATCATCATCATTGTCTTTATTCCCATCCTTTCTTTATCAGGTGTGGAGGGAAAAATGTTTGGCCCGATGGCAAAGGTTTTTAGCTTTGCACTTTTGGGAACCATGATTTTGGGATTGACTTATGTGCCTGTGGTCTCCTCTCTTTTTCTCAAAGCTACTGATCCAAACAAAAGAAATATTACCAACAGGCTAATTGACTGGATCAACAGCTTGTACCAACCTTCGATTGAGTGGGCTCTTGGAAGGAAAAAAACTGTCCTGACTTTAGCGGCTGCTTTGCTCATCATTTCCTTTGCGGTTTTTTCCCGCATGGGTGCGGAGTTTATCCCGACTTTGGATGAAGGTGATTTTGTCATCCAACCGGTTCTCAAGACAGGTACCACACTCAGCAATACCATCGAAACGACTACCGAAATTGAAAATATCCTGCTTGGATTTCCAGAAGTGGATCAGGTGGTCAGTAGAATTGGTGCAGCCGAAATTCCCACAGACCCCATGTCTATGGAGGAGAGCGATATCATCGTGACTTTAAAGCCACCAAAGGAATGGACAACTGTATCCACCAAAGATGAATTGGCAGACGCTTTCAAAGATTCACTTTCTGTTATCGCCGGTTTGGAGTTTGAATTCACTCAACCTATAGAAATGAGGTTCAACGAACTCATCACTGGTGTCAGGGCAGATCTTGCGATCAAGGTTTTTGGGGAAGACCTGGATATCCTCAACCAAAAAGCAAAGGAAATCGAAGCAGCCATTCAGGGAGTTGAGGGTGCAGCGGATATCATTGTCGAGAAGACAGCCGGATTACCCCAAATGAAAATCAGGTACGACCGGGAGAAGATTGCCAAATATGGCATCAATATCAGCACACTAAATGACATCATTACGATGGGATTTGCAGGTAAATCTGCAGGAACAGTTTTCGAAGGTGAAAAACAATTTGACCTGGTGATCAGATTTGCCGGAGAATTCAGACAAGACCTCGACAACATCCGTCAGGCATCAGTCAACCTGCCAAATGGGAGTTCCCTGCCTTTGAGTGAGTTTGCGGAAATTTACCTGGACAAAGGTCCCGCTAAGATATCCCGAGATGGATCCAGAAGAAGGGTTGTTATCGGTGTCAATGTCAGAAACAGGGATTTGCAGTCTGTGGTGACTGATATCCAAGCAATCATCCAATCTAAAGTCAAATTGCCAGATGGATATTATATCGATTATGGCGGTCAATTCGAAAACCTCAATATGGCAAAAGCAAGGCTGATTATTGCAGTTCCCATTGCCTTGGCGCTGATATTTTTGCTGCTGTTTTTTGCCCTTTCTTCTATCAAAGAAGCTCTTATGATTTATACAGCGATTCCATTTTCGGCAGTGGGAGGGATTTTATTGCTCTACTTCCGTGGAATGCCGTTCAGCATTTCTGCAGGAGTCGGATTCATTGCGCTCTTTGGGATTGCGGTGCTTAATGGGATCGTTCTTATCGAGCATTTTAAGGAATTACAAAATGAACATGGTGGTGATCTGAAGTCCCTGATTTTAAGGGGAACAAAAGAGAGGTTGAGGCCGGTGCTTTTGACAGCTGCGGCTGCTGCCATGGGATTTTTGCCAATGGCCATTTCAACTTCTGCAGGGGCTGAAGTTCAGCGTCCTTTGGCCACAGTAGTGGTGGGAGGATTGATCTCGGCGACTTTGCTGACGATGATTGTACTTCCGGTTTTGTACACGATGTTTCATTCAACCAAAAAAAGCCATGAACTCCAATCTTAAATTTATATTCCTCTTGGCTTGCTTGACATGGAACTTACCATTCAGTGCTTTTGCCCAGAAAGAATCCATCGATCTGGCCTCGGCCATTGATTCTGCTTTGCAAAACAACCTAGGTTTGAAATCCGCCCAACAAAGAGTAGAAGCGACTAAGGCGATGATTCCAGCAGGATTCAACCTAGACAAAACACAGGTATTTTTCAGGCACGACCAAAATGACATTGCCGAGAATGGCTATTCAAACAAAGTGTTTGGGATCAGCCAAAGTATGCAGTTTCCTACAGTCTATGGCAGTCAACGGAGGGTGTACGAAGACCTGGGAATGGTAGAACAACAGCAATATCTGCTGACGCAGAATCAGATCATCAAAGAGGTTTCACAGACTTATTATACCATTGTCTATCTCCAAAAATTGGAGAGCAATTACCGCTTTCTGGACAGCTTATACCAGCAGTTTTCCATCGCAGCCAGCAGACGGTATGAGCTTGGAGAAACCAATTACCTTGAAAAACTCACTGCAAGGAGCAAGATGCGGGAACTTTCAGTAAGGCTTCACCAGACTATCGAAAGCAAAAACCAAGCTTATGTCAGGCTGGAGCAACTGATTCAAGTGGGACGGGAATTCGAAATTCCTGACCAAGAATTATTGCCCTTGCTTACTCAAAATTGGGAGATGGAAAATCATCCCGGTGTCCAGTTTTATGAGCAATCCATTAACCTGAAGACTGATAACCTTTCCCTCGAAAGACAAAGGCTTTTGCCGGATCTCCATGGGGAGTTTTTCCGTGGGACGAATACCGGGCCGAATGCCAGGATTTATCCGGGAGTACAGGTTGGCGTTTCTATTCCGCTTTGGTTTGGAGCCCAAAAAGCTAAAATCAACTCATCTAAGTTTGAACTCGTCCAAACCAATCTTGCCGCAGAAAATTATTCTTTTCAGCTCAACAATAGGAGAGCCCAATTAGAAATCGAACTGCAGAAGTTTCAGGAAGCAATTTCCTTTTATACCGAAGAAGGGCAGCAGCTTAGCAAGCAGCTGATCGCACAGGGAAACCAAGCCTACAAAGGGGGTGAGATCGACTTCTTTCAATATGTTTTACTGATCGAAAACTCAAGAAACATTGAGGTCGATTACCTCACAAACCTCCAGGAATATAACATGACTGTATTGGAAATCAATTACCTGATCAATCCTTGAATTATGAAAAATCAAATTTATATAGTGTTACTTTCAGCTGTCATGACTTGGATGTTTTCAGCATGCGGTGCAGAAAAAGACCAATCGATTGTGATTCCGGAAGAAAAGGAACTGAATGAAATTATCATCAGCAAAGCCCAGTTTGAAAAAGGCCAAATGGCTTTGGATTCACTCACAGTACATACCTTTTCAGATTTTATCCTGACCAATGGCATGGTCAATATTCCAGCTGAAGGGAGGTTTGATGTGAGTTCTTACTTTGGAGGAAATATAGTCCGGTTTGACCTGCTGATAGGTCAAAAAATCCAAAAAGGCCAAGTCCTTTTTACGATCGAAAACCCTGAATTTGTCCAGATGCAGCAGGATTATCTGGATGCGATGAGTCAGCTTACTTATCTCAAGTCTGACTATGAACGTCAAAAAACACTCAATGCTGAGAATATATCCTCTCAAAAGAATTTTGCAAAAGCTGAGTCTGATTACAAAAGTACATTGGCCAAAACCGAAAGTCTCAGAAAGATGCTCCAATTGGTCAATATTTCATCGACTCAATTGGATGCATCCAAAATTACCTCAAAGGCTAATATCTATGCGCCGATCTCAGGATATATCGAATCCATCAAAGTCAATCAGGGAACTTATCTGAATCCTTCAGATATCGCCCTGACCATCATCAATAAGGATCACTTGCATATTGAGCTCAATGTTTTTGAACAGGATGCCATAGCCTTGGAAATTGGTCAGGAGGTTACTTTTTATCTGCCTGATAATAAAAGCAGGGAATTCAAAGGAAAGATATTTCTCATCGGACAGTCCATCAATGAAAAGAGGATGCTCAATATCCATGTCCACCTGGACAACGAAAAAGAAGGGGACTTACTCGTTCCGGGGATGTTTATAGAAGCTAAAATCGCTGTCAAAAGCAGTAAAAATACGGCATTGCCCATCGCAGCGGTAATCAATTCTGATGAAGTCAATTATGTATTGGCTATGACCCAAACAGAAAATGACCTCTACTATTTCAAAAAAACCAAAGTTGAAATAGGTCTGCAAGATGACCAAATGGTGGAGGTAAAACCTGAGATATCCTTCAAGCCGGGAACAATATTTCTCTCAAAAGGAGGATTTCAATTGATCAAATAGAAACCATACTAAACCAAAACGACTATGAATCCTGCTCACCTTCATCTTATTTTCAACCATTTTCCTATCATCATTCCTATCATTGGGTTTTTGGTCATGCTTGCCGGCTTTGCTTTCCGTTCGGAATTACTCAAAAGAACGGCGTTTGGATTATTTATTCTTGGTGCACTCTTTACACTTCCAGCTTTTGGTACCGGTGAAGATGCGGAGGAGGTAATCGAGAACCTTCCAGGGATAGAAGAAACCTTTATCGAGAATCACGAAGAGGCCGCGGAGACTTTTGCCTACCTTTCCTATGGTTTGGGAGTCTTTTCATTGATTGGGTTTTGGGCCAATTGGAAACAAAAATCTCTTGCCAATTCTATCTCTATCGCTGTCTTGTTATTTGCCGTTGTGGTATTGTTCTTTGCCAAGGAAGCCGGAACAACCGGTGGGGAAATCCGCCATCCCGAAATAAGGGAGGGATTTGTGGCACCTGAGGAATAAAAAAAAATAAAAATTATTAATGATGAATGTAATTTTTGTGGAGCCACAAACATTTGTAGAATAAACAGGAAGATGGAAATTCAAAATTCTTTCCTACTCTTGGAAAACCCTAGCGTACGTTTCGGAAAAGAGAAAACATTCCTCAATTATTATCTGTACCTCTTGCTATTCCTTCTTTTCCATTGCAGTAAAAAAAATGTTTGGTGTAATTAGTCCATTAAATGTTAAATTGGATTCCGCATTGATTTTTAGATAATTATGGAATACAAAGGCCTCAGTGATCAGCAAGTAATCGCAAACCGTAAGACTTTTGGAACCAATGAAATGGGTGAAAAAACCAAAAATCCTATTTGGGGAATTTTACTTGAAATCATCAAAGAGCCTCTGTTTGTTATTTTACTTGTTGCCTCCTCAATATACTTTATTCTTGGAGAAACTACCGAGGGAATCATCATGTTCGTGGCCATCGGGTTGGTTTCGGGGATTTCTATTTTTCAGGAAAACAAGAGTCGAAATGCTGTCAATGCGCTCAAGAAGTTATCCAGTCCCCAAGCGAAAGTTTACCGAAATGGCGAAATAATCAAAATCCCAACCGAAGAGATCGTGGTAAAAGACCTGATCTTGGTAGAAGATGGAAACTTGATTCCGGCTGATGCGAAGATCGTTGAAGCACATGATTTTTCTGTCAATGAAAGTATACTGACAGGAGAATCCCTTTCCCTCTCCAAGGACCGGGATTCGGATCCTCCTATTATTTTTCAGGGTACCTTGGTCGATACCGGCAACTGCGTCGCAGAGGTCCATGCAATAGGCAGGAACACCAAATTGGGGAAAATAGGGACAAGTTTGGAGGAAATCGAACAGACCAAAACCCCACTGCAGACCCAGATCAAAAGCTTTGTCCGGTACATGGTCAGTTTTGGTGCCATTGCTTTTTTATTAGTATGGGGAATCAATTACATGATTTCCAAAGACCTTCTGAATGCTTTACTTCAGGGATTGACTTTAGCGATGTCGATTTTGCCTGAGGAAATACCTGTCGCATTTAGCACTTTTATGGCTCTTGGTGCTTACCGTCTTTACAAAAACAAAGTCATTACCAGAAGTCCCTATACAGTAGAAACCCTTGGTGCCGCAACAATTATCTGTACAGATAAGACAGGAACCTTGACCGAGAATAGGATGGAGCTTCGGGCGATTTTTGATATTGAAAAAGGAAGTCTCCAGGATTTTACCCAAGATATGCCTGAATTCAGTCAAACATTGGAATACGCCCTTTGGGCTTCGGAAATCCTTCCATTTGACCCAATGGAAAAATCCATTCACGAAATTTATGAAAAGGTGGCGCCAAGTGATGAAAGAAAGTCCGCCAAAATGCTTCATGAATATCCACTTGGTGGCAAGCCGCCGATCATGACACATATTTTTCAAAAAGGAAATGGGGAAAAAGTCATTGCTGTCAAAGGCGCTGTGGAGGGAGTATTAGATCAATCCAAATTGTCAGGGTCAGAAAAGAAAACTGTTTTGGAAAATGTGGAAAAATTCACACAAAAAGGTTTCAGGGTTTTGGCAGTTGGCAAAGCAGATCCATCCATAAATGCCTTCCCAAAGACGCAACAGGAATTCGAATTTGAGTTTTTGGGCTTATTGGCTTTTTATGATCCTCCAAAGAAAAATATCGAGAAAGTCCTGAATTCATTTTACAAAGCAGGAATTGAAGTAAAAATGATCACCGGAGACTATCCCCAAACTGCCGCAGCAATTGCCGAGCAGGTTGGATTGAAATCCGATGGGGCCATATTGACCGGAGATGAAGTCATGGCAATGGAGTCCTCTGAACTTCAGCAAAAAGCGAAGCAAACCCATGTTTTCGCACGGATGTTTCCGGAAGCCAAACTCAAAGTAGTCGAAGCCCTCAAGCAAAACGGGGAAGTGGTCGCCATGACCGGAGACGGGGTTAATGATGGACCTGCCCTCAAAGCTGCCCATATCGGCATCGCAATGGGAAAGCGGGGAAGCGAAGTGGCTAAGTCTGCCGCAGCTTTGGTGCTGGTGGATGACGATTTGGGACACATGACCGAAGCAGTTGCACTGGGTAGACGGATCTATGAAAACCTCAAAAAAGCCATCCAATACATCATTTCCATCCATATTCCCATCATTTTGATAGTATTGTTGCCTTTGGTTTTGGGTTGGGAGTTTACCGTGATTTTTACTCCGATACATGTAATTTTTCTTGAACTGATCATGGGGCCGACCTGTTCCATCGTATTTGAAAATGAACCGATCGAGCCGGATTCCATGAACAAGCCGCCTAGGGTGATGTCTCAGACTTTCTTTTCTTGGTCAGAACTCTCTTTGAGTGTGGTTCAAGGTCTGGCAATTACCGGGGCTTGTTTGGGTTTTGGGTATTTTCTGATGAATTCCGGAAATAGCGAAGCAACGGTCAGGACTTTGATTTTCTCCACTTTGGTGTTCAGTAATATCTTTCTGACACTTGTGAACAGGTCATTCTATTTTTCAGTAGTTAAAACTTTGACTTACGAAAATAAACTTGTTCCGATTGTATTGGGAATTTCACTTGCGCTTTTGGTTTTGATTTTGACCATTCCTTCCTTTTTGAAGGTGTTTGATTTTGAAGCCGTGAGCTTCAATACCCTGCTCTATTCCTTGCTGATTTCTTCTTTAGGGGTATTTTGGATAGAGGTTTGGAAATTTTTTAAAAGGAAAAAGGTAGGGAAATCATTAATGATGAATTGAAAATTCAGAATGAGGATGTTTGTGGGGATACAAACATTGGCAGCGAATGATCCCATCGGGATCAAATATGGGTGGCCCGAGTAAGGAACGCTAATCGGAATAAAAAATGAGAACCTCAATTTCGGGTTTTGTCTGATGAAAATTCTAAAATATTTTTTCATAAAAAATTTTTATAATATTAATTAAAAACATAAACTTTAATTTATGTTTATTTTGTAGGAAATTTGGGTGAACCAAATATATCCTCCAAATGAAAAAAATTACAATAGCCAAAGGCGATGGGATTGGGCCTGAAATAATGGATGCTACCTTGGACATTATTTTAGCAGCCGGTGCCCAGATTGAAATTGAAGAAATCGAGGTAGGGGAGAAAGTGTACCTTTCCGGAAACACTTCAGGAATCGCAAATTCCTCATGGGATGTCATCCGAAGAAACAAGGTTTTTTTGAAGGCTCCGATTACCACACCCCAGGGTGGCGGATACAAAAGTCTGAATGTGACTACCAGAAAGTTCTTGGGCCTTTATTCCAATGTAAGGCCCTGCAGAAGTTTACACCCCTTTGTTGCAACCAAGCATCCTGTGATGGATGTCGTGATCGTGCGCGAAAATGAGGAAGATCTGTATGCAGGTATTGAGCATCAGCAGACCGATGAGGTAGTACAATGCCTTAAATTGATCAGCCTTCCGGGTTGTGAAAAAATTGTACGGTATGCTTTTGAATATGCAAGACAGCAGAACAGAAAAAAAGTGACCTGCTTCACCAAAGACAATATCATGAAGCAGACTGACGGCCTTTTCCATAAAGTTTTTGATGAAATCGCAAAAGAATATCCTGATATAGAAAATGAACATTGGATCATAGATATTGGCGCAGCCAAGTTAGCTGATAGTCCTGAGGCATTTGACGTTTTGGTCATGCCAAACCTCTATGGTGATGTTTTGTCTGATGTTGCAGCACAGATCACAGGTTCGGTGGGTCTTGCAGGATCAGCTAATATCGGAGAGGAATGTGCCATGTTTGAAGCGATTCATGGTTCGGCGCCTCGCAGGGCCGGTCAAAACCTGGCAAATCCTTCAGGGCTACTTCAGGGTGCCATCATGATGCTCAACCACATCGGACAGTCAGATGTCGCGGAGAAAGTCCAAAATGCATGGCTCAAAACAATAGAAGACGGGATCCATACTTACGATATTTTTAAAGAAGGCGTAAGTAAAGAGAATGTTGGAACCAAAGAATTTGCGGCGGCAGTGATCGGCAGGTTGGGTCAAAAGCCACAGGTTTTCCCGGCTGTCCATTATGACAAAAATATTCCGATGGTATTGCCTAAATACCAGAAAAAGCAGGCAGCCAAAAAAGAATTGGTGGGAGTGGATATTTTTGTCCATTGGAATGGTACCGATGCGGATGAGTTGGCAGGCATGCTTCAAAAAATGAATTTTTCAGATATCGGCCTTTCCATGATTACCAACAGAGGGATCAAGGTATGGCCTGAGGGATTTGAAGAAACCTTCTGCACAGACCATTGGAGATGTAGATTCAAACCAAAACAAGGTGGGTTACTTACAAAAGGAAATATCATCGAACTGCTTTCAAAGGCCTCTCAATTGGACATTGATGTAATCAAAACAGAAAACCTATACTTTTTTGATGGAGTTCAAGGGTTTTCTTTGGGTCAAGGCCAATAAATTCTTAATTTCAAAAAAAGGGTGTGGGTTATATCCACATCCTTTTTTTGAAATTAATTCAAAAGGAACCAAGTCTTACTCGTTTCCAAGCCTAGTTTTCAATGAATTATAGTATTATGTTTCTTTTTTGTTTTTAGCTTTCTTCCTGATAAATGATGGTCTGAATTTTTCTTCAAATGGTCCATTCCACAAAGGATAAAATGCCCACCGTTATGCTCATAATCATGCTGGTAGTGGTGTAGATTTTCCAGCACAGTATGGTCTACCAAATTCGCATTGCTAAAATCGATGCGTATGGTTTTTTCTCTAGGAAGCGCATCCAGGGATTTTTTAAGCTTGATGTAATTGCTAAATACCGCAGAATGGAAAACGTCTACTGTAAATTCATTTCCGTTTTCGCTCACAGTAAACAAGGGTTTGAAAATGTATTTTAAGGGAAGTCCATTGGCAAGGTGGATGATAAACTTGGTCAGAATACCTACTCCAATACCAACCAATAAATCAGTGGCCAGTGTAAACACAATGGTTACTAGGAAAACAGCGAGCTGCTCTTTACCGATTTTGTAGGTACTGTAAAATGACTGGGGAGAAGCTAATTTGAAACCGGTATAGACCAACATCGCCGCCAATGCAGCTAAAGGGATTTGATGTATCAGGTTTGGAAAAAAAGCCACAAAGATCAGAAGGAACATACCGTGGAAGAAATTTGACCAGGATGTTTTGCCACCGTTATTGATGTTGGCAGAGCTACGGACGATTTCTGAGATCATTGGTAGCCCTCCGATAAAGCCGGCTAAAGTGTTTCCTATTCCAACTCCCATCAGGTCTTTGTTCATATTCGATTTTCTCTTGAAAGGATCCAATCCATCGATGGCTTTGGTGCTTAGCAAAGACTCCAGACTTCCCACCAAAGCAAACATGATGATGTATTTTATGGATACCATCGAAAATACTTGGGAGAAATCAGGGAAGGTGATGGCCGAAAGCAAGTTGTCAGGTAAAGTAACCAGAAATTTTGGACCGATGGTATATTCATGTCCATCCAAAAACAAATAACTGTGCTCATGCTCAAGGTCAAAATACCTTCCGATAGGAATAGCAATCAAAATCACAAGCAGAGGTGCAGGTATCATTCTGATATACTTGTTTTTGAATAAAGGAAAAAGAAATAAAATCAGCAGACTTATAAATCCGATCAGGGCGATTTCAGGATTGAGTTCGCTGAAGGCATGCGGAAGTTCTGCAAACAGCTCTAAGGTTTCACTCGCCTCAGGCTTGACGCCGATCATGGTAAACAATTGCTTGGCAATGATGATGATCCCGATTGCCGCAAGCATTCCATGTACTGCCGATGAAGGGAAGAAATCAGCCAAAACCCCGGACTTTATCCAACCAAATATCACCTGTAGGATTCCTGCCGCTACGACCACGGCTAAAGTCAGTTTGTATCCAAGCATCGGATCCCCTTGGCCCAATTCGGTCACTGCACCAAGGGCAATAATGATTAGACCCGCCGCGGGGCCTTTGATCGTCAGCTGTGAGCCTCCAAGGAAGCTTACCACCAAACCACCTATGATGGCTGTGAAAATCCCCGCAACCGGCGGAAAGCCCGATGCCATGGAGATGCCTAGACAAAGAGGTAAAGCGATAAGAAATACTAGGAAACCTGAAGTTAGGTCTGACTTCCAGTTTTGTTTGAGTCCGGCAATTCCGGTCAAAGGGATTTGAAATTTGTGCGTCTTCATGGGTGTGGGTTAAGAAGATTTGAGTGCTTTTTCGTGGTAATTTTTGATGTGTGGGCCTAGGAATAGGCGGGAATAAATCCTGATCAGGGCAATGCCCCCAATGATAAAGCTTGCAGAGTCAAAGAATGCAAGGAGGTATTGGTCCTCATGGATATGGCTGAAGATCAAATCCACTCCGATAAATGTGGGGGAGATAGGGAATGCCATTAATCCCAAGGTGGCAATCAGGAATAACAATGCCTGAATTCGGTATTCATAGACATGTCCGTAATATTGGTTCATGTCAAAATACGTCGGCTCTTTTTTCCTGAGGTATTCCAATATCACATATCCCAAGATGCCAAAGACCGTTACTCCACTGAGGTAAATCAGGGTTTGATTGTAATCAAAGGTCTCATTGAAGGACACGGCAAGTGCAATCCAGAAGTGGTTTGCCATCACCAGCATCCAAGCCAGTCTGGGGTAGTTCCGCTCAGAAAAAGCCTTGAATACCATCATCATCCCGATAAAGGCGAAGGTGCCGGGTATAAATACCTGTATTCCTTCAGGAAGGTATTCTTGGTGAAAATAGAGGTACAGCCCTACGCCGTACATGGGTAGAAAATACAACAGGAGATTTTTTGGGGTAAGAAAATCCAATTTACTACCGACCTTTTTGATGGGTGAAAAAACCCACCTGTTCATAAAGACATCCAGATTCCATTCCTTAAGTGAAAGGATAAAAAGGCTGTATTCAAGCCTCTTGGGAAATGTATCTTCTACACTGATTTCCTTTGGCTTGAAATGGTAAAACTGATCCCTGATCATATAACTCACGACTGAAGGAGATACCAAAAGCTGGTAGGTTCTAAGGAATGCATTGCCTGCAAAATGGATCAGTGCCAATACCTGGAGTCCCAAAGCCACCTCGATAAACATGATCCCAATCTGGGCAATGGAAGCATAGGCAATCTGGGATTTGATAGTCGATTGGACCCGGGCTATAGGGTATGCCACTAAGGTGGTCGCCAGGCCAAGTAACCCAATTAAAACCCGCGCTGTAATCTGATGTTCCCAAAATGGGAATGTCCTAAGCAATAGGAAAACCCCAAAATGCACTGAAAGCGATCCATAGAAAATCGCACTCGAAGGTGTGGGACCTTCCATGGCCCTTGGCAGCCAAGAAGAAAACGGTAATTGAGCTGACTTGGCGGCTGCTGCTACCAGTATTCCCAAGGCTATAAAGAGCCCGATGCCTCCATGTTGCGAAAGGTGCTCGATGACAAGTTGTTCATTGTTCAGCTTCAGGAAGGTGATGTTTTCGTGCCAAAGGTGATGGCTTGCCCACATGGCCAGGATGATCCCAATGTCTCCGATTCGGTAGATGGAAAACACCTTCACAGCATTCCTTACCGGGAGGTACCTGTTGCGGTAAAAGGCAATCAACAAGAAGGAAGATATTCCCAACATCTCCCATCCGATAAACAGCGTCTCGAAATTTCCTGCCAACACGGTCAGGTTATAGGCGAGATAGAAGAAAAGGATGGAGTTGAAGAATCGCTTATACCCCTCCTCCAAATGCAGGTAATACTTGCTGTATTGGGTGATGAGGAAGGTGACAAATGCACCGACAAAGAGATATACCGCAGTCACTTTGTCAAAGTAAAAGTCAATCAGAAATTCATAATCGTGATGTTGGTACAAGACGAATTCGGGGATATTTACCGGTCGTGCCCGGAGGACAATAAGCCAATACCCGATATACCCCAAGATGGAAGCAAGTTGCAGACTGATGGTGAAGAATGCCATCCGTGAGAGCCCAAGCTCATTTTTTTCAGGAATCAATAGGGATAGCAGAAATCCCACAAATGGAATGATTACAAAGCTGCTGATGATGATCTGGTTTTCCATAATTAGCTCAGCAAGTAGACAGGTAAATTTTCAGAAGTCGATACCAATAGTTCATCCAGATTTTGAACTTTTTCAATTTGCTTGGCAAGTGGCAGGTAAGGGATAAATTCTCCTCCTTTAAACAGGAAAGCTTCCTTTGTCTCAGGATGGATCGCCACCAGTCTCACCCATTCATTGGCAAACCACTCATAGGTTGCATCATGGGTTTTGATGGTTTTGAGCACGGTTTCGGGAAAATGCTCTACGGTGATCAGGATCCGGAGCGGATCATGGATATTGATCATCTGTCTTGGTAAACCGGGTCTCAGGTCCCCATCAATACCGTTTGCTACACCTATGAGTCCCATGACATTATGGGGAAGTTTGCTCCCTGCCCCAAGCCGTTGATTGTCTACCCTGGAGAAATAATACTCGAGGTTGATCCCGCCACATACCGGGGCCACAGCTTTGACGATGTTTAAGAGGTATTTCCCTTCCGGATCGATGCCATAATCATAGGAATTGAGGAAGGCTCTTTTATCCAAAAACAGGTGCTTGTTGGATTCTCTTTTCCCGATCACACACAGTGCATTGGTCGCATGGTTCCATTCAGGCCTTGGTTCAAAGAGCGACAAAGCCCTCAACTTGACCTTCTCATGAACTTTGGCGGCTTCCTGGGTAGAATCCACTGTGTCAAATCTTCTTGATCTTTCCTTTGCATTGTAATCCAAAGCGATTTCAAAAGTCTGGAGATTATTCTGGTGACGGAGCATATTGTCTTCAGTCAAAACATCGAGGTCATAAAATTCCATCTCATCCCTTGTGGTATCATGTAATCCTCCTACAAATTGGGTGGCGACAGGAATGCTGATTCCTCTTTCTTCCAGGGCTTTTCTGACTTCCGGATGGTTGCCAAAGTAAGCTCCCACTCGTGCATTGACCGAGCCGGATCGGCCGCTGCAGGCACCGCAGTCATAGCCGGCATAATGTGTATTGTTTACCGAGCTGGCACCGTGTCCAAAGATGTATACCAAAGGAGCAAAGTTCTTGACAAGTCCGATGCCCTTCAGCAATCCTTCCAGACTATTGGTCATTTCTTCCAGGGTAAAACCTACCTGAAGTCCATGATATTTATGGTCTGTAGACTTGCATTCGATACTCAGTTTCCCCTTTGGATCCATATGGCTGAAAGAAGAAACCATTGCAGAAGTAGGACCGGGACGGAAGATGTTTTTGGCCATTTTCACAGCCGACCAAAAACCCATGGTCTGGGAAATAGCCCATCCTCCAAATATTCCTTTCGAATGTTTACTGAAATGGGAGTCTTTTTCATGCCGAAGTTTGGCCTCAGATTCTCGGATGACATGTGTAGGCGTCACCGGTGCAGGACATACTTTGGTCATAAACTTGCCGTGCTCAGGCTGGAAGAAAAACGGGATGTTGAAAAACCCAGCCGTGCCAAAAGTCTGGCTATCTGGCGCAAACCGCTCGATATACCTTCTGACTGAACAGCACCGGTCATCTATGCAAAAAAGTGCCTGAAATGAGGTGGCTTCCTTCTTGAAATCCTTTTCGTGGCTGAGTTGAAGTCCTCGGATGACTTGGTCAAAATAGGTCCATTCGAAAGCTTCCTGCCACATTTTGAGGACTTCGTAGTATTCTTTTCCCTCCGTTTTGGTCAGAATCGGTAGAAGGTCTTCCGGCAGATGTTTGACCAAGGGATCCCAATTCTCTCCCAGTCGCCTGTCAAGCGCATCGATCTCAAGCAGGCACTCAACAAATATCAGGTCGTTTAGGCTGATGGATTTTTTATCCAACAAACTCTGTGGCTGATGTTCCAATACCGCCACCATACCCGACCATCCCGGATGGGCAAACTGCTGGTCAAATAGGTATTGCCTGAAATAGACTTTGCTTCCCACCAAAATATCAAGCAGGTCCTCCAGTTTGGTTTGGGGGTCGAAAAGCAGGATTTTTGCCCGTTCAGTTTTGAAAAGGTTGGTGAAGCTGTTGGATTCGAGGTTGCGGATGGCGGTAAGAAATCCTTTGGAAGGCACCGGGAATTTCCAGATCGCTATCCCTTGGTCAAGATAGCTTCCCAGCATCCTGAATAGTGTCGTATGCGTTTCCTTATCGAGATTGACATGGTAATGGCTTTGCCAGACTTTCCTAATCCTCCCGACAATGGCATCGGGTTGTTTTTTACAGTCTTTGTGAAGCATGGCATCCTTCCATTTGGCCGATTCTTTTTTGCCTTTGTGAGCAAGGATTACCCTGTCGAGGATATCTTCGTTTATTTTGTTTTTGGCATACAGTTCCCGGAAAGATTCCACAGAAAGATAAGTCTTGTAGCCAAAATTTTCTGCGGCCGTCTGCAGTGCTTCATGAAAGGGAAGATGCTGAAAAGCGTGTAGGGTATTGTGGTGCACAAAGTCCTTAAGCGGAGCCTGTGCAGGTAGGAAATGACCCAATTCATGGATGACATGATGTAGGTCAGATGACACGTGTGGCGTCATTTGTCTTAATTTAGATGGGTAATAAAATAGTATGGGTGTAGGGCAGGACAAAAAGGAGGCCCTAAAAGAAAGCCTTAAAAAGGCAAAAAACTTATGCTAAATGGACTCTGAAATTCTTAAACAAAATGTATAGTGGCGCCTTCCCTTCTTTGGAAGGTATTTTCAGTGATTTGATTGAAGCACCTGAAACAAGAAAAAAGCTTATCGCTGAAAATGAATTTATACTTCCAAATCCCAGTCCAATGTTTGATTCAGTTTCGGATTTTTCCTCTTTTTCTTCCGTTTCGAAAGTGGCAAAGTCGGAATGGTGTAGGTTTTGAAGGTTGAGGCAAGGTGAAGAAACCTTGGTATTGCTTATTTCATAAAAAGTACCTTCATTTTTTTCAACCTGAAACTGGGAAATATGTGTCAAATGAAAACCCAATACCAGCAACATTGCCCAAAGGAAAGGCTGTAAAGCACTCCTTTTGGTTGTGAAGCTGTTAAAAGATTTCTTTAACATTATTTTCAATATCAAGCTCGAAATCTAATTAATTCCGAAATGAAATCCACCGAATATTTTGGAAAATATATTTTATAGATTTTTCAGGATATAAAGATAGCGGACAAAGTTTTCCGTTTTTGTGCCAAAAATTACATAAATAGCCCATTTCACTTCCTTATTTTGAAAAGGCTTAACTATACTGAATTCGCGATAAGATATCGAAATTATTTGTTAAAGGAGACCTTTTTAATAGTCAGATTAATATTTTTTTGGCTTTTAAAAGGTTAAATTACAGTAGGATATTTTGACAGGAGGAAGGGAATCATATTCAAAAAAAATGAAATTATGATGGGTGCAAAAGGTGACTTCAAAGGGCTTTTGAAAGCCAATTTTCCTCAATTTGAAAATGAACTATTCCAGGAAATAATCAAAGAAGGTCAGTTGGTTCTTTTTCCCGAAGGCGAACTTATGATGGATATCGGGCAGAGGGTAGAACTGATTCCCCTGATAGTCAAAGGAACCGTCAAGATCTTCCGAGAGGATGAGGATGACCATGAGATTTTTTTATACTACCTGAAGGAAGGGGAGGCATGTGCCATTACGCTCATCTGTTCGGCAAGGGAAGGACATTCCAAGATCAAAGCCATACCCATAGAAGACACCACAGCGATCGTTCTTCCTATCAAAAAGCTTGATGAGTGGATGTTCAAATATAAATCCTGGTACTACTTTGTCATGGACAGTTATCAGGAAAAGTTTGAAGAATTGCTTAAGGTCGTGGAGGAAATCGCTTTTCACCAAATGGATGAAAGGTTGCTCGCCTACCTTCGCAAATCTGTAGAGGCCAACAATTCCAACATCATAAAGGCTACCCATCAGCAGATTGCGGGGGAACTTAACACCTCCCGTGAGGTAGTGGGAAGGTTGCTCAAAAAACTGGAACAAAACGGAACAGTAATAATCGGTAGAAATCAGATTGAATTGATAAACTGAAAGCAAAATGGACTTTATAGATTACTATAAAATTTTGGAGATTGATAAAAATGCAAGTCCTGAGGACATCAAAAAAGCCTACAGGAAGTTTGCAAGGAAATACCATCCTGACCTCAATCCCAATGACAAAACCGCCGAAGCAAGATTCAAACAGGTCAACGAAGCCAATGAAGTGCTCAGTGATCCTGAAAAAAGAAAGAAATACGACCAATACGGAAAGGATTGGAAGCATGCTGAGGAGTTTGAAAAAAGTGGAGCTCGCCAATCTAGACCAAGAGAACAAGGAAGCAGCAGGGCCTATTCAGGGCATTATACTGAGGAGGATTTTTCAGATTTTTTCAGTTCCATGTTTGGGGGTGGCGCAGGTTTCCAAAGTTCAGGCAGGGAAAATGTCAAATACAAAGGAGTAGATTACAAAGCTGAATTGCATTTAAAGCTATCTGATGTATACCAATCCCAAAAGCAAACACTGACCATTGACGGGAAAAATATCAGATTGACTATCCCTGCCGGAGTAGAAGATGGGCAGACCATCAAGATCCGAGGCTACGGCGGCGAAGGTATCAACGGAGGACCAAAAGGAGATCTGTATATCCAATTTGTGATCAAAAACGATACTGACTTTGTCAGGGAAGGCAACGATTTATATTCAAAGATCAATGTAGACCTGTATACCGCTATATTGGGAGGAGAGATCACAGTGTCTACGATGGACGGTAAAGTCAAACTCAGACTCATCCCCGGAACTCAAAACGACACCAAAGTCAGGCTGAAAGGAAAAGGTTTTCCGGTGTACAAAGAGGAAGGAAAATTTGGAGACCTTTATGTTACTTACAAAGTAGAAATCCCAAAAAACATCACGGAGCAGGAAAAAGTACTTTTCGAACAATTAGCCAAACTCAAAACCCATGGAACGAATTAACCACATCAGCATCCAAACTTTCTGCCAATACCATGGCATAGAATCCAAGTTGGTTTTCACTTTTCAAGAACTCGGGTTGGTCGAAATCGTGGAAGAGGAAGCGGAATTTTTTCTGGAAGAAAAGGCTCTTACCCGGATGGAACAAATCGTGAGGCTATACAAAGACCTTGATCTGAGCCCTGAAGGTGTGGAGGTGGTGATGGGGCTTTTGGATAAAATTGAAAAACTGCAAGAGGAGAATTTCACTTTGATAAAGAAATTGAGGAAATGGGAAAAATAGGGATCCAATCTCCTTCAAAAAAGAAATCCACCCGATTCCATGATTTCCCTTTTTGTCAATAAATAATCCTCCATTTTTTGGAAAAGGCTTATCAGCTTATTTCCTTTTCCACTCCCAAGATATATTCCGCACCTGCTTTGTATTGTTCAGCAGTTTGCAGATGCTCCATCATCAGGGGAACTTCCGGGAATTTGGCCAGTTCGCTTAAGAATACCCTGTAATTCATCTGACCAAGACCGGGCTGCACCTCGTCAAACTGTGGCATGAAGGTCTGTTTTTTTAGAATCAGATCTTTGGCGTGACAACTTTTGATATATGGGCCAAGTTTTTTGAAGCAGTCTTTAATCATATCTCCATTTCTAAAGAAAAGGGCAGGACTTGTCACCATATTGACCGGGTCTAAGTGGACAGCAAAAGCTTTGCGGTCGATGGCTTTGATCAACCGGAGATAGGAATCTGCCGATTCAGGAAAAATCCAGGGCATGGCTTCCAAGGTGTAAAAGGTGTTTTTTGGTTTGACCTGATCGATGATTTTCCTCGTCGTCTCCACAATCAGGTCAAAAGTATCTTCCGAGAAATTGTCTTGGTGAGGACCTGCCCAAATTTCCGCATCCTTTGACCCGGAGATATTAACACAGCACTTAGCTTCAATCTGATCTGCGAGGTCAAGTGATGCCGTACATTTTTCAAAGGCTTCTTTGGCGGTTTTTTTGTCAGGGCTGATGGGATTGGACCAAGCACCCACTTCCGCAATGAGTATATCCGCTTTGTCGGCTGCTTTTTTGTAGGCTTTGATGTCATCCTTACCGGCATCCAATCCAATAGGGCAATAAGCCGCTCTGTAGCCGGTGTTTTTCACAGCAGCCACCCAAGTTTCAGGAGAATCAAATTTTTCAAACAGCGGTCCTCCAAGCCGTAGTTTGCTTTTGGCTTTGAAATCAGTAGCCAATGAAGGAAAAGCAGCCATTAAGCCAGATCCGATAAGGGTTAGTGAAGTCACTTTGGAAAATGTGCGTCTGTTCATGTTTTTAAGATTTGATTTGAAATGCTATCAGCAAAAATCAATGGGGAATTCCTTATTCAATTTTGGTTAAAATAATTTTAGATCAAACTATTATGATTGAATAAATTCATATTTTGGACCATGATTTCAAGGCTTTTTCTTGTTTTTATTTGTTTTTACTTGCTGTCAGTCAGCTTCATTGCCAATGCCCAGGAAAAGGACACCCTTTATCTAAGAAATGGTCAGATCATGGTCGGGAAGTTGAATAGCATCAGTTTGGGCATCATCCAATTTGATGACATGGACCTTTCAGTACAAAATGTCAAATACCACAAAATCAAAACCATCAAAGCTTCAATGGCTACTTATAGGATCCAGACCATAGATCAGGTAGTTTATTATGGGGTGTTGAAACCTTCTAAAATTTATGGTGAAGTGATCGTGGATGATGGTTTTGTGGAAAAGGTCTATCCCATCGTTAATATTTTCGATTTGGTGTCATTGGAAAAAAGATTTATCAAAAAGATAAAAGGAACTGTAGCATTGGGTTATTCTTACACCAAATCAAGCGACATTGGAAGGTCTAATATTGACTGGAACCTGAGATTTACAGAACAAAAATACCAGATAGAATTTAACGGTTCTTTCATTTTTACAAACAATCAAGGAATCAAAACAAGGGATCGGGAACAGATAAATCTGGGAGGTTATTATAATTTAAACTCGGTTTTGTCGGCCGGTGTAGGTTTGAATTACCAGAGAAATATCGAGTTGGGATTGGCTAGCCGTATCCAACAGGTTGTTGGGCTTGGCCGTAGGTTTCTTTTCAAAAGCAACCTTCAAGGAATGTTGATATCCGGTGCAGTCATCAACCAGGAGCGGAGTCTTGAGGGAAATTCGTCAGGTAACCTTTATGAAATCCCACTTCAATTCAAATTGGATTATTTCCACTATGCTGCGCCAAACCTATCATTTACCATTTTTCCAAAAGCCTTCTTTGGTTTGAATCAGGACGGAAGAAAAAGATTTGACGGTGAGACGAGGGTAAATTGGGAGGTGATCAACAACCTGGATTTGGGACTGCAGTTCTATGCCAACTATGACAATCAGGCGCTCGAAGGAAGCAATACCAACTTTGATTATGGTATCGTATTCAATGTTGGATATAAGTTTAAGTAATAGGGAAATCCCATTTTTTCAGATAGGGAATATTTCTTATTTATGTTAGTCCCCATACCTGAAAAATGGATATCCAGTAAATTTCTCCAATTGGATAATTCCTTTTGATTGAAACTTCAGACTGTTTTTGACTACGCAAAGGACACTATTCAATTATCCATATTTTTTTATTGAGTACCGTCAACCAATTGAATTTTCTTGTCAAGTATTGGATTTATAAATATGTTTACCTCATGATAAAAGAACGCTTTACCGGATTTTCCCCCTTAGTCAATCCTGAGGAAGAGGAATTTTACGCAGGTCCACAGACGAGATGGAAGGATTTCAAATTTGTCATCAAAGTCATGATGGAATTTATCAGGGGATTCAGGATGCTTCACTTTGTAGGTCCCTGCGTGACCGTATTTGGTTCGGCAAGATTCGAAGAAAACGATAAGTTCTATAAACTCGCAGTCAAAGTGGGAGAAAGAGTCAGCAAATTGGGTTTTACTGTCATGACAGGCGGAGGTCCCGGCATCATGGAAGCCGCCAACAGGGGTGCAAAAAATGTCGGAGGCAAATCCATCGGCTGCAATATCATCCTGCCCTTTGAGCAGCGGCCAAACCCTTACCTCGACAAGTGGATGGACTTCAATTTCTTTTTTGTGAGAAAAGTGCTGCTTTCCAAATATAGCTTCGCCTTTGTGGTCATGCCGGGTGGTTTCGGGACTTTGGATGAATTTTTCGAAGCATTGACCCTGATACAGACCAAAGTCATGCGTAGGTTTCCGGTCGTGCTGATGTGCAGTGATTTTCACCATGACCTGTATGCGTATGTCAAGCATCTCGCAGAATATGGCACGATCAATAAAGAGGATGTAGAATTGTTTTTATTGACTGATTCAGTGGAAGAAATGGAGGAACATGTCCGCAAATATGCCATCGATGCCTATGGGCTAAAAAGAAAAGGTGTCATCAAGCCTGCTGCTATTTTGGGGGAGAAAGGGTAATTAGGCCTCAAAAATAATTTTCCTGCCTTTGTATTGATCACTTTTGCACAAAAACAAAAACAGATGAGTTGGATCATATTAATCATTGCAGGATTATTCGAGGTAGCATTTGCTTTCTGTTTGGGAAAAGCCAAAGGCACCTCAGGAAATGAAATGTATTTATGGTATGGTGGTTTTGTTATCGCGTTGGGTATCAGCATGGGACTTTTGATCAAGGCCACACAAACGTTGCCAATCGGTACAGCATATGCAGTTTGGACGGGAATTGGCGCAGTGGGGACAGTTCTCATTGGGATCTTTGTTTTCAAAGAACCCGCTACTTTTCTTCGGATATTTTTTCTGATTACTTTGATATGATCCATTATAGGGCTGAAGGCAGTAGCTCATTGATACAATCCGGAGAAATGACCGGATTTAAGCCGATCCAAAAAGGTCCGGGCCAATACCTGACAGGGCGTATTTTCTGTTATTTCAATTCCACCATCGCTTTGATCACGCCATTCTTTGGATCCAGAAAAGACTCAAATTTTTTGGGAAGATCCTGAAAGGAAACCCGATGGCTGACCCATGGTCCTGTGTCCAGAATGCCTTTTTCTACCAGGCTAATGATTTCGTCAAAATCCTTCCCAAGTGAATTCCTGCTAGCCATCAGGGTGATTTCTTTCTTATGAAAAAGCGGATCAAAAAATGTAAAATCACCTTGAAAGAGACCGATGAATACGATTTTGCCACCAAAGGCCACAAAATCAAAAGTGCTTTTCATGGATTGTGGATTACCCGTAGCATCCAAGACCACTGTCGGTAAGTCACCGTCAAAGATTTTTCTGATATCCGCCATGACTTGTTCTGATTTGGCATTGATCAGTCTCTCTACATTCAGGTGGGTTTTGCAAAACTCAAGCCGTTCTTGGTTGAGGTCCATAGCTGCCACTTTTGCCTTTTTTATTTTGGCAAACTGCATGGTGGCAAGCCCGATTGGACCCGCACCGATTACCAATACTTTATCATCTTCCCTGACATCCGCCCGCTTGATGGCATGGAATCCGATGCTTAAAGTCTCGATCAGTGCCAGCTGTTCATAGCTGAGTTTGTCGGATGAATGGAGGTATCTGGCAGGCAAAACAATGAATTCCCGCATCCCACCATCTTCATGAACGCCAAACACGGAAAGGTTTTCTCCACAGTTGGTTTTGCCTGCTCGGACGGCTTGGTCGGGATTGGCGTTGAAATAAGGTTCTACCGCACACCTGTCCCCGATTTTCAAATCAGTGACACCGGATCCAATTTCCAAAACCTCGACACCGAGTTCATGTCCCAAAATCCTTGGATAAGTGAAAAACGGCTGCCTGCCACGGAAAGCATGAAGATCTGTACCACAGATCCCAATCCTGTGTACTTTCAAAAGCACCTCGTCGGGCTTGAGTTCAGTAACCAAGGTTGTCCGTATTTTCTCCAGATGACCCGGTTCTTTCAGTATGATGGCATTTATTTCTATTTGCTTTTTCATGGTGGACTGCTGGGGATTTTTAGAGTTGCTAATTAGATTCCAAAATGCTACTTATCCATTAGCGTTTAGGTTGATCTTTTGATTCAACCCGTTAGGGATTGGATATTTATAGATCATTCATTTTTCTAAAAACATCCGACTCCAAATGAGTCGAACTTTTCCTCCTCTATTCCTGAAAAAGCAATGGAGCAAAAGTGTAAAGGTCATTTCTCCAAACCGGCCATGTGTGTCCACCGGGATAATCACGATAGGAATATTTGATGCCCATTTCATCAAATTTTGACATCATCACTTTACAGTTTTCATAAGCAATATCTTCCTTGCCACCCATGGAAATCCAAAATTGCTTGAGGTTGCCATTGATCTTGTCCACATTGGATTTCATAAAGGCATATTGACCGTCAGCAATCTCTGTCTGCCTTGCCTGAATCCATCCTGAACTGAATACCCCGAGGTAAGCAAACATATCGGTATTCTGAACTCCTGCATACAAGGTCTGAATGCCTCCCATGGAAAGACCTGCCAAAGCACGGTTTTGCGCTCCTGTCGAGGCCCGATAGTTTTTTTCCACAAAGGGAATAATACTTTCTTTCAATTCCCTTTCAAACATTTTCAGACCATTTTCATTAAAAGCTGCCATTGGCATATTGCCGTCAGGCATCACTACCAACATCTGTTTGGCTTTCTTTTCAGCGATCAGGTTATCCAAGATCAAATCTGTTTTTCCCTGGGAAGCCCAGCCCCTTTCATCTTCACCACCGCCATGCAAAATATACAGCACCGGGAATTTTTCATTTGTTTGGGTGTCGTATCCGGGAGGAGTGTAAAGGTAAAACTGTCTCCATTGACGTAAGACATTGGAAAAATACCTCACCTTTCTGACTTCACCATGTGGTACATCTTTCAGGGCGTAGTAGCCATCTCCTTTAAATGGAACCTCAATCCCACTTGCTTTTCTACCCATTCCGTAAAAAGTCTCACTTGCAGGATCTGCAACCGCCACCCCATCGATGATCAGGGAATAGTAATGAAAACCTTCTCCCAAGGGTTCGGTGGTCACTTCCCAGATGCCTTCATCACCTTTGACCATGTCATATTTTTTACCAAGGTCGAGTTGGACAAGCTTGGCTTCAGGGGCTATGATTCTAAAGATTGCCCTGCTGTCAGGCAGGATTTGGGGAAATTTCGCATTGCGGACATTGGTGGATGCAGGCGTGCCCAAAAGGCTGTAATTGTTAAAAACAGACTGGTCTACCGGCTTGAACAAAAGCTTCGAAAACATGTACAATCCGTTTTTCCACACTTTGAAATCATGAACTCCCGGCTCGATATAATAAATGTGTGGGACCTCATTCCTAACCAAATACTCATGTGTCCGCTCACTGAAGCGGAGCAGGTTGTCCGCATCGCCACAGGAAATGAACAGCAATTTCAGTTTGTCTTTGGCGGCCTGAGGATCGGGGACGAGAACAGCCGGTTCTTTGGTATTGGGGGCAGAAGAGAATCCACCTACCCAAGCGAATTTGTCAAGATTGCCAAGTCCGAAATTCAGGGATTGACCGCCTCCCATGGACAATCCTGCAATGGCGCGGTTTTCCCGGTCTTTGAGGACAGGATATTTTTTTTCTATAAAAGGTATGAGGTCGGTCAATAAGTCTTTCTCAAAAGTTGCAAAGGCTTCCACCTTATCAGGCGCCATGATATTGCCGGTAGCCCTGTCATCCTTCATGGCGCGGCCGTTTGGCATGACCACGATCATGGGTTCTATCCTGCCATCTGCATACATGTTGTCCAGGATTACTTGCGGCTGTCCGTGGGTAAGCCATTCCTTTTCATCTCCACCGATTCCATGGAGCAGGTACAGCACAGGGTATTTTTTGTTTTTGGAATAGGAGGGAGGGGTATAGATGATCGCCCTTCTTGTATTGCCCACTGTCTTGGAGGAATAGCTAATAGTATCGATTTTTCCTTTGGGAATGTCATTCCTGACGACATCAAAGCCTTGTGGCGCTTGTTTTTCAAGTTCTTGGGCAATTCCATTTCCAAAAATGAAAATCAAGGACAAAATGAAATACAGGATTTTTTTCATGGTGATTCTGATTTTGGGTTTGTTAATCGGTTGTTTTTTTGTGCCAAAATTGACTTTTTTTAAAAATCCAAAAGGAATTGTAATCCTTAAATCAATTTGGAATCAAATTCCTGAATATCAAGGGATAAAATGGAGCTTTCCATTCCCATCAAATATTTATTTAAATTTAAATCAGAAGGAGGGAATTAAAAATTCACCCAATCTAAATAGCAAGAACCGCAGATAATTAGAGAAAAAAATACCGATCATGCGGAAATTTAATATTTCAAACCAAAGGGTTAAACTTTGATATACAGCTTCCATTCCCCGAAAAGGGATTGGTTTGATTATTTTAATTTATTGACAATTGGATTTTGGAAGAATAAAAAAGCCTAGCCCAAAGCCACATCCAAAATCATCATCACAGTAAAGCCCAACATAAATCCAAGTACGGCGAGGTCAGTATATTTATCCCTTTGTGTTTCCGGAATTACCTCCTCGACTACCACATAAATCATCGCGCCGGCAGCAAAAGAAAGCGCATATGGCAGTACATTTTGCATGTGAATGACCGCTACAGCACCTAAAACCCCGGCAATGGGTTCTACCACAGCTGACAACTGTCCATACCAAAAACTTTTTCTCCGGCTCACTCCCTGCCTCCTCAGCGGTGCCGCCACAGCCAATCCTTCAGGAAAATTCTGTATTCCGATACCGATCGCAAGTGCAACTGCAGCTGAAATACTTGCCCCTTCCATCCCATTGGCAGCAGCACCAAATAAAATGCCCACTGCCAAACCTTCCGGAATATTATGCAATGTGATGGCTAATAAAAGTAAAGTAGATCTGTGCCATTTTGTTGCAACGCCTTCGCTTTCCTCTTTATTAAAATTGATATGGAGGTGGGGCATCAGTTTATCCAGACCAAAAATAAATAAGCCTCCCAATAGGAAACCGATCGCGGCAGGTAACCATGGCATGGTGGGAAACATTTTTTCAGAATGTTTGATGCTTGGAGCCAATAGCGACCAAAAACTAGCTGCTATCATTACACCTCCCGTAAATCCGAGCATGGTATCAAAAACGGCCCTGTTGATGCTTTTGAAGAAAAAAACAAGGGAAGCACCCAAAGCTGTCAAAAACCAAGTAAACAAAGTCGCTAGCAATGCAGCCTTAACAGGACCGATCTCAATTGCGAAATTTTCAATGGTTTCTATCATTGGATAAATTTTTTACAAAAATATCCAAGTTTTTCGATTTGTTAAAAAAAAGATTTAGGTAGTAAAGAATCAGAACTTCACTACAATTAAACCAAATCGTTTATCCCCATGGATGTATTGCTTTATCCGCCTGCTTTGATGTAAATCCAGCCTGCTTCCTGCTTCATGACGAGTTCAATGATAGCCGCAGGTACAAAACCCGCTAAAGGTAAAAATTGCTCTTTCTTCATCTCCCTTTGCTTCAGGGTATTTTCACAGACTACGAATACGACTCCTTTATCCACTAATTTTTGTAGGTCGCTTTCAAAAGGATTGCTCTCCTTGCGCAGCAAATCTATTCCCATGCCATGGGTAACCACTTCGATTTTGGCATTGGGTGCAGCTGTGAGCACATTATTGAGCTGTCGGATAAATTTTTTGTGGACTTCCGGTTCACCATCAGTCAGTTGAAAAAGGATTTTATGTTCAGCTGTGGAGACTACCTGAGCGGAAGCCATGCCAATAAACAATACCAAAAGGAGGAATGTGAGGGATGTACGCATAATTTTTTTCTGTTAAACTACTGTCTTTTTGATGGAATCTCCGTGATCTCAGTCACGGACAAGTTAATCATAATCAAAAATTAGCCAATAACCCTATGATAAAATTCCTTCCCGGAGCAGCTATTCCCGAACTGTAGGACCTAAATCTGACATCCGTGATGTTTTCCAGACCAAGACTGATGGACAAATGCTTTTGGGCTTGATACAGACCTTTGATGTTCAAAGTCGTCCAAGAAGGACTGTATGGGTTTCCGTCAGCATCGATGGCATATAATTCAGGTTTACCTCTCTCTTCAAGGGGTAGTTCTTCAAACGAAAATCCACCGGAATATTCTGAGAACAGCTGAACAGTGAGTTTTTCTTTTTTGTATTCCAATCTGCTGACCCCAAAAGTAGGAGGGGCATGCCGGCTTGGACTTTGGCTGCCATCGTCAGTTTCTTCCGTCCCTTTTTGAATATTTAGCCTGGAGGAAAATGTCAAATGCATGGGTAATTTGATTTCCAAGGCTGCCTGTAATCCTATGATCCGTACAAATGCGGCATTTTGTAAAGCCAAAACTTTGCTCAATTCCCCATCATACAGAATGCTATCTTGACCGTTGATACTGAAGGCTCTCCTTACTAGGGCATTGTCCAAATGCGTATAATAGCCCGTCAGGTCAATCATCATCCAATCTCCAAAAACCTTACCGACATTTGCCTCCAGATTATAAGCATATTCTGCTTTCAAATCAGGATTGGGTACCATGACAGATCCAGGTTCGGAATCAAAGACTTTTCCGATATCATCGACATTTGGCGCTCTGAATCCTGTAGATGCATTAAGATGGAAAGTCCAATCTGGAGCAGGTGTATAGACCCACCCCATGCTCGCTGTCAAGGCTCCTTCCCTGTTATCACTTTGCTCAAAAGGGAAAGGATAAAACTCAAGGTTATTGCTAAAGTCTGCTTTCAACCCAAAGTAATTATACCTCAGTCCTGCCTTAATAAGGGATTTTACAGAAAGCTTGTTTTGGTAAGAACCATAGACGGCATAGGACTGCCATGTTGCCTGTGGATACCTTGAAGGTCCGATTTCACTTTCTCCGGTACTGATATTTTCATCTACTCCTGTAGATACAACATCGTTTTGGACCAATTCCAAGCCATAAAAAAGTTTGGCGATATTGGGTAAATTTTTCAGAAAATCAAGGTTTGCTGAATAAGCCACGACCTCTTCGGTTCGGGTACGCCGGATAGGATTGTTAAAGTTTCTGTCGATTCTGCTCTCTCCGAATTTTTGATGGGCAAGATTCAAAGTCATTTGGTCAAATGCCCGGGATTTTGATGTATAGGAAACCTGAAGGTGGTTCATTATCCAAGACTGAGGGCCATATTTCCATTCTGCACTTCTAGGCTGCCCATTTGGCATGAACCTGATCAACCGGTCATATCTGGAAAATGTAGAAGTTTCTGAAAAATGAAACCCATATTGAAAATTCCATTTTGAATTTGGAGAAAACCTGATTTTTTGCATCAGGTTGAGTTGGCTATAACCCGATGGAACTTGGATTTTTGGGTTAGGATTTTCTACCAAACGGTCCTGACCATTTTCAGTGACCACAAAAGTTGGTCTCAAAAATTCTACCGGTCCACGGCTTCCCATCTTGAGGTCATCAAAATCATGGCTGCTGATACTGCTTACTCCTGCCCATTTCTTGCCTCCATATTTGAGGTGGACATGTCCTGTTTTTTCTTTATTGGCAGTACTTGTTCGCAAGGTTATGTTTCCTGAAATATCAGTTTTTTCTGTATTTGAAAGATTGGCCTGCAAAGTTTGGAAACTCATTACTGCGCCGATCGCATCACTGCCATAGATAATCGATCCCGGCCCAAAAAAGACCTCTGTACTTTCTGTCGCAAATGGATCCAATGAAATGACATTGTGCAGATTACCACTCCTGAAAATGGCACTGTTCATCCTCACACCATCGACTGTATACAAAAGCCTGTTGGTAGAAAATCCCCTGATCATCGGACTACCGCCTCCCTGTTGGCTTTTTTGTACAAAAACTTCCCCGGAAATGCCTAATAAGTCTGCGGCTGTCTGGGGGTTGAGTAGGTTCCTTTCTTCAGATGTGATGGTTGTAATCCTTGAAGGGACCTCTTGGCGGGATTGGCTCCATTTGGTGGCTGAGACGACAGCTTGCTGAAGGTTGATTTCCGAAGCTTCGATATAAACCTTAAAGTCATCCGATTGAAGTTGGCTGTAACTTTTAGTGACCGGTATATAACCAAAAAGCCGGATTTCTATTTTTTCTTGGCCCTTGAAGGAGCTTATATCGGCCTCACCCTTTGAGTTGGTATGGATCAGGAGTTTTGATTTGGGTACTGCAATGTTTACAAACTCCAAAGGTATCTCTGAACCGGACTCCCGAATGGAAATAATCTGTCCTTTCGCAGTTCCATATTGGAATATAATCAATAGTAATAATCCTAATCTCAGCATTCTTTTAAAAATCAGCGGGGGAAGTTAGCCAACTTTTGAAAAATTAAAAGAAGAATTTATGTGAATGAAAAAGGCAGTGGAAGGCAATTTAAACAACAAAATGGCCCGGTGTCTCTCCGGGCCATTCCTATTAGGCTCTACCTCTGAGCATCATGTCCCAATACATTCTTGGGAGTACATATTTCTTGAGCAGCCACATGCTATATTGCTCTTTGCTGGTATCCACAAAAGTGGAGATGAGCGGGTCACTGTCTCTTACGTTATCATATTTGAATTCTGCCAATACCATTTTGCTGTATCCCGTTACCAACGGACAGGAGGAATATCCCTCATATTTCATTTCACCGACCTTCTTGGTTTTCATCAAGTGAAGTAAATTTCCCACGACTACGGGAGCTTGTTTCCTAACAGCCGCACCGGTTTTTGCAGTCGGCAGTGCAGCCACATCTCCAAGTGAAAATACATTTGGAAACCTCAAATGTTGTAACGTATTAATGTCCACATCCACCCAACCTTTGCCGGGACCTTCTTTCATGGAGACGGAAGAATTTCTCACAAAATCCGGTGCCTGCTGTGGAGGAGCAATGTGAAGCATGTCATAATGGATGGTGATTTCTGTTTCTCCACCCATTTTTTCCATGATTCTTGCATCGAGTTTTTTGGAATATTCATCAAAGTCGCCTTTAATATACTTGAAAGTAATTTCTTGTTTGGCTCCATCAATTTTGACAGGAGCATAGAATGTCTTGAGAATAATATCTCTGTCTGCGATGATTTTGGTTAGTGTTTTAGCAAAATCCTCAACCCCAAAAATAACAGTTCCCGGCGTCGCAAAGATCACCTTGGTTTTGTCTCTTACCCCGGACCTTCTGAAATATTCCTCTGCGAGGTACATGATTTTTTGTGGAGCTCCGCCACATTTGATCGGAGTAGTGGGTTGGGTGAATACCGCATTACCTCCTTTAAAATTCTGCAGCACTTCCCATGTATGGTTTGGATTGGTATAATTGCTGCAAACAACTCCCTTGTCCATCACCTCGGATAATCCTGGAAGTAGTTCCGGAGCCATGATCAGACCCGGTGCCAAGACCAAATAATCATAGGTAATCTCACCTGATCTGGCTGTCTTTACCAGATTTTTTTCGGGGATCAATTCTGTGGCTTTGTCTTTAACCCAAGTGACGCCTTTTGGGATATACCTTGCTTCTGACCTTTCGGTGTCTTCAAATTTGTATGTTCCCGCTCCTACCAATGTCCATGCGGGTTGGTAATAATGTTTTTCGGAGGGTTCAAGAATGGCTACCTGAAGGCTTTTGTCTTTTCTTAGGAGCTGTGCAGCTACGGTTATTCCTGCAGTTCCTCCCCCTATGATCAATATCTGAAAGTGGCTCATGGATATTTTGGTTTTGTGTACAATAAAAATAGTGAGCTTCAAAAATGAAAACAGTGATTAAAATCACATTTAATCATTATTGGAAAAATAAGCATTGGTCAAAAATCTATGGGTCATTTAGATACCAAATGCCAGAAAGAAAATCTGATGCGGATTTATAATTATTAATACAATGTTTTGTTGTCCAGCTTTGCCCATTCTTTGAAAACCTGATTGGCTTCTTCTTGGTCAATTTGGGAAAAAGGGATTTTTCTATCCTTCATCGGTAAATCGAGCTCTTCATAGATAAATTGATCATCGAAGCCTATTGCTGCAGCGTCTTGTTTGGTATTCGCATAAAATACCCTTGCAGGTCTGGCCCAATAAATCGCTCCCAAGCACATGGGACAGGGTTCACAGGAAGTGTACATATCGCAACCTTCCAACTGGAAATTATCAAGGTTTTTGCTTGCATCTCTGATGGCGACAACCTCAGCATGTGCCGTGGGGTCATTGGTTTCCATTACCGAGTTGCTTCCTTTTCCGACTACTTTTCCATTTTTTACTATGATACAGCCAAATGGACCACCTCTTTCCTGCATCATCCCGGATCGGGACAGGTCAATGGCCATTTTCATATATTTCTTGTGGGGATCTTCCATTTTTAATTAAGTATCAAGTATCAAGTACTAAGTATCAAGTAAGTAATGTATAAGATCTGGACTTCATTTCCGACTTGGTATCTGTTAACCAAATAACCCATTAACCATTAACCAAATAACCATTAACCACTACTCCAATTTTCCGATATCTTAACAATCCGGACTTGACAACTATTACAACCACTACAACAATACCAACCAATTAACCACTAACCAACCCACTTATTCAAAAACTCCATAAAGGAATCTTTGTAATTTTCGCTGACAACAATCTGTGCATTGCCTATGTGGATGACATTTCTGGATACGGAGTCGATATGGTCGAGGTTAATAATAAAAGAACGATGCACCCGCATAAAAGTATCAGCAGGCAACAAATCTTCCATGCTTTTCATACTCGTCAGGGAAAGGACTGGGTTGGGTTTGTCTTTTAGATGGACTTTAACATAGTCCTTATAAGCTTCGATGTAGGTAATGTCTTTCAGCATTACTTTTACAAGCTGGTATTCTACTTTTAGAAAAATGTAATCGGCTTGTTTTTCAATTTCGACTTTGGTTACAGTATTTTTTTTCTGATTTTCAAAAAACTGATATGCTTTGGTGGCGGCTTTGAGAAACTCCTCGTAGCTGAATGGTTTGAGCAGATAATCCAGAGCATCCACTTTATAACCTTCGACAGCAAATTGATTGTATGCTGTGGTAAAAATGATTTTGGGCTTTTTGGAATTGGTTTTGCCATCAAGGATCCTTGCCAATTCCATTCCAGAAAGGTCAGGCATCTGTATATCCAAAAAAATGAGGTCAACTTCATTTTGGTTGACATATCCCAAAGCTTGGATGGCATTGTCAAATTTGGATTGCAGGCTGAGAAACGAAGTCTGTTCGATGAATTTGGAGACCATATCCAAAGCCAAAGGTTCATCATCCACAGCAATGCATTTGATTGTCATGAGAGGTCAATTTTCAAGGTAATCCTAAATTGATTTTCGGCGTTTTCTTGGTCGATATCCAGTTTGTATTTGCCAGGATAGAGAAGTTCAAGTCTTCTGACTGTGTTTGTCATTCCGATACCGCTCGCACTTCCTTCAGGTGTATTTTCGGTTGATTTGAAAATCGTATTTTCAGTATGCAATACAAGGTAGTTTTTCTCTTTTGAAAGTGAAATAAGAATAGAACTTTCTTTTTGTGAGCTGATACCGTGTTTGAAGCAATTTTCTATGAAGGGTAAAAGGAGCATGGGTGCGATTTCAGCATCTTCTATTTTTTCCGGAATATGGAGATCCAAGGTCACTTTGTTTGTCAGCCTCAATTTCATCAATTCTATAAAATCTTTGATAAACTCATTTTCCTTAGAAAGAAGGGTTTGGTTTTTTTCGGTTTCATAAAGCACATATCGCATCATCCTACTCAGTTTCAATAATGCTGTTTTTGCCTTTTCGACATCAATATTGGTCAAAGCATAAATATTGTTGAGTGTATTGAAAAAGAAATGTGGGTTAATCTGTGCTTTGAGGTAGGAAAGTTCGGAATTGATCTGCTGCTGCTGAAGTTCAAGCCTTATTTTTTCGTCTGATTGCCATTTTTGTACTGCGCCGATACTCGTGCTGATACCGACGGACATATAAAAAATCAAAAGGCTGGAAATATCCCAATATAAGTTTCTTGGCCTTGGCGTATAGGGAACTTCTGGCCTGAATGCCAGATGCATCAGCTCCTGCATATTGAACCACTCATCATAAAGAATGAGAATACCGACATAAGCAAGACCCCCTAGAAAATTCAAAAACAGAAACAGATAATTTTTGTTTTTGAATAGGACTTTAGGAATCAGGTAAAAGAAATTGAAATAGAAAGTGGCCACAAGAAAAATAAACTGTAAGGCCTGTTTGATCCAAAACTCATCAGGGCGCTCCACTTCCGAAGAAAGAGGGGTAAGTAAAAAGATAACCGATCCAAATAGACTCCAGCCCAAAACATGGATGAGCAACGGCATTCTTTTTTTGATAGTGATCTCAGGCATATTAATGATTTTATTTAAATCCTCCGAAAACTAATATAAAGTTTTGTGGTTAAACCACAACAATCTACCAATCAGGGGATTTAATCGGCAAAATGGGAAATCATAGGGATAAGTCCTTAAAAACGACAAAAATAAGGCTTCATCAGGCTTTCCTTCCCTTTGGTCGATGCATTTCGACTACTTATCTATTTGATTTTTTTTTGTTTTGAATCAGATATTCCTTTGTTGGGTAAACTGTCCAAAAGACAACCACAAAATTTTAATTTGATGAAAACTACAATCCAACTATTTCTTTCAATGCTTCTTTTGATAGGAGTAAATGTCTCTGAAGGACATTCCCAGGGAACAAAACCCGATTATAAGATATCAGGTAAGGTTCTTGACAAATCCAACAACCAACCTATAGCTTATGCGGCAGTTTCTTTGGTGGATGCCGAATCCCGCCAAAATGTGGCAGGTGCGGTAGCAGATTTTGATGGGGTTTTTATTATCTCAGGATTCAAAAACGGAAAATACCTTGTCCAGGTATCTTTTATGGGTTTTCAGGCATTAACTACTGATTTGATTGAAATCACTGATCAGAAAACCACTTTCGATTTAGGAACCATCACATTGGAACAGGAGGCGGTAGCGCTTCAGGAAGTCACTGTCATGGGCCAACGTGACTTGATCGAAGAAAAAGTAGACAGGACAATCTACAATGCAGAAAATGACAAAACCCTCGTAGGAGGTGATGCTTCTGATGTATTGAGAAGGGTTCCGATGCTTTCAGTCGATATGGACGGAAACGTCTCCATGAGAGGAAGTTCAAGCATTTTGGTATTGTTGAATGGCAAACAATCCGCTATTGTGGCTACCAATGTGGCTGAAGCTTTGAAGCAGATTCCTGCAGAAGAGATCAAGTCCGTGGAAGTCATCACTTCCCCTTCTGCCAAATATGATGCCGAAGGTACAGGTGGTGTCATCAATATCATCACCAAGAAAAACAATATCCAGGGCGCTTCATTGAACATCAACAGCAGCGTGGGCTATAGAGGATCTAATCTTGGAGTTAACGCCAGTTTAAAGCAAAAGAAAATGTCCTGGACATTGGGTGGATTTGGAAGATCGGGATACAACATCCTTGGATTTTTTGAAAACCAACAGTATATCACCAATGCAGATGGTACTACCCGTAATATTTCCCAATATGCCGATACAAGAAGCAACATGCTTTTTGGCAGGTACAACTTGGGTTGGGATTATGAAATCAACAAATACAATTTCCTGACGGCTTCGGTCAGCCTTGGAGTCAGGAATATGAGAAACAATCAGGATGGATTGCTTACCAATACTTCCTTGGATGATGTGCTTCAGAGTTCCATTTTGAGAGATGTGAATACCGACAACCTTTCAAACAATGTTGATGTAAACTTCAACTACACCAAATCCTATGAGAAAAAAGGAAAAGAGTTCAGCATATCAGGATTATATAGCCAAAATAACCTCACAAACGACTTCATTAACAGCCAATACGATGATTCTTTTGAAAGCATTTCCAGAAGGATAAAGAACTTAAATGCCGGAACAAACCGTGAGTTTACCCTTCAGTTGGATTATGTTACCCCATTGGCAGAAAATCAAATTTTGGAATATGGTGCCAAAAACATCCTTAGAAAAGCAGTCAGTGACTTTGCATATTTCACAGCTGAAGGCCCTGAAGGTGAATTTGTCGAAGTCGAGGATGTTACTTTCTCCAATGAATTCAGCTATGACCAGAACGTAACAGCTGCTTACGCATCATATACGACCAACTTCTTAAAGAAATATTCCTTCAAAGGAGGAATGAGATATGAATACACAAGCATTACAGCAGATTTTGCCAATTCAGAACTTGGCGGTGAGATACCTTCTTTTGGAGTATGGGTACCAAGTGTAAACTTGAGCAGAAAATTGCAAAAAGGAAATATGATCAAAGCGGCCTACAACAGAAGGGTGCAGAGACCTTCCCTCAATTTCCTGAATCCAAACATCAATGCTGCCAATCCACAACAGATCACACAAGGAAATCCTTTGTTGGAGCCTGAATTGACAGACAACTATGAAATGTCATACAGCACCTTTTTGAAAGGTTCCAATTTGAATTTTACCACTTATTTCAGAAACACCACCGGTTCTATCCAACCAGTGAGGACAGTACTGGAAGATGACATCATCTTTACTACTTTTGAAAACATAGGTCAAGAAAAAGCCTACGGTCTTTCCATATTTGCCAATGTCAACCTTTCGGGCCAATTCTCAGTGAACGGTAGCGTTGAAAGTTACTTTGCTCAATTGGACAATGGTTTGTCAGATCCTTTGTATGCAGCATCCAATGAAGGATTTGTATTCAGCGGAAGGATTTTTGCAAACTACACCTTACCAAAAGATTGGCAGGTTCAAGCCTTCACTTTCCAAAGAGGAAGAAGGGTTGAATTGCAAGGTACTTCGGGAGGATTTGGAGTTTACGGTTTAAACTTCAATAAATCCTTCAATGAAAAAAGAGGTTCAATCGGATTCGGTGCTGAAAACTTCTTTACTAAAGTATTTACCATCAATAATGAATTGGTCACTCCAACAATCCTCCAACAAAGTACAGTTGGGATGAAAAACATGAACTTTAAAATCAATTTCAACTATAGGATAGGAAAATTGTCAGTCGACGGTCCCGGCTCTAGAAGAAAGAAAAGAGGGGTTACCAATGACGATCTTAAAGAGGGCGGAGATGGCAACAACGGTGCCGCTACCGGAGGAAATAATTAATAAATAGTTAAATGATTGGGTAATAGTTATTAATTAAGCCGCTTGGTTTTGTCAGGCGGTTTTTTTCAATTTTAGGGTTATAGAGGATGAGCCTTCATCCAAAGATTTTCAATAAAAATTACAGACACAAAAAAACCACTCAGGATAGCCTAAGTGGTTTTTTTATTTCATGATTTTACTCAAATCAAATTTCTTATTTATACATTACTTTTTTAACAGCATCGATAGTCCTTTTTACATTTGGCAATGTTGCCTCAATGTAGGTAGGGGCATAACTTAAGGGAACATCCATTGAGTTAACCCTGATCACAGGAGCGTCAAGGTAATCAAATGCGTTTCTTTGTATATGGTAAGCCAACTCAGAGGAAAGTCCGGCGATAGGATTGGCTTCTTCTACGACCACACACCTGTTGGTTTTCTTTACAGATTCCAGGCAAGTAGCATAATCTATAGGTCTGACAGTTCTCAAATCAATAATTTCAGCTTCAATTCCTTCTTTTGCCAATTCATCAGCAGCTTCGAATACCACTTTCATCATTTTTCCAAATGAAATGATAGTGACATCTTTTCCTTTTCTTTTGACATCGGCAACACCGATAGGTAATAGATACTCTCCTTCAGGAACTTCACCCTTGTCACTGTACATCAATTCAGACTCCATAAAGATCACAGGATCCGGATCCCTGATGGCTGCTTTCATCAAGCCTTTAGCATCGTAGGGGTTGGAAGGGACGATGACTTTAAGTCCGGGAGTATTTGCAAACCAATTCTCAAAGTTGGAAGAGTGGGTAGCGCCAAGCTGACCGGCATTTCCTGTTGGTCCTCTGAATACGATAGGAACACTGTAGGCTCCTCCCGACATAGAAAGCATTTTGGCCGCAGAATTGACTATCTGATCTATGGCAACCAATGAAAAGTTGAATGTCATGAATTCGATGATGGGCTTCAACCCGTTCATGGCGGCACCCACTCCCAGGCCTGCAAAACCAAGTTCTGCAATTGGTGTATCATAGACTCTTTCCGGGCCAAATTCATCCAACATACCCTGGGATACCTTGTATGCACCGTTGTATTCTGCCACTTCTTCGCCCATCAGAAACACGTTTTTATCGCGTCTCATTTCTTCGGACATGGCTTCTCTTAATGCTTCTCTAAATTGAATAACTCTCATTATAAACAGTATTTTCGCACGTAAAAATAGGAAGTAATCCCTCAATTCCAAAACATCCTTTGGTTTGCAGTACTATATTTTAGGAATGGTTTTTTGGTAAGGAATCCGCTCTTGGATTATTGTTTTTCGGGCTTGACAACAGGTTTGCCGGATTCGACCCAATTATTCAGTCCGCCTTCGAGCATGTATATTTTGGTGAACCCGAGTTCTTTCATTTTTTCTGTGGCAGGAATGGTTCTTTTTGCAGATCTACAATAGACATAATAGGTTTTCTTTTTGTTCAGTTTGCTGACTTCTTCCTCGAAGTTACCTCCTGTCCAATTGACAAATGTCGCCCCTTCAATAAATCCCTCGGCAGTCTCTTCGGGAGTTCGGATATCGAGAATTACTGCCTTTCTTCCTTTGTGGGCTTTGATGTCAAATTCAGCCGGGCTAAGCTTTGTCGCTCCTTCTTGCGCTAGTGATTCTTTTGGGATAGAGAAGAAAAGGGTCAGAATCATCAGTGTCCATACTGATTTTGACCAAGTAGTTTTATTTTTCATGACAAATAAGATGTTAGAATATTGGGGATTTCTTTATTTCTTTAGCAACAAATTTACTGATTAAAAAATTTAAAAAGCCCAAAATGAAGAAAATCGGCCTTATTTCTGACTCGCATGGGTACATTGACGAAATGATTGTTGCACACCTAAAGGAGGTAGATGAGATATGGCATGCCGGTGACATAGGTGAATTGTCTGTATTGGATCAATTACCCTCCGATAAGGTATTGAGGATCATCACCGGTAATATTGATGGGCTAGATGCAAGTAATTTTTTACCGGAAGAATTATGGTTTGATGTCGAGGGGCTCAAAGTTGGGATGATCCACATCGGTGGCAAACCGCCCCAATATGCCAAAGGAGTAAAAAATCTCATCAGGCAACACGGTGTCCGGCTATTTGTGTGCGGGCATTCACATATCTGCAAAGTGGAATTTGACAAAAACCTGAATTGCCTCTACATGAATCCCGGCGCTATTGGTCAATCAGGCTTTCATGTCATCCGGACAATGTTGCTTTTTGAAATTGAAAATGCTAAAATCCAAAATCTCAAGGTGGTGGAATTGGGGAAAAGAGGACGGGGTTAAAGGTTTATTGGTTATTTGTTTAACTGTACTGCAAAAAACTTGTCTTATTTCATGGAGAAAGGTTCAAATAAAAAAACATTCATTTTAAGAGTACATTCCATTTATCAGATTTAAACAATTAATCCTTTAAACGAATTACAAATAGCCAAATAACCAATAACCATTAGTCCAAAAACCAAAAACCATCCAATAAAAAAAGACAACGCGTCTATCGTTGCCTTTTTTATTTCTTTGGAAAGAAAAGTTAAACAGTATTAAGCGAAGTTCTTTTTTAGGTCTTCGATGTCTACATTTTTGATTACCGGCTTGGAACTCAACTGTTTGATCTTAATGACTCTTGTATTTTGCTTTAACCTCTTTCTTCTCAATTTTCTTTTTAGTGCAGTAACTCCCATCGTCTTATTCTTTATGTGAACTCAAATGAACCGCAAAATTAAGATAAAAATTTGATTTTGCTTAACTTTGGATAAAATTAATATAAAAGATGGCTGTCCAAAAACCAAGTTTGCCAAAAGGAACCCGTGATTTCGGTCCGCTCCAAATGGCAAGGAGAAATTTCATTTTAGATACGATCAAAGATACATTCAGACTTTTTGGTTTTCAGCAGATTGAGACTCCTGCCATGGAAAACCTCAGTACCCTTACCGGAAAATATGGCGATGAAGGAGATCAGTTGTTGTTTAAAATACTGAATAGTGGCGATTTTATCAAAGATGTCAAGGAAGAGGACATACAAGGGGGTAGTAGCAAAGTATTGCCCAAAGTAGCAGAAAAAGGCCTTCGCTATGACTTGACGGTTCCTTTTGCTAGGTATGTGGTCATGAACAGAAACGATATCTCTTTTCCTTTCAAGCGTTTCCAGATCCAGCCGGTTTGGCGGGCGGACCGTCCTCAGAGAGGAAGATACCGGGAATTTTACCAATGCGATGCAGATGTGGTGGGGACGGACAGTTTGGTATGCGAACTTGAAATCTTGCTCATGATAAAGCGGGTTTTTGGAAAACTTGGAATCACGGATTATGATATCAAAATCAATAACAGAAAAATTCTGACTGGGATTTCCGAAGTGATCGGCGAAAAAGGCAGGGAAGGGGAATTGTGCGTCGCTATTGACAAACTGGATAAAATCGGTTGGGAAAAAGTACAGGAGGAGTTGACACAGAGGAATTTTTCACCGGATTCTGTACTGAAACTTGAACCCATCATCAGCCTTAGCCAAAATAATGCTGACAAACTCAATTTCTTAAAGGATTTTTTAAAAGAATCCGAAACAGGATTAAAAGGAATTGCTGAATTGGAAGAAGTATTTGATTTGTTGCATAAATATGGAGAATCCGAAGCCCATGTAGATTTCGATGTTGTTTTGGCCCGTGGGCTCACGTATTACACAGGCGCCATATTCGAAGTCAAAGTCAACAATGTAACAATTGGATCAGTAAGTGGAGGAGGAAGGTATGACAACCTCACAGGAGTATTTGGATTGGACGGTGTGTCAGGAGTGGGATTCTCTTTTGGAGTGGACAGGCTTTATGATGTCATGGATGAATTGGGGATTTTTCCTGAAAGCAATTTGGAAAAAACCAAAGCGCTGATTACCCATTTCGATGAAAAAGGATTTGAATATGGTCTTCAAATCCTTCATAAATTGAGATCAGCAGGTATTCCTTCAGAACTTTTTCCTGAAACGGGGAAGATCAAAAAGCAACTGACCTATGCGGACAAGAAGCAAATCCCATTCGTAATTATCCTCGGCGAAAATGAAATTCAGGAGGGTAAAGTCAGCCTTAAAAACCTAAATTCCGGCACCCAAGAGACAGTCAGCATAGAAAAAGCCACCGAAATCCTCATCAACAGTTAACCCAATAACCAATGACCAATAACCAATAACCAATAACCAAAAACCCAAACCTCTAATTCACTTCCAATATGGCATTGATCGGGATGTGGGTGTTGCATTTTAACGAAACAAATCTATCCCCGACTGCCCAAACTGTAGTGCTTACCTGATAAATATTTCCATCTGCATCTTCAAATGTAATGGTAGATTTGCTCCTGAGTAGGTTGCCGATTGCCTGCGCCCGCATCAGGTCAAAATTTCGCCTTCTTTTCGCCATATCATCCATCAAGACCTCTTTATTTGAAAATTTCAGTCCGATTATTTTTTCTTTTTCTATTTTCTCAATTGTTTTCATGGGAGTAGAATTTAGAATATTGAATATACAGAAAATCAATCGTTTAATTTTTTGTTTTTGTTTCACAAAAACCATTTAATTTTTTAATGGTAAGAATTACCAAAATTTAATTTTGTCAGGTGACCCCGTTTTGAGTAATGTTTTCAAGTGCCTCGATTTCCATTATATTTGCAGATTGCAAAAAACGATAAGCTATGTTTGATTTTATGAGTATTATGAATAAGGTGAAGGAAGCCCAGGCAAAAATCAAGGATGCCCAGGCCAAATTGGTCCACCTTACCGCTGAAGGAGAATCCGGTGCAGGATTGGTGAAAGTGAAAGTAAATGGAAACCGACTAGTCATGTCCATAGATATGGATGATTCTTTGGTAAATATTTCCGATAAAGAAATGCTCAGCGACCTCGTAGTAGCAGCTACCAATAAAGCCTTGGAGGCCATAGAAATAAAAATCAAAGAGGAGCTCAAATCCGCAACTGATGGGATGATGCCAAACATTCCCGGGATGGATCTTGGAAGTATGTTTTGATGCAAAATGCCGCAATAGTCATACTGAATTACAACGGAGTGGAAATGTTGCGAAAATTTCTTCCCTCTGTAACTCAATTTTCCACTTTTCAGGTTATCGTGGCAGACAACGGAAGCACAGACTGTTCCGTCGATCTACTTTTGAATAATTTCCCTCAAATAAGATTGATTCGGTTAGAATCTAATTTTGGCTTTACGGGAGGGTACAACCGGGCTTTGGAAATAATTAGGGGGGATTTCGGCTATTATATCCTTCTCAATTCTGATGTGGAAGTAGAAAAAGCATGGGATGTAAAACTGATCCGATTTTTGGAGGAAAATCCTAAAGCAGCGGCTGTTCAACCGAAAATACTTTCTTTTCCAAATCGGGGTTATTTTGATTATGCCGGTGCAGGTGGTGGTTTTTTAGATGGATTGGGTTATCCATATTGCAGAGGGAGAATTTTTGATACTGTTGAGAAGGATGAGCATCAGTATGATGATACTATTCCTGTGGATTGGGCTTCAGGGGCGTGCATGGCAATCAGGGCAAGCTTGTTTCATCAAGCAGGAGGATTTGATGAAAGGTTTTTTGCCCATATGGAAGAAATTGATATTTGTTGGAAAATCAGAAAGATGGGCTATTCTATCCATTATTTGGGAATTTCCAAAGTCATGCATGTCGGTGGAGGAACCCTTCACAGGACCAATCCTTGGAAAACTTTTCTGAACTTCCGAAACAACCTCCTTATGCTCCACCAAAATCTGAAAACTTCCTGCTTTGCCTCTGTTTATCTGAAGAGAATACTGCTTGATTTGTTGGCAGCTTTTGTTTTTGTTGTCAGGGGAAATTTTCAAGATGGCAAAGCAGTCCTACAAGCTCACTTTGCATTTCACAAAATGAAATCCAAATCCCTGAAGTCTAAGGAAATTGAAAATATAGGGATCATTGGAAATGCCAATTCCCGAAGCTCAATATTATGGGATTATTATATAAGAGGGAAAAGGACTTATCAAGACCTTTAATCAAAAAGTACAGGATTGTTCATCTTGCGGAAATATTTCCTGATTTTCATCATCATCGCTAGACTTACATAGATAATGATAGGTGAACCTAATGTAATAAAAGAACTGTAAATGAAGAATAACCTGATGCTGTCAATCGGGAAATGAAGACGTTCAGCTAGTTTGTAGCATACGCCAAAAGCCCTATCTTGAAAAAAAAGCTTAATTTCGTTCATATATAGTTGGTCTTGGTTAGCGGGACAAAATTACTAATTTAAATTCATTAATCTAATTGAATGCCAAATGTTTAATAATCTGATAAAATCAACCCTCTTTTTTTTGTTCATTTATTGTTTGGGATCTTGCAGTCCAAAAACCGGTTTATATGACAACCTGATGGACGGCATTGTCGCCAAACCTGAAATTTTGAAATTGCATAGAGATTCGGTTCGGGTTACCATACAGGGGGCAGTGCCTTTGAAATATTTGACCAAGGATGCAAAAATATACCTCTATCCCGAATATATATATGGAGAAGGTTCATTGAGATTGGGTGAATTTATTCCATTTGATGCGGCCTATACCAAAAACCTCATTGATGCCAAGGTAGACGAGAGTATCGTTTTTCCATATTTGCCTGGAATGGAAAAAGGGCAATTGGTGCTCAAAGGGATGGTGGATAGGAAGAAAGGGACTTTCCAAGCGCCAATTAAAGTCATTGCAGAAGGTCTTGAGACCACACCTCTATTGACGAGATATGGACAAGTACTTCCCGATCAGCCTATTCCGGAAATTGGTATTTATATCCTTAGGGAATTTAGGGATGTGGACCGCTTTGAAACCAGGGATTTCTATATTCCTTTTGAACTTGGAAAAGGACAAAAATCTAATCCTGTGTTTTCCGTCCCTTTTTCCGATTATCTAATTAAGGGAGAAACGGGAATGAAAATCAAAAAAGTCGTGGTCACAGGATTGTCTTCCCCTGAGGCAAAAGACAACACTAATGGGTTGGCAAAAGAAAGGGGGGATTTTATTGCCGAAAGATTGAAGTCAAACCGTTTTTTGTCTAAAATTCCCATTGAATCGATGTATAGGTCCGGAGATTGGTTTGACCTGAGACAGCTTTTGTCAGAATATGAGGGCATCTCCCAAGATCAAAAGGAGTTTGTATATGCCATTCTATTAAATGGAAATAGCTTTGCTTCCCAATTATCAGCACTCCAAAAGCTGCCTTCTTATAAAAATATATCAAGCGATTTATTCCCAAAGCTGCGATCAGCCAAGGTTTCCTTTGAGCTTGAAAATACACGATTCGATGATAAGGAAATTTATGCAAGTGTTTTCGCCTTACTAAACGGAGATGACCCCTTGGAGGGATTTGAAAGCGACCACCTTATATATGCAGGTCAAAATGCGCTTAAGCTTGATGAAAAGGAGGCCATATACAAAAAATTGAATGAGCTTTTTCCTTCAGAATTGTCTTACAACAACCTTGGTGTGGTGTATTTAAATTTGGCTCAAAGGGAATTGGATGTAAGGAAGAAAAACATTCTAATTTCAGATGCCCTTACAAATTTGAAGCAGGCAAATAAAATCAAACCTGGATCTATTCCACTCCATAATATTGGGAGAGCTTATTTATTAAGGGGTGATTATTTTGAAGCTTATATCGCCATCTCAGAAGCCTCTGCAATGGAAAAAGAGGAAACCAATGATTTTTTAAATTACAATGAAGGACTTCGCGGGGCCTTAGACATTATAAACGGAGATTATAAACTCGCTACTATCAGGTTTAACAAGACGATAGAAAATGAAAGCAATTACTTTAATAAAGGATTAGCCTACTTTTTATCTGAAGATTATTTGAAGGCATCAGAAAACTTTGAGTCATCTGTCCAAGCGGATAGGGAAGCGGGTTTTGGATTTTATGGACTTGCTTTGGTCGCTGCTGTAAATCGTGATAGAATGGCTTTGATGGAAAATCTTGGAAAGGCTGTAGAACGGAGCGAATACCTAAAACAAAAAGCCCTTACAGACATTAACTTCAAAAATTACCGAGATGAACAAGAATTCATTAACCTGTTCAAATAGTATGTAAAAAAGAGAATATTCTTCGTTCAAAAAGCAAATTTCATTTTTACTCAAAAACTTTTGAATTTGTCTTTTATCATTTATATTAGGTCCTGACTTGTGTAAATACAATAGAAAACTACAATTCTGTAAAATATTGCAGACTAATATATTTTCTATATATTGGCAGCGTTAGAAATTAACAACTATTAACATTAACCCAAAATCTCCATGCCTATGATTCCATTCTTTTTTTTTAAAAAGTAAAATAAATCGTTTTAGCACCCCTTAAATTGGCGTTTTGAATCACTTATTCAAAACGAAGTAGCGACAGTTCTTCTGTCAAGGTATAATAGGCAATAGTTCAGGAAATCAATTTTATCTTCCCCAAAACTGTTGCAATTATTTTAAAGATACTTGCAAACGATTGCACTATCGGTTGAATTGATGAAAAACTTTAAAATCTTATCAATTAATAATTATTACCCAATCAATCTATGTTTATGGAAAAACTCTACAAAAGCCTAAGTGTATTCCTACTACTCTTAGTTCTTTCCAGCGCCACGGCGTTGGCACAAAAAACGGTCACAGGAACCATCTTGGATGAGTTCGGTGACGGATTGCCGGGCGTAACCGTGTTGGTAAAAGGAACCACCACTGGTACAGCCACAGATATTGACGGAAAATTCTCCCTCAATGTACCAAGCAACGAAAGTGTGCTTGTTTTCTCTTTTATCGGTTACAGGACTGTCGAGCAAGTTGTGGGCAACCGCTCCGTGATCGATTTTGCTATGGCTCCGGATGAAAGACAATTGACAGAATTGGTTATCACAGGTTACACCATTGATAGCCGAAGAGAGACCACCGGTGCGATATCCACAGTTAACCCTCGAGACTTGACCATCATACCGACAGGTAATGTGGAGCAGGTGCTTCAAGGTAGGATTGCCGGTGTTACTGTCGTAACAAACGGTCAGCCAGGTACCACCTCTCAAGTTAGGGTTCGTGGATTTGGTGCATTTGGTGGTAACCAACCTCTTTATGTCGTGGATGGAGTTCCTGTAGAAAACACGGACTTTATCAACCCTGACGATATTGAGTCTACTACTGTATTGAAAGATGCAGCAGCAGCTTCCATCTATGGAGCAAGGGCAGCCAACGGTGTGATCATTTATACCACAAAAGGTGGTAGCAAAAAAGCTCAGAAATTGAGATTTGACTACAATGGTATGTACGGTTTCACTGATCCGGGAGCAGGTTTGAGCATGGCAAACCCTCAAAATTTCGCGGATTTGACTTGGTTGGCAGAAACAAACCAAGCTAGAATTGACAACAGGGCTCCAAATTATGGACACCCTCAGTTCGGAACAGGTTCTTCTCCTGTATTGCCTTACTATATCAATGTTGGCGGTGCAGCAGGTGTTGCAGGTCCATTTAGCCAGGCACAATTGGACGAGCAAAGAGCTTTATATAACAATGACCCTAGAAAAGGTCCAGTTCACCAATTGGTAAGGGCTGCAACAGGCGAGGGAACTGATTGGTACGAAGCTGTTACAAGAAGGGCACCGATTACTAGACATTCATTGGGTTTCTATGGTGGTAACGGTACAAGCAGATTCTTTTTGGGATTGGGTATTCAAGAACAAGCCGGTATCCTGATTGGCAACGATTTTAGAAGAATATCATTAAGAGCAAACTCTGAGCACGATCTTGGTTCCAAAGTGAGAATCGGACAAAACTTCCAAGCTACTTACCGTTCTGTCCTTGGACAGACAGGTGGTAATGGAGGTCAAGGTGTTTCCGGTGATGAAAATGATATCCTTCAGGCATTCAGAATGCCATCCATCATCCCTGTTAGGGACGAATTCGGTGGTTATGCAGGTACCGCCGCAAGAGGATTCAACAACCCAAGAAACCCTGTTGCAAACAGAGAAGGGCTTGAAAATAACAGAAACTTTAACGCCAATGCTTTTGGTAACGTGTATTTGGAAGTGGATCCTATCGAAAACTTGACTTTCAGAACTTCAATTGGTGGTCAGTATGACAACTTCTATGGTGTAGGATTCAGCAGATTACAATATGAAAACTCTGAAAACAACTCAGCTTTCGGATACAATGAGTTTTCAGGATATGTTTTCCGTTGGACATTCACCAATACCTTGACTTATACTAAAAAATGGGGTCAACATGCAGTAAGAGCCTTACTTGGTCAAGAGGCATTGAACACAGGTGCTGGAAGAAGTATCAATGCTTCTGGTCAAAGCCCTTTCTCTGAAGACCCTAATTTTGTGAACATTTCCAACTTACCGGTTTCTTCAAGACAGGTGAATAGCGGTCAGTTTTTGGGAGTTAACTTCTATTCATTGTTTGCTACAGCAAGGTATACTTTCAATGACAAGTACATAGTGGATGCGGTTGTGAGAAGGGATGGTTCTTCAAGATTTGGTGCAAATAACAGATTCGGTGTTTTCCCTGCATTCTCTGCAGCATGGAGAATTTCTGCTGAAAGCTTCATGGCTTCTGCTACTTGGTTGGATGATTTGAAAATCCGAGGTGGTTGGGGTCAAATGGGTAACTCTAACAACGTTCCACCAGAAAATCAATATAACTTATTTGGAGGAAACGTTGGTGCATCTTCTTACGATATCGGTGGTACAAACAGTTCTGCGATCATTGGTTTCAGAAGATCAAACATAGGAAACCCTGATGGAAAGTGGGAAACTTCGGTAACCAAGAACATCGGTTTCGACGGTACTGCTTTTGGTGGTAAGTTGGACGTGATTGTTGATTTCTGGCAAAAAGATACTAAGGACTTGTTGTTCAGAGTTCCTTTGCCAGCAACTGTTGGGTTTAATGCCACTGCACCGCTTGTAAACATCGGTGAAATGATGAACAGAGGTGTGGACATCATGGTAGCTACCAGGGGTAATTTCAATAAGGACTGGAGATATGAATTCCAAGTAAATGGTGGATTGCTAAAGAATGAAATTGTAGCGTTGTCCCCAGGTTTGGAATTTATCACGCAGGGTAACCCAAGTTTCAGAGGTATTGAGCCTATCAGAAATGCCGTTGGTCAACCACTCTCCTCTTTCTTTGGATATCAGGTAGAAGGTTTATTTAGCAGCCAGGAAGATGTAAATAACCACGCAACACAAACAGGTGCCGCTCCGGGTAGATTTAAATTCCAAGACATCAATAACGACGGTGAAATTACGCCGGAAGACAGAACTTTCTTGGGAAGTCCAGTTCCAAAGTTCTCAGGAGGTTTCAACTTCACTATTGGGTACAAAAACTTTGATTTGGCAGCATATTTCTACGGAACAGCAGGCAACAAGATCTGGGCACAGTGGAGATGGTTTACAGATTTCTTCCAGACATTTGAAGGTGCTGCAATCTCTACAAGGTTGAATGATGCTTGGACTCCAAACAATCTAGGTGCAACAATCCCAGTTGTGGAAAAAACTGCAAACTTCAGTACTTCTAACGTTGCCAACTCTTACTACGTAGCTGACGGTTCTTATTTGAGATTGCAAAACCTAACTGTAGGTTATACATTACCAAATGAAATCCTTCAGAGATGGAAGATTGAAAGATTGAGAGTTTTCATGTCAGCTAATAACCTATTCACATTGACAGGTTATGACGGATTAGATCCAATGGTGGGTGGTAACGTTGATACTGCCTTTGGTATAGATGTGGGTAACTATCCTGTAACAAGAGGATATACTTGGGGTTTAAACCTTAGTTTCTAATCAAACAATCTGTTAAACAAACTGTTGTTGTAAAAAAAATTCATAAATCAAGTTAAATTATGAAAAACATAAAATATCAATTCGCGGCAATGCTGACAGCAGGAATGATGCTGTTTGCTACAAGTTGTGACGATTCCTTTCTGGAAGTCCCCGCTGTTGGACAATTGGATGAAAACGTTCTATCCGGTTTGGCGGGGATAGATGCAGTTTTACTTTCTGTATATTCCCAAGTAAATGGAAGAAACCAAAGATTGGCTTCTCCTTCAAACTGGGTTTGGGGAAGTATTAGGGGTGGTGATGCCAACAAAGGAACTGACCCTGGTGATTTCTCTACCATCAACCCTGTTCAGAGATTTGAAACAGATGCCACTGTGGCCATTTTGGAAGAAAACTGGTTTGGAAATTTTGAAGGTATCTCTAGAGCAAACCAAGTGTTAAGGTTGTTGGACAAAAAAGGTCCTGATGTATCTGATACTTATGCTACAAATGTAGAGGCACAGGCAAGATTTTTGAAGGCCCACTTCTATTTCCAACTTTGGAGAAATTTTAACAGAGTTCCAATCCTTGCAAAAGATGTTGATTATAAAGCGGGCTTAGAGGATGTAGTTAATGACCAAGAAATGTTACCTTATATTGAGGCTGAAATGAGGTTTGCAGCAGATAATCTTCCTGGAACCCAACCTCAAGTAGGTAGAGTGAACTCTTGGGCGGCTAAATCGTACTTGGGTAAAATCCTGCTTTACAAAGCAAACCAAACCGGCGCTGCTGCTGATTACCAAGCTGCAAAAACATTGTTTGACGATGTGATTGCAAATGGTGTGACTAGCAATGGGTTAAAATATGGCTTGGTTCCTTACTATGATAATATGTTCAGAGGAGCCAATGACAACCACCAAGAATCTATTTGGGCTTACCAATCAGCTGTAAATACTGGTTCTGTGAACAATGCAAACCCTGAGTTTGACTTGAACTTCCCCTACAACACTGGACCTAACGGACCGGGTAACTGTTGCGGATTCTTCCAGCCTAGCTTTACATTTGTAAACTCCTTCAGAACAAGTGCAGGTCTTCCTTTGTTGGACGGATCATTCAATGCACCTGCAAACAGAGTAGCAAATGATATGGGTATCGGTTCTGCTGATCCATTCACTCCGGATGCAGGTCCACTTGATCCTAGAGTAGACCATACTGCAGGTAGAAGAGGTATTCCTTATTTGGATTGGCAAGATCATCCAGGCGCTGCTTGGATCCGTAACCAGCCAAATGCAGGTCCTTATGCTCCTAAAAAATATGTGTATACAAGATCTGAGCAAGGTTCTTTCCAGGACAACTCGTCTTGGACTCCAGGCTATACCGGTATCAATTTCATGATCATCCGATTCGCAGATGTATTATTGATGTCTGCTGAAGTGGAAGTAGAATTGGGTAACCTTGAAGCTGCAAGAGCACTTGTAAACCAGGTGAGAACAAGAGCAAAAAATTCACCTTTGTTGAGAGCTAACGGTACTCCTGCTGCAAACTACGTTGTAAATACTTATGATGCTGCTTGGACAGATGCCAACACTGCACGTGCAGCAGTAAGATTTGAGCGTAAGCTTGAATTGGGTATGGAAGGTCACAGATTCTATGACTTGGTAAGATGGAAAACTGACAAGGCTGAATTGGATGCGTATTTTGCATTGGAAGGCGTATTGTTGCCTGCTGCAATGGGAAGCACCTCTTATGACATCAAACACCGTTTGTTGCCTATCCCTCAAAACCAGATTGACCTAGTAGGTCCTGATAAGTTGATTCAGAATCCTGGATTTTAATCCATAAGTCAATTACCATATAAGAAAGAGGTGACCATTTGGTCACCTCTTTTTTTTTGGTCGATGGATTTTTGACTTTTCTTTTTTTGGATCACATAATTACCCGTAAATTCAAAGCCTAACCCAAAGCACTATTTAACCCAATCAAAGCCATGAAATCTTTCTATTATATAGGTATATTTTTATTGCTTATTGTCTATTCCTGCTCCCAAAAAGAGAATACGTTATTTCAGCTCCGCACCCAAAATGAGACCGGCATAGCATTCAATAACCTCATAGTGGAAACAGACTCTTTCAATATCCTCACAGACGAGTATATTTTTAATGGGGGAGGAGTAGCCACAGGTGACTTCAACAATGACGGCTTGCCAGATTTGTTTTTTACAGGGAATCAGGTTGCCAATAAGCTTTATTTGAATGAAGGTAAATTCAAATTCAAAGATGTCAGTTTGATATCCGGAATCGAAGCCAAGGACAGATGGAGTACAGGAGTGACTGTGGTAGATATCAATGCTGACGGGTTTTTGGACGTTTATGTTTGCGGAGCGATGTTCAAGTCACCTGATAAAAGGGCGAATATGCTTTTTGTAAATCAGGGATTGAACGAGGAAGGCATACCCACTTTTATCGAATCTGCAGCACAATATGGGATTGCGGGAGCTGATAACAGCATGATGGCAACCTTTTTTGACTACAACAATGATGGTTTGCTAGATCTGTATGTACTCAATAACGAGCAGAGTAAGTCAATTCCATCCAATTACAGAGAAAAAATAACTGACGGTTCGGCCATTAACAATGACCGGCTATACCGGAACAATGGCAATGAAACCTTCACCGATGTTACTTTGGAAGCGGGCATTACTACTGAGGGATTTGGTCTTGGCTTGGCTGTAGCTGATCTCAATGGGGATGGTTGGTCAGACCTCTACATCAGCAATGATTACACCACTAATGACATCCTATATATCAATAACCAAGATGGCACTTTTTCTAACAGATCCAAAGAAAAGCTACGCCACCAAAGCATGTTCTCAATGGGTTCCGACATCTCGGATTATAACAATGATGGATTCCCGGATATAGTCACCTTAGACATGCTAGGGGAAAACAACTACAGGAAAAAGACCACCATTTCTAAAAATTCCTATCAGACCTACATCAGCAACGAGCAATGGGGCTATGAGTACCAACATGTTCGTAATATGCTCCATATAGGCAATGGGCCTGACATTCCTTTTAGTGAGATTGGGTTTATGGCAGGAATGTACCAGACGGATTGGTCCTGGTCTCCTTTGTTTGTGGACATGGACAATGATGGAAATAAAGACCTGTTGATTACGAATGGCTTTCCAAGGGATATCACCGACAAAGACTTTGCAAACTACCGAGCAGATGTCGGAGGTGTGGCCTCGGTCAGGCAATTATTGGATTCTATTCCGGTAATCAAAATCCCGAATTACGCTTATAAAAACAAAGGAGATTGGAGCTTTGAAAATGTCGGTGACAATTGGGGTTTGAGCAAGCCTTCTTTTTCAAACGGAGCTGTTTTTGCAGACCTTGACATCGACGGTGACTTGGATTATGTGGTCAATAATATCAACGATCCTGCATTTGTATTTGAAAACACATTGAACTCCAAGGAAACCAAGCCCAATTACCTCAGAATAAAATTGGCTGGACCTACTTCTAATCCTTTTGGAATCGGGGCGAAAATTGTAGTCAGATTTGGTGAAAATGAATTCCAATACCAAGAACAGCAACTTTCAAGAGGGTATTTATCAGCTGTGGAAGAGATTATTCATTTTGGCTTGGATACAATAAATGAAGTCAATTCCTTGGAGATCCTTTGGCCGGATGGCCGATTCGAAAAAACAGATGGACTCCTCTCCAATCAGGTGATTGAACTGAAACATGCAAATGCTTCGGCCAAACCGGCCGTGTTGGATTTTCCTTTTGGACCAAAGTCTGTTTCCCCGATCTTAGAAGAGGTATCAGCTAACTTAGGGATTGAGTATACTCACCAAGAAATGGATAAAATCGATTACAATGTCCAAAGAACCCTTCCCCATAAACTCACCCAATATGGCCCAAGCTTGGCAGTAGGTGACCTCAACGGAGATGGCTTGGAAGACTTCATTATCGGCAGCGCCTCGGGTTATTCTCCGGTTATCAATCTTCAAAATCAAAACGGTATTTTCTCATCCAAAGAAATGTTTGTTTCGGAAATGGAGAAATCCTTTGAAGAAATGGGAATGTTGCTTTTTGACCTTGACAATGATGGAGACCTAGACCTTTATCTCGTTTCAGGCAGTTCAGAATTTATGCCTGAAGCTGCCGAATATCAAGATAGAATATACATCAATGATGGAAAAGGAAATTTTTCGGAGCAAAAAGAAATCCTCCCTTTAATCAAAACCAGTGGTACAACAGTAAGGGCAGCTGATTTTGATGGAGATAGCTTTATGGATTTATTTGTTGGGGGCAGGACTCCCATCGCCCAGTACCCACTGCCTGACCAATCTCTCATCCTAAAAAACACCCAAGGCAAGTTGGAGGATGTCACTGATATAGTCGCCCCGGGACTGCGAAGGATAGGAATGGTTACCGATGCACTTTGGACAGACGTGGATGGTGATGGAGACTTGGACTTGATGGTAGCCGGTGAACTTATGGCCATTACCCTTTTCATTAACAAAAATGGAAAACTTGAAAAAGTATCAGATTCCGGTTTGGAAAACCACCTTGGCTGGTGGAATAGCCTAGTATCTGCTGACTTTGACGGAGACGGAGATATGGATTATGTGGCAGGAAATATGGGGGCCAACAATTACTACCACCCTACTGCTGAGCGTCCGGTAAAAATATATGCCAAGGACTTTGACAGCAATAGAAGTATAGATCCCATCACTATCACTTATTTCAAAGACCAGGAAAATAAATACATTCCGGTTCCTGCACATTATTGGGATGACTTGTATGGTCAGAGCACCCTTTTCAGAAGGAAATTTGAAAGGTATAAACAATACGCCAGGATTACAGAAGCTGATTTGTTTACTGCAGAAGAATTGGAAGGTGTGACCATCCTGCAGGGCAATTATGACAGAAGCAGCTATCTAGAAAATCTTGGCAACGGGAAGTTTAAAATCCATGAGTTACCACTGTTGGCGCAAATTGCACCTGTCAACGGTGTAGCGATTGACGATGTGAATACGGATGGGAACCTCGATGTCCTTTTGGTAGGCAATGACTATGGAAACGAAGTTTTCTCAGGCAGGTATGATGCCATGACGGGATTGGTCTTGTTGGGAGATGGGAAAGGAAGTTTTTCGCCTGTAAGAAGTCTTGAAAGCGGGTTTGTGGTACCGGGAGATGCCAAAGCCATGACGATATTGACAATGTCGGATGGCAAATACATCTACCTTTCTTCCCAAAACAGAAATACCTTGAAAATTCATGCTGCTGAGAATGCCAATACAGGCAAGGTCTTCAAAGTCCCCGCCAGATTCCATACCGTAATTTTGGAATTGGAAAATGGCAAAACCCATAAAATTGAGATTTTCAATAGATCAGGATTCCTATCCAATTCAGGAGGAACCATTTCCTTGCCTTCAAATTTGAAGAGCATAAAAGGGATTGATTATAAAGGGGGAGTAGTGGGACTGGAATTTTGATATGATTTAATCAAGGCATTGGTTGTTTTGACGGAAAATCAATCTCTCAATTACTCATCAAATTTTATCAAAACCTAATTGGTTTTTATTCTTAATCTATGCTATAAACATATCTTCTTTTTTGGGTAATCGCTTATTAAAAACTTAGACTCTTAACAACATTAGATCTTGACAACAATTAGAACCAATGCAACCCTATGTTCTCCATGATCCTATGCGGTAAAAAATTCATATTTTTCCATCTGTGAAAATCCAGTTCATCTGTATTTAAATTCCCCATCCCTGATTTGGCGGAAAGCCAATCTCCTCCTTGCACTTTAAATTTGCCAAAACCCAACTCGACCATATGTGACATCATTTTCTATAAACATGTCACCCCTTAGGTTTTTTTTCATACCGAAAAGGCGAAGCAGACAACCAAAAAAGGCGAAAGACTCTCAAGACTTGATTTCCGGATAATCTTGATAACTTAAAAACCCAACACAGATTACGACCACCACAATCATTACAACTTGTAAACCAGACTATCCGCAGCAGACGACAAACTTCCCCTTATGTGCTCTCTCAGTACTCTGAGGTAAATTAAAAAATCTTCTTTTATAAAATTCTGAATTATTGGGTAAAAAAAAACTCTCAGGTTTGAAAACCTGAGAGTCGAATTAGGGTCTTACAAATTAAGTCTGTTATTTTTTCGGCGAATTCCCGCTTGCTTCAAGTGCTGATTCCCTAAGTTCAATTATCAATTTTTCCATTTTGGAGTGCCATTCCACAAACTTTTCCAAAACAGAAGTTACTTGCATTTCACTTTTCTCTTCCTCCGAGGTAGATGATTCATCCTTGTCCTTAGATTTCCTGGATTTTTTCGATGCCTTTAATTTATTAGGATCAAAGGACTTCAGTTCAGAAAGCCAATTGTCCTTTTCCATCAACTTACTGAGTTTTTTGCCTTCTTTGATGTGTTTTTTGGAATCAGATTTAGAGACTTTAAGACTATCGATGGTTAGATGCTTTTTCTTAAGTCCTAGTCCATATATTTCGTTGATCTCTACCAAAAATGCATCCACAACACCCTTTAAATGGAACAGAAATGAATATTGATGCGCTTTCTCAATCTCAGAGCCGGAAATAGCAGGGTTATTAAGTTCTTCTAGATAAAGTTTCGCATAGTTTAACCTTGATTCTGTTATTGCCTTCAAGTGAGTATAATTCTTCATTTTCATAATTTACCTGTGTTTATGGCGAAATTACCTAAAATCAAAAAGCCGAAGGCCAATGTTAAGTGATATTTTAATAAAGGAACAAGAAAGGGTTGATTTGGATTATTATTTTGTGAAAACTGCCAAGGTAAAAGCACCAAAATGACAGCAATTTGATAACCATAGAATCCAAAGATGGATTGAAATGAATCATACATTTGTGAAAACTCTTCAAAGGTATTTTTTTAATCTGTTCAGGAATAAGGCACTGCTTTTGGCAGTGTCATTTTTTTTACCTTTTATGACTTAAAAATGGTTTGGTTGTAGCCAGTAGTTACATTTTATTACTTTTTTCAGTATCCAAGAAACCAGGCTTCCTGCTATAAACAATTACCAGCCAAATGCACTCCGACCCTTTGCGGAAATTTACTTTCCGAAAATGCATCAAGTGACGATTTGATGGACAATCCATCATAAAAATCATAATGATTACAATTATGATTTAGTCTTTTATTTTGGCTGATGGTATAGGTTGATCAAAGCCATGATTTTGTGGAATACTTCTGTATTTTCATATACTCCCCTGAATTCCCCTGAATGTGCTCCATAGGCAAATATCGGCACCATAATTCCGGTATGGTCATCGCTGTGAAAAGCCAATTCCACTTCATTTACAGATACTTTTCCCTGTGGCAAACTCAGTCCGGCAGTTTCGTGGTCTGCGGTGATGATCAAAAGGGTATTTGGGTTTTGGTCCACATATTGGATCATCCAGCCTATCGCTTGGTCAAAATCCAGCAATTCAGTGACAACCGTATTGCTGCTATTGGCATGTCCGCCCGAATCAATCATGGCTGCTTCCACCATCAGAAAAAAGGGCGATTTTTTGGACTTCAGAAAACTGATAGCCTCCTGACAACTGTTTAACAGGTAATCTTCTCGACCTTTCGCCATGGTAGGCATCCCACTATTAGAGGCAAAATAGCCCACTTTGTCTGAAGGGGAATCTCCAATTTCTCCAAGACTTTTCATCATGGTAAAACCGTTTTCTTCCAATTCCTTCAGCCTATCAGTCCCAAATTGGATGAAATCTCTTTTTCCTCCTCCAATAAAAAGATCGAGTTTGCTGAGTGGCAGGAATCGGGCTATTTCGTCTATGTCGTCCCTTTCGGAATGATGGGCGTAAAAGGATGCCGGAGTCGCCCCGGTGAGGTTGTCCGTTGTGATGATTCCTGAATTGAAATCATAAGAGTCTAGCAGTTCAGTTATATTTTGCAGCGCCTTTCCGTCTGGACCTGTACCTAAAGCCCGGTTATTGGTTTTTTGTCCGGTAGCATAGGCTGTTGCTCCTGCGGCTGAGTCGGTGGTAAAATCATCCGCTGCCTGGGTTTTGACCAAACCGATATTCTTAAGCTGCGTGAGGTTCAGTTGGTTGCCATTGGCAAACATTCCCGCCGAAATCTGCGCCAATCCGTTTCCATCTCCGATCATCAAAATGACCCGATCAATTTTATTTTCCACTCCGTCATAGTCAAATTCAGGCTCATAGATTTCGTGGAGTTGCGTACCAATAAAGATGTTGTTTTCCAGATTTTTGAGGTACTGATTGGCCTCATAAGGCTGGTCGGTATTGATATAATCTATCCCAAGATCCGCAAAAGCTTTCCAGGCAGATTTGCTGTCGGGAGAGGCCCAAAACCTGACGGGCTTATCAAAAGCGTGTACTTTGAAAATAAAGGATTCCAATGAATCTCTTTCAGATTGGACGATCCTGCCTTTGCCATTCCAGACTGAAAATTGCCTGAAACTCAGGCTGACCATTCCTATTTTTTCCCAGGGAAGGTCAGGGCTGAGTACTTTGCTTTGGTAGTCAAAAAACACATAGGGAGGATAGTTTTTGTAATCTTCGGGTTTGGGTCGGTTTCCTGATATAATGAACTTGAGACCTGTTGGATTATGGGGAGAAAAGAGCAACTCCTCAAATTCAGAGGCGTTTTTTACGATTTGATCTAATGTAGTGTAAGCCTCAGTTTTGCAATCAATCAGCAAATGAAAGTCAAAGTCCGCGATCATCCCAAGTGACTTGGCCTTTTGGATGGGCTCGAGATAAAGGGACTTCAAAGTACGCTCAGGTCGGATACTTTCTGCTTCGTGTGCTGCCATCAAACCTCCATTTCGCAAAATCACATCCACTTCGATCGAGGCACAATCAGCCCCAAAAGCATCCCAAAACGGCACCGTTCTCAGGTAATCATTGTGGGAGTGGAGCTTGTAGGTGGGACGTTCCTGCCCAACTGCATGCAATGCCAAGAAAGTCGAGAAGAGGAGGAGGAGGAAAAGTATATTTTTCATCTTCAAAAGTAAGCATGGCAATTGAGCGGATCGTCCTGTTTTTCGCATGATTTGGTGATTTAACAAAAACATAAACCAGAGAGTCTTTTTGGGTAACAATACCCAAGATCAAGTTTTATTACCAATGAACGAATTGGATTTTTATTCTTTTGACCTGAAAATGCATTCAAGACTAAAAAAAACTTTGCCTTGTCACCTCGACGGCAGGAGAGGTCTGCATCCTGACTTGATGTCATTCCGCTTTCTGTAATTGTCAATTTTCAACACTACCAATGATCTATTTTTCATTAAGGAAAGTTAACAATAAGTTGACATGCAAAACCTCGCCCTGACTCCAAAAAGCGCCATCTTGCCTGTTCAAAACCTATTTCACTGATGAAAAAATTAAGTCTGATTGCGCCATTTCTATTCTTTTTGTCATTTGCCTTTTTTTCAAATGCACAGACTCTGAGGTTGAATCAAACCCAGGTTATCGGAAGCCACAACTCATACAAAAGTGCAATGCCTGCCCCGATTTTGGATTATTTACAAAAAATCAATCCCGCTGCTGCGAAAAGTTTGGAATACGAGCACCTGCCACTTTCCGAGCAATTGGATCTTGGACTACGTAACCTTGAATTAGATGTATTTCATGACCCAATGGGTGGAAAATATGCCAACCCAAAGTCGCTTGCAATGCTTCCGGAAGGAACAGTTTTTGACCCCAAAAATGAGCTTCATGAACCCGGGTTGAAGCTTTTTCACGTACAGGATTTGGATGTGCAATCTCATCACCTACTTTTCAAAAATGCACTTTTTGAACTTAAAAACTGGAGCGATCAAAACCCTGATCACCATCCCGTATTTGTGCTGATCAACGCAAAAGACGGCCAGATTCCTATGACTGTCAACCCGCTTCCATTTTCAGGAACAGCCTTGGATAGCATCGATCTGGAAGTAAGGACTTATCTGGGAATGGACAAATTGATCACACCGGATCAGGTTCGTGGTAATTTCGAGTCACTTGAAAAGGGAGTTTTGGCAGGCAACTGGCCGGAAATGGAGGCTGCAAGAGGTAAGTTCCTCTTTGTACTGGATGAAAGTGAGGAGAAAATCCGACGCTACCTTACCCAAAAACCTGAACTCAAAAATGCGGTTCTCTTTGTGAACCTGAAAGAAGGAAACCCTGAAGCCGGATTCAGAATCATCAACGATCCTGTGGCTAACGAAACCTACATTCAGGATTTGGTGAGAAAAGGATATATCATCCGGACCCGGGCAGACTCCGATACCAGAGAGGCAAGGACAGGAGACTACACCAAATTTGAAAAAGCGAAAGCTTCGGGAGCGCAAGTGATTTCCACGGATTACTACATTCCTTCGACCCTTTTTCCATCTGACTATAGAGTGAGTTTTGATGGAAAAACCTTTGAACGACCTAATCCTATTCTAAATAAAAAGTGAATTACTCCAAACTTATTCCGGCACTTCTGAGTGTGGGAATGATGTATTCTTGGCCTCAGGTGCCACTTTTGGCCCAATCTGGACTTGAACCTAAAGTGGCATTTCTTGCTGATATCCATTTGCAGGATGTCTACGGGGACTTTCAGTCGGATGATTTCAAAGAGGTAGTCAATCCTCGAAACGGCAAGCTTGCGACGATCCGCACTATGGAAAGTCAGCTAAATTCCACCCGGCTTTTTAATGAAAATTACTTTGCGCTTTTAGCTGCATTAGAAGATTTGCGAAAGCGGGGAATAAAGCTTGTCGCACTTCCGGGGGACTACACGGATGACGGTCAGCCGATGAATATTTTGGCCTTAAAAAAAATCCTTCAGGAGTATTCAGATCAATACGGCATGCGCTTTTTCATCACGACAGGAAATCACGATCCTGTTTCTCCATTTGGCGGACCTGATGGGAAATCCGATTTTCTCGGAGAAAATGGACAAAAGCAAGCGGTTTTAAGTGAATCTAAAAATGAAGCAAGCGAAGTTGCAATAAGTACACAGGTAAAGAATTGGGGATATTTTGAAATCTGTGAGGAATTGAAAGGCTTTGGATTCAGTCCAGGACCACAGGATATTTTTTGGACGCATCCATTTATGCCGTTTGATTATGAAGGCTATGATTTTGAAAAAGTCAGTGCAGGTTCATCTATTCGTACCCGCCTTTTCCCCGATCCTAACTCAGGATGGATGCTTCCAGATGCCAGCTATCTCGTCGAGCCTGTGGAAGGACTTTGGCTTTTGGCCATTGATGGAAATGTATATACCTTTTCCGGTGAGGCAGACCAAGCAGATTCCACTGCTTGGAGCGGTTCCGGTATCGGCTTCAACTTAGCTTCGAAAACAAAACAGCACCAACTCGATTGGATCAAAAAAATCAGTAAAGAAGCTGAAAAGCGGGGAAAAACGTTGGTTTCATTTAGTCACTATCCGCTTACGGATTTTCATGAGGGAGCTTCCACAGAAATGAAAAAACTTTTTGGCGTCAGTAAATTTCAACTAAACCGGGTTCCCGACAAAGAAGTATCACAACGCTATGCAGCCGCAGGAATCCGGGTGCATTTCGCCGGACACATGCATATCAATGACACTGGAAAGCATGGTGAAAACCAAAATGCTGAGCTGGTAAATATCCAAGTGCCTTCCTTGGCAGCTTTTCCTCCGGCTTACAAAATCATGAATCTTGAATCAGATAAATCTATGGTAGTACAAACCCACCTTTTACAAAAAGTAGATCGATTTGATGAGTTTTTCGATCTCTATAAAATGGAACATCAGTGGCTGAGCCAGAAAACAGAAGGAAATCCCTGGAATCTGAAAGTATTGGATGCCAATGACTATGTAGAATTCACGCAGCTCCATCTTCAGGAGTTGATCCGTTTGCGGTTTTTAAAATCAGATTGGCCCATTGACTTGGGGATTTTGGTGAATGGAATTTCCCAAACCCAACTTAAGGAGTGGATTGAGACTCCTAAAGCATTTAGGGGAGAACTTTTGAACGCTTTTTTAAAGTCTATTAAAAGCACCAACCAAAATGGTGAATTAATGGAGGACTTCTACTTTATCAAAAACGGTGGGGATCTTGGAAGCAGCCAAATCCCGCGGGGCCGAATGGAACTCTATCGGGGCTTGGGAAAGAAAAATCTGAAATCCGAGGGAGGATCTTTGAGTGCTCAATTTTCTGATTTCCTGAGAATCTTGAGCAAACTTTGCAATGGACTTCCTTCGGATGATTTCTTTATTGATCTTCCGGATTTAAGTGTGAGAAAGGTTAACTAGGATGCTTAATTAATCCATCAATTTGCCTTTGACCGGTCAGTGATTGGTATTTGAAAAACAAAAAAAGCCGAACGGGATCCATTCGGCTTTTTGTTAATTTATCACTTAAGGATTTTAGTAACCCGGATTTTGCTCCAGGAAACCTGGAATGTTAGAAGCGCCATCGATCGCCCGTTGCGGAATAGGGAATAATCTTTTGTTTACATCGCTGTCTGTCTTTTCAGTCCAACTATCCTCGTATTTTCCAAATCTTATTTGGTAGTTTCTTCTCAGACCTTCCCAGTACAATTCAAATCCTGACTCACGGAATAGGATATCCAAATCGATAGCATTCAAAGGAGCAGGAGTTTGGGCAGGACGGGCATTTCTTGAAGTTCTCAAGGTATTGATATCTGCAAGCGCCCCGCCGTTATCACCTTTTCTTAACAATGCCTCAGCCCTCATCAGATAAACTTCACCCAATCTGATCAAAACGATGTCCACACTACTGTTACTACAGCAATTGGGAGCAGTCCGGCTAAATTGGTATTTAGAAAATCGGTGTCCGGTATTGTGAAGACTTCCATCCTTGGTAAAATCTACTTGAAAGTTGTGATCCACATAGCGGATATTTGCGCCACTGCTTCTTCTGTTGATTACTGGATAAACCCTGATCTTACCATCTTCGCATTTGATAATGTTACCGCCGGCATCTTTTCTGGGTCCCCAAATAACACCCCGAATAATCCCTCTATCCATCTCAAATTCTAATGGATCAACGCAATAATAATGATCTGCATCATTTGTAGGGTTTATTCCAGTAAGATCCCTAAGATTTTCAGGTATTATTGTATTTTCCCGGAAAAAACGGGCATCTGCATCAGCAGGATCCACATTCCCATAAGCATCATACCAAGTCTGCACAAAATCAGGAGTAGCTGCAACTGCATCTGTCCCACGGGTATTGGGAAATTCAGGTCTTGGAATTTGGTCTCCCGAAATCGACCAATATTGCCACCTGCTGTGTTCAGTTTGAAGGACACCACGCTGATCAAGAGAGAAAATAATTTCCCTATTAGTATCATTATTGTCATTGAACAAGTCAAAATATTCAGGGGAAAGAACATAGGGCCCGCTGATGATATTGCTCGTGTATTTGATCACATTGTCCATGTCTTCAGTTGTAAAATTCGGGGTTCCATATGGATCCCTATACACGGCTGCATTCAGGTAGAGACGGGCCAATAGCGCCTCCACAGCATGCTTGTTCATCCTTCCCGGAACACTGTTACTGCTTATTAGATTCACTACTGAAAGTAGCTCTGATTCAAGGTAATCCACGGCATCTTGACCTCTCAGAATTACAGTCTGCTGATTGGACTGTTCTTTTCTGAAGACTAACCCCCAGTTATCCAATGCCAACATGTTCAGATAGGCTTTCACGGCAATCATTTCATAAAGCGGATTTTGTGCACTTGAATTTCCATTGGCCACTTCCAGTGTTAACTGTTCTTCAGCCGCCACTGCCCTGGACAATGTCAAGGTAATGAAGGTCCAAGTATCCCCAACCAAACTATTTCCCGGTGTCATCAGGTGCTGATGTACCGCAATAAATTTTCCTCCGTCAAACCAGTCCGTTCCCCCCCGATAGGGAAGAATTCCTTCGTCAGAAGCAACTTCCTGCAGTCCAAAGTTGACTGTGTGAAGCCAGACTTGACGCATCATCCCATATACCGGAGCAATGGACCCACTTACGATCTCTGCCTGACCAGTCCCGGTAAGGGACTCATCGAGAATCTCTTCTTCCAGATTGGTGCAGCTTAAAAAAGCAAGCACAAAAGCGACTGCCGGAATCAATAGAGTTATTCTGTGATTTTTCATGTTTTTATCATTTATTTTTTTGACAGATGCAATGTTGCGAGATTGATACCCTGCCACCGGTAGTGTACCTGCTATGCTCGATTTTCATCTGTTTATTTTTTTCTGTTGACTAATTAAATTAATTAAGGACCTAGGATTTAAAAGGTCAAATTCAGGTTGAACATAAAAGTCCTCGCCATAGGGTAAGTAAATCGGTCAATTCCAAAAGTCTGGATTCCAGATGAAGTGGAACCTGTATTCACTTCTGGATCAAAACCCGAATAGTTTGTAATCACAAACAAGTTTTGGCCTGTAAGGGAGATTCTGATATTTTGAAAGGCATTTCCCACTCCTAGTTTACTTGGGCTCACATTGTATCCTATAGTAGCATTGTTCAGCCTTAGGTAAGATCCGCTCTCTAGGAATCGGGTCGAAACCGTATTCGAATTATTAAATGATTCATTGGGGAATTGGACTGCAAAATCTGTGGTATTATTGGACCTTGAAAGTTGGGCTTTAGTGAAAAGAGACATGGTGGTATGATTGTAAATATCATTTCCTGCTCCTCCGTTGAAGTTCATTCCCAAATCAAAATTCTTGAACCGTAGATTGGCCCTCATACCATAAATTACCTTTGGAATCGCACTCCCTACTACACTCCGATCATCATCCAGAATTTCCCCGTCTCCGTTGATATCTACAAATCTATTTAGTCCATCTTCTCCTATCCCATCAAATTGGAGCATGTAAAATGCTCCGATTGGCTGATTGTTGATGTAACCATTGATCGTCGCTCCGGTCTGACCTGCGCCTTGGGCTGCACCCGTCGTCAAGACTGCAAATGGGGAATCTCTGACTTCATTCTGAATGAAAGTGATATTTCCTCCAATTTCATAGGAGAAGTTTTGTTTCGGCTTACTATTATAATTCAAGGCCATTTCGATTCCACTGTTGTGAATCTCCATATTCTCGATATTGTCCCAGAAAGTTGAAGTAGGCTGAATTGGATCGGCAGGAACTACTTCCAAAAGGATATTGGAAGATACTTTGTTGAAGTAATCCAATGTACCTGTCAGTCGGTAATTGAACAAGGCAAAGTCAATTCCTGCATTAAATTGGGTAGAAACCTCCCATTGTAAGTCAGGGTTTGCCAGTCGGGTGAAAACAATCCCATAAGGATAGTCGTCCAATGTTCTTCCTTGGGTATCTATGGGATAAGTATTGAGACTACCTGCTCCTGTGGCCAATCGATCCTCAGAGAAACTTGCCTGGGTAATTTTAGATGGAATTTCCTGGTTTCCTGTTTGTCCCCAACTTGTACGCACCTTCAGGTTATTGAAAACCGAATTGACCATAAAGTCTTCCTTACTCACATTCCAACCCAATGCAAAGGAAGGGAAGTATCCATACTTGTTATTGTCTCCGAATTTGGAAGATCCATCAGCACGGAATGTAGCTGTGACTAAATACTTCTCCTCATAGACATAATTCAATCGCCCAAAAAAGGATTGTAATTCATTTCGGACTCCAGAGGAGCTTATCGTAGTTGGGAATTCCAAAGTACTGTTATGATCCTGAAACCTAGGCTCGATATTGTTTGCAGCAAACCCTCTTGCAGAAGTACCCCTGAACTCGTCCAAAAATGTCTGGTAAGAATGACCTGCCAGCGCGGTAAAATTGTGCTTGTAATTGTTCCAATTATAGGTCAGGGTATTCTCCACCAAACTATTGGTGTTTGCAGAAATCAATTGATCCAAGCTACCATTTGCCACATTGGACTCATTTACAACCTCGGTGAACGGCTTGTACTGTATGTATCTATTGGTATTCGAATAATCCACCCCGAGATTTAGCTTATAAGTAAGTCCATCAATGATTTCGAATGAAGGAGATATTGTACCCAAGATCCTGTTGTTTGCAGCATTATCACTGTAAAGCTCATTACGCTTTATAGGATTTAAAGCATTGGTATTGAGCAATGTTGGTTTGCCGTCCGTAAAGGCAGGAATCGTTGGATTCAAGCTGAGCATATCACTGATAGTAGAGGTGATGCTTGGACGGAGATTTTCAGTATACGAGGCTGTCAGATTGTAGTCAATGATTAACCTTCCATCGAATGCTTTCTGATTCATGTTCAGTTTTCCTGAATAGCGCTTCAAATTGCTGTTCTTCAAAATTCCTTCCTTATCCAGTAAGCCAAGTGAAGCGAAATAGGAAAACTTCTCAGTGTTGGCTCCGCTCATGGAAAGACTGTAATCCTGTGAAAATGCCACCTGAGTCAACTCATCCTGCCAGCGGGTATTTCCGTCAAAATCTTCTAGATTTCCACCTACATCTAATACTTGGCGTCGAAACTCATCTGCCTGAAAAACATCGATTTGATTGGCCATCGAAGACCATCCTGCAGAAGCTGATAAATTTACCTGAGAAGACCCGGCTTTACCTTTCTTGGTGGTGATTACAATGACACCATTGGATGCCCTGGAACCATAAAGGGCTGCTGCACTTGCATCCTTTAGCACATCTATGCTTTCGATATCATTGGGATTAAGGAAGTTTAGCGGATTGGAAGCAATTCCGTTATCAGAATTATCCAATAGGAAGCCATCAAGCACATATAGCGGCTGTGTCCCGGAACGTAAACTTCCGATCCCCCTGATGATCACATTCTGATTTGCTCCCGGTTCTCCACTTACGGAGGTAACATTAACTCCGGCAACCTGACCCTGCAAAAGGTCTACAGGATTCGCAATTATCCCCCGGTTGAAATTTTCTCTTTTCAAAGAACCTATGGCTCCGGTAACATCTGAGCGCTTTTGTGTACCATATCCTACTACTACAATCTCGTTCAGCTGAGAATCCTCCCGTCCTAATTGGATAGAAAGTATTGACTGTCCATTTAGAGAAACTTCTGTAGTAGTATACCCTAAATAAGACACAACAAGAATAGCATCGTCTGGGACATCAATGGAAAATTTCCCATCTAGATCAGTGATGGTTCCACTTGTGGTTCCCTTGACAAGGATTGCTGCCCCCGGTAAAGGTTCTCCTGTCTCATCTCTGACAGTCCCTGTGACAATTTCAAAGTCTTTTATGTCTGAAGGAGCAGGAAAGGCTTTTGCCTCAATTCCTGACATTCCACCCGATAAAAAGACCACACAGCATAAAACGCACATTCGAAGCGTTGCCCGTGTTTGTTTAAAAGTAAAATTTCCCATAATCAATAGATTAAAATTGGTTTAAGTACCTTCCAAAATTACCACCATTGTAGGGTCTGTACTTTTATTTCAATTTATATCCTTGTTATGTTTTGGTAACCAAAAAATAATCCTCAAGGGCAATTATTAAGGGTATGTTACAAATAGTGGAGAAAGAAGTTGTGAATCCAAATGCATGTTATAGCAAAGTTAATTCTTTAAAAAATAGCTGTCTGAATCATTCTCAATACCAAACCATAAAAAGCGCAAATGTCGGTCGGAAGAGAAGGATGAAGCGTAGGGAAAATTAAGAGTCTAATCAAGAATTGCAATTGATTTTTCATTTTCTTGGCATCATTTTGCCAGAGCAAATGGATTCTTAACCAAGTTTCTGCTTTCCTATTTATCCGATCTATATGAAATTGTTTAATAAAAGAAATATCAAAATCATTTAAACTTCGCTAGCCTTAGAACTCCTAGAAAGACAATCTGAAAACATTTCAGGACCTATGTTCTCTATGCCCATAAATAGGAACCAATCTGTGAAAATCCTGTTCATCTGTGGTTAAATTCCACACCCCTGTTTTGAAGTAAAAAGATATAAGATTCAAGATTCAAGACACAAGACTTGATTTCTCGAGAACTTGAGAACCCAAAGCAGACAACCAGACATCAATTAGAACCACTACAACAATTATAACCAATCCAACCCTATGTTTTCTATGACCCTATGCGGTAAAAAATTCATATTTTTCCATCTGTGAAATTCCTGTTCATTTGTGGGTAAAATCTCCCACCCTGATTTGGCGGAAAGCCAATCTCTCAATTGCACTTCAAATTAGCCAAAACCAAACCTGACCTTAGGTGACATCATTTTCTATAAAAATGTCACCCCTTCAGGGTTATTTACCAACTTGAAACCCCTAGTAGACAACAATTACACCCGTCCGCCGTGGCGGAACCATTCCAACTTTCCGACCTGACAACGAGTAGCAGACAACAATTAGAACAAATTCAACAATTACTACCTTATAAAGTCAAATTCCCTTAAAAATACAACTCCTTCAACCTTAAAAAAATCAATTATTTAAGAAATAATACAATAAAAATTGCCGAAATAGGTAGAATTTACCCCCATTCCCGTTACCCTTCGCTTACCCTTCGCTTACCCTTCCGTTACACCCTCCTTACCCATTCGTTACCTTTTGACCAATTTCCAAGAAAGCATATCATTATTCAAATATTTTCTTCCATTGCACATTTCCAAGATGAAAACTTAGGTCTCTTCTTAGCAGAAGGAAAAGCAACCCTAATCACTCATACATCTTTTTCCTATCCACTTTACAAAGGTCAATCATCAGTTGACCCACTTTGGCGCAAACATCATGGAAATATCTTTCTCCTTTTTCGGCCGTGGATTTTTTGGGATTGCCAATACCGGTGTCCTGGGTGACTTCTGACCATTTTCTTTCGGCCCATGCCCATTTTTCCCGTATGCCGGGAATGACGGATTTTTTCTCTTTGCCTTCTCCTGCTTCCTCCAATGGCAAAACTAATCTTGAATGTAGGTACATGATCAGACTTGTTTCCATCTCGTCGGCATGGTCACCTGCTTCCTCAAAATACAGACTTTTGTCCAAGGCCTGATACCAATTGCATGTTACAAGAAGCATATCCGGAAATTGAAGGCCAAGTTCACGCAGCATGGTCTTAAAATCATTGCCACCGTGGCTGTTCAGGATCAAAAACTTCTTCACGCCCTGCCTGTCCAAAACTGTCACGATATCTTTCAATATGGCCATTTGGGTACTTGGATTCATGTTGATATCAAGGTAAATGTCACTCTGACCGGTGTTCACTCCAAAAGGCAAAACCGGTAGTATTACAACTTTGGCCCCCTTTTCCCAAGCAAATTTCCCTGCCCCAGCGGCAATGGACTCCGCTTCAAAGACATCTGTCCCATAGGGCATGTGGTAATTATGTGCCTCTGTGGCTCCCCAAGGCAAAACGGCAAGATCAAAACGCTGATGTTTTAAGTTTTTCCAATTGTTTTCAGCAAGGATATAAGGTCTCATATTTTTCTGGTATCAAGTATCAAGATTATAGTATCAAGTGTTTAGAAGCGAGAATCAAGAGCCGAGATGCGAGATTCTGGAGTCGGTAGGCTTCTTAGTGATCAGATGAAAGGCTTAAGTCTGGAATCAGTTAACCAATTAACCAAATAACCAGTTAACTACCCACCAACGCGAATCAGACAACCATTCCAACCATTCCAACCATTCCAACAACTACAACCATTACAACAACTACAACCACTACAACCACCACACCCATCCCTCCCCCAACTTCCTTAAAAATTTCAACGATCCCAAATATATTTCTCCGAAATTTTTTGAATCTTTAATCTTTAATCAATTTAATGTTTTTTGTACAAACCCAACCACCATGTCCAACAGAAGATCATTCCTTAAGAAAACCCTTGTTTCGACCTCATTACTTTTGCCCGGCGGGATCATCCAAGCATGTGCCAATCCTGTACAGGAATCTACGGGTGAAAAATTCAAACCGCTTATCCTTTCCACATGGAACCATGGCATGCCTGCTAATGACCGTGCTTGGGAAGTTTTAATGAAATCCGGTAATCTTGTCGACGCGGTAGAAGAAGGAGTCAAAGTCACAGAATTGGACATGGACAACTTATCGGTTGGGCTGCAAGGTCTGCCTGATAGGGAAGGGATACCTACTTTGGATGCCTCCATCATGAAAGGGGACGGCAGCTGCGGATCTGTTGCCTTTGTGAGACAGGTCAAGCATCCGATATCTTTGGCAAGAATGGTCATGGAGGAAACTCCCCATGTGATGTTGGCAGGAGAAGGAGCAAGGCAATTTGCGATCGCAAAAGGATTTCCGATGGAATCCGAGACCCTCAGTCCTAAAGCGGAAGAAATGTACCAGGAATGGAAAAAAGAATCCAAATACAAGCCCATCATCAACATCGAAAACCACGACACCATCGGGATGGTAGCCTTAGGCCCTGATGGGAAGTTGGCAGGTTCCTGTACTACGAGTGGCTTGGCATTCAAGATGCACGGCAGGGTAGGAGATAGCCCTATCATTGGAGCGGGACTCTATGTAGATGACGAAGTTGGCGCAGCCACAGCCACAGGACTTGGCGAAACCATCATCAGAATCTGTGGAAGTTTTCTGATTGTAGAACTGATGCGTCAGGGGAGAACACCGCAAGAGGCCTGTGAGGAAGCAGTCCGAAGGCTGATTGCCAAAAACTCAGCCAATATCAAAGACATTCAGGCTGGGTTTCTTGCCGTCAACAAAGACGGGGAATATGGCGCATATGCGGTTCATCCCGGTTTTAATTTTGCCAGGCACCATAGCGGTGGCGGAACCTTGGTCGACTCAAAAAGTAAATTCTAAGCCATGGGAAAGATTTTGTTGGAAGCTCCTGTTTTTACAGTGGAGGCGGCGATCAAAGCTGCAGAATATGGCATTGACAGGCTGGAACTTTGTTCTGATTTTGGGGAAGGTGGCGAGACACCAAGTGCCGGCATGCTCGCGTTTCTAAAAGAAAAAGTAGATATCCCCATTTTTGTGATGCTGAGGCCTCGCGGAGGAGATTTTGTCTATACTTCGGAGGAATTGTATGTGATGAAAAAGGACATTACCATCCTCAAAAACCTTGGGGCGGATGGATTTGTCTTTGGTGTTTTGGACCGGGACGGAAATGTCGATAAGGAAGCATGCAAATACCTCATCAACGTTGCGGAAGACCTGCCATGCACTTTTCACCGCGCATTTGACATCGCTGCTGACAAGAAAAAAGCTTTGAATACGATCATTGACTTGGGATTTCAAAGGATATTGACTTCCGGAGGAGAAAATGACGTGACCAAAGGTTTAGGAAATATTCTTGAGTTATTGGAGTTGGCCGGTGATGATATCATCATCATGCCGGGAGGAGGATCCAAACCTGAACATGTTTCTCAATTAAACCAAAATGGCCATCTCAGAGAAATCCATGCTTCATGCAAAGGATACAGGCCTACACAAAGCAGTTATTTTCACCCCTCCGTCTCCCTTTCCTCTGATCCACTTGCATTCAAACAGGTGTTGACTGTGGATCAGAATATGGTCAATCTGTTTAGAAAAGAAATTACAGCCCAATGACAGAAAGGGAGAAGCTCCTTGCAGGCGAATTCTATAATTCCCGGGATACGGAATTGCTCGAAATGTACCATCAGGCCAAAGAGTTGTTAAAGCAATGGAGTAATGAATCTTCCCGGAATGGAGAGGAAAAATCCCGGATACTTCAGCAGCTTTTAGGGAAAGTCGGCAAAGGCGTTTGGATCGAAAGCCCTTTTTATTGTGATTATGGCAAGCATATATCCGTTGGAGAAAATACATTCATCAATACCAATGTGGTTTTTTTGGATTGCAATACCATCGACATCGGGAGAAATGTACTGATTGGGCCCAATGTGAAGATTTTTACAGCGACTCATCCGATCTCGGCTACCGAAAGGATAGTCCAAAACCACGAATCCAATCAGGCCCCCTACAAAACCAAAGCACTTCCCGTAAGGATCGGGGACAATTGTTGGATTGGTGGAAGTACGGTGATTCTTCCCGGTGTCAGTATCGGGAACAATGTGACCGTGGCAGCAGGTTCTTTGGTTACCAAAGACATTCCTGACAACAAGCTCGCGATGGGAAGTCCTGCTAGGATTATAAGGGATATATAAAGTACCATTCCCCCGTTTATGTAAACTTCAGCAGTTTCTAAAACTGTGCTGCATACTTTACCCGTTCAGAATACAATGGGTAAAGGAATGGGAAAACAATTTTTATTTTGGAGTTTAGTTTTTGGTTTTTTGGGGTCTTGTAGCCAAGGTTCAAAGGTAGAAAAAGAAGGATTTGACAAACTCCAAGGCTTGGGGAATACTTCTCTGGAGCTTTCCGGGAAAGAACTCTCAGACCTTTATTGCCAAGCCTGCCATGTCAAACCTGATCCGGCATTATTGGATAAAGCCACTTGGAAAAACGGTGTACTTCCCGACATGCGAAGAAGATTGGGCCTGATCAATGCTGAAGATTTTGGAGCGAAAGTGGGGGAAGACAATGATGCCCCTCGGGGGATATATTCAGAAATAGCTTTGGTAACCCAAAAAGATTGGGATATAATCCAGCAGTATTACATTGACCTTGCTCCTGATTCCTTGGAGCCTATTCCTATCGACAATAATCTGAAGGAAAACACAGGATTGTTTACCGTCCGCAATCCTGATTTTCACAATAAACGTCCTAGCCTGACTACCCTTGTCCGTTACAATCCAAATGAAAAATTATTGTACGTCGGCGATAGGCTGAATAGCCTGTTTAGGATCGACCCCATTGGGATGAAAATCCTTGATTCCATCAGAATAATTTCCCCTGCTTCCGACATCAGTTTTAGGGAAACTGGTTTTGAACTCCTCACCATGGGAGTGATGGATCCTTCTAATTTTGCTTTTGGCAGGCTGAAAGAATATGGATCTTTTGAAAAGAAACACCCCACCATCCTGATGGACAGCCTTCGCAGACCGGTGCACTTTACCTATGCAGATTTAACCCAAAATGGCAAAGAAGAACTGATCGTCAGCTTTTTCGGTAACCATTTCGGTCAATTGTCTTGGTTTGAAGAAAATGCCGGTGGGTATGAGGAACATGTTTTGAATTCGCTCCCCGGTGCCCGCAAAACAGTAATAGCCGATGTCAATGGAGACGGATTGCCAGACATCATAGCCATGATGACACAGGCAAAAGAGGGGATTTATACCTACATCAATCAGGGTGAAGGGAAATTCAAACAAGAAACCTGGCTTCAATTCGACGCTGTTTTTGGTTCTTCGGATTTCGAATTTGAAGATATGGATGGTGATGGGTTCAAGGACCTGGTCATCGTCAATGGGGACAATGCAGACCTTTCTCCAATTTTGAAACCCTATCACGGACTCCGGATCTTTACCAATGATGGCAAAAACGCTTTTCGGGAAACCTACTTCTACCCCATGCATGGTGCAAGTGCCCTGCTGACGGGAGACTTTGACCAAGACGGAAGAATGGGAATGGCAGTTAGTTCATACTTTCCTGATAAATCAGGTGAGAAAACCTTGAATTTCCTTCTTTTTCAACAGACCGGAAACATGGAGTTTCAGGTCAGCAGCATAGCGGAATTAGGAAAATGGTCTTGGCTGGTGATGGAAAAAGCGGACATAGATGGGGATGATGACCTTGATATTATTCTGGGAAGTTTTGATTTTCAGACAAGGTTTGCCTTTCCGGCAAGGGACTGGATGCCATTTGTGATCCTTGAAAACCATATCAACTGAAAATAATTTATTTTAATATTTTATATTTTTTAATATTTTTATTTTTAAATGATCTATTTTTTGTAATTATATATTGAATTTGAATTTTTTATATCCAACTAATTTGTTTTCGGGTTTTTATTTTCTAAATTATTAAACTCAAAATAACCGATATAGCTATGGTAAAAAGTTTTCAAGGCGTGAGGGTGGTCGAACCCAAAAAAGCAGCAGCCCCCATTTTGGTCATGGACCATATGAGTACCAATTTGGTCACATTCCGTCCTGAGGACTCGATTGACCATGTATTGGATTTATTGACTAAAAAGAAAATTTCAGGTGCCCCTGTCTTGGATTCCAAAGGGACCTTGGTAGGGATCATTTCCGAGGTAGACTGCCTAAAAGAAATCATCAAAGGAAAGTATTCCAATACCCCGACATTTCCGGGGACGGTAGCAGAACATATGACCAAAAATGTCATGACATTAACCCCTGACCTCTCACTCTTTGATGCAGCCCAAAAATTCCTGGACAACAAAATAAGAAGATTTCCTGTGATGAAAGACGGCAAGTTGGTCGGACAACTCAGTCTCAGCGATGTCATCAGGGCATTTCCGAAACTGAAGTCAACGACTTGGTAGTCTTAACAAAAGCCTTGAAGGAACTTTCAGGGCTTTTTTTATTGCCATGCCTTTTTTACTTTGTGATATGAAAAAGTTTTTCTTTTTGTTGCTTTTAACCATGTTTTCTGATTTTGCCTTATTTGCCCAAGGTCATTCCCACAAATCAGAAATCACTTTATTGACTTACAATATCTACCATGGCGAGGACCCATACCATCCCGGAAAAAGCAACCTACGGGAAATAGCTGAACTGATCAATACAATCAGACCTGACTTGGTAGCCCTGCAGGAGGTAGACAGCATGACGAATAGGACCAAAAACTTTAATCCTGAAGGGAAATTGGATTTGATGGCTGAATTGGGAAAATTGACAGGAATGAAACCTTATTTTGCCAAAGCCATTGATTTTTCTGAAGGGGGTTACGGAGAAGGGATTTTAAGCAGGTTTCCTACCCAATTTATATCTTATTCCTTGCCCATTCCAAATGGAGGGGAGCAAAGAAGTCTCGCATTGGCGAAAGTGAATTTGGGAAATGGAAAGACCTTGGTCTTTGGAGGAACTCATCTTTGCCACCAATATGTGGAAAACAGGACTGCACAGGTAGTAGCGCTCAAAAATATCCTTTCAAAATTTGACACCCCGGTAGTGTTGACGGGAGATTTTAATTTTACTGCTGATGAATTAGGCTACTCGATCCTTTCTGAGGAATTTTTAGACGCAGCACTTGAATTTGGCAATCTCAAAAACACTTATTCCTCCAAAGAGCCAAAAATACGCATTGATTACTTTTGGTTGGGAAAGGCTAAAGATTGGGAAATTGTCTCCGTAGAAGTATTGGGTGTGGAATTTTCCGACCACAAACCGGTCCTGGTTAAACTCAGGCATTAATCTCTCGGCCGAAAAGTCTTGCAGAAAGTTGACTTTACCCTTTCAGATTTTAGGAAATAGGGAATCCAGATGATGGCGGCTGCGCTTGCCCGTACGATTTCCCTAGTCTCGATTTCAAAATCTACATTGATAAAATAAGCGGCCAGATTATCCAGCAGAGTCACTGAAATACTGATTGCATAAAATACGACCATCAACTTTGGAACACTTGTCCTTCTCTGTAAAAACAAGAGGATCAATACCAAATTAAAACCCAAAAAGCAGAAATTGTAAATCATTTCCGATACAACGAGGAATCTAAGCGCTTTTCCGTGCGTTTCGACGTTGAGCCAAGTCTGTTCGGAGAAATACTCCATGTCAATGATAGTAATCAAAAGATATATAGGCGTAGCAAAAAGCCCAATTGTAGGCAAAACAAGCCATCCGCCGATGGATTTGTTTTCAGCATAAATCCATGGATCAGGGTCATAGTTTTTGTAAAGTTTGATACCGAAGTAAATCCAAAAACCTGAAATGATCAGCGCAAGCAAAATCGACAGTTGTCCCAAGTTTGAGGAACTGCCTTTTTGCTTTCCGGTATGGGTTACATAAAAGGAAAGTTCCTTCATCACCTCCTCTTTCTTTTTCAACAATTCCGCCACTTCAACGGCAGGAATGGTATTTTTTAGCCGTTTCAGGGAATGTTCCACTACCACCGTATTGCCCGCCCCAAAGATTTTGTTGTGGTAAGTGAAAGCACTTGCTTCTATGTTTTTTTCAAATGGGGTGATGTTCCAATCTTCAGGAAGTACCACTTGGGTAGTCTGATAGAATTCCTCTTCATCTCCTACAAAATAGTCCATCGACCTATTGGCAGACTTCGGAAGCTCCAGAAGTGATTCCAATACGATCGGATATATCTGTCCATAAACATAAGTGCTGTCATCTGCTTTTTGCCAAAAATCCGGAATTTGGTAATATTCCTCTACTGTAAGCAGGTTTTCCCCATTGCGGTTATAATCCATCAATTTTACGACAGCGGTCGTGGAGATTCCCGGATACAGGTTGGCATAGTAATTCATGTATTCCTGGGTGATTTCCTCTTTGGATTTATTTGCAAAATAGGCCCTGGTTTCATCAGCTTTTCTTCCATACATTTCAGAGCGGACTACATATTCTGCTTTTCCGGAAAAATCATTTACTGTAATCAGTTCATTTATTTTTGTGTAGGGTACTTTGCCTCTTGGGATTTCTATCAGGTCTTTGACACCTTCTTTGATAACCAAGCCCACGCCATAATCCGGAAAAAATGAATCTTCAAAAGATCCTCCCTGATCCGAAATGGTGGGATCAACAAAATAATTTTTTCCTTCCCATTCATAGGTCACCACACAATGGTCGAAGGCACTTTGACTCGGTTGTAAAGCTTTTGTTTCGCTTCTCCATTCGGTATTTACCAAAAGCGGATAGGCCTTCACACCCTCCTCCCGGAGCAAGGCTACCAAAAGCAGTGATTTGTCCTTGCAGTCACCGAATTTCTGATCAAAAACCTTCTTGGGGGCATTGGGGCGGTAAGCACTCATGCCGGACTCCAAGCCAAGGTACCTGATATCATCTTGGACCATGCGGATGAACTCAGGGATTTTTTCTTCGGTCAAAGCCTTGTTATTGATAGTCTTCGAAATCGGGCTGATCGTCCGTGAATCATATTGGTACAGGGGCAATGCCCATGAAACCACTTCCTCCCATCCGGAAAAGTTTGAAACCGAAGTCATCGGATAAATGGCCAGCCAATTGGGTACATTGATGTCAAAAATCTTGGGACTCAAGGCCTCATTTTCCCAGGTATAGATTTTCATCCCGGATCCCTCTTCGATTGAGGGGCTGTATTGGTGGTCGATATTTCTATATTGGAGGCCTTTATCAGCTGAAGTGATGATGCGATACCTGAATTTTTTTACAGGAAAATAGAGTTGATGGTAGAGGTCGGCAGAGAAAAAATCTTTGTTGACGGGATTGAAACCTTTGATGGAATAGCTGTATTCGATGATGTCCTGCTTTTGTACATCAGAAAGGTGGATGATGGTAGAAAGCGAGCCATCATATATAAACTGATTTGAACCGGATTCTTTTTGGATGGTTTTTATTTCGCTAAGGTTGAGTTTGTTGATGGCTTTTCCATCTCTCCAGATGCTGATGTCATGGATATGGAGCGTTTGATATGTCGGGTCATAATTGATGCTGATGTCTGAGTTTTCCTGGATTCCATCCACTGTCAGTACTTGGATTTTGTACCTGGAGAAAGAAGTTTTTTGGGGAACATGATATTGTCTTTCAAACACCAGGTAGGTGTATCCTCCTTCAGTGGGCTTGTGGGTTGGGTTGGCTGTTTCAGGTTCGGACTTGACCCAATCGGGAATGGGGGAGATTTTTACCTGAGAAAATGAAAGGTGTGAAAAAAAGAACAAAAGCAGTATTGAAAACAAGCATCGGATTTTCCCCATAAAGAATCTTAACTAATTATATTTTGAAATATAAATAATTGGGAAATAAAATTCCTAATGCATTCAAAAAATTATTTAACTGCTTAGTTTTTTACTTTACAAGCCCGTTTTTTTGTACCTGAATTCCTCAATGCTTTTTACACCATCATTGGTCAGGGCGAGTTTGAGGATCAATTCGTCTCCATCCCTGTGAAAAGTAATCCCGCTGAAATACGCTGTTTGGCTTTCTGTTTTGATAAACTTAAAAATCGTCCATTCCTCCTTTTCTTCCCAAGCGCTCAGGTCCCTGTTGAAGTGTTTGAGTTTAAGGAAAAGTCTGCCGTCCTCTTCGACCATGTTCATGTATTCGGAGAAAATCAGGCTGCCATTCATCATAAACCTGAAAGTTCCCACCATGCTGTTGTCCTGAGCAGGCAGCCATAACTCGTCGCATTCACCGCCCAAGCCAGTTCCTGACCAATATCCCACTATCCAATCCAATTGCTGAATGGAACCGTTTCCGGCAGCTTGATCTTTGTCTAAGTAAAGCACTTCTTGGGCTGAGGTCTTGCCAAAAATCAGGAATGCCATCAGGAAGAGGAGGAAAGATTTATTTGTCATGGTGTTGGGAATTTTTTATTCCAATCTATCAAATATTTCCCTATTTTCCATTTCAGATTGAGTTTCTAAATTCAAAAACAATATGATCCATCTTTGTCAAAATCCGGTAAGGTCCGCTTTCATTCTTTATTCATTGTTATTTCTCATAAGCTGTAGCACATCCAAAACTGAGGCTGAAAAAGAAGAGGAAGGAGAATGGATTCAGCTGTTCAATGGAAAAGATTTAAATGATTGGACGATCAAAATCGCCAAACATGAACTAAACGAAAACTTTACCAATACCTTCAGGGTGGAAGACAGCCTTATGAAAGTCAGGTATGATGGTTACGAAGCTTTTGACCAACAGTATGGCCACATCTATTTTAACACCCCTTTTTCTTATTATTTGCTCAATGTCGAGTACAGGTTTGTAGGCGAACAGGCAACAGGTGGGGAAGGATGGGCTTTGAGGAATTCCGGAGCGATGCTACATTGTCAGGACCCAAAAACAATTTTGAAAGACCAGGATTTTCCTATTTCGATTGAAGGTCAATTTCTCGGCGGTGACGGGACGAATGAAAGGTCCACGAGTAACCTTTGTACTCCCGGTACAAACGTGTACATGGATGGGGAATTATTCACCCCGCATTGTGTCAATTCAAGCTCCAAAACCTATCATGGAGAGCGATGGGTGACAGCGCAGTTTTTGGTGTTGGGTGATTCGGTGGTGTACCATATTTTGGAAGGGGATACTGTTTTGAAATACTTCCATCCGGAAATCGGTGGCGGTAATGTCAGTCCATCAGACCCTGCTGTCAAAGTTGACGGAACTCCCCTGAAGTCGGGATTTATTGCTTTGCAAAGTGAAAGCCATCCGATAGATTTCAGAAAAGTGGAATTGTTTGATTTGGCAGCTTATAAAGGAGACAAGGAAAAACTGAAAAAGGTAATTAGGAGATTGAATAAAAAAGAGTAAAAGCCAAAGCCATTCAAATTTTCACTGATCTTTCAACCAAAGGATTTGATCAAATAATAAGTCCAATTGACAAATTGGATATTTACTAAACTAATCAGATATTTCAGAAATAACCGCAATCAATTTCGGCCATCACTAAAAATCAAGTATTATACAACATATTTGGAATATATTAAACGTTGTCAACAATATATATGAGCATACTTCAATTAAATAGAATTAAAAAACTTTTAGAAAATCAAGTGATTCCTCATGTTGATGTAGCTGAAATTAAATCTGAAAAACCTAATATTAGTGAGGAGGAACTTAATAATATTCTATTTACGCGTGCTTATACCCTATATGCTCTCAAAGCATTCACAAATGAATCGTACTTAGATTTAAAAAAGCATATAACAGATGGATTTTCGGATAATGGAATTGATGCTATCTACTATTCAACGACTCAACGTGAGCTCATCTTAGTTCAAACCAAATGGATTCAAAATGGGATAGGGGGTGTTGACAAAGGAGAGGTATTAAAATTTTTAAAAGGAGCAACAGATCTACTGCATTTACACTTTGATAAATTTAATCAGAAAACCCAAGATCTATCAAGTTGGATTGAAGAAATCATATTATCGTCTAATGTGAAAATCAGGTTAATTCTTAATTATTCAGGTAATAGAATTTCTGACGAAAACTTAGAACTCATAACAGATAAACTAGAAGAATTTAATGATACAGATGAAGATGTATTCTTTACAGATTACAACTTAGCTAAATCTTACAGCTTCTTGAAAGACTCTATTGAAGGGGAACCTGTAAATGCCGATATTGATTTATACAATTGGGGTCATACTGATGAACCAATTAAATCCTTCTATGGAACTGTTTCATGTGGCACAATTGCAGAGTTGTTTAACAAAAATAAAACTAGACTATACTCTAAAAACATACGATCATTTATAGGTTTATCTGATATTAATCGAGAGATAATTAACACTTTAACAAAAAACCCAGAGACATTTTATTACTTAAATAATGGTATAACGTTACTTTGTAAAGAAATCAATAAATCACCTTATAACAGTGGTAAAAGAGATATTGGAAAGTTCAAGCTTACAGATTTAACCGTAGTAAATGGTGCTCAAACGGTAGGCAGCATTGGATATGCCTTTAAATTAATGCCAGAGAAAGTATCCAATGCGAATGTATTCATTAAGATAATTTCACTTGAAAATACATCTGCTGATTTTGATAAAACACTTACAATCGCTAGTAACACACAAAACAAAATAGAGAAAAGAGATTTTATTAGTCTTGATGATCAACAAAAGAAACTTAAACATGAATTTTATCTTAATGGATTAAAATATCACGTAAAGAGAGATGATCAAAATCCAGTAAAAGATAATGAGAATTATTATTTCGAGGAATCTACAATTGCTCTTGCTTGCTTTCAAGACGACATTGATTTTTCTACCTATGCAAAAAGAGAAATAGGTCGTTTATGGGACTCAAAACCTTATAACCAATTATTTAATGACAAGCTTACAGTTGACACATTGGTAAAGCTGGTAGACTTATTTAGACGAATTGAGAAAGAGGTTAAAAAATTACCAGCAATGGAAAAATTAATCTGCTCACATGGAGTTTACTTACTATCGCATTTAATAGTTCATAAATCAGATAAATCAATGTTCTTTGATCCATCCCAAGATTTAAAAAATTACTTTAAAGACTTTTTCAAATCTGATTTTGATCGTTATACTAAAAGACTATTAAAAGCATATAATTACGTTAGTCCAAATAACAATTATCCTCTCTCTATATTTAAAAACTTCAATCATTGTCGTAAAATGAAAGATCACATTTTGGATTCGGAGGGTATTCCAAAACCTGGTCAGACATTAAATATGTTTGAAGAAATAGAATAAAACTGTTTACAGCACTATATTGAGAAAACATAGCTAGATAGTGGGTTAATAAAGGTCCAAGCTCCTTAGGGAGTACTCCAATTCTGCGAATTGACTCTAGGTGGAAATATACGAGCCAATTCACAGAATAGGCTTGGCGTATGATTGAAGGTTACCAACCTAAAAAATGATACGTTTCTTATATTTAACGTTATAGTGCATTTTTAAAGACGAAATATTTATTACAAAAACTGGTTCAGATGGAATGAAAATAGCGGAGCATAATCAAGTAGGTACCTTTGAACTATAAGCCAGTGTTTTTCTTCCCGCATGGTCTGGAGCAAGTCACAGGGTTGTAGATTTGGCGTTGAAGTTATTTCAACATTTGTGGTGAAATTAGCCATCATATGGTCAAACCTGCCCTAAAACAAAAAAGTCAGCGAATCCGCTGACTTTTTTTGTTGGCTTGGTAACCGAAGTTTCAGGCTTACTTGAGGTTTTTCTTAAAGAAATCAATCGTCCTTCCCCAAGCCAAATCAGCGGCAGCTTTGTCATACCTTGGAGTGGAATGGTTGTGAAAACCATGGTTTACTCCTGGATACATGTGCATTTCATATTTCTTTTTATTGGCTTTAAGGGCTTCTTCATAAGCCGGCCAACCTTCATTGACCCTAGTGTCCAATTCCGCAAAGTGAATCTGAAGCGGGGCTTTGATGGTTGGAACATCCGCCGCTGTGGGTTGACCGCCATAGAAAGGAACAGCTGCTTTCAGGTCAGGAACCCGCACAGCCATCATGTTGGAAATCCAGCCCCCAAAGCAAAATCCAACGACGCCGACTTTGCCGGTACAGAGTTCATGCTCCTTCAAAAATTCATAGCCTGCAATAAAATCCTGCAGCATTTCTTCCCTATCACGCTTGGATTGCATGGTACGTCCTTCATCGTCCGTGCCGGGATATCCGCCAAACGGCGTCAAGGCATCAGGAGCAAAAGCAATGAAGCCATCTAAAGCAGCCTGATGGGCAGTATCTTCTATATACGGATTCAATCCTCGGTTTTCGTGGACCACGATGACGCCTGGAAGTTTTTCTTTTTTGTCAGCAGGCCTTGTAAGCAAGCCTTTCATTTTGCCGGCACCTTTTGGAGAATCATATTCCACATAGGAGGAAATCAATCTCGGGTCATCTTGGGTAAATCTCTTGGCTTCAGCATAATTGGGAAGTAAAAATCCTAAAATCGCCGATACCGTCAAGCCTCCCACAGCAAATACCGAAAGGCGGTTTACAAATTCTCTTCTGTCGATCTTGCCATGGACATAGTAGTCATACATGTCAAAAATTTCTTGGCTTAAATCTTCTTTTTTGATTGGTTCCATTTGGTTCAATTCGGATTGAGGTAAAACAAGGATTAAAATATTACCATAAGTTAGACATAAACTTGGTAACCTTTAGAACTTTGACAGATAGAAAAGTTTAAACCGCTCGTGTAATTTACCTGCCACTAATAATTTTAGGGTAAAAAAAACCGGCAGAAAGCCAGGGCCCTGCAATTTTTTGGATTGCCTTTCCTTGTCTTCCTGCCGGGAGATAAAATTGGTTTTCAGAGAATGTTATTGGTTTACAATGGAAATATTTCCGGAGGTAATACTTCCTTTGATTTCTGTTGCTGCACCGTTATCTATGCTGAGGTTTCTTCCTGCCCGTGAGTTTCCTACAGAAACATTGCCGGAGCTCGCATTGAGGTTGTAATTGAAGTCCTTTAAGTTGGAAGAAGTCTGGATTTTGAAATTCCCTGATGTACCACTCAGTCTGGTTTCAGAACCCAAGCCGGAGTTTGTCGCAGTGACGTTTCCGGAAGTCACTCTCAATTCACCCAATTGGGAAACGTTTTCCAATTTTGCATTTCCTGAACTCAAACTCACATTAACCTGACCCTCCACACCTGCTACACTGATGCCGCCACTGCCTGAGGAGTAACTGATGTTTCCTTTGATGTCTTGCATATTGGCAGAACCTGATCCCACATTTCCTTTGATATTGCCTTGGATACCTGTCATTTTGATGGATCCCGACCCGGCATTGGCTAAGATGTCTGCACTGATATCTTTGGCAGAAACACTCCCTGAACCGACTGAAAGCTTGAGTTCGGAGCTTTGGACATTCTCCACATATACTGATCCTGAACCACCTTTCATGTCCAGGCTCATACCTACAGGCCCACTGATTTTGATGTGGCCTTTGGTTCTATTGTTCCAGTTATTATTGCCTGAGACCTTATGCGAAATCTTCAACACATCACCCAAGGTGACAAATACGATATCCTGATCAGGATTGGTAGATTCCAAAAATGCATTCACGGAAACATCGGTATTTGGACCCCCGATATATTCCACTTCCAACTGACCTCCGGAGACTTCTATCCTTGATATTCCGGAAAAAGATTTGGTCACATCCACGATGGTTTGGACTTGGGACATCGCAGGATGGATAGCTGCCATTGCTAAAATCAGGAACAGCGCAAATGTTGATTTTAAGTTTGTTTTCATAGTAAGTTGGTTTTTAAAGTACGAATCCGAAACTCAAAGTATTGAGCTTGGGTCCTTTGTTTTCTTGGAAAGTATTGTTCAAATCATAGTTCATATAGAAGGTAAGGTCCGCCACCGTGATTTCGGCGCGAATCCCATATCTGAAATTCTCGGCAAACATATTGCCCATTTGGAATTCCTTTGCTCTATTTCCACTGGTATCCCGGTAGACAAATTTCCCTCTTCCTCCCAACCTGTAACCAGCATATGGACCAACACCGAAGCTGAAATTACCATTGCTTGTCTGCACGGTCGGAATCAAAGTCAGGTTAGCATAGGAAGCCGAAATTTTTGATTTTGTCCCTGTGCCTGATGGATGTTCCTCAAAAACCAAACTGCCGTTACTTCTTAATGCCTGCAGGTTTCTGTCCTCAAATTTGAAGTTGTACCAACTGACTCCAATGGCTGATTTCAGGTTGAAGTTTTTGCTTGGTTTGTAGGTATAGTGGTAATTGATCGCAGGATTCCAACTGCCCCAAGGTTTGACAACAGGAGCAGCATCGTCCCCAATCCAGGTATTGATACCGATGTCCAAAGTCAGTCCATTGCTAGATTTTTTTGACTTGGATTGATATTCATAATATTGGTCTCCTTTTGATACAAATTCCCAGGTATTGGTACCGTCGGCATTTTTGTAGACAATGACATCGGTGTTGAAAAGGGTAAAGTTGGTAGTTTTTACCGAATCTTGTCTTGCAGAATCTGCTTCCTGGGCAAAGCCCAGAGAAGTCAGAAACAGCAATGGAATTAAAATCAGTGTGGTCGTTTTCATTGGCTTAGTATTCAAAAAAAGGGAGTTAGAATATAATTCCGAAGGTGATCGGGTTCAGTTCAGGACCTTTGCCAGCTTGGAATAATTGATTGAAATCGTATGTGGTGAAGAAATTCACCCTGCCGAATCCGACTTCTCCTCGGATACCGTAGCGGAAGTTGTTCAGGAATATTCCGGTGTTAAGGTGTTCTTTTCTGCGTCCTCCACCATCTAGAGGTCGGTAGACATATTTGCTCGTACCACCCAAACGGTAGCCTGCATAAGGACCCAAGGCTAACCTTATCCCCCTTCTTCCCTGGTCATTCATTCTTCCGAAGTCCAATTTGAAGAGTCCCATCGTGGTGAGGTAGGAGGCAGAGATTTTGCTTTTGAATCCTGCAACATCGTTTCTTTGGATAAATTCGATGGCATCCTCTCCTCTGACGGCCTGAAAGTCTCTGTTCTCAAATTTGAAATTGTACCATTGGACACCCATTCCAAGGTCAAAGCGGAAGCCTTTGCTGATCTTTTGGCTGGCAAAGAAGTTGAGGCCGACGTTCCAGCTTCCCCATCCTCGTACTGCATATGGTTGGGTGGATTTTGGGAATTGCCCATTGTTGTCGAGGTAGTTGTTGAGTCCAAGGTCCAAGCCAAAATAGGTGCGAAAAGGTGGGTCACTTTTTTTCTTCACTCCGGTTTCTACCTTCACCCTCGTATTGGGGCTTGTCTCATCTACCAAGATCCTGATCCCAGCGACAGACACTTCAGTCTTGTTCCAGTCCTCTGTGACTTTGACGATTTCTCGGGATCCGTTTTTTCCGGAAACTTCTACAACGACAAGTTCGCCGGTTTTTTCGTCTATCTGCAGGTCAAGTTCTGAAATGATCTGGTTGATGTTCATTTTTTTGAGCCGCTCAAAATCCTCTTTGTTGTCCACGACAAGGACGATTTTTCCTGAAGTCCCAAACTCCACAATGATGGTATCTTTTGGAGCCAAAAACTCCCTGTCAGTACTTCCGAATGCAAACTGAACCAGTCCGAGGAAGCAAAATAAAAGCAAGTATTTTTTCATGATGGTTTATGTTTTCAATTTTTGGTGGATTATTTTCTTTCTCTTTTGGGGGTATTGTTGCTTACAAACAAGTTGTCTTTTGCATCCTGCAGGTCTGCAAAACCCTGTTCTACTTTGCTGAGCAATCCTCCGATTTTATCTACTTTATTTTCAATTCCGGCAATGAGTCCCTGATTTTCAGGTTTTTCTGTGATTCCGTTGGACTTGATGGTGATCTTGTAGGTCATCACTTCTTCCTCCTCTTCAATGTTGTTTTGGGCAATGGCTTCATTGACATTTAGTTCGGGAATGACGATCTCAGGTGTTTCTACAAATACCTCATCGATCCTTTCCTCCAGATTATCCGCTATTGCAAGCAATTCCTTGGGAGCTTCTGTAATCTGTGGCTTGATAGTGACGGATTTTTTTATTGGGGTTTGAACAGGTTTGTCTGATTCAATTGTCTGTTCTTCTTTGGTTTCTTTTGATTCCTCAATGGTTTCGGGGTTTGTCGGAATGGCTTCTTTCAAGGTCTCTGAACTTTCATCACTACCAGGAGTAGTCAGCTCTGAGGTAAGTGGAAGGCTACTTTCAGTTTCTAGGTTGGCCTGCCATACGACATAGCCCACAGTAAGGAAAAGAAGCAACGAAGCGGCAATGCCCATTATGGGAAACCAAATTCCTTTTTCTTTTTTCGGCAGTTGCCTTTCAAGTTTTTCCCAAGCAAGTTGGGAAGGTTTTTCTTCATGCTTGGCCAGCCTTTCTTTGAAGTACTGATCGAAGTTTTTATCTGTATTAGCCATTGATTCTCCTTTCTTTGATTTGTTGATCGGCTATTTTTTGTTTCAATGTATTTCTTGCCCTGTTGAGTTGGGACTTGGAAGTGGACTCTGTGATTCCAAGTAGGTCGGCGATTTCGGCGTGGCTGTAGCCTTCGATGGCGTACAGGTTGAAAACCGTCCGGTATCCCACCGGCAATCCCTGAATCAGTTCCAACAGTTCGGCAGTCTCCAAGTGGTTAAGTTCATAGGGGCTGTCCGCATTTTCCAGGTGGAATTCAACATTCACCTCCATACTCAGGTTGCGGTTGTTGCGTAGGGTAAGCAGCGATTGGGTGACGACGATGCGTTTCATCCAACCTTCAAAGCTTCCCTTGGCTTCATATTGGGGTAGTTTTTCAAAGATCTTCATAAAGCCTTCAATCATGACATCCTCTGCAAGGTCCCGGTCTTTGACATACCGGAGGCAGATGGCGAGAAACTTTTTGGAGTAGGCTTCATAGAGATGCTGTTGGGCTTTTCGCTCTCCCTTCAGGCAACCTTTGATGATGTCCGACTCAGTTGTAAAAGTTTTTCTAAATAACATTGCTGTTGGCTTTCGAATAGGTAGATACAGGTAAGTAAAAATAGGTTGCACCGGAATGTGAAAAAAGGTTAAATTTTTTTTTCGAAGATTTAAAGCCATTCCAGAGAGAAGTCTTTAAGTTTCTTTTTTATATCTGATTATCAATGGAAAAAAGGTCTAAAATTTCTATTTGATTTACAGTTGCTGCTTTTTGATTATCGCTTTTATACCAGGCCAATGTGTACTGTTTTTTTGAATTTTGCCAAAAAATGGTGCTCTCCAAAATAATTGAAATCATTTAAATAATTATTTCTGACTCTCTTAGGAAATATTTTGAAAATGACCCTCCTCAAATTAGTTTTACATCCATAATGATCCTGTTCTGAAAGAAGGAGAAAAATAATAAACGTTAACAAAAATGGTGGTATTTGGAAGTAAAGCGACAGAAGTTGCAACAGAAACAATCCAAGACAAATGCGCAAACTGCGGAACCCAAAACAGTGTTCAGATGACTGTTTTCCAAAAATATGCACATGTATTTTGGATTCCATTTTTCCCGATCGGAAAAACAGGTCTGACGCAATGCAGCCATTGTAAGCAAGTTCTTGAAAAGAAAGAATTTCCTGTTTACCTCAGAAGTAATTTTGAAATCTTAAAACAGAAAGGAAAAACCCCGGTCTGGACTTTTTCAGGGATTATTTTACTTTTTTTCTTTTTTATTTTGGGAGGAATCGTGAGTAAGCAAAGGGAGGAGAAAAATTTGATGTTAATTGCCTCACCACAAGCCGGAGATATTTATGAAATAAAAATCGACTACAAACAGTATACTTTATACAAAGTCGAAAATATTGAAGGTGATACTGTTTTTGTTTTATTAAATGAATATGAGACCAACAAAAGACGGGGACTTTCGGACTCTAAAATCAGAAGAGATGAGTCATTTTCAGGAGAAACGTTCCCGATTCTTAAAACAGATCTTAAAATGATGGTAGAAGATGGGGAAATAATGGACATTGAAAGAAAATAACAAAAGTCAGATTCTGAATTCCCATTATTAGCAAAGACTGCCATAATCTAAACGGAAGGACCTATTTATAATTCCTGTAGATTGTTTCATGGATTGAGACTTGACCTGCCAACTGTGCTGTCAATCCAAAGAATTTACAGCCCTATAGGCTGACAAAAGGCATTTGAAAATTGAAATCCTCGTCCTCAACCTGGGATAAAATAAAATCGGCCAAATCATAGCGATTGATTTTTGTGCTGGCATTGACTCCAACCCATCCTATCCGGTAGCGACCGGTTTTGGCCTCATTGGTGAGTCTTGGTGCTCTTACTATCACCCACTTTTTGCCGCTAGCCTTCAGTACATCTGCATGAGCAATCGCATCATTCAACACTTTGGGGACAGCAATCTTCATTATTGTCCTAATTAATTTATCCACAAATTTGGGTTTGTCCTTTTCAGGGTAAGGCAATCCTCCACCCGATAGGGAAATGATTTTATCAACATTAAATTCCAGCATCGAATTAATGATGTTTTTTGTTCCGTTGGTTTGCAACAACTCCGGGGAGCCTTTGACATGACCAAACAGACTGACTACGATGTCGCAATCCTCGACCACCTTATTTACATCCTGCGCGTTTAACACGTTCCCTTCAAAGACAGTTAGCAATGGGCTTTGGTTGTTGAGTTTTGATTTGTCACGGGCCAAAGCTTTTACACTATATCCTTTTTCCAGGGCAATTTTCAAGAATTTTTGACCTGTTTGACCTGTTGCTCCAAACAATGCGATTTTTTTCATCTGACTGATTGATATGATTACCATCCAAACTTACGTACATTTGAAGTACATGCCTATTATATAAGTACTAACCTTTTTGTAAGTATAAAAATGGAAACAATAAAAGTAGAAGCAAGATGTCCCATCAGAACAACACTTGAATTGGTGGGTGGAAAATGGAAACTTCTGATCATTTATCAATTGTTTGAAAAGCCCTTGAGGTTGTCGGAGCTTAAAAGACAAATTCCTGATATCAGTGAAAAGATGCTTATACAGGAATTAAAAAACCTTATTGACAGCAAATTGGTAGAACGTAAAAACTTTGGAGAAGTACCCCCTAGAGTAGAATACAGCCTTTCTGAAATTGGCCGAAAAGTAATGCCCCTTATAGCGGAAATGAGAAGCTATGCCCAAGAATATGAAAATCAAATCATGTAAGCCATTCAGATAGGAAATGAAAGTTGTAATAACAGGTGCGACAGGAAGTGTAGGCAAAGCAGTTTTGAGTTCTTTGCGAAATATTGACCATCAGCTGGACCTTTATGCAGGCGTGAGGAATGTGGAGGCTGATAAAATCAGTTTGGAGGGGCTAAAAACAAGCCTTTTGAAATTTGACTTTATGGATTTCAAAACTTGCGAGGCGGCATTGGAAAACTGTGATATTCTTTTTTTGCTGAGACCGCCTCAAATATCAGACACAGAAAAATATTTCAAACCGATCATTGATGCCTGTCAAGATAAAGGTGTAAAACACATCGTTTTTTTATCGGTCCAAGGTGTGGAAAACAGCAGAATAATACCACACCATAAAATTGAAAAGATGATAGTTGGCAGCAAAATAAATTATACCTTTTTGAGACCTGCTTATTTTATGCAAAATTTTACAACTACGCTTCGCAAAGACTTAGTAACCAAAAAGCAGATTTTTCTTCCTGCTGGAGAATCAAAATTTACGCTGATCGATGTGATGGATATTGGGGAGGTAGCTGCCAATATCCTGATAAATATAAAGCAGCACATCAATGAATCTTACGATTTGACCAATGGGGAAAAGTTAACATTTTCTCAGATGGCAAAGATTTTAAGCAATGGCTTAGGAACTCAAATTAAATTCCAATCGCCTAATTTGATGAGGTTCTTTTTGACCAAAAGGAAGGAAAATATGCCTACGATGTTTATTCTTGTGATGATCATGCTTCATTATTTTCCGAGATTTCAAAAAGAACCCGAAACTACAGATTGGGTGGCTAAAATCACCGGAAGACAACCAAGGACTTTTGCCCAATTTATTTCAGAAAACCGAAACCTACTGACTTGATGAAGATTCCTTTCTTGTTTCTTTTTTTGGTTTAAATCCTCCAAAATATTGACGGGAATTAAAATCCCATCCTGAATTTTTCATCCAAATAATGGATACTTAAATGGACCGATAGGAAAGACGAAATAGCATTTCAGTCACGTTCATTTTCAAAACACCTTCAGGAATTCCTTGAACTTGACCTAATGCAGCTTGAAAATCGATTTGCTACCAACATTATTAAATAGACTGCGACTCTACAGTCTATGTATGATGACCTTTATCAAAGCTTTTTTTCCAAATAATATTTCAAAACCCTGTAGGAAACAGATTTCTTTCGAGGTTTTATGGTGATTTTTTCTTTAATAAATCCCGGTTTTTTGATCCAAAAAAAAACTCTTTTGTCAAGTCCTTAGCTTAAAAAATCTTCTTGTAGTAATTTTTTTTTGAAGAGATAAATCCTTGATTGATTTTGCTAAATTGTGCTGTTTGTGAAATATAAATTCAAGAAAAAATGGTCTTTCCTGCCGACCAATTCCAAAGAATAAAAGAGTACACCAGCGGATATCAAATCATAAAAGAAAAAGGATGAAAAAAATTCTATTTACAGTTGTTTTGAGCATTTCCCTTGCTTTGGCTTCAAGCGGGCAAGTTGACCCGAATAAGAATATTGATGAAGGGAAAATCGAGGGAAATACCTATACAAGTAATGAAATCGGATGGAAAATGGAAATTCCAACTGGTTGGGCGGTGGTAGAAAAAGAAAAAACAAAGGAAAACAACGAAAAAGGTCTAAAAGCATTACAAGAAACAATGGATGCAGAGGTAGACTATAGCGGATTAAAAAATCTGATTTCAATTCAAAAAGACCTATTCAATATTTTTCAATCGACTTCAGAACCGTTTAAGGTGGAGTACGAGGGTGAATGGGAAGAAAATAGTGCAGCGCTTAAAGAGATTATTTATTTGACATATTTAGACCAGGGAATAAAAGCAGATTCTTCTGCTACCACAACGGAAGTAATTGATGGTCTGGAATTTCAAAAATATAGTTTTACTATTTATAGCCCGAATGGGAAATTTATTTTGAGCCAAATTATGTATAGCAGACTGATCAATGGTTTTGACTTTGGAGTGAATATTAACTACAACAACGACAAATATAGGGATGAACTTCTAATGGCGTTTAGAAACTCGAAGTTTAAAAAGGATTGAAAAGCCAAGAATTGTCTGATCTCCTCCCATACTTGTCCAAGTATTATTAGCCTGGGTTTTTCCTTTAAAAAAGACCAAAATTCACCATTACTCGAAATGCAACTAGGAATACGGAATAAGCATAGAAATGCGAATATCTCATACATAATACTATAGTGTAGATAGCCGGTCACAGTTATGTCAGATAACAATGAAAAAATCAACCAACTCCTTGCGAAGTTGGACACTCTTTTGAAAAGACAGGAGGACTTTTCAAATGAAATAAATACACTGCGAATAGAATTAAACAAGCTCAAAGCTAACGGTCAGGTTCCTGTAATTGAAAGTAATACTGCCAATCCGGACAAACCTGTAATCGATGCTGATTTTCAAATTAACAGTGAAACTATCCCTTCCCAACCCAATCCAATAGTAGAGAAAAAGTACGAACCGGAAATCCGGCCTTTTCTGCCAATCCCCGAGGTAGCAAAAAGGAAATCGGATATAGAAAAGTTTATAGGAGAAAATTTAATCAATAAAATAGGAATAGCCATCACTGTAATCGGTGTGGCAATCGGTGCCAAATACTCGATTGAAAATGATTTGATTAGCCCACTTACCAGAATTATCCTGGGGTATGTATTTGGCTTGGGATTGTTGGCCTTTGGCATTAAATTAAAAAGTAAGTATGAAAACTTCAGCGCCGTCCTGGTAAGCGGCGCAATGGCGATTTTATACTTCATTACTTATTTTGCATTTGCACTATATGGCTTGATTCCCCAATTGGCGGCTTTTTCCATCATGGTCGTTTTTACGGTTTTTACAGTAATCGCCGCATTACAATACAGCAGACAAATAATTGCTCATATAGGGCTGGTAGGTGCTTATGCTGTTCCTTTCTTATTGAGTGATGGTTCTGGCAAAGTAGCTGTTCTATTTACCTACATGTCAATTCTAAACATTGGAATCCTGGCCATTGCACTAAAGAAATATTGGAAAGCGCTTTACTTCGTTTCTTTTGGTTTGACATGGCTGATATACCTGTCTTGGTATATTGTCCAATTTCAACCAACCGAGCATTTTGAATTGGCTTTTGTCTTTCTTTCATTATTTTTTGTCATATTCTATATGACCTTTCTTGGATATAAACTTCTTCAAAAAGAAAAATTTGCCATCCCTGATGTCATTTTGGTAATTATCAATTCATTTATTTTTTATGGGTTAGGTTTCGCCCTTCTTGATGATCATCAAATTGGCAAAGAGCTTTTGGGATTATTTACTTTGGTCAATGCACTTGTTCATTTTGTAGTGAGTGTCATCATTTACCGCCAAAAACTTGCAGACAAAAACATCCATAATCTGATAACAGGACTGGTACTTATTTTCATTACCCTGGCATTTCCTGTACAGCTTGACGGCAATTGGGTGACCTTATTATGGGCAGGAGAAGCTGCTTTATTGTTTTGGATCGGTAGGACTAAGCAAGTTTCCTTTTATGAAAAACTTTCCTATCCTTTGATGTTTTTGGCTTTTTTCAGCATTATCCAAGATTGGAGTGATGGGTATGCTTCCTATGTTCCGGACATTCCCGAATCAAGGATTACACCACTGTTTAATGTGAATTTCCTTACCTCCGTATTGTTTATTGCAGCATTTGTGTTCATCAATATCCTGAATAAGACCAGCCAACCTCATTTCCAAAGGCAAAAAGGAACGGCAAACATTTTTTCATTTATCATTCCCGGGATTCTGATTTTCACTATTTACTACGCTTTTGTAATGGAAATCACAACTTATTGGAACCAACTCTTTACCGATTCAGCCATTGAAATCAATTCCGAAGGCCAAGCTTACCCCGACACTTACTGGAATTATGATTTAATTAGCTTTAAGACAATTTGGACAATCAATTATTCCCTGCTTTTTGTCTCAATTTTATCTTTTGTAAATCTTAAAAAATTAAAGAACAAAAATTTGGGGTTGTTGAATCTTGTGTTGATAGTATTTGCTCTAGCTTCTTTTTTATTTCAAGGCCTGTATGTGCTGAGTGAACTTCGGGAAAGCTATTTGGAACAGACCTTATCCCAATATTACCATATCGGAACCATCAATTTATGGATAAGGTATCTTTCATTTCTGTTTGTGGCCCTTGGTCTTTTTTCTTGTTATTTATATATCAAGCAGGTTTTTCAACATCCAAACTTTAGAATATCATTTGAACTCCTGTTGCATATCACCATATTATGGATAGCGAGCAGTGAATTGCTAAACTGGGTGGACATCTTGAAATCAGAACAATCCTATAAGCTCGGATTAAGCATTTTGTGGGGCTCTTATTCACTTTTCTTAATTGCATTTGGGATTTGGAAAAAGAACAAGCCCATTAGAATCGGTGCAATTGCATTGTTTGGCATTACGTTGATAAAATTGTTTTTCTACGACATTTCCCACCTCAATACCATTGCAAAAACAATCGTGTTTGTATCGTTAGGGGTTTTGCTGTTAGTCATTTCATTTTTATATAATAAGTACAAACATTTAATTTCCGAAAATGAAACTGATAATTAAGCTGCTCATCATCATGCTTTTCTTGAATTGTTCTTTGGCTTTTGGCCAAATGGGGGAGTTCAAGTATAAGCGTGAATTAAAAGGAATCTCCGGGCAATGGCACAAAATTGTTTTGACGGACTCTGTTTTCGGGAAAATATCAAATGAATTGACCGACATCAGAATATTTGGCATAACGGCAGAAAATGACACTTTAGAAATTCCATATCTCCTACGATTGAAAACTGAAGTAGTCACGAGTAAGGATATTGTGTTTAAGACGCTCAACTCCTCCCGCAACGGAAATGGATATTTTTTCACTTTTGAAATCCCTACATCAGAAGTAACAAATCAAATCGACCTAGATTTCAAGCAGGATAATTTTGACTGGAGAATAAAACTGGAAGGCAGCCAAAATCTGAATGATTGGTTTACAGTCCTTGAAAATTACCGGATTCTGTCCATCAAAAACGAAATAGAAGACTTTCAATTTACAAGGTTGACGTTTCCTAGCTCAAAGTATCAATATTTCAGATTGCAAATTGAAAGCAAAGAAAAACCTGAACTGATCTCGGCAAGAATTTCCCAGCTAGAAATTTCAGAAGCCGATTATCAAGATTATCCTATCAAGAGAATAGACAAAAAAGAAAATAAAGATACCAAGCAGACCGAAATTGATATTGAATTAAACATGCCCGTCCCGGTCAGTTTTCTGAACTTTGAGGTAAAAAATTCCTTTGACTACTACCGACCAATAACAGTTAAATACCTTGCTGATTCCGTAAAAACGGAAAAAGGATGGAGTTACACCTTCCGCACTTTAACATCCGGAACCCTGAATTCGATCAATAAAAAAGGATTGAAGTTTAACAGTACGACAGTCCAAAAATTAAAAATCCTTATTGATAACAAAGACAATCAGCCCCTGACCATTGACGGAATACTGGTAAAGGGATATGTTCATGAATTAACTGCCCGGTTTACGGAAAATGCCAAATACTTTTTGACTTATGGAAATGAAAATGCAAACAAGCCGGATTACGACATTGAGCGCTTCCCGGATAACGTTCCAAAGATGCTGTCGTCATTGGAATTGGGAAATGAATTGGAAATAGCAAAGGAGGAAGTGCCCAAGAAAACTCCGCTATTTGAAAACAAAGCATGGTTATGGGTAATAATGGGGTTGATAATTTTAGTCTTGGGATGGTTTTCGATAAAAATGATGAGAAAGGAATAAAGGCTTTGGCAAAAATTCAGGTTTACTTCTGGTTTTTAGAGCCGCGAATAATATGCTTAAATTTTTAAAGTTAAATTTGTGGTCTACTTTTTTTTCGAATTTAGTTATCGAAGCTTTAATTTATCTCCAAACCACAAATAGAGTAATGTCATGGGAAAAAGACTAGAACACATCAGCCCCGAATTGGCTGACTTTATCCAACAGCAAAAAATATTTTTTGTCGGTACTGCAGCCGAGGAAGGAAGGGTAAATATTTCTCCCAAAGGAACAGACACTTTCAGGGTGTTAGGGGAAAACAAAATCGTATGGCTCAACCTCACCGGAAGCGGAAATGAAACTGCCGCCCACCTCCTCAAAAATAACCGGATGACCATCATGTTTTGTGCCTTTGAAGGTAAGCCGATGATCCTGAGGTTGTATGGTACAGCTCAGATTTTTCACAATAGGGATGAAAAATTCGAAGAATATTTCCGGCTTTTTCAGGACTTTACCGGTGCCAGACAAATCATCGAAATGGATGTTGATCTCGTGCAGACTTCCTGTGGATTTGCGGTTCCTCTCATGGATTTCAAAGAGGAAAGAACAATTCTCACTAACTGGGCTGACAAACAGGGCGAAGAAGGCATCAAGAATTATTGGGCAGAAAAAAATGTAAAAAGTATTGACGGCTTTGAAACCAAAATCTTTGATGAATAAGTCCGCCATTTTTCATACCTCCGCCTAGTTCAAGTCTCCAGACTTGGACTCTTTCCATTTCACTTACTTAATTCCCCCTATTTTTTAAATTTCCATTTCTCTTTTCTTATCTTGATTGCCTCTACTCAAACCTGCCTTTATGGGAATCAATGACATCATCATCTACATCATGTTGTTTTTTTATGATGTTGGGTGCTTTGGATAAAATTTTTGGTAACAAGTACGGTCTAGGCGAAAAGTTCGATGAAGGATTTATGGCCATGGGACCGCTGAGCATTGCGATGTTGGGGATCATTTCGATTGCTCCTGTTTTCGCAGATGTTTTGGGCAAAGTGGTCGTTCCCGTGTATTCTTTTTTGGGTGCCGATCCCGCCATGTTTGCCACAACGCTCCTCGCCAACGACATGGGTGGCTATCCACTGGCCATGGCAATGGCGCAGACCGAAGAAGCAGGATTGTTTGCCGGGCTGATATTGGGTGCCATGATGGGCCCGACGATCGTCTTTACCATTCCTGTTGCTTTGGGAATTCTCCAAAAGGAAGACCAACACTATTTCGCCTCCGGCATCATGATCGGCATGGTCACGATTCCATTGGGATGTCTGGTGGGTGGCTTGACGGCCGGGTTTTCATTGGGTATGATATTGGCCAATCTCGTCCCAATCGTAATTTTCTCCCTTCTGATTGCCGCAGGAATGTATTTTGCCCCGACCATGATGATCCGTCTTTTTGACTATCTCGGGAAAGGGTTGATGGTATTCATCACGATTTGCACGGTATTGATTGTGTTCGAGACCTTGGCCGGAATCGTGGTTATCCCCGGGATGACTCCCATTTGGGAAGGGATCAAAATTGTAGGTTCCATCGCCATTGTCCTGATAGGAGCATTTCCGATGGTAGCTTTTTTGACCAAAGTTTTCGAAAAACCGCTCTTACAGTTAGGGCAAAGTCTCGGAATGAATACGGCCGGCGCAGCTGGTATGATTGCCACTTTGGCCAATGCCATTCCCATGCTGAATATCCTCAAAGACATGAATCCCAAAGCCAAAATCCTCAATACCGCTTTTGCTGTCAGTGCCGCTTTTGTATTGGGCGATCACCTCGGATTTACAGCAGGCGTGCAGCGTGATATGATTTTTCCTGTTATCATGGGAAAAATGACAGGAGGAATCACCGCAGTACTGCTCGCTTTAATATTGAGTAAAAGACTGATTAAAAACCACAACTGAAAATGGAAGCCAATTCTTTATTGTCTCTTTTTGCCCAAGCCAATGCCTTCAAGGAAGGGGACATGTTGGTCGGGGGAACCCAAGACGAACTCACCCGGGAGATAGCCCGAGGACGTATATCCGACCTCAGCATCGGCCAGATCGCTAATACCGATTTTGTCGAAGACAGGCTTACAGAAATTCTCTCCAAAAGTCTCAACAGAAAGGCTTTGAAAGAAATCTCCCATTTGAGGATTTCAGAATTAAAATCCATTCTCCTGTCAGAAAAAGGTCCTGATTGGGTTAAAATCTACGCAACCGGACTTCCGAGTGAAGCCATTGCCGCAGTGGTGAAGGTCATGTCAGATTCGGAATTGTCGCAGGTAGCAACAAGTATTTTTAACCCGATCCCAAATTCTTTTGGAGATTTTGGAGCAGCCATAGGTTCGGCGAGGCACTTTGGCAGCCGCATCCAACCAAACAGCCCCGGAGATGAGGAGGATGAGATTTTGCTTTCCACACTCGAAGGACTTTGTTACGGTTGTGGGGATGTGATCATCGGACTCAACCCCGCAAGCGATGACTTGGAGACAATCGTCCGCACAGAAAAACTCCTCCAAAACATCGTCGAAAGGCTCCAACTGCCCACGCGCTTTTGTGTCCTTTCCGATATGGTCAAGCAAAGATCAGCTATGGCCCACACCAAAGTCGATGTGGGATTCCAAAGTCTTGCAGGCACTTCCAAAGGCTTGGAAGGGATGTTGGGCTGTGATGTGGATGAATTGTTGGACTTGTGCAGGTATTTTGAGGGATTATACTTCGAGACGGGACAAGGTTCGGAGGTTACCAACGGTGCTGCCCAAGGTGTGGATATGGTGACATTGGAGGCGAGATGTTATGGCCTTGCCCGGTATATCAAACAGGAAACCGGCAAATGGATGATCGTCAATGACGTGGCAGGATTTATCGGACCGGAGGTTTTCAGCACAGGCGCTCAACTCCGACGCGCGTGCCTAGAGGATACTGTTATGTCCAAACTCCATGGCTTGGTGATGGGATTGGATGTGTGTTCGACTTTCCACATGGGCATTCATCCTTCCGAATTGCAGCAACTCACCACCGAAATTGTGCAACTCGCAGCCCCTGCGTACCTGATGGCAGTGGCAGGAAAAGCAGATCCTATGCTCGGCTACCTCACCACTTCTTACCGTGAGCATCCAAGGTTGAGGAAGTCTTCAGGTAAAATGGTTTCTTCAGCTTTTCAAAAGCGTTTGGTTGAAATTGGAGCCTTGACTGAAGAGGGAAATACTGATCCAAGCGCAGACCGAATCGCAAAACTTTATTCCCAATACATCAAAGCCGGAGTTGAAAAAAGAACCACCGAAGACCTGGAACTTGAGGCCAAAAAGAAAATCAAGAACCTGCACGAAAAAGGCTGCGACTTGGGTTTTGGTGTAAGCAATCAAAATGAAGACCCTGATTTTGTAACCAAGCGCCTTGATGGACTTTTCTCCCATGCGAGGAAAGCCCTTTTTGCAGGGCTTGATGCTGCTGTGATTCGGGACTGCTGCGAATCCCCTGTCTATGTCCATACCGAGTCCAAAGACCGGGAGGATTACCTTGCCCATCCGGGAAGCGGGGAAAAAATCAGTAAAGAAAGCACACAGGAACTGATAAAATTAGATAAGGAATTGCCAATAAAACCGAAAATCCAATTTGTCATTTCCGATGGATTGAATGCCAATGCAATCAGCGAACACCTCCGTCAGGTACTTCCTGCGCTGAAGAAATCACTTTACGGAACACATTTCAACTATAGTCGGCATGACATCATCGTCCGAAATGGCAGGGTAAGGGCAGGCTACCATATCGGTCAAATCCTTCAACCCGACCTGATTGTTCACTTCATCGGAGAGCGTCCCGGTACCGGTCTCAACCAACTTTCAACCTACATCACCTACGGCAAAAGTCCGGAAGGTTTTTCGATTTTTGATCCGGATATGGACCATAGCCTGACCACCGCTGTCTGCGGCATCCATCCCCAAGGAAAATCCCCACAATCCGCCGCCCAAGAAATCCTCCGCATCATTGCCAAAGCCATCGAAATGAGAGGGACAGGGGTGAGGTTGGGAAAGGTGTAATAATGAAAAATGATGAATTTTTAATGAAGAATGAGATCCGAGGAAAAGTCCATTTGATGGATTGGGTTTATAAAAAATTCTTTTAGTTTTATAGGGAATCTTTCTGCAACATTTGGGAAGGCAAGTTTAATCTGGTTACTTTCTCTTAAAATAGAAGAAAGCGAAAAGTTAGATTGCATTTAAATATGGCAAAACCGAAGCACATATTATTTTGGACAGTACCGGCAATGGTAACATTATTCTTCGGGTTAATGACTTTTATGTCTTTAAATGAATGGTGGATAGTCCAAGTTAAACAACAAACTGGTGGTTATCCATGGGGGCAAGTAAATGAAAACCCTTGGTTTTATAAAAATCCTGAAATCTACTCGAAAGTTATGTTGATAGAAGGATTTGCATTTTCAGCAATATTAATATTTCTGACTATTCAGGTAATTAGAACAGATAAGAAAGGAATTTTGTACACGCTTATGTTTGGTTTTGGGCTGTTAGTAATAATGATTGCTAACGGAGCTATAAAATGAAGAAAGAAAATATCTCTCGTGAATATCATTTGGGAACCAATGCTTATTGTTCAAAAAAAAGAAACATGGGAAAATATAAAAATGTAATTGGTTATGTTTTCATTTTGGGGATTGGTATGGGTTCATTGGTTTTGTTTTTTTATCTTCATTATACACCTGAAATAATGGAATATATTAATAAAGTTAACGCTAGCAATACAACAATGGGATTTAGGCTGACTATTATATATGGATTTGCTAAGTTGATTTCATTAATATTAGGAATTTCAATCCCAGTTGCAGTTATATTCAAGAGTATTAAAGAGGGGAAAAAAAGAAAAAACGCACTCTAACATCACCTTGGATACAGCGGGCGCATCAGAGTAAATAGAGAGTTCAGTATCTTTAAGAAGTTAGAAGTAAGCTTGAATAGAACGCTTCGAATTCCCGCCGTCTCTAAGTTGAATCTTGTTTTGTGGCAATTTTAAACAGTCCTTGCTATGAAAGAAAGACAATCAGTTATACACGCAAACTACACAAAGACGAGAGAAGAATGGTATAAAAAAGAATGTGATGAAATTCTTTTTAGGACAAGATCATACATTACTATCGAAGGGCAGGAAGTCATGATAACTACTGACAGTCTAAAAAAATACTTGTTGACAATTGACAATCCAAAGACCTCTTGGTTTCAAATATGGCTTAAGGTTCGAGATGAAAGATGAATATACTTTTTATTTGTAGCAGAAACATCTGGAGAAGTGCTACTGCTGAAAGAATCTATAAAAATAGGCAAGACCATAACGTTAAATCGGCAGGAACAGAGCCTTCTGCCAAAGTTAAAGTCTCAGCCAAAAACATTTTGTGGGCAGACATAATCTTTGTGATGGAGAGAAAACATAAACAAAGACTGGTTGACAAATTTCCCTACGAAATAACAAACAAAAAAGTAGTAGTTCTGGAAAATGAAGACGAATATGAATATATGGACCAAGAACTAATTGATATGATTAAACTTTCGGTCGACCCATACCTGTAAATTCCCGGGAAAAACTTCCGTATGGGCGTAGATTTCATCTCCACCTTTATCCCCCACAAATTGTAATTGATTCATATTTGGTGTAATTTTACACCAAAAATTAAAGCTATGGCAAGACAAAGTATTTCTTTCTCGAAACCAAATGATGAATGGTTAAAGTCCCAAATAGACAACGAGGAATATTCAAGTAAAAGTGAACTTGTCAACGACTTGGTCAGACAGGCGAGAAAACAGCAGGCTACTATTGACTGGCTTAGGGCCAAGCTAGAAAAATCTGAAAAAGATGGATTTACTACCGATTCCAAAGAGATGATTTTAAAAGAGTCAAAGTCCAGACTCAATGGCTGATTATAGACTAAGTAATGCAGCCAAAGAGGACTTGATTCGCATTCATCATTATGGAGTTGGAAGGTTTGGTGTTATCCAAGCTGACAAATACTTCAACGCATTTTTTGATTATTTTGAAATGATTGCCGAAATACCCTATTCATTCGAATCTGTAGATTATATAAGAAAAGGTTATAGAAGATGTCCTTGTGGTTCTGATACCATATATTTTAGAATCAATGACAATGTGGTTGAGATTATGGCAATAATTGGAATGCAGGATTTAAATAATCTACTTTAATTCATATTCACCATGGAAAAAGAAATAGAAACATTCTATCCCAAAAGCCGGCAGGAGTGGCGGGATTGGCTACAGGAACACCATGATAAAAAGCAATCCATTTGGATTATTTATTACAAAAAGAAATCAAATGCTCCGACTGTCGCCTACTCGGATGCAGTGGATGAAGCGCTTTGCTTTGGGTGGATAGACAGCAAGCAAATGCCTATTGACGATGAGAAATTCATGCAGTTTTTTAGCAGACGGAAACCCAACTCTGTCTGGTCAAGGATCAACAAAGAAAAAATAGAGCGGCTTATATCGGAAGAACTGATGACCGAAGCCGGTTACCGAACCATTGAAATAGCCAAACAAAATGGTTCTTGGACGATTTTGGATGATGCGGAAGCTTTGCTTATTCCTGAGGATCTTGAGTCGGAATTCCAAAAAGCACTCCAAGCCAAAGATTACTTTTTAGGATTAAGCAGATCAAACAAACGCAATATCCTGCAATGGCTTGCCTTGGCCAAAAGACCGGAGACCCGGCAAAACCGCATCACCGAGATAGTGGGACTTGCCGCCCAAAAACTTAAACCCAAGCAATTTCGCGGACCGAAAAAAGAGGGTTAACTCGTCTTGATAGTTATAAGACTATTCTGAATAAGGCAAGCCAAAGTTCTTTACCTGCTTTAGGTCGCAGGAATATCACATCTTCAACACTTCCAAAAAGTATTCTTTAAGTACCTTTTCTTCACCGAGATCAACTTTCCCGTCTTCCATCACATTTGTAAGTAAGGCGTACATCTCTTTGAAAGGGGATCGGCCAAGAACAGAATCATTCTCCTCGAGCCATTTTTTCAGAACAGTGATTTCGTATTTATTGATCTCCTCATCCGCTAATATTCCGTAACAGATTCCCTGAAGAAAATAAATTTTGGCTTCCTTACTTTCAGAGACGCTAAGCTCAGTTTCATACTTTTTGAGAATAGCTTTCAGCTCCATGATTTCTTCGGCCGTCATTGTGCCGTCATCAAGAATCGCTTTTACTTCGGCGAAAAATTCTTTGAATGGGGATGATTCACAAAGTCCTTGATGGGCTTGGCACCAAAGTTTCATTTCTGTGAATTCGCCTCGGGTGATTCTCCCGTCACTGCTGATGCCATGGATGATTCCTTTGAGATGATTGAATGGTTTTTGGGTTTTCATATTCTGTTGGTTAAAAATTTCTCTTCTAAAATAGGGATTGTTCGCGGTCTATACATAAACCTGTCCGGGAATTTTATGTGAAATTTGAATGGTGAATAGCATGTTCACCTTAAGTTTGGACTGAGCTATCCGAAATTTTTGCTTTTCGGTTATTTGGGAATTGGATTTTGATCTCCCTCCAAATTGGGAAAATCAATCCTTTCCTATCCCTCTGACATTTTGTTTTCAATCACGATTTCTCTAATCCAAAAATTCTGATAACTTTGCTGACTGTTTAGTCAGTCATGAAAACAATGTTGATATCCCTTTCAGTTTTAATCGTCTTTGTATTGGTAGTTGTGGTTTTTGTCAACCATCCGAAATTCGGAAAACTCCCATCCGGTGAGCGCTTGGAGCGCATCCAATCTTCTCCGAATTACCAAAAAGGTTCGTTCCGAAACCTCAGCGTCACCCCTGACCTCACTGAAGGAGTCAGCTATTCTACCGTGATGTGGGATTTTCTTTTTGCCAAAAAGGAAAGACAAACCCCAACTGAAATCCTTCCTTCTGTAAAAACTGACCTGTTAAATCTGTCTCCTGAAGCCGATATTTTGGTTTGGTTTGGGCATTCTTCCTATTTTATGCAGGTCGATGGCAAGACGATTTTGGTTGACCCGGTTTTGAGCGGAGCGGCTACGCCGATGCCGGTAGGTGGAAAGTCCTTTACGGGATCGGACATTTATACCACCGAGGACATCCCGGAAATTGATATCCTGTTTATTTCCCATGACCATTGGGATCACTTGGATTATGACACCATCCTCAAGCTCAAGCCAAAAATCAAATTGGTCATTTGCGGTTTGGGGATAGGTGCGCATTTTGAACATTGGGGATTTGACCCGAAGACGATCATTGAAATGGATTGGAATGAAAGTGTGGATTTGGAAGAAGGCTTCTCGGTTACAGTTTTGCCTGCGAGACATTTTTCAGGAAGGGGATTTTCCAGAAACAAAGCCTTGTGGGTTTCATTTGCTTTTAGAACCCCAAGCATGAACCTTTACCTAGGAGGAGACAGTGGCTATGACAGGCATTTTGCTGAAATCGGAAACAAGTATGGGCCCTTTGATCTTGCCATACTTGATAATGGGCAATATGATGCTGCTTGGAGATATGTGCATCTCATGCCAAATGAAATCCTGACCGCCGCCAGGGAATTGAATGCAAAAAGAATTTTACCTGTTCATTCTTCTAAATTTGTATTGGGAAACCATCCTTGGGACGAGCCTTTGGAAAAGATCATCGCGAATAATGAATCAGAAAAGCAGAATATCATCACTCCCATGATCGGTGAACAAGTAAACCTTAATGACAGTACGCAAGCCTTTTCCCTTTGGTGGAGGAAGGTGAAATAGTGTTCAGTCAATAGTCAATAGTCCACAGATTCCATAATCGAACGACATTTTCATTATCCAAATATCAGTTCATCAAATAACCAATAAACCAATAACCAATAACCATCCAATGGACAAAAAACAACTCATTCTCGATGCGGCACTTCGTCTTTTTGTGGAGTTTGGGTTTCATGATACCCCGACCAGCAAAATTGCCAAAGAAGCGGGTGTTGCCAACGGGACTTTGTTTTACTTTTTTCCTACCAAAGATGATTTGGTAAAGGCGCTTTATATTGATCTCAAGACAAAGATGGGCGGATGTGTAGCAGAGAGTATCTCGGAAGAAATGGAATTGAAGGAGATTTTGAGGGGATTCTATAAAACTTCCCTGACATGGGCCTTGGATCATCAGCCTGAGTTTACTTTCCTTGAGCAGTTCAACAACTCACCTTATGCGAGGAGTATTGCCAAAGTAGAAATGGATATTTATACCCGTCCTTTGCTTTCCCTTCTACAAAATGGAATTGATGAGGGCAAACTCAAACATATGGATGCCGACTTGATTTATGCTATTGTAAGCGGCCATACTTTTGGAGTCCACAAATACCTTTCGGGTAAGACTTTTCTTCGTGAGGAAGCAGAACAGGTGATGGATGAAACCTTTGATTTGATTTGGAAGCTGATTTCATTTTGATTTTTTAAAGCTTTGCCAATACAGGTTCACTTCCATAAAGAACAGAAGCAATTGTCACTTTTTTCCCATCAGCTCTTTTTCGATCTGTTCCAAAGTTTTGCCTTTTGTCTCGGGTAAAACAAAATAGATCACAATAAAACCAAATGCGCAGATGGCTCCGTACAGCCAAAAATTATTTGCCCAACCGAGGTTTTCTTTGATGGTGGGAAAAGAATAAGTCAAAGTAAAATTACCCACCCAATGTGCCAATGCTGCGATGGAAATTGCTGCCCCTCTGATTCTTGTTGGGAATATCTCTGACAACACTACCCAAAGTAGCGGGGCAAGGGTAAAGGAATAAAACATGACATTGGCAAGAACAAGGATAACTACCTGCCACCCTCCTTGACCGATGTAAAAAGTATAACCGATAAAGAGGTAGATGATGGCCATGGCCGATGTTCCGATCAGGAGAAGCTTTTTTCTCCCAAATCGATCCACCGTGAAGATCGTGATGAAGACGGAAAGTACCATCACCCCACCGATCACCACGATATTGAGCATCATCTGTTTGAGGTTATAGCCAGCGGCTTGAAAAATGTCGGCAGCATAATAAATCACCACATTCAATCCGCTCCATTGTTGGAGAAAGGAAAGGAAGATACCGATGCCGAGCAATTTGACTATTCTTTTGTTGAGCAGTTCTTTGAAATTGACTTTGGCGAGGCTATCCTCATTTACTGTGGCTTTGATTTCGCTGACAGCAAGTTCTGCATAAAACTTTCCGCCGATTTTTTCCAGGATCTTCAGCGCTTTGGTTTCTTGGTTGTTTTTGACAAGCCATCTTGCGCTTTCGGGAACAAAAAACATCAGGACAAAAAACAACATGGCCGGAACCGCTTCCACGCCAAACATCCACCTCCATCCATATTGCCCACTCCAACTTGCCGCCAGCGTCGCAAAATCAGGATTGTCAGGCAGTGAAATATCCAATAGTGAAATCTGCCAGTTGACCACCTGTGCCAATAGTACCCCAACCATCACCAAAAGCTGCATGAGGGTTACAAACATACCCCGCTTTTCAGGCGGTGCCACTTCGGCAATGTAGAGCGGTGAGAGGTTTAGCGCTATTCCCATGGCCACCCCGCCAAGGATTCGGTAAAAATTAAACAACCAGAATGTATCCGCAATGGCAGTTCCTACCGCCGAAACTGAAAAGAGAAAACCTGAAAAAATCAGGAGTTTTTTTCTACCCACTTTGTCGCTCAGGAGAATACAAAGCAATGCTCCGGCCATACAGCCAATGAGAGCGGAGCTTGTCCCCCAACCTTGATCAGCAGGAGAAGTAATGTTGAAATAGGGTTCATAAAATGGCTTGGCGCCACCGATTACTACCCAATCATAGCCAAAAAGAAAACCACCAAGTGCGGCTGTCAAACTGATAAGCCAAATATAAGTCTGGTTGTAGCTGATCTTTTGATCCATGGTGATTTGGGTTTGGGAATTCCAATTTAAGATACTGAAGCGAATTTGCAACAGAGGTTATTTTGAAAAAGGTAAATATAAGACAGTGAAACAGGTGTTTGTTTGCCAAAAATCTCTTTCAGGCCAACATATCTCGATGGAAATAGGAAAAATTGAAGCTAATTTTTTGATTGATTTCAATTATCAATAAATTGTTTGGAATTAGAGGCGGAAACCGAAAAGCCCATAGAGTAGGTGAAAAATCAATATTCATTGGATTATGAAAGTAATCGTTTTATCAGTTTTAGTTTTGGGATTTGTATTTTTGGGATTGGAGGCCAATGCCCAAGGAATCGGCATCAGAGCCGGTTTTCAATCTGCTACCACCAACAATAACGGAAATCAGATCGGAGGTAGTTTGGATCATTTTTACCTCGGTGCGTTCAAAAACCGACATTTGGGTGCTGGCGACCTATTGACGCTTCACACCGGACTTGAATATATGCAAAACGGACATAGGACAAATGACGATAATTTCAGAAGGATGATTTACCTGAGTGTTCCTGTTGGAATTAGGTTAAAGTTAGGGCCGGTTTTTGTCCAAGGTGGCGTCAACGGCAATATTAAATTGTCAGAAAATTATCAAGTCAACGGTTCCGACGCATTGAATGATGGCAATAAAACCAATACTTTTGACCTTCCTGCACATATCGGTCTAGGTCTCAAATTATTGATTTTTGAAATTGAAGCGAGATACCATCAGGGATTTATAGATGTCAATAACGGCAACAAGAGTTCTTATTTACAAATTGGTGCAGCCATTGAATTTTAAAATTTGCTTTGATTTCTTAAATGAAAAAAGGAAGTGATCCACTTCCTTTTTTCATTTAAGCCAATTATTATTTTTGTTTATGATTTTGATGTAGCATTTGACATATTTGTTTGATCGGTTCTTTTTGAACTCAATCCTATCTTCTAAAACCACTTCTATTTAAATCAAACAAAATAGAAACCTAGAATGATGATTAGGAGATTTGCGCTTGCCATAATGCTTATGTTCTTTGCACTCAACTTAGCCATGGCCCAAGGTGATGCCCAGCTTTGGCTTACCTATAATAACCAAACCAGACTTTCAGACAAATGGGGCTATACTTTCGATGTCAATTACAGAACTCGTGGATTTTTCCCTTTTAATTCGACTTTGGCAGCGGCAAGGGTAGGTGGCATTTACTTTGTGAGTAATCGATCGAGGATTTCTGGGGGATATGCTTGGTTTGGGACTTATGTTTCTGATTTTGATATCAATTTGCTTCCAGAGCACAGACTTTGGCAGCAAATTCAATGGATAATTCCCAAATCAAAGTTTCAATTGGTGCACCGCTTCAGACTTGAACAGCGCTTCAGGCAGGAATTGTTAAAATATCCTTCAGGTAAGTCGAGTTTTGCCTACACCACAAGGGCGCGATACATGGTCCAATTTCAGGGTTTATTGCTACCACCCAAAACACCGGACGGTTTTCAGATCAGCTGGCAGACTGCCAATGAAATCATGTTTCACAGTGGGGATATCATCAGTAGCCGTCTATTCAACCAAAACAGGACTTTGGCCGGTGTGGTAATTTCCCCCAACCGCAAATTTGATTTTGCTGTATTGTACCAATTGATTTTACAATACCAGCCTGTATTGGATAATGTTGAGGAAATCCATTCGATCAGGTTGACCGCATTTCATACTTTGGATTACCGAAAAAACAGATAGCGCATACCAATACCTTCAGATCAATTTTAAAATTCTTAAATTGTATCAAAGTATATTTCGCATTCAATAAACCTTTTTTTCCACCATCACATGCGCTGTTTCTATCTTTTGGTTTTGCTTCAATTATTTTCTGAGTCAGCATCTTTTGGACAAAATCTACAAGAGCAAAAAACTCAGGAAGAAATTTACGCTTTGATTGACCAATATTCCCGAGCAAGAGATAAAAGGGATACTGTTTTGCTCAAATCCATTCTTACTGGCGATGTAGATCAGTTAGTTTCTTCAGGCGAATGGCGCATTGGAATCGAACAGGCGGTGGAAGGGATGCAGCGAAGTTCGACAGTCAATGAAGGCAAGAGAACTTTGACCGTAGATAAATACCGTTTGTTGTCATTTGAAGTTGGTATCGTGGATGCCAGGTATGAGATTGAAGGTAAAAATGGGACAATCAGGAAAATGTGGAGTACTTTTGTATTGGTTCGGGAAAGTGGGAAATGGAAAATCTCCGGAATCAGAAATATGCTACCCACTAGCCAATAATATTATCGGTAATTTGTAAACTTATAATGGCAATAAATCGAAAAATCAATTTTATAGGCTTCATTGTATTGTTGGCCTTGGTTCTTGGGAGTTTTTCTGCTTTTTCCCAAAGTGACAGTACCGCTGCCGAATCACCGGGGATCCGAAATGGAATCCAAGGTTATCCTGTGCTTGGAGTGATGAACGATACAGTTTTTTATGTTTTCATCAAAATGGGAGCCTCCTCACCAAGTGAGAGGGCCAAACACATTACTGATAAAATAAGAAGGCTGTATGAGGATCCTGAATTCAATGTCGATTCTCTTGCTATCGAAGAATCTGAATTTTCAGTGGACCTTGTTTATAGAGACATTATCGTGACAAGCGTCTCACCGGACGATGCAGCTGTTTATGGCTTGAGTTTGCGTGAGATATCAGAGGAAGCAAAATCAAGAATATCCCAATCTATCAAGGTTGCCAAAGAGGAGCGGAAATTAAGCAAAATTCTTTTTAGGGTACTTTATACTTGTATTGTATTCTTTGTGGCTCTACTGCTTTATTGGCTGCTCAACAAAGGATATGTCCGTATCCTGAAGTACCTCAAAAGGAACAGAGATAAGCTCCTTAAAAACCTTTCCTATAAGGATTACACATTTTTGACCGCTGAACAGGAGCTGAGGGCTATTTTGATTTTGCTTAGGGGAACCCGCCTGTTTTTATACTTTGCACTTGGATATGCGGTTTTATCGATTGGATTCAGCATTTTCCCACTTACCAGAGGCTGGGCTGATGCTTTGTTGGGATTGGTTTGGTCGCCTTTTAGGTCGATCTTAATTGCCATTTGGGATTATGTTCCAAGTTTGGTCACCATACTGGTCATTGTCTTTGTGATGTATAATGTTATACGTTTGGTGAGGTATGTTTTTCAGGAAATCGAAGCGGAAAAACTTAAGATTTCAGGATTCCATGCTGATTGGGCAATGCCTACTTATGGCATTGTTAGGGTACTTTTATATGCTTTTATGGTGGTGTTAATCTTTCCATATCTTCCGGGTTCTGAGTCTAATGTTTTCAGGGGTGTTTCGGTTTTTATCGGGATCCTTTTTTCTCTCGGTTCATCATCAGCCATTGCCAATATGGTAGCCGGATTGGTGATTACGTATATGCGCCCTTTCAAAATAGGTGACAAAATTAAAATCGGTGATACTACCGGGGTCGTTTTGGAAAAAACCCTTTTAGTCACTCGGGTCCGTACTATTAAAAACGAGGAAATCACCATCCCAAATTCATCTGTTCTTGGAGGTAATACCACCAATTACTCCACCTTGGCTAAAACAGAAGGACTGATTATCAATACCACTGTGACTATCGGCTACGATGTCCCTTGGAGGGAAACGCATGCAGCTTTGATAGAAGCTGCCTTAAGAACAGATTTGGTATTAAAGGAGCCTTCACCTTTTGTTTTTCAGACTAGCCTGGATGATTTTTATGTATCCTATCAGCTCAATGCCTACACCCGAGAATCAATAGGAATGGCAAAGGTTTACTCAGAGCTGCATCAAAATATTCAGGATGTGTTTTTTGAAAGGGGAATAGAAATCATGTCACCACATTATCGGGCAGCAAGAGATGGGAATATGTCCACTATTCCGACCAAATACCTTCCTCAAGATTATCAGGCACCTGCTTTTAATTTCAAAACAGACCAGAAAAAGGAAATTTAATTCGCTTTGGTTTTTAAATACCCATCAGAAATAAATGTCAGATTCGTTAAAAATGGTTCGTACCAACTCCCAAAATCCCGATTTCATAAGCCTTGTGAGGCAATTGGATGCCTACCTTGCTGTCACCGATGGAGATGAACATGCTTTTTATGACCAATTCAACAAAATCCAGAACATTAAAAATGTGATTGTATTGTATGAAAACCAAATACCGGTAGGATGTGGCGCCATCAAGGAGTTTGCAACAGATACTATGGAAGTCAAGCGGATGTTTGTCAAGCCAGAATATAGAGGAAAAGGAATCGCAGGTAAAATTTTGGCTGAACTTGAAACTTGGGCTTTTGAAATGGGTTATTCCAAATGTGTCCTTGAAACCGGTAAAAGGCAAGTGGAAGCTGTAGCCCTTTATATGAAGAGTGGATACCGTATCATTCCTAACTACGGTCAATATATCGGTATGGATAACAGCATTTGTTTTGAAAAGGTATTGGAAATTAAAGCCACATAAAATAAGGAATCATTGAATCAGGAGTTTGATTATATCATCGCAGGGGCAGGGGCATCAGGGCTGAGTTTGGCGCTTTACATGTTGGAAGAGCCTGCTTTGAAAAACAAGCAGATTTTAATTTTGGATAAGAATGCCAAAAACAGCAATGACCGCACTTGGTGTTTTTGGCAAAAGGAAAAAAGTCCCTTTGACCAAATTCTTCATGCCAGCTGGAATGAGCTTTTTTTTCATTCTCCGGTTTTCTCTAAAGTACTCGAAATCCAACCCTATCACTACAAGATGTTGCGAAGCAGGGACTTTTACAGATTTTGTTTTAGAAAAATTAAGGAGTCCAAAAACATCACATTTGTCCAAGAAGAAATCCAAGAAATTAATGATGATGGAACTGTCATTTGTGAAAGTCAGACGTTCAAAGGGAGCTTTGTCTTCAACAGTGCGTTTGTAGCGATTCCAAAGACTGAAGGCAAATACCATCTTTTGCAGCATTTCAAAGGTTGGTTTATCAAAAGTGAAAAGCCTGTATTCGATCCAAAAAGACCTGTATTGATGGATTTTAGGATTGACCAAAAGGGAGATTGCCGCTTTATGTACGTCTTGCCAAAAAATGAATACCAAGCATTGGTGGAGTATACTATATTTTCGGCAAACCTACTCCAAGAGGAAGAATATGAGTTTGCTTTGGAGAAACATTGCCTTGAGGAATTGAAATTAGAATCCTACGAAATTGAGGAAACGGAATACGGTGTTATTCCAATGACCAATGAACCAATCCCAAAAAAACAAAGTGGCTGTGTGATAAACATTGGTACCGCCGGAGGGCATACTAAAGCCTCAACAGGATATACTTTTGCATTTATCCAAAAGAAATGTAGAAAAATCGCTTCCAATCTGGCTGAAAATAAACTTCCTTTAGAAGGCTTAGACAGCAAGTTTGACAAATACCTGCTTTATGATTCTATCTTTCTCAGGGTTTTGTCCGAAAAGAATTTTCCTGCATGGCGTGTATTCAGCGAACTTTTCGAGAAACTCCCGCCTAAAACAGTTTTCGATTTCCTTGATGAAAACACTGATTTATTAACAGATATAAGGGTGATGAATTCTACCCATATTCCGACATTTCTCAAAGCGGCTTTAAAGGAGATTTTCTGATTTATTCAAATGATGGAATTACAAAAATCATAATTTTTAATTCCGATGATCAAAAAAACCTTTTTAAATGAATAGCATAAATCCATATTTAACTTGATTTAAATAAATCCCTATGAAACCATCACTTTTCAATTCGTTGTCAAACAAAATGATCGCCCTCATTTGTATCTTTTCCTTTTCTTTGGTTGGATTTGATTCCTTAGGACAGGAGATGAGTTTTGAGGAATACAATCCTCCTTCAACCTTAGTGGTTCCTGAAAATCCTGTCAAAAGGGCCAAATTTCCATTTATTGACATCCATAGTCATCAGTGGAATGTCTCACAGGAAAGGGTAAATATCCTTGTCAAGGAAATGGACGAGCTCAATATGGGTGTCATGGTCAACCTCAGCGGTCGCGGTAGGGGAGCAGCAGGCGACATCGATGGACAGGAATACATGTATTCGATGATCAGGAGGTTCAATGGCGTGGCACCGGGGAGATTTATTGTTTTTACCAATCTTTCCTTCAGGGAATTCGGGGCTCCGGGATGGAGCGAAAGAGCCGTAGCCGACTTAGAAAAAGACGTCCAAAACGGAGCCAATGGTTTGAAGATTTATAAAAGTCTGGGTTTGTCCACCAAAGACATCAATGGAGTCAGGGTTCCGATAGATCATCCTGATTTGGACCCGGTATGGAAAAAATGTGGTGAATTGGGAATTCCTGTCATCATCCATGCAGCAGATCCTGAGCCTTTTTGGCAGCCTTTGGATGCCAATAATGAGCGTTGGCTTGAATTAAAACTCAATCCAAACAGAAAAAGGAGCGATACCGATCCCGCTCCTTTTGCCCAAATCATTGCGGAGCAACATCACGTTTTTCAAAAACACCCCAAAACCACTTTCATCAATGCCCATATGGGTTGGATGGCAAATGATCTGGACAAGGCTAGTGCACATTTGGACAAATATCCAAATGTATATTTTGGAATCGGCGCTGTCATAGCTGAGTTTGGAAGACAGCCCAAGCGTGCCAACAGGTTTTTCACAGAATATCAGGACAGGATTCTTTTTGCGAAAGATGCCTATAATAAGGAGGAATTTTATACCTACTTCAGGGTTTTGGAGACTGAAGATGAGTATTTCCCCTATTACAAAAAATACCACGCCTTTTGGAGTATGTACGGACTTGGGCTCTCTGATGAGGTCCTGAAGAAAGTGTATTACAAGAACGCCATCAAAATCATCCCCAATATCGACAAGAGTGGTTTTCCGGATTGATTTAATTGAATGATGATTTTCACTTATCGGGAAATAACTACTTAATGATAGGCTTGAAGTTCAAAATAACTAACTGTCGACCATGGACTGTGGTCTATGGCCTCACTTAAATCCCCTCAAATAACTCAAAACTCTCCATGTACTCGGGAATAATCGGATGCCAATCCAATTCTTCTTGGAGTCTGGAAGCCAATCCCTCAGATGCTTCTTTTTCACCGTGGACGAGAAATACTTTTTTGGGCCTAGAAGTAAAGCCTTCAGCCCATTCTATCAGTTCGTCCTGATCCGCATGGGCAGAAAGTCCCTCGATATAAAAAACTTTTGCTTTGACAGGAACATCAATGCCATACATTCTGGCGGTTTCTTCTCCATCAAGGATTCTTCTTCCCCTTGTCCCTTCAGCCTGAAAACCAACAAAAATGATGCTATCCTGTTCGTTTGGAAGCCTGTGGTACAAATGGTGAAGTATTCTTCCTCCTGTTGCCATGCCACTGGCAGAGATGATGATGGCATCGCCCCGTAGGTTATTGAGAGACATGGAAGATTCCTGACTTTGGTAATAATGCAGGTTTTTATGCAAAAAAGGATTACAACCTTCTTCTTCAATCACAGAACAAAGTCTGTGGTAAGTAGGGAAATCCTTGTACATTTTAGTGACATCAATGGCCATTGGGCTATCTACATAAATGGGGATATCCGGTATTTTTCCTTTTTGCTGGAGCAAGTGGAGGTAATAAAGGATCATCTGTGTCCTTCCTACCGCAAAAGCAGGAATAACAGCCACCCCGCCGTTTCTGAATGTTTCCCTGATGGCCCTTCCAAGTTCTTCCTCGGGCTTTGGATTGGGTTGCTTTCTGTTTCCATAGGTAGACTCCATCAGGAGTATATCCGCAAAAGGGACTCTTGCGGGAGGATTGAATATCGGGTCGTGGTACCTTCCCAAATCACCTGAAAATACGATTTTCTTTTCCTGATTCTCCCCTTTGACTTTGATCTTAAGGATGGCTGCGCCTAGGATATGACCAGCATTAAAATAGGTAAACGAAATACGGTCGTCAATCTTTTCTTCCTGCTCCATGTAAATCGGCTTCATAAGTGGAAAAACTTTTTCAGCATCTTCCTTAGTGTATAATGGTTGGGGTTTTTCATGACGGGAATAACCTTTTTTCTGGGCATAAGCAGCTTCTTCTTCTTGGAGTTTGGCCGAATCCAAGAGGAGGATTTTGGTGAGTTCCATTGTTGGAAAGGTACAATAGACCGGTCCTTCAAATCCTTCCTTGACCAGTTTGGGCAAATACCCTGTGTGGTCAATATGGGCATGGGTAAGGATCACCATTTTAATTTGGGCAGGGTCTATTGGGAATACATCCCAGTTTCTAAGCCTGTATTCTTTCATCCCTTGAAAAAGGCCGCAGTCCACAAGGATTTTAAGATGGTCGATTTCGAGTAAATACCTTGAGCCGGTGACAGTCTTTGCTCCCCCTAAAAACTTGAGTTTTACTTGCATCTTCTTTTGGGTTTGTTGTATCCTAAAAATACGATTTTAATCGAAGCTTAACTGTGATAATTGTCCGTTTTTCCATTCTCTCTAGGTATTTATTTCAACCGAAATTTTGGCTTTAGGCACCTTTAAAAAAAGTACAGATCAATGTTCAAAAATAAGCGGGATACTTGTGGGTATCCCGCCATGGTAATTATCGGTTTAGTTTTTGATTATGTTACTACTTCATAAAATAGGCTCCTTCGAATTTTACCCTTGACAGGCTATCGGCAGAGGTGGTTTTGCCGGCATCATTACAAGTAAGGCAAAGCAAACCGTTTTCATTAAACACCCAATGGTTGCGGGAGTTGATATCCCGTGTTTTGTAGCCATTTCTGTGGATGGTATTTTCAATGATAGGGATGATCGATTTGTCCATCACAAAAGGTCTGTCATAGGGCATCTCAAGGTTGAGTCTAAGGTTTTGAACCCTGAATTTTTCCAATTCATTCAAGTTGATGGATCTTTCAAAGATTATCGTCGAGTCTTGGACTTTGTAGCCGTATTGGATAGATTCAGCGTTTTTCAAGGCATCTGCTTTGTTTTTCCCTCTAGCTTCAAAGCGCTGAAGCAAAATCGGCTCAGCTGCATCTGTCCCATCGAGTTGTAGTCTGACTTCGTCAAATATTCCGTCAATGTTATCATTTGCTACAGATTTGAGAACCATAGTACCCGGAGTAAAGGCCAAAGTCTGTTCAACGTTGTGGGTTGCTTCAGTCTTGAAATTAGCCACTACCCTTGGGATCTGGAAGGCACATAATCCTATACTCAGCAACCAAACTCCCAAAGCAACTAGGCCGAATCTTGCATCGATGATGCTCTTTTTGATCAAGACAGAGATCCCTAAAAGGACGATGATGATACCCGGGATAAGCATGACCACACTAGCTGATATTGCAAGCCATACCGGTACGATTTCGGTGATCCATTCCATGGGGATGCTTTCCCTTATTCCAAGATATACATCGTTTCCTGGAGCTATGCCAAAGTACACTCCAAGCAAAGCCAAAGGTGCTATGGTGATAGCCATTCCGATGATAAATATGATCAATCCGAAGAAAACCCTGATGACGGCGAGCAGGAAGGAACCCAAAGGTCCCAGTGCCTCTCCAAGTGCATTGATTACTTTACCCAGAAACCTGAAAGGTGCCAATAAGATTTTTCTAGACTGACTTTCCTCTTTGGGCATGATCGGGTTTTGGTTTGCCCTGATCGTTGTTTCGATATTGTCCAAGGTGATGGCTCCACCTTTCATCTCAATTCGCTCCGTGATTGATTTTGCCACAGGGGTGATGATCCAAAGGATAATGTAAATCACAAATCCCGATCCACCTGCAAAAATCAAACCTATAAACAGTAATCTCATCCATATTACTTCTATCCCAAAATAAGCCGCCAATCCGCTGGCTACACCTCCTAATGTTTTGTCATCAGGATTTCGGTAAAGCTTTTTGATATTTTTGTCCTCAGGCTCATCATAGGATACAGGAAGAATTACCCATAAAACGATGTAAGCGATGATGGCAAAGAATCCGAATGAAAGGCTGAAGTTAAAGTTCCAAGGTAGAAAATCCCACCCCGGACTACCGAGCTTGAGGTTACCGCTGAAGATCAGCAGAATCGCCACCAACCTGGTCCAAAGCGGGTCTATGGAAAGGTAATTTGCAAAACCTGCACAGACTCCACCAAGGATTTTTCGGTTTTCCAATCTGGTCAGTTTCTTATAACCCTTGGTATTTTCATTGGGAGTAATATGCTTGTAGTAATCATATTCCTCCTGGGTTTCTTCTTTTTTGTCTTCGGCCTTTTCATCCAATTCCTCTTCAATGGCTTTGAAATCGGCAATGGTACCCATTTTTTCAATCAGGCTGTTGACATTGTCAGCAGTGATAACCTGTTTGTTGTTTTTCAGGTTGCTCAGAAATATCTCAGCGATCCGGTTTTCGATATCGGATATGATTTCCTGATTGTCCGCATAATGTGAAAAATGCCTGTTGATTGATTCAAGGTATTTTTTCAATGTGGTATAACCATCCTCTTCTATGTGAAACAGGATCCCACTGATGTTGATGCTTATTGTCTTTTTCATGGCTTATTTCTTTGAGGTGATTAATTGGGTAGAATTGACCAGGGAATCCCAGGTTTCATTCAAGGTTTCTAAAAACCGTGATCCTTCTTCGGTGATGGAGTAATACTTTCTCGGCGGTCCTGATTCGGATTCGACCCATTTGTAGGACACCAAAGCCGCATTTTTAAGTCTGTTTAGCAAAGGGTACAGCGTACCTTCCACTACGATCATCTTGGCATCAGTAAGTTCCTCTATCATATCTGAGGCATATACTTCTCCTCTGGCGATGATATGCAAAATGCAGAACTCCAGAAGTCCTTTCCGCATTTGTATCTGGGTGTTTGAAGCGTTCATTTTTTCTAAGTGGTTTAGTTACCAAAGGGCAGTTCTTTAAGCTCGGATATGCCCCTTTTCTCTTTCTCACTTAGAAAAACTGTACCAAAGTGTAAAACAGTACCTTGTATTACAAGACATGTATGTATAAAAAGGTACCCAAAATTTAAAAAAAAATAAAAAAAGTTGATTTTTTTTCAATGGAGGCATTTTTTGACCAAAAGTTGACCAAGAGATTTTTTTTAGGCTCAACATACAAAAAGGATTTTAGCAAAAGTAGGTGTGGCTGAAGTGGACAATTTTATGTACGCTTGCGAACAGGTTTTTGGCTTTGTCTTACTTTTTATTTTTGATTAAGACGCTTTTTCCTTAACTATTTATTTTTACTTTGCATCATAATTTAATACACGATTAATGGTGATTATCAGGTATTTTATTGGAATACTGTTGTTTTTTAGCGTAGCCAAGCTTAATGCCCAAACAATAGCACCTAAGTATTCCAATGAATTCATGAACATTGGTATTGGCGCTCGTGCACTCGGAATGGGAGGTGCGCAGGTATCCTCTGTCCGGGATGTGACAGCAGCTTACTGGAATCCTGCAGGTCTGATCGGGATTCGGCATCAGCATGAGTTTGCGATGATGCATGCGGAGTATTTTGCAGGGATTGCCAAGTTTGACTACCTCGGGTACAGTACCAGTATTGATATGGACAATTCCATAGGTGTTTCATTGATCCGGTTTGGGGTGGATGATATTCCCGATACCAGGTTTTTGTACGATGCCAATGGAGCATTGAATTACAACAATATCCAATTTTTCAATGCAGCTGACTATGCTTTGATGCTGTCATATGCACGTGATGTTAGCGATGTATTCAAAATTGGTTTCAATGGGAAAGTCATTCATAGAAATGTAGGAAAATTTGCCCAGGCTTGGGGTTTTGGAATGGACGTGGGTGGGATTTTCCTTTTGGAACAATGGCGCTTTGGATTCATGCTGCGAGACATTACCACGACTTTCAATGCTTGGTTTCATAATGCGGAACTTGTTAGGGATATTTATGCCCAAACAAACAATCAGATTCCTGTCAATTCCATTGAACTTACCCTGCCTAGAGCTATATTCAGTGTGACTAGGGATGTTGAGATCAATGATGAATTCAGGGTGCAAGGGGTATTTGACCTTGATTTTACTTTTGACGGTAGGAGAAATACCCTCGTGAGGACAGGGTTGGTCAGTGTAGATCCAAGGTTGGGAATAGAAGCATCTTATCGAAACATGGTTTTCCTGAGGGCCGGAGGCAGCAATGTGCAGCGAATTAAGGATTTTGATGCGACTTACTATACGTCATGGAAACCTAGTTTTGGTTTGGGAGTATTTCTCAATGAAAAGTTCCAGATTGATTATGCCCTTTCAGATATAGGTGGAATCTCTCAAACGCCCTATTCGCATGTATTCAGTGTAAAAGTGAGTTTGAAAGAACACGAACAAAAATTCAGATTGAACAAAGGATGGGAATATTAACATGGTAAAAAGAATCTTTTTTTCAATAGTGGTATTCTTTTGTTCCGCTTTGGCATTTGCGCAAAGCGGATGGATAGATTATAACCAGACATATTATAAAATCCCCACTGCTTCCGATGGTATTCACAGGCTGAATTTTACATCTCTATCTGCATCAGGCCTCAACCCAAATATCATTGACCCCCGCAATATCCGGATATTTCACAGGGGAGAGGAAGTCGCGGTTTTTGTTCAGGGACAGGAGGACGGAAAGTTTGATCCCACAGACTATATTGATTTTTACGGTAAAAAGAATGACGGGACCCTTGATGCTGGATTTTACAAGGATCCTGCCTACCAAGGCAACACCATGTATAATATCCATAATGATACTACTGCATTTTTTCTGACTTTGTCGCCCGGTATTCAAGGTAAAAGAATGGCAGTCAGGCAAGCGCCGGATTCCGCCTTTCCTATACAAAACAATTACCAGACAATCAGGCAGGAGGTATATTCGGAAAATTATAACCTTGGACAGATTTACAATCCTGGAGTATATCTTTCTGATTTTGAAGAAGGAAGCGGATGGGTAAGTGCGGCAATTACAAAGACTAATCCCAGAACCATTACCTTGGCTGAACTTGGTCAGGTGCCCGCCACAGGAAGTGTAAAAATAGAAATCGGACTTACAGGTAGGTCTGCTACTCCACATATATCTATAATCAGTGTGGGGCCCAATTCCAGTACATTGAGGCAAGTAGCTTCTTTTGACTACACTGATTATCAGGCGGTCCACCGGGAGTTGGAGGTTTTGCCTTCAGATTTTAATGCCAACGGTTCCATTGCTATCCGTGTATCCTCGGCAGGCACTAGCGCTACTGACAATGTTTCCATTGCATACCTCAGATTGACCTATCCAAAAGCGGTCGAAAATGGGGATTTTTCAAAGGAGATCTTTATATCCGGTCCTGAAACCGGTAGGATTCAGATCGGTAATGTGCTTTCCGATTATCTTGCATTAGAAGTGTCGGATCCCAATAATCCTGTGATGGTCCCTGTCACAAAGACCGGTAATCAGGTCAGCTTTGTAGCAGGAATAAGTGGTTCACCAAGCAAAGTGATTGTGGAAAATCAATTGGACGTAGTCAAGATTGCAGGAATGACGCCGGTTAGATTCAGGAATTTGCTTGGGCAAAGAGCAGATTATATCGTGATATCTCACAAGATTTTGAGAAGGCCTTCTTCCACCTATCCCGACCCTGTCAATGCACACGCTGCCCACAGGGCCTCTCCACAAGGCGGGGGATATGATACTTTGGTGGTCAATATCGATGACCTGTATAATCAGTTTACTTTTGGAGAAAAAACGCCTTTGGCAGTTTATGAGTTTTTGAGGGCTTATTATCCTGTACACAAACCTGATTTTCTCCTTTTGATAGGTAGGGCAATGGGTATTTTTTCCACAGCAAGGGCCGGAGGAGTCAATTATTTTTACAGGAAAAACCCATCTGTATTTCAGTTTCAGGATATTATCCCACCGGCAGGTTATCCTTATGCGGACAACAATTACACGATGGGACTTGACCCGGAAAATCCCAGTCTAGCTGCCATATCCATTGGAAGGGTTCCTGCCCGAAATCCTGATCAGGTTGCAGCCTATCTTGACAAGGTAAAAGAGAAAGATGCCCTCGGGGTATCTGAGGATTGGCAAAAAGAAGTGGTTCACCTTAGCGGCGGTGTATCGGCATTTGAGCTCAACAGGTACTTTGGTTTCTTAAACGGATTCAAAAATATCATTGAAGGACCTTACATGGGAGCCAATGTTACTACTTACAGAAAGCGCTCCAATTCCACCATTGAATTGATTGACATTTCGGCAGATATCAACAGGGGCACAAGTTTGGTGACTTTTTTTGGTCATGGATCGCCTTCTTTGATTGATATTGAAATAGGCTTCGCATCAGATCCCAATTTGGGATATGCCAATAAAGGAAAATACCCGATGTTGCTGTTGAACGGCTGTGATGCCGGAAACTCATTTGGCAATGCTTATACTTTTGGAGAGGATTGGGTATTGACTCCGGAGAAAGGGGCCACAAATTTCATGGCTCATGCGAATATCGGTGTGGATGTATACCTCCGCAGGTACAGTGAATCATTTTATATCAAAGCTTTTTCAGATTCTACGACGATTTACCAACCTGTTGGAATAGTTAGGAGGGAGGCAGAAAAATGGTTTTTCGCTAGATATGGAGAATCTGCAGTCAACCGTTCTCATGCCGAACAGCTGGTCATGTTGGGTGATCCTGCGATAAGGCTATTTCCTGCAAATAAGGCGGATTATTCTGTTCTGGAACCTGATGTGACTTTAGGTAGCTACGAAGGAGAGACCTTCAACGCGCTCGCTGATTCTCTAAAATTCTCTTTTGTTCTCAAAAATATCGGAAGAGTGGATTTGGATTCTCTCCATTTTAAAGTTTCCAGAAGACTGCCAGATGGGACACAGATCAACTATCCTTTGGTCACCATTCCTCCTGTCTATAGGAAAGACACGCTTGACTTCATGATTCCAAATACAGGAATACAGTCCTTTGGAGATAATATTTTTACCTTGGAAATCAATCCTTCAAGAGAAATTCCTGAGATGACGTATAGTAACAATTCTGTTACGGTCACCAAATTCATCCCATTGAGTGGAACAATACATCTAATTCCTGAAAATTTTGGTATTGTCAACCAAACTGAAATCAATCTTATTGCTCAGATTCCCGGAAAATCGGTCGAACCAAGAAATCTTGTCATTCAGCTTGATACAGCGGCCAACTTTTCATCAGCTACGCGAAGGGAAACAAGAATAACCACGTCCAATCTTGCCAATTGGGAAATCAATTTGTTTCAAAATATTCCCCAACGGGACTCTGTCACCTTCTATTGGAGATCTAGATTTTTAGACCCAAGGGAAGGTGAAAGCCAGGAATGGACAGAGGGAAGCTTCTCCTTCATTACAAATGGTCCAGAAGGATGGACCCAAAGAGAACAGGCACAGATCCAGACCAATCAGCTAAACAACCTTGAAGTCGATCCTGTTAAGCGACAGTGGAAATACAAAGATACCAAGTTGGATATAGGCGTATTTACATTTGGAAATCAAACAGACAGTCTAACTTTCAGAAATACACAGTTCTACCTTAAAGGTGTACCATATATTCTGGACAATGTGAATAATGCCAATTCAAGGCTATGTCCTGATGGATCACTTGGTTTGGTGGCTTTTGAGCAAAGGTCCTTGACGCCATATTTGGTGATTCCGGTACCGGGCTTCGATATTCTTGATGGAAGGAGTTGCGGAAGGGTACCTCAAGTGATACAAAGTGTCAGAAATGCTTGGATCACCCAACCGGGCCAAAGGATGCTTTTGGATTATATCGATGGACTCAAGGATGGGGATTATGTCGTCATCTTTTCTGTAGGAAATGTGACATTTCAGCAATGGCCGGATGCAGTATTTGAGAAAATGAAAGAAATCGGTGCCAATGAAGCTGTACTCAGAAATCTTCAAAACGGAGATCCATACATCTTATATGGCCGCAAAGGTATGGCTCCGGGAGAGGCTGTTGAGATTGTTGCACAGCAAAATCTGGAATTGGAGACCAATCAACAAATCATAGAGTTTGAAACTGAGATCCAGGGATATTTGTCTTCAGGAAGTATTGTAACACCGAGAATAGGACCTTCATCAGAATGGAAACAATTTTTTAATCAAGTAAATACAAGAGACTGGTTTGATGAAGAACTGGCTTATTTTGATGTCGTTGGCGTTAAGCCTACTGGTGAAGAACAAGTTCTTTTTAATCAGGTACAGGCTGGTGAGATTGACCTTTCCAGCGTCAATCCAACCCTTTTCCCTTTCCTTAGGCTAAAGTATGCGATGGAAGATGAGCTTTCTACAGCCCCTGCATACTTGGATAAATGGCAAGTCAATTATACAGGGGTGACGGAAGGTGTATTGATTTTTAATGGGAAAGATGAAAAAATGAACCTTCAGGAAGGGCAGGTGGTAAACCTCAACTTCGAATTTGTGAATATTTCCCAAATTGATTTCAAAGACTCTATACTCGTGGAATGGGAATTCAACAATACCACGACCAAGAAAGTGGAAAGGTTTTCAAAGAAAATCCCTGCAGTCAAATCCGGGGAAAAGTACGAATTCACCATCGAATTTAATTCTGTGGGAAATGGGGGAGAAGTGCAGGTAGAGGTTTTTGCCAATCCAAGGATCATTCTTGAACAAACTTTCAGGAACAACATCATTGATTTAGGAAATTACTTTATTGTAGCCCCGGATCAGAACAATGCCATATTGGATGTCAATTTTGATGGGGTTTATATCCTTGACGGTGACATCGTTTCTCCCACAGTGATGATTACCTCCATCCTCAAAAATGAAAAATCACTGATCCTTAAGAAGGATACATTAGGATTGGAGATTTTCCTAAGAAAGCCTTGTGAGAACTGCCAATTTGAAAAAATCAACTTCTCTTCACCTCTTGTGACATGGACTGAGGCAACTGAGAATAGCAGTTTCAAAGTGGAATTTCGTCCGGGGCCTTTGGACGATGGAATCTATACCCTTCGTGTTTTGACCGAAGACCTGGGAGTAGATAAGCCTTATGAAATCAACTTTGAGGTAATCAATGAGTCTACCATTACAAATTTTTACCCCTATCCCAATCCATTCAGTACGAGTACACGGTTTGTATTCACAGTGACAGGTTCTGAGGTTCCTGATCAGATCAAGGTTCAGATTATGACAGTGACCGGGCGGGTAGTTAGGGAAATACTCCAAGATGAACTTGGACCAATCAGAATTGGAAACAATATCAGTGAATTTGCCTGGGACGGAACGGATGAATTTGGCGATCAGCTTGCCAATGGCGTATATATCTACCGTGTATTGGTCCGAAAGGATGGGCAGTTTGTAGAACTGAGAGGGACAGCAGGGGATAAAGCCTTTAAACAAGGCTATGGGAAAATGTACTTGTTAAGGTAAAATTTTGGAAAGTAAATGTTGCCGAATCATTTCAAAAGATAAACCCTGAAATAGTAAACAAGCAAACACACCAATTTAAGGGCTAACCTTTAGGTAGGTTGAATTTCAAAAAAAGAGCCTATTTCTGATCAGAAATAGGTTCTTTTTTTGAAAGGTTAATTTATGAATGGAATCTCAACCTTCTTCATCCTCATATTCCAAAACTATAATTTCGTACATGTTCTTTCCATTGACCTGCACAGGCTGATAGTAGGTTTCTCCATATCTGACAAGTGTTCTTTCTCCAACCTTAACTTCCTCACCGCCTTCGGAAAGATTTTCTACCAAAGCTCCGGCTGTTGGCGGTACGACAACATATCCTTTAGAGGTTTTTTCATAAAATGCTCCGCCCCAATAATAGTTGACTTCATTGTTCTCCAATTTAACCACCTCGTAATTATCAGGTATCGAGCTCACTTCTGCACCGATAGGTGCGGGAACAACCACCCATCCGTCATCATCCTTTTGGTAAAACACGCCATCCGCATATTGGAATTCATTGATGACATTGGTCACATTGGTTACGTTAGTAATATTGGTTTCATTCGTGACGTTGGTCACATTGACCACTTGGGCCTGTGGTGGAGGCATAGGCATCCAAAAACCCCAAGGGTGCCACATTGGTCCCCAAAAGAACGGTCTGAAAGGGAAAAAGAAAAATGGATGGAAAGCAAAAACCCTCATTCCTCCCCACATAAACGGTGGTCTCATCATCATGGGAGACATCACATTTACCCTTACCACTGTGTTTCTTTGGGCATTGATGTTGATATTATTGTTGTTTCCGATATTGATATTATTATTTCCTCCTCCAGGTCTGTTACTTCCTCCCGGCCTGTTACCGTTTCCGGACCCCGGTCTGTTTCCATCACCCACTCCTGGGTTTCTCCCGCTATCAGGACGGTTAGAAGGTCGGTTTCCGGTTGCGCTTCCTGTCCTGTCAGATTCTCTGTTTCCTGCTCTGCTACCGGATGCACTTCCTTGACCTGCAGACTCTGCTCCGGGTCTTGTAGCTTGGTCCCTGCTTTGACGGGAAGAATTGATAGACCTGTCACTATTTGCCTGATTGGTATTTACTTGTCTGTCCGGAGCCCTTTGTGCACCTCCGTTGATGGAGCCTGCAGAACCAGTAGACGGTCTAGATGAAGGCTGTGCAGCACGATTATTAGATGGTGCTGTGGCAGGTTGCCTTGAGGGACTGTTAGTGCTTGGCCTTGAAGCTGTACCCCCACTCGGCCTAGATGGAGAAGTACTACTTGGTCTAGAAGCTGCGCCTCCGCTTGGTCTGGCAGAGCCGCCACCACTTGGTCTAGCTGCAGCTCCGCCACCGGCTCTACCTCCTCCATGATTCATTCTTTGAGCCATCAGGCTACTTGGATCAGAAGCTAACAATAGCATTAAAAGAGCTGTCCCTGCCAATTTTGAATATTTTTTAAGCATTTTCATGGGATTTCAATTCAATAGGTTGATGATTTTGAAACGATTTTTAGACGCCTTGCGCTTTCAGGTACTGTAAAGTCAAAGATGGCTTCAGGTAAATCAGGGTTTAGCTTCCAATTGGAAAATATACCTTCAAACTGCAGCGTTTCACCATCTTTTTTCTCATGGATCACATATCGGGCAGGAAGGGCAAAAGTATCATTGTGGATCCATATTTGAATGTGTTTATCACTTCCTTTGGCAACAATATGGTGGTAATCTCTTCCCTCAAAATGAACCAACCCCACGTAGTAGATACTTTCGCTGTGTTCGATCAAATCATCTGTAAATGAGGGATAAAAGAAATCACCTGCTGGAAAATCAACTCCATAATCCGCATTGACCATATCGATGGTTTCTAGGATGTTGTCAGGAGTCTCAATAAATCCATAGGTATTTGCTGTAAAGGAGTAAAACATAAGCATGTCTGTATTGTACCAATACCCTAATTCTTCTTTGGGACCTTTGGTATGTACATGCATTTTGTCAGGCCCTACCAAATAAACATCATGCATTGAATACTGCCTTAGGATACCTTTGTCAGGGTCATTGACATCTATTCCGGTTTTGAGCTGAAAGCTGCAGGATTTAAGGTTTCCGATAACCTCGCTCATCCGGTCCAATAAGACCACTGCCCTTGCATCCATGGTACTATCCTGTGCCTTTGCACCGAATACCAATAAAAATGCAACCATAAAACAACTTATTTTTTGCATAGACATAAGGAAATTTATAAATGAATACTCTTTAAGGGAAATCTGATATTAAAATTAAAAACTATTGGGACAAACAACTATAGCATTTAAAAAAATCAGGATTGTTTTCTTCAGAGGTGATTCTTTTGGGATTAAAGATTGAAATGTCAATGAGTTGGATTTTAATTTCTTTTTAAAAACCGCCAAATTCCCCATAAACTCAACACCAAAAGAAGTAGGAAAATCCAGGCTTTTCCTGAAATACTTTCCTGATTGATTGCGCTATAGACATCTGTACCAAGAGTTCCGGCCCAAAAGGTAAGAATAGTTCTTGGCAACATTCCGATACTCCCAAAAAGCACAAGTCGTTTCCAACCTACATGAAGTAGGGAAAAAAGCAGATTGGAAACTGCAAACGGAAGCACAGGGCTAAGCCTTCCGAAGAAAACCAATTCTCCCATCCGGTTTCTTTTTGAAGCAATCAAAGTTTTGGCTTTGGGGTATTTGTCTAAAATGAGGTCTAAACTGTTGCCTCCGAGTTTTTTTCCCCAACCATATCCCAGGATAGATGCGATGTTATAAGCTAAAAATAAAAAAGGGAATGCTTCCCAACCAAAAATAAATCCGGACAATCCTGCGACCAACGTCGTGGGCATCAAAGCCATTCCCATTAGGACAGTGACTAAAACCAGATATGAAATGGCTACCAAATAGTCTGAAAAAACCAGATTTTGCAGGTTTTCCGAATAATTGATAAGAATCGGTAAAGCAGAAAAACTTCCAACAGATGGCATCACTGTCACCCAAAGAAGCGCCAAAGCAACGCCGGGATTAATCCTGTATGCAGATTGGAATTCCTTGAATATGCCTTGCTTTTTTTCCATCTTTGGGCCACTGAAGCGTAAAGGAAAACAAAACTTCGGAATTAAACCCAAAGAAATTAGATATCGCAAATATGAAATTTGGAACAAAAGCCATCCACGCCGGCGTAGAGCCGGATCCCTCCACCGGAGCCATTATGACTCCTATTTTTCAGACTTCCACATACGTCCAAAAGTCCCCCGGAGTACATAAGGGATATGAATATGCAAGGACACAAAACCCTACAAGAGATGCTTTACAAAAAAACCTTGCTGCTCTGGAAAACGGAAAGCATGGATTGTGTTTTTCATCCGGTCTAGGTGCAATAGATGCAGTTGTCAAATTGCTCAATCCCGGAGATGAGGTGATCAGCACCAATGACCTTTATGGAGGAACTTATAGGATTTTTACCAAAGTTTTTGAGAGGTATGGGATCAAGTTTCATTTTATCTCCATGGAAAATCCTGCTTCTATAGAAGCGTATATCAACAATAACACCAAACTGATCTGGGCTGAGACGCCGACCAACCCGATGATGAATATCGTTGATGTAGCCGAAATCGGAAAAGTTGCCAAGAAGCATAATGTGCTTTTCGCTGTGGACAATACATTTGCTACGCCATTTCTCCAAAATCCATTGGACATGGGTGCTGATATTGTAATGCATTCGGTGACAAAATACCTTGCAGGCCATTCGGATACTGTAATGGGTGCATTGATAGTGAATGACGATGAATTGGCTAAGCAATTGGCATTTATCCAAAATGCATGTGGAGCGACTCCCGGTCCACAGGATTGCTTCCTCGTTTTGCGTGGGATCAAGACACTCCATATCCGTATGGAAAGACATTGCCAAAACGGTGCAAAAGTTGCCCAATTTCTCATATCCCATCCTAAAATCGACAAGGTATATTGGCCGGGTTTTGAGTCGCATCCAAACCATACTGTAGCCAAAAAACAGATGCGAGACTTTGGTGGAATGATTTCTTTTGTCATTAAAGGTGACAGGTTGGAAGATGCTTTGAAGGTTTTGGAAAATATGCATTACTTCTCTTTGGCTGAATCACTTGGTGGAGTCGAGTCTCTTTGCGGCCATCCGGCTACCATGACACATGCCAGTATCCCAAAGGCCGAAAGGGAAAAAGTCGGCTTGGTGGATTCATTGATCAGACTGAGTGTGGGGATTGAAGATGTTGAGGATTTAATCCAAGACTTGTCACAGGCATTGGATTTGGTGTAAATATAAGAGGGAAAAAAATTAGACCTCTTTCAATTTTTTTTCCCGATTTGCAAAGACAGCAATTATTGTTTTCTGAAATTTCCTTAAATTATAGCTGTTAAGCGGGTGTAGCTCAGTTGGTAGAGCGTCAGCTTCCCAAGCTGAAGGCCGTCGGTTCGAGACCGATTACCCGCTCATTTTTTAACGAACTTTCTTGAGTTTTTTTAAACGGACCAGAAATCAAAAGTATGATTGGAACTTTGGTATTGAAAGTCAAGCCAAAGCAAGTTCTTTTGAACCTCAATTAGATAAATGAGGTTCTATCAATTGACACCAATGTATTTTTAAACCAAATATGACTATGCAAATTCTTGAAAACAAAACAGCACTGATTACCGGCGGAAGCAAGGGGATCGGATATGGAATTGCGGCGGCTTTGATGGCCCAAGGGATGAAAGTTGCTATCACAAGCAGATCTCAGGCGAATGCAAATGAAGCGGCCGCTGAACTCAATAAAATAGGCAAAGGAGAAGCAATCGGAATCAAAGCCGATGTAAGGGATTTTTCCTCCCAAACGCATGCCGTGGAAGCAGTTATGAAAAAATGGGGAAGATTGGACCTCTTGGTAGCAAATGCCGGAGTTGGTTTTTTCGCCTCCATAGATGACATGACACTGGAGCAATGGCATGAAACCATAGATACCAACCTGACAGGAGTTTTCTATAGTTTAAAAGCAGGGATGGAAGGACTGAAAGCCTCCAAAGGGTATTTTATCTCAATTTCCTCTTTGGCAGGCACCAATTTCTTTGTCAATGGTTCGGCGTACAATGCCAGTAAATTTGGAGTGACCGGATTTACCCAAGCGGCAATGCTCGATCTCAGAAAGTATGGAATCCGGGCTACGACCATTATGCCAGGTTCTGTGGCAACCTATTTCAATAACCACCAACCCAATGAAAAAGATGCTTGGAAGATCCAGATTGAAGATTTGGGACAGATGGTGGTGGATTTGATGCACATGCATCCGAGGACACTTCCGAGCAAAATCGAAGTTAGACCAAGTATGCCCGCTTGATATAGGAAAGATCAGCTATAAAATAAATCTCTGTTCAAAATTGATGCTTCGATTTTGAACAGAGATTTTCTATTTTGCCGACTCATTTAATTTTTGTTTAATTGGTATTCGTGGAATTTATTATTGAAACAGACAGGCTATTTTTAAGAAAATTGGAGATTGAAGATTTCCGGTTTGTCATCACCTTGCTTAACAGTCCCGGTTGGCTGAAATATATCGGCGACAGGGGAGTTAAAAATGAAGCGCAAGCCATTAGCTATCTTCAAAACGGTCCTGTTAAAAGTTATTCAGATTATGGTTTTGGTCTGTACAAAGTCGAAGAGAAAATTTCTGGTTTACCCATAGGTTTTTGCGGACTTCTCAAAAGAGATACTTTAAAACATCCTGATCTGGGCTTTGCTTTATTGCCTGAATTTATGGGAAGAGGCTATGCTTTTGAAGCCGCCAATGCCTGCCTTGATTTTGCCAAAGCCAATCTCGGAATTCCAATCCTGCAGGCGATCGCGCTGCCTGACAATACGTCTTCCATCAGACTTTTAAAAAAATTGGGATTCCATTATCAAAGACCTTTTCAAAACCTTGAAGGGGAAGAGTTGGCGCTTTTTGAACTCCAATTTTAAATCTGTCAGCCAAAATACCGGTGTCAGATCATCAAACCAACTCCTCCGAAAATAATGCCGAGCAGAGAACCTATCACAATTTCTATGAGGTAATGTCTTTTTGTTTCCCACCTTGACCATGATACGGCTAGGGCAAAGACCAAAGAAATTATTCCGGGAAAAATCCCTATACCGAAAATATTGACAACAATATAGAAAGCGATTGCTGCATGCATGGAGGCTTTGATCCGAACGTTGACCAATGCCATGGTCAATACCATCATAAAAAACACAAGGGTTTGCAGGATTACTGCCTCAGGGAATTTCAAAACCCAAAATGCCAACAGCAAAACCACAAAAAGACTGATCGCAAATGGGTAGAAACCCATTCTTTGCTTTCGGTCTGACACATCAAAGTTGGAATATTCCCCACTTTTCATTTTCCTCCAATTGTTCCAAATGATAGGAACTGCCACTAAGAAGATTACAAGCAATGAAACCAAGGTCGCCGTTTTGCTTTCAAGATTTTTAAAAGACATGAAGACGACGTACGCATTTCCAAACAGGAGCGGATGTCCTAGGACGGAGACTGTTTTCGCTGTTTTTTCTTTGTTCAGTATCATCAGTTTGGCTGGATCAAATCCCAAAGGTTGCCATACAAATCCTCAAATACAGCCACTGTTCCATATGATTCCACACTTTTTGGCCGGAAGATTTTGATGTTTTGATCCAAAATATTTTGATAATCCCTTTCGAAATCATCGGTATATAAAAATAGAAATACCCGTCCGCCACTTTGATTGCCTACTGCTTTGAGCTGCTGTTCGCCTGCTGCTTGAGCCAAAAGTATTTCGCATTGACCATATTCATAGCCTGGAGGTGCGATCCTTACCCATCTTTTTGTAGGAGACATTTGGGTATCCTCCAACAATTTGAAATGGAGTTTTTTGGTATAAAATGCGATGGCTTCGTCATAATCCCTGACGACCAAGGCAATCTTTGCAATGAATTGTTTCATTTTATTTCTTTTGATAGATCCGATTGGAGAAGATTAATCGTATCTCCATTCAACCAACTGTTATTTCTATTTCAATGATTTTATTCCTGTTTTTTAGTTTTGGTTAATTTTTTGAATAACGAGGTGACTGATTCAATCAGCCACCTCCTTTAATTTTATGTTTTCGGCTATTGCTAGGGCAATAAGTTCATAGCCATAATCCGAAGGATGGATGCCATCTTCTGAGTAAAATACTTCGGATGTTTTGCTCTTATGGTTGTCAAATGAAATTTGGGAGACCGATTTTTCCAGAGATTCCAATTCTGCGGTAAGGATATACCTATGCCATCCCAAGAAAAAACGCATGATTGCGGGTATCAGAGGAAATTCATGGACCGGAGGAATCAAAGGGATGGTTATCTTTTCAACCTTTTTTTCTTTGATTAAAAACAAGATGAAGGATTCTAATTCCCTTTTGAATTTCCATGGTGGAGTTAGGTTAAAGCAATCATTGGCACCGATGAGGATGATGGCTTTTGAAAAGGAATTTCCTTTTTCGCCTTCGAATTTTTCATATAGTCTCCGAAGGTTTTTGGCCATTAGGCCATTTTCTCCGATGTTGATAATTGAGAATTTCTCACCGGTATGTTTGTAAATCCGGGATGCAAAAGTGGTTTCTGTCCCGGAAGCACCCACACCAGCCGCAGTGGATTCTCCAATAATCAAGAGCTTTGGTTTTGATTCTTTGGCCTCTATTTTCAGGTATTCACTCCTTGATGGAAGTTTGATAATGTCGTTTTTGAGTTTTTTTCCAATGATATAAAGGATTGGGAAAATAGGAATCAAAACCGACATCTCTAAAAAATATAAAAACCGGTTGCGCATGACTTGATCGAAATGGATTAAACAAAACACCAAGCCTTGGTCCAAAGCTTGGTGCAATATCTTCTGTTCATAAAAGATTATCCTCCCACTTTTTTGGCTTTATATCCTTCCTGAATCAAAATCTGAAGGACTTTGTCGCGATGGTCACCTTGGATGAGAATTTCACCTTCTTTGGCACTTCCTCCGACACCACATTTGCTTTTGAGGATTTTGCCCAGTTCTTTGAGGTCATCATCTGTCCCTACAAAGCCTTCCACCAAAGTCACCTGCTTTCCGCCCCGGGATTTTTTGTCCAACATGACTTTGAGATTTTGTTTTTGGGGAGACAAAGTTTCTTCTTCCTTGTCTCCACCAAAATTAAAAGTGAAATCACTACTGGTAGAATAGACTACACCGTCTCTTTTCTTCCAATCGTTATTATTCTTTTTTGACATGTTATTTTTTTGATTTCATCGTCCACACCGGCCTTTTGGCGGCATTGACCACATCTTCGGCGATGCTTCCGCTCAGCAGATGCAAAAATCCTGTCCTGCCATGGGTAGCCATCGCGATCATATCTGCATCTACATCGTCCGCAAATTCAAGAATTCCTTCTTCTTCGGAAGTACTGTTATAAATCTGCATGGAAGCAACTTTGATTTCAAAATCTTCCACAAAGCTTTTCATTTTTTCCATGGAAGTCCTTGTGCTTTCAAACATTGAAGGGGTGTTAATTTTAACCAAATGAAGCTCTGCATCGATGGTGTTGATTGCTGCCTTCAATCTATCGATCACTTCACCTGGCACATTGGAAAAGTCACTTGCAAAAATCACTTTTCGGATGCTATCTGCTGAGATAGGTCCTTTGATGGTAATGACCGGGCAGGAGGCATGTCTTACGACTTTTTCAGTGTTACTTCCTATCAGAACTTCTTCCATACCGGATGAACCCTTACTGCCCATGATCACAATATCTGCCTTAGCATCCACTATTTCTTTTGAAATACCGGCAAATGGATTTCCAAAGACCATCTTGGTTTCAAATTTAAATCCGCTGTCTTTGAATTCCTCCTCTAGGGCAGCCATCTGTTTTTTTCTCTTTTCGATCAATTCGATCATAAAAATCTGATTGGACTCACTGCTAAATGACCCAACTTCCCCTATTGTCGAAAAACTCTGGGGCGAAGGAAGCTCAATGACGTGAAGGAGCTCAAGTTTGTTTTTTGTCCTTTTTGCCATTTCTGTGGCAAATTCAAAAGCATAGTCTGCTTCTTTGGAAAAATCATAAGGAACGAGAATTGTTTTCATGGTATAGGGTGTTTATTGATGCAGGAAAATACAAAAATTACCTCAAACCTTTAAGTAACTAACTCTTTTTATCTAAAAAAATAATATTCCAATACCAAAAACAATAACCCATAACAAAGTGGAAATTGCCATTTTTTTCAGGTAAGGATCCAGGTCTCGGGCCTCGGTTTTATTGGCTACGGCATTGCCGACTTTGGCCATTAAAGGAAATACTGCCAAAGCTACCAAGCAGCCATAGTTTTCATTGGTGATAGAAAAGAAAACCAGCGAAACATTCCCTCCAATGATCAATGCCCAATTGTAAATCACCGCTTTTTCTCTTCCGATTCGGACAGGAATTGATTTCTTTCCTGCCTTAGTATCCGCCTTGATATCCCGTATATTATTGATATTCAATACAGCTGAACTAAAAAAACCCAATGAAACCGCAGGAAAAACAATACTCCAATCAAAAGAGAGTGAATGGAGAAAATAGGTACCCATAACTCCCAAAAGACCAAAAAACAAGAAAACCGAAATATCACCTAGCCCGGCATAGCCATAAGGCTTGCTTCCTGAGGTATAAGTCACAGCAGCAATGATGGATGCTATTCCCAAACCCAAAAACAAAAGAAATATTTTCCAATCCTGAAGGGAAATGTACAACAAAGCCAATCCTGAAATAAGAGAAAGTGTCCCAAACAAGAACATTGCTTTTTTCATTTCTCCCAGACTGATGACTCCAGACTGAACTGCCCTTATCGGTCCTTCTCTATCTGCGGAATCTGCACCATGGATGCTATCACCATAGTCGTTTGCAAGATTGGATAGTATCTGAAGAAAAATTGTCGTCAATGCTGCCAAAAGAAACACCCAAAGACGAAATTGATCTTGGAAAGCTGCAAGAAATGAACCCATTAAAATACTGGATAAAGCCAAGGGGAGGGTTCTCAAACGGATGGCATGCATCCAAGCTTGCTTTTTATTGGATAAGGTGACTTCCACTTTTTGATTTTGAATCAAAACTAATAAAAAGACCTGTTTTCGGAAGGAAAACAGGTCTGATTCTCACAATAAATATTTTTTTATTCAGCGATCAACTGGAGGATTTCTTCATCCATAGGCTTCACTGAGGAAGCGAAAAACTTTACAAGTTCACCTTTTTCATTGATGAAGTATTTACAGAAGTTCCATGTAGGTTCTTTGTCATTCCATCCATTTAGGTCTTTGTCTGAAAGCCATTTGTAAAGGGGAGCTTTGTCATCACCTTTTACGGATATTTTGTCCATCATCATAAAGGTGACACCAAACTTGGAAGAGCAGAATTCTTTGATTTCCTCATTGGTTCCAGGTTCCTGACCACCAAAATTATTGGCAGGAAAACCGATGATCGTCACCTCATCTCCATGTTCCTGATGAAGTTTCTGGAGGTCTTCGTACTGTTTGGTATAGCCACACTTTGAGGCTACATTCACCAATAGTAGTTTCTTTCCTTTGAATTGGGAGAAATCGACTTCCTGACCATTGATGTCTTTCATTTTAAAATCGTAAAAGGATTTTTCCATCATCATTTGATCTAGTGGTACATTGTTGACTGGTTCTTGCTTTTGGATAAAGCCAGTGAAGGCTAAAGCGATGATTGCGAAAGTGCTTAGGATTTTTTTCATATTACATTCTGTCTGGGACTTTGATACCTAATAACTGCATGCCCTTGCGGATTGTTTTGGCGGTAATGGCAGAAATTGCAATTCGGAAGGATTGGACCTTAGGGTCATTTTCATGGAAGATCGACAATTCTGCGTAGAATCTATTATATTCTTTAGCCAAGTCAAAAAGATACTGTGCCAATACTGAAGGGGAATATTCTTCTCCTGCTGCTATGATTTTTTTCTCAAACTCATTCAAAACTACAATCAAATCCCTTTCTGCAGGTTCAAGTTTGTCCAATCCTTCAAATCCCGCACTGCTGTAATCTACTCCGATCTGATCTGCTTTGCGCAGAATCGAGGCGATCCTCGCATGGGAATATTGGATAAAAGGACCAGTATTCCCCTGGAATTCAATGGATTCCTGAGGGTTGAAAAGCATCCTTTTCTTGGGATCAACTTTGAGTAAGAAATATTTCAAAGCACCCATTCCCAATATTTCATAGAGTTCAGCGGCTTTTTCAGCGCTGAAACCATCGATTTTCCCCAACTCTTTGGTATGGCTTTCGGCAGTCTCGATCATTTCCTGCATGAGGTCATCTGCATCGACCACTGTACCTTCTCTAGATTTCATTTTGCCGGTAGGCAAATCCACCATTCCATAGGATAAGTGATACAGACCATCCCCATAAGGACGGCCCAACTTGCGCATGATCTTGAACAACACATCGAAATGGTAATCCTGCTCGTTGCCGACAACATAGACCGATTTGTCAAAATGGAAATCCTGGTATTTCAATTCGCAGGTTCCCATGTCTTGGGTAATGTATACCGATGTGCCATCAGCCCTAAGCACAAGTTTTTCGTCCAGACCTTCAGCTGACAGGTCGACCCAAACAGAACCGTTTTCTTTTTTGAAGAAAACGCCTTTTTCAAGTCCTTCATCGACAATGTTTTTCCCCAAAAGGTAGGTATCAGATTCGTAATAAAACTTGTCAAAATCAACACCCATCTTTTTGTAAGTGGCGTCAAATCCCTCATACACCCATCCGTTCATGGTTTTCCAAAGGTCAACGACGTCTTTGTCTCCTGCCTCCCAAAGCCTCAGCATTTCCTGAGCTTCGAGCATCAAGGGTGCATTTTTCTTGGCCTGCTCTTCTGTTTGGCCTTCGGTTACAAGCTGTTGGATTTCTTTTTTGTATTCCTTATCAAAAATCACATAGTATTTTCCTGCCAAATGGTCTCCTTTTAGTCCGCTTGAAGATGGGGTTTCTCCATTGCCGTGGTGTCTGTAAGCCACCATCGACTTGCAGATATGGATACCACGGTCATTGACGAGGTTGGCTTTGACTACTTCATAGCCGTTGGCCTTCAGGATTTCAGCAACGGCATAGCCTAGGAAATTATTCCTTAAGTGCCCAAGATGCAGCGGCTTGTTGGTGTTGGGGCTGCTGTATTCGACCATTACCTTTTTCCCGTTTGCGGGAAGTTGGCCCAAATCCGGATTGCCGTAGATCTTTGAAAAAATATCCAACCAAGATGTCTCACTCACAGAGATGTTCAGGAATCCTTTGACGGTGTTGAAAGAAGAGACCACATCACAGTTTGCCACGAGATATTCCCCGATTTTTGCACCCGAAGCCTCAGGATTGAGTTTGGTGATTTTCAAAAAAGGAAAAACGACAAAGGTGAAAGTCCCCTCAAACTCCTTTCGGGTAGGTTGTAGGGCAAGTTCTTCTATAGTTGCCTGATGACCAAAAAGCTCTTGAAAAGCTTGTTGAATGCTGGCGGTTATTTTCTGTTCTATATTCATGAAATAGACATGAGACGTGAGATATGAGATTTGAGACTGTGACCATCGATCGGTATTAGAATCTCTTTCTCAGTTATTAATTTTTATAATTTTATTAACCAAATAACCAATAACCAAATAACCAAATCACCAAATCACCAATAACCCTTAAACTTAAAAGTTATCCACCAATGACTTGGTAGTCGCTTCTAAAATGTCAAAGGCGTTTTCGGCCATCAGGTTTTCGGAATCTAGGGTAGGATTCACTTCGACGATTTCCCAGCAACAAACCCGCTTGTCTTTGATCAATTCTGTGTTGAGCTCAAGGGCTTCTTTTACTGTTAATCCATTGGCGACAGGCGTTCCTGTGCCCATTGAGATAGATGAGTCCAAGCTGTCCACATCAAAGGATATGTAAATCTGATCACAATTCCCCAGGATATTCAGGGCTTCAGCTGCCACTTTGGTGATGCCAAGGTTCCTGACTTCTTCTGTGGAGAAATTTTTGATCCCGTGTTTTTTGATCAGAAAATCCTCAGGAGTTTCGGTATCCCTGACGGAAATAAAGACAATGTCCTCGGCTTTGATTTTTGGGGCATCCCCGCCGATTTTTTTAATTTTCTCCCAATACTGAACGGTCTCTTCAGCAGGCTGATTGACTTCGCAATCCCTGTTGTCGGTCTGAATGCACATCGCTAAAGGCATGCCGTGCATATTTCCTGATGGGGTGGTGTAAGGAGTATGGAGGTCTGCATGGGCGTCAATCCATATTACCCCGAGCCTTTTGTCAGGATGTGCAGCCTTGATTCCCATGATGGTACCAGCAGCTGTGGAATGGTCTCCTGCCAATACGATAGGAAATAATTTTTCCAATCTCAAGGACTCAATGGTGCTGTATACATTTTTCAAAACCTGATAGACGCCATCGATGTACTTGGCATGTGGATGTTTATTTCCTTTCCAAAGAAAGTTGTTGGCATCCGGGACATTGATGGGGTCAAACCTGGTAAAGAAATCCGAAGTTTTGTCAAGACTTGCAATTTTGAGGGCGTCGATGCCTAAGCTTGCGCCTCTTGTGCCGGCCGCAATTTCCGATCTGACCTCAACCAATTTTATATCTCTCATAGATGGGTTATCTGGGTTTTATTCAATATTTCTTCTATTGAAGTGGCGCAAAAGTAGTCAAAAAAAGGCTGAAATACCATTAGAAAAGATTCATTTGAGAAAGTGAATAGCATAGAAACTGGGAATTTTTCCTTCAGGAAATATTGGATTTTTGAGATTTGGTGATATTTCAATATTTCTGTTTTAATTAGTGGGGTCTGACTTTCTAAAACCTCAGGAATATGAATCCATGAACATCAAAAATAAAATCGGTTGGAAAACAGCCTCAGGCTTGGTGATTGCCAATATGATCGGAACTGGCGTTTTTACTAGTCTTGGTTTTCAGGTTATCGACAGTCAAAATACCTGGAGTATCATCATCCTTTGGGTGATTGGGGGAATGATGGCATTGGCAGGGGCTTTTGTTTATGCAGAGCTGGGTACCCATTTCAAACAATCGGGAGGGGATTACATTTTTCTTTCACGGACCATCCATCCTACTGCAGGTTACCTTTATGCATGGGTATCACTTACTGTAGGATTTTCAGCACCCATTTCCATTGCTGCGATGGCCATGGTAGAATATTGGGAACCTTTGATAGGGTTCCACAATAGCAGGACGATTGGAATGTGTGCGATATTGATGATGGGTTTGTTTCATTCCTTTTCAGTCAACCAATCAGGGCTTGTACATAATATTCTCACCGGGATCAAGTTGCTTTTTGTTTTTGTGATTATCGGGTTGGGGTTCGGATATGCGTCAGTCCTCTCAGAAAGCAGTTTTGATTTCAGTTCTTCTTGGAAAGGTGAGATTTTAGCTCCGGGATTTGCGGTCTCTCTGATCTATGTTTTTTATGCATACACAGGTTGGAATTCTGCAGCTTACATCGTAGAGGAGATCAAAGAACCCCGTAAAAGCCTTCCCAAGGCATTGATCTCAGCAGCTTTTCTTGTAATGGTTGTTTATGTTTTGTTGCAGTTGGTTTTTCTCAAGCATGCCTCCATAGAACAGCTACAGGGAAAAGTTCAGGTAGCTACCCTTGCATTTGGCAACCTTTTTGGATTGGATGGGGTGTTTTGGATCAGTCTATTTATTGGAATCCAGCTAATTGCCACGATAAGTGGCTATACTTGGGTAGGTCCCAGGATTACCAATGCAATGGCCAAAGAATATACATTTTGGAAGCCACTGTCAGTGGTCAATAAGAATGGAATTCCTGTCCGGGCAATATGGTTCAATACTGCAGTCAGTTTGCTTTTGATGTTTTCGGGATCATTTGAGTCGATCATGTTGTATGCCGGTTTTGTCCTACAGGTCATGGGGACTTTGACGATAGCAGCTTCTCTCAGGCTTAAAAATAGGTCCGGATTCCAAAGTCCCTTCCGCCCTTGGCTTCAAATAGTTTACATCCTCTTTAGCCTTTGGGTAATGGTTTTCATGGTTTACGACCGTCCAAAAGAAAGCCTTTTTGGATTGGGGATAATCTTTGTAGGTTTCTTACTTTACCAGTTTGATACATTGAATAAGCCAACTTCTTTATGATATCCTCTAAACTTCCCGATGTCGGTACCACCATCTTTACAGTCATGTCTAAGTTGGCCACGGATTGTAATGCCATCAACTTGGCACAGGGCTTTCCCGGATTTGATTGCTTTCCTTTCTTACATGACTTGGTGACCAAATACATAAGTGAGGGATACAACCAATATGCTCCCATGAGTGGTGTACCGATCTTCAAGCAAAGGATTGCCGAAAAGACGAAATTGGTATATGGGGTGGATTTCAATGGAGAATCGGAAGTCACTGTCGTTTCGGGTGCAACTGAAGCACTTTTCGCGGCTGTGACGGCTGTGGTAAGACCCGGAGATGAGGTGATTTTGCTCGAACCTTCCTATGACAGCTATGCGCCAGCAGTGGTATTGAATGGGGGATTACCTGTGTATGTGTCACTCAATTTGCCAGACTTTTCGGTGGATTGGGACAAAGTCAAATCTGCCATCACTGACAAAACCAGACTGATCATGGTAAATACTCCCCACAATCCATGTGGCTATGTCTGGACTCAGGATGACCTGAACACCTTAGCCGAACTGATTCAGGACAGGGAAATATACGTCGTCAGTGACGAAGTTTATGAGCATATTACATTTGATGGAAGAAAGCATTTGCCATTGTTCAGTCATCCACTGCTCAAAGAAAGGACTTTTGCCTGTGGTTCCTTTGGAAAGACTTTTCATATCACAGGATGGAAAATCGGATATTGCCTTGCACCGGAAAAACTGACTATTGAATTCCGGAAAATCCATCAGTTTCTGACCTTCAGTACGGCCACTCCTTTACAATATGCTTTGGCGGACTTTATGGTGGAACCTTCGAGATATCTTCATCTCAATGATTTTTATCAAAATAAAAGGGATTTGTTTTGTCAGGGTTTGAAAAATACGCCGTTTGAATTTACCCCCTCACAGGGTAGTTTCTTTCAGACTGTTTATTATGGACACCTTTCCCAAGAATCAGACTATGACCTTGCGATCAGAATGACAAAAGAGTTGGGGGTTGCAAGTATACCTGTTTCAGTGTTTTACCATGACAAAACAGACCACAAATTATTGAGATTTTGTTTTGCCAAAGAGGATGATGTTTTAGAAAAAGCCTTGGACTTACTTCAGAAACCATTTTTTTGAAATTGTCAATTTAATTTCTCAAGCCAATTTTTCTTTTGAAAAAAAATGAAAGGCCTATTCGATTTTGGTAAAAAGGATGGCGATAGAATGGGATTTGACCAAGTAGGAATTTTCAATGTGATTACCTGCATCAGACCAAAGGCAAATGTCTTTGGGACTTTCAAAACTGGTATCTATCCACCTTCTCCAACTGACTTTCTTGGCATCAATGGTTTTTGGTATTTCAAATGTTAGATCCTGATTATAGGAATTGATCAGGTAGTGCATGGCCATTTTTCTATTGAGAGACAAAATGGTCATGGCAATGCTCAGCGAAGAAGGAGACCAGTCCGGCTGATGGAGTTTTACACCGTGCCATTGGATTTTGGACTGCAGGAGCAACTCCTTGAGGCTCATATTAAAATTGGATTGGGAAGTTTCTCTCAATAATCGTTTTTTGATCAGGATTTTTACAAATCTGAATATATCTGCATTTTTTTCAACCAGATCCCAATCAAACCAAGTGAGTTCATTGTCTTGACAATACGCGTTGTTATTGCCTTGTTGGGTGTGTAGGATTTCATCTCCCATCAATATCATCGGTGCACCCAATGACAATAAGGTTACTGTGAAGAAATTTTTGATCTGTCTATTGCGAAGTGCAAGGATCTTGGGATTATCAGTAGGACCTTCCACTCCGCAATTCCAGCTGAGGTTGTCATTGTGACCGTCACGGTTATTTTCACCGTTGGCCATGTTGTGTTTGAAATTATAGGAAACAAGGTCATTCAAGGTAAATCCATCATGGCAAGTGACAAAATTGATGCTTTGCTCCAATTCCCTGTTTTTGGATTCATACATGTCAGGGCTACCGATCAGGCGGGTCACAAAATCTCCTACTTTTCCTCTGTCTCCACGTAGGAAACTGCGGGCATCATCTCTAAATCTCCCGTTCCATTCTTTCCAGCTGTCTCCTGTGAAATTACCCACTTGGTACAAGCCTGAAGCGTCCCAAGCTTCTGCGATCAGTTTGGTACCAGCCAAAATCGGATCTGATTCAATGTCCCAAAGGATCGGGGCATTTTCTATGGGATTGCCTTTTTCGTCCCTTGACAAGATAGAAGCAAGGTCAAACCTAAATCCATCCACATGCATATCCCTCACCCAGAAGTGAAGGCTTGAAATGATCATCTTTCGGACGATGGATTGATTTGCATTTAGGGTATTGCCGGTTCCTGAATAGTTTTTGTACTTGGATTTGTCATTGTCGAGAATATAATAGATGCTGTTGTCTATCCCCCGAAAGGTATATGTAGGTCCTTCTTCGTGGTTTTCTGATGTATGGTTAAATACCACATCCATGATGACTTCCAAGCCTGCACGGTGGAGGGCTTTGACCATATCCCTGAATTCATCCAAAACCTTCAAGGGGTTTTCGGGATCGGTACTGTATCCCTGATGCGGTGCAAAAAATGAAATCGGACTATATCCCCAGTAGTTGGTTTTGCCTTCGGGGGCATCCTGCACATCAAACTGAAAAACAGGCAATAATTCAACCGCCGTGATTCCGAGCTCTACGAGATAAGGGATTTTTTCAATCAGCCCTGCAAAAGTTCCCCGTTTTTCCGTCGCAACTCCTGAGTTTGGATTTTTAGTAAATCCACCGACATGCATTTCATAGATTACTGTGGAGGAGAAAGATCTTCTAGGATGGATATCTCCTTCCCAATCATACAATCCCAAATCCACGATCACGCTTTTCAGTGATTGGGCATCCTCTTTTTCAAATTTGCTGAGCGCTTTTCTGTTAAATTCAGGTGGAACAGCCAATGACTTTGCATAGGGATCCACCAAAACTTTGGAAGAGTCAAACCTGTGCCCCTTTGCTGTTTCAAATGGCCCATGGATGCGGTAGCCATAAAGTTGGCCTGCTTTGACTCCTGCTACAAAAATATGCCAATAGTGATAAGTTTTGTTTTTTGCGGAGTCAAGGCGGAAAACATGACTGGGTTCAATATCAGCTACGTCGTTGAAAAACAACAATTCCACCCAAATCGCATTTTTGGAAAAAAGACAAAAATTGACTCCTTCAGGCGATATGCTTGGGCCAATTGGGAAACTTTGGCCAACTGAAGTAAAATAAGTATTGATTGAGGTAGACATTGGGTGAATTTGTCTAGGTATAAATAGAGGGTCGAATTAAGCTTGTTTTTAGGCTTTAAACAAGAAAAATATACATCCTGTTTTCAAATATTTTTCATCTTTTATGTTGAAAAAATTCAATCAAGAGGTCAATTAATTTAAAAACCACAAAAAACAGCAATGAAATTTAAAATTATGACGCTTGAAAAAAAATAAATCATCAATTTATTACCCTATAAAAAAGATAGACTAATTAGGATAATTAAAATCCGCTATTTATATTTGAAGCATGGTTTTGAATAAACCGCATTCAAAAAGAAAAAACATCATCACATGGCCTCTCAAATCTCTACCCAACAAGCCCAAGTTCAGGAGTCATTCACTTTCCAAAGTGTATCTAAAAGAACTGAAATCCTTAGCCCAGTATTAAATGTTGTAGACATGATAATGGCGAGTGATATGGTAGAATTGACAGGTCAGGGCTCTTTTCATTTCCCGAATTTTCCTGAAGCAAACAAGAGTTTTCAGGTCCTTTATTTTAAGCTTGCTTCTGATTTTGAAGGATTAAGAGGGTTATTCAATGGATTGATCAGTATTGGTCAACCAAAAGGCGTAATATTGGAATTTGAAAAGGAATTGAATTCTTACACTTTGAAGTTCTACACTGCAGATAAATTGTCTGTTGCTCAATATTTTGAAAAAATCACCAAAGTGATTTCAGAAGAAATCAGGTTTAAAAGTATCCTGAAACAAATAATTGAAAACCAAAAGTCATTTGAAGCGGAAGGCCAACTGCTTCGAAATGAGTTTTTCGCAAAATAGTTCTCTCCGATTAAATTTGTTGGAAGGGGGAAGGTCCATATGGATTTTCCCCTTTTTTCATTTGAATTGCCAATATTAAAAGCAAATTTTACGCTGCGGTTTTAATTTTCCATACCCTGATTTGAAATGAATAAATACATCGACCTGATCCAACAGACTTTTGACTTTCCTACTAAAGAATTTAATGTTGAAAACAATGAGTTACACTTCAACGGTGTCAATCTCATGGAAATCATCAAAACCTACGGAACTCCCTTAAAGCTTACTTACCTTCCTAAAATTTCTGAAAACATTCAGAATGCAAAAACTTTTTTTGGCAATGCCATCGAAAAGCATAATTACAAGGGAAAGTATACTTATTGTTATTGTACCAAGTCGTCTCATTTCAGCTTTGTATTGAATGAAGCATTGAAAAACGACATCCACATAGAGACATCTTCTACTTTTGACATTCCTTTGGTCAGGAATCTCTACGCGCAGGGATTGATCACAAAGGATACTTTTATCGTATGCAATGGATTCAAAAGGCAGCTTTATAAGCAATACATCACTGAGTTACTCAATGATGGTTTTGTCAACTGTGTTCCGATTTTGGATAATCTGGGTGAGATAGATTATTATTTGGAACATGTCAAAGTTCCATTTCAGGTAGGAATAAGGATCGCTGCGGATGAAGAACCGAAATTTGGGTTTTATACCTCTAGGCTTGGGGTCAGGTACAATGACATTATTTCACTCTATGAGGAGAAAATCAAGAACAATCCAAATGTCTCCCTCAAAATGCTCCACTTTTTCCTTAATTCGGGAATAAAGGATACAGCTTATTATTGGTCTGAATTGACCCGATTTATCCAAAAATATGTAGACCTCAAAAAAGTGGCGCCTTCATTGGATACCATGGACATCGGTGGGGGTTGGCCGATCAAAACCAATGTGTTTTTTGATTATGATTACCAATATATGGCAGAGCAGATTGTCAAAAACATCAAGTGGATGTGCGCCAAAAACCACACAGATGAACCTAACATTTTCACTGAATTTGGAAGCTATACAGTCGGCGAAAGCGGTGCAGTATTGTATTCCATTTTGGATGAAAAACTCCAAAATGACAAGGAACTTTGGTACATGATAGATGGCAGTTTCATCACCCAATTGCCGGACAGTTGGGGATTGAACCAAAAATACATCATGCTCGCCGTGAATAATTGGGATGAGGAATACCACAATATTTCACTCGGCGGATTGACTTGTGACAGCATGGATTATTATAACTCTGAGGCGCATCAATACAATATTTATCTCCCAAAAATAGAAGAAGGCAGAAAGCAGTACATCGGATTTTTCCACACGGGCGCCTATCAGGAGTCTCTTGGCGGATATGGAGGGATCCAACATTGCCTTATTCCCGCACCTAAGCATGTGATTATAGATCGGGAAACCAACGGAAGCATCAAGCATTGGCTTTTTGCAGCTGAGCAAACAAGTGACAGCATGATGAAAGTCCTCGGTTATGAGAAATAAAAAAAGGGGTGGTTTTATAAAACCACCCCTTTTTTTTGGTTGTTGATTTTTGAAATAATATAGAGAGTTGCCTATAAGAAGGTTCACAATTTTTTTACCCCTCTGCGTGATCGACTTTCTGTCCGTTTATTGTGGTGTATCCCTTCATACAATCCGCAGTCATGCAGCTGTGAATAGGAAGAATGCCGAGTAAGTCTCCGACTTTTATATGGGATAACAATTCGTCAGAGGCCTTGATGATGCCATGCTCTTGTGAAATACTTTTCAAAAATGACCGCTGTGAAGGAATTTCCCATCCTGTTTCAGTCAGAAAGACCACTTCACCGAAATTCTTTCCGCCATCAGGTTCCAATAATACATCTTTGGCAAGATGAACACCGCCGCCATGGATCAGAATTTCTTTTCTTTCTTTTTTGATATCGACCACCGGAACAGCCAAAGCTACTGCGACATCTTCTCTTTTACAGCTACCCAAGGCTACCTGCATCAAATCATAAAACACAAAATTGCCAGGTCCCAGCTCATCAATATCCCCAAAATCCTCAATCACCGAACAGCCCGGTGTATCTCCAGTTCTGGTGATTAGATCGGGATATTCTGACCGGTATTTGCTCTTTAACATGCCTAACGCAGCACGGGTTTGCTCATATAATTTTTGAATGTCTTTTTCATAATAAGAATGTCCGGCATGGAGATAGAATCCCTTGAATTTGAGTTTGTCAGTGCTTTTTGCTTTTCGAAGAATAGCCTCTATCAATCCAAAATCTGATACCTCTACTCCGGTACGGCCATAACCTGCATCAATTTCAATAAAAAAGCCTACAGGGTTTTCAAGTTCCTTTGCGAGTTTTTCGGTGACTGCCTCATTGATAAGCTGCACCGATAATGACTGGTTTTTGGCAAGGTCGCTCAGGTTTTTGGTTTCTAGAGGATTGAAAGGAAATGCGATGTGGATGTTGTCCCAACCTTGCCCACAAAAGTATGCTGCCATCTTGATGGAGGAAACGGTGATTTCTCTAATGCCATATTCCATGGCCCATTTTCCTACTAGGTGAGATTGTGGTGTTTTAAAGTGAGGGATGAGCTTTTTTCCGTTTCTTTTGGCTTTTTCCGACATTACTTGAAGGTTGTGGCGGCAAATTTTTTCATCAAGCAAAAGGGTGGGAGAGGTGATATCAGAAAGAACAGGCATGGGTTTGACGGTTTTTGATTGGAAATTGAAAGTAGGGAAATTGGTCCAATCAAAAAAAAATCCTTAAGCCGATCATCAAAATAATAGGAATCGCCTCAACATTTTTGGTAAATTATCCCCTGTATTCAATCAAAAAACCCAATTGATACCTATGAAACCTGTTTCTATTTTAAAAAACCTTTTTACCCCGATTTTGCTCACTTCTTTGGTTGTTTTTTCCTGTGAAGAAAAGGCTCCTGTCGACCTTCAGATCACCCAAATGGATCATGATGAGGTCAAAAAAAGAGCTGCAGAGATTGAGTCAACTGTAACTCCTACTTTGGCTGAAGGGCTTTCAATGAAACTTTGGGCAGTGGATTCCATGATTATCGATCCTGTTTCGATCAAAATGACGGATGATGGCACTTTATATTATGTCAGTTCCGAGCGCTTGGGCCAGTCAGAATTTGATATCCGCGGACATCAGAATTGGGAAATTCAATCCATCAGCTGGCAAAGTGTGGCTGATAGGAAAGCCTTTTTAAGAAAAGAATTTGCTCCTGAAAGAAGTGATGAAAACAAGTGGCTGAAGGATTTGAACGTGGATGGTTCTTTTGACTGGAAAGACCTGACAGTAGAGAAAGAAAGTATTTACAAAGTAAAGGATAGCAATGGGGATGGTTTGGCAGATTGGTCGCAGCGGATAGTCTATGACTTCCATGAAGAAGAGACAGATCTTGCTTTGGCGGTGACTGTCCATGAAAATGATGTTTTTTTGGGTGTAGCTCCTGATTTTTGGAGGTTGCAGGATACCGATGGCGATGGGCTGATAGATAAGAAAACTTCTATTTCAAATGGATATGGCGTGCATGTGGGATTTGGTTCTCATGGTATGTCAGGGGCCAAAGTAGGCCCTGATGGAAGGATTTATTGGGGAATAGGTGATATTGGATTTCATGGAACAGACCAAGACGGTGTCGAATGGAATTATCCAAACAGGGGGGTAGTGGTACGTGCCAATCCTGATGGAAGTGATTTTGAGGTGTTTGCGATGGGAGTAAGAAATACCCATGAGTTTACCTGGGATGAATACAATAACCTGATCTCAGTTGATAATGATGGTGACCATAGAGGAGAAAGTGAGCGTTTGGTGTATTTGGTCAATGGTTCAGATACAGGTTGGAGGATCAATTGGCAGTTTGGAAAATACAGGGATCCAGACAACAATACTTACAAAGTCTGGATGGATGAAAACATGTACAAACCGCGACACGAGGGGCAGGCTGCTTACATTACACCATGTATCATCAATTATGTCAACGGTCCAACAGGAATGGTTTATAATCCCGGAACGGCTTTGGGAGAAAGGTGGAAGCAGCATTTTTTTGTGGTCGAATTTGTAGGAAATCCGGCACGTTCAGGAATTCATGCCTTTCAGTTGAAACCTCAGGGGGCTTCATTTGAGCTTGCAAAAACAGAGATGATCCAATCAGGGGTTTTGCCTTCAGGAATAGATTTTGGTCCGGATGGGGCATTGTATGTGGCCGATTGGATCAATGGCTGGGGAAGCAAAAATTATGGAAGAATCTGGAAACTGGATGACAACGAAGGTCAAAACTGGGCGGCAAGAAAAGAAACCCAAAGATTGATCACTTTGGATTATTCCAAAATGTCCGATCAGGAATTGGAAGGACATCTGTATTATGAAGATGACAGGATCCGAAGAAAGGCCCAGTTTGAACTGGCAAAAAGGGGTGAGAATGGGGCAAAGGTTTTTGAAAAAGTCATGAACCAAAAGGCAAATCAGATAGCAAGGATCCATGCCATCGTAGGAACGAGCCAAATAGCCAGAATGGATGACATGAAATATGCCAAGCCGCTGATTTCACTTTTAAAGGACAGTGATCCTGAGATCCGCGCCCAGGCTGCAAAATGGATGGGTGATATCAAATACAAAGATGCAGGAGAGTTTTTGTTGGCACTTTTGGTAGATGAATATCCAAGAGCAAGATTTTTTGGCGCAGAAGCAATAGGTAGAATCGGCTATACGCCTGCTTCCACTTCTTTGATCGGATTGCTTGACAATAACAATGATGAAGATGCCTATATCAGACATGCGGCTTCTTTGGCTTTGGCAAGATTGAACCAACCTGATGAGTTGGTAGCCTTGGCAGGAGAACCAAGTAATGCGGTTCGGTTAGGTGCGGTTTTGGCTCTGAGGAGATTAGGCCATCCGGGAATTCAGCAATTCCTAAAAGATCCGAACGAATACATTGTAACCGAAGCTGCAAGAGCAATCAATGATGATTTTTCAATTGAAGCAGCATTGCCGGCTTTGGGAGACCTTTTGGTAACCACCAAATTTTCAAATGAGCCACTTATCAGGAGGGCTATCAGTGCCAATTTGAGGGTAGGTACAGAAAAGTCCATGCAAAATCTCATCGCTTATATCTCCAATCCTTCCGCTCCTTTGCCGCTGAGGAAGGAAGCCATTGATGCTTTGGGGACCTGGACCAAACCATCTGTTTTGGACAGGGTAGATGGAAGATACCGTGGCGAAGTGACAAGGGATGGGTCATTGGTAAGGACCGCCTCAGCTTCCCCTTTGCTACAGTTATTGGACGAAAAAGAAAACGGATTGAAAATATCAGCCATCAATGCAATCGGAAGGCTCGGAATCCAAGATGGTTCGGATAAGCTTTTGGCATTGATCCAATCTGACAAATCTCCCGAAGTCCGTGTGGCTTCCATTCAGGCACTTGCCAAAATGAATGCACCAAATACTGCAACAGGTATCGAAAAAGCAATTGCTGATTCGGACAAATCAGTACGGGTGGCGGGCTTGAGTCTGTTGGAACAATTGGATTTGGATAAGGCCTTGAAAGTTAAACTATTGAACGAAATCATTGAGAAAAGGACTACCGAAGAAAAGCAGGCTGCTTTGGTGGCTTTAGGGAAATTGCCGGTAGAAAATACCAAATCAATTTTTGATGGACTCTTTACTCAAATGGCAGCCGGCAAACTCCCGACAGATATTTTGTTGGAATTATCCGAATCCGTAGAATTATCCAAAGATCCATCACTCGCAGAGGGTTATCAAAAAGCAGCTGATGCTTTGTGGAAAGGGGATGTTTTGGCATCTTATCAGAGCAGTCTCAACGGCGGGGATGAAATCAAGGGCCGTGGAATATTTTTCCAATCCCAGACCGGCCAATGTATGCGCTGCCATGCTTTTGACGATATGGGAGCAACCGTGGGTCCGAGTATGAATGGTGTAGGGAGAAAGCTGAGCAGGCGGGAGATTTTGGAGTCACTAATCGATCCAAGCAAAAGGATTGCTCCAGGATATGGTATCGTGATGGTGGAATTGAACAATGGAAAAAATGTCAACGGCATCCTTGAAAATGAAACCAATTCAACTCTTTTGGTCAAGATGGGAAATCAACCCGATACCTTGATCCAAAAGAAAGATATCAAAACCCAAAAGATGGCTGCTTCAAGTATGCCAGACATGAAAGCCATCCTGAGTAGGAGGGAAATCAGGGATTTGGTCAGCTACCTTGCTACCTTGAAGGAGGATTTTTGAAAAGTTTGGGAATAATACTGCTTGTAGTTATACTAATCATTGTGGCTTTGGGGTCGGGAATGATTTGGTGGGGGAGATCTATGCTCCATAATAAAGATATCCCTCTAAAAAGCCATCTTATTCAAGAAGTAGAACCGCAAAAAGTTATGGTGTTTTTTGCCCATCCGGATGACGAAATTGCAGTGGGCGGCACTTTGCTTGATTTACGAAAGCAAGGTCATGACTTAGTGATGGTTTACATAACCAAAGGTGAAGCTGGGCCAACGGGAGGATTGGTAAGCCAAGAAGAGCTTGGTGAAGCAAGGACACTTGAAATGAAGAAAGTGGCCGGAATTCTTGGGGCAAGTGAATTAGAAATGTTTGACTTCCCCGACAGTGGTCTCAAAAATTTACCCTTGGATACTTTCAAAATTGTAGCAAGGGAAATGATAGAAAAGTACCGGCCTGATTATGTAATCAGTTACGACAGTCAAGTGGGACTTTATGGACATCCCGACCACAGGATGGTTTCTAAAGCGATGGAAGAGGTTTTTCTAGAAAATAAAAACACACAGGGGTTTTCGGTCATAAAACTTTTTCAGGTAACCCTTTCTCCAAAACAGATTGAAACAGCCTTAAAGATTGCTCCTGGCTTCCAAAGAAATTATCCTAAAGAGGGCCCCGGATTGCCTGTACCGGATTTTTCTGTCAAGACCACGCCCTATTTCTCCACCTTGGTCAGCATGATGGAGGCCCATGCCACCCAGCAGGAGGTTTTCAGAGATTTGTTACCATATCGAGAGCAGGTTCCAATATTTATCTATTCCAGAATTTTTGACAGGGAGTATTTTTGGGAGGTGAAGTAATAATAAGTTCTCTGATAGGTGTATAAATTTTCTTATCTAGTCATCCTTAGGGATAAAAAAAGAGCCTTGATTTTCTTCAGGGCTCTTTTTTTGGATTTTTTTTTATTTCACCATTGTCAATTCAAAATCCAATCCCACCTCTTCCAAGGTCTCATCCTCATTGATATCCTCTTCGAAAGAATCTTCAAAAGAGACGATCATACGGTTACTAGTCAGTGTTTCGATTACAAATTCCTGGACCGTTCCATCATCAGATGAAGTCAATACCAATTTGGTATTGTTGTTTTGAACCTGATATGTTCCTGAATCCTCTTCAACCCCTCCATTTTTTACAGAATATGTACCATCGGCATTGAATGTAAAAGTCGTGCCTTCAAGATCACTATCTTCAAAAAGAGAAGCGGTAAAAAACGCCTTTGCGAAAATGGCCTCCTCTTGCGTGAGGCCCATCACCTGAACTAGATAGGTGAGCAGGTCCTGTCCGTCAACAGTAATGTCCAACTTATAGGAATCGTAATTCCATGTGCCGACGATTGGGGATACTTTTGGTTCGTCATCATCATTACAGGAAACGAGAACTGAAAATGTCGCTAACAATCCAAGAATAACGAGCAATCTTAATTTGTGTACCATGATTTTTTGATTTAGGTAAAAATTACAAATGATTAAAATGTGCATCACAAAATCAAAAACCCAAGTTAAAACAACAGGTTCCCGGCCTGGATGAACGGATTAAATTTACGCAACCTGAATCTTTAATGGAGGGAAAGATGACTTTGATTTTTGGTGAAATTTAATAAATCAAATATTTATTTCTGGATTTTTTGAAACTTTCAAGATCTTCCTGCCAGGATGCTTTGATTTCAGCTTCGGTTTTTCCGGCCAAAATATCCTTTCTCAGTTTGTCACTTCCGGCCAATTTGTCAAAGAAGTTGTTGAAGAATTTTTCCTTCTTCCCAGAAATTTCATAAGCCTCCAAAAGGTATTTCAAAGTAAACTGATGGGTCAGTGGTTCATTTCTCAAATCCCTACCAAAGCATTTTTTATCCTGTTGGGGTGGAGTCTTGGACATGCCATCGATGCTTACAGGAGTGAAGGTGAAATCCCCGAACTTGGGATCTGGATAGCCATATACCTGAAATGGAAAATAGGTGCCTCTTCCTAAAGAGACATCCGTCCCTTCAAAATAACACAGCGTTGGGTATAGGCGGATGGCAGTATCGTTGGGAAGATTTGGGGAGGGTTTTACCGGAAGGCTGTAAGGAATATCATGATTCCAGTTTTTGACTGGAATGACTTGAATATCGCTTTTTACTCCGCCCTTGAGCCATCCTTCACCATTGATCATCTGGGCCAACTCGCCAACTGTCAGTCCATGGACGACCGGTATGGGATGCATTCCTACAAAACTTTCATAGCCTTTTTTCAGAACCGGTCCATCAACATAATTGCCATTCGGATTGGGTCGGTCAAAGATCAGAAGTGGTTTTTTGTTTTCTGCCGCACTTTCCATGACATAATGCATGGTGCTGATATAGGTATAAAACCTCACTCCAACATCCTGCAGGTCATAGACGATAATGTCAATATCCTTGAGCGTCTCTGCAGAGGGCTTTTTATTGTTGCCATACAGCGATACAATGGGCAAGCCGGTCCGCTTGTCAATCTCCGAGTTGACCACTTCACCTGCATCGGCATCTCCCCTGAATCCATGCTCAGGTACAAAGACCTTGACTACGGTAATGCCTTCCGACATCAGAAAATCCACTAAATGGATGTTGTTTTTGGAAGTAAGGATAGAAGTCTGGTTGACTACCAAGCCTACCTTTTTCCCCTTCAAAAGTGGCAGGTAAACATCTGGTTGATCTGCTGCAGGAAGAATAGGGTTTTGGGCAATGGACTGCATTATTTGGTCAGGATGGGTTTTTGTTTTGCAAAATGCCAGAGTCTGAAGGAAAAATGTGGCAAGTATGATTATTTTGAATGGCTTCATAGTTACTTTGCGGTAGAATTTCAACCAAATAAGCAAAATCATTGAACCTTTCCTATTTCATTGCCAAGAGAATCAGTTTTAAGAGGACAGGCGGTTTTACCGGGACAATCCATCGCATCGCTGTAGCATCCGTGGCTATCGGAATTGCAGTGTCTTTGGGTTCATTCATGATTTTGGGAGGTTTTCAGGATAAAATTTCCGAAAAGGTTTTTTCATTTACCGGACATTATCAAGTCCAAAAGTTTGTTTCAGGAAATGCCTTTGAGGAAAGTCCCACTTCCAAGAATTCTGATTTTTATAAGGAACATACCAAGAATAGCCTCATAAGCCATGTGCAGGTTTATGCCCATAAACCCGGTCTTTTAAAAGGAGACGAAGAAGTGGAGGGAGTTTTGATGAAAGGGGTCGGACCGGACTTTGATACCATGGGTTTTCAGAATTCCATCATTGAGGGAAGGTTTATCCAATTTTCAGATTCTGCCGCTTCCAATGAGATTCTTGTCAGCCGCAAAATAGCCGATAAACTTAAACTTGAAGTAGGGGAAAGGATTACCATGTACTTTGTGCAGGAACCTCCAAGGTTTAGAAGATTTGAAATCGTCGGATTATATGAGACCTTTTTGGAAAACTTCGATGATAAAATCATCATCGGTGACATACAGACAATCCGAAACCTCAATGGATGGTCAGAAGATCAGGTGGGTGGATTTGAGGTTTTTGTAAATGACGATAAAAAGCTGGAAGAAATGGCCGAGCCCATTTACAATTCTTTGGACTTTGACCTCAAACTGATCAAAGTCACTGATAAATACATCGAGATATTTGATTGGCTTATTTTGCTCAACAACAATGTGTATATATTTCTTGGCCTGATACTTTTCGTAGCGGCATTTAATATGGTTTCCATATTGTTTATTCTCATCATGGAGCGAACGCAGATGATCGGGATATTGAAAGCTTTGGGTTCCACCAACAAGCAGATCCGGAAGATTTTTGTTTGGAATGGGGTCAGGATTATTGGAAGAGGCTTGCTGATCGGAAATGCCATCGCTTTCGGGTTTGGGTTGATTCAGCAAAAATTTCAATGGATAGCCTTAGATCCTGCTAGTTATTATATGACCTTTGTTCCAATATCTTGGAATTGGCCTGTTTTTATTCTCCTCAATGCTTCCGTACTTCTGGTGACTACCCTTGTTTTATTCATTCCGGCGATGCTCATCAGCAACATTCAGCCCATCAAAGCTATTCGGTTTGATTGACCTTATAAGTTTTGAAAAAGCTTAAAAATTTCATGTAAATCACCCCCCAAACCGCTTCTTTGAAAATTCGGGTGTTCATTTTGGATGTTCCTTTGGTTCTGTCGGTGAAAATAATCGGAACTTCTTTGATTTTGAATCCAAGTTTCCATGTGGTAAACTTCATTTCGATCTGAAAAGCGTATCCGATAAATTTGATCCTGTCTAGTCTGATGCTTTCAAGGACTTTTCTGGTGTAGCATTTGAACCCTGCCGTGGCATCTTTGATTGGCATGCCGGTGATGAATTGGACATACTTGCTCGCAAAAAACGACATCAAAACCCTTCCCATCGGCCAATTGACCACATTGACACCTGTAATATAGCGGGAACCGATCGCCATGTCAAAACCTCCTTCTGAGCAGGCTTTATACAATTTGATCAGGTCGGAAGGGTTATGTGAAAAATCAGCATCCATCTCAAAAATGTATTGATACCCATTGACCAAGGCATAGTGAAAGCCTTCAAGGTAAGCTGTACCCAAGCCGAGCTTGCCTTCTCTTTGGATCAGGTGGATCCGATCAGGGAATTCTTTTTGTAATTTTTTTACTTCCTCAGCAGTACCATCCGGGGAATTATCATCAATGATCAGCAGCTCGAATTTTCCTTCCAATGCCATGACAGCTAAACTGATATCATGGATATTTTCCAGTTCATTGTACGTGGGGATGATGACAAGTTTTTCTCTCTTCATAAAATTGGAAACCCAAAAATATGATTAAAAGAATGGAATTGTAAACACCGGAAGATTTTATGCAAAAATTAACATATAATTGCCATCGAAAAAAATCACCCAAAATCATGAAAATTGCTGTAATCACCTATGAGGCGAGAGGTTCTTATGCCACCACAGGGGTGGAGGATGAAGATAAAATCCTTGAAGAGATCCTGATGGAACTCGGTATCGATTTTACCTTTGAAGTTTGGTCTGACACTTCGGTCGATTGGATAAAATATACCCATCTTCTCATGAAGTCTCCATGGGATTATTTTGATAGGTACGCTGAGTTTTTGGATTGGTGCCATAGGATCAAATCATTGGGGATCATTATGGTAAATGACATTGATACGGTAATCCAAAATTCTGATAAGCGTTATTTAAAAGAAATTGAGGACTGTGGATTTTCAATTGTCCCCACGATTTTTAACAGCAAAAACCATATCCCGGATCTTAATACATGTTTTGATACTTTCAAGACTGAACAGATTGTCATCAAACCAACTGTCAGCGGAGGAGCAAAGAACACCATGAAAATTCAAAAGGAAAATTGGGAGGAAATTCAGGTACAAATTGAAAGTTTGCTTGCCTCGGAAGATTTTATGCTTCAGCCATTTATCAGGGAAGTGGCAGAAGTAGGGGAGTATTCTTATTTGTTTTTCAATGGAAAATTTTCCCATGCGGTATTGAAAAGTGCAAAATCAGGAGAATTCCGGGTACAACATTTCTTTGGTGGACAGATCCATACCATTGATCCGACTTTGATTGAATTGGTTTATATCCAAAAAATCATTGATGAATTTGCCGCAGATACCCTGTATGCCCGGGTGGATGGAGTGTGGATTAAAGGCATTTTTTACCTGATGGAGCTTGAATTGATTGAGCCGTATCTTTTTCTATTTACTTCTAAAGAGGGTAGGGAAAATTATAAAAATGCGATCAGGGAGAGATTTGGGGCTTGAGAGCGACTAGAGGCGAGAGGCAAAAGGCGAGTTCCCGTGAACCAAGTAAAAGGTACGAAGTATAAAGATGAACCTTCTCTTTATTATTTCGAGGAGCAACGACTGAAAAATCCTAGATACAAAGGCTCTGTAAAAAGTGAAAAAGCATCCCGCCTTTTTTCACGGCGACAGTTAATTAAATAACCAATAACCAATTAACCATTAACCCAAAACCCAATCACTCACACCTCTCCAAGTTCATTTTGGCATAAAGGCTTCCCTTTTCTGCCGCTTCCCGAAGATCTTTACATCCTGTAGGATCATCGATATCAATTTTTGCATTCCCTCTTCGTGCCAAGGCTTCAATATGGTTTGGATTTTCCTTCAAAACATCTTCAAAATCCTCCAAAGCCCATTCGGGATTCCCAATTAGCAAAAGGATCAAGCCCCGGTTATATTTGGCGGTTATGTTTTCGGGGTCATATTTCAGGCACATATTGAACGACCCTGCTGCCCCCAAAATATCCCCGATCTGAGACCTTGCCATACCTTGATAAAAATAAACCCGGGAATCTGTGGGATTAAGTTCTTTGGCTAACTGCAAAAATTCATCCGCACTTTGATAGTCTTTGTTCATCAGCATTGCTCTTCCTAACAAAAACAGGATTTCATAATCTTTTCCATCCTCTTTTGCTGCAAGGAGCAGGAATTTTTGGGCGTTTTTATAATCCTCCTTTTTCCAATAGAGTTTCCCTATACCTGCATAGGCTTGGGCATAAGTAGGATCATAGTGGATTATGGTTTGGTAATCTTCGACCGCTTTGTCAAATTCCTCCAATTCTTCATACGACCTTGCCCTGAGGTGAAGGGACTTGACGTCAGTAACATTGAGAAAAAGTGTCTTGGAGAACTCCGAAATGGCTTTTTCATAATCAGCCTGATGAAAATACCTTTCGCCTTCAGAGAAACTGCCGAAACAGGAAACACAGAAAATCAGGAGAAATATTGTAATAAGTGAGCGCATTGATTCTTTAATTTAAAACTAAAAATAACAAAACATTACGAAAATTTCATAATAACACTAAATAAAATTTGAAAAGTGGTTTTTTTTATTGTCTCTGAAAATTTTTATTTAAAAATTGACAATCCCCTAAATCCGATCCCAAACAGCGCATCGTATATCACCACAAATCAATTTTCAGAAAGTATGTGGAAAAAATTAATAATCGGTGTCATTGGGATCTTTGCTTTATTGGTGTTGGTTTTGGCAGTGCACATTTATCAGGTCAGCAGGCCAAAAGAAGGTGGAATTCCAAGCATTGCCCTGAGCAGGATCGATTTTCCCCAAGGTATTGATTCCTTGGAGGCAGTCAGTATTCAAACTCATTTTTCAAAACTTGGGGGTATCAAAGACTTTAGGATAAATGCTACTTCCGGTCATGTGGTATGCTTATATGATAACAAAATTTGGCAAGCTTCAGACCTGGTGGATAAAATTAACTTTAATTTTTCCCTTTCTGCTGAATTGTACCGTCCACCTGCAGATATGTTAACCCAAAGCTGTCCTGTTATTGACAAAACCTCCTTAACATACAAGCTCGGAACCTTCTTTCAAAAATCATTTGAAAACTAAACCAAATATTAAAACTATGAAAAAGTCAAAAGTATGGCTATTAGCCGCAATGTCAGTATTTGCCTTGGGATTTTCCTCTTGCGATGAGGATGAAATGCCCGAGCCGCCCGACACTTCTTTTTATGCAACCAAGCTGGGTGGAGAAATGAAAGTAGCCGATCCGCTTAATTCCGGTCAAACGGTGGAGCAGGGTTTTCTCAATCTGAGAACAGTCGTCATCAATACCGTGACTACCATTGCCACCAATGAAGGTGGAAAATATGATGCTTTGCAACCTTATTTTACAGTATTGCTGACCGAAGTCGGTGCAGGTCAAACTACCGGATTGAATATGTTGGTGATGGATTTCTCGGAATTTCTTGCAGAGGCAACCGGTTCAAAGAATTTCATGTACTCAGGTTTGAGTATGTCAGCAGCGCACGATCCTGCAAGAAATGGCAGGATGACAGGAAAAATCAACAATGCCGATTATGATTTGTTTATACAGGCAGTAGTAGAAGGTGCTGCGCAGGCAGGAATCACCTCTGCTGATGTGGTTGGTCCTGTGGGAGAATTATTGGAATCTGTGAGAGCTCCGATTGTACAGAGGTAATTTAAGTAGTTTGTGGTTAAGTGGGTGAAGGATTAGAGGTGGGGATTCCCCATCTCCAATCCTTATTTTTTTTTTCTTCTTGCCCAAGTTTGTGTACTCACAAACTTCCATTTAATCAAAATTTTATCCTCCGATATTCCGATCTTTTCTTGCTTCCAAAAATGCATTCAATTCAGCCCTTGGCATAGGCAATTTGTTGTCAGGAAGGTTTCTGAGGTAATCATAAAACTCTTTGTTCATCTGTTCTGAATAATTGCTGTCGATCTGACCTGTTGTCCAATCTCCGGCCTTGTTGCGCATAATGCCATAAGTATGGCGCAGGTTGCTGATTTCGGCATTGAGGACAATCTCGGCTACAAGGTAGGCCGGAAAGAAAAGTGTGCCGTAAGGGCTTGCAAATACCACGTCACCCGGCAAAACAGTCACATCCCCGATTCTGATCGGGGCATTGATGGAGGTTAACATGACTTCAGCAAGGGAAGAAGGATGATCACCCAGAATCCAACCATTAAATCCTTCCACCTTTTTGATCTCTTGGATATTTCTTACTGTTCCATAAAATACGACACCACGCTTCGTCTTGGCATAAATCGAATTGGCCAATCGGTCTCCGATAAGTGTCCCTTGCTCGACTTTGGCAAATCCGTCAGCCACATAGACATCACCGTCTTTCAGCATTTCGATCGGCCAAACATTGGATTGGGCTTTTTCGCCATGTCCCTCTGCCAAACCCACTTCCCGGATCAGATCCCCAAAATCAGGACGCTGAGGCATATATTGTGCAGTCACTGCCCTTCCTGTCATGATGGTGTTTTTGTCGGGATTGATCATCATCCAATCACCTTGGTACTGATTATTGAACTTATGGCTGCGCAATCCTCCCCAAGCGTGGGTCAAAACCACGCTTTTAAGCCTTTCCAATAATTCATCGGAAACAAAAGGTCTTCCATCCGGCAGCCGCTCTCCTGTCCAACGTGATGTCAAGGAAATGATATATTCCCTGTCCATAGCTACCCTATCGTATTGGGCAAAGGAAGGAGTAAGTGTGCAGAGGATCAATCCTGCAAAGATCACAGCGGTCAATAGGTTTTTTTTCATGGTGTATGTTGGGTTGGAATTGGTTGAAAGGTTATCTGCTTCGCGTTGTCAGGTTGTCAAGTTCTGTGGTTCTGCTCACTGAAAACTGCTTACTGCGACTTTTCTCGCTTCTCGGCTTTTGTTTCTTGCATTCAGAAATTTATTTGCATCCACCTTTCAAATACATAATCACACCATTATTGCCCAAGAAAACTATCAAATTTGGATAAATGGCTGATTTTCAAGGTAAGTGAGGAGAATGAACCTACCGGAATTTTTTGGTCATCGTTACTCATTCAAAAAAACAATCCCGCCTTCTTGCTAGTTAAAAAGCCTGTATTAACTTTGCCTCCGCAATGAGCAGAAAGACTTTCTATAGCGTTTCTTTTTCTATTCCCACAATCCTCTGTGGGGTGCATCATTTGCATCATTCCTCCTAAGGAGGAAATTTTTGACATATCGCCCGCGGACGGCTGTTGGTATATCTTTACAGCCCTATCATCCAAAATTCTTATTGGCATTTTGATACTAAACGTATATTGCACCCATGAATTCAATTATCCGAATAGCCGTACAAAAAAGCGGCAGATTAAGTGAAGATTCTCTTAGCCTCATCAAGGAATGTGGCATCAAATTCTATAACGGTACAGGCAAACTCAAGTCTACTTCTACCAATTTCCCGATTGAATTTCTCTTTTTGAGAGATGATGATATCCCTGGTTATGTCGCTGACGGCGTAGCGGACCTTGGTATTGTGGGGGAAAATGAATTGGTTGAAAAAGACAAGGATGTACTTGTTCTCAAGAAATTGGGTTTTTCCAAGTGCCGTCTTTCTCTCGCAATTCCCAAAGGGGAAGAATATGAAGGGGTAAGTTATTTTGATGGAAAAAGCATTGCTACTTCCTACCCAAAGATTCTTGGTGACTACCTCAAATCCCAAAATATATCAGCCGAAATCCATGAAATCAGCGGTTCTGTAGAGATTGCACCAAGTATAGGTTTGGCACAAGGCATCTGTGATATTGTGAGTTCGGGTTCGACGCTGATGATGAACGGACTCAAAGAAGTGGAGGAAATCTTCAAATCCGAAGCCGTCCTGATCGGTAATAAATCTCTTTCTGAAGAAAAATTAGCAATCGTGGACAAATTGCTCTTTAGGATGAATGCTGTCCAAAAAGGGAAAAGCAACAAATACGTTCTTCTAAATGCCCCTAACGCTTCTTTGGACAAAATCATCGCCCTGATTCCAGGAATGAGAAGTCCAACAATTCTGCCATTGGCAGAAGAAGGTTGGTCCTCTGTGCATTCGGTATTGAGCGAAGACCAGTTTTGGGAAAACATCGAAGGCCTCCGTGCAGCAGGTGCCGAGGGGATTTTGGTTGTACCGATTGAAAAGATGGTTGTTTAAAGAAGACACAAGATTCAAGACGCTAGACACAAGACTGGAGATTTTAGAAAAAAGAGGAGCGAGACCAGATGGGAGAAGTAATGCCGTGAGTCTTTTGGAAGTACCTTTCGACAACTTGACAACCTGATAACGCGAAGCAGATAACCATTACAACTACTATAACCATTACAACCATAAAAAATTGGACCCTTCGTGCCTCAGGGTGACGGACTCGACAACTTGACAACCTGACAACGCGAAGCAGACAACCACTACAACAATTACAACCATTTGAATCATTTTCCATGAAAACCATATACAACCCCACCAGGTCTGAATGGACCAAGGCCTTGCAGAGGCCAATTCAAAAGACCAAAGCCATTGACAAAATTGTCAAGCCGATCATGCGCAAAGTCAGCAGAATGGGGGATAAGGCTTTGAAAAAATTTGCTTTGGAGTATGACCATGTCACCATTAAAACTTTACTGGTCAGCAACGAAGAAGTGCTAAAAGCACGGGAGCAAATAGATCCAAAACTAAAGGAAGCCATTTTGGTGGCAAAAGAAAATATCGAAAAATTCCATGCTGCCCAGGCTCAGCCTGACCTCGTCATGGAAGTAATGGAAGGGGTGACCTGCATGCGAAAATCTGTGCCGATCCAAAGGGTGGGGCTGTATATTCCCGGCGGAACGGCACCGCTGTTTTCAACAGTGTTGATGCTGGGTATCCCCGCGAATCTTGCAGGTTGCGAAGAAATCGTTATCTGTACCCCACCGGACAAAGAAGGGAATATCCATCCTGCTATATTATTCACAGCAGACCTAATCGGAATTGACAAAATCGTCAAAGCAGGTGGGGCGCAAGCCATTGCCGCAATGACTTTCGGTACAGAATCCGTTCCCAAAGTGGATAAGATTTTTGGACCAGGCAATCAATATGTCACAGCCGCAAAGCAATTGGCCACCAAAAAAGGAGTCGCCATCGACATGCCGGCTGGACCTTCTGAGGTGTTGGTATATGCCGACAGCTCTGCAATTCCTTCCTTTGTCGCTGCGGATTTACTTTCACAAGCAGAACATGGCGTGGATTCTCAAGTGATATTGGTGGCGAGCTCCGAAAAAGTAACCAAAAAAGTGCTCAAAGAAATGGAAGAACAATTGGAAAATCTGCCACGAAAAGACATTGCCAAGCGTGCTTTGGACAACTCAGTAGCTGTGATCATGGGTAAAGAAGAAAATGCCATCGAGCTGATCAACGACTATGCACCAGAGCATTTAATCATCTGTGTTGAAAACGAGGATTTTGTTGTTTCCCAGATTGTCAATGCTGGTTCGATATTTATTGGAAACTTCACACCTGAGTCGGCAGGTGATTATGCATCCGGTACCAACCATACTTTGCCTACCTATGGCTATGCCAAAAACTACAGCGGAGTATCTTTGGATAGTTTTGTCAAAAAAATCACGTACCAAAAGATTACCGAAAAAGGAATCAAGAAGCTTGGACCCACCGTGGAAATCATGGCTGCGAACGAACTCCTTGATGCCCACAAGAATGCCGTTAGTATCCGCCTCAAATATTTAAAAGAGAAAAAGTAATGGCTTTTGATATTCAGAAAATATTACGCCCCCATATCCGAAACATCAAACCCTATTCTTCTGCAAGGGATGAATATTCGGGTCATGACGGCGTGTTTCTTGACGCCAATGAAAACCCATATGGATCGCTGACAGGGGAGGCTTTCAACCGATATCCTGATCCTTACCAACAGGAAATCAAATCCAAATTGGCCGTGATCAAAGGGGTTTCTCCCAAGCAGATTTTCCTTGGAAATGGTAGCGACGAAGCCATTGACCTGTTGATGCGCGCCTTTTGCAGGCCGGGAATAGACAATATCATTTTGCTTCCTCCTACTTATGGGATGTATGAGGTCTCAGCCTCGATCAATGACATTGCCATCAAAAAGGTAAATCTTACTGAAGACTTTCAAATCAGACCAAAAGAAATCCTTGCAGCAACAGATGAAAACACCAAGATTATTTTTGTCTGTTCCCCCAATAACCCGAGTGGCAACAAGATGAAAAGGGAAGCCATCCGTGAGATTCTGGTAGGCTTTGAAGGATTGGTTGTGGTAGATGAAGCTTATATCGACTTTAGCGATGAGGAAAGTTTTACGACCGAATTGGCAAATTATCCCAACCTTCTTGTGATGCAGACATTCTCTAAAGCTTGGGGACTTGCCAATCTCCGGATCGGGATGGCTTTTGCTTCAGAAGAAATTATCCGGATTTTAAACTTGATCAAACCTCCTTATAATATCTCCGGACTGACACAGGAAAAGGTACTTGCGTCTCTTGAGAAAGCAGATGCGATAAGTAAAGTGGTGAAAACTATTTTGGAGGAAAGAGAACATCTTCAAAAAGATTTGGAAGGTTTGCCTTTTGTGAAGAAAATCTATCCTTCCCACGCCAATTTCCTATTGGTGAAAGTTCCCGATGCCAAGAAAATGTATGATGACTTGGTGTCCAGCAAAATCATTGTCCGCGACCGCTCCAAAGTGATTTTGTGTGAAGATTGTCTGAGGATTACTGTAGGCACAAGGGAGGAAAATGAAGCTTTTCTAAATTCATTCAAAAAACTCGCAGGACAATCTTTGAACTAGTCCAATAACCTAATAACCAATAACATTTATTTGATAACCATGAAAAAAGCACTTTTTATCGACCGGGACGGCACCATCATCGTCGAGCCGCAGACGGATTTTCAGATCGACAGTTTAGAGGATTTGGAGTTTTTACCTAGGGTAATATCCAACCTGAGAAAAATCGCTGAGGAATGTGATTATGAATTGGTCATGGTTACGAATCAGGATGGCATGGGGACAGCTTCTTTTCCGGAAGAAAACTTTTGGCCAGCACATGACAAGATGATGCTCACTTTGGAAAATGAGGGGGTGAAATTCGCCAAAGTCCACATCGACAAATCCTTTGAACATGAGAATCTCCCTACCCGCAAACCGGGAATCGGAATGCTCACAGAATATTTTGATGGCTCCTATGATTTGGCAAATTCCTATGTGATCGGGGACAGAAAGACAGATATCCAATTGGCCAAAAACATGGGAGCAAAGTCCATTTACATCGGAGATCCTGATGATAAAGCAACATTCTGTTCCAAAAGTTGGGATGAGATTTACAGATTCCTAAGGATGCCTGCAAGGATCGGTGAGGTTTTCCGCAAAACATCCGAAACAGAAATCCATATCCGGGTCAATCTTGACGGATCAGGGAAATGTGAAATCTATACCGGGTTGCCATTTTTTGACCACATGCTCGAGCAATTGGGCCGACATGGTGGAACAGACCTGCTAATCGAAGTCAAAGGCGACTTGCATATCGATGAGCACCACACCATTGAAGATACCGCTTTGGCTTTGGGTGAAGCATACCTGAAAGCTTTGGGAGACAAAAAAGGCATTTACCGCTATGGTTTCCTGTTGCCGATGGACGATGTGTTGGCGCAGGTGGCAATAGATTTTGGAGGCCGGCCATGGATGGTTTGGGATGCGGAATTCAAAAGGGAAAAAATCGGAGACATGCCGACGGAGATGTTTTTCCATTTCTTCAAATCCTTTAGCGACACTGCCAAGTGCAACCTGAACATCAAAGCTGAAGGTACAAACGAGCACCACAAGATCGAGGCGATCTTCAAAGGCCTTGCCCGCGCCATCAAAATGGCTGTCGCAAAAGACACATCCGCCCTGAACCAATTGCCAAGTACGAAGGGAGTTCTTTAGAAAGGATGAAGGGAGAGGTGAGAAGGATGAAGTAAAGGATTAAGTAGCAGTTGGCAGTGGTCAGTAATCAGTCTCAGTTGTAGAAAGCTGTTTACAGGTTCCCAATTACACAGTTTCAGTTAAACAAATAACCAAAAACCAAATAACCCATTAAATCAATTAGTCCAAGTCTTAAGACTTGGACTTTTTCTTTTAGTTCTTTTTGTTCAAACCTTCAGACCTGGATCATTTCTCCACTTGCAAATGAGATTCTTCACCTCCGCAAGCTCCGGTTCAGAATGACGGCTCACCAACCCGACAACCTGACAACGCGTAGCAGACAACAATTACAACAATTACAACCACTACAACCAAAAATCCAATAACCATTAACCATAACCACCCTCACCTCCCCAACACCACCCCATAAATCTCCTCCACAATCTTTTCTGCATCCTGATGGATCGGACTGTCTGTAACTGTTCCGAGGTTGATCCCGAAAAACATATAAATCTCTTTTTCCGGGAAATAATAAAGTTGGCTGCCTGATCCCAATCCGCCGCCACTATGCCCGATAGCTGGTTCTCGGAGGAAAGTGGTGTAATCCAATCCCAAGCCATATTGCGGATCTCCGTTTTTATCCAAAACCCATTCTTTCATTAGGGTCAGGCTTTCATTTGAAACCAGTTTTCCTTCCATCAATCCTTTGAGATAAAGGATGGCTTCTTCGGCTGTGGTGATGATTCCGTCATCTCCAACCATTGACGCGACGTTGGTATTTTGTAGCACAGAAGCATTTTCAACAATTCCATTACTGTGCCTATCCCAATACCCATTGACCAGCCTATCTTCATAAGAATCTCCTTGTCTGATTTTGTAATAGGTGCTTTTCAGTCCCAATTTCTCAAAAATATGCTCCTCCATATATTTCCCATGATCCCCTGTAATTTGGTCAGCAATCAAAGCCAACAATACATAATTGATATTGCGGTAGGAATACCTGCTGCCGGGTTCAAAATCCAATTCCTTTCCTGCGATATATTGGATGTATTCTTCGGGCTGAAAAATCCTTTCCGGATTCTGAAGAAGCCTGGTGACATATGTCGGATCATAATTATATTCGCGAAGTCCTGAGGTATGGTTGAGCAACATTTTGACAGTGATGCGGTCTGCATGGGGTAGCATGGCCAAAATATCTTTTGGCAAGTAATCTGAAATTTTCCCGTGTAGGTCGATCTTTCCTTCCTCCGTAAGTTGCATGATGACCACGGCCATATAGGATTTTGCGATGCTTTGGGTATAAACCAAATGGCAAGGCTGGATGGGAACCTGTCTTTCGATTTTTGCCAAGCCACTTGATAGTGTCCAAAGGTTTCCTTCCTCATAAATCGCTGCTACAACCCCCGGAATTCCAACAGCCGTCAGGTCGTCCATTGCTTGCTGCAAAGCAATGGTTTTTGGGTGGGTAGGAACAGGCTTGGAATCATTGCATTGGACAACATTTAAATCCTGCGCGAAAGTGGGGGATGTGATCAGGATTGCCCAAATGAAAATCAGGAGATAGCTATAATTTTTCATGGCTTAATTTTGGGTAAGGTCTGGATAAAAAGGATGGATTCTGGTGCCCATTTGGACAAAAGTCATGGGAACGACAGGAATGCTTTTGTTGTAGTTTTTCAAAAACATCACTTGGTATCCGACAAATGGGGATACAAATGTTTCGGATTGGTAATCGTGATAGCCCAAAGAAACACCTATTGGAATGGCTAACATGCCCTTTCCTTGTTTTTGGACCGATTTCCATGCCCCGTCTTTTTGGATAAATGATTCTGTCGGACGGAAGGCAATGTGGTATCCGATCCCAGCTTTGATTTCTGAGTATGAATTGGAAACCAAATATGGCCGCCAAGCCACCTGTGTAGAAAACAGCAGTCCATTTCCCATGGCTTTGTTTCTAAACCAAGTGATGTCAAACTTCTGAACCCAATTATGGTATGAATTGTGACTGACTTCTGTTCCGATTCCGATCCCGACATTTTTGAAATTAGACTTCAGATCCTTGAAGGGCATGGCAAAAGCCTGGAACTGAAGGGTGACTACAATCGGGAAATTCCGATAGTCTATGGCTTTGTTGTCCTGTGCATTTCCATTTTGGATGATCAAAAACAGAAAGAGGCAAGGCAGTAAAAATCGAGTTTTCATATCTGTTGGATTTTTCCCAAAACTATCACTGACTGGCCGGTCAATTGAAAAAATCCTGATTCCAATTGCTGAGATGTAGGGGATTTTACCCTGAACTGTCAACCCTGCGGTAAAAACCAACTCTTAAATGCAGGCGCTTTGGTGCGGCTGACCGTGAGTTCTTGCGGTGATTTGATGTCGCATTTTACCTGGACAAGCAATTTCCCATTTTCCAGCCGCTTAAATCCGGTCACGATTTGTCGGCTGACAATGAACTGCCTGTTGACTCTGAAAAAATCAATTGGAGAAAGCTTCTGCTCTATTTTGTCCAAAGAAAGGTCCAAAAGGTAATTCTTTCCCGAAGAGGAAATCAGTTGGACATAATCCTCCTCCACCAAGAAAAGGTCGATTTCAGAAAATTTGACCAATAGAAGTTGGTTGCCGGTCCGCACCGGAAAACCTTCCATTTCAGGTTTGAGGCTTTGTTTTTCTGTTTCGGCACTTTCCCATTGCCTGTAAAAAAACATCCCCACATAAAAACCATTGATCACAAAAAACCAGATGCTTATAATCACCAGATCCTTGGTGTAAAAGTGGATCGGGGCAGTTTCACCCTTGATCAATATACTCAGCAATTCCGTACTCAAAGCCAAAAACCCCAACCCAACAATCATTGTGGTGATTATTTGAATGACAATCCTTCTTAAAAAATCGGGCTTGTAGGGTATCTTTTGATCCAAGGAGAAAATATTCCACCTGACCAATAGCCAAGCAACATAGCCTTGTAGGGTATCAATTGTAAATCTGGTAAGTAAGAAGCTGTTGAACTGAATATTGGAATAAGTGAGGTAATAATTGAAGGCACTGATAAAAGGAATGGCTATCAAAAAAACCCAAATATCAGGATGGTAAAAAGCTCGGCTTGTATATGTGGTTGTTGAGGCCATGGGGAAAAGTTGATTTGGATTTATGGAATAGCAAGGATAAATTCCCTATCAAAATAACCAAATTCTATGCGTCTCCTTTATTTTCTTGCGGTTTTTCTTTTTCTATCTCCTTTCACTTTCGCTCAAAAACAATCCCTGCAGCAGGTTTTGGAAAAGGAAACGGCAGGTTTTCGGGGGGATGTTGGCATTTATGTCTTACATCTGAAAACGGGTGAAGAGGCGGCAATCAAAGCCGATACGATTTTTCCCACAGCAAGTATTGTCAAAGTTCCGATTTTGGTAGGTGTGATGGACAAAATCGAAAAGGGAGAATTGGCATATCATCAGAAGATGATTTACAGGGATTCGATCAAATACGGCGGTTCGGGACTGATGCAATATTTCAAAGACAGCACCGAAACCGAACTGAGCGTCCTGATGTCGCTGATGATTACCTACAGTGACAATACCACCTCGCTTTGGTGTCAGGCATTGGCGAGCGGTGGAGAGCGGATCAATGAAATCATGGAAAGCCTCGGTCTCCAACATACTCGCGTCAATTCCAGAACTCCCGGTAGGGAAGAGGACTGGAAAAAATACGGTTGGGGACAAACTACTCCCCGGGAAATGGCCCAACTTTTAGTCAAAATCCGCAAAGGTGAAGTCATCAGTCCCTCAGTTTCGGACCGCATGTACAGGTTGATGGGGAATATTTATTACGATGAATATGCGCTATCAGCAATCCCTGCCCAAGTCCAGACTGCTTCCAAACAGGGAATGGTCAATGCCTCCCGTTCAGAACTCGTGATGGTCAATGCCCCAAAAGGCGATTATGTCTTCTATTTCGCCACCAAAAACAACGAAGACCAAAGATGGGAAGATGACAACGAGGCTCAGGTTTTGCAAAAAAGGATTTCAAAGGTTTTATGGGATTGGTTTGAAAAGTAAGTGTTCATAGCCTGTATTTTTCTCTGTGTCCTTCATGAATCAAATCATTTTTTTAGCCCATTCTAAACATTTTGAGGTTGGTTTTGGGTTTACTTAATACGCCCTCGTATTTCTTGATTTTTACTCAATGAGGGATATTTTGATTTGCCTTTGGTATAAAACCAAATAGGCACCCTTACTTAATTTGGTTTCTTGAGATAGAAATCGTTGATTTTGCTTCAATTGTCATTCACCAAAATCGGTTATAATGGACTTTAGATTCGCTAATGCTTTGAAAAAAATGATGGACCGGCTGGCCTCTTGGATGAATAGCCTCATCGTGAGTTTGCCGAATATCATCATCGCTATATTGGTTTTTTTGATAGTGCTCTTCTTATCAAAATACCTGAGCAGAATTGTGCTCAAATTACTCAAGAATAGTAGCCTTCAAGCGTCGATGAAGCACCTGATATCAAAATTAGTGTCGGTCCTTGTGGTTTTCTTCGGCATGTTTTTGATTCTTGGAATTTTGGATTTGAGTAAAACTTTGAATACCATTTTGGCAGGTGCGGGAGTTGCAGGTCTAGCCATTGGATTGGCTTTGCAGGGTGCGATTTCCAATACCTACTCGGGAATCATACTTTCATATATCGACCAGATCAAGTTTGGAGATTGGATTCAAAGCAATGACTACGAAGGGGAGGTCGTCGATATCAATCTCAGGACAGTAACCATCAAGCAGCGGGACAATAACCTTGTCTATCTTCCGAATAAACTTGTTTTGGAAAATCCTATCCGGAATTTTTCGACTACCCCAAAAACCAGGATCATAGTGGATTGTGGTATCGCATATTCTTCTGATCTTGAATTTGTAAAAAAGCTCGTCAAGCAAACTGTTTCTCAGGCTTTCAAAGAGTTTAATTCAGAAGAAGAAGTGATTTTTATCTATAAAGAATTTGGGGAAAGCTCTATTAATTTTGAAACAAGGTTTTGGGTGGAAAGCAAATCTGCCTTACAGGTAGCCATTGCAAAATCCAAGGCAATCATCGCCATCAAAGCAGCATTTGACAAAAACAACATCAATATTCCTTTCCCCATCCGAACCTTGGATTTTCCCAAAAGCTATTTCGAAAAAAATAATGAGGCTTAAAATGAATTGACAAAATTCCTTTTTAAGATTTATTTGAGAAGGGCTTTAATTTTTCAGATTCAATTCTTTTCTCAAAAACTCATCCCCGACTTTGTTTTTGGTCCAATAGTCTACGATTTTCAGGCCTTTGCGGGTGGCTTTGGTGATTTCTTTGGTACCGTCGGATTTGGTTTGGATTTCTTCCCACCCCATAATCTCATAGGGAAATTCCTTTTCGAAGTCAATTTTCAAAACCCTGCTGCCTGAAGCGTACGCCACTTCCATTTGACTTCTACCGGTACTGAGGTCCAAAACCCGGATAAATGCCTCCTCTGTTTTGAATTCCTGATGGGTGAATCTTTGGTGAAAAAGTGAAGGCAGCATCTGCACACTTCCTGTCGGGATTTGCTTCGGATCGATGCGGATCAGGTTCCAAAGGTCATCTTCGGCCATGCCATTAAATGAAAACGTATCGTCTCCTTCTTTTTCGAAGTAAGAAAAAATCTTGCCGTTGTAGCTGTCAGTACTTTTGAGATTGAGTTGGGTGAAGGTATGCCCACACCATTCTTGGGAGGAAGCTGTAAATTTCAAACCCTGACTTTGCTCTTTGGTAGGGGTAAAAGCCGACATCATCATGTGGTAAGGATAGATACCCGTCACAAAATCCCTCGTTTGGTTCATTTTCAGGACAGAAATTTTGTCTGAAGAGCTAGCTTCCGGATCATCCAACTTGACTTGCTTTTTTCTCGAAAAATCCTCCGTTACAAAGATCAATACCGCCTCGCCTTCCCTGGCTTCTCCATACCGGTATTGTGTCAGGTCAAAAGTGCTGATTTCCGCCTTTCCCTGAAACCAATACTTGCCCCATTGTTCAAAATCGATGTCCGCTCGCTGCGGTTTGGAACAGGAAACAATAAAAATTATTACTAAAAGAAAGACTATGGATTGGCTTTTCATGGATTCATTTGGCTAACATAATTCCTAAATTTAATCAATTGGACCGGGTCTTAGGCTATTTATATTTTTTTTCTATGACGAGTCAGGATGAAGAAATTCTTTTTCTCAAAATCAATATCCCTCAACCGGGTTTTGAGAATTTCCTTGAATTATTTTGTGAATAATCAACTCCACGTAATCATGGGGATAACTTTCTGTGAAATCAGAAAAATCGTAACCAACATATGAAAGAAAGTGAGCGCAATGATCGGCCAAGTTATCAACTTGCTGTGGGGTAATCTTTTTGAAAGAATTATAACAATCGCAGAAGTCAGTGATCCCACTACAAAAAGGATGGAGCAAAGCAGTACACAAATTGACAAATAACTTGGCGTGGAAAAAAGTAAATCTGCGCCTTCAATATTCATTCTGGGAATAAAAAACATAAGGAATATGGTTAGGCTAGTACAAGTTGGCAGGATTGATATTTTCAAGAGATTAGCATATTTAGCCCTATTTCTAAGGAAAAGTATCATGCTTAAGACAGCTATAAATGCTTCCAAAATCATCAAAACAACCCATATAACCAAAATAGAAATTTGCCCAAAGACCCTAAATCCTGATATGGGCTTAAAAACAAACCTTTCTGTATATAGCACTTTACCTTCCAAAGGATCGGAATTCTGAACCAAACCAATCTTTCCGCTATTCCCATAAGTGTATTCAGTTGGGGAAACAGGATAGTAAGTTGATTTGCTACTTGGCAGGATCCAAGTCATGGTCAGATTGTCTTCAAAAACTTCCACTTTTTCAATATTGAAAATTAGATCTTGATAAAACCGGTCTTGATTTCTAGGATTGATAGCCAAATAATAGCCACCTTCAATATGAATTTCACCTTGATATTTTTCCTTTTTGTCTGGTCTTAAAGGGAGATCGGCAGTTTCAAAATTCTGGATAAGGGTGGATATTTCCTGCATGGCAGCGCCATTGTTGGCGTTCATCAATATTACATGTCCAATTTTTTCTTCAGGCAAGTAACCCAATTCCGAAAGTCCTCCATCCATTGCACCACTATGACCGTGGTAGGTAAAGTTGTTGTAGATAGAAGTTTGGTTTCCCAAGCCGTAACCCAATTCTAATCCGATATTTGATCCGGGACTATTGTAAGGAATTTCCATTTGATCTATAGATTCACTTTTTAAAAATTGCAGACTGTCAACGATTCCCCGGTTTAGCAATAAGCGTAGGATTTGAGAAATATCAGCAATAGATGTATTGAGGGCAGAGGATGGCCGGAAAAGCTCATTTTTGAAAGCGATTTCCTTCATTTCCCAATTAAATATTTCCGCTCCCCACTTTTGATATATTTGATCATTGAAAAAAGTAGAATGGTTCATCATAAGCGGTTTAAAAATCGATTCCCTTACATAATCTTCATATTTTAAGCCGGTTACCTTTTCGACAATATATGCCGCAACCGCATACCCTGAATTGCAATAGGCCATCCTCGTACCGGGAACCCATCTTGAAGTCCTCGAGTGTGGATGAAACTCCAAAGCATCTTTCAATGAAATGGGAGGATGCTGATTGTGAACCATTTCTACCAAGTGAATTTCATCCCATCCTGTAGTATGTTCTAGCAGGTGTATAATCCTTACGGGATGTTCTTCTTCCCATTGATTTTCAAACTTTACTTCAGGGACAATAATTTTCACTTCATCTTCCAAGGTTAATTTTCCTTCTTCCTGAAGCTTGAGAATCGAAAGCGCAACAAACATTTTGGATAAAGATGCAATCCGGAACATTGTATTTTCAGTATCCTTTTCAGCAATTTCTTGATCTGAGTTGCCTAAAACCTCAAGCCAAACATTTCCTTCTTCATTTAGTAAAGCTATTCCGACCTTGAGGTTTTGGTGTTGGGAAATGACATGCTGAACGTTGATTTTAAGCTCGTTTAATTTTGAATCTGTAATTGAATCATTTTGAAAATCGTATTTCGATTCTCCAAAACAAAAAATACTATTCAGAAATAGGAGGGAGGTCAGGAAGAAAAATAGCGTCTTTCTAAACATAAGATCAATTCTGCTCAATTTGCAAGGGCCACCAATCGGCTCACCATAATCCCGGATTGGGATTTATTGGCCATAAGGTAGTCACTCAAGGGCTTTTCCGAAATCTCTACTTTTTTGGATCCCGAACTCGCATGGAGCAAATGGATCCGACCTTCTTTTTCGATGGCAAATCCCACATGGACAATGTCCAAATTGGTCATCGAAGTGGTAATGGCAATGAAGTCTCCCGATTTGATTTTGTTTTCGTGAGTTCTAATTTCGGTCTTCGGCAAAAAGTAATAGGACCTTGTTTTTATTTCAGATTCGGTTTCTTTGAGTTGATTGATATAATCCGGATTGGAAAGCTGTGGATAGAATTTTGGGTTGGAAGTCATGAAGGATGGATTGTTTTCGTAGACACTTCCACCGATTTCTTTGCTGATATCCTTCAAAATCCCTTTCTCTTCATTCTGATAAATCCAGTCTGAGAAATAATGCAAACGGGAAGAATACCCGTCATTGACCCCATGCCGGTACCTTATTTTTTCCAGTTCTTGGGTGTAAGATTCAAAAGTAAATTCCCCTGCCTTGGCTGTCCTTGCCAATGAGACCACAGTTTCCAAATACGTGGTACAATCCAAACCCATCAAGTTCACTACCAGTTTTTCCTCGCCAGGTAGTTCCAAAGTTTTCTCCACATAGGGTGTATTCAAAAACCAAGTGCCGATTTCGATGGTCAGGTCATTCATCGACTTTTGGGAATGGTCCTGCTGTGAAAGCATGTTCAGAGCAGAATCTAGCCTCTGACGGCTTTCCAAAGTGCATTCGGTTTGAGCCTGTAGTAAAACCGGAAAGGAGAAAAGGATAAAGAGGATCAACCGCATGAAAATGGATAAAGGAAGGTTCTTTGTCAATTTGCATGATTTTTTTGAAAATGTCATGCAATTATATTTTTGAATGGTAGGTTAATTCGGTTTCAAAGAATTTAATTACTTGGAAACAGTGGTCGATTTATAAAATCCGGGAAATAATAATCAATCCGCATAAAACGAAGCCTAGATAAATCCATGTCTTTTTATCTGAAAATTCTTGTGGAACAGGTATATAATTACCTGGTCGAGGCAAAACAATAAACTTCAATTTGTCCCAATCCCAAAGGAGCAAATAGATATTGCCAAGAAGCATCAGGGAAGTAATAATGAGAATGCCGGTGGATTCAAAGGAAATGGTGATGACAAAAATATTCAGCATGATGGGGAAAAAAGCGACTGCTCCCAAAGTGCTGAAAACCTGAGACATCAACAGAAATCCTGCGATCAATTGCCCCCAACCGAGAAACTGCCAATAATTTCCAGCCTGAAACATGGCTTCAAAAAAGTAGGGCAAAGTATCAATTGGTGAATTTTCTCCCGATTCGGGCGTAAATCTGATTCCCCGGATTTTGAAAATGCTTGCATGAACAAAAGATCCTCCCAACAAATACCTTATAATAATTGCAAAAAGATGAAGGACTTTTATTTGTTTGAATTTACTAATCATCGTCTCCATATTTAAAAAATATAAAACGTTTTGGTTTTTAAATATTTTAGAAGACAATGGAATAAATGAAGAAAAGGAAAAAAAATAATTTTCTGTAGGCTGTAAATAATAAAGAAATTTTCGATGCTAGTATTTCTTTATCTTTAATGTATAATTCACCGTAGAATCAGGTACATAAACCTGCATAGGATAATTTCCTTTTGGTACAAAAACGGGCATGTTATTCATCGGTAAGATGTCATTTAAATTTAAACCTGGAATTTCTGTAATCTGTAATTCACCATTTGGCAATAAAATTTTTTTCTGATTCAGAGAATCATTCCATGATTTAAATTGAAAGGTAGAGTCTCCCAAACTGTATGGTTTTAATTCATAAAAAGAGTATGGTTTATTTTGTGGATTGTTTGGGAGTGGATTGACGCTTTGCGAAAATCCTGAAAAAAAGAATAAGAGGAATATTACGGGTGATAATATTAAATTTTTCATAAATTTTGATTTTTCTTAAAAACGGTTAGTTATGATTTTGGTTAAATTAATTAGAGTATTATTTCTTGCCCAAAAGTCAGTAAATTATGGTCAGGATCAAGGAGTGAAAATTCCTTCATCCCCCAAGGTTTCTCCTGTAATGGCCCGTTTGGATGGATGGGAATTTTTTTGTCTAACAGGGACTGATAAAATCCATCGATATCATCAGTCCTGATGTAGACCTGACCATAGTTTTCCTTAGTGTCAAGTTCCTTAAATTCAAAAAAATGAAGCTGAATCTTGTCCTTTTGCACCATCAGGTAGCCATCATAATCGGCATTTCCATATTGACTGAAGCCCAATTTGTTGATGTAATAATCCTTTGTGATGGCTTTGTTCCGCATGGGAAGTTTGGGATTGATTTCTGTGAGCATGGTTTTGGTGTTTAAAAATTTCGATTGTGGAATTTAAAAATATTATTCAAAAAAGGCAGATGAATTTCTTGTTTCATCGACCTAATTTTTCTCCTTAGATCCCTTTGAGCAGGCTAATTTAAAATCTTATTGATCTTTTCGATTTTCCCATTGACGATGGAATCTACCTTCGAACTTGATTTGTTGACAAGGGAATCAAGGACTTTGACCTTTTCTGTTTCCAAATTGATGATCGAATCAAGAGAATTGATTTTGTCAAGTTCCTTGTTTACAATCGAATCGAGCTTCAACGCCTTGTCAGTAATGCTGTTGAGTTTGTCTTCTACATTCTTTTCGAGGTTGCCGCAGGAAGTGAGAACAAAGAAGCCAAGGAGGATGGGAAGGAATTTGAATAAGGTTTTCATTTTTGGTTTGGTTAGATTTTCGGACGAATTCTTCGATTACATCACGCCAATCCTTACGCCGATTTTCATGGGTTGTTTTCCCAAATAGGCTGAAAACCTGATAATTAATCACAATTCATTTGATACTAAACATAAATGGTTTTTATGACCGGCCAAAAATTCATTTTTTCTTCCTAGTTGGTTTGGCATTCCTGATATTTTCATCCAAACGAAAAATCACAATGTCTGAGATCAGTTCCAAAGGAAGGGGTTTGTCCAACGGAAACTGAACAGTTCCTTTGGAGGTGTTGTATGACTCAAGTTCCTTCTTGAATTCGGCTATTCCCGAAGCGCCGGGATAGAAGCCAAAGTGGGTTTTGTATGCCGCAAAATGGACAAGATTGCCATGAATCTTAAAAGTCGGAATGCCATAATTGATGCATTCTACGGCTTCGGGAGCGGCTTGTTGGATCGTCTTTCGGATGAGATGGAGCTTTTCCTGAATGTCCTCCGGAAATTCCGAAATATAAGCGTCGGTGTCTTTGGCGGCTGGTTTCATGGGTTCAAAGAAGTTTAAAAATTCAAAGTTTATCCTAATTCTGTCGCTATTTCTCTGCCGTTCCTTGACCATTCACTCCAAGAACCCACATACAGTTTGGGAATATCCATTCCTGCATGCGCCAAAGCCAACAGTGTGTGGCAGGCCGTGACACCTGAACCGCAATGCACGATGACGTTTTCGGCAGATTTTCCTTCCAAAGCTTTCTCATATTTCGCTTTGAGTTCTGTAGGAGAAAGAAACAATCCTTTAGGGTCAAGATTGGAGGCAAAGGGGATATTTACCGCACCAGGAATGTGACCTGCTACCAAGTCGATGGGCTCTTTTTCTCCCCGGTACCTTTCATTTTCACGCACATCGATGATCAGGTAGTTTTTGTCTTTGGATACTTTGTCGATTTCTGAGATGTCTGAAATGCGCAATTTCCATTGATCCACTTTGTAAATTCCCTTTATAGGGGTTTTTTCCAACTCTGTATTTATCGGAAATCCAGCTTGGATCGCTGCATCCATTCCTCCATCCAAAACCTGGATTTTTTCGTGGCCTACAGCCTTCATCATCCACCAAAACCTAGCAGCTGCATTTGCTCCGTTTTTGTCATCATAGACGACTACATGAGAGTCAGGGCTGATGCCAAGCGACTCCAAAAGTAGGGAGAATCTCGCTGCATCAGGCAAAGGATGTCTTCCACCATCTGCAAAATCCGCCTTGATATCAGACAGTTGTCTGTTCAGATCCACATGCAAAGCGCCTTTGAGATGGGATTTGTCGTAGTTTTCTTTGCCAAATCGGGCGTCAATCAGCACAAATGCTGACGAAGCTGATAAGGTTTGTAAATCAGAAGCTGATATGATGGGGGATATAGATTCGTTCATATTTTGAGTTTTATCTGGAAAAAGGGAAAAGCAAATACCTTAAAATTTAAACCAAGGATAAGGTTCATTGACAAAATCCAAAGCCCTTGGCAATCCGTCTCCGGGGAGAAGTTTCAGCTCGGGCTGCATAGACGGGTTGGCGGGATAGGTTTTCCCGTCAAATTTCACAATCCTATATTTTCCTCCTGACAAAATGAAAAGGTCTTTCCAGCCATTTGACTTCGTATTGTCGATTACAACAGGGTAATCTGAAACTGTGAATTGTGTGATGACATTGCCTTCACGGTCCAAAATCATCTGGGTACAGCCACCTGAACCGCAAAAGTACGGTCCGGTAAATCCCACCATGATTTCTTTGTTGCCATCTTCATTGAGGTCATATTCAAAGAAGATAAACTTCCTGCTGTATTCGTCGATGATTTCCTTGTCCAGATCATCTTTGAACAAGGATTGAACTGCCTTCCTGACCAATTCAGCGGTTTCTTTTGCGCTGCTGTTGATACCATAAAGATTTCCCGGAATGGTGTCAGTCGGATCCGGATCGTAGATTTCTTCGGGGATTACGATTTCCGTTAGGACGCTGTCAATTTGGGTACTTTCTTGAGAGCTTGGAGATTGACAGCCTACAACCGCCAAAACAAGAAAGCCAAGGAGGAAGGATATTTGGTTTTGAGACATGATAAAAAAGGTTGGTGTGAATTTATTTTTGGCTAGATGCAATTATTACACCAATATAATTCATTGCCTTTTCAAAAGTCTCAATCCCGTGTCCCACTTGTTGAAAAATTTTAATCTCTTTGAGGTTGCTGAGGTGCTTTTGGGCATTTTCCTTGGACTTTTCAAATGGGAAAAGTAAATCCTTGTCCCCGAGTAGGAGGTAGGTCTCCGTTTTCACTTTGGCAAGTTCGGTGTCCATGTAATACGGTTTTTGGGTATTGTCCTTATACCGGCTGATGGCAAAAACCTCATAATCCACCAACATTTGTTCAGAGAATGGGGAAAGCTTGTGATTTGGTTTGGAGAAAACAGCCTTGTCCAAAAACTTCAGAACATTTTTGGCATTGGTGCTGAGGATGGGGAGAAGGCTGTAATATAGGTTTGAAAAAGTCAGTGAAAATGGTTGCAAGCAACCGGGATTGAGAAGGAATGCTGCTTTGATTTTTTCCGGATTGGTGATAGCGAGCTTCATACAGATCAATCCTCCAAAAGAAGCGCCTGCAACAAATGCCTTTTCAATTTCTAAGCCTGCCAAAACTTCATTTGCCCAAAATCCATAATCCAAGGTTTTGATGTCAGGTGTGGCACCATCGCTCAGATTGGGCAATCCATTGGTCTCAACCATAAAAATCCGGAGCTTCGTTTTCAGATTATCCAATCCTTTGTCAAAATCCCAAATCAAAGCCGTTGTCCGTGCTCCGGGAAATATCACCAAAGTTTCAAGGTCTTTTTTGTCTGCATTGAGACTCCAGACATGGGTATTCCCCAAAAATGTTTTTACCGTATGTCTTTGGTAATTTCGCTTATTCTCTTTTTCCAATTTTTTGACCCAATCTTCAAAATAAGCTATGTCTTTATCCGGATCTTTGAAATATGATTTGTACTTGATTTTCATAAAATGTTGGTGTTTTAATTCTAAAAAAGAAACCCGTAAACCGGGATAATTTCAGTCAGTGGATTATTTAAAGTTATAAGAAAATACCTATATAAAGCATCTCCATTGTGGGAAAAATGGAATGTTTGAATTTGGTTTTTTAAAGATATTTCAAAAGAAATCTCCTTTGTTTTTCCTTATATTTAAAAATAACCCAATAACCCAATAACCATCCATGAACTTAGCAGCAATCGACATCGGTACCAACTCCATCCACATGGTCATCGTCAAAGTGACCTCAGGACAGTCTTATGAAGTTTTGGTTCAGGAAAAGGAAATGGTCAAATTGGGCGTCGGAGTTTTTGCCAACAAAATGTTGAGCCAAAGGGCTTTTGATGCAGGAATAGAAACTATATCAAGATATGTGCAACTTGCCGATGAATATGGTGTCGAACACATCATTACTGCAGCTACCTCAGCTACACGGGAAGCCAAAAACGGGCGTGAATTTCTCGATAGGCTGATTCAGGATGTGGGTCTGAATCCCCAGATGATTTCCGGAAAAGAAGAAGCAAGGCTGATTTTTTTGGCAGTCAGAAAAGCCATTGACCTCAAAAAACAAAATGCCATGGTCATCGATATCGGAGGGGGAAGTACGGAAGTGGTCATTGGGAATAAGGAAGAAGTGTTTTTTAAAAAAAGCCTTAAACTTGGGGTTTTGAGATTGTTGGATTGGGTAGGGGACCAGGGACCGCTCAATAAATCCAAACAGGAAACCCTCCGTGAGCATGTCAAAGAAGTTGCCGGCAAAACCATGAAGGAGGCTTCTCTGATAGGATTTTCTAAAGTCATCGGGACATCAGGTACGATCAGGACCTTGGGCGAGGCAGCTTTGGAAATGAAAGATGTGAATATTATTAATTCTGTCAATGCGGAAGTAATCAAAGTCAAAGACCTGGAAAAAATCGTGGACAAACTGCTGGAGTTGCCCGCTGATAAACGTACAGATGTCAAGGGAATCAGTGAAAACAGGGTGGATGCCATCCACCTCGGTGGTTTGTTGCTTTTGGAACTGCTCAAAATGGCAGATGCCAAGGAGATTACTTTATCTGATGCATCCCTTAGAGAAGGTTTGATCATAGATTACATTGAAAAAAACGGACTTAAACTTAGTGACCTCGTCGAGGGAAAAAATATCAGGGAACGCTCCTGCCTGCTTATGGCGATGCGGTATGAAACTGACATAGAAGAAAAAAAACATGTCAGCATGCTGGCCTTGCAGCTTTTTGACCAACTCAAAGAAATCCATCAAATGGATTCGGACGCAAGGGAGTTGCTTCAGAATGCCTGCCTGATTTTTGATGTGGGCTTATTTGTCAATTTTCAGGATTACCATAAACATGCTGCTTACCTGATCCTAAACGGTCGGCTTAGGGGATTCAACAATGAAGAACGGATCATGTTGGCACTCATGGCGCGCTACCACAGAAAGTCAGGGCCAAAGAAGAAACATGAAATTTTCGGTCAACTTGAATCCAAAGAAAGGACTTTGCTCAAAGGATTGGTTGGGATTTTAAGGATTGCTGTGGCCTTGGACAAAACCAAAAATCAATGGGTGGAAAAAGTACATTGTGAACTTGATCAGGAAAATCTGGAAATCAGGATTTTTGGTGATGCAACGATGGACTTGGAAATCTGGGAAGCACAGCGTTTTTCGGATGTACTTGCCAAATACCTGAAAAGGAATGTGACTATGTTGAAGGGTTGATGACTTACCTTAACCAAATTGAACGCTAGACAAATTAAGAAATCTATCAGGCATGTTCCCCAAGAATCACTTTTTTGAGGTCCCCTTTTTCTTTGCCCAAGAGGTAAATGACAAAGGGTGCAAAAAAAACAATCCCAAGGATCATCGCTACAATTCCCAAGATCAGGGATTGCGTTTTAAACTTATTGCGCCACATGATCCAAATCCCTGATAACATCAAATAACAAGCAAAATCCAATGCAAACTGACCGCTCCAGGTCAGAGATCCGATATTTGAAACTGCAATTTGTAAAAATCCCCAGCCTTCATTTCGGACTGCAAAGGCAGTATAGACTAACAAAAGTATGGTCTGAGTAATTAGGATGGCTTTAAAAATGAATTGGTTGTGGCTTTGATTTTTCATAAGGAGGATAGATTGTTCTTTGAGACAGGAATACAAGTATCCAAATTCAGAAAGAATGATTTTAGTCGCTTCCGTACAATTCCAAGGGTTTTATTGGGATACGTTAAACTGTGAAACAGTTTTTTTGAGGTTGGTGAAATAGGCAGATAACCATTCGACATTCAGTGTTTCTTCGGTTACTTGTAGGTAAAAATTTTCCAGGGCTAGGGCAAAAAGGGAAGCCGCAAGCTTTGGATTATTCTCTAGTTGGAGGTCCTTGGTTAAGACCGAAATGAATCCCTGACTGACGATTTCATCTGATTTTTGGAGACATTTCTTAAAGTTTGTATCAGTCCTATGAACCCTCAATTGGCGGTTAAACAAAAGGTCGGTTTTGGAAGCAACCAATACAATGATAAGTTCAGGGTCAATATTCCTGCATTTTTTTTCTTCCTCAGCAATTGTTTTGGATCGGGTCAAATGATGGTCAAGCAAAAGTCCTGTAAAAATTTCCATGTCAGCAAAATGATGGTAAAAAGACGATTTGCTTTTATTCACATTCCTTGCGATCACCTCAACTTTGAGGCCTTTCGGACCTTCTTTTGAAAAAATCCCGTACCCGGTTTCAACCCACACCTGCTTATTGTCTGCTGCCATTTTTTGAGAAATATGAGATTTGACATCTGACCAATGACCTGAAAAAGACCTTAAATACAAAATATCACTTGTCTACTTTCTAAATATCAAGAAATAACTACAATCAAAAAATAGGCGATAGGCTTTATTTTCAATCTGAAGGATGTTCATATCAAAGATCCTGAATCGCAATCCTTCTTTTCTCCTTCAGTTTTTTGAAATGTGAAGGGGACAGGCCCGTCACTTTTTTGAATTGGTTGGAAAGGTGAGCCGCACTGCTGTAATGCAATTTGTAGGCAATCTCCGACAGGTTAAATTCTTCCAAAATGATCATCTCCTTGACGCGCTCGATTTTGAGTGAAATAAGGTATTGCTCTATCGTGGTGGCTTCTACTTCTGAAAAAAAGTTTGATAAATAAGTATAGCTTAGGTTTAGTTTTCCACTCAATAAAGTCGAGAAATTTATATTCGGTTTCTCATCCGAATGATATACAAATTCAACCATCACTTTTCTGATTTTCTCTATGATGACGCCCTGTTTTTTTTCCAGGAGTTCCAATCCAACCTTTTTTATTTTTTTGTTGAATTCCCGTTTTTCATCATCTGTCACATCCGCTTTGGTTTCAATTTCTCCCAATCCTACCTTGACCGTAACTATGTCCATTTCATCCAATGCTTCTTTGACATAGGCCACGCAACTTTGGCAAGCCATATTTTTAATATAGATTTTCATAACCTTGATAGGGGTGATTAAATGTGAAGGTCTTACTAAGTACTGTTGTTGGAAAGGTAATTTCATGGAACAAAACTTCCCTTTCACTTTCATAGTTGGGAGTTTCAATCCTTGATAGTTGAATTTTGGGATAATTAAAGTCTAAGGGGAAAATAGAATCAAAACCAATTTTATTCTTTGTTCAAAATAGAAATTGGCTTAGCAGAGACAAAAGTCAGGAAATCAAAAAAAAAATACTTATATCCTTTCTATGGATAATTACATGTTTTAAAGGAGGAAGAAGCTAATGAGACCAAGTCAGTATATGGGGAACTTTGATGGTATGCTAATTTCCTCAAACCAATACTTTTAGAGAAATTTTAAACTATTGTGGAACTTGATTGTTTACATAATATATCTAAACCAAGATCAAGAAAAATGAAAACATTTAGAATTTTATCATTGACGTTGGCAACAGCAGCTACAACCTTTCTAGCAAGTTGTGGCGGTGCACCAAAGGAAGAGACAGTTGAAGAAACAACCGTTGAGGTTGTGGAAGAAACTCCGGCCGAAGCTCCAAAAACTGTTGTTGATATCGCTGTTGGTTCTCCTGACCACACTACTTTAGTTGCTGCAGTTACTGCAGCCGGATTGGTTGAAACTTTAAGCGGAACAGGTCCATTTACGATCTTCGCGCCAACCAACACTGCTTTTGCAGCATTGCCTGCAGGAACAGTAGACAACTTGTTGAAGCCTGAAAGCAAAGACCAACTTACTTCTGTATTGACTTACCATGTAGTAGCAGGCAATGTGATGGCTGCTGACCTTTCGGATGGTCAGGTAGTTAAAACTTTGAACGGCCAGGACTTGACAGTATCCATCAAGGATGGCAAAGTAATGATCAACGGTGCGACTGTCACTGCTGCTGACCTTACAGGTAGCAACGGTGTCATCCACGTAGTAGATGCAGTGCTATTACCAAAGTAATTTGTAAACTAACAAAAAAATTGAAAACCTGCCATTTGGCAGGTTTTTTTGATTTTATGGAATATAGGTTTTCTAAAATTTAAAAACCTCCTCGTTGTCTACCTGTTTCCCTCCTGTCTGCGGCAAATATTTGGATACAGGCTAAGAAACAGTTATCCATTTTTTTCCAAAACTCTTTACTCCAAATCCTGTTTCTCCAACATGGACAGCTATGCAATCATCGACGAATCAAATTTTCCCATCATCCGGATTCGATTTACAGGCCACAAAAGTACAAATCAAAACTTCCAAAATTATCTCGACCAAACGAAGGCTTGTTACCGGTTTGCAAAGGGGTTGGCGATTATTTTTGATGCTTCGGATGCGGCAATCCCCTCTCTTTATCACCAAAAAATGCAGGCCAAATGGCTCAAAGAAAATGAACAACTCATGAAGGACTTTTGTGCAGGAACAGCCTATATTATCCCCAACGCAGTGATCAGGGCCATCCTAAAGATGATTTTTTCATTTCAAAAACAGCCTGTTCCTTACAAGATCTTTGAATCTGAACCCGAAGCCAATGCTTGGGTTAATGGACTTGACTTGGAAAGCAACTCCACTGCCTAAGCTTTGAATTGAAATTCATCATGTTATGAAGTGGGTTTTTACCTTCCCAAGAATCTGGGATGTTGTAAGGAACAAGATTCGCAAAAAATACTCAAAAACCTGATTGAACCTATTTTCATCACTACAGATCTCCCTCCATTGTTTTTTTAAGATTTCGCTGGCTCGGCAATGCCTCAACTTCTTTGATTCTTTTATTTCTTGGGTCATTCACCATCTTATGGACAAAGTACAAGGGGATAAGCATCAAAAATCCAAAAGTGCTCTTGAACAGACTGAAGACCACAATTCCGATAAGGACTCCGATAAGAAATGGATTGTCCAAACCAAAAAAGGCAGTTAAAATTTTTGCTTCCCGTGTTTTGTCAATTTCCGGAATGGCGTCTGATAAGGTGACCTCCCGATTGACACATCCAAAAAGATGGAGAAATGAAAAGCAAAGGATTGCCAAACCCAATCGGCTGCTAGTTGGATTTTCCCTCTTTGATGCGTTGTTTTTCACGTTTCCAATTTCCTCTGATATAATCAATAATCGGCTGAAAATTAAGTTTTAGCGGATTATTACTGTAAAAGCCCGTGGTGACTCCGTAAGTTACTTTTTCAGTCTCGGGCTCATACGTGCCAAAGAGTCGGTCAAAGATAATGAGCATGCCTCCATAATTTTTATCAATATATTTTTCGTTGGACCCATGATGCACCCGATGGGCCGAGGGGGTGTTGAAAAACAATCCTTCCAGGAAGCCCAACTTTCTCACCGCTTCGGTATGCAGGAAATATTGAAAGAATAAATTGACGAGCAAGCTGACAATAATCAGATCTGCAGAAAAACCAAGGAGGACAAAAGGAACATAGATCAATGGACTCAAGAATGTGCCTATCCAATTTAATCGGACTGCCGTGGATAGGTTCATCTTCATGCCGGAATGATGGGTATGATGAAGGGTCCAAAGCAAGGGGACCTCATGGCTCAGCCTGTGGTACCAATAAAACCCAAACTCCGTAACAAGGAAGGTCAGAACGATGGTGAAGAAATTGGTAGGAATACTTAAAAACTGAAAGGATTCTACCCATCCCAGTGCAAAATATTTCCAAGCCAAAGAGAGCGGTTTCAGGAGGGTATTTCCAATAAATATCCCAAGATTAGCCAGACTTTCTCTCGAGCTGAAAACCTCTTTCTTTTTGGCTTGAGACCAAATTATCTCCAGAAAAAGGGCAAGAATTACAAAACCCGCAAATATCAATTTCATGTTCATGTTATTGCAGTTTGGTCCAGTTGACTTTTCGTTCTACCCAACCGACTTTGATGGTGACTTCACAATCATTTGACTGCTGTGAAAAGGAAGCATCAAACCATTTGTCAAATTTAGGACTATACAATTTACCTTTCAGCAGATTCTCCTCTCGGCGGAGCTCTTTGAGTATTAGCTTGCCGAGAGGTGCTTTTGGATGGTCAGATGAGATGATTCTTCCTTCCATTTTGCCATCGGTTTCTTTGATTTCAATTACGGTATTTTCCTGTCCGGTATTCCAGTGTCCAAGGATGGATTCCTGAGCCTTCAGTGAAATTGAGCTTAACAGAAATATACTTATCATAGTCAGTGTTTTCATATTATTTTTTCTTTTGATTATACAGTTTATCTATTGGGAAGGCTTTGAGCCTTTACTTAACAAAGGGTAATAAGGACGCTTCTTCATTCCTTTAATTTGATACCCTCAAGGGATTGATCTGAGCCCTGATCCTAGGTTCCAAGTCAGGTGACCCTAGGGCATTACTTGTACTGGGATTGGGTGTTTGATTTTTTCATTATTCTAATTTTTATCTTTTCCCATTGAGGTCAAATCTTTTAGAGAATGCCCAGGTTTCTTCACATACCTATTGAAATTAGTTGCTTACCCGCATCGGATTATCTAAGGCCATGATCACGGGTTCCAGATCGGCCGGGCCTGGTGCAGTATAACTGGCATTTGGATAGGGTGTTGGTCCAGGGCCTCCGGGGTTATAAAACGCGGCGTAGCCACCTGCCAAATTGGGGATTTCTACATGGGTAATATTCCGCATCGCCGCATCATCACCTACTAATATGATGTCAATGTAGTTATCGCCATCTTCATCATAACAATCATCATACACCACCCCATTTTCCCCTTCTTTTCCGCCTAAATCTGAAAGTCCAATTACTTTCAATGAACCACCTTGCACCGCATGATCTACATTTTCCTGCTCCAGTAACACAGTAGTTCCATCCGCCCCTTTTACATGCACCCTAAAGAATTTTTCATAGTCAGTAGGTAGCACTCCCTGAACGCCGTTAGGTGAAAAACCTCCGGTAGTCAGTACCCTCAACCTACAAGCTTTCTTCCCGTCAGCTTCAGCCTGTGCCAATAGATCACCATAAAGTGCATACTCATCATTGCCCGGTTGCTGTACAGGAAGTTGTATAGATGCGCCCTCAGCTGCATTGGGGTCGCAGTAATTCAGTTTTGCGCCAACCAATCGTGGGCCGTTGTTTTCATCGTACGGACTAGAAAATGTTTCTTTGAACAAGCCCTGCGCGTTGAACTCCTGCCCATTGGGGCCGACCAGTATCAGTTCTCCCACTATTTCCACTTTGGTTACATACCTAGCATCAGGGTCGGTGCTTGGTTTTTTGTTCGCAAATTCACCTGCAAGTACAATCACGTTGCGTTCATTGATTTCGACATTAGGGAAAACCCCAGCCGAAGAGGGTATCACCACATCTCCATTGCTAACCGTGATCCTGAAGTCGCTTAAATCAATGGTATTGGTTCGAACCGGCCAGGAGATTACCATTGGCAAAGCGTCGAGACCAATGGCCCCATCTTTAAACTCATCTGCGTAAGGGTTTTGAACTATAAAGACCTGTTCCATAGTTGTTCTTGTAGTAGTAAAGGTTCTGTCAGCCGCATCTTCACAGCCGATGTTAGAAGCCCATGCCCCGCCAATACTTTCTACTAGCGCTTCAGTAATTTCATCCACTTCTATACCCACAATATCAGCAAAGCCCAAACCAGCAGAAAGGATTTCAGGTTGGTCAGACCAATAATCGGCATCGGCTAAACGCCCATCAAAAAAAGAACCTCCAGGAAAACCGGGGGTACTAATGGTAACCACCTGAGGCGTTACATTCACCGTCATTATTGCCTCAGCATTGTTTCTGCCATCGGTTACCTGAACCGTTAGGGAATAGGTGCTGGTAGTTTTATCATCTAGCGTTTTTGCAAGCGATAGTGCTCCCGAAGTACTCTCCAATGAGAAGGTGGCATCTGTATTGCCCGCAGTAATGCTAAATGTAAGTGGTTCATTATCAACATCTGATACCACAATTGTACCGATAGACGTCCCAATATTGGCATTTTCTGCAACTGAAAATGTTTGGGCAGCAATGGAGGGGGGTGTATTTGTTGGTTCCATTTCTTCCTCTTCGCAGCCAATGAATAAAGCCAGTATTCCAACTATCGTTATTAATTTTATTTTCTTCATTTTTCTGATTTTTATCTTTTCCCGTTTACATCAAATTTTTTAAAAAACTCCCATGCCAATTCACTGGCATTGATGTCATAGCTGGTGCCCGGCTCACCAAACCAATCGTGTACACCTCCTATCACTTCCAGATGTTCTATTTCTACCCCGTTGGTACCCTTTTGGTACAGATAACTTACCACTGTACTTCCATTGCCTGGATCGATATCAGGTAAGTTGGATATGATGGGTAGGGATTCTGTTTGATTGAATTCGGCCCAATATTGAAGAGTAGGCAATACACCTTCGTATGGGACAAGCGGGTCCTCGTTTCCATGCATCTGAAGAATAGGAGTTGGCTTTGAAGGGTTGCAATTGGTTATCTGATCCGGGGACATATACCCCTTGACAGCAGCTGTGGCAGCAATTCTGTGATTTAGCTGACAGGTGATTTCCAGTGCCATGAAGGCGCCGTTTGAAGAGCCTGCCAGGTAGACCCGCGCCAGATCAATTCGATACCTGCTTGCTACCTCATCAATTAAGACATTGATAAAATCGACATCATCCGGCAGATTGGGCATACTTTGCTGGTTCCAAAATGTGAGGTTGTTTCCCCTCAAAGATGTCGCTTGTGGAGTCACCAGAATGAAGGCCTCTTGATCGGCCAGTAGATTGAACTGACTCAAATTATACTGACTTTCTTTGGTCCCTCCTGCCCCGTGCAAGCTGAAAACAAGGGGTACGGGTTCGTCACCTGTGTAGCTTTCCGGGATGTACAAGAGGTATTCCCGCTGAAGGTTACCGTGGCTGATGGTCTCATCGAAAAGACCTTTCTCGGGAGTTTCTGCAATCACGGGCTCATCTGCTTCTGCACAACTGGTAACTAGTGCCAGCATCCCTAACAGGGCGATTATCTTGATATTGGATTTTTTCATTGGTTTTCAGTTTAGAATGTATGGTGATTTAAAAAGAGAAATAGTTCATCAGGTCCAGTTTGTGATTCCCAAACTGATCCAGTGCATTCTATCCCTCCACTTAAGTGGTTCAGAAGTCTAGTTCCTTTCAAACTTTTTAAAGAATTCCCAGATCTCTTTCCCGGCTTTTATATCCTTGTTGGTGTCTTCAAAAAGTGCCGTAGGTCGGTTATTTATTGGAAGACCAGGCCAAGTATGTCCACCCCCATTGATGCGGTAAAACTTCACCTCCGAACCACCTGTCCCATTGGAATATTCCAATACAGTAACCGTTGAGTTGTCACCTGAATCGGAGTCAGCCAGGTCAGTTTCTTTTGGAGTTGTATTGCACCCATTTATCCCCACCCAATAGTCAACTGCAGATTCAATAGCTAAAGCCGGAACCGTCCAGCCATCGACATTGAAAGCTGTAGGCGGAAGGCCACCGTTTTCGTAGTTGGTAATGGGATCATCCGTGCCATAGATGTATAGCATCGAGATGGGATTGGGACTAGTATTTGCAAATGTTTCATGTAAAGAAGCCGATACCGTGGCCATTGCTGCAAAACGGCTATTGTCTTGGTTGGCCACATTTTGAACCATAAAGCCCCCATTGGAAAATCCGCACAAATACCTTTTGGATGGATCTATTTTTAATTCCTCAGTTACTGCGTCAACCAACGCATTGATATAACTGACATCGCTGCGCGCGTCTGCAATACCCCCTCGACCCTCTGCCCAAATAAATCCTCCGGAACCTGCATGGCCCGCCTCTGGGTATAACATGATGAAGCCCTGTGATTCAGACACATCAATAAAATCGGTAGATGACTGTGCAAGCTCTTTGTTCTCTGGAGCACCATGCAAGTAAACTACTAGAGGTACTTCTTCATTGCCAGTGTAAGAAGTTGGAATGTACAAGGCATATTCAAGCTGTTTATTTTCGTGGAAAAATGTCCGGTTTAAGAGTCCAGTCTCTACAGGCGCCAGAATTGGCGAGGAATCCAGATCCTCCTGACAAGAAACCAGGAATGAGACGATGGATAAGAATAGAAGTAGGGGTTTGAATTTTAGCTTTTTCATAAAATTTGAATTTATTTTATCGTTAAATTTTTGATACAAAAGGGTACCCAAGGGCTCTCTTGGATAGAATAGGAAGTTGGTGGAAAACAGCTTTGAATCAGCTTTTGAGATCTTACTATAACCTGCTCCCATTTGGCTGTCTCATTTACCATTTCGGCAAACTTTAGCCTCATGGCTGTGGTAAAATTCATCCAGAAACAGGAATGATGGGTATGGTGCTAGGTCCATAAAGTGGGCACTTCATGGCTCATAGGATGGGCTTTACCTCAAATTAGAAATTGCCGTAAAATTCAACCAATCTAGTGGCTATCTCTACACCCTGATCATGCTGCAGGAAATGGCCGGCTTCAGGAAGACGGTCATGCGGCTGCCCTTCAGCCCCTGGAACCTCATCAATAAACTTTTGCTGCGTTTTGCAACTGCCTAAGTTGCCAGGATCATTCCCTCCCCAAATAGTCAGGAATGGCTTCTTGTATGAAGTAAGACCCGCCCAGGCATCTTCGTTGAGTCCGGGCATTTGATTGATCAATGACGGGAATGTACGGACACCCGCCATGTAATCGCGGCTGGGGAATGGCGCATCGTAGGCCGCTTCTTCTGCTTCTGATAACGGGAACCAAGTGCCACTTTCTACTACCTCAGAAGCGTGAAAGGCAGTGTCTTTCATGGCATAGTTTATCCATTGTCCAAAGCCCTCCTGCGAACTTCCTCCTTCAAAGAGCAATTCACAACCATTGTAGAAGGGGAACTGTTGATCAGGCAGGTTTGCAAGCGGGAAGTTTAAATCTTCATGTTCGTTTGGGTTTTCTACAGTTGGAAAGGGTTGAACGCCTTCAGGTATTAGTAGTAAATCTCCATTTCCGACACTAATCGTGGCAAACCAGTCCGGATTAAGTCCGGCTACCCGCAGACCGATCAAGCTGCCCCAGTCCTGTACAAACAAGTTGATGTCGCTTAACCCAAGGGTCTGAATAAATTGTCCTAAGCGATCAGCATGACCTAGATAGCTGTAGTAGTTGATATCGATGGGTTTGTCGGAGCGTCCCATGCCGATGTGGTCCATCGCAATGACCCGGTATCCGGCTTCAGCGAGTACAGGAATCATTTTCCTGTAGAGGTAAGACCAACTTGGTTGGCCGTGCAACAACAATACAACTTCACCATCTGCTGGCCCCGCTTCTGCATAGGCTTGGCGTAATCCGTCTATTTCAACATACTTATAATCGTAGGGCCAGTCTGGTAAATTTTCAAATTGTGCTTCAGGAGTCCTGACGAATTCAATGCCACCTGCTGTAGTTAAAATTTCAACTGCTGTTTCTTCCAGAGGAGAAACCTCCATGTCCTCATTTTGGCAAGAAACTATAAATAAAGCAATGGATAAGAATATAAATACTGGTATAAATTGGAGCTTTTTCATAATGAAATGGAATCCTTTTTAACATTGAATTTTTGATGTAAATGATTAGCTAGCATCCATCTTCGATGGAAAAAATTGTTGGGAAATGCTTTTAAGACGAGCTTCTATTACTCGATAACTGTTTCCCAATCCGCAGTTTCATTGATCATTTCTTTTATCCATTGCCTCACGGATATACCTCCTATTTCAAGATTGAAACTTCTGATGATATAGGTATGAGCATCACCATTATCAATCAAACTTTGGAAGCGTTCGGGGTGGGCGTTGTTAAGTTCCATAGCAGCTTCTATGAGTTGGGCTTCAAAAGCGGGAGCACCTAGAGCAGCTGAACTAATGGAGTCTTGCTTGGAGCTTATGTAGGCCATTCTAATGTTATCATCTTGCTCCAGCTGATACTTATGCAAACCGGTCAAGTTTCCATCAGCTCCGATACAATCACTGCAACTTGAAGGTATAAAGGCATTAGCATTCCAATAAGTAAATAAGCCCTCAAAGCCTCCAGGATTACCAAGACCTTGGCCTGAATCATTTACTACATAAATACGGGCTTTGGGATATAATTTTCTAACTAAGGGTAAAGCAGTATGCACCGCAAAGCCTCCTGCGCTGTTTCCGGCAAGGACAATCTTATCGGGCGAGGGATAGTTTTGAACAATCACATCCAGGGATGCGGATAGGTTTTGCAAACCCTTGAAAAAACGGTCCTTTACCCCATCCCCGTCGCTGTCTACCTCGTTGTCGCCAGCCATCATAGACCCATCGCAGTAAGGCACATACCCTACATTAAAATTTGCCACAGGGTTTTGCGGGTCGGATGGGTTAAGAATCCCGAAAGGAATATAAGGAATGCCCTCTTCCACTGCTTCACAAACTACCGGGCTACAAAAGCCCCCTCCTTGTAGGAAGATCATCAGGTTATTGCTACTCCCATTTCTAGTAAACATGGAAAACTGGCTGCCTGTAAAACAAACGGGACCATCCAGATTACTAAATAAATATTGGGTAACGCCTGAAGGGCCCGCTTGTGCGGACGAAATTGGTTTAATGGTGCCCAAGTACCTATCTACCCCTTGATCATAGAGTTCTTGAAAAGCGGAGGAGCCTACAGGTTCGATTTCAGGTTGTTGCTCTTCATCTTCTACACAGCTCAAGAGCACCACAAACAGTGGTAGAAATAAGAAATAACTGAATTTAGATGTTTTCATTTTACCAAAATTTAAAGTGTTTGTTTTATTGAATACATCGTAAAATTGTCCTATTTGATCGTGCTGATTCGGTGTAAACTGACTGAACTGCACCAAAAGGCAAGTCAATTGAACAGGTTGGGAGTTAAGGTTTTAATCGGTTGGTCTGTACCAAAAAAATTATTGATCGATTAAAAAATGAGCTTTTTGAAGGCCTATATAACAATTTCACATACTCCGTAAATTTGTTCAGCAGGATCATTAAATAAAGTCCCGTTTGCAGAAGTACATAGACAAAGGCTAATTCTGTTTAAAGATGGAGTCTTTTACACCACAAGCCACAGGATATTAATAGGGGCGAATTACACCGATATACCTTAATTTGATTCCATTTCCTGTTTGCTTCTTCAATAGATCGCACAGGTAATTTGTGGAGAGGTTTAGCTTATGAGGATTGCAGGTTTTTATGCAGCGTGCAAAGCAAGACTTCGGTCAAAAAACTGGGAATTTCAACATTTTAAAAAAGATACTACCTTATCTCTCCAACCATTCCTTAAATGGCGATACTTTCAAGCGGCTGACCACCGCTTGCTCGGGTAGCTGTATACTCAGATGTAAGATTATTTTTCGGTTGAAATAAGGCTCAAAAGATTGTATGGCCCTCCTGTTCACCAATACCTGTCTGTTGACCCGAAAGAACTGGCTCGGATCGCAGACGGATTCTACGTATTCCAGTTTTTTAAAGATGGGATATTTTTCCCCTTCAAAGGTGTAGAGGTACACGTTTTCATACTCCACGGTAAAAGCGGCGATTTCTTCCACTTTTTTGATTATAGATTTTTCACGGTGCTGGGTCAGAAAGTTCTTTTGAAATTTCTTATCATCCTGTGTCTGCATGATTACAGGTGCTGCATTTTTAGCTTGCAAACTGCTGACCAGCCTTTTGTATTTCTGAAGCGCCCCATGGATTTCTTCTTCTTTAAAAGGCTTGAGCACATAGTCTATCCCGTTGTTTTTGATCGCTTCGAGTGTATACTCATCGTAGGCGGTGCAAAACACGATGGGCACGGTTACATCCACATGTTTAAAGATTTCGAAGCTCTTCCCATCTGCCAACTGGATATCAAAAAAGAGAATATCCAGGTTTTTCTGGTATTTACTCAAGTACTGGACCGCTTCTGCTATCGACTCTAGTTTTTCGATGACCATAAAGTCGTCATCTTGCTCAATGATTTCCTGTAAAAGTAAGGCGGTATGTGCTTCGTCTTCCACAATTAAGGCATTCATCTTTTCAGCAGTTTTAATTGTACAAGAAAATGTCCGTCCGTTTCTTTAATCGTAACCCCATCCTGCTGATTCAAAAGCGCATAACGCTTTCTCAAAACATCCAGGCCATAACCGGAGCTTTCAGTCTCTTCAATTTTCGGTTGGAGGTTATTGCATACTTCGATATGACCGCTATCCGTACTTAGGATCTCAATGGTCAGCGGTTTTTTGGCGGTCATACTGTTGTGCTTGAAGCAATTCTCTACCACTATCTGCAATGCCATAGCAGGTAAATGCAAGGAATGCAACTTCTCGTCAACCCCAAATTTCACTTCCACGGCTGCCTCGTTGCGGTTTTTCATCAGGAAAAGGTACGACTCTAGCACCATCAGCTCTTCAGAAAGCGGTAGCGTCGAGTTATCGTCATGCCTCAATATCTGCCTGTAAAAGTCGGACAGCTTCATTATGAAAGCCTCGGCATGTTGATGCTGTTGTCGCACCATGGAACGTAGTGTGTTCAAAGAGTTGAACAGAAAGTGTGGATCGACCGTTTTTTGCAAAGCTTTTAATTGGACCCTGTAATTTTCCTTCTGTATCTGCTCCTTCTCAATCAATAACTTCGAAATATTTTCCTGCGTTTTGAGCGCATATTGAATAATCATAAAAATGATGGAAGCAAATATGATTCTCGGTATCGATTGGGCCCTTAATGAATTCTCTACTCCATCTGGCATAAATAGGAAGAAAAGACCGTTTAAAACGACAATACAAGCAAGGATGCCCAACACAAATAGCAACGCCCTATATTTGGTTTTTTTTACCCTCCAAAGTTCCCAAAGCATATACCACAATGCGTAACAGGTGATGAACCCAACTATCCAGTTACCGATGAAACCCATATTAAAAATGGACTCCGTATCGGGGTTTGCATATATCCCCAGAAGGGGCAAAACCATGGATAGGGCAATGGGAAATATGGTTTTTGTGTTGAGTTTCAATTTTAAGAATAGAATATTTAATACAAGGATTAGGCAACTAGTTAAGATTTTTTGGTGTATCTACCAAAAATGGGAATTCCTGATTCAGGGAGCTTCTGAGGTGTCTTCACCGACTTTCGGTTTGTCCTAAATTCACGGAAAATTTAATGCTTTTTCATGATTGATTTACCCCAAAATTACGTCCTATTACACTCCTAGTATTTATCGAACGCAGTGAACTGAACAAGGATGTCTGTGAATTGAACAAACATACTATCAAAGGAACATATCTACTAAATCAGTTCAACTGTACCCCCGCCATCCTCAAACCTCCTTTGCGCCCATAGGGGCGAGCGCAAAATTAACCCTTCCAAATAAAAAAACTTCCTAGTTATTGGAACCTTCGCTGATCAAAACATCCCCGGGCTGCAAAGATTTGGTCTTTACATTTCTGAGAAGGGCTAATATGCTTCTGATTTTCATGGTTCAGGTTGGCAGCGTAATAAATAATTTATACAATTTTTTCGGAAAATTGTTTTCGATCAACCCTTTTGAGGAGTTAAAAGGGGGAACTGGGATAGGCTTTGATAGTAGTTGAAGTGGCAAACTGCTTCTGTTCATGCAGGATTTTTTTTTGGATTCAATTGGGAGTATCGGTATAAAAAAGGAATGATGAAATGCCCATGATCCCGTATGTACGGGATCACACATGGAGAAGATTATCTTGACGTATTCTTCCGAAGATAAATCGGGAAAGCCTATCTGACCTTTGAAAAACAAATTATAAACAGTTGAAATCTAGCCTTCCTGTGGCAGACAGGCATGACCTAAAGTGACACACAGAGAGATAATTATAATCCATGCGAGATTCCATAAGGCCTATGAAGAAAAATTATAATCATATGAAATTAAAAACCGAAGAGTTCAATCCTTTAAAATCAAACTTGAGCTGTCAATTTGAAGGTTTTGAACAAAGATTTATTCCTATTTAAATGATTTTTCGTATGCTTGTTGAGCTATGAATAGAATTGAAAGAATATTACCCATCATCCTTTCCTTGCTGCTGCCTGGACTCAGTATTATAAGCAATAGGGGTGATCTTGATCCGATACAAGCTTTTCCAAAATACCTGTTAAGTGTCTTATTTCTATATTCTATTTGGCAGTTAAATGACTACCAATTCAAGCATCCGGACTGGTTCATTTTTAGAGTTGGTGAAACCAAAATGGTGAAAGCAGTATTTGTGTTGACCAATCTCCTATACATCTGCTTTATTTTGGTCTTGGATTATTTCCTTTTGCCATCATGGATAAGTCTATCTTCTGCCGTACCCATATGGGTTGTGGCAACCAGACTTACTATGGCCTCCTTGATCTTTGCAGTATTCCAACAAGCACTGAAAATGACCAAGAAGCAGGAGTCTCTTTATGCGCAAAACCTCCTGCTTCAGACTGAGAAGCTAAAGTCTGAATTGGAAACTATGAAGCAGCAGATCAATCCACATTTTCTATTCAACAGCCTTAACACATTGATTGATTTGATTGAAGAGGATCAAAAAAAAGCTGTTGGCTTTGTCAGGGTTTTCTCGAATCTGTACCGGGTGGTTTTACAAAGCAGCAGGCGGGATTTTGTTTTTCTCGAGGATGAGCTGACCTTTTTAAATGATTATTGGGAGTTGCTGAAAATCCGGTTTAATGGGGCGGTTCATCTCGAAGTGAATATCCCTGACGAAATGCGTAAGGTGCTGATCCCTCCACTTTCTTTGCAACTCTTGATCGAAAATGCAGTGAAGCACAACCAAGCAACCCACGAAAATCCGCTCCGGATCGAAGTATTTGAGACCAAGGATACTTTAGTCATTCAAAACAATATCAATCCCAAACCATTTGTATCATACAGTGAGGGACTTGGTCTTGAAAATTTACAGAAACGTTTTTCATTGCTGGTGGCCCCAATCGAGTACGGTGAAGATAATGAGTTGTTTAAAGTGATTTTGCCATTAAAAAAGAAACAATTATGAACCTCATAATTAAGATTCTAATCGTTGAAGATGAAGATATTGCCGTAAAACGCCTTTTGAAAGAGTTGGAAAAACTACCTATAAGGTTTGAAGTGATAGGTGCAGTAAATAGTGTTCAAGGTTTTCTGGATTGGATGCGGACACGACAGGAAGCAGATTTGATTTTTATGGACATCCATCTTACTGATGGGCTTAGTTTTGAGATTTTTAAGCACGTGGAGGTTTCTATACCCGTAATTTTCACTACTGCTTTCGATGAATATGCCTTGCAGGCATTTAAAGTGAAAGGATTGGATTATATTCTTAAACCGATAGATCCCACAGAACTGGAGAAAGCCATTAACAATTATCTGGCATCATATAAAGATTACAACCGTCAAAATTACATGCATCAATTGATAACCTTGGCCAGGGAATTTAGGCCTGAAAGCTACCGCTCTAGCTTTCTAGTCGATTTTAAGCAAAAAATGCACCTCGTGGATGTATATGACGTGGCCTTCATTTATGTAAAGGAAAGGGGATTATTTCTTCGAAAGAAGGACCAAAAGGAATATGTCATTGATTTTTTTCTGGATGAATTGGAGAAGCAATTGGACCCGGCAATGTTCTTTAGGGCCAATCGTCAGTACTTGGTTGCCCGATCTGCAATAGAAGAAATAGAGCCTTATTTTACGGGACGTTTATTGCTCAAGGTTCACCCCGAGCCACCTTCACCGATTATCATCAGCAAAGAAAAAGCTTCGGAGTTTAAACGGTGGGCGGATTATTGATTTTGACAAGTAAAGTCAACCATAAACTTTTTTGCTGCCTTGACCTTGAACATCTTTCACTTGCTCAGCAGCAACTTTTCACCCAACATGCTGCCTAAGCAACCCTGAAGGTGCAATAGAAATTACCGGCATCCGCTGGAGCCATTTTCTAATTTTATGCCAAAGAAGCCATCCATCAGGTATCAGTTAATCCTTGTCCTGAAGTATCACCATGATGTAATACCTGAAGTGGGGAGGAGAGTCTTCTGATTTAGGCAGATAAAGAACGGTTCAACCCTTGATTTTTCTGCTTCAGCAACCTTAGCCTACTTTAGAAAAAGTATCCCATGTTAATTTGATTAATAAATAATTCAAAATGTATGGAAAAGGTGAATAAAGTAATAATAACAATCTTTTTGGTTATAGCCGCATTTCAGGCACATGCACAAGAATCAATCAATGGGATCTGGCTTACAGAGGAAGGGAACAGTAAGGTTGAAATCTACCAAAAGGGCGACAAATCCTTTGGTAAAGTGGTTTGGCTGGAGCAACCTACAGACCAAAATGGGAATCCCGTCACCGACCGAAACAACCCAAACAAGGATTTAAGGAATCGCCAGGTTTTGGGTATTGATATGTTAAAGGACCTTCAATATCGAAACGGAAAGTGGTACGGTAAAATCTATGCTCCAAAGCGCGGATTGGAATTGGATGTGGTATTGGTTGGCTTGGGAAAAGAAAAACTGGAGTTGAATGTGTCTTACCGAGGGTTTACCCGCAAGCAAACCTGGACTCGATCGACACTTTAAGCTTGCAGATTCAAGTAGAATGAGAAGGATACTGGTATTGCTAGCCCTGCTGATTACCTCATGCAACTTAATGGCCCAGACCACAGGATATGTCCCGTTCACTTATGCCAACAAAACGATAGAAGAACTGGAAAAAAGACCGGTTCTTATAGACTCTCTTAAAAGGGTTTACAAAAAAAGATGGACTATAGGATTGGAATATGGTCTGAGGTTCGTGTCCAATTCTGGTCGGTCAACTTTACCGGATACGATCACCCTAGCAGATTTTACGAGCAAGAGATCGTTTATCGGTTTGGAGGGTGGGTATTTTGTTTCAAAAGACATCCAAGTTTTCCTCGCATTTGATTTTATGTCTTTACCTAAAAACCAAACCATCACTTCCCTGACAATTGGCGGACCTAATGGGATACAAGTCGAGGGTAGTGGCAGTGGAGGGGCAATGGTTAATGTTGGAATTGGGGGCAAGTATTTTTTCAACGTCGGAGCTTTTAGCCGGATATATACCGGATTAAAGCTAGGGATAATAAAAGCTGTGGCTGAAGGTGGAAACGGTGGGTTTACGCTCGCACAAGGTCAGTATCAACAAACCATCCGTCAAAGCAGGAACTACAACTATGGTAATATTTTATTTGGACTTGCCCATAGACTTTCGCCAAGACTGATGATTGATATTAACATGGGCTATCTACATGCTTCAAGTTCAAGGAATATAGGTGGGATTATTTCTCCGGGAGGAATTACTTCTACGCTTGCATTACAGTTCATTATTGGCAAATGGAATCGAGTGAGATGAACTAACTAAATGGATGCCATGCCTAATGAATAATCCTGTCGAAAGACCATCTCCATTCCATAACGGAACAGGCTATTTGCAGTGGCCGGTTAAAAACAAATTTTGTAAACATGAAAAAAAACCGAGAATGACTTTTAATAAGCAATTCATGCTTTTGCTTTTTATGATCATTTCCTTTAAAGCTGGTGCTCAGACCGATCCTGTTTTGGTGGAGGTTGCTTCTGTGGAAGAGCTTATCAAGCTCATAAGAACGCAAAACCCAGATCTGAAGAGCTATTTGCTCAATGTGGAAAAGAGCAGTTTTGAAGTAAAGGCTTCAAAGTCAGTATTCTTGCCTTCAGTTACCGGCAGCTTCGGTGGGCAAAAGAACTTCGAGCTGCCCGTCACTCCCGTTCCAGGCGATTTCTTTGGTCAGCCTGGCGGCACTGTAAATGCCCAATTTGGACAGGAATACGCCTACAATGCTGGCCTCAATTTAACGATGAGTCTGATCGACTGGCAATCTATGCTGAAGGTGAAAATGGCTAAGTTGACTTATGAAGCCGCTGAGGCACAACAAGCGGCTTACCTACAACTACTTGATCAGCAGGTACATTTCACTTATTACGCCCTGGTCATTTCCAAGCAAGCCATAGCCCTAGCTGAGAAGGATATGGAAATAGCTGACAGCATTGCTTCGTTGAGTGAGCAAAAATTCAGAGAAGGCACATTGGATGCAATAGCTGCGAACCAAGCAGGAATCAATTCCAATGTCACTAGGCAAAACCTAACTACCAGCAGACAACTATATCAAAACAATAGCAATGACCTTAAGCTTCTGTTGGGACTGCGGGAAGTGGATTCAATACATGTTGTGGCTGATATAAATTATGAATTGCCTCCAAAATATAGCGCTATTGAGCTTGTTCCTGATGAGGAAATCAGACTAGCCAGAATCGGTGCGCAGCAGGCACAGAATCAGGTCAACATCCAAAAATCCCTATTTGTTCCTAAGCTTTCTTTATATGGCTATTATGGGAAACAACAATTCAGGGAAAATTTCGGGATTGAATTTGGCAATAATTCTTGGACAAATTACAGTTACCTCGGACTGAACTTTTCCATTCCCATTTTCACCGGTTTCTCTACTAAAAATAAACTTAGGGCCAGTAAGGTGGATCTTGAACTGGCAGAATATGAGCTGAATCAGGTAAATCTCGAGAGCCAAATTCAGGATGCCCAGCTGATTGAGGAGTATCACTCTAGTTTGATCAACGCGAATCTTGCCCTTGAGGCTTTTCGACTCTATGAAAAAAACGAAAGACTTACCCTTCAAAAGTATTCAGAAGGCTTGATCAGCCTGGATCGCTATCTCTACGCCTTTGAGGATTACCTAAAAGCTGAAAATGCATTTTTAAATTCTCTGTTGAACACTTATTCCTATTACAGCCAAATCATTCCAAGAATCCAATGAAAACTATCCGAAACCTATCGCTTTGTTGTGGCATTTTGGCCATCCTTAGCTCCTGCAATACTTCAGAAACTACAAGTGCCCGGCAGATAGCAATAGTAGATGCGGTATTTGCAAGTGGTCATATCATCATGGAAAATGAATACCTGGTCACAGCAAACAGTGAGGGCTACCTAGTGGCAGCACCGATTCAAGAGGGGGATTCTGTAAATGCAGGGATGCCGTTATTTCAGCTCTCCAGTGAGGTGCAAAACGAGCAGTTGTCTGGAGCGCAAGCGACCTACCAGGACGCCCTTAAGAATCTGAATGATAACTCACCTCAACAGAGTCAACTTCGCCTGCAAATCGAACAGGCCAAAGCGCAACTTGAAATAGATGCTGCCAATTACAAACGATATCAGAATCTATCTAAGACTGGAGCGGTATCGCAGCAAGAGCTCGAGCGTGCCAAGGTGCAATATGAAAACTCCAGACGCCAAGTGGATATCCTACAAAAATCACTGAGTGATCTGGTAGAAAAATTGAGGCTTAACCTCGTCAATGCAGAAACCCAACTTAATATCCAAAAGGAAAACACCAGCGATTATTACCTCTCCTCTTTTATTGACGGTAGGGTACTGGAAGTTTATAAAAATCAAGGGGACCTTGTAAGACGAGGAGAAACTATAGCCAGGATTGGAGGAGGAAAACCGCTGGTAAAATTGTTTGTGGGAGAGGAGGATATTGACAAGATCAAAGTAGGGCAGCTGACCACCATCTCGCTGAATACCCAAAAAGACGACTTACTTGATGCTCGCATTTCAAAAATCTATCCCGCCTTTGATGAGCTGCAGCAATCATTTATTTGTGAAGCAGCATTTGCAGAAGCCCCCGAGCTCTATGTGAACACCCAGCTGCAGGCAAATATCATCATCGCTCAAAAAGAAAATGCCTTGGTCATCCCTAGCAATTACCTTCTGCCGGGTGATAGTATTCTCTATAAAGACGGGGAAAAAGCAGCAGTAAAAGTAGGTATCCGCACTAGTGACTGGGTGGAGATCATATCCGGGCTTGATCAATCCAGGCAAATTAAACAGATGAAAAAGCCATGAGTCGGGTGACCAATCTGAAAATATCCCGTGCCCACCTTACCTCAAGGGTCAAGCAAACCATGGTGGCGATCCTAAGCGTAACCTTCGGTATATCCATGTACATTTTTATGAATGGGTTCATGACTGGTGTCAATGATACACAAACTGAGCTCGCTTTCAGTACACTGGCGCACATTCATATCTATAATGATCTTCCTGAAGACAATACCAATCTTTTACAAAAGAAATATGGGGATGATAAACTGGTAAACCTTAGAAATGCGAAGGTGATCCAATATACTGAAGGAATTAAGAATTCTGCAAAGATTATTGCTGCCATTGAAGACCATCCTGCCATTACCGGCATTACTCCCCAAGTCAATGTCAATGTGTTCTTTAGAAATGGAGCCACCAAACTCAACGGAGTTTTATCAGGCATTGATGTGAATCAGGAGAGTGTCCTCTTCGGCACTGAAAAATACATTACACAGGGTAGCTGGAGGAGTTTGGAAGACCGAGGTGATGGAGTGGTACTGGGAGCAGGCTTGGCTGCGAAATTAAGTTTGACCCTAGATGATAATGTGACGGTGATTACTGCTGATGGTGTCAGTCGCAATTTTAAGGTAATCGGTATCATCAAAACAACTATCGGTGGGGTAGACAATGCCAAAGGCTACGTCCGCATCAGCTCAGCAAGGCAGTTGATTTCCAAAAATCAGGGTTATGTTACTGATATTCAGATCAACATCAAAAATTTCAATGAGGCAACCAAAGTAGCCACTCAACTAGCCCCCAAAGTTGCCTATAAAGTGGAGTCCTGGAATGAGTCTAACGGCCAACTTCAAGCCGGAAATGACTTAAGGAATATCATTGCTGTAGCTGTTTCACTCACCATCCTTCTGGTAGCCGGTTTTGGAATTTTCAACATAATGAACATGACTGTGAATGAAAAAATAAAAGAGATCGCAATCCTTAAGGCTATGGGGTTTGACGGAACAGACATCATTCAAATATTCTTGGTTCAGTCTGTCATCATAGGGGTGATCGGTGGAATAGTAGGGATCATTTTCGGCTATTTAGTTTCAGTATTGGTAAGCTTTATACCCTTTCGCGTGGCAACACTGGATACACTTCCGATGGTTTACGATCCCCAGGATTATATCCTAGCATTCATTTTTGGATTGATCACAACATTTGTAGCAGGATATCTCCCTGCCAAAAAAGCTTCTCAAGTGGACCCTGTAGAAATAATAAGAGGATGAACGAAGAAATAGCACTATCAGCCAGAGCAATTAGCAAATACTTTCACGAACCGGAGACCTTTCAGGTGTTGAAGGATATTTCTTTTGATGTCAAAAAGGGGGAGTTCTTATCCATGATCGGTAAGTCGGGCTCAGGAAAATCAACCTTGCTCTATCTATTATCTACCATGGATACAGATTATACAGGTGAGATTACCATCAATGGGGAATGCCTTACAGGACGGACCCAAAATCAGTTAGCAGCCTTTCGAAATGCGCACATCGGATTCGTTTTCCAGTTTCACTACCTGCTTCCTGAGTTTACAGCATTGGATAACGTGATGCTTCCGGCACTCAAACTAGGTAAAAAATCCCAAGAGGAAATCAGAGAAGATGCATATTCAAATCTAAAAATGCTTGGTCTTGAAGCCCAAGCAATGAAGCAAAGCAATAAACTATCCGGTGGACAACAACAACGGGTAGCAATAGCAAGGGCATTAATCAACCAGCCTGCCGTCATAATGGGTGATGAACCTACAGGCAATCTGGATTCGAAAAATACAGATATCGTGTTTGAGATTTTTCGCCAGCTGGCAGCCGAAAGGGGACAAACCATTATTGCAGTTACTCACGACGATGAGTTTGCACAGAAAAGTGACAGGATTCTAGAATTGGGTGATGGCCGTCTGTTGAATTGACAGCATCAACAATAGCTGAAATTGGGGTATGTGGACTTTACTACCAAACAAAAAAATATCATTTCAATGAATAAAATATTTGGGACGATCTTACTGTTGGCTATTGCTGGTAATTGCTGGAGTCAGGAATTTGAATTGCTAGAAGTGGAATACGCAAGATATCCTAAAACATCCCTTAGCAAAATTGATAGTATTGAGGCCATTATTTCAGAATACCAAGTTTCGTTTCTGTTACCTGCGATACGGAAAGAAAAATGGTTCCTCCTGGCCGGAGCCACCTATCGATTGGTAGTTCCGGAAAGCGCCGATCGTCAATCAAATGATGACCTGTTTTTTCTTGGTTTGCGCATGGCGGGTGTTTTCAGTGTATCTGAAAATAAACAATTGATTGTTAGTGCTTTTCCAGCTATTTCCACAACTGACGAACCAGGAAGCTTTTCCGGAAATAATTTTTTGATGCAAGGTGGAGTCTTATTTAAAACTCAAAAGACTGAAAAGTTTTCTTATAGCTTAGGCGTAATCAGTACGTCAAGGTTTGGTAGACCTTTGATTTTACCTTCCTTAGGTATGACTAGAGTGGGAGATAAAATGAAATTGGACATTAACTTACCTTTCTTTGTGAAAACGATGTGGAATTATACCAATCGATTCTCTTATGGGTTAAAGTTTGACGTAAATGGGAGTCAGTATAATCTCAACAATGAAACATTCAATGGATCTGAAGTGGACTTGCTTCGATTCTCACGGGTAAGATTGGGACCTGAATTCCAGTATCGAATCGTCGGACCTTTATTCATCGAACTTTTTGGGGGAATTGCTGCAAGACGAACCTATGATTTCGATATAATTGGAAGTGATGATATCGATTTAAGCTTAGAAAACGGACCTTTTTTATCTGTGAGGCTTTATATTAAACCCCAGATAAGGGCTGTTCAATAGCGAGTCACAAGCTTGAGAATTCTTTTGTAAGTATTCCAATCGCCAGCAAGTTGTTGGCAAGTTGAGAAAGCAGCTTTATAGAAATTAGGGTTCTTTCCTATTTCAACCTTATCGGTTCAAAAACCAAAGAAGTGCCATCCAATTTGGTGATGGTCATGGATTTGGGTTTGTTGGTAAATGACCACCTCATAAAATCACAGGAATCCTCAAAATCTTCCGCCCTGCGGCCGTTCACAGAAAGGATTTCTTCTCCGATGCTGAGCATAATGTCTTCAGGGACTGCCCCGATGGATTTGCTCATGACGACGAGTTTTCCCTCTAGGTAATGCACCCCGACTTGGATCGGATCTTTGAACTTCACCGCTTTCCGCATGCGGAGGAGGTATTTCGATTCGGAATTGTTGATGACCAGGCTGCTGCCCAAAGTTTTGAAAAAACCAATGCCGAGTTTCGCCCCGGTAATAGGCTCAAAACTTATCGGGATTTTTTCAAAATAGTTTTCGCCGATTTGGAGACTGTCCACCAAGATCGTTCTTGTGCTGTCTGTTTGGATACTCAATGCCCCCATAGAACTGCTGATATCGGGATTACTGAGGCCGAGGCTGTCCTTCAGTGACAGGAAATCCTGAATGGAAGGGTTGTTGGCCGGAAAACTGAAAAAATGCGTATATCCTGTATCGATGAGGATGTTTTCAAATTCCTCCCCGGCAAACTTCACCGTAACATAAGGCCTCTTATTGAAAAAATAAACCGGAATGTCTGTCCATCCATTTTCGACTGGGAAAGGATTTTTCGAAAAACGGATCACCATGTTTTCAAAATCAATCTCCCAATTGAGCTGTGAAATGATGTCAGAGCCGAGCAGGTAATAATCCATGCAGTAGAGGTATGCCATGTCATTGACAAGACTCCGTACTTTGGGAAAGCTGACTCCGCCGATCCTGATTTCTTTTGTCAGTCCTGTCGGGACTTTGGCCACCTGCTTGTTGGAATCCCGCATTTTGATTTTTTTGCCTTTGACCTGCAGCCTTTCGGCCGGTTCGGCAAGGGAGTTTGCCAAGCCCATACTCGCACCGGTATCGAATGCAAAATCTGTGTCCACGCCGTTCATTTGGCCTTTGAATACGAGAAGACCGGCATCGATATGGAAAGGAAGGGTGTAAACAGAATCAGATTGGGTTCTGCATTCGGCGGTTTCTCCTGATTTTAAAATCAGCAGGGCAAAGAATACAATCAGGAATCGTTTCATAAATACCAAAATAGGGTTTTTTGAAAAGATAAATTGAAACAATATCAGAGTTTGGGTTTTTATCTTTTGCTTCTAGGAATAACAAAATATCACTTTTTCCTATTACCCAAAAATGGCACAAAATAATTCACCTTTTTCACACTCTCAATCCTAAAAAGCAACATGGGCAGAGTTACCCCCAAAGAAAGCGCGAGGATAATAAAAAAGGTCATTACCCCGTCATGGGCAGTTTTGGTCAGGACTTCCATTTCGTTATGGCTGACAAAAGAAATCAAACCCAAGATGGTCTGATAGGCAAATGATCCCGGAATAAGCGGGATGACCGAAGGAATACTGATCACAATTGGCGGCACATGCCTCCAATGGGATACAGGAATACTCGCAAAGCCCACCGCAGCAGCACCTGCCGCTGAAGCCATGATAATTCCCCCGCCGACATGAGGGAGAAGAACGGCAAACTTTAAAAATCCTGCCAAAGACCCACATAGAAAAATAGCAAATAATGCCCGTGCGGGGCTGTTGAACAAAATGGCAAATCCCACGGCAGCACATCCGCACCAAAAGGCCTTGAATATGATATCCATCCAGTCAGTCATCATAATACTTTAAAAATATAGAGTACTGTCGCCAGTCCGGCAGCAATGGAAAAAGCATGCAACATGGCATTGATACCGCGATCCACACCGTTGATGATATGGCCATCGATCAGGTCAATGATAGAATTGATCAGAAGTACTCCGGGAATTAAAAATAAAATACTGGTGGCAAAGGCATGATCCAGGTCGTTTTCTACCCCAATTTTCCAACAGATCCCAATGACTGCAGCAGCCACCACAGCACTGCCATAGGTGATCATAAGGGGATTGTATTTCTTGACGACCATTTCCTGCTTAAAGAAAAGACCGATGACGGTTGCCAAAAATGTAATGGCCATTTCCAGTGGATTTCCTCCAAATGTAAAGCAGAAGGCTGATCCCGCAATTCCAGTAAATAGTAAAATGACAGGCCTTTTGTAGGTAGGGATGTCAAAAACTTGGTTAATGATTTTTTCCGATTCCTCCAGGCTGATTTTTTTTTCCACCACATCCCAACTCAATTGGCTGATAACAGTTACAACCTTAAAGTTGGCGCCGGGTAAGGTAGCGATGCTCTTTGATCCTGAAAAGATATTCCCCCGGTTTTCCTGGTGAAGGGATATCGAAATGTTTCGGGTGCCAAGGTCTACGTTGGCTTCATAGCCATAGGCATTTGCAAACCTGGAAAGGTTGGTAATGACCCGGCTGCTTCCGGCACCTGATTTGATCAATGCGATCCCGGCCTGTAACAGGAGGTTTCCCAATCTTGCAGGTTCTTCTATGGTATGGCCTGTCATTACTAGCTTGGCGGTTTGATTTATTCCTGCAAATTACGGCTAAATAAGCATAGAAGCGGTCTGACCTCCTCCAAAAAGTTTATTTTTCAAAATCCCATTTCACTTGCCTTTTTGCATAAAGATGTCTTCCAATGCTTCTGGAGGAAGTTTACAATCCTCCCATACATTTTTTACCTAGCCTTCAAAAGTCCAAAGCCTGTTTGAAAATCATCTTGATGCGGCTTACTTTTTTAAGATCTTGATGATTCGGCCATAAATGATTTCTGCCAAACTCCAGTCATATCCATCGAAGTTGCTGGTATTATTAAACTGAATGACAACTGCATCAATGTCTTTATGGTACTTGGCAATACTCTGATAGCCGGGAAGTAAACCGGTATGTTCATACACATAGATAGAGGAATAGATTTCCTTTTCTCCTTCCTTAAACACCGACCCATCGTTCAATGCTCTCAAGAATATCCCCACGTCCTCTGCCGTTGCCAGCATTAAGCCTGTATCCTCATTCTTAAAATCTTTATCAATGCCAAAATAATAGCCGCTCATTACATCCTTTATATTTACTTCACTGAGTGATCCGAAAGTATTTTTCAGCCCAAGAGGTATCAATATTTGCTCCTTTATATATTGCTGATGCGGATAACCTAACAATGTATCCATGAGGTTCTCAATCAACATATAATTGGTATTTGAATAACCGTAATCTTCATCCGGTTTGAAGTCAGCAGGTAAATCCAGTCCGTAACCAAGTGTTTCTTGTCGGTTTTTTGGCGGATTTGTCCAATAATCAGGATGGTCTACAAAATTGGGAATGCCACTTCGGTGTTGGAGCATCATCCTCAAGGTTATTTTGTCTGAATATTCAATTCTTTCAGCCAATTCCGGAAAGTATCCAGCGAGTGTTTTATCTAAAGACAAGCGCCCTTCTTTAACTAGTTTTGCGGTAGCGACCGCTACATACAATTTGGTGATACTGGCTATTTGGAACAATGCCTGGGGGTAAGCAGGTATTTTCTTTTTTCGGTCATGCCAGCCGGCAGCATAAAGCTCCGGTTGTTTTCCCTTTTGGTCTACATAGACAATCATTCCATCAAATCCATAGCCAATGGCCTCATCCATTTGTCCCTGTATCGTATCAGGGAGAGGTAAAATCCAAGCTTTTACAAGAACCCATGGCACGAAGTAAAGGGAGCCAATGCTTGCGAGGATAAATAAAATTCTGAGTGTTTGCTTGATATGTTGTTTTGTCATTAAACTATTTTTTGGAGCGGAAGCAGGACAATAAAAACACCTCCTTACAGCTACATTAATTCCGTCAAACTTTGATCTTTCCGGTTCGGTAGAGATCCAAAGCCTCATTAAGTAGTCCCTTCACTTCGTCGACAGGAATATCCAAATCGGGATCAATCCTAAATATCTTCATCCTGCTTCGGTTACCTTTCTCCAGACCAGGATGCTGCAGGTGTCTTCCTTCCACCATCAAGAGGTAGGGTTCTCCTGATTTCTTTTCAGTCCAAAGGTAGCAAAACATCTTTTTCTTGTAGCAAAAGCAAGGCATACCATACTTTACTGTTTCTGTCACCAGATCATCCTGGGCAAGGACAATATCCCGCAAGGCGAGCAGACAACCCTTCACTGGTTCAGGTTTTTTATGGTAAAAATCTTGGAGTTCGGGGTTCATTGGGGATTTCTAGATAAGATTTACAATTACAAACCTAAACTTCCAGTCAAAACTGAAAAATCGTGACCAATAGGGTCTTAAATCCAAATTAAAGCTTTTATCAGGATTGGGTGGATTCATTTACTTTCCTATGGCTAATTTTCTGACTTTATGAACGAAAAACAAAATTGCAGGCCTAATACCCAAATAAATCACGGCACCTATCAAAGCCAAAATGGTTCCGATGCCTGTCGGTAGAATAGCACCAAAGGTATATGTCATCCCAATCACAAACCCAAGCAGACACTCCGCCCGATAGGTGGGATAAAAAAGGGAAATTCCAAAAATCCCTATCAACAAATAACCGGGTACCTCTTCATTGCCAAAACTGAAAAATGTAGCCAAAGTGATCCCGTAGAGCAATGCAGCAACAAAACCGATAATGACACTTTCTGGGATTTTGGTCTTGACAGCACTTACGCCCAAAGACTTTTCTAACCTTTTTTCTACCCGATAGGACAAAAACAAAGTCAAAAGCGGAAGCAAAATACCACCCCACCAATTGGAGATTTCGGGCAAATCTTCCCTTGCCAAAATATGGTGGCTTGGAACGCCGCCGTGAAAATGATTCCAAAGTAACAATGACCAAATGGCAAAAGTGATAATAGTGGTTAAGTAGAGGCGTTTTTTCAGAAACATGGATTTGTGGAAATATTGTTTTAAAAATACCGCTTATTTTTTTGTTTCAACCTCTTCCCAAATTCCTTTCACAAAAGACTGACAATTGGATATCCTTTTCAAAGGTGAGAATTGTACAAGGCTCATAAAAAGTTGTGTAACATATCTCATTCCTACAAAATTTAGCTTTGCAATAGGAAGATTACTGATGGGTTTCATTCACATTTTTTCCCAAAACAGATTCAATTCACTAAAATAAAGACAATACGCGCTGAATAAAAAAAAATGAAAAACGAAAAAATAGGATCCGATTTGACCATCTCTGTAAGCAATTTCCATATGTCCTATGATGAAATGGGAGAAGGTATCATTCCGGTCATCTTCTTGCATGGCTTTCCATTTGACAAGACAATGTGGGCCGAGCAACTTGAATTTTTGAAATCTTCCTATAGGGTGATTGCGGTTGATATCCGTGGATTTGGGCAGTCGGTTGATGAGGAATCAGAGTTGAGCATAGAAATGTTCGCAGATGATCTGATCGCCTTGATGGACGCTTTATACATTGAAAAAGCAGTAGTCTGTGGCCTTTCTATGGGAGGGTTTATCACTTTGAATGCCCACCAAAGATTTCCTGAGAGATTTGAGGCATTGATTCTATGAGATACCCAATGCATTGCTGATACCCCAGAAGTCAAAGAAAAACGGCTGAATACCATTCTTGATATTGAGGCTGAAGGAGTGGAAAAGTTCAATGAAAAATTTATCCAAAATGTATTTCACAAAGATTCTTTAAAAAGCAAAAAGGATCTAGTAGAAAATTTGAGTAAAGTGGTTTATGCAAATTCCCCCCAAATTATCCGCCAAGGCTTATTGGCACTTGCCGGTCGCACAGAAACCTGCGGCACATTGGCATCGGTGAAAGTTCCAACATTGATCATCTGCGGTCGGGAAGATGCAGTCACCCCACTTAGCGAATCTGAAAAGATGCATAAAAGCATTAAGGACTCTATCCTAAAGGTGATCGATAAAGCAGGCCATGTTTCCAATTTGGAGCAACCAAAGGAATTCAACCAATATCTCGAAGAATTCTTGGGGACATTGAAAGGCTTAGACCTTCAGGGAAAAAGTGAAAGCCAAAAGGATGTCAAAAAGATTACCTTGACGAAATAGACCAAAGTTCTATCTAAGAAATCCGGACAGGATCCATTGATGTATTTACCTTCCACCAATCTTTATAAATTATTAATCTTTAGCACCCTCGATCAAAGCATTGAGCGCCTGTCGGTCAAAAACGGTATTGGTCCTCCGGTCAAAAAGTCCTGAACCATTGTTGCCGGTTCCTCCTGCATCCCAATAGAATGGAATGATTCCGTTTGCGATGGCTTGCTGGGTGACGTATTTGAGGTAAAATGCCCTAGAAGCCAAGTGGAGTTCTAGGTCTGCCCCAGTCAGGTTAAGCCTTCTGCCGACTGCATATTCGCCTAGTATCACAGGGATTCCCTTGTCCACGAACTTGGTTTTCATCAACCGCATCATGCTGTCAACGATAGCTTCTTCGCCCCAGGTTGCATTGCGTGTAGGGTCTGTCAGGGAATGAAAATCCTTACCCCAGTAGTAAAACATATTACCCCAATCAGCATCAGTTTCCATCAAAGTGAATTGATATGGGGTATAAAAGTGGACTTCTGCCATCATCCTGTTTGGTATTTTGTCCACTGGCAAAGAAGTCATCAGGGCATTTGTTTTTTCGATATCGGTGGAGGGTCCCTGCACAACTAGTACCCGATAGCTGTTCCTGCCTCCGGTAGATCGAACAGCATCCACAAAAGTCTGAAGGTAAGAGTCGAGCACTTCCATTTCTGTGGCGTTATCGACATTGGGTTCATTGGTCCCTGCAAACATCAGGTGCTCATCAAAATCCCGTAAATGCGTAGCTATCTGTTCCCAAAAGGCTTTTTGTTTGGCATTGTTTTCAGCCTGCTTGGCGGGAGTGACATTGTTTTCCAGCCAGCCTCCATCCCAATGGATATTCAGAACGACATACATACCTTCGTCAATACTGTATTGAACCACTTGTTTAACCCGATCCAGCCATTCAGGTTTAATTTTGACAGTGGCACTGTTTTCCAAATATTGGTTCCAAGAGCAGGGGATCCGGATAGCGTTGAAGCCGTTTTGTTTGACCAATCGGATCAGTTCCGGTGTAATGAGTGGATTGCCCCAGGCTGTTTCGCTTCCGCTGGCTTCCAATGAATTACCGATATTCCAACCCAACTTTATTTTGGCAGCCAATTCAATAGCGGTACTCGGCATCCCGCTCGCATCTGGTGGGATAGGGGAGCTGTTGTAACTTGGATAGAGTTGCCCTTTCTGGCTTATTTTGATTTCTTTAGGCGCTGCATTTCCCGCTCTCAGGGTCAGATTTCCTGTTCTGATGACATTGTCCGGATTGGTCAAAGCGGTGACTTCAATGGTAGAGGTTCCATGCGTACCGGTACTTTTACTTAGCTGTATCCATGGCAGGTTTGATGTTATTTCCCATGAATCCGCATTGGTAGTGATGGAAAAATCCGTAGTACCGCCTGCTTCTGTAAATTCAATTTTATCTTTTGAAACAGATACCGAGATCAGGTCCTCTTTTTCACACCCGCTAAAAACAAAAAAAGCAAACACCAAATTCAATCTTACTAAAAGCCGCATCATCAAAGCAATAGGTATGGTTGTATGGAGAATAGGTTTGTCTAGAATACTGGACCAGAATTGAAATTCCCAATATCGGATTTTCAAAGTGCAGAATGAATTTATGAAAAAGATTTAGGTTTCAGCAATGCTGCAAAGTAAATAGGCATTCCTGCAAATTTTTTCACACGGAGATAATTGACTCAGCATTTCTTTCACCATTATTAATTTATAATTCTTAATTTTTTTTCCCGCATCACAAAAAAAAAGACCTGTCTGATTTAGAGGAAGCAGACAGGTCTTGTATTAAAATCTTTCTCTCTTTACTTCCCTTAGTTAGGGACAACCGGTATCATGAGTTGGACATTGCTCCATTCGAAATAAACAACAGCGCCTCCGGACCCTTCTTCAATCCGTGTGGTAAACTGCTCCACAGGCACCACAGGTCGGGTTACGGGCACTTCGGTGACGAATACGTTTTTGCTAAAATCAGGCTCCCAAGCTCCCCATTGTCCGGTTTCTGTGTTGACACCGATCTGAAATGAATCCGGGCCGGGGATGGCATACAGGCTGTAACTTCCTGCTTTCAATGGCATGCCGTTGAAAGTCACATCTTGGTTGAGGGTGATGGTGGTAGCCTCATTTGCTCCCAATCGCCAATAGGCTCCATACGGCTGGAGGGCACCCTCATCTTCCGATCCAAAAATTACACGGCCTCTAACCGAAGGACGGCTATAGCTGATTTCCACATGAAGTCCATTGACATCAAGATGCGCGGTGTCGGGCGGGCTCATGGATCGGTTACGGTTGTTCAGATAAATAAATGCAACGGCCAGCAACAAAGCCAATATGCCTACACCGATAAGAATCTTTTTTAACATGAGGATTTTGTGTTTTGAGTAAGATAGAAAATTAGGAAAATTTGGGTGAAATGGCAAAGAGGACTTGCAAGTTCCATCTACCAATTGCCACCTAGGTATAGTTTAGCGATTGATGGTGGTCTGGGTGGGATTTACCCTTTTCGCTAAGTGCTTTGAATTCTTTTAATATTGCTTCAAATCTTGCAGCTGTCAAGCTGTTTTCAAGTGTTGAAATTTGGGCTTTTGAACACCTATTTTTTAAACAGCGAAATAATTTTTTTAACAATTGCTATTGAAACCAAAGCAATTATCCCACCCACTATGCCAAGTACAAATTCTTTTAGCATGGTTGGCCAATTGGGTAAAATGTGGTGTAAAAATTCAATATTATGCGCAAATATTCCACCCGACACAAGTAATAATGCTATGGTTCCTACCACAGCTAATATCCTGATAACGATCGGTAGGGATTTTACCAAAAGCAAGCCTACTGCATTGAATAGACCTTTATTATTGGATCCTTTTATCAGGCTATATCCAAAATCATCCATTCTGACAATGAGTGCTACTATGCCATAAACACCAACAGTAGCTAAGATGGAAACAACCGATAAGGTTAAAATCTGTACACTTAGACTTTTGTCTAAAACCGTACTTAAAGCAATGATCACAATTTCTACAGAAAGAATAAAGTCGGTGGTTATGGCTGATTTTATCTTCACTTTTTCCAATTCAGGGTCTTGTTTAAGGACCTCAACTGTCAGTTTCTTTTCCGGCTTTTTTTTATGAAAAAAGTATTCTGCAATTTTTTCTACACCTTCAAAAGCAAGATAAAAACCTCCTATGATGAGTATTACTATGATGGCAGAAGGTAAAAATACATTCAGCAATATTGTTACCGGAACAATAATTAACTTGTTAATAAATGAACCTTTTGTAATAGCCCACAAAACAGGAATTTCTCTGTTGGAAACAAAGCCCGTTGATTTTTCGGCATTAACGGCCAAATCATCGCCAAGTATTCCTGCTGTTTTTTTTGTAGCGATTTTAGCGGTGACAGCCACGTCATCCATCAAAGCAGCGATGTCGTCTAAAATTGCAAAAAATCCTGAAGCCATATGGGTGTTAAATATATTTTGGTGGCAAAGTAAAAAATTCTTGTTAAATATTTGGGTATGTTTTCTAAGTTAAATGTGTGTCAATTTTTCGTGTCGACTGTACCATTTGAATTAACTTCAGAATATGAATAAAGTCAATGCTGTTTTTTAGGTCACTTCTTTTACAATCCCTTTGAAACTAGAAAATTTTTTGTATTTGGTTTCAGACCACCATCATATTTCTAAGACCCAACTAGGTGTAGTTTAGCGATTGAAAGTGAACTGAGTGGAATTACATGCCGATACCTATCGGCATGTAATTCCACCCTTTTATCTTTTCCATCCACGGTAGTAATCGGGATGCAATTGGATTTTTCAACCAAACACCCAAACGAAAGGTAATTCATGGCAAATTGAATTTCATCCCGACAGCTGTACGGAATCTACTAAATAAAAAGGTAGGGGCGAGCGTAAAGAGTAGCTTTGAGGAAGTTATTTAGCGAGAAGCCAGAATGCAGGGCAGGCAATCTACATCTAGAGGTTAATCCTATCTACATCCAGAGGGGTATTGTTAGATTTCGTTCTTCATAGTTATCAAGTCGTTTCTGAATTTCAGTCGGGTTATTTTTAAGTCATCAAGCTGTTCCCTTTCTTAAGTTTTTTGTCTACAAGTCTCGACTTCTAGATGCCCAAATACTTTTCTATATCCGAAAACCCATTTGATCTATATAGGATGAATCCTTTGCTGTCCAATATTAGGTAAGTAGGATAAACATCTATCATCATTTTAGTCCGCATTCTGTTTTCATGTTCATCTACTTCTCTATAATTCTTCCATGGATACTGCTTTTCATTTAAAAAGCCTTTCCACTGCTCCTGATCCCTGTCTATCGATATGCCTATTATCTCTACATTTTTGTCATTTAATGAGTTAAGCTTTTTTATTATTGATTTATGGTCTTGGATACATGGTGCGCACCCAATAAACCAAAAATCGATTAGATATCTCTTGTTTTCAGAAAGACTTATAGATGTAAGTGTATTGTCTTTGTCAAAAAATTTATATTTTGAAAAGTCAATCTCGGTAACCGATAAAATATTCTCAAGTTTTCGATATGGATTAAGTAAATGATTTTTGATCAAATCATTTTGGATTGATAGGACTGTAAATAGCTTTTTCAGTTCATTTGCATTACTGATATTTCTAATCATGAAGTTTTGAGCGATTTCAATAGAAAACGGACTATTGATTTCCTTTTTTAATTCGGCAATTAAAAAATTATTTATAAAAGTTGAATCAGGCTTATCAGTCAATAAGTCCTCATATTTTTGTCGAAAATCAAGCGATTTGTAATATAAGTCTGAACCAATAACCGTATCGACTTGTATTTTTATTTTATCAAAGACTTTACCTTTTATTATTAAGTTCTCACCATTTAACCAAACCTGAACCATTCTATGGTCATTTCCGACAAAGAAATTAATAGCATATAGGTCATTGATACTGTCATTTAAGTTTACATTAATATTATCGGAATATTTGAATGTATGGAACTCCCTGTCTTGAGTAATATTAGTTAATAGAATGCTGTCTACTTTTATGTCAGAGTCGAAATAAAGAGTTAAATCTGCCGATGTTGTTTCTTGTTTGTCGAAATGGCAACCCGTCAAGGAGGCAAATAAAATAATGAAGAATAAATATTTCATATCTTTTTTTGGTTTATCGACCTATCCACGGAGCCAGTCCAATTACTGCTAACGATTGTATGTCAACAATAGTAAAGTTATATTCCAATTATTTAAACATAGTATTTTTTAGTTAAATATCCAATTCATTCTTCAGCTTATTGATTTAGATTTTTTCTTTAAATCTGAATAAACAACAATGGATATAACCAAAATGAACCATAAAATCATCAAAATCGGAAAATAGCCAATCACATAATAGGTGTCATAAATCTGGATGTCGATGCTCCTGTCGGTCGTAAAAATCCCAATTACAAAAAGTAGAATTGTAAGTATTAGAAATAATAGGCCGGGTTTGGATTTCATATTTTTGATTGAAAGAATGGCAGGTAGCTGTGATGTATCGGCTAAATCTAACCCGTTTTCCCTAATGGTTCTCCTGCCTTTCCCCTAGACTTCTCCTTACCCCTAGTATACTTTCTCCTACTGATACTCCGTGTCTGTCCTAGGGATACTCCGTGTCATAGCTAAGGATACTCCGTGTCTGCCTTACCCTTGAGCTACTCTTGGGCCGCACGTCAACCTGAGTAAAGCGAAGTGTCTCACGTAAAGTAAATGAGATCCTTCAGTCGTACCTCCTTCAGGATGACGGCTCCAGCAATTCATAATTATGAATTCAGAATTCAGCATTAACTTTTTCTCTCGCTTCTCGCCTCTCGTTTCTCGCTTCTTTTTCCCAACAAAGAGATTCTTCACCTCCGCAAGCTCCGGTTCAGAATGACGGCTCCAGCAATTTATAATTATGAATTCAGAATTCAGCATTAACTTTTTCTCTCGCTTCTCGCCTCTCGTTTCTCGCTTCTTTTTCCCAACAAAGAGATTCTTCACCTCCGCAAGCTCCGGTTCAGAATGACGGCTCCAGCAATTTATAATTATGAATTCAGAATTCAGCATTAACTTTTTCTCTCGCTTCTCGCCTCTCGTTTCTCGCTTCTTTTTCCCAACAAAGAGATTCTTCACCTCCGCAAGCTCCGGTTCAGAATGACGGCTCCAGCAATTTATAATTATGAATTCAGAATTCAGCATTAACTTTTTCTCTCGCTTCTCGTCTCTCGTTTCTCGCCTCTCGCTTCTCGTCTCTCGTTTCTCGCTTCTCGTCTCTCGTCTCTCGTTTCTTTTAAATTGATTTTACTGCAATAGGAGCACTTATGCAGCTTTCCGGTATCCCAAAAGCATCTGTCAAAGCCAAGGCATTTTTCCTCACTTCCCAACAAAGTTGATTGACTTCCTTGCGGATGGCTTTGGATTTGACGCCTTCCATATAGCCCTGCTCGAGGTACCAAGCGCTGTTTTTCTCGATGGTGTGGAGGGCATAAAGTTGGCAGAGTTGGGCTATGGCCATTTGGCAGCTTTCGTCCTCGGTTTCATTCACCTGCTTTTGGAACTGCTCCAAAACAATCCTTTCGATATAGGCCTGTGCTACATTGACGAGGTGGTGCTGTGCGACATTGAAGGCATCAAAGGAATCCATGCCCTGCTCGATGTGCCGTTTGAGCCTTTGGGCAGCACTGCTGAGGATGGAATTTTCCCGATACCGGAAGGCGTTGAGATGGAATTCAAAATCCAAGAGGTGTTCGGTTGCGGTACTCCGGACGATAATGGGGTTTTTCTCTGTGAAAGAAGTGCGGGCTTGGCTGACCACAAAATTGAAAATGGTGGAGATGTTCATGTCCCCAAATTCCCTCCTGAATTCCGTCAGCCTGTTTTTGGCGACCAACTGCATCAGGACGGTGTTGTCGCCCTCGAAGGTGGTATAGACATCGGTGTCGTTTTTCAGGGCATCGATCCGGTTTTCGGAGAGATACCCTTTGCCGCCACATGCTTCCCTACATTCCTGCAAAGTGGCCGTGGCAAACCAAGTAGCATAGGATTTCAGGCCTGCCGCCAAAGCTTCGATTTCCATGGCTTCTGCTTCGGTCCGGTCGAGGAACTTTTGGGTAAGGTATTTCAAAGCGAAATGGATGGCATAGGCTTCTGCCAAGGGCGGCATCAGTCTCCTTTGGTGCATGCGGTAGTTGAGGATCGGGATTTCTTCCCCTCCTTCCGGCCCAAACTGTTTCCTGTTTTCTCCATGCCGGATGGCGATAGTCAGCCCTGTTTTGGTGGCGGAGATGGCCGATCTCGGGATCCCGATCCGGCCACCGACAAGGGTTCCCAACATGGTAAAAAACCTCCGGTTGTCCGAACTGATGGAACTTTCAAATTCACCTTCTTCACTGACCGAAGCGTATTTGTCGAGCATGTTTTCTTTTGGGATGACTACTTGGTCAAAATAAATAACGCCGTTGTCAACCCCGTTGAGTCCCATCTTTCTGCCACAGTCTTCTATCCGGACACCCGGAATCATCTTGCCATCTGTAGTCCTGAGTGGTACAATAAAAGCATTGACCCCATAATCTTCTCCATCTATGATCAGCTTTGCAAAGACAGTTGCCATTTGTCCGTGCAGGGCTGCGTTGCCGATATACTCCTTTCTCGCATCCGGATTTGGCGTATGGATGGTAAAGGTTTTGTTTTTGTGATCGTAGGTGGCGGTGGTTTCCAAGCCACGGACATTGGAACCGTGACCTGTTTCGGTCATGGCAAAGCAACCGGGAAGCTTCAGACTTCCGATGTCTTTGAGGTAGTTGCGGTGGTGTTTTCCTGTTCCCAAAAAGTAAACACTCATGCCCCAAAGCCCAAACTGCACCCCAAACTTGATTACCATGCTGAGGTCATGGTAGCTGAGCGTTTCCATGATGGTGAAGTAACCTTCCATGTCGTTTTTGCCTCCGGCATAGTCGGGAAATGCCCAGGCTCCAAAACCGTGTTTGCTGAGCTCCTGACACCAAGTCAAGACTTGTTCCCTTTGCTCAGTCAGGGAATCATATTCCCGGTACGCAAATGAAGGTTGGGAAATTACCTGCTTTACCTTTTGGATCAGTTCAGCCTGATTGCCATCAAGCAAAGCAGCCATCTTTTTGATGTCAAAGTTGCTTTCCTTTTTGTATTCCGTGGAGATGGTCTCATGACCAGACTTGAAGTTGTATTTGGCTTCTTTGCTCAAAAGCCCAAGGGAGAGTTCAGTTTGCTGGAAATCCTCCTTCAGACTTTCCTCAAATGATATTTCGGTATCACCGGCATGCTGTTGGGCCAAAGATTTCCCGATTTCATACAGGTCGGTCAGGCCTTCGAGTTCCAGCTTTTGGATGATGGCTTTCCAGGATTTCAGTTCCTTGGGCTTTGGTGGTTTTGAAGGCTCGAGGTGGGATTGCAACCATTTTTTTTCCTCTGCTGACAACCAAAGCTGTTTTTCGATCAATTGCTGCATGCCTTCCGCTTCAGTTGTGGTGAGTTCGCTATCCGCCCAAAGGCTGTAATAGAGAGGAAGAAAAATGTAAAGTTTTGGGTTTTTGTTGAGTTTATCAGATCGGAGCATGTTGTTGCGTTTGGTCAGTATTTCAATTTAACGGTCTTTTTTTAATTATTGGTTAAAGGTTAAATGGTTATTTGGTTAACTGATACCACCGCTCACCATTGCTTCTTACTTCATACTTGGTACTTGGTACTTCCAAACCTCCTAACCTCCCAACCTCCCAACTTCCCTCCCGAGAATGTATAAAATCTTGCCTTGTGACCTCGACGTAGGAGAGGTCTAAAAACACTTCTGTTTACCTGCCTTTCTTTGCGTCTCGGCGTCTTTGCGAGACTCATTTTCTTAGATTTCTCTCTGCGTTCGAAATGACAAGGATAGGCTTATCCTGTTTCTTGATTTCGGTCATTCCTTAACTCTTGGTACATAGTACTTAGTACTTGGTACCTCCCAACTTCCAAACCTCCCACTTCCTATCCTCCTGACTTCCCACCTTCCAAACTTCCAGCCTTCCCACTTTTTCCCTACTTTTAACACTATGAAAAAGATCCAAGACCAGGAAGTCCGTTGGGGGGTGTTGGGAGTCGGCAATGTCTGCGAAGTCAAGTCCGCACCTGCTATGAAACACATCCCACATAGCAAATTGGTAGCCGTCATGCGCCGCGATGAAGCCAAGGTCAAAGACTATGCACTCCGCCATGATGTCCCAAAGTGGTATACATCCGCTGAGGAATTGGTCCATGACCCGGAAGTCAATGCCGTCTACATCGCTACCCCGCCACACATGCACCTGCCTCTCACAAGGTTGGTGGCTGCTGCCGGCAAACCTGTCTATGTCGAAAAACCCATGGCAAGGACCTATGCCGAATGCAGGGAAATGATCGCCGTCTGTGAGGAAGCCGGAGTTCCGCTGTATGTGGCCTATTACAGAAGGGCATTGCCCCATTTTTTGAAAATTAAAGAATTGATGGATTCCGGCGCCATCGGAGACATCCGAACTGTCCACATCAACCTGAAGCAGGTCCTCAAACCCGAAGTGGTCGTACACCTGGAAAACAACTGGCGCATAAATCCTGAAATTGCCGGTGGGGGATACTTCTTTGATTTGGCTTCCCATCAGTTGGATTTGCTGGATTTCTTTTTTGGTCCGGTGACCAAGGCAAGCGGTTTTTCATCCAACCAAGCCAAAGCATACCATGCGGAAGATATTGTGACCGGAAGTTTTGTCTTTGAAAACGGTGTCTTGGGATCAGGAAATTGGTGTTTTACTACCTCCAGGACAGCGGAGATCGATGAGATTACCATCTATGGCAGTAAGGGGCTGATCCGTTTTGAGACCTTTGGCAAAGGGGAGTTTACCCTGGAATCAGATCAGGAGGATCCTATCCATTACCATGTCGACCTGCCCAAACACATCCAACAGCCTTTGATCAAATCCATTGTCGAGGACTTATTGGGAACAGGAACTTGCCCAAGCACCGGCCGCACAGCTGCAAGGACCAATTGGGTGATGGGGGAGTTGGTGAATAAATTCTGAATGGTAAATGAGTAATTAAGAATGCCGGACCTTAACCCGACAACCTTGACAACCCGACAACGCGAAGTAGACAACAAATACAACAATTACAACCACTACAACAATTACAACCAATAGACCCTTCGTGCCTCAGGATGACGCATCCCAACCCGACAACCCGACAACGCGCAGCAGACAACAATTACAACAATTACAACCACTACAACAATTACAACCAATAGACCCTTCGTGCCTCAGGGTGACGCATCCCAACCCGACAACTTGACAACGCGCAGCAGACAACCACTACAACAATTACAACCACTACATCAATTAGAACCAATCTTTGAACCAAGTACAAAGTACCAAGTACCAAGTTGCGATCCCTACAACTTGACAACCTTGACAACCCGACAACGCGAAGCAGACAACAATTACAACAATTACAACCACTACAACAATTACAACCACTACAACAATTACAACCACTACAACAATTACAACCAAGAGACCCATCGTGCCTCAGGGTGACGGTTCCCCACCTGACAACCCGACAACCCGACAACGCGAAGTAGACAACAATTACAACCACTACAACAATTACAACCAATAGACCCTTCGTGCCTCAGGGTTACGGTTCCCAACCCGACAACCCGACAACCTTGACAACCCGCCAACGCGACGCAGACAACAATTACAACAATTACAACCACTACAACACTTACAACCAAGAGACCCATCGTGCCTCAGGGTGACGGTTCCCCACCTGACAACCCGACAACCCGACAACGCGAAGTAGACAACAAGTACAACCACTACAACAATTACAACCAATAGACCCTTCGTGCCTCAGGGTTACGGTTCCCAACCCGACAACCCGACAACCTTGACAACCCGACAACGCGAAGCAGACAACAATTACAACAAATACAACAATTACAACCACTACAACCATTAGAACCTAGAGATTCTTCGCTGCACTCAGAATGACGAATCCCAACCCGACAACCGACAACTTGACAACGCGAAGCAGACAACAATTACAACCACTACAACAATTACAACCAATAGACCCTTCGTGCCTCAGGGTTACGGTTCCCAACTCGACAACCTGACAACGCGAAGCAGACAACAATTACAACCACTACAACAATTACAACCACTACAACAATTACAACCAATAGACCCTTCGTACTTTAGGGTGACGCATCCCAACCCGACAACCTGACAACGCGCAGCAGACAACAATTAGAACAACTACAACAATCACAACCATCACAACCTCTTCCACCATTTTTTTTCAATTGGTTGCTAGATAAGTGAATAATAATATCTTTGTCGCATCAAAAATTTTAGGGTTAACCCAAGATAATTTATGGAACAAGCAATTGTATATCTCGTCCCCGCAATGGGGATTATCGGCCTCATCGTGATGGCCATCAAATCGGCCTGGGTGGTCAAACAAGACCCGGGAGATGCAAACATGGTTGAGTTGGCGGGTCACATCGCCAAAGGTGCCATGGCATTTTTAAAGGCAGAATGGAAAATTCTCTTCTATTTCGTAGTCATTGCCGGTATTATTTTGGCATGGTCAGGAACATTGGTTCCAAATTCCAGCTGGATCATTGCCGTATCCTTTGTGATCGGAGCGGTGCTTTCCGCTTTTGCCGGATACCTTGGAATGAACATTGCCACCAAGGCCAATGTCAGGACTACCCAAGCTGCCAAAACAAGTTTGAAAAAAGCACTTGATGTCTCATTTACAGGAGGTTCTGTGATGGGTATCGGTGTTGCCGGTCTAGCCGTTTTAGGTATGGGCTCGCTCTTTATCGTGTTCTACAACATGTTTGTAGTCTCTACCGGAGGAGATGTCAACGGTGCGGCCATGGCAACAGCCTTGGAAGTATTGGCAGGATTTTCCTTGGGTGCTGAATCCATTGCCCTTTTTGCAAGAGTAGGTGGAGGCATCTATACCAAAGCAGCTGATGTTGGCGCTGACCTCGTAGGAAAAGTAGAAGCAGGTATTCCTGAAGATGATGTAAGAAACCCTGCTACCATCGCGGATAACGTTGGTGACAACGTCGGTGACGTGGCAGGTATGGGTGCTGACCTTTTCGGTTCTTATGTGGCCACAATTTTGGCCTCCATGGTTTTGGGTAGAGAAATTGTTTCCAATGATAATTTTGGGGGAATCGCTCCGGTTTTATTGCCATTGGTGATCGCCGGTATGGGATTGTTGTTTTCTATCATTTCTACCTTCTTTGTTAAAATCAGCAAAGACACTGACAGTGTTCAGGGTGCTTTGAACAAAGGAAACTGGATTTCCATTCTACTGACAGTAGGTGCTTCTTATTTCTTGATTGACTATATGTTGCCTGCAGGCGAATTGGTACTATCCAGAGGTGGATCCATAGCATTTACCAAAATGGGTGTTTTCGGAGCAGTTGTTATCGGTCTGATCGTTGGCGCACTGATGAGTGCGATTACTGAATATTACACTTCCATGGGCAAGCGTCCTGTGAATTCAATTATCAAGCAGTCTTCCACAGGTCATGCAACCAATATTATTGGGGGTCTTTCCTTGGGTATGGAATCCACTGTTGCTCCGATTTTGGTATTGGCAGCAGGTATTTATGGTTCTTTCTTGAGTGCCGGTCTTTATGGTGTGGCTATAGCTGCTGCCGGCATGATGGCCACCACCGCGATGCAATTGGCTATCGATGCATTTGGACCAATTGCCGATAACGCAGGTGGTATCGCTGAGATGTCCGGCTTGCCAAAAGAAGTAAGAGAAAGAACAGACATTCTTGATGCTGTAGGTAACACTACCGCTGCTACAGGAAAAGGTTTTGCCATTGCCTCAGCGGCATTGACTGCTTTGGCCTTGTTTGCAGCTTACGTGGGTATGGCAGGAATTGATTCTATCGATATTTACAAGGCAGATGTATTGTCAGGATTGTTTGTCGGGGCTATGATTCCGTTTATCTTTTCTTCCTTGGCCATAGCGGCAGTGGGAAGGGCAGCGATGGACATGGTCAACGAGGTAAGAAGACAATTCAGGGAAATTCCCGGTATTATGGAGTACAAAGCCAAGCCGGAATATGAGAAGTGTGTGGAGATTTCTACCAAAGCTTCTTTGAGGGAAATGGTTGCTCCGGGAGCAATCGCCTTGCTTTCTCCGATCATTGTTGGTTTTGCCTTTGGCCCCGAAGTATTGGGCGGGATGTTGGCAGGTATCACTGTTTCAGGCGTGTTGATGGGTATCTTCCAAAACAATGCCGGTGGTGCATGGGACAATGCCAAGAAGTCCTTCGAAAAAGGAGTCATGATCAATGGAAAAATGGAATACAAAGGTTCTGACGCCCACAAAGCTTCAGTTACGGGTGACACTGTTGGCGATCCTTTCAAAGATACTTCAGGCCCTTCGATGAACATCCTGATCAAATTGACTTCAATCGTGGCATTGATTATTGCGCCACACATATCAGAAGGCGATGGTCATGGACATGTGCATACAGATGCTGAGGACATTAAAGTGACCAAAGAAATTACTTACGAAGACGGAAAGAAAATAGAGAAAACCGTTACCGTGACGATCAACAAATAAAAAAATTATCCGATTTAGAGGGAAGCCACCTGTGTGAAACGGGTGGCTTTTTTGTTTTTTTTCAAAGTCCAAATACGGACATTTTTAAGTTTCGGATAAGTAAAGCTAAAAACGAAATTATTTTTGGACAATTGATGGTAAAAAGAAACTTGCTTCTGCAGTTTTTTTTATGTTAAAAGAATCTCTTGAATTTAATTTTTTTTAATTAAAAGTATAGGCTTTTTGTCAATTTATCGATAATATGAGTAATCAAAAGGTGAGATATACGAAAACTTATAGAGTAAAAATCTCATTTTGGGACCTTTTTTTAAAATAATAAATAAATAGACTCAAAATAACCAAATATTCTAAATCGGATAGTGATTCGGTCCAGGCAACTGGTATTGGCATTTAATTAAATCAACTTATTTAACCATTTTAAACCAAACTTTATGAAGAAAAGAATTACTCTTATGGTTACTTTTTTCATGTTCGTTTTGTTGTCACATCCCATGATTGCGCAGCAAAATTCAGTAACAGGTAAAGTAACAACAAAGGAAGACGGACAACCCCTTCCTGGCGTGACGGTATTGGTCCAGAATACCACGATAGGTACGGTAACAGACATTGATGGAAAATATTCCATTAATGTACCTAGTGGCCGTAATGTTTTGCTTTTCTCTTTTATCGGCTTCAAGGAGCAGGCAGTTGAAGTCAACAACCGTTCTGTCATAGACCTTGGGATGGAAGCAGATATTGAACAATTGTCAGAAGTAGTTGTCACTGCTTTTGGCATTGAAGTAGAGAAAAAGGGCTTGGGTTATTCCGTCCAAAAAATAGGTTCAGAGGATATCATGCGAACCAAGCAGCCCAATCTGGTCAATGCCATGCAAGGGCAGATTGCAGGTGTGCAGGTAACCAATTCTGGCGGTGCTCCGGGCCAAAGTGCAAGGATCATCATCAGGGGTGTGACTTCCCTGAATCCAGGTGCAGATAACCAGCCGCTCTTTATTGTAGATGGTATTCAGATTGACAACTCTACCGTCGAATCACCCGGTACCCCAAGGGGATTGTCCAATAGGGTGGCAGATTTAAACCCTGACGATGTAGAATCCATCAACGTCCTCAAAGGTGCTGCTGCAACTGCACTTTATGGCGTAAGGGCGGCAAACGGTGCAGTAATCATCACAACAAAAAAAGGAAAGGCAGGATCAACAAGTGTAAATGTGTCTTCTTCAATTGGTTTTGAACAAATCAACAGATATCCTGAATTTCAAGACCAATTTGGACAAGGCTTCAGTGGGGTATATGACCCAAGCAGTTTTTGGCCAGCATGGGGAGCACCTATCTCAGAGGTGAGGCAGACAGTGCCGGATCACAAATACCAAGACAATTGGAGAAGGGCATTTGAGACCGGATCCCAAATCAATAACAATGTCAATATCTCTGGTGGAAATGAAAATGCAACTTTCTTTGGTTCATTTGGCAGACTTGACCATAAAGGTGTCATTCCTTTCAGTGACTGGAATAGGACTTCCGCTAAAGTCAACGGTCAGGTAAAAGTCTCCAATAAATTTGACTTTTCGAGTTCATTGAACTACATCAACTCAGGAGGAAACAGGGTTCCCCATGACAGATTCATGGAAAGGATGGTCTATTGGTCAGAAACTACCGATATCAGGAATTACATCAAACCGGATGGCACGATGGTCAGCGTCGGGGGCAATACAAACCCGATTTATGATGCGCAGTTCAGTACTTTCGAAGACAATGTTAACCGTATTTTGGGAAATGTCACTTTGAATTACAAGCCTGCGGATTGGATCAATTTTACCTACCGGGTGGGAATGGACGCGTATTCAGATAGCAGAACAGAAATCACACCTGGACCTAAGGGAATTGACGGAGAAGCCCCGTTGAGTTCCACAGGTTTTATCAGGGAAATCAGAATCAACAGCAGGGACTTGACTTCCACCTTTATCGTGTCCATGCAAAAGAGATGGAATGAAAACTGGAATACTTCCCTGAGGTTTGGCAATGACATCTTCGAAAGGAAATTTGACAGGCTTTCTTCCTTAGGTGAAAACTTCGTTATTCCCGAGTTCTTTAACCTCAACAATACCAGACAGGTATTCAGTGACCAAGGCAAAAGCATCAGGAGATTGGTCGGGTTTTACGGGGATGTGACAGCAGATTACAGAGGGACAGTATTCCTGAACATCACAGGAAGAAATGATATTTCATCCACTTTGCCTACAGAAAACAATTCCTTTTTCTATCCCTCATTCAATTTGAGTTACCTCTTTTCAGAGTCATTTGATTTACCTGCATGGATGACTTTTGGGAAATTGAGAGCTTCCTATGCTGAGGTTGGTAAGGATACAGATCCCCATTTATTGGGGGCAACATACCTCTCACCTTCAATTTATCCATTAAACGGGCAAGTAGGTTTTACCCGAAACGGAAGATTCGGAGATCCAAATCTAAAACCAGAAAGGACCAGCTCCATAGAATTCGGTACCCAGATCGGTTTATTTAAAAATAAGATAGAGCTCGATATTGCCTACTATAAGAACAATACAAAAGACCAGATCATACCTGTTCCGGTTTCGACCACTACCGGTTTCTCCTCTTATGTGACCAATGCAGGCGAAATCCAAAATGAAGGAGTGGAATTCATCTTAAAGGCAATGCCTATCCAACGCAATGATTTCTCTTGGACTATCAATTTCAACCTTTCCTATAACAACAACACCGTAAAGTCTATCAGGGAAGGAATTGACGAAATCATAGTAGGAAGTCAGTTTGGGTATGTTGGATCGACGGTAACCATGAAATTGGTAGAAGGAAGACCTTATGGAGACATCTATGGAAGTTCTTACCAGAGGTACTACCAAGGAGGAGTCCCTGAAGGATTGACTACGCTAAACAGAGACCAGGACTTGCTTATCGGAACAAATGGTTTTCCAATTAGAAACGGTACGCAATTGATCTTGGGAAATGCCATTCCAAAATGGATTGGTGGTATCAGGAATGATTTCAATTACAAAAACTGGGATTTATCCGTGCTTATAGATGGAAGGACAGGCGTTCAGCAATACAACCAATTTGACAATTTCTTGGCTGCTTTTGGAATCGCTGGATATACTGCCAACAGGAATGAGACGAGAGTTTTTGAAGGATTTCTTGCTGACGGTACAGCAAATTCCCAGGAAGTGTGGCTAGGGCAGGGTGTAGGGCCCGATAACAGAAATTATGGAGCGGGATTTTACAGGAACTCCTACAGGGGTGTCAGTGAAAACTTTGTTCAGGATGCCAGTTTCCTGAAGTTGAGAAACATCACATTGGGATATACCTTGCCCCCAAGAATTTTGGAAGGAACCTTTATCAAGTCCCTCAGGGCATCTGTGGCTGCTAACAATATCATCCTCTATACACCTTGGGACGGGTTTGATCCGGAATCTTTCAGTGCGGGTGCCGGTGGAAATGCCATTGGATTTACCGGCCTAGGGTTTCCCGGAGTGCAAAGCCTATTCTTTACTTTAAATCTTGGTTTCTAAATGAAGACGATCATGAAGAATATATCAAAAATCAAAATATTAATGATGTCAGCGCTTATGCTGCTAATGGGAGCATGTGATTCGTGGATTGATGTCAATGAAAATCCAAATAATCCACAGGATGCTCCAATACAGGGGTTATTGACCAATATTACTTTTGAATCTACGCTCAATGTCTACAGGGCAGGTTCTATTTCAAGTAATTATGTCCAACATTTAGCCTCACCCAATCCTGGTTCCTCATCAGATATCATGGAGCCATTGGATTACAGCGGGACATGGGGATCATTTTATTCAGTAATGTCAGACATTACAGATCTGGTAAGAAAATCTGAAGATCTGGGTGCAACCCATTATGCTGCAGCAGGTCAGACCTTGATGGCTTTAAACCTCGGAATGGTCGTGGATATGTGGGGAGAGGTTCCTTATTCTGAAGGTTTTGACTTCTCAACAGTCACTCCAGCATACGACGACGACCAGGCTTTATATACTGAAGTGCTTTCACTATTGGACCAGGCTATTGTTAATTTTGGACTGACTTCTACAGTAACTATTGGTACTGATGATTTTATTTATGGAGGAAATATTGAAAAATGGGTAAAATTCGCCAATTCCCTTAAAGCCCGATACCTGCTACATACGAGCGGTACTCAGGGTTATAACCCTGCAAATGTCTTGGCAGCAGCGGCAGCAGGGATGACAAATAACCTTGACGATGCCAAAATGAATTTCTTTGACCAAAGGTTTAACCCTTGGGCCCAAGTAGCCATCAACAATGAAAACCTATTGTTGGGAGGTTGGATTTCAACCCAATTCATTGAGGCCTTGGATGGAACTTCTTACCCAACAGTTGATCCAAGATTACAGCTTATGGTTGGAACAACAGATGCAGGAGAATATATCGGCGTCGAAAATGGGGCAGGCAGGGGAAATGCTCCTGAACAAGGGGCTAGGTCTACACTCATTCCCGGCCAATATTATACATCAACATTGGGCCCTGTCTTGATCATGACCTATTCGGAATTGAAATTCATTGAAGCCGAAGCGGCATTTTCCACGGACAAACCAAGAGCATATGCAGCTTATCTTGAAGGTATCAGAGCACATATGCAAATGTTGAGTGTACCCAATGACCAAGTTGTGGCTTATTTGGCTGACCCTTCGGTAAGTATGGGAGTCGGTGCACTAACCATCAATGATGTTTTTAAAGAAAAATGGATAGCAACTTTCCTTCATCCTGAGACTTGGAATGATGCGAGGAGATTTAATTATGCATATAAGGACATGACTCTTCCTCAGAATTTAAACCCGGATTTGAACAATCAATTTATTAGGAGATTGCCTTACCCTGATTCAGAAGTCAGCAGAAATGGGAACAATGTTCCTACTGTCACACTTTTGGATAGGATTTGGTGGAATCAGTAATTTCAACCATTCTTAAAGTCCTCTGCTACTGCGGAGGACTTTTTTGTTTTGGATATAGATGAATTTGATTACCTTAAATAAATCTAACTGCGATGTAATGAAAAAGATTTTGATATGCTTGCCCTTCTTGTTTTTGGGACTGATTTTCAGAATTTATGCCCAATCTTTCACCATGGAACAGGTGTCTTCCTTTTCTTTTCCTTCCGAATTGGTGACTTCAAAGCAGGGAAACAAAATGGCTTGGGCCATGAATGAGAAAGGTCTGAGGAATGTATATGTTGCTGAGGCCCCCGATTTCAATCCCAAAAAAGTCACCACTTTTGACAAGGACGATGGTCAGGAAATCAGCAGTTTACAGTTTTCTCCGGAAGGTAATTGGCTGCTCTTTGTAAGGGGAGGGGAGCATGGCAGCAATTGGGATCCGAATGCTGGTTTCAATCCGGCAAACAATTCAAATATTCCTAAAGTAGAGATTTGGACTGTTTCCCTTGAAGGAGGCAATGCCAAGGCACTGACTGAAGGAGACTATCCCACGATTTCACCTGATAACAAAACCATTACTTTCCTCAAAGGTGGACAAGTTTGGACTGTCGATTACCAAGAGGGAAAAGCTTCACAATTGTTTGAAGCCAAAGGAAATATGAACGCCATTGCCTGGTCTCCCGATGGAAAAAAACTATTGTTTGCTGCCAACAGGGGTACCCATTCATTAATCGGAATCTTCAGTGGAAAAGCTAATCCGATCCAATGGATTGCCCCTTCTTTCAGCCGGGACGTCAGTCCGAGATGGTCTCCGGACGGTAGAAAAATTGCTTTTGTGAGATTACCCGGTGGAAAGGGTGAGGCTTTGCCTTTATTGGAACCAAGACACAGTCCTTGGGAAATCTGGGTGGCAGATGTCGTTACTGGGATTGCCTTCAAGCGATGGAAAGCTCCGGAAACCCTCAGAGGTTCTGTCCCGACAACCAACGGCGGTTTTAACCTTAATTGGGCAGCTGATGACAAAATAGTTTACCTATCTTATGAGGATGGATGGCCACATCTCTATGCAATGAACGCTGACTCAGGACCATCCATGCAATTGACAAAGGGCAACTTTATGGTAGAGCATATCAGCTTAAGCCAAGATAAGAAATTTCTGGTTTTTTCTGCGAATACAGGACCGGATAAAGCAGACATCGACAGAAGGCATATAGGAATGGTTGCTGTAAATGGAGGGGAAATGACACTCTTAACCCAAGGGGAAGGCATTGAAGCCATCCCAACTGTTTTTGCTGACAACAAAGCAGTTGCCTATTTTTCAGCCACTGCAAAAAGATCACTTCTACCTTCGGTGGTGGAGATTAAAAGTAAAAAATCAAGATTGCTGGCTGAAAATCTTATACCTAATGATTTTCCTGCAAAGAGTCTTGTTGTGCCAAAACAGGTAACTTTTAAGTCCCTGGATGGCTTAACTGTCCATGGACAGCTTTTTGAAAAAGAGGGAGGACCCACCAAAAAAGCCGCAGTACTTTTTGTCCATGGAGGGCCACAGCGGCAGATGCTTTTAGGCTGGAGTTACATGGACTATTATTCCAATACCTATGCAGTAAACCAATATCTGGCCGAACTTGGGTTTGTGGTATTGTCAGTCAATTTCAGATTGGGAATCGGCTATGGGTATGAATTTCATAAGGCGCCGCGTACCTATTGGCAAGGAGCCGAAGAATATCTTGATGTAAAGGCGGCAGGGGAATATTTGGCTGATTTACCTCAGGTGGATAAAAACAGGGTTGGGATTTATGGGGGTTCCTATGGAGGATATCTGACAGCCTTGGCTTTGGGTAAAGATTCAGGACTTTTCAAAGTCGGTGTGGATATCCATGGTGTCCATAACCTGTCTGGCAGGTTGGAAATGCCCGAGGGATATGAAAAGGCTCCTGATTATGATGAAGCGGTAAAGACAGCTTGGTTTTCTTCTCCTATAGCCTACATAGAAACCTGGACCTCCCCAGTTCTTTTTATCCATGGCGACGATGACAGAAATGTACAGGTCAGTCAGACCACTGATTTGGTCAGGAGATTTGAGGAGCGGAAGAAGCCTTATGAATACCTGATTATCCCGGGGGATAGCCATCATTGGATGGTATTTTCCAATATGGTCAAAGTCAACAGTGCCACAGCTGATTTTCTCAAAAAACACCTTAATCCCTGATGAAAAAAGCATTTTTACTTGTCTTTCTGTCTGCTTTGTTTTCAATACAGACAACAGAAGCACAGAAACTAAACACAAGAAAAGTCCGAAAGATGTTTGAGCAATCCGACATTATGCAGGAGCATTTCGTGGGATTTATCCTTGAAGAACAGGGAGGCAAAATCATTTATGAACAGAATCCTGACAGGTATTTTGTTCCGGCTTCCAATACCAAACTTCTGACATTGTATGCAGCATTAAATATCCTTGGGGATTCAATTCCCGGATTGAAATACCATGTCAACGGAGATTCATTGGTAATTTGGGGTACAGGAGACCCTTCTTTTTTACATCCAAAACTTGATAACCGCAAGGTATTTGATTTTTTGGCAGACAGTCCCTATTCGATATACTTGGCAAAAGATCCTGATGTTGAATTTGAACCAAGTCCCTGGCGTGCGGATTTGAGCCATTTCCCAATGTATGGTAATGAAACAATAATTAAATCAGATTCTAGCCATAAATTGATAGTAAGTCCAATAGGCATATCAAACTATATTAAAATCGATTCTACGCTTATAACCAACAGATTTACACTTCGCAGGTCCAAATCCGGAAAGGAATTACTGATGCCAAGTCTTCCGGTTCCTGTTGGTTTTGAAAGCCAAATACCATTTCCTATGGATTTGGAGGTAACCAGAATATTGTTGCAGGATACTTTAAAACGCGATGTCACGCTGATCAGAAGGCATAGGCCTGCAGGTATCAAGACCCTTCTGAGTATTCCTTCAGATAGCTTGTACAGGCATATGATGCTGCCGAGCGATAATTTTCTTGCTGAGCAGATTTTACTTCTTTGTTCAGGTCAATTGGGAGATACTCTGGATGTGAATAAAACAATTGAGTATAGCCTTAAAAACTATTTGGTTGATCTTAAAAACAAACCGATTTGGGAAGATGGGTCAGGTTTGTCAAGATTTAATCTTTTTACTCCCAATACGGTATTGGAGGTATTGCATAAACTCGAACAAAAAATAGGAGATACCGAAAGGTTAAAGACTTTCTTGCCTGCAGGAGGGGTGTCGGGAACGATTAAGAATGCCTATAAAACTGACAATGGAAAACCTTTTGTTTGGGCCAAAACAGGTTCGCTCAGGTACATGCACCTTCAGAGTGGCTGGATAGAAACCAAGAAGGGGAAAGTCTACCGATATGTCTTTATGAACAATAATTTTATCAGACCAACTTCTGAAATAAGAGCCGAAATGGTAAGGTTGATGACAGAAATCCATGAAAAATATTGAAAGAAGAATATTTGTTTAACCCTCCATATATTGAATTTTTTAAAATCAAACTTTGACTTTTACCATCTTTTTTTATATCTCTTTTTACTTTTTATGAAATAAATACCCAGTTCTGGGTATTGTTTTGAACTAAAGGGTAAATTAAATTTACCATAATTAGTTATTAAGTTATTGTTTAAAATTGACTTTTATGGATCTGGAAAAAAAGCAATGCTACTATTGTGGTAAATCAATTTTAGGAAGAATAGATAAGAAATTCTGTGATGACTACTGCCGCAACAGCCACAACAACCAAAGAAGGATAGGTGACAGTACTGAAGTCAGAAACATCATGGGATACCTGAAAATAAACAGGAATATTCTTGAAAGGATTCTTGTAGATGGAATTGAAAAAGTAAAGATTCCAAAAGAAAGACTCCAACAATTAGGCTACCATTTCAAATACCATACCCACACGTATATCAATTGGAAAGGAAATGTTTATACCTATAGTTTTGAATACGGATTTGTGGAAATGGAAGGAGGCTGGATTTTAGTGGTAAGGGATTTGGGAGATAACCTTTCGCGAAAGGAGAAAAATATTGAATGATTGAAACTTTCAGGTTTTTAAAAACAAATTTCATAAATAGAACCCTAAGGCATCTGATTATGTATACATAAGGGAAAATAAACAATACTATGTCTCAATCTTTGTCAAAATCAATGTATGATGACATTGCCACAGCCGAACTTAATGCATGGCTTGTAAAAACCAGAAAGAAACCTGGATTTATCAATAAGCTGACAAAAAGCACTCAGGAAGGCATCAATAGCATGATCCCTGAAAAAGTCCATCAGGTTATCACCTATGCGATTGAAAAAATGGTAAAAGGTGTATTATTTGGAACCAAATATATTACCCCTTCACCTTTGATTGGTTCATCATTGGAACAAAGGGAAATTAAAGTAAAAAAAATCATTAAAATATACCAAAACACTGCCTCTGCAGAGGGGGCGATTACCGGTGCCGGAGGAATTTTATTGGGTTTGGCTGATTTCCCTGCATTTCTCACCATCAAAATGAAGATGCTTTTTGAGATTGCTGCAGCATATGGTTATGATGTAAAAAAATTTGAGGAGCGGCTTTACCTCTTGTATATCTTCAAATTGACATTTTCAAGTCAGGAAACCCGAAATCAGACTTTGTCCCTACTTGAAAACTGGAATGATTATATCGCCAAACTCCCTGCTGATGTCTCCGATTTTGATTGGAGGGATTTTCAGCTACAGTACAGAGATTACCTGGATCTCGTAAAACTTGCCCAACTAATCCCCATCATAGGTGCAGGTGTTGGAGCAGTAGCCAACTATCAATTGGCAAATAAACTTGGACAAAATGCCATCCAATGTTATCGTTTAAGGTATTTTGATTGGGAAATTTAGAGGATGAAATACTTTAAGGGTTTTTCAATATCTTGAAATTGTTGATTTTAAGTTCTTTTATATTAACTTTGTGGTTATTCAGCAATGTCTTGTTGATTAGCTTAATACCCACCTAAATTAAAATTAGTATGTTAAAGTCCGTGATATTATCGTCAAAATCGGTACTGCCTTTTTTGGTATCTTTATTTATTATTTTCTCTTCATGTGTGAAAGAAGAGAGTCCTGAAAACGTTATTGTAGGTGAACCTTATCAAGGTGGAGTTGTGGCACATATTTTCGAGCCAGGAGAAGAGGGATTTGTAGAAGGTAAGAAAACAGGAATAATCATTGCCCCTGTAGAGGAAGTATTTCAATCGCAATGGGGTTGTCAAGGAACAGCCGTAGGCGGAACTTCCCCGGAAGTTGGATTTGGTAGATCCAACACTGAATTAGTATTGGCGTTTCATGATGCTTTACCGGACTACTACAACAATCCCACCCAATGCCATCCCGAAAATGATGGGTCTGTAGCGGCACGGGTCACTTTGGATTTTAATGTGGGAGGATACGATGACTGGTTTATGCCAAGTCAGGAAGAAATGAATTACTTATATAAAAACAGAGATTTGATTGGCGGTTTTTCATCAGTTGAATATTGGAGTTCATGTGAAAGTAATGCTTCCAACGCCTGTGTGATGTCTTTTGTAACTGGAGAATTGTTGTCAAAACCTAAGAGTGAGGTTTTGAATGTCAGGGTAATCCGATTCTTTTGATTTGAAAAAAATAAGAAAAACCTGTGGGTAAATCTCACAGGTTTTTTTTTTGTCAAAAAATGGGTTAAAATTCATAAAGTATAAGCTTATGTCATTTCAAATTCCCGATTGCTTTTACAGGGTGTCTGTAAAAGCCCTTGTGGTGGATTCTACACAAAGGTTTCTTCTTGTCAGGGAAGAAAATGGTCTTTGGGAACTTCCCGGAGGTGGATTGGATTTCGGAGAAAGCCCACAGGAAGGGTTACGAAGAGAATTGAAAGAGGAAATGGCTTTGGAAGCAAAATTCATTTCAGACCATCCCCATTATTTTTTTTCTGTAATCAATCCTAAAGGTCAATATATTGTGAATGCCGTTTATCCAACATCGCTTTTTCACCTTGAATTCAAACCTTCACCTGAATGCCAGGAAATCAGATTCTTTAGTCCTTCGGAAGTATTTGAAATCAAAGAATGGATGTATCCTAATGTATTGGAGTTTGCCAGGCTATATAAAATCCATTAATTGAAGAATTAGAAATCTGTTCCCATTTCACCAAGATCAGTGGCTTTGATCCAGATATTCCTATATAGCACATTATGTCCTTCAGCTTGTAATTTGATACCTCCCGGACGGTCTGTAATTCCTTTTCCTCCGTCATTTCCTCCATCCTGACCTGAATTTGGACCTCCCCATACCTGGCTAATTGATTTGTCTTCATGGATTTTTTTGCCATTGAAGTAGATGGTCACCCTTGCCTTTTCTACCAACTTCCCTTCTTTGAACCTTGCAGCCTTGAAGTTGATGTCATAGGCATTCCATTTCCCCAATCCATTGTAAGCCTGTACGGTAGGTATGTGCTCGTTGATAATTGCCGCCAATCCATGGTCGCCATAGTCTCCATCGAGAATCTGGATTTCATATCTGTTTTGTAAGTAAACTCCCGAGTTGCCTCCTGCTTCTTGGATTAAAAATTCGACATGTAACCTGAAATCCCTGAATTCCTCTTTGGTGACGATATCGGCAGCACCATACAATCCTCCTGCGGCTGCCGGGTCATTACTGTTCATCGCTGTGCCTTTGTCTACCGGATCTTTCACGATTTCCCATTTGATGGGTAGCGCTGCTTTGAATCTTGGGCCTTCCCAATAAGTCCATTTTTGATCCAGCATTTTCCTGCTTCCATCAAAAAGTTGCTTTGCACCTTTGGGTTTTTTGGTTCCCACGCCTGTTTGGGAGAAAGCCAACATCGGGGTCATAAGGCACATTGCAATAATTGTAATTCTTTGAAATACGTTCATGGTTATTTTGGTTTGAATAATAGATCAAGATACTTACCATTCAGTTCAAATCGAAAAATTTTTATTCAGCTGGAAATTATTTGCTGTTATCACAGTTTCAATCAGGTTAATTTTTTTGGCTAGATGTTTTTGGACGATAAGATTTTTAAATTGCCTTGAAAACCTAGCATACAACCTATGAAACTATCCCGATTCTTATTGATTTTAGCCTATTTCACTTTTGTTTTATCTTGTGGAAAAAAAGAATCCCAAATCAATCCCGAAGAGCATGCCGCAGAGGTGGAAGCTTGGTACCAGGATCGGGTTAATTCTGTAAAGTCAGAAGAAGGTTGGCTAAACCTCATAGGATTACATTGGCTTGATGCAGGCGAAACTACTTTTGGAACCGGTGCAGGATCCAGGTTCCGGTTGGAATCTCAAGGTTTTCCTGATTCGATCGGTGTATTTTTCTTAGAAGAAGGAAAAGTTTACTTCACGCCCCAAACAGACAGTATATTCTTGGGAGAAAATGAGTTAAAAGAGAAAGTAAAGATTTTTGATGTGGAAACTCAGGAGTTTGAAAAGCTATCATTTAAGAGCCTTAGATGGAATATTATTAAAAGGGCTGATGCCTATGGAGTCAGGTTGAGGGATTTAGAGACGGCTGCTGTCACCCAATTTGAGGGCATTAAAAGGTATCCGATAGACTTGGAATGGAGGCTTGAAGCTAAATTCATTCCCTATTCCCCGATTAGGGAAATCCCGATTACGAACGTTTTGGGACAGACAACACCAAATCCATCACCAGGCTACCTTGAATTTCAAAAAGATGGCATAACCTACAAAATCGATGCTTTGGATGCTGAGGATGAATTATATCTGATCATAGCTGACAACACGAGTGGGGGAGAGACCTACGGTGGAGGAAGGTATATGTATGTCAAAAAGCCTGTTTCAGGAGATATTGTGATATTGGATTTTAACAAAGCCTATAATCCTCCCTGTGTATTTACGCCACATGCCACTTGCCCACTGCCACCACGACAGAATATGCTTGATCTGGCAATTACAGCTGGGGAAAAGACATTTGGAGAACATTAGTAGAACCGGGAAGCGAGAAGCAAGATGCAAGACATGAGAAATGTTTAAACTTTTTGATAAAACAATGATTCCTATTAAATGAAGAAATCGGAATTGCCAACCAAGACTTGCCCTGTCTGCAATCGTCCATTTACATGGAGAAAAAAATGGGAGAAGAATTGGGTGAATGTGAAATACTGCTCCAAAAAATGTGCGGGGACAAAAAAGTAAGAGAATTAAAAACCCGGCTGAAATTGAGTTCAGCCGGGTTTTGTATTTTTTTTTAATATTCAAAGTCACATCTCAGATCGGTAGTTCCGATAGGAGCTCCATCAGGTATAGCAAGTTCCGCCGGGATACTGAATTCTTCTTTTTCGTTGAAGAAATGGTTGATTTTGTCAGCCAAGTATCGGTGGAAGTCGTCAGAAGTACTTTTGGCCGCAGTGGATTTGGATGGTCCTGTTTTGTTTTGACCTTTATTCCAATTCCAGTAAGCAATCTCCCTCAATTGGTTTCTTGTGATTCCTTTCACTGTTGCCGTAGCTTTTGGGTCTTTGGCAAGATTGATCAGGTGTTCTGTCAGCTTGTTTTGAACCATCAAGCGGATTTCCCCCTGATAAGTCCCATCATAGCCACTCCCAAAAACCTGTGCGGTAACTTTTTCCAAAACATCTGAAAAAGAAGGTAAACTTGCATCAAACAATTGCTGCTGATGTAATCGGTTTGCTCTGCCTGCTTCAAAAAGTAGTCCAAAAGTCAGGTCGACCACATTTTCTCCCGGAGCCAAAGGATCAAAGTTCAGTCCGTTTCTGGAAGGGAAAGTTTCACGGTTTCTTGAATATCCCATAGGACGTGGAGGCATCCGGTCCAGAATCTGGGTAGGAATGGCAAGCTTTTCCGGCTGAACAGCATAAAGCAAGGCCTCCAATGCTCCGTTTTGCTTGGTAGCTTCCAGCCTGGATTGTACTCTTTGGTTATCTCCTTTGACTTTATAGGTGTAATCCAATCCTCCGACAAGCTTGGTCGTAGCTTCCAATTGATACCTGTGCATCAAGAAAAGGGGAGCCAAAACTTCCTCCATCAATGCTTCAGGTTGGTTTTCATCAATTGAATTTAACCCAAATGAATTCAGCTTTTTGGAACGCATGGCCATCATCCTCATCAATTCATCAGGGGCTGAAGCGCCATTATCCCAAAGATGGGAAGTAGGGTGACTTCCGCTCGGATGCCTGGAATCCATGTCTGAAATAAAAGTATGTCCTGCCGCATAGGTATCTTCTAGGAGCTTGTTCAGGTGGGCTTTTTCTGATTGTCCGGCTGGAATGGTTTCATAACCATAGCGGATTGCCCATTTGTCCCATTCTCCGATTTTGTCATCATAGGCATCAGAGATATCAATGTTTCCATTGTCATCCATCTTGATCATAGGATAAGGATAATCCATGACAGAGGCACGGTTGGTGGGGGAGGAAGCATAAGCATGCGCCAAACCCAAAGTATGTCCGATCTCATGTGCAGAAAGTTGTCTCAACCTAGCCAATGCCAATTCAAGCATTTTGGGGTTTTTTGGCTTTCCGTCCTCAAATGGCTGTATCAGGCCCTGTGCTATCAAAAAATCCTGCCTTACCCTGAGACTTCCCAAAGTCACATGGCCTTTGATGATTTCGCCTGTCCTAGGATCTGTGACCGAGGAGCCATAAGACCAACCTCTAGTGGAGCGGTGTACCCATTGGATGACATTGTACCTAACGTCCATCAGGTCTGCACCTTCAGGCATCAATTCAACTCGGTATGCATTTTTAAAGCCTGCGGCTTCAAAAGCCTGAGCCCACCAGTTTCCTCCTTCCAACAAAGCCGACCTGACTGGTTCAGGCGTACCTCTATCCAGGTAATAGACGATCGGTTCAACTACCTCTGAAACTGCGGCTGTTGGATCCTTTTTTTCTAACCTATGTCTTGAGATATACTTTTTGACCATTGGTTCACCAATTGGACTGGTGAAATCCATGTAATCAATATGGAAATATCCTGCCCTTGTATCGAATTCCCTTGGGGTATATTTATTGTCAGGCAGTTCGATGAAAGAATGGCGTTGCCTTACAGTTACAGATTCCGGAGAAGGAGTTACAGACCTGATATAGGCTCCGGTAGGAGTTCCTGTCAAAGTCACGATGGCTTCCACTTCTGTGTTTTTTGGGAAGTTCTTGGTCATTGGAAAATGAAGTGCACTGCGTGAAGGATCTGGTTTATATGACCCTTGTCTGGCAGAACCCAACTTCTCTCCAACCATATGGGCGTCCTGCATGTAGAAGGAGGTTGCGTCGACAAGGTATTTGCCATTTTCACTGTTTGCGATTTCAAAGCCCCAAAGGACAGACTCTGCGAAAGCGTCTCTTACTGATTTGACTTCAGCAGGATTGTCGCTGTAAGCCCTGAACTCGTAATTTTTGTGAACCAATAAAAGTTTGTTGCCGGCTTTTCTGAATTCTACGATGCGAGTCCTTCCTAATTGTCCTCTGTCCAAACCTATGTCATTAGAACCTATACCTGCTGGCATTGAATTCACATAGAGGAATTCAAAATCAAGTTTGTCTACTTCAAGATAGATTTTTCCTTTGTCCTCATCGGTGTAGAATGTAAAGAAACCTTCATTTTTGCTGAATTTGCTTTTATCTACTATCTGACCAAAAATAGGTGCAGAAAGGAGGATCAAACAAAATAATTCTAGTAAAAACAGTTTTTTCATATGATGGTGGTTTGATGTCTCAATTTATCAAAAACCCATATGAAGGTTGTACCGATGGTGGAAATTATCTATTGAACTGGTATTGAAGTTGAAAAACCGTTTCTGTAATCTTTTTGCCATTTATTTCTTGGAGGCCACTTCCTATGACTTCTCGATCAGTAAAAATTGTTCTGCCTATTCTTGCCCAAAAAGTCAGTTTGGGATTGATTTTATATTGACCCAAAAGATAATACCGCATCCCCTGACCGTTAAGCGCTGGAATAGAGAATAGCCACAAGACATTCCTTTCATAAATAAATTGCCTGTTGTCATAATCTTCTGTATCGAAAAGTACGATTCTTCCCGAGAGCCTCCATTTTTCATAGTCTACATTGATATCTTGACTGATGGCAAAACCTCTTGTGGTTTTATTGTTGAAGTCAAACCTGCTAGACATGATTCTAGATTTGATACTCCAATGTTTGTCTAGACTATAATCCAGGTTGAAGGCATAATTCCATTTTTTGCCTTGGGAAAGTTGGTAGCCTGATTGAAAATTATTTTGGAGTTCTGAAATATTTCTTGATTTGGATTCTTCACGGATTTGGGCAAAAAGCAGAATTTTTCTGGATGGTGAGTAAGTGAACCGAGTAAGCCACTCGTTTCCTGCTGATAGTGCATATACCCGGTATTTAAGCCATGGAAACCTGAAATAGTCATAATAAACTGACCAGGTTATCTTTTGATTGGGTTTGTAATTCAAGCCAAAATAGAGTCCATGTTCGTTGATCGGTCTCGTTCCTTCGGAAAAGGCATTGCCGTAAAAGCTGTGAAAATCTCTGTCAAAACGTCTCCACAATACCGAAAATCCAAGCTTTGGATGCAGGCTGCTCATCATTCCTAAAACCGAACCTTTTCCTCCGCTTTTCGATATTGCAGTTTCTCCGAAGAAAAAATAATTTTGATAGTTGTATGCAAAATAGAGACTGTGCAGGTGGTTTGCTTTTCCGTAAAACTCATATTGGTTATAAACCTGCCTGTTTCTTTGAAATGCCTGTCCAAATTGGGTATAAAGGGAATTGACCCCAATTTGAAAATCCCGCTTCCTGCTTTGGTAATGGATATTGGCTCCGAGATTTTTCTCACGGATCCTGTTTTTGTAAGTGATCTCGGTAGCTGTGCGATGGAGCCCGCTGCTTTGCAGTGAAGTGATGATTTCCTCCGTAGTTTCTATGGTGTCAATTTGGACCTGAAGATTTCCATCCCGTGGCGCATTTGAAGCCATTAAGGTAACATTCAATGGGCCTGCTTTATAAGTGGCAGCCATGCCCCTGAAAAAGCCAAATTCTAAGGCTGCAGTGTAAGGTCTTATGCCTATGGTACTTCGCCTGACTGTAGTGATGGTTTCGGCTCCTTTTCCCACCCCAAATCCTGCACCAAACACCAAACCTTGCCCGGTCTGCATCTGAAAATCCCCCAGCGAAATTGCCTTAAAATTACCTTGGTTGTATAAAGTAAAATGATATGATAAAAAATTGAAGCCAAACCTTTTTGAATTGGGATTCCAAATGAATTGCTCCCCGGAATCTTTGTCAATCGTAAATCCAAGACTGAAATCTTTTGAATGTTGGATTCTAAACCTGCCGTAAAGGCTATTGGGATCACCAAGATACCTGCTTGTCAGCTCCCCATTTCCCAAAGTATCAGGAGGAGTATACCCCTTTCGGGTTTCCCAAACCCTATTTTGCCTGAAGATAAAATATGCATCTTTTGAAGACAGAACCCTTTCTTTCAACGAGCCCTGCATCTTTTCTGAATCATCCAAAACGACAAATGGTAATAGTTTATAGATAGTTTCCAGGTCAAAATCAGGAATGGCTTGTAATTCATAGATTGAAATAAATTCCCCAAATTGATTTTGGTATGCAATAAAGCTATTGACCTGTGAAGGCGTCAAAATGAATATCGACTTTAATTCCTCTGCGTTTGTTTTGTTCAGGTTTATGGGATTTAGAAATACCTGCAAAAGACTTTCATAAAGATCCTCATAATTCTCATCTGACCTTTGCATTCCAAAAAGCTCCTCTATAAAATTTTCGATATTAATCTCGTCCTTCCGGTAGGTTTGGGCTTGGCTTTGATGGACTACCATAAGCACCAATATTCCTATAGAAACCAAGGTTTTCATTTGGTCAAAAACAGGTAGCTGAATGAAAAATGATGCGTATTTCCCAGACTGGAATGCTGGGTCAATGCATAATCGATGTAGTATCTTTTGGGACGGAAACCTATACCAAAAAAGAATTTATTGGGTTGTGTATTCATTCCAACCCTGGCCCATACCCTTTCCAAAATATTATATTCCAATCCTAATTTCAATAATGGGTCTAATAGGATGTCTTTTTCGGCTTCAAGGTTTACCATGACCTTTGAGGCAGGTCGATAAGAAATCCCCGCTTTGATGGTAGTAGGCAAGCGGTCATTCGAATTTTTGCCATATTTCGCACGGGTGATATTGTAGGCATGGGCTCCAAAAAACAATTCTGGTGTCAATTCTGCCACCCCTCCAAATTCTATGATTGCTGCCCCGCCCCTTCCAAATCCTTCAATGCTCGTCTGTAAGTAATTTACTTTTAATCCAAGACTAGCAATGCCCAATTGATTTGAAAAACCAATCCCGATTTGATTTTGGGAAAAACTCTCCGAACCAAAACTTGAAATTCCTAACCCAAAAGCCTTTTGATTACCTTTAATTGCCACAGCGGCACCCAATGTGGTGAGTTCATTGATGCCAAGACGGTGGTCGTAAGAAAATGTAGCTTGGGTATAATCAATCTTTGAGAGTCCCCCAATGTTATTAAAAATGCTCCAAACATCTCCGATTGTCACATTTGAATTTCCCAAACCCATGCTTCTTCCGCCTCTAGGCAATGCTTCTGTACCGGTTTGTCCTTTAGCTTGAGCACAGCCTAAAATCAGACTTAAGAGAAACAAAAATTTGAGAGGACTTGTCATGTCATTAAAAAAACCGGAGGAAAATCGATTCAATTAAAAATACAAGTACAAAAGGAAAGGAAAAAATAACTACCCGATCTTAAACGTTTAAATTCGACTAACTCAAAAAGGTGCCCTAAAGTTGACAAAAAATGCCTGTTCACCTTGGTTGTTGAGGGAGTATTCAAACCTGAATACCATGTCATAAAGCGTCACGATATCAAGGCCTGCTCCATAGCCAAAAAGGTATTTATTCGTCAGACGGGCATTGTCAGGCAGGTTGTTTCGGTCATTGACGAATCCATGGTCAAAATTAAAACCAAGATACATTTTGAGCGGTAGGTAAGAAAATTCTTCCAATGGGACATATTTTCCAATATCATATCCCACGTCAATAAATTTGAATCTGAAGCTGTTTTTGTGTACAAGGATCTGTTGACCTTCCACTACGTTCAGTTCATAACCCCTGATAAAATTGGGATTATATCCGATTCCTCTTACCAAAGTGAAAGGCTGTCTTTTTTGAATAAATGAATTGAGTGACAATCCGGAAACAAAATTGAATTTATCGCTTACTTTGATATACTTATTGGCATTGATAGAGATTTCGGTATCATCCATATCATCTGATGCAAAGATGCCATACTTTGTCACACTGATGTTCAATAATTCACCCTCAGTGGCATATTGGATATTATTCCTTTTATCATGTCTAAAAGTATATCCTAGTACAAAGTAATTGAGTTTGTTGCTTTCATTCAGTAAATAGTCAGGATTTTGGACAAAAACATCAGGGTTGATGGTGGTATTGTTGTATCCAAAAGTTACAAAATGAAAATTGTAATAACTCCCTCTATAACTATATCTGAAATAGGCGGAAGAATTTTTTCTTAAAACTTCTTCTTTTTCGTTGGTATAAAAAACCTGTTTGTTGAATGCTGATTTGACGGGAATGGTCTTTTGGGTGAAATAGGTAAATTGGCCGGAGATGCCATGGTTTTGATTTTTGTCCAGATAAGGGATGCTGTACAGTACTTCAAATGCTTTCACAAAACCAAATTGTGCTCCGACTTTCAGCTTTTCATTCCTGCCGCCAACGTTGTTGTGAACCAACCTTGCTCCGTAATTTACCCTGGAAAAATCCCGGTTTTGGTTAGTCCACCATTCTGCAATGTTACGGTCAGCAAGGTTGAAAATGATGTTTGGGATGATATACCACCTTTCGGTTACTGAGACCAATAGTTCAATCTGTTCATTGTCCGTGATGAGTGGTGTGATTTCCACACTGTTAAACAACTGCAGGTTATAGATTTTTTTTTGATCAGCCTGTATCATCGAGATCAATTCATCCCAATCATAACTGACTCCTGTTTTAAGGTCTATTTCCCTAAGGATTATATTCTTTCGAGTCTTTTCATTTCCTACAATAAAAATATTATTGATGACCACCTTTTCCGGATGGCTGACCGTTGTTGTACTGTCTTTTTCTACTGCTTCAGTCTGGGCAACAGCATAATTTACCTCAAAAAATCCAAGCAATGGAAGGAGGAAAAGAAAGCTATATTTGCGAAAATCTTTCAAGTTAGACAGTACTTATTTTAAATTAAATGAACTTTAGCTTGCTATATTTTTTTATCCCTGAAATATCACTGCTTTGAAAACAATTATCCGAAAGATCGCCATATTTCCGGTTTTGGTGTACCAATATGTGATTTCTCCACTTTTTCCTGCTTCATGCAGGTATACACCCACTTGTAGCCAATATACCAAAGAAGCGATATTGAAACACGGAATATTCAAAGGAGGTTGGCTAGGAATCAAAAGAATAGCAAGTTGCCACCCTTGGGGAGGTCATGGACACGACCCGGTTCCTTAGCTTATTTTACCCTTTGAAGCCTTTTTTTAAAGCCAATCCCACTAATATAAAGCCACCGATCACCAATGGAATGCTCAGCCATTGGCCCATGTTTAGAGAAAGTCCCTGCTCAAAGTCAACCTGATTTTCTTTCAGGTATTCCCAGACAAAGCGCATTCCAAATACCGAGATCAAAAACAATCCCAAAAGCAAACCATCAGGAAGCCTTGACTTGTAAGTCATCCATAGCCAAAGTAAAACAAGGAAGATTATAAAATAAGATGCCGATTCATAAATTTGGGTAGGATACCGGGCTATACCAAAAGTATAAATTGTAGCCAGAAAATGGTCTCCCTTATCAGAAAGGTCAAAATTCAAGGGAGTATTGGGGTTTTCCGCCATGTATTTCTGAGAACTCTTGAATTTGGTCAAAACATACTTGACATCGGTATTCAATGTAGCCTTTAGATCACCCTCACTGAATCCTCCCTTATCTATTTTAATATCAATATTGACAGGAACTATTCCGGTCCCGGTAAGTTCAGATTCTCTGTTATCAGGTTTGTACGCGCTGACTTCTAAAACCGGAATGCGTAAAGTTTCCAAAATTTCTTCACTATCTCTAGCATATACAAAACCACTATCAGTACCGGTCGGTTTTCCACCTATTTCAGAATTCATCAGGTTCCCCATTCTGATCATGGCACCTGTCATGGCTGTTACAATCACAATGCGGTCTACCACCCATAAATATGTTTGAGTGGGAACCTTCCTTGCATACAGGTATAAGGAAAACAATATTGCAATGGCTGCCCCATGACTCGCAAGTCCTCCTTCCCAAACTTTTAGGATTTCGAGGGGATTACTGAGGTATTTTTCGGGTTCATAAAAAAGTACATGGCCTAATCTTGCACCGATAATAGTGGCCAATACCATGTAAATAGTCAGCTTGTCAACAAGCCTGTCATCCTGACCTTCCTTGCGGTAGATGTAGATCATCACCTGTTGTGATATTATAAATCCAAAAGCAAACAATAGGCTGTACCACCTTAACCTTTCAAAACTTGGAAAAACCGCCGGGTTGGGACTCCAAACGATATAGTCTACTATCAGTTGTAATGTCATATTGTTGTTTTTTTGGGTCAGGTGATTTTATTTAATTCAATATTCATCCAATTCTTTCAATTCTTCCGCATATCCTCCTGATAATATCGGGAATCTGTACCAGGTTTTTGGATCGACATTGAATTCATCCAAATGAAAAGAAGGCGCCAAGCGTTCTCTTTTCCATTGGTTTTGGGACCAAAGCCGAAAGAATTTTTTGATATAACTTTTTAGCAATTCTTTTTCTACGTTCAATTCCTCCTTTAGGATTAAAAAGATGTCAAGCGGTGACCTTTTGTCCCGAATAGCTAGCCGCTCGATTTCGACAATTACAGCATAAGGCATGAGGTCAGTCTCGTCTGTCTGTTGGTTTTCAGAAGGTCGGAGTTCAGCTGTAGGTTGGAGACCATTCACTTTATTCAAGCCGGAATAATTAAGTTCTGTTTCGGCCCAACGAAGCCATTGGATGACAAAATGCTTGTCAACCCCAGCTATAGGTGAGATGCTTCCACTTGTGTCTCCGTCCATGGTTGTATACCCTACATCTCCTTCACTTCTGTTTGAAGTGCTCAAAAGAAGGGCGTTTTTTATGTTGGCAAGCATCCAAATGATGGGAGACCTCGTCCTCGCCTGAATGTTTTGGAGAGCTATGTCATCTTCTTTCCAAGAGAGTTTTCTTCCAATGGCTTTTTCTATTTTTTCTGTATAAGATTTGACTTCATCGGTGATTTCCCAATGAAGGAATTCAGCGCCCATACTTTCGGCTAAGAACTTTGCACTTTGGAAAGTGACAAATGAAGAATTGTCGGACGCCTGATAAGCTGTTGTAAGTAGCTGTCCGGTGATTTCTTTGACCGGATTATTTGTCGACGGCACAAAGGATAATCCCAATTTTTGAGAAAAGAGAGTAACTCCCAGTTCTTCAACGCCACGTCTGACCATTTCCGATACCAAAACCGCAATTGTGGAAGAATCCGCCCCACCGCTAAGGGATAACACAAAGCCTTTGCTTTTACTTTTTCGAAGGTAATCAAAAAGAGCCAAGGCTGAGGCCTTTACAAATTCCTCGTTTTTATCATGCAGGCTTTTAATTTCAGGGTATTCTTCCTTTTTCTTGTCATAGCCAAAAACCAAAACCTGAAAATCTTCAAAGGAAAGAAGCTCGTTTTTTAAAATCAGCTTTCCATGTTTTGAAGCAAGGATTTCTCCATCAAAGATCATTCTTCCTGCTTCATTGCCAAGGAGATTGACATAAAAATAAGTAGCTGCAAATTTCTTGGAGCTTTCATTGACTAGCTGTTCTCTAAGGATACTTTTGCCCATGGCAAAGTGACTTGCACTTGGATTGAAGATAAGGTCTACATTTCTGTCTTTGAGTCTAAAGCCCGGTCTGAGGTCTCCTCTCCAGGCATCTTCACAGATTTCAAAACCATATTTTATCCCGTTTTTCTCCAGGACAAGGTCTCCAAAAGGAATCTGATTTCCCTGAAATTCAAACTGGATCACTTTCCCGTGTTCCCAAGGGGTAAACCAACGAAACTCATAATGCACCCCGTCTATGGCCATAAATTGCTTGGCTACAAAACCCAAAACTTTTTGGTTTTCCAGGACTGCCACACAATTGTAAACCTTTTCTTGGATCCTGACAGGCAAACCAACAGCTACTGTAATTCCTTCTGAATAGGGAAGGAGGTGTGCCAATTGACTGATTGCTTTTTGTGGATACCAATAGCTTAAAAAAAGATCTTCACTACCATAGCCTGTGATTGCTAATTCAGGAAAACATACAAATTCTACATTCAGGGATTTTGCCTTTATTATCGCCTGCTTGATATGATCAAGATTTCCTGTCCAGTCTAAAGGTGTTTGGTTGACAGTTGCACAAGCGATTTTTAATGTTGACATTTTGATGATATAAATACTATAAACTGACCCCAAAGATACATTACTATACTGCTATCTTGAGAATTTCACAAGCATTTTTAGCAGCTTCTTGCTCTGCTTTCTTTTTGGTGGCTCCTTTTCCTTCTGCCAAAAGTTTTCCGCTGACATGGAGTTCGACTATAAATTCCTTGAACCGTTGTTCTCCATTTACAGAAATTGTTTTAAAATCAATTTCAGCATTTTCTCTTTGACCCCATTCGATGATTTTACTCTTAAAATTTGTCGTGGTGCTGATAATGTTGTCCAGATCAAAATGGATAATAATCCTTTTTAAGATGAATTTTTTACAAAAATGGAAATCTCTATCCAAATAAATCGCGCCAACCATTGCTTCCAACGCATCTCCGTACAAAGATTTATGAGCACTTAGATTTTTGCCTTTGTATTCCTCACTAATGATTTTCGAAAGTCCGATTTTGATGGCGATTTGATTGAGGGCTTCCCTGTTTACCATCCGGCTTCTTGTTTCTGTAAGAAAGCCCTCATCTCTGTAGGGATACTTAATAAATAAAAATTCTGCAACTACTGCTCCCAAAACTGCATCGCCGAGGTATTCGAGCCTTTCATTGGAAATTTTCATCCCATTGATGGATTCCTCTGCCACAGAAGCGTGTTTGATGGCAAGTTTATAAAGGGTCAAATTAAAAGGCTTGCTTCCGACCATATGTTTGATGGAGGAAGCAAGCCTTTTTTCGTATTTATTATAAAACAGAGACCTAAGCCTAAGTAATCTTGACAGTTTCAAAATTATCCTGTTATTTTTTTGAAGATGATGGAAGCATTATGCCCACCAAATCCAAAGGTATTACTCAATGCAGCCCTGATTTCTCGTTTTTGTGCTTTATTGAAAGTCAGGTTTAATCTAGGGTCAAACTCCTCATCATCTGTAAAATGGTTGATAGTGGGGGGAATGAGGCTGTTTTTGATGGCAAGGATTGAAGCAATCGCTTCAATGGCACCTGCCGCACCCAGAAGGTGACCTGTCATCGATTTGGTGCTGCTTATATTGATGTTATAAGCATGCTCACCAAATACCTTTTGAATCGCTTTTACTTCACTGATATCCCCGAGAGGAGTGGAAGTCCCGTGTACATTGACGTAATCAATATCTTCAGGCTGCATTTCTGCATCCTCTAAAGCGTGCTTCATCACGTTGCTTGCTCCTTCTCCTTCAGGATGGGGAGCAGTGATATGGTAAGCGTCTGCAGTCATTCCGCCACCTACCAATTCGGCATATATTTTTGCTCCACGTGCTTTGGCATGTTCATAATCTTCTAAGATCAAACACCCGGCTCCTTCACCAAGGACAAAGCCATCTCTGTCTTTGTCAAAAGGTCGGGAAGCAGTAGTAGGAGAATCATTTCTTTGGGAAAGTGCTTTCAAGGCATTAAACCCGCCAACACCCGCTTCAGTAATGGTAGCTTCAGTGCCCCCGGTGATGAAGATGTCCGCTTTGTTTAACCTGATATAATTAAAAGCATCAATGATGGCGTTTGTGGCAGAAGCACAAGCCGAAACTGTTACAAAATTTGGCCCTCTGAATCCATATTTAATTGAAATGAAGCCTGCGCAGATGTCAGCTATCATTTTGGGAATAAAGAAGGGGTTGAACCTTGGGGTACCATCACCTCTGGCAAAATCAGTGACCTCATCCTGAAAGGACCTGAGACCGCCGATACCTGAACCCATGATGACTCCGGCTCTGTGTAAGTTGATTTTTTCTAGATCAAGACCTGCATCTTTGATCGCTTCATCTGCAGCTATAAGCCCCATTTGAGTAAAAAGATCCATTTTCCGGGCTTCTTTTCTGTCAATAAACTGTTCGACTTCAAGATTCTTGACCTCACATGCAAACTGGGTTTTGAAAAGGGAAGCATCGAACCTAGTAATAGGCGCAGCACCGCTTACACCATTTGATAGACCATTCCAGAATTCGGGAACGGTATTTCCAATCGGTGTAAGGGCACCTAAACCAGTTACTACAACTCTTCTTAAATTCATAAATGAATTTTGAATGAATATTTTATTTTACGTTTGCCTCCAGGTAGCTGATAGCTTGACCAACGGTGCCGATTTGCTCAGCCTGGTCATCTGGAATAGAAAGGTTGAATTCTTTTTCGAATTCCATAATGAGCTCAACTGTATCCAGCGAGTCTGCACCAAGATCATTAGTGAAGCTAGCCTCAGGAGTTACTTCAGATTCTTCTACGCCTAATTTATCAACGATAATGGCTTTAACTTTTTGTGCAATTTCAGACATTTTTCGAACAGTTTAATTTAAAACACTTCGCAAAGAAATAGATTTAAAACCTTATTGCCAAAAAAATGCCTCACCTAAATTGAAGATATTATTTAGGGTGTCAGAAGTTGTAAGATTATTTTTAATTTTGTTTGAGCAAATTCTTCCCCAAATGAAGAAAAATAAATTAGTCGTCGAACACCTGTATGAGTTTGAACTTCTTGGTTTTGTAGCCCCTGTTAAAGACTATAAAATGGCCTGGATCATCAATAATGCCTTGGATTTAAAATTAGCAAAAACAGATGATTATGAGTTGGAATTTATCAGCGGCACCCGCCTTTGCATTTCTCAGTATAAAAGTGAAAAGGAAAATGGATTTATCCAGTTGCTAAAAAACAAATCCTTTGGCCTTGATACCAATTCATTATACCTGATTCCCGAATTAAAAATCATAGACTACTTCCTACTCATCCAAGATTTTACTTCCGAAGTGGATATTAATGACTATATTGAGCGCCTTTCGGGGAATGGATTAATCCAAAATGTAGTCAAACTCGACATCGACAAAATCAAATCAAAAGAAAATCTATTAACCTATTAAAACCCAATATTCTATGAGTATTGCTCTTTATAATAAGACAAAAATATTAGCCACCATCGGTCCAGCATCAAACAATATTGATACTTTAAAAAGTCTCGCCAACGCAGGAGCCAACGTATTCAGACTTAATTTTTCGCATGGTACTCACGCCCAGCATGCTGAAGTCATCAAGATGATACGCGAAATCAATGACAAACTCACCGTCAAAATCGGTATTCTTCAAGATTTACAAGGCCCAAAAATCAGGGTGGGTGAGATGGAAAACGGGGGAGTCCAAATAGTGCCTGGAGGTAAAATCACCATTACCAATGATTCCTTGGTAGGAAACGCTGACATAGTGAGCACAGTCTATGAAAACCTTCCCAATGATGTGAAATCAGGAGACCGAATTTTGATTGATGATGGGAATATTGAACTTGCTGTGAACAGCACAGATGGCAAGAATGTCCGATGCGTAGTAATTCACGGAGGAATATTGAAATCACGAAAGGGTATAAACCTACCCAACACCAAAGTATCGGCACCTTCCCTTACTGAAAAAGACCTTGAAGACCTTGAATTTGGTTTGGCCAATGACGTGGACTGGATTGCACTTTCTTTTGTAAGGTCTGTGGATGACATCATCGACTTAAGAGAAAGAATCACCAAGGCCGGGAAAAACTGCAAAATAGTAGCGAAAATAGAGAAGCCAGAAGCTTTGCAAAATATTGAATCCATCATTGAGGCGACCGATGCGATCATGGTAGCAAGAGGAGACCTTGGTGTGGAAATGCCTATGGAAACTGTTCCGCTTTGGCAAAAGAAAATGGTTTCGCTTTGTAAAGTTGCCTGCAAGCCGGTAATCATCGCCACACAGATGCTTGAAAGTATGACCACGCATCCAAGACCTACAAGAGCTGAAACCAATGACGTCGCTACAGCAGTATTGGATGGAGCAGATGCAGTAATGCTTTCTGCTGAAACTGCCTCAGGACAGTTCCCGGTCAATGCTGTCAAAGCCATGAGTACCATTATCAACTACATTGAAACGAACGAGGATGTTTTCCATCACCTTTATAAAATAGAAGATAGCGATCCGAACTTCTTGAGCAAAAATCTCACCTTGATGGCAGCTAGACTTTCCAGAAATGTGAAAGCAAAAGCATTAGTTGGTATTACAACTTCAGGCCAGACTCCTTTGAGATTGGCGTCTTTCAGGCCACTTGCCAACCTTTTGATTTTTACCAGAAACAAAAACCTTTTGACCCAATTGAGTTTGGTTTGGGGAGTCAGGGCTTATTATTATGAGAGCAACACTTCTACAGATGCCACTTTTATGGATATCCAAGACCAGTTGAAAAAGGACGGCTATGTTAAAAACGGTGATATCATCATCAATACTGCCAGTATGCCTTTGAAGGAAAAAGGAAAAACCAATATGCTTAAAATCCACCTGGTGGAATAAATTAATCAGATTACATCATAAAAGGCTTCCACCTCGGAGGCCTTTTTTGTTTGTCTTAATGCCGAATTATTTTCTTTCTGATGTTATTTATTGTCCTCTTTTGGTCCGGTAGGCTTTACCATTAGCACATTTTCTTTTTCAACCATTACTGCTCCGGGTGGTGTTCCTTTTACTTTTCTCACAAACTTTGCAGGAGTATACATCACAGGAGAAAGGCTTTCATTTTTGTTTTTTGAATAATACGCTGCCAATTCAGCTGCCCTTTCCAAAACTGTTTTCGGAAAATTGATGCCCGAACGGTATTTGATCAGCACATGTGACCCGGATACGTCTTTGGCATGAAGCCATAAATCTTCCTTCCAGGCAAAATTGCGAAGCATATCGTCATTGGATTTTGCTGATTTTCCGACAAGAACCTCAAATCCTTCGATTTCAAATCTCTTGAACGGTACCTGTTCCTCATGTTCCTTTGATTTTGGAGTCAGGTGGTTGTTTTTGATAAAATCCCGAAGGCTCCTAAAGTCTTTAAACCCTTCGATTTCTTCTAGCCACGAAGCTGTATGTAGGGATAGTTTTTCTTTTTCCGCAAGGTTTTGGGAAAGTTGTTCAATTTCTTTCTTTCTGTTTTTGGATTTGCGATAGAGGTTTTCGGCATACTTTTGAGGACTTTGTCCCACCTTGAGTTTGAAAATTTCCTCTTTTCCTGAGTAGAAATTAAAAAGCGCAATCTGTTCGGTATTGGATTCTATCGCATGGAGATTGGCCATGATTACATCTGCCACTTGAGAAGGCGGTGTTTCAAGGAGAAGTTGCTCCAATCTTTCCCCGGTCTTTTGGATGTAGGACTTCGTTCTCTTTTGTTGTTCCTGAAGTTGCTTCAGCCAAGAATGTTTTTCTTTTTCAAATGACTGGATGACTACCCTATATCTGAAAAGTTCATTACATGCTTTGATAGGATCAGAAGTCGTAAATATTGCTTCCTTCTCAGGGAGCAAAGACAGAAGATATTCATTTTCATCGCTGATGATGGCATAAAGCGGGCTTTCCAAAATATCCAAAAGTTCCTTCATCAACTCCCATTTCTCTTCTAATCCAGCCTCTATATAGCCTTGTTTTTTGAGCCATTCTCTTGGGATTTTTCCCAGAGTCGGCAAGAATTTTGAGGCATTTCCTTCCACTGAGGAGAAAGTGTTCCAGTCTAAATGGAGGTTTTTTGAAAGATCGGAGACCAACAGGTTTTTGTCATCCCTCAGTTCATTTCTAAACAACAAAGACGGTAAGGTTTCATCTTTAGGATAAAAAAGGATGTTACTTCTCGTTCCGTGAAGCTTGAAGACTATTTTGTCACCGGAATCCAAATAGGCTATAAATGCCCTTTCAAAATTGACGACATCGATCTTGCTGATCTTTTTTCCGATGATTTGAGGGAAAAGGGAGACAGTATTTCTTTTGCTTCTTTTGAAATTGTCGGGAAAGGAAAGACAGGAAATTGAAGGAAGCAGGTTGGCCCGGATGAAAATATCCTCTTCATCTTTCGTACAGCCGATTACCAATTCGTCTTTATTTTGGGAAAAACATTCCACAATCTCAGCGCCTGAAAAGGTTTTATCCAGCTCTGGGCAAAGGAATTTTAAAAAATGGAAATTGAAGTGCATCGTTAAAGGGAGATTTTCAATCCATCAAAAGCCAGATGGATATTTGGAGGTAATGTTTTTCCCACCTCTTGGTGCGTGCCTAGGCGATGGCTGATGTGTGTAAAATAAGCCAATTCAGGCTTGATCAGGTGCACGAGTTGGATGGCCTCCTCCAAGGTGAAGTGGGAAAGATGGTGTGATTGCTGCAGGGCATTCAGCACAAGGACTTTGGTTCCTTTTATTTTTTCAAGTTCAGTGTCATCGATGTATTTGGCATCTGTGATATAAGTAAAATCCCCAAACCTAAACCCAAATACAGGTAATCTATAATGAAGCACCTGAATCGGGACGACCTGGATTCCTTCTGCGGAAAAAGGTTCGTTGACGATTTCATGGGTAATCACCGAAGGAACTCCGGGGTACCTCACTTCCTCAAATATGTAGGCAAATTCACGCTTGATCTGATTGAGGACTTTTTTGGTCCCATAGATTGGCATGTCTTTTTTTTGAAGGAAATTATAGGAGCGGATATCATCCAGTCCGCCCGTGTGGTCTTTATGCTCATGGGTAAAAAGTACCGCATCCAGATGATGGATTTTTTCCCTGATCATCTGTTGTCTGAAGTCGGGACCTGTATCTACGACAAGGCTTTTGCCTTCTATTTCCAGGTGGATCGAACTCCTCAATCTTTTATCCCGGTAATCAAGTGAACTGCACACCGGACAGTCACAGGCTATCACGGGTACGCCCTGAGAAGTGCCTGTGCCTAAGAATGTGACCTTCAAAGTTTTAGTTCGGTTTGTTGTAATTCGGAAATTAAATCCTGCAGTTTTCTATCTGAAAAATCTTTAGGGCTGAACCCCAACTCTTTGATAATATCGAGCAAGGCATTGATCTTGCCTTCTAAGGTATAATATTTATTGACGATGACGATCTTGTTTTCTTTGAGAACACAATATCCTGATTTGAAATTTCCTTTTTCATACCTCAAAATATATTCTGATGAGGCAAAGAGATCTTCGATTTTGTCCAGAAAGTTTTTTGTGTATTTGACTGTCATTCCGGTTCTTTCTATTTAAGAAAGGTGTTTTCTTACAGTTGCAAGTAACAAATCATAATCCAATGGTTTTTGGATGTAGTCATTGAGGCCTGCTTTTTTGAAATCATCCAGCGTGTAGTTTTTGTAATTCCCTGTAATGGCGACGATCGGAATGTTTGCTTTGTTTTTGTCCTCCAGGGCCCGGATGGTTTTGGTACATTCTATCCCGTCCATGACAGGCATGTTGATATCCATCAAAATCAAATCAAAATCCTCATTCAAAAGTTTTTCCAAAACTTGTTTGCCGTTTTTGACAGCTGTAATTCTATATTTCTCGAAAAGGAGTACGTTCTTGGTAAGGTTTATTATAACAGAACTGTCTTCTGCTACCAAAACTTTCTTATTTTCCGTCATGGATTGAGTAATTGAGATGAGATGATTTTTAAGCGAAATGATTGAACTATACTCTTCAAATATATATAATCTTCTAAGGTATTCTCAAAATTGGAAGATTTAATGCTTTTTTCAAAATTCTGACAAAAATTGTAAATTTTCAATGCGCCTAGGGTACCGGAATTACCTTTGATAATATGTATTTTCTCTCCGATTTCGGGATAGTTTCCTGAATCAATTAAGGATTTGGTTTCAACCAATAAATTAATACATTCTTCAATAAACTCCTCATATACTGAACGGATGTTTTCGGCATTGTTAAATTTCAATAAAGTATTTACCACTTTAGGATCCAGTTCTATTTCGTTTGGATTATCAATTCTAATCGGCACTTCATTTTTCCGTAAATGTCTGTCGATGGTTTCTAACAGATTTCGAGGCTTGATAGGTTTGGAAATAAAATCATCGAAACCCGTAGAAATAAAGTAATCCCTGTCTTTTTCATTGGCAAAGGCTGAAACGGCGATAACAGGGATATTAGCAATTTTTTCGTTTTTGATAACATTCAGGGTGTTGATTCCGTCAAGTACAGGCATTTGTATATCCATTAATACTAGATCAAATTTCCCGGTTTTGATTTTTTCCAATGCCTCCCTTCCGTCAGAAGCAGTTCCAAATTCGTAGATTTGGCCGATGATATGCTCAAAAACTTTCCTGTTGAGAGAATTGTCATCTACAATAAGTACTTTTTTGGCTTTCATTGTTTATAATTGATAATTTTGAAATTTACTTATTGCCTTTCTGACACACGCTTTGGATTCTAAAAATAAACATTTATTGGTAATTGCAGGCCCTACTGCTGTGGGCAAAACTGAAATCTGTCTCAAACTCGCTAAAATATTTCAAACCGAAATAATTTCTTCGGATAGTAGGCAGTTTTACAGAGAAACTGAAATCGGTACCGCCAAGCCTACCGTCAATGAAATGGCAGAGGTCAAACATCATTTTGTCAATTCACTTTCAATTTTTGATATGTATGATGTCCGAAAATTTGAAATAGAAACACTAGAGTTGTTGGAAAAGCTTTTTGCCAAACACGATTTGGTAATCCTGACAGGAGGTTCAGGATTATACATTGATGCCATTTGTTTTGGATTTGATGAAATCCCGAATGTAGACCCTTCCATTAGGGAGCAATTGATTTTGGATCATAAAGAGAAAGGAATCCAAAATTTACAATCAAGGCTCAAAAACCTTGATCCTGTATACTTTGAAGAGGTCGATATTCATAATCCCCAAAGGCTGATGAGGGCTTTGGAAGTCTGTATAGGTACAGGTAAGCTTTACAGTTCATTCAGAAAAAAGAAAAAAAATACCAGATTTTTCAATTGTATTTTGGTAGGACTCGAAAGAGACCGAGAAGACCTCTATGAAAGAATTGACAGGAGGATGGACTCCATGATCACAGAGGGGATTTTTGAAGAAGCCGAAAAATTATTTACCCACAGACATCTGAATGCACTTCAAACTGTGGGATATTCTGAGATATTTGGATATTTAGAAGGAAAATACGACAGGGAAGAGGCTGTAAGGTTACTCAAGAGAAATTCCCGGAGATATGCCAAGAGACAAATGACTTGGTTCAAAAAATACAGTGAAATGAAATGGTTTCATCCTTCAGATCTTCAAGGGATACTGGCTTTGGTTGCAAATACCAAAGAATAAGAAAACCGGTTTAGGGCTTTTGGAAATCAAGAAGACCATTAATTGAGAATTTTAAAATTATACAATCATCCAAGCTGTTTATGCCCCATTCCTTTTGCCACAAAGCTATAGGGTTTTTGGACAATTAGTTTGTTGTATTGGGAAACGGTGATTTTCAATGATTGGTAGATAGGCTTGATTTCCTTTTGAAACGTGGGTTCTGTCTTTGAAGTAAGGTTTGATTTTACCTTTTGGTATTCTGAATCAATCAAACGTAGAGATTCTTTGCTGAGGTTGGCATTGTTTTTTGTCAAAGAACCTGACTTTTCCAAACCATCAAAAAAAGCCTGTTGGAGTTGCAAGATGGATTTTTTCTTGGCTAAAATAGATTGGTTGACCACAAGCCAAAACAATCCTGAAAAACCGGCAAGCATAATTATGATAGGTAGATACCCCATGGTAATTTTAAATACTTAATATTTCGATTAATTTCAAATGGTCGGGATTTAAGGCTTTGCTTTTCCCGATACAATCAGCAAATGGGGTATAGACGACTAGACCGTTCATGACACCTGCCATGCAATTGGATTCTCCTGCAATCAAGCCATCTACTGCAGCCATACCACACCTTGAAGCCAATACCCTATCCCGGGCTGTAGGACGCCCACCTCTTTGGATATGTCCCAATGTGGTGACTTTAAATTCCTTTTCGGGGTCATTGACTTTTTCGCGGACTTTCTGCATTATTTCTTCTGCACCGCCTTCAACATCACCTTCAGCTACGACAATGATACTTGAAGACTTGGATTTTCGGAGATTTTTCAGAGATTTTACCACTGCTTTAAGGTTAGTGGAAGTTTCAGGAACCATTACAAATTCCGCTCCTCCTCCAATACCACATTCCACGGCGATGTAGCCACTGTCTCTTCCCATTACTTCTATGAAGAAAATCCTATCATGAGCCGCTGCGGTATCTCTGATTTTGTCTATGGCATCCAAAGCAGTATTGACCGCGGTATCAAATCCTATGGTATAATCAGTACCGTAAATGTCATTGTCGATAGTCCCGGGACAACCTATGACGGGAATTCCATATTCTTCAAAAAAAATCTTTGCTCCGGTAAAGGTACCATCTCCCCCAATCGCTACCAAACCTTCTATGCCGTTTGCTTTCAGCTGTTGATATGCTTTCGATCTACCTTCCTTGGTCCTGAATTCTTCACTTCTTGCGGATTTTAAGATGGTTCCTCCGCGCTGTATAATATTGCTTACCGAATGGGATTGCATCCTTTTAATGTTACCATTGATCATTCCATCATAGCCGTATGAAATTCCAAATACTTCCAAATCTCTAAAAATCGCTGTTCTGACAACAGCCCTGATGCAGGCATTCATACCCGGGGCATCACCTCCCGATGTGTATACTGCTATTTTTTTCATGTTTAATAGGTTTTCCAAAAGCCAAAATTACTCATATTTGGATGTCATGGTAATACAATCCGAAAATCTTTTGATTTGTTTTAGATTATCTTACAAATAGGGATTTCCTATTCTGACATGAATTAAAAATTCAAAAACCTTGATTTTGTTTTCTTACTTTTTGGGCATTATTCTCTTTTATTTAAAAAATAAGCCGGCATCCTTTTCATTGATTTTGCCAGGATGCCGGTTTGAGGTCATGCGGAGGTCACTTTTTCTCCCAAAAGTAATACCTCTTCAGCTACTACCTCAGTGATGTATTTTTTTGTACCGTCTTTATCTTCATAAGTACGGTTAGAAAGCTTGCCTTCAATCGCGATTTCAGAACCTTTATCAGTGTACTTCTCTACTATTTCTGCGGTTTTTCCCCATGCGACGATATTATGCCAAGTGGTTTCTTCCACTTTTTCACCTTTCGCATTTTTGAAAACATCCTTGGTGGCAATGCTGAAAGTTGCTTTTGCTTTTCCTGAATCAAAATGTTTTGTTTCTGCTTTGGCACCCAATCTTCCGATCAATTGTACCTTGTTTCTCATGTTGCTCATATTTTTTTGTTTTGGTTAAATGAAAACTGCCTGTTTATCAAGCAATAGTCCAAATTTCTGTAAAAAGCTTTCTGTTAGTCGGTAGTTTGTCGTTTCTAATCGATTATAAACGTTTGTGAAACGGCTTTGAGCTCCAACATCTCTGAATTTCTGCCTCTTAGATTTAAAATTTTTGTACGGTTCTTAATTTGGCTTTAGATTTTATTAGCTTGCTTTTCGAATCAATTCATTTAAAAACCACACCAAAATGAAAAAATCCATGCTATTTGTTTGTGCTTTTCTTCTGGCATTTCAGATCAATGCACAAGAAAAACCAACTGAAAAACCCATTCAGGAAGGTGAGGTATTCACTTCTACCCAAACTGTCAAAATCAACGGTACCACCCACAGCCTCAAAACAAGGGCGGGCACACTTCAGCTTAGAGATGAAAACAATGAACCAATTGCTTTGCATGGCTTTACAGCTTATTTCAAAGAGGATGGACCAACCAAAAGACCCATCATTTTTTCATTTAACGGCGGCCCCGGTTCCTCTTCCTATTGGCTTCACATGGGTGTTATGGGACCAAAAAGAATTGTTGTCAACGATCCGGGATATACAAAAGCTGCACCTTATGAATTGGTCAACAATGATTATTCCATTCTCGATGTAGCTGATGTGGTGATGATGGATCCTATTGGAACAGGGTTGAGCATGCCGATCGGAAAGGCGGAGGGAAAGGATTTTTGGGGGGTGGATCAAGATATCAGATCTACTAGTTTGTTCATCATGCAGTTTTTGAAAGAATATGACCGGATGCAATCACCAAAGTATTTGTTGGGTGAAAGCTATGGAACATTCAGAAATGCCGGAGTCATGAGTTATTTATTGGACAAAGGATATGCCCTCAATGGTGTGGTCATGGTTTCTTCGGTATTTGATATCAGGTCATTGGCTTTTCCTGTCCAAGAAAGTACTTCCTACCTTATTCATTTCCCATCCTATGCTGCTACTGCTTGGTATCATGACAAGATTCCCAACAAAAACCCCAACTTGGAAGCTTTTGTCGATGAAGTGAGAAAATTTACCGAACAGGATTATTTGCCGGCTTTGTTTAAAGGAGGAAGACTCAGTCCTGCAGATAAAAACAGTGTGGCCGAAAAAATGGAAAATTATACAGGAATATCAAAGGATATTTGGAATAGAAATAACCTAAGGATGACAGCCAGTGAATTTTTCAATGAATTGCTCAGAGAAGAGGGCATGACAGTCGGCCGATTGGATTCCAGATTCAAAGGCATCAATCCTATGCCTCAAAATCAATATGCTATTACGGATCCTCAAAGCGATGCCATTTCGCCTGCCTATACCACAGGATTCTTGGATTACTTGCACAGAGATTTGGGTGTAAGCAAAAAACTGACCTACAAAACTTCCGCCTATGCTTCACCTGGATTTAAATGGGATTGGTCACACCGAGGGAATGAAGGTTGGGGCAGTATGATTTCAGTGAATACGGCCATCGATATGGCGGATGCCATGAACAAAGACCCAAATGTAAAAGTGCTGCTTATGAACGGCTACTACGATTTGGCTACTGTGTTTTATGGAGTGGAACACACCATTGACCAAATGAACCTGAGACCTGAAATCAGAAAAAACATCATCATGACGTATTATGAGGGAGGTCATATGTTCTATACCCACATGCCATCGCTCCAAAAATTCAAGAAAGATTTGGCGGACTTTATCAAGGATACCACCAAATGACATTCATTTGGGAATAAGCAAAATATAAAGGAATGTCTTGGATAGCCATTTGGATTGTCATTTTTTGATAGTCCAAATGGTTTTTGTATTTTAGGGATTGACGACCATTAAAAAAGGTTTCTGGCTCCATATTGCAATCACAATTTCTGACTTAAGAACTTACAAAATCCTTTTTTTACAATAATTCAAGAAATGAGACCCCTGTTAATGCTTTTAAAATCGAAGGTGTCAACCCTATTTAGAAGATATTGGGTTTTGTTTTTATTCCCGATTTTAGTGGCGGGTATTTCAATTGACGGTATCCAAAAATGGGTCATCCAATATGGTTCTGATATCCCCAAAGTATGGACCGATGAGGCGATAAAAGATTGGGAACTTCCCAATTTCAATCCTGAATTTTCGGCAAAGCCGGTATCGGCTGCATTTTATTATAACCTCCCTGAAAGGGTTATCTACAAAACCTATACTGTGTACCATCCTGACCATGAACCTGAGGGATATTGGGATTGGCTACATAGTATAGATGCGGAAATTGAGTTGGATGAATCCAAATTACTGACCGAGGAAGACTTTGTGAAGGCAGGAGAGTTGCTGTTTGATTATCCGATTGATTCTCTTGGCGCCATTATTTCCAAAGAAAATGTGCGTGATGTTGGGTTTTATGAATATAGTGAAATGCCGCTTTCCAAGGATGGAATCATGCCATTTGCCAGATGGATAGTAACTGGAAAAGGAAAGGTTTATTTGGGAAATCTCTCCTGTGGGATGTGCCACACCAAGGTAATGCCAGATGGTTCATTGTTGAAGGGTGCACAAGGCAGCTTTCCCGGAGATAAGGCTTTTGCGTATGGGCTGCAAAAGGCTCCTGAAAATGACGTCAAGGCTGTCAGTGGTTTTCTTTTTTCCTCTCCTTGGGCGGAGGGAGATCCACACGGGGAATTGCTCTCCAAGAAAAAGCAAGATATCCTTGATGCGTACGCCGCCGTACCCACAGGAGCTTTTGGCAGACAGGGGACAAGTATCCTTTTTCCCCCGCAGATTCCTGATTTGATAGGTGTTAAGGACAGAAAATATCTTGACCACGGCGGTCTTGGGCAACATAGAAATATTGAAGATTTGATGCGGTATATCGCCATGAACCAATCTCTGGATTTTCTGAATATGTATGGAAGTTTCAATCCACTTGGATTAAATGATGAAGTAATCAATAGCGGCAAACCCATTATGTTCCCTGGCACATACGACAGACATTCAGACAAGCAATTGTATGCCTTGGCAAAATATGTTTATTCCATCAAAGCTCCTGAAAACCCCAACAAACCAAGCCAACTTACCGAAAAGGGAAAAGTGATTTTTGCGGAACAGGGTTGTGTTACCTGCCATACTCCACCGTATTATACCAATAATAAACTCACCCCTGCGGATGGTTTTGAGATTCCTGAGGAGCATTATGACAAGTATGACATTTTTGACATTTCCGTAGGAACAGATCCTGGATATACAACGAAAACAAGGAGAGGCACCGGCTATTATAAAGTCCCATCTCTAAGAGGACTTTGGTATCGGGGACCATTTTTCCATGATGCTTCTTTGGCAAAACTGGAGGATGTCCTGGATCCCAAAAGGTTAGAAAGTGAATATGTGCCCACGGCATTTATTGGTGCCGGAATCAAAAACAGGGCAGTATCCGGACACGAATTTGGATTGGAATTGGATCCCGAAGATAAAAAGGCATTGATAGCATTTCTGAAAACCCTTTGATCCATGAAAGTAAAAATCCTGCTTTTACTGGTTTTTTTGTTTCCATTTCAGATTTTCTGTCAAAGCAAAAATACAATAGATCCAATCCGATTTCAGATAAAAAACGCCGGAATCAATGTGGATGGTACCATATCGGATTGGGAGTATGAAATTTCCTTTGATCCAAAAAATCTGATTGATTCCAAGATTAAGGCAACTGCTAATCCACAAAGCATTGAAACAGGGATCAAGCTTCGGGATAAACATTTGCAGGGAAGGCAGTATTTCAATGTGGAAAAATTCCCTGAAATCAGAATTTCATCAAAAAGATTTACTTCGAAAGGAAAAGGGAGATTTGTAGGGATTTTTGAGCTTCAGGTCAAAGATGTAAAGAAGGAAATCACTATCCCTTTTGCTATGATTAAATCGGGAAAAAATCAACGTTTTTCAGCGGAGTTTACGATTAACAGGTTGGATTATGGAATTGGTGAAAGCAGTCTTGTTCTAGGTGATGAGGTAAAGATTCTGATAAATTTCGAGAAATGATTTTTGAGTCGTTTTCAAAGATTTTTTTGATGTAATTCTCTGTTTTTCAATATTTAATATTTTTTTGTAGATTGTTCTTTTCCACCAAAATAAACCTTTAAATGAACTACTTATCAATTTTGAAATTGTGGGCTTTTGTCCTGATCCCTGTGTTTTTTGGGACAATTTATTTCTTCACAGAAGAAGAGGAAAAGTCTGAGGTTATTACCTTTTTAGGAGAAAATAACCTTGACCAGTTGATGGGAATAACGCTTTGCCGGGAGATGGCTTACGTCCCGGAGGATTTTCTGACCAAACCGATTGGGGTTTCAAATGTCCGAATAGGTTCAATTGATTTTCCCATCAATACTAGTTCAAAGGAAGCGCAGGAAATGTTTAACCAAGGAATGGCGTATTATTACAGTTTTGACTATGTGCAGGCGGCCCGGTCTTTTAATGATGGGGTGAGACTGGACCCGGAAGCTGCAATGATCTGGAATGGCCTGAGTGTTACTTACACAAACCTTTCAGATACTGTCAAATCCAAGGAATTTGGAACCAAAGCTTTTGAACTGGCCAGAAAATCAGGAAACAGATTTGAATACCTTTATACAAAATCTAATTTTTTGGCTTTGGAGCCGCCAAGTGGAATGGAAGAGTATCAGGCACTTTATGACAGTGTTTATGCAGTAAAAGATGCGCTGGTTTCCGCAGACCATGTGGATACAGAAAGATTTTTTCGCTTTGCAAGTGACCACGTTGAGCAATTTTATTCCAAACCAACAGGTTTGCCTTTGATCTTGGCTGCATTGCCCGAACACCACCACATTTTCAGAAAAGTGACCAAAAATTCATTGCTTTTGCATGAAGGAATCCAGATTAATCCCATGTCTGTCGATACTGAAAAACTGGCAAAATTGGCTTGGGAAATAATGGAGCCCATTCAAATGCAGAAATTGGATGACTTGGCAGGTTCATTCGGTCAAGCAGAGGCTAACGGCAAAGGGAGCACCGTGATCAAAGAAGTCGCTCTAGCGGCTACTGAAGGACGGATAGAAACTCTTTTGGTAGAAGAGGACAAGATTATTGCCATAAGGATTACCAATCTTGTCACCGGAAATACTCAAAACAAAGACTTGGACAATCCAATCGTGGATGATCTTTTGGATGATATGGGTGAGTTGGTGATAAAAATGGGAGGAGAAGTGATGGTGCTTCCTGCAGACAAAATGCCTTCTAAAACAGGGCTTGCTGCCATTTACAGATACTAAGCGTATTTTGTTTTAATCGTATATGGGGATTTGGCTTTTAAGTCGGGTTCCCATATTTTTTTCTTTTTAATTATTGGGGAAATTTTCCCTTCCTAAAAGTTTTGAACCGAGCGGGTAATTCAATTTACATGATTTGGGTATTGTGATTTTCATTTTTTCCGGATTTATACTCCGCGAATTCCAGAACGAAGCAATTTCACTTTTTGTAAGGGTAATAATTTTATAAAAACATTGGGATTTGTCTCAGCCGCTCACAACCAAGTCAAGATCGCCTGCACGATTTTCGATGTTACTATTTCCCTATATTTGCACCTCATTCGCTAGCAACTATGAATAAATCAATCCAAACCATTTTAATTATCCTCACAGGAATGAGTATTGCATGTTCCCCGGAAATACCGGAATCAACTTTACCTGATGTAGCACCACCCTTGGCTACCGTCAAACCATTTGAAATCACCGCCAAAAACGGGCACAAACGCGTGGACAATTATTATTGGCTCAACGACCGTGAAAACCCTGAAGTCATCGATTACCTGAATGCTGAAAATGCCTATTTGGACACCATGATGGCACATACCAAGGGCTTTCAGGAGCAGCTTTTCAATGAACTGCGTGCAAGGATCAAAGAAGATGATTCGTCTGTACCCTATAGATTGGACGATTATTATTACTATACCCGATTTGTGGAAGGCGGAGAATATCCGATTTATGCAAGGAAAAAAGGCTCTCTCGAAGGTGTTGAAGAAATCATCATGGATGGAAATGAACTCGGAAAAGGAAAATCTTTTCTCAACTTTTTTACTTCGGTAAGCCCGGACCATAACCTTGCCGCCATCATTATGGATACCGTGGGTAGAAATTTCTATACTGTGATGATCAAAGACCTCCGTACCGGAGAAATACTTCCTGACAAAATCGAAAATATCAGAAGCTCGGCAGTCTGGACCAATGACAACAAATCATTTTTCTATTCCATTCCTGATCCGGTTACACTGAGGAATTTTCAGGTTAAGCGACATTTCCTAGGTCAAGACTCCTCCAAAGATGAGGTGGTGTTTGAGGAAAAAGACCAGACTTTGAGCTGCGGTGTCGGAATTACCAAATCCAAAAAATACATCATTATCGGTTCCGGCCGTACGGATGCCTCTTATTCCCTCTTCATGGATGCAGATAATCCCGGCAAACCAAAACTGATCGCTCCGGTGCAGGACAATGTACAATACAGCGTGGACCATGCTATTGGCGATAAATTCAACATCTACACCAACTTGAATGCAGTCAATTACCGATTAGCAGAAGCACCTGTTGCAGATCCAGCCGTCGCCAATTGGAAAGATTTGATCCCACATAGGGCAGATGTTTTCTTAGAAGGCGTGGAATATTTCAAGGATTATTACGCTGTCCAGGAGACCTTAGAGGGCCTTGCAAATATCCGCATCATCAAGTGGGCTGACAATTCGGAACATCAGATGGTATTTGAAGAGCCTGCTTATTCTGCAGGGATCGGTTATAATCCTGAGTTTGAAACCAAGACTTTGCGGTATTCCTATACTTCAATGACCACGCCAAATTCCACTTACGACTATGACATGGAAACCAAGGAAAAAACTCTGATGAAAGAGCAGCCTGTCTTGGGGGATTTTAACAAAGCAAATTACAAGACTGAAAGGATCATGGTTCCTTCCCGTGACGGAAAGCGGATCCCGTTGTCCATTGTTTATAGAATAGATCAATTCAAGAAAGACGGGGCCTCTCCGGGATGGATTTATGGTTATGGCTCTTATGGAGCTTCCATGGATGCTTACTTCAGCAGTTCAAGATTGAGTCTGTTGGATAGAGGATTTGTCTATGCCATTGCACATGTGCGTGGAGGTCAGGAAATGGGTGGAGATTGGTATGAGGATGGCAAGATGATGAATAAGAAGAATACCTTCAATGACTTCATCGATTGTTCCAAATGGCTTCAGGATAACCAATATGTGGCCAAAGACAAACTCTTTGCCTCGGGTGGAAGTGCAGGAGGATTGCTTATGGGAGCGATCGCCAACATGGCACCTGAGCTTTACCGTGGTATCATTGCCCAAGTAGCTTTTGTCGATGTCATCACTACCATGATGGATGAGACTATTCCATTGACCACTTTTGAGTGGCAGGAGTGGGGAAATCCAAACATTCAGGAGCAATACGAATATATGCTTTCCTATTCTCCTTATGATAATGTGGAGGCAAAGGATTATCCAAATATCTTAGCCACTACCGGTCTTCATGATTCACAGGTACAATATTGGGAACCTGCAAAATGGGTAGCTCTACTCCGAACCAAAAAAACTGACAAGAACCGACTTTTCCTCAAAACCAATATGGATGCGGGACATGGGGGTGCGAGCGGAAGGTTTGAAAGCCTAAAAGAGTTGGCTTTGGAGTATGCTTTTGTGTTTGATATTCTTGGGATTACAAAATGAAATAAGCTCAATCAGAGCGAAATACATAGAAATACGCCTTCGGCGAAATAGTTGTAGCATCAATCCTTTTTATGGGGATTGATGCTTTTTTATTTCAATTTTTTTCTACCTTATTTTAAATTTTAATCCTAGTCAGTCTCATGTCTTAAGTCTTAAATCTCATATCTACAAAAATGTTCCAAAACCAAGTCATCTGGATAACAGGAGCTTCCTCAGGATTGGGGAAGTACATGGCCTTTGAATTTGCAAAGCAGGGGGCAAAACTAGCCCTAAGCGCAAGAAGGGTTGATAAGCTTGAAGAAGTTCTGAATCAAGTAAAGGCATTAGGAGCCGAAGGTTTTTTGGTTCCCTGTGACGTACTTGAGGAATCTGAAATCGAAAAAGCTGTTCAGGAGGTCATCCACCATTATGGGCGTCTGGATGTGGCTGTTGCCAATGCAGGGTTTGGTGTTTTTGGCAAGATTGAAGACTTGTCTGCAAAAGAATGGCGGAGGCAGATGGATGGCAACGTCACGGGACTGGCGATGACAGCCAAGTCTGCGATTCCTCATTTGAAAGCAAGTAAAGGAAGGTTGGTGCTTATTGGGAGTGTGGCCGCTTATGTACCCAATCCCAAAACCGGTGCCTATGGTGCATCTAAAGCTGCCGTCCGTTCTATCGGACAGACTTTGCAGTTGGAATTGAAAGGCACGGGTGTAAGCTGTACGGTAATCCATCCGGGATTTGTAGATTCCGATATCACGAGGGTGGACAATGCCGGTGTGTTTCATCCTGAAATTAATGACCCAAGACCGAAAAATCTCATGTGGCCAACGGACAAAGCCGCGAAGGTTATGGTCAATGCAATATTAAAGAGGAGAAAATCCTTTGTCTTTACCGGACATGGCAAATTTATCGCTTTTATCGGTCAGCATTTTCCAAAATTGGGCGAGTGGATGATTGGGAAAATGGGGAATTAAGAAAACTGCATTAAATATTATTCACAATAATCCTGTAAATTGAGGTCATCAAACCTGTCTCATATGAAATACTTTATTATTATTTTTTTAAGTTGTATAGCGGTTTTTACTTTTTCGTGCCAATCTTCAGAAGAGACCATTAATCCAAAAAGAGAAAGTATCTCGGAATCAGTCTACGCCTCCGGTCTCATCAAAGCTAAAAACCAATACCAAGCTTTCGCCAATGCAAACGGAATTGTTCAGGAGATCTTTGTCAGTGAAGGTGACTCCGTAAAAATTGGAAGCCCGATTTTGGTCATTTACAATGAAACTGCCAGGCTGAATAGGGAAAATGCCGAACTGACACGGGCATTTGCAGACCGAAAAGCGAATCAATCCCGGCTACGAGAATTGGAAAACAACATTGAAAATGCCGAAAATAAATGGCGGAACGATTCCCTGCTTTATGAAAGGCAAAGAAGGTTGAAAGAACAGGGAGTGGGATCCGCTGTTGATTTGGAACAAAGACAACTGGCCTTCGAAAATTCACGAAATGCCTACCAAAGTGCCAAGCTGATCTATCAGGATGTCAAAAGGGAAATAGAATACAACGAAAAAAGCGCTGCCAAAAACCTCTCTATCTCCAAAGCCCTGGAAAGTGACCTTGTCCTGAAAAGTGAGGTAAACGGAAGGGTTTATGATTTGCTCAAAGAAAAGGGTGAAATGGTCAATGCGCAGACCCCCTTGGCTGTGTTGGGAAGTGCTGATGAGTTTGTTTTGGAAATGCAGGTGGATGAATACGATATCGTCAAAGTCAAACATGGTCAAAAAATAATTGTGACCATGGATAGCTACAGAGGAGAGACATTCGAGGCGGTAGTGTCCAAAATCAATCCTTTGATGAATGAATCTTCGAAGAGTTTTTTGGTGGAAGGGGTTTTTGTAAATGCACCTCCTGTTTTGTATCCCAATCTCACCCTTGAAGCTAATATTGTGATAGAAGTAAAGGAAGACGCGCTGATTTTGCCAAGGTCTTTTATCCTGAATGATGCTTTTGTGATCAATGCTGCAGGTGATACCTTACCGGTCAAATTGGGACTCAAAGATCTACAAAAAGCAGAAATACTGGAAGGGATAGATGAGACAACCTCAGTAATCAAACCTGTCAAATGAAAGTTTCCCTCATCATAGAAATAGCCAAGGCGCTGATGCTTGCCCGGTTCAAACAAACCATGATTGCCGCCATCGGGGTGGTTTTTAGCATTACGATGTTTGTGGCTTTGCTGGGATTTATGAATGGCTTGAACAAACTCTTGGATGGCTTAATCCTCAACAGGACTCCGCACATCCGATTTTACAACGAAATCAAACCATCGGTCAACCAGCCAATCGACCTTGCCGATGAATTCAGCAATTTTTACAATATCATCAGGTCGGTCAAACCCGCTGCCAGCCGCTTAAGCATTTATAACAATGAGGCCATTATCAGGACACTTGAAGAGGATCCAAGGGTTTTGGGTGTGGCACCAAAGTTATCCGCACAGGTTTTTTACAATGTCGGAACCATTGATATCACCGGTGTCATCAACGGCATAGATGTCGAAGCTGAAAGCAAACTTTTTGCCTTCACAGATTATGTGACAGCAGGAAATTATATAGACCTTAAAAATACATCCAACAGCATCATTTTGGGAAAAGGCGCTGCGGACCGGATGATGGCCGAAATTGGGGATGTTATCCAAGCGACCACTTCTCAGGGCAACAGGGTTCAATTGAAGGTGGTGGGATATTACCAGTCCGGTTTGGGGGATTTGGACAATGTCCAATCTTATGCCTCCATTGGCACGGTCCAGAAAATGATGGGAGAAACCGCTTCCTATGTGACTGATATCCAAGTCAAATTGAAGGACTTTAACCTTGCTCCCGCTATGGCACGGGACTACAGGGATATCTTTGGGATCGATGCAGATGACATACAGACTGTAAATGCACAGTTTGAAACAGGGACAAATATCAGGACTTTGATCAGCTATGCCGTGGGGATTACCTTGCTGATTGTTTCAGGATTTGGGATTTACAATATCCTGAACATGATGATTTATGAAAAAATGGATACCATCGCCATCCTGAAGGCCATTGGCTTTTCGGGTAGGGATGTGAATAATATTTTCATCACCATCGCCTTAACCATCGGTTTTGTAGGAGGAACTATCGGATTGATTCTTGGATTTATGGCCGGTTTGGGCATTGAGCGGATCCCCTTCGAGACGGAGGCACTTCCGACGGTCAAAACCTTTCCGGTAGATTTTAACCCGAAGTATTATATCATCGCGGCGATATTCAGTATTGTGACGACGTATTTTGCCGGATATTTTCCTGCCCGCAAGGCGAGTGGGGTCGATCCGGTGGAGATAATTAGGGGAAAATGAGGGGAGGTGGGAAGAGTAAATTCTGAATTAATAATGAAGAATGGAAAAGAGGCGAGAAACGAGAAAAGTTGGCAGTCGCAGTCAGCAATAACAGCGTTAAGTCAAGAAAGAGCCTACACTAGTCATTTCGAAGGAGGTACGACTGAGAAATCTTTTAATAAATAAAAGAAATGTAAAATAGACCTCTCCTTCGTCGAGGTGACAAGGTAAAGTCTTTGTTGATAAGAATCATTTTCATTTAGATTGTCCGCTTCTCGACCCGATAACCTGACAACGCGAAGCAGACAACAATTAGAACCACTACAACAATTATAACGACTACAACCATTACAACAACTACAACAACTACAACCACTAACATGCAGGAAACACCTGTCCTAGAAGCACAAAAAGTAAACAAATACTTTTTTAGCCCTGATAAAACACAGGTGCTGAAGGAGGTGACTTTTCAGGTGACCAGGGGAGAATTTGTGTCTATTATGGGAAAATCAGGCTGTGGCAAATCAACCCTCCTTTATATCCTCAGTACCATGGATACAGATTATGAAGGTAAATTATTGATTGACGGTGAGGTGATCAGTGGAAAAAGCCCAAGTTACCTTTCCAAAATCCGGAATGAAAAAATCGGATTCGTATTTCAGTTCCATTATTTGCTCAATGAATTTTCGGTTTTGGAAAATGTCATGATCCCAGGCCTGAAACTCAACAAGAAATCCCAGCCCGAACTCGAACACATCGCCATGGAAAAGCTGAAAATTTTTGACATGCAGGACCATGCGCTCAAGAAAGCAAACCAACTTTCTGGTGGGCAAAAACAAAGGGTTGCCATCGCACGCTCCCTGATGAATGATCCTTTGATCATCATGGGAGACGAACCGACCGGCAATCTTGACAAAAGAAACTCAGATATTGTCTTTAATATTTTCAAAGAACTGGCAAAAGAATTCAAACAGACCATGCTCATTGTCACCCACGATCCTGAGTTTGCAGCCGGAACAGACAGGATCATTGAAATGGAGGACGGCTATATCATAAAACAATAAAATTGCTTTTTTAAACCATTTTATGCCTGTTTTGTCTAAATTTCAGTTTCATTTTTATCAAAATCTATCTCCATATCCTATGAAAAATTATCTCTTTTTGATTCTTTTTTTTGCAATCTATTCATGCCAAGAAAAAGAATCTCCCGATCCCAATCCATCTTCATTGTATTTTCCTCCTTTGTCCGGTAATACCTGGGAGACCACCACACCCGCTTCCCTCAATTGGGACTTGGAAAAATTGGAAGACCTCAAGGAGTTATTGGAAAACAACAGCTCCCGTGCTTTCATCATTCTCAAAGACGGGAAGATCGTCGTAGAAGAATATTTCGGAACCAAAATCAGCGGCGGACAGCCTTTTGACCAAAGTTCTCTGTGGTATTGGGCATCTGCAGGGAAGACCCTCACTGCAACCTTGACTGGGATTGCCCAAGAAGAAGGTAAGCTGGACATCCAAAAACCAAGTTCTGATTATATGGGGAAGGGTTGGACTTCACTTACCACGCTACAAGAAGATAAAATCACGGTTTGGCACCATCTCACCATGACCACAGGTCTAGATGATGGAGTGGCAAATAAGGATGATTTTTCGAAGGAAAGTTTGGTTTTCAAAGCTGATCCCGGAATCCGTTGGGCATATCATAATGCTCCATATACTTTATTGGACAAGGTGATAGAAGGGGCAACCGACAAATCTTTCAGCCAATATTTCAATGAAAAACTAGCTTCCAAAATCGGAATTAACGGAACTTGGCAGCGGGTTGATTTCAATAATGTGTTTTTTAGTGATGCCAGGTCCATGGCTAGATTCGGGCTTTTGTTTTTGGCAAAAGGTGACTGGGATGGACAAAGCATCATTAATGATAAAAATTACCTGGACGACATGATCAATACTTCCCAAAGCTTCAATGAAAGCTACGGATATCTTTGTTGGCTCAATGGTAAGGGAAGTTATATGCCGCCTGGAGTTCAAATAAAAGTTCCTGGTTCCTATGCCCCGAATGGACCAGATGATATGTATTGCGGTTTGGGAAAAAACGGACAGTATGTTTGTGTGGTACCGTCCCAAAATCTTGTCTTGGTAAGGATGGGCGAAAGCCCGGATCAGGCTTTGGTTCCTTATGCTTTTTTGGATGATATCTGGGCAATCTTAAGAAATATCATTCCCGCCAATTAAGTACTTCAGTCAAATGATTTGTATCTTCGGGGCGTAACCAAAATACCAGTTTTTATGAGCAAGAAGACCGAATACAGTTTATTTCAGGATGTTTGTGGGTTTGTGGATGAGGCAGCTAGGCATATGGATATTCATCCCGGATTATTGGAGCAGATCAAAGAATGTAACAGCATATACAAATTCAATTTCCCTATCCGAAATGATGATGGTACTTATGAAACTTTGACAGGATATAGAATACAGCATTCACATCATAAACTTCCCTGCAAAGGAGGAATTCGATATAGTGACCAAGTTGATGAAGAGGAGGTTAAAGGTCTTGCTTCACTCATGACTTATAAATGTGCTTTGGTAAATGTTCCCTTTGGTGGTGCCAAAGGTGGGGTAAGTATAGATCCAAAAAAATACACAGTAAACCAACTTGAAAAAATTACCCGGAGGTATACTTCTGAATTGATCAAGAAAAAATTCATAGGCCCTGCCATCGATGTGCCCGCCCCTGATTACGGCACGGGAGCACGCGAAATGGCTTGGATTGTAGATACTTATGAGGCTTTCAATCCGGAGGTGATCAATGCAAAAGGCTGTGTAACCGGGAAGCCACTTTCCCAACACGGAATCGACGGCAGGACTGAAGCGACTGGTCAAGGTGTGTTTTTTGGAATCCGTGAGGCGGTGAGTGTGGAAGAAGATATGACCGCTTTGGGTCTTTCCACAGGTCTGAGGGGAAAAACCGTAATTGTACAGGGGCTTGGAAACGTGGGTTTTTATTCTGCCAAATACCTTAGCGAAGCTGGAGCAAAAGTGATTGGGATCGCTGAATGGAATGGGGGAATCTTCGATGAGAAGGGAATCAATGTTGAGGCATTGAAGAAATACCAAAATCAGACAGGAGGATTTAAAGGATACGCATCAGGAGAATTTATAGAAAAAAGCAAGGAACTGCTTACCTATCCTTGCGATATCCTAATTCCCGCTGCCTTGGAAAACCAGATTACTAAAGAAAATGCGGCCAAGATCCAAGCCAAGATCATCGGGGAAGCTGCCAATGGTCCGGTTACCCAGGAAGCGGAAAGAATTTTGAACGAAAATGGAAAAATGATCATTCCTGATATGTATCTCAATGCAGGAGGGGTGACGGTTTCTTATTTTGAATGGCTAAAAAATCTTTCACGTGTGTCTTTTGGCAAACTGGAAAAAAGATATGACCAAGAAAAATACAGGAAACTTCTCGGCACTATCGAAAATGCCACTGGGGAGGAATTTACAGACGAGGAAAAAGCACAGCTGATCCAAGGAGCTTCCGAAAGGGATTTGGTTCTTTCCGGTTTGGAAGAGACAATGGTCAATGCCTACCATGCCATGAATAAAGTGAGGCAGGAAAAAAACATTAAAAGCCTTAGAACAGCCGGTTTTATATTAGCATTGGAGAGAATTTCGGTCAGCTATATGGATCTTGGAATTTTTCCTTGATTAATTTTGGTTAAAAGAAAAAGTTCGAAAGGTTGGAAGGTTTTAAGGTTGAAAAGTTAAGGTCGACCAATATGCCGGCTCTCACGCCTTGGATCTTTTGTCTCCCGTCCCAAATCTCATGTCTCAAATCTCCCATCTAAATAATGTTAACAAAAAGAATAATCCCCTGTCTGGATATCAAAGATGGCAGAACAGTCAAAGGAGTGAATTTTGTGCAGTTGCGCGATGCAGGAGACCCGGTGGAATTGGCAAAAATCTACTCAGATGAAGGTGCGGACGAACTAGTTTTTTTAGATATCACAGCCACTGTTGACAAGCGTAAAACTTTGGCCGAACTGGTTACAAAAATTGCAAAAGCCATCAATATCCCTTTTACTGTTGGTGGAGGAATATCTACAATCGAAGACGTAAAAGTTCTCCTCAATGCAGGTGCAGATAAAATCTCTATCAATTCTGCGGCAGTTCATAACCCGCAGATCATCAATGACATGGCACTGGAATTTGGCAGTCAGTGCGTGGTGGTAGCCATAGATACACGTAATGTCGATGGAATAGACTTTGTTCATACTCATGGAGGAAGGAAACCGACTTTACTCCAAACCCAAGCTTGGGCTAAAGAAGTCTGTGACCGTGGCGCAGGAGAAATTCTCCTTACTTCCATGGATCATGACGGTACCAAAGGAGGCTTTGCCAACGAGATTACGGCGGAGATATCCTCTATGCTTTCCATTCCTGTCATCGCTTCAGGTGGTGCCGGAAACAGCGAACATTTCAAAGATGTGTTTACCTTTGGCAAGGCGGATGCTGCATTGGCAGCAAGTATCTTCCACTTTAAAGAGATCCCAATCCCTGAACTCAAGACTTATTTGAGTTTTGAGGGTATATCTATAAGGAAGTAAAAACTAAAATAATGTTGAAATATGCTTTGCGAAATAAAAAATGAAATAAGGTTGAAATATGCTTCACCTATTAACCCTATTTCAATTTATATCTATTTTATTTCCACTTTATATCAATTTAAAGAAATATGGTTGAAATATGCCTCGCGAAATAGATAGAAATAAGCTTCACCTATTAACCCTATTTCAATTTATATCTATTTTATTTCCACTTTATATCAATTTAAAGAAATATGGTTGAAATATGCCTCGCGAAATAGATAGAAATAAGCTTCACCTATTAACCCTATTTCAATTTATATCTATTTTATTTCCACTTTATTTCAACCATCTTTCTTTTACTTATAAATCACATTGGAATTAAAAAATGAATAACCTCAATATAGATTTTGACAAAGTAGACGGGCTTATCCCTGCCATCATTCAGGATGAAGTGACAGGTGCTGTCCTTATGCTTGGTTACATGAATCAAGAAGCTTTTGACATGACCATTTCTACCCAAAAAGTCACTTTTTATAGCAGGACTAAAAAGAGGCTTTGGACCAAAGGTGAAACTTCCGGCAATTTCCTGATGCTCAAATCTATCAAGTTGGACTGTGACAATGACACACTTTTGGTCCGCGTAAATCCTGTTGGGCCTGTTTGTCACAAAGGAGATGATACCTGTTGGGCGGAGAACAACAGCAGTAAAACACTCTTTATCGACCAACTCAGGGATATCATCAAAGATCGCAAAAACAATCCAACCGAAAATTCCTACACCGCATCACTCTTTTCAAAAGGGATCAACAAGATCGCCCAAAAAGTAGGGGAAGAAGCAGTGGAAATCGTCATTGAAGCCAAAGACGACAACAAAGATTTATTTTTAGGCGAAGCTGCCGATTTGCTTTTCCACTACCTCATTCTCCTGGAAGCAAAAGAAATCGAACTCGACGAGGTGATGGAAGTGTTGATCAAAAGGCATAAGGGAAACTGAAAATCAAATTCCATATTTGAATTTTTGATTTTATCAGGAGAGATATTTATTTGGGTGTATTCTTCAGTTCAAGGGAATCTTGAAGAACAATTACTAAAAATACCAACAATCCTAATACTCCCATCGGTAAAGTGATGAAAGTGAAAAAGGGGAGAACCATCCAACCACAATTGCTTTCATTGCAGGGTTCCCCTGTTGAAAGTTCAGTAAGATAACTTCCAAGGACTCCTATGAGATAGGGAGAAAGTGCGAAAAAAATAATTACAAAAAACCAAACAGGGAATCGGGTAATGTAATGTCGTTTTCTTTTTATGATTTTTGCCATAAATGGAATTACAAAATTTTAGCTTTAGAATTTTCAGTTTTGTCTTACAGAATCCCTTCTAAGAATGGTTTTTTATAAAAATTGAAACATAAGTAGGCCTCAACCTGCCCTTGATTTCACCAATCCCAAGCTACAATAATCCAAACTTCACCGTCTTCATTGGGATAGCGGCTGAGTTCTCGGAAGCCGACCCGGTAGTGGGCGGCAAGTGACCGGTAGTTACGCTCGGAGATTTCTGTGATGGCAAAGTCAAAATTTTTGCCGTGAACTTCATGGTAGAGTTCGTAGCATTTGTCAAAAATGCCCATTCCACGATAATCCTTTGCAACAGCAACCTGACCAACAACGATGTAATTGTAATCTGAAAGTGGGGTGCCGTTTACTTCGATTTGGTCAAACTGCTCAAACATCGGGATCAACATCGAAATATCGTACCTGCTTTCGACTGTCATGCCGAGGATGTAAGCCACAACTAGGTCGCCATCTTTGGCTATGATATGCGGTGCAAATGAATTCATTTTGGCAAGGTCTTCTACGCTGTGCTCCGCAAAGACAAACCCCTGATCCAAGGATTCTAGATTTTTGATATGATTTTCTTGTTGGAGTTCAAGGATGCCGACAAATTCCTCGTAGGAATCAGCTGTTTTGAATTGGAGTGACATAGGAAAAAACCACGGACTTCTAGCTGTCAATGGTACTGTGAATTTACATCAAAAACCCATTCTCAACGGGGTATGGCTTGGGAATATTTTCATCATCAAGCATTTCCCTCAAATCGATTTCTATGCCACGGGTGATAGATGAAATAGGTACATCATTGTATGCCCCTTCAAATGGATTTTCGGAATAATCTCCAATTTTTTCCATCAGGAAAAATATCCATATAATCATCCCGGAGAAAGGGATGGTCATCCAAATCCACAATTCATCAGATGTCAAAAAAATGTCCAACAGGCCAAAGGGAATCAATAGGCAAAATACCCAAGTCATCCACAAAGCTACAGATGCATACTGACGGGGAAGAGGGAAATTCTTGATCCGCTCTGACATACCCTGATTGTCATAGAGCCGCCCGATCAATTGGTGAAACCAGACCTGCTTGAAATCACTGATCAATCCTTTGTTTTTTATTTCTTTGATGACTTCAGATTGCTTTTTCAAAATCTGCGAAGGTATATTGGATTTTGTTCTGAAATGCGCCAACTCTGATTCAGAAAGATATTCTTTCAATTCTTTGTCCAGTCCGTTGTTCAGTATTTCAGCATATGTGGGAACAAATACAATGTTTTGGGGACCGAACTTGTGTTCCCAAGACTTGGGAATTCGCATCATATACCGCAGGGAAATCACCCAGGCCAAGTGGCGGTAGATGAGACTTTTTTTCAGAATTTCTGTTTCATGGTCGGGATTTTCATTCAGAAGACTGATGACAGCAGTGGCAAAAGTCCGGCTGTCGTTGACTATTGCTCCCCAGATTTTGCGTGCCTCCCAAGTCCTGTCATAGGAGGAGTTGTTTTTGAAACCAAGGTAAAAAGAGACTGCAATACCGATAATGCTGATTGGTTGCCAAGGCAGGGTAAACTTGATTTCTGTGACCTGATAAAGAATGGTAATGATAGCGGCATAGACGAGTCCATAATAAAAAGGTTTTTTGGACCACTTGAAGGTCATCAAAAAGCTGTAATTCCTGTTTACGTACATATCGGTTAGACTTTATTTCTTTCAAAAATCAATTTATTGCCAAAGAATCTTTATTCAAGATGGGTTTTGTGCCTTTTTACTCCAGAATTCTTTCGAATAATTCACGGCATTTGGTCTCTACTTTGGCGGTATTTATCTTTTTATTTTGCTGCAAAGAAGCCAAGAGGTCAATGTATTTTTTGGAAATATCTTCTTTGTCAGTCAAAAATCCGGTCAGGTGCTGTAAAAAAAGCTGATTTTGATACCAAACCAACAAGTCCTTTTGAAGCTCACTCATCCTAACATGTACTTCTTTCACAAAAATAGAATTGAAACCTGATTCTATCCTGAGATTTTCCAAAGCTATAATTACCCGTATTCCTTCGTATATGTCTTTTAGTGCCTTGGTATCGAGTTTCGTTTTATTGTCAAGGTTAAAAAACTCCAGCTCCTCACTGATTATCTGGGTCGTGGAGGTATTGACCATGAGTGGCTTGAGGCCTCTGCTGTATTGGTAGACTTCATTGTAAAGTTCATCCCAAATCTGAAGCGGGGTGGATACGATAAGGTCATAAACCTCAGCATACACTTTGTTTTTTTCTGATTCAAGGGCTTTGGTGTAGGAATTGAATACGACATTGTCTCTCATCTTGACTGATTCCACCTGCTTCATAATCATCTTCAGGTGTTTGGTTTTCTTAAGTCCTTTAAAGATTTTTTTGAAGGGTGAAAAGAGCTGGAATTTGAGGTTTTCTTCTTTAAAATGAATTCTTGAAAGGAAGTCTACATAGATTTCAAGGAATATCAGCTTCTGTTCCAATTCCATGGATTTTTTCCCCCTATACCTTTTGCTCAATGATAAAAAAGCTGATTTTGCGTCTTCAAACTGCTGTGTGAACAACCTGAAAATAGGGGAAACCTTTCCTTGCATGGCTTAAGAGATTCTGACCAATGTAGCGCCGTATCCAAACCGGCTTTTTTGTGTGTCCTGAAAATACTTAATATTTCCTAAATGACTCAAATACTTGTGGATTTCTTTTCGGAGTACGCCGTTGCCGATGCCGTGGATAAAGGTGATTTCATCCATTCCTGAAGCGATGGCGTAATTGAGGTTTTTTTCGAAGGTTTCCATCTGAAGGCGAACCATTTCACCGTTGCTCATCATCGAGAAATCTTTGGTAAGCTGCTCAATGTGAAGGTCGATTTCTCTAGGAGGCTTTTGAAACTTCAATACAGGAATGGTTTTTTCGGTATTGAGCTGTTCGTTCAATTTTTGAATATCTATTTCTTTGGTTTGATCAGAAAGTTTGAATACATAGCCACTTTTGTCCAAAATTGGAGCAGTACCCCGGCTTTTGAAAAAGGAAGAAGCTTTGAATTTGACTCTTCTCTCGAAAGAGGGTTCCATCTTTTCTATCTTGGAATGAATGGGAAAAAACTGTACCAAAAGCATCGGCCACTCCTCAAAATCCTGGATTGATTTTTCCCCCAGTTTTTGGGTAGTTTTCTTTTTGAGCATCCCTGCAAAAATGGTTTGACCATTGCTGCCAAAGACTTCAGTAGCCATCAGGATATAATCACGGTCAGAATTGTTGCTGATGTAAATGCTGTGGTCTTTGTCATTGAGGGGAAGATACGCGATAAATAAGCCCTCCTCTTTTGAAGTTTTAACCTTGGAAAAAGAATTTGGCAGGTCTGCGACAACTTCTTTTTGATCTCCAAAGTATTGCTTTTCTGCACTCGATATGACGACAATTTCATTTTTCATGGCAGGAATCCGGAATCCGTCTTCTATCTCTACTTCCACCCTTCCACTCGCGGATATTTTTACAATTACTCCTGATTCGTTGCCGTGAAGCAATCGGACTTTGTCTCCTATGTTCATGTGTTCAATGCGGTTTTATATGTTTCTATGGCCCTTTCCCTTGCAAATTTATGGTCAACCATAGGTTTTGGATAATCGGGTTTTCCGAATTCGGGTACCCATTTTTTGATATACCGGAGGTCTTTGTCAAACTTCTCAGTCTGGGATTCGGGATTGAATACCCTGAAATATGGCTGGGCATCAGTCCCTGTCCCTGCAGCCCATTGCCAACCCCCGTTGTTGGAAGACAGTTCAAAGTCAAGTAATTTTTTTGCAAAGTACGCTTCTCCCCATCGCCAATCAATCAAAAGATGCTTGGTAAGGAAACTCGCTACAATCATCCTTACCCTATTGTGCATAAATCCGGTAGCATTGAGTTCCCTCATACCTGCATCTACGATCGGATATCCGGTCATTCCTTCGCACCACTTTTCAAAATCACCCTCATCTGTCCGCCAAGGAATATGGTCGTATTTCGGCTTGAATGCTTGGTCTGTCACCTGTGGGTTGTGGTGGAGAATCATCATATAAAATTCCCTCCAGATCAATTCATTGAGGAAGGTATCATTGAGCTTTGAAGCCTCCAAAGCGAGTTTCCTTACACTGATGGTACCAAATCTTAAATGAATTCCCAATCTGGATGTTCCCTTTATTCCGGGAAAATTTCTTTGAGAATCGTATTTCTGGATCAGGGGTTTGTCAATTTCAAGAGGAGGGATTTGGATGTCTGATTTCTCAAAACCCATTTCTTCCAATGCAGGAACAGGTAGGGGAGAAGTCTGGTAGAAATTGTTTTTTTTGGGATCAAGGTTTAGAAGCTGAATGGATGCTTTGCTGAATTTTTCCAGCCAAACTTTGCTGTAAGGAGTGAAGACTTTGTAAAATTCCCCGCTTCCATTGACGATTTCTTCCTTTTCAAAGATGACCTGATCTTTGAAATCCAAGAACTGGATTCCTTTTTCTTTTAACAAATCCTTGATGGCTTGGTCCCTTTCTTTGGCATATGGTTCATAGTCCCGGTTGGTATAGACATTTTGGATGTCATATTCTCCGAGTAATTCTCTGTAAATCTCAATCGGTTTGCCGTATTTGACCAAAATAGAGCTTCCGAATTCCTTCAGGGATTCACCCAATTTTAAGATTTGGGAATGGATAAATTCTACCCGAGCATCTTTTTTGTCATCAAGTTTGTCCAAAATTTCCCTGTCAAAGATGAATAGCGGCAGCACATTTTTTTCCTGTGAATAGGCATAATACAGGCCGGTGTTGTCCTCGAGTCTCAGATCCCTTCTGAACCAAAATAGGCTGATTTTTTCCATACTGTTTGTTTCATTTCAGGTATCAATATCCTGCAGGCAAAATTGTTTTAATCTTGCTTCCCTTTTGGCGTATTTTTTACAGGAGGATCCATCTGATAATCCAAAGGGCTTACTTTCCTTTCCAGGCTGTCCAAAGGAATTGGGGTCCAATTTTCTTTGCCATCATTGTATCTCAAAAAATCATCTTGGTCATTGATCCTGAGGCGCTGATTTTCTTTGTTTCTGATTCTATCCCAAAGCTCACCAAAGGTATTGAAAGAAAGGTTTTGGGAAACAGAGACCCCGTATGTCGCCACATTCCGTGCAAGGGAAAGGGAAGTGAAAGTATTGAAATTATTTCTGTTATATACCCTGACCCTATACCTGCCATCTTGCGTGACAAGGTATTCGGCTTGCCAATCTCCTGCTATACTGTTTAGGTCTGCATTGCCCTGCAAATCGGTAAATCCTCCGTCCCTGGTGACTCTCAGTCTTCCATCCAAAAAAGTATAGGCCACCCTTAGCTGGAAAGTCTCAAGTGCACTTTGGTCCAGGTTGGCCAGGTCAATGTCGACTTCTAGGTTTTGATCCACCTGAGCGATGAAGCTGTTGAGTTGGGATGAAAGCAGCTGACTCAGGTTAGACGTGGCGATGTTGCTGACGCCGCTGAACTGGCCTTCCGGAGAAAGCGACCGCATCATGATGACTGAAAAAACCTGCCTGTTTTTTTCTTGCTCATCATTTGCTATCCTGTTTTGGAATGCGGAAATGTAAGTTTGGATGTTTCCTTCGGTGGGAAATTCAGCAAAGTCAAAATTGAAGGTAATCTCAGGAGAAAGAATCTGACCTTTTAGGTTCATCAGGACCTTAAGCGGGAATCTCCGCCGCATTGCAGGGTCTTCCAGAGCTGCATTTTGATTGGTCTGAAGGCTTTGGAGTGAAACACTTTCCAAATAGTAGGCATTGATGTCCATGATGCCTTCATAGGGATCTCCAAACCATGAAATCCTACCACCGGGCTGCACGATAAATTCCTTTCTCAGGATGTTATACAGCGAAAAATTGTATTTGGCTTCTGTGATTTCATAGTTGCCCGACATCGAAAAATTACCTTGGGTATCAATGTTCATCGTCAGCACGCCCTTTCCTCTACCTTGAATGGTTTCCCCTGTCCTTGGATCGATCTGAATTTCGGTGTAGGCATCAGGCGTCACATCAAAGGTGAAATTCATCCGCACATTGTTGATGTCAAGTTTTTCGACAGTTTCTTCTAAGGATATTACCCTTGCCGTATCACGGACATTAATGATTTTGATAAAGTCCTCTTGGGCTTCATAGCTTTTGGATCCTAGAGGGATAAAAATTCTCGTGTTTTTCTGAGAAGTCGCTCTTGCAGTAATATCCAGGTTATTGGCTGCGCCAAAAATATTAAGGTTCCCGGTCGCATAGGCAGTACCATAAAACTGGTCATTGTCTTTGGAGCCTGTGTTGAGAACTTGGAAATTTTCCAAGTTGGAAGTAATATCCAGGATAAAATCCGAAAAATAATCGTGTGAAATACCGCCCCGCATCCTTGCCCGGTTTCCATTGATATCTCTTACTGTAAGTTCTTTGAAGCTGATTTCATTGGTATTGAAGATCAGATTGCCATCGACAGTGTATTGGGTTTTGAGGTAATTGACAAGGAGTGTTCCACCTGTGACTATGCCATTTCCCATCACAACAGGAAATGCAATGGATCCACCAATGTCAAAATCACCTGAAACAGTACCTCCCATTTTAGTGATATAGTTGGATAAAAAAGGTTCCAAAACAGACAAATCCGCCTCATTCAATTTGGCATTTAGGTTAAGTTGGTCATCGGTACTTCCCAAAAAGCCGTTGATGGCAATCACATTTTTACCGTTCCTGATATTGTTGATTTCAACATTGATAACCTTGTCAGCGATGAATGTGGCGGCATCGATGTTCCCTACCAGAAAGTTATTGATATTCAATTCATCAATATTCACCTGTCCGTTGATACCAATAGCACCATAGAAATCTGTGAATCCAAAATTCCCGTTTGCGAGCCCTTTAAATTCTTTTGTGCTCAGGGTGTTGAAAAAGTCAAGGTTGACATTGTGGATTTCCAACCCAAGCATTTCATTGGGATTTGGAGAAATGGTTCCGTTGAGCGCTATGAACTGATCCTCATTAAAGAGTTTGATGTTGTCAAAAAGGAAAGATTTTTGGGCAATGAAAATGCTGTTTTCTGGATCAAAATTCCATGTTTTATCAAGTATTTTCAGTTCTGAAGGCTCAAATACTACTGTCGTATGGTCAGGGTAGATTGTGATTTCATTATTGATTCTGACATAGCTTCCTGTCTCCAATTGGTCCTGGTCATACCTGAAATCAATACTTGACTCATTCCATATGGCCTCAATCGCAAGGTTGTTGAATTCCAAACCACTGCTGAGTACTTGTTTTTTGGAAAAGATATAAAAGGACGCTAGGACGTCTGAGCTATTAATAAGTTTAGAAGTGTTAAAATCTAAATTGGTGTCGTATAGAAAGTTTCCATCATAATAGACGGTATCGATACTGGAGAAAAAGTTAAAAATCGTGTTCTCAGGAGTTTGATAAAATGCTCCTTCAATGATCGTGTTTTTTGATATCGAAGCCCTAGGCTCTAGAAGGTTGATAATTGGATTGATGTCAATAAATTTCAGGTTGAGGTCTATGTTGTATGGTTCCTCATTCGCATCTGCTCTCAGTGCAATTTTTTCATCAGAATTTGTCAGAATTGAAAAATATTGCTGACTTAAATTCTGTATGTCGTCGAGGAGTTGCCTCACTTTGAAATTTCCTTGGATTCCTGCAACAAGCAAATCAGAATTCAGTGAGATGAGCCTTGATTCGTCTGTGTATAAAGATTGGAAATAGAAATTGTCCACAAATAGATTTCTTCCCTCATAGCTGAGATCCACATCACTGAACCTTGCGATTCCTTCAATATTATCCAAGGTTACACCTTTGGTATCAATTACTATTTTTCCGCTGACAAAGGTATCTTTGTCCAAAAATTTCAATTCTTTCAGGAATGCGGTGTCAATTTTAACCGTCATTCTAATGGAGTCTTTTCCCTCCCGGACATCCAAAACTCCACTGAGCTCTCCTTTGAGATTGGGGTCATCTACTTTAATGTTTCCACGAAACAAATCTTTGCCATAGGTGGCGTCGGTCACAATATTGGCGTAATTATAGCCATTGATCCCTGCGCTTTTGATATCAGCATCTACTTGAAGTAGGGCTGTTTCCAAAGTCAATCCTGTCCCATTGACCTGTCCTGTCATGGTTACTTTTTGAAATCTTTCAGGATCTTCGACCAATACACCTATATCAAGGTTTTCAAGCTGAAGCCTGCCAGTATAGGTAGGTTGATCTTTTTCAGTTTTATAACTAAGGCGGCCGATGATATTCCCGATGCCGGTTCTGAAATTTCCGTTTGCAGTAAAATAATTGAGATATCCTGAAAAGTCAGTGTCAAAACGGACATCTCTGAATTTGTTGATTTCCTTTCTGGCATTTTCGCCGATATAGGGAGAAAGATCGTTGCTGTTCAGCACTGAGTTCATCAGCGACATCTCAAAGAATGAACTGTCGATATTGGGTAAGCCATCGATTTTGAATTTTCCAAAAAGTGCACTTTTTTCCCCAAATCTGATGAGAAGCTCATCAGAGGCAAGGTCGTCTACGGTACCTTCGATTTCTCCGCTGATAAATATCCTGTCCTCGATATTGTTTAGCCCTTCAGTAAAATACTTCAAATCCTGAATATCCAGAGCCGCCTCATCCAACCTTGCTAAAATATTGACCTCATGGATGAAGTTCGAAAGTCCTTTTGTTGATGTGTAACTGAATTTGAGGTAGTCCTTGATTTCGGTATCATTGGATCTCAAAAACAAGTCATCAAATTCCATGAAGGTAGGACTGTATGTAAAATCAGTCTTCAGCTGTTGGAATACTAGTCCTGAAGTGGATTCCAAACCTCTAAAGTAATTCACTTTTATCCCTATTGTCTGACCTTGGAAATAAAAGTCGTCGGCATCAGCTATGAGATCTCTAAACTGAAGTTTATTAAAATCAAAACCGCTTTCGATAGGAATACTTCCATAATTGATGATGTCCAATGAGGTCTCTTTGAGGCTGACATTACCGATATCAAACCTTGAAGCTTTTTGGTTTGGATCCTTTGGCCCACTTGGAAAAAGGAGGTTGATTTGATAAAAAAATTCTGCAATGTTGATAAAATCTTCTTCGGGGTGGAAGAGTAACCTTACATTTCCCCTTTCCAGTTTGACCTGGTCCAGTCCGGGGTTCTCACTTTTTAAGAGTCCCGAAATTGAAAAATCTATGTAAACATCCTTTAAATCTACCATCAAACTGTCATGATGGTCATAGATGAGTACATCCTGAAGGCTGATAGCATCCCACCACCTGATCCGCACTTTGGCAATACTGGTTTCGAATCCGGTGTTTTTACTGAGGTAAGAGGTGAATGATTTTGTGATTCTGGTTTGGACTGCAGGGATCTGCAATGCGATCACCAGAAGAAAAAATGCCAGAAAAAGTAAAAGAACCAACCTGAAGACGACCTTTAAGGCTTTCAGTAATTTTTCCGTAACTTTGGGGTTCTTTTCCAAGAGGCAAGCGAAATGAAGATAAATATTCTGGCTATTGAATCATCTTGTGATGAAACGTCGGCAGCGGTCATTTCTGATGGCAAAATACTCAATAATATCATCGCCACGCAATCGGTACACGAAAAATATGGGGGTGTAGTTCCTGAACTTGCCTCTCGTGCCCACCAACAGCACCTTATTCCTGTAGTCCATGAAGCAATAGCCTCATCAGGAATTAGTAAAGAGGAACTTTCAGCTATTGCCTTTACCCGTGGGCCGGGATTGATGGGCTCGTTGTTGGTCGGAGTGTCGTTTGCCAAATCGCTTGCATTTGCTTTGGGGATACCATTGATAGATGTCAACCACATGCAAGCGCATATTTTAGCCCATTTCATTGAAGAACCAAAACCTTCATTTCCATTTATTTGTCTGACTGTAAGTGGTGGGCATACCCAATTGGTCTTGGTCAAGAACTATCTGGAAATGGAAGTGATAGGAGAGACGACAGACGATGCTGTGGGTGAAGCATTTGACAAAACGGCCAAACTCCTAGGTCTTCCTTACCCCGGCGGGCCTTTAATCGATAAATATGCAAAAACAGGCAATCCAAAAGCTTTCAAATTCCCTGTTTCTGATATGCCTGAGTTAAGCTTTTCATTCTCAGGTATCAAAACTGCGGTTCTTTATTTCCTTCGGGACAACCTCAAGGAAAACCCAGATTTCATCAGCGAGAATCTGAATGATATCTGTGCCTCAGTCCAATATACACTGATCAAAATGCTTACCCAAAAACTGATAAAAGCAGCTAAAGAACATAAAATCAAGGAAATCGCAATTGCCGGTGGGGTGTCGGCGAATTCCGGATTAAGAGAGGAATTGACACAACTTTCTTCCAAATTTGGTTGGAAAGTATTTGTTCCAAAATTCGAATACTGTACTGATAACGCAGCTATGATTGCCATGGCGGCACATTACAAATACCTTAAAGGGGAATTTTGCGGATTGGATGTCGTGCCGGAAGCGAGGATGAAGATTTGAGGATAGTATCAAGTACTAAGTGTCAAGTATCAAGAACCGAGAGACGAGAGCCGAGAAGCAAAGAGGCGAGAAAATAGAAGAGAGATGGACTGTCAAAATTCATGTTTCAAATACCTGAAGCGTAAGGCAAGCCCTTCGACTTCTACTTCGCTCAAGGGTCGTTTAATCAACAATTAACCAAATAACCATTTAACCCCTTCGACAACGTGCAGCAAACAACAATTACAACCACTACAACCACTACATCTTTACAACCATTACAAATAGTATAACCAAGCATGGCTGTTACCAAAAAGAATAAATTCGATAAAATCATCAACATCAGGAACAAAAAGGCAAGTCATGAATTTGAGTTTCTGGATACCTATACAGCAGGAATAGTCTTAAGCGGGACCGAAATCAAATCGGTGCGTGAGGGCAAAGTTTCGCTTACAGAAGCATATTGCTATTTTCAAAGAGAGGAATTGTACATCAAGCAGATGCATATAGCCCCATATTCTATGGCTGCAAGTTATAACCACGAGGCAGTCCGAGAGCGAAAGCTTTTGTTGAACAAAAGAGAACTGGAAAAAATAGAAACAAAATTTTCGGAAAAAGGCCTTTCTATCATTCCAATCAGGATTTTTATCAATGACAAAGGATTGGCAAAAATTGAAATCGCAGTGGCCCGGGGTAAAAAACTCCATGACAAAAGGGAAGATATCAAAGAAAAAGATGTGAAAAGAGAACTTTCAAAAATGAAGTTTTAAAACATTTGAATTCTACAACAGGTTTTTCCGACCAAAGATTTTATATTAGTGGACTATGGAAAAACGTGTTTTGGTTTTAAATCTTGATCATTCTCCCGTTGCCGTTGTTTCAGTTCAAAAGGCATTTATCCTGACTTATTTGGAAAAAGTAAGCTGCCTGACTTTTTATGAAGACCTCACTATCAGGACTGTAACTAAAAGTTTTCAATATCCCGCCGTCATCAGATTGAACGAATACAAAAATATCCCTTACAAGGGAGTATTGTTGAATAGGGCCAACATTTTTAAAAGGGACAGTCAGGAATGCCAATATTGCGGTTCTAAAAAACAGCTTACTTTGGACCATGTATTGCCAAGATCAAAAGGAGGAAAATCCAATTGGATCAATCTGGTGACAGCCTGCCACCGATGTAATGTGTACAAAGGAGACAAAACTCCCGAACAAGCAGGTATGCAACTCAGAACCCAACCTTTCAAACCAAGCTTGGGGTATTTTTTGGCAGAATATGCAGAGAGGCATGCCGAGGAGTGGGTCCCTTATCTCGAGTTGAGGCCGGTTTAAAGTAAATCGCTCTCTGATTTTTTTTAAAAAGAATATGGAACGGTTATTGCCTTTTTTGATCCAAAAAGGGACTGATGCGGCTGAAAGGAAAATATCTGGTCAGAAAAAAGGTTGTCTTTGGTTTTGTTTTAGCTTTTATTTTGGTTCTTGGTGTGAGCACGGTTACCTATTTCAGCATCCGTAACTTACTTGATACTGTAGAGGATCTGACTCAACCAAATGAAAAACTCCAGCAGCTTAATGGCCTCATGGCCGATGTTTATGTATTGGACTTTACCAAAACTGAGCGGACTTCGGATAAAGATTCTGTTGCGGAACTCGCTAGAAAAAGGGTCAAAGAAAGGCTGGAATGGCTTAAATTGAACTCTACAGATTCTGCAGAAATAGGGACATATGAAGAGCTCAGCTTGACTATTTCTGAACTGATGGTCGTATTTGCAGGATTGGAAGAAGTCCGGAATTACCTTGCCAACAGGAATTTCAGTGCAGAGGCTTTGAAAGGGATTGAGATCAGGATCAAAAGGCAGCAGGAATTGAGCGATATGCAGTTTTTGGGAAAGCTAAGAACGAAAGAATTACTCTCCTCTTTGTCACCAAAAACCTTAGCACCCGATTCTGTTGGTCCGGAAATCAATGATCTTGGTGAAGAAATTGAATTTGATATTCAGAATGAATTGATTGAAATAGCCGATGACATCAAAAAGTCTGAAAAAGTTTCATTCGAGTCCCTGCCCATTAAGTACAATGACCAAGATTCCACACTTTTGGCCATCCGAAAGTCGGTTGAGATAATTTTCAAAGATGAGCAACGGCTTCAAAACAGGTTTTTAAGATTAGAGGCTAACCTCATTGAAAAAAATACAGCTATATTTTCACAAATCCAATCCATTGTTTCTGACCTTCAAACGGAAGTGTTGGATGGATATAAAAGCCAAACAAATTCTGCCTACAAACTCACTTATTCCGTCTCATGGATTCTGGGAGCATTGGTTTTTTTGGGTGTAATAGGCTCATTGGGGTTTGCCTATAGTATCCTAAAGGAGGTAGACAAAGAAAACCTTTACAGAGAGAAATTAGAAGAAGCCAAAAAGTATTCAGATAAACTTGCCAAAGCCAAGCAGGATTTTCTCTCCAATATGAGTCATGAAATCCGAAATCCGCTTCATGTCATCCAAGGCTATCAAGAAGCTTTGGGAAAATCCAATCTCATCGGCCAACAAAAAGAGTTTGTCAAGAGAATAGGTTTTGCATCTGATACGCTCAAGTCAGTGGTCAATGATATTTTAGATTTTTCGAAACTGGAAGCCGATCAGATTAAAATCGTTCAGGAACCTTTTGAACCTGTAGGTTTATTTCTTTCCATCAAAAATTCTTTTGCCTTAAAGGCGGAAGAAAAAACCCTTTTTTTCAATTGGAAACTAGAGATTCCACAAAGTAAGTGGCTTCTTGGAGACGAGTTGAGAATCAACCAAATCATGAACAATCTTTTGGGGAATTCCTTCAAATTTACCCAAAACGGAGGTATAGATGTTCATGTCATTTGGGAGAAAAACAATCTCCATATCAAAATTGCTGATTCTGGCATGGGAATGACCCAAGAAATCAGAAAGAATATTTTCAAGGAATTTAATCAAGGTGATTCAGCTGTAAACAGGAAATTTGGAGGAACAGGATTGGGTCTGGCGATTGTCAAAAAACTCGTAGATAAACTTGAAGGAACTATTCATGTGGAAACAGAAGTAGATAAGGGAACAGTCATTTCATTGATGCTTCCTTGTCCTTCTGTCACGCCTCGTCTTGTTGAAGCTGACCAAACTTTCGATTTTTCACTCCGGGGATTTAATGTTTTGTTGGTAGATGATGACCCGCTTGGATTGCAACTGCTCAAATTGGTATTTGAAAACCATGGAGCATATGTGACGGATATTCAGGGAGGGGAAGTGTTTTTGGAACAATTTATTCCCTTAGAATTTGATGTTGCAATCATTGACATCCAAATGCCTAAAGTAAGTGGTTTGGAAGTAATCAAACTGATCAAATCAAACATAAAATACAAGAACCTTCCGGTTATAGCCATTACTGCCAATGTTTTTGTAGAGGAGGAAAGAAAACTATTGGAGCATGGATTTGATGGTCTGCTATTAAAGCCTTTCAATGAAACCGAAATAATCAACAAAGTCGGGTTAGTGTTGGGTCTTTCCCCGATACCTTCAAAGCAAATCAGCAAGGTTAAGGTTGATCCGGATTTGGTACAAGATGACTATGACCTGTCGGATTTGATGAGGTTTTGTATGGGTGACAGGGAAATGTTGATTGAAGTTATTCAGGATTTTGTCAATGCAACCAACGGTGATTTGAGAGGGTTAAAATCATCATTGCAAAAATCGGATTTCGAAAAAGTGATGGAAATAGTCCACAGGATGTCAAGCCGTCTGGGACAGCTGAAAATCCGTACCTGCCAATTGGCAATGGAAATAGAAAGAGATCTCAAACGAGGAAAAAACATTGAAACAGCCCTATCAATTGAAAAGTTGGTCATGGAAACCAATCAGGTTTTGGTCAAAATTCAAGCTGATTGGCTATTAGAAGCAGCCCAATAAATTATTTGAGACCGTATTTTTCCATTTTGTTATACAGGGTCTTTCTGTCCATGCCCAACAATTGGGAAGCTTTGGATTTATTGAACCTGACTTCTTTCAAAACCTTGTCAATCATTTCTTTTTCTTGGATAACCAGATTGTTTTTATAGTCAAAAACGTTCGTTTCGGATTCCTGTTTGTATTCGAGCAAATCCTGCGGTAATAAATCTTTGGTGATGATCTTATTTTTACACAAAAGAACTGCTCTTCTGACAATATTTTTCAACTCTCGTAGATTTCCTGGCCAAGAATATTCCATAAAAATCCTTTCTACTTCTGCATCAATATCGCTGACATTTCGAGCCAACTTCAAATTACTTTGGTGGATGAAATGAGTTGTGAAAAGTTTGATATCTTCTTTTCGGTTTCTCAGTGGCTGAAGATCAATCGTAAATTCATTCAATCTGTGGTAAAGGTCCTCTCTGAAATTTCCATCCTGACTTCCTGATTTAAGTTCATCATTGGTCGCAGCTATAATGCGGACATCAATATCAGTTTCTTTGTTGGCTCCGATTTTTCTGATTTTCCTTTCTTCAATGGCCCTGAGTAATTTGATTTGAATCTCATAGCCTAGATTGCCCACCTCATCCAGAAAAATGGTCCCACCATTTGCCTGTTCAAAATGCCCTGTTTTGTTGTCCAAAGCTCCCGTAAAAGATCCTTTTATATGGCCAAAAAGTTCACTGCCCGCAAGTTCAGAAGACAATGCGCCACAATCAATCGCTACAAATGGCTTGTCCCTTCGATTTGAATTTTGATGGATTTTCTTCGCTATGTATTCTTTTCCTGTTCCTGTTTCTCCCAATATCAGTACACTCAGGTCTGTAGGAGCAACAAGACTTATAAATTCCTCCATCTTTGTAGCATTGTGGCTTTTTCCTTTGACATAATCAGGACCCTTGCTTTCCAAATTTGTTGGGGTAGATTTTGAATTAACAGGGCCTTTTAAAGATTCATTTACTGTTACTAGCAATTCATCTGGACTGATCGGTTTTGTGATGTATTCAAATGCACCCATTTTCATCGCTTTGACAGCTATTCTAATGTCAGAGTAATTGGTTATCAGGATGACATTTATTTCCGGGTTATTCTTAGTGGATTGTTCTAAAAGCTCAAGGCCGGTACCGTCCGGAAGCCTATAATCTGTGATGATAAGGTTGGGCCAGTTGGATTGGATCAACTGCATTGCTTGCGAAATGCTGTTGGCCGATTGGACTTGAAAGTTATTTTTCTCTAAAAAATTTCTGATAATCCTAGAGTAGGTAATGTCATCTTCGATCAAAAGTATTTTTTGCATCTCTATCCTTTCAGGTTTGAATAGAGAGTATAACAAAAAAGACACCAGAATATTTCCGGTGCCTTTTTAATCCGATAATTTAAGATTGATTAGTCTTCAATCACTTCTCCTAGGGCTGTATACTTTTTGACAAGTTCTTCGCCTCCATTGTCAAACTTTATCACAAAATGATTCGGTACATTTTCGCCGCTCACCTGCCATGCTTCGCTGATTTTCAAAGCTTTCAAAGCCTCATCTTTTTCGATGGCTTCTTTGACGGGAGCAGGAAGATTAGCCGGATCCACTTTTACTTTTTCTTGTTCTTGCGACATGACCATTCCAGAATTTGCATCTGTAGCGATTGTCGGGTTTGCCATTAATGGAGCTGTAGCCAGTCCGATTGCAAACATTGCGGGGATAATAAATCTGGTTTTCATAATAAATTGGTTTTAGTTAAAATTGATAATTGGTTTTATTTCTTAAAATTTCTCTTTCTAAGCATTTGGCATAGAAATAGACTTTTTTTAATTCTTGTTTTTTTAATTATTAATCGAATTTCACACCGCCGAGGCTTTCTAGAGTCATCATTACCGGACCTTGAAAAGATGCTTTTAATATCGGTTTCATGTTTACCCTATTTGCACATGATGTGCCAAAGGGAAAAATGGTCTTGATTGGCTCAAAAAAAGGTTTTCCTGATTTAAATGTGGGGAGGGTCTTACCCAAACTGTAGAAAAAATCCCCAAACATTGGGGAAATGACCATTTGCAAGTCAAGTTACCTACAATTTTCTTTCCTTTATTTCCCATGGTTTTGGTGGAAGATTTGCATGCAGGAATTTTTTAATCGAAAAAGAGGTGAGTGGGCAATACTTTGGCAGGTAACAAAATTTTATATAAACCGAACTTTATTTACTTCTATATCCTTCTAAAAAAGATTTACCTTTGCTTTTCCAGTAATTATTCGTGTTCAAATCCAATGAGTGACCAAATCAAACATGAATGTGGTATTGCGATGATCAGGCTCCGAAAGGAACCCCAATACTACATCGAGAAGTACGGTTCGCCGCTATATGCTCCCAACAGATTGTATGTCCTGATGCAAAAGCAGATCAACAGAGGTCAGGACGGCGCAGGAGTTGCCAACATCAAGCTTGACACCAAACCCGGCACTCGATATATCAGTAGGTACAGGTCAATCGAACCCCAAGCTGTCAATTACATCTTTGACAAAATTTACAAGAAATATAAAAAAGCCAAAAAATTAGGCGGTAAAAAAGGCCTCAACAGTGCCAATTGGCTGAAGGAGAATGTGGCTTTTTCCGGTGAAGTATGGTTAGGTCATCTTCGTTACGGCACCCATGGTGAAAATAGCATTGAAACCTGTCATCCATTTTTAAAGCAAAATAACTGGAGGAGCCGAAACCTTGTCATGGCTGGAAATTTCAACATGACCAATGTAGAGGAACTTTTTAGCAAGTTGGTTCAGCTAGGACAGCATCCCAAAGAAAAAACCGATACCGTCACCGTCATGGAAAAAGTAGGTCACTTTTTGGATGAAGAAAACCAAAGGATTTTTGATAAATACAAGCACCAATATTCCAACGAACAGATTACAGCTGTCATCGAAAATGAAATTGATGTTGCGCGAATACTAAGAAGATCTTGCAGGGATTTTGATGGCGGATATGCGATGGCGGGGATTATCGGCAATGGTTCAAGCTTTGTCGTGCGAGATCCTTCAGGAATCAGGCCTGCCTATTATTATGCAGATGAGGAAATCGTAGTGGTAGCTTCAGAAAAGCCGGCCATCAAATCTGCATTCAATGTAGATTACAAACAAATCAAAGAAATTAAACCGGGACACGCTCTTGTAATCAATAAAGATGGATCGTATGCCGAGCATGAAATCCTTCCTGCTAGGGAAAAGAAATCCTGCAGTTTTGAAAGGATTTATTTCTCAAGAGGAACTGATCCTGATATCTACAGAGAAAGAAAATCGCTTGGTAGAGCACTTGTGCCTCAGGTACTCAAAGCTATAGATTTTGACCTCAAAAACACAGTTTTTTCATATATTCCAAATACTGCAGAAACAGCTTTTCTCGGAATGATTGAAGGTCTCGAAGATTATTTGAGTGCCAAAAGGAGGGAAGTGCTGTTGGAAGGAAAGCCGCATCTTGAAGACCTTGAAGAACTCCTCAATTTCCGCCCAAGGGTAGAAAAACTTGTAAGCAAGGATGTGAAATTAAGGACTTTCATTACCAATGATTCCGACAGAGATGCCATGGTAGCGAATGTTTACGATACTACCTATGAAGTTGTAAGGGCGGGAATAGATACACTTGTGGTCATCGATGATAGCATTGTCAGGGGAACAACATTGGAAAAAAGCATTTTGACGACTTTGGACAAATTAAATCCCAAAAGGATCATCATCGTGTCTTCTGCACCTCAAATCCGGTTTCCGGATTGCTATGGGATCGATATGTCAAAGTTGAAGGAGTTTATTGCTTTCCGTGCTACGGTTGAATTGCTCAAAGACAAAGGAATGAGTTACCTCATGGATGAAGTTTACGAAAAGTGTAATACCAATCAGATCCTAACGGAAAACTATGTAAAAGCACTTTATGATCCTTTTACTGACCAAGAAATTTCTGATAAAATAGCAGCCATCATTACCACAGAGGAAATCAAAGCTGAAGTTAAAGTCATCTACCAAACAGTCGATAACTTACACAAATGTATTCCTGATCATTCTGGAGATTGGTATTTTACAGGAGATTTTCCTACATCCGGAGGAATGCGTGTTGTAAATAGGGCTTTTGCCAATTATATGGAAGGGAAAGTGGTCAGGGCTTACTGATATTTTCCAACACATTTTCAAATGACCAAATTTCAAGTCGGCCAAGCCCTTGTTTTTGGTCATTGTTTGTTTTATTAGATATTCAATTGAAAACCTACAATAATCATGGAAGTAAACGTACCCTTGTTGAAGCAGATTTGTGAGATTGCCGGAGCCCCTGGCTTTGAAAAAAGAATCAGAGACATGGTTATAGAACTTGTCACCCCACTTGTCGATGAGGTCAAAACCGACAATATGGGCAGTGTCATTGCCATCAAAAAATCCAAAAAAAATCCTGATTCAAAGAAAGTCATGGTGGCAGCACACATGGATGAGATCGGGTTTATTGTCACCCATATTGATGAAAAAGGATTTGTCAGGTTTCATACTTTGGGAGGTTTTGACCCGAAAACTCTGACTGCGCAGCGGGTGATTGTCCATGGCAAAAAGGATTTGGTAGGCGTCATGGGTAGCAAACCCATCCATGTCATGACAGCTGACGAAAGGAATAAATTACCTCAGATCACCGACTTTTTTATTGATTTAGGCATGAGTAAAGAAGAGGTTGAAAAATATGTCACAATAGGTAATCCTATCACTAGAGACCGGGAATTGATAGAAATGGGTGCCTGTGTCAACTGCAAATCAATAGACAATAGGGTGGCGGTATTTATACTTTTAGAGACACTGAAAGTGTTGGAAAATCCTGCATTTGATGTATATGCCACATTTACTGTTCAGGAGGAAGTCGGAATTCGTGGAGCAAATGTAGCTGCCCATGGAATCAACCCAGATTTTGGGATAGCTTTGGATACTACCATTGCCTTTGATGTGCCCGGTGCCCAGGCTCATGAAAAAGTCACTGAGCTTGGCAAAGGAACTGCGATCAAAATCATGGATGCTTCGACCATCTGCGACTATAGGATGGTGGCTTTTATGAAGCAGACTGCAGAACAACACCAAATCAAGTGGCAACCCGAAATCCTTACGGCAGGCGGTACGGATACAGCAGGCGTTCAGCGTATGGGCAAGCAGGGTGCTATCGCTGGAGCAATTTCCATTCCGACCCGACATTTGCATCAGGTAATAGAAATGGCGAATAAAGAAGACATTTCCAACAGTATCCTCCTACTGAAGGCTTGTTTGGAGGATATTGATACCTTTGATTGGAGTCATTGAGAAAAATAATATTTCCATTTTCAAAAGACCGAGGTTTGATTTATTCATTCCTCGGTCTTTTTGTTTGATTTATTTGTCATCTAATTTGATTTTTCATGAATAAAAAAAATAAACAAATTTTATATCGCTTGCGATATATATTAACCCTTATATTTGTATCGCTTACGATATAATTAAGTTCAAACATGCGATTTATGAAAAATAGGTTTTATGATTTTTCTGCCAATAACCTTCAAGGAAAAGAAGTATCCATGTCAGAGTTCAAAGGAAAGACTGTTTTGGTGGTCAACACCGCTAGCCAATGTGGCCTGACTCCACAATATGAAGGATTGGAAAAACTCAACCAAAAGTACAAAGACAAAGGATTAGTGATTCTTGGATTTCCCTGCAACCAATTCGGAAATCAGGAACCGGGAGATTCCAAAGATATAGCAGAAGGATGTCTTCTCAATTATGGAGTAAGTTTCCCCATGTTTTCTAAAGTTGAAGTCAATGGAAAGAATGCCCATCCTGTATTCAAATACCTCAAAAAGGAATTGGGAGGGATTTTTGGATCTAGGATAAAGTGGAATTTTACCAAGTTTTTGCTGGACAGCGAAGGAAAACCTGTCAAGAGATTTTCACCTATCACCAAACCTGAGGAAATCGATAAATACCTTTCCAAATTCCTCAAAAAGTAATTTTAATTCTACCTATAAATGACAAAAGAAAATCCGCTAAACCTTCCATTTACTCTTCCAAATGGAGTCCTGATCAAAAACAGGCTCTTCAAATCAGCTATGAGTGAAGGACTTGGCAATAAGGATGGTTCGCCCAAGCCAATGCTCGATCTCCTTTATCGTAAATGGGCGAATGGAGGAATTGGTCTATGTGTCACGGGAAATGTCATGATTGACAGAAGGGCACTTGGCGAACCGGGAAATGTTGTCATTGAAGACGCTTCAGGATTGGAAGGATTGAAAACTTGGGCCAAAAACGCCACTTCCAACGGGACACACTGTTGGGTTCAGTTGAACCATCCCGGGAAACAGGCTCCGAAGGGATTGAACAAGGTAACAGTTTCCCCGTCTGCCATTCCTTTTAGAAAGGACATGCAGTCCTTTTTTGATACCCCTAAGGAGTTGACCGAAACAGAAATCCAAGACTTAATCCAAAGGTTTGCATTCGCTGCAAAACTTGTAAAAGAAGCCGGGTTTTCAGGGGTTCAGATTCACGGTGCACATGGGTATTTGGTCAGTCAGTTTCTTTCTCCCCATCATAATCAGCGTACCGACCATTGGGGAGGTGACCCGGAAAGACGCAGAAGGTTTGTTTTGGAAGTTTATCAGGCAATGAGAAATGAAGTAGGAACTGATTTCCCAATTGGAATCAAGCTCAACTCTGCTGATTTTCAGCGGGGTGGTTTTACAGACGAAGAATCCTTGGAAACAATCAAAGCTTTGGAAGCTGTGGGGATTGACCTCATAGAAATATCCGGCGGAACATATGAAGCCCCTGCGATGATGGGAGCAAAACGAAAAGAAAGTACGATAAAGCGGGAGGCTTATTTCATGGATTTTGCTGTCAAAGCAAGGCAGGCCGTAAAGACGCCGTTGGTATTGACCGGAGGATTCAGAAGTTTTGAGGGAATGGCGGAGGCGATCCAATCAGGAAATGTTGACTTTGTCGGCTTGGCTAGGTTGATAGCCGTAGAACCGGATGCGCCTCTCAGACTCCTGAATGGACATTCTCCCAAGATCTCCATCCAACCTATCAAAACCGGAATCGGACCTATCGACAAAATGAGTGTCATGGAGACTGTGTGGTACCGCGAACAGTTGGAAAGAATGGGCATAGGAATGGAACCCAAGCCAAACTTATCCGCCTTTGTCGTATTTCTGAAATTCGCTTATAAACTGATATTTAAAAGAAAAGGGGCACTTAAGGAAAGAGCATCCTGATTTTTATTTTCAATTAAAATCTCCAATAATTATGGAATCAATTTTCAATCCCACCATTCAGCCCAAAACCAACATCGGACAGACCATCGTCAGGGTCCTGCTAGGCAGTTTTTTGCTTTTTGCAGGCATCAGCCATCTTTCCTTTAATCGGGCAGAATTTTTGGGGCAGGTACCGCCTTGGGTTCCCATGGATCCGGATCTAGTTGTAATCCTATCAGGAATTGTGGAAATCCTCCTTGGAGCATCCTTGCTTTTCCTTGCCTCCAAAAGGGCGCAAGTCGGTTGGGTGGTAGCGCTTTTCTTTGTGCTGATTTTTCCAGGTAACATTTCGCAGTATGTCAATGGGATTGACGCCTTTGGGTTGGATACTGACCGTGCACGGTTTATCCGTTTGTTTTTCCAGCCGGTCCTGATAGTTATGGCATTGTGGTCTACAGGCGCTTGGCAGGCTTGGAGGAAAAAAAATAATTAAAGAAATGGATCAGTTAAAACTTGATAACCAGATTTGTTTCCCGGTATATGCCGCCTCAAGGTTGATTATCAGGGAATACCAGCCCCATCTGGACAAACTTGGGATTACTTATCCCCAGTATTTGGTGTTGTTGGTTCTTTGGGAGGAGGATGGAATTTCTGTCAATGACATTGCCCATAAGTTGATTTTGAATACCAATACAGTGACGCCGCTTTTGAAGCGGATGGAGACATTGGGATTGGTTTCCAGGATTCGATCTGAAGAAGATGAGCGTAGGGTTATCCTCACGCTGACAGCAAAAGGGAGTGCCATGAAATCAGAAGCTGCGCATATTCCATTCAGCTTGATGGCGGACATTTCCCCTGATGCCCTCAAGATGGAGGAATTGGTAGCCATGAAAATTAAACTGGAAGAATGGATTGGTTTTTTAAAAAAGAAATCTGAAAAAGAGTTATAGAATTTAAATTCGCTTGTTTGCCTGTAAACCAATATCTACTTCATTCGGGACGGAGGGCGATGTACTGTACATGTAGGCAAAACCCCGGAGATTTTGAAATCTCCGGGGTTTTGGTTTATTGGATGTACTATTAAAGACCGAACCTATATTGGATCCCCGTCATCAATTGGGTTCTTGAACCCAAAAAGCCAACTTCGGCACGGAACATCAGACTTTTATTTAATTGGTATTGAGATCCAACAATAAAATTCCACAAATCAGCAGGTCTTCGTTCCATAGAATATTGGACTGTACTGGATTCCCCATTATTAAGCGCACCGTCCACAGCCACAAGAAAGGTGCTGGCTTTTTCAATAGCTAGATTGGCGGCGGTAAACTTTGCAATATTGACAGGATTCAGTCTTTCTACTCTGGTAAGTCCTTCCCACCATTCATCTACCTTTACCTGTGCAAGTTCGACTTTTTCAAAACCTAGATCTACTTTTGGCTGGAGTTGATCAACAGGAAGTACTTCATTTAGGTTTACTGATCCACTTTGTTCATTATTGATGTCTATTCTGAATCCTCCTACCCATACTGCTAGAGCGCTCTCAGGTTTGTTGAGTTTAAAGTTTTTGCCAAACCTGGGGCCAAAAACAAAAGTCCTCGTTGGTACCCTTAATTGCGGTACATCGGTCCAGGTGATATTCAAATCCAAAGCTAAAAACCCACCGCCAACCCCAATTGTTGGGGTCATGCCAATTCCAAAAGTTCCGGCATTGAAATCAACCTTGGAACCCGCCGAGAATACTTCTGAATGGATATTGAGTGAATCAGGTAGCCATACCCCAAATCCAACTTCGGTTGACGCTTGAGTTCTTGCCAGAACACCATAAACATTCAAAAATGGGAATAACCAAACATCCGGCCTTACCGAAATAGCACTCGCCCTCGACACAGCTGTATTGAACCTAACGATGTCATCCACGTCAAGTTTTTGTCCCCCATTAAATCCAACCATCAGGTTTTCCAGGATAAGATCTGACTCTTGCCATAAATAGTTTACACTTACTCCGGCGGAATAAGGGAGAGAAAATCCTGCTTTGGTAGCCCTGTCTCCCCAGATTGGAAGAGCATAAGGGTATTCGGCGGATTTGAGGGAATCAATATAAGATTGGTTTTTTTGCCCTACTTCTCGATTTGTAAATACCTGGGAGAAGCCGGTGGTGATGGAAAAAAGAAATACAAACCAAGTAAATAGGGAATGCTTCATAATGGAAAATCAATTTGATTGTTTATAATGATAATATGCTGAGGAAATTCTTCTCTTGTAATTTGTAAACTGAGTGGCTAATCGAATCAGGTTATAAAAGGATTGGGGTTAGGATTTGAATCATTTTCCGGTTCCAATAGGAATTCGGAGGTAGACGTTGAGTGAAGAATTGTTCACTTTGGCATCGGTATTTTTTTTGACATCGACGAGACCATAATAGTAAAGAACTCCTACGCTCATACTTTTCAATTCATTTTTAAGTTTGTATCCCATTCCTCCCACAAGTCCAAAATCCAATCTTGTGAAATCATCGCTCACATTCTTTCGAAATTCAAGATCACCACCATTACTTTCCAAATTGAAATAGTCAAATGCTCTCGAACGCAACCCCGGTTGAATCCCTCCCTCCAATAACATTCTATTTTTAATCCGACGTTGGTACATGATCGGAACATAGAAATAGTTGACTTTGGTGGTCAAAACACCATCCATGAAGACTTCATCAAAACCCGGGTCGTCTAGCAGATAAGTAGGCATTCCTGTGGCACCGACATTTGATCTGATAAGAACCCCGGTACTGACGAAAGAATTTTCTTTGAGCATGACATGAAAGTAAAATCCCAAATTGAAGTTATTCAACCCTTCTGATTCATTGTATCCATTAAAATTTGACCTGTTTAAGCCTCCTGTTAATCCAAATTCAATTTTCTCGGTATTGAGAGCCTCTCCAAATAATAAACCAATGATGATCTGGGCATTGCCCTTGATTGAGGTTAAAAAAAACAAAAACAGAAAGAAGATTTTTACTTTGTTTGGCATGATGAATTGACCCGTAGGAATAGGAATCAAGTTCACCAAAAAACAGATTACATTTTGAGACCAAATAACTTAATTTGCCTCATTTAATGGAATATTTGCAGGTTAATCCCAAAAATAATTTAACGGGGAGTGATAGTGGCTCCTAAAAAACAAGAATCAAAACATTGGTGATTATTCTATACCCTGAAAGACAAATGGCGGAGTAACCTTAAACATTGCAGAAGATTCGCCTGCATAGGTTTCGTTTTTTTCTACACTGAGCTTTTTTGTTTTTGCTCCAGGGTTAAAGTCTAATTTCTTCAGGTCTACCCAAAAAGTATTTGGAGTCAAGGCAGTTTCGAAATAGTAAACGAGGTTTTTTTGATCGGAAACAGACCTCCATCGGGTAGAGGAGATATTTGGTTCATCAGGCGTCGAAATCCCAAAAGGAACTGAGCAATTCCTGATGACACTGAAGACTGAAGGGATCGCGATTTCCATTTTGTCGGTTTTTGGAATAGCATCGATGTAATAGGAAGCCCTCACAAACCTGTCCGCAGCACGATTTGTACCCGGCAGCATGATGGTACCCGGAATGCTCTTCCAGTATTTATTGAGTCCAAGCTGTTCTTCAAAAATAGGGGAATTTGTCATAACGGTATAGGACGGGTCATGGTGGATGACAAGTTTGCCTCCGACATATTCAAAGATAGCATTGTCTCCTGTCGCATCTGAAAGTGAAAGGTGGACGGTGGTAAACATTTTTGTTCCCGGAATATAATCGGAGACCAAGACAACATTTCCCAATCTAAAATGATCGACAGCTTCTTTGACGGTAGCAAAATTATCTAAGGCATATTGCGCCCAAAGAGAAATTGCCAATCCTTTTTTGCCGGATTTTGGGTCATACTTTGGATATTCTGATTCCACAAGCCACAAAAGATTGGCAACAAGACCTTTTTCATTCATGCCGTCGGCAGATGCAATATCCCAGGCTGTGGTAACAATACTTCCATATTTTGAAGTCCACTCTATTGAGTTTTCCCCAGCACTTCCAGAGCGTTTCGTTGCCCTTGGGAGAACCCAAAGGTTAGCCGGGATTTCAGTTTTCCAATCCATAGACCTGGCAGTGATTATGGTTTGGCTTGGGCCATTGTAAACTACCCTAGTGCATGCATTCACGAAGAAATGATTTCCCAATAATAAAGATGTCACTAGGAATAGGATGATGTTGGTTTTGTGGAACTTGATCATAGAATGCTAATTTAAAGGTCAGTCTTGCCCAATTTTAAAAATTATATTCAGTCATTATTTCCATTTCACCTGCCTGAATGGTGAAAAGATTACTGACATAGGAAAATTGAATATACTTGTAATGTAATAAATCACTTTCCATTTAGAATGTTTAAAACAAACCATTTTATTGATTGTACATTTGAAATAAAAAGTAATTAGTTTTTCCTATGTTTTAAATTAAAAAACAGCATAAATAATTAACAATCCGATACTCATCGAAAAAGGAGAAATGATTTGAAAATAGATTGGTTTCAAGATCTCAGCACTTTTTAAGGAATAGCTGTGGTGCCATTTCCTTGGTACAAAATAAAGAACAACAGAAGTGCCCAAGATAAACCAACCCACAACACTGAATACCTGCGGAAATCTGGAGTAGTCCGCATAGCCTATCAATCCCATTGCAGGAATCATCCTAACCGTAATTTCGGTATAATTGATCAGGTTGGTGCTTCCGGCTTTTTTTAAGATTTCTCTCGCCTTTTGGGGTGCAAATAGCATCAAAAAACCTGTAGCGATGAAAAACAAACCAAAGAGAAGTACAATCCATTTTGAAAGAATTTCAACCATAGTAAATGTTTTGTTTAACAGATAAATATCAATTTAATTGGATTAAAACTGTCATTCAAGTAAAGTCAGTTCAGCTCTAAAAATCAGCTTTGGATTTAAAAAAAAGGAAATCCCCAATGCTTTTGAAAATTTGATTTTAATTATGAACCGAATCTCCTGATCAAAATCATTTTTTGACAAAAAGTTTTTAGGTAAGTTGACACCGTATTAGATTTGTATAAGAGTCATAGATTTTATCAATCAAAAAATAAATTCAATAATCCCTATATTTTGTAAATTCGCAAATACATCAAAATAATCAAATCAATCATGGATCATAATACAAATCAAAATGGTGGCGATTTGAGTAAGTGCCCATTTCACAATGGTCAACTCTCTCAAGCCGCGGGTGCAGGACCTAGAAACCGGGACTGGTGGCCCAATCAATTGAAGCTCAATATACTGCGTCAGCATTCCTCTCTTTCCAATCCGATGGAAGAGAATTTCAATTATGCTGAAGCTTTTAAGTCCTTGGATCTTTCCGAGGTAAAAAAGGATATTGCAGAATTACTTCAGACTTCACAGGATTGGTGGCCAGCGGATTATGGCAATTACGGACCATTAATGATCAGAATGGCTTGGCACAGTGCAGGCACTTACCGTGTTCAGGATGGACGTGGAGGCGCAGGATTCGGGACCCAACGTTTTGCTCCGCTAAACAGTTGGCCGGATAATGCCAACTTGGATAAAGCTCGTCTTCTTCTTTGGCCAATCAAGCAAAAATATGGCAAAAAACTTTCTTGGGCAGATTTGATGATTCTCACCGGAAACGTTGCCCTTGAGACCATGGGATTTAAAACTTACGGTTTTGCCGGTGGCAGGGCCGACGTTTGGGAACCAGCAGAGGACATTTATTGGGGTTCCGAAGGACAGTGGATGGGAGATGATAAGAGATATAGTGGAAAAAGAGAATTAGAGCAGCCACTCGGTGCTTCCCATATGGGTCTAATATATGTCAATCCCGAAGGTCCACAAGGTCAGCCTGATCCACAGGGAGCAGCATATGACATCAGGGAGACTTTTGGCCGTATGGCAATGAACGATTATGAAACTGTTGCCTTGATCGCAGGTGGACACACCCTAGGAAAGACTCACGGCGCAGCCGACCCAACCAAATATGTCGGTCCTGAGCCTGAAGGAGCGAGCATTGAAGAGATGGGTATGGGTTGGAAAAATTCTTTTGGTAAAGGGAATGCCGGTGATACCATTACTTCTGGACTGGAAGGTGCATGGACGACTACTCCTACCAAGTGGAGCAACAACTATTTTGAAAACCTATTTGGGTTTGAATGGGAACTGACCAAAAGCCCTGCCGGTGCACATCAGTGGAGGCCTGCCAATAATGGGGGAGCTGGGACTGTACCTGATGCCCACGATCCTAATAAAAAACATGCTCCATTCATGCTTACTACCGACATAGCATTGAGAGTGGATCCGATTTATGAGAAAATCTCTAGGCATTTCTTGGAAAATCCTGAGGAATTCAACGAGGCTTTCGCAAAAGCTTGGTTTAAACTGACCCACCGTGATATGGGACCAAAGTCCCGCTATATAGGACAGGAAGTACCTGCCGAGGATTTGATTTGGCAGGATCCGATTCCTGCAGTCAACCATGAATTGGTAAATGAATCTGATATTGCAGAATTGAAAAAAAATATCTTGGCCTCAGGCTTGACGATATCTGAACTGGTTTCCACAGCTTGGGCTTCGGCATCAACCTTCAGAGGGTCAGATAAGCGTGGTGGAGCCAACGGTGCACGTATCCGTCTTGAACCAATGAAAAATTGGGTAGCCAATAATCCTGCACAACTTTCAAAAGTATTGGGCATACTTGAAAGTATTCAGGAGGAATTTAACAGCCTACAATCTGGAAATAAAAAAGTTTCTCTTGCAGACCTGATTGTATTGGCTGGATGTGCTGCTATTGAAAAAGCAGCAAAAAATGCCGGAAATGAAATCTCTGTACCATTTACTCCTGGAAGAATGGATGCTTCTCAGGAAGAAACAGAAATAGACTCTTTTGCTTTCCTTGAACCTAAAGCAGATGGTTTCCGCAATTATTTCAATGCCAAGAACATGGCTTCTGCAGAAGAAATGTTGGTAGACAAAGCACAACTTCTGAATTTGACTGCACCTGAAATGGCTGTTCTGGTTGGCGGTCTTCGTGTCTTGAACACCAACTTTGACAAATCCAGACACGGTGTCCTTACCAACAATCCTGAAAGTTTGACCAATGATTTCTTCTTGAACCTTCTGGATTTGAGAACTACCTGGAGAGCGACTTCTGACGCACAGAATTTGTTCGTGGGAAGTGACAGGATGACTGGAGAACCTAAATGGTCTGCCACCAGAGTGGATCTTATATTTGGTTCTAATTCAGAATTGAGAGCGGTTTCAGAAGTGTATGGATGCGCAGATGGCAAAGAAAAATTCTTACATGACTTCGTAGCAGCTTGGAATAAGGTAATGAACCTTGACCGTTTTGATCTAGCCTAATTTTAGGATAAGTTTTATTTGATTGAAAAGGTGGTCTGGAAACGGGTCACCTTTTTTATTTATTCAGGTTTTTCCTTAGTGGTATGCGCTATAAACCGCTTTTCAAAACCAGCATCTTCTGTCTTCATCCACACATCCCAAAATGTGAAATACAGGCCGTAATTACAGCGGTACCTCAGGTGGTGCAGGTCATGGTGTGTCGCACCTACCATCCATCTGGCAAGTGGGGAGCGTAAAGTCGAACTTGAGTAGACCTCCACTCCAGCATGATTGATCACGGCGGTGATGGACATGGTCAACAACAAAGCCAACAAGACTGAAAAATGCATGGGAAGAAAAAGGACTAAAACCGGTAAAAAGATTGCCTGAAGTAAAGCCTCTATTGGGTGAAAGGAAAAGGAAGTAAATGAACTTGTGTAAAGGCTATTATGGTGGATATTATGGAAATGCCTGAGGACTTTGGGTAGGTGCATCCATCTGTGAAGCCAATAGTAGTAAGTCTCGTGAATAAACATAGCCAGGAAAAAGCTGATTGGAAGCCAAAGGATATCCCAAGTGGTGAGCGCCGTATATAGCTTGGTGTATCCACGCTGCCAGAAGATCAGCATAACCGCTCCCGAAACAGCAAATATGATCGCCCCGAGAAAAGAATACCAGATTTCCGTCTTGACCTGAGGGACTTTTACCTGTTGGTGAAGCCTGCGGTAAGGGAGGGCGTCTCCTAGTTTTTTGTAGACCAACTCATGGTACACCCAAGCCAAAAGCAGGTACCTGAAAAAAATCCCTGCCAAAAGGATTGAAAAAATGATCAGGAAATTTTTGGGTTGGGTATAATCTGTAGCCAATAACCAATCGAGGTTGAAATCCATTATTGAGTTACTTTAAACCGTGAATTTAAAGAAAAAATAGATGGACAATGTTTTTGATAATTGTTAATATTCACAAAAGCATCAGAATTTGAATTCCTTTAGGATACCCTTCTCCATATCAAATTAATCTGTCAACGAAATTGCTTTGGTTTCAGATGTTGTTCTGCCAGGTTGACGATTTCTGTAATCCTATTTTGACGTGTTTCCGGTCGCTTGGCAAGTACAAGCCACTGTAGAATATTTCTTTTATCTGACCTGCTCAACCCCTCAAAGTAGGTTTTTGCATTTGGCTTTGTTTGAAATTCGGCCTCCAGATCGGGAGGGATGATCAGGGCTTCGGCATCATCCAAAATTGTCCAAGAGCCATTTTGCTTTGCAATGGCAATCACATCGAAACCTGCCTTTGTCATCAGTCCTTGGGCCGTCAACCGCTCGATTTTTTCTTTGTTTATCTTCGACCACACGCTTTTAGGCTTTCTTCTGCTAAAGAACTGCATGTATTTTTGGTCATCAAGCGGTTTTGATTTACTGTCTATCCATCCAAAACAAAGCGCCTCGTCCACCGCTTCATTGTAGAGAACCGAGGCAGTATTTGATTTCTTTTTATAGTAAATAAGCCAAATGGATTGCTTGACATGGTGGTTCTGTTGAAGCCAATCACGCCATTCTTGCCGGGATTTTGGATAAAATGTTTCGGTCTCTTTTTCCATCTCAATCGTCTGTGAAATCAAATCTAACTATAAGGAATGCCCACAGTAGTGTGGGAAAATTCATCGGTCCAAGTTGTGTTCAGGGCAATCTAATCTTAATTCATTTTCAGCAAGTTGGGTTTTCAAAAGTTTGCAATAATGAATACCATTGTTTATTTGGTAATTAGAACATGTAAAACACATTCTTTGAATAGTAATAATGCCTGCTTTATTTAGTTCGTATATTAATTTTAGCAACCCATTAAGCATTATTGTTTTTTGTTCTTCAGTCAATAGTTCAATGGGTTTCTCTATCGAAGAAGCAAAAAAAGATGCTTTTTTAGCTATTTTTTCTCCATCATTTGTCAGTGAAAGAGAATAACTCCTTGTGTCAACAGGATCGGTTTCTTTGGTCAATAATTCTTTAGAAAGTAAAACTTTAACACTATCACTAATAGTAGCTTTAGTCATATTGAACTCGGTCGCCAAATATCCCACCTTGCATTTTTCTGCCGAATGAAAATAAATAAAAATTAAAATTTGAATCTGTATCGGGCTTAATGAATTCTCTTTGCTTTCATTCCATAATAACACTCTAAAAGCCTCTGAGATTCTTTCCAAAGCCACAACAATTCGACTTTCAGTTTTTTGATTTTGTTCGACTAAATTGAATGGTGAATAATTTATCCCCATATTTTTAGCTACATAAATCCAGGCTTTTCTTCCCGACTCAAAAGTTTCAAGAATCCTAACGTATTCGCTTACTTCATATTTATCTGTTTCAGCAAGTTCTCTGTCTGTAATTTCAAATATTTTTCCTTCAATATAATCAGCTTGATTTCTTGAGTTTATAGCAATGGGGTGATGCTCAACTTGACTTTTGGCTAGAACTGTTGAATCGGTGATCCGCAGATTTTCAATTTTATACCCTAATAATTTATCCCGCTGTCCTTTTAAAATTCGACCATAGGTTTCAATCTGTACTTTTTCTAACTGCAAAGTACCATAAGAGAAGAGTAAATGTGTAGTCTCATTCATTTGCAGTTTTCCATTTCATTGATAAAATAACCTTGGTTTTTTATTTCTACTTCCCATGCTGGTTGGAGCGTTTCTATATGACAAAACCTACATTCATTTGATGTAATAGGTTGCCCTTGCTGACCTTTGGTGATCAAATATTCTTTGCCATAACTATAGATTATTGCAGCGTCTTTTATTTCTTCGGGGGCAATAATGTCAAAGTGCATTATTCCACCATCTTTTTTTGTAACATAAGTGTCCCAAACTGCTACTTTCATTTTTTTAAAGTTTTGATTTTTGATCGGGTTTAAACAAGAAAATCAAGAAACAAATCAAGTACAAATAAAATCCTTATTGTTGATTTGTATAAATTAAAGCCTTGCAAAGGTAGGATCCCAACTTTGCAAGGCTATTAATTATTTTACTTTGTAAGGTAATGACAAATTTCCGCTGGCTATTGAATATACTTTATAAACGCCAAGCATAGGTTTATCACCACCACCGTGACCCCCATCTCCGCCTGTGGTTACCTGCATAAAAGCCGCAACTCCATCATAGGAGAAATCCTTTTTGTTGCTCATTCTGTAATCAGGAACAACCACCCTAATTGTGTTTCCATTTGTGATGACTTGAAATCCCGGTGAGTCCATATACATTGGCATCCCAGGATTAGTTGGAGGCAGTACCACACTTTTGTCCTTTGGGTCAAACTCCTTTACAGCCAATCCGCCTTCCACTCTTTTATCTTCAGTGAGAATTACCCAGTGTGGATGCCAAATTATACCGTCATTTGCAAAATTGCGGTCTGAGTTTTCATCCCAAAGTGGTGTGTCGTCAAAATCCGGATGTGAAGTTAAGGCAAGAGCCAATATTCCTTCGGTGTTACCAAACCCAACATCAGTTGGCTTTAGGGAAGTGGGGAATACATATCCCAAAACAGGTGCTCCATTAAGTTGCCCGGCCGGTTTGGGAGTGGTATTGCCTGCTGTTCCCTTTACAGTAATCTCCCAAATTGTTGCACCAATTTCGGGTGAATGCTTAATCTCAACATTTTGGATTTGAAAATCATCATTGTTATAGTTTCTGCACTTTTCGCAAGCATAGCTTTTAAAAGCAAAAACTGAAAGTCCTAAAAGAAGAAGTATTTGTTTCATATTTTGAAATTTAATGGTTAACCAAAAGTCAGAAGCCTATAAATGATATGTAATCCGACTTATTAAGGAAGTTTTTTACCCTTTTACATCAGCTATCGATGCTCCAAAATTGATGTGTAATACATTCCCGTTCGGTGTTAATAATGCGGGCACAGATTGTACACCTGCTTTTTCAGCTTCTAAAATCCGGCTTCTGTCTTTACCAATGTGAACAAGTTCTACATTGTCTGATCCAATTAAATTAACAATGTCGTGCTCTGCACTTAGGCATACCGGACATCCTGCATGATAGAAAATAGATTTTTCCATTTTTTTTAAGATTAGTTGTTATTGGCATTATTGCCACACAATTATAGTAAGGAATCCTAACTATCCAAAAAACTTTTGTGAAATTTCATCTAAATATTTTTAAAAAATTGATTTTCAACTATTTAGGAATGTCAAAAAGGAAGGGAATTGGTTTACTGTGAAATTAAATTTGTTTGATTTATTTGTAAAATGCTTTAGAGAGAACCTATTGGCCTAGATTCATTGTTGAATTTAAACGTATCCCGACCATATATAGGGATGATACTAGATCAATATCAACATATATGCATCCCGTGCTATAGGGACAATTAATATCTGATTGGATAGAAAAATCATCCAATCAACCCTAACCAACAATTATCAAATCAATCATGATCAATAAAAATATAGCTTACTCCATCTTAGAACTTGCTATTGTTCCTAAGGGTGGAACCATCAAACAAACATTGAACAATTCACTAGCACTGGCCCAAGCCGCTGAGTCAATGAATTATAAGCGGTATTGGTTTGCGGAGCACCATAATTCTGAGTATATCGGTAGCAGTGCCACTTCCATCCTGATTGGGTACGTGGCAGAAAATACCCAAACCATCCGGGTAGGTTCCGGTGGGATTATGCTGCCCAATCATTCTCCCCTGATTATCGCGGAGCAGTTTGGAACCTTGGCGCATCTCTATCCCAACCGGATTGATTTGGGTCTTGGAAGAGCGCCGGGTACAGATTCGGCGACGGCACAAGCAATCAGGTCTGATTTTATGATGGCAGCTCACTCTTTTCCGCAGGAAGTAGAAAAAATTGAGGGTTATTTTTCCATCAAAAACAAAAGTGCCAAAGTAAGGGCCTCCATTGCGGAAGGCACGGATGTACCGCTGTATATTTTGGGATCGAGTACAGACAGTGCGCATTTGGCTGCAAAAAAGGGATTGCCTTATGCCTTCGCCAGCCATTTTGCATCCACTTACCTGATTCAGGCTTTGGGCATCTACCACCGGGAATTTCAGCCTTCGGAGTTTCTGGATAAACCATATACTTTGGCAGGGGTGAATGTATTTGTGGCAGATACAGATGAAGAAGCAGAAAGGCTGTATACTACTTTGATCCGGATGTTTTTTAGTGTGTTGACAGGTGCCAGAGATGGCCTACAACCACCGACAGAAATGACCCAGGACCTGAAGGAAATGGTGCAACATCCTTCCCTGCAGCAGATGCTGAAATATTCCTTTGTAGGAAGTAAGCAAACAGTAAAGAAACAGGCAAAGGAATTTTTGGCGCAAACCCAAGTGGATGAAATCATCGCCACTTCGACCATGTATGCCGTTGAGGACAGGATTAAGTCTGCCAGGCTTTTTGCAGAAGTAATGGCGGAGATCAATGCGCAGAATTAAGAGTAAATTCCTTGAAATTTTGCCTAAAAATTTATTGCTGCCATTATCGTCAGGGCACTATACCTCCATTGGTCATCCCCAATCCCATTTACTTCTACCCGTGTGGTATTGTATTAATATATTGCCTGCAGGTCAAGGGTTTTTGTTTTGTTTTTGAAAGGTGTAAGTGAATACCCCAAGCAAAAGAGGCATTTATAAAGTAAATATCACTTACTTTAATGGAAGTTTTTTATCCCGACCAAGTCATTTTTTGGTTGACAAAATTTAATTCAATTTCTGCTTAAGGAAAAAAGCTTGTAGAAATTCCAACCTTTCAGTAGTTTGAACAATAAACCCATAACCATCCATGAAAAACAAAAACACTGGAATTCAGAGAAGAGAGGTACTTAAGCAACTGGGATTAGGAACCGCAGCAATGGGCTTGTTTAGCGGAACTGCTTTTGCTACATCAGATAAACAGACTCCTTCCTACGCCAAAGGGATGGCACCCGTCACCATCAAAAGCGTCAAAGCCATCACGACCAGACCCAGCGGGTCCAACCTGATTGTCGTGAAAGTCGAAACTTCCGAGCCCGGTTTGTATGGTTATGGCTGTGCCACCTTTACCCAGCGGGCATTTGCGGTGCTTCCTGCGATCGAATACCTGAATGAGTTTTGTGAGGGAAAGGACGTGGACAACATTGAGGACATGTGGCAATCAGCCTATGTAAGTTCCTATTGGCGGAATGGTCCGGTGCTCAACAATGCTTTGAGCGGTCTTGACCAGGCACTTTGGGATATCAAAGGCAAAAGGGCAAATATGCCTGTGTACCAAATATTGGGTGGAAAATGCCGTTTTGCAATTCCTTGTTATGCCCATGCCAACGGGAAAACCCCCGAGGAAGTGGCTGCCGATGTGCAGAAATTTATGGATCAGGGATACAAATATGTCAGGATCCAACAGGGAGGATATGGCGGAGCGAATATTTCAGGAACTCCTGATTTCAAAAAAGCCGGTTTTGCAAAAGATACCGATGGGTTTATGGATCAGCGGGTTTATCTCCAGTCAGTTCCCAAGATGTTTGAAGAAGTCAGGAAAGTCTGTGGGCATGAAGTACAACTTTTGCATGATATCCATGAGCGCGTCCGTCCGATAGATGCCATCAATCTGATCAAGAATCTGGAGCAATATGATCCTTTTTTTATTGAAGATCCTTTTTCTCCCGAGAATATGGAATGGTTCAAGCAACTTCGTGCCACCACTTCTGTACCGATTGCAATGGGAGAATTGTTTAACAATGTGAATGAATTCAAAGAACCGATGACCAACCATTGGTTTGATTATATCAGGATCCATGTGTCGCAGATTGGAGGTTTGACACCGGCGATGAAGGTGGCGAGACTTGGGGAGTTTTATGGCATCGACACGGCTTGGCATGGTCCGGGGGATGTTTCGCCTGTTGGTCATGCCGCCCAGGCACATATGGATTATGCCATCTGGAATTTTGGCATTCAGGAAGCTGCCCAGTTTTCTGATCAATTGAGAGAAGTATTTCCTGGTTGCCCCACGATGAACAATGGCTATATGTCAGTCAATGAAGCCCCTGGTTTTGGGGTGGAGGTGAATGAAACCCTCGCCGCAAAATATCCCATGACGACCAAATCGAGTTGGACCGTCAGGAAGGCTGACGGAACGATTATCAAGCCTTAAATTAAAAAATCAGGTAATTAATATTAAATGAAGGTTTATGAAAAACAAATATCAAATTCATATACTCATCGTTTTTAGTGTGGTGGCAGGATCTTTCCTCTTTTATGTAATCTTTCATTTTGGAGAAAAATTCGGTAAGTATCTAGCTGGAATATTTTAAAAAAATGGGTTTAAAAATTCAACAATTCCTCATTCACCATCCCCGGTAGTGTCACTTCAATCCAGGTGTTCTTTCCATTTTTCTCTTGATCGCCAACAATGCGTTTTCCATTAAACTTGCTTAAAAATTGAAAAATCAAATGCATACCTTCATAAAATTGTCAAATCTGTCTCACCAATAATTAATCCAATTTCAATTCGCAGGAATATAAATGTCAAAAGTTGCTCCTTTGTTGACTTCGCCGGTGGCTGTGATGATTCCTTCATGGTTTTCCACTATTTTTTTCACAATGGAAAGTCCAATGCCTGTTCCGGAGTATTCATTTTTTCCGTGAAGACGCTGAAACACCTCAAATATTTTTTCGCTGTATTGTTGGTCAAAGCCAATCCCATTGTCAGAGAAGGAAATGTGACAGTACTTTTTTTGGGGTAAAAGTTTTTCATTTTTTAATTCCTTTCCGTACTCATTTCGGGCTTTGATTTTAATATAAGGAGGCATTGTTGGATTCGAAAACTTCAATGCATTTCCCATTAAATTGTGCATGAGTTGCTCAAACTGAAAAGGGATGATATTGGCTACACAAAGATCATTTGCTTCAATGATGGCATGTTTTTCCAATATATCCTCTTTGTAGTCCTCTATGATGAGGGCAACAATCTCTCCAAGGTCGGTAGGTTCCAATCTGGGTTCATTTTTGTTCATCCTTGAATAGGTCAATAAATCCTGAATCAAGTTTTGCATACGTTGGGCGGCATGTTGCATCCTGTTAAAATAGTCCTTTCCTTGTTCTGACAGGTTGTTGACTTCTTTCCCTTGGATCCGTGAGGCGAAGGTCTGGATTTTGCGAAGGGGTTCTTGCAGATCGTGGCTGGAGATATAGGCAAATGACTGTAGTTCTTTGTTTAACTTCTGGAGTTCTATGTTTTTTAATTCCAGGTTTTCCTCCGCTTTCTTTCGGTCGGATATGTCATTGATTGCACCTAGAAAATATTGCTTGTCTCCAATTTTTATGATTTCGGAGGATGTTAGGCCATAAAATTTCTCACCGGACTTTTTGATAAACTCAATTTCTTTGTTTTTGATTCTACCATTTGCTTTTATTTCTTGAATGATTGCTTCTCGTGATTCAGCATCTATCATTCCAATTTCAAGGGAAGTTTTGTCGATTGCTTCTTCCCGGCTAAAACCAAAAGTATTTATGAATTCATCATTGACCATTAAAATTTTGCCTGACTTAACGTCTGATAAGGTCTTGCATATGGGAGAAAGATTAAATAAGGTAAAAAATTTCTCCTCGCTTTCTCTGAGGTCTGCAGTTCGCAAAGCGACTTTTTCTTCTAATTCTTTGGTAAAGGATTTTTCGGCATGGGTGTCAGTAAATGAACCCACCCACTTGACGATTGTATTATTTTCATCAAATATTGGATTGGCTTTTCCTTTATGCCATCTATATTCCCCTTCTTTGCTTTTCAGGCGGACATCACAGATATACTTTTCGCCTGTTGCCAGGCTGTTTTTCCAGACTTGATTGATATTCTCGTAATCATCAGGATGGACGATTGCGATCCAGTCTTTTTCGCCTAGGGCCTCGATTCCTGTATATTCTTTCCACCTGAAAGAGGAAAATTCACCATTCCCATGTGCATCAGTCACCCAAACAAGCTGAGGTAAAGTTTGGACCAGAGAGCGAAATCTTTCCTCCCTTTCTTTCAATTCGTTTTCGATCTTAACCTTGTCGTCGATATCGGTGTTGGTGCCGATCCACCGGTGTATTTTTCCGTTTTCATCGGTGATAGGCACTCCTCGTGTGAGAAACCAACGGTATTCTCCATCAGCCCGCCTGAGTGGAAATGTAAGTTCAAAGGGTTCGTTTGTCACCCATAGTTTTTTTGATATTTCTAAAATCCTTTCCACATGGTCCGGATGGTGTACTTTTTGCCATCCCCAACCCTTCATTTCTTCCAATGTTAGCCCTGAGTAGTCCAGCCACCGCTGGTTATACCAAAAAATATTCCCATCTCCGTCGGCTATCCAGGCGAGGTTTTGAATGTTATTACTAAAAATTCTGAAGCGTTCTTCACTTTCCTGCAAGGCATCCTGCGTTAGTTTTTGACTGTGAATATCAAATCCAATTCCGATTTAGCCCATTAACGTACCATCCTGAAGAAAGCGTGGGTTGCCGGTAAAAAAATGCCACCGATATTCCCCATCGTGGCGTCTAACCCTGATCGAAGGAATAACAAAGGAATCTCGATTTTTAAAAGCGGCTCTATAAATGTCCAATGCAATGTCTACATCCTCCGGATGGATGACGCTGTCCCATGACCTGCCCAAGGCTTCTTCGAAAGTAAGCCCGGTATAATCCAGCCATGTCTTATTCCAGTAACTGACAGAAGCCTCTAAGTTAGGTTCTACTATATAGGAAACCATTGGGAGGTTATCCGCCAAGGCCCGGTATCGCTCCTCACTTTCTTTTACTTTAAGGTGCATCAAAGTCTGAGAGGTTACTTCAGACGCTATCATGCCGATACCAACTATTTCATTGTCTGCGTTTTTCTGGGGATAGAGGACAAAATTGTAATACTTCAAGGTTAGTTTGCCGTCCTTGACGATTTTCACCGGAGTTTCGATGGCATTAAAGGGGTTGCCGGTCTGGTATATCTCAGCAAAAATTGCTTTGTACCCCTGTTCTTCTAATTCTGGCAATACCTCAAAATAGGGTTTTCCTACCACCTCATCGCCTTTTCCCCAGATTTCCAATACCGGTTTATTGGCTTCAGTAATGATAAAGTCCGGGCCATTAACGATTCCAATGGCAGAAGGGGATGAATGGATTAATTGGCTGTATCGCTTTTCATTTTCTTCAATTATTTTGGAGGATTCCAATTGGTCGCTGATATCCCGGGTTATGCCGGAAATTTCTTCCACATTGCCATATGAATCCAATACAGGGACAAAAATGTAATCATAAAAACGTTTGCCCATTGAGGCATGTGTAAATGAAACCTGACCTCTGATGCTCTGTTTTGTTGCGATCACTTGGTCTATTTCTTGTTGGTGCATCTCTGCATGCCACTTTTCATACCCTAATTCTGACAGTTTTTTCCCGATGGATTGTTCCCAGGTCAATCCCCACATATTCAATAAAGCATCATTGGCATAAGTGATCTTATAGTTTAAATCAAAGACATGAATTAAGTCCGGCGTGTTCTGGGTGATAGCCTCAAAAAGCCTGAATATTTTGTTTTCCCGGGACATAATGTATTGGGTAAAATCCATTATTTTGACAGAAAAAGATTACAAAAATCACCCATTATTGTCGTATAAAATTTAGGGAGCCAAGATCAGATCTTAGATTTCTATTTTTGGTAAACCAAAAATAGTCATGAAGTGCGGAATATTCAAGGGAAATAGAAAGGTAGTTTTCATCAAAAAATGTATTCACATAGCACTCAAATAGTCTATTTCAGTAATAATGACTTAAATCAGATTACCCAAAGGATCACTTGTCAGTGGAGCTATCATGAAGTAGGCAATTCAGATATTTTGCATTGTGAAATGCATCACCCATGGTATTGTTAAAATAGACAAAAACAGTTTTACCTTCTTCAATCCATTCAAGAATATAGGTAGCATATTCATTCAAAAAATCCATGGAATAGCTTTCACGGTAATTACCGTCCGGACCATGAAATCTGATGTACATGAAATCTGATATAAGGTCCGGCATTTGTGTTGCGGAATTTGCTTTGTCATGAATGACAATGCTTGCGCCATAAAAACCTATCAAATCATATACATTTTGGTCATACCATGATTTGTGGCGAAACTCCACAGCAATCTTCCAACTACTTGGTATGTCAATTTCTTTGATACATTGTAAAAGGTTTTCCAATTGGCCGAAAGCATGAATACCAAGGCTATGGGGTAACTGAATCAGCAGACATCCCTTTTTATCATTGACAGCATTGATTGATTTGAAGAAATTGGACACATCTCCGGATTTGAAATCCAGACTTTTGCTATGGGTTATTGATTTCCATAATTTGAAGGTGAATTTAAAATTTTCAGGTACCGACTCTGCCCACCTTGCCACCGTTGTCGGTTGTGGAACCTTATAAAAGGAGCTGTTTATTTCAATACTGTTAAAAAAAGTAGCGTAGTAAGTTAAGCGGCTTGCGTTTTCATAGGGTGGAGGAAATGAATATTTAGGAATGGGAAGCTGTAATCCGCTGAGTCCGGAATAGAAGGCCAGTTTATTCTCTATTATAAACTCCATACTTTTTTTACCATAGTTTGAATTGGAGGAATTTTTGTTCAGCCAAAAAGAAGCCTGCTTTTCCAAATGGAAAGGCAGGCTTTTTTGGTTTGTATAAATCTTGATACACGAGAATATCTATGAATTTATTTCCTCTTCGGCAGTCCATTTTGCCGAAAATAATAGATTAAACAACATCTCCGCGATCATAATAAGAAGGATCTGTTTTGCCGGCCATGTGATCATGCTTCAAATAATTCTCTCTTAAATTTTTTACTCCCAAAAATCCTCCAAAGGCGGCTGCCATTGCTCCAAGGGTAAGTGCTATAGCTAAGTAGATCGCCGCATTGGCCACAGCATTGGCAATTTCTTCAGCTTTGACTTTTGCCTTTTCTTTGGTTTCCTGTACAAATGCGTCAAATTCCTCGCGTGCCCTTTCAAATTCCGCCACACTGTTATCAACCGTATTCTTCGCTTCAGCCTCTGTCATTCCGGTCCTTTCAACAAGAATATTCACCAAAGCCTGCTTATCGATGGCTTCAAAAGACTGTTCGAACCTATTTTTGGTCTTCCCAAAAACTTCTTCAATGGTGGAATCTCTCCTACCGGGTCGTCTTGCCATTTCCGAAGCTCCTTCTTGGGCATCATTGACAGATCTTCTAGCTTGTGATTCCAGGTACTGGGGATCGAGTTTATCCTTATTGGTATCTTCAAGCAAGGAATAAAATTCGTCCTTGGCACCGTCGAGTGATACTTCAAGGTCTGCAAACTGATCCTTTATTACAGGACCAAGCTGGTCTGCTACCACATCGCCAGTGGTGGAAATTATCCCACCAAAAATATTGCCCACACCTGAAATAATACTCCCTACGACTGAAGTTAACAGCCAGGCTGATACAAGTGTATACAAAGCCCAAGTCATGATTCCCTGAATAACCCCGCTGGTATTAGTGAACGAAACCCCGACTCGGGCCGCTACCAAACCGCCGACAAACAGCACGATCAAATTGCTTACTACCCACCAGATGATAGATCCTGTGCCTAATCCGCTTAAAGGATCGCTTTCCTCAGTTGGCTCGATACTCCATAAACCAATGGCCAGTCCTATTAAATTTAGGATCAGCATTAAGGATAAAGCAGCGATTGTACCTGCCAAAATGGCCCTCCATGAGATCCCTTTTCTGGGAACCTTGTTGTAAAAATTCAATTCAGTAACGTTTTCCATAATCATTAGTTTAAAATAATTAGTAATTTTAAACAAAGTTGAGAAAAACCTAAAAAATATTTCTTACACCAAAACTATAAATATTTATAATATTATGGTTTAAGAATGGTATCGCAATTAAAATTAAAAGATTTGTACCATTAAATGAAGGTACTTAGGCTTTTATTGCTTGTCATTTTAAAAAATCCCCACATTATCTGAAATAATTTTGTAAAGAATATGTAAACGAGTATCCTTTAGATTGCACGCAGGGCCAAAGAGACTTTTTAGGAAAACCAAAAATAAAATTACTTAGTAGGGTTTTGCAAGCGGCAGACCATGATTCCGGATTGGGATTGGTTGCCTTCGAGGTAATCTGACAGGGGTTTTTCTGAAACTTCCACCTTCATAGAACCTGAGCTTGCATGCAGCAAATGGATTCTTCCCTGCCTTTCGATCGCAAATCCCACATGCACTATATCCAGATTGGTCATAGAAGTGGTGATGGCAATCAAGTCGCCGGAATGGATTTTTGTTTCGTGTAAGTGGATTTCATCTTTGGGGATGAAATGGTATTGCCTGCGGGAAATAAGTTCCTCGGTGATTTGGAGTTGGCGCACAAAATCCGGATTTGCCAATTGTGGATAGAATTTTGGGTTGGAGGACATGAAAGAAGGGTTGTTTTCATAGACCCTCCCTCCGATCTCTTTGGTTATGTCCTTCAAAATCCCCTTTTGCTCATTTTCATAAATCCAGTCTGAAAAGTAATGGAACCTGGAAGGATACCCTTTGTTGGTTCCTTCTCTGTAGCGCAAAAACTCAAGTTCCTTTTCATAGCTGCCTATGGAAAAGCTGTTTTGCGCAGCAAGTCGGGTCAGGGTGACTACAGACTCCAGAAAAGTGGTGCAATCCAATCCCGTAAGGTTGATTACGAGTTTTTCATCTCCAGGTATTTCAAGAGTCTTTTCCACATAGGCGGTTTCAAGAAACCTGAGGCCTATTACAATGTTTAGGTCGTTTAAAGATTTTTTAGAAAGGTCTTTACCGGAAAGCTCTAGTAGAATGGATTCCAGTCTTTCACGGCTTTCTGCAGAGCAAACGGTCTGAGCTGGACTTAGCAGCGGGATGAAAAATAAGAATATGGCGGTCAATTTCATTATTGTAATTGGATTAGAATTCACATTCAAATTGCATGATTTTTTTGGAAATGCCATGCGAACTGAAAAAAGACAATTCCAAAATCAAGGTTTATATTGGAATATTGGTTTGGGGTTTGAAATTTGGCTTGATCCTTTATTTTTTATTTCCAAATCTCAAATCGTTCAAAATCTCTTCATCCACCATCTCCGGCAGGGTCACCTTCAATCCCGGGGTTCTTTCCATTTCTCTTTTTATGGCAAATAATGCTTCTTCATTTCTAGCCCAGGCACGGCGGGAGATGCCGTTGTTGACATCATAGAAAAGCATGGATTGGAGCCTTCGGTTGGCTTCTTCACTTCCGTCGAGTAGCAAGCCGAAACCGCCATTGATGACTTCCCCCCAACCTACACCGCCACCGTTGTGGATGGATACCCAAGTGGCGCCACGGAAACTGTCACCGATCACATTGTGGATGGCCATGTCTGCGGTGAATTTGCTGCCGTCATAGATATTGCTCGTCTCCCGAAAAGGGGAATCTGTGCCACTGACATCATGGTGGTCTCTTCCAAGAACAATCGGGGCGGAGATTTCGCCTGATTGGATAGCGGCATTAAAGGCTTTGGCGATTTCGATCCTGCCCTCTGCATCTGCATAGAGGATTCTCGCCTGCGAGCCCACCACCAATTTATTTTTTCCGGCTTCTTCGATCCAGGTAATATTGTCCTGAAGCTGTTGCTGTATTTCCGGAGGTGCTGAGTTTTTGATTTGTTTGAGTACTTCAGCAGCTATTTGGTCGGTCTTGGCTAGGTCTTCGGGATTGCCGGAAGTGCAGACCCAACGGAAAGGTCCAAATCCATAGTCAAAGCACATAGGCCCCAAAATATCCTGTACATAGGAAGGGTATTTAAAATCAATCCCGTTGGCAGCCATGACATCGGCTCCGGCACGGGAGGCTTCCAATAAAAAAGCATTGCCATAATCAAAAAAGTAGGTGCCTTTTGCAGCATGCCTGTTGACTGCAGCAGCATGTCGGCGGAGGGATTCCTGTACTTTGTTTTTGAAAAGTTCAGGTTCTTTGGCCATCATTTCATTGGCTTCCTCAAAACCCAAACCCACCGGATAGTATCCACCTGCCCAAGGATTGTGGAGGGAAGTCTGGTCAGAACCGAGTTCGATGGTGATATTTTCCAGGTCAAATTTCTCCCAGACATCCACGACATTGCCAAGGAAAGCAATGGAAACCACTTCCTCATTTTGCTGCGCCTGACGCACCCGGAGCACCAGATTATCCAAGTCAGTTATCAATTCATCCACCCAACCTTGTTCATGGCGTTTATATGCAGCCTTAGGATTTACTTCGGCACAGACCGTGATGCATCCTGCAATATTTCCAGCTTTTGGTTGGGCACCTGACATGCCTCCCAAACCTGCTGTCAGGAAGACCTTGCCTTTTGGATTAATGGCAGGGCCAAGTTTTTTGCGGAAGGCATTCATCACCGTAATGGTGGTACCGTGGACAATACCTTGCGGGCCGATATACATATAAGAACCTGCAGTCATCTGTCCGTATTGTGTCACTCCAAGGGCATTGTATTTTTCCCAATCATCCGGTTTGGAGTAGTTTGGGATCATCATCCCGTTGGTGACGACTACTCGCGGAGCATCTTTGGAGGAAGGAAAAAGTCCCATCGGATGGCCGGAATACATGTGAAGGGTTTGTTCCTCGGTCATCTCGGCGAGGTACTTCATGGTAAGGAGGTATTGCGCCCAATTTTGAAAGACCGCACCGTTGCCTCCGTAAGTAATGAGTTCTTGTGGATGCTGTGCCACGGCAGGATCGAGGTTGTTTTGGATCATCAGCATGATGGCAGCTGCTTGCTGACATTTTGCCGGATACTCTGAAATTGGCCTTGCCAGCATCTCATAATCCGGCATAAAGCGATACATGTAAATCCTCCCGTATTGCTGTAATTCTTCAAAAAATTCCTTTGCCAATTCCTCATGCCAAGCCTTTGGGAAGTACCTTAGCGCGTTTCTCAAAGCCAATTTCTTCTCATCCGGGCTTAAAATATCCTTTCTTTTTGGCGCATGGCTAAAACTAGGATCAGGTGATTTTCTTGCCGGAAGGGTGGAGGGGATGCCTTGTAGGATTTGGTCTTGGAAGGTCATGTTAGGTAATTGGTTATTCGTTATTGGTTATTTTGCGCTTCACTTAGCTGGTGATTACTATTCAGTTTGGCTTATCCTTGTCATTTCGAACGTAGAGAGAAATCTTTTTCAAGAATTGGGATCAAAGACTTCTCCTTCCGTCCCTGCCTGCGGCAGGCGGGCAAGTGACTCGGAAAGGTCTTTAGATAGTCTTTAATGCAATTTTGGGATTGTATGCTTCACCTTTGCGGTGAATATCCATTAATATCCAATATCAATTAATATCTAAATTTTTATTCCCCTTTTAAATACCATCTTCGGTTTCAATTTCCCCTGATGGTACGTGATTTCCCGGTAATCTGAGGTTTGGAAAAGCAGGATATCCGCCAATTTACCCACAGCAACACTTCCTCTATCCGATAAACCGAGTGCTGCTGCGGCCCGGCAGGTGATTCCGGCCAAGACTTCTGCATTGCTGAGTTTTTCGAATGTTCCCAATATGGATGCCTGCATCAGCAAATCTCCCATCGGTGCCGAACCCGGATTCCAATCTGAAGCGATTGCTAAGGAAGCGCCGGAGTCCAGGAGTTTTCGGGCAGGTGTAAAAGCCATTCCCAAACCGATCGATGCGCCCGGTAATGCCACCGCAACGGTATCCGAATTGGCGAGCAAAGCAATTTCCTTTTCGGTACTTGCTTCAAGATGATCTGCTGAAATGGTGCCAAATGCCACCGCCACTGCCGAACCGCCAACATGAAATTGGTCTGCATGTACCGTGATATCGAATCCAAAGTCTTTGGCTTTTTGGAGGTATTCCCAAATATCCTCCGAACTGAACGCGGAATCCTCGATAAAAGCATCGATCCGGTTGCTTAGATTTTCAGATTTCAAGATTGGGAACAATTCATTGCTGATTATTTCCAGGTATTCTTTTGCTGAACCCTCAAAATCCTTTGGGCAGATATGGGCAGCAAGGCAAGTGGGTACTAAGTCTGCTGCAGTTTCTGAATTTGCCTGTTTGATGGCTTGGAGCATTTTGATTTCTTCAGGCACAGAAAGGCCATAGCCACTTTTGACCTCAATGGTGGTGACACCATCAGTGAGATGACGGTTGGCTCTTTTGACAGTAAGTTTTACCAATTGTTCCAAGGCTGCTTTCCTCGTTTGGGTTACTGTATCCCAGATTCCACCCCCTGAGTTGGCGATCTCAAGGTAGGATTTTCCGGTATTGCGCATCGCGAAATCTTTGGCCCGGCTTCCGGCAAAGCAGATATGGGTATGGCAATCCACAAACCCGGGAAGCGCCACAAAGTCGCCTTGCAAGGTTTCCATTTTGGCACCGATGGACTGCGCTTCGGGATAGATGTCCCAATAACTCCCGATTTCATGGATCTTTTCATCCTTCAAAAATATCCCAGCTTCGGTAATGATTTCAAGTTGGCTGTCTTGCAAAGGGCCTTTTGCCTCCAATCCACGCATGGTCAGGAGTTGTCGTATCGGTCCGATGAGGGTGTAGATGGGCATTTTTTGGTTAATTGTTTATTTGGTTAACTGGTTAATTAACGTTGATGGTTCAAGTCTGTGATGGTTCAAGTCTAATGATTTGACTTAATAATGAGTTTCGGTGATATGCTGTAAAATGGTGTTCGTTTTTGATTTGGCCTTAACTTGTCACCTCGACGAAGGAGAGGTCTTTCTCCAAATTTCTTTCTTCCTTTTAAAAGATTTCTCTGTCGTTCCTCCTTCGAAATGACAAGGACAGGCTTTTCACTCCTCTAATGCTTGAAATGCTACAATCTCTAACTTGGACCCTTAAAATGCAGTCTTGGACTGCGAAGTGGTGAGTCCGAGATCCAAGTCTGAAGACTTGAACCAGATTTGAGTCCAAGTCCGAAGACTTGAACAAAGTGGAAGTCCAAGTCCGAAGACTTGAACTATTTGGTCGATGGGAAGTCCAAGTCCGAAGACTTGAACTATGTGGGACTTGAACTAGTACCTATCAAACTCCTCGGACCACTTTGTCTCCAATTCCAATCCTTCTCTTACCGCCACTTCCTTTGCTAAAGTTAGCAATTCTCCACTTCGGATGATGTCAATGGCTATCTCCATGTCTTCATACATGATCTGATCTTCGGTGACATGGTGGATTTTGGTTCGGACGTGTTCATAGAGGGCGGTCATGATTTTGCCGGACTTCAAAGGGGCATGAAAATCCACAGCCTGTGCCGCGCAGAAGAGTTCGACCCCAAGGATTTTTTCCACATTTTCAATCACCTGCAATGCCTTTCTGGCACCGATACTGCCCATACTCACGTGGTCTTCCTGACCCAAGGAAGTTGGAATACTGTCAGCCGAGGAGGGAAAACACAGCCCTTTGTTTTCACTCGCCAATGCCGCCGTGCTGTATTGGGGAATCATAAAGCCGGAATTCAACCCTGTTTCTTTCAACAACAATTTTGGAACACCCGGAGTATCGCCTTCCAAAGAAAGGTAAATCCTGCGGTCGGAGATATTGCCGATTTCAGAAGCAGCCAAACAGGTATAATCTAATGGCATGGCAATCGGTTGACCGTGGAAATTCCCTCCACTGATGGTATGGTTTTCGTCAAAGACGACGGGATTGTCCGTGACGGAATTGATCTCAGTTTCGATCATTTGCTTCAGGTGAAGCCATGCATTGCGGGATGCACCGTGAACCTGCGGCATACAGCGCAAGGAATATGGATCCTGAACACGAGCACAGGTAGCATGGGAATGGACAATTTCCGACTCATGAAGCAAATTCAAAATCGATTGGGCGACATGTTGGTTTCCTGCGTAAGGGCGGAGTTGGTGAAGGTCTGCACTGAATGGCTTTGTCGAACCCAACAATCCCTCCAACATCATTGCCCCGGTGATGTCGGCATGGGCAAGGATATTGTAAAATCTGTCCACCACCATCACTCCAAAAGCTGCAATGAATTGCGTGCCGTTGATCAGGGCCAAACCTTCTTTAGGCCCAAGGTGAATGGGCTCCAAGTCAAGTTGTTGAAAAAGTTTGGCTGTTGAAATTATTTCACCTTTGAAATGGACTTTTCCCAATCCGATCAAAGGCAAAAATAAATGTGAAAGTGGTGCCAAATCCCCGGAAGCACCCACAGAACCTTGTTTGGGCACGACAGGGACAATATTGTTTTCAATGAAAAAAAGGATCCTGTCCAAAGTACTTTCCTGAATTCCCGAAAAACCCTGTGCCAAAGCATGGGTTTTCAGCACCAACATTAGTTTGGAGATTTCGATGGGGATGGGTTCGCCGAGGCCGACAGCATGGCTTTTCAGAAGGTTTTCCTGGAGTTTTTTGGTTTGCTCCGGAGAGATCATCGTGGTGCACAGAGGCCCGAAGCCGGTGTTGATGCCATATACAGGTTTACCTTTGCTGACTATTTTTTCGACAGCCTGACTGCTTGCTTTGATTTTTTTCCGGCTTTCAGGAGAAATGATGCCTTTGACATTTCCCCTGCAAATGGCGAGTGCAAGTGATGCTGTAAGGTGATCTTGGCCGAAATGGAATGTATTTTTCATGTTGGATTGATTCTAGTTTTTTTGCTCACGCAAAGACGCAGAGGCGCGAGAGTGAGGGGGATTTCGTGAAGATTGCTATTCACTTAACCTTGTCACCTCGACGGAGGAGAGGTCTGTTTTTTATTCCTTCAAAAGATTTCTCTCTACGTTCGAAATGACAAAGGGAAGCTTTTCTTCCTTCAACAGATATTATGGAATTCGATTACTTTCTCTTTTCCTTTGCGTCTCTGCGTCTTTGCGAGATGCTTTTATTTTTTCCTTTGTGCCTCCGTGTCTTTGTGGGATAATCCAAAATTACCCATTATATTCAATACTTATTAATACCAATTTTATTAATAATTAATAACCATGGGTTATCAGATAGCGCTTAGACACCTGGAATATTTTCGAGCCGTGGCCGAAGAACTGAACTTCAGAAAGGCAGCTGAACGGCTTTTTATCTCCCAACCGGGACTCAGTAGGCAGATCAGGCAGATGGAGGAGATTTTGGAGGTGGAGCTTTTTTACCGTACCAAAAGATCTGTGACGCTGACTGCCGCCGGAGAATTTCTCAAAGGTGAAGTCGATTTCATTTTCAACCATTTGGAGCTGACCACCCAACAAGTCAAGAACATCGCTTCAGGCAATATAGGGGAGTTGCGGATCGGGTTTTTGGGTTCGGCAGCACATCAGGTCATTCCTGATTTGTTGGTTCGCCTGAGTAGAGAATTCCCCGGAATTCAGACCAATCTGGAAGAGTTGAGCAACCACCTTCAGGTGGAAATGCTGGAAAAAGACAAGCTCGATCTGGGTTTTGTCAGGTTGGCGCGGGTACCGGATGGACTCAGCATGAAGGCAGTACATCGCGACACTTTTTCATTGGTCTTGCCGCTTAGCCACCCGATAGATGCGGATACTTTTGAGCATGTCGGCCAACTTCAGGAGGAGCCGTTCATTTTGTTTTCGAGTGACTACAGCAGTATTTATTTTGATAAAATCATGAGTATCTGTGAGGACAGAGGATTTACGCCCAAGATTTCGCACAAATCTGTGCATGCCCTGACCATTTTCAAGTTGGTAGAGGCCGGGCTTGGAGTGGCTATTGTACCGACTTCGCTAAAGGAAGGTTATGATCTGAAAGTGAAGTTTTTCGAAATCAAAGGGATTCCGCAGCATACAGAACTTTTTGCCGTTTGGAAAACCGAAAACCGCAATCCGGCATTGAAACATGTTTTGGGGATATTGTAAAAAAAAGTTTTGGTTTTACTTTTTTTTTAGTTGATTTGAATGTTGGTTTTAAGTTTTATTTCACATTTCGAGTTAACTCATTGATTCAATGAAAAAGCATATTTATCTGTTTTCCCCAATTTTCCTTTTACTTTTTTTGTCAATCAATTCTTGCAATAGTGTCGAGGAAAAAAGCCAAGAAAAACATTTCACATTAAAATCCACAGGAGAATTTCTTTCCTTACCATTGGACGAAAATACCCCAAATGTGAGTATGGGTTTGCAGTATTCACAAGGTTTTCTTTTCAATGCCAATTGGGGAAAAAATGAAATTCAGGTGTATGACATTGAAGCAGGCTCAATGATAAAGAGTTTGATTTTTGATAAAGAAGGAGATCAGGGGGTTGGACAGCTATTCGGTTTTCATGTACATTCCTTGGACAGTATATTTCTTTTTTCACAGCTTGATGCGGTGTTGGTGTTGACGGACACCTCGGGCCTTGTCAAAAACAGGATTAGATACCAACAGCCCGATTTGTATTCCCCTGCCTTTGTGCATAATTCTTACTTTCTATCTCCTCCGATTGTAAAAGGAGATGAAATATTTGTAAAAACCCATTTTCAAGGGAATTATAGGGAAGTAACAGCTGAGCAGTTAAGTACATATCATTTGGCCTATGCCGTCAATATGAAAACCGGTTCAGTTCGATTTTTGAAACATACCTATCCTTTTGACTATTTATCCGGTGGATTGAAGCATTTTGAACCAAGTATGGCTACTGATGGGGAAAAGGTTGTCTATTCACTATTTGGAGATCACAGGTTGTTTTTCTCATTCTCATTTGAGGAAGATCTCCAGGCAGTTTCAGTGGCGAGTACCCATTTGGATGAAAGTCTCCCACTTTTCCCCATGCAGGGTGAGCGTTTTGACACACAAAAATATATGCAGGGTTCATCCAGATATGAAAGTTTGATTTACGACCCATTCAGGGAGGTTTATTACAGGTTTGCATTTCCTACTTATACTTTTGAGAGCGATGAAGAAATAAGAAGCCTCCGTACAGAGCCGAGAGAATTTGTGATAATGACCCTAGATAAGGAGTTGAAAATCATCGATGACCAATATTTTGAAGGAAGGAAGTACATGCCAAACAATGTTTTTGTAGGGGAAAAAGGTTTGTACATATCAACTTCCCACCCTAATAATCCTGAAAACCAAGAAGACAAAATGGTTTTTGAGATTTTTGGATTGGAGGAAAAGTAGTTTTATCGAAATAAGGAATCTATCAACAATTCGTAAATTGCTGTTAGTTTATTCAAATCATTGAAATGGGAAACTTTTCGAATTTGTCTAGAATTTGGTTTTTATTTTTCCTCTTGATCTCCTGTAAAAGTCCCGAGCAAATAAAACCAGGATTAATCACACTATCAAAATCTGAAGAGGCCCTGCAACTCGGGACCTATTTTTCAAATATTGAGACTGTACTTTTTGACCCAAACCAACTCATAGGACAGATTGATAAATTGGTTGTTACCAATTCGTTGATAGTCTTTACTGATTTTGATTTGCTCAAATCCATAAAAGTTTTTGACCGTCAAGGTGGATTTATGGCAAGTAAGGATGATTTCGGAGATGATCCTTTGGCAATGGGATACTTCGATGATTTTGCTGTGTTTGAAGAGAAAATCTATGTTTTGGACGGGAACAAGAGGAAGATCTATCTTTTCGATTTTGAACTTAACCTGTTGGATGAAATTTCTATTTCTAATCCGGCATCTGCTTTTTTGATTAATCAGAATGGGATTTTTCTGTACCATATGATCGAGAACCCTGATTTTCCATTCCAATTGTCTTTTTTATCTCATAGTGGAAAAGAGCCAAAGGGTTTGATTTCATTTAACCATAAGTTAGCCGAATCACCTTTTTCGGGTAGTTTTTTTGTCAAAATAAATGAAGAACAATTTGTCCATTACAATCCCGGCCTTGATTCTATCTATCTTTTTTCAGGAAAAAAACATGAATCATTCAAAATAGATTTTGGTACTCAATTTATTGACCTCAATCAATCGAAGGATTTACATCCCGTGGAAAGGTTAAGGTTTTACAATGACTTTGAAGGATACAAACAGCTTTCTGATGGAGTAAAAATGGGAGAGGGATTGATTTTGTTTGGGCTGAGTTATGAGAACAAGCCCCATTACCTCTTGGTGGATTTGGAAAATCAAAAGGCTACTCTTTATAAGACCATCAAGAACAACCTAAAGCCATTGCCTTCTACAATTTTCTTTAGCGGAAATTCAGACAAGCATGCGTGGTACTACCATTCTGCTGACCAAATTAATAAGTTTTATGAATTGAATGATTCGAAAATACCTGTAGAAAACAGGATAGAACTGCCTGAGGATCTAGAATCAAATGTTTTGGTATTACTTGACTATTGAGAGTCAAAACAACCTCCCATCCCAATAAAAATCTTCCAAGCCAATAAGTTTGACATGCGAAGAAAATGAATCATGCTTCGTGTTGATGACAAAATTATGCTCTTGAGGGATCAGAGCTGAAGGGACTTTGAGTATCAGACTTTCTCTTTTTTCAAACCAAGCGCTTCCGATTTCCTGAAGGCGGGGGTAGGATTGTAGGGTATTCCAATTCGGTGGAAGGTCGGAAAGCTGTATTTCCCGGACCATTTCTGGATTTCCAACTGGTATTTCGATGACCATTACTTTATAGGTTTCGGATTGGATGACTGCTGACCGGTGAACAACCAATTCCAAACTTGCCAAAGCCCTACTTTCCGAAGCATAGATTACAAATTGCCCGGATTTATTCCATCTGTTTGTTGCACCTGAAGCTTCAAGTTTTTCGGCATATTTTGCCTTGCTGATCCGATAAGCCAACATATCTACACGTTATCGCCATATTCCATGGCCGTCAACCTGTCATCTGTAAACCTGATTCCTGACGAAGTGCTTAGAAAATCCTTTGGAGCAAGGTTGTCAAAAAAGTAATTCTTGGTATCAAGCCATTTGTCGAAGTTTTCAGCATTTCCAAATACATCTATTCCGTGTTGGTACAGGGACAAAAGCAAAACCAAATGTTCTTTTAAGCTTTCTTTTAGGTCAGATTCAGATTTGCGATAGTTCCTCAGCGTCTTGACACTGACATCCAGCCAATGGGCTATCACCTCATCGCTGAATGAAGTAATCTCCTTTAGGTAGTTGAGGTATTGTAGATCCACTTCCTCATTTTTGATAAAAAACAAGATGTCGATGTCGTTGCCAATGGCAGGAACATGCGATTTGCTGAATTTCGGAAATGAAGTAACGCCCATAAAGGAAGAAATTTAGAACTCAAATATAGGGAAAATATACCGTATTAAAAAGGTAAAATTACCAAATTAAGTATATCATTCTCATTTGATAATAAATGACAATTGAAAAGATTTGCAATGCTATGAATTTAGAATTTTTTAATTATTGTTATAACAAGTTATTACATTTTCGTATAATCGTACATGGAAACAAAAGTCAGAAAGATCGGAAACAGCAGTGGGGTGATTTTGCCTAAAACACTGATAGAAAAATATAACCTTACTGATGTGGTCATCGAAGACAATGGAGATGGAATTGTGATCCGACCTGCCAATACTTCCATGTTTCAGGTAAAATTGGCAGAGGTCAAAAGGAACAAAGAGGAAATTTATGCAAAAATGGGGGAACAGGCAGGAGAGGAGCGAATTAATGATTTCTATTCCAAGGAGGAAATTGAATTTGGTAATATTGACCTAGAAATCCTCGATTTATGAAATATGGTGAAGTTTGGCTTGTTAATTTTGAGCCTCAGGTTGGACAAGAAATTAGAAAAACCCGTCCTGCGATCATTGTGAATCACGATTCGGTAGGCAAACTCCCCCTTAAAATTGTTGTTCCACTTACCGATGCATTAAAAACCAAACAGGAGTGGATGGTAGAATTGAAACCCAGTCAAAGCAACGGATTGGAAAAAGAGTCTTTTGCCGATTGTTTTCAAATCAAAAGTTTATCAGAACAAAGACTGATTAAGAAAATCGGAATTTTAAATGAAGATGAAATTTCTGAAATTCAGATTACTTTGATCAAAGTCTTGAACTTAATATGATTCTAAATTTCAGAGTATCTCAAGTCTCATATCTCATATCTCACCTCTAATTCTCAAATGCCGTGTAAATGTCGGGTTTAATCCTCCCCAAATTCGGATTGGTTTTCTGAAATTCAACCCAAATTGCGATGGTAAAACAAAACCATATTATCATGAAACAACCGGAATTGGGCCAAAAGATTCTCGAACTGAGAAAGGCCAAAGGATTGACACAGGAAGAACTTGTGGAGCTATGCAATATCAACGTGCGCACCATACAGCGTATCGAAGCCGGGGAGGTGACTCCGAGGAGTTATACCATCAAAAGTATTCTGGAAGTATTGGGTTACGATTTCAAAGAAATCCAACAAACCAATGATCAAAATTCAGTCATCAGTCCCGAAATAATCGGAAAAGCTGCATTTCTAAAAACAGCCTTTTTTGTAGGAATCGTTTATTTCCTGTTGGCTTTTGTGGAAGGTATATTTGATTATTGGCAAACTGGGGAGGATATCAGTCCGGAAGCAGCACCTTGGTATATCGCCGTCAAGATCGGTATCATGCTCACTTTTGGGGTTTTCACTTTTGGATTTTACAGGTTGAGTCTGATCAAACCAAACGTGATTGTCAAAGCTGCAAGTATCTTATTGATCATTGCAACATGCTTTGGTGTGGCAGCAGACATTTATGGATTTAACAACGCTTCTGTTTGGCAGTCGGTACAATTTTCCAAGGCCATTCTTTTCGGAGCACTTTACATCGTTTTTGGCTTGGGACTAATCAGGTACCAAACTGATTTTGGGTCTTTTGCCTTGGTCACAGGAATATTGAGCATCATTTCAGGAATCGCTTTCCTGAGCATCATTTTGGCTATTCCGGGTTTGTTTGTATTCACCATCTTCGAAATCTTACAACTTGTCCTGCTTTACAAAGCTTATGAATCCATTACAGGCAAAAGCCCGAGTCCAAAAAATTTGGATATCCATGCTTTTGGGTGAAAGTTTGGGAATAGGTTATTGGGTTATTGGTTGTTATTGTCAACTGACCACGGACGACAGTCGACTTCTGGAAATAATCAAGTCAGCACTTTCAAAGTGAAAAAAAGGCCTAAAATTCAAACTGATTATTTCGATAAAAGCATTTTCAATTATAAATCCCTGCTCTGGTTTACAGAGCAGGGATTTTTTGTCTCAAGTCTCCTGTCTTAAATCTTACATCTTTTTTCAAAATTTTAAAATAAACTCCTGAAGGTTTGCTGTCCTTTCAAGGTGCATTTTTTTGCGGAGCCGGTATCTTGCGATTTCAATCCCCCGTGTGGAAATGTTCATCAGGTACGCTATTTCTTTTGAGGAAAGGTTCATCCGCAGGTAAGCACTTAGTTTGATTTCCTGAGGGCTGAGATCGGGGTATTGTTTTTTGAAGCGGTTCATAAAGTCTCCATGAACCTGGTCAAAGTGGATTTCAAACTGTTCCCAATCTTTGTCTCCGGCTATATTTTTATCAATGCTGAGGATGACTTTTTCTATTTCGCTTTTTACTTCCTGGTTTTTACTTTTCTTGATGATGGAGTTCAGGTGGGTTTTGGTCTGGTCTATAAATCCATTTTTATTGATCAGATGCATCGTTGCTGAAGCTAGTTCTTTGTCTTTGGCCTGAATTTCAGACTCAAGTTTTTCATTCCTTAACTTCTCTATTTCTTCTTGTGAATTTTTAAGGGCAGTTTCCTTTTGGATGAGGGCTTTCCTTTGGGAATCTGTGATCCGGATGGTTTTCTTATGGTATCTCTTTTCGATCATTGTATAGATGAAATATGCAGCGGCTAGCACCAATAAGAAATAAACAAAATAGGCCAAAGCTGATCTGTACCATGGAGGATACACTTCAAATGAAAATGTATTGGCATCACTGGTCTGACCGTAAATATTTTTGCTCCTGATGTGAAAGGTGTATTTTCCTTCGCGGAGATTGGTGTAGGCTTTGTCCCTTTTGAAGGTCCATTCTCCAAATCCTTCCTCAAATCCCTCCAACCAAAACTGGAATTGCGTAGAATTCTCATTGTTAGGGATCGGGTTTGTAAATTCAAACCTGATATTTGCCAAATCATATTCAAAAGATGGGACTTTTTGATTTTCCTCTCTTTCGGGCGTTATGGGCAAAGGCCTATAGTTTCCATTAAAAACCAGTGAATCTGATTGACCTGTGAGATAAACCGCTCTGATAATGGTTGGAAATGAAGGAGTCGAAGGCGTTTTATTTTCCAATTTGTACCAAATAAAACCGTCATTGGCTGCAAAAAGGACTTCGTTGGACCTGATCAATGAGATGTTTTGTAAGTCATCATTGAGGAAGGGGATGATTTTGTTGAAAATTTGATGGTTTTTGACATAAGTTCCATTGATCTGTTTTTCCAAAACCCCAACTTCTTTGTCCCCGATATAGAAGATATTTCCCAATGGATCTTCTACCATGCTTGTTACCAAAAAATCAAAATCAAAATATTTGGAAAAAAACGAATCTGCTTCAAACTTGTCATTCTCGGCATTGTAGTTGTATATTCCATATTCTGTGGAAAAAATCAATCGGTTGTTGATTTTCCAGACTGAAATCAGCAAGCTCGTGGGTAGTCCGGATTCCGTTCCGTAATATTTTACATCCAATGAATCAAGTTCTGGGTTTAGACGGAGTCTGTAGACTCCTTTATATCCATGGGTCATCCAGATTGTACCATCCAAATCCTGTTCAAATATCCTCGATGATTCATCAAAGCCTTTGAGTTTTCTCAAAAACTTCAACTGATCACCTTCAAATTTGTAAAGCTGCAAGCCGCTGTAGCTTCCTACAATAACCAGATCGGGATGGTCCTTTAAGGATTGGAAATTCCAGATCCCGCCCATTCCCCCTGCTGGAATTGCATTAAAATCTTTGATGGTAAATGCCCCGTCATTATGCGCCATCAGCAGGTTGTTCTGGATTTGGTTTATTCTGTAGACCTGCCCGGAGGACCCTGGGACGGCTTCGATTGGCAAACTTTTCCCCTCATCAAATTTTTGAACTGAAAGACCATTGTTTGTCCCATAATAAATCGCACCCATATGGAAAGCAGCATTGTAACCCGTCCCGGGAAGTCCTGCATATTGATCGATCAGCCTAAATGGTAAGCTGAGTTCTAGCAATGTGATCCCGTTGTTATGGCCGATCCAAAGGTTTCCTGATATGTCTTCAAAAAGGGAAATGATGGAGTTGTTCTGAAGTCCGTTTTCCTTTTCCATCTGCAAAACAATATCACCTAAATCATCGACAACAAAAAGTCCGTTGCTCTGTGTTCCTATGGCAATGTTTCCGTTTTTAAGCCTGATTGCCTCGTTTATTTTTGCTGGAATGGGTATTTCATTTTTCCAAGGCGCTACACCTGCGGAGCTTGAAGTGTAAATGCCATTATCCCGGGTAAATACCAGTTTCTGGTTATTTCCTTGGGAAATAATCCCTGTGACAAGTTTTCCTTTAAAAAAATCTCCAAAATCTTCTGAAATGAATTTTTCATTTTCAAAAATATAAAGGCCATTTTCCAGTTGATTGCCAAATACTCTGTTATTGGAAAGGTGAAAGCTCTCGAATTCCGGTTTGTTTTCGGTAATTGAAATCAATTCATGTCTATCTGAAAAAGTAAAAACTTCCTGAAAAGTACAGAAAATGATTTTATTGTGAAGCAGAAAGATTTTCCAGATTTCTTCTAGGTTTTTGTAAGTTTCCGGAAGCAGATTCAATAGGGAGTGATATTGCAAAAAACCTTGTTCATCGGGCTTAAAATAGCCAAATTCACCTTGACCCGCCACATAAATAATCCCATTTTCATCGATGGAGACATCCCTGATTTTAGTACTGTTGGGAAGCGAATACCTTCTCCAGGTCGTGCCGTCATATTCCAACAGACCAAAGTTGTTGGCGACATAGATTAAACCAGATTCGCTTTGTGAAATTGCAAAGTTCTGGATGCCTCCATGATATTCTTTACTGGAATAAAATTTTGAAATAGGAAGGCCGGGTATCTGACCTGAAAGATCCAAAGCAATCAAGCAAAGGATTGATATTAAACAAACGTATTTCATATTTTGGGCATTGTTAAAACCAAGATATGAATTTTCTGAATGATGTATGTTTTTTTTTGATTTGGTGAGTTATTATTAAATTTGAATATCTACGTCCATTTGCTTAAAATCAATATTTTTTAATTTAAAGTTGAGTTTTTGTGAAGTAGGTGAAGTAATGTTGATGTAGTATTGATGTAGTACTTTTTTTTGGTTATCTTTTTATTATGACGTGATTTGAGCTAGTTGACATTTAAATCCAAAGTATGTTTATGAAAAAAGTTTTATGGTTGAGTTTTGCCATGCTTATTCATTTTTGTGCAATTGCACAAACGGGGATGATCAAAGGCAAAGTCGTTGACGAAAAGGGAGAAACACTTCCCGGAGTCAACATTTTGAAAGTAGGCACCCTCCTCGGGACCATTTCCGACATGGATGGTAATTTTACCTTAGAGGGTAAAGAAGGTGATGAACTCAAGTTGAGCTTCATAGGTTTCAAAACACAATTGGTCAAGGTGAGTTCTAGCCTTCAGGTAGAAGTGACCATGCCCTTTGAAATCAGTTCGCTCAATGAGGTCATTGTAGTGGGCTATGGTACGGCGACAAAAAAGGAACTAACAGGCGCAGTATCCCAAGTCAAAGGGGAAGACATTGCCAAAATGAATATGCCTAGAGTAGACCAGGCACTTCAGGGACAATTGGCCGGTGTCAGTATTTCCACCAATTCCGGGGCTCCGGGTGGAACGTCCAATATCCGAATCAGGGGTATAGGTACTTTCGGTAACAATAACCCGCTTATCTTGGTAGATGGGGTTATCTATGATGCAGCGGGACTCAATGCCTTGAATCCTGATGATATCGAATCCATCAACGTTTTGAAAGATGGAACGGCAGGTATTTATGGCGTTAGGGCTGCAAATGGTGTTGTTTTGATTGAAACTAAAAAAGGTTCAGTTAATACCAAAGCTTCTTTGGATTTTTCTGCCTTCTATGGAGTTCAGCAGACAGCAAGGAAACTTGATCTATTGAATGCAAGAGAATATGCAATCCTTAAAAATGAAGCCTTTGCGGCGGGTGGTCAAGTACCTCCTTTCAATAATACCAACCTTGGTGAAGGTACAAACTGGCAGAACGAAATTTTTGAAACTGCTCCTATCCAAGATTACAACCTAACTGTAACAGGTGGGTCAGCAAAATCTTCTTACTCAATTGGCGGATCTTATTTTTCTCAACAAGGTATTGTAGGCGGGCCAAAAGCGAATTTTCAAAGATACAATGCGAGGTTGAATTTCATCACCGAATTGGCTCCAAAGGTAAAGCTTACGAATGTGTTGTTATATACGCATGAATACAGCAATGGAATCGCTCAAGGTGGAATCGGGTCAGTGCTTTACAACACGGTCAATGCTTATCCTACCGAACCTGTTTTTATTGACGGCAGGTTCTCTTATCTCGACAATGTGGCAGATATTATCAACCCATTGGCACAGTTACAGAATACATACAACGATTCTTGGGTCAACAAACTGGTAGGTAAGGAAGAAATATCTTATGAAATCGATGAGCATTTCACCTTAGTGGGTAGAGCCGGCTATAATTTTGCTATGGTTGACTTCAAAGCTTTCAACCCTTTAGTTTGGTATGGAGCGGGTAAATTTGCCAACTCTGCAGCTAACGCCAATTTGGATCCTGTGATTGTGAATATCGGAAACATTGCGGTCGAAAGAGGTGCAAACGTATTTGAATCAAGAAACACATTTTTGGATTACAACTTTGAAGCATTTTTAAATTACAACAGGACATTTAACAATGTCCACAGGATTAGAAGTACAGCCGGGGTTTCTTATCTTGGAAATAGAAGTCTTGGATTGAATGGCACAGGATTCAATATCCCTAATAATTCTTTGGATTATGCAGATATATCAGCCAATCAGGCTCAAGGTGGATACCTTAATAATGTTGGATCTTTCCAAGGAAGACAGAAGCTCACTTCAGTTTTTTTAAGAGGAGAATATGACTATGAGCAGCGGTATATTTTCTCAGCCATTATCAGAAGAGACGGTTCAACCAATTTTGGTGAAAACAATAGGATCGGTTACTTCCCTTCTTTTTCAGGGGCATGGGTACTTTCTGAGGAATCGTTTTTCAGTTCAAAAGTTATTGACTTTGTAAAATTAAGAGCCAGTTTTGGTATTTCCGGAAACGACCAAATAGGTCTCTTCAGATATAGAGGTTTACTTAATGGAGAAGGAACCTACGTTTTCAACAATTCACTTCAAAACGGTGCCGCTATCGGTACGACGAGCAATCCTGATTTGAAGTGGGAGACGACCTATCAGACTAATATCGGAGTAGATTTCACTGTTTTGAGAAATTTCGATTTTACAACAAATTATTTCATCAAAAATACAAGGGATTTACTTTTTCAACCTGAAGTTTCATCACTTATCGGTTCTTATGGTCCGGGAGGTGCACCACCAATCATCAATGCCGGCGATGTTTTGAACAGGGGTTGGGAATTGGAATTGGCATATGCATCAAGCAGGCAGACCGGAGTCAATTTCAGGATGGATTACAATGTTACTTTCCTACACAATGAGGTAACCAAAGTTCCGGAAGGATTTGACTTCATTCCGGGTGCTGGCTTTAGCGTAGGTGGAAACGTGGCCACAAGATTCCAAAAAGGCTTTCCAATCGGATATTTTATAGGATATCAGACAGATGGTATTTTCCAGACAGCTGAAGAAATTGCTACAAGCCCTGTCGTGCAGCAAGGTGCCCAACCTGGTGATCTGAGATTTGTTGATCAAAACCGTGACGGACAGATTAATTTTGGAGATGATTCTGATAGGGCATTTGTAGGTTCTCCTATCCCTGATGTGATTATGGGCTTCAACTTCGGTTTGGACTTCAAAGGGTTTGACTTCTCTGCCAATATTTTTGCGGCATTAGGTCAGGAAATCATCAGAAACTATGAAAGACAACAGCCTTTTGCCAATCAGTTGGCATACAATATCAACAGATGGACAGGACCGGGAACATCAAATGAAGTTCCAAGATTGACCACTGGAGCAACCCGAAATACCGTTTTCTCTGATTTTTATGTAGAAGATGGTTCTTATTTGAGGTTGAGAAACGTGCAGTTAGGTTATACACTTCCTACAGAGATTACAGGAAAAATCGGTCTCAGTTCATTGAGATTTTATGTTGCGGCCAACAACCTCCTGACTTTGACCCGTTACATGGGTTATGATCCGGATGTGGGATCTGGCAACCCTCTTTTTGCAGGTGTTGATGGAGGTATCTATCCTCAAGCAAAAACTATCATGGGCGGTATAAACATTAAATTTTGATTGACATGAAAAAGAAATTTATATTGATTTTGGTAGGCATGAGTATGTTTTTCTCATGTGACCAGTTATTGGACATAGAGCCAGAATATACCCAAGATGCAGAAAACTTCTTCAATACACCGGAGGACTTCAATAGGGCATTGACGGGAGCGTACGATTTGATGCAGGCTTCATACCTTATCCAATGGATAGGAGAGATCGCATCTGACAATGCCATAGCAGGAGGTGAAAGTGTGAATGACTCACGTGGTTTGCATGAAATAGAGACTATGACCCATGGAGGTGTCAACTCAGAACTTCGTGACCTCATGCGGTTCAATTATGCAGGAATAGCAAGGACCAATTATATCTTTGAAAACAAAGATAAAATCAACTTTGATGGTAAAGATCAAATTTTGGCAGAAGCCTCATTCTTAAGGGCCTACTATTATTTTGTGTTGGTCAGTTTTTTTGGTGATGTTCCTCTTGTAGTGGACAAGAGATTATCAATCAGTGAAATTCCGAATACTGATAGAGCTCCAAAAGCCCAGGTTTATGAACAAATTGAGAAGGACCTTCAAGTAGCCATGGAAACTTTACCTTGGACAAATCCTACCATTGGAAGGATAACCAAAGGAGCTGCTATGGCTTTGATGGGAAAGGTATTGTTGTATCAAGGAAAATTTCCGGAAGCCGCTACTATTTTGGGAGACCTGATTACCAACAATCAGGCAGGGTACGGGCTTTTCAACGATTACAGCAGGTTGTTTTTTGTGGCAAACGAAAACATCAATGAAGATGTCTTTACCATCCAATATACAGGATTGGAAGGAGGGGGATATGGATGCCTTGTCTGTCTTGAAGGAAATGCGGCAGTAGGTTTTAATGGAATCCGCCAATACAATGGCCCACTTTACGGTGATGGAAACAGTTACAACCTTCCTACTCAGGATCTATATGATGCATTTGCAGACAATGATCCAAGACGGGCAGCCACATTGTTAGACATAGATGCATTTATCGCTGCCCAGCCTAATGCTGACGACATTACCTATGCTATAGGCGGTGGAGGTCATACAGGATATTACAACAATAAGTACATCAAAAGGTTGGATGAAAGAGGATTGCCTGATGATGACCTTACAAGCCCGTTAAATTACCGTGTAATCAGGTATGCAGATGTTTTGCTAATGGCAGCAGAGGCATTCCAAAGAACAGGAAATGATGGAAGGGCAAGAACTGAACTCAATAAAGTCAGAGCAAGGGTGAATATGCCTTCGATTACAAGTTCAGGGCCACAGCTTTTGGAAGATATCCTTACTGAAAGGAGATTGGAATTGTCAGGTGAAGGATACAGGTTTTTTGACTTGGTCAGGACAGGAAAAGCAGCCCAAGAAATCCAAGGATTTGTTGTAGGAAAGCATGAATTGTTTCCAATTCCACAAGTAGAAATTGACTTGGCAGGTGGCAAATGGAGACAAAACCCAGGATACTAAAATTGAATCAAACATGAAAAAATATTTAAATTATCTCATTTTATTATTGCCTCTGATCATATTGGGGGCATGTATTGAAGAATATTCTTTGGATGCCTTGCCACCCACAGAAGAAGATGCAGCGTTTACTTTCCAAGCTAGTGCCGAAAGTGATAACATTATCAATTTCACGGCCAATTCGGAGTTTTTTATCATGAATTGGGATTTGGGAAATGGATCTACCGGAACGGGTAAAACTGTAACAGGTACTTATCCATTGAAAGGTACTTACACTGTAACGCTCACCATATTCAACGCGGGTGGGAATGTGACTTCTACCAGAACTGTGGTTATTGAAGAGACAGATCCTGTTTTATTAGATAAGCCACTTTATAATTTCCTTACAGGTGGTCCTTCGGCAGTTGATGGGAAAATCTGGGTAGTTGATTCAGCATCTGCTGGCCACTTTGGAGTCGGTCCCGACCCTATTCAGGCAGGATATTTCCCTGAATGGTATCAGGCCAAAGCCAATGAAAAAGCTGGTGGTGGAATGTACGATGACAGGTATACTTTCAAACTGGCAGGTTTTGGATTTGATATGAAGACTAATGGAGATGTTTATATCAATGCTGCTCAAGGACCTAATTTTCCGGGAGCTGTTGATTCAGGTGTTGGAGATTTGCGTGCACCGTTTACTGCACCATCGGGACTTTCTTGGACTATCGTCGAACCTGAAACAGGTTTCCCAACTTTAACCATCGCATCGAGTGGATTTTTGGGATATTTTGCTGGGAGCAGGACCTATCAGATCTTAAGTATAGATGATGACCAGATGTTCTTGAGGTATATTGATCAGGCCAATGCAGGTCTTTCATGGTACATTAGACTTATCCGGGCCGGTTACGACAGTACTTCCGGTGGAGGAGGTGGCGATCCTGATCCCGATCCCGATCCTGACCCAAGTGATGGGACACTCACTTTACAGGATCTCATCGGCAATGGCAGCAAAGCTTGGAAATTAAAGCCTGCTGCAAAAGCATTTGGTGTAGGCCCATCTCCGGGAAGTGATGAATATTATCCAAATGGAGAAGATCTTTCTACCGCACGTGCCTGTCTTTTCAATGATGAGTTTATTTTCAATGATGGGGGATTATTTGAATATGATGCCAAAGGAGATTTCTTCGGGGAGTTTTATATGGGGGTAGATACTGAAGGATGTCAGCCTGAAGCCAACTTGACAGGTAAACCCGGAGAGGCATGGAAATCAGGTTCTCATACTTTTACCTTTGCGGAAGGAAATGAATCCACAAGGTCAAAAATAACGGTTACAGGGACAGGAGCCTTTATTGTTTTGCCTAAAGCATTCAATGGTGGTGAATATACAGCAGGTCCCCCTACAGCAAACAAATCAGTGACATATGACGTTCTGAACTATGTCAAAGATGGGAATAAAGAGGAACTGACAATCATTATTGATGTATCAAATAATGGCACTGTATTCTGGTCATTTATTTTGATTCCTGCTTAAAATTAAATGATTTTAATAATGGCAAAAGTCAAATTGATCTATCTTCTGTTTTTAGCTGTATTTGCATCAGCTTCTTGTTCGCAGGAAGAAGTAGACCAACAGGTGTTGCTTCCAAGTAATCTGCAGGTAACGGTTGAAAAAACCGGTAAAGGTGCTGTGAAGATTGATTTTCAGGCAGTCGATGCTAACTTTTATAAAGTAAGCTATGGTCTTCCAAATCAAGTGCCTGAGAGGGTAGTAGGTACATCTGTGGTATATAATTATAATGCCGAAGGAACCTATACGATCAGGGTGCAAGCTCATTCCACAGAATCGGATTTTATTTCTTCGACTAAAAGTGTGGAAATCACAGGTGCGGAACTTGGAGGGGAGATTCCATTGACAGGATTTGAAAGTCCGCTGACCTATAACGGCTACAATCTGGTCTGGAACGATGAATTTGGAGGTTCAAGCCTTTCTTCAGACTGGGTGTTTGAAATCGGAGATGGATGTCCAAATCTTTGTGGATGGGGAAACAATGAGCTTGAATATTATAGGCAGGAAAACGCTGAAGTGAGAGATGGATACCTTATCATCAAAGCAAAACAGGAAAATTTTGGAAGCAGAAACTATACTTCCTCCAGAATCAAAACCCAAGGTAAAAAATCATTTACTTATGGTAGGATAGATGTCAGGGCTGCTTTGCCAAAAGGACAGGGGATTTGGCCTGCAATCTGGATGCTTGGTGATAATATCACGACTGTCAATTGGCCTGCTTGCGGTGAAATAGATATCATGGAGCTAATCGGTGGTAATGCTGATGGTAGGGATAATACCATTCATGGCACCGTTCACTGGGACAATAATGGAAACTATGCCCAATTTGGCGGAAGTAAGAAAAAAAGCTCTGGCATATTCAACGGTGAGTTTCATGTCTTTTCCATTATTTGGGATAAAAACAAAATTGTCTGGTTGTTGGACAATGTTCCATATCACGAAATAGACATTACTCCTGCTGCATTGGATGAATTTAGAAAACCTTTCTTTTTATTGCTCAATGTAGCAGTAGGGGGTAACTGGCCCGGAAATCCTAACGGGACCACGGCATTTCCACAACAGATGGTAGTGGATTACTTCAGGGTGTTCCAAGAAAATTAGAAATTTATAAGGACATAAAAACCGGAATTTCTTCCGGTTTTTTTTTAAAATAACTCGTTGATTTTAGATTTAACCCATTTTAGGATTTCTGCATTTTTAGAGCTTTCGGATTGGATTTCAAGGATTTTTGGGCTGTCAGATTTGGTATAGAAATCAACGAGACCAATTTTAAGGCTTTCCATGTTTGTTGAAATGTGATACCCAAATCCAAATTCATGTGCCAGACTTTTCCCATCCAACTTCTGATTGGTTTCAAAATATTCCTCTAATTCGGGTTGCTTGGAAGGTCCTTCAATTAGCCTGAATATTCCCCCAGCATGGTTGTTCAATAAAATTATTCGGAGATTGGAGATGCGGTAATTATGCCAAAAAGCATTGCGGTCATAAAAGAATGCCATATCTCCCGTCACAAGGGTAACAAATTCCTCCACGGCAAATGCACATCCAATCGCTGTGCTGTTGCTGCCATCTATGCCGCTTGTGCCTCTGTTGCAAAATATTTCATGTTCTCTCTTTCCGAAAAAGTTGACATACCTGACAGCCATGCTATTGGCAAGGTGGATTTTGGATGATGGTGGAATTGCTTTTAGGCAAGTTGAAATTGCTCGATATTCTCCAAATTCTGCATTTTCCAATATGTTGTCAAAATTTTCCTGAACCGTGTTTTCCGATTTTTTCCAGGAAGAAACAAAACTGAATTCGGATTTTAAGGTTTGATTCATCAAATTCAAAACCTCCAAAACCTGACAATGGATTATTTTGGTCAAACCCCTGTAGGTGTCAGGAACATAGCCTGCAGGTTGAATGTGCCAATGTTCAGCTTTTGAGTTTCTTAAAAAAATCTTTAAATTTTTGGATATGATTGATTTGCCAAAAGTCAAGACAATATCAGGATTCAATAGCTGATTGAGATTCCCATTTCCGACAAAATGATCATGATAATTGATAGTATCATCGGATTGCATATTGGAAATGGTATCAGCTACTACTACAGCGTTACCATTCCTCACCAATTTATCTAAGATATTTTGAATTGCAGCATCAGGCTTTTGTTGACCTGGCACAATCAGGATTTTTTTGAAAGTTGAAAGCGACGAAATCAAATTCTGTTTATCTTTTTCTGACAAATCAGCTTTGGAATAAACAGGCTCAATGATTCTTGGAGTTTTTGAAAAATCAAAAGATTCCGAGTTTTCAGGATAAAAAGGTTCCCGTAAAGGGATATTAATATGTACCGGCCCGGCTGGAAATTGATTGGAAAGATTAATGGCTTCATTCATTATCCTATTTGCATGCCAAACCTTGTCAGGATGCCCAAATTCATCGGGGAACTGAAAGAATCCCTTTACATGCTTGCCATAAATCTCAGTTTGTCGGATCGTTTGACCATCCCACTGATCAATCCACTCAGGTGGTCGATCTGCTGTGATGACAATTAATGGAACCTGTTGAAAAAAGGCCTCAGCGATGGCCGGAGCGTAATTGTATGCCGCCGAACCTGAGGTACATACCAAAACAACAGGTTGTTCCAACTGTTGGGCCATGCCAAGGGCGATGAAAGCTGCTGATCTTTCATCTGAGATGGTTTTGCAATTGATATCTGGATGTCTGGAAAAGGATAGGGTGATGGGGGCGCATCTTGATCCCGGGGAAAGGATTGCGTTTTTTATACCCTTTAATGCGCAAACAGAAGCGATATCAATGATGGGCTGAAGGACCAATTTTTTGTTCAGTTAAGGTGTTTTGCAATGATGTCACATTTCATTTCTGTTTCTTCCCACTCATTTTCTGGAATCGAGTCTTCAGTCACTCCAGCACCGGCATACAGTATGGCATTTCCTTGTACCAGCCTGGCTGTCCTAAGATTGACATAAATGGAAGTTTCTTCCTCTACGTTGACAGGACCAATGAATCCTGCATAGAACGACCTGTTGAAAGGTTCGTTTTTATGAAGAAATTCTAGTGCTTTATATCTTGGCATGCCGCAGACAGCTGAGGTAGGATGCAGAAGTTGAAGCATCACAGAGCCAAGTTGAGGAAAATTTGTCGATTTCATATTGACTTTAAAATCCGACCGTAAGTGAAGGAGATTTCCTGCAAGGACGGTTTTTGGCCCATGTTCATCATATTCCCTCAGCCGGATTTTTTTGAAGCAATCTACTATGTACCTGCTTACTAGTGCCTGTTCCTCAATTTCCTTTTGTGTCCAAGTTGCTGATTTAAGTGGATTTTCTCCATGGGCTTTTTGGGTACCTGCTAGGGACATGGTATAGAATTCATCACCTTGGGTTTGGATCAAAATTTCAGGTGAAGCACCTATCCATGTTCCTACCTCGGGGATATGGAAGAAATTGACGAAAGCATTTGGGTAAGACCTTACGAGTTGGTTGAATGACTTAATCAAATCAAATTCGGGATTCAATTTGATTTTTTTGATCCTGGCAGGGACAATTTTGTGAAGCTCGCCGTCTTCTATGGATCGGATTCCTTTTTCAACCAGATTCATGAAGTCAACTTTGCTTGTTTCCTGAAAAACCTCATTTTGTGACCCTATGGCTGTTATTATTTTCCGGATTTTTCTTTTCAAATCAGGAATTGGAGAGGAAAACCCAACTTCCTCCAAAGTCCCGCTTTGCTCCTCGAATGGAATGGAAATATCGATTTTGAAATAGGAATCAGCTTCCAAAAAATATGCTTTTTGATCTAATTGGTCATCGAAAGGATGCACGATAAACCCCGCCGGCAAATCTTCCAGATTGGGAGACACTCTTTTTGTTATTCCTGATTTATCAATCAAAATTTGGATAAAAGAGGATTTTGGCTTCCTCCAAATAGCTATTTGGTTGCCTTCTTCCATATTTTTGGAAAGGAGACTGACGAGATAGTGCTCCAGATTTTTAAGATGGGTATCTAAAATTATATCCATTTCATCTTTTGTCAATGACGGCCATGGTGATTCTGCTGATACATGAAAGATCTCCTTGGTCAGTATAAATTTTCACTTCCCAAACCTGGGTTTTTTTTCCAAGATGGATAGGTTTGGTTATACCGGTAACGGAACCTTCTTTTACGGATTTGAGGTGATTTGCATTGATTTCCAATCCTACACAGTATTGCTTCGTAGTATCGATGGTAAGTGTTGCCGCCACACTTCCAAGGGTTTCTGCCAGTACTACATTGGCTCCTCCATGTAACAGTCCAAGGGGCTGTTTGGTTTTAGCGTTGACAGGCATTGTGGCTTCGAGGTAATCTTCCCCTATTTTTGTAAAATTGATATCCAAAAAATCCGTCATCGTATTTTCTCCCCAACTGTTGAGAACTTCAAGGCTAATGTTTGGTTCAAATATCATGTAATCCGGGATAAAAGTTTTTTCTTTGGACTCAGAAACAAAAATAAGTAATCTTGCTAACTAAAAAAATCTACCTTGTCCGCCATGGACAAACTGATTATAATCTCAAAGGTGTAGTTCAGGGAAGCGGAATTGATGCGCCACTGAATTGGAATGGCCACAAACAGGCTCAAGCTTTTTTTGACTTTTATAAAGATGTCCCTTTTGAGAAGGTTTTTTATACAGGTTTACAGCGGACCAAGCAATCTGTTCAGGGCTTTATTGAATTGGGATTGCCCCATGAGGCAATTCCCCAGCTTAATGAAATATCTTGGGGAAGATATGAAGGAGTTCCAATGACCCATGAAGAAAATCATTATTACACTGACATGCTTCAAAAATGGGCTTCAGGGGATTTGGATTTTGCAATTGAGGGAGGTGAGAGTCCAAATTTAGTAGCAAAAAGATTGGAAAAAGGAATCAAATATATTCTTTCCCAGCCGGAGAAAACAATACTTATCTGCATGCATGGAAGGGCAATGCGCGTTTTGTTAAGTTTGATGCTAGGATATGACTTAAAGTTTATGGATGTATTTCTACATCAAAACCTTGGTCTTTATCTTTTGCACCAAAATGAAATGGGATTATTCAGGATCGAAAAATACAACAGTGCCGATCACCTTATGGTGTAGGGGTTGCTTTAAGTGCTTTATTGGATTTTTTGAGTTTAAGCATCCTGTCCTCGTATGAAGACAACATTGTGGAATAAGCAGTTTTGCTTTCATCGAGATCGATGATCTGTACTGCTATTTCGCTGAGTGGGGATATCCTTTTGTCATTCACCCTGATGAATAAATCACCAAGCTGTTTTTTATCTATTCCGTCATATGGGATTTTGACCATTATGGCAGCATCAGAATTGCCATTATATGCTTTGGTGGAGAAAAGGTGCATCAGGCTAAGCTCAATAAAATCTGTGGAGGTTTTGTTGGCTTTTAATTCTGCTTTATCAAAAATAAGTAAGAAAGTCTTTCCTTCGGGGTTTTTGGAAAAACCCGAAAAGGTCAAAAAACAAAGAAAAGCGATAATAATTCCTTTTTTCACAGAAGCAAACTATAAAAATTATAACTTCTTTGCAACCCCAAAAAAATCTTTAATCGAATATTTTGTATAATCAAAAAAGCCCGAATAAATCGGGCTTTTTTGATGATTTTATGCTCTACTTCTTTTTTTCTTCAAGCCTTCTTCTTCAATCTCATCTTCAACACCGGCAAAAACCCTACCGCAATGTTCGCAGACAATGATTTTTTTCTTTTCTCTGATATCAGCTTGTCTTTGTGGAGGCACTACATTGAAGCAACCACCACATGCACCTCTTTTGACCATTACTACTGCCAAACCATTTTTGGCATTAGTACGGATTTTAGTGTAAGATTTTACAAGTCTATCTTCAATTTTCTTGATAGCCTTCTCTCTTTCACTTTTTAATTTGGACTCATCATTTTCGCTTTCGGAAACAATGGTACCCAATTCATCCTTTTTGTTGTTGAGGTCTTTTTGTCTCTCTTTCAAAATTTCCTGAAGTTCATTCACCTCATTGTTTTTGAATTCGATTTTGGCTTGCGCCTCTCCGATTTTTTTCTTGGAGACCTGGATTTCCAAATCCTGAAGTTCAAGTTCCTTGGTAATGGCGTCATATTCACGGTTGTTTCTGACGTTCATTTGCTGTTCCTGATACTTTTTTATAAGTTTCTCAGATTCCTTGATGTTATCTTTGAATCTTTTGATATCCTCCTCCAGAGCTACAGTATCCGTATGGAATTTTTGTAATCTGGTTTCGTATCCTGCTATTTCATCTTCAAGGTCTTGGACTTCTTCGGGGAGTGCTCCTCTTACTTTAAAAATCGAATCAAGTCTGGAATCTATTTTCTGAAGGTTTAGTAAGGCTTCAAGCTTCTGTGCAACTGTACTTTCCATTTACTACAGATAAGTTATGGGATTTGTGATGACTTTTGTCAAATAGAGTGCAATATTAGTAAATTTTTGCGACAATACATCCCCGAGTAATTCTTTTGTATAAATTTCACTTTCATAATGACCGATGTCGCAAATAATGATCTGATTTTCAGCATCAAAGAATTCATGGTATTTGATATCTGAAGTAATAAATATATCAGCACCTGATTTTTTGGCATCAGGAAGCAAAAAAATCCCGGCCCCACCACAGACAGCAACTTTCCTGATTTTTTTTCCAAGAAGGGACGTATGCTTGATTGTACCAAGATTCATCTTTTCTTTTAACATTTTCAAGAAAGCCATTTCATCCATAGATTCTTCCAATTCAGCGACCATCCCTGCACCGATTTCTTGATTTTCATTTTCTAGTTTTTGGAAATAATAGGCTACTTCTTCATAGGGATGTGATTCGCGTAGCGCATGGAGTACTTTTTTTTCCAGGTAACTTGGCAATAGGACTTCAATCCTTGTTTCGGGTTCCCGATGAGCGGATTCTGGAATCCCCTTATGTGGATTGGCTTGTGAAGATGGCGTAAAAGTGCCGGTGCCATCTGACAGAAAACTGCAGCCAGAATATTCCCCTATTTTGCCTGCACCTGCATCGAACAAGGCCTTTAATACTTTTTCTGAAGCTTCATGTGGCACAAAAGTCACTAGCTTAGAAAGGAGATCTTTCTTTGGTTGTAAAATGCGGGTATTGGTCAAACCGATGACCTCACAGATTTTTTTATTTACTCCGTGGGAAACATGATCAAGATTAGTGTGAATAGCATAAATTGCAATATCGTTTTTGATTGCTTTGATGACCGTCTTTTCAACATAATTCCTTCCTGTCAAACTTTTTAATCCTTTGAAAACAATGGGATGATGTGCCACAATCATGTTGCAGCCAAGTGAAATTGCTTCATCCACCACTTCTTCGGTGGCATCGAGTGAGCAAAGTACACCTTTGAGGGTATCGTGCGGATTTCCTGTGATCAGTTGGGCGTTGTCATAAGATTCTTGATAAGATGGAGGAGCAATTTTCTCCAGATAAGAAACAATATCCTTGATCTTGTAAACCATATTTTTTGTTTTACTTTGTCCAAAACTAAGGAAAAATAGCCAATGCGCTGGTATGAACCATTTCTTTATCCTTTCTCATTGTTGTATGACGGCGTCACCCGATACCGCAATGACATGTTTGACACACAGAAAAAGAAAAGTACTGAATTTTTGATCCCAACGGTGGTGGTTGGAAATCTTAACCTTGGTGGATCAGGAAAAACTCCCATGGTGGAATTTTTGATTGAATCCTTCAGGGACAAATACCGATTAGCCACATTGAGCCGGGGATATGGGCGAAAGTCCAAGGGTTTTTTATTGGCTGAACCAAATCTTGGTCCAATAGACATTGGGGATGAGCCTTTCCAAATTTATTCCAAATTCGGTAAAGATGTTATAGTGGCTGTTGGGGAAGAAAGGGTAATGGCAATCCCACAGATTATTTTCCATAATCCTGAAACGGAATTGATATTGTTGGATGATGCCTTTCAGCATCGCTATGTAAAGGCAGATTTCAGTATTCTATTGACAACCTTCCAAAATCCATTTTTTAAAGATAAAGTTTTGCCTTTGGGCACGTTGAGAGAAAATGCCAAAGGCGCTAAAAGAGCTGACCTTATCATTGTGACCAAATGTCCTGCATCACTTTCTAGAACCGAAAAATCTTTTTTTGAAGCAGGAATCAGGAAATATTCCGAAGCTCCCGTTCTTTTTGCCGGGATAAAATATGGAAATCCCGAGCCATTGTTTCATACAGATGTAAAAACAAAAAAGAAAGTTATTCTTGTTTCAGGAATTGCAAATGACAGTCTGTTTAAAGAAGCTGCAGGAAAAAAATTTGAAGTGGTAGAAACAATAACTTTTGCGGACCATCATCGGTATACATTAGCTGATATTCGAAGAATTCTCGAAATGGTCAAAAACCATGGTGAAGCTATGGTGTTGACCACCGAAAAAGATGCTGTCAAACTTAAAGATGCGTCTTTTCATGAATATTTGGTGGAAATTCCGATTTTTGCCTTGCCTATCAAAGTTGATCTGGAAGAATCCGATAGCCAATACCTGATTGAGCGTATCACCAAAACTGTCAAGGACAAAGCCTATATCCGTGAGATTTAAATTTATTCTGTTTCTTTTTTTGTTTTCCGGTATTTGGAATTTAAGCCTTCAGGCGCAGGTCAGGCCGAGGATTCCTCAGTCGGGTAACCCAACGGGTTTTCCGCCTCAACAAAATCAGGAAGGAGAACAAGAGCAAAAAGAGGAATCCCAAGGCAGGAAAAAGCTGATCGATGACAGTACCAAAATGGTTTTTGGACCAAAGACCAGTCTTTATTTTTTAGAAAAGGATGTCAAGAGAAACCGAATCAGAAAAATTGAAGGGGATACCTCTTTGTATAACTTCCACTATTTTGAACCAATACCAAAGTCAAAGTGGATGTATCAGGATCTTGGAAATGTAGGAAGCGCAGCAAAGCCGATTTTTTACCAAGTACCGGAAATGATAGGGACGACTTCGGGGTTTGAGGTATATGACCCCTATTATTTTGGTCCTGACAGCATGCGGTATTACGATACCAAGTCGCCTTACACGCAGATGAATGCTTTTTTTGGTGGTGGAAACAGAAATATGCTGGACCTGGTTTTTGCGAGAAATGTCAATCCACGGTGGAACATCGGCTTTAATTTTAAGACCATAAGGGCTAGAAAAACCCTTAACCCCAATGCAAGAGATGATAATTTGACTGAGCAAAATGCCTATGCCCTTCATACCAATTACAGATCTGAGGATGGGAAATATTTCCTTATGGGGAGTTTTTCAAGAATGAGGCACCTGGTCAATGAACAGGGAGGCATAATTTCTCCTGAAATCGATTCAACTTCTTTACTTTTTGCCTATGAAGATGCTAAGGTATGGTTGAGAGATTCCCGAGCCATTGATTTGCGGCAGGATTATCACCTGTACCATGAGTACGAACTAATCAAAGGTTGGCAGATTTACCATGTTTTTGATAGGAGGAAACAAGAGGTTTCATTCTTTTCGCCTTTGGCTACCTCCTCTGATTCTGCTTTTTTTAATTTAATTTCTCCAATTAGGATTTTGGATAAGGACACTACTTACAATAGAAACAAATTTACGGATTGGAGAAATGAATTTGGGTTTAAGGGCGATTTAGGACCGGTTTATTATAATGCCTTTGTAAAATTCAGAAGCGGCAGGATGATTTCTCCAAATTTTGTCGAACAGGGATCATTCAGTGAATTTTTTATCGGAGGAGCACTTCGTGGAGATATTAGTGAAAAATGGCGGTTTGAGGCTGAAGGAGAATATGCATTGCCGGACGCGTTCAGGGTCAAAGGCACTTTTGTATCTCCCTATTTGGAGGCAACATATACCAAAGCTCTTTACAAGCCTACCGCCATGCAGCAATTTTATGTAGGAAACCATCACCAATGGGAGAATAATTTTGACAATATTGGAGTTGACCAAATCCAAGGTGTATTAAAGGCTGACTTTAAGAGTCTTTCTCTCCGGCCAAATATCACCTTGAACAGAATTAATAATTATGTTTTTTTTAATAACAAACAAGTGCCAACCCAAGCATCAGGAGAAGCTTTTATGGTAATTCCCGGACTGAAGTTTTCTGCAAACCTTAACAAAAAACTGTTTTTGGAAGCCGAAGCTTTTTACACCCTCATCACGGGAGATGGAAAAGATAATTTCAGAATACCCGAAGTATTGGTCAATTCCCGGCTCTTTTATGAAAGTCCCATGTTTGATGAAAATATATTCGTTCAGATTGGGTTGGAGGGCAGATATAGGAGCGATAACCTTGCTGACTTCTACAATCCTGCTATTCAGCAATTTCATATACAAAATGTATTCAATGTCTTTGCCTACCCTGTGGTTGATTTTTTCTTGAATGCAAGAATCAACAGAACAAGAGTATTGCTGAGAATGAACCATATCAATATGAATATGATGGATCAGCCGGGGTATTTTGTGACGCCATATTTCACAGGTTTGAGAAGGACTTTGGATATCGGTATCAGTTGGCCTTTATTTGATTGATGATGAATTGGGAAGAAAGCACCAAACAAAAAATGCTGCATTTACAGCTGCCCACAGACCCTAGGTGGGTGAATATAGCCGAAATGAATATTGGTGATATTTTGGTTGACCATGCCTATTGCGAGCAAAAAGCTGCTTCGTCTTGCATTTCTCTCATTGTGAATTTTCACGGTTTCACCGACTTGGTGGATACCTTGACACCTGTAGTAGCAGAAGAATGGAGCCATTTTGAAAGGGTTATGGAACAACTCAGAAAGAGAGGGATTCCATTTGACAAACCTCGCAAAGACGAATACGTAATCAAACTCAGTCAGTTTGTGAGAAAAGGTGGAAGCAAAGTGATGCAACTGACTGAATATTTATTGATGAATGCACTGATTGAGGCAAGAAGCTGTGAAAGGTTTAAGCTGCTTTCCAAAGAAATCAAAGATGAGGAACTCAAAAAGTTCTATTATGAACTGATGGTATCGGAAGCGGGTCACTATGTCAATTTTATTGAATTGGCTAGAAAGTACCAAGACGCCGATAAAGTCAATTCAAGGTGGAAAGAATGGTTGGAATATGAAGCAGAAGTGATCAAAAACCTCGAAATCAGGGGAGATAGGATGCATTAGAATCCCGAAACTTGGAAGAAAGGATTTTTAACAGAAATTATTTTCAGTTTGGGTCTGTTTTTTTCATCATAATGATTATTATTAAAACTGCAATTCAAAAAAAATTATTGAAATTGTTCTAATTCGTACAAATCATGAATCTGGTCGAAAATATTAAAGAAGCTCTAAGGTCTGTCAAAGTAAATCTTTTGAGAACAGTCCTGACAGGAACTATCATCGCTATCGGTATTATGTCTTTGGTGGGAATGTTGACAGCAATAGATGGTATCAAGGCGCAGATAGAAGATAGTTTTTCCGGTTTGGGAGCCAATAATTTTGATATCAGGTCTAAAGGCTTTTCCGGAGGGAGAGGTGTGCAACAAGGCGTTTCTGAAAAAAATTATCCAATAGTAAGATACAAAGAGGCTTTGAGTTTTCAGGAAGCGTTCAACTCAACAGGACCTTCCACTGTTTTTTCAACCGTTTCAGGCGCTGCCGAAGTTAAAAGAGGATCAAAAAAGACCAATCCCAATGTCAGGGTTACAGGAGTGGATGACCTTTATTTTAATATGAAGGCTTTAAAAATTGAAAAAGGAAGAAACTTCAGCAACACTGAAGTTAGATATGGTAATAATGTCTGCATCATCGGATTGGATATTGTTGAAACCCTATTTGAAAAAAATGAAAATCCTTTAAATGATTACATTACAGTTTTTGGAAGGAGATATACAGTTGTTGGCATTTTGGAAAAGCAAGGAAGTGTAGGAGGTGGTTCCGGTGCAGACAGGGCGATTTTTATACCTGTTGAAAACACAAGTAAACTGGACGCAAATGGAACTTTTCGTTTTTCTATTACGGCAAGTGGTTCTGATCCTTTGAAACTTGAATACGAAATGGGACAAGCTACAGGAATGATGAGAAAAATCCGTCAGGACAGGGTTGGACAGGAAGATTCCTTCGAATTGGTAAAAAGCCAATCTGTTGGTGAAAGTTTGGAGGAAGTCGCGGGATATCTTAGAATTGGAGGATTTGGAATTGGTTTTATCACCTTGCTTGGTGCGTCAATTGGTTTGATGAATATCATGTTGGTCTCCGTTACCGAAAGGACGAGGGAGATCGGAATCCGAAAAGCTCTTGGTGCTACACCACTGAGGATCAGACAGCAATTCCTGATTGAGGCTATTGTTATCTGTATTTTGGGTGGAATATTGGGTGTAATTATTGGAATCGGCATTGGAAATGTCGTAGCTAATTTTATCGGACCGGGAGGGTTTTTGATCCCATGGCTTTGGATCTTTGTTTCATTTGGTATTTGTATTTTCGTTGGATTGGCATCAGGTTATTTCCCGGCTAGAAAAGCAAGTAAACTTGATCCCATAGAATCACTCCGTTACGAATAATTTTTGAATGGGTATGGAAAACACATTTGATGCAATTGTCATAGGTTCTGGAATAAGTGGTGGTTGGGCTGCAAAGGAACTCTGTGAAAAAGGCCTTAAAACCCTTGTGCTCGAAAGAGGAAGAAATGTAGAGCACAAAAAAGATTATCCTACCATGACTTCGGCGCCGTGGGAAATGCCTCACCGCAATCAGATTCCTTTGGCGGATAAACTGGAAAATCCCGTTGTAAATAAATGTTACGCTTATAAAGAAGATACAGCCCATTTTTTTGTAAAAGATACAGAGCATCCTTACATCCAAGAGAAGCCTTTTGACTGGGTTAGGGGTTATCAAGTTGGGGGAAAATCCCTGATTTGGGCGCGTCAGACCCAAAGGTGGAGCAAATATGATTTTGAGGGTCCTGGCCGAGATGGTTTTGCGGTGGATTGGCCGATCCGGTACGATGACATAGATCCATGGTATAGTTATGTGGAGCGTTTTGTGGGGATCAGCGGTAACAAAGACGGAGTCGACACTTTACCTGATGGGGAATTTTTGCCCCCTTGGGAAATGAACTGTGTGGAAAAGGAAATCAGAGACAAAATAGTGGCTGAATTCAAAGACCGTCATGTAATGATCGGACGATGTGCCCATTTGACCAAACCCCAAGAGCAACATCTCAAGCAAGGAAGGGGACAATGCATGGCGCGCAACCAATGTTACCGGGGTTGTCCGTTTGGTGCCTATTTCAGTTCCAATTCAGCCACTTTACCGGCAGCCGCTGCAACAGGAAACCTTACTTTGAGACCAGATTCCGTTGTCCATTCCATTATTTATGATGATCAATTGGAAAAAGTAACTGGAGTCAGGGTTGTGGACAGAAACACCAAAGAGGTTGTTGAATATTTTGCCAAAGTCATCTTTTTGAACGCTGCAGCACTGAATTCCAACCTGATCCTACTCAATAGCAAATCGGCAAGATTTCCAAATGGGTTGGGTAATGACAATGGTTTACTTGGAAAATACGTTGCTTTTCATAATTATAGGGGCAACATATCCGCTTCCTACGAAGGCCATGAGGATTCTTTTTATTTTGGAAGAAGACCTACGGCTGTCATGATGCCTAATTTTAGGAATGTGAAGGCACAGGAAATGGATTTTCTTCGTGGGTATATGACTTTTTATACCGCCGGAAGAGGCGGTTGGGGCGGGGCAGGAGATGTACCATTTGGTGAAGAATTCAAAGAGAAGAATTCAGTTCCGGGTCCATGGGGTGTTTTTATGATGATGCAGGGGGAAACTATACCCAAGGAAACCAATTTTGTGAGCCTGAGCGATAAAGAGAAGGATGAATGGGGTATTCCGCTTCTGAAAATCAAAGTTGAATACGATGAGAATGATGAAAAGATCCTGCGGGACTTTTTTGAACAGGGAACAGCAATGCTAGAAAAAGCAGGTTGTAAAAATATCCGGACTTCAGATTCCATGCAGGCACCCGGTCTTGACATCCATGAAATGGGAGGAGTAAGAATGGGAAAAGATCCCGAAACATCCCTGCTAAATGGCTGGAATCAGATGCACCTCTGCAAAAACGTATTTGTAACCGACGGTGCCTGTATGACATCCACCGGGACCCAAAATCCTTCCATAACCTACATGGCTTTGACGGCCCGTGCGGTAGATTATGCTGTAAAAAGTCTAAAGGATGGTTTGCTTTAATCAGTTGAAGAAGGATAAGGATTTTGTGTTTCAGGCATTATTTTGCATTGGCTGATACCCTATTGTTTGAAATCTAAATTAAAGAAACAATCTTCCCTTTTTTGGGTGAAAACCCTTTTCTCCACTTTACCTTTTTACTTCCAATTCCAATAGTAATCGGGACCGTAGACATCGCATTTTTATTACGCAGTCTGATTACAAGTCATCACCCTTTTCGAAAATCCTGAAAATTGTTGAAGATAATTTTTTTTCAGGGTATTCTTTTTTAGATTTAATCTAAATAGATATCTTTGTGTCGGTGTTGATTTTGAATAAACCCTTGATATCAGGATTCAATACCCATTTGATTTTAACACCGATAAATGTTGTTGACAATGACAAATTCCAATAAACCTAAATCCACATGGGAAAAAACGAGAAAGTTTTTCAATGACATCCACCTTTGGGCTGGACTTATCAGTGGGCTTGTTTTGGTAGTGGTATGTTTCACAGGTACTGTTTATGTATATAATACTGAAATCAGGGAATCTGCTGCCAAACATCTTTATCAGGTTTCACCAGAAAAGGGAGCAGCAAGACTAGGATTAAATTTCATTTTGGAAAGCACCGCAAAGCAGGTTGAAGGCAAAGTCATTTCTGTTTCCGTTCCTTTTGAAGCCAATAGGTCAGTGCAGATCAATGTCAAAAAGGAGGGAGACCAAAGCCGGTCAGGTACAACTTATTTTGTAAATCCATACACAGGAGCAATTTTGGGGAATAATTCGGAACCTTCTTGGGCGGATAATTTGATGAAGGATTTGTTCAGCCTTCACAGGTGGCTGATGTTGGACAGGATCGAGAAGCCTTTGATAGGCGAACTTCCCAACCGAACCCTAGGCAGTTATATCACAGGGACAGCAACCATTCTTTTTACCATTGGAGTGATTACAGGGATGATTATCTGGTTTCCAAGAAAGATCAAAAACTGGAAACAGGGATTGAAAATTAAAACCGGGAATTGGAAAAGAACAAACCATGACCTGCATAATTCACTTGCTTTCTACTCGATCATTTTCTTGTTTATGATGGGAGCGACAGGTCCATTTTGGTCATTCCCATGGTATAGGGAGGCTTTACAGAGATCACTTGGGACTTACAAAGAACAGCCAACTGAAAACCGTTCTGGTAATGCAAATACAAAAATAGATTCAAACGGAGAACAATCAGAGGCTTTAGTACCTTTAGATCTTGAAAAAATTGTTCAGGTATCAGACAAATTCCTTGACTATGAAGGAAGTTATAGAATATCCTTTCCACAAAAACCTGAAGACATGATCAGTATAAGTAAGTATAAAGTTGGTTTTTTTGCTCCCGCAGCAGCTGACAAAATTCAAATGAAGTCTGATTTGGAAATTGATGAAGTTCAGATATTTAAGGAAAAGCCCTTTAATGAAAGAATTTCTTCCTCGATTAAATCAATCCATATTGGGGACGTCTATGGGTCATTTTCCAAAATCCTTTACTTTTTAGCTTGCTTGGTAGCTACCAGCCTTCCGTTTACAGGTACATTGATCTGGATCAATAAGATGAAAAAGAAGAAAAAAACTGCCCAAGCAGCCAAAGAAGTGTTGGTATGATTTTGAACTGTAGATGAATTTTTCTTAAAAGATTCATTCAAAAGCGCCTTATAATCCCGGAAATCTGAAAATTTTCATAGAATGTTTTGATTTCACATCTGATTAAAAAATTATCAGATTATAAATCAATCAGTTATAATTGAGGATCAAAAAATACCCAGTTCTGGGTATTTTTTGTGAACTAGTTTGTTTCTAGTTTTCATAGCATATAAATCACCCAATGCTATGAAAAAACTAAGATTTACCTTTTTGGTAATTTTTCTGTCCATGACAGTTTTCAATTCTTTTGCTACTATAAATGAAGGATTGAAGTTTGGTAAAATCCCTGATGAATTAGTAACCATGAAAGTGTATGAAGCCGATCCTGATGCAGAGGCGGTGGTGCTTTCCGATATTGGTGATACAAAAATCGCTTTTTCGGCAGGGGCAGGTTTTCAGATTACTTACAGGCTTCATAAAGTAATTAAAATACTGACCAAAGGAGGAGTTTCCTATGGGGATTTCCAGATTCCATACTACTCCATTCCCGGTAGGACGGACTTGGTTGGTGGTATTAAAGGGTTTGTTTACAATGAATCCAATGGTAGCATTGTCAAGGAAAAAATAGGGAAAGAACATGTGTTTGAAGAGGAGGTTTCCAAAACCTACAGGATCAAAAAAATATCAGCACCTAACATCAAAGAAGGTTCTGTAGTTGAGCTTTCTTATGAAATCACATCGGATTTGTTCAGCTATTTGAGAGAATGGGAATTTCAAAACGAAATCCCGACAAGATGGAGTGAATATTCTTTGGAATATCCAGAGTATTTTTCTTTTAGTCAAAGTGCTCAAGGATTTGAGCAATATGCCATCAACGAGCAATCTGAAGGAACAGGAAGTGCAAACTGGTCTGAAACTGAAAGATCCGGAGGAAGGGTTGCACAAAGTACAACCACCAATAATTCAGTCAATTTTTCGACAAAGAAGTACCATTGGGCGATCCAAAATGCGCCTGCACTCCGTCCTGAACCCTATATCGACAACCCCCAAAGCTATTCGACCAAAATTGAGTTCCAACTCCAATACTTACAGTTTCCAAACAGTCAGAGACAGACTTTTTCGGGTAGTTGGAATACCATGTCTGAAGAACTGCTCAAAGATCCTGAATTCGGAAAATACCTTGAACGCAATAAGTTCGTCCAGGAAATCGTCCCACAGTTGATCTCCGCAGAGCAAAGTGAGCAAGAAAAGCTGATTGCAATTTCCGACCATTTGACCAAAATGGTAAAGTGGAACGGAAGTTATAGCATTTATCCGACTCAATCCTTAGAGAAGGTATATAATGGAGGGAAGGGGAATTTGGCAGATATGAATTTTTTGTTGATCGCGTTTTTGAGAGAAGCGGGCTTTGACTGTCATCCGGTCGTAGGTTCTACAAGGGGAAGCGGTTTCGTGAACCCCGGAAACCCAGTCATGTACAAGTTAAATTATTTGAGTGCTTTGGTAAAAACCGCTGACAAAGAATTTTTAATGGATATTTCAGACCCTTCTTTGCCATTTGGATTTTTGCCCATTAATGGGATGAATTTTAGAGGATGGGCAGTAATCCCCAATAATGCTTCCCGTTGGGTAGACATTTTTAATACCATTCCAACTACCGAGACAGCGATGATTACTGCCAAAATGGAGGATGACCACATGCTATCATCCATTCAAAAAACTACCAAAGGTTATCAATCTTCCCTTATAAAAAACAAAATCAATTCAACAGGCGAGGATAAATACAAGCAAGAAATGACCGATGAATTTACAGGCGGTGAATTGATCTCGATCCAGTTTGAAAACCTTGATTCCAAAGAAAAAGGTATTGTCGAAAAGTATGAAATCAAAACCAACGAAGGAGTTGTCCTTTCAGGGGAAAATATATACCTCAATCTTTTTGAAAACAGTTACCTCTCCGAAAACCCATTCAAATTAGACAGCAGGGTTTTTCCCATTGATTTTATTTACCCGCAAAAGAGACAGGTGATTTTGAACTTAGATATTCCTGAAGGATATGCTGTGGAAGAAATGCCACAATCCATCATGACCCAATTCAATGAAAAGGCAATTGTTTATTCCTTTAGGATAGCCCCACCTTCAAATGGAAGAATCACAATTATGCTGAGTTATCAGGTAAATGAAACATTATTCAAAGCAGAAGAATATCAAAATCTTAAGGAGTTTTTTGACCTGATAGCCAATAAGCAGAAGGAAGCAATCGTCCTTAAAAAGATCTAGGCCATGAAAAGAAATTCGTTTTTAGGTGGTGTTATTGTTTCTTGTATTTGTCTGTTTGCAGGAAATCAGGATTCTTTTGGTCAGAAATATGCAACCGCCACGATAAATCCCGAACAGATTATCAACGCCCCGGCTGTCATCAGGGAAGACATTCAGGAGGTGGTAGTGGGTGCATCAGGTGAATTCATATTGAAAAATAAACTAGTAGTCACCATATTTAAGAAAGAGGCCAATGACTTGGCTGTCCTTCAAGTGGATTACGAACCAAAAATCAAAATAAAAAGCATCAATGGCAATGTGTATGATTTGATAGGAAACACTATCAAAAAAGGAAGTAAGAGCGATATCAGTGATTACAGTAATTTCAATTCATTTTCAATATATGAGGATAACCGGATCAAAGTGATGGATCTCCGTCAATTGAATTTTCCATACACAGTGGAGTTTGAATATGAAGTGGAATATCCGAATTTGTTTTTCCTCCCTAATTGGTATCCCCAGTCTTACCCCAAAATCCCTGTAGAAATAGCCCAAGTCAAATACATTTATCCAAAAGCCAGTAAGCTTAGATTTTTCACACAAACCATCGATGAAAAATACCTCAGTACAAAGGAACTTGAAGGTGGAATGGTTGAGAAGTCTTGGAAAATTGAAAACATTGAAGCTTTTGAACCTGAAATAATGCTACCTCTTGATGAAAATCCAACAAAGGTATTATTTGTAGGAGCTTCGGAATTTGAGTATGAAGGGTTCAAAGGTGACCTGAGTTCATGGGAATCCATGGGAAAATGGATCGGTTCCCTGAATTCTGGCAAGGATGTTTTGACCCCACAATTAAAGTCTAAGGTAAATGAACTGGTAGCAGGTCTTGAAACAACCGAAGAGAAAACAAAAGCGATCTATGAATACCTGCAGAAAAATACACGGTATGTGAGTATTCAGCTAGGCATAGGTGGATTTATGCCTTTTGAGGCTTTGACTGTAGAAAAATATGGCTACGGAGACTGTAAGGCCCTCTCCAACTTTATGGGGGCGATGTTGAAAGAAGCCGGTATTCAGAGTAATTATGCCTTGATATATGGTGGCGAAAGCAAGCGCAAGGTTTATGAAGAATTTCCGAGAAGTTACTTCAATCACGCCATTCTAGCAGTTCCGGACGGGAAAGATACCATTTGGTTAGAGTGTACTTCTCAGACCAATCCTTTTGGATACCTTGGGAATTTTACCTCAGACAGGCATGCCTTATTGATTACCGAAAACAGAGGAAAATTGGTCCGAACACCAAAATATGGCAAAGAACAAAATACACTGTTCCAAAAAGCTGATTTTGAAGTGGATGAAACAGGAAAAGCAACAGGGAATTTACACTTTGAAAATAGCGGTCTTCAGACTGAAAATGGAAGTTTGCTGACTGTGGCAGGATTGTCAGCTACTGAGAAAAAGGATTGGCTGCTGACCAATTTGACACTTTCATCTTTTGACGTTGTCGATTTTAATTTCTCACCTGAAATGAGTTCTCTGCCCACTGTCAAAGTCGATGCGAAGATTATGGTGAAAAGCATTGCCAGCAAATCCGGCACCCGTATCTTTTTGCAGCCCAACCAATTGAATGTATATTCCATGAAGATTTCCTCCAAACCTGAAAGGAAAGCCTCTTTTGAAAGGCGTATGGGTTTTATTGACGAGGACTTGATTACCTACCAATTGCCTGAAGGTTACAATCCTGAGTCTGTTCCTTCCAAGGTCTTATTGGAATCCGATTTTGGGATTTATTCTGCCGAATACCATCTTGAAGAAAGAAGTCTCGTCTACAAGCGAAAACTGGAAATGAATGATGGTGTCTATCAGGCCGGCCAATTTCCTGCTTTTGTGGATTTTGTGACCAACATCGAAAAAGCAGACAAGACCAAGGTGGTGTTAAAGAAGGTTCAGTAGGCTAAAAAATTCAATGGCCTGCCTGGCGTAGAAAGGCATTGGCGCTAGGCGGAGTTTGTAACTACGCTTACTTATAATTTAGGATTTGTAATTCAATAAACTACAATTACCTTTCGATTAGAGGTTTTTGATTTGTATTCAATTACAAATTGAATATGTTAAAGAGTGGAATTACATGCCAATAGCTATCGGCACCCACCCAGTCCTAGCATCAGGCGTTTGACTACACCCAAGTGGGGATAATGTCATTTACAACATCCACGACACGATCTCTAATTTTTTTTTGAAATACCGAAAATTCTTCAAGTAATGGAAAAGGAAAATTTATACACCACCTTAATTCTTTTGGAATCGTTATTTTTCCCATTCATCATAGGAATGGCTGGTACTGGATTTATTCCAATATTAATTTCCAAGTTTATCCTTGTTTTTTTGCTCGTTGGTGTGTTTTTCTTCATGATGAAAGCCATTCGAGAAATTAAATTAAAAAACAAACGATGAATATCTTATCAGTTAATTTTCTTTATAGTGTTATGTTGGAACTTTATTTTTATCATTCCATACCTTATCTATGGTTTTGATTTATGTCCGAATTGTCCCTAGTAAAACCAAATAGGGTAAATTCAAGTTTATTGGGTACGAGGAATTAGTTCAGGTTTCCATTGATATGCTGACCTATACTTTCTGGGGAGGAATTCATTTATGGGATGTGCTTGAGCAGGACTGGATATTTTTATATTTACTTATCCATTGACAGTAATGTCGGTTCATATGCGTTCTTCCGAAAAATCGGGACAACTTTTGACGATTTCAGCATTCAGGTACCGGAGAGTTTCATTGTCCAGCCAACAGACTATTATCCATTTGGTCTAGTAGCTAAAACATACATTAGAGTAGGTGAAAAGGCTACCAAAAATCCCCTTTTCCCCGTCAGGGCGTAGAAAGGCGATGGCGCTAGGCGTAATTTGAAATTACGCATTTTTCTTTTTTTGAATTTGTAATTCAATTGATCTTGAACTATCTTTCATTTGAACGTTTTGTTGAATAGTCCCATTACAAATTGGAAAAGATAAAAGGGGAAGGACAAGGCGTGTGGAAATGATCCCATTGGTTCCGTTAGCTCGGAATTAGCCTTGGGCAAGGGGCTGGGGGTTCAATAGGCGAAAAAATTCAATGCCTTTCGTACATCATCTCTGGTTCAACGGCTTCCACATTCCCTTTTTCATTGATTTCGCTGAGGGTGACGGTCTTCAGTTCATTGATTAAAATCGGATCGTACTTGGCTGCTACCCTGATATAATTTTCGGTAAAGCCGTGTATTTTCCCATCCTCTACATCCTCTTCGAATAGGACGGTAAAGGTTCTTCCCAGATTCTCCTGATAAAATTTTCTCCTTTTCTTTTCTGAAAGAATCCTGAGCATTTTTGAGCGCTCATTTCTCTTTTTGATTGGTACGACCCCATCCAATTCCACTGCACGGGTATTTGCCCTTTCGGAATAGGTGAAAACATGGAGATAAGAAATATCGAGTTCATTCAGGAAATTGTATGTTTCCAAAAACAGTTCGTCTGTTTCACCCGGAAATCCCACAATCACATCCACGCCGACACAGCAATGCGGCATCAGGGATTTGATTTTGGAAATCCTGTCTTCGTATAATTCCCTAAGGTACCTTCTTCCCATGCTTCGGAGAATGGTATTGCTGCCGGATTGAAGGGGAATATGAAAATGAGGGACAAATCTTTTGGAAGTCGACACAAATTCAATGACCTCATTGGTAAGCAAATTGGGTTCAATGGAAGAAATCCGGAACCTTTCTATTCCTTCAATCTCGTCAATCGCCATCACAAGGTCTGCAAACCTTTCTTTTCTTTTCCCTTCCTGAATACCAAAATCTCCGATATTGACTCCTGTCAAAACCACCTCTTTTACTTCTGTGGCGGCAATTTCTCTTACTGAAGTCAGGATGTTATCGATGGTATCGCTCCGGCTTTTTCCTCTTGCCAAAGGGATGGTGCAAAAAGCACATCCATAATTACAGCCATCCTGCACTTTCAAAAAGGTCCTTGTCCGGTCATGCATGGAGTAGGCATTGTTAAAAATATTTGCCTCTTGGATTTCGGATGCCAAGACTTTGGTTTCCTGTTCTTTGGCAAATCCATCCAAAAGCTCGATCAACCTGAATTTTTCTGCAGCGCCCAATACTGCGTCAACGCCATCTATCTCAGAGATTTCCTGCGGCTTCAATTGTGCATAGCAGCCAATTATGGTTACATAAGAGTTGGGGGAAATCTTTTTGGCTTCTTTGACGATTTTTTTACACTTCTTGTCTGCGTTTTCGGTCACAGAACAGGTATTGATGATAAAAATATCAGGCGTATTGTCGAAGTCGACCTTTTGATAGCCTTTCGCTTCAAACATCCTGCTGATGGTGGAAGTTTCTGAATAATTTAACTTACAACCTAAAGTATAAAATGCAACTTTTTTCACGCTAACCTTTCTTTTTACCGATCGCAAATTTAATTATTATCATTCAGTTTTCAATTTTCTATTTTTTGAGATGAAAATGCGATTTTTTCAGCCACATTAAGGATATTTTGAGCCATTTAATTAAAAAAAATGTAAATTTTTCAAAAAACTACTTCATTTGAAACCCTTTTGCTTTGAAATTGATATAATTTCATATTTTTGTGGGTATATAATCAAACCACTTATTGTAGAAAATGGCAACTTTAAGACAAAAAGCGCTACTAATGGCCCAAGGCAGGTCAAAAGTTACTGTAACACCACCTTCGAGCAAGATTTCCGATTATTATGGAAGTAATGTTTTCGGCACCAAGCAAATGAAAGAGTCTTTGGCCCCATCCGTATTCAAAAAAGTAATGGAGGCGATCGACAAAGGCAGCAAGATTGATCCCTCAACTGCAGAAGAAATAGCATCTGCAGTGAAAGTATGGGCGCTATCCAAAGGAGTTACCCACTACACCCACTGGTTTCAGCCTCTTACCGGCTCTACTGCGGAGAAACATGATTCTTTCTTTGATGCCCATGCAGGATTAGAAAAATTTAAAGGTTCTGCTTTGGTTCAACAAGAACCTGACGCATCCTCATTCCCACATGGCGGTATCCGTTCGACTTTCGAAGCAAGGGGTTATACAGCTTGGGATCCATCTTCACCGATTTTCATTTTTGATAAGACATTGTGTATTCCTACCATATTTGTCTCCTTTACAGGGGAAGCGTTGGATTACAAGACACCATTGTTGAAATCCATGGAAGCCATTAATTCTGCTGCGGTGGAAGTTTGTCAGCTATTTGACAGAAATGTCAGAAAAGTGAGCCCTTCCTTAGGTGTGGAGCAGGAGTATTTTGTGATTGATAAAGCCCTATTTGCAACAAGACCTGATTTGGTGATGTCCGGACGTACAGTTTTTGGACATAACCCTGCAAGAGGCCAACAGTTGGAAGATCACTATTTCGGATCTATCCCTACCAGAGTGAAGGATTTCATGATGGATTTTGAGATCGAAGCCCACAAATTGGGAATTCCTGTCTCTACCCGTCACAATGAAGTAGCTCCGGGTCAGTTTGAAGTTGCTCCTCTTTTCGAAGAAATCAACAAAGCCATCGACCACAACCAATTGTTGATGGATCTGATGGACAAAGTTGCAGAAAAGCATAATTTGAAAGTTTTGTTCCACGAAAAACCGTTTGCAGGTGTTAATGGAAGCGGAAAGCACAATAACTGGTCTTTGATCACTGACACAGGTGTCAATCTATTCCAGCCAAGCAGTTCGGCAAGAGAAAACCTTCAGTTCCTGACTTTTGTGGTCGCTACTGTAAAGGCAGTTTATGACCATGCGGATTTGTTGAGATCAAGCATCGCTTCTGCCAGCAATGATTTCAGATTGGGAGCAAATGAAGCACCTCCTGCTATCATGTCTGTGTTCCTTGGCTCGACATTGTCATCTGTTTTGGATGAATTGGAGAAAAATGGAAATGTTAAAATCGAGAAAGGTGATAACATGTATATGAAATTAGGTATCTCTAAGATTCCTGAAATCATATTGGACAATACTGACCGTAACAGAACTTCGCCTTTTGCCTTCACAGGAAACAAATTTGAGTTTAGAGCGGTTGGTTCAGGCGCCAATTCTGCAGGACCGATGACGGCTTTGAACGTGATCGTAGCCGAGACATTAAGGAACCTTCTGAAAGACATAGATAAAGAAGTCAATGCTGGCAAGGAAAAGAAAATTGCCATTGTCAATGTATTGAGAAAGTATATCAAGGACAGCAAAAAAATAAGATTTGAAGGTGATGGCTACTCAGAAGAGTGGGCCAAAGAAGCTGAAAAAAGAGGTTTGTCAAACTTGAAAAGTACACCGGCCGCTTTGGATATTTACCATGATAAGAAAGTAGCTGAGTTGTTTTCCCGACACAATGTTTTGAATTCCAAGGAGCTTCATGCAAGACATGAAATCATGTTGGAAAATTACATTAAGAAAGTTCAGATCGAATCCAGAGTTATGGGTGATCTTGCTTTGAACCATGTAATTCCAACTTCTATCTTGTATCAAAATAAACTGATCGAAAACGCAAATGGGTTGGCAGGACTTGGCTTGGACAATACTGCTGCCATTGAAACCATTAAGGAAATCAGTAAGCACCTTGAATCGATCAATAAAAACGTTCACGACATGACTGAAGCAAGAAAGCAGCTTAATAAAGAAGAGGATATTGTCAAAAGAGCCAAAGGATATTGTAATGATGTCAAAGAAGCTTATTTCGATAAAATCAGGTATGCTGTTGACAAACTTGAATTGGTTGTCGATGATGAATTGTGGCCTTTGGTCAAATATAGAGAGATGTTATTCATCAAATAATTTTAAAAACCGCCGAAAGGCGGTTTTTTTTTGTCTTAATCGAGTCAAAAAAAACTACAATTCAAAAAGAAGTCAAAGTTCTTTTTGAATTTTTTTTATAAAGTATATAAAAACCTAGATTACCTTTAAATTGGATATTGGAATTGAAAACGATAGTTGGGCGTAATCAATTGGTTTTGAGCGGGTATTTGACTTTTTAAATGGAGAAAAATAAACAGAAGTATTCCATGTACAAACAGCCTTGCTTGGTAAAGCATATATAAATTTATTTGCTAAACCGATTTATTAAATATAATAAATCGTAAAAGTCTTTGAACTTAATTAAAAAAAATATTTAAATATTTTTAACAATAATTTTTTTTAGATACATTTACAGATAGCAAATCTTTCATTAATTCGATTTTGGCATATAATATTTTACTGTTTGATTGAAAAATATCAGATCATTCTAATTAATACCTAAATCCATTCAAAATAAAAATTTTATAAAAGAAATTAAACAATTATCCAAATACCCTAAACCAATAAAATGTAACCTTTAAATAATTCCTATGAACAGAGTTGTACTATTAATGTTAGCGATGGTCATGATTTTTGCCTCAGGTTTTGAGGCATATGGCCAAAGCCGAGTTCTTACCGGTAGGGTAGTGGATTCTACCGGAGAACCGATTCCAGGGGTAAACATCCTGGACAAGCAAGTAAACACAGGTACTACCACCGATTTGGATGGTAAGTATTCTATCTCGGTGACCAATACATCCGTGTTGGTATTTTCTTTTATAGGGTTTTCCGCCCAAGAGTTTGTGGTTGGTAACAGGACTTCCTTAGATGTTAGCTTGCAAGAGGATATGTCTGATCTTGCCGAAGTTGTTGTCACTTCTTTTGGTATGGAAAAAGACAAAAAAGCACTTGGCTTTTCCGTAACCCAAGTAAGTGGAGACAAATTTACTGAATCAAGAGCGGTTAACTTGGGTAACGCTTTGACAGGTAAAATCGCAGGTGTGAACGTTTCTCCTCCTGCTTCAGGTGCCGCAGGTTCTACCAGGGTAGTGATCAGAGGTGGTTCTTCTTTGACCGGCAATGACCAGCCTTTGTATGTAGTAAATGGTATGCCTATTGAAACAGGTAACCTCGGAAGTGCAGGTATGTGGGGTGGAAATGATGCCGGTGACGGTCTTGCTTCTATTAACCCTGATGATATTGAAAGTATTTCTGTTTTGAAAGGTAATGCTGCGGCTGCACTATATGGAGCTAGGGCTGCTAATGGTGTCGTTTTGATCACTACCAAAACCGGTAAAGCGAGAAAAGGTATTGGTGTAGCATTGAATTCTAATATCACATTTGATAACGTTCTTGACTTTACTGAGTACCAAAGATCATATGGTCCAGGTATAGACGGGGTTATTCCGGCTTCTTCAGGTCAGGCATTGGATGCAGGAAATATTCATTGGGGTGGAAGATATAATGGAACCAGTACTCCTCAGTTTGATGGTGTATCAAGACCATATTCTCATACAGGTGAAGGATTGAATGCTTTTTATGAAACAGGTTATACCCTGAATAACTCAGTGGCTCTAAGTGGAGGAAACGAAACCGGCACTTACAGATTTGCTTATTCAAACTTGAATAACAGTGACATCATGCCTAATGCAGGATTCAAAAGAGACGTTATCAATTTGAATGTCAACAGTAAATTGAAAAAACTTACGCTTGATATGAGTGGTCAGTATTCAAAGCAAAATGCGCAAAACCGTCCAAGACTTTCGGATTCCCCTGGTAATGCCAACTTTTCGATGATGACAAGACCTGGAAACCTTCCTCTTTCAGCAATGAGAGGTCCAACAGACAAATTGGGAGCTCAAGAAGATGGGTTTGAATTAAGATATCAGCCAAACGTTTTCCAAACCAACCCTTATTGGGCAGCTTATCAGTTCTATAGAGAAGATGTGACTGACAGGATTTTGGGTAAGGTGTCTTTGAGATATGACATTACAGATTGGTTATATATCATGGGTAGAGCAGGTACTGATTATCAAGCAAGAACAGATGACTCATCTGAAGCATATGGTACAGCCTATAAGCCAAGAGGTGACTACAATGTAAGCAAAAGAACAATCAGGGAAGATAACATGGATTTGTTCATCGGAGCTCAAAAACAATTCGGTGACATCTCTTTAGATGCATTGGTCGGTGGAAACAGAATGAGAAGATCATTTGAAAGCCTTTCAGGTGGAGGAAATGACCTTGTTGTTCCATTCTTCAGAAGTGTGAGAAACGTAGCTGCACCTCAAGTAGGTTATGGCTTTAATGAGCAAGGAATCAATTCAGTATTCGGTTATGCTAACGTTGGATACAAAAACTTCCTATTCTTAAACCTTACTGCCCGTCAGGACCAATTCTCAACCTTGTCGCCCGCCAACAGCAAATTGTTTTACCCATCAATAGGTACAAGCTTTGTGCTATCAGATGTAGTTGAATTGCCAAAAGCATTCACTTTTACAAAATTCAGAGCATCTTGGGGTCAAACAGGGGGCGGTGCTCCAAATCCTTATGCGCTTAACTTGACTTATGGTCTTGTTGGATCAGGTCACTTAGGTGGTAGTTTGGGACAAATCAACAACGGTTCAATCCCCAATGCAAACCTTAAGCCTTACCTATCTACCGAATATGAATTCGGTGCTGATTTACGATTCTTCGAAAACAAGATCGGCTTGGACGTGGCTTATTATAGCAGAAACACTACAAATGATATCCTTGCAACCGGTATCTCTGCAACTTCAGGTTTTGGATCTACTATCATCAACATCGGTGAGTTGACAAACAAAGGGGTTGAATTGTTATTAAACGTAGTTGCTTACCAAAGGAAAGATTTCCAGTGGGACTTCTCTTTGAATTATGCCAACAACCAAAGTAACGTAGTAAGCCTTGGAACAAACGCCAAAGGAGAACCAATCGATTTCATCAACCTTGATGAATCCAGATTGAGAAGAGAAAGAATCCGTCACATTGTAGGTCAGCCTTTAGGTATGATTGCTGGTTTCAAACAACTGACAATCGATGGTCAAAAAGTTTATGACGACAGAGGTCTTCCTGTACCTACCAATGGATTAGAAACTATCGCAGAAGGTCGTCACCCTATTTCAGCTGGGTTTGTTAATAATTTCAGCTACAAAAATTTCAGGTTGATGGTATTGCTTGATGGTAGATTTGGTGGACATTTGGTTTCTGGAACAAATTATTTTGCCTACAACAACGGATTACATGAGGAAACTTTGGCAAGCCGTGAGAATGGTTTGACTGTTTCAGGTGTAGATGCAAACGGTGAGGCAAGGACTTGGAATATTCCAGCAAATTCTTCTGACCCTACTCAATTCTTGATTGACGATTATTTCAACAGATATGCTCAGATTACTGAGAACATAGTGTATGATGCCTCTTTTATCAAGTTGAGAGAATTCTCTTTTGGATATTCACTTCCTGGAACACTTTTGAGCAAAACACCTTTTACTGCTGCATCGGTTTCATTGGTGGGTAGAAACCTTGCTTTGATTTGGTCAAAGGTTCCTAACATTGATCCTGAATCTGCCTACACTGTCGGAGGTAATTCCCAAGGTTTGGAGTTCTTCGCTATGCCTACAACCAGAAGCTTTGGATTTAATATCAACCTTAACTTCTAATAGGGATGTTTAACAAACTAATTCACGGAAAAATGAAAAGTATATATAAAATAACTGGACTCCTTCTCGCTTTCACTTTGACATTCAGTTCTTGTGATGAGCAGAATTTGTTGGATCTGAATACAGACCCAAATGCAGTTACGGATATGGATATGGCATTCTTGTTTTCTCTTGCTACCTTAAGAATTGGTGGAGAGTATGAGAACACCAGAGCCAACATGCTGTATGCTGCCACAATGATCCAACATTCATCTTCGTTGGCGGGCTATTTTAGCGGTGACAAGTATTTCTATAATGCCCAATATAGTGGTGCTTATATGGAAAGGCACTACACGGATGTGATCAAGCTTTATTCACATGTAATCGACAAAACCAAAGATAGTCCGGAGGATGCTAACCTGAATGCAGCAGCAACTGTATTGAGGATTTATGACCTTCACAGAATGACTGACCTTTATGGAGATATCCCTTATTTTCAAGCAGGTAGAGGTTTGGAAGATGAAGCAAATTGGTTCCCTACTTATGATAACCAAAAGGATATTTACTTTGACATGGTGGATCAGCTTAAAGCCGCAAGGGATAAATTCAGTCCAAGTGCAAAAGGTTTAGGCGTTCAAGATTTTGTTTACGGTGGTAACCTTGATCAATGGAAAAAATTCACTAATGCGCTATTAATGAGAATCGCGATGAGGATGTCCAATAAAGATGCAGCGAAAGCAAGAGAAGTCTTTATCGAGGCAAACAATAGCGGAACTTTCAGTTCTGTTGCGGACAATGGTTATATCCAATACACTACAGGTCCAATCGGAAATAACAGAAACGGTCTAAATGATGGCTATTGGAATACTTACAAGTATTCTCAGGATTGCAAAATCAGCAAAACCTTCATTGATTGGATGAAAGCCAACAATGATCCTAGATTGATGATTGTGTCAGGTGGACTTGGTGACCCTACTGCTTCAGCAGATACTTGGAATACCGATCCTGCTGCTCAGCGTGGTATGCCAAATGGTTACAATACCCAAACGCTAAGGACAATCCTTTCCCCTTCTGAACTTGCTGAATTTGAGGCCCTTCAGCCTAGAGGAAACAGGATGTTTGCTATGCTTAACTTGAAGTATTTAGATTGGGAAGATCCGTATGTATTGATTACCTATGCTGAAACCGAACTTATGAAAGCAGAGGCATCAATTAAAGGTTGGATTACAACTGACGCCAATACGCATTTCAGAAACGGTGTATCAGCAGCTATCACCTCTTGGGTTGATTTCGATCCTACATTTGCAAGATCAACTGCTGAAATCAATGCTTACATTGATGGAAGAGGTTTTGTGGCAGCCTCTGATGCAGATAAATTAAGGATTATCGGTGAAGAGTATTGGGCAGCGACTTGGTTGAACGATATCGAGTCTTGGTCAAACTGGAGACGGACAGGATATCCTGTGTTGACTCCAACCCAAGATCCAAACAGATTTGAAGCCAACGAAATCCCAAGAAGGTTACGTTATTGGGAAGCTGAAATCGGTGGAAATCCTGCAAACTATGAAGCTGCCCGTGTAAGAATGGGTGGTGATAACCTGATGACCAAAATGTGGTGGGATGGTGGGAATTGATTTTCCTCTCAAAATAAATATTAAAAAGGTGCCTCTGGGCACCTTTTTTCATTATAACAATCAAGTCATGAATAACATAAAAAGATCATTTCTCTTCCTTCTTTTAATCGGACTTTTTTCCTGTGAATCAAAGAATACAACAGTCTCCCTTGTAGCAGGTGAAGAACATAAATATAAAATCATTGGATACATCGCAGGATGGAAAGGTGTCGATACAGCGAAGATAGATGCCGCAAAAATGACCCATATCAATTATGCCTTTGCAAATGTCATTGACGGAAAAGTAATGGAAGGGGAAGGCAGAGAAAAGTCAGACAAAGAAAATCTTACCAAACTGAATTCCCTAAAAAGCCTTAATCCTGATTTAAAAATATTGATTTCAATAGGAGGTTGGACTTGGTCCAAAGGGTTTTCAGACGCAGCCCTGACCGAGGAGTCCCGAAAAATATTTACCGCTTCGGCAATTGATTATCTTGTACGTCATGATCTCGATGGATTGGATTTTGATTGGGAATATCCGGGTTTACCAGGGGATAATAATCCATATAGACAGGAGGACAAAGAAAACTTTGTGCTGATGCTAAAATCAGTAAGAGAGGCTTTGGATAGCCTTGGCTCTATCAATGACACCCATTATTTGAGTACGATTGCTTCGGCAGGATTTAAGGAATACTTAGATGTCAATGATCTCGGTCAGGCCCAGAAGTACCTAGACTTTATCAATATTATGACTTATGATTATATCGTCCAATTTAGCAGTGATACAACAGGACACCATGCCAACTTACAAACCATTGACCAGAATGTGAGGTCATCCGAAAAAGCAGTCAATGACCATGTTGCTGCAGGAGTTCCTATTGAGAAATTGGTTATGGGTATGGCATTTTATGGAAGAAGTTGGTCAAATGTAAATCCAGAAAATAATGGACTTTATCAATTTGGGAAAGGGTCAAAAGGTTATCCGTATAGCGCAATTTCAGAATTGATGAAAGATTCATTATTTGTAAGACATTGGGATGAAAATTCCAAAGCGCCATTTCTTTGGAATGAAAAAGAGAGGATTTTTGTGACTTTTGAAGATGCAGAATCAATATCTGAAAAGGCCAAATTTATCAAAAAACACAAAATGGGTGGTGCCATGTTTTGGGAATATAGTGAAGATACGGAAGATCATACCTTGCTCAATGCCATTTATGAAAACCTGAAATAGCCATTTTATTTTCAATAGGAAGGATAAATAAACAAAAATCGAGATATTGTCGTCTTGATCGAATGTTAGGGTAGAGTAAAAATGGCAAAGAAAAAGATATCAATTAAAGATATTGCGAAATCTCTGGGAATATCCATCACTACTGTTTCATTTATTCTCAATGGCAAAGCCAAAGAAAAAAGAATCAGTGATGAGCTGACGCTCAAAGTGGAAGATTATATTAAGGCAGTAGGATATAAACCCAGCCATTTAGCTCAAAGCCTAAGACTTGGGAAATCGAAAGTAATTGTCTTTATGGTTGAGGATATCTCTAATCAGTTTTTTGCTTCAATAGCCAGAGAAATCGAAGAAAAGGCTTATAAAAATGGATATAAAATCATCTATTGCAGTACAAACAACGACCCTGAAAAAGCCAAAACGCTGATTGATACATTCAAAGTCCGCAGTGTGGATGGCTTTATCATCACACCGACTCCAAATCTTGAAAACACCATTATTGATCTTATCGAGGATGAATTTGCTGTTCTTTTATTTGATAGGTGGATTCCTTCTATTGATTGCAATTATGTGGTTGTGGAAAATGAAAAAAGTGCTTTCGAAGCTACCTTGCATTTAATAAATAATGGGTGTAAGAATATTGGATTCATTACAGTGGAATCTGATCAAATCCAAATGAAAGACAGGTTAAGGGGGTACAATGAAGCCATTGAAAATCATGGATTGAAAAGTAATGTTTTAATGTTACCGTTTCAGAATCCTTCAGATCAGGGATTAAGCCAAAAAATACAGCTCTTTATTCAACAGAACGCTGACCTTGACGGCCTGTTTTTTGCCACAAATTACCTTGCTTTTGAGGGTTTGCAAGCATTAAACACTTTGAAAAAACGTATTCCTATTGACTTATTGGTTGTTTCTTTTGATGACCATTATTTTTTCACACTCTTTCAGCCAAATATCTCCGCAATTGAACAACCTTTAGAATCCATAGCCGAAAAATTGATGGAGGGAATGTTGAGAATGCTTGATGGAGAAGGAACCTACCTCAAGGATTTTAAAATTACTTTGCCGAATACCCTTCATGTAAGAGCTTCTTCTGACGCCAAAAAGTAAACTGAATTTTTCGATGTAGTAATATGGGAGAATTTCGATATTTTTGATAAATCCTTTTAGCAGCGTAATTTTATAAATTAATTTGGAACATAGGATTGAGTATTCCGGATTTGAAAAATTGGTTTTAACCTAAGAATGGCAAATAGATGGATAATTTCTGCGGATATAGGTGGTTCGCATATTTCTGTCGCCTCCTTTGTTGAGAGGGAGGATGGATTTGCCTTGGGGCCAATTCATGAAAAAAAATTGGATTCTGGACAATCAAAGGATTTTATCCTTGAAGAATGGGTTTCCCTTTTCAAGGAATTGTCTTTAGATCTTACCAGATGCTGTATTTCCTTGGCTATGCCTGCACCTTTTGATTATTTAAATGGGATTTGTCAGATCAAGGATCAAGGTAAGTTCATTCACCTTTTTGGTGTTAATTTAAAAGATGAACTCGCTGGCAGGATGGGTATAATGCCGACACAAATCCATTTTGTAAATGATGCAAAGGCTTTCTTGATGGGCGAAGCGAAATTTGGGAAGGTATCAAAATTTAAAAATATTTTGGGTATGACTTTGGGAACTGGCCTAGGTTCTTCCTTGAAATTTAATGGAGAGATCGTTGATGCTGCTCTTTGGTCTTCAAAATTCAAAGAAGGTATTGCAGAGGATTATTTGGGCACAGGATGGTTTGTCAATTGGTTCAGACAAAATTTTTCTATCCAAGTCAATGGGGTAAAAGAGATTATTGAAAGCGAGGATTTGCTCCAAATGGCCATTCCTGCTTTTGAGGAATTTTCCTCCAATCTTGCAGACTTTATACTAAAGAGGTCCGAAGAAGTTCCCTTGGATGCTGTTGTCATTGGAGGCAACATCGCCAAAGCACATGGTTTTTTTCTGAATAATACTATTTCGACTTTAAAATTAAAAAATAACCAAACACCTGTTTTCATCAGTGAATTCGGAGACAAAAGCGCTCTTTTTGGGGCCGCTTCCAAGTTTTTTGATCAAAAAGTTTTATTGGGTTTTGATCAAGAATTGTAACTTGAGCAATTATCTCTTTAAAGCAGTATTATATGAAATCCATTTTATCTTTTTTTCTCATCTTCTTGTGTATTTGTGTTAACAATAGGGTCTTTGGACAAGAAGAGACCCAGTTATTGATCATCGGAGGAGGTGCGAGCGGAACATCTGCAGGGATCCAGGCATCTAGAATGGGTGTCAAAACGGTTATTTTGGAAGAAACTCCATGGCTCGGAGGAATGATTACTGCAGCCGGTGTTTCCGCCATTGATGGCAACCATCATATACCGTCCGGGATTTGGGGAGAATTTAGAGAGAAGTTATACGAGTACTACGGCGGGCCTTCTGCGGTAAATACTGGTTGGGTCAGTAATACCCTTTTTGAGCCTTCAGTAGGAAATAGAATTTTTCAGGATTGGATAAAACAAGAACAGAATCTCAAGGTACATTTTGAGGTTCTATGGCAAAACGCTGTTTTTGAATCCGATAGTTGGACGGTTTCCTATCTCGAAAAAGGAAAAAAGAAAATAATAAAGGCAAAAATGCTCATCGACGCCACGGAACTTGGTGATGTTATGGCCTCACTTGGCTACAAGTATTATGTTGGGATGGATAGTCAGGATCGTTTTGGAGAAACATTTGCCCCAAGTCAAGCAAATGATATCGTTCAGGACTTGACCTATGTGGTGGTTTTGAAAGATTATGGAATTGGGACTGACAAAACCATACCAAAACCAAAGGGATATGATCCTGAGATATTTGCCTGTGCCTGCAACCATGCAGACCCGATTTCCTTTGACAGTCCACAAAATGACTGTCAGAAAATGCTCAATTATGGAAAACTTCCTAATGGAAAGTACATGATAAATTGGCCCAATTGTGGCAATGACTTGTATATGAACATTGTCGAAATGTCTCAAAAGGACAGGGACATGGCACTGGAGGAAGCCAAATTGCATTCTTTGAGATTTATCTATTATATCCAAAACGAGCTTGGCTACAAACATCTAGGCTTGGCGGATGATGAGTTCCCAACTAAAGACCAACTGCCTTTTATTCCTTACCATCGGGAATCAAGGCGTGTTGCTTCTGAATCGATGTTTACCTTACCTTATGTTCTTTCTCCTTATAATCAAGAAAAACCATATTACAGGACAGGAATTGCGGTTGGGGATTATACCATTGACCATCACCATAAGATGAATCCAAATGCACCCGAAATTGACTTCATCAAAATCAGAGTACCTTCTTACAACATCCCGTTGGGAAGCCTTATTCCGAAAGGATCTACACATTTTATCGTGGCCGAGAAAAGTATCGGAGTTTCAAATATTGTCAATGGGGCTAGCCGATTGCAGCCTGTTGTTTTGGGGATAGGTCAAGCAGCAGGAGCTTTGGCAGGAACTGCCATTCTCAATGAGCAAAATTTGCAAGAGGTAAAAATCAGGAATGTTCAGGAAAACCTTTTGGTAAAAAATGCCTATTTAATGCCTTTCAGGGACATTGATGCAAACCACCCACACTTCTTGTCAATCCAAAAAATAGGAGCGACGGGAATATTAAAGGGATTTGGTGTTCCATATAAATGGGCAAATCAAACTTGGTTTTATCCTGAACGGGAAATTTCAGAATTTGAGTTGGTTGAAGGTCTTAGACCTCTTTATTCCCAATATGCTCAATATTGGGACGCTTCTGGTGAACGGTTGACACTTGGGAGGTTTTTGGACATTTTGAAAGTCGTCCGTCCGGAATTAATTGAAAATGACATTAAGTTAATTTGGAAGAATCAAAATCTTAGCGGGACACCTGCGGCAACGACTTTTCTTGATAGGTTATCAGTTGCGGTTTTATTGGACAGCATTTTGGACCCTTTTTCTATTCCTGTAGACTTTAATGGATTGCCGTCAAAACCATAATATTTTCAGCGTTTAGACTCTAGGCTTAAATCAGCCCTGTTCAGTATATATCGGCCGATTTTATCCCCTTGTTTGACACCTTCCTCTATGGCATCACGGAAGTGGATTCCACCGTAAAGTCTTGAAATGGCAGCTTCATCCGCAGCTTGTGAAAAAGATTGGAAAGGTCGTTCGGGTAATCCAAAGTAAACTTCTGAGTTATCGATAAAATCAAAATTTTCACCAAAGTAGTCAGTTAGGATAACGGCACTTGTTTTTGAAATAACACTGTGACCGCTTGTATATTCAGGAAAAGGGGGTGTTTGCAACAAAGGCTTCCAAGATGGATTTAAGTGTCTTTGAATTGCAGACTCTGGCCTGATTCGGTCTGAATCATACTTTTCTTCCCAACAGCTTATGAATGCATCGTGTAATCCCAATGCCACAAGAGCGTGAATATAAATTGTTTCTCTCCAAGGTAATTTAGCTTTTTCAGCTGCTATTCCTGTGATTCCAATCCAATGGCCTCCAGGAGAAATCTTTTTCAATCCTATGGCCATATGGCCTGAAAAACTCACCTTAAAAGGATTACAATCCCAAAAATTAGCGATCAACTGCTGTTCTTCGGAAAGTGAGGAGGTAACCTGAAAAACTTCATCAAGTTGGGTTTTGAATGGGCTTCCTTCGGTTAGATCAAATTTAGCCGGAGGTAAAGGTTTGTAGGATTTTAACTCCTTTAAAAAGAATGTCCTGATTGTTCTCCATTCAGGTTCAACTGCTGCCATGTAAGCAGGAGGAGTAGGATACCAACTTCCTTGATTTTTTTTAGGGCTATATCTCGTCAAGGAGCTCAATTGTTTGTAACCATCCTTATTGGCCAATTCCAAAACCTGGGAAGAAACCTTTTTGGCAAATGCAATATTGACTTCCAAGTCTTTTTTGGAAATCCATTTTGACTTGAGAAATTTACTGGTCAGGGTTTTTTGATTTTCCTCAAGTAGCTTTCCGGAAGGCATGATATTTCTCCCTGTTTCCAACATAGCATACATCGCAACAAACTCCGGAGAAAGGTTTTTTTCTGTTTCCCCGATGAATTCAAAATTCTCAATATTGGTTTTGGTCAACAAGTTTTCCTCCATTGAAAGCCCAAGCGCTTGGTCCCAAGCAAGGTGTGCTGCTAATGTAGTATAGGCATAAAATCTGGCTGCTGCAGGAGGCGATGCTACATCAGTAACCATTATTTCAGTGACGTGAAACAAATTTTTAGCAAATAGTTCGGTTGGAGGGTTGATAATTTTCTGGGAATAAACTTGAAAAGTAAATCCACAAAATATCAAGATGAATATCCCAATCTGACTTAATAATCTGCTGTTTTTCACAATATTCATTTCAATCTATCATTTGATAAGTGACAATGCCCCGGTTGTTTATACCGAAATAAAGAAGGGTAGGTTGGGAGGGTAGTTGAAGGATAGACTTAACATCGCCCAAAATCGATAATCCGGATACTTTCTGGCTGATATAGCGAAAATTACCTTTTCCATCTCCTCTAAACAATTGCCCAAAATTAGCATCCATCATTCCGAGTCTCAGCCTTGTATATGTCTGATTTCCCGCCAAAAGTAAATCCATATTGCCATCCCGGTCATAGTCAAACGCATGAATGGCATGTATCGGTGCAAATTGAGCTTCAATCGGTAATTGATGGGGAATTAACCTTTCAGTTTGGTTTTCAAAATACATGCTCCTCAATTCAGTAGCCTCTAATTTTGATGCATTTGCCAACTGGTCTTTAGTCAAAACTTCTGCTATGGTTGCATTGGAATAACTTGCATAATCAGTGAATTTGCTTCTAAAACCGTAAACCTGATCCAACAATTCATCTCTGCTTGGAAATGGATAAGGCTTACCTTGCAAGTAACTGACCAAAATGGGATCGGTGGAGGAATTTTCGTCGAAATCCCCAAAGTATAATCTCAATGGTTCAGAACTATTGGTTTTGAATTGTGAATTCAATCCAAAATTTCCAGCCACTACATCCATGTCGCCGTCATTGTCAAAATCCCCGATTTCAAGACTTGACCACCAACCTTTGGTATCATTGCCAACCCATTTTTCGGTCACATCTGAAAAATAAATACCGCCTTCGTTGAGATAAACAGTAAGCGGCATATATTCTCCGACAAGTACCAAATCCTGAAACCCATCCTTGTTTAAATCCAATGATACAGCATCGGTAACCATTCCGATTTTTCCTTCAGCAGGAAGGTATTGACTGGATAAATCTGAAAATTTACCATTCCCATCATTGATCAATATATAGCTTTGAGGGGTTTGTGGATATTTTCCGGGAATGACGCGGCCCCCAACAAAAAGATCCAAATTACCATCATTGTTAAAATCAGCTGTTGAAACTGCAGAAGAACTTGTCAGCATTTTTGGAAGGGAATTGGTACTTAGGTGAAGGTTTCCCATACCGTCATTGATGTATAACCTGTCCTGAAGAGATTCCTCATTGGACAAATAATCATGATAGCCTCCGCTGCAAATGTAAAGATCCTTAAATCCATCCTTGTTGGCATCAAAAAAAACAGCATCTGCATCTGTAAATTCACTTTCAGATTTAAATGAATCCAAGGGTTGCCAAGTTCTGTTTGAAAATTGGAATACTTTTCCGGGAGAGCCTTTTGTTCCCCCCACAAAAATCTCCTCCATTCCATCTGCATTGAGGTCAGCCGCTGCCATTGTAGGGCCTACATATGATGGCATTTCTAGAAGTAAAGGTTGACGCTTGAAATCATTGAAACCATATTCTTGATGAATAAATGGAACCTGACGAGTTATTGGGGTGAAAATTGGATCCTGTTTTGTTGTAGGAATTCTTGTTTCTGACAAGTTGGTTTCTTCAATTTCCGAAATGCGATTTATTGCTATTTCCTGTACTTTCTGGACATTCCCTTTTGGCCAGGTAACCACTACTGAATCTACTTTTGATTTTTCACCCAAACCAAAATGCAACTTTGGAGAAACAGAAGATTGGAAACCACGGGTTGGCATTTGTTCGAGGTATTGAGCCTCTCCGGCACTATAGACCGCAACTTTTGCTCCTATTCCCAAAGTGTTTGGTGCAAGGCCTTTCAAGTTGATCTGAATCCAGTTTTGATTTTTTCCACTGTATTCACGGTATTTATTTTGATAGACAAAGGCAGCATGATTCTGATTATTTACCACAAGATCAAGCTGACCATCATTATTCAGATCGGCATAAGCTGATCCACTTGAGAAATTTGGAGCATATATTCCCCATTCTTTTGATTGGTCTTTAAAAATCAGATTTCCCCCATTTTCAAAGATGTAATTGGAAACAGGAGTAGAGGTCATGCTAGTAACAAGGTGAAGGGTATCCGCTTTTTCTTTGGCAACTGCAGATTTGAAATAATAATCTCCCTTGTACTTCAAAAAATCGCGGTTGGTATAGTCTCTATAATAGCCATTGCTAATAAAAAGGTCCTTGGAGCCGGAGTTAGTGGCATCAAAAAACAAAGCAGACCAACTCCAATCTGTATTGGAAATACCGGAAAGTTGACCGATTTCACTGAATAAGCCATTTCCATGGTTGAGGTGAAGCATATTCCGCATGTGTTGGTGATAAAAACCTCGGTTTACCATCAATGCGTATTGCTCGTAGTTTTCAGGGCCGTAAAGCAGTTTTTGCCTTTTATTATCTTCAGGAAGCATGTCCAAAGTAAAAATATCCATCAACCCATCATTATTGACATCTGAAATATCGGAGCCCATAGAAAAATGCGAGATATGCTGAAGCATATCAGTCATCCGGTCAGAAAATGTGCCATCCCCATTATTGATATAGAGATAATCAGGCTCTATATAATCGTTGCTGACATATAAGTCCATCCATCCGTCTCCGTTGATATCTGAAGCAGCGACCCCAAGTCCAAAACCTAAGGCTGTACCCTTGATTCCTGCCTCTTCACTGATATCCTTGTACTTCCCTCCGTCATTTCTATACAGCTTATCCCCGGCAAAGGGATGCCTTACCGCTCTGGCTTGGTCAAATTCAATTTCATTAATTACTTCGATGTGATGATTCAGAAGAAACATGTCCAAATCACCATCTTTGTCAAAATCAAAAAACAAGGATTGGGTACTATTGGAGGGATCGTCTAAGCCGTAGGCGGCAGCTTCCTCCTTAAAAGTCAGATCGCCTTGATTGATAAATAGTTCATTTCTTCTACTGTCAAGATTACCGTTACCCGAATAGCAGACATAAATATCCAGCCAACCATCGGCATTGATGTCTGCCATAGTAACACCTGTTGTCCAGGATTTTTTTCCTTTGATACCTGATAATTTGGAAATGTCTTTGAACTTGAAGTCACCCTGATTGAGATAAAGGACATTGTCGGTCATATTTCCGGTGAAAAATATATCTTCAAGACCGTCATTGTTGATGTCTCCTACAGCGACCCCGCCACCATTGTAAAAATATTCATAGGTTAAAATATTGTTTTTTTGGTCTTCCTTGAGGGTATTTGAAAAAGTCACTCCGGTTCTCTTTTGCGGCAATAGTTCAAAAGCACCTGTTTTGTTTTTTTCTGTTCCTGAAAAGAAAAAAAGACCTACGCCAAAAATCATAAGCAACAAAAACATGACGGATTTTGACATTTCCTGCATCATATTTCTTCTCAAGTAATTCATACTTCCTGTAACTTAATAAGCAAATGGAATTGACACGGTCTTAGAGGAGTACATCGTCAAAGATTTTCTCATTGACCACAGCCACGCCTCCCAGCAGCCCCACTTCCTTACCGAGCTTATACAGTGCCAATTCGGTATTTTCCCTTGCCTTGGCCATGCTGTATATGTTCAAAGCCTGCTGAATCGGGGTAATAAGGTATTGTTTTGCCTCTGCAACAGATCCTCCAATGATAATCATTTCAGGATTAAGGAGCTGAATGAGAATGGAAATTCCTCTCCCAAGATCCAAACCGACTTCTGACAAAATCGTGATTGCTCTTTGATCTCCTGCCAAGGCGGCATCTACCACTAAGAAAGGTTCTATCTCATTGTTGTTTTCCCTCACCATCCGAGACAATATGGAATCGCTGTCAGTTGCAATTGCTTCTTTGGCCATTCTTACGATGGCTGTACCTGAGGCAACGGATTCTAAGCAGCCTTTTTTTCCACAAGTACAAGTGATGTCGCTTGAATCAAAAATAGGGGAGTGGCTAAATTCTCCTGCAAAACCCGAAGCGCCCTGGTAGATTTTTCCGTCTATGATTATTCCAAGACCAATTCCCCAACCGATAAATATTCCTAGGACATTTTTGTAATTGTCTTTCTGGCCAAATTTAAATTCGGCCAAGGTCATGGACCTTGCATCATTTTCCAAAAAAACCCTTCTTTCAAGCTTTGCTTCAAAATTTTCTACAAGGCTTTTCTTTCCAAACTTCAGGTAAGTATGGTTGATTCCATGGATAGAATCGATCAGACCGGGCATTGAAATGCCAATGGCAATGATTTTTTCATCAGGAATCCCGGATTTATTTTTATGGGCCAAAATGAAGTCACAAATCTGATCAAAAGTTTCCTTTTCGTTATTGAGTGTGATTTTTATGGTTTCAGCTTCAGTGACTGCTTCATTGGCACTGTTATAAACGGCCGCTCTAACCCTGAATTTGTTGATATCCACAGACAAAACGTAAAAAGCATCTCCAGCCAATTGGTATAGGTCTGGTTTCCTGCCGCCCTGTGACTCTGCCCTGCCATTTTTGATCACTTCTCCCGAAGACATCAGATCTCCAAGAAGGGAATTGACGGTGGGTAAAGAAATCCCAACTTCTACACATATTTCGCCCGCAGTATTACTTCCTTTTGTATAAAGGTTTTTTATCAATTTTAATTTGTTGGTATAACTTTTAGTCTCTACCACACCCTGGATTTTTTCCAGGTTTTTTTTAGGGTTTATTAGGTTCATTGTTTGGCGTTAAGAAACCCAATTAAATGATTTTTTAAAGCATATCAAAAGGGCTTACTATAAAAAATCAATTATCAATGGTAAATTGTTGTAATTTCTATTCAAAATTGTATGATTTAGATGGTGGGTTATAGAACTTTTTGTTTTATTCCCTTATTTATGGAATCCCCTTTTTCAAAATGAAAATTTTATAATACATTCAAATTTTAAAACTTTACTCATTTGAACTAAGAAAAAATGCAGCAACTGGATTTAAATGCAAAGTCAAGCCCAAAGAAAATTTTTGAAATGCTTGAAAAGGAAGTAGAAGAAATGGGATTTGAAATTGAACAAAAGGATTTAAACAGACCTTGGGGCGGATTTTTTGTTATTTCTGAGAAGCAAATAACCGAATTTAAAAAAAGGTTTTTTCCTGAACTTGTCTTGACACAAAGCCAAATAAATCAAAAGCTTAGTCCAAAATTTCTGATAGTGGCTCCTGAAAAAAGGCTTTCATGGCAATATCATTTCAGAAGAGAGGAAGTCTGGAAACTGGTTGCAGGTACTTCGGGTCTTGTTAGAAGCAATACTGATGAACAAACAGATCCTTTGGAAATGAAAATTGGGGAATTGGTGATTTTGGATAAAGGAGAAAGGCATCGGCTTTTAGGAAAAGATAATTGGGGTGTAGTTGCTGAAATCTGGATGCATACAGACCCACAAAATCCCTCTGATGAAGAAGATATCGTCCGATTGCAAGATGATTATGCAAGAAAATAAAAAGAGGCCTTTAAGGCCTCTTTTTATTTTGGTTTAGTTTCCACCTCGGCCACCACCTCTAGATGATGAAGCAGGTCTACTGCCCGAATTCGACTTTTCATCTGAACTTCCCGCCGGCTTGGTTTCCTGTCTTGAATTTACAGTAGGAGCACTTTGTCGACTTGGAGTAGGTTGTCTTTTTATGACTTCTTGGCTTCTTTGGTTAACCTGTTGTCTTGTTGACTCTGCTTGCCTTTTTGAATTTTCTATAGATCTGGAAACATCAGGTTTTTGAGATTGCGAAGCTTGAGACGATCTGGAATTTCCATTTGCTATAGTTGGTGCCGCATTTCTTGATCTTGTAACAGCATTAGGAGCTTGTTGAGGTCTACTTTGAGTTCTTGGCTGAGGTTGTTCATATGAATTACTTCTGCCTGAGTTCTGACTGGTTCTAGATGGACCTGTGGTTTCATATTGGCCAACATTCGAGTTTTCTTGGGTATTTCTTTGGATTCCTCGATCTTGGGACACCTGCCCTCCATTTGATCCCCGTGAAGATTGTTCTTGAATACCCCTAGGTGAGGTTGAAGCAGACCTATTGCCCATGATGGATTTTTCCTTGTATTCCTCTGCGGTAAATACCCTGGAAGGCCTTGGGCTGTCCCTTTGTTCTTTGACTTCCCTTACTTCCGGTCTGTAGACGCTTATCCTGTTGTTTTGTACAACTGTTCTTCCCGGTTTGGCAGAGTCACTTACTTGGTATACAGGTACTACTGTCCTTGTGGATCTCTCAATATCTCTTCTGGAAGGTCCTGAATAATATGTGTTATTGTTATACACATAAGTATTGCTGATAACAGTCGTTCTTTGGTAGATATGAGATACATAATAGGAAGGTGCACAATACCTGAAGAAATTACGTGATCTAAACCTTCTCTGTGGGACAAACACCCAATAGTTTGAAGGAATATAAAAGGAGACATTTACCTGAAGTCCCGGACCTAAAGGTGCCCAACCATAATAACCTCCACCTGTTCTCCAATTGACCCAAGCTGGTCCCCATTCATAACCCGGAACCCAAGCCCATCCTAAATAATCATCCCAAAACCACCGGCCATAATGAAAGGGTGCCCATCCCCATTGGTAGTTTGATACCCATGTATTTCCGAAATTTGTCATTTCCCAATACCCATTTGTTCCATATGGGTGAAATCCTTGTTCTACAAAAGGTACCCATACATATCCATAAGTTGGATCCATGACCCAATCACCGTATGGGCTCAATTCATTGTAAAACACCTGAAAGGAAACACCATGGAAAGGAGTAGCTTTGGATTCCTGGTTTAAAACCATTCCCAGCCCAATTAGGGATAGGAAAAATAGCCGGTAAATAGTTGACCTTTTCATAATTATTTGGTTTAGTTACTTGCTGGGTTTTACGGCAGTTAAAAGAATTAAGTTTTACAATTCAGTGTATGTTAAAATAAAATATTTTGAAAAATCGTTTTAGCAATTTTTTATTTTATTGTCACCAAATAAAAATCACCAGAAAAAGTAAAAAAGTAATTGAAAGCAGTCAAAAAATAAAGCCTGATAGAATCCTATCAGGCTTTATTGACTATGCTTTTTTCTTAAGTAAGTCAATTTTTTTAGCAATTTCTTCGGCTTCTGCAGCCATCTTATCTGCCAAGGTCCTATTGCTATGAGATATTTTATGGGCTTTCTCTAGCATTTCCTTATAACTGTCCTGAAGTTTTTCTAACTCAGTTTTTTTCTTGAATAGTCCAAACATGCTTTTTCTTTTAAAACTGTCAGAACTCAAAAGTGTTTGATAAAATCAAAAATTGAATCCTGATACAAGAGATTCCTGATTTTCAACCACAATCTCGTCTTCTTTATAGTTGATGACTTGCTCTAGTCGTCCGCTGATGTTGTAGTATTTCCAAGGTCCATCTTTTTTACCATCTTTCATCTGTCCTTCCGAGGCTTTTTTTCCTGTATCATGATAATATATCCAAAGCCCTTCAGGCTTTCCGCTAAGGTATGTTCCTTCGGATTCTTTTGTGCCATTGATATAATAGGTTATTCTTGTGCCGTTTCCGTCTTTGAGAGTACCTTTTTCCAATGTTTTGTCCCCTTCATAGGAAAAGTAATCCCCGACATTGTTTAACCTGCCGTTTGTCCAATATTCTTCTTGGGTCAGCTGTTTATTATCATAAAACAAGCCCCAAGTTCCATCTTCAAAACCTAAGAAATAACTTCCCACAGATTTTAATTGACCGCCGTCATAGTAATAAAACCATTGTCCGTTTTCAGAGCCTAAAGTATATTCACCTTCAGCAATCAAAATCCCGATTTTATTGAAATACTTCCAAAGACCTGTTTTTAAATCATTTTTGTATTCACCTATTGAGTAAATAGCTCCTTCAGGGAAATAGCTTTTCCAAAGACCGTCTTTGCCTCCGTTTTGATATTGTCCCTGTACAGAAACATTACCATTGGGGTGATTTTCGATGTAAGTACCTACAGGAAGGCCCAATTCATATGTTTTTCTTTTGGAAAGGGCCCTATTTGGAAAATATTCCTCCCAAGTCCCTACTGGAAGGTCATTTTCATATTTTTCTATTCTTGCCGTTCTTTTGTTTTCGTAATAAAATTTCCATTCACCAGACTTGTTCCCAAGATCATCATAGAACTTTTCAGATTCAATGGTTCTTGTTCCCGGGAAATATGTCAACCATTTCCCAATTCTCCTTCCATTGGCAAATTCTCCTGTTTCTTCAACTATTCCACCAAAAGAATACCTCGTAAATTGACCATGCGGTACATCGTTTTTATAATTGACCTGAAGCATGATATCTCCATCAGGAGAATATTCTATATGTGGCCCTTCTACTTTCCCGTTTTCATAAGTCTGTATGACTGCAAGGTCTCCGGTGTTGTAAAATGTAACCCATTTTCCGTGTCGGTTTCCATTGACATATTGCCCTTCAATTTTCACTTGTTTGGGATTAACAAAATCAGGTTGGCCCTCTCTTCCATAAAACTCCCGGTAGGGACCGACTCTGACACTGTCATTAAATACCATTTCTGTTTTTAGGTTGCCTGTCCTATCGTATTCTTTATAAAATCCATTCAGCCTGTTAGCACGATATTCAGCTTCGATATGTTTGTTGGAATTGGGATGAAAACTGACCGTGACACCTTCCCTAAGACCTTGGCTAAAAGTTATGGTTTGAACAAGGTTTTTTGTCTTGGTGTTTTGAAATCTCCAAAGACCTTCCATTTTCCCATCTCTCAAAACACCCGTTCCGATCAATGAAGAATCTGAGTTGAAAAGCGATACCAGATTCTGATTGTCTTGGGCAGTGGTACTTAGAGAAATAATGAGGAAAATAATTCCAAAAATATATTTCATATAGGTTGGCTTCTTGTTTTTGTTGACTAACGGTATCCTCACAAATGAGGTTCTAAATTAGCGCTAATTGTGAAATAAGGAAAGTTTTAATTATGATTATCTAAGATAAACCTAATTTCCCTTTTTAACATTAAATGGCTTTTGGAAAATTCCTGATCTAAGTCAATCTGTTTAAAGATTTGATAAAAATCTTTTTTTTCAGAATCAGCTTGAATATTTGAGGATGAAAGTATTCCGTGATTTCCAATGATTTGTCCATATGCCCAAGGTGAAGGGTGGTTACAATCCGTAAAAGTTTTTAGAAGCGTTTTGATTGATCGGGAATTTTTAACAAAAGTTAGGTTTCCGAAATAGATAAAAATAAAAAGACCTTGGCCCCACCAGTTTAGGATCCGGATATTGAAACCACTGTTTTTGTCAAAATCCCTCACTAAATCCAGCACCTGATAAGGTGAATTTTCAAGATTATATCCGCGGGAGATTTTTGTTCCCTTGGAATTGGAATGAAATTTCAAAAGCTCATTTTGAGGAAAATCATTTGCTAAAAGCGCAAACAGATGTTCGATGACATCTGTTTGCGCTTTTAATTTTTGGAACAGGTTTTTGTCCTTCAGGAGTTGTAAATCAATGCTCAATCCGGACATTTTATTACCAATTCAACAGTGCTGAAGCCCAAGTAAATCCACTTCCGAAAGCAGCGAGGCATACCAAATCGCCTTCTTTGAGTTTTCCTTGTTCAAATGCTTCACTTAGGGCAATTGGAATGGTTCCTGCAGTGGTATTGCCGTAATACATGATATTGTTGAACACCTTTTCGTCAGGCAATCCAAGTTTGTGTTGAATATAATTGCTGATTCTTAGGTTGGCCTGATGGGGAACAAGGAGATCAATATCTTCTTTGGACTTCCCATTTGCTTCCAATGCTTCATTAATTACTTCCGAAAACCTCACCACAGCGTGTTTGAAAACAGCATTTCCATTCATTTTGAGAAAAAAGTCACCCCGGTCAATCATTTCAGTTGAGATTCTGACTTCTTGACAACTACTTGGAGAGGAGCAATATAACTCTTCAGCATGGTCCCCGTCTGCATGAAGGTGGGTAGAGAGAATTCCGGATTTTTCAGAATTAGTTCTGCTCAAAACCACTGCACCTGCGCCATCTGCAAAAATTACCGCACTTGACCTGCCTTCGTCACTTTTGTCCAAAGCCGAAGACTGGATCTCACCGCCTACCACGAGGATGTTTTTATACATTCCTGTTTTGATAAATTGATCTGCTATCGAGAGAGCATAAATAAATCCTGAACAGGCATTCCTTATATCCAAAGCTCCGATTCCCTGCATGCCAAGTTCTCTTTGTAACAATACACCCTCTCCGGGAAGAAAGTAATCTGGCGTGATAGTGGCAAAAACAATAAAGTCAATGTCTTTATTTGTGAGTCCGGCTCTTTCTAATGCAATCTTCGAGGCATTTACTGACATACTGGCCAAAGTGTCTTTTCCGGGAGTAAACCACCTTCTCTCCTGTATTCCGGTCCTCTCTACTATCCATGCATCATTAGTATCCATGATGGTGGATAGGTACTCATTGGTGATGATTCTATCCGGAACATAATGTCCTACTCCTGTTATTTTGGATTTATACATAGCAGTAAAAGTATCTTGGGTTTTGAGGAAAGTACTTAATTGGTACAGGCAAATATCCTACTTCCTTTTTTGAATACCAAAAAACAAAATTTAAACCGCCTTAGAGAAAGTAAATCATACATGAATGGAAGAAATGTGGGATTATTACAGCCTTCCCTGTGCCTTTAATTTCCAGTACCTGTACAACCCAGCCACTGACATCCAGCTTGGGTTAGCATATTCATAGGTATGTATCAATTCAGGGGAACATCCCTCTTTCAAAAATTGTGAATTGGAATATTCCATAAAAAGTGGTACAACTTCCGCCTGGTCCACATTTTTCTCATAATATGGTTTTATCCATTCCGCCCAGTCGTCAAGCTTGTAGGAAAGGCTATCCAAATGGTAGTCTACTGCATCGATGATTCCAAAATGAGTAAGGTACAATTCCTTTGGCTTTTCGCTTTTGATGATGGCAAGGGACTTTTTCCATTCTTCCAGATTGATATCAGGTGGAGGGCAGGGAGGCATCACCGGGCCTCCGGCGATCTTGACGCCTGCCACATCGCCTGTAAATATGATATCACCCATTTTCCAGGCTATGTGGTGGACAGCATGTCCAGGAGTGTGGAGGGATTTAATTTTTGTGGTACCGAATTCAAGTTCTTGCTTGTCTTCTACGCTGACCAATTGGTTGGTTGGGATAGGTTTCATCTTCCCCCAAAGTCTGTCCATATCATCGCCATAAATTTGAGAGGCAGAATTCCAAAGCTTTTCGGGAGAAGCCAAATGTGGCGCTCCAAAAGGATGGACATATATTTTGGCCCCTCCTTCAGCAAGTTTCCATGCCGCTCCGGCATGGTCAAAATGGATATGTGTCAAAAGGACATGATGGATGTCCTCCAATGAATAGCCCGATTTGGATATCCCGCGGCTGAGTTGGTCAAAAGTACTAGCCGGGCCTGTTTCGATAAGAATTGGACCATCAGATGTTTCCACCAAAAAGCAAGCTATGGCATCCTTTGTTTTTTGAAAATGCAGGTCAATGATTTTAATTTTTTCCATCATCCGAATAAAGTGTAATTCCCAAATTGATCCATTGGGGATGTTTTGCGGATTATTCCGGGACTGTCGTTGGAGACCTGATTTACAAGCGGAGATACTGTGTAGCTCAACATGTCATCTGCCGAGTAGGTTGTCAGCATTTGAAGCAGGTTTGATTCAGAACTGTATTTGTCAAGCCACTTTTTCTCATCTTCTTTTTTCAGAATGACAGGCATCCTGTCATGAACCTCGGAAACAAGCCTGTTGGGTTCGGTTGTCAAAATCAAAAAGGTATGGTTAATTTCCCCTTTTTCGTTTTCATATTCTTCCCAAATACCCGCAAAAGCGAAGGCTTCATTGTTGGCCATGGTGAAGCGATACGGGACTTTGGTTTTCTTCCCCAATTTTTTCCATTCATAAAAACCGTCTGCAGGCACCAGGCATCTTCTTTTTTCAAAAGAAGATTTAAAAGAAATTTTCTCATGTACCGTTTCTGCCTTGGCATTGATAAATTTTTGAGAAACAGGTTTGTTTTTGGCAAAATCCGGTGTGATGCCCCAATAAAAAAATGAAAATCCTTTTGGGCTTTCAGAAGTGATGACAGGCACTAGTTGGGTAGGAGCTATATTATATCGTGGTTTGAAATCGACCAGAATCTCTGCCTGAAATCTTTCTTCCAATTCAATTTTACTTTTGCTGAGGGAATATCTGCCGCACATGTTAATGGTTTTTCTGAAAATTACTGATCTGATGTGATAAATTCAAACGCCCTTTTTTCGGACCAATAAATATCGGCCTTCTTTCTCGGACTAAAGCCAACATGTCCGCCATATTTTGGAAAATCCATCCATACCTGTTCTAACTTTCTTCCCAAAGATATTGGGAAGCATCGGTCACTTAGAAATGGATCATTCTGGGCATTCAGAATCAAAGAAGGGACTTCAATTTGATCAAGGAAATACAAGGAAGAATTCTGCTCATAATAATCGTGGGCATCATCAAATCCATGCAATGGGCCGGTATAATGATCATCAAAATCCTGAAGTGTTTTGATCTTTCTCAACATGCCGGTAGGGATTTCATCAGGAAATTTCATTGCTTTTCTGATAACTTTTTCTTTTAAGGTTTTCAAAAATCTCTTGGCGTACATGATATTTTCTCCTGTAGAGATTTTAATGCATGCGGATTCTAAGTGCAGAGGAACAGAAATAGCCACGGCTTTTTTGATTTTTGGAGTTCTGGCTCTTTTTTCTCCAAGGTATTTTAAGGTAAGATTTCCACCCAAACTGAAACCGATCAAATAGACGGATTCATATTTTTGGGAAGCATGTCCCACCACAAAATCCAGGTCATAAGTGGCTCCTGAATGGTAAAAAATAGGTTTGTTGTTCAATTCTTCACTGCATCCGCGGAAGTTCCAGTTAAGCACATCAAATCCATTTGCAAAAAAATGTCTTGCCATTCCTGTCATGTATGGACGCTGGCTGTTGCCCTCCAATCCATGGCTGATGATAACCAATTTTTGGGATGAGTTCCTCAGCCAATCCAGGTCCAAAAAGTCCCCGTCAGGGGTAGTAACCCTTTCTCTTTCAAAAGGTAAGGAGTGTGGATCTCTGAATAAACTTGGGATTATGGTCTGCAAATGACCATTGAAAAGCCATTTTGGATATTCGTAATCTGTTTTTTTTACAACAGGCATTTTAAAACAAAATCATCAATTCTGAACTTATCAAACCTGAAAATACTACTATTATATTTGAATCTAGACATTTTAAGAACTATTTTTGGACTCCTTAAAATTTGACTAGGATATAATCAACTTATGGCCGAGATAATACGAATGCCCAAAATGAGCGATACCATGGAAGAAGGGGTTATCGCAGCGTGGTTGAAAAAAGTAGGAGATGCAGTAAAGCCAGGAGATATACTTGCTGAAGTGGAAACCGATAAGGCCACCATGGAACTTGAATCTTATGAAGAAGGTGTTTTGCTATACATCGGTGTGGAGGAAAAAAACGCTGTGGCAGTCAATGGGGTAATTGCCATTATTGGAGAAAAAGGTGAAGATATAGATTCCTTACTAAAGGATATAGAAGGTGGTGATGCACCCACTCCTAAAGCTGAAGAGAAAAAAGAAGAAAAAACCGAAGCTCCCAAGGAAGAAAAAGCTGCCCCTGCTCCTCAAAAAGCAGAAGCTCCAAAGGAATCTATCGATGTCTCCGGGATCAATGGGACCGTATTGACCATGCCTAAGATGTCTGATACCATGACCGAGGGCACGATAGCCTCTTGGTTGAAAAAAGTAGGAGATACCATCAAATCCGGTGATATCATAGCAGAAGTAGAGACTGATAAGGCCACCATGGAACTTGAATCATACGATGATGGAGTATTGCTTTATATCGGTGTGGAAGAAGGTAATGCTGTCGAAGTTGATGGTGTTATAGCTATTGTTGGTGAAAAAGGTGCTGATTATGAGAAATTGCTAAAGGCTCACAAAGCAAAATCCGGAGGTGCAGAAGCTCCTGCTCCTGAGGAGAAGAAGGAAGAAAAGCCTGCTGCTACTGAAGCAAAAGCTCCTGAAACCAAGCCATCAGAAACCAAGCCTGCTGAAGCTTCTGCTCCAACCTCATCATCTGAAAACGGACGGGTTATAGCTTCTCCCTTGGCCAAGAAAATGGCTTCTGACAAGGGAATAGATATTGCTTTGGTAAAAGGAAGCGGTGAAGGTGGAAGAATTATCAAAAGAGATGTGGAATCCTTCGATCCAGCCTCCGTAAAACCTGTCGCTTCTCAAGCAACAGCTGCTACTAGTGCCGCAGCTTCAGCACCTGCATTGGGTCAGGAATCTTTCAGAGAAGAGAAAGTTTCCCAGATGAGAAAGGTCATTGCCAAGAGATTGGCTGAAAGCAAGTTTGGCGCACCGCATTTTTACCTTACCATGGAAATCAACATGGATAAGGCCATCGCCTCAAGACAGAGTATGAACGAAGTTTCTCCGGTGAAAATTTCCTTCAATGATTTTGTGATCAAAGCTTCAGCAATGGCTTTGAAACAACATCCAAAAGTGAATTCTTCTTGGTTGGGGGATAAAATCAGATACAATGACCATATCCATATCGGCATGGCGGTAGCCGTGGAGGAAGGATTATTGGTTCCTGTGATCCGATTTGCGGATAGCAAGTCATTATCGCAGATTTCTACCGAAGCCAAGACATTGGGAGGGAAAGCCAAAAACAAAGAATTGCAACCGAAAGATTGGGAAGGGAATACATTTACCATTTCCAACTTGGGGATGTTCGGAATCGATGAGTTCACAGCCATCATCAATCCACCTGATGCATGTATCCTAGCTGTCGGAGGGATCAAAGAAACCGTGATCGTGAAAAACGGTCAGATGCAGATCGGAAATATCATGAAAGTGACGCTTTCCTGTGACCACAGAGTAGTGGACGGAGCTGTCGGTTCTGCCTTCTTGCTTACTTTGAAAGGTCTGCTCGAAGATCCCGTCAGGATGTTGATCTAACAGAAAAAACAAATACTGTCAAAAAGTCCTGTTTTCACGGGACTTTTTGCTTTTGTATGGTTGTTGAGGTTAGAAGGTTTTAAAAGTTAATAGGTTGAAAAGTTGTCGGGATGCCACCTTCGCTCTTCAATCTCATGTCTCACGTCTCATATCTCTTGTCTAATAAATAATGGAAAAAATAAAATCAACAACCGTAGTCGCTATCAAACACAACGGGGAAGTAGTCATCGGTGCAGACGGTCAGGCTACCTTAGGAAATACAATTGCAAAAAGCACTGTCAATAAAATCAGGAAATTACAGGGAGGAAAGATCGTCACGGGATTTGCCGGTTCTACCGCTGATGCTTTTACGCTCTTGGAGAAATTCGAGGAAAAGATGGGTGCCTATGGTAACAACATGAAAAGAGCCGCCGTCGAACTCGCCAAAGAATGGCGGACGGACCGAATGCTCAGCAAGCTCGAAGCCATGATGATCGTGGCTGATGCGGTGGATATTCTTGTTATTTCAGGAAACGGGGATGTGATCGAACCGGATATGGAGATCGCTTCCATCGGTTCAGGAAGCATGTATGCCCAATCTGCGGCCAGAGCTTTGAAGAAATTCGCTCCCCAACTTACTGCAGAAGAAATGGTTAGGGAAAGCCTCGGCATCGCTGCCGATGTCTGTATCTACACCAACCATAACCTGGTGGTGGAAAAAGTGGTGAAATAATTTCCTTTAGATTTTTACCCTTCGACTTCGCCCAGGGTCCAATGATGATTTAATGAGGGGGGAGAAGGGAAAGGGCGTCGCCCTTTCCCTTCTCCCCCTACTGTTTTTATCTGGATAGTTAATGGCTTTTAGCTCACGGATTTCTATTGGACTGGCTATATTAATTTTTTTCAGGATAGTTTAGTTGAAAAATAAAATAGCTTAAGAGTCCAATTCCTGATATTAAAATGATTGATTGGTAGTCGATTGAAGCATTGATTGATGATTCTTTATACAATATTCCAGCACCAAAAACTATCGTCACTACAATCGACATCCTTAAATTTGTTGAGAAAGGATAAAACAATAATTTTGACAATCTCCTTATAGGTGACTTAGCTTTTGCCTTATTTATTTCTCTTCGTGAATAAGCGTCTAACAAAACTTCGTTAACTTTCAGGGCCATCATACCTGAACTTAATTCAAATCTCCATATTCTTGAAGTTGGAACCAGCAATAAATTATTTAGTATATTTTCAATTTCAATTGCAATCATTTCAATAGATTGGTCGTAAAAATTTTTGTGATAGTTTGTTAAAGGGAACTTCTCTTTCCACCCATTAATTTGTAGGATTTTCATAGAAAGATGTGGTGTTAGTTTTTTATTTGGGACTAATAAAACATAAAATCCAGTACCTTCATTTAAAATATAGAGCAAATTACCTATTGTAGTAATTGTTATACCATAAGACTTTCCTTTTGCTTTTATTGTTAAGAGGTTTTGTTTTAGAACCTCAATGTTTGAATTTATTGTTGTCATTTTAATATTACTCTTAACATTACCTTTTTTCATCGGTCAAAATCACCCTATTCAAATATACTTTCCCCATTCCTTTTGAACCCAACCCCATAAAACTAAAATAATTTTTGATAATCCTTCCTGATTTATTCGGCTTTTCTAAACTTCATATCCCTTTTCTAGGTTATGTCTCCAGTAAACAATACCAACCATGGAAAAAGCACCCGCCAAGAAAACTGCCAAAGTAGATCAAAAGACAAAAATCATAACCGGATACGTCGAATACGTATTGGAACACGGTAAGCAACCGGCTTCGGTATTCAAGTTTGCCAAGGAACTGAAGATGAAAGAAGAGGAATTTTACACCTACTTCACTTCTTTCGAATCCATCAAATCAGCCGTTTGGGCAAAGCTTTTTGACGACACCATCGAAAACTTAGAATCTCAGGAAGTTTATAAAGAATACAGCGCCCGTGAAAAATTTCTTGGATTCCTTTTCACCTTGGTGGAAGAACTCAAGAAAAACAGGTCATATCTGCTGTCTCTGTACGGAGGCAACAAAGGCATAAAAAATATCCTTCCCACTGAAGCCAAAACTTTCAGACACAAGTTCAAGGACTTTGCCAACGAGATCATTTTGGAAGGAAAAGAAACAGAGGAAATCGCCAGTAGACCGATCATTTCAGACAGATACGATGAAGCACTTTGGCTTCAGGTTTGGTTTGTGTTCCAGTTTTGGATCAAAGATAGTTCCCCTTCATTCGAAAAAACAGACGCGGCCATTGAGAAATCCGTCAACCTAGCTTTTGACCTTATGGGAAAAAGCGCCATTGATTCCTTCATCGATTTTGCCAAGTTTTTGTACCAAAATAAGTAATCATTAACACCATGGAAAGCAAAGTGAAGGAGCAACAGAGTATCCCAACATCCAAAGTACAGCGTGCGGCGAAGTTTATCAGTACAGGTGCCAAAGTAGGCAGCAACTACATGAAGCATTACGCCAAAAAGGTCGTCAACCCATCGATGACCAAAGAGGAACTTCATACCAACAATGCGACTGACATCTATAATTCTCTGAGTGAATTGAAAGGTTCTGCGCTTAAAGTGGCGCAGATGATGTCCATGGACAAAAATATCCTTCCAAGGGCCTATCAGGATAAGTTTACGATGGCGCAATACAGTGCACCGCCTTTGTCGTATCCCTTGGTAGTAAAGACCTTTCAGAAGTATTTTGGTAAAAGCCCGGAGCAGATTTACGATACATTTACCCGGTCAGCGGTCAATGCCGCCTCCATCGGTCAGGTGCATCAAGCGATCCAAAACGGGAAAAAACTCGCTGTCAAAATCCAATATCCCGGTGTGGCGGATTCGGTAAGTTCTGATTTGAAATTGGTAAGGCCTTTCGCCTTGCGCCTGCTCAATATGAATGAAAAGGAACTTGACCACTACATGGCAGAAGTGGAAGAGAAACTGTTGGAGGAGACAGATTATGTACTCGAAGTGCAGCGATCGAAGGAAATTTCAAGTGCCTGCAGCCATATCGAAGACCTCGTTTTCCCGACATATTATGAAAACCTGAGCTCTGACCGCATCATCACGATGGATTGGATAGAAGGAAAGCATATTAAAGAGTGGCTTGAAACCAATCCTACCCAAGAGCAAAAAAACAGGATCGGTCAGGCACTTTGGGATTTTTATCACCATCAGGTTCACAATCTGATGCAAGTTCACGCTGATCCACATCCGGGAAATTTCATCATCCAAAACAATGACAAACTTGGTATCATCGATTTTGGCTGTGTCAAAGTCATACCTGAGGATTTTTACAAAGGCTATTTTTCATTGATCAAAAGGGAATTGCTGATTAATGAAGATGAATTGAACGAGATTTTCTACGGGTTGGAATTTATCAGCGACAAGGATACCGCAGAGGAGAAAGTTTACTTCAAAAATATATTCAAGGACATGATCTCTTTGTTGGGAAAACCTTTCCATGTGGAAACTTTCGATTTTGCGGACAACAGCTATTTCGAACAGATCTTCCAATTGGGAGATAGGATTTCCAACGACAAAATGTTCCGAAAATCCCGTCAGGCCCGCGGTTCACGTCACGGTTTGTATATCAACAGGACTTATTTTGGAATTTATAATCTGTTGAATCAATTGGAAGCCAATATCGTCACGACCAAGCCGGAATGGCTGAAATAATGTACATTAGTTTTCTTTGAATTTCAGTAAAGGGGATTATCTCGAAAATATCGTCAGCTTTTTCATGGACCAAGGATGGTCTCCTTTACTGTTTGTTTCTATTTTTAGGAAGCTTGATTTTCCCTGAGGTTCCCAAGTCAATGTATTTAACCCAGGTCTTCCTTTTTCCTCTGCGACTTTGGTCCAAGAATTCCCATCAGAAGAAATAAATACTGAATAGCTTATAGGGAACTCATCTTTTCCTGAGTCAAATTGAATTTCACTCAGTGTCTGTGGAGTGGGTAGCTGTACCGTAAACCACATCTCCGGTTCTTGTGAAGTTTCTGTTTTCCAGCCTTTAAATGAAAATGCATAGGATGGATCTTTTGTCGAACCCACCCCTGACAAAGCTGTGCTACTTGCCTTTATTTTCCAGTTGTCCTTATAGTCCAAGGACTTAGGAATTTCCTCGATCAACTCATCAAAGGTATATGGCATTTTTCTGCTTGCAGTTTTCGTTCTGATTTTGGAGATAAATTTGGGAGTCACAAATGTCCCTGTGTTTCCAAAATCATTTCTAATATAGGAAACAACCGATGCGATATACGCATCGTCGTTGGAATCCATAGCAATCATCACCCCTTCGTATTCTTTGGAATCAATTGCGCCCTTTAGCCCATGCAGCATTACTTTGACGGCATATTCGGGATGACCCAGGATTCTTTGCGAACCTGAAAAAGGAGGTGCGATCAATCGGCCTTCTCCGGCTGGCGATCCCAAACCTTTTGGCCCATGGCAGGTCGAACAGTAATTGTCATAGATAGATTTTCCTTTTACAAAAAGAGCCAACTCATTTTTCTCAAATCTTGTTTCCGATGCTTTTTTGGCCTCCTCCATTTTCTCCAAGAGTTGACTTCCGATAATCTGGATCCCATTAGAAGTATTTTTTTTCATTGTTTCTTTGATCAATTTCTCCAATTGATCAATATTGAGGACATTGGCACTCAGTAGGGACTGAATGGCCACCTCCGGATTATTATCCATAGAGGCATTTACATAAAGTTCAGAAATACTTTTGTCTCCATATTTATAAAGTGTCTCTGAAGCACGCAAACCCTGCATCCTTATTTTGGGATTTGGATCAAGGCAAAATTTCCTGACCAAGTCAGATTTTAATTCCCCCAACCCTTCCAAGGTCCACAGCGCATGAATTCTAGCCAATTCATTTGATGAAGTGCTTGCCATTTTGATCAAATCTGGAACAATGGATTTGTCCTGATTGAGGATAAGAGTTTGTTGGGCCATGTCCCGCCACCATCCATTCGGATGCTCCAAATGACGGATCAATTCCTTGGATGATTCCTCATACATCCTTGGTTTTTGGGTGTTTCTTGGCATGCCTTCATAGGAAATCCTCCAAATCCGGCCATTGCCGACGATATCATCCATTTGATATTGTTGGATTTTTGTCCGCAGGTAGCTGCCTTCCTGTGTCCATTCTCCTTCTTGGATTATTCCCCGATACATATCCACGATGTAAAGTGTACCATCAGGTGCGGTTGCCATATCCACAGGTCTAAACAATGGATCTGTGGACTGTATAAATTCTGAACTTTCCTCAACATACCTATTTTGTAGATAAGAAAGCCCATCCACTTTTTCTGTTCCAATTCTTCTCACCAACCTTCCTACAGGCTCACCATATATATAATCTCCCACCAGGTCTTTGGGCAGTCGGTCTCCTCTGAATACATCATTTCCGGCTGCTCCTGTCACATTTGACAATGAACCATCCGGTTTTGCTTCCTGCATTCCCGGCTGAAAATCCGCCAAACGAACAAGGCTATAAGGAACCCGAAACCCTTCTTTAAGTGCTCCTTTTACCTGGAAGTTTCCATAAACTATTGGAAACTGAAATCCCTGTGGAACCCCACCTGCTCCATCTTGGAAAAAAACTGTACCGTAGTCATCTTGTGTGACTCCCCATTGTCCCCATGGATTTCCGCTTGGTTCCTGTATCACTCCGGTTGGCGTCCACCGAATCCGCTTATTGTTGTAAGTGCTGTACATCCAATTGTCCAAAGCCCAAGTCATAAAGCTGATCTGATGCTCGACATTGCCTGACCTTCCCAATCCGGATGCAAAAAGTTCTTTTTTATCAGCCTTACCGTCTGCATCAGTATCGGTATATCGGTACACATGGTCTTCATTGGATTCCATGGACAAAATGCTGTTTGGGCCAAAAGGAACCACAAACCTTGGAAATACAAGGCTGTCCAAAAAGACAATACCCGTTTCATAAACCCCATCTTCATCCAAATCCTCCCAACGTGAGATACGGGAGGTGGGTAACAGTTCTCCTGTGGCATCCAAATCCTGCATATAGGACCTGAGTTCTAGGACATACATCCTTCCATTTCCATCAAATTGGATAGCAGCAGGTTCGCGTATCTGTGGTTCAGATAAGACAGGATCTATTCTGTATCTCGGTTTTAGGACAAAAGATTTTTTTTGTTCATTGGCGGAGACCGGGACGATTGGTGGTTTTGGGCTGAGGTCTATACCTTTCCAAATTTTTGATTCAAGATCTGCCCCTTCAGGAATGCTGATAATAGGGTAGGGTTCAGATAAGCGCTTTGGATCCATGGATTCAGCGGGAGAAACATCAAAAGGTGATCTTTCTGGATTTTGACATCCAAAAGTAAAACCAATCAGAAGAACACTTGAAACAATTATTTTATTCAGATATCCCATAAATGCCAAACATGAAAGCGGTGAATTTTATTTGTAAAATCCTCATGAATCAATCCCTTGTGGAGAATTACCCAAAACTTATTTCAAGTTATTCCAAGATTTGATAGAGAACAAACTTAGATTTTACATCCATTTTATATTCAATAGAAATGTTAAAAGTAAAAATATTTGCTTTTTCTTAATTTTATGATTTTTTTCATAAAGTTATTTAAAGTTTATTAAAAAATTCGATCAACCTATTATCACTTATGATTTTCAAAACAAATTCGATTTTGGCTTTCAGTTTGGTTTTTATACTGCTTTTGGGATGTGAATCCAAAACCATCGAGGAAGAAGCTTCCGAAAACCAAAAAACGGCAGTGATGGCATACTATGTGCCTGAGAAGGATTATAAACCCGAACTGATTCCTGTTGAAAAATTGACCCACATCATTTTTTCATTTACCAAAGTAATTGATGGGGAAATGAAATTCAGTAAACCGGAGATTTCAGGGCCTAAATTGGAAGCATTGGTCAGACAAAAGGAAAGGAATCCGGGCCTGAAGGTGATGGTGGCTTGTGGAGGTTGGGGTGCCGATGGATTTTCGGATATGGCCTTGACTGCCGAAAGCCGGACAAAATTTATCCAAAGCACCAGAGATTTGATAGAGAAATTCCAAGTGGACGGGATCGATATGGATTGGGAATATCCGGGTATTTCTGGAGCAGGAACCAAAGCAAGGCCTGAAGATACCCGTAACTTTACCCAACTGATGAAAGGGCTCAGGGAAATGCTTGATACTTTTGATGAACCTAAGGTCTTGACATTTGCTTCAGCAGGTTGGGAGCGATATTATGATTTTGTAGATGTAAGTGAAGTCATGAAATATGCTGATTTTATGAATGTGATGACTTATGACCAAGTTTCGGGTGAGTCCATTTATACAGGACACCACACACCCCTAGGCCACGTATCCAATGATGACATCAATGGAACTCCTTTTCAGGCACATTTGGACAGCTTGTTTGAGGCAGGTAAAAGTCCTGACAAAGGACCCCGTTCGGTGGAGAAGATTGTTAATTTCTTGATTCAGAAAGGGGTAAGACCTGAACAGATCATCATCGGGGCAGCTTTTTATGGAAGGGTGTGGAAAGGTGTGCCACCAATAAATCAAGGTTTATACCAAAAGAGCAAGGGTATCCATATAGGTTGGCTGGCTTATCATCAAATCCGCAACAGGTATGAATCTGATAGTAGTTTTCAAAGATTTTGGGATGACAAAGCAAAAGCGCCTTACATGTATCAAAGCTTGGATAGCCTGTTGGTTTCCTACGACGATACCGTATCTGTGGCTCTCAAAACCCGTTTTGCCATAAAAAATAAACTTGGAGGCATTATGTTTTGGGAACTTGGAAATGACACCAAGGAGTCAGGCAGTCTTTTGGATGCCATCTTTGTCGAATCCCAAAAATAAATAGGTCAACACACCGTTTGAATTGCTTTAACCGGTATTCCATACTCTTGATCAATCCAATTGGTTTTGAATAGGGTTTCGGGTAAGTGCAGATTCAAATTAAGATGAATGCTAAAACATATTGGACCTCTCAGGGAGATCTATTTATATTTTAGCATCCATCTATTTTACTTTCCTGAATAGGTGATTTTATAAATACAATTTGCCATATCATCTGAAACCAACATGCTGCCATCCGGCATCTGCAGGACATCCACAGGTCTGCCCCAGACATCCTGAGAGGCATCATCGAGCCAACCTTCAGCAAATACTTCCTGTTTCACCACGTTTTGGTTGGCATCCAAGACAACTCGGGTAAGGTTGTAACCTGACTTTTTGCTTCTGTTCCAAGATCCGTGTTTGGCTAGGATGATGTTGTTTTTGTAGGCAGCCGGAAACTGATTTCCGGTATAGAACCTCATTCCCAATGGTGCAGTATGCGCTCCTAATTTGGCTTTGGGAGCCGTATAGGCAGATTTGTCTTTTCCTTTACTTCCAAACTCAGGATCTTTGACATCACCGGCATGCCAATACGGGTATCCGAAGTGCATGCCTTTTTGAGGAGCGCTGTTCAGTTCGCAATCCGGCACATCGTCACCCATCATGTCTCGGCCATTGTCTGTAAACCAGATTTCCTTGGATGTAGGATGCCAAGCGAAACCGACAGTATTTCTGATGCCTTTGGCAAAAATCTCAGGTTGGATATTGGTTGATTTGACATCAATGCGCGTGATAGAGGCGAAGATCTCTTCAGGTTCGCAGATGTTGCATGGAGCGCCTATCGGCACATAAAGTAAGCCATCAGGGCCAAAAGCGATGAATTTCCATCCGTGATGCGCTTTGTCTGGAAATTTGTCATAGACCACTTCAAAAACCGGTTTATCCAGCGTTTTTTCAATATTTCTAAATCTCAAAATCCTACTGACTTCCGCTACATAGAGGTCGCCATCCTTGAAAGCGACACCGTTTGGCATCCGCAATCCTTCAGCAAGGGTATATTTTTTATCAGCCTTTCCGTCCTTGTTGGTATCGACCAAAGCATAGACATTTTTGCCCTGTCTGTTGCCGACAAAAATGATGCTGCCGTCGCCATTCATTGCTAGTGAGCGCGCGTCAGGAACATCTTCAGCCCAAACACTGATCTGAAATCCTGCCGGAAGCTTGATTTTTTCCAGTTGGATATCACTTTTTTTGCTGCTTTGGGCATTGCAGGACAGGCTGATGACTGAGAGGCAGAGTATGATGATTATTTTGCGCATGGTGGTTTTGGTTTTTTGGTTAACCCTCCAAGGATTTTGAACCCTTTGGACGTTTTCATTTACAACCTCCAAGTTATCGAAAATTAAAAGTCCAGACACTTTCTCAGTAATATTTGCAACGAAATCATTTATAAACGGGAGTTTGGTTATTTTTGCAGCATGTTATCAATTAATAATCTTTCTTACTTTATCGGAGGCCGGGCGCTTTACGAAAATGCCGCTCTCCATATCAAACCTAAAGACAAAATCGGATTGGTCGGTCTCAACGGAACCGGCAAGTCGACTTTGCTCAAAATCATCAATGGAGATATCCAGCCGAGTTCAGGGGAAGTCCAAAAAGCGAAGGATTGTACTATCGGTTTTTTGAACCAGGATTTGCTTTCTTACCAATCAGAAGACAGTATTTTGGATGTGGCTTTGGAGGCTTTCAAGGAGACACTCCAACTTGAGCAAGAAATAGAAAATATACTCCATCAGATGGAAACGGACCATTCTGATGAGATTATCAATAAATTGGCAAGGTTGCAGGACCAGTTTGAAGCCAATGAAGGCTATACCATCAAGGCCAAAGCGGAAGAGGTTTTGGAAGGGATCGGTTTCAACACAAAAGACCTCGGAAGACCGCTGAAGACTTTTTCCGGGGGATGGAGAATGAGGGTTATGCTTGCCAAGTTGCTTTTGGAAAAGCCTTCTTTGCTGATGCTCGATGAACCTACCAACCACTTGGATTTGCCTTCCATCCAATGGGTGGAAAATTACCTCAAAAATTATGAAGGTGCTGTTGTGGTGGTTTCCCACGATCAGGACTTTTTGGACAATTGCGTTGATATCACTGTGGAGGTGTCAAATGGATCGTTGACTTCCTATTCCGGTAATTATTCTTTCTACCAAGAGGAAAAGAAAGAAAGGATGGAAATCCAGCAAAACGCCTACGAAAACCAGCAGCAGATGATCAAGCAGACGGAGCGATTTATCGAACGCTTCCGTGCCAAAGCCACCAAATCCAATCAGGTGCAATCTAGGATCAAAGCCTTGGACAGGCTCGACCGGGTCAATGAAGTGGTGGATGACAATATCTCTGTGAATTTCAAATTTAAATTTTCCCAAAAATCAGGTAGGGATGTTGTGGTCTTGGACCATGTTTCCAAAGCTTATGGGGACTTGGTGATCTTGAAAGACACCACTGCAAGGATCGAAAGAGGGGATAAGATCGCTCTGATCGGAGCCAATGGAAAAGGTAAATCCACGCTTTTGAGAATTGTGGACGGTACCGAACCGATCAAAGGTAAGCGCGAACAGGGACACAATGTCATCAAGTCGTTTTATGCACAGCATCAGCTCGAAGCTTTGAATGTCGACAATGAAATCCTTCAGGAAATGGTGCAGGCCGGTTCCAAGAAAACCGAAACCGAACTCAGAAATGTGTTGGGTTGCTTTTTATTTACCAATGAAGATGTATTCAAAAAAATCAAAGTCCTTTCGGGAGGAGAAAAATCAAGGGTTGCTTTGGCCAAAACAATGATCTCAGAGGCCAACTTCCTGCTTTTGGATGAACCGACAAACCACCTTGATATTCAGTCTGTCAACATCCTGATTCAGGCGATGGAGCAATATGAAGGAACTTTCATCACCGTTTCTCACGACAGGCATTTTATCCGTGGTGTGGCCAATAAAATCTGGTACATCGAAGAAAACAAAATCAAAGAATATCCCGGAAATTACGACGAGTTTGTGTATTGGAAATCTCAACAGGTTGCGTCACTCACCGACACCAAACAGGATTCCAAACCAAAACAGGATACCCGAAAAAAGGAATTGAGTATTACTGAGGTGAACGAAGCCAAGAAAAACCTGAAGAAAAAAGAACATGAACTTGCCTTGATTGAGGAAAAAATACTTCAGATCGAAACCAAAAAAGCCGAATTGGAAAAGAAAATGGCTGATCCGGTTGTTTTTTCAGACATTAAAAAAATGGAGGAGGTAAATCAATCTTATCAAAAACTCAAAAACCAAGAATCCGAACTCAATCAAAACTGGGAGACATTGGTAGAAGAGATTGGTTCCTTGCAGGAGGCGGCTTCTTTGGCATAATTTTTTATATTGAGTCAAAAAAAAAAAGACCATGCGTAAGCCTATCGCCCTTCTGATTTTCTGTTTTACTTTTCCTTCTTTCCTTTTTGCCCAAAAAGTATTTGAGGACAAAGTATTTGAAGAAAATATCCAATCGGTGAGGCTTTTTCCAGCTTCTTCGGAATTTGGAGCGCAGATGACTTCACCGGTGATTGAATTGAATTCAGGAATGGCAATGCAGTTGGTCTTTGATGATTTGGCCTATGACCCGGATCAGTATTCTGCCAAAATCATCCATTGCAACTTTGATTGGACACCTTCGGACCTCAAAGAACCTGAATATTTGGTTGCCTTCAATGAATTCAATATTCTTGATTTCAGCTATTCAATTGACACAAGAATTCCCTATCTCCAATACAATTTTGTTTTACCCAAGGTTACCAAGTCAGGTAATTATGCCATCCTGGTTTACAGAGGGAGAGACCAAAAGCAGGTTGTGTTAACCAAAAGGTTTATGGTATTCCAAAGGATTTTGACCGTGGCAGCCAAGGTCGTTCCCCCAAGCCAAACCGAAAACAGGCGGGAAGTACAGCAGATCAATGTCAATATCAATTATAAAGCTAGGGAATTGTTTGATCCAAAAAACAACCTGAAAGTCATGATCCGGCAAAACCAACGTTGGGACAATACCAAATTGCTTAAAACGCCAACAATGATCCGGGAGGATATCAAAATGATTGAATACCAGCTTTTTGACGGCAGCAATGTTTTTTGGGCAGGGAATGAGTTTAGGTTCATAGACCTGAGGTTTGTCAGGTCCAAAGGAATGAATGTCAAAGCCATCAAAATGGAGGAGGATGTCGTCTATGCCGAAGCAGGAATTGACAAACCTAGGCCTCAGGGGGTTTATTCAGAATACCTTGACCTCAATGGCCAATATGGTGTAATGAACCTTGAGAGGAGAAATTACGAGCTTGAAAGCGAATATATGTTGGTGACTTTTAACCTTCAATTGGAACCGGGGAATGAAGCTCCATTTATCGTCGGGTCGATGACAAAATGGGGAAATGACCCTACCTCAAAAATGGTTTATAATAAGTCCACCAAAAATTTTGAGGCAACTTTACTTTTGAAGCAAGGATGGTACGATTACCAATATGCCTATAAAACCGCGGATGGCTGGAACATGACGCCGTTTGAAGGAAATTACTTCGAAACAGAAAACGAGTATGAGGTATTTATCTATTTCAGAGACATGGGCTCGAGGTATGACGAACTGATCAGCTACACCAACCTCAATCCAAATAAGAGGAGGCTTTAGGGATCAAAAAGTTTAAAGGTTAGGAAAGTTTTAATGTTGGCGGAACAATTGAGTTTTTTTGAAATGATGTAAATTTCCCCATCTTACGAAGTATAATAAACCTTCTGCCAACAACAATCCAATGAAAACCCCAAGCATAGAAGTAAAACCATGTCTAATCCGTGACCTTTTTGCAGCAATATTTTTTACCTTATTATTTGGCTGCAAAAATGAAAATACCGGCCAAACTGAGAAGCGTATGCTACCCAACATTGTCATCATTTATTTGGATGATTTGGGATATGGTGATCTAAGCGCTTACGGTGCCACCGAATTGCAGACTCCCAATATGGACGGGTTGGCCAATGAAGGCATGAAGTTCACCAATACCTATGCCACCTCCGCTACTTGTACGCCAAGCAGGTATGCATTGCTGACAGGGATTTATCCATGGAGAAATGAAAATGCAAAGATCCTACCAGGAACCGCTCCACTTTTGATCGGAGTTGATCAGATGACCGTTCCCAAAATGTTGAAAACCAAAGGTTACCATACCGGAATTGTAGGCAAATGGCACTTGGGCCTGGGTGAAGGAAATGTGGATTGGAATCAGCGCGTTTCACCCGGACCCAATGAGGTTGGGTTTGATTATGCCTATATCATGGCTGCGACGCAGGATCGGGTACCGACCGTTTATATAGAAAATGGACTAGTAGTCGGTTTGGAAGCCGATGATCCCATTTTGGTGGAATATGACAAAAACTTTGAAGGTGAACCAACGGGTTTGGACAATCCTGAACTGATCAAAATGAAATGGCATCACGGCCATAACAACAGCATTGTCAACGGTATCCCACGGATCGGTTTTATGAAAGGAGGAGAAAAAGCCAAATGGGTAGATGAGGATATGGCAGACCATTTTCTGATCAAAGCCCAGGAGTATATCCGTGAAAGGAAAAATGAAGAAAATCCATTTTTCCTTTATTTCGCGATGCAGCAGCCACATGTGCCCAGAACTCCTCACCCGAGATTTGTAGGAAAATCAGGAATGGGTCCAAGGGGAGACGTGATTTTGGAAGCTGACTGGGCCATTGGGGAATTGCTGAAGACTTTGGAAGAAGCAGGAATTTTGGAAAATACCATGGTGATCTTTTCATCTGACAATGGGCCTGTTCTGAATGATGGTTACTACGATGAAGCTGTAGAGAAAATAGGAAACCATAAGCCTGCAGGAATCCTGAGAGGGGGGAAGTACAGCCTTTTTGAAGCAGGAACCAAGGTTCCATTTATGACCTATTGGAAAGGGAAAATCAAACCCGGGGTTTCTGATGCCTTGGTATCACAATTGGATTTGTTCGCTTCCTTGTCCAAGCTTGTCGGAAGTGATATTGCCGCCGAAGACAGCAAGGACATGCTGTCAGTGCTGATGGGAGAAACAAATCAGGGAAGAGAAGAATTGATTTTGGAGGCCACCACCAAAACTGCCCTTCGTAGCGGAGATTATATCATGATACCTCCTTATCAAGGTCCTGCAGTAAATCAATCCGTCAATATAGAACTGGGAAATGATATTGAATACCAACTCTATAACCTCAAGTCAGATCCCGGCCAAAAAAACAACATTGCTTCAACAGAACCCGAAATGCTTGAGAAACTGAAGAAAAGATTTGAAGAATTGAGAGGTATCGGAACCGGAAATATTGAACAATTGGAATTGAAATAAACCTTCGATAAAAAAAAATTAAGGGCCAAGGATAGCGTACTCTCATCCACTGTCAATGGCCCTCTCGGGAAAATATTTCCCGATTGCCTTAATTGGATTCCAATGTTGAAAGTTCGAAATTCAAACCTTCAACATAATCCCCTTCAGCAAGGGCCTTGATTTCAAACTCGAGGACTTTTTGGACTATTCTTGCCTGCATGAAATCCAACTGTGCTTCGTCAATTTCTAGTGTGTATTTGCCGGGAAGGAGGGAGTAAGTGTAGAATCCACCATCAGAGAAGGTCCGGATTGTTTCCAAAACATTCTCTTCCCCTGATTTTTTGAGGTGTATTCTCAAACCCCCAAGACCCTCTTGCCCTCCGTTCTTGTGAATGATTGCCATGCCTTCAATCATTCCTGTTCTATACAAAGGGATATCTATTTGTTTATATCTGTTGGGTTCAGCCACCAGATTAAAGCTGGTTACTTTTGGGGCAAGTGTTGGGTCAGGCAAAGCATTGATATCTATAGTCATCTTATAAGTCCAATAGTTTTGGAGTTGAGACATTCTCAGGATACCATCTGATCCTAAAAGCATATTGGCAGATCTATCTAATTGTACCGCTTTTGCGGGTATGATTTCTTCGCCTTTGTCATATTTTTCATTGTTGTTTTGGTCAATAAACATCCGGACGGAAATACCCGATCTTCCCACCTGATCCCTGTTTGAAGGCAAAAGGATTTTTCCCGCAGGATCGAATCCCAATGAACCACTAAAGCTTTGCCTTGCAGAATAAGTATTACCCCTTTTGTTAAATTGTGAGGATGTCCGGACAGCTGTAAAATCATACAGGAAACCAATCTGCATTTGACCTAGTCCTTTTACTAAATCCCGGTCATATCCGAGGGTTAACCTGCCGAACTTAAACAGGGTTTGGGATAAAAGCATGTTCAAAGCCAAAGGTGCATTTCTGTTGAAATCATACCTCATCTGACCTCTTAAAAACATCCCTCTTACAAAAACCGGTAGACTTGGGCTTCTTGGGAGCATATATGTGAGGGAAGATGTAAGCAAGCTTTTGGCATTCCAAGATTCATCTTCGCTGATTTTGTAGGCTCCGCTGAGGTCACCCCGATAATTTAATCTTGCACTTACTCTGCCAAGCTGTGTATTGAAATCACCCTGAAAATTGCTTCTAAAGCCACCTTCAAGCCAAATTTTTTCTCCGGAAACTCTGATTCCGGTAAACTTTCCAAAAAGTTTGAAAGGTAAAAAGACATTTAGATTGGCATCCCGGAACTGGCCTTCCCGTGTAAATTCGCTTTGACCTTTATATTCTGTAAACTGGGTGCTGATATTTACATTGTTGGCATAAAAAACACTTCCTGAGGCCCTGTAATATCTGTCGGGAATTACATCCACATTGAATAAATATTGTTGGAAAATACGTGTTGAAATTCCATAGTAATTGGATTTCTTTTTTTCGCCAAATGCATTGCCATAATCTATCCCTGCCTTAACTGTTATGGCATTGGACAGGCCTATTGCAATATCTCCATGTGTTGCCAAAGAGGTTGAAAGGCTATCCAAACCATTTCCTAGGTATCCAGTCTGGAGATTATAGGTTACAAATCCTTTTGGAAGAAATGTAAATGGAATCTGATACTGCCTGTCTTGTATGATGACATCGCCACTTGGAGTATAGATCCTGATGGATAGAAAGGTAGTTCCAAAGGAAATTGGGGCATTGAAACGGTAATATCCAACCTCATCTGCTCTGGTGAAATCGACTAATTGACCGCCGATCAGCAATTCAACTTCTGAATCCGCTTCTGTATACCCATCAATAATAAAAATGTCAAGTTCCTGACGGGGGAGAACAGGATTGTTACTAATCGATATTCCAGTAAGAGCCATGCTATTGGTTTGACTGCTTGTGTTGATCTGTCCTGCAGTGACCGTAGTCAGCAATACATTTTTTTCAGGTTTCAAAGCACCAGGCAATACATACCTCCATCTCAGACCTGAATAATCTAAGTTTATGTTTCTTCCATTTTTGATTCCGGAAATTGATCCTTCTAAGTCGCCTCCCAAAAACTCCATTCCTGTCCTTAATTGAAAAGAGGTATTGGATCCTTCATTGGATTTGTCATAATTTATGACATAATCTAATAGACCAAGACTCAGGAATTTTCTGTTTCTATCAAAAAGCATGGGGACTGACTCGTCCACTCGCCTTCCTGATTCCAGTTTTTTTCTGATCATTTCTCTTTTCTGTCTTTCTTCAATTGGAAGTGGATATTCAGATTTAAAGCTGGCAGAAAGGTTTATGATATTGACCATAAAGCGGAGTCCAAAGATCCTTAGAAAATAATCGGGGTGGATATATAGATCCATCTCCGCAAAGTAAAATTTGTCAGCAGGTAAGGTTTCTTCCAGACCTTTGATGATGATTTTATTTTCCAAAGGATCTATGGTCCATGGATTTTTTTTATCTGGAAAAAATCCTTGAAGACCTTTGCCAGAGGGTAGCCGTTCGCTTGGAATATATAATAAGCTTAAAACTTCACCAACCGGCAAATAGGCCTCATCTCCAAAAAAGAGGGCATTCAAATAGACTTGTCCGGTAGAAGGATGGGAAAGAATAAGCAAAGCTTCTCCATCTGGTTCTCGCTGAGCTAATATCGGGCTAGAGAAACCCAATATCAGAAGAAGCAAGGATACAAGAGTGACAGGCTTTGAAATCTTCCACAACCATGTTGTGAAGGTTTTCAAAATCAAAAGGATTTATATTCGGGGCTGGGTGACTAAGAGTAAGAATTGATTTAAATAATTCCTAAAATCAAAGGATTTGTACAGAAAACGTTCTGACCAGGGGTGCTGACTGTACCAGGTCTGCAGTGGGGATATCTGACCTTTCAGTTTTGAATAAAACTTCTAAGATATAATTACCCGGCTTGATTTCCTCGGGAAGGTTTATTCCAAATGATCTTTTGCCTTCAAAATACAATGCAAGTGTTTGTTGTTGTTCGGTAACGATTTTGCCAGAGGGATCTTTTAGTACAGCATTGAAGCTACCTAGATATGGGGAATTACCTGCAACTTCAAACTCCGAATTAATCAAAATTGATCCTGATGTTACCTTAGGTTCTATGTGTTTGATATCAAGTCCGGTTGATACTGTTCCTGATTTGTAAAACATGGCTATTACCTGCTCAAACTGAAAGGTAACCTGTGTGGCGATTTCAGCTGTGCTTGTTTGACCAATGTCTGCTGATTGCGCATTGGAAAGGACTTTTACTCGGGTGAAATAAGTGCCTGCTGCTTTGGTTCTGTCAGGCTTTACCTGCAATCTGACCGTTCGTTGTTGGCCTGGGGCCAAGATAAATGATTTTGGAAATGTTCTTACTCTTTCAGTAAGTCCGTATTGTCCTTCTTTGATGCTGTCAGTATAGACCATGGATACATTTCCCAATGAATCACTGGCGGGATATCCAAACAAGAAACTGATGTTAACTTCTTGGGGGGTATCAGAACTATTGGACACAAATAGAGTTCCGACTCCATAAGCATCGGTAAACACCGTTGTTGGGGCAAGAGATACCTGTGCTGTAGCTCCGAAAGCGAGAAAAGACAGGATGAGCGAGTAGAATAATTTTTTCATGAGAGTATTGAAAAAGAACCGGTGGCAATGCTGGATTGCCACCGGGGAGTTGATAAATTAGTTGTAAGTAGCAGTAAGGGTTACAGTACCTGTATATGTTCCGGAAGCTTGATCAGAAGCTGCAGTCACTTTGGCACCCACGTATACAACAATTCCATTCTTGGAATCTATAGTGTTTGTTGGGAACTTGTTTGCAGTTACTCCATCTGCCACAATAGCTGAAAGACTAGAAAACCTTACAGCTGCGGAAGCGTCATCCGGGTCAAGGCCATAACCCACCAAATCATTGGAGCCATCATTGAAAGTGATTGCCATAGTGTTTGAACCTCCATCACTCAAAGTACTGATGTCGGTAAAATCCAAGGTAACATCTGAACCTGCACCGGCAAAAACTTTGAATACACCGACTTGGACACCTGAACCGGATATACCTGCAGAACCTGTGATAGTTCCGTCTATATCTACCGTCTTGACGGTGTTGATCATAACTTGTCCGATTTCAAGGTTCCTAAATCCATCTACTGAAATTTGGTCATAAACCTTAGCTCCAACTGATATAGTAGCGTTATCAGTTTGGGCATTTGCTGAGAAACCAATTGCTGCGAAAAATGCAACTACGAATGAGAATTTTACTAGATTTTTCATGATTTTAATTGTTTTGTTTGTTTTTAATTGTTTTAAATTGTTTTTGTTTTAGATAATTTTTAATTATGATTTATTTTAAGGGTATTCGATTTTAATTATTAAGGACTTGTTACTTGGGATTCCCAACCACGCTTGGAGAAAGGAAACCTTTGGACTGATATTTCTAATCAAGAGGTGCCGGTTATCGATCGTTAGCTGATTTGGTCCTGGGAATAATTCCCTTGCTTCCGACAAATCCCAACCCCTCTGATTGATATAGAATCCTTTTGGTACTTGGCCCTGATTGGTATCCTGATTTTCTATCGAAACCAAAAAACTGAGGTTTTCCATAGATTCCATCGCTATCCAGGTAATCGGGATTTGGTCTTGATTGGCATTTCCGGTCATACCACCAAACACTTTTTGTCCGGGATTTTCAGAAAACACCATTCCGGCAGGTATATTGATCCTGATATTCAGGAATTGGGCCTGTACCTGAAAGCATAATGCACAAGTCAGGAGAATCATGAGAATGCCAATTTTCATATCAGTTTTCATAATTTGAGAAATAAACATTCAGTTGGGCTTCAGCTACATAATCCCCCGCCGGGACATCACCGACCGGTCCAAATGAACCATAGATGTACAGGTAAGCTGTTCCTTTTGGTTTTGCAAAATTTTCATATTCTGGCGTGATGGGAATAGGTGGTGTACCAGCTAGCCTCCTATTGACGGGGAATGTTGCATTGTTGAACCCGTTTGGGATTTCTACCACATTTTGTTTGCCTTGGAATTCATTTTGAGCTCCTTGATTGTTGTATGCCATCCTGAAGGAAACCGGAATTGCTCCTTTATTGGGATCTCCGTCCTTGTACAAATGGGTAGGTGTGTTGATTTCAACTGTCAAATCATAATTTAAGGGAGCCTCAATCTTGAAAACCAGAGCTTGGTCATCGGAAAGCGCTATATCGATTTTTTCAGTTCTGGCTACGATTACTCTTTTTTTGGCATTGAAGGATATCCTGGGATTGACACCGCTTAAAGAGGTTATGATTATATCCTCGCTACCTGTCCAGGTGCTGAAGCTGATTCTCTGTGCACAAGCACAATCTATAGCATTAAAGATCATCATAATGCACAGGCTCATTATTTTCATCATCGAGGCTATATTTTGTTTTTTTGTGGTCATGGGTGCTTCTATCATTTATATTCTTCTTGAGATCGGTTCTTTTTATTTCTGCTGCATTTGAATTGCGGATGTCGCTTACTTGCAGTAGATCTTTGAAAAGCTTTTTAAAATTCTGATACTTTGAGAAATGTTTTGAAATCTTTTGAAATACAAAATTTGTTATGTAAAAGTATTTTTGATTTATTTGAAGTACAAATTATATTTTTGAAAATGCATTTATTTGTATATGAAATGCTTTTATTAAAATTTTTCTTATTTTTTTCAATATATTTATTGACCTCAGTCGTCTATTTTTCATTTGTTGATTAAAGCGCTGTTTAAAAACCAGCCTCTTTTGATCTATTTGCAAGCATTTTTAATTTCTTTTGGTTTTTTAGATGTATTCGAACTCCAAAACAAATTCAGATAAATACAGGCCAGGGGTTGCTTCACTGACATCCAGTTCTGACCCCAACCAAACGAAAAGGATCCCACTTGTATTTAGGGTGACAATAGCTTCCCCGGGGGTGAGTAAGAAACTCTGGGTTTGATTATCTTCATATCCGGCGCTCAAGGAATATTCTGCTAAGATTTTGCCCAGGCCTTCGTTTTGTTCCTCCAACCATTCAGTTCTCAGGTAGTTTATTTTTATTCTTGTTCCCGGGCTCCCGACGATTTTGAATAATCCCGCATAGCTTGAGAAAATAGGAGACACAGAAATTTTTTGATCTATGATCGGAGGGCTTATCAGGTCTAAATCTCTTATTGAAACCATCTGAAGGTTATCCAAGACAGTCGCCGTTGCTTTGATTTCAACTTTTGCAGTTTGAGCTTTGCTTTGTAGGAAAGCAAGTGGCCCAATGATGAATACAATGAAAAGGGTTAATTTTCTCATGTTTATTTCTTTAAAAGTTTTTGGGTGAGCACATTTTCTTCTGTTATAAGCTGGAGAATGTAAATTCCTGCAGGTAAGGTGTTGGTGGCGGGTGCCCAATCCAACTCATGGATGCCTGAGGGATACTCAGCAGCATCAAATTGTCCCACTGTAATTCCATTGGCATCGAAGATTTTGATTTCTGCTTTTGCAGTAACCGGAAGGTAGAACCTGATGCGGGTCTGGTCTATAAATGGGTTTGGATAGGGTGGGTATATTTTTGGCAATTCAGGCCTGTATTCAGGTTCTGTATTATTGCCTTGGTACCCGATCACTACAGAAAAAGGTCGCTTGGGGCTTTCAGGATTGACCCGGGCATTTGGATTGCCGGATTCATATGGACTGGAGAATACCACTGCCTGAGGGTTTTTCATTCCCAGGCCATCAATGCGAAGGTTTGGATTTGAAGTGGAAGGCGCCTCAAAATTGAAGCTGTATTCTGACACCTTTGTCATGTCGATGGCTTTTTCGGAAATGTGATCCATCAGGACGACTTTCTGGTTGGATGGCCATTCTACAGGCAGTTCCCATGTCAGCAAATAATCATCCTTAAAAGTTTTCCCTTCCCATGCTGCGGCAATGTTGAGCGGGATTGTTTTTTCTTCTTTTTCTCCCGGCAGGTTCAGGTGATTGATCGCCAAAGGAGTTTTTTCTTTTGGAGATCCATAGGAATAAAGTAAAAGCCAGTTATTGCTCAAAGATTCCAATTGATAAGCATCCCACTCGTCTTTTTCATCTTTACCTTCGGGACTGAACCTTAGAATGGATTCAGCATCCATATTGGAACCGGAAATAGTAAACTTGATTTTCAGAGGTTCCTCTGTCGGAATATCTTCTATTATTCTTCCATAAAATGAACTTGTCTCAAATGATTTGGCTTCACTGTTCATGGTCAGGACAGGATTTGGTGCATTGGCTTTTATCCAAAATGCCTGGAAAGGAGCAATACTATTGGCAGGGTTGTCCCCCTGAAAGAGCTCAAAGCCTCCGTTGCCGTTGTTCTTATTTTGATTCCATATGTAAATGGTCTGGTCGATGTTGGTTTTTTCCCACCCGGTGGCCTTCTGAAAATCAATGTAGCTGGCAGTAGGATTGGAAATAAGGTTGAAACCTGCATCTGCCATGGAAGCCTCCGTGAAGTTGTTATTCCCTGAGGTCACCTGCTCATTCCTTTGGGTGTAAGAAATATCAAATGTGAATCCTCCTGAATTCAGGTTGAATTCTTGGCCTGTGGTCGCTACAGTCAATGGCAGTACATCCGAATATGATTCGGGATTGCCTCCGGGAAGTTTTGCTCCCCCAAAGACAAAAACATAATGCCCTCTGCCAGGATCCACCTGTTGGCTGATAATGCTTGGGGTTCTCCACCCTTGTGCAGTTGTGCCTCCATCGGTTTCATCCCACCAAAGGACATTGGGCTGAAGGTTTGGTCGGGCTGATCCGGGAAATCCCTGACTTTCTATTTCTCCGAGAAAATCCTGATAAGTCGTTTCCCTAACAGGTGCACCGATCATTCTCCATCCACGTGCTCCTGTAAGATCTTGGCGTACTTCTAATCTAGGTGTGCTGATACCGAGATTAAAATATTTGGCTCTGGGCTGTAGGATGATTTTTGAAATTTCATTGGTACTGATATTGGAAAGAAGATCAGCTTGGAGGGTTTTTCCTGTGTTTACAATGAGGTTTGCAGATCCATTGAGGGTCAGTGCCATGTCAACAAATAGGTTTTCTCTCAATTCAATTGTGCCTGAATTCAAGGTTAGGTTCATATTAACCCTTAAGACTTTGTCTATAATCAGATTGCTTAATCCTTCTTTGACTAAGTTGCCTACGACAGAGGGAAATCCATCTCCTAAAATCTGTTCTGATGTTCCATTATAGATTATTGTGGCATTGGTACTAAAGGTCCTTGTTCCGGTATTTTGGATAGATCCTGCAGCAGCCGTAGCTTTAATGCCATCAGGTGAGGCGATTTTCATAGTTCCTCCGCCATTCAGTATAAAATTTCCCTGACCTTTGACCGCACTTGATTCTGTCATGCTTAAAATCCCTTCATTGCCGGTAGTCAGGGTTGATCCTAAGGAAAGAATAAAATCTACATTCTGACCCAAAACCAATTCTGCGCCGGATACTATCTGAACATCACCTGAAAATGATTGGTCTTCATTGACCAGAACCCTGAGATTGGTTCCCGAAAGAATTACCTGAGAGTTAGTACCCGGCTTTGAATTGATTCTTACCCATTGGCCATTTGTCATTCTCTGCTCCCAAATAGAAGCATCTTCCCAATTTCCGGATGATATTGCTTGAAATTGGTTTACAGGTATAGGATAAGTAATTATTATTTTGCCCTGACCTCCTGATCCACCTGCAAAATCACTTCCGCTTGTGGATAATCCTCCGCTGCCGCCACCGCCCGGTAGACCTCCTGTATTTCCGTTTCCTGCTGAAGTTCTGGCTGAGGCACCAATTCCTAATAACCCACTATTCCCGCCTTTTCCATTATTACTACTATTATTTTCGCTGCCATTTGTACCTGAAAATCCTGCCATCACCACATCGCCTTTAGATTCAAATATCCTTCCTCCTATACCACCGAATGTCGAACTGTTTCCTGAATAGCTTATACCTCCAAATCCTCCTTCTGCATAAATCAAGTTTTGGTATTGGCTGATATATGTTGATTCTCCATTCAATCCGTCTTCATCTATATCAGATGAGCCGCCGTTTCCGATTACCAGGTTCAGAATTTCTCCTGGGCTGACCGCTAAAGTTTTTTTGGCATAGGCACCTCCGCCTCCGCCTGCACCATACCTGGTTCTACCGGATCTGCCATTGACACCTCCGCCTGCGCCTCCTGCGCCCCAAGCTTCAACAACAATGCTGGTTACCCCATCGGGAACAGTAAATGTGGAATTGTCCGTGAAAACCGTTTTTTCGTCCTCAGAGCCTATAGCTGTGAAAATTTTGGAATCTAATCCTGGAGAACTTGCAGTGAGCGTATTTTCACCGGGACTGCTTCCCAATATCCAAGAATTCAAGGCAGCGATACCTTCAGTGTCTGATAAAACATCATTGGTCGGAATGATGCTTCCTCCCCCAGAGTTAACTGAAAAGGTGACAGAAACCCCCGAAACTGGGTTTCCAAAAATATCCATGATGCTAACTGCGGGAGCAATATCTACTGCTTCTCCGACTTGGGCCAGTTGTTGGTCGCCTGTATAAACCACCAACCTGGAAGCTTCTGCTGCAATTATGGAAAACGTCCCGCTTGTTGCAGGGCTCAAGCCATCCGCTTCTGCAATGATAGATTTGTTTTCTCCAATCAGATCAACATTCAATCCTGAAAAAGAAACTACGCCATCAATAGCATTCAATGAAATGGTTCCTCTAAGGTCTCCTGTTCCCTCGGCAATACTTAAACTGACCAAAGTTGTGGCACTTTGAACCCGATTTCCATCAATGTCCCTGACTTCAATTATTGGTTGGCCTTGGAAAGGTTGTCCTGCAATTGTACTTCCAGTTGGGGATTGAATAAAGGCCAATTGTGTTGGCACGGCATCCACAGTGAGAATTTCAAGTGAGGTTCCAAATAATCCTCCGGATCCCGAAGCGGTGATTTTTGTACTTACACCGACTGTGGGAGATGTTGTAAAATCCACTGTTGCAATTCCATTCGCATCTGTCACCGAAGTAGGCGCTGAAAAGCTTCCTGTTGCATTTCCCAACTCGGACCAGGTCACCGTTCTTCCCGCTTCAGGGATGGCACTCCTATTCTCATCTGCCAATTGGGCCGAGATAGAAATTACAGTTCCTGCTCTGGGATTTGTGGCGCTTGAGGTTACAATGTATTGTGAAGGATTAGACCTGATTTCAAATTGAATGCCGGCAAAAAACTCTAGGGCGTAATTCCCGCTGGTCGAGCTTACAGTACCCAATGTAATCGGGTAGAAACCTGCAGTTTCTCCCTCATTTCGTGAGAGTTTCCCTGTCAGTAATGAACTGTTGTCTGAGAATTCAAATCCCGTGGCTTCGTAGCTTATGGTTTCAGGATCGGGTTCTCCCATCAATTTAAATTGACCGGTACTTGGTGTAATGGTCAATGTTTTGGGAGTTATTGAGAAATCAGCCGAAGTGAACTCAAGGCTGTAGTCTTGGGCATCTAAACTTCCTAGGGAAATCACATATGTACCGGTATTTTCTCCCGTTTCGCGGATTAGAGAACCTGTCAAAATACTTGCATCGTCACCATTTTCAAAACCGGTTACCGAATAGGCTAACATTGGGTCTGGCTCTCCATATACCTTAGATACTGAGTTTGCCGAAACTGTCAGCTTTTTCTTTTTGCCTTTGATTCCAATAGTAAACGAAGTAGGGTTGGCACCCCCTGAAGAAAAAGAGGAAGGATCCTCTGAACCTGCTGAAGAAAACTTTTGCACTATGCCCACCTCAAAGTATCTATTGCTTCCATTAGAAGTATTTGCGGCAACTATCAGATTTGAAAATCCCGTTGGTGTACCAGAAATGGATTGATCGGATTCCCGGAAAGTTAAGCCCGCTAAATAGAGAGCAGGTGATGCTGCCCATCCGGGATTTAGATTTGGTGGATTTGTTCCACTGCTTGTGACAGCTACTTGTGGTGTGTCCTCCCAATTTGAAATTCGGTAGGAAACCGCAGCGATTCTTGATGATCCTGATAGTCCAATCGAAAAATTTTCAGATGATCCTTGGGCTGTTTTGTAGTAGACATAAGTTCGTCCACTGTTATTTGCATCTACCAATTTATTCCAACCTGAGGGTTCTGATGTGACGGTTCTTCCATCTCGGATCCTGAATGCTACCAAAATCAATTCGCCCGTTTGGATACCAGTTGGCAATGAAATAGAATGAGAGGAAGTTTCGGAGTTGTTTACGTGAGTTTGTGTCCTTTCAATTACCGGATACGGGGTATTTTGTAATGTTGAATTAATTGCAATCTGTTGTGCTACCCAAACTGCCGATGAGGAGGAAGTAGCAATTTTATTTCCTGTTGCCCCCTTGTTGATTTGAATATAAGTGGCCAGCATATTTGAAGGTCTGATTCCACTGCTACCGCCAGTATAGGGGTTATCATACCGTTCAGTACTTCCTGAGGGGCTAGTAAAAGACCCTGCGTTTCCATTTGCAAAAAATGATAATACTAACTGATTGTTTTCTATGGTGTTAATTGAAGGTGCTTCTACAGAAGTAGATGAAGAGCCTGAAGAACTCTCATTAAAGATTGTAATTGGTGTACCTGCCGATGCCCCCGTAATCCTTGATATCCCAAGACTCCACCTATTGTTGCTTGTGTATACGCCCCAGCTATAGGAAGATGGCTCCGTACTATTTGCTATTTTGTAATATGTTGCCAGTCCTAAGTTTGAGCCCTGATCGGTCCTTGATATAAGCTCCCATCCCTCGGGATTGGTAATAGACAATCCGCTGACATCCAATCGAAAAGTAAGGGAAGCGACAAGTAAATCACCGGAATTGGTGTTATCAGGTCTATTTGCAGATGCACTTGTTGAAAATCCTGTATTTGTAGTTGAATTTTGCCATACCGCTTGACCAAATACATTTTCATTGCATAGAATAAGCAGACTAACGATTATTCCAATTAAGGTTTTGGACTTACCGGCTACCAAGAAAAATTGTCTTGCCAGTCGGACGCTGTATTTTGAAATATCTGAACCCATTTGATGTTTAAAAATTTACCTGCGAGTAAAATATGGGTCAAAACTTGATTTTTATTATTTATAAAACAAAATAAATGTATTTAAATGCTTTTTTATGTATTTAAAATGTATTTTAGAATTTTTTTGATTCAATTTCTCTTCAGGTTTTTTTATCTGATTACAAAAAATCGACAGAAAGAATATGAGTAATTGTCAGTTTGATCCTAAAAAATCTAGGACTAAAAACCACTAAAAATGGAAAAGGTTGATAGAAGAAATAAAGCAAAAGCCCATTTCTTTCTACCAACCTTTAAACTCTTTTATTTCTTAAACTTAATTTTTCAATCTTCTAATTACCTCACTCAAACTTTCCTTTCAAATACCCCAAAGCCATGCCATATGCCTCTTTGGTCAATTCAGGATCATGTTTTGGGTTGGAAGGATTTGAAAATCCATGTACGCCGGGGAAGATCTTGTATTCCAGTTCTTTTCCGGCTTTGTCCATCGCACCGGCAAATTCTTCAATGACTGCTTTGGAGATGTATTCTTCAGTGGCAAATAGACCCAAAACATCAGAATTCAGTGTTTTCAATTGCTCCACATCACGGACCGGCATGCCATAATAGATGATGGAACCCACGTTTTGTTTGCCTAATAAAAGTGCGGATTTCAATGACCATCCACCTCCGAAGCACCAGCCAACATTGGCGATTTTGGCATCCTTACCTGCAAAATCCCTCGCACCAAGGACGATGGTTTCCAGTCTTTTTTCGTCAGTGCCTCGCATAAATCCGCCGGCTTCCTGTGGATTGGAAGTTACCTTGCCGTCATACATATCGATTGCAATCACGTTGACATTTCCTCCAAGGTCAGTGTAAAATTTGTCTGATTCGGCTTTGATATTGTCATTGAGACCCCACCATTCCTGGTAGACAAAAAGCCAGTTGTTTGATGGTTTCTTTGCTTTGATCAGATATCCATTTGCTTTTTTACCATCGGATGTTGGGAAAGTTGTCATTTCACCCAATGGATCAAAGTCAAAAGGAACAGGTGACGGATGGAATGCCACGAACTTGGGATCGTCAAGGAACGCGATCATTTCGGAAGGACCTGTGTGGCACATGGTGATTTCGTCAGAAACGATTACGGTTTCTTTTTCGGATACTTTCCAGCCAATGAGGCCGATAAGGATCAGATTGAGGTAGATGATGATTTTGTACATAGAGTAAGTTTTTGGTTAGAACTGTTTAAAATAGATATTGTTGGCGTGACGGTAAGGAGAAAAGATGCCTACTGCAATGAAAGGAAATAGTAAGATCAAATTTAACCAATTTGAATTTGGAATATGACCAATCAAACCTTTTTCTTTCCGATTACAATCCCGCTTTTGGTTTGGAAAAAGGTCTGTGCTAAATTGAAAAAAATACCTAATAGCAGATACTTATGAGAAAATTTTACTTCTTGTGGGCAATAGTAGGTTTGTTGACCTTTACTACTGCCTTTTCCCAAAGCATCCCAACCCCAAAGGAACATTTTGGTTTTGAGATAGGGGAAGATTACAAATTGGCCACTTATACGGCTACGGATGCTTATTTCAGAAAACTGGCTGCCCTTTCAGACCGAGTAAAGTTCGTCGAAATCGGACCAACGGAAGAAGGAAGACAAATGCCGATGATGATTATCACCTCCCCCGAAAACCATAAGAAATTAGACCGGTATAAAGAGATTTCCCAATTGCTCGCAAGGGCCGAAATCACAGAAGAAGAAGCCAAAAAGCTATCTGTTGAGGGGAAACCTGTGGTTTGGATCGATGGTGGATTGCACTCTACAGAGACTGTAGGCTCGCACCAGTTGATTCCGACTTACTACGAATTGGTCAGCAGCAATGATCCTGAAATCCTCCGCTTCCTTGACGACCTGATCATCCTGATGGTACAGGTCAATCCTGACGGACAAGAGATTGTTACCAATTGGTACATGGGTCCTTCTGATGTCAAAAAGAGAAATATGTCTTCACCCTACATGTACCAAAAGTACGTGGGTCATGACAACAACAGGGATTTTTTCATGATGAACATGAAGGAAACCACCAACACTTCGCTTCAGCAATATGTGGAGTGGCTTCCCCAAATCATCTACAACCATCATCAGACTTCACCTGCAGGTACTGTCGTAGCCGGACCGCCATATAGAGATCCTTTCAACCACGTCTTTGATCCATTGATCATGACGAGTTTGGATGGAGTCGGTGCCGCGATGATCAACAGACTCAATTTGGAAGGAAGACCCGGTTATACACGTCTTGGCGGTTCGGTGTTTTCATCTTGGTGGAACGGTGGCTTGCGTACCACCCCGTATTTCCACAACATGATCGGAATCCTAACCGAAATCACCGGTGGCCCAACACCTTCAGACATTCCTTTGGTACCAGAGAGGTTGATTCCGACCCATGCGACTCCATTTCCCATCGAGCCTCAGCCTTGGAATTTCAAAAGATCCATTGACTATTCTGTTTCGCTCAACTTTGCGATTTTGGATTTTGCAAGCAGAAATGACGATGCCATCCTTTACAACATCTATAAGATGGGGAAAAACAGCATCGACCGAGGCAATATGGATTATTGGACAAAGTATCCAAAACGATCTGCAGCTGTGCAGGCCGCCTATGACAAAGCCAAAGAAAAGAAGTCAGCCGAAGATCCTGAAATGGCATTTTATGGTATGAGAAGCGGATTGCCAAAGCAATATTTCGATTCGGTTTTTCAGGATATGGACCTTCGCGATCCTCGGGGATTTATTCTCCCCTCTGACCAGGCCGACTTTCCTACTGCTGTTAGGTTTGTCAATGCCCTGATTAAATCTGGAATTTTGGTACACAAAGCAACGGCAGATTTTACTGTAAATGGCAAAAAATATCCTTCCGGTTCCTATGTCGTAAAGGCTGCGCAGGCTTTCCGCCCGCACGTTTTGGATATGTTTGAGGCCCAGGATCACCCTAACGATTTCGAATATCCCGGAGGTCCTCCAAAGCGTCCTTATGATGCGGCAGGTTGGACATTGGCATTTCAGATGGGTGTGGAGTTTGATAGAATTTTAGATGGTTTTGATGGACCATTTGAAAGAATAGCTTACGGTGAGATCCAAAGTTTTCCTGCGATGAAAGTTCCTGCCGGTTCAGGGTTCTTGATAGATTCGAGAGCTAACAATTCATTTATTGCCGTCAATGATTTATTGAAATCTGGGGTAGATGTTTCAAGGACAACTGCTGTTGCTTCAGGTTTGCCTGCAGGAAGCTTCTATGTTACCGGTAGCAAAGCAGTTTTGGAAAAAGCGGCAAAAGAATTTGGAGTCAAATTGGTAGCAAGTTCTAAGCCTTCCGGTGCAGTCAAAATCAAGCCTGCAAGAATTGCCTTGTTTGACCATTATGGAGGTTCTATGCCATCAGGTTGGGTGAGATGGATGATGGAGCAATACCATTTTCCTTTCCAAGTTATCTATCCTCAGGATATTGACAAAGGTGATCTTAAAGCCAAATATGACGTTATCTTATTTATAGGTGCAGGAGCACCGGGTACCATCAGAAGCTGGGGTGGCATGCCAAAAGCAGAAGACATCGATGCACAATATCACAAACTCCTTGGCAACCTGACCAAAGACAAGTCAGTACCTGAATTGAAAAAATTCATGGAAGCCGGTGGAAATGTGGTGGCAGTTGGAGCAAGTACTTCACTTGCTTACGACCTTGGCCTTCCGGTGACGAATGCATTATTGGAAAAACTTCCAGATGGCAGAGAAAGACAATTGACAGGTGAAAAATATTACATTCCAGGGAGTATCCTGAAAGCAAACCTTGATCCATCTTCTCCAGCAAACTGGGGAATGGGAGAATCTGCCAACATGGTATTCAACAACAGTCCGGTATTCAATCTAGCCCCTGATGCACTGATAAAAGGCATCAAACCTTTGGCTTGGTTCGGAACAGAATCACCATTGGTGTCTGGATGGGCTTGGGGACAATCTTACTTAAGAAACGGTGTGGTAGCTTTTGAAGCTCCGATCGGTAAAGGTAAATTGGTGGCTTTCGGACCTGAGATTACTTTCAGGGCACAGGCACACAATACTTTCAAGTTGTTGTTTAACCAGCTTTACGTTAAATAGTATTTCTAAAAAAAAAATGAAAAAAGAGGGAAGGGGAACAGGTTTCAGGCTTGTTTCCCTTCTCTATTTAGATTGCTTTTTATTGATTCATATAATTCAAAATAAAAATTCCTTAAATCAAGAAAATTGACCAAAACTGCCTGCTTTTGAAGTTAAACAGATAAGATCAATAGGTATACCAACAATATCCTTAAATTGAGACTGGAATGATACGATCAATTGAAAATAGTAAAATGTGTTTAATTGATTGTCTTTGAAGAACAAAAGCTTAGCAGTAAATAATTTCAACTGATTTACTCTTAAATTCTAAAAAGAATTAAATTCCAACTGTCGGGAGATTGACACAAATGACAAGTCCAAACAGCGTAATTCGACTCCTTAAACTCCATAGAATCATGAAATTTAATTTGTTAATCACCCTTATTCTTGTCTTTTCCTGGTCTATTTTTCAATCCTGTAAGCCTGTTTCAGAGTCCCAAAAAATAGTGGACCGATCCATTGAAGCACATGGGGGGAAATTATTTGAAACAAGTAATATCAGTTTTGATTTTAGGGACAGGCACTATGAGATATCCAAAAACTCTTCCAAATTTCAATATACCCGAGAATTCACAGACTCCACAGGTCAGGTCAAAGACGTATTGAATAATGACGGATTTGTCAGAACAATCAACGGGGAGGAAGTAAGCCTACCAGAAGATAGGGTTAAGGCATTTTCCAACTCAGTCAATTCTGTAGCTTATTTTACTTTTTTGCCTTATGGACTGAATGATGCGGCGGTTTTTAAATCTTATTTGGGTGAGGCTGAGCTGGAAGGAAAAAAGTACCACAAGGTCAAAGTGACTTTTTCGGAAGAGGGTGGAGGAGAGGATTTTGACGACATATTCATCTATTGGATCAATGCCGATACCTATCTTGTAGACTATATGGCCTATTCTTACCATACAGACGGTGGCGGAGTGAGGTTTCGTAAAGCTATCCGAAAACATGAGATCGCCGGGTTGATACTTCAGGATTATGAAAATTATAAGCCCGAAGACAAAAATACCCCGGTGGAAGAAATGGAAAACCTGTTTAAAGAAGGTAAATTGGAATTACTTTCTGAAATCATTTTAGAGAATGTGGTGGTGGAACTACCCGTTACCAAACAATAGCAAAATGAAAAGACCTCTGATCTTGCTTGTGTTGATTTTGCTGAGTCTTGCGATCTGGACTTATCAAAATCAGGCTGCCGAAGAAAATATCGGCATTGTTATCGCCGATAAACACAAGGGAGTATGTTGGGTCGGAAGCAGAAATCCGTTGGAAGGATGGGAATTGGATACATTGGTGAGTTTTGGTGTGAGCCATATTTCCCAGACACCATTTGGATGGCAAGGGGATCCAAACCTTCCTGAAATCAAATGGGAGGAGCATTCTGATAAAATGTGGTGGGGAGAATCTCTCAAGGGGATGAATACAACCACCTCCATTGGCAGGGAAAAGGGCATTGAAAGTATCCTGAAGCCACATCTTTGGGTGAGAGGGAGTTGGCCGGGAACCATCAGCATGAAAACAGAAGCAGACTGGGAAAAATGGTTTGAGCAATACACCGCCTTCATTCTTTATTTTGCCCGTTTCGCTGAGGAAAACCAGATTCCCATTTTGTGCATCGGCACAGAATTGGAGATGACGAGTAGCCGTGAAGGGGATTGGAGAAAGGTAATAGCTGAAATCAAATCTGTCTACAAAGGTGAATTGGTATATGCCGCGAATTTTACAGAATATCAACAGATTGAATTTTGGGATGCCTTGGATTACATTGGCATTCAGGCTTATTTTCCTTTAAGTGAAAATCACAATCCTGAACTCAACGAACTGGTTTCTTCATGGGAAAAGAAAAGCAGGGAAATTGAAAAGACTGTCCGGAAATTTCAGAAACCGGTGATTTTTACTGAAATCGGCTATTGCAATACAGAGGATGCGGCCATCCAACCTTGGGTTTGGCCAAATGAAAGAAAAGAAATCCCACTTTCTGAGGAAGTTCAGGCACTGTGTTATGAAGCCTTTTTTCAGACTGCCTGGAAAAAAGATTGGTTGGCTGGTGTTTATTTTTGGAAATGGTATCCACAGGTAAGAGAAAGAGACCCTGATTTTACACCACAGAACAAGAAAGCCCAATTGGTGATGAGAAGTTATTTTTCAGATTAGAAACCGGTTTTTTGACTTGAGCAATCAAAATCTATAAGCAATGCGGTTAAGAAATCTTGGTCAAAAATTTACCAATCTCCTAAAACAGGGACTTTCTCCAAAAGAACTTGCATTGAGTATCTCTGTGGCGGTATTGATCGGGGTTTTTCCTATTTATGGGACAACGACATTTATCTTGGCTTTTTTGGCTTTAAAGATGAGGCTGAATATGCCCATCATGCTTGCCATCAGTTATATCTTGACACCGGTCCAAATCTTACTTATTATCCCTTTTGCTAGGGTTGGAGAATTTTTGTTTGGGTTTGAGACTTTGGGAATGGACATCGAAAGCTTGCAAAATGCCTATGCTGAGGGTTTTTTTGCAGTCATTTCCAAATATTCCGGGAGGTTGATCTTGGCGGTTGGAAGTTGGCTTATAATTGCTGTTCCGGTGGCAGTTTTCCTCTACATTTTTTTATTTCAGGTTTTTAGGGCAATAAAATCAAGTCGGAAAGGATCTGAAAATAAAATAAGTTCCGAAATAAAATGAAACAGTTTTGAAGATTTTCACCAAGCCTACAAATACCCAAAAACATACCCTTTATGGGTCGGGGTTGTTTGTGGTCCTGTTTTTGGTTTTTGCTTTTTGGTTTCCTGAAGCTTTTAGAGAAAAACTTGGTTTATGGACTTTTCATATTCTTGAGATTTTTGGAACCTTCAATCTGCTGTTGGGTTTGGGTTCGGTTTTGATATTGTTGGCCATTGCTTTTTCTCCTTTTGGAAAGAGAAAATTGGGAAAGGAAAAGCCTGAATACTCTTGGTTTTCCTGGATTGCTATGCTCTATAGCACGGGAATGGGGGCAGGTTTGCTCTTGAGGGCAGTTCAGGAACCTGTTTTCTATTATACCCATCCTCCTCGAGAATCAGTGCTTTCACAGGGGGAGTTTGCACTGCAATACACTTTTTTCCATTGGGGGCTTACCCCTTGGGCATTTTATGGATTGTTCGGATTGGTGATTGCCTACAACCTGTATGAAAAAAATGGGACCATCCTCAGTTCCTCAGTTTTAGAAAAGCGCTTTCAAAAAACCATTTGGGCCACAATGATGGATATCCTGACCATCATCTGTACGCTTTTGGGCGTAGTGGCTGCGGTAGGATTGGGCAGCAGGCAATTGCTGGATGCGGTAGCGTATTGGATGGCCTTAGAAGAAATACCTTCCAACCTTACCATTTGGCTGGTCCTTTTGGTTTGTGCTGTTGCTATGTACTCTGCTTTCTTGGGCCTAAGCCGTGGAATCAAAATTATATCCAATGTCAATATTGGTCTCGCTTCCCTTCTATTGCTTTTCACATGGATAGTCGGAAGCGAGTTGATGGTGGTCGGGATGTTTTTCAAGTCACTCGGAATCTATTTGTTGGAATTCGTACCCGTGAGTCTCAATATCGGAGATCAAAAAGTAGCCCATTCCTTTTTGACAGATTGGACATTTTTCTATTGGGCATTTTGGTTGGCGTGGGCGCCGTTTACCGGGGTTTTTATAGCGCGGATTTCTAAGGGTAGGACTATCCGTCAATTCATTACCGGAACATTGATTGTGCCGGCTTTGGGTACTTTTATTTGGTTTACAGTGTTTGGATCAAATGCTTTTGGATTGATCGAAAGCGGCAAAACCACAGCTGAAAGCTTCGGTTCCATTTACAGTGCCCTGTTCAATTTCTTTTCTCTTTTTCCCTATCCATTATTCAGTAATACCGTTTCTACGATTCTGGTTTTCACATTCCTGATTACCTCTGTGGACTCGGCCATATATGTGTTGAGCATGTTTACCGACGAAGGTAAGGCCGAGCCAATGAGAAGGTACAGGATATTTTGGGGTATTAGCATTGCCTTGTTCACGGTTGTGGTGATTTTGTTGGGCAAAGACAGCCTACTTCAATCTGTCAGTCAGTTGCTTATCATTTTTGCGCTGCCGTTCAGTTTTCTTTTTGTCGGTATGGTTTTTTATTTTCTGATTTCAGTAATTTTCGAAAAGAATAAGGAAGGTTAGTTTTTTGTGTGACAAAAGTCATAAGAATGTAGGTGTGGTTTGATTTAAATTTAATCCAATGAAAACCGCTTTAAAATTGATTGCTGTCTGCGCCATTTGCCTGTCAATAATTTTTGGATTGGTTTTTTTATTTCACTCCTAAACACACAAAAATCATGAAAAAGAACATGGGATCTGCGGACAGAATCATCCGTACCATCATTGCCCTTATTGCGGCATACCTCTATTTTGGCGGAATTGTAACCGGCACATTGGGCATTGTACTTGTCGTTGTTGCGGCTGTTTTCTTATTGACCAGCCTTGTAAGTTTTTGCCCGCTGTATTCTATTGTGGGACTCAATACGTGCTCCGTTAAGAAATAAAATTTTGTACTACGTATTTATTGAAAGCAATCCTTTTTTGGGTTGCTTTTTTATTTTTTACCAATTTTTAGCTTTGGTTCTTTTTCAAAAAGGAATAAACCCTAAATTCAAATTCTAAACTTGTAACCGCTAATTAAAAATTATCAATGAGCAATAACCGTAGAGATTTTCTCAAGATTGCAGGTCTCGGTTTGGTAGGGTCTGCTTTGCCTGATTTTGCTAAAGCTGAAACCCCCGAGCAAGTCCTTTTTCAAAGCCTAAGGACCCATTCCCAGCATTTCAATATGTCAGGATATGCAGCCCCAAAACTTCCAACAGTCCGGATAGGGATTGTTGGTTTAGGTCAAAGAGGACCCGGTGCTGTAGACCGTCTGAGCAAAATCGAAGGTGTGGAAATCAAGGCACTTTGTGATCTTATTCCTGAAAGGGTAGAAAAGATGAAAAAGGAACTTGAAGGGACAAAACACAAGCCTGAAGGATATTCAGGTTCTGCCTATGCCTGGAAAAAAATGGTGGACAGACAGGATTTGGACCTGATTTATATTGCTACGCCATGGGAATGGCATACCCCGATGGCAGTTTATGCCATGGAAGCAGGCAAGCATGCCGCCGTGGAAGTTCCTGCAGCAAGGACTTTGGAGGAATGCTGGCAGTTGGTAGAAACTTCCGAGCGTACAAAAAAACATTGCATGCAGTTAGAAAACTGCTGCTATGACTTTTTTGAATTGATGACACTCAACATGAAAAGAGATGGATTCTTTGGTGAAATTATCCATACCGAAGGAGCGTATATCCATGATTTGCTTTGGCTGAATTTTATGAAAACAAGCGATGGTGGCTATCAGGACATGTGGAGACTAAAGGAAAACTATAGAAATGGAAACCTTTATGCCACCCATGGATTGGGACCGATCTGTCAGATTATGGACATCAATAGAGGAGACCAAATGAATTACCTGACTTCATTGTCAAGTGCGGATTTTCATATGGGAGCCAAAGCCAAAGAACTGGCAGAAACAGATGATTTCTTTGCGCCTTTTGCAGAAAAGAAATTTGGGGGAAATATGAATACCACCATCATCAAAACCCAAAAAGGACGCTCCATCATGATCCAACATGACGTGACTTCACCGAGACCTTATTCCCGTTTACATACAGTCAGCGGAACCAAAGCTTACGCACAAAAATATCCTGAGCCAAAAGTCGCACAGGGGCACAGCTGGATGAAGACAGAAGAAATGAAAGCTTTGGAGGAAAAATATACTCCGGAAATCGTCCGGAAAGTAGGGGAACTAGCCAAGCAAATCGGAGGCCATGGAGGCATGGACTTTATGATGGATTGGAGATTGATTGACTGCCTGAGAAATGGGCTTCCATTGGATCAGGATGTGTACGATGCAGCGCTTTGGTCAGCTGTTTCGCCCTTGAGTGAATGGTCGGTAGCCCACCGTTCCAATTCCGTTGATGTTCCGGATTTTACCGGAGGAAGCTGGAAATCCAATAAACCTGTTGATATCACCCTCAAAGGCGGCGGAACAACCAAGGTAATTGTGTGATTTTCTTAAAGATCTTTGAGGTTCTCTGATTAGACCTTTGAGGTTTTTTTTGAACCTCGAAGGTCTCTCAATTACGAGAATTCTATTTGATCCATTTTAAAGCTTAAACCTTCGAGGTCCTTAAATCGCGGCATTCGAGACCTCAAAGGTTTTCGGACCAGATCTTTGAGGTTTTTTTGAACCTCGAAGGTCTTTATACAATATTTTTTAGTATGAAATAAATTATACAACAGTTTTTTGTAAATTTTGAAATGAATGCTGACACTTTTGAATCAGGCTATATATATCATTTTTATAGCAGAGCTATTGGAAGCGAAAAACTTTTTTTAGAAGGAGAAAATTATTTTTTTTTTCTAACCAAATATGAAAAATACCTAAATCCTTATTTCGAGACAATGGCATATTGCTTAATTCCTAATCATTTTCATTTTATGGTTAGGGTTAAAGACAATTGTAATGATGAAGAAATTGTAAAATCAATTGGAGATTTTTTGAACGCCTACACCAAAAGTTTTAATAAAATATATAGTAGGAACGGGGGCTTATTCCAAAGAAAATTTAAGAGGAAAAAAGTAGAATCGGACACATATTTTACTAGACTGATTATATATATCCATCACAATCCTGTTAAACATGGCTTGAGATTAGAACCTTCAGATTGGAAATATTCATCCTACAATTCTTATTTGTCCTCAAAACCTTCAAAAATTAGAAGAGAGGAGGTTTTAGGGTGGTTCGGGGATTTAGAAGAATTCAAAAAAGTGCACAAGATAAATGTTGAAGAATACCTACCAATGGACCTTCTTTTGGAATAAATGGTTTTCCTTGAAAAAGTGTAATTGTAATTTCTTGGTTTAAAACCTTCGAGGTCCTAATTCTTCCAAAGAGTAGACCTCAAAGGTTGTTTCATAAATCCTCAAAAGCAGGTTTGATGTTCGCCCAAAAAGCATTCAAAGCGATGATTCTTGGCTTCAAAAAACTGATGATCGCCGGCCAATCATTTTGGTCAAATACATTCAACCCAATTTTGACTTTTTGGATGCGGGAAACCACTTTTCCCAAATCATCAAATTGGTGCAGTTGCCAATCCCAAGGTTCTTCAAGTTCAGCTTCCAGCAGTTTGCGGAATTCCACAAATTGCTCAAAGTAAAGCTGCTGCAGTTCATCGTCCCTGTGGCAGATTTCTATACCGATGGAAATGAAATCCCGCTCGGTTTTCATGCGGAAATAGACATCTTTCACCCCGGTTTTATAATTCTGCCAATTGATCCGATATCCTTGGGCGGAAGGTACGGGCTTCATGTATTGGCCAAAAGTAGTCCAAAAATCCTGTCTGATTTTTGAGGATTCGGCAGCAGAGTACATCGGTGGTCAGTAGCTTTTGGGACTATCCATTGGCAATACCATGATGAAATCTGCGATGCCTTTTGATTTTTCTTCCAATTCTTTGATGCTTTCCTGTTCTACAGTGGAGATGGTCAGGATCTTGGTTTTTGGGTATGCTTTCTTAAGATACCAAATGATTCCTTCATAATTGTTGGAATGGTAGGAGCCATTGATGTGGAGAATGGAATTGCCTTTTTCGAGATAGTCAAATAATGAGTAGGCCATTGTAGCATCTTTCAGGGCCTGTGCCTCTACCATATAGTCTGCATTCATGCCGGACCCGTGCATCATGTCTTTCATGCCCACGTACCCAGGAAGGGTTTTGTCCACTTCTATCGGCAAAGATGCAATGGATTTTTTGGCTTCCTCGGAAAGGCTGTCCAAAACCGAAAGCCCTTTTCTGCTTACCATGGAAGCATACTTTCGGGGAACATTGGTACCCACAAAAGGAATGTTGTTTTTCTTGGCAAAGAGCATCATCGGCTTGTAATCTACCTGATAGTTGTTCCAAAGCTTGGCTTCTGCCTCGAAATTTTTATCCGTCATATTGCCAGCGAACCATTCCTCGATGTTCAATTGGTCATCCCTTTCAAAGAATTCTCCGGATAGAACCACATTCCCAGCATTTTCATGAAGGCTTTTCAAAAGCTGCAATTGTAGCCAATGTGCGATGCTGTTGTTATGGAGTTCACCGAAGAAGATGACCTCAGACTTCTTGGAGTCTTTGACAATATTTTCAAAAGAGACTTCCTTTCCCTTGCCATCAAAGATTTTATAAGGCTCTGTTTGGGCAAAAGACACTTGGGATGCAAATAGGAATAGGAGGGCTAGGATTCGTGTTTTAAACATAATCTTCTGGATAGGTCACTGTCACTACGGAGAAATTGACTACGCCTCCGAGGGCAGGATTGTGTTTTTTGATGGTGACGATTACTGATTTGAGGTCAGGGTATTCTTTATTGATGTCCTCGATCATCAGATGGGCAAGGTGTTCCAATAATTTAACCGGCTCGAGCATGTGTGCCTTGGCGATTTTGTACAATTTGGCATAATCCACTGTTGACCTCAAGTCATCATCCAACATTGCTTTGCGGAAATCAGTCTCTACGTGGATGTCCACCGTAAACCTGTTGCCCAATTTGGTCTCTTCTGAAAAGACACCATGGTAAGCATGAAATTCGATACCTTCAAGCGATACTTTTCCCATCAATCAAACTGGTCAAAAAATGAGCTTCCTTTGTCAGGTTTTGCTTTGGGCTCAGTGGATTTTTCATCCTCCTTCATTTCCTCCAACTCTTCAGCTTTGGATTCTTCCACGTCTGTTATGGATTCCTGTTTTGGTCCTACACCATTTGTTTCAATTTGTTCTGTTGCTGATTGGATGGTTTCTATGGTTTCTACCTCCATGGTCTCGGCGACATTTTCCTCGGATGGAATATGGGGTATTTCTTTTGGTTCTTCGGGTAGGACCTGCTTGGTCATCGGTGCTTCGTCCACCTGTACAGTAGAGATATTTGCTATCGTAAATGCTTTTGCCCTGCTGAGTTCATCAACTATCTTGGCATGAACCTGCACGTTTACTTTCTTGAAAGACTCATTGGATGTGGTGATCTTGTCATCCAGATCCTCGGAAAGCCGCTTCATGTTTTTGATGATTAGCTCTCTTTCTTTGATGAGTTTTTCATAGCTTTCTACGAGGCTTTTTACATTTTCCTTCAATTCTTCCATGATCTGTTTTGCCTTGGCCTCGGCAGTTTCGATCAGGTTTTGGGAATTTCTTTTCGCCTCATTGACCATTGAATCTGCATTGTGGTGCGCATCGGCCATGATTTCTGAAGCCGCGACACTAGCCTCTTCGATGATGCTGGCGCCGGTATCTTCAGCTGTTTTTAAGGTTCTGAAAAGGGACTCTTCCACGTCTTTGAGTTTTTTTGCCTCCCGTTGACTGGTTTCAAGGGCCCTTTCCAGGTCTTTTTTCTCACCCTGCAATTTATCCCATTGGTCTGCCAATACGCCCAAAAAAGCGGTTACTTCGTCTTTGTCGTATCCCCGAAAGTTTTTTTCGAAGGACCTTTGGCTAATTTCTTTAGAGGTTATGTTCATGTTTTTCAAAATTCTAGGTTCCAGATGGAGATTTTTCTATCGTCACTGATGGAAATAATGTTTTGGTTGTACCGGCTCCAAACCACTTTGTTGATGGAAGTGCCATGTCCGGCATACCTCGCTTTGTCAATGACTTTGAGAAGTTTAAAGGATTCGGCATCCCAAACTTTGATGGATTTGTCCATACTACAAGTTACAAAATATCTGCCATCTTCTCGGAAAGCCAAATAATTAATGGCATACAAATGCGCGACGATGCTTTGTTTGAGGCTGTAATCAACAGCATCCCATATTTTGAGGCTTGCATCTCTTCCGCCACTGATCAGGACTGAGTTGTTAGGTTGGTATCCAAGGGCAAATACTGAATTGCTGTGGGAAATTAAGTTATGGATAGGCTCGAGTGTATTCAGATCAAAAACCTTGATGCTGTGGTCGCTTAGACCAGCAGCGATGCGGTAGCCATCTGGGCTTAGAGCAAGTACCCTGACACTTTTTTCGGAGATTTTCAGATGTCTTTTGACCGCTTTGGTTTCGGTATCAATGACGATGATCATGCCATCAGCAGTTCCTACAAAAATATTGTTGCCTGAAATCTTGATATCAAATATGGATTGATTTGTAATATTCAAAGACCAGAGTTCCTTTTGGTCAACTAAGTCAATCACATGGATTCCCTCAAAATTATGACCGACAATCAATTGATTTCTTTGTGAATCCACCTCCAAAGCATAGACAGAATGGTTTACCTTGGCAATAAGCTTTCCGTCCTTTGGATCATCCAAATCCCATAAAACAACCATCCCATCTCCTGAACCCGTAAAAAAATACCTTGGGTCAGGTGCTTCTGCCAAGGCATATATACAATCGTTGTGGCCGGTCAATGTATGCAGTTTATTTACTTGGATTTTTACCATATTTTGCTGTGATTAGCGCTTCTTCCCATAATGGGTCTATGCAAACAAAAATAGAAAAAATAAGTCCTTTATCTGCCTTGGCGATAAAGAATATTGACGAAGTTTCCCAAAATGGGACTGATTTTTTAAGCTTTAGGGAAAAACTTTCATTTGCAAATATTTCTCATCCTGAAAAAAAAATGGAATGGAAAGGGGCAAGAATTGCCATCAAAGATGCGCTTGATTGTATTTTATTGCCTTACCCGGGTTTTTATAAAGATGAAAATGGCAAATCCCATCCCATGGATGGCTACGGCCATGTATCAATGACACATACCAAGGGCTTGGCTGCAGCCATTTTTCACAAAGAAATGCCTGTCGGAATTGACCTTGATTATGTGAGAGAAAAGGTTGTCAGGTTGGGTCCCAAATTTCTTGACCAACATGAAATTGATTTCCTCGGCAATGATCCACTTATCAATACCATAGCTTGGTCAGCTAAAGAATCCATCTTTAAATGCCAAGGCAGGAGAGGTGTCAGTCTCAAAAACAATATCAGGCTTAATCCTTTCACTTTGGAGGATAAGGTTATCTCAGGAAGGGTTGAAAATACAGAATTTTCGGACCATCACTACAAGGTGAAAATTGAATGGCAAAATGATATTGTCCTCACATATACGGTCTGGTAGCTAGTTTGTCCGTATATTTATTGAATCACGCAATTCATACCCGAAAATGAAAAATACATTTCTGATTTTCCTCGCTTTTATTTTGGTTTCCTCATCTTTTGCCCAAAGGGTAGAGAACTTTAAGCTAAAAGATGCAGTATCAGGAAACGAATTTTCTCTTGAATCCCATGAGGAGGCTAGAGCTGTTGTTTTGATTTTCACAAGTCTCAATTGCCCGTTTTCCAAGTTGTATGAGGAAAGAATCGTCAACCTCAACACTCAATTTGGATCGGAAGGTTTCGTTTTTGCCTTGATCAATCCTCATATCGGCATAGAGGAAGAAGAAACTTCCGCAGGAATGAAGGCGCGGGCTTTGGAAAAAAAGATAGCATTTCCATTTCTAGAGGATGGTGATCAAAAGGTAACTCAGCAGTTTGGAATCACAAAATTACCGGAAGTTGTGGTAATTACTCCTAGTCCAACAGGCTTTGCAGTGGCTTATAGGGGAGCAATAGATAACAATCCCCAAATGGCGCAAAATGCGAATCTCAGGTACCTGGAAAGTGCTTTGACTGCCATCCAAAACAGGCGTAATCCTAGCCCTGCTTCAAGTCGTGCAGTGGGATGTAATGTGAAGCTGAATTAACCTTCAATAATTTCAAGCAATTCCTTGATTTCTTCAGATTTCTCTATTTCCCCCAATTTTTCGAAGGCCACTATCAGGTTTCTAAGTACCCTGGTAACAATGTCAATATTGGAACAAGGTTCAAAAAACACCTCTCGGGATTCGATGTTGAGATGTTCAAGATAGTTTACAATGTCTTTTCTTGAAAAAATCAATCCTTTGTTGAAAGCATTGATGTAAAATGAAGCATCAGATGATTTGTAAGTCAGGACAAACAAATTTGGCAAATTGACACCGTAAATAGGAAGGCCGAGTTTTTTGGCTACTAAGAGGTAAATCGAACAAAGGCTGATGGGATTTCCTTTTTTGGTTTCGAGGACATTGCTCAGCATGCTGTTTCCCGGTGAATGAAAATTTTTGGTATTTGCGGAAAACCTAAGTGAGTTGAACAAAACCCCATTGATGATCCTGACCTGCTCATAAGGCAAAAGGTCGTTTTTGAAAGCTGTCCACACCTCAAAATAAATCTGATGCATGTCTGCATTCAGTTTTTCAAATTCCAAATCGGGATACTGATAGGTATTGATGATCCAAAGTCCTGTCAAAAGGTCTTGGTCAGGAGAGTTTTTCCAATCGACAAGTCTTTCCTTAAGTTGTAAGAATTGAAGCCTGTGGACAAGGTCTTCAATTTCTTTCTGAATAGATGGGTTGAAGCTTTCTTCCCACTTTTTTTCCAAAAACGGAATCACAGGATGCCCTATGGATATCAGCCTGTCAATCACATGGCTTTTCACTTCCCTGTCGGTATCATCCAAAAGGGAAACCAAAGCATGAAGTTCTTTTTCACTGAGTTTTTCCATGGGCAAAATTGATATCCAATTTAATAAGATTTAGCGTGAATGTAAACCCTAAAATGCTTTCAAATCTCAAATCTCAAGTCTCAAATCTCATGTCTCAAGACTTACGTCTGTATCACACCTACATTATACCGCTCTGTAATCGGCGCATGATTTGCAGCTTCGATTCCCATACTGATGACTTTTCTTGTTTCCAAAGGATCAATGACCCCATCCACCCAAAGTCTTGAAGCAGCATAGTATGGACTCAATTCCTCATTGTATTTGTTTGTGATTTCCTGTAGCAATTTTGCTTCGTCCTCAGGTTTGATTTCTTTTCCGGATTTTTGAAGGGTACTGACTTTGATCTGAAGCAAGGTTTTTGCAGCCGAGGCGCCACTCATGACGGCCATCTGTGCTGTTGGCCAAGAATAGATCAATCTCGGGTCGTAGGCTTTGCCACACATAGCATAGTTGCCTGCTCCGTAAGAATTCCCAATAATGAAGGTGAATTTTGGTACAACCGAGTTGGCCATGGCATTGACCATTTTTGCACCGTCCTTGATGATGCCTCCATGTTCTGCTTTACTTCCGACCATAAACCCACTGACATCCTGCAGGAATACCAATGGGATTTTGCGTTGGTTACAGTTCATGATAAAGCGGGCAGCCTTTTCTGCCGAATCTGAATAGATTACACCCCCCATCTGCATTTCCCCTTTTTTGGTTTTTACGATTTTGCGTTGGTTTGCGACGATGCCGACAGCCCATCCATCGATCCGGGCAGTGGCGCAGATCAAAGTCTTACCGTAGTCTTTTTTGTATTCGTCTATTTCAGAATTGTCAACCATCCTCACAATGAGGTCTAGCATGTCATAAGGTTTTACCCTATCAGCAGGCAATAATCCATAGATTTCAGCTTCTGGTTTTGCTGGTTTTTGTGGCTCTATACGTTCAAAACCTGATTTTTCGAATGATCCTATTTTAGAGAAAATCTTCCTGATGGCGTCAAGGCATTCTTGGTCATTGGCGTATTTGTTGTCTGTTACACCTGAGATTTCACAGTGTGTACTAGCCCCTCCCAAGGTTTCATTGTCAACAGTTTCTCCGATTGCGGCTTTGACGAGATAGGATCCTGCCAAAAATATAGAGCCTGTTTTGTCTACGATCATTGCCTCATCTGACATGATCGGGAGGTAGGCACCTCCTGCCACACAACTCCCCATGATGGCTGCCACCTGTATGATTCCCATGGAGGACATGCGGGCATTGTTGCGAAACTGACGTCCAAAATGCTCTTTGTCTGGAAAGATTTCATTTTGCATAGGAAGAAAAACTCCCGCACTGTCTACCAAGTAGATGATAGGAAGTCTGTTTTCCATAGCGATTTCCTGTGCCCTAAGGTTCTTTTTGGCAGTCATAGGAAACCAAGCACCTGCCTTTACAGTCGCGTCATTGGCGACGATCACGCACATCCTTCCGCTTACATATCCAATCCCGGTAACAACCCCCGCTGACGGACAACCCCCTTCTTCCTCATACATACCATCGGCGGCCAAAGCCCCTATTTCTAGAAAATAGGATTCTTTGTCAATCAGGTAATCGATTCGTTCTCTGGCGGTAAGCTTGCCTTTTTCGTGTTCTTTGGCAATACGGGATTTGCCACCGCCGAGTTTGACTGTGTCTGTTTTACTTTGAAGATGAAAAAGCAGCTGTTTGATCTGATCTTCGTTTTTTTGGAATTCACTGTCCATAAAGTCACTTGGGTTTAGTTTTCTGTGAATGCTAAATAACTTAATTAACCCACAAGAATCAAGTTGGATTTTTTATTTCATAAAAGCTAAAATTTTAGAAAAGTCATCAGTAACAGTGATCAGTGGCAGTGTTCACTGAAAAAGTTCAGGATAAAAAATCAATATGGATTTAGAAACAAAATCATTTTGCGATTATGAATCTAGGTTTTTTGATATCAAAGGGAGTGAAAAGATTTGCGGTAAAAAGAAATACCTTGAGGAGGTAAAGTCTCAAGATACAAGTAGTTTGAAGAAAAACTGCTTAAGGGACTTTTCAATAACCAACAACCCAATAACCCAATAACCCAATAACCAATTTACAAAGCCTCTATTTCTTCCTTATACGCCTTCACAGAACGATATATCGCAGAAGAAAGGTAAGTCTGACCGTCTTTGGTATTGAGGTACTTTTCCTCGTTGGTATTGGAGAGAAAGCCCAATTCGATCAGCACACTTGGCATACTTGTCGTCCAAAGTACATAAAGCGGTGCCTGTTTTACACCTCTTGAGTACCTGTTGACACGGTTGCTGAAATCATCTTCCACTTTCGAAGCAAGGGAAAGACTGTTTGACAAAAAAGCTTTCTGCATGAGGTTGAACATCATGTAGGATTCGGGAGAGGAAGGATCAAAACCTTCGTACTGTTCCTCAAAGTTTTCCTCTAGGAGAATCACGGAGTTTTCCCTTTTGACAATATCAAAGTTTGCTTCAAAGTTTTTGGTTCCCATCACAAATGTCTCCGTCCCATAAGCTGCTTTGCTTGGGGCAGCATTGCAATGGATGGAAATAAAGAGATCCGCTTTATTTCTGTTGGCAATGTTTGACCTTTCTTTGAGCTCTATAAAGGTGTCGGTTTTTCTGGTATAGATGACTTCTACACCTGGTAGGTTTTCCTGAATATACTGCCCGACCTGAAGGGCTACTTTGAGTGCAATGTCCTTTTCTTTTGAAATGGCGCCAACTGTACCGGGGTCTTTTCCGCCATGGCCTGCATCGATGACGATCCTTTTGAGTTTGAATTCGGGAGCATTTGGTCCTGTGGAACTAAATCCTGAAAGCAGGAAAGAAATCGTCAGGACCGAAATAATAAGAATATTTTTAACTTTGGGGCGTTTCATGCGTGTTAATACTATTAACTTTGCTCAGGCAAATTTTACAAATTTTTAAATAAATTAAAATCACTAAGTGCGGAATAACTGCTTTCTTTTGCTTCTCTTTTCACTCTTGTGGGCAATGCCTCACGAAGGCTATTCACAAAAAAAGAGCCAAAGAAATGTAGAGAACAGAATAACCGCGCCGGATTCAGTGCTCAATACTCCAACGGTGAATCCTTCTGTTTTGGATACTTTGCCGGCAATAAAATCCGATACCATTCCTGATAGTGACAGTACAAAGATAGCACCCAAAGGGGATATCCAAACGGAAATCAAGTATTACGCAGAAGATAGTATCATTACAGATTTTGAAACCAAAAAAGTCTACCTGCACAAAGGGGCCTGGTTTGAATATGGTCTGATCAGGTTGGATGCCGATTTGATTATTATTGACTGGGAGAAAAGCGAGATTTTTGCCTCAGGAGTGACAGATTCGCTTGGGAATATTGAAGGAAATCCCTTGTTTAAAGAGGGTGCTGTGTCCTATGAAATCCGCAAGGAAATGCGGTACAATTTCAAAAGTCAAAAGGCGATCATCAAAGATGTTGTTACCGAACAGCAGGATGGATTACTACGCGGTCAGACTATCAAAAAAGACCGGGATGGCAGTATTTACCTAGACCATGGATTTTATACGACCTGTAATCTCGCCGAACCCCATTGGCATATCAATGCCAACAGGATCAAATCCATACGCGGTAAGCAGGTGGTAACCGGCCCTTTCAACCTTTATTTCAATGATATTCCTACCCCGTTTGGACTTCCTTTTGGGATTATCCCCGACACACCTGAAGAAAAGGCCTCAGGAATTGTCTTCCCCTCTTATGGGCAAGAACAGGTGCGTGGGTTTTTCCTAAAGAATTTTGGTTACTATTTTGCCTTCAATGACTATATCCATACGAGGGTGACCGGAGATATTTATTCCAATGGTGGTTGGGGTGCAAAAGCCTCTACCATGTATAAAAAGAGATACCGCTTCAGTGGTGGATTTAATGTGGACTACCAAAAATTCAAAAGTCCTGAAACTGAATTGAACAAGGTGGAATACAATACAGTTTGGGTCAATTGGAGCCATTCGCCGGAGTCAAGGGGCAATTCCCGATTTTCTGCTTCAGTCAATGCCGGTACTTCCAACTACAATAACGTGGTCGTCAACCCGAACAGTTTTGTCCAAAATGTCAAATCTGAATTTTCCTCGAATATTTCTTACAGCAAAACATTTTCAGGTACGCCTTTCAGTATGTCTGCCAACCTCAGGCATTCCCAAAACATTCAGTCCGGTGAAGTGAATCTGATTTTGCCTGACATCGCGGTCAACATGAACAGGCAGAATCCTTTCCAAAATGCAAAGTTTGAACCGATCAAAACGCTGAACGTAGCCTGGAATTTCAACCTTCAGAATACCATTACCAACCGGGTAACGCCTCCTTTTGGGGTGTCAAGCGAGGTAGTGGATCAGAGTCAGGGAATCAGTAACAGTCAGAATAACATTCCTTTCAACTTAGCCAATTTGCCTCAACTCCTTAGAGATGCCAACAACGGAGCAAAAAATACCATCCCGATTTCTTCCAATTTCCGATTGTTCAAATACTTCACCGGTACTGCTTCAGCCAATCTGACTGAACTTTGGTATTTGGAGAAAACCAATTTTTTCTACAATCCTGTGGAGGAAAGGGTGGATAAAATTCTGGAGTCAGGCTTCAATAGAGTGACCTTCTATAATTCTTCCTTTGCGATGAACACCAACCTTTATGGATTTTATAATTTCAAAAGGAATAAAAAAATAGAGACTATCAGGCACCACATGCAGCCGTCATTTGGATTTACTTTCAGTCCTGATTTTTCCGATCCTTCTTTTGGCTACTACCAAAATGTCCAAATCGATTCTGCAGGTAGGACACAGTTCTTTTCAAGACATCAGGGTTTTGTTTTTGGCGGTGCGCCATTGGGAGAGTCCAAATCCTTGAATATGAATATCAGGAATACATTGGAAGCAAAGTTGAAAAAATATGATGAGTCAGGGGAGATGGAAACTAAAAAAATACCATTGCTGCAAACCCTGAATATCAGTACGAATTACAATTTTGCGGCAGATTCTTTCGAATTGGCCCCGATAAGGATGGATACCCGAACCTCATTTTTTGACAATAAACTGTCACTCAACATTGCTGCCACCTTGGATCCTTATGCGGAATTGGTAAAAACCAACCCTGAAACAGGTGTAGTCACCGGCCGTCGGGTCAACCAATTTGCATGGAAAAGCGGACAAGGGATCGGGAAATTCAGAAATGTCACCATGAATATCAACGGTAATCTCAATCCTGCCAAACAGGGAGGCCAAGCAGGCGAAATGCGGGACCAAATGACCGATGACTTTCTACAGCAAGGCGGACAGCTGAATGAGTTTGTGGAAAATGAAATCAACCAAATCATCAATGACCCCTCCCAATACATCGAATGGAATATTCCATGGTCTTTTGGATTTGGGTTCAATATCGCCTATAACCAACAGCCTGGCCGCGAGTCCAACATCACTTCTGCAATCAATATCAACGGCGACCTGAGTATCTCCGAAAAGTGGAAAATCACCTACAGTGGCGGTTATGATTTTATGACGGCTCAACTCACTCAATCCATGATCGGTTTGGCAAGGGATCTCCACTGTTGGCAGATGAATGTCAGTTGGATTCCTTTTGGCCGGTTTACCTCTTATAACCTTGATATCCGCGTCAAATCGTCCATTCTTCAGGATTTGAAAGTATCAAGAAGAAGGTCTTTCTTTGATTAGAAACAAGTTTTTTTTTAAAAGCATGGGATTTTTGATCAAAATAATCAGGTACTTTACTACCTTAAATAACAAAAATTTAATCACTGATTTCATAGTCAAATAAAAACTAAAGTTTATATTTGATCGTAGAACTTTTTAAAAGAAATTTTAAAAACCATCCGTTATGAAATCATCTAAAATATTTTTTCTTGTAATTCTTTCAGTTATTGGTTTTCATGGCTGTTTGCCAAAGGACGATTTTCAGTTTCCTAAAGTGGAAGAAGATGCTTTGGTGGTTCAAGATACAGTTTACCGGGATTCATTTGTTTGGCCTGATTTTTCTGAACCTACTGATCCGAATCTGGATACAACTTGGACTTGGATGGATGGATTTTACCTAGAAGTTTTTAGCTATCCTCAGAATATTGGCAGTTCAAATAAAATCACCTTTCCCTGGTATACACAGGGAAATCCTATGAATATAAACAATCCTGATATGAAGCCTGAAGATGGATGGCAATTTGCTTTCAGAGACTTCGGAAATTCATCAAGGGTTGTTCCTATGCCATACTTTGCTTTGTATAATTCCGGGCAAGGGATGCTTAAAGTCTTTATTTATAATGCCCAAAACATAAGCACAAGTTATTTTTTGGGGAACATTGCTTTGAAGGTTGGGCCTCAGATTTTCTTCGTATCGGAGGCATCAAGAGCCAAAGCAAATCAATTTGACGGATGGATAAATTTGGAATTCAGCATTCCCAATCTCAAGTTACCTTTCGAAAGTGAAAGTACTTTTGTTCAGGTTACCTTGACAGGAATTCAGGAAAGTGTTGTGACGATTTCTTCTTCACAATAGGAAAATTCACTTTCCCTTTTTCTCTGATTTTTATTAACTTCCTTCCTATGAACGGAGGAGAAATCATCGCCCAAGTACTCCTAAACCACGGAGTCAAATTCCTTTTTACCCTTTGTGGAGGCCATATTTCACCGATTTTTGTTGGGGCTGAGAAATCAGGAATCAGGGTCATAGATACCCGTCATGAAGCTACCGCGGTATTTGCGGCAGATGCGGTAGGGAGGTTGACAGGGATTCCCGGAGTCGTCGCCGTCACTGCAGGGCCCGGTCTGACCAATACCATTACTGCCATCAAAAACGCCCAAATGGCACAATCTCCACTAATCTTGCTTGGAGGTGCTGCGGCTACGATGTTGAAAGGTAGGGGAGCACTTCAGGATATCGACCAACTCTCCATCATCAAGCCCATCGTGAAGTGGGCTGTCAGCATCAAGAAAGTAAAGGATATAGGACCGACATTGCAAAAAGCCTTTAGGATTGCACAGGAGGGAGTTCCCGGCCCGGTGTTTATAGAATGTCCGATAGATACATTGTATCCTGAATCCATGGTCCGAGAATGGTATGGCGCCAAAAGTAAATCAGGCTCAAAAACTTTGAAAGACAAGGCGATCCAATGGTACATAGAAAGACATGCCAAAAAGCTTTTTAAGGACAAGGACAAGACTATTTTCAATTCCCATCCCACAAAGCCAAAATTTCCGCTGCATTCTGATTCACAATTTGCGAAAGCTGTTTCCCTGATCCAAAAAGCCAAACGCCCGCTGATGATTTTGGGAAGCGGTGCCATGCTCCAACCCGAGTTGGCCGGGCAATTGGCAATAGCGATAGACCAAATAGGGATACCTGTTTTCCTCAGTGGTATGGGAAGAGGTTTGCTTGGAAGATCAGGAAGACTTCATATCCGGCACAAAAGAAAGGAAGCCATCAAAGAAGCTGACCTGATTATTTTAGCAGGAGTGCCCAATGACTTTCGATTGGATTATGGTAGCCATATCGGCAGCCGAAAATTCATTTCCATCAACAGGAGTAAGACAGAACTTTTTCTCAACAAAAAGCCAACCCTTGCAATCCAAGCCGATCCCTGTAGTTTTTTGGTAGCCCTTTCTGATCATTTGAAAATCAACTTGCAGGAATGGCTAGATACTTTGCGGAAGAGGGATTCGATGAGGGATGAGGAGATTGGCAAACAGTCTGAAGAAAACATCAATGGTTTAAATCCTTTGAAGTTGCTTGGTGAGCTGGAGCATTTATTGCCCGAAAAAGCGGTTCTCGTGGCAGATGGAGGTGATTTTGTGGCGACTGCTTCCTATACTTTGCGGGTAAGACAACCCTTATCCTGGCTTGATCCCGGAGCATATGGAACCTTAGGAGTAGGGGCAGGATTTGCTATCGCGGCGGCTTTGGTCTATCCGGATCGGCCTGTTTGGATATTGTATGGAGATGGGAGTGCAGGATACAGCCTAATGGAATTTGATACTTTTCAAAGACATGGATTGGCCATAACCGCTTTGATCGGAAACGATGGCTGTTGGAATCAGATCGCGAGGGATCAGGTCGAGTTTTTGGGTTCGGATTGCGCGGTGATGTTGGAAAATTCAGATTATGAAAAAATTCCGAACGCCTTTGGTGTTGAAGGTCAAAAAGTTGAGAATTTCGAGGTATTCAAGTTTGCTGTAAAAAAGGCTTTAGAAGTCAACCAACTAGGAAAATCCTTTTTGATCAATGCCATTATTGGGAAGACGGACTTTCGAAAAGGGTCGATTTCGGTTTGATTTTCATACCTGTCACCCTTTTTTTTATGTCTTGTTGTACGAAATCTTATCAAGGATAGGGGAAAGTCATTAAATAATACTACTTTTTTAAATACCGACTTTGCCTTATCTTTTGCTTTCAATCCCCAAATACCCACCTTCCTATGAAAAAGCAACTTTCTCTTTTCGGTTTCCTTTTTGTATTACCAATCCTTCTTTTTGCCCAAGGAAAAAGAGCAATCGATTTGGATGCAGTCACCGAAAAAAATTTCCTTTCAGGAATTGCTATCCTTAATGACCTGATTTCCATCCCCAACAACTCCAATATCCAGGCAGAGCTTGTGCCAAATATTGCCTGGTGTGAAAGGAATTTTGAAAAGAGAGGATGGCAAATCGAGAGGTTGGAGACCACAGGATTCCCGATGTTATTGGCAGTAAAAACAGTTCCAAAAGCCCAAAAGACCGTTTTGCTTTATTTTCATGTGGATGGACAGCCTGTGGATAGAAAGCGTTGGGAACAGGAGGATCCTTTCAAGCCGGTATTGAAAAAAATGGCAAACAGCAAATGGGAAATCATTCCAATGGAAACCCTTCAATCCTCTTACGATCCTGAATGGAGAATTTTTGCACGTTCTGCTTCTGATGACAAAGGTCCTTTGGCGATGTTTTTGACGGCTTGGGATGCCCTGGTAGCGGAAGGAAAATCTCCGAATTACAACATCAAAGTTATTCTCGATTTCGAAGAGGAGATAGGTTCGCCAAATCTTCCGGCTGCGGTGGTCAAACACAAAGAAAAGTTAGCGGCAGATATGATGCTGATCATGGACGGGCCGAGACACCTGAGCAATGAACCTACTTTGAGTTTTGGTGCAAGGGGAATCTCAGAAATTACGCTTACGGTTTTTGGACCAAGGGCAGCACAGCACAGTGGGCACTATGGAAATTATGCCCCAAATCCGGCATTTAGGTTGGCCCAATTGCTTGCTTCCATGAAGGATGACGAGGGAAGGGTGACCATCCCGGGATTTTATGATGGGATTAAGTTGACAGAAACTGAGAGAGAGATCCTCACTAAGGTTCCAGACAATGAATCCGATATCAAGAAAAAACTTGGAATCGGTAGTACAGACAAAGTTGGCACGACCTATCAGGAATCTTTGCAATACCCATCCCTGAATATCCGTGGAATGTCCTCCGGATGGATCGGGAATGAAGCAAGAACCATCGTGCCTACCGACGCTAAAGCAGAAATCGACATCAGATTGGTTCCCGAAAGTGATCCCGAGAGACTCTTTGGACTTGTCAGAAAACACATCGAAAACCAAGGTTACCATATTTTGGATAGGGTTCCTACAGACGAGGAAAGGGCAAAATACCCAAAACTGTTGATGTGGAAAGGGAGTATTTCATATCAGGCTTTCCGAACACCTTTTGATTCCGAACCGGGTATTTGGCTGAATAAAGCCATGAACAGGGCATTTGGCAAAGACCCTATCAAAATCCGGATTAGTGGAGGTTCGCTTCCTATTTCACCATTTGTGGATGCATTGCAGATTCCTGCTGTGACCGTGGTGACTGTCAATTCTGATAACAACCAACATGGTCCAAATGAAAATATCCGCTTGGGGAATTACAAAGAAGGCATCAAGACGGCATTGGCGATTTTGACAGAGGAATTGTAGAAAAAGACAAAAGATTTGAGACATGAGATGTGAGACTTTGGGAAATTTAGAATGCTGTGGGAATAATGAAGAATTTTGGGATTCAACAACTTGATAACCCGCCAACGCGAAGCAGACAACAATTACAACCACTACAACAATTACAACTAATCAAAAGAGAGATTCTTCGCTTCACTCAGAATGACGGATAAGAGACCCTTTGTCCCTCAGGTTGAAGACTCCCTAAATATACCCCACCACCCAATACACCGTAATTCCGATCCATTCTTTGAAGAGTTTGTGCCACATGAAAATGGAATAAGGATCAGGTTGGAGCAATTGTGGGATACTGAATCGGGTGTCTTCAGAATAATAATCCACAGGGAAAGTATCGGTCAATACTCCGGCTTTGTCAAAGCAGCCTTTGGAACGTGGCATGTGAAAAGCGGAGGTTATCAATAAAAAGTTTTGGTCTAAGTTGAATCCTTTTTGGATCAATATTTCTTTGGAGAAAAGCGCATTCTCCCGGGTATTTTTTGCCGCAGGTTCTACCAGAATATCCTGTTCAGGGATCCCTGTCATTACCATAAAATCCCTTAGCAATTCGGCTTCCGTATTGGGATTAGCAGGATTAAGGCCCTTACCTCCTGTGATGAGGATTTTTTTGATTTTACCCAATTTATATAGTTGTACGGCATGTGTGGCACGGTCGGCACCTTTGTTGAAAAAAGTGCGGTCATAGGCGGTTTTGTTCAGGTTCGTTACGCCTGTCAGCACAATGCCGACTTCATACTCAGGTAGTTTGTCAAAGGCTTTGAAATCCGGTTCCCAAGCTTTCATGGCTACATTTGCCAAAAACTGATTTGAGAAAAGAAGCAACAGAATGATCCCACTTCCCATTAATTTCTTGCCGTACTTCTTTTTGCGGAGCCAAAATCCTGATATCAATAAAATCAGGATAATGGTCATTGGCATGGCCAGAAAACTCAGAAACTGGGAAAGGTAAAAGAACATGTGGATGGGTTTTTGGGAAAAGAAGTTTTGCTTAAAGAGCAAACCTAATATGTATTTTCGAATTTATTAAAATGATTCTTAAGGCTGTGAGAAAAACAGTTGAAGTTTCTAAAGCTACTTTTTTGCTTGACCAAAAAAGTAGCCAAAAAAGTCAAGACGGCGGAATCCTATCCACCCACAAGGCCGGAGCCGGCCCGGTCCGCCGTCGTCCTACCCACCTCAAAAATACAAGATTCAGTATTAAGTTAAGATTTATGAAAAAAGTAAGATTTGCCTACAGATGGGCGCAGAACAATTAACCAATCAACTAAATAACCCCTAACCAAATTAACCAATCCTTCGACAAGCTCAGGGACATAACAACAAATAACCAATAACCAATTAACCATCCAATCACCAGCCTTTATCCAGATTGTTATAGTACTTGATTTTTTCATTCAGCATTTTGTAGTCGAGTTTTCCTTTCACATCTTTCAGGTGTTCGATGATGGCAAGGGACTTGTTGAGCCGTGAATTGGTGTTTTTGACTTTGGTGACAATGTAGATCAGTCCCCGCTGTTTACCTTTGGTCAGTGCATAGAAATAGCCGCTCCCCACTTCATCTTGATCGAGGAGCACCTGCAATTCCTCAGGCATTTCATGTCCATATTCCGATAGGTCCTTTTCTAAGGTCATGGTGATTTTGTCTCCCTCGGCGATTTTGAGCTTTTCCCGGTTGGGCTTATTGAGCAGAATAAACCAATATTCCTTGGTTTTCATCAGGGCAGCAGGGAAGACAGGGATTCCTTCCAAGTGAACCCTCACCCGTCTGTTGTCTCCTTCAATAAACTGCACCGCAATGTCATCCGGCACGGGCAGGTGAAATCTCCAAAGATTGGTATGGAAATCTTCCAATGTGGATAAAAATGAGATCATTTCAGAGAATATTTTTCTCTAAATATCGCAGTTTTTCGGTTAAATTAACAGCATGACAAATGATCCCAAATCCAATTACTCGGTTTCCAAGACGGCCATAACCAAGCTCAATGACCGCAGCAATGGAATGCCATTACAGGTAATGTCTGAGGCGGACTGGGATTTTTGGATCCACCACGGCTATGTGATCATCAAAAATGCTGTACCAACAGCTCAGGCAAAAAAGTTGGCGGATTTCTTATGGGAATACGAGGGAAAAGATCCCCAAAACCCCGAGACCTGGTACCGAAAAACCAATCCGGATATGGAGATGAAGGAATTGGTCAATACCGGAATGGTCGAAATCTACCATCACCAATACCTTTGGGACAACAGGCAGACATCCAAAGTCCATCAGGCTTTTTCGGATATCTGGGGCACCGAAAAACTATGGGTGACCATCGACCGGGCCAACCTCAACTTCCCCATCCGGTCCGGATTTGAATACAAAGGTTTTATCCATTGGGATTATGATCCCGAAACCAAACCCCAAAATGTGCAGGGTGTCCTTGCCCTCGCAGACCAAACCGATGAAGAAATGGGCGGCTTCCAATGTATTCCGGAGCTCTATCGGACTTATGATACCTGGAAACTTACCCAAGCTGCCGACCGCAATTATTTCCAACCCGACATCAGCGGATTTGAACTGACCAAAGTCAAACTGGAGGCTGGGGACTTGCTGATCTTCAATTCCCTTTTGCCGCATGGAATCCGTGCCAACAAAAGCAAAGACAAAGTCCGCATTGCCCAATACCTCTCCATGATGCCCGCCGAACCCGAAAATGAAGCTCTCCGTCAGTGGCGCATCCACAGTTGGAAAAGCCGTGAAGCACTGAAAGGATATGCCTTTCCCGGTGACCCTTTACAAAGGGAAAAACAACATCCTGTAGCTGAATTGACAGATTTGGGGATGAGATTATTGGGATTGGAGGAATGGTAGGGGAAGTACGAGAAACGAGAAACGAGATGCGAGATGCGAGAGAGAGTGCCGAGATGAGGATTCAATTCTAAATAAATAATGATGAATGAATTTCTTTGGAAATATAGCTATCACCTGCCTTAAGCTGCTTTAGTGAACGGCTCAAAGGTACCTAAGGTGTAACGCAGACACGGAGTATGGGTAGGAGAGACACGGAGTATGGGTAGGAGGGACACGGAGTATCCCTAGGGGAAGGTGGGTGGAGCTGTAGCGGGACCTTAGGTAAAGGGTAGGAGATCCTAAGGTGAGAAACAAGGTTGTTTCCCAATATTCTGACATTATTCCTAAATTTAATGGGTTGGCGTTTACAAACTTTAATGGGTAGAATATGATGACTCGGCTTTTTCTTTACATGCTTCTTGGGCTCCACCTTTTTCTGGGTTTGGGAGCATTAGCCGGAGGGGGAATGTTGGTCCTGCAACCGGATGGTTCCTTGCTTGGTATGGAACCCGGATGGCTTGCTCAATCGCCATTCAGTTCTTACCTCATTCCCGGTTTTATCCTCTTTATTTGTAGCGGCTTGCTTCCTTTGTTTTCCCTAGTTGGATTACTTTTCCAGCCAAGATGGCGATGGGCAAATGCGCTCAATATCTACCCAAACAGGCATTGGGCATGGACATATTCCCTGTATTCGGGCATTATTGTAATTACCTGGATTACTGTTCAGCTGGTTATGACACAGTATTTTTGGTTGCAGCCGGTTATGATTTTCACCGGGTTGCTGATAGTTATTTTCACTTTGACGCCTTCCATCATGAAAAAATTCGAATTGGAATGAGCGGAAAAATCAATAAAGATTCCCTGATAAGCATACAAGGCCGAAAAACCCCGTGAGGGATTAATCCCCCAAGTTTATATGTGCGGAAGTTATCCTTTGGGAAATAAAGGTCATCCAATAAAGTCCGTTTGGGGTTGAAATATTTTTTTAAGATTTAATTTTTAGCAAATGGCGGGCGAGGATTGGGTTCTTTTGAATTCAGTAAGAGGACAAAAGTCTTTTCAGCTAAACTTTAAGGTTTTTTCTTTATTTTCGTCCGGATTACCAAATAAAGACATTAAGTTGAAAATTAAGAGCGGAGAGATAGTGCGAAAATATTTTCATTGCTATGCCACAGCAAATGAGTCCCGTCTTTATTCAAAAGACATTCAAAACTTAATGCGCATCAAGAACTGTAATCCGGCATTGGATAAAATAGTCTTGTTTATTGCCATCAGTAAGGTGAAGGAAATCAGTTCTTATGATGAGTTTTTTGTGAAAACTGTTAAGAAAATCTTTCTCGGACATCCTTCCATAGAACTGAGGGAAATCTACTTTAAAGATAATACCGGACGTGATTTCAGTTCATTTCAATCACTGTTTGAAAAAGTAAAAATCAGCGCCGATCCTGAGGATTATATCCTGTTCCAAAATAGAAGTGGCTATGGCCCATTTCATGAAAACTGGTACAGGCAATTTGTAAAACAGTTTGAGAAATTTGATTCAATATCCCTTTGCGGCAGTACCATAAATTTCCTTGACCACCCAAAAAGGAGTTTAAGGAATGATTTACCACATGTACAGACCTATTCTTTTTTAACAAAAGTTTATTTCATGGATATGCTTGGAAAGGCTTTTCCTGCTTCAAACGAAACCAAAAAACTGGATATAGTCCTCAATGGAGAAATAGAAATGAGTCAATTTTTTTTAAGAAATAACTTTAAAATAACCTGTATGGAATGGCCTGATTTAGCGATTTCAAACCAAACTATCCCCCCTATTTCTTCCGACATTAAAACAAAGGTCAAGGCAAAGCATTATTTCTACCACAGGATGTATTTTAGAAAAAACAAAATTAAAAAACTCGGTCAAATAATACCCGGAATGGTCCTTTGGATGAATTTTGTAAAACAGGGGTTATAAAATTCATTTGAGGTGATTTCATTTCTGCAGTTTTTTCATCTGTTGAAGTTTTTTTGGTAGTAGTTCTTTTGTTTTTTTAGCTATAGCTGAATCCCAAAAAGGTACCACAATGCCTTCAGAAGGTGGTTAGCTTGATTCTTGCTCAGCGCTTATTCCATTGGACTACTTTACAATTATTTAAGCAACAACCAATTTCTTTAAATTATAATTGTTGAAAATACCCTGTTTATTTTTTTATAAGGGTTAATTATTGATTAGGTTTATGAAAATAAATAATTTATTATAATTTTTAGATTAAGAATTAGACCTTTATAATATATTTTGATAAAAAAATGAACAAAGATGGTTGAATTATTAACCTATCAGCAAAAGAAAAGTCAAGGCAATTTGGTTATTCCACCAAAAACAGAGAAATAAAACCAGTTGCGGTTATTTTTTGAATTCATTAATCAATAAAAAGAAAACCATGGGAGGAATTAAGTCAAAACTTACAAAAGTTATTTATAGGAATAAATTCCCTATTCAAGAATACAAGCCGGTTAAAAAAACAATTCCGGATAAAACCATCCAAGTCGCATCTGCATGGAAAGGCTTGGAATTAATTATTGAAGATATCTTGGATCAATTTAATATTGAAAGGCACAGTTGTATCGAATTTGGTGTAGAATTTGGATTTTCGGCCGTGGTCTTCTCCAATTATTTTAAAAATGTAACCGGTGTTGATATATTTCTTGGGGATGAGCATACGGTATTTAAGGGAGATCATTACGATAATACCAAGAAATCCTTATCTGAATTTGAAAACATTAAATTGGTTAGGTCTGATTATAAAGATTGGATTAAGAAAGAAAATGATCAGTATGATTTTGCCCATGTCGATATTGTCCACAATTATAAAGAAACATATGAATGTGGCTTATGGGCAGTAAAACACAGCAAATGTTGTATTTTTCATGATACAGATAGTTTTCCTGAGGTGAGACGTGCTGTTTTTGATATTGCCAAAATAACGGGGAAGAATGCATACAATTACCCATTTCACAATGGATTGGGTATCATAGTTTAATTAGCGCAATATGAATGGTATGAATAAAATGTTGGGGTGCCTTAGAACAACATGAATACTCAAAGCCGGATTTCAAAAATAGATTGTAGCGGCAATAGAAATCGAATTCAGGTAGGAATTGCAAAATGATTTTGAGTCAGCCAAAATGCGTTTGCTCGTAAATAAATCAAGCAAGACTATTTTTACATTAAATCCTTCATTCATTCCTTTTTCCGCGCTGCCCTTGTTTTTTATATCGATTGGGATTTCAAAAAATGGACTTCCATGACCGTCTTGATAATAGGCAGCCTAGTTCCCGATTTTGAAAAACTCACCAACAGGAGACTGGGGAACATGTTTAGCCATACTTGGGAAGGTATTTTCTGGTTCAGCTTGCCGGTAGGGTTATTGCCCTGATTTTTTTTGATGGGCTTTTGGCGACTTGTTTGAAATACCAAAAAGAATTAAGTTTAAATAGTTGAAACTTATCCGGAACTGTCGTGCCATGTATGTCCTAGGCGTATGTGGCGGCATGATTTTGGGAAGCAAACCGGTAATATCTAACCTAACTTCAAAACCATACTGATATGGAAAAAAAGAGCTTCACAGAGATGACTGATGACGAATTATTGGTCGAAAAAGACAAACTGAAAAAATCGAAAATTTTTCACGCCACCATGATTGGCTTTCTTGCCGGAATCCTCATTTTTGGATTGGTAGGATGGGGTTTATCAGAGGAAAAACGTTTAGGATTTTTTATACCCATGTTGATTCCCATGTTGATCATTTACAGATTGGTTAAAAATCCAAAAGGGAATAAGGATTTGGAGGAAGCCCTGAAAGAACGTCGGCTGAATTGAAGTTGACCGGTTGAAATACGACCAAGCCTTTTCCTAAGCAGTTTTTTTGTGGATTTCTCTTGACGGTGAAGAGGATAAATGGGGATTGATCATCACAACTTTTCAGCTTTTATGATAGGTCTGATTGCTATGTTGCTTTGGATTAGTTCTTTAATGAGTAGCTGTCAAAAACTTAAATAGACAAGCTAGGATGCTGTCACCCTTGAACTGCCATATTTTGATTTATTTTTTGATGAGCTGTAAGCGGTTTGTTTAAAAAACTAAAAAGAATTAAGTTTAAATAATTGAAATATATCCGCAACTGTTGCGCTATGCATTCTATTTGGCATACATAGCGCAATGATTGCATGAAGCAAATCGTTAGCATAAATTAAAAATATAAACAGAAACTTATGGCTCTACCAACAGCGTATCTTGTTACAACAAAGAATTTACAACCAATAATTAATTCTTTGATTTCAGCTAAGGCACCAGACAAATTGACTGGAGGGTTCTTAAAGACATTGGGGTTCACGAGCAGTAATGACACCTTATATGTAAAACTATTTAAGGAAATAGGATTAATAGATGCCAATGGAACCCCAACTAGTAAATATTATGAATTTATCGACCAATCTCAAACTGCAAAGATTTTAGCTACTTGTATAGAGGAAGGTTACTCTGATTTGTTTGCGATTAATAAGCAAGCATATAAAATGACGGAGGAGGAGGTTAAAAATAAGCTAAAGACTTTAACCCAAGGCACAATTGATGAAAGTATTTTGAAGTTAATGGCTAAGACTTTTAAAGCACTAACAGAAATTGCTGATTGGTCAGTAAGCCACTCAAAGCCTGCAAAAAAATTGGAAGAGACCGAGGATACCAAAGTTTTCCATCAACATAGTCAAATTAATTTACCTGCATCTTCAAATGAGTCAGTTATAAATCCCACTCTTCACTACAATATTCAAATCCACTTGCCCGAAACCAGAGATTCTTCCGTCTATGACGCTATTTTTAAAAGTCTAAAACAACACTTACTCTAATGGATAAATATTATTCATTTGTATTTAAAGGACTATTGACTGAAGAGGCTTTGGATAAGGCTGGTAGAAAAAATCCAGCTCTTTTAAGCAAGATAGAAAATGCGGAATTAGAAAAACGACTTTGCATTGACCAGGTTGAAGATTCCATATTGATTAAAGCTCAAAATATGTCATTGGTATTTATTGCAATTTATTCTTTTGAAAATACTGTTCGTGCTTTCGTAGAAAAGAAATTGTTAGAAGAAATCGGGGAGAATTGGTGGGACGACTCTGTTCCTGAAAGTATAAGGAAGAAAGCTGCGATTAGAAAGGATGAGGAGGATAAAATCAAATGGCACACGCAAAGAGGCGAGTCTTTAATTCAATTTATTGATTTTGGAGACTTATCTTCTATAATTAATAAAAAATGGGACTTGTTTCAACCCCATTTAAACTCATATGAATGGGCCAACCAACTATTTAAGTCTGTTGAAAGGTCAAGAAATGTCATTATGCACAGTGGCTATTTGTCTATGACAGACATTGAACGGGTTGGCGCATTGATCAGAGATTGGTATAATCAAACTAGTTTATAACTTATGCTAACAGCACCAACCCAAAAGTGGCGGTACATTGGTTAAATCAAGCTTTGAGTTTCTATCAAAGTCTGCGTTTGTTTGACAGTGAAGTGCTTCGAAATCGCCGGGATCCCAAAACGTTAAAAAATGGTTGACTTGAACGACTTTAAACAACAGAGCGAATGCTTTTACAAGAATGAACATTATTCTGTTCGTGACAACGGAGCGGTATTACGTTTACCACTTGACCCAACACGACCAAGACCAACAGATAATAAATGGACTCCCGGTAAAATAAACAACAAATCAGGCTATTTTGAAATTGCTACGGTTCCAATTCACAGAATAATTGCAACTGCATTTCACGGAGAACCACCAACAAAAGAACACGTCGTTGACCACATTGATACAAACAAACAAAATAACCGACCAGAAAATCTACGTTGGGTAACAAGATTAGAAAACATACTGCTTAACCCAATCACAGCAAGACGGATAGAACTTGTTTGCGGAAGCATTGAAGAATTTCTTGCCGACCCTTCAAAATTCCGAGACAAATTCCAAGAACCAAATTATGCATGGATGTGTACGGTTAGTGTTCAAGAAGCACAAGCAAGTAAATCAAGACTTTTGGCTTGGGCTGAAAGCAACAAACCATTAAGAGGTGGAAAATTAGGAGATTGGATACATAATCGAAGATCACAAAATGTTCGAATTGAGGAAGTTCCCGAATTTACAAATTCATTAACTCTAAATGCAAAACAGAAAAGTTGGAAAACACCCACCGAATTTCCTTGTTGCCCTCAACAATTTGGTACCAATCCAATTTTGGAATACAGTGAAAAACTAAAAGTAAAAAAAGTGTTTTCTCTAAATCAGTATTCCAAATCAATTATTGAGAATTTTGCCATTTCAAAAGACGAAACCGTTTTATGGATTATGTGCAAGAGCAGTGACGAAAACGCCATAAAACCTTACTCTTTAGCGGAAGTAACTTATTTGAATGATTATTTTGTACATAATTACCTTGGAAGTTTTTTCAAGAAAGATGGTGCAGAGAAACAATTTACCCTTGCTCAAGGACTCGAATGGACAGGAGGCGAAACATTTGACGAACAATGCTAGAAAATAAACCAAATCTGGTTAAGCCATCCTAACTACCTTTTAGTATTGTCAATCCACCTTAATATTGTAAAACTAAATTTCAAATTTTAATGAAATCCATCTATCCCCCTTACTACAGATATAAAATGATAGAAATAGGGGCTAACCTCTAGCCAAAATTAGAAAAGGATGAGTACAGAAAGAATTGAAGAAAACCCATCATTCAAAGACTTAAAAGAAAAATTTGATTCTTTTCAAAGCCTGAAAGGATTCCTGAAATTCTTTTCATTTCTTGGATTGATTGACAAGAACAAATTCAAAGAAGACTTCGGCAAGTTCGAAGGAATGAAAAAGGAACTTGAAGAACTCTCTAAAATTCCTGATACTTTCAATAGGCTATTTGCGAAAAGAGGCTGGATTGCTTGTGAATCCATGAAGGCCGATATCTTGAAAGAAGCAATTGAGAGAGCTGAAAATGAATCAATAGAAGCAGGCGAAAGAATCCTAATCGAATATTTCAAAAGTGAGAATTTGAGATGGAAGATCGGAACACTATTTGGTACACCTGAAATGAAGATCCGAGTCTCAATAATTAACCACGCATATGATGAGTTTATAGAACGGGATTACATGTCGTGTATACCATTAATATTAATGGTTATTGATGGTGCTGTCTCGGATGTGAATAAAAAATATGGTTTCTTTTCGGAACAATCAGAGTTAAAATCCTGGGATTCAATTGCGGCTCATAGTACAGGTTTGTCGGTTCTACGAGACCTCTTCTTCAAAGGAAGAAATAAAACAACAAGTGAGCAGATTGAAACCCCTTTCCGAAATGGCATCCTTCATGGAAGAGATCTTGGTTTTGCAAATGAAGTTGTTGCAACTAAATGTTGGTCAGCCTTATTCGCAGTAAGAGATTGGATTCAAGCAATTCGCTCAGAACCTAAAAGAAAAGAGAAAGAACCTGAACTACCATGGAGAGAAACTCTTAGTCTTTGGAATAAAGTTCAAGAATCTAAGAAAAGGTTGATTGATTGGAAACCTAGAGCTGTGGAACTTGGAAAAGATGCCCCAAGATCTGGCGAAATAACAGATTACAACTTTGGAACTCCTGAGAGAACGCTCGTTGAGTTCATAAACTATTGGAAATCTAGCAACTACGGAGCTATGGCTGAGCAAGTTAGTACCTTTGTTTTTGATGAAAAATCTCCTAGCAAACGAGCTGGTGAGATTAGAAGATTGTTAGCCACTAAAACTCCTCAGAAATTCGAAATATTGGCAATCGATGATCAAGCTGCCGCTATTACTGAAATATCTGTCAGAATAAGTGCAGAAGTAGGTGAAGAAACTATCATTTTCGATCATACTTTTAGATTGATCTATGAAGATGAGAATAACCAAACATTGGTAAGAGGAGAATTTGGTGGCTCATGGCGATTGATAAAGAATTTTTGGAACTTAGAATTTATCGAATTGCAAAAATAAAAGTGGCTAACAAACACTATCATCCATAAGCTAAACGAGCTATTTGCAAAGGCTAGTGGGATTAGATACTTTTAAAGATGTTTGAAAAGTCCAGCTTAAGGAGGATAGTTGGAGGTTACATAAACAAAAAAACAATGTTCGGACTATTTAAAAAAAGAACATATCAAATAGATTTCTCTGAGAACAATAAAGAGCGATTTACTGCACTGTTGACTGAGATTCACGAGATTCTTCGTGATTCAGCCTATTCAGCACAGGCAAATTGGATTATGCAGATTTTATCATCAATCCAAAATGAAGACAAGGAAGGATTTAAACAAAAAGTAATTTCGGCTGATCTTCTGGGTGGATCTGGTTCTGTTATTGACGTCTGGATTGAAGACGAGAATAAAATGGAAAGATTGGATTACTTAATGAATGACTTTTTGGAATTGTCTGTAAAATCAGGACTAAACCATAGCGCTTTAAAATCAAGTATGACAAGAAAAATTAAAAATAACTAACCTCAAAAACCTTTCTAAAAATCGCACTTCAAACCTTCATTGAACCATTTTTCTCCGTATCGTTTTTCTTAAAAATATAGGATACGGCTTAGACAAGCATCCACCCTAAAGTAATATTTCAAGAAATAAAATTCTATTTTTGGATTAATTACGACCAAAAAAGATCCAAAACTTTTCCCCCTCCCTTCCTTGTAGTTTTGACAATAGGCCTTAATATTGTAAAACTAAATTTCAAATTTTAATGAAATCCATCTATCTCCAATCCATTGCCTTATTTTTGGCTGTTGCTATTTTCTTTGCGAGTTGTGGCAGTACGACCATGATCCAATCTATCCCATCAGATGCCAAGCTGTATATGAACGGCGAGTATATGGGGAATACGCCATACACTTACCGCGATACCAAAGTAGTAGGCAGTTCCACCTTGGTCAAATTGGAAAAAGAAGGTTACAACCCCTTTAATACCTCTTTTTCAAGGGATGAGGAATTGGATGTCGGCGCTTTGATCGGTGGGGTCTTTTTGTTGGTTCCATTCCTTTGGATCATGAAATACAAGCCATTCAGGACCTATGAGCTTCAGCCTGCTGCAGAAGGATTTGATACCAACTACTATTCCATCCCGAGCGGTTTGGATAAGGCCAAGGCAGATAAATTAAGAGAACTGAAAAAACTGTTGGACGAAGGTGTCATCACCAAGGAGGAGTTTGATGCTGAGAAAAAGAAGATCCTAGAAAGTTAACATTCCTTTTTTTACGTAAAATCCATTTTCAAAAAGCGGTTATCCTGAATAGTTTCGGGTAGCCGCTTTTTCTTTTTAGCCTGCCATCTCCCACAAATTCACTTCCTTTTTCCATTGGGGCACGGTTAATGCACTAGTTTGATCCGGGCATTGCGTACTGAGGGCCGGAATGGATTTTTTTGGCCTTAAGAAAACAAGAAAGACAGAGGGAATGATAGTAGATAATAAATTCAGGATCAGACACCTGCCGATGCTGTTGTGGGAGGCGGGGAAGCTTTGGAATAAGAACAATCCTTGGAGATTGGGGGCTGTTGTGGCCTACTATGCGGTATTGTCCATGCCGGGATTGCTTGTGTTGATCATCAGTGCTGTTGGGGCATTTTGGGGACAGGAGATCGTTCAGGGGGAGATCACGGGGCAGATTTCGGAGGCCATTGGTCCGAGTGCTGCAGAGTCTGTTGTCTCCATCATCGAAAATTCGAGTAAAGATGACAGGACTGTTTTTGCTACCATCATGGGTGTCGCAGTATTGGTATTTGGCGCCACCGGGGTGTTTTACCAGCTTCAGATTTCGATGAATGAAATCTGGAGTGTCAAGGTGGACCCTGAAGCCGGTTGGTGGAAAGTCATCAAAGACAGGGCATTGAGCCTAGCCTTTGTGATGGTCATTGCTTTTTTGTTGATCATAAGTTTTGTGGTTTCTACGGCATTGACGCTGTTGAGCAGTTTTCTGGCCGGGCTTTGGGAGCCTGCTTACCTGTTTATAGCCCAGTTCTTTGATTTTGCGCTGTCCACCTTTGTCATCGGGCTTTTGTTTGTGTTGATATTCAGGTTTATGCCTGACATGAAGATCAGGTGGAGATCGGTATGGTTGGGAGGATTTATGACGGCCCTGTTGTTCAATCTGGGTAAGATTTTGCTCAGCCTCTATTTTGGGGCTGCAGACCCGGCTTCAGTCTATGGTGCGGCAGGTTCTGTGGTGCTGATTTTACTTTGGGTATCTTATTCTTGTTTGATATTGTTCTTTGGGGCGGCATTTACCAGGGTGTATGCGGAGATGTATGAGGCGGCGGTTCATCCTTCTGATTTTGCGATGAAAGTCGTCGAAAAGGAAATCATCCTCGAGAAAGGAAACGAGGAAATAAAGACCGAAGGTTGATAATTTGAACTATACGGCTATATATTACCTTATGATAGAATAGTGATGTTTTTTCGACTCCTTCTTTATAAGGAACATTTTTTTCCAAATATTTTACCATACAATAGCAATGAAGGAGATAGGAAGTAGAGGAATGGGGGCCATCGTAGGCTTAGTAGGCGTGACCTTCAGGGTTTGGGCGCCCAATGTCAACAGTATTTTTGTCATGGGCAGCTTCAATGGCTGGAGAGATAATGAATACCCATTGGAACATGAAAATGACGGCTATTGGGCGGTACATGTAGATGTGGCAAACAATGGTGATGAGTATAAATTCGTCCTTTACAATGGAGATAACAAAATCACCAAAAACGATCCCTATGCCCGGAAATTGACCAACAGCATGGGCAATTCCATTGTCATAGACCTGAGAAAAGACAGGGAGGAGCATCATTTTCAAATATCTTCGTTCAACGAGCTGGTCATCTATGAGATGCACATCGGTACATTCAACAGGGACGGGGTTGAAAATGGGGGTGTTGGAAACTTTTTTTCCGCAGTACAGAGATTGGATTATATCAGAGACCTCGGTATCAATGCCATAGAAATCATGCCGGTGATGGAGTTTGCAGGAGATGAATCTTGGGGATATAATCCCGCTCACCCTTTTGCTGTGGAGTCGGCATATGGCGGTCCGGAAGGGCTGAAGTATTTTATTCAGGAAGCCCACCTTAGGGGAATCGCCGTGATCATGGATGTTGTCTACAACCATTTTGGTCCTTCAGATATTGACATTTGGCAGTTTGACGGTTGGCAGGAAAACGACCTCGGCGGCATTTATTTCTATAATGATTACAGGGCCAAGACACCTTGGGGTGAAAACCGCCCCGATTATGGCAGGAAAGAAGTCCGAAATTACCTCCGTGACAATGCGCTGATGTGGCTCGACGACTACCAATGTGATGGCTTGAGGTTTGATGCCACAGCGGTCATCAGGTACCTAGATAGCGAAAATACTAACAACAAGGCAGAACTGGAGGAAGGATATCGATTCTTGCAGGAGTTGAACGGGGAGATCCGGGATATTTTTCCCCACAAAATCCTGATTGCGGAAGACCTTAAGGCAGATCCTGTGGTCACTTCCGGGGTCATGCTGAACGGCCTCGGCTTCCATTCTCAATGGGGTTTGGGCTTCGCAAACCAGATTAAAAGGGTTTTGTTGGAGTTAGAAGACAAACACCGAAACCTTCAGCTTGTGGTGGAGTCACTCTTTTTTGCCTTCAACAATGATGTGTTCCAAAGGGTGATTTTCACAGAGTCCCATGATGAGGTGGCCAACGGGTCGTCCCGTTTGCCGGAAGAGATACAGCCCGGAGATGCCAACGGTGAATATGCCAAAAAGAAATCCACTTTGGGAGCCATTGCGCTCCTGACAGCGCCGGGAATCCCGATGTTGTTTCAGGGTCAGGAATTCATCAGTTATGGGCATTTCTCGGATACGGTGGGCTTGGATTGGGAAAGACAATCGATATTCAATGGGATTTCGGGCATGTACCGGGACTTGATCGGCATGCGAAACGGAAGGGATGAGGCGATGGTGGGGCTGACAGGTCACCTGACCGAGACCTTGCACTTCAACCAAGACACATTGGTTTTGGCATACAGCAGAAGCCATGCGGATCACCGTGAGCGGCCTGTAATCATGGTGCTTAATTTTTCGAATCAGACGTTCTACAATTATAAATTCGGTGTGCCCATGGGTGGCAAGTGGAGGGTGAAATTCAACAGTAGCTGGAAAGGTTATGACGAGGATTTCTCAGGAACCGAGGTTACCTCCGTTGCGGCAAAAGGACCTTTTGAAGGCAAAGCCCATTCGGTTTTGGTGGATGTACCTGCTTTTGGTGGGATCATTTTGATCAGGTAATGAGCCGTTTCCTTCATGTTTTTGGAAAAAATAGCGGATTATTGGAAATATTTAAGAGGTATTTAGATTATATATTGCAAATGGTTATCAATCGGGTCAAACAAATGGTAACTTGATCCTGTAGAGTCTGCCTACATCATACACGTTCTTGCTGATGCTGAATATTGCTACCGAAATTAAATCGAAAAAACGGCATGGGACAATCCAAAAAAGACAAAACAGAAAAGGATTCATTACCCGAACCTAAGCAAAAGGTAGATTTCCCGATTGTTGCCATAGGCGCTTCGGCGGGAGGATTGGAAGCGGTGTCCGAATTATTGAAATACCTGGCTCCTGACACGGGTATGGCATTCATTTTTGTACAGCATCTCAGTCCTGACCACAAAAGTATGCTTACCCCTCTCTTGGCAAAAATAACCTCCATGGATGTAGGAGAGGTTGAAAACAAGGTGCAGATCAAGCCCGATACATTTTACATCATCCCTCCGGACAAGGAGATTTCTGTAGAAAATGACCAATTAATTTTATCACCAAGACCGGAAAGTCCAAAATTCAACTTTCCGATAGATATCCTATTTACCTCCCTGTCAAAGACCCATAGGGAAAATGTAATCGGAATCATCCTAAGTGGAAGTGCAACCGATGGTACTATTGGCATGAGGTCAATAAAGCAAGAGGGAGGACTGACTTTTGCCCAAGATTCCTCAGCAAAATTTGATAGCATGCCCAAATCCGCCATCACAGCAGGTTTGGTTGACTTTATATTGTCGCCTAAGGATATCGCCTTGGAGCTGAACAGGATCAGCCAAAATCCCTTGATTAGGATACCAGGCACAAAACACAGGGAAGAAGACCTCATAGACGATGCAAACCCTGACTTGGTAGCCATCATCAAAAGCCTTTTGAAATTCACAGGCGTGGATTTTTCTGTCTATAAAATGAAGACAATCAAGAGAAGGATCCTTAGGCGGATGCTGCTCAATAAGGTAAAAGACCTCAAAGCATATGTAAACCTCATCGGTGAAAAAAAAGAAGAATTGGATATTCTTTACCAGGATTTGCTGATCAATGTGACCAGTTTTTTTCGGGATTCGGATACTTACAAATACCTGAAGGAGGTTCTTCTTCCCAAACTTCTGAAGTCAAAAAAGGCTGAAGAGACCTTTCGGATATGGGTTCCTGCCTGTTCTTCGGGTGAGGAAGCATTGTCCATTGCCATGATGATTCTTGAAATTCAAGAAAATTCAGGGACCCATATTCCTATTCAGATGTTTGCGACAGACTTGAGTGAAAAGGCGATCAGAAAAGCGCGTGCCGGTGTCTACACCAAAGATGAACTGGAATCGGTTTCACCAAAACGGCTGCAGCGGTTTTTTACAAAATCAGGAAACAACTACAGGATTTCGAAATCGATCAGGGACATCTGTGTCTACGCACCGCATAATGTACTGAAGGATCCTCCATTTTCAAGGATAGATTTTATCAGCTGTAGGAACTTGTTCATTTACCTAGATTCAGCAGCCCAAAAAAGAGTATTGTCAACTTTCCATTATGCCTTGAACGAAACAGGCTATCTGATGCTGGGAAAAGCAGAGACCATCAGTTCTTCGGCAAATCTATTCTCAGAGGTCAACAAAAAGTACAGAATCTATTCAAGAAAAAGTAGCGTCGATGGACGCCTATTATCATTACCGACTTCAAGAATGAATAAAGGAGAAACACAACATACAAAACATGCAATGGATGCTGATACCAAGATCAGTGCAGCCAAAACCACCGCACTTCAAAACAGCAAAAACCTGGATCAAGCTATTGATGCAGTAATAGTCTCTGATTTTTTACCTCCCTGTGCAGTCATCAATCCGCAGATGGAAATCCTCCAGTTTAGAGGCAAAACAGATTTGTACCTGAGCCATTTTTCCGGGAAAGCTTCCTTGAATATCCTGAAGCTTGTACGCAAAGAAATCGCTTTTCACCTGAGAAGCCTGATTTCCAAATGCATCAAAACCGATCAGCGTGTACGGAAAACCGGAATTGAGATGAATGTCGACAATACCGCCTTTGTCATCAGTATCGAGGTGTCGCCGCTGCTTGTTGAATTTGAAGAAAAGTTGATGCTTGTTGTTTTTTCACAACACGATCAGGTTACTGGTTCCCAGCAAGTAAAAGGAAAGGATGAGATCCAAGATTCAATTCTCAGTATTAAGGAACAAAAAATAAAACAGCTTGAGGACGAACTGGCATTGTCCCAAAAAGATGCCATGGAACTGTCTCAAGAGCAGGAAGGATTCATAGAGGAACTCCAAAGTGCCAATGAGGAGGTAGTCTCGAGCAATGAAGAATTGCAGACCGTCAATGAAGAACTTGAAACTTCCAAAGAAGAACTTGAATCATCGAATGAGGAGCTTGTCACCACCAACCAAGAACTCCAAACCCGAAATGACCTGCTCAATGAATCCTATGACTATTCCAATGCCATCATCTCTACCCTTCATGAGCCCATGATTGTTTTGGATAAAAACCTTCGAATCAAAACCGCTAACAAATCTTTCTACAGGATATTCCAACTCAAAGAGGATCAAATAGACGGGAAGAAGTTGTTTGATTTTGAAGAAAAGCGATGGAATATTCCGAGTTTGAGGGAACTGCTCGAACATATTATTCCCAAAAATTCCTCCTTCAGCAACTTTAAAATAACACATAACTTTCCAAGGATTGGCGAAAAAGTTTTTTTACTTAATGCAAGCCGACTTATCCAAAAAAGCCACGGGGAGCAATTGATTTTACTTTCTTTTAATGATATAACCGATGCCATGCTGACCCAAAAAAATGAATTGGAAGAATACACCAAAGACATAGAAAAAACCAAAAACTACAATATCGAGCTTGAAAAGGCGGTGTTGGAAAGAACCAAACAGCTTGACCTTTCCAATAAAGCCCTGTCTGAAAAGAACAACGAGCTAGGAAAAATGAACAAAGAGCTTGAGGCCTTTGCCTACATATCAAGCCATGATTTGCAGGAGCCGCTCCGAAAGATCCAGACCTTTGCTGACCGGATTCTAGAAAAAGAAATGGTGAATTTATCAGCTTCAGGCAAGGTCTACTTCCAGCACATGCAAAAGTCTGCCAATAGGATGCAAAAGCTGATAGAGGAGCTGCTTACTTTTACCAGTCTCAATTCTGCCGAAAGAAAATTTGAAGCATTGCCGCTTGCGGACATTATCAAAGACGTACAGAATGAAATGAAAGAAGCGATAGAGGCCAAAAAAGCCAAAATCACCATCAATAAGATGTGTGATGTCAGTGTCATTCCCTTTCAGTTCAGGCAGTTGATCAATAACCTGATCAGTAATTCTTTGAAGTTTTCCAAACCGGAAATCCCCGTCAAAATCTCCATCTCAGCAGAAATCGTAAAAAAGGATACTATCAAAACCATCGAAGATCTGAGTCAAAAACTTTATTGTCATATTCAGTTTTCAGATAACGGTATAGGATTTAATCAGGAGTACAGTAAAAGGATCTTTGAGGTGTTTGAAAAACTGCACAGCAAAGATGAATACCCTGGAACAGGAATTGGGTTGGCCATTGTCAAAAAAATTGTAGAAAACCACAATGGTTTTATAAGTGCAACAAGTGAACTCAATAAAGGAACAACAATCGACATCTATTTTCCAGCCAAAAAATGAACGAGAAATCCATTAAAATCCTATTAGCAGACGATGATGAAGCAGATAGACTGTTGTTTAAGGAGGCGTTTGATGAATTGAATGTCGGCACATCTGTAGAAACAGTCAATGACGGCGACGAACTCATGCACCTTATGCAAAATACCGAAGCCGAAAATCTTCCGCAGATCCTTTTTCTCGACATCAACATGCCCAGAAAAAACGGCTTGGAATGTCTTAAGGAAATCAGGGCAGATGTAAAATTCAAAGAAGTATCTGTTGCGATATATTCAACATCTTCTTCCGAAAATGACATGCAAGAGACTTTCCTCAACGGGGCAAATGTTTATATCCATAAGCCCAATGATTTTCAAAAATTAAAGAAATTATTGGAAAAAGCCATCATTTACGCAAATGTGTACCAAGACCCGCCCTTCAATAAGGATAACTTTCTTTTAGTGGCCGAATAATTGCCTATCTCTCAATTAAAGTGGAAAAACACAAGATTCATATTAAGTATATGGTCAGCTATCGCTGCATCATGGTGGTCAAGGAAGAACTGAAGAATCTGGATATACGCTATTCCAATGTCAATTTGGGCGAAGTTGAGGTATCGCAAAAAATCACTGCTTCCCAAAAGGAAGCTTTGAGGCTGAATCTGAAGAAAATCGGACTCGAACTTCTAGATGATAAAAAAAGCATTTTGATCGATAAAATTAAGAATGAAGTGATCAAAATGATCCACCAATCCGAGGCTCCTCCGACAATCAATTACTCTGAGCATATCAGCGAACAGCTTGGCTATGACTATACCTACCTGTCTAATGTTTTTTCGGAAGTTCAGGGAATCACCATTCAGCAATTCATCATCTTCAACAAAATCGAAAAAGTAAAAGAATTGTTGCTCTACAATGAACTTAACCTGACAGAGATTTCCTATCAATTGGACTACAGCAGCGTTGCCCATCTTTCCAATCAGTTTAAGAAAGTCACAGGACTGACTCCTTCATATTTTAAAAGAATGAAAGAAATGAGGAAGAAGATTTTATGAAAGGTCGGTTTTTTGGGCCTGCTTTAAATTGGTTAATTATAAAGATTGATATTCGACTCCATAATTTTTATACAGTTTTAGTGAATAGTTGTAAGTGTTTTTGATTTGAAAGAATATCCAAAATATGGTCTGAATGTTGGGCTAAGTTATTTGGTAAATTATTCAAATAATTAAAAAACTTATCATGACACATTTAGAAGAATTGACAAGTACCCTCAATGACCTTGTTTTGATCAACAATGACAGGATCGAAGGTTATCAAAATGCCATCGACTCATTGGAGGTTCAAGATGCTGATTTAAAGATGTTGTTTGCGAAAATGATCTCAAACAGCAGAGACCATGTCAGTGTTCTTGGAGACTTAATCCTCAAAGCAGGTGGAGAAATAGAAGAAGGGACTACAGCCTCCGGTAAGATATTCCGTTCTTGGATGAGTATCAAATCTTTATTCTCGGGCAGCGACAGGACAAGTATCCTAGAATCATGTGAAGGAGGAGAAGATGCCGCGCTAAAAGCATATGATATGGCACTTTCTTCAGATGTAGAGATGAACGTGGGAGTCAGACAAGCGCTCATGGACCAAAGGGTATCCCTCAGTGGAGACCACAATCAGGTCAAGAAAATGAGAGATTTAAACAAGACCTTGGCTTAAATCCTTGATTTAAAATCTATACCTCAGGTAGGTATGGATTTTATTTTTTTGGAAAAGGCCGGTTAATAAGAAGAATATGAGAATCAGAACTTTTGAACCATTTTGGTTAGTTAAAAACGGCCTTCTGAATAGTTATCCCTCCCTGCAAAAAAACATTGAAACAGAAATAGTGGTGTTGGGAGGGGGTATAACAGGTGCTTTGGTGAGCTATGCCTTGATGGAGGCCGGGCATAAGGTAGTATTGATAGACAAAAGGGATATCGGTCAAGGCAGTACCTCCGCGACGACCAGTATGCTTCAATATGAAATCGATGAACCGCTTATAGAACTCTCAAAAAAGATTGGGGAAAAGGGAGCTGTTACCTGCTATAAAGCAGGAATCAAAGCAATCCGGACGATCGGCGATTTGGTGGGTAAACTGAACTTGGATTGTGGTTTTGAACTTAAAAAATCACTTTACTTAGCCCATGATGTAAAAGCTGCTGATTGGTTAAAAGAAGAATTTAAGATGCGCAATAAGTACCGGATGGGAGTGAGTTGGCTCTCAGACGAACAAGTTTTGAAAACCTTTGGGGTCAGGTCATTTGGTGCGATACTTTCTAAAACAGCAGCAAGTGTGGATGCTTACCAATTGGCGCATGGATTGATCCGCCACAGTTTCAAAAGGGGGATGGAAGTTTACGATCAAACCGAAATTTCCAAAACCGAGCACTGCAAAGATGGGGTAGTACTTCAGACTGCGGAGGGTTTTTCAGTTCAATGCAAGAAAGTCATCTATTGTACCGGGTTTGAATCCACAGACCTATTGAAAGAAAAAGTGGCTAAACTCTTCTATACTTATGCTTCGGTAAGCGAACAGGGAATTGCTTGTGCCAAGCAGCTAAAAGATATCTTGGTATGGGACACAGCAGACCCATATCTCTACATGAGGACCACAGAAGACGGCAGGTTGTTGGTAGGAGGAGAGGATTCTTCCACCAATTTTCCTTTTTTTCAACAGCAGATCAAGGAAAGGAAACATTTAAAATTACAGTCCAAACTTGATGAACTCATCCCCGAAAATGGATTTATTGAGGATTTCAGTTGGGGAGGAACTTTCGGATCGACCAAAGATGGATTGCCATACATCGGAGCCTCTTCCGAATATAAAAACGCATTGTTTGTACTGGGATTTGGAGGAAATGGCATCACGTTTTCTATTCAGGCGATGGAGATCATAGTGTCTATGCTGAAAGGGAAAAAGCATAACCTAGAAAAGTATTATAAATTTGGCAGGTAGGTAAAATCACTTCCACAGTCCCTTCTTTTTCTCCCTTGCTTCTTTTTGGAGTTTGACAAACAGGTCAGCATACTTGACGTTGGGTGGGACTGTCATTACCGACGCATAGCCGTTTTTGATCAGGAAGGCATTGAGGAAAGTCCCGTTTTCAAGATACACATAAGCCAAAGTTCTTTTGTACCTGTCGTATTTGCTGACATCATATTCCAGGCGGACTTTATTGCCTGTTAGGATTTGTGTGAGGTATGCTTTGGATTCCTTGCCATAGTAACCGATTTCTTTTTTGCCGGATTTTCGGGATTCTGGCGCATCTACTCCGATCAAGCGTATTTTTTCTTCCTGCCCATTGGCATTGATGATCCAAAATGTGTCACCGTCTACAATTTTTGAGACAGGGTACCATTTGGAATCGGTCTGAGCAGGTGAGGGGATTATGGAAAAAAAAAGAAAAAAGACGAGTAGGTGGTAATGTTGGGTTTTAAGCATGGGTGAAAATAAGGAATTTAAGTATCAAGTATCAAGTACGAAGAACCAAGTATTAAGAGGCGAGAGACGAGACATAAGACAGAAGACAAAAGACGCAAGACATAAGACACAAGAATTGATTCACCAAAGGCTTGGGGTTTCGGTGATAGGAAAAACTTTCCAATAGGTATCAGTTAACCAATTAACCAAATAACCAATCACCAATTAACCAATACCTCATAACCTAGCAACCCGACAACCCGACAACGCGAAGCAGACAACAACTACAACTACTACAACCATTACAACATTTCCAACAAATAAAAATTTGCTGCAATAGACCCTTCGTTCCTCAGGGTGGCGCAAGCGGACTACACCGCCCACTTTCTGTCATTGGTAAAGGCGACGTTGAGCCATTTTTTGAGGGAGATGGGCTTCATTTTGCTCATAATTTCCTCCCGGATATTGTCCTGTTCGGCCAAAGTAGGTTGCCAACCTTCCGGAGATACCACAAAATCAATTTCGATAAAAAGCTTGGGTCCTGATTTAGATACCCTCAAAAAAGACTCTATGAATTGGTATTCTTTTTCAATGTCTGCGACGATCTCCTGACAAAGGTCTAGGTATTTATCATCCGCTTTCATATCGAGTACTTCTCTGATCTGCAAACCCATGTTGGTAATCGGAACTTTGAGAAAATAGCCAGATACCACAATGACCATCAGCGGATCCATGTAAGGCATCAGGTGGCTGTACTTGGTATAACCCAATCCGATTGACAATAAAAAACCTACCAAAACCGCAAGACTTAGGAAAGTATCCATGAGCCATTGTTGGGATTCAGCATCGATCAAACCTGAAGGAATGGTTTTTTGTTTCTTTTTCAAAACCAAGTGGACCGCATAGCAGCTCAATGTTGCAATAAAAGCATAAATCAAACCCGAACCTGCATTGACCTCTTGTCCTCCAGAAAGCAGTGTAGATATCCCTGAGAAAAGCGCAAAAAGACAGAGGATCGTGATGACAAGAAACTTGCCAAGGATGATGATGGGTTCGATCATCTCTTTGCCATAAGGGAAGCGGTCAAAATCCTGCCGTGCCATAAAGGAAGCTGTGATCAATGAAATCATTGAAAGTCCGACACTGATCAAAGAATAAATGCCATCAAAAAGGATGATTTTGGAGTTTTCAACAATTCCCCATACGACCGCCAATAGTGCCGAAAGTAGTGCACCGTAAACAGAGAACTTCAACAGTTGTTTTTCTGTGTTCATAATTTTTATCTGTAGTTTGAGTCTAAAAATTTGCAATCTGGCAGAACCTAAAGGTATTGTATATCCAAAATGAAATCAAGTGGAGGGTTTTTTAAAATTAGAAGTTATTTCGCCCCTTCAGGGCTGACCTGACACAATTGATTTTTTTGGGATGGGCTGCACCCATTCCTGAGTTATCTTGCCCTTTCAGGACTGAGATGAAAAAATGAATTTTAGAAAATTCCACTTTTCTCCTCTTCCCTTGACTCATCTTTCGGTATTGGACCTTCCTGATTATTAAAATCTTGAATTAAATTTTAATTTTGTTAAAATAGAAAAAATTCCCCCAAACACCTCTATGAAGAAATTTTTACTGTTCCTGATCGGTATATCCGTAGTTTTTGTACTGCAGGCCCAAGAAAAAGCAAATACCGACAGACCCAAAATCGGACTTGTTCTCAGTGGTGGAGGTGCCAAAGGAATGGCCCATGTGGGAATTTTGCGGTACATGGAAAAGGCCGGCATCCGACCGGATTTTATAGTCGGAACTTCAATGGGATCGGTTGTCGGAGGTTTGTATGCTTTGGGGTACAGTGCGGATGAATTGGAGCAGATTATCCTGAATATCGATTGGGATATTTTGATTACCAACCGGGTTGGATTCAACGATATTGCTTTTGAAGAAAAAGAATATTACAACAGATATTTGGTCGAATTGCCGGTGATCGAAGGTAAAGTTTCGCTCCCCTCCGGACTGATTCATGGTCAGATGCTTTCTGAAACTTTGCATTATTATACCTGGCCTGCGAATAACATAAAAAGCTTTGACGATTTCCCTATACCGTTCAGGTGTATTACCACCGATGTGAAGACAGGGGAAGGTATTGTACTTAAGGATGGCTATCTCCATGATGCATTGCGTTCGAGTATTGCGATTCCGACTTTTTTTACCCCATTTGACATGGACAGTACTTTAGTGGTCGATGGTGGCGTGGTCAATAATTTTCCTGTGGATGTGGTCAAAGAAATGGGCGCTGACATCGTCATAGGTGTCAATGTGGGAGATGAAGACTTTCTTAATCCCAAAGATATCGGCTCATTTTCAGGGATCTTGATGCAGATCGCCATGTCAAAATCATACAGCAGACTCAGGCAAAATATTCAGGATACGGATATTTACATCAAGCCGGACCTGAAAAACTATTCAACAGGTAGCTTTAGCAAGTTTCGCGAAATCCTGGAATTGGGGGATTTGGCCGGACAAAAGCATGCCCAAAGATTCAAAGACCTTGCTGATAGTTTGGGCGTTTTTGTAGAAACTCCAGGTATAGGACTTGAAGTAGAACCCATCACTATCAGTGATATAGACGTGAGTGGAAATTACCTGTTTTCTGATGTCCTGATTAAATCCAAGCTGGATATCAAGGAAGGTGAAACCGTCTCCCGAAGAGAATTGAGAGAAGGTATGTCGCGGGTTTTTGGGATCAACGGATTTTATAATGTGGATTATTCTTTGATCAAAATTCAGGATGATGAATACCGCCTTGTAATCAGGGCAAATGAGAAACCTAAAAGTTTACTGTTTGCCTCTGTCCATTATGACAATCAATTTTCGGCAGGCATCCTCCTCAACCTGACCATGAGGGATGTTTTGGGCAAATCATCCCGCTCTATCATTTTGGCAGATATTTCTCAAAATCCTAAGTTCAGGTTTGACTATTATAAATATATCGGTCAGCAGAAGCAGTATGCCCTAAATATGAAATTGAATTACCTCAACCAAGAAGCTCCTGTGTATGAGGAAGGTAAAGTGACCGATATCAATGTCAACAGGGAAAGTAGGGTAAGTGCACATATCATGTCTACCCAATCCCTGAAAGAAACCTTTGTTTTTGGAGGATTTTGGGAAAATAACCAATCAAAATCCAGATTCAATGTTGCGACTCCATCAGATATCAAAAACGCCACTAGAAATTTTTTGGGACTGAGGTTTATGTACTACAGAAACTCCTTGAATGACAGAAACTACGCTACCCGTGGTGCAGAGGCGATTGTGGAACCTGTTTTCATGTTCAATAACAATATCAAAATCAACCTCAATGCCGGGGTTGACACCTTGTTTTTGGGTGAGGGAGAAGGTCAGTTTGGGATTCCTGCCAATCAACTTCCGTTTTTTGTTGATATCTTGACTCCAAAAGGGTATTTCGCATTTTATTTCAAGTACCTCAAATATTTCCCTTTGGCAAGAAACTTTCAGTTCATGCCGACAGCGGCCACAGGTCTGACGCTTTCCAATGAAGGTGCTTTTAAGGTATTTGACGGTTTTATTGCAGGAGGGCATCAGCGGATCAGGTTCAATGACACCAGGATTTGGGGATTGAACTACCGGGAATTGGAAACTCCCAACTTTGCCAAGTTGGGACTTGAATTACAATTCATCCCGGTTACTAATATCTTTCTCAGGACAGGGGCCAATATTGTCGGGTATAGCGGGCATGTTCCCTTAAAAGGAGGGGAAGGTACAATCATTTCTGAAATGCAATCAAACAATATTTTCGGTTATGGGGCAGACATTACATATAAATCCATTTTGGGACCCATTGTAGCGGGAATCGGAAAGAACAATTCAGATAAAAACCTTAGGGCTTATTTTTCTATAGGATTCTCATTTGGATATTCAGACCGTTAATTTTTTATTACTTATTTAATTCCTTTTTGGGTTCTTTGATTTTTTTATCATTTTTGTGTCATTATGAAGGCTTAATTTTTCTCCGGTTTGTTTTGGCGCAGCCCTTTTAGGGACGGCAGCCTATAATTTTCACCTCCCTACGGGATAGCTATTTCATATATGACCATCAAGAACTTTATCCATCATTTCCGTCAGGCTGTAAAGGGCCTAGAGGAAGATTTTACCAATATCAGTATCAAAAAAGCGATTTTCTATCTTTCCATTCCGATGATTTTGGAGATGGTCATGGAATCGTTGTTCGCAGTAGTGGATATCTTTTTTGTAGGAAAACTGGGCGTGCACGCAGTCGCCACTGTTGGCCTGACTGAATCGGTTTTGACGATAATTTACTCCATTGCCATCGGTCTCAGTATGGCCGCAACAGCGATCGTAGCCCGTAGGATAGGAGAGAAGAAACCCAAGGAAGCCTCCGCAGCAGCTTTTCAGGCCATTTTGGTTTGTTCGCTTTTTGCGGTAGCAGTGGCGGTATTGGGAGTTATCTATGCCAAGCCTATGTTGGCGTTGATGGGGGGAGAACCGGACGTGATCGAGCAGGGCTATCGTTACACCCAAGTTATCTTTGGTGGAAATGTTTGTGTGATGTTGCTTTTTCTAATTAATGGAATCTTCAGAGGAGCCGGTAATGCCGCGGTAGCAATGCGGACTTTGTGGATTGCCAATGGCTTCAATATTGTGTTGGATCCGATCTTAATTTTTGGATTTGGGCCGATTCCGGCCATGGGATTAGAAGGGGCGGCTTGGGCGACTACGACAGGCAGGGGAATTGGTGTGATTTACCAGTTTTATATCTTGTTCAATGGTAAATCCATCATCAAGTTCTATTGGGACAGCCTTAAGATGAATTGGAAAACCGTCCTAACGATCATCAAAGTAGCTTCCGGTGGAATGGGTCAATTTCTAATCGAATCAGCATCTTGGATTTTCCTGATGCGGATTATTTCTGAATCCGGTTCTGTTGCTTTGGCAGGCTACACGATTGCGGTGAGATTGATTATCTTTGCACTTTTGCCTGCCTTTGGACTTTCAAATGCCGCTGCGACCTTGGTAGGACAAAACCTCGGTGCCCTTCAACCAGGTCGGGCTGAAAAATCTGCTTGGTTGGCGGCCCATCTTACAGCCATATTTCTTGGGTTTTGTGCCATTATTTTCATCGCCGGAGCAGGGTTTTTTATCGGGATTTTTAATCAGGAAGAAGGAGTTATCGCCGTTGGGACAATGGGTCTGACCATCATTTGCTTGGGGTATGTTTTCTTTGGCTATGGGATGGTGATGAGTCAGTCGCTCAACGGTGCCGGAGATACCAAGACGCCTACGATCATCAATTTGGCCATACTTTGGGGCTTTCAGATTCCTTTTGCTTACCTGCTTGCTAAGACCTTCGGATTGGGAGCAACGGGGGTTTTTATCGCCATTGCAGTCAGCCATTCACTGCATGCAGTGGTAAGCACTTTGGTGTTTAAAAGAGGAAAGTGGAAGTTGGTGCAGGTTTAGGTTTGGTTCAATAACCTCAAACAAATTATGTATGCTAAATCCGAGAATCTCTAAGTCTCAAAATGGCGTAATTGTCCGAGTTGTCATCCTGAATTTTTCAACATTAAGAGAAATGTCCAGAGAGGAACTGACATATAGGAAAACCCCCAACAGGGGTTGAACCATTAATAGCCCCGGGTTTCAACCCGGGGATTTATGGCGATTTAAGTTCAGGCCAACCCTGAAGGGGTTGAACATCCTATATTGAAACAATTCTGTTATTGGTAGTGATTCTGATGGTTATCTGGAGAAGGGTCTCTTATTTTTTTGAGATCTTGAATCCTCGTACCTCGGATTCAAGATGACGGGTAACCACTGGTCCTTGACCACGCTAGCCCGGTCCGCCGCGGCGGATCCTCCTCCCCGCGCTTGATCTAGTTGAGGATTATCCTAAAGTAAGAGATTGGAAAAATTGTATGCTTACCAATTAAATCCTACGTGGGAGATAACAATTGTACTGTGTAAATTACTTCCCTGACATTCATTCCACTCAAAAATCCTTTCTCTTGAATACCCTCATTGCAGCGGAAACAGGCAAAATCATCCATACAAACATGACTGCGGAGGAAAGGAGGATTCCCTTTGCCGAACCGAAGAAATCCTGAAAGAAGGCTCCGGTATATCCCATCAAAGCGGAGATGTCCAATTGCATTAACATGATGATTCTTCCCAAATCCACTGGATTCAAAAACACCAAAGCCAAAGTGGGTTTTTCCAATGGATAATCCGCCAAACTATAAATCAGGTACAACACAAATCCATCATAAACCAAAGAGAAATAGATCCAAAATGACAGGCTGATGCCGATTGCTTTGGCCTTATCCCTAGTCAGAACTGAAGCCAAAAATGCTAATCCGGCAAAAACTACACTCAGTCCGATGCCGATTCCCAATAAGATCAAGACTGAAGAATCCGCGCCCCACAGGATCATGGGCACACCAAAACCTATTACAATGGCCAGGCTCAAGACAAACATTACCGCTAAGATCTGACTTAGGAAAACATCCCTTCTTTTGACAGGTTGGGCGAGCATAAGCTCGGTAAACTCCAGGTTATTAAAAAAATGAGTCGTGGCAAAGATGGCTGAAATCAAAGGAACTATCATTAGCATGATGTTGAGCAGACTGAGCGAAACCTTGCTCATGTCTTCCGAAACCTGGTAAATGGAGATCGCTACCAATACCATAAACAGTGTATAAAGTAAGGCAAACCTAGACTTTACAATATCATATAGGGCATATTTCAATAACTTAAACATGGCTCAATTCAGTTTTAATTTGCTTTTTTTTTAAACTCCATTCCATCAATCTTGCTATCGCGGTGGTGAATTTGGATTCTCCTGTGATATCCTTCAGGCTTTCAGTAGTGTCATTGAAGAATACCTTCCCTTCATGGATATAGATCGCATGGTTGGTCAGTTCATCCAATTCACTCAGGATATGGGAGGTGATCAGGATGAGTCTTCCCTTTTCCCGTTCTTGGATGATTTTGTTTTTCAGGATTTCTACAGCGATAGGATCTAGTCCGGCAGTAGGTTCATCGAGAATCAGAATATCCGGACGAAACATAAAAGCCAGGGAAGCACTCACTTTTTGGCGTGTTCCCCCGCTAAGGGTTCGCATGGGTTTGTCCAACATGTCCATCAAGCCAAACTCAGAGGCCAATTCCATATCATATTTTTTGATATCCGGCCGCATGTCCTGCATCATCGAGAACAGCTGGCCGATTTTGATATTGTCGGGATACCTTCCGATCTGTGGCATATACCCGATATCGGATCGGTAGGCAAAGCTACCTTTGATGGAATTGCCTTTGACGAGGATGTCTCCCGCATTTGGGATGACCATGCCAAGGATGATTTTGATCAGTGTGGTTTTTCCGGAGCCATTGGGACCCATGAGGGCATAGCTTTTTCCCGATTCAAATTCGAGGTTGAAATCCTTCAGTACTTCTAGCTTGCCAAATTTTTTATGTATTTGCTGTACGGATATCATAAGGTCTCATTTTTGGGGAGTTGTCGATCATATTTTCGGGCGTGATAGAAGGGATCACTTTTTCCATCCTGTCGAGGAGCGTCACCAGAAAGCTTCTCCAAAGAATCACGGCTGAAGGAATTTTTTCTACAATGACACTGAATAAACTGATGGGACGATAGGGAACGTCACCTGTCCGGTTTTTGTCTAGGTCGTAGCCTTCATATTTGTCCCAATAATTATTTTGTAAAGTATTCAAGACTACACTGCCGTTGGTGCTGATGTCAAATGTGTTGGCTATGAAATTGTTCTCTTCGAAAGTGTTTTGGTCACAGCTCGCCATAAGCTTGAGTGCCCATCCATTTTGTGTAAAGGAATTTTTTTGGAAAGTGCTTCGGCTGCAGCCTTCCATGTAGATCCCGATGGTATTGTTTCGGAAAATGTTACCGATCACTTCGCTGTCGGTGATGTCTTTGAGCAATATCCCGTAGGAGCTTGCTCCTTTATTTTCTTCAAAGATATTTTCCTTCATCAGGACATTTCGGGTGTACATGACCGCAACGCCTGCGCCGTTTTTTCGGAAGGTATTTTGGATGTAGCTGTTGTCATGGGAAAACATAAAATGTAAGCCATATCGGTTGTTTGCCTCGATCATGTTGCCGGTACTGACTGTATTGGTGACAAACTCAAGGTAAATGCCATCCCTGTGGCCACTTACAGTGTTTCCTTCAATGAATGAATCACGGCATTTCCATAGATGGATGCCGTTGCCGGTTTGGTATTCCCGCTCGGCATGGGAAGAAAGCCTGTTGTTTTTGATGGTTAGGTTGGAGGAATTGGAAAAGTGTAAGCCGAAGAATGTTTCTTCCAGGATATTGTCTTCTACTGTGCAGTTTTTGGAATCAAAAAACTTGATTCCTGCAGAATCGTCCATATTTGACATTCCGGTATTGATGATTTTAAGACCCCGGATATGCACATTGTCTGATGCTATCAAAAAAACGTTTCCTTTTGCTCTTCCATCAATAATTGGATAGGACTCGCCAATCAGTGTCAGGGGCTTTCGGATGGTAATTTCATTTTCAGCGAAAGTTCCTTTTTCGATGATCAAGGTATCACCTTCAGCTGCGAGAGTGACAGCAGATTGAATGGATTGACCGTTTTTGACCCTGATGGTTGAAGCTTCCAAGGAAACTGTCATCAGGATAAAAAGGGTCAGGAAAAGGAGTTTTACAGTTTTCATTTTTTTGGATTTAAAGTCCGAGTAATTTTTCACTTGAATTGTGTGACCAATTCGCCCCAAGCCAAATACACTCCTCCATGTTCGGATTTGTATGACTCTAAAGTCTTATAATCGGAAAAGGCGATGATGTTGCTTGCCATGGGGGTTTTGAATTTGTCAGACTTCAGGTAAAAAGCAACTGTAGCATCAGTCAGGCTTTCGGGTTTGGTATAGTCAGCGACGAGGATATGTTTGATGTCTTCCTGATTGACTTCATCGGATTCTAAAAATGACATCAGGCAATTGACATCGTCGAAGATGAAGATTTTCCCTTTTTGAGTCACAACTTCAGCCCCATGGACAGGATCCATAAGCTTCATTTTGCAGTGGTGACAATTGTCCTTTCCATAACTGATGGGTCTCGGCTCTGCATTGCAAGACCAGATCAACATAGAGATCAAGAGTATTTTGAGTGCATTTTTCATGATCGGTGTGGTTTATTTTTTTTAGAATGTATGAGTTTTCTTTTTCTTCCTCCATTCGGTAAATACTGCAATTGTCAAAAGCAAGGCAGATACTCCAAGAATCCATCCTCCCGTATCAGGACCTGAATAAGCTAGGAAGTTGAGGAGTTCTTTGTATCCGAGCAGCGGAGGTTGGTAAGCCATTCCCGGAACTTTGATCGCAGCAGTTTGGTCAAGGTTGTGGCCATAATCATATCCCCAAAGGTACATGTCGATCAAGACCCCGATTCCAAGCAGGATGATCATCCCAAAGAAGGAATAAAGAGCCCATCTTTTGGCTATGGCAGCCGTCAGCATCCCAAATCCGATAATGAATCCAAAGACATAGATCAGGTAGGTAAATTCAGGAAACATCTCCTCTCCGATATGCTGCATGCCGATGTAGTGGTTGACACCGTTGATGATTTCGACATCTCCGCTGAGGCGGTCTATCCATATTTTCATATTCAATCCTTCGGGGTATTGCGGAGCCCAAAGGCTGATCTGCCACAAAGGAGTAAAGTACGCGGAAACCATCAGGGCAGCTGCGATGAGTGCCAAAATCCGGTTTGTTGGGCTGATATTGTTCATTTTTTTGGATTTTAATCACCGCCGGTTTTGATCCCGGCGGTGAGGATAATGAAGCAATTATTCTGCAATTCCTGTAGAAAACTTGAGAGGCGTATTGCTACCTGCGGGTGATACCCTGAGGTAGCCTTGCATTTCTTGGTGCAATGCCGAGCAGAAGTCAGTGCAATAGAATGGGAAGACGCCTGTTCTGTCTGGAACCCATTTCAATGTGGCTGTTTCACCGGGCATGACGAGCAGTTCAGCGGTGTTGGCACCTTTGATGGCAAGTCCGTGCGGTACATCCCAATCCTGTTCGAGGTTGGTCATGTGGAAGTAAACCTCATCTCCAACTTTGATTCCTTCGATATTGTCAGGTCTGAAATTGGATCGGATACTTGTCAGGTAGATGTGGACTTTGTTACCATCTCTTTCGACCCTTGCATCATTGATGCCTTTGAGTACGTGTGGGTGGTTGTTTTCTTCCAATTTATAAAATTTCACCTGCTTGTCTTTGATCAGAGAAGCAGGGAAGGCTTCTGCGTAATGGGGTTCACCGATGGTAGGGAAGTCAAGAAGCAACTGCATTTTATCACCTGAAATGTCATAAAGCTGTGCAGAGTGGGCCAATTCAGGACCTGTAGGAAGGTATCTGTCTTTGGTGATTTTGTTGTAAGCGACCATGTATTTGCCATGAGGCTTGCCTGTCGGTCCACCGGGGATGCTCAAGTGTCCTACCGAATAGTAAGTAGGTACCCTGTCTACCACTTCCAATGTTTCGATGTTCCACTTCACGATTTCAGAAGAGACAAACATGGAAGTGTAAGCAAATCCTTTTCCGTCAAACTCGGTATGCAAAGGTCCAAGACCTGGCTTTGCGACTTCACCGTGCAATACTGATTCATATTTTAAAACCGGCATGCCATCGATATTTCCTTCAAAATCCTGCTTTTCTATCGCTGCCAGCATTTTGGTAAAGGAGAACACGGGGATGATTGCAGCCAATTTTCCACTTCCGATGATGTACTCACCCGTAGGGTCAGTGTCAGTGCCGTGCGGAGATTTTGGACATGGGATAAAGTAAACGATGTCCTTCAATTCTCTTGGGTCTAAGGAAAGCACCTCGGTCCTGATAGTAGAAGTAGCGGTGTGGGTACTTTCATCCCATTTATTGTGTGCATATTTCACCGGTACTTTTTTCCCTTTGCCTGCTGCAATATATTCCTCGGCTTTTTTCCAGTTGACCGCCATGATGAAGTCCTTGTCTTTTTGCGAAGCATTCACTTCCAAAAGCGTGTGGGCCATTTCGGTATTGTAGGTGGAGAAGAAAAACCAGCCATGTGATTTTTTCTTTCCAGCCCTTGCCAGGTCAAAGTTGAATGGAGGTGCTTCCAATTGGAAAGCAATGTCCATGTCCCCATGGTCTTTGTCAACGCTGATGAAAGAAATCGTACCCCGGAAATTGTCCTTATAAGTGTCTATCCCCACATCCCTGTCATTATCATTTCCTGTCGGAACAGAGAATCTGGTACCTGCTACCACATATTCGGTGTTTTCAGTAATGAAAGGGGAAGAGTGGTTACCGCCTGAATTGGGGATTTCGATGATCTCAACGGTTTTGAAACTTGTCAGGTCTACTCTTGCGATCCTTGGGGTATTGTTGGCATTGCCAAAAGCCCATCTGGCATCATGCTCTGCATTGGTAGTAGAGATGGCGATATGGTGCAAATCATCCCAAGGAACGAACCCATGGGAAGTGTTCAGCATCGGTTTTGTTTCTTCCGAAAAGCCCCATCCATTTTCCGGATGAACCGAAAAGACAGGAAGGATCTTCAATACCCTTCCCGAAGGAAGGCCCATTACGGACATCTGTCCATTGAAACCACCCGAAACGATGTTGTAAAATTCATCATGCTGTCCCGGTGCTACGTATACTTTGGAGGCAGCGTCTCCCGAAATGGCGGTTTGGGCACCTTTGGGTTTGCAACCATAGGCAAAAGCTACTGCAACAGCTACTCCTGCCATCAACCATAATCTTGTTTTCATTTTCTTTGGGGTTTGGATTGTTTATTGTGCAGCAGCATCCATGCTGCCGGTTTTTTCTAAATCATTTTTTCTCATAAATTCCAAAATGTGCCTGGCTTCCTCCTTAGAGATATTTTGGTTTGGCATTCTGGTGAGACATTCCTCCAACAAAGCCTGTGCGGTAGGATCTTCATCCAGCATCACATCGACATTGGTGATCATGTTCATGATCCATTCCGGTCGTCTTCTGTTGGTTACACCTTGGAAACCCGGTCCTACAAGCCTCTTGTCGTTTAGCTGATGGCAGGCGGTACATTTGAGGTCCAATATGGCTTTGCCTTTTTCGGCCAAAGCCTCATCCACAGTTGCACCCAGTTCTACACTTTTGATTTCGCCTACACCTTTTGGATCGGCTTCTTTCACTTTTTCCTCTGCGCTGGGTGGGGTATAAGTACCCTGGTTTTCACCGCCACCGCCGCAACTTGCCATCAGGAGCAAAGCTGCTCCCATGGTCATGATCATCGTACTTTTCATAGTTTTTGTGTTTTTATGTAATTGGGTTTTGATAGTATTCTCAATTGTGATTTCGGTCTCGTTGAAAGCCGGTTTGCGCCACAATCCCACCCAAATCAGCAACAGACCAAATGGAAATAAGGAAGAGGCTGTGAATAGAATCAGGGGGAAGTGGGGGATAAATCCAAGCTGCGCCCAAAGCAAGGTGCCTTGTCCAAGAAGTAAAATCTCCGAAGCCAGGAATGCCAAAGCCAGAAAGTGCCAACCCAAACCTGAAAACCTGTCTGTGGCAAGCCAGTTGTTTTTCAAAGCAAATGCTCCAATGCCAAAAGTGATAGAACCAAGCATTACCAAATGGACAAATCCGATGACATACATGCGGATGGTATAGGCGATAGTAGCCACATCAGGGATGATGAGCGCAGCCTGAATCAAAGCCTTAGCCACCAAACTCATCATTCCGATGTAAAGCATCCTGTCTATCCAGTTTTTGGGAAATTTCAGTCCCTGAAAGAGTTGAATGAAGGCAGGATCCAGTATCCGGGAATAGGCGATGACTTGGAGGATTACACCTGCAGCATTGATGAAAAACAGGGCTTTAATAGGGGTGCTCCAAGAAACTGCTAAAGCATAAGTCAGGAATAGGGATAAATGAAGGATCCATTCGCTTTTTTTGGAAACAGGAATTCTCCATCCGTTTTTTAGCAGGTAAGCAGCCAACAATCCCAAGAATCCATAGACAAACCAGCCATTGAGTTGGAAGTGCAGAAACCATTGCACACTCATGAAATACAGGGGATGAAGCCTGCCCAACAAAGCTCCCACAGGACCGATTGCCCAAAGTCCAAGACTTGAAACAAGCATCCAAATGATGGAAAATCTTACCAATCGGGTAGCGGTAGTTTCTTTGTGCCGGGAGAGGTCCTGGAGGAAGAAGAAAGCAAAGAAATAGCTTGTAATCAGGTGCAGGGATGAAAATGTGATACTATAAAGGCCATAACCTTGGAAAGGAAAACTCAGCATCATGCCTAGCGTGCTCAGGACCGAAATACCAAGAATGACTTTATAAGTCAGCAGCCTTTTGGCATCTTTTACAAAAGTGAAAACCAAAGCTCCTGTGACCAATAAATATCCCCAACCCAACAAAGCCAAGTGGGAATGTGTGTGAAGGACATGCTTGTACTCGAAGAAATTGACTTCACCGATATGGAAATACCTCATCAAAAGCCCAAAAAGCGATGCCATCAAAAAGAAGAAAACCGCCCAGAACATCCACGGCTTTGCCAATTGCCGCTCTATGGGAGAGGCAGTAGGTTTTTGGCTTATAAGTTCCGGTGCGGTTTTCATTTTTCAGGGATTCAATTTGTGAAAGAGTTCAGTAGCCTTCGGAAAGAGGATGTTATTTTCAAGATGGATGTGCTTATGGAGGTCTTCTTCAAATTCCTGTAGCATGGCAAAAGCGACTTTGTAAGTCTGACAGCCGTCGGCAGGAGTCCTATATCCACCTGTGAGTTCGGATATCAGGCGGAACCTTTCTCCTTCTGTTTCATGCTCATCTTCCATCATGTGGATGGGATTTTCAATCACTCCAAAATGGGGTTTTGAAAGGTGGAAATGACTTGAAATGGCCTCTTCCATCGCTTTGATATATGGAAATAGGATCAGTTCTTCCTTTTTCATATGGATGGTCAGCGCATCTGCCGCAAGGAAAAAGTGATCTTTGATTTCTGCCAATTCTGGATGTTTGCCTCCGTGGACAAGGACAAGTTTCTGGAGGTATGCTTTTAAAGGAGGAATGCTGTTTTCCACATAGCTATGGTGGGTTAGGGTGATGTGGTTGATGAGGTCTGTCAATCCCAGATCTGCAAAATGGATCTCTTCAGGTTGAAAGACTGCGTTTTCGAGGTCTTTTAGAATGTTTTCCATTGAGACATCGTTGACCTCACAGGCTTTCTCAAGTGTTATTCCCCCTTTGCAGCAAAAATCAATGCCGTACTCTGTGAAAACTATTGCCGCACGGAAGTTTTCCGCTACTATTCCTCCAACTTTTCTTTTTGATAAATTTTCCATTTTTAACCGTATTTAAAGACCCTTTAATCTTTTATGTAAATAATTTTTTTTCAGTATTTAAGAAAGCTGATCCCAATATTCACCCTATCGGCTACGGCTTTCAGGCTTGTTGTCATCAGCATGCCGGTGAGGTGTTCGCGGATCGCCTTAAACTTATGGTGAACAGGGCAAGGATGGTCTTCTGAGCATTTTTCCAATCCCAATGCACAGCCTGTGAACAACATTTCCCCGTCTATTGCTTCTACAATTTCTGAAAGGAAGATCTTGCTTGGATCACCTTGAACATGGAATCCGCCATTTGGTCCTTTGACTGAATGGAGCAAGTTATGCCTGACTAAGTCCTGTAAAATTTTTCCTGTAAATGCTTCCGGGGAGTTGATTGCTTTGGATATTTCCTTCAATCCTGCCCTTTCTTGTCCTTGTGGTAGTGTTGCCATATAGATCATGGCGTTGATGGCGTATTTACAGGCTTTCGAAAACATACATTCTTTAATACAGGACAAATATATCTTTTTTATATTAAAGACAAAAATATCCTTTATTAATTTTCTAAAAAATTGGAATAGTGTCCAGGTGGGAGCTGAGGGATTTAATTTCGGAAAGGGCCTGTTTGAGGTTTCATTACTTATGATTCTTCACGAAATTCTGGATTTGGAATCAATTATTATTTGGGGTGATAAATTTTTGGAACTTATACACAATTATTTAGATTGAATATAAATAAATTATGGGTTTCTTTGATAAAATCCATTAATTTTCGCCCTCTTAAAAAAGAGTAATAAAATGACCGCAGCAAACCTCACCTTACAGCAATCAGCCTTCATAGATAGTATCGGAGATACTGATATTTCCATTAATTTCTTGGAGTTGGGGATATTGCCCGGAAAAGAGATAAAATTGTTGAAGAAAGCTCCTTTTGGTGGACCCATGGCATTTTTGATTGAAGAAAACATCATTGCCCTTAGACAGCAGGAAGCCATTTTGATCAATTTAAAATCCTAAGCTGAATGGAAACTACCCTTGCCACCCAAACAAAAACCATCGCAATTATCGGTAATCCCAATGTGGGAAAATCCAGTATTTTCAATCAGCTGACAGGATTGAACCAAAAAATAGGAAACTATCCCGGAGTAACTGTGGACAAGACGGTTGGTTTTATCCGCATTGGAGAGAAAGAGTTTAACCTGATTGACCTACCTGGTACTTACAGTCTTTACCCAAAGTCAGAAGATGAGGTCATTGCGCACAGGGTTCTGAATGGTTTGGGTCAAGAAAAACCTGATTTTGCATTGGTTATCCTTGATGCCTGTAATTTGGAGCGGAGCTTGTTGCTTGGTACACAGGTGATGGATTTGGGTATTCCGATGGCTTTTGTGGTGAACATGAAAGACCTGGCCCACAAAAAAGGCATACACATCAAGACTTTTGAATTATATAAATCCTTGGGTGTACCCTTGGTTTTGACAGATGCAAGAAACAATGAAGGGATGGATTCCATCCGTCAGGTGATGTCTGAAGAAAAATTTGAATCACCCAAACCGCTATTGGTTTCAGCGGATTTTGCCAATCCGGAACTGCTCAATCAAGTAAAGCAAAGGTTTGGTTTTGAAAATTCCTATCAGGCATTTCAATTGTTGGTTTTCGGCGAATTTGACAAGACCCTTTCCATCGCAGACAAAGATTGGCTGAATGAAAAATCCAATGTTTTTGACTTTGATAGCAAAAAGCAGCAAGTCCGGGAAACAGAGGCGAGGTATGTGAAAATATCGGAAATATTAAAAAAGGCTGTTTCAAGGGACAAAGTCAAATCCAGCAATGTGACGATTTCTTTAGACAATGTTTTCCTGAGTCCTGTTTTTGGCTTTGTTATTTTTCTTGGAATCATGCTTTTGATATTTCAGGCGATTTTTGCTTGGGCGTCTTTTCCGATGGATTTGATTGATGTGGGATTTGCGGGACTGAGTGGATGGATTTATGAAAATCTTCCCGCGGGAGTTTTGACGGATTTGCTGGCAGAGGGGATTGTCCCCGGCATAGGTGGTGTTGTGATTTTCATTCCGCAGATTGCCATGCTCTTTGGATTTTTGGCCATTTTGGAAGATACGGGATACCTGTCTCGGGTTGTTTTTTTGATGGACAGGTTGATGCGTCCTTTTGGCCTTCATGGCAAAAGTGTCGTACCATTGATCTCCGGTATGGCCTGTGCCATTCCCGGTATCATGGCGGCAAGGAATATCAGCAATTCCAAAGAAAGACTAATCACCATTTTGGTGACTCCTTGGATGAGTTGTTCAGCAAGGCTTCCTGTCTACATTATTTTGATTGGCTTGACTGTTCCTGATACCCTTTGGATGGGCGTCAGCCTTCAGGCAGTGGGATTATTGGCCATGTACCTGTTGGGGGTGTTGTTTACTTTATTGGGAGCTTTGGCCTTGAAGTTTATTTTAAAGACAAAAGAAAAGAGCTATCTGCTTACCGAATTGCCGATTTACAGGTTGCCGAGATGGAAGACAGTCCTGCTCACCATGTTCAACAAATCCAAGATTTTTGTGTTGGAAGCAGGTAAGGTAATTTTATCCATATCTATTGTGCTTTGGGTTTTGGCGAGCTATGGCCCTTCTGGAAAAATGGAAGCGCTTGAAAATGAAAAAACAGCAATCTTGGAAAATACTCCCGAAGCGGGATGGCCCACTGTGGAGGAGATCTATGCCTCCAAAAAACTCGAGACTTCCTTTATCGGAATCATGGGCAAAGCCATAGAACCTGCAATCAGACCCTTGGGATATGACTGGAAAATCGGGATTGCTTTGTTGACATCCTTTGCAGCAAGGGAAGTTTTCGTCGGAACGATTGCAACGATATACAGTATTGGAGGAGATGTCGAAAACGAGCTGACCATTCGTGAAAAACTTGTAAAAGAAGTCCATTCAGATACCGGAGAAAAGGTTTTTGATAAGGCAACTGGATTTTCACTAATGGTTTTCTATGCCTTTGCGATGCAATGCATGAGTACCTTGGCAGTCGTCTACCGGGAAACTAAAAGCTGGAAATGGCCTATCCTTCAGACTGTGGTCATGACCGGAATTGCGTATTTGGCAGCATTTATCACTTATCAGATTTTCTCTTAATTATGTGGCAGGAACTTGTTGTTTTCGGATTGTTTGCCTTGGTTTTGGGAACTTGGGTTTTCAGGACTTTTATACGAAAACCAAAAAAATCCCAATCCGGTCCAGGTTGCGATAAATGTGGGGTGTGATTTATCCTTTTATACTTTACTGAATTGTGGGTTTAAATGATTTTTTCATAAATAAATTTTATATATAAGATTATAAATATAAATATTTACTAATGAATTGTTCTTCGCAATTTTGTAATGTCAAAAGAATCAGACCTTAAACGTTACAAAAATGAGCAGGAATAAGAACATTACTTTGATCAAAGGGGAATTTGAAACCGAAGAGGCAAAAGATATTTTGAGAAACCTGCTCGATTTTAAGATCAGATTTCATCAGATCAAAAGCTTCAATTCTGAATTGAAATACGGTGAAAAAGACGCTCGCTCCCAAGCTAGGATCCTTGAACTTAAAGAAAGCATGCAAAAAATGCTTGAAATCATGGAGGAAGCAGAAGAAAACGGACATAGCTTAAACATTGACGCTAAAATTGAAATTGAATTTCAGCAAGAAAAAACAAATCCTTTAGAAAAAGTGGTAATTACCCAATAAAGTATACAATCAGACCTTTTCGAATAAAAAAATGGGGAAAATAATTCCCCTCTTTTTTTATTTAGATTTTTTATCCGTCATGTCTTGCCCCTTCCATGACCTTGAAAATATGAAGAACAGCAGGGAAAATTGCATCCATGGACTCGGCAGCTCCTTTTGTCGAACCGGGTAATGCCAACACCAAAGTGTCTCCAATCAATCCCGCCACACTTCTAGACAACATGGAATAGGGAGTCCGCTGTTGTCCATAGGCACGGATTGCCTCCTCGATGCCCGGTACTTCTTTTTCCAAAAGCGGCTTGATGGCTTCAGGTGTCACATCTCTTGGCGACAAACCTGTGCCTCCGGTAAAAATCACCAAATTCATACCCTCGGCAGAATACTGCTTTAATTTTTCCTGAATGATAGCTGTCTCGTCAGGAATCACCATATAGTCTCCAATGATGACACCTTGTTTTTCCAACTTTTCGATAATGGTCTTTCCTGCCATGTCCTCTTTGGTTCCCTTGGATATTGTATCCGAACAGACCACCACGGCAGCTTTGAGTCCTTGATTTTCTTTTTTGGCAAAATCCGTCTTGCCGCCTTTCTTTTCCAGCAATTTGATTTGATTGATGCTGATGCCCTTGTCAATAGGTTTGAGCATGTCGTACATCGTCAGGGCCACGACAGAGGCAGCATGCATGGCTTCGACTTCCACCCCGGTTTTGTAGATGGTATGGATCTCCGCATGGATGTGGACATCCAATCCTTCAATTTGATAGCTTATGGCAGTGAATTCTATCGGCAGGGGATGACAATCCGGGATCATATCCGAAGTGCGTTTGGCAGCAAAAAGTCCCGCTGTCTTCGCCATTTCAAAGACATCACCTTTTGGTACCTTCCGCTGAACGATGGCATCGATGGTTTCCTGTGAACTCACTGAGACAATTGCCTGTGCAATGGCTTTGCGGAGAGAGGGAGATTTGTGGGTAATGTCGACCATTTTTTAGAGTATCAAGATTTTAGTATCAAGTAAACAGAAGCGAGAAACGAGAGCCGAGAAGCGAGATTCTGGAGTCATAGTTGGCAGTGGCAGTTGGCAGTGGTTAGGTTTTAAGAAGCGGGAAGCGAGAGCCGAGATTTTGGAGTGAGGTATGAAGCCTAAGCATCAAAAATTACAACGCGAAGGACCCAAGCCTTCAACAATTACAATTCGACTGGTTTCAGGTAATGGTTTGGAAATCAGTTAATAAAATAACCAAATAACCAATTTCGACAACCGGACAACGCGAAGCATACAACCCGACAACTATTACAACCATTATCACAACTACAACAACTACAACAACTAAAACCCTTCAAACATTCTCCTTCCAGACCGAGCCGTCGTTGTCTATCAGTTCTTTTCCCCAGACAGGAACTTCTTTTTTGATCCTTTCCACCAATTCTTCGCAGGCATCTATGGCAGCTTTGCGGTGCTTGGATGAAGTGAATACAAAGAGGCAGATTTCACCGGCTTTTACCTCTCCGAGACTGTGGTAGATATGCATGCAGCTCAAAGGGTATTTGGCAAATATAGCTTCCCTGATCTCAAAGGCCTTTTCCAACGCCATTTCTTCATATGCTGTATACTCAATCGCAGTGACTTTTCCGCCTTCTTTTTCATCTGCCCTTACTTGTCCGAGAAAGATGCTGTGTCCGCCGATATCTGTTTTGGAACTGTGGTTGGCGATGGACTTGGCGATGGATTCTGGGGAAATAGGTCCCTGAACAAAGATGTTTTTTGGGCTTCTTTTGGTTTCCATGTACTTATTTATAAATCGGTGAATCAGGGGCTTCAATGCCTCCTGATATTGAATGTATCTTTTTTCCTGGAAAATGCTTTTCCAACATTTTTACTGCCTTCAAACTTCGGACTCCGCTTTGGCAAAACAACAAGATCAATTCCGAATTGAGCCATTCTTGGTGCTTTTCATCTATCAGGTCCAAGGGCACAGATTGATATTTAAATCCTTTCAGTTTTGGGAATTCATCCGCTTCCCTGACATCAACGAGTGTTCCTCCGGGGAATTTATTCAATAAGGCAAAAGCTTCTTCCCAATCAATAGAGTCACCATCTCCACAAACTACGGCATAATCTGTTGCCTCCAAAGCTTCCATCGAGGAAGGAATCCCTTTCTTTGAATCCTGATTTTTGCTCAGTTCCATTGTATAGGCTTGATGGCTGAGCAGATTGTAAAACAGCATCTTGTCCACCAAGGTTTCCCCGTATCCTGTCAGATATTTTATAGTTTCTGCTGCCTGTAAGGTCCCAATTATTCCAGGCAAAACCCCCAAGACTCCGGTTTCATTGCAGTTGGGAATTTCGTAGGCAGTAGGAGGATCGGGGAAAATATCACGGTAATTGATGCTGTTTTGGCCGTTTCCATTCAAGATTGCAACCTGCCCCTCGTTTTGGTAAACTGCCCCAAACACCAGGGGTTTTCCCATAAGGACGCAGGCATCATTGACGAGGTATCTTGTGGGAAAATTGTCCGAACCGTCAATGATCAGGTCGTATTTGGAAAATATCGCCTTGATGTTTTGCGTGGTGATGAATTCCGGGATGCAGTTGATCTTGATATCGTGGTATTTTGCTTTGAGAAAATGGGCGGCAGTTTCAGCTTTGTATAGTCCCAAATCTCCCTCTCCAAAGAGTACTTGTCTGTTTAGGTTGGATAATGATACCACATCTCCGTCCACAATGCCTATGGTTCCGACACCTGCGGCAGCGAGGTATAGTAATACCGGGCAACCCAAACCGCCTGCACCGATGACCAATACCTTCGCCTGCTCCAGCTTGTGCTGCGCTTCTTTTCCAAATCCGGGCAATATGTATTGTCTTTCAAAGCGGTCCATATCATCTTTTTATTAACCTCCTGAAAAAGGAGGTAGCAACGCCACTTCAGCACCTACAGGAATGGCTGTCTTTCCGACTGCCATTTTTTTGTTGATTGCAATGCTAAACTTGGTATGCTGAAGGTCGGGGTATTGTTGGTAGAGATAGCCTAATAAAACCTCTGTGTCCTGCATGTATTCCAATTCCAATAGGTTGGTTTTGATTTTTTCGGCAATCATTCCGAATGCAACCACACGGATTTTTGTAATTGTCATAGGTTCTAATTTACATATTAGATTTGGAATAATTAGATTTTCAGTCTGGCCAGATCAACTTTACTGCTGCAATAAACAAAACCACGGTAAGGAGGTATTTGATCATGATGGGATGGAATTTCTTTGCGCCAAGATAAGCCCCCAAAGCACCGCCGGCAATTGTTAGCGGCATTACAATCCAAAGTTGCCGATCAATCTCCACCTGAAAACCATCTGCTCCAAGGAACCCGGAAACGGAATTGAAGAAGATAAACAGCGCTGAAACGGCGGCGGTTTCTTTCATATTGGTCCAACCCAACATCAGCAAAATCGGAGAAAGGATGATTCCGCCTCCTATGCCGATCAAACCGGAAAAGAAGCCAATTACCAAACCCAAGACTGGTCCCATCCACCACTGTCTTTCCATGGAAGGACGGTCTGAAATAGGGAATACATTCAAAAATCTCAGGATGGGGAAAAACAACAATACCCCCAAAATCCTTTTGTACAAAACGGTATCCACCAATATACTTCCACCAAAATATGCAGCAGGTATCGAGAAAATGACCAATGAGATAAACAGGGAAGTCGGGAAAGTGCTTGCCTTCCGAAAGGAAAGAAATGCCATCAGCGAGACAAACATATTCATGATCAAAGCTGTGGGACGGATTTGCTCAGGGGCAAAGTTCAACAAGGCCAAGACCATCAAGTAGCTGCTAGCACCGCCATGACCCACGGAGGCATACAAAAAAGCCACGATGGGAAGTATGAGGTAGAGTATAAATTCATTCAATCCATCTGCCATATTTTACCATTCATAGATATTGACTTTGGAACCTTTCTCTAAAAACTGCACTTCTTCTCCGACTTCGGCAATGCAGTTAGCAGATCCATAAGAAATAAGGTTAAAGGATTCCTGACCGGGCAGGACGATTACTTTTCCATCCTCGAGTTTTGCTTTGAGGAAAAAAGTGAGGTTGGCATTTTTATCAAAATCTTCTGCCAAAGGGAAATAGCCACTTGGTTTCCATACCTCTGATTTTCCTATCCACGCTTCGAGACAAGGTTTTACATATTGCTGAAAACAGGTTAGGGTAGAAGCTGGATTTCCCGGCAAGGCAAAAACCCATTGGTTTTCACGTTGCCCGACAAAAAGCGGTTTTCCAGGCTTTTGCCTCACTTTATAGAAAAGTTCTTTGACTCCAGCCTTCCGCAATCCCTCTTTGACATAATCATATTCACCCACAGAAATGCCTCCCGAAAGGATCAGGATGTCATATTTTCCTAAATAGTCATTGATTTTTTCCTGCAGTTTTTCAGGGTCATCGATGGCTTTGCCGATTTGGATAGCATGGATTCCAAGCTGATGGAGGTAAGATTCGAGGATGGGTCCATTGGCGTTGTAGATTTTCCCAAACTCCAAAGGTTTTCCGATTTCCTCCAATTCATCGCCTGTAAGGATTATCCCAACAGCAGGAGGGCTGTAAACGTGGATTTTTTCCATTCCGACCGACGCCAATAAGCCTACCATTCCAGGTGTAATTGGGCTGCCTTTTTTTGCAATGAGGTCTCCGGATTTGTTTTGGGCTCCTTTTGCCCGGAAGTTGGCTCCTTTTCTGAATTTCTCAGGATCAAATACCAATTGTCCGTTTTCTATCTTTACCCACTCTTGAGGAATAACCGTGTCCGCGCCGGCAGGGACAGGAGCGCCGGTAAAAATGCGGATGGCCTCATTTTGATCCAAAGTCAACACCTCCATATCTCCGGCTTTGCTTTTGGAGATCGGACGGAGCTGTCTTAAAGGATTGCCTTCCTGCCAAAAAATGGCATAGCCATCCATGGCTGAATTGTCAAAAGAAGGAATATCTATAGGGGAGAAAATATCCTCCGCCAATACCAAACCGTTGGCAGCGCCAAGGTCAACAAAAATTCTTTTGCCGAGAATCAGGTGGTCGTTGAGGATTTTTTTTGCTTCGCTTACTGAAATCATAGATAAAGGCTAACCGCCGATTTTGATCATGCTGCGGTTTTCGATTTTGTCTGCTTCGGCTTTGAGGTAATCAGGTGAAAACTGTCCTCCGAGCATGGCATGTTTGCGGAAAATGGAAAGCCTGATCAGGGGCAAGATGTCCTCACCTTTGCGAAGCGTCCCCAATAGGTCCATTTCCTCTTTGCCAAAAAGGCAATTCTTCATCTTGCCGTCTGCCGTAATCCGCATCCTGTTACAGTCGCCGCAGAAGTGTTCACTCATCGTGGTGATAAAGGCAAAAGTCCCCTCATAACCTACCACTTTATATTTTTTGGCTGTATCATGGACCTGATCCTGCAGTTTGACGACCTCCATTTCGGCCTGCACCACCTCGAGCATCTGCTTGGCGGTGATGACTTTTTCACTTTTCCAATGGTTGCCCGAAAAAGGCATAAACTCGATGAAACGGACGTGAAGTGGAAGTTTTTCAGTGATCCTTACAAAGTCCAAGAGTTCATCTTCAATGATTCCATTGAGAGCTACGGCGTTGACCTTGACTCGGAAACCATGCTCAAGTAACAGAAGGATGTTATCCCAAACCTGTTGGAATTGGTTTCTTTTGGTTAGTTTGAAGAATGTTTCGGGATTCAGGGTGTCAAGACTGACATTGAGGGAACGGATTCCGGCATCCTTAAAAAGCTGCAAATGCTTGTGCACCAAAACACCGTTGGTGGTCATGGTGAGTTCTACCGGTAACTTGGAAAGCCGCTGTACAATATCAGGAAACTCTTTTCTGACCAAAGGTTCGCCACCTGTCAACCTGATTTTCTTAACTCCGAGGTCCACAAAAGTCTTGGCGATCTGTTCAATCTCTAAGGTGGACATGAGTTTGGAATTGGGCAGGCACTCGATTTCCTCATTGGGCATGCAATAGGCGCAACGGAAGTTACAGCTATCGGTCAGCGATATCCGGAGGTAATTGTGGATCCTGTTATGTTGGTCAATTAGCTTTTCCAAAAGAGGAGTCTTTTTCTGTCAGATTCAAATTTGCCAAGATTTGATTAGAATAAAAAGGAGAATTATATCAAGTATAAAGAACCAAGTTTCAAGAAGTGAGAGACGAGAGACGAGAGGCGAGAACCGAGAAGCGAGAATGAAAAGTATCAAGTTTCTAGGAAGTCGCCAGTCTCAGCAGGCAGTGATCAGTCGAGATTCAATCGTCAATGCGAAGCAGATTATCAGAAAACTGAAAACCTGATAAGACGAAGCATACAACTATTACAACCACTAGAACAATTAGAACCAATCCCCTAGAGACCCTTCGACTTCGCTCAGGGACCACCCTTCGTGTTTCAGGGTGACGGACTCGAAAACCCGACAACCTGACAACGCGAAACAGAGAACCATGACAACAAATACAACCACTAGAACAATTAAATCACTTTGCTAACGAATTGATCCAAGCCGCAATCTTCAAAGCTTCCTCTCTTGGAACCTGAGGCATCGCTGCCATCGGCGTGGCATAATCCGGCCAATTCTCTGGTTTTGGGTTGTAGATCAGTTCCACGATTTTCTCATTGGAATATTTCCTTTTGGCTATTTCTGCATAAGCTGGACCAACTTGTCGCTTGGTGGCATTGTGGCAGGCGGTACAGGTATTTTTAGCAAGCAAGGCATTGATAACCTCAAGTGAAGGAACTTCATTGGCCGCTGCTACCGGTTTGGCGGCAATTGCAACAGGTGCTTTCTTTGGAGAAGCGGCGGCTTTCTTCGCTGCTTCAGCTTCCTGTTTTGCTTTCTCGGCTACGGAGTTGTACTTACTGAGTTCATCCACTGCCAACTTTGCCCCTTCGGGAATATTGTTCAGTGTGTAATATGCCGTACCATGAACCAGCGAATGGGATTCGATACTCTCCCGGACGCCATCCAAGGATATTTTGTGGATGTGATACCTTCTTAAGCCATCGACTACAATCCTTACTTTCATGCGATCAGCCGATACCTTTACTCCCGAGATGACATTATCCTGAATATTGACAGGAGGACTTCCATAGACCGGATGGTATTTGTAGGTAAAGCTCTGAACGGCATAGGAAGCCAAGTCCTCTGCTGAATTGATATTGACAGGCTTGGTAAATTCTATCTCAAAACCATCAGGCATGGCCTTGACGGTTCTCATTTCGAAAGGGATTTCATTGTTCCATACCATACGCTGCAAGCCTTCATTGGCTTCGCCTGCGGAACCCCAGCCTCTGTTGGTTTCGCCTACAAAAAGCGACTTGTCCGCTCCGAACGCAATCCGCATCACACCGGATTGGAAGCCTGCACGGAAGTCAATGGATGCACCTTGGTATTGTCCGTTGACTTTCTCCAACATGACACGCATGATCTTGCTCTGACCCTGATCTCCTACGAGGACCTGACCTTCGAATGGCCCCAAATGTCCTTTTGGGATCTGCAGAGGCTCTGAGTTGGAGATGCCGTGGATGCCATGTGGCAACCAAACTGCCGGAAGCTTGATGGATGGGATTTTTTCTTTGGCCTCAAAAAGTGTGATGAATTCCTCATCGACCACATTTTCGGGCTTGATATAGCGGCCGTAAGTGTTTTTGATTTTCCTTGGATCTACTACTGCGTCAAATTGCTCGGCAGTCAGCTTAAAGGGAGGTCCTGCCAATCCTGTCCAGGCCAAGCCTGCAGGGTGTCCGGTAAAATCTCCTTTTTCCAGATGCCACAAACCACCTGAAGCCATGTAATCACCCTGGTTGTCAGTGTAAAATAATTCTCCGTCTATGATGCCTAGTCCTGCGGGAGAGCGCATGCCTGTAGCCCAAGGCTCCATTTTGCCATCAGGGGAGATTTTCATCACCCAACCTCTGTACGGCACGCGGCTTTCACCTCTCCACCATTCTTCATTGCCAAAGGCCACATTGCCGGAAACAAAGTAATTTCCATCGGTGCTGACTTTGGGTCCAAAACTATATTCATGGTAATGCCCGGAGATGTCCCAAGCATAGATCGTCTCGTATTTGTCTGCGTAGCCGTCCTTGTCTGTGTCGGTGACTTTGGTGAGTTCACCCCTTTGGGCACAGATCCATGAACCGTCCTGATAGGTCAATCCGAGGATTTCGTGGAGTCCTGAAGCAAATTTTCGGAAGAAAGGTCTTGGGCTTGTGGGATTTTCTACGATGAAAATATCCCCCCGCCTAGTCGCCACGCCAAGGTTACCATTTGGCATCAAAGCCAATCCGCCTACCTCAAGGAGCGTTCCTTCCGGACTACTTACCTTCATGATTTTGTAATAATCCTCCTCTAATGGAGACTCCTGTGCCATGGCCGGACGGGAAAACAATCCCAAAATTCCGAGTGCCAAGACAGTAATATATGTTGAATGAAAGGTCTTCATATTCTAAATGTCAATAAGTTAAAATAAGATGGCATATTGGATTTGGGAATTTAGAGAAACCAAAAGCTGCTGCTTGTCACCGCTGCTTTGGATTACTGGTTTGTTGGCTGACTTGGGGTCTACCTGGATGTAGAAGCCTTTGTCCGTTACCCAATACAATCCGTCTTTGATCAGCTTGATGTCTGCACCTTCTGCGATCGCATATTGCTTGTTGGCCGTGCCTCCGCTGGCGGAAAGTGTCCTGTCCAATCCCTTGCCGTCAGCCCTGCTGATGATAAAGTCCTTGAAGGCAATCCCCTGCATGTCATAAAGAAACTCCACACCCCCGTTTTTAGTTTGGTAACCTTGCGTATCAAAGTTTTGATTGTTAGACTGGAATTCTATTCCCTGAAGGTTCTTTTCAGGATTGCCGATGAATACGACTACTCCGAGTGGAACGGATGCGCCGTTTCCACGATCATTCCACATAGGCGTGGCATCTAGGAAACCACCTCTCCATACCTGAAATAGATTGCCTTTGCTCAGGTCATAAGAGTAATGTACCTGCTGCGGACTGGAAACAGACAAAGCATGCGTGATTCTTTTGCCGTCAGGCAGATCCATAAAGCTCCTCAGCATTGGCACATCCTGTTGGTCGACGAGGATCGGGTCTACCATCCATTGCTGTCTTGTGGCACTTGTGGACAAAGGCATTTCGCGCAGACCCGGTCCTGATACATAAAGGTCAAGTCCCGTGTCGGACCAGTCTTTGGTCTTGGAGACAAGTATCTGAACAGGAACTGTTCCTTTGGTCAGGGAGACATTTGCCCTTTGGTATTCTTCGCCCATCCCTGTGACTTTTTTGCCGTCGATGGTAAGCTGACCGGTACCTGAAGAAACAAGAAAATGGAATGTATATTCACCTGTTTCGGGAACGTTTAAATTTCCCATATACCGGGTCAGGTTCTGCCCTGTCGGGGTTTGGATTGGGTCTTTGATGTCTTTGATGATACCTACTGATGCCACATCAATTTTTGAAAAATCAGGTTCTTGGTTAAAGAATCCTTTGTAAGTCTCATACTTCAGGTCAGAAAGGGTAGGCACCGGTGTATCAAATCTCGTGATTTCGATATTGCGGAAAGCCACCGCACCATGGTCGCCTTGGATCCGCAGCGGACCTTTGGCAATGTCGTTGGGCATCAGTGAACCGCGGGTAGGACCGAAGAGTTCTAGGTTTTCGTGAATGGTCACGCCATTGAGTTGGATGTAGAGAAACTTCGCATTTTGGGTTTTCTCTCCCTGAGCATTGAATCTAGGGGCTTGGAAGGAAACTCGAAGCTGCTGCCAGATTCCCGGTGCTCGGGCTACATTCTGCCTTGGGGCATAGCCTTCATAGCCTTTTTGTCCCTCGGGCTTGCTGTCATCCCAACGCTCGTAGACGCCGCCCATGTCTCCTGGTTTGGCTGTCAATTTGGTCCAACTGTCAAGGACCTGAATTTCGTATTGGCCCATGAGGTATACGCCGGAGTTGGAATGGGTAGCCACCATGACCTCAAGCTCGAGGTCGATGTCTCCGAATTCCTCGATGGAGATGAGATCTTGTCCGTTGTTCTTTTTGGTGGGGAGGTTGACGATGATGGCCTCACCTTTGGAGACTTTAAGGAAGTTATCTTGGTTCGGGTCGCCCGAGACATCGCCTGCCATCTGCCATGTACCGTTGTTGGGTTTGAAAGCGGAGAGGTCTTTCAGCATGATGGTCTGCTGGGCAAAAAGGGCAGTATTGCCAAAAAATCCAGTCAGTAATACACAGCCTAGGAGGGCTGCGTATTTTTTGAAATAGGAATTGGTCATTTTAATGTTGTGATGGTTAGTAATGGAAGTAGTATGAAAGGGTAAATATGTCCCAAATGGGGTGTTTTTCCAAATGAATGTTTAATTACCGCAATGGACGCGGAGGTTTCGCAATGGTCGCAAAGGGTCTTTAATTTTAACACAGACCACACAGAGGGCACAGAGAAAAAAGGATTCATTTTCTCCCGCAGATATCGCAGATTTACGCACACCGGAGCTTAAGGCGAAGAAGGGTAAACCCCTCCTGAAATGATCAGAAAATCAATAGAACTTAAGGTAATCGATCCACAAATAGAAAGTACCTTCCTGCTTGTCAGCCAAAATAAACCCAATCCGCTGAATTTCTTTTAAGACCTCGGGTTCTATGCCCTTTTGGATGGTGGTACCCATTCTGCTGATTTCAAAATCCCGAAGCGGGATGGTGACGGTTTCCCAATCCTTACCTTTGGCACCAAACTTTACCCTGAATTTTGGAAGGTAAAATGGAGTGTCTTTTTCAATCAACACCTCAAACTTCCTTTGGGTATCTGATTTGAAACGGATTTCACAATACCCGTAAGACGAAAGGTCGTAGCTACCCAATGGACTGCGAAGGGAAACGAATCCGCCATTGTTTTCAAGGGAAACATTTCCTGTAAAAAGTAGTGCGTCTGTTTCCAGACTCGCTTTGGATTGGGAAAGTCCACCCATGACACCATCGTTGACGATGGACCAATTTCCGAAATCCTTTCCTACCCCAAAATCAAATAATAAAGTATCTTTTTTCATAAAGGGATTCGAATAAAAGTAAAATACCAAGAAAAAGACAAGTTGCCACATATTGTAAGAAGTGAATTTGGCAGGTTAATGTTTTAAAATGGATTGGAAAACTTCCTCCAATCCATCATCTTTACCCGTATATGAATTCTGAATTCTTAATTTTGAATTAATAATTAAAGAAAATGACCAACAACGATATCCTCCGTAGCCTGCGTTATACTTTTGATTTTGGAGATGACAAGATGATTGCGCTTTTTGGCTTGGGCGGCAAGATCGTCACAAGGGCTGAGGTGAGTAATTGGCTGAAGCGAGAGGAAGACCCCGACTACAAAGGCATATTTGACAAGGACTTGGCGTATTTTCTAAATGGCCTGATCATCGACCGCCGTGGCAAGCGGGAAGGCGTGGAGCCGGTGGCAGAGAAGACCCTGACTAATAACATGATCTTCCAAAAGCTCAAGATTGCCTTGAATATGAAAGATGAAGAGATCCTCGAGATATTAGCCAAGGTAAATGTCAATATCAGTAAGCATGAACTGAGTGCTTTTTTCCGCAAACCTACGCAAGACCAATACCGCCTGCTCAAGGATCAGATTCTGAGGAATTTTTTGAGAGTAATTCAGATGAAGTTTAGGCCGGATTGATTATTTGGTTAATGGTTAATTGGTTAGGGGTTATTTGGTTAATGGTTTATTGGTTGGGATGTTTGAATTTTGATTTACGAATTACGATTTACGAGGGGGGTTACACAAATATGGAAGATTCAGATTTTTATTTTGCGGCTTGGTGTGAGGTAAATTTTTTTTAACCGCGATGGACCCGAAGGTTTCGCAAGGGACGCGATGGTTTTTCTTCCAGGGTTTTAGGTTTTTCTTTGTGGCTTTGTGTCTTTGCGGGAGTTTAAGGTTTGAATCTTTGTGGGACAGGGTCTTTTAGTCAACCGAATTGGTCAATTTCTTTAAGCTTTTTGGATTCCTTCTTCTAATTTCAAGCCCCCTTTTATTGAGTTTTTTCTTCAGTAATTGTCTACTTCCATTATTTCTTAAATCAGAAATATCTTGCTGTCTATTGATATTTTATTGATATTGTATCATGAAATATAAGTAAAGTTCAATAGATACATCATTTTGTATTTGTAAATCTGAAAAAAGTATTTTGTAAGTACCTTCTTATTGCGTTAATCACCCGATTCCAATGAAAGGCTTATCTATCTCCTATATTACGCTATTACTGTTGTTCGTTTCTAGTCCTTTGCTTGGACAGACTTACACCTACAATCCTACCAAGACAGGATGTTCCAATTCCTGGACTGATGGCAATTGTTGGGACAAAGTGAACATCGTTGGCTGTTCGTTCAATTCCGGTAGCACCTATCCTCCTTTGGTTTCCTCTGCCTCTTTGCCCGGATACAATTCCATCAAAAACAATTGTACTGTAAATGTGATCATCAATGAGCACCTTACCCTTGACCCCGGATTTGATTTTGCTTTTTTGGGTCCGGCCTATAACATTACCCTTGCGGAGGGGGTCAGCCTCAATATCCCAAGGCATGTTTACCTATTGGAGCGTGGTGTATTGACTTTTCTCCATGCTTCAGGTACAGGTGCGGCCCAAATCAACATTGACGGAAATATTTACTATGAAAAGCAGGCCAATCTGAATCTGGGAGACGGGACAACCTTAGAAGTAACCAATGTCCTCAATCCATCAACTAACCAATATGAAGGGATACTTTTTCAGGTAGATCCACAAGCTACCTTAAGGATAGGCGGTACACTTTCGTTTACCAACGGAAACAGCAATAAGGTGATCGTCGAGGGAACTTTTGAAGTCATGCAGCTTAATCTCGATGCCGGAAACTCTGGGACTACGCCGACAGCAATCGCTTCAAAGAATGCCCTTGTAGTCAAAGGAAGCGGAAGTTCCAATGTATGCTCCGGAATCAATATCAAGGGAGATTCCTATCTCCTCGTGGAGCCAGGAGGAGCTTTGAACCTTGTGTCTTTGGAATTAGCTGGATCTGCTCTGTTTGACATTTACGGGACAACCCAAATCAAATCAATGACAGTATTGGGCGATTCATGGATGCGGATGTTTGCAGGATCTCAGTTTGACAATCAGAGTTTTACGAAGACGTCAGGATCTGCAAAGATTTTTAAATGTGGAACAGAAGTAGCGCTGCCTACTACTGCCGTCGGAGGCTGTACAGCGGGATATACTTTGATTTCGGCCGAGGAGGATTGGGATGAATTTACAGGGGATTGGTGTTTCCGGAAGTTACCGATCAAACTGTTGGAAGAAGAATTGTTGTATCTAGAAGAAAGCAACACTGTCAGGTTAAATTGGGTTACTACAGCAGAGTGGGAGAACAGCCATTTTGAGATAGAAAGGTCTGTAAAGGGGATCGAAGATTTTGTTCAGATCGGAATTGTCAAAGGAGCAGGTTGGTCCAATGAACAAGCCGATTATAGCTTTGAGGATAAGGATTATCCCATGACAGGAGACAAGCTCTATTACAGGATTAGACAGGTGGATGCAAATGGAAGGCATTCTTATGGAAAACTCATGACTGTCACTCCTTTAAGTCTTCACAAAAGCTTCTCGAGTTGGTACCTCTATCCCAATCCCAACAATGGGATTAAGCTTATGGTGAGATTAGGGGAAATCTTGCCCGGCAAGGAGATATCTATACGGTTTAGGATCATCAATACTTTTGGAGGTACTGAAGAATACTTTGTCTCGAGTGAAGGGGAAATGAACGAGGTGCTTTCAGGACTTGTGAGCAATTTGCCTAAAGGAATCAATATCCTTGAGGTTCAAGTGGGAGAGCGCTTTGAAATGATCAAATTCATTGTGGATTGATGTCTGATTTTTAAAAGTTCATGCCAAGGTTGATTATGTTTGGTGGTATTGGATTTTCAATTTCCTCATTTTTAATGATCAATACCTATAATTCTCCTGTCCCATTGCAGGGATTTCCTGTTTTTTTTGGCGAAAAAAATGTGTTTGAAAAAGATCCGAGCTCTCCTTTGAGACCAATCAGAATTGGTCTAAGGTTGATTTTGTAAGCTATTTTTTTTCCGATACTCCGGATTTATTTTAACATTGATCAGTCTGTTTTTTTAAACTCTCTCCATTCCGAAATCCATTCTTGGGAGGAAAGGTCGTGGTCATAGATGTAATTGACGATGATGGCCAAGTCCTTTTGGTCAATGGACAGGGGAGGCATCAACCTAAAGTTCCGGATGGCTCCGGGCATTTTGGATTTGTCCTGATCGGGATGCTGTACATAGGCAATAATAGGATCGACAAAATCCTCCCTCGAAATCCCTTCCCTGAAATAATGTTCCCGTACTTTGAACATCGGCGGTCCTGTTCTTGAGGCAGGTCCTCCTGTCATTTCGGGATGATGACAGGTAAAGCAATACCGGTCCATCAAGACCATGCCATCTAGGTTCTGTTTGGTATTTTGAAGAGGAATATGGATTTCTTTCTTTTTTTCCTGATTGAAATAGAAGAGAATGACGACCCACAGCAAAGCAGGCAGTAGGGAAAGTATGATTTGTTTTTTGGTAATCATAGACAGAATCATTTACATGGAAAATGGATGTCGGAGTAAGAAATATTATTTGATCAGCTTCAGTCCTTCCAAGGCGGATTCGTCACCGGGATTGTTCAGCAGTACTTTTTGGAACAGGACCTTGGCTTCCCTGGATTTCTGCAAGCTGAGTTTGTTCCAAGCTAGGAGCAGCAGTCCGTCATAGTCGAAGGGATAGAGGTTGACGACTTTCTCAAGGAAGGGATCAGCCTTGGCAAAATCCGCACGGTTGTAGTAGATTAATCCCACGCGGTAATTGACAAGACTGTTTTGTGGATCAGTCTGTAGGATTTGGCGGTAGATATCGAGGATTTCGTCCCATTTGCCCTGTACGGAGAGCGGGAGAACCAGGCCAAGCTTGGGTTCGATGGCGTAAGGTTTCAGGGCAACCGCCTTATTGTAATATCCTGTGGCTTGATCAAGCTTGGAAGCCTGGTAGTGCAGCCAACCCAACCTGAGGTTGAGTTCGTAGGAATCCGCCTGATAGACTGCCATCAATTTGTCAATGGCAGCATTGAAGTTTTGGGATTTTTCGAGGGAGTAGCTCTCTCGAAATGCCTCGGTGACCTTGTCCTGTGCCTGCGCATTGAATGCAGTGAGGAGTGCGATCAGAAATGCCAAAACAAGAATTTCTGTTTTTAGGATCCAATTGGTTTTGGGTCTTGGTTGTTTTGCTAAAATCTCCATGATAAGATGCCGGTTAGGGATTGAATGTTGTATTCCTGTAAGTTGAGGGGTTCAGATTCGGACCCTCCTGTTTTGAATTCACTTTGGTTGGTGAAGAGGGTATAATCCAGGGTAATGCTCCATCGGGGATTGGGGAGGATAATGGCTCTAGCACCGATTCTTTGGGTGATTTTGTCCAGCCTGTTGAAAACGACTATGCCGTCATTGAGCAGGAAGTTTTCCATTTCACCAAAACTGCCATATGCTTCCAGCCACAGGTTGTCGTTGAACTTGGTTCCGATTTGCTGTTCAAAGACGAAGCGGTTGGTCGTCGGCTGCGTGGCGGTTTGCTGTCTTTGGTGGGACAAAACCGAAACTGTGTAGAGATTCAGGTTTCCCTTGGGATAGAGGATGAGTTTGAGGTCCTTTTGGTCCTGCCGTGCATTGGCTAGGGTGCCGTAATTATAGGATGCTCCTAGGGTAACAAAGGACCATCTCTTGTAAAGCGAGCCAAAGTACACCATGTCGGTGTCGGTTTGGTTTATTTCTTGGGTAATCACATTGGGATCTTGACCCACCTGACTTTGGACCGGAAGGGAGTAGTTGATATTGATGTAATGAAGTCCGCCCATCAGGCTGAGTCCTTTTGCCAAAAGCACATTGGCAGCTGCGTAATATTGAAACAGACTGGATTGATAATCCCTGTTAAGCAGGATTTCTCCTTCGGATTGGCTGTAAAGCAGGTGGCTTACCTGAAGGGCCGAAATACCGTGATACAGTGTCAGCCTTGGACTGAATCCATGCTGAAGACCTGCGTAGAAATAGTGGTGCTGGTTTGGGATAAACTGACTTCCTTCCAAATCGGGGCTAAGGGAAGCGGTAAATCCATCTGTCACATTTTGGTCGGAAAGGCCTGTATAGTTGTAGGCGAGATCGAGCTTTTCGATGAATTTGACAGTGCCGATTTTTATCTTTTGCTTCATAGCAGGAGAAAAATCTGCTGCAACGATTTTTGCTTCCGCGGACCTTCCCGCTAAGAGGTAGGCATAGAAAAGGTATTCCTGAAGGTACTCTTCACTTCTGTTCATTTTGATTGCCTTTTCGAAATGTGTCGAAGCCAAATGGTAATTGCCGGTTTCATAATAGGCAATCCCCATCCTGACCCGCAGGTAGTAATAGTCGATGCCGTCCTGAAGCGCTTCATTGCCTTCCTTGATGAGGCCTTGCCATTCCTTTTTTTGGAAAAGGGAATAGGTCTCAGCATCCACTTGGGAGAGGCTTTTTTGCTGTTGGGCATGTGCCAAAGAAGTACAGACCAAAAGCAAAATGATTCCGGGCATTAACTGTCGTAAATACATGTTGCCAGAATTTGGTTTTTGTTGTTTTTAAATCTGAATGTCCTGAGTCCGCCGCCGTCCAATACAAATTCAAACTCCGAAACAGCCAAGGTTTTTCCCCATGATTTTTTGAGGATATGGCCTTTGAGAGAAAGGGGTTTTGAGGAAAATCCTTTGTTTTTTTCAGGATAGGTCAGGGTAAATTCCCCTTTGAGGTATTGGTAAAAAGGGGCGATAAAATCCTGAAGGAAGATGGTGTTGATATTGAAAACCATGTGAACAGGAAATCTATCTTTAAGCTTGAGTCCATCAGTAAAGCCGAAGCTCACCTTAAAGGCAGAGAGATAGAAGGCGTAGAGAAGGGATTTCCTATCTCCCTCAAAGTGTGTGAAGTGAAGCATCGCCTCATCGAGTTTGAAGTAGGCTTTGGAACCTGTTTGTTGGCATTCGAGGTATTTGTTGAGGCTATAGTCCCTTTTGACTTCCCATTCATGCCGATTTCCGTCTTGGGTTTCAAAGTGGAGTCTGTTGCCGACCACAAAGGAGAAAGCTTTCTTCAGGTCATTTTCAGGCATAAGCGAACTGACCACAGCATCTATTTTGGGATTGGTGGTGGACATCAGCTTTTCTTCGCCCTTGACCCTCATCCACACATCGGTAATCCGGTAGTCGATCGTTTTGGAGCCGATATACGGCGTCGCCTGGATCTGAAAGTGGAGGTGGGGATAAGGTGAATTTCCGGAGTTGCCGCACTTCCCGATTACTTCTCCTTTTTTGACCTTGTCTCCGGGTTTGGGTAGGATGGAACCCTGTTTGAGGTGGCTCAGTTTGCTGTAAAGGAAGTCAGCATGCTTGATGATGATGGTGTTTCCCCAGTTTTTCTCTAGGTTGTTTGCCCCAATGGAATTGTCGGGAATGTCGTTGACCACGGCTTCCACCGTCCCGTCGGCAGGAGCGAGGATGTTTTTGTCAAAGCAGTAATAATCTGTAGGGAAATCCCCTTCGTCCTTGAAAGTCTTGTTTTGTTCATCCTTGATTTCAAAATCCCATGCATATCGCCAGGCGTCTTTGTGGGTATAGGCGCCGTTGTGTCCTTGGGTGACAGTCCATTCGCCAAAGAAAGGAAGGTAAATGGGCACTGGGCTGTCTTCCCCAAACCTTTTATGAAAATTACTAAAACTGTAAAGATTTTTTTCGGGAGAGTTTTGCTGCCAAAAGATCGTGCTGAGACCGATCCTGTTGTCCACCCGGAACTTCAGCGCATAGAGGAAAGTTAGGGTTGCGAGGTTGAATGGAAAAGAATGGATGGGTAGGTAAATCAGGTTGAAAACCTGCTGCAGGGCAATGCCCAAAATCGTGACCACGGGGATGATGGCGATGAGACCAAGGTAAGAACTGCGGCTCGGGATGATGAAATAGCCGCCTAGAGCAATGGCTGTCAGGATGTAATTGAATCCGATATAGCTGAAGGAAACTTCGGAAAATGGAATTCCTAATAGCAGGTAAAAGACATAGGCGAGGTAAAATCCCCACAGAGAGAGTGTAAAGGCGATACGGGAATAAATCAATGTTCCCAAGGCAGCGAGAACTCCTGCAAAGACATTGCTCTGGAAAAATATGGCTCCAAGGGAAAGGAAATAGGCTTTGAGGGAAAGCGGCATGGGGAGTTGGTTCCACCATTCGTACATGTTGACGAGAGATCTGCCTCCTAAGAGGTAGAGGTCATTGAGGACATAAACCCCTCTTTCACTCAGTCCCAATTCCCCAAACTCCCGCGTGGCGAGCCTGACCATCCAAAAAACAAGGATAAAAGGGATACTCAGGTAGGGGAGGCCATATTTGCCCAAAACCCCTTCCATCGTCACAGCAATAAAGACAGTCAAAATCCCTGCTATCAATATTAGAACAAAGAGTAAGACTCCGGGCTCAAAGTAAATTCCAAGTCCCACCCCGACAAGGAGGGCATTGAATCCATAATATCCCTGACGGATGTTTGGCTCATACAGTCCGATAAAAAAGGCAGTCAACAAAGCCGCCAAGACCGCTGTCAGCCCAAAGAACCCAACATATAAATCCACGAAAGTGATGAATAGCAGGATGATCCCAAACCATTTGTTGTTGGAGAAAAATACCTGCGCATAACTGTTGAACAGGGACTGACCTAACCATTCAAACTTTTTCATGGAAGCTGATTTGGCTTTTTAAGGAAACTTTTAGAGTTTGAATTGCTTCAGGTGCTCGGGCATCACTTCCTGAGAATTGATGGTCTCGAGCACCTCTCTTTTTCGGATCAGATGGGGATTGCCTTTGCTGTCGAGCATGACCACATTTGGCCGGAGGGTGATGAATTGCATCCATTGGGTATTGTTGTAAGCGCCCACTCTTTTGATCACATATTGGTCACCTTTTTTGAGGAGGGGAAACATCACATTGCCACGGATGACATCGATGTTCATGCAGAGTGGACCGTACAGGGTCGTGTCTTCAGTTTGGTCGGATACCGGTTGTACAGGCCTGACGTCATGCTCATACCAAAAAGCGGTAAAGAGCAGGTTTACCCCTGCATCCAGGATGGTGGCCCTTCTTCCGTCGGCCAGTCTCTTGTTGGCGATGACCGTGCCGACAAGGTAGCCGGCATCATCGATCATGGCCCTGCCCGTTTCGAGGATCAGCATTGGAAGATGGTCGGGCTTGATGTCGGAGCTCATGAGTACTGAGGTAATGGCCTCTGCAAAATCATCAAAAGAAGGTGCTGTATCCGTACCCGGATAGTAGGCGCCACGGAGCGTGTTTTTGGAAGCAAAACCCCCGCCCATGTCGATGTATTTGAGGACATGGCCATGCTTCCGCTCCAGTTTGATGGCGAGGTCCGCCAATTTGCCTGCGGCAATCCTATAAGCGTCGACGCTCATCATGTAGGTACCGATGTGGGTATGCAGTCCCATCAGGTCAAGGTTTTTATTGGCCATGATCCTGTTGAGTGCATCCCATGCTTCCCCGTTTTCATAATTGAATCCAAACCGGTCCCATTTGGGATAGATGCCAGTATCCATGTTGACACGGATGGCGACTTTGGGCCGCTCGGTCATTTCCTTGCTGAGGTGGATGATTTCATACAGCTCATCAAAGTGATCGATATGGATCAGGGAATTGTTCCTGATGGCTTTTTGCAGGTCTTCAGTGCTTTTGTCAGGGCCATTGAAGAGGATAAGTTCACCCGGAACCCCGTTGGCGATCGCTTTGTCATATTCAAATCCGGAGACCACCTCCGCCCATGCGCCCTCCTGATGGAAGACATTGCAGACGGCATTGAGGTAATTGGTTTTGTATGACCAGGCAAACTGCACATTGGGGTATCGGCTGCTGAAGGCACGGTGGGCTTCCTTGTAGGTTTTGCGGATCGTGGATTCAGAGAGGACAAATAGCGGAGAACCAAATTCCCCGATCAGGTCCTTGATCGGTGTGCCATCGATGTGGCTGAGCGGTTCCAAGCGGTGCGACATGCCGTATTTGCTTGGCAAACCGGCATTGATCCGCTGTATAATCGGTCTTTCAAAAGCTAGCTTTGTCATGGGTTTTTAAGTCTTATTGATTCAGAGTTCCCCTTTGGTGGACAACTTTTCAAATTCATTTAATTCAACAATCAGGTCAAATGAGTAGCGGATAAACATTTTGCCGATATCGTATTTGGTAAAAGGTGCGACCTGAATGTCCATGGCCAATTTGACCAAGGCCTCAGGTAGATTTTGGCCCGCTGCCACGGCGAGGTAGACCCAAGCTGGAAGTCTCGGGTTGATTTCTATCATGTAGAGTTCGTTCTTGGTGGTCCGGATAAGCTCGAGTTCCATGCCCCCACGCCATTTGGTCTGGGAGATGATTTTGTAGGTGAGGTCCATCATGGTCGGGTCTTCCAAAGTGATCCCACCCCAAGCTTTTCCTTTGTCCGTGATATAAGTTTTGCGCATGGGAACTGCACCTATCGTATTGCCCTTGCCATCCCCCAAAGCAATCACGTTGACTTCCGTACCCCGGACAAATTCCTGGATGACGATGGGAAGACCCCATTTGGCAGCAATTTTATTGAAATACAACGCTACCTGATCCATGTCATAGGCGATGTAGGCATCATAGAACTTTCCTTTGACTACGACCGGAAACTCAAACTTGTCCTGCATTTTCCTGAAGTCCTCAACACTCGTGATCGGCGCGCTGAAGGGAACATTGACGCCATACTTTTTGCCGTATTCCGGAAGGTTGGATTTGTGTCTTTCTTCGAATTGCTGCAGGGTTGGGAGAAAAGTGCGTATGCCCATTTCCCTCAGGATTTTTTCAGATTTCATAAAAGTGAATAGCTCCGAATCAAAATTGGGGATCAGGACATCGATTTTTTCTACTTGATGGATGTAGCGAATCCTTTCCAAAAATGGCTCTACTCCATCAGAAGGATAAGGGACTTTGTAGGATTTGTCCACCAAGTCGTGCATGTAGGGACCTGGCTCGAGGTTGTCGTATACCAAGCCGATGATTCTCGCATCAATTTCCTTCGAATCCCTCAAGCCCCTGACCACGGGAATCCCGGGACCCGGGCTGTCGATGTTGTTGAGTCCGGAGAGGGCGATGGTGAGTTTAATCTTTTCCATCTGGTTCGGTGAGGTGAAGCTGGGCCAAGGTGGCTATAAAGTCATAGTAGTACCTTTCAAAACTGTCGCTGTCCACCTCATACTTCTCGGTGACAGCCTCCAAAATTGCGCTAAAGTCTTTTCCCAATTTGATCATTTGGACAATTTCCAAACCGCTGGGATTCAGTGAATAGGAGTCTCCCGAACCAGGATCAAAAACAAATCCCGAATCACTGATGGCGATGTTTTTCTTGATTTTTACCATGGTATATTTTCAATAAATTTGCTTTAACCCAACTATTAAATTTACAAAAACCATATCCGCCATTTTATGACTTTTATCACCCAACAGGAATATTCTATGAAGGAAAATGAGTCTTTAGGAGGCGGATGTGGTTTTGGCTATCAGGGTTTAAAAAATGCCTATTTTCCCTAATTTTTAAATCCGCATTTTTGAGTTTTTAAATGAAAGCCAAGAGATATTATTTGTTTGAAAATTACTTGCCTGAAAAGCCGAAAATTCCTAAATTAGAACAATCCGCCCCGAGAATCTGAATTGAATTTGCTTAATTACTCCGCTCAAAAAAACTAAAAAGTTGTAATGAAAGGATTTGAGGATAAGGTTGGCAATTTGTTATATTTTTGCTTCCACATTGAAAAATCTTAAGATGGGACGAAAGGTTACCAAAGGAAAAAAAACAAAAGAATCTATACTGGATGAGGCAAGAAAAATCTTTAATGAAGAAGGTATTTTTTTAACCTTAAGTGCGATATCAAAGAAAATAGGAATCACCTCAGGCGGAATCACCAACCACTTTCCTACCAAAGAACACCTGTTTGTTGGCCTTTCCGAACAGTATGAGAATGAACTGAATGAAATGACTTCCAGATTTCAATTTGGTCCTGAATTGGATTTCAGTAAATTGACCGCTTTTTTTTCTGAGGTGATGGATATTCAATACAAACATCGTTCAGTAATTTTGTTTTTTTCAGTAATGCACCAATCCCAATCAGTCATGATGGGTCAGTTGCTGAAAACATGGCTCCACCGTCAAACCAGATTAGAGAACTTGGCAAATACATTAGTAAGCATAGGTTTGTTGGAAAAAAAAATTCTTGAACCCAAAGAGTTTGCAGTTTTTCGGTTTCAGTACGTCAATCTGTTTACCACATGGATGGTGTCATATTCTTTGTATGATTCAGGAAAAAGTTTTGAATCCATGAAACCTATTTATTTGGAAGGGATTTTCCGTGTTTTTGAAAAATACTTGACTGAAAAAGGCATGGCGCAAATGTCGGCGGTTAGCTTAACCTAGAAAATTTCAGAGTTTGAGTTCATTTTTTTTGAGTACGTCCAAAATTCCTTCCCCATAATTCCGTATGATGCCTGTCATTTTAAAGTTAGAGACAGTCAGAGGGGTTATCTTGGAAAGAGGAACTACCATGAGTTCACCGGTAGTGAAAGTGGGGGCTTCAGGTACCATTAAGGTAGCCCATTCCGCATTTTTTTCTACCAAAAAGCATACTTTCAGCAAACCATCTTCCTTCAGCAAACAAGGTTTTAAAATTTTTTCTTCCGCATCCGATGGGGTGGTCACGAGGGCCTGATAAAATTTATACCCCGGAATGTAGAAGAGCAGCTTATTTTCGAATTCGGTCAAATACTTTTTGAGGATTCGGAGACGAAGTGCCAACCCAACCAAGAAAATAAAAACAATCAAAATGATCACACCGAATACTTCTGCAAAATCTGTTACGCCAAGCCAAGTTCCTAATTTATCAATTACCGGAAGCAAAGGGCTGAATATCAGCTCAGCAATTTTCCATATTATAAAACCAACAAAAAAGAATGGCAGAATAAAGGATATACCTACCCAGAAGGTTTTGATAATTTCTTGAGTTTTGTTTTTTAACATGGCCTTTTCTGCTATATCATTGAATTTAATAGTTCAACTTGAGATTATTGACAATCAGTGTACTGTTGACGCCTCCTTCGAAGTTGGCTCCCGCGGCACTTGATGCCAATACAAAACTGATGTGTGTGATTTCATCTGTTGCATTGCCAATGGTGCCGTTGGTAGGAAACCAAAATTCGGGAGAACCTTGTGGTAAGTTGCCGTAGATAATTGGAATTGTAATCTCCTTGGGACTCTCCACCTTGTCTCCTGATCTAAACCAAGCCGTTCCGATCCTTTTGATGGTTTCACCGCTTCTGTTTTCCAACAGAAGATAGATATCAGCCTGGTCTTTTTTATCCAAAACCTGACCTTGGCCATTTTTATAAACCAAACCCGGAACATACGTGTAAGTGATGCTGAAGCTTTTTGGCCTTGCCGAAAACGGTGTTCCAAACTTGGCTGAACTGAGCGGATTGGAAATATTCAGTTGGAATTTCCCTGTAAACATGGACCCCGCCGCAATTCCCTGTTTTACCAATTGGGCAAGCGGTCCCAGGTCCCTTGTGATCAGCTTGGCTCCAAAGTCACCCGGTGCGATTTCTGTTTTTTCCACATTGGCCTGGCCCAAAGTAACTACGCCTGCATTGCCTGAAGCCCAAATGGTGTTTTCATCTTTACCTGGTTCCTGATAATTTTTCCCCGCAGGAGTATACCAATCTTTAAAACCGGAGTTTTCAAGTTGGGGGGTAGCCGTTTCTTTCGTAACGATCACCCGATACTTGGCCACGCTGCCATTCTCAGCTGTCACTTCGTAAAATGTTGGTTTGGTAAAATCGACCAAATCACCTTTTCCTGGATTGACCCTGGCATAAGAACTTACCCTGATAGAGTCTGCAAAAAGATTGGCTGTATTGACTTGGGAACCTACAGTCACCCTGATCAAAAGGCTGTCAGAAACAATTTGTGTGTTTCCTACCTGGCCTGCTACAGAGAAGTGTAAGATCTGGTTGAGGGATGATTTGCCAAAGCGATGCTCATCTAAACAGGCATGGCATACCAATATTATGAAGATGGCGATGAATAGTCCGTAAAAAGATTCTAACTGTTTCATAAGTAAATAGAAAATCCGAGTGCTAGTTCCAATAGATTTATTTTCAAACTTAGGTCATTGTTTACCACCTTGGAGTCAGGCAAGTTGGTAGCTGTGCCCCGCGAGACTGAATTACTTATTCCGAATGCACCTACATTGACTTCAAAACCGAAGTTCTTGTGGACAAATACCAACATACCGGGTCTCATTTCCAATCCATAATAAATGGTGTTGGAATGGGTTCTGGTAAGGACTTGGTTGGTAGTGACTTCTTTCAACTGGCTTCCATAACCGATTTGGAGTTCGGTGGGGATTATGATATAAAACCTGTTGCTCGTGCCTAATGGGATGAAGTTTTTGATATAGGGTCGGAATGCCATCCTTCTTTCGGCAAGTTTAACATCTGAAATGACGCCATCGCTAGCCTGTTGGGTGCTGATATCTTCGGTACTTCCATAGAGCAAACCAAGGCCTATTCCCAAGTTGTCTTTGATCACATACCCTGGGTCAAGCCTGATTAAAAACGAGCTTCTTGACTCATTGAGGTAAGTGGCAAAAAGCTGCCGTTCGTTTTCCGCCTGTTTACTAGAAGCAGACAAACTTAAGCTGCTAAACCACATGCCTTTTTTGATGGGTATACCGCCACTATTTGATGTGGTTGATTGGGATAGGCTTTTTGATACAAAACCAAAAAAAACCAATATCGATGTGATGAGTATAAGTTGAGTTTTCATTTTTTTTTACCTAGATATTGAAATCCTTTTTTTCAGAAATTACCCCTTTAACAAGATTCTTCTTTTCCATGCTACATTAATTTCCAAATCGATAACCAACCTCAACAACACTGTTGGTTCGCGCACCGAATCCCTGAATAATCACCATTGACCAATTTCCAATGGATTTGTTAAAACCTACAGTGTAATTCCACCTTTTGGCTGAGTATTCAAGTTCATAATTGATGGAGTTTCCATCGCTTCCTTGGAAGGATCCTTTATTTACTGTTCCTGTGTTTTGGTAAATACCACCAACAAAAAGATTGGCGAAGGAGGTGGTCATCCCTAGCATGGGGAAAGCCACAAAGGATTTCTGAACGCTATTGACCTCACTCAGCCATGTTTGGGCCCAAGTGATGTTTACATTGGCAAAAACTTTCCCATACCCGCCGGCCACTACCATCCCGGCACCACCAACAGTCCCGTTGATGTTGGCAATGGTCCTTTCCTTAAGAAGATTGATCGATTCTGATAAGTTGGGGATGTTGTTATTGCTGAGATTGATGGATAGGTCGATGTTATTGAAAGTTGTCACCCTACCCATCATGCCATAGATATTTACAAAAGGCAAAACCCAAACATCAGCCCGAATCTGGGAGGAGGTCACCGTATTTTTGATTTTGGAATCGTCAAAATCAATGATGCCACCCTCCTCGCTGAGTTCTAGATCACCTAAGCGGATTTTGGTTATTTCCATATTCTGTTGCTGGAAATACATGCTACCCGCTATGCCGTAAGGTTTGGGAAATTCTGCACCGGCTTCCACTGCCTTTTGCTTAAACCCTCTCATCAAGGGGAAAAAGCTCCCTTTTCGCTGACCGACCGAATCGGGAAAGCTTACCACTTGGGCCATGGAGATTTCTCCCATCAGCAGAGCCAAAGCAACTATAAGCATCGAAAAGAATGATGAACTTTTCATAGTCAGTTAAGAGAGTTTACTCTTAGTCTTTAAGATTCAGTGATCTTGTTGTTTCATAATTCACAATAGCAGCCACAATACCTGCAATCAATCCGGTACAGACAGTAGCCATTACAGGTGAAATTTCAATAGATCCCATTAATCTCTGCCACATCACCCCAAAGGTGACAGCTATCCCAAAAGCCATGAAAGTATGTTTCATGGATAGCCAGAATATTTTTGGAAAATAGGAGGGTTTGTTTGGGATTTTTGTGGTCAAATAGGCTACTCCGCTAAGGATAAATGCTAAGGAAACTGCCAAAGGAACGGCACCCGAGAGCAGGGTATGTTCAGTGGAGGAGATGAGGTTGTCACTTACCAATACTTTATCCAGGTCTTTGACTGAAAACCAGTTGATGATTCCATTGATCACGGCGTTGAAACCTCCAGCTATGATTGCTGACTTTTTCAATTCGGCTAGTGAGGTTGATGTAGTTGTCATAAAGGTTGTTTTTTTGATTTTAGAAAAACATGAAAGTGGAAGCTTGGAATGTAAACCAATCATATACATTGGATTCAAAGCTGGATGAAATTGCTTTTCCGGGTTTTGCCCATGAAAATAAGCCAAGAAACAGGTAGTTTCTTTTGAAGAAGTAGCGGTAAGTAGTGGTAAATTCCTGTCCGAAATTTTTATCCTGAAGAGTAGCAATAGGGGCGAGGGAACCCAAGTTGCTTTTGGAATCGGCCATCAGGATAAAATAGTCAAAGCTCAGGTCCATGTTTTTGGCCAAGAAAGCTTTCATTTCGATTCTATGGGTCAAGAGATTCCCGTCCCCCAGTATTTTCTTAAAGTTGATCCCTTGGATCCAGTTGCCCAAACCGCCTCCCTGGAGGATATCAAAGCGTTCAAATCTTGTTGTCTCAGGATCGTCACCCTGCATAAAAGCAAACCTATAGTACAGGGATGGGCTTTTTTTCCAGGCCTGTTTCACTATACCTCCTCCCAAATACCAGCCGTTTGCCACCATATCAGCATTGCGGTTCCTTTGGAAGGCGTATTCTGATTTGATAAAAATCCCCGTTCCTGCAATGTTATTGACCCATACTTTTGGATTGATGGTTTGCAATCCCTCTAAAGGGATCCTCCCCTCCGGAGTGGCGTAGGTGGCCTTTGAAGAATTGATGGTGATGTAATGGAGTGCCAGGTCCAGATGCTTGTTGTCATTGTAGGATACGCCCCCGCCAAGGTACCGGGTATCGCTCTGTCTATCTTTGAATAATTCTTGAGGCTCAACATAGTATGCCGAGAAATTGAATTTTTTCCAATGGACTTTTGCCCAAGCGGTCATTTGAAAAGCTGTCCTTGAATTAAGATAAACACTTCCCCTTTCGCCGGCATTTGCCGACCCCGAAAATCTCGAAAATAAGAAGCCGTCATTGAGTTGAAAGAATTGCCTCCCAGCGGATAAGTCAATATGGAGTTGTTTGTTTTTGCCCAATTGAGGCAAAAGGACTCCGCCATAAAGTCTTTCAACTGTTCCTTTCCCGGCGGTTCCTTCTGAATAGATGTCGCTGGAATTTCTTCCTGAAACCAAGAATGTCACTGCCCCATAGGGATATATTTTGCTTTTGCCTAGTTGGGTCATACCTGCTATTCCAGGCTCTAAAAATGTCTCCCCCCAAAACCTCGGTCCCCGACCTGCAGGATTGTTTGCTACGGTATTGCCTTGAGTAAATTCAGCACCTTTCGAAAAAAACGCATTTTGATCATGGTAAATACCTGCTGCTCCATTGAGAATCAAGGTCAATTTACTCCTTTCGGTCTCAATAAGGGTAGGAAAAGGAAGATCCTTTTTGGATTCTTTTTCCTTTTTCTCTCCCTCACTCCAAAAAGATGATCTGATCACCAATACGACAGGGCCGGAGATTTCGGGAGTGTATACTTTGTAGCTTGCCGATTTGATTTCTTCTTGTTTCAAAAAAACAGATATGGCCAAATCCACTGAGAATTGCCGGAAGATGCTTCCGGGCTTGATGTTAAAGGCATCGTAAAATGCCTGCATCTCCAAAGAATCTGCGAGGTATTCTTTCCCGTCTTTTTCCAACAGGATGACCACGGATCTGATGGGAATTCCCTCAACATTGTTAGGCACAACTTCCACCCCAAATATTTGGTCTATCTGGCCATATGTGGGGGTATATGCCAAAACCAAAAGCCAAGTGAAGATTAAGGTGATGTAAAGGTTTTTCATGAGGAAATGGAAAAAATGGCACGGATGATGGGTATCGCCCGTACCATTTGTAAATAGGTTAATCTTTTTTTGTAGGCATTTTACTTTTATAAGATCCGCCACCATCGATCCTAAGGTCAATTCCAGTAATCCATTGTGCAGCGTCACTCATCAAAAACATCATCCCATAAGCGATCTCCATAGGAGCACCACGGCGCTTCATTACAAACATATCCGCGAGCGCTTTGAGCATTTCGGGTGTATAGCCTGCTGCCAAAGTACTGTCCCCATTGTCCACCGAACCGATCAAAACTGTATTGAACCTTACTTTTGGTCCTGAAACTGCCGCCATACTGCGGACCATATTCATCAATCCTGCTTTTGCGGTGCTGTATTCAATGAATTCAGGTGAAGGAGAAACACCTACCATCGAACCGGAAAATACCACAGAGGCGTTGGGTTCTTTTTCAAGGTATGGCATGCACATCTTGGTGAGGTTATAGGAGCCTACGGTATTGAGCAAATAGGACTTCACCATCTTTTCAGAATTCGATTCCCAAATAGGCGTATTGGCTCCCCAACCGACGTTGTTGATCAATCCTGAAATCTTTCCGAATTTGTCTATGGTTGTTTTGACCAGATTTTCAAGGTCTGCCTCGTTAGTAGCATCTGTTTTGATTCCCAAGGTCTTTTTACCGGATTCTTTTTCGATTTCGGCAGCTACTTTGATGGCGCCTTCTCCATTGAGATCTGAGATGACGACATTGGCGCCCAAGGAAGCAAAAAGGTGGCCGGCGGCGCTTCCGATAGCTCCTGCAGCACCTGTGATGATGATTACTTTTCCTTCGAAGGAAAAGAGTTTTTCGATGGCTTTCATGTTGGTTTATTTTAAATGGTTATGTATTAATCCAAAGTTTGAATTCCCCCTCCATTGGCAAAAAGTACCTGACCGCTGATCCATTCAGAAACAGGGGCCGCGAAGTAAAGTACTGCTCCGGCAATATCTTCGACTTCTCCAAGGCGTTTGATAGGCGTATGTGCCAACATTTTGGCTTCTATTTCCGGTGTCAGGACGGAGGCCAATGCTGCTGTTTTGGTGGCGCCCGGACCGACTGCATTGACCCTAATGCCATCGACTCCATAATCCATGGCGAGGTTGGCTGTCATGTGGTTCATCGCCGCTTTGGAAGAAGCATATGCACTCATGTTGGGGCTGATGTTGATACTTGCCATCGAGGTAATGTTGATGATAGATCCATATCCGGCCTCTTTCATGAGCGGGGCACAAAGTTGGGAGAGTCTCCATGCGGAATACACATTGAGTTTGAACCTCCAGGCAAAGTCATCAACAGAAATTTTGTATGGGCTTTCCCTGCCTCCACCACCGCCGCCGGCGTTGTTGACCAGAATATGGACACCGCCCAATTCCTTTTTGGTTCTCTCTACCAAAGTGACCAGGTGTGCATCCTCCGTCACGTTGCATTCCACGGCAATGGCCTTCCCGCCCATGGCTACTATTTCGTCTGCGGCGGATTGGGCATCGGCTAATTTGAGGTCACTGACTGCTATTGAAGCTCCTGCCTGAGAGAGCATGAGCGCACAGGCTTTGCCGATTCCATTGCCGCCACCTGTGACAATTGCGACTTTACCTTTTAGGCTAAATAGTTTATTGATTTCCATAAATAATTGGTTTTGAGTAGAGTTAGCTGAATATTCGTGAATAGTTAGTTATTCTTTTGTAAGATCACCTGCCGGTGCCTCAGCAGGTATTTTTTTCAAGAGGTAGTAAAACCCTCCGAGAACTAGTAGGAGAGCAGAAATTCCTATCAATGTGCCTGTCGCTACGTGTTCTACATCAAGTCCTAAAAGGTGTCGGAGCAGTGCAATCAGCGCAATTTCTACTATGATTTTTATGTAGTTGGCGTTCCCTTCTTTGATGTATTCTACCAAGGAACCTATGAGTTCAATGAGTATGGTGATAAGCAGAACTGCAGAAATCAATCCCTGAACCTTTGCAAGAAAAAGTCCTTCTTTAACCAAGGGGCTATCGCGGAAAATAAGGATTTCGTCACTAGCCAGAATCGCTTTTACTATGATGCCTCCTAACTCCAATAAGCTCACAATCAAAATTATGATTAGGAAAAAGACCAAAATCCTAATTGTCCAAAGGGTCAATTGTGAGATGATTTTCATTTTTTACAGTTTTTTTTGACGTTTTGATAAATCCCGGGGATTGAATCAATAAGTTGTCCATCCCCCATCTGTCGCTATGCATGATCCTGTGATATTGCTCGCGTCGTCTGAAAGAAGAAATAAAATGGTGGCGGCTTGCTCCCAAGGAGTCGATCCCCTGTGCTGTGGATCATTTGCTGAAAGAAGGCTTGCAGACTTTAATCCGGCCATTCCGCTTCCCTTGCCTTGGCTTACTGCCCATTTCACAAATTCCATTGCACGAAAAACCATTGGAGTGTCAGTTTGGGCCATATTAACAGAGTTGACCCGGATTCCGTATGGGGCATAATCGATGGCGGCATTTCTGGTTAATCCTGTGACGGCATGTTTGCTGGCTGAATAAGCACAGTTACCAGGTAATCCGATTATCCCTGCTATGGAGCTGATATTGACAATACTTCCTCCCTCGCCTTGATTTACCATTTGATTTAACTGCGCTCTCAAACAATAAAAAAGTCCGTTGATATTTGCATCCATTACATTTTTCCAGTATTCATCCGTGGCTTTGTGAATAGGCGAGGGGATAAGATTTAGGTTGTTTTCAAAATCCTGAGGTTTTGACGGATCATTTCCATCCATTACACCTGCAGCATTTAAGACTAGATTTATTTTGCCGTAGTGTTCAATACATTTTTTTACTGCCAAATCCACCTGATTTGGCTCTCGGACGTCTGCCGAATATGCAAATGCATCTCCTCCTTCTGCCTTTATTTGATCACAGGTTTCCTTCAGTTCTTTTTCTTTGAGATCCACACTAAAAACCTTGGCACCTTCTCTGGCGGCCCGTATGGCAGTGGCTCCCCCGATACTTCCTTTGGCAGCACCGGTGATAAATAGAACTTTTTCTTTTATCCTATTTGGGAAATATGCATCAGGAGATATAGGGTCAATTCCTTGTCGATTCATACTTGAAAAGAATGAGAGGTTTGTTCAAGAGCATTTTTAAGATGTCAGTTTGTATTTGTGGCAACAGGAAACAGAGGGGGAGAACCAAGAAGAATTTTGGTGCTATTCTCCGTCTATTGTGAGTCAAAAATAACAAAGAAATTATAAATAAAAAAAATATTTTTATTTTTAACATCATAGAAATACCCTGTGAGTTTGGAAGACTTATTTGGTTTAAGGTTCGGGAATCCGGAGGGTTTTATTATGGTGAAATGGTGCCTTTAAGTGGGGTCATATTTTACTTTTTACCGCAATTGAAACGAAGGGAATGCAAAGGGTCTCTAGGGAGATCAAATGGTTTTACCATTAAGCTCCCGAAGGTCGCAGGGAAAATGATGATTTGATCCTGCTCGTATGCTTCAGTACCTGCTCGGCGATTGAATAATCATTGGACTTGCATTGGACATGGATTGGTCAAGCATTGGTCAATGGGTAGGGGAAAGGTAGAGGAGCGTGTAATAGGGAGTAGGTTTGAGGTAGGATTAGTGTAGGAATAATAAGGAGTGTGGGTATGGGAATCTAAGGAATGGGGTAGATGGGAAGTAGCTCAAGGGTAACCCAGAGGCGGAGTATCTATAGCGAGGACACGGAGTATCCCTAACTGAGATGCGGAGTATGGGTAGGGGGAGTATAGGACAAGGTGGGCGGGACTATACCTGAGGGATAGGGGAACATACAGGTAAAGCCAAACAATGTCTCCTAAAACTACACCTATGAAAAGGGCTATATGCCATCTCCCATTTTCACATTTTTTTTCAATTGTCAGATGCGTACCGATGAAATAGGGGAAGACTGGAAAAACGGCTTTCCTTGTTTGTGCCAAACTTTAGGAAAGCCGTAAATTTCATGTTTCAAGACAATGCCGGGACTTTTTCTTTTTTTCTTTGGATTCGGACTTTGATGGATTCAAAGAAATAATAAACCACAGGGACGAGGTAGACCGTCAATATCAGGGATGACATCAAGCCACCGATAATCACCCAAGCCAATCCGTTTTTCCACTCACTCGCCGTTCCACTCGCCAGGGCTATGGGCAGCATCCCGACGACCATCGATATGGTAGTCATCAGGATCGGACGCATTCTTCCTTTACCGGCAGTGATCAGCGCTTTTCTTACTTCCATTCCTTCTGCCCGGAGTTGGTTGGTAAAATCCACAATCAGGATGGCATTTTTGGTTACCAACCCCATCAACATGATCAGACCAAGCAATGCAAAGAGACTGAGGTTATTCATGGAAAGGTTGAGGGCTAAAAACGCCCCGATGACTGCTACAGGAATAGAGAAAAGGACGACGAAGGGATAGATAAAACTATCATATAAGGCTACCATGATGAGGTAGATCAGCAAAAAGGAAATCAGCAAAACCGATCCCAAAGCTCCAAAACTGTCATTTTGCCTTTTGATATCACTACCCCATACCATGCTGATCTCAGCAGGAAGCGGGTTTGTTTTGAGTTTGGCGACAACTTCGTCGGCCACAGTGCCGGAAGGTCTTCCTAGGGCATTGGCTGTCAAAGTGACTGCAGGTTGACGGTCTTTTCTTTCAAGTAAGGAAGGTGATTTGTTCTGGGATATGTTGGCTACCTGAGCGAGTTCGATCGGGAACCCCATAGGATTGGTGATCAAAATCCGTCTGATGTCTTCGTAATTTTGGCGGTTAAAATTATCCAATTGGATACGGACAGGATATTCGGTACCCCCTTCGGTCAGGGAGGCATCGTCATTTCCGGTCAGGGCATATCGGAGATTTTGACCCACAAAGGCATTGTTCAGACCAAATAGCTGCAGTCGGTATTGGTCGGGGATGACCTGGAACTCAGGGCTTCCTTCTTCTACTGACAATTTCACAAAGTCCGATCCGGGAATGTTTTCGACAATGGTCTTCAGGTCATTTGCCGCAGCCATGACACTTTCGGTAGTCGGGCCGCTGAGGGTTATTTCTATCGGTGCGGATCTTGGGATCAGTCCCAATGCGGTCATGGAATAACTTACTCCGGGAAATTCTTTTTGCAACTCCTCCCTGACTTCTTTCATATAAGTTTCTGTTGGGATATTGCCTCTTTCCTTTGCGGGTTTTAGCTGGATGGTGAGTTCGGATTTATTGGGTGAACCCACGCCAAGGCTTCCGATTCCGGTAGTTGGGCCGCCGATGTTGCTGAAGATGGTGGCCACTTCAGGTTGCTCCAATAGGAAATTCTCTATTTCTTGGCTTTTGAGGTTGTTCTGCTTGATTCCGGTGGATTTGTCAAATTCCAGGTAAAGACTGAACTTTCCCTGATCTCCGGTGGCAATCAGTTCCTTGCCGATGATCCCCTGCTTCAGGATAAGTCCGGTCATGGCAAAAAGCGCCAAAATGATGCCCATAAATACAAGCTTATGGTCCAATACCCAATCCAACTGTCTGCCATACCAAGAGATGAAAGTATCCAACTGATGCTCAAACCAGATCAGGAATTTGTTGAAGAAATTGGTGGGTTGAAGGTCTTCTGACTTGCCAATCCGTGAAGCCATCCAAGGCGTAAGCGTAAATCCAACCAGCAAACTCGTCATCGTGGAGGTAATCACGACCACAGAAAACTGCTTTAACATATCCGCCACAAAAACCTGCAGGAATAGGATCGGCAAAAACACCACCACGTCCACCAAGGTGATGGAAAGCGCTGAAAAGCCGATTTCAAGACGTCCGTCCATGGCTGCAGTCCTTTTGTCTTTTCCCTGATCCAAATGGCGCTGTATGTTTTCCAAAACCACAGTCGCATCATCCACGAGGATACCAATGATGAGGGACATGGCCAGCAACGTCATCAGATTCAGGGTATATCCCAATATCCACATGACAGCAAATGCTGTGACAAGAGAAGTAGGAATGGCAACCAAAACTATCAGCGAGTTTCTAAAGCTTCTAAGGAACATCAGCATGACCAGAGACACGAGAATAACGGCGAGGATAAGGTCAAAAACCACTGAATTCACAGCAGCGATCGTGTTGTCAGTACTGTCGTCAGCGATGGTGAATTTTATCCCGGAACTGGAATTTGTTTCCTCTATCAAGGCCAAACGGCCTCTTACTGCACGGGAGACTTCGACGGCATTGGCATCACCCTGCTTTTTGAGCATCAGACCAACACCTTCCTTGCCATTGTAGCGACTGATGGAGCTGATTTCTCTAATTCCGTTTTTCACTACAGCGACATCCCTGACATAGACCGGACTGCCCTTGACAGGCATGGCGACTTGTACCGATCCAATATCCTCCAGCGAATTGAATTTGCCCAAAAGTCTGACAGCACTTTGTTCGGTGACAGTCTGAACTTTTCCCGCAGGGACATCTAGTCCGGATCTGTTGATGGCTTCTACTACTTGAAGCAGTGAGATTTTGTACTGTCTGAGTTTATTTTGGTCCACGTTGACTTGGACTTCTCGCTGTTCACCGCCGAGAATGGTGATTTCGGCGACCCCTTTGAGTTGCTGTATCTGCGGGATAAAATCATCGATCATCTTTTGGTAAAACTCAGGACCGTTGATTTGGCTTGTCGCGGTGATGGACATGATGGGAAGGTCATTTGGGGAGACCTTACTCATTTCGGGGGAAAGCACTTCCTTAGGAAGGTCCTGCGAAATATTATCAATGTACCGCTGTGCGTCCATCATGGTTTGGTCCAAGTTGACGCCGTATTTCATGTTGGCGATGACGACAGAGGCATTGGGGAGAGATTTGGTAACCAAATAGTCTACTCCTTCCAGATTTGAAAGGGCATCTTCGATTTTTTTCGAAACCGAATTTTCGACCTCCTCAGGTTCAGCACCGGGATAGACCGTCTTGATGACGACCACGGGCTGGTTGAAGTCCGGCATCAATTCGTAAGAAAGATTGGTGAAGCCTATATATCCCAAAAGGATGAAAACACTGAACAGGACAATGATCAAAGAAGGCCTGTTGATGGATATGGATGTGATATTCATGGCGGAGTGGTTAAAAGATTGGAGTGAGGTTGGCACCTTCAAAGACATTGATCACACCACCGATGACGAGGGTATCACCTTCCTGAAGTCCGGAATCTACCAGGACTTTGTTCTGGATTCTTTTGCTGATGGAGATCGTAGTGAGCTGTGCTTTTCCATTTTTGATCAGATATACTTTTGGTTCGAGGTCTGACCCTACGATGGCCGATGAGGGTATCAGGATTCTGTTTTGCATGCTCGGATCTGATATAGAAACTTCCCCCAAAAATCCTGCTTTGATCTTGAGGTCGTTGCTGTTGCTGACTTTGAGTTCGACAGGGAAACTATTTCCCGGATTGCTCTTAACGCCCACCATGGATACTTTTCCGGTGGTCTCCATATTGATTACAGGCACCAAAATGTCGACGGTCTGACCATTTTGGAATAGGCTTAGGTCTTGTTCCGAAACCTGTATCAAGAGATTCAGGTCTTTTAGATTGGATACCTGAACCAAAGGCTTGCCGGGTGCCGCAAAGTCTCCCACTTCGGTCATTTTTGCGGTGACAATCCCATCGAAAGGTGCTCTGATGCTTGTTTTTTTGATTTGCTCCTGAAGGGATTGGTGTTGGACTGAGGCGGATTTGAGGGCCATTTCGGTTTTTTCAAGTTGGATTCCCTGGATCGCATCATTTTCTACCAATATTTTGTAGCGTTTCAAATCCGATTCAAGCCCTTCTATCTGGACTTCAATTGCTTTTTGTTGCCATACCAGCATGGTATTGTCCAGCTGTACCAATACTTGGCCTTTCCGGACAGGGTCGCCGTTTTCCACCATGACGGCATTGACTTTTCCCTGCAATTCCCCACTGAGGTTAGATTCTTTTTGAGCCACAAATGCACCCGTGAAAGCAGACTCCTGCTGCACAGATTCTTTGGTCAGCTTTTGGGCCATCACATTGATGTTTTGATCCTTATTGTAGTGAAAGACCCTTTCCGTAGCTGTTTGCTTGTTGGAAAAAAGCTTGAATGCTATCGCCGCAACGATAACCAAAGGGATGAGAATATAGAGTAGCTTTTTCATGGTTTCTCTTTCAGTTGAGGAGTGTTCCGTTAAGTTTTTTGATTTCAAGAGTGGCAGTGAGGTATTCGATCATGGCCGAGAGGTATTGCTGCTGACTGTCTCTGAGGGCATTGTCAGCCAATAGTACTTCTGTCAGGCTTGCGATTCCCTCACGCTGCTGGAGTAGGGTCCGCTGATAGACCGACTCCGCTAATGCGATCTGCGAAAGGTTGGTTTGGAGTTGCTGTTCTGCCTGTTCCTGTTTTAGTTGGGCATTTTGGCTGAGGACAAGGGTCTGTTCATTGACAAAGTCTTTTTGAAGTTGGCTGTTTGCCAATTCATATTTCTTGGCCCGGATTTTTTTCTGCGTGACCGTGCCACTGAAAAGGGGGTAGTTCAGTTGAATCCCTACAAAACTCACTCTGTAGAAATCAAGGAAAGCTTCAGGTTCGCCATTGTAGCCAAAACCCGTAGTCCCATAATTGCCATAAAGCGACAATTGCGGAATGCGGCTGTTGTGCAATATTTTGAGTTCCTGTTGGACGATCTTGTACCTGCTTTCCTGAATGAGGATGTCGATGGTATTTTTACTCTCCAAAGATTCCTCCTCAGGGCTGTGGATGGCGGAAGGGACATCAAAATCTCTGTCTGCTTCTATTCCCATGGAAAATTTCAGCAGGTTCAAAACAGACTCATATTGCCTCATGATTTGCGACCGCTGCGTCTGAAGTTGTTGGTTTTGAAGGACCACCTTGTCCAATTCCGTTTTTTGAATCATGGTCTGTTCATAGAGTAACCGGATGTTTTTTTGCAGTTTTTGACTGTTCTCGATGTTTTGTTCAATGAATGCCAATTTGTTTTTCAGGATTTGGGCATTGTAGTAGAGGTTTGATATTTCGAGGTAAATCTGTTCACGTGATTTGCTTTCCTGCAAGGATGAAAGGGCTTCGTAACTTTCAGAAACTTTGATTCCACCCATGATCTGGGGATCATAAATGGGCATTTTGAAAGACAGGTTTGCCGAAATATTATTGGGAACGCCAAATTGAATAGGTCTGAATACGCCCTCTTGGCCACCAAAGGCAGCCTGTGGGAGGAGTTGATAAGGAAGGTCTGTGTAGTACCGGTAGTCTCCCTGAAGGAACATCTTGGGAATCAACTGCGCTTTTGCTTCCTGATTTTTGAGACCTGCTATGTCCGTCTGGTTTTTGGCCATCAGGATGTTCTTGTTGTGGACAAATGCCGTGTCGATGCAAGCCTCAAGTTCCCATTCTCTGTTTTGGGCTTTTACCGAAAAGGTCAAGACCATGAGCGGTAATACTAACCCTAGTTTTAGTGTGTGAGTATTTACTAACATGATATGTCAAATTTTTTTAAGGTTTAATGATTGTCAAAAGGCTCTCAATGATATTTTGACCATTTCTTCTGAGATCAAATTGGAAATTGGCGATTTTCCATTTGAACATCTGTAATCGAAATGACCCGATAATGATGTGCACCAATTCCTCAGAAGTGATGGATTGGGTAAATATTCCTTTTTGCTGACCGTCCAGGATGACCGGCATGAGGTAACTGATTTTGGTTTGCATGAGATGGAGGATGGCCTGGTTGATTTTTTCACTTGCTTCTAAAAGTCCATCGGAAAATACGGCAACAACAAAGTGTGGATTTTCGCTGAAGAAATCGAACTGACTTTTGAAAATAGCCTTGAATTTTGCTTCAGGAGTATTATTTTCCTTAATGGCTGCAACAAGTCTTTGATCCATATCGGCCCTCAAAAATTGCAATAATCCAATGATAATCGCTTCTTTATTTTCAAAGTGTCTATATATGGCAGCCTCAGAGAAGCCCATTTCTTGGGCCAGCTTTTTGGTAGTCAAGCCGCTCATACCTGAGTTGGAAAGGAGTTTTCCAGCAGCTTCAATAATCTCTTTTTGTCTTTCTGAAATCTCTTTCATAATGTAAGTTAGTATTCACTAACAAAGGTAAAGATAAATTGTAGAAATAAAAATATTGTCCTGATTATTCTCAAAAAATAAGATTGCTTCTTGTTGTTCATTCGGCTACCTGCTTCCTGTTATCCTGCTTCTCCAGAAGCCGGATCTAATAATTTTACCACGGAGCCCACTGAGGGCCCAGAGTTTGAATATTTCTTTTTTTCTTCAACCTTTTCTATTTCTCTGCGTGAGGTGTTTTTCTTTTACCGCAATGGATGCAAAGGTTTCGCAAAGGGGCGCAATGTGTGCTTTATTGAAAGGTTAAGCGTTTTCCTTTGCGGCTTCTGACTTTGCGGGAAAAACACAAAAAAAAAAGAGGACTTTTCAGTCCTCCGTTTTGGTTTTGGGAATTAAATTATATTAAGCCGTCCAGTCGTTGTAGCCGCCGGAGTAATTCAGGATATTGTCAAATCCGTTGGCTCTCAGGATGGAGTAGGCAATAGCTGCCCTAGCACCGCCTTGGCAGTGGATAATGACCGGTTTGTCTTTGGATACTTTGTCCAGGTTCAGGTTGAGTTTACCTACAAACAGGTTATCTGAAGAATCGATTTTTCCTTTTTTGTATTCCGCTACCCCTCTGACATCGACTACCTGCACGTTTCCTTTTTCAAGTTTGGCTTTGACAGTTTCTTTGTCGATAGGATTGTAGCTTTCCAGATTTCCTGCTTCGAAGGAAGCCAATTGATCAGGAGTGATAAATCCGTGGATATTGTCCAAACCGATCCGCATCAATTTTCGGGTCAGGTCTTCGATTTCGGATTCGTTGGCGATAAGAACAAAATGCTCTTCATAGTTAAGGTACCAACCCATCCAAGTGGAGAAAGAGTTGTTGTTGCTGATGTTCAAGGTACCTTTTAGGAATCCTCTTGCGTAATCCTCCCAAGGTCTGGCATCGATTATTTTTAGGCCTTCTTTCTTGGCTTTCGCAAATTCATCCTTTGTCAGGTTTTTGATCTTTGGTACTTCAGTCAATAGCTTTCTGTCCACCTTGTTGAGTTTCTTCATCATAGCGAAGTACTTTGGTGGTTCGGGCTGGTCAGCGAGGAGTTCCTTTGAAAATGCTGCTTTGTCGTCCAAAAGGTTCAAGGCCCAGTTTCTGATTTTCTCATAGCCGACAGTCGTCATCGGTACTGCACCCAATGCTTTGCCACAGGCCGAACCGGCGCCGTGACCTGGCCAAACCTGAATATATTCCTGGAGTTTGGAGAAAGACTGTAAGGAATCATACATCTGTGCGGCTCCGATATCCTGGGTGCCTTTGATACCTGCTGCCTGCTCTAGGAGGTCTGGTCTTCCTACGTCTCCCACAAACACGAAATCCCCGGTAAAGAGCATCGCAGGTTCGGTGGTAGCCGGTCTGTCAGTCAACAAAAAGCTGACACTCTCAGGTGTATGACCCGGAGTATGGAGTACCTCAAAGGTGATATTCCCCAATTTGATGATGTCTCCGTGCTTGATTTTTTTGTGTGGAAATTCATATTTCCAGTTTTCATCCCCTTCATCAGAAAGGTACATTTCAGCCCCTGTCAATGCGGCAAGTTCTCTTGAACCGCTTAGGAAATCTGCATGGATGTGGGTTTCGAGGATGTGGGTGATTTTGAAGTTATTGGCTTTGGCAATGTTGAGGTAAGTGTCTACGTCTCTTTTTGGGTCAATTACGGCAGCGATCCCGCTCGCCTGACATCCGATCACGTAACTCGCTTGCGCCAGACTTTTGTCATAAACTAATTCGAAGAACATATTTCTTTTTATTTTTTTTAATTTTTTGAATAAAAGAAGAGGGAACTGGTTTTTGATACAGCTCCATCTTTTAATAAAGTACAAGTTTACGGACAATTTAACCTATTTGGTGTGACTAATGGCACGAAACAAATTTTTTGGAATTTGGGTTTAGTGGATTTTTAATAAAAAAAATTAAGCCGCAACCATTAGAAATTCTCAGTTGATTGGTTGGAGATTTCTAAAGATTGCGGCTTTCTTGAGTTTTAGAGATTTCTTTTAAGGATTTCAGGTTGGGAATAAGAATTTTTTAAAAAGCCAGTTTCAGGTTGACCAAAGGATTCGAGATATTGCCATTGGGATTTAGAATACCGGAAGGAACAACCATTTGTTGGTTGACAAAATAGTTTTCAGGCGTCACTTTCATGGAAAATCTGTAAGGTTTGTCTTTGTTGATTTTGCCAAGTAAGTTGCCGGCTAGGTTGTCTTTCTTATACTTGTTGAATAGAATCTGTTGTGTCGCCAAAGCCAATACGGATGGGATACCAACCCACAGAGTAGGGGAGTCAGTTTCGAAGATCGCTGCAAGTCCAAGGCCTACCAAAGCTGCGCCACCTGTGGAAAGTCCAATAGTACTTCCCTGCTTTTTGTTGAGGTATACTCCTTTTACGGCTTTTTGACCAAGCATGGTACCGATGACAGTACCTGCAGCGGGAATGAGAAGGACTGCACTTGAAACGTCATTTTGAAGAGTTTCAGCAAAAATTGCAAAACCGACTCCCGTTGTCGCAAGGGACAATGCAGAAATGTTATTTACATCTCCTTTGGTATAATCATATTTCTTTGAAACATTATTTGCTACAAGGATACCACCTACACCACCTGCCAAGAAGGCGGCACCATAAAGATTGGGATTATCGGATTGTGTTGCTCCTAAAGTAGCCCCGGCAATCCATGGACCTATGGTTCCATAATGACTGACCAATTCTATATGTCCTTCAGAGAAGTTTCTTTTCTTCTGTAATTTAAAACCCACTTCTCCCAAGGCAATACTTCCCAAAGAAGAAAGAATTAAGGCCGTTTGGCCAATGTTATCAGATTCGCCTGCAACCAACAATGCCAATGATCCACCGTAAACAAGTCCCAGAAACTTTCCAGTATTGCTTGCGCGGATGACAGAGCGGTTGATATTTTCATATTTTTTCGGGACTATTACCGGTCCCAAAGCCCATAGTCCTCCTGTCAATAAGGGAATACCGACTGCAGCGGCACTGCTGATTTCCGTCACGGCTACCAAACTGGCGCCATAATAAGCACCATATAAGATATTTGTAGCATAATCTCTTCCTCTCCATTCAAATTCCTCTTCGACTATGGCCGTTTGTTGGGGTCCAAAAATCTCCCTGTCCCATTGGGGTTTCATTTTTTCATAAACCGACTTTTCATCATCCGAAAGCCTAGAGAAATAATTGGAAAGGTAGGTTTCATAATCATTCAGGTAAGAGGATTCATCAGCTGATAGGACGATGCCTGTATTGCTTTTTTGTTTGATGATCCTGTAAGTTTCCTTGTTGGATTCTTCCCAATATCCCCGGGCGGTGTAGATTCCCTGTGCGTTTGTTTGAAAATGGGTGCCAAAGGCTATGAAAAGCAGAAATAATGAGAGTGAGAAATAGTAGTTGGGTTTCATAGAGTAAAATGGATGTTGGATTGATATTCAAAGAAAAGAACTATTCGAGGGAAGAAACAACTGAAATTTAATAATTACAGAAAAACTTTACGAAGTTCTTACTTGTTGGGTTTTTTTAAGTTGTCCGGTGTTCAGGATATTTCCAATTCTTTTACTTTTTTTTTATAAAGATTTACTCTGTATATTTTCTGTATGGAAGTCTGGATATTACACTTTAGAATGTGAACCGAGGTATTTTAAAATGCATTTGAAATTATTTTTCCCAGTATTATTTTTCTTATTTTGAAATCAAGGAATATTCTCTTTAATTAGGACTAAAATGTCTTAATAAGAAATGAAAGCACTTTCCCAAACCAGCAAATATGGCATTAGGGCGTTGCTCTACATGGTAGCAAACCCTTCTCAAGGAGAATATATGAGCATTGGAGAAATTGCTAAAGAGATGGATCTTTCTTTTCATTTTCTTACAAAAATTTTCAGGGAATTGACTTCAAATGGGATTCTTAATTCTTATCGCGGACCGGCAGGTGGAGTTGCCTTAGCAAAATCTGCCGAATCGATCATGCTTTTGGATGTGGTATTGGCTTTGGAAGGAAACGATTATTTCGACAGTTGCCTTCTCGGTTTTCCGAGGTGTGGGATAGCCAAACCCTGTCCGGTCCATGAATTCTGGAAAGTAGCCAAAGCAGATTTAAAAGATCATTTTTCCAATACAAGTCTCAGTCAGTTGGCAGAAAAAATAAATGCAGATGAAGTGAGACTGTATGATTGATTTTTTTTTACATTAAATAAGAATAAATAGTCTTAAATATGAAATAGAAATAATACAAATTTATCCTACTATGAAACCAGAATCTACCTTTCTCAATTACCTCATGAATCCCAAAAATTGGTGGGTACCTTTTTTGGTGATTTTTGTAATCAGTATCGCAGGATTAACTTTCATTGGATATCAGACATATACAGAGGCTCCGCCTATTCCTAATTTTGTGGATTCGGATGGTAATAGGGTGGTTTCCAAAGAACAGATTTTGAGCGGGCAGGAAGTATTTCACAGATATGCCCTTATGGAATATGGGAGTATGTTTGGGGATGGTGCTTTGAGGGGGCCTGACTTCACTGCGCAGGCACTTCATGAAAATGCTTTGGCGATGAAATCATTCTATTCCCTGACAATGGACAAAAATTCTGATGATCGGGGATTCGGCGATGAAGGTGTTTTGAGTATTGTACAAAAGGAAATCAAAAACAACACATACGACCCCTCCGATAATTCTGTAGAAGTGACAGATGCTCAGGTTTATGGGATTCAGGCTGTTCAGGATTTTTATATCAGAATGTTTACCGACCCAACATTTAAGGAAGGTTTTCAGCCGTCCGGATATATCACAGATGAGCAGGAGCTTCGGGATTTGGGGATGTTTTTTTATTGGGGTTCATGGGTTTGCAGTGTAAGTCGTCCGGGTTATAAATACAGTTATACGCATAATTGGCCTTATGATGAGTTTGCGGGTAATCTTCCTACGCCTTCCACGCTTATTTGGAGCATAGTAGGTTTGTTGGGATTGGTTTTGGGATTGGGTTTGGTGATGTATTATTATGGACAATTTGAGCAGCTGAATCAGGATTATTTAATCAAAGGTGCATCTGAAATGGTCACTGAAGACAAACTGAAAAGCTTCAGGCCTAGTCCAACGCAAAGGGCAACATTTAAATTTTTTTATGTGGCGATGATATTGTTTCTGGTACAGGTTTTGGCAGGTGTATTGACGGTCCATGATTTTGTAGGGTTTACCAAGTACTTTGGTTGGGAAACCCAAGAACTCTTACCTATTACGATTTCGAGAAGCTGGCATGTACAATTATCCCTTTTTTGGATTTCGGCTTGTTGGGTAGGAATTTCCTTTTTTGTTTTACCGCTATTGGCCAATAAGGAGCCAAAAGGCCAACTTACCTTGATCAATCTTTTGTTTTGGGTATTCTTTGTCATGGTGGCCGGTACTGTCATAGGTCTTTTTATGGGACCAAAAGGAATGATGGGCGAATATTCAAGATGGCTAGGTCATCAGGGTTGGGAGTTTGTAGAACTTGGAAGACTGTACCAATACATGCTTTTATCCATTTTTACTCTTTGGGCTCTCATTGTTTACCAAGGAGTAAAAGGCACTTTCAAACCCGGTATGCCTTGGGGATTGCCCAATTGGCTGGTCTATTCGATATGTTGTATCTTATTATTGCTTCTATCAGGATTTGTAGCAAGTCCAGAAACCAATTTTGTCATCGCTGATTTTTGGAGGTGGATGGTTGTCCATATGTGGGTAGAGGCATTCTTTGAGGTTTTCACGACTATCATTGTAGGATATATGATGGTGATGATGGGATTGGTCAATAGACAGGCGGTAGTCAAGGTGGTCTACTTGTCCGCCCTTTTATTTTTGGGGTCAGGGCTGATGGGGATTTCCCATAATTTCTACTGGAATGCCAAACCTGTGGCTACGCTTGCATTGGGAAGTGTGTTCTCTACCCTGCAGGTAGTTCCTTTGATTTTGCTGACCCTTGAAGCCTGGAAGATGCAGAAAATGCCTTATCTCCTAGGGAAGAAGGAAAAGTCCCGGGGAAAGTCTTCCTTGTTTGCCATGCCGGGCGTATTCTTATTCATCCTTGGTGTGACTTTTTGGAATTTTTTCGGAGCAGGTGTCTTTGGCCTGATCATCAATCTCCCGATTGCCAACTACTACGAACACGGAACTTACCTTACTGTCAATCACGGACATGCCGCATTGATGGGAGTTTATGGAAATCTATCTATTGCCGCAATTTTGTTTTGCCTGAGGTTTTTGATCAAACCTGAAAAATGGAACGATTCATTGATCAAAACAGCTTTTTGGTCAATCAACATAGGATTGCTTTTGATGGTGGCATTGGATCTGTTTCCCGCGGGGATTCACCAATTGGTCGCAGTAATGGAAAACGGATATTGGTATGCAAGGTCACAGGAATTTATTCAAAGTGTTCCTTTTCAATCATTTACCTGGCTTAGGCTGGTGGGCGGATCGGTATTTTGTTTGGGAGGATTGTTTCCACTCACATGGTTTGTGTTGCGAAGTGCCCGTGATTTGAAAAAATCCAGTCCCTTTCAGGAGTCTGTAGTGAAAGAAGAAAAAGAGGAAATAGTGGCATAAGATGTCATTACCAAGTTTCAAAGGGCAAATAATTTGTGTACCCAACTGTAGACGGAATCGAATTTTGAAGGGAAGTTCATTTGAGGAAATGTCAAAAAATTAAATATTGTTGTGGTTTTAATCGAGGGGAAAGGGCGGAACTTATGGATCCGCCTTTTTTAGTTTCTCCATATTACAGTCAAACCTGCGGAAGAGTATTCTTTGGAATATTTCCTTTTAGTGCTTTTGGGTAGGAGTTCAAGGGTAGGGGTTTCATCTATGAAATGCTGTAAAAAATAATTTCCTGTGAAGCCTTTTGATATTAAAAACCTGACCATTTCCTCCAGTTCATCTTCAGAAATGAGCTCAGAATGTAGGGTAGTCCTTACCTCAAACGGAATGTCGGAATTTATCAGCAAGTCGAGGCTTTCTTCAAAAAGATGGAATAAATGGGATCTTGTGATCGTAGAAAAGTTTTTTGGCATTGATTTGAAATCAAGGGCTAAATAATCAACTAGATCTTGGTCTATAAATTTTTTTAAAGTCAAAGGTCTGCTTCCATTTGTGTCGATTTTGACTGATATGCCTAAGTCTTTGATTGTTTTGGCTAGCCAAATACTGCCCTCGTGCAGGGTACATTCACCCCCGCTGAAGACTACTCCGTCCAGGAGATTCTTCCTTTTTTCTAAAAAGTGGAGCACGTCGTCAAAAGTTATCTTTCCTTTTCCCTCTACGATAAGCGGGTTGTAACAATATCCGCATCTCATATTACAGCCTGCAAACCAAAGGATGCAGGCTGTTTTATCAGGGAAATCCAATAATGTAAAAGGAGTGAGGTCGTAAATGACACCCGTGTTTTTGCTATTTTTCTTCAAAATGCTGGCGTTGTTTGTGTTCTCCTTTTTTGCCTATGTTAAAACTTTCAACCGGTCGGTGATATCCCATTACTCTTGTATAAACAAGGCATTTTGTCCTCTTATCTTCAAGGATTTCCAGTTGGGTTTTTGTTTTGTGAACAGAATTTGTTTCAAGGATGGTTTGCATAATCATTTGGATTTTGGTTTATAGTTTCTAATAATATTTCATCGCATTTTGGGCAGTACTCATGTTCTCCTGACAAATACCCATGTGTCGGGCAAATGCTGAATACAGGTGTAACAGTAATGTAAGGGAGCTTAAAATTGGAAAGCACCTTTTTTACCAAGTTTCTACAGGCTTCAGGAGAACTGATTTTCTCTCTCATATACAGGTGGAGAACAGTACCTCCCGTGTACTTGCACTGTAGCTCATCTTGGAGGAGCAGCGCTTCAAATGGGTCATCTGTGAAATCAACAGGAACCTGAGAGCTGTTTGTATAATAAATGTTAGGTCCTGAACCTGCCTGAATGATATCCGGAAACCTCTTTTTATCTTCTTTCGCAAATCGGTAGGTAGTGCCTTCTGCCGGAGTTGCCTCCAAGTTGTATAGGTTACCTGTACTTTCTTGAAAGATTTTCATTCTGTTACGGATATAGTCGAGTATTTCGTTGGTTAGGCTTTGACCAAAATGACTTGTAATATCATCTCTTCCCAAAGTGTAGTTTAGGATCATTTCATTCATACCATTGACTCCAATGGTTGAAAAATGATTTCTAAAATGCGGCAGATAGCGTTTTGTGTAGGGATAAAGTCCCCTGTCAAACATGTCTTGGATAAATACCCGTTTCTTTTCTAAAGTGGATTTGGCTATTTCCATCAAGTGGTCAAGTCTTTGGAATAAACCGGTCTTGTTGCCTTTGTAAATGTAACCCAGTCTCGCCATGTTGATGGTGACCACACCGATGCTACCGGTCATCTCGGCACTTCCAAAGAGTCCATTTCCTCTTTTTAGCAGTTCTCTGAGGTCCAACTGAAGTCTGCAACACATGCTTCTGACAGCATTTGGTTTATAGGCGAGTGGATTTTCAACTTTTTTTCCAGACTCATCAAAGGTGTATTGACTGCCAATGAAATTTTGAAAGTACGAGGAACCGATTTTGGCTGTATTTTCAAAAAGCAGGTCGGTGTTTGGTCCATACCAATCAAAATCCTCAGTGATGTTGACTGTGGGGATAGGGAAGGTAAATGGTTGCCCATTGGCATCTCCTTCCGTCATAATGGTATAATATGCTTTGTTGATCAGGTTCATTTCAGCCTGAAAGTGCTTGTAAGTCAATTCTTCCAAAGAATGGACACCTCTCTCTTTTGCTTTTGAGATCAAATCCTCATTTTGCAAACCCCTGAAAAAGTGCAGATCGTTTTTAGTAGGAATCTGGTCTTTGAGATCTTCCGGCACGACCCAATCCAAGGTGATGTTTGTAAAAGGAGATTGTCCCCATCTGGCCGGAACGTTGAGGTTATAGACAAATGACCTGATTGCTTTCTCTACCTCTTTGTAAGGTAAGTTGTCTTTAAATATATAAGGGGCAAGATACGTGTCAAAAGAACTGAAAGCCTGGGCACCGGCCCATTCACTCTGAAGGATGCCTAGGAAATTGGCCATCTGTCCAAGGGCTTCCCTGAAATGGGACGGGGCTTTGCTCTCGACCCGGCCTCTGACACCGTTGAATCCTTCATTTAGTAACACCCGCAAACTCCATCCTGCGCAATATCCTGTAAGGCAATCCAGATCATGGATGTGGATATCACCATTGCGGTGAGAGTAGCCTTCCTCTTTACTGTAAATTTTGTCAAGCCAATAATTAGCAATGATTTTTCCGGCTACATTGTTGACCAATCCGGCATTAGAGTAGGAGGTATTTGCGTTTGCATTGATCCGCCAATCCGTTTGGTGGACATATTCTTCTATAGTCTGGGTACTGTCCACATAGGTCGTATCCTCATTCAATCCGGCTACATGTTCCCGTTGGAGTTTTCGGGTGTGTCTGTAAAGCATGAAGGAACGCATGACTGAAAAATATCCAGCTGAAAAAAGTTCTTTTTCTATTTTATCCTGAATTTCTTCTACTGACCAAGTCGTTTTTTCTGCCAAACTATTTAGAATATTTTCAAAGATGGTCTGGTTATACAGGACGTTTACACTTTCAAAGCCCTTTTTGAGGGCATCTTCAATTTTGTACGGCTCAAAAGCCGCATATTCGCCATTTCTTTTGATAACATATTGCTCCATATCGGTGGTTTTATTTTTAAGTTTTTACAAAAACTTTTCCAATGTAAAAATTCAGTATTTATCCATTAAGGAGTTTGGTCATGGCACGCTGTGAGATAAATCATACTTTTTTGTCTTAAATTATTTTGGTTAATAAGAAAATAAAGGATAAATTTGTCCTCCAATAAAAAAGACAAAATACCCTGATTTATCAGCATTGAAGGAAGGTTTATTCAGAAGTGTACACCTGGATTTAATCGATTTTCATTTTTAGCCATTATTGGACAGGTGCTGAAAAATACATTGAAGGGTGGATCTGAAATGTAAACAATGCTGAGTATTACAAAAATTTTCAGTTTCGAAGCGGCCCATCGAATTTCAAATTATCAGGGCTCTTGCAGCAGGGTTCATGGCCACAGTTACAAAATACAAATTACTGTCACAGGCAAGGAGATTGGAGAAGATGACATGCTTATTGACTTTAAAGTATTGAAGGATTTGGTAAATGAATCCGTTATACGGCAATTTGACCACAGTTTTATCCTCCAAAGAAATGCGAAAAACATCAACGATTTTTCACTGCTTGAACAAAGGGTTTTTTGGATGGATTACGAACCCACCGCAGAAAGGATGGTTCTTTGGATGGTAACAGAATTGGAAAAAGCATTGCCAGTTTCTATTTACCTCAGAAAAATAGTCCTATTTGAAACCGAAACTTCTTTTGTCACATGGGAAAGTGTTCCACACTTAAAATAGGGACCCATATCCAAACAAACTTCAAAAAGCTAAATAAAAGCTCTGTCATCATTTTCCTGACCAAAATCATGTCTCAAGATGACTGAGGTTCCTTAATCGGCTTCATAATGACTTTAGCTTTGCCCGCTTGATAATGATCTTTTCACGAATAAATTATAAATAAAGTCTTTGCTTATGTTCCGTTCCCAAGCAGCCACACATAGTTTCCATATCCCTGTTATGGGATTGGGTTTTACCGCTGACACCCCAATCAAAGTTGCCAAATACGGGATTTCCTCTGTGGTCTCCATCATGGATGACCACATGTTGGAAGACCTGAGGCGCATTTACAGCAGAAAATTACAGATTCCTTACCTGCCGATCAGCGACAAAACCGATGATTCCCGTGCCAACAGGATCAAAGCCTACCTCAATTTGATACACGATGCTGTGAGTAAGCAAATAGAAGAACTCAAATCCCAATCTTTTGAATACGGCATTGCTATCAATGAATATTTCACTTTGTTGCCGGAAAACCATGGTCTAAAAGTGCTTTATGAAAAAATGAAGCAGGAAGTGGGGGAAGCCAAGGCAGCTATCCAAAGCAGGTTGAAAGCCGCCATTTCCCCCGGCAAAATTGATGTCAACATCATGACCAAAGTGGACAAAATCAACTTTGACAAAGAAGGAAATGAACTGCCAAGGGAATATTCAGATGCCCTCTCTGCCCTTAGGGGATTTGCAGAAAGTGAATTGGAATCTTCCGTTGTGTTTTCTGCCGGGATGAATCCTTCGCTCTATGGATATGCAGAGCAGTTCGCAGATTTTTTTCCTGACCAAAATGGAAAAATCAAAAAAGGCATCATCCTCAAAGTAAGTGATTATCGTTCCGCTTTGATTCAGGGAAGGTTTTTGGCAAAGAAAGGATTGTGGGTATCGGAATTCAGGATAGAATCGGGACTCAACTGTGGGGGTCATGCCTTCGCCACGGACGGTCTGTTGATCGGCCCGATATTGGAGGAATTCAAAAACAACAGAGCGGAATTGAGACAGGTATTGTTTGATACTTGCCAAAAGGCTTTGACTGACAAGGGTAGTCAACTTCTTTCAGATGATATCATGCCGAAGATCACCTATCAAGGCGGTATTGGTTCTGCAGCAGAAGACAAATTCCTGATGAATTATTACCAACTAGACGGTACCGGTTGGGGAAGCCCTTTTTTGCTCGTGCCAGAGGCGACGAGTGTGGACAAGGATACTTTGGACAGGTTGATCCAATCCCGAAAATCAGATTATTACCTCAGCCATGCATCACCGTTGGGTGTGCCTTTCAATAACCTCCGAACAAGCAGCGGAGAAGAACAGCGGCTTTCGAGGATTGAAAAAAACAGACCGGGAAGTCCCTGCTACAAAAAGTTCCTGTCATTTAGTACAGAGTTTTCTTCCAAACCTATCTGCACTGCATCGCGCGAATACCAAAACCTCAAGTTGAAACAATATGCCGAAGGAAATGCCCGCCTGCCTGAGGTGGAGGAGGTATTGGAAAAAGACTGTCTTTGTGAAGGGCTGAGTGCTTCAGTCATTCTGAATCAAGGAGAAGAACCAAAAAGAAACCTAAAGGCTGTAACCATTTGTCCGGGTCCCAATCTGGCTTATTTTAAAGGGGTTTTTAGCCTTAAAGAGATGTTAGATCACATATATGGGAAAGCCAATATCATACTTGATCCTGAAAGGCCGCAGGTATTTGTAAAGGAACTTCAACTCTATGTGCAACACCTTCAGCACGAAATCGGGAAATCGATACCTGAAAGAACACAAAAATTTGAGGTCTATGTTGAAAAATTCAAATCAAATCTGTCTCAGGGAATTGCCTATTACCAGGAATTGATTGCTTCTTTTCCACTCGATACCGAAGAGGTGGTGGAGAAAATGAGGAATCAACTTTCAGAATTGAAAGAAAAAATAAGCTCCATGGAATTGGTTAAAGCATAAGAAAAAATAATAAAGGATATATTTGTCCGATAATATTTTTCTTTTATATTTGTATAGCAATATGGGGAGCAAAAGCTCCCTTCATTTTCTAATAATAAAGGATGGTTATATCCTTTTATAAACAGGTTAATTATGAAAAATTTCAAAGAATTTAAAATGAGGGAGATAGTCAACACAGACTTGAGAGCGATTGGAGTTTTCAAAAAGCTTGGAATTGATTATGATAATTGTAAAGAAAAAACATTGCTAGAGGTCTGTGGAAAAGAGCATATCAATCCCGAATTGGTATTGGACTACATGGCGGAAGCCATTCTTAATGACCTGACTTGGGTAGATTACAAAATGCCAAGTCAAATTCATTGACCACTAGCGGACTTAATTTTCTCCAAAAATCCGACTTAATAATGAAGCTGGCCAAACCCATTTATCTTTTTCCTCTTGTTGTTCTAGCCCTGTTGATGGGAGTCGCAGGTGGATGGATCAGAATGGGGTATGTAGGATTTCCCATCCCCGGTACTGCAGCAAGCCATGGGATTTTGATGGTAGGAGGGTTTTTGGGTACGCTGATTTCTTTGGAGCGGGCAATGGTCATGAAAAGTAGAATATGGTTGCTTATTCCCCTCATTAGTGGGCTTTCCATCCCGGTTTTGTTGTTGGTACCGGGATGGCCCGCTTTTGCAAATGCGCTTCTATTTTTGGCTAGCCTCGGATTGATGGCAATCATGTATCTTCAATCCCACAGGCACCCGGTAATATACCAGTATGTGATGACGATGGGGGCTGTACTTTGGATGGCGGGAAATTTCATGCTACTCTATTCAGGATTTGTGCCTGCGGCTGTTCCTTGGTGGATTGGGTTCATTTTGTTTACGATAGTGGGAGAGAGGCTGGAGTTGAGCAAATTCCTTCCCATACCCAAGATTGCAAAAAGTGGCCTTTTGCTGTTGTTGACCTTGTTTTTTATCGGGATATGGATTCCATTCCATCGGTATGGCAATTGGCTTATGGGTACTTGTTCCATTATGATTTCATTTTGGCTACTTCATTTCGACATGGCCAAGATCGCTGCCAAAAAAGCCGATCAATTCAAATACATAGGCATTGGTCTTCGGGTAGGATATGTTTGGTTGACCTTACACGGGATTATACTTTGTTTCTTTGAACCACACGTCCTGTATTACGACTTGTATATCCATACTTTCTTTTTGGGATTTGCATTTTCGATGATCTGGGCTCATGCACCAATCATACTTCCGATGGTCTTGAATATAAGGCATACTCCCTATCATCCTATTCTTTGGGTAGGATGGATAGTTTTCCAAGTGAGTTTATTCGGAAGAATCCTAGTCAGTCTGATAGGTTTACCCGAGTGGAGGACTTTCTTTGGAATGATCAATGGATGGACCATTTTGGGAATGTTTGCTCTCATGGCGATGATCACATTAATCAAAATGATTTTAAGCCAAAGAGCATTGGGTACAGCAAGAAGTTAAAAATTACGCAAGAGGAAGTTTAAGTAAACCTAAAAACCTGTGACCAAAATCACGCACTGATTTAGATTATAAGTACAAATTGCCCTGTCATGTTGAAAAGTAGCCTACATATCTTTCTATCCCTGATCATCGTGCTCAACGGCATGATGTATTCGGTGATTCAGGCAGAATTTTTCATGAACAGGAAAGAAATCACTGCACTTTTTTGCATCAATCAGGACCGGCCTGAACTCAAGTGTAACGGCAAGTGTGAATTGGGCAGGAGACTCGATCAGGCTCAAGATCAGGAAGATAACCAACAGGACTTTGCCTTTGAAGGATTGTTGCTGATTTATGGCATGCCTGTCACTGCTTTTAATATTATACCTTTTTGGACCTCTATTGATCCGGTTTTTGGAGATTTGGATGAAAATAAAAATATGCTTCCGAACGCTTATGATTTTTTTCATCCACCGCAAAGTTGATTTCCTGATTTTTCTTAAACCGCAATTCAAAAAATTCTTTTCCCAAGAAGCAACGCTTTAGCAGGAAAGCATTTTACGGTGCGGTCATTAGCTAAAACTGCCCCATAGCAGATTTAGCTTGGATTTTCCTGTCCAAAAACCTCTACCAAAAAGAATTATCAATCATGAAATCTTACCTACCATTCCAAAAATCCATTTTGTTGGCAATGATTTTTCTTGCCTTGTCCATCAGCAGTTCATTTCCCCAAAACCTTAAAAAATTTCAGGTTCTTGATCAGCAAACCCAAGAACCAATTATTGGTCTCATTTACTATTATGCCTCCCAAAAGGGACTTTCTGACGAGAAAGGATTTATCCAATTGGAGTATGAAGCAGGGACATCCATCCATTTCAGCCATATCAATTATGGAAAATGGACCTTGGATGAAGGCTCGCTTCTGAAAGTATTGGAAAAAGGAGTTCTCCTTCGTCAAGAAAATATCCTCAATCTCCAGCCAGTTTCTGTCATTTCTTTAAAAATGATGGATGAAAAGGACCAAAAAATTCTGATTTCAGATCAGGAAAGGCTTCACCATGATGCAGGGGCCATCCTCAATCTCAATCCGGTAGTTTCTTCCATCAGAAAAAGCGGCGCTTTTGCTTTTGACCCTGTCATGCGTGGATTCAAATACGATCAACTCAACATAGTCATTGATGGATTGCAGTCTGCTAATGCTGCCTGTCCCAACAGAATGGATCCTCCGACTTCTCAAATTGCACTTAACAGAATCAAACAGATTGAAATCCTTAAAGGGCCACATGCGCTTCGATACGGTATCGGATTGGGAGGTACGATCAACTTCATTCAGGAAGATCCTTTTTTCTCTTCCCAAGGCGGTGTAAACGGAAGGTTTTCGACCATGTATGAATCCAATGGAAATGTATTAAGAAACGAAGGAAGGGTCGGATTCAACGGTCATAATTATGATATCGGGTTGCTTGGTTCCTGGTCGAAAGGAACAGATTACGTTGACGGAGATGGGAATTTTGTTCCGGCAAACTTCCAAAGAGGAACTGTCGGGATGTTTGGGGATTTTAAGATTTCAAATTCTGATCTTTTGCAGGTGACAGTCAATAGAAATTTTGCCAGAGATGTGGATTTCCCGACTTTGGCGATGGACCTAAGGTCAGACGATACATGGATGGGGAGTCTGAGGCATACCCGAAGCTTTCAAGGTAGAAAACTGCAAAAATGGAATACATCGGGATATTTTACTTTTGTCGATCATTTGATGGACAACGGGTTGAGAGATCTCAATCCCCGCATGATGAATGCAAAAACCCCAGCCAACACCCAAAACCTTGGAGCAAGAACAGAAGGACTTTGGCAATTGGGAAAGGAAAAATTATACGCAGGAGCGGATTTCAGGTCAGAAGCTGCCCAAGGAACAAGAGAAAGAGAGTTTTTGATGGGGCCGAATGCGGGAAAAACTATCTACGATAAAGTGTGGCAGGATTCCCGGATAACAAAGTCAGGGGCTTTTGCCTCTATTCATGCGCCGATAGGCAATTATGTGGTCAGTTTGGCAGGAAGGTTGGATGTAAACAATGCCCAGGCCTCGGACAATGCGGAGGAATTTGTCCAAGTCAATCCTACCCAATCCATCACCCAACTAAATCCCGGGATCTCAGCAGGAATCAAGCGTGATTTGGGAAAGAATTTCAATGCCGGACTGTGGTTGGCAAGTGTCAAGCGTAGTGGCAGCATCACCGAGCGGTTTATCAATTATTTCCCTGTGGGAGTTGATCCTTATGAAATGCTTGGAAATCCTGATTTGGCATCGGAAACCAACAACCAAGTCGATTTGGTTTTTGGATTCAGCAAATCAAAAATTACAGCCGAGGTAAACTTGTTTGCGGCTTACCTCAATAATTATATCACTGCCGAAAAAACCGAACTGAAACCAAGAATCCCCACAAGTCCGGGAGTCAGGCAATATGTCAATATTGACCGTGCAGTCAAAACCGGGTTTGAGGCGGCATTAAGTCAGGCATTATTTTATGGAATTAGTCATCAATTGATGGTGGCATATACCTATGGGCAAAATCTGGTGATTTCTGAGGCTTTACCGGAGATCGCCCCGATGGATGTCAGGTATTCTATATTAGGCAGCCACTTAGACAATAAGCTGCATTCTGCGATCAGGCTTCGATATGTCGCAGACCAAAACCGTGTTTCTGGGAGCTTTAGTGAAACAGCAAGTCCAAGGTTTACACTTTTGGACATTGATGTCAGTTATGCGGTTTCCTCTCTTATTGCAATCAAGGGTGGCGCACAAAACTTATTGAATGAAACTTACTATGAGCATTTGAACAGACCGATTGCGGCAACCGGAACGCCGCTTTTTGCTCCGGGAAGAAATTTCTTCCTGATGGTAAGTTTCAAATTTCCTTGATACACAGTGTTGATTGTTGTTTGGTTTGGAAAGCCGGTTCTTGTAAGAATCGGTTTTTTTATTTCAAATTTTTCTAAAAGAACAAAAAGTATAATGTTGCCTTAAGCCTCCGGGGGTGATATGGTCGGTTTGGAAGCAATTGGTTTTTTGGAAATATGGACTGAAAACTTCCGTCAATTTCTCGATAGAATATTGGGTGACCGGAAGTCCGCTGCAATGTGTAGGGCCCTGGTCAGAGAAAGTCCCGATAAGCATCAATCCGTCTTCGGAAATGGACTCATTGGCTATTCGTACATAGTTTTCTATTTCTTTTGGGTCAAGCAAAAAGTGGAACGCTGCCCTGTCATGCCATACTTCAAATTTTTCTTTGGGCTCAAAGTCTAAAATGTCTGTATTGATCCATGTGACCTTTGAGGCATCTTTTCCCAATCTTACTTTGGCTTTTTCTATGGCTTTGGCAGATAAGTCTAAGACATACACGTGCAAGTAACCCAAATCCAAAAGGTGGTCGACTAAATAGCTATCTCCGCCACCAACGTCCAAAATCTTGGCCTCTTTATGGATTTTGAATTCTTCAAAAAAGGAAAGAGAAACTGTTGGTGTTTTTTGGTACCAACCCACTTCGGTAAAATCCTTTGTTTGGTAAATTTTCTCCCAATGTTTCAATTTATCTAAACTCGAGATGATTTGATTTTGGTCATATAGGTTTTTTCCGGTTTGATTCATATTTCGAAATTCTAAAAAAAAACCAATCAGTTCTGTAATAAATATTACCGATAATAAGATTAAAATATCTTTTATTTGGGTTTCTATTCCTATTCTTGTCACCTGCGTTAGATTTATTCAGCATATGTTTTCAAAAACCTGTCAATACGCCATTAAAGCAGTAATTTATATCCACAAACAATCTTTGGTGGGTAAAAAAGTAGGAGCAAAAGAGATCGGTCAGGAGATAGATGCGCCTGATGCATTCACTGCCAAGATTCTTCAGATTTTGGTCAGGCAGCAGGTGGTAGGTTCCTTCAAAGGCCCTACAGGAGGTTTTTTTGTTGACAAGAGCCATGAATCCAAAACCTTGAAAGATGTTGTTATGGCCATTGACGGTGACGGTTTATTCCATGGTTGCAGTTTGGGGCTGAAACAATGTTCTGAAGTAAACCCATGTCCCCTTCATTTTGAAATCTCAAATGTCCGTACCAAGATTATCCACATGCTGACTGTAAAAAGTCTGAAACAGCTAGCTGAGGAAGTTGGTGATGGCACGACTGTTTTGGCGAGGTTTGCCTGATATTTTTGTAAATTTTTGACTAAAGGGGATTTAAAAAGTTTGTTGGGTTAAAACCATTTTTAGAAAATCATGACTTTTATCATAAAGGATAAAATTATCCTTTATTATTTTTGTCCTACATTCAAAACCCAAAATATTATGAAATCGATAATTAAATATTTTCCGTTATTGGTCTTGACGCTTATGATTGCGGGCTGCGGCGGTTCCGGTGAGCAGCAACAAAGTACCCCTGATACATCTGCCACGTTATCAGAAGGACAATCAGCTGTAAAAGATGATGTCTCCAATCCCAACATCGTACAGGTGGCAGTGGGATCAGCCGACCACTCCACTTTGGTAGCAGCTCTCAAAGCAGCCCAATATGTGGATGCCTTGACTAACGTTGGTCCTTTTACAGTTTTCGCACCTACCAATGCCGCTTTTGCCGCATTGCCAGCAGGAACATTGGAAACCCTGACCAAACCCGAAAATCAAAGGACTCTGCGGGATATCCTAGAATACCATGTGCTGTTAGGCGTTTACAAACCTGAAACCTTTCTCAATGATAAAAAGTTGGGAACAGCGGATGGCAGGTCACTGATGGTGGAAGTGACAGCAGATGGAAGCATCCTGATCAATGGGGGCAAAATTATCGGAACTGTTTCGGCCTCCAATGGTATCATCCACGTAATTGATAAAGTTCTGGTACCGGAAGACAAATAGATAAAGGTTGATTGGATATTGAAAAGCTGGGTTTCTTGTGAAATCCGGCTTTTTCTATTTAGTGTTTCTATATCAAAATTGTAATTTTGGGTGAACAGCCGGTACAGGGACAGCCTATGAATTCACTTTTAAAAATGATTGTATTCAGTATTTTGACTGGGTTCTTTTTTGTGACTATCGGACAGGATATTTCACTTTTCGTACTGTTTGGAAGGTGGGAGTTTTATTTTGATTGGTTTTGTGTAGTGCTAATAGTATTCTTGGTCACGTACCTGATGTCAGGGATCAATACTTACTTGGAAAGAAAATATCCGTGGAACAGTGACTTCAGAAAGAGATTGCTTTTGCAATTCCTCTTCAACGTACTCTTGGTCACGGGAGTGTCTTTTTTTCTGGTTTTTGTGTATATGGAGTTTGTATTGGGTCTGTCTATTGTGGAGACTTCTTACTTTGAATATGAGTTGCCGATCAGTATCGTGGTTATACTTGTAATTAACCTGATTTTTGTGATCCAATATTTTGTAGACAAAGAAAAGTCTGCTGTAAGCCGGGAAAATGCCGTAGTTATGCCCCAAAAAATTATTGGTTTTTCAGGAAAATCCAGGATGGCCATAGATCCAACAAAGATTATTTATATAGAAAAAGAAGGATCCATTTCTTTTCTTTACCTGGAAAGCGGGGATAGGTATGTCTACTATGGTACCTTGGAGGAACTTGAAAGTAAACTGGCCCCAAATAATTTTTTTAGGTCAAACAGACAGACCATCGTGCAGCGTGACAATTGTATGGGGTATGATACCGAAAGGTCAGGACAGGTGAACCTGACTTTAAAAATCCCGCATCAAAAACAAGTGAAGATCAGTCAGAAAAAAGCGAAGGATTTCAAAAACTGGCTCTTGGAGTGAAGTGATTTTTACCTGACTTCAGCCCATATTTTCCATGATTGACAATTTTTGTTTAAAAATATGGAAGCAAATGGAAACCTGAAGACGGAATTTTGCATCCTTTAGCAAATAGGAATTGGGCAGTTTTTTCATACTTGCTTGAATGCGGTGTGAGTTGTCATTTTCACCATTGACCAAACTATTATTATGAGAAGCTTTTGTATGACTTTCGTGCTTTCCTGTTTTTTGGCATTCTTTGCTTACGGTCAGGAAAATGAAAAGAAAAATGATATTACCATTTATTTTGGGCCCAGCCATCTGATCAGGCAGGACTTGATATTTTCCCCTATGGTTCATCGGGACATGACCTTTCCGGCATTTGGAATTGATTATTCCAGGTGGGGTAAATTTTATCAAAAAATAGGAATTCAATATACCGGATTTGATCCGATGGTAGCGGAGCCATTTACTTTTATTTTTGATGGGGAAGGAGAAAACGCTTATCCCCATTACTTTACCTTTATAGATCTGGATTATCTGTTGGGAAAGGAGAAAAAATTGGATGGAAAATCAAGTTTTACCTATGGTGGCATGTTTGGTTCCAAAGTTCAGGTGCTGAATTATGTCTATGGAAGGATCAGCAGTTTCGGTTATTTTGCTTCTTTTGGGTTGGGAGGATTTGGGCAATACAGGTATCGGCTTGGGGAAAAAAGTACCTTGACAGCAGGGCTTCAGCTGCCGGTTTTCTCTTGGGTAGCCCGGTCACCCTATCTTGTCAATGATGATGAATTTATCGATAACATCAGTTCGCATTCGGGGCTGAAGACATTTATGGCCTTTATCGGCGATGGGCAATTTGCCACCTTGAATAGGATCCAGTATTTTGATTTTGATCTGACATATGATCTGGAGCTTAACCCAAGATGGAAATTTGGTGTTAGGTACTGGTTTGAATTTATCCATTTCAGCAAACCCCGCCCTCTGACATCTTTTAGAAATTCCTTACAATTTCAGGCCACTTACTCTTTTTGAACCATGAAAAAGCTGATGATACAAATTTGTGCGTTGATAGCATTTACTTCCTGCGAATCCATGATGGTGGATCAACCTGCCACCGAACCCGAAGCAATATTTGAAAATATCTGGCAGACTTTCGAAGAAGAATATGCTCCCTTTGATGAAAGAAATGTCGATTGGGAGGCAGAATACCAGAGGTTCCGGCCTATGGTGAGTTCGGCAACTTCCGAGGATGAGCTTTTCAATGTCATTTCCGGGATGCTAGAGACCTTGGATGATGGGCATGTGACGTTGACAGCGCCTGACAAAATCCTTTTTGTGTCCAATAAAATCAGAAGAGAAAAAATTGACGATGGCTTATTTGATACTGAAATGATCAGAGCAAATTACCTGGAGTCGGGTTTTAGGGTAGGGGATGAAGAAAGCTATATTTATGGCAAGATTAAAGGGCAAAATATCGGTTATATATTTTTTGATTATGTATCCGACAACCTTTTTGTGATGGATGAATTTTTGGCTGAAAATGAAAACGCTGATGGGTTGATCATAGACATGCGGCACAATGACGGGGGAGACTTTACCTATGCATTTTCAGAAATCGGAAGATTGGTAGATCAGACCAGGTTGGTTTTTAGGAGTAAAACCAAAAATGGGAAAGGGCAGAATGATTTTACTCCATGGTTTGATTGGAGTATCCATCCTTCCGGTAATTTTATCGATATCCCAATTGTGGTATTGACAGACCGGTTTACCATTAGCGCTGGGGAGAGGATGGTGATGGCATTTATGACACTGCCCAATGCTTTGACGATGGGTGACACCACCAATGGGGCCCATGGGACTATGATCGGAAGGGAACTGGCGAATGGATGGTTTTATTCATTGGTTCCCCAAAAAGTGGAGTTGTTTGATGGCAAGTCTTATGAGGGTATTGGCCTCGCTCCCGATATTTTTGTCAAAAACAGTCTCCCTGATGTATTGGCAGGAAAAGATGAAACCTTGGAAACGGCAATAGCCGAAATTAATAATTGAAGGATTGGGAGGAAAGGGAATTATTTGAATCATTCTGATTTTTTTTACAATCTGATATTTAAAAATATTGGATACACAGGGATACTGGGCAATCGGCAAAGTAGGGAGTAAATAAAATTTTGTTTATATTTTGGTTGTAACATCCAAACCAAAATACCCATGAACCAATATTTGTCGAAATTGATTTTTAAGGCTTTTGCCGTATTCTTGATTTTGGGGGCAGTCAGCAGCTGTCAGACCAAGCAGGAGGAAGTGGTCGCTAAATCAGAAAAATCTGATACTGTTCTCCAAGATTATGTCCATGCTCCCGATTCTGTTTTCCGCTACGAAATCATTCATACTGCTGAGGGAGAAGGGTATGATTACCATGTAATAAAGATGTTTTCCCAGCATTGGCTGACCAAAGACATTGTCGACGAAACAGAGTGGTGGCATTACGTGTCAGTGGTGATTCCCAAAGATACACCGTTTGACACCGGAATGATGTATATCGGTGGGGGAAGCAAAAACTCCAAGATGCCTATAGAACCAAATGAGTTGATTTTGGCAGCGGCCATGCAAACCAACTCTATAGTGGCCCAGATCCACAATGTTCCGTTCCAGCCTTTGGTTTTTGCCAATGACACCTTTGGTGAAAGGTATGAAGATGCCATCATTGCCTATGGCTGGAGAAAATTTATGGAAGGTGGAGCAAAAGATGAGGACGCTTTTTGGCTGTCACGCCTGCCGATGACTAAAGCTGTTAAGTTGGCGATGGATGTCGTCACAGAAGTTTCTCAAAAAGAGCACAACAAAAAGCTTGACAAATTTGTGGTGGCCGGCGCCTCTAAAAGAGGATGGACCACTTGGACCACAGCGGCAGTTGATGACAGGGTAGTGGCTATTGTACCGATAGTGATTGACCTGCTCAATGTCGTCCCGTCCTTTCAGCACCATTGGAGAAATTATGGAGAATGGTCTCCTGCGGTGGAAGATTATGTAAGAGAGGGAATCATGGAGTGGCAGGGCTCAGCAGAGTATGATCGACTTCTTGAAATCACAGAACCTTATTCCTATCGGGAGCGGTATGATATCCCAAAATTGATGATCAATGCAGCCGGGGATGAATTCTTTTTGCCTGATAGCTGGAAGTTTTATTGGGATAGCCTGCCGGGAGAAAAGCATATCCAATATGTGCCCAACTTTGGGCATGACCTGAGTGAGTCAGATGCTTTGCCCAATATGATTTCTTTTTATGCATCGGTTTTGAATAAAACCACACGTCCAAAATATGAGTGGAAGATTGATGGAGAAAAAATACTGATTACCACAGACCCAAGCCAAAAACCTGTATCCATTAAACTTTGGTCTGCCCACAATGAAGAAGCCAGGGATTTTAGGATTTATGCCTTGGGACCAAAGTGGACCTCGACTGAAATATTGGTGAATGAAAGTGGTAGGTATGAAGTGGAAATCAAGGAACCTGAAAAGGGATTCAAAGGATATTTTGTGGAAATCACCTATCCGGGTGAGGCTCCGATCAAAGTTACAACAGGTGTGGAGGTTTTGCCAAGAAATTACCTGTATGAACCCTATGTGGCGAAAGAACCGAAAGGAACCATGTGAAGTCAAAACCAACAACATTTAAGCAAAAAAAGCCGGGGATGTCCCCGGCTTTTTTGATTTTAATTGTGGTAAATGGTTTAGTTTTATGTAGCGTCTTAATTCTCAATCATAGCAAAAAACTTGTCCATGTCCGGAATAAGGACGATTCTGGTTCTTCTGTTTTTGGCCATGTTTTCTTTGGAGTCATTTTCCACCAAAGGAATATAGCTTGCTCTTCCTGCTGCGATCAATTTTTCAGGAGCAACATTGTATTTGGTTTCAAGGATCCTGACTATGGAAGTTGCTCTTTTAACACTCAAATCCCAATTGTCCTGAAGCACGCCTGTCTGAATGGTTCTTGGATCAGTATGACCTTCAATCATTACTTCAAGAGAAGGTTCAGAATTGATGACTTCAGCCAATTTCTTGAGCAGACCATCTGCGTTTTTTGACACTTGATAGCTTCCGGTGTTAAACAATAGCCTGTCTGACACATTGATCATCACAACCGTTTTGTCTACTGTAATCTGAATGTCGTCATCCTGTTCGGATGTGCCATCAGAGATGGATTTTTTCAGGTTATGCGAAATCGCCACATTGATGGAATCTTCAAGGTTGTTTGCACCCTGAAGTTCTTCTGCAGATACATTTGCCAAAGTCGCATTGAGCTTACTTTTAGTATTGGTAGACATTGGAGTTTTTCCGTCCAAAGTGAATTTGGAATCGCTTTCGTCCTTCAAAGAATTGATCCTATTGTTGTATTCAGCAACACGGGCTTCAATTCTTCCCATTTTGTCTTCCAAAACTTGCTTTTCAGCTTCCAAGGCTTCTTTTTGCAACTTTGTTTCTGCCAAAGCGGCTTCAGTTTGGAATTTGTCATTCTGAAGTTCTACGTATTTCTTTTTAGAAACACATGAAACACTTAAAGTGGCTACAGCCAATGATAATAAGATGATTTTTTTCATAGTTGGAACAGTTTTTCTACCTTACTTCCAAAAATGAAGCCACTGAAAATGCCAATATTGATATTCACTAAAAATAGGGCTCATTTTCTGGTATTTAGTTTTATATTACCTAATAAACCCCTAAAAATGAAAAACCTAACCTATTTCCTAACACTCACCTTGTTCTTTTGCATGGCTTCCTGCCAAGCACCCAAGGAACAAAAGACAGAAGAACAAATCAAATTTGAAGTCATGGTAAAAAATATCAAAATGGACGGCAAAGATGCCAAGGTTTTTAACCTGAAAAACGGTAATGGTATGGAAGTGGAATTGACCAATTATGGTGCAACAATTTCAAGGATTCTCGTGCCTGACCGGGATGGCAATTCAGGAAATATCATGCTTACCTATAATAATGTAGAGGACTTCCTCACTGACAGTTACTTTTTTGGAGCTACCGCAGGAAGATATGCCAATAGAATCGCAAAAGGTAAATTTGAATTGGATGGGCAGGCCTATTCATTGGCCACCAATAATGGCGAAAACCACCTGCATGGAGGACAAGTCGGTTTCAATCAAAGAATCTGGGATGCAGAAATGATGGAATTGGAAAATGCCGTAGGGGTCAAAATGACCTATGTCAGTCCCGACGGGGAGGAAGGTTATCCCGGTACATTGACGACCACGATGACTTTTGTCCTTGCAAAAGACAATAAGCTAACTATTGATATTGAAGCAACTACAGACAAGCCCACCATTGTCAACATTACGCAGCATGGATATTTTAATCTGAGTGATATGAAAGAAGATATCCTAGGTCATGAAATGACGATTTTTGCGGACTACTATACACCTGTGGATGCCGGTTTGATACCGACGGGAGAGATTGCACCTGTTGCGGGAACGCCATTTGATTTTACTACTTCTCACAAAATCGGAGAAAGAATTGCAGACACAGGAAGCGGCTATGACCATAACTTTGTGGTGAAAAAAGAACATGATGGTCAGTTGGCAAAAATGGCTGAGGCTTATCATGCGGGCACAGGAAGGGTATTTATCATGTATTCCAATATGCCAGGAGTACAGTTTTATACAGGTAATTTTCTTGATGGCAAGCAGACTACCAACGGGGTGACTTATGTAAAAAATTACGGATTCTGTGTTGAGCCTCAATTTTTTCCCGATTCTCCAAACCGACCTGATTTTCCATCAGCAAGGTTGAATCCGGGAGAAACTTACAGCCATAAGATTGAGTATGTTTTTGGGGTAAGGTAGATTTGTGAAATCGGAAAAAATAATATCTAATTATAGTTTATGAAAACCTTCAAAGAAATCATGGATGCTTTACAAGGCAAAAAAAAGAGTTTGTTTGAAAGGTATCCAATTGAATCACTTGCTGTTTTTGGATCTTTTTCCAGAGAGGAGCAAACTGAATTAAGTGACATTGATCTTTTGGTGGAATTTAATAGTAAAATTGGTAGTCAGTTTATCGATTTGGCTGATGAATTAGAGTCTTTCCTGGGAGTAAAAGTAGACCTTGTTTCGAGGAAAGGAATAAAGGATAAGTATTTCAATATCATTAAAAATGAATTGAAATATGTCTAAAAGAGATTCATTATTGCTGCTTCAGGATATGATTGATTCGGCTTTAAAAATCAAAAGATATACCCATGGATACAAGTTCGAGGATTTTGTAGAAGATGACAAAACGGTAGATGCAGTAACTAGGAATTTTGAAATAATTGGAGAAGCTGCAAATAAGTTGGAACCGGATTTCAAAAATTTGCATCCTGAAATAGAATGGGAAAAACTAAGGGGATTTAGAAACAGAATTGTGCATGAATATTTCGGTATTGATTATGAAATAGTTTGGACAATTATCGAAGAGGAAATAGATAAATTGATTTATAAATTAGAATCGATAGAAGACTTAAAAAATTAATCTGTTTTTCAATTTTTTTAGTATTCCTGAACGTTTCTTCCTCTTTTGAATCCTTATTAAAACTGCTTTTTCTTCGTTGATGTATCTTCGGGGAGAAAGCAGTTTTATTTTTTGGAGTATTGTGCAATCAATAGCCCATCAGGAGTATCATTTGAAATTCCAACCACTATTGATGCTATTGTCTGATTATTCGAAAAGCAAAAAGCCCAAGCTTGAAAGCATGGGCTTTTTTTCTAATCAAATTGGATAAGTTTTCTAAACTTCTTTAACCTCAGCAGTCAATTTCTGAAGTGTAGCTTTAGCATCACCAAAAAGCATTCTGGTTTTAGGATAGAAGAAGAGTTCATTTTCTATACCGGCATAACCTGCCGCCATCCCTCTTTTGAGGATGATGACGTTTTTTGCCTGATCGACTTCGAGAATCGGCATGCCATAAATAGGAGAGGAAGGGTCATTTTTCGCAGCAGGATTGACCACGTCATTGGCCCCAATAACTACTACTACATCGGTATTGGCAAACTTAGAATTGATCTCTTCCATTTCCTGCATCCTTTCATAAGGCACATCAGCTTCTGCCAAGAGCACGTTCATATGTCCCGGCATACGTCCTGCCACAGGATGGATGGCATAATTGACTTCCACACCTTTTTCCTCTAATAGTTTTTCAAGCTCATGGCAGATATGTTGCGCCTGCGCCACCGCCAAGCCATAGCCAGGGACGATTACCACACTTTGGGAATAAGAAAGCAATACAGCAGTATCTGAAATATTGATTTCCCTTACTGTCTGGTCTCCACTTGCAGATTTTGCTCCACCGGCTGCTGCTCCTCCAAATGCCCCAAGCAACACATTGGTCAGTGACCTGTTCATTGCTTTACACATGAGAATGGTTAAGATTGTGCCTGCTGAACCTACCAAAATACCTCCTGTCAACATGGCTTTGTTTCCATAAAGAAAACCTCCAAAAGCCGCTGCCATACCAGTAAAGGAGTTGAGCAAGGATATGACCACAGGCATGTCAGCACCACCGATCGGCATTACAAACAATATCCCATATACCAAAGCAATTGCTAAAAGGGCATAAAATAAGAGGGGATCTGACCCGCTGACCATCTGGTAAACAATCAGGACCACGATGGCTCCCAACATGACCATATTGATCACTTGGTTCATGGGCAAAACTTTGTCCTGGATTTTCCCTTCCAACTTGCCATAGGCAATGATAGATCCTGAAAAAGAGACAGAACCGATCAACAAGCCCAAAAGCATCACCAACAATTCACCATCAAAACCAGTCACAGTACTGTGTTGGTGATGTTGAAATTCTATGATGGCTATCAAAGCCGCACAGGCACCACCCATTCCATTGAAGAAAGACACCATCTGAGGCATTGAAGTCATCTGAACCCTTTTGGCCATAATAGTACCAATGACAGTTCCGATGATCAATCCCAAAAAGATCAAACCATAATTGACCAGCTTTTCCGAATCAAAATCCTGATACAAAGTGATAGTAGCAATGATGGCGATCAACATGCCTGCTGCAGCTATCAGGTTTCCCTTTCTGGCAGAATCAGGATTGCTGAGCATTTTCAATCCCAGAATAAATGTCAGGGATGCGATGAGATAACTGATTTCCAATATGTTCAGGCTCATGATTTCTTAGGTTTTTTCTTAAACATCTCCAACATTCTGTCGGTCACCACAAATCCTCCGATGACATTCAATGTCCCCACCAAAACAGCAAGAAAGCCTACTGACAAAGCAAGGTAATTGTCAGGGGAAGCTTGTAGCATCACGATGATCGCGCCAACTACCACCACGCCGTGGATCGCGTTGGCTCCGGACATCAGCGGGGTATGTAGGATGGCGGGCACGTTGGAAATCACTTCCACTCCCAAAAGGATGGCTAATAACAGAAAATATACCATTTCCATGTTTTCACCTATATAACTTAACACTTGTTCCATGATCAGTTGCTTTGCATTTGAATAATTCTTGGACTTATCGGATTACCGGCATGACACACGCATGTTCCGGTGACAATGTCATCCTCAAAGTTAAGGTTGAGATTTCCGTCTTTGATGATCAGTTTGAGGAAATTGAGGTAGTTTTTGCCATACATTTTACTCGCGTCCTGAGGCATGCTTGCAGCTAGGTTTCCTACCCCGACGATACGAACACCGTTGACCTCTACAGTTTGTTCCGGTTGGGACAGTGCACAGTTGCCTCCTGAAGAGGCAGCAAGGTCGATGATGACCGAACCGGGTTTCATGGCCCTTACCGTTCTTTCTTCTACCAATTGAGGCGCTTTTCGTCCCGGGATCTGGGCTGTAGTGATGATGATATCTGCCTTTAAAGCATGTTCATGAATGGTGTCTTTTTGTTTTTGAAGGTATTCCGCAGATTGTTCTACAGCATATCCTCCTGCACCTTTATCTTCTTTGGCACCTTCCACATCTACAAACTTTGCTCCTAATGAAAGCACTTCCTCTTTGGCAGCCTGCCGGACATCGAATGCAAACACCGAAGCTCCCAATCTTCTTGAAGTGGCGATCGCTTGCAATCCCGCCACCCCTGCTCCGAGGATCAATACCCTTGCAGGGGTGATGCTTCCCGCAGCAGTCATAAACATCGGGAAAAATCTCGGCAAGAGATTGGCCGCCATCAGGACTGCCTTGTAACCGGTAACAGTGGCCATGGAGGAAAGCACGTCCATGGATTGCGCCCTTGTTGTTCTAGGTACCAATTCCATACTGAATGCAGTCTTTTTCTCCTTGATTAGATATCCTGTGAGTTCAGGGTTGAATAAGGCACCCATTTGCCCCATCAGGACAGCCCCTGATTTCAATCCACTGATTTCCGATTGGGTAATCGGCTGGATTCCGATCAACAAATCTGATTGCATTAAGATTTCTTGTCTGCTGTGGATTTCTGCCCCGGCCTCTTTGTAGAGTTCATCCGATGCATAGGCTCTTGCGCCTGCATTTGTTTCTACCCAAACCGAGACTTTCCAGCTGAGGAGTGTTTTTACCGCTTCCGGCAAAAGTGCTACCCTTGACTCGTCTTGGGGTTCTTTTAAAATCCCTATTATCATTGTATGGAAATGTGATGGCGATAAATATATGCTCAAAAGATTTGAAGACCTGAAACTATCAAAAAGATTGTAAAAATAAAGTGATTTTGATCAGGCGGTGGTTGTTTATTTTGATTTAACCGAATTTATTGGAATATTGTACGAAATCTCGCAAGTAAATTAAAATCACCCCAAACAATTCATTTAGCAATGACTGGTTTTTAGTTCCGACTGTATGACTTCTATGGAAGATACGGTTATTTCACATCAATTTAAACCACAATTAAATTCCTGTTCAATGCCAATTGGACAGGGTATGGCTTTTGGAATAATCCCAAATAGCACCACACCAAGCCCTAGCAATCATGAGCACAAAGTCAGTCATCTCAGGCCTTTTCATGGCAATCATTCTTTTTTTCTTTCAGAAATCCTTTGGTCAAAACCAATATATACACGATGGTATCGTCCGGGGCGACCAATCCAAAAAACAGATTTCCTTAGTCTTTACCGGCCATGAATATGCAGAGGGAGGATGGTATATCCTTAAAACTTTGGAGAAAAATAAAATAAAGGCCTCATTTTTTTTCACAGGGGATTTTTACAGGAACCATGATTTTGAAAGCCTGATCAAGTCACTCAAAACCCAAGGTCATTATTTAGGAGCCCATTCTGACAAGCACCTTCTTTACTGTCCATGGGATGACAGGTCCCAGCCATTGATTGACAGGTATACATTTTCAAAAGACCTGTTAGATAATTATTCTGAAATGAAGCGATTCGGGATCGAACAGGAAGATGCCCAGTATTTTTTACCTCCTTATGAATGGTATAATGAAAATATCAGCGAATGGGCCGGAAAACTTGGCTTTGACCTGATCAGTTTTACGCCGGGGCCAAGGACAAATGCCGATTACACAGATCCGGAGATGGAAAATTACATCGGCTCGGAAGAAATTTTGCAGACTATCTGGCAATGCGAATACAAAAATCCAAATGGATTGAATGGTTTTATTATCTTAATTCACATTGGGGTGGGGGAAAAGCGCACAGATAAATTCTACGAACTCCTTCCCGATTTGATCAAAGGATTGCAAAAGTCAGGATACGAAATCGTGGATTTGGATCAATTGCTGAAATAAAATGAACTGAATTATTTCTCAAACAAGCCAATTGTACCGCCTACCCAATCTTTGTCCTTGTTGAATTTGACACCGATCATTTCTCCTCGGCTTAGCCTTACCAAGTTACCGATGAGGGTTGGGTTTTCATCCTTTTCAGGCCAAACAGCCAACATCCTCACTTCAGCTTTCACTTTTCCTTCAATAGCTTGAAGCACAGGGACATATTTGGCTTTTTTCTGAAGTATATAAAGGTCTTTGTCCACCACTTCCTCAATGTCTGATTTTTTTACATTAAAAATCACCCCGCTTCCCGAAAAGGAGAACAAAGGTTTCAAAACATAATTTTCCAAATCTTCAGGAATTTCCTTCAGGTCGCTCAGTAAAGTAGTCTCTATAAAATAAGGTCCTTTGAGGTAAGGAAGGATAAATTTACTGATTCGGTAAAACCAATTTGGATGGCCTGCCCATTCTACATCCAATTCCTCCAAAAATGAAAATTCCATCTTAAGGTCTTTTCTTGCCTCAAGTTCATCAAAAATTACCCGATTATAAATTCTTTTGATGCGGATTTCACGGCCTTCTTTGTTGGTGTAAAAAAGCTGTTTTCCTTTTTTGGTCACTTCCGTTACACAGACAAAAGGCACCCCAAGATCTCTTTGGCAGTAATAGAAGTCAATTTTTGTATTTTGTTTTTCGGGTTCAATCTCTAAAAGGATGACCTCTTCAGGAAGGTGGCCTTTCAGGACTGTTTCCTTGAATATAGACAGATAACTATCAGGATTCAGGCTGTTGAAATATGGGGTAAAATTACTGAGATAAGGATAGGCCTTTTTTATTTTTTCAAAGAGATTGTATTGGAAATTAAATACAGATGGGAAACCCTGTACTTCGATCAGTTTTGGGATAATTTTCCCTTCCTCCTCACATATTCCAAAGTCAATGGCGAGAAATTGGGTATGGTGATCCTGATTGGGGACATTGAAATTGACACTCAGTGATTTTTCAGTAAGGGAATTGAAATCCTCCCTTTTTATAAAATCAATTACATGCTGACACCCTTCCAATAGCTGATCCTTGAGTTCCTTTGGGATGAAAAAAGGGGATTCAGCCACTCTGAATGTGGGTAAATAGTCAAAATCTGAGGCAAGGTCTTTTAAAAAAGCCTGGTATTTTTCCACATTGAAGTTTTGGTTAAAAAACTCCCGGTGCTTCTGAATCATAAGTTAGGGATTAATGTAATATGGCTTGTTGTTCCTTTATAAAGCCAATGGATTGGCTCAGAAAATTCGGGATCAGGGTTTCGTTGGTTTTGTAGATGGTGTGTTCCTCCACAATATGTTCCAACATGGCGAGATATCTGGCTTTTCCCCTCAAGTCAATGATTTCATCCCGTACCTCATGTTTTTTGAGGTGGCTTAAAAAACCGACAGGATCGGCTTCAGGATGAAACTGCGTTCCCACCATTTCAGGTGAAAATCTAATAGCCATGATGGCCCTTTCGTATTCTACATGGTTTCGGATTTTTTCCAGAGCGATGATTTCAGCGCCCAATTCTTTGAATCTTTTTTGATGGGGTTGGACAACCTGATAATCCCTGGAATCTATTGCCCAAAATGGATTGTCCAAACTCTCAAAAAGTGGATCGGTTAAACCTGAATCGGTTTTGTGTATCGTCATCACCCCAAAGGAAGTGGATTTCCTTCGAGTCACGTTTGCCAAGCCAAAATGCTGTACCGCCATCTGATAAGAATGACAAATGAAAAGGACATACTTTTTCCTTTCATTGGTTTGGTTCCAAACCCAAATATCATCAATCAGTTGGTAATATTTAGTGTCCCAAATCCCATCGCCTTCCAAAGGATTTCCCGGTCCACCAGAAGAAATATAAACGTTGAAGTCTTCAATATTTGGAACTTCAGCGTTTTGCCTTACATTAAAAACTTCAATACTGAGTTCGTCTGCAAATCTTCCTACAATATCATGGATACATCGCATGCCCTGATTGGCTTTTCCATTGTACATATCCAATACGGCAACTTTGATTTTTTCTTGCATGGTGATTGTTGGATTTTTGGGGCTGAAAGTTAAGGATTATTGAATGCAGACAGGAGAAATATTTTTCCTGACTTACATTCAATATTCCTCTTGCATCAGATTCCCTTGGTGAATTCTCCCACGATGAAGTCCACTACTTTGGACAAGTCATGGTCATTTTCTTCATATACAGCCAATTGTTTGTCTGCTCCGGTTCCGTTTTTGAGGATCTCGTAGACATAATTGATTTCCTGCCTGCTGCCAAGTTCATCGACTACATCGTCGATGAATTCGAGGAGCTCTATCATGAGTTCCTTGTAAGCGACTTCTTTTTTCTGACCAAAATCAATCATCAGACCGTCGGTACCGTATCTTGCCGCCCTGAATTTGTTTTCACGGATCAAAGCAATCCTGTAGATATTGAAGCTCGTGTTCATCATACTCATTTTGTAGAGTTTGGCGACTACAGCTTGGATCAATGCCGTGATACAGATCGTTTCATCCACAGTGAGACACATATCACAAATCCTGAATTCAATGGTACTGAAGAAGGGGTGCATCCTCAGGTCCCACCATATTTTTTTTGGATTGTCGATACAGTTTGTCTTGACCAAAGTCTCCAGGAAATTATCATAAGACTGTACCGAATCAAAATACTCAGGCAAGCCGGTTCTTGGGAATTTGGCAAAAACGTGCGCTCTAAAGGCCTTGAAACCTGTATTTCGACCTTCCCAAAAAGGAGAGTTGGTCGAAAGTGCGTAAATATGCGGAAGAAAATAGCAGGCTTGATTCATGATTTGAAGGGCCAACTCTCTGTTTTCGATCCCCACATGTACATGCAATCCGAAAATCAGGTTAGACCTTGCGGTATCCTGAAGTTCTTTGACAATCATATGGTAGCGCGGATCGTCAGTAATGGGCTGTTCCTGCCATTTTGAAAAAGGATGGGTTCCGGAAGCTCCGACTATCAGGTTTTGTTCGGAGGCAAGGTCTACGATTTTCTTTCTCAAATAAGAAACTTCATTTCGTGCATCTGCGATGTTTTGACAGATATTTGTTCCTACTTCGACTACAGACTGGTGCATTTCTGCTTTGACCTGTTCTTTCAGTATGATTTTGGCGCCATCTACAATTTTTGACATATGGGACCTCAGGTCCCTTGTGTTGGGGTCAATGATTTGGTATTCCTCCTCTACGCCCAATGTAAAAACAGGTAGTTTTCTCATAGATCAGAATCTTTTTGCCGAACTCACTGCATCTTTCATAAAAGTCCCCCAGGTAAGGTTGATCTTTCCGGGTTTATGGGATTTGGCATAGGAGATCGCCATTTTGGCTGCTTCTTCTACTACCCAATCAAAGTTGGCCTGACCGACTGAGTTGATATCGGCGTCCGGTGCAGGGTTTCCAAAATCAATTGCATAAGGAACACCGTCTTTGACGGCAAATTCTACGGTATTGAAATCATACCCAAGACCATGACAAAGTTTGAGGGTATAATCCTTTACTGTTGCCAATAGCTTTTTGGAAGCGGGAGGCCCATCTATCACATAGCGGAGATGGTGGGGATTGCGGGGTTCATATTGCATGATCCTCACTGCTTTTCCACCAAGGCAGTACACCCTAAAATATTCCTGAAATACGATTTCTTCTTGGAGCAGCATGACCAATTGGCCTGTTTCCCTATGTTTTTGAAAAAATTCCTCTTTATTTTCCAAGCGGTAGACATTTTTCCAGCCACCTCCTGCATAGGGTTTCATGTAAGCCGGAAATCCGACATAATCAAAAATCCCCTGCCAGTCCAAAGGCATTTTTAAATTTCTAAAAGACTTGGCAGTAGTATCCGTGGGATGCTCAGCAGACGGCAAAATAACGGTATTTGGTAAGGGTACACCCAATTGGTCTGCGAGTGCGTTGTTAAAAAACTTATCATCTGCACTCCACCAAAATGGGTTGTTGATGACTGCGGTGCCTGTCAGGGCAGCATTTTTGAGATAAGCCCTGTAAAAAGGTACATCCTGAGAAATTCTGTCAATGATGACAGCATACTCAGAAAGCTGGTTTTGGATTACCTTATCGATCAAAACAGGTTCTGCAACAATTCCTTTTTCATTTTTTTCATTGACTCTTTCTACAAATGCATGGGGAAAAGTGTCTTCCATGCCAAACAGAATTCCTATCTTTTTCATATACGGTTGGTATTTGGTTAATTAAATTTGATTCTTGATAAATAATGGGGGAACATTTCTTTCCAGATCGGCCAATCATGGTGCTTGTCTTTGCGGACGTCAAGCCAGTGGCGGATTCCCTTTGCTTCTAAGGAATCGCTCAGCTTCACATTGGCATCGTAGCAAATATCCCAATTGGAAGTGCCCAGGACTATGTCCATTTTCCACAGATCACCATCATGGTTTCCCGGCAAAAATTCAAGTGGAGAATTATAAAAGATATCCTCGTGGTTATATCCATTCATGAAATTTCTGATTTCAAATGCCCCGGACATCGAAAACATGTGACTGACATAACCAGGATAACGGAAACCGAAATTAGCAGCATGGTAACCTCCAAAACTGCATCCTGCCATCACCACTTTTCCTACTGAAGTATTAAATCTGATTTTTTCCACGATTTCATAACGGATCATGTGGTCATAGGCAATGTGATTTTGAATTCGCTGATGGGGGTGGATTTGCTTATTATAAAAGCTGTCCCTGTCATTACTTTCCGGACAGAATATCTGAACCAAGCCTTGTTCTATAAACCAACTCGCAGCACCTATCAATCCCATGTCTCTGTTTTCGTGAAATGATCCCATGGAAGTTGGGTACAAAACAACAGGATATCCCGCATGACCAAAAGCAAGCATTTGCACATCTCTGTGCAGATGTGGGGAGTACCACTTAAAATATTCCTCTTTCATATACAAAATTTTCTTATCTGAATAAAAATAGTCCGCTTTTGGTGAATCACAAAAAAATATGGTCAAAGTTTTCTGACAGCAACCAAATAAATAATCAATCGGGAAATTTTAAATCTTATGCTTCCACTGAACTGATTTTGAAATGAAGGGATTTACTTTCAGGATTTTTTTTCCAAAGTCTTTTTTCCAAATCCAATTACAACAAAAATCAAAGTAATGGCCGTAAAGAACCATTTTAAACTTGTAGAGATACCTGCCAATGTTCCCCAAAAAATGGATTTTTCGGGAAACAAACCCAGCATGGTGATGATGGAAAAATTTTCGATAAAATCGAATACAAGAATCGTAAAAGGCAAAAGTGCAATCATTTCATTTTGCCAAAGTTTAAAAATGATAAAGGAGAAAAGTAAACTGTAAACTATCGGATATATCATGTCCGAAACCATCAGACCCATCCTGTAGCTTTCGCGGATTTCTTCCGAGAACCGACTCAGTCGTGAATAAGCTTCCTCTGCAGTATAATTAATCTCCAGGTCAAGGGGTTTTTCTCCCGTCATCATGCCGGGCAAGATCCAAAGATTAAATCCCAAGAACAGTACAAAAAGAAAAAAGATGTTTTTGTAGCTGCCGAATCGGATCAAGAACTTCCTCATTTTGTATCGCTTTCTTGAAACCATGTAGCATACATGGGGTAATTTCGCGCTGTTCTTTCAATAATTTCGAGCATTTCGGGACCGGTATCCTTTACTTTTTTGGCTGGCATGCCTGCATAGATGGAATTAGGCTCCACTATCGTTCCCGCCAAAACCACCGCACCCGCAGCGATCACTGCACCGGAATGTACCACGGCATTGTCCATAATGATTGCACCCATACCGATCAGCACATTGTCGTGTATGGTACAGCCATGTACCACTGCATTATGGGCGATCGAAACTTTGTTTCCTATAACTGTCCCGGATTTTTGGTAGGTACAGTGGATTACCGCGCCATCCTGGATATTGGTGTCATCCCCGATCCTGATGTGATGTACATCACCCCGGACCACGGCATTGAACCAAACGGTGCAATTTTTACCCATGATCACATCTCCTACGACAGTGGCATTTTCTGCCAGCCAGCATTTGTCCCCAAAACTTGGGCTAAATCCCCTTACACTTTTAATCAATGCCATTTTTTTTGTTTTTAAATCTGATGGTGTACAAATACCTGAAGATCAAATTTATTTTTTTTTGGATTATCTGAACTTTTTTATCTGAAAATAGTTTTATGTGTATATACATCAATGTGTATACACATAATCTATTTAAAAAATCAAACCATTCCCACAGTATGAAATTATTACAACAAACAGGTTTAATTATTGCGCTTGCGCTGATTGTCGTGTCTTGCGGCAAACCAAGTGACACAGTTGATGCAACTGAAGCTGCTGAAGTAGCTGAGGCAACAGGCAAAACACTTGCCATTGATCCTTCCACAAGCACTATCAACTGGAGAGGTTACAAGCCAACAGGTCAGCATTATGGATTCATCCCTGTGACTTCAGGTGAAGTGACTGTTCAAGGTGAAGAACTTACCGGTGCCAAATTTGTATTTGACATCACAGGATTGAAAATCCAGGATATGGAAGAATCAAATGAATTTTATGGAAAACTTTGGGGTCACCTTCAGTCTCCTGATTTCTTTGATGCTGCCAACCATCCACAGGCAACATTTGAATTGACTTCTGTAGAGCCTTTTGCTGCAGGTGCCATTGCTGACAAAGAAGAATTTGCTTCTGAAAACACGCCGAAGAAAGATTCTGAAGTAGCTCCTTCCAATCCAACCCACTTGATTTCTGGAAACCTGACGATCAGAGGTACTACCAAAAACATCAAATTTCCAGCTTCTGTGTCTATTGTAGACGGTGCAGTGAATGCAACTGCAGGTTTCAATATCGACAGAACTGCTTGGGGTTTGTCTTATGGTGATGAAGCCACTGCAGTCGACAAAGCCAAGGATCAATTTATCTACAATACAGTTTCTGTAGGTTTTGACATCAAAGCAAACTAAACCAACTCAGTATATATATCCAAAAGAGGAAGCCGAAAGGTTTCCTCTTTTTTTTGTGCCAATGCGTTACTTTTGTTGCATGTCAGAAAAATTTGAATTCCCAATTCCTGATCATCCTGATTGGAAAAACCATTTGCTCAGGTGGTTTGACCTGAATTATAGCTACTTTTCATTTTTTCAAAACAATCAGATATCCTACCCACATGGTGGTTTTTCAAATGAGATTTTGGCAGGACAGCGGACGATGACTTTGGAAGAAACTGACCAATATTATGGCAAGAAAGAGCTGGTGGGTATCATCAGTTACGATTACAAAAACAAGGTTGAAAAACTCCGGAGCAATAATCCTGTACCGGTCGATTGTCCTGAATCCTTATTTTTTATTCCCGAAATCAAGATAGAAATCGGCAAGAACAATTTCACTGTTTTTCACCCTGAAGGAAAAAGAATAGGAGAAGAAATCAGGGAGTCAATACAAGTGATTTTGAACAATCCCAAAGTAAAAGTGAACCCTTTGACTACCGAACAGGACTATTTCTCTGCCATCAAAGCCATTCAAAACCATATCGAAGAAGGGGATATGTATGAGTTGAATTTTTGCATGGCTTTTAACTTTGAAAGTCAAAATTGGAATCCGATTACCGGTTTTAGGGATTTGATGGAAAAGTCTCCGATGCCTTTTTCCTCCTTATTCAAAGCAAAGGACAAATACCTCATCGGAGCCTCTCCGGAGAGATTTCTCAAAAAAGCAGGAAACAAACTCATCGCCCAACCGATCAAAGGCACGATCAAAAGAGGCAAAGATGCTGCTGAAGATGAAATTCTTAAAAACCAATTGCTAAACTCCGAAAAGGAACGGGCCGAAAACCTCATGATTGTCGACCTAATGCGGAATGACCTTTCCAAAATCTCCGAAACAGGTTCTGTGGATGTGGAGGAGCTTTTTGGTGTCTATCCCTTTGCCAAAGTCCATCAGATGATCTCGACGGTGAGTTCCACTATTAAAAATGAGGTGGGTCTCAAGGAAATTTTCCATGCCACATTTCCGATGGGGAGCATGACAGGCGCACCAAAAATCAAGTGCATGGAATTGATCGAGCAGTATGAAAATTTCCAGAGAGGATGGTTTTCAGGAACTTTGGGACATATTCATCCAAATGGAGATTTTGATTTCAATGTGGTTATTCGAAGTATTATTTTTGATCGAAATGCAGGCAAAGGATATTTTGCCGTAGGCTCAGCGATTACATATGACGCGGATGCAGGATATGAATATGAAGAGTGTCTGCTTAAAGCTTCGGCCATTATGGAGGTTTTGGAAGGAAAATAGCTTATGGAAAACGTCAGGAAAATCATACATGTCGACATGGACGCTTTCTATGCATCCGTGGAGCAGATGGACAATCCTGACCTGAGGGGAAAGCCCCTTGCCGTAGGCGGAAACAGGGAAAGGGGAGTGGTAGCTGCAGCTTCCTATGAAGCCAGAAAATACGGTGTCCGCTCGGCCATGTCCGGCAAAATGGCCGCCTTGAAATGTCCCCATTTGATTTTCGTACCACCCAGATTTGATCGATATAAAGAGATTTCCAATCAGATCAGGGAGATTTTTTATGCTTACACTGATTTGGTCGAACCGCTTGCGTTGGATGAGGCTTTTTTGGATGTGACAGAAAACAAAGTGAACAATCCTTCTGCTACAAGAATTGCCTTAGAAATCCGAAAACGCATCAAAGAAGAAGTTGGATTGAATGCCTCGGCGGGAATATCCTACAACAAGTTTTTGGCAAAAACTGCCTCTGATATCAACAAACCCAATGGCCAGGCTGTCATCTTGCCCAAGGATGCAGAAGCTTTTTTGGAGAAGTTGCCGATTGAGCGGTTTTTTGGAATCGGAAAAGTGACTGCCGACAAGATGAAAGAACTCGGCATCCACAACGGTTTTGACCTCAAACAATTTTCACTGCAATACTTAACCAAACGGTTTGGGAAATCAGGTCTTCACTTTTACAACATTGTCCGTGGCATCCACCTGAGCGAAGTCCAACCTAACCGCATCCGGAAATCGCTGAGTGCTGAAAATACTTTTGAAACTGATTTGGCTAAAATGGAAGAGTGGCTGATTGAATTGGAGGAGATTTTCGAAGAACTCAAACGACGCATCAGCCGAAGCGGGATCAAGGGAAGAACTGTCACCCTCAAGATTAAATACCACGATTTTACTGTTCAGACGAGAAGCAAGACTTTTGAGCAATTTACCGAACCCGAAAAAATCTGGGAAACCACCTTGGAACTCCTCAATCAAGAAGATCTCAAATCCCCAGTCCGCCTCTTCGGCATCGGCATCTCCAATCTCAATGTCGAGGAAGAAAGTCTATATGTAGGCAAGCAGTTGTGGATTGAATTTGGGGAGTTTTGAGGTAAATGGACTAATCTCTAAAATCCAAGACTTAAGAAATTGAGTACTTGACCCAAAGAGGTTGCTTTTTCTGGCTAAATGAAGGATATTGTCATTAAGTTTTTATTCACTGAACTATTTTAGGATAATAAAAAACTCCACAAGTCAAAAGAGGAATTGAAAAAGCATTTTTGAAAGTAAAGTCAATTTAAAGGAGGAAAGTTTTTTTTGAAATAGGATTGATCGAATTGATGAAAAAAAAGTTCGATTTTTTTTCCTATCCAAATGGCTTTTCGGGAAAAGAAAGAAGTCAAAATTTAAAATTTTGTAAAATGCTGGGACATCATATTTCAAAAGAACAAGTTATTATAATGCTAGAACAAATTTTCGCATTACGTGAGGATGGTTTATACTCTTTAATAATTGGATTTTTGCCAACAATTATTGCGATTTCTTATCCACTAATTGCACAAACTATTTCTAAAGTCAATGAAACATATAACTCAAGCCAAATCGTTGAATATTTCAATAAAAATCATATTTATAAAAATTTTAGAATTGTCCTTATCATCTCGTTAATATTATCAGGATTAACTTTTTTTAACCACTATATAATTGATGTTTTAGCCTTTATTTCTTGTGTAATTTTAATTATTTATTTTATCAAGTTAATTGACTTAGTTTTAACTATTTATAATCCAAAAGAACTTTTCGACCATATTAATAAAGAATCAAAAATTGATTTATTAGATAGAAATTTTATTATAGGTAATCTTATAGAATCGCAGAAACATTATCATAAAATAATTGAAGAATATTTTGAGATAATTACTGAATTGTATTGTTACAGTATAAGAATTGAAAATTTCACTTTGCAGTCAAACATAAAGGATAAATTTTTTTTAAAAGTATCATCTGTAGGAAAATATATAAAGTCAAAAACCAATGAACAAATTGATTTTGAAGCAATAATTTTCAATAATAATTTTAAGATAATAGAAACCTTTGTTATAGATATAAAACTAGAAACAAGGTACAAACCAATTGATTTTTTTTCATCTACTTATTACTTTGATTATAGTATTGATGAAACTGGACCAACTCCCTTAAGTAACGAAACATTGAGGGCAATCTGGAGATATATAATTCTATTGATTAAAACAAAAAAATTTAACGTATTAAATAAATTGTGGGAGATAAATTTTAGTTATTTAAACTTATATCTTAATAGATCATATTTGAAATATGATGAAAATTCCAAAATAACCAAGGAAAGTGAAAGGAAAAATAATTTAATTATTGATTTCCGGAATCGGTTAAACGAGTTTAACATTTCTTTTTTGGCTCTATTGTATTATAAGAAAAAATATAAGTTGATTGATAAACTTTTGTTCCAAACAGATAGCCAGCCTCCAAAATTATTTTTAAGCAAATTTAGTTTTGATCAAATTTTAAAATGGAATTTAGATTTTAGAAAAGATAGTTTTGAAAGGAACTGGAATGTTTCTTATTATTTCGATGATCTTGAGTTTGATTCAATAGGGTTTCAAAAAGATTCGAAGTATTATATTTCTGAATTTTGTTTGATTCTTCTCCTTTTTAAATGGATTGATGATTATGGCCTTCATTTAAGAGTCGATAATCCAACGTTATCAATACCTGATAATCTGAATCTAAAAAAATCACTGATTTACAAGTTACCATTCCTGATCAGACAGTTAAAAAAAATTCTTGATAACAAAAATTTAATAACAAAAACTAATTTACAGAAGATAACTAGAAGAAATTGTTTTCTATCTGGTATAAAATATCCGATCGATTTTTTGGAAGAATATAGAATGAATTTAGAAAACCAATTTGAAATCCAACTTGGTACAGGACCATTAGATAATTCTAAAATCAAAGAATTAAAGGAATACACAGTCAACCAAATTAAATCGGTTTACGATAACCTTAGCAGAATTAAAGGAAATGATGTCACAAAAGAAAAAAGGGATAGCATTAGTGATTTTATGGAGGTAATTAGAGGTACGAGAATTCCTCTTAATAGAGAAGCCTTTCTTGAAAATTCTACTGTTCATTATATCGATTATGACAAGACCCTAGGCAGATATATAAAAAATGAATATAATGACCACTTCTTGTCAAAAATATCTCTTTTGTCTAGTAAAACTTATATGGTTGAATATAAAGAATTATTTAATGCGGTTGATTTGTTGCAAATCAATAAGGAATCCCACTTAATAATTGCAGTCAACTTAAATTTGGATTATTTAAATTCATTTTTAAAGTTAGAGCTTTCGGAATGCCAAGAAGGTTTAGAAGATTATAGGTACAAAGATATTCCAATTTTTTCTTATAGCGGTGGGCGATCAAGAACTGGTCAACTTTATGTTTTTAATAAAGAAAATAAACCAATGATTAAACATAAAGATTGGAAAGAGATTAATGGACCAACCCAAGAATTTATTTCAAGATGGAAAAAAATGGAATTAATTGATGAAGATCTAAAAATCTACTATCAGCACACAGAAATTAAAGATGATAAAGAACTTTTGAAGGAATATTTGGAAAGCTCTCAATTTAATAAGGAGGAATTATTAAAAATGGTACAATTTGATGTTGACTTTATGGGATATTGTTGGTTTCCTAAAGACATAAAAATTGTAAATATCTCTCAAGGAGATATGTTCAAGCAAGGGGGAAATTTGAACAAATTGGAGGAAATAGAGCCTTTTGACAAAAATTAACTTCTAAATCACATCTCAGAATTGAAGTCTAATTCTCTTATTTTATGAAAAAAAAAGTTCTTTCAAATTTGTCACCAAAGCAACTGAGACAACATTTGGATTCGAAAAAGAGGAATGCTAATGTAAAAACCATATCTGAGTCAATCTCGAAAGAAAATCCTACACTTGGAGAATTTATCATGCGACATAAATTAGATAAGTCATTGTTTTTTGATGCCAACAAAAACCAAATATCTTCTGTTTATGGGCAAATGATAAAGCAGGGTAAACAATTTGCTTACAATACAATCCCATGTTATCAGGGTCATACATATAGAGATCGTAAAAATCATTGTTTGATTTGCAACACTTCAAGGATTACTTTTCAATTAAGGAATTCATCTGAAGGTTTTGTTTATATCGCAGGAAGTGTGAGGAAACGGATGATGAAAATTGGTGTAACTGATAAGATTTTTAGTCGTGAAAGCAGTTTAAATAAAAGCGGATATGCTGACACAGATGATTGGAAGATACTTTATTGGTTTTATTCTGAAAAAATTGGTGAGATCGAAAATGAAGTAAAAAGTAAGTTGAAAGTTCATAATACTTTAGTTCCTTTTCTCAAATATTCAAAAGAACATAAAATTGCAGAGGAGGTGTTTTTTTGTGGTTTTGATAGAATTTTTACAGCGCTAAAGGGAGTGATACACGATAATGGTATTGCAATTTCTCAAGAACTATTGAAGTCAGATCATATATCTTCTTATCAGTTTAGAAATTGGGTGAAATTAAAAAAGTAAAAATTTTTGAGTTTTTTAAATTAACCTTTTCTAATTTTTTTAACATCTGTAGATATAATTGTATTGATTATTTATTTTGAATTCATGAAATGGGATAAAATCATCACTACCGAAAAGGAATATGAGGCTGCCTTGAATAGGTTGGCCAAGGTTTTTGAAGCTCATCAAGATAGCCCTGAGGGAATGGAAGCGGAATTGTTGGTTACACTGATTGAAAAGTTTGAAAAAGAACACTACCCAATCAATTTACCAGACCCAATTATAGCAATCAGAGAAGCTATTGAAATGAAGGGTTTAAAAGAAAAAGACCTAATTCCTGCAATAGGCAGTAAAACTACTGTTAGTCTTGTACTCAATCGCAAGAGGGCAATGACTGTAGATATGATCAGAAATCTCAAAGAATTACTCGGACTGCCTTTGGAAGTCCTCATCCAACCCTATGAACTGAATGGTGAGCGGGAATTGGTGAAATGAGGATAAGAAAACTTGATTTATTTTGAAATCAGAATTGTGTCCTTAAATCCTTAAATCCTTAAATCCTTCCAATCTTCGAATCTTCCAATTTTTCAATTTTCCAATTCAAACCCATAATCCCTTTCGACCAAACAAATCCTTGTTTTGTAGGAGGAATACCATTTTTCCCTACCCATTCGCTGTGCAAAGAGGTGTTCACTGACCATTTTCCAGTTGCGGATGGCATCGAGGCTTTCCCAATAGCTGACCGTGATGCCAAGTCCAACTCTCGCGGATTCGTGCCCGAGATAGCCTGATTGCTTTTTTGCAAGTTCGACCATTTGATCCGCCATTTCACCATAACCATCATCCACTTCTGTACGGAGGCTGGTGAAAATAACTGCATAGTAAGGCGGGGAAGGTGTATAGGCAATAGCGTTTACTTCTTTATTCATTTCAGAATCTGGGATGTTTTTTCCCAAATTTGGATATTTAATCATGAAATTTAATCTCTTAATCGCTTTGTTTTTTTCATTAGGCTTTTATTTCAAAGCCCAAAATGTCCATTCGATGTGAATGGAAGTAAGTTATGGGTTTATCATCCCTCATTCCCCAGAACTCAGTCAAATTTCCCAATCCAAGTCTTTTGGATTCCCGGTTCATTACTAAAATCTGAATTAAAAGGAATTGAATTTATTCTAGTTCAGTTAATATTTATCACCTTAAAAGTAAGTCTTTTCTGGTATGATTAGATTTGAATTTTTTTCTAACAAAACCGAGTATTACAATGGTCTTTACAAAAAAAATCATTTCGTCTATTAGATTAATGAAAATAACTAATTGTTGGGTTATTCAATTTTCATGGTAGTATAAATATCACATACCTGATACCATGAAATTCATTTCACATTCAGAATGCTGTAAGATTATTTTATTTTGGCACATAGTTTTCATATATTTAAAGAAATCGATTTATCTTTTTGATTATAAAAATTTTTATTGGAGTAAACTAAAGCCTTTACAGATATGAGACCATCCCTCACTTTATTCTTTACTTTCCTATATTTCTTTGCCAATGGGCAGGAAATTAAAGGAAATATCGCAAATCATGAAAAATCCGAAATGGATATGGTTTTGATGCTTTTTGGGATGGATTATCCGATTTCAATAGGGTCTGTTGATAAAAAAGGTCAGTTTACAGCAAATCTTGAAAATATCAGCTTGGATCAAATTCCTGAAGAAAACAGGTCAATGTCAATAGGGCCTCTCTATTTTAATTTTCATTTTAATTGTAATAGTCCTGAGGATTTTGGTGGAAATGCTGAAAAACTGGCAGCAAGACAGGATTATGTCAGGTTGACAGAAAAGGGAGATTGGTCAGGTACAGTTTTTTTAGTTTCTGATGAAGGGATTAAATCCTGGCTTGAAGACCCCGGATATATTAATGCTGTTAAAGGGTCTTTTTATGAAGTGATGTATGTAGATGAGGATATAAGTTTAAATGTAACTTGTAAAAGCAGTGTTTATGCTGCCGATGATGAGGAAGTTGAAACTGAATACAGTTTTGATATCGAATTGAAAAAGGGCTTTAATTGGGTTGAATATACCATTCTTGAAGTGCATGAAACCGACCCTAACATCAGGGCTTCATTTCCTTCCAAAGTAACTATCACCAACATGAGAGATCCTTCCAAGATGATGTGGATAGGCAAGTATTACTGAAATCCAACCCTATCATTTTTAAATTACCAGGAATGGTCTTTAATCAAATAATCTGCATCCAAAGTAATTTTTGCTTTTAGGTAGTAGCCTTTTTTCTATTTTTAGCGCTAGTTTAATAATTTGTCCAAATCATGCAAGGAAAATTCACTTGGATGAGCATTTTCTTGCTCTCCCTTTCATTTCAAATAATAGCCCAAGAATCTCCAAAATGGCTGCGTTATCCTTCCATTTCTCCGGACGGTTCACAGATTGTTTTTACTTACAAAGGCGACTTATACATCATTCCTTCCTCGGGAGGTAAAGCAATCCAGTTGACTTTCCATGAAGCGCATGATTTTATGCCTGTGTGGAGCAAAGACGGCAGCAAGATCGCTTTTGCGTCGGATCGGTATGGTAATTTTGATGTCTATGTTATGAGTTCTACAGGAGGAGATGCGAAGCGTCTGACCTACCATTCCAATGATGAGATGCCCTATTCATTTTCGGCGGATGACCAGACTGTCATGTTTGGTGGCGTAAGGCAGGATCTTGCCGAGCACCGCCAATATCCCACGGGATCGCAACCGGAATTGTACGAGGTTCCTGTCAAAGGAGGCAGGGTAGACCAGGTTTGGACAATTCCTTCAGAATATGTGCAGGTAAGTGCTGATGGTAAAAAGATGATCTACCATGACAAAAAAGGCGGTGAAAATGAATGGCGCAAAAGACACCAATCTGCCATCACCAGGGATATTTGGGTGTATGACGCTGCGAGTAATACCCATAAAATGATCTCGGAATTTGGGGGTGAAGACAGAAATCCTGTTTTCGCACCGGGAGAAAAAGCAGTCTATTACCTCACAGAAGAGAAGGGAAGCTTCAATGTCCAAAAAATGAGTTTGGACAATCCCAACCAAAAAACTGTTTTGACCAGCCTAAAGGATTTTCCTGTCAGGTTCCTGAGTATTTCCAAAACTGGTCTGATGAGTTTTTCTTATGACGGAGAACTCTACACTTTGAAAGAAGGAGAGCAACCTAAAAAAGTGGCTGTTTCCATTACCACCCAACGTATTTCGAATGCTGACAGCTACATCAGTATCAATGGCGGCGTAAGGGAAATGTCTATTTCACCTGACGGAAAAGAAATCGCCTTTATCGCTCGAGGAGAGGTTTTTGTGACTTCTGTAGATGGTTCTCTGACCAAAAGAATTACTAATACACCACAACAGGAGCGTTTTGTACAGTTTGCACCGGATGGCAAATCAATCCTCTATGCAAGTGAAAGGGATGGAAGATGGCAGATTTACCAAACCAAAAAGATAAGAGAGATGGAGGAGATGTTCTTTTTCGCAAGTACCTTATTGAAAGAGGAAGTTTTGGTGAGTTCAGAAGTTGACAATTACCAGCCTGTCCTTTCACCTGACGGCAAAAAATTGGCTTTTGTAGAAGGAAGAAGAACGTTGAAAGTCATGGACATGGCTACGAAAACCTCCGTGACCTTGATGACTCCGGAGCAACTTTACCATATGGGAGACGGTGACCAATATTTTACCTGGAGTCCTGACAGCAAGTGGCTTTTAGCAGAATTCAATCCTACCATGGCCAATGGAGAAGTGGTGCTATTGGATGCTTCAGGCAAAAAAGCCATGGAAAACCTTACACAAAGTGGATATGGAGACAGCAGACCCAAGTGGGTCAATGGCGGAAAGCAGTTGATCTGGTTCAGTAACAGGGACGGTTTGAAGAGCTTTTCAACGAGTGGTGCTGCTCAAAACGACGTCTATACCCTTTTCCTGACTAAGGAAGCTTACGACAGATTCCGTTTGAACAAAGAAGAATTTGACCTGTTAAAAGAAATTGAGAAAGCAGGGAAAGAGGAAAAGAAGGACGAAAAAAAGGAAACTCCCAAAGTGGAAGACATCAAAATTGATTGGGAAGATCTGAGGGAAAGGAAAGCCAAATTGACAATCCATTCGTCTTCTTTGGGCGATGCAGTCATTGACAAAGATGGCGAGAAACTTTTTTACCTTGCCCGGTTTGAAAAAGGGATGAACCTTTGGAGTACCGATCTTCGCACCAAGGATACCAAGATGGAATTGAAACTCGATGCGGGATTTGGTAGGTTAGAGTGGGACAAAGAGATGAAAAACCTGTACCTCCTTGCGGATGGTAGCATCTCCAAAATTACCGACAAAGGCACCAAAAGAGAGCAGATCAAAATCGCCGGGGAAATGACTTTGGATACCGATGCGGAGCGTGCAGAGATGTTTGAGCATATTAAAATCCGCACAAAAGGAGCTTTCTACACACCTGATTTTCATGGAGTGGATTGGGATGCCTTGACCGCCCAATATGAAAAATACCTTCCATATATCGGAAACAGCTATGAGTTTGCCGAGATGGTTTCTGAGTTGATCGGCGAACTGAATGTCTCGCATGCCGGAGCGCGGTTTAGCCGAAGCATACCACAGGCTGATGCCACAGCATCTTTGGGGATTTTTATGGACTATTCTTTCAAAAATCCCGGAATCAAAATCGTTGAAGTGCTCAAGGGCGGACCTTTGGACAAATCTGGCATGAACATCCAAAGCGGCATGGTCATCGAGAAAATTGACGGAGAAAGTATTGCCTTGGACAAAGACATTGCCCAATACCTCAACAGAAAATCCGGCAAATTCACTTTGATCGAAGTATTGGACCCAAAGACAAATACCCGTCGACAGGTCACTGTGAAGCCGATCAGTTTGGGTGAGGAGAACCAATTGCTATACAAGCGATGGGTAAAGAAAAACCAGGAAGAAGTGGACAGGTTGAGCAACGGGACTTTGGGCTATGTCCATATTCCCGGAATGTCAGATGGGCCATACAGAACCACCTACGAAGAAATGATGGGCAAATACCATGACCGAAAAGGAGTCATCGTGGATACAAGATTCAATGGTGGAGGAGATTTGGTGGCGGATTTGGCCATGTTCTTTACCGGAGAAAAATTCATCACCTATGCCACTGAAGACAGGGAAGTAGGTTATGAACCGACATTTCGTTGGACCAAGCCGACTTTGGCGATGTTCAACGAAAGCAACTATTCCGATGGACATTGTTTTGCCTGTGGCTATACTGACCTGAAAATCGGCAAAACCGTCGGCATGCCTACTCCGGGAACCTGCTCATTTGCAGGTTGGGAAATGTTGCCGGATGGCGGCAGATGGGGAATGGTTCCGATTTCTGCCAAAGACAAATCAGGCAATTGGATGGAAAACAACGAAACCAAGCCGCAGTTCCAAGTCAAAAACATGCCGGGACAAATCGACAAAGGCAAAGACCAACAGTTGGAAAAAGCCGTGGAGGAATTGATGAAGGATGTGAAGTAAACTTTGAGAAGCGAGAGACGAGAAGAGAGACTGATCCGTTATTCTGAGGGAGGCACGACCTAAGAATCTCTGACTAAAACCGAGTGGAAAGACATGAAAAATTAAGTAAACAAACATTATCTATCAATTCCTCTTTTAGGGTTTTAGAGCCCTTCCTAATCATTCGTGCTTACATAGATCCCCTTTCAAAACCTTGGTTAAACAGTGGTTTTGGAAGGGTTTTTTATCAAAAAATAAAGAAGCACCATCAATACCTGAGTATTAAGTATACCTGATTAGAATTGTTTTTTTGGTGAAAAGATGTTGATTTTAAGTTGGTAAATTTATCCCCTGCATTAGGATAAATCTCCCTGATCTATTTCCTCCTCTACCGATTTCAAAAGTTTATACAATGGAGCACTTGAAAGAATGGTTGACAATTGCCCAAGAAGGAGTTGGAATTCCTGTTGGAGCATCCGGTCTTCTTTGCCATAATCCCAAATCGGGAAGATCACCCTTGCAAAGAGCTCATCAAAGCTCAGTTCCTTGCGATAAACCATATGGGGAATATCATTCCGACTCAAGGCAGAAGGAGGGAAATGTTTGGCACGGTAACCCAGCAAATTAAACAAAGCCCTAAGACTGATGATGGCAGTTCCCGGGTCATTGATTCCTGGACTGAGGGCTTTGATTGCGATTTCTGAAAGCTGTCTCAATCCATATTCGTAATTGCGGCTTACGGATTCCTGTTGGCTCAGAATGACCCCTTCCTGTGCATCTTCCGTTTTGGATTCTGCCAAAACGCGGCTACAGAGGAGGATTGGCTGCCCCCGGAGGACAAAAGTACCCATAGGATAGATAGCCGATAGACTGCACGCATTTTCTTTACAAAAATCCATGATTTCTTTGGTGTCAAAACCTTCAAATATTCCTGATTTGGAAGTTTTGATTACCGATAAAGCTGAAAATCCAATTTTTTTATCTTCCTCAACCATTTCTATGCAGAATTCCTTTAGCCCGTCAAAAGTTGCAGATTCAATGCGCGAAATCACTACATCATATTTGACCGATTGGGTAATAAAATGTAAGAAATAAATGAACAGGAAAATGTCAAAAACGGTGATTGCAGTAAGAGTAATAATGCTTATTGATGGAATCTGGAATGACCCTCCTGTGTCCCTGATAGTACTGAAAAGGAAGAAGGAATAGACTATCGTACCTATATAGACCCCGAGAACAGTTTGCTGAAATCGGTTGCCGATGAGCTTGTCCAATACCCGGTTGCTCATTTGTGAGGCCGCTTGATTGAGTACGATCATCACCATAGAAAAACTGAAAACCGTAAGCGAAATCACCCCTCCGGCTATGGTACCCAATATGCTTCTCGCCGTAGAAGGATCTTTTAATGTCAACCAAGGAAGATCGGTTTTTAGCTGACGACCTGCTTCCGAAAATTCAACTATTAAGAGTAAGATTGCAAAAACCAAAAATAATATACTGATGATTCCCGGTATAAAAGCGATGCTTGAAACAATGAGCCTGTACCTAGCTATCAACCATAACCTGATTTTATCCATAAGTTTAAGGTAATAAATGAACAGCATATTATCTTCAAAATCTCTTGAATTTATTATCTTAGATAAGTTGCAGGAGAACAGGATATATGGCAATTTTCTTGATCGGAGACCGAGGGTGTCAAGAGGACAGGTTTTTGGAGTTCCAATCGGAGGCTTACAATATTGAAATCTTCACCGCTTAAACAGAGGGATAATTCTATTGTTTTTCATTTTCAGCAACTTGAATTATTTTTTCTTTTTGGAATTTTAAAAAGAATTTTTTGAAAAATCCCCAAACAATTTATCAGATCTCACCCGAAAACCTGATTATTCAAATTTTTATTCTATATTCAAAGTACATTTTTATAAGTAAAAGATAAAGATTTTAAGATGTTTTAGCCTATGAAAATCAAAAATCTTGCCCTCAAAGGTGGTGGAGTCAAAGGAATCGCTTATGTAGGAGCCCTAAGGGAAATGGATCGTGCCGGCCTGCTTTCGGGAATCGAGAGGGTAGCAGGGACATCGGTTGGGTCTTTGTTGGCAGGGATGATTTGTGCAGGCTATTCAGTTGATCAGGTTGAAAATTTGCTCAAGCACCATTTTGACCTTAAGAAATTTAAAATAGGTTGGAACCCGCTTCGGATTTTCAAATTTTATGGGCTTTACTCAGGAAAATATATTTTGGATTTTATCCATTCTTATCTTGTTGGATCTCCAAAAAACCTTCCTCCCAATGTTACCTTCCGTCAGATGAAGGAGGCAGGCTGCAAAGAACTTTATGTTTTTGCCTGCGACCTCAACCTCCATACGATTCAGGAATTTTCTTTCCTTAAAACCCCTGAGGTGGTTGTCGCAGAAGCAATCCGTGCTTCGATGTCCATTCCTATGTTTTTCAGGGCATGGAAGTTTAGGGATTCCAATCCTAATGACCATATTTTCGTTGACGGCGGCATTGCTTTCAATTATCCTTTGGGATTTTTTGACAATGAACGATTTGCTCCTTCCCCGGATTTCATATGTGAGGAAGCTATCGGGCTGTACCTGCATGACAAATCAAGCGACAAAGAAGTTGACCTACGTTTTTCCCACCCCTTGAATTTTCTAAAGCAGTTGTTTGAAACACTACTGAATGTCCAAAACATCGATATCGGGTTTGAAACGGCCGAAGGAAACCGGTCTGTCAGGATTGACGGATTGGGGATTCCTTCCACAGATTTCAATCTTTCCCTTCATGATATGGATAGGCTGATCCGCTCAGGTGCAGACCATACGAGGGATTTTTTGAGAAAAAATACAATCATAAATTAAAACATACTTTATGAGGCAAAACTCCATCACCACCATTGTCCCTGTTAAAAAAGATAAGATAGAACTCTTATTGAAATTGCTTGACGGGATAAAAACCGATCTTGATCTTGGAAATCCACCCGAATTTGAAAAACTGAATGTTATCCATTATGCACGATGGGTAGTCATCGACTATGGCAAATCATGGATCGATGATCTCACTCCACGGATTCCCAAACTAGTTTTTGTGGTGGATTTTGATGGAGATGTGGATGTTTTTTTAAAGAGCTTTTGCTCAGATACCTCGGATATCTTGGACAAGGTTTATGGATTTTGTGAAGGATTTCCTGAGGGAGAAAAAAGGACTCCGGAAAGTAGGTTTTCATTCCTTAAAAATAATGTGGTAAAAGACGCAGCCGTTTATATCGGAGCCCCCGGAAGGACAGTGCAACAGATTAAGGACGAAAATAACCTAAGGAATTTTATCAGGAATTACCTTGATTCCAGGGATTGGAAGGATGTTTCAGCGCATACCATCCACAAAAAAATCAAAGAGGAAGTGCTCAAAAAAGAGGAGTTTTTATTTCTCCGAAAAAAAACCAAAATGCCCGGGATCAATTGGCTTGGACTTGTTTTTCTCGGTTTGGTTCTGATTGTATTACTTCCTTTGATTATCGTTTGGCTGCTTATTGTCCATTTTTTCTATGAAAGGAAAGATGTGAACTTCACCAAAAAGAGGAGTGGACTGGACAGTGCCTATTTGGACGAACTTGAAAAATATGAGGACTGGAAAAACCAAAATCAGTTTACCCAACTCGTGGACATGAAGGAAGGAAAAGTAAGGCTGATTACCATCAAGGCTATGTTTGCCCTGTCAAAAGAGTTGATCAAATTTGTCTTTGTCCAAGGAAAACTGATGGGGATCCCTACCATCCATTTTGCCAAATGGGTGATGTTTGAAGACAACTCAAGGGTTTTGTTTTTCAGCAATTTTGACGGAAGCTGGCAGCAATATCTTGGGGACTTTATCGACAATAGCGGGTGGGGTCTGACCGGGATTTTTTCCAACACCAAGGTATTTCCGAAAACCAATTTTTTATTGACTGGAGGGGCTTATGATGAGGAACATTTCCTGGCTTGGAGCAGGAATTCAGAACTGATTACCAATGTCTGGTATTCTGCCTATCCGGATCTTTCGATCAAAAATGTCAATAACAATACTAAAATCAGGGTACAGCTCATGAAATCCCTTTCAGAACGAAAGGCTGCCAAATTCCTCAAACTCATTTGATATCCTTATGACAAAATTAGAACTAGAAGATATTCAAGGCTATATCATCCGCGGTTATGCACATATGATGTATTCGCGATTTGTGTACATCAAAATTACAAACCGCAAGGCTGCCAAAAAATGGCTTGCCAAATCTTGGGCATCCATGACTACTGCAGTCCATGTCCATGACAAATCCAAGATTTCAAGCACCCATTTGAACATAGCTTTTACACACAATGGTCTTGGAGCTCTTGGGATGTATGAGGAAAACCTTAATGCCTTTTCAAGGGAATTCCGTCAGGGAATGATCACCCCCCACAGGACAAGGCTTTTGGGTGATTCAGGTAACAGTGATCCTATCATGTGGAATTGGGGAAATGAAAATATAAAAACCCAAAACCCAGAAATAACCGACCAAGAAGATAAAACCATTCACCTTTGTTTGATGATTTTTGGTAATGACAAAGGAAGTGTTGATGACATTGAAAAAGATAAAATTGTCTGCCTTGATTATTACAAGGAGTTAGAATCACAATTTGAAGAAAATGGTTTGAAGGAACTGTTTTTTATAGATGGGGTTACACAGCCGGAAAACAAGGAGCATTTTGGGTTTAGGGATGGGATTTCGCAACCGATCATAGAAGGTTCGGGAAGGGTAGGTTCCAAAGATGATGTGGTAAAGGCAGGTGAGTTTCTCTTTGGCTATCAAAATGAATTTGGTGTGTATCCCGACACCCCGCTAGTCGTCAAAGATCAGGGAAACCTCAACTTCCTTGCATCCGATGCAGGAGGAAGTGGATTGAAGGATATTGGAAGAAACGGATCTTTTCTAGTTATGCGACAGCTTGAACAGGATGTGAATGGTTTTTGGACCTTTATGAATGAAAAGACAAAGCATCCTGATGGCACTATCAATGTGGAAGAAAGTCTAAAGTTGGGTGCAAAAATTGTAGGAAGATGGCAAAGTGGGGCGCCAATAACGCTTTTTCCTGATAAAGACCCCGGAGTCATCAGTGATATCAATGATTTTGGCTATTCCAAATTTGATCCTGACGGATTGAAATGTCCCTTCGGTTCCCATCTTCGGCGTTCCAACCCCCGAGACAGCGTGGATGACCATGGTGTAAAGGAATCGCTCAAGCTAAGCAAACAGCATAGGATTATTAGAAGGGCAAGGCTTTATGGACAGGTTTTTGAAGGCTCTCCTACCAATAAAAACCCGAAAGGAGAAGTGGGATTGCTGTTTGCCTGCTTTAATGCAGACATCAGTCGGCAGTTTGAGTTTCTCCAATATACTTGGGGCAAGCTCCCCAAAGTCAAAGAACTCTATAATGATCCTGATCCGATAATTGGAGTTAAAGAAAATCCCGAACCAGGAGAAAAACAGAACTTTACAATCCAAGATTGTCCTGTCAACCGGACCATCTCCGACCTGCCAAGATTCATTACTGTCAAAGGCGGTGGATATTTCTTTTTTCCATCTATTAGCACACTTAGGTATTTGGCTACGATTTAAAAGAAAGGCAGGAGACAGAAGATGTGAGACTATTGGAATTAATAATTATGAAAATGTTTTAGTTAGGCTAATGACAGTAGGTGTTGGGTCATCTTGAATCCGAGGTAAATGGATGAAAGGTCTCAGAGTAAAAGAGACTCTTAGCTACACTCAGAGTGACGACTTGGATTTTCACTAGAATCTTTCATTAAATCAATCTTCCAAATAAGCTTTTGCGTTGTTCAAGCCGTTTTGGAGGTACTTTTTCAGAAATAGTGGAATGAATAACATGAGGAATAATTTGGCAAAAATGTTTTTGTAAGTGAAAGTATAGACCCACCTCAGTCTTGTCTGGTCATCTACAGTGTCAAACCACATCTGCCCGTAGGTTTTATTGGTCAACCGTTTGAAAATATCACTGAAGTCTGTGGTCTGGTACGCATAGTGGGAATATTTGCACACAGTGATTAATTCCTCCACCAGCTTGGCAGAATCCCCTCTTTCGATTCTCCTGTTGTCTCCTACGTATTCCCAATTTCCTCTTAGTGTGGTCACATTGATGACACCATAGATAGGTCCTGTTTTCAAGAGCCAATTGGGAAGTTCCTTGACACTTGATACATACTTATAGGCTTTTTCTTTATTGCAGTTGACGGTCACTTCTGCGGATGTCTGAAGTATTTTTTTGCTTGGAACTTTCTGGTCAATGGTTACTTTATCGTTTAACTTATTAAGGTCTGAATAAAAATCATGAGCATGTTTAGGTTCAAGAACAGGCAATTTGTTTTTGTCGTGACGGAATTTGGACATGACCTCATACACCCTTTTTCTTACCCTGTTGAAACTTCCCAAAGGCCGGTGCTCGGGCAATGAATGCCATGGATTGAAAGACAGGTTATCTCCAAACTCCATCCGTGCATTGGAATCAAAAGTTTGCGGGTGGATAGTAAGGGAAGCTACCTTGATGTATTGGGATGTCCAGGCAACGGTTGGGTCCTCTATCGGCATTGCATCTGCATCGGTTTGGAATTGGACAAAAAAGTCAAATTTGGCTTCATTGCCGTATAGAGTTTGTGCTAGATTGTAACGCAGGTAATCATAATCCTTTGTGTTTTCTACTATAGTAATATTGCTTGGAGAAGGTCTGAGATGGTATTTTACAGCTCTATCCACTGTCCCGAACTGGTAAGGCTGTGTACTCCAATAAGGGATACTGAGTGGATTGTCGCAGGCTACCATACTTTTCTTGATCCGCATAAGGGTCGGTAAGTGAAAAGGATTTAGAAAGTAAAGCAACGATTTGAGTTTACTCGCAGACGTGATGGCAGCTAGAAGGGTGTTAAGTTCTTTGATGGTTTTTGCAAAAAAAGTTTCGCTGCTCATCAGCAGAAAATCCTGAGTTTCCTGAAAATGGGCATCGTTTAGAATCTTTTCCCCTGGCACTCCCATCAGTTTGATGGCGGCACCTCGGATATCTTTTTTCTTGTCTTTCTGAGTTTGGGTGTTGCCGTTTGAAAACCTAACCCATGCCTGGTATTCTTTTTCATGCTTAAATACCCCGACTTTCAATTCTTCAGGCAGGTCTTTCTCTACGGTAAATGTAGCTTTGACACAGCCATGCATTTTGGTATGGACTTGTCGCAGCATTTTTTTGTCCTTATACATCCTGGTGACCTGGGCTTCAAATTCGTTGACCATCTGAGCGGCAATGCTGTCTTCGTCAGCAGTCACATATTCATGCCCTAATTTTTTACCTGAAAGTATATCTGACATAAAATTTAAGAGTTTTAGAATTGAAATTTCAATAAAACTGTGAAATGAAACAATCTGAAAGTAATTAAAAATAAGGTAAAGTTTCTTGAAAACAAAATATTATTAGGTAGTTTGGATATTAAAAAATGTATTATATTTAAGACAAAACCTATTGATGCCTTTTGAAGATAATTACCCGATTTCTTTGAAAATAATTTCTTTTCAAATTACCATCAAAAATTTATCCTAAATGGAGTGGCATGTTTTGTATGCAGGAAAAATTCATTCTATTCTGAGGTCAGAATCGTTTTTTGAGCAAAATTTTGTCATCAAAAAAGCTTCCCTTACTTCCTTATCCCAAATAGATTTTCTAAAATCAGGAAACGAAGCCTCTTTTGTAGACGAGTCAATTGAAGGATTCAGAAAAGTTCTGGCTATTGAAAACAGCAATTCAGAATCTCATCTAAAATTACAGTTTATAAAAGGACAAAATCTTAGGGAGCATAATTCAAATTCGCTAAGCGTTATCGATAAATTAAAAATCTGTATTGCCATCACCAAAAGACTTGCGGAAGTTCACCGTCAGGAAATTGTTCATTTGAACCTTAATCCCGAGCATATCCTGATTGAATCGGGGACAAACAAGATTTTCTTTATCAGTTTAGGATTGGCTACCCGGATTCAGAGAAAAATAGGGGTACAGAGCAGGTTAATTTTTTCGGAGGCTGACTATGATTTTATAGCGCCCGAACAGACAGGTAGAATCAGTACCGACATCGGTTATTATACAGATATATATTCATTGGGGGTTGTTTTTTATTGGTTGTTTACCTCAAAGCTTCCATTTGGATCGAAGGAAGGTTCCTCCAAAATCCACGCCCATATCGCCCTGACTCCAAGAAGTCCCGCAGATATGGTAGATATCCCAAAAATCATTTCAGACCTGATCCTGAAAATGCTTGAAAAAGATATTCAGACAAGGTATCAGTCTGCAACTGGTGTTTTGTATGATCTGGAATTGGTCCTGAATGGTCTTCAGAGAAAGGGAATTGCACCCAGCTTTGAACTTGGGACCAATGATTCTTCGGGTGTACTCAGATTCTCAGATGAGCTATATGGTAGAGAAAAGCAAATTGTTCAGCTGAAGGATGCATTCCAACGGGTTTTGGAAGATGAAAAAATCCTCATGCTTGTCTTCGGGAATTCCGGAGTAGGGAAGTCAGTCTTGGTAGACCAACTTTACAGGCCTGTAATCAAAGATGGAGGATTTTTCATTTCCGGTAAATTTGACCAATTGAGAACTGATGTTCCTTATTCAGCTTTTTCCCAGGCTTTGGGAAGGCTCGTAAGTCAGATATTGCTGTTGAATGAAAAAGACCTTGGACATTGGAAGCATGAGCTTCACAGATTGCTCCATCCTATCGGAAGGGTTTTGTTTGATATCATTCCCGGATTGGAAAGGCTTCTGGAAAATGAACCTGAATTACCGGTCCTCAACGGTGTGGAAGCACAATTGAGATTTAACTATGCCCTTAACAATTTCTTTCAGGCGTTTTCAGATTCAAGCAAACCCCTCGTTATTTTCATTGATGACCTGCAGTGGTGTGATCTTTCATCTCTTAATCTCATCCGGAATATTCTCACCAACAAAGACCTGAAAAACATCTTGATCATTGGGGCTTACCGGGATAATGAAATCACAACGGGTCATTTATTTCTTCAATTCAAAATGGAAATCGAAGAGCTTGGAATCCAACCTGAAGAAATCTACCTGGAAAATCTTCAGTATGAGGACATACAACGGCTGATTTCCAATACTTTGGGAAAATCCAAAAGCCCTTTGGATGAATTGGTGAAGATTGTAGACAAAAAATCTGCTGGAAACGCATTGTTTGTAAACCAGTTTTTGAGAGCCATTTACAAAAATGAAATGCTTCATTTTGACAGTGCAGAGGGAAGTTGGAAATGGGATGTGGATGAATTGATGGGTTATAATGTCGAAGGGGATATTGTCAATCTCTTTTTGGAAACCATCAATAAATTACCCTCAGCATGTATAGATGTCTTAAAATTAGCTTCCTGTATCGGGAACAAATTTGGCTTGGGCGAATTGGCGATCATCACCCGAGAAGGCAAATACAATGTCTACCAAGCACTAAAGCCCGCACTTGACCTTGACTTGATCATAGAAAGCCGTGATGGTAACCTGTATTTTGTTCATGATAGGGTTCAGCAAGCTTTTTATTCATTAAACGATGACCTTGGCAGGCAGGAATACCACCTCAAGATTGGCAGACTTCTTTTAGAAAATACGCACGAGGAAGACCTCAGGGAAAGCATATTTGATATTGTAAACCAGTTCAACTTTGCAAAGGATCTGGTTTCGGATCCTTTGGAATCAAAGAAACTTTGCGAGCTCAATATCATTGCCGGTCAGCGTTCTCAAAGCGCCACCGCCTACTTGCTGGCAATCCAGTACTTTGAAAATGCGATCCAGTTTCTTCCCGCAGATGCATGGGAAAAAGATAAGAAATTCACTTACAACCTGTATTTGAATGCCGCTATCGCTGCCAACCAATCCAACAAGCGTGACCGGTTTAAGGAATTTACACTCCTGCTTGATGCCAATGCCACGGATATTTTGGACAAGCTACGCCTTGCTGAGCTCAAGATCCAAAATGCAAATGTTGAAAATGACCAAAAGCGGGTGATTGAAATCGGACTTGAGGCCCTTCATTTTGCCAATATCCATTTAAAACTTCACCCGACTCAGCTTGATGTGCTCTTTGGGTACCTGATGACCAATGCGCGCTTGGCTTTTTTTAAAGAAGACGACATCGAAAAACTGGCCAAAATTGAAGATGAGAAACTGATCATCAGCATGTCCATCATGCACCATATGTCTTTGGCAGCCTACTTTTTAGAGCCCAATATGGTACCCCTTATTATGTTTGAGCTAATCCGGCTTACACTCAAATTTGGTTTGGGTCCAAAGACCCCCTTTGCTTTTGTGGTTTTTGGCTATATCAATATTGCCTTTATGGGGAAAATGGAGAAGGGACTCAAAATGGGTCAGCTTGGTAACAGGCTTGGTGAAATTCTCAATAACGAAGATCAGTTTGTATCCCTCAAGCAGGTCTATGTGATGTTTATTTCCCAATGGCTGACGCATTTGGCAGGGACGATTCCTGATTTGGAGGAGGCATTGAAAAAAGGCCTTGAAACCGGAGATTTTGAATTTACCTCTATCATTGGGCAGCTGATCATTTATTGGAATTTTTACGGAGGTGAGCCAGTCGACAAAGTCCTCAAAAGAGGAGAACTCCTCAGCATGCAAGTAGCCCCTCTCAATCAAATCATGCAGATCAAGCGAATTGACCTGTTCAGGCAATCCACTTTGGGTCTGGTGGATGGAGTCAGAGACTTTGAGGTCTTGGCAGGCGAAATTTTTGATGAGCAAAAAATAGATTTTCCAAATGAACCGGCTTTTGGACTTTATTTCCATAACCTATATGCCCAGAAAAAATTTCTTGCAATGGTCTATAACCAAAATGAGGCCGCTTGGAAATTCTGTTGCAAGGAAAAAGAATATTTGATTCCGGTCAAAGGTTCAGTGACAGAGATGTTGTTTTATTTCTATGAAAATCTCTGCATTACTCCCATTTATTCTTCCAAAGAATCTGAAGAACGTAAAAAATTACTCAAAATCTGCAGGAAAAACATCAAATTGATCAAAGGGTTGTTGAAATATTCAGAGGTCAATTACCGGCACAGGTATGAATTGATGAATGCAGAGTACGAAAACCTGAAAAATAACTTTGACACAGCAGTCAAAGCCTATACCTATGCTATCAGGTATGCTCGCCTCAACAAGTATATCCATGAAGAGGCCTTGATATGGGAGAGGGCAGGATTGTTTTTCAAATCACAAAACCAACCCGAGGCAGCCCAATTCTATTTTTCCAATGCCTACAAGGCCTATGCAAAATGGGGTGCAAAAGGAAAGCTGGAGCAGATGAAAGAGGAGTATGTAGGTTTTATTTCGCTTGAAGAAATCGGACTCAAATCCAATAACCTCGACTTGGATACCATTCTAAAGACTATCAACCTGATTTCGGGAGAAATGGTATTGGAAAACATCCTTACCGGACTGATGAAACTTGTTACCGAAAATGCAGGAGCTGAAAGGGCATTTTTGGTCACCCGCGAAAAAGACAAAAAAGTCATCAAAGCCTCTTTGGATATTTCAAACAATGAAATACAGGTTTTGCAGGATATTTCTTTTGATACGTTTGATGAAATCAGCCATTCGGTAGTCAATTACGTCATGAGGACAGGAGAAACCCTCGTCTTGGATGATGCTAGTACAAGACTGCCTTATTCCAATGACGAATATATTTTGAGGAATAAAATCAAATCAGTGGTCTGCCTGCCTTTGAAGCATGCAGGAGAAGGATTTGCATTCCTATATCTGGAAAACAGGCTGCTGTCCGGTGCATTTACCAAAGAAAGAATCGAAATTCTCCAAGTGATGGCAACCCAAACAGCCATTTCATTACAAAATGCCATGCTTTTGGACCAGACTACCCGACTCAACAGGGAATTGAAACAGGAAGTAGAGGTAAGGAAAGCTGTTGAAGAAAATCTAAGGATCAATGAAAAAAGGCTGGAAGAATATAATGCCAACCTTGAATACAAAGTCAATGAAAGGACCATAGACCTCCAGTCTGAAAAAGAGAAAACAGATGAATTGTTGTTGAACATCCTGCCAATGGACATAGCCCGTGAACTCAAGGAAAAAGGGACTGCACAAGCCAAAAAGTTTGAAAGTGTCAGCGTACTCTTCACCGATTTTGTCGGGTTTTCGATCATAGCCGAAAACATGAGTGCAGATGAGCTTGTTTCAGAGATCGATTATTGTTTCAAAGAATTTGACAGGATTATTCAGAAGTACCCCATTGAGAAAATCAAAACTATCGGGGATGCTTACATGGCAGTGGGTGGTCTTCCTGTAACCAATAATTCCCATGCGGTCGATGTCATCAATGCAGCCTTGGAAATAAAGGATTTTATTGAAGCCTACAAACAGAAAAAGATAGCTCAAAACAAACCGGTTTTTGAAGTCCGAATCGGGGTCCACACAGGAAATGTGGTCGCAGGAATAGTGGGACTCAAAAAATTCGCCTATGACATTTGGGGAGATACAGTAAACCTTGCTTCACGGATGGAAAGCAGCAGTAAACCAGGAAAAATCAACATTTCGGGAACAACATATGAACTTGTCAAAGACAGGTTTGATTGCACCTACCGGGGTAAAATCATGGCCAAAAACAAAGGGGAGGTCGATATGTATTTTGTGGAGGGAGTTAAATAAGCCACTTTCCTTCTTATTCAAAGAAGTCTTCGATAAATAAAGATTCCTTAGAAATCCACAATTTTCATTAACTATTTCCAAGAACTTTATAATTGCTTCCAAAAGGGGTAAATTGTTTCCGGTTTTTATTCAAAATCAAATCAAAAAAATATGAAATGGCAAGGAAGACGTAAGAGCAGCAATGTCGAAGACAGAAGGGGACAATCATCCGGAGGTGGGGGAGGAATCAATCCGATGTTACTGGCCCCACTTTTAAGGTTGCTTTTTTCCAAAGCCGGTCTGGTCATTGTAGGAGGATTTTTTTTGGTCATGTGGATAATGGGTACCAATCCGATACAGTTAATTTCACAATTTACAGGTGGGGGGCAAATGTCACAAGTTGCCTCTGACTATGCTCCGAGCGCAGAAGAAGAGCAGCTTGCAGAGTTTACCGCTGTGGTACTAGCCGAAACAGAGGATGTGTGGCAAAGGTTGATGGAGAATTACAGGGAACCCGGCTTGGTATTATTTACAGGCCAGGTCAGTTCTGCCTGTGGCAATGCTTCAGCTGCTACCGGGCCTTTTTATTGTCCTGGAGATGAGAAAGTATATATTGACCTCAGCTTTTTTCAGGATATGGGAAAGAAATTGGGCGCTCATGGAGATTTTGCCCAAGCATACGTTATTGCCCATGAAGTAGGCCATCATGTCCAAAGATTGGATGGGACTTTGGAGCGAGTACAGTCTCAGCGTGGTAAGCTCCCCGAAGCTGAATTTAACAGACTGATGGTTATGTTGGAATTGCAGGCTGATTTTTATGCAGGAATATGGGCACATCATACCCAAAAAGTAGCAAAAATACTGGAGCCGGGAGACCTGGAAGAAGCGCTGAATGCCGCAAGTTCGGTAGGTGACGATAGACTTCAGAAGCAGGCAACAGGTAGGATTGTCCCTGATTCATTTACCCATGGAACTTCCGAACAAAGGGCAAGATGGTTTAAACTTGGCTTTGATACAGGCGACGTAAGCTTGGGGGATACATTCAACGCAAGAAGACTGTGACTTCCTTGAGTTTATTTTTTCATCAGCCTTTGAAATTAATGGGATTTCAAATGGTTCTTGTGGTTGTGTTTTCCATGGGGAATTTCAGCTTTGCCCAAGATGCGGACGAAAATTTCAATATCCTTTTGATCCATGTAGATGATTTGGGTTGGACCGATATTGGTGTATTAGGGAGTGATTTTTATGAAACGCCAAATATTGACAGGTTGGCTGCGGAGGGGGTATTGTTTTCGAATTCTTACGCCGCTGCTGCAATCTGTTCACCAACTAGGGCAGCTTTGTTGACAGGAAAATATCCGGCAAGGACAGGTATCACGGATTGGATTCGGGCCAAGTTCCAAGGGGGAAGCGGGATGGCCCTCCCCTCTGACTATGAAGAAAACGAGGGAAAAGAATGGAAGATACCAAAAAATCAGGGCTTTCTCGTCCATGAGGAAATCACCTTGGCTGAGAGGCTGCTGCCATATGGCTATACCAATCTTCATGTGGGCAAATGGCATTTGGGGGAAGAAGGATATTATCCGGAAGATCAGGGTTTTCATTTAAATGTCGGAGGAAATGATTTGGGACAGCCACCGAGTTACTTTGATCCCTACCTTCCCGAAAGACCGATTCAATATTATGAATTCAAAAATCTTCCACCCAGAAAAACAGGAGAGTTCCTGATGGATAGAGAAGGCGATGAGGTGGTGGCTTTTATTCAAAAACAAATGGATAAAAAGTTTTTTATCCATTGGGCGCCCTATGCTGTCCATACTCCCATCATGGGCAAAGCTGACCTGATTGAAAAATACAAGCGGAAGCAAAAAGGGAATCAGGGCAATTCTGTATACGCTGCTCTTGTAGAAAGTCTTGACCAAAACATAGGGAAGGTAATTGAAGAGCTGGAAAGATTGGGTTTGACAAGAAAGACAATGGTCATATTCACTTCTGATAACGGTGGATTGATCGGGAATACATCTGAACCCATTACAAATAATTTTCCCCTCCGTTCACAAAAAGGATATCCTTATGAAGGTGGAATCCGAGTTCCGACGATTGTAAGGTGGCCTGGAAAAATTGCACCCGGTCAGGTAAGAAATACTCCCATCATCTCAATCGACTGGATTCCGACAATCATGGAGTATGTGGGAGAAAAAACCACCGAAGGAACTTTGGACGGAAAGAGCTTGGTTGATGTTTTTCAAAACCCCGAACATACCATTCCAAGGGATTTATTTTGGCATTTTCCACATTACAGGGGTTCAGATGTGGTTCCTTATGCCATTGTCAGGTCGGGCGATTTTAAATTGATCCATTATTTTGATGGAAGTGAAGCTGAGCTTTTTGACCTAAAAAAAGATCCGAAGGAAAGCCAAAACCTGATCAATTCCGATCCTAAAATTGCGGAGGAACTTATTGGGAAATTGAATACCTGGTTTGCCGAAACAAATGCGAGGCTTCCTGTAAGGCTTGATTGAATTATAGAAATCTTTTTATGCCAGGTCTCTTGATAAAATTCAGACCTGATTCAACTTTTGCATTTGGATCTCCGATGATTACTTTCATAAATTTCTTTAATCAAATATTCCCAACTCTGTATAACTTCGCACGTCTTATTGGCTCATTCTAAACTAAACCACACATGGAAATCTTTCTTCAAACCGAAACCTGGATTGCATTATTGACTTTGACCTTTTTGGAAATAGTCCTCGGGGTTGACAATATTATTTTTATCTCCATTGTATCCAACAAACTTCCGGAATCCCAACAGGGAAAAGCTAGGACCTTGGGTTTGGCATTTGCATTGGTTTTTAGGATTTTACTCCTTTTGGGGATTTCCTATATCATTCAATTTACCCAACCACTTATTTCGGTTTGGGGTTTTGACATGAGCGGCAGGGATTTGATTCTTGCAGGTGGAGGATTGTTTTTATTGTTCAAATCTACCCTCGAAATCCATCATAAGATGGAAGGCAAAGCAGAGGAAGTCAAACCGAATTCAGCCAATAATTTTGCAAAAGTGGTTTTTCAAATCATCCTATTGGACTTGGTGTTTTCCTTCGACAGTATTTTGACAGCTATTGGATTGGTCAAAGAAGTGCTGATTATGATCATAGCAGTGACCATTTCTATTGGAATCATGATGGCATTTGCAGGGAAAATCAGCCGATTTATCAACAAACACCCGACGTTACAGATCTTGGCTCTTTCCTTTCTGATTTTGATTGGATTTATGTTGCTCGTAGAAGGTTTCCATGTAGAAGTGCCTAAGGGCTATATCTATTTTGCTGTTTTCTTCTCCTTGGCGGTGGAAATAGTCAATATGAGAATGAGGAAAAAAGGAACCGAAAAACCGGTCAAATTGAATCCACGACTCAAAGAAGGGAAATAGCAGTAGGCGGTCTCAGTGGGAAGCTCTCAAGCACTACAACAATTATAACAATTATAACCATTATCGCATCCTTAACCTCCAAATGAAAGTCCTAATTATCGATGAAATGCACCTGAGCATTATTCCATTGTTGGAAAAAGAAGGGTATTTGGTGGACTATAAGCCTGTGATCAAAAGAGAGGAGATCATGGAAATTGTCCATGAATATGAGGGATTGATCATTCGGTCCAAAACCCCGATGGATCGACCATTGTTGGAAAAGGCTGTCAAACTCCAATTTATCGGCAGGGCAGGTGCTGGACTGGATAAAATAGATTTGGAATACCTCAAAGAAAGAGAAATCCACCTGTTTCATGCTGCCGAAGGCAATAAGGATGCCGTAGGAGAACAGGCCATTGGGATGCTCTTGGCTTTATTTAACCATATTGGTAAAGCAGATCAGGAAGTAAGAAAAGGAATCTGGAAAAGGGAGGAAAACCGTGGGGAGGAACTTCAGGGTAAAACAGTTGGCATCATTGGCTATGGCAATATGGGTTCGGCAATGGCTAAAAAATTGACCGGATTCGATGTCAGGATTTTGGCCTATGACAGATACAAAACCGGTTTTGGAAATGAATTCGTGGAAGAGGCTGATTTTCAGTTACTCCTTCAGGAATCAGATATAGTCAGTTTACATGTGCCATTGACACCCGAAACAAGGAATTTTTTGACTTTGGAAGTCCTCAAGAAGTTCAGAAAACCAATTTATCTGATAAATACAGCGAGGGGAGAAATCATTTCCTTTGAGACATTGAATCAAGCTTTGGACCTCGGGATTTTTAAAGGTGCAGTTCTCGATGTGTTGGAAAACGAGAAATTCAACACCTTTACTGTTGACCAAAAATCGGAATTTTCAAAACTGGCTGCCCGGGACAATGTGATTTTCAGTCCCCATATCGCAGGATGGACACATCAGTCCTATGTCAAAATCAATAAGGTACTGGTGGATAAGATAAGACAATCATTGAAATAGAAGTTTTCATTTATAAAATCCAAAAAGTTTTCTTTTTGCTTATGGATTGCTTTCTCTGCCTGATTTAATTACATTTGTACCATCACATAAGAAATTAGATTAGAAGCAACGGTTTCAGCAATGAGACCGTTCTTTTATTTTTCATAGGCATAGTAAAATTTAGAATACCATGGGACAGATACAGTATTACACTGAAGAAGGCTTGAAAAGGCTAAAAGATGAGCTTCAGGAATTGAAAACAAAAGGCAGGACAGATATTGCCAAGCAGATCGCTGAAGCAAGGGACAAAGGGGATTTGAGCGAAAATGCAGAATATGATGCCGCCAAAGATGCGCAGGGATTGCTTGAGCTGAAGATTGCTAAATTGGAGGCTGTTGTCGGCAATGCCCGTGTCATGGATAATTCCAAAATGGATGCTTCCAAAGTTGGGATTCTCAGTACTGTAAAAATCAAGAATATCAAAAACGGCATGACCGTTTCTTATACATTGGTATCAGAAGAAGAGGCAGACCTCAAAGCGGGTAAGATTTCTTTGGCTTCGCCTTTCGGAAAAGGATTGAATGGAAAAGCTGTCGGAGAAATAGCCGAAATCAAGGCGCCGGCGGGTGTATTGCAATTTGAAATCCTGGATATTTCCTATTAAAAAAACCAACTCCCGATGGATTCTCCTTCGGGATTTTTTATTTTTATCCCATGGCAACCATCTTTACCAAAATCATCAACAGGGAAATCCCTGCAGAAATCATCGCTGAAGACGATAATTATATTGCATTTTTGGATATTATGCCCTTAGTCAAAGGACATGTACTAGTCGTCCCAAAACAGGAAATAGATTATATTTTTGATCTGGATGATACTACACTTTCAGGATTGAATGTTTTTGCAAAGAAAGTAGCCCAAGCCATAGACAAAACCATCAAATGTACCAGGGTGGGCGTCGCAGTGATCGGGTTGGAAGTGCCACATGTTCATATCCATCTTGTCCCGCTACGAACGATGGATGATATCAATTTCACAAGGCCTAAACTTAAGCTAAGCAAAGAGGAATTGGCAGAAATTGGGGAGACAATCAGGAAGGGGTTTTGATTCAGTGATCACTGATTTCTTACCACCCTCCAAACCTCACTCTCCTCATACCTCGGAGTTCCACCTTTTTTGGTAGCCACAAAAGCCCCCATGGCACAGGCAAAATCCAATATTTCATTGGGTGATTTACCCTGCAGATAGGTTTTGACAAATCCCGCAAGGAAAGCATCTCCCGAACCGACAGTATCTTCTACTTTTACCTTGTAGCCTGGATGTTTGATGATTTCTCCGTTTTGGTAGATCATTGCCCCTTTAGAACCTAGGGTCACGCATACCATCTTGATCGGGAAGTGGGTTGTCAAAAGCTTACAGCAACTTTCGACATCAGAAGGTACGCTAAAATAGTCAGAGACAATCTCCAATTCATCCTCATTGATCTTTAAGATATCTGTAAATCCGAGCATGAGCTCAATTTTTTCAAAGTCAAAAAACGGTGCCCTGAGGTTAATATCAAAAATTTTCAGAGTTGGCAGGTGCAGCAATTGGTACAAAGTTTCCCAGCTCACGGTATTTCGGACAGCCAAAGATCCAAATATAAATGCATCGGCATCTTTTACGGCGTTTTTGTTATCGTCAGTCAAACTTATAAAATCCCAAGCAGCCGGGGAAACGATGGTGTATTTGATATTTTCCGGGTCTTCATTATGGACCGTCACTGTCCCTGTCTTGTGCTCCAAATCTTCTTGGACCAATGTTGTGGGGAAATCATACGAATTGATGAAATCAAGGTACTTTGTTCCATAATCATCTTTTCCCAATCGGGAGATCATCTGTACATCAAGTCCAAGCTGATTGAGATGAAGGGCGACATTCATAGGTGCGCCACCTGGGATTTCGTGGTCAGGAAAGCAATCCCAAAGCATTTCCCCAAAACATATGACTTTTTTAGACATGGCTTTTTTGTAGTTCTTTTTGAATTTCTTCCAATGATTTTCCTTTGGTTTCAGGCATTCTAAAGAAAACCCACAGCAATTGTAATACCATCATCAAGGCAAAAAAGGCGAAGATATTTCCTGCTCCGTAGGTGTTGGCAAAATACGGGAAAACATTAGCAACGACAGCAGCCAAGATCCAATGGGTAAATGACCCCAATGACTGACCAAATGCCCTGAGTTCGTTGGGGAAAATCTCCGCAATAAACACCCAAATCACTGATCCTTGGCCTATGGCATGAGAGGCAATAAAGCCAAAAACGAAGTAGGGGAGGAGCTGTGGGGGAATGAACCCACCGAAATAGCTGTATGCCATCAATGAAAGTGAGATGATATAGCCCACTGAACCGATGTACATCAACATTTTTCTTCCTATCCGGTCAATAAGATAAAGCCCAAGCATTGTTGCCACAAGATTGATAACGCCAATCCCGATTGTGGAAAATAATGCATCTTCAGTAGAAATCCCTGCTGATTCAAATACCCGTGGGGCAAAATATATGATCGCATTGATTCCTGACATCTGATTGAAAAAAGCCATCAGGAAAGCGAAAAATGAGATTTTCCTAAACTTTGAATTGAAAAGGGCAGAGACGGAGATTTTTCCTCTGATTTCTTTACTTTCGGCGATAGCGAGTTCCATGGCTTCATCTACACCTTCAGGGTCCGTCCTCGTGAGAATTTCTCTAGCAGCTTCATAATCCTGCTTTTTGGCGATCAGCCACCTTGGGCTTTTGGGTACTTTCAAAATCAGCACGCTATAAATCAAAGCAGGTATGGCTTCCACTCCAAGCATCCATCTCCACGCTTCATTGAGATTGGCGGTACCGATCAGGTAATTGGAAAAATAAGCCATCAGGATTCCGAAGACAATATTGAATTGGTACAAAGCAACCAATTGTCCTCTTCTCTTAGCAGGGGCGATTTCTGATATGTACATAGGGGCAACAACAGAAGATGCACCTACTCCCAAACCACCAAGAAAACGGTAAAACATAAATGTGTTGACATCGTTTGCCAATGCCGAACCTACCGCTGAAACAAAATAAAAGACACCGATCCAAATCAGGGAATTTTTACGGCCAAACTTATCAGCCGGGATTCCACCAAACAAAGCTCCGAAAACTGTCCCATACAGCGCGACAGCAACAGCCATTCCATGGCTCCAATCGTCAAGGTTCCAAAGTTTTTGGATATCGCGCTCAGCTCCTGAAATCACCGCAGTATCAAATCCGAATAAAAATCCACCCAATGCTGCAGTGATGGATAAGAACAATACGTAGTTTTTACTTTGCATAAATAGGTTGTTGGGTTTGCTGTTTAAAACTAAACAGAAGTATGGGATTTCAAAAGGTTAATCAAATCCTGTCTTCTGGATTTTTTGGTGGATTTCAGGAATTATAACCAAAGCCGCCGATCCATACCATTCTTTCAATTCCATTTTCAATACTCCGGCCTTGATGGCAGGGTCGGTATTGGTGAGCGATTCTGCTTCCTCGATGGAAGTGACATCAAATATAAAAATACCCCGCATGGCGTCGGTCCCGAAAAATGGACCAGCCAAAATAAGTTTGCCCATATCTGCCAATTTGGTAATATTTGCCATATGTCCTTTTTGGATTTCAGCCCTTTCTTCTTTGGAATATTCGGATACTCGATCTCCGGAATAAAGGAATGCCATGACATATTTTTTCATTCCGAGATCATCTGCCTTGAGTTTTTCGGCTAGTTGGGCATCATAATTTCCAGTTTGGGCCTTCAGTTCTGTATAAAGCACAGAAAAAAAGAGAATGAATAGAAAGAAGCAGTATTTTTTCATAGCTGTATTTTTTTATTGGATAATGAGTGAAATGGTATCTGCTTTAGTTCTTAATTTAAGCCAAATCAGAAACAGGTTTTTTTCTTGAGTCGAAGGGGCTTTATTGAATTTGGCAACTGCCAAAAGCAAGGTGTCCTGCCTATTGTCTTTGAGGTTGGCTATGATTGACCTGTTGATGGTAAAATGGTCAAGGTTTGTATAATGTACTTTTGCTTCTTTAGCGATGTCCGTCACCTGCCTGTTGCTAAAGCTATATTCATTCAATTCTCTTTCCAACAAAGCGATTCGCATATCCTTATCTTTAATCAAGGCTTCGTTTCTTTCGTACAAATCCTTGAGGATGTTAGAACGAAGGATATTGATGTCCATTCCTTTATCTCCACTTTGTCTTACTTTGAGGAAAGTTCTGTCAAGTTTGAAGTTATGTAGCTTTTTTTCGATCTCGGCGATTTTTTCCTCTTCGATTCTTTCACCGATCAATGAAACCTCAATCAAGCTGCTGTCTGAATTGTAGAAATAATCGCTGGCAATCACCTGTGTCCCAGATAGGTCAAATTCAGTTTTAACAAATTGAGTGGCGGATTTTTGCCAAATGGTCCTTGTGACAATATTGTAGGCAAGGTAGATGCTTGGAATAATTGTCAGCAATGTGAAGATTGAAATATAGGTTCGAACTGTTTTTTCTCTTTTGGCATCAATGAATTCCTTTTTGGGGAATTTCATAAACCTTACAATCAAATAAGTAGAAAGACTGATAAAAACAGAATTGATAAAAAAGAGGTAAAATGCCCCAAAGAAGTAATAGACATTACCGGTTGCCAAGCCATAACCGGCAGTGCAGAGTGGGGGCATAAGGGCCGTCGCTATGGCCACTCCGGGAATGGCATTACTTTTTTCTTTTCTTGAACCTGCGACGATGCCGGCCAAGCCACCAAACAAAGCAATCAATACATCCCAAATCGAAGGTTCAGTCCTGGCAAGAAGTTCAGATTGAGCATCATTCAAAGGGGTAAATGAAAAGTAAATGGTGGAGGTGATGATACTTATGGCAATAGCTATTCCAAGATTTTTCAGTGATTTTTTGAGCAGTTCAAAGTCGTTGATTCCTGCCGCAAGACCAACACCCATGATCGGTCCCATCAATGGGGAGATGAGCATGGCGCCGATGATGACAGCAGTGGAGTTGACATTCAAACCTACAGAAGCTACAAGAATTGCAAAGATCAAAATCCAGAGATTGGCACCTTTGAACTCTACATTTTTACCAATATAGTCGATGGTTTCCAGTTCATCCTCCTTGCCTTCATGGAGGTCAAACCTGTCTTTAAAAAAAATCAGAAGCGAAAAAATCCTGTTCCTTCGACTGGTAGGTTTTGGGCTTTCTTCCATAATAATGGGGTTGATTTAAAGAGCAATCTAAGAAAAATAAATCAAGGAAAATGGATTTATTTCTTTTCATCTGAGTGAATTCAGAATTTCGCTTCATATAAAAAATAATTCGAAAGCACTAAAATATGGGCGTTAGTGGGGATAGCAAAATTGAAATAATAAGATTACATAAAATAATGTAAGTATCTCATTTTAAATGCAATAAAACAAATTTAGATTTATCTAAATTTGTATACCCTAAAAAAATTAGATTAATCTAAAAATTCAATTTATCAAAATCTTTCCATGACGAGTAGATTATGTTGTTATATTTGTGCATAACCCAATCCGTTTCCTGACACTGTCAAAATTTCAAAGACTCGCGTAGTTTGGAAATCGGATTTGTAATGGTTAATTCTTGTTTAGATTAATCTTTTTACCAAATGACGAAGCCAATTAGCAAATTGATTTTTGTGGATGATGACAAGATCCAGCATATGATCAACCGAAAAAATATTTTAAGAATCAACCCTGAAATCGACCTCCTATTTTTTGAAAATCCTTATGAAGCTTTGGGCTGGCTCAAGGACAATGACACAGACCTTTTGATTTTGGATGTAAATATGCCCGAAATGCAAGGTTGGGATTTTCTCGACGAGCTCAACAAGATGAACAAGACCACCAAGGTAAAAATGCTAACCTCCTCGATGGATCCAATGGATGTGGTGAAAAGCCAAGTTTATCCACAGGTTTCAGGTTTCTTGGTCAAGCCCTTGAGCAATGAGGTATTAACCGAAATATTGGGAATTTAATCTTAAGATCCGATTGGATTTGTTTAGATTAGTCAAATGAATTTTAACTGTTTATGTCAAAAATCAAAAAGGTAGACAAACCTGTAATTACCAAAAATCTGGATGAGTTTTTTAATGGCTTGTCAAAGGCTTTTGCATTCGTCAAAAGGTTTTTTAAGGAGGTATGGTTTCCACCGTATGAGTTTAAGGAAGTGTTGAGACAGTGCTATGAAATCGGCTACAGGTCCCTACCTCTGATTTCTCTTACCGGATTTATCATTGGCATTGTATTTACCAACCAATCAAGGCCATCGCTTGCGGAATTCGGGGCTACATCTTGGTTGCCTTCTTTGATTTCCATTGCTGTGGTCAGGGCATTGGGTCCATTGGTGACAGCTTTGATTGCCTCAGGTAAAGTAGGTTCAAGTATCGGGGCCGAAATCGGTTCCATGAACGTGACCGAACAGATCGATGCCATGGAAGTCTCCGCTATCAATCCCTTTAAATTCCTGGTGATTACAAGAACTTTGGCAGCGACATTCATGATACCTGTATTGGTCATGTACACGGATTTTGTGGCATTGATGGGATCTTTTGCAAGTGTCAATGCCAATGAGTTGGTCAGCTTGTCAACTTTCTTTGTACAGGTATTCGAGGCCGTTTCCTTTTTGGATATTTTCTCTTCGGTGATTAAGTCCGTGGTTTTCGGGTTTACAATTGGTATTGTTGGTTGCTACAAAGGATATAATTCATCCAGGGGTACTGAGGGGGTAGGACAGGCGGCTAATGCGGCAGTTGTCATGTCGATGTTTTTGATTTTTGTGGAAGAACTTTTGATCATGCAAATTGTAAATGCGATCCGATATGCTTAGTGAAAGAGAAAAAGTTGTTGAGATCAGGGGCTTGGTCAAATCTTTTGGAGAAAACCATGTGCTCAGAAATGTGGATCTGGATTTATATAAAGGAGAAAACCTTGTCGTTTTGGGCAAATCAGGAAGTGGTAAATCAGTTCTGATCAAATTGATGGTGGGTTTGCTCAGGCAAGATGAAGGAAGTATCAAAATATTCGGCATTGATACCCTTAAGCTCAATTTGAAAGAACTCAACAAACTCAGGTTGAGAATAGGGTTTTCTTTTCAGGCGTCTGCTTTGTACGACAGTATGACAGTAAGGGAAAATCTTGAGTTTCCATTGGTGCGTAATGTCAAAAACCTGACCAGGAAGGAAATAGATTTCAAGGTGGAAGAATTGCTTGATGCCGTGGCCTTGCCGAATACAATCAATCAGATGCCGTCGGAACTTTCCGGAGGTCAGAAAAAAAGAATAGGCATCGCAAGGACACTGATACTGAATCCTGAAATCATGCTTTACGATGAGCCTACGGCAGGTTTGGATCCTGTGACATGTATAGAAATCAACAACCTCATCAATGAAGTGAGGGAAAGATATAAGACTTCCTCTATTGTAATCACACACGACCTTACCTGTGCCAAACAAACCGGAGACAGGATGGCTGTATTGATCAAAGGGCATTTTAAAGCAGTCGGAACTTTTGAGGAAGTTTTTGAAGAAGCTACCGACAAACAAGTGAAATCATTTTACGACTATAATTTTATCAGATAATGAGAAATGACAATAAAAAATCCGTGATCGTTGGTGTGTTTGTCCTGATCGGGATCATCATCTTTATAGCAGGGGTCCTTACTATGGGAGGGCAACAGAAGAAATTTGTGAGAAGTATCAAATTGAATGCGGTTTTTGATGACATCGGCGGATTGCAGACTGGAAACAATGTCTGGTTTTCGGGTGTCAAAATCGGAACAGTCAGGAAGATCAATTTTTATGGGGAATCCCAGGTAGAAATTGTGATGAGTGTGGAGGAAAAGGTAAAAGACTACATCCGTAAAGATTCCAAAGCTACCATCGGTTCTGATGGTCTTATAGGGAATAAAATCATCGTCATCTATGGAGGGACTACCAATGCACCCGCTGTAGAGGATGGGGACAGACTCACAGCAGAAATGCCTCTGGATACAGACAAAATGATGGAAACTTTGCAGGAAAACAATAAAAATCTAGTTACTATCACAGAAAATCTAAAAGTTTTGACAACCAAAATCGCTGAGGGGAAAGGTATCGTAGGGGCTGTCATGACGGACAGTGTCATTGCTGAGAATTTCAAAAATACACTTTCCAACCTTGAGGCCGCTTCAGCCAAAAGCAATAAAATGATGGGAGATATTGGGAAATTTACTTCCGGATTAAATCAAAAAGGAACTTTGCTTTATGATATTACCAATGACAGGGAAACTTTTGCCAACCTTAAAGCTACAGTCGGTGAGTTGCAGGCGACTGCAGAAAACACTAAAACCCTGACTGATAACCTGAACAAGGTTTCTGAAAAACTTGATGATCAGAATAACGCAGTCGGAATGCTATTGAACGACCCTGAGTTTGCCCGAAATCTAAAAAGCACCATGGTCAATGTTGACAGTTCAGCATTGAACCTTAATAGAGGCTTAGAAGCTTTGGAATATACTTGGCCATTTAGAAAAGGCTTTAAGAAGAAGGCCAAGGCAGATGCCAAAGCCGCAGGAAATTAACCTTTTGATAGCCTTTAAAAACAAAATCCCCTCAGATGATTCATTTGAGGGGATTTTTTTGACTTCATATTTTTTGTAGTGAAGATAATAAGGCCTTTGTTTTTATTGGAAAAGTTCTCTCTGATAGAATATGTCGCAATCATGACTCTTTGCCATTTTTGATTTTCTCAACTGCCTCATTTTCCGATTCAGCATCAGATTGAAGTTTCTCATTATCATTGTCAGGTTGAAGTGAAAATTTCCCACTGATTGGGAAATGATCTGAACCTATGGATTTTTCGACTTTGATCTTGTCCAACGTGAAATGGCGGCTGACGAAAATATGGTCCAAAGGCCATCTCAAGAAGAAATATTTTGCATGAAAAGTACTGAACATTCCCCTGCCTCTTCTTGGATCTAGCAGGCCACTTGTTTTCAGAAAAAGTTCTGAAGTATAAGACCAACCTACGTCATTCAAATCTCCCATGACCAAAGCAGGTCTCCCATATTCCTTGGCTTTCTTTCCTACCAAAAGTATTTCGGCATCCCTTTCTGTACTTTTGGGATTTTCACCCGGTACAGGAGGAGTAGGGTGAATGGCGTAAATCTTTAAAGGATTGCCATCTGAGAGTTTAACATCAATTTCCATAGAAGGTATTTCTTCATCAATCAAATAATGTGTTTCTGAAGATAAGATCTTCAGTTTTGAAAAAAACAGCATGCCATAGGTGTTTTCAAGAGGTTTCTTTATCGAATACCGGTATTCCTTGTCCAATTCGGCCAAACCATTTTTCCATTTATCGTCAGTTTCTACCAAAAGGACCACATCAGGCCGAACGTTTTTAACCAGGGCAATAACTTTATGATAATCCGTATTGTACTGATATACATTCATTATTAAAACCGAGATTTTTGGTCTATTTTCAAACAATTTTTTTGTCTTCATTACCATTTTTTTTCCAAAAAATGTAAAGGGATAAATGTCATAGACAAGGTGAATTGACATTGCCACCAATAAATAAAACAGGATAGTTTCCTTGTTGAATCCGAATTCACTGATCTGAAATGACCAAATAATAATCAAAGTCACACAGATGGCTAATTTTTGAAATCTGGGATAATCAAAAATCCTATAAGCCCAATTGTCTTTTTTGATTAAAGGAATCAGTCCGGCTAGAAGGATGAAAATGCTGAGGATGTATAAGAAAAGCTTGATCATTGAAAACATGAATTGAATTACAATATCTTTTGAAAAGTACCTGTTATTGATTTGGAACTGTCATTTCCTCCATCAATTCCAAACCATAGTTTCTAATTACCTCAATAACCGGTATGGCTTTCAGCCCCCTTTCGGTGATGGAATATTCTACTTTTGGTGGAACTACGGCGTAGACTTTTCTAAAGATAAAACCTTCTTTCTCTAATTCCCTTAGCTGACTCGTCAGCATTTTGTGGGTAATGTGCGGTATGTCTTTTTTGAGTTCTCCATACCGCATTGTTTTTTCTTTCAGTCTCCATAAAATCGGCATTTTCCAAGTTCCTCCGATTCTGTCCATGGCAAACTCCACAGGATTGTAATATAGTTTTTTATCGAAAATAAAATCTGGCATAGGCTTCAGAGTTTAGATTTCCCATTACTTTCCAAAAAGTGAGTATAGCTCTTATCGGTAAGTATATTGATTGGGACAGTATATAAAATCAAATTTGATATATAATCATTAAAATCAAAGCCCATACAAATAATAATCTTATGTCACAGGTAAAAGAATTAGAGCATTATGTCCACAGTCATGGAATGCCAACCAAAGGTAAAATCCTTATGGTAGCAAGCAGTCCCTTTGTTTCAAAACAAACTGGATGGCCGATTGGATTTTGGGCTGCAGAATTGACCCATCCACTCCACGTTTTTCAGGAAGCAGGATATGAGATAGGATTAGTGTCTACAGAAGGAGGACAGCTTGAAATGGACGGATACTCCAATCCAACTGATCCGAGCGGTTATTCAGCACATGATGTGATTTCATTGGGCTACCTGCAAAAAGATTGGTTTAATGAAATGTTGTCTGAAACCAAAAAACTAACGGAAGTCAACCCTGAAGACTATGTAGCTATTTTTTTGGTTGGCGGTCAAGGCCCAATGTATACTTTTAGAGCCAATCCTGAACTTGAGCAACTCTTCCTTGTTTTTTATGAATCTGGGAAACCTTCTGCAGCAGTTTGTCATTCTACAGCTATGCTTTTGGATTTAAAAAAATCCAATGGAAAGCTTTTGGTCAAAGGCAAAACTTGGACTGGATTTGCTGATGCAGAGGAAGAATATGCAGATCAAGCGGTAGGAATGAAGATCCAACCCTATAGGATTGAAGAAGAAGCAAGGAAAATTCAGGGAACAACATTTAAAGTAGCTTCTCCATTTTCCTCTTATGCTATAAAAGACGGGAATTTGGTGACAGGTCAGCAACAAAACTCCGGCGCTGCGGCAGCGGAATTGGTTGTGGGAATGCTTGATGGTAAACCATGATTATGAGGACATGGTTTTTGTTTCTGATTCTGTTTTGTTGTTTTGTCAATATATCCAAAGCCCAATTGGATGAAAGCGACTCTGCAAAAAACCAGGTAAGGCTTGTTTTGAATGGCAACAGACAAAAAGGAAATGTAAATATTGCAATGGTCAGGGGGAGAATGGATTTTCTTTTTCGGATAAATCCTGACTTCATTTTCAAAACCCAAAACAGCCTGCTTTACCAGGAGTTTTTTGAGAAAAAAGCCGACCGGGATATTTTCAGCAGAAACTATCTTTATTTCAAACCCCAAAACAGATTTTATCCCTATGCCATCGGTTATGTCTCCACCAATTTTCGAAGAAGGATCGACCACAGGTATTTTGCCGGAATAGGTGTTACCTGGCAAATGATTCTGACTGGATTGCATTCGGTCAAGTTGTCGACCAATACCATTTATGAATCGACTGTTTTTGATAGCCAAGTTTTCAATTTTCCGGAATTTGACGGGAAGGATAATATCCGGCTTTGGCGTCAATCGATTTATTTGAGGGGAATCCACCGGATTTTTGAAAAAAAGCTGACGGTATTTTATGATGCTTTTTGGCAACCACATTTACTGAGAACAAAGAATTTCAGGTATCAGGCCAATATCGGTCTAGACTTTCCTGTATGGAAAGGTTTTAATCTGAATGTGAATTATCTTTTGGGATTTGAAAATGTGGTGGCTGAAAAAGTCCTTCAAAGAGATTCAATTTTCAGCTTTGGATTAAGCTACCAAATAAAAAAATTATAGAAAATGATAGTAAAGAAGAATTTCAGCCCTTTCAAAATATGGCAATACATCAAATCACCGATGTATTTTGTTTTGGTTTGGTCTTTTGCAGTTTGGATGTTTTTTTACATTTTCAATTGGAAATTTCTCAACCTAAACTTTGCTCCTGTAGGAATATTGGGTTCGGCATTGGCGATTTTTGTAGCTTTCAGAAATAATTCTTCCTATGCGAGGTGGTGGGAAGCTCGCACGATCTGGGGTGGAATTGTCAACTCAAGCAGGGTTTTGGCGAGATTGGTCATCACATTTACAGACAGCCATTCCCATCAGCCCAATTATGAAAAACAAAGGAGCGAGGACTTCAAAAAAGAATTGGTCAAATTATCCATCGCATGGGTACATTCTCTGAGGCTTCATCTCCGCAACCAACACGATTGGGAGCAATTGGAAACCTTTATGGATGAGGCTGATTTCCAGCAATTGATTTCTGTCCAGAACAAGCCTAATTTCCTTCAATTGCAGATTGGGAGAAAAATCTACGGAGGGATGGCAAATGGCATTTTGGGCGGATTTGACAGTTTTCAGATGGAAGGACAATTACTCGCATTGGCCAACTATCAGGGAGGCTGTGAAAGAATCAAAAACACCCCTCTTCCGCGGCAATATGATTTTTTCACAAGGATGTTTGTTTTGGTATTTTCAGCTTTATTGCCATTTGGAGTAATGGGTTTTTTCACAAATACTCCAAATCTTTCCTAGTTAGTGATCCCGCTTTCTGTGATTATTTCAGGGGTATTTATCATTATGGAAAAAACAGGTGCTGCCAACGAAAACCCATTTGAAAATCAGATTACCGATATTCCCATGAGCGCTTTGTGCAATACCATTGAAAGGGATTTGTTGGAAATGCTGGAGGAGAAAAAATTGCCTGAAAAGCTTGTTCCTAAAAATGGATACCTTTTCTAGAAATTGAGGATTTATGTTTAAATTAATTGAAGTAAAATAACATAACATCATGAATATAGCCATCATAGGAACAGGAAACGTAGGCGGCACTTTAGCTACCAAATGGGCGAAATCAGGCCACAGGATTTATTTGGGAGTCAAGGATACATCAAATTTTAAAGGGAAAGAACTGCTTTCCAATCCAAATACTTCCTTGCATAGCATCAAAGAAGCTGTCTCAGCAGCTAAGGTCATTTTGGTTGCCGTACCGGCAACAGCAGCGGTGGAAGTCGCACAATCACTCGGAGATACAGAAGGAAAGGTGATCATTGATACAATGAATGTGGTGATGGGAAGAGGCCCACAGGGGTTTTCCAATACTGCGGATGCCATCCTTGCACATACGGCGACTAAAGATGTGGTAAAAAGTTTCAATACGACAGGATTCAACAACATGACCGATCCCCGTTATGGTGACATGACTTTGGATTTGTTTACAGCAGGTGACAGCATAAAAGGAAAAACCATGGCTATTCAATTGGCAAAAGACGCCGGATTTGCAGCTTGCTACGATATCGGAGGCAATGATAAATTTGGACTGATGGAGCAGTTTGCATTTTTTTGGATCAACCTCGCCATGATGCAGGGACAGGGAAGAGATATAGGGTTCAAACTTTTGAAAAGGTGAGGTATTGGCCTATCTCGAATTAGTTAAGGGCAAAAAAGTCAAAGACCTCCTGTTATTTGGGTATTGGATTCTGAATTCAAACCTGATCCACAGGAGGTCTCTTGATAATTAAGAAAACGAGATTGATAAGCATTAATATCAAAAGTGGAAAGCAAATCGGATAGCCCTTAGTGGGGACATAGACAAGCCTACACTATTGAAGTTTTCGTTGATGGTAGGAAAGTTGGGCCTTTCGATTCTGTTTGTTCCAGTATTAAAATTCAAAGCAACCGAGGTCTCAGCTGATAATGAGAAGTGTTTTGAAAAATGATATCGCATACCAAGAAAACCTGTCGAGTTCAAATTGAAGGAAGTGCTATTGATCGTATTGTTGCCTTGGTATGTATTCCTGATTTCATTCCGTCCAAATCCAGCCCCAAAATCCATTCCGTAATAGCCTATAATTCTTGGATGAAATGTTTTTTGCCATTCTTTTCCAACATAGAGATTGATCCCTTGATTGTTTCTGTTCAAATCATTTAGGCTTCCAGTTCCAGTTGTTGAACTGAAATCAGCATTAATGATAGCACCCAACCTTAAAGCCACATTTTTGCCATTCTCACTTACATAATGATTTCTATAGAGAAGGCTACTGGGGTAATTCCCTTGGATAATCGGAGCAATATCTAAGGAAAATTCATGTTTGGTTTCTGAATAGTCAAAAACGGTTTTTTCTTTGGATTCCTGTGCAGAGACTTGGGTGAGGAATGCGCAAAGGAATAGGAATAAAATAGACAATTTCTTCATAGAAGATAAGTTTTAGTGAACAATACCCCGTTTACGAATAAATTGATTGTTTAGTTTTTTGCTTTTGGTTTTGACTTTTTAAGTGTTTACAAGCCAAAGGATTAATTTTGACCGGTAAGGAAATTTCTAAATTCTTCCGTATCGAAATTGCTCATTCCTTCCTGATAAAAAATGATTTCTCCTTTTGGGTTGACCACCAAAGTGGTAGGGATTGATTCGCTTTGAAGAGAATTATTGATGCCATAGCTCGCATGGACGACAGGGAAAGTAAAACCTTTGTTATCAATGAATGACTTGCTTTTTTCCAATTCTTTGTCAAGAGCAATCATCAGAAACTCTAGGTTTTTGGTGTCTTTGACTTTGGCATACATGTCTTCAATATGTGGCATTTCTGCCCTACAGGGTGGACACCAAGTGGCCCACAGGTTGATAAAAACGGTTTTTCCCCGGTAATCTTCCAGTATGACGGGATTCCCTTCCATATCGACAAACCTTCCAGCATAGTCAAAAGTCTGGTTTTCCTTATTGACCAAAGTGATTTTTGGTTTTTTGATTCCTGTGGCCAAAAGAAGCGACTGCAGTCCTCCCATTATCGGTGTAATCAACCCTGTAAAATAAAGGAATGCAAACACTGAAAGTATCAATCCCCAACTTTTCAATTCCTTTTTCCAATCCATTTTTGGTTTTTCTTTTTATCCGACTCTGCAAAAATAAAATCTACAGAAAGGAAAGTTTGTGATTATGAACACAAAGTTTTTAGGGATGATGGGTCTTTTTTATTTAATGGCCTGTTTAATTTGGGTCTTTTGAATTGTTGATTTCCAGCAAGGTAAATTAATCCGGTTTGAAATCTGGTTGAAGGTATTAATTATTCAATTATTGGGCCGAAGAAATAAGAAAATTTCTAAAATGGTCGGTATCAAAATTATTGGTTCCGTTGAGGTAATAAATGACTTTTCCCTCAGGGCTTACCACCACAGTCGTAGGGATTGCTTTGGTATAAAGTGAGGAATTCAAACCCTCATCGGCGTGGTAAACAGGGAAAGTGTACCCTTTGTCTTGGATGAAAGTTTTGCTTTTTCCAAAGTCATTGTCAGTAGCTACCATCAAAAAAGCAATTTCTTGGTTGTCTTTCAGTTTATCATAAAGACTATGAATATATGGCATTTCTATGCGGCATGGACCACACCAAGAAGCCCATATATTGATGAACAAAGTTTTTCCTTTAAACTGATCTAAACTCACTCTGTTACCATTCATGTCCAAAAATGTTCCTGAGTAGTCAAATTCAGTTTCTTTATCCTTTTGCGGTTCATTTTTTGGACCGATTAAGTTCATTCCCACAAGTTCCAACCTGACTCTCCTTTTGATCGATTTTCCTCTTTCGGTAAAGTAGAAAAAACTGATTCCCACCAATAAAAACCCTAAAACGAGCCATAAAATCTTCTTATTGAACATAACAAAGTGAATTTTTGAGATACTACTAATTGAGAATTCAATTAAATATTCATTGCAAATTTATGCAATGACAATTGAAATACTTAGTGACTTGCGGTACAAAGGTAGATGATCTATTTTCCGGGTAAGCCAGTAGCAGTATTTTAATATTTATTTGATAGTTGCTAAGTTGAAAATAATATATATTTTTATCTAATTCTTAAATAGCCAATAAGAGTTGTTCTTGGGATCAATTGGCGTGAAAATCAAAATTTCAAATTTGGAACAATCAAATCATATTGTTTCCCCAAAAATGTTTTTAGATAGATTTTCCAATTTTTTCAACCGAACCAATCTTATTTCCTTACCAAAGAATTTTTAAATGTTTATCAATTGATTTAACTATCAAAAAAATGAAAAACAAATTGATGATTGCCACAGCTTTAGGAGCAATGACTGTGTTTAGCTCCTGTAACCCTCAGCCGGAAACCAAATTGGAAGTTACAGTTAATGAAGTAGCTGAGCCCACCTTGACAGTTGCAGAAATAAACGCAGCGCAGCAGGCTTGGTGTGATGCATTGGTAGAAATTGGCAGGTTGCATTCTACAGGTGGAGATTACAAGGCTTTTGCAGAACAGGTTTTGACAGATGCTTATGATTACGACGAAGGAAGGGTATTTTTCAAACCTACTTTGACTACAGGAGATCAAGTATTCAGAAAAACAAAAAAAGGAGCTTTGGCTTACTTTGTAGGAGGTGATCCGGAATACCCAAATGACAATGGATTTGCTTTGAAGCCTTGGGTTGAAGTCAGGTATGACAATGATGAAAGAGGTGCAGAAGAGGTGATGATTTTGGGCAATATCGGTATTGCTATGGGATCTGTTTACTTCAAAGACAAAGACGGAAATGAAATTTTTGTTGACAAGACCTTTGTTTTCAAAAAGGGAGATGACGGAAAAATAAGATTGATCCTTCATAAATCAGCACTTCCTGTAATGTGATAATTGCCAAAGATTGACAGTATAACTAAATTTGATATTTTATGCATTTGGGAATGAAAAAAAATTCTAATCTTTGTTTATACAGCAATTAAAATCTGACTTCTGCTATGAAAAAATTATTGATTTTATCCTTTCTAATAGTAATCTCTATCATGGAGGTCCGGGCACAAGGTGTCGAGATCACGCCAATTACCGGTTATACTTTTCCTGCATCTTACCGCATCAGTTCAGGGACTGCTAGGTTAGGTGATGGCCAAAATTGGGGAGGTAATCTTGGATTTTCACTTAATGAATTTATGGAAATCGAAGTTTCCTATAACTACATGGCTACTAGGGCAACAGCCTCCTCACCTTTGTTAAATGACAGGGTTGATGTAAGGACTCAAGTTCACTATGCAATGATTGGAGCAAACAGGTTGTTTCCGACTTCAGATGCCATGACATTTTTTGCGGGCATGAAAATGGGAACAGGTACATTAGCATTCCCTGACGGGGAATACCGAAACATCACCAAGTTTTCAATAGGACTTCAAGGAGGTATGAAATATTTCGCTTCAGAAAGGGTTGGAATCAGGTTGCAGGCAAACTTAATGATGCCGGTATTGGCTGCAGGGGGTAGTTTGTGGTGGAGCCCGGGAGGAGGGACAGCAGTAGGTGTTTCTACATTTTCGCCGATAGTTCAGTTTGGATTTACAGGAGGTATTATTTTAAGATTACAGAAAGAATAAATGAGGTACATCTCTGAAAAACCTGCTTGGTAACAAGCAGGTTTTTTTATTGTCCAAGAAAAAAAAACATTCTCCCAAAGTATCAAAAACTTAGAAGAAGGAAGGCCGTATTTTATGAATCATTCATAGGAGTATTTTTTAAAGCTTGCTACTTTGCAGGCTTATCTTCATTTTCGAAACAGTAATGCTTTCAAATCATTTTGTTCAAGTTGCCGAGGAACTCGGAATCAAAGTCAAACAAGTCACCGACACAATAGAATTATTGGATGAAGGAGCCACAATTCCTTTTATTTCCAGGTATAGAAAAGAAGTTACCGGAAGCCTCGACGAGGTTCAAGTGGCTGCTATCCGCGATAGAATTCAACAATTAAGGGACTTGGAAAAACGCAAGGAGGCAATCCTAAAATCAATACAGGAGCAGGGAAAACTCACTCCCGAACTGGAGAAAAAAATTCTTGCAGCAGAAACCATGTCGCTTTTGGAGGATTTGTATCTGCCTTACAAACCAAAAAGAAGAACGAAAGCCACAATCGCCAGGGAAAAAGGATTGGAACCATTGGCATCCAAGATTTTTGAGCAAATTCCATTTGACCTTGAGTCAGAAGCAGCCTTATATATTGATACAGAAAAAGAAGTAAATTCTACAGAAGAAGCACTTCAGGGAGCGAGAGATATCATTGCCGAATGGGTAAATGAAAATGTAGAGCTGAGGAAAAAGATGCGTGACCTTTTTATCAAGGAAGGACAGTTTGTTTCCAAAGTAATTCCCGGCAAAGAAGAGGAAGCAATCAAATACAAGGATTATTTCGATTGGACTGAGCCTGTCAAATCTGCGCCTTCCCATAGGGTTTTGGCAATGAGAAGGGGAGAAAAAGAGCTTTTCCTGATGTTGGATACCTGTCCTGATGAAATCTCAGCCATAGCATTGATGGAAAAAGAGATTCTTCAAAATGCCGCAAACTCCTCGGTCGAGCAAGTGAAATTTGCCATCAAGGATTGCTACAAAAGATTATTGAAGCCGTCGATGGAAACAGAAGTAAGGCTTTTTACCAAAAAGAAAGCCGATGAGGAGGCTATCAAGGTTTTTGCGGACAACTTAAGACAATTGCTATTGGCAGCACCTTTGGGAGAAAAATCCGTTTTGGCACTTGATCCCGGATTCAGAACAGGCTGTAAAACCGTCTGTTTGGGTCCGCAGGGACAGTTGTTGAGTTATGATGCTATATATCCCAATGAACCACAAAAGAGGACTGCTGAAGCCGGCGCAACCATCAGACATTTGGTAGAAAAACACCATGTGGAAGCCATCGCCATCGGAAATGGTACCGCAAGCCGCGAGACGGAAACTTTTGTCAAATCATTGGGTTTGCCAAAAAACGTCATCGTCACCATGGTCAATGAAAGCGGCGCTTCTATTTATTCCGCTTCCGATGTGGCAAGGGAAGAATTTCCGGACCACGATCTTACCATCCGCGGAGCAGTTTCTATAGGTCGCAGGTTGATGGATCCTTTGGCAGAACTGGTGAAAATCGATCCAAAGTCAATCGGTGTCGGCCAATACCAACATGATGTAGATCAGGGAGCGTTGAAGAATTCTTTGGACGATACTGTAATGAGTTGTGTCAATGGCGTAGGAGTGGAGGTCAATACTGCTTCCAAGCAATTGCTGACTTATGTCTCGGGTCTAGGTCCGGTTTTGGCACAGAACATTGTAAGTTACCGAGAGGAAAACGGTCCTTTTAAAAGCAGAAGTGAAATCCGGAAAGTTCCTAGGTTGGGCGAAAAGGCATTTGAACAGGCAGCAGGATTCCTAAGAATCCGAAACGCCAAAAATCCATTGGATGCTTCAGCTGTTCACCCTGAGCGCTATGAGATGGTCGAGAAAATGGCAAAAGACATCGGTGCCAAAGTGGCTGATTTGATGACCTCAGAGGAATTCAGGTCAAAAATCATTTTGAAAAATTACGTTTCTGAGACAGTTGGTTTGCCGACCTTGCAGGATATCATGGCTGAACTTTCCAAACCGGGAAGAGATCCAAGGGAAAGTTTTGAGGTATTCAATTTTCAGGATGGTGTTAATGAAATGAAAGACCTCAAAGTAGGTATGAAACTTCCGGGTATCATTACCAACATCACCAAGTTTGGCGCTTTTGTAGATATCGGGGTTCATCAGGATGGTTTAGTGCATTTGAGTCATTTGGCGGATAAGTTTGTAACTGACCCTGCAACGGTAGTCTCTGTCAATCAAAAAGTACAGGTCACAGTCATGGAGGTAGACATTTCCAGAAAGCGGATTGCCTTGAGTATGAAATCGGATCCAATTGCTGCTAAGGGAACTTTCAGCCCAAAAGAAAAACCTGAAGAAAAGAAAAAGAAAGAAGTGGAAGTAGATGGTGATTTGGCTGCAAAGTTGGCGCTTTTGAAGGGGAGGTTTCGGTAGGAATGGAAAATTGAAAGATTGAAAAATTGAAAAATGGCCTCTGGAAGCAGAGGCTTTTTTGTTTCAAAAGATCCGTAATCCATGAAAGTAGCTACTTCTGTGGATCGTAATCCATAAAAGTAGCTACTTTTGTGGACCGTATTCCATAAAAGTAGCTATATTTGGAATAGCATGATTGGCCACTATATAAAATCCCGGGAATAATGGATATTGAAAGGTTACAAAGACATTGGATTGGAGAAAAGCTTCATAAAGGGAAAGTCATAATTGTCATTGGTCCAAGACAGGTTGGAAAAACCACCTTGGTCAATGAATTATTGAAATCCGAGAGCTTTTTGTTTTTGGATGGGGATGACCCGACCGTTCGGGAACTTCTTAATTCTCCTAACACTGAACAATTGAAGAGTATTTTGGGAAATTATTCCTTGGTTTTTATAGATGAGGCGCAAAGAATCAAAGACATTGGAATTACCCTTAAAATAATCCATGACAGGTTTAAGGATGTACAGTTATTGGTCAGCGGGTCCTCTTCTTTTGAGCTTTCAGGATTAACCCAAGAACCTTTAACCGGAAGAAAATGGACATTTTTTTTATATCCGATCAGTTGGGAAGAATGGGAAAAACAAGTAGGCTATGTGAGGGCTGAGCAGAGTATTGAGGAAAGATTGGTATTTGGTATGTATCCAGAGATCCTCACAAACGTGCCTGACCAAAAGGAGTTGCTTTTGGAACTTTCAGAGAGCTATTTATATAAAGACATTTTTTCCTTGGGGCTTATCAAGAAACCTGATGCCATTCATAGATTGCTACAAGCCTTGGCCTACCAAGTTGGAAATGAAGTTTCATTCAATGAGTTAAGTAATCTTTTGAAAATTGATGTCAAGACTGTTATCAGTTATATAGAATTATTGGAGCAGGCTTTTGTGATTTTCAGATTAGGAACCTTCAGCAGGAACCTACACAATGAAATAAAAACAAATAAAAAGATATATTTCTATGACAACGGAGTTAGAAATGCTTTGATAAATAATTTCCAACCTGTTTCACTGAGAAATGATATCGGTGCACTATGGGAAAATTTTCTGATAAGTGAACGGGTAAAATTGTTGGAATACCATAAAATGAACAGGGATATATTTTTCTGGAGAACCAAATTTCAACAGGAAATAGATTTTGTCGAAACATTTGATGGAAAAGTGCTTGGATTCGAATTTAAATGGAATCCCAAACAAAAAGTGAATTTTCCTGCCTCATTTATAGAAACCTATCAGGCAGAGACTAAAGTCATCCATAGAGACAATTTCAGAGAATTTGTGATGGGAATTTGAAATAATAGGAATTTTAATTTATTTAGATTGTTTTAGTTGATTAAATCATTTTATGTTACAAAACACAGATTATCTCAAATCAACCATTCTTTTAACAATTATTTTTTCGTTAATTTTAATTATTTGTCCTGTCAAAATATACTCTTTTGAATCCATTGATTCCATTAAACCAGAACTTCAGGCTCATGATACTACTTTCCAAAAAGAGGATTTGGATACTTTGGAAATAAGCGAAAATGGTTTCGATTCAATAGTAAAAGACAAGTTTATTGAAGGGCCTGATTTAGGAATGTATTTTAGGTTAGGGATTCTTATTGTAATCCTTTATTTGGGTTATCGAATGGTAAGGAAAGTATTCTCTAATAAAACCTAACCATCATTTCTACAATTTTTCCAATCCCAATCTTCCAATTACTCCGACAGTATATGTCGAATAAAGGTCATTTTTATAAACATATATATGTTATTTAAAATAACATTTTTATATTAGCTCCTGTTAAAACGCTATGGACATGGAAGCTATCGACAAAATCAGTGTAACTCAAAAAGAACTTCCTTCGGGAAATTGTCAGGTGAAGTTTTTTATCGAAGATGAGAGGAAGCCTCAATACGGTTACCTTTTGGTCAACGAACCCAAGCCGGTAGGGGAGATCATCGCCGAAATCCAAGAGCGGTTGGAGAGAAGAAGGATGGCAACCTCGGGTTTGAACCCATTCTCGGTAATGCACCAACAAAAAGAGGATAACAATTTTTATTTGTATTCAGCTTAAAAGAATTCATATGATACTCGCCAAGAATCTTAGATTTCTCAGGACAGAAAAGGGATTGACCCAAACTGACCTCGCCGAAAAGCTTGGTGTGCAGCGCACCATGATTTCAGCATATGAAGACGGAAGATCCGAACCAAAGCTTTCAGCCTTGGATATCTTTTCGAAACTGTTTGCGGTGAGTATAGATGAATTGCTCCACCACGATATCCAACAGTTTGGAAGAAAGGCATCGAAAAACAAAGAAATCAAAATCTTGACAATTGCTGCCGATGAAAGCGATCGCGAGAACATCACGATGGTGGGACAAAAGGCATCAGCGGGTTATCTGAATGGTTTTGCTGATCCTGAGTACATGGAATCTTTGCCGCAGTTTCATATTCCGACCCTCTCGAGAAGTGCGACTTACCGGGCCTTTGAACTCAGCGGAGACAGCATGCTTCCCTTGGTGGCCGGCACGGTGATTATCGGTTCTTATATCGAGCAATTGAGAGATATTAAAAGCGGCAAGACATACGTTCTTGTCACTTCTTCCGAAGGGGTGGTTTACAAAAGGGTGTTCAATTACCTCGAAGAAAATGGCAAATTATTTTTGGTTTCGGACAATGAACATTACAAGCCTTATGAAGTCAAAGCAGAAGATGTTGTTGAAATATGGGAAGCTAAGGCATTTATCAGTACGGACTTCCCCAATCCAAAAGACAAAGCCAAACCGGTAAGCTTGGATGATATTTCTCAGATGATCCTGGATTTGAAGACAGAAATTATCCGATTGAGATAGGGGTTTTGTTTGAATCAAATATGGTCAATCCTGCCAATACAATTGGTTCAAACACCAAGTACTAGTCTTCATATGTTTTTGAAGAATCCGCAATTAATCTGTTCACTTCAGCCATTTCTTTTTTGCTCAGGTCGCGCCATTTGCCGATTTGCTGATCGAGGATGATGTTCATGATGCGGATGCGCTTGAGTTTGGTGACTTTGTATCCAAGGTAATCGCACATTCTCCTGATCTGCCTGTTGAGTCCTTGGGTCAAAACAATATTGAATTTGTAAGTATTGATCTGCCGAACTTCACATTTATTGGTGATGGTGTCCAAGATGGGAATCCCACTCCCCATTTTATGGATAAAAGTTTTGGTAATGGGTTTGTCCACTGTCACCACATATTCCTTTTCATGGTTGTTTTTGGCGCGGAGGATTTTGTTAACAATATCACCGTCGCTGGTAAGCAGGATAAGTCCTTCACTTTCCTTGTCCAATCTGCCTATCGGAAAAATCCGCTTTGGATGGTTGATATAATCGATGATGTTGTTTTTTTCGGCTTTGATATCTGTCGTACAGACAATGCCTATTGGTTTGTTGAATGCAATGTAAACATGTTCTTCCTCCGGCTCGGAAATCAGCTTCCCATCTACCCTGATTTGGTCTCCAGGATTGATCTTTGTTCCCATTTCAGGAACTTTTCCGTTGATGGTCACCCTTCCCGCATCAATGAGTTTGTCTGCTTCCCTTCTAGAACAAAACCCCACTTCACTAAGGTATTTATTGATGCGCGTGCCGTTGGATTCGGTCATTTTAGCTTTGATTTGAGTCTGCAAAGAACAGGCATTTAGAATAAAAATGAAAGTCAGAAGCCTAAGTGATTTCTGTCATATTATTTTTTGGATATACAAAGTAAATTATCCTCATCAATACACCAACTTAAACAACCTGACCATGAGGTACGCCATTCCTTTTAAAGATATCCGAAACAAAGATATTGCAATAGTAGGAGGTAAAAATGCCTCATTGGGAGAGATGATCCACGAATTGGGTCCGCTTGGTATCAGGATTCCGGATGGCTTCGCGACGACAGCAAAAGCCTTTAGGCTATTTTTAAAAGACAACAACCTGATCGATTCCTTGAACAAGGAATTGGAAAAACTTGATACCAAATCCTTGGATAATTTACCCGAGATAGGAAAAGCCTGTAGGAAACTGATGCTTTCAGGAAAGATTCCGGAAGCAGTGAAGCAAGATGTTCTTTCTACTTTTAAAGAATTGAACAATGGTCAAGGGTTCTCTTTTGCTGTCCGTAGTTCTGCTACGGCAGAGGATTTACCGACGGCGAGTTTTGCCGGGCAACATAGCAGTTTTTTGAATGTGGCTGGTGAAGAAAAAATCCTTGAGGCCATCCATGGTTGCTATGTATCACTTTTCAATGACCGAGCCATCAAATACAGGATTGATAATGGATTTGACCATATGCAGGTGGCCTTATCGGCCGGTGTGCAGCGAATGGTCAGATCGGATATCAGCAGCGCCGGCGTCGCTTTCACTATTGACCCCGAGTCAGGATTTGCAAACGTGATTTATATTACCTCAGCTTGGGGATTAGGTGAAAACATTGTTCAGGGCGCGGTCAATCCCGATGAATTTTATGCTTTTAAACCTTCTATAGAAAAAGGTAAAAAAGCCCTTTTTTCCAGGAGATTAGGGGCAAAAGAAAACAAGATGGTCTATGCTGTCGGTACAGAAAGGCCTATTGTCAATGTCAAAACCAGCCCGATGGAGAAAAACATTTTTTCTCTTTCCGATGAGGAAGTAGAGTCATTGGCCGAATGGTGTTTCCAAATTGAAAAACATTACAAGCTTCCAATGGATATCGAATGGGCAAAAGACGGTTTGACAGGCGAGATGTTTATTGTGCAGGCCCGGCCCGAAACCATCCATGGTAAGGATCAAAAAATCACCACCAAAGAATACAAGTTGCTCTCCAAAACTGACCCGATCACGAAGGGAAAAGCAGTAGGAAGGTCCATTGCAAGCGGACCGGTTTGTCTCATCCATTCTGTCAAGGATGTGGGTAAGGTAAAAGATGGCGACGTCATCGTGGCCGATATTACCAATCCGGATTGGAATGCCATGCTTAGAAAGGCGATATGTATCGTGACCAACAAGGGAGGGCGGACAAGCCATGCATCCATTGTGGCCCGGGAACTTGGAATCCATGCCGTGGTAGGTACGGGAGATGCAACCCAAAAACTCAAGGATGGACAAATGATTACCGTTTCATGCATTGAAGGAGATGAGGGAATGGTATATGATGGGAAGTTGGAATGGTCAGAAAAAATTATTGACCTTCAGAAAGTGCCGCCGACTAAAACCAAGCCGATGTTTATTTTAGCCGACCCTTCCAAGGCTTTTCGATTCTCGTTTTATCCCAATGAGGGAGTTGGATTGCTCAGAATGGAATTTATCATCAGCAATGAAGTCAGGATTCACCCCATGGCCTTGGCCGATTTTGATAAGCTTCATGATTCCAATGACAAAAAATCCATTGCCGCCATCACCCAACAATATCCCGATAAAAAGAAATATTTTATTGAGAAATTATCCGAATCTGTTGCGATGGTGGCAGCTGCTTTTTACCCCAAAGATGTGATTGTCAGAATGAGTGATTTCAAATCAAATGAATATGCGCAGCTGATTGGTGGAAAGGTTTTTGAACCGGAAGAAGAGAATCCCATGATCGGATTCCGCGGTGCGTCCAGGTATTATAATGAGCGGTACAAAGCAGGTTTTGGATTGGAATGTGAGGCGATGCGTGTCATCAGGGAAGATATGGGTTTCACTAATGTAAAGCTGATGGTTCCGTTTTGCAGGACGATAGAGGAAGGAAAAAAGGTCCTGGAGACCATGAGAGAATTTGGATTGGAAAGAGGCAAGAATGGCTTGGAAGTCTATGTAATGGCAGAGATTCCAAGTAATGTCATCCTTGCCAAAGAGTTTGCGAAGATATTTGATGGATTTTCTATAGGTTCAAACGACCTTACCCAACTTACACTTGGCGTTGACCGGGATTCAGAAATAGTCTCTGACATTTTTGACGAGAACAATGAGGCCGTCAAAAGCATGTTATCTATGGTAATCCAATCAGCAAAAAAAGCCAAAGTCAAAATCGGTCTTTGTGGGCAGGCACCAAGTGATTACCCGGAATTTGCCGGTTTTTTGGTGGACGAAGGCATTGACAGCATTTCTTTCAATCCTGATGCGCTTTTGAAAGGAATAGAAAACATTGCACTTGCAGAATCAAAAAAACATATGAAAATCAAAAATTAAGCGCTTCAATTTAAAGGAACATTGACCCGAAAACAGTAACTTAATTTCGGAAATTAAAATAAATTTAAAACCAAGCAATGAACATTTATATCAATAAAACCCAAATAATATGAACAGCAATTCATTCAAACAAGTAGGTGTGTGGATAGACCATTCTAAAGCACATTTTGTTGGATTCAATGATGGGAACACCGTTTTGATCGAAACGTTAGAATCCCCTTTTGAAAGTATGAAGCGGGAAGTTGGGGAAGGAAGCGACAAAACTCGGTTTTCTTCCTCCAATGAACATTCCTCCAACAACGAACATAAAAAACACAATATTTCTCAAAAAGAACTTAACGAATATTTCAAAATGATGGAAACCAAACTTCATTCTTTTGATGATATTCTTCTGTTTGGTCCTGGTGTAGCCAAAGAACAAATGCGGAATCGCCTGCGCGAAAACAAATCTTTTGATGGGAAATGGCTATCTGTACAGACGAGTGATAAGCTTACCGATAACCAACTCTTGGCCTTTGTGAGGGATTTTTACATCAATGCCAATCCTGATTTCAAATCAGTCTGAGAAAGCCTTGTTTAATTTTACTTACTGCATCAAAGGAGTCGTCAATATTGAAGACTCCTTTTTGCATATCATGCCAATACCCATCTCCGCACTCGATAAAATGACCTTTTTGGGTTGGCTTTGACTCGGTTGCGATTCCATAATCATAGTCAGGTAAAAAAATAAATGAAAGCAATTCTTTGGTTTGGTCCCAATCGGCTTCTTTGGTTTTTCCATTCACAGTTGCCTCAATTTTTCTGATCGAAAATTTCACTGTCAAACTGATTTCATATGACAAGTCTTTTTCCCGGATCAGGTAATGAATGGTAAGTGGGGCTTCTTTTTGGGTGATTTCATAAATAGCCTGAATGTAATCTTGCGAAAGAAATTGCCATTCTTCCTGATTTAGAGGTACGGTCCGAACAATTTGTCCCTGCGAATCTTTTACTAGGAGTTTGATGCCACCCTCTTCGTCCAGTTTTTTATTGGACCATTTGGACTTTGCATACAAGTCCCTGAGTGGTTTTTCCCACACTTTTGGAATTTCTCCCTGAAAATGAAAATCATCATCTATTGAAAAACCCTCATTAAGAATTTCATCCTCAGTGATATCTTCACGGTCGGTATACACCAAATCCAATTGGGTATCCATAAAATTCTTTCCAAAACCGATTTTTAACTTGAATATATGACTGTATGGCGGGGGCATTACGCCTGAATCATATTCAATTTCGATTCTTGTCAAGTCTTCTGTTCTGAGATGCATTGCTTTTGGATTCAATTTAGGGATTTACTTAACTCCAAAATTAAGGGATTCTTTTGATTTTGGGTATGAAGGAAATAACCCTTAATAAAAATGAATTGGTTCAATAGCACATTTATTCCTTGATTTTTAATATTTCTATGATAATTTCTTGTCAATATTTATCAGAAAGATTATGCCAACAGTTCTTTGTTTTTGACCTCCGGTTTGAGTTGGATATATTTTTTGAGATCTGAATGAAGAATTTCTGTCAGCTCGGATTCATTTCCCTCAGAAGTTTCGCTAAATAAAAACCCAAAAACGCCGAACTTGTCCAAGTCGATTTTTCTCAGGTGCAGCGGGTTTTCAAAATCTGACAGTAGCACATCATAATCAAATCCTGCGATTTCTTGAGTCTCAAAGCCGGTTGTATTGTCCAAAAGGATCAAACTGTATTTTTTTCCTTTTCTTGTTTTGAAGATGGCTTCCCAATCCGGCTTTTTGGAGTAAAAAAAATGTTCATAGGAATTGATTTCATATGCAAACCATGAAAGGTCTCCGGTAGTGCACCATCCTCCAAATCTCATTGGATTGACTTCAATAGGAAAAAGTTTTCCCTCGTCGTCAATCCTGATTTCAATATGCAAAGGGAAATTTCTGAGTTTCACTTTTGACCCTATAACTCCGAGAAAGTCCAAAATAGGACTTTGAAGTTTTTGGATGATTTCGGGGGAACTTGAATAAACCCGATCGCTGACGTCATTTTCTGAAGTGAAGACATGGTGCAGAATGTTTAAAACCACAGGATTGCCTTCTCCATCAAAATAACAATCAAAAGCATATTCTTCTCCCCTGATGTATTGTTCTATGATAAATTCGGTATTGTCTATGACCTCCTTGGGATATAGAGATTGAGTCCTGATAATGTCATGTTCAATTTTTGCAATTGTGCCTGTCCACGCTTCGGGGCTATCCACTTTGTATACCGCAATGCTGAAAAAACCCACTGCAGGCTTGATGATAAACGGAAATTTGAATCCGGAAACATCCATACTTCTCAGATTTTCCGCTGCCACAGCTTCGAAAAAGTAATCAGGATAAGCCGATTTTATAAGGTTTCTAAACTTATACTTGTTTTTGAAAAGGTCTATGATTTCGGGAAGATCCGTTCCTTGGGTATTTTGTTGGATCCAACTGATGCTGTTCTCCGAATTGGTGTAGATAGGAGTGTGGGGATTATCCTTGAGAATGCGGGCCGCATCTTCCTCAGCCACCCAATTGATGGCTTTGTTGCCTCCAATTTGCTTTGCTTCTTTGGTGGCGATGACCGGGAATTTATTTTCAATAATCGTCTGTAGCAGGAAATCTGATACATAAGGGTAATCAAGCAGGATCATTTTGAAAGGGTTTATTGACGCAAAAGTAATTTCATCTCAGCTTGATGCTGACATTATTTTTACCGGCGGTTACTTTAAAGGCAGCTTTTTCAAAATGAGGTGGTCCAAACATGCCCATCGCGTCATTTGAAAAACCATATCCATCCCTTGGGATTCCAAATGCATTGGTTCTCAATTTGCCTGTATTCTGACTGTCATGAAATACCGAAAGTGCATAAGTCCCTTCCGGAACAGGTCCAAAATCAACCACCGCCTTCCCGTCTTTGATCTTGACAGAGGCACTTTTGAAGGCTTTAGCTTCATCATCAGGAAATCCTGACTCACCTTTGAAAAGCAAGACCCTGACTAATCCTTGGTCGCTTTTGACGTGGGTGACCTGAAGGGAAAGTGTTGTTGGATTTTGATTTACGAGCAAAAATGGGAACATGATCAAAAAAAGAATTAGCAGTTTCATTTTGCGGATTTAATGGTTTCTGATTTATTGATTTTGCCGGAAGGGGTCTTAACAAATTCCTTAACGAAGATGACTTCTTTTGGGATTTGGTATTTGTGGACCAAGTCGGAAATGGAATACAGCAATTTTCCTGCCTTTTCATTATCTGTCCGGTTAGATTCGATGACCAAGACCAATTTTTGACCCAACTTCTCGTCATCCAGTCCGAAAAGAAAAAACTCTACCTTTCCATAATAGGCTTCAATAGTAGGAGCAATTTGGGACTCCAAGTTTTCCGGTTGGATTTTGAATCCTCCGGAATTGATGGTGAAATCTGATCTCCCGATCCACATGAAATGCTTCTCATCCACGATATCTACCAAGTCATTTGTTTGCAACCTTTTTTCTTTTGACATGGGCGCTTCTATCCAAAGCCTTTTGTCCAGATCTATACCAATGGTTACCCCGGGAAGTGTTTCATAAACCAACTCAGTTCCTGCTATTTTGGCCAAAGCAATATGGGAAACAGTCTCGGTCATTCCGTAAGTCTGGAAAGCAGAGATATTTTCCTTCGAAACAAGTTCAAGAAGTGATTTAGGAGAAGGTGCTCCGCCGATCAGAAGAGTTTTGATTTTTCTCAGTTTTTGGAGGGAGGGGTTTTGGGAAAGGCATGAAGCTACCTGCATCGGGACCATTGCCACTAAGTCAAATTCGCCATCCACCAATTCTTCTTCGAGAGGATTTTCTTTTGGCTTGGTCAATATCAAGTCCGCATCCCACATCATTGCCCTCACCAACATCATTTTGCCGGCTATCATTTGGGTATTGAGGCAGCAAAGCAGGCGGGGATTTTTTGCCATTCTGAAGAATTTTCTTGTAGCTGTTGCTGAATTCTCCATCTGTATCCGGTCTACAGTAATGGTCTTTGGGATTCCTGTCGAACCTGAGGTTTGGAGCAAAAAGGAATCCTGCCCCTGCAACCAACTTTGGCAAAAGTGAAGTGCTTCATTAAAATAAGTATCCCCTTCCTCCCAATTTCCTTTTAGGATTTGGTCAAAACTGTATGCATTTTTTTCAAGAATGATTTTTCCCATTGTAAGCATTGCCTTTTCAAAAATCAACAAAATTCCTTTAAGGCTGTTATCTTGCGTAAAATAATTAAACCAAAAAACAGCATGGAGATCAATTGGAAAACCGCTAAGGTATACGAAGACATAACCTATAAAAAATGTGATGGCGTGGCAAGAATTGCTTTTAACCGGCCTGAGGTAAGGAACGCTTTTCGCCCAAAAACCACCAAAGAACTTTATGATGCTTTTTATGATGCTCAGGAGGATACCTCGATAGGTGTGATTTTACTTTCAGCGGAGGGTCCTTCTCCAAAAGACGGGATCTACTCTTTTTGCTCTGGTGGTGACCAAAGGGCCCGTGGTCAGCAGGGCTATGTCGGGGAGGATGGCTACCACAGACTGAATATCCTGGAAGTTCAGCGTTTGATCCGGTTTATGCCAAAAGTCGTCATTGCCGTAGTCCCCGGTTGGGCGGTAGGAGGAGGACATAGCCTACATGTGGTCTGTGACCTGACTTTGGCGAGTAAAGAACATGCTATTTTTAAGCAGACCGATGCGGATGTGACGAGTTTTGATGGTGGATATGGTTCGGCGTATCTTGCCAAAATGGTGGGACAGAAGAAAGCCCGCGAGATATTTTTCCTCGGCAGAAACTATTCTGCACAGGATGCCTATGATATGGGAATGGTCAATGCCGTGATTCCACATGCCGAATTGGAGGATACCGCCTTTGAATGGGCGCAGGAAATATTAGCCAAATCTCCCACTTCCATCAAAATGTTGAAGTTTGCGATGAACCTGACAGATGACGGTATGGTCGGACAACAGGTTTTTGCAGGGGAAGCGACGAGGTTGGCCTACGGCACAGAGGAAGCAAAAGAGGGAAGAAATGCCTTTTTGGAAAAGAGAAAACCGAATTTCAAAGACATCAAATGGATCCCTTAATGAAACATCTGGAGACAAGTTATTCGACACATGATGGCTTGAAGCTTTACCTACAGGCTTGGATGCCGGAATTACCCAAAGCAGCAGTCCTGATTGTTCATGGTTTGGGGGAACATTCTTCCAGGTATGCCCATTTAGCCAAAAAGTTTGCAGATAAAGATATTGCCGTTTTTACTTTCGATGGGAGGGGACATGGCAAATCCTGTCTTCCAAAGCCGGATGCCTACTTTTCCGATCATGAGGATTACCTCAAAGACATCGATGCTTTGTTTGGTAAAGTAAAAACTTACGTTCCCAATGTCCCTGCATTTATTTTTGGACACAGTATGGGTGGCGGATTGGTTGCCGCCTTTGTGTTGAAATACCAGCCCAATGCAAAAGGGATTGTCCTAAGTGCTGCTGCTTTGAAGCCTGCTGATGATGTCTCCAAATTACTTATAGCAGCTTCCTCGGTGGTCAGTAAATTAGCTCCAAGGTTGAAGGTTTTGAAATTGGATAGCAGCAAAGTTTCACACGATCCTGCAGAAGTTAGAAAATATGATGAAGATCCGTTGAATTACCATGAGGCAATTCCAGCAAGGACAGGCTATGAACTGCTCAGGATGATGAAAGAAATTGATCAAAAATCGAAAGAATTCAAACTTCCGGTTTTGTTGCTCCACGGAACAGGAGACATGCTGACCAATCCAAAAGGATCGGAGGAGTTTTTTGGGAAAATCTCATCTCATGATAAATCCTTCAATAAATATCCAGGCCTTTTCCATGAATTGGTCAATGAATATGAAAAGGAGGAAATCATGGGAGATATTGTCAAGTGGATTGAGGAGAGGGTGGATGCTTAATTCTTGGATAAAGATTATTGGTTAAAATGGTAAGAAGTAAAAGGTAAGAGGTAGAAACCGATTACCTTTAACCATTCACCTTTTTCACTTGATCACCAAAAGCGGCACATGGGTATGGTAAGCCATCTCCAGACTCGTGCTTCTGTTGAATAGGTATTCAAAAAAAGATTTGTTTTTGTAAAACATCACCAAAATAGCGCCTTTGTTTTTGTTAAGGTAAGATTCCATTCCTGTATTGACATCGGCAGCAGATTCCACCACAAAGTTGATTTCTTTACCCCCAAATTTTTCTTTTAACAACTCCTCAAGTCCAATCAATCCAAGGTCTTTTTCAAAACTATTTTCAGTCTTGACATGAAAAAATTCGTAAGGCAAGTTCATGTGACCTGTAAGGTTGAACAATAAATTGAAGAATTTTTCATCTTCTTTATCCAACTCAAGACCTATAGAGAATTTTGACCAGTTTTCCCATTTCGCATTCTGGGGGACTGCCAACACAGGAACCTTGCTTTCCTTGATAACATGACCTGTATTTGAACCTATAAGAGCCTTTTTTATTCCGCTTGCTCCTTGGGTTCCCATTACAATAAGGTCGAAATCATCCCTATACGCCAAGGCAGTTACAGTAGATGCCACAGTTCCCTGGACAATTCTATAATCAAATTCAATTCCTTCTTTTCGACCTAATTCGGAGGATTTTTTTAGGGCTTTTCTTGCATCAGCTTCTATCTGCCCTACTATTTCGGTCGCCTGAGCAGCAAAATCATAAACAGCATAAAAGGCAAACATCAGCATGATCGAAGCCTTCTCTTTCAAAGCAATTTTCTTCGCAAATTCGAGCGCATTGTTTGCATTATCTGAAAAGTCGGTGGGAACAAGGATTTTCATGGCTATTCCTGGTCTAGGTAAAACATTTTGTACTTTCAGGTTTTTTATTTGGTCTCAATTTAAGAGAATTTAAAAAACAAAAAGCTGATATTCATCAGTTTATAATTTGATTTTTTTCCCTACCAATCTGATAACATGTGCCTCACCGACGTGGCCGATACCTTCATTCAGTTGGATTATCCCGTCAAATTCGATTTCCCATTTTAGGTTTTTAAAAATTGATTTTAAACTTGAAAGTTCATAAAGCATGTCAAGATTTTTTGGACCACCTGATTGGTATTGGAGCTGGTTTTTCCCAAAACCTTCAATGATCAATGTACCGGCAACTTTCAGGGCTTTTTCAAATTTGGAATAAACTTCAGCCAAAATCTCTTCTGGAAGGTGAAAATACACCAAGGCCACAACATCAAAAGATTCCGGTTCGAGCATATAGACCAAGGCATCACATACATAGTAATCGATCTTAAGTCCGAGTTTATCAGCTTTTTGCAGACAGTGTTTTTTTCCGATCTCACTTTGGTCAATTGCCGTTACCCTCCAACCCAATGAAGACGCATACAGGGCATTCCTGCCTTCTCCTTCACCCGGAAAAAGGATTTTGCCAGGTACGATAGAAGCGATATTTGATTTTACAAACTCATTGGGATGTTCTCCGTATAAATTAGGAGATTGTAAAAATTTATCATTCCAGAAAATATTGTTCATTTTTAGTTTTTGCCCAAATAACTCCAAAAATTTTCATGAGTTCAGTAATAAAAGGTACTTTTTCGGATTAAAATCATGAATAAATGTAACATTCGTCACATTTTTTTGTGGTGCTTGTGATTACTTTTGAATTGTAATAATAAAACAGTTAATATTTCAGACTCTGAGTTTTGGGTAATTGGAAATTGGCTTTTATTATTTCCGAATAAGTTAATTGGAATTCTAAGTTGGTCAAAAAAAAGTAAGCTTGGGAAAAAGGTGAAAATCCCCCCAAGCTGAAAACAAAGATAATTAGTTGTGGTTTATGGGAGTATCGAAAGAGGGCAATCATGTGGATTGTCCTTTTTCTTTTAAATGAAAAAAGCTGGAATATGGAATTGGAGAAATACATCAAAATCATCGGGGATTCTTACTATGGTTATTGGAATTACCTCATCAGCGAAATGTTTTACCCTTCTTGGCACAATTACTTTTGGTGGCTGCTAGGACTATCTGTTGGGGTTTGGTTATTGGAGATTTTTCGTCCCTGGAGGGAAAATCAATCAGTATTCAGAAAGGATTTTTGGCTGGACGGTTTTTATATGTTTTTCAACTATTTCCTATTCTCCCTGATCGCCTACAATGCCATTTCCAATGTTGCGGTAGAAGCATTCAATGACTTCTTGGGATTATTCGGGATTGAAAATATGGTGGCCTTACATATTGAAACCTGGCCAAGATGGTCCCAATTTTTGCTGTTATTCTTGGTTGCGGATTTTATTCAATGGAATGTCCACAGGGTGTTGCATAGGGTTCCGATCCTTTGGGAGTTCCATAAAGTCCATCACTCTGTAGAAGAAATGGGTTTTGCGGCACATTTGAGATTCCATTGGATGGAAACCATCCTTTACAAATCTGCCCAGTATATCCCTCTGGCCATGATTGGGTTTGGATTAGAGGATTTTTTTATCGTGCATATTTTCACCACAGCCATTGGCCATTTGAACCATGCCAACCTAAGAATCACGTATGGTCCTCTGAAATATATTCTGAATAATCCCATCATGCATTTATGGCATCATGTGAAAGTTTTGCCAAAAGACAGGCCTTACGGAGTCAATTACGGCATCACCCTCAGTGTATGGGATTACCTTTTTGGTACCAATTATATTCCCCATGAAGGCAAAGATGAACCACTGGGTTTTGAAGGAATGGAAGAATTTCCCAAGACTTTCTTCCAACAGATCACTTACCCATTTATAAAGAAAAAGCAACATGAAAGCAACCCTCAATAATTGGCGATTTGTCATTATCCTCAGCCTGACTTTGGGTTTGGCCCCTTTTGTCCCTGAGCCACATATATGGGGACAGATCAAATGGATAGCAGGTGGTGCCAAAGGGATGGCTGCTTTAGATTGGTTTGATTTTGTATACCATGCCATTCCTTGGGCATTGTTGATCAGACTTTCCATCCTCCAACTGACCGGTAAGCTCCCAAAACCGGTAGAGAATCGAACAGAAGCAAAGAATCCTATGTGATTTTGGTTACGGTTTGGCAATATTTCTGACCATAACTTTGTAATCATAATAAAACGAAAAAAACATGTTTGATTTCTTTAGAACTAAACCAAAAAAATATACAGACCTATTTTGTGAAGATTTCCAAAAAGGTATGACTGCCAAAGATGCTGTTATCCTTGATGTAAGGACAGCAGGAGAGTTTCACTCCGGAAAATTGAAAAGCGCAAGGAACATTGACATGATGAGTCCAAACTTTATGTCCCAAATCCAAAATCTTCCCAAGGATAAAAAGTATTATATCTACTGCCGAAGTGGAAACAGGAGCGGACAGGCTTGTGAAATCATGAGTGAAATGGGATTTGAACACACTTATAATATGGCCGGAGGAATTATCAGATGGCCTTACGAAATCGTTTAAAATATTGATTGGGTTGAATGGTGTTAAAGTCCATCGGCAGGCAACTGACCGATGGATTTTTTTTTCCTTCAATCTGTCATTGCTCTTCCCATCCATTTTTGTTGACTGAGAATCCGAGTTTTTCCAAGCCTGAGGAGATTTCGGGAGCCTGCATGAAGAGCTTCCAACCCAAGCCTGTGCGGTAATTTTCGATCATGCCCACTATTGGTCCTTGGTCAATTGCAAGATATCTTTTTGGGAAAAATTCATGTTCCAGACTCATGGCATCATAGAAACCATATCTTCCAAAAACCTTGTCACCGTAGTTGAAATATAGGTTTTTCAAGACTTTCATAGATTCTTCATAGGAATAAGGAATGGAAGAAAGTGCCGCAGTCGGAGAAATAACCCCTGTATCATTTCCCGGATGGTGGGCATTATAGCCATTGATGGAGTAGGAGGCAGTCAATCCCCAAAGGTCTTCTCCATATCCCTTAAAGTTTCCCGGATTTGCAATACACCATGCCCGATTGATCAGGGTTTGGTTTTGGTTTTCCTCCCAATAATCGGCATACTCATCATTCAATCCCCTTGGATCCAAGCCCATGTAAGAGTAATGGGCCCAAAACAAAGGACCTCCCATTTTTTCGGCATAATTGTGTCTAAGCTGTAAAGGCAATCCAAAAGCTTCTACCGGGTTTTTGATACTTCCGGACCGTGCCCATCCTTCATGGTATGCGGTAGGGTCGATAGTAAAAGTTGGTGAAGCGGCCGCCAGGACATAGGTAATCAGACATTCATTGTATCCTTCCAAGGGGAAATTCATTTCCCATCCAAAGTTGGGGGACCAATGCCAATACAATTTGTTTTCCCCGTTTTTGGTATGAAAATTCCATTGCATCTCTTCCCAAAGTTTGTTGATTCTTTGTGATAATGCTTTCTCGTCGTCACTCCCGTTTCGGTAATATTCCCTTACCGCTAGGAGTCCCTGCATCAGGAATGCGGATTCCACCAAGTCTGCGCCATCGTCTTTTGGGGAAAAAGGTTTGGTTTTGCCTGTTTGGCCATCGATCCAATGTGCCCATATACCGTGGTATCGGTCAGCTTTTTCCAAAAAAGTAGCCATTTTTTCAAAGTGTGCAAGTCCCTGTTCTTTGCTTATCCAACCTCTTTCAATTCCTGCTATCAATCCAAAAATCCCAAATCCTGTTCCACCTGTGGTGACAATATGGGCATCATTTTCAGGGTATTCGCCATCGATATGAATCCTTTCAGGCGCCATACCGGAAGTGGGTTCTGCACCATAGTAAAAATACCTAAAGGTGTAAAATTGAACCATGTCCAATAATTCTTCCTCATTCATTTCACGGGTTTGGGTGGTAATCTGTGCGATTTCCTTCTTCCCTTTGTTGGTGACTGCTTCAATTTTATAGTCTATTGGCTTTCTTCCATCTTCCTTATTCATCCAAAAATCCATCAGCAATGTGTCTGAAGTTTCTGCCCTTTGTGCAAATTCGCTTCCTTCGGTTCTGGCAAAAATCAAATAAGAATTTGCTCCCTCAATTTTTGGCCATTGGAGTTCAATGTGGCTGTCATATGGAAAAACAAGGATTTCAACCTCTTTTTGATTGCATGAAAAGACACCTGATAAGGCAAGCAGGCAGCTAATAAAAATATGTCGGATTTTCATGGGTTTATTGGTTTTAAGTAGATTCGCTCCATTGCGTTTTTTTTGACTCTTTCATAGTCGAATGGTATGTTGACAAATTCGTCTGCCGCCCAAATAGGAAATAGATTTCTATAAAATGGACTATTTGGATTCCCAGATTGTCCGGGAGTATTGATGCCAATGGTTTTTTCCCAATCGCCGGTATCGACTACAATCCTGAATGAAGCACCTGAAGTATTTTTGTCTCCATAGGCATTTGCACCGGGGGTAAAACTGTAGCCTCCTCTCGCCACCGGACCTGCATCCAATTTTTCCTTCCATTCATCCGACAAGGCCGGGCTCAAAGGATGAGTGATGTAGGCGTGTTTGTAGGAAGTCTGACCGTATTGCCAGTTGTTACTGTTTTTTCCAAGTTTTGACTCGAGTTCCTGAATTGCCAACTCAAAGCAATTTACGAGAAACTTATCCCTTTCAATAGCAGCATTCCTTGAAAATAAGTGGTCAGGATGCTCTATCCAACTTATCACACGGGTCATCTGTATACTGCCCACCAAATCCATCACCTCTTTGGGAACTGATATTTCCTTTATTTTTTCTCTGATTTTTCTTTCCCACATGACATAAATTCCTGCGGGAATAGAGTTCTTTTCCAACTTATAATCCCAATCTAATAGCATACCCCTCAATTTCCCAGCTTCATTTTTCTCGAAAACAAGATCCTTTAAGTAGGGGACCAAGGTTCTTGCAGGAAGCGACAGGTAGTCATTTTGAAGCTTTCCCATTTCTTCAACAGAAAAATTGGTTCCTTTTCCGAGAACTTCTCTGACCCGGTCACCGCGAAACGAGTCAGACCATTCATAACCTAGGGCATTTTTGTGTGGATAGTCCGCCGGAGTTACGTTTTCATTGGCGGTGGCTATAAAACCATTTTCAGGGTTATAATCATGTGGTCTCTCCGAAATGGGTAAGTAGCCGTCCCATTCCTTACTGCCATCTCCCAACGTCACAACCAGACCTGAAAAACCATTTCTGATAGGTGAGATTCCTGTTGCCTGCCAACCGATATTCCCTTCCCTGTCTGCCCAAATCATATTTTCGGCGGGAATGTGGTTGTAAGTACAAGCATCCCGAAACTCCTCCCAAGTAGTCGATTGGTCCATTCTCAGGCTTGCCAAATAGGGTGCGCCGCCCTTTTCAAGCCATGCACACTGTACTGCAACTGCTTTTTTCAGATACTGATCTACGAATGTCACCGGACCATGGATAGTATAGAAATGTTTCACAACAGCATCGGATTTCCCTTTTACTTTGATAGTGTCGGTAATTACTTCCATCTCATGCCATTTTCCTTTATGGAAATATAGTTGCGGGTTTTCGGGATGAATGTCATAGATGCGCATGTCCTCGTTATCTGTTTCGAAAATCGTCAGACCCCAAGCTCCAAATTGGTTATGACCTATCGATACTCCGGGAATCACAGGTTCTCCGGCGCCCACCACATCCCAACCGGGCGCATGAAGGTGAACCATATACCTAAGAGAAGGAACTGCGATCAGTCTATGGGGGTCATTTGCCATGATGGGATAACCACTTTCAGTTAATTTGCCACTGACTACCCAATTGTTGCTTCCTATGGAGAATTTCTCAGTCTCGAGGGTTTCCTGAATATCTGTTTCATATTCCAGTAATTGGGTCATGAATTTTTCGGGATTGTTTCGGGCTTCCGGGATGATGTATTCAGGATAATAGGTCAGGCTTTTGCGAAAAGCATTGTAGGGAGCAAGAATATCCTTGAACAGTAATTCCTTCGGGATAGACTTGTCAAGATCCAAAATGGGTTCATTGGGGTGGAAATAGTGGATTTCTTTTGTTTTTTCAGCGCCGATTAGACTTACTATCCTGCTAAAATTCAGTTCATCCCTGACGTTTTCGAGCAGTCCTTGATGGCGGGAAATGACTACTTCCCAAGTCCATAATTCAGGCAAAATGCCCAAAAGCCTGAATTCGAAAGGAAGGTTTTCCGGCGATTGGAGGGCTTCTGCAATGTAGGCGTTGACTCCTTCCACAAAGGAATCAATGATCAATTCACCCCTTGGATGGTAATGGGCCAATTCGGATTTTTTATCTCCTCGAAATTTGAAAAGCCTGACTCCTTTATCCCGATCCAATTCTTTTTCCCCGAAGATTTCTGCCATGGTTCCCGTGGCCTGCCTTCTCCAGATTTCAAATTGGAATAAGCGGTACTTGGCAGCCATGTAGCCTTGGGTGAAAAAAAGGTCATGCTCGTTTTTGGCAAAAATATGGTTGATCCCGCTACTGTCCCGAAATACTTCGACTTCCCCGTGCAGATTTTTTATGCTGAGTTGTTGTGAAAAAGAATTTTGGTTTATTACTATGAAGAGGAGAAGTATAAATAAGATGTTTGGTTGTTTTTGGAGTTTTCTCATTGTTCTTAATTTCTTGCCTGATACAAATAAATGGTCAGGGAGTTTTAATGTCATTTTTAAGTTCTGAAAATATTTTGAATCCAATAAGAAAATTGGATAAACGGTCGAAACCATTCATCTTTATTTTTCAAATTGCCACCATAACCAAAAACCTTCAACCATGAGAAACTTAATGATTTTGGCTTTTTCGCTTCTGTTGTTTGCAGCTTGCCAAGCTCCCCAAAAAGAAGAGAAAATTATTGAAAAAGTAATCGAAAAAGAAATAGTGACTATGGACAAAGCACTGCGACATGTTGTTTTATTTAAGTTCAAAGATGGTACCGCTGAGGAGGATATTCAGAAAGTGGTAGATGCCTTCACCGCACTTCCATCAAAGATTGATGTCATCAAGTCAATCGAATGGGGAACCAATAACAGTCCTGAAGGATTGGATCAAGGCTTTACGCATTGCTTTTTTCTAACTTTTGCCTCTGAAGCAGACAGAGACATTTACCTTCCACATCCTGACCATAAGGCTTTTGGTGCAGTATTGGGGCCACATTTGGACAAAGTATTGGTAGTGGATTATTGGACTAAATAGTCAGAATGTAGAAAAATAAAAACTCCAACAGGTTCATTTCTGTTGGAGTTTTTTATTTGATTTTTTTGGAAAATTTAGATTCTCAGGTCAGTTTTTATTCATGGGCAACTCGGTATTGACCTCGCCCCTTCCGCCTATTTCGATGATTTCATAGACTACAACTTCGCTTGCGCCTCTCCAAGGTAATGAATTGAGGTATTCCTTATAACGCAATTCTACAAATTTTCCACCTGCACGCTCAAGCTGCTCAACAAGAGCTTCATTCTGAACACTGAATCTAAACTCGTTGCTTTGAAGGGCACCGGCAGTAGGACTTTGGAAACCTTCCTGAACGATACGGCCTTCCCAGGTTTTGAAGACGTATCCTTTTTTCTCAAAATAATTGAGCGTGCCGCCTTTGACACCTTCACTGAACACAAAGTAATACCTCCAATAGAATACTCCTGCAAGGATAATGATGAGGGCAAAAATGCCGATTTTTACGAATTTGTTCATGTTGGTTGGTTTTTAGATGCTTTAAACAATTACAGAAATTGTGCAATTTAAACTATAAATCTGAAAACCAATTTCTCATAAATGCTTCAATTAAACAACAATTTGTTTTGGCATTTATTTTTACATCATCCAAAGCCAAAAATCATTAATCCCTGAGCATAGAAAGGTGATCTCTAGGTGTAGACTCTGCCTATACCTTTTTATTTAGTAGAATTTGCAATTCATTTTACCAAGAATTACCTTTCGTTTGCTTGGTTGGTAGATTAGTCCAATTGCAAATTGGTAGGGATAGAAGGGTTGAATTACAAATTCATACCAGTCGCAGCATCAGGCATTAAACTACACCTAGTTGGGGTCGAAAGAATGATACTTAAATCTGGCCTAGACGAGCCCACTATATTCTTGATGCCCAAATAAAAAAAACTCAATTCTGGCGTCAAATTCGCGGTAGATCAATCTAAAAAGACTAAAGGTTATGAACAAGATAATTGGAATTATTATGTTAGTGGGAGTTTACTTTTTGGCTAAGGATGTTCTAAAAAAGGTCAAACCAGAAGATAAAAGAGAAGGTATAAAGATCGAAAAAATTAGAACTGCAGGAGGAACTATTATGTTGGCATTTTTAGCGCTGCTGCACCTATTTACTAAAGAGCCCTTTTGCGAATATTACCCTTCTTTTTGTGATCGGTTTCCAGGCTTCTGTGAGAATTTTCCCTATTTGTGCCGATGATTGTCCCATTCTGGGAGTAGAGTGGCTTAATCTCTAAGGGTAGGCAAATTCCATCCAGTCGAAGCATCAGAGGTTTGACTACTTCAAGGGTGGGCAGGAAATCAAATAGCTGACGGAATATTTAATTATAGAGAAACCAACAAACGATGAAATACACACTAATCATACTTTTGATTTTTCATGTGAATGCGGCATTCTCTCAGAAGGTTTCCACCTTAGATGAAGCAACACAATTTTTTATTTCTCTGCTAATGTTGCATGAACTAAACCCGATTGAGACATATGAGTCTCAAAAAATTAATGAAATCCTGAAAAATTCAGCCAAACAATATTTAGAAAATGAAAGCGCAGTCAATGAAGAAAAAGAGAAGATTTTATTAACTCTCTATGAGAACGGAAGGTCTGAATATGATGATTCAATTGATGAAAGAAGAATGAGAACAAGACGAGCAATATGCTTTATAGCACTGGCTTTCCAATCAGATCCATCTTGCAGGGATATTTTTGTTGAGTTTGCAAAATTTTCATTATCCTCATGCGATCAATTTTCCGAAGACAAATTGCTGGCAGAGGAGAAACTGGGAATACAATTGGTTGAATTGTTGTTTAAATTCGAGAACAATCAGCTTCAAAGACAGGATGTAACTCGTGTTGAAGAATTTCTAAGGGCAAACTCAACCAACTTAGCTTCAGATGTGAAACATAGAACATCATTATTTTTGGAGTATTTTATAGACAATTTAAGTAGACATTAATTCGCTTACCAGTTAGGGAATCCCCATCTGGGAGTAGGATGGCGTAACCGCTAAGGGTAGTTTGTAACTACCCTTTTCTATTATATGAATTTGTAATTCATTTTACCAAGAATTACCTTTCGCTATGGTGTTTGGTTGAATAGTCTAATTGCAAATTGGTAGGGATAGAAGGGTAGGACAAGGCGTTTGGAAATGATCCCTTAGGATCGTTTTAGCCTTGGGCCAGGTGCAGGGTAGGCAAATCCCACCCAGTCGCAGCATAAGACATTTGACTCCGTCAAGGATTTGGTTATCAATCGATGATTTTTTTGGGCTTGACTCAACTTTGTGCAGCATATTTTTAATCGACCACCCAAAGCCAATCTTTATAACCTTCTTTTTCCATGTCCTTTTTTGGGATGAATTTCATGGCGGCTGAATTCATGCAATACCGAAGTTTGGTAGGTTCGGGTCCGTCATTGAATACGTGCCCAAGATGGGAATCACCGAGTTTGCTCCTCACTTCCACACGCATCATTCCGTAAGCGGTATCGGTCGGTTTGCCGATGACGCGGGCATCGATCGGTTTGGTGAAACTCGGCCAACCTGAAAAGGACTCATATTTATCCGAAGAACTGAACAAAGGAACTCCCGAAACAATGCAGACATAGATTCCTTCTTCTTTGTTTTCATTGTAATCGTTGGTAAAAGCCCGCTCAGTTTCTTCGTGCATGGTGACTTGGTATTGAAGTTCTGTGAGTCTTTTTTTCAGTTCTGAATCAGAAGGTTTTTTGTATTTGTCTTCCAATTTTACTGGCCAATGTTTTGCAATAAATGCATCCCTTCCCGAACCTGTTCTGTAAGCATAATACTCGGTCGGATTCTTCTTATAATAATCCTGATGGTAATCTTCCGCCGGATAAAAGTTAGTAAACTTGATCAAAGGAGTTACGATGGGTTTGTCAAATTTACCTGATTGGGAAAGCTTTTGAAGGGAAGCTTCTGCAGCCGCTTTTTGAATTTTGTCATGGTAAAATACTGCAGAAGTATATTGAAATCCCCTGTCATAAAAGGAACCGCCCTCGTCCGTAGGGTCAAATTGCTGCCAGAAAATTTCCAATATCTCCGAATAACTGATGATATCAGGGTTAAATGTGACTTGTACAGATTCTCTGTGGGTTGTTTTTCCTCCTGATACATCCGAATAGGTTGGGTTTTTTTCTTTGCCACCGGCATAGCCGGAAACCACAGATACAATACCGTCAACTCCCTCAAAAGGAGCTTCTATACACCAAAAGCATCCACCCGCAAAAGTGGCCAAAGCTGTTGGTCCATCATAAATTTCTTCAGGAGCATCGGAATTTTCACTTTTTTGTTTTCCATTTTCTGCCTGTGAGCAGGAAAACACCAAAAGACTGAAAGTAGGTATTAATACCAGATAAAGGATTTTTTTTGAAAAGGCCATGATCTTATTGACTGTTTTGACTATTGAATTTGAATGGGGCATGATTTTAGATAATTGGCATACTTGGGATTCGGTTGCTGTCTATGAAGGCAATTGAATGACGGACATCTTATTGACATTCAAATTATACAAGAATCCGGAAGATATACGTTTACTAACAGCAAATCAGATGAATGTGTTTGCAAAGATTAACAATTGCTCAAAAAAGATTTGTCAGATATGCGTCAACCATGACATCATTTGCTGAAAATATATTTCAATTCACATAAACCAACTATTATGAAAACTACATTGAAAACCAGCGTACTCATGTTTGTCCTGATGGTATTTTTCCATTCAGGGTATTCTCAAACCGGTGGAGGGTTTGGAATCAAAGGAGGATTAAATTACAATTCAAACGGACAGTATTTTAAGGATGCTGAGGCGATTTGGGGATCTCCAAAAAATAACCTTGGTTACCATTTGGGATTATTCGGGAAGGTAAATGCAGGACCTGTTTTTCTCAGACCGGAACTCAATTATACCAATTTAAAATCAGAAATCAATTCGGTCCAATTGCAAACCCAACGACTTGATGCTCCGGTTTTGGTAGGAATCAATCTTCTCGGGCCTCTGGTTTCGGTATTTGCAGGACCATCTTTCCATTACTACATAGAAGACGAATTGCGGGACTTCGAATTTGACAAATTCAATGCAGGGTATCAATTTGGAATCGGACTCAATCTTGGGAATGTCGGATTGGATCTCAGGTATGAGAGAGTGCTCAACGGGCAAACCGTAAACATTGATAATGTCTTTACAGGAGATGGTGATTTCAGATACCAACAATTGATGCTCGGCCTATCATTTAAATTTTAATTACTCCAAAATCCATTTGTTAAATCCCCTAGCCTCTAGGGGATTTTTTTATTTGTTTAAACCTTATTTTCTATATCTTGGTCTTATCTCAAACCCATAAGGCCCATGAAATCATTTTTGTCCATTATTCTTTTTTCAGCGATGGTTACTGTTTTTGCCTCCTGCCAAATTGAAGAGGAAAAATTTGTCACCGAAAAACCTGAAGACAGCCGTTTTACCAAAGTCCCCTTGGTGGAAAAACTAGATGAACCCATGGAATTGGAAGTTCTCAGTGATGGCAGGGTAATTTTCATTGAAAGAAAAGGCAAAGTAAAAATGTATGAGCCATCAAATGGCGGCACCAAAGAAATAGGCTTTCTTGATGTTTTTTATGAAAGCGAGGATGGATTGTTAGGTTTGGCCAAAGATCCTGGATTTGATAAAAATCAGTGGATCTACCTTTATTATTCGCCTTCAGGTTCAATCAGTATCAACCGCCTGTCGAGATTTACGCTTGTAAATGACATGATTGATATAGCTTCAGAAAAAATCATGTTGGAGATCCCGCATTATAGAGGTTGTTGCCATAGCGGTGGATCCCTTGAATTTGATAGTAAAGGAAATCTTTTTCTTTCTCTAGGAGATGATACCACCCCTTTTGAATCTGACAATTACAATCCCATTGATGAACGAAAAGGAAGACCTGAAAATGTGGATGCGCAGAGAAGTTCTGGCAATAGCAATGACCTGCGTGGAGGTATTTTGAGAATCACACCTCAACCTGACGGTACTTACACCATTCCCGAAGGCAATCTTTTTCCCGTTGGAACTCCGGATACCCGTCCAGAGATTTATGTCAAAGGAAATAGAAACCCATTCAGAATCTCGGTAGATCAAAAAAACGGGAATTTGTATTGGGGAGAAGTTGGACCTGATGCATCTAATGATAGCCTTCGAAGGGGGCCAAGAGGATACGATGAAGTTAATCAAGCCAAGAAAGCAGGCTTCTTTGGATGGCCTTATCTGATTGCCAACAATAAGCCTTATTGGTATTATGATTTTGAAAAACAGGAAAGCATTTTTGAATATGATCCCAATGCACCAGTCAACAATTCTCCAAACAATACCGGAGTCAAGCAACTTCCACCTGCCCAACCGGCATTTATCTGGTATCCCTATGCTGATTCTGAGGATTTTCCCCAATTGGGTTCAGGAGGACGCAATGCCATGTCAGGACCGGTTTATTACCACGATATGTTTCCAAAAACTGAAGTGAAATTTCCAAAATACTACCATGGCAAATTGTTTATTTATGATTGGATGCGGAATTGGATCTTTACTGTCACAATGGATGAGAATTCCGATTTGGATTCCATGGAAAGATTTCTTCCCAGTGTAGTTTTTGATAAGCCGGTGGACATGCAGTTTGGGCCTGATGGTGCACTTTATGTGCTTGAATATGGCACGTATTGGTCTGCTCAAAACGATGATTCAGGATTGTACAAAATAGAATTCAGTGCCGGAAACAGAAAACCTATAGCGAAAGCTTCTGTTGAAAAAAACCAAGGTGCAGCGCCCTTTACCGTTCAATTCTCGAGTGAAGGAAGCATGGATTTTGATAAGGAGGATAGTTTGTTGGTATATGAATGGGATTTTGAAGGAACAGGCAAAGTGCAGTCCCGTGACCCAAATCCATCATTTACCTTTGAAAAAACAGGGATATTCAAGCCGATTTTAACTGTCCGTGATGGTGATGGCAAAACTGATACTTATCAATTGGAAGTAACAGTTGGCAATGATCCTCCTCTAATTTCGGTAAAAATGGACCATAACCAATCGTTTTATTGGGGAAATCCATCGATTGATTACCAAGTAATGGTTATGGATAAAGAGGATGGTGAAATCCAAGAGGAAAAGATCTTGGTAACTTGGGATTATTTAGAAAATGGTTTCGATAGGGTTGAGGCCGCAGAAGGGCATCAAATAGAATTACCTTCAGCTACTTTGATGGGACAAAACCTTACCGTAAAGAGTGGCTGCAACGCCTGTCATGGTATCGATAACCCATCCATAGGACCAAGTTATGTTTCGGTGGCGGTCAAATATGAAAGTGATCAGGAAGGGAAAAATTACTTGATTCAAAAAATCACAAATGGTGGGGGTGGAGTATGGGGTGAGCGCCAAATGCCAAGCCACTCCCATGTTCCAAAAGGAGACATTGAAGCGATGGTAGATTATGTGCTTTCCCTATCTCCAAATAAGCAATCAAGTCCCAAAAACCGAATTGCGGCTCAGGGTAGTTTAAAACTAGACCAACATTCCAAAACGAATCAAAACGGGACGTATTTATTGACAGTGAGCTATCAGGATAATGGTTCAAATGGGATTTCTCCAATTTTAAGAAGGGAGCAGATAGTGCTCAAAAACCCTTTGTTCTTGGCAGCTGAAGCTGATTTTTTTGAAGGGACCGCAAAGGTAAATTTACAGGATTCGAAAATGGTCAAATTCACTGAACATCAATCTTACATAGGATTTTCTGGTATTGACCTTTCAGATGTTAAAAAATTGGTTTTTTCTATCGATCCTAACCAGAAAACAGGTTGGTTGGAAGTAAGGGTAGGAGGTCAGGAAGGAAGAATCATCGGAAAAACCCCTGTTATAAGTGAGGCAAACCGACCAAGGGACAATAGAAACAAATGGTTTGATTACAGCTTGGAATTAGAGCCAATGACTGGTAGGGATGATGTGTATTTCGTTTTTAAAACAGAAACCGGTGTGGATATTTGGGGCTCCTTCTTGATGAATACAGTCAGATTTGAAAAAGATTGAAAAGGAATTTAAAAGAAATTATCAGATGGATAAAACAAAAAAACCGGCTTGAGACCGGTTTTTTGTTATTTTAAAGTTCCTCTTGTCCTTCTTCCATTTCCCCGGACTTAGGTCTGTCTTGGGCTTTGTAAGGGATGAAACCTTCTCTTTTGAACTTATATGGTTCAGCACGTTGGTTAGGAGCGTGGTTTGCAAGGTCTAGCATACCAAATCCTTTGTGGGTGAAAGCACCCAAGCCGCACTTAAACACGAAGTCTTGTACCTCTGGAGCGGCATACAAAGTAAAGGGAAGTGTATACCCTCGTACCTCATATTTCACATCCATGTCGTAAACGGAGTAGATTCTGGCAAATTTCTTTTGCTGCTCTCTCAGCTTATTAACATAATTCATGTCAGGTACAACTTGGAATTTGTAAAAAGATTCCATTTGTTCTTGGTTGTACCATCCTGATCTTTCCATCCTAGTAAGGGTAGATTCATACAACAGATCAGAAAATTCATCTGTATCCGGGTTGATAAATCTTTTCCCTGATTCATCATTGAAAGCAGGAGTCAACAATACCAAAGGAGAAATACAAACAAATTTGTTTGATACCTCTAATGTTGGTTCTGTTTCCTGTTCAGTGTACTCAGGGGAAAGGATTAGGTTTCCTAACTCAATTTTAGGAGTTTCGAATACCTGCTCCAGCAAATAGTCCATAAATTCTTCATTGGGTGATGAAAGCACTAGAGTGACTAAGCTCGAGTAGTAGTGAAGTCCGCTTCGACTAACTTTGGTCTGACCTTTTAGACCAGAGAAATTGAAGTAATTGTAGTTAAAAAACTCCTCCCTTCCACCTTTGACAATCAATCCCTTCAGGAATTGGGCCAAGATGTACTGATGGTGAAAGGGTAAGTAAGCCCCTTTGTTTTTTAACGAAAATATTAATCTTATTCTCACGGTTTTAATAAAAATAGAAATGAAACAATAATTTAAATTTTGCTTTTATTTGATATTCACACTAATCACGGTTCTTGCAAAAGTACAAATTAATTTTACAAATTTTGTTATACATTGAATCTAAAATGCATGATATCCCCGTCCTGAACTACATATTCTTTGCCCTCAATCGATATTTTTCCATTTTCCCTGCATCCTGCTTCTGATTTATACATTTCGTAGTCCGAAAGTTTGATTACTTCAGCTTTTATAAATCCTCTTTCAAAATCAGTATGGATTACACCCGCAGCTTGAGGGGCTTTCCATCCTTTTTTGATGGTCCATGCCCGGACTTCTTGGACACCTGCAGTAAAATAGGTGATCAGGTCAAGTAATTTGTACGCTCCTGAGATCAATTTGTTTAAACCGCTTTCGTCTAAACCATATTCTCCCAAGAACATTGATTTTTCTTCTGCATCATCCAATTCAGCGATTTGGGACTCAATGGCGGCACAAAGAATGATGACATCAGCATGCTCTTCTTTCACTTTCTCTCTCAGTTGATCTACATATTTGTTGCCTGTCAGGAGGCTTTTTTCATCGACGTTGGCAACATAGAGTACAGGCTTGATGGTCAAAAGATGAAGGTCTCTTACAGCTTCGAATTCTTCTTTGTCAATTGAAACCGCTCTTGCATTTTTTCCGGCTTCGAGTTCAGATTTGAATGTTTGGAGGACTTCAAGGTCTTTTCTTGCCCTTGCATCTCCGGATTTTGCTATTTTTTCAATCCTTGCTATTTTTTTATCTATTGATTCCAAATCCTTGAGCTGCAATTCAGTGTCAATTACTTCCTTGTCAAATTCCGGATCCACACCACCTGCCACATGGACAATGTTCTCGTCATCAAAGCATCTGATTACATGGATGACAGCATCCACTTCTCTGATATTGGCCAGGAATTTATTGCCCAAGCCTTCTCCTTTACTTGCGCCTTTAACCAAGCCTGCGATGTCCACAAACTCGATGACTGTGGGAACGACACGATTTGGTTTGACAAGTTTTTCCAAAATGGTCAATCTTGCATCAGGAACAGTCACTACCCCGACATTGGGTTCTATTGTACAAAAAGGAAAATTAGCAGCTTCAGCTTTAGCAGAAGAAAGTGCATTGAATAAGGTTGATTTTCCAACGTTGGGTAAGCCAACGATGCCACATTGTAAAGCCATTAATATTTTTTTTACATTTTAAAGATTCGGTATTCTCGGTAACCTCTATAAAATTCCAATACAGATACCCTGAATATGGTATAAACCGGTATTGCAAAGATCATCCCAAGGATACCGGAGATTTTCGCACCGGCAAAGATAATCACAAAAATTTCAAGCGGATGTGCTTTTACAGATTTGGAGAAAATCAATGGCTGCAAAATGATGTTATCTGTTAATTGAACAACTCCAAATACGGAAAGAATTTTAACAACCATAAAGGTAATCTCGTTTGAATTTTCAAAACTTCCAGTCGAAAGTCCGACGATTACCCCAAATGTGGCACCCAAGATCGGTCCTGCATATGGAATCAAATTGGCCACAGCAGCAAACATAGCAATAGTCAATGCGTAATCAATTTCCATCAATGTAAGCCCAATTGCTGCAAGGGAAAAAATGCAGGTGATCTGTATCAAAAGCGCTACAAGGTAATTGGAAAGCAATCTTTCAACCTTATTGAAGGTGGAAACAGATAATTCAAAATAAGGATTGGGAATCAAATCCATGATATTCCTTCTCAAAAGTCCATTTTCTAGCAATAGGAAAAAAGAAATGAAACCTACCGCCATGATTCCTACCAAAAATGAACTTGTGGTATTGACAATGGTATTGACTATCCCTTGATAATTAATTGATCCAAAACTTGAAATCAGTGTCTCCCGCACCTGCAAAATCAAAAATCCCGGATCACTTTTTACAATTTCATATTTGATCAATAAATCCTCAACTTTTCCAACAGGATTTTGGATTTGTTCATATAGGTAATCAAGGTCGTAGGATGAAATGACTTTTATTTGGGCACTTATCAAGGGAATGAAAAGTAAGCTTATCAGAAAAATCAATGTCAGGACCATCCCAAATGACAATAAAATTGCAAGCCACCTGGGAGTATGCTGTCCAATGACATGGAATGAATTAATCCTATTGGTCAAAGGCCGAAGAATGGCTGCTAACACCAATGCAAAAATAAAATAGAATGTGATGTTTGAAAAATACCAGCCAACAATGCCTAAAATAGCTATAAAAAATAAAAGGATAAAAACAGGTTTTTTCATATGTAGACGAAATATAGGAAAAAGAAACAACCACTAGGGCATCTGCAATTATGGAATAATGCAAACGACTTTAAAATCCCGCTACAGCTGATTCTTTTTCCTTTTTATAAAAAAGTTGGGACTATTCCCACTTTAACTCGTCATCTAATTCGGTTTCGGATTCCTCGACATCATATTGTGAGAAATCAACCTCAGGCATCAAATCATGCTTGACATGGTCTACGGCATTTTGCAAAGCTTCAATGAACTTCCCGAAATCTTCTTTGTAGAGAAAAATTTTATGCTTTTCAAAAACAAAGTTATCACCCTGCATTCTTCTTTTACTTTCAGTAATCGTAAGGTAATAGTCGTTTGACTTTGTTGACTTTACATCAAAAAAGTAAGTTCTCTTACCTGCTTTTACTCTTTTTGAGAAGATTTCTTCTCTGTCATTTCCTCTGTGATCTTCCACTTGCCAAAGTTTTTGTTTGATTAAGCTGTTATTTTGAGGACAAGTTAAATCAATTCAAAAATCATATTCAAGGGATTATCTAGATTTTTTTAACAGAACCCGACCATTATCTGATTATTTAGGCAGTTTCAGGTGATTCTTTGCTTCGAAATTAAATTGCCAGGGATTATCAAGATGGCTTTGGCCGCCCAGTAATGAAAAGTTGTAGCGATTTATTTGAATATTTCTTCCGGGAAGTTGATAAACTTTGAGTATTTCTTGAACAAAAAAAGAGGGAATCTCCCTCTTTTATTCACCATGCATGAAAAGTTTTTTAGACATCAGATCTTCCTCTGATTCTCTGTGATCCGGATCGTCTACACAACAATCTACCGGGCAAACTGCAGCACATTGAGGTTCTTCATGAAATCCTGTGCATTCTGTACATTTTTCAGTGACTATATAGTAAAACTCATCTGATACGGGTTCTTGCTTTTCATTGGCATCTACTACAGTCCCATCGGAAAGTGTGACTTCCTTTAACTTGGTACCGCCTGCCCAAGTCCATTCAATTCCACCCTCGTAAATGGCAGTATTAGGACATTCTGGTTCGCATGCACCGCAATTGATGCATTCATCGGTTATCATTATAGCCATAATCCTTATTTTTTGTTGCCCAAAATTAACAATCAAATAACCAATCCTGCAATAAAAAGTTGTTATGCTAAGTAATTTATTTTCAACACAGCAAAAATCATTTTTATATTGAATTGGATATCTTTGCCAAAATTACCAAAAACAATGACCCTCGAGGAGAGAATTGACGCATTTGCAAGGCTGGGAGATTTTATCGAAAAAATTTCATCAGAGGAATTATCCGATTTATACAGAAGGGTAGAAAACAACAACAATTGGTTTACTCCTGAGCAGGTAAAAAATTCGCTTGACGCTCTTTTGCTTTTTCTAAATAAAGAAAAATTAGCGGATTGGCTTTTTAAATATGACCTGTCTGAAGTAAGAAATCCCAAATCTGTAGGAATTCTTATGGCTGGAAATATACCTGCAGTTGGGTTTCATGACATGATGTGTGTCCTTTTAAGCGGACATCGTGCAAATGTCAAAACAAGTTCTTCGGATCAAATACTGATCAATTGGTTAATTAATAAGCTAATTTCAATTGAACCAAGATTTGGACAATTTATTCTTGTGGAAGAAATGCTTAAGAATAAAGATGCTTACATCGCCACAGGTAGTGATAATTCTGCTAGATATTTTGATTATTACTTTGGAAAATATCCCAATATCATCAGAAAAAACAGGATATCTGTAGGAATCTTGGATGGAAGTGAGACAAAGGAGGAATTTCTTGAATTGGCCAAAGATGTCTTCCAATATTATGGCTTGGGATGTAGGAATGTTTCCAAAATCTTTGTTCCCAACCGGGAAATTCTTATCTCATTCTTGGATTCAATTGAGGATTTTAGAGAAGTTGCAAGCAACCATAAATACTTTCATAATTATGAGTATAACAAGTCCATTTTGCTGGTTAACAGAGAAATGCACCTAGATAATGGATTTCTAATACTTCAAGAAAGCAAAGGACTTGTTTCTCCTATTTCGGTTCTTTTTTATGAAGTTTATGAGAGTCAAAATGATCTCAATGAGTTGATTTTTTCTGTAAATGACAAAATTCAATGCATTGTGTCCAACAACGGTTGGTTTCAAGGTAGTCTACCGTTTGGCAAAGCCCAATGTCCTGCTTTGGATGAATATGCCGATGGGATTGACACCATGGCGTTTTTGAAAAATCTATGAATTTTCATTTTTGGGTAGGCTGAAGCTGAATTCACTTCCTTTTCCATGTTGGCTTTGAATTTTTAATTCCCCTCCGTTTTTTATGACATAATCATGCACCAAAAGCATTCCAAGGCCTGTTCCTGATTCTTTGTCCTTTCCGATCGTAGTAAACGATTCACGGTTTCTAAGTTTTTCCAGATTTTCTTCTGAAATACCAAGTCCTGTGTCTTTGATTTTTACTGTGACATTATCCTCATTTTCTTTTAGAAAAACAGTCAACAAATCACCTTTGCCTGAAAATTTTATGGCATTACTGATAAGATTTCTAATAGCCAAATCAATCATGTTTTTATCAGCATATACCTGAAGGTTACCATATTTCTGAAGTGAAAGTGTAATCCCCTTTTCTTGGGTCTTTTTCTCAAAAAGAGAAACCTGTTGGTCTACTAATTTATCAAGTTCAAAAGTCCTTTTATCCAAAAATTCCCCTTTCAATTGACTGCTTGTCCATGCAAGCAAGTTTTCCAAAAGAATGGAAACTGAGTCCATGTTTTTATTGATTTCGGGCAGGATGTCTAAAAATTCCTTTTGACTGATGACACCTTCAAAAGAAAGTTTGATCAATTCTCTGATTCCGAAAATCGGACCTTTTAAGTCGTGAGAGATGATTGTGAAAAGTTTGTCTTTAAGCGAATTTAGATTTTTGAGTTCTTCAGCTTGGTTTTTTATTTGGTTTTGGATTGATTTTTTTTGGGTGATGTCCTCAAAAATAATCATCATTCCCAATGAATTTCCTTTTTTATCGTTTATAGGCACATATTCTACGGAAAGGTCTTTTTGCCCGGAAGTTAAACTCAAAGAAGATTCTATGCTGATCTTTTTTTGCTCGTTCAGCTGGATTTCAAATTGAGAATCTTTTCCAAAAATATCTTCAAGCCTTTTTCCAATAAAATTTGAAACGGGACGCTCAAGAATTTTTGTCATGAAGGGATTGAAATCTATGATTCGGGAATTAGGATCTAATACAAGTATTCCTTTGCTGATTACTTCAAAAACCTTGTCCCTTGCAATCGGTTTTATACTGAAAAGATCAAATCTGATCAGGCCTATCCCGACAAAAATATACATGATCAAAAAGGCATAAGGTGTAAGGTCAATGTGGCCGAAAGGCCTAAATCCAAGCAGATAAAAAATATTGAAAGCCCATGGGAACAGACCGGCCAAGAGTAAAAGGTTGTTTTGTTTCTTGAAAACCGGATCTGCATTTTTGAATTTGTACAGCAGAATAATTATTCCAAAAAAAAGAGAGATATAAAAAAAGGAAAGATGTATGAAATACCATGGTCCCGGCTGTATAGCTAACAATGGAAAAGGGCCAGAATTATCTACCATTACATTCCTGTAGTGTAAATGATGAAAAGAATTGGTAAAGACCATGAAGTAGGTAATTACCGGTATTCCAAAAACCAATAGTGCAAACTTTGTGTGGGTATACCTCTCCAATCCGGTATATTTCAGGCAAAACCAAAGCCAAGCCCCCGGAGCCAAAGCGATCCCTATATATTCGATTTTTATCCAAAAAAGCATGGTTTCGAGGTTTTTGCTTGATAATTCAAAACCATATGCGAGCGCCCAAATGGACACAAATAGCATGGTAAATGCAAACCACCTCACAGAATCCCCCAATCTGTAAATGATTACAGTTGAAATTGCTGCTACAATGATTCCCGAAAACAGGAGGGTTACAGAAAAAATATTTAATTCCAAAATTATTTGGATTTGATTTTACTAGAAATGTAAACATTTTTAGAACCAAAGGACAGGAATTTTCAAAACCTAATTTAAGAATTATTATTTCAGGAAAAGATATATAGTTAGAAATGTTTGGCAATTTTTTGATAAAATACATTTATCCAAATACCAAAAAGGTATTTTTAAAATTAAATTTAAAAACCCCATTCTTTAATTTATTCTCATTTTAAGATAGAATTAATATTAAAAATTTGATAAACGGGAAAGGGATTTTGGCAAAAACTTAAAAACTCCACAACGAACAAAGTTTACAGCCGTAAGTGTAGTAACGCTTGGATAGGAGACAGACCAAAAACTTATTCAGTGGGTACCTAGTGTTTTGAAATTTTTTGGCTAAATAAAAAGAACAGCTTACATGAAAACACTTCCAATTTTGCCCTGTTTTTTTATCTTTGCGAACGATTCAAATAACCTTTTCAACATTTAAATACAATTCCCAATGGCATTTGATATAGAAATGATCAAGGCGGTCTACTCCAAATTTCCTTCAAGGATAGAAGCTGCCAGGATAGCAGTAGGAAAACCACTGACCTTGACCGAAAAAATATTATATGCACACTTGACTTTAGGCGAAGCAAATTCGCCTTTTGAAAGGGGTGTGTCATACGTTGATTTCAACCCTGATAGGGTAGCCATGCAGGATGCTACTGCTCAAATGGCACTTTTGCAATTTATGCAGGCCGGAAGATACAAGGTGGCGGTACCTTCAACCGTGCATTGCGACCACCTGATCCAAGCAGAAATTGGGGCTTTGGCAGATTTGAAAAAGGCAAACGACAAAAATAAAGAGGTTTATGATTTCCTTTCATCTGTTTCAAATAAATATGGTATAGGATTTTGGAAACCCGGTGCAGGAATTATACACCAAGTGGTTTTGGAAAATTATGCCTTTCCCGGTGGAATGATGATCGGAACTGATTCACATACTCCGAATGCAGGTGGTCTTGGGATGATCGCAATAGGGGTAGGTGGTGCAGATGCCTGCGATGTCATGGCCGGATTGCCTTGGGAGCTGAAGTTTCCAAAACTGATTGGAGTTAAATTGACCGGAAGACTTTCAGGCTGGACTTCAGCCAAAGATGTTATCCTTAAGGTAGCGGGCATTCTTACAGTTAAAGGTGGAACAGGTGCTGTCGTAGAATATTTTGGAGATGGTGCAAGGTCCCTATCCGCAACAGGAAAAGGCACAATCTGTAACATGGGAGCTGAAATCGGTGCTACGACTTCAATTTTTGGTTATGATGAAAAATCAGAAGCATATTTGAGAGGTACCGAAAGAGGCGATATTGCTGATATGGCAAATACCATTAAGGCTCACTTAACAGGCGACCAAGAGGTGTATGCCAATCCTGAGAAATATTTTGATCAAGTGATTGAAATTAACCTTTCTGAACTTGAGCCTCATGTCAATGGACCATTTACTCCGGATTTGGCTTGGCCAATTTCAAAATTTGCGGCAGCTGTAAGAGAAAATGGATGGCCTTCCAAATTAGAGGTTGGTTTGATTGGTTCATGTACCAATTCCTCTTATGAGGATATTTCTAGAGCAGCTTCATTAGCCCAACAAGCAGTAGATAAAAAACTAAAAGCCAAATCTGAGTACACCATAACTCCGGGTTCGGAACAGGTTAGATTTACAGTTGAGAGAGATGGATTCCTAGGTATATTTGAAAATATGGGTGGAGTAGTTTTGGCTAATGCTTGTGGGCCATGTATCGGTCAGTGGGCAAGACATGGTGCTGAGAAGCAAGAAAAAAACTCCATTATAACCTCTTTTAACAGAAATTTTGCTAAGAGAGCGGATGGCAACCCAAATACACATTCATTTGTAGCTTCTCCTGAAATAGTAACTGCATTGGCCATTGCAGGTGACTTGACTTTCAATCCAATGACAGATTCACTCGTCAATGAAGAAGGAAATTCAGTCAAATTGGAAGAGCCAAGCGGACTTGAATTACCTACCAAAGGTTTTGCGGTAGAGGATGCAGGTTATCAAGCTCCTGCAAAAGACGGTTCAAAAGTAAGTGTCCTTGTAGATCCAAAATCTGAAAGATTACAGTTGCTCGAACCATTCAAAGCATGGGAAGGAACTGACCTGAAAGGTTTAAAGCTTTTGATCAAAGCGAAAGGAAAATGTACCACTGACCACATTTCCATGGCCGGACCTTGGCTTAGATTTAGAGGTCATTTAGACAATATATCTAACAACATGCTTATAGGTGCAGTCAATGCTTTCAACCTAGAGACAAACAAAGTTAAAAATCAACTTACCGGAGAACATGGTGAGGTTCCGGCCGTACAGCGTCATTACAAGAAGCATGGGATTGGCTCAATAGTAGTAGGAGATGAGAATTATGGAGAAGGATCTTCAAGAGAGCATGCTGCCATGGAACCAAGGTTCTTGGGTGTTAGGGCAATTTTGGTTAAATCATTTGCCCGTATTCATGAAACTAACCTCAAAAAACAGGGAATGTTGGCCTTGACATTTGCCAATCCATCTGATTATGATTTAATCCAAGAGGATGATGCGATCGATATTGTAGGTTTGGCTGATTTTCAGCCCGGTGTTCCATTGACAGTTGTGTTAAATCATTCTGATGGAACCAAAAATGAAATTGAAGTCAATCATACATATAATGAAGGTCAGATTGGTTGGTTTGTTGCAGGATCTGCATTGAATTTGATTAAGGAAGAAATTTGATCTCAAAAAATTAAAATAAAATAAGGCTGTAGATTCAATTCTACAGCCTTTTTATTTGTCAAAATTTCCTCAAAAATCAAGGCAAATAAATGCTTGAAACAAATCAAGTAAAGCAGTAAATTTTCTGGTCTATTTGTTTTTAAATTGAGGAGGTAGAAAAATGGGATTTTTTGTAAATTCATGTTTGATTCTGTAAATGTCAATCTAAGAATTTCCAAGTAATGCAACCGACGGTTATGTTGTAATTAATTATTCTAAGCTTAGCAATTGAATATTGATGCTATGAAATATCGATTATAGATGGCTAGTAGAGCTTTTAGCCTCTGAATGTTACAAGATCCTTGATTTAGTTTGTTCCGAAAATATTTGTTACTGATGTAAACAACATTTTTTTATATATTTAATTACAATTTATTTGTGTCAAAAAACAATTTAATGTATGTTTACAGCATGAGTTCCAAAAGAGCTTAACACCCATTACAAAGAAAAATTATTTAAGTTTCCAGCGCATTGTTTCTCATGAAGGAAAGAGGTATAAACAATACATTCAAGAAGATTATATACGAATCCTCGGAGATGGTTTTCTTGGCTGATGATACTTACCCTTACAATATTTTTTATACCAATGAAGCATTTGATAAAACAATTGGAGAAAAATTAGAGGACAATACTTTGGTCGGTTTGGGATTGGACATCAACTCTTATATTTTCAGTGAGGAAATGATCATCAATTTTCTAGATCAAGAATTTGTATTCAATATAGAATTGCCTCAGGAAAATGGGTCAAATTATTTTCTTTTTTACAAAGGAAAAGAAATGAGGGCTCAAGGAATGCCTACTAAAAAGCAGACAGGATTATTTTTCAAAAACGTTCAAGACCTTATTGGGATTGGCCAAGAAAATTTTCTGACATGGATAAGCAATTCAGTAAAAGACATTCTTGGATATTCTCCTGCTGAAATGACCAACGTAGAATTATGTCAATTTTTTCATCCCGAAGATTTACCAAAGGTTCATCAACTGGTATTGGCCGGTAAAAATGAAATCACAAATAGTCATTTTGAAGCGAGAATGCTTTCATCGCGTGGAGATTATAAATGGATAGACTGGAATGTCAATTTTGTTGCGGGTGAATTTTATGCAGTAGGAAGGGATATCACCGAGGAAAAACTTGCCCAAGAAAAAAATGATTGGAAAAATGAATTGACCAATTTAGGTGAAATTGTTTCTAAATCAGGTGTTTGGGAGATAGCTATACCTGAAAACAATGTAATTTTAAGTGATGGACTTTATGCGATTTTTGAGACTGAAAAGGGGCGAAACTTTAATATAGATCAAATTATTACTTTTTTCTTACCGGAATTCCGGTCTGTTTTTCAAAAATCATTAACCGAATTAATGGCAATTGGAAAGGATTTTGACTTAAAACTCAAGATAAAAACCAATTCATCAACTGAAAAGTGGGTAAGAATTATCGGTAAGGGGCAGTTCAAAGAAAATTCCGTTTCCAAAGTATTTGGCACAATAAGAGATATTTCTGATGAAAATGACTTATTAACAGAACTTGGGCTATATAAGGAAATGTTTGAACATTCACCTGAATCAATTTTGATATCCAACATTTCTGGAGAGATTATTTTTACAAACCAAGAAGCCAATCAAAAGTTGGGAATTGTTCCAAAATCGGGATATTCCTTTAAAATTGGAGATTTTGAAACCAAGTTTAGTGTAGAGGCTGATTGGGAGAGTCATATTCACCAATTGACAAATGAAAATAACCTCATTTATAAAACCCAATATACCAATCTGGACAAAACAGAAATTCACATGGAGGTGAACTCCTGTCTTGTGGAAATCAACCAAATAAAATATATTCTTTCATTTGCAAGAGATATCACTGAGAGGGTAGGTTTAGAAAAAACACTCCAAGAGTCTTCTGAATTTTTACTTCATTTGACAGAACAGGTTCCGGGAGCTCTATATCAGTTTGTTCTTGATAAAGAAGGACAGATGAAATTCTCTTACCTGAGTCCGGGCATCAAAGAGTTGCTTGGTATAAAGGAAGGTGAATTGAAGGATTTCAGCGATATCAGTCTTGCTATCAACAAAGTTCATTCGGAAGATATTGCTCTTGTCCTGACATCGACAGTTACTTCAGCAAGGACCTTAAAGCCATGGAATTGTCAATTTAGAGTAAGGGAAAAAACCGATGGTCAATTCAAATGGGTATATGGTGCAGCTAAACCAGAGCAATTGGAAAGTGGAGATGTGGTTTGGTACGGTTATCTGACAGACATCACCGATCAGAAAAAATTTGAAGAAAATCTAAAAAGTGCCCGTGAACAGGCAGAAAGAGCAAGTCAGATCAAATCGGAATTTTTATCGATGATCAGCCATGAATTGAGAACTCCACTCAATGCAATATCTGGTTCCGTATATACCCTACTTCAGGATGACCACACTTCCCATCAGGCCTCAGCATTGAATACGATCAATTTTGCGGTCGATAACTTAATCATTATGATCAATGATCTACTTGATTATCAAAAAATCGAAGCCGGGAAACTTACCTTAGAAAATAACCCGATGAATTTGAAAGAGGTTGTCAATCAGGTGGTCAAAGGTCTTGAATTCCATGCAAAAGATAGTAGAAATAAGCTTGTTTTGAACATTCAGGAAGAATTGAATCAAGATGTCAAAGGTGACAAAGTAAGGCTTGCCCAGGTTTTAAATAATCTGGTGACTAATGCCCTAAAATTCACCAATAATGGAGAAGTCGAGATAAATGTAAGGCTCAGTGAAAATTCTGAAGAAAAAATTAAAGCATATTTTTCTGTAAAAGATACAGGAATAGGAATTGCCAAAGAACATCAGTCCAGAATTTTCAATCAGTTTGATCAAATCCAACATTCATTCAGCAAGAAATATGGTGGTACCGGTTTGGGGCTTTCCATCACCAAAAGATTGCTTGAACAGATGGATAGTCAGATAGGGCTTGAATCGGAATTAGGTTTGGGATCTACTTTCTTCTTTGAAATTGTTTTTGAAAAAACCAAAAAACAGTTAATTCCAATACAACAGAAGGAAAACGTTTCCTTATTGCCTTTCAGTAAAATCAAATTATTGATGGCTGAAGACAATGATGTAAACGCTCTTGTGCTCGGGAAAATCATCAAAAAATGGGGCATTGATTATGATAGGGTAAATAATGGTCAAGAAGCTGTGGATGCTGTCAAAAATGAAAAATATGACTGTGTTTTAATGGATATTCAAATGCCTGTCATGGATGGTTTTGAAGCAACCAAAATCATTAAAACTATTTCCAATATTCCAGTTCTTGCACTTTCAGCCGCAGCCAAACAGGATTTAATTGAAAAAATTGACCAAAGTGGATTTACGGGGTATGTTTCAAAGCCTATCGATGCCTCTGAATTATTGAAGAAAATAAAAGAGGTCTTAAATCAATCTTGATTACATTTTGCAATATATTCTTTGACCATTTCCATGTCAGGATCTTTTTTATTTACCTCATCAAAATAAGTTAAAGCCAATTCTTTTTGACCTTTATAAAAATAGTAAATCCCTTTATTTCTAATGGCATACAGGTTTTTGGGATTTTGCTTCAAACTGTAATTGATGTCTTCTAGCCCTTTTTCATATTCCCCCAAATATATATGATACAGTCCACGGTTATTAAAATAAAAAGCTTCTTTTGGATTTAAGCTGATAGCTTTTTCTATCCATACCATTGCCTTTTCAAAATCTTTTGATTCAAAAGAAAGCATAGCCCTGAGGTTATAAATGTTTGGTTCTTGGGGATTTAGTTTTTCTGCTCGATCCAGAGCAAAATAGGAAGCATCAAATTCTTTTAAATAATAATGGAGTGTGGCTTTGTTGATCAAGACTTCATAATTTTCGGGTTGCAGTTCAAGTGATTTCTCGAATTCCTCAAGTGCCTCATCGTAATTTTTCATTTTTTCCAATACCAAACCGGTTAAAAAATGACCTTTCCAACTTTTGGGAAGAATTGAGAGAAGATTTTTACTGTCTTCCAAAGCTTTATAATATTCACCATTATCCATTAGGCTTACTCCTCGCTGAAAAAGAGCCAAAGAATCGCCGGGATTTTTCTCTAATATTGCCGAATAATCAGCGATTGCCTCATCAAATTTGTTGAGCTGTTGAAAGACCAAAGCTCTATTATACAAAGCGTCTTTGTATTCTGGGTCAATCAAAAGTGCTTCTGAATAGAAATCGATGGCAGTTTGAAGGTCATTTTCCTTCAGTTTTTCATTTCCTTTAAGTAGAAACCTTCCTTTTTTGGTTTCTACATTATCACATGAAAACGCTAGCAACGTCCCTAAAAGAAAGATGGTGGCTATTTTGAGTTTATTCTTTAATGGATTCAATGTTGTTTTTTTCTTCGCCCAATAATAAAGCATAAGGTTTTGTTGCATCAGTAAGTTCAAATATTTCCCTTAAAACCGCCAAAGAAGGTATAATAAGAATCATTCCGACTACACCCCAAATTGATGCACCCACCAAAAGACCCAAAAAAGTAGCAAATGCATTCAGGTTGACATTTCCACCTACAATTTTTGGGGTTAAGAAATTTGCTTCGATTGTCTGGATCAATTGGAAGCTCACAACTATAGCAATTGGGTAAAATAGGCCATCTTTGGTTAAGAATGCAAAGACAACAGGTAAAATCAAAGCAATAAAGGGTCCCAAGTAAGGAACGATATTAAGTACCGCTGCAAATACCCCGAAAAAAATCGCATGTTTGATTCCTAGTCCAAGTAACACTGACGTGTTTAAGATGGCCAAAATCACCATTACTTTTAATACGCCAACTACATAACTCTGAACAACTTTTCTCAAAATTAGTATTTCCTTTTTCACTTTTTCCTTATCGTGTCTTGGGAAGAGCCCTGCTAGGAACAAAGTAAGGTGGTCACGATAAAGAAGGAAAAAGAAGCTGAAAACAGGTAACAAAATTACTATAGACAATGATCCAATTGTTCCGAACACGAATTCAGCTAAACTTGAACCGTGGGATTGTATCCAATCTATCAAATAATGCTTGTCTATTCCATTTCCAATTCCGGATTCTATTTGAAAATTTTCCAAAATATACTGATCAATCTGAGCAAGGTAGACATTAAGTTTTTCCCTTACATTTCCAATGTCTTTACTGAATGAAGCAATTTGAAAAACGATAAAAGCCATTAGCCCTAAAAACAAAATCAAGCCCGATACCAATGATATGACAGTACTAAATACCCGGGAGATCTTTTTTGTTTCAAAAAAATCTGACATTGGTGTGAGTAAAATAGATATCAGTCCCGCCAAAAATAAGGGCACTAAGAGACTTTTTCCAATTATCAAAATAAAAACTAAAACTACTATCAGCATCAAAACTGCAAGCGCCTTAAGGTAGGGCGGTAAATTTATATTGCTTTGGCTCATAAAATATTATAAATGAAATAATTAAAGGATATAGATAAAGCTTATGGTAGTTTCTTTTCATTAAAAACAATCAAATCAATTATGAAAATGAAAACCCATTAAATTTAATTCTATTTTTAACAGTTCAAAAACATTGAAGTGGAAAGAGAAAAGACTATTTGGATCAGGATTTCATTTATTGTCAGTTTTGTACTCTTGATAATTAAATTTTATTCCTATTACATTACCAATTCTACCGCGATTCTTACCGATGCTTTGGAGAGCATTGTAAATGTAGTGGCGGCAGGATTTGCAACATATAGCATTTATCTTAGTTCGAAACCAAGGGATGAAAATCATCCTTATGGACATGGAAAAATTGAATTTTTTAGCGCCGGTGTTGAGGGAACATTAATAATATTGGCAGGCCTATTTATTATTTATCAATCTATTTATAGCTTTTTTTTTCCAAGTACTTTGGACAATCTGTTTGAAGGTATTTTACTGATTACGATTTCGGGTACAGTCAATGGAGTTTTGGGTTTGATACTTCAAAGAAGAGGGAAAAGCCTCAATAGCATAACTTTGGAGGCAAGTGGCAAGCACCTGATGACAGATACATTGACAAGCTTTTTATTGATATTGGGGGTTTTGGTTATATTAGTGACAGGTTATCAGTTTTTGGACTCGATTATAGCTGTAATTTTCTCTTTTTACATTTTATTTTCAGGTTATGGATTAGTGAGAAAATCAGTGGCAGGACTTATGGATGAGTTAGATCCAACTGCTATTGACTCTACAGTTAAAACAATCAATCAAAAACGAAAGCCAAGTTGGATAGATATTCACAATATGAGAGTGCAGCAATATGGTGGGGATAGACATATTGATTTGCATCTGACATTGCCTTACTATTATGACCTTAAACAAGTGCATGATGAAGTTGAGGAGCTAGAACATGCTTTGGAGGATGCCTGGCCAGGAATCATGGAAGTGTTTGTTCATGCTGACCCTTGTATTCCAGATAAATGTTGCCATTATTGTCAAATCATAGATTGTCATGTTAGAAAAATTCCGATTGACACAAAAATTGAATGGACTTCTTTGAATATGTCTAAAAATCAAAAGCACTATCATGACATAATCAAGCAATAAAATTCTAAAACGTAAAAAAAATTAAAATATTTTATGTCTATTTTCAAGAATACAATTAACTTAGTATATTCAACAAAAAAAAAGCTATGAACGAGGACAAACAATTTCGGGTACTGTTAGCGGTAACTTCCGTCGTATGGTTAATTCTAGTTGGAGTTCTAATCATAATCTAACGAGATATTAAGGTTTTAAGCTGTACCTACTCATACAGCGAATGCTTTTCAAATGGATTAAGGAGTTTAAAAAGGGATATGTATAAACATATCCTTTTTTTATTTTTTTATTTTGGCGATTTCTGTTTCGTTTTAATTCCCCTATACTTATTTTTAAAATACTTAATCAAAACAAATTTTATATAAACATAATCGGTATGAAGAGAATATTACTTGGATTATTTGGGCTAATAATTTGGTTTCCAATTCTAGCTCAAGAACCATCACATGAAGCATTTATTGTAAAGCAATTGGATGCAAATACTGAAAGGTTTTCCAAAGCGGCCAGAGAGATTTGGGAAAATCCCGAATTGGGGTTTTTGGAAGTTACTAGCTCAAAGGTTTTGATCGACGAATTAAAAGCTTCAGGTTTTAACGTTGAGGTTGGTGTTGCAGGAATGCCTACGGCTTTTGTTGCAACATATGATAAGGGCGGTCCTGTCATTGGTTTTTTGGCTGAATATGATGCACTCCCCGGATTGTCTCAGGATGCAGTTCCCTACAGGTCAGTCATTGTGGAGGGAGGTAATGGGCACGGATGTGGTCACAATCTTTTCGGGACCGCAGTAGTTGCTTCAGGTGTGGCTTTAAAAGAATGGATTGATGCAAACAATATCAAAGCAACCATTAAAATCTTTGGTACCCCGGCTGAGGAAACTGGAGGAGGGAAAGTCTACATGGCCCGTGATGGCATTTTCAATGGTGTGGATGCTGTCATCAACTGGCATCCGTCCGATAGAAATGCAGCTAACGCCTCTACCTGTAATGCAGTAATCGGTGGGAGATTCAGGTTTTACGGAGAGACAGCCCATGCAGCAGGTTCTCCACAAAGAGGAAGGTCTGCCTTAGATGCAGTAGAGGCAATGAACATGATGGTAAACATGATGCGTGAGCATGTGGATCAAGAAAGTAGAATCCATTATATTATTTCGAGCGGAGGCTTAGCACCAAATGTTGTTCCGGATTTTGCTGAAGTGAGGTACATGATCCGCCATCCTGATATTACAGAATTGAAAGATATGTGGGCCCGAATCGGAAAAGCTGCAGAAGGTGCGGCCATGGGGACAGGAACAAGAGTAGAAATTGAATTGGCGTCAGGGCTTTATGGCTTACTGCCAAATGAAACTTTGGCAAAGCAGATGCATAAAAACCTGAGCTCACTCGGAGGAGTTGAGTATGATGAGGAAGAAATTAAATGGGCTACAGAAATCCAAAAAACCTTTAACTCCCCCAAAGTACCTTCTTTGGATGTCGCAAAGAAAGTCCAGCCTTATGCATTAAATTTCTTTCCAGCATCCACTGATGTTGGTGATGTAAGTTATGTAGTGCCAACAGTCGGTTTGGGAACAGCTACTTGGGTTCCTGGAACTGCCGCACATACATGGCAGGCTGTTGCTGCCGACGGAATGAGCATAGGATTTAAGGGAATGATGCTTGCAGCAAAAACTATGGCCTTGACAGGAAAGGACTTGATTTTAAATCCGCTTATCATCCAAGAAGCAAAAAAAGAATTTGACGAAAGATTGGGAGGTCTAAAATATGAAGCGCTAGTTGGCGACAAAGTGGTTCCTCTCGATTTTAATGTTACCAAGTAGGATCAAAACCTTTTGATATTCCGATTAAAAGCAACCTTTTCTTTAATGCAAAGAAGCAGTTAATCGAAAAGTGAAAGCCAGCCTTCAATTTAATTTGAAGGCTGGGTTTATCTTAAACCAATCCTGCTCTTTTGAGCAAAGCATCAGGTTTTGGATCTCTTCCTCTAAACCTTTTGTAAAGTACTGTTGGATGTTCTTTTCCTCCTGCTGACAAGATATTTTCCTTAAATGATGTGGCTGTTTCTCTATCGAAAATCCCTTTTTCGAGAAACATTTCGAATGCATCTGCATCCAAAACTTCTGCCCACTTATAGCTGTAATAACCCGCAGCATATCCACCTTGGAAAATATGGGAAAAGGAAGTACTCATCAGTGTACCTTCCACCTCAGGAAGAAGGGCTGTCGGTTTTAGAATTTCTTTTTCAAATGAGAAAACATCTGAATTCAAAGATGGGTCTGTTCCATGATAAGCCATATCAAGTAGGCCAAAGCTGATCTGCCTGACTGTCTGATAACCTTGTTGGAAATTGGCTGCGTTTTTTATTTTTTGGATCAACTCAGAAGGTATAATTTCTTCTGTTTCATAATGCTTTGCAAATAGATCCAAACATTCTTTCTCGTAACTCCAATTTTCAAAAATCTGCGAGGGAAGTTCTACAAAGTCCCAATAAACACTCGTGCCTGTCAGCGATTCATAATTGCCCTGTGCCAGCATGCCATGGAGTGCATGTCCAAATTCATGGAAAAGGGTAGTCACTTCATTGAATGTCAAAAGGGAAGGCTTGGTTTTGGTAGGTTTGGTAAAATTGCAAACTATCGAAACATGAGGTCTGAATTCTTTTCCCTCCACTGTTTTTTGTCCCCTGAAACTCGTCATCCAGGCACCGTTTCTTTTTCCTGCCCTTGGAAAAAAATCAGCGTAAAAAACCGCCACATGATTGCCTTCGGTGTCAATGACTTCATATGTAGTGACTTCAGGATGGTATTTTGGGATGTTTTGATTTTCTATGAAATGGATACCAAACAATTTTTCTGCTGTTAGAAAAACCCCCTCTATGACATTTTCCAGTTTAAAATATGGACGAAGCAATTCATCACTTACTTCATATTTTTGGTTTTTGAGTTTTTCGGAATAGTATGCAAAATCCCATTTTTCTATTTTCTCTAAGCCATCGAGTTCCTTTGCAAACTTTTCAAGTTCTTTGATTTCCTCCTTTGCTTTGGGTTTTGCCATTTCTAATAAATTATGCAGAAAATCCATCACTTTTGGAGCACTTTTGGCCATTCTCTCTTCAAGGACAAAGTCTGAGAATCTTGGATATCCAAGGAGATTTGCTCTTTCGTTTTTGAGTCTCAGCATATCTTTAATATGCTGTTGGTTGTCCAATTCGTCTCCCTTGCAAGATTTTGTACTTGATGCAATGAACAATTCTCTTCTCAACTCCCTTTTTTCTGAATACATCATAAATGGGATGTAGCTTGGATAAGCCAAGGTGAAAACCCAATTTCCAGGTTTGCCTTTTTCCTCTGCGGTTTGCAGGGCAGCTTCCTTAACTGCATCAGGAAGGCCTGCAAGGTCAGACTCATTTAAAATTACAAGCTCATATTTGTTTGTTTCGGCCAAAACGTTTTCTCCGAATTTCAAACCTAATTGGGAAAGTTCCCTGTCAATTTCCCTAAGTCTTTCCTTTTGTCTTACATCAAGTTTGGCGCCATTTCGAACAAAACTTTTATATGTCTTATCCAGCAAAGTTTTTTGCTCTTCACCGAGTGTAAGGTTCTCTTTTTGGTCATAGACCAATTGTATTTTAGTGAACAAGTCTTCATCCAGCAATATATCATTTCCATGTGCTGTCAAAAGTGGTGAGATTTCCCTTGCCAAAGCTTGAATCTGATCGTTAGTTTCGGCACTGTTGAGATTGAAAAATATGGAAGAAATAATATTCAGTTTTTCACCCGATTGGTCCAAAGCCACGATGGTGTTTTCAAAAGTCGGAACCGGATTATCCTTTATTTCCTGAATTTCTTCTTTTGCTTTTTTTATGGCTTCCTGAATGGCAGGTAAATAATGCTCCGGTTTTATCAAGTCAAATGGTGCGGTCTCAAATGGAGTATTGAATTTGTCCAATAATGGATTCATAGATTTTTTGGTTTTTAAAAATATGGAATTTTACGTCTGTAAATGTAATCAAGTTTGAAACCAAGACCGGGAAAATATAGTGCAAAAAATGCTGAAATATTAGCCTTTAAAATTCAAAATAGATCTCTATTTATACACCATGGTATAAAACAAAAGCCAAAGCAAAAACATCAAAACATAGCTAAAAAGAACCACTAAGGTGGATTCTGCAATGGTTCTTCTGCTTACTGTATGAAATCCAAAGATCAAAAACACAATGTAGATAACTTCGAATAGATTGATGGCTCTCAATGGATAATGATATTTTGGGGCTATACTTTCAGGGTCTACCAAAGAAAAAAGTGAAAGTGGGTAATAATCTCTGATTTCTTCATAGCTGACCGAATCTGATGGTTTGATATACACCAGCATTTTGATCAGTTCAGGGAAAATAAATATAAACTCTGCTACCATCACAAATTGCCATAGACGAACAAATGGCGCCTTATAGCCAAAAGCAAATGCCCCTAACCAAATCACAAATGAGGTTGCGGTAAATTTCCAGAGTAATGCAAAAGGAGTCCACAGATAGTTCAGGGCATTGAAAATATGAAAAATCATGAATGACCCTTCAGATTCCAATTTTTCATAACCGGGAATAGATTGTAGGATAAGGTCATTTGTCACATACCTGACCAAGAGATACAAAATCACCAAGATCAAAAAAAACAACCTTTTATCGAAATCTAAATTGGCTTCGATACGTTGGGAGATAGGACTTGAAGTCTGTGACATAATTTGAAATAATTATAGCCAAATCTAAATGATTGTTTGGAATTGCATATAATTTTGGAGGAAATTTAGAATAAGAATGCGAAAAGGAAAATTTTCAGCTGTATTGATAGTAGTGTTGCTTGCAAACTTAACATATGCGCAAGATCAGCCTTTGGATCAGGTTGGCAAGAGCCAATCTCCCTATTTATTATTGGACAAAGGACTGCAGTTCAGGATCACAGAAAATGTAAACGCCTTATACAATTTTGATTTTGAGACAGCTGAACGCGGTTTTAGGGTCATGCAGTACCAATATCCTGATCATCCGCTACCATATTTTTTGTTGGGATTGAGCACTTGGTGGAAGATTGCCCCAGATGTCGAAAATGATAAGTATGATGACCTCTTTATCGAGCAAATGGATGTCGTCATCGATAAGGCGGATGAATTATTGGATAAGGATCCAAAAAACAAAGAAGCGGCTTTTTTCTTGGCCGGAGCATATGGATTTCAGGGAAGGCTTTACAGTGAAAGGAAGAGCTGGACTAGGGCAACTTTTGCAGGGAAAAATGCACTCAAATATTTAAACCTGAGCAGGGGTGAGGAAGAACTTGGACCCGAATTGCTTTTGGGAGATGCTTTGTTCAATTATTTTTCAGTATGGATTCCTGAGAATTACCCTTTGCTAAAACCTGTGGTGGCCATGTTTCCAAAAGGAAATAAGGCCCTTGGGCTAAAACAATTGGAAGATGTGGCCCAAAACGCGTTTTATGCCAGAATTGAAGCGCAGTATTTTCTGTTCAGACTTTATGCTTCAGAAGAAAAGCAACCTTATAAAGCACTAGCGATAACAGATTATTTACACAGTAAATTTCCTAATAATCCATATTTCCATAGGTCGTATGCCAGGCATCTTTATACTGTAGGAAGAATTACCGAGGCCAAAGAAATGTCAGAGCAGATTCTCCAAAGGATCGATGAAAAATGGACAGGTTATGAATCAAACAGTGGAAGATATGCGGCATTCTATATTGCCCAATATTATGATAGGATTGGAGACCAAAGAGAAGCAAAGAAGTATTATCTCAAAACCCTTTCCTATGGCGAGGAATCTGAAAGTCAGGAAAGCGGGTACTATCTATATTCTTTGATTGCTCTAGGAAAGATGGCAAATCAGGAAAAAAACAAACCCTTAGCCAAGAGCTATTTCAATCAGGTAAAGAAATACGCCAAGCGAAAACACCCCGCCCACAAGGAAGCAAGAGATTATATCAAAAAGAATAAACTTTAATAAAATTTTTCCGTATAGGTTGTATCAAATTCAGGAGATAATTTGAATAACTTCGCTAAGTTGAAAACAATTCAATGCAAATATTCTGAAAAGTTGTTAATTGTTAAACAATATTTTGCAAACAGGGGTTTATTTTGTAATTAATTGTTTTAAAACAATATCAAATTATATTAACTTTGCACAACATAAAATTTTGAAAATTCAAGAATCATGGATAATAGCATCAAAGTGAAATTCGACAAAATAGACCGTAAGATACTAGAGATACTTCAGGCTAATGCCAAAATAACCAATGCCCAACTTTCAAAAGACATCGGTCTTTCACCTGCTCCGACATTGGAAAGGGTTAAGAAATTAGAACAATCAGGAATCATCAAAAGCTACCATGCCAAATTGGATCCCGAAAAAATCGGACTTGGTGTAAGTACATTTGTTTTGGTAAGCCTTATCGGTCACAACAAAGGAAACATTGATGCTTTCATGAAAGAAATCAATGAAATCCAAGAAGTGATTGAATGTCACCATATCACCGGAACAGGTGACTTTATTCTGAAAATTATTGCAAAAGACATCACCGCATACCAAAAACTGATGCTTGAGAAAGTCAGTGAAATTAAAGAGGTTGATTCTATGCAATCCATGGTGATTCTTTCTACTTTTAAGGACAGTAAAGTTTTGCCTATCCCTGCTTAATATTTATAAAACATAAATCAAAAGGGTGGCCAAAAGTCACCCTTTTTTTATTTAGAGCCATATATGGAAAATCCCTGGAAAACTAAGTCCAAAGCCACAATTTACCAAAATCCATGGATCAAGGTGGAGGAACATCAGGTAGTGATTCCTTCAGGAAAAGACGGGATATACGGTAAAGTAATCTTCAAGAATAAAGCTTTGGCAATTGTTCCTGTAGACAATGATCTCAATACTTGGCTTGTGGGTCAGTTCCGATATACTTTAGATGAATATTCCTGGGAAATCCCTATGGGTGGTGGACTTCTGGAGGTAGATATTATTGAATCGGCAAAAAGAGAATTGAAAGAGGAAACAGGGCTTTCTGCAAATAAATGGACGCAAATAATGAGAATCCATACTTCCAATTCTGTGACAGATGAGGAAGGTTTTGTTTTTTTAGCCGAAGACCTTGCGCAGGGCGAAACAGAATTTGAAGAAACAGAACAACTCCAAATTATAAAATTACCATTGAAAGAAGCCATTCAGAAAGTAATGGATGGTGAAATCACAGATGCAATTTCTGTGGCAGGTCTTTTGAAAGTTGCAAGAATTCTTAATCTCTGATATGCGATATATTTAAAATGGTCATTCCAAATTTCAAGGATAATTTTTCAAAGACTTTTTACCTAGCCTACCCGGTGATGCTGAGTCAGTTGGGGCAGGTGTTGGTAGGAGTGGCTGACAGCATGATGGTTGGCCGGCTTGGTGCAGTCCCTTTGGCCGCTGCCTCCTTGGCTAACAGTATTTTCTTTGTGGTTTTGATGTTTGGAATAGGGATATCTATGGCAATGACACCATTGGTAGCGATGGCAGATGGGAAAAACAAAGGAAAAAGGATTGCCCGTTTGTTCAACCATGGTTTTACCATCAATATGGTCGGTGGGGTTATCCTGTTTTTTTTGATTTTGATGACCTCTCCTTTTCTCAAACATCTTAATCAGCCGGAAGAAGTTGTCATCTTGGCCATCCCATATCTGGCAATCATCACTTTTTCATTACTTCCATTCATGTTTTTTCAAACATTCAAGCAATTTGCCGAAGGCTTATCGCAAACCAAACAAGCCATGTACATTACGATTTTTTGTAATGCCATCAATGTTTTTCTCAATTGGGTGATGATCTACGGAAATCTTGGTTTTCCTGCCCTTGGATTAAACGGAGCAGGATGGGCTACTTTGATTTCCAGGATTATGATGGGATTGATGATGGCATATTATGTTTGGAATTCGAAGAGATACAGCACGTACAACCTAAGTTTGGGATTTAAAAAATTAAGCTTCCCTATGTTTTCCAAACTGATTAAAATCGGTGTGCCAACCGGATTTCAGTTTATTTTTGAAGTAGGAGCATTCAGTGCAGCTGCTATCATGATGGGATGGATTGGGGTTACTGCATTGGCGGCACATCAGATTGCCATCAACCTTGCGTCAATCAGCTATATGATGGCATCAGGGCTTTCTACAGCAGCTATGGTAAGAGTTGGTAATCAGTTGGGTCGAAAGGACATAAAAACTCTACGGGAAGCTGGATTCACTGCTTTTGTGATGGTTGCCATTTTTATGAGTGTATCAGCAGTTATCTTCATTTTATTCAGAGAATTTTTGCCTTCTCTCTACATTGATGATGTCTCTGTGATTCAGATGAGTGCTACTTTGTTGGTCATTGCAGGGTTTTTCCAATTATCTGATGGAATTCAGGTAGTTGGACTTGGGGCACTCCGTGGCATGTCTGATGTAAGGGTTCCTACAATTGTGACTTTAATTGCATATTGGGTAATTGGGTTGCCTTTGGGCTATATATTGGCTTTTTCACTTGGAATGCAAGAAATTGGCATATGGGTCGGACTTTTGATAGGACTTACAGTAACAGGAATAATGTTGCTTTATAGATTCCATAAACTCAGCCAAAGGATATTGGACAAGCAGGAAAGCAATATTTCTGTCAAATAGTTTGTCTTTTTATTATTGAGATTTCTTCCTATTTTCCGAAATTAAATTTGGAAACTGACATGAATAAATTCTTGATTGCCCTTGTATTGTTTGTTAGATTCGGCGGAATCCTATTTGCCCAATCACCACATATCTTGAGTCAAAGAGAACAGGCAGCCGTCATCGATCAATGGTTGGAGGAAAGGATACAGACGCTTTTGCCTTCACTGATGGACAGGTCCGAGATAGATATGTGGGTAATCATTTCTAGGGAGTACAATGAAGATCCGGTAATCAAAACTTTTTTGCCTGCAACATGGCATGCTGCAAGAAGAAGGACCATGTTGGTATTATACAAAGCTCCTGGCTCATCGACTGTTGAGACGTTTGCGGTGGCGAGGTATGATGTGGGCAAATCTTTCAAAAAAGCTTGGGATCCAGATACCCAGCCAGACCAATGGAAGCGGCTCTCAGAATTGATCGTTGAGAAAAACCCCAAGAAAATCGGATTGAATATCGCCAAGGATTTTGGTCATGCTGATGGACTCAATGTTACAGAATACAATACCCTAAAATCCTATTTACCTGAGAATTTTCACAGTAAAATAACTTCCGCACAAAATCTGGCAGTGGGATGGTTAGAGACAAGGACACCTTCCGAAATGGCCACTTATCGCCATCTCCAAACAATTGCCAATGACATCATCGCCGATGGTCTTTCTGAGGAAGTGATTACGCCTGGTGTCACCACCACTGATGATGTAGTATGGTGGTATAGGGAAAGAATCAAGGAACTGAAATTAGATACTTGGTTTCACCCTTCTGTAGATATCCAAAGAGCGGATCCGGCATCTCAGGGGCAATTGAGGTCATTTGCAGTCAAAGCGGACTCGGAAGTCATCATGCCCGGCGATATGCTTCACATTGACTTTGGTATTTCTTACCTGAGGTTAAATACTGATACCCAACAACTCGCTTATGTTCTCAAACTTGGAGAAAATGAGGTACCGCAATATCTCAAAGACGCAATGAAAGTCGGTAATAGACTGCAAGACATACTTACATCTCAGTTTGTGACAGGACGGACAGGAAATCAAATCCTTAGAGAAACAAGAAAAACAATGAATACGGAGGGGATAAAGGGGAGCATTTACTCGCATCCCCTAGGCATGCACGGACATGCTTCAGGACCTACTATCGGCATGTGGGACAATCAGGGAGATACTCCCGGAGCAGGGGATTATCCATTGTATCCCAACACTGTTTATGCCATTGAATTAAATGCAGTCGTTTTCCTAAAAGAGTGGAATAAGGAGTTAAGGGTTCAGCTAGAGGAAGGAGCTTTTTTTGATGGGGAAAAAGTAACCTACCTAAACGGAAGACAAGTTGAGATCATGCCCATTCCGAGGAAAAACGGTTTTTTGAACAATCCTTAAGATTTACTCAAAAATAGATTTTACCGGTATTTCTTTTTTAATAATCTCTCCAATTTGGGTTAGGATGCCGTAGCTGCAAAGGTAATGTCCTCCGGAATAAAAGAGGATTGCCACTGCATATCTGATTTTATTGGTTGCGTATAGATCAAATCCTGTAAGTGAGGCACTTAGAATAAACATAAAAGCTCCAAAAATCACCAAAACAAAACTACGTCTACTTACAAAAAACCTTCTGTTAATAGCCAATACAAACGTAGAAATGCCGAAGAAAGAGTAAAGTAATCCGGGTAAGAAAAACTCGTTGGTATATTTCAAAACAATGGTGGCATAAATTCCCAATAAAACATAAGTGAGAATTTCAGGCCACCTTTTCAAGAGGGTTGGTTTTATTTTAATTTCAGTGAATTGAGTAGAGTAGATATATAATAATCCATAACAAGTTTGGGCTACTATAAATGTGCATATACCTATAGTTTTAAAAAGGCTTTCTTCAATATCGAGCAACATCAAAAAATCTCCTGAAAATGAAAAAACCGAGGCCACAATCATCAAAGGCATCAAGGGATGTGGATGCTTCTTAAATTTTAACCATAGTCCAAAAATTAGGATCGGTAATGTCAATAAATTGAACAAAAAGAAAAAAGCTTTGATGTCCAACATTAGGAATGTCACAGCTAGGATTACGGTAGAAAAATAAAAGGCGGTAAACTTTTTGTTCCAGACAAACATTCAGAGATTCAATTATTAACCAATCCTAAAAATAATCTTAAAAAACAAAATTAAATACTTTAATTGTAAAATAAATTGTTAAAAAATTTTTATAATTTACATTTTACCAATAAATTATATTTTTTTATACTATTTCAAAATTTATGGCACTTTTTAAATTTAGGATTAGAATATTATTAGTATTTATTTTTGGACAAGTCTTTCTGCATATTTCTCAAAAAAACCAAAATGCCGAAAGCGGCCATTGAAAATATCCCTGCAATCGAAAAAACCAATGGGAAATTCTCTGATTTGTTGGCGTAGACAAATCCCGAAATTAACGCTCCAACGCCTATTCCGGATTCCATTGCAATATACATAGTAGCCAAAGCCCGTCCCCTGAATTTATCCAAAGAAAGATCAATAGTCCATGCCGAAATGGTGGGAGAATTCATTCCTACAGAACAACCAAAAACCACAGCAGCAAAGAGAAACATAGTTTTTGATTCGGAAAAACCTATCAGAAACATAGATAAAGCCATGAAAAAAGTAGCTATTAGCATTACAGGAATTCTTCCAAATTTATCAGAGGTTCTTCCGGCTATGATTCTGATTCCTAAAGAAGAAAGTGTAAATACCGCAAAGAACAACCCTTTGTTAAGAATCCCCAAATGCTCAGAAAAATCAGGGATAATCGTAAGAACAGCTCCGAAAGAAAAAATGGTTAAAAACAAAACGAGAGATGGGGCCAATACCCTTTTTTCGATCAATTCATCACGATTCAATTTCAATAACTTCGGATGGAATTTTTCGGGTTGGGCGACGGTTTCTTTGAGTCTGGACAATATCAAAATGGAAAGTATAGCTGTAAATGCTGAAGTATAAAACAGTGGCTGAATCCCCCAAATTGATCCGATATATCCTCCTGTTGCAGGACCGGCTGCCATTCCCAATGAGCCAAATAAAGATTGGATTCCCATAGCCTCGCCTCGTCTGTTGAAGGGTACGATGTCTGCCACGTAAGCAGAAGTGCCAGTAGGAGTGAACCCTGTAGAGAATCCATGCATAAATCTCAAGAAAAGAAATCCTGCCACTGAGGTGACAATAGGATAAGCCAAACTTGCGATGATGCATACCACAGCTCCAAAAACCATTACCGGAATCCGACCGATTTTATCTGCAAGCTTACCGCTAAATGGACGTGAAAGTCCCGCTGAAAGTGTGAATAAGGCAATAATCAATCCTTTGTAATCCTCACCGCCCAAAGAACTCAGGTAGGAGGGGAGCTCAGGGATGATCATATTGAAACTTGAAAAAAACAAAAACGAACTCAGGCAGAGAAGAAAATAATCCAACGTAAAGAATGGAGGCAAAAATCTCATGAAGGAGTTCGGTTAGAGATAAAACAATCCTGATCCAGAACAAGTCTGAATCAGGATTTTGTAATCAAAAAGATCAATCTTGGTTGGCTTCTTCTTCGCTTTGGGCAAGCAAAAAAGCCTTTATGAATTCATTGATATTGCCATCCAAAACACTTTGTGTATCTGAAGTTTCATATCCCGTTCTGGCATCTTTTACCAGTTTGTAAGGATGAAGGACGTAGTTTCTGATTTGTGAACCAAAGTCAATCCTCAATTTTCCGGATTCAACTTTCGCCCTCTCGGCATTCCTTTTTTCCATTTCCATTTGGTAAAGTCTAGACTTCAACATCTGCATGGCTTTTTCCCTGTTGGCTAGCTGTGAACGTTCAATCTGGCAAACAACCACGATTCCTGTCGGTTTGTGGGTCAGCTGCACTTTGGTTTCGACCTTGTTGACATTTTGTCCACCGGCGCCACCTGATCGGGAAGTATGGAGCTCCACATCCGCAGGATTGATGTCAATCTCAATGGTGTCATCCACCTCGGGATAGGCGTATACTGAGGCAAATGAAGTATGTCTTCTGCCATTGCTATCGAAAGGCGAAATCCTAACCAAGCGGTGGACACCAATCTCGGATTTGAGGAATCCGTAAGCTAATGGCCCTTCAAACTCCAAGGTACAGGATTTGATTCCAGCGACTTCACCTTCCTGCAAATCCACCTCACGAACTTTGTAACCATTTTTTTCACCCCACATGATGTACATTCTCATCAAAATGGAGGCCCAATCGTTACTTTCTGTTCCGCCTGCACCGGGATTGATTTCAAGTACGGCATTGAGTTGGTCTTCCTCGCTGCTGAGCATTTTTTTGAGTTCAAGGTCTTCCACCTCTCCCAAAACTTTTTTGTATTCGGACTTCATTTCCTCTTCAGAAACTTCGTCCATAGAATAAAAATCAAAGAGAACTTCCAGATCCTGAAGGCTGGTTTCTACTTTTTCGTATGGAGCAGTCCATCCTTTTTTGGACTGGATTTGCTTCATGGTCTTCTCCGCTTCATCAGAATCATTCCAGAAACCGGGCTGTGACGAAACAGCCTCCAAATCTTTTATTTCTGCTTTCTTCTTATCGTAGTCAAAGATACCTCCTCAAAGCCGAAACGCGGGCTCTCAAGTCTTTCAACTGGTCTGATGTCATAATTTATTTAGTTTTTGAGGTGCAAAAGTCGTAAAAAATCCCCGCTTTACCTATTCCTTTTCAATCTCCATATAGAATTACAATTTGGATTTTGTTATCCCCTTTGTGGCGGAATTCTTTGTACTTCAGTTTTGAAATAACATATCCCCCTGCCATAAGCCCTGCGGATAAGGCCCAAGACTCTTCTAATCGTGACAGGTCCCTTTCCTGATACAAACTATTTACAGTGTTTACCAAAAGAAAAACCACTCCTGCCCCCATACTTAAAAATGAAAGGTTTTTGATCGTTTGGTTTCTTGGGTCTTTGTTGCGGATGTCGACAACGGTGATATCCTTTGGTTGGAGCACATTTTCAGAAAGGACGATAATGTCTGTTTTGATATCTACGATCAAATCAGTGACATAATAATCAAACTTGGTGGATTTGTAAGTAATTTCTTCACCGACTTGGAATCTGAGTGCTGTCTTGGTATTTGAACCCTTTTGAAGAAGGAGGAATTTTTGGGCAAAGGAATTATTGGCTATTGAAATTAATAGGATCAAAGGCATCAAGAATATTCCCGATTTTGAAAAAGTGCTTTTCATATAAATAGCTCTCTTGGCGGTATTTGGTAAAACGATAAAACCCACATTAGTCTTATTTTATAAAGATGATTTTAAGCTAATATAAGTAAATGAAAGAGATATAGATTCCTGAATAATTTTTGAAACAAAAATTGGTGAAGTATCAATGTTATTCTTCTTAAGTAGTGATTTTTTCCCCAAAAAATTTTGAAAGATTATTTTTTTCGGTTTGGCTAAGATGGCTTTCAGATATCCTAACCTTAGGCTAGATGATTTTTTTTCGCATAAAAAAACCACCCGTTGGTGGTTTTCAAATTATGATTTAGCATAAAACATCATCTAAAATTTTATGATCCATCCATGGTTATCTTCTTTTTTGCCATACTTGATGTCATCGAGGGTTTTTAGTACCTGATTCGAAAAGGCGTTTGAAGGTTTTTCAGGAAGAAGATAATCCTGTCCATTTATATTGATCTTAAAGATGTGCGCAATTGTTGCTGCGGTACCCGTACCAAAAGCATCCTGAAGCTTTCCTTCAACAACGGCTTTTTCAAGTTCTGTTACACTCAAAAACCTTTCTTCAACACCATATCCCATTTCTTTGGCCAAAGTCAAAACAGAGTCTCTTGTGATGCCTTTCAGGATAGTCCCGGTGTGGGTCGGTGCTGTGATGAGGGTGTCATTGATCATAAACATCACGTTCATCGTTCCGCTTTCCTCGATGAATTGATGGGTTTTTCCATCCGTCCAAAGCAGTTGGTCGTAGCCTTCCTTTTGAGCCAAAAGAGCGGGATAAAGCGAACCGGCATAATTACCAGCAGCTTTTGCCTGACCTGTACCGCCTTCAATAGCCCTTGTATATTTCTGCTCCACTTTTACTGCCACAGGCTTGGAATAGTAGTTTCCAACAGGGCAGGTAAAGATCATGAACTTATATTTTTCTGATGGTCTGACACCGATATAGTCATCCGTGGCAAATACAAAAGGCCTGATGTAAAGTGAATAGCCGGGTTTATTCGGAATCCAGGATCTGTCCAGATCCAAAAGTGTCATCAGTCCTTCCATAAAAATCTCCTCAGGAACTTCAGGAATGCACATTCTTCTTGCCGATTCATTCAGCCTTTTTTGGTTGGCATCTGCCCTGAAAAGCAATATTTCTCCTTCTTCATTTTTGTAGGCTTTCATTCCTTCAAAAATTGATTGGCCATAATGGAGTGTAGCATTGGATGGATTAAGCAAAAGTGGTGCATATGGCTCAATGCGCAGGTCTGTCCACTCGCCATCTACATAATCAGCCACAAACATGTGGTCACTTATTGTTTTTCCGAAAACCAAATTGTTAAAATCAGTCTCTTGGAGTCTGGATACTTGAGTTTTGGTAATGTCTATTTGAATTGTTGTTTTCATGGTATTAGATTCTAGGCTTCCAAGTAACCTCCTCAACTCCTAATTCTTGGGCAATTAATCTTCCCAAAACAAAAAGATAATCAGAAAGCCGGTTTAAATATTTTACGATTATTTCATCTACGTGCTCTATCTCCATAAGGTCTATAACGCAGCGCTCCGTTCTCCTGCATACTGTCCTGGCCACGTGGCAAAAAGATACACTTTGGTGTCCTCCCGGTAATATAAAATGCCGCAATTGTGGCAATTGGGATTCCATTTCGTCAATTTCCTTTTCCAACAAAACCAGATCATCTTCATGAAGATCAGGTTTTTTAACATTTTCTTTTCCTGGTTCAGTAGCTAGTGTTGCTCCAATTGTAAAAAGTCTGTCTTGTATTTCTTTGAGAAGAGACTCTCTTTTTTTGTTGATTTCCTGATCCCGGAGCAAACCGATGAAACTGTTCAGTTCATCTACAGTGCCATATGCATCGATCCTTAAATCCGCTTTTGAAACCCTCCGGCCTCCCAACAATGATGTTTTTCCCGTATCTCCGGTTTTGGTATATATTTTCATGGAAGCAAGATTGTATTTAAGTTGACCTTTTTTCAATCAAGCCACAAAAATAACATAAAGAATTTATAAAATCTTCAGGAATTTACTCTTGGACAAGCATGGAAATTCCCCTGGTCGGATTGGGGTTCAGCGTATCCGATTCTACAAGTCCGTCTCTCAATCTGATAATCCTGTGCGCATAATGTGCAATGTCATCCTCGTGTGTCACCATGATGATGGTATTACCTTTTTGGTGGAGTTCGTGGAAAAGCTCCATGATTCCATAAGAAGTTTTGGAATCCAGGTTACCGGTAGGTTCATCGGCCAAGATGATACTTGGGTTATTGACCAAAGCACGGGCGATGGCCACCCTTTGTCTCTGACCACCTGAAAGTTCGTTTGGCTTGTGATGGACCCGGTCACCAAGCTCTACATTTTTCAAAGCTTGATTTGCCATTTCCTGTCTGTCAGACTTATTATAACCCGCATAGATCAGTGGAAGGGCCACATTATCTAGGCAAGTTGCGCGAGGCAGAAGGTTAAAAGTCTGGAAAACAAATCCTATTTCTTTGTTTCGGATTTCTGCAAGCTCATTTTCGGTCATGTCACTGACATCTTTTCCATTCAAAACATAGGAGCCGGTAGTGGGAGAATCCAAACATCCTATAATATTCATCAAAGTGGATTTACCTGATCCTGAAGGTCCCATAAATGCAACATATTCACCTTTGTTGACCGTGATTGAAATGGATTTGAGCGCTTCTACTATCTCTGCGCCCATTTTATAGGTTTTACTGATTGCGGTGGTTTCAATTATCTTAGTCATCGGTGGAATATTTTAAAGTCTTAAATTAATGGAAAAGATTTAGAGCTAAAAACTTTACTTTCAAATAACGACAAAAGGTGCTATAAGTTTTCGAATTGCAGTTTTTCAATTTCAGAAATTGTCAGCCATCCTTGCATTTCCATCAATGCATTGCTTGCATAGCTGTCTAATCCCAGTTTCCTGCTTTGCTTTACATATTGAATCCAAATCATTGGATCTTTGGAAAACTGTATAGCATCCTGAAGGATTTCATATTTTTTCAGGTCATCAGGTTCAGCATTGACTTTTTTCAAAACCAATGGCACCCAATAGGCATTTCTCCCTAGATCGAGTTCGGGTTTGATCAAAGCGTTGATTTTTTCGGTAGGTTTTGTGGCTTCTTCTTTTGTCACAAAAGAATACCAAGAGTCCAGATCTTCTGTAGTCCAAACCTCTCCAAGGTTTTGAAGCAGAATATTCTTGACTTTCTCAAAATCAGAGGCATTCAGCCAATGCATTTTGTGTAAAAAAACTTTGAAAGCATATTCCGACTTGAATTTAGGGTCTTGGATTTCTTCCAGATGATTCAGAAAATCAACAGGCATTGCTCGGTGCAATTTTGCTGATTTATCAAAATAGTCTGTCTTGGGATTTTCTGCCAAATTCCCGTTTTCATCCCAGACCATCCAATCCGGAAATGGAACAGTATATTTTTGAGAAATCAACTGCGCTTCGGCAGGCTTTCCACCAAAATAAAGAATAGCCAGGTGAATGGGCTGAAAGTTTTGAAAACCTCTTTCCTGAGCAACCATAATATCAATAGCAGATTTTTCAAAATCCAATTCTCCAAACAAAATTTTCGCTGAAAGGGAATGGTAATACCCTGCAGCATTTGGAAGTGCCATAGCAGTTCCATTGAGGTATTTCAATGTTTCATTGATGTAATTATCCTGAAGTGTCCTCAGAATTCTTGTTTCGCGAAAATTCATCTCTTCAGCACTTATCTGCGATTTGACCACAAGCGAATCAATGATGCTAAGGTCTGATGACAATGGCGTGGTAACCTTATTGGTCCATTGGTTTCTGAGAATAGCTGTTTTCAAGGAATAATTTTCAGAAAGGTTTTCTGTGCTCAATTCAAAAGGAGCAAAATTTCCTTTCTTATTTTCAAAAACCAAGTAATTGATTCTAAAAATCTGATCTTCCGGAATTGGTTCAACCTCTTCTTGCCCGGCATGATGTTTGACTTTTAAAGCAAGAAGATTGGACTGAAGCACCGTATTTTTATCAGCAACGGCATCCATCATGGATATTGCTTCGGCAGGTTTGTTGAGTTTGGAATATAGGAGGGAAAGGTTATTGACTAGATAAGGGTTGTCAGGGAAGAAATTCAAAGCCCTTTCCAAATAAAAAACAGCATCAAAGATTTTTTCCTGTTGATGAAGTTTTGAGGAAAGCAATAAGGTATTGATTATGGAAGGAGAATTGTCAAATGCCTGGTAAAGATTTTCCATTCCGAGGTTGGTTTGGTTTAGGGAAAATCTCAAATGGGCAGCTGTATTTTTGGCTTTGTCGTTTTTTCGGTATTGTGTCCATGAACTTTCATAAAGAATGGCAGCCTGAAGCGGACGATCAGTTTGGTAATAATATTCTGCATTGATGTTAGAACTTCCGGATGCCAACTGCACCCCAATAATTCCATCTGCATATATTGTCAAAACAACCACAGCCATGATCGCTCCGATCCGCATGTGGAAATAGGCGAAAAACTGAGGTTTGAAAATTATTTTCTCAATATCCTTACCGGAGTTGAGTATTTCAGAAAAGTTAGCCATTAAGTAAAGAAAAAACAGCAAGCTAAAGGCCACCTGCCCATAGATGAAAACATGGTTAAAAAATTCAATCATGGATTGGTTTTCTTTAAAAATTACCCAAGCCCAAGTCATTGTCGAAAGTGCAAAACCGGTCCAGAAAAAAGATTTTCCGATGTCAGGATGGTTATAGAATTGATCTGTTTGGTCGATTTTGTAGCTTAAAACATAATAACCCAACAAACCTCCTAAAAGCATCAAAACTGCAGGTGGGAGAATAGGGAAGGGGAGTTGCACTTCTCCTGTAAGGTCAAGGAATGAAAAGAAGACCAAAGAAAAATAGATAAGAAAGATAAACAGGATATGCCAAGTAATTTTGATTCCTGTGCCCTTGTTTAATTGGATCAGGAGAATTGAACTCCCTGAGATAAATGCATGGCCAATATGCAGAAGGAAAATAACCGAAACCATTGACGCTGGGAAAACACTGTTTTCACCCAACCAAAGCCATGGAGAAGGTATTTCGGAAATTTCTGTCAAAAGGAATAGTGTCACAGATCCTGAAAAAAGGATTAGGAGAAACCTTTTCAAAATCCCCCATGAGGGCGCAAAGAATGATATTCCTATCAATGGAGTCAAAATACCAACCATTAATCCAATCAAGGCATAGTTACTGGAAATACCTCCGATATTCAATCCGTTGATCCCGCTGAATGCAAGTAAAAAAATCACCAATGCTGATGCAGCGGTAAAATAAAGTTTTTTGAGGGTGCTGATCAGCGCAAGCCCCAAGGCAACCAGAATCCATACCAAGCCTCCAAAAAGGATACTGAGAGAAGGATAGGACAAAGCGGGCAGGGATTCAAAGTTTTGGAACAAAAGGAAATTGTCCATTTCAATCCTTACCAATTCTCCTCCCACCTGCACCAATTTCACCGGAACAGAAATGGTTTCGGAAAATATTCCCGGCAGGACGGGCATGATGGCTCTGTCCCAAATGAAGCTGCTGTACAATAGGAAAAGGCCTCCTGCCACTGCTAGTGATATCGGAAGGCCTTTCAAAATGAATGTGCTGATTCTTAAGTCGCTTTTTGCAGGCATTATTCAAGCACCTTTGGAACCCTGAAGTAATCCGAATCCCGCTGTGGGGCATTGAGCAAACCTGCTTCATGCGAAAGGTGCTCGCCAACGACATCTTCTCTCATGACATTGACTTCTGAAGACATGGTGGTGATAGGCTCTATTCCGGTTGTATCGACCTCATTGAGTTGCTCGACCCAATCAAGGATCTGAGTCATGTCTTTTTGGATTTTTTCTGCTCCCTCTTCGTTAAACTCAAGTCTCGCAAGGTGGGAGATTTTCTTTACGGTATTCAAATCAATTTTCATAAAGTCTGAATTATTGTTTTTTCAGAATCCAAAAGGTTGTTGTCCTTCCAAAGTTGGTCCTGAATGGTATAATAACTTTTGTTTTTTATGCTTGGTAGGTCTTTGACAGTCAATCCAATTGTTTGGATGGGAGGATGGATTACGATTTTTCCTTTTTTGAAATTCAATAAGAGCTTTCCATCGTCGGGCAAAATTAAATGATTAAACGATAAAGTGACAGGAATCAATGGTATTTGTTTGTCTATTGCGAGACTAAATGCGCCATCTTTGAACATATTCATATGTGGAGGCATTCCTGTGGTGATTCCCCCTTCAGGAAAAATCACAATACTGCTTCCTTTTGAAATGGCATTTTTTGCCCTTACTAAAACCTCACTTCGGCTTTTGATACTGGATCTGTTGACAGCGATATGTAGTTTCTTAAAATAATACCCAAAAAGAGGGACTTTCCTGATCGAACTTTTGCCGACATAGACCACATCTCCCGGGATAAAACCCATCATGGCAATATCCAGATAAGAGAAATGGTTGGCTGCGAAAATATAAGGCTGTCCTGGTTTGATGTTTTCCTTACCTTCAACTTTGATGGGCATCAAGATCAGGAAGAAAAAAAGATTTGCCCAAAACTGATTGATTTTCCGACCGTATTTTTCCCAATTAGGAACCCAGATACAAACCAGAAAAAGAGGGAGAAGGAATAGAAAAGTAAGCATGAAAATCAAAAAAGCATAAATAGAATATAACCTCTTCAGTATTGTCATAGCTTATTGATTGATCATATGGTTAGCAACTTTGACAAAATATCCTTGCATTGCTTCTTTTATCTCTGTTTCCATTTCTACCTTATCCAAAGCTGATAGCATACAGTTAAGCCAAGAATTTCGCATTTCACTGTCAATAGGCCATTGGAAATGTCTTTTTCGTAACATTGGATGTCCCCGCTGCTCCAAATAAGTATGTGGTCCACCAAAAACATGGATGAGAAACAAAAATAGTCTTTCTTCTGCAGGTGCCAAATCCTCAGGATATAGCTTTCTCAATCCATCACTATTCTCCACATTCCTGTAGAAATTTTGTACGATAGATTTAATTTTTTCCTCTCCGAGAGCTTCGTAAATGGATTGTTGGGAATTCATTAGGAAACATAATTAAAAAGGTCTGAGAATCGATAAAAACCGGTTCCCAAACCAAAAATAATCAAATGGAATACTATTCTTGGGCCTGTATTGCGGTGATGACAACGGTGTTGAACACATCATCAACAGTACAACCACGACTGAGGTCATTGACAGGTTTGTTCAGACCTTGAAGCATTGGGCCTATAGCCACTGCGCCTGTTTCTCTTTGGACGGCCTTATAGGTATTGTTTCCTGTGTTTAGATCCGGGAAAATAAGTACCGAAGCATTTCCTGCTACTTCCGAATTTGGCATTTTTTGGCGGCCAGTCACAGGATCTACAGCAGCATCATATTGGATAGGTCCTTCCACCTTGATATCCGGCCTTTTGGATTTGACGATTTCGGTGGCTTTCCTTACTTTCTCCACGTCTTCCCCCGAGCCTGATGCTCCGGATGAATAGGAAAGCATGGCTACTCGTGGTTCTATTCCAAATCTTTTGCTTGTATCTGCAGAGGAAATGGCTATTTCTGCCAATTCCTCAGAGGTTGGGTTGATGTTGATCGCACAATCCCCAAAAACTGTAACCCTGTCAGGTAGACACATGAAGAATACGGAAGAAACCAACGAGATGCCCGGTTTGGTTTTGATAAACTGGAGTGCAGGCCTGATGGTATGTGCGGTGGTGTGGATTGCTCCTGAGACCATTCCGTCTGCATGCCCTTTATGAACCATCATTGTGCCGAAATAAGCTCCGTCAGTCATCAGGTCCTTGGCAACTTCCAAAGGCATGTTCTTGCCTTTCCTTAGCTCATAGAGTGTGTTGCTGTAATCCTCATAATAGAAAGAATCCTGAGGGTTGATGATCTGACAATTGTCTTTGTTGAGGTTCAGCCCAAGCCTGCTGATACTTGCATTGATCTCCTGCACATCTCCAAGGAGGGTAATTTTTACGATTTTTTGCTTGACAAGCCTATCTGCGGCTTTTAAAATCCTATCGTCTTTGCCTTCAGGCAGTACTATGTGTTTTTTCTTGTTTTTTGCCCACTTGACTAACTGAAACTGAAACATCCTTGGCGTCATTCCAACCCCGACGAAATTGATCATTTCTTTTTCGAGGGCTTCAGTATCGATGTATTTTCTAAAAGTATTGATTGCCCCCAGGATTTTGTCGGGACAATCAGGGCTTATCTTTGAATGAATACCTGCTACTTTGGTCGCCGCATAAAATGAAGGATCATCGACAGTCAGCACAGGAAGGTTCACATCCGAACCATCTATCAGTTTGATTACTGATTCGGCAATTTCAAAACCTCCTGTAAGTACCATGCCTGCAATTCTTGGAAAGTTTTTAGAATGATTGGCCTGCAAAGAAGCCAAAATGATATCAGCCCTATCCGCCGGCGTTACGATCAATACGTTTTTCTTGATATGTTTTAGAAAGTTTGAAATCTGCATGGCACCAAAGATGAAATGGTCCGCAGGATTGGAGAGAAAATTTTCGCCAAACATGACCTCAGCACCGAGATGTTCTTTGATTTCTTTCATTGAAGGACTTTTCAATTCCTGGATTTTCGGAATTACTGCCAAGATGATGTCTTTGTTCAACTGGTTTTGCAAGCTCTTTTTGATTTCTTTTCTGTCCCCTTCTTCCACTTTGTTGATTACCACAGCCAATACTTTAACTTTCCTGTCAAGAAAATTATTGATGGTCACTACAGCGGAAGTGACAGCCTGAGAAACTGATTTGCCATCTCCTGACAAGACTATGATTACCGGGGAACCTAGATTTTTTGCGATTGCCAGATTGGCATCAAATTCAAATGCCGTCCCCTCTCCCAAAAAATCACTTCCCTCAATGATGGTAAAATCATTTTCTTCCTCAAGAACTTTGTATTTGCTGATAATGGTGTCTATTATTTCTCCCTGCAATCCCGATTCAATGAGCTGATTTGCCTGATCTTTGGTATAGCCATATGATTTCTCATATTGGATAGGCAGTTTGAAATGTTGGATCAAAGTTTCAAAAGGGGAGTCTTTTTTTACTTCAGGAGGGTTGTTGATAATGGGTTTGAAATACCCGATTTTGTGTGCTTTGGCGAGTAGCATATCCACCAATCCAAGGGCTACTATTGATTTTCCGCTAAAGGGCTGAGTCGTGGCAATAAAAATACTTTTGTTGGTTTCCATAGAAATCGGTTTTGAATCGGTGCAAAATTAGAATAGCGTAAGGACTCCAAACTTGATGAAAATGTCATTCAATCATGATAAAAATCATGAATTATCTTCAGAAGATGATTTGGTCACAAGGTGCCGACCGGCAGCTTTGTCCAAACTGACATTTATTTCGAAGCTTACCAAGATGATCAGGGAAGTGATAAAAAGCCAAAGCATAACCGCAATCATGGCTCCTATGGATCCATAGAGTTTGTTGTATGTGGCAAAATTATTCAGGTAAAATGAAAACAGGTAAAACCCAAACGTAATCAAAATACCTCCTGTAAGCGATCCTGTAGAAAAGAACTTCCACTTGTCATGCACCGCCGGTGCAAACCGGAATATAAATGCCGTAGCTATCAAAAATACAGAAAGCAAAACCAGGAATCTAAAAAATGTCAGCATATAAACATATAGATTGCTCGATACCATGTCCCATTCCGAAATCCGGTAAAGAATACTTCCCCCAAGAATCATAATCAAGACTGCACCGCATATCGCCAAAACCAAAACCAAAACGATGCTTACTGCTATCAGCCTAGTCACCCAGAAGGATCGGTTTTCTTTGGTCCTATAGACTGCATTGAAAGCATTCATCATAGAAACCACGCCATTGGTCGATAAGAATAATGCAAGGAAAAAACCCAAGGACAACAAACTTTGTCGTGGCTTGCTGACAATATCCATAATGGTGGCTTCAGCTTCCTGATAGACACTCGATGGAATAAATTCTGCGATGAAAAGCAGGATGTTTTGGGTAGTTACATTTGGAAAAAACAACCCCACATAGGGGATCATGTTCAAAAGGAATAACAAAAGCGGAAACATCGCAACTGTAAAGCTAAAAGCCATGGCACCAGCTCTTTCAGTAATTTCATCCTTCCGCATCTGAAACATGAAGATTCTGCCCACATCGTACAGGTTTTGGTCAGGATTTCCAAGGTGGAATTTTCTAAGAAACTTAGCTTTTCTTGTAAACCTGATTGAAAGTAAGCGGATCCTCTTTTTCACTTAAAAATGGATTACTGGAAATATGGATGTAATAAATCTAACAAATATTGGGATGGTCTGCAGGGTTTGTGACTTTCTTTTTTCAAAAAAGTCAGTGTAGTCCAGCCTTTGGTAATTACCTCATTACTTTCATTTACTACTTCATATTCAAATTTTATTCTGATTCCGGGCATTTCCGGAATACAGGTTTTAATGGTCAGAAGCTCATCATATTTTCCCGGTTTGAGGAATTGGGTATGGAGGTCCAATACAGGCATGATGATTCCATCATCTTCCATTTGCTTATATGAAAAGCCTGCTGTCCGGAGTGCTTCGACCCTGGCTACTTCAAAATACATGGCGTAGTTTCCATAATAAACATATCCCATTTGATCTGTCTCTGCATACCGTACCCTTACTTTTGTTTCTGCTCGGAACATTTCAGTATATTTTTGATCTATTCAATGCTGCCTGATACCTTCGGGCATTGTTCATGTGTTCATTATAATCTTTTGCAAAAGCATGATAACCTGAAAAATCTTCTTTTGCGCAGAAATACAAATAGTCATGATCTTCATAATTCAATACTGCCTCGAGGGCTGATATCTCAGGCAGATTAATAGGTCCGGGTGGTAATCCGGGATACTTATAGGTATTGTAAGGGCTGTCGATTTCTTTATGGACATTCAATACTCTTTTGAGATTGAAATCTCCCACGGCAAATACCAGCGTGGGATCAGCCTGAAGCGCCATATTGATTCTAAGTCTGTTGAGATAGACGCCTGCTACCTTGGGTCTTTCATCTGCTTTTTGGGTTTCTGCCTGTACGATTGATGCCAATGCCGAAACCTCATTTTGGGTCAAACCCAAATTTTTGGCTTTTTGCAACCTCGCTTCCGTCCAAAAATTCCCATATTCCTTATACATTCTGTCAAAGAGATTTTCAGCACTGGTATTCCACCAGATTTCATAGGTATTTGGGATAAACATTCCCATTACAGTTTCTTCCTCAAATCCAAATTTGCGGATGTAAGCCGAATCTTTTAGCAAAGCAAGAAACGTTTCAGGGCTGATTTCAAGGTTTTTGGTGATTTTTTCTGCTAAATCTTCTTTTGTTCTTACATTGTTGAAAGTCAGTTTTACAGGCGTCTGTCTGCCGGACCTTAGGAGCCTAACCAGGTTGAGGTTACTCATTTTGGCAGGGATGGTGTATAATCCAGGCTTTACAGCTTCTTGATAACCCAAGACTTTTGCTACAAAGCTGAAGGTGATCAGATCATGGATTACCTCATTTTGGTAAAGGCTGTCAGAAACCATCTGAAAAGTGGCATTACTTGGGATTTTCAAGGTGTATGAATCTTCTTTGTCGGTAAGGGCATTGGGGCTGAAAAATGCCTGATAAAAATAAAAGGACAAAGATGTGAGTAGTACCGAAAAGGTAACCACCGCGATGAGATAATACTTTGTTTTGTTGTCTTTGAACATAAATTTTGATACCAATTACAGTATAACCGCAAAAATAGAGATTTTTGTTCAAGGGCTGGCAATTCCTTTATACCTATGGCAAAAACCATTCGAGTGACATGTGCAATCATCCATGATAAGGGTAAAATCCTCGTTGCCCAAAGGTCTGAAAATATGGATTTACCTCTGAAATGGGAATTCCCTGGCGGTAAAATAGAGGCCGATGAGTCTCCTGAGGCTTGTTTGAAAAGGGAAATCAAGGAGGAGTTGAATCTCCGCATTGAAGTAAAGAAGGCTTTCAAAAGTAACTTCCATTCCTATGCTGGAGGAAAGGAAATTGAACTTATTCCTTTTCTTTGTGGCTATATAAGTGGACATTTGATTGTCAAAGAGCATCAGCAAATCCGGTGGATTGAGCCTGAAAATCTTCTTATTCTTGATTGGGCAGATGCTGATGTTCCTATTGTGAATGACTTTATGGAATGGTTTAAACCAAACCATTGACCTTACCAACGAATTGAATAGCTGCCATGGCTGCCGAATTTATCAAGCTATACCCTGAAAATCCTGACCCAAGGAAAATCCAGAAAATCGTCAACATCCTTCATGATGGCGGCGTGATCATATATCCCACTGATACTGTTTATGGTATGGGTTGCAATATCCATAACCTCAGGGCGGTGGAGCGGATTGCCCTGATCAAAGGCATAAAAGTGAAAAAGCATAATTTTTCATTTATCTGCTATGACCTGAGCAATATTTCCGAATATACCCGCGCCTTGAGTACACCGGTTTTTAAAATGATGAAAAAGGCATTGCCCGGGCCGTATACCTTTATATTGGAAGCCAATAATTCTGTTCCAAAAATTCTCAACAGCAACAAGAAAACCGTAGGCATCAGGGTTCCTGATCATGCCATTCCAAGGCTTTTGGTGAAGGAGTTGGGATCTCCTATTTTGACAACTTCAATTCATGATGAAGATGATGTGATAGAATACAGCACTGATCCGGAATTGATCTATGAAAAATTTAGGGATTTAGTCGACGTGGTCATTGATGGAGGATATGGAAATAATGTGGCATCGACGATACTGGATTGTACCGGAGATGAAATAGAAGTAGTGAGGCAAGGCTTGGGATCTGTGGAGGATATCATGTGATTCATGGATTCATCCAAAAGATTGGAAAACATGCCTGAAATTTACCCAATGAACTATCAAACCTTAAAATCCGGGATCTTTTGAATCAGAAAAAAGCAATAATTAGTAACCTTTTTTATTTGCCACCCATCGAATATTTCGTTGCTACTTTGGGTTTTGAAGAAATTCAGATAGACCAAACAGAGAGATTTCAAAAGCAGACTTTAAGAAACAGGGCTAATATTTTATTGGCAAATAAAATAGTAGTGCTATCTGTTCCTGTCGTTGGAAGCAGTAAAAAACAATTTTATAAAGATGTAAAAATAGATTATAACCAAAAGTGGAAAAATGTCCATCTGCGGGGAATTCAAAGTGCTTACGGAAAGGCTCCCTTTTTCGAATATTTCTATCCGTATTTTGATCAGATTTATGAAAAAAACCTGACGTTTTTGTTTGACTTAAATCATGACCTACTGACAGTTTGTCTGAAACTGTTACGGGTAAAAGCAAATTTGAAATTGATAAGAGATTGTGACTTGGAGCAGGAATCGATCGATTTAAGAGGGGTAATACGCACTAAGGAAGAATTTACCCAAAGAGACATCATGACACCCTACCATTACCCTCAAATGTTTGGCTTAGACTTTGTTCCAAATCTCAGCATATTGGATTTGTTGTTTTGCATGGGTCCGGAATCTTTACAGGTACTCCTTCATTCAAAAAAAAATCATTGAACAATCTGCAAATAGATTGTGTTTTTAAAACAAATTCGGTAACATTATTACAGATTTAAAATAAAATTTAGAAAGGAAATACATGGAAGCAAAATTTTCAAACAGGGTCAAAGAGGTGATCTCTCTCAGTCGTGAAGAAGCATTGCGGTTGGGACATGATTACATCGGTACAGAGCACCTCTTGCTGGGTATGATTCGAGAAGGGGAAGGAGTGGCTGTTTCCATATTGAAGAAGTTGGGTGTACCACTTGATGAGCTTCGCAATTCAATTGAAAGGGCTGTCAAGGGAACCGCAACGCATAATGTAAAAAACCTCGCCAACATACCGTTGACAAGGCAATCTGAAAAGGTTTTGAAGATCACCTATTTGGAAGCAAAAATATTTAAGAGCCAACTTATCGGAACTGAGCATTTGTTATTGTCTATCCTCAGGGATGAAGACAATATTGCTACCCAGATCCTTCATAAGTTTGATACCAACTATGACTCTGTGAAAGAGATGTTGGAATTCCAGACAGATTCTGCACCCCGAGCCAAAGCAGAAGCAGATGACCCGGATGAGGATGGATCAAAACTCTTTGGCTCATCATCAAGCGGTGCTTCCGGAGTATCCAAAACCACAGGTGAAAAGTCAAGAACTCCTGTATTGGATAATTTCGGAAGAGACCTTACCAAAATGGCTGAGGATGACAAGCTAGATCCAATCATTGGCAGAGAAAAAGAAATAGAAAGAGTGGCTCAGATTCTTTCAAGAAGAAAGAAAAACAATCCAATCTTAATCGGTGAACCCGGCGTTGGAAAGACAGCCATTGCAGAGGGACTTGCTTTGAGAATTGTACAGAAAAAAGTCTCCCGCGTATTGTTCAATAAGCGCGTAGTTACTTTGGACTTGGCATCGTTGGTGGCAGGGACAAAATACAGAGGTCAATTCGAAGAGAGAATGAAAGCCGTTATGAACGAGCTTGAGAAATCTCCCAATGTGATCTTGTTCATAGATGAGCTCCATACCATTGTGGGTGCGGGTGGCGCTAGTGGTTCATTGGATGCATCCAATATGTTCAAACCGGCTTTGGCTCGCGGAGAGATTCAATGTATAGGTGCTACTACCTTAGACGAATACAGACAATATATCGAAAAAGACGGCGCATTGGCCAGGAGGTTCCAAATGGTGATGGTAGATGCTACTACACCTGAGGAGACGATCCAAATCCTCAATAACATCAAGGACAAATATGAGGACCACCACAATGTAATCTATACTCCTGAGGCTATTGAAGCCTGTGTGAAGCTTTCTGACAGGTATATATCTGACAGGTTCCTTCCTGACAAAGCCATCGATATCCTTGATGAAGCAGGTGCGAGGGTTCACATCAACAATATCCATGTCCCGGAAGATATTCTCCGACTTGAAGAAGAAGTTGAGAAAATTAAGGTCGAAAAAAATCGGGTAGTCAAAAGTCAGAAATACGAAGAGGCTGCGCAATTGAGAGACAAAGAGAAAAAACTCCTTGAGCAACTCGAAAATGCCAAAGTCAAGTGGGAAGAAGACAGCAAAACTAAAAGGTATACCGTTGAAGAGGACAATGTAGCTGAAGTGATAGCTATGATGACAGGTATTCCTGCCAAGAGAATTGCACAGAACGAAGGTTTGAAACTTCTCAATATGAACGAGGAACTTCAAGCCAAAGTAATCGGTCAGGAAGATGCCATCAAAAAACTTTCAAAAGCTATCCAAAGAACTAGGGTGGGATTGAAAGATCCTAAAAAGCCTATAGGTTCATTCATTTTCCTTGGCCCGACAGGTGTGGGAAAAACAGAGCTGGCAAAGATGTTGGCCACCTATCTTTTCGATAAAGATGACGCACTGATTAGAATTGACATGTCCGAATACATGGAGAAATTCAGCGTTTCCCGACTTGTGGGAGCTCCTCCGGGATATGTAGGATATGAGGAAGGTGGACAGCTTACTGAAAAAGTCAGAAGAAAGCCATATTCAGTCGTTCTACTTGATGAAATCGAAAAAGCCCATCCGGATGTATTCAATATACTGCTCCAAGTATTGGATGACGGTATTCTGACGGATGGTTTGGGAAGAAGGGTAGATTTCAGAAATACCATCATTATCATGACATCCAATATAGGTGTCAGAGACTTGAAGGATTTTGGTGCGGGCATTGGTTTTGCTTCCAAAGCTAAAACAACGAGTATGGATGATGTGATGAAGTCTACTATCCAAAGTGCATTGAAAAAGGCATTCAGTCCTGAATTCTTAAATAGGTTGGACGATGTGGTAGTATTCAATTCGCTTGATAAAGAGCACATCCATAAAATCATTGATATCAGCTTAAGCAAACTCTTCAAAAGAATCACTGATTTGGGTTATTCCATACAGTTGACTGAGAAAGCAAAGGATTTCTTAGCTGACAAAGGTTATGACCAACAGTATGGAGCAAGACCACTGAACAGAGCTATCCAAAGATATTTGGAAGATGCATTGGCTGAGGAAATACTCAAAGGAGAGCTTTCTGAAGGGGATATTATTATGGCAGATTATTCCGGTGAAGGTGATGAATTGACCATCACAGTTGATAAAAAAGAGAAGGCCGGATAATTAAAAATAACTTTAATTTTGAATAGGCGAACATTTTGATGTTCGCCTATTTTTTTTGGAAATACCTAATTATCAGAATAAAATCCACAGAAAGTCACTGGAATTTATTTCATACCTTGCATTTATAATTCAACTTGAAAACCCGATGAAATTCAATTTTTATTTAACACTATTGGCAATTCTTGTTTTTTCATGCAATGATAAAGAAGCTCCTGAAAACGATACAATTGGAAATTTTCCATTCAAAACAGATTATAAATTAAGTGAATTAGAGACCACCGAAATTTTTGAATCAATACCTGAAGTAATGGGAAAAGTTGGATTAAGAGAAGCTTCAGGATTGGCATTTAGTAGAAAAAACCCAGGATTTGTTTGGACTCTTCAAGACAGAGGAAACAATAACAGTCTATATCTTCTCGATGCCAATACTGGCAAAACTGTCGCGGAATATACAATCAAAGGTACGAAGAACAGGGATTGGGAGGATATCGAAATCAGTATCGGCCCCGAACCGGGAAAAACCTATTTATACATTGGAGATACAGGCGACAATAACCTTGACTATGAAGATTATACCATTTATCGAATAGAAGAGCCTAAGTTTGAAGAAAATCATAGAAACCTAACGCTTGAATTGGAAACCGCTTTTGATAAAATAGTTTTTGAATATCCTGATAAAAGCCATGATGTGGAAACTTTGTTGGTTGATCCAAAATCAGGAGATATTTTTATGGTTACTAAAAGAGACCTTTACTCTTTGCTTTTTACTTTGCCGTATCCCCAAAAGACAGATGGATTGAACAATGCGGTACTAAAAGGTACATTTCCTTTTAGAATAGCAACTGCAGGAACAGTCTCCGGAGATGGAAATGAGGTTTTGATTAAAACTTACGATTTGATTTTTTATTGGAAAAGATCATCTGATCAGTCTTTTTCTGATCTATTGGCTACAAAACCATTAATCGCTCCTTACCAAAAAGAAGAACAAGGTGAGGCAATTTGTTTTGATGACCAAGGTGGTTACTTCACTCTTAGCGAATTAACCAATGACATCATTCCGGATCTGAATTATTATAAAAAGAAAAATCCTTAGGATTGGTTGAATTAAATTCAGCTGGTTTTGTTAAAGGGTAAGCATTAGAAGGATTTTGTTAAACTATCCTACAAAACTGATTTAAAACATAACAATAATTAACTTTGCAGTACCCCAAAAAGCCTGACCTTTGTTAACATCAATAAAGAAAGACTGAAGAAATGAGTCATTACATGAGATTGCTATTGTTTTTATATTTTTTCCCATCCATGCTGATGTTGAATATTCCACAACCTGATTTGGTCCAACTTGAAAAAAAATCTGTCCAAAATATTTTTACCAACCAAATAAACATTGGGCTTTTAGAAAACAAAGAAATAGATGAAGCGAGTGGTATGGCCTTTTCAAGAACTCATGATGGTTTGATCTACACCCATAACGACAGTGGAGGAGGACGAAAGGTTTTTGTCATTGATTCCTTAGGAAAAGGTTTAGGTGTATTCAAACTCAAAGGAGTTTGGAACAGAGATTGGGAAGATATAGCCGTAGGTCCTGGTCCTGACCCAAAGATGAATTATGTTTATGTGGGGGAGATTGGTGATAACCAAGAGAGATACACGAATATATTCATTTATCGATTTCCTGAACCAGAGCAATTTTTAGAAGGAATGGAAGTGGCACCTGAAATTTTGAAGCTGACTTACCCTGATGGCGCAAAAGATGCAGAGACTTTAATGGTAGACCCCATTTCAAAAGATATCTATATTCTTTCAAAAAGGGACAGTTTAAATATCCTATATAAGACTACCCAAGAGGCATTTGAAAAGAAAGAGGCTGTCTTGGAGAAATTGATGGAGCTGCCCTTAACCATGTCTGTTGCAGGGGATATTTCGGTAGATGGCCGTGAGATTTTGATCAAAAATTACTTCACCGTTTATTATTGGACAAGAAATGAAAATGAGACAGTTGAGCAGGCGCTGTCCCGTGACCCTTTGATTTTACCTTATAAACCTGAGCCACAGGGGGAGGCAATCGGATTCCATCCAAATGGAAAAAGTTATTTTACACTCAGTGAGAAAAGATTCAATATCGAACCGGTCTTGTATCGATACAACCGAATGTAGTTTTAATAAAAATACCGTTATGACAAATCAAACTACTTCCCACATCTTAATGGTCAGGCCGGCCAATTTTGGGTTTAATGCTGAAACAGCAGAAAATAATTTTTACCAACAAAAAGATGATCGTAATTCAACTGAAATAAATACTCTGGCTAGGCAGGAATTTGATGCTTTTGTTGGACTGCTTGAAGAAAAGGGGATTGATGTTTTGGTTGTCGAGGATACAGATTTGCCAAAAAAAACTGATGCTGTTTTCCCAAACAATTGGTTTAGTACCCACCAAGATGGCAGATTGGTTCTTTATCCTATGTTTTCACCTACGAGGAGATTGGAACGGAGAAAGGATATCATTGAAATATTGATTAAGAAAGGATTTAGGATCAGTGAAATAGTGGATTTGACTTTTTTTGAACAGGATAATCAATTTCTTGAAGGTACGGGAAGCTTGATTTTGGATAGAATAAATAAAGTAGCTTATGCCTGCAGGTCACAAAGGACTCATCAAATACCCTTGGGATATTTTGGAAAATTAATGGGTTTTGAAATTGTTGACTTTGACTCAACTCAGGTAATCAACGGTGCAGTTTCACCTATTTATCATACCAATGTCATGATGCATATCGGCACTGAAATATCCGTGGTATGTCTTGACAGCATTCCGCTTGCTTCTGAAAAATTGAAAGTACAGCAATATCTTGAAAAAACGGGAAAGAAAATGATTCCGATTACTGCAAAGCAGAAATTTCAGTTTGCCGGAAATATGCTAGAAATCCGGAACAATAAAGGAGATAAATTTACAGTGATGTCAGATTCAGCTTTTCAATCCCTTGGAGATGTTCAGATCAATACTATAAGGAGGTACTCAGAAATCATTATTCCAAAAATACCGACAATAGAAAAAATCGGCGGTGGAAGTGTCAGGTGTATGATGGCAGAGATATTTCTCCCTTTAATGTAACCCCTTTGATTTTATTGATTTTATTTTGATGGTGTCCACATCTATTTTTCGGGAACCTGCATTGGTTTTGAAATTCTCAATTACCTCCAAAACATCATAATCAATAACCCTTGATTTTGATCCGTCAATAATTACATGTTTTCCTTCAGGGATTTCTTCTAAGGCCTTGATCAGTGCACCTTTATTGAGGAAACTCACCTCTTCTGAAAGCACGATTCTGATGGAGCCGTCAAGTTCTTCCTTTTTATCATCGAGTAGATATGAATTTTGATAATTTCTTAAAAGGATAAATACCATAGCTATTCCCATCCCCAATCCTATTCCTATCAGTAGGTCGAATAGAACGATTCCCAAAATGGTAATGATAAAAGGGAGAAATTGGTCCCAACCTAGTTTGGCCTGATGTCTGAAAAGGGATACTTTTGTAAGCTTATAACCTACCATCAGCAATATCGCAGCCAAGCAAGCTAATGGGATCAGATTGAGTAGTCCGGGGATAAATATGACACTTGCAAATAGCAGTATCCCATGAAATACTGCCGATATTTTTGTCCTGCTTCCTGCTGTTACGTTAGCTGAACTCCTGACAATGACAGCTGTTACGGGAAGTCCGCCTATAAATCCATTGATTACATTTCCCACGCCTTGTGCCAAAAGTTCTCTATTTGGTGGAGAAATCCTTTTTAACGGGTCTATTTTGTCGGCAGCTTCCAAGCTCAATAAGGTTTCTAAACTCGCTATGATCCCTATAGTTACTGCCGCAAGCCAAACATCGCTGTTGCCCAATTGTGAGAAATCAGGAAATGTGAACAAATCGGTGAACCCAATAAAGGAATCAACAACGGGTAGGACCACTTTATCTTCATTACTTAAGTACAAAGTGGGGACAAAAAATTTAAAATATTTATTTAGACCAATGCCCAATAAGACCACTACCAAAGGACCGGGAATCAATTTGGTAAATGAAAGTTTTTTGATGAATGATTGTTCCCAAAATATAAGGATGCCAATGGATACAGCTGAAATGATTATTGCCCCGAAATCAAATGTTTTGGATAAATTTCCCAAACTCAGGACAGCATCCCAGTCATTTACAAAAGGGATATACTTTTCTAAATCTTTTGTTTCATTGACTCCAAATGCATAAGGTATCTGTTTTATAATCAATATAATACCTATGCCTGCAAGCATACCCTTAATCACCGAAGTCGGAAAATAGTATCCGATTACCCCTGCTTTCAATATTCCAAAACCAATCTGTATAATTCCTGCCAAAACCACAGCCGAAAGGAAAACTTCAAATGTTCCAAGCTCGGTAATGGCATTGAGAACTATGACCGTCAATCCTGCGGCAGGACCTGATACTGAGGTGTGCGAACCTGATAATGAACCAATAACAATACCTCCGATGACCCCTGCAATAATCCCTGAAAAAAGTGGCGCACCTGAAGCAAGAGCAATCCCAAGACACAGCGGGAGTGCTACCAGAAAAACGACCAAACCTGCCGGTATATCATTACCTAGGGTTGGAAAAATATTTTTTTGCATTGGATTGGGATGAATTTTTATAACCTTAAAGCTAAAATAGCATTTTTAGCTAAATCTCAACGTACATTTTTTATTAAATGAACCGCTAGGTCGTCTAAAGAAAATACTTGAAAGTTAAAATCCAATCTCAATTACCAATACAAACATCTTTTTACTAATACTTTCCTGTAAAATTAAATGGACTGATCTCATTCAATTCTGCTTTGATTGAATCAGAAACATTAAGCACTCCGATAAATTGTTTGATCGAAGTTTCGGTTATTTTTTCGTTTGTTCGGGTTAATTCCTTGAGGGCTTCATAAGGTTTTGGATATCCTTCTCTCCTTAGGATTGTTTGGATTGCCTCAGCTACTACAGCCCAGTTTTCCTCCAAATCCGCGTCGATAGCAGCACGGTTTAGCTCGAGTTTGCCTAATCCTTTCTCCAAAGATTCCAGGGCAATCAACATGTGTCCCAATGGAACTCCGATTATGCGCAGCACTGTGCTGTCAGTAAGGTCTCTTTGTAAGCGGCTGATGGGGAGTTTGGCTGCAAGATGCTCCAATAATGCATTGGCAATCCCAAGATTTCCTTCCGCATTTTCAAAATCGATCGGGTTGACTTTATGAGGCATGGCAGAAGACCCGATTTCGCCAGCCTTGATTTTTTGCTTGAAATAATTCATTGCCACATACTGCCAGATATCTTTTGAAAGGTCCAAAAGGATCGTGTTGATCCTTTTTAGCCCATCAAAAAGGGCCGCCAGATTATCATAATGCTCGATTTGGGTTGTTGGATAACTTCTTTCCAAACCCAGATAATTTGACACAAAATTATTTGCAAACCCATGCCAATCAGTAGTAGGGTAGGCTATAAAATGGGCATTCAGATTCCCGGTAGCACCACCAAATTTTGCTGAATAAGGAACTTGACCAAGTAATTCCAATTGTTTTTCCAGTCTCACTGTAAATACCCTGATCTCTTTACCCAATCTCGTCGGAGATGCAGGCTGACCATGGGTTTTGGCAAGCATCGGGATATCTTTCCAATCCTCCGCCTGTGCAACCAATTTCGCCATAACCCGATCCAAAGAAGGTAAAATGACTTCATTGAGTCCGTTTTTTAGCATCAAAGGCGTTGCTGTATTATTGATATCCTGGGAGGTCAAGCCAAAGTGAATGAATTCTTTGAATTCCTGCAGTTGCAGATTGTCAAACTTTTCTTTGATAAAATACTCCACGGCTTTTACATCGTGGTTGGTGGTCTTTTCTGTTTCTTTGATGACTTCAGCATCTTCCATCTGAAATCCTGAAACAATATTTCTTAAGGCAGGAAAAAGTGATTTGTCAAAATCTTTCAGTTGGGGCAGGGGCAGTTCACATAGCGCGATGAAGTACTCTATTTCCACATGAACTCTATATTTTATCAAAGCAAACTCAGAAAAATAAGGACGCAAGGTTGCAGTTTTGTTTCCATACCTTCCGTCAATAGAGCTTACAGCTGTCAGATTTGTCAATTCCATAAGAGTTGTTTTTGAATTAGGCTTGCAATTTAGGTTTTCAGCATGAAATACTCTTTTTATTTTTCAATTATTGGTTTTACATCAGCATCAAAGGCCGGATTTTGCTATATAAATTCACTTTATTTTGAAGTAATTTAAATTCTTTTCAAAATCCAGCTGGCAGAATCGAACCTGTTTCCCATTAATTTGTTGTGATGTTGGTGATTATTCAGTCATAGAGTTACATTAATACCAAACAGTAGCTTAATTTTGACCGAGCCAAAATATTACGTTTTTAAACAGATTTAGAGAATGTTTAATTTATTTAAGAAAAAGAAAGAGGATAATAAAAGGGGGGACCATTATTTATCTTTGAAAGTAAGGGAAGTAGTCAAAGAAACCCCTGATACTGTCACTATCTATTTTGAGCAGCCTGAGCCTTATTTGGACTATAAGCCTGGTCAGTACCTCACAGTGATTTTGGAGTTGGGGGGTAAAGAAGTCAGAAGGTCATATAGCCTTTGTACCTCTCCGTTTACAGATCCGCATCCGGGAATTACTGTCAAACGAGTCAATGGTGGCTTGGTATCCAATTACCTCAATGACCAAATCAGACCGGGAAAAACCATTGAAATTATGAAGCCTTTGGGGAATTTCACCACTGAGTTTCATTCCAAAAATAAAAACCACTTCGTAATGGTGGCAGGTGGTAGTGGCATAACCCCGATCATGGGCATCGCCAAATCGGTTTTTGTCAATGAACCTGACTCAAAAGTTACCCTGATTTATTGCAGCAGGTCCGAAGAGCAGATTATATTCAAAAAAGAACTCGATGCGTTGAAAGGAAAGTATGGAGAGAAATTGAATCTGATCCATAACCTTAGCCAACCGTCTCCTCTTTGGACCGGATTAAAGGGACGTTTAAATGTAGAAATAGTCAAAACTATCCTTTCTGAATCAAATTTCTCCGAGTTGGCAAATACTAAATATTTTGTCTGTGGGCCTGATGGCGTGATGGAAACAGCTCTCTTGGCCTTGGAAGAAATTGGTGTTGATCAAAAAGCTATCCATAAGGAAAGTTTCTACCTAGACTTGGAGGCAAAGGAAGAAGATCTCAAATCTAAAGGCAAATTATCTCCCGAATTAACAAGGGAAATTGAAGTTGTTGTAGAAGGCCAATCATATTCTTTTGAAGTACCCGCCGGTAAAACCATATTAGAAGCAGGTCTTGACAAAGACATCAACATGCCATATAGCTGCCAAAGTGGACTTTGTACCGCTTGTAGGGGAAAACTGATCTCCGGTAAAGTGGATATGATTGAAGATGCAGGTTTGAGTGCGAGCGAAATAGAATCAGGATACATTCTCTGTTGCTCTTCAAAACCTGCAAGTTCTGATATCAAAATTGTAATCGAATAGGCTCTTGGAAAATTCCCAAATAAGAAAAATATATGATAAAATGGAGCGGAATGTTCTGATAATGATCGCCATTCCGATTCCATTTTTTGGTTTTGTTTACTTAAATACCGAGAATCCCATCTTTTTTTTTGAAGTGCCTCAGTTAACGGGTTTTTGGGAATACTTCGGACTGGGCTTGGTTTTTACTTTTTTGATTGCCCAATATTTTGCTTTTCAAAAAGATTCAAAAAATATCGAAAAATCTTCCTTTGGTCTTGAAAAAAAGCTTGAAGCTTACTCCAAAGCTTCATTTAATAGGTTTAGGATTTTATTTGTTTCTGGATTGGTCGCTGCAGCAGGTTTGTTTTTGTTTGGCAATGCAGGTTATACGATTGCTTTTGCGGTGACTTTGGTGTTTTTTTCATCAGCCAAACCTACACCTGAAAGGATAATCAGGGCTTTGAAACTGAAAGGAGATGAAAAAAACCAAGTGATGGGTTTAAAAAGAAGGGAATAAGAATTTTTTAACAAAAGTTATTTATTGTCCGCATCGTGTCTTTTGGGGATATCCGGATTGACAAAAGTAAAACCCCTTGCTTCATCCCCCTCAAAAAAATCAACCTGCATTCCCATCAAAAACATGTAATGCTTTTTTTCAATCAATACCCTAATTCCATCCAACTCAAATTGTTGGTCTCCTTCCTTAGGCTTATCAAATCCTAAAAGAAAGGACATGCCGCCGCATCCGCCCCCTTTGACACCCACTCGGAGAGAATAATCTATGGGTATGTTCTTATTGGCAATGATATCTTTGATCTCAGCTTGAGCTTTTTCAGTGATTTGTATGGGAATCAACATTCCTATTTAATCCGAATTTTGATTGGGAAGTTCAAATTTAAGTTTTAAAAATATCAATTGTCAATGTTTTATTGCGTCTATTAATTTCTGATATTCGAATCAAATTATTGTAATTATATGGCGTATCTCGCAGATTTATTAAAAATAGTATTGCCGGCTGGTTTGGTTATTTATGGCATGTACCTGACGATCATGTCTTTTATGAAAAAAGAGAGAGAAAAAATGCTCTTGGATTTAAAAACCCAAAATACCAATACGGTTCTTCCCATCAGGCTTCAAGCCGGGGAAAGATTATGTCTTTTATTGGAAAGAATCACTCCAAACAACCTGGTCAGAAGGATGAATAATCCTGAATATTCTGCCAAAGAATTTTACAGCCAACTGCTTCATGAGGTTAGAGAGGAGTTTAACCATAACTTATCGCAGCAGGTTTACTTCTCTGATGAGACTTGGGAAAGTGTCCGCCGGGCAGCTGAAAGCGTCGTGACTATTATCAATACAGCCATGCAGGATATGCCGGATGAGGCGAGAAGCATTGATCTTGCCAAGCGTGTCTTTCAGCTTACCCTTGACCAAAAGAATGATGCCATCCAATCGGCATTAAAATCCGTTAAGTCTGAAATAAGAATATTCTTCTAAAAATATGGCTTCACTCAGGGAAAAGACAGTTGATTTTTTTGGTAAAGCCAAACTGCTTTACCTGGAGAAAGCAAATGATATTGCGGGGGAAGACGGTAAGCTCCAAAAGCTCCTGAAAAATGTCGGCGAAAGATTGAATGCTGTTTCCCAAAACCCTAAAGTTCAGACAGCCTTGGAACCGATCATGATTTTCAAAAGGATGATCCAGGCCCACAGAAGTGGAAAGTTTAAAGTTTCATCCAAAACCCTAGGTCTCATTGTTTTGGGTTTGGTGTATTTTGTCACCCCAATAGATATTATTCCTGACTTTATGCCGATTTTGGGTTTTACCGATGACCTTTCAGTGATTTTAGCTGTTTTTAATTCGGTAAAGCACGAAGTGGAAGATTTTTTGAATTGGGAAAAGACGAAGCCTTAATGACCTTGAACTTTTGCTTTTCATCTTTTTGGGCGTACTTTACCTGATATGAAAAAAATAGCATTTCTCGCAGGTACATCGGGTTTGATCGGCATGCAGCTGCTTCACCAATTACTACAAGATAATTCTTACGATTACCTCATTTCGGTTGGTCGACGCAAGCTTGCTTTAAAGCATCACAAGTTGGTCCAGGTGGAAGGCGATTTCAGCAAAATTCAGAGTTGGGACATAGAATCCAAACTCCGGGAGGAGGACTTGGGAGGGTTGTTTTTTCCCATTGTAGATGCCATCAATAAAAAATCCTGCGAAATGCATGCTTTCTGTTCCTTGGGAACCACCATCAAAGTTGCCGGATCAAAGGATAAATTCTACGAAATTGACCATGATTATGTCATAGGATTTGCGAAATGGACCTATGGTTTGGGGGCGAATAAATTTTTGTATGTGAGTGCCATGGGGGCCAATCCCCAATCTTCGGTTTTTTACAACAAAGTGAAAGGAGAAGTGGAGGAAGATCTGAAAGTCATCCCTTTTGATTATTTAGGTCTGTTTCAGCCATCCTTATTGGTTGGAAACAGGAAGGAATTCCGGTTTGGGGAAGAAGTTGCTAAAATATTGACAAAGCCTTTGGTATGGCTAAAGATTGGAAAATCTTTCCGACCCATCAATGACAATCAGGTTTCGAAGGCAATGATTCATCATGCCAACCAAACCAAACCGGTAAAAGTTGAGGTTATTTCCTCTAAGAAAATGCAGGATTTTTGAGGTATGATAGCAGTGATTCAACGGGTATCTGAGTCCACAGTCAAAATAGAAGGACAGATCAAAGGCCAAATCGGGACAGGATTGATGGTCTTATTGGGAATAGAAGAGGCGGATGGCAGTGAGGATATAGAATGGCTGAGTAAAAAAATCGTTAACCTCAGAATTTTCCCTGATGAAAATGAGGTGATGAACAGAAGCATTCTTGAGGCCTTAGGAGATATTTTGCTTATCAGCCAATTCACACTCCATGCAAGTACCAAAAAGGGCAACAGACCCTCTTATATCAAAGCCGCAAAACCTGACATCGCCATTCCGCTTTACGAGAAGTTTATCAGTTACCTTGAAAAGGATTTGGGAAAACCTATCCAAACAGGGGAATTCGGTGCCGATATGAAAGTAGCCTTGGTCAATGACGGTCCGGTCACGATCATTATGGACAGCAAAAATAAAGTTTGAAGAAGTAAGAATTAACGGTTAACAGTCGCGGTAGGCAGTTTGGCAAAACCCAAAAACTCGACAACGTGATAACTTGACAACAATTACAACCACTACAACCAACACAACCCCCTTCATGTCCTCGCTAATTTCCATCCAAAAAGCCACTGTCAGACAATTTGATAAAGTAGTTTTTGAAAACCTGGACTTTGAATGGGAGAGGGGGCAACATTGGGCAATTTTGGGTCAATCTGGTGTAGAACTCACAGCATTTTTGGATACGATATTAGGCAAAACCATGGTGACATCTGGTATTATCCAAAGGGCCTTTGCCAAAGAATACCAAGAGCAAAAGTCAGAAGCAGGCGAAGTTAACTCATTTAGGGATTTGATAGCGACTGTTTCTCAGCAATACAGTTTCAAGAATAAGTCCAATATTCAGAATTTTTATTATCAGCAACGCTTCAATTCCATGGAGTCGGATGAGGCCCTGACTGTGAAAGATTATCTTAAAAACATAGAAGTAAAAGTGCCTGGTCCCTGGAGCTTATCAAAAGTAATCAGGTTCATGAATTTGGAGCATCTCAAAGACAAATCGCTGATCAAATTGTCTAATGGGGAAACACGCCGTCTGTCTTTTGCCTCTGCGCTGATCAAAAATCCAAAAATTTTGCTGATGGACCAACCTCTGACAGGATTGGATAAAGGGACTAGGGATGATTTTGGGTCAATGGTTTCCGATATCATTGCCTCGGGAATTCACGTCCTGATGAGTACACACCATGATGAAATTCCGTCTTCGATTAGCCATGTAGGTTTTCTATCAGACAAGAATATTTCCATTGTAAGCAATTTTGAAAATCTCAATTCAAGTCATCAAAATTGGCTTTCGGAAAATCAAATTGATACTGGAACAATAAATAGCCTTTTGGTAAAAGAGGAGGATCAAAACTTTCAGAAAATAGTTGAATTAAGGAATGTTTCTATTCAGTATGGTAATAAACAGATCCTTGAAGGTGTCGATTGGACCATTTTGCCCAATGAAAAGTGGGCACTTAAAGGCCAAAACGGTGCAGGAAAATCTACCCTTCTCAGCTTGATTTTGGCAGAAAATCCACAAGCATATAGTAATGAGATCTACCTTTTTGACAAGAAAAGAGGTTCCGGTGAAAGTATTTGGGATATCAAAAAGCAAATCGGATTTGTTGCACCGGAGCTTTCAAGATTTTTTCCTTCCAATCAGACCTGTCTTAAGGTTATTCTTTCTGGGCTCTTTGATACAATGGGATTGTTTAAGAAAGTTTCTCCGGAACAGGAAAAATCAGCCATAGATTGGTTGGTTTTGTTTGGTCTTGAAAATGTCGCCCACATTTTGTTTAACAGAGTTCCATTGGAAAACCAAAGGTTTATTTTGCTTGCAAGGGCATTGATCAAAAGACCGAAATTATTGGTAATGGATGAGGCTTCGCAAGGTATGGACGATTTGCAAAGGGTCAGGTTCCGGGAGACCATAGATATTGTAAGCAAGATCTTTCCCCTAGCTATGGTTTATGTCAGCCACTATGAGGAAGACATTCCAAAATGCGTTGATAAAATTCTTAGGTTAAGTAATGGGAAAGTGGTTTTTTGATAATTAGAGGATATCATCTGTTTCTGTGGGAATCGAAACTGTTTCGATAAAAGTCCCGTCGTCTGCGAGCCTGATACCTGTCAGACAAATACCCCCATAAGCTCCTGTATCAATGTTCCAAGAATTGGATTCTTGACTGTATTTCGGAATACCATCCCACCTTGGAGTATGTCCAATCACCTGTAACTTCCCCGTGTTGATCAGGGGATTTCTATTCCACAAAAGGCCGTTTGTATTGGATTGGTCGTAGGGATCCCCAAGTCCTGAAAATCCCGCATGACTTACCTGGACAAAATCATTTTCCCAAAGTAAAGGCAAATCTGTCAACCAAGTGGAGTAGTTGTCCGGATCTATTTGGTCTACTTCAAATTGTCTAAGTGTTTTGCCACCTCCGTTGGAAAGCCAAATACCCTTCGGATCTTCTCCCTTCATATGGTTGATCATCAGCTGCTCGTGATTTCCTCTCAAAAAGTGAGCTTCTTTTTTAAAATTCATCTACAACTCAAAAGCCAGATGAATGACTGAGGGAGAAAATGCCCCTCTATCTACTAGATCGCCTACCTGAACTAAGGTTTCAGATTTTGGATCCCAATGGTCCAAAAGGTTTAAAAATGTATTGAGACACCCGTGGACATCTCCAACAATAAATATTCCCATATACTTAGAACGATTAAAAACTAACGGACATTTTAAAATTGTAAAAAAACCAATAAATGATTCAATTATTTACTTGTTCTGTTCAATAAATTTAATTATAATCACTTCATAATCAATTTTATATCTAATAAACATTCTTGACCAAATTAAGTTTTAATGTGACCTCATATAAATCAAAAATTGATTCCCATCCAATAAATATTTAAACGATTTCAATTCCCCTAAAGGTTGTTTGTTATGAAAAAATCCGTTTTTATGCTCTTCCTCCTTGCATTGGCGTTTTCCGCATGCATGAGCCAAAAAGATTACCTTGCAGAATATGATTTTAATTATGCGGGAAATTTCAAAAAATACAAAACTTTTGGTTTTGTAAACAATCCGTTTCCGGATACGACATCCCATCATTTAGCGATTGAAAGGACAATTACCAATAGACTCGGATCTCAGGGCTTTAAATTACAGGCCGACAAACCTGATATTTTGATCAATTATAAACTTTTCTTGGACGAGGTAAAATACAGGGGGTATGAGCAGCCAAATTTTGATTATTGGGTGCAGAGAAGAAGTGCCGACTTTGAACTCACAGAGGAGGAAGAAAAGAAAAACCGGGAAAAAGATGAGAATTACAATCAGGTCAAATTCACTGAAAATAACGGGATGTTGGTCATATTTGTAATTGACAACAAAAGAGGAAACACCATTTGGCAGGGATATACTGCAGCAAGCTTTGATTTGTTTTCACCTGAAGTCAATACAGAATTGACCAAAGCCACTTACCGTGTCATGGACCAATTTAAGTTATTGACAAGAAATTAGACTTTCTCAATCCAATTTGCCCTTTGCTTCCATTTTTCCAAGGAAGTGGAGGGCACTTGCTTTTTGAGCAGTATCGAAAGCTTGGAAAGCACAGATGATCCTGTTGAATTTTTCAGAATTTCCGATTTCATTCAATGAAAGTGGAGAACCGAAAAGGTAAAGCTGACAGTTTTTGTTTTCTATCAATTCCTGAAGTTTGTCAAGCACCTCTTTTTCCATCCCAAAATGGTTGATAGGTTTGGCGGAAGGCACAAAAAGAGCAATCAAAATGTTGTCAAAACCATTTAATTTTCCCCAATTCCCATCCGACTTAGATTGAATGTCAAATGAGACTGAACCTAATTCTTTATCCAACTCTCTAAAAAAGGTATTTTCTTTAGGTTGAAAAATAGATACTTTGGCAAAATTGGAATCTGTGAATTTTGTTTTTGATTTAGGTTTATTGGAAATCTCCGTAATATATTTCAATGAAAGCAATTCATTGAATGACTGATATCCTGACCAATCAAATCCGGATTCTTTAGGAAGGTGATCTCCAAATATGCCAAGCCTTTCTTTGAATTTGTTTACTTTTTGAAAACTTTCCTCAATCATTTCCTCAGATCCATTCCTGAGGATCATTTCAATTCCTGCTGCCACATTTTCAGAAAAGCAAAGCAGGTCATTTCCTGCCTTAAATGCTTCCCATTCCAATCGCCCAGGTTCGGGAAAAAGGTCCGAGACACTTTTCATATTCAAAGCATCAGAAACTACAATTCCTTTAAATCCCATTTCCTCTTTCAATAAGTCGGTAATGATTTCTTTGGAAATGGATGCGGGAATGGTTTTTCCGTTTGAAAGCGCCGGTGCAGCCAAGTGCCCAACCATGATCATGTCGATGCCCGCTTTGATCCCGTTGGCAAATGGATAAAGTTCTTCGGAAATCAATTCTTCTTTTGTTTTATTAATCACAGGAAGTCCAAGATGGGAATCAGTGTCAGTATCTCCATGTCCCGGAAAATGCTTGTAACATGCCCCAATTCCGGCTTTCTCCATACCTTGATACATAGCCAAGGCAAATCTGCTCACCTTCTCTTTGTCAGGACCAAATGACCTGTATCCGATCACAGGATTTTTGGGATTGGTGTTGATATCCGCAACAGGGGCAAAATTCAAGTGAATACCTGTTTGCTTGAGGTCTTTGCCGATGCGGTAACCTGTTTCAAAGACCAAATCCTCATGTTCAAGCGAAAGTGCTCCCAATGTAATGGCAAATGGATATTGAGGCGTTTTTTCTATCCGCATGGCCAATCCAAACTCTGCATCGATACTGATCAGAAGTGGATATTTTGAAATGGATTGATATCGCACGATCAATGCCCGAAGTTTTTCAAGCGTATTTTCATAAGTCAGTTTTTCCTGTCTCTTCTCAAAATTGGCTGCAGCACTGTGGCGGCTATGGAAAAAAGTCAGTCCACCGATATATTGGTTTTTGATCAACGACTCGATCTTCAAATAATTCTCCTCCGTGTCATGGATAAATGCTGCCGGCGAAAAAAGCTGACCAATTTTTTCTTTTAAAGTCATTTTTGAGATAATTTCTAATTAATTCATCATTTTTCATTCTGAATTTCCTCAACCTTCTTCTTCCCATATTCCTTCGGAAATTTAACATATCGGATCATCAGAATTCCAGGTAAAGCAGCCGCAACAACCCAAAGGAAAAACCCTTCATAACCCAACCATTCCTGAACAAAGCCACTCGCCATACCGGGAAGCATCATTCCCATGGCCATAAATCCAGTTGCGATGGCATAATGGGAAGTTTTGGAAGGACCTTCGGAAACATAAATCAAATACATCATAAAAGCCGCAAATCCAAACCCATAGCCCAATTGCTCCACGACAACCACCGATCCAGCCCAAAAGGCGGATTCAGGTTGGAAATAAGCCAAAAGGTAATAGAAGAAGTTGGGCACGTTCAATGCCAAAATCATAGGCAACATCCATTTTCCCAAGCCATCTTTAGAGATAACGACACCTCCGATGATGCCTCCAAGAGAAAGTGCGATAATCCCAAATGTCCCATATATCAAACCTACATCCGTGGTGCTGAGTCCGAGTCCGCCTTCAGGTCTACTGTCCAAAAGAAAAGGGGAGGCCATTTTTACAAGTTGTGATTCTCCCAAGCGGTAAAAGAGGATAAAGGCCAATGCTGCCCAGATTTCTTTTTTCTTAAAAAAAGAGCTGAAGACTTTCCAAAATGTCAACTGCACCTCTTTGACATAAGTACTGCTTTTTTCAATATTGGGAGTGGTCAAGAGGTTGATCAGCGTCAATACGAACATCAAAGCGGCAACCATCACCATTGTCAGAGACCAAGCTTTGGCATTGTCTCCGTATTTGACTTCAAGATATCCTGCTACGATGACAAACAATCCTTGCCCTGTAACCATTGCCACGCGATAGAATGTGCTTCTCAGACCGATGAAGAACGATTGTTGTTCTTCCTTCAAAGCCAAGAGATAAAACCCATCTGAAGCAATGTCATTCGTCGCAGATGCAAAAGAGGCCAACCAGAAAAAAGCCAGAGTCAGTACAAAAAATTGACTCGTAGGTACGCTGAGGCCTATGCATAGAAAGGCAAAAGACAAAACCAGCTGCATGGCCAAAAACCATTTCCGTTTGGTTCCATAAAGGTCTACCAATGGACTCCAAAGGGGTTTGATGACCCAGGGCAGATAAAGGAAACTGGTGTAAAGTCCGATGTCTGAATTGTCCACTCCGAGTTTTTTGTACATGATGACAGAAACCGTAATGATCAATACATAGGGAATTCCTTCGGTTAGGTATAGTGGCGGAATCCAGTACCATGGATTGTTTTTAAGGGTTTTGCTCATGGCTTCTTTCTGATGAGGTTTTGGTAAATGCTGATTTCAGAACTTTCAATGATACTTGCCCCAACAGTATTTTTATAAAAATCAGCAGGTCCCACACCACCTATGATGGCATAGGCATATCCCATTTCTTTCATGGATTGAAGGCTTTTGACCAAAAGGACTTTTCCTATTCCTTTTCCCCTCATAGCTTCCAGAGTTCCTGTTGGCCCAAAAAAGTTCTTTGCAGTAGATTCAAAACATGCAAAACCCAAAATCTCATTTCCTTTTTGCGCAATCCAACAGTTTACCGGAAGATGACTAAAGGCTGACTCCACTTCATTTGCCCAGTAAATACCGAAATTTTCAAACACCCATTCCCTGACAAATGACTTTTCAGGAGGTATCGGTTTTCGAAACACGATATTCTCCTTAGCCAAAATGGCTTCATTCTCAGAAATATCCGGGAGTTCCATCAAGCGGACAAGCATGTCTTTCATGGGATTTGGGTTTTTGGGTTGGCCTGAATTTCGAAAACCTTTGGTTTTGTTTCTTTACCAAATCGATCCAAGAAACTGATGGCAATGTATTTTTGACTGATGGAATTCAAAACAGGAAGCAACATCCTATTGCTTTCATCCAGATATATCCTTTGGGAGGAAACATTTTCTTTGCGTTTTTGGAGATCAGGGAGGGTCGGCGCGGTGTAGATCAATGCAAACCGAAAATCCGGCTGTATACCCCGCTCAAACTGAAAAGCAAATCCGTCGCCATGTGGGATCAGAATGGGAGTTTGGCCTGTTGGATTGCCATTGGGATTTGGAAGTACATCAGGAGGCAATGCTGCGAAGTGGTAATGGTTTTTGTGCAGCAAATCGGCGACATCTTTATTTTTTACATACATCGATTTGGCGCTGAAGTAAGCGTTGCCGGATATGTTTGGAGTGATCTTGGACAGTCCCACCTGATTGGAGATTTCCATTGGGTTTTCCCAGGCTTTGTCCGCATTGTCCCGGATTTTGTAGGGGCCGTTTCCGATATAAATTTTGGTGTTGTAGTGGTTTTTGGACCACCAGTTTACCAATTCCCTGTGTGAAGCAAGGTTATAATCCATGCTCCAGTACAATTGGGGAATGAGGTAGTCAATCCATCCGTTTTTCATCCATGTCAGGACATCGGCATAAAGATCGTCGAAGTTGGTCTGTCCGGCTCTGGTTTTGGATCCTGACGGGTCTTTGTCGATGTTTCTCCATACGCCAAAAGGACTGATTCCGAATTGAACCCAAGGCTTTTCGGCTTTGATGGTTTCATTTACTTCTTTGACCAAAAGATTGACATTTTCTCTTCGCCAATCATCGAGTTTTTGTCCGGGTTTTCCATACTTTTTAAAAGATGCTGCGTCATTAAAAACTTCCTTTTCCACTTTGTAAGGATAAAAATAGTCATCAAAGTGGATGGCATCAATATTGTAATTTTGGACTACTTCTTTGATGATTTCTACCAGATGAGCCCTTACTTCGGGCAAACCGGGATTGTAATAATACTTCGTGGCATACTTGATCATCCAATTGGGATGCTTGACAAAATCATGGTTTGGGCTGAGGTCTTTGGTTTCCATAGTCATGGTAGCCCGGTAAGGATTAAACCATGCATGGAATTCTAATCCCCGTTTGTGCGATTCCAATATCATCCAAGAAAGAGGATCTTCCATGGTATTTGGTTTTTGGCCTTGTTTCCCTGTCAGGTATTTGGACCAAGGGGAATATTTGGATGGATAAAATGCATCGCCTGATGTCCTTACTTGAACAATCACCGCATTAAAATTGAGGGATTTGTAATAATCCAGCAGTTTGATGAATTCTTCTTTTTGCTTTGAATACGGGTCTGTAGAAGATGTTGGCCAATCAATATTGGCGACTGTCGCGATCCAAACTCCTCTGAATTCCCTCGGACTCGGTCCCAATTCGATCTCCAATGGTTTATAAAATGGAGGTTGATTTGGAACTGTTGCAGTTTTGGAAGGATACTCGTTGTTTCCGTTTGGTTTGGTAGGATCCGTTACTTGAGGGTTAGGTCTTGTTCTTGTGTTGGTAATTGGTGTCATTGTCTTGCAGGACTGAACACCAATGACCATAGATAATAGGAATGCGAAATAATATATTCTTGAATTTTTCAATTTAAAGTAAGGGTTAGTCTTTGGTTAAGGTTTGCTTTTGAAATTCAGGTCTGACAACCTTTTTCTCAATTTTCTCATGAATTTTGGACCGGGATCCTGTTTTTGGGTCAGGTAGTTAGGGTCAGTTTCTTTCCAAATTGGTGTCCCTTGAAATGCATAATATTCGTGGTGGCCTATCACATAAGTAAGTTTATACTTTTTGTTAAGATACCTTATCAAATCAGCGTTTGCTTTGACCTGTGCTTTGGTCAGTGGCGCATCCGGGCCCCCGATATTTTCGATACCTATTGCAGTATAGTTGAGTCCAATGGTATGTCTTGCAAAGGTCGTGTCAGGAAGTAACCTGAAGATAGTTCCGTCCCTGTCAACCAAAAAATGCGCCGAAACATTGAGGTTGCTCGCGGCAGTCAGTTCGGGTCTGCCTCCGAGATGAACGGGATTGAATACCTCAAAAGTCGATTCCAATGAATAGACCGCCGTCCAATGCACCACGACCATAGTGGGTTCAATGGTTGCAGTTTCTTTCTCAATGCCATGCCTGCTTTTAAGATATTGAAGAGAAAGGTTTTCCCTTTCTTGGTCAAAAACTATTGGCTTGTCAAATATTCGGAAAGTTTGCGCCTTGGACTTTAGGATTGCGAAAGCACAAAAAAAAGTAAACATTAAGAAAATGTGGGTGGTTTTTTTCATTTCATCATTAAATACGAATGTCCAGAGTCAAATTTTACTCAAAATAAAGGAATTTATTCTATAGCTGAATTCCAAACACTAAAACTTTGGAGGAGATTGAAATTAAATAAAAACAAAAAGCCCCAATCTCAATAGACTGGGGACTTGCATACGTAGGAAAAAATCTCAACCTACCGAAATGGCTTTTTTGGGTTTGTCACTTTCAATAACCTTCTTTGGGAGGACTACATTCAAAATGCCATTATCATATTTGGCATCTATTTTTTCGTCCATCACGTTCTCGGGAAGGCTGAATGAACGCCTGATACTTGAATACGAGAATTCTTTCTTACGGTAATTTTCTTTCTTCTCCTCTTTCTTCTCTTCTTTTTCGGCGCTGATATTCAGCATTCCGTCTACAACTTCGACTTTAAAATCTTTTTTGTCAAAGCCCGGTGCAGAAAGTTCAAGTTTGAACTCTTTGTCATTTTCAATCACATTGGTGGAAGGAATTTCCACGCCTTTTTCAGGAAGCCAGAATTTTTCGTCCCAATCAAATGGGTTTTCTGTCCCAAAGAAATCCTGAACCAATTTTGGCCAGGCGCTTCCGTTTTGCTTAGTTAGTAATCCCATGGCTTTTAGAATTTAGAGGTTAATTGGATTTTTTTAACGACGCTAAGTTAATATCATCCAAATAAAAATCACATGATAATAGTCACATAACCAACTGATTATGCTCAAAAAATGCAAGTCAAAAAAGCTTCCTTACAATATTTTCAATGCATTTGGAGGAAAGTCTTGCGGTAATATTGTCGTTATCAAAAACCGGATTTAGTTCAACAATGTCCATGCTTATCAGCTTACCTGTTTTGGCCAAATAATGGAATATCCTGAAAGCCAACTCAGGTGAAAATCCCAAAGGAGAAGGCGCACTCACCCCGGGAGCATATGCTGATGAAAAACCATCAAGGTCTACACTGAGGTATATTTTATTGACTTGAAGACAAAAATCATCCAAAGTTTGTGCAATGGTTTCCCAATTGGCCAAAGTGAATTCCTCCATTTCCAACCATCGGACTTTGTGTTTTAAGGCAGTTTCAAAAAGTACTTTTGGATTGGATGATTGTTGGATACCAAGGCATAGGTAATGGAAGTTGCTTTGGTAATCATTGGCCAACTGAAAAAATGGTGACCCCGAATGTCCTTTGCCGCTGTTCAATTCCCTGAGGTCAAAATGGGCGTCCAGATTGATGATGCCTAATTTTTCGCTTTTGGGAATCAAATACTCCAGTATCCCGCGACCATGGGCAAAAGCAAGGTCGTGTCCACCGCCCAATAAAACAGGGAAATAGTTGTTTTGGAGTAATTCGGTTACGGTTTTGGAGATAAGCGAATGACTCGATTCCATGTCTTCACCTTCTGTGATAATATCCCCCATATCATAAATCCCAACATCCTCAGGCAGGTGAAAGGCCATCGGGCCCATCATTTTCCTGATAGCTTCCGGGCCTTTGGCTGCACCCGTTCTCCCAAGATTTCTACGGACTCCTTCGTCTCCTGCATAACCTAGGATTGCAACCCCTTTTCCATTTGCAGGTTGATCGATATGCAGATTATCCACACAGGTCACAGCCTGATGCCAATATTGAATGGATTCAGATGGACGACCTGTCCAGATATGGGGTGGTGTTGGATGGTGAAGAAGAGCCATTTTTAAAGATTGAAACCGGTTTTTCTTTTTTGTAATAATAAAACCGGTTATGATTTGGCAAGATAAAGGTTGAATTCCAAGGCATTGCCGGCTACAAATTCATCCACAGCGAGGTCTTCCATGATTTCATCATCAAACTCCATTTCGGTTTTTTCCACTTTCCCGTCGGGATGGATAATCAGTTCAGTCCCAGTCCAATCCTCAGGATTGACCTTGACCAAAACCTGGTAATCGTCAAACACCCTTTTGAAATATTTTGGCATCGTACCCATAGCGTCAATTTTTTATTCAAAATTACCCATAATTTTATTCAATATCTTTTTGATAAGCAAAATGCATTTTTAACTTTGTCCCACTGAAAAAAATGAAAACAACTCAAAACACATATTGGTGGTGGCATTGGACTTCTAAAATAGAAGAACCAGTTGTTGTTGCCTGAATTTTGTGTTTCTATAACATATCGAAAGGGCTTACTGGTTTTTCCAGTAAGCCCTTTTTTATTTCTTAAACCTATTGATATGGAAAAGTTCAAAATCATTACCCATCATAAAAAGCGCTTGGCTGATACCATCACGCCAGTCAGCATTTACCTTCAGATTAGGGACAGGTTTGCCAATCCCATTTTGTTGGAGAGTTCTGATTACCATGGGCAAGAGGACAGTTTCTCCTATATCTGTTTCAATCCGATTGCTTCATTCTCATTTAATGGAGGGTTGGTAAAAGAAAGACTTCCTTTTGGCGAGTCCATTTCCTATCCTGTTGGGCCTGAATTGAACCTTGTTGATGCATTGAGAAAGTTCTCGGGGAGATTTCAGGATGACAACGGGAAGCACAAATTCATCAGCAATGGCCTTTTTGGGTATATGCAGTATGATACTTTGGCTTATTTTGAAGATATCAAGCTGGAAAATTCCTCTCCGGATTCGAGTCCGATGCTACATTATGCGGTGTACCAAAATGTGATCGTAGTCGACCATTTCAAAAATGAGATGCATCTCTTTGAACATCAGGTGGAGGGAATCGAAACAGAAGTGCAGCTTCCGCTTTTGGAAACCCTTCTCAACAATAAAAACCTTCCTTCTTATTCTTTCAAATTGGTAGGAGAGGAGTCTTCCAACTATACCGATTCGGAATTTTTGGATATCCTCAAAAAGGGTCAGGAGCATTGCTTCCGTGGCGATGTTTTCCAAATTGTGCTTTCGAGGAACTTCTCCACCCAATTCAAAGGAGATGAGTTCAATGTCTACCGTGCACTCCGTTCGGTCAATCCTTCGCCTTACCTCTTCTATTTTGACTATGGATCCTATAAGGTTTTTGGGAGTTCACCCGAGGCACAGATTGTGGTCAAAAACAACAAAGCCACGATTTATCCTATTGCCGGAACTTTCAAGCGGACAGGAAATGACATGGCTGACGCAGACTTGGCAAGGAAACTTTATGACGATCCAAAGGAAAACTCCGAACATGTCATGTTGGTAGACCTTGCGAGAAATGACCTCAGCCGGTCCTCCGAAAAAGTGGAAGTAGAGGTTTTTAAAGAAATCCAATACTATTCCCACGTAATCCATTTGGTGTCCAAAGTGACCGGTATCCTTCCCGAAGGCACAAACCCACTGCAGTTGGTGGCCGATACATTCCCTGCAGGCACACTGTCCGGTGCTCCTAAGTACCGAGCGATGGAGCTCATTGACCAACTCGAAAATACTTCCCGAAAATTCTATGGAGGCGCTATCGGATTCCTAGGATTCAACGGTGACTTCAACCATGCCATTTTGATCCGGTCATTTGTCTCCCAAAACAACAGACTGCGGTTCCAAGCCGGTGCCGGAGTCGTAGCCAAATCTTCCATTCCTTCTGAACTTCAGGAAGTCGCCAACAAACTCGAAGCACTCAGGGTGGCGCTGAAAGCAGCGGAGGGGATCTAGGGTATTGAAAAATTGGAAGATTGGAAAATTACAAAATTGAAAAATTGTAAAATTCATATACTAAAGACTGATTCAATGATCTTTAAATAAAACATTAGATATGGGTAAAATAGAAAGGTTTGAAGATCTGGGGATTTGGAAAAAGGGGGTTGAAATCGCTGTCCAAGTATATGAATTGGCAGATAAAGGAATTTTAGCCTCTGATTATCGGTCAAGAAGTCAAATTATAGCTGCAGCACTATCCATTTCAAACAATATTGCTGAAGGATTTGAATATAACAGTAACCGTGCTTTTATGAAATATTTGACTTATGCCAAAGGTTCAGCAGGAGAGGTGAGAAGTGAAGCTTATGTCCTGATGCTCACAAAAAGGATAACAAAAGAAGACTATGACAAACTCTATCCTCAATTAGTAGAATTGTCCAAAGAGATTAAGGGGTTTATCAAATACCTGAGCGATTTTGAAAAGAACAAAGATCCAAAACAAGTAAAAGATCAAAATCCAAAAAGTTGAAATTTAACCAAGGAAAGCTTAGAATAAACGGAATTTAAATTTTCTAATTTTTCAATCTTTCAATTTTCCAATCAAAAAAATGAAAATCCTCGTCCTCGATAATTACGATTCATTTACATATAACCTGGTGTACATCATCAGAGCTTTGGGCTATGGTCCACAGATGGATATTTTCCGGAATGATAAAATCAGTCTTGAAGAAGTCTCCAATTATGATAAAATACTCCTTTCACCCGGCCCGGGAGTTCCTGCTGAAGCGGGGATAATGCCGGAATTGCTGAGAACATATTCCGCTACCAAGGATATCCTCGGAATCTGTCTTGGACATCAAGCGATCGGAGAGGCATTTGGAGGGACTTTGATCAACCTTTCGGAGGTGGTTCACGGACTTGCTTCTGAAGTGAAAGTCACAGATGATCTGATTTTCAAAGGGCTTCCCGAAAAATTCAAAATAGGCCGATATCATTCTTGGGTGATCAATGAACAGACACTCTCCCCTGATTTGGAAGTCACCGCCAGAACACCCGATGGTCAAATTATGGGTGTTAGACACAAAGAATTTAAAGTCCGCGGTCTCCAGTTCCATCCTGAATCTGTGTTGACAGAACATGGCGTAGCCATGATGAAAAATTGGCTGGAAAGCTGAGGGAGGTGGGAAGGATGGAAGTTTGGAAGTTTGGAAGTCGGGAAGTAGGAAGTACCAAGTACCAAGTACGAAGTGTCCAAAAATTAGACCCAGCCAGATAACCATTAACCAATAACCATTAACCTGACAACAACTACAACCATTACAACAACTACAACAACTACAACCAATACAACAACTAAAACCGCTTCACCAATTAACCAAATAACCTATAAACCATTAACCAACATCCATGAAAGACATACTCAACCACCTGATAGAACACCGGAGCCTTTCGAAAGACCAGGCAAAGGAAGTTTTGAAAAAAATCACATCAGGTTCATACAACTCCAGTCAGATCGCGGCTTTTCTGACAGTGTACCTGATGAGAAGCATTACTGTAGAGGAATTGGGAGGATTTAGAGAAGCGATGTTGGAGTTGTGCATTCCGGTGGAGATATCCGAATACGATGCCATGGACCTTTGCGGCACAGGCGGTGACGGAAAGGATACTTTCAATATCTCTACCCTTGCCTCCTTTATCGTAGCAGGTGCAGGACAAAATGTAGCCAAACATGGAAACACCGGAGTGTCTTCGATCTGTGGTTCTTCAAACCTTTTGGCGCACTTTGGATATGAGTTTACCAATGACATCGGCAAGATCAGAAAGAGCCTTGATGAAGCAGGAATCTGTTTTTTGCATGCGCCGCTTTTCCACCCTGCCATGAAAAATGTCGGTTCAATCAGAAAAGAATTGGGGGTAAAAACATTTTTCAATATGTTGGGTCCGATGGTCAATCCAAGTTTCCCTAAAAAACAATTGGTAGGGGTTTTCAGTCTTGAGTTGGCGAGACTCTATGCCTACCTCTATCAGGAGCACGATGGCAACTTCAGTATTTTGCATGCCTTGGACGGCTATGATGAGATTTCCCTCACTGGGGATTTCAAAATGATTTCCAATTCGGGAGAAAAACTCCTCAGTCCGGAGAGCATTGGTTTGCCCAAAATCTCTCCAGATTCCATCTTGGGGGGAGAAACCGTCGAAGAGTCCGCCAGAATATTTGACAATATATTGAAAGGAAAAGGTACAGTTCCACAAAATTCTGTTGTCCTGGCCAATGCCGCTGCGGCGCTGGTAACGGCAGATCCTGAATTGGGATTTGAATCTGCTTTGGAAAAAGCAAAGGATTCCCTTTATGGAGGTAGTGCGCTGAAAGTTTTCAATGCCTTGGTCAATCCAAAAACAACTGTTTCATTTTCAAACTGATCATGATGAATATTTTAGATAAAATAATTGCCCACAAAAAATTAGAAGTTGCTGAAAAAAGCAGTTTGGTACCTGTAAAGTTGCTTGAACAAAGTGTCTACTTTGACAGCAATGTCGTGTCGATGAAAAAGTATATCAAGCACGAAGACAAAACAGGCATCATCGCAGAATTCAAAAGGAAATCCCCTTCCAAAGGAGCCATCAATACCAATGCCTCGGTGGAGACAGTCAGTATTGGTTATATGCAGGCAGGTGCTTCTGCATTGTCAATTTTGACCGACAAAGAGTTTTTTGGCGGAAAAAATGAGGATTTGACCACAGCCAGGAAATTCAATTTCTGTCCCATCCTTCGGAAGGATTTTATCATCGATGAATACCAAATCATCGAAGCCAAGTCAATTGGAGCAGATTGCATCTTGTTGATTGCAGCGGCATTGGAGTCAAAAAGGCTTAAGGAATTGGCGGTTTTTGCGCATTCTTTGGGATTGGAAGTGTTGATGGAAGTTCATGATATTGAGGAATTGGATGCTTCAATCAACGAGCATTTGGATCTGATCGGAGTCAACAACCGAAGCCTGAAGACTTTCGAAGTTTCTTTGGAAACATCCTTTGGTCTTGTGGATAGGATTCCCGCAGAATTTATCAAAATCTCAGAATCGGGCATTTCCCGGCCCGAGACCTTGATATCACTGAAAAATGCAGGATTTGATGGATTTCTTATCGGGGAAAATTTTATGAAATCCGCGCGTCCTGAGCAGGCTGCATATAATTTTATGCATGAATACAGAAGATTATTGGTAGAAAATCAAGCAATTTCTCAATAAAATGAAGCTAAAAGTCTGTGGCATGCGAGAATCCGCCAACGTCCGAAATCTGTTGGACCAAGTCCAACCGGATTGGATGGGGTTGATTTTCTACCCGGCTTCCCCAAGGTTTGTGGACGATATCCAAGCAGATTGGATCAGAGATACAAAGATCAGGAAAGTAGGCGTATTTGTTGATGCGTCTCTTACAGATATTGCTGAGAAAATTCAAAAGTTTGGGCTTTCTACAATCCAGCTTCACGGAAATGAAAGTGTCGAGGAAGTAAGAGAAATCAAGGAAAAAACCGGTTTAGAGGTTTTCAAGGTATTCTCCATTGACAAAAATATCGATTGGAAGCATTTGGAGGGTTATCTTCCACATGTGGATTATTTCCTCTTCGATACCTTCACCCATACCTACGGTGGCAGCGGCAAAACCTTTAACTGGCAAATCCTCCTAGATTACCCATTCGACAAACCCTTTTTGCTCAGCGGTGGTTTAACCTTAGGACACCTGGATGCCATTGGGGATATGAAGTCCAAAGTTCCCCAATTGCAGGGTTTAGATATCAACTCCAAATTTGAAATCGAACCAGGACTAAAGGACATCGACTTGGTCTCTGAATTCAAAAAGTCATTAAAATTTTAAAATGAATCGCAAGCTTGGATTGTCTTGAATCTTGTGTCTTGTGTCTAAAATCTGAACAAAAAATGATCAAAATCGACGAAAAAGGCTTTTATGGAAAATTCGGCGGGGCGTATATCCCGGAGATGCTCCATCCCAATATTGAGGAACTCAGAGAAAACTATGAGCAAATTATGGCCACACCGGAATTTCAAAAGGAATTCAGAGGCTTGCTCAAAGACTTTGTCGGAAGACCGACTCCATTGTATTTTGCCTCTAGGCTTTCCGAGAAGTATGGCGCCAAAATCTATCTCAAAAGAGAAGACCTTTGCCACACCGGTGCACATAAAGTGAACAATACAGTGGGTCAGATTATCATGGCCAAAAAACTTGGAAAGAAGCGCATCATTGCAGAAACCGGTGCCGGACAACATGGAGTCGCTACAGCTACAGTCTGTGCGTTGATGGGGATGGACTGTACGATCTATATGGGTGCAGTGGATATCCAAAGACAGCGGCCCAATGTCGAGCGAATGAAAATCCTTGGTGCTAAGGTTGTTCCTGCGACTTCCGGTAGCCAAACCCTCAAGGATGCTACCAATGAAGCGATGCGCCAATGGATCAATAATCCTGTCGATACACATTATATCATCGGTTCGGTAGTCGGTCCACATCCATACCCTGAAATGGTGGCAAGGTTCCAATCTGTTATATCCGAGGAAATTAAATGGCAGCTCAAAGAAAAAGAGGGAACCGAAAATCCTGATGTGGTCATCGCATGCGTGGGTGGAGGTAGTAATGCTGCGGGAGCTTTTTTCCATTATTATAATGTTCCCCAAGTAAGATTGGTGGCTGCAGAGGCCGCAGGTTTGGGAGTGACATCAGGAAAATCTGCTGCTACGACTGTTTTGGGAACTTCAGGAATCCTGCATGGCAGCAAGACTTTGTTGATGCAGACAGAAGATGGGCAGGTGGTAGAACCCCATTCTATTTCAGCAGGATTGGATTACCCCGGAATCGGACCAGTTCATGCGCACCTGTTCGATATTGGAAGAGCGGAATTTGTGGCTGTGGAGGATGAGGATGCCATGAAGGCCGGAATCGAACTCAGCCGTACTGAAGGAATCATTCCCGCGATCGAAACTGCACATGCGATCCATGCTTTGAACCTGATAGAATACAGCAAAGATGACATCATTGTAATTAATCTATCAGGAAGAGGAGACAAGGATTTGGATACGTATATCAAATGGGGAGGATATTAGGAAGGATGAAGGAGGAAGTGTGAAGTACGAAGAAGACAGAAGTCGGAAGACAGAAGACAGAAGTTTTTAAACCCTCTTCTCAATCCTTTGTCCTTTTCACTTAATTTCCAACTTTTAACAAAAACCAATCTCATGTCTTTTGTCTCACGTCTCACGTCTTAACTATGAATCGGATAGATAAATTATTTCAAACCAAAAAAGAGCGGGTGCTCTCTATATATTTTACTGCAGGTTTTCCAAAACTCGAGGATACGCTTCTTATCATGCAAGCCATTGAGTCGGCCGGTGCTGACATTATCGAAGTTGGAGTTCCCTATTCTGATCCGATCGCAGATGGCCCTACCATTCAGGACAGCAATCAGATTGCCTTGGACAATGGCATGAGCCTAAAAAAGCTTTTTGAGCAATTGCAGGACATGCGACAAACTGTTTCTTTGCCGGTGGTCTTGATGGGATATTTGAACCCGATCATCCAATACGGGATGGAGGCTTTTTGTAAAAAATGTCAGGAAATCGGCGTAGATGGGCTGATTCTCCCTGATCTGCCCATGCAGCAATACTTAGATGAATTCAAGGAAATCTTTGACAGGTATGACCTTCGCAATACCTTTTTGATTTCTCCGCAAACAAGTGAAAAGAGAATCCGGGAAATTGATACCCACTCCAATGGGTTCATTTACATGGTTTCTGCGCATAGCATTACCGGCGCAAGGACAGGGATTTCAGAAGAACAGATTGCCTATTTCCAAAGATTGGAGGCCATGAACCTTAAAAATCCGAGATTGATCGGGTTTGGGATTTCCGAATCAGAAACTTTCACCACCGCCTCCAAATATGGAAACGGAGCCATCATTGGCAGTGCTTTTATCAAAAAAATCAAAGAAAGTCAGGACCTAAAATCTGACATTGAATCTTACATACAGTCCGTAATCCATTGAAATTATGATTGTCCAGTTAAAAGAAGAAATTACAGATTTGCAAAAAGACAAACTGATCAACGAGATCAGTCAGATCGGCTATAAGATCACAGAAGTCAAAACCCAATTGGGAGATTACCTGATCGGGATCGGTAAGAATGATTTTGACATCCGCAAAATCGGTCAGCAGGAGGGTATCAAAGACATTCATATCGTTTCGGACGAGTACAAACTTGTCTCCAAAAAGTGGAAAGTTAAACCGACTTCGATTGACCTTGGCGATGGCATTTTCATCAAAGATGGCGATATGGCGATCATGGCAGGACCTTGTTCTATTGAGTCTGAGGACCAAATTGTCAAAATCATCAACCACCTCAAGGCCACCGGCATCACCATGATGCGTGGCGGTGTCTTCAAACCACGATCAAGTCCTTATGCCTTTCGGGGATTGGGAATTGACGGTTTGAAATTATGGTTTGGTTTGGCCAAAGAAGCCTGTATCAAAATCGTCACCGAAGTCATGCAGGTTTCACAGATCGAGGAAATGTACCCTTATGTGGATGTGTATCAGGTAGGGGCGAGAAATACCCAAAACTTCAATCTATTGGATGAATTGGGAAAAGTGGACAAAGCCGTAATGATCAAAAGAGGTATTTCCGGTACCATCGAGGAATTGCTCCAATCTGCGGAGTATGTTTTTTCGGGAGGAAATGAGAAATTGATTCTCTGCGAAAGAGGAATCCGTACCTACGAAAGGGCAAGCCGAAATACATTGGACCTGAATGCAGTTCCGATCTTGAAGGCAAAATCTCATTTACCTGTGATAGTGGATCCTTCGCACGGGATTGGGATCAGGGAATATGTACCCCAAATGGCACTTGCAGGTGTGATGGCAGGAGCAGACGGGATCATTTATGAAACACACGAGATTCCTGAAAAAGCCTATTCAGATGGGCAGCAAACCTTGGATTTTGCACAAAGTGCCTTGTTGGCGGATTGGATCAGGAAGACTTTTGCTATGCGCAAATCCTTCACTTTAATTTAATTGGCCATCATTCTGCTTTTGGGTAAGGTTACAGGTTTTGTTAATTTTGAAAAGGAATCAAGTTAGATTGAATAGTGAATTGTTTGAAGTTCGAAATAGGTTCCTATGGACTATTGACTGAAAGCTATGGGCAATTATTGGATTTCAGAATTGCGGATTATCTTACAAAAAGAATATACAACCCAAATATAGAATAATGAATAAACCCAAAGACTGGGTCTTTTCAGACCCGAGATTACAAAAGTTGGAGCAGGATTATGCTGCTTACAGAAAGGAGGATTTTGAAGTATGGCGGATTCTTTTCGAAAGACAGATTGTCAATCTTCCCAAAGCGGCTTCGGAAGCCTATTTGGAAGGAATCAAAGAAATCAACTTCACTGCAGACAAGATTGCGGATTTTGAAGACGTCAACAGGAGACTGGCCAACACCACAGGCTGGCAAATCCAAGTGGTTCCTGGTTTGATTGACGATGACCTTTTCTTTGGCCTGATGAACAACAAAAGATTTTGTTCTTCTACATGGTTGAGAAAAATGGAGCAGTTGGATTACCTCGAAGAGCCTGACATGTTTCATGATGCCTTTGCCCACATGCCGATGTTGACCAACCAACCATATGTGGATTTTCTTGAAAATCTCAGCGGATTGGCACTCAAGCATATCGATAACAAATGGGCGATCGAATTGCTATCGAGGATCTATTGGTTTACGATTGAGTTTGGATTGATCCGCGAAGTAGGCCAAATCAAAATCTATGGGGCAGGAATCCTGAGTTCCGCAGGAGAAACCAAATACAGCCTATCCGATGAACCCGCCCACTATGAGTATGATGTCAAAAAGATTTTGAACACCCCTTATTGGAAGGACAAATTCCAGGACAAATACTTTATCATTGAAAGCTATGAGCAGTTGTTCGAATCATTGCCTGAGATTGAAGAAGTCTTAGAGGAAATGGTGTCAGAAGAAATGAATAAAAATTAAGAATGATGAATTCTGAATTTTGGAAAGAAGTGAAAAGTACGACGAAATAAGTAAAATGGTAAGAGGTGGAAGGTACTAGGAATTGATTCGGTGGAAGTTAAGAATTCGCCTATCAATGAAAAAAACCAGTCCTTGTCACTTTAAACGCAGAGTAAATTCTTTGGTGTTTTCCTCAAGAATATAAATCTAATAAAATTAAAATTTAGGCTCAGTTTAGGGATGTCTCACATCTCAAATCTTATGTCTCACATCTCAACATGAAAGTAGCAGTCATCAAGTACAATGCAGGTAATGTGCAGTCCGTCCTTTATGCTTTGGAGCGGTTAGGGGCGGAGGCTGTTCTTACCGATAATTTGGAAGAAATAGCCAAAGCTGACAAAGTGATTTTTCCAGGACAGGGAGAGGCGAGTACTGCCATGCGCTACCTAAAGGAAAAGCAGTTGGACAAACTTATTCCAAACCTTACCCAACCATTCTTTGGCGTTTGTCTTGGACAGCAGTTGCTTTGTGATTATTCAGAAGAAAATGACACGCCTTGTTTGGGAGTATTTCCCGTTAAAGTCAAAAAGTTTATCCCCGAAAGCTACGTAGACTTCAAAGTTCCTCATGTTGGCTGGAACAACCTTTTTGATTTGAAAACCCCATTGTTGGAGGGTTTGAATGACGAATCTTTTGTCTATTATGTCCACAGCTATTACTGCGAATTGAGCGATTTTACCATTGCCAAAACCCACTATGTGCTTGATTTTGCGGGATTGATGCACAAGGATAATTTCTACGCCATGCAAGCCCACCCCGAGAAAAGCGGTAAAGTAGGGGAAAGGATCTTGGAGAATTTCTTGAGGATTTGAAAATTGAAAAATTGCAAGATTGAAAAATTGCAAGATTGAAAAATTTGAAAATTTAAAAATTAGAAAATTCTGTAAACCTATATATCCGAATTTGTGAAATACTATTTCCATTATTCTTTCCTCGACTAAAACAACATCACCGCTGCGACTGAAAACTGGCTACTGAAAACTTACTTCCCACTTCCCACTTCCCAACTTCCCCATGAAAATCATCCCAGCCATAGACATCATCGGCGGCAAATGCGTCCGGTTAACCCAAGGAGATTACAGCCAAAAAAAAGAGTACCATGACAGTCCTTTGGAGATGGCAAAGCGTTTTGAGGGAGTCGGAATCGAACATCTTCATTTGGTGGATCTTGACGGTGCAAAGGCGAAGAAAATCGTCAACCTTGAAGTCTTGAAAAGTATTGCCGAAGGAACTTCCCTGAAAGTGGATTTCGGTGGGGGTATCCAATCCGATTTTGATATCAATCTGGCATTTGAATCCGGTGCAAATCAGGTTACAGGTGGAAGCATAGCTGTCAAAAATCCTACTTTGTTCGAATCCTGGATGGCAAACTTTGGTGGAGAAAAAATCATTTTGGGTGCAGATGCCAAGGACCGGAAAATAGCAATCTCAGGTTGGGAGGAAACCACAGCGATGGACCTGATCGAGTTTATCAAATCTTACCACGCCAAAGGAATCCAATATGTAATCTGCACTGACGTGGCAAAAGACGGATTATTACAGGGTCCCTCAGTGGAATTGTATCTGGATATTTTGGCTGAAATTCCTAGTATCAAACTGATAGCAAGTGGTGGAGTTGCAGGAATAAGGGATTTGGAAGAACTTCAAAAAATCGGAGTTTATGGGGCTATTGTCGGGAAAGCTTATTATGAAGGAAGAATAACTCTTGAGCAATTAGGGAATTTTGGCAGATGAAACTGAAGAATTTAGAATTTTTTACCAAATTTAGGTGCCTGATTATTAAATATTCTTTTAAATCCTCTAATCCTCTATCCCTAAAAAATTCTATGAAATCCAGACTCTTAGCTTTTCTCTTTTTAATATCCCTACACAATGCATTTGCACAGACAGATGTCAGTTTCCATGCCAAAGGAATAGAGGGTTGTTATACAGATTATAACATTGCCTTCACCGAAAGAGGCGCCAACCCTGTAACAGATGGACAGCATGATGTGGTCATATCTGTCATCCACCAAGGAAAGAGTGAATGCTATCTTGGTAAAGCAACAGTCAAAGGAGGAAAATTTACAAATCCGGTGATGATCCAAAAAGATGATATGACTTTTGTACCCTTAAATACCATATTCAAAAGTCTGGATCAAAACTGGCTTGAAGAACAGGACATGTCAACCATCAATGATATTACTGATGGCATGAGTAATGTTTTTGTTACAAAAGATAATTATGAGTTGAGGATGTTCTTTTAAACATTCGTTCATCCCAATGTCAGGGCAAACAGGAAAGCACCTCCTGCTGATGTATTATTGAAAAAGTAAACCTAGGAGAATGCTCAGCTTTTAAAACAAATTCCCTGCTTCTAAAATAAGAGGCAGGGAATTTTAGTATTATTTCTTTTCAATTTTTTCATAGGAAGCCAAAACCCCCCTGACCATTGCTGCTGAAAAACCCTGGTGCTCCATTTCATTCAGCCCGACGATCGTACAACCTTTAGGGGTAGTGACTTTGTCGATGGCTTCTTCGGGATGGATGTTTTTTTGGATCATTAATTCTGCCGCTCCCTTTACCGTTTGGTTTACGATTTTGCTAGCGGTATTGGCATCAAATCCAATCTGAATTCCTCCCTGAATCATCGCCCTCATAAATCTCAGTACATAAGCAATTCCACAGGCACCAAGCACAGTCGCCGCTTCCATTAGACTTTCGTCAATGGTGATGCTAAATCCTACACTGTTGAATAAATCCTTTACTTGAGCTTCAGTCGATTCGGTGATATTCCTTCCGCATATGCAGGTGACAGATTCACGGATATCCGCTGCGATATTGGGCATGGCTCTGAATGCCACAGTTGTTGCATCAATTTCTCCAAATATTTCATCCAAAGTGATTCCTGTCGCGACAGACACGATAATCTGTTTCTTGGGATCAAGAACGGGATTTATTTCTTTTAAAATAGCCGAGACATTATATGGTTTCACGCCAAGAATAACGATGTCCGCTTCTTTGGCAGCGATCAAATTGTCCGAATGAACGCGGATGCCTTTGTCTTGGAGATAAAGTAAGTTGGCCGGGTTTCTTTTTGTGACGTGGAGGTTTTGTGGCAAAAAATCAGCCTGTTCCAACAGGCCATTTGCGATGGAAGTTCCGAGATTTCCGCAACCTATGATTGCGATTCTGATATCTTTCAACATGTGGCTTTTCCGGTGTTTAGGTTTGAAGACTAAAGGTAAATAGGAATGGGTATTTTTTTGGTGTTTTCCATTCATTTATAAAAATGATCACTAAAAAGCCTTAAGTCTAATTATTCGCATAAAGGATAATTTTAAAAAATTTATCAAATTTATTTGACTATATGTAAAACAAACTTTACATTTGGTAAAAATATCTTTACAAATATGAAAAATGATGATTTATTGTATGTGCCGATGTTGGAAAGGAAATGGAGACCCTTGTCGTTTCTGTTTTTTCCATTGCCGGTGGTTATCGTGATTGTCTTGGCTTTGTTGCAAGTGGGATTGAGTCCTGACAATGCAGCCGAAATTATCTATGGAAGTTGGGCGGTAGGTTTCACGCTTTTGAACCTTACCAAAGAAAAAATAGAGGATGAGATGGTCAAGACCTTTCGGTTACAGGCATTTCAAACCGGATTTTTTTGGTTGATGTGCGGCTTGGTGGCTATCATGGTGGTCAATTACCTTCGTTTTGAAGATATTAGACAAGAAATATTTTCAGCGCCATTGGTCTTGTTTCTTCTCAACGGCTATGTATTTGCAGCATTTGAATATCAAAAATGGAAAGCATCTAAAGAACTTTAAAAACCTTAAGAACATGTTGACGAAAATATTATTGCCTCATAAATTTCAGATGATAGGATGGATTCTCTTTTTCCCTTTGGCTATTTTATTGGTTTTAAATGGATTTTATGATTACGAAATAAATTGGCTTACATGGAATAATTTCCGTTCGGGAGATATTTTAAATTCCTCAAACGAAAATTTCACAAATGAAATATCTATTGTCGGAACTTTCCTGTCCTTGTTTTTTATTGCCTTTTCCAAAGAAAAACAAGAGGATGAATACATTCAGAAGATTAGGCTGGATAGTTTGTTGATCGCATTTTATGTTTATGGACTGCTTACAGTATTTGGAACTTTGGTTTTTTACAGTGTAGGCTACCTCGAATTCATGGGATTCAATATGTTTTCAATTCAGTTGGTGTTTATCATCAGGTTCAGATGGGTGATGTATAGACAACAGGAAACCCTTACTTTGATTTAACCTTGGCAATATGAAAAACACAGTCAAAGTAGAACGTGCCAAGAAAGACATGACCCAACAGGACCTTGCGGATAAGATCGGTGTCTCCCGGCAGACGATCAATTCTATTGAAGCGGGAAAGTATGTTCCGTCTACTGTCCTTGCGCTCAAAATAGGGCGTGTGTTTCAGACGCCATTGGAATTGATTTTTGAATTGGAGGAAGGGGATTAATTAGTTGATAGTTGGCAGTCGCAGTATGGAGAAATTGGTATTTGAATCTCCCCTCTGACTAAAAAATAGTGAGAAAACAGGAAAGTTTATATTGCGGATTTAGGTGATTTTTATAATTTAGTTTTATGAAAGAAAACAAAGCCATCACTTTTTTCCTATTGACCTTCCTGCTGATTCCGATCTTGATTTCTTGTGAATCAGAAACCAAAGGGGATGCTAAGATTATACAAGTGGATGTGGATGCTGCTCAAAAAGGAAAAATATCAGATCATTTCGAATCCATTGAATATATCCTCTTGGATTACCCAGACAGCCTTCCGATTGTCAATCTTTTCAAAATGAAATTGGCAAATGATCGGATTTTGGTCGAAAGCAGGGAAACCGCAGCGGTTTTTGTTTTTGACAGAAAAGGGAATCTTCAGAATGTTATCAGGAATTATGGTGAAGGGCCAGGCCAATTCCGGTTGATTGATGACATGTTTTTGGAAGGGAATTTGGTAAGAATTCATTGTACATATTTGAAAAAGTATTTGATTTTCAATTTAGAGGGAGAATTAATTGAGGAAGGAAAATTGGACGAAATTGCCGATCGAAGTTATATAGGGAAGGATTTTTCACTCTTCCAATTTCAAAAAGGGGAAGGGCCTGAGAAATATACAATTATAAGGAAGGGCAAAGAGAATGAGGTAGATGGTTTTGTACCATTAAAACAAGGAAATGAGGATTTTTTGAGATATAACAATATTCAAGGATTTCAATATGATCCTTTCCGTGATTCCTTTTATCTCACAAGTATGAATACTTATGAAATACCGTTGATGGATGGAGATGGATTTTTAAAACAAAAACTCAATTTTGATTTTGGTAAAAACAACTTTGAAACTAAAAGAAGGATTCAATTCACAAAAGATCCAAATGGGGAAAATACCTACTTGATTGAAAATAAAATTGTTCAATCTATCAATTCATTCTTTCCCTTCAAGAATAAAATTTTTGTACACTTTTTTTCAGGCATCAGAAATTCTCATTTCCTGTTTTTGGATAACAACTTTGAAATTATCTATCATGTCAATGAACTTGAAAATGATTTTGATGGAATGAAGCTTAAAATGTGGTCTTGGGCTTATTCAGAAAATGAGATCGTTTATGCCCTGGATTCTAAGCAGTTATATAACGATTACGTCGAAACCTTCAATGATAAGAAAGTCACAGTAAAAAAAGGCGATATTCATGATTTTTTTAGGAACAATAAAGAAAAACTGAAGGAGGAAAAATATGTGTTGGTGGTAATGAAAGTCAAAGAATAAACACTTTGATTTTGAAACAATCCTTTTGACTTTTTTGAGATTTTTTCCTGTCCCAAAGCAATAAAAAGTTATATTTGGCATTTTAAACGCAAAAAACTGAATGTCAAAAATCATCCGAATCACCACAGTACCTATTTCATTAAAGCTTTTACTTTCAGGACAAATGAAGTTCATGAAGGATGCCGGATGGGAGGTATTGATGGTCAGTGCTGATGGCAAAGAAATAAATGAGGTAGTCAAAAAGGAAGGATGCCAGCATGTTGTGATTCCTTTTACACGAAAAATCACTCCGTTTCATGACCTCGTCTGCTTGTGGCAGCTCTACAATCTGATCAAAAAAGAAAAGCCTGATATTGTCCATACCCATACTCCAAAAGCTGGGTTGTTGGGAATGTTGGCAGCTAAAATGGCAGGGGTCAAAACAAGGATTCATACTGTAGCCGGCTTGCCGTATATGGTGGCCGAAAAGCAGAAAAAGAGCCTTCTTGTCAATATCGAAAAGCTTACCTATTCATGGGCAACCCAAGTGTGGCCTAATTCCCCTTCTTTGAAAAAATTCATTGTCGAAGAAGAATTGGTCGGACAGGAAAAATTGAAGGTAATTGGATTTGGTTCCTCTAATGGCATTGATTTGGAGAAATTTAACCGTGGGGTCTTGAAAGAAAACCACCTCGTAGCAGCTACCATGAGAATCATGCCCGGAGACAATGAATATATCATCCTTGCCGTTGGAAGGCTGGTGAAGGACAAAGGAATAGAGGAACTCGTCACTGCGTTTTTGGAATCAAAAATCTCCGAAAGGTCTAAGCTTGTATTACTCGGTTCTTTTGAACAGGATCTAAATCCAATAGATGAGGAAATAGTCCGAAAGATCAAAGACCATCCAAGAATTGTCCAAATCGAATGGACAGATCATGTCGCGCATTACCTTGCATTGGCTGATGTTTTGGTTCACCCGTCGCACAGAGAAGGATTTCCCAATGTGCTTTTGGAAGCCGGTGCCATGCAGGTTCCGATTATTTGTTCGGACATCATCGGAAATACCGACATCGTGACCAACAAAAAAACAGGATTGGTATTTCCTGTTAAAAACAAAGAGGTTTTAAAAGACGCTTTGGAATTTGCCTATGTCAAGCGTGATTTTATGCAGCAATTGGCAGATAATTTGTACGCTGAAGTGGAGGAAAAGTATCAGAGGAAGAAAATGCATCAGTTGATTTTGAAGGAATATCAATATTCTTTGCACTTAATCGAAGGAAATTAAATTTGTTAAAAGTAAAAATCCTTAGAAATAAAGAGGACTTAGGTAAATTAATTTAAATTTTATTCGTTTTTTAGCAATTAAATTAAGCAAAAGGAAATGAAATATCTTGTTACAGGTACTGCAGGTTTTATCGGCTTCCATGTCGCGTTGTATCTTCTTAATAGGGGAGAGTCTGTAGTAGGGGTTGATAATATCAATGATTATTATGATGTCAACCTGAAGTATCAAAGGCTTGCCGAATGTGGAATCGACAGGGGAAATGTTTCTGATAACAAGAAAGCAGTCTCTTCTAAATATCCTGAATATTCATTTTATAAAATGGACCTTGCAGATAAGGCTGTTTTGATGGATATTTTTGAAAAGGAAAAAATTGATGTAGTCATCAATCTTGCTGCACAAGCTGGAGTAAGATATTCACTGACCAATCCTGATGCCTATATCACTGCCAACATTCAATCATTTTTGAACATACTTGAAGCTTGCAGGGCATATCCTGTCAAACATTTGGTCTATGCTTCTTCCAGTTCGGTATATGGGGCCAATACCAAGATGCCTTTTTCAACTTCTGACAACATTGACCATCCTGTAAGTTTGTATGCCGCTACCAAAAAATCAAACGAATTGATGGCGCATACCTATAGCCATTTGTTCAATATTCCGACTACAGGACTGAGGTTCTTTACGGTTTATGGACCTTGGGGAAGACCGGATATGGCTTTGTTTTTGTTTATACAAGCCATAGAAAAAGGACAACCGATTCAGGTCTTTAACCATGGAAAAATGAAAAGGGATTTCACCTATATTGATGATATAGTAGAAGGAATTATCAGGGTAGCTGATAGACCTGCCAAGCCAAATCCGGAATGGACAGGCCAAGATCCTGATCCGGGATCATCTTATGCCCCTTTTAAAGTATATAATATTGGCAATTCCCAACCTGTGGAATTGATGGATTATATCGGTGCCCTTGAAAAAGCCATGGGAAAAGAAGCCATCAAAAACATGCTTCCTTTGCAGCCGGGAGATGTGCCTTCTACTTATGCTGATGTCACCGATCTTAAACGTGATACCGGATATCAGCCACAGACCTCGGTAGAAGATGGCGTTGCAAAATTTGTAGCTTGGTATAAAAAATCCTACGGGAAATAAACCTGTTCAAGTAATTCGCTGTTAATCAATAAGCTTTGGAGAAAGGAATTGTCTCTACTCCAATTTTCCAACTTTTCAATTCGCAAGTATGAAAAAGAACATCCTCATCACTGGAGGCGCAGGATTTATTGGCTGTCATGTTGTGCAGCTTTTTGTCCAAAAATACCCTGAGTATCATATCATCAACCTCGATTGTCTGACTTATGCCGGCAATCTTGAAAATCTTAGCGAGATTGAAAATTCTAAAAATTACACTTTTGAGAAAGTGAATATTTTGGATGTGGAGGCCTTGACTTCGGTTTTTGAAAAACATCAAATCACAGACGTGATCCATTTGGCAGCAGAGTCCCATGTGGACAGGTCTATTACCGATCCTTTGGCATTTGTCAAAACAAATATCATCGGCACCGTAAATCTACTGAATGTCGCCAAGTCATATTGGAAAAATCTGGAAAACCACCTTTTCTACCATGTCTCTACAGATGAGGTTTATGGGTCCTTGGATCATGGCGGATTCTTTACTGAAACTACACCTTACGATCCTCAATCTCCTTATTCAGCTTCAAAAGCAGCCTCGGATCATTTTGTAAGGGCTTACAGCAATACTTACAAATTAAAAACAGTCATTACCAACTGTTCCAATAATTACGGGCCAAACCAATTTCCCGAAAAGTTGATACCGCTTTGTATCAACAATATAAAAAATAACCGACCTCTCCCGGTGTATGGAAAGGGTGAAAATATCAGAGATTGGCTATATGTCGTCGACCACGCCAGAGCCATTGACATGGTATTTCACAATGGTAAGAGTGGAGAAACTTACAATATCGGCGGCTTTAATGAGTGGATGAATATTGACATTGTGAAGCTTCTCTGTCAAAAGATGGATGGAAAACTCGGAAGGGAAAAAGGAACCTCCGAAAAACTCATCACTTATGTCAAAGACCGGGCAGGACATGACCTGAGGTATGCCATAGATGCTTCCAAAATTCAGAAAGAACTAGGATGGGAGCCAAGTCTTCAGTTTGAGGAAGGAATCAGTAAAACCATAGAATGGTATTTGGAGAATGAAACTTGGCTTGATAATGTGACCTCGGGGAATTACCAAAAATATTATCAGGACCATTATGGCAAATGATTTTCCCATTTGACTATAAACGAAAAACACCCGGCCATTTGGCCGGGTGTTTTTCGTTTTAAGGATAAGTTGCTTTTACTTTATCTCAACTTTTTCGATTTCCTTGAAGATATCAATCTGAGTGGCTTTTGCTTTTTCCTCAAATTGCTTCCAGTCATTTTCGAAGAAATCAGTCCAGACTTTCATTGCGGACTCTGCACTTTCTTTAGCCTGTTGCAATAACCTCATTTCAGTTGGTCCAGGAGCAGAGTTTGAAGAATTGGCATAACTCCTTGGGGCATACAGCCTAGTCATGGTGCTTGGATAAAGGTTTCGCACAATTCCCTGGCCTTCTCTTGTTGGTCCGTAGAATTCTTCCCTTGTAGAATCCACTTTCTTTTTCGTTTCATTGGCTAATTTGACCAAAGCTTTCACTTCCTCATTATCCACATCTTTGGCATAAGCCAATAGCTTGTCTATAGTTTTTTTGGCATCATCCAATTGTCTGGTTGCTTTCATGACCTCTCCAGTAAGGGCCTCGGTCTGTTTGATAAATTCCTCTCTTGCTTTCAGGTCCGCCAAGTTTGGTTGGATTCTAGGGTCTGAATACACCATGATAGAAGTTTCGGCCGTGTCTTCTCCATATTTGAATACTATTTTATATTTGCCGGGTAATGCATCGCCGGCACTGGCTTCATAGAATCCACGGGACCTACCACCTTGGCCTCCGCCACCGCCACCAAATGAAGGTGTTTCAACTGAGGACTTTCTGTCAAGATTCCAAGAAACCCTATTTACTCCTTGATTTGGAAGTCGCTTGATTGTTCGGATCTGTTCACCTTGTTCATTGAAAATAGATACTACTACTGAATCAAGTTTTTCTTTGCCGGGATCATTGAGAATAAAACTCAACCTTCCGCCAAAATCCCTGTTTTCAGCTGCATATTTACCATCAGCAGGAAATCTTTCACCATGAGGTTGATGGATTTCTGCTTGGTAGGCATCAGGTGAGGAGATAGCGGTAAGCTTATTTGTAGGGGTTTTTCCCATATTTTTCGCAAATTCCCTTAAAGGTCTGATATCATCAAGGACATAAATTGACCTTCCAAAGGTTCCGATCACCAAGTCTGCTTCTCTTTCCTGAATGACCATATCATAGGTAGAAACAGCATTTGGATAACCATGTCGCCATTGGTTCCATGTTTTGGCATTGTCAAAACTCACATAAAGACCATATTCTGTTCCCAAGAAAACCAGATTTGGTTCAACAGGGTCTTGAACAATGGATAATGTATAACCCCAGACTTTGCTGTCATCAGCAATCCTTTCATAAGACGTACCATAGTTTTTGGTTCTATAGGCATATGCGGAGAAATCATTGTTCCTGTAGTTATTCGCAATGATCCAAGCTTCGCCTGCATCGTATTTGGAGGCTTGGATTTGAGGAATCCAGCTTGCTTTTGGAAGTCCGGTAAGCTTGGCTGCTGTATTGGTCCAGGTTTTTCCACCGTCTTTGGTTACCTGTACATTTCCGTCATCTGTACCAACCCATATCACATTTGGATCCACCGGGCTTGGAGCAATGGCAATGATGGTGGTATGATTTTCTGCGCCAGTCACATCAAAGGTTAAACCGCCTGTTTCTTGTTGCTTTTGTTTTTCAGGATCATTGGTAGTCAAATCTGGAGAAATAACCTCCCAGGTTTCGCCACGGTTACTGCTTTTGTGCAAAAACTGACTTCCATAATAAACCGTGGTGTTGCTATGGGGATCTTGCGCAATTGCCGCATTCCAGTTGAATCTCAAAAAGACATCCTTGTCAGGATGGGTCGGTCTGACAGTTCTTGTATGCCCTGTTTCTTTGTCATATCGTCCTACATTTCCTCCTTGGGACATGGCGTATCCGTATCTTGAATCAGCAGGATCTGGTACTACATCGAATCCATCGCCAAACATGATTTCTTGCCAGTAAGTGTTTCTGATCCCATCTCTTCTCCAAACATATGCTGGACCAACCCAGCTGCCATTGTCTTGAAGTCCGCCATAAATATTGTAAGGTACTTCATTGTCTACATTGACATGGTACCATTGCCCAACGGGAATATTTTCAGCAAAATACCAGGTTTTCCCTCCGTCACGGGTAATATTCAATCCCCCATCATTTCCATCAATCATCAATTTTGGATCGTTCGGATTGATATACCAAGCGTGGTGATCTGGATGAACACCCTCATAGGATAGCATTTGTGTAAATGAACGACCACCATCCTCACTTATTCCTACTCTTGAATATAGCGTATAGATACGGTCAGCATTCTTTGGATCTGCATGGATTTCAAAATAATAAAAAGGCCTGTCTCCGATCTCGGCTTTGTCATTGACCAACTTAAAGTTGCTTCCACCGTCCTCAGATACATATAATGCATTTTTGGAAGACTCAATCAAAGCATAAACCTTTTGACTGTTGGCTTTGGACATGGCCAGTCCCATTCTGCCAAGATCACCTTTTGGCAAACCATTTTTGTCATCCAGTTTTTTCCAGGTTTCTCCTCCGTCGATGGTAACATGAAGTCCTGAAGAAGGACCTCCTGATTTGAAAAACCAAGGATATCTTCTGTGTTCCCACATATTGACAAAAATCTTGTTGGGATTATTCGGATCCATGATCATTTCACCAACACCTGTTTTGGTATCTATGTAAAGGATTTTTTTCCAGGTTTTACCACCATCGGTGGTTTTGTACAGGCCACGGTCCTCCTGTTCTCCCCATGGAGAACCTATTGCCCCGACGTATACTGTATTGGGGTCATCAGGGTGCACGATGATCCTGTGGATAGCTTTGGTCTTCTCAAGTCCCATAGCCTGCCAAGTCTGTCCTGCATCCATGGATCGGTAAACACCAAGACCCATGTTGAGAGAGTTTCTTGGATTTCCTTCACCTGTTCCAACCCAAATGATGTTTGGGTTTTTTTGATAAATGGAAATTGCGCCAATAGAATGTACTTTTTCTTCATCAAATATCGGAGTCCAGGTGATTCCACCGGATGTGGATTTCCAAAGCCCACCTGACGCTGAACCGGCATAAATAATTTGAGGATTTTCATCAACCGCATCTATGGCTGTGATCCTACCGCTCATGGCAGCAGGCCCCACACTTCTGGCTTTCATGGATTTGAACTGATCCATGTCCACCTTCTGGGCAAACAACGCCGGTTGAAAGGGGAACATCAGCAGTATCAACAAACTCAGAAAGCCCATTTGGGTTAGTATTCTTTTTTTCATAGGGACAAATTTTGTTTTCTAGATATTAAATAAATCCAAATCATTCAGGTAAAATATTCTTTTGATACAAGGGGGGTAATGGTTTGATGGATGGAGGATTGATTTTTCCGTTGCCAAAATAATTACCGGCGGATTTCTTTATTCAAGGATCATATACAAGGAAATTGAATTTTGAAGGATTCCTAAACAAGTTTTTATTGAAGGAAAAAGATATTCCATTTTCATTTTTTTTGCCTTTATTCCTATAATAAACCTAAGTTTAACCGTTGATGATCCATGGGAAAGATTGTCCTTGGCAAGTGTAAGTTTCCTTGCAAATGAAAAAATAAATCTGAACTTTGTACGCAAATAAGTAGGTTACACATACATGAAGAAGATTGCAATTTTAGGATTTTGTCTGGCTTTTGGGTTTCAGGTCAATGCAAAAGAATTAGTATCAAGGGACTCAGTAGGGATCGAAAAGGTAGGGGATAAGACATTTATCATCCACTTGGTTGAGGAAAAGGAAACACTTTTTGGGATATCAAGAAGGTATCAAGTAGCAGTCAACGATGTTGTCGAAAGCAACCCGCTTCTTTCTGAAGGAATAAAAATAGGTCAACGTATCAGAATTCCTTTTATCACAAAATCAGCAATTCCTTCGGGTTCAACACTTCATAAAGTAATTCCCGGAGAAACAATGTTTTCTATTTCAAAAAAATATGGGGTATCTGTAAATGATATTTTGAGCTGGAACAGCCTCCAAGGAGCTGACCTGAGTGTGGGACAATCTCTTGTAATCAAAGGTGTAGAGCCAAAACCAGCGCCTATGCAGGCGGAAACTTTACCTGCTGCACTACCCAAGGAGCAAAAAACAACTCCTGCTGTAACCACGACTCCTGCTCCGGCAAAAACAATAACAGAAGCCAAGCCTGAAATAAAAAAAGAGCCTATACCTGCGTCGACAAACTCAACAGCTCCTGTAAAGACGAATATTAATACAAATTTGCCAGGTGATTGGATAACCCATACAGTGGTTCAGGGAGAAACACTTTTTTCCATTTCTCAAAAATATAATGCTAACGTAAAAGATATCCAATCTTGGAATGGATTGGGCTCAAACAGCATTTCGATAGGGCAAAAACTCAAAGTAGGGAGAGAAGCAAATTCAAACGTTCCGGTGGTCACTTCCTCCGTTCCTGTTATCATCAACAATGAGAAAACCAATGCCACATTGAGTACTACAAAATCAGCGGAAAGTAACTCTGAGGCAAGTACTGCTTATAAAAACATCAAAGAAACAGGATTAGCTGAAGTCATAGAGGGAACAGCCAACCATAAAAAATACCTTGTCTTACACAAGGAAGCTCCTGTGGGTACCATCATGAGAGTAAGGAACGAGGAAAATGACATCACTATTTTTGCAAGGGTGGTGGGAAAACTTCCGGATACAGGCGACAACAGCAAGCTAGTGGTGAAGTTGTCAAAAGCAGCATATGACCAACTTAGAGCGGTTAATCCAAGATTTCCGGTTGAGGTTTCTTATTGATATTGCATGAACAAATTCCAACTGATATTCCATCATTTTTTCAGGTTCATATGGAACACAATATTTGTGTTGACATATCCCATTTTGGCTTCATTTGGATTGGTCTTTATCGGGATAACATACATTTTTTCCTTATTGTCGCGTATTCTTGCCGGAATTAGAAAAGGTAAAAAAACTGAAATTCTAATGAACTCTGATTGGCTTGTTTTGCCTCAGACAGATGGTTTGTTGGAGGCTAAAATGTATAAACAAATCATGTTTGGACCATCTTGCTTTCAGTTAAGAAGGATAGACGGAGTGCCCTCAGTCCTTCAGGACCATTATTTTGGGAATAAGGTCAGGTTCATCGAAGAGGGTATTATACTTGAGAAATGGAACAGCACTGATTCCAAGGAATTGCCTGATTTTGATATCTGCCTTTATAATCCTGATGAAGACAGCCTTACTTCCCTGACCAACATTAAATGTTTTGATTGGCATCTATCCGAAAAAGAAAACAATAATCTTTCTTTTAAATGGTTTGATGGTATTCAGGGCGGAGAGGTCAAAGTGGCACTCTAAGATGGATCTAAAATCTTTTTTGGATCAAAAAACAGATCAATACAATAGGTTGGGATTTATTGAGCTCGACCCTATTTCTATCCCACACCGATATACTGGCAAACAGGACATTGAAATAGCGGGATTTTTTGCAGCCACCTTGGCTTGGGGCCAGCGAAAAACCATCATCAGCAAATGCCTTCAGTTATTGGAAATGATGGATCATTCGCCATATCAATTCATGATTCATCATTCTGAATCAGACCTGAAGCCTTTTTTGAATTTCAAGCACCGAACTTTCAATGATCTGGATACGCTGTATTTTATTCAGTTTTTCTCTTCGTTTTACAAAGAACATCAATCATTAGAAAGTGCTTTTGTCATTGGATGGAATGAAGATGTAGAAATCATGTCAATTCTTTTGAAGAATTTTCATCAGTATTTCTTCCGGCATCCATTTGCTCCAAACAGAACCAAAAAGCATGTCGCCACTCCTGATCGAAATTCTGCTTGTAAGCGGTTGAATATGTTTTTAAGATGGATGGTGAGAAAAGATGAGAAAAGGGTGGATTTTGGACTTTGGAATACCATCCAACCCTATCAGCTGATTTGCCCTTGCGATCTACATGTAGATAGGGTAGCAAGAAAATTGGGATTGATTACCAGAAAGCAGACGGATTGGGGTACTGCCTTGGAACTTACCAAAAAGCTCAGAGAGTTTGATCCCGTTGATCCTGTAAAATATGACTTTGCCTTGTTTGGATTGGGAGTAGAGGAGAAGTTTTAAAAATCTTCCCCTCAAATCTATTTTTATTTAGGCCATTCAGCCGGATTTTTTCTCCATTCTACAAGAGAGGCTAATGTATAGTCATCAATAAAATCATCTGCAAGAGCCTGGGGAAGCATTGAAGAATAATCACTTAGACAAACCAATTTCACTCCTGCCTCCTCAAAGTTTTGCTTGGCTACATCAAATCCATATGTGAAAATCGCCATCATTCCCAAAACCTCAAAACCGGCAGCTTTCAAGTCTGCCACAGCCTTCAAAGAGCTTCCGCCGGTGGATACCAGGTCTTCGATGACTACTACTTTTTGACCGGGAGTGACTTTTCCCTCAATCATATTTTCCATTCCGTGTCCTTTGGCCTTGGATCTTACATACAAAAAAGGAAGATCCATTTTGTCGGCAAGAAGGGCACCTTGTGGTATGCCGGCTGTTGCTACTCCTGCAATGGCTTCCACATTGGGGAAATATTCCTGTATCGCTTCAATGAGCTTGTTTTTGATGAATTTCCTGACTTTTGGATAGGATAAGGCTAACCTGTTGTCACAATAGATCGGAGATTTCCATCCCGAAGCCCATGTAAAGGGATTGTTTGGCTGAAGTCTGATTGCCTCAATTTCCAAAAGCTTTGCAGCCACTTCTGAGGCTGTTTTTTTGTCAAATATTTCCATGGTCTAAAATTAAGGTATAAATTCCAAGCGGGGATTGTGCAGGCTTAAAAATTTTATGCATTTTTGGCCAACTTACATTCAAAACCGAGGAACAGGATTTTCATCAAATGAGAATTTTCATCAACGACAAACCACTTGAGCTTTTTACTCCTGAGGAACTTCCAAAAGACAGAACTTTTGAAGTAGTATATGACCACCCCGCTGATATTCCCGGTACAGGAGAATTTCACGATGATGTGTTGATAGTCGAACCATCCAAAGATGTGATCATCAAATTACTTTATCTGCTAAGAACAAGAAAACTCAAAAACCTCGATTCTGTCAGCCTTGTCTGTAATGATAAACCCGCGATGAAATCATTTATCAAAAGCAGGTTTACTGTCATTAAGGCTGCAGGAGGTATCGTGGTCAAAGATGATAAGGCACTTTTCATTTTCAGGTTGGGCAAATGGGATTTGCCAAAAGGAAAATTTGACAAAGGAGAAACTCCCGCTCAATGCGCTCTCAGAGAAGTAGAAGAGGAGTGTGGTATCAAAGTCAAACTTGGACCCAAAATCATCAATACTTGGCATACCTATACCCAAGACAGGAAAAGTATCTTGAAAAAGACATATTGGTATGTTATGGAAAGTACCAATGATTCAGGCATGAAACCTCAGAAAGAAGAGGGAATCGTTGACATAAGATGGATGGGACATCAGGAAGCAAAAACAGCCTTAGTCAATTCCTATCCTTCTATGCGGTATTTATATAAGCAATTTTTGAAAATTATCCCTAAAATTCACAATTGATAGGGAAGATATTCTGATACATCCCCATTGTATCGGTGGACTTCACGGATGATGGTAGAACTCACAGCAGCATACTTGGATGAAGTGATCAGAAAAACAGTCTCCAAATCAGGATTGAGGTTGCGGTTCATCTGGCTGATAGTATTTTCATATTCAAAATCAATTATATTTCTTAATCCTCTGACCAAAAAATTTGCTCCTTGGGTTTTTGCAAGTGATGAGGTGAGTTCATTATATACCAAAACTTTTACCCTATCATTTCCAACATAAAGACTGCTGATTTTTTCCACCATTATGTCAATTTCGAAATACCTGTTTTTTTTGGCAGAATTGTAACCGATAGCAACGATTACCTCATCAAAAAGCTTCAGACTCCTTAAAACAATATCATGGTGGCCTTTGGTAAAAGGATCAAATGAACCTGGAAACAGGGCAATTTTTTTCATCTGTTGTTAGTTTAGGGTAATTCCCAATAGGATTCAAATATCTCAGGTTTTTGAAAAATCTCGGCACCTTCATGGTACTGGATATTTGAAAATGGGGTAGAGATTTTAAAATTTTTGAAATATAAATTCCCCCAAAGTTCATCAATGCCATAACGCATAGAATCACCAAACACTGAAATCCGACAAAAAGCCCTATTGAAATTGAGTTGATGTACCACTCCAAATAAGTATTTTAAAAAATCTTCTTTGTTTTGAATTTCAAATTTATTGAATAACGATAGTTCTTGATTGGTGAAAGCTATTAGGTAGAAAAATCCTTTTTGTACCAAAACCATGATTTCTTGGTTAAGTAAGTTGAATTTTTCTTTTACTGCAAAGGAAAGGAAGGAGGAAGCACCGTGGTGGAAAGTGATATCTGATTTGTCTTGAGACAATATATCAGCCAAGTCTTTATGAATGCTACCTACTAAATGGAGGTTATTGCTCGAAAGTGTGGTTTCGAATACATGGGTGTTTTCCTTTGGTTTTTCGGCAAAAAAAAGAAAAATCGAAGACAAAGAACTTTCAAACACTACTCCAGGTACCAAAGAAAATGAGGCAAGGTGATTAAAAACTTTGATTGGAACGTCAAGTTTAAGTAGTTTTTCGTCCTTTAGTTTGAAAGCCAAAAGCCTTGGACTCTCGAAAGATTGGCTATGAATGGCTAAAATCTTCCCGTTTTGGTCTTTGGCAAAATAAAAATAAAAACCATCAAATAAGAAAAGCGATAAACTTGACACCGCTTGGGCATCAAATTTATCGCATTGAATTTTTTGTTGGATACTATATTCAGTCTGGATGGCCAAAATTACTCCCAGTTACCTGAAGTAGAAGAATCAGTTCTAGATCCAACTCGAAGTGCTTTTTCTTTGTTGTTCAGTCTTCTTTTGGGGTTGATTGGATCAGGATCCCTAATTTCGAATACAGGGATTTCTCTTTGGGTTCTTTCTACTTTGTCAGCAAAAAACTCGAACTGCTTTCCGCCTGAACCCGGCACAATATGCATGTTATCAATATTGAAATTCGGATATTTCCTTTCATTGAACAAGGAATCAATTACTTCCACGGATCCTAGGGTGTCATATTGAACCGAAATTTCTTCTTTACCGTATTCAAGAAGTTTGGTTGTTTCGGTTCTTTGAACAAGCCAGATTTTACCCTCTTCGATAAATTTCTTTAAATCATTCCAGTTTCCGGCATATACGCCGTTTGATGCCAAATATGCGACTTGGGCATCTCTGAGCATCTGAAGTTTTTCGATAATCCTAGCTTCGGTAGCTATGATCAGTTTTTCTTGCTGCATTACATCGTCCACACTTTTGTAGAGGAAATACCCAAGGGCAAGAGCGGAAATTAAGAAGACAATCGATAAAATTCTGGATAGTGTCATTTTTTGGATTGATTAGAACTTTTAATTAGGTTGATGGTGTATAATCAAGATGCTATTTTATAGAATTATTTTCAAAATTAAAATAACCTTTCCATAATCTCGCATCATTCACGGATTTTATTCCCCAAAAAAGGCGGTGTTTCTCCTCATTTTTGATGGATGACAATATATCGATGTCGAGAAACTGTATTTCAGTGATCAACTGCTTGTCATTTGGCAGCTCCGGATCTTTGCCAATTATCAGTTTTCCTCCTGTTTGCCTCACTTCAAAATAAAGTTCAACCGCATGGAGTGGTGGATTTAAATATTCGTAATTGCATAAAAAATTTTCAACAGATATTTCAATACCTGTTTCTTCAAGAAATTCCCGCTTTAAGTTTTCGCTGCTTGAGCTACCATATTTCATTCCTCCTCCAGGGACATTCCAAAAGTACTTTCCGTTACCCATGTCATGTTTGATCATCAGGATTTTTTCATCATGTATCAAAACCCCATTGACTCTTGTCCTCAACCTGCCCCCAAATTTCTCATGAACTTCCTTTTCCGAAATTGTCATATTAGCCTTAGCTTCGTCTCTGATGATGGGTAAAGATAATCAAGACACTTTAAAGCCTTCCGCCTTATTAAAAAGAAATTTTCCTTTTGAGCCTACATCGGGTCAAATGGATTTTTTCATGCATATGGATGGATTTTTAACCCTAAAGTCTGCCGGAAGTAAGACTTTTTTGCTAAGGGGATATGCCGGTACGGGAAAAACATCCCTTGTTTCTGCCTTGGTCAAAACCCTCCCTAGGATCAAACTCAAATCACTTTTGCTTGCACCCACAGGAAGGGCAGCCAAAGTTATGGGAAACTACAGCAATAAAGCAGCATTTACCATCCACAAAATCATCTATAAGCCTAAAGGGGAGGCGGGTGATTTGGGACAGGGATTTTTGCTTCAGAAAAATTATTTCAAAGATACGCTGTTTATTGTCGATGAGGCTTCCATGCTTTCCGATGATTCCACCTCAGGGCGGAGTTTGTTGCGGGATTTGATCCAATTTATATTTCAGGAATCAAGCAATCTTTTAATATTGGTTGGAGACATTGCCCAATTGCCCCCTGTGGGAAGTTCATCAAGTCCTGGATTGGATAAAGATTACTTAGTCAGAAACTTCAGACTAGAGGTAAATGAAGTGGAGTTGAAGGAGGTAATGCGGCAGCAGTTGACTTCGGGGATTCTATATAATGCCACACAACTTAGACAAACACTCACCAAAGAAACACCTTCTGTTGAAATGGTGACTTCAGGGTTCAGGGATTTTTATAGGATGACCGGGGAAAGATTGGAAGATGGTCTTCGGTATGCCTATGAAAAATACGGGATCGAAAATACAACGATCATTACCAGATCAAATAAATCTGCCGTCCAATACAATCAATATATAAGAAGGACCATTCACTTTTACGAGGATGAAATAGCTGCCGGAGACATGCTCATGATAGTCAAAAACAATTACGTGTACATGGCAGAATCCGAGAAAGTGAACTTTCTTGCAAACGGCGATTTTGCTGAGGTAGTCAAAATCAGGTCATTTGAAGAAATGTATGGTCTGAGATTTGCTACCTTGGAATTGAGGCTTATCGATTATCCCGATGAACCTTATTTTGAAGCAAAAGTAGTCCTTGATACCTTGTATAGCCCACATCCCGCTTTGAGTCCGGACCAATACAGGGAATTGTACAGACAGGTTTCGGAAGATTATGCAGATGTTGCAAACAAGACTGAAAGAATGGAATTGATAAAAAAAGATTCTTATCTTTCGGCCTTACAGGTCAAGTTTGCGTATGCATTGACGTGTCATAAAGCACAGGGTGGACAGTGGGATGCCGTATTTGTAGATCAGGGTTATCTGACCGAAGACATGGTAAATCAAGACTATATCCGATGGCTTTATACAGCAATGACGAGGGCAAAGAAAGAGCTGTTTATGGTGAACTTTCATCCGAAATTTTACCTTAATGTAAATGATTTAGAAGTATAACAACTAAATACAATTAAAAATGAAAAAGACCCTTTTATTCGTGGTGGCTGTCCTGATGACATTCACCGTTTACTCGCAAGATCAAAAAGGACCCGTAATCGAGTTCCAAGTCAAAGAAAAAGACTTTGGCAGCATTACCCAAGGTGACAAAGTGGAGCATGTCTTTACTTTTAAGAACACGGGGGATTCACCTCTCAAAATCCAAAATGTGGCAGTTACATGTGGTTGTACCGCTCCAAACTGGCCTAAGGATGCCATTGCTCCCGGAGCAACGGGAGAGCTGAAAGTAGTCTATAACTCTGCAGGAAAAATGGGAACACAAAATCCTATTATCAGGATCTATTCCAATGCTTCAGAACCTATCGAAAAGGTATCTTTGAAAGTAAATGTGCTTCCTAAAACCTAAGTGATTTTAAATATCAAATGTAAAGCCGATAGCAAAGAATGCTATCGGCTTTTTTTATGATTTTTTAATCCGCTTTTCGTAATATCATCAAACGAGTGCCGTCACTTGTGTTTAAATAAAGCCTGTTGTTTTCAATCTTGTATTTTTTGACCTTTTCCAGTGCCTGAGTCACCCCCCTTTCCAAAATCATTTCTGTTTGGGAACATGCCATCATGGTACTCAACAGGTTTCCAAATTCAATCTCTGTCTCTGTCAATTTGGAAATAAAGCCTCTTATGGTATTGCAGCCTGAAAATCCTAAAACACCTCTTTCCGCGGCATTTAACTCTATGGTCAACGCTTTCCCCATTCCCTTTGGGTTTTGGATTTCGCCAAGACTTTCCACTTTCCAGATACCAGTAATGCTTAAAGTAAGGTCTGGTTTCTCAGAAATTACCTCTATCAAAGTGTACCTGAGACTTGATGCATCTGCTGGAATGGGGGGAGGGAGTTGCTCTACCCTAACTTTGATGCGGTATATGTTACCTGGCTTGTACTCAAAACCTTCAATATTGCTGTAGAAATTATTCCATTTTCCATCTTCAATTTCCGGACTTTCCTGTATCTGAAGGCAAGTCATCGGGCCAACTCCCTGACAAGGAAGTTTTGTGCTGTTTATCCAAAATACTTTTTCTTCTGTATTTTGGTTTTCAGATAATTTAGTGGATTTGCAGGAATATATTGTAATGAGAAATATTCCAAAAGAGAAGATCAGAAGACGTTTCATTTTTATGCTATTTGGTTTGTTCTTGATCCAAGACGAAGGTTACCACTCTTTTAATTGAAGATTTTACCCTTCAGAAAGTTAAAAAGTCCTAAATGCGATTTTCCTTAGAAGGTCATATCAGTGAGAATCACTTTTGCCAGTTTCTCTGCCCAAGATTTGTAAACCAATTCACTTGGATGGAGCTTGTCTTCGACGACCATTTCGGGCAAAGCGCCTATTTTTCTATATTCTTCCGTGATATTGATGTAATACACGCCCAATTCTTTGGAAATTCGTTCTTTGGCCATATTGTAAGCATCAATTTCCTTGGCTACTTTTTCCCTGTCTGTACCCCTGTCAGTTGCAAAAGGAGTAACTCCCCAATCGGGAATGGAAATAACCACGACATGCTTTGGGTTTCCTTTGGCAAATCGAATGGCTTTGGTCAGCATTTTCCTGAATTCAGTCTCGTAATCAGAGACAGGTCGCCCCCTGTATTGGTTGTTGACTCCGATCAAAAGCGTGACCAAATCATAGGTTTTTCCTTGGATCCCTCCTGCCTCAATACCTTGGTCCAATTCGTCTGTCGTCCACCCGGTTTTTGCTATGATGGTTGGTTTATCAAAAATCAGACCTTTTGATTTCAGGATTTCTACAGCTTGGTTTGGGTATCTTCCTGATTCTTCGACTCCCTCACCTATTGTATAGGAATCCCCCAAAGCCAGATAGGTGTATGTTTTTTCTTCCATTATATCTGTTTTTTCTTTTTCTATGCAGCCTAGATAAAGGCCTGAAATCATTAAAATAATGAGTGCGAATGGTTTCATGTAAAGATTATTTAGATTTAAAAATACCTTCAGTCAAGGTAAATGTCCCAGCATCAGCATCCATTTCAACATTTGCGCCGCAGGGAACAATAAACTGCTTCGCAACATGCCCGATCATCGCACCTCGGTAGGATGGAATATTCAAAGGAAGGATATAGTCATCCAAAATATCATCCAAAGTCAGCGAACCATATCCTCCTCCGGGATTGCAATCCGTACATTGCCCAAAAATGAATCCTTTGATCTTGGACAATGTCCCGTTGAGTTTTAATGTGCTAAACATCCTGTCGATCTTATATGGATCTTCTCCGATATCTTCAACAAAAAGGATAGCATCTTTGAAATCAGGATAATAAGGTGTCCCGGACAAGGAACTCAACACGGTGAGGTTTCCACCCATGATCTTTCCCGAAGCTTTACCTCCCATTAGGGTTTGGATTCTGTTTTGCTTCACGATTAAGTCGTCACCTTTTATTTGTTCATTTTGAAAAACAGGCAGTGTTTTTTCAAAAAATATTTGATCGAATTGGGTGACATTAAAATTGTTCCAGCTTCCGGTACCGTTAGGTCCATGGAAAGTGATCAAACCTGTCTGTGAATGGATGGCACAATGCAAGGCCGTGATATCAGAGTAACCCATTATAGGTTTTGGGTTCTTTTTGATCACTTCATAATCGATCAGGTCCAGGATTCTCGCAGCGCCCGAACCTCCCCGAATGCAGATGATGGCTTTGACTTCCGGATTGGCAAACATTCCGTTGAGGTCATCCGCGCGCTCCTGATCTGAACCTGCAAGGTGGCCTCTCCGGTTTTTGAGGTTTTCCCCAAGTTTAACCTGAAGGCCTAAAGCTTCCAAAGACTCTTTTGCAAATTCAAACTGAATACGCTCTGAGGTAGCGGCAGAAGGACTGATCAAACCGACCAAATCACCTTTACCAAATGGCATTGGATGAAGACTTTTTTTCGGGTCCTCAGATTTGGGAAGGAAAGAAACAAGAGGTAAAGTACCGACACCAAGGAGGGCTGATTTTATAAAGTGGCGTTTGTTCATTGAATTGAGGTTATTTTGTTTGAGATTAAATCTCTTTATTCTAAGCTATTGATAAGTAACTTTTTTTCCAAAATGAGAAATATCTAGAAAACGAAATTGGATGTAAGAGTTTAGAATTTCTCCTTGATATACAACATGACCTTTTCCATCTCTCTCCGTACTTCCGGGGCTTTGTTGAGGTAGTTGTTATTCATAAAGGCAAATGCATACACCTTTCCTGAGTCAACTTTGATATAGCCCACAAGGGCATGGTTGTTGGCCACGGTACCTGTCTTTGCAAAGATGTAAGGAGTTCGTGCTTTGTAATTGTTTTTCAATGTGCCGCTGATACCACCCTGAGGGAGGAGTTGCATGACCTGATTTCTCGACATCTCTTTTTCTATTTTGACCAAAAGGGAAACCATCGAACGCGGCGTAATCAGGTTATGCCGGGAAAGACCCGAACCATCCACCCATTTTGGTCTGTCAGCAAGATCCGACAAATAAGTTTTCTGAATATATTCAATAATTCTTTCCGAATTAAGGTCCAAAAACTGTTTGTCAGACATCATCAAGAGCAGCTGCTCGGCAATGAAATTGTCACTTTCCTGAAGCATTTCTATCCAAAGCGGTTCAAGGGCTGCTCCATAAAACACCTGATGATCCATTGGGAGACTTTCACCCGCAACAGTGATGCTTTTTTTCAGTCCTTCCCCAGCTAAAAATGCAAATGTCTCAGCCGAAGTGATAAAAGGGATTTCAGACTTGGTTTCTGTATAAGTGTCGGGATTGAAATAAAAGGCATTCTCATGCAATTGCCTTTCTACGCCTTTGTTTGTTTTATCCGGGTTGATGGAGACTTTCCCAAAAGAGGGGATATTGGCCTTGGGGACCCTTTTTTGATTCAAGAAAGTGACAAAATTTCCATAGATGGGAAATGGGGATTTCTCGACAGAATAGGAATAATAATAATCGTCCCATTGCCAACCGTAGCCAAAAGCTTCGTCTTTCCAGTTTTTGTCAGAGAAATTGATGGTATCAAATTTTGTAAGAAATTCATCGATATCAGGTTGTGGGAGTTTACTGTATTTCCATCCCGGATAGCCTGTTCCCCAAATTGTAATTTTCTTTCCGTTTTCTACATAGCGGAATGCAGGTAGGCTGTCATTCAGCAGCATGATACTTCCATAGAAAGTCAGGAGTTTCGTGGTGGAAGCCGGGATGAAATTCATATGGCTGTTTTTTTCAAAAATGACCCTTTGGCTGTCCGGTTCAAAAAGAATGAATCCTGTCAGGTGATTTCCAAAAAATGATTTCTCATTGAGAAGACTATCCAAGCCAGCGTATTTAGCCCTGAAATCAGCTTCTTGTCCCCAAAGAGGGGAGAGGAAGAACAATGCGATGAATAACGGGAGGATGGTTTTTTTAATTTCCATTGAAATCAGATTCCTTGTTTTTTTCCTGCCCAAAACAAAAACAACCAACCCACAATAAACGCAACTCCGCCCAAAGGCGTAATGGCGCCAAGCCAAGTGATTCCGGTCAGTGAAAGGACATACAGCGAACCTGAAAAAATGAGGATTCCTAATAGAAAGGACCACATGGCTTTCACTAATATTTTTCTTTCTGGTTGAAAATGATACCAAACAGCTACTGCCAATATGGTCAAGGCGTGGTAAAAATGATATTTGACGGCCGTTTCAAAGGTGTCCGACCTTCCATTGTATTCCAAAATCGGCTCCAAACCATGTGCACCAAATGCCCCAATGCCAACTGCAAGTGCTCCAACTATAGCAGCTATCTGAATAAAATTAACTTTCATCTTTATTTGTATTCTCTTTCGCCAAAAATGGCAGTTCCGATCCTGACCATGGTACTCCCTTCTTCCTGCGCAATGATATAATCCCCGCTCATACCCATGGAGATTTCCTTCAAATCAAAGTTTGACGGAAGCTCCTTGGATTTTAATTTGTCGAATATTGATTTCAAAAACCGGAATTCCTGCCTTATAACATCCTCCTTGTCTGTAAAAGTTGCCATGCCCATTAATCCGATTATTTTCACATTGGAAAGGGATTTTATTTCCTCACTTTGGACGAGTTGCTCCAGTTCATTTTCGTCAAGGCCAAACTTGCTATCTTCCTTTGCGATGTAAACCTGTAGTAGACAATGGATAACCCTGTCTGCTTTTTCAGCCTGTTTGTTGATTTCTGTGAGGAGCTTCAGGGAATCCACGCCATGGATCAGATATATGAACGGGGCAATGTACTTTACTTTATTGCTCTGAAGGTGTCCGATAAAGTGCCAACGGATATCCTTGGGAAGCACAGCTTGTTTTTCTTCCAGTTCCTGTACTTTGTTTTCCCCAAAATCCCTAACTCCAAGGTCATATGCTACCCTGATGGCATCTACGGGATGGGTCTTACTGACTGCCACCAAAAGACAATGTGGATTGACAAATGTATTTTTTAATGATAGGAGGTTTTCTTTGATACTCATTCTGTATTTTTGGACTATTCAACTCAAACAAAGATATGGCGATATTGGGTACATTGCTAAAAAAAGGTATCAGATTAAGGGAATCTTTGGTTCAGGAATACAGCTCTCCTCTTGACCTTCAAAAAGAAGAACTGAAAAAGTTACTGATCAAAGCCAAGGATACCGAATTTGGACAAAAACAAAATTTTGATCTCATTTTGAGGGAGTTTAAAAAAGGGGATACTGATTTCTACAGCGTATTTTCCAAGCAGATTCCTATTTACAGTTATAATACAATATACAATGAATGGTGGTACAGGCTCAAAGGAGGGGAGAAGAATATCACCTGGCCTGGAGCAATCCGTCATTTTGCGTTGACTTCAGGAACCTCGGGTGCTGCCTCCAAATATATCCCGATTACCAAGGATATGGTAAAAGCCATCAGGAAAACCGGAGTCCGGCAGATTTTATCCCTTTCCAAATATGACCTTCCTGACAAATTGTTTACCAAAGGGATTTTGATGTTGGGTGGCAGTACTGACCTGGAGTTTAACGGCACTTACTTTTCGGGAGACCTCAGCGGAATCACGACAGGCAGGTTGCCGATATGGTTTCAGCGCTTTTATAAACCCGGAAAAAAAATTTCCAAAAATAAAAACTGGGGTGATAAGCTCGATCAAATAGTAGAAAAAGCGCCTGATTGGGATATTGGTATCATCGTAGGTGTGCCAGCTTGGCTTCAGATTTTACTGGAAAAAATCATCAAGCGGTATAAGCTCAAGACCATACATGACCTATGGCCAAACCTCAAAATCTTTGTTCATGGCGGGGTTTCCTTTGAGCCATACAAACACGGGTTTGAAAGACTTCTTGAGAAACCTTTGATATACATGGAGACCTATCTGGCTTCTGAAGGTTTTTTGGCTTTTCAGGCTTTACCCGACAGGAGAACAATGAGGCTGGTCCTGAACAATGGGATTTTCCATGAATTTATACCCTTCAACGAAGATAATTTTGATGCTGACGGAGAAATACTTCCAAATGCCAAAACACTTAAAATCGATGAAGTAGAAGAGGAAGTCGATTATGCTTTGCTCATCAGCACATGCGCCGGTGCATGGCGTTATTTGATCGGTGATGTCATCCGCTTCGCGTCCAAAGATGAATGTGAAATTTATATCACAGGTAGGACCAAGCATTTTTTGAGCCTTTGTGGGGAGCACCTTTCGATGGACAATATGAACAGGGCCGTAGAATTGGTCTCCGAAGAACTCAACTTGAATATCAGAGAATTTACCGTGATCGGTCTGCCACATGGTTCGCTCTTTATGCACCATTGGTTTGTGGGGACTGATGACCTGATAGATAAGGCATTGCTTCTCCAAAAGATTGATGATAGCCTCAAGCAACTTAACGATGACTATGTGGTGGAGCGGAAGCATGCATTGAAGGATGTAAAGCTGACGGTGCTTTCTCCTTCTGTTTTTTACAACTGGCTCAAATCCAAAGGAAAAGAAGGAGGACAGAATAAATTTCCGAGAGTATTGAAAGGGGAGAAGGCGGAGCAATGGATGGGTTTCTTAAAAGAAAACGGCATCATAAAATGAGTCAGGCGCTTTGGGAAGGCATCAGCATGGGGCTGGTATTGTCGGCAATGATAGGTCCGGTATTTTTTGCTTTGGTCCAAAAAAGCCTTGAAAACGGCTTTAGGTATGCAGCTATCATGGCGCTGGGAATTCTGCTTTCAGATTTGATTTATGTGTTGATTACCTATTTCAGTGTTTCTTTTTTTGCGCAATATCCTTACTTCGAAATCATCCTCGGTTATGCCGGTGGGACGGTGTTGATAGGCTTTGGAATTTCCAGTATCCTGAAAAAAAACCAAAACCGGCCCAATACAGGAGGCATTCCATTGCCCAAAGCCAAAAAAAGAAACGGATTTATGAAGGGTTTTGGCATCAACGGCATCAATCCTTTTGTGTTACTTTTCTGGGTCTCGATTGCCAGTCTTGTCAACCTCAAACAGGAGTATAGGAGGATTGATATTTGGTTCTACTATGCAGGGATCTTACTTACGGTATTCAGCATTGACCTGCTAAAATCCTTTATTGCCAAGCAGCTTTCCGGTTTTGTCACCCCAAAACTGATGTTCAGGCTCAATATCTTGGTAGGATTTATCCTGATTTTCTTCGGAAGTAAATTGGTAAAGTTTGCTTGGGACAAACAGGTTTTGATGGGTTGAGCTGGATTTTTAAATTTCTCAATCCACTTCCACATCAAAAGCCCCGTTGACGATTTTTCCATCGATTTTTACCTGTACCCAGATCCTGTAATTGCCGGGTTGGGGAAAGGCATAGGGGAAGCTTACCATGCTGTGTTCGATATGTTCAGGATCGGTAGGGTCAAGGTGGACCATATTTCCCATCAGAAGACTGTCACGTTCCTGTTCAGGCAATTGGTTCAAAACCTTGATTACGCCGTCAATGCTGTCCTTAAAGCTTAGCCCTGTCGGCAAGTTTTGGAAGCCTATTTTGCCTGATTCAAATCTATCGAGCAACATCTGCTGCGAACCCATGGAATAATTACCGGTGGGATGGAGATGGATATAAACAGATCCGTCGTGTTTCAAAACCACAGCATGACCCATCATCCCAAGGTAAGGCTCAAGTAAGGCCGGATTTCCTTCGGCATCAAAAAGTGCAAAATCAAGGTTGTAGAGGGTGCCGGTTTCAAAATTTTCTCCATCAGTTTCCCAAACTGCCGAGTATCCTTCAGGCAAATCGGTTTTGATTCCCGGCTTGCCACAGATCATGATATCTCCATCCAAGGAGGTCTTTTTGCCCGAAATAGGATTGGAAAAGGTATAGGTATCGTCCCGTCCCAATGCGACATCTGTATTGGATATGAGCTGGAAATTTGAATTTTCAGGAATGGTAAAATCTGAGATGATCGTCTCTGAAAAACCTGTGTAGCGAGTAATGTCTGCATACACATGGTAATCCCCGGCAGGGATGGAAGGCAATTTTACCTTGAAGTTTAGGGAGTCAATCCGCTCCGGATGCAGGTGTGCAAACACATCCAAATCTCCCTTTCTGATCAAAAACAAATGCATCAACTTGCCATGGTCAGGCACGATAAAGCTGAGTTTTCGTGTTGTTTGACCTTGGCTGAGTGTATTGGTATCTATTTCGAGGTGAAGGTAATTTCCATCGGATTCAGGTTTAAGGCGTGATTTGGCTTCGATCGGTTTAAACAGGAAATTGTTGTACTGCTCGGATTCTGTGTCCCACCAGGTTTTTCCGCCCCAAAGGATCAATAGCATGATTGTGGATCCGATGATAATGCCAATTTTTCTTCTTTTGTCAGCTGCAGGGTTTCTTTCTTTACCAGGATCATTGATGCTGTCACTCATGGCGGAAGAGATGATGGTCACCATCAGGATGACCAAAAATATTCCCAGGATTGTCAGCGGAATGCCCAATTCGGAGGTCATGGAATTCTTGGCTGTAGGCCAAGCCATAACCGGAACGATTGCTTCAAAAATTTGCCCATTGGCCTGCATCATCACCTGAACACTCGAAGTTCCCGAATTCATAAACCACAATTCGCCTTCATATTTTCCGGGTTCACCAGGTACGGCAAACATCGGATCTGCTTTGGGGGTACCTTTTAGGCCTGCGGACCAATAAACAGGACGGACTTCCAAAGTGATGTTTTCAGGGTTTTCGGGAAGGATGATGGTCACCTTTGCTATTCCTGGGACAACTTCAGCCGGGATGATATTGGCAAGAATTCTGTAGGGTCCCAAAAGACCTTCATAGATGACTCCGGGACTTCCTATATGGCTGCTCGAAGTAAACCAAAGTAGCAATAAAAAAGGCAAAAGGATTCTTTTTTTCATATCTTATCGCTTGACCTGCTTCATCCAATTTCCCCATGAAAGTCCAACCCTTGAAGTCAACGTTCCTATCCCTACCGCTATCAACAAACCTTTGATCAAATCCCAACCCTGAGATATGGAATCGGGATGAAACCGGAACCTGAATTCATAATCCGGATTGGCAAAATAAGGCCAAGAGAACCTCCCAAAGAACCAACCTCTACCGATCTCAGAAATCAAAACTTCAGAAAAGTACCATTGTACAGGGGTGAAACTGACCACGAAGATCAGGGAAAGCAGGACTGCCAAAAGCCACTTGTTGGAATTCCGCCACTTTTCAATGGCAAAGTCGATTGCCACAGCAGGAACAATCAGGAGGATAGGAAAATGAAAAGGCTGGAACCGTGTGATGTAATTGAAGACCGGACTGAGTTTGGGTTCGGCAGGAAACAAAGGCATAATCCATACCATAGCAGCCATGACCAAAGTATAAATCAATGACATTTTGGTTGCTGCAAATCGATAAGGGGAAGCAAATGATATAGAAATCAAAAAAAGCGGAAACATCAAAGCGGCGATCTGATACGGCAAGACCCCATGCAGCATATTCAAAAAGTAATACTCAGACACCAAGGTATAGACCATCACCAACAAAAACCCTGCGGACAAGGCGTACATCCATTGGAGGTGGGATTTGGTGCGGGCATCCATTTTTTCTCCCAATTTGTTTTGGGCTGCAATCACTGAAATCATGGCGCCGAATTGAATCATCATCATCCCGAGTCCCAACAAAGCATGGGGAGGAGAGAGAATTTTTACATCAAGACCATAGGTATTGTGCCACCAATCGTCAAAAGGAGCGGAGGTCAACATCGCAAATGCCCCCCATTTGCAAAACATCGCTCCCAAGGATCCATGGAATATCCCCCAAAATCTGATGCTTTGGGACTTTTCTTCTTTGGAACCCCAAAAGCTGGTTTTCAACACTTTGATCCCCGAAAACACCCCCGCAATCACTGCACCCAAATAAATCAGGATATGTGGCGGAGAAAACAAGCCATCCCGGCCCACACTCATGTGCCATGAAATGTCCCACTGCAATCCCACCGCGATGCACAGGGAAGCAAAAACGGTCGCATAGACATAAGTCGGAATCACTCGGGTGACCGTGGCGGTGTCAAATGCCGCCGACTCCGTCAGGGTGGTGGAGGTGAAGTTTTGGTTCATAAAAGTCTGATTTTGTTCTAAATATAGAATTATTGGTTCCTAGATAGAAATATTCTGATGTTAAATTTTTCATCCAAATTGATAAAGCTGCCTTCTTTAAATACGGGTTTCCAAGACTTTGATTTGGAAGAATTATTTGACTGACAAAAGATTAATCAAGCACTTGGCGAAATATGAAAATACGCCTTGCTATCTTTTTTAGTTTTAATCCAATTTTTTAAAGTTAGATGAGGAATTGTCAAGATACTGCCAACTGCAACTGGCAGCTGATAACTGATAACTACTCCCTCACACCCGGTCTATACCTTTTCCTTGCATTTTTCAATACATCTTCCCGATAGAAACTGACGTCTTTGAATTCGCCCCTGCTATATCTTTCGGCTTGGTCTACAAAGTGCGGAGAAAAGGGATTGCCGCTTTGGCCACCTGCAAGGAGGCTTTTGGCTTTGACTTTAGGTCCGAATTCAACTACTGCCACAAAGCTGTTACCGACATTGCCGTACCATTTCTTGGTATTGGGATATGCCCTGCTGCCATACGCCGCCAAGGAACCCCAAAGGGATGAATTGTATCCGATGGGGAGGCTTGGGAGGTTGTCATCGTACCTTCCTTGGATGTCATTGGTAACCCGCTGAAACCTGTTGATTTCTCCCCAAGGCGTATTCCATGTTCCAAAATCTTCTGTCAATTTGTCCACGGCTTTTTCAAAAGCAGTGATCTTCATATTGTCTGAAGTTTCTTTTGCGAGAAAATCAAAAACATAAACATCCCAAGGTCTGTCCATATCTCGGGCTTCCATCAGGAGTTGGTTTCCCCATAATACCGCCAAGGATGTTCCCACAGAACTCACTCCGGTATTTCTATCCCAATCGGAAAGGACTTCCATAGGCTTTTTTAGATTTCCCTTTCGGGGATCTGTTTCCGGCAACTTCCCATAAGCCTGCTCCAACGAAGGAATCAATGGTTCAAATGCCATCAACTTGGGGTCATAGGCAGTGGCTATCAATGATTCTAGGGTAAAATCCTTTTTGCCAGTCAAAACCCGAACAGCATTCAGTCCCCGTGCATTTTCCACATCCCATGCCATGTAGGCAGGAAAGCTTTCCCTCTTTGGAGAAAAGGGCCCTGCGGCAGTAAAAGGATCTGAGTTACAGTTTTGGATCCATCCGTTTTCAGGATTTTCAATCAAAAGCATTTCGTCGACTTCATGCAGGCCTTTCCAATCTGTGGCCGGATTGCTGCCGTCCACTGTGTTTCTCCAATCAAATTTAGGGTCTCTTTCTGGGATGAAATTGCCGTGGTAGTAGACGATATTTCCATCCTTATCGGCATAGACCGTGTTGTTGGAAGAGTTGGTTTTAAGTGCCATGGTAGCTTTGAACTCCCGGTGGTTTTTGGTTTTTGTTCTTGAAAATGATTGAATCAGGGCCTTTTGCCTTTCTACCATCAGGGCGATGGCGATCCACTTTCCGTTTTCTTCCCGAATGACAGGACCGTGATGACTATAGTAAGCGGTGATGGAATGTTCCTTTATTTGATCACCTTCTTTGTATTTGAGTTTGATTTCTTTCTCAGTCAATGGCAACCACATTTTACCAAACTGATAATGGTATTTTCCTTTTCTGTTTTCCACCGTTAAAGCGAAATGGTCTATCGCATCTGCTTTGCTGGAAGTATGCATCCAACCGTTGTATTCATTAAATCCCTGGTAGATAAAAAACTGTCCCCAAGTCACCGCGCCGTAGGCATTGAGTCCTTCTTCGCTGACCATGTGTATTTCAGGACGGAAATAAAAGGAAGTGTGTGGATTGATCAAAAACAGCGCATTTCCGCTTTTCGAAAGCTTTGGTGCGATAGCAAAGCCATTGCTGCCTCTTGGTTCAGTATCCCAATCCCTTTCCTCCAACACAAGGTCGGAAAGCATTTCTTTCCCGTAAAATGCCTTGAGTTGGTTGGTAGAAATGGTTTCAATATCACCTCCGATACTGCCTTCACTGAATGCCAAAGCCATCCAAGGTTCAAATTTGGTAAGCAGTTTTGGTTTGACTTCAGGGTGGGTGTGGAGAAAATAATTGATCCCGGCAGCCCATGCATTCATCAATTCCTTAAGCCAATCAGGGGAGTTTTGGTATTCTGATTTTAATACTTCCTCATCAATATACAGTTTCATCCTAAAATCATTGTAAAGCAGGTTGATTCCTTCCACTTCCGCCATTCTTCCCATGGCATTGATAAAGTTGACTTCCACCCGGTTGAAATCGTCTTCACATTGGGCATAAACCAACCCAAAAACCGCATCTGCATCTGTTTTTCCATAGACATGCGGAATGCCCCATTGATCCCTGATGATTTCAGTATTTTGGGCCCTAAGCTGCCATTTTGAAATATCGTTTTGGGAGAAAGAATTAAAATAAAGCCCAAAGAGGGAAATAATCAGTATTGCTTTTTTTATCATTTTGGGGTTTATTTTTACAAAAGCTAAAATAGGTAATTGACTTTTTCTATCAATGATAAAATGTATGAATGCGAAAAACCTTTTTTTGTTACTTTCAAAATTATTCAACATTTGCGAGAGAAATTTTGAAAAACAATAAATGTTCGATTGATAAAATTAATCTTGTTAATTTTTTACTTTATATAATCAATTTAATAGTTAAATTATCATTTAAAATCAATGATGATGAGATCGTTTTCTTAAGAGGAAATCAGTTAAAAACGAACAAAAAATATGGCTAAAGCTAAAAAAGGAAGTTCTGATGTGATTCATTTACTGGATAATTTGTCGGGTGGAATTTTGTTGTTGGATAACATAGGGGAAATTATTTACATCAATAAAACAGCTGCTTTTTTTCTGGGGATTGATCCAATATCTTCTCGTGGTTTGGATTTTAATACCCTGAAAATAAATGGGTTGATCTATAATTTGGTTGAAGAATTTAAAAGAGATTTTTTGCCTTCATGTACTGAGCTTCAGATTGAAATTGATCAAAATCTATTTTGGATTGAGGTTAAAATCCATAGTCAGGAAGAAGCTTTGATTCTTTATTTAAGGAACATAACAAAAAGAAAGGAAGTTGAGGAAAAGTATAAGGCCTCATACGAATCCATCAGAAATCTGAATTCTCATTCCCAAAAAATCAGAGAGGATGAAAGGTCTTTACTTTCGCGTGAGATTCACGATCAATTAGGGCAACGGCTTACGGGGATGAAGATGGAAGTTGAATATATTTTGAAAAAAAGTAACCATCTGGATGATTTTGCAAAAGAGAAACTTCAGGTAATCCTCAAGCAGATAGAAAGGACCGTCGGAACTATCCGGAATATATCAAGAAATTTGCGTCCAGGCATTCTTGATGATTTTGGTATTTTGGCAGCATTGGAATGGCAGGCAGATGAATTTACCAAATCAGCAGGTATTCCGGTTTTCTTTAAATATAAGGGTGAAGAAAGATCAATGGAAAATCAAAAAGCAACTGCGGTTTTCAGGATTTTTCAGGAATGCATGACCAATATCATGAGACATTCAAAAAGTACCCATGTTAATGTCGAGGTGGTATTTGATTCTGAATCGATAATGATCACCATTATAGATGATGGGGCAGGTTTTGATCAAGAAATCCTAAAAAACACAAAATCACTTGGTATTTTGGGAATGCGGGAAAGAACGGAAAGTTTTGGGGGAAATTTCAATATTCAAAGTGCTCCCGGTAAAGGAACAACAACCATTTTAACCATACCTTATTAATATTCAAAAATGAAAGCATTGATCGCAGACGACCATCCGATAGTAAGAAAAGGAATAGTACAATTGTTGAAAGATGCTTTTCCAAAGATAAAAACCGAAGAAGTAAATTCCGGTATTGAAGCTGTCAAAAAGATAAATGGGGAAGTATGGGACCTTATTGTTCTTGATATTTCCATGCCGGGAAGAAATGGAATCGAAGTTTTGAAACATGCCAGAAACTCGGGAGTCAAGACTCCAATACTTATTTTGAGTATGCAGGCAGAAGAGCATTATGCATTGAGGTCATTAAAAGCCGGAGCTTCAGGATATGTGAGTAAAGAAAGTGCCGGAGATGAATTGGTAAAGGCAGTAGAAAGGGTGATGAAAGGTAAAAAATACATCAGCCCAAAAGTAACTGAAATTCTCGCGGAAAACCTGGGGGAGGAGCCTGAAATTATCCATGAAAAATTATCTGATAGGGAAATGGAAGTAATGATGCTTATAGCTTCCGGAAAAGCAGTGTCAGATATCGCCAGTGATCTTAATCTAAGTGTCAGTACAGTAAGCACATATAGATTGAGGATTTTGGATAAACTCCACCTTCATAATAATGCTGAAATTTTGAGGTATGTTTTTGAAAATGGGCTGAAGTAATTTTTTGTAGTACAAACCACTACATAAGAATAGCTTTTTTAACTATAATGTAGGCTTAGGTCATGGCGTAATTTTGAGTTCATAAAATAGCTCATATGTTACAAGCCAACGAATCTCGCATCAAAGCAATTGTTTATGATTTTGCCCCAAGCAATACGGTAAAAATTTTGGACATGATTAATAATTTGCCTTTTGTGGAAAATCTGGGGACAGTCTACTCTCAGGATTCTATTGAAGAAAAAATAATTGAGCATAAAGCCAATCTGGTTTTTGTTAATATATGTTACAAAATGAGATCAGGAAAATTTTCACCGGATCAGGTTATCGAAAGAATTAAAACACTGAATCCATTGGCGAAAATCATTCTTTGCAAATCACATATAGGTCCCTTATTGAGGCAACTTTACCTCCACCAAGGATTTGACTTCGTGATAGACAAGGTAAATGATTTTGATAAAATCCCTGATCTGCTGCATAGTATATCAGCAGAAAAAGAATCACAAAACGCAGCTATGGTTGCTTAATCAATACCCGATTGATGAATAATAAGTGGTAAGGTAAGGCCTCGGTCCAATACTGCCAGGTATGTGCGCCAGGTCTCTCGGTATATTCGTGAGGAGTTTGGTTTTGAAGAAGCAATTGATGAATCTGTCTGTTAGTTTCCAACAAAAAATCATCCACCCCACAATCGATTATCAAAGAGATCCCATTGTCTTTCATTTTTTCTACCAAGCCTACCACCGTGTACTCAGTGAAGGGGGAATCATAGTTGATTTCCCCCAACATTGCTTTTTGACCTGAAAGCCTAAGTTTTCTGAATTCATCACTTACCTTCCACATCCTCGTATCAATATTCATTACACCACTCATACTTCCTGCTGCAATGAATAACTCCGGATGTTTTGCACTCAGCATCAAGGAACCGTGGCCTCCCATAGACAAGCCGGTAATGGCACGTGAATTCCGGTTATTAATTGTCCTATAGTTTTTGTCGATAAATGGGATCAGTTCCTCAATGAAGTAAGTTTCATATTTGACAGAATCAAGAATCGGACTATCATAATAATAGGATGAAGGACCTACACCCGGAGTCACGATAATCACTTCATATTGATTTGCCAGCTTGTTCAAGAGATTGGGCTCAGTCGTTTTTTTATGCCAATCAGAAAAACTTCCGGAACCTCCATGTAGTAAAAATATTGTTGGATATGATTTGTTATTTTCTGAGTATCCTTCAGGCTTAACGACAGCAGCTTTAAGTGATTTGTTCATTGCCTGGCTAAAGACCTCAATGGTGTCAACCTGTGAAAAAAGAATGTTTTGGAAAAGGAGAAAGATCCAGCTTGTCAAAGAAATTTTTTTGATCATGATTATGGGTAGTTTTTCTGAAAAGTACCTTAGAGAACCAAAAAATCAAAAACATTTTACATAAGGAGTAAAATCAAAAATAAAAACAAAGAAAAAAGCCTCAGGATCTAAAATGGTTTCCTGAGGCTGAAGTGAAGTTTTTAATGGAATTTTTTGATTTTTTCTTGTTCGGCCACCGAAGAAACACCTTTGCTCAACCTTTCTGCATAATCATCCAGCAATTTCCTTATCCGGGCATGTTTTTCTGATTTGACTATCATTCCTGCATGGTAATCTAAGGGAACTCTAAAGCAAACTTCCGGATCGTTGAATGAGGAAAGGTCCGGATCCTGAAACTTGGATAATGTCAGTACAATTCCGGCATAACCTTTTTTCACTTTTGGCAAAGTATATTTTTGACCTTTAACTACAGAATCTTCGATTTTTGCCCATTCAGTCCATAGGTTGATATCGGTAGCTCCTTCTACCATTTCGGCAAGGTGGGCACCGCCTACTCTTGAAGAGGTCTCTAGAAAGTAAACTTGGCCATCATCCCGCCCTTTGATGAATTCTGTATGGCTTGCTCCATTTTTCATCCCAAATGCCTTCATTACTTTTTGATTGGCTTCCCGCATCGAATTGTCATCTTCTGAGCCATAAGGAACATTGGCGCTTCTGAATATTCCTCCTCCCTGAGAGATTTCCATTGGTGTTGCTAGGTATTTTGAAACTGTACAAAAAAGGTTTTTCCCGTCAAGATTCAGTCCATCAGCGTGGTAGACATCTCCGGGTTTAAATTGTTCTACAAGGTACCTTAATCTATTATCACCCATTTCATGGATGTTCTGCCAAAGACTTTCTTTGTCGTATACTTTAATAATTCCATGCGCAGAGGCTTCGGATCTAGGTTTCAATACCCAGGGTGGAGGCACTGTGTCGGCAAAGTGGTTGATTTCCTCATCATTGAATAGAGCTGAAAAAGAAGGTACCAAGACCCCGGCTTCTTGCGCTCTCATTCTCATGGCAAGTTTGTCTCTAAAATACCTTCCTGTAGTCTGGCCCATTCCCGGAATGCGGAGATTTTCCCTCAAAAAGGTAGCTTTTTCCACATCATAATCATCCAAAGCAACAATGGCATCTATTTTTACGCCTTTCATCAATCCGCCTACCCCAACCAATAATGTTTCAAGATCCCAATCAAGATCTTGTCCGGGCATGAAAAAAATCTCATCGATATATTCCCTCGGCCAATTGTTTTCTTTCAGTTTTTCTGAAGTGATCAAATACACCTGATTACCGGCTTTTTTCAGAGCAATCAAAAAAGCGCTTCCCTTGAAATAATTGGAAATGCACAAAAAGGTTTTGTGATTATCTACCATAGTTTAAAGATTTTCTATCAATTTAATCAATAAATGTACGCCGTAAGCGGTGGCATGCTTTGTTTTTGCAAACTCAGAATCTCCAAATGCGGTGCCTGCTATGTCTATATGGGCCCATGAGGGATGGTTTTCAGTAAAGAACTCAAGAAATTTCGCTGCGGTGATAGCACCGGCAAAGGGTTTTCCATGGTAGTTTTTGATGTCAGCGATTTCTGAATCCATCTCAGTTTTGTACTCATCCCACATCGGAAGGGGCCATAATCTTTCGCCGATGAATTCTCCGCTTTGTTGCAGTCTTTTTGAAAGTTCTTCGTTTTTGGAAAATAAAGCCGCGCATTCATAGCCAAATGTCCCCACTGCACTTCCGGTCAAAGTTGCAAAATCAATAATAGTGTCAGGTTTGAAATTTTGGATCAAGTAGGAGAGGCCGTCTGCTAAAATCAGCCTTCCTTCTGCATCTGTATCTATGACTTCTATGGTTTTGCCGCTGTAGCTACCTATGATATCCGAGGGCAAAAAGGAATGGTTATCGACTGCGTTTTCAACACAAGGAACTACCGCAGTAATGTTTATATCCAATCCAAGGTCTGCGATAAGCTGCATAGCGCCCAAAACGGTAGCGGCGCCTCCCATATCACATTTCATATGGACCATCCCTTGGGTTTTGATATTTAGACCTCCGGTATCGAAGGTGACTCCTTTTCCAACCAAGCCAACATGCTTTTCAGCTGCTTTGGACCTATATTTCATGACAATAAACTGGGGTTCCCTTTGACTTCCCTGACCGACAGCCAAAAATGCCTTGAGGTTCTCTTTTTCTGCTTTCTTTTTATCCAAGACTTTGACATCGAAACCAAATTTTTTTCCCGCATCAAATGCCCAATCAGCAAGGTATTTAGGTGTTACTTTATTGGGTGGAAGATCTACCAATTGGAAAGCCTCAATCTGAGCATTCGCAATTTTTTGGGCTTTTTCGATGGTTTTTTTTGGTTCTTTAATTCCCGACAATATTGAGATGTTGACCTTTGACCAGTTTTTTGGGGATTTATCTGGAGTTTTGTAATGTCCAAGGCGGTAAGTGCCAAGCAATAATCCCGAAACTGCAGCTTCTAATAAGTCAGCATCCATTTTGTCTTCCAGCCAAACCAAAACTTTTTTTTCAAAAAGCATTTCCTGTTTGGCAGTCAGTCTGCGAAATGATGTTTTGACTGTCTTGTAACTAGGCTCTTTTCCAAGTCCTACCAAAAGAAAAATCCTATCTGAATCTTTATCCTCAAAAACGAACTGACTGTCTTTTTTGCCCAAAAACAGATTTTTTGAAATGGAGTATGATTCAAAATTAATAGCAGGATCACGTTCTCCTACTTCAAAAAAAGGGATGACTACCAAGCCCTTAAATTGTTCAGGAGATTTTATTGGGGATATTTTCATATGTAAATGGGAAAAATATGATTATGGAAATAGAGGATTTTTTAGGAAAATCTGATGTCAGTTTTGTTTTGAACAATAGAAACAAGATAAATTGATTTTTCAGGATAATAAAATATTCAAGTAATTCTTCAATATTATTTATTCTGATACCGTTTTTTAAGCTTTCCTAAACATCCCCTTTTCGGTTGCTGAAGAAGAGCCATTCTATTGCTTTTGGAAATTCATCACTCCAGTAGGTTTCATTGTGCCGGCCTTGTTCGTTGATACTGAGTTGTATTTCCATTTTTTCACGGAGGGAATCTCTTTTGAGGAGTCTTTTTTTGAATTTTTTTATATGAGCGACCATTGTAGCACTTTCTTCTCCTCCTGCATATAAGTAGATCTTAGTTTCTTTAGGTTCGAAAAAATCCAAAAATGAAAATTTGATCTTTGGAATTACCCAAAGAGAAGGGGAGAAGATCATAAGTTTTCCATATACCTCGGGGTATATCAGGCCGCTAAAAAGGCTTACCAAACCACCCATAGAACTCCCTCCGATACCTGTAAATTCCCTTTCAGGTTTGGTCCGGAAGTTTTTGTCAACGAATGGTTTGAGAGTATCTGTCAGGAACCGGATGTATTGTTTTCCTTGGCCTTCACCAAGTAATGTTTTGCCTACATTGTATTCCAAAACCCTTTCTTTTTCAGCATGTTCTATGGCAATGATTATGATCTTTCCAATACCATAATCAGACATCACAGCGAGCTTTTTGTCGATTTGCCAATTGCCGAAAGGTGATTTTTCATTGAAAAGATTTTGGGCATCCTGAAGATATAGGACAGGGTATGTTTCTTCAGATGTATTATAATCATGGGGTAGTAAAGCCCATACTTTTCTGGTTTTATTGAGCTGAGGAATCTCAAATTCTTCTGAAATCAAGTGCACCTGTGGCAGTTGGCTTGGTCGGTAGGGAAGCCAGTTTTGACGCCATTTGGACACATGTTCTTTTTGTATTCCTGATCTTTTCTTAGAATGCCTGTTTGGGGTTTTGTTTTCGAATTTATCAATTTCGACTTCTGACCAATCCCCTTTGGTAAATTTGTAAATCAGTTCTTCAGGGTACGAAAAGTCGGCAGGAAAGGTGAATGTATACTTTCCTTTTGCCTGTTTTGACATCTGATATTTCCTGTCTTGGGTTATCCATTGGTTGAAATTCCCTGAAAGGTATACAGGCCGGTCATCGTCTTCATCCGTTGAGAGTAATATCGTCAGGCCTTCTAACTCTTTGGCTTCTTCCTTCTTCACTATCGTATTTTCATCACACTCCATCCGAGTTGTTTTAATTATTTTCTTTTGATCTAAATTAGTAAAAATAGGTTTTTGAATGGGGCAATTAAAGAAGAATTTTCATTTTTCTTGTATAGAATTCTTCCTTTTCACTCAAAATATTTTATCGGATATTGAGATTGGAATTGATCATTTTGTTTCAATTCCATTGAGTAATTGCAAAGTATGTACAGCTGTTAAACCTGCAGTTTCTGTCCTCAATCTACTTTTTCCCAAGGAGCAGGGAAGAAAGAAATTTTTAAATGCAAGGTCGATTTCTCCTGGCGAAAAATCCCCCTCAGGCCCAATGAGTACTATATAAGCTGAATTTGATTTGGCCTTTTCAAACAAATGTTGGCGGTTTTCCTTATCTACGTATGCAATAAACCTTTGGTAACTGTCAAATTTTTTGTCTACAACCAAATCTTCCATTTTACAAATGGGGTTTAATTTTGGGATTCTTGTTTTTAAGCTTTGCTTGCAAGCCGCTACAATTTTTTTTTCTAATCTGTCAAGTTTTAAAAAGGACCGCTCTGAATGTTCAGATTCCATCAAGGTGATTTCGTGGACTCCTATTTCTGTTATTTTTTCAATCATCCATTCCATTCGATCTGGATTTTTTGTAGGACAGATTGCCAGGTGGATATAATAATCATCTTCCGGATCAAAAAACCTTTCAACAACTTTAATCCTTGCTTTTTTTGGGTTAGCATCCAATATGATACAGTGATACAAAAATCCTAGTCCATCTGTGAATACCACTTTGTCTCCCTGATTTTTTCTCAATACCCTGATCAAATGTTTGGATTCTTCCTGATCTAGGTGGAAGGTATCTTCGGCGATATTTTCGTGGAAAAACAACTGCATTGAATAAGTTTAGAATTATTTGCTAAAATACATATTCATCTTGTGGGCTTTATAAATATCCATAAAAAAAGCGCAGTCTCGTGGAGACTGCGCTTTCAATTTTTGAATTTAAAGCTTTTGATTAATTGAATAATTAAGCTTTAGAGATTTCCATATTAACAGTAATACCTTTGATGGTATTGTTTTTCATCACTTTGATTACGTGTTCTGCATCCTTAGAAGGTACATCTACAAAAGAGAAGTTGTCAAATATATCGATTCCACCAATGCTTCTTCCCGGAACACCGGTTTCACCTGCAATGGCACCGACGATATCGTTTGGTCTGATTCTGTCCTTCTTACCAAGATTAAGGAAAAGACGGGCCATTCCCGGCTCTCTAACTCCTTTTTCTCTTGAAGCACCTCTTTCGCCTCTGTCACTTCTGTCAAAAGATCTTTCGCTTCTTTCGCCTCTTTCAGGTCTGTCTCCGCGTTCGCTTCTTTCAAATCTTCCTCCACGTTCTCTGCTGCCGCTTCTTCCTGAATCTCTTTCTCTACCTCTTCCTGAATCCCTACCAAAATCTCTTCCTTCTCTTCTTCCTCTGTCTCTGTCACCACTTCTTTCGCCACCTCTTCCGAGGTCAAGATCGAAGTTTTGGTCTTCCATTTCATGGACAGCATCTGCCATTTGGATTTTTGCAAGACCAAGGACAATCTGCTCCATGGTTAAGCCTTCAGTGAGCATCTGACCAATAGTATCTTCATAGAAGCTATTGTCTTCAGTTTTATTTAACTGACGGTATACGTCTTTGATCAATTGGTTCTTTTTCAACTCGACCAAATCAGCAACAGATGGCGGAGCCATTTTTGTGATTGAGGTTTTGATGAATTTTTCCAAATCACGTATCCTGAACATGTCTTTTCGGCCTGTTACAAAACTGATAGCAGCTCCCGACTTTCCAGCACGGCCTGTTCTTCCAATTCTGTGTACGTAATTGTCCTCATCCAAAGGAAGGTCAAAATTGAAGACAACTTCTACATTGTCTACATCAATTCCTCTTGCAGCCACATCTGTAGCCACCAAAACAGAAACCTGTCCTTTTCTGAACTTGTTCATTACTTTGGTTCTCTGTGCTTGAGAAAGGTCTCCATGTAGTGCTTCAGCTGTAATCCCACGGGCCAAAAGTTCTTCAGTAACTTCGTCTGTTACCCTTTTGGTATTACAGAATACTATGCCAAGGTTGAATTGGTTCAAGCTAATCAACCTTGTCATCAATTCAATTTTGAGGGGTGATTTTACTTCGTAATAGACCTGAGAGATGTTTTCTACTGTCAGTTCTTTTCTCAAAACCTTGACGATTTCAGGATTTTTCTGATATTTTCTCGTCAAGTCCATGATAGGCTTTGGCATTGTCGCTGAGAAAAAGATCGTCTGTCTTTCTTCAGGACACTCGCTTAGGATGTTTTCGATATCATCTCTGAAACCCATATCCAGCATTTCATCCGCTTCATCCAAAACGATGATTCCCACGTTTTCTAATTTTAAAGTTCCACGGTCCATGTGGTCCATGATCCTTCCGGGAGTACCTACGACAATCTGAACACCTCTTTTAAGGTCTCTTACTTGTCTATCCATTGAATCTCCACCATATATACAGGTTGAGGAAATACCTCTTTTGTATTTGGCGAGTTTTACAATTTCACCTTCCACCTGAACAGCAAGCTCACGGGTTGGGCAAAGGATAAGTGCCTGTGGTTTTTTAATGCTTGCATCAACCTTATCAATTATTGGAATACCAAAAGACGCTGTCTTACCGGTTCCCGTCTGGGCTTGTCCGATGACGTCTTTACCTTCTAATAAGAAAGGGATAGATTGTGATTGAATTGTAGAAGGTTGGGTATAACCCATGTCTTCCACCGCCTTGAGGATTTCTTCTGAAATCCCAAGGTCTGAGAATGTTAATTCTTTTTCCATGAAATGTTTCCTTACTTCTTCTAGACCATGATTTTCTTTGAAGCAACCCAAGTCAAGCGACAGTAAGGAAACCCACGGTTAGAAAAATGTTATATAATTAATTCGGGTGCAAAGGTAAAATAAATAATATTGATTTGCAAGGATGGATTGAATATTTTTAGAATATCCTTAAAAAAATCAACTGTTTTTTAATTTTTTATTCTGTTTTTGGAGTTATTCTTATCCGTTACATATACTTTGTTGCAAGCTGATTTACTAAATTAACATACTCTAAGGAGGCGTCGTCTTTTGATTTTCCTTTTAATGCCAACCAAGAATTATATTTAGCAGCAGCTACAAAGTCAAATCCTCCGGGACGGTCTTCATGGTTATCTCCTTCTGTTGCTTGCTTATACAGGCTATATAATTTTAATAATTCCTCATTTGAAGGTTTACTTGTAAATTTTTTGGTCAAAGCGATCGCTGATTCTAAGGTATTTGCTTCCATATGTAAACTCAATTTTGATTTTTAGTTTCCAAATATAATTAAAGAATCTATACTTGAGAGGTGATTTGGAAAATTTGACGTAACAACAATTTGATTTTTCTCAAAAAAAAACCAGACTCAGGGATAAAACCTAAGTCTGGATTATTTAATAATTAAGAGGGATTGTTAACCTCTCTTATTCATAGAAACATAATTTCTATCTACAGCACCGGTATAGATTTGACGTGGTCTACCGATAGGTTCACCGTTTTGCCTCATTTCTTTCCACTGTGCAATCCAACCCGGTAGACGTCCCATGGCAAACAGCACTGTAAACATATCTGTAGGAATGCCTAATGCCCTATATATAATGCCTGAGTAGAAATCAACATTCGGGTAAAGATTTCGCTCTACAAAATATTGATCATTTAGCGCTGCATATTCAAGTTCTTTGGCAATTTCCAGAACCGGATCTTTTACCCCTAGTTTAGCAAGTACATCATCAGCCGCTTTTTTGATGATTTTTGCCCTTGGATCAAAGTTTTTATAAACCCTGTGGCCAAATCCCATCAATCTGAAAGGATCGTTTTTGTCTTTTGCTTTGTCAAGGAATTTTTTGGTATCCCCTCCGTCCGCCTTGATGGCTTCCAGCATCTCAATTACAGCCTGATTGGCACCACCATGAAGTGGTCCCCAAAGGGCATTGATCCCGGCAGAAATAGAAGCATAAATGCTAGCCTGTGATGAACCTACAATTCTCACTGTTGAAGTTGAACAGTTTTGCTCGTGATCAGCATGTAAAATAAGGAGTTGATCCAATGCTTTTGATACTATTGGGTCCACATCATATTTTTCAGCAGGCAATGCGAACATCATTTTTAGGAAGTTGGAGCAATAATCAAGGCTATTGTCAGGATAGTTTACAGGATGTCCCACTTCATTTTTAAATGCCCAAGCTGCAAAGGTTGGCATTTTAGCCAATAACCTAATGATGCTCAGATTTACTGCATCTTCGTTTCTAGTTGGATCCAAGGATTCAGGATAGAATGCAGTCAAAGAACAAATCAATGAAGAAAGCACCCCCATAGGATGAGAATTGGAAGGAAAACCATCAAGGATTTTCTTGATATCTTCATGTACCAAAGTATGGGTAGTAATTTCTCTTGTAAATTTCTCGAATTGATGCTGTGTAGGAAGGTCACCATAGATCAACAGATAAGCTACTTCAAGGAATGTAGACTTCTCAGCAAGTTCTTCAATATTATATCCTCTGTACCTTAAAACGCCAAGCTCACCATCCAAAAAAGTGATCGAACTGGTTGTTGAACCTGTGTTTTTAAATCCTGGATCTATTGTAATCAATCCGGTCTGAGCCCTCAATTTTGCTATGTCAATAGCTTTTTCATTCTCAGTTCCTTCAATAATTGGGAGTTCAAAATCTTTTCCTCCGTATGAAAACTTAGCGGTTTCGGACATAAGTATTGTTTTTAATTTATCTGTTTATAGATTCAAAGTGATTAACTTCTTTTACTGCGCTTAAGTTAGTAAAAACGTGTATTTTTTACATGTTTAATTACATCAATAGCGAATTAAAGATTATGAGTTTATTAGATGCTTTCTTTTTTGAAATTTAAAAACTTCAAAGGTTTTTTTAAATTTATATTCGAAATACGTAATTTTTATTGCTCAATGATATATTACTCAAATTAATATTTTTTTCACTTTGTTTGAAGGTCATTTTTTTTAACAAAAAAAAAGCCCCGAAGGGCTAATTATTATTTACAGAAATGTTCAAAAACTTCAACGAGGTGTTCGCCTATCATTTTGGCATTTCTTCCTTCGATGTGGTGTCTTTCAATGAAGTGTACTAACTCCCCGTCTTTGAACAATGCCATAGCAGGTGAGGAGGGAGGGTAAGGTAAATGATGTTGACGTACTTTTGCGACAGCAGCGGCATCATTACCCGCAAATACCGTGGCGAGCACATCCGGTTTGACGTCACTTTGGTCCAATGCAAATCTGACACCTGGTCTAGCTGCGCCAGCTGCGCATCCACATACTGAATTGATAACAATGAAAGTAGTTCCTTTGTGGTCTTTCAAATGATTTTCTACTTCTTCGGCTGTTCTGAATTCTTGGAAGCCAACGTTGGTCAATTCAGAACGCATGGGAGCAATTAATTCCTCTGGGTACATATGTTTTGATTTTTTATTTTAAAGAAAACCTAATTCAAGTTTTGCTGCTTCGGACATCATGTCCTGAGAATAAGGAGGGTCAAAAGTCAGCTCCAACTCAACATGGTTGATGCCCTGAATCTGTTGGATTTTATTTTTTACCTCCGAAGGAATGAATTCAGCAGATGGACAATTGGGCGAAGTAAGTGTCATCATGATATATACATTGTTGACAGGATAAACACTGATTTCATAGATCAGTCCCAATTCGTAAACATCTACAGGAATTTCAGGATCATACACTTGCTTGATGGCATTGATTACTTTATCCTTAAGTTCTTGCGAAGGTATTTCCTTTATTTCTTCTGTGGTTTCTGACATATTTTTATACATTTTGCTTCGCCTGATAAGCCAAAGCGTATAATTTCATCTGTTTGATCATGGCTGTTAAGCCGTTGGACCTTTGGGAACCAATGATGTTTCCCATTCCTATTTTGTCAATAAAGGCAAGTTCGGCCTTAATGATTTCTTGGGGAGTCCTATCCGAAAGAACTCTTATCAATAAACTGATTAATCCTTTGGTTATATCGGTATTTGAATCAGCCAAGTACTTGATTTTATCTCCGTTTTCCACCGTAGTCAGCCACACTTTGGATTGGCATCCTTTGATGATATTTTCTTCCACCCTTTGATCTTCCGGAAATTCAGGAAGTTGGCTGCCGAGTTCCATGATGTAGTATATGGTTGATTCTTTGTCATCCCCCAAAATGCCGAATTCTTCTATGATTTCGTCTTGTATTTCCTTTATACTACTCATTTATTTTTGATTTTGGCTATTTTGGAAAGGCTTATCGCCATTTGATCAATCTCTTTTTTGGTATTGTAAACAGAAAAAGAGGCCCTGACAGTTCCTTCCAAACCTAATCTCTGCATTAACGGCTGTGTACAATGGTGTCCTGTCCTCACAGCGATTCCATTAGCGTCCAACATCACCCCCACATCAAAAGGATGCATCCCCATTATGTTGAATGACAAGACACTTACTTTCTCAGCAGCTGTTCCCACAGGAACAAATCCCTTAATCTGTCCAAAAGCAATATTAGCATGGTCAAGAAGTTCATCTTCATGCTTTTTGATATTTGCCTTTCCAAAGCAGGAAATAAAATCCAAAGCTTTCTGAAATGCTATTACATCAGCTATGTTTGGGGTTCCTGCTTCAAATTTGAAAGGGATATCATTGTATGTAGTTTTGGCAAACGTGACTTCTTTGATCATTTCACCACCACCTTGATAAGGAGGCATTGTTTCAAGAATACTTCTTTTTCCGTATAGAATCCCCAATCCTGTTGGTCCGTATAATTTGTGTGCAGAAAATGCAAGAAAATCACAATCCAAATCCTGAACGTCAATTTCCAAATGATTGGTAGATTGAGCACCGTCTAAAAGCACTTTTGCACCAACTTGGTGCGCCAATTTGATTATTTTTTTGACTGGATTGATTGTACCCAAAGCATTGGAAACATGAACAATACTGACAAATTTTGTCCTGTCAGAAAGCATTTTGTCAAATTCCTCAAATAGGATTTCGCCTCGATCATTGATCGGAATTACTTTCAATATTGCTCCTTTTTCCTCGCATAGCATTTGCCAAGGAACGATGTTGGAGTGATGCTCTAGAGTAGAAATAATGATTTCATCTCCCTTGGTTATGAATTTTCTACCGTAAGAGGAAGCGACCAAGTTGATACTTTCTGTAGTACCTTTTGTAAAAATTACTTCCGCTGTTTCTTTGGCGTTGATAAAATCCCTTACACCTTCCCTTGTTTCCTCATAAAACCTTGTTGCACGATCTGCTAAGGTATGTGCACCTCTATGGATATTGGAATTGTCATGTTCATAATATCCCGTAAGTGCATCTAATACGGATTGGGGTTTTTGGGTGGTGGCAGCATTGTCAAAATAAATCAAAGGTTTGCCGTTGACCTCTTGATGGAGGACAGGAAACATTGCTCTGATTTCTTCGATATTCAATGACATGGATTGATTTAGAAGTTACTGCCCAACCTATTTTGAACGATACTTACAATATGGTTTTGAAAAGCTTCATCTGCGATATGGTCCATGACTTCACCTGTAAAAGCATATAGCAACATTCCTTTAGCCTGTTCTTTTCCCAATCCTCTTGCTCTTAGGTAGAACAAAGCTTCTTCATCCAATTGACCTGTGGTACAGCCATGAGAGCATTTGACATCATCCGCCCAGATTTCCAATTGCGGCTTGGTATTGACAATTGCATCCTCTGACAAAAGGATATTGTTGTTTTGCTGGAAGGCATTTGTCTTTTGAGCATCCTGTCTTACGAAGATTTTACCATTGAAAACCCCTCTTGAACTATCAGCCAATACTCCTTTGTACAATTCATTAGATTGGGCATGTGGCTTGGTGTGATCCACGTTTGTGTGGTTATCTACGTGCGTTTTCCCATTCAAAAGATAAAGACCATACATATTTCCTTCGCAACCTGAGTCGAGAAGATTTAAACTGAGGTTATTTCGCACCATATCTCCTGAAAGGGAAATAACCACAGAAGTAAAAACTGCATCTCGGTGGATATCAGTTTCAGTATTATTCACAGAAATTGCGTTTTTGCCTTCATTTTGAAGCCTGTTGTAATGGACTTGTGAATTTTGTCCAACTTTAATTTCAGTCACTGTATTGCTGAAATAAACATTGTCATCCAATGAAATGCTGTCCTCCAAGAATGTCACCTCAGCATTATCCTCAACTTCAATCAAAATCCTTGGTTGAATAACCTGACCTTCATTTGATTGGTTTAGGAAAAAAAACATGATCGGCTTTTCTACTTTTTGGTTTTTTGGAACTTTAATATAAATACCGTCCTCAAAAGAAATGTTATTAAGTGCTACAAAAGGGTCTTTTTCTGAAAAGGCAATTTTTCCCAATAGTTTCGGATTGGATTCACTGATCAATGAAAGTACATAGCCTTTATTAGAGAGGGAGGAAAGCTCCGTTTCGAAAAAACCATTGTTAAACACAACAAGATCTCCCTCAAATCCTTCGAAAACATGTGATTTTACAAGGTCAGAATCCAAATTGGTCTTTTTTGCAACAGAAAAATCAGAGATTGAATTCTCCAATTTCTTAGTGATGGAAGTGAATTTGTACTCCTCATCTTTGATAGCCGGAAGTCCTGTTCTTTGGAGTGATTCGATACTTGAATTTCTCATATCCATGAAAGATGGCTTGCCGGATACTTGGCTTAAAATAGTGTCAAGTATTTTATTTTTTGATGTTGTCGTCATTGATTTTAAAAGATTTTGGTAAAAAAATGGATTTAAACAGAAGCGGCATTCACTTCCTCTTTGATCCAATCATACCCTTTTTCTTCTAATTCCATCGCCAGTTCCTTGGTTCCTGATTTTACAATCCTACCATTGTAAAGAACATGGACAAAATCAGGTACAATGTAATCTAACAACCTTTGGTAATGAGTTACAACTATAGTAGCGGTCTTATCTGATTTTAATTTATTTACACCGTTAGAAACAATTCTCAATGCATCAATATCGAGTCCGGAATCAGTCTCATCTAATATAGAAAGTGTCGGCTCCAACATGGCCATTTGAAATATTTCATTCCTCTTTTTTTCGCCTCCGGAAAAACCTTCGTTCAAAGAACGGCTCAATAGTTTTTGATCTATTTCTACCAATTTCATTTTTTCTTTCATTACAGAAAGAAACTTGACTGCATCTAAAGCAGGCAAGCCTCTGTATTCACGAACCTGGTTGACAGCAGTTCTCAAAAAATTTGTTGTGCTCACTCCCGGGATTTCAACAGGATATTGGAACGCTAAGAAAACACCTTCCCTTGCCCTGTCTTCGGGAGCCAATTCCAGGAGATCTTTACCTTGAAATATAACCTCACCTTCGGTTACTTCATATTCTTCTCTTCCTGCCAAAACAGAAGCCAAGGTTGATTTTCCTGAACCATTTGGACCCATGATGGCATGAACTTCACCTGCTTTTACTTCCAGGTTTATACCTCTTAATATAGGAGTGCCTTCAATAGAGGCATGCAAATTCTTGATTGTTAACATTGGTGATTTGAAGTTTGAAATTTGAAATCTTTTATCCGACGCTTCCTTCTAAAGTTAATGCAAGTAGCTTTTGTGCCTCTACTGCAAATTCCATTGGAAGTTGGTTTAGCACTTCTTTTGCATAACCATTTACAATGAGGGCTACTGCGTCTTCGGTACTAATTCCTCTTTGGTTGCAATAGAATAATTGATCTTCTCCGATTTTGGATGTAGTAGCTTCGTGCTCAACCTTAGCTGTCGGATTTTGAATATCTATGTATGGGAATGTATGCGCCCCGCAACGGTCACCCATTAATAATGAATCACATTGGGAGAAATTCCTAGCATTGGATGCCCTTTTCATTACCTGAACCTGACCTCTGTAAGAATTTTGTGATTTACCTGCTGAGATGCCTTTGGAAACGATCCTTGATCTTGTATTCTTTCCGATATGGATCATTTTGGTACCTGTATCAGCCTGCTGGTAGTTATTTGTGACTGCTACTGAGTAAAATTCCCCGATAGAATAATCTCCCTTCAAAATACAAGAGGGGTATTTCCAGGTTACCGCAGACCCTGTTTCAACCTGTGTCCAAGATATTTTGGAATGGTCACCCGCACAGATTCCTCTTTTGGTTACAAAATTGTAGATACCGCCTTTTCCTGATTTGTCACCGGGATACCAGTTTTGGACTGTGGAATATTTCACCTCTGCATTTTTGGCAGCATATATTTCAACCACTGCTGCGTGGAGTTGATTTTCATCTCTTTTTGGTGCTGTGCATCCCTCTAGATAGGAAACATAAGAACCTTCGTCTGCCACTATCAGCGTTCTTTCAAACTGTCCGGTGTTGGCAGCATTGATTCTAAAATATGTAGAAAGTTCCATGGGGCATCTTACACCTGAAGGGATGTAGCAAAAAGATCCATCAGAAAAAACAGCAGAATTAAGGGCTGCATAATAATTATCTGTCATTGGGACTACTGATCCCAAATATTTTTTGACCAGTTCGGGATGTTCATGGACAGCTTCGCTGAATGAACAAAAAATAATTCCCAATTTGGATAGCGTTTCTTTAAAAGTCGTTCCCACCGAAACCGAATCCAATACCGCATCAACAGCAATTCCCTGAAGTCTTTTTTGTTCGTTGAGATTGATTCCGAGCCTTTCATAGATTTGAAGCAGTTCAGGATCAATTTCATCCAAGCTTTTTGGCTTGTTACTTTTTTTAGGTGCAGAATAATATCTGAGTCCCTGAAGATCGATTTTGGGATAATGCACATTGGCCCATACCGGTTCGGTCATTGTCAACCAATTATTAAAAGCTTTTAACCTCCATTCGAGAAGCCATTCCGGTTCTTCCTTTTTTGCAGAAATCCAACGAATGATATCTTCATTTAAACCAATTGGAGCTTCATCCGCTTCTAGATTGACCGACCAGCCGTGTTCGTAGTCTTTGGAGGTTAATTCTTCTAATATCTTATTGTCCTTGCTCATTTGTTTGAGTAATTTAGACTAATTATAGTTTGTGAGGCGAAGATACAACATTAAACCAAAATATAATGTTCAAATCAATATGAAAAATTGATCATTCAAGCTGAATAGTGAGCTTATTTCTCAGAAATTCAATTATTTAAAAATAAATATAGCTGAGATTTACCCTCTCAGCTATATGATAAAAAGCAAAGTATATCTTGTTTAAGTTATAATTTTTATTAAAATGGATTTAATCTAAATAATCAATTTATATGAGGAATATCATTTTTTTGGGTGTTTTAGCACTTATTTTTCAAAAAACTGAATTGGCCTATTGATACTTTCTTCCAAGACAATCAAGGTTTCTGTTCTGTCTATCCCATCAACTTTTTGGATTTTGTCCAATACGGTTCTTAAGTGATTCGTGTCTTTGCAGATAATTTTTGCAAAAATACTATAGTTTCCCGTAGTGTAATAGGCATTGATTACTTCCGAAATTTCTTTGAGCCTTCCTATGACAGTATCATATAGAGAACTTTTCTCCAAGTAAATTCCCAAAAAGGCAGAAATATCATATCCAAGTTTTGAAAAATCAATATTGAGTGTGGCGCTTTTCACGATTCCCATGTCCTCAAGTTTTCTCATTCTCACATGCACTGTTCCCGAAGAAACGTAAACTTTTTTGGCTATTTCTGTATATGGGGTTTTGGCATCATCATTCAACAATGAAATAATCTTAAGGTCAACATTGTCAATATCTAAAATTTTGTCCATTTTTTTCGGGTTAATTTGAGGCTATGTTAATATATGTGGTCACAAATTATGAAATAGTTAAAAAATTGCAAAATAAATTTTTCAATTTGTAAAATTCGGTAAAATGAGGTTACTTTGGTGCGTTCGATTACAAGTTATATAATATTTGGTTATTATATCCTTTGATCAAATAAATGTTTGAAAATATAAGTTTTACTTTATTTCGAACAATCTTCACATCGAAACTTTTAATCTCTAAAGTTATATTTGGGTTTATATTCTGAAAAGGGTCTTGCTGATGGCAAGACTTTTTTGTGCCCTTAGAAAAATTTAAAATGCAAAAATTTGCATATGAAAAATATTTATCTGTATATTTGAAAAAAATATCTCGCATATGTACAGACTTTCTTTCATCCTCGCATTATTCGTAAGTGTTTCACTAGTTGGATCACAGGTTCAAGCCGAATCTCTTTTTTCTGAAAAAGAAAATGATAAAGAAATAAAAAGCCTTGCAAAAGAAAATGAAAAGGCTCTTGTCACTTTAAAACCTTTTGTTGGGGTTTCCGGAGAAAATCAAAATTCAGGATTGTCTAGTGATTTGATTATAGATGTCCTTGATCCTGTTGAAGGATTCGGTTCTGACTATGCCCCTTGGTTTTGGTCCGAAGAGACATTTTCAATGCTCGATGGTTATGCTCCATTTATTTTTAGGACAAAAAAGAGTTCATCTGCGATTGATGAACTGAGAGTTGTGATTACCATCAATGAATTTGGAAAAGTTATTGCCTACAAAATCCTCAATGAGTCAGTTGATAAAGGGTTGAGAGAAAGGGTTGCCCACGTTGTAAGAAAAATGCCTGATGCCATACCTGTTCCCGGATTCAATTCATATGAATCTATGGAATTTGAGCTTGTCATGGGTTATTGATATTTGTTCAGATTAACTCTTCGGTTAATTTTTCCCCGTCAATTATTTGACGGGGATTTTTTTTGAGCGGTTAGGAATGGGGTGCTTCATATCCTAATTTTAACCTGATCATCAACTTAATTAGAAATGAAAAAGAACATATTCATGCTTGCTTTTGGGATGCTTGTTTTGACAGGCTTTTTGATGGCACAGGAGGTATCTCTGTCCCCTGAAAAAAAATGGCCTGAACAGGATAAAAAGTCAAAATCCTATACAATTTCCGGAGAAAGACATGGACAGTCTTTTTTTAAGAAATATGAGTTTCCGGAGGTACAATATATCCCGGGCGAAAAACTTACTTTCGATATCTATCACACTCCGGATGTAATGTATCATTGGTACAAATTATGGTCTGAAAAATATCCTGAAATTACAGAACTCTACGAAGTGGCTAAATCTTACGAAGGACGGCCAATTCTTCAAATGACCATTACTAACAAAAAAACAGGAAAGCACACCGACAAACCAGCGGCATACTTTGAAGGAGGAAGGCATGGTGGGGAAGTGACCGCTAGTGAATCGGTTTTTTGGTTGACACAGTATCTTCTTGAGAATTATGGAAAAAACCCGGCAATCACGAAGCTCATAGATACAAAAACTGTTTATGTAAGGCCTCAAAATAACCCTGACGGGACCAATATGTATCTCTTTTCTGAGCAGAGAAACAGAAGTACTGTTCGTCCTCATGACACAGATCGCGATGGTCTGCTGGATGAAGATCCTGAAGAAGATCTAAACGGTGACGGTATTATCCATATGATGAGAAAAAAAGCTGTAACTGAGAAGGAAAAGGAACAGGCAAACTTAATCATTGACCCAAGGGATCCAAAAGGGCGCCTAATGAAAAGGGTTTTTGAAGGCAAGGGTGAATACCTGATGTATACCGAAGGAATCGACAATGACGGAGATGGTAAATATAATGAAGATGGTATTGGTGGATTGGACTTGCACAGAAATTATCCTGAAAATTGGAGACCTGACACGGGCGGTGATGAGACGGGGAGGGGATATACACAGTTTGGGGCAGGTGAATATCCATTAAGCGAAATAGAGACCCGCTCAACGGTACTTTGGTTGCTTTCTCATCCAAACATTTCTGTGGTCAATTCCTTGGATACGAGGGTTCCTATGCACCTTAGACCACCTTCCACCTCTTCAAGTGTAGAGTCTATGTTCCTCAAGGACAGGTTGATTTATGAATATTATGACAGCCTTGGAATGACCATAACAGGGTATCCTTGGGCAGGTGATGTATACGAAACATATAGCACACGTGGCGGTACAAACCGACTCACAGGAGATCCTTTGAAGCCAACTCCTTTGTTTGGCCATGGACCTGACTTTGGTTACTTCTATTATGGTGCTGTCTGGTATGGTGATGAGTTGTGGAATAACGGGGCCATGAAAGATTATGACGGTGATGGACAGCGGGATGACTATGACGGGATGAGATGGGATGATGAAGAAAACGGCTCCAAAGGTTTCAAGAATTGGGAAAAGTTCAACCATCCTCAGCTAGGCGAAGTTGAAATAGGGGGATCTCATCCTAAGTTTTTCAGCCAAAACGGACCTCCTTGGCAACTTGAAAGTTGGATCAAAAAGCAATCTCTTTTCAATCTTGCGATGGCGATGGACCTTCCTCAGATTGAAATCAAAAATGTAAATATTTCAAAATCCGGAGATGTCTTTGAAATCAAAGTTTCCTGGACCAATTCAGGCAAACTTCCTGTGGCATTGGATCAGGCAAAAAGGGTCAAAATCGTACAGGAAGATAGGTTGTTGTTAGAGTTTGACAAAGAGCTTACAAAGGGTTTTGAAAATGCAAAAGTTCAGATAACGACCCCTGAACTTTATGAAAAAACAATTTATTCAGGATATACTGAGCCAGGAGAGACCAAAGAAGCAGTATTTAAAGTAAAAGTCAACCAAAAAGAGCCTGTAAAAGGAAAGTTGAAACTGATGTCAACCAGAGGAGGATACCTTGAAAGAGAATTTACTTTAGGGAACTAACAGTTAGTTTAATTAGAGTTTAAATTGCCACAAATCACGAGTGAATTAGAGGTTTTCTCTGCTTCATTATCTGATTTGTGGCTTTTTTTATAACATCAGTATTCCATTGGAATAAAACTTAAGTAATCCTTTCTTGTTCTTTCTTTTATTTGAATCAAATCAAATTTCGATTATAATGAAAAACCTTATCAAATTTCACTTCACCATACTTCTTTGCTGCATCTCAGCTTTTGCTTTAGCTCAGGAAAAAAGAGCTCTTAACCATCAGGATTATGATAGATGGGAATCAGTTTCTTCTGAAAAGATCTCCAAATCTGGCAAATGGATAGGTTATACTGTTAATCCTCAAGATGGTGATGGCAGGCTGGAAATCGTATCCCACCAAAATCAGGATCAAAGATTCATAGTTCCAAGAGGCAGCCAGTGGGTTTTTTCTAATAATAGCCAATTTGCCATAGGCAAAATCAACCCACAAGCGGATACGGTACGTTTTCTCAAGTTGAAGAAGAAAAAATCAGATGAATTGCCTAAGGACAGTGTTTTTATTATGAACCTGGCAAGTGGGGAATTAGATAAACTAGCTCGGGTTAAATCATTCGCTATTCCTTCGAAGAAAGGAAATTGGGTAGCTGTCCACTTTGAAAAGGATTTGCCAAAAAAAGCAGAAAAGAAAGAGACAGGCGATACCACAAAAGTAGATGGGCCAAAACCCGAAAAGCCTAAGAAAACTGATGGCACAAAATTATTGGTAAAAGATCTTGACGGAAGTCAATCTTATGAATTTGACCGGATTAAATCTTACGGTTTCTCTGAAAACGGTGATTATCTATTCTATACAAAAGCCCAAGAAGATACCCTGAAAAATGCAGGGATTTTCTTGCTGGAATTAAAAACCGGCGTTTCTAAATTAATAGATGAAGGAAAAACAGAATATGTTTCTACGGTTTTTTCCCCCGAAAACAAGTACTTGGCATTTTTGACAACTGAGGATTCCGCCAAATCCAAAAAGCCATATTACGACCTTTATCTTTTTGATATTGTCAAGGAAAAGAATCAGAAAATTGCATCAAAAGGAATGACCGGGATCAATGGAATGGTAAGTAAAAATGGCCGATTGTTCTTTTCAAGTGATGAAAAACGATTGTTTTTTGGTAGTGCACCGGATTACCTAGCTTTTGAATATGAAGATGACATTACCATTTTGGATGAGGATAGAGTCAGTTTGGATATATGGGGATGGCAAGACAACGAGATTCAGCCAATGCAGTTGAAGAATAAAGACAGAGATCAGAACAAATCTTTTCTCACTATTTATAACATTAAATCCAAGTCTATCACAGCGGTTGGGGATGAATCCGTTTCTCAGTTTGCTATTGATAAAAAAGTTAAAAATCAATTTGCACTCGGTTTTGACGATAACCCATACCGAAGAAATTACAGTTGGGACATCCAGATAGGAAGTGATTTGTATTTGGTGGATTTGACGACAGGATCCAAAAGTCTCATTAAAAAAGATGTACCCGGAAATCCAAGGCTTTCTCCTGAGGGTAAATATGCCTATTGGTATGATGAGCGGGACAGTTCTTGGGTGGCATACGATATCAAATTAAAATCTTTCAGTAACCTGACGCAAACCATTGAAAGCAATTTTTATGATGAACTCCATGATTCCCCGTCTTTGCCTTCCAGCAATGGTGCGGCGGGATGGGTCAAAGGCGATTTGGCTTTTTTGGTATATGACAGATATGATATTTGGAAAATTGATCCAACAGGCAAGTCGGCCCCCATCAATTTGACAAAAGGTGAGGGAAAAAAGCAAAAGATTATTTTCAGAAGAGAACAGGTTGACAATGAGGAAGAAAGCATTGATCCCACAAAGCCTCTGATATTATCTGCTTTTCATGAAATAAACAAAAAGAACGGTTTTTTTAAAGGAGATATCAACGGAACAAATTCTCCACAATCGATCATTTTCTCAGACCATAGGTATTCAGGTCTGACCAAGGCAGAGGAAACAGACAATATTATCATCAGGAGATCTACGTTCAGGGAATATCCGGATATCTATGCTTCTGATTTGAACTTGACCTCTTTGAATCGTGTCTCGAATGCCAACCCTCAACAAAGCCAAGTTAAGTGGGGATCGGTAGAATTGGTCAATTACCTCGCAAATGATGGTGTTCCGCTTCAAGGCCTCCTATTCAAACCGGAAAATTTTGATCCGAATAAAAAGTATCCCATGTTGGTTTATTTCTATGAAAGGAATTCTGACGGATTGCACTCCTACAGAGCCCCTGCTCCAAGTGCATCGACCATCAACATCCCTTATTTTGTGAGTAATGATTACTTGGTTTTTGTACCGGATATCAAGTATGACTTGGGCTTACCGGGACCAAGCGCTTATAATTGCATCATTCCGGGCGTTCAGGCTTTGGTATCAAGGGGATTCGTGGATGCCTCAAATATGGCCATTCAAGGCCAATCTTGGGGAGGTTACCAAGTCGCCTATTTAATTACCAGGACCAATATGTTCAAAGCCGCAGGCGCGGGAGCACCTGTTGTGAACATGACTTCGGCTTATGGTGGCATCAGGTGGGGTACCGGAATGAGCAGGATGTTTCAATACGAGCAAACCCAATCCAGAATAGGTGGGACCCTTTGGGATAAACCACTTTATTACATTGAAAATTCTCCTTTATTTACTATGGATAGGGTAAATACACCTGTTCTTATCATGCATAATGATGAAGATGGATCAGTTCCATGGTACCAAGGTATAGAAATGTTTATGGCTTTGAAAAGATTGAATAAGCCTGCTTGGCTACTCCAATACAACGGCGAAGATCATAACCTCAGATTGAGAAAAAACAGAAAAGACCTTTCCATCCGTATGGCCCAATTCTTTGATTATTATTTAAAGGGAGCCCCGGCACCGCTTTGGATGACTGAAGGGCTTCCAGCAGTAGAAAAGGGTAGAACCTTAAAATATGAGCTTTCAGGAAACTAGAATGTTGCCTACTCCTGATATCGAAAAAGCCATTGGATAAATTTCCAATGGCTTTTTTTTGGTAAAATGATTCATTTATCTATTGATGTATCTTCTGACAATGAATTGAAAATTGACCATTACATCAGGATAGATTAATTTGTTTTGCATGTTGTTTCCATCCACATTTGAGTTTGTAAGGAACATTGATGAGACCTCAAGACCCAAATCCCATTCATATTCAAAATTGGAAATAAAACCAAATTTCAATGGCACATAAGCTGCCACGGTGTTTTGGGTGCTTCTTTCTACAAATCCCTGAACATACATTCCGTTTTCAAGAACTCCATCTCGCATTACTCTTTGGGCTCTTTCTGAATACATTGCACCAAGACCCAATCCAAAATAAAAATTAACCGGCTCACCCACTCCGCCTGAAGTATTGGGGTTGAAATAATAAACCGGCATCACATCTAGAAAATATCCCACACCTTTGAAGTAATACGCTTGACCATTATCTCCCCATTGGATAATGATTGGATTGTTTAAAGGTCTAAATTCACCGCTATTTAACATTTGCGCACCGGCAGTGGCCCTGAGATCAAATCGTTCAGAAAGTTCTTTGCTGTAAGATAAAGAAAATGTCGGCTCCAATTTGAATTCCATGTATTTGTAAATTCCTGCGTTTTCGGCATAAATCATTCCCCAACCAAATCCGCCTGTGATATTGTCACGCGAGCCTTGGGCACTTAACAACCCAATAAAAGAAAAACTTAAAATAAGAGTAAAAAGAATTCTTGGCATAAATAACCTCATGTTGATTTTGACCACGAATATACAAGATTTGAATTTCATAATCCAAAGTAGTTCGCTAAGGCTAGGTTTATCAATGTAAACCCCTGAGTGAAAATTCGAATTAACATACAAAAGTGTTTTTCTGAAATACAAAAAAATACTTTTTTAAAAATTCACAAAAACACCCCAACTGCTTCATATTTAATTGATTTACTTCGGTAATTCCTGTTTTTCTAGTGTGAATCGTGCCAATGGTGCCATTTTGGCTTTTTGAATTGACAATGTACTGTCTCCAACACTATAATTGTCTACCATTCTCAAAACTTCCAAAAATTCCTTTTCAACCTGCATATCCAGGCAAGCCATCATGGTTGAGGCTGTATTTCCGAAGGCAATCTTGTTGCCTTCCAAAAGTTCATAAGGACCAAAGAAATTGTTACAGGATCCGTTGCCATTGAATGATGCAGTTTCCATTTCAAATAATATAAAAGCTTCTTTTAAACCTTGTCCTTTTGTTACCGGAACTCCCCTTACCTCTTCCAAAACCCATTTTTTATCCTCAAGCCTAGGGTCAGTCAGATTTTTTAAAAGGCGGTATTTATCTTCCAAATCGCCGGTAATTCTATTTCCTTGTTTATCCAAATGGTACAATGCATTTTCACCTACAAGATACAATTGGCTGTCTCCTTCTTCAGGCTGTAGTGAAACTTTCGAACCATTTTCATTCCACTTAAATGCTCCTTCGTCTGAAAAAACCCCATTTTCTTTTCCAAGATAATTTAGGGATCTCCTAAAAGTATCATCCGATTTCAGAATGATAGTCGTTTCTATTCCTTCGCAATCTGCACAGGGCAAAGTTCCTTTATACACGCCTTTCCAATCGAGGCTTGTTTGACTGTTGTCACCTAATGGAATCGAAGAAGATATTTCCACGGATTCTCCCTGCTCGATTGATTTTTCTGAACTACAGGAAATGGAAGATGCTATGAATATGGCCATCGAAAGTAAAATCAATACTTTTTTCATAATAGTTGATTTTTTGTGTTTAAATTTTCCAAAATGCAAAGTTTAAAACAAACCTGTAATATTTCCATCTGCGTCAATATCAATACTTTCTGCGGCAGGTTTGGAAGGAAGACCCGGCATCCTCATGATCGTTCCGGCGATCGGAATGATAAAACCGGCACCCGCCGCAATGTCGAATTCTCTTATTTTTATGGTAAACCCCGAAGGCCGGTTGGTGAGTTTAGGATCATCAGATAGGGAATATTGAGTTTTGGCGATACAAACTGCAAGCTTATCCAATCCTATTTTTTTGAAAAGCTTGATTTGCTGTTTTGCTTTTACGCTATATTCAACCTCCGCAGCGCCATAGATTTTTCTTGCTATGATTTCTATTTTTTGCTCTATGCTCCATTCAAATCGGTAAAGAGGAGTGAAGTTACTTTTTCCTGATTCTGCAGCTTCTTTTACGGCCAATGCAAGATCTGTTGCACCTTCTCCGCCTTTTTCCCAAGCTTCACAGAGAGCAACTTTTACACCTAATTTTTCACATCGGTCAATAACCACCTGGATTTCTTCTACTGAATCAGTTGCAAATTTGTTAATCGCCACCACAGGGATAAGCATAAAATGCCTCATGTTTTCAATGTGCTTTTCGAGGTTAGGGAGACCAAAAGCAACTGCATCAGCATTCGGGATTTTCAGATCTGGGAAAGGGATGCCCGAATGGCTTTTTAAGGCCCTGATCGTTGCCACAATTACTACAGCATCGGGTTTAAGGTTTCCGTATTGGCATTTCAGATCAAGGAATTTCTCACCTCCAAGATCCGAGGCAAAACCGGCTTCGGTCACGACATAGTCCGCCAGAGAAAGCCCCATTTTAGTCGCAATGATCGAATTAGAACCTTGGGCTATATTTGCAAATGGTCCGCCATGAATAATTGCAGGATTGCCTTCGATGGTTTGGACAAGATTTGGCATGATGGTATGCTTCATCAATGCAGTCATAGCACCCTGTGCATTGAGTTGATAGGCCCGAACCGGTTCATCGTCATAAGTATAACCTATGATGATATTTCCAAGTTTCTGTTTTAAGTCCATCAGGTCATTGGAAAGACATAAAGCAGCCATAACTTCCGAAGCAGCGGTGATGTCAAAACCCGACTCTCTTGGAATTCCTTGTGCTGATCCTCCAAGTCCAATCACAATGTCCCGCAGGGCACGCTCATTCATGTCCATTACCCTTTTCCAGATTATCTTTCTAGGATCAATGTTCAGGGTGTTTTTTTGATTGTGGATATGGTTGTCCACCAGAGCTGACAAAAGATTATGTGCTTTTTCGACAGCAGCAAAATCACCTGTAAAGTGGAGGTTGATGGATTCCATAGGCAGCACTTGGGCATAACCGCCACCTGCGGCTCCACCTTTCATCCCAAAGACAGGCCCTAAAGAGGGTTCGCGGAGTACGACTGCTGTTTTTACACCGATTTTGTTGAGTCCTTCTGCCAACCCTATACTTGCGGTAGTTTTGCCTTCCCCGGCCAAAGTAGGGGTAATGGCAGTGACAAGGATCAGTTTCTTTCCTTTGATTTTGGATTCATCGATTAGCCTGAGAGGAAGTTTGGCTACATATTTCCCATAGGGGCGAAGGTCATCTTCTTGGATACCAAGCTTGGCAGCAATTTTGGAAATCGGTTGCATTTTGGATGCATGGGCAATTTCAAGGTCGGATTTGGTCATCATCATTCTCTTTTTGGTATAATTTGGGTTTTAGCAGATTCAAAATTTTCGAAACATTTTATTATTTAATTATGGCTTGATTTATTCCGAATTTTTGAAAATTGGATTTGCTTATTTAGGGCTAAAATAGTGATTTTCGGTTAAGGAGCTTGAGAATGGGCTGTAAAAACAATGAATAAAAAAAGTCTCTGAACAATTTTTATTCAGAGACTTTTTTCAAAAATCGGTATGATATTTCGGAAAGCTATTTTTCAATAAATGTTGCGAAATCATCCAAAATCAAATTTTCGATATTGGCACTTTTGGCATATCTAAGGAGATTTTTTTCGTGTTTGGAAATGATGGAAGTGAATTTATTTTGCGACTCTTTCAGTTTTTCATTCAAGGTATTTTTGTTTTCCTCCTGAATCGCAGATGGCCGGTCATAATTGGCAATCACTATTCCATACAATTGCGATATTTTTTCCCTTAATTCAGGTTCTGCAGTATCTACATAATTATCACCGGTTGTAATGACCAATCTTTCTTTGAGTTTGTTTAGTTCATTGATGAATGCAGTCATAGATTTGCTTGATTTTATATCTGAAGCTTTGATTTTTTCTGCATAATCCAAGTAACTATCCACTTGATAAACCAAATAAGCCAGATCCTGAGTCATATCAAACAGTTCCTTGGCCATTTTCCCTTGGGCTTTTCTACTTTCTAGAGAAATCCCTGCCCTTTCGTCATAAACCAGTTCTAGGGTGGTTTCAAATTGTTCCTTGCCTTTTTTCATCACAACTTTATAGGTGCCTGCAGGTACTCTTGGTGCTCCAAATCCTCCAAAAGAGAAAGTTTTTCCTTTGGCCACTTTGGGAGCTTTTCCTGTAAAACCCCACCTGACGATGTTTATCCCTTTTTGTTTGCCCGGGTCCAGACTGATGATCTTACTATCATTTTCATCAAAGATTTCAAGCGTCATTGCTCCAAACGTATGTCGCTTCTTGAGGTAATAGATGATTTTCCCGGATTTGTCAGGGTTAGGCCCAACGAAAGTGACGGCCTGACTTGATCCACCGAAATCACTTTCTTCCCACATCACCATAGAAGGAGATTTGAGAAAATAAACCTCTTCATTAAGCATTTCGGGCCTAATCTGCCTTAATGGGCTGATATCATCTATAATAATGATTCCTCGACCGTGAGTGGCTAAGACCAAATCATTGGTTTTTGGATGAATGGCCATATAGTGTACAGAAGCAGAAGGCATATTATTGGTAAATTTTGACCAATTTTTTCCTCCGTCAATACTTATAAAAAGGCCCAATTCAGTTCCTAAGAACAGAAGGTTTTCATTTTCAAGATCTTCAAGGATATGTCTTGCAAAACCATGTATATCTTTGCTGATCACAGAAGTCCAGGTCAATCCAAAATCCGTCGTTTTGTAAGCATAAGGCTTAAAATCATTTTGGGCATGTCCATCAAATACCGCATAAGCAGTTCCTTTACCAAAATTTCCAGGCTGGATATGATAAGCCCAAGTGTTTTTTGGTAAGTCCGGAATATTGGCAACAACATTTGTCCAAGTCTTACCCCCATCTTGAGTGACCTGTACATTGCCATCATCGGTGCCTACCCAAATAATATTTTCGTCAATTGGTGATTCTGCAATGGTAAATATGGTGGTGTGATTTTCTGCACCTGAATTATCCGTGGAAATCCCCCCTGAAGACGACTGATTTTGTTTAGTAGGATCATTCGTAGTCAAATCGGGAGATATCCTTTCCCAATTGTTTCCCATATCATTTGACCTTAACAAAAACTGACTGCCGACATAAATCCGATCTGGATGATGGGGGCTTATTTGTATTGGTGTGTTCCAGTTGAAGCGGTATTTAGGCTCATCTTTTCCTGGAAAAGGTCTGATATTTTTGATGGTGTTTTTTTCAACATCATAGCGCCAGATATTGTCAGCTCCCTGCATTTCGGAATAAACAATTTTTTTGGTTGGATGTCTGTACACTCTAAATCCATCCCCTGCGCCCACTGACACCCAATCTCCTGGCTCAATTCCTCCGGGACTTGAAGATGGGCCAAACCATGAACCATTATCCTGAAGCCCTCCATAAATCTTATAAGGCTCATCATTGTCCAAACTGACATGATAAAACTGTGAAACCGGCAAACTCTCGACCATTTCCATGGTCGTTCCTCCGTCCCATGTCCTATACAATCCACCGTCGGTAGCTACATAAAACCTGTCAGAATCATGGATATCAAACCATACATCATGAATATCTGAGTGCATGGCACCTAGATTCTTGAAAGTTTTTCCTCCATCTCGGCTAATACTTCCTGACAAACCTGCTTTGACCAGTACATCAGAGTTTTTAGGGTCAACTACTATTCTTGAGAAATAAAATGGCCTGACAGCAAGTTCAAAATCCCCGTTCATAAATGTCCAGGATATACCGGCATCTTCTGAGCGGTATAGGCCCTTTTTCTCTTTGGATTCAATGACGCTATATAAAATATTGGGATCTGAAGGTGCTACTCCAATTGCTATTCTTCCCAAATCCCCACTTGGGAAACCATTGTGGATTTTGTCCCAGGTTTTGCCCCCGTCTGTTGTTTTGTACAGGGCACTTTTAGGTCCTCCCGAACTAAAGGAATATGCCGTTCTCCTTACCTGCCAGAAAGCAGCATATAGGGTGTTGGGATCTTTTGGGTCCATAAACAAATCAGAACAGCCGGTATCTTTCATTCCTGCGAGGATATTGGTCCAAGTCTGACCTCCATCGGAGGTTTTGTATACACCACGGTCATCACTGTCACCCCATAAAGCTCCCAACACCCCCACATAAACCTCATCTGAATTATTGGGATTGATGGCAATACCACTGATTCTATCGGAGTTTTCTAATCCTATTTTGTTCCAGGTATTTCCTCCGTCGACAGTTTTGTAAAGGCCATCTCCGTACGAAACACTGTTCCTTACCCATGTTTCACCTGTTCCAACCCATACCACATTATCAGGGTTGTTTGGATCAACTTCAATAATTCCAACAGACTGATTGTAATCATCGAAAATTGATTTGAAGCTGGCACCACCATTTGTTGATTTCCAGACTCCGCCACCTGCTGTACCTGCATAGATAATTCTGTTGTTGGAAGGGTGACCGGCAATGTCAGTGATCCGCCCACTCATCACAGCAGGTCCGATTTGTCTAGCTGACAAAGACCCAAATAGCTCATTTCCTTTTAAAGTAATGCTCTCCTGCCCATATGAAATGCTCGCAATTATGAAAAAGCAGACCGATAAGAAACTGTAAATAAATTTCCTTGTCATGATATATCTTCAAATAATTAATAAGATCAATCCTTGAAGGCAAATGCAGAAGGATCCAAAGTGGGATTCAATTCTACTTTGGTGATATTAATGGCCTGACCTTGAGGTGTACCTTTAGCTTTTTCTGTGATGGAGAAAGGGAAATATAATCCTTCGACTTCTTGATAATCACTCATCAAAGTCTGGGTTGTTATACCTTTTGCAGGACCGGTTTTCATTTCTTTTTCTACCATGATAGGAACGAAGTTTTCGGTATCAAAAAAATAAAACGAGATGTTTTCAACTTCCGCACCATCCACCAATAATGGTTTTTTTGTCAATTTAACTTTGAAACATTCTGTTCCCTCTACATTTTCTTTTCCCAACAATTCGGCTTTGTATCCTTTGCTTTTAAGGTTCAAAAAAGGATCAGGGAAATCGCCTATTTCACGCTTCATGTTTTCGGTAGTTTCACTGTCGCTTTTTTCAGGTTTCATTGTCATAAAATTGACTCCCCATGCTTCTTTGCCATCAAAAGCCTGCTGAACCATTTCCTGGCCTTGAAGCTGGAATTTCATATACATTTTACCCTCCTTGGTTTGGGCAATTTCTATCGGAATATCCATTCCTTGGGTGCTTACCTTGCCCTCCATTTTTATTGAGGATAATTTGGCCCATTCTGATGCACCTCCTGTATTCTCAAGATATTGTGCAATGATCTCATCGACAGTTTGTGCTTTTACAATGCTTGAAAAGCAGAATAATGCAAGAATCAGTAATGTCTTTTTCATTTGGTTGTAGTTTTTTTAAATGTTAGTAAGTTTTTTTATAAAAATAAAAGTATTAAAATTTAATATCCAAGTATTTGATCTTTTTTGATCTCCTGATTTTACTGATGAATAATGATTTTTATTGATGATTTTTATTTTGCTCAAAGAAAGCCTTGAAAAATTGTTATAAACGTGAATTCTATTCTGAATCCAAGGTGGGACTAAAGGAAATTGTGACAGTGTTTTTGAAATTCTTATGAATTTTTATTTTTTATTCTATATTTGTAGAATAACCTCTATATATATAGAACATGAACCTTTCCAACGGTGAAGAACAATTGATGAATATAATTTGGGAAAAAGGAAAAGCATTTATGAAGGATCTTTTGGAATCCCTTCCTGAACCAAAACCAGCAGTTACTACTGTTGCTACCCTTCTCAAAAGACTTTCTGACAAAGGAGCAATAGGATACACCGTATTTGGTAATTCGAGAGAATATTATCCCCTCATCCAGAAGAAGACCTATTTTTCGACTAAAGTTAATGAGTTGGTAAAAAACTTCTTCAATAATTCCCCTTCCCAGTTTGCCTCATTCTTCACCCAAGAAACTGATATGTCACAAAAGGAATTAGAATCCTTGAAAAAAATAATTGAGGATCAACTTAAAAACAAAACACCATGATTTCTTTTCTCATCAGCTCGACGATTTGTCTTTCAGTTTTGCTTCTTTTTTATCATTTTGTGCTAAGGAAGGAAAGCATGTTTGTATTCAATAGGTTTTTTCTCCTTGGGAGTTTGGTTTTTTCTTTGACGATTCCCTTGATTAATTTGGCTCCTATTTTTCCAACCTTAAATTCCTCCAGCCAAAATGCAGGTGTCGAAATTCAACAGGCTTTTTTGAAACCAGTTATTCAGCCTTCCGATGAAAAAAATCCTGTCATCGCACCAAATTCTGTTCAGCCAAAACATGAAAAGCAAGTTCTAGATTGGTCTTGGTTTTTGGTTTCGGTTTACCTGGTTGGTTTGGTGTTTTTTATAATGAGGTTCATATTTCAAATCTTCAGCTTATCCGGATTGGTAAAAAAAGGGGCAGTAATCCAAAAAGAAAGGTATCGATTGGTTTTAATTGGCCTTGAAACTATGCCCTTTACTTTTTTGGATTACCTTTTTGTAAATGAAATAACCTACCTCACTGATGGCTTAGAGCAAGAAATTCTCCAACATGAATTGACCCATATTAAGGAAAAGCATAGCATAGATATTCTTTTTGTAGAGGCTTTAAAAATCATTTTCTGGTTTAATCCAATTTTTCTTTTCTACAAAAAAGCCATTCAGCTTAACCATGAGTTTTTGGCAGATAGAGAAGTTGTTGCATGTTCTGATGATGTGCTTCCTTACCAAAAACTCTTGATTTCAAAGGTTTTGGGAAAAGAATTTGTGTACAATCTAAGTAGCCCGATCAATTATTCGGTGACAAAGAATAGGTTGATCATGATGAAAAAATCCACTTCAAAACAAAAATCCTTTCTGCTTCGCTTATCCCTGATTCCAATTTTTGGGTTTTTGCTTGGGTCTTTCAGTCAAACCACCGCAAGCCAAAGCAACAATCTTTTTTCTCAGGGCTATCCTGTTAAAGATTTTGAAAGTTATATACTTGAGGCTTTGAGCGAAGAATCTGACTTTGTTGTTGAATTGGAAAAATTGGACATAGAAGGTGCCAAAGCGGCTTATTTGAAATTGACAGAAGATGAAAAAGCCAAAGTTACCGAGTTTCCAATCTTAGAAGATGGCGCATTGACCTATTTGATAGGACTTCAGAATGCAAAAGACAGCATCAAGGTTAGAATCAACTTTTCGCCCCCTCCCAAAAAAATGAGCATTCCTGACGAGGTTTGGACCAATTGGATAAAGTCTAAAAATGTGGAAGTCATATTGGATGATAAGAACGAAGACATTTCCATTCTCAGCAATTATTCACTAAATGATTTTGCATTATATGAAGTTCGTGGAATTGAAAAAAAGAAATTTTTAAAGCCTGAAAAATATCAACTGACTTTGACAACTCATCATCAATTTGAAAACAAGTTTGTCACTTCAAGGAAGAAAATACAAACAATTAGTGCATCCTATCCCAACGGTGATATCGCAGAAATTCCCTATTTTATGAAATATGTGTTGATGAATCAAAAAGGGGAACTGGAAGAATATTTTCCTGAAAATTACCTTCAGCGCGCACTTGAGGCTATTTTGACCCAAGAGTTTAAAGATTTGCCAAGCGCAAACGCAATCATGGATATCAGAAAAAGCTTCTGGATCAATGTCACTAGAAACGGGCAAAAAGAAATGGTGGTGGTATCATACAATTGATCTGAGGTAACCTGAAATAGGAAAATTCCTAAGGAAGGTTCAGGTAATCTGAATCAAAATTAATTGAAGGTTAATAGGCAAAGGTGGTCAAATGCGTAGCTGAAAATGTTTCGAACACTTTTTCCATATACTCACATTGTTGCCCATAGATGCCCGGATTGGTGCAGTCCAAACCTCCCAATGTAGCTGTGAGGATGATAAATTCCGCAGGAATCGGGATTGTGGCTATGGACATAAAAGTTTTTTCCCTTGACATCAATACAGTCATATAGACATAAACAACGTAGGTGAGCCCATCCTGCCCTGTAATTCCTTCATTAGCTGCAGAAAGCACCCAAGCGATTTTTCTGTCAGGGCCAAAATCCAAGGTATAGGAATATTCTTCATCTATTGTGAATCCGCTCAAACCATACCGTTCCGCAAAATTTGCATTGATCAGCGCTCCGACAGAAGTAAGCAATTCATCGAAATCAGTCTCTGAAAAATCATCTTTCAAGCCTATATGATAAATATTGATGCCGTCATCAATTCCCGAAACAACCTGAAAAGCTTCTTCCTCATTACTGTAGATCAGTTCCTGTTCTTCCGGAATAGCCAATACTACGCCGTTATTGATGTCCTCAAATATATTGAACCGCATGCTTTCATAGTCCAAGGTTATTTTGATATCATCTTCCAACTCATCCGCAAATTTCATCAGGTTTTCGGGATCATCAGAAGTTTCGACCATTTCCATCAACGACCTGTTTTTGGTAGGATAAAATTCAAATTCATCCGTTTCTACAGGTTCTGCATAAGTTTGCTTGAACAATTTTTCTTCAACAATATCAGTGTTTTCAGCAACCGTTTCAATCCTCACATCTGCAGAAAACAACTGTGACAAAGTCTCAAAATTAGGAGGGAGGGAAGTGATCGTAGAACTTTCAAGTTCGGAAATGTATTTTGCCGGAATGATCCAACTGACATTGCTTGCACCTTTTTCCAAACCTCCGTCTCCAACACCGATCAACCGCCCCTGAGAATCAAATACAGGTGCTCCTGAAAATCCGGGTAATAAACTTCCTTCAAGATAGAGAATGTTGAGGTCCAAAGCAGGAAATCCAATTTTTGCCAAGGCAGCTTTATCTTTTGCCGGTATGAGACTATTTAATGTTTCGGGACTGACATCTCCTTTCCTGAGAATTCTCGAAGAACTTCCCGGAGCTCCACTGTTATATCCAAAAGCATACACGTCTGAGCCAAATTTGATGGGTCCAACGTGGAAATTGTTGATCGGAGCTACCCCGATGGGGACGGCAGGCTCGCCTGGCAGTACTTCAAGCAATACCAAATCGGCTTTTTGGTATACCTTTTTTATTTTGACTTTCCTCCAGGCCTGATTCATATAAAGCACTTTTATACTCCCTGTCTTGCTCATCCCATGAAGAGAGGTCACGACTTGGTTGGGTGTTTTCCAAACAAAGCCTGTCAATACTTTAGATTCTCGTTCATTGACTGTGACCACCACCCTCACAAGGGAATTTTTGATCTGATCAGGATCAAACTGTTGTCCCTTGGAAAAAAATGAAAAGGACATGAGGATCAGGAAAATTTGTGTTGCATTTTTCATCACTCAAAAACTTTTAGAATTGCCTTATAAATTTGGAGTCTTTCGGATTCAGAAAACTGACTTTGGGCCATTAAAATAAGGTTTTTCCAATTTTCACCGGAAGCTGAAATTTGTGTTTCCATTTCTTCAAGTGAAAATTTTGGATTGATTGCTTTGATTTTCTCAGTATTTGAAATCGTGTATGGTTCTGAAGAAGAAGAATTACAAAAACTGTCTCTGACCAATAGAAGAGATTTCCCTTTCATTTCATCCGGAAGTTCGGTTTGAAAAGTATCAGCAAATTTTCTCCAAATCCCCTCAGTTGACCTGAATGTGTTGACCATTTCCGGTACGGGGGTTTCAGCTGTCATGTAGTAAAGTACGTCGCAATCCGAAGAATTGACAATGGTCGAATACAAGAGACTTGCCTCTCGTTGGGCTTTGGAGGTATCGGACTTGATGAATCCTATAATCAGATTTCGTGCTTCTTCGTCCGAGAATCCTATGGACTTGTATTCCTCCATTTTGTCTTTTAGGGTTGGGGCAAAGGGATTGTTTGCCCTCAGGTAAAGTCCCGCAATGATCCCCGCTACCGTGAAAAGCCCAAAAGACCCTATCCTGAGGCTTTTGACCGGATCCAAATATTTCTCGTTTAATCCTATCAAAACTGCCAATAGAGAAGAAACCGTCGCAATGACTCCACTGACAACAGGCGATAAAGTGGTGGACAACAATATTCCCAACAACAGGCCTATTCCCAATCCATTGAATATTGCCGAAAAGGCATTCAGGAAAGTCATTTTCCTGGGTTCTGCATTTTCTCCTCCAGTAATGAGCTGACTTCCGGATTGAAAGGTTTCGATGATCGAACCTACTTTTGAGTCATTTTCTTCCATAAATTTTAAATAGAAAAGGTTAGTGAAAAAAATCGATTGAAGCTTTGTCGAAGAAAGACCATAGAGAATCTTTCATTTTTTTGAACGGATTGGAATCATTGCTTAAGTTCATAATTCTAAATAGTTGGCTATACTATTCGAATCAGAGTTAAAGTTCCTTATTGTAAAGTGTTACTTTAATGAAAAAATCAGAATAAAATTTGATTATTCCTAGTACTTAAAAATGTATTGTTTTGTTTAATCTTCAATTGATTGCATAAAAATGGGGATTTGGCAAAATTGATTTTGCCAAATCCCTTCTAAAAATTTGTACCTAATCTGAATTCCTCCAATAGGAGAATTGGTAATTTACGATCAGCGGACCGATCTGCTTTCTATGATTTCCTTGATAACATCAGATTTTTCATCATAATTTCTATCAAATGGCAAGGGATAGGCAGTTCTTCCTCTCATTGGCCAATTATTTAACCAACTTCCTCCATCATGGATTCCCCAAAAGGTTATTCTGGTGATTTTGTCACTGTGTTTGTTAAAAAGTGCAAACAATTCCCCGTATCGCTTGGCAAGTTTTTCCTGCATTTCCTGTGGAAGACCATCTTTAAACGGATTGTATTTCTCATCTGAAGCAAAAGTAGCGTCTATGTCGGCACCGGATCTGTTGGCGGGATTGGGTAGCACATCGATGTCCAATTCTGTAAACATCACTTTAAATCCCGCTTCAGAAATTGCTATGATAGAAGCCTCTATCTGTTCAATGGTCGGAGATTCAAGTCCATAATGTCCCTGCATACCTATCCCATCTATCCGAATCCCCTCGGCACGGAGTTCTTTTGCCAGTGCGATTGCAGTGTTTCTTTTTTCAGGTTTCCACATGTTGTAATCGTTATAATACAGTTCTGCTTCAGGATCTATTTGGTTAGCTTTTATGAAAGCACGTTTTATAAAATCCTTTCCGGCTGCATTGTACCATTTGGAGGTTCTCATATTCCCATCGTCAAAAATAGCCTCATTGACTACATCCCAACCGTTGACCCTACCTTTGTATCTGCCAACCACCGCTTCAATATGGTCTTCCATTCTTTTTATTAAGGCATCTTTTTCTAGGAGATTTTTATCCGAATCTTCAAAAACCCAATCTGGAGTTTGGCTGTGCCATACCAAGGTATGGCCCACGATGAAGGCATTTAATTTTTCTCCCAAGGCCACATATTTATCCACCGGTTCAAAATTAAATTTATCAAGCTCAGGGTGAATGGGCCCCCATTTCATGAGATTTTCTCCTGTAATGCTGTTAAAATGCTTTTCCAAAACATCCAAAGCTTTTGTTTCCTGTCCATTGACTTGTCTGTAATTGAGGGCGGCACCGATATGAAAGGATTTTTCAAAAGCATCCTTCATTCCCGATTGGGCATGGGAGGATAAATGAAAGACAAACAAGAAGATCGAAATTAAAAGTATTGGTTTCATGGCAAAATGGTTTAGATTCCGGGTACAAAATTTCTTTTAAAATTCAGATAGTATTTCAGGTCATGTTTTGGTTTTTCAACTCCTGGAGGTAATGTCATTTTGGAAAACTGCTGAAAATAAAGCAGACAGGAATCTCTCCACCATTCTGCTTCGGATACCTGGATTTTAAAAAATGAACTGATGTGTTCATATCTTTCCTGGTCTATCTTTCCTTCCATTTTGGCCCATTGGGATTGCATCCACCTAGCACCTTCCACTCCTTTTTGGTAACGCAAAGCCATTTCTGTCCAAAGGTTATTTCCTGTCGAAAGTTTTTTGTCCCAAGAAACACGGTGAAACCATAGCAAATATTCTAATGGAATTTTGTCGGCATCTCCCCATGTTTTTTTCCATTCAGGCGCATATTGGGCCAATGCATTGCTGCCTTTTTCGGTCCTGTCAAATCCTATCCCTTCTTCAGAAGCTTTGTGATAATAGGTGGCTGTCCAATCTTCTCTTCCGCCGCCTGTAACCCAAGGACCGGGACCCCAATGATGGCTTCTTGCCATGATGTGGTGCAATCCCAAAGGAGTCATGTAATTGACTAGGATTTCATGGGATCGGAGCATGATTTCTTTGGAGGTGGCGACAAAATCAACATCATTGGAAAATGTCATTTTTAACCAATCTTCAGCGATTTCATCAATGTTTGCATCAGGATTCCAAGCGAGTTTGCCAAAGGCATACCAATCCGCCTGTGCAGTCTGATGCCCTGTCCAGTTTCTGTCTGTTCCTATATTGGCAACGCCGGCTATTCCTGTGAGTTTATATCCGTGAAGACTTCCGTCAATCACTTTGCTGACGGTACTTCCTTTTCCTTTGGCATAAGTATCAGATTGTAGGATTTCTCTCCACATGGTAGCGAGATTGACCCAATGCGTCTCTTGGCCTAGATATTCCTTTGTAATCTGGAATTCCATCATCAAAGGGGTTTTAGGCATGGCTCCGAATAATGGATGAAATGGTTCTCGTGGTTGGAAGTCCAGAGGACCGTTTTTGACCTGCACGATTACATTGTCCCTAAACGTTCCATCCAAAGGCTTGAATTCATCATAAGCCTGTCGGATCCTGTCTGTAGGCGTTTTTTCATTATAAACAAAAGCACGCCACATCACAATACCTCCAAAAGGTCTGACAGCATCTGCCAGCATATTTGCTCCGTCTGCTTGGGTACGCCCATAATTATGAGGACCGGGCTGTCCTTCGGAATCTGCTTTGACCAAGAATCCTCCAAAATCAGGGATATAGGAATATATTTCTTTGGTTTTCTTTTTCCACCAGACCTGCACAGCCGGATCCTGAGGATCGGCAGTGGGCAAACTGTCCAAGATCATTGGAGCATTGAACCTTGCTGTTAGGTATATTTTAATACCATATGGTCTAAATGCATCTGCTAAGGCTTTGGCTTTTTCGAGGTATTCAGGCGTCAAAATCAATGCATTGGAATTCACATTGAAGATCGAAGTCCCGTTGATTCCAATCGATGCATTTGCACGGGCATAGTCTATGTATTGTTGGTCGATATGATTGGGTAGCCTGTGCCAGTTCCAGATGCTAAATCCTGCATATCCTCTTTCTACCGTCCTATTGAGGTTATCCCAATGGTTGAGAAGCCGTTTTTGGATTTTTGGATTTTCTAGCCGGTCAAGGTTTTCCAGTTTTTCTCTTGTCTGAATGGCCTTCAAAAAAGCAAATGTTCCATAAAGCAATCCGATATCAGTTTTGGCTGTGATGATGATTTTTCCCTGATAGGATTTCAACCAATATCCTTCTTCTTTGACTTCAGAAAGTTTGGTCCCGAGCTTACCTTTGATTTCTTCGGGCAAATCTTCTGACCGGATGATCCAAGTCAAATTGGAATCCGTGGTTTTTGAAAATTCGGGTAGGACTTGTTGGTCAAAAAAACCTTTTGATGCGATAATCAATTCTTTTTGTATGATGTCTAGGGTAGGGGACTCGCCTGATATGGATATGTTTTCTAGGTAATCTCTGTAATAGTCACTGACTGCTTTATTTTCAAATGGAAGGTATTGAAGCCAAAGCTTATAGCCATCATTGGCATAGCCAACACTTATCAATATAAAAAATATAATCGTGGCCCCTGATTTTTTGATGCTCATTTGTGGAATAATAGGTTTAATTGGTTTCTTGGATAGAAAGCTAAAAAAAATCCCACAAAAGAAATCTACAATCTTGATAAGCGGAGTTCATTTTATCCGGCCAAATGAGTCTTTGTCTCTGGATACTCATTGTCCATGTTCAAAATTTATTCCTTCCGATGCACATATTTGTCTAATGACCTCGCGGCCTGAATAAGCAGCCGGTGGCAAGCCACCTCCTGTTGCTACCCAATGCCCTGCCATATAAAATCCCTTAAGGTTTTCAAAATGGCTTGAGATTTTGGTTTTGATAGACCCGGGGGTAGGAAGCCAACCTTTATAGCTGCCATTGTGATTTCCGGTCCAGTTTTCAAAAGTAATGGGAGTGGCAATATCCATGAAGTCCACATTTTTTGATATTCCGGGAAATTCTTTCTCTAAAGTTTTTAGTAATTCCCTTTCGATGTGTGACCTTTCCTCCCTGTAAGGTTTTTCTCCCTTTTGATGGAGTTTTTGCCAAAATTCAAAATCGGTATCAAGCATGGCAGTAACCAAAGTTTTTCCAATGGGAGATATTGTATTATCAAAATTATAAATCTGAAAAGAGACCCTTTCGTGCAGAAAATTCCCCACCTGAAGCTTTTTGTCAAACGGGATGTTGAGTCCAATAATAGATGATCTAAGATCCTCAAAGGTCCTGTTTAACCCTGCGGAAAAAAATACCAGAGATGGGAAAGTTTCTAAAGTCCTGTAGGCGTCCAATGTCTCATTGTCAATATAGCCCGGATCCAACAACTTGAACAGTACACTGTATCCATCGCAGGCAGAGACCACAAAATCAGAATAATGGAATTTTGAATCAGCGCTTTGGATACCAACGGTTTTATTTTTTTCAACGATGACCTTGCTGATTTTTTGTCCCAATTCCAGTTTGCCCCCAAGGTCCAAATAACGTTTGGTAAGTGCATCCATAAATTTACCGGAACCTCCGATAGGATACCCTCCAATTCTGTTTGCCGCATAGCTCAGCTGGAGCAACAAAAAACTCATAGACATATCGGGTGACCAAAAATTCCGGAAAGCTTTTCTCAGGATTTTGGATTTGAATTTTTTTGCAAATTCCCATACCGACATGTTGTTGTATTTTCCCAAAGCAACCACTGCAGGCATGTTGTCCATGAAGACTTTGCTCCAATCCCATGCATGCAGCAAACCAAATGCCCTATCCATCGTGAAATTGGCATTTGACAGTAATTTGATATGGTGGATCAACTCTCCGATCAACCTTGAGTCTACAGGTGAAATACTCAATAAATGCTGCTGAAGTTTGTTTGGGTCGGTATAGAAATGAACCTCGACACCATCAATGTCTTTGAATTCAATAAAACTATCATGATAATAAAAGTCAATTTCATCCAAAACTCCAAGATCGGACCACATACTATAAAAATCAATCCCTGGAGCTGAACCGATCAGCCAATGAATAGACCCATTGACTTTAAATCCGGCTTTTTTCCAAGAAGTACAGACCCCGCCGGTACGCTTTCCCATTTCAAAAACGGTAACTTCGAATCCGTTTAGCCTTCCGTAAATTCCGGCAGCGAGGCCTGCGACACCACCGCCTATGATGTTGACTTTTTTTGAATCTCTCATGGTATTTTGGGTTTGGAAAAAGATGCAAAAAGTTGTGGCAGAGGGTTAGTATAAAGTTAACCTGAATCGTAACCAGTAAAAATTATTTGGGGTAAAATATCTATTGCTTTCAATGATTTTTAAACCTTAAAAATTTATCGTGTTTGAGAAGGCTTAAAAATGAAAAAACTGGATCAAAAAATATCTTTTTGATTCAGTTTTGCTTTGATACGTCCTGAAAATTGATTTGCTGCGCTTTATCTACCACATCTTTGATGATTTCATCCAGTTCATATGCTGAATTGATAATATGACCTAGATATTCCTTGATCTCCGATAACTCCATATCTTCCCTTTTTATCATTTCTATGATGCCCATCATTCTCGAAAGAGGCGCTCTTAGTATGTGGGATTGGACCCAGGCTATATCCCTGAGTTTTTCATTTTGGGTTTCTATGGCTTCAAGGTATTTAAGCTTGGATGTGATATCATTGGCTAAAATGATTCTACATTTTCGTCCCTGAAATTCTATTGGATTGGAAAGAACTTCAACCCTTATTTTTGTCCCATCTTTTTTAATGTGATTGAGAATATATTTTAAGTGGCTGGGATTTTCAATTCGGATAGAATTCAGAATTTTTTCTGTAAAAGACCATTCTTCCACAGGCCTTATATTCATGATAGTCATTTGCATAAATTCTTCCAAACTGTAACCATAATGTTGGATTGCAGCCTGATTGACATTCAAAAAAACCAAAGTCTCCATATCAAAAACCCACATGGGTTGGGGACTAAGTTGAAACAAGTCAGCGTACCTTTGCTCGGATTCCTGCAGCCTGACAATTGTTTTGTTTCTCTCGATATTATAAACAATACTTTTGTGGAGAATGGGTGGGTTCAGTTCATCTTTTAGCAGATAATCCGCAACCCCCATATTTAAAGACTTGATGGCAAATTTGGCGTCAGAATAGCCGGTCAGCACGATGACAGGTACATGTACTGCTATGTCCATCATTTCAGAAATCAGCTGCTCACCGCTTTTGTCGGGTAGGGTGATATCGAGAAGAATGACATCAAATACTTTCTGATTATCAGTCAAAACCTCTTTGGTTTCTTTAAAATTTTCTGTCCTGTAGATTTGTGGATCAGAAATCATATCATCCAAATACTCCTCGACAAGTACATAATCTCCAAGATTGTCCTCAACCAACAAGATTCGATATTTCTTTTTGTCCTTTTCCATTTAAATCATTTAACGGGAGGAAGGGAAACAATACTCAACCAAAACTCCTCTATGGAAGTGATGGCTTTCATGAATTCATCTGCCTCTACCGGTTTGGTAATATAACAGTTCGCGCGGTTTTGATAAGATAATGTAATGTCTTTTTCCGAAGAGGATGTCGATAGCATGATAACAGGGATGTGCTGGGTTTTTGGATTTTCTTTTATGGATTTCAAGACTTCATGCCCGCTTTTTTTAGGCAGATTTATATCCAAAATTACCAAATCCGGATCTTCAATTTCCTTGTATTTGTTCTCTTTCAAAAGAAAATCAATAGCCTCTTTCCCATCACGGGCTACAGATATTTTGTTTTTTATTTTGAAGTCTTCAAATGCCTCCCGAGTCATAAAGATATCCCCTTCATTATCTTCGACTAATAGTATGTGGATGGGTTTCATTTTGTTTTAGGTTTTTATATTTGGGTAATAAATTTTATTTGATTTTTGGAATGGAAAATTTAAAAGTACTTCCTTCACCACCGGTTGATTCCACCCATATTTTCCCGCCGAGGTTTTCGATTATTTTTTTGACGATTGAAAGACCTATTCCCGTTCCTGCATATTCGTTTTTGTTGTGAAGCCTCTGAAATATGACAAAGATTTTATCGAAATATTCTTTTTCTATGCCGATACCGTTATCCTTAATAGAAATAACCCATTCATTTTCAAACTCTTCTCCTGAAATATGTATTTCAGGCCGAATTCCTTCACGGGAATATTTAAGGGCATTGTTGATCAGGTTATTGAAAACCTGGATAAAAGGTGAGGGATAGAAAGTCAACGAAGGAAGGTCTGTAGTAATAATCGTGGCTTGGGTTTCGTTGATGATTTTTTTCTGAAGCAATATAACTTCCTTCACTATATCATCCAAGTCAAATTTCTGCAGCCTGGTGTCTTCCTTTCCTATTCTGGAATAATCCAAAAGGTCAAGGATAATTTGCCTCATCCGCTTTGCACCATCTACAGCAAAAGATATGTACTGTAGTGCTTTGGTATCAAGTGTATCGGCATATTTTTTTTCCAATAGGGTCAAAAACGACGAAACCATCCTCAAGGGTTCTTGAAGGTCATGCGATGCGATATAGGCAAATTGTTCAAGCTCGGAATTTGAAACTTCCAAGTCTCTGGCTTGTTTTTTCAGGTTTTCATTTAATAGTTGTAATGATTCTTCATATTCTTTTTGTTTGGTCAAATCCGACATCGCTCCGACCATTCGGATTGCCTTACCTTTCGGATTTCTGATGATTATTCCTCTATCGACTACAAAGGCATATTTTCCGTTTTTCTTTTTGTATCGATATTCCTCTTTCCATTTGAAGACATCTTTGTCGTCGAGTGCATTTTTAAGACTTGATTGAACAATGGAATAATCAACAGGATGAATACTATTGATCCAATTTTCAACTTTTATCTTATCCCTTGCAGTTTCCTGTCCAAAAAGTTTCTTAAATCCTTCTCCCCAAAACCTTTTTCCACCTTCAATATCCCAATCCCAAACAGCATCGTTAGTTGCTTCGGCAACTTTTTCAAACCTGCTGTTTGACTCTTTGATTTCCTCAAGATAATTTTTTTGTGGGGTAATATCCCTAAGGTAGACAGAAAGTCCTTTCTTGTTTGGATAGACACTGACTTCAATCCATAAATTTAATTGATGGAAGAAGTGTTCAAAATGAAAGGTTTGTTGTTGATTTTTTGAATCCTTTAGTTTTTCTTTTACTCCCAGATCAAGTGCATCCGGAAATTCACTAAAAATATTTTTACCCAAGATTTCCTCCCTTTTGACTGAGAAAATTTCTTCTGACTTTTTATTCCAATAAGTAATATTCCAATCCTCGTCCAAATTAAAAAATGCGTCACCGATACTTTCAAGAATATCTTCTTTTTCTGCATAGGATTTCAAAAGAGATTCTTCTGCTATTTTCTTTTCGGTAATGTCTATCCTGATAGCAAGGTATTGCTTGATCTTTCCTTTTTCATCTTTCAAGGGTGCAATAATGGTATCTACCCAATATTCATCTCCCTTTTTGGTTTTGTTTTTCAAATCTCCCCGCCATATTTCTCCTTTCGAGATTGTCTGCCACATCTCTTTGTAATAGGACTTGGGATGGTATTCGGACTTATTGATTCGGGTATGGGTTCCGATGAGCTCTTCACGGGTATAGCCTGACAGTGTGCATGTATGGTCGTTTACCTCAAGAGCAATTCCCTGAAGGTCCGTTACGGTTACGTTGAAGGATTGGTCAAGGGCAGTTTTATAATCCTTGATGGCTTGTATGGATTTATTAAGATTGATTTCAGCCATTTTTTGAGTATGGATATCCTGAAAACTTCCCAATAACCTAACACATATTCCATTTTTGAATTCAGGTCTTCCTATCGCACGTACCCATTTTTCATTTCCTTTGGCTGTAATTAATGGAAATTCAAATTGGAAGGGTATGCCATTTTTTATAGTTTCTTCCAATATTTCAGAAATCTGTTTCCTATAGGCAGGATGATAAAAATTGACACCGTCTTCAATGGTCGGAGGTACATCATCACTTTCCAATTCGTGGATCTCTTTGGTCATTGATGACCATACTATTTTTTGCTTGATCAGGTCTACCTCCCATCCCCCGATTTTTGATAATTTGGTGGCATTTTCAAGTAATTCCTGAAGATCCTTTTGCTTAGAAATGTCTTTGGCGACAGCGTATATAAGACCCTCTTCCTCAGAAAGTATCGCAGACCAACTTAGCCAGATTGGTTTTTCAGATTTTGAAATTACCCTGATTTCAAAATATGGATTCGTTTTTGTTTTATATAAACCTTCAAATTCACTTTGGAATATTTTTAAATCCTCGGGATAAACAAATTCTACAAAAGGTCTTGCCAATAATTCTTCCTCGGTGTATCCGGTCAGTTCAACTGCTGCAGGATTGATTTTTTTGAAATACCCATCTGTACCCGCAATACAAATGATGTCTGGGGAAGCATTGAATACCCCGCTGAGTTGATGTTCAACCTGTTTTCTCCTAAGCTCAGATCCAAGAAAAGTTTCTAATTTTGCGAACAAAGAGGTAAAAAATGTGATTTTTTTAAAATTTTCACCCCCGGCAAACAGAATCACACCGATAACTTCGTTGTTGAATTTTACCGGGATTCCCAATGCCTTATTCAAACCTGTTTTTTGCGCCGCTTCCTTCCTTACAAAGTTTGGATGCTTATCTAGATTATCCCAAATTTCTGATTTTCCTTGTTTCCAGATTATCCCCGGTAATCCTTGACCAAAATCAAAAGATTTGATTTTTCTGGTATCTTCCCGGAATATGTCATATTCATCTTTTATAGGAAAGGTGGACACGAGATTTACTGTTTGTTTGTCTGATGAAATCAGCCAAGCTTCAGAATAGCCAAAATTTCCAAAATTTGTAAGGTGCTCCAAAACCATGTTGAGGGTAATCAACAAATTTTCATTTTTATTAAAAATAAGACCAAGTTCTGAAAACAAGCTTTTTTGAATGAGTTCGTTTTGAGTTTCTGTAATGTCTCTTTGAATAAATATCCATTGGGAAATATTACCGCTGTCATCCCTTACAGGACTGGCAGAAAGGTTATTCCAAAATTCATCCCCATTTTTTTTAAATGAAATTATAGTGGTTTCGAAAGGTTCCCCACTTTTCAACATTTCCCTTAATGTTTCTTCTTCCGACTGATCGAGACCTTTATCTATTATTAATTTTGGTGATTTACCAATAACGTCCTCTGAGGAATATCCGGTCATTTTGGTAAAAGCAATATTGGAATAGATGATTTTTATATCTTTTCCTTCATAATCTCCTACGTCCGTGATCACCACAGCATCGCTTGTATTTTTGACAACACTTTCGGCCAATCTCAACTGCTGTTCTTCCAAGGTCTCCTTGGTAATGTCACTCAAAACTCCGATCATTCGCACTACCTTGCCTTTTGGGTCTCTTACGGCATAGGCTCTTTCTTCCACAAAGGAATATACACCATCAGACTTTTTGAGCCGGTATTTTGAATTCCAGTTTTCCTGCTTTTTATCTGAAAAAAAACTTTTCAATGATCTGTTGACTTCATCAAGATCTGCAGAATGAATCAGGTCTTCTTTTTGGTTGATTTCAAAAGGTGTAGAATCTAAAGTGTATCCGAACAGGTCTTGGAATCCTTTACCCCAAAGAATGTTGCCGGTCAAAATATCCCAATCATAAATGGCGTCCTTTGTAGCAAGGGTGACATACTTATATCTTTCATTGCTTGACTTAATCTCATTGGTTTTTTGGTGATTTTCCAATATCAGGCTCAGTAAAGAGGCAGAGCGGCTCAAAATATCCAATTCTTCTTCGGATGGGGTCCATACCTCGGAGGTATAGCAGGCAAATGTCGCTATTACATTATCTTCAGAATTGAAAACAGGCTGAGACCAACAGGACTTCAAACCGAAAGACGAAGCCAAATCTTTGTAATCTTCCCAAAGTGGATCTTTGCTGATATCAGATACAATTATTCTCTTTTTTAGGTAGGCTGCTGTACCGCATGAACCGGCTTTTGGGCCAATCGGTGCCCCATGGATGGCATCCATATAAGCTTTTGGTAATGTTGGAGCCACCAGGTTCCATACTTTTCCATCTTCTACTTTGAGTAAAGATGCCCTGATGTAAGGGAATTCGATTTCCAATCCTGCCAGATAATCAAAAAGGTAATTTTCATTGTTTGATTTTTGGGAAATGGACCTCTCCAAAAGATCCATTTCAAGTTTGTTAAGATTTTTCTGACGCTCCTTTTTGGTGACATCATGACAGGAAACCATCCTGCATTTTTTACCCAGGTATTCTACATATTGGCTGCTAATTTCAACTTTGATCTTGCTGCCATCTTTTTTTATATGGGTAAATACTCCAAAATTTTTGTTGTCCCCTTCTCCATTTCTATTTTGAATAGCTGAAAAAAGCTTTGGGTATTCTTCTTTTGGTCTCAAATCCAAAAGTGTCATATTTAAAAATTCCTCTTTGCTGTAACCGTAATGAGCTATTGCAATATCGTTTACTGTGAGAATCCGCAAAGATTCCGGATCATAAATCCACTTGGGGAGAGGGCCTGCATTGAATAATCTTTTGTATTCTTTTTCTGATGTTTTTAAGGCCTCCTCTATTTTTTTTGCCTCGGTGATATCGTTGACTACAACAATGCAGGATTTTACCCCATTATACTCAATGATGTTTGCTTTTATTTCTACCCGGATTTTTTGTCCGTTCTTTTTCTGATGGGTCCAATATCCTTTATGTGCTAAACCGCCCATGTTTGAAAAGGCTGATTCATCAGAAATAATGGATTCAATTTTATTAATTTCCTCTTTTGGACGGATGTCTTTCACGTTCAAAGACAAAAATTCCTCCTTTTGATATCCGTAAAGGAATAGGGCTGCAGGGTTGCATTCCATAAAATTGCCTGAAGAAAATTCCCATATAAACATGGGTGCAGGGTTGTCTTGAAAAAGTAATTCAAAATTCACCTCAGATTTATTTGTTTTCACCTTATGAAAATTTATGGTGATTTGGTTTTATTAATTTCCCAAAATTTTAAAAGAGTATTTCAGGCTTCCCTTAAAACTATAAATATTTTATTAAAGTTCTATACCCTTAAAGCAAAAAAATGATTGAATTTTGCAAAAAAATTCTCGGGTTTCTAAACAATAAATTAATTCTTTATTTAAATTATTTAGTTTAAAATGATTTTCTACCAAACCAAATAGGCAAAAATGTACACAAAAAGAAAAATAAGAGATATTTTTGTCTGAATTTGGATTCTAATAAAATTTCAAGTTATCCGTTTTTCTTATTGATAAAAAAAATAAAATTAAGAATTAGTTTTTTTAGAGCTAATGGAAATTTTAATACTTCGGTCTCCAAAAGCTTTTCATTTTTTGACAAAGGAGGAAGAAACAGACAACCTAACCTTTCCTTTTGCCGCAGGTATAAATATTCAAAAACAGTATTGAGATTGGCCGAAAACATTATATTTGAAATTAATTCGCTTAAAAATTGAAATTATCTTCTGCAATCGATTACGAATAAAAATCATTTACAATAAACCATAACCTATGTTATTAGAACCCTTAGACCTCGCCGTATTTATCGGATATTGTTTGCTGATAGTTGGCATGGGCCTTTTTGTTTCCCGGGAGAAGAAAGGCCATATCAAAGATTCAAAAGATTATTTTCTTGCCTCCAAAGCGCTGCCGTGGTGGGCGGTAGGGGCATCCCTTATTGCCTCAAACATATCTGCTGAGCAGTTTATCGGTATGTCAGGCTCTGGATTTGCTTTGGGATTGGCAATATCCACCTATGAATGGATGGCTGCAGCTACACTCGTGGTAGTGGCTATTTTCTTTTTACCTGTATATATCAAAAAAGGAATTTATACCATGCCGGGCTTTTTGCTCGACAGGTATGATACCAGGGTAAGGACCACCATGGCCATATTTTGGTTGTTGTTGTATGTATTCGTTAACCTGACTACAGTACTTTATCTGGGTGCTTTGAGTTTGAATACCATCCTTGACGTTCCTATGACCTATGGAATTATAGGATTGGCTTTGTTTGCAATGGTCTACTCTATTTATGGGGGATTAAAAGCGGTTGCTTGGACAGATGTGGTGCAGGTAGTTTTCCTGATCGCAGGTGGTCTTGCCACAACTTATATAGCCCTTCAAATCGTTGGGAGCGGTGATGCATGGGACGGTTTGAGTTTATTGAGAAGAGAAGTCCCAGGTCATTTTTCCATGATTTTGTCCGAAGGTGAAATGATGGTTTCCGATGGAAAAGGTGGCATGAGAGATGCTTATCTTGATCTTCCAGGTATCAGTGTTTTGGTAGGTGGAATGTGGATTACCAACCTGAGTTATTGGGGATTTAACCAATACATCACCCAGCGTGCTTTGGCAGCAAAGAATCTTGATGAAGCCCAGAAAGGGATGATTTTTGCTGGTTTTCTTAAATTACTCATGCCATTGATCGTGGTGATTCCTGGAATCGCTGCTTGGGTAATTGTAAAGAATGGAATTGATGCAGATTTTATTGCATCTATGAATGACCCTGTTACAGGGTTGATCAAATCAGATAGGGCTTATCCTACTTTGCTTCAGATTTTGCCTGTTGGTTTGAAAGGTTTGGCATTTGCAGCATTGACTGCAGCTATTGTTTCTTCCTTGGCTTCTATGGCCAATAGTACATCGACGATTTTTACGATGGATATCTATAATCAATATATTAATAAAGGTGCATCTGAAACCAAGCAAGTGAAGGTCGGCAGGATAACTGCTTTGGTCGCGTTTGTGATAGCTGCCATTGTGGCCCCGGCATTGGGGACACTTGATCAGGCATTTCAGTTTATCCAGGAGTATACAGGATTTGTTTCTCCGGGTGTTTTGGCGATTTTCTTCTTTGGTGTTTTCTGGAAAAAAGCCACTTCAAATGCAGCATTGACAGCAGCTGTTCTGACTATTCCATTGTCCACTGCTTTGAAATTTGGAATGCCAAACCTTCCATTCTTAGATAGAATGGGCGTGGTGTTTTTGATTATTTCTGCCTTGATTATTATTATCAGCTTAATAGAGGGTAAAGGAAAAGACCATCCAAAAGGTATTGAGATTAACAAGGAACTTTTCCGAACAAGTATGGCCTTTAAAATCGGTGCAATACTTATAGTGGGAATCTTAGCAGCTCTTTACACTGTATTCTGGTAAAAACCATAAAGTATGAGAAGATTATTGATTGGGTATGACATTGGAAGTTCTTCAGTAAAAGCAACCCTTCTGGATGCGGATACAGGCAAAGTCGTTGCCTCAGAAGGTTTGCCTAAAGTTGAAATGACCATTTCCGCCCCTCAAAAAGACTGGGCGGAACAAGACCCTGACATGTGGTGGAAGTATATTATTGATACCACCCATGCCATAGTCAAGGGAGGAAATATCCAAAAGGGAGAACTGAAAGCAATCGGAATTTCCTATCAGATGCATGGATTGGTTTGTGTGGATAAAAATGGAAAAGTTATCCGTCCTTCCATCATTTGGTGTGACAGCAGGGCTGTAGGGATAGGAAACAAAGCCTTTGAGGAATTGGGAGAGGAATATTGCCTTCCCCATTTGTTGAATTCTCCGGGAAACTTTACGGCATCTAAGCTGAATTGGGTCAAGGAAAACGAGCCTGAGCTTTTTGCCAAAATTCATAAAATCATGCTTCCCGGTGATTACATCGCCATGAAGCTTTCCGGTGAAATCAAAACTTCGGAGACAGGTCTTTCAGAAGGGATTTTCTGGGATTTCAAATCAAATGGATTGTCTAAAAAGCTATTGGAATACTACGGGATCGACGAATCCCTGATCGCAGACGTGGTACCTTCTTTCTCTTTTCAGGGAAAGGTGAATTCCGAAGCTTCGGAAATTTTGGGAATAGAAACGGGCGTACCGATTACCTACCGGGCCGGCGACCAACCCAATAATGCCTTTTCTCTAAATGTATTGGAAGAAGGCGAATTGGCAACGACTGCAGGTACAAGCGGGACAGTATATGGAGTAAGTACACGAGCGGTATATGACCCGAAATCCAGAGTAAATACCTTTGTCCATGTCAATCACAAGCAGGAAGATCCAAAATATGGTGTTTTGCTTTGTGTCAACGGTACAGGAATTTTGAATTCCTGGCTCAAAAAACTACTGGGAGGTGAAAGTATTTCCTATCCTGAAATGAATGACATGGCAGCGCAGGTTCCGATAGGATCTGAAGGTCTGAAGTTCATTCCATTTGGAAACGGTGTGGAAAGGATCATGGAAAACAAATCCGTGGATGCGCATCTTTCAGGCATCAATCTTCTCAAGCATGACAAGAGACATGTTCTCCGGGCAGGGCAAGAGGGGATAGTTGCTTCGCTGACTTATGGTTTTAGCATCATGAAAGACATGGGCCTAAATCTCAACACTGTCAAAGCGGGAAGAGCAAATATGTTTTTGAGTCCATTGTTCAGAGAGGCTTTTGTCAATATGAACGATGTCACTCTAGAACTCTATGATACTGACGGTTCGCAAGGTGCAGCCCGAGGTGCCGGGATCGGGGCTGGAATTTATGCCTCTCCAAAAGAAGCATTTCAGGGTCTTGAAAAATTAGCATCAAAAGAACCTGACCCTTCTTTGGTCATTGCCTATAAGGAAGTCTATGAAAGTTGGTTGGATGCATTAAAAAAAGTGCAGTGATCGGTTTTTGCAGTTTACAGTACATAGTTTACAGTGTGCAGTCCCAGCGTATATTGAGTACATACCAGTTACTGAATACTGCTTACTGAACACTGAATACTGCTTACTGATCACTGAACACTGCTTACTGAACACTGCCAACTGACCACTGAATACCGAACACTGCTTACTCAAATCTCACATCTCAAATCTCAAATCTAAAAATAACCTATAAATACCATGTCAAAAACCTATTTTCCAAACATCGACAAAATCAAGTTTGAAGGAAAAGGCTCAAAAAATCCATTTGCTTTCAAATATTATGATGAAAATAAAATCATTGGAGGGAAGACCCTGAAGGAACATTTTAAGTTTTCAATTGCCTATTGGCATACCTTCTGTGCCACAGGTGCTGATCCTTTTGGACCGGGCACGATGGAGAGACCTTGGGACGCCAATCCAGATGCGGTTCAGAGAGCGAAAGACAAAATGGATGCGGCCTTTGAATTCATCACCAAAATCGGAGCTCCTTACTATTGCTTCCATGACATCGATCTCATAGATGAAGGAAATTCCCTTTCCGAATACGAAAACAGGATGCAGATCATCACTGATTATGCCAAGCAAAAACAAAGTGAAACCGGGGTGAAGTTGCTTTGGGGGACAGCCAATGTATTCTCCAATCCACGCTATATGAACGGTGCTTCTACCAATCCCGACTTCAATGTCGTGACTTGGGCAGGAACTCAGGTGAAAAATGCGATCGATGCCACCATCAAATTAGGCGGAGAAAATTATGTGTTCTGGGGAGGAAGAGAAGGTTATATGTCTCTTTTGAATACCGACATGAAACGTGAAACCGAGCATCTTGGCAGATTTTTGACCATGGCTAGGGATTATGCAAGAAAGAACGGATTTAAAGGAACGTTCTTTATCGAGCCAAAGCCGATGGAACCTACCAAACACCAATATGACTATGATTCCGCCACAGTGATCGGTTTCTTGAGACATTTTGGGTTGGATAAGGATTTCAAATTGAATATCGAAGTCAACCATGCGACATTGGCGGGCCATACTTTCCAACATGAACTACAGGTAGCAGCTGATGCAGGGATGTTGGGTTCCATCGATGCCAACAGAGGAGATGCGCAAAACGGATGGGATACCGACCAATTTGCCATCAACCTTCAGGAATTGACTGAAGCGATGTTGGTGATCCTTCAAGGCGGAGGCTTACAAGGTGGAGGAGTAAACTTTGATGCGAAAGTAAGAAGGAATTCCACAGACCTTGAAGATCTTTTCTTGGCACATATTGGCTCCATGGATGCTTTCGCAAGAGGCATGTTGATCGCAAATGATATTTTGGAAAACTCAGCTTACCTAGATCTGAGAAAGCAGCGTTATGCTTCATTTGATGCAGGAAAAGGAAAAGAATTCGAAGAAGGAAAGCTGACTTTGGAGGATTTGAGAAGCTTGGCAGTTGCCAACGGCGAACCAAAACAAACAAGCGGCAAGCAGGAATTGTACGAAAATATCCTGAATGAATTCATTTAGGATTTAACCCATCATACATGAAAAAACCGTCTAGTGTCAACTAGACGGTTTTTTTATTTGGTGCTAGGCGTAACCGATAGGCGGATCCGCGAAAATTGCGGGATGCAATTAAGCCCCGAGAATAGAAATTTCAATGGTTTACTAATAAGGAATCTTATACTTCAGGGAAATCTTTTATTGGAACATCTGTGGGGAGGAGGTCGGCGGACCGGGCCGGCGGTGGCACTGCGCGCGGATAGGATTCCACCGACTTGCCTTTTTTGGTTATTTTTTGTGGTAAGACAAAAAGTGACACGAGAAAAGATCGTCGAGATTTAGTCAAATAATTGAAAAAGAGAAAGACGACCTTCCAAATTAATTGAACCTTCCCTGTTTTTGGTGCGAAGCCAATTCCTGACTTTCCCTTTTTGCTCCCAAAAACTAACGACATCCATTTTCTATAACACCTTGCACGGGGCTAATATTATTCAGCCCGCTTCGGGGCTGTTGGTCGAAGGAGACCCTAGAATAGAAATTTAAATGGTTTACTAATAAAGAATCTTATACTTCAGAGAAATCTTTTATTGGAACAACTGTGGGGAGGAGGTCGGCGGACCGGGCCGGCGGTGGCTCTGCGCGCGGATAGGATTCCGCCCACTTGCCTTTTTTTGGTTACTTTTTGTGGTAAAGCCTGCCCCGTATTTATCGGGGACAAAAAGTGACACGAGAAAAGATCGTCGAGATTTAGTCAAATAATTGAAAAAGAGAAAGACGACCTTCCAAATTAATTGAACCTTCCCTGTTTTTGGTGGGAAACCAATTCCAATATTTTCTTTTTTGCTTCCAAAAACCAAAGGCAACTCATTTTCTGAAACCCCGAGCTGCGGTGCATGGAAATTTGTTTGGGTATAAAAATCAGAGAAGCGCCTTGCACGGGGCTACTGATATTCCGCCCGCTTCGGGGCTGTTTGTCGAAGGAGCTAAAATCAGAATATTTCCCTCCCATTTGATTGTTGAAAAGTGCAATCATAAATAAAAAAACACCGTCAAGAATCACTTGACGGTGTTTTTTTCTCAAATCTCACGTCTCACATCTCAAATCTCCATTACTTCCTCATCGGCTCAATGGTCTGGATCGTGCCATCTTCATTGTGTACCAATTCGGTCATTTTGATATTGCGGAGGTGAGTTTTGTTTGCGAGTTCGGTGTCATGGTAGAAGAGATACCATTTGCCTTCGAACTCTACTATCGAATGGTGGTTGGTCCATCCCTGAACAGGATTAAGAACCACTCCTTGGTAAGTAAATGGTCCATAAGGATTGTCACCTGTTGCGTAGGCAATGAAATGGGTATCACCTGTTGAGTAGGAGAGATAATATTTCCCATTATACTTGTGCATCCACGCTGCTTCAAAAAACCTTCTGTTGTTATCACCTGCCAAAATTGGATTTCCCAAGGAATCCAAAATCTGAACAGGTTTTGCTGCCTCTGCTAGTTCCATCATGTCATCAGCCAACTTTGCCATTTGGGGCATGAGCGAAGGTTGGTCAGGAGCAGGAATTCCATCTGTAGGTCCTGCCCCGACAGGTTGGTGCTTACCGTCCCGATATTGCTGCAATTGTCCACCCCAGATTCCTCCCCAATACATAAAATAGCTGCCATCGTCATCTTTGAAAACTGCAGGGTCTATACTGAAGGTACCTTTCATCGGTTCGGGATTGGCAACAAAAGGACCATAAGGTTCATCAGAAACTGCGACTCCGATTTTGAATATGTCATTGGCATCTTTTGCAGGAAAATAGAGAAAATACTTTCCGTCTTTTTCCGCTGCATCAGGGGCCCACATTTGTCTTTTTGCCCAAGCCACGTCTGCCACATCCAATACTTTGCCATGATCTGTGATCACACCACCGGGCTTTTCCATAGAATATACATGGTAATCCACCATGTTAAAGTGAGCACCCATATCATCCTCTTTTACATCAGATTCCACATCATGGGAAGGATAAATGTAGATTTTTCCCTCAAATACATGGGCAGAAGGGTCAGCGGTAAACAAATCACTAATTAATGGTGGATTTAAAAATTTGGAGGTTTCTGTTGATTCTACCGCCTTTTCTTCTGTTTTTGGTCCACAAGAAAAAATCACAAAAGGAAGTAAAGCGGTAAGTAGAAGGGTTTTTTCTAATCTTGTTTTCATAGGTTATAGGTTTTTTGACCTCTAAAAATAGGGATAAGCATTGATATTCTTTGATGTTTTTCAATAATTTCAGGTATCTTGATTGTAAGATCCAAAACCTGAATGACCATGAAATTCACGCCCTCATTATGTTTTTTACTTTTGTTTGCTTGGTTATTCTTCAGTTCATGTCAGGTAAAACCCACCCCTCCAAAACCTAATGTTTTACTCATCATCACGGATGACCAAGGTTGGGGAGATTTATCATTCCATGGCAATAAGCTGATTGAAACCCCCAATATTGATTCTTTGGCTTCCCAATCTATAGTTTTTGACAGGTTTTATGTTTCCCCGGTCTGTGCACCTACAAGGGCAAGTCTTCTTACAGGAAGATATCATCCTGCAACCGGCACCACTTGGGTGACACACAGAATGGAAGTGATGCGGGAGGAAGAATTGACCATTGCTGAGATCCTTCAGTCCAACGGGTATAGGACAGGCTTATTCGGTAAATGGCATCAGGGGAAACAATTCCCCCATGACCCTATCGGTCAGGGTTTTGAGGAGTTTTTGGGATTTACGGAAGGCCATCTCAACAATTACTTTGACAGCAAACTCACCCATAATTTTGAAGAAGTCCCTTTTGAAGGTTATTTGCCGGATTTCCTGACTGACAAAACGGTGGATTTTATGGAAGGAGAAGCTCCTTTTTTTGCGATGATTTCTTTTAATACTCCCCACAGTCCTTTTCAGGTTCCTGACAGTTATTTTGACAAATACAAAGTCAAAGGCCTCAGTGACAAGGACGCTGCGGTTTACGGAATGGTTGAGAATATTGATGACAACATCGGTAAGCTGATGTCTTTTCTCAAACAAAGCGGGAAACTTGACAATACCATAGTCATCTTTATGACAGACAATGGACCCAATGGCGTGAGATTCAACGGTGGCATGAAAGGGACCAAAGCCCATTTGGATGAAGGAGGGGTGAGGGTTCCTTTTTTTATGCGGATTCCCGGTCAAGATACTCAAGTGATCAAACCTTGGGCAGCACACATTGATGTGCTTCCGACTTTGATGGATATTTTGGAAATAAAGATCGCTGAAGAAATTGAAGTTCACGGCAAAAGTCTATTGCCGTTGATCAAGGGTAATCCGCAATGGGAGGACAGGTACTTTTTTACTCATCATGTCAATCAGGATTTTGATACGATTCCTGGAGCGATTCGAAATCAAAAGTATCTTTTGACCCTGCAAAAAAACAAAAAAGAGCTCTACGATCTGGAAAATGATTATTCCCAAAACCATAACATCCTTGTTGAAAATACCCAATTGGCAGAATTGATGGAGAAGGAATATTTGGCTTGGTTTCAAAATGTAACAAAAAAAGGAATAACTCCGCCTTTGATCCAAGTGGGACATGCGCATGTTCCCCGAATAGAACTCCCTGCACCGGATGGAAAAATGGAGGGAGGAGTCATGTTCAAAGGAAAAATGGGTTGGGCCAATGATTGGTTTGTGGGATTTTCATCAGAAGCCGATCGGGTATCTTGGGACATTGAGACGGTGCAGGACAGTGACTATGAGATTTATCTCCAACTTTCAAATGCAGCTCCTTTCCAAATAATACTTGAAATGAATGAAGATGAATGGGAAATAGAAGTGCCAAAAGCCTATTTTGCTGAAGAAATTTCGAGTCCGGACCGAGTTCCCCGGGGGGAAGTAACAGAAAAAAAATGGCCTCTTGTCCCTTTAGGTAAAAAGAGGTTTGAAAAAGGACCGCTGAAACTTGCCTTAGGGACAAAAGGCGGAGCGGATGCCAACCTTGAGATAAAGTCAGTTATTTTGAAAAGAGTGGATTGAAAAAAAACAAAAGATGCTATGAATAAAATATTTGCCTTGTTGATTGTAGTCTTGATGGTAACGGAAACAACCGCAAAGATGGACAGCCTTGGGTCCAATCAGGAAAAAGGAAGACCAAATATCATCTTTATCATGTCGGATGACCATGCCTATCAGGCCATCAGTGCCTACGATGACAGGCTGATCCAGACCCCAAATATTGACAGGATTGCCAATAATGGAATGCTTTTTTCCAATGCCTGCGTCACAAATTCCATTTGTGCACCTTCTCGTGCGACGATTTTGACAGGGAAGCATTCCCATCTCAACGGCAAAACTGACAACCATTTCCCCTTTGATACGACCATGGTCACTTTTCCCCAACTGCTAAAAGCCAATGGTTATCAGACTGCCATGTTTGGGAAACTGCATTTTGGTAACAATCCAAAGGGCTTTGATCAATTCAAGATTTTGCCGGGACAGGGGGCTTATTACAATCCGACTTTTATCACCAAAAACGAAGGTACCATCGAGGTAGAGGGCTATGTCACTGACTTGATTACAGACTTTACTTTGGATTGGTTGGAGAATGAAAGGAAGGAGGAAGATCCGTTTTTTTTGATGTATCTCCACAAGGCCCCTCATCGGGAGTGGCTACCTGCTGAGCGCCATCTAGAGGAATTCTCCAAAAAAACATTTCCTGAGCCGGCCACCCTTTTTGATGATTATTCTGGAAGAGGTTCTGCTGCAAAAGAGGCTGAAATGAATCTTTTGACCCATATGAATTGGTCAGGGGATTCCAAATTGTATCCGGAAGTGATGGATCAGTTGGGAATTCCGGATGCATCGGGTTGGGACAAAGGAGCTTTTCAAAGAGAGGTTGGGAGGATGAGTCCTGCTCAAAGAGCCAATTGGGACAAAGTTTATGGCCCAATGAATGATTCATTTGTCAAATCATATCACTCTATGAATGAGGTAGATAAAATGAAATGGCGGTATCAAAGGTACATGCAGGATTACCTTGGAACCATTGCCGCTGTCGACGAAAATGTCGGAAGGGTTTTGGACTACCTTGAGGAAAATGGTTTGATGGAAAACACCATCATCGTCTATACTTCGGATCAAGGATTTTATCTAGGAGAACATGGTTGGTTTGATAAGAGGTTTGTCTATGATGAGTCTTTCAAAACCCCATTGATGATCTCATGGCATGGAAAAATCAAGCCTGGAAGCAAGTCAGATGAAATGGTTCAGAACCTTGATTTTGCTCAGACTTTTCTCGAAGCAGCCAATATCGAAGCACCATCAGACATGCAAGGAGAAAGTCTGATGCCTTTGCTAATAGGGCAGTCGGATAAGTGGGACAGGGATGCCGTGTACTATCATTATTACGAGTACCCCTCTATCCACATGGTCAAAAGGCATTACGCCATTGTGACCAAGGAGTATAAGTTGATCCATTTTTATTATGATGTGGATGAATGGGAATTATATGACAGGAAAAATGATCCAAAGGAAATGAAAAACGTCTATGAAGATCCTGCCTATGCTTCTATAAAAAAGACGCTTCATGGACAATTGAAAGCCCTTAGAATTAAATATGGCGACTCTTCCCAAATCAGTCAAGAACTGCTCGAAAGGTATCTCAAAGAAGTAGGCAATACCCAAGGTTCTTTTGTACGTTCCTTTAAGAAAGTTGGGAATGAATGAGGTTAATTTCTTTGCTTTAGTGCTAATTTTATAACAATCATGAAATGATCCTTTCCATCAATTTGATAGATGTTATATCAGTGTTTATGAATTGATTTTAAATGATTTATCAAAGGATTTTGAATTATACCTGCTCATTTATTTTTAAGCCTCAGCAAAATGGATTGACCATTATTCTAAAAAATATCATTTTTTTGCCGGAGACTAGGGTTGATTATCCTGAATAATTTGCTTCTTTTTCATGGAACCCGCATTGTGGTCCTCCTGAACCAAAACGATCCTGACTAAATTGAACCATCAATGGAAACCCAAAAGTAAAGACATATTTGCCAAGAACAAGTCTTGCATATATAATGGTAAGATTCTTTGAAATATTGTTGCAATATGGATTAAAAGAAAAACCAGTGTTTCATTTGAACAGTGGTTTTTTAGTTGATTTTATGGCCAACTTTATCCAAAAGTCTTTATATTTATTTAAACTAAACCAAAAATAGCTTATGGAACAGGTAGGAGAATTTATTTCTAAACTATTTTCCGCTGAGGATTGGCCTGCGAGGTGGGTTTGTGGAAAGTGGTCATCTTTTCATGGTTGGATTTATATTACAAGTGATATAGCAATCTGGTTGGCATATTTTGTAATTCCGGCTATCATTATTTTTTTCGTCCAAAAAAGACACAACCTTCCATTTTTACCTGTTTTTTGGTTATTCGGGGCTTTTATCATCCTCTGTGGAAGTACACATTTGATGGATGCCGTGATGTTTTGGTGGCCTGGATATAGACTAAGTGCACTCTTGAGGGTAATGACTGCCCTGGTAAGCATGGCAACGGCGCTTATGCTCATTAGAGAATTACCAAAATTAATAGAAGAAAGACCGGAGGATGAGTTGAAAACTTATCAACTGGAAAAACAATTGAAGCAGTATGAAGCGGAGATTTCTGAGTTAAAAGAACTGCTGAAAAATAGGCCAAAATAATGCTTTCCAACCGCCAATCAATGTTGTATTTACAAAACGCTGCTTTGATTTTCATTGCTGGAGTGATTGCAGGTATAGTGTTCATTGTGGATTTCAACACAGACCTAACAATAGCGGTAGCGAGTATGTATTGTATGGTGATTTTATACAGCTGGTTATTGCCTGGAAAATACTCGACGATTTTTGCTGCATTGATATGTACTTTGCTCACTATAATCTCTGCAATTCATACAGATGGGATAGGTAGGAGCGATAATGAACTATCAAAATTGAATGTTATTATTTCTTTGGTTGTAATTTGGGTATGTGTAATCCTTGTTTTTATTGCCAAGAGCAGTTTTTCAAGTATTGAAAAAATCAACAAACAGTTGTCAGAAAATGCCTATAAGCTTTTTGAAACTGTGAAAGAATTAGATGTCCAAAAAAAAGAGCTGTCAGAGCATAAAATCCAACTTGAAAAACTAAACACCCATCTTGAAGTTAAAAACAGAGAATTGGAGCGGTTTACCAGTATTGCAAGCCATGACCTTCAAGAGCCACTTAGAACTATTGGAAATATGAACCAGCTGATCAAGAAAAAGTACTATTCAACTTTTGATGATCAAGGAAAAAAAATTTTAGAATATGTATCAACGGCTACCGTAAGAATGATCAACCTTATTAAAGGGCTTTTGGAATTTAGCAGAATAGGAAATAAAAGGGAATTAACAGATGTAGATATTCACGAACTTGTACATATGATTACTTTGGATTTTGGAATGGCGTTGAAAACAGTCAATGGAAGTATTGAAGTTGGTGAATTACCGGTGGTTCAAGGAAATCAAGTGGAGCTCAGGATGCTTTTCCAAAATTTAATAGGAAATGGTTTGAAATTCAATAAACCGGATGTTCCGCCAATAGTTCAGGTTTCTTTTACAGAATCAGGTTCTCATTATCAGTTTTGCATAAAAGACAATGGCATCGGAATAGATAAAGATGATTATGAAAAAATATTTCTGATCTTCCAAAGGTTACATTCTGTGGAAGAATATGAAGGTACCGGACTGGGTCTTGCCTACTGCCGAAAAATAGTTGAATTGCACGGTGGAAGAATTTGGGTTAACTCAAAAAAAGATGTTGGGAGTTCTTTTAATTTCACAATTGAGAAAAGAAAATGAGTAAAAAAATCAAAAATTTGGATTGCGTATTGTTAATTGATGACGATCATGCCACAAACTTTTACCATACGCTTATAGTAGAGGAAGAATGGGCTGGGTTGCCTGTACAATCAGTGTCCTCTGCCAAAGAAGGACTTGACTTTCTGCTTTGCAAAGGTCGATATTCAAATTGTCCAAGACCGGGCATTATATTTTTGGACATCAACATGCCAGGCATGTCAGGCTGGGATTTTATGGAAAAGTATAATGAACTATCCAAAGATATTCATGACAGGGCTGTTGTAGCCATGCTTACGACAAGTATTAATCCAGATGATCTCAATAGGGCTGCAAAAGTCCCTAGAGTTAAGGAATTTATTTCTAAACCTTTGACTCCTGAAATTTTTTGGAAGGTGGTCAACGAAAATTTCATTTGAAAAGAAGATTAGATATTTGGAAGATTTTTCTGGGTTGTAAAATTGATTGATTTATGGTTTTGATTTTTTCTGTAACAGCAATAGCTATGTGGTTTTTTATTTAACCCCAATAATTATTTGGTAATGCAGTTCCTTTCATTTACCAGAAATTTGATGTTTTGAAATTTTTTCAACTATGGACAGCGGTTATTTGACGATACAGATTCAGTTCTCATTCTGGTTCTGTGTTTTTTCTGAATCCTTAATACTCGGTGCTTTAGTGACTTTATTTTTGGATCAAAAGATTTAGCGGTCTGCCTGCTTATCTTATTCCGAAACCAACATTGATCAGAGAAATCGTTGGACTATTTATTTCGCCTTCGGTCAAAAACAATAAACCAATCGAAAAATATTGTTTTCCGAGCCGGTTAATTTGGAATAATTTGAACCATATATTCCCTTTATGAGCATTTTCAATTTTAAGGTGTTGAGGGACAAAATTCGTGGTTATCGATTCTTTCCATATGGCGCTTCTGATTCCTTATTTAAGTAAGACCGCAAACCATGATGTTGAAGTTCAGAAACAGGATTTGCTATCAATAATGCCTCTGAAATAAATTTTGTATCTTCTCCCCAAAACCCCAACAAATGAACAGGTCAATAAATCTTACTTTATCTTCAATAATAATTATGACCGTGTTGTCATGTGGAGAAAGCAAAACCAATGAAAGTGAATCAGAATCATGGCAATCCCTCTTTGATGGAGAAAGTCTAAACGGATGGATTCCTAAATTCCACAAACATGAGGTAGGCGACAATTTCGGTGAAACCTTTAGGGTCGTTGATGGATCGATTCAGGTTAACTATGACCAATATGAAGTTTTTGAGGAAAAATATGGACATCTATTCTACAAAGAGCCCTTTTCATCCTTTCATCTCAAATGGGAATATCGGTTTACCGACCAATGGATGGCTGATGCTCCGGATTTTACTTTTCGAAACAGTGGTGTCATGTTTCATTCCCAAGATCCCAAAACCATACTCAAAGATCAAGATTGGCCTGTTTCGGTAGAGTATCAGATGTTGGCCGATGCCGAAGATGGCAAACCTCGACCAACTGGAAATATGTGTTCTCCCGGCACCCAAGTTTATTTTGAAGGAGAGTCCGATCCGCGACATTGCATCAATTCCAATTCTGCCACTTTTCCTTGGGACGAATGGGTCAAGGCAGAACTTATTGTTTATGGGGATTCTTTGGTTTTTCACCTGGTCAATGGCGATACTGTTCTTCAATATACAAAACCACATCAAAAGCTTTCCGGAGGTGTGGCCAATGGATATCAAAGTGATTTATTTGAAGAAGACAGGCCTTTGAAATCCGGATATATTGGATTGCAGGCTGAAGGCCAAGGAGTTGAATTCAAAGAAATCAAAATCAAAAAACTGTAATCCAATTAACCCCTAAACATTTAACCAATTACTTGTTCTGAGCGCAGTCGAAGTAACCATTAACCAATAACCTAATAACCAATGTCCAAAACCCTCAATCTCCTAATAGCAATTCTTCTGATAGTGTTTTCTGGCTGTAAATCAGAAAACGATTCTTCTTACGAAGCCGATCTTATCATTTACGGTGGTACTTCGGCAGGAATCACTGCGGCTGTTCAAGCAAAAAAGATGGGAAAAACAGTGATTGTAGTTTCACCTGATATTCACCTTGGAGGATTGTCAGCCGGCGGATTGGGCTTTACCGATACAGGGGACAAATCTGTGATCGGAGGTTTGTCAAGAGAGTTTTACCATCGGGTTTATATGCACTACCAAAATGATTCGGCTTGGAAATGGCAAAAAAGGGAAGATTATGGTAACAAAGGACAAGGAACTCCGGCCATCGATGGCAATGCCCGAACAATGTGGATTTTTGAACCGCATGTAGCGGAGATGGTTTTTGAAGATTTTGTCAGAGAACATGAAATCACTGTCCTAAGGGATGAATGGCTGGACAGGGAAACCGGTGTCGTAAAAGAAAAAGGAAAAATCATTTCCTTCAAAACGCTTTCAGAAAAAACCTTCAAAGGAAAAGTATTTATCGACGCGACTTATGAAGGAGATCTGATGGCTGCGGCAGGCGTCAGTTATCATGTAGGAAGGGAATCCAATGAAACCTATGGCGAAACATGGAATGGAGTTCAGGTCGGAGTATTCCAACACAGGCATTATTTCAAGGAACCTGTGAGTCCTTACGTCATCCCTGATGATCCCAATAGTGGACTTTTGCCTGAAATTTCTGATTTTCCACCTGGAAAAAACGGTGAGGGGGATCAGCGCCTACAGGCATATAATTTCCGCATGGCGCTGAGTCAGCATCCCGATAACCGGGTTCCTTTTCCAAAACCGGAGAATTATGATCCTAAACGATATGAGCTTTTAGCCCGGGTTTTTGAAAGTGGCTGGGATGAGACTTTTGACAAGTTTGATGACATTCCCAATCTAAAAACCGACACCAATAACCATGGTCCTTTCAGTACTGATTATATCGGGAAGAATTACAGCTATCCAGAAGCCAGTTATGAAGAAAGGAAAATGATGATCAAGGAGCATGAAGATTACCAAAAAGGATTGATGTATTTCTTGGCAAATGACCAAAAAGTACCTGCCAAGGTGAAGGAAGAAATATCAAAATGGGGATTGGCAAAAGATGAATTTATGGATAACGGAAATTGGCCACATCAGATTTATGTCCGTGAAGCAAGACGCATGATCGGAGATTATGTGATGACCGAACATGATGTGTTGGGAAGAAAAGAGGTGCCAAAATCTGTAGGCATGGGCTCTTACTCCCTGGATTCACACAATGTACAGCGTTTTGTGACCGAGGAGGGATTCGTTCAGAACGAGGGTGATATCGGCGTTCATCCCGAGAATCCTTACAGCATTTCTTATGGAACCATTGTTCCTAAAAAACAAGAATGCGAAAATCTTTTGGTTCCTGTCTGCGTCTCAAGTTCCCATACCGCATTCGGCTCCATTAGAATGGAACCTGTTTTTATGATTTTGGGACAATCAGCGGCTACAGCGGCAGCATTGGCGATTGACGGAAATATGGCGGTTCAGGATTTGACTTACGAAAAAATCCAAGCTAGACTGAAGGCAGATGGGCAGGTAATGGTCTTGGAAGAAAGATTAAAATAAGCCTAACTTTTTTAATCTATATGAATACCTTTAACTTTAAATATTATTCAGAGTAAACCCAAAATGCAAGACCTCCAAAATAGCAGAGAATTTGAAAACCCTTTCTCCTTTTCCAAGGACAATGGGCATTTAGCTGATGATGCTTCAATTTGGAACCTTTTTAAATCCGGAAATGAGTCTGCATTTATAAAAATATATGAAAGCAATTTTGATCGGCTTTATGCTTATGGGCTGAGGATTACCAAAGACAAAGACTTGGTCAAGGATTCTATTCAGGATCTTTTTATTGAATTGCGAAAAGGAAGAAATAACCTTGGAAACACCGATAATATCAAGTTTTACCTTTTCAAATGCCTCAAAAGAAAGATCATCAAGGAATCGGGTAAATGGTACTCCAACCTTGAAGACATCAATGACAATTATTTTTTTTCATTCAACTTTTCTCATGAACACCATCTGATCAACAGACAGATAGATGAGGAACAGGTTATGAAATTGGACCTTGCTGTCAAAAAACTCAGTCCAAGAAAGAAGGAAGTGATTTATTATTTTTTTTATGAAGGATTAAGCTACCAACAGATTCAGGAAATCATGGGTCTTGAAAATATCAAATCCGCAAGAAACCTGATCTATAAGGCATTGGATTTTTTGAGAGAGGTGTTAAAATAGGTTTTTTGAGGAATAACAGAATTTTTACCAAAGTAAATCAGTGATTTTAGTAAGAATAATCCCAAAGATTATAAGCACATACTTTTTGTATTTAAGTATTTTTAGTAATTGGTTGGTGGCATATGTTCCTAAAAAAGGTTAAACCTTCGTTCAAATTTTTTTAATTTTTTTAGGAAAGATAGGTGTCATTTGAGCTTTTTTTTTCTTTTGGTTTAAAGTAGGGATCATCAATATGAGCAAAATTGAATTTTTCTTGACCAACCCTGAATTCGTTCGATGGGTCAAGGAATCTGATAAAGATTTGGATGAATATTGGGAAATGTGGATGGAGGCCAATCCTGAAGCATTTCAGGATATTTTGGCAGCAAAGGAAATCATATCTTCAATAGATTTTGGGAAAATCAAACCTGAGGCCGGTGTCAAGGAAGATATTTTATCCAAAATTTTGAAAGACTACGAGATTGAAACCAAAAAGCAAATGTCTGTTGGAAGCGTTCAGAATACACAGAAGAAGGGACTTTGGGACAAGTTTGGTCAGGTGCCGAGAATCGCGGCTATCTTGTTTATTTCCCTTTCGATTCCAATGTATTTTTTGAAATCAAACCTCGAAAAGTCAGAAGAAATAGTTGAGGAAGTCATTCCGACTTTGGTAAAAAACATAGCCAAAGGAGAAAAATTGAGTTTTACACTTCCTGACGGGACAAGGGTCTGGCTCAACTCAGGTTCGACCATAGCTTATCCCGAAAAATTTGGGGCAGATCAGAGGCTGGTAAAAATGGAAGGTGAGGCTTTTTTCGAAATCGAGAAAGACAGCTTAAGACCCTTTCGGATTGTGTCAAACGGTTTTGTAACCACCGCTTTGGGGACATCCTTTAACCTAAAGGCCAAAGAAACCTCAGGCTTACAAGTTTCTTTAATCACTGGAAAAGTGAAAGTAGAGGAGGAGATTTCTAGAGTGGAATTCTTTCTTGAACCCGGATTGGAGTTTCTCGATGATAGAAAATCAGGAAAAAGGACAGTCAGAAAATTCAAAGCTGAAAATGTTCTTGCCTGGAAGGAAGGGAAAATCATTTTTCAGAATGCGGGTCTTCCTGAGGTTGTTAGCGCATTGGAGGATTGGTATGGTGTAGAGATCAAGTTGGTCAATTCAGATAAAGTGACCTGGAAGTTTTCCGGCGAATACCAAAATCAAATATTAGAAAATGTACTTAACAGTATGGCATTTATTGAAAAATTCAAATACAAAATAAATGGTAAAAATGTAGAAATGATATTTTAACAAACTATGGTAAAAAAAGACAGCTCATAAAAAAAGCCGACAGATTGGGAAATCTATCGGCCCGATTTGGTTTTTTGATGTAAAACATTGGGGAATGAAACCATCAAATCACCATGCTTAGTGAATAGTTCAATTCAATAAACCTTTCAATAATATGAAAAATAATCTACAGAAGATAATATATATGTTATCCAAATTCTTCCTATACGGGTTTATTGTCCAGTTGCTTGTACTCAATTTTACATTTGCTACAAATGCCAACGGACAATACAAAAGCATAGATGAGGTAAGTATCAATTTCCAAAAGAAGTCTTACAGCCTCGGTCAGTTTTTTAAGCAAATAGAAGGTCAGACTTCTTTCAGGTTTTCTTTTGACAAAAGAGATGTTGATGCTTCGATTCCAATTGTCCTCACCCAAAAGGAAGGGACAGTTGAAGAGTTTTTAAAAGAAGCAGCAGTACAGACAACCCTTTCTTTTCGTCAAATCAATAACAACATAGACGTCAGAAAGGAGACCACGCCAAAGCCGATGGTGAGTTCCGAAAGAGTGGAAATTACTGTTTCAGGGATTGTATATGATGATTTAGGGTTGCCATTGCCAGGTGTGACCGTACTACTTGAAGGAAAAGGAACAGGGACGGTTACCGACATTGATGGCAAATATTCCCTCTTGGCAGAGCAGGGTGATGTTTTGGTTTTCTCATTTGTGGGATTTGTCAAGCAATCAGTTACCATCGGCACTTCCAATATTATCAATGTCAATCTTGTCCAAGACACTGATTCTTTGGAAGAATTTGTAGTCATAGGTTATGGTGCATTGAGGGAAAAGGACCTTACCTCTGCCATCACCACCATCAAATCAGATGTGATCGTAAAAACGCCTGCAGCCAATGCTATGCAATCTTTGCAGGGACGTGTGGCAGGTGTTCAGATTGTCAGCAATGGAGCACCGGGTGCAAGTCCGACAGTTAGGGTTAGAGGGGTAGGTTCCTTTGAAGGTAATGCAGCACCACTTTATGTGGTAGATGGCATGTTTTTCGAAAACATTGACTTTCTTAATCCAAATGACATCGAAACCATTTCTGTTTTGAAAGACGCTTCTGCTTCAGCAATCTATGGTGTCAGGGCTTCTAACGGGGTGGTTTTGATTGAGACCAAATCCGGCGGATATAACCAAAAAACCGAAATCGTCTACGATGGCTACTATGGGATGCAGGTTCCTCAGAATGTATTGAAAATGGCCAATACACAGCAGTTTGTCCAATATGTAAATGAAACAGGGGCACCTGCGGACATCGCTTTTGTCAACAATGCCATGCAACGATATGGCAGAAGCCGTATCGATCCCAACCTTCCTGACGTCAATACAGATTGGTATGCGGAAATCATGAGTCCGGCCGCCATCCAAAATCACAATCTTTCTTTCAATGGAGGTGGTGAAAAGACAAGGTACTCCATAGGAGCAAGTTATTTTGACCAAAAAGGCCTTCTTAACGATACAAGAAACGAATTCAAAAGGATCAATTTTAGAACAAAAATTGATTCAGATATAAATGACCGTTTAACTGTTGGGACTAATTTCAATTTCAGCGTCGCCCAACAATTCAATGGAGATGATGGAGCATGGTTTAGGTCTTATTTTGCTGTTCCGATCATTCCTGTTTTTGACCCCCTCAATGCGAATGCATCACCATTCCAACTGTCGAATGCGCAACAGATCGGATACAGGGGAAATCAAAACCCATTCTATAGCTTATTGTATTCGGACAATAGAAATCAAATCGGAAAGGTTTTGGGAAATATTTATGGAAACATAGAGATTATCCCAAGCAAGCTTTCTTTCAAAACTGCATACAATTACAGTTTGGAAGTAGTCAATACCAGGAATGTCGGATTTGATTATAATGATGGAGTGACAGCTTTTCAATCTTCCATCAGAAGACAGAATTTCTCAGGCTTTGATCAGATTTGGGATAACTTCTTCACTTACACCGATAACTTTGATAAGCACAATATCACCGCTGTGGTAGGTCAATCATTCCGGAGTGAATACAGCGAAATCCTCTTTGCCCGAGGTACAGGCATCACGCCAATTCCGGACAGAAGCCGGGAGCACTTTTGGTATATTGACAATGCCACAAATATCGACATCAACGATGTAGGTGATGGGGGTGGAAATACCATCAATTCCCGATTATTCTTCATGTCTTATTTTGCTAGGTTAGCCTACAATTTCGATGACAAGTACTTGGTCTATGGAACTTTCAGAAGAGATGGTAATAATAAATTTCAAAAGAAATGGGGTAATTTTGCCACTATAGGTGCCGGTTGGGTATTGTCCTCTGAGGATTTTTTCAATGTCAGTGGTATAGACTTTCTCAAGCTGAGAGCATCTTGGGGACAGCTTGGTAATGATGGCATCCGACCTTCAGTAGGTGCACCGACATTGGGTGAAACCAACACAGCCATCAACGATGTATTGACTATCGGTAGAAATCTGAACCCAACTTTTGACTTGATCGATCAATGGGAAACTACTGTGGAGCAGAACTTTGGATTGACTTCAAGATTCTTTGAAAACAGACTTTCTCTTGAGATGGATTATTTTATCCGTGACACTAGAAACCTTGCTGTCAGTATCATTCCGCCTGTTTTCAGAGCTACCGAAAGAAGGTCAGTAGGTGAAATCAGGAACCAAGGAATAGAAGTAACCCTTAATTGGGAAACCAGATTGAACGAAAATTTCTCTTATTTCATTGGTGGTAATTTCGCCACATTGAAGAATGAGGTCCGGGGACTTGGTGGAGCAGATGGCTTGGATGGCGGTTCTGCCGAATTCCGACAGAGATCGATCATCGGTCAGCCTTTTCAAGCCTTTTATGGTTATCAGGTCAATGGTGTTTTTCAAAATCAAGAGCAGATCAACAACAGTGGCTACACGCCTGAATTTATCGCTTCTACCAATTTGGTACCAGGAGATTTCAATTTCAAAGACCAAAACGGTGATGGAGTCATCAATGACCAGGATAGGGTGGTGTTAGGTTCCTTTTTACCAAAATTGACCTATGGCTTCAATATGGGTTTCACCTTCAAAAACTTTGATTTTGCAGCTTTGATCCAAGGACAGTCAGGTTATGATATCCTTAACAGGAAAAGAGGGGAAATCATATTTACAAACGATACCAACCTTGATGCCGAATTGATCGAAAACTTGTGGAGAGGCGAAGGTACTTCAAACAAATACCCTTCTGCAGCAGGTTTGAGAAAAGGTTGGAACCAGAATATGAGTGACTATTTTGTTGAAGACGGTTCATACTTCAGAATCCAAAATGTCAGATTATCCTATTCTATTCTAGAAAAGCAGCTTTTTGGCCTATTGATGCCAAATACAAGGGTGACCTTTACCGCAGAAAGACCGCTGACGATCTTCAATTACAACGGGTTTAATCCAGAGGTGGCAAATGGAATTGACCGTCAGGTGTATCCGATTCCTGCCATCTATACTTTGGGTCTGAATATCAAACTCTAAACCGAAAAAATCATGAGAACTTCAAAACATATAAAATATATACTGTCCATGGCAATGGTGATTTTCTTCACCACTTCCTGTTCAGATCTCTTGGACGAACCCCTAGAAAACCAGATTATAGCAGAGAACACTGACTATACTCAGTCTGAAAATATGGTCTTGATGCTATATGGTGCCTATGCTGAATTGAATTCACTTCAGTGGGAAACACTTCCTATCATAGCTGTAAGAGGAGATGATGTCAATGCAGCTGGAGATCAGTTTCCATTGCTAGAAACAGATGCATTCAGATACAATAGAAATTTTTGGATGTACAATTCGACTTGGCTAAACCTTTACACTGATCTGCTTTATTGGCATGGTGCCATGGAAGAAATCCAAAAATACCAAGACGCCGGTGCAAGTGCCACTACTGCGCAGCAGTACATTGCTGAAATCAAAGTAATGAGGTCATTTGAATTGCTTCAGCTGGCAAGACTTTGGGGCAATATCCTGATTACAAGATCTTCCCAGCCAAGTGATTTGTTCAACGTGGAGGTGTCTACATTCCAGGAAGTAATGCAGCATATTTCGGAGCAGATGGATGAAGCTATTCCACTGTTGCCTGCAGTCCATCCCAATCAGCGTTCTGATGTAAGAGGTGGTATCACCAGATTTACAGCTTTGGCGGTCAAGGCAATGGCCAATCTGGAATTGAAAGATTACCAAGCTGTGGCAGATGCCACCGGACAGGTCATCAGTAGTGGTTTGTTTGAACTGGAGCCTGATTACTACCAATTGTTCAAAATTCCGGGAAAATTAAATAATGAAAATGTTCTGGAACTTCAATACTCTGATTTTGGGACACCGACAGGTACTTCGACACGTTATCTATGGGATTTCTTTGGACCGGCAAGCTGGACTCCGGCAAGATCAGGTGCAGGTGGAGGATGGGGTTTCTGGGAGCCAAGCCAGAAATACATCAAGTTTATGCTTCAGAGAGGAGAGCAGGAAAGAATTCAGACTTCAGTCTTATTTACTCCTGCCGGCATGGCGGCCATTCAGGCAGATCCAAACTTTGCCACTTTGCCAAGCTGGGTTTCCAATGTGACACCTGATGGTGATGTATTCAACAACCACCCAAGGTACCTTTTCTTAAGTGGTAAGTTTTATTTGCCTTCTACCCAACTGACCCAAGGAAGATTTACCTATGGTGAAAATAAAAATCTTCCTGTCATCAGGTATTCGGAAATCTTGCTGATGCATGCAGAAGCATTGGTCAGCGGAGCAAACAGTTCGGTGAGATCAGCTGATGCCGCCGTCAATGAGGTAAGGGCGAGAGTAGGGTTGAATCCCATTTCAGGAGCAAACCTTGACGTAGTTTTGGATGAAAAATATGCGGAGTTTGGTACAGAGTGGGGTATCAGATTCTATGATCTGGTAAGACATGGACGTACTACAGAGTTGAATTATGATGGCAGAAACTTCCAGTTGAATATCCATAGGTTCCTGCCTTATCCTCTTGAGCAGCAAGATATATTGCCGCAAATCAAAGGAGCTTCAAATCAGGGATAGAAATTTGTCAATCAAAAATCTGAAAAAATGAAAAATATAAAATTATCAATCATAGGATTGCTTTTGGTCAGCTTTGGCTGTACCGATAGTTACATAGATGAAATAGTAAGGGTTGATCCGGGACCGGATGTAACTGCTCCGGAGGTGAATATCAGTTTTCCTCTTGAAGGTACTTTGATAAGGGTAGTGGAGGACGTCACTCCGATAAACATCAATTTTGAAATCTTGGATGACATCGAAATCGAATCTATCCAAGTAAGTTTGGATGGGACGCAAATTGCTTCATTTGAGGAATTCTTGGATTTCAGAAGATTTGTCAAAACCTACACTTATCCAAATCTTTCCAATGGCAACCATGTCCTGACCATTACAGGAAAAGATACCTCCGGAAAAACGACCACCAAAACGGTCAATTTTGAAAAAGTGGAACCTTATACTCCTGTATATGATGGGGAAATTTTCTACCTTCCATTTGATGGAGATTACACGGAATTGGTCACTATCACCAATCCGACTGTAAACGGTAATCCGGGATTTGCCGGAGGGGTAATTGGAATGGCTTATTCAGGAGCTAACAATGCCAATATCGCATTCCCAACTACAAACTTGCAGAACCCTGAATTCAGTGCTGTATTTTGGTATAAAGTAAATGGATCACCTGACCGTGCAGGGATCATGGTGATGGGTCCACCGGACACTAATAATCCAAATAATATGAACAACAGAACAGGAGGTTTCAGATTATTTAGGGAAAATGCGGGTGGCAAACAAAGAGTAAAACTGAATGTAGGCAATGGTTCATCAGACAATTGGTTTGATGGAGGTCCTGCTGCAGATATCGATCCTGCAGCCGGAGAGTGGGCGCACGTGGCATTCACCATCTCAGGAAGCAGTTGTGCTGTATACATCAATGGACAGGTGGCTAGCCAAGGTAATTTTTCAGGTGTGAGTTGGGCAGGATGTAATATCCTTTCTATAGCTTCCGGTTCACCCAGATTTACTGAATGGGGACACTTGTCAGATGGAAGTTTGTTTGATGAGCTCCGAATTTTCAATAAGGCGCTTACCCAAACAGAAATCCAAACCATCATCGCAGCCGAAAAACCATAATCTTAACACAAGTTTCTATTAATTGAATGAGGATTCCTAAAGTCAGGAATCCTCATTTTTCTGTCTTCGTTTATGAAAAAGCTCCTTTTTTTATTTTATGTCCTTTTGATTTTCAGTTGTGATGAAAAAGAAACGGATGCTACAGCATTAACACTTGATAAAGTAGAAATCGGAGACATACAGATTAATCTGACTGGGACAATCTCCGAGAATCTACCTTTTGACCGTCCCATTACTTTGGGTTTTTCTTTACCTATAGATCCATCTACGGCTGCAAATTCTATTTTTCTTCTTGAAAATAACCAAGCAGTAGACATTAGCATTAGCTTTAATTCCGGGAATAAAAACGTTGTGATTTTCCCTGTAGGTATCCTGAAAACAAACACAGAATATACCATTTCTATATCAGGAGGTATTAAAGGAACTAACAATAGTACATTTGCTGGTAAAGAAATCAAATTCAAAACCAATGCAGGAGACCTTCAGATTCTTTCTTTGGTTTTTGAAAATTCCGAACAAACCAAAACAGGCAAGACAGTCAATGTTCCTTTGAATTTTTCGCTGAACATAGATTTTTCCGGTCCTGTCCACCAACAATCTTTGATTTCAGCCACCAAAATTACTGGTGCTTCCGTACCGAATCTTCAATTTGCTTTTTCCGATAATGACAAAAAAGTTACTATTACTAGTTCAGCGCTATTGAATGATTTGACCAAGTTCACTTTCGAAATATCCAATGCATTGAAAGGTGCCGAAGGTCAAGGATTTGCCGGAGTAAAAAAAGAATTCTTCACAAGTCATCGCCCGGACAATGCTTTTCCTGTTATTTCTGAAGAAGAATTGCTCACTAAAGTACAGGAGCAAACCTTCCGGTATTTTTGGGATTTTGCCCATCCCAACAGCGGTATGGCAAGGGAAAGGAACACCTCAGGAAATCTTGTGACTTCTGGAGGAACAGGATTTGGCTTGATGGCTATTTTGGTAGGGATAGAAAGAGGATTCATCACCCGCCAACAGGGCATTGAAAGGATTGTCAAAATCACAGATTTTCTTGGGCAGGCAGACCGCTTCCATGGCGCTTGGGCCCATTGGATGGATGGGAATACCGGAAAAGTAATCCCTTTCAGTGCCAAAGACAACGGAGGGGATTTGGTAGAAACAGGATTGTTGGTACAGGGATTATTGACTGTCAAGGCCTATTTGAATCCAGGTATTCATTCGGAAAATTCTTTGACCGAGAAAATAGATGTGCTATGGCGGGGTGTGGAGTGGGATTGGTACACCCGCGGAGGTCAGGATATTTTGTATTGGCATTGGTCACCGGAATTTGGTTGGGACATGAACCTACCCATCCGTGGATACAACGAATCACTCATTGTCTATGTTTTGGGAGCAGCTTCACCGACGCATCCCATTGATTTGTCAGTGTATGAAAAAGGCTGGGCAAACAACGGGGCCATGAGAAATGGAAAAATGTTTTATCAGATTCCTTTGCCATTGGGATATGATTTTGGCGGGCCTCTCTTTTTTGCCCATTATTCGTTTCTCGGATTGGATCCCAGAAACCTTTCTGACCAATATGCCAATTATTGGATCCAGAATGTAAACCATTCCCGAATCAACCAAGCCCATGCCATCAGCAATCCACTTGGTTTTGCAGGTTACTCGGAGTCAAGTTGGGGATTGACAGCAAGTGATAACCATCTCGGATATAACGCCCATTCTCCGACAAATGACCTTGGGGTGATTTCGCCCACCGCGGCTTTGTCCTCTTTTCCTTACACGCCGACCGAGTCCATGAAGGCGCTCCAATTTTTCTATTACAAAATGGGAGAAAAGCTTTGGGGACAATACGGATTTTATGATGCATTCAATATTTCCGAACAGTGGTACGCCGATTCGTATTTGGCCATAGACCAAGGTCCGATTATCATCATGATAGAAAATCACCGATCTGGTTTATTATGGGATTTGTTTATGAAGGATCAGGAAGTTCGTGCTGGATTGGATAAGCTTGGGTTTAAATATTAATGGATCTTCAGCATTTCAAAAAATTGATAAAGGAAATGCCTCTATAAATCCCGATATTAGATTGGTATTCTATGTAGTAAGATTTTGTTTAGCACACCTTAAAATAACCATCAAGATGAAAAGATTTCTTCAGCTTTTGATTTACCCGGCGGCATTCACTTTGGTATTGGCTTGTAATCCATCGAAAGGCGACATGTCTTTGGAGGAAATGTATACCCATAAAGCCGATTCTATCATTGCCATCATGACTTTGGAAGAAAAAATCGGGCAGCTGAATCTTCCCGCCTCCGGAGATTTTACCACAGGTTTGGCTTCGAGTTCTAATATCGCAGAAAAGATCAAAGCAGGAAGTGTAGGTGGATTGTTCAATATCAAAACCGCTGAAAAAATAAGGGCTGTTCAAAAAATTGCGGTAGTAGAAAGCCGTCTGAAAATCCCATTGATTTTTGGGATGGATGTCATCCACGGATACGAAACCCTTTTCCCGATTCCGATCGGAATGTCAAGTATTTGGGATATGGAATTGGTAGAGAAATCGGCACGTATCGCTGCCATCGAAGCTAGTGCAGATGGGATCAACTGGACTTTTTCGCCGATGACGGATATTTCCCGTGACCCAAGATGGGGAAGGGTATCTGAGGGTAGTGGTGAGGATCCATACCTAGGCGCACAGATTGCCAAAGCAATGGTCAAAGGCTATCAGGGAGATGACCTCAGCCTGAACAACACGATTATGGCCTGTGTCAAGCACTTTGCCTTGTACGGTGCACCGGAAGCAGGAAGGGATTACAACACTGTCGACATGAGCCGCATCAGGATGTATAATGAATACTTTTTACCCTATAAAGCCGCGGTGGATGCCGGAGTTGGATCGGTGATGACATCTTTCAATGAAATCGAAGGCGTACCTGCCTCAGCCAATAAATGGCTGATGACGGATGTCCTGAGGGACCAATGGGGTTTCAATGGTTTTGTGGTGACTGACTACACTTCTATCAATGAAATGGTTGAACATGGAATTGGTGACCTGCAAAAAGTATCAGAACTTTCACTCAAGGCAGGTGTAGACATGGACATGGTGGGAGAAGGTTTTTTGACCACGCTAAAGCAGTCTTTGGATGAGGGAAAAATAACAGAAAAACAGATAGATGATGCTTGCCGGAGGATACTGATTGCCAAATACAAGCTTGGTTTGTTCGATGATCCATACAGGTATGCCGATCCTGAGCGTACAAAGAAGGAAGTGTTTAATGCGGAACACCGTCAAGTTGCAAGAGAAATTGCTGCCCAATCTTTTGTGTTGCTCAAAAACAAAGACAATATTTTACCTATCCAAAAGAAAGGAACCATCGCCCTCATTGGGCCGCTTGCCGACAACAAGGAGAATATGGCCGGAACTTGGAGTGTGGCAGGAAGATTTGACCAAGCTGTTTCTTTGTCTGAAGGATTGAGGAAAGCTGTTGGAGACAAAGCAAATGTCATTTATGCCAAAGGTGCCAATGTGGTGGCCGATTCTTTATTGGAATCCAGGGTCAGCATTTTTGGAAAACCAACTTACCGGGACAACCGCCCGGCAGAGATGCTCATTCAGGAAGCTTTGGCCGCTGCAAAAAATGCAGATGTCATCGTGGCAGCTTTGGGTGAATCGGCGGAGATGTCAGGCGAATCATCCAGCAGGACTGATATCGAACTTCCCGAAAATCAAAGGGATTTATTGAAGGCATTGCTCAAAACGGGCAAGCCTGTTGTGATGGTCTTGTTTACGGGAAGGCCTTTGGCTTTGACTTGGGAAGAAGAAAATGTGCCTGCGATCCTGAATGTATGGTTTGCAGGAAGTGAGGCGGGGGATGCCATCGCCGATGTGTTGTTTGGAGATGTCAATCCATCCGGTAAACTCTCCGCTACTTTCCCCCAAAATGTCGGTCAGATCCCAATTTATTACAACCACAAGAATACCGGCCGACCACTTGGTGAAGGACAGTGGTTCTCAAAATTCCGATCCAATTACCTCGATGTTTCCAATGAACCGTTATTTCCTTTTGGATTTGGTCTTAGCTACACCGATTTCAATTATGGTGAAATCAAATTAAGCGGAACTGCTCTCCAAGGCGACCAAACATTGACTGTAAGTGTGGAACTCACCAATTCCGGTAAGTATGATGGTAAGGAAGTAGTCCAATTGTACATCAGGGATGTTGTGGGTTCAGTGACCAGACCTGTCATGGAATTGAAAGGTTTTCAAAAAGTGCTGTTGAAATCCGGTGAAACCAAAACCATAACTTTTGAAATTACGCCAGAGGACCTCAAATTCTATAATTCTGACCTGAACTTTGCCTGGGAACCGGGTGAATTTGAAATCATGGTCGGAGGAAACTCTCGGGATGTGAAGAAGGCTAAGGTTGATTGGAAGGAGTAGGTGGAAGTATTCAGTTTTCAGTGATCAGTTTCCAGTCGCAGTTTGCAGAACAGTTACTTTTGAGGTTTTTTTTGAACATCGAAGGTATTTAGGAAGAATGAAGTCACTCTTAATAAACAGTATCAGCAGTGGCTTAGGAGTCTCAGCGAGAGGAACAATTTAATTTCATCTTCCAAATAAAAATCGAATTAAAAATCCTGCCCAATATCCGAATGGATAAATAGGCAGGATTTTTAATTGTTTGTTTTGCACTTGTTTATTTTCAGTATTTGACGGATATTATTGCTTTACAAACCCAATAAACCATGAAAATCCGTCTTTTTTTATTAATCCTATTTTTTCACTTTTCTCAAATCTCATTTTCCCAATCTCCCGAAAAGCCCAATATCCTTTGGATTTCGGTGGAGGATATCAGTCCGCTGTTGGATGTGTATGGTGACAACAGCATCAAAACACCCAATATCAGCCGATTAGCCAAGGAGGGGATTGTGTTTACCAATGCATTCGCTACAGCGGGGGTCTGTGCACCAAGTCGGAGCAGCATCATTACGGCGATGTACCCTGTGAGTATCGGAACTCATAATATGCGCACAGGCCCTCATTATGCTTACCGGGAACCTGAGGCTGAGGTATACCAGACCTACTACAAACAGAAAGACATCAATGGAAAAAATGTCCCTGAATATGCGGCTGTTCCCCCTCCATTTGTCAAAGTCTTTACCGAATACCTTCGTGCTGCAGGTTATTTCACCACCAATGCCGCCAAGACCGATTACCAATTCAACTCCCCTTTAACCGCTTGGGATGAAATCGGAAAGGAGGCACATTACAAAAACCGGGCTCCCGGTCAGCCATTCTTCGCTGTTTTCAACCATGAAATAACCCATGAGTCGCGGGTTTTTGGAAAGAAAGCCGATCCAATGCTTTCAGATACTCAGAATATCAAAATACCCACCTATTTCCCGGATTTGCCTGTGGTGAGACAGGACGTCGGGCGTGTTTATTCCAATATCATGGAACTTGATCAGCAGGTCGGGACATTGCTGAAGGAACTCGAGGATGCAGGATTATTGGAAAAGACCATCATCTTTTTTTGGTCGGATCATGGCGGACCTTTGCTGAGGCAAAAGCGAGCCGTCGGGAATTCGGGACTGCGTGTCCCGTTGATCGTCCGCCTGCCAAATGGGCAAATGGCCGGAACAAAAGTAGAAGACATCGTTTCACTGATGGACTTGGGACCCACGGTGATGTCATTGGCAGGAATTGAACCGCTGGAGTACATGCACGGCAAAGCTTTTTTGGGAAAATACAAAATCAAAAACCCACACCAATATGCCTTTGGTTCTGCTGACCGTTTTGATGAAGCAGTGGACATGAGCCGCTCCGTGATAGATGGGAGATTCGTTTATATCAGGAATTTTCGTCCGGAATTGCCGCTGATTTATCGAAACGCCTACCGGGAGCAGATTGACATGACCAAGGCGTTGATAGAAATGGAACAAGAAGGAAAGTTGACAGGAGGGGCGGCTTATATTTTCATGAAAACCAAGCCGCAGGAAGAATTGTATGATTTGGCCAAAGATCCTTACGAAATCCACAACCTTGCCCAATTGCCTGAATACAAGGAAAAGCTGATGGAAATGCGTACTGCCTTGAGCAAGTGGCAATTGGAGGTAAAAGATTTGGGATTTGTGCCGGAATCTGATTTAGTCAATATGATGTGGCCGGGCATGGTTCAGCCTGAGACAGCAAAGGTTGTATTTGAAAATTCAGGAGGAAAAATGGCTTTGACCTCTGCCACCGAAGGAGCAAGTATCGCCTATCAGGTGGATGATGAAATAGGAGGGAAGCGATGGAGGTTGTACCATGAGCCTATTCCTGGAGCCAAAAACATTGCCGCTAGGGCAGTTAGAATCGGATACAAAACCTCTGAAATCAGCCATTTTAAATAAGCCAACATGAAACCGAAAATCAGTTTTCTCCTTTTGCTTCTCTCTTTAACAATGAACCTTATGGCACAGATCCCTGCTAATTATGACGAAAGCAAAGTTCCTGACCTGGTCTTGCCTGATCCATTTGTCAGCCTTAAGGGAAATCCGATACTGACCGTCGAGGATTGGGAAAATATCCGGAGACCTGAGATTTTGAGGCTTTTTGAGCAAAATATTTATGGACAAGTTCCAAAGGATTTTGATACAATTTCTTTTTCTGAAGTAAAGGAAAAGGATAATGCGTTTCCTGATATAGCAATTTTTAAGGAGATTGATATTCTGGTTATGCGTAATGGCAAAAGCCATAAGATGCGTTTGAATGTATATATCCCCAAAAAAGGAAAAGGACCTTATCCGGTTTTTATGCTGATCAACCACAGGTATCAAGAACCTTTGAGCGAACTGGGTGAAACAGGATTTTGGCCAATTGTGGATTTGATTGAAAAAGGATATGCTACTGCTTCATTTGATGTAGATACAGTTGCCCCAGATGATCCTGAAACATTTACAGAGGGAATTCTTAAGACACTTTATCCTGAACAATTGAGTAAGAAAGACGGAATGCGAGGATTGGGAGCATGGGCTTGGGGAGCAATGCGGGCGATGGATTATTTTGAAAATGAGCCTTTGATTGATGCTAGCAGAGCGATTTTGGTAGGACATTCTCGGGGAGGAAAAGCCGCCCTTTGGGCAGGAGCCAATGATACCCGATGGGCAGTTACTGTCTCAAATGAATCTGGTTGTGGAGGAGCGACATTGTCCAGGAGAAAGTTTGGAGAGACTGTCCATTTGATCAATAACGGTTTCCCCTTTTGGTTCAGTGAAAATTTTAAAGCATTCAATGGCAAAGAAGAGATGTTGCCAATCGACCAACACATGTTGGTTTCATTGATCGCGCCACGGGCGGTTTATTTTTCCAGTGCAAGGGAAGACAGGTGGGCAGACCCCAAAGGTGAGTACCTTTCTATCAAATTGGGAAGTAGGATATATCCATTGATTTATGGCAAAGAAGTTAATTTTCCATTAGATTTTGAGGAACAAAAAGAGCCAATAATTCAACCATATGCGGGCTACCATATCCGTGAAGGTAGACACAACCTTACCTTGGAAGATTGGAGTAGTTTTATGGATTTTGTGGAAATGAATTTTGGGAAAAAGTGAGTTTTTAAAAACCATAGTAGGTAGTCCATAGTTTGTCAGTTTCGGTCTTTGGGTCTTTGAGGGAAATATTTTGAAACTGCCTTCTGTCTTTGGGTTTAATTTAAAGATTTCTCTCTTCGTTCGAAATGACAAGTGAAGGTTTTTCCCGCCGCAAGCCATTATGTGACTTTAAAGTTTTATTTTTTTTCCTTTTGCGCTTTTGCGTCTTTGCGTGAGTAAAATCGTATGTTCTTTGTGGCTCTTTGTCTTAATGAGCTTTTTATCGTTTTGCGTCTTTGAGTCTTTGCGAGAGACATTTATAATTTTCCTTTGTGCCTCCGTGTCTTTGTGGGCTGTATTTTCTTTCTTTGTGTCTACCTTATGAAAAACCAAAAACACCTTTTCCAACTCCCTGAGGACATCCATTATCTAAATGGCGCTTACATGTCGCCTTTGCTACGGTCAGTGGAAGAAATCGGCATTGAGGCATTGATCCGAAAGAGAAATCCCACTAATATCCAACCAAAGGACTTTTTTGAAAATGCCGAGATCCTCAAAAGCAATTTTGGGAAGTTGGTAAACTGTCAGGCAAAGCAAGTCGCCATCATCCCCGCTGCTTCCTATGGATTGAGTACAGCGGTCAACAACCTTCCTATAGACAACGGAAACACAGCTTTGGTGGTCTCTGACGAATTTCCGAGTGGTTATTATGCGATTGAGAAATGGTGCAGAGACAACCATAAATCCCTCCAAACCATCAAAGCACCTGAGACTTTGGAAAGAAGAGGTGAGAAATGGAATAATGCAATTCTTGAAGCAATCAATGATGATACAGCTGTAGTTCTCATGTCGACGATACATTGGACGGATGGGACACTTTTTGACCTTGCCGAAATTGGGAAGAAGTGTAAAGAGCATGATGCTATATTCATTTTGGACGGAACACAGTCTGTTGGCGCTTTGCCGATCGATGTGGAAGCATGTCAGATTGATGCGCTGATTTGCGCAGGGTACAAATGGCTGATGGGGCCTTATTCGATCGGTTTAGCCTATTATTCGGAGTGTTTCAATAATGGGATTCCATTGGAGGAAACTTGGGTCAACAGAAGCAATGCCCAAAATTTTTCCGGCTTGACCAATTACGTGGATGATTATGCTCCTGGTGCAGGGCGATACAATGTCGGCGAATACGGCAACTTTATCCTGCTGCCGATGATGAACGCGGCCGTCGAGCAGATTTTAGAATGGAAAACAGAAAACATCCAATCTTACTGCCATAAACTTACCCAACCTTTGATAGCCTTCCTGAGAGAAAATGGCTATTGGGTAGAAGAGGATGAATTCAGGGCAAAACACCTTTTTGGATTTTTATTGCCTCCTGCTATTTCTCAGGAGACACTGCTTCAAAAGCTGCAGGAAAACAAAATCTACGTCTCAGTCCGCGGCAAGGCCATCCGCTTTTCTGCCCATTTGTACAACACAGAAGAGGATATTGCCATGCTGATCAGGACCTTGGGGGAGGTTTGACTTCTCTTTGTGACTTTTGTCCGCAAAGGTCAATTTGGTTTTCAAGTATATTTGTATCCCAAAACCCAAGCACTATGAAATACCTTGTCATTTTCCTTTTCGCCCTTACTTTCTTGGGCAGCTGCAATTCAAAAACTTCTGACAACGCTGAGGTCTCAGGTAAAGTGGAAGAAGTCGATGCAGTTACTTTCAAAAATCTTATTGCTTCCGGAAATGGGATAGTTTTGGATGTGAGAACTCCTGAGGAAGTGGCCCAGGGAATCATTCCTGATGCCTATGTGATCGATATATACCAAAGTGGATTTGAAGAAAAACTCCAAAGCTTACCCAAAGACAAGGAAGTCTATGTCTATTGCGCAGTAGGGGGCAGAAGCAGACAAGCCGCAGATATTCTTTTGAACAATGGATTTTCTAAAGTCTATAACCTCAGTGGAGGTATTGTGGATTGGAGGAAAAATGGGTTTGAAGTGGTAAAACCCGATTAAAGAAGCAAGAGACGAGAAGCGAGAAACTAGAGTCGGGAGGCAAGAGACGAGAAGCAAGAGATTAGAGCACGATCCTGACAAGATCCTATGGTTGCTTGCCTGGGTTCCATTCAAAAACTCTAGAGTAATCCCCTTATTTTTTTTAACCAAATAACCTTTAACCCAATATCCCCATAGCCACCTTCCAAAATCGGCCTCCCAAATAAATTCCCACTTTGGGTTCTGTATATTTTTTGTAGCTTGAAATTTCATTTAAATCCAACCACCATGAATAGATTTTATCGCTTTGGGGTATTGCTTTTTTTTATAGCGGTACTTCCCCTGAAGGCACAAAAAATCGATGAAGTTTACAACCAAAAAATCAGGGAATTTACTACAGACAAGCGCTTTCTTCCTGAATTCCTTCTGGATATAGTTGATCATCCAAAGATTCCCTCACCGCTCAAACATTTTGGCCATATCATCGGAGCAGAGGGACAACTTCACCGCTCTTCCGAAATTTATGGCTATTACCAAAAACTCGCGGAAACTTCCCCTTTGGTCCACATGCAGGAGATGGGAAAAACCGAAGAGGGTAGGCCTTTCTATCTGATTGTTATCGGGAATGAGGATGCAATTAAGCGGCTTGATCATTACAAAAGCCAGTTGGCAAAATTAGCGGATCCCCGAAAAACAAGCCCTGAACAGGCAGAGACCATTATTTTGGACAGTAAGCCTGTGTATTATGTCAGTGGCGGAATGCATGCCACCGAAATGGGTTCGCCTGAGATGCTCATGGAATTGGCATACCGATTGGCAACTTCCCAAGCCCAGGATATCAAAGATATCCGGGACAATGTAATCACTGTCATCAATCCAATCTCCGAACCGGATGGCTTGGACAAGCAAGTGGATTGGTACTATCGCTATACCAAAGGAAGGAAAGAATTCGACGATGGATTTCCCCGTTCTTCTCCTTATTGGGCCAAATATGTTTTCCATGACAATAACAGGGATGGTTTGCAGGTTTCGCAGGAAATCACCAAATCCATCTTCAAGGGCTTCTTTGAGTTCCATCCTACGGTGATGCTTGACTTGCACGAGTCGGTTCCCTTGTTGTACATTTCTACAGGAACAGGTCCTTATAATGATTTTGTGGACCCGATTACTGTCAGCGAATGGCAGATTATGGCCAACCATGATGTGGCAAAAGTTGCTTCTGAAGGTTTGCCGGGAGCATTTACCTGGGCATTTTATGACGGTTGGTGGCCGGGTTATGGCATTTGGGTAGCGAACAACCACAATTCCAACGGCCGCTTTTATGAAACTTATGGCAATGCCGGAGCAGATACTTACCTGAGAGATTTGAGCAATGCGAGATTTGCTGGAGATCTTGTCACTTCCAAAGAATGGTACCGTCCTGATCCTGCCACAGGAAAGGTTTATTGGTCATTTAGAAATAACATCAACTATACCATGACCGGGGTCATCGCATCCCTGTCCTATGCCGCCAATAATGGTAAAATGCTGCTGCAAAATTTCTATAAAAAAGGATATAACAGTGTCGAAAAGGGGAAAACTGAAGGTGCAAAAGCTTTCACCATCGCCAAGGACCAACGTGATCCTGTCATGGTGGCTTACCTTGCGAAGCAGCTGATGCTTCAGGGTATCGAAGTCCATGAGTCAGATAGTAATTACGTGGTATTGTCAGAACAACCGTATAGAAATCTTGCAGTGTCACTTTTGACCCCGCAGGCATATCCCAAAGACGCCAAATATCCACCATATGATGCGATCGCGTGGACTTTGCCATACCTCTATGGCGTAAAGGTAGTATCCAAAGACAGCATTGATTTTGATATTTCCTCACTGAAGTTGCTGGCAGAAAATCCAAAATATGTAGGAAAGGTCGATGGTCAGGGAAGTACTTATTTATTGGAATACAAAGCACAAAATACCGTGCTTTCGGCTTTGTATGCCGTCAAAGCTGCCAATAAAAATGCTGAAATCACCATTCTTCCCAAGCAGACCGTTGTCGATGGAGATACCGTTTCGGCAGGAGCCATTTTAATCAAAAAAATCAATGCTGACCAAGCCCGAAAAATAGCTTCGGATTTTGGATTGGATCTGAAATCAGGAGGTGCCGATGTCTCTGCGGCGGATCAGCAGGCTGTTAAATTGCCGAAAGTTGCCATCTACCACACGTGGTACAATACCCAAGATGAAGGTTGGTCGAGGTATACTTTCGAAGAAAGAGGTATTCCATACACTTCAATTGACAAAGATGACTTGAAGGCCGGCAATTTGAAAACCCGATTTGATGTCATTCTGGTGCCAAGGGTAAATGGTAATGCCAAACGTTTTGTGCATGGAGTGGATAAGAAATTTGGACCCATGCCCTTTACCAAAACTGCAGAGTTTCCATCCCACGGCTTTCCTGATGCGACGACAGATATGACCGGCGGCCCCGGATTTTTGGGAGTGGACAATTTGAAAAAATTTGCGGAAGAAGGAGGATTGCTTATCACTTTGGATAATTCCAGCACCATCATGTCAGAGCTTGGTATCATTTCCGATTTGACTCCTGCCGATCAGGGTGCCTTATTCCATCCCGGTTCTATCGTCAATGCCAAAGCGAGGAATACAGGCCATCCGGTAATGTATGGGTATCCTGAAACCTTCTCCATTTTCCGTGGAAATGGGCCTTTGCTACAAACTGACAAGTATAACCGTAACCTGATGCTCGTGCAATACGGTAATAAACCATTGAAAGATGAACTGGAATTTGAAGGTCCGATAATGGGGATGCCTGATAAGCCCAAAGTGGAGAAACCTGCCAAATCCGAAGGAAAAGATGTCCCTTATGTGGTTGCCGGTATGGTGAGAAATGAAGATAAAATCATCGGTCATGGCGCTGTCTTTAATGTTCCTGTCGGAAAAGGAAACGTCCTTGCCTTTACTTTCGATCCTCTCCACCGGTACCTCAACCATGCCGATGCCCCGATGGTATGGAATGCCATCATCAATTGGGACAGGATGAGATAGCAATAATACCTCTTGAATTGAATCCTGCAGAAATTTTAATCTATGGTGAATTTACTTTCCCTTGATTTCTAATTTCTGCGGGATTTTTGTTCTCAAATAATCTTTGGTCTGGTATTTGGGTATTGGTTTAAAGGATGGAATTATCAGCTCACTTCAAAACCAAAGAATATGTAATGCTTTCCATTCTTTAAATCTTTAAATTGAACAGTATTAACAAAACAAAACATGAAAATAATAGGGGTTATTTTGGCAGTTCTAGGGGGAATAGGAACACTCGTATTTGGGATGCAGGCGATGCAGGATTCGGAAAGTTTTAAATTATTTGGGATGGATATTGCTGTGAGTACTGCCAATTGGACACCTGTAATTATCAGCCTCGCAATGTTGGTAATTGGAGTAATCATGTCTAGAAGTAAATAATTCCTTTCTGCTAAGTCCTGCCCAAGACATAGGATTTGAAATAAATATTCATTTCTTGGGAATTGGGATTTGGCAATTTTTCAAGATGGATCAGTAAACCATTCACCTCGCCTTACTTTTTGGATAAATCTACTTATTTATCAATAAATTTAAATATCTATTAATTAGATGATATTTTGAAATATCGATTAAATAATAGATATTTGTTTATGCTTGCCGTCATCACAGGAGATATCGTAGATTCGAGAAAGTTAGCCAATCAACAAGATTGGTACCTTCCTTTGGAATCATTGTTCAATTCATGGGGGCCCAAAAATGAAACTTGGGAGATTTTCCGCGGGGACAGTTTCCAAGTCGAAATCTCAGATTCATTGGAGGCGCTTAAAAAAGCAATGTTTATCAAGGCTACATTAAAATCCATCAAATCCCAAAGCCAACAGAAAAGAACTGCCCCCGTAGACGTAAGGATGGCTATTGGTATAGGAGAGAGGGAACAAAATGCCGAAAGCCTTGGCATGCGAACAGGTTCTGCTTATATCAATTCGGGTGAAGCATTTGAGCAATTGAGAACAAAGGAACAGAACTTATTGGTCAAAACCCCATGGGAAGATTTTGACAAAGAAATGAACCTGATGCTCAAGCTAGCTTTGATTATCATGGACAACTGGTCTAATAATTCGGCAGAAATAATGAAAATTATCTTGGAAAGACCTGGTTTAAAACAAGTAGAAATCGGGGAAATCCTTGGAATTGAACAGAACTCAGTAAGTGCAAGATTGAGAAGGGCATATCATTCCGAAATGCTGGAACTACACGATCTTTATAGAGAAAAACTAAAGAGACTGATGCCATGATCATTTTTATCAAAATCCTGTTAGCCCATATTTTGGGAGATTTTTTGCTCCAACCCAAGTCTTGGGTAATTGAAAAGGAAAAGAGAAAGGCAGTTTCTCCAAAATTATATTTCCATGTCCTGATTCATGGGATTTTGGTCATGGTTTTTTTGTGGGACTTTCAATATTGGCTTTTGGCTTTGTTGGTTTTGATTTCACATTTTTTGATTGATTGGGCAAAACTGGAATTCCAGACTAAGAAAAGTAAGACAGCTTGGTTTATAGCTGACCAAATTCTGCATGTAGCTGTGCTTATAAGTCTTGCCCTTATCTGGGATTATCCTCAAACGGACCGGCTGTGGAAGATTGAAGAATTCCCTGTTTGGACAGTGGTCACAGTTGTGAGTTTTCTGAGCTTTGGAGTTCCTGTGATAATGAATGCCTTATTGGAACCTTGGTCTTCCAAAATCGCTGATGGCCCAAAAAATTCCCTTCCCAATGCAGGGAAATATATAGGGATATTGGAAAGACTTTTGGTGTTTGTTTTTATCCTCACTGACCATTGGGAGGGCGTAGGATTTTTGATCGCTGCCAAATCCGTTTTTAGGTTTGGTGACCTGAAAGAATCCAAAGACAGAAAGTTGACCGAATATATCCTGATCGGAACTTTGCTGAGTTTTGCCATGGCAATAATCACGGCTTTGGCTTGCATATACCTGATAAAAATCTTCTCACCATGAACAGACGGCCTTTCCTTAAAAAATTGACTTTAGCAACTTCTGCTGTTTCGGCGCTGCCTTTTTTTGCTTTTGGAAAAATGGATTTTCCTGAAAATAACAGCTTAAAGTTTATCATTGCTTCCGATGGACATTATGGACAGCCAAATACGGATTTTGAAGGAATTCATACAAGACTGATAGAGGCCGTTAATGGTGAAAAGGACGTGGATTTTGTCGTATTCAATGGAGATCTTATCCACGATGATCCGGCTTTGATGCCAAAAGTCAAAGCAGTTTACGACACATTGAAAGTGCCTTACTTTCCGGTCAAAGGAAATCATGACCGGGTTTCAGAGGCTGAATGGAACCGGATTTGGGGTATTCCTGCTGATTTTGCCTTTAAAGTAAAAGGAAATTATGGAATGATTTTGGCCAATAGTTCCAATGAGGAAGGAGATTACCTTTGTGCAAATACCGAGTTTCTTAAATTCAAATTAGAAGAGTTCAAAGATCTATCCCATGTATTTTTATTCATCCATATTTCCCAAAATGACTGGACAAAACATGGTGTTTCCTGCGGAGAGGTATTGGAACTGATAGCAGCATACCCAAACGTCAAAGCCATATTTCATGGCCATGACCATGATGTGGACGGCATCATGTTCAACAGTAAAAAACCCTATTTATGGTCGGGACATTTTGGGGGAAGTTGGGGATCGCCTCATCCGGGATATCGGGTTTGCGAAGTAGGGGAAGATGGGAAAGTGGTCACTTATCTCAAAGCAATGAAAGATGGCTTGATATTAAGCCGGCATACGCTTTGAATCCATACCGAAAAAGTAAAATCAATTTAAGGGTGTAATAGTGTGATTTTGTCAAAAATTCACAAGGCTTGTTTCAAATATTACTGATTTTTAAGTCGACATTTCCATTTTTCTCAAACTGATAATTACCCATCCTTAACAATTACTCCAACCTTAGAAAAAGAATTGTTTAAATTCCTTGGGGCTTAGAATACTTTCGCATTGCTCGCCTATATTTCCCCAAAATCCATGAAAAAAGCCATTTTGATGGTCTTAATTTGCTTTGGTCTAATATCCATCTCTTTTTCCCAAAAAATCAATGATGCATATCGGCTGAATATCCGCAAGACCACAGACCCCATTGTGATCGATGGGGTATTGGATGAGGTATCGTGGAATGAGGCAGAAGTGGCGACTGATTTTTTTATGATTACTCCCATGGACACGAGCTACGCTGATGTCAGGACGGATGTCAGGATGGCCTATGATGACAAACACCTTTACTTGATTGTCGTCAATTACCACGCCATGGAAGGACCATATATGGTAGAGTCTCTCAGACGGGATTTCAGTTTTGGGAAAAACGACAACTTCCTGCTCTTTATGGATCCTTTTGATGATCAAATCAACGGCTTTTCTTTTGGAGCCAATGCAGCAGGTGCACAATGGGACGGCATCATGTACGATGGCGGAAAGGTGGACTTGAGTTGGGACAATAAGTGGGAATCCAAAGTAAAAAATTATGAGGATAGGTGGGTTTTTGAAGCTTCCATTCCATTCAAATCTATCCGATATAAATCAGGAATTAAGGAATGGGGGATCAATTTTAGCCGGCTTGATCTAAAGACAACAGAAAAATCAGGTTGGGCACCTGTACCCCGCCAATTCCCATCGGCCTCTCTTGCCTATACAGGTATTCTTGTATGGGACAATCCCCCTCCTGCAGCAGGTCCCAATATTTCTGTAATTCCTTATGGATTGGGAGGTCTTTCCCAAAACCGGAAAGAAGGGGAAGATCCAGTTTACAGAAACTCTTTTGGGATGGACGCCAAAATCGGTTTAGGGTCTGCCCTTAACCTTGATCTGACTGTCAATCCTGATTTTTCACAGGTGGAAGTAGACAAGCAGGTTACCAATCTTGACAGATTTGAGCTCTTTTTCCCTGAGAGGAGGCAGTTTTTTCTTGAAAATGGAGACCTCTTTGCCAACTTCGGATATGAAACCATTCGGCCTTTTTTCTCAAGGAGAATCGGTCTGAAAGCACCCATTCAGGCGGGTGCCCGGCTCAGTGGCAAATTGAACAAAGACTGGAGGATAGGCGCCATGACCATGCAAACAGGGCAGGTGGAAGAGGAAAACCTCGATGCACAGAATTTTTCGGTTCTCACCTTACAGCGCAGGGTATTGGCAAGATCAAACTTGAGTGCGATCGTTGTCACCAGGCAGGCAGGTATGTTTACACCTCCTTTACCGGAGGATTCGGTTTCCACTTCCGAATATGACCGAAATGTAGGACTTGAATTCAATTATGCATCCTCTAATAACCTTTGGACAGGAAAAGCCTTTGTGTTGAAGTCGTTCAACCCCATGACCGGTGGCGACGGCCTTGTCTATGCTGCAAACCTGAGGTATACAAGCGGGAATCTTTACTGGAATCTCCAGCATGAATATGTCTCTGAAAATTATACTGCCGAAGTGGGTTATGTCCCAAGGACAGGTTTCTACAAGATTAATCCTCTTGTTGGGTACCTGTTTTTTCCGGAAAGCAAAAAGATTCTCAGCCATGGACCTGAATTCAGTACCAAATCATTTTTTGATACCAAAATGAATCAGACTGACAATGAGACCTATGTGTCATATAAGGTGAGGTTCAGGACCCAAAGTGTCTTTACCACTTGGTTTGCACATGATTATATCAAGCTACTTAAGCCATTTGATCCTACAAACCTTGGAGGAGAAAAACTGCAAGCGGGTACTGAACATCAGTGGTTTGCTTGGGGAACTGAATTTACCTCCAAGCCTCAAAGCATTTTTACCTATGCTTTTGTGAGTAGGCTAGGTGGATATTATGCCGATGGAAACAGGTACAATGTCAGTGGGGAATTGGGTTATAGGTTCCAGCCCTATTTCAGTATGACTTTGAATGCCAATTACAATGAAATCCATTTAACTGAACCTTGGGGAATCACCACATTTTGGCTTGTAGGACCCAGATTAGATTTGACCCTGACCAATAAATTCTTTGTTACAGCATTTGTTCAGTACAATGAACAGGTAGATAACATCAATCTCAACACCAGAGTACAGTGGAGATTCAAACCCGCCTCAGATATCTTTCTTGTATTTACTGATAATTATCTTCCCGCTCCTTTTTTTGCAAAAGACAGGTCTGTGGTGCTTAAATTCACTTATTGGTGGAATATTTAATTAAGTTTGTACAGCCCAACTAAAATTGTGATATCGTTATGTTACAAAAAGTATTCAAATCTGTGATTCTTTCTTGGCTCTTATTGATGTTTTTTTGCCTTATTGGAGGTGTCCCAAACAATGAAAATGACCTTCAGATTATACTTCCTATGATCATGGTACCTGCAGCAGGGGGAATTTCAGGTTTTGTATTTCACCTTATTGACAGATCTCGATCCAAAAGCAATATCAAACCGTATTTATTGACGGCTATAAAGGCGATGGTGTTTATTATTTTAGTGGGTGGAGCATTTTTCCTTGGAATGAACGGACATGATTGAATCCTGATATTCACTACCTTTTCTATTGTTTATTTGATATTGAAACTCAAAAATCAAATAAAGTTTCTTATCAAATTAATCTATTGGATGAATAGACCAACTTATATTGGTGGTAAAGTGATATAGGCTTATTATATTTAATGCAAAACCTAACGCAACTTTGCCAAAACTCGAAAGATTTAAATTTTTTCTAAGAAACTCACGCAGGATATTGACACCTGAGCGGTTTGCATTGGCATCAGTTTGGGTGCAATTGATAGCGATTTTTCTAACAAGTGCTGTCATTATCATTGTTTTTTCTCCATTTGTGGGAGACTTGCCTTTGACATACAAGATTTTTGCTGATCCTTCTTATTACTCTGATGCCAAAGGTCCTGTCCCCATCGCTTCAGGACTGATCCTTGTTTTATTGGGACTTGTTTTATTTTCTTTCATCATTTCGGTTTTGTCAGCTGCATTGATCAAATTAATCGATAATATCAAAAGTGGCTCTTTGCCCTACAAAGGCACCGGACATACTGTTTTTATCAATTACAACATCAAACTTCCTTTAATCCTCGATCAATTTAATTTAAGGGCAAAGGAAAAAGGATCGATTGAAAATGTCGTTCTTCTTTTTTCTGATAACAATATAGTGTCCTCTTTCAGGACTTTGCTCGACAAAGACCGATGGGGAAATCTTGATATTTTTATAAGACAGGGAAATCCACTAGCATTTCAAACCTACGAAAAGCTGTCAATTACAAATGCCTTAGGGATCGTTATTTTATTGCCAGAAAGGGAAGGGGATGATTTTGCAGCAGATAATTTTAACCTCAAAATCCTAACAACCCTTACAAATAATCAAACTTTTTTTAAGTACCTATCTGACAGGCAAGGTTCAAGACACCCTGTCAAATGCTCAATCGAATTGTCAAACAGTCCAGACAGCAGGGAAATTGCTTTGGAACTGACTTCCCATGGCGCAGGAGCCTTATTTGCAGTCATCACACCGGGAGATGTCATCGGCAGCATTTTGGCAAGGGCTAAAGTGGATGTAGTTTACTATAAGGCCTTTTTTGAAATTTTGTCATTTGATGGATCCACCATTCATTTTGTTGACCCTAGAAGGTTTTTGGATAAAGGAGATTTTGGAGGGATGTATTATGAGCAGCTGTTGTTCAGTTTTGAGGGTGGGACCTTGCTGGGTTTTTCTGGTGTCAACAAAGAAGGAGGCTTTGAAATGAGCCTTTGCCCATTTGGAGAAACTGCAAAATCTACAGATTGGATGTTGTTTTTAACCAAAAACATCAAAGATCTCCAATATAAATCTTTGACATCTAAACCATTGTTTGTCAAAAACGAAGCAATCATCCCACCCAAAGAGGCTGCGAGTAAAAAAATCTGTGTGGTAGGCAATGCATGGCCCCTGGGAAACATTGATGATTTTATGGATGTGTCCAGCTTGGCCTCTTTAGAGGAATCACATTTTGTGTTTGAGGAACCTTCAGAATATTTCATGCCTGCTTTTCTCCAAGGTCTCCATGAAGTCGATTATGATAATATAATCATCAATCTTGATGATGAACAGGGATTTAGGCTGACTATGTTATTGGTTTCTAAAAACCGAAATGACAAGAGCTTTATGACCAAAATTGTCACGATTCTCGGTGATCCAGTGACTGAACAGCTTCTCAATACCAATGTTCTGAAAAGCAATACAGTGCTTTCCCACAAACTTGCGGCAAGGTATATCGCACAGATTTCTTTTCAGAAAAATCTCGATAGGTTATTTACCGAACTTGCTTTTGCAGAAGGAGCGGAGTTCAATCTTTTGGAGGTAGGTAAGCATATCCCTGCAGATCTTTTGGTAGATTTAAGTGAGTTGAAGAAAATGTTGGCCGCTCACAAAATGGTCTATATCGGCACAGTGGACAATGAAAAAAATGTTTTTTTGGAGGCTTCTTCTTTTTCAGATACAAAGCAGATTCTTGTTTTGAGCTTTGGGGAAATTGTCGATTGACCTATCTGCAGCACCAATCGCTAATTTTCGGTTTTCCTGACTAAAAATCAGGAGGTTTGTATGCGGAACCTTTTTACAATAAATTTGCCTCCATGGAAAAAGAGAATGACTTAAACAGTGCTGAAAAACAGCTAAACAATCCTCTTCATGGCGTCCGTTTGGCAGATATTTTGGATTATTTGGTTAAAAAACACGGATGGGAATACCTTGGCGACAGATTCAATTTCAGATGCTTTACCCATGATCCTTCTGTAAATTCAAGTTTGAAGTTTTTGAGGAAGACAGATTGGGCAAGAAAAAAGGTGGAGGATTTTTATGTCAAATCCATTGAAAGAGAAAGGCGAGGTTAATATTTCGCAACAGAGCAAGCCCACATTTATTTCCGTTGACCCGATTGAAATTATTCTTGTTTAGTAAGCTGTTATTTTTCAGATTTTGACAATCAAAGGATATATTTCAAATTATTTTTAAAAAAAATTAATTTTTTTTCTACTTCCCGAAATAACCAAATTGAGCATTTTAAAAAGTAAAATGCAGATTTTTTGAATCGATTTACAATAATCAAATGATGTAATGGGAAGTGTTTTAATTACTTCATTTTCAGGCATTTTTAACTCAAAGCAAGACGGCCCAAAGAGTTTGTATTTTGATTTTTTTGTCCCATATTAGAATCGAAATAGAGATTTTGATCACCCAATGAACACTTATTTCTTTTCGTTTTCGTATTTGAAGTATTGTTTAATCCCCACCCGAATTGTTATGAAAAATAAAACAAAATTTATTAAAGCAAATTTGTATGCACTGTTTGCAGTCCTTTCGATCCTGACATTTTATGACATGGTCGGGATTGAAATCGGTAAGAATGTTTCATCCATCATTCCAAATGCATTTTTGATGATTGCGCCGCAACTTGGCTTTGTTTGGTATTATTGGAGGTCATACAGCGTAAAAAACAAGAAAGTGTCTGTCTAAACTGACACTTTGGAATTGAAAAGATTAAAGGATTAAATTTTAGTTTAGTACAGGTTTTTGGTTTTTTGGTAATGAACTTTCCATGTTCATTTGATTAAAAGGTTAAATGGTTGCATTTTGGTCTGGGGATTTTTGAGGTTAAGAACTTCAGAAATCCCCGGTTTTTTTTAGTGGTATGGGTCGTTTTTTTCAGTCTTAACCCATTATTTGGAACGGGAGGTTTTTTTCCAAACCTTATTTTCCCAAAATAGAAAGCATTTTTTCACCATATCTTGTTCCTAGTATTCGGTAACCTTCTGCTGAAAAATGGAGACCATCTGAAACTGCAGGGCAGTCTTCAGACGAAATTACAAATGAATTGGGAATATGCCTTGGGAGTGTTTGGATGATGGGGTTCATGCTTGCACATTTACCACCTTGGGCTGCTCCGACCAATTCACCTGCAAGTAAAGGGACTGAGTTTGCTTCCAATCCCAGATCATTAAGTATGTTATCATAAACCCCCTTCACTTTGTTTGGCCATTCCTTGTCGCCGGTATTTGATTCTCCCTGATGCAATAAAATGCCTTTGATCACACCGTCTTTTTGAGCGGATTTGGCAAGTTCCAAAAGTCTGCTGTAAGGATCGCCATCATATTGCGCGATCATGTTTTTCATCCATCCGGGAGCTGTTTCAGCATAGGTTTGGTAATTATCCTTGTCAAACAATTCGATCTTGCAGCCTCCTACAGAGACATTGATGATCCCAACTTTGATGCTGTCAGGTAGACCTGCGATTAAGGTCTTTCCAAAATAATCACCCGGAGTGAGCCCGGTATTGCAGCGGCTGAGTGGAGGAACAGCATGGTACCAATTCCCTTTTTCTCTATGAAGATTTGGGCAATCAACAGCCTGCATGAGCATAAACCTTTCATTGGAGATGGTATCCTGCGGCTCAAACCTCGCATGCCCTTCCATATTGGACTGACCAAAACTCAGGAAGATGTAGAAGTTTGGATCCTGTGCTTGGCTTTTTGTTCCTGTAAATAAGATTGCAATTAGGAATAGAGCTGCTAGTTTTAATTTCATATTATAATGGTTTTGAAATTTTATATCTCAAGGATTTGACTTTGGGGACAGTGGTCTGATTTTAGATCCTGCCAAAAATTAGGCTATTGATTTTATGAAAGTTAATCAACCTTAAGCTATGATAGGTGTGAAAAATTGACCAAATGTCTTCAAAACTTATCCAAGTGGTTTATCCAGAATTTGATTGCCCAAATAATTAAAATATAATGGTTAATTTTTGGATTCTAAATCAACCTATTGAACCCATGAACTTCAAAAGAATTTCGAAATCCATTTTTTGGGGACTGTCAGTCCCTTTGGTATTTGTCATGATGCAATGCACCTCATCTGCTCCTGATTGGGATAGCAAAAACAAAGAACTGATCCATCAATATAACTTGACAGAAAGGAGTCTAAATCTTCCGGAATCAACAGTATCATCAAATCTTGAGGCTGCTCAGCCAACAAAGATTGAAAGCATCGAATCTGTTGAACTTTATCCCGGTGTGATGGCAAAAGTGTTTTGGGGTAGCGGTGCGATGGGAAGTATTGTGGAGCTTCAACCCAATGCAGCCATTCCTGAAGAAATTCTAACTGCCGACAGGATCATGATGGTGATGGAAGGCGAGGTCCAACAACTCATCAATGGCTCTATGAAAGAAATGGTTGCCATTAAGAGACAAGCTCCGGATGGGGTAAATGGAGGAACGCCCAGAGCGGATTTTATTTATTTGGAAAAAGGGAGTAAAAATGCCATTACTGCCGGATCAAATGGTGGCAAGTTGCTAGAAGTCTACAGTCCCTTGCGCTTGGATTATCTCCAAAAAGCCGGTGTAAAAGACCTTCCTGCAGAAATTGTAGACATAGAATCCCCGCAAAACCCAAACCTGAGTCCAAACCAAGTGTATGACCTCTATGACATCCAACTGACTGAATTGGCACCCGGAGCTTTTACGAGATTGATTTCCGGCAAGAACATGTTGCTGAGCTTTATCTCGATGGATCCGGATTCTGTCTTTGGGCATCATAACCATCCCGAAGAGCAAATGATGATGTTACTGAGGGGTTCTGTAAATCAGATATTGTTGGATGAAAAAAAACAGATGGGAATCAATGACCTTGTAAGGATTCCAGGAAATATGGTGCATGGATCTGAAATCGGTGAGCTTGGTGCTGATGTGATGGATATCTTCTGGCCTTCGCGGGCAGATTACATGGAAAAAGAAAAAGAGAAGAAAGCTGCCTTTCATGCCATTATTCCTGAAGATGCAAAGTTGGAATTGCTCATAGATGGGAAGAAAACCCAACCGGAATTGTTTTTTACAGAAGGGCCAAAGTGGATGAATGGCAAAGTCTATTTCTCCAATATGTTTTTTGACAAGGATTTTAATGCAGATCCAAAAAGGAGTTCGACAGTAGAAATGGATCCTTATGGAACTTATCGCAACATCACAGCAGGGAAGATGCAGACCAATGGGCTTTATCCTTATAAAAACGGAAACCTGATCGTCTGCGACATGATGGGACATCAGGTCGTCGAAATGACCATAAAAGGAGAAGTTGTGAGGGTTCTTGCTGATAAATTTGGTGGAAAACCGATCGATGGACCCAATGATGTCATTACGGATTCCAAAGGTGGTTTTTACTTTACTGATCCGCAATTCACCATGGAACCTGAGAAATTTCAACCTGGACGTGCAGTATATTATGTGAACCCAAAAGGTGAAATCTCAAGGATTACCGAACCCAATGAATTTGCCATGCCCAATGGGATTTTGTTAAGTCCTGATGAAAAAACACTTTATATCAACAACTGCTACGACAAAGAATCGTGGTTTCCAGTCCAAAGTGAAAAGGACAATTTCATCTGGGCGTATGATGTGAACGAGGACGGCTCGGTCAGGAATGGGAGGAAGTTTGCAAAAGTATTGCTCAACGGAGAAGTATTGGACAGGAAAGGAAGATCCTCAGGAGCCGATGGCATGGCTATCGACAAAGAAGGTAATGTCTTTGTCGCCACTTACAATGGGGTGCAGATATTTAACAACCATGGTACTTATGTCGGAATGATCAACTTGCCCACTTTTCCTGTCAGTCTTTGCTTTGGGGGTGATGATATGAAGACATTATTTATAGTAAGTTTCAGCAAAGTCTACAAGATCAAGACTAACAAGGAGGGGTATGTGAATTATTTGGAATAAATAATTGAATATAATTTTCAAAAATTGATATTAATGGATACTGGATATTTACCACAGTTGAAACGCTTATTTCTGAATCAATATCTACTTATATCAATTAATATCATTTATAAATATCTATTACATATCCATCAATATCATTTCCAATATCATTCCAATTACCAGGTTCTCTTACTCATCATCTGATCCAATTCTGCGGAAGTCATGGTTCCCAATTCAGGATGCTTTTTGAGCCAAGTCAGGAATGCAGCTTTGATTTCTGGAGTCCATTGGCTGTCGATTTCGCCCGTGCTATAGATACCCTCGCGAACCATTTCGAAACCAAACTGGTCTTTCCTGATGACAAATTCAGCAGTGCTGACAACCTGCTCTGCCATGTGAGCGGGAACAAAAAGGACTCCCTCTATTGTAGCGATTACCAAGTCACCTGGAAGTACAATTGCATTTCCGATTCGGATTGGAGTATTCAATCCCATCAGAACCATTTCCTCTGTAAAAGAAGGATGAAAGTCACGGACAAAAGCATTGAATCCTTTTATATTCCGGATTTCCTGAAGGTCTCTCGCAGCCCCGTCAAATACAACCCCGTTTCCTGATTTACTCAAAATAGAATTGGCCAAAGTAGCTCCCATGATACTTCCTCCTGAGATTTTGCCATAAGCATCTGCTACGTACAAGTCACCTTTGGTGAGGATATCGATTGGCCAAGCATTGGTATTTCCTTTTCTGCCTTGGCTTGCTCCCCGGGCTTTGATGTTTTTTTCTACATCCGGACGGCTTGGCAAATACATGGCCGTCACTGCCCTTCCGGTCATCATTATATCGTTGACTGTTTTCCAGCCTCCTTCATATTGGTTGAGATAGCCTTCGTTTTTCAGAACAGTCCATGCATCATCGACCATGATGTGTTTTGCCCTCTCCAAAAGCTCATCGGAGATCTTTGGCCTGCCATCTGGAAACCGCTCTCCTTTCCATTCAGAGGTAAGGAAAATGATTTCTTCTTTGGAGATAGTTTGGGCCGAAACGGTACTTGTCAATGAGACAATTACCAATGAAAAAAGTACTACATAGAATTTCATAATTAACTTGGTTTATGTTTTTCTTAGAAATGTAAGAATCTCATTTCTGATCATCATCACCCATCACTTCGTAGCCTTTCCATTTGAAACTTGTGGCAAGTCCCGAGGCAGCAGGCCAAGCAATTTGGTGCTGATCGCTCGCAACCCATTTTCTGCGGCTTGCTTCTGTATCAAACTCGATCATGATCTGATAATTGTGGGAGGTCTGTTCAGCCTGGATTTCCTTGGAAATGGTTTCTGGGAAAATTCTCAGCAACTTCGAACTGAGGTAACCCTGCTGCACGGTCATGGCAGGGACATAGATAGAATAATACATTTGTTCAAAGGCCTTTGCATTTTCGGCAGGCACGACAAATTCCATTTGAAGAGCAACAGATTTTGGCTCGACCAATGGTTTTTGGATTGCCAATCCCTTTTGTTTGGAAGGGGCAATACCGATCACCAAAAGCTCAAGGTCTTCTGTTCCGGAATTGGAAAGGGTTAAGCTTTCCCCCAATAAGCCATAAAATGCATCATGGGCTTTGATATTGCCATTTTCGCCGCCCATGGCAATTGATCCGCTTCCTTTGGTTACATAATATACTTCTTCAAAACCTTCCAATTTTCTGCTTATGCCTTTACTCCCGGCAGGAATCACCACATGATCGACATGATTCCAATCTGTGCTGAAAATCTCAGGTCCCAATATCCTTCGATACAAGACATTTTCTCCGGCATAGGCTGGATTGTTTGGTTTCATTTTTTCCTTTTCCAGCCTTCCATTTACAAAAGTCGGGACAGGATCAAGCGTAGCACCAACACGGGTATCTCCAAGGTCAAAGGCATCGGTTTTTCCTTTGGTGCGGCTTACAGCAAAGTTCATCCAGGTCAGGCTTTTGTCAGTGGAATTATAGATCGCATGCGAATCACCCATTTTGCAGGGAACGATTGCAGGGGCTTTGATTTTTGAGGTTTTACCATTGACGGTGAATTCGGCTTCACCATCCAAGATCACAAACATCTCCTCAATCGAATGGTGGAAATGGTGGCCTATCCCTGATTTGGCTTCAATCTTTCCGGCATGGAGATAAAGGAAGTTGGTGGATAGCTCGGTTCTCCCGATCAGTTGGGTAAATCCCATTTTGCCGGCACCTGCGTGCACCCCGGTTAATTCCCGGTATTTGGTAGGATCATTTGGGATGATCCGGTCCTTGAGTGACTGGGCCGAAACCTGAAAAGTCAGGAAAAAGGCAAAAACATAAATAAGTTTTTTCATGGTATGTCTGGGTTTTGATGTCTGATTTGAATGATCTACTCTAAAGGTATTTAGAATTTATTTCTTATCCGGAAGTGCATACACGATATAGCCTTTGGGCAAAGCACCTTCCTTCTTGGAATGGTTGTAACTGTCCTTCGCAAAATTGGAAGTAGCATTGATGACAAGATATTGTTTGCCATTAATAGTGTACATACTTGGCTGGGCATTTGATTCATGGCTGAGTGTTTCCTCCCAAAGGATATTTCCGTTCTCAGCATCAAAGGCATACAGTTTCCCTCCCTTTGCGGTCGCGAATACAATACCTGTGGAAGTGACGACCATCCCTTTTCTCAAAACACCTCCCGGAGCGCCTTTAGACTGGTCGCCCTGCACATAAAGCGAATCCTGACCGACCGGTTTGCTCCATTTGATCGTGCCGTTGTTTAAGTCATAAGCCAATAAGGATGACCAAGGCGGAGTTGCCAATCCGGGCCATTCAAGTCCATACTCGGTCGTATAGCGAGCCTCAGGGTGTTCAACTCCCTCGGGATAGTCTGACATGGGCGCTCCTTTGGTCGAATCCGGTTTTATTTTAGCGCCTCCAGAAGCTACCACATTACCTTCCGGGGTATTGGTTTCTGCATTTCTTCGGAAATTGAAAGTAGCCGGATTTCCACCGAGGTACCTGTACATGGCTTTTAGCGTCTCTTCATCCACATGCACAAAACCCGGCATCTGCCCACGGCCGTTGATAACTGTACTTCTGAATTCATCATAGATCACATGTTGGCCGACATTCAATAGCGAAGGACCGACACCTCCCGACATATCTTCCCCGTGGCAGGTTTTGCAAGTGGTGGCATACATGGTTTTTACCTTTTTCAGCTCATTATCTGACAGGTTGATTTTTGGAGGTTCAACTTTGTTGAGCTTGTAAATCGAGGCATGCTCTTGGGTCAGAATGTACATGATCCCGTTTTCAGGATCGGCAGCAGTATTTCCATAATTGGATCCACCCAAAGCTCCGGGCATCATGACGGTTTCGTATTTGTCTGAAGGAGGAATGTATAAACCGGATTTTGCTGCATTAATCCTGTTATTCCAAACTTGTTTGAGGCTATCAGGAAAATATGGATTTAAAGTCCCAAGGGTCACTTCATGCTTAGTAAAGCTCGGAAGTGATGGGATAGGTTGGGTTGGCCAAGATTCTTCACCGGGCATTTCACTTTTTGGAAAAGGTTTTTCTTCGATTGGAAATACCGGTTCACCGGTCACTCTGTCAAAAACAAAAACAAAACCATGCTTGGTTGCCACTGCGACTGCATCAATTTCTTTTCCCTCTTTCTTTACCGTCATCAACTGAGGTGCAGGGGAAAGGTCATAATCCCACAGGTCATGGTGAACAGTCTGGTAATGCCAGATTCTCTCACCTGTCCGGGCATTGATGGCTACCAATGAATTTGCAAATAAGTTGCTGCCGATCCTGTCCGCGCCATAGTAATCATATGTCGGTGAACCGATGGGCAAATAAGCAATGCCTCTATCTGGATCAACAGAAATCTCGCTCCAGACATTGACGCCACCTACGTATTTGTAAGCGTCTTTTGGCCAGGTTTCATACCCGTATTCTCCCGGATGCGGGATGGTATGGAAAGTCCAGACATGTTGTCCGGTCACGACATTGTATGCACGGACATATCCGGGAGGAGAAAAGTAGCTTTCCCCCGGCGCTGAACCCAATATCAAAAGGTCATCAAATAAAACTCCGGGCATCATGGCCTGCATTCTTCGGATGGAAGTTGGGTCCCTATCAAGTCCTTCCCTTAAATCTACATAGCCATTGGTACCAAAATTAAGAATGGATTGTCCGTTGACGGCATCAATCGCCTGAAGGGTATTGTTAATGGTAAACAATAAGCGCTTGTCGGTTTTATCTTTGCTTTCCCAATAATTTATCCCCCTTCTTGTGATGCCATTCAAGTTTGCATGGATCCAAATTTCCTTTCCCGTGACCACATTCACAGCGATCAGGGAGGAATTTTTCCCCATCAGGTACATCGTCGTATCAACAATGATTGGGCTGAAGAAATAGGGTGATTCGTCTCCCGTAGGAAACATCCATGCTACTTCAAGTTCTGAGACATTTTCTTTGGTGATTTCCTGGGCATTGAAAAACCTGGATTGGTCAGGTGATCCTCCATAATGTGTCCAAGAGGTATGGTGATCTGAATCTTCCTGTTTACAACCGGAAAATAATCCGATAGCCAAGGGAATGGCAATAATCAATAATGATAAGTAGCGTGGTTTTTTTGGGTTTTGTAACATTTCAAAAGAAGGTTAATAGGCACTTTACATTTTAATTACAAAGTTCATGTTCCATTTATTGAACGTTTGGATTTTGTAACAATATGCAGGATTAAATATATGTGCAGAATCAATTATAGCAAAGAATGTCAAAAGGAGGATTGACCGCTTGTAATACTTTTAGTGTAAAATTGACACTAATTAAGGAAATAGAAGCTCAACCTTTTCTATCTGTGTGAATTTCGGGATGACTTAAATAATGTTGATGAATATTTTAAAGAATATCGGCCTTATTGCTCTTGACAGTCAAATCCCTCATTTTCAACCTGATTGATCCAAGATTTCCAATTCAGTATTTCCGGTATTTCTCAATTTAGTTTTGGAACAAATTTTTTTCTAAATGATAATTAATAAGATTAAAAAAATGGAATTCAGTTTAGTATAGGTTCTAATGGAATTTAAAACTCATAGAATGAATAAGGCAGGTCTATCAGGCCTGCCTTATTTGATAAATAGCTCTAACAAATCTTCATTTGGTCAGTGTCCGAAACAAAGAACCAGGAACAATTCTTTACCAATTTCCTTATTTAATTGATGTTAGATGCCATTTTGTAACTTGTTGTAAATAATCTGTGTAAAAATTTTTCATTACCTAATAAGATTTGAAATCATTCTGTTTTTATCCAATAGTCCCTCCAGTTATGATTTTCAAAATCTAACCTTATTTTTCGTGGGACAGAGGAATCAATTTTGGATTTAAGTCAGGATTTTCCATGTCCCTGTCAAAAGGAAACATAGGCCTGTTTATCCTCTTGAATTCCATCCTTTCCAGATCCTGATCCACGCCTCCCGGAGTAAGTGCCATGATCCAATCTCCGCGCATGTCATAAAGCTCGGGTACGAGGTAGCCGATTTTGACCACCACAATATCAGTTTGCCTTGGATTCAAATCCAACCTCGTGAAATCGGATTCCAAGTGGTAAGGTTTTCTTTTTTTGGTTACGATCACTGAGACGGAGCCTCTTTTGACTACCACTTCTGCCACGGCATGTTGATCGCCTTCGACGATGGAAGTTATTGTGCCGGATAAGAAAATCGGTGGGGAAAACCTCGAATCCACAGCCGCACCCACATAGCCTTCGACCTTTCTTCCAATGCCGGCAGCTATAGCTTCTTCCACAAACTCTGGACCGGGAATAGAAGCATAAATCAGTGAAGGACCATCGGCACTTTTGAATTCAGGCCGCTTCAGGATTTCATTTAAGGTCCAGGTAACATCCCCTGCACCTCCGGCTGTGGGATTATCACCCATGTCGCTGATCATAAATGGACGCTTGTCACTGGAAATCGCCTTATTCAGACTTTCCTCCAAAGTGGCAGTCGGTGCTATAAAATCAAATTCATGCCTGACATCCCAAAAGCTTTTGGCAAGTTCTGCTGCAGTTTTCTTTACCAATTCACCATCATCTCCTGTAACCATGACATAAGCTTGATTTCGGGGTTCATCGGCCCATGCATAGCCAATCCAAATGCCTGCATCGGTAATCCCTTCCTGAGCTGCAGCTGGTGCGACCTTGGCATACAGACTTTTGGCAGGATCTATTCTTGTACTTGTTTTTTCACCCGGCAATAAGATAGGAACCGCAATCCATGCTTTATAAGCAGGTTTTCCCATTCCTTTTTCCAAACGGCCCAAAAGATTGTCCACCGTTCTTTTTTTGGATTCCATGGCATCTTCATGGGGTGCCAAACGATAGCAGGTGATCAAATCTGTATGCTTAGCCAACCTTGGAGAAACGCTCCCGTGCAGGTCCATGGAAGTAGATATCACTGTTTCGGTACCGATGACTTCTCTGATTCTCATGATCATATCGCCTTCAGGATCATCAAGGCCCACCACACTCATCGCACCATGTATATCCAAAAAAAGACCGTCATAAGGCAAATTTTTTCTAAGGGAATCCAACATTTCCGTGACCAAGGATTCATACGTTTCCCGGGTGACAGCGCCTCCGGGAATAGCCCTTGCATACAGAGCAGGAAGCCAATTCGCACGTTTTCGGTTGGTAGAATCCTCGGAGAAAAAAGGATATAAGTTGAAGATTTCTTTTCCACGACTTACCCGAAAGGCATCCATTTCACTGACGGCAGGAGAAAAAGTACTCGATTCAATAGCAATGCCTGCAATGCCGATCCGGGGTAATTTGTCATGGTTTGATTTTTGGCTGCAAGCAACCACAAAGAGTAGGAGGGTAGCAAAAACGGAGAGGATTGGATTTATCTTATGCATGGTTGTTTTTTGAATTTGGAACTGTATAAAAGTATTCAATTATGCGAATACAAAAAAGCCAATAAATCTATAGAACTTCCATGAAAGAGGATTCGAATCATTTGAATTTTCCTGCAAGGTAAAGGGGTTAAGTCTTTTCAAATATTCAAAATATGGTAAGATATCGTACTGTCTTCTGTTGATTTGGGATTTGCAATTTCTCCTTTTCGGCATTACCTTAGTTGTCTTTGGGATATTTTGGACTCCAACTTCATCCTGATTGATACCTTCGCGGTTTAGGGTATGTGAGTGGATTCGCCATTGCATTCAATGCCGTTTCCAAACATTAAACCACGCACTGAAGACAGGATTTCTAATTCCCCATCCAATAAAGCGGAAAAAACATGGAAAATATTACCAGAAGAACATTAATAAAGAACACCAGTCTGTTTTTTCTTGCAGGCCTGATTGATCCATTTGCAAGCTTTTCAGTAACGCTCAAATCAGCAAAAACCATTTTATTGGTTTCAGGATGGCAAGATGTTAATATCGGGGATATTGCCCACACGCCGGGGCTTCTGAATGTTTTTGAAACCTTTATGCCTGATGCCAAAATCATTCTTTGGAAAAGAAGTAAAGGGGAGGAAGTGGGTAAACTGCTAAAAAAGTATTTTCCGAAAGTGGAAATCATTTATGGAAATGTCGATAAGGAAAAAAATGTAGATAATCCTGAAATCATGGAAGCGTTGAAACAAGCTGATGTAATGGTGCATGGATCAGGACCATTGCTGGTAGCTGCGGATAACCTTGCTTTTTGGATGAAAAATACGGACAAACCCTTTGGTGTTTTCGGAACGACGCTGCAGTCCCCAAATGAGTATCACCAAAGTATCCTCAAGGAAGCAAGTTTTATTTATACCCGAGAAACTCTTTCTATCGAGCATCTCGAAAGGGTCGGAATAGCCGGTTCTCATATCCAGTTTGCGCCGGATGCAACATTTTTTATGGATATCAGAAATGATGAGAAAGGAGATCAGTTTTTGAAAGAGGCTGGACTTGAAGACAGGAAATTTATCTGCGTCATTCCCAGACTTCGATTTACACCTTACCACGAATTCAATCCAAACAAAAACGGTTGGTCAGATACTAAAATAAAAGAGGTTGAAACTGTAAACGCAGCCAAGAAGGAAGAAGACCATGCCAAGTTGCGTGAAGCAATGATTGCCTATGTAAAAGAAACGGGAAATAAGGTCTTGGTATGCCCGGAAATGACCTATCAGGTGGATATTATGGACGAACTGTTGATAAATCCGCTTCCTGAAGAAATCAAGCCTTTTGTTATCAAGCGGGGCTATTGGTTTCCTGATGAAGCTGCATCTGTTTATCGAAAAGCCCTTGCAGTGCTGAGTTTTGAATGTCATTCTCCTATCATAGCAGCTGTCAATGAAACACCGTTTTTCTACCTCCGCCAACCCGAAGATACCATCAAAGGCCATATGTACTATGACTTGGGTTTTAATGATTGGATATTTGAAATCGAACAGACAGAGGGAAGTCAGATTACAGAGGCACTAAGGGAAATTTGGACGAACCTCACAGCTGCGCAACAGTATCTTAAAATAGGTATGGATCAGGTTAGTGATATCTATAAACAAAGAGTCGAAAGCGTAAGGGCATTAATCTGATTTCCAAAAGGAATTTTGGTTGAACGGCCCAAAACCATCCCGACAATTGTTGTGAAGGAAAAGAATGAAATGGTGAAATTACAAACTGATAGCGATCAGAATCCACTCAATCCCACTTCCTGGCATTTGAACTTAACCCGGCAGCTGTAAAGAAAAAAGGGATCGTCAAATGGAAAATCCAATGATTTACTTTGAACCACCATTCAATGGCTCATACGTCATCCAATCTACCTCCAATTCGAATGGCTGAATGGGTTTTTCAAGAGAATTAGGGTTGGTTTCCACAGCCCAATCATTAGTATGCCAAAAGTTCATTCTGTACCTAGTCCGATGTTGAGGTATTCCAATGGTAGTGCCGTGATAATCCCATAAGACTATTTTCTCACCACTGACAGGATGTACCATCCACCAAGTGATGCGGTCCTCATACCAATCAAATCCATAAGTATAAAATTTAGCCGAAGCATCAAAATCCTCAATGGCTTCAATGGTGGCAGGCTGATTTTGAATCCCGGATAACGGTGTCCTGAATCCGGTATCGCTTTCCCTATAAATCGTCTCATAAACAATTCCTTTGGCAAGGTTGATGATGCGGCCAACTCTCCTTAGCGCACCGGATTGGCCGGTCCATGTGCCAACATAAATGATCGTGGGATCGGCAAGCAGCCACTCAAAGTCAATTTCGCTCAAACCCGGCGCACTGTCCACATGGTAGGTAAAGTAGCCCACTACTGCACCAACATTGGGTTGAATGGAAACTGCCTCAGGAACTTTCAGACGCGCGGAATAGGTGCCAAAATGTGTGAATTCTTTTGAGATGATTTCTGGTCCGCGGCCTGCACCTGCATTTTCTTCTGGATCCAATTTGAAGGAGAGGATTTTGGTGCCGGGCTCTGAAGGAGAGTCCACCCCAATTTTATATTTGAAATCAGATTTGTTTCCTGTTGATCCATATCTAAAGTGAATTAAAGTTGAGTCCGAAAAATTCTCCTTAAATGAACTGTGGTACTTGTCGGTTTGGGAAATAGCGATAAATGGAATTAAAAATAATATCGCTGATAAGATTTGTTGTTTCATAATGGCTTCCTGATTGCGGTATAGCCAAATCTACAAATAAAATTCAGAGGTGTTTTGGCTTAGCTTCAGTTTGGTTTAGATTGTATTTACAGGTTTCTGTTTTGTATGATTTGTAATTCAATTAGTCAAGAATTACCTTTCGAATAGAGCTTTCACTTTTGAATCCAATTTCAAATTGGTTAAAATAGAATAGTAGATTAGATCCCACACCCTAGCCAAACTCAATGTTAACCAATACAATTAGGAGACAGAATAAAAGAAATGAAGGTTAAAAAACTTATTGAATGGATAGTATTAATTCCGTTAAAACTCATTTCATGGCTTTTGCTAATTATTATTGGGTTAGCGAATATTGCAGTAATCGTTATAGTTTTCCTTTTAGCTCCTCTTTCAATTTTAAACTTGATTAGGAAGATTTTTCCTGAAAACGGGGAAGTTGTGGTAATTAAGTTTTTCTTTAGTTGGTATGATTTGATATTGTATCTACCAGGTGCTGCATTGTCGTATTATTTAATTGTTAAACTGGTTTATCCATTTTCAAAATTGACATTTCTTAATTTCGTGATTTTGCCGATAAAGGATTTTTTTAAAAAGTAGTAAATCTGCTGCTAGGCGTAGGGATTTGCAATTACGCTTTCTTAAGGTTTCGAATTTGTAATTCAATAAACTAGAATTACCTTTCGATTGAGAGTTTTGTCTAAAAGACCAATTTCATATTGGTTAGGATAAAAGGGTGTAATTGCAAATTACACCCAGAGCACCATCGAACGTTATACTACACCCTGTGGGGGATGGAACAATTAGAATATTAAGATGAGACTGATTCTTATAATTGGAGGAATGTTTTTTATTTTCTTATCAGTAAACGGCATCATCCAAATCCAGAGAGAAATGGAAGTTTACAAGCATGGTAAAATTGTAAAAATGCAAATCATAGATATACCAAATTCTTGCTTGGGTACAAAAAGTAATTACAATATGATAGTGTCGTACGAAAACCTGAATTTCATCAAGAGGATTTCAGGAAATTATTGTGAGGCACATAATGTTGGTGACATTGAGGAATTGAAGTATTTAAATGGATCAAATATTGTATTGTTTCCTTACGAAAATCCAAGATCTAAATTTTACAGTGTAGCTTTTCTTGGGTTGGTTGGATTGGGAATTTTAATTTGGTATGGTTTCTTGAAAAAGCCTTTAATTAATTCGAGAGATAGATAATTTGTATGTTTAAATATCTAGATTAAAATGGTTTTTCAACGAATATCATTGAGAACTCTCCCAACTAGGTGTAGAATGGAGTTGGCGCTAGGCGAGATTTGTAACGACGGCTTTATATGATTTGAATTTGTAATTCTCACTTTTTAGCAAAACCAAAGATTATCTTTGGTTTTGGTTGAAATTCAAGTGCTAGTTAGAAAAGAAAAAGGGCAGAATTTTTAATTCCGCCCTTTTCATTAAAGTAACCTACTTGATCACTTATTGAGGTACTGCATCATTCGCCGCAGTGGCGTATAATCCGAGCAGGGTTCCAGTGAAACCTCCAGCGACATTGGTGGATAAAATATCTCCTGAAACCACACCTCCAAGGTTTTTCATTGCGCCGCCATCAATGCTATAGCTGAATTCATGGTCATCTCCTTTGGCCTTTACTTCCAGTTGAATGGCTCCTTTCAACTCAATTTTTTGGCTGGCGATGATGGTGGAAGTTCCCTTTTCTGTTCTTTCAAGGACGAGATAGAAATCGCTACCTTTTTTGGTGACACCAAAAACATAATGGAATTTCTCACTTTGAAGACAGGTGATTCCTGCAAGATCTTTTTCTGAAGCAGGTTTGTAATCCATGGTGGTGGAAAAGGAGAAATCTTTATGCTGTTGTCTGTAGAATAGGGTAGAGATTGGTTTTACCTCCTTGATATTCACTGCAAAAGGTTTGATCTCTACGCCATATTTGGAAATGGACATAAAATCCTCCCTTGGACCTCTCAAACCGATCCATCGGTAATCCAACTTGTCTGATTTGAATTCTTCCGTGTAGGTAAAATTGCCATTTGGAAAAAAGCCATCCTTTCCTGTTTTGTTTTCTGTAACACCTTTTGGCATTTTGATTTTGGGTTCCATCGGGATCAGGCCATTTTCGAAGACCGGAAATTCTCCCGACCAATCTACAGGAAGAATGAAAGTCTCACGACCTGAATTCACCCTATCCTTGGTATTTGGTCGGATTCCCAAAAAGACTCCGTAGTATTTGTTATCCGGTCCCAAAACCAGATCCGCATGACCTGCCCAATCCACTTTGTTCTTTCTGTCTTTGGCAAAATACCTTTGTGTCAGGATAGGATTGCTTGGAGCTGGGATGTATGGGCCCTTGGGATTATCACTTACAAAAATCACTTCGCTGTGCCAGCCACCTGTTCCGCCTTCAGCACACATCAGGTAATATTTTCCGTTCTTCTTGTAGATATGTGGCGCTTCGATCCAGGATGGTTTTTGTTTGATATCCACCCCACCGTCAACAATGATCTTGTCAGATCCCTCGATGACTTGGTCTGCCGCCATATCGTATTCCCAGATTTTGATCACGCGGTGACCGTTGTAGAGTTCCTTGCCTTTGTCCGGTGCATCATTATGGACGACGTATGCTTTCCCGTCTTCATCAAAAAACAATGCAGGATCAATACCTGAAAAATTAAGTTTATTTGGATCGCTCCATCCTTGTTTCGGGTCTTTGGTCTTCACAACGATATTTCCCATTCCTCCCGAAAACTGCGTGGTAATCATATAAAAGGTATCATTGTATTGGTTGTACAGGATATCAGGAGCATAAATACCTGCACTGATTCCTGAATCTTCCACTTTAAGTTGGGATTTCCTGTCAAGTACGTGACCGATTTGGGTCCAATTGACAAGGTCTTTGGAATGGAAAATCGGAACACCCGGAAACATCGCAAAGGACGAATTTACCAGGTAATAGTCACCTCCTTTTCTGGTGATGGAAGGATCCGGATAGCAGCCCTGTAGGATTGGATTGTAAAATTCATCTGCTGCCAATGGATAATCCTTGTAGACTTGGTCATTTCCCTGATAAGTAGTTTTGGAAAATATGGGTCCATTGCTCTTCTGACTGAATGCTCCCGAGAATGAAAGCAAAATAAAAAAGAGGCTCAATAAAATTGGTTTGGATATTTTCATGGTTATAGGTTTAAGGTTATCAATGGTTTTTTGTTGGTTTACATTTAAGGTACTTCTTTTTGAAAAGCATTTGATTTTCTGTTTCAATTTCCGATTTCTAAAGGATCCTCGTCAACATTGATTTTGAAATAATCGAAATCCACTTGACCTCCGGCTTCCTTGGTTGCATAGTTGAACAATGCAAACCTATAACCCATAAAATGGGGAAGCGTGTACTTCATTTGCAAAACATCTCCAATTTGTATCCAATTATTCCCATCTAGGCTGTAATAGAATCTGGCTTTGTCAATTTTATTTTTGAAGTCACAGACTGCTTTTAAATAAATTGTTTCTTGAAGGAGCCGAATGGATTGGATTTCAATTTCACTTCCATTTTCTGCCCTCTTCATCACAATATTTTTCCTTCCATTTTGAAAAGAGATGCCTATTGTTCCATAATCTCTCTGCAAAAGCCCCAAACCGGCAAAATCTCCTTCCTTCATATTCGAAACATCCACCATCACTTCTCCGCTGCTTTCAGGACCTACAGTCCTTTGGGTCAAGGTGTTCCTAGCTGTTAAAAAACTATCATCAACTCGGCTTGTTTTCAATCTCAAAAATCCCTTTCGCTCGTCCAATGACCAAAATTCTCGAACAGGATTATGGTTCCATTGCCAAACCAAAGGCAATTCTTTGTCTCCTGCATTTCTTTCAAAATCATCTGAAGCGACTATTCCGGGTAACAAGCTCTTATTTGGAGAAAGATCCAAAAAATCCGGAACCAGTCCGTCAGTTCCCATTACCGGCCAACCGTCTTCCCATTTCACCGGAACCAGGTAAGGTATCCTGCCTACAGCTCCATAATCGCGGAAGAGATAAGCATACCAATCGCCTTCCGTAGTATTAATTAACCCACCTTGTGCAACTCCTTTGTCTTGAAGCATCACTTTTCCTTCATAGGGTCCATTGATGTTGTCTGCTCTGTGAACAATGACGGTTCTCATGCCGCCTTTTGGCCAAGCGATGTTGAAGAGGTAATACTTGCCATTGACTTTGAAGAGTTGTGAACCTTCTGCAGGCAATCCGACATTGTCTCCGGCAGGGGCAGTGGCATTTTCGATCAAAACTCTTTCGGTTCCGGGTTTGATGCCGGACAGGTCAGGTTCCAATTCAAGAATTTTCAATGTTCCTGCGCCCCAAATCAAATAAACCTTTCCATATTCCTCAAAGAACAAAGTCAGGTCATGAAGTGAAGGTGGAAATGAAATTGATTTCCAAGGTCCTTTTTCTATATTCTTGGTGGTGTACACATGGGTTTTACCCGTTGTCTTTGCAAATGTCATGACATAATATGTGCCATTGTGGTATCGGAGCGAGCTAGCCCATGATCCTCTTCCATACCCATTTTCCCCGTTTTCCAGACCCATGGCTTTCCCTGCATCCAGGATGTCATAGGCATAATTGACGATCTCCCAATTCACAAGATCTTTCGATTTCATGATTGGTACTCCCGGACTCATATGCATCGTGGTGCTACTCATATAATAAGTATCACCAACTCTAACCATGGACAAATCAGGAACATCAGCATGGATGATGGGATTCGTAGCTTTTGGGTTTTGGGCAAACAGAAAATTGAAACATACCAATTGAATCAAAAATAAGAGCAGAAAAGCCTGATATATTGGTTTAGATTTTATGTTTCTATTGAAAAGGTATACCTTATGAATTCCGGATCTGATATCAAATTTCATTGAATTGACCATTATGCATCATGTCTCATTTGAGATAAGTGTGAATTTAACACTTAAATTTAAAAAACAACTCTCGAACCTGACCTAATTGTGAGATAGTAAAAATGCCAAAATAAGCGTGTTGCTTTTAATTCAGAGTAGGGAAGGACTGTTTTAGGTCAGGGCCGGGATGCAGGTGTGCTCCCGAGGACTCAAACACAAAAAGCCCGGCATCAGCCAGGCTTTAAAGTGCAGAGGAGGAGGGATTCGAACCCCCGGTACCTCACGGTACAACGGTTTTCAAGACCGCCGCGATCGACCACTCTGCCACTCCTCTAAGTTTATTCTAAAACGGATAGGTCGTTTACGGATTGCAAATGTATGCCTTAACTTTGAATTTGCAAAACCGGCAACTTCAAATTACAACTGATATTCCCTAATCTCCTGATTTTCTGATTTATTATTTTTTTGTTGGTTTCATTTCTCATTTTCAATCTGTCCTCTCGCATCTACTCTTTTCATTTATCTGCATTATTTCATCCCAATTTCCAATTAACCAATACTTATTGACCTGATTACTTTTTTCTGATTGTCATTTTTTTCTTTCCCCATAATCCAAAAAGGCCAACCACTTCGTATTTGCCTTCATCTAACCAAATTTTACCAACTATGATCAAATTAAACAAAGCAACCATGGCGAGAGTGCTTTTTCTCTTTGTGGTTTCAGGATTGACTTTTTCCTGTGAAAGAAAAAATGAGGGAATGCCTGTTGTGGACTTGCCTGAAATGGCCCCTGATGTCATGTTTACCGCCTTGACCGATGACAACCGCGTTGTGAAGTATCAGGCTAGAAACCTGGACTCACCGGTTGAAATATTGGATATTTCAGGATTACCTGATTCTGAAATGATTATCAGCATTGATTATCGACCTGCCACAGGCCAATTGTACGCTTTAGGTTCGTCAAGTCGATTATATATCATCAATGAAAATTCCGGTGTGGCTACTGCTTTGGGGATTAACTCTTTCAGCCCTGCCATATCAGGAGAAAATGCTTCTATAGATTTTAATCCCACAGTTGACAGGATCAGATTAGTCACTGAATCAGGTCAAAACCTGAGGCTTCATCCTGAATTGGGAACAGTGGTTGCCACAGATGGGAATATCAATGGAGGAATGAATCCAAAAATCGGTGCTGTAGCTTATACCAATAGCGTAGCCGGAACAACAATGACAACTTTGTACGACATCGATTTTGAAGGGGATAAGCTATTTATCCAAACTCCTCCCAATGATGGCGGTCTTCAGGAAGTTGGGGATCTTAAAATCAACATTAAAGGCATGGGTGATTTTGATATCAATCCGGATAATTCATCAGCTCTTTTGGTGGCAATTGAGAATAATCAATCGAGACTTTTTTCTGTCGATTTGGCTTCGGGAAGGGCAAAGTGGGTAGGAAAATTCAAAATGCCGATTATTGGCATAGCATTCAAAACCAATCCGGTAGCATATGCAGCCAATTGTGATAATGAATTCTTTAGGTTTAATCCATTATCCCCATCGGAGAATAAAATAAATTTGGTAGGTATGATGGCTGAAGAATACATAGTAGGCTTGGACTTTAGACCTATCAATGGGGCCCTTTATGCAATTACAAACAAAAGTAGGTTGTTAACCGTAAATACATCCAATGGGCAAGTTACACCAATAGGTTCAGGACTAAATCCAATGCTTTCAGGTACAACTTTTGGATTTGATTTCAATCCTACCGTAGATAGAATCCGTTTGGTGAGTAACACAGCACAAAACCTCAGGTTGCATCCTGATCTGGGATCGGTGGTCTTCAATGATGGAAACCTCAAGCCAGGTTCTCCAATGGTTAATGGAGCTGCATACAACAACAGTTTCGCAGGTTCTACAAATACGACACTATATGTGTTAGATTCAGAAACTGATATGTTATATATGCAGGTTCCTCCGAATGACGGAGTATTGGTACCGGTTGGTTCATTGGGAATCAACTTCAAGGATGAAAATGGATTTGATATAGGTGGAGCATCCAATTCAGCATTTGCTCATTTAAAAGTAGGGGATATGTCTGCCATTTATACCATTAACCTAAGTACTGGGGCAGCGACAAAAATATCAGATTTCAATGTGCATGTGACAGCCATGGCTTTAGGGCTAGGCTTTTAACGAAAAATTTTACTAGGGCTTATTATATTAAAAAAGTCTTCGGTTTTCCGAAGACTTTTTTTACGTCTATTTTTTTATTTGGTAATGTGGTCAAAAATAGTTGGTGACTTTTACTAAAAAAT
>NZ_JANSUY010000010.1 GCF_024741135.1 Aquiflexum gelatinilyticum
TCATGGCCTTCGCCGGCGCGGAATTTCGCCTCCCCTCGCTCGGCGGTTTCAGTATTCAATTTGTTGAATGTATTAAGTTTCTGCTTGAGATTATTGGCAGTTGGTGGAGTTGGCCTTAGGGGAGAAAGAAAAAATCATCCCTATCTCAATAAGACAGGGATGATTGGTCAAAGGGTCAAATAATCAACAGTATTATACAGGTGCTTTCTTTTGGAGTTGTAGCCTGAGGGCATTCAGGTCCTTGGACATGGTCTGCATGGCTACTTCCATCAACTGGTACCTGGTCTGCACCTCATGGAGGTTTTGTTGCAGTGCCCTGAAGTCCTGCAAGAGGAACTTCAACAGGTAGGCAATAACGGAGAGCATCAATGAAATTACCCCTCCTGCGCCTGCAAGGTATTCTGCGGATTCAATTTCCATCGGATCTGTGTTGAAGGTTTGGACTTACTGTAAATCTCCAGCCATACCTCTTCCCCCTCTTCCATGCAATCCATCAACCTGTCGGTCAACTTCCTACATGCAAGCCGGGTAAACAATGGCATGCTTTCTTTGAAACAGGTGACCGGGACTATGCAGTCTTTTGCAGCTGACACCGAATTGTACCTAATTTTTATGCGTCTGTCATCCGCTTCAAAATAGAGGTGCCAACCGCTGTTCTCGTCATATTCGCATTCCAATCTGTACAATCCTTCCGGACAGGGGATACTTTCTGATGATACCGAAGGTTCAAGGGTTTTGCAAAGCAGCTTTCCGTATAGGGAAATTTCTCCCCTAGTTACGTGCGTTCCATACTCCCTTTTCATGAGCAGCTTCATGGCCTTAGACTTTTTCGACAGTGACGATAGCCGCGGCATTGTGCTCCTCACTGTTGAAGGCATAGTCTTGCCCGTTGACCACCTGCAGGAATTCAATCCCGATGATAAACATCTTGTTTGGTTCGGGTAAACCTGCTTTGGGGATGGTCACAGAAATCGCTCCTGTGAGTTCTTCCAAGGGAAGGTTTGCTCCTGCATCAAGCAAGAAGCTTTTGGTCCCTGCCTGGAAATCAAATGATGCCCCTGCAGCCATCAATCGAAAATGCGTAGCTCCCAAGGGAATGGAAAGGAAATCCACCGGCAGGAATGAATTGATGGAAAATCCCCATTCTGTAGGGCTGTTGGTCACCGTGATTTCTGTCTTGATTGAGCCGGATAGGACTGCACTGGAATTGATCTCAAAACCCTGGAGCAGGTTCCAATCTCCTTCCGAAACAAGGCGCTTTCCCCTGCCGTTGATAGGATCAGTTCTGAGGACTTTCATCATTTCCCTGATCAACCTGTTGTGCAGCTTTGCGTCCGCAATTCTGAGGATTGCCGGTCTGATGGTATCCTTGACCATCTTGACAGTCCTGGCATTTTCGGAAAACTCTTTCAGGTTTTCCCTGGTCCGCGCGTATTTGGGATCGGTCATGATCCTGTCTTTGGAGACGCCTCCTTTTTCTCTGGCCATGTGGCCATCCCTGGTTTTGTAGAAGGACAAGCCTCCTATGTTACCTTCGAGTTTGAATGCACTTGATTGCTTTCCCATTTTTGATTTGGTTTAAGTGAAACATGGTCAAATGTGGGGAGGCCTGGAATGGAATAAAAAACAATCTGCGGATCCTGCGGATATTGCGGATATTGCGGAAAAGTGCAGTTTCTGCGGATTCTGCGGAATTGGGCAGTTTTCAGTTAGCAGTAGGCAGTCGCAGTAAACAGTGGGCAGTTTTCAGTAGGCAGGCACAGTAAACAGTGGTAAGTTACTCTTTCAGTGATCAGAGATCAGTATGCGGTCACAATGGGGAGTGTTGAATCAATTTTGATTGGGGATTTTTTATCATCATGAGCCAATATTTCTTTCTTAGAAAAGTACAAGAGTAAAAAATATTGGAATAATGATATGGTTTCTTGGAAATTGGTCAAAAGGTAACGAATGGGTAAGGAGGGTGTAACGGAAGGGTAAGGGAAGGGTAAGGGAAGGGTAACGGGAATGGGGGTAAAATCTACCTATTTCGGCGATTTTTATTGTATTATTTCTTAAATAATTGATTTTTTCTAAGGTTTAAGGAGTTGTATTTTTAAGGGAAATTGACTTTAAAAGGTTGTAATTGTTGTATTTGTTCTAATTGTTGTCTGCTGCGCGTTGTCAGGTTGGAGTATCCGTCATCCTGAGTGCAGCGAAGGATCTCTTATGAAATTGTTGTAGTTGTTGTAATTGTTGTAATTGTTGTCAAGTTCTCAGGTTGTCGGGTTGACTGAACCTTGATTTTTCAACTGGTTAAGTCTTGGATCTTGTGTCATTTTTGTTGTCTGATTCGCGTTGTCGAGTTCTCAATGTTGTCGGGGAAACAATCTTACATCTTGTGTCTAGCATCTTGAGTCTTATTTTGTTGTCTGCTTCGCGTTGTCAGGTTCTCAGGTTGTCGGGTTGACTGAACCTTGATTTTTCAACTGGTTAAGTCTTGGATCTTGTGTCATTTTTGTTGTCTGATTCGCGTTGTCGAGTTCTCAATGTTGTCGGGGAAACAATCTTACATCTTGTGTCTAGCATCTTGAGTCTTATTTTGTTGTCTGCTTCGCGTTGTCAGGTTCTCAGGTTGTCGGGTTGAAAAACCCCGAAGGGGTGGCATGTTTATAGAAAAAATGTGAAATGAGTCAGATTTGGTTTTGGCTAATTTGATGGTCGAGAGTAAAAAAGACTCCCCGCCAAAACATTTAAAGTTGTTTTTTTCCCACAGATTAAAAGGATGAAGCATATTCCTTTTGTCACTTTTTGTCTTACCACAAAAAGTAACCAAAAAAGGCAAGCGAAATAATCCTTCCCCCCACTAGGCCATCGCCGGCCCGGAATTTCGCCTCCTCACGCACTCTTGCTTCGAATGAAATTTTTACCAAAGTATGAATTTGAGTTTAGAAAGGTCTGGTAAAAATAAACCCCGAAGGGGTGGCATGTTTATAGAAAAAATGTGAAATGAATTGGGTTTGGTTTTGGCTAATTTGATGGTCGAGAGGAAAAAAGGCTTTCCGCCAAAACAGGGAAGGTTATTTTTAACCACAGATTAAAAGGATGAACGCAGATACAAAAGAGTTGTAATTGTTGTAGTGGTTGTAATTGTTGTCAAGTTCTCAGGTTGTCGGGTTGACTGAACCTTGATTTTTCAACATGTAAAAGTCTTGTGTCTTGTGTCTTGAATCTTGTTTCTTTTTTGGTTGTCGGCTGCGCGTTTTCTGTTTGGGAAAGTTCCGCCACGGCGGACAGGTGTAATTGTTGTCGAGTTGAAAAACCCCGAAGGGGTGGCATGTTTATAGCAAAAATGTGAAATGAATTGGGTTTGGTTTTGGCTAATTTGATGGTCGAGAGGAAAAAAGGCTTTCCGCCAAAACAGGGATGGGGATTTTAACCACAGATTTAAATGATTTTCACAGATGGAATAATATGAATTTTTTACCACATAGGGTCATAGAGAACATAGGGTGGAAATGTTGTAATTGTTGTAGTGGTTGTAATTGTTCCGCTACGGCGGACAGGTGTAGTGGTTGTAATTCTTGTCAAGTTGACTGAACCTTAATTTTTTAACGGGCCAAAGTCTTGAGTCTTGCGTCTATTGTCTTGCGTCTTTTTTTGTCTTGCGTCTAATATCTTGTGTCTATTTTTAAAAATTCAAAGAAATGGTTCAACCTCATGTAGCGGGATTCCTGAAAAAGTGCAGAACTCCTGGACGGTGATGAACTGGTGGGGCTGTTTTTTGTATACTTCCCTGATTTTGTTCAACAGGTCTTGCGCATACCTCTCACTCTTGCCGGTGATGAGCTGGACGTCTTTCGGGTAAATGACACATCGCTTTCGGTACATGGGGCTTTTGGTTAATGGTTATTGGGTTAATAGTTATTTGGTTAATGGTTATTTGGTTAATGGTTACTTCGACTTCGCTCAGTACGGGTACTTCGACTGCGCTCAGTACGGGTATTTGGTTAAGGGGTTAAGGGGTTAATGGTTAATTGGTTACTTCGACTTCGCTCAGTACAAGTATTTGGTTAGAGGGAATTTTTTGAAAAGGCATGGGGGTATCGGGCCATATGGAGATGGCAAGGTAAAATAGGTCTTTAATAAAGAAAGTTGGGGTAGTTAGCTTTTTCCTCTCAGGCGGTGTAGGGTTCTTTCGGGCAGGTTGAGGATGCCGCAAATATCCTTGATTTTGATCAGGGCAAAGTCGGGGCAGATTTGGGGCAGTCTGCTGTACCTTGCCTTGGGGGACAGCCAAAGAACACTGGCCCATTCCAAATTCTGAACCACCACCTGATGGCTTAACCTTAAAATCAATTTGATGATGTTGGGTGCGGGAATCAATATGGCTGCTTCAAGCTCTTTCGGAATTTCACAGACCAAACAGTCTGTGTAGGCCACTATGGAAAAGTCGGTAAGTCGCTCTTTTTCGAAAGATTCAAAATCACAGACCAAACAGTATTTGCTATATATCCTTCTGCAAACTTTCGAGCCCTGTTGGTTTTCAAACAAGGCCAAGGTACCTGAGATGAGGTATCTTCTGGTCGTTTCGATCTCATGGCAAGCTTTTAAAATTTGATTTTTGCTGTAGCTTTTGACTTTTAAAAAGGGCAATAGCTCATTGTACTCTTCGATCGGGATGGGTACCTGCGAGATGATGGTCCCCTCTCCTATTTTGTTTGATTCCATATAGTTGTGTTAAAAAATTACTTTACCTCTTGATTTCCTTGAACCGTTGCAAGGATGAAACGCCCAAAATATTTACAGAAATCCGCCTTTTGGGTCATCTGAAGGTGGTTTCTGTCCCATTTTCCATTTTCATGGAGACGATACTCTTATTATGATAGTTAATTTAGGAAGATCTTTATGATAACTGCAAGTTTATTTACAAAATATTAACATTTAAACTAAAAAAACTGCCTACAGGCAGGAAAAATTGCTGAGTTTTGAGTTTGCTGGGTTTTGTTGGGTTGAAAAAGTTCCGCCACGGCGGACAGGTGTAATTGTTGTAGTTGTTCTAACTGTTGTCTGCTTCACGTTGTCAGGTTAGGAAGGTTGTAATTGTTCTAGTTGTTGTAGTGGTTCTAATTGATCTAGTTTTTGATGGGGAACCAAGTCTTGGACCTTGTGTTTTTTTTGGTTGTCTGCTTCGCGTTGTCGAGTTTTTTGATTGGTAAAAAACCCCGTAGGGGTGTCATGTTTGTAGAAAAAATGTGAAATGAGTCAGATTTGGTTTTGGCTAATTTGATGGTCGAGAGTAAAAAAGACTCCCCGCCAAAACATTTAAAGTTGTTTTTTACCCACAGATTAAAAGGATGAAGCATATTCCTTTTGTCACTTTTTGTCTTACCACAAAAAGTAACCAAAAAAGGCAAGCGAAATAATCCTTCCCCCCACTAGGCCATCGCCGGCCCGGAATTTCGCCTCCCCACGCACAGCGGTTTCAATTGAGACTTTGTCGAAAATGTTGAAGGTTGGGGAGAATTGGAGTTGTAGTCGGGTGGTCGGGTTGGGAAAGTTCCGCCACGGCGGACAGGTGTAATTGTTGTAGTGGTTCTAATTGTTGTGTGCTGCGCGTTGTCGGGTTGTCGCTTCGCGTTGTCGAGTTCTCATTGTTGATGGGGAATCAAAGTCTTGTGTCTTGTGTCTAGCATCTTATGTCTATTTTGAAATCCTGATTATGTGACAATATGCGTCGGAGGGGTCCCAATGAATTAACACCTTTATTAGAATTTCTTAATTTGATGAAAAATTGAGGATATGGTAATTTTTGAAATCGACAGCAAACAGGCCAAGAAGGTTTTTTTGGAAATTAAAAATCTGATGCGTGTCTCCAAAACATGGAAATTGACTTCATCGATTGAAATCACTGTCCTGGATGGAAAGATCCAATTGGTGGGGCAAGGATTTGTCAAGGAATTGGATGCATCGACTACCGGTACCTGCAAGCTGGTGGTCAGGGCGCTTTATTGGTTTGATTTGGTGGACATGACCCAAGACAAAATCTTCAAAGTCGTGGTCACAGATGGAGAAGCGATGGTCAGGACGGTGACTGTACCGGTGCAGACCACATTTTTTGAAACAGACAGGATTCTGAGAAGTATTCCGCTTCCGGCCAATCCTGAGACCATTGATTATTGGAAACTGGAATACCAAGGGTACACAGTGGACGAACTTCAGTTTAACAGTGTTGCTGACAAAATCCCCAAGGCCAAGAAAGAATTCGAGGCCTGTATCCGAAAAGCAGCCCTGATTCTTCATCCTTTTAGAATTTCAAATTCCGAGTTGAGAGAAATAGTCCTTAATAGATTGAGAGAAAGGGAAAAAATTGATTTTGAAATCTAATTTACTCCCTTATTTCTCAAAGCTTATTTGGAATATACACTAAGTAGTTTTAAATGAATGATTTTTTAAATCTTCAGATTTTTCAGCATCTACGGGCTTCATCCCAAATAGAAACCTTACCCCGTTAAAAGGCCTAATCAGCCCAAAATATATTCCCAAGCATATTTCCAGAGTCCCAAACGAGATTATCCAATATTTTGCCCAAATACTTAAGTCCCATTTACAAATGTAATAGCCAATGACAATTATAACTGTCTGGTGCAGAATGTAAAAAGGATAAAGCCCCTCGTTGATATATTTGAGTATGGGATGGGGTCGGTTGAGATAAAACTGACCATAAGAAATGATAGTCAAGACCGTAAACCAACTGAGAAAAATCGAAGTTACATCAAAGAAAGACTCGACATCGTCCGGATTCATAGGCAAACTCCAAGCCCCCCTGAAATGAAGGAATGACCCATAAAACGGGATTAAAATTAAAACCGCTGCACTGAGGAAGATTTTTCGGTTTCTGCCCAAACTATCCCAAAGTTTAGGATTACTGTAGAAAATCAACCCAAAGGCAAAAAACAGAAAATAAAAGACAAAATATGCCCAATCTTGAAAATCGTGCGTTTCGTTCGGAAAATACGGTCTAAGTACAAGCTGACTGAGTAATATGATTACCGCAGGGATCATTAGTGCTGCTACCGGCTTGGTAAAAATTTGCTCCATGAAGGTTTTGAAACCTTGGGAAACAGGCTTCCGCAAAAACGCCAACAATGGCAAAATCAAAATCGAATAGATCAGCAAGTATGCAATAAACCATAAGTGATGCCAGCTGAAGTTCCCTTTAGGATAGGGATCAAAATCAAAAGTTGTAGGATAAAACTCCCAAAAACTTGAAAATTCAGCGATACGCTCGAAATAAATCTGGGGAGGAACGATCACAAACATTCCAAATGCCAAAGGGACAAACAATTTTGTGAAGCGCTCCCTGACAAATTGGGCTTTACTTCGCTTTCCCAAGGCCATAAAGGTACCTGCACCCGAGATAAACAAGAGCAAAGGCATCCTCCAATCATGGGACCAGATCATCCAATAATTGAATAACAAACTTGTTTCCTCATTTTTGACATGCCATCCCCAACTGCTGAATAGCATCCCTGTGTGATAAAACAATAACAAAATAATTGCAAAGAATCTGAGCCAGTCCAAATCATATCGGCGGAGAGAAGTAGTTGTTTCCATAAGAATTTTTAGGTTTTGTTGGGCTCAAAACTCAAAAATATCCAGGCTACCGACGACTGATTTTATCAAATCAGTGTTCGACTTTATCAAATCGAACGTTAATTATCAGATTGGACTGTTTTTCGGAACTCAGAAGGAGGCATTCCCACGTGCTTTTTGAAAACGGTATTGAAGGAAGATTTGGAATTGTATCCTACCCGTTCGGCTACTTCTTCCATTTTGAGATATGCTCCCTCTTCGCTTTTCAATATTTTGCAGGCTTCCATGACCCGGTATTCGGCAGTCAGTTCAAAAAATGTTTTTCCGAATCCCTCATTTATTGCTTGTGACAATAAATGAACATTGGTCTTAGCTTCTTTGGCCAGATTGGGCAAGGAAAAATCCGAATTTAAATAAGGCTTTTCCCGCTCAAGAATCTGTTTTACTTTCTCAATGAGTTCCCGCTGCGTCTCAGGATCTAATCTGGAATTTTGATATTTCTCAGGAATTTTCAGATCAGCATGCTCCAAATTGGAATTCCTAATGTGTAGAAAACTGGTCAAGTAAACCGTGAATGCAATATAGGCAGCATACCAATGGTCACCGGTATCTTCCAGGTTGAAAATTTTGATGACAGTTACACAAAGCAAAATTGTTACCAGAATAAATGGTACAATGCGCAGTCTTTTTTGCGCTTCGGTAACGGGATTCCAGATTGAGGCATTCTGCTTGGAGAAAAATGTGGAAACCTCACAGAGACAAAGCAAGCCATAAACCGCAACTGAAATCAAAGTAAGCGGAGTGACGTATTCCCGAAGCAATAAGGGGTCGGTCGGGTAAGGATGGCTAAAGTCCTGCCTAGAGAATTCCGGGTAATAGGCAGAAATCCAAGCATTAAATTTGGCTTCATCCGGTAATGCCCAAAATGGAATCATATACAATGTGTAAGCAAAAAAGGGCACTAATTGAGGCCAAAACTTAACAGGAAGTTTACCGCGGGTCAGGCAAAGAATCACGCCATAAAACAAAGGTCCAATCAAAAAGCCCAACGGTTCCGAGAAATCAACCAAAAACCAAGCATATGAAATCAAACCCGAATACATCATAAAAATCTCCAAAAGAAAGCCTCCTATACCCCAAAGCAGCAATCCCTGAAGTATTAAATTCTGAGTCCGTTTAGCGGAAAAAACCAAATATACCAAGCCCAAATAAAGTGCCTGCATCAATCCAAGAAAAATAAAAATGCTGAAAAGGTCAATTCGTAAAGGAGGCATGGTGAGGTGATCCATAATATCAATTATTTACCGATCCAACCAATCCTTAAATTGAGAATAGCGTTCAATGCTGACAAACACTTCCTGCTTCGGATCGGGCAACAGACCTAACTTAAGCCTTGTTGGTGAATATTTGTTGATTTGAGAAATACTCTCCAGGCTGGCAATAAATTTCCGGTTGATTCGGAAAAAAATTGACGGATTCATTACTTCCTGAAGCTTGTCCAAAGATAAATCCAAGGGAAATCGTTGCCCCTGTCGGTTCACCAAGAAAGTGATTTTCTCTTCAGAGTAAAAGTAAGCCACTTGATCAACTGGTACAGTTTGGATTTTACTTCCAGAGCTGACCAAAAAACGCTCCTTGTAATTAAGCTTCTGCTCGACAAGGGGATTGAGGATTTGTTGGAAATCTGCTAAAGAGAAGGATTTTATAGGGGTATGGTACTTTTTAAATTTATCCAGAGCTTGGCCTAATTCCTGAAAATTGACAGGTTTTAGAAGATAATCCACACTGTTGAGTTTGAATGCCTTGATCAAATATTCGTCAAAAGCGGTGATGAATATAACCGGGCAGTCAAGAGAAATCTGATCGAATATCCCAAAACTTTGTCCATCTTCCAGGTGGATATCAAGTAGGATCAAATCCGGAACAAGATTGGATGAAAACCAGTCGACTGCTTTCTTGACAGAAGGAAGATCTGCAAGTACCTCCATTTGAGCGTCATATTTTTCCAAAAACCCTTTAAGGCGGTCTACTGCAAGACGCTCATCTTCAACAATTACCACTTTCATAACCAAACAATTGAGTCGCAAAATAAAAATTTCCCAAAATTAATCCTACTCAGTACGCTTGGATCTTTTCTTTGGAGGTTCAGTCTTAAATATCCGGCGTTCATCGACTTTTTATTTCAAGAAGGAACCGGGATAGTCAAATTTGTACCCAACAACAAAACGCAAACTTCTATGATTTACAAACCGCTTTTATTATTTGCAACAGGAATTCTTCTCATGTTTAGTATTTCTTCATGTAGCATAAACTTTGATGTTGAACCATTTATTCCCAAGTCAAAAATTGTATGGGTCGATCTGGACGGCTATAAGCTTTACACTAAGATCCAAGGAAATTCCGGATCATCGATCGTTTTTTTATCTGGACTGGGTGATGAGCTTGGCACTTGGAGTAAAATCCAAAATGAGCTTGGAAGAAACTATAGGACCCTTTCCTATGACCGTGCGGGAGTGGGACTCTCCACTCAAGCAGGGCATCAATCCACTGGTTCGGATTTAGCGCTCGAATTAAAAAAAGTGTTGGAAAAAAGTGAATTTGAACCTCCCTACCTGCTCGTAGGACACTCTATAGGAGGACTATATGCAAGAATTTTTGCGGGAAAGTATCCACATTTGGTATCCGGAATGGTTCTGATTGACTACACTTTGGAAGATAAAATTCTCGCTTTGAAAGAGGTTGATTTGGGAGGAATGAAACCGGAGCAACTTTTGGAACAAATCGCTTTGGAAATGGGTTTGGAAGACGGAAGCAAACGAGAATTTATTGCCTCACTAAAAACTGCAGAACAGGTCAAAGCATCCAATTTTCCCTTAGAACCCGTGACTGTAATCACTGCGCTGAAGCCAAGTCCGGAGGAAACTCCGGAGGATGTACAGATGAAAAGTCTGCTTCACGCGCAGTATGCCAAGTCGATCCCAAAGTCAAAGCATGTCCAGGTGCAAAGTTCCCACCACATTCATTTGGATCAGCCCGACTTGATTATCGCAGAAATCAAAGCCCGGATTTTGAATAACTAAACCAATACACCACCACTACCACCGAAGAGACCTGTCCTCACTTGGGGATGGGTTTTTTGGTAATTTCAAATTCAATAACTTCCTTAGCTTTAGTCAGAAATTCAGTTTATGTCGCTTTTCAATCTCAAATCAAGTCGGTCCAGAACCACCATGTATTCTTGGAAACTTCAAATCGCCGTCGCGGCAGGATTTGGATTGATCATTTTGGTCAACCAGGTATTTTTCTCCGTATTTAAGGCCTTGGAGCTTTTTCAAAATTTTCTGGCCAATGTCTTCATTGTTCTTTTGATATGGAAGTCGGCCGTGTGGGTGTCTCAGTTAGGAGAGAACTTTTTCAACTGGCTTGAAAAACCTCTTAAGCGAGTCTTTCTTTCCGCCGTTTTGGGGTTGATTTGCAGTTTTTTGGTGGTGTTAATTTCGGCTTATTTTTTCCAGCTACTTTACCAATCGTCCTTTCCGGCAAACAATGAAATTTTTATCAATACACTCGTTTCGTTTTTGCTGTTTTCCGTGCTGTTTACCGGTTTTAACATCATTCATTTTTTGGAGGCCCTTCGGGAAAAGCAGGTAAAAGAAACTGTCGAGAGACTAGGAAACTACTTTGAGCAACTCATCGAAAATATAGAAGACATCGTGCAGGTCTGGGATACAGACGGCAGAATCAAATATTCCAGCCCATCTGCAGAACACCAATTGGAATACGCTATTCCTGAATTGACCGAATTCCCTCCTTTTTACTGGATTTTGGAGGAAGATAAGTCAAAGGTAAAAAGCCGGTTTAAAGCATTTCTGGAGGAGGAGAAAAATGGGGTTTATTTCGATCAATTCCGTGTGAAAACCAAAACCGGAACGGTCAAAATGCTTGAAGTCAAAATCTCTGATGGAAGAAAAATACCCATGATTGAGGGATTGATCGTTACCTGTCGAGACATCACCGAGCGCCACGAAACGGAGCAGTTAATCCTAAGACAAAAAGAACTTTATGAATTGACCAGCTCAATCTCTGGTTCGTTTTTGAGGATGGATTTCCACTCGGCCCTAGTCGAAATGTTGGAAAAAATGGGAAAATTTTCCTCCGTGGACCGGGTCTATGTGTATCAGCTGAATCCTGAAAAAAATTACTGGAACTGCCTCCACGAGTGGCGAAGTGAAAAGGGAGATCAGATTCCTTCCATTTATTACCAAAAAGGAATTCCCATCGATGCGATGAATTGGACTTTCAATCAGTTGAGTTCTGACAAGATCCTGAATTATAAAACCCTGGATAAAATGCCTCCTGAAGCCGAGCAATGCCGAAAAGCTTTTGAAGCGGACGGAACAGTCGGGATTTTGCTGCTTCCGCTTCGAATCAATGGAGAATTGGTCGGGATGATCGGTTATGATGCCCTTTTTGAGCCCAAAAACTGGTCGGAGGATGACATCAGGTTTCTCAGGCTCTGCAGCGAAATTCTCACTTCTTCACTTGCCCGTTCGGAGGCCGAGGCATCTACCCGTGCATCGCTTTCATTCAACCAAACTATTATCGATTCCTCCGCAGAGGGTTTTCTGTTGGCAAATCTTGAAAACCGGGTAGTCTACGCCAATGAGATTTTCCACACACTATGGGAATTGGATCAAAATCCCATCGGGCTCAGTGTGCAAGAAGTCAGTAATCTGGTTCAGCCTAAAATCGAAAACAAGGAGGAAATCGAAAGCGGATTTGAGATTCTTAGGGAAAACCGACAGGCTATTTTTACCATGACTCTCAACCTTCATAACGGAAAGGTCCTGGAAGTCTATTCGGCTCCGCAGATTCAGGACGGAAAGCTTGTGGGCCGGATTTGGAGTAATCGGGACATCACAGACCGTATACTTTCGCAGCGGGAAGAACTTGAAAAAGGCATGGCCGTAGCCCAATTTGAATCCCTGAAAACACAAGTAAACCCTCACTTTTTATTCAACAGTCTAAACGTACTAAGTTCCTTGGTCCATGTGGATGCTGACTTATCCGAGAAGTTTATCGATCAGCTGGCAAAGTCATACCGGTATCTGCTTGAGCAAAAAGACAATACCTTGGTACCTTTGGAAGTGGAACTGGATTTTGTATATTCCTTCGTTTTCTTACTAAAAATCCGTTTTGAAGAGAAAATCCAACTTGAGGTTGATATTCCTGAGCGCTTCCATTCCATGCAAATTGCTCCGCTGACCATGCAGCTCCTGATTGAAAACGCTGTCAAGCACAACAAAATATCCGAAGACCAGCCTCTGAAAATTCTTATCGGAATCGAAGGCCATTATCTGGTCGTCAAAAACTCCCTTCAAGTTCGGATCAATCATGCTCCATCGACGGGGCTGGGGTTAAAAAATATCCAAAAGAGATACCTCATCCTTTCCTCAGATTCCCCCAAATTCGGTCAGGAAGGAGATTTATTTGTGGCCCGAATTCCTTTGATTGAAGAAAAATAGACATGGATTCATCACGGTTTTTTAAGGGTTGGGTAGGATAAATCAGGCACTCATCTGGAGAAATTAGCCCGTGGACTTGAGTAAATTTAGCTTCGCGAAGAATTAATCTTTTATGCGAAAGTCATCAAATCTCAGAATTGCTGTCAGCCTTTTCGGAATGGGTTTAGTGGGTATAGCTTCTCTTTTGAGCGTTTCTCCACCCTCCCTTTCCCCTGGATTGGAAATGGATCCCGCCACAGTCCGGTGGATTACGTTGGTCAATCCCATCATTCTTCTGATTATCAGTATCACGATAGGCACACTCCTGAAAGAAGCCGCAGGTGTGAAGCTACCGATTCTTGATTCAAAACAAGGTGAACCCTTAGTGGCCGTCTTTCAGTCCCTGATTCAACCATTTTTGGTTCTGACTACAGTCTCTGCACTTGGTGTGTTACTCATCTATTTGTGCACTTACCGGGGTTTTGGTTCTGCCTACAGGGAAGTAATCAATGGGCCGGGCTTGCCTTTTTGGACACGGATACTTTACGGGGGAATCACGGAAGAAATCCTCATGCGGTATGGGGTAATGACTGTGTTGCTTTGGATATTGAAGGAAATCAACCGCCCCAACTCCCATGTCCAATTTTGGATTTCAAATTTCCTTACAGCCATGCTTTTTGCCACGGGCCACCTTCCTGCAATTTTCAATGAGGTGCCTTCACCAAGTATCTGGACACTCATCTACATTCTTGGCGGAAACTTCTGGGCAGGGCTTTGCTTTGGCTATGCCTTTTGGAGATATGGATTGATTCTGGCTATCCTAACACACATGGGCTTTCACCTGATCACGTATTTCATTATCTAAACTAACCCTCTATTATGAAAAAACTCCTATTTCTTATCTTTTGCCTATCCGCAGCTCAACAGGGTTGGGCGCAGGACTACTCTACACTTCCACCCATTAATGCCAGCATACTTGACTCCCTGATAGGTAACAAACCAAGTTCAGACGAACCTGGATTTGCTTTGGGAATCAGTAGAGGAAGCGAGATTCTTCTCGAACATTACCATGGTCTCGCAGATCTTGAAAATAAAATCCCCATCTCTGATATTACCCAATTTAACTTAGCTTCTGTATCAAAACATTTTACCGCATTTGGGATATTGTTCCTTCGGGATCGGGGAAAAATGAATCTAAACACTCCCATCGTTCAATACCTAAACGATTTTCCCTATTCCGAGCGAATTACTCCTATGCAACTCCTGCACCATTCTTCAGGAATTCCATCTTCAGATAATCTCCGAGTCTTTGCAGGCCTATCCCTCGAATCAGATTGGGGAAAAAGGGAAGAACTTCGACTTCATTCCAAATACCGAAAGCTAAACTTCATGCCAGGAGGAGATTTCCTTTACTCCAACTCTGGATACTTCTTTCTTAGTCAATTGATCGAAGCTCAAATTGGCCTTTCTTATTCTGATTTTTTCGAAAAATCTTTGTTCCCTTCAATGGGTATCCAGGGGTGGGTACTGGATAAGTCGGGAAAGGATATCCCGAATCTTGCTTACCCCTATAAACCAGTGGAAGGTGGATTTGAACGAAAGTTCCCCGAGAAAACCACCATCACCGGCGAATCCAATATCTATCTTAATCTTCCTTCACTGATGCGGTGGATGCAGTATTTATTGCTTTCCCATCATGCAGAATCACATTTTTCCTTCCCGATGTTTTCCAGTTCTTATAAGTTATCAACAGGAAGATCTGTGGATTACAGCTTTGGTTTGGAAAAAGGAGATATCAATTCGCTTCAAGCGTTTACGCATGGGGGAGGTGTGCCAGGATATTCTTCTTATGTCGTTTACATTCCAGAACTAGATTTGGGTATAAGTGTCCTGTCTAATTCAGAAAAACTTCCAAAAAGTCCTGGCGCGATAGCTCATTCCATCGCCCGATACCTGACGGCTGAATTTGCTCTATACACGAAGAAAATAGCTCACACGGAAATTGAACTTACATCCGTAGTCACTCAAAAATATGTTGGGGAATATCGCTTTTGGGATGGTGCTCAGTTTGAGATCAAGCAGGATAAAGGTGGATTGTATATGTACTTGCCTGACGCCCCTCCTTTTCAGCTAGTCCCTGAATCAGACAGCCTGTTTTTTTTCCGGGAATTTGACGGACAGGTTGCGTTCCGCCAAAAAAATGGAGTTATGACGCTTGAACTTATACAAGGGAAAAAAGTAGATCCTGCAGAAAAACTGAACCCTAACCGGCAAAAAGCTCAAAGTCCCACTCCAAGCCAGCTCCTCGGTCACTTTGAAAACAAGGGCCTAGATGTGACCTACGAGGTTCAAGAAAAAGAAGGCAAGCTTTTTCTGGTCCTGCCTGAGACCTTACTTCAATATGCAGGATTTCGAGAAGTAGAGCTCCTTGCCATTGAGGGAAATACTTTCCGAACTCGGGAACTTGGAATTATCGAATGGGAAATGAATCCCAAAGGAAAGGTGATGGGATTCCTCATCAAGGATGTAGGAAGGCTCAGAAACCTTCATTTCACAAAAAAATCATAAAGTTAAGTTGGTAAAGAAAATGACTAATTCCCTCTTGTTTCAGGAGGGAGTTTTTATTTCCAATTCAACTTACAGCACTTTGGTTCTTATGAAAAATATTCATCCCTAAGTTCTTCAGACCTTTCTGATATCCTCCAGATTTGGAGGCTAAGCGCAAGCCATGCTTACACATTCCTTAAGACTGATTTCTTCCTGAAGGAAGAAACTCGAATAGTCAGCGAATACCTTCCCAAAAGCGAAACTTGGATTTGGAAAGATCAAGAAGGATAGAGCTTGGGGTTTATTTCACTTTTGGGCAATGAAATAGGCGGATTGTTTGTCCATCCTAAATTTCAAAATCAGAGAATAGGAAAGGAGTTGGTGCAATTTGTCTCGGTGAATTTTCCCGTTCTTTTGGTAGAAGTCTTTGCCATAAATCAAGAAGGAATCTGTTTTTACGAAAAAATGGGATTCTCAGCAGTACAACAAAAAATCAATCCGGAAACTGGAGAAATTCTCGTTCGGATGATTAGGGATAAGCAGGGATTAATCCTTCACCAGTCTTCTCTTTACGGAGATAAGTAAGAAAGACTTCCTCTTTTTCCTCATCACGTCTTTTTTCTATCCCCACCAATTCAAATTTGGCTTTGTTGGCTACCCGTTGGCTGGGGAGATTACCTTCCGCACACTTGATCCAAAAGGTTTGAAAGCCCAATTCCCGTGTGAGAAATTCGACCAGGTGATTGATGGCATGGGACATCACACCCTGGTTTTGAAGTGCCGGGTCAAGCCAATAGCCCAATTCGGAGCATTTTTCGATCCAGTTCAGTTCTTTTGCCGAAATCAATCCCCTTGCGCGATTGCTTTCGAGAATAGCAAAGGAAAAGTCTTTTTTTGATTCCCATAAGACCTGTGCTTCACGGATAAATTTTTCAGTTTGTTCGATGCTATGAAGCTCATTCACAAAAGGTAACCACGGAGAAAAATGGCTACAGTTAGCAGTCAAAATCTCAAACAGGTGTTTTGTGTGACCAAGATGCAGGGGTACCAAATTGATCCCATTGTCAAGTTCTATTTTCATTTTTGAAAGGTTTTATAAGGCAAAAAGCTCCAGAAAGGAGCTTTTTTAATTATGAAGTTAGACCAAAACACAATTCAACTGATTTGGCTTTTTTATGAATCTAAAAGTTTTGTCAAAGGATACGTTAAGGCCATTTTAATCAGCCTCGATTCTTTTGCTTCGCCTTTCAAGGAGCAGGGTGTCTCGCCATTTTCCGTTCATTTTTCCGATTTTTTCTCTAAATCCCACTATTCTAAACCCAAGCTTTTCATGAATTTTAATACTTCCGGAATTTTCAGGAAAGATACCGGATTGTAATGTCCAGAAATTTTCATCTTCACTCTCCTTGATCAGCTGTTCCAATAATTGAAACCCGATCTTTTTTCCTCGAAACCGCTCAGCTACATAGACGCTGACCTCAGCCAGCCCGGCATAAACACATCTTCCCGATACGGGAGTTAAAGCTGCCCAGCCTATAACTTTCCCTTCAAAAAGGCACACCAACCTGCACTTTTTAAGATGATCCTTGTCCCATTCTTGCCAGGTAGGAATGACTAGTTGAAATGTGGCATTTCCAGTTTGAATTCCTTCAGCATAAATGGTTGATACATCTTCCCAATGGCTGGGATTCATGGGTTCAATCGATGTTTTCATTTTTACAAAATTTCAAGGCTCGTTTTGAATCGGACTGTTATTTTACTTAACACTCACATGTTTTTTTCAGGGCTTGATTCATCTGATCAAAACCCGATTTGGTTTGCTCCAGCATGGAAGACATTAATCCCACCAAAAGTCCGGAGAAATATTCCCCATGTACAAAAAGGGTGGTGTTTTCATCTATTTCCTCCAGCCCAAAGTAATGCTCTCCATCGAAGAGTCCTTTGAACAGGAATTTTCCGGACCACCGAAGTTCCCTTCCGGGCAAAGTTCTAATTACCATCGGAGAAAATGACATTTCTTTCTCGTTGGGCGGAGAGATTTTTACTTGTAATTTTTGGCCTTCCCTCAGTTCTCCGGAGATTTGCCTGATGAAGGGATTCCAGCTTGGGTAGGATTCAAAATCGGTCAGGATCTGCCATACTTTTTCGTAAGGCGCATAGATCCTAATCGTAGTTTCTAGATGTATCATTTTGTGGTCAAAGTTTTTAAAGTTTAATTAAGTCTTGTTTCCAGGATCAGAAGTTGGTTTTCATTGGTTGCGTTTATACCCGAATTTTTCTGGCCCAAAATTTTGAATCCGGAATTGAACAAAAAGGGTATGAGCTCAGAGTTCTCTTTCAGATGGATCAAGCACGACCAGAATCCGAGGTTTCGTGCTTTGATAAGGAGGAAATTAATTGCTATAAGAATGCATTCACAGTCTGCCTTAATTGGGTCAAAGCCAAATTGAATTTCCGAGATTCCAAGTCTTCCAAATGGGTCCAATACGGGATACAATCCGATCCAACCCAACCACATACCATCATTTATTTATGAAAACAGAGAATAGGCGCTGCCCGGGTCTACCAAAGCAGAAAGCTTTTCTGAATCCAGTAAATGATGAGCACATTTGTAGGTGGATGGTGGTGTGGTTAAACCATCAATCCATTTCACATCATCAAGCCGGATTTCTTTAATCTCAAGATTTTTCATTTTTCAGGATTAAAAAAGCCAGCTCTTCCGAGCTGGCCAAGTTGGTTGGTGGAGAAACTTAGAATTTCGCTTTTAAGGAAAGTGTACCGCCCCAGCCATTGAAATCTTCGGTCGAGATACCCCACTTTTCCTGGTTTCTGACATTGTATCGGTAGGTACCACCTACTTCAATATCCAACCAGCGGTTGAGGTGTGCACCCACTATCAGATCAGGTGAAAGTGCGATCGAATTGGTTCGGCTTTCTGCTTTGTTAACCACAGTTCCATTTTCTTTTGTAATGGTATAGTCTTGCTTGATGTCGGCATATGCGGCTCTCAAACCAACTTTTCCATAGAAAAGACCTCCGAAATCCTGAACGTAACTGCCGGACAACCCGTAATGTACCTGCTTCATATCCAGTGCATTGTTGGGGGTTTCTTTCCAAAGATCAACCGGTACGATGGACTGTGTGTAGTAAATCCCGAAGAACACCTTATCCTGGAATCTCAATCCCAATTCGGTACCGATGCTGTAGTGGCTTCTTACCGGAGAGGAGTTTTTAGTAAAAATGTATTCATTAATTACCGATCCATAAAAGCCCACAGGCTTTACCGTTTGCGATTTTGATTCCTGCCCGAAAGCGGTCAGCAGTCCTAGGCTCATTAGAGCTACCATGGTTAACATTGACTTTTTCATTGTGTGTAGTTTGTTTGTGAATAATTGGTTTGTTTTTGTTTGTGTGTTAATGATGATCCAAAAGTAGATCAGGCCATACACCTAGGATAAAAAGTCTGGACCAACCCTGAAAAAACCGGACTGAAGCCTGAATTTTGGGAGATAAGTGAAATTGAGATCAAAAGGGGATTTTAACTGAGTTGCGGGGAATGGTGTTGCAAAAATTGAGAGAAAGGGAGAAAATTGATTTTAGAGTTTGAGTGAGAGAATTTTTAACCTTAATAAGGTAAGTCTCCCGCCCGAATACTCATCCCAAAAAAAAACATTATTACAATGTTATTTAGGTTTTACTTCCTAGGAAAAAACTATCAGCGAAATGAAGAATTTTTGATTTCAATATAATGATAACTACCTTTTGATTCAATGATGACCAAAGCATGAACATTATTCCGGATTATCTCAGGTACCTTAGGAAAATCAAACAATTATTGGACACCTATCTTGCAGATCCCTACTCTCCTATGGAAATCCGATCTACAGATTTGCATGATCTTATTATAAAAGATCCGGAACTGGCCCAGGTTTTTGAATATCCAAGAGATTTTGGCAGGTTCTTAAGAAAGCAGCATGATGATGGAGTCTTGCAACAAATTATTCCAAATTGCTCTGTTGATACGACAAATAAAAGCTCTTATCAATGGCATTTTCGGAAAGCATTTCGAGATCAAGAAGGAAACAAAGGAATCCAAAGTCAAAATATTGTAAGCAAATACAAATACTACTCAAAATCTAAAAATATTACGACCTCTTCCGGTGAAAAGGTTAGATCGAAACAAGAAAAAATCATCTATGAAAGGTTATTACAATGTGATTTTTTGACTATTTTTTATGATCATCCTGTAACCAAATGGGATGAAACCAAATACGTGGATTTCTATATCAAAAATGAAATGACCAGAAAAACTTACATATGGGAACATTTTGGAATGACCAATTCAGAACCCTATATAAATGGTATACCCAAAAAAATTGATTGGTTTGAATACAATGGATTTAAGGAAAATCTAATTATAACAATTTATGTTTCTGATAAACAATTTATCAGGGAAATTGAAAAAAACATAGACATAATAAAAATGTAAATTCTTCTAAAGTATTAACGAGGTCCGTGATTGTAAGCATCTTCCATGAAAGTAAAAGCCAGTATTATCCCCTAAAAATCGGAGGCTCGGTCAGGGTTATGGCGGTGCGGAAGGGAATAATCAATGATAAATATTGAATTAATATTTTCTGAAAAAAGGAATCGCACTGAGGAAATTACTTTATTTCTAAAAATAAAAACATTGTAGTTCTCCGTTAACTATCTTATTTTTGAAAAATAGGAAGGACAGCATATTTATACTTTTTAATATCTGTTATTCTAATAACCCAATTTTATCCCAATCAGAATTCTTATTTGATGACCAAAACCAAACTCACCCTCTCCCAACTTGAACAATACCTTTCAAAAGCGGCATGGATTCTTAAAGGACCTGTGGACGCTTCTGATTTTAAAGTATACATATTTCCTTTGTTGTTTTTTAAGCGATTGTCTGATGTGTATGATGAGGAATACCAACAAGCTTTAGCCGAGTCCGGTGGTGATTCAGAATACGCTTCCCTGCCTGAATTCCACCGTTTTGAAATCCCAAAGGATTGCCATTGGAATGATGTGCGCGAAACCACCACGAATGTGGGTCAAGCGATTGAAAAGGCTTTTAGAGGTATCGAGCAGGCGAATCAGGAATTATTGTACGGTATTTTTGGAGATGCCCAATGGAGCAACAAAAACAAACTGTCTGATCGTTTATTGGTGGATTTGATTGAGCATTTTTCACAGTATGCTTTGTCCAACTCATTGGTGGATCTTGATATCCTGGGTCAGGCTTACGAATACCTGATCAAGCATTTTGCAGATTTGACCAATAAAAAAGCCGGGGAATTCTATACGCCACGGTCGGTGGTCCACCTGTTGGGTTTGATCCTAGATCCCCATGAAGGAGAAAGTGTGTACGATCCTGCCTGTGGGACCGGCGGTATGCTTTTGGAATGTGTCAACCATCTTCAGGAAAGTAAAGAGGATTACAGAACGCTGACCCTCTATGGACAGGAGAAAAACTTGACTTCCAGCTCCATTGCCCGGATGAATATGTTCCTTCATGGAATTGAGGATTTCAATATCGTGAGAGGAGATACCTTACGTAACCCTGCCTTTTTCGCTGCTGATGGATTGAGAACTTTTGACTGTGTCATTGCTAACCCGCCGTTTTCTTTGGATGATTGGGGAAGTGAGAATTGGGTTAATGATCCCTATGGAAGAAATATCGCCGGTGTACCGCCAAAAGGAAATGGCGACATGGCTTGGGTGCAGCATATGATCAAGTCCATGAATAGCACCGGACGGATGACGGTCGTTTTGCCTCATGGGGCTTTGTTTCGCAAAGGCGCTGAGGGAAGAATTAGAGAAGAACTCCTAAAGCAGGATCTGTTGGAAGCTGTGATTGGGCTGGGATCAAACATCTTCTATGGAACCCAATTGGCAGCCTGTATCATGGTATTCAAGCAAAATAAACCTTCACACAAAAAAGGCAAAGTTCTGTTTATCGATGGATCAGATCAGGTTAGGGTTGGTCGCGCTCAGAATTTCTTGGAGCCGAACCATGTAAAGCAATTGTTCGATTGGTATTCCGAGTTTGAGGATGTGGAGAATTATACCAAAGTGGCAACGCTGCAAGAAATCGCCGAAAACGACTTTAACCTCAATATTCCTCTCTATGTAGAAAAAATCATTGAAGACAATCTACCAACTGTGGAGGAAGCTTTGACGGATTTGAAAAAGGCTTGGGAAGAAAGCCAAAAAGCTGAAGTACGATTTAAAACCATTTTATCTAAATTTCTATAAATGAACAGTCACCTAAATATTTTCAAAACTTACACAAAAGAGACTCGTCAATTTCAACTCGAAAACGACTTGACCCGAGCTTTTGCCATTTGTATGCAAGAGAATACTTTGTTTTTTAATGATGTATTAAAAGCAATTCTGGATGAAAAAGACTCAAAATCCTTATTTGGTGATATTTATTCAAAAAATGAAATCAATATCAGTATTCAAAAACAGAGTTCTAGCATTAGTGATTTTGAGAAAATCTATGCTGTATCCCTAAGTGAGCATGAAATGACGGAAGATTATTTTTGGAAACAAAAGCATGAAACAAGATATGATCCCATTTGCGACATAGTTGTAAATATTAATGGTATTGCAATCATAATTGAGGCAAAAAGAGATTATTGGGATTGCGCAGCCCAATTGTACAACCAGGTCTATAACATTTGTCAAAATGCCCCTGATAATGAAATGAAAGACCTTGTAATCCCTAAGGACTTAAATTGGTTCAATTTAATGGAGATAGCCGTTAGGGTTCACAGTTTTGAAAAAGCTGCAGGAGTTACCAATAGATTTTTAATTGATTTTATCAACTTGGTTAAAGAACATAACTTCAGATGGTTACCAGAACCTGCCATTTTTTCCGTTTCCTCTGATAATAAAGTGGCCATTAAGAGAAGGATTGAGTCTGCAATCAATGAATTTTCAAAGAGCCATGCAATTAAAAAACTTGAATATAATAATAGACTCGGTCTTTGGTTTAACCAGCCATGGGCTCAGGAAGTGTTATTTGATGTGACTGATAACGGAAATTTATATGTTTCCATTTATCCTGGTAATACTAAAGCACAAGGGAGCTATATTTTCTTTCATGCCCCCCACCTAAAGCAAAACATTGAAATAAACAATAAATCTTATGCTTTACTCTCACTCTATCATGTAAAATTTACGAGTTATCAGAGATATTTTACGGGTTTATGGTTTGATGAAAATAGCCTCGACAAGCCGCTATATACCAAAGAGAATTTCAAGCAATATTGTGGGCGGAAAAAAAGAGATAATGATTGGGATCAAGTGATGAAACTTTTTGATCAATCTTTTAAACCTTCTTATGATTGGAAAGCTGAATGCCAATGGAATGCAAAGGTTGTGAATTCCGGTAGAAATCAATTTGACCTCTCATTTGGCTATCAAGTTAATTTTGAAATCCCCTTTAAAGAACTTAGGGATATTGATCAAGATAAATCCGACTTATCAGGTTTAACTGAGTTAATTAAATCTGCTTATGAGGCGCTAAAAACAATATATTCTAAATGACCCAACAAGAACTAGAAAAATACCTTTGGGGTGCGGCCAAAGTACTCCGTGGCACTATTGATGCCGGGGATTACAAGCAATATATCTTTCCGCTATTGTTCTTCAAGAGGATCTGCGATGTCTATGACGAGGAATTTGAAAAGGCACTGAAAGAAAGCGATGGCGATATGGAGTATGCTGCCTTTGCGGAGCACCACCATTTTATTGTACCCATAGAAGCACATTGGAATAAAGTCCGAGAAACAACCACCAATGTCGGAATGGCCATACAAAACGCCATGCGGGAAATCGAAAAAGCAAATCCGGATACGCTGTATGGGATATTTGGGGATGCGAGTTGGACCAACAAGGACCGGCTCTCGGATGCTACGCTCATCAACCTGATTGAGCATTTTTCACAACACAAGCTCAACCTAAGTGCTGTGGCGGATGACAAACTTGGAAATGCCTACGAATACCTGATCAAAGAATTTGCCGACGACAGCGGGCATACTGCAGCGGAGTTTTATACCAACCGCACTGTGGTGAAGCTGATGACAATGATCATGGACCCCCAACCGGGAGAAAGTGTCTATGACCCTACCTGCGGTTCGGGTGGCTTGCTACTCAACTGTGCGCTGCACTTGCGTGACGAAGGCAAAGAATACCGGACTCTCCGGCTCTACGGACAGGAAATCAACCTCATCACCTCCGCCATCGCCCGGATGAATATGTTTATGCATGGCATAGAGGAATTCAGCATTGTGCGGGGGGATACCTTGGCGCAGCCGGCATTTTTGGAAAATGACACACTCAAAAAATTCAATGTCATCCTTGCCAATCCCCCCTATTCGATTAAAGCTTGGGACCGCAAGGGCTTCGAAAACGATCCCTATGGCAGAAATGTCTGGGGAACACCGCCACAGGGATGCGCAGATTATGCCTTTCAACAGCATATCCAAAAAAGCCTCAATGACAAAAACGGACGTTCTATAACACTTTGGCCACATGGGGTTTTGTTTAGGGATTCGGAATCAGAGATGAGGAGAAAAATGATTGCAGAAGATTTGGTGGAATGCGTGATAGGCTTGGGACCTAATCTGTTTTACAATTCTTCAATGACATCCTGCTTGCTCATTACTAACAATAACAAAAGACCTGAGCGAAAAGGTAAAGTATTGTTTGTCCAAGCTGTCAACGAAGTTCGTAACGAAAAAACAATAAGCTATTTAGATCCGCAACATATTGAACGAATTCACAATGCTTTTTTGAGCTTTAAAAATGAAATCACTTTTACGGCTGTTGTGGATAACGATGAGATATTAAAGGACAACAATACCCGATTGAGTGTACAACTCTTTGTAAAGCAGGACAAAATTGAAGTAGAAGCATTTGATGTTTTACTTAGCCAATGGGAAGAAGGTTCTCATCAATTAAGGAATTCAATGGATGAGCTATTTAAAACCTTAGAAAATGGATAATCTAATAATGGAAAGCAAGGTTTTGAATATTGATAAATCAAATTGGAAGTTGACCAAATTGGGTGATCTGTTAGAGGATATTTCCCAAAGAGTAGACAATCCAAGTAAATCAGGCTATGATCGATTTGTTGGCTTAGAACATTTTGTTTCAGGTGATATCAAAATCAAAAATTGGGGTACAACGGAAAACCTTACTTCATCAACGAAGGCATTCAAAGCAGGAGATATATTGTTTGCGAGAAGGAATGCGTATTTGAGAAGAGCTTCACTTGTAGATTTTGATGGATGTTGCTCAGGTGATGCCTTTGTGCTTAGAGAAAACCATGTTAAAGTGGTGCCAGGTTTTATGGCATTTTTCTTTAACTCAAATACCGTCTGGGATTTTGCGAATGAAAATGCTGCGGGTACCATGTCGCAAAGAGTTAAATGGCGTGATTTAGCAGAATACGAATTTCTCCTTCCCCCCAAAGACGAGCAAGCCCGTTTGGCAGAGTTACTTTGGTCGTTGGATGAAGTGATTGAGAAGGAGAAGGAGGTTTTGGAGAGGTTAGAAATTAACTTGGATGTTCGGGGATCACATCTTATTTGGAATGAGGAAAATAGAATGGAGGAGGTTGTAAAATTTGCTTCTGCCAATTTAAAGAAATTTGTTGATGGGGATTGGATAGAATCAAAAGACCAATCAGATTCAGGAATAAGGTTACTACAACTAGCGGATATTGGAGTACGTGAATTTATTAATAAATCATCCAGATTTATTAGTGAGGAAACCTTCAAAAGATTAAGATGCTTTGAAGTTTTACCAAATGATGTACTCATAGCAAGAATGCCCGATCCAATAGGAAGAGCTTGCATTATTGAGAATATAGGTCATAAAATGATTACTGCAGTTGACTGTTGTATTGTCAGGGTGGAATCCTCACATTCTTACAATAGATATCTTCTTCATTTACTGAATACACGCGAATTCTTGCACAAGGCCAATTTATTAGCTTCAGGGACGACAAGACAGAGAATTGCGAGGAAAAGTCTTGAAGAAATTAAGGTTCCAAAACCGAGTTTAGAATGTCAATTTAAAATAGCGAATGAGTTAGATTCTTTATATGAAATAATTGGATTGAATAGAGCCAAGATTAGAAGTTCCGAATCCCTCCAAAAATCCCTTATCAATCAAATATTTTAATGGAAGCTAACCAAGAAAAAACATACTTAGCAGTAGATGATCGGTGGGCAATTTTTGGGACTAATTCCATTGACGAACACATTCATAAGAATGTGGTCAAAGGTGTGTTTGATGATACTGTACCCAAAGAAATTATTGGAGATTTTAAGACGATTGAATACCTGCAAGTATATGCCTACTATCATTGGCCAATGATGGATGAAGCCTTGAGTAAAGGTCTTCGACTATTAGAAATGGCCATTAAACTCAAAGCTAAGGAATTGAAAATTCCACTGCAGAATTCAGGAGAAAAACCAAAGGACAAGAATTTCAATCAGTTAACCAATGAAGTTTGCGCTGAAGAGCCGCTGATTCAGCTAAAGGAAACTATTCATCATTTAAGGAACATCCGGAATATCCTGACTCATACAGATTCAAATGATTTTGTTGGAGGGACAGGGGACATTGTAAAACGAAATCTGATGCGCTTAGTCAACCTTATAAATGATCTCTTTTTAGCCCCTGAAGTACTAAAAAGTAAACTTGTTTTAGAGAAGGCTGAGAGAGCAGTATTTGTGAAAAATTATTTAAACAGACTTACCATTTCTCCTCCATTTACCAAGGAGCATTTCATGGGGATAGCAGAATGGGCATTTGAGGAGAAGAAGTATATGGATAAGCTTTGGGAAAACAAGATCAAAGGATTGCCTGTAATTTCATTTAAAACTGATAAAAATAGCCACTAATGTTAAAAGAAATGCCCTATGGAAAAGAAGCAGCTTATTGATCGTATAAATACTCAGTTTAAAGGAAATTTGAATTCCCAGAATACGAGCTATTCCGGTATCAATAAAGCTAAAGCGGTTTGGTGGTTTAATATCCATGTCTCCAAGTTTGAGGACGATGTGCATTTATTGCTAGACAATACAGACCATGTGCTTTGGATTACCTTACCCAAAAGTTTTGTCAGCAACCTTCAAGGCACTTTTAAAATCCGGGAAGACAAAAATGCAGTGGATTTAGAAATCTCCGCAGATAGCAAATTACTGTATCTCAGAGATCGAAAATCCGGAGGTACAGGCTTTGATTTTAGGGGTTTTGTGAGAGATAAGATAGGGTTTTGAGAAGAAATGGCTTTGGTGATTCGGTTTTGATGAAGTTAAACAATCTCTCTTGAATTAAAATTAAATCAATTGCTTGTTTTTCAAGCTGATTATTAAGAATTTGGGGATGATTTTTGTGTTTAGTAATATTGGAATAAAAAGTACTTTTGTCTTATGGGAGCGACGGAACAAATAAAAAGTTTGATCAAGCATTTTGGTGAAGGGGATGATGAACGATTTATTTCATCTGCCTTGCAGATCGCTGCTGCCGAAGCCCAAAAAGGCCATACAGCTTTAGCTCAAGAATTAAAGTCCTTGATTGACAAGGCGAAACTAAAAAGGAATCAGCCTTTTGCAGACCGAAGTAAGACCATTCCCATACTACCTAGTCAGCGGGATTTGAAAGAGTTATTGGATGTGTTCCAGCCGGCAATCAAGCTTAATGATATGGTTTTGGATGTAGAGACCAAATCTTCTTTAGAGAAGTTGATTGAGGAACAAACCAACTGGCAACTTCTTCGCCAATACAACCTTCAACCGAAAAGAAAACTTTTGTTAACGGGCCCTCCCGGTTGTGGTAAGACCATGACTGCACAAGCACTCGCAGGTGAATTAGGCATTCCGGTATTTATTGTTCGCTTAGACGGCCTGGTATCCAAGTATATGGGAGAATCCATTGCAAAGCTTCGGGTGATATTTGACACCATGGTGAATCAGCGGGGCGTTTACCTTTTTGATGAGTTTGACTCTATAGGTAGCCACAGAAATATTGGGCAAGATGTAGGTGAAATCAAAAGGGTTTTGAATTCCTTCCTGATCAATATTGAAAAAGACCAAAGTAACAGTATTATCATTTGCGCGACCAATCTGCCTGAAATGCTTGATAAAGCACTTTTTAGAAGGTTTGATGAAGTGATTGAATTTCCTCTGCCTAAAGAAACAGAAATAACTAGTATGCTTCAAAAGCAGCTGCAGGCATTTGAATTTGAATCAAAGGTTGACTTGCAATCTATTGCCCACCAGTTTTTAGGACTTAATTTTTCGGATATCCTCCGTGCTTGTGAAGAAACTATCAAAGCCATGATTTTGAGTGGCAGAAATAAACTTAACCCACAAGTCCTGATCGATGCCCTTTCAAAAAGAAAGTAATCGATGGCATCAGATCCCAAAAGACATTTAATCGGAATAGAAAGGTTTGCCTCTGGTCAGGAATACACCTATCCTAGGACTGTAGTAGCTTCTTTTCCAATAGCAACAAGAAACAGGGCTATGCATGGAAATAGAATAAAAAGTCAGATCGAGACTATTCGGGATCAGTTTGAACTCCAACAGGATCAGGAAATCCCAGAAGGTTTGGTGAAAGACGACGTAATCTATGTGGAGTTTTATTCTGCTTGGGGGTTTGAGTTGAAGTTTGAACAGCTTCACTCTGATTCGAGAGGACATTATCAAATCCTTAAAATTTCGAAAGAAATAAGAATTCAGAATGAGCAAGAAGAAAAGCGATTCAGGGTGCTTGTGATGCTTTCCAAACGGGGAATAGAACATTTTTTGGTTAAAGTTGAAAATTACTTAAACCTGACCTATAGAAATTTGCCTGATGGAAATCCTCTGTCTCAGAACTTAATTGCAAATCTTGAGGAAATTCGCTTGGCTACACTTCAAGCTTTTTGGGTAGATATTGATTCTTATACTTTTCCGGACTCAGACCTTGAAGTTTGGTGGGAAGTATGGTTTAGGAGAAGTACTTACAGCAGGGATAAAACAGACCAACAGCTTGAGATCGCAGGTCTAAGTTTTAGTCCAAGAGAATTAATGTTTCCTGAGCATGTCATCCGTATGGTCAGAGGAACAGCAAGGCAATTGGCCTCTTCGGTTTTTCTTTTGGACAGTCTGGCAGAATTAAGGAGACCTCAGGAAATCAATGATTTCATTACTTCAGAAAGAATAAATTATGAGACAGAACAAGAATGGTTAGAGGATTTAATTTCGAGAACTGATTTTGTTTCCCCGCAAGATTCAGAAAATGTATTTGTTTGTCTGTTTGATTCAGGTTTGACACATAGACATCCATTACTATTTCCTCTGATAGATGGAGGAAATCTGCATGCCTGGAATCCGTCTTGGGGGTTGGAGGATTCTGCAAATAATGGAGGGCATGGTACCGGAATGGCAGCATTGGCACTATTCGGAAATTTGACAGATGCCTGTGCCAGTTCGGTTCCTATCCAGATACTTCATGGAATAGAATCATTTAAGATATTTCAATCAGGAAGTTCCATTGACAAAGAATTATTTGGGATTATATATCTGGATGGCATAACTACAGTTTCTATTTCCAATCCTCATGTAAAAAGGATCATTTGCCTATCAGTTACCAATGATGGTTTAATAAAATCCGGAAGACCGAGTTCAGCATCCAGCTCACTGGATAACATTGCATTTGGAAATGCTTTTGAGGAGGCTGAACCTCAAATGGTCATAGTAAGCGGCGGGAATGTATTATTGTCAAACCATGGCGATTTCCCAAGTCAAAATTTCATTCAGAGTATCCAAGATCCAGGGCAAGCATACAATGTATTAACAATTGGAGCCTACACCGAAAAGGATAGATTGTCCAGACCAAGTGGATATACTCCGGTTGCGAGATTGGGAGAAATGTCACCAAGAAATTCCACTTCAGCGATGTGGGAGCCTCAATGGCCTAATAAACCTGATTTGGTCATGGAAGGAGGAAATATGATTTCTGATGGTCATTTTCTTTTTTCCCACGAAGAGTTAGAGCCGCTTTCTATTGATAAAGATTTTACAAGAAGGTTGTTCAGGCCATTTGGGGGGACAAGTTCAGCAGCAGCCTTTGCATCCAAAATGGCAGCTGAATTAAGAACTACCTATCCGGATTTTTGGCCGGAAACCATTAGAGGGTTGATGATTCATTCCGCAGAATGGACGCCCCAAATGCTTCATGGTAAGGATATCACAAGAGAGGGAGATAGACGAGCCTTAATTCGATCGGTTGGATATGGAGTTCCAAACTTAAACAGAGCACTCTATAGTGCGTCCAATGCACTTACTTTGATTGCACAGGCAAATATTAAACCTTACAGAATGGATAATGGCGTTGTCAGGTACAATGAATATCATTTGTATGAGATTCCATGGCCTGTAGAAGTTTTGCAGGATATGCTATTCAATCAAGAAGTGACTATTAAAGTTACCTTATCCTATTTTATTGAACCCAATCCTGGAGCAAGGGAATACGCTAAAAGCTTTTCATATCATTCCCATTCGTTGGATTTCAAGTTGATAAAAGAAAATGAAACGCCTTCTGAGTTTAGGAGAAGAATTTCAGCTGCTGCTGAACAAGAAGATGAGACGGAACGCCCCGACTTAAGAGATGAAGATTGGACGATCAAAGAGCGGGTAAGAAATAAAGGTTCGGTTAAAAAAGATTTTTTGAAAACTTTTGGGGCAAACCTGGCTTCCCGCAACATCTTGGCAGTTTATCCAAAAGCAGGATGGTACCGTAGCAGAAAGAGTCTTGAAAAATATAATCATGAGGTTAGGTATTCCTTGATAGTCAGTATTGAAACCCCCATTTTGGAAGTGGATATTTATACGCCAGTTGAAAACCTGATTCAAATTGCCATTACCACCTAACCTGAAAATCTTTTATCTAAACACCCAATCATTTAGATCAAAATCCTTAATTTCAAAAGAAAGATTTTTGCATGTCGTTTAACGAACTCAATAGCGTAGAGCATTACATTATCCACCAGCTGAGTGGGGTGAACCTCAATTTTCAGGGTAGTTCTGAGCCTAAGACGAGTTATGGCCTTCAATGGCAGTATATGTCAGCGGTAGACTTGAACCGATCTGTCAACGAAGTGCTGATGGAGCAGGACCTCAAAGATGCTTTGGTTCGCTTAAATCCTGAAATAGCTGCCAAACCAGAATTGGCAGATGAGGTGATCTATAAACTGCGGGCTATTTTGATTTCGGTCAATCAGATTGGGTTGGTGAAGGCAAATGAGGAATTTTTCAAATGGCTTGGAGGAGACAAAACCATGCCTTTTGGTAATAACAACCGTCATGTTCCAGTGAGGATTTTTGATTTTGATGATCTTTCTGAAAACAAATATGTCGTCACCAACCAGTTTCGCATCCACCACCGAGAAACCAAAATACCGGATTTGGTATTTTTCATCAATGGAATTCCAGTAGTCGTCGGAGAGGCCAAAACCCCCATCCGGCCAAGTGTAAGTTGGTTGGATGGTGCCTATGAAATCCATGAGGTGTATGAGAATACTGTTCCGCAGTTATTTGTCCCCAATATCCTGTCTTTCGCCACCGAGGGCAAATCCTTGTATTTTGGAAGTATCCGTTGCCCGTTGGATTTTTGGGCGCCTTGGCGCCTGGAGGATGAAGATGAAGCCCTTGCACGTAGGTTAGGTTTGGTTGAAATCGGCAAAGAGATGGGTGACTTGTTGCACCCGGCAAGGTTGCTCGATATTTTACAAAATTTCTCTTTGTTCACTACTAATAAGAAAAAACAGCGGAGCAAAGTAATCCCTCGATTTCAGCAATATGAGGGGGCAAACAAGATTGTAGAGCGGGTAAAAGAAGGACGGGTAAAAAAGGGACTGATCTGGCACTTTCAGGGCTCAGGTAAGTCTTTGTTGATGGTGTTTGCTGCACAGAAATTAAGACGTTCACCGGAATTGAAAAGCCCAACCGTCATCGTCTTGGTGGACCGTACAGATTTGGATACCCAGATATCAGGCACTTTCAATGCATCGGATATTCCCAATGTCGAGGCTACAGAAAGTATCAGGGATTTACAAAAAATGTTGGAGCAAGACACGCGGAAAATCATCATATCGATGATCCATAAATTCCGCGATGCCAAACCCAACATGAATACCCGCGACAATATTATTGTGCTGGTCGATGAAGCCCATAGGACCCAAGAAGGTGATTTGGGTCGGCAGATGCGTGCAGCCCTTCCAAATGCATTTTTGTTTGGGTTGACAGGTACCCCGGTCAACAAAGCTGACAAGAATACTTTTTGGGCATTTGGTTCTGAGGAAGATGAAGGAGGATATTTATCCCGGTACACATTCCAGGATTCCATTCGGGATGGGGCAACCCTACCCTTGCATTTTGAGCCACGGATGGTGGATGTGCATGTGGACAAAGAAACCATCGACAAGCTTTTTGGAAACTTCAAAGAAGAGACTGCGCTTACTGATGAAGAGGCCGATGCTTTGAACAAGAAATCCGCTAAAATGGCAGCTTTCCTGAAATCACCGGAGCGGGTCGCAAAAATTGTGGCGGACATTGCAAACCATTTCCGTGAAAAGGTGGCTCCACATGGATTCAAAGCCATGATAGTAACTCCTGATCGTGAGGCATGTGTGCAATACAAAGAAGCTTTGGATCACTATTTTCCGGTAGAGGCGAGTAAGGTTGTCATCTCTACCACTGCAAATGATAAATTTGATTTCAAACAGAAATGGGGAATTGATAAATCCCAACAGGAACGGATAGTCGATGAATATAACGATCCGATTTCTGATTTACAGTTTTTGATAGTCACTGCCAAATTACTAACGGGCTTTGATGCCCCCATATTACAAACCATGTACTTGGACAAGTCAATCAAGGACCACACTCTTCTGCAGGCCATTTGTAGGACCAACAGGTTGTTTCCAAATAAAAGGCATGGGCGGATTGTTGATTATTTTGGTGTTTTTGATGATGCTGCGAAGGCTTTGGAGTTTGATGAAGCATCTGTCAAACAAATTATCACCAACCTATCTGAACTGAGGGACCAATTTCCCCGAGCCATTCATGATACTTTACAGCATTTTGAAGGGGTGGACAGAACTCAACAAGGTTTTGAGGGATTGGAAGCCGCACAAAATGCAATCAAGACCGATGAGAAAAAGGATGCCTTCGCCAAGGATTACAAATTCTTAAGCAAACTATGGGAATCGCTTTCCCCGGATAATATCTTGAATGCCTACCAATCTGATTACAAATGGTTGTCTCAGGTATTTGAATCCGTCCGACCGGCTTCCGACAATGTAGGAAAACTGCTTTGGTTGACCTTGGGGGCCCAAACAACCAAACTGATTCATGATAACATTCACGTAGGAGAAATCCACAACCTGGATGAATTCATATTGGATGCAGATGTGATCGAAGAGATTTTTAACAATCCTGATCCCAAGAATGCCAAAAAACTCACCAAAATTCTTGTTAACCGATTTAAAAAACATGGAGATCATCCTAAGTTTAAAAAACTGAGCGAACTCTTAGAAGAGTTGCGGGATAGGGCAGAAAGGGGATTGATCACCTCGATTGAATTTGTGAAGGAACTCTGTAAAATCGCAAAGGAAACTGTTCAGGCAGAGAAAGATCTCGAAGCCGAGCTGCAAGAAAAATCTCCCAAAGCAGCACTGACCGAATTATTTTTAGAGTTGAAAACCGATCAAACCCCGGCAGTGGTAGAGCGGATTGTTGCGGATATCGATGCGATTGTCCGTTTAGTTAGATTTCAAGGTTGGCAAAAAACAACTTCAGGAGAACGTGATGTCCAGAAATCATTGAGGCAGGCACTATTGAAATATCAATTACATAAAGACCAGGTTTTGTTTGATAGGGCTTATAGTTATATTAAGGAATATTATTGATCAGAATTGATTTTCACCTTGGGGCTGCGGCTATTGGGGGAAAAATAGAAGAACACTCACTCCATTTCGGTAATTAAGATTTTCCTCCTGAGGAGATTCGTGACCGAAATACCTTGCACCGCCATTTTATCCCCGAGCGGCGGTGCATTGAAATTAGTATGAGTATGAGTATGAGAATCAGAGTAGCACCTTGCACGGGGTTATTAATAATCAGCCCGCTTCGGGGCTGTTGGTTAATTGGGAAAAATAGAAGAACGCTCCCACCATTTCGGTAATAAAGATTCTCTTTCTTAGAAGATTCATGACCGAAATCCTGTATAATTCGACCATTTATCCATGGGCTACGGTGCAGGAAGATTCGAGAAAGTAAGAAGTTTGGTTTAGCACCTTACCCATGGCTAGTCATATTTCGCCCCGATGGGGCTTTTTTTCCAAAACATCTAAAAACAAGAAAAATCCTTGTAAGGGATCATCTACTTTAAAAAATCTCGTTATGAAACACCGGCGGGGAGGAGGAAATTTTTCCGGGCCGGCGGTGGCTAGGATCGCGGATAGGATTAAAATTTCTTGCCTTTTTTGGTTACTTTTTGTGGTAAGACAAAAAGTGACACGAGGAGAAAACGAAAATAATTTATCAAATGAATGAAACAGGAAAACGATAGGATTCTCCACCCATTTCGGTATTGAAGATTCTAATTCTTAGGGGATTCGTGACCGAAATACGCTCTATCTCCACTTTTACCATGGGCTGCGGTGCATAGAGAATTGTGTAAGTATATAGTTAGATTTAGCACCTTACCCATGGCTACCAAGATTTCGCCCCGATGGGGCTTACTTTATCAGACACTTTTAGGGAAGGGAGTATCCCTACTAAATGATTGCCGTCGGGTTTAGGATTCCATTTCACATCTCTCTCAACCAAATTCCTATTGTTTCGACAAAAGTCCCCCTTCAGGGGGATTAGGGGGCAAAACCTTCGCGACCCATTGCGAAACCTTGGAGTCCATTGCGGTTTAAAAATATTTCCTCACGCAGAGGCGGAGAGAATAAAGATGTTTGTGGAGACACTAACATGGGCGAAAGAAATAACATCAATTGTTGATTTTAACCATGGGTTGCAATGCGAAGAGATAATTTGAATTATGAAAAGCAGTGTAGCATCTTACCCATGGCAACCTAGATTTTGCACGGATGGAGCTGCGGGTCTACCCCCCTATCCTTTGAAGTTTTTTATGTTTTGATGAAAATGCTCCAATCATTTCTCTTTTGGTAATTCCTATGAAAAAAAACCTCACCGAAAAATCTTATCCTACCCATTCCAGTCCTTTCAGCACCAGGTTTGGATGGTCTTGTTTATAATTACGGAGGCAATTTTTGTGGCTGTCCTAACTTGACAAGGTTTGATTTTTGGTCATTTTCGATTAGATTTTAGAAATTATTGAGATTTGAGAAGGTTAAATATGCATGGGCGGTGTTTTTTTGGTTGTATTTGGATACTCCTCCTCTCTCCCATTTTTGAGGTAAAATCACAAAATTCCGACAGCCTGCTTGCGGTCTACCATTCCGGTCAGGAAGGCCAAGCCAAGCTTTCCGTACTTCATCAATTGTTCCTTTCCTACCTTAACAATGACCCGGTAAAAGCGGCTGAATATGCCAAAGCACAACTTGTATATGCTGAAAGTATCAGTGACCTGACAGGGATCGGGATGGCCTATTATAACTTTGGAGTACTGGCAAACAACAGGAATCAGTTTGATTCTGCTGCCTATTGGTATCAGGAAGCGCTTGGTTTCTTTGAAGAGGCCGACAATCCTGAGAAAATAGTCCTTGTCAGGTATGGCTTGGCGATTCTTGCCTATTATGAAGGGGATTACCCGGCTGCTTTGGATTTATTGGAGGAAAATGTCCGGCTGACCCTAGAGACTCAGCCTGATTCATCCGAATTAGGTGATGAATACCACCTGATGGGATTGATCCATATGCGGAAAGGTAATTTGAATATTGCCCTTTCAGAAGCACTGAAGTCACTGAGGATTTTTCAAAAAGCCGGAAATCAGGTCGGGATTGCAGATGCTTATAATTCCCTCGGTGGGATCGAAAGCAGTTTGGGAAACTTCCAAAAATCCATTGACTACAACCGGCTTTCCCTGAAAATCTATCAGGAAAGAAACGACAAGATATATGAAGCCCAGGCATTGAATGATATCGGTAACAACTTCTTTTATCTGCGGCAATACGAAGAAGCGGTTTCCCATCTCCTTGAGAGTGCTGCGCTTTCGAGACAACTTGAATTCAAAGACCTAGAGGCTACTGCCTATACCAACCTTGGAAAAACCTATACCGCTCAAAAGGAATATGAACAGGCCATTGAAATTCTTTTGGAGGGGCTAAAACTGGTGGAAGAAACGCAAACGCCCATCAAAATCGTAGAAATTTGCAATGCTTTGGGTCAGGCCTATCAGGGTTTACAAAATCATGGAATGGCGATTCTGTACTTTAACCGGTCCATAGAACTAGCAGTTCCAAATGGTTTTCTTGAAGCTTTAAGTGAAGGTTATATGTACCGGTCCATTTCAAATGAAAGATTAAAGGACCTCCATGCTGCCTTTCAGGATTATAAAAAACATGCGGACTTGAAGGATTCAATCATGAATGTGGCTAAATCCAGACAGATTGAAGAGCTTCGTGCCATTTTTGAATTAGAAACTAAGGACAATGAAATCCGGATACAGCAAACTGCCATCCAACTTCTTGAGCAGGAGGCGCAAATCACCGCACTGCAGAAAGTACTTTTGGGTTCGGGATTGATCTCTTTGGTATTGGTCGCAGGCTTTGGGTGGTATGCCTTTCGGCAAAAGATGAAAAAAACAGAGCTTGCCAAGAAGCAAATGGATGCAGCCCTGCATTACAAATCACGGGAACTTACGACGCAGGCATTGCACCTTGCCAAAAAGAATGAGACGCTGGTCAATCTGAAAGAAATTGCCCAAAGAGGCAAGGAAACTGACAGTACTGAAGGCTATCACAAGCTGATCCAAACCATCAGTTCAGACCTAAGGGAAGATCGGGGCTGGGATACTTTTGCCGGTTTTTTTGAAGAGGTTCACCCTGATTTTTTTTCTAGGGCAGCAGCTTCCTGCCCAGGTCTTTCCCCCAATGATTACCGGCTGATGGCATTGATAAAAATGAATCTTTCCTCCAAGGAAATTGCCAATATCCTTTGTATTTCGATTCCGGGAATCAAAAAAGCCCGTCAGCGGCTCCGCAAAAAGCTGGGACTGGATACCGGAGATTCTTTGGAGGAGCTTATCATGAGGCTTTAAAATAGGGATTTATATGGGTTTTAGCTCTCAGTATACCGTTTGTCTCCCCTTGTTTTTTAGCTTTTCATAGGGTTTTGAATAGGTTTGATTTTGTCAGTTTTGGCACATTCAACTTATTACAAAGCTTAACATGAAAACAAAGATTTTTACCTTGCTTCTCGGAATTGGATTCCTTCTTTTGTACTCCTGCAAATCCGATGAGGATATTGCACCTGATGGACCGGGAGAAGTGATTGCAGGGAATGGCATTTCTACGGAAGACTTGGATGCATTTTCAGGAGAAATTGGAATCATCCTCAATGCGCGTTCCCTCGCTAGACGTGGCCGTTTTCCTACTGCCGCTGTAGTAAGTGTGAAAGCCCCTTCTGGCACCCTTACAGAGACCCTATCTTTGGATCCATTTGCTTACATGGGATTGGTTAAGTTCCCTGTAGCAGGGCTTTCCCAAGCTCAATTCAAAGAACTTACCGATGGGGTCCAAGTTGAAGTCACTTTGAAAGATGAAGCGGGCGAGGATATCCTTTCCAACCACAACCTAGGGACAGTTTCTTTCCTTGCCAATCCAACACCTGCAATTATTGAAACCAACATCAATGAGACCTTTGACTTTTCTACCCTGATGATCGATTCGGGAACGGGCGTTTATTTGCAACAAGTCAATGCGGATGGAACACCTTTGGAAGCGGGTGTAAGGTGGTTTCGACAGTCTGCTACAGCTGAAATGACAGTAAGTGCCAATGATTTTAAAGATAACCTGCCCGATTTTGTTTTCCAGTTGACCCCTGTTCCCGAGCGGCGAAACAATTTTTATATACAGCTGAAGAGTAGCGGTGATTATTTCAGCTTTACAAGACTCCCTTCTGTCAATACTTTTCCGGCAGTTGTCCATACTGCGCCAAGAAAAACGACGAGAAAAACATTGAACGGGCTTTCTTTTGCTGACAGGTCAAGTTATTTCTTCCATCTTTTTAAGGTGAGGGATGGTGTATATCGCTTGCTTACGCATGATGGAAAGCAGGTAAAAGAGGCTGCAGGAGTTGGACTTACCCTTGATTATCCCGGTGCAAAGGAAATATTCTTCCGTGTTGTGGCTAAGGAAATTGAATGGTCGGTTCAGCCTATCTCCGCCTCTGTCGTCGAACCCATCCTGCCCAAAGCCACTTCCGGATTCGGGTTCAACAGTACCCTGACCAATTGCAGCGGAGGAGAATTGCAGCAGACAGTAGGTGCGGATTTCAGTGAAGCAAGGACAACCACCACAGGTTGGTCGGAAACCATTTCCGTGAATACCACCAAAACCGTTTCTGTTTCTTCTACTGTAGGTGTTTCACTGAATGCCCCTTTTTTTGGAGCGGTATCGACTTATAATGCCTCTGTGACTTCGGGATTTGAATGGTCCCACTCCATTACTTCCACCTCCTCCACCTATGCGTCTGAAACCCGAACCCAAACAGAAACCTATTTTTCCAGCAGGGTAATCACAGTCCCACCCCGAAAGGCTTCACTGGTCTATGATGCATACCAATATTATGCGGATGTGCGGGTGAATTATGTGCAGCGGATGAGAATTTCGGGTAAAAACGAAAGTGGAAGGGTCCTCTCCGGGCAGGAGATCAGTTCGTTATTTAAGATTTCAAGGTTTGATGGGGTGATCAATGCGGTGGAAGACAATTCGATAGTGGTCACTCTTCTTGGGTATTTTGTTCTGGATAAATTCCTTGAAACCCAAAGCAAGGTACAGGAGGTACCTGCAACATGTGATTAAAAAAATGGGGATTCCCTCCTACCATTTATCCCAAATTCCCATTCAATCATCCCTTTTCTTGCAAAGAAGCAGATATTGATGGTAATTTAAGAGGTAAAGAAAAAACCCATTTATTTATGAAAAAGATATATAGCCTGTTTCTGCTGGTTTTTGTATTGCTGCATGCGGGCAGCTTTGCCCAACAGCAGTCAATATTACAGCAACTGGAAGAAATTGCCATTATTGACCAAAAGGTCATGATGCCCATGCGGGATGGGGTCAGGTTGGCCACTGACATTTATAGACCCAAGACTACCCAACCTGTTCCGATCATTTTTTCCCGGACTCCATACAATTTCAATGCTTACCGTGATGGGGAATTGCAGGAAAGAAGTCTTCAAACAGCCCTAGAGGCAGTCAAAAGAGGATATGCTTATGTGGTTCAAAACGAGCGGGGCAGGTTCTTTTCCGAAGGAGAATGGGATATCCTCGGCACGCCATTGACTGATGGATATGATGCCTTTACCTGGATGGCGGCACAGCCTTGGTCAAACCAAAAAATCGGAACTATCGGCTGTTCTTCTACTGCGGAATGGCAAATGGCTGTAGCTTCGCTCAACCACCCTGCCCATGTGGCTTTGGTGCCGCAAGCATTTGGAGCAGGAGTGGGAAGGATAGGGAATTTCTATGAACAGGGAAACTGGTACCGCGGCGGTGCAGGTCAGATGTTGTTTACAGCCTGGCTTTATGGTACCCAACATGACCCGATGGCACCCAAGTTACCGGAAGGGATTTCTCAGGAAGATTTGTTGAGGCTGCAGCGTTTCTATGACATGGCCCCAAGGTATCCCAAAGTAGATTGGAAAGAGGGTCTGGCACATTTGCCGGTGCAGGATATCATCAAAAACGTAAACGGCCCTCAGGGAATTTATGAGGAAATGATCACCCGAAAGCCGAATGACCCAAAATGGTATGAAGGCGGTTTGTTCCATGACAACATGGAATTTGAAAAGCCGGCTTATTGGTTTGTGTCTTGGTATGATGTCTCTACGAGCCCCAATTTGGCGATGTACAACCATATTAGAACCAATGCCAAAGACCCTAAAGTGAGAGATAACCAATATTTGGTTATTGCCCCTACCCTTCATTGTGCCTTTACGAGGGCGAGTGAAAACACCATCGTAGGTGAAAGAAGTATGGGTGATGCAAGGCTTCCTTACAATGAGATGACTTATGCTTGGTTTGATTATTGGCTCAAAGGAGATCCAAAAAAGGAAATGGCCAAAGTGACTTACTTTACCATGGGTTCCAACAAGTGGCAGACTTCCGACACTTGGCCTCCCAAAGAAGCCCAAATGACCACTTATTACCTGAACAGCGCCGGCAAGGCGAATACCCGAAACGGTGATGGGATTTTGACCAATAAAAAACCGGGAAAAGACAATCCGGACACTTTCCAATACGATCCCATGAATCCAGTGACTTCTTATGGCGGCAATGTCTGTTGTACCGGCAATGCCGTGCAGGGCGGGGCTTTTGACCAACAGGAAATGGAATTGAGGGAAGATATCTTGGTGTATACTTCCGAACCACTCGCAGAAGGCATAGAAGTCAGCGGATTTATCGAGTCCAAATTATTCCTTTCCACCGATGTCAAAGACACTGACCTGACTATCAAGATCATCGATGTATATCCTGATGGCAAGGCCTACAATTTGGATGAAACCATCCAAAGGGTTCGGTACAGGGAAGGCTACGAAAAAGAAGTGTTTATGGAATCGGGCAAAGTATATGAGGTAAACCTTACGCCTATGTCTACTTCCAATTACTTCGAAAAGGGTCACCGCATCCGGATTGAGGTTTCGAGTTCCAATTTTCCGAGGTTTGACAGGAATATGAATACCGGTGGTAATAATTATGATGAAACAGAGGGTGTGGTTGCAACCAATAAGATCCACCATTCGAGTAAGTATCCGAGTTATGTCAGTTTGCCGATTGTAAGGAAATGAGTCGAGAAACGAGAAGCGAGAAGCGAGAGACGAGAACCAAGTTTCAATGATGGATTTAGAATGAATAATTCTGACAGGGATCAATGGAAAAGGCACAAAAGATCGATTTCTTTTGTGCCTTTTATGGTAATAAATGAATCCCGAATTTAGAATAGACCCAATTGGTCTTTGTCTTCGTCTTTTTTGATTTTGAATTCGACGGTAGATCCGATTTCCAAGTCCTCCTCTCCTTCTGATGTTTCTGTTTCTTCTTTCTGATCTGTATCTTCTTTGGAATCAGATTCTTCTTCCGGTTCGGAAACTTTAGCGGCGCTTTCTATCAATCCCAATTCCAATACCGGGTAGGAAGACAGTTTATTTCCTATGGCTTTCCATCCTTTGACATCGATCAGGATATCGAGGTCAAACTCCTGTTCTTCTTTCTCCTTGCCTTTTTGAAGGACGGCTTTTACCTGAGGTTGTTTGTCGGTGGAGACGATCTTGAGGAAGGATTGTTTGTGGTCTGAAATGAGGTTGAATTTCTTGTTGATCGTGGTCGTTTCGATCAGGAAGCGTTTGACAAAATAGGTTTTTGTCGCCCCGTCAAAGTAAACTGCGGAGATCACTTTTTCAGGATCAAATTTTTGGATCAGGACCACTTCATTGGCTTCATACCTGTTGGTAAGTTCAAAGGTCGTCAGCTCGTAATCACCGTTTTTGTAGAACACGATGATCCTATCTTCACCGAGGAAATTACCGATTTTGCGGCCTCTTTGGTCAGTATTGAGTCTGCCGATGGAGGCATCAAAATAAATGTCCAACCCCCCCAAAGTGGATGTTCCCGCCATTTTCCACTGGATCTTCCTTACAGGGTATTTGGTCAGGATATTTCCTCCTGCTGCGCGTCCTTTGATCTCGATGGTGCTGAAGTCAAAGTCAAATACTTTGATCTTGGCTTTGGCACCTTGGGTAAGGAAAATGGTAATGACTTCTGCTTCGCCGTTGGGGTTTGCGGTCAGGTACATGACTTTGGAACCTTTGGTCCCTTTGGTCAGGTCATATTCACGGTCTCTCGTCACGCCAATGACCTGAAAGCGCTTTACCATCGCCTTGCCGGATTCACCATCAAGGTAGACCATGTTGTATACCATGCGTTCGTCGCCCTTGCGGAAGATGGCGACATGAAGGATGTCTTTGCCCACAAATCCCTTTTCCTGGATTTTGGTTACGACACAGTTGCCATCCCTTCTGAAGACGATCACATCGTCCAAATCGGAACAATCACAAATGAACTCGTCTTTTTTCAATCCAAACCCAACAAAACCATCAGCCCTGTTGACATACAATTTGGCATTGTTGGCCGCTACGACAGTGGCTTGGATGGTATCAAAAGCCCTGATTTCGGTTTTTCTTTCACGGCCTTTGCCATACTTGTCTAAAAGGTTTTGGTAGTATTGGATGGCGTAATCGGTCAGGTGTCTCAGGTGGTGGTTGACTTCCTTGAGTTCTTCCTGTAACCTTCTCATGAGTTCGTCAGCCTTGAAAGCATCAAACTTGGAGATCCGCTTGATTTTGATTTCTGTCAGCCTGACAATGTCTTCGGTGGTAATTTCCCTGTAGAAATCAGGCTTAAAAGGTTCTAGACCTTTGTCTATCGTTTGAATGACCGCATCCCAAGTTTCACATTCCTCTATGTCCCGGTAAATCCTATTTTCGATGAAGATTTTTTCGAGAGAGGAGAAAAGCAATTTCTCCATCAATTCCGCCTTACGGATCTCAAGCTCCTTTTTAAGAAGGGCTTTGGTCTGCTTGGTATTGTATTCCAAAATGTCATTGACAGAAAGGAAAACAGGCTTGTCGTTGATAATTACACAGGCATTGGGAGAAATACTGACCTCACAATCCGTAAAGGCATATAGCGCATCAATCGTCATGTCAGGAGACTGACCGGGAGCCAATTGGATCTGAATCTCTACATCTTTGGCGGTATTGTCCACCACCTTTTTGATTTTGATCTTTCCTTTGTCATTGGCTTTGATGATGGATTCTATCAAAGAGTTGGTAGTGGTACCAAATGGTATATCCTTGATCAAGAGGGTTTTATTGTCTTCCTCTTCAATTCTTGCTCTCACTTTGACCCTTCCTCCCCGTACACCTTCATTGTATTCCGAAAAGTCCGCCATTCCACCTGTAGGGAAGTCAGGAAGGATATGTGTTCTTTCGCCTTTCAGGATTTGAATCGAGCCCAAGATCAGTTCGCAGAAGTTGTGTGGGAGGATCTTGGTAGAAAGTCCTACCGCGATTCCTTCCACTCCCTGTGCCAAAAGCAAGGGGAATTTTACCGGAAGGGTGACAGGTTCTCTTTTTCTGCCATCATAAGAAAGTTGCCATTCTGTGGTCTGTGGGTTGAATACCACTTCGAGAGCAAACTTGGACAATCTTGCCTCAATATACCTTGCTGCAGCTGCACCATCGCCGGTTCTGATGTCTCCCCAGTTTCCTTGGGTTTCTATCAGGAGGTCTTTCTGACCCATATTTACTATGGCGTCTCCAATAGAAGCGTCGCCATGTGGGTGGTATTGCATGGATTGGCCGATGATGTTGGCGACTTTATTGAATCGACCGTCATCCATCTCCTTCATGGCGTGAAGGATCCGACGCTGTACTGGCTTGAGGCCATCTTCAATTGCCGGTACGGCACGCTCCAGAATTACGTAGGAGGCATAATCCAAAAACCAGTCTTTATACATTCCTGTTACCGGAATGGATTCATGCAGGCTTCCGTCTTTTCCTTCAGGAGTTTCGTTGATTATATCGCTCATGCTATATTTTGAAATATTTGATGGGCACTATGCCATCCCAATTGGGTAAATTGTAATTGAATCCACTGCTCAGATCGAAATAAAGGCTTTAGGCAGCTTCTGTCTCTTCTTCCTGCTTTTTGGAAGGGTCATCAAAAACGATGTCTTTTTCTATTTTGAGGTTGTCGATGATGAAGGTCTGTCTGTCCGGGGTATTTTTGCCCATGTAGAAGTTCAGTAATTCCACAATTTTGGTTTCCTTGCTCAGAATGATTGGTTCCAGGCGGATGTCATCCCCGATAAACTTTCCAAACTCTTCCGGAGAAATTTCCCCCAGACCTTTGAATCGGGTGATTTCGGCGGTTTTACCGATTTTGTGGATTGCCCTTTGTCTTTCCTCGTCGGTGTAGCAATAGATGGTTTCCTTTTTGTTTCTTACCCTAAAGAGCGGTGTATCCAAGATATAGAGGTGGCCGTTTTTGACCAAATCTGGAAAAAACTGGAGGAAATACGTCATGATGAGCAAGCGGATGTGCATGCCATCCACATCGGCATCAGTGGAGATGACTATTTTTCTGAAACGCAGATTTTCTATGCCGTCCTCAATGTTCAAGGCATGTTGCAGGAGGTTGAATTCCTCGTTTTCATAGACCACTTTCTTGGTCATGCCAAAGCAGTTCAATGGCTTACCACGGAGGGAAAACACCGCCTGTGTCTGCACATCACGTGATTTGGTGATGGAACCTGAGGCTGAGTCCCCTTCGGTGATGAACAGCATGGTTCTGTTTTTCTGTTCTTCGTCTCCTTTCGGATCGTCGTAATGAACCCGGCAATCTCTCAGTTTCTTGTTATGCAGGTTGGCTTTTTTTGCCCGTTCGTTGGCGAGTTTTTTGATGCCTGAGATTTCTTTTCTTTCCCTTTCGGACTGCAAAATCCTTTTGAGAAGGGCATCAGCGACAGCGGGATTTTTGTGAAGGAAATTATCGAGTTCTGTTTTGACAAAGTCATTGACAAAGGTCCGCAAGGTCGGTCCATCCGGACCAATGGATTGGGACCCCAATTTGGTTTTGGTTTGTGATTCAAATACCGGTTCCATGACACGGACTGCTACAGCAGCCACCACGCTTCCCCTGATATCCGCTGCATCATATTCTTTCTTATAGAATTCTCTTATTGTCTTGACGATGGCTTCTCTGAATGCTGCAAGGTGGGTTCCGCCCTGCGTGGTATATTGCCCATTCACGAAGGAATAGTATTCTTCTCCATATTGGTTGGAGTGCGTAAGGGCTATTTCAATGTCATTTCCTTTAAGGTGGATAATGGGATATCGGATGCTTTCCTCGTCGACTTTTCTCATCAGGAGGTCATAAAGCCCCTTTTCGGAGAAAAACTTCTTACCGTTATAATTGATGGTCAGACCGGCATTGAGGAAAGCGTAATTCCAAATCTGGTTTTCGAGGTATTCGGGGATGAAATGGTAGTTTTTGAAGACTCCGGCATCGGGAGAGAAAACCACTTTCGTCCCATTTCGCTCTGAGGTTTTTTCAACAGGACGGTCTTCGACCAAAATCCCTTTTTCAAATTGGGCAACTTTCGTTTCTCCATCACGGTAGGATTGTACCTTGAAAAAATCAGAAAGTGCATTCACCGCTTTGGTACCGACACCGTTCAATCCAACAGACTTTTGAAAAGCTCCGGAATCATACTTGCCGCCGGTATTGATTTTGGACACACAATCAATGACTTTGCCCAAAGGAATCCCACGGCCGTAATCCCGGACTTCTACTTTGTGTTCGGATATTTTGATGTCGATGGTCCGGCCATAACCCATCATGTGTTCATCGATACTGTTATCGAGGACTTCTTTGACCAAAACATATATCCCGTCATCCTGGGCACTTCCGTCTCCTAATTTTCCGATGTACATTCCGGGTCTGAGCCTGATATGTTCCCTCCAATCCAAGGACTTGATGCTGTCTTCGGTGTATTTTACGTTTTCTGCCATGAAAATTTATTCTTGGTATTTTGGTTAAATGGTACTGTTATTTCTGATTGCATTGAATTTCTGCAACAATATCCAAAACAAAGCGATAATCCAAACCGCAAAAAGAATAGGAATCAGATAAAAGAAGAATGAATAACTGCCCGAACCGATTTCATTCTGGTTGTTGATGGCATGGATAAACAGGCCCATGATGCTAAGCGAAATATTGACCACACCGGCAAAACTGTATATCCATGTCAACATGTAGTCCCTGAAGATATCTCCTGTAGGGAACAGTTGTTTTAGGGATCTGGTGCTTTTATTTTCAATGAGTTTGGCAGGGGTGATCAGGGCAAAGTTTAAAACCGCAAAGAGAATGATGCCTGTGTAGAAATAGGCGCTTCTTGAAAATTCCTTTAGGGCATACCCGTTCTCATCGAGTTCATAGGCCACAAATTCCGGCATAGCCGAATAGAAATAGAGGAAGGTGAATAAAAACAGGAGTACTGAAATGAAATGAAATACTTTTCCGAATCGGTAATACATAAAACTAGTTGATTTTGGACGCTAATATAAAGATTAATGATGGTACAAATCCGAAACTGTTTTTTCCTTTTTGGGTTTTTATGGGTAGATTTCCAAACCAAAAACCCAAATAGCTGACAGTAAGATGAATTTGAGTCCTGTAGTAATTGCCATCCCGATGTACTTTATCCTGATGGGGATAGAGTTGCTCGTTTTGAGGTTTCAGAAAAGCCTAACTTATAGACTTAATGATGCCATCACCAATATCAACCTTGGAGTGGTGTCCCAGGTTTCAGGGGTTTTTCTAAAAGTGTTGTCTATAGGCATTTACACATTCTTTTTTGAAAAGTTTGGTCTGTTTCAGATCCCGAACAATGTATGGACATTCTTTATCTTGTTTTTCCTCTACGACTTATGCTACTATTGGGCACATAGGCTGAGTCATGAAATCAATTTATTTTGGGGCGGTCATGTGGTCCACCACTCTTCGGAGGAATACAACCTTTCTGTGGCACTCAGACAAAGCTCCACGCAGACGATTTGGACATTCATGTTTTACCTTCCTTTGGCGGTAATCGGTTTTGATCCTGTGATGTTGGTGCTGGTGTCAGGAATTAACCTGCTTTACCAGTTTTGGATCCATACTGAGGCGATTGACAGGATGGGATTCTTGGAAAAATTCATGAACACACCCTCCCACCATAGGGTTCATCATGGTCGCAACCCAAAATACATAGACAAAAACCACGGCGGTACATTTATCATCTTTGACAAGTGGTTTGGGACTTTTCAGGAAGAGGAAGAACGCCCCACTTATGGCATTACAACACCTGTGCAAAGCTGGAATCCTGTTTGGGTGAATATTTCACATTATGCGACCATGAAAGAGGAATTGAAGATGATTCCCAATCTGAAGGATAAAGTCAGGTACCTGTTCAACAAACCTGGATGGCTTCCGGAGTATCTCGGTGGTTACCGCGCTGTCAAGGATGTGGGACCTGATTACAAAAAATTCGATACGACTGTGCCATTGCCGCTGAATTATTACGTGTTTTTCCAGTATGTGGTACTGATGGGTTTGACGGCATTTTTCCTTTTCAACTTAGGCAAATTTGATTGGACGACCAAAGTCGGTCTTTCAGTATTGATTATTTGGAGTACAGTAAGTTTCTCCGGAATTTTTGAACAAAAGAAATGGTATCATGTTCAGGAAATTCTCAGGATAGCCGTTTTTGTTATAGCAAATTGGTTTATTCTAAAAGAATTAGCACCTGAGAACATATCCATGTTATTGCTTTCAATTTATACAGTCCTCTCCTACTTTTGGCTTTGGTTCAATTATGGAGCCGTGAAGAATTTCCAAAAATCAGTTAATCAAACCCCTCAAAATGCGTAATATTTTCATTGTTGTTTTTGGAATAATTTCATTTTCATTCCTTTCCTCCGCCTGTTCCAGCAAAGTGGACCTCAAAAATGTAAACCTTGAAAATTGGAAGGAAGACAGGGACGGCTGTTCCGGACTGAGGATGCAAGAATTGGAGGCTTTTAGGGAGGTGAAGAATGATTTGTTGGGTAAAGACAACCAATCCATCATCAAGACATTTGGAAGGCCTGACAAAGTCGAATTGACTGACAGAAGTCAATCCTTTTTTATCTATTTTATCGATCCCGCCCCTTCCTGTACAAATTTTGATGCAAGTGCTGAACAGCCGATGAAAGTCATGCTCAGGATGAATGCCTACAGCAGGGTGAGTGAGGTGGTGATCAGTAGGTTGGATCCGTGAGAAAGGGTCTCTTGGTTCTAATGGTTGTATTGGTTGTAATTGTTATAGTTGTTATAATGGTTGTCAACTTCGCGTTGTCGGGTTGTCGAGTTGGGAACCGTCACCCTGAGGAACGAAGGGTCTCTTGGTTCTAATGGTGGTAATTGTTATAGTTGTTATAATGGTTGTCAACTTCGCGGTGTCGGGTTGTCGAGTTGGGAACCGTCACCCTGAGGTACGAAGGGTCTCTTGGTTCTAATGGTTGTATTGGTTGTAATTGTTATACTTGTTATAATGGTTGTCAACTTCGCGTTGTCGGGTTGTCGAGTTGGGAACCGTCACCCTGAGGAACGAAGGGTCTCGAGGTTCTAATGGTTGTAATTGTTATAGTTGTTATAATGGTTGTCAACTTCGCGGTGTCGGGTTGTCGAGTTGGGAACCGTCACCCTGAGGAACGAAGGGTCTCGAGGTTCTAATGGTTGTAATTGTTATAGTTGTTATAATGGTTGTCAACTTCGCGTTGTCGGGTTGTCGAGTTGGGAACCGTCACCCTGAGGAACGAAGGGTCTCTTGGTTCTAATGGTTGTAATTGTTATAGTTGTTATAATGGTTGTCAACTTCGCTTTGTCGGGTTTTCGAGTTGGGAAACGTCACCCTGAGGTACGAAGGGTCTCTTGCTTCTAATGGTTGTAGTGGTTGTAATTGTTGTCTGCTGCGCGTTGTCAGGTTGTCAATTCGTCAGGAAAAACCAAAAAAAAAGGTTTTAAGGAACCTCAGAACCTTAAAACCTTTTAAAATTATAACCTTAGAACGCTTTATTTATCCTCCATAAAGCACAGTGCTGCTGCGCCAAGTGTTCCGGCATTATTTGCCAATGTGGCCCTGACCAATTGAAGGTCTTTTACATAGTATGGCGTCAGGTATTGTCTGACGGTCTTGTCCAAAGAAGGCATCATATATTCTAATCCTGCGGAAATACCGCCTCCGAAATAGACATGGGTCACGTCAAGAATCCTGATAGTTGAAACGATGGCTTCACCCAAAATTCTTCCCACTTCCTCGAATACCATCAGAGAAACTTCATTTCCTGCTTTTGCAGTATCCACGAGCAGGTGTGTACCGAGTTCTTTGTCTATCAATTCGCCGGCAAGTCTTGGATAACCTTGAATAAATCTTTCCATGATTTTGAGGATGCCGTTCCTTCCTACCAACTTCTCCAATCCTTCATTTCCTCTAGAAAGCATATGTCCCATTTCCATGGCATTGCCTCTTGATCCCTTAAATATCTCTCCATCTAAAACCAACGCACTTCCAATCCCTGTGCCCATGGTGATGAAAAGAAAGTTTTCAGGAGGATTGTTTTTGCCGTACCTGTATTCGCCTATGGCAGCAGCAGCGGCGTCATTTTCTAGGTAGAAAGAAATACCTGGATACTTTTTCTTGAGTTCGCCTTTTAAGTTATAGCCGTTCAGGTCAGGAATGGCGGGTATTTCCAATGTAGTGGTCCGGTCTTTGGAAATCAAACCCGGTAATCCTATACCCACTTTTTTGACTTCTGGATATTTCTTGAGGATATCAACCATATTGTCCGTAAAACAGACACTGAAACCTCTTGGGTCATCTCGGTAAGGTGCGGTATCAATTTTATCAAATGAAACTATTTCCCCTTGCTTATTCACTAAGCCTATTTTTAAATGGGTTCCTCCCACATCGACTCCCAAAAAATGTTCTTGTTCTTTGCTCATGGTTATTTTCCAATAGGTTTTAAACCCTAAAATAATAAACAGAATGTCTTACTTCCTACAATCTTTGATAAAGTCTTCAAATATTTCGAGGCTTTTCTGATCTGTCAAAGAAATTCTGAGCGTTAAGTTCTTGATAAAAAGGGGTTTTCAACTGGATGAAGCCATAAATGAATCCAATACTATTTTTGCAATTCTAAATTTCTACTTGACCAGTATTGTCTCCTAAGCTGCAAGTATTTCATTCAGACTTTTCCTTGGGAAAGGAAAAACAATTGTAGTAATTTTTAATGAAGCAGAAATAAAACCCTAAGACTTTGTTCGATTTTGACTTTGTCTGTTCATTTTCCCCAAATTTATAAGTCATGATCTGATTTTTTTTAACCGGCAAAAAGAACCATTCCAAAAATTTGAAGCCAAATAGCTTGATACTTCCTTATAAAAAAAGTATATTAATAGTCTGTAAACCAATAGACTATGAAAGGACATCCCAACGAATTGTTTTTCTACTACAATCCAAGCCACAGTGTAGACAAGCAAATGCGGGCTTACGCCAAGTCGATAGCCCGCCACATCAATGAAATCAACATTGAGAAGGAAGCCATCACTATGACAGGGTGGAGGACAATTTTGGATAAGTTAAATCTCAGACCAAAGGATTTGATGAACAGGGCTCATCCGGATTACCAGAGTTTCATAGCCGGAAAATCATGGGACGATGAAGGATGGCTCAATATCCTGATCAGAAATCCACATTTACTCAAAGCTCCTATTGCCATAAAAAAAGACAAAGCTGTGCTTTGCCTTACGCCAAACCATATCTTGGAACTTGACTAAACGAGTCTGATTCCATCTTCATGTATTGTGATTTTTTTAGCTTTATACAGTTGACCGATTGACTGTTTGAAATGTTTTTTACTCATTCCCAATAACTCTTTGATGGACTCAGGGGATGATTTATCTTGAAGGGGCAAAAATTTCCGGACTTTTAAGGCTTCCAGGATTTTTTCGGCCCCTTCCTCGTATTTTTCCCTTCCTGAAGGCAACAGCTGTAAATCTATTTTCCCATCATCACGGCGCTTTTTGACAAAAGCTTTGGTTTTATCCCCTACTTTGAGTGGTTGAAAAACTTCATTTTTATAAATCAAACCCTCATAACTGCCGTCGATGAGGGTTTTAAATCCCAAGTCTGTTTCTTCAAAAATCAGGGCATCAACCTCCTGCCCTGCTGCATAGGCCTGCGTATCAGTCAGAATAAAATCCTCATATTTTGAAACCCCGATCAAGCGGTTGGTCTTATAATCCTGACAGACCATCACCAGGTATTTTCCGCCTACTTCCATGGTTTTTCCCATTTCTGATTTAGGAACAAAAAGGTCCTTGGGAAGCCCCCAATCCATAAATGCTCCAAAATCTGTAATTTCTCTCGCTTCCATGACAGCAAATTCATCCAATAATGCGGTCGGTCTGTTGGTGACAGCAACAGGTCTGTCCTCACTGTCGGTATAAACAAAAACCTCCAATTCCTCCCCTTCTTTTTCCTCGCCTTTCAGGTAGCTTTTTGGCAATAAAACTTCGCCGCCTTCACGGAGTGCCAAGTATGCGCCATTGGCAGTAAAACGGTTGATGAGAAGTGAACTGATTTTTCCTAATTCTTTCATGTGCCAAAGTTAGCCATTTTATGTGATTGGGAATTGGATTTGCTTCCGAATCAAATTAGATTTGGCCAAAATATCACTGGAAAAAAAACCGTTTTCCAGTCCATTTTTTATTTCATTTGTTAACTACCTGAATATTAAACCCAAATCAAAATGAATAAAATTTCTGTTATCGGTTCCGGCACTATGGGAAATGGAATTGCCCATGTCTTTGCGCAATATGGCCATCAGGTTTCTCTAATTGATGTACAGCAGGCTGCTTTGGACAAGGCTTTGTCCACCATTTCCAAAAACTTTGACAGACAGGTTGCCAAAGGCAGTATCAGTGAAGAAGATAAAAGTGCGGCATTGGGAAGAATCCTGACCTTTACTTCGCTTGGAGATGGCGTAAAGGACGCCGACTTGGTGATAGAGGCCGCAATAGAAAACCTGCAGGTCAAATTGGACCTTTTCCGCCAATTGGATGAATTATGTCCACAGCATACCATTTTGGCTTCCAATACCTCATCCATTTCCATTACTAAAATCGGTTCAGTCACCAAAAGGCCAGATAAAGTGATCGGAATGCATTTTATGAATCCTGTACCTGTCATGAAGCTAGTCGAAGTCATCAAAGGGTATGCAACATCCAATGAAACAACCGAGACCGTGATGACTGTTTCATCTAAACTTGAAAAAATCCCTGTTGAAGTAAATGACTACCCGGGTTTTGTGGCCAATAGGATATTGATGCCGATGATCAATGAAGCCATTTACACCCTGTATGAAGGGGTTGCGGGGATTGAAGAAATAGACACTGTGATGAAGTTGGGCATGGCACATCCGATGGGTCCTTTGCAGTTGGCCGATTTTATAGGCCTGGATGTTTGCCTTTCGATAATGAAGGTTTTGCACGATGGTTTTGGAAATCCGAAATATGCTCCCTGTCCTTTATTGGTGAATATGGTGGAGGCAGGATTCAAAGGTGTGAAAACCGGTGAAGGATTTTATGCATATACTCTGGGAAACAAAGAATTAAAGGTTTCAGGGAGATTCAAATGATGGGCCAACCCTTTGAGTATTAAATTAAAACAATCAGGCATCAAATTGAATTCAACAAACATGCATATAGCGGTTTCAGGAAATATAGGAAGTGGGAAAACAACATTAGCCATCAAATTGGCCAAGCATTATGGCTGGCATGCAGAGTTGGAAGCAGTTGAAAACAATCCCTATCTGGCGGATTTTTATGAAGATATGAAGCGTTGGTCTTTTCATCTTCAGGTTTTTTTCCTCAATAGCCGATTCAATCAGATCAAAAGGATCAGAGAAGGCGGTTTATCGGTCGTTCAGGATAGGACAATTTATGAAGATGCTTATATTTTTGCTGCCAATCTCCACAAGTCGAATTTGATATCTGAAAGAGATTATGAGAATTACCTTTCCCTTTTCGATTCGATGATCAATTATGTCAAGGCACCCGACCTGTTGATATACCTGAAGGCTGATATTCCAAAATTGGTGGGTCAGATTGAAAAGCGTGGCAGGCATTATGAGAATGCCATCAGGATTGATTATTTAAAAAACCTGAATTCTCATTATGAAGAATGGATCGGAGGATATGATAAGGGAAAATTATTGATCGTGGATGTCAATCAGATGGACTTTGTGGAATTTCCGGAAGACTTTTCTTCGATTGTGCAGCGCATAGACAGAGAGATATTTGGGTTGTTTTCTTAATTTGATGATATCAATTTGTGGCAATTCCTAAAGTCGTAGAAATAAAATACCTGATTATCAATTTGTTTCAATAAAAGGGTTTTGTTTTTTTTAAAATTTGTTTCTTTTTCAATTAAATGTATTTAAGTTGGTTTCCTAAATATTCTTTAACAAAAAAGTATGAAAAAAACATTCCTATTATTTCTTTCAATAATTTTCATAAGCAACTCTTTTGCAAGTGATATTATTTATCTAAAAGATGGATCCAAAATTAAAGGAGACCTCATCAGTGTTGATGTCAATGAATTGACATTCAAATCAGCCAAAAAAAATCAAAAATTGCTTAAGCTTAAATCTGAGGAAGTTGAATTTGTAAAGGTTGAGGATTACGAAAAGCTTGTCGAGGTACAAGAGAGTATGTATTTGAAAGGGATGAATGATGCACAGATTCATCATAAAAGATTTGGCGGGAACTTCTGCGCAGGCCTTTTCGGTGGAGTTATCGGTTTTGTAATCGTTGCAGTCACTGACGCAAAATCTCCAAATCCTTTACTCGTGGGTGAAGAAAACTTCAAAAGCATGGAATATAGAGAAGGCTATAATAAAAAGGCAAAAGGAAAAAATCTTGGAGCAGCAGGTGTGGGTTGGGCCGTGAGCTTTTTGGTTCTGCTCGTTTTGATTTCCTCTGGGTCATAAAAAATAAAAACCCTACAATTTCAATTGTAGGGTTTTCATTTTTTGATTTTAAAATTCAATTTTATAAATAAATCTGTTTTTTTTTATTTCTTAAGTTATTTTCCTTGAAAACCAATTGACGATTCCATGCCGGTTTTCCTCTTTAGGATGCAGCAATAGATCGTCTATTTTCTTTAGACTTCCCCCTATCATCAGGTTTTCATAAATCGGTATCCTGACCAGTTTGTAACCGTGTAGCCTGCTTACAAGATCGTATTGGGTGTCATTGTAAGCATTTAGCTTCCATCCTGCAGAACCATTACCAGAAAGGTCTCCGGCAGTTTCACTTTTTCCAAAAAACTTTGCGGCGATTGGAGGTCCATTCCATACCCTTTCATGAAGACCTGTTTTCAGGCATTCCTTTTCATATGTCCTGCAAAGCCTGAGGTAAGCCTCTGCCCATGAAAAGGAAAATGTCTCATAGAGTGGTGATTTGAGTGTCGCCAACCTGTACCTGTTGAAATGCACCTCATCATCATAGAGGAATACATGGCGGTTGATTTTAAAATCAAACTTCAGTTTTTCCAAAACAGGAAGTCTTCCATTTCCTCCAAGTTCTATCAATACTGCATTCAATAAGGTTTCACCTTTACCTTTGAGATAGCTTGGATTGACTTCCAATTGGTGGTTATATTCTATTTGGAGTCCTGATTCTTTCAGGATTCCATGCAAATTCTCCACTTTCAAATGATGCATGGACAAAATTAAGCTTCTTTTCGGATGATTTCCCAAGTATGGTCAGCCAACAGTTTGATTTCGGCTATGAATTTTGAGAACTTACTCTTTCTTCCCCATTCTTCCGGTGCGACCAAACTGAGGAAATCGCTGCCATCCTCCTTTTCATACAAAAAATAATGGTGGTTGATCAGGGGTTCAAATCCCATGGAGGTTTTGTAGATTCTTTCCGAAATTTCAACCCTGTTTTGAATCAATTTTGCCTGCTCTGCCAAAAGTTGCATCTGCTGATAAATCTGCGCCATCTGCATGTCTGTCTGTGAATGCATGGCTGCCACTGCCCTTCCGGTGATTTTTCCTTTATCCTCAGGTTTGATGATGGCACTTCCTGATTGGTGGGCATATGGCAAAAGACCGGGAATGTCTGTGGTCTTTTCCTTCATTTTATCCAGGTCAATCAGGCTGACATCAATCTTTTGTTTCTTTGACATTGTTTTTTACCGTATCTGAGGGGGCTATTCTTTCTTTTAAATTTCGTTTGGATCCCGGAAAAGTCGTTCTGCTTGACATATCGATTCCGATCCAAAGCATGCACAATGCAAAAATTGCTGCAAGCACCAAGAAAACTATTTTATTTTTCTTCATTGTTATTATCTAAGAAACATTAATAACTTTAAGATGTTTCGACCTGACAAAATTATCAGATAAATTATTCATATAAAATATGAAACTACCGCATAATGAACGACTTATAAAGTTTTGATAATAAAGGTGTATTATGGTTTTTAAAAAAAAACAATAAAATCACTTTTTTTTATTTTGAAATACATAAATTTGATTGTTATACACACTTGACAGCTACTTGATTATTTTATGTATCAGCTTATTAGCCCACAAACAATTTTTCAGTATTTCGGCGATGACGACAAAGAAATGTTGCAAGAAATGATTCAGATTATTCTGGATTCGAACCTGAAAGATTTGAAGGATATGGATGAACTGTATCAAGCTGAGGACTTTGCATTAATCAAAAGAAGATGTCACAAAGCAAAACCGAGTCTAAGTTATATCGGTGCCATTCAGACCAGAAAAATACTTGAATCCATTGAAGCAGATCTTGAGAATTCACAGGAGCAGTTCAAACACCTTTTGCACGACATCGAAATAATTGAAAAAGAATTACATACTTTCCTTGATTCCCTTTGATCAAAATAATTTTTTTGCCTCTCCCCATTTTTTTATTTTCAAATCAATCCGATTCTTAGACCTTTATTCTTACAATCAATTTCAGTAAAACCAATTCCTATGAAGAAAAGTCTATTTCTGACAGCTTTTGTATGCCTTTTTGCCTTGCAGTATTCTTTGGCCCAAACCGAACTTTCGGTAGAAAAAATAATGAAAGACCCAAAATGGATGGGGACATTTCCATCTGATATTCAATGGGATGAGAAAGGGCAATTTGTTTATTTTAAATATAATCCAGAACAACATCCTGCGGATTCATTGTATAAAATTGCCATTACCGGCAATTCTAAACCAGAGAAAATTTCCTTGGTTGAACAAAGAAATCAGGTTCCCCGGAATGCAAAATTCAACCTCGCAAAAACCAAAAAAATCTATGCAAAGGATGGAGAAATCATACTTTATGACCTTGCGAGCGGCAGTAAGACCTCATTGCTAAATTTGGGAGAGAGAATTTCAAATCCTGTTTTTTTAGCCAATGAAAACAGGATTGCCTTTGAATCTTCGGGAAACCTATTTGTCTTGGATGTTCCTACCGGGAAACTTCAAAAAATGACCAGGGTCCAAAATGGAAACCGGCCCAAGGAAAAGGACGAAAAGCAGGCTGAAAGAGAAAAATGGCTACAAGAGGATAATTTGAATCTTTTGCAAGTGGTCCGGGAAAGGGAGGAAAAGGAGGAAAAGTCTAAAAATTATTATGAATCCATTGCTGAAAAAGAAACTTTCACCTTTTATACGGAAGGAAAGCAGGTCATTAATATCCAACTTTCTCCCGATGAAAAGTACGCTACTCTCTTACTCCTTGGACGCGCCGAAAATAAAAGGACTGAGGTGCCGGATTATACCGATGCTTCAGGCTATACGACCAACCTGAATACAAGGTCTAAAGTGGGGGATAATCCGCAAACGATAGAATTGGCAGTATACAATTTTGCTAAAGACACAGTACTATACGTGACCACCGACAGCCTTCCGGGCATCAAAGACCTTCCGGATTATGTCAAAGATTATCCAGAAAAAACATGGGAAGAAAAATTGAGGAAAGTGACCATTGCAGCACCGATTTTTTCAAACGACGGAAAAAATGCCATCGTCAATATCCGTGCAAATGACAACAAAGACAGGTGGATTACCTTACTTGACCTTGAGTCAGCATCCTTGAAATCTGTTGACAGACAGCGTGATGAAGCTTGGATAGCAGGCCCGGGGATCGGATGGGGTTTTGGAGGGGGAACTTTAGGTTGGCTACCTGACAACAAGCATATCTACTTCCAATCTGAGGAAAGTGGCTATTCCCATCTTTACGTATTGGATGTAACCACAGGCACCAAAAAAGCATTGACCTCCGGTAAATTTGAAGTCTTTGATCCCTTCATTTCCAAAAACGGGAAGTTTTGGTACCTCACCACTTCTGAAGTCCATCCTGGTGAAAGGCATTTTTATATGATGCCACTCATGGGTGGAAAGATGGAAAAGCTGACCACACTCACCGGAAACAATGAAGTATCCCTTTCTCCGGATGAGAAAAACATGGCGATCCTCTATTCTTACAGCAATCAGCCTACCGAATTATTTATCCAACCCAATACCCCAAAATCCCAACCAAAGCAATTGACTTTTGGTCAAAGTGATGAATTCAAGGCTTATGATTGGCGTGACCCCCAATTGGTCAACTTCAAAGCTGCTGATGGCCAAATGGTTCCTGCAAGGTTGTACCTTCCTGAAGCTATCAACAACAATGGTGCAGCGGTAATATTTGTCCATGGAGCAGGGTATTTACAAAACGTCCATAAATGGTGGTCTAGCTATTTCAGGGAATACATGTTTCATAACCTTTTGGCTGACTTGGGATACACTGTTTTGGACATTGATTACAGGGGAAGTGCGGGATATGGCAGAGACTGGAGAACGGGCATTTACCGTCACATGGGCGGAAAAGACCTTTCTGACCAAGTGGATGGAGCCAAATTTCTGATGGAAAATCATGGCGTCAAACCTGGAAAAATCGGGATTTATGGGGGAAGTTATGGCGGGTTCATCACCTTGATGGCACTCTTTAATGAATCGGAAATCTTCACATCAGGCGCTGCTTTGAGGTCCGTGACAGATTGGGCGCATTATAATCATGGCTATACTGCCAATATCCTGAATGAACCTTTCAATGATCCTATTGCTTACAGGAGGTCCTCACCTATATATTTTGCAGAGGGCTTAAAAGGTAATCTTTTGATAGCGCACGGAATGATCGATGTAAATGTGCATTTTCAGGATGTGGTACGACTAGCACAACGATTGATCGAATTGGGCAAGGACAATTGGGAAATGGCCGTATATCCTGTGGAAGACCACGGCTTCGTTGAACCAAGTAGTTGGACTGATGAGTATAAAAGGATTTTAAAGCTTTTCAATGAAACACTGATTGACCAAGATGAGAAATAAAAAATATACCCTTCTTTTAGCAAGCTTTGCTTTTTTGCTTGTTTTTTCCTGTAAGGAAAATGACCCTGTTTCATTAGAAAATCGTGGACTGATTGCAGAAAAAGCAATGGTCGTAGCCGCCCGCGGAGAAGCATCCAAAATCGGCTTGGAGATCATGGAGAAAGGAGGAAATGCCTTTGATGCCATGATTGGTACGGAACTGGCACTGGCAGTGGCCTATCCATTTGCGGGAAATCTTGGAGGCGGGGGATTTATGGTTTTCAGGCTCGAAAACGGAGAAATCGGATCTTTGGATTACAGGGAAAAAGCCCCATTAGCCGCTACTAGAGACATGTATCTTGATGAAAATGGAAATGTCATTCCCGAACTGAGTACTTTGGGGGCCTTGGCAGTGGGTGTTCCCGGAACAGTGGCAGGAATGTTTGAAGTTCACCGAAGATTTGGGACCCTTCCCATGGAGGAAATCCTCGCTCCTGTAATTGAATTGGCAGAAAAGGGTGTTGTCGTGACCGAAAACCAAGAAAAAAGGCTTGCAGGTAACAGAGCCAATTTTATCAAAGTCAATGGTGAAAACACATTTTTCGGGAGGGAATTCAAAGAAAATGACACGATCAAATATCCGATTTTGGCGGAAACGTTGAAAAGAATAGCCAAAAACGGCAAAGATGATTTTTACCTTGGAGAGACTGCCCAAAAGTTGGTGGACTTTATCCAATCAAAAGGAGGAATCGTCAGCATGGAGGATATGGCAAGTTATGAAGCCAAATGGCGTGATCCCATTTCCTTTGATTACAAAGATATCAAAGTCATCTCCATGGCTCCCCCGAGCAGCGGAGGGGTGACATTGGCACAAATCTTTGGAATGTTGGAAGGTTTTGACCTGAAGTCAATGGGTCATAATTCTGCCCAATATATCCAAACATTGACGGAGGCAGAAAGACGGGCTTATGCAGATAGGAATTTTTATTTGGGTGATCCGGATTTTGTTGCTGTTCCTGTGAATGAAATGATTGACAAAGAATACCTGAAAAACAGAATTTCTGATTTCAATCCCGGGAAAGCGACCCTTTCAAGCGCCGTTTCTCAGGGTGTGATCCAATACGTGGAGAGCGATGAGACTACCCATTATTCCATTGTAGACTCTTATGGGAATGCTGTAGCCATAACAACGACTTTGAATGGGGCTTATGGTTCCAAACTGTATAGTGACGAATTGGGATTTTTCTTAAACAACGAAATGGATGATTTCAGTGCTAAAGCAGGAGTTCCCAATATGTTTGGGCTTGTCGGGGCCGAAGCCAACAGCATCGCACCCGGTAAAAGGATGCTCAGTTCTATGACCCCCACAATTGTGGAAAAAGATGGTCAGCTTCTCATGGTGGTTGGAACACCGGGAGGATCTACTATTATCACCTCAGTTTTGCAGACCATCCTGAATGTGGTGGAATTTGACATGACCATGCAGCAGGCGGTTGATGCACCGAGGTTTCACCATCAATGGCTGCCTGACTTGATCAATTTCGAACCTGAAGGATTTCCTGTTGCCATATTGGACGAGCTGAAATCAAAAGGATACCTTATCAATGAAGGATTTACACCGATTATAGGAAAAGTCGATGCAATCCTATTGCTTCCAAACGGTAAATTTGAAGGGGGAGCTGACAAAAGGGGTGATGACAAAGCGGTTGGATTTTAGACCAATCCACCTCTTCTTTCAGTTTCCCTTGTATTTTTCCAGATAATCTCGAAAGCGGTTCATCACCCAAAGGTGGATTCGGGCTTGGGTATTGACATAGACAAACCATGGAAGCCTCGGTACAAATTCATGTATCGCCGTGATCATATATTTTCCACCTAGTACCTCCCTGAATTCCAGCCATCCATAGTCAAATCGCTTCACTAGCCATCCTCCTGTGATGTAAAACAGTTGCCTCTTTATATCGCTCCTATCAGGAATGAGAGTCAGTTGCAGCATCGGTTTTGATCCTTTCAACAGGTAAAAGCCGATGTCTCCCCGGCTTGTTTCCTTGGCATTGATCAAAAATCTAAAAAAAGTCGGTAACCAACGTTTATACCTATTGGCCACCCACAAGGCGCTTTTATGCCTCGTATTGGGCATTCTTTGGATGCTCCTGACCGTATTTTTTACTTCCCTGTCATGTTTGAATTTTGGCAGTGCAGGAAGTTTATTCTTTGGATCAAGCGCTTCCTTTACACTTTCTTCATAAGTCAGGTAATCGATTTCTTTTTCTTTGAATTTCAGTTCTTCGGAAACTGTCAGCGTATGTTTGAGACTTTCGACCAAAGGAGAAACCAGTTTGGAAGGGGTTTCGCCAAAATAGGACACCCAAAGTTTCGAAAAACCCACAGAAAAAACGGGCACTGTAAAAATCACCCTTTTCTTTCCCATTACCCTTGCGGTTTCTTCCAGCATTCCTTTGTAGGATAAAATTTCGGGGCTTCCGATTTCAATGGCCCTTCCAAATACATTTTCATTTCCAATGCAGGAATCCATAATCGTCAATGTATCGCGAAGAGAAATGGATTGTGTTTGGGAAGTGGTCCATTTGGGACACATCAGGATAGGAAGTTTTCTGACCAGATTTCTAACCATTTCAAAGGAAGACCCTCCCGGGCCAACAATGACTCCGGCCCTAAGTGCAGTGACAGGTACTCCCCTTTCACCAAGCGTTTTTTCCACTTCCAACCTGCTTCTAAGGTGGATGGACATTTTTTCTTCTTCCACTTCTTTGGGGAGAATTCCTCCCAGATACAAGATCTGTTTGATGTTGTTTGCTTCGGCAGCCCGGGAAAAATTATCAGCCAGCAAAAGATCAGTATCCTCAAAACTACCTTGGTCTAAGCGTGTCAAAGCACTCATTGAATGGATCAAATAGATGGCATAATCTACCCCTTGCAAAGCCTCAATAGTCGAGGTGATGGAAAACAGTTCTACTTTTCGCCATTCCACTTCAGGATCAGGATTTTGAATGGCATCCCTTCTACTCAGTGCGATGATGTTGTACTTGTTTTTATATTTATTGATAAACCACCTTCCGATGTATCCTCCTGCTCCGGCTATTGCTATGGTCTTTTTCAATTTAGTGGATGGGTTGAAGGCTTAACATAACCGCTTCCGCAGCCTTTCTACCGGCTGTCATGGCTGCGTTGATTGATCCGTTGAGCAAATAATCCCCGGCCAAGAAAATATTGTCCTGAATTTTAGTATTGGTGGGAGAAATCGTGTACTGCATGTCATCGACCTGTGGAAGGGCATCGAGAATCTCATAAGTTTTGATTTGGTCGAAATAGGAAGCCTTGATACCCGTTAAGGCTTCCAACTCCAAGGCCACCATTTTGATCAACAGCTCATCTGCTTTGGAATCCTGCGTTACCGAGACAGAAAGCAATGCCCTCCCCGTACTGCTGTAGGATTTGGACACATCCGTCATGAAAACAAAATTGTTGATCAGGTATTGGGTGTCAGGTACCAAGCCGATCATGGGTTGGGCAATGAATGATTTTTCGAGTGAGAAATAAATGTTGATCACCTTCCTGTATTCCTTTACCTGACCTTCCAACTGCGGCAGCACTTTGTCAGGACGTGAGGCGATGATGACTTTGTCTGCCTGAAGTTTCCTTCCATCTTTTAAAAGGATGGTATTTCCTTCGACTCTTTCAACAGGTGAATTGAAATGGAAAACAGTATGTTGGAGTTTGCTTTTCAATTGGTTAGGAATTTCCTGCATTCCTTTTTCAGGTATAGAAGCATATCCGATTGAAAACATCCTGAACACAAAATTGAACATCCGTGAGGAAGTCTGCAGGGCATTTTCCAAGAATATCCCTTTGAAAAAAGGTTTAAAAAAGTTATCAATGATGGTTTCTGAAAAGCCATAGTTCCTCAGAAAATCAATAGTGGGAATGGATGGTTCGGCAAAAATCTCCTCTTCGGTTTTCTTTTTAAGGGAATTGGTGAGGCTTAAGATTTTAAATTTATCCTTGAACGTTCCGACTTTGGAAAATGCCATTCCAAACAATCTCATTGGATTTCTTAAAGGATCATGAACAGCAAAGAAGTCACCCGGTTTGAAAATTATAGCGCCGGGGTCAAACATTTTGAGGTTTAGTTTTTCATAATCCAAATACCTTTGAGCTTCAGGATAAGCTGTCAACAATACCTGAAATCCCCTGTCCAAGCGAAATCCATTTTCAATGTCTGTCCGGACCCGCCCTCCAACTCCATCTGAAGCTTCCAATATTTCGGGAAAATATCCCGCTCTTTCAAGTTCATAGGCAGCTATCAGCCCCGAAATCCCGGCTCCGATGATGTAAATTTTTTGTTGGTCCATTTAAACACAATTTTAAGTAAGACAAATATCTGTCATAATTGTTTTACGCTACAATTTAACGCATTATTACCAACCTTTTAAAGTTAATAGGCGCTAATCCTGTAAGAAGATTTCCAAGACCACAGGATTACTGATACCTTCAATAAAAAATATTATGAGAAAGATTTTCAAAATAACCATTGCTTTAAGCGTTTTTTTGATGCCATTTTCATCTATCGGGCAGCAGGTTTATTTTCCTCCGGCAGGAAATTGGCAACAAAAAAATCCTTCAGAGGTGAAAGTCGATGCGGCTAAACTTCAGCAGGCGATAGATTTTGCAAATTCAACGGAAAGTGAGGCTGACCCAAATCTGAAAATGGCCCATTACCAAAGTGCTTTTGGAAGAGAGCCTTTTGGTTTTCCGGTTGGACCTATGAAAGACAGGGGTGCAGCAAATGGCTTGATCATTTACAAAGGATATATCATAGGGCAATGGGGTGATCCTGAAAGGGTTGACCTGACCTTCAGCGTGGCCAAAAGTATCCTGTCCTCTACAGTTGGTATGGCTGTTGACAGGGGTCTGATCAAAAGTGAAAAGGACCTTGTTTATCCTTATGTAGGGCCAATTATACCTTACGAGCCCCATAAATCTCTGATGAATAAAGCAGATCATTTGGATCAGGAAGATGTATTTGACCTTTTTGCAGGACCGCACAACCGCAAGATCACTTGGGAGCATCTGCTGCGTCAGACTTCGGATTGGGAAGGTTCACTATGGGGTAAACCCGACTGGGCTGACCGTCCTCAGGGCAATTCATCCGAATGGCTGAACAGGCCAAGAAATGAACCAGGAACAGTTTATAAGTACAACGATACTAGGGTCAATGTCTTGGCTTTGGCCATTTTGAATGTTTGGAGAAAGCCCCTTCCGGTGGTATTGAAGGAAAACCTAATGGATAAAATCGGTGCAAGCCCAACCTGGAGATGGACCGGCTATGAAAACTCATTTATCATTCTTGATGGGCAGATCATGCAGTCAGTCAGCGGCGGGTCACATTGGGGTGGTGGTATGTTTATCAATGCCTATGACCAGGCAAGGTTTGGATATCTTACTTTGAGAAAAGGTAATTGGAACGGCGTACAAGTGATTTCTCAGGATTGGATCAAGAAGTCCAGAACCCCGACTTCTGTCCAACCCAATTATGGTTTCATGAATTATTTCCTGAATACGGACCGAAAAGAAATTCCTGCGACACCTGAATCTGCTTTTTTCCATTTGGGTGCAGGTACCAACATGATTTATGTGGATGAAGAAAATGACTTGGTGATCGTGGCTAGGTGGATCAAAGACAAAGAAAAAGCAGAATTGGTCAGGATGGTTTTGGAGAGTTTGCCGAAGTGATTTTGAATTAATTATTTACACAATAAAGTATAAAAAAAGAGGGCAGCGTTTTCGCTGCCCTCTTTTTGGTTTATTTGAAACCCCGTGATCAATCAATCACATTGGTTCTTTTCCCAAACGGAGTGCTTTTTTCTTTATTGGAATCAACGGTTTTTTCTCTGGGAGGCCTTGTTTCCTGTTTTGGCTCTGAAGACTTTACCGTTGGTTTTTCCTTGGATACGGGATTTTGATTGTCCCTAGGTTTGAAGTTTTTCTTCTTTTTGGAATTCTTAGAGAAACTTTTCTTGCCTTTGAAATCACCGGATTTTTCAGGATGATGGCTTTTGCTTTTGTACTCAGGACCTGATTCAAATCCTTCGGGAAGCGGGAATTTTTCAATTTCCATACCGATCATCTGCTCTATGCGGGATAATTTGTATTGGTCTTTGTCACTTACAAATGTGATGGCTTCCCCGTTGCTGTCTGCCCTTGCGGTACGTCCTACCCTGTGAACATAATCCTCAGGATCGTTTGGCGTATCATAATTGATGACCAACTCGATGCCTACCACATCAATCCCCCGGGAAATGATGTCTGTTCCGATAAGAATTTTGAGGGACTTATTCTTAAATCTTGACATGATGATTTCCCTTTCAACCTGCTCTAAATCAGAGTGAAAAGCTTCTATATCAAAATCCTTTTTTAATAACTTATAAAGGTTTTTTACTTTCTCTTTGGTAGAAGCAAAAATGATCACTGCCTCGTAATCCTTTTTGGTTAGGATACTTCTTACCAAAGCTTCCTTTTGGCTTTCATAGACCAAGTAAACCCCTTGCGTAACATTGGCTGCGGTCTTTCCGATTGCAAGGCTTATTTCCTCAGGGTTGTTGAGGAGTTGTTTGGAAAACTGCCTGATCTTGGGTGGCATGGTGGCAGAAAAAAGAATCGTCTGCCTGTCTTTTGGTAGGTAGTTGACGATTTTGAGAATATCTTCTGAAAAGCCCATATCGAGCATCCTGTCCGCTTCATCCATGATGAGGTGCTCCAATTTGTCAAAATTGATCTTTCCTCCTGCCAATAATGCAATCAGTCTACCAGGGGTGGCTACAATGATTTCCGCACCTACTTCCATGGCCTTTTTCTGTTGCTCCCAAGCAATACCATCTCCCCCACCGTAGACCGGAATGGAACTTACTCCCAAGAAATAAGCAAAGCCTTGGATCTGTTGGTCAATCTGAATGGCCAACTCTCTTGTAGGGGCCAAAATCAGGGTATTCAAACCGGTCTGACCTTCCTTGGCCATCTTGTTTAGGATAGGGAGAATAAATGCGGCAGTTTTTCCGGTACCTGTCTGTGCGCAGGCGATCAGGTCTTTCCCTTGTTGGATTACGGGAATTGCAAATTCCTGTATGGGTGTGGGTTTATCAAAACCCATGGCATCAAGTCCTTCGTTCAGGCTTGATTCAAAATTAAAATCACTAAAATTCAAAGTCAATCAGTTTAGACATATACATAGGCCCAGGCAATAAGCGCAAATTGCATCGGCAACCTTAGGAGTAGGGCCCATTTTGGGATTCCTTTAGCGCCTTTTCGATACATATAAATATTGGCAGGGAACACTGCCAAAAGAAGAAGAATTATCCCGATGGCTGATATTGAGCGTGTTGGTTCAAATAACAAACCCAAACCAAAAACAAGTTCAAACATACCTGCAATCGCATTCAATAGCTTTGGTTTTGGAAAATACGGAGGAATGATTTTGATGAACATTCTTGGTTTGACAAAATGCATTGTCCCCGCAAAAACGTAAAACCCACCCATTAAGTAAAGAAAAAATAAGTACATGGGTTTTTGTTCCTGTTATTCCAAATCAATAATTATATTCAAGTGTTAAATGTAGGATAACATAGTCAGATTACAAAACAAATGGTATTCCTAACTATTTACTCTCAATACTTTAAACCGCAATAAAAAGCAAAATGAATAGATTCAGGGAGTTATTGCTTATGATTTCGCTTTTGACTTTTTCAGTACAGGAATTAATCGCCCAAAGATTTACCTTGACCGGGATATTGAGAAACGGTGCAACTGAAGAGCTAATCTCCGGTGCGGAAATCACATTGAGAGATTTTGCTTTTTCTGCAATTTCCAATGAATCCGGTAAGTTTACCATTGACAGTGTGTTTGCAAATACCTATGTCCTGAATATCAAATTAAACGGTTTCCAATCGTATCAGGCACAGATTCAAGTCAAGGAAGATTTAAACTTAGGGGTAATCACACTTTTCCCGATGGGCTATCAAGACGCCACAGGGGCTGCCTTACAAAAAACAATCAGAGCCACCAACATTGCCGAATTATTCAACAAAAGGCCCAATTTCATAGGCGGAAATGCCATTTATGGGATTCCACCTGAACCTAAAAAGCTGCAGGGAAATTTCTATTTGGATACAAAATGGAACAAGGCCTCTATCCTACTCTATAGGAACGAAGAGCTTATTGAAGGTTATTTTGTCAGGTATAATATCAACAGCAATACATTTGAATTGAGGTCAGAAAACTCTGAAGAGGCCACCACAGTTCCCGGATTGAGGGTAAGAAACATTGTTTGGATAGATTCAGAACATGGTGTTCCCAGGTATTTTATCAATGGCATGGATTTCAAGGAGGAAGGTTCTCCGATTGCAGGATTTTTTGAAGTGCTTGTGGATGGTAAAATGCCATTGGTCAGAAGAACCATCGCTTCCATCAAGGAGTCAAATTACAATCAGGCTTTGATGGTGGGAGAACCTGATGACAGGGTTGTCAAGCGGTATGTGTACTATTATGTTGAAGGAAAAAACATCATTGAAATCCCTTCCAACAAGAAAAAATTATTCCCGATTTTCGGAGAAAACCAAGCTGAAATGGAAGCATTTGCAGATACAAATAAGCTTAACCTCAAAGAAGCTTCTTCCCTTTTCAGTCTTTTCACCCAATACAACAGCAAATTTGAGGGCTTTGACCCTTTACTACCCAAATTAATCGACAATCAGCCATGATGAAAAAACCACTAATTCTTCTGTTCCTCAGTTTTTGTTTTGCCAGTGCATTTGCCCAAACCCAAAAACCGCCCCTCCATGGCAAACATTGGATGGCAATCACAGGCAAGCCTCTTGGTGCGACTGCCGGCGCCATGATATTCAACCAAGGTGGAAATGCTGTGGATGCTTCCTGTGCCATGCTTGCTGCTGTCTGTACCATGTGGGATGTGTTGAGTTGGGGTGGTGAGACGCAGGCTTTGATTTACAATCCAAAAACAGGGAAAGTCATTGCCATCAATGCCATGGGAATTGCCCCGACGGGTGCTACAGTGGAGTTTTTCAAAGAAAAGGGAATGGCCTATCCACCTGAGTTCGGTCCCTTGGCAGCTACTACTCCCGGAACTCCCGGTGGATTGATGACCATGTTGGCCGAATATGGCACGATGAGTTTGGAACAGGTACTCGCTCCTGCTATGGAAATGGCCAAGGGTTATCCGATAGAAGCACAAACTGCCAATATGATTGAAAACAATAAAGACAAAATCAAAGAATGGCCATATTCCAAAAAAGTGTTTTTGCCACATTTGGGAGAAGAAAGAGAAGCACCCTATCCGGGGGAAATTTTTGTGCAGGAAGACCTTTATCAGACTTTGAAGAAATTGGTGGATACTGAAAAGGCCGCGCTTGCTACCGGAAAATCGAGGAAAGAAGCCATCTATGCCGCTTATGAGCGATTTTACAAAGGGGATATTGCAGCGGAAATTGTAAGGGGTGCTAGAGAGCAAGGAGGTCTTTTCACCATGGAGGATTTTGCAAAATGGAAAGTGAAAATTGAGGAACCGCTGAAAGTCAATTACAAAGGAATAGATGTCTACAAACTTCAGGAATGGACCCAAGGCCCGGCATTGCTCCAAAGTCTGAATATCCTGGAAAACTTTGACCTCAAGTCAATGGGGTATAATTCCGCCAATTACATCAATACGGTTTACCAAAGCATGAGTCTAGCATTTTCTGACAGGGATTTCTATTACGGTGACCCTGACTTTGGACCCAAAAGCCCGATGAAAGGTTTGCTGTCCAAAGAATATGCGAAAGAGCGGGCAAAACTGATCAAGGAAAAAAACGATCCCGAAATCGGTCCTGGTGACCCCTACCCTTTTCAGGGAGAAACCAATCCTTTTAAACATCTCTTGACAAACAGAAAAGAAGCCTTGGTATATGACAGGCCTGAGCTGCCCATCCAAGGTGAAGACGATCCTTTTCTGGACCATTTTCTCGCCGGAACCACTTCCATCCAAGCAGCGGACGAAGAAGGTTGGGTGGTATCGATTACCCCTTCAGGCGGATGGGTCCCAGCTACAATCGCAGGAAACACAGGCGTGGGAATGAGTCAGAGGATGCAGAGCTTCGTTTTGGATGAAAAACTCAATCCCTTCAATGTCCTTGAACCGGGAAAAAGACCAAGGGTTACCCTGACGCCAAGTATGGCTTTGAAGGATGGCAAACCCTTCCTTTCATTTGCAGTGCAGGGCGGCGATACACAAGACCAAGACCTGCTTCAGTTATTTTTGAATATCGTCGAATTTGGAATGACCGTACAGGAAGCTGCAGAGGCCGCCAATATCCATAATTACCAGATCCAATCTTCCTTTGGCGCGCATGAATCCAAACCTGGTGCCATCACGCTCAACAGTCAGGTTCCTGCTTGGGTAAGAAAAGACTTGCAAAATAGAGGCTATAAGCCAAATATGCTGGAAAGGACTTCAGGGCCACTCAATGCCATTTGGTTCGATTGGAAGCACGGGACATTTTGGGGAGGGTCAAGCAACCACGGGGAAGATTATGGGATAGCATGGTAAACTGAATCAGAATCGGTTTATGTATTTATCCTATCTTGGCAATTCATTTTTTTGAACCAAGCTTGATCAAGAAATCCATGATTTATTCCTTATCAGGAATTCAAAAAACTATATTTGCACCTTCAAAAAATCAGAGTTTCCCATGAATAACTTTATTGAAGAGCTGCGCTGGAGAGGAATGCTTCAGGATATGACCCCGGAAATCGAAGAATACCTGAAGAAAGGAATGGCATCTGCCTACCTTGGATTCGACCCCACAGCTGATTCACTGCATATTGGTCACCTCGTCGGGGTGATGACTTTGCTCCACTTCCAAAGGGCAGGCCACAAACCTTATGCCCTCGTGGGTGGCGCTACAGGAATGATCGGTGATCCGAGTTTCAAATCAGCAGAAAGAAACCTTTTGGACAAAGCCACATTGGACCATAACGTGTCATGCCTTCAGAAGCAATTGTCCCATTTTTTGGACTTCAGAGAAGGAACTTCGAATAAGGCCGAACTGGTGAATAATTACGATTGGATGTCCCAATTTTCGTTTTTGGAGTTTATCCGGGATGTTGGCAAATACATGACCGTCAACTACATGATGGCCAAGGATTCGGTAAAAAGAAGGTTGGAAGACGGAAATGGCCTGTCATTTACAGAGTTTTCGTACCAACTGATCCAAGGTTACGATTTCTATCATTTGTGGAAAAACAACCATGTAGCCATCCAACTCGGAGGTTCTGACCAATGGGGAAATATCGTCACCGGGACAGAATTGATCCGCAAAATGGAAGGTGGAAGTGCCTATGCCTTGACGGTTCCTTTGATCACCAAAGCTGACGGAACCAAGTTTGGAAAGACTGAAAGCGGTTCTGTTTGGCTCGATCCTGAGAAGACCTCACCCTATGCGTTTTACCAGTTTTGGCTGAATGTGTCTGATGAGGATGCTTCCAAGTACATCAGGATCTTCACTGTATTAGATAGAGCTACTATTGAAAGCCTTGAAAAAGAACAGGCAGAAGCACCTCATTTGAGATTGCTTCAAAAAGAAATCGCCAAGCAGGTTACCATCATGGTGCATGGTGAAAATGAATACAACATGGCTGTCAAAGCTTCTGACATTCTTTTTGGAAAATCATCCACAGAGGATTTGGCTTCATTGGATGAAAGGACTTTCCTGCAGGTATTTGATGGCGTACCTCAGGCTGAGATTTCCAAATCTGAGTATGAGTCGGCTGCCAATGTGGTTGACTTGCTATCAGAAAAAACCAATGGACTTATCTTTCCTTCAAAAGGCGAGGCAAGAAAAATGATCCAAGGTGGTGGCGTTTCTATCAACAAAGAGAAAATATCAGACCCGAACCAAGGTCTTTCATTTTCACTTTTGCAGGGAAAATACCTTTTGGTTCAAAAAGGCAAAAAACAATATTACATCATTTCTGTCAAGCTTTAAATCCAAGCTTATTACAATTGGTTTCCATCACTTTCCCATTGTTTATTTGTGGAAAGTGATGGAAATTTTTTTATTCATCATTTTGATTTTAAGTGATTATATAATCCAATCAATACCAAAAAGCATGCGGTCAACATGGCAAGGGAAAGGGAAATCAACAAAAAGGACACGAGGGCTTCAACAACACCTGAACCCTCTTGCCCTCCTGCCAAAGGCATCATTTTCCCTGCACCTGTAGCAGCTGCTATCAATACCGCAAGAAAGTTGGCAAATGACCCATAGACTGTTAGCCAAAACGTTGCGTTGAGCCATTTTTGAGAAAGTTCCAACCTTTCCCAGATTAGACCTAAAGCCAATAAAAATAGCCCGTTCAAAACTCCTTCCAAATGGGAGGATAAACCCATCCTCGGATTGGCCATTACCGGTATCAATAAACCAACCAACAATCCTAGAAAGAAAAGGAAAACGCCTAAAAAGAGGAGGCGTTTAGATTGCAGTTTTTTTTGAAATGAAATTACCATAAGTGTTGGGATTTAAATTGGGTATGATCCGAATTTAACCATTCAAAATAATTAAAAAAATACCTTCAAGTAATTGAATTTAAGGTTCTTGAATTCATTTTTTACCTTGAGAATCCAATATAAATAGGGATGTTAAATCCCTATTTTAGCCTAATTCTTTCTTCGCTATTCTGCTCATCAAAGGGGTTGTGATCCATGTAGGCAAAAACTTAATAAGGAGCCAAACCATCGGGTTTACGATGATTTCAGCTTTCCTTTCAAAAAGTTGACGGATACATTTCTTTGCAATCTCCTCCGGTTCGAGGATCATAAATTTGCCAAAGTATCCTTTGCTGATTCTTTTAACGACATCGCCATTTGTCCTGATTGGCCCGGGACTGACCACACTCACAGACACATTTGAGCCTTTCAATTCTTGGTTAAGCCCTCTTGAAAAGGAAGAGATAAATGATTTTGAGGCAGGATAGACGGTTTTAAAACCAATGGGAAGATGGGCTGCCAAGCTTGAAACATTCAAAATATACCCTTTAGGCTGTCTCAGCAGGTTTGGCAAAAGTTGATGGGTGAGCACCGAGGTAGTTACAATATTCAGTTTTAGAATCTTATCAATATATTCAATGGAAGCATCAGTCATCCTGATGGTACCGCCGGTTCCAACATTATTGATCAAAATGATGATATCAAAATGGAGGTTAACCCAATCCGCCAAATCAATCAAATTATTATATACTGATAAATCTGTTTCGAAATACCTGCAGTCAACTTGGTATTTTTCTTTTAATTCTTCGCAAAGGTTCTGCAAACCGTCGTTCGGACGGCTTACGAGTATGGTATTGATTTTTCTTTTGGACAGTTCTATGGCAAAGGCTTTTCCCAATCCTTTTCTTGCTCCTGTAATCAGTGCATATTGGCTCATGCTTGTTTTATTTGTTAGAAAATGGCTAAATTCACCAATTTTTGAAAGGCGACATGCAAATCAAATACAGGAATTCATAGGGGTTTTTGGAAAAAGAAAGCCTTGTCACAACCAAATACAGCGCGTTATTTTCTTCTCAATGATCCCCTTCCTCAAGCGCTAGAACAATGGCATCCATAAAAACAGGGATACCTTGACATCCTAACCTACCTTAAGATGGTAAAAATTCATTTTATTTTATTTCAAGGAATTGATTTTTACTAAAAAAAGAATGCAAACAAGGAATTACTTGACAGGACTATCACCTAATTTTAAGCATTCTGAAAATGATTCAAGGCAGTTTATAGCTATTCCAAAACGAAACGCCATCGACCAACATTTTTTAAAAAATTATTCCGGTGATTTGAGAGTCCTTCACGGAACTTCAATCCAACGGGTAAATTTTTTAAGCTTTCTTATTTTAAATTTTTCAACTATATAACTATTACCATAAACAGCGACTTCCTCAATCCGGTGTTTTTTAGGCTTTTTTTTATACCTTTGAAAGACAAAGACGATTCAATTATGCGGATTTCGCCTCATTTTTTATTGCTTTTCCTACTTCTCTTTTCAGGCATTTTATCTTCCTGCATCAAAGAAGACCCCCAAATTCCTGAAGCCATTACAGCAGACATTGACAGGGTTGTGGACAAGATCCATGAAGGATTCTTTGTCTTCTCCATTCAGGGTGGTACCAAGACACAGGCTTTTTCCCTTGAAAATGAAGGAATGGATGGGGTATATGGGATCAGGATGGCCGATCTTGAAAATCCTGAAGGGGAAAACCTCAGGTTGTTCAATTGTGCCAATTCATTGAATCCCGGAATTCTCCAAAAGATCAAAATCAATGAGGCAAGCAATACTTTTGCCGTTTGTAGGTACTCGGTGGGTTTGTCTTATATCGCTGAAATCGAGGTTTTGCTGGAAGAAAGTGAAGCCGAAAGACAGGGATTCATCCAAATGTTTGAGCAAGGCATCCTTACTGAATCAGAATTGGACAAAGAAATGGATGATTTGAGGGAAAGATTTATAGGATCTTATTTGGGCATAAAAAATTTTTACAGCGAATATTTCAGGGAATGCCTGCACACCTTAGTCACTGAAATCAGTGTTATTTTTAATAACGAACAGTGGCAGATTTTTTTCAAATGCATTGACAATTAGTCCTTTGCTTTTTTGTTGATAAATTTCCAATGACTTTCTGACTCTTGTTTAATATATTTGAACAGAATTCGAAAGATTTAAAGTATGGGAGCTCAGGAAAGACAACAGAAAGAAAAATTGATTTTAGAGGCTTCAATCAAGCTTTTTACAGAAAAGGGATATCAGTCCACCAAAATGGAAGATGTGGCCAAAGCTTCCAAAATAAGCAAAGGACTCACCTATTTTTATTATAAAAACAAAGAAGACCTGTACATGGCAGTGACCAAAAAAGCCTTCGATGAATTGAAGGATGTATTCCGTGATGTCATCAAAATCAAAGGCAGAAACGGGCTTGACATGCTGACCGAACTTTCCAATAACTACTTCAAGTTTGCCAAAAGCAACAGGATGTACTATGAAGCCATCCTGAACTTTATGGGTCTGGTGCAGCAGTATAATGATGAAAGTCTTAGATCAACAATAGATCCATTGGTATTGGAAAGCGATCATTTTAAAAAGCTTTTGGAGGTACACCATGACTGCGGAAAGATAGGAACCCAAATGGTGGTCCAAGGAATAAAAGACGGCAGCATCAGACCTGAATTACAGGCTGAAGCCACTTTCTATACGATTTGGGCCATGTTGGTAGGATATGAAAGGCTGTTGGGTCCTGTTGGATATGAAGGAAAAGATGCCAAAATCAACCTGGAAACCTGGAAACCCTCTTTCAACCGATTGCTCCAAGACATGCTCAAAGGAACCTTTCAGGCTCAAAAAGTACAACCGGTACAGGGAAGTTTGTTTTAGTGAATGGGGTTATTCTTTTTTTTTCGATTAAATTTCCTCCTGCTTTAGCTGGAGGGGAAATAAAACCACCGAGTTCCCCGGCTTTAACCAAATCCTTTCCACCTCCATAATTCCAATCTCATAGTTTTAGCTTAAGCCGAGTTTTTTTTTTCGGCATTTACTTGTGAATGGGCTAAAGCTACATTCCTATTGAATTACAAATGACATCAACTTAAATGACCCCCTCGGCAAGCTCGGGGAACTAGTGTTTGGTTAAATTAAGGGGCATGAGGGGAAAAGCGGCGGTGCCGCTTTTCCCCTCATGCCCCTCTAAACACCGAATCTCCGGTCCCTGAGCTTGTCGAAGGGGAAAATTCCATTTCTGTCATAAGTAGTGTAGCGAAAAGTCTAAAGAAACGAAATCTTTCTCCCGTACAGCTGTCGGAATCGTACCTCGGATTCAAGATGACGCTGGCTGCGGTTGCCGATAGCAGATTTTGAGGCCAACACCCTGAGTTTTTAACATAATAAGAAATATTCAGAAAAGTTAAGATTAGTACTAAAAACACCCAACGGGGGTTGAACCATTAATAGCCCCGGGTTGCTCCCGATAGCTATCGCGGACCGGGGATTCAGCGCGATTGTGAAATTCAGTCCAACCCCAAAGGGGTTGAACATCCTCGAATGAAACAAATTCTGTCATTGGTAGTGAAGCGAAGGGTCTAACCTAAAGTAAATGAGATCCTTCAGTTCCCGAAGAAAACGGGACAGGCAGTACTTCTTCACCAATGACATAGACTTAAATGGCCCCTCGGCAAGCTCGGGGAACTAGTGTTTGGTTATATTAGAAGGCATGAGGGGAAAAGCGGCGGTGCCGCTTTTCCCCTCATGCCCCTTTCCCAAGAACATCCGCGGTGGCCGATCCCGATCGCTATCGTGGACGAGGCCCATTTAATTAAACCTTTTCGTCGTTCCCACTTTCTGAACATTTTCGAATGTTGACCACTCAGGATGACGTGAATTTCCGGGTCGTCACACTGAAAGTAGTGAAGTGTCTCCTTATTCAGAGATCTTTCATCCTTCCCGAAAAATCGGGACAGGCTGTACCTCGGATTCAAGATGACGCAAGACCAACCGTCATTTCTTTTCTGAACATTTCTAAAAATGTTAGTGACTCAAAGTGACGGCTCCGACAAATACCTCATCAGTAAAAAGCCCAAAGGAGAGAATTCTCTCCTATTTATTATTTGGAAACCAACAATACTTTCCCATTTCTCCCACCTTTTTCGTAGGCTTCAAGGGCTTCTTTGAATTGCACCAAAGGAAAGGAATCCTGCACATCTACCTTTACTTTATTGGAAAGAAGATAGGTAAACACAGTCTTGAATACCGTTTTTCTTTCTTCAGGACTCAGACTTTCCATATAGGTGGTCAACCAAAAACCTTCAACTTTCAGATTTTTGAAGATCAACAAGCCGGAATTCAAAGGGATATTTTCCAGACTCAACAATCCAAAAACCATCATTTTTCCGCCTGTTCTTAGGCTTGCGATGGCTTTGGCACCGAGAACCCCTCCTACTGCGTCAAATACAACAGAGACACCTTCTCCGGTTTGTTCAGCAATTACCTTTTGAAGTTTTTCCTTTTCGGTATTGATGACAAGGTCTGCGCCGATGGATTGTAGCAGTTCCTTTTGGTCGTCCCTACGTACAGTGCAGGCTACTTTGATGCCTTTTTGGTGCGCCATTTGGATGGCCAATTTGCCAAAGGCAGAAGCTCCAGCAGTGATCAAAAGCCAATCTCCTTCTTTCAATCCGCTTGTTTCGATCATTCCAAATGCAGTCAATGGATTGACAAATGCCTGACAGGCTACCTCATCTGTCATTCCCTGCGGTGTAGGGATGACCAATGCGGCAGGAATGCAAACATATTCTTTCCAGGTTCCGATCGCGGTAAAAATCACCCTGGTACCCACGGGTATGGAGTTGCTTTCATCGGATGCATCTACGACCCCGGCTGCTTCAAATCCGGCACTACTGGGTAGTTTCGGCGTAATGCCATACATCCCACGTACAAACATGATGTCCGATGGGTTGATATTCCTTGCGGTGACTTTGATCCTGACTTCATGCGGTTTTGGCTGTGGCATAGGGGCTTCTTCAAGTTGTAACACTTCTGAAGGAAAGCCTGTTTGGTGAAAAATTACTTGTTTCATGATTCTGTTGAGATGGATTTATTTTCTGTTTTCAAAAATGAAGTTATAAAAAATACTCGGTATGCATAATATTTTTCTAATCCGAATAGCCATTAAATGCTTTAATTTTTATCTTGTAGCCTATCTAAAAACCCAAATAACAATTATGGATTTATCTGCATTATTTTCATTGGCAAACAAAGTGGCCATCATCACCGGTGCAAGCAAAGGTATAGGTTTCGGGATCGCAGAGATTTTTGCAGCTGCAGGAGCCAAAGTCGTAATCAGCAGCCGAAAGCAGGAAGCATTGGATGAAATGGCCACCCAACTCAGGGAAAAAGGCTATGAAGTTGCTGCCATTGCCTGTAATGTCGGCCGAATGGAGGAAATGGACAACCTGGTCAAACAGACCATCGAAAAATATGGACAAATTGATATTTTGGTCAACAATGCTGCAGTAAACCCTGTTTTTGGACCGGTTCATAATACAACTCCCGAGGCTTTTGACAAGATCATGGATGTCAATGTCAAAGCCCCTTTTCACCTGATGAATTTATGTTTCCCCTATTTGAGGGCCTCCTCAGGAGCATCTGTGATCAATATCAGTTCCATCGGCGGGATCTCGCCTGAACAGGGCTTGGGAATCTATAGCGTCAGCAAGGCAGCCTTGATTTCCCTTTCAAAAGTATATGCCAAAGAATGGGGCGACCATAAAATCCGGGTCAACACCATCTGCCCGGGATTGATCCAAACCAAATTTTCAGAAGCACTTTGGAGCAATGATAAAATCATGGAGCACATGATGAAAGCCCTCCCCATCAAACGGGTGGGAACAAGCGAGGAAATCGGTGCCATGGCGCTCTTTTTGGCTTCAAAAGCCTCTTCCTACACCACCGGCGCTACCTTGACAGCCGACGGGGGATTTACCATTTAACTATCGACCTTATGGAATTCAATAAAATATTTGCCTCGAAAGAGGTACAGGACTTGGTATCTCGGTACGAGAATTTTATCAAAAACCATGTTCATCCTTTGGAACAGGAAGCTGTTTATGGTTCTTTCAAGGCAGTTTTGCCGAAGTTGAAATCCTTGAGGGAACTGGCAAAAAAGGAAGGGCTCTTCGCTCCCCACCTTTCCAAAGAAGACGGAGGTTTGGGCTTGGACCTGACGGAATTTGCGAGTATTTCTGAGGTGTTGGGAAAAAGCCCGATTGGACATTACATCTTCAATTGCAACGCACCCGATATCGGGAATATGGAACTGATGCACCGCTTTGCCAGCAAAGCACTAAAGGAAAAATTCCTTGCGCCGCTTCAAAGGGGTGAAATCCGGAGTTGCTTCGCCATGACCGAACCCAATAATCCCGGCAGCAATCCTGTTCACCTTTCGACTACTGCAGTCAAAGAAGGAAATGAATATGTCATCAACGGCCACAAGTGGTTTACCACGGCTGCAGATGGGGCGGATTTTACCATCGTCATGGCTTTGACAGATCCGACTAACCCCAATCCTTACCTGAGGGCAAGCATGATATTGGTTCCTTTGGATAATCCCGGCTACAAATTGCTCCGAAATATCCCCATCATGGGTGATGTAGGGGAAGATTACCTATCTCATGGAGAAGTGATGTTTACCAATTGCAGGGTTCCGGTTTCCAACCTGATTGGGGAAGAAGGACAAGGATTTGCCTTGGCACAGGAAAGATTGGGACCGGGCAGAATCCACCACTGCATGCGTTGGATTGGAATCTGTGAGCGGGCTTTGGAAATGATGTGCAGGCGGGCCTTGTCCAGACAATTGGATCCCGGCAAACCCCTCGCCTCTCAACAAACCATCCAAAATTGGATTGCCGAGGCCGCTGCCAGCATCAAAGCCTCCCGATTGATGGTGATGATGACTGCGCACAAGATCGAGCAGGAAGGAGCAAAAGCCGCCAAAGAAGATATTTCTACCATTAAGTTTTTTGTCTCTGATGTCCTGATGACCACCTTGGACAAAGCCATTCAGGTACATGGGGCATTGGGAATAACCGATGACACCCTGCTCTCATTTTGGTACCGACATGAGCGCGGGGCAAGGATTTACGACGGTCCTGATGAGGTACATAAATCAGTTTTGGCCAAAAGAATCCTAAAAAACTATTCCCAAGAATGAACAAGGAACCTCAAGGTCTCGAAAACCTCTTTCCATTTTTGGAAGCAACACTGAATCTCGATCCCCAAAGCACGGTGATCTCTCAATTCAAGGGCGGGTATTCCAACCTTACTTTCTTGATCAATTCCCCCGATGGGCAATATGTCTTGAGAAGGCCGCCTTTGGGTATGAAAATCAGCAAAGCCCATGACATGGTCCGGGAATTCCGGATTTTGGAGGCGCTGGAGAAAGCCGGATATGACAAAATCCCAAAACCCATTTTATGCTGTGAGGACGAAACGGTCATCGGCGTTCCTTTTTTTATCATGGAAAAAGTAGAAGGCCTGATCCTCAGAAATAAAATCCCGGAGGGCATGACGCTCGGAAAGGACTATTTCCAAAAACTGTCCAAAAACACCATAGATGGATTATTGGAGCTCCATCACCTGGAGTTGGAGAAATCAGGTTTGTCCCAATTGGGGAAACCGGAAGGCTATGTGGAAAGGCAGGTTATTGGTTGGTCTGAGCGGTATTTCAATGCCAAGACCAATGAACTGAAAGCATTGGAAGCGGTCATCGACTGGCTCAAATCAAACCTCCCAAAAAACGAGAACATCGGGTTCATCCACAACGACTACAAATATGACAACCTGGTATTGGCAGGTCCCCATGATCCTAGCATAAAAGCCGTCTTGGATTGGGAAATGGCGACGGTCGGAGATCCTTTGATGGATTTTGGAACCTCATTGGCCTATTGGGCAGAAGCAGGTGACCCGGATATCCTCAAAATGTTTAACCTCAGCTACATGGAAGGCAATTTTACCAGGGCTGAAGCCATTGCCTTTTATGCCTCTAAAAGTCCGCTCAATTTGGAAAATATGATTTTTTATTATACCTATGGTTTGTTCAAGGTTGCTGTAATTGCACAACAGATATATAAAAGATTTACAATGGGTTTTGCCCAAGACCCAAGGTTTTCCGCCCTGATCCATGTGGTGGAAGCCTGTGGAAAGAAAGCATTGACTGGTATCCAAAATAATAAAATATAAACTATGAAAATCAAAAAAGTTTGTGTTCTAGGTGCAGGTACATTGGGAACCCGTGTTGCCCTTCAGGCAGCCCTGTCAGGATATGAGGTTTCCCTTTATGACATCAATCTCAAATCCCTGAAAAGCGCAAAAGAAGTGATGGAAACGATAGTCACCAAGCTTGCCAAAGCAAGTGGCTTGGAATCCGAATCAGGTTTGATGGCCATCGAAAAAATCACTTTCACCAAAGATCCAAAAGTCGCTGTCCATGAGGCAGATATTATCAATGAAAGTGTGTTGGAAGAGGTAAGTGTCAAAACGGAAGTGTGGAAACTCTTTGGAGAAATAGCTCCTGAAAAAACCATTTTTACCACCAATACCTCCTACCTGCTGCCTTCCATGTTTGCGGAAGTTTCAGGCCGTCCTTCCAGGTTTTGTGCCCTGCATTTCCATGATGTATTTACGGCAAAAGTGGTCGACATCATGCCTCATCCGGGTACAGACCCCGCACTGATTCCCTTATTGATGGACTTTGGCAGGTCATTGGAACAGGTTCCTGTTTTGGTCAAAAAAGAAAACAACGGTTATATCTTCAATACCATGCTGATGTCATTTATTGGCGCCGCAGGAAAGCTTTTGGTAAACGACATCGCCTCGATTGAGGACATTGACAAGTCTTGGATGGTCAACTTCAACATGCCCAAAGGTCCCTTTGGAATCTTGGATACCATCGGTTTGGAGACCGCTTGGCATGTCACCAAAAACCAGCCTGACAAAGCTTCCCAAGCCTTTGCCGCCCTGCTGAAAACCTACGTCGACGCAGGAAAACTCGGTGAAAAATCCGGAGAGGGATTCTACAAATACCCCAAACCAAAATACAAAAACCCTGATTTTTTGGTGTAAGCAGAGATCAGGTTTGAATATCCATTTACAAAAAGGGATGTAGGGAATTTGGCCTTACATCCTTTTTTTTGGTCGGGGTTTACTTTGGTTCAGAGTCAAAAATGAGATGAAAGGTAAAAGGTTTCACGTCATCCTGAATAAGGTACAAGTGAAGGATCTCTTGAATAATTCTGAAATTAAAAACCTAAATAAACTGCCTTAAAAATGTAATCAATTCGTCAAGACCATTTTTCATTTTCTTGGTATCCTCCTCTTCTGAAATTCCATCCCATCCATAAATTCTACCATCCCGATATAAGGTAATTGTAGAGGTATGGTAATTCCAATAAAACTTAAAACCTCGAAATTTATATTCATTATAATGAGGTTTGAAACGGTCAAAAATCTGTTTTAATCTATCTTCAGGATAATTAATTCTAAGTATATATCTGTGCTCAACAATAACATCAATCCTGTCAAAGTAATTTTTACATATCGGCCACCAATTGTGTCCCTCACCGTCTGCTTCAAATCTTTTGTGAACAAAGATTTTATTCAAATATTTACAGTACTCTTCTACCCTATCCTTGTTCGATTTGATTAAATCAATTTCAAAACCACCTTCTTTTGTTTCTTTGTTTTCTTTTTCAAATTGCGAAGAATTAATAATTGTCTTTATTTCTGCAATCGCATCCTGAAAAATATCATCTGAATCCTCATTTGACATAAAATTGGAGGAAGATAAGTTGACTTTATGCAATAAAACACCCATTTCACGGTTGTTCTTTTCCGAATATTCATAAAGATTCATGGAGGTGATCAACAAGTAATTCTCACTATAATAGCATTTTGCATGCACATTTGGATGGTGCATTAGATTTAAGTTGTCCAGAGAATAAAGTTTGTCCTTTTCAGTTTGAGAAAGTTTGTTCTCTCGATAAATAAGGGTAATTGCTATACCTCTTTTATTAGCTTCCCATAGATATTTAAATATCCTGTCAGATGTCTTTATATAAGGGACAATTATAATAAGTTCACTTTCCGCCTCAGAAATCAGCTTAGGAATCCACTCATTAATCAAATCTGTATTTAAAAACTTTGCCATTTTTTTAGTTTGGGAGATGTTTTCCAATTTGATACTTAAAAAGACTAATATTTAAAAAATTAACTTCCTGATCTAATTTTAGCACCCAATCTTAACTAGATACTTTTTAAATGCTTGACAGTCATAAAGAATAATTTCAAAAATTAGATTCGTTTAAAAAAGCATAATTTGGTAACCAGTCTAATCCTTCAAATAATCTCTAATTCCTTTATTTGACCAGTTGCTACCACTCCAATAAACTTTTCTAGTGATATAATCAATGACTTCAACTCTATTCAATTTCGGTAAACAATTTTTTTCAATTTCAATACCCATTGCCTCATCTGTTTGGAAATAAATTGCTAATTGCTCATAATATTCTAGTCTGTTTACCTCCATTGCAACATAATTTAAAATTATATCTACATAACTATCCCAAAAAAAAGAATGTTGACTTTGAATTTGAACACAAATTTCATCCCAAGTTGATTTTAGTCTTTGATCATTTGAGGTTGTTATATCCAATTTCTGCAATCCTCTAATACATTTTTTTACTACCCTATTAGTCAATACTTCTGCGAGCTTGTATACAATGTCTTTTTCAGTTTGGATCATATTTATCATAGCATATGAAAATTTATTAGATAGAAACCTTAGTACAAAAATTTAAGACTTCAATAAATGATTCTTGACAAAAGAAATAGGAATTACGGTTGATTTACAAAACTATCCTCAAAATCCTGTCTGGAAATAACTGTATCAAAAAGACCAACATTCTCATTTTCATGCTTATTGACCCCAACATACTCTAAACTTGCATCCTCATACCGCTTGAATTTGTATACAGCATCATTCATCAGGGCAGAATTAAAAACTCCAAGACTTACCAATAACTCAAAGTCTTTAACTGTCAAGCCTGTCACTTTCTTAAAAAGACCAGGCTCTAATTGAGTGATAACATCTCTAAGGCTTCTTTCCCGATAATCTGTCAGATACATAAAAACAGGAATCCTTGTCGCAAACTTGATCAGTTTTTCCTGAATTTGCTTTCTTAAATTTTTATATTCTTTTTCTTGATCTGTTAAATCCTGTTTTTGTTTTTTAGTAAGTTCTTTATCATTGGCTTCTTTCTTTGCCTTTTTTACAGCATCAGATTTGTTGATGATGGTTTCTATTTCCTGATTTAGGTTTCTAAATCCCTCGATATTCATCAATGCCTCCATAGCCTCTTTATTAGCCATGAGTCTTGCTAGTGTATTATTATCTACATTGACTAGCAAAGCACTTTCCCAACGTCTTGCTAATAGCGTAGCTGTAGTACCACTCATGGCCATATCCAAAATTCCTGCGGCATCTACTTGTTTCATTGAACTTCCGTCATAAGCCAACACAGGAAGGAAGTTTATAAACTCCGCAACTTTTGCTTCAGGATTAGATTCATTTACATTCAGTCGACAACTGTAATCAGCGATTTGCCTTAGTGCCCGGTCTGGCGCAAAATCAAAAACATAACATTCTTCTTTAAGAATTTCCTCTTTGTTTGGGGATTTACTATCCGGATTTTTAATAACCCATGGAGTCTGAACCCTAAAAGCAGCTTGAAAATAGGTTTCAGGACTGGAAGAATTACGCAGCATAAAAATGCCTGTCCAGGGTTTGACCGAAATACCCGTAGTAAGCTTTCCACATGAAAGTGTAATAGTCTTAGATTCCAAGGGATTATCAGTCATTGCATCCTGAACTGGAGGCAAAGCATGAACACCAATTCCAGCTTTTGGTCCTGCTGCAACAACTACAGTATAGTCATGGTAAAATTTGTTTTGCCGCTGTTTGAGCAAATTATCCATTGCATTGCAGGAAGCAACTGTAGGCAAAAACCAAAAGGTATGATTGAGAACATTGAGCAAAGGAGCATGAGAAAATGGCAAAGGAGGTTTCTTAGCTCCTAGTTTCAAATTATCAACTGTTGTTTCGCTAAATGCACCCCGAATTAGGTCAAGCCATTTTTGAACTTCATTTTCATATTTAAATCTTGCTGTACGGCCTTCACCCTCAGCTGCAAAAAAGATGTTTAAATCAAACCCATCAAATTCCCCTTGCATTGCTATTTTTCTGATGGAATCAGGAAGCTGATAAGTCATCATCACCATTCTGGGCAAAGAAGCATAAGGATTGTTTGGTCCATCCCAATTTTCCTTAGCCTTTTGTTCGTCAGAATAAGTCCAGTTGAAAATCTGCTCTTCAATAAATTCTCCCGAAGCAATTGCCCTAAAGGGTGTTCCAGACAGATACAAATAATGATTGGTGGTGATGGGCATTGCTTCTTCATCGAAGAAATCTATTCCTTCGCCTTCCCCAAATTCCAATTCCTTTTTGCCTTCTGCTTCAAAAAGTTCTTTGGCGTTTTCCCTCCAAGCTCCATAATGGTATTCATCAAATATCACACAATCCCATTGGGTAGCATGCACCCATTCATTTTTTGTTTTTATTCCTCCCGTACTGGTGTTCTTTCCAAGATAATCTTGAAATGAACCAAAACAAACAATTGGTTTTTTGTGATTGGCATCTTCAAATGACAAGCCATTACGGGCAATAAACTGCCAACCCTCAAAATCAACATGAGTCAATAAATCTTCGTCCCATGCACTTTGGACAGCAGGCTTGAAGGTGAGGACTAAAATCTTTGACCACCCCATTTTTCGAGCCAATTGATAACTGGCAAAGGTTTTACCAAAGCGCATTTTGGCGTTCCATAAAAAGTGGGGCGTTCTGTCTTTATTTTCTTTCTTGAAACTCTTGAAATAGGCAATTGATTTATTTACTGCTTCCTCTTGTTCAGGTCGCATTCCAAAAGTAAGCACACGATTTTCTTCAGACTTTTCACCTGTTTTGATTTGATGAAGCGCTCTCCGCAAATCATTTAAAGTACATTTAAACCATTCTCCGTTTGCGTTTACTACTTTCCATCCTCTCAAAACCTTATGTACTTCATGATCAGAGAATGAACTTCCGTCACGTTTCATTGCCGACTCTTCAAAAACAATCCGGTATTGAATGGCAGCAGTTCCTAATTGCTCATTAATACGTGTTTGTGCATTTCTATCGGTGAAGCCAATTTTGATTAAACCCTTGTGCGTATCCACACCCACCAATTCGTATGCATAAATGGTCGGATTTGTTGACGGCCTTGGAGGGAAGAATTCTTTTTTACTCATCTACTTCTGAATTTTTAGATAGTTCCATAGGTCGTATCATTGAGTCAATAAAAGATATTTCCTCTAATGTTAATCCATATTTAAGGTTTAATTTTTCATCTGTCCAAGATTCTGAAAAATCTTGCAATGGCACAAAAGCAAATCTGTCTTTGGTAATATCCTGTGAAAATGATAATTGAGAAACTAGAAATCTTGTAAATTTTGTCTTTAAATAACTTAACAAGTTTAGGCATTCTCTTTCGGAACTGAAGGAGCCAACAATAATGTAAGTTTCTGTGCAAATTTCATTTGGCTTTAATATTTCTAAAGTTGAAAATACTCGCCGCTTTCCTTCTTTATCTGGTTGACCAGCATGGTCATAAGATGTTTTGGAAGTTATAACTTTCCAAAGTGGAATCAATTCACTTCCAACTGTTATTAAATTGCTTGGGTATCTTCCATAACCACCATAATATTTTAGCTTCAAATCACCTCTTGATTTAGGTCTTTCGTTTGTTGCCAAACCAAATGGTTTTCTGCTAGAGACATGGTTACTCATAAATGATTTTGAATTTGCTCGTACTTTTTTGATTACGTCAGCAGCAGTTGAATATCGAATAAAAGTATCAAACTCGTTTAAATATCTTATTGAGATATCAATTTGGTACCCATTTCTAATTTCAATTTCTGTTTCACCATTATATGATTTGTCCCAAAGAAAATAACAAACCCCACCAGGAACATCAGCACCAGGAAATGCATCTGAAGCAGATGTATAATCTACTATTTTCCTAAATCGTTTATCATTAAGCATTTGATCCCTAAATTCATTTAATCCTTTACCTCCCGCAAACCACCTATCAGGTACAATCATAGATAGGTATTTAGGATTCAATTTTATTGCTTGTTGTATAAATTTATGATAAAGCGGTTTAGCACTTCTGCCGTGTCCTCCATCGCTTAATTGATAAGGAGGATTGCCAACGATTACATCAAATTTCATATTGAATATATTGTAAGGTGTGTCAGTGTGAATAAAGTTGTAAGCATATGTTTCCAAGGCATCTTCTCGGTCGTACACTTCTTGGCTTGCTCCGCAATAGCTACATTTTCCATTTTGCCAAGTGTGTTTCATTCGTTTGTAACGAATGTTGCCCTGCTCATCATTAAAGGTTTCACAAATGGAGTATTTACCATTGGCAGTTTTGGAACAATACACACTTCTGCGAGAAAGTAGAGCGGTTAAATCGGTAATGGCAATTCCATACAATTGCTTGCTAAAAATATGGTTGATACGGTCCTGCTTATTGGGTATTTGGGTTTCTAATCCTTCCATTAACCGCTTTGCCATTTCCCTTAAGAATACACCACTTTTAGAAACAGGGTCTAAAAATTTAGCGTTTTGGTTGCTCCACAGGTCAAGGGGAAGCAAGTCTAAAATGTCATTAACCAAACCTGGTGGCGTAAATACTTCGTCGTTGCTTAGATTTGCAAGACAGGATAAAACGTCAGGATTGTAATTTACATTTATCATTTCTGCCCAAGTTTAAGATAGTGTACCAACGGAAAATCTCTCACAGGTTCATCAATAGAACCGACATTTCCCTCATCATTGAAAAGTGAAAACTGATGCGTTTTTTCTACAAGGAATTTGAAAATATAATCTGTTCTTTTTATTGAGTCTCCAATTGCAAAACTCCAATCTGAAAAAACAATTGGTTTCTTGGATATAGGATTAGTAAAATCCAATGCATCCCCCCACAAAATATTCCTATTGAGGACAAATTGAATGCTTCTCAAAAAGTCTGATTTAATGTTGGTCCCATAGATGCCCATATACTTTTGGTAAATAATCTGATACAGCCTGTCCTGACATTCCAAAGCATTGTCTTCCTGAATTTCTACACCATAAATCGAACAGACGGCAATCAAAGCATTTCTTTCCCATTCAATTTGACTTTTGGAATATCTTTCATCAATTACTTTTAATTTCCTTTTTAAAACTTCGGCAAGAAAGTTTCCATTTCCACAGGCCGGTTCCAAAAATTTTGATTCAATCCGTTCTGTTTCATGCTTTACCAAGTCAAGCATAGCATTAACCTCACGTTCGTTTGTAAAAACTTCTCCGTGGTCAGCTACCCGCTTTTTAGATTTTACTTGAACACCTACTTCTACTTTATCTTGAGCCATATTTTGATTTTTTCCCGTTCCTGATTTAATAAGATCATAAATCAGTATCTATTTATGAAAATTCAAATCCTAAGACTTCACTTTCTCTTTTTCAATTTCTTTTAGAGATTTCCCATTTATATTTTTCCAAAATTGCGGACCGTTAATATTATATCCAACAACAATTGCAGCTGCAGGAGAAGCAGTACTGAATAATGTATTTTCCTGAAAGATATATTTTTCTCCTTCCATTTTTAAAACCCCATTTTGTATCAATTTTTCTTTAAGGTCAACATATCCAATTGCAAGACTGTTTGTGTTTTCTTTGGCAGCTTCTGATCCTTTTAAAACAACAATTCCCTCATCAGTCTGAAATGCACTTGCTTTATATCCCGATGTATTTAAAAACAGCTCGAGGCTAGTACCTGAATTAAGATCATTAGAAATTCCTGTTTTTGGGATATTTGATGAAGTATTGTCTTTTATTGGCAATTGAGCAGATGGCAATGTAATATCTTCTAACAATTTATGTCCTAAAACACCGATTAGTAACTTTACATAGGTTAAAAACTCTTCCATGGCATCTCTATCAGCAAGAGGAAGTGAGGATAATTGCGATTGATTATAATTATCAATCTTATATCTTTTAGTGGTTAATGCTATTTGAATCAGTCTGCTTTCAAGATATTTGACATGAGATTTTGTTAAATTTTCATCTTTGCTGACAAAAAAAATTACTTCATTCCAAAATTCCTTATTTGCAATATGATGTTGTAGTCTATCAAAAACATTTTCAGCTTCACCAATATATGATTTGGCATTTCCTGATTCCTCATCTAATCCAAACAAAAAATAAACACCCGGCCTTTTTGATTCGGGATAACTACTCAATTCACCAATTCTTGATCTAGGACAAGATATAGATTGGATTGTTTGATTAACTACTTCTCCAAATTTAATCCCTGTCACGGTACCATCTTTTAAATAAATTCTGATACTTTTTCCAAAAACAGTCATTATATTAATTTTTGATATTTATTGAGCTAAGGATTCTCTTAATTTTTCTGATTTGCTAATCTAATCCTAAAATCTCTTTTTTCCCTATGCGATAATCAGGGTATTTTCCGAAAAGCATGTTCGTACACATTAAAGAAATTAAATTCGTCAATGATTGGATAATTTCCCGTTTCCTTGTCTCTGTGTTTCTGTTGATATTCAAAATATACTTCGTAAGTCTTTATTTTGCTCCAAGGTTTAGGGTTTTTTTCATTAAACAATCCTTTTTGAACATAGCTATCAATGGGAATGTGAAAGTATTTTGCATTTTTTTCAATTCCTTTAATTCTTTTGTCACCGAATAACAACCAATATTTTAATGTCATATTTATCCATTTTTGAGCTTGTCCGAAATTTAATTCTTCCCAAGTGTCTATAAGTCTTTCACAACTTAGTCTATGGAAACTGTCAAAATCTTTTTGGTTATTAAATTGATTTTGAGTTACAGATGTCAATTGAGTAAATATGAAATTTTCTGCGCTTTGTCTCAATTTAGCTCGATACTCATTTTTAATTACTAACGTTCGACTAAAATCTAAAAATGCTCGTTTTATTCCTGCGCTGTAAAATCCGTTTTTAGTGTCAAAGTAAAGTTTGATAAAAAAATCTTCTCTTAAACTATCTGTCAATATAGATGTCATTTCTATATGTTTGTGATTTCTAAAATTCTGACTAATGTTTTTCAGCTATACACAGGCAGGGATTTTTTCCACTGAACTTCCAAAGAAGTACTTAACTTTAAATTTTGCACTTTCCTGTTCTAAGAAGTACGCCCGCCCTGATTGCGTGTAGCTGCTGTAATTGGGCGTTTTTTTCCAACATCAAAATAATTGTATAGTATTTGGTCTAGAAATGTTCTAATTATTTTGCTAGGGTTCTCTTTAATTGTGATAATTGAAGCCTTTCCATTTTTATCCTTTAGTTTAGGGTCCCAATTTCTATTATGCACTCCAAATGACAATTGATCTCCATGTGTTCCAATGTTTACTAAATCCACACTACGCTCAAGCCGAATAGAGTTTTGATCTTTCCTAGCAGTCACAAAAAGTTTAATATTTGGAGGTCTCTTCGATTTTATTTCTACAATGTTTGCTTTACCTGTTGGTCTGAATCTTTCAAAATAAAATACAAACCCCATACTTTTATCATTTTCCTTATTGTGAATAGAAATTACAATATACCATGTGTTTGACACCTTTCTGTCTTCCATTATGTCTAAATACTGACTGTAGGAGAGTATATCGTATTCTTTGGCATAAAAAGTGATATTAGGTAAAACATCAGAAAGTGTATCTACGTTTTTAAAAAGTAAGGTTTTAAAAACATTAATTTGATTTCTCCAAACTTCATATTCGTAAGAAAAGGTTTCCTTGGCTTTTGAATAGTCTTCTGAACCAATTTGTTTGTATTTTTTATGCCACTGTAAAAGCCGTTCATGTTCATTTAGGAATTCTTCATATACGTTTACCGTTTGTCTTATTTTATCAGAGAATAGTTCGACTAGATTAGTAATATCTCCGTTGTCAGCATCGATTAAAGAATTGTAATATCTATCACGATCCGCAATTTTTACAACTATCTCAGGAAATCCTTTTTGTAGTAGAAAAAAATTTGTAAAAAGTCTTGATACTCTCCCATTACCATCACTAAACGGGTGAATCCATGCCAACCAATGGTGTAAAATTGAACACATTATTATTGGATTGTATTTGTGCATGTTGCGGTTCATCCATTTAAATAATTCATCAATTTCGTCTTGAACATCAGCCCAATAAATTGGTTTATGATCAGAGTTTTTAATACTTACTTCTTCTGTCCTAAATTTACCTCCATCAATATTGGGTATATTCTTCATTAATAAATCATGAAGTTCCAAAAGTGTTCTCTGGGTCAGTGGCTCTCTGCCATCTATGAGCTTGTACAGGTATTCAGTTGCATTTGAAAGGGATCGAGCTTCAATTTCGTCTTTTAAGGGCCTTTCATTTACGACCATCCCATCTAGAATAATTTCAGTTTCTCTTAGAGACAATTTATTTCCTTCAATAGCATTGGAGTTATAGACTGAAGATATTAGCAAATGCTTTTTTAATCGATTTTCTAAATCCTTATCAAGTCCTGCATCTCTTCTTTTATTAAGATTGTCAATGATTTTATCTATGTTTTTTAAATTTTCATTTAAATCAAGATTTGCTGATATGTTTGGAATTTTATATCTCATAGTCTACAATTTTTAAATTGTTCTGCCATTTTTTAAATTGCCCTATAATTTAATTTTTTTTATCAGGTTTTTCCCGACATATCTGACTATATCGGAGAAATAAGCTTGGTTTCCTTTATTCAAATGCTGATAAAATCTGATTGGATTTTTATCTAAATTGATCTCAAATCATATACTCGATCGCCATTCTCCTATTTCCCAAACTTACCCATTCCCTAAGAACATAAAAATACCGTGATCTGGGTATTTTTCAAAAAATTGATAGAAGGGTAATATTCCAAAGTAGAATCATGTCATGGTTTTGGGGCATGTTCCCCTACCCCAAAGGTATAGTCCCGCCCACCTTCCCCTATACTTCCCCTACTCATACTCCGTGTCTGAGTTAGGGATACTCCGTGTCTGAGTTAGGGATACTCCGCCTTTGGGTTACCCTTGAGCTACTTCCTATCTACACCATCCTTGCTGTTCCTTACTAGATTACCCCTCCCATTTCGGTATTGGAGATTCCCCTACTTTACTAAATCCGTGACCGAAATTAAAATAATAGAATTCCTATTTCACCATGGGCTGCGGTGCAGGGAGATTTGTGATAGTAGAAAGTTAATCCTAGCACCTTTCCCATGGCTACGAAGATTTCGCCACGATGTGGCTTTTTTTGGAGAAATCTTTTGAACGGCAAGTTTGATAATCAAATACTTAAGGAAAATCCTGTTTTGGAAAACTGGTGGGGAGGAGGAAATTTTTCCGGGCCGGCGGTTGCCATGTGTGTGGATAGGATTAAAATTTCTTGACTTTTTTGGTTACTTTTTGTGGTTAGACAAAAAGTGACACAAGGAAATAACATAAATCAATTAATCATCAGGTTTGAAGAGTTGAAATGATAAAATTTTCCCAACCTTTTCGGTAATGAGGATTCTCCCACTTTACTAAATCCATGACCGAAATAAAATAACGGCCTTCCTATTTAACCATGGGCTGCGGTGCATGATGATTATTGATAGTATTAAGATTGATCTAGCACCTTACCCATGGCTATAAATATTTCACTCCGCCGCGGCGGACTATAATCCCAAGACTGCTTGCGTCCATTGCGAAACCTTGGCGTCCATTGCGGTTAAAATACATTTCCTCAGGCCAAGCCGGGGAGGAAAATAATGTTTGTGGAGACACAAACATTAGCCGTGGGTAATCTTCCTCTTTCGAAAAATTCCTATTATGGAACAACAGCGGGGAGGAAGCGCAATTCCGGGCCGGCGGTGGCCCTGAGCGGGGAAGGATTATTGCGCTTGAACTTTTTGGTTACTTTTTGTTTCAAGACAAAAAGTGACAGAGAACAATACATGAAGAATAAATTAAACAATTTTATTAGAAAAACACCCTCACCATTTCGGTAATGAGGATTCTCCCACTTTGCTAAATCCCTGACCGAAATAAAAATAACAGCATTCCTATTTAACCATGGGCCGCGGTGCATGGGGATTCTTGGTAGTATAAGGATAGATCTAGCACCTTACCCATGGCTGCTAATATTTCGCTCCGCCGCGGCGGACTGTCTGACTGAGAGTTATTCGGCATTACACTTCACTACAACACTAACCAAATTCCTATTTGTTTGACATTAGTCCCCCTCCAGGGGGATTAGGGGGCAAAATCTTCGCGACCATTGCGAAACCTTACTGTCCTTTGCGGTAAAAAAAACACCCCTCCCATTTCGGTATTGGAGATTCCCCTACTTTACTAAATCCGTGACCGAAATTAAAAATAACGGCATTCCTATTTAACCATGGGCTGCGGTGCATAATGATTTGAGAAAGTATGTGAATCAATGTATCACCTTGCCCATGGCTACCAATATTTCGCTCCGCCGCGGCGGACTGTCAGACAGAGAGTTGTTCGGCATTACACTTCACTACAACCCTAAACAAATTCCTATTTGTTTGACCTTAGTCCCCCTCCAGGGGAATTAGGGGGCAAAATCTTTGCGACCATTGCTAAACCTTGGTGTCCTTTGCAGTAAAATAGATTAAAATCACTGACCCCTGAGAGAAAGGATAAAAGTCACCATGGCCTCCGCATCCTCTTTCTTTACTTGGGGATGGGGACTCATCACAGGATATCCCCAAGAACCTTTGCTTCCCCTGATCACCTGTCGGGCCAAATGTTCAATATAAATTGTATTGGCAGGATATCTCTTGGCAATATCCCTGAAAGCCGGTCCTTTGGCACGGTTAACCTCTTTGTGGCAATCGTAACAATCTGAATAGGCCACCAACACCTCACCTTTCTTTATAAGCTCCGCATCAAGTTCTTGGTCTTCGCCCGGAATGGCCTTGATATAATCTTTTTCTTTTTGATTTAAGGTGATGGATTTTTCCTCTAAAGACTTTTTTTCAGCACAAGAATATACCAATAGACTTATCAAAAAAATAAATAACGGGCCCTTCATTTTTTTCATTTTATATTGATTTTACGCCTTAAACCCCTTTCGGCAATTGATATACTTGCCAAATTTTGTAAGGATAAATTGAATTTCATATATTTATTAATAACCCCAAACCTGATAATTGTCATGTTTGGTTTTTATTTCTATTTTCGGTCAAATAATAAATTACGATAAAAATTGCATGTCCCCTACTCCCTACAATTTTAGAATTTTGTATAAAGTTTTATGGATAGAATTAATTTGACAAAACAACTTATGATTTTCTTTTTCAAATGAACCAAAAAGAAATATTCCCTTTTGACAATGCCCTTTTAAAATATAGACCAATTCCTCCTCCTCTAAATTTCAAATAAAAAACTGTCCTCCGACTTTCATTCCCTCAAGATTATGAGATTTAACGCTACCTATTTACGATTCCTTCAAAAGCCGACACTGTATTTTGTGACAATTGGCTTGGTCATGGGATGTACCAAAAAAGAAGAAATTATCCTTCCTCCTGTCAAAGTCAATGTGGTGAAAGCCATTCAAAAAGACGTTCCGATTTTTGAGGAATATGTTGCCCAGGTATTTGGGGAATCAGATGTAGATATCCGGGCAAGAGTGGAAGGATGGGTCACTTCTGTCAATTTCAAGGAAGGTTCTTTTGTGAAAAAGGGCGATTTGCTCTATATCATTGATGATATCCAATATAAAAACAGGGTTGATCAAGTCAGAAGTCAACTGACTGCCACCCAAACCGAGATGGTACGTGCAGAGGGTGAACTAAGCCGTGTAAAGCCGCTTGCAGATATGAATGCCTTGAGCAAGCAGGACCTCGACAATGCCAAAGCAAAGTATGAAGCATCCCTAGCCCAAGTCAGGGCTGCTGAAGCATCGCTTGAAAATGCCAAAGTGGAATATGGCTATACGAGGGTATATGCCCCATTTGATGGATTGGTCGGAATCTCAAATTTTAGAGTAGGTGATTACGTCACGAGGTCTGGTACCACTTCAGTTTTGACGACCATTTCCAGCATCGGTGCAGTACGGGTAAGGTTTCAGATCAGTGAAAGGGAATACCTCAGGTTGACACAAATGACAACAGGAGAATTGGAGACGGCAAAGAAAAACATCCAACTCATCATGGCGGATGGATCTCTTTATTCAGAGACCGGCGAAGTTGATTTTGCGGATAGAGAGGTAGATCCCAAAACAGGTACCCTGACCATCGAGGCAAGATTTCCTAACCCAAAAGGAATATTGAGACCGGGTCTGTTTGTCAAATCAAGGGTTTTGATCAAGACCTTTCCCGGTGCCATTATGGTCCCTCAGCGTGCAGTCATGCAGTTACAGCATATTTCAAGGGTTTTTGTTGTGACGGATTCCAGCACAGTAAAGGCAGTTCCTGTGGAAACAGGTCCAAAGTCCGGAGATGGGTGGATCATTACCAAAGGTATAAATGCAGGTGACAGGATTGCCATTATCGGTTCTGCCAGCTTGACTCCTGATGCCAAAATAGAAGCAGTCGAGCAAAAATGGCCGGAGAACTCCCCCAATCAATAAAGTCAAAACCTTTAACTGAGACCAGTTTTTATGAGTGAATTTTTCATCCGAAGGCCCATAGTCGCAATGGTAATATCGATCCTGATGATCATCATGGGATTGATTACGCTACGGGGAATACCTGTTTCCAAATACCCTGAAATCACCCCGCCGATGGTTCAGGTCACCACCAATTATACCGGTGCAAATGCCGTCAACGTCGAACAAGCGGTGGCCACTCCTATCGAACAGCAGGTGAACGGGGTGGAAAACATGCTCTATATGAAATCCATCAATGCCGCAGATGGAACATTGATTCTTCAGGTTTCTTTTGAGGTGGGCACTGATTTGGACAATGCCAACATGCTGACCCAAAACAGGGTATCTCAAGCCACGGCAAAAATGCCGACAGAAGTCAAGAATTTTGGGGTTACGACCAAGAAATCATTGGTTTTTCCTTTGATGCTAGTATCTCTAACCTCTCCCAACAAAACTTATGACGGACTTTTCCTGAACAATTATGCCAACATCAATATTGTCGACCAACTCAAGCGTCTCAAAGGTGTTGGGGACGTTTTCCTATTTGGTGGGGCTGATTATTCGATGAGAATCTGGTTGAACCCCGACCAACTCACCAAACTCGATCTCACGGTAAATGATGTTTCCAATGCTGTCAGAAAGCAAAACGCCATATCACCTGGCGGAAAATTCGGAGCGGCCCCAACCCCTCCGGGTGTCGATTACACCTACACGGTAGCGCTGCAGGAAAGATTGGTAACTGAAGAAGAATTCGGCAATATCATTGTCAAATCTGATGAAAAAGGATCTATTGTCAGGTTGAAGGACATCAGCAGAATTGAATTGGGAATGGACAATTACAGTTCTTCAAGTAGGTTGAATGCAAATTCTGCTTCCACCATAGTCGTTTTTCAAATCCCGGGTTCCAATGCCTTGGAGGTGTCAGAGGATGTGAAAAAGACGATGGATGATTTGGTTAACTATTTTCCTGAAGACCTCCAATATGAAGTATCATTGAATACTACCCGGGCAATTTCTGTCGGTATAGAAGAAATTATCCATACGCTTTTTGAAGCGGTATTTTTGGTGATTTTGGTGGTGTTCCTATTCCTTCAGGATTGGCGGGCAACTTTGATACCCTTGCTGACAGTGCCGGTTTCTTTGTTGGGTACCTTTATCATTTTCCCTCTTTTAGGATTTTCGGTCAATGTCTTGTCTTTGCTCGGTTTGGTTTTGGCCATCGGACTTGTGGTGGATGATGCGATTGTGGTGGTGGAAGCCGTGATGCACAACATCGAACATGGGATGAAACCAAAGGAAGCAACCCAAAAAGCCATGAAAGAAGTAGGGGGTCCGGTGGTTGCCATTGCCCTGATACTTGCGGCAGTGTTTGTTCCTGTGGCTTTTGCAGGAGGGATCACAGGCCGTTTATATCAGCAATTCGCCATCACCATTGCCATTTCGGTGTTGTTTTCAGCATTCAATGCCTTGACGCTTAGCCCCGCGCTTTGTGCCATCCTGCTTAAGCCTAAGAAGGAATCGAATGGAGGACTCCAAAAGTTCTTCAATGGATTCAACAGGGTCTTTGACAAATTCACTTTGGGATATACAGGTGTTGCCGGGATCGTGGCCAGAAAATCCATCCGCTCGGCGATGATCATCGGGGTAGTCTTGGTTTTTGTGGTTTTGTTGGGCAAAGGAATTCCCGGAGGATTTTTACCGGAGGAAGACGAAGGTTATTATTTAGTAAACATCCAATTACCGGATGCGGCATCTATTGATAGGACTGATCAGGTAGCTAAAAAGGTTGAACATATCCTTTCCGAATTTGAAGAAATCGAATATTCCACCATGGTTTTGGGGTACAGTTTGATCTCAGGTTCTTATTCTACCAACAATGCTTTTGTGTTTATTTCACTAAAACCATGGGATGAAAGAAGCCGAACAGCAAAAGAATTGGTAGCCGCCACCAATTTTGCTTTCCGAAACTTGGTGTCAGAGGCCTCTGCCATTGCTTTTGGACCGCCTCCTATCGAAGGTCTGGGAACCTCCGCCGGATTTACGCTTCAGCTTCAGGACAGGTCAGGGAATACCCCTCAGTATTTGGATGAACAGGCCCAGTTGTTTATTGCAGAAGCTAGGAAGAGACCTGAGATCGGCAATATTTTCACTCTCTTCCGGTCAAATGTTCCCCAAAAGAAAATCAGGATAGATTATGACAAAGCAGAAAAACTTGGGATTGACCTATCCGAAATTACAAGTACCATTTCCACTTATTTGGGTAGTGCCTACTTGAATGATTTCAACAGATTTGGCAGGCAATACAAGGTCTTTGTACAAGCTGAAGGGGAAGATCGTCTAGACCCCTCTGATTTGTCCAAATATTATGTGAGGAGTAAGAAAGGGGAGATTATTCCCTTGGGTACGGTCACCACAGTAGAAGATATTTCAGGACCCGCCACCACAAACAGGTTTAATATGTACCGTTCGGCTGAAATCTCAGGAGCTCCGAAGGCCGGATTCAGTTCTTCCCAAGCAATCAAGGCTTTGGAGGAAGTGGCGGCTGGGCTGCCAAAAGAACTCAGCATCGCTTGGAGTAACATGTCCTATCAGGAAAAAGCCGCTGAAGGTACCGGAAGTACCATGTTCTTGATGGCTTTGGTCTTTGTGTTTCTGATTCTTGCTGCGCAATATGAAAGCTGGAAATTGCCATTCAGCGTGTTGCTTGGTGTTCCTGCAGCAATTCTAGGGGCCTATCTCGGCTTGTGGTTGGGAGGCTTTTGGAGCTCAAGCTATGTCAACAATGTCTTTGCCCAAATCGGATTGGTAATGCTCATCGGTCTTACCGCTAAAAACGCCATCCTGATCGTGGAATTTGCCAAGATGGAATACGAAGCCGGGACACCACTTTTGGAAGCTGCACTCAAAGCGGCAAAACTTAGGCTACGACCGATCATAATGACATCCCTTGCTTTTATGTTGGGTGTCGTTCCTTTGCTTACAGCATCCGGCGCAGGTTCGGAAGCCCGAAAAGTCATGGGAATGGCAGTATTCAGCGGTACCTTGATCGCAACCATAATCGGTGTCATTGTGGTTCCGGGATTATATGTACTTATTGAAAGCATCGGAGCAAAAAAGAAAAAATCAGATGCACCTATTTCACCATCAGAACCGGCTCATTGATATGAAGAATATATATTTTCTACTGTTTGTCCTGCTTACTTTATATGGCTGTGCTGTTGGACCAAAGTATTCCCGACCTGAAACCCAAAAGCCTGTTGGCTATGTACAAGCTGTGGCTCAAACTGATTCCATCACAAATTTGAAGTGGTGGGAGGTTTATCAGGACAGTTTGTTGCAAAGTCTGATACAGATTTCCTTAGACTCCAACTTGGACTTGATGACGGCAGTGTACCGTGTGGAAGAGGCAAAGGCTATTTTAGGATATAATAAAGCCAATCTCTATCCTTTCCTTGATTACAGTGCCATGGGAAGGACTACCGAATTCAGAAATTTATCCGAACAGGCAGGAGTGACATTTTCACCTACCATGGTGGGATTATTGGGAAATGTGTCATGGGAAATCGACCTGTGGGGTAAGCTTCGCCATGCCAACCGTGCTGCCTTCGCGGAATTGATGGCAACAGAAGAATCAAAGAAATCCTTGTACATCAGTTTGGTCGCTCAAGTGGCAGAACTGTATTTCAGGCTTCGGGGATTGGATGAAAGGCTGGAAATCGCCCAACGGGCCTATGAAACCCGCTTGGAATATTTGGAAATCATCACCGCCCGGTTTGAAAAGGGAAATGTGTCTGAATTGGATAAACTCCAGGCTGAGCAAATAGCAGCTGTCGCAAAAGCGCAGATATACAGCCTTGAGCGAGGTATCATCCTCACTGAAAATGCATTTAATGTTTTGTTGGGTAGAACATACATTCCTATCTCAAGAGGCTTAGAAAATAACCAACAGCAGTTGCCATTGGAAATCCCGAGTGGATTGCCTTCGGAATTGCTAGAAAGAAGACCCGATATCAAGATTGCAGAACAACAGTTGATCGCACAGACAGAACGCATAGGTGTTGCCGTTGCTTTGAGATTTCCCTCTCTCAGCTTGACAGGTATGTTGGGAGTGGCAAGTCCACAAATCTCAACCTTGTTTGGCAGTCAGGCGGGACTTGGAGTTCTCTCCGGGCAATTGGCAGGTCCTTTTTTCAGGTTTGGACAAAACAAAAGACGGGTAGAAGCTGAACGTGCCAAAGCTGTACAACTTGGGTTTCAATATGAAAAAACAATTTTGACGGCATTTGCAGAGGTAGAAAATTCATTGGCAGAGATCAGGACGTACAGCAATGAATTTGAAGCAAGGAAAACCCAAGTCGCAGCCACAGAAAAATCTTTGATGCTATCCAAGGCGCTGTATGACAATGGCTATACCTCATTCCTGCAGGTACTTGATGCAGAAAGGGAGTTTTTCAATTCAGAATTTGAAAAATCCTTGGCTTTGGAAAATCAGCTTGTGTCTACTGTCAGATTGTATAAAGCATTGGGAGGTGGTTGGTAGAATTTACCGACCATTTCCTTTTATTTCATTGACTAGGTTATAACAAAAAAGGCGAACAACAACCATTTTATATCGATTTTTCGCAAAATTTCATAAACAAGTTGTTTTTTTAGGCTAGAAGTCCAATATTTATAGCTATATATTTTCATTTGCTAATCACCCCCAAGCAAATTTCTTATGATCAAACAGTTATGCGCTGCCATACTGTTGACCTTTGTTTTTTTTCACGAAGTTCTCAGTCAGCAATTGCCCCATTCTTACCCATCTAGTATCCATTCCACGGCCGAAATTGTGGATCTTGGAGACCTTGATATGGAATTCGACAAATTCCTAAATGCCGAAGATACTCTTGAGTTCATTCCTTTAATAAATCTAAATACAAACTTGGGTTTTACAGATTCCAATTATTGGGTTCGGTTTAAGTTATCTCATGAAGAGGATTTTCCCCTCAAATTGTACCTGGAGACTGCACGCCCCATAACGGATATTGTGGATTTATATCAAGTCAACAAAACGGGTACGGTTGTAAAACTCCATAGTGGGGATTTGGGTAAAGTCAGCGAAAGGCCATTATACCATCGAAATATCATCTTTCCTATTACCTTACATCCGGGAGAAGAGTATCAGTTTTACCTGCACCTCAGCAGTGATGGTGAAGTCATTAACCTTCCGCTCAGGTTGTTTGATTCAGAAAGTATGATCAGAGAATCCTACTTTAACCAATTGGTCTTTGGTGCTTTCTATGGATTTTTGCTTTTAGCAGGAATTATTTACCTGTTCTTTTATTTTGGCATCAAGGAGAAAAGTTTTCTTTTATACACCGCTTACGTGACCTCCATCATCTTCCTACATCTCGGATTGGATGGTTATTTTTATCAATACATCACCCCCAACGGAGGTTGGTTTTCCAAAAATGCGGTTTTGATTTTTGCAACAGTTTCGGCAATAGCTTTTGGCAGATATGCACAGGTTTACCTTTCTGTAAAAGACTACAGTACTAAAATTCACCAATCTTTCAATATTTTATTATTCTCCCTGATAGGTCTGTTGGTTTTGATTTTCACTTTTCAGGCTGGAATGAAATATTATTATCCCTTGGTAAACCTGTTGGGAATATTGATTTTATTTCATGTAATCGCTTCCTTGATTTCAGGATACATCCATGGAAAGTCACCTGATATCTTCTTCAGTTTGGGTATAGCAGCCTTCTTTTTGGGTTTCATGGTATTTATCCTGAATAATTTTAACCTCATCCCAAATTCCGATTGGACCGAATTCAGTTCTAAAATCGGAACCGGACTTGAAGTCATGTTTCTTTCACTTTCCATGTCCAACAGAATCAAAATCCTAAAGACGGACAAGGAAAAGATGCAGGCAGTAGCCCTTCAAAGGGCTCAGGAATCAAATGAAATCAAGTCATTTTTCCTTTCCAATATCAGCCATGAAATGCGGACACCATTAAATGCCATAATCGGACTCTCAAGGTCAATCCAAGAATCGGTTTCAGACCAAAAAACCAAAGACGAAATAGAAGTCATCCAATATTCATCCGCTGGACTTCTAAGCGCAATAGATGATATTCTGGATTATTCAAGGATCGAAAAAAAGGAACTAAAGCTTGAATACAAATCTTTTGATTTCCACAGACTATTGAAGGAAATTAGAAGTAATTGTGAAAAACAAGCCGGTGACAAAGGTTTGAAATTCATCTATGAAGAGATTAACCAAATCCCCCAATTCATTATCGGTGATCTTCACAGAACCCGTCAGATTCTCTTCAACCTTCTCGGCAATGCCATAAAATTCACCTCCAGTGGAGAAGTCAGACTCAGTATCCAAACTTCGTCTAAAGGTGGAAATTCTGTTGGTTTGGTTTTTAAGATTTCCGATACGGGAGTAGGCATCCAAAAAGAAAAACTGGACAGTATCTTTGAGTCATTTATCCAAGAACAGATTGATGATAAGCGGAAATTTGGAGGATTTGGATTAGGACTGTGCATTGTAAAAGCACTAGTAGAACAATACGGGGGAAAACTTGACCTTCAAAGTGAGCAAGGGAAAGGGACTCAGGTCATGGTTGACCTTAACTTTGAAACCATTGAGCAGAAGACAATTGTCGAAAATGACTTTATTAAAAAAGGAATTTATGACCTTGAAGGCAAAAACATCCTTGTCGTAGAAGACAATCCCGTCAACCAACTGGTGATGAAATCCATATTGAAAAAATGGAAAAACACCACTTTTGACACTGCAATGAATGGTCTTGAAGCATTAGAAAAACTCAGCGCCGGAAAGTTTGACCTTATCCTGATGGACCTGCAAATGCCCGAAATGGACGGTTATGAGGCCACAGAGGCCATCCGAAAGGGCGATTGCGGTGATTTGTATAAATCTATCCCCATCATTGCAGTAACAGCGGACGCGACGGAAAAAGCCAAAAAGAAAGTGATGGAGGTGGGTATGGATGAATACATTACCAAGCCGGTGGATCAGGAGGAATTGTATATTAAAGTCAAAAAGTGCTTGTACTTGCAGACTCTCGATATTTCGCAGGTGGTTTAAGCCATAACTGATACCATTTCCAGCACTCTTTTTCCCAATTTCAAGTCTCCCGATATTTCAATTTTATGCAATATGTCCTGTGGCCGGAGGTTTTTACAAAAAAGTTTCCAGGCTATTTTATCTTCTAATTGGACAATGGAAGTCGGCGGATTACTTCCCTGCTTGATTAATTTCCAAAGATCTTGGTTTTTTTCAAGCCACCAGGATTTTGAAAACTCTCCAACAATCTTGACTTCTATCACGGTGCTATCTATTGCATTTTCTTTGGCAAAAGTAAAAGGCAAAGCCATCATAAATGTGTCCATCAGAGGTTCGAAATACCTTGCCTGAAGTAAGCTGGGTTTACCGACTGCATCCCTGATTTGCTGTTGGTGATGCCATTTTTCGGTGTATTCCCTCGCAAGATGCATCCAATTCAGGCTCTTCTCCTCCCCTGCCCAAGCCACAGAAAATATCGCTTCCTCCATTTCAGGTAAGCTGACATAATAATCCGAAACCTCTTTGCCGGAACTTTCCAATAAACCAATCAAAACATCAGGGCTTAACCTTTTACTGGCATTGACCCAATCTGCGTTTAATTGGTTAAGCCATGAAATCAAATCCTTGTATTCCTTGAACTGAGGTGGTTTCTCCCCAAAATATCCATCTCTTTGGATACTTAAAGTGCGCAGATTGGTATCCAACAAATGGGAAGCAACATCCTTCACATTCCAAAGTTTGGCTGAAGTAGGTTTTTCCCAATCGGAAGGTTCCAGACTTTTGAGTAAGTCAATCAGCAGGAAATCCAATTCATAAAATAGATGTTTTACCTCAATCATAACGGTCATTGCTACAATGGATTGGCAGCCACTCCTTCAAAAGTGATTTTTACAGGCTTGATAAAACCTTTTTCGTCAAATTCCATTTTGTCGATGCAGGTTACCCGATGGTTTCCGTCTGTTTCACCCAAAGGTCTCCTGTGGTACACCATGTAGTACTGCTCTGAACCTGGTTCAAATAAAACAGAATGATGTCCTGCTCCTGTTGCCACTTCAGGATCCTGCTCGAGCACTACTCCGATTCGTTCAAAGGGCCCAAAAGGGCTATCTGAAATCGCATAAGCTACCTTATAATCAGGACCAGTCCAACCTCCTTCGGACCACATAAAGTAATATTTTCCTTCCCTGATAAACATAAACGGTCCTTCCACATAACTTTCCGGAGTCACCTCTCTGTAATATTCACCATCCTCAAAAGGCAGCAGGCCGGTAAAATCATCATTTAACCTGACCACATTACATTTACCCCAACCTCCATAATACATCAAAAAACCACCATCCTTGTCTTTGAAAATAAACTGATCTATGGGTTGGGCGCCGTTAACAATGTCATTGATCAAAGGCTTCCCAAGCAAATCTTTAAATGGTCCCTGAGGTTGGTCAGCGACTGCCACACCGATTCCCCCGACCTGACCTTCGTGCACATCATTGGCTGCAAAGAAAAGGAAATACTTCCCTTTATTTTCAATTACGCCGGGTGCCCACATCGCTGAATCGGCCCATTGAACCGCTGCGGTATCGATAATCCGCTCATGCTTGGTCCAGTTGATCAGGTCTTTGGAAGAAAAACAATCCATAAAGACCTGTTTTGCAAACTTGTCAGAATAAGTCGGGTAAATCCAATAAGTATCCCCATAGATGATTGCTTCCGGATCTGCATACCATCCTTCAAAAATCGGATTGCCAGAGAGTTTAATTTCTGTTGATTTTTTTTCGGGGGAGCATGAAAGGAAATTGACTGCACAAATTACTACGCCTATTAAATTGATTACTTTTTGCATCTTGGGCCCCTTACTTTTTATATAATTCACTATGCAACTTTTTCAAAACATCCACAGGCATTTTAATCACTTTCCTGTCATACGTCAAAATCCCGTTGGTCTCAATTTCGACATCTGTCGTTTGTGTGTAGACAGCTGCGGCCAAGCCCATAGGAATCAAATCCTTCAAGTCTTTCATCAGGATTTTATACCTGTCCAACAGTTCTTCTTTGGACTTGAAACTTTGGTATCCCCAATTATCTTTTTCCTGCCAGGTATGCCCTTCTACCGGTAATCCCAACCCGCCAAACTCTCCCAAAACCAGAATCTGGATCTTGCCAAACAACTCAGCAGAAGGCATCACCGGATCCGGATAGTTGTGCACGTCCAGGATATCACCTGCGATTTTTGCACCTTTCAACTCAAAATTCCCTCCACTGGCACTGTTGACCAATCTCGTCGGATCATAGGATTTGGTCCAATCGGATATCTCATGGGTTTTGAACTGTCCCCAAGCTTCATTGAACGGCACCCAAACCACGATGGAAGGAAAGTTGTAATTGGCATCGATGATGGCCTTCCATTCCTTTTTGTAAATGGCTTCAGATTCAGGAGTCCTTTCCCGATCAGTGCCTTTTCCGATTACGCCTAGCTTTTGTTCCCATCTATTTCCCATATCCCCGCTCGGCATGTCCTGCCAAACCATTATCCCCATCTTGTCACAATGATAATACCAGCGGGCCGGCTCGACTTTGACATGTTTTCTGATCATATTGAAGCCCAATTCTTTTGTCTTGATGATGTCAAAAGCCAAAGCTTCGTCAGTAGGCGCAGTGTATAATCCATCAGGCCACCAACCTTGATCCAATGGACCATAATGAAATACCTCTTGATCATTCAAAGCAAAACGCTGCATTCCTTTGGAATCATAAACAATGGAAACCTTTCTCAAGGCGCCATAGGAAGTAACTTTGTCAATGACTTTTTTTCCTTTTAGCAAGCTGATTTCAAAGTCATATAGGTGTGGATTCTCCAATGACCAACTGATTGGGTTTGGGATTTTAAGGATTGATTCTTTTCCAAAACCCTCGGTACTTTCAGCGACTTTGACCCCTTTGTCCATCGCAGTAATTTTATAAGTCAAAGTCGGATCTGAAGTATTGGCATTTATGGAAAATTGAAAAGTCCCGCTGTCCCAATCTGGAGTGGTTTTGATATGGGTGATATAGGTGGTAGGAACAAACTCCAACCAAACCGTCTGCCAAATTCCTGTGACAGGCGTGTACCAAATTCCTCTTGGCTGGTTGACCTGCTTGCCTCGTGGCTGAGGGCCTTTGTCACTAGGATCCCAAACCCTTACCGTGATTTTTTGATCCACACCTTTGGCTAGAAAATCTGTGATGTCAAATGAAAAAGGATCGTATCCTCCCTGATGTTTGCCTACGGATTTTCCATTGACAAAAACCTCTGATTCCCAATCCACTGCTCCAAAGTGAAGCAAAACCTTCCCTTTTCTTTCAGTATTGGAAACCTGAATGACCTTGTCGTACCACAATTCCTTTTCTGCGCCAACCGCTTTGGTCACTCCCGAAAGGTAAGATTCGACAGGAAAAGGAACAGTGATCTTTCCATCAAAAGTTACCGGTGCTCCATTTCCTTTTTCCAAAATGGCGTAATCCCATTGGCCGTTGAGATTTCTCCAACTTCCTCTGACCATCTGAGGCCTTGGATATTCTGGATGTGGCGCATTGGAATCCACATTTTCGGCCCATGGAGAGAGTATGGGTTTGGTATTGATCTGCTGTGCAAATGAAGGTGAATATGATCCTAAAAGAAACATCAGGATGAAATTGAAAAAACTTAGAGATTTGGTTTTCATAGGTTTTATTTTGGGAGGATTGTTAACAAGAATTCTATGGATTGGATTTCAATATAACAGAAACCAAGTCAAACTGAAAGAAATTCCCAAAAGGATGTAGCAAGATTTTGGAGGAGCATTTCTTCACTTGGGAGTATTGGCTCAAACACCTTATTTCCCTTTTGTCAATTCCGGGAATTTTATTCTTTTATAATTTTTTACCTTGTTAAAATAATGTTTGACAATAGCCAACTCGAAATCGATTGCGTAATTTAGAACTTGATAACCTTGAAAATGACCTTGTTTTTAAGGACTTTGGTATCTGAAACAAAACCCAATTTTATGAATAGAATCTCAATTCAATTACTATCTCTAGTTTGTTTTATGGCAATTTTTTCCTGTCAACCCAAGGAAACAAATACTGCGGATGGGTGGACCGAATTATTTAACGGTGAAGATCTTAAGGGATGGAAAATCTTGGGCGGAGAGGCTGAATTCAAAATTGAAAATGGAGAAGTTGTAGGATATGCAAAAGCGAATACGCCCAACACTTTTTTGGTCACAGAGCAGGAATATGGTGATTTTATATTGGAATTGGATCTCAAAATCGAGGACCTTTCAAGCAATTCCGGTGTCATGGCAAGAGGGCAATATGATCCCGCAGGCAAAGATGGGCAAGGTTTGGTCTTTGGGTATCAGATCGAAGCTGATCCAACAGAAAGGGCTTGGTCAGGCGGATTGTACGATGAGGCAAGAAGGGGTTGGCTGTATCCTTTAGACTTGAATCCTGCAGCAAAGTCAGCATTTAAAATGGGAGAATGGAATTCCTACCGGATTGAGGCGATTGGAAAGGAAATAAAAACATGGGTTAATGGGCAAGAAGTCGCCTACCTGGTTGATGATATGGACGCGAAGGGATTTATAGGACTACAGGTACACAGTATCGATAAACCTGAAGATGAGGGGAATAAAACTTATTTCAAAAATGTAAGGGTACAAACTGAGAACCTGACCCCTACTCCATTTACTGGAGATATTTTTGTGGTCAATACGGGATTGAATGAATTGACGGCATTTGAAGAATCGAAGGGATGGAAATTGCTTTTCAACGGACAGAATTCTGAAGGTTGGAAAAGTGCCAACAAGGAGACATTTCCCGAAAAAGGATGGCATATCAAAGATGGCATCCTGATGGTCGAAAATGCCGATGGCGGTGAATCCAGCAATTTCGGAGACATTGTCACAACTGACAAATACAGTGCATTTGACCTTGCTTTTGATTTCAAATTTACCGAAGGGGCAAATAGCGGCTTGAAATATTTTGTCACACTCAATGAACAGACCTCAGGTTCGGCTATTGGTTTGGAATACCAGATATTGGATGACGAGAATCATCCTGATGCCAAAATGGGAATCGAAGGCAACAGGACTTTGGCTTCTCTCTACGATCTGATCAAGGCTGACAAGCAGCCACGTTTTGTAAAAGGTCCCGGAGAATGGAATAAGGGCCGCGTGGTGGTGTATCCTGACAACAAAGTAGAACATTACCTCAACGGGGTCAAAGTGGTAGAATATGTCAGGGGTTCGGAGGAATACAAAAAACTGGTTGCCATCAGTAAGTATAAAATCTGGGAAAATTTTGGCGAAGCACCAGAAGGCCATATCCTGCTGCAGGATCACGGCAATGAAGTACATTTCAAAAACATAAAAATCAAAGAACTGAAGTAATTAACCCAATAACCATGGACAACAATAAAAACAACCGAAGGGAATTCATCAAAAAAGCAGCTTTGGCCACTGCAGGGGTTTCCTATTTGGGAGCAGTTGGATTTTCAGCCAAAAGCTACGGGAATATCATCGGTGCCAATGACCGTCTCAATGTCGCCATAGCAGGCTTGGGAAGGAGACTAGGTGCTTTTTATGAACCGATTGCATTACCGAAAAGCAATGTCCGCCTAGTTACGCTTTGCGATGTCATGAAATCCCAAAGAGACGATGCTGCTGCAAGTTTTTCCAAGCACATCGATTATATACCCAAGCTTGAAAACAGCATCGTAAAAGTTATTGAAGACAAGGAAATAGATGTACTTATTAATGCTACCCCTGACCATTGGCATGCGCCCGGCACATGGATGGCAGTGGAAGCCGGAAAACATGTCTATGTAGAAAAACCTTGCAGCCACAATCCTTGGGAAGGTGAATTATTGATTGCTTATAAAAACAAGTACAACAAGGTAATCCAAATGGGTAACCAACAGCGCTCCTCTGACCATACCATCGAAATCATCAATCAGATTCATAATGGAATTATTGGTAAAGCCTTCCGGGCTACTGCTTTTTATATCAATGGCCGGGGCGAAGTTCCCTTGCAGACGGCAGCCAATCCACCCGAAGGATTGGATTGGGAGCTTTTTCAAGGACCGGCGCCAAGGAGAAGTTATACCCACAATACTTGGGATTATAACTGGCATTGGTATGGTTGGGATTATGGGACAGCCGAAACAGGAAACAATGCCACCCATGAGTTGGACGTGGCACGATGGGCACTTCAGGTGGAATACCCCAAGCATGTGACCGTAGATTCAGGCAAATACCATTTTGTCAATGACGGTTGGACGATGTATGATACCATGCTTGCTACTTTCAAATTTGAGGGCGACAAGACCATCCTTTGGGATGGAAAAAGCAGAAACAACTACGCCACTTATGGTTCTGACAGAGGAACAATCATCTATGGTTCTGAGGGTTCTGTATTTGTAAACAGGGAATTGTACAGGCTCTTTGACCGCAATGGCAAGCTAATCAAAGAAGTCAAAACAGGAAATGTCGAAGGAAGCACCAATCTTGGCGGCGGAGGCGATATGTCAACTGTTCACATTATGAATTTCTTTGAAGCCATCAGGGGGAAAGAAAAACAAAACTCAACCATCGATGAAGGTGCGGTCAGTACATTGCTTTGTCATTTGGCAAATATCTCCCACCGAATCGGGGAAAACTTTGAATGTGATCCTACAAACGGTCACATCAAAAATAAAAAAGGAATGGAGCTTTGGTCTAGGCAATATGAAAAAGGCTGGGAACCAAAATTGAAAGTCTGATTTCTCTAAATTAACCTATTAAACTGCCCTATCGGAAAATTCTGATAGGGTTTTTTATTGTCTTTTTCAGTTTGAAGATTCCCTGAAATCTATTTGTGAAGGCATTTGGATAACCTTGTTTTCAAAGGCAGGTTGATTGGGTTTGGTAAGTTTTTTCATGAGTAGCTTGGCCATTTCGGATCCAATCTCAAAGGCAGGCTGGGAAATGGTGGTCAAAGACGGTTTTAATAAACCTGCAATTTTCATATTGGAAAAACTTACCATTTTAAAATCCTTTGGCATTTCAAGTCTTGTTTCGCGAGCTGCATGGTAAGTGGCTATTGCCAACTTTTCAACAGAGGCCAATATCCCGTCCGGCCTGTCCAATCCATATAGAATCCGTGCTATCAATTTGATGTTTTCCTCTTCGGATTGACTGCACTGGACAATCCAATTTTCTTCATAGGGCAAGCCATATTTCTTGAGTGCATCCTGATATCCACGAAACCTTTCTCTCCCTATTGATATTTCTTTTGACAACATCAAAAAGAAAATCTTTTTGCAACCCTTTTCAATGAGGTGGACAGTAGCTTTAAACCCATTCTCATAATCGTTGCTGATAAATTTTGTAGTCGGGATTTCCTGGCAGATCCGGTCAAAAAATATCAGCGGTACCCCTTTTGAATAAACTGTCTCCAAATGATCTATTTTCTTTGTCTGACTGGAAACTGACATCACGATCGCATCGACACGTCCATTTAATAGGTAAGAGACTATTTTTCTTTCCGTTTCCACATTTTCATGGGTACTGTAGACCAAAAGATGGTAGCCATATTCCTGGGTGATTTCTTCAATACCATCTATCACCTGACTAAAAAAATTATTGATCCTTTCCGGGATAATGACGGCAATGGTTTTGCTTTTTTGTTCCCTTAGGCTTCTCGCAAATGGATTGGGCTGATAATTGAGCTCTTTCGCCATCGCAATAACCCTGTCTTTGGTCGGTTGGCTGATCTCATAGCTGTCATTTAGTGCTCTGGAGACCGTTGACGGGGAGAGTTTCAGTTTTTCAGCGAGATATTTGATGTTGACTTCTGCCATTTTTTCTTTGAGAACAGTAATTCAATTTAAAATTAACCATCCTTTTGTCGATTTACCAAATAAACCACAATTCCATGGTGTTGCTGTTAAAATTGATCCTTTGACCCGAAATCGTTTGCATCAAAATTTGAAGAATGGTTATCCGGAATTCTCTTTAATATTTTAAATTGACCTTATCTTTGTAATCATTGAAACCTATGCCTGCGTCAATTTCAAAAATAAGCCCATCATTTATAACAGAAGATTTTTTGCTGGAAAATAAGTATGCAAAGATTCTATACCATGAATATGCAGCCAATCAACCAATCATTGATTACCACAACCATTTGGCCCCGGATCAAATAGCAGAGAATAAAATTTTCGAAAGCATCACCTCCGTTTGGCTGGCGGGAGATCATTATAAATGGAGGGCAATGCGGGCTTTGGGTATTTCCGAAAAATACATCACAGGACAGGCAAGTGATTGGGAAAAATTTGAAAAATGGGCCTATGCAGTTCCCTATACCATGCGAAACCCGCTATACCATTGGACCCATTTGGAACTGATGCGGTATTTTGGAATACATGATACACTGAATCATAACAATGCAAGGGAAATATATGACCTGTGCAACAGTCAACTTCAATCTTCCGAATTCAGTACCCAAGGATTGCTGTCAAAAATGAATGTGAAGGTGGTCTGCACTACGGACGATCCTACCGACAACCTGATCCATCATCAGAATTTTGTCAAACAAGGTACAGGTTTAAAAATGAAACCGGCTTTCCGGCCTGATAAAGCTTTTGCGGTTGAAAATCCCTTGACTTATCACAGCTATATCGAAAAGCTATCTGCAGCCTCTTCTATTTCCATCAATTCCTATGATGATCTTTTGGCAGCACTTCAAAACAGGATAGAGTTTTTTCATGAGGTAGGCGGACGATTATCTGATCACGGATTAGAAAGCCTGTACTTTGAACCGGATTCAAAGCTTGATTTGGACACCATATTCAAGAAAGCAATTTCGGCACAGGTTCTCAGCAAAGAAGAAATCTCCTTCTTCAAATACCGGACATTGATAGAATTGGGAAAAATGTACCATGCCAAAGGTTGGGTACAACAGTTCCATTTGGGTGCTTTGAGAAACAACAACACCAGAAGTCTTACCAAATTGGGACCTGACACCGGATTTGATTCCATTGGGGATTTCAGTCAGGCTTCTGCCCTATCGGGATTTCTGAATGAGTTGGATAAATCAGACCAATTGGCAAAGACCGTCATCTATAATCTCAATCCCTCAGACAATGAAGTAATCGCAACCATGGCAGGCAATTTCAACGATGGAAGTGTCAAAGGAAAAATTCAGTTTGGGTCGGCTTGGTGGTTTTTGGATCAAAAAGACGGCATGGAAAAGCAGATCAATTCTCTGTCCAATATTGGCTTGATATCCTGTTTTGTCGGGATGCTTACAGATTCCAGAAGTTTTCTTTCCTTTCCGCGGCACGAATATTTCCGAAGGATTTTATGCAATTTATTCGGAAGGGATATCGAAAATGGAGAATTACCGAATGATGAGCAGTGGATTGGAAAGATCATCAGCGACATCTGTTATAACAATGCCAACGAATTCTTCGATTTTGGCAATTAACCCAAAAAAGCATGTTTGATATCACAGATAAAAAAATAATCATTACAGGTGCCACCGGAGTTTTAGGCGAAGCGATGGCTTTTCACCTTGCCAAAGAAGGAGCCAACGTGCTGATAATTGGCAGGACAGCATCAAAAGTTGAAAAATTGGTCAGCGAAATCAGGTCTAGAAACGGGAAAGCAGACGGGTTTTTAGCGGATGTGACCAAAGAACCTCAAGTTGAAGCTGCAGCAAGACAGATTCAGTCGAGGTATGGAACCGTTGATATTCTTATCAACCTTGCCGGAGGAAACTTGCCCGGTGCTGTGGTCAGGCCGGATCAGACGATAGGTGAATTGTCCGTTGAGGCTGTAAAAAATGTGATGGATTTGAATTATCAAGGGACTTTTATCCCCATCAAGCACTTCATTCCGTTGATGCTACCAAATGGCAAAGGAAATATCATCAACATCTCCTCCATGGCGGCAAGCAGACCGATGACCCGCGTATTGGGCTATGCTTCTGCCAAAGCTGCTATCGATAACCTGACCAAATGGATGGCCGTAGAGCTCAATACCAAATATGGACCTGACTTCCGGGTCAATGCCATCGCTCCCGGATTTTTTCTGACTGAGCAAAACAGGTCATTGCTTACCGAAACAGACGGTAGCCTTACCCAAAGAGGAAATCAGATAATCAACCACACTCCAATGGCCCGATTCGGAAAACCCGAGGACCTATTGGGAACACTTCAGTGGCTTTGTTCTGATGCTTCAAAGTTCGTGACCGGAACCATAGTCGCAGTCGACGGTGGTTTCAGTGCTTATTCGGGGGTGTAAAATGACGCAAGACATAAGACAAAAGACTCAAGAGATTTGAGATAAAGATTAATCTTGATTGATCAAAGTATTAAGTACCAAGTACCAAGCCTCCTGGCAACGCGAAGCAGACAACAATTACAACAACTACAACATTTCCAACCATTATAACCACTAAAACAACTACAACATTTCCAACCACTACAACAATTACAACCCTTATAACAAAATACTATGGCTTATAAAATGGAGCAAACCATGCGTTGGTATGGTCCCAAAGATCCGGTAAGCTTGGCAGATATCCGTCAGGCAGGTGCAACAGGAATAGTTTCTGCCCTTCACCATATCCCAAACGGAGAAATTTGGACCAAAGAGGAAATCAGGACACGAAAAAATACCATCGAATCAGCAGGCTTGAAATGGTCTGTGGTGGAATCTGTTCCCGTCCATGAAAACATCAAAACGCGCTCAGGGGATTTCCTGCGAAATATTGAAAATTACAAAGCCACCTTAGAAAACCTAGCTTCAGAAGGCATCCATATCGTCTGCTACAATTTTATGCCGATTTTGGATTGGACCAGGACTGAATTGGCTTGGACACTGCCCAATGGTGCAAAGGCGCTTCGGTTTGAGAAAAAGGAAGTCGTGGCCTTCGATTTGTTTATGTTGAAAAGAAAAGGTGCCGAAAAGGAATATACTCCACAGGAAATCCAAAGAGCCAAAGAGTTTTTTGAAAACGCTTCTGAAGAAACTCTTAAAAGGGTGAATGACAATATCCTCAAAGGTCTTCCAGGATCGGAAGAAGGTTATACCATGGAGCAGTTTCAGGCCGCTTTGGACTCTTACCAAGGAATCGGACATGCAGAGTTGGAGAGAAACCTGCAACTTTTTTTGGATGCCATACTTCCGATTGCTGAGAAAAACGGGGTCAAAATGGCCATACATCCCGATGACCCTCCTTTTGATGTTTTTGGATTACCAAGAGTGATGAGTACCGCAAAGGATATGAAAAGGCTCATTACGGATAATAACAGCCCAAATAATGGATTTACTTTCTGCACAGGATCTTACGGTGTCAGAGCGGACAACGACCTTCCCACAATGGTTGAAGAGTTTGGTGACCATATCCATTTTTTCCACCTCAGAAGCACAAGAAGGGACGTCGATGGCAACTTCTATGAAGATGACCACTTGACCGGTGATGTACCCATGGAAGCAGTGATCCATCAAATTCTGAAAGTCCAGCAAAAACGTCACATATCCATTCCGATGCGTCCTGACCATGGTCATCAGATGTTGGACGATATCAAAAAACCGATTGTCAACCCAGGTTATACGGCAATCGGAAGGTTGAAAGGTTTGGCTGAAATCCGGGGAGTGGAAGCAGGTCTGATCTATTCTGGGATTCTCAAGTGATTTTGAGCGTAAAATTACCAGAAATCAACGCCCGATCAGTTCATCGATGATTTCATTTCTTCTGTTTCTGGACATGGGAACTTTTGTTTTTCCCATGTCTATTTCATTTCCTTCTATTCCCTTGACGTGCTGTTTTGAAATAATGTAGGTCTTGTGAATCCTCAGAAATCTGTCAGTAGGAAGGTTTTCTTCCATGCTTTTCATAGTCATAAGGGTAATCAGCCGACCTTCGCCGGTGTGGATTGCTACATAATTCTCCATTCCTTCGATGTAAATGATATCCTGAAGCAGGACCCTTTTCAGGATATTATCGACTTTGACAAAAATCGCCTCTTTTTGAATCGGGTTTTCTTTAGGATTTTGTCTCAGCTGGAATAAATCCTTGGCTTTGTTTACAGCTTTCAAAAACCTGTCAAAGGGATAAGGTTTGACCAAATAATCCACCACATCCAATTCAAATCCCTGTAGGGCATAATTGGGATAAGCAGTGGTCAGGATCACCATCGGTGGCGTTTGGAGAGATTTGAGAAAGTCAATTCCTGTGATTTTGGGCATTTGGATATCCAAAAACATCAGATCCGGCTTTTCAATTTTGAGCACCTCATTGGCTTCAAGGGCATTTTCGCAGGTAGCACAAAGCTCCAAAGAATCAATTTCCCTGACATAGCTTTTCAGTCCTTCCCTAGCCAACGGTTCGTCCTCTACAATGATTGTCCGGATTTTCATATTACTTAATTCTGATTTTCAACTTGACTTCGTAACTGTCATTTTCCGCTTTGGTTTCAATCCAATGGGATTTTGGATAGAGCAGTTCAAGTCTCCTTTTGATATTTACAAGTCCTATTCCCCCTGTATTTCTTGCCTGATTTTTTTCTTTGGGTTCGGTAGTGTTGTAAAAATAGGCCAAAAGGAAACCATCCTCCAACCAAATTTTAACCTTGACTATATTGGGTCGATCGGTATGGGTAGAGAGATGTTTGAAGCAATTTTCAAGAAACGGAATCAGAATCAACGGGGCAATTGAAAAGTCTTCAAGATTATCGCCTTCTTCAAACGACAGTTCGAGGCGCTCCCCTTTGCGGATTTTTTCCAGTTCAATATAATTTTTGAGATACTCGATTTCCTGCTGTATTTCTATCTTTTCGGCCGAAAAATCATAAAGTTGGGAACGAAGCAAATTGGAAAGTTTGATCAAAGTATCCGATGCCAATTCGGGATTGATCCGGATCAAAACATACACACTGTTGATGGCATTGAAAAGGAAATGTGGATTGACTTGGGATTTCAGAAACTGCAATTCGCTTTCAAGTCTTTCTTTCTCTAGCAATTCATTTTTCCGATGCATTTTCCGGGTTTCAAAATATCCCTTTATCGCCAACATGATTCCTGCTGCAAAGAAATTGGAGAAGAAAAAAACAGAGATGATTTGGAAAAAAGAAGCTTCAAAAAGGCCATTGGGAGATTTACCCATGATCAATGCTATTGCAGCATACATCAACAACGACAGAAATACACAAAGACCCAAAAATGAAATCAGAAATAGAAATGAACGGTCTTTCTTCAGTAATTTGGGATTGAGGAAGTATTGGGAGGTATAATAAAGAGTCGCATGCGAAAACAGATACACCGAGGTTACTTTCATAAGCAGGCTGAAGTCCTTATACATACTCTTGTATGAAAATAGCCAAAACACATAATACAACATCCAAAACAGGATATGATGGACTTTATACCGGCCTATTTTTGATAGAACACCATAGGTCCAATTTCCGAGATTTACCATTTTAAAATTTGATTAGAAACACTCTTTGCTTTACAGAAGCCCTTTTCATCCGATCTGTATCCTGATAGCTTCAGACCAATCAAATCAAAACTCTGCTTATGTTTCGAGGCTAAATTAACCATACTCCTATTTTTAAAATATTGGTATTGACCAAAAATAAGAATTACTTGACCAAAGGGATAATATGAAGGACAAACCAAGATAAATCACCATACCAGGATTATTTACAAGGTAAAAACGGTCTTTTTCAAAAATTTACCCAATTAAAACAGATGGTCAGGAAGTAATCTCTCTTCGTCAAATGATTTTTCTCAGTTGGTTTTCAACCTCCAATTTTGGACAAACAAAAACAAAAAACTATGAAAACCAACAAAATCAAATGGATGTTAGTGGCCTTAATTTTGGTCATCTTCCAAATGTCAACTGTTTCTGCCAACCAAGAATTGATTTCAACCACAGTTGTCGGAAAAGGAAAGCCTATAATTTTGATCCACGGTATGGCCTGTGCACCTGAAGTTTGGGATGAGTTTGTCGAAAAATACAAAACCAAAAATGAACTCCACTTGGTCAGGATCAAAGGATTTGGAAATGGAGAAAAAGGCGAAGCGAATCATTATCTGGAAGAAGTAAAAAATGAATTGATTGCATATGTAAAGGAAAACAAACTGAATAAACCAACCCTCATTGGACACAGCATGGGTGGCTTTTTGGGACTTTGGGCTGCAGCTGAGGCACCGGATGTTTTTGGCAAAATCGTGTCAGTGGACGGTGTACCTTATTTTCCGGTTTTGGTAATGCCCGGAATCACCGCAGAGACAGCCAAAGCAGTATCTTCCCAAATGACCACGGCCATGTCAAAAATGTCTCCCGAGGCGGCAAAGGCAAATCAGGAAATGATGATCGCATCCATGATTGCCACTGAAGAAAAGCGTCCAAAAGTGGTGGAAATGGGAATAAAAAGCAATCCTGCCGTCATTGGGCAAGCTTATGGTGAAATGTACACCACGGACATCAGGCCATTAATGGATAAAATCAAAGTACCTGTCTTGGTTTTTGGTTCTTGGGCTGCTTATGAAACTTATGGTTCCACAAAAGAATCTGTTGAAAAAAATATGGATGACCAATTGAAAACCATTCCTGAATACAAGCTATTGATAGCCGAAAGCGCTTACCACTTTGTATTTTATGACGAACCGGAGTGGTTTTATTCTGAATTGGATACCTTTTTGAATTGAGTTCAATACCATAATTTGTAAACAAGCATTTGAAGCCCACTCAAAAAAGTTAACCAAAATTTAAAAGCAATGGAACAAAAGAGTTTATCAGAGTTAAAATTTGAAATTCAGTTACAGACAAAAAAGGGAATTGATTTCATTATATCAGCGGGTACATTATGGCTTGCAATTTCTTTGGTTTGGACTTTGGATTATTCCTCATACAACAAAAGTATATTGACTTTCATGGTAGGTGCTTTTTTGCTTCCACTTGCTTTAGGATTTTCCAAAATCATGGGAACAAATTGGAAGGTAACCAATAACCAACTTCAATCACTTGGACTTTGGTTAAACTTTGCCCAATTAATTTATTTTCCATTTTTGATTTTCATTTTGATTAAATATCCTGACTACTTCATCATGACCTATGCAATCATAACAGGTGCTCATTTATTTCCATACGCATGGTTTTATGATGAAATGGGATATGCAGTTTGTGCTATCACAATTTCCTTTGGGGTATTGTTGATGACATTCAATATGGATCAAGAACAGGTATGGACAATACCTCTTTTTACTTCAGCGATGTTTTTTTTACTGGGAGGTTGGATTGGAATGAGGATTATGAAAATTAAACTTAACACTTAGGAAAGTCTTTTTGAAAGTGCACCCCATAGGTCCTTAAAAAAGGGTCCCTTTCCAATCGGTCATTTTGAGGATTAAAGCCATATATATTGAAAAAGGAAACCAAATTAAATCCGAGGAACAACATCCCTCTTATTTGATCACTCAAAGATTTATATTACCTATTAATATTTTTAATTTAACAAACGCGGTTTTAGTTCGTTGATAATCTTGACAATGGCCCGGAATACCTTTCTGCTCATACGGAGAGTAAGGCTTTTCTTGAAGTTTAGTTGATACCTACTGTCATTGCTTATAAAAATAAAGGGGCTCTGTGCCCCTTTATTGTTTTTTGAAAACCAAACAAGTACGGTTTGGAAGATAAATCTGGAGTTGCTGCTTCTTATCCGTAGAATAAATAGGATTTCCATCTATTCTTGAAAATCCACCAAATTTTTTGTCGTCGGAGTTCAGGATGATTTTGTACTTTCCTTTCTCAGGAACCTTGAATTCAAAGCCAAAATAGGATTCGGAAACATGGAAGCAAAACGCAAAAATCAACCCAGCCCTTTCAAAAACGAGGATTTTTTTGTCAGGATCAAGATGTAATTGGTTTGCAGGAGGAGAAGCTAGTACCTGATGATCAGTGACCAATTTGATCATGGCTTTATCCCAATCAAACAAATCGCGGTAGCGGAGGTGATCTGTATCCACCAAGGACCATTGCCTTCGGGCATATTGATAGCTCCAATCATTGCCTTTTCTGGGAAAATCTATCCATTCGGGATGACCAAATTCATTGCCAATAAAGTTAAGATAAGCTTCCCCACCAAGTGAAATGGTAATCATCCGGATCATTTTGTGCAATGCTACTCCCCTGTCCACGACAAGACTTGACTGAAGCTTTGACATGCTGGAATACATCTCTTTGTCCATCAGCCAAAAAGCAATGGATTTGTCACCAACCAATGCCTGATCGTGGGATTCTGCGTAGGCAATTGTTTTTTCAGTTGCTGGTCTATTGGTCAACTCGTGCCACATGTTGAAAAGATCCCAATGCTCATCAGGTTGATGTTTCAGTGTTTTGATCCAAAAATCTGGAATTCCCATTGCCAACCGGTAGTCAAACCCAATTCCGCCATCCTCGATTTTCCGGCAGAGACCCGGCATACCGGTAACCTCTTCAGCTATGGAAATGGCATTTTGGGAAAATGCATGGATCAACTGATTGGCCAATTGCAGGTAAATCACCGCATCCACATCCACACCTGCGTCGAAGTATTTTTCCAAATTATCAAATGAAATGTTTCCATGGTGAAGGTAGATAATGGAGGTTGCCCCATCCCATCTAAAGCCATCAAAGTGAAATTCCTCAAGCCAATAGCGCACATTGGATAGTAAGAAATGCTTGACTTCCAATTTGCCATAATCAAACAGTTTGGAGTCCCAACCTTCATGGTATCCCCTCGGACCGGGATGAAAGTATTGGTGGTCCGAACCATCAAACTCGTTCAAACCTTCAAACACATTTTTGACAGCATGTGAGTGAACAAGGTCCATCACAACAGAAATTCCCATTTCATGGGCTTTGTTGATTAAAAACTTCAATTCTTCCGGAGTTCCGAACCTTGAAGTCGGACAGAAGTAATTGGAAACGTGATAACCAAATGATCCATAATAGGGATGCTCCATGATTGCCATCAACTGGATAGTATTATATCCTGCAGATTTGATTCTGGGAAGTATGTTTTCAGCGAATTCCATGTAGGTACCCACTCCCAGTTTTTCTTGAGCCATCCCAACATGGCATTCATAGATTAGGGGTTGCTTGAGATTTTCCGTAGGGTCAAAACCCAGGTCAGTCCATAAAAATTGCTCCTCCGGGAACCAAAGTTGCCCCGTAAAATCATGCGTGGCTTCATCCTGAATCACTCTCCGGATATAAGCAGGTATCCTGTCCAAGGCTCCATTTTCACCTTCGATGTGTACCTTGACCTTACTTTGATGGACAAATGAATTCTTATATTCATCATAAGGTAAAAATATTTCCCAATCACCTCTGGGCCCTTTTTTCAATGGATGGCTATACCGATTCCAATGATTGAAATCACCCATCAAAAATAGATTATTTGCTTTTGGGGCCCATTCACGATATACCCACCCTTTCCTAAAGTAGTCAAAATGGATACCATAGTGTTCATGAGCCCTCGCAAACTCCAATAGGTTACCATAATCATGGTTAATAAATCTAATTGTGGCTTGGTATCTTTCATACCTCTCTTGGATATCATCTGCATGGGCTTCAAGCCATGGTGAATCTTGAATTATCTGTAAAATCTTAGGGTTGCTCACGAAAAACCAATTTGTATTTTTCTAATTTAAATAATAATCATCAGGCAAACCAAATCTACAACTATTTTAAAGTTAAAAATGGACGACTCCAAGATGATTGTATCAGCATTTTTAAAATACTTTTTGAATTAAACTAGACTGACTTTTTGCGAATGGTCCGTTAGCATCATTACACTTTTACTTCAAAATAAAGAAGCGATGAAAACCCTAAATTGAATTTCTTTAAATTACTTAACCCATAAAAATAGTGTTATCAATTTAAAAAAATCAAAACTTTCAATTCAGGTTTCTTATTGAACCTTTTTTGATTTTAACTTATAAAAATAAAAACCATAGTTGCAGCCAAAGAATATCCCATCAAAAAAGAAAAGAATATAGGAGCGCTCAAAGAAAACTTACTGTATTCAGGAAAGTTTTTGTGGTTGTAAATGTGACTGATTTTTCTGAGATACTTTTCTGGATAGATAGATAAAAAAAACAAGCCATAGATGACGGTCAATAAGGCTAAGGTGAAGAAAGTCTCCATAAACTGTATTTTGAATACACAAATATAGCATTCAAATCAATCAGATGAACAAATTATTAAAATAACTTTATGAAAATGTTAAGGGATTATTTTATAAAGTCTTTTTTTAAAGAAGAATCTCTGATAACCAGTTTGGTTTTAAGTTCTATTGTTTCCTCATTTTCACAATCTTGGTTTTGGATCAATTCTATAAGCAACTTCATTGCTTTGATACCCATATCATATCCATGTTGGTCTACAGAACTCAATCCAGGGCTGACAACTTCCGCCAGTTTCCAATTACTAAAGCCCATTACTCCAATTTGATACGGGATCTCATACTTTGCCTCTTTAAGGTATCTGATGACACCCAAAGCCACCAAATCGGTAATACAAAAAAACGAATCGGGGGGATTTGCTGATTCCATCATTTCTTTTGCAAAATCATACCCCTCATTCTCACTGATTGCTGAACAGGATTTGACCCAATTTTCAGTAATCTCAACATGGTGGTCTTTCAATGCTTTGAGATATCCTTCATATCTTTCATTGGCATTTTTTACATTTTTTCTCCCCCGGATGTGTGCAATTTTCTTATATCCTTGCTTTATCAAATGATTGACTGCATTATAAGCTCCTTCAAAATCATCTACTGTAACTTTTGGGGTATTAAGATGATCCGTGATTTTATCAAATTGAACCACCGGTTTTCCCTCAGAAAGAAAATCTTGTAAATGCTCCCCTTCCAAAGTTTCATTGGATATTGAAATCAAGAGACCGTCGACGCTCGATGATAACATTGTCCGACACGCTACTTTTTCGTCCTTCAACAAATCATTGGATTGACTTACCAAAACATTATATCCATACTTTTTTGCCTCATCTATGGCTCCACTGATTACTGTAGAAAAAAAATGGTGAACCAATTCCGGTACTATCAATCCGATATTAAAAGTCCTGCTTTTTCTAAAATTAACCGCTAAAAAGTTGGGGACATAGTGGTGCGCCTCCGCATATTCCTTCACAGCCTTTATTGTTTCTTTGGCTATATCAGGATGTTCTTTCAACGCCCGTGAAGCTGTAGAAACAGATATTCCAAGTTCCTTTGCAATATCCTTTAAGGTTAATTTCTTTTTTTCTATCATCGGTTAATTTGGGTATATACTAATATAATCCCTTTAGATTATATTCACTATGCCATACCTGAATTTTTGTTTTTTGTTTTGAATTGAAATAAAATAGAAAAGACTATTCTTTATAAATTCATCTTGACATACAGAAAAAATGGGTATAAAATGTTGAAAAACAATATTTTATACCCATTATATTAAATTGATGAATTTTGTTTTACTAATTTTCTATCAACATTTCCACTCTTCTGTTTTTTGTTCTTCCTTCCTCAGTGTTGTTATCTGCAATCGGTCGAGTTCCGCCCCATCCGGATGTTCTGATTCTTTCAAATTCAATTCCATTGATCGTGAGGTAGGCTCTGATTTTTGAAGCCCTTTTCATTGACAAGTCTTTGTTCAGGGACGGATCACCCGCATTGTCGGTATGTCCCTCCAATCTGATTTTGATTTCAGGATTTTCTTTTAAAAAAAAGACAAAGTCATCTAAAACCTGGATGGATTTTGCATCTGCAAAATCTGACGTCCCTCTATTGAACTGAATATTTTCTAAGATTATCGCAGTTCCTGCAACTGCAGGTTTGAGCAAAATTTCTTTTCCTTCTGATTCAATCCAGCTGTTTTTATCCAATAGTTGTGGAATAAATCCTTTGGAACTGATAGAAAGATTGACCCATTGTGGATCCTCCAATTCATTCCAAAGTTGATTCTGGTTTGGTATTTCTCTTTTTATACCCCTTTCGTTACTTATTTCGATCTTATAGCCTATTGGACTTTGGGTTTGAGCATCCAGGATTTTTACTTCATTCCAATTACGGTTTGAAGTGGAAATTGGAGTTTCAATAATGGTTTCTTCAGGAATGGTTTCTACAATTTTTGAAACCGAATCAACCCTTACCTCAGGAATTACCTGAAGGACAGTGACTTTTTCAATTTTTAAAGTATCCTTTATTTCCGATGCGATGCTATTTTCTATTTTTGGTAGATCCTCATTTTCCAAAGGTTGGGGTATTTCGGTGATTGCGGTTTCTACCTGAACAATCAATGGTTGTATGGTTTGGAATTTGACAATAAAAAAGTCTCCGAAACCCTCACTGTTTTGGGTACTTGTAAAAATCGCATTGTTCTCTCCAGGAAATTTCACATAGCCCATTTCCGAGCCTTGAGTATTGGTAAACCCAATTGGTGTAGGGACAGTCCAACTATCCCATGATGAGCCTGACCTTTGGGAATAATAAATATCTTTTCCCCTCCTGTTTTCCTGGAAGTTTGATGAAAAATAAAGCGTTTGAAGGTCATCAGAAAGGTACGGGCTATGTTCCTGAGCAAAAGTGTTTACCTGTGAACCTACATTTAGCGGAGAGGACCAAACCCCTTCGGATTGCTTGAAACTCACATAAATATCTTCATTTCCAAAGCTCCCAAAAGAATTCATTGACATGATGAGAACATTTCCATCCAAAGAAAGTCGGCCACTGAAATGTGTCCCATTGTTCTTAAAATTACCCATTTCCAGGGGACGAAGGTAATTCCAAGAGCTGCCAAATCTTGAATAAAGGTGTATTCCCTGCTTTTTTCCATTTTGACCACTATGATAGACCATAGCTGTAAGTGCATCCGAAAAACCCACCAATACATCTAAACCATTTGTTGACAAGTCTGAAACTTTTTGGGGAATTTGCCATTCACCCTTATTGTCCGGCTTACTATACCAAATATCTCCAAAATCAATAGGTCCACCGTTATTTTGAGGATTAAAACCTACAGTAAAAAAGAGTTCACCATTGGAAGAGAAAACCGGATTTTGCTCATCATATGGGGAATTCAATGATTTGATCGGGATGATTTCCTGTCCGGTTACTGCCGAAAAAAGGAAAAAAGCAAGCAGGAAAAATCCGCTTGCTTTTAAATAACTACTTAAATTTTCTGAATTCATTTTATTGGTCAAGGACAATGGCGAAAATCAGGGGAGCAACAATCGTCGCATCTGATTCAATGATATATTTTGGTGTATCAAGTCCAAGTTTGCCCCAGGTTATCTTTTCATTTGGCACTGCACCGGAATAAGATCCGTAAGAAGTCGTAGAATCTGAAATCTGACAGAAATATCCCCAAAGTGGTACATTATCTCTTTGTAAATCCTGGTGAAGCATCGGAACGACACATATTGGAAAATCACCAGCAATTCCCCCGCCAATTTGAAAAAATCCTACGGTACTTTCATCTTTTGCATTTTGGGTGTACCATTCTGCAAGAAACATCATGTATTCAATACCGGTCCTTACCGTATGCACATTCTTCACATCGCCTGAGATTACATGACCTGCAAACATATTGGCGAGCGTTGAATCCTCCCATCCAGGTACGATGATAGGAAGGTTCTTTTTAGCGGCTTCCAAGAGCCATGAATTTTTAGGATCTATTTGATAACTTGACTCTAGCTTACCTGATAGAAGGATTTTGTAGAAAAATTCATGTGGAAAATAACTTTCTCCTGCCTGATCTGCTTTGACCCACTCTTCCAAAATCACATTTTCAATCCTTCTCATGGCCTCCATCTCAGGAATGCAGGTGTCGGTTACCCTATTCATGTGTCGGTTTAATAAATCTTGTTCTTGTTCAGGGGATAATTCTCTGTAATTTGGAATTCTCTCATAATAATCATGGGCAACAAGGTTGAAAACATCTTCTTCCAAATTGGCTCCTGTACAGGAAATAATCTGGATTTTATCTTGACGGATCATTTCGGCAAGTGATATTCCCAATTCGGCAGTGGACATGGCTCCTGCTAAGGTCACCATCATCTTGCCGTTGTTATCCAAGTGGGTTTTGTAACCTTCAGCAGCATCAATTAGAGCAGCTGCATTGAAGTGTCTGAAATTATGTTTTAAAAATTCTGTGATTTTCATAATTGGTTGTTGAATTTTTCGGTGCAAAAGTACCAATTTAATAGACATAAAAAAAGCCCGACAAGATATGCCGGGCTTTTCACTATCCACTGAGTAATTACTTGGTGGCTGCCGGAGTCTTTGATGCTTCGTACTTTTTGTTGATACCTTCTACCACAATATCAGTAATGTCCAATGCTTTATTTGAATACCAAATAGCTCCACCACGGGTATAGGACAATATCATTTCCAAGTTGTTGGCTTCCGCATATTCGGTTAAATATACCTGAATCTGATCGTAAACGTCACTGTATAATTTTGCTTCATCTCCTGACAACTCCTGCATGATATTGTCTCTGTAAGTCATCAGGTTTTGTTCTTTCTTGACCAATTCGTCCTGCTTGGCTCTCGCTTGGTTTGGAGTCATAGCTTGAGCCGTTTGTTGGAAGTTTGCAACTTCCTGTTCAAATCCTTTTGCTCTTGATCCCAATTCACTTTCGAAATTTTTTCCTTTTTGGGTGATTTCACCTGATTTTTCTTTGAAATAGGTGTATCTCGCGATCACACTGTCTGTCAGTACATAGGCCACCTTTAGGTCTGCAACACTTACTGACTCACTTGTTTCGGTCGATGCCGTTCCTTCTGTGCTTTTACCGGCTTGGTCACACGAGGAAAAAGTCAAAGCTGAAATACCTGCCAAGACTATTAATTTTGCTGTTCTTTTCACGATTGTCTTTTTTCTAATTGGCGCAAATATAAACAAAGTATCTTTTTTGCAAATTTTATTTAAAGTGACAATTGTTAATTTCCGTTAAAGTCATTTTTCTTTTGGTCCAAAATAGATTTGTAAACTATTCCCTGACCAAAAACTGATAATCCTGCAAAAAACAACAACAATCCCAATGTTCCGAGCAAAAACCAATTCATGAATCCTTTTTCAAATGCTTTGGCCATTGCAGCTTCACCCAAAACACTCAATCCAGCTCCCATGAATAAAATTCCGCTTACTGAATAGATAAGCCATTTTCTTTTTAATTTTTTCATCTTCTTAGAAATATAGATCTTGTGCAAGTCTGTAGGTATTGGCGTGTGCTTCGATAATGAGATTCAATTTTTCAGAATATCCACCTCCCATACAACACATTATTGGTATGCTATGACGCCTGGCAAGTTCCAACACTGTTTTATCTCTTTCCTTACAGCCTGCTATTGTCAATGCCAATCTTCCCAATTTATCTGATGCCAAGACATCCACCCCGCATTGGTACATGATGAAGTCAGGCTGAAATGTTTCTATCAACCGAGGTAAGGTCTCTTTTAAAATTTTCAGATACTGTCCATCATTGGTTTTGTCAGGCAAAGGAATGTCAAGGTCAGATTTTTCTTTGTGCATGGGATAGTTTGAAGCACCATGCATGCTAAAGGTGAATACCGAGGGGAGTTTTTCGAAAATACTTGCAGTGCCGTTTCCTTGGTGCACATCCAAATCCACAACAAGGATTTTTTTCCTTAATCCATTTTCCAGAAGAAAATTTGAAGCAATGGCAATATCGTTTAACAAGCAAAATCCCTCCCCTCTATCTGCAAATGCATGGTGTGTACCTCCGGCAATGTTCATTGCTATTCCATATTCAAGCGCAAATAAGGAAGCCTGTACTGAGCCATGCATAATATGGATTTCTCTATCAATCAATTCATGGCTTAGGGGAAACCCCGTTTTCCTGATTTCAGACTTATTGAGATTGAGGCTAGTTAACTTTCCAAAGTAGGAAGGGATATGTGTGTTTACTATCCATTTTTCTTCCAATTTTTGCTGAGAAAAAAAATTGCTTGACTTTACCGTACCCTCATATAAGAGTTGCTCGGGCAGGATATTATATTTTTCCATAGGGAAGCGGTGACCCTCGGGAAGCGGATGGCAGTATATAGGAGACCAGGCAATTTTAAGCATAACATAAAAAAACGCTTGTTGTGTAACAAGCGCTTTGAGAAATGGTTTGGAAAAGCATCACAATTCAATCATCCACATCCTCTTCTTCGGATTGGAAAGCATAAAGTGTATCATCCAAAACCAAAGTATCATCATTAAATTCTTTGATAAATTTCGTAATCACCTTTTCATTTATATCATCCACATTTAAAGCAGCGTCCAAACCAATTCCATAGTCGTGATTCATATCTACATCGACAAATTCCTGGACTTTTACAGATTCATCTTCTTCAATATCCATAATGATTTCAGTCATAAACCACCCTATCTCTTCCTCCTCGCTACTTAACGGTTTGAGGTTTCCATTTTCATCCTCTTCATAATGGATTCCTTTAAAATTAGAAAATTTCTTCGCCGCCTCATGTTCGGCAAGTTCATAAACCTCGGAAGCATGGTGAAGTCTTAATGTATATAAGGCCGCATCGTAAATTACTTCTTTACCTTCGTGCATGCCAATGAAGTAAAAATTTACAAATTCCTCGGAATTATCCTCTCCGGGAACAATCTTGAAGCTTTTCTTTGAGGCTTCAAGTTCTTTTTTCAAAGCTTCAATCGTTTCAGGTGCAAAACCTTCATTTTTATATTTCATAGGATAAAAGTTGGTAGAATTGGAGACAACATACAATGCTTTCTGTTAACTTAAAAGCATTTTGAGCAAAGAATAAACACTTTTTTAATTTAATTAATTAAAATACAAGTATTTACATTAAAAAAAAATGTTGTTACCAAAAAAAAACGAAGAATTTTTAAAAACCCTTCTGAAATCAAAAGAAGGCATTTCTATGGATTTTAAGCAATCCATCACTTCAGCACAAAAAATAGCAAAAACTCTTGTTGCATTTTCAAATTCGGAAGGAGGTACTCTTGTGATAGGGGTATCCGATAAAAGGCTAATAATTGGAATAGATCCCGAGGAGGAAATTTTTATGGTTGAAAAAGCGGCAAGAGAATTTTGTGATCCACCTATTCATTCGCTTCAATATGAAATCTTGGAAAACATTGAAATAGACCAAAATAAAATTGAAATCGAAAAAATGGTTTTGCTTGTTCATGTCAAAAAATCAAGTCAGTTACATTTTTTCAAAAACCAAAACGGTGAGAAAGTGATTTACCTAAGAAATGGAGATCAAACCCTCCCTCAATCATGATTTTTAATTCCCTCTTTTTCCCCCAACATTTACACCCAATAGGGAATTGACAATACTGAGTATCAAGCTAAACAACAAAGCCCACCAAAATCCATCAACGGAAAAACCCGGTATAATCTCAGCTGCCAATAAAATCAGAATTGCGTTAATTCCGAGCAGGAAAAGTCCAAGTGTCAAAATCGTGATTGGAATAGTCAAAAAAATCAAAATTGGCTTAATAGTCAGGTTCAATAACGTCAGTAACGCTGCAACGACAAAAGCTGTAAAAAAACCATCTACCTCTACTCCGGGAAGTATGTATTGGACAATCAAAACTGAAACAGCCCCCAAAATCAGCTGAATAATAATGTATGAAGCATCATTGGATTTGCTCATCGGAATGGAATTTAAAATTTTTTAAATTTAAGAATTGGATTTTATGGTTCAAATTTTTTACCTGTGCCATTTCATTCTGGGTTTATAATGGTTTCCTATACGCCATATAAATGATATAATAAGAATAGTTGATTCAATTGAGTATTTTTATTTTTCATTCCAATATGTTAGCCACAAACTCAAAGCAAAAAAACAAATGAGCATTGGTATCGGTTTATTATCATTACGAAATGAAAATATTTTAAATAAAATTTCCGTTCCTACAACTTTGATTTAAAATTTTGATTTATGGGTATATCTTTACATCCAGTTATTAATTCTTAATCCCGAAACAGTGATATTGATTGTTTTCTTTCTCTTGCATTGGTATTTCTCTTTGTTCTGCCAAAGTTTCTTCCTCCATAGGTATGCTGCCCATCAGATGTTTTCTATGAACAAATACTGGGAAAAGTTTTTCTATTTCTTTACCTGGGTTTGTCAGGGAAGTTCCTATCTGTCGCCGAGAGCTTATGCGATTCTGCACAGAATGCATCACGCGTACAGTGACACTCCAAAAGATCCACATAGTCCCCATCATACAGAGAATTTATTTACAATGATGTGGAAAACAAAGAATATCTATAATGATTACTTCAGCTTCAAACTGAAACCTGAAGAGAGATTTTCAAAGGATGTACCTGATTGGAATAAATTTGATTTGTTTGCAGACACAATGGCTGTAAGGCTAGCTTGGGGTGTATTCTACGTTTTGGTTTATGTTTTGAGCATATCTGTATTTGAATTGGCAGGTACCCATTGGTGGATGTACTTTTTATTGCCAATACACTTTATGATGGGACCTGTTCACGGAGCAATTGTAAACTGGAGTGGCCACAAGTATGGGTATTCTAACTTTGACAACAACGACAAATCTAAAAACAGTTTATTGCTTGATATTTTGATGCTTGGAGAATTGTTTCAAAACAATCACCATAAATTACCTAACCGACCCAATTTCGCAGTTAAATGGTATGAATTTGACCCCACCTATCCTATTGTGAAGTTACTTCATGCATCAGGAATCATTAAGCTACGAACAATTTAATTGGAATATTTATATTTCATCTCAAAAAACCTCCAAATGGAGGTTTTTTTATTTTGTATCTGTATATTCTATATTGAAATATAGATATTTGTTTTTTATAATTTTTAAATGATTTTTTTTAACTTATCTATCACTTGAACCATAACCGAAAACCTACCTAAAAAAAAATATTAAATCTTGAAAAAAGATTTAATTCCTTTCCTTGGAATTAAGAAACTAAATGGATAAGTTGGAAACGAATTTAAACTTAAACACATTATGAGAGAACTAACCCGCGCAGAAGAACAGATCATGCAGATTCTGTGGGATATCGAGAGAGGATTCGTCAAAGATATCTTGGAAAAAATGTCCGAACCAAAACCAGCTTACAATACGGTATCCACTATCGTAAGGATTTTGGAAAGAAAAGGATTTGTCAATCACAAAGCTTACGGAAAATCCCATGAGTATTTTCCCATAGTTTCGAAAGACGAATACAGAAGCTTTTCAATTAAAAACCTACTTGCAGGTTATTTCAGCGGATCCTTTGCCAAACTGATTTCCTTCCACTCAAAGGATAAAAACCTTGATACAAAAGATCTGGAAAAAATCATGGAAGAAGTAAAAGGTGATCTTAAAAAATAATCCTTGAAATTGTCTTATTTACGAAATAGTCGCTCTTCTTAAGAAGAGCGACTATTTTTTTACCAAATTGAACAGCCTAAAAAGATTTTTTATATAAAAAAAGTTATCATTCTTTCGACGTGTTCATTAATTTCAAACCAAAAGAAAATGAAACTATGGGATTTCTACCAATGAGATAGAGTCTTCAAGTGATTTTTGGTGTAAAAGAAGAATTCAGAAATAGAAAACAGAGAGAATAAGACAAGTAATATTAAAGAGATTCCCTCAGAACCCCAGTTTCACCACCAACCTGATCCCAATCCTCAACCTGAATTTCGATAATTGAAAGCATTCCTGGAAGCATATTAATGGAATCTACTCCTGTAATAAAGGAAACCAAGGAGCTCAATGCGGGATTATGGCCCACCAAAAGTAAATTTTCTACATTTTTATCTGTTTTGTTAATCAGATGCATAAGGTCTATGGTTTCTGCTTCATAGATTTCATCTTCGACCGATATTTTTTTATAATTAATATGTTTTGTTATTATTTCTACAGTCTCAGATGTTCTCGCAGAAGGACTTACCAAAATCAGATCAAAAGCCACACCTCTACTTTTTAGGATATTTGACAGCTGATTAATCTTGATTTTCCCTTTTTCCGAAAGTGGTCTGCGAAGGTCCCCGAGATGGCCGATTCCTGGTTCGGCATCTCCATGCCTAAGGATGAATAAAAGTTTTTGTGGTGCCATTTAATTGATTTTTAGTATCCGTAAAAATGGCTAAAAACGCACCAATTAAAAAGATGATGCTCCTCTTTATTTGGATAGGAATATATTGCAGTCTATTTTTAGGATTTTAATTGGATAGCTAAAGAAGCGAACCAATCTTTAAAAGCAACATACTTATGTCAAAAAATTTAGTAATAGTAGAGTCACCTGCCAAAGCGAAAACCATCGAAGGTTATCTCGGTAAGGATTTTAAGGTTGCCTCCAGTTATGGTCATGTCCGTGATTTGCCTAAAGGAGATCATGCCATTGATGTTAAAAACAAGTTTAAACCGACCTACGAAGTTACTCCTGACAAAAAAGATGTTATCAAACAGCTAAAAAGTTTGGTGAAAGATGCTGAGACCATTTACCTTGCAAGTGATGATGACCGCGAAGGGGAAGCTATTTCATGGCATCTAAAGGAAGTATTGAATCTAAAGGATGAGCAAACAAAACGAATAGTTTTTAGGGAAATTACCAAAAATGCGATCCTCAAAGCTATAGAAAACCCTAGGAAAATTGATATAGACCTTGTCAATGCGCAACAAGCCCGCAGAATCCTTGATAGATTGGTGGGGTTTGAACTATCCCCTATTCTTTGGAAAAAAATAAAAGCCGGACTTTCTGCAGGCAGGGTTCAATCTGTTGCTGTCAGGCTGATTGTGGAGAGAGAAAGGGAAATTGAAAAATTCAAATCGAAATCCTCTTATAAAATCACTGCAATATTTGACATAAAAGGCAAAAGGCTTTCTGCAGAACTCCCCAAAAAATTTGATACTCAGGCTGAAGCAGAGGAGTTTTTAAAGAAATGCCTTTCTGCAGATTTTTCGATTGAAAACCTTGAGAAAAAACCTGCAAAAAAATCTCCCGCACCACCTTTTACAACTTCGACTCTTCAACAGGAAGCAAGTAGGAAATTGAGTTTTTCAGTTGCTCAGACCATGTCTGTGGCTCAAAAGCTCTATGAAGCAGGAAAGATTACTTATATGCGAACAGATAGTGTGAACCTTTCTGAGGACGCTATCACAGCGGCTAAAAATGAAATCAATGCATCTTACGGTCCTGAATTTCATCAGCCGCGAAAGTTTACCACAAAATCTGAAAGTGCTCAGGAAGCTCATGAAGCTATCAGGCCCACTGATTTTTCTAAAAGTGAGGTCAACGGAGACAGAAACGAACAGCGTCTGTATGAATTGATTTGGAAGCGTGCCATAGCTTCCCAAATGGCAGATGCCCAACTTGAAAGAACAATTGTAACTATCGGAATTTCTTCGACCAATGAGAAATTGATAGCTTCCGGCGAGGTGATCAAATTTGAGGGATTCCTGAAAGTGTATCTTGAAGATACTGACGACGAACCTGAGGATGAAGAAAATGGCAATAAAGGTTTGATCCCTCCTGTAAATATCGGTCAAAATCTGGATTTGGAGGAAATGAAGGGTAGAGAAACTTTCTCCAGACCCGCCCCAAGGTATACGGAAGCTTCTCTGGTGAAAAAATTAGAAGAAATGGGAATAGGAAGGCCTTCTACTTATGCTCCTACAATTTCTACGATCCAAAAGAGAGATTATGTAGCTAAGGAATCCCGTGAAGGAACCGATAGAAACTACGTTGAAATGAAAGTTGTCCAAGGTCAATTTTCAAAAGAAACCAAAAAAGAAATAACGGGGGCGGATAAGAACAAGCTTTTCCCAACCAACATTGCCATGGTGGTCAATGATTTCCTTGTTGAGCATTTTCCCAATGTCATCGACTTTTCATTTACAGCCAAAGTTGAAAAAGAATTCGATGATATAGCCCATGGAGGACAGAATTGGGAGGATATGATCGAGGGTTTTTACAGTAAATTTCACCTCCGGGTTGAAGAAACTGCCAATGTTGCCCGTGCTGATATTAACAGTGCGCGTGAATTGGGCAAAGACCCCAAATCGGGAAAATCTGTATTTGCAAGACTTGGAAGATTTGGACCATTGGTCCAGATAGGTGACCAAGAAGATGAACAGAAGCAGTTTGCAAGTATGAAGAAGGGGCAGTTTATCGAGAATATTACCCTGGAGGAGGCTTTGGAACTTTTCAAATTGCCGAGAGAAGTGGGATATTTTGAAGATAAAAAGATCATTGCCGCTGTAGGTAAATTTGGCCCTTATCTCAGGCATGATGAAAAGTTTGTATCACTTGGAAAAGAACAAGACCCGATGACCATTACGGAGGATGAGGCCATCAAACTCATTGAGGACAAACGCGAAGCTGATGATAAAAAGCATATCAAAACTTTTGATGAAAATACAGAAATTCAAGTCCTGAACGGAAGATGGGGACCTTATATCAAGTTTGGAAAAAACAACTTCAAAATCCCTAAAGGAAAAGAAGCTGAAAGTCTTACTTACACTGAAACATTAGAAATAATTGAAAATCAACCTGACACAAAAAAGAAAGGTAAGTTTGCAAAAAAGAAAGCATAACTCAAAAGGGACTTAAAGTCCCTTTTTTTTATCCTTATAAAATTCTTTCTATTTTCTTTTTGTCATTTTTTTCTTGAGATTGAGTGCATTATCACCCTTTCACCTCAATCTGATTTTTGAAATGAAAAAATTAGTGGTTCTTACCGGAGCAGGAATATCTGCGGAAAGCGGTATCAGTACTTTCCGTGACAGCGGCGGGCTTTGGGAAGGCCATGATGTGATGGAAGTTGCTTCTCCTGAAGGATGGAAAAAAAACCCTTCTCTTGTTCTTGATTTTTATAACAAAAGAAGAAAACAGGCACTTACTGTGCATCCCAATAAAGCCCATTATGAACTTGCGCGCTTAGAGCAGTATTTTGATGTGACCATTATAACCCAAAATGTTGACAATCTCCATGAGCGGGCAGGCTCGTCCAAGATTATCCATCTCCATGGTGAACTTTTCAAATCTCAAAGTACCATAGATCCAAGGTTGGTTTACGAAATGAATGAATGGGAAATTAATTTGGGAGATGTGTGTGAAAAAGGAAGTCAATTAAGGCCTTTTATTGTATGGTTTGGAGAAAGCGTTCCGATGATGGAGGTTGCCATCAATGCAACTTTGGATACTGATATCTTTGCTGTAATAGGTACATCTTTGGCAGTTTATCCAGCTGCGAGTTTGATAGAATATAGCCCTGCCAATTCCTCAAAGTATATCATTGATGTTAAAATCCCTCAAATATCATCTTTTGGGAACCTTCGGAAAATAGAAGCTCCGGCGTCAATTGGAACAAAAATCATGTCTGAAGAAATCGTTTTAAATTATGTTTAAAAAAGTAGCTGTCATAGGTGCCGGACCATCAGGTATCACGGCTTTGAAAAATTTATTGGACCAAGGCATCCCTGCTGTTGGATTTGATAGAAATTCAGAGGTAGGAGGAAATTGGGTTTATTCTGAAAATGAAAGCCATTCAAGTGTCTTTGAAACCACACATATCATCAGTTCCAAAACCCTTTCCCAATATTCGGATTTTACTTTTGATGATTTTGACCCAACGGTTTCTGATTATCCTTCTCACGATGAATTGAGAGGGTACTTTCAGGCATACGCCAATCATTTTGGGTTGATCAAACACATCAGGTTCAATACCATGGTTATCCACTGCGAATGGCTAGGCCAAGAAAAATGGGAAATCACTACCGAAACTGATGGAATAAAAAAAGCAGAAGAATTTTCAGATTTGGTAGTCTGCAATGGCCATCATTGGAATCCAAGGTGGCCAAATTACCCGGGGGAATTTACAGGGGAATTTTTGCATTCGCATTCATTCAAAAAAGCTGAGCCTTTCAAAGACAAAAGGGTTCTTGTCATAGGTGGTGGCAATTCCGCATGCGATGTCGCTGTCGAAACTAGTAGGGTCAGTAAAATGACCGCCATTTCTTGGAGGCGTGGTTATAGAATCATACCAAAGTTCTTTTTTGGGCAGCCTTCTGATAAGATCGGCGAAAGAAGTGCTTGGATACCTTTAAAAATCAGAAGTTTCTTCTTTGATATTTTACTCAAAATAATGGTAGGTGATAACCACCTTTACGGTTTGCGAAAAGTGGAAAACAAATTCGGGGAAACCCACCCTACTATTAATGATGAACTGCTTTATAAAATCCGACATGGGAAAGTGAAACCTCGTCCTGATATAAAAAGACTGGAAGGGAAAAAAGTGATTTTTGAAGATGGGACAGAGGAAGAGTATGATACCATTATTGCCTGCACAGGTTATTACCTTTCCCACCCTTTCTTTGACAAAAAACTGATTGACTACAGTTCAGGTCCGGTTCCGCTTTACCTGAAGATGTTTCACCCCGAATTTCGAAATCTTTACTTTGTGGGTATGTTCCAACCTTTAGGCTGTATCTGGCCGGGAGCGGAATTACAGGCAAAGATCATGGCGAGAGAAATAGCCGGTAAATGGGTCAGACCTTCCAATATCAAAGATCTCTGTGAAAAAGAAGTCTCACAGCCCCATTATAAACAGATTGATACACCTAGGCATACCATTACTGTGGATTTTCATGTATTTAAAAAGCAGCTGTTGAAATATCTGCCAAAGGATTATGTTTCAAAAGAAAAAATTGAAACAGGCCAACAACCAATAGCAGTTCCATCTAATTCATAAGGCCTCTTTTCAAATTGTATATTCCACACCGCAAAACCCATATTTCAAAAATCCAACTGAAATGAAAATCTCCTTCCCCCACCCTTTGATTATCATGCTAGTCTTTATAGGATTTGCTGCATTGCTGACCTATTTCGTCCCTGCAGGTTCCTATGACAGGATATTGGATGAAGCTACTGGTAGGGAAATTGTCGTTCAGGGTAGTTACCGGCATATTGAAAATAATCCTGTGAGTATTGGGAAAATTTTTTTGAGTGTACCCGAGGGATTTATTGAAGGAGCAGATGTAGTAATATTGATTCTAATCATAGGTGGCGCTTTTTATGTGGTTGAAAAAACCGGGGCATTCAGTAGTGGCTTGGAGGTTTTGATTTTCAGATTTAGCAAAGCAAAATCTTATCTCATCATAATCTTAGGAATCCTATTTGCTACCATGGGGAATTTGAGCGGATTTCAAGAGGAAGTAATTGCTATGGTACCCCTACTTATGGTGTTGGCTAACAAAATAGGTTACTCAAAAACGGCCGTGATTGCCTTCAGTTTGGGTTCAGCGGTAATTGGGGGTTCATTTGGCCCAACCAACCCTTTTGGGGTAATCATTGCGCAAAAAGTCGCGCAAGTACCGGTTTTTTCAGGTGGTTTGTTTCGTATGGTTTTTCTCATTTTGGCGCTTTCTTTTTGGATCGGTTATTTTATAAAAAACGGGAAAGACAAATCTCTTTCAGAAACTATCTCTGTCAAGGTTCCAAAAAAACTATCTAACATCCATGTATTGATTTTGATTCTTGTTGGCCTGACTTTTGGAATCATGGTATTCGGTTTGACCAATTGGGGATGGAATTACAATGAAATGTCAGCTATTTTCTTTGTTTTGGGAATGACTGTGGGTTTGATAGGAAATCTTGGAATTAATGGAACTGCAAGGGCTTATTCTGAAGGTTTTGGAGAAATGATATTTGCAGGTGTAATCGTTGGTATGGCTAGGAGTATTTATTTGGTTTTACAGGATGGACAGATTATAGATACCATAATACTTGGTTTATTCAGTCCTTTAGAAGGATTGCCGCTCAGTTTATCAGGTATTTTTATGTTGGCAGGACAATGCATCTTGCATATTCCTGTACCGAGTACTTCAGGCCAGGCTGTTCTGACTATGCCTTTGTTGGCTCCTATTGCTGATTTGATCGGTATGTCTAGACAAGTCGTTGTGTTAGCCTATCAATACGGAGCCGGATTGATGGATTTGGTGACACCGACAAACGGCGCATTGATGGCGATATTGGCCGCATCGGGCATTTCTTACAAAGAATGGATGAGGGTGGCGTGGAAACCGATTCTAATTTTGTTGCTCATTGGGTCCTCCAGTATCCTGTTTGCAATTGTTGTTTTCTGATATCAGATTTATTTTTAGCACAAATTAATTAACCTTTATCAGATCTGTTTTTATTTGATTTTTCTTCTCAAAAAGCACCTTTAAATTATTAAATTTAAATAGTCACTATAAAATTTTTACTAAATCCTATCTAAATGAAAAAGGTAACAATCATCTCCATAGATGGAGGTGGCATCAGAGGGATAATTCCCGGGACTATCCTTGCACTAATTGAAAAAAAACTTCAAGATCAATTATCAGGTCCGGACGCCAGGCTCGTAGATTATATTGATTTTGTAGCAGGTACGAGTACAGGAGGAATATTGGGTTGCGGTATGCTTGTTCCTGATCCAAATAATCCAAGTAAGCCAAAATATACTATGGCCGAAGTGGTTGAACTATATTTGCAAAACGGTCAGGAAATTTTCAGTAATCCGATATCTCAAAAAGTCAGGACTCTTTATGGTTTAAAGGATGAGAAATTTTCAAATTCAAATTTGAAAAAAGCCCTTCGTGAATATTTTGGGGATACACTTTTGAGCCAACTGATCAGGCCTTGTTTATTTACATCCTATGATATTGAAAATAGAAAGGCGAAGTTTTTCAAACATGGGAAAGCACGTGAAAATGAAGCGGATGATTTTTATGTAAGGGATTTGAGTTTAGCTACTTCCGCTGCCCCCACCTACTTTGAAACAGCACTGATCCAATCTAAATCTGCGGAATCCTTTCCGTTAATTGATGGAGGTGTTTTCGCCAATAATCCTGCGATGTGTGCTTATGCGGAGGTCAGAAAATGTATATTTGGCGACATTGCCAATCCTACTTCAAAAGATATGCTCATGCTCTCGATCGGTACCGGATCAGTCAAAAAACCCATTCCATACAAAAAGGCAAAAAACTTTGGAATGGTAGAATGGATCAAGCCTTTGATAGATGTGATGATGTCAGGCAATTCAGAAACTGTTTCCCATCAATTGGAATGGCTTTTTGATGCCGGGAACAATAATGAAGGCTATATCCGGTTGGAACCTGAAATAGGAAATGCCAATTCCGATTTAGCTGATGCGACACCAAAAAATATGGCTGCATTAAAAAGAGCAGGTGAACAATTCGTGAAAAAAAATGAAGCCAAAATAGATGAATTGGTAAAGACACTGATTGAAAATAAATCCTAAAACTTATAAATAATATAAAATGAATATCAACGACCATCAACCTCTTCCAATGTACCGTGCTGATGAATCTAGATATGATTCCATGGAGTATAGAAGGTGCGGTAAAAGTGGGGTCATGTTACCTATGATTTCCCTTGGATTATGGCATAACTTCGGACATAATGCTGATTTCAAAAATGCAAGAAATATTCTTCGTCAGGCATTTGACTTTGGAATCACCCACTTTGATCTTGCCAATAATTACGGTCCTCCTTATGGATCTGCTGAAGAGACTTTTGGAAGGATCATGGAAAAGGATTTCAGACCCTACAGGGATGAATTGATCATATCTACCAAAGCAGGATGGGACATGTGGCCGGGACCATATGGAAACCATGGATCTAGAAAGTATTTAATCGCTTCCCTTGATCAAAGTCTGAAAAGGATGGGACTGGATTATGTTGACGTTTTTTATCACCATAGACCCGATCCGGGAACGCCACTTGAGGAAACAATGGGCGCTTTGGACCAAATTGTAAGACAGGGAAAAGCTTTGTATGCAGGTATTTCACAATACAATGCAGAAGACACTGCAAAAGCTTACAAGATTTTGAAAGAAATGGGAACTCCACTATTTATCCATCAACCTAGGTATAGTATGTTTGACAGATGGGTTGAAGGAGGCTTATTGGATGTTTTGGGAGAAAAAGGAATTGGATCAATCGCTTTCTCACCTTTGGAGCAAGGTATTTTGACTGACAAATACTTAAAAGGAATACCTGAAGACAGCAGGATTGCCAAAGACGGTAGGTACCTTAAAAAAGATCAGGTTACTGATGATGTGATCAACAAAGTCCGTGGGCTTAATGATATCGCTTTAAATAGAGGTCAAAGTCTGGCACAAATGGCAATAGCATGGCTGCTCAAAGATCCAAGGATTACAACTGTCCTAGTCGGAGTAAGCAAACCGGAGCAATTGGCAGAAAATGTCGAAGCAGTTAAAAACCTTCATTTCTCTTCCGAAGAACTGGAAAAAATAGAATTGATTCTAAAGAATTAAATAAAAAAACCACCGGATAGAACTGATTTAAATCCTCTCCGGTGGTTGATTTTTTGTGCTTATCGGACAGCGTTTTCCAAAGTCGCCAAATAAATATATTTCTGTTCTCTCGCCTGTATCCCTTTTTCTGCCGCAGCACGCTGTTCTGCAGTAGATTCCATATCCTCATATTCTTGGGCATTGAAAAATTGTAAATAGTCTTTATACATGTTCATGGTCAAGTGGGTATATTTTGCTTCACTTCCAAAAGGCAATGCAGTCCTGAGTAGACTCCAACTACCCATCAATCCCTTTTCAATCCTATTTTGATGTATTTTTAGAAAGACTTCCTTCTCTGCTTTTTCATACTCTTGGAATTTCCCTTCCACTGCTTTCATCATATCAAAAGAAGCCAATGAACCTTTCTTGAGATGAAAGCTGTCTCTCGTTCTTGCAATTTCCTGCATGTAAGCTCTTTGAGCCAAATCCCGGCTACTTATAGCTGCATTGAATTTTTCAACTACCTGTTTTTCGGTGAGGTGGGGATATGCCACCATTGCATATTTGACCATGTCTTCATCCTGAAGCCCGGTCATCATATTCACGGGGTTATCAAAATATGTGATAGTAATGTATTGGAATTCAGTTGGGTCCGCACCTGATTGTAAAGCCCAAAAGTCCCATCCCTTTATCTTTTTATCATTGACAGCAGCCATGTATATTTTTTCCATAAAATCTTTGAATTCAATGAAATCATAAGTTTGGTTCGATTCCACTTTGATAAATTCAAATACCAGATACGTCGGTTCTTGGGCTTTTGCCATTGATATGGCCATAATCCCCATAAACAAGAAAATGCTTAATTTTTTCATAGTATTATAATTTTGGGATTGAAGACTTAATGATAAGTATTTGATAAAATTTAGGAATTAAATTTTGAAAATGATAATTTTTACTGCTGTTTTTTTCTATCATTTATTAAATTGGTAAAATATTATCCAGTTAGGGAATAATTACCAAGATAAATCATTCTTGGCAATATGGATTAGGAATAAAAAACTGATATTATTACATTTTGGTACAAATTGGAATTATATGAAATTTTCAAGAAGAGATTGGTTAAGAAGTGCGTCATTGGCTAGTGGTGCTGCATTGCTTACAGGCACAGGAGCATTCAGTACACTTTCTGCAGAAGAAATCCGCAAATTCAACCCACGGCCATTGGACAACCCCATCAGGTTGGGATCGAATGAAAACCCATATGGACCTTCCCAAAAAGTGAGGAAAGCCATGATTGATGCTTTCGATGTCAGCTGCAGATACCCTTGGTCATATAATGCTCCTCTTGTAGAAATGATTGCAAAAAAAGAAGGAGTGACTCCTGACCATATTGTGTTGGTGGCAGGTTCTACCGAAGGACTTAAAATCACAGGCATTACCTATGCAGGCAAAGGCGATGAGGTAATTTCTGGATTGCCTACATTTTTGTCATTGATGACTTATGCTGAAACCTGGGGTGCAGAAATCAATTGGGTTCCACTTGACAAGGACTTGAATTATGACCTCAAAGAAATTGAAAAGAGGGTTTCACCCAAGACCAAGCTGGTATTCTTATGTAACCCAAACAATCCAACAGGAAAATTGCTGCCTGCAAACGAGGTTTTGGATTTTTGTGAAACTGTAAGCAAAAAAACAATGGTATTCAGTGATGAAGCTTATTGTGATTATATTGAGGATCCAAATTATCCATCTATGGTGAAGCTGGTGAAGGAAGGAAAGAATATAATTGTATCCAAAACCCTATCTAAAGTATATGGACTAGCAGGAATCAGACTTGGGTATTTGGTTGCAAGGCCTGATATTGCCAAAAAGCTCTCCGAACGAGTGGTTGCAAATACAAACATCATGGCAATTGAGGCAGGAAAAACTGCTTTGGAAGAAACAGAATTCTATCAATTCAGTCTTCAAAAAAATCTTGAAGCAAGAAAAATGATAGAAACAACCTTGGACGAATTGAAATTGCCATATCTCCCCTCCCAAGCAAATTTTGTTTTCTTTCATGCAAATCAAGATGCAAAAGAGCTGGCCAAAACGATGCTTTCCAAAGGTGTCATAGTGGGAAGACCATTTCCGCCATTGAATGATTGGTGTAGAGTAAGTACCGGAACTCTTGAAGAGGTGGCATATTTCAACAAGGTATTGAAAGAAACTTTGGGTTAAGGATAACAGATGATCGACTTTAACTTAAGACTTGAAAATGGGTCTGTATTATTAAGGCCATTGGAGGAGGCAGACTTGCCTCCTTTGCTGGTTTTATCTTCCAATCCCGAAATGTGGCGGTTTTTTACACATGACCTTTCAACTATGGATGGGTTATCAGAATGGGCAAGGCCTGCATTTGAAAAACAACGTCTTCAATTTGCTATCATCGAAAAAAAATCTGGAAACCTTATTGGGTCTACTGCCCTTGGAAATATCTCGGAAAGAGATAGCCGGATGGAAATCGGATGGACTTGGCTTGGGGTAAGTTATCATGGAACCGGTTTGAATTCTGTTGTGAAAAAGCTCCTTTTAACATATTGTTTTGAGAAAATCGGTTTAGAACGTGTCGAATTCAAAACAGATGTATTGAATGTTCAGGCCAGAAAAGCGCTTAAGAATATTGGTGCTATTGAAGAAGGGGTACTTAGGAGCCATACATTGATGACTAGTGATAGACGCCGAGATACGATTTATTACAGCATTTTGAAACAAGAATGGGAATATGTCAAAAGAGAAAATGATTGGTAATTGTTATTTTTAAATAAAGGTCTGATTTTTGCTTTTGGAAAAATAAAATTATCTCACTTTACTATGAATTTATATAAATTTTTGGCCTCCAGAACTCTTATTTTCTTAGCAATTTTAGTAGGGTTTTCTGCATGCACTATTACAGATACCGGAGAAGATCCATTTGCAGCATTCAGCAACTTTGACCTAGGGGAGAATCGGATTGAATTTAAATCAGCCAAACTAACCATCACCGGCCCGGTAAATTTCTCTGGAGAAGGTTCCCATGTTTGGGCAAAACTTGATTTATCAACAGATGTCAATTTTTCAATTCCATATATTCCCAATTCAACAATTATGTCAATAGGGATTTATTCTGTTTCCAATGGGAAAACATTACCTGACTTTCCTCTTCAAAGTGGCGAATATGCTGTTTTTCCGTCCTCGGGAATTTCGGATCCAAAAATTATCCCAGCTTTAGAAGGTAAAAATTTTGCATTTGGACCTTTAATCAGCCAAAACTATTTTCCTGATGAATTGGCTTTTCAAAGCCTATCGGATGCCCAAGATGGGAAAATCACCATTCAATTTGATATGGAAAAAAACATGTTAAAAATAACCCATGATTGGGTTACTAAAGATGGGGTGAAGGCTACTGGAACCAATAACCTCCCCCTCAATCTTTCTTCTTTTAATCCTTGATTATACAGTCGGCAATTTCCAGCCGTTGTGGTAATTGGCTTTCATCAAGGCATTCGCTTCAGGATCGGTAAATTGTCCTTTGTTAGCATCCCAATACACTTTCTTGCCTGTTTTGTACGCAATATTTCCCATTTGGGCATTGATAGCAGCAATACTTCCTGTCTCAATTCCACAGGTCAATTTAGAGGCATCGTTTTCAATTATTGAACTTACAAAACCTTTGGCATGGATTTCAAGTGCATTTCCGTTTGGTTTTATCAATTGGATTTCTTCAATTTTATTGACCCTTTTTCCATCCTTGTTTTCAGTTTCAGGAATTACTTTCCATCCTCCCCTATTGACTACCAAAGTTGCATTATTGCCAATAAAAGCAATGCCTTCTGTAGTTCCGTAGTTACCTCCATCTATACCAGTGGCATGTTCCCACAGCATATTGAATCCATCGTATTCATAGACAGTCTGTAAGGTATCAGGGGTTTCGGAAGCATCATCCGGATAGGCAAACTTGCCGCCAGATGCCATTACTGATTTTGGGGCAGTGACTCCCATTGCAAAAAGGGCAATGTCAATTTCATGAACTCCCCAATCCGTCATCAGGCCACCTGCATAATCCCAGAACCACCTGAAATTGAAATGGAATCTATTTTCATTAAATGGACGCTTCGGTGCCGGACCTAACCACATATCATAATCTACTCCCTGAGGAACAGGTCCATTTGGCTTAACCGGAACAGGCTTCATCCAACCCTGATAAGCCCATGTCTTTACCAATCTGATCTGACCCAATTTTCCTGACTTCACATAAGCAATAGCTTCCGCATATTGGGAACCGCTTCTTTGCCATTGCCCAACCTGAACCATTTTTCCATAACGTTGCTTGGCTTTAACCATCAGGTTACATTCTTCTATGGTATTTGCAATTGGCTTTTCGACGTAAACATGTTTTCCTGCTGAAAGACTGTCCACCATCGTTAAGCAATGCCAATGGTCAGGCGTACCGATGATCACCGCATCAATATCCTTATTTTCAAGCATTTTGCGGTAGTCCTTGTATACCTGAGGTTTTTTGCCTCTCTGTTTGTTGACATCCTCTGACCTTTGGTCAAGCACACTTTGGTCTATGTCTGCAATGGCCACACAATTGACGTTCGGCATTTTGAGATGGGCGTTCATGTTAGACCATCCCATACCTTTACATCCGATTACTGCAAAATTCAATTGGTCAGAAGGAGCAATTTTTTTGGTAAGGGCTGACAGAGAATCAGCATGGATCATTCCCGGCATACTTAAGCCTGCTGATAGCAAGATGCCGTTTTGGATGAATTTTCTTCTTGAATTCATGTTTTTCTTTTGGTTATTTATTTGTGGGTAGATGGATTGACATTCAATTTATTAAGTCGAATTCCCTTTGGAATTTAAACATATCAAATGAAATATAGAACATATGCCATAGACCAAAAAGCCGATGGTATAAATGTGTATAAATTTGCTTTGTGATGGTCAATTTCCTACGCTAAAGGAATCAGTTCAAAAGTATCTTTGGATAATTGAAATCGGTATTTAGATTTTTACTTATACCAAATCTAAATTTCTGAAAATATCCCATTTCAAGAACCATATCTTTCCAAATCAGTTAAGTTTGTATAAAATGAAATCATTATGAAAGCAAAAGAAATCGTAACGCTACAGCGTTCTTTGTTACTTGATACAGAAAAATTGTTGAACCAGCAGATAGAAATGGAAGGAAAATCTTCTGCCTATTATCTTTCAATGGCTTCTTGGTGCCACATGATGGGATATGAAAACGCATCCCAATACCTCTATGTCCATGCTGATGAGGAGAGAATGCACATGATGAAAATCTTTCATTATGTAAACGAGGCCGGTGGACACGCCATCCAACCTGAAATTACCGGAATCAGACACCATTTCAATTCTTTGCGAGAGGTGTTTGAACTTATTCTTGAGCATGAAATCAAAGTGACCAAATCGATCAATTCTATTGTAGACCACGCCTTTGGGATCAAGGATTTTGCTACTTTCAGCTTTATGCAATGGTATGTTACCGAACAAAGGGAAGAAGAGACTTTGGCCCGAAGAGCTTTGGAATTGTTTGACATCATCGGCGAGGAGGGAATTGGCCTTTGGACCATCGATCAAGAACTCGGTAAACTTCACGGAAAAGCTGCTGCGGCATCTGCTTCAAAAGCACAATAACAATATCAAAAAGGGAAAAGCGCCACCTGCACTTTTCCCTTTCTTTTTAATTTAGAATTTCAATTTCTGCTTTTTGATTCTTTCATTTCTTTGTCAGGTTTGAAATAAAATCCTAACATTCTTTCCGAAATAACTTCCTCTTTTGGAGGTAAGGTGTGAAACATCCAATCCCAGATAATTGTACTGAATGAAAATCCTTTGTCAGGATATTTTCCATGGTGGTGAATGTGGGCCTTTTGGACTTTGGGAAAAATATAGCGTCCCCACTTTTTGTGTAGCATGATGTGCATTAGGCTGTATAATGTTAGGCCAACATAAAAGCCTAGAAACAAAGTAAAATAATTGTTCCAAATCAAGGCAAAGTAAAATATCCAAATCCCACCCACAAATAAGATGGATCTTTGGGTTCCGTCAATTTTTATTTCCTGAGGATGCTTGTGGTGGTTCATGTGCATGTCGTAGATCTTACTATTGACATTCCTGAAGTGGTTGTGCATCCAAAACCTATGGAGAAAATACTCGGTAAAAGTCCATCCGAGCCAACCCGTGACCAATAGAAACAAAAACTTGAATGTGGACGAGGTGGTCAATCCTGCTCCCAAAACCAATACAGTGGCGATGATAGCGAATACCATGATGCAACTGATGGCTGCTTGAAGTTCTTTTCTTTTTTCTGAGGAGATTTTTTGAGTTTCCATCTTTTTTTGCATTTATGTGAATGAAAAATTCAAGAATGGCGGCTTGTCAAATAAGTACCTGACAAACTGTTTTTTCTTATCATGCCACCAAATTACCTGAGACTTCTACCATTGGCGAATTGAAAAAAAACGTGCCGATGGCCTGATTTGTAATTATTCAGAAAACCACTGGAAGGAAAAGCCCACTTTATTAAAAATTGAAAAAACCACGTCAGTTCGGGCTGACTTTGGATATTTCACACAAAAGTTTTATTCAAATTGGGATTTTGAATAAAAATCAAAAATTAAACTTCATACCTGACTAAAAAAAATTTAAAAAAATCAAAAGCTTGATCCATAAAATCAAATTTGAATAAATCTATTGATCCTAATCCGATCCGATAATGCATAAATTTTTCTTATAATAATCATACTTATTTTTTACAATCATTTTTACTTCTATAATTACACTTTTTTCTTTAGGAATATTCTGTGTACTTCTTTAAATTAGTCAATAACCTATTATTTCCTCAGCCACAACAAAATATTATTCTGATTAATTTAATTCCAATCAAAGAGATATTTTATAAGAAAACAATCAATTCACCACTTTTAATATTGTTATGGGCAATTCAGAAATTCAGGTTCAGTTTTTCCATCATGTAAGAAACCTTCTCCCTCCTTACAAATCCCTTGTAGATGAAGTCTCGGACTTATTGGAAATCAGCAATGATTCTGCCTACCGAAGGATCCGCGGTGAAAAGTTTATTGACCTGGAAGAAATCAAAAAAATCAGCCAACATTTTAATATTTCCCTTGATCAGGTTTTTAATCTTCAGACCAATGCCATAGTCTTCCACGGCAAACTGAATTCATTTACCAAAGACAGTTTTGACGATTGGTTTGAGGACGTCCTGAAGCAAATACAAATGTTTCATATCCAAAAAAAGAAACACATGTATTACCTGGTAAAAGACCTGCCTCCCTTCTACCACTTATATTTTCCTGAATTGGCCTCGTTTAAATTCTTTTTCTGGATGAAATCCATCCTCCATAATGAAAGTCTGAAGAATGAGAAATTCTCTTTCAATAACCTACTCTATTATAAGCTCAAAGACACGAGTACCAAAATGATCAATTTGTTCAATCAGATTCCGACAACGGAGATTTGGAATGAAGAAGGCATCAATGTCACCATTCGGCAGATTGAATTGTACAATGATATGGGTTTGATTCCTTCCCAGAAAGAATTGAAAATCTTGTTTGAGCAATTATTGGATGTTGTCAACCACCTCGAAAAAATGGCGGAATTCGGATTGAAATTTCCAATGGGAAAAGAACCCACAGCTGAGAGTGCGCCTTATACCATGTATGTCAATGACTTTGTCATCGGTGACAATACCATCATTGCTGAGTTAGACAATGTACAGATTACTTACCTCAACCATAGTGTGATGTACTTTATTGGTTCTATGGATCCCAAATTCAATGAAGCCATGTTTTACAATCTCCATAACCTGATCAAAAAATCAACCATGGTCAGTACTGTGGGTGAAAAAGAAAGGATCAGATTTTTTAATAAACTGAGGAAAAAAATTGAAATCAAATTGGCAGCAATTGAGGAATGAGTTGGAGGATATTAATTCATTTATCCCAATATTTTAATTTTGGGCCTTTCGTAAAAAGGAAGGGATAACCTTCCTCTTTCCAAAGAATTTCTTGGTTAAATTAATTAGGCATTTTTTTAACAATCTTTTGATGTGATCAACCTTAAACTGAACTCAAATTTTCTTACATTTTGGATTCAATATTTTTAAAAAACAAAAAATCTAAACAAAAAGAAAATGGAATCAGTACTTAAAAAAAGCAGATTTATGATCAAAAACTGGTGGCTTCCACTGTTGGTTGGTATTTTATTCATCCTAGTCGGAGCTTGGACCATTTCCACTCCTGTCAAAAGCTACATGAGTCTTGCTATCATTTTTGCTTCTTTTATGTTTGTTTCAGGGATATTTCAATTGATATTTTCCATCAATAATAGGAATGAAATCGACGATTGGGGATGGCATTTTGCCGGGGCTATGTTTGATTTTGTAGTAGGGGCAATCCTATTTTTTAACCCGGCAATCACCATGGCCGTACTACCGTTCATCATTGCATTTTATTTCATGTTCAAGGGCTTTGCCACTTTCGGTTTTGCTTTTGATATGAAAAAGTATGGTTCTGAAGGTTGGGGATGGTTGTTGGCAAGCGGTTCCCTATCCATCATATTTTCATTGATGATTTTATTCAATCCAACATTAGGAGGATTAACCATCGTTTTTTTTACTGCTTTGGCATTTTTCTCCCTTGGCTTATTCAATATTACATTGGCATTTGCGCTTAAGAAAATCAAAGAAAAAGGAGCAGACGCCAAAGAGCTTTTACATAACTTAAAAAATAAAATTTCCTAAATATCGGCATTTTCAAGCATTTTCTTTGAAAGAGCAAGGTCTTCGGTGCCTTAAATGTAAGGTGTCTAAAGATCGAAATCTTACATAGGAAACAAGTAACTTTGGCTAAAGGGTTTTTTCTTGCCAGGTCTGACATATATTTTTTAACCTCTTTTCCCGCACCTAGAAGGGCCAAAGAGAGAAGATTGGCTTGTATCCTTCGATATGCAATACGTGCTTCATACAGTGCACTATTTTTGGGTATGGTCTTTGCCCTCTATATTGAAAATAGTTTTCTGCTAAAAAAAAGGCAATTCTATTTGATTTTTCCTCGGCTATGTTTTTTGTTGGTTGGCTTAGAATTTTTCCAATTGAATCAACCAGCCCAAATCAAGAATGATAATCATAGATGAGCCAAACAAAAGTCATGAAATCAAAGGTGATCTATTTTTAAATTGATATAATCAAAAATCACAATATAAATCAGAACTCAACTACCTAAATATGAATAAGGAAACCAGCGTATTAAATATCAAACATACCGCCTTCAAAAAGGCTTTATTGGAAGCGGCTATAAACAAGCATCAATCTGTGATTGATGATTTCCAAAACAGCATTAGGGAAATGATAGGCAGCGAAAACGAAGCAAATCAAGCAGAACCTGACCTTTCCCAACAAGGTTTCAATTCAGAGCAGATTCATAGGGCAAATGCTGTGGGAGACCAAGTCAGCTTTGCCAACAGAGAAATGGAAATTCTTCAAAACATGCTTCCTACTATTGAAGATATCAATGACACAGTAAAATTGGGGAGCGTTGTGGTGACAGACAAGGACATTTTCTTTGTATCAACAAGTATCGAAAGAATGAAAGTCAATGGTTATTCAGTTTTTGGATTATCAACCGAAAGCCCAATATACCAAGTCATGAAAGGCAAAAAACAAGGAGAATCCTTCTCTTTCAAAGTTACCCAATACAGAATAAAGGAGATTTTTTGACATTCAATTTGATCAGAAAAAAGCAGGATTGAATCAAAACCTTAAAACGGTTTGCAAAAAAATGGGGAGGGATGAAATCCCCTCCCCTATCTTATTTTTCTATGATTTTGATTGAATCAATTTCCACCGGAACCGATTTGACCTTCCAAATCTCGTCACAATATTCTTTGATACTCCTGTCACTGGAAAATTTTCCCATTCTTGCTGTATTCAAAATGGACATTTTTGCCCACATTTCTTTATGCTTGAATGCTTCTGCTGCTTTTTCCTGTGCTTCAATGTAAGATTGAAAATCAGCAAATAATAAATACTGATCATCATACATCAAAGAATCAGTCAATTCCTTGAAAGTATTCACATCCAAATGAGAAAAATAACCTGAATTAATTTGATCGATGGCTTCTTTTAAAACTGCATTGGATTCATAATATTCTTTTGACTTATACCCGGCTGCTTTGGTTTGAGCCACTTCATCTGCAGTCAATCCAAAAAGAAAGAAGTTCTCCTCCCCTACACATTCTCTGATTTCCACATTTGCCCCGTCCAATGTTCCGATAGTCAATGCACCATTCAGTGAAAGCTTCATATTTCCGGTTCCTGATGCTTCCTTTCCTGCCGTAGAAATCTGCTCAGAAAGATCCGCAGCCGGATAAATCTTTTGTGCGTTGGTGACATTGTAGTTTGGATAAAAAACCACTTTAAGCCTTCCTCTTACATCCGGATCGTTATTCACAACTTCCCCAACCGAGTTGATTAATTTGATGATCAATTTGGCTTTGCGATATCCAGGTGCTGATTTTCCGGCAAAAATAAAAGTGCGCGGCACTATTTCCAGGTCCGGATTTTTCTTGATCCGGTTGTATAAGGCTATCACATGGAGTACATTCAGATGCTGTCTTTTGTATTCATGGATACGTTTGACCTGTATATCAAACATAGACTCGGGATCAACTTTAACCCCTAACCTTTTCTGAATTTTCTTTGCAAGGGCTTTTTTCTGATCCAATTTGACTTTCATCCAAGCTTGTTGGAATTCTGGATCATCGGCATATTTTTCCAATCCTCTCAATTCTTCCAAATCTTTGATCCATCCTTCACCGATTTTTTCGGAAATAAGTTTTGTCAAATTTGGATTGCTTAATACTATCCATCTTCTCGGTGTAACCCCATTGGTTTTATTGCTGAATTTTTCGGGTGAAAGTTCATACCAATCATGCAATACTGTTTTCTTCAATAAATCAGAATGCAAGGCTGCCACACCATTGATAGCATGGCTTCCAAGGCAAGCAAGATTTGCCATCCTGACATGTTTTCTTTTTCCCTCCCCAATTAGGGAAAGGTTACTTATTTTTTGATTGTCTCCAAAAAATCTCACCGTGACAAAATCCAAGAACCTTCTATTGATTTCATAGATCAGCTCAAGATGTCGTGGCAATACAGAACCAAACAATTCCAAATCCCAAGTTTCCAATGCTTCAGGAAGCAAGGTGTGGTTTGTATAGGCAAAAGTCTTGGTGGTAATATTCCAAGAGGTATCCCAATCCAACAAATGCTCATCCATCAATAGGCGCATCAGTTCCACAACTCCGATTGCCGGATGTGTGTCATTCAACTGAACAGCGAATTTTTTATCAAAGTCTTCAATTTTTTCACCTTGGTTTAGGTGAATGTTGATCATATCCTGTAATGAACATGACACAAAAAAGTATTGCTGCTGCAATCTCAGGATTTTTCCTTCCCGCTGCTCGTCATTGGGATAAAGAACTTTACTGATATTTTCACAGATGATTTTTTGGTTTACCGCATTGTTGTACTCACCTGCATTAAACGACTGAAAATCAAAGGAATGAGGCGCTTCAGATTTCCAAAGCCTTAAAGTGTTTGCTGTGTTGACTTTGTATCCCAAAATAGGGGTATCATAAGCGACACCTTTCACCACAAGCTCAGGAATCCAATTGCTGCAGAACTTGCCACTACGGTCAATGTAATGCTGGATGTGACCACCAAGTTTTACATCATGGCTTAATTCCCTTCTTGCGATTTCCCAAGGATTTCCCCTTCTAAGCCAGTTATCGGTATCCTCTACCTGCCAACCATCTCTAATATCCTGCTCAAAAATACCAAATTGATATCTGATCCCATATCCAATAGCAGGGACTTCCAAAGTAGCCAATGAATCCATATAACAAGCTGCAAGCCTTCCCAATCCACCATTTCCAAGTCCTGGCTCAACTTCCTTTTCAATCAGCCAATCCAAGTTGAGGCCAAGTTCTTCACAGGCCTGCTCCACCTCTTTATAAATTCCAAGATTAATCAGGTTATTTGCGAGGTGCGGTCCCAATAGATATTCTGCAGAAAGATACGACACAACCCTTTCTTTTCCCTGAATATACTGCTTCACTGAAGCTACCCAACGCTGAAGCAACCTGTCCCTGACAGCATATGCCAAAGCCATGTAATAATCATTTCTAGTTGCGATTTCAGGATATTTGGCTTGTACATAAAAAAGATTATTGGAAATCGCCTTTTTTAAAGTCTCAACAGACAGTCCTGTCCGAGAATCTTCCCTTTCGGTATATTGATGGGAACCTGAAGTATTTGATTTGTTTTCAGTACCGGATTCTTTTTCTGTGCTTTTGATATTCTTTTTCATCTATGTTTTCAGTTGATAAAGGCTTTTGAAGGCCGAAAGTTAATCAAAACAAAAGTCAATCAAAATTATAGACAAGGTCAGAAATCAAACTAATCTGCTCCTTTTTGTCCAAAATTGAAATAAAACAACAAACTATAATTGTCCCAGTCTCATTTTGATTGTATCTTGCAAAGTCATTAAATAGCCAAATTCAAATGATTTTCAAACATGTAAATGCGTTATTTGTTTTGCTTTCCCTCCTTACAATTTGTTTTTCGGGATGTAAGAATAATACAAAACAAGATGATCTGATTGTAGATGATGCCATGTTTGAGACTGTAGAATCAGTTGGAGATGACGGACATAACTCCAGTAATTCACTTGATTTTTTTGGAACATATAAAGGGATCATTCCCTGTGCGGATTGTGAGGGGATTGAAATCGTAATAGAGTTGGGAACAGGCAATTCCTACTCAAAGAAATCCACTTACCTTGGAAAAGAAAATCAAAATGTAATTGAATCATCAGGGACCTTTACATGGAATGAAGCCGGAAACACAATAACTTTGACAGGTGAGGCTATTCCCAATCAATACTTTGTAGGAGAAAACATTCTTTTCCACCTCGATGTGGAAGGGAATAGAATTACCGGAGATTTAGCAGAAAAATATCAGTTAATTAAGCAATAATAAACATAAAATCCTTTATCACAAACAACTACTCAAATATGAAAAAAACCTTAGTCTTCGCTTTCCTAATCCTGGCCGCAGCATGTTCTCCTGCCACTAAAATCACAAGGTCATGGACAAGCCCGGATAAATATCAAGGCGGATACAATAACCTTTATGTTGCAGCCATAATTGGTGATGTGACCAAAAGACAAACTATAGAAGATGATGTCAGGACAAAACTATCCTCACTTGGTATCAGGTCAACTACGAGTAGTGCGACTATCCGTCCCAACTTTTGGATGAGTACAGACTTGGATAAAAATGCCATGATGAATGTCGTGAACCAAAACGGGCAGGACGGCATCATGACCATGACCTTGATAGATGTACAGGATGAGCAGCGATATATTCCAGGTGCCATGATGATGGGCGGTCCGATGATGATGGGTGGTCCGGGATGGGGAATGCATGGAAATTTTGGCGGATTTTGGGGAATGAACCATGGCATGATGATGACCCCGGGACATATTGTCAATGACAGAAGGTACTTTATTGAAATCAATATCTACGATGTCAAGTCGGAATTATTGGTTTGGTCAGCGCAATCCAAGACCCTTAACCCGACATCCATGGAGAAATTCTCCTCCGAATTTGCCCAAGTAGTTTTGGAAAGAATGCTCGAAGAAGGAGTAATCAGGAAACAATAGAATTCACAAAGTGAATTTAAATCCCGGTTAAGGTGGCGAAACCCCTTCAACCGGGATTTTTATTTATATGCTGATTTGCTTTAGTCAGGTTCAATCAACATGATCTCCCGGGAATTCAACAAATGGAGATTCACTTTTTTTGATAGCCCTCAGGTTAATTGTCAGCCAAAACACCATACCGTGATTCAACCTTGCAATGACAGGGCTGACATTGATATACCTGACAATATATCCTACGGAATAGGTAATTGGACCTGAATTAAGCCCCATTATCAAATGAGTCCGGTGCTCATGTCTAACTCCATTGGGTCCTGAACCTGTTGTAAAAAGTGCTTCATTCAATAGACTTGTGGCCAAAACAGTTTTTTCACTGATGACATTTCCCCAATTATACCGAAGTGCATTGTTGAATCTCCACCTGTGGTTAAACGAAAAACCGTCTCCCGGCATGCCTGATTCAATATTCTGAATAAATCGGGCATCATAACGGAACCTAAAACTAGTACTTAACTTTTTTGTGGAAGGTATCCTAAAGATGGTTTGCATCCAAGGTCTATGTTCTGTTCGGATCAGTCTCCCTTCAGAGAGTGGTGTGGTAAGACGCAGCCAACTGTATCCTGCTGTGGTGACAACATTGTCCCTTTTGTTGTGGTAGGTCATCCCTGTCCGGTAAATAAAAAAAGTCTCATCCACAAAATGTGCATCATTCCAAACAGACCATTTTTCAGATACCCTCACGGAAGTCATCACACCCCACCAAGTTTCATAATTGTATTGAAATTGCTGCTGCGCTGAAACAATAGAAAAAGTAGATAAAAAGGAATACAGTAAAAGAAAAATTACTTTCTTGAAATTAAGCATGACACAAAAATAAACAAAACCTCAATCTTTTATGGAAAATCCCATCACGGATTGAAGTTTTATCAATAAAATTAAATCAATTTATGTACCATTAATCTATCTCCAAAATGCATGAAATCAAAATATTGATTTGGAAAAGGATGGTGTTTTCAAATAAATTTATCCCCTTCCTTTCTCCTTTTTCATCATAAAATCCAATTGATAATAACTATATACTTTCTCTTGTGCCTATATTTGACCTCACATTATAACTATGCATTCAATCAAGAGAATACTTTTTATCCATTATTTCCTGTTTTTAGGGGTATTATTCTTAGGCCCACAATCTGTGATGGCCCAAGTGGAGTCCGATGAGCGTCCCTTATCCGTAAGTCAGGAAGGGATAGGTTTCAAAAAGGATTCCGTTTTTCTTTTGAATCTTCGGTTTAGGATGCAAAACAGGTTTGGGTATTTCAGTACCATGGACAACATCGATAAACCGGGCATAGAGGCTGTAGTGAGAAGACTCCGCTTGCGCTTCGACGGATATGTTCTCAATTCTAAAATCGGGTACTATATACAGCTTTCCTTTTCAAGGAGCGATCAGGACCTTGTCTCAGGCAATGTGTCTCAGATCGTCAGAGATGCTATGGTATATTACAATGTGAGTAAAAAACTATACTTTGGATTTGGACAAAGTAAATTGCCGGGTAACAGAGAACGGGTGATTTCATCAGGGAATCTGCAATTACCTGACCGTAGTATTGCCAATTCAACCTTCACCATTGACAGGGATTTTGGATTTTTTGCCTACAGTACAATCAATTCAGGGCCTAAGCATACTGTATTTTTAAAAGGTGCGGTAACAAGCGGTGAGGGACGCGGACAATTGGTTTCTCCCGGCGGGCTTAGCTACACAATAAGGGCCGAATATCTGCCGTTCGGGGTTTTTAAGAATGTTGGTGATTATTCTCAGGGAGATCTGGAATTTGAAGAAAAGCCCAAACTTTCAATTGGCACATCCTATAACTTTAACGATGGGACAAACCGGGCCGGAGGTCAACTTGGAAGCATTTTGCCCAATGCTGTAGACCTACAAACCTTCATTGCAGACCTGATGTTCAAGTATAATGGATGGGGCATCATGTCTGAATATTTTGACAGAAAGGCCGGTGGTTTTGAGTATACTGCCGACAATGCTTTGGCTATGAATAGGATTCCAAGGGGGACAGGTTTGAATATTCAGCTGAGTAGGATGCTCGGACGCAAACACGAGGTGGTAGCCAGGTATTCGATGGTAACCCCCGAAAAGGGTTTTGAATCCTACCAATACAAATTGCAAAACAAGGCATTGGGATACAACTACTACCTGAACAAGCACCGCGTCAAGTTTCAATATTATATCGGACTTGACAACAGGCAGCATCCCGGAGAAATTGCCGAATTAAGACATACATTCACCAACCGCCTAAATACCATGATTCAAATTGAATTGGGCATTTAGTAATCTCCCAATAGAAAATTAAATCATAAAAGTTTTGTCAGAAAAATTCCTTTTCAAAAGCAAAAGAATCAACAAAGTTTCATTTCGCTTCTTAAATTTTTTATCGGGAGGTCTTTACCAGGATCATCCATTAATGGATAGGAATTACTTTTCGGCATTAGGTCTAATCGAATTTGTTATAAAATGAACACAGTTAAAAAACCTACTTTTTTAAAATATCCCATTCCCTAAAAATCAAAAAACCTCAACCCAAAATGGAAAGTACCATTTAAGGCTGAGGTTTTTTATTAAGAATCAAGAATATATTGGCAACAGATTATTGTACCCGTACCAAAGGCTTTGGCTTCCAGGTGCCGTTGAAGGCTTCCGGTTTTGGCCAATACAGGCGATTCACGAAAAAGAACGGACCATTGGGAGCAGGCAGCCAATTGGATTCCATTTCCTTGCCCGGAGATTCGTATTGGATATACAGGGTAATGCTATTGTCAGCGTTGCGCTTCAGATCCGGCAGCATAGGAGAATTGATCAAATAGCGGTTGATCGGGTTTTCCAGCATCAGCCTAGAGGGCAATTCATACATGGTATAAGACCAAAAAGCATTCACCGGGGGCATTTCATTTTCTTGCATAGTTAGTGTGTACTTGTTGGTGGAGGCATTCAAAGGCTGTCCATCCGAATCTGTTTGGTAAATGGGGTAAAGTGCTTCTTCTTTTGAATTGCCATAAATGCCCAATACTGCCCCGGCCATACGGAGAAGATAATTGTTATTTAAATGCTCCCTGGTGCCAAACGCCTCTGCACTCCCGACTTTTCCGGTCATTATTTCTGCTTCATTATAGGCCGCAAATTCCTTCCAGGCATCCTGCATTCCAGCCGCCAAAGCTTCCTTGATTTCGGGAGTAAATGATTCGGGATCAAAAGTCTTGCCGGGTACCACACCGATTTTGGCGAAACGTTCGAAAAGCTCTTTTTCAGACTCATGGATGGCCCAGAACTGTGACCAGAAGTTTAATAAATTAAAATACATCAGGTTGGATTTCTGTTCCTCACTGTTGAGTGGCTTCACCCAGGTAATGGAAGCGGGTTGCGCAGGGGCCGCCTGCTTCTGATAGGCAGACAATGGCATCAATTCATAACCAGACTGGATCTTGATAACATTATCAATATCATCCGGTTCAAACAGCTGGGTGCGGATTAGCGCCATCACCATATTGGTTTCTGATCGGATAACCTCGTCGAAACCGACCGGGGCTTCCCCTTTCCAATCCGGCCCCGCAATCAGGTATTTGCCACCTTTATTACCTGTAGTCCGGCTGCCTATGTAAGCAAAATTGTGGGTAAATCCATCTATCAACTGCACAGAGAAGTAGCGGGTGTCTTCAATAGAGGGAATGATGATCACAATAGGCTCTCCCCTGAGGTCCAGTCCCGCCCAAGAATATGGGGTATCCGAATTGGCTGTTTGGACCGATCGGTCCTCATGGGTATAAACCTTTGGAATGTTCTTTAATTGGTTGAACGACACTTTGAATTCGGGATCATTTTGGTCCACGAAATAGGAATAGAAAATCCTGTAGTGATCCACCAATGGAAACCCATAGATGTATGCCTCTTTGGCAATGGCCCGAGCCTCTTCGGGTGTGACTGATTTTTCCTTTGGCGCACACTGGACTAATATCCACAGAGCCAAGACTGCAAAGGGTAAATAATTGATTTTCATAATCTTTGTTTGGATAAATTCTACTCCAAATTTAATTCAAATGGGTGCAGAACAGACATACTCCTTGCATGTTTTTAGCAAAACCATGCAAGAAGAAATATCAACATAGGGTGATGGAAATTCTTCCTTTTACTAAAAAAATCCCTTGTATATTTCTCTAAATATCCTTTTTAAAAAATATATCAGGGTCGAGCCATTTTTTCTAACTCAAACCTAAATTCCGAGGGAGAGACTCCGGTTACTTTTTTGAATGCCTTGGTAAAAGAATTTCTGTTGCTGAATCCGCACTCAGCCGCGACAGCTTCCAAAGTGAAATGATGCCATTCACCTTTTTCAAATTTGGATAGACAGTATCGGATTCGTTTTTGGTTGACATAGTCTACAAAGCCAAGTCCTTTAGAGGTGTTTAGGCTTTTGGAAATTTGATAGGCAGGCAAATTGATATCTCTCGAGAAATCATGGATGCTGTAGCCTGGTTTCAGAAAATGCATGTTCCCCTCCATTTGAGATTCAATGGTTTGCATCATTTCCTCCATTTTCTTCCCTTCCCCTTCTGTGATCGGCATTTTGATGATGACTTTAGAAGCCTTGGAATTTCCGTCAAATGTTCTTCCATACAGCAAAGAGGGGAAAAAAAACAACGAAATACTTGAAATCAACAACCAAATGACCGCAAATGAATTGGCAATGTGGTAAGTGGTCAATTGATCCAACCAAATGAGGCTAAGGTAGAAGGGAAACCACATAAAGAACTGACATCCCAAAAATATAAGCATCCAGTTTTTCCATACCTTGTTTTCGGTAGTGAATGAGGCAGTTTTTCGAAGCCACCTGACAAAAACCACCACCTGTGCCACCCAATAGGCACTCAATAAAAATGTTCTGAATTCCAGATGAAAACCCGGACCCAAATATTTGCTTTGATTAAACTTTCCGTAAACAGCCAAATTATTGATTTCTTGAAGAATCAATTCCTTTTTTTGCGCTGAAGACAGCCACAAAACGTCTCCTAAGTCAATCAAATAGATAATGAGTGGAATCGCATGTAATAAGTCGTACCATTTCCATTTGCGTTTGCGGGTATAAAAATCGGCATGAAGAAATGCCATTACGATGAAAATCATCACGAAAATATTTCCTGTTCTATAAAAAACAGGCCAATAAACAAGTAATTGGGAGATCAGGGAGAAACTGACCCAAATAGCCATGGAGACACTCAATTGGGCAATTCCTAAAGGCAAGTTGGCGGGATTGGTCTTGATTCCGAAATAAAAAATTACCGCGGCAGACACGATCCCAACGCCTACCGCAACAAGATGAACAAGGGTGATAATATCAAAACTGATTTCCATTATTATTGTATTCCCTGTTTATACTTTTCAGACGAATAACTCCCCAATTAATGAATATATAAACAATTTAAAAAGTCAATGAGATGAAATAATCAAGATCCAAAATAGGAATGAGGATTATCCTCACTTAAAAAAACAACCAATCATTTCCACATTAAAAAGTAAATTTGATATTTAGGTCAGAATTAGAAGATAGAATATATATGGAAGGAACAAGTTTGACTCCCCAACAAGAAAAAGTCAATGCACTTCGGGAGATATTGCCGGAGGTATTCAGCGAGGGTAAGGTAGATTGGGAAAAACTGAAAGCCACACTTGGGGAAAATATCAACTTTTCAAACGAACGCTATGTATTGAATTGGGCTGGGAAAAGCGATGCCTTTAAAGTATTGCAGACCCCTTCAACCAAAACTTTGATTCCTGCCAAAGACGAGAGTATCAACTTTGACCAAACCCAAAACATTTTTATAGAAGGAGAAAATCTGGAAGTGCTCAAAGTACTTCAAAAAAGCTACTTCGGAAAAGTGAAAATGATCTATATAGATCCGCCTTACAATACTGGAAATGATTCTTTTGTCTATCCGGACAAGTTCAGTGAAAGTAAAGCCGACTATGAAAAGCGTGTAGGAGACAAAGATGAAGAAGGCTTCCTGACCAAAGATGGTATGTTCAAAAAGAATAACAAGGAAAATGGACAATACCACAGCAATTGGCTCAATATGATGATGCCAAGACTTTATCTAGCCAAGAACCTATTGCGGAAAGATGGGGTGATTTTTGTTTCTATTGATGACAATGAAGTACATAATCTGCGCCTATTAATGAATGAAATTTTTGGGGAAGAGAATTTCGTTGAAGAAATAATCTGGAAAAACAAATATAATTCAGGGGCCTTAACAAAAGGATTTTCTAATATCCATGAATACATTTTATGTTTTAGCAAACAGGAACTTATAAACATTGAATCTCCCTTAGATGAGGAAACGATAAAAAAATACAATAAAGTTGATGACAAATTCCAAATTCGGGGAGGCTTTGTTACTCAACCATTAGCCACCGGCAGCAAAGATGAAAGGCCAAATTTGAGATATCCTATTGAATACAATGGAACTGTTATTTGGCCTGAGAAACAATGGATTTGGTCAAGAGAAAGAGTTGAAAAAGCTATTAAAAATAATGAAGTAGTATTTAATCAGGCAGGCGACTCCTATAATCCGCGAGTAAAACAATATTTGCGAGATGAAAAGGGAAAAATTAGAAAAGGGAAACCGATTTCAATTCTTGTTGGCCCATATAATCAAGAGGGTTCAAAAGAAATAAAAAATTTATTTTCGGAGAATGTATTTGGTTTTCCAAAGCCATCAAGTTTAATCAAATACTTAATGTCATTTACAACAAATGATATTGAGGAAACAGACGGTATTTATTTAGATTTTTTCTCAGGTTCTGGAACAACCGCCCACGCAATAATGGATTTAAACAAAGAAGACGGTGGAGCCAGAAAATATATCTGTGTCCAACTTCCCGAACTAACAGATGAAAGAAGTGAAGCCTTCAAAGCAGGGTATAAAACCATAGCAGATATCTCCAAAGAACGAATCCGTAGGTCCGCCCAAAAAATCAAAGAGGAAATCGACACTGAAATTAAAAAGCTATATTCCGAAATTCAAAAACTATTGGGTGAACTTCCTACGGATGAAACGTTAGAGAAAATCTCAAACCTTGAGTCCCAAATATCCAAATTAGAAAATCAGGACTTGGGTTTCAAGGTGATGAAATTGGAAGAAAGCAACTTCAAACAATGGCAGCAGATAGAGGGTCATGATGTCAAAGCCCTTGCCGAACAAATCAAAATGTTTGTTGATCCTGTTTCAGAATCTGCTATCATTGAAAACATGGTGTACGAACTGTTACTAAAAAGCGGAAAAGACCTGAACAGCACTATCTTAGAGAAAGAGGGCTATTTTGTAATCAATGACTATGAATTAATATTGATATTAGAAAAAGTAAATCAGGATATTTTGGATGAGGTGTTGACACTAAAACCAATAAAAGTGATTGCTTTGGATAGACTTTTCAAAGGCAATGATCAACTGAAAACAAATGCTGTATTGCAAATGAGAGATGCAGGGGTTGAATTTAAAACGATTTAATGATGACAAAGGAACAAGTAATAATGCTAATGCTCGATTTAGAATCTGACAGAATTGAGCGAACCATATCCTTTAGAGAAGATAAACTTGGACCGGCAGTTTGTGCTTTATCAAATGATTTTCCAAATCATCGAAAATCTGGATATATATTATTGGGTGTAAATGATGATGGTTCAGCAAAAGGGATTAAAATCAGTGATGAGGAACTCCAGAAGATTGGCAATATTAAATCCAACGGAAATGTATTACCTCAGCCTTCTTTAACTGTAAGCACAGTATTTCAAATTGACGGAGGGGATGTTGTTGTAGTTGAGGTCAGACCTTCATTGTATCCGCCAGTTCGATATGATGGTAGATGTTGGATTAGAGTAGGTCCCAGAAAAGCTAAGGCAAGTTTAGAAGAAGAACGAATCCTGATTGAAAGAAGAGTATCTTATGCAAAAACATATGATCTGGTACCTGCACTAGGTTCAACATTAGAAGATATCAGTTTAGAATTATTTAAAATCAACTACTTACCTTCAGCTATAGATAGAGAAACCTTAAGTGAAAACGGTAGATCTATTGAGGAACAACTAGCCTCACTTCGGTTTTACGACACAAAAGAAAAGTGCCCTACCAATGCTGGGATACTGATGTTTGGATTAAATCCTGAATTTTATTTACCCGGCGCATATATTCAATACCTGAAGTTTTCAGGACAAGAAATGACAAGTGACTTAGAGTTTGAAAAGAAGTTTTCTGGTGCTATGATAACTGGAATGGGACAGCTTGATGATTTTATTAAGGGCAACGTAGTCAAGGAACGTCCTATAAGAAAGGATTCATTTCAAGAAGAAAATGTCCGAAATTATCCATATTGGGCACTAAGGGAGCTAGTAATGAATGCATTAATGCACAGAAGTTATGAATCCAATGCACCAATTTATATATACGAATTTTCAAACCGAATCGAAATCATAAATTCAGGGGGTCTATATGGAGAAGCCACACCACAGAATTTCCCAAATGCCAGTGATTATAGGAATGTTGTATTAGCCGAGGCAATGAAAGTATTGGGTTATGTCAATAGATTTAATTACGGAGTAAAAAGAGCAAAAGAGGAGTTAATACAAAATGGAAATGGAGAACCAAATTTTGATTTGTCTTTAACTACAAAGTTTAAGGTTACAATTCCTATAAATCAACAATGGCTATGAGAACAATTACATTTTTCAATAATAAAGGAGGCGTTGGGAAAACAACAACAGTTTATCATGTTGCTTGGATGTTATCAGAATTGGGAATTAAAACCATTGCAATTGATCTGGATCCTCAATCAAATTTGACATCAATGTTTTTAACTGACGAAAGGCTTGAAAAAGTTTATGATGAAAACTTGCCTGTTACGATTTTAGATGCAATAAATCCAATTGTAAATGGTGACCCATCAGTTCCGGTACACATTGAGAATATCACAGACAATCTTGGGTTAATTCTTGGAAATCTTGCTTTATCTACATTTGAAGATAATCTCAGCGATGCGTGGCTCAAATGTTTGAATGAGGAAATTTATTCTTTCCGAATTACCAGTATTTTTAAAACTATCATAGATGAGGCAACCCGACGGTTTCAAGCGGAGGTTATCTTAATAGATGTAGGCCCCAACCTTGGTGCTATAAACAGAGCTGTGACAATTAGTTCTGATTATATAATCATGCCTGTAGCTTCTGATTTATTTTCATTGCAAGGAATAAAGAATCTAGGCACAACCCTCAATATTTGGAAAAGACAATGGAACCAGAGGAAACAACTTAGACCAATAAATCTATCCGTACCAATTCCTGAAAACAACACCAATCCCGTGGGATACATTGTCATGCAATACTCTGCTAAGGAAAGTAGACCTGTTAAGTCATATTTAAAGTGGGCCAATAGAATCCCAAATGTTTTTAGAGAATTTGTTTTAGGGGTAAACAATGAAACTATATCAAATGTCGAACTGGACTCTAATTGTATTGCTCTATTGAAACATTATAGGAGTTTAGCTCCTATGTCAATGGAGGCTCACAAACCAATTTTTCTTTTAAAACCTGCTGATGGGGCAATCGGAGCCCATGTCTATGCTGTGCGAAAAAGCTATGAGGAATTCAAAGCTTTGACTGAAAAAATACTTGAAAAATGCCCATGAAATTAACTTTTGAATCTAACCTTGCTTATCAGCAGGAAGCCATAAAATCAATTACTGATTTATTTAAAGACCAACTTTTAGAAAATTCCCTCAATAAATTTAACCTAAAGGAAGAAGGCACTTTGAACCTGATCAACGGATTCGGCAATAACCTGATTTTATCCGATGAACAAATCCTTGCCAACCTGCAAGGCATACAATCCGCCAATGAAATAGCGGTTTCTAAAAAGTTGGATGGCATGCACTTCTCCATCGAAATGGAAACAGGCACCGGAAAAACTTATGTTTACCTGAGGACTATCTATGAACTGAATAAACTTAATGGTTTCAAAAAATTTGTCATCGTAGTTCCCTCGGTTGCTATCCGTGAAGGGGTTTTGAAAAACTTGGAAATCACCCATGAACATTTTCAAACACTCTATGACAATGTTCCCATAAACTACCAAGTCTATGATGGAACAAAACCATCTACACTGAGAGGATTTACAACAAATAATAACATTGAAGTCTTGGTTATAAATATTGATTCCTTTGCCAAAGACATCAATATTATCAACAAACCCAATGACAAGCTAAACGGACAAAAACCGGTTGAATTTATCCAAGCTACCCACCCTATTGTAATCGTGGATGAGCCTCAAAATATGGAAACCGAAAAACGTAAAGCAGCAATTCAAAACCTGAATGCTCTTTGCACGCTCCGTTATTCTGCCACCCACAAAAACCAATACAACCTGACTTATAGCTTAAATCCTGTAAAGGCATACGATTTGGGCTTGGTCAAGCAAATAGAGGTTGATTCTATCATTGAAGAAAATGCATTCAATGATGCTTTTGTTTTTGTAGAATCCATCACCGCTACAAAATCCAAAGTATCGGCAAAGATTACCATAAACAGCAATGATAAAGGCGGAGTAAAGAAAAAGACCTTAACAGTAAACGTTGGAGATGATTTATATAAGCTTTCCAATGAGCGGGAAATCTATGCAGATGGGTATATTATAGAAGAAATTGACGCTACAAATCAATGCATTTCTATTTCCAATGGAAATTTACTTTATAAAGGAGACACCCAAGGTGGATTGACTTATGAGGTGATGAAATTCCAGATTAGGAAAACCATCGAAGAACATCTGAAGAAAGAAAAGCGCCTCAATAAATTAGGGATTAAGGTTTTGTCCTTGATCTTTATAGATAAAGTGGCCAATTACAGAACTTATGATGATTCCGGTAATCCCAAAAAAGGAAGGTTTGCAGAATGGTTTGAGGAGATATACAAAGAATTCATTTCAAAACCTGCATTCAAGGAATTGGATAGATTTTCTGTGGAAGAGACACACAACGGTTATTTTTCGCAGGACAGCAAAGGCAAAGTAAAAGACACATCAGGAGAAACCAAAGCCGATGATGACACTTACAATTTGATCATGAAAGACAAAGAAAAATTGTTGGGAATAGACAATCCCTTACGGTTTATCTTTTCTCATTCTGCTTTGCGTGAAGGATGGGACAATCCCAATGTCTTTCAGATTTGTACCTTAAACGAAACAAAATCCGATATAAAAAAGCGTCAGGAAATAGGACGGGGGTTAAGATTGGCTGTAGACCAATCAGGAAAACGTACTTATGACCCAAATGTCAACCGGCTAACAGTGATCGCAAATGAATCCTATGATGATTTTGCCAAAGCCCTTCAAAAAGAAATTGAGGAAGATTGTGGAGTTGCGTTTACAGGAAGAATCAAAAGAACAATAGATCGTACTCCTATCAAATACAGAAAGGGATTTGAAGCCGATCCAAGATTCCTGGAGATATGGGAAAAGTTAAAAAAGAAAACCACATACCGGGTTGATTACAAGACAGATGAATTGATTGTATTGGCATCAAAAGCTGTAAAAAATATTCCAGAAGTAAAAGCACCTTCTATACGCTCTACAAAAATCGGAATCACCATGACTGGTGAGGGAATCGGGACAAATTATGTTGGTCAAGGAATAGAAACCTATGACCGTCATACTTGGAAAATTCCTGATGTTTTGGGTTACATCCAAAGTAAAACTGAATTGACCAGATCAACTATAGAAGAAATTCTAAGCAAATCAGGTAGAATAGAAGATGTCCTTATCAACCCACAATTGTTTTTAGACTTATCTACCCAAGCCATAAACAGAACTTTGAATTCTTTAATGATTGAGGGAATCAAGTATCAGAAAATCGGTGGTTCAGAATATGAAATGGCTTTATTTGAAGCACAGGAATTGGAAGTGTATCTCAACAGTTTTTCCTTCAAAGTTTCCGATCCATCAAAAACAATTTATGAAGAATTTGTTCCCTTGGATTCAGGTGTAGAAAGTCAATTTGCAAAGGACTGTGAAACCAGTGATCAGATCAAATTCTATTTCAAATTACCCAATTGGTTCAAAATCCCGACTCCTATTGGGAATTATAATCCTGATTGGGCTTTGGTATTCGAGGATGATAAAAAAATTTATTTCGTTGCTGAGACCAAAGATACCGGAACACCAAATGTTGACTTATCAAAATTAGGTGGCGACGAGCAAATGAAAATCAAATGCGGCAAAGCCCATTTCAATGAGTTTGAAAACCTGGAATACAAAGTCGTAAATAAAGTCAGTCAGTTGATTGACTAATCTATACTCACCGATTTAGGTTTATTTCCTGTCCCAGCCAATGTCAGTGTCCCCACTGACATTTTTTTTGTCTTTATTTTTTATCCATGAGGATAAACATTGGAAAGAGATGTAGTCAAAAAGGTTCGATTTGTACCCTCCTCACCTACTTGAGTACCTTATTTTGGTACTGCAGTATGCTCAGAAGGTACTCGTGTATTCTAAAAGACTTCAGGGGTAATCTTTTTGAATACTGAAGTAGTCTTTTTTATTGCTTCAGTATTCTTTTTTAGTACAGGAGTATTCTTTTTGAGAACAGCAGTAATAAATTTTAATACAGCAGTAATCTGATTCAATACAGCAGTAATAAAATTTATTACACGAGTTATCTTTTTTGATACTGCGGTATTCTTTTAGTCTTTCTCTGTATCAAATTTTAGTACTCAACTATACTCCGAGAGTACTCGAGTATGCACCGAGGGTACTCGAGTACCTTCTAAAGGTACTGAAGGAGTATTTTAGGCTAGTGCAGTAGCCTTTTTACACAAAAAAAGGCCGGATCTTGCGATCCGACCTGGAATAAAGGGTAACCCACGACTCTTTTATATTTCCTCACTTGGTTTTGACTTCCTTTTTCCCTGTGCTTCAAACCTCTTGCTGAGGTCTTCATAGATGGTTTTGGCATCGGGAACATTCATTTTGGCTGCCATCTTCACCGAGTTGTAATAACTGAGTGAACCTTCAAATGTTTCAGACCCTGTTAGCATCACGGTGTCACTAAGGTTATTTTCAAGTTGCTGTACGGTACGGAAGATAGGAACCAGTGCAGAGTAGGCATCCCAGTCTTTTTCCAGTTCGGCGAGCTGTACAAATGACGGAAGAAACTGTGGATCAGAGACAGCATAATCCATGACCTTGCTGACAAAAGGTTCGGACCCATCTCCCATTTTGAGAAGTTTGCGGCGGTCTTCGGGGGTAAGGGCTTTGAGATAAGGCTTCAATATACCGTTAATGGTAGCTAGGGCATCTTTGACTGCTTGCAGTTCTGCGGGTGGGATGGTGATTGAGATTGAATTGTCCATGTTGTTTGTTAAAGTTTATGAGTTAAAAATACTTATCAAACTAAAGTAACAATGCAATTCAATCTTTCCTACTTAAACACTAGTCTCAGAAGCAACTTATCCGATTTAAACGTTTATACACGGATAATCAAAAAATTTCAATAAATTTAAACTTCTCTCTAGAGTTTGTTTGAATCATACAATTTACGACCCACTTTGTATCCCGCTTTCTCCCAACCACAATTGACGTTTACCCTCTGACGTTTAAAAAAAAATTCTTAACCTTCATTTCAAATGAAATCCGAAGAAGAACTTAACCGGGAAATCATTGCTATCACGCTCAAAATCCGGGAATATTCCCCAAAATTCCAGCATGGCCCGGGAGGGGATTCTGAGTCCGATACCAATTTGGATAGCAACCTAGAATACAACAAATACTTAGACAGTTACCTTGATTCTTTGAAACAGATTCTTAAAAAGTACGAGGAGAATCACAGGGAATAAGATTATCAATTAATTAAGTCCGATTTATTTGTTCCATCCTGTTCTGATTTTTTAACCTCACTGCTGAATATGTCCTAGCAAATGATTCTCAATCAATAACAGGTATTTCCTCCACCGTAATGGTCTTCCTTTTCCTGAAATCCAATTGGTGAAAAAGTGTGATCCTAAAGGAATTGATGGTGCGGGTTTCCTTGAGAAAGGGCTGCTGCTGTAAGATAAGCTGGTAAAGTACCGCCAAACTGAGGGTTTTGGAAGGCGAAATCAGTACTCCTGCCAAAGTCCTGTTCTGGTCAAAAAGCATATACCCTATTTCCTCCTTGTTATGGATAAAAAACTCATTGGCCACTTGCCAACGAAAATAAGTCTGTCTATTGGGTCTTCTTGCAATCGGACCATCTAATTGGATAAGATAGCGGTACCTGTTGGTCAAGAAAACTTCGGTTTTATCCAAAGCCGCATCAGTAAACAATTGTCTCCACCGATGCTCGATCCGGATGCGGTGGGTGAAATTGACCTTACCGGAAGAGTGGCTGTATTGAACCTGTTCATAAAGCCTGTTTTCATGCAGCCAGATCCGTTCTTGTTGGGGCACAAAAGTCCCAAACCAGGCATACCCTGCCGTAATCCTGAATCCTGTTTTGCTATGGTAGTTCATCCCCATCCTTGCCGCACTCAGACTGGAATTGAAAGGAATGATTCCGTTGGTACGGTGATTAAGGTCAAATCCATAACTCCACCTATCAGCAAATCTTCCGGTGTGGTTATAAGTGAACCAATATTGGGGTTTATTGGATTGGGCCTGAACCTGAAGCCCTACAAATAGAAAAATAAAAAAGGGGAAAAACATCCTTTTGGCCCTTTTCATTTTGGTACCTTTCTCGTCCATTGGTTTCATTGCTTCAGCTTGGGTATTGACCCGCTGAAACCAAGAAATAGACCCCAACTTCATGTACCCTGACCTTGGTATGTTTTTCACCCTTTTAACTAAATCCAAACCAAATATAAACCCACTATCTATTAACTACTAAATTTGTTAAAAGTACTCATTGAGGTTGACAAACAATCCCTGTGCTCCATTAGCACCGAAAGCATAATCAAGACCTAGATTGACCCTTTTCTTTTCATTGATCATAAACCTCAAGCCGCCTCCATATCCAAAGACAAAATTACTTGCCAGACTAATGTCTTCAGTTCTGCTGCTTGCGGTGGAGGTATTCACGAATAGTACACCACCCCACTTATTCTTTTCTCTTTGCAATGGAAACCTCCATTCTGTTTCTGCATACATAAGGTCTTCCCCCCTGATTCTTCCTTGTGTGTAAGGCCTTCCAGAACGGGCAAACATGTCCCATCCGATAGCAGGCAAAGCAAGGTAAGGCGAAGTGCCGCTTGTAACAAACCAACCGTATGTCCAAAAAGCCAATACATTACGGGCGCGGTTCTTATCCAGGTTGACATAGGTTCGGTATTCCATCCACAATTGGGAGGCGTTGGTGGTGCTTCCCAAAAACTCAGGAAAAGCCCTCAAAGAAACAGCGGCCAATTGACCGACATATGGGTTTACAACATTATCCCGGCTGTCAAAGGTGACATTGGCCGAAAGGCCTGATTGGGAATACTTTTCGGTATTGATTCCTTTTAGGGTTTGATACCGGTAGTGATGGGTTATTCTCTGAGGGTCGGCTTCAAGATCAAGCTGTTTGTCATTGATATTCCAAAAGATATCCAAATGGTAACCTATTCCATAAAACAGATTGGTCTGTTTGTGTCTTTTTTGGACAGTTTGATACAGCCTGAAATTATTAAATGACATCATTTCCTGTTTTTGAAACCCGGGATAGGGATTGTCCGAAGGAATGTCGTTTCCTCCAACCAAAGTACTTTTATCCAAAACGGAACCAAGACCATAGGTGGGTTGCGCATTGAGGTTAAAACGGATGTCAGTCAACAGATTGAATCTATCTTCATTGGTAAATGCATTGGCGCGGATGGAAGTAAATAGTTGATCTAACGTCGTATAATAGATTCCGGCCAATGCTGTCGAATTTCTTGTATTCTCCTCGGATCCCATATTCCAGTTGAACCCAGGCAAAACACCGAATAAAACACCCACAGTTGGGTTTGCTGCAATCACCGGTAAAATAGTAATATCCACTTTCTTTTCTTTTTTCTCTACTTTTTCGGGAGCCTTCTCTTCCTCTTGACCAAATGTAACTAGAGGTCTAAAAAAAAGGAAACCAAAAAACAATGCAACAGTAAGGGATTTTTTCATTTTTGGCAGGAATATATTTTTTGAATAAATAAATATAGTGGCATTGGATTTGGCATTTCAATTATTATTGCACCTATTAAAGCAATCATTGCAAGAATTGAGGAAAGCTTTGATAAATTCTTGAAAAGGCTTACCGGATCCTTAATTATCCCTTGATAAATCCCAACAAATAGAACATTTTGGGATAATCTTTTAAATCAAAGCCATTGTCAAATTACTTCTTGACAATGGCTTTGATTCCATATTTTTTCAAAGATCGGTGTAAGCAATCCCTTGAAGACCCGCGGCAAGGGGCTCCGATTAATTCTTATTCCGGTGAATTTCGTCCTAAACCTCCAGCAGAATAAGCATCTACAGTAGGAGATGCCTGAGAACCACGAATACGGGTGCCGGGCATAATCGGAAACCGTAGATCAAAGTTGACGATTGCGGAACCTATCTTGGCAAGGATCGAAGGATCACCTTCGGTCTTTGCAGTTCCGTCCTTGATCATATCAGCCAAAGTCTTGAGGCCCATCATTGCCTTCTCGAGGTCTTTTCGTTTAATCGTAATTGTCAGATCCGGATCAGGCAAAAGGTAACCTTGGATGTTGGTCATCGTCTCATTGCTCAATTCAACGGCGTACTTCTCACCATTGTCAGGTGTGATAAGATTGATACCATACTTCATGCCTTGGGTTTTTCTACCATCCATTCTGATCGCGAGGAAGTCGAGAAACTGGCCTGTTGTCATGACGCGGATCACATCCGGACTACTGGAATTTGGAATCGCTGAAGTCGGAATATCATTCCTTAATTCATATGCAGCAGCAAGGAAGCTATTTCGAAGACCAGGATTCTCCTGTTGGTAACCAAGCTGCTCAAAGGCGTCTGCCAAAAGATCTTTTGCATTTTGATTGTCCGGCTCTGCCAGGACAAGGCGGTTTAGTATCTCAGTGGCTAGTTTGTATTTACCTTCGGCAATCAGTTCTTTGCCCTTGTCCAATATTTTTTTGGAGCCTCCCATCATTTCCACATACAGAGGGGCCGATTCTTCAGGAGACAGAGAAATCAGGTTGGTTGGATTGCCGTCCCAATAACCCAGAAAACGCTGTATAACCGCACGCGCATTATTTTCGGCAGAGCCGTGATAGTCACGCGAATGCCATGCGGATTTTTGCAGACTCTGCGGTGGGGCATAAACGTTGTGGATCTGATTGATGGTTACGCCCTGATTGGCATGGTGCAGGACCTGATTGTTCAGGTGCGCATAAGCATCGCGGGCGTCGCGCAGTACTTCCCGGATGCGTTCGTTGCCCCAACGGGGCCAGTGGTGGGAAGCGAACATCACTTCGGCCTTGTCACCGAAAAGATATAAAGTCTCATTGATATATTTCGACCACCTTAGGGCATCGCGCACCGGTGCACCGCGTAGCGTGTAGATATTGTGCATGCCATGCTGTACATTCTCTGCCATCCACAAAGCCTTCAAGTCTGGAAAATATGTATTCATCTCTGCGGGTGCTTCGGTGCCCGGTGTCAATTGGAAGATCATTCGGACGCCGTCCACCATTACTTCCTCAATAGGCTTGGTGATCAATTTAGTAGGAGCAATCAGTCCTACCGAACCTGCTGAAACAGCATGCCCAAGGCCTTGGGTCACATAACCATACTCACTCCTTGGCAATAAAAGACCATACTGGTAAAACATACGACGGTTCATCGCATTGCCTGCAAATACATTCTCAGAGACAAGATGGTCCATAAAGCCATCGGGTGCAATGACCTGAACTCTCCCGGAGGATACATCTTCATCAGTTATCAGTCCACGAACACCTCCCCAGTGGTCACCGTGATTATGGGAATAAATGACCGTTGAGATTGGCAAGCCTTCACCAACATGCTCCTGAAGCAGCTTCCAAGCAGCCCTTGCTGTCTCTGCACTAACCAAAACGTCATAAGCAATCCATCCTTTTTTTCCACGGATGAAAGTGATCTGCGACAGATCGAGGCCCCTCACCTGATAAATGCCCGGAGTTACCTCATAGAGCCCATAGTTCTGATTGAGTTTAGCCATGCGGTGCAAGGAGGGGTGAATGCTACTATATTGTTCCTGTTCGTCGATGAAGTTATAGGCATCCATATCCCAGGTAACATGACCTTGATCGGCCATAATTTGTCGTACCGACATCGCTGCGATGAAACCCTTTTTGTTCTCTTCAAAATCACGTGTGTCGGAAAAGGGAAGAGAGTTCCTCGCTTCGTCGAGGATTTTCTTGGTGAATTCTGAAGGAGCCTTTCCCTTCGAATCAAAGTGGCCACTTACTGATAAATCCGATCCTGAAGTTTCGGCGTCTGAAGTTTCGGTACTCTGATTATTACAACTGATTTGGCTAAATAACATCACTATCAAAAACGGAATCAGTAGGGTTTTATAAACTGGTTTCATGCCCATAAATCTTTTATAAGTTTTTAAAATTTAAATAACCTCTAAATCTACTACGGCAATAAGAGGAACGGAAGATAGGAAGGACTTTGATGCCAATTTTTAAACAAAATTGGCGAGATTGATTTCAGGCTTTTGTCTTTAAAGATTTGATATATACTGAGGGAGAAACATTTTTGAACTTTTGGAAAGCTAAAGTAAAAGAGTTCCTGTTATTAAATCCCGATTTTTCTGCAAGGCCGGTTAGGGAAAGATGCTCAAACTTTCCTGTTTCAATCAGCTTACAGGATTCGGCTATTCTCTTTTGGTTGATCAAATCAGAAAAATTGGTTTTAAGGTGGTGGTTGATATATAGAGTTAGTATATATACAGGAATATCGATATCTGCAGCCAAAGAGTGAATAGAATAGCCATGAAGAAGAAATTTCTTATCCTTGATTAAGACAAGATCGAGTTTTGATTCAATCTCTTTTGCCTTTTGTTCGGACAGGGTTTCATTCTTTTCAGGTTTGCTTTTTATAGATTGCTCCACAAACAGGTTTTGGTCCATCCCATAAAGGATTTTTGGGAAAAACACCAAAGAAAAACCTGTAATCAAGGTTATAATCACAATAGTCAAATGAATAAGAAAAAAATTAGTGAGAGGGTCAATTGCCCAAAACAAGAAAAGGAAAGGAAAGAAAATTAAGAATTCCAATCCCATGAAAATTTTAATCCATACAAACCACTCTTTAGCAAAACCTTTGATATCTTGCTTTTTTGCGTTAGCCCAAATCAAGATGACCGAAATCCCCCAATAAAATGCCAAGACAAGTGACCTGAAGGGAGTATAGAAATCAAAAGAAAAAAAACGGCTCTGGCTGTAGCTAGTAAACAAAACAGGATTGGAAATTTCTGATTGGATCAATAACTGCTTATCAGCATTGTCTAGCATAAATACCGGCCAAAAATCAAAAATAAACACCAAAACAGGTAGCAAGTGAATAAGGTCTTTACTAGTAATCCCCCTCCCTGTCAAAACCATACGGATATATACATACATCAATGGCATAAAGAGAAAGGCAACCAAATTACCCGTTCTGTATAAAAATGGGAAATGTGGGTAATATCCTGAAGTAATAAGCCATACAATCAAAGACATGTAGGTAAGCAATAAAAAATTGATCCCAAGAAGGATATTATGTCGGTTTTTTTGAAAGCCAAAAAAAATCAAAATCAACCCCACCAAGGAACCAATAAACATCGAAAAAAGGTAGAAAAGATTTACTGCTGTGATCTCCATAATCTAATTTTTTTCAATATTTAGGTGGCTGTAAAGTCTCTAATTTAGTTTAATTTCATTCATCAAATTTAAAGACTTAAAAAAAATCAGAGGCAATAATAATTGTAAACATTGATGGGAAATAACTTTTTTTTCAGTTGGGAGAATATAAATTGATTTCAAACATACAGGGAATTTTGTGTTAAAATCCTTTTTTGAAGGCCCTTTTTTTGAATTCCTTCTCATTCCCACGATATGTATCGTATTTACATCCCTACACTATTTGATTAGAATACAACTCTTCATTCCTAAAACCTTCCAACGGTCAAATGCTAATTGATTTGGGTTTTATAATAGGCAGAGGGAGACATATCTTTAAACTTCTTGAAAGCCAAAGAAAAGGAATTGCGATTATTGAAACCGCTGAGCTTGGCAAATCCTTCGATTGCCAAGTGCGAATATTTTCTCGATGCCATCAATTGGCAGCATTCTTCGATTCTCTTCTTATTGATCAGGTCTGTAAAACTTGTGTTCAAAACATTATTTATATACAGCGTAAGCAGATAAGTAGGAATGCCAGTGTCATCAGATAGGTCATGTATTGAGTAGCTATGTTGCAGATATTTCTTTTGATCTTCAAGTACAACCTTAATTTTAGTTTCTATTTCAGAGGATTTTTCCTTTGAAAGATTTTCAAGGATTTCTGTCTTAGATTTTTGTTTTTTAAGATGCGAGAAAAACAAATCCTTATCTAATCCATAGAGGATTTTTGGAAAGAACAAAAGAGAAAATGCAGTAGACAAATTAAGAAGTACTATGGCAATATGGACCAAATGGAAAGCTGTTATCGGGTCCACGGTCCAGAATAGTAAAAAAAAGGGGAAAAAAACCAAAAATTCCAAAACCAAGAAAACTTTAATCCAGGCAAACCATTCTTTTGAAAAAACTTCTTTACCAATTTTCATTGATCCTTTCCTGACCCAATACACTGAAAGAATCCAATAGATAGATAGAACGAAGGATCTGAAAGGCGTGTAAAATCCATCGGGAAAAAATCTTGACTGGTTAAATGATGTAAATAGAGCAGGATTGGATATTTCTGACTTGATTAGTGCCAGCTTTTCGCTGCTATCCAAGAGTAAGACGGGCCAATAATCCACCAAAAAAACAAAAGGGATGATCAGATGAAAAGCGTCCTTCCATTGGAGCTTTTTTCCTGATACCACCATCCTGATATATAAATACATCATGGGCATATACAAAAGACCGGTAAAATTACCTGTTCTATATAGCTGTGGAAAGTAGACAAAATAGGAAGTGGTAATCAGCCAAATAATAAAAGAGCTGTAAGTGAGAACCAAAAAATTAAATCCAAGTAATATGTTTGGCCTATTCTTCCGAAAACCAAAGAAAATCAAAACCACACCTACCAAAAAGCCGACAAACTGGGAAAATATGTAAAAAAAATTTTTCCAATCAAGGGATACCTCCATGGGTAAAAGTGTTTATTGTTTACAATCTAGGTGTTTATTTTTTATTCTAATTCGAATTGCAAATTAAAAATTAAATTTCAATTCAGATATATCCTGCCAATTTTCCAATAATGTTTTCAGGAAAGTCAATCAGATAATATGCTGTTTTGCTTTTTCCAAAAAACTATTCATACATTTGAAGCACTGTTTTTAATATTTAAAATTACCTTATTTAATGAAATTCAATTTAACTTCATTAGCACTAGTCTTTGTTTTACTTGTTTCAATTGGTTGTGCTCCGGGACTTCCTGAAGATGCCACAACACTTGATGTAGTCTACACCAATTTCAATCCTGACTTTGATTTTGCTCAGGGAACCACTTTTGCGATTCCGGAAAATGTGGTCATTGTCAACGAAACACCTATATCTCCGGGGCAACAACCTCCATTTCTGGATTTTGTAGCCGGAAGAAGTATTCTCGGTGCAATCAGGTCAAATATGCTTGCAAGGGGCTTTTACGCAGGTCAGCCAATTTGACAATCCCGACTATATTTTATTGCCTTCAGTTCCTGAAAGCAATTCACTTTTGTTCAACTACAATTGGTGGTTTTGGGATTGGTGGATACCTAATTTGGGATCCGGTCTAGGTTGGCTTTATCCGGGATACCAGCCATTGGTATCCAGCTCAGTATCTACAGGTTCATTACTGATCCAAATGGTCAATATGAAAAACGTATCGGCAACCAATCAGCTGGAAGTTGATTGGGTGGTAATTGTCAATGGTGCACTTACTGGGTCACAGACCAGCAATACTGAAAGAGCTGTTGCAGGTATCAATCAGGCTTTTATCCAATCTCCTTACATCCAAAAGTGATTTTATGAAAATATATATATACCTGTCAGTAATATTGTTGGGTCTTTATTCCATTCCTGCTGCCGGTCAAGGATCAATGATTCAGTTAAATTTTGCACCGGCTTTACCTGTTGGAAAGACGGCTGATTTTACAAAAAATTTTACAGGCCGAGGGGCTAATTTTGAGTTTTACAAAATGAATGAAAATCAGACTGGATATGGAGTAGAATTTGGAACCATGAATTTTTTTGAAAAAGTACCTGACCAATTGTTTGAAAGTGGCTCAGCCTCCCTTCATGGAACCCAATACAGGTATTTGAAGATCACTCCTATTATGGGATCTTTCATTTATGTCTTTAATGCAACCAAACCATTCAAACCTTTTGTGGCTTTTGGTGCAGGGGCTGCCATCAATACCCAAACCGTCAGTATGGGAATATTTGTTGATAAAACAGAATCAAGACAATTCATTATCCGTCCGGAGCTTGGCGCCATCTACCAATTGAGTGATTATGTCGGAATCAAGCTTTCCTCCAAATACTACCAGACTTTTGAAAACAATTCCATGAGGGCACAGTCTATGCTAGGCTTCAACCTTGGATTTGTAATGCTAAATTTTAATAAATAAACCATAGTCAAAACCATTTAACCTTTTAAATCAATCCCTATTATGAAAACAAAATTATTCCTTGCAATGGTGCTTTTTGCATTACCTTTTATCAGCAATGCACAGCAAATCAATGATGAGATCAAATTGATCCAATCCGCTTTTGGAATGGAAAAGCGTGCATTGGTCGAACAGTACATGGGCCTTCCCGCAGATTCGGGATTTTGGACAGTTTATGAAACCTATGAAATTGAAAGAAGGGCATTGATGAAAGATAGGATTTTACTTATCGAGGAGTACCTGACTAAGTTGCCTACGCTTTCTGAAACTGATGCAGATATGCTAGCTTTAAAAGCAATGAAAAATAGCGCTGGCCTTACAGGATTAGCAGCAAAACATTACAAAAAAATCAAAAAAGAAATCGGTGCAGTGAATGCAGCCAAGTTTGTTCAACTTGAGAGCTATGTCCAAAACACCGTCCTCCTTGCCATCACTGAAAGTCTTCCATTTATAGGGGAGCTTTAAGGCTTTTTTGTTAAAGAAAAATTCTGACCTGCTCTTTTCCAAAGAGCAGGTTTTTTTGATTTCATTGCAAAAACAGGATATTGCAATTATTCAATGACACACCTAACTTTAAAAAATAAAACAAACCTTATCGAGATGAAGAATTTCCAAATTTTAACTTTTGCATTATTGCTGGCTTTTTTCCTTTTGGGCTCATGCGAACCAAAGGAAAAAGAAGAAAGTACTGCGGAAATTGAAATTAAACAAGCTTCTGATTTTTCAAAAGAAGGGATGGTTTGGATTGAAGGTGGTTCATTTTATATGGGTACCAACGAACAAGAAGCCTATCATGTAGAAAGACCTGCTGTACGAAGTGAAGTCAAAGGATTTTGGATGGACGTTTCCGAAGTGACCAATGCCCAATTTGCTAAATTTGTAGAAGAAACAGGATATGTGACAGTTGCTGAAAGAAAACCTGATTGGGAAGAAATGAAACTTCAACTTCCTCCAGGGACGCCAAAACCAGCAGAGGAAGACTTGCAGCCCGGTTCTTTGGTATTCTCACCTCCTGCCCAATCTGTTTCTACCCAAACTAATGACCTGAGTCTTTGGTGGAAATGGGTAATTGGCGCAAATTGGAAACATCCGGAAGGTCCAGAAAGCAATATCAAAGGCAAAGAAAACCATCCTGTTGTACATATGGCTGCAGAAGATGCCGAAGCTTTTGCAAAATGGGCGGGAAAAAGATTGCCTACGGAAGCAGAATGGGAATATGCCGCCAAAGGGGGAAAAGACCACCAACGCTATGCGTGGGGTGTAGACTTTCGACCAAATGGCCAATTTATGGCAAATACTTTTCAAGGAGATTTCCCCCATGCCAATGAAGGAAGAGATGGTTTCTTGGGAACTGCACCGGTAAAAAACTTTCCACCAAATGATTTTGGACTTTATGATATCATTGGCAATGTATGGGAAATGACAAGCGATTGGTTTGATGCAGCCACCTTTTTGAGAATCTCAGGTGAAGCTCCTGCTCTTGACAGTGCAATCAGCAAATGTTATAATCCTGACAATCCATACGCCATGGAAAAAGTAATCAAAGGTGGGTCTTTTCTATGTGCAGATGATTATTGTATCAATTATAGGCCATCCGCAAGACAAGGACATGCCTACGACAGCGGCACTTCCAATGTTGGATTCAGGTGTGTTGCGGACAAAAAGTAATTTCATTCTTTAACTGCTTCTTAATTTTGAAATCAATTGAATTTATTAAAAATTCAAACATTTCCCCCCCGTTTTGGTGATCTTGTATCGGTTTAATTCTACCTAAAAGTAAGTTCTATTTAGGTTGAAGTAAACTGGATTTTCCAAAGGAAATCCATGTTACTTCCTGATTTTTATCTATTATATTTGACTATAAGCCTTAAAATAACCTTCCACCATCCCCTATTCCGGCTAACATGAAGACTATAATTTTCACCTTGGCATTCTTTGCTTTTCTGCTTGAGGTAAATGCTCAGGACACCACTACCTACAAGTCCAACAAAATCAATAACCTCAAGTGGGTTCCCCTTCCTGCTGTAGGCTCCAATCCGGCAAACGGGTGGATGTTTGGTCTTGCCCCTTCCGCTACATGGTACATGGGTAATCCTGCGGATACCAAGATGTCGAACCTCGTCGGCAATTTTCTTTATACCACCAAAAAACAATGGATCTTCAGTTCAAGAAGCAATATCTTTTTAGATAAAAACAAGTGGATTTTGGTCGGAGATTGGAGGTATTTCATCACCTCCCAGCCTACTTTTGGATTGGGAAGCAGTGCCCCAAACATTCCTGAGGAAGATCCTGCCAGGCCTGGGGTATGGCGTGGGGAGCAACAAATGGATTTCAATTTGATCAGATTTTATGAAACTGTATTGAGGAGAATTGGGGATTCAAAGTTTTACTTGGGTATGGGGTACCATTTTGACCAACACTCCAAGATCAACAGTTTTACAAATGAAGAAAACTCTCCAACTTTAGGGTTTTCTCATGATGCATATAACCTAGCTCGGGGTTTTTCTACTGAAAGATATATTCTGTCCGGAATTACCTTGAACGCCATCATGGAAAACAGGGACATTGCTGTTTCCCCCTATGAGAAAAACTTCGCTCTCCTTTCCTACAAGATTAATCCCACTTTCCTAGGATCTGACCAATCCTCAAGTACACTTTTATTGGATTATAGACACTATTTCAACCTGAGTGAAAGAAGAAAAAGGCATCTTATCGCAGTATGGGGATATGGCAACTTCCTTGTAAGCGGCAATCTCCCCTATATGAACCTCCCTTCCATCGGATGGGACATGTTTGGCAGGTCAGGACGTGCCTATGCCCAAGGTAGATTCCGGGGTGAAAGCATGGCTTATACCGAAGCAGAATACCGATTCCCCCTTCAAAAAAACAAGGAAACTTTTGGCGGGACAGTTTTTGTCAATGCAGGGAGTTTCAGCAGCAGAGACACCAATGAAAAACTTTTTGAACAATTCAACCCGGGATATGGGTTAGGTCTTCGCGTCATGATCAATAAGAAAAACCGCACAACAATTACAGCAGATTATGGTTGGGGCCAAAAAGGCAATTCGGGCTTTTACCTGAATGTGAACGAGAGTTTTTGAAAAATGAATAATTCAGAATGAGGAATTCTGAATGAAATTCATTAGCAGCTTGTCTTAGCCTTAAATTACCATCTTCTTTAGTTGGTGAGTTAAGTGAAAATAAAATGCATTTTGGCAAAAGCCAAAATGGATAAATAATTCAAAATGTTAATGGTGACACAACCATTGTCTGAACACAAAAAAATCAACCAATCGTGCAAAAACTCGAATATCCGTGTTCGGTGCAACGAATTGGTTGATTAAGAATTATTTCCTATCAATAAACCAAGGTTTTTACTTCCCCTTGATTTTTAGATAAAGCTTTTTTAAATCCTCTCGAAACAAAATTTTTGGTACTGGGTAAAGTGGGTTGGCTTCTGCTAATGCCCTACTAATCATTTCCGGTAAATCGCTTTCCTCGATTTCTGGAATATTGCTTTGGATACCCATTTTTTTATTCATGTCTTTCAGGTAAAGAACAAAAGCATTTGCTTTTTGGGCGTTAGTTAAATTTCCGTTGGCAATACCAATATGGTCAGCAAGTTCCGCAAGTCTGTTGCTTGCTGCATTTCCATAAAATTCCAACACATGGGGCATGATGATGGCATTGGCTTGTCCATGCGGATATCCATAAAAGCCGCCAATTGTATGTGCAATGGCATGAACATATCCTACGTAGGCACGTGTGAAAGCCACTCCTGCCAGATAGGAACCTTTAAGCATTGCTGCCCGGGCCTTCAGATCTCCCGGGCTGTTATAAGCCTGAAGCAGGTTTTGGTGAATAAGGGTTATTGCTTCCAATGCTGCTTTTCTTGTTTCTTTGGTATTACTACGACCGATGTAGGATTCTACAGCGTGGGTCATTGCATCCATTCCGGTTGCTGCAGTAATATGGGGTGGAAGTTTTAAAGTAAGCTCGGGGTCCAGTACTGCATAATGGGGAATGAGACAAAAATCATTGATGGGATATTTTTCGTGGGTTTCGGAATTGCTGATAACAGCTGCCAATGTTACCTCACTTCCTGTTCCGGCAGTGGTAGGGACTGCAATCAATGTCGGGATTTTGAAAATCACTTTCAATACACCTTTCATCTTCCCGACCGGTTTATTTGGACGGCTGACCCTCGCTCCTACTGCCTTGGCACAATCCATAGGTGAGCCTCCTCCAAAAGCAATAATGGCTTTGCAATTGTACTGATGATACATTTTCAATGCCTCCTCGACATTTTCAATGGTCGGATCGGGCACAGTCTTGTCAAAAACAGCATATTGGCAGCCATTGACGCCAAGTTCTGTGATCAGGTTATCCAATAAACCCAACTTCATCAATGTACTGTCTGTCACGATCAAAACATTCTTGATTTTTAACTGCTGAAGCAAGTCCGGCACATTCTTTACACATCCAGCACCCTCCAACACCACCGGTTTCCTCCAGGGAAGTAATGGCATGGCGAGTTTAAACGAGGCTTGATAAAGTCTATAATATAATGTTAGAATGGTTTTTCTCATTTTTTCTTATTGATTGTTTGGCATTTAAAAAGTACCCGAACTTCTTTATTCTATTGCTTTCTTGGATTGAATCCCTATCAAAACCATTTTAACAGACCATCGATTAATACCTCTTTTGCTTTGTTATAAGGTGGGAATAAAGGTGTCACAGCGGTGAAGCCGACTCTTTGCTTGAGGAGAGATTTTTGATTGGTAAACTCCAAGAAACCAAAATGTCCATGTGACTTTCCAATCCCGGAATTGTTTACCCCCCCAAAAGGAAGTTCCGGATGGATGAAATGCAGCACACAGTCATTAGCAACAGCACCACCTGAGCTAGTCTTTCTAAAGATGTATCCCAACTTTTTGTCACTTTTTGAAAATGCGTACAGGGCAAGAGGTTTTGGCATTTTGTTTACAAAATTCAAAGCCTCATCTATATTTTCATAGTCCATCACCGGAAGTATGGGTCCGAATATTTCATCTTCCATTACTTCCATGGATTCCTTGACCATGGTAAGGATAGTCGGCTCTATAAAATTTTCTTCTGGTATATTTTTACCTCCTTTGGCAATTGTGGCTCCATTTTCACAGGCATCTTCTACCAATTTGTTGAGCCGGTTGAAATGTCTTTCATTGACTATTCGGCCATAGTCAGGACTTTTTTCCACTCCCTGTCCATCGCTGACATACAGTGTATCAATGGCTTCATTCAGATTTTGGACAAATTCATCCCGTAAGGATCTAGGCACCAAAACAAAATCAGGAGCTACACAGGTCTGTCCGCAATTGATGAATTTGGTTGAAGCAATTTTCCTTGCAGCGTCTTTGAGGTCCGCATCCGGTGCTATAATTACAGGGGATTTCCCTCCCAATTCCAAGGTTACAGAGCCCAGATGATCTGAAGCCGATCGCATCACAATCTTCCCGACCATGGGACTTCCAGTAAAAAAGATGTGGTCAAATGGTTTGGCAAGGAGCAGCTGACTGGCCTCAAGCCCGCCTTCAATAACACACACCATGTTTTTTTCGAAGATCTCCCCTATCATCTCTTTGATCAATGCAGAAGTATGGGGCGTCATTTCCGAAGGTTTTATCATCACCGTACAACCTGCACTCAAAGCAGATACCAATGGACAAATTGCCAGATTGAAGGGATAATTCCATGGGGCAATGATCAGACTTGAACCTTTTGGTTCATATTGAATCGAAGCTTTGGTACCAAGAAAAGTGACCGGTGTAGGAACCCTTTTTGTTTTCATCCAATTTTTAAGATGCTTAATGGTATGCTTGGCTTCTGATACCACCGGGTAGATTTCTGAAATATCTGTCTCCGTGTAAGGTTTGCGATAATCCGCATACATGGCTTTTCTGATATCCTCCCTATGGTTCAATATCCAATCATGAAGTTTACGGATGAGTCCGATCCTTTCCTCTGCAGTGCTGGATCTCATATTTAAAGAATGAGTTTTTTGTAAATCGAAAACCTTATCTATTTCGGTTTTCATCAATTCCACTTCCATTTTTTCTAAAATTTGATAAGCAAACAATTTTCATCCTTATTAATTAGAAACCAATTTTTTGAAATCCCATGTGGTATTCATTCCAATAATGCTTCAAACATTCCTTGAATTATGGCAAGATTTTCCAAAGATTCTTTTCGGGAAACAATAAGTTTGACAGAATAAAAAAACTCTTATAAAATAAGAAAGTAGAAACTTTTGAGTATTTGAGAGAAGTGATAAAAGCTGGAAAAGTCTTTTTAAAAATTACAAATAAATATTCCATATGAAAAATCGATTAATACAATTGTTCATGATATCAGGCTTGCTTGCATTTTTTGCCTGCGGACCCAGCCAAAATGAGTCTGATTCGGAAATAGGTGCTGAAGGCATTGAAATTTCCGAAGGCATAGACAGAACAATACTACCTATCAAACACCCGGAAAGGGTAAGGTACAGCGAACTCGATGTGCGCAATACCACGCCGCCACCAAAATTTGAAGTTACGGCTCCAAAAGACGCTCCAAACGTAGTTATAATTTTGATGGATGATATGGGATTTGCTGTTCCCGAGACCTTTGGCGGTCCGGCATATATGCCTACCCTCGACCGTCTTGCCAAAAACGGCTTGACATATAACAGATTTCATACCACTGCACTTTGTACCCCAACAAGGGCAGCCTTGCTTACGGGTTACAATCCACACTCCGTAAACCTTGGCATAATTACTGAATTAGCAACTTCTTATCCCGGTTACACTTCTATTCGCCCTCAATCTATTACCCCGTTGGCTGAAGTCCTCAGGCAAAACGGATATAGCACGGCCCAATTTGGAAAAAGCCACGAGACTCCTACTTGGGAAAAATCAAGTAACGGACCACAAGACAGATGGCCCACCCATTCAGGCTTTGAGAAATTTTATGGATTCTTAGGTGGAATAACCAACAACTGGGCACCGGTCATTTATGATGGGGTAACCATGATAGAAACTCCCAGCTATCCTGGCTACCATTTCACCAACGATATGACCAATCAAGCCGTTTCTTGGGTAAACAAGCAACAAGCTTTGCAGCCCGACAAACCATTTTTCATCTACTATGCACCGGGTGCAACACGAGCCCCGCATCATGCCCCTAAAGAGTATTCTGCCAAATATAAAGGCAAATTCGACAAAGGTTGGGATGTATTGCGTGAAGAAACACTGGAGCGTCAGAAAAAATTGGGCATCGTCCCTGCCAATACAATCCTTCCTCCAAAACCGGAGCAGATTCAGGATTGGGCCGATTTATCACCTGTTGAACAAAAATTGTTTGCCCGACAAATGGAGGTTTTTGCAGGGTTTGCCGAGCACACCGACCATGAAATCGGCCGCTTGATCGATGCGATCGAAGAAATGGGTGAATTAGACAATACCATCATCTTCTTTATTGCCGGTGACAATGGCTCAAGCGCCGAAGGTCAGCAAACAGGTATGTTCAATGAATGGACCTACTTTAACCGGGTAAAAGAAAATGTTGATGATATGATGAAGCTCTATGACGAATGGGGAACAGAAAGTACCATTCCACACATGGCTTCCGGATGGGCAGTAGCTACCAATAGCCCTTTTACATGGACAAAGCAAATGGCTTCAGATTTTGGAGGAACCCGCAACGGGATGGTGGTGCATTGGCCTAAAGGCATAAAATCCAAAGGGGAAATGAGAAACCAATTTGGCTTTGTCGCTGACGTGGCTCCGACAGTTTACGAAGTGACTGGAATCCCTTCCCCCAAAATGGTAAACGGCATTGCACAGGATCCTATCGAAGGTACCAGTCTTGCATATTCCTTCAACAATGGAGACGCACCGGAACAACATACTGTGCAGTATTTTGAAATTGGCGGAAACAGGGCTGTTTATCAGGACGGTTGGTATGCCCGAACAATTCACCAGGCTCCTTTTTTGCCAGAACCATTTAATACACTGCAAAATGATGTTTGGGAATTGTACAACACCAAAGAAGACTTTAGCTTATCCAATGACCTTTCGCAAAAAGAGCCTCAAAAACTCAAAGATATGCAGTCTCTATTTATGAAGGAAGCCGAGAAATACCATGTATTACCCATTGATGATCGCACGGTAGAGCGAATGATAGCAGAGGTCGCAGGCAGGCCAACTGTGATGGCACCAGGTAGAACATCTATGAAGCTTACAAAGGACATGAAAGGTCTGGGGGTGGATGTATTTCCTAACTTACAAAATACCTCCTACACCATTACCGCTGAGGTTGAAGTCGGACCCGGGGGAAATGGGGTTTTGGTTTGCCAAGGAGGACGGTTTGGAGGATTATCATTCTATGTCAAAAACGGAAAGCCATTCTTTACCTATAATTTCCTAGGATTGAATTCCACCACCATTTCTTCAACCCAGACTTTGGCACCCGGAAAACACACCTTGGTGTATGATTTCAAATATGATGGCGGCGGACCAGGCCGCGGTGGTGTTGGAACGATTACCGTGGATGGTCAAAAATTTGGAGAAGGCCGCATTGAAAGGACCCAACCTGGAATTTTCTCTGTGGTGGATTTGGCAGATGTAGGTGTTGATTTAGGAACTGTTGTGGCAGATTATGGTACGTCAAGTAAGTTTAATGGTAACATCAAAAATGTAACAATACAGCGCATTGCTGCAACCGTTCCATCAGAAGCCCCGGCCATAATTGATTAAAAGGTAAGTTCAGCTTGATGACTTGCTCCAATTGGCTATTTAGTCACGGAGGTTTTAAAGGAAGAATTTCAGTGAGCATTTACCGCGGTAATCTCATTGAAATTCTTATTTATTTTCTGAATTAAAGAGAAAAGATTATAAACGGCTTAAAGAAAATGATCATAGATAAATTTTTATCAAATTTCAAATGGATCATGGCCCTTTGCGGCTTATTAACCTGCAGCATGTTTCTTGGGCTTTTTTCACCGGAAGCATCACTTCAAATGAATTTTGGGGAAATTCCCGGTTCATCACCATATGAAAGTATTATCGTGCGAAATTGGTCTGCTTTATTAGGGCTAATCGGAATAATGTTACTTTATGGGGCATTAAATCCCTCTGTCAGGTCTTATTCATTGATTATTGCAGGAATAAGTAAAGTCATTTTTATCGCTTTGGTGCTAACCATTGGCAGCCAATACCTTAGCAACCAAGTCGGCACGGCAGTAATGGTGGATTGCCTCATGGTATTTTTATTTACCTTTTATCTTATTCTTTCTGCATTTATAAAAAAAGACACTGTTTAAGAATTACAATAAGGCAAAGACAAGAACCGAGATTCGAGAGCCGAGAAGCGAGAAAAAATGAATAATTCAAAATGATAAATGCGACTTAAACGCTGCGCAGTCTTGATTTATTTAGCCACTTTCTTAAGCTGTTGGTTATAAAAATAAAAAAACTCCCAAGCATGAAGACCTGGGAGCATTAGAATAAGGAGTACAAGATTTTTTTATTTTTTAGGAGCTTTGCCGCTTCCAAGCAGGGCTGATTCTCTCAGTTCAGAAATTAGCCTCCTCATTTTTGCCTGCCAATCTTCAAATCTCTCCATTATTGGATTTGTAGGGATTATAACCACCTCTTCTACAAGGTTAGAGACTTCCTTGTCCACTTCAGATTTCTTTCCTTTTTTTGCTGGCTTTACATTGTTGGGATCAAAGGACCTCAATTCTGCAAGCCAATTCTTTTTGCCCAATAATTTCCCGAGTTTTTTAACTTCCTTGAGGGACTTTTTTGATTCCGGTTTGGCTGATTTGAGGTGATCGATTGTCAGGTGTTTTCCTTTAAGTCCAAGGCCGTATAATTCATTGATCTCTGCCAAGAAAGCATCCACAACTCCGTTTAAGTGAAAAAGAAAAGATCCTTGGTGTGCTTTTTCAAGGTCTGAACCTACTACTTTGGGTTCTTTCAAGGCATCAAGATACAGCTGTGCATATCTCAATTTGGCATCCGTATGTTCCTTGAGGGGGGAATATTTCTTCATTTTCATGGGTTGTCTGTGTTTTTGGTAAAAGTACCCAAATTCAATAATCCAATTTCCAATGTTAAGTGATTTTTTGGAAAATTGAACAAAGGGAATCTGTTATGAAAATCCTTCAAATTATTTTTTTATTAAAAATGAATCTCTTGTGGAAACAAAAAGACAGTGATTTGATAACCGATTAAAAAGTACCCTAATTGAAAAAGAATGTAATTTTGAAGCAGATATCAAGTGTATTTTTAGGCTTCACGGGTATAAGGCACTGCTAATGGCAGTGCCTTTTTTTTGGCCATCCCATAATTCCGGTCAATTTTTACCAAAATTCTTTTGGGTTATTTTAATGTTAAAAGAAAGCTTCTCAGGTCAATAAAAGACTAAAATTTGATAACCCTGTAAAAAGAGATTCCATTAAAAGAGGGGGTAAATTTGTACTTCCAAAACATGGAAGCTTTTTAGACTGTATGGGTAAATAGGCACTGTCAATGACGGTGCCTATTTTTTATTCTTGGTCTATCCGGTAAAATAATTGAAAGGATTAGAATTGGAAATGATCTTGGGAGGATAGACAAAGAATCGTTAAAAATTTTCCTGAACTGCCACAGCGGATATTATTGTCAAAAAAAGCAACTAATTCAGGTTCAGGATTATGCCGGAAACAAAAAAAATGGCCGGTATTACCTGCCATTTTTTTCCCGTTCTCAAGCCCTATTAATTACTGTTATGGTTTAATCGTAACCTTTTCCTTCAGTTCTGCGATGGATTTTTCCAAATCATCCATTTGTTGGTTCAATTCGACCCTGACGTTTTTCCAGGTATCGCTTTGGATAGCCGGAGTATCATTGACCACTGCTATGAGTGCACGATTTTGATTGATCAAGCTTGTCAGTTCTTCGTCATAAGCAAGTTTGCGGTCTGTTTTGTCGGAACTGAACCCTTCTTTGATTTCCTCCAGGTTTTGGGTATTTTCCTTTAGCCTTTCTTTGGTTACCATCAGGTATTCAGTGACTTGGGTGGCTGAGTCAGAAGCGACTTGGTATAGGTCCACTTTTGCTTCGGTTACCTCATCCTGCTTTTCTTCTACTTTTGATTCAGCATCGTCCATTTTCTCTTCTATTGGCTTGGAGCAACTGCCAAAGCCAAACCCAATTGCCGACACTAGCAGCAAACTGCTTACTTTAGATTTGATATTCATCATCGTGGTGATTAGTGGTTTTTAATGCCAAATTTCAATTGGATACTTCTTCCAAAGCTGTTTTGGAAGCATCTATCCTGCTTTTTACTTTGTCTTTTAGGATTCTGCCTTCTTTCTTAAGCTTTTTTGCAAGGTATTCACCTGTTTGCTTTACCTTCTTCTTGCTTATGTTATTTCTGTTTTTTTTGAAAAAAAAACCAATGATTGCCCCTGCACCGATCACCATCAGTACACTGCTGACAATCAATCCGGTTGGATTTGAATCTGAAATTTTCATAGTGTGTTTCTTTTTATTTGTTAAAAATTCGAATTCAAGTTTTATCTGGGGATAAAATGCAGTTCGAGAGTTCCTCCGTCTTGTTTAAGCCACATTTCAGAACTTTCAAGCTTCAGTATTTCATAAATCCCATCTGCGAGGTTGTTGTCAAAATCAAAAGAGATTTTTTCTTCATCACTCATAAATATCCATACTCCGTTAGTCACGAAGTCATATTCCATACCGAGCAAAGTATACTGTGCAGTGAGGGTGGCAGCGCCATCTTCTGTAAGGTCCAATTCATATTTCGTGTAATCCGCCGTGACATTGGTGCCATTATCCAAAGCCTCTGCTACTTTCCAATCATTGCCCACTCTATCTGCTTTCGGTATTAGGCTTACAGCCGGTCCATCCGGGTAATCTTCACATCCAAATGCAAGCAATCCCGACAGCATAATTAATACAGTAATTGATCTGATTTTTTTCATAATACTTGTGGTAAATAATCGTTGGTTTAATTTATTCAAAGGTAGGCTTAGGAGGTCTTTTAAAATTATAGATTATACTATAAAGCTTACAGATATTACTTATTGGGGGAATCTGGAAGGGTTGAGGGGACATAGACTATGGTGACACAGAATCAGGAATGTTTGTAGAGACAGAAAAATTGGCTGGTAGAAAACTAAATCTTGGTGGGGATTAAAAAAAGAAAAGACAGGTTTGACCTGCCTTTCTTACCATTTTATAAGCCCTAATAAAATCTTTAAATATTCTTTCTACTCGTTAGGTAATCTCATCCCGAGATTGCACTAAGGAAAATAAAAATTAAAAAATGTGATTATCCATTTGTCGGTAAGCATCGGTATCATTTAATTCACCCAAACAAATTCCACCGAAGGAAAAATAGCAGGCGATCCATGTTAACCTCTAAAGTAACAGAGACCTTCCAAAGCTTGTCGCTGACCTACAAATAGATAATCTGAAATCAATCAAAAAGTTAATCCTCGTAACCGCTTTTGATGATTGTCGAAACCATCTTAAACTGTTTGTTTGCATTGAAAATATAATTGGAGTTGGCAGGGATAATGATTCCCTGTCCACGAGTCAGTGTAAACTTTTTGATATCTATCGTAAGTTCTGCACTGCCATCGATAATCTGGATATAATTGTCAAAATGGGAAATCCTTTCTTCAACTTGGGTACCCACATCCATAGCCGAAGCTGTAACGCTTCCGGTGACTTTGCTCAGTATCCTCTTGCTGACAACCGAATCTGTGAGGTATTCGATGATTTCTGTGATCACATGTTCTGATCCTTTTGCCAGTTCCAAATTCCCTTTTCTTTCCATCTTCTGTACTTTTTTGCAATTCTTATGATACAAATGTCAGGAATATTGGAGTGGTAATTTTGCAGATTATATGGTAAAACTTACATATATCATACATTTTCCAAATTTTCTTTGCGTATTTTTTTCATCTGCTTAAAAAATGAAGGAGTCAGTCCCGTGATTTTCTTAAACTGATTGGAAAGGTGGGATACACTGCTGTAATTTAACCTGTAAGAAATCTCTGTCAGGTTGAGTTCGTCATACAGCATCAGTTCTTTGACCCTTTCGATTTTATGAAAAATAATAAACTGCTGTATGGTGATCCCCTTTACATCAGAAAAAATATTGGAAAGGTAAGTATAGTCATAACCGAGTTTTTCACTGATAAAGACCGAATAATTGACTTTGGGTACTTCCTCATTGTAATGGACCATTTCGATGATGACATTTTTGATTTTATCAATAAGGATACTTTTCTTGTCATCAAGAAGCTCCAGCCCTATCTTTTTTAAGTTGGCTTGAAGGTCATCATGCTGTTGCCCTGTCAATTCAGTTTTTAAATCGACTATTCCGATGTCAATGGTAAGAAAGGGAATACCTAGCTTTTCCAGTTCCATTTGGACTATCATTTTGCAGCGGAGGCTGACCATATATTTGATATAGATTTTCAAGCTCTTTGAGTTTGGTTAACTTAAATATTCTAAAAAATTAATTGGCTGAAATCCGTGGTGGGAGTATTTGTAATTTACTGATTCTCTTTGATAAAACTTAAAATATTATTGAAATCATAAGTGGGATTAAAAAAACTCACAGAAAATCTATTTCTGTGCAATTGTTTCAAAAAAAAAAATTAGGATTCACTCTAAGGTCAAAAAAAATCAGACTGTGGCCATGTGGCCTATTCTTAGAAATTTGACAACTTCGTTGTAATTTTTGTTTAACCTGACTTCAATTCTCCTGATAAGTTCGTCTTCTTTTCCCTCTTCAAACTCCAGGTCTTCGTCAGTCAGTTCAGGAAATCTGGTTTGCAGGTGGGTAGATTGTCTCCCCCAATCACCGTATACCTTGAAAGGTTCTTTTTTTACACTTTTTCTAAATTCCATATTAAGTTTTGGGTTGGTTAATATAAAAACAAAGGTCGGCTTAAAACCGACCTAAAAGATTATACAATGACAGAATAGGCTTACAAATATTACATATTCTGTCATAGACCTAAGCGGATACTGTTATATCAGACACCGCTTCCTCCCCTGATGACACGCAGCAAAACTACTACGATCGCAATGACCAAGAGGATGTGGATGATGCCACCGCTGCCATAGCCAAGAAAGCCTACGGCCCAGATGATAACTAAAATAACGGCAATAATATAAAGGAGATTTCCCATAGTTTTGGTTGTTGAGAATTGAATTAAGAGTTTATGAAATATTAGATTCGGGTAAATGAAATTTTAAAGGCCAAAATCAAAATGAATTCTTACGGTTTCAATTTCGAATACCCGAATTCAGAGGTAAGAAATCTGCCATTCCGGTAGGACCGATTACAACAACAGGATCAATAAGATGATGACCAACAAAAGCGCACCTATGGAAAGGTAAACTCCTCCCCCATCTCTTTTTATTTCTTCATTGATTTCTCGCACTTCAGACCTCAGTTCTTTTTTCTCGGTTCTGTCCATCATGGACCTATCCATAGTTTTGATCTCTTCGAGCCGGTCCACCAAAATCTTCATTTCGGCCTCAGGCATCTTGGGCTTGGTCTCTACTTTATCTTTGCCTCCAGCTAATACTAAAGCAGAAGAGAAAAAGGTGAAAGCTATTGCCAGCATTAAAATCAGATTGAATCTTTTCATCTTAGATGTTTATTTATGTGGCAATTTTGCAGGATTTTAGTTAACAACTCTTATAATTTGCTCGCCAAAAGTTTCATATTTAACAGATTTGCTTAGGTGGGAAAAAGGATGAGTAACCAGGAAATCAGAATAATAGACTTATCTATTCGAACTATAGGTTAATTAATTTTTTTCGGCACACCCTTCAAACTGAGAAATCTATTTTTTGACAAGGATATGAAAAAGTGAACTCTGGAAATATAAAGACTTGGAAGATAATTTATTTGCAATATTTTGATAAATACGGTATTTAATCATATTTCAATGGTTTTTTTTTCATTTTGAATAATTACATTTGGTTGGTTTAACGTAGAAACCAGGTATTCACGGCAACCACAATTAGGCGCAGTCATTGGCTGCGCCTTAATTACTTAATAAATATGATATGAAGTTTTATTATTATCTCTTCAAAACCCATTCCGCATGTTTCCCCTCAGAATTTTTTCATTTAGCTAAGAAACTTGAGATTGTAAACCCGGGAAAAATCAGGTTTAATCCAATAGTGTTTATTTATTATATTCCATACTGTTTCACCATTTCACTTTTTATCAATTTTTGAAATGAATTCGGGTTTGGATTTCAACAATATATTTTTCTTGGTTTCGGTTGTGATAGGCCTTCAGACAGGAGTTATTGTGATGGTGTATTCTTTCCGCAAAAACACAAAGAGTATCCCGCTCGCCCTTACTTTCTTGAGTCTTTCTTTGGCCATTTTTTTCAGCATGTTGATCAGTTCGGGTATGATGGTTCATTTCCCGGGAATTTACAGAACCGGAAATATTTTTGCATTGATATTCGTGCCCATGCCTTTTATCTACATGCATTGTGTCACCCATAACAGGGACTTGAAATGGAGCGATGCTTTTCATTTTATTCCGATGGCTATCTATATCATTGACTATTCCCCTGTTCTTTTTTTATCATCCGCAGAAAAGTTAGAATTAATCCTACAGGACATCAATGACCCTAATAAGTTCACAGAATTTAGACAAAGCATGTTTTTTCCAAATGGATTCCATCAAACTTCGAGAACTATTCTGATCAATATTTATTGGCTGTTGCAGATGAGGCTTTTGGTCAAGTGGCAAAAAAACATCAACAGGTCTTTCAATAAGTTTGAAAAAGACTGGCAGGTATGGATTATTTTCTTCATGACCTTTCAATTCTTTTTGTTTATGCCTTTCTATCTGACTTATTTTTGGTTGGAAAAAGAATTGGTTTTTATGCTGGTTCACTTTACGGGAGCGGTTTTATTGATGTCAAGTGCAGTATTGCTTTATTTTTTTCCACAGCTTTTATATGGTCTGGATGAAATCAAATTTGTGACGGACCAAATAATTAAATTGGAGTATTCTCCCAAAACAGAAAAATCAGGTGTCCAACCTGATGATAAAATGAAAGAGCTTGGACAGATAATTTTAAATTGGATGGATGAAAAGAAAGTCTATCTCAATCAGCGGTATTCAATTCAGGATTTTGCAAGAGAAACAAACATCCCTTACTACCAGCTTTCTGCCTGTATCAATCATTATCTGAATACTAATTTTGCAGATCTTTTAAACAAAAAGCGTATTGAGCACAGTATGGAATTGCTCCAAAAAGGTGAATTTTCCCATTACACTTTAGAGGCTTTATCTGCCGAATGCGGTTTTAATAACCGAAATTCATTTGTAATTGCTTTTAAGAAATTCACCGGAAGGACACCATCAGATTATAGAAAAAGCCTAGTAAAATAAGCTTTGTCCTTACCTATGTAGAAAAATAGATTTTACAATATTTTGAAGCTGGACAAAAAACAAAATGAAAATTTTTTCGGCCCTTCATTTTTAGCAATTTCCTGATACTAGTTTGACAATATTCGATAAAAAATGTCAAGTAGACCGATAAAGCCCTCATTGCAATAGATTTACATTCCTATTTTTGATCCCAAAGACGCAAATAAAAAAATCAGCGCTTAGGGTATTATTTGATTGATACAATTTTTATAAATTATATGGAAATAAATGAAAATAAAACAAAACAAGCATTCTCAAGTCGCGAGCTTGTGATAAAGTCAATTGAGATCATGCATCTCAATGTTGGTAATAAGTCCGAAACTGATTTGGATGAATTGATCAGAAAGTTGGGAATGCCGCAGCGGACTTTTTATTATACCTTCAAAAAATTGACAGGAGAAAGTCCCAAAAGATTTATAAAGCATCTGAAGATCAAAAAAATTCAACAGGAATTAAAAATAAAAGGCCCAGGTCAAAACATCAAAAAAATAGCTTCTGAATATGGGTTTAGCCACATGGGGCAATTCAGCCAGGATTATAAAGATGTAATTGGTGAAAATGCTTCTTTAACAGTAAAAAACAATACAAAAACCAAATTATACTAACAAATCAGACTATGAAAAAAAACCTTTTAACCTTTTTTGCCCTGATAATAAGCGTCAGTATGGGATGGTCCCAACAGAAGAAACCCAACATTTTGGTTATCTGGGGAGATGATATCGGTACTTGGAACATCAGCCACAACAACCGGGGTATGATGGGATATATGACTCCAAATATAGATCGGATAGCGCGCGAAGGGGTTGGTTTTACAGATTATTATGCGCAACAATCCTGTACAGCAGGTAGGGCAGCTTTCATAGGTGGAAATGTTCCTGTCCGTACAGGAATGACCAAAGTAGGTATGCCGGGAGCTAAAGAAGGTTGGCAAAAAACTGACATCACCATTGCGACAGTGATGAAAAATCTTGGATATGCAACAGGGCAATTTGGAAAAAATCATCAGGGAGACCGAGATGAACATCTCCCAACAATGCATGGGTTTGATGAATTTTTCGGAAATCTTTACCACCTCAATGCAGAAGAAGAGCCTGAAAATGAAGATTATCCTTCAGATATGGTCCTTGCCAATGGAAAAAAATTTAAAGAGGTTTTTGGACCACGGGGTGTCATTCATTCTTGGTCAGATGGAAAAGGTGGGCAGAAAATTGAAGACACAGGAGCACTTACCAAAAAGAGAATGGAAACTATAGATGATGAATCTGTTGCTGCCACTAAAGAATTCATCAAAAAACAAGTTGCTGCCGGAAAACCATTCTTTACCTGGTGGAATGGAACAAGAATGCATTTTCGTACCCATGTCAAAGAAGAACATAGAGGCATCAGTGGTCAGGATGAATACAGCGACGGAATGGTGGAGCATGATTTACATGTAGGAGAACTTTTGTCTTTATTAGATGAATTGGGAATAGCAGACAATACAGTGGTCATGTATTCTACTGACAACGGTCCTCATTATAATACCTGGCCTGATGCAGGGACTACACCTTTTCACGGTGAAAAGAACAGCAGTTGGGAAGGTGCCTATAGAGTTCCTGCTTTTGTAAAGTGGCCTGGTAAATTTCCCGCAGGAGTTACTTTAAACGGTATTGTTTCCCATGAAGATTGGCTTCCGACTTTTGCTGCTATCGGCGGTGACCCGGATGTAAAAAGTAAAATAATGAAAGGAGTTTCAATGGGTGGCCGAACTTATAAAAACCACATTGATGGAGTAAACCAATTGGATTATTTATATGGTAAAGTAAAAGAGTCTCCCCGAACAGGATTCATTTATGTAAATGACGCAGGAGAAATAGCTGCTTTGAGATACGGAGACTGGAAGGCAATGTTCCTGGAAAATAGAGCTGATAAATTACAGATCTGGCTTGAACCATTTGTTGAACTGCGTGCTCCATACTTGACCAATCTTAGGCGCGATCCCTTTGAAAAAGCTTTATATGGTTCGAATACCTATTATGACTGGTATATTGACAGAGCTTATATATTAATGGCAATCCAAGGATATGCACTTAATTTTCTGACTACATTCAAAGATTATCCACCTAGTCAGACGGCGGGAGATTGGAGTTTGGGAAAAGTCCAAAAGCAAATTGAAAACATGGTTAAACCTTCAAATTGATTGAAGTCTTGATAAAACCGGACCTTCTGTTGGTCCGGTTTTTTTATTACAAATATATCTTAACCTCATTAGGATATGATTTGATTGGCCTTTTAAAAATCTAATGGATACTAGTATGAAAAAAATATTGCTTAAAAGTATTGCTACAGTGTTTTTATTAATCTTGTCGCTGACGCCATCATTTTCTCAGGCGGCACTGATTGCTTTGATATTTGGTGATAAAGTGGCATCGGAAAAATTTCACCTTAGCGTCGATTTGGGTATGAATATTTCCTCATTGCCGGGATTGGAACAACAGCAGCATACCAGAGGCTTGTATTTTGGACTGGGAACTTTTATCAAATTGGACGATAAATGGACCTTAAATCCTGAATTCAAACCTTTGTCACCTCGGGGTGCTCGTTCCGTTTTGCCCCTCAATGATTATTCTGCTGTCTTATCCGATGTGAGCTACGATTTTGATTTAAACTATATTGATATCCCTGTTTTGATCCAATATAGGTTCAATGAGAAATTTTTTGCCTCTGCAGGACCTCAGGTAAGTTTCCTTACTTCTGCCACTCAAGTGGCCTCAGGCAACCTGCCCTTGGGAAATGTGGTGGATATAGAAGAATCGGTCAAATCAAGTTTCAAACCGATTTACATAGCTGTTCCTCTAGAGATTGGATATTCCCTTTCTGACGCGAGGAAAGGGAAAGGCATGAACATCAAATTCAGGTATAATATTGGAGTCAGCCAGGTAATCGCTTTGTCCTCAGTTGGAACAAGCAGTGGATCTACATTTCAGGTTTTCGCTTCCTTCCCATTTATCCAAGTTGAACAATAGGTCCTTTTCTCAATTAAACAAACTACCTCCTATGAAAATGCTTCTTCTTTTTTTGCTTTTTTCTTCAGCAGCCTTTGCTCAAGAGGAAGATCATAAGGAGGAATCAAATGAAAGAAAACACAGCATTTCGGCACTATTAAGCCATACTTATGTAAGTGAGGCTGTTTTGGAAGGTAAAATATCTTGGCGTGCCTTGCCCTCAATCGTTTTGGATTATAACTATACCTTGTCTCACCAATGGAAAATCGGTTGGCACAATGACTTGGTACTCGAAAATTTTGTAGTAGAAAGATTAGGGGGAAGATCCGAAATAGAAAGAAAGAAGCCGCTTGCTTCAACCATAGTGGCCGGATTCAAACCAGGTAAGCATTTTACTTATGAAATTGGGTTTGGAGGTGAATTTGAAACAGGAGAATCCTTTTTCTTAACAAGATTAGGAGTCGAATACAGCCTTGAAATCAAAGAAAATCTGGAATTTGTTTCCAATTTCATTTATGATATTAAATGGAACGCCTATGACAGTTTTGCTATCGGAGTCGGCTTATCCAAATCATTTGGTAAATAAAAACATTAAATGCAGTATGAAAAATTTAATTAAATTCTTTGTTTCATTGCTTTTATTGGCCTCATGCACTACTAAATCCCCTACTCTTTCAGAACTACCAAAGTCCGAAACGGATCCTTTGCCAAGCTGGAATGAAGGGACTTCCAAGTCAGTAATCATTGATTTTGTCACCAAAACCACCACGTCAGGAAATTCGGATTTTAAACCTGAAGCAGATAGAATTGCAGTTTTTGACAATGATGGCACCTTATGGGCTGAACAACCCATGTATTTTCAATTGGCTTATGCCATTGATTTTATAAAAAAAGAATCTGAAAACCATCCTGAATGGAAGAAAAAAGAACCTTTTAAAAGCCTTATTGAGGATGATATCAAACATGTGATGGAAGGTGGAGAAAAGGCATTGTTTGAAATCATGATGGTTTCTCACGCCGGAATGACCTCCGATGAATTTCAAAAATCTGTCAGTGATTGGCTCAATTCCGCTACCCATCCCAAGACAGGCAAGCCTTATAACCAAATGATTTACCAACCTATGGTAGAATTGTTGGAATACCTCCGTGCGAATGGATATAAAACATTTATCGTGTCAGGTGGTGGAATTGATTTTATGAGGGTATGGGCAGAAAATGCATACGCAATCCCCCCTTACCAAGTCATTGGAAGCTCCATTAAATCCAAATATGAAATTGTAGATGGAATGCCTGTCATCACCAAACTTCCGGAACTCAATTTTATCGATGACAAAGCAGGTAAGCCAGTCGGTATATACCAACATATCGGAAAAAGGCCAATTTTGGCAGTTGGTAATTCAGATGGGGATTATGAAATGCTTAAATATGTCACTACCGGCGAAGGAGCAAGACTTGGGATGTTTATCCACCATACAGATTCCATCAGAGAATTTGCATATGATAGAGATTCGCATATCGGAAAATTATTAAAAGGACTCGATGATGCCCCTCAAAACAACTGGTTAATAGTAGATATGAAATCAGATTGGAATAAAGTATTTAACTTCAAATGACATGAAAAATTTATTGTTGATTTTCATTTTAACAATGTTTGCCGGCAATTTATTTGGTCAGGATTCTGAACCTACTGAAAAAAAATTTCAAAATACCCTCCGGTATAATATTTCCAATCCTGCGATCTTTGGGATTAAGAATATCATATTCGGATACGAAAGGGTTTTGAAAAAAAACAGGAGTTTTAGCATTGACATAGGCCTCAATCAACTTCCCGGTTTTAATTCAGAGGGAAATAATTCACAGAATGAATCCCTCGTTCTTTTGCGAGGAGGAAAAAACAGAGGAGTCCATTTTTCGGCAGATTATAGATTTTACCTGAAATCAGAAAACAAATTTGATGCTCCGAGAGGTGTATACATCGGCCCTTATTATTCCTTCAATTCCTTTGATAAATCTAAAAACTGGCAGCTAACATCCGACAACTTTGAAGGTGAGGTTGGAACAGAATTAGGTTTTAGGATCCATACCATAGGTGCAGAACTTGGTTACCAATTTAAGCTATCTAAAAGATTTATGTTGGATTTTGTTCTTTTTGGACCGGGAGTCGGGATATATAAATCCAAGGTGGATTTTGAGAGCACCTTAGATCCTGATGATGAGGCCCTTATTTTGCAAAAAATCAATGACCTATTATCTGAAAAAATCCCAGGATTCAATACGATAGTTGATGGTAGCGGATTCGAAAATACCGGAATTGCAAATGTTACAGGTCTTGGTTACCGATTCATGATCAATGTTGGCTATAGATTTTAAGTAAAAGTATTACCTTAAATAGCGAAAAATTATTCAAGAGAAAATATATTGATTGATATCTTGATAAATTTGTTTGTTTCTGGCTGTTAAAAGGTTATTCCAAGTCCAATTTAAAAACATTATTAAAAAACTGAAAAACCAAATAAAATATGAAAACATTAATTTCAAAAAGTTCATTCCATCTCCTCATCCTGATTGCAATAGTTTCTGCATGTGCCCCTTCTACCAAAATCATTGGCTCTTGGAAAAGCCCTGAAGCAGAAGCATCCGGATATTCCAATCTTTTTGTCGCAGCTATGATCAGTGACAATTATGTTACAAAAAAAACCATTGAAGACGACATTGATGAATTATTGATCGAAAAAGGAATACAAGCAATCAGCAATCTTGAAAAAGTAAAACCGGGATTGATGCTTACCAATGACAACAAAGATCAAGTCGTCCAAGCAATCAGGGAAAGTGGTCGTGATGCCATCATGACTATAGCCATCATCGATCAGACAAATGAAACAAGATATGTTCCCGGCACAGCATACACTCCTATGTACTATGGTGGCGGATATGGAAGATTTGGTGGCTATTATGGAATGTATGGCCCTATGACTTATTCTCCTGGTTATTATGCCACAGACAAAAATTATTATGTTGAGATAAATTTATATGATTCGGAAACCCAGACTTTGGTCTGGTCAGCCCAATCTGCCACTACCAATCCGTCAAGCATAGACAAAGCTGCTAGAGAGTTTGCTTATGTGGTAGTGGACAAAATGATCAAAGACAAAATTATAATCCCTACCAAATAGGATTAACAGGAAACTCTCAATTTTCATAAAAAAGCCCGATTCAATTATGAAATCGGGCTTTTTCAATTGTATTTCCTAGTGAATAAAACAAAACCAGCCTCATTTGACCAAGATGAAATTTTTCTGTTGAGACTATTTTCATAAATGCAAAAATCAGTACTCCAAAACAATACTACTGTAAGCCGGGAGAATGATTTTGTCGCCTTGCTTTTTGGCTTCTCCAAATGAATAAATTTCAGTTTGGAATTCTTCAGGTGCGTCTAATTCAGTTGAAACTCCGCTAAGATTGTGGACCACAAAAACCTCTTGGTCATCATGGTTCCTGAAAAATGCCATCAATTGCTTGGGCAATTCACCTTCATACAATTCCAATTTACCCAAAGCCAATGCTCTGTTGCTGTTTCTGATTTTTATGATTTCTTTGTAATGATTGAAATAACTCGTGCTCATTGACTTTTGGATCGCAAGTGGGGTCACCATGTCATCTTTCGAATAAGTCGGAATCATCCATGAGGTCCGTCCCTTATCATTAGCTTTCATGTCCCACAGAAACGGCTCTCTGATATTTTCATCGGGCTTTTTGCCCAACATACCGATTTCTTCTCCATAGTATAAGTAGGGTGCTCCCGGCATAGTCATTAGGATATTGATAGCCTGCTTCAATTTCCTTGGATTTTCATCCAACGAATTGAGCAACCTCGGTTGGTCATGATTGGAGGAAAATGTGGCATCAATAAATTCATTTGTAATTCCATTATAAAAGTCTAAAACTTCCTTTTGCTTTTTTGCCAAAAGCATCCCGTCCTCCTTTTTGAAAGATTCGATCAGGGTGTAATGGAAATCAAAATTGAATAACGCAGGTAATCCCGGAAGATATGGGGCTACAATTTCTTTTTTGTCATAAACTTCCCCGACAAGATAAATATCAGGTTTGATTGCTGTCATTTTATCTCTGAATTCCTTCCAAAAGGAATGGTTGTCCTGTGGCCTGTCATCCGGAAAAATGTGCTTTGCTGCATCAAGTCTAAAACCATCTACCCCTACTTCTTCCAGCCAAAACCTTCCTATTTCATATATTTCCTCCCTTACCTTAGGATTGTCAAAATTAAGGTCAGGCATACCTCCATAAAAAAATCCATAATAATAATCTTCTCCAAATCCAGGATCATGCCACTGCCGGATATTATCACTGTCAAGGGTAATGGTTTTTTTATCAATGTAAGCTGCAATGGTATCTTTTTGAGCCCAAACATAATAATCCCTATAGGGGTTTTTCCTTCCTTTTTGAGACTCCAAAAACCAAGGATGCTTGTTGCTTGTGTGGTTGATGATCATGTCAATCACCACTTTAATGTCATATTTATGGGCTTCATCCAAAAACGCCTTAAAATCTTCCATGGTCCCATAATCCGGGTGGATACTTTTGTAATCAGTCACATCATATTTATGATAACTCGGAGAGGCCATTATCGGCATAAACCAAATTGCATTTGCGCCTAGTTCCTTAACATGGTCTAACTTCTTTTTGACTCCATTGATATCCCCTATGCCATCACCATTGGAATCGTAGAATGATTGGATAAAAATCTCATATGTAATTCCTGCATTCGGCCAATGGTTCTCAACTTTTTTCTCTTTGTTACCTGAACAGGATACTGCGATGTATGTCAAAATCAATAGAATAATGTGGAAGGGTTTCAATTTCATAAGGTATGGTGAAAATAGAAAAAGTCACCTATAGTGACTTTTTCAAGGTTTTTAATGGATAAAATTAATTTCGGTTGATAGCATTTAGCATGTCAAACGCAAGTTCCAATCTTTTCATAAAGGTTTCCTCGCCTTTTCTCAACCAGACTCTAGGGTCATAATATTTCTTGTTTGGACTGTCCGGTCCTTCAGGATTACCTAATTGCGACTGGAGATATCCTTCATTTGATTTGTAGTAATTTTTGATGCCTTCCCAAAAGGCCCACTGCTGATCTGTGTCAATATTCATTTTGACAGAACCGTAGCTGTTGGCTTCTCTGATTTCGGCTTCTGTTGAACCTGAACCTCCATGGAAAACGAAGAACAACGGCTTACCTGTGGTTCCGTACTTTTTATTGATATAATCCTGAGAATTCTTCAAAATGATTGGCTTCAGGGACACATTGCCGGGCTTATATACACCGTGGACATTGCCAAATGCTGCTGCAATCGTAAACAAATCATCCACTTCTTTGAGGTGTTCATAAGCATAGGCCACTTCCTCAGGTTGGGTGTAAAGTTTGGAGCTATCTACATCTGAGTTGTCCACGCCGTCTTCTTCACCACCGGTTACACCCAATTCAATCTCAATTCCCATTTCAAGTTTTTTGAATTTCTTGAAATATTCAACGGAGATTTCAATATTCTCTTTTACCGGCTCTTCAGAAAGATCCAGCATATGAGAGCTATATAGCGGCTTTTTATAAGCCGCATAATATGCCTGCCCTTCTTCCAAAAGCCCATCGATCCAAGGAAGCAGCTTTTTGGCACAATGGTCAGTATGTAAAACCACAGGTACACCATAAGCTTCGGCCATTCTATGAACATGAAGCGCTCCTGAAATAGATCCTTGTATCGCTCCGATTTGATTTTGATTTCCTAATCCTTTTCCGGCAAAAAACTGTCCGCCACCATTAGAAAATTGAATGATTACAGGAGAATTGACCTTTTTTGCTGTTTCAATGACGGCATTGACGGTACTGGTATTGATGACATTTACCGCAGGAAGGGCAAATTCACTTTCTTTTGCATACGACAATAGGTCTTTGAGTTCTTCTCCGTACTTAACTCCTGGTTTGAATTTCATGTTGATTTAAAATAGGTTGATTATTTCTTTAAAAACCGTTTTCTCATTAAATGACGGTTATCACTGATTTCAAAGATATAAAGACCTGATGTAAATTCCTGTATATCCACTTGCAAATTCTTGTCTGTGGCCAAATATACATCCTCACGAATTACTTTTCCTGTCACATCAATTATCCTGAAATTACCCGAATTCATAGTTTCAGGAACCTTTATTATTAGCCTGTCAGAGGCAGGCACCGGATAAATTTTAAACTCTGACTGATTTGAAATTTCTGGATTTATAGAAAGAATCGGATCTTGAAGGATTTCACCTTCCGGCAATGGAAGTTTTTTATTGGTAAACATCAGGAATTCATTAGCCCTCACCCTGAAAGCCCGGGAATTTCCTGACAACACGATTTCTTCTCCTGTGAAGTAATTATACCAAGTTCCCGATGCGGGAAAAGTAAGGTTGGCACTGGCAATGTCTGTCAGTCCAAAATTTCCATAAAGGACCACTTGAAGGTCAGCGTCTGTCAGTTTGATGCTTTTCAATGGCTGGCTAAGATCCAAGGTTGCATTTTGTGGATTGTTAAAAGCATTGTTGCTGCTTTTGAGATCCATCATTGCCCGATACATATTGAAAAGGCGCTGTCTTTCGGGATTGTCCAAATACTCCCATTTGGTAGGCTTGATACCAAGTCTGTCGTTATTAAGCTCTTGGTCGTAACCAAACTCTTCAAATTGCCACATCATTTTTGGACCCGGAATGGAAAAGAAAAAGGCTGCCATCAATTGGTTCCTGTTTATGGCATTGCTGAGTTGACGGATATTGACAGGAGAGGTCTGTCCCCAAGTGAGTGATTCCCACATGGTCCTTTCTTCGTCATGGCTTTCCATGTAGCTGACTAAGGTATTATTGTCCCATCCACGGGTTTTGTAATATCCCCAATCAAAATTCCGTGAATTCCCTTTGGCAATATCCCTAAAATCAAAATTCATATTTCCCCAAAACATCAAGCCATGAGTAGATAATTCTTTCTCCTCAATGTTGTCTGCAAAATGCTCCAAAATCAAATAGGCTTCAGGATGGTTTTCCTTGATTTGATCATATATGTTTTTCCAAATCGCAATCCTTGACGCATCATATTCTCCCCAAAAACCTACATTGTCTCCAGAATTGGTCTGGGTAAATCCTTTGCTCAAATCAAACCTAAATCCATCCACTTTGTATTCTGTCAGCCAATAATTATTGACAGAATCCATTAAAGCTTTGGTATAAGCACTCTCATGGTTGAAGTCATAACCGACATTGAATGGATGTTTTGCCACTCTGTTTAGCCAAGGATTATCCAAAGTCGGTGCTCCATAATCTCCATCATTATACAACCTTACAAACGGAGACTGACCAAAAGCGTGGTTGAGAACCATGTCCAAAATGACCACCATGCCTCTTTTGTGAGCCTCATCGATCAATTCCTTCAATTGATTTTTTGGACCGTAAAATTTATCTACCGCAAAAAAGAAAGATGGATTGTATCCCCATGAAAGATTCCCTTCAAATTCCTTGATCGGCATCAATTCAAGTGCATTGATCCCCAATCCTGCCAAATAATCCAAGCGCTCAATCACAGCTTTGAAAGTTCTTCTATCATCAAAATCCCTAACCAAAAGTTCATATACCACCAACTCCTCTTTGTCGGGTTTTTCATAATCAAGGTATTTCCATTGGTATTGGTCTTGGGCTGTCTGTAGGAAAGTTGCCTGGAATTCAGTTTTTCCCTTTGGATAGGGCTTCAATCCAGGGTATCTGTTTTGAGCTATGATTTCGTCATCATGGAAGGGATCTGAAACCTTGTCAGCATATGGATCACCTATCCTGATACTTCCGTCAACCAAATACTGAAAAATATATTCCTGCTTGGGAGTCAAACCTGTCAACCTATACCAAAACAATTCCTTATCAGGAGTTTGGTTCATTTGAAAACTCGGAAGCACTTCCCAGTTATTAAAATCGCCAATAACAAAAACGTTTTTCTTCAAAGGAGCTTCCAAAACCAAAACCACCTCTGTGTCAGAAATGTAATTGATCCCTTTTCTTACACCAGAAGGCAAAGGAGCCTGAGGGCTAGGTCCAACTACTGTCAGGGTGATTTCAGCAGTATCTTCCTCCCCCGATTTCAAAGCCTTGGCAACTACATTAAAGGATCCTTCAGTGGTGGCTTCAAAAGTATAAAGTAGACTTTCTGCTCCAGCTGCAGATGCCACTACTACTCCATTGATTTCTAAGCTAAGATCAGCAACATCCGATGAAGCAATCCTAATTTCTTGAGATTCCCCTATTTCCAATAATTTGGAGGAATTAGGATTGGTGAATGTCACCTCAAACCCTTGGCTCAGGTCTACAAAAAAATCTCCGTTGGTATCTGTTTTCCCTTCTAAAGACCCCGTGGCATTTCTAAAAACCATCCCCAACCTGTATATGGTTTGTCCGGCCGTAGGATTGAAAAAATCATTTGGTGTAAATTCCCATTCCCAGATATTTGGAGCGGTTTTTACCATCCTTGCATCAGGATTGGCAGTACCCCAAGCAAATGGCACGATGGCCCAAGTAGTCGATGTAGGGCCTGCTACTACTGCTCCGATATGGATATATACCGGGTCTACATCTTTTAGTCCTGTTGTCCCCTTGGTGGCATCATAAATGATTTTGATTTTTTGGTCTGCCCGTGGAAAAGCAGGTTCTGTGGTTACTTGGGAAAACCCAAACCTCAAGGTCATTAAAAATAAAACGGGAAATATTATTCTGAATTTCATTGTTTGCAAAAACTAAATAACGATACTGATAATAAGGAATTTATTTGTCTGGAATTTTTACATTTACCTGAATAATTGCCAATCATAAATGCTGAATTCGTCACATTTTTACCTGCCCACAGCATACATCTGTGATATTGGATTGATATTAAATTTTCCTAAAATTTAATTAACTGCTGGCAAGATTGCATTGATTCAAATAAAAAAAAAGAAAAAGGCTACCTTAAAGTAGCCTTTTTAGAATTAGGTGAAACTATTTAACCACCTATGAAAATATATCTTCCGTCTAGTGAATTGAACCACATTTTATAGGTTCCGGCTTCAATTGGAATATTGCTTGAACTTCCCAATTCAGCTTTACCTGATATAGGAGTAACAGCTCCCCAATTGATTGTCCAAGCATCGTTTGCTCTGAATTTTATTTCTCCGTTTGTAACAGTAGCTGTAATGTGCCAGATATGCTTGTCAAAAGTCAAGTTTGTCATTGCAGTGCTTGAATCCCAACCACCAGCTGTTGAACTTCCAATGATACCGACTGTTGGATAATACACATCTGCTGCTCCTGTAAATGGCACCAAAGTAAAGGTGTTATTAGCCAAGTTTAAAGTAAAAACATAATGTCCTGCTGTAGTAATGGCAAATGCTCCGGGATCGGAACCTCCTCCGGGGTTGACCGAAACTGCTGACCCGCCGTTGGTACCATATTGAGGCTGCCATTGACCCAATTTTTCTAGAACTTTAAATTCTCCGACAGCGAAAAATCCTGTATATACATAAAGATCTTTATTGGCAGGATCGCGAAACAAAGCAGGGTTATTGTTATCATTGCTCCATCCTGGGGCAGTGGCATTACCTACAAGGAATAGATTTCTTAATATGACTGCGTCTTTGTATGCAGTTAGTGACAGTGTGGTTGCCGTACCCACCAAAGGGCTCAAACTTCTGTCAATAGTTGTTTTAAAACGGAAGTCTACATTTCCCGCAACGTTTGGTTCAAGACCTGCCGTTACAATTTTTTTATTTAAATCACCAACTGCAATTTTAACTGTAGGTGTAGTGGAGGTTCCGACTACATCAACTGTTGCAAAATTGGTTCCGCCTTTAGCCATTTCCAAGGTGTACGTATAGTTTCCTGAAACTCCAAAATCAGGAATAGATGCCTGAAAGAAAATAGTATCTTCTTTTTCGGCCTCAGTAAGCACAATTGCAGTGCCTGCAGAAGGACTCGTCAATGTTGATGCCGTTTGGGGAATGATAGCAGGTTCGTCTATCGGACCGCAAGACCACATAATAAATGGAAGCATTAAAGCTGCCCAGACTAATTTTGATAGAACTCTCATACAAATTTGTTTTTGGTATTTATTGTTTCAAACTTTAATTAATTTAATCCTATTTTATATTACTTTATTTTTATTATTAATTTAATCATCTTTACCTAGCAATACACAGCCTACCAATCAACAAGGAAATATTACACAATGAAAAATGGCAAAACAAACAATCCACATTGATTTTTTTAAGAAATATTTGTGCAAACGTAACCGCAAACGATTGCACATTTTTTTGTAATCTTCCTTTAGTTTGATGGTGCTGATTTTTTAAAAACAAATTGAAAAAAAATAACACCTCTATTAACTACATTATCACCCAAAAACTTATATATTTAAATTCTTAGAAAAATCTAATTTTCATGAAATCAGGTCAGGCTACTATTAAAGACATTGCCAGAGAACTTAATGTATCTACATCAACAGTTTCAAGAGCACTTAAGGATTATCCGGGAATAAGTGACGAAACTAAAAGAAAGGTCAAAGAACTTGCTGATAAGCTACATTATCGTCCAAATGCCGTTGCACTGAGTTTAAGAAAAAGCAAATCTTTTACGATCGGGGTGATTATCCCCGAAGTTGTCCATTTTTTCTTTTCCACTGTTATCAGTGGTGTAGAGGAAGTTGCATTTGCGAATGGCTATAATGTGATTTTATGCCAGACAAATGAAAAATTCAGCAGAGAAAGAAGCAGTGTAGAAACCATGCTTTCCAATCAAATTGACGGTGTTTTGGTGAGTTTTTCCAGAGAAACCACAAACTTTGACCATTTCAAAAAAATGATAGACCGGGAGTTTCCGATTGTTTTTTTTGACAGGATCCCGGATTTGGAAAACACCATTAATGTCACCGTCAATGATTATCAAGGTGCATACAATGCAGTAAAACATCTCATTGATCAAGGTTTTAAAAAAATCGTGCACCTTTCGGGCCCTGACAACCTTGCTATCAGCAAACAGCGAAAAGAGGGCTATTTGGATGCTTTGAAAGATTCAGGTATTGTAGCCAAACCTGAATGGATTTTGGAATGCCCTTATGGTACAGAAAAAGAAAGCATTTCGATAACGACAGCATTGTTTAAAAACAATGAAAATAGACCCGATGCTATTTTTGCTCATCATGATATCGTTGCCGCAGGAGCCATGATGGCATTGAAATCCTTGGGATTAAAAATCCCGGAAGATGTAGGAGTTGTCGGATTTTCAAATTGGCAGTTTTCATCAATGATAGATCCCCCCCTATCTACTGTATCTCAGCCGGGATTCCAAATCGGAGAAACAGCTACAAAAATTCTTCTCGACCTAATCCATAAAAAAACCAATATGGAATCCATCTCACAAAACATCGTGCTTGATACTGAACTTTTGATAAGAAAATCATCTGTGAAAGTCTGATTTTTTGATAAAAATAATTTTTTTGTGCAATCGTTTGAACATGTCCATCAATTCAAAAAAAGACATTTTCAACAATCCTAGGCTAGTTTTAAGCTCCCTTGGCATCTTGCATAAATTTTATCATTTGACTTTATATCATAAATTAGAACCTCAATTTCAAATAGAATAAATAAAAGCCTCAGGCAAAACCTATCAAATAAGACTTTACAAATGCCCCAAGCCACCGATCTATCTAATTCATCCCAAAATCTTGCCATTGGAAACGTAATGTCTTGGGAGAAAAAATCAAATGGGATTCATGGAAATACTTCTGTCTCTGATTTTGAAATTACGATCTATAAAGATGATACTATAAGAGTTCAGGTTAGACGTGGTTCCAAGTTCAGCCCCAACCCTTACAGTGTAGTTTCCTTCCCCCAAGAAATCAAATTCATTACCACTGAGGAAAACGGGAAGGTATGGCTTAAAACCTCCAAAATTCACCTTTGTGTAAACTTGAATCCCTTCTTTTTGACATTTTTTACTCCTGATGGGAAAGTTATCAACCAAGACGATCCCGCTTTTGCAGTATCGTGGTTGGGTACAGAAGTAAGCAATTATAAAAAAGTGCAGCCTAAAGAAAGATTCATTGGTTTAGGCGAAAAAACCGGACATCTTGACCGGTCCGGTCGGGCCTTCACCAATTGGAACACGGATTATTTCGCTTATGGCATTGGTGATGATCCTTTATATATGAGTATTCCTTTTTATATCGGCATCCATAGCGATTTGTCATATGGGATATTTTTTGACAATACCCATAAGTCTGTTTTCAATTTCGGAGCTTCAAACAACCGCTTCATTTATTACTCCGCAGATGACGGAGACATGGATTATTACTTTTTTCATGATGATTCTGTAGCAAAGATCATAAGCACCTATACTGAATTGACCGGGAAAATGGAAATGCCTCCCCTATGGTCTTTAGGTTTTCAGCAATGTCGGTATTCTTATTATCCGGATTCAGAAGTACTTACATTGGCTAATACTTTCAGAGACAAGGATATGCCTGCGGATGTCATTTACCTTGACATTCACCACATGGAAAAATACAAGGTCTTTACCTTTGACAACGAAAAATTCTCTGATCCCAAATCAATGATTAAAGCGCTTAAGCAGAAGGGATTTAAAGTTGTGGTAATCATGGATCCGGGGATCAAAACCCAACAGGGATATTTACCCTATGAGGAAGGAAAAGAAAAAGACCTTTTTGTAAAATATCCGGATAATGAAATCTATGAAGGCCAAGTTTGGCCTGGTTGGTGTGCTTTCCCGGATTTTACCAAGGCAGAAACCCGTCAGTGGTGGGCCGAAAAAATGGCTTTTTATGAAGAGGCAGGTGTCGATGGATATTGGACTGATATGAACGAACCTGCTTCCTGGGGTCAATTTACCCCAAATATCATCAATTTTGACTATGAGGGGGAAAATGTAAGTCATAGAAAAGCTAGAAATATCTATGGCTTTCAGATGGCCCGAAGTGCCAAGGAAGGCTGTGAATTGCAAAGGCCTGAAGAAAGACCCTTTGTATTGACAAGATCGGGATTTTCGGGAATCCAAAGGTATGCTGCAGCATGGACGGGAGATAATGTTGCTTCAGAAGAACACATGATGGCAGGCATCCGGTTGGTAAACAGTCTTGGCTTAAGCGGTGTAGCATATTCAGGTTATGATGTTGGCGGCTTTGCCGGCGAATCGACCAAATCTCTTTTTGCAAGATGGATGAGCATCGCCACTTTTGCACCATTGTATAGGGCTCATTCAATGATAAACAGCAATGATGCTGAACCTTGGGCATTTGGTGAGGAAGTAGAAGAGATCTCTAGAAACTACATGAAATTAAGGTATAGGATGCTTCCAACCTTATATAGCAGTTTCTACAAAAGTACCCAAACAGGCCTTCCGATAGCAAAGAGTCTTGCAGTGGATTATCCTCATGACAAGTATATTTATGAAAGTGCTTTTGAAAACCAGTATCTTTTTTGCGATACCCTTCTGATTGCTCCTGTAGAAAGTTATAAAGAAATCACAAAGGTTTACCTTCCTGAAGGTGAATGGTATTATTTATATGATAATCAGAAACATATAGGAAATCATGTCATTTATCAAGACTGTCCATTAAACTACCTCCCTGTTTATGTAAAAGCAGGTTCCATTTTAGCATTACAGTCTGATGTATCTTATACAGGACAAGCACATGACGGCATTCTCAGGCTCCATGTATATGCAGGAAAAGAACCTTCTACGTACCTTCATTATGAAGATGATGGAATCAGTCATGAATACAAAAAAGGAGATTTTTTAACGCGGGAGATCAAATGGAATCCTGAAAAGAACACTTTGACCTTTTCAAAATCCAAAGGAAATTTTGAAAGTAAGTTTGAAAAAATTAAGGTCTATTTCCATGGCTCAAATCCAAATGCTGTAATCATCAATGGAGGATCTGAAGAAATTGATAAAGAGGATTTTGAGTTTTTGGGAAAATTGACTGAATTTGACCCACTTCCTGACAGTAGTCATCCATACTTGAAAATCAAAAATATTCCTACAGTGATATTTAAAAATAACCATAGCTCTTTTGAATTAGAAATCCAATAATCGCCCGGATTCCGAATTAATCATCAAACTACAACCCAAAATAATGCAAACAGTAGATAAAAAACCAAAACTCAGTTTTTGGCAAATCTGGAATATGAGTTTCGGATTTTTGGGAATCCAATTTGGATTTGCGTTACAGGGTGGATTCATGTCACGGATTTTTCAGACCCTCGGTGCAGAAAAAGATGCGATTCCTATGCTTTGGATAGCTGCACCCCTCACAGGATTGCTCGTGCAGCCAATAGTCGGGTATCTCAGTGACAGAACATGGCACCCAAAATTTGGAAGAAGAAAGCCATTCTTTCTTATTGGAGCTATTCTGAGCACGATTGCATTGTTTTTTGCACCTTATTCCTCAGCACTTTGGATGGCTGCAGGGGCCCTATGGATCCTTGATGCTTCTATCAATATCAGCATGGAACCATTTAGGGCATTGGTGGCAGACAAACTACCTGATAGTCAACGTTCCTATGGATTCGTCGTACAGACACTCATTATTGGAATCGGAACATGGGTTGCAAGTAACTTGCCTTGGCTAATGACACAATTAGGTGTACCAAACACCGCTGCGACGGGTGTAGTACCTGATTCGGTCAAATTTGCTTTTGCAATTGGCGCTGTGGTGCTTTTTGGTTCAATTCTTTATACAATACTGACTACGGATGAATATCCTCCCGAGGATCTTGAGGCACTAAAAAGAGAAAATGAGGAAAGTAAAGGCATCTTAAACGGTTTTAAAGAAATATTCAAGAATATTTCAGGAATGCCCAAAGTCATGAAACAATTGGGGGTCGTCCAATTTTTCTCTTGGTTTGCCTTCTTTACGATGTGGAGTTTTGCCACTCCGGCCATTACCGAACATATATTTAAAGCCACGGATACCGCATCTCAAGCATATAATGATGCTGCTGATAGTGTCGGTAATTACCTGGGCACATATGGATTAGTATCCATGTTTTTTGCTTTGATACTTGCCTTTGTAACAAGTAAAATCAAAATCAACAGGAAGCTTTTGCATATGTCTAGCTTGATTGCAGGCGGTTTGGGTTTTATTCTTATCTACTTTATATCTGAACCTTGGATGCTTCACCTTTGCTTTGCTTTGGTAGGCATAGCTTGGGCAAGTATACTTTCTATGCCTTATGCAATGCTGTCAAGTGCTGTCAACCCCAAGCAAATGGGCGTTTACATGGGAATATTCAACATGTTTATCGTCATACCTCAAATTGTGGCGGCCTTGGGTGGGATTAATTTCATGTATAAGCTTTTATTTGGAGAAGAAGTGGTATATACCATGGTGTTGGCAGGATGTTCTTTGATCATTGCCGGATTGAGCAATCTTTTCATCACAAACAGAAATGCAACCCATGACATATAATTTTCATTTGAATTCATAATTTATAAATACCGCTATCAAAAAATAGCGGTATTTTTGTTTGATTCAAAGTTTGGAAAATGAAAAAAATAACCGTCACCGGAGTACCTGAACACTTTAATTTTCCTTGGTTACAGGTTGTTGAAAAACAGCCATTTTTGGATGAAGGAATTCAATTGGTTTGGAAAAATGAACCAAAGGGCTCAGGAGCGATGAATAAATCCCTAAGAGATGGTGAGACAGACATTGCTATTGTTTTGACTGAGAGTTTTATCAAAGACAAGATCGAAGGAAATCCTGCCTTGATGATCGGATTTCATATAGAATCTCCTTTGATTTGGGGAATACATGGCTCAGCAAGATCAGAAATTGACGATATCTCCCAACTTGGACACGGAGATTTTGTCATAAGCAGGTATGGTTCGGGTTCCCATTTGATGGCGTTTTTATTGGCCAAAAGAGAAGGTTGGAATTTAGATAAAATTGATTTTGAAGTAGTTGGTGATTTGGAAGGTGCTCAAGAAGCCTTACAGGATGAAATACATAAGCTTTTCCTTTGGGAAAAATACACCACCAAGCCTTTGGTAGACCGCGGTATTTTCAAGCGAATCGGCGAAATACCTACACCTTGGCCATGTTTTGTCATTGTTGCAAATCCTACCGTTTTAAAGCAACATGCAGCAATAATTGGAAAGTTGCTGGACTTGGTTTATCTACAATCAATAGAAAACCTTCAAAAAACCGAATTCCCTTTATTGATCAGTGAAAAATACAAAATCAAACTTGAAGACATTAAGGCTTGGCTGCAACAGACAAGTTGGGCAAAAGATGAACGAATCTCAAAAAAGGTATTGGAAGAATCCATGGAGATTCTGAAAGATTTAGGCCTTATTCAGAAAAAAATTAAGGCAGAGGACCTTATTTTCAAATCACTTGCTGTGCTTTATTGACAGTTATGCTTTGTAAAAGCAAGATTGCTTTTGTCCCTTCTCCTTTTTTGCTTTCTAAAATCAAAGCACCTCCCATCAAACCCAAAAATTCCTTACATAAATTCAAACCAAGTCCTGTACCCTTTTCTTTATCGGTCCCAATGCTCGATTCAAGCAATGAAACATTCTGATTGATTATGGTATCCAATTGAACTTCACTCATCCCTATTCCATAGTCTTGGATAACTAGCCTGATCAGGTCCGTGTCTTTTTGGGAGTAGATATCTATATTGGAGCCCTTGTTTGAAAATTTGATGGCATTGCTGAGCAGGTTTCTGATTATCAATTGGAGCAAATCCTGATCAACTAAGGCAATTTCTTCTATGATATTGATGGTGATGGTTATTTCTTTGGTATTAGCTTGATACTGCAATAATTCCAAACAAGGCCTAATGACTTTTTTTAGGTTTGTAGGTAATAATTGGACTTTAAATCCTTCCATTTGGGATTTGGACCAACTCAAAATATTGTCAATGTTTTCAAAAAGTCCATCTACATTTCTTTTTAGTATATGGGAAATGCCATCAAACTCCTCCCTACTGAGTTCTTGAGAATGTAAAAGATCCAAAACCCCTTTTAGCTGGGCCACAGGACTCTTTAAATCATGGCCAAGAATGGAAAGTATCCTGTTTTTACTTCTGTTTGACTCGGTAAGTTCTTCAGATTTTTTCTGTAATTCTCTTTTCTGTTCCTCAAGAATTGTTCTCTTTACATGAAGTCTCTTGTTGGCCTCCTGTTTCTTTTTGAAAATGATACTCATCCAAAATAAAAAGCCGATCGAAATCACCGTAAAGACGGTAAACATGATCCAAATTTTATTGAAACTCTTGATTTCAACTTCTTTTAAGGTGTTTTGAATCTTTAAATAATTTATTTCGGCCTCTGATTTTTCTATCTCAAATTTGGCGAGTAAGAGCTCCATCTTTTCTTTATTAGAGGCCGCTTCTCTTTCTGCATTCAATTCCGTATATGCTTTTTGGTATTGAAAAGCCTTTGGGATATCGCCTTTTGAATCATAGATTTTGGCAAATGTCTTGTAAGTCTCCACCAATTCGTCCAAAAATCCGTTTTCCTTCGAAATTATTAGGCCCTTGTTTAGGTATTCAATGGCCTTCGTAGAATTCCCTTTGATAAAATAGGCATTCCCCAATCGGTTCAATACCAATGCCTCAGAAGTTTTTAAAGATTCCGGCGTAGAAATCTTAAGTGATTGTTCATAACTCTGAATAGCCTTATCTATTTCCCCTTTTCCAAGGTAAATATCACCAAGAACCCTATGTGTAAATGTGATGAAATATTTTTCATCCAATTTCTCATTGAATTTAAGTGCCTCTTTTGCAAACAGATAAGCTGAATCAAATTCACCTTTAAGTGAGTAATTCAAGGCAAGATTATTGAGGCTTCGGATTATGAGATAAGGCTCATCAGCTTCTTTACCATATTCATAGGCTATTTTAAAATCCTTGATGGCTTCATCATAATTATCCTGCCTGTAGTACAACGAACCGAGGTTGTTTAAAGCCATTCCAAGTTCGTATTTATAATTTTGCGTGGAGGCGATTAAATATGAGTCCTTGGAATAACGGAAAGCTTTATCCCAAACCCCGAGTCTAAAATAAATCCAACCGAGATTGCCTTTAGCCCTGCTGATCTGTAAACTGTCATTGATTTCTATGGCTAACTCCTCTGCCCGCTGACCCCAAATCAATGCCTGATTCAAATCTTTTTCTCTCGTTAAAAAGGTCAATTGGTTTAATGCTGACAACCTTTCTTCCCTTGATACTTCATGGGATAAAACGTTATTCAAACTGTCCATCTCTTTAGTTTGGGCAAAAAGATGAAAAGAAATACAACAGAAAAGTATGGTAATAGAAAGAAATTTATTCATTAATAAAAGTATTGAAGGAAATCTAAGCAGGCTTAACATTAGTAAAATATTCAATAACTACCAAATTATGTGTTGAATCATTTTTCTTTAAACCTGTGGGCAATCGGGTCTGCAGGAGAAATTGGATAATTTAAAGCAAGACCATCAGAACCTATTTCTCCCAAAACTCTAAGCCCTGAAACATGTGGCGCTGCCATCGAGGTTCCTGATAAATACCGGTACTTTCCACCAATTGTAGTGGAATAAACATTGACACCGGGAGCTGCAAACTTGATTGGAAATCCAAAATGGGAAAACCATGCATATTTATCAAGGGCATCAATTGCTGAAACAGTTATGGTATAATCACCATTGATTCTTGCAGGACTAAATGATATCCCGGGAAGACTTGAGTTACCTGAAGCGATAACCATCCAGATTTTCTTTTTATTTGAAGCATTTAATACTGCGTCGTCCAAAGCCCTGCTTTTATCAAATCCTCCAAAACTTAAATTAGCCACATCACCAGGAATGCCAACTTTTCCAACATGGTCAATACCCGCAATCATTCCTGAATATGTAAATAGGGCTGATGGACCAAAAAATATTTTTACAGGAACAACTTGGACCCCTGCTGCCACGCCTACCACTCCAAAGAAATTATCCAATGCTCCGATAGTTCCGGCAACATGTGTTCCGTGCCCATGCTCGTCGATAAAACATAAATCTTTATTCACCGGGTGATAAGCGTCAAATGCCTTTTCGATACATACATTCAAATCAGGGTGATTCAACTGAATCCCTGTATCTACCACAAATACCGAATTCTTCCCTTCATAAGAGAATGGACCTCCTACCCTTTTGATTCCCCAAGGTATGATTTGGGTATTTACCGGATCAGAAGTTCCTTTGATTTCAGTGGCTTTTGGTGATTCTCCAAGCATTCCTGACCGGTCCTGTTCCACATATTTTACCAAAGGATCATTTTTTACCTGTTCCAATTTGTTTTTATCCATTTTTACACAAAATCCATTGAGAACAGACGAATAAACCCACTTAAGGCTATCCTCGGAAATCCTGTATTTGGACAATAAATTGATAGTTTCCATTCGCATGGACATTTCCTGTGAAAAATTATCCGTCGAATTGATTCTTCCGGAAATCTTTTCCTCATTAAAAACCACAATATATTGGTCCTCAACAGGTACTGTTTGGACAAACGATGAAAACTCTAATTTTTGGATCGGTCCAATATCTGAGGTCTCATCAGGCGAACAAGAAAAAAACAGATAAAATGAAAAAATGCAAACAAGTCCAAAAGCCTGGGATGACTTCATATAGTTAAGATTTCGAGTGGAGAGACTAATTTACTATAAATGAAATGATTTTTTTCATGTCCAAAGGTTGATTCGGATCAAGTTTATTTTCTTTGATAAATTCTTTCAACTCGTCATTCTTGTTTCCTGCCCATTCTTTCAGTCCCGAACTGTTTGTTTTTATTTCAGCTGACTGCATTCCCTTGATTTTGAAATACTTGATATTATGACGGAATTCGTCATATTGTGGTCCGGAATACCCATCCCGTTGTCCGCTTGGCCTAATCAAAGTCTTTTTGTGGGAAGCAATATATTTTTCCCCCTCTTTTTCAAAAAGGATCTCGACCACCTGAGGTTTGCCTTGAAGATATTCTATTCTAAAACTCCTTACCTCTTCTCCCGGAATCTCAATCCATTTCCAGTTACGCAATAACAAAGGCTCTGAATCTTCGCCACCTGTTTGGATATATACTTCGTTCTTTTCCAATAGAATATTGAATGGAATCTCGCTGTAATCTTTTCCACCATCCAAGGCTATTTTTCCTAAAGGTGGTGTATCAAATAAAAATGGTGTTCCCTTCAATCCATCGCTTTTGGGATTGACACGAAAAGTCCCAAGGTAATCCTGATATTGCTTATTCAAGGATTGGATGGCTTGGCTGCGTACATGCTGGGAACCAGACAAGCTTACAATCACCAAAATCAAAGTCAAGAATCTTTTTTTCATCGCTTAAGAATCGACAGAATTATAGCCAATTTAACTAAACTATTCCCAATTATAAAATACTTCCGCTCTCCGATTATATAATTACTTTTGCAGCATGAAAGAAACCATCCTCTCGCTCTCCCCGCAGCATTGGGAAGATTATGAACTGATTGATACCGGTGGATTTGAAAAACTGGAAAGGTTTGGAGATTATATCCTCAGCCGACCGGAACCACAGGCAATTTGGGATAAAAGTCTTGATGAAAAAGAATGGAGGGAAATGGCTCATGCCCATTTTGCAAAGGAAAAAAACAATCCCGAAAAAGGGCAATGGAATGAACTCAAAAAGATTCCACACAATTGGCAGGTCAGCTACAAAAATCCCGATGGGCTGAAGATGAAGCTCAATCTTGCCATGACTTCCTTCAAACATATCGGGCTCTTTCCCGAGCAAGCAGTCAATTGGGATTATATTTCAGACACACTCAAAAACTTTCCTGTTAAAAACCCCAAAGTCCTCAATCTATTCGCCTATACAGGAGCTTCATCTGTTGCTGCCAAAGCCTGCGGTGCAGATGTCACGCACTTGGATTCTGTCAAGCAGGTGGTCACTTGGTCCAAACACAACATGGAATCTTCCGGTCAGGATGGAATCCGTTGGATTGTGGATGACGCGATGAAGTTTATCAGAAGGGAAGTTCGTCGGGGAAACAAATACCACGGAATTATCCTTGACCCACCGGCATATGGACGTGGTCCGGATGGAGAAAAATGGATATTGGAAGAACAGATCAATGAAATGCTCAAACTTTGTGCGGAGCTTTTGGACCTTGAGCATCACTTCCTGATTCTCAACATGTATTCCCTCAGTTTCAGTTCGATGATCGCTGCCAACCTTGTCAAGTCCAACTTCAAAGAAGTCAACAATGCCGAGCACGGAGAGTTGTACCTTGTGGATAGATTTAAAAAGAACTTGCCATTAGGGATTTTCTTTAGGTTTAGGAGTTAGTGGTTGTAATGGTTGTAGTTGTTCTAATGGTTGTAGGGGTTGTAATTGTTGTAGGGGTTGTAATTGTTGTCTGCTTCGCGTTGTCATTGCTGTCAGGTTCTTGGGTTGTCAAGTTTGGGATGTCCTTACTTGGTTCATTGTACTTTGTACTTAGTACCTGGTTCAATTTTCTCGTTTCTCGCTTCTCGGCTCTAAGTCTTGCATCTTGTGTCTTACGTCTTGTATCTTAAAAAATGAATAACCGTCAGCTTTTCCTCTCTCACCTCGCGCAGACTACTGACTTTCCTTTGATGATAGAAATCGAAAAGGCAGAAGGGATCTACATGTATGGGCCGGAAGGAAAAGAATATATGGACCTGATTTCGGGAATCGGCGTCAGCAATGTCGGTCACCGCCATCCAAAAGTCCTCGAAGCGATCCAAAACCAGTTAGACAAATACCTTCACCTGATGGTTTATGGAGAATATGTACAAAGTCCTCAGGTTCAATTGGCTAAAGCACTTTGTGAAACTCTACCCTCCCACCTTGACAACGTCTATTTCGTCAACTCAGGAAGCGAAGCGGTGGAGGGCGCGCTGAAATTGGCGAAGCGCTATACCAACCGCCGCGAAATCATCTCCTGCGTCAATGCCTACCACGGTTCTTCCCATGGTTCACTTTCTGTCGGTGGCAATGAAATCTTCAAAAGAGCCTACCGACCTCTCTTACCAGGAATCAAAAATGTGGTTTACGGGAGTTTTCAGCAACTTGATGAAATCACCGAAAACACTGCAGCTTTCATAGTCGAGACCATTCAGGGCGAAGCCGGGATTATGGTAGCCTGTTCGGAATATTTTAAAGCTTTGCGAAGAAAGTGTGATGAGACAGGCACGCTTTTGATTTTGGATGAGATTCAAGCGGGTTTTGGAAGAACAGGAAAGTTTTGGGCATTTGAGCATTTTGGGATTGTTCCTGATATCTTGGTCTGCGCCAAAGGAATGGGCGGAGGCATGCCGATCGGTGCTTTCATTGCCAACAAAGACGTGATGGGCGCATTCAAAAACAATCCTCTATTAGGTCATATCACAACCTTTGGAGGGCATCCTGTTTCTGCTGCGGCTTCATTGGCAACGATTAAAGTTATTCAGGAAGAAAAGCTTTTGGAACAAGTGGAGACAAAAGCAAATCTTTTCAAAAAACTGCTTGTTCATCCCAAAATCAGATCCATCCACAACAAAGGGTTGATGATGGCTGTGGAGTTTGAATCCTTTGAAGTCCTAAAACCAATCATTGACAGGGCAATCGAAAACGGTGTCATTACCGATTGGTTTCTTTTTTGCGATGATGCCATGCGTATCGCACCGCCTCTGATCATTACCGAGGAAGAAATAGAAAAAGCCTGTGGGGTGATTTTGGAGGCGATTGAGGGGAGATAAAAAGGGTTGTAGTGGTTTTAGTGGTTGTAATTGTTGGAGTGGTTATAGTGGTTGTAATTGTTTTGGGTTGTCAAGTTGTCGGGTTTTCGGGTTGTCAGGTTCGAGTTGTCAGGATGGGGAATCCGTCATTCTGAATTTATCATTCTTAATTCTGAATTTCCTTAAGTCTTTCATCTTGTGTCTTCCTTGAGATATATTTACATTTAATCCCTCTTGAAAAATTCCCCACCCATCAATAAACCCATGAAAAAATTCCTCATTGCCCTAATCGTTCTATTCGTGTTGCTTTTTGTCGGATATCAGGCAGTCAAGCTGAGCTTCAAACCAAAATATAACGGCGAAATCAATATGCCTTCCATGTCTGCGGAAGCGGAAGTCTACTTTGATGATTTCGGTGTTCCCCACATCTATTCTGCCAATGCAGAAGATGCCTACCGCTCCTTGGGCTATGTCCATGCACAGGATAGGCTTTTTCAGATGGAAATGATGCGCCGTGTAGGCACAGGTACTTTGGCGGAACTCCTGGGTGCCGATTTGGTGGAAGTGGATAAATTTTTCAGGACTTTGGGCATTCCCAAACATGCCGCTTGGAGTACCGAAGAGTGGAACAAAGCAGGAAATTCGGAATGGAAATCCGCTACCGAAGCCTACATCGAAGGTGTAAATCATTTTATCCAACATGGAAAAATCCCCATTGAATATACCCTCTTGGGATCAGAACCGAGGGAATTCACCATCAATGACATCCACGCCATCACGGGATATATGTCCTTTACTTTTGCCATGGCAATGAAAACAGATCCTTTGGTCACCAAAATGGCCCGCACCTTGGGTCCTGAATATATGAAAATGGTTTCGGTCCAAACTTTGCCGGAGCACCATGTCATCCCCAACAATTACCCGAAAAGAGATTCCATCACCACTGATCTTGTCATCGAAAATTCCCTTTCTGCCCTGTTGGAAAAACTTCCCGTTCCCCTGTTGGAAGGCAGCAACTCATGGGTGATTTCGGGAAGCAGGACGGCTTCAGGGGAAGTACTGTTCTGCAATGATACCCACATTGGCTTTGCCCAGCCATCGGTATGGTATGAAGCGCATCTCGAATATCCGGGTTTCAGCTATTACGGCAACCATCTCGCAGGAATGCCATTTGGCTTGGTCGGACATACCCGCCACCACAGTATCGGACTGACGATGTTTGAAAATGACGATCAGGATTTCTTCGAAGAAAAACTCAATCCCAACAATCCCAACGAAACCATTTACGGAGAGGAATTCAGGCCATTGACATCCAGAACAGAAACCATCCATGTCAAAGATGGGGAGTCTGTTATTTTTGAAATCAAAGAATCCATCCATGGACCCATTATGAATGATGTCCTTCCCGAAATCGGCAAACTGACTCAAAATCCTGTGGCTTCATGGTGGGTGTATGTACTCGAGCCGACAGCTGCTTTGGAGGCGACTTGGAAGATGGCAAGGGCAAAAAACATTCAGGAAACCGAAGCTGCTGTCCGCATGATTCACGCGCCAGGACTCAATGTCATGTATGGCGACAAGGCCGGAAACATAGCTTGGTGGGCCACTGCCAAATTGCCCATCCGACCCAGCCATGTCAACAGCAAAATCTTCTTGGATGGCACCAACCCCACCGACGAACCGACAGGATGGATTCCATTTGAGCAAAACCCCATGAGCATCAACCCCGAATCGGGTTTTGTGGCGTCCGCCAATAACCAACCGGATACCCTTTCCAACGGGACTTTCTTCCCGGGATACTATTATCCCGGTGACCGTTGGGACAGAATCTCCAAAACCGTCACTTCCCGAAACGATTGGACCCAAGAAAGTATCAAAGCACTCCAAATGGAAGCCATCAATGAAAACCACCCCATCAACGCCAAAAGCATGTTGGCAGTGGTGGACTTAGCCGCATTCAAAGGTTTTGAACCTGCCCAAAAGGCCATCGAAAACTGGAACGGCAGCCATGACCTGGAATCCATCGCTCCTACCTTTTACTACAAGTGGCTTTACCATACCCTACACGGCATGATGGCGGATGAACTTGGGGAAGATGATTTCCAAAATTTCATCAAGACATTTATGTACATCCGAAGTGTACCGACACTGATCAGAACCGATAATTCTCTTTGGTGGGACAATAATAAAACCGAAGCCAATGAAAGCAAGTCCGAAATTGTCAAAATCGCCTTGGGCAAAACCATCTCAGAACTCAGCGAACAGTTGGGAACAGACAGTGAAAAATGGCTTTGGGAAAAAGTCGTCGTTCTCGAACACCCCCACCCTCTTGGTGCCAAAAAACCTTTGGACAAGATCTTTAATGTCAAAGCCCCTGCAGTCACTGCCAATGAAGAATCGGTCAACAAACTACCTTTTACCCTCAATCCTGATGGTATCTATAAGGTCAATTCAGGACCTGCAATGCGAATTATTTTAGATTTTGCTGACGTGGAAGCCTCAGAATCCGTCCTACCCACAGGTCAGAGCGGCAACCTTTTCAGTCCCCACTATTCCGACCAATCCGTCCTATACGCCACCGGCAAATACCGTCCTATGCTGATGAATGAGGAGGTGATTAAAGGGGGCGGGAGGAGGTTGGTGGTGAAGCCGTAAGGATGGGTTGTAATTGTTGTAGTTGTTGTAGTTGTTAGGGTGATTAAGAATTGGGTAAGTTTTGGGAAGCTTGAGAAAATAATTTTATTGAATAACTATTAATTGAGTCAGGATTGATTAATTTAGACAATCGCTTATTTCAAACTTTTGTCAAATGAAAAGTTATCAGGACTTGGATATCTACAAAATTTCATTGGAGTTATTTTTTGAAACACATCGGTTCAGTCTTAAGTTACCCTCTTATGAAAAATATGAATTGGGTAGTCAGTTGCGAAGATCATCTGACTCAATCAATACCAATATCGTGGAAGGTTATGGAAGAAAATCCTACAAACAAGATTTTGTGAAATTCTTGGTTTATGCCCACGCAAGCAACTTAGAATGTCATAATCACCTAGAAAAATTAAAGGTTTTGTATCCTGAGTATGATGCAGAAGTTCAATTGATCCAAGAAGAATATAGAAAGCTTGGTGTCAAAATCCACAATTTCATTGAATACGTAAAAACCAATTGGAAAACATAGACTAAGTGGAAAACCAAAACCCTCCAATAACGGACCCACTTAACAATTACAACCATTACAACAACTAGAACAACTACAACCATCTTACCCATGAAACCGAAACCAACAAAATCCTACCCCATCACCAAATCAGAAAACGAATGGAAGCAGGAACTTGATCCTCAAGCCTACCATGTTTTGCGGGAAAAAGGAACTGAAAGACCCTTCACCGGACAGTATTACCTCAACAAAGAAACCGGAATCTATGAATGCCATGCCTGTGGCAATGAGATTTTTCATTCCTCAGCCAAGTATGATAGTGGTTGCGGTTGGCCGTCCTTCACCGAACCGGTCCGACCTGATGCCATCGACGTGCATATGGATTATACCCATGGCATGATCCGGGAAGAAATCCTCTGCGGCAATTGTGGCGGGCACCTCGGACACCGTTTCCCCGACGGCCCAAAGGACAAAGGGGGTATCAGGTATTGTATCAATTCGGTGAGTATGGGGTTTAAAAAGTTGTAATTGTTGTAGTGGTTGTAATTGTTGTCTGCTGCGCGTTGTCAGGTTGTCTGCTGAGCGTTGTAAGGTTGTCTGCTGCACGTTGTCGGGTTGTCAGCTTCGCGTTATCAAGTTGGGGACCGTCATTCTGAACCGCAGCCTGCGGAGGTGAAGAATCTCATAAAAATGTAATTGTTGTAGTTGTTCTAGTTGTTCTAGTTGTTCTAGTTGTTGCCGAGGTACCAAGTCTTGAATCTTGTGTCTTGAAAAAGTACAATAGTAAAAATTATCGGAATAATTATATGGTTTCTTGGAAATTGGTCAAAAGGTAACGAATGGGTAGGGAGGGTGTAACGGGTGGGTAGGAGAAGGGTAAGGGAAGGGTAGCGGAAAGTGGGAGGAAATTGGGGTTTTTGGCAAAATTTATTGAATTATTTTTTATAGAATTGACCTTTTCTAAGGAATTGGAGATTGAATTTTTCGGGGAAATTGGTAAGCTTTTATGTTGTCTAAAAATCAGGTCTTGCTCTAATTTTAGTAGTTGTAATTGTTCTATTGGTTGTAATTGTTGTCTGGTTCGCGTTGTCAGGTTATCGAGTTGTCAGGTTGTCTGCTGCGCGTTGTCAGGTTGAGGACCGTCATTCTGAGTGAAGCGAAGATTCTCGATCAATATTTTTGTTCTAATAGTTGTAGTTGTTGTAGTTGTTGTAGTTGTTGTAATTGTTGTAGTTGTTGTAATTGTTGTAGTTGTTCTATTTGTTGTAGTTGTTCTAATTGTTGTCGAGGTATCAAGTCTTGAATCTTGTGTCTTGAATCTTGTGTCTATTTTTTCTCTTGATTCTTGTGTCTTATTTTGTCGGGGAATCAAATCTTGTGTCTTGCATCTTGTGTCTTGTGTCTATTTTTATTCTTGTGTCTAGCATATTTTTTGGTTGTCAGCGTGAAAAAACCCCGAAGGGGTAACATTTTTATAGAATAAAATGAAGCGTGAGATTGTATATAGTTTTGGCTAATTTGATGGGAAATTGTAAGTATAGTTTCCGCCAAAACAGATCTAGTTTTTTTTACCACAGATAAAAAAGATGAACACAGATCTTGTGTCTATTTTTAAAAGTCTTGAATCTTACGTCTTGTATCTAGTGTCTATTTTTAAGTCTTGTATATAGTGTCTATTTTTAAGTCTTGATTCTTGTGTCTTATTTTGTCGGGGAATCAAATCTTGTGTCTTGCATCTTGTGTCTTGTGTCTATTTTTATTCTTGTGTCTAGCATATTTTTTGGTTGTCAGCGTGAAAAAACCCCGAAGGGGTAACATTTTTATAGAATAAAATGAAGCGTGAGATTGTATATAGTTTTGGCTAATTTGATGGGAAATTGTAAGTATAGTTTCCGCCAA
>NZ_JANSUY010000011.1 GCF_024741135.1 Aquiflexum gelatinilyticum
CGTTCATCCTGAGCCAGGATCAAACTCTCCATTGTATAGTTTTTTTTCTCTGCATCACTGCAGAATCGTTTCCTAGCCCTGTCTTCAATCTAATCCAACAGTGTTAACTGCCGGATCTTTAATGTCGTTTCTCCAGTATTTCAATGAACTTTTACCGCCTCATCCGGCAGTATCGTAAGACTCTCGCCCCATCTCTTTTTCCCGTTCCTTACAAACAGGAGTGCAAAGGTAAGAATAATTAGATAAACCACAAGAGAAGGAATCACAGAAAGTTGATTTTTTAAATAAGTTTCAACTAACTTCCTGAATCCGTGAGACAAATTTTTCAAAATGAAATCTAAGTTTCCCTCAAAGGCCTTCAATAAAAATTAACCATCTCAAAATTTAAATCGCATCCGTGAATGATGTGAAGTGTGACCTCGTCAGGATTCAAACCTGAAACCTCTTGAGCCGTAATCAAGTGCTCTATTCAATTGAGCTACGAGGCCTTAATGGGGTTACAAAAGTAGTTACGAATTTTGGATTTACAAAAACAAGATCAATTGTTTTATAAACCAAAAATAAATGGCCAAAAAACAATTAAGAATTATTAAGACAAAAAGAACCGCAAATCGAGTTTGATTTTATAATTTAGCCCCAATTTTAAATATAATACCCCTTTCATGAAAAGATTCACATCAGTAGTTTTACTTAATTTGATATTAATTACTTCCCTTTTTGCACAGAATAGAGAAAAAACACCAATAGGAGGAAGACCGGATATAAAAGGAGATTTATTTTTAGAATTGGGTTTTAACACATTAAACAATAAGCCAAGTGAGTTAAATACACAATTTATTCAATCCAGGACATTCAATATATATTACCAATATCCAATCAGAATTTTTGGAGAAAAGTCTGGATTTACGTTTAATCCCGGGTTAGGAGTAGCTTCAGATAAATTTGCATTTCAAGGCGATAAAGCGCTTTTCAATAATCCGGCAGTCGGCCCAAACTCTAGTCAGCTCATTCCAATATCAGATGTATATGGAGATGATATCAATGTAGGAAAAAATAATGTTGGTCTTAATTTTTTAGAAATCCCTTTGGAATTTAGATATCACTTCAATAAAAACAATTATGACAAAAGCGTGAGATTCGCTTTTGGAGGGAAGATAGGATACCTGTTTCAGTCTCAAACAAAAATTTCTTATGTCGATTCCGATGGACTAGATAGAAAAATCAAGGACAGGCAGTCTTTTGGGTTCAACCAGTTCAGATATGGGGTCCATGCAAGGTTGGGATTCCCAGGTTTTAACCTTTGGGGTTATTATGGATTAAACGAAGTGTTCCAAAAGAACAAAGGTCCTTTTAACACCCAAGCGACCCAACTTAACTTCGGCGTTTCAATTGCGCTTTTCTAAAAATTTTGATTACCCTATACTTATAAAAAAAGCCGGCAAGCCGGCTTTTTTTATAAGTATAGGTAAAATGCTCCAAAGCAAACAGAAAATCCCAAAATAAAACCTCCCATTATTTCCATTGGATTGTGCGCATTTTGATATAATCTAGAGGATGCTATGATACCGGAAATCATGATTAGTGGCAGCATTATATAAATAAGATTTACGCTGGGGTTTTTTATGGCCAATACAAAAATGATTGCCAAGAACCCTGAAATTCCCGTCATATGTGCACTGACTTTCCAAAAAAATGAGATACTGGTCAATAGAATTACACATATTGAAATTGAAACCAAACTAAGCGTAAAAACAGGTTCAATTTCAAATTTCAAATAAAACAAATACGAGGACATCACATAAAAAAGGCTGACCATCGAAAAAGGGAAAACACGTTCTTCCCTACTTTTGAGATGAAATGTAGCAATATTGCCTGTAAGCTTCATCGTAATAAGACTCAATACAGGAATTAAGAACGTGGTCATGAAAACCATCAAGACAATTAACCACTCATTATAATACTGAGATGCTGATATTTCCGGAACTCCAAATAGCAGAAATAAGAAAATCAGCGTCGGAATTAACAGTGGCTGAAAAAGGTATGAAACCAACAAAGCTAATTTTTGTGCCACTTAAAGTTCCTTTCTAAGTCTAGCAACAGGTATTTGTAATTGCTCCCTGTATTTGGCCACGGTCCTTCTTGCAATATTATACCCTTTGTCATTCAGGATTTTTACCAATTTGTCATCAGAAAGTGGTCTTTTTTTACTTTCACCATCGACCATGGCCTGAAGGACACTCTTTACTTCTTTATTGCTAACATCTTCTCCGGAATCGGTAGCAATTCCTTCTGAGAAAAAATATTTTAAGGGAAAAATTCCAACTTCTGTTTGGATGGATTTACTATTTGCCACGCGGGAAACTGTTGAAATATCCATTTCAATCTTATCGGCAATATCCTTTAAAATCATGGGTTTCAGCTTTGTCTCCTCACCATCAATAAAAAACTCTTCCTGATAATCGAGAATAGCCTGCATGGTTTTCAATAAAGTTTGCTGCCTTTGTTTAATTGCGTCTATAAACCATCGGGCCGCATCCAGTTTTTGTTTGACAAATGTGACCGTATCTTTCAGCTTTTTATCCTTTTTATCGCTTTTATCATAAGCATCAAACATTTCAGAATAAGACCTGCTTACCCTGAGTTCAGGTGCATTTTTTGAATTCAAAGAAATCTCAAACTTTCCATTGACATTTGTCAGGATAAAATCAGGGATTATATATTGTGTCTTGATCAAACCGTCAGAAGTCCCACCAGGCTTGGGATTCAGGCGTGTTATCATATTCACAGCATCCTTGATATCATCATCATTCAAATCGAGTTTCTTCTGGATTTTGGTATAGTGTTTCTTTGTGAATTCATCAAAACAATCAACGATGATCTTTATTGAATTTTGGACAACGGGGTCATCAGGATGCTCCTTTCTTTCAAGTTGGATCAAAAGGCACTCCTGAAGGTTTCTAGCTGCGATACCGGCAGGATCAAAATTTTGAATTTTTCTCAAAATTTCTTCAACCTCATCCAGATCTGTTTCAATATTTTGGCTAAAAGCCAGGTCATTGATTATTGCTTCCAAATCCCTCCTTATATAACCATCATTCTCGATACTTCCAATAAGCTGCCTTCCGATTAGCTTTTGTCTTTCATTTAACTTTAAAAATCCCAATTGCGTAATCAGCTGCTCATGCAAGGAAGCGCCACCGGATATTGGGATTTCCCTGTCATCCTCATCAGGAGAATAATTACCGTCCCCCTGCATTTTATAGCCACTGTAATCATCACTCAGATAATCATCAATATTTACATCTTTGTCTTCGAACCCTGCTTCATCCTCAAAGGTATCCTCATAATCATTATCCTCTGATTCACTGCTGTCCTCCTCTTTTCCTTCCTCCAAAGCCGGGTTTATTTCGAGTTCTTCCTCCACACGGGATTCCAATTCTGCGGTAGGAACCTGAAGCAGTTTGATGAATTGAATCTGCTGTGGAGAAAGTTTTTGGGAAAGTACCTGACTTAAATGTAGTTTTTGCATACTCAAATATATTTCAAAAGAATTTAGAATGAAGGCTTACCAAAAACGGTGTTTCTTATACTTTCAATATTTCAAATTTAGGAAATAAGAACAAATTATTGATAAAAAGCTTATTTAATCGTTTTTTTGCATTCCCTTTAACAATACATCCTAGATGGGTATAATTCATTCAAAATCAATCTTTCTTTTCTATGTCTTTCAATAAAAGAATCAAAATAAAAAAACTTCTCGAAAATGATCATATCGGTCAGGATGCCACCATTATGGGCTGGGTGAGAACTAAGAGAAGCAATAAAAATGTAACATTCATTGCCATCAATGATGGATCTACTATCAATAATTACCAAGTAGTAGCAGATCCTGCTTTGATTGATGAAGACATTCTTAAGAAAGTCACGACAGGTGCATGTCTGAAAATCAATGGAAGGATCGTGGCCTCTCAAGGTGCGGGTCAGCAAGCTGAAATTTCAGCTTCATCCATAGAAGTCTTAGGAGAAGCAGATACAGAAACATATCCTCTGCAGCCAAAAAAACACTCTTTAGAATTTCTGAGAGAAATTGCTCACCTGAGAATCCGGACAAATACATTCGGAGCAGTCTTTAGAGTAAGGCATGCTCTGGCATTTGCTGTTCACAAGTATTTCAATGACAAAGGCTTCTTCTATATCCATACTCCGATAATCACTTCATCCGATGCGGAAGGGGCCGGAGAGACATTTAAGGTGACTGTTCTGGATATTAAAAATCCTCCCTTGACCGAGGAGGGAAAAATAAATTTCAAAGAGGATTTCTTTGAAAAGGAAACAAATCTGACTGTATCCGGTCAGCTTGAAGGTGAACTTGCGGCTATGGGCTTGGCGGAGATTTATACTTTTGGGCCGACTTTCAGGGCAGAAAATTCAAATACCGCAAGGCATCTTGCCGAATTTTGGATGATTGAGCCTGAAATGGCATTCTATGATGCACAGGACAACCAAGATCTTGCCGAAGATTTCTTGAAATTTGTGATTTCTTATGCTTTGGAAAACTGTAAAGATGACTTGGAGTTTTTAGACAAAAGAGCTGCTGAAGAAGAAACCACCAAAAAAGCTGATCAGAGAAGTGAAATGGGGCTTATTGATAGGCTCAAGTTTGTAGTAGAAAATGAATTTCAAAGAATAACCTACACTGAGGCCATTGATATTCTCAGAAATTCCAACCATAATAAGAAAAAGAAATTCCAATACCTGGTAGAATCATGGGGAGTTGATTTGCAATCTGAGCATGAAAGATACTTAGTCGAAAAACATTTTAACAAGCCGGTGATATTGACGGATTATCCTAAAGATATCAAAGCTTTCTACATGAGGCAGAATGATGATGGCAAAACAGTGGCGGCTATGGATATTTTGTTCCCCGGAATTGGGGAAATTGTCGGAGGATCGCAAAGGGAAGAAAGATTGGATTACCTTACCAAAAGAATGGAAGAAATGAACATTCCAACCGAGGAAATGTGGTGGTACCTTGACACAAGAAGATTTGGATCGACACCACACGCCGGATTTGGACTTGGTTTTGAAAGATTGGTCTTATTCGTCACCGGAATGGGAAACATCAGAGATGTAATAGCATTTCCGCGAACACCCGGACACGCTGAATTTTAATTAAAAAAAGCCGCTTGATGCGGCTTTTTTTATATACTTTTTTCAACTTCCAAATTATCTGCAAGGTTCACCGAAGGCGCACCGATATCAATAACCTTTATTCTTCGGGCTAAAGGAATACATAACAGACTGAAGAAAATTGCCAAATAACCAACAATATTGAAATTATGCAATATTCCGGCTTCTCCTTCCACCAAAATCAATCCAGCAATAAAAGAAGCTATTCCTGCAGCTAATTGTTGGACAGCAGAATTGAAGCTTAAGAAACTGCCTCTGTTTTCGGCTTTTGCGGTTCCCGTAATCAAAGCTGCCGCTGGAACCATTCGCCCGTTGGAAGTCACAAAAAACAAAGTGGATATCATCAATACAAATGGAATTGGAGTTTGCCCCAAATGGGTAATCAGCCCGATAGGGATAATATTCAAAGTCATAAACACAGTAAAAACTTTAATCTTACCATGATTATCTGTCAATTTACCAACCCAAGGGGAGGTAAAAATAGTAAATAGGCCACCTGCCATATAGATGTAGGTGAGCTGGATTTCAGAAAAGCCAACATTAGCAACCATATACGGACTCAAAAAAGGAATAATCATGAATTGACCAAACATCATCATGATAGTGAGGGAAATGGCTCTCATCTGATTATTGTTTCCGGTTACTCTTCTGATGACTTGTATAGGTGTTGGTTTGACTAAATGGCTGTTTATATGGGCTGTAATTGATGGGATATATTTGAAAATCAAAAACAGAATACCCAAAGAAAGACTAGCCAAGAAAATAAATGGGGCATGCCAATTGGAAATACTTGCTATAAATAGGCCAAAGGGAACTCCCACAACCGAAGCTACAGAAAATGCAGCCATGACCAATCCCATAGCTTTACCCCTACGGGCATCGGGAATCACATCACCGATAATAGCCATAATCAAGGCGGAAGTAAGGCCTCCAAAAACACCTGAAATAATCCTGGAAATCAATAATACAGAATAATTTGGAGAAAGAGCACAAGCAATGGTTCCGAGCAGAAATCCTGTAAACACCCACAATAGAATTGTCCTTCGGTCATACTTATCCAAAACAAAAGCGCCCAAAAAGCTGCTGATACCGGCACTGAACGTATATGAAGAAACCAGCAATCCAAATTCCCTAGGGGTGATTTCAAATATCCGCATCAACTGCGGCCCAAGAGGCATCAAAATCATAAAATCCACTATGTGGGTGAAATTAATGGCGGCAATGGTCCAAAGTATTAATTTTTCTTTATTCATCAGATTGAAAAGACTCTTAATGCAACCATCAGGAAATTGTTATAGTTCTTACTCCGGTAAATAAAATTCACTCAATATCAAGATTTAAATAAGTCTGTGGGATGGTTTCCAATATATCTGATGCTACCATTCCCCTTCTTTTTTTCACCGAAGCCAATTCGCCTGCCAATCCATGCTGAAATACACCACAAATCGCAGCGCTTAAAGAATCGTACCCTTGACCGAGAAATGAGGTAATCATCCCTGTCAAGACGTCTCCTGATCCTGCTGTTGCCATATATTTATTGCCTGAAGAATTAAAATACTGAGAGCCATCAGGACAAGTGATACAAGTAAATGCCCCTTTCAATACCAAAAAAACTTTATGATTAATTGAAAATTCCCTTGCTTTTTCAAGCCTTTCAATTTGGTCCTTGAACGAACCCGCTAACCTTTCAAACTCTTTGATATGAGGAGTAAGGATACTGTTTGGCGGAATAGCCTTTAGCAAATTCGGATTTTTTGAAAGAATATTTAAACCATCTGCATCAATTACTACAGGTGAATTGAAAGATTGCAGGATCATTTCAAAATAATTAGGGTCAACTTCCAATCCCCATCCGGGGCCTATACCAATCGCATCAAAGATCCCAAGGTCAGATAGACTAAAATCATTTACAACCATCACTTCAGGTGCCCCAACCTGTATGACTAACCTTTCATCCCATGGGGCAAACACATGAACCAACCCACTTCCCGTCCTCAACGCTGCCCTAGAACAAAGTAAAATTGCTCCCATCTTTCCTTGATCACCTCCAATCAACAAAATTCTTCCAAAATCCCCTTTGTGGCTAAAATTGTTGAATTTTCTATGAAAAGATGGAATATCCTTTTTTTGAACATAATACTTTTTTTGGCTAAATGATTTTAAAAACGGTTCTGGAATTCCAATATCCAATACTTCGATCTTCCCTGTAAAATCTGCATGCTCAGGAATCAATAGTCCGAGTTTTGGAAATTGAAAAGTACAAGTGAAATCAGCTTGAAATGCATCTCCTTCCAAAATAGTGTCAGCCGGTATACCTGAAGGCAAATCTATAGCGATTTTTTTTGCGTTTACCTTATTTAATGAATTGATAGTCTTCAAGTACTTGCCAGAAAGTGGTCTATTGACTCCGACACCGAAGATAGCATCAATGCAGATACAATTTTTTAAAAGATCAAATTCTAAACTTTCATAAACCAATACTTTGACACCCAAAGGGAGCTTAGTAAAATTGATTTGATAGTCTTGGCTACAATTTAAAACATCCTCAAAAGTAACCACAGCTACCTTGAAACCATCCATTTCAAGTAATCGCGCCACGGCCAACCCATCTCCTCCATTATTGCCGGGTCCACAAAAAATAAAAATCTCATTGGGGAAATTTGTAAAATGAAGCTTAAACCAGTTGAAAAAAGATATGGCTGCCCTTTCCATCAAATCCCATGATGACATTCCTTCTGATTTGGCAAAAGCTTTATCCAATTCTGAAACCCTATTTCCCTCAATTATTTCAAGCATTCTTTATTTCAACAATATTTTGAAAATCCTGTTTTGGAATCCTAAGCAAAAGTAAAAACCCAAGCCCTACAAAGAAAAATAAACCTAAAGCCAATGAACTGTTTCTCATATTTCCGGTAATCTGCTCGATGATCCCATATGAAAAAGTACCCAAAACGATGGCAATTTTTTCTGTCACATCATAGAAACTAAAGAAGGAAGCATGTTGGGTTGTATCTTTTGGTATCAATTTAGAATAGGTTGAACGCGATTGGGATTGGATACCTCCCATTACCATTCCAACTACAAAAGCCAAAGCGTAAAATTGATATTCATTGGTAACATAATAAGCCGCTCCACAAATTAAAACCCAAACAAAAACCATGATCACAAGAGAAATCTTATTTCCTAAATTCTTGGACAAATAAGCAAACAGATAGCTTCCTCCAATAGCTACGATCTGAATAATCAATATGGTAACAATCAACTTATCTCCGGGGAGACCGAGTTCTTTGTCACCAAAAGTGGCTGCAAGATACATAACAGTCTGCACCCCCATGCTGTAAAAAAAGAAGGCTGCTAAAAACCTGTGCATGACTGTGGTCTTCTTTACTATTTGGAAGATTTTATTTATTTCCCGATAGCCCTTTAAAAATAGCGCCTTCTTTACCTTTTTATTGTACGGATTATCAGGTAAATATCTAAAGGGAATCTGAGCAAATCCTGCCCACCAAAAACCCGTAATCAGGAATGACCATCTGGCGGCCTGACCTCCATCTGTCAATCCAAAAGTCTCAGGAGATTGGATCATAAATAAATTCAAGACTAACAAAATCACGCTTCCCACATACCCTAGCGCAAAACCCCTTGCACTCAAAAAATCAAATTCTTCTTCAGTCGCTATTTCAGGTAAGAAGGCATTATAGAAAACTATACTTCCTGCATAACCAATACTTGCCAATACGGCACAGATAATTCCATATTCTAAATTATTACTGTCAAAAAAGAATAAACCGATGCAGGCTATAGAACCTAAATAGGCAAATAATTTCATGAAAAAGAGTTTTTTCCCACTGTAATCAGCTACTCCGGAAAGTAAAGGAGAAATCAAGGCGATTACCAAGAAGGAAAAAGATATGGAATAAGAATACAAAACTGTATTCACAATCTTGAATCCAAAAAATGAAACTACATCCCCATATTCATCGGACTTGGTCACTCCATTGAAATAAACAGGGAATATAGTAGAGGTGATTACCAAGCTATAGACAGAATTGGCCCAGTCATACATGGCCCAAGCGTTCTGAACTTTTTTCTTTCGAGTAATTTCCAAAACTTCCATTTAAACAAAAGTAAAAAAGCTATCCCAATGGGATAGCTTTATGATTTGAAATTTGAATTTTATTAATTCTGAACCTTTCCGGTCGATGCATATAATAATTTACGTGCATCTGCTTCTCTCAATTCAAATTGAATGTCTGAAATCGGACCCATTTTTACGTCCCTGTCAGCTTTCATTGAGATTGTAATTTGGTCTCTTTCAGCCTCAGAAAGTTTATCTTTTTCTTGGTTTACCCAAAGGATAATATCCTTTGTATTGATCAACACGTCATTCGCCTGTATCCTTGGTTCGGTACCATAGAGATTGGTGTTTTTCGGTTTCCCAACAAATAGATAAGAAATCAACGTCTTTTTCTCCAATTTCTGAAGTTGGGTTGCCTGAGGCAATTTTTGCTCAACAAGGATGTCCTGCTCTCTCAACACAGTAGTAACCATGAAGAAAAACAAGAGCATGAAGATGATATCAGGTAATGCCGAGGTCGGAATGTTTTCCGAAGTCTTGGTTTTTTTCTTAAACTTTGCCATATCAATTTCCTCCTATTTTATCCGGTTCTGCAATTGAGATCGCTAAAGGAATACCTTCTTTGCCTTTGTCAATCAGTGCTTTTTCAGCAGGGTTTTTACCTGTCAATGCCCTGTATTGGTCTGAGGTCAAACCAACCCTTTCAGCATAGATTTCAAAATATGCTCTTTTTACCTGATCTAGCACCTCTAGGTATTTCTCATAACTCGTGCCTCTATTGGTTTTGATTGAAACAACTGCACCCCCATTCATGGGGTGATCCGAAGAATTTGGATCTCTATTTGCCCTTGCCTTCAGAGATTGTGGAAGGCTGTTAAATAAAGCCACTGCTTCTTCATCTGGGGCACCAAAATTCAAAAGAAAATCTTTGATATCTTCTGAAAGCAAATCAGTATTTTCAACATACTCATCCTCGATGAGAAGTTGATCATTTGCATTGATCAAGATATTGTAGATGTTTCTTTTGTTCAAATCAATTTCTGGTGGCTCTACATTAGGATCCTGCTTAGGAGGAAGAAGGTTTTGAATACCTTTATCAGAGGCAATAGTAGTGGTGACCAGGAAGAAGATAAGCAACAGAAAAGCAATGTCCGCCATGGAACCTGCATTTACCTCTTGAGATGTTCTGTTTTTACCTTTTGCCATTATTTTATTGCTTTAGTGATTTCAGTAATTACTATACCTGCCAATGCAACAATTGTCATTACATAAGTCATAATTAGAGAACCTCCTACGAATTTGGACATGCCCTCAGTGAGGTTAAAAGGCTCTTTTGCAAACTTAGGTAGGACCTCACCATCAGAAATGGAATAAGCAATAAAGAATAATGCTGCTAAAACCACTATTGCTAGCGCTGATTTTAATAAGCTTTTAGGATCGTCAAATGATTTTATCAATGGCATCACCACCGCTAAAATAATCCCGACAATCACTAAAATATCAGCTACGTATAGGAAAATATCTATAGAATCCATATTTAGTTTTTCTTTAGTTAATGTGAAGAATCAATTGAACTAATGCTCAATCAATATTATTTTGATAATTTATGCTTCACTAGGATATCAACCAATGAAATGGAAGCATCCTCCATATCATTCACCAAAGAATCGATTTTGGAAACCAAGTAGTTGTAAAACAATTGAAGAATAATCGCAACGATCAAACCTGCTACAGTTGTTAAAAGGGCGATTTTAATACCACCGGCAACAAGAGAAGGAGATATATCACCTGCAGCTTCGATAGCATCAAATGCACCGATCATACCGATAACCGTACCCATGAAACCCAACATTGGAGCAAGTGAGATGAATAGTGAAATCCAAACCAAACCTTTTTCCAACCTGCCCATTTCTACAGAACCGTAGGCAATAATTGATTTTTCAACCATTTCGATACCTTCAGTGTATCTCATCAAACCTTGAGTGAAGATAGAAGCTACAGGGCCTTTAGTGTTTTTAGTAACATCTTTAGCCGCTTCGATACCGCCTTGTTCTAAAGCTGCTTCTACTTTTGATAATAATTTCTTTGTGTTTGTTGTAGAAAGGTTCAAAGTAACGATTCTTTCAAGTGCTACAGCTAGACCTAAGATCAAACAGATCAATACTGGAGACATGTAAGTTGGATCACCTTCGATGAACTTTTCTTTGATAATTTGGTGGAATCCTTGCTCTTCAGCCATGACCTCGTCATCGACGATAGCCGGTTCTGTTGGAGCTGCTTCCACAACTTCAGTGGTTTCAACTGCGGCAGTGTCTTGAGCATCTGCGTCTTGAGCTTTCGTAGTTACCGGAAACATCAAAATTCCGGAAAGCATGAACAAAGCGATTAACTTTTTCATAATGTAGATTTTAAAGAGAATTAAATAAAGGTTAAACGGTTTCTAAATTAATAATGAGATTTTAAAGTTATCATTTTTTCATTTCAAAATGCAAAGGAAACTTTCATAAATTTTTTGAAAATGACTTATGGGCTTTTGAGACAGAATTTCCCGAAAGCTAAATCAAGGAAAATGAAAGGTTTAGAAAATTTATATAAATGGACCTAGACGGGAATTAAAAGGAATGAAAACAGGATTTAAGGGGTTTGAATGAAGAAATCCTTCGGAATTTTGATTTAAAACAAAAAATAAGCCTTCATAATTAGAAGTAAAAATTACTGTAGGAGTCAAAAAAATAAATAAAATCCAAAAAAAAAGATAAGCCTTGAGCTTATCTTTTTGCAGAGAGGAAGGGATTCGAACCCTCGATACCCTTTAGAGGTATACACACTTTCCAGGCGTGCTCCTTCAACCACTCGGACACCTCTCTAGTTGATCCATTTTCTGAATCGGAGTGCAAAGAAATAAATTAATCGGAGGCTATCCAAACTTCTCCCTTAAAAAAAGGCCCTTAATTTGGCGGAGACATTTCACCTGCTATGGGCAATACGAGTTTTCTCCTGATTTCGGCATCATCTATTTCATTGCCCAAAAGAAACATCATCTTGGTGACCGCCGCTTCGGTGGTGATATCACTGCCACTCAATACGCCGATTCTTTTCAGGTCTTTGCTGGTATGGTACCTTCCCTGAATAACCCTACCGCCATTGCACTGTGATACATTGAGGATGATTATTCCTTTTTTAACCGCCCTTTCCAAGGATTCTGTAAACCACTTTTCACTTGGGCTATTGCCGGAACCGTAGGTTTCTAATACCACTCCCCTAAGTCCCTTGATGCTGAAACAAGAATCCAAGACTGCTGCAGTGATGCCGGGAAAAAGCTTGATGATGATCACATTGTTGTCAAGTTTATTGAAAAACTTGAGTTTTTTGGTCTCCTCATATGGCCTGATTGCAGAATAATTATAATCAATGATAATCCCTGCTTCTGCCAAGGCAGGATAGTTTTCGGATTCATACGCATCAAAATGGACGCTCTGCACTTTCTTTGCCCGATTACCACGCAATAACATGTGGTTGAAAAATATACAGACTTCAGGTACCACCGGCCTTCCGTTTGATTTGGCAGTAGCGATCTCCAACGCTGTCATCAGGTTTTCCCTTGCATCTGAGCGCATAGCAGAGATCGGCAACTGCGCCCCTGTAAATACCACAGGCTTGCTCAGTCCATTCAGCATATAGCTCATCATCGAAGCAGAATACGCCATGGTATCTGTGCCATGCAAAATCACAAAACCGTCATAGCTGTCATAATTTTCATAGATAATGTAGGCCATGTCAAACCAATATTGCATGTTGATATTGGAGGAATCAATCGGTTCTGGAAAAGAAATAACCGTAATGGCAATGTTCATATTGGTCAGGGCAGGTACCTTTTCCATGATCTGCCCAAAGTTGAAGGGGACCAAAGCGCCGGATTCATCATATGCCATTCCCAATGTTCCTCCTGTATAAATAATGAGTACAGAAGAATGAACCGCATTTTTGGCTGCTGTATTGATCCTGATTATTTTATAGTTCATAGCTGGAAATGATGAAATATTTTTCTTGAATTTTCTTCAGTAACCTCAGAAACCCGCTCCAAAGTGTTCATCGTCAAATCTCCAACCCGCTGCGCAATCAAAGGAATGTATTCTGTGGAGTTTCTTTTGCCCCGATGTGGCACGGGAGCGAGGTATGGTCCGTCAGTTTCCAAGACCAGGTGTTCCAAACCGATTTCGGGCAATACTTTATCCAAACCTCCATTTTTGTATGTTGAAACGCCACCGATTCCGAGCAAAAAACCCAATTCAATGATTTCCTTGGCTTGCTCTACTGACCCAGTAAAACAATGGAAGATCCCTTTCAAGTCATCTGTTTTTTCTTCCCTGATGATTGCAATGGTCTCGTTCATGGATTCACGGCAATGCAAGATAATCGGCCATTTCTTTTTCTTTGCCCATTGGATCTGGATTTTTAGCGACTCTTTTTGCTGCTCAAAGAAAGTCTTGTCCCAATACAGATCTAATCCCGTTTCACCGATTCCTGCAAATTCCCGCCTTTCGATCCATTCTTCCATGATATAGAGCTGTTTTTCAAACTCTTTGTTGACATCGCAGGGATGCAAGCCCATCAAAGGGATACAGACACCAGGGTTTTTCATCTCTGCTTCCAACATCGCATCAATGGAGTTCACATCAACATTGGGCATGTAGATTTTGTGTACGCCATTCTCCACAGTCCTACTTATCACTTCATCCCTATCCGCATTATATTTGTCTGAATAGATATGGGCATGTGTATCTGTAAACTTCATCCGTATTTTCTCCCTTTCCAATCTGTTTTTGACGGCCAAAAATAATAAACTATTGTGGACCATGAAGTAAACAAATAATATATTTCAAAAAGGAACAAAGTGGTAATTTTTAATTTTTGACCTGTTTTGAGCGAGAATAAGTAAATAAATAAGGATTGGATTGCCACTTTAATCAACCAAACCGAAACTCCTTCAAAAGGCTGTAAAAAACACAAATAAATAATAGCAGGAAAAAATAAGACCTGCATCGCCAAAACAGCTCTCCAATACATCGGCAAATCCATTGCCCCATGCATCCACCTCTTTCTTTGGCCCAATAATCCCTTGATATTTTGTTGGGGTAATGTCCCCACCAAATTCTCCTCTGAGACATGATGGATGGCTTTATATCCTTTCTTTTCAACAGCTTTTCCCATTTCAAAATCTTCTGTGAGGGAAAATGGGATGCCTTCAAATCCTTCCACGGAGTCATAAGCCTTTTTTGTAATCAGCATGTTATTTCCCATCGAAGTCACCGATATGCCGAGGTCATTCATCACCTTGACCATTCCTAAGGAAAGCCACCAATCGAAAGCTTGCATTTTTCCGAATAAAGAACAGATACCAATGTGCGTGATACCTGTGACAATTCCCGAATCAGCATTTTTTTGAGCCAAAACCATGGATTTGATCCATTGAGATGGAACCTCACAATCCGCATCGGTAAATAAATAAAAATCTCCATCTGCGGATTTAGCCATTTGAAAAAGGGCGTTCGCCTTTCCGTTCCTCCTCTTGCTGTCTCCTTCAACCACCTCCACCAATATCGAATTGGAATGGCTAGCCACCCAAGAACTGAGGATTGCTGCTGTCTTGTCTGTGCTTCTGTCATTTCCAAAAACAAATTGGATCCTGTCTTCAGGGTAATCAAGATTTTCTAAGGAATCAAGACACCGGGGTAAGTTTTGGGCTTCATTCCTACAGGGAATCAAAACGCTAACTTTTGGAAAATCCGGTTTTTGGGTTTCATCGTATTTTTCAAAATTCATCTGAAGCAAAACCACAAGCAAAAAATCCTGCAACAGCAATAAAAAAACCACAACTACCGCCACTCCATAAATCATAACACCCCCGTTTGAAAGCCCTTATCTATTATAAAGTCCAGATAATCGGGCAACACCTTCTTAACAATCTTTTCTGTTTTTTGTTGGTCGTGAAAAAGTACGATGGATCCGTTTCTGCTGTATTGGATGGTTTTGGACAGGCATTTCTCCGCACTTTGATCCTGGTCATAATCTCCTGACAAAACATCCCACATGACGATCTGATGATGTGCAAGTATAAGCTTAGATTGGGTTTTGGAAATCTTTCCATATGGTGGACGGAAATTTACCGGGCTTACCTCAAGTGTATCCTGAAGAATCTTCTGGCACTTTTCAATATTTTCCAGATACAAGGCATCAGGATTTCGGTATCCATCCAAATGGTTAAAAGTGTGGTTGCCTATTCCATTACCTCCTTGGAGTACTTCTTTGGCAAGGTTTGGATGCTTTTCGACATTGGCACCTACCATAAAAAACGTGGCTTTCATGTCTCTTTTTGCAAGTTCATTCAGTACAAAATCCGTAATCTCAGGCACCGGACCATCATCAAAAGTCAGGTAAATCGTCTTTTCATCCCGGTTTTTGTTCCAGATAAATTTATCGAAAACTTTCGGGATCAAGGAGGGCACGTGATGCATCCAGACCATTTTATTGCAGTCTTAAGCTGAGCAGGGTAATGTCGTCCCTTTGCTCACCACCGGTGGAAAAAATTCTCAATTCCTCAAAAAACAGCTGATGAAACACACTTGGATCAAGGCAAAGGTTGCTTTTTACAAATTGATTGAATCGATCATCTCCATATTCCTTTTCATTCTTGTCAAAGCTTTCGGTCAAGCCATCAGTATAAAGATGGAGTGTAAAGCCTTTAAGATGGTTTCTTTTGCCCACTTCCAGGAATGGCAATTCCTCAAATGCCCCGAGTACAGTTGTCCCTGCACCCAATGTCTCCGTCCTTTTTTCTCCCTCCCAACACAATACCGGAGGATTGTGCCCGGCATTGACGTAGGTCAGTTCTCTTTTTTTGTAATTGTAATAACCTAGAAAAAAAGTAATGAAGCGCTCCCCTTTGGTATTGTCAAAGATGGTATAATTCAACTGCTCAACGATCATTTTCAAATCTGAAGAACTCCTCAGCAAGGTCCTCAATGCTGCCTGGAAATTGGACATGAGCAAGGCCGCCGGCATGCCTTTTCCTGATACATCGGCTATACAGAAAAAGACCTCTTCCTCGGATTTTTGGATCAAGTCATAATAATCCCCGCCTACCGTAGAATGGGGAATGTAAGTCACTTTGGCTTTGAGCTTATCAGTCTGTGGAAGGACTGCAGGAAAAAGCATCCGCTGCACATTGGAGGCGATTTCCATTTCTTTATTGAGCCTTTCCTGCTCAAGTTGCCGCTTGGCAAAGCGCTTGTTTTCCAATGCCACCACCATGATATTGGTTAGTGCTTGAGTGAAATCAAGGTCTAAGTCCTCTTTTTCATCTTTCTTTTTGAGAAAAAGAATGGCAAGCATTTTCTCCTTGTGGAAAACAGGAAGGTAATTTTCAAGTTCAGCAAACGAAAAACCTTCACCCACCTCAATATTCAATTCCCCGCTCGCTTTGTCAAAATTTATTTTTTCAGAAAGAATCGCATCAGGGACTTTGCTTTTGATCCCATGGCTGATTTTTTTTTCAAAGTGGTCATAGTTTGACATGTACAAAAGAATAGACTTGATATTCAAATGTACCAAGCAGGTAAATTTGAATATATCAAAAAGCACAGCCGCAGACTTATTCTCATTGATTGCCTGGGTGATTTCCAAGAGCGCCTTTAGCTCAAGTTCTTTCTTTTGATATTTGACTAGTTGTACGGTCACGTCAGTTTTTTTAGAGGGCATTATGTTCCATAAGGCCTTTTTTGGTGGCGAGGTAAAATAAATCCTTTCCTTTTGCTTCAAAATCCACTGTACCGAAAACTTCATCGTCAGGTGCAAAAAGACATTTGATATATCCTTTCGAATGGAGAGTCTTCAAGGTAACCAAAAGCCTTTGGTCTTCCCATCCCAGGGTTTCTTTCAGATAACTAAAGGGCTGGACGAAATACAATTCATCCAATAAATCAAACTCATTGTCAGTCATTTTATTTTGTATTCAGACCCAAAATTAACCCTTCCCAGAAGAATATCTTCCTTTCCACTCAAATTTTACAAATAAAGCCCCGAGTGCACTTACAAGAACGTAAACAGGATGGACTATTCCTGTAAACAAAAACCAGATCCAATGCGGTCTAATCTCAAAACTCCTCAAAACATTTCCCAAGGATTTTGTTTCAAAGTAAATCTTCAAAATCCAGACTGCTGCAAATACCAACATCCCGGGGTTTCCCATAAAAAGGAGGGAAAAACTCCATAGGAAGGCAACCTGAACAGCAGCTGGAAGGACTGAAGCCAAGGCATGGGACAATGATTTGTGGGAATTCCATTTTGATGCCCATCTGATCCTTTGTGAAAAGAGTGCCTTCAAAGAACCTTGCGGTTGTGTGTAAACAAGGCTTTCCTGGAGGTAGACAACAGATTCAGGTCCGAATTTATGGACCATCTTTTTCAATAAAAACTCATCATCTCCCGACAAAAGACCCTCATTCCCATGATATCCCTCTACCTCCAAAAAGGCCGATTTTCTGTAAGCCATATTGGCCGCACTGCACATGATTGGCGATTGAAAATAAAATCCGGCTTGTGTCACCAATAAAATACTTGCCCATTCGATCTGTTGGAAGTTTTGAAAAAAACCGATATCTCCTTTCGGTAAAACAGGACCTGCGACCATTTTTATGCTTTCATCTGAAAAGGGCCGGATCATTTTCTCCACCCAATCCTTGGGAAGAAAACAATCCGCATCGGTGGTCAGAACAAGACTTCCAAAGGCTTTTTTGATTCCGGTTTTCAGTGCGGCTTTCTTTCCTTCACCTTCGCTTTCCAACGAAATGATGTCCAATTGCTCCTCTGATAGCGATTCAATCCATTCATCAAGCTTCTTTTTCCCACCATCTTCACTATGGTCATTGATAAAAACAACCTGCAGCGGCCTATGGGAAAGACCTGACAATTGGCCAAAAAGGGCTGGAATATTTTGTTCTTCATTCCTGTAAGGAATCAAAATGGTAACCAACTCAGACTCTCTATATTCCGGGAAAATTTGGGGTTTTTGCTTCCAGGTTTTGCCCAATAATAGCAGCAAAAGCCCATAAACTATCACAAACAAAAGGTAAAATGTTAGCATGAATTGCTTTAACTTGCGGTAATGAGTAAAGAAGATAAAAAAGACGCAAAGGAAAAAATAATTCTGGGTATTGATCCCGGTACCAATGTGATGGGTTATGGATTGTTGCTTGTGGAAGGCAATAAATACAGTGTGTTGCAATTTGGTGTCATCCATCTCAAAAAGTATGTGGGCCACGAATTGAAGCTGAAAAAGATATTTGAGAGGGTAACAGGCATCATTGATGAATTTCATCCTGACACGGTGGCTTTAGAAGCACCATTCTATGGTGAAAACGTCCAATCCATGCTCAAACTTGGCCGTGCACAGGGGGTTGCCATGGCAGCAGCTTTGGCGAGGGATATTCCGATTACGGAGTATTCTCCCAAAAAAGTCAAGCAATCTGTCACCGGAAATGGAAATGCTTCGAAAATCCAAGTGGCAGAAATGCTCAAAACCCTGCTCAAAATAGAAGAAATCCCAAAGCTTCTTGATGCGACTGATGCGCTTGCAGTAGCCCTCTGCCATCATTTTCATGATGGCAGGCTGCAGACAAGAGGCAGGACGGCAGGATGGAAATCATTCCTGGAAGACAACCCTAACCGGGTAAAAAGTCCAAAATGAAGTTTACTCCCTGATTTTAGGTTGACGTTTTCCGATAAACCACATATCCATTGAATATCTGATTTGACATTTCTTTCGGTATACCAAATATTCCAAAGATGGAAACCATCCTCAATATCCTTCAAAAATTTTCAAACATCCCACAAGAATCCTTGGAGCGGTTTGTCAGGAAACTTCAAGAAACTAATATACCTAAAGGAGGCTTCCTAATCCGGGAAGGTGAAATATGCGATCGGCTTTCATTTATTCAGAAAGGGTTTGTCCGAAGTTATTATTTCAAAGATAATAAAGACATCACGATCAGCTTCAGTATGCAGGGGGAATTCATTGCATCTATGGCTAGCTTTATCTCCCAAAAACCTTCATATGAAACAATCGAAGCCCTCGAGCACTGCCACCTGTACCAAATCAGCTACCAAGACTTAATGGATTTGTTTGAAAAAGACAGTCATTTGGAGCATTTGTACCGGCTGATTCTGGAGCAATATTATGTGGCTTTGGAGGAGCACCTCATTTTTTCAAAGTTCAAAACCGCCAAAGAGCGCTACCTTGAATTGATGGAAAACCAACCACATATCATCCAAAAGGCAGCAGTGGGCCAGATCGCATCTTATCTCGATATGAGCCTGGAAACCCTTAGCAGGATCCGCGCAAGCATCTGATTTTTTGATTTTTATCAATAGTTCTCCCTCTCAATAAATGGTAATTTTGCACAATCTCCGAATTGGCAACAATTCTCATTCCCTTGTCAAGCGGCAGATGTGCTCCCCAAACAACCCATAACCCGCCATGAAAAAACATCATCTATTGACCCCTTTTTTGGGAATTGGTTTTTTGCTTTCCCTATTTTTTTCCTGCAACAGCAGCACGACGGAGAGCACTTTTGATTCCTCCAAATTAAGAATAGCCACGCAGGAAGAAATCGAGAAAGTCATCGAGCAGTTTGTACTTGCTGAAGACAGTACTGTCATTGAAATACCGGCAGGATTTTATGCCTTGAAAACCCAACTGATCCTAGACAATAAAAACCACATCACCATCAAAGGGTCGGGATTGACCGAAACTGTCCTTTCCTTCCGCGACCTTAAAGCAGGAGGTGAAGGTGTGAAATTGGTGGGTAACAACATCACGATCCAAGACCTCAGCGTGGAAGATGCTCCTGGCGATGGGATCAAATCACAACATTGTGACGGGATTACCTTCCGAAAAGTCAATGTCACCTGGACCAATGGCGACAAATCCAAAAACGGCACCTACGCCATCTATCCTGTCCAATGTAAAAATGTCCTGATCGACAAATGCATCGCCTCCCATTCCAAAGATGCCGGGATTTATGTCGGCCAATCTGAAAATATCATTGTCCGAAATTCTCTAGCCTTTGGCAATGTGGCAGGAATAGAAATCGAAAACTCTGATAATGCCGAAGTTTACGGAAATACAGTCCGGGATAACTCAGGAGGGATTTTGGTATTCAATCTTCCCGGTCTTCCAAAGTCCGATGGGCAGGGAACAAAAATCTATAACAACGAAATCCTCCACAACAACCATAAAAATTTTGCCACTGCGCTGAGTGAGGATCCCAACGGAAATACCGTGACGATGATTCCTCCCGGTTCGGGCATCGTCATTTTGGCTGCCAAGGAAGTTGAAATTTTTAACAACCGAATCCATAAAAACAAAACAGTGGGGCTCGCCATTGCCAATTACCACGTCACAGGATTCCCGATGGATGCCCCAAATTGGTCTCCTTTTACCTCCAATGTTTTTGTACATGACAATGACTACCAAAGAACCTGGCATTTCCCTGATTTCACCAAGGAATTTGGGCAGCTGATTTCAGTGTACAATGCCCATGGATTTGCCCGAACTCAGGATATCATCTATGATGGTTTTTGGGACAAGACCATATCAGACAATATCCAATCAAATCCCATGAAAATCTGTATCAGGGAAAAGGAAATGGAAAAGATGCATTTTACTCTTTTTGACCTTTGGGAGGGTGAGGACAATATCAAATCTTCAAAGGATTATGCGCCTTTCAATTGTGAAGTGCAGGTCAAAACAGATGTCAGTGCCATTGCGGATCTTTAAGTTATGAAATCGTATAAAAAGTACTTTTCGATTAACTTGGCTTTAGGCCTATTGCTTTTGGTTTTTTCCTGCGAAAAAAAACAGGATCAAACCGCAGTAAGCAAAGTCGAAATCTCAGAAACAGAAGCGCCATTGGTCGAAACTGCTTCTTTGGATTTTACTCAGATTCCTTTCAAAAACTTGTCTGATTATGGTTTTTTCAAAGGAAAACTGAAATCTCTTGATCCTGATAATGGTGTACTTTTGTATGAACCTGCTTCTTCCCTATTCACTGATTATGCACACAAGTCAAGGTTTATCTGGATGCCTGAAGGTACTGCTGCCAGCATCCGGGAAGATATCGAAGGCAGCATGGATTTTCCTGACAATACTGTCATCATCAAGAACTTCTATTATCCTGCCGACTTCAGAAAACCTGAAGCGGAAAAGAGAATCATAGAAACCCGCCTGATGGTAAAAAGAAACGGGGTTTGGGATGCCTTCCCATACGTTTGGAAAGACGACCAAAGTGATGCAACCTATAAAGTCGTAGGAGCAGAAATCAAGGTGGGGTGGACAGATCTTCAAGGAAAAGAGCAAGTCATCAATTACATCGTGCCCAACAAAAATCAATGCAAAAGCTGCCACAATGAGAAAGAGCAACTTGTTCCTATCGGTGTCAAAGCCAAGCATCTCAACCATGAAATCAGATTTGCCGAAGGAGAAAAAAACCAACTCATAAAATGGCAAGAAATTGGATACCTCTCGGATCTGAATGATCCAACAACTTATCCGGCCATGGTGGATTACAATATTTCTTCCCATTCCTTAGAGCTCCGTGCAAAAGCTTATCTAGACATCAACTGCGGACATTGCCACCGGGCGGATGGACCCGCAGGCACTTCAGGTTTGTTTTTGACTTATGAGGAAACAGACCCCTTGAAGCTTGGCATCAACAAAACTCCTGTTGCGGCCGGTTTCGGTGCCGGGACATTCAAATACGATATTGTACCCGGTCAGGCAGACCAATCCATCCTGACTTACCGTATGTCCACCAATCAGGTAGGTGCTGCCATGCCCGAAATTGGAAGGGTAACAGTTCATCAAGAAGGATTGCAATTGATTAAGGATTGGATTAACGGAATGAAATAAAAAGAATTCCCGACAAAGAAAAAAGCTTAAAAATAAACCCCGATTAAGGAAAATTGAAAGAAAGAATCATTAACCTCAAAATGCGTTTCCGAACAGCTTCAAAGGAAGAACAGGCTGAAATTGACAGGGAAATGCAAAAACTGGCTTTGGAAAATCCTGAGGCATTTTCAAAGGCGATGTTAGAAGATTTGGGAAAAACCCTCTACGAAGTAGCACAAATCAATGAATCAAAAAGCCGAATCGATTGATTCGGCTTTTTGAAGATTAATCATTATAAACACCACTAGGCCATTTGTCATTGGCAATATTGGTGTCTGTGATCACTTTGTCAGGATCGATTTCAACACCGACAACTTTTTTATCGACTTTGAGCAGGTGCGTCCATTGGTTTCCTTTGAACCAGATTTCTACAGGAAGCATTCTTCTTTCCTTTTGACCGTCATCGTAGGTGATTTCCAAAAGTACCGGCATCGGCATTTCACCGAGATTGGAAAGTGAAACCATATAGTTTGCACCATAAGGTTGTACGCTATTGATGGCAAGGTCGATGTTGGCATTGCTATAAAACCAACCTTTCCAGAACCAATCCAGGTTTTCACCTGCAACATTTTCCATGTGGTTGAAGAAATCCGTGGGCTGTGGATGCTTGTAAGCCCAAGTTTTGATATAAGATTTGAAGGCATTGTCAAAACGCTCCGCCCCTAGAACATATTCCCTCAGCATGATCAGACCCAAAGCCGGTTTCATGTAGGCTACCATGCCAAGGTTGTTGGATTGGGTCCTGTCAGCATGGGTGGCGATCGGTTCACGGTCTTTGTTGGTCAGCCAACCAAGGTATCTTCTTGTTTGGATCAAAGAGTTGGTATACTCCCCGTTATTGAATTCCAGGAAACTGTAATAATTGATGAAAGTATTGAATCCCTCATCCATCCACGCATGTCTTCTTTCATTGGTACCCACCACCATTGGAAACCAGTTGTGCCCAAACTCATGGTCAGTCACTCCCCACAGTCCGGCTCCTTTGGATCTCCAGCTACAGAAATTGACTCCAGGGTATTCCATGCCGTTGATTTCTGCAGCCACATTGACCGCAACAGGATAAGGGTATTCATACCATTTTTTGGAATAATGTTCAATGGAGGCTTTGCCATATTCAGTTGATCTCCCCCAAGCTTCCTGCCCGTCACTTTCCTTTGGATAGACAGACTGTGCCATGGCTTTCTTTCCACTCGGCAAGTTGATCCTTGCCGCATCCCATATAAATGCTTTGGAAGTGGAAAATGCCACATCTCTCGCATTGTTGATTTTGAAATGCCAAGTCATGGTTCCATCCTGTTTTGGGCGGTGGTTGGCATAATCTGTCACTTCTTCAGGGCTGATGAGGTACACACGCTCATCACTTTGAGCAGCTTTATTCATCCTGTTCTGCTGCTCTTTGGTAAGCACTTGAGTAGGATTGAGCAATTCCCCTGAAGCAACAACAATGTGGTCAAAAGGTACGGTCACCTTGTATTCAAAATCCCCATAACCGAGGTAAAATTCCCCTGCACCAAGATAGGGATCAGTATTCCAACCTGTCACATCATCGAATACTGCGACTTTGGGATACCACTGCGCCATGGCGTAGATCGTACCGTCTTTGACCTTAAGGCGGCCCATGCGGTCCATTCCTTTTTCAGGAATTTTGTATTCGAAGTCCATAGAAACAGTTGCTTTCCCCCCATTTGCAGGAATGGGCTCTGCAAAAAACACCTGCATTCTCGTGTCGCTGACCAGGTGTTTCTCCGAAACAGGTCTGTTTTTCCCGACGACTTGGGCTTTAAGATTTTCAATTTTATAGCCGCCATCTACGTCCCCGTTGTAGCGGTTGCCCTGTACAGGAGTAGTCAGTTGCCCTCTTGAGTCTGCAATAAACCTGTTTTGCTCTAGGTAAAGCCATACAAAATCCAGATTCTCAGGGCTGTTGTTTTTGTAGGTGATGGTGATTTTTCCTTTTAGGATATGGTTGGTTTCGTCCAAAGCCACGTCAATCAGATAATCAGCACCATTTTGCCAATACATCGGACCGGGCTTTCCGGAAGCAGTCCGATAGGCTGTGCCTTGTCTATACCCAAATTCGGTAAATGCCCCGTCCCTGTTGTCTTTGACTACCTGAGCCTGAATGTCCTGTCCAAAAACCAATGCAATAAGGAATGCAAAAATTTTTACACTTTTAATTCTTATCATAAATTCCAACTATTTAATATTTCGGCTAAAATACAGAATAGGATCAGAAGAAAAAATTCATTTTTAAGCTCCCAAATCCCAAAAAACCAAACATTCACTCAATAAGGGAAATTTGGAAATCGAAATAAATCCTAGGTACTTTGCCGGATCAAAAACCACAGCTATTCATGCGGATTAGATTTACGATTTCGGGTTTGTTGCTTTCAGTCGGCTTTGCCAATGCCCTTCAGGATACCACGACTGTGGATTTGGGCGAAGTGACCATCATGGAAAACAGGATGGAAATCCCTTTTAACAAAGTTTCCAGAAACATCACTGTCATCAACAGAAAAGCCATTGAAACCACTCCAGCGAGAAGTTTACAAGAGGTTCTTTCATTTACCCCGGGGGTCGATGTAAGACAAAGGGGAGTCAGCGGCGTGCAGGCAGATATCGGGATCCGAGGCGGAAACTTTGAACAAACCCTGATGCTGATCAACGGCATCAAACTCACCGATCCTCAGACCGGTCACCATATGGTCAATATTCCTGTTCCCCTTCAAGCCATCCAAAGGGTGGAAGTGCTAAAAGGACCGGGGTCGAGGATTTTTGGACAAAATGCTTTTGCAGGTGCAGTGAATGTCATCACCATGCTTTCTGATAAAAAAAGTCTCAATATCCAGGGATTTGGAGGTGATTTTGGAATGCGTGGGGGAAGTATTGTTTCTTCCCTTCCTGTCGGAAAATACAAACAAACCATCTCCGCTTCCCATGATGCTTCAGACGGACATTGGTACAATTCAGATTTTAAAGTGACCAACCTGTTCTATGAATCGGGATTTGAAATCAATGACCGAAATGAAATCCGGGCCATGACAGGATATTCCGATCGGGACTTTGGGGCAAATGGCTTCTACACCAATTCCTTTCCCGACCAATGGGAAAGCGTGCAGACTTTTCTTGCTGCCCTGAGTCATACTTACAGATTTGACAAACTCTATTTTCAGACACGCGGATATTGGAGAAGGAATGACGATGAGTTCAGACTCAGGAGAAATGAACCGGCATTCTACACCAACCTTCATACTTCAGATGTTTTTGCTTTGGAACTGAACGGCACCTACACTTCCAAAATCGGAACAACAGGATTTGGGATTGAAGGCAGGGAAGAGAAAATCGAGAGCACCAACCTTGGCAACAGAAGCCGGACTTTTGCGGGAATCTTTGCCGAACACAGGATTGAATTCGCCGAGAAATTTGACTTCCGGGCGGGACTTTATTCCAATTACTACAACGAATACAAATGGAAGCATTTTCCCGGAGCGGAAATCGGTTATCAGGTCAATGCCTATTCAAGGCTTTATTCCAATTATGGAATCAGCTTCCGGATTCCGTCTTTCACCGAATTGTATTATGAAGATCCAAGCAACCAAAGCAACCCTAACCTCTTGCCCGAAGAAGCTGAAAACTTTGAAATCGGCTGGAAATTCAACAAAAGCAGGTTGCGGACTGAGTTGGTGTTTTTTCACAGATTCACCCAAAACCTGATCGATTGGAACAGAGAACCAAGCGAAACCCAACCCAACCGAAACAAGTGGACACCACAAAATATTTCTGAAGTGCGGTTTAACGGCATCGAGACATCTATCCAATACCTTGCTGACTTGGGAGGCGAAAATGCCAAAATCAAGGAATTGATGCTCAGCTACAACTATATCAATGCGGACCTCAATCAAGTTTCAGGCGTCGAATCGCGTTATGCATTGAATTCGCTTAGACATCAGGTAATCGGCGGCATTCAGGCGGAATTTGTGAAGCGTGCCGAACTCACCATCAAGGGAAGGTATATCGAAAGGATGGCTTTGGAACCTTATTTTCTATTGGATGCGAGATTGGATTACAACAGGCTGAAGAAATTCGGGCTTTTCCTGGAAGTCTCCAACATTACCGATGCCGATTATGTCGAAGCGGGATTTGTGCAGATGCCAGGAAGATGGTTTAAGGCCGGGTTTATGATTAATCTGAATTGAAAAAAATTAGGTGTTAAGAATCAGGACCTTACTTAAGTCTTTCAAAAAATTCAAGGCATTTTTTGCCAACATATAATTTAAAGTTTACATTTGCACTCCATTCTGAAAGAGAGTGGATTTGATAATGGGAGTTTAGCTCAGCTGGTTCAGAGCATCTGCCTTACAAGCAGAGGGTCGGGGGTTCGAATCCCTCAACTCCCACAACATTATTAAAAGAGTAAAACAAATTTTCTTGGGAGTTTAGCTCAGCTGGTTCAGAGCATCTGCCTTACAAGCAGAGGGTCGGGGGTTCGAATCCCTCAACTCCCACATAGCCTCAAAAGAGGCTTTTTTTATGCCTTGTAGTTTTTATATCCTCTACTCAAAAAACCTTGACAAATATTACGTCGGACATACTTGCGAAGTAATGGATGAAAGATTGCGAAAACACAACTCCAATCATAAAGGATTTACGGGCAAATCTCCGGATTGGATCTTGGTATACAAGGAAGAGTTTGAGGATAAAAAATCAGCTTATGCCAGAGAACGACAGATAAAATCGATGAAGAGCAGAAAAAAAATCATCGAATTGATCAATCAATAATAGTTCTGCCGGTTCAGAGCATTCCGATTTATAATCGGAAGGGTCGGGGGTTCGAATCCCTCAACTCCCACATAGCCTCAAAAGAGGCTTTTTTTATGCCCTTGAATTTTTTGATTCTATTTTTTAGGTATCCAATCAAATGGGAAACCCTGTTTAATCATAGTAGTAAATAACTTACAGAAATTGATCGTGGTGGACTTAAATCTCAAGTAGCCAAAATTGGCAAAATCCGCTGATCAGATTTTAGTCGACTAATTTTCTTTCCAGAATTGCAGGCTCAGTTTTCAATTCCTATTTTTCAGAAACTATACAATTCACCTTTTTACATGATAAATACATTAGAAATTCAGTTTCAAGCCCAGAAAGAAGCAAATGAAGAAGCTATTTAAAGCCATTCTTTCAGCAGGGTTTCTAGTTTTAGCAATTAGCCTCTATTTCATAAAATGGAGCCCTGGCGCCATCAAAGGGAATGAAAATGCCGAAAAAATCATGTTGATCAAGAATGGAATGAGCATGCCAGAGGTGTTTGAAATTATAGGTTTACCGATTGAAAAAATGGGAAATACGTATGGTGATAGCGTCTATTATTACCAGACACCATTTGCTGCAGCTTCCAATATTTCTGTTTCATTTGATCATTCAGGAAGAGTTGTTCACATTCAGCCTTTGGAGTGACAATGAAAATAAAGCCGCATGAAATTCATCATTTTGGTTTTTAAGATAGGTGGCTATAAACTGAAAGATTTATCCTCGGATTCAAAATCGCATCCTGTGAGGTAGATATTCAGAAATGGAATCAGGAATAGGAAATGGGTATTTCTCGATCACAAAAAGTTCTTTGATTTCCTTCCAAGTGCTTTTTACCTCACATGCGTTTGGAAGACAAAATTTACCTGTTGATTTTCGGATGTCTTTTCCAATCTCCAGAGTTATTTGAACCTTTAAAAATAATTCTTAAGTTTCAAAAAAATCCCTTAATGAAATCTCTAGCAACCGTCCTCTTAGTCTTGTCGAGTTTTATTGTCCAAGGCCAAGTCCAAATAGTGGCAGAACAGGACACAGAAAAGAATATAACCCTGATTGCATTCAACAAAGATGTAATCCCTTTCACCATTAGAATTGAATTTGTCAAACTCGAAAACCTTGAATCTTGGGACGGAAATGTAATTTATGCCGTGGCAAAACCCGGGAAAACAAACTTGGTCAAGTTGAGATCTCCTTATTTAAATGCAAAGACATCGTTTAACTACAACAGCAAGGTATTTAAAGGAGGATATTCTGTCGGAGATACTCTTAGCCTTCCCCCTTATTTGATTCCGGTAGGTGATGGACAAGTAGTCAATATGAGGCCTCTCACCACCCAAACGAATATGGACAGATTATCTGAGAGCAACGGATTTGTCGGCGTTGGTTTCATTTTTGAAAAACCTTCCGTGATTTGTGCCCCAAGGAAAGGAATCATCAGCGAAATCAAAATGGATCAAACAAATCAAGCAGGAGGTCCTGTGGATTTTAATGCAGAAAACTTTATAGAAATATATCACCAAGACGGGAGTTTCAGCCGCTTAACCGGACTAAAAGCAAATTCTGCAAAAGTAGAGGTTGGTGCCACTGTTTTTCCCGGCCAACCGATAGCAGAATCCAACCCTGTTACAAACGTGGATGAAATCCAGGTAAAAATGATCCAAAGCAGGTGGCAAAAGGATGACAATGGATTAATTTGGATAAATTTCCCGGTTATCTTAACTGATGGCCAAAATAAATTCAACAGCAATTCCGTTGCACTCAACCTTACTGCCTCTCATCCCGAAGAATTGGTGACACTTGAGATGGACAAAAAAGAAGTCAAAAATTACTTTAAAAAATAAATGAAAATGTGGCCTGAAATTTCTGTGAGCCGATTTTAGTCGACTAATTTCATTTTGGGAATTTCAGGCTCAGTTTTCAATTCCTGTTTTCCAAATGCTTTACAAGTCATCATTTTTCACCTGAAAACAATTCTTTTGATAATGGTAAAATTTGCCCCTAAAATAGTTTGGCAAACTTTTCATAAAGCATCAAAAAAAATCAAAATGATATTTGCATGAAAATCCCGATTGTAGATAAATCTTTATCAAAAAGAAAAAGTAACTGATAGTATTAGCCATATCCACAAAATTGCACCCAAAAATGTTTAAGAAAACACTTCAATTTATATTGGGATATCTTATAACCTTAATATCCTATTCATTGGTTGCAGGCCTATTTTTGGGAAAGAGTTATGAGAATATGTCCTATATTAAAGATGTTTTGGGAATGGCGCTTTATGTTTTCCTATTAGCCTCAGCTACCGTGTTTGGATTTTACCTCTTATCCTTTACAATTTTTATTGTATTGAGACATCAACTCAAAAATTACTACTGGTTTTTGATTGTCCCTTTTCTGGCAATTGCCTATGTGTACATGATGAGTTTCCACTTTAGGATTTCTTCTAATTTCGATGCCCCACATAATTATCTGGGGGATTACCTAGCAATGGTTGTGGGCGGGATAGTTGGGTTCACTTTTTTATTGAAAAAAATCACCTAAAAATTACTAATTCAAGAAAAATTTCTATTCCATTTTAATGCATGAAAGGGTTGAAAAGAAACACAATTGAATTCACTTTAGGCTACCTATTCACTTTACTCGCCTATTCTTTGATAGCAGGCCTATTCTTAGCGAAGGATTATGAAGAAATGTCATTCATTAGACAAATATTTGGATGGGCGCTTTATGTTTTTCTATTAGCTTCAGCTACCGTGTTTGGATTTTACCTCTTATCCTTTACAATTTTTATTGTATTGAGACATCAACTCAAAAAATACTACTGGTTTTTGATTGTCCCTATACTGGCAATTGCCTACGTATACCTGATGAGTTTCCACTTTAGGATTTCCTCTAATTTCGATGCACCTCATAATTATGTGGGGGATTACCTGGCAATGGTTGTGGGCGGGATAGTAGGATTCTCTTATTTAGTGAGAAAAATAAATTGAAAAATTGCCCTTGGAATTCCTTCCAAGGGCTTTTACTTTTTAATTAGATATCAAACTTTATCCCCTGCGCCAAAGGCAGGGAAGTACTGTAATTGATGGTATTGGTTTGTCGGCGCATATAGGCTTTCCAAGAGTCAGAGCCTGATTCACGGCCTCCACCGGTTTCTTTTTCTCCGCCAAAAGCACCTCCGATCTCTGCGCCGGATGTCCCGATATTGACATTGGCAATGCCGCAATCCGACCCTGCAGCCGAAAGAAATGCTTCCGCCTCCCGCATATTCAGCGTCATGATGGCTGAGGACAATCCCTGAGGCACACCGTTGTGCATAGCGATGGCTTCTTCCAGGTTATTGTATTTCATGATATACAGGATTGGTGCAAAAGTCTCATGCTGAACCATTTCAAAATGGTTTTCAGCTTCAATGATAGAAGGCTTCACGTAGCAGCCGGATTCATAACCTGACCCGCTGAGCACTCCACCTTCGACCAACTCTTTTCCTCCCTCCTTTTTTACTTTTTCTATGGCTTTGAGATACATGTCCACGGCTTCTTTGTCGATCAAAGGTCCGACATGGTTTTTCTCATCCAAAGGATTTCCTATAACCAATTTGGTGTAGGCCGCGGCCAACCTTTGCTTGAAGTTATCATAAATGGATTCGTGGATAATCAGCCTTCTTGTGGTAGTGCAGCGCTGTCCTGCTGTCCCCACTGCCCCGAAAAGTGCACCACGGATGGCAATTTCAAGATCAGCGTTTTCGGTTATGATAATGGCATTGTTGCCACCAAGTTCTAACAACGACCTTCCCAATCTTGCTGCAACAGCTTGGCCGACGATTTTTCCCATTCGGGTGGATCCTGTCGCGGAGATCAAAGGAACCCGGGTATCCTCTGTCATCATCTGCCCTACTTTGTAATCTCCCACAATCAATCCTGAAATACCTTCAGGCAAGTTATTTTCTTTAAGTACTTTACTGATAATATGCTGACAGGCAACTCCCGAAAGCGGTGCTTTCTCCGAAGGCTTCCAGATACAGACGTCACCGCAAACCCAAGCTATCATGCTGTTCCATGACCAAACTGCCACTGGAAAGTTGAAAGCGGAGATAATCCCAACCACTCCGATAGGATGCCATTGCTCATACATCCTATGTCCCGGACGCTCTGAGTGCATGGTCAGTCCGTAAAGTTGTCTTGAAAGCCCGACTGCAAAGTCGCAGATATCGATCATCTCCTGCACTTCGCCAAGTCCTTCCTGATAAGATTTGCCCATTTCATAAGATACCAATTTGCCCAAATCGGCTTTTACTTCTCGGAGTGCATTGCCCATTTGGCGGACGATTTCCCCCCGCTTTGGTGCAGGAGTAGTTCTCCATATTTGGAATGCTTCTTGGGATTTGGCGATGACCTGTTCATAACTTTGACGGTCTGTCACCTGGACTTTGCCGATAAGTGCCCCATCGGCAGGAGAATAAGAGCTGATATACTCTTTTCCCGTATTGATCCACAAAGTTCCGGTAGAAGTCCCTGAGTTTTCAGCCTTAAGTCCAAGATTTTGGAGGGCGGCTTTTATTCCGAATTGATCTGACATGGTATACTTGGATTTACTGTTCCGGCATTTTTGGTAAAATTATTAAAAAATAAACCTATTGTTCTTCCTTTTTCTTTTTTCCATTTTTTGATTTTGGAAGGTATTTGTTAATATCTACATAATCGAGTACAGGTCTAAGTTTGGGTCCCACATCAAATCGATAAACGAAATTGATCCGGTAATTTCCTGTCTGGAAATCTGTAACATAATTTTTTGCTTCCTCGATTCGGACATTGTTATGCACGTAATTGGCATTGATAGACCAAATAGGGCCATTATACCCTGCAAAACCCCTTAAGAAATAATTGGTATTGAATCCCCAATTGCCTTCTTTTCCCAAATCAGTAGTAATGCTGGAGTTGCCAAGGCCAATATTACCTGAGACCATCCCTGTAATAAAAAAGTGCCTGGCAATCACAATAGTGTGTACATATCCTATGTTGGGTCCAAATTCAAAAAAATCCAACCTCTTGAATTCCAATGGGTCAGGAATTAATTCGGCCAATATGTTTTGGGTATCTTCTGCCATTCCAAAATAAAATTCCATACCTGCTACAAAACTTCCAGCTGATTTTTTTTGCCAAGCACTTTGAAGAAAAGCTGCCTTGAGGGACAGCTTGTCACCATTCAATAGGTACTGCACGTTGGCTCCAAACTTTCTTACTTTCATATCCGGAAATGCCAATTCAGAAGGGATATTGGGCAATGGGCCTGAATAACTGTTTACATAAAATCCTCTGTAGAATTGTGCAAATAGATCAATCACCCAATTTTTGGGGTAAGCATGTGCCTGCAAATCCAAATATTGTGTTTCTACTTGGTCCCGATTGGGATTCATAAAACCAAAGCCATAAGCGAGGTTCAAAGTAAAATCATTATAGGTGGCTCCAATTCCCAAGTTGAGTGTAGAATTAGGTTCAAGTCGAATTCGAGTACTCTCATTTATTCCTGATATCAAAAGAGAGGTGTATTTCCTCGAAGTGTATAATCTCGTTGTCAACATTTTCTTGTAGGAAATATAGTAGGTCGTATCTTCTTGGGCTAAAGATGTAGATGGTAAAAGGAAAAAGAAACCTAGGGTCAGTGAGATCCCCAGGAAAAAATTCATGCCCAAAAGCCCGAAATAACAATTTTGTGGTTTTACCATATCCAAAAATAAGAATTATCAAGTCCTTAAATAAAAAAATCCGCAACAAGTGCGGATTTTACAATGTCAAATGGAGATCAGTAAAAATGATTATCTAAATAATCTCCATTCAGTTTTATTTTCAAAAGTCTTTAGCAGAAAAAGTTGCTTAATCACCCGGGACAAATATAAAAAACTTTTATTGAATATTCCAATACCCTTTTCACGGTATTTTTTGATTTATTAGCCAAAAAATTATAAATAAGTTTTCAAAAGAGTTGAAAATCTTGGTTATAAGCCCATTAAAACAATTTAGCAATCGATATAATTTAATTTAAAAATATAATTTCTTCAGAGTTTGGTTTCCATTTTTGAGTCTAAAATAGGTTATAATCAATTGAATTTCAATATATTAAATGATTAGTAAATAATATAAATATCACTCAAGTTTCGCTATGAAATTTTAAAGGTATTATTGATGAGTCTAATTAGTAGAAAAAATGGAAAAATCGTAAAGTAAAATTTTTCTTTAAATTTTCATATTTTTATATCCAATGGGTAAGCATATCACAATAATTGGTTACAATAAAAGAGTAAAATAACATGCCTGATTTGGAATATGCACTAAACATTTATCCTGATGAAATAAACTGCTGTAAAAAAATCTATTCTGTTATTGCTAAAATGCTTTCAAATAGCCTTCATCAAAAAAATCTAATTGCGTAATGTCAAAACTTCAGGCAAACAGATAAAAAAAATGGGCATTATTCCTTAAAAAAACGATTAAAAAACCCCGAGTTGGGTAACTCGGGGTTGTTTTATGAAATTTGGTGCTTTCTTATTTTAATAAAGCCAAAGCTTCTTTCATCCTCTTCAATGCTTCCACCAACTCCTCATCAGAGGCGGCATAGGAAAGTCTGATGCAATTGGGGGCTCCAAAAGCCTCCCCTGTCACCAAAGATACATTTGCTTTTTCGAGGATGTACAAGCAGAAATCGTCGGCTGAATTAATTGTATGGCCTTCTGCAGATTTGCCAAAGAAATCCGAAATGTCAGGGAAGAAATAAAATGCTCCCTCTGGAATATGAGTCTTGATTCCGGGAATTTCTCGGATCAACCCCAATACTAGGTTTCTTCTTCTCAGGTATGCTTTTTCCATTTCTTTGGAAGGTTCCTGATCTCCTGAAATAGCAGCCAAGGCAGCTCTTTGGGCAATACCGGTATTTCCCGAAGTAAACTGTCCCTGCATTTTTTCACATGCTTTAGCCATGAATAGAGGCGCGCATATATATCCGACCCTCCAACCTGTCATAGCATATCCTTTGGAAAATCCGTTGACCGTAATGGTTCTTTCAAACATTCCGGGAAAAGATGCGATGCTATAATTTTTTCCTTGGAAGTTGATCAATTCATAAATCTCATCTGCAATAACAAAAAGATTTTCTCTCTTTTTTACCACTTCGGCGATAGCTTCCAACTCTTCTTTGCTAAAAACAGACCCTGTAGGATTACATGGGGATGAATAAATAACTGCTTTCGTTTTATCAGTCAATGCTGCTTCTAACTGAGCGGCAGTTGCTTTAAAATTATTTTCAAGATTGCCTTCTATCAATACAGGAACTCCTCCCGCCAACTTGATGATCTCGGCATAACTTACCCAATAAGGAGAAAAAATCACCACTTCATCGCCTTCATTGATCATGCACATGAAGACGTTGGCTATAGAATGCTTGGCCCCGGTCGAAACCACAATGTTTTCGGCCTTTGCCTGGGAAATCTGGTTTTCATCCCGAAGTTTTTTGGCAATAGCCTCTCTCAGATCCTGATATCCTGCCACAGGGGAATATGCAAAGTATTTTCCTTCATCAATAGCCGCTTTGGCTGCTTCTTGGATATGCTTGGGTGTTTTGAAATCTGGCTCACCCAAACTCAGACTGATGATATCTTTGCCTTGGGATTTCAGTTCCCGGGCTTTCTTTGCCATGGCCAATGTGGCCGATTCTTCCATCTGAATGATGCGGTCGGATAATATAGAATTCATTTTCTTGGTTGTTAATTTTTAAATTCCGCCAAAAATACGGATTACAATGATTAATTCTAAACTTAACCGCTGATTTGGTCAGGAATCTATATTTTTACAATAAAATAATGTCACCCGGCAAATCGTTACAGAAATACATGAAAACAAGGCATTTATTTATTTTCACTTTCATGCTTTTTTCCAGCTCAGTGTTTGGTCAAAAAGAGAAAAAAGCTGAGACTGTAGATCCTGACTCCTCGGGTGTAGTTTCGGATAGGTTTTTACCTACAGCTGCCCCTTTGTTGTTGTTTGATGACAATGCAAAAACCGAAAAAAAGAAAGCTGAAAAGAAAAAAATCAAAAAGAACATCTATTTCGGGGAAAAAACAAAAAAAGGTTACGTCAGACAAAACATCAGGGAACAAACGCAATATCAGATATACAACTACACCACTCAAAATAGGCCTGCCGACCCTTATATCAGGGATATCCATTGGATCGATAGCAGGGATAAAGTCATCCGTACCAAAGATTTTGATCCTGCCAGAGGATATCTTCTCCATGGTCCTTATGAGAGGGAAATAGGCGAAGTATTGGTGGAGAAAGGTTATTTCTATTTTGGAACCAAACACGGCACTTGGTTGACATTCGATACCAAAACGGTCCTTCAGGATAAACTTCATTATTCTGAAGGTTGGCCAAAAGACTCAAAAGTCACTTATTACAATAGGGAGCAAAAGAAAATCGAAAAGTTGATCCCGATAGAGTACGATTTGATGGAAGGAAATTTTTTCCACTTCCATGAAGATGGTCAGGTGGGTGTGGTAGGTGAATACCACTTTGGAGAAAAGGTGGGACTTTGGACCGAATATTGGAACGTTAAAGGAAAAACCGTAAGAAAAAGAGAAATCCAATACCAAGAAAAACCTTTTACCAAGGATTTTACCCCTTATATCAGAGCGGAATGGGACAAAGAAGGAAATCTCATTTACCGCAAAGAAGGATTGGCTTCCAATTGATCGCATTTTTACAAATCTATATTCCCTATAATTTTTGTAGGTTAATATTTTTAATTTATTTCTAATTGCTATATTTGTCATGCTAATTATTGGTATGACACAGGAACAATTCAGTAAGTATTCATTTCTACTCGATAGGACAGCCAAAAGAGTGAAGCAGTATGCCCAAAGGAAATTCAAATTGGAGGACTTTGATATTACAGTGGATCAATGGCTGATTATGAAAAACCTTTCTGAAAATGAACTGCTTAGCCAATCGGAATTGGCACAGATGGTTTTCAAGGATCAGCCTACCCTGACAAGAATCATCGATATTCTCACCAAAAAAGGATATGTAGAGCGAGTTCCGCATCCATTGGACAGAAGAAGTTTTCATTTGGTACTGACATCCGAAGGAACCTCCAAAGTGCAGGAACTTAAGCCAAAGATTGCATCTATCCGAGAAAAGGCTTGGGAAAACCTGGGAGAAACCGATTTTGAGGAATTCAAAAGGATTCTCAATACCATTTATAACAATCTTGAATAGAATAATAGCCAAGATTAAAAATATACTTGTTATACTAATTATATTTGTACGAACAATAACATTGTTTGTTGGTTTAAAAAAAAAGCACACATCATGATTACTACTGACCTTTGTATCATCGGAGCCGGACCTGTAGGTTTATTCGCAGTATTTGAAGCAGGCTTATTAAAGATGCGTTGTCATCTGATTGATTACCTTCCTCAAGTAGGCGGACAACTTTCAGAAATTTACCCGCAGAAGCCCATATATGATATACCAGGCTACCCGGAGATCAAAGCTCAGGATCTTGTTGACAACCTGATGGAACAAATTAAACCATTTAAGCCAACATTCACATTGGGCGAAAGGGTAGACCATTTGGCAAAGCAAGCAGATGGTTCTTTTATTGTTACCACCAATGACAAGACCCAAGTTCATGCCCAGGTAATCATTATCGCAGGCGGATTGGGTGTATTCGAGCCTAGAAAACCCGTTTTGGAAAACCTTGAAAAATTTGAGGGCAAAGGGGTGACTTACATGGTTAAGAATCCTGAACATTTCAGAGATAAGAAAGTGATGCTAGCAGGCGGTGGCGATTCAGCTCTAGATTGGGCCATTTACCTTTCCAATGTTGCCGAAAGGGTAACCTTGGTTCATAGAAATGAAACTTTCCGTGGCGCACCTGATTCAGCTGCCAAAGTTTATGACCTTGCCAACAGGGGAAAAATTGATTTGATTCTTTCAGCTAACCTGAAGGAACTTGGCGGAAACGGAACACTCAAAACCGTAGTTTTGGAAGGAAAGAGCAAAGAAGAAATCACTGTGGATACAGATTACCTGATCCCTTTATTCGGTTTGAGCCCTAAACTTGGTCCGATCGCAGACTGGGGATTGAATATTGACAAAAATGCAATCGAAGTGGATACAAGGGATTATTCCACAGGTGTGGAAAGAATCTATGCCATTGGTGATATCAATACGTATCCCGGCAAATTGAAACTGATTCTGTGTGGATTCCATGAAGCGGCCATCATGATGCACTCTGCTTTCAAATTTGTATATCCTGACCAAAAACTGAGCTTTAAATATACCACAGTGAATGGTGTAAATTCATTTTAACCTTACTTTTGGGACATGGTAACATTCACTGTAGAAGATCACGACGGTAACCGTCAGACCATCGAAGCGCCCGATGATATGGGTTTGAGTTTGATGGAGATATTAAAAGCCTCAGAATATCCTGTGTTGGCCACATGTGGTGGCATGGCACTTTGTGCGACTTGCCATGTTGAAATATTGGAAGGTCAGGATGAACTTGGCCATGCTTCTGATGTGGAGCTTGACCAATTGGAAAACCTGCCGGAATATTATCCTACGAGTAGATTGGCCTGTCAAGTCAGGATCGGTCCCATTCTCGAAGGGGCCGTGGTCAAATTAAGAGGCGAAGACAATTGATTTTTATCCCCGGTAACTGCCGGGGATTTTTATTTTTTCTTGAAAAGTTTTGACACAAGATTTGAAAAAGCTGTAAAATCCTGAGTTCCGGAAGTATTTAGGTTAAAAATTGATGTACCCAAATAATTGTGTCTTCCATTTTGCTCCACATCATATTGCATCGGAAAAATCAGTATGTAATTATTTTTATTGAAATATTTGTTTAGGTAATTCGGTATTTTGTCCATTATTGGATCGAAAGAAACGCCGTTTTTTCTACTAAGGACAACAATGAGGGCGTCATTTTCTTTCAAATCCCTGGATATAATCAAAAAATCCTCCCAATCTGAAAATTCAACAAATCCCGCTTCTATACTGAATCTTTGCTGAACCTGTTTGATAAATTTCAAAGTTTCTTCTGCCCCATAAAAAACCAATTTACATCCAGTATTTCTGCCGATATTCCATACTCTAAGTAACCAAAAAAGAAATCCCATTTCCTTTTCGGCATTGGCAGGCACTGTAATGATATACCTACTTACTGTATTTAGAGGCTGATGACTTTGATAAATAAAAGCCGTGATATTGCATTTGCTCAAAATGCCTTCAGTCAACTTGCCCAAAAAGGTATCTGATATCCCTTGTTGTTTGTGTAGCCCAAGAATGATATCTGTAACTTTATTTTCTTTGACCACATTCGTGATGCCATTGACCAAATTGGAATCATATCTAATCAACTCAGTCAATTTATGGTCTGTAGCCGCTGCACTTACACTTGCTTTTCCCAATAATTTTTTGGCATATTTTTCCTTACTTTCATCACCTGAGTCTGATGGAACAATATTGAGTGCATACAGGGAATTTTTTGAAGATTTAGATTTGACGGTCACCCCAAGATGGATCAATTCCTCAATGTTTTCAGGATAATTGACAGGAATCAAAATTCTTTCTTCAGGCTCTTTGTCTTTATCAGAATCACTTTCCTCGTCTCCTTCTTCCAACGCAAGCTTGGCTGCACCTTTTTGAGCTACTAGTGATGCAATGGTACAAGTCACCAAAATCATCAAAATTGTACCGTTCAAGACACTTTCATTGAGCAACCTGATAGGTTCACCTGATTCTGTCTGTCCAACAATAACCTTGTAACCTACCAAAACAGCTGCCAATGTAGCTGCTGCCTGGGCATTGCTCAATCCGAAAATCACATCCCGCTGAGCTGCGGAAAATCTGAAGGTTTTTTGGGTAAAATAGGCAGCTAAAAATTTAGAAAGCGTCGCCACAACTGTCATAACAATTGCCACCAATATGGTTTCCTTATCCATGAAAAGAACCTTGAAATCTATGAGCATCCCTACTCCGATAAGGAAAAAAGGGATAAACAAAGCATTTCCTACAAACTCTATCCTGTTCATCAAAGGTGAGGTATGAGGCACCAGCCTATTCAATGCCAATCCAACCAAAAAAGCACCGATGATCGCTTCAATCCCGGCAGCCTCTGCCAGAAAAGCTCCCAAAAAAACCAAAGCCAAGACAAATATATACTGTGAAATATTATCGTCATTCTTCTTGAAAAACCACCTTCCGAGCAAAGGAAACAAGAAAATAATGATTCCTGTAAAAATAAGAATGGAGAACCCAAGTTTTAACCAAAAGCCTCCGGTCACCTCTCCGGTAGACATCCCGACCACTACCGCCAATACCAACAAGGCAAGCGTATCAGTAATCAAAGTTCCACCTACCGCGACACTCACAGCTTTGTTTTTGATTACTCCCAACTTGCTGATTATCGGGTAGGCTATCAGCGTATGCGAAGCGAACATACTTGCCAAAAGAATTGATGTCGGAATACTGAAATTGAGGATATAAATCCCTGTGGCAGTCCCCAAAACCATGGGTATAATAAAGGTATACATCCCAAAAACCATGCTTTTGCCGCTGTTTTTCTTAAAGTCTCCAAGATCAATTTCCAATCCGGCCAAGAACATGATATATAGCAATCCAACAGTACCAAATAAGACTAAACTGCTGTCACGTTCCAACATGTTTATGCCATTTGGTCCAATGGCGGCACCTGCAAGGATCAACCCTATCAATTGCGGGATTTTTATTTTATTTAGCAATATAGGTGCAAAAAGAATAATGAAAAGAATAATGGAAAAAATCAAAACCGGGTTTTCCAAGGGAAGTTTAAAACTCAATTCTGAACCAAAAATCATATTGCTCCATTTAAAATAGGCATGAATTTAAACAAAAATCCTTTCAAAAAATCTTTTTAGATTTTGATATAATTCAAAAGGACTGAAAATAAATCAGTCCTTTTGAACGGCAAAAATTGGAATGAAAATTTATCTTGAACGATCAATTCATATTACTCTTCTATTAATTTTTTCAGTATTTCTATAGCCGCTTTGGAAAGGACAGTCCCCGGACCAAAAACAGCTGTTACACCTGCAGTTTGAAGAAATTCATAATCATTCGGAGGAATTACTCCACCGGCGATTACCATGATATCTCCCCTCCCCAATCTTTTCAATTCCTGAATCAATGCCGGCACCAAAGTTTTATGCCCTGCTGCCAATGAGGATGCACCAACGATATGGACATCATTTTCAACCGCCTGCATGGCTACTTCTTCGGGAGTTTGGAAAAGTGGTCCTATATCCACATCAAATCCAAGATCTGCAAATCCTGTAGCAATGATTTTGGCACCTCTGTCATGTCCGTCCTGACCCATCTTGGCAACCATTATTCTTGGTCTTCGCCCTTCCGTTGAAGCAAATCTGTCTGCTAATTCTTTGGCTTCTTGGAAGGAGGTATCATTTTTCGCCTCTGCAGAATAAACCCCGGATATTGATTTTACGGTGGCTCTATGTCTTCCAAATTCCTTTTCCATGGCATCGGATATTTCACCTAAAGTAGCTCTTTTTCTGGCTGCCTCCACCGCCAAAGCCAATAAATTACCTTCTCCTGTTTTGGCCGCTCGGCTTATGGATTCCAGTGCGATGCCAACTTCGACATTGTTTCTTTCCTTTTTCAATTTAACTAGCCTCTCTATCTGGGAGATTCTGACAGCATCATTGTCCACTTCACGGATTTCAAATTCTTCTTTATCATCATTTTGATACCTGTTGACACCAACAATCACATCTTTGCCACTGTCTATCCTTGCCTGTTTGCGGGCGGCAGCTTCCTCGATTCTCATTTTAGGAATTCCCGCTTCAATGGCTTTGGCCATTCCGCCGAGGCCCTCTACTTCTTCTATCAATTCCCATGCTTTCTTAACCAATTGATCAGTCAGGTATTCTAAATAATGGGAACCTCCCCACGGATCGACCACTTTGGTAATGCCGGTTTCTTCCTGAAGGTAAAGTTGGGTATTCCTTGCAATCCTTGCAGAATAATCTGTGGGCAAAGCGATTGCTTCGTCAAATGAATTGGTATGTAATGATTGGGTATGACCAAGTGCTGCGGCCAATGCCTCGACTGTTGTCCTCGTGACATTGTTGAAAACATCCTGTGCTGTAAGAGACCATCCTGAAGTCTGACAATGTGTTCTTAAAGCAAGTGATTTGGCGTCTTTAGGATTAAACTGCTGGACTATTTTGGACCAAAGCATCCGGGCAGCGCGCATTTTGGCTATTTCCATAAAATGGTTCATTCCAATGGCCCAGAAAAATGACAACCGTGGTGCAAAATCATCTATGTCCAAACCTGCTGCAACGCCTGTTCTCAAATATTCCAACCCATCTGCAAGGGTATAGGCCAATTCCAACTCAGCCGTAGCACCTGCTTCCTGCATATGGTAGCCCGAAATGGAAATTGAATTGAATTTGGGCATATGCCGGGAAGTATATTCAAAAATATCAGCAATAATCCTCATTGAAGGCAAAGGAGGATAGATGTAGGTATTCCGCACCATAAACTCTTTCAAAATATCATTTTGAATCGTACCGCTGAGTTGCTCGGGACTTACCCCCTGCTCCTCCGCCGCAATGATATAGAAAGCAAGAATTGGGATAACCGCGCCGTTCATGGTCATGGAGACGGACATTTTATCCAAAGGAATTCCATCAAAAAGAATTTTCATATCCAAAACAGAATCAATAGCTACGCCGGCTTTGCCAACATCTCCTACTACCCTTGGATGGTCTGAATCGTATCCACGGTGCGTAGCAAGGTCAAAAGCTACAGAAAGTCCCTTTTGTCCTCCTGCAAGATTGCTGCGATAAAAGGCATTGGACTCCTCCGCTGTGGAAAATCCCGCATATTGTCTGATTGTCCATGGGCGCATCACATACATGGTGCTATAGGGCCCGCGAAGGAATGGAGGAATCCCCGCTATAAAATCGGTATGCGTGAAGTCCCTTACTTGCTTTTCAGAGATGACTGCCGGTACGCTTATTTTCTCTGCTGTTTCCCAAACCTGCGAAGAGCACACACTTTCCTTATCTCTAAAAGGCTTAAAATTCAATTGACTAATATCTGGTCTCATGGCTTTTGGATTAGGGAGTTTTCGACCAACATACTTTCAAAACAAGGAGATAATTCCCATTCTTTTTCTTCAAAAACAAAACCATTCAAAGGAAGATCTTCTTTAGCATTAACATATTTATTGATTCCGACCTTTGTTTTTTCTCCTTCCAGAAGGTCATTCATTTTTTTTCTTCTCTTTTCTTTGATTTCATATTGGATAATATTTTCCTCATAGCAAATCCACCAACCTCCCCTATCTTCTATCCTTTCCAAAGCTTCTTTGACTTTTTCAAAAATCGAAATCACCATATTTTCAATAAAATAAGACCCTGAGACAGGATCCAAAATCCTATCCAAATAACTTTCTTCCTTCAAAATATTAGAAATATTTCTTGCCATCCTTCTGGACAAGGAACCGGGGTTTCCTGCAATAATTTCATGAGGGAGCACATAAAGTGCATTGGCCCCTCCAAGGATCCCTGCCATCGCCTCGGTTGTATTTCTAAGCATATTGGTATCTGCGTCCAATAAGGTCTTGGTCCAAAAACTGGTCTGCACAAATACGAATAGGTTTTCCGCAGGCAAATCTACCTGATAAAGCTGTATCAGTTTATGCATCAATATTCTTGCTGCTTTAATCTTGGCTATCTCGAGAAAATAGTCTGATCCGACAGCAAGGTTAAACATTGACTTTTGAATGATTTCAAGTGGATAAAACCCCTCCCCAACCATCGCATCTATCAAATCGATCCATGCAGAAAGGCCAAAGGCCAATTCCTGAACAGAGCTTGCCCCAGAATTATGATAGGCGGCCGAATCAATCGAAAAAAGTTTAAACCAAACAAATTCTTCACCTAAATGAAGAAGCGTTTTTGCTATTTCAATAATTTCCTCTTTACTTTTCTTTTTAGTCAATGCAACTGCAAATCCTTCCCAAATCAGGCCTCCATGAATGGATTCCTTTTCCAAATTATTCCGGCCGACCCATTGTATGAATTGCCTGAAAACCTTGACAGGATCTTCCTTTGAACATAAAAAAATCTGGATGTATTGAGGTTTGACTCCTTGGAGCAACACATCAAAATCCTCTTCACCCGACAATTGTAACATCAGCGCATCCGCACCGTTGACCAGGGCCTCTAGGACCTCTTGGTTTGTGGCTTTTTCATTGCATCCATCAAAAGATGAAACATTGGACCAAATTCTGGGCGATAAGCCGGGAATAGAAGACTCCATATTGACCCTATTTCGGTAATATTTTAGCGCTTCAAGACTGGCATTATCCTCTTTGGTATAAATGGGGTTGATTTTAATCCCATCCTCTGTGACTGAGGTCAGTGTCTTTTCAAAATCTTTTCCTTTTAAATCCTTGATGATCTGATTTATCCAATCCTCTTTGGATTTTCCGGGAAAGTCTTCAAATAAATTAATTTCCATATTTGGGTTTATTGATTCGACCAAAAACTTACGAAATAAAAGCAAAACAGCATTTTCCGAAGCAGATGATCTTGTTTTTTCAAAGTAAAAATAGGGCTAACAACTTTCAAAACCCATTAATTGCTTGGAATTCAAAAGCAGTACCGAAAATTGCATTGACGATCAACAAATATCTAATGAAACTCAATATGAATACCATATTTGAGGTCTGGTGAAATTGTTTTTTTGAAGGAAAAAGCCTAAGAAACTACCTAATATACGGTTGATATAAAACGTCGCAATTTTCTTTAGATTATCAGATAAAGACCTGAATCAAAAATTGGTTAGAAAGGAAAAAAACAAAAGGGAAATACTGAAAAAAGTTTGCTTATTTATTCAAAAGTCAAGGCCTTTTGGATTTTTTATTTAAATATATTTTCCGCAATTTTGAAGCCCTTCAAAAAAGGGGAAGGTTTTCTCAAAACACTATCAGTAGTTTATTAAAAAATAAATGAGTTCAGAGGCAAATGCAGTTTGGAATGAATGCCTGCGTGTGATAGAACAACACGTCAATGAACAGAGTTTTTCTACTTGGTTTAAACCTATCAATCCCGTCAGATTAGAAGGAGGAACACTAACCATACAAGTCCCAAGTCAGTTTTTTTACGAATGGTTGGAAGACAACTATGTAAATGTCTTGAAACTTGCCATCAAATCCACTTTAGGCAATAATGGAAGGTTGGAATATGCTGTGGTCGTGGATAGAGGGAATTCCCAGAATCAACCTTACATGGTTAATTTTCCTCAGGGAAATTCCAATTCTCCGACAAAAAAACCTCCTTTACCAACAGAAAATAAGAGTCCTTTTGACATGCAGTCGCTTAATAGCGATACCTTGCTGCAATCAAACCTCAATCCGAATTATACTTTCAATACATACATAGAAGGTGATTGTAACCGATTGGCAAGGTCTGCGGGTTTTGCTGTAGCTACCAAACCAGGTGTTACATCATTCAATCCACTCATGGTATATGGTGGGGTTGGTTTGGGAAAAACCCACTTGGTGCAGGCCATCGGCAACGAAATCAAAAACGGACCAGAAGAAAAATTTGTCTTATATGTTTCTTCAGAAAAATTCGTGAACCAGTTTATGGATTCCATCAAAGATGGGAACGTAAAAAGCTTCACCAATTTTTATATGCAGGTAGATGTGCTGATTATTGATGATATCCAGTTTTTGGCCGGAAAAGACAGGACACAGGAGATGTTTTTCCATATTTTCAACCACCTCCACCAAAACAAAAAGCAGATCATCATGACTTCTGATTGTCCCCCAAAGGATTTGAAGGGTTTGGAAGAAAGACTGCTTTCCAGATTCAAATGGGGATTGACAGCAGATCTGCAGATGCCTGATTTTGAAACCAGGGTGGCTATTATCAAAAGGAAAATGCAATCTGAGGGAATCTATATTCCTGATGACGTGATAGAATACCTTGCTTATACTGTGGATACCAATGTAAGAGAACTTGAGGGTGTAATGATTTCACTATTGGCCCATGCCTCTCTCAACAGGGTGGAAATCGACCTTGCCTTGGCAAAAACAATTATGAAAAATATCGTCAAAGATATTGAAACAGAAGTCGGGATAGATTTTATCCAAAAGACCGTTTCTGATTACTTTGATATCAAAATCGACGACCTCAAAGCAAAAACCCGAAAAAAGGAAATAGTTACAGCCCGTCAGGTGGCCATGTATTTTGCAAAAGAATTTACCAATCATTCCCTGAAATCCATCGGATATCATTTTGGCGGACGTGACCACAGTACTGTCATTCATGCCGTTCAGACTGTGAACGATTTGATGGAAACAGATACGGCTTTTAGAAATTCGGTCAATGATCTGAAGAAAAAGTTTAAGATGAGGTCGTATTGATTTTTTACTTGTAAAAAAATTTGATCAACAATCAGGTTTTGATTTTCTAATTTCAGGGAATTCTGACCAATCCTTTAACTTCCTCCTTTGTAAATCTAAGTTCTGTTGAACCCATCACATATGGACCTATTTCGTATGGATTATAGTATAAAATGAATTCTTCGTCCTCAAACCCCATCGAGGCTGGAAGAAAAAAATCCTTATCATTTTCAAGAAAAAACCTGTTATCCTCAGATAATCCGCTAAGCTCGTCCACATTATGGTATTTTTTGAATTTGGATTCCGCCAATTTCAAAAGATTGGCCTTATCCAAAACCAAATCTTCATTTTTCAGGGGTGAATTCTTATCCAAACCAAAGTTCAGATACAGGCGGTAGGTATTGGGATGAGCACCACCTGTATATGAAAAAGTATCGAATGCAATGCAGATCATTTTTTGGCTTTGAAGGGCAACCTTCGCATCTACAGTGATTTCCCATTCCTGAGGAGAATCAAATTCATTTTTAAATTCCAAATATGAATGGAAAAATGAAGAAACCGCCGAATCCAAGGGTACGATTTCTTGGCTTTCCCCAATATTCAAAAACATAACCATTTGTTGTTCAACATGAACATTCAGAAAATCAGAAGACTCTCCTGCTCCTTCAAAATAAGGATATGCCAGCCTGATTCGGGCACATTCACTTCCAAGACAAGAATCTTTTTCAAAGACTTTTGATTCGAATCTTAAGGAATCAACCTCTTTTTTACCTATTTGACAGGAAGAGAAAAAGAAACTTAAATAAAGGAACAACCCTACTCCTGAATATTTTACCTTTTGGAAATTCATCATTCTATATCCTTAATTTGACCGGTAAAAATATCGACCAATTCCTTTGCTTTGGCCATCACTGATAGCTTACCCAACCGAATTTCAGGCAGGATTTGATCCATTCGGTTTTTGATTTTTTCGTTTTGGAAAAAGCGCTGCTCAAACAAATACCGAATATTTTCATGGAGCCAGCTTATCCTTTGTCTGGACCTGTTATCCTCCCAATATCCGTTTACAAGCATTTTTTGTTTATAAGTTACCACCATTTCCCAAATTTCCTCCAGGCCTGTTTGGTAAATTGAAGAGCAGGTTTTTACCGGAGGGATCCACCCGTTTTCTTTGGCAGGAAAAAGATGCAAGGCATTGGCATATTCTCTTCGGGCATTTTTTGCAGCTTCCTGATTAGATCCGTCAGCCTTATTGATGACCATGGCGTCAGAGATTTCAATGATGCCTTTTTTGATTCCCTGCAATTCATCTCCTGCACCTGCCAACATCAGCAATAAGAAAAAATCAACCATTCCTTTCACTGCAATTTCTGATTGACCGACCCCAACAGTTTCGATCAATATCACATCAAATCCGGCAGCTTCACAAAGCAACATTCCCTCTCTCGTCCTTGCACTTACTCCTCCCAAAGTACTTCCGGCAGGAGAAGGGCGGATGTAAGCCCTCTTGTCAGAGGCAAGGTTTTCCATCCTTGTCTTGTCACCCAAAATACTGCCATGCGATTGTTGGCTGCTAGGATCTACAGCTAGCACGGCAACTTTGTGGCCCTTCTCTACCAGTATTTTTCCGAAGCTTTCGATAAAGGTGCTCTTTCCAACACCCGGCACACCGGTCACACCAATCCTGATAGATTTTCCCGAATAGGGCAAAATCCCCTCCATTACTTTTTCCGCAATCAATTGGTCTGAAGGCAATGAACTTTCAACCAAAGTAATCGCCCGGCTGAGAATCATCCTGTCTCCATCAAGGACACCCTTGACATATTCGGTTAGGGAAAGTCGGTTTTTGGTCAAAATAGGTGGATTAATAAGATTTGAACACTTAAAGTTAAGGGAATTATTTGAAAGGATATTTTACAAAACTGACTTGGCCCATAGCAGTCTTTTCATAATATGCTATGCAATTTGGCGCAAAAATCCGGTCAAAGTACGGGGATTCGGGGAAAAGTTCTGCAGGAATTTTGTCAAGGTCTTTGAAGAAAAAGACTTTGGTATTTCCGTATTTGGTATGGGGCATATAATTGCCGTACTTTTCCATTTCTTCCCATAAAGAATCCGGAGAATGTACAGCAAAAATCCTGATGATAGGACCTGTATTGTTTTCATTCCTGTAAAAAGCCACTTCGGAAAATTCACCTTGTAAGTCGCCGATCCCAGGCTGTGAAAGACTGTCAACCATAATCCAAACAACCAAGACAGCTACTGCAAGCAATAATCCATAAAATAACTTTCGCGAGGCCATATTTAGCGGTTTTTAGATATTAAGCTTTAATTTAGAGGAAAAATTTCAAGATGGCATTTGAATACATCAAGGCATTACATATCATTTTTGTAACTACGTGGTTTGCAGGCCTGTTTTATATTGTCAGGCTTTTTATCTATCAGACTGAGGCTCTGGAAAAACCGGAGGAAGAAAGGCGGATCCTTGCTCCACAATTGAACCTGATGGCAAACAGGCTTTGGTATATCATCACCTGGCCTTCGGCAATCCTGACTCTGATTTTTGGATTTTGGGTTTTTTATTTCCGATGGGGATATATCCAATCAGGTTTTATGCAGGCCAAACTTGGCTTCGTTTTGGTGCTATATATTTACCATTTCATTTGCCATAAGATTTACAAAGATTTACAGGAAGGCAAAACAAAATGGTCCTCCACACAATTAAGGATGTGGAATGAAGTGGCAACGGTTTTGTTGTTTGCTATAGTTTTCCTGATCGTGCTCAAAAGTCTCATCAGCATAGTTTGGGGAATAGGAGGTTTGCTTATATTGAGCATTACCATGATGCTTGGGATCAAATGGTACAAAAAAGTCCGCGAAAAAAACCAGTCCAAAAATTAAAATTCAAGAATTATGAATACGTCATCTATAAATAAAATTTTTCTCATCTGCTTCGGTTTGCTTCTTTGGAACTGTTCACCAAAAACTACTTCAGAAACCAATCTTCCTTTACCGATTCTTGGCAACAGGCATGTCCAAGAGTTTGAGATGGAAGGAAAGATTGTTCAGGATACAGTTTACCATAAAATTGCGGATTTCTCTTTTACCAATCAGGAAGGCAAGGAAATTAATAACCTCTCAGTAGAAGGAAAAGTGTATGTCGCGGACTTTTTCTTCACCAGCTGTCCCACGATTTGTCCAATAATGAAAACCCAAATGCTGCGGGTTTATGAAAGATTCAAAGACCAACCTGATTTTCTTATCCTGAGTCATACCTTAGATCCAACGCACGATACTCCTGAATTATTAAAGGATTTTGCCGCCAAAATCGGAGTAGAGGATGATAAAACATGGCATTTTCTGACCGGCGATCAAGAGAAAATTTTTGAAATCGGACAGACAAGTTATATGACTACTGCAATGGCTGATCAAAACGAACTTGGGGGATATCTTCATTCAGGGGCATTTATTTTGGTGGATCAAAAAGGCCATATCAGGGGTGTCTATGACGGGACCAAGGAAGATCAGGTAGACAGACTGATGAATGACATTCCAAAATTGATTCAGAAATAAAAATGAAAAACGCATTCCTAGTCATTGTCTTTGCTTTCATATCTCTAAACTCCTGCAAGCCAAAATCTTCCAATCCTGAAAATACCCTTGCGTCTATTTCTGATACCAAAGTGCTCCAATATGCGATTGAAGGAAAAGCCCTATATGAAGCCAACTGCGCCAATTGCCACCAAAAAAACGGTACCGGATTGGGAAAACTTATTCCTCCAATTTACCAATCAGATTATTTTTTAGAAGACATCCCAAGAACGGCAAAAATCATCAAACACGGTCAAAATGGTGAAATTATGGTAAATGGGATCTTGTACAATCAGGAAATGCCTGCAAACCCAAAGCTTACCAATATTGAAATCGCCCATATCATGACCTACTTATACAATATATGGGGAAGCGAGGCAGGGGTTATAAATGCGCAAATGGTAGAAGATTACTTAAAAAACTGATCAATTAATTATACCCCAATTCTTTATTTGCTGCTGCAATAGAAGATTTGATATGGTCATTGACTTCCTGCACTTTGATTTTTTGGTCAAGAAGATATACTTCAACTTCTTCTTGAGTCAATTCTTCATAGGAAGATTTGAACTGTCTCATCCATACAAACATTTCCTCAAAAGAATCGTCAAGGTCAGCAGCAATTGAATTGAGTCTTCCTATTTCCTCCGGAGTTCCGGATCCGTCGGCAGCAAGGTCATTTGACTTTTGGATGATTTCTTTTTTAAGTTTTTTTAATTCATCCATTTTGGGCATTACCTCATCATGAATGGCAATGACTTCCTTCTTCAGCTTTTCGTTGGATTCTTTTTTATCCGGTGTGCAAGCTGATAGAAAGAAAAACATCGCTATCAAAAATCTTAGATAATTTGGGCTCATAAGTTTAAATTTCGAGCAAAGAAAATATAATTTAATTATAAAAAGAAATTAATTTTAATTTATTTCTATTTTTTATAATTTTTCAAATTTTTTATATGTTTATTCCACTTAATTAAATCTTCGTCAGATATTGTTAATTCTAAGCTATAATATAATGCCATCTAGGCAAATGAAAATATTCAAAGAGACATCATCAACCTGATTTTATCCGTCAGGAATTTGTATTTTTGGTCAAATCCTTGAAGGCCATCAGGACTTGAATTTACCTATACAAATTTCTCGATTTTATGAAACAGTTTTGTTTTTCGAATGACCGTATTATTGACTCTAAAAATGCATCTATCCACCCAATGGATATTGGATTGATCAGGGGATATGGGATTTTTGATTTTTTTAGAACTTCTGGTTATACACCTCTTTTTCTGACAGACTATCTGGACAGATTTATCAGATCAGCGGAAAAAACCCATCTGAAGCTCGACTTTTCCAAAGAAGAACTTGCACAGATAATCCATGATTTGATTCAAAAAAATGATTTGGAACAAGGGGGAATCAGGATGCTACTCACAGGCGGGGTCTCTGACAATCATTTTTCACCGACAGAAGGATCGCTTTTCATTTTTTGTGAGGACTTGGATTTTCCTGCTCCTTACAAATATGAGAACGGCGTCAAATTGCTTGCTGCAGACCATGTCCGGGCGATTGCAGATGTCAAGACCACCAATTATGCATTTCCGGTTTGGCACAGCGCAGATTGGAAAAAGGCAGGTGCGGAAGATGTGATTTACCATCACAACGGATTTATTTCGGAAAGCTCCCGTTCAAATATTTTCGTGATAAAAAATGACAAAATCGCCACTCCTGACCAAAACATATTGCACGGAATCACCAGAAAAAGAGTGTTGGAACTAAATAAGAAAATCGAAATCAGGCCCATCAGTTTTGATGAACTGATTGATGCTGACGAAGTTTTCATGACTGCTACGACTAAAAAAATCCTACCGGTCACCATGATTGATGATCTAAAAATCAAAGATGGGAAACCAGGTCCAAAGACGATTGAACTCATGGCAGCATTTTCGGCTATGGAAAAAAAGAATGCCTTGGTTTAAATTCTGAGCAAAAACTTAAAAAAAAATGTCAGAGGATATCTCTGACATTTTTTTTGGTTTCTAACCTTTTTAGTTTGCAAGCAACTCCGCTTCTTTGAGAATATACATCAACTTTTCTGGGTCTTTGTCATTTAAAGTGAGTTTGCCTCTTACCTTCACTCTTTTTGAAGTGTATTTTATGGGTGATTTCAACATCACTTCCATAACTGTTTCAGGACCACCGGATCCACAAAAAAAACATTCAGCCAATGGCAAAGAAGACAAAATGATATGTTCGGGTTTAAACATTCCTTCAAAAGGTATGATGTATCCATCTGCTTCGACGACCTTGCCTTCCATACTTTTAATACTTGGACCAAATACAGGAATATATAACTCCCCGAATTCATCCTGACCAATTTTATATGTCACTTGGGCCAAATCTTTCCAGACAGTCGTACTCTGCCCATAAGTGAGGCTAGTGACAATAACAAGCATCAATATGAATAGTGTTCTTTTCAATATCATGGTAATTTTCTATTTAATTATTTTGGTGGCAATTATCTGAATTACAAATCTATGATTTGGTCAGTTGTTTGGCAATATCTGTTTGATAAGCGTTCCAAGCAGGGATAAGAGAGGCAAGAATTCCTACAATTACAGCATAGCCAAGTATCCATAGCTCTTCTTTAAGGAAAACCGCGGCACTTAATGTGCTGATTGCTCCCTGATCATTTTGCATAACGAGAATAACCAAGAAAAGGTGCCCTATTGCTATGCCGACCACCGCTCCAAGGATGGTCAAAATCACTCCTTCCAAAACTATATGAAGAAAAAGTTGCCAACTAGAAGCACCCAAGGTACGCATCACAGCAAGGTCATACTTCCTTTCTTTCAATGAATTGAACAAAGCAATAAATATTCCTAAGCCGGCTATGACTATGATTACAATCGCCAATCCCTGAATAAGTTTCACCCCAATGCCCAATAACTCAAACAATCTGGAAATCTCGAATGATGGTGAGGCAGCCTGAAGGGCGCTTTTACTGTTGATAAATCTTGGCAACTGAACTGCGGCAATCGGATTTCGATATTGGATCAGAAGTGAGGTGACTTCCCTATCCTGATCTGTTGGAGGAAAACCTTTTTTGGCAACCGGTGCTTCATGCGTGGCATGGTCATGCTCCTCGTCATGGGTATACCACACAGATTCGATACTGGTAAGGATGAGTTTATCCAAAACATTTCCCATGGGAGCTAAAACCCCCGTAATCATATAAGGATGTGCATCATGCTCATGGCTGCTGCTGCCGATTCCGTGCGAACCTATAAAAGTATCCCCTGTCTTCAATCCGATTTTTTCAGCAACCTCGTTCCCTAATACTACTTCGAAAGGCTTTTCCCAAGCCTTCCCCTGAGAAAATTTTGCTGAATACAGGTCTAAATAATCATGGTTCGTTCCGACGATTCTATATCCCTGATAATTATCTCCAAGTCCAAGAGGAATGATATTTTTTACCAATCTGTTTTTGGAAAGTGCCATCGCGTCTTTCAGATCAATATTGCCTGTCGGAAAATCGATATGGTATACACTCGAAAGGATCAACTGAAGCGGGCTTCCTTTTGCACCGACGACAAGGTCAATTCCTTCCGCATCTTTGGTCATTTTGTTTTCGAACTGGTCTTGGATCAAAATCAAAACCGTGATTATCGCCAATCCCAAAGCCAATAACAGGATATTCAAACCTGTACTCAGCGGTTTGGCGATGAGGTATTTCCAACTCAATTTGATCATATTCATAATTGGCCTCCTATGATTATTTGGTTGGGAATATGGTCCTTGACACGCTGGTCATGGGTAACGATGATCAAAGCAGCTTCATATTTTTTTGCCTGTTCCTGTAGTAACCTAACCACAGCAGCGGCATTTTGATCATCTAGACTGGCTGTGGGTTCATCAGCAAGGATCAGCTTCGGTTTGTTGACCAAAGCTCGGGCAATAGATACACGCTGTGCCTCTCCTTCGCTCAGGGTGTTTATTTTTGCTTTTCTTTTATCCCAAATTCCAAGTTCCTTGAGCAAGGGTGCTATCAAATGGGTGTTTTCCTTAGCAAAAAAATTAGCTAGCTGAAGGTTTTCTTCCACCGTCAGAGGTGCAAGGATATGGGGTTTTTGAAATATTATCCCAATGTTCTTCCCTCTGAATTTATCAAATTGAGAACCTTTTAATGTATATATATCAGTACCGCCTATTTCTACTTTTCCAGACTTTGGCTTGAGCAGCCCTGCTATGATATTGAGAATGGTAGTCTTTCCGCTACCGGATTTACCAAGAATCAACATTTGTTCTCCTGAATCAAGATTGATATCAGGAATCTGAAATTTTTGCTTTGGATCGTAATAAAACTCGATGTTATTCGCTCTTAAAATCATTATTCCTGGATGGGTATACTGATGTTGAAGGTCGTTCCTTTTCCTTGTGCACTTTCAAATGTGATGTCTCCGTTCAATACTTCGATACTTTTCTTCACAATGGACAGACCAAGACCGGAGCCTTCGATTATCCCTACATTTTTTGCTCTGAAAAATCGATCATAAAGCTGATCATGCTCTTTTTCAGGTATTCCTATTCCTTTGTCCTTGACAGTAGCTTTAAGGCTTCCGTTTTCCAGCCAAACTGTAAAATCAACTTCCTGACCGTCTTTCGAATATTTTACAGCGTTGGAAAGCAAGTTTTCAAAGATCTGATATAATAAGTCAGAATCGGAGAAGATTGTTTTTGGAAGATTTTCAAGCTTCACATTGATTTTAACATCATGCTCAGAACCTGCTTTGACGACATCCAATATTTCATTGAAAAGTGCCGCAACAAACATTTTCTTAGGTCTGAAGTCGATCTTATTTGCATCGGCCTTCCCAAAGAAAAGGACAGAGGTCAACAGACTGTTGAGGCTCCTTACTGAGTTCTCGATCTTGGTGGCGTGCTTTTGGATTTTTGCTTTAAATGGATGTTCTCTTTCTGCATACTGCTGTAGCAATTGGGCAGAACTCAGAATTGAAGTAAGGGGGGTTTTGAATCCATGGGAAACGTTCAATACGATTCGGGACTTGAGTTCACCGATTTCCCTTTCTTTCTCCAAAGCCCGGGTCAATTCTTTATTGGCTTCGGCAAGGTCTTTGGTACGTTGTCGGACTTTTTCTTCCAACTCATTGTTGAGCTTTTGAAGTTCCTTTTCTTTCCTGTCCTTAAATATGGCCAATTCAATCACCATATTCAGTTCTCGGATATTGAAAGGCTTGATGACATAAGCACTCGGGTTGGTTCCGACTACTTTGGTAAGCGTCTCGGCATCAGAACTTGCACTGAGGTACACAACAGGAATATCATATTTTTCATTGATGATCTCGGTGGTCTTGATTCCATCCAACTCCCCTGCGAGGTTGATGTCCATCATGACAATGTCTGCCTGATTGTGTTCGAGGATTTCGAGGGCCTTTTCACCGGAATCCGAAATACCGATGATCTCGTGGTTGTTTTTTTCCAGTGCTTTTTTTAGCAATAGCGCTGAAACGTGGTCATCCTCTGTGATTAATATCCGAAGTGGAAACATGTGTGCTGTTAAATGAGCATGCAAATTACAAGTTTATATCATTTCCAAAAATCATTTTTTACCTAAAGGGAGTATTACCACAACCTTTGTCCCGTGTTCTTTGACACTTTTGATGGCAATACTTCCCCCTAAGATATCAACGAGATTTTTGGTAATCGCAAGTCCCAACCCGGTTCCTTCATATATCCTACTGTTTCCTTTACTTTCCTGCTCAAAGGGATTGAACAAAATCTTCTGAAAATCCTCGCTCATACCGATTCCCTGATCGGTAACAGTGAGCTCAATCTTATCTTCAATCCCCTTTAATCTCACAGTAATCATGCCTTTTTCAGAATATTTGATGGCATTACCTACCAGGTTATTGATAATCATCTCAAAGTATCTTTGGTCTATCAAGCCCTTCAAAGGTTGGGTTTCATATTTCACTGATAAAAGTAGCCCCTTTCTCACAGCAAGACCTTTCAAGGGCAAAAGTATTGTAGCCAATAAATCGTTGATATTGGAATCTTTGTAGAGGACTTCCAGTTTTTTTGCTTCAATCCGAGAAAGGTCGAGGATACTGTTAATGGTACTCAATAACCTTTCGCCCGATTCTTGAATGATTTCAAGTTGGGAAATCAAATTAGAATCATTTTGACGCTGCAGGATGATATTTTCGGTACTACCCAAAATACCATTGAGCGGAGTTCTGATCTCGTGGCTGATATTGGACAGGAAGTTGGATTTGAGCTTATTTGCCTCCTCGGCTTTTTCTTTAGCGATTTGGAGTCCCTTTTCATATGCCTTTTTTTCGGTAATGTCCCTGAATATTGTCAAAATCAAAGGATCACCTGCGAAATCAGACTTTAATCTCGCTACATAAAGTTCAATTTCTTTGGAACCACCCTTCAAGGGCATTTTGACCTCTAAAGTAATACCCTTGCCCTCTTCCCTACTAATACCTTCTTGGATGATGCTTTTTTTACTCTTATAATATTCAGGATCAGAAAAGATATCTGATAAATAACCCTCCTCAAGAACTTCTTCCGGTAAAGAAACCAGTTTGGAAAGACTTGGATTGACAGCAATTATTTTTCCTTCATCAGTGGAAAGCAATAATCCATCTTTTGAACTGTTCCATACATTTCTAAATTGGTCTTCAGTATTAAAAACCTCCTTTGTTTTTTCAGCAATGGTTTTTTTCAGCAATCCCTGCTTTCTGAATGAATTGAGTAAAGTATTGAAAAGAAAGCCGATTAGGAGAAAAACAAATAGTATCAGAACCACAAACCAAGCCTGAAGATAAACAGGCTTTAAAATTCTGAATTCCTCCGAAACCTCCACCTGAGAAAAAAAATCACCGTCAATCCCTGCCTGCAGCAACAGCCTATACTTTCCGGAGGGTAGGTTATTAAATATCAAAAAATTATCCCTTGGATTTGTTATTTCTATCCAATCATCCTGAATCCCTTCAAGTTTGTATCTTATGACAAGATTGTTTGGCTGAAGAAATGTAACTGCTCTGAAGGTGATTTCAATGTTGTTGTTGCCAAAAGGAATATTATTCAGGTCAATATTTCTACTATCTGATCCGATAACATTGATGGAAACAATCTTTACCAAAGGAGTAGTGACGCTTTCAGCATTTTCTTCCGGTATAAATAAAGAAAGCCCTTTGCTTGTACCAATCCAAACCCGCTTATTGTCTCCTTCTATGAGTGCTCCTCTATTTGCTTCCAAACCTGAGAGCCCACTTATTTCAGTATAATGATTAGACTTTCCATCCTTGATCCGAAAAACACCTTTATCAGTACCTACCCACAAAAAACCATCTGAATCTTTAAGTAAAGCATAAACCGGCCTGGTAATGATACCATCGTCTACATGAAAATAATCAAGTTTACCATTACAATAGTGTTTGAGGCCATTCTCAGTAGCAAGAATCAGGCAGCCATTTTCCTCTTCAAGAAAATCAAACCCGACAGCGGATACGAAGTTTTCTTTTTCTTTCAATCCTTCAGAGAAAGTTGTATTACTCCCCTGCATGAAAATTACCCTTCCATCTTTCAGTTTTCCAGTCTTCCTGATAAAAATCTGAGATTGATCAAGTTTCTTCAAAACTTCCTTGGTGATATTCCTTTTGAAAAGACTGGATTTTCTATCTGTGATGGAAGAAATATACAGATTCTCCCTTGCTGCAATATAAAGGCTGTCCCCTACAACCCTGACTGAGGTAACAAATGCTTGATCCGGACTCTGTTCAAATTCTATTTTTGAAGTCTTTGGATCGAATCTACCCAACCCTTTTAAGTTGGATGATATCCAAACAATACCATTTTTGTCCCTATCAAAATTTGTTATCCTGAACTTTGGGTGACCGACCAATCTTTGGTCTCCATAAATTGTCTGGACTTTTTCATTCCCCTTCCAAATTTGCAACCCATTATTGTACCCCATCAAATACTTGGCAGAATCTAATTTGATAATCGCGGTGACCTCATCATCCAACAATGTTTTTGAACTGTAGTTGATAAACCTCAGGGAATTGATATTGGCCAAACCACGATTGGAAGCTATCCATTTTATCCCTTCTCTGTCAACAAGAAAACTATAAATAAAATAGGCTTTGAGAATGTTATAAGAGTCAATTTCAAGGCTTTTGTCAAGAATAGGATCATACTTGTAAAGCTGTGAATTATAGTTATAATAGACCCTTCCTTTGTAAACCTGAAGATGACTGAAATCCACTACGCTAAATATGTCCCTTTCAAAATTTTGTCTCAATATTGTCTCCGGAGAATCGAAGGACTTGCCAAATGCCAAAAAATCCAGCCCAAGAAAATAATATCCATTTCTTACCTCGTCATAGGCTATGTGCTGAACCAAGGCAGGTAAGTTCTCCCCTTTAAAAGAAAATGGCAGCAATCGACCTCCCTGAAAAATAAAAGACTTGTATCTGAATAAAATTAGTAACCCCTCTTTTGTCAAAAGATCTGATTTATACAACCCTGAAACACTAAAATCAAAATCCTGAGAATTCCATATTTTGTCATTTTCACCCTTTGAAAACAACTTTTTATCTGTAAATAACAGGTATACCCATCCTTCCTCAGTTTTTTTTGGAAGGAAAAGTAAATGGTTTTGGGTATCGGTATCAGAAAGGTTTTCATTGAAATCAAACTCCTCCCACAATCCATTTTTATAAAAAAAAGCTTTTGGTTTATTAACCAGGTTACTAATCCAAATCCTATCTTCTTCATCTTTAAATATCCTGACTTCAAAACTCAGCTGATCCTGAATTTCAACCGGAATCGGATAAGTAAAAAAACCATCAGAATAAAAAACTCCCAACGAAGTATTAAACCAAATTAGACCTTCATTGTCTTGGATCACCTGATAGATGATATCAGATGGTAAATCGACACCTTTGATCTGATTGTTGAATTGGAAGGTTTGGGAAATCCCCATTTTCGTAATCAAAACAAAGAAAATAAAGAGCAGCGCTTTTTTCATAGGGGTCACGTACGCCGTCTAAATTAGAAAAAGATACGGATAGTGTAAATTAATTGGATATTGTTTCCTTTTTCTTTTTGTGGTCGGGCTGAATCGTCTATTTTTGTGCAAACTATAAAAATCGAATCATGAGTGTTTTAGTCAATAAAGATTCCAAAATTATTGTGCAGGGCTTTACCGGCTCGGAAGGTTCTTTTCACGCACAGCAAATGATCGAATACGGAACCAACGTAGTTGGCGGAGTCACTCCAGGAAAAGGCGGCACAAGCCACTTGGAAAGACCGGTTTTTAACTCGGTGGAAGAAGCTGTCCAAAAGACAGGAGCAAATACCTCCATCATTTTTGTACCACCGGCATTCGCTGCTGACGCCATCATGGAAGCTGCTGACGCAGGCATCAAAGTAATCATCACCATCACCGAGGGGATTCCTGTGGCAGACATGATGCGAGCCAAACCATATATCAAGGAAAGAGGTGCGACGCTTATAGGACCTAACTGTCCGGGTGTCATCACTCCGGGAGAAGCCAAAGTCGGCATCATGCCGGGCTTTGTATTCAAAAAAGGAAGAATTGGGATTGTATCCAAATCGGGAACTTTGACCTACGAGGCTGCGGATCAAATCGCCAAAGCAGGCCTCGGTGTATCCACGGCCATCGGTATCGGAGGAGATCCGATCATCGGAACTTCTACTAAAGATGCTGTACAACTGTTAATGGAAGACCCTGAGACTGATGCCATCGTGATGATAGGAGAAATCGGCGGAAATTACGAAGCCGATGCTGCAAGATGGATTAGAGAAAACGGAAATAAAAAGCCTGTTGTAGGATTTATTGCTGGTCAGACTGCGCCTCCGGGTCGTAGAATGGGGCACGCAGGTGCCATCATCGGTGGTGCTGACGATACTGCAATAGCCAAAATGCGCATTATGGCTGAAAACGGAATACATGTTGCTGAATCTCCTGCTGAAATCGGCGCTGTGATGGCGAAGGTTTTGGGAGTTACAGCATAATCAATACATTGATCTTGAAACCTAATATTTATTGATATTGGATATTTGGATATTAAAAAAAACCGTTCTGATTGATTTCAGAGCGGTTTTTTTGCTTTCAATTTTAATTGGAAACTGATCCAAAAAACTTATCGCGAATTGGTTATTCTTCAACGATATCCAAATGATGTTTTTTCTCGAACTGATCTCTTTTCGTTTGAAATCTTTCAATTTCTGAATTGACCATATCTAAAGATTCATTATAACGGGAAAACAATTCCCCTATGTTTTTTTCCATTTCGCCAAAATTAAACTGCATGGCATCTACCTGAAGTTGAGAGGCCTTTTCTACCATGGCGATTTGACTGTTTTTGAGATCTTCCATCAACATCAAAGCCCTATCCATTTTTACTAATTTCTCTCTGTTATCCATTTTATTTGATTTTTTCAATAAATCATACAATAACCATTCCTAAGTCATATTTTAAATGGTTTTTGTTTTAATTGAGACTTAAGATTTGAGACAGGAGACAGGAGACTTTGGGAGCATCTTATGGTAAAAGTCTACCTGAATTAAGACTTAGATAAAAAAGTAAGGTAGATATTAAATACAAGTGCCTCTGATAAAACTTGCCATTTGGCCAAATTTCAATTTTGCGGTGGACGAACCAACTTTATAACCTTAAAACTTTATCAATTTTTAAATTTATCAATCTTAAAACTCTTTTTTTCCAATTTTTAGGTTAAAATGCCAATGATTTAATAGTAGCATTAATCGGGTCAAAAAACCAAAGTATCTTCAAATGGTTTTCCTACAAACCAGATTAAAAACTTTACACCCTGTTTTGAATTCTTTATTATTTTTGGAGTCCTTATGATGCTGAGAAACCCTTTCGCCCAAATCTGTTTTTTAATTTTACTCTTCACAAGATTTTTCTCTCCTGTATTGGCCCAGGAACCCGAAAAACTGGGACTTGACCCCGATAAGTGGGCAGTGGAATTAAATAAAACCAATATGGATGAAGAAGTTAACTACCTGGGAAGTTTGATCGATCAATTGGTTGAAGTGGATAGTCTTCGGGCAATTCAGTTTTTGGATTCCCTTGAAAATTCCCCCGAGGCAAAGGGACATTATTTCAAAACCCATTTTTGTATGGCCAAAGCAGAGGTCATTTACGATAAATTTGCCGGATATGACAAGTATAAGGATCGTAGGGCAGAAGCATTAATACCTATCAAAGAACAGTTGATGAAACTGTACGCCGATGCTCTTGAAGCTGCATATCATACTGAAAATGAAGGAAAGATAGGTTGGGTAAACTTTTATTCCGCACGCCGAATGCTTCATTTTGGAGAAATAGCCTGGGCGGTGATGTACTCCAAAAACGGAGTGGATCTTTTTGAAAAGATAAACTATCCCCTTGAGCCACCTGTATATACTGAGCTGGGAGAATTGCTGCTTCAGGTAAAGGAATATGACGAATCGATTCACTATGGCAAAAAAGGAATCGCTGCCTGGAAAATACTCAATTATGAAAACGAATATGATGCCCCCTATAAATTCAAGGTTAGGGCTTTCAATACGATTGGCTCCAGCTTTTCCAAAAAAAACGAATACGATTCTGCTATTAGCTACCTGAATCAGGCACTTCTAATAGCAAAAGATAATAAAGATAAAGGGTTAGAAGGAAGGGTTTTGGGCAATATTGGTAGAATCCTCTATGTACAGGCTAACTTTGATACAGCTTGGGCCTTATTCCAAACCGAATACCAATATAGTATGCTCGATAGTGCTTTAAACGAAGCTGCCAATGCATCTCAATGGATGGCCAAGGCAAATCTGGCCAGGGGAAATAAGCTTGCGGCTTTAGCCGAAGCAAAGGAAGCCCTTCGGCTACTAAGACTTTGGCCCAATGGACAATACCGGCGTGATACCTATTATACCCTCAAACAAATACATCGGGAATTGGGCAACTATGATAGTGCATTTTATTACAGCGACCGCTATATTTTACTAAATGATTCTCTGGAAAAAGAAGTGGCTACAAGCAGCCTTGCTATTTCTAAAGCAAGATTAAACAGCGAGGAAAGCCGTTACAAGATTCAAAAAATAAATAAAGAAAAAGAAAGACAGTTATTCATTAGAAATACAATAATTGCTGCAATTGTTGCTTTGGGTCTTTTTGTATTAATGATCGTAAACAGGGGCAGATTGAAAAACAAGCTGGCGCTCGAAAAAGCAGAAAGCGAAAAAATGCTGATGGAGCAGGAAATACAATCAGCAAAAGAACAAATTAACAGCTTTACCTCCCATATCATTGAGAAAACCAACCTAATTGAAAAGCTTGAAGAGCAGGTAAACGGCAAGAACGCAAGCTCCGAACACCAAATGATTATTGCTGCATTAAGTCAGCAAACCATACTAACGGAAGATGACTGGTTGAAATTCAAATCACTTTTCGATAAAATTTATCCTTCCTTTTTCCAGAAACTAAAAAAAACCGCACCTGAAATAACCGTTGCCGAACAGCGGATGGCCGCTCTTACACGCATCCAATTGACCAGCAAACAAATGGCTGCCATGCTAGGTATCTCAGTGGATAGTGTTCATAAAACACGGCAACGCCTGAGGCAGCGACTTCAATTCAGTTCTGATACCAATCTCGACGAATACATTTCGGGTATTTGATCCCTTTGCAAGCTCATAAGACAATGAGGCGTTGTTAAGACAAGTTTATTTACTTATAAGTTATTGATTATTAATTTTTTACATTTTTTACTGTCCGGTCTTTGTCCGGTGCATTTAAGCTTTTCACATACACTTGTCAGTATTTTGTCGTCCCAAAAACTTTGTTCGTCCTGAAATTACTTACTTCTTGTTTCGTGATTAACTATTGGATGGAGTTATGGAAAAGAAAGATTGGATACTCTTTGTATGGATTATCGTAGTCCTAATCCTCATCCTTTTTGTGTATTTCATTTTCGAAAAGCGGATTGAGGCAATACCGGATAATATCAAGTGATAAATGCCGATATCCAAATTATCATCGCTTGGTCAGCTGAAAAAGCCGGGTTGCTTTATAGGCTTAGTTCTTTTTAAGGATGAAGAGTTAAATAAAATAGACAGGTTATTTTAAGTGCCTTTTTCAAAAAATTCGACACGCATATAAATTATTTTAACGATAACCATTTCGGTTTACAGCCGAACATAAAAACCAAGAAGTATGAAAACAACTTTACTCTTTTTCTTATGTCTTATTGGCCAATCACTTTCGGCCAAAACAATTACAGTCACCAATGGGAATGATGCCGGTCTGGGAAGTTTAAGAAATGCCTTAGAACAGACTCGGGATGGGGATGTCATTGAGTTTTCCGGCGTTGAGGAGGTGACCCTTATTTCTAGTATCCTAAACATCAATGAAAATGTGACCATAAAAGGGAATGGCACCACCCTGCGGGCAAATTTTTCGCCCCTCATGAAGGTAGCGACAAATGCCACTGTCCGTTGGGAGAGGTTTAATTTTGAGGTCCCTTCAAATTCTTTCAGCCAATTGGTATCCCCTAAAAAAGCCAGAGTGATATTTGAGGTTTGCCGTGGCCAATGGGAAAACCCAAATCCATCTATGACCAATACATCCAAAAACAGTACTGAAATAGTGATGGAAGAATTACGTAAAGGAGGGGGAATCAATTATTTTGTAACTCCCTGCCCTGATCCTGATAACTGTGGTGGTGGCGGTGGCGGTGGTGGTGGTGACAACCCTAGTTGTTCCATTTCAGTAATTACCCGCAATATTACTGTTCAGTTATCATCCGGAGGCAATGTCACAATCACACCAGACCAGATCAATAATGGTTCCACTGGAACTTGTGGCCCGATCTCCTTCAGCCTTAGCAGAACTTTTTTTACGTGTGATGAAATCGGACCTAACATTGTTACCCTCTCGGTTATTGATGCCAATGGCAGTATTTCTAATGCCTCGGCTACCGTAACCGTGGTGGATAATACTGCGCCGAGTATCGCCTCACCACAGCCTGTTGTTGTAAATACATCCAATTGTACCGCAAACGTGTCCTTAACAACACCGCCTGTACTTGACGCATGTGGTATCTCCTCCATCACCCGCAACCCAAGTACCAACACTTTCCCTGTAGGAGTTACATCAGTTGTATGGACGGTAACAGATGTCAACGGCAATACCGCTACTACCACACAAACAGTTACCGTACGTGATGCGACGCCCCCTGCTTTCACCACTACACCCCAAAATATTACTGTAAACGGTGCACCGAATTGTGCCACCGTTTCGTTAACACCACCCTCCGCTTCAGACAATTGCGGTAATACTTCAATCACCCGCAGTCCCGAGGGCAACAACTTCTGTATTGGAACAACTTCTGTAGTGTGGACGGCCACTGACGCCAGTGGCAATACCGCCACGATAACGCAAAATGTAACTGTACGTGATGTAACGCCACCTACTTTCACCACCACACCACAAAATCTTACAGTAAATGGCGCACCAAATTGTACCGCTGTTACTCTTTCAACCCCGGCAGCAACTGATAATTGGAGTAACGTAACCATCACCAGCAACGTAGCCAGTGGATCGTCATTTTGTATTGGAACAACTGCTGTTGTGTGGACCGCAACGGATGCCAGCGGCAACACCGCTACTTTTACACAAACCATAACTGTACGTGATGTAACGCCGCCTATGGTTACCACGCCACAACCTGTAAACGTAAATGGTGCACCATGCACGGCGGTTGTCAACTTAACGCTCCCTGCGGCCACCGATAATACTGGCATCGCCTCCATTACCCGTATCCCTGCAGGGGACACCTTCACTGTTGGAACAACTGATGTTTTATGGACGATAGCAGACAATAGTGGAAACACCACCTTAGTAACACAGCAGGTAGTTGTTGCTGATGTTACACCCCCCACCGTTGTAACCAGAAATATAACTGTTCAACTTGATGCAAATGGATCTTTAAGCATTACTGATGATTCGGTTGACAATGGATCTACAGATGCATGTGGACCTGTTACACTTTCAGTAAGCAAAAAAACATTTGACTGCGGAAATATCGGGACCAACACTGTTACGCTTACTGTTACAGATAACAGTGGCAACAGTGCCCAATCAACAGCTATTGTTACCGTACAAGGAGCCAGTATCACATACTACCTAGATAACGATGGCGATGGTTTTGGTAATCCCCAGAACAGTACCACACTTTGCAGCAACACACCACCCATTGGTTATGTAACCAACAATACCGACTGTAACGATAACAATGCAGCTATCAGCCCCAACACTGTTTGGTACAAGGATGCAGATAATGATGGTTACAGCGATGGCACCACTCAAATACAGTGCGCGCAGCCAACGAATTTCAGACTTGCAAGTGCATTGACGGCGACAAACGGCGATTGCGATGAAAACAATTCAAACATCAACCCCGGTGCAAGCGAGGCATGCGATGGTATAGACAACAATTGTAATGGACAGATTGATGAAGGGTCAACTTCTACATTCTACCTCGATTCAGACGGAGATGGTTTTGGTAACCCTTCTGTTAGCCTACAAGCCTGTTTAGCACCTGAGAATTATGTGACCAACAATACTGATTGTGATGACAGTAGGGCAGATATTAATCCGAACACAGTTTGGTATGAAGATAGGGACGGTGATGGATTTCCAAGTAACAGGACACTAACCGGTTGTAGCAGACCTCAGTTTTTTTACGGCGGCGTATTTTCAACAACCTTTACATTAGGCAAACTTGCTTCTGAATTAACAGGTTTAACGGTGGATTGTGATGATACTGAGGCCTCGGTTAGTCCAGGTACATTATGGTATAAAGATGCCGACAATGATGGATTCAGTGATGGTACCAGTCAGCAAAGTTGCTTCCAGCCATCAGGGTATAAAAGCGCAGGAAATGTGGTTCCAGGCGGTGATTGTAATGATGCGGATGCTGCTATAAATCCCAATACAAGGTGGTATCCAGACCTAGATAATGACAACTATAGTAATGGTAATTTTATTGTACAATGTGCACGCCCTGAAAATTATAAGCTTCTGAGAGAGTTGACATCAACCGTTGGAGATTGTAATGATAACGATGAATCAATCAATCCAAATACCTTATGGTTTAAAGACCAAGATGGGGATGGTTATACAAATGGTCAAACCCTAAGGCAGTGTTCTAGGCCGGAAAATTATAAGCTTCAATCCGAATTAACCAATTTCGCTACTGATTGTAATGATCTGGATAATGAAATCAATCCTGTAACTAAATGGTATAAAGATGCAGACAATGACGGTTACAGCGAAGGTACCACCGTTACACAATGCTTACAGCCTTTGGGTTACAGACTAGAAAGTGATTTAATAGGTACAAGCGGAGATTGCAATGATAGTGATGCAACTATCATGCCGGGTGCAACCGAAGTCTGCGGCAACGGAAAAGATGATGACTGCAACTTGGCTACAAGCGATGTATGTGCATTGCCGGATACAGATGAAGATGGGGTAGCTGATGAAGATGACTGTGCACCAAACGATGCCACAAAGTATCGTAACGGAACTTTCTTCATTGATACAGACAATGATGGTTATGATAACGGTCAGGCGGTAATATGTTATGGCGAAGAAATACCTAACGGGTATAAAGCCACCACACTTGGTACCGATTGTGATGATACCAATGCTGCGATAACGGTATCACGCACCTGGTATCAAGATGCAGACAATGACGGTTACAGCGAAGGTACCACCGTTACACAATGTTTGCAGCCTTTGGGTTACAGACTAGAAAGTGATTTAATTGCTACAAACGGAGATTGTAATGACAGTGATGCAACTATCAACCCTGGTGCAACTGAAGTCTGCGGCAACGGAAAAGATGATGACTGCAACTTGGCTACAAGCGATGTATGTGCATTGCCGGATACAGATGAAGATGGAGTAGCTGATGAAGATGACTGTGCACCAAACGATGCCACAAAGTATCGTAACGGAACTTTCTTCATTGACACAGACAATGATGGTTATGATAATGGTCAGGCGGTAATATGTTATGGAGAAGAAATACCTAACGGGTATAAAGCCACCACACTTGGTACCGATTGTGATGATACCAATGCTGCGATAACGGTATCGCGCACCTGGTATCAAGATGCAGACAATGACGGTTACAGCGAAGGTACCACCGTTACACAATGTTTGCAGCCTTTGGGTTACAGACTAGAAAGTGATTTAATTGCTACAAACGGAGATTGTAATGACAGTGATGCAACTATCAACCCTGGTGCAACTGAAGTCTGCGGCAACGGAAAAGATGATGACTGCAACTTGGCTACAAGCGATGTATGTGCATTGCCGGATACAGATGAAGATGGAGTAGCTGATGAAGATGACTGTGCACCAAACGATGCCACAAAGTATCGTAACGGAACTTTCTTCATTGACACAGACAATGATGGTTATGATAATGGTCAGGCGGTAATATGTTATGGAGAAGAAATACCTAACGGGTATAAAGCCACCACACTTGGTACCGATTGTGATGATACCAATGCTGCGATAACGGTATCGCGCACCTGGTATCAAGATACAGATAATGATGGCTATAGTAACGGAAACACCTTGACGCAGTGTACACGCCCTCAAGGCTACAAACTCTCAAGTGAACTAACCGCTACAACAGGAGACTGCAATGATGACAATTCAGCCATCAACCCTGGAGCATCCGAAGCATGCGATGGTATCGATAACAATTGCAACTTGCAGACAGACGAAGGCTTCCCTGATGCCAATAATAATGGTGTAGCGGATTGTGTGGATCCCGATAATGACATGATCAGTTTCACCTTGATCAATGCAGGCACCAATACAGATATTTTGACCTTGACCGACGGTCTTCAGGTCAGTCAGAACCAAGTTCAGGGTCTGAGTCTGAATATCAGGGCGAACACCAATCCATCGGTGGTAGGAAGTGTATTCATCACCCTATCTGGACCAGTGAACCGAACGATAACCGAAAATGTGGCACCATATGCGCTGTTCGGGGATAAAAACGGAGATTATAACGGACGTTCACTGCCTGCCGGTAATTATACCCTAACGGCAACTCCCTATACGCAAACCAACAGAAGAGGAACTGTTGGCGCAACCACTACTATTCAGTTCTCCATTGTTCCTGAAACTGTCTCAGTGACCGGAATAACAACCACACCTTCAACTGCATCGATTGCTGTTGGAAGTACCCTTCAAGTGACTGCAACAGTATTGCCTTCCAATGCAATCAACAAGACGGTGGTATGGTCCACTTCCGACCAAGAAGTGGCAACCGTAAGTACATCCGGGCTTGTAAGTGCAATAAGCCCAGGAGAGGCAATAATTACTGCAACGACACAGGATGGCAATTTCTTTGACATTACGGAGGTGACAGTCACCAATGCTTCTCCTCTAAGTATTGGAAGCTTTACCCTGATCAATGCAGGCACGGATACAGATATTTTAACCTTGACAGACGGTCTTCAGATCAGCCAAAGCCAGATTCAGGGACTGAGTCTGAACATCAGGGCGAACACCAATCCTTCAGTAGTAGGAAGTGTTTTCCTCAGGATCTCCGGCCCAATAAACCGTACAATAACTGAAAATGTGGCACCATATGCGCTCTTTGGAGATAAAAACGGTAATTATAATGGAAGGAATCTGCCTGTTGGTAACTATACGCTAGAAGCTACACCTTATTCCCAATCCAATAGAAGAGGGACTATGGGCTCAACCAGGACAATTAAATTCTCCATTACTTCGGATGCATTCAGAATGGATGGAACAAATGCAGAATCAGACGAATCCGATAATCCTGAAGAGAATGCCGATGTGATGGAGAAAGAAGTTCAGGCAAGAGATATCCCAAGGATTACCAGAATGTATCCAAATCCTGTTGCGGAGATTATCAATCTTGAGCTTTCGGGACAAGTAGAAGAGCATCTAGAAGTCAGTATTTACGACCTGAAAGGAGTCCGCTTATTTAATCAGGAGCTTAAATCAGAAGATGGTACACTGATGCTTGATATTTCAGATTTAAGGTTGAAACCGGGAATGTTTGTCCTAATGGTAAATACCAACGGGTACCTCCAGACATTCAAGTTCCTGAAAAAGTAAGCTGAAAAGCTGCAAACTTAAATACCAGCCTCCAAAGTCAAGTTTTGATTTTGGAGGCTTTTTATTGTTCATCTGGCTCAAAAAAAATGAATTGGTGTTGTTTGGAATTAAAAACTGAGTTTGATAAGTTGGTTTAAAAAGGCATAATTAAAAATGATATTGGTAATTGAGGTAGAAACTTTTCAACCTTGTTACCTTAATAACTTTGAAACCCCATCCCCAATTTCAAAATTTTCCGATCTTCCAATCCGCCACAGCGTACAAGTTCTTTCGATTTCTTACCTTTGCGGCTTCAATTTTAGAATCCATGATTTCAGTAGACAATATCTCCGTCATTCATGGCGGCAAAGCGCTCTTCAGTGATGTGTCATTTTCCATCAACGAAAACGACAAAATAGCCCTGATGGGCAAAAACGGCGCCGGCAAATCCACCATGCTCAAAATCATCGCCGGCGGGACCAAGCCTTCCTCAGGGGGCGTTTCCGCTCCAAAAGGTGCGGTGATCGCTTACCTGCCGCAGCATTTGTTGACAGCAGATGACTGTACGGTTTTTGAGGAAACATCCAAGGCTTTTGCTTCCTACCTCGACATGAAAACCGAGATCGAAAGGCTCAATGAAGAACTAACTGTTCGTACTGACTATGACTCCGAAGATTACTACAAAATCATCGAGCAGGTTTCCGAACTCAGTGAAAAGTTTTACGCCATCGAGGAAGTCAACTACGAAGCAGAAGTAGAAAAAGTACTTTTGGGATTGGGATTTGAAAGAAAAGATTTCAAAAGATCGACATCTGAGTTTTCGGGTGGATGGAGGATGAGGATCGAACTTGCCAAGATACTTTTGCAAAAACCTGATTTGATCCTTTTAGATGAACCTACCAACCACCTTGACATAGAATCCATCCAATGGTTGGAGGAATTTTTGACCCAAAAAGCAAAAGCCGTAGTGGTCATCTCCCACGACCGGGCATTTGTGGACAACATCACCACCAGGACTATTGAAGTAACAATGGGCCGGATCTATGACTACAAAGCAAAATACAGCCATTACCTAGTACTTAGGAAGGAGCGCCGCGAGCAGCAACAGAAGCATTTCGAAGAGCAGCAGCGGACCATTGCCGATATTCAGGAATTCATCGACCGCTTCAAGGGCACCTATTCCAAAACACTTCAGGTACAGTCAAGGGTGAAAATGCTGGAAAAAATGGAAATTATTGAGGTGGACGAAGTAGATACCTCAGCCTTGAAGTTGCGCTTCCCGCCTTCTCCCAGATCAGGAAAATATCCTGTAATCGTTGAAGAACTTACCAAATCCTATGGTGACCATGTTGTGTTCAAGGATGCGAGCATGATCATCGAACAAGGTCAGAAAGTCTCTTTTGTAGGCAAAAACGGTGAAGGAAAATCCACCATGATCAAGGCCATCATGGGAGAAATTGATTTTCAGGGCAAATGTGAATTGGGCCACAATGCCATGATCGGCTACTTTGCCCAGAATCAGGCTTCTTTATTGGATGAAAGTCTCACCATATTTGAAACCATAGATAACATCGCTGTGGGAGAAATCCGAGGCAAAATCAAGGATTTGTTGGGTGCTTTTATGTTCAAGGGAGACGACATCAACAAAAAAGTAAAGGTCCTATCCGGTGGGGAAAAGACGAGGTTGGCGATGATCAAATTGCTTCTTGAACCGGTCAACCTCCTGATCCTCGATGAACCTACTAATCACCTGGATATGAAAACCAAAGACATCATCAAAGATGCATTGAAGGCTTTTGACGGCACTTTGATCATCGTATCCCACGATCGGGATTTCTTGGATGGCTTGGTAACAAAAGTGTTTGAATTTGGAAACAAACGGGTGAAGGAACATTTTGAAGACATCAATGGATTTTTGAGAAATAAGAAATTGGAGAATTTGAGAGAGGTGGAGAGAAAATAGAATTATTAGCTTTAGGCCTATGAAGTCAGTATACAACGAAATATTTAAGCAACTACTGATAGAATACAATCTGTCAGACGACTTTTCATTTTCGGTAGACTTACCGACAGAAGTTCAAGAAATTCTAGCCGACAAAATATTAATCACAGACCTTGGTGTAACTTTAAAATCATTTGACAAACTTCACCAAGCAACGCAGGAATGGGAAAATCAATCCATAATTGAAGATAGCGAAAATCACTTTCACGTTGAATGGCTTATAGAAACTTCTGACAATAAAAAAGCCTTTATGCTTGGTATAAAAACTTTGATTTTACTTGCAGACAAATTTCAAAAGGAAAAAATTAAAGGTATTAGGTTTTGGTATTCATTTCAGACACCTAAACTTGGACGACTTTGGGCTATAGAAAACAATCTTGACGAAGAAGATGACAAGCATTTTATCAGTGACAGACTTAGTTTTTATAAATTGCGTGACGGAGAAGAAGTAATTTCTACAAAGAAAAATGAAAATGAATTTTGTGCATTGCTGATTATCGACATATGAAAAATGGCCTAAGTTTACCCTACTTCCATCCTCCCTGCATCAACACAAGCAACAAAGCCTGCTGAATAGCCAAGTGGCCATCTTTGTTGATGAAATACTCTCCTAGGCTATGGGCACCATATCCGATGCCCCCACGGCCGATGGTCACTGCCGGAATTCCTTTGGAAAATGCCACATTGCTGTTGGTAGAGCTTGAACTCAGCTCAGGTTTTTTTCCTCCTGTCAGGTAATCGGCGATGGCCATGGTCTGTTGGATCAAAGTCGATTCAGGTGATGCGATTCCACTTGGACGGTCTCCCACTTTTTCGATGTCGACAGTCAGGGCTTCGCCTCTACGGATGATTTTGTTTTCCTTGGCCAAACCTTCCTGCATGGATTCCAAGAATATTTGGTTGATCCCCTTCAGCTTATCCTGACTTTCGGAGCGCATGTCCACGAGCATCCACGATTCAAAGGGAATGGAATTGACCGAAGTTCCCCCACCCAAAACCGAAATGCTGTAGGTGGTTTTCAAACCCTCTTTGGTAAATTCATCGGCTTTTGGCACAAAGGAAGCAACTGCCTGTGCGAGTGCATTGTGTGGATTCCCGATCCCAAAAGCGCCATAAGAATGTCCTCCAGGACCTTTGAAAGTTACCCTGTAACGGAGCGAACCAATTCCACCATTGACAATATCTTCCAATCCTCCACCGTCAATGGCAATAAAAGAAGCGATAGGTTGCCCACCTTCGCGAAAAAGATGCTTCATACCTTTAAGGTCTCCGAGACCTTCTTCGCCAACAGAACCTGTAAACCAAATATCGCTTTCGGTCCTGATGTTTTGACTGCTCATCGTTTTGACCAAAGCTACCACTACCGCCAATGCCCTGTTGGCATCCGTGATTCCCGGAGCAAATAAGGTATCGCCTCTTTGTTTGACTTTCACATCAGTGCCAAAGGGAAAAACCGTATCCAAATGCGCGTCAACCACGATAGTCTTGTCCGATTTGGTTCCTTTTCGCAGCGCAATTACATTACCTACCTCATCTGTCCAAACGGAGTCGGCCCCGGCTTTGCGCAGCATATCTGCATAGACAATACCTTTCTCCTTTTCGTGGAAAGTCGGCGTCGGGATTTCTGTGAGTGTAATCATATCCTGAATGGTCACCGCATCGATCTCGATGATGTAATCAAATGCCTTTTGTATGGCAGGTTTCTTGGCCAGTTCCTGTACTTCTTTTTGGTATTTGGGTTGGATAGTCTGTGCAAAGACGTGGTTACCAATTATCAGGGAAAATACAAGAAGGAAGGTCAGATTCAGTTTCATTTTTGATGGGATTTAATCAAGCGAATTAGAATAAATTCAGGAAAAGGGGCAATACCGTTTGTAAATATCTCAACGAGAATCATTTAGTTTTTTACAAATCTTCTGAAAGAAAATCAATAGGCCTTATGATTTTAATATTTTGGAAGGGATTCAAAACCAATAAATCAGGATCTCCTGATATGAGATAGTCTGCATGTCCATCAACAGCCAAATTCAAAAACATATCATCTTTTGGGTCTCTGCTTAATTTCAAGACACTGGAAACAGGGATTAAGGAGGACATTGCAATTAACCTTTCACCGAATTTCACCCTCTTTTCTTTTAAAACATATTTATCAAATTTCTCTCTCTGAAGGACTTCAAAAAGCTCTGCAATGGTTTCATTGCTAAAAATAAGTACTCCATGATTGGTTGCTTTTTCAACTGCTAATCGACTTGTATTGGATGGAGATAAAATCACACTTACCAAAACATTGGTATCCACCACAAATCTGAAATCAGCCTTCATTCATAATTTCATTAAGCTCTGCCTCAGTTAATCCATTTGCTTTAGCTTCATTTCGAATTTCATCAACAAATAACCAAAAATCATTATTCCCTTTTTTTAGGCTTGCCTGAAGCAATTGATCAATTTTTTTTGCAAGTAATTTTTTCTGTTCTAAGGAAATTCCATCCCATTTTTCAGCAGTTTTTTTATCTACTTCAATGATAATTTTTCCCATAATTTGATAAGTTTTCAACAATATACAAATAATTGAATTTGAGTGAAAATAGTTCTTTTCATTGAATCACGATCTTCCATTACTCAAAACGATCGGATCTTGCTTCAATAAAAAGACCAAAGATTGGTACAGGCCGTTGTCATAATCCTTTAGCCTTTGGGGATTTTCAAAAAACGATTCCAACGCCACTGCAAAAAACTCATGGGGATTGTTTGCCGCCGAATTCCTAAATATCGAGTCTTCCCCGTCCATAATTCTCTGGATTTCATTTTTGGCTAAAACCGAAAAATCCATCCATCTCTTGGGGTTAAAGAAATTACTCTGCCCGTTGTAATGGATTTGATTTTCTAGCTTCAGTGCATGTGCCATTTCATGGATTCCTAGGTTGACTCCATCTGATTCATTTTCCATTCCCCTCACAAAATTTTTCCAAGAAATCACAATGATTCCAAGCCTCGGATTGACTTCTCCCTGATGGTATTGCTTGTTGATGGTGGAATAATAATTGTCATTGTAAACAAGAATCTTTTTGAAATGCTTCAAAGTGACATCCTGAAAACCAAAAGAAATCATCACTGCCGTGGCACTGATGAGCAGTTCCATTTCCCGGGTTACCATTTTTACTCCTCTTGGAACAAATTTTTTAATTGCCAGAATATAAACAAGCCGTTTCTCAAAGTCTAGTTTATGTTTTGGATTAAGTTGGCGATAATAGGGAAAATGACTTTCCAAAATATCAATATCTTCCTTAGTCAACCTAAGTATTCCAAGCTGGATTTTGGCTTTTTGGAAAAGGTAAAAAAACAGACTGTATCGCATGTGGGTGGGTGAAATTGAACTTACGCTTCCCTATAAAAATATAAAAAGAAAACCGAAGTTCAACTCAATGAACTTCGGTTTTCTTACTTCTATTGAATGCTGAATTTATTTCGCGTAGTTCACAGCCCTCATTTCACGGATAACCGTGATTTTGATCTGACCGGGATATTGCATTTCTTTTTCTATTTTCTGGGAAATGTCAAAGGAAAGCTTGCTTGCTGTCTGATCGTCCACGTTGTCTGCATCCACCAAAACACGGAGTTCACGTCCGGCCTGCATGGCAAAGCATTTGTTGACCCCATCAAAAGCCAATGCAAGTTCTTCCAATTCCTTCAGACGCTTGATGTAGCTGTCCATGATTTCCCTTCTTGCTCCAGGTCTGGAACCAGAGATCGCATCAGAGGCCTGCACTATTGGAGAGATCATCGAGGTCATCTCAATCTCGTCATGGTGGGCACCGATTGCATTGATGACTTCAGGATGCTCCTTGTATTTTTTAGCAAGCTCCATACCTAGGATGGCATGAGGAAGTTCTGCTTCTTCAGGATATACTTTTCCGATATCATGAAGCAGACCTGCTCTTTTTGCAAGCTTGGCATTCAATCCCATTTCGGCAGCCATGGTTGCACACAGCTTGGCCACTTCTCTTGAGTGCTGCAATAAGTTCTGTCCATAGGAAGAACGGAATCTCATCCTTCCGACCATTCTGATCAGCTCGGGATGAAGGCCATGGATTCCAAGATCGATACAGGTTCTTTCGCCTATCTCAACGATTTCTTCCTCGATGTTTTTCTCTGTCTTGGCGACAACTTCCTCAATCCTTGCAGGGTGGATCCTACCATCCTGTACCAGTCTGTGTAGAGAAAGTCTGGCCACTTCCCTTCTTACAGGATCAAAGCCAGAGATGATGATTGCCTCAGGCGTATCGTCTACAATGATTTCCACACCGGTTGCCGCTTCCAAAGCACGGATGTTTCTACCTTCCCTGCCAATGATTTTACCTTTGACGTCGTCAGATTCAATGTTGAATACAGAGACGCAATTTTCGATCGCATGCTCTGTGGCTGTTCTTTGGATGGTGTCTAGAACGATTTTTTTGGCTTGCTTGGTAGCAGTCAATTTGGCTTGGTCCAGGATGTCTTTGATATGAGAAGAAGCCTTTGTATTGGCCTCGTCCTTGAGCATTTCGACCAATTGATCTTTTGCTTCATCGCGGGTAAGGCCGGCAACTTTTTCAAGGTCTGAGATTCGTTGACTGGTGACCCTATCAAGCTCATCCTTTTTCACCTGAACAGAGTGAAGCTGCGCAGAAAGATTTTCTTTTTTGCTGTCAAGCTCCGCCTCTTTTCTTTTGATTTGTTCCAATTCTTTGGCTAAGACCTGCTCCCTTTGCTTAATCTTGTTTTCGTTGGTGATGATGATGGCTTTTTTCTTGTTGGCATCTTCCTCAAACTCCGATTTCAATTTCAGGTACTTTTCCTTCGCCTCTAACATCCGCTCTTTCTTAATGGCTTCGGCATTGATTTCCGCCTCACGGATTAGGCTTTTGGCTTTTTCCTTTGCTTGCTCTTCCAGCTTTTTACTGTTGTTTTTTACGAAAAGACCGGCAGCGACTGCGCCAAGACCCAGGCCCAATATGCCTGCAATAATGATGTATAGTGATGATTCCATAGGTATTTTGGATAGATATATATTACCTACCGGAAAAAGAAAATTTCTTCAAAAATGAGAGTGAAATATAATTACAAAAGGGAACTCAATTGCTCGTTGATCTTTTCTATACTGGACTTTATTATTTCAGTATCATCTGTATTGATCATGTTTTGTTCCAAGGATTCTACCATGGAATCAAAAGCTACCATCGCTAATAAGTCTTGACGGTCATCCAACCCAAATTCTTCCCTGTATCTTTTGATCTTATCATTAATCAATCTGCCTGCATGTCTGATTTTGGCTTCATCTTCCGTCTTCACCTTCATGGGATATTCTCGATCCCCGATTTTCAACCTTATAGAAAGTGTCTCCATATCACTCAGACAAATAGGCAATTATTGTATCGATTTCCTTTATGTAACTATTGATTTTTTCTCTCAATTCAGCAGATTCCATTTCCTCTACCGGTATGCTGTTTACAAGTTTAGCTATTTTAATTTGATTTTTAAAATCCTCCAACACTTGCTCCTTTTCTTCCAGTTTTGTCCGAAGTGAAAAAAGCTCTTCCCTAAGGGATTGGTTATCCTGTTCGAGCTGCTGAAGCTTTCGGCTGACCTGTGAGGCCAGCTTTTCGGTGCGTTGAAGTTCTTCGTGAATCATGTTTTATTTTCTGATAAGTGCCCCCACTTCTTTTTCAAAACTTTCAATAAGTCGGGACATGGCTTTGTCAATCACTTTGTCTGTAAGGGTCTGTTCATTGTCCTGAAGGTAAAAACTCAAGGCATAGGCTTTTTTCCCTGACTCGATTTTATCTCCCTGATAGACATCAAAGACTCCCACTTTCTGCAAAAGATTTCCTCCAGCTTTGTTGGCTACTTTTTTGATCTGGTCAAAAGTGACTTTCTTATCAATTACCAAAGACAGGTCTCTTCTAACTTCCGGGAATTTGGAAATTTCAGAGTACTTTTTCAAGCCTTTTGATTTTTTTGTTATCAAGTCCCAATTCAGGTCCGCAAAAAAAACCTCTTGCTTCACTTCAGCCAATTTCCCCAAACCTTCTGTTACCAAACCGATTTTCCCCAATTCCTTGGTGCCCAAATCGATTTGTAGCCCATATTCAAAAGGTGCGGAATGAATGATCTTGACCTCGGTATTGTCAATCCCCATTTTCTCCAAAATCAATTCAACAACAGCATAAATATCTGGGAAGGACACTGGTTTGGAAGGTGCCAGCCAACTTTCAGCTGCCCTGTCTCCGGTCAGGAATATCGCCAATCTCTTTTCTTCACGATAACCTGATTCTTCTTTGAAATAAACAGTGCCGAATTCAAATAATTTCAGGTCTTTCTGTCTGCGGTTGATATTATGTGACATCACTTCCAATCCGGAAAACAACAAAGATTGTCTCATCACACCTAGATCCTCACTGAGTTTGTTTAGGATTTCAACATTTTTGTTTACTTCCAAAAAGCCGGATTTTTCAGCGTAAATAGGTTTGGTCAGCGAATTGGTGATGATCTCAAAATAGCCCAATCCGGATAAAATTTCGCTGAGCCTATATTGCAGCTTGTTCAGGTCCTTTGCAGGATGTTCGGCAAGGTAATCCGCTTTCAGATTCTCGGACAAAGGAACATTGTCAAATCCATGGATTCGCAAGATCTCTTCGATGACATCCGCTTCTCTCGTCACATCTACCCTGTACGGCTTTACCGAAACTGTGAATCCGGTCTCCGATTCTGAAAGTAACTTGATATCAAGATTTTCCAAAGTGGTTTTGATCTCTTCCTTAGCGAGTTCTTTTCCTATCAATCTCCTGATATTGGCATAAGTCACTTCAATAGAAAGATCAGAAACAGGATGTGGATAAAGGTCTATGATATCCGAAGAGATTTCTCCTCCGGCTATTTCTTTGATGAGCATTGCTGCTCTCTTCAACGCATACACAGGCATATTCGGATCTGTCCCTCTTTCAAAACGGAAAGAAGCGTCTGTCTTCAACCCATGAAACTGACTTCCTTTGCGGATAATATCAGGAGAGAAATACGCGGACTCCAAGAAAATAGTGGTAGTAGAATCAGATACACCCGATCCTTTTCCTCCAAAAACCCCGGCGATGCAAAGGCCTCCCTTTTGATCACAGATCATCAGTTCTTCGCCGGAAAGCTTTCTTTCCTTGTCATCCAAGGTGACAAAAGAAGTCTCTTTCGGTAATTTTTTTACAATGATTTTTCCACCTTCAATTCTATCTGCGTCAAAAGCGTGAAGCGGCTGACCCAAATCATGAAGAATAAAGTTGGTAATATCTACGATATTATTGATCGGCTCGAGGTCCAAAGCCCTGAGGTAATTTTGAAGCCAATTGGGAGAAGGTCCCACTTGGATATTGGAAATCGTCAATCCGGAATATCTGGGGCAATCTATGGCGCTTTCTACTTCCACAGGAATTGACCTTTTGTTATTGTCAATTTTGAATTGATCGACAGAAGGAAGGCAGATTTCTCTTTTTAACAAAGCTTTCAAATCTCTCGCCACACCTAGATGGGAGGCTGCATCTGCTCTGTTGGGAGTCAGCCCAATTTCCAAAACATGGTCACTGACTACTTCGAAATATTGTGAAGCAGGGGTTCCGTTTGGCAAATCCGTGTCCAACACCATAATTCCGGCATGGCTGTGACCGATGCCGATCTCATCTTCCGCACAGATCATTCCTTGGGAAACTTCCCCACGGATTTTTGCTTTTTTGATTTCCAAAGGTTCACCTGACACAGGATACAATACTGAACCTTCCTTAGCCACCACTACTTTCTGTCCTTTGGCAACATTGGGAGCTCCGCAAACAATGGGGACAATCTCTCCTCCTACGTCAACCGTGGTTACACTCAGTTTGTCTGCATTAGGATGTCTCTCGCAGGTCAATACTTCACCGATCACCACACCTTCCAATCCTCCCCGGATGGATTCAAAACGCCCGATTCCTTCCACCTCCAACCCTGATCCTGTCAAGAGCGATGCGATTTCTTTGGGTGAATGGTCTAAAGCAATAAAATCCTTTAATCTATTGATGGAAATTTTCATGAATGCACGGTTATTTCAGAACAAGGCACAAATTTAAGAGAATTGGTGGAGGTGGGAAGGTAATGAATGAAAAATGTCAAATGATAAATGAACAAAGCCTGATGGGGAAATTGACTTTATCCTTTACATCTAATTATACTTCACTCCTTCTTATAATCTTTTTCACCTACGGGAATCGGGATTTGCATAATATTTTCCTTGGGAGGTAGTGGACAGGCAAAATCCGGATTATAGGCACAATATGGGTTGTAGGCCAAATTGAAGTCAATGGTAATGCTGTTTTTTCCATCTTGGCGGAGATTGATATATCTTCCACCTCCATAGGTTTCTTCTCCACTTGTTTCGTCAGCAAAGGCAAGAAAAAAGTTGCGCTTGTCCGCTTCTTTCATGGACTGGAGCAAAAGCAATTTTTGTGGTTTGCCATTTAAGTCAAATTCGGCAAAGGAATGTTTGAGGTACTTCTCCACCGATCCGTCTGTCATAGGAAGCTCGACCATCTTTTTTTCTTCCAATTCCACCATTTTTGCCCTTACCTTATAGCTTGGATCAATGGTATAAAAATCAAGTTCTTTGAAGTCCTTTTTCTGCTCTTCAGTCAAAGGCGAATCAATATTGAACTTGATAAATTTGTATTGCCTATCGCGTTCTTTTTCTATTTTCTCCAAATACACCTCGGGACTTTCCGTTCCGGTCATGGTATAGATTACAGCAAGTGCGACAACAGTCAATACGCCAATAATTAAAATATTTTTTGATTTCATAAACTACAAAATGCCTTCATCGGCGAAGCTAAAATAGGCAACATCAGTGAAAATCACATGGTCAATCACCTGTACTTCGAGATTTTCACCCACATGCTTGAGTTTACCTGTCAAAACCCTGTCTTGTTCTGATGGTCTCAGGTTCCCCGACGGATGATTATGTACCAGTACAATCGAACATGCCAATGAATCCAAAGCATATTTGAATATGATTTTGGGATCTGCCACGGTACCGTTTGTGCCACCGGAACTTATCAATTGTTTCTTGATCAAATGGTTGCTCCTATTGAGCAGCAATACGTAAAAGTGCTCGACTTTTTCGTCCATGAGCTCACGCCCCATCAGGTTAAAGACATCTTTGGAACCGTTTATTTTTATTTTTTTAGGCTGATCGCTGATCTGTTTTCGTCTTCTACCCAATTCCAATGCACTGACGATGGAAATAGCTTTGGCTTCACCTATTCCCTTAAATTTCTTGAGATCGGAAATACTCATCTTGGCAAGCTCGCCCAAGTCATTGTTGACTGAAGAAAGAATATGTTTGGAAAGGTCCACTGCACTAAATGACCTGGTACCCGAACCGATGAGGATCGCGATCAATTCCGCATCTGAAAGTGCTGATTTGCCTTTGAGGAGAAGTTTTTCTCTCGGTCTGTCCTCTTCAGCCAAAGCAGAAATTTTTATGGAATATTGATAGTCTTTCATAAACAGATTTTAAAAAGAAATTTTTCCTTAGTTGGAAAATTATCCTGTTTTTAAAAATACATAATGCCAAAAAACAATGAAAGTCCGAGTGGCTTCCAAGGGGCATATTAAACGTTTAATTTTTTCTTCAAAAAAACATGGAAACAAAAATAGCCTTGGTGGAATCACCAAGGCTATTCTGATAATAAAATTTCTTTGTTAGGCTAGTGCGTTGACAAACTTAGTCAATTTTGACTTTCTGTTGGCAGCGTTGTTTTTATGAATGATATTCTTTTTTGCAAGTTTATCGATCATAGAGGTAACTGTTTTCAAAAGCTCTTGCGCTTCCACTTTGTCAGTCACAGCTTTCAATCTCTTGATGAAAGTTCTTGTTGTCTTGTGCTGATATCTGTTTCTCAAACGCTTGGCTTCGTTTGCACGGATTCTTTTTAATGCCGATTTGTGATTTGCCATATCCTTATTTTACTTAATTTCTGTTAATACACCCTACCCTAAACGGAGTGCAAATGTAATTGATTAATTTTGAAACACAAAAGGATTTCCGAACTAAACCTCGTAAAGTCCAGAAATCTGATAGATTTTTCAGATTCCGCCGTTAGATTGCAAAGGTAACACAATTTCATTTTACAGAAATGGAAATTATGATTATTTTTAGGAATGCGTAAATTTTTGATCCTGAGCTTGATTTTCATTTTTTCCATCCCTGATCTTGGGGCTTGGGGGTTCTTTGCCCATCGAAGAATCAATAGACTTGCTGTTTTCGGCCTTCCCCCAGAAATGATGGGATTTTTCAAAAGCAACATAGATTTCATCACCGAAAATGCAATCAATCCTGACAGAAGGCGATATGCAGTCAATGGGGAAGCAGAAAAACACTTTTTGGATGCTGACGCTTACGGGGACAGTGCCGTATATACCCTTCCAAGGTATTGGAATCAAGCTTTGGAGATATTTACGGAAGAAGAGTTGCGTGCCCATGGGATCGGACCGTGGAATGCCTACCATACCAAAATCCAACTGACAGAGGCTTTCAAAAGAAAAGATATCAAAGCCATTCTGAGGCTCTCAGCCGATCTTGGCCACTACATTGCGGACATCAATGTCCCTTTGCATACTACCAAAAACTATAATGGCCAACTGACCAACCAATATGGAATCCATGCATTTTGGGAAAGCAGGGTTCCAGAGTTGCTCTCAGATGATTTTGATTTTTTTGTGGGAAAAGCTGAATACTTGGAAAAACCACAACTTGAATCTTGGGACGCAATTATCGTGGCGCATCTGGCTTTGGATTCTGTATTGAATTTTGAGAAAAGTCTTACCCAAAGTTTTTCGGAGGACAAAAAATACAGCTACGACGAAAGAGGCGGCATCAGCACCAAAGTCTATTCAAGGGATTTCACTATCGCTTACAACAACATGCTTTCAGGGCAGGTAGAAAGGCAAATGCGCCGGTCAGTTAAAATGATCTCTGATTTTTGGTACACGGCCTGGATTGACGCCGGTCAGCCCGATCTAAATTCGCTCCTCAAAAATCCCATCGAATTGGAGGAGGAAAAATTGGAAAACTCCAAGCCACTCAAAGTCCGTGAACACGAAGGAACGGCAAGCAGTGAAAACCCTGAGGAATTGAGAAAAGCCTTCTTCAGAAGTATGTGGAGGCCTTAAAAAATTGATATTGATAGATATTAGATATGATGGATTTTATTCTGGAAGTGTGAAAACATGAGTTACTAGAGGTCTGGGAGATAAAGGTAGCTCTTGCACATTGAGTATTTAAACCAATTCTTTTTTGGAAGAATTGAGGTAAAAGCGGATGGCTTCCCCCAATCTTTCGAAAGTCTGACGAAAAACAGATTCATCTTCTTCCAATAGAGTTACTCTAAAACCTCTCAGATCAGAACAAAACGAACTGATAGGAACCACACAGATATTGGCAGATGCCAAAAGATAGTATACAAATCGCTTATCCAAAGGCATATTTTCCTCCTTTAGCCAGCCGTCCAACAAGTCCTGTAGCTTTGGATTATTGATAGGCAAAAACTGCTTTTCGTCCAAAAAAGTCTCATCAAATACCACAGTATTATAAAATGCTCCTTTTGTCGGATTGAATTTGATTCCGGGAATTTTCCCCAATATCTCTTCCATAATTCTGCTTCTTCTCCCTATTTTCTCATTCGCTTCCTGCCTGTATTCCACATATGCAGGATGACTCATGATTTTTGGAATGGATAACTGTGGAAGTATTGTCGAACACACCTCTATCATTTTTGCATTTTCCAAAGTCTGGCAAAACTTTGCGAATTCTTTGGATGCATTCCTATTGTAAAATTCCATCCAACCACATCTCGAACCCGGCCAAGGAAATTCCTTCGAAATCCCTTTCAAAGAAATACCCGGCAGATCACCGATTACTTCCGAGAGTGCTACGGCTTTCACGCCATTGTAGGTGATATTCTGATAGATTTCATCTGCAATCAACAGCAATTTGAATTCCTTGGCAATTTTGACAAAACCTTCCAAAACCTCCTTAGGATAAACCATTCCTGTAGGATTGTCAGGATTGATAATCAAAATCCCAACGATGGAAGGATTATATTTGACCTTGTTATAAAGGTCCTCCATGTCCGGAAGCCATTGGTTATTGGGATCCAAAGTATACGTAATGGGTGCTGTATTGGCATGCGCTGCTTCCGCCGAACTATGTGTGCTGTAGGCTGGTGAAGGCCCGATGATCCTGGCGGTCGGCGTCAGGAACTGATAGACTTTGGCGATGGCATCCCCGAGTCCGTTAAAAAATAAAATATCTTCAGCTGTGATCTGAGATCCTCCTTTTTGGTTGTTTAATCCTGCCAAAAACTTTCTCGTTTCTAGAACACCTTTGGAATCTGCGTAGCCATAAGTGCTGTCTTGGCTTACAAGGTCAGACACTATTTCTTTCATCCAAGAGGGAACGATATTGTGTTTTTGGATTGGATCACCGATGTTTTCCCATGTGATCTCATAACCCAAAGCTTCTACCTGACGGGCTTTTTTGACAATGCCCCTAATCTCATAATTCAATTCTTCGGCTCCGGGCCTCAATAACAATGTCCTCATCATGCTGGTGTTTGGAAATCGAAAACAAATAAACAAAAAACGAAATGAATGATTGCGGATTCAATAAAAAAGATGATGTCACATTGGATTTTCTTAAAATAATCCACTAATAATGATAGAAAAAAGTGATTCTCTTTGGGTCTTGTTTACCTTAAGTAATGGCTAATCAAATATTAAAATTAAAGCAAAAAAAACCTCCAACCCGCTATTTCAGGTTGGAGGTTTCCAATTTCATTTTAGGTTAAGTTTTACTTCAACTTCTTGTATTTTATTCTCTTCGGAGCTATGTCACCAAGACGCTTTTTCTTATTTTCCTCGTAATCGGAGAAGTTTCCTTCAAACCAATACACCTGAGAATCCCCTTCAAAGGCAAGAATATGTGTACATATCCTGTCCAAAAACCACCTATCGTGGGAAATGACTACTGCACAACCACCGAAATTTTCCAAAGCCTCCTCAAGTGCCCTGAGGGTATTTACATCCAAGTCATTGGTAGGTTCATCGAGCAAAAGAAGATTGCCTCCTTCCTTCAATGTAATCGCCAAGTGTACCCTGTTTCTTTCTCCACCTGAAAGAATTCCTACTTTTTTCTCCTGATCAGATCCTGCAAAGTTGAATTTCCCAACATAAGCACGGGCATTCATTTCCTTGTTGCCAAGTTTGATGATTTCATTTCCTCCTGATATGGTCTCATACACAGATTTGTTTGGATCGAGCCTGTCATGTTCCTGATCGACATAGGCCAATTTTACGGTTTCTCCGACTTCAAAATACCCGGCATCGGCTTTTTCCTGTCCTGTGATCAATTTAAATAGTGTAGATTTACCCGCACCGTTTGGCCCGATAATTCCAACAATCCCACCCTGAGGCAAGTTGAATGAAAGGTTTTCAAAAAGCAATTTGTCACCGTAAGCTTTTGAAACACCATTGACTTCAATGACTTTTGCTCCCAACCTAGGACCTGGAGGAATATACAATTCAAGCTTTGCTTCTTTTTCTTTCCCTTCTTCGCTTATAAGTTTATCGTAGGCACTGAGCCTAGCTTTACCTTTGGCCTGACGGGCTTTTGGGGTCATCCTAATCCATTCCAATTCCCTTTCTAGGGTTTTTTGTCGCTTGGATTCTGTCTTTTCTTCCTGTTTGAGTCGGTTTTGTTTTTGGTCCAGCCAAGAAGAGTAGTTTCCCTTCCAAGGAATCCCCTCTCCCCTATCCAATTCCAAAATCCAACCAGCGACATTGTCCAAGAAATATCTATCGTGCGTGACGGCGATAACAGTTCCTTTATATTGCTGCAAATGCTGCTCTAACCAAAGCACCGACTCAGCATCGAGGTGGTTGGTAGGTTCATCAAGAAGCAATACATCCGGTTCCATGAGTAAAAGCCTGCAAAGTGCGACCCTTCTTTTTTCTCCCCCAGAAAGGTTGCCAATAATGGCATCACTTGGCGGAAGGCGTAGGGCATCCATAGCTTTTTCCAACATGGTGTCAAGCTCCCATGCATTGGCAGCATCAAGTTTTTCCTGCACTTCCCCTTGCTTGGTGATCAGTTTATCCATAGCATCTGGGTCATCCATCAGGCCAGGATCCATGAATTTTTCGTTGATTTCTTCAAACTCTTTGAGGAGGGCTACAGTAGCAGCCACTGCTTCTTCCACAATATCCTTGACGGTTTTGCTTGGATCAAGCTTTGGTTCCTGTTCCAGCATCCCTACCGTATAACCCGGAGACCATACCACCTCACCCAAAAACTCCTTGTCTACGCCGGCAATGATTTTCAAAAGGGAACTTTTCCCTGATCCGTTAAGACCCAAGACACCGATTTTGGCTCCATAAAAAAAAGAAAGATAAATGTCCTTCAGAACTTTTTTCTGTGGTGGGTATATTTTGGAAACCCCTGCCATAGAAAATATGATTTTTTCTGCACTCATATTTAATTTTGATTGGTTTTGAAACGATGATGGACAAAGATGGCAAAAAAAGACCTTTCTTAGGATAAATGCTTTTGAATTAATTAATTTGCAAAAAAGAAGGGTCACACCACAAACCAACCTATTAAATCGCAATGGAGCATCCGTACGGGTACATTAAAGATAACAAGGTTTATCTCAGGGAATTTTTGAATCAGCCAGATAGGGTGATTGGAGAAGTAAAAGAAGATGAAGCATCGACTATCAAATACTTTGAGGACAGGTTTACTACCCTTAAAGAAAAAATAGCACAGCTTAAGAAGGACATCGAAGAAAATCAAAACAAGGGTTCCTTTTTGATGAAATTGGTTCATCTGAAAGATTCCTTGTTGGAATATGATGCCTTGGGTGATTTTATTCCGCTGATAGATGAATTGGAGCAACTCCAAGAATATCTTGAAGATATCATCAAGAAAAACAGGGAGAAAAACCTTGAAATCAAAAAGGGACTGATTTTAGAAGCGGAAGCTTTGAAAAACAGTACTGAGTGGAAGGAAACTGCAGACGAATTCAAAAACCTAAAAATGCGGTGGATCAAAACTGGGCCCGTAGAGAAGGAATTTGAAGAGGAAATGGAAGAATCCTTCAATAATGCGATCGATACTTTTTTTGAAAATAGAAAAAACTTTTTTGAGGATATGGCCGTACAGGCTGAGGTCAACATAAAAATCTATGAGAAGTTAGTCATTGAAGCTCGAGCAGCATTTGACAATCCTGATGCTAAGAGAGCTTTTGAAATCTCAAAACGGATCCAAAAGGAATGGAAAGCTGCGGGAAGGGTACCAGCTGAAAAAAGACAGCCACTTTGGGATGAATTTTCCAAATTGAATAACAGGATTTTCAGCAGATTCCGAAGAACCATGGAAACAGGTCCGCAGATGAAACCATGGGAGTTGATGAAAAAAATGGAGTCCATGACGGACGAAATGAAAAAACTCGCTTATGCCGAAACAAATCCAGATGGAGTTTCGTCTGCCAAAAGATTGCAGGCAGAATGGAAAAAACTTCCACAACGCAAGCCCAAAGAAGCAAATCTGATTATGCGTTCTTTTACCTTCTTTTCTGAAATAGTTTTTGAAAAACTATTCTTGGAAAGGTTGGCGATGTCAAAATATGAGGACTTCAATCAAAAGGACAAAACAGAACAGAAAAAGATAAAAATGGGAATCTTGAGAGATCTGATTCACAGGGATGAAAGCGAACTCGCTACAGTAAAAGACAATGCTGAAAATTTCAGAACAAATGAGGAAGACTTTGAAGTGATGATGAGAAGAAAAATCGGAACATTCAAAAGAAAAATTGATGTGAAAACTTTCATTCTCAAAGAACTTTCAAATAAATAATAAGTTAACATTGAAAATTTAAAACAATTTCTATTTTTGCAGACCGCTAAGGCTGTAAACATTTAAAACTCACACTATGTATTGGACACTAGAACTTGCGTCATATCTTGAAGACGCACCTTGGCCTGCAACTAAAGACGAATTGATTGATTATGCAATCCGTTCAGGTGCTCCTTTGGAAGTTGTCGAAAACCTCCAAGAATTAGAGGATGACGGCGAGCCTTACGAAAATATCGAGGAAATTTGGCCCGATTATCCCACAAAAGACGATTTCTTCTTCAATGAAGATGAATATTAAAAAAGCCCGACATCGGGCTTTTTTTTATATCCCCAAGACCAACTTGAGTTTTGGAAATCCTGATTTGCTTACCGGAATATTTTCACCTTCTCTTAACTTCAACATATAACCTTCTTTTTCATAAGGTTCAATTTTAGTGATTTCTGAAATATTGACAAGGTATGACCTATGCACCCTTACAAACAGGGAAGTATCTAATGATTTCTCATAAAAAGAAAGGGTCTTGTTTTTTAAAAATTTCCCCTCTTTGGTATAAATATTCACATAATCATCATTGGCCTCAAGGTATTTGATTTCATTGATTGGAATTATTTTGATCTCATTTTTCACCTTCAATACTACCCTGTTTGCAGATTCCGGATTCAAAACACTTTCATTTTTAAAAGCATTGATGCTTTCCAGATTGTTACCCATTTGGAGGAATTTCTCCAATGATTTGGCAAACCTTGCTTTGGAAAAAGGCTTGAGCAAATAATCCACTGCGTGGGCATCAAATGCTTTGAGGGCAAAGGCATCAAATGCAGTGGTAAATATCACAGCCGGTGGATTGTCCAATAGCTCGAGCATTTCAAACCCTGTAAGTTTCGGCATTTGGATATCCAAAAAAATCAGATCAGGTTTATGCTCCTGTATGGCTTTCAAACCTTCAAAGCCATCGTGGCAAACTTTTTGAATTTCGAATTGAGGAAAATCGGCCAAATATTCACTGACCAATTCGGTTGCCAATGGCTCATCATCCATTATCAGTACTTTAATCATTCCTTTGAGGGATTTTTAAGTTGACGGTAAATTCCTTTGCTTCTACTTTGGTTTCCAACAAATCATTTCTTCCAAACAATAAATATAGTCTCCTTTTGACAGCATCAAGTCCAAATCCTGTTCCTTTTGCCTGTCCTGCTTCCATGTCAAAAGGATTTGACAAGGTTACATTTAAGTAATTTTGCCGTATTCCAAATGATAAACTGATCAAAACCTCACCGGTCACTCCGTACAACCCATGCTTAATCGAATTTTCAAGAAGGGGCTGGATCATCAAAGGCGGCACTTTAGCCTCCAAAGCGGATTCATCAATTTGGAATTCAACCTTTAGCCTATGACCAAATCTCACTTTTTCGATATCAAGATAAAGGTTAAGGTAATCCTTTTCCTCAGAAACAGTAAGCCAGTTTTGGTCATCCTTTTTGATGGTTCCTCTGAGAAATTCGGCCAACTGAAGCACCATTTCTCTTGCTTTTTCGGGTTGGCTTTTGATCAATGCGCTAATTGAATTCAGGCTATTGAATAAAAAATGTGGTTGTAACTGCTGACGCAAATGATAGAGTTCGGCGTCTTTTGCCATCTGATCTATTTTCTCTTGTCTCTCTTTGGTTTTAATCTGGTCTTCAATTTTGGCATTGAATACCAAAAGGGCAGCCCAAGAAACATACAAAATGAAAGCTATCAATCCTTTGACCGGCATGACTTTGCTTGCAAAGTCAAGATAATCATGCTCGGAACTTAAAAAAAATCCCAGAAAATAATCTCCGGCAAAAACCAAAGCCACAGCAAATACCCATCCGAAGTTTAGAACCATCAAGGCTTGCGAGCGCTTTGGCAGGTAATATTTGAAAACGTTTTCCAATACCCAAAATCCGAATAGGATTAAGAGAGAATGAACAGCAGAATCAATCAGGGCAGATTGGAAAGGATATCCATAAAAGCTAATCAAATAAGCCAAAGCCACCATCCAAAGAAAGACAGCGGCTAAGGCTTTTAACCAGTCAAAATTATTGCGTGAAATCAGATTTCTTAGCATTTGATCCTGATTAGAAAGATTTGATCTCCAAACCTCCAAAGATGATGGACCCATAGATCCTCAAAACTTTGGTCCCATCATTGGGAGTTGGCGGATACATCCTTTTATCCTCTATTCCTGCAAAGATATTGGTGACATTGATCTGAAGGTCCCAATGAGGGGGTACAATGAGTTTTACACCACCAAAAGCCACTTCCACATTAATGATCGCTCCATCAGCGAGGTCTGCTTGGGAAAGGTCAATGTCAGTTCCTCCAAAAATCGCCGAAATCTTACCTCCTTGGAAATTTTTGGACAATACCCGCTTCTGTATCCCAGTAAACAAAGCCTGGGCATTGATGGTGTCGCCATTGTCGGTAAAGGATATGGATTGGGGTTTAGCAAAATTTTGAGAAAAAGGATCCTTGGTCGTCGCTGATGCTTCAGTGTTTTTGTTGTATGATTTAAAAAAAGCATCATTAAATTTATTCCTGTCTCTTGATCTTTTAAGAATAAGAAAGATTCCAAGGATAATCAATCCGATAGGAATAATGAATGGTTCTAGTTCAATTGGAATCCCAAATTCTCTTTTTGCCAGTAAGAAAGATCCGAAAAGAAGCATGAAAACTCCGAACCCCGACTGACCATTATGCTTGATCAGACTGACAACCCCAATGGCGATGAGAATCATCGGCCATGAAAAAAACCATCCGGGAAGCCAGAATCCCATTGCTTTCAATAATAACACCCCGCCGATAGCAAGGATAATGATGCCTGCTGTGAGGTCATTGTTTTTGGAGGAAAATTTATTCTTTGCCATGATATTGTTGTTTTTTGATTCATTTGATGATGACAAAGCTATATCATGAGGAAAAAATAAGAGACATGAAATAGGTTATTACCGAAAGATTCTCGGTGAATGAAGGAAAATACTAGGTAAACGGATTTTAAATTAACCGTTTCTTGACCAAAAAGTCGGCGTAAACCATGTCATCAGGACTGGTTATTTTAATATTCTCAGGATTTCCTGAAATCAGTTCTACTTGCCAACCCTGATGTTCATATACTGTGGCATCGTCGGTAAAGTGGTATAGTTCGGTGACATCAAATGCTTTTTTTATTTTGGAAAGCAAAAAAGTCTGGGGGGTCTGAACCAACCTGAAATTCTGTCTTTCCTGAAAAAATGATTTTCCATCATCCGTCAATTTCCTCAAGGAATCCTTGAGCGCAACGACCGCAATGGCAGATCCGGATTTTTCAGCCACATCAAAACTTTCAAGAATCACCTGTGAACTAACAAAAGGCCTGACTCCATCGTGAATAGCGACAATTCCTTCTGCATGAAATATAGAATCCAATCCATTCTTGACAGATTGAAACCTGCTGTTACCCCCTTTTATGACCGCATGCGGAATATCAAATTGGTATTGACCGCAAAGATCTCCCCAAAAGCCAAAGTCCTTTTCAGGAATTACTAAAATCAAATTGATGTCAGAGAGAGTTTTGAAAAAAACTTCAAGGGTATGCATCAGAATCGGCTTTCCACCTATTTCTAAATACTGCTTTGAAATCGGAGCTCCCATACGGGTCCCACTTCCTCCTGCTACAATGACGGCAAACTTATTCATTTTACGATTGGATGTTCAAATTCAGAATTTGATTGTATTCCATTACAACTCCAAGATGAAAAAAATAGAAAATAAAAAAAAGGCTCTTGCGAGCCTTTTAATGTTTTAGAGGATTAGCATGGCATCTCCATAGGAGAAAAACCGATACTTTTCTTTGACGGCTTCTTTGTAAGCTTTCATCACCAAATCATAACCTCCAAACGCAGATGCAGTCATCAATAAGGTCGATTCAGGCAAATGGAAGTTTGTGATAAGTGCATTGGCAATTTTAAAATCATAAGGAGGAATAATAAACTTATCAGTCCAACCGCTGCTGACTTTCAATCTGCTGTTGGCAGTCACGGAAGATTCAACAGTCTTTAAAGTGGTGGTACCTACAGCCACTACTTTCCTTTTGTTATCCAAAGCCTCATTGACCAAATCAACGGTTTTTTGAGGGATATCGTAATTTTCGGAATCCATTTTGTGCTTAGTTAGGTCTTCCACGTCCACTTGTCTAAAAGTGCCCAATCCCACGTGAAGAGTTATAGGACAAACTTCCACGCCTTTCAATTCCAATCTTTTCAAAAGATGGGGGGTGAAATGAAGACCTGCTGTCGGTGCGGCCACTGCCCCTACATTTTTGGCGAAAATAGTCTGATACCTTTCTCTGTCTTCAGACTCCACTTTCCGCTCAATGAATTCCTTCAAGATCGGTGTCTCACCAAGGGTATCTATTGTTTTGTAAAATTCCTCATCCGAACCGTCAAATAGAAATCTGATAGTTCTACCACGGGAAGTAGTGTTGTCAATAACCTCAGCAACCAAATCACTATCTCCAAAATAAAGTTTGTTTCCAACCCTTATTTTTCTGGCAGGATCTACCAAGACATCCCAAAGTCTCAGGTCCTGATTTAATTCTCTCAAAAGAAAAACTTCAATTTTTGCACCTGTTTTTTCTTTATTGCCGTACAACCTTGCAGGGAAGACTTTGGTGTCGTTCATGACAAATACGTCGCCGTCACCAAAATATTCGATGATGTCTTTGAAAATACGGTGTTCAATTTCACCGGTTTTTCTATGAACCACCATGAGTCGGGATTCGTCTCTATTTGGTGTGGGATATAAAGAAATTAATTTTTTGGGGACGTCGAATTTAAAGTCTGATAACTTCATAGGTTGTGAATATGATATTCTTGATCTTAATTTAAGATTTAAAAACCGCAAAGTTAAAAATAAAAATCCCGAATTCTACTTATATTGCCAATTACTTTTAAAACAACTTCTAAGACGTGATATTTCTAAAACTAATCTGGGAAAGTGTGCTGTTTGCCATGCAAGCCCTAAAATCAAACCTGACTAGGACCATTCTTTCTCTTTTGGGAGTAACTGTGGGGATTTTCGCCATCATCGCTGTATTTACTTTAGTAGATTCACTCGAAAAAAACATTAAATCCAGCTTTAGTTTTTTGGGTAGCAATGTTGTTACGGTCAACAGGTTTCAATTTGTGGGAGGGCCTGATTATCCTTGGTGGAAATATTTCCGAAGACCTTACAGTACCTATTCTGAATATACTTTCCTTAAAGAAAAACTGAGAAATGCTGAGGCTGTCTCTTTTTCAGCTGGGGCAAATACTACAGTTCAGTTCGGAAGTAATTCATATAAAGGCACAAATCTTACCGGAGTCACATATACCTACAAGGATGTATATGACGTTCCGGTACAAAAAGGAAGGTTTTTTACAGAATCAGAAATAAATGGATCTAGAAATGTGGCAATAATTGGGGAGAAAGTAGCCAATACTTTATTTCCCAACTCTGAGCCTATCGGAAAAGAAATTAAGATCAAAGGGGCAAAATTTGTCGTCATCGGCATATTCGAATTGGAGGGAGAAGGCTTATTTGAAATTGCATCCAAAGATGAAGCAGCCATGATTCCTTATGGCAGTTTCACCAAATTGTTTTTTGTGGGTAAAAATGGAATTGAACCAAGCATAGCTGTCAAAGGCTTGGAAAGTGACATTGGTATGATCGCTTTGGAAAATGAACTGATCGGGTCACTTAGGGCTAAAAGGGGATTAAAACCTACAGAAGAAGATAATTTCTCGTTAAACAAATCCGAATTCATCATGAATACACTGGGATCGATATTCGATGTCATCAGTGGTGCAGGCTGGGTCATCGGAGGTTTCTCTATTCTTGTTGGGGGTTTTGGAATTGCCAATATCATGTTTGTTTCTGTCAAAGAAAGGACCAATATCATAGGAATCCAAAAATCCCTTGGTGCAAAAAATTACTTTATTTTATTCCAATTCCTCTTTGAGGCTGTCTTCCTCAGTTTGATTGGGGGAGTAACAGGAATCATAATCGTATATGGACTCACATTCCTTCAGCTAGGCTCTTTGGAGTTGATTTTGTCCTTGAAAAACATTGTCCTGGGATTGGGTATTTCATCTATAATAGGAATAGTATCTGGGATTGTTCCTGCCACTCTTGCAGCAAAACTTGATCCGGTAGAAGCTATCCGAGCAGCATAAAAAAAAAGACCCTAATAGGGTCTTTTTTTGTTTATGATTGAAAGGATTTTTTTATTCCTCTTCTTTTTCCACTTTTAAGGAAGCTGCACCAAGACCGGCTTTTTCTTTGATTTTCTTTTCCAGCTCTTCCATCAATTCCGGATTGTCAAGCAGGATTGCTTTGACAGAATCACGTCCTTGCCCCAATTTATTTCCTTCGTATGAAAACCAAGACCCTGCTTTCTTGATGATCTCAAACTCGACACCTATATCAATGATTTCGCCGACTTTGGAGATTCCCTGACCATACATGATGTCAAACTCTACCACTTTGAAAGGAGGCGCTACCTTGTTCTTTACAACTTTTACCTTTGTCCTGTTACCTAAAATATTGTCAGCACCTTCTTTTATCTGTCCAATTCTTCGGATATCAAGCCTTACAGAAGCATAAAATTTGAGTGCATTACCTCCAGTAGTTGTCTCAGGGCTTCCAAACATCACACCGATTTTATCTCTTAGCTGATTGATGAAAATACAAGAACATCCAGTCTTATTGATTGCCCCGGTCAATTTTCTCAAAGCTTGTGACATCAATCTAGCCTGAAGCCCCATTTTACTGTCACCCATTTCCCCCTCCAATTCACCCTTCGGCACCAAAGCAGCAACAGAGTCGATGACAATGATGTCAATGGCACCAGAGCGGATCAGGTGTTCGGCAATTTCTAAAGCCTGCTCCCCATTATCCGGTTGAGAAATCAAAAGATTTTCTGTGTCGATACCGAGCTTTTCAGCATAGCTTTTATCAAAGGCATGTTCAGCATCAATGAAAGCGGCAAGCCCACCGGCTTTTTGAGCTTCTGCAATACAATGTAACGTCAAAGTGGTCTTTCCGGAAGATTCAGGCCCATAAATCTCAATCACTCTCCCCCTTGGAATACCACCTATGCCCAATGCCATGTCCAAACCCAACGAACCTGTGGAAATAGCTGGAATGTCCTGAACCTTGTTGTCACTCAGTTTCATGACAGTGCCTTTGCCGTAGGTTTTTTCCAGCTTATCGATTGTAAGCTGAAGTGCTTTTAATTTCTCAGTGTTTACGCTCATAATTGAATATTTTCAAAACTTTGATTTGAATTTGTAAATTAATGATAGATAATTGGAACCCGAACACTTCCAAAAAGGATTGCGTATTTATACTTTGAGCAACCAAAAATCCGTATTATTAAATATATCGCTAATATTGAAATAAGATTTGACAACCTTTTGGTAGAAAAGAAAAATTAATGAAAAAACGGTTTAAAAGGTCAGTAATTGTCTCAATATTTTTTCTATTGGGATGTTCTTCTGGTTTTGCACAGAAAAACACTGCTTTTCAAAAAGGAGAGGAACTGCTTTTTAAGGTTACGTTTGGTTTTTTTGATGCTGCAGAAGCAAGGATGGTAGTCAATCCTGAAATCTCAACGATAAATAATATCCCTACCTACAAAATAGATGTATTCGGCCAAACACTTGGCGTTTTCAAACTTTTCAATGTAAATGACAATTGGGGCAGTTATCTCGATACTGCAAAAATAATCCCGCATCATTCATACAGACACATCGAAGAAGGCAGATACCGGAAACACGAACGGGTAACTTTTGACCATAAAATGAAAAATGCCCATGTAAAATTATATGACCGAGAAAACAAAAATATAGTCGACACAAAAGATTATCCTGTTCCTTCGCAGGTGCAGGACATTGTAAGCGGATTTTATTTTTTGAGAACCCTTGATTTTAAGAAATACAAACCTGGAGACACCATTCACCTAGTAGGGTTTTTTGATAAAGAAATTTATAACGTAAAATTAATATACAGGAGAAAGGAATGGGTAGATACGACCATCGGGAAATTTGAATCCTACGTTTTGGTGCCTATTATTCCCAAAAACAAATTATTCAGAGGAGACCATCCTGTGACTGTATGGGTGTCTGATGACAAAAACAAAATCCCATTACGGATTAAAGCAAAGTTGATGATCGGTTCTTTGGATATGGAAATCATAGAAGCCAAAAATCTTCGTAATAATTAATTTACAGTCAGTTAACATTGGATTAACATTAAGTGGCTGAAAAAAAATTTTATGTTGTATTTGATACCTTTGACATTATTAAAACATTTTTTGTGATGCCTTTTTATAAATTAGCATCACATTAGCGCTATCATAACCCGCTATTTTCTCATGAGTGACAAACAAAAAGTCAAAATTCTGGTCGTTGACGACGAACCTGATATCATTGATATTCTAACTTACAACCTCAAAAAAGAGGGATATGAGGTAGAATCAGCAGAAGATGGAATTAAGGCAGTAAAGATTGCAGCCAAGTTTCTTCCCGATGTAATCCTTTTGGACATCATGATGCCCAATCAGGATGGTGTCGAAACCTGCAGGCAAATCAGGGAAATCCCGGAACTCAAAGGAACCTTTATCATATTTCTGACAGCAAGAGCTGAAGAATATTCAGAAGTAGCCGCATTTGACGTAGGGGCAGATGATTATATCACTAAACCGATCAAGCCAAGAGCATTGATGAGCAGGATTGCGGCACTCTTCAGAAGGGAATCCAAAAAAGAAAATGAAGTAGCCCAAATCAAAATAAAAGACCTCATCATAGACCGAACAAGTTATACCATTGATAAAAACGGTAAGACCATCACACTTCCCAAAAAAGAGTTTGAACTGTTATATTTTCTCGCCAAAAACCCGAATATAGTTTTCAGCAGAGATGATTTATTGCAGAATATTTGGGGAACAGATGTATTTGTATTAGCAAGAACTGTCGATGTCCACATCAGAAAAGTCCGTGAAAAAATCGGGGAAGATTACATCACCACTGTGAAAGGAGTGGGTTATAAATTCGAATTGAATTAAGTATGCTCACCACATCGAGGGGTATTTCATTGATCTTGGCTTTGGCGATTTCAGCCTTGACAGTGGCATTTTTACTGTTATTGGATGATGCCACACCAACCCTCTTAATAGTTGCGGGAGGCATTTCTTTCTCTGTTTCCTATATATTGACAAATATCACCCTTGAATTTTTGGTCTTCAAAGAGATCAGTGATATATATAGCGTCTTGGAAAAAATTCAAAAAAAAGACTATTCCAATATTCCAGAAAAATCTGACAAACTTTCAATTTCACCCCTCAGAAGAATCAATACTTCTATCAATATCTATGCTCAGACCAAAAACAAGGAAATCGAGGCACTTCAAAAAAACGCAGAATTCAGGAGGGAATTTATAGCTGATATTTCCCATGAATTGAAAACTCCGATTTTTGCGGCACAGGGTTACATACATACCCTGCTCGATGGCGCTGTGGATGACAAATCCGTAAGGCTTAAGTTTCTCAAGCGGGCTGCAAAAAGCCTCAATGCGTTGGATAAGCTTGTTCAGGATCTTCTCACTCTCAATCAAATGGAAAGCGGTGTAGTCAAATTCCATTTTGAAACTTTCGATTTAAAGGATTTGATCCATGAAGTCATCGAGGATCTAGAGCATAAAGCAGCAAAGCGGGACATGTTGATCCGTTTCTTTTATGACAAAGAAAAATCCTTCAAAACGGTTGCTGATAAAGAGAAAATCTTCCGGGTTTGCCAAAACCTCATTTCCAATGCCCTTAAATACAATAATGACGGCGGCGAGGTGGAAGTACACCTCAAAACCCATAAAAGCCAAATTACTGTTGAAGTCAAGGACAACGGCAAAGGAATTCCTGCAGAGGACCTAAAACGTATTTTTGAAAGATTTTATAGGGTGGAAAAAAGCAGGTCCCGCGAAAGAGGCGGCACCGGACTCGGACTCGCAATCGTCAAACATATCCTGGAAGGGCATAAAAGTAAGATCTCAGTCAGCAGTACTTTGGGCAAAGGCTCCATATTCAGTTTTGAACTACCCTTGGAAAAGTCCCCTGAAAAGACTGTCCTTAAAACCTTGAATTCATTGTTTGTCTGAAACCAAAAATCCATCTATGTCAGGAAACAAATTGGGCAAAAAGTTCCTCCAAAGTTTTTTTCAGATCCCCTGTCAATCCTCCATGTGGCCTTGAGGTCTGTATCATGGAACTCCGCAGGGCTGTCAGCCACCTAAATCTTGAAGCAGGATCCATCTCAGCTATTGGACTACCGGATTTTGTTCCCTCACAAATTTTGGTAAATGAGTCCAAATAATCGCATAGCAATTCCAAATCAACCTCAGGATCCAAAGCCAATAACTTTCCTTCTTCTAGTTGAATCCTGCTTTCTAAGAAATTTTCTTTTTTAGAACAGAGAATTACGCCCACATTGACAAATTCCTCACGCTCCACCCGTGGAACTACACGGATGACCGCATACTCATATAAGTGTTTGCCTTGCATCTTGCGCATCTTTTACAAATACATCCGAATATTCCAATCTGAGTGAAAGGAATTGTTTATACACTGACCTTGCCTCTTCAGCCGTCTCCACATCCCGGGAAGCCAAAAGCCAATCATCAGGAAGAGCTTCAATCAAGGTATAAACCTGATCCATTTTAAGTTTCTCGCGGAATTCCCTATTCACTTCCTCTAGCCTATCCGCGTACGGCAAAAGCACATGGTCTTTGATGGAAGGAAAAGGTCCGGTGGCATGCCGTTCCCAATTGTCCCAAGAATGGTGGAACAAAAATGCCGCCCCATGGTCAATCAACCAAAGTTCACGCTTCCAGATCAGCATATTGGTATTGCGGAAAGTCCGGTCCACATTGGTAATAAAGGAATCGAGCCATACTATCTTGGAAGCAAGCAAGCCATTGACTTTGGAAGCTCCGGGATCGAAAGTCAGTGCTTTGGATAAAAAGTGAAGGCCAAGATTCAGCCCCTGACTGCCTTTGAGCAAATCCTGGATTTCTTCATCCCCCTCAGACCTTCCAAAGGCCTCATCGAGGTAGGCAAACACTAATTCCGGAACTTTCAGCCCAAGCATCCTTGCGATTTCCCCACCCATCAATTCTGATATCAGGGCCTTTTCCCGCTGACCTGCGCCCCGGAACTTGAGTACATAATCAAACCCATCATCCGCTTCTGCCAAGGCCGGCAAAGAACCACCTTCCCGCAGCGGCATCACATAGCGCATGACATTGACGGTACGAAGGTGGAGATTTTGAAAAGTTGTATCCATGATTAATTCAATAGGATGATTTCAGATTGTAAAGTTATTAGATCTTAGTATATATTCACCGAAGTATATTAAGCTGAATCAGATTAGAAAATATAGTATTTCTAAATTAAATCAGGAATCACTTTGGTGAAGTCTGCCAACAATAATCTAACAAAATTTTTTGCACTGATATTAATTCTATAATTTTGCGCCCCTGTTAGGAAAAGATAAGCATGAAAAAAATTGATTTTAAGGACCTTATTCTATTTGAAAGCGAGGATTACCTTGTCATCAATAAACTTCCCTATTTGTCGACATTGGACGACAGGCACGAGGCGCAAAACATCCTCGATCTTGCTAAACAGTATATCCCGGATGCCCAAGTTTGCCACAGACTCGACAAGGAAACCTCAGGTTGCTTGGTCATTGCCAAAAATCCTGAAGCTTACCGGAATATTGCGATCCAGTTTGAAGACAGGAAAGTAAATAAAGTCTACCACGCTGTGGTGGAAGGCATTCACGAATACAAAGAGGTAATGGTGGACAAAAAAATCCACGCAAACAATAAGGGCATTGCAAAATTGACCAAGGACGGCAAACCGGCCCAGACCATTTTCAATACAGTCAAAACTTATTATGCACATTCGCTCATCGAGTGCAAGCCGATAACCGGAAGACTTCATCAAATCAGGATTCACCTTGCCTATCTGAGATCCCCGATATGTGGTGATGAAACTTATGGTGGCAAGCCGGTTTACCTGTCCGCACTTAAGCGACGGTTTAACCTCAAAAAAGGGACTGATGAATTGCCCATCATGCAGCGGGTTTCACTCCATGCCTATTCGATCGGGTTCAAAGGAACCAAAGAAGAAAGGATAGAAGTGGTTGCACCTTACCCAAAAGACTTTGATGTATTGGTCAAACAATTGGAAAAAAACGGCTAACTCAAAGAAAATGTGGGCAATAAATTTGTTTCTTTTGCAATAAAAAGAAATTACTTCTATCTTTGTGTCCCTTTTTGAGGGTGAAGTATATTTAACAAGCTAATAATTAAACATTTACACAGTGGATACATTAAGCTACAAGACCAAATCAGCGAATGCTGCTACTGTAGAGAAGAACTGGGTGGTAGTGGATGCCCAGGCTGCAGTATTAGGTAGATTTGCGAGTGAGGTTGCAAAAATTTTGAGGGGTAAGCACAAGCCTTACTACACCCCTCATGTAGACTGCGGAGACAACGTGATTGTCATCAATGCAGACAAGGTAAGGCTGACCGGCAGAAAAATGGACGAAAAAGTCTATGTTCGCCATACAGGCTACCCAGGTGGGCAGCGTATTTCTACTCCAAAATTGTTGAAGGCTAAGTCTTCTTCAATCCTTGTAGAAAAAGCTGTTAGAGGTATGCTTCCAAAGACCAGACTTGGAAGCCAATTGTACAGAAATCTGTTTGTTTACAATGGTCCTGAGCATCCTCATGCTGCGCAGCAACCAAAAGAACTCAAATTCTAATCCCAGGATACATGGAAATCATCAATACAATAGGTAGAAGGAAGACATCTGTCGCCAGAATCTACATGCAACCGGGCAAAGGAGAGATCTCTGTAAATGACAGAGCGATCGAAACTTATTTCCCTTTCGAACTACACCAGATCATTGTAAAACAACCTTTAGCCCTAGTAGGTGTTGAAGGTTCTTATGATATCAAAATCAATCTGGACGGTGGCGGTATCACAGGACAAGCCGAAGCTGCAAGGATGGCAATATCCAGAGCGCTATGCGAATTCGATGCTGAACACAGATCTGCTTTGAAAAAAGAAGGATTCCTTACCAGAGATCCAAGAATGGTCGAGCGTAAGAAGCCAGGACGTAGAAAAGCAAGAAGGAGATTCCAGTTCTCCAAACGTTAATCAGGAATTCTTTGAATTTTATATCGTAACTATATTTATTAATGGCACAAATAGAATATAAAGACTTACTGGATGCTGGTGTTCATTTCGGACACTTGACGAGAAAGTGGGATCCAAGAATGGCCCCGTATATCTTCATGGAGAAGAACGGTATCCATATCATTGACCTAAACAAAACGCTTGTTTGCCTCGAAGAAGCATCCAACGCAATCAAGCAGATCGTACGCTCAGGAAAAAAAGTAATGTTCGTCGCTACTAAAAAGCAGGCGAAAGACTTGGTGGCTGAAGAAGCACGCAGACTCAATATGCCTTATGTCACTGAAAGGTGGTTAGGCGGTATGCTGACCAACTTCGCTACTATACGCAAGTCGTTGAAAAAAATGTCTACCATCGATAAAATGATGAAAGAAGACGCTTACACCAACCTTGCGAAAAAAGAGCGTTTGATGATCACAAGACAGAGAGAGAAAATGGAAAGTGTTTTGGGAGGTATAGCTGACCTTACCAGACTTCCTGCTGCTCTTTTTGTAGTAGACATCAAAAGAGAACACATTGCGATCGCAGAAGCACAAAAGCTTGGTATCCCTGTTTTCGCTTTGGTAGATACCAACTCCAACCCAAATGAGGTGGAGTTTCCAATCCCTGCCAATGACGATGCATACAAATCCATCTCTTTGTTGATCAAAGCGTTTGGTACAGCTATCGAAGAAGGTCTTTCCGAGAGGAAAAGAGACAAAGAAGATGCTAAACTTACCGAAGAGGAAGAAGCAAAAAAAGCTGTCGACGCAGAGTCACAAGAGTAATCCACTTTGATATACTGATTACAAAAATTGAACATAAGGTAGCGCCCTGTGTTCAATTTTTTGTTTAATAAGAAATTCTTAAATAAATAAAAGACAATAACAATGGCTATTACTGCACAAGAAGTAAACAAACTGAGACAAATGACAGGTGCCGGTATGATGGACTGCAAAAAAGCCCTTACCGAAGCTGAAGGTGATTTCGAAAAAGCGATTGACATCCTTAGAAAAAAAGGTCAGAAAGTTTCAGCTTCAAGAGCTGACAGAGAAACCAAAGAAGGGACTATCGTCACTCATGTAAGTGCTGACGGAACTGTCGGTACTTTGCTTTCATTGACTTGCGAAACTGACTTTGTGGCCAAAAACGAAGGATTCGTAAATTTTGCAAATGAATTGTTGACTATCGCAACGAGCAATCATTGCGCTTCAACAGCTGAAATTCTTGCTCTTCCATATGAATCAATCACTGTTCAGGACAAAATCATTGAAATGACTGGAAAAATCGGTGAAAAAATCGAAATCTCCCACTACGAAGTCATCAAAGGTGAAACAGTAGTTCCTTACATCCACTCCAATGGCAAATTGGGCGTATTGGTTTCTTTGGTTAACACCAAAGGTGCTGACGTAGAAGAAGCAGGAAAAGACGTAGCCATGCAGATTGCAGCCATGAATCCTGTGGCAGTTGACAAAGACGGCGTAGACGCTTCTACTGTCGAAAGAGAAATCGAAATCGGTAAAGACCAAGCAAGACAAGAAGGCAAGCCTGAAGAAATGTTGGAAAAAATCGCTTTGGGTAAACTGCAGAAGTTCTACAAAGAAAGCACTTTGCTTAGCCAGGTATTCGTAAAAGACAATGCAAAAACCATTGCACAATACCTTGATGGAGTCAGCAAAGGTTTGACTGTGTCTGCTTTCAAGAGAATTACAATCGGTTAATTGGTTCCGATAGCTATCGGAATGGTTAATTAGTTATAAAATAATAAGAACCTTCGGTCAAAAGCCGAAGGTTTTTTTATTCAAACAACTTAAAAACAGGATTGGGAACATGTGTCGACTCAAAAAGCTTGGCCATTTCTTTGACCAATTCAGGATTAGAAGTTGCCACATTTCGGGATTCTGAGGGATCATCTTTAAGGTTATACAGTTCAATGGGAGCATTCCTGTCTTTTTTGACATTTAGCCTGACTGCTTTCCAGTCTCCTTTTCGGATGGCCTGCCTTCCTCCCAATTCTACAAATTCCCAATAGAGGTATTCATGCTGCATTTGTTCTGACTCGCCTTTTAAGGTGGGAACAAATGAAATCCCGTCAATTTTGCTTTCGACTTTTTCCCCTACGATCTCAGCAAAAGTGGGTAAGAAATCCCAAAAAGCTGAAACGTGGTCAGTCTGTGATCCAGGTTTAGTTTTTCCCGGCCATTTCACAATCAGTGAAGTCCGGATTCCTCCTTCATACAAATCTCTTTTATAACCTCTTCTCCCTGCATTGCTTTGGAAAAAATCCGGGTCGTTGCCGCCTTCCTGATGTGGTCCGTTGTCTGAAGCAAAAATGATGATGGTGTTTTCGGTCAATCCGAGTTCTTCGAGTTTTTGGATTATCTCTCCGACTTGCCTGTCCAATTGCTCCACCATGGAAGCGTAAACCGCTCGGGGATATTCCACTGACTGATATCCGGGAATAATGATATCCGGACCATAGTCATGTCCTTTGGGAGCGAGATACGGTTTTTCCTCCCCAAACTTCTCTCTATACTTTTTCAATAATACAGTGTCTGATGTCGCCAACTCGGCATGTGGCGTCACCATAGGCACGAACATAAAGAATGGCTTGTCTTTATTGTTTTCGATAAATTTTAAGGATTCTTGATGGATGACTTCGGGAGCATAGGTGGTTTTGTTGGTCCAGTCATTTCCTTCTAGCATCACCTTTTGATTGTTGTCCCAAAGGTATTCAGGATAGTAGCGGTGCGCATAGCGTTGACAATTGTACCCAAAGAACTTGTCGAAACCTTGATTGTTGGGATCACCCGAGGTCCCAATAAAACCCAATCCCCACTTGCCAAATGCTCCGGTGGCGTAGCCAGCCTTTTTCATCATTTTTGGAATGGTCATGATGCTATCAGGCATCGGATATTGCCCTTCAGGTTGTACTTCAAAATTCCCCCTGATCGGTGTATGCCCAGTATGCAAGCCTGTCATCAAAGCTGACCGCGATGGTGCACAAACCGTCGTACCTGTATAGTGGTTGGTAAATAGCATTCCTTCTCCTGCCAGCTTATCGATATTTGGGGTTTCGATTTTAGTTTGCCCTGTTACACCCAAGTCTCCATAGCCAAGGTCATCTGCGAGAATAAAAATGATGTTGGGTTTCGCGGATTCTGTTTCCTCATTGGATTTTTCTTTGCTTTGTCCACAAGAAATCAACCCAATGATCAGAAAAAAGAAAAGGAAGAATTGGAGTTTCATAATTCAGGCTTAGTTCGGGAAAATTAAAATTATGGAAATAAAGTCACCATTCCTTAACGCTTCAAATTTTTCATCTGCTCAGCATTTTCAATGATGACTTCATTGTACATCAGCGTCCAGCCCATGGATTTGGTAAGGACATAGATATTGACCAACTCGCTCATCAATCTCTTTTGTGCATTGTCTTTGAGACCTGAGGATTCTATTTTCTTGCGGAATTGGGCGGTCACACTGTTCTTGATTTTATTGTAATCCTTGGCTTCAAACTTATTGAAGTAATCCTGCGTCACGTCGTAATATTCGATTTCAGGGTAGATATTGATGACGGGTTCCGGAATTTTGGTGATTACCACCGTTTTGTTTTCTTCATCAATCCTTGTCTCCAACTGCCTCAGGTCATATTCAACTGTCGCTTTGGCGTTTGCTACAACCAAGGCTTTTTTGTCCGAAGTGACGATATCCAAAAAAAGATTCTGTGAATTTTTGAAAGTAAATACCTGTGAAAAATACCCCTCTGTCACAATCAATTTTCCAACATTTTGGATTTGTTGCTGAATCATGGCCGAGTTGGCTCGGATCTCGTCTTTGTTTTCCCTTTTCCCTACAAAATACCAAATGCTTCCAAGTACCAAAAGTGCCGCAATAAAGCCGAAAATAAACCTGTTCATGATCAAAGATTTTGCTTAAAGTTGGGGAAAATTAAGTGCGTTTACAAAGAAATTTGGAGGATCTAAATCAAATAGATTTCAAGAAATGGATCAGTTCAACAGGTTTATTTGATTCCAGAATCCTGCAGGACCAAAACTCACGCTTTGACTTCTGAAATGTCCAAGTCCTTTCTCTTTCTCCCATAAGATTTATCCTTTTCACCAAAGTAATCTTATCAATCCAACCCACAAAAAACAAGTCCGCTTGGTATCGCTTGGCACAAAAAGCATCATACAGGTATTTAGGATCTTTAAGGCCCAAATCAACCTTCAAAGCCTTTAACCAATCGTCTTTTGCTTTTCTTCTTTGGTTGAAAAAAACCTGCAAGTGAATATCCCCTCTAAGGTTTTCGATTTTCTCTTCCCTTCTGATCAGTTTGATATCTCGGTTGAGAAGGGCATTTTTGACCGTTTGGTCCGCATTGGGAACCAAGGAAGTCTTGAGTTCAATATTTTGGCCTTTATATACAAAGTCTATGTCTACCTGATCGACCTCCAATTTGAGATTCGTCCTTTCAACTTCAATCCCATTTTCTTTGAGCCATTTCTGGATCGCAAATTCGCCCAAATACCCTCTGATCATGCAATCAAATTGGATGTTTGGATGACGGAATCGGAGATTGTCCAATTCCGAGATACTTGTATTTTCAATTGCTTTTTGGATCGATTCGAGGATTTCTGATTCGGTCAGAGGAAGGTGAAGGATATGCTCGAAACTGACCATTCTGTTTTCTCAAGATTCAAAAATGTGACTTTCTTCCTGATGGTTTTCTTTTGCGTTCTCCAAAAATCCGGTTTTAAAATATTTAAGATTCTGTGCAATCGGAGCATGAAGTTTTTTGGGTCCCTGATAGCCTTGGATCACCTTAGAAACACGTGTATAGGTCACTTCTTCGCAGATGTTGTTCTCATTGTTGGTACAGAGGATAAACTGTCTTTTGCCGCTATCCGCTTCGTTTGCCTTCAAAACTGCATGCCCGGTCGTCCCCGATCCTGCAAAAAAGTCCAGCACGGTGATTTCTTTGGATTCAAACAAATCGATACAAAACCTGATCAAGCCTATCGGTTTGGGGAATTTGAAAATACTTTGCTCCACCACTTCATTCAGTTCTTGACTTCCTTCCGAATTCAAAAACTGGATCAAAGCGCGATAAGGAAGCTGTCGGTCCCGCCTTCGGTTGAGGTTGTCGACAAACTGATATTGTTTGATATAGACTTTCCATTGCTTGTTGGTTTTTTTGAATACGATAAAATCGTTTTCAATTCCCCATTTCAATTTGTCCTGATTCCACCTCCAAGTGTTGGGCTTCCCAAATTTTCCTCCGGAACGCATCTCTGTCCCATCAGGCGCGGTAATCACATAATCCATGCTTTCACTATAGGAACCTCGGTAATCCAAATCACGGAGGTAATATTTCCCCCTAAACTCCACATGTGCGTCCGAAAGCCTATACTTCTTGTCACTTTCCACATCGAGCTTCTCCTTCGCAAACTTCAATTCGGCTTTGTTTTTTGCAAAGCAAAGCATGTAGTCAAACTCCACTGCGACCTGACCGCTGTCATGTCCGGAACCTGCTTTATTTTTTCTGACAAATTGGGCTATAAAATTTTCCTCTCCAAAAATCTCCTGACAGAGCAACTTCAGCTGTGCAATCTCATTGTCATCGATGGAAATAAAAATCGCACCGGAGCTTTTCAAAAGATTTTTAGCTAGGTTCAGCCGCTTCCACATAAAGGACAGCCACTTGCTGTGTCGATAACCGTCATTGATGTCCACATAGCGGTCATTGTAGAGAAACTCGTTTTCTTTACCGGTGTTGTAAGGAGGATCTATGTAAATGAGGTCAATTTTGCCCTGATGGGTCTGATTTAAAACTGTGAGTGAGTGAAAATTGTCGCCTTCGATCAGCAGATGGGTAGGTTGACCGGCACTGTTGAAAATCTCCCTGTCTTGGATTTCCCGCAATACCGGAACTTTATCCTGAATTTCAGCAACCACTTTTTCAGGTTCCTTTTCTTCCTCCCATACCAATCCATACTTCCTGCTTCTGTCCAAGTGGTGGATCATCTCAAGAAGTTGTTCTTTGGAAAGGTTACTGTAATCGGATTTGCTCATTCAGATTGTTTTCTAAATTGAAACACTAAAAATACAATTAATTCCCAAAAGCACTTGGTGTAGATTAAAAATAGCCGTTATCCCTTGGGATTACTAAAAAATGCATGGTTTTTGCAACCTAGGTAAAAGTTAATTATTTGAGGAAAAGATTGGGTTTAACCAATTTCGCCCGGAAATATTTTCAGTCCTTAACAAAACATTGGGTAACATGAATTGTAACTGTTTTGTGATTAAATTAGTGATTGTTAAACCGCCGTCTAAAACAGACTGCATAAATATAAAAGTCATGTCACTGCTATTGAATTCAATATTTAGAATCGCCAAAAAAAGCCTCAAAACCGTTGAGCCTGCCGTGATGCTATTTTCAGGTACATACCTGTTGACACAGGGCATTCAAAATAAAAATCTTCCGATGGGTCTTGCCGGAGGAATGCTTGTCTTTCGAGGAGGTTTAGACTTGGGCAAAGTCATTGAAGAAAGTGATTTGAAAGAATTAGAGGTGGAAAAAATCAAATAGTCCATACGTTCCATATCGATCTGTAGTCCACTTTGACTGACTTCGACCCTTCAAACCCAGTCTCTGATGTTTCTCTCAAGAAACAACAGGTTCATTATTTTGAGTAAAATAATCTCCCGCATCTATCTCGAATTCATTGAATCTTTCTTTTATGAAACCGATGCAGCTGCGGGAGTTTTTTATGTGTAATAACTTTTTGGTGTCAAAAACTCATTTTCCAAACTTTCCAAAAATCCAGTCGTCAGCTTTTTTACCTTGCTCAGGATAAGTCCAATGCCCGGTCTCAGGAACCACAAAAACATCTTTTGAGGCTTTAATTTCATTGAATGCTGAATAGTAGGAAGTAGGTGGGCAAGTGTCATCATTGTATCCCCAAGTGTAAAATCCGGGGGTTTTGAGAATCCTTGCAAAATTGACCACATCATAATAACCGATGGTTTCGATGACTTCGGGCTTGTTGAATTTCTGTAAATTATTACCGGCAAAAACATGGGGCCAACCTCCTGCCCTTCCTTCGAGATATCCTGTCATGTCACTCATGGCCGGATACATGGCAGTGAGGTATTTGATCCGAGGATCCAAGGCCGCTGTAATGATCGACAACGCGCCACCCTGACTTCCGCCTTGGATGCCTAGATTTTTGCCGTCATACTCGGGTAGGGAAACCAAAAAGTCAACCGCACGGATACATCCCAAATAAACCCTCTTGTAATAGTAAAGGTCTTTGTCCCAAATATTAAAAGTCGGATAACCATTCAGAGCCGCAGAACCAAGGTTGTTGTATACTTCCTGATTCATGTCAATCGGGATTCCGTGGATACCGATCTGCAAGGTAATCGCCCCACGGACAGATTTGTTGGCGTCACCGAAGTAAGGCCTGATACCTGCACCGGGGACCAACAAAATAGCAGGATATTTAGCGCCGCCTTTGGGTACAGACAAGACGCCATAAATTCGGCTATTTCGCACATTTTGAAAATTGACATGATATACATCCACTTGGTCTGTGCTTCTTTCAGGTTGGTGGACCATCTTGGCATCCATCGGGATTTTGGCAAGTTCAGCTTTTCCTGTGTTCCAAAACTCTTCAAAATCCTTTGGCATTTTGACGGTAGGTTTGATTTTATCAGGCTCAAATCCTGCGGTTCCGATACCCCGATATTCTTTTCCGTCTATGGTTGCAAAAACCTCACACCTGAGGAATCCGGGATTTTTCATAGTGAATTTTTCGATGGTTGCCTTTCCATCTTTCAGTTTCAAGGAGCCTTCTTTGATCGGTTCCATTTTTTCTTCTTTGACTACATAGCGGACATTCTCGACAGCTACAGGTCGGCCTGATTGGGTGACAGAAACAGAAAATTCCACGTTCTGACCTGTTTTATAGGTCCAATCTTCCCTGTCCGGGACGACAGAGATTTCGAGGAATTGCCTTGGGATCTGGGAAAAAGATTCAAAAGAAATGCTAAAGCAAAGCAGAAGCAGCATCCCAAAATGGAAATGCAGGTTTGGTTTGAAAGTTGATTTTTGATTCATGGTCATTTTGGTTTGTCGCTTGAATATACTTTGAAATCTGCAATTATTATGAGCAATTAGAATCCTGTACCTTCCTTCTTTTTTTGAATCTCCGTTTACACATTTCATTCTAGGCTATTAAAAAGGAATGATTTACCTTATATTCAATTTCCATAATAACACTATCATCCACCAGCCAAACTCCCCCTTATGAAACGCATAATAAGCTACTTACCCCTTTTATTCCTCCTGCTTTCCTATGAAGCAATAGGACAGACAAAGTCCAACCTGACACTTTTGGACCTTTTTGATCTGGAATATGTCTCCGATCCGCAGATTTCACCGGATGGCAGCAAGATCATTTATGTCCGCAATTTCAAGGATGTCATGACTGACAGCGACCTGTCCAATCTCTGGATAGTCAATTTTGACGGAAGTCAAAACAGGCCGCTGACCCAAGGAAATCAGCGGGATTTTATGCCGAGATGGTCACATGACGGCAGCAAGATTGTATTCAAATCCAATATGCAGGATGAGAAAATGAAGCTTTATCTGATGTGGCTTGACACGAAAGAGACTGTGGCTTTGACCAATTCGGCAATTGCACCCGGAGAAGTATCATGGTCAGCAGACGACAAGCAACTGGCATTTTCGATGTTTGTACCAAAAGAAAATAAGTCAATATTGCTTAAAATCCCAACAAAACCTGAAGGTGCAAAATGGAACGATGCACCGATTTACATCGATCAGATGAATTACAGGAGCGATGGGGCGGGCTACTTAAAAAGCGGGAACACACAGATTTTTACTTTGGGAATCGAGGGCGGAAAACCTACCCAACACACCTTTTCTGAATTGAACCATGGTAATCCAATTTGGTCCAAAGACGGAAAATCGCTCATCTTTTCTGCAAACCTCCACGAAAAGCACGAACTCGAACCCTTGAATTCCGAAGTTTACCAACTCACCTTGGCTGATGGAAAAATCAGTCCTTTGACCAAAAGATTTGGACCTGATTCCAATCCTGTATTGTCTCCAGATGGCAGCAAAATCGCCTATTTGGGATTTGATGACAGGTTTCAGGGATATCAAGTGACCAAACTCTATGTAATGAATGCCGACGGAACGGATTCCAAAATGCTCGGTGGGGATCTCGACCGAGATATTGAAAATATCATTTGGGAAGGAAACAGCAGGGGAATCTATTTCCAATATGGCGAACATGGAGATATCAAAATAGGCCATGTTGCCTTGACAGGAAAAGTACGGACTATCACTGAGGGACTTGGGGGTTTGGATCTAGGTAGGCCATATGTAGTTGGCCAATTTACAGTATCTGCCAACAACAGATTTGCCTATACTTTAGGCGGAACAGAGCATCCGGCTGATTTGGGTACTTGGGGAGATGGAAATACCAACAGGCTTACAAGGGTCAATGAGGATTTATTCAATTCAAGAAAAATAGGAAATGTTGAAGAAATCTGGTGGGAATCGTCTTTTGACAAAAGGAAAGTGCAGGGATGGATCATCACGCCGCCTGATTTTGACCCTAACAAAAAATACCCGATGATCCTCGAAATCCACGGAGGTCCATTCACGATGTACGGCAAATCATTTACCTATGAATTGCAGGCGATGGCTGCTGCAGGTTATGTCGTGCTTTATACCAATCCAAGAGGTAGCACCGGATATGGAGAAGAATTTGGAAACCTCATCCACCACAATTACCCAAGCAACGACTATGATGACTTGATGTCAGGCGTAGATGCGGTACTTGCTAAAGGATATATTGATACCAAAAATCTGTTTGTCACAGGAGGAAGCGGTGGGGGTGTTTTGACTGCTTGGATTATTGGAAAAACAGACCGATTCAAAGCTGCCGTAGTTGCCAAGCCGGTAATCAATTGGTATAGCCATGCTCTCTATGCGGATAATCCGGCGTTCTTTACCAAGTATTGGTTCCCGGGAAAACCTTGGGAAGAAACCGAAAATTATATGAAACGCTCTCCGATTTCCTTGGTCGGCAATGTCAAAACCCCGACCATGTTGCTGACAGGAGAATCAGATTTCAGAACGCCCATCGGAGAATCTGAGCAATATTATGCGGCATTGAAGTTAGAAGAAGTCGAAACCGCCATGGTCAGAATTCCCAATGCCTCACATGGATTGGTCGACAAGCCGAGTATGTTAATGAGTAAAGTGGCTGCAATATTGAGTTGGTTTGATCATTATAAGGCAAAACCCTGATTTTCGATTTCTAGGTGTAAAAGGGTGGGAACGCTAGGCGGAATTTGAAATTCCGCCTTTGTATGAAATGATCCCGTACAGCTGTCGGGATGCAATTCACTTTACCAAAAATTACTTTTCATTTGGGTGTTTGGTTGAATCCAATTACATCCCGATTACTATCGTGGATGGAAGGATAAAAGGGAAAATGCAGTGAACATTCGTAGCATCTTAACCAGCCTTGCAAAAATGAATTGTTGTATGCTATTTTTAATTTAACTCCAACTCTGAATCCATTTTAATATTATCAAACCACCTCCAATTGGAATTAGTAAAAGTATCAATCCAACAAATCTGTCATAGAACTTAATTCCGTTCTTTCCTTTAGGTGGAGAGTCCCATCTAGTCGCTAAGATTATTGGTCGGCCATAAATAAAAATTGTCAGGTAGTTAAAAAGTCTCAAAAACAAAAGATAGACTAAAGGTCCAAAGTACAAAAATTCTCTTGTGTCAAAATTCGTCACCCGCCAAACTCCAAAGAGTCCCAACAGAACTGCTCCCAAAAGATGAAGCAAGAAAGTACTTGTCTCAAATAATTTATAATAGTACTTGTCCTTTTGTCGAGAAGAATTAACTATTGTCAGATAACAATAACCTAGCACTATTACGATGCTTATGATAAATCCAATGTCCTTCATATCATATTTACATTGTCCAATTACAAATTGCATACAACGTTTAATTAACGCTACTAGTGAAGTTAATCTCCTGATTTTGTTGAGATAGCAGCAATAGGTTGCGGCAATTTTTTAAATATCTGATTAGTTTGATATAAATCCAATTTGTCCAATAGGCTTTTTATTTGTTAAAATCCCCTTCAGGGTTTCGATGGCAATGGTACTATGCAAATCTGCGACAATTGTAATGGATGGAAAGGAAAAAAGGGTGGAATTACAAATCCCACACAGTCCACTATCCACCGTTTGACTACTTCCAGGTGGGGGCCGGGTGTCAGCGATAATAAGCTGGTTTGACCACTACAAAACAAAGCCTTGATTTTCCCATCTCGATAAAATCAGATTTTCCCTGATCAGTTTTTTGATCGCAGGAATGTTGGCATAGTCGGTGTTCTTGCCTTCGAAAAACGCCGGAAGATCTGTCATGTGGGTAATCACCTGATCCAATTCTGCATCCTTAATCCCTGATTTCCACAGTTGCCTCCTGAGCTCGACCATCAGCGCCAAAAGGCTCCAGTTCTGGAAATCTCCATTGAGGTAATCGCCCTTTTTCCCTGAGGATTTATCCAAACCCAAGGCGATTTCACGTACATCGTCTATACTCGCCGTGACTAGAATCTGGGAATTTTCACCTTTTTTATCGCTAAGTTCATCGATAAAATATATCACCCTGTTGAATTTATAGCTGATTTCCAAATCCAGTTTTTCCACCAATTCGGTTCGGGATTTTTTGTCTTCCTTTTTCTCTTTATAATCATCATAGGCCACCACCCCACCGGAGAGAAAAACAGCAGACAATATCCAAAGGCCGAGTTTGCTGTTGAAAAAATAAATCACTTTCCCCCATCCAATCTTTTTGTCAGCTTCATTTTGAAGTTTTTCCCTGACTTCAAACCGGCAAGTTTCCCTTAATCTGATAAGTTCTTTTTCTTCTTCTGACAACATATTAAAATCAATTTTTGGATTATTGATTTGAATTTATTGGAAAAAAAATTAGGGTTAAATGATTATTTGCCAATAATCCAAAAATCCTTACCAATCAGGACAGAAAACCCTGTTGTAAAAAAAATCCCAATTCCGGCAAGGGTGGATCTTGCCGGAATCGGGATGGATAAAACATTTTATATTTATTATAGTACGCTTTATGGTAACTATCCAAATAAAACTCGGGTTGAGGTTCAATTGCACAGGCCTTTGACTTGAGGATAATCAAATTACTTCTTCTTCATTCCTTTCGCCGTCCTGTCTTCATAGGCCGGAGCAGGAGTCATGGTAGATGGATTGGTAGGAATGAGTTTCAATACTTCCTGCACTACCCTTTCCATCTGAGGATCTCTTCCCTGCATCATCAGGTTAGGGTCATCCCACACGACTATATCCGGGCTAACACCCTCTCCCTCCCAAAACCAATGTCCAGCATTGTCATAGAGTCTTGCATCCGGAACGGTGATTCCTCCACCGTCTATCAACTGATGTCCTGTCGCAGGACCCACCAAAATCCCTAGTGTATTTTCTCCGACAATCGGTCCTGCTTTCAACACCTTGAAAGCCCAAGGAAGTCCATCACCACCGGAACCTGCCCAACCATTGATCAACATCCCCATCGGTCCGGTATTGGCTTTGATCGGGTTGGTATGGTCACGGCCATGTCTCCAATGGAGGTTATAGACTACCGGTCTTTGGAGTAATTCCAAAAATCTGTCTGCCAATTGCCCTCCGCCATTGAATCTTTCGTCGATGATAAATCCTTTTTTGTCCAATTGGCCATAATACATACTGACCAATTCTCGCTGTCCGTCACCTGCAGTATTGGACATGTAGACATAGCCAAGCTGTCCATCGGAAAGCTTCTCGATTAGTTTTCTGTTATTTTCCAGCCATTCTAAGTACCTGAGATTTCCCTCTTCATTTGGTGTAAGACAAGTGATCACCACGTCTTTACTTGATTCCGAATTGCCGTTTTTCTGCCCCACTGTCAAGGAAACCGTCTTTCCACTCAATCCTTCAAATGCCGCATAAGGATCTTTGTTCGGATCGAGCTTGATGCCATTGACAGCAAGGATATAATCCCCTTCCTTCACCTCCACGCCTGACCTGTCAAAAGGCGATCTGACTTCGGTATTCCAGGCAGCGGGTTTTACAATTCTTTTTATTTTGTATCGGTCTCCGTCTTTTGCCCACTCGATTCCAAGAAATCCCGTCATCAAAGGTGTCACTGATTCTACATCTCCTCCATTGGTATAGGTATGGCCTGCGGCAAGTTCTGCCTGCATGTTGGATTGGATATTGGTAATGTCCCAACGTGTCCGGGCATCTTTGATCAAAGCCCCATAACGCTTCCTCATATCATCCCAATCCACACCCTGCATATTAGGATCGTAGAAGAAATCCCTGTACCGCCTCCATGTATCATTGAAAATCTGATTCCATTCTTCCCTAGCCACCCAATTCATCACAAGACCCGTGGTAGGAATCGGCTTCTCCATTTTTTGGGCTGCATTTGCTGCTATGATTCCAAATTGTCCATTGGTGGATATCAAAATGGATTTGCCGTCTGCGGAGACTACGAAATTGTTCACTTTTTCTAAAATGGTTTTTTCCTCCCTCTCCTTGATATCATAATACATCAAAGTTGAGCCATTGTCTCCCGATCCGGTTCGAGGATATCTCATAAAAACCAATTTGTCGTCAATCGCTGTCATCTTTCCAAAATTGCCCGGCTTGACAGGAAGTATTACCACCCTAGACTCCAATCCATCAAAATCAATAGCTACCTGAACGCCATTGGCTTTCTTCTCTTCAGGTTTCTTCTCGTCAGGCTTCTTGTCGGTAGTTACCGTAATGGTGTCATTTTTTGGAGCCAAAAGCGAAGCCACAGATTTGTTCAAGCTGATTGCCCCGATTTGGGTCGCGTTGGGATATACCCATGTGCCGTCACCCAAAGCTGAGTAAACAGGATCCATATTCCGGTTGGTCTGGAAAAAGAGGTATTTTCCGTCCTTGCTAAATGTCGGCGAATCATCTGAATAATACCCTGAAGTCGCCTGAGTCAATTTGTTTCCTTCTACATCATAGATGAAAATGGCGGTATTTGCATTTTCAAGACCAATCGGAAATGTCACATACTTGGAATCCGGAGACCAAGAGATCGGAAAACCCGGGGCTCCACCATGTCCGATGACCCAATGGGTATTCCCGGCTTTTTTTATCTGGCCAGACACGGCATCTACTACTGAGATATCGTGCTTTTCATCTATGAAAGCTAATTTTTTGTTGTCTGGAGACCAATGCAAAGTGTATCCAAATCCGCCTTTTCGGTCTGTAAGTTTTTTGGCTTCCTGATTTCCCTGGGTATTTTGAAGGTATATTTCATATTCCCCGGATTTGTCACTCCAATAAGCGACAGATTTGCCATCAGGAGACCATGCTGGACTGTGGTCCAAAGCACCGCTTGATTGGGTCATGTTGAGAGTAAAACCTTCCTTTGAAGGAACATTGAACAGTTCGCCTCTTGCCTGAAAAACAACCCTTTTTGCATCCGGTGACACGGTCATATTGGCGATGTTTTTGCTCACATCTTTTTGCTGGGCCATTTCAACAGATAGATCACTGACCACGTGAACATCTACTTTTTTGTAGTTTTTGGTAGAAAGGTCCATCAGGTACAGGTCACCGCCCATTTCAAAAACCAGTTCCTTTTCACTTGCTGAAAGATAGGAAATATCAAAATCCTTGAAAGTTGTTAGCTGTACCAAGGCTTTGGTCTTGGTATCATAAGACCAGATATTCAATCTCATGTCAGGGTTTTCATCCGAAAGAAAATAAACCGTCGATCCCGACCAAGCCGGTTTGCCATCTATGGCTATCCTGTTGGTGACATTTTCGACCTTTTTGGAAGCCATGTCATAGATCAGGATATCGGAGTTGTTGCCACTGCGGATTCTTTTGAAAGGATAATTTTCAGTGATTTTGGTGATGTAAGCCAATTGCTTTCCGTCAGGTGAGAAACTCGCCAATTCTCCATAGGGCAAAGGCAACTTCTCAGGAAAACCACCTTCTTTATTGACTAGAAAAAACTGGTTCAGCAGCCTTCTTCCACCCAATTCTCCTGTTGATCCGATGAGCAACTGTTTCCCATCAGGATGCCAATCGATCATGCGGTCTGGAAAAGACTTGTAAGTCACCCGTGTTGGTACACCACCGGTAACCGGCATCATAAACACATCAAGATTGCCATTATAGCTTGCTGAAAATGCAATGGATTTCCCATCGTGAGAAAATCTCGGCCAGGATTCTTCACCAGGCGACCTGGTGAGTTGGGATGCCATTCCTCCCCCTTTGGGAACCGTCCAGATATCTCCGCCAAATACAAAGGCAATGTGCGTATCGGACACGTCCATGTAGCGCATTAATTTTGCATTGATCTGGGAGAAAGATGGAAAAACTGTACAGATAAAAAAGAGTAGAGTGAGTATTTTTTTCATAGTGGTTTGGGTTTTGGTATTTCTCAAAAGTTAGAAATTAAACATGGTTTTTTAAAAACCTTGGTCTGAAAATGGGAGATTTTGGGACAGAAATGAAAAAAGGCCTTAAAAGGCCTTCATCCATTTTTCGACATCATCCATCCATCGGACTTCAGAAGTGGGATTGATCATGCCATAACCATGTCCCCCTTTTTCGAAGTAAGTATGGGAGACAGGAACATTATTTTGCTTTAATGCTGCTTCAAAAAGGTAAGAGTTCTCAATTTTGACAGGATCATCTTTTGCATGAACAAGGTAGGTGGGTGGCGTTTCGGCAGTGACTTGTTTGTCATTGGAATATAGGTCGATCATCCCTTGAGGAGGTCTTTCCCCGATCAGATTTTTGGAGGAACCACTGTGGCCCACCTCTTTATCAAAGGTAATCACAGGGTATACCAAAACCATAAAATCCGGCCTCAGACTTGTCTTTTTTGGGTTTTCTATCACTTCCCTTTTGAAATGCGTACCAGCAGTGGAAGCCAAATGACCTCCGGCAGAGAATCCCATGATTCCTATTTGATCTGGTTTTACATTCCATTTGGCTGCATTTTCCCGAACCATTTGGATGGCGCGCTGTGCATCCTGAAGCGGCCCGATGCTTTTATCCTCCATGGCCAATCCATTCGGCAACCTGTATTTCAATACAAAAGCAGCAACACCTCTTTTTGCAAATTCCTTTGCCACATCATGACCTTCATGCCCCGCTGCCAACAACCAATATCCTCCACCGGGACAGATGATGATGGCTTTGCCTGTTGCCGTTTCTTTGGACGGAAGATAGGCAGTCAGTGTGGGGACGGTTACTTTGCTGATGATCAAAATCCCATCATCCCTCACCTCAGAAGTTTCTACATTGGGCACATCCTTGGAATTAGGAATCGGTCCCTCATATAAAGGCATTTCGGTTTGGGAGAAAAGCAAAGATGACATGAGACAAAAGCAAAAAAGGAAGAGGTATTTCATGATTTTGGGATATTTTGGAAGTGTTACAATTTACTGTGAAAATTTAAATAGCCTAAGCGGATTTTTACCAAGGGAAATAATTCCACCAATCGAAATTCAAACACTTTCAATTGCCTAAAACCACTCTCCTATATGAAACCAAAGAAGGGCTACCAGAATCTTCAACTTCGAGGATAACGTGCAAGGTTTGGCCCTCACCCAATTCAGGCATCACGAATTCAATTTCCATAGCATGCGGATCAAATAATTCCAGGTCTCCGGTATAAGCGCCGGCTTCCTTGTAGATCCACCACTTGTACCTGATTTGGTCTCCGTCGGGATCCATGCTTCCCTTTGCAGAAAGCTTGATTGTTTTTCCCTTTTCAACTTTCCCAAATGCCAAAGCTTTTCCTTTGTTTCCATTGAGTACAATGACAGGATTGTGGTTGACTTTTTTATAATCATCGGCAATATTCCAGTCCATCCTTGCCGCAAAATCATGCTGATACGCCTTTCTCCATCTCCAGATTGTCGCCTGATTGGAAGCTTCCTTTCGGCCATCGGCCAAGGTGATTTCATCTTGGGTATTGATCGATGATGTCCAGATTTTGTCTTTTTCTCCGTAAGACTGCCACCATTCATATCGCCCGGCCCAGCCGCCATAAGTGGGGCTTTTGTACCATCCCAAACCGTTATTGATCAGACCAAAAAAAGAAGGCGTATCACCTTCCATGATATAGATAACATCAAGGTAATTGGCCCCCAAGGGACCGTGATTTTCCTTGATATTGGCATTCAACCATGGATTGTCGACCAACTCAAAATCAACCATTGGGGCATTCTTGTACCAGCGGTCCCCTGCTATTCCTGTCCAGGTTGCTTTGTAATATTCCCTCCAATTGTCTCCTGCACTTGCATCCACGATATAAAAAATCCCTGGAAAATTATGCCTGACCCAAGGTCCAGCAAAATCTTGGTCAGAAATGGCATAAACCCTAAGTTTGGCAACAAATTTTGCGACCTCTGCTTCTGACCTGGTGTTTTTTACTTTCCAAAGAGCCTGTGCCAGACAATTTGCCCCGCCCCAGACAGATACCCAAAGTGGCCTGTCATCGGCTTTGTCCACAGCTTTAATGAGCATTTCAGAACCGGGAGAATCTTTGCCCTCGCCCACCCCATCCATGCTAAACAATGGTAGGTGCTGCGTAGTTATGCCAAGAAGGTATTCCATTGTAGGAAATCCAGAAGCATGTTTGTCAAGATTTGATTTGACCTTTCCATAGTTGCGCACCAATTCTTCGATTTTGTCTTTTCGGATTCCGTTTCGTAAATGAGTAGAAGTCGTAGCCACGATTCCCTCGATGTCATATTCATTGGAATAAACCAGCAACCGTACTAATGACTGTTGGTCGTCCGGTTCGTTGGTGATGTCAGTCAGGACAAAAAGCCGCTGTTTGACGGGCTCTTCGAAGGAAAGTATTGTCTGTCCTTTTAATACCTGATTAACAGTAAGTAAGACTATACAACAAATGAGGAATAAAGATCTATGAGGCATCGAAATTTCAGGTTTATTTGAAGTTTTTAAGTTAATAATAATTAGAATAAATCTCCTTTCTTCAAATTAAAAATGAAATGAAAAAGGATTCATAAAAATTTTTTATCATCAGAATCCAAAATTTTAAAAACTAAACATGTCATCAAATCGGATTTTCAATTCCAATTCAATAGTTTAGGGTTTCTTAAATAATGGGTCAGACTTTTGAATTCACTTGATTTTTTAAGAAAGGCCCTTAAACTGGAAAATGGAAATAAAACAGGAATAATCCCTATTGAAATGAAAATCATCAAAATCAAAAAGTCTTTTTTTGCCATACTTCCGCTGATAGGCTTTATCATGTCGGGAATCGAGGCAAAAGCTACTACACTCAATGACAGTATTCCTGAAAAATCAAGCGAATTTAAAAAAGGAATCCGCTTTTCCCCTTCAATGAACTTCTTTGACTACGGAGATTTGTCCTTTGGGCAGATAGCTTCGGACTATAAATTCGGAGCAGCTTTGGGAATGGTCTTTGACTGGAAAATGAGCGATTACCACAGGTTCAGACTTGAACCCTACGTGGAATACCAAAACATCAAAAACAATTCCATCAATCCTGATATCGAAGCCATCACTTCCTTTAGCAACCTGATCTTCGGTGTGGATGCGCTGCCCTTGGTATTGACTTATGGAGGAAAATACAAAGGAACAATTTCTGCCGGGGGTTTTGCCAAATATGTCCTAAACAGTTCACAAAGCACCACTCTTAATGGCAATTCGGTCAATAACTTCGAGGTAGAAATCAACAAACTCCAATATGGATTTTCCTTTGGGGCGGGAGCTTATTTGGGAAAAAGACTTGTAGAATTAAGGTTTTATCAATCTCTCAATGATTTTGTCAACAGTCCGGTTATTCCCAACAGTATCAATCAGGTTCAACTCATTCTAGTATACTAATGAAAAATGTCCTTTTAATTTTCGCTTTTTTGACGCTTCTGCTGTTCAATTCCTGTATGACTGACAGAGAAGCTGAAAATTCATTTTACCTCAATCAGATCAATAAAATTCAAGTGATCTCCTCCAAAACAATATTTTTTACAGAAAACAGGGAGGAAGATTTCAACTTGACTGTAAGTTTTTTTGACAGAGATAACAGACCTTTTTTGAATAACATTGATGTGCCTTATGTGATTTATCTGGGGGACTCTGTGATCAAAGAACCCTCTCTTGACCTTTCCAAGCCAGGCAAATACAAGCTTAGGGTCATGTTTCCCACCCGTGAACTGACATTTAGCAATGAGGTTGAGATTGAAGTAGTGGAGGGAGATTATATCAAAGAACTGGTCCTGGATTTTTCCAACGAGACCAGAAATCAATTTACTCTAGTCAACAACGAACCCTATGATTTCACCCTGAGGGCTTTTGGACCTGATGGGGAAATACCCGGAGTGGAAGAACAAATCAAAAGGAACCTTTCTTTACAAGTAGGAAATGTGAACACAAACCGATTGACAGGCATTCCAATAACTCAAATCGGGTTGATCGATGTGCAGGCCTCTGTTTTTGGAATTGAAAGCAATATTCTCAAAATCAATTCCCGACAGGATGTTTCCTATCCCATCAAAGAGTTTCAGGTGGTATTCCATGTTTTTTCTAATCTCTTTACACCTAGCCAATCCTCATTTGAAAGTCAGATAAACAGTTCGAATATTGCTTTTAGCGGTGGTATAAGGAGCTCCTTTAGAAGGAACTTAAATGCAGTAGATGCAGGATTCAGGTTTAAATTGGCAGACAGAAATCCCGATGGCAGTCTGATGGAAACAAAAGGTGTCAACAGAATTATGTCAAATAAGGTTTTCCTGGATGCCCAAGACCAAGAACTATTGCAATTAAAGTTTAACAGCTTATGGGATCCTTCTCAATATATCAATGTTTTTATAGAGGATCTTTCTAGCCTTCAGGCCGCAGGATATGCTTATTTACCTTTTTTGACAAGTCCTGTAGTAGGTGGACTTAATCCAATTTTGGAAGAGGACACGGAGTTATTTTACCCTATAATGGTAGCATTGGACTACAGGTTATTCAATGGTCAATACAGGGACGACAATGTATTGGCGCATGAATTGGGCCATTATCTTGGGCTGTATCATACCTTTCAGGATTGTCAAACAGGTGATTTTTGTGATGATACCCAATCACATACCCTTCCTTCAAATCAATCAATAAGGTTCAGTAACAACAGAACAAACTGTTCAAATGAACCATACATCTCCACCAATTTTATGGATTACATAAGCGTAGTGGATAATTTCACTTTTGACCAAAAGGAAAGAATGACAAAAGTGTATGAAAACGCACTCTTTATGCCCAAAGACTTCAATGCCCCGGATTCGAGAATAAAGCCATTTAAAAGAGGACAGCTTGATCCAAGCATCAAGCCCATTATCTGTAACTTTTGATAAGATCGGGTCATCTTATTCTGTTATTGAAAATTCGTTTTAATCCTCATTTGGGACAAAAGAACTTATCTTTCATGGTTCTTTCTAAAACGGAAATGAATTAAAGGATTGGATTTCTAAGATTCTGCGATTGTGTCTATATTGGTATTCTATGGCAAGATTCTTCCGCAATATCCGTCAACAGCTTTTGGTCGAAAACAGGTTTACCCGATACCTCATTTACGCCATAGGCGAGATATTTTTGGTAGTGGTGGGGATCATGATTGCAGTGTATTTCAATAACAAAAACACGGACAAAAAAACCAAAGCCGAAACAAACAGACTTGTTGCTGACCTTGAAAAAGGACTCAAAACCAATCAGTTTTTACTGGATAGATTTTCTGGCCGCTTTGATGCACAGGATTCTATGATGGGATTGCTGATAAATGGGGAGTTGACTGAAGAGAATTTTAAAAGAAACAGGATTTTGAATGACTTGATGGGAAACAGTACCCAATACGCCTGGCTTCAAGATGAAAATATCATCACCATCCTTCAAAAAGAAAGGGATTTTGATCTTTCCTATAACCAACTCATCAAACTGATAAAATCATACAAATCAAGACTCGATGACCTGGAAAAAACTGCCGAAGAATTGAATGAATTAGGCAATTGGAATGAAAAACTTATGGCTGATAATTTTGATTGGTATTCAGGAACAACAAAAGAAGACCGGGACAAAAAGGTCCAATATATTCTCCGGGATCCATTCTACAAAAACCGCCTCAGTCTATTCCGAAAAAAATTCAAAAATCAGATTTCCAATATTACCTCTATGGCGGCTATCCGTGCAGCCATTATGGGAGAAATAAAGCGGCTAAATGAAGGACTCAATAATGCCCAGTTGGATGAATTTTTTAAGACATTAGGTATGCAGCCCTTTCCTCAATTAGACTGTTCCGAATTGGAAAGGGAATGGGAGGATGATTTTTCAGGATTGATTTTTTTCCTTTTCTTTAATGGTACAGATGAATCAGTCACTATATACCGCCTGAGGGAAAATGTGGATGCCTGGGAATCATTCAAAATCAATCCGGGAGAATATGAAATCTTTGGTCAGGTACCGGGCCGTGGATTTATGATTGGTTCACCCGATTCCTGTCAGCAATTGTTCGTAGCCAAAAAAAGAGGTTATCTATTGATTAAGTAGGAATAGGCAAATTGTTTTCAAAAGTAAAAAATCTCAACCTGTTATAATTCCCATCAAATTTTTCTTTTTTCAAACCCACTTTCAAAGTATCTTTTGGAAAGTGAAAAGATCCTGAAATTTCAATAAAACCAAATAAACCTATGTCAACTCAAATTGTGGTTTCCCCAAAGTATTTTTCCAAATATTTATTCTTAAGCCTAACCTTTTTCTTGATCTTCTCCATCAGTTGTCAGGCACAGCAGGGCAAAACATGGTTGCAGTTTGAAGGAAAATCAGGTCCCGGCAAAGGCAAACATATCGTCCTTGTCAGCGGCGATGACGAATACCGCTCTGAGGAAGGGATGCCCATGTTGGGCAAATTATTGGCAGAACATTATGGGTTTACCTGCACGGTTTTGTTCCCGATCGAACCGGAAACAAGCAATATCGTCCCTTCTTACCAAAACAACATACCCGGATTGGAACACTTGGCAAAAGCCGATCTAATGATTATGCTCACCAGATTCCGAGAATTGCCAGATGAGCAGACCAAATATTTCCACGACTTCATCATGGCCGGCAAACCGATCATCGGAATGCGGACTGCAACGCATGCCTTCCACTACGAAAAAAACAAAAACAGTCCCTATGCCAAGTATGATTGGAGAAATAAAACCGCGGGTTGGGAAGGAGGATTCGGGCAAAAAATACTCGGCGAAACTTGGGTTGCCCACCATGGCGAACATGCCAAAGAAGGCGCCCGTGCGCTGATCGACGGTCCTGCCCAACTTGCAGACCATCCTATCCTTCGTGGAGTCAATGATATTTGGGCGGCGTCTGATGTGTATACTGTCAAGAACCTGACCCAAGATGCGCAAGTGCTCGTCTATGGCCAACCCACCAAAGGCATGACTCCCGATACGCCTTTGATCTGGGAAAAATCCGTGATGCCTATGGCTTGGACCAAAGATTATCAGGTAGAGGGAGGCAAAAAAGGAAAAGCATTCGCTACAACGATGGGCGCATCTGTTGACCTTCAAAGTGAAGACCTGAGGAGATTGATCGTGAATGCTGTTTTTTGGGGATTGGATATGTCGGATCAAATCACACCTGACCTGAACGTGTCCATCGTCGGAAAGTACGAACCGACCATGTTTGGTTTTGGAACATTCAGAAAAGGAATGAAAGTTGAAGATTTTAAGTGAAAAAAGACAAGAGATATGAGACTTGAGATTCTAGACCCAATTGCCAAGAAATGGAAGATGAAACTGCAAAAACCATCAACCATTCGAAAAGGCTTTTATTAGTCATCTCGACGAAGAGGAGATCTTTTTGGAGCATTCTACTGATTTCTCCCCAAGGTCGAAATGACAAGTTGAAGCTCTCTGCCAAATTAAACTGTAAGAAACATCAAGCTTAGGATTAGACTTATCTTTGTCATCTCGGCGAAGGAGATATCTTTTCTAAAAATTCACCTGATAAGAAAGTGTAAATGCCCTTGACGGTAACCAAGTGGACGCTGCATCAATCCCTGATGAATAATAATTGTCAAAGTATTCAACATGCTCATCAAATTGCCAAACAGGCCTTGTACTTAGCCTTGCTTCAGGATCGGCGGCGGAATACGAGGTGATGAAAAACAGGTTATTTGCGATCAGGGAGATTCTGCTTGACACTTTTTTATTTTTGATCAAAAAATTCAGATCCCTCGAAACTGACAAGTAGTGCAGTGAAATAAATCCGGATTCTTCAATAAAGTAACTGCTGAACCTATTATAATCAGTCAGGCCCTGATCTTTAAGATTCTGAAATGAGCGGAGCGCATTTTGATTAAAAAACGTCACCCCACCATACCACAGGTTGGTTTCATTGGCATTGACATGCCCAAAAACTCCCCTGAAAAACGCATCCAAATGCCATTTTTTCCATTGCACCTGATGGTTCCAGCCCATCCACCATCGAGGAATTGTTTGACCTTGGGGCACATAATCAGTCCTCCAATCCTGTTGGTTATTGTCCTGTTGCAGGATCCATTGTCCAGTGTTGCGGTCAATTCCCAAATATTCAAGTGCCCTGCCTGTCCCGATGGGCTCGCCGGTCCTAAGGGTATTATATTGGGATAGTGGACCTCCTCCTGGAACTCTTGTTTCCCCCACGTCGTATCCTTCCAAGCTCGTGAATTCAGCATCCAAGTCTGTCCATTCAGATTTTAGAAAAGTGGCATTGACACTGCTTTGGTAAAATACATTACCGATTTTTACTGTATTTAACCCAATAACCCACTCAGAACCTCTATTCCTTATCTCCCCAAAATTCTGGTAAGTGAACGGATAATAGGAATTCCAATCCGTATAATCCCAGTTATATGCCCGCATCAGATTGATAAAATCTGAAGACCTGCTGGTAAAAAACCTCAATTCCCCGGATAGCTTATTCTGAAAAAAGGACCCACTCCCCCCAATTTCCCATTGATGGGTGTCTTCCCATTTCAAATCCGGATTGGCAAAGTGGGTGAAATTCACATAAGGCTCAATTTGCAATATGGTTTTGCTCAGTCCAGTCCGGTCCGGAATTAATCCGGTATGGGAATAGGATGTAAAAACCTGAAATTTTGGACTGAGACGGTATTTCAGATCCATTCCGAAAAATTGTCCCCATCCTGCATTTTCCCCCAAATTAGAAGAACTTTCCGGTTGGTAGAGGAAGTCAAAGTATAATCTTTCCTTCCAATTGGACTGCACGAAAAAACCCAAGGCATTTAAAGTGTATTTACCGATTTGAGGATTCAAGGTTTGCTCTATGATCGTATTCTCTGGCTCAAATGGTCTATACAGATTGGTGCCCGTTTGGTCATAGCTTATCTTTTGAGAGGTAAAACGGATACCCGGATTGAAAGTAAAGTCGTTGATATGAATCAAATAATCGGATGAAAACTCCAGGTAAGTACGGTCATCCTTTCTTGTTTTATTCCTCTGAAAGGTTCCTGCATCATTACTCAAACCAATGATTCCGTCAAAGTAGAATTGGTCTTTGATTGTCCCAACTTTGCCTATTCTTCCACTGATTGTCCATTTCGAAAAAGGATTGGCCGTAATATTTGCCTGAAACATTTCCATTTTAGAATCCAATGTGTTTTGATCCGCATTCATTCTCAGCCAAGGATTTCCTCTATACATTGTATAAGTATTGACTTGCTGATCCAATGCAAAAGTAGGGTTCATCCCTACTGCCGCCTGAAAAAAATAAGAATTGCCTATATCGGAATCTCTGTCCACAACCAAAGTTGAAACCCCCGCCTTGATTTTATTTTTCAAAAAAGAATAATCAAGGGCACCATAAATACTTAACTGCTTGAAGCCGGTCTCCTTTTGGATACCTGCCACATTACGATGACTGAGGATTACTTTGGAATTTAAATTGCCTGTCCGGTAACCGAGTTTCAGACCTGTATTGGTTGACCAAGCCGTTTGTGTCAACGCTTCCAACCAATCCGTATCGCTGTTTCCAAAAAATGTCCCCGGCGGCGCCTGATTCCTGTATTCCTGAGCATTCAGGTTGTCATAGGGTCTTTGGTAATTTTCCATGCTGACATTTTGAAGAAAGGTTACCGAAAGCCCTTTCTTCCCAATACCGGAAATGGTAGCATCAAACACGCCGCCTGCGGCTTGCAAACCCATTTCTGCCAACCGACTCCCTCTCCTGACCCCAATAGAATCGATCAAAAAAGGATCTACCATATGCCAAACCAAACCGGGCATCCCATCCAACATCAACATCGGCTGCATTCTGTTCTTGAAAGTATGGTAACCGCGGTAAATCATATCAAAGTTGCCATTGGGATTTGATCCCGGTCTTGAGACCAAGAGTCCCGGTATCTGACTCTGTATGGCCTGCGGCAAAGAAAGAATCAAGCCCTGATTGAATGGCTTTTTCTCCATCTTTAAGCTGTCAGTTTCTTGTGCTTTAGCAAAAAAAGCCAACTGAAAAAAACTGATCGCGAAAATCAAAAACCGAAGCATTATTATTTGGGTTGTTTTGGGAATTGAAATTAAATATAGGTTTTTTAGTTGATTTTTTTCATACGGAAGTAATTTGAATTTCTTATTTTTAGCAAAACCCTATTAACCCATGAATAAAATCGGATTTAATGTTTTGGCTTGGTCGGCAGCGATGTCTGATGACCTCAAACCAATTTTGGACAGGCTGAAAAAGATCGGCTATGATGGTGCTGAGTTTTTTGTTGGCTCTGACGATATCCCTGCCTACAAAAGAATCGGAGAGCATTGCAAAAATATTGACTTGGAAGTAACCACGGTTTTTGTGCTCAGTCCGGAAGAAAACCTTGTCAGTCCGGATAACGATGTGCGCCAAAAGGGCCTTGAAAAAATCAAGTGGACTATTGACCGTTCGCATGATATGGGTTCGCAGGTGCTTTGTGGCCCTTTCCATTCTGCTTTTGCTACTTTTACCAAAGCCGCCCCTCAGGATATCGAGTATGCGCGCAGTGCTGAAATCCTCCATCAGGCAGGAGATTATGCCGCACAGGCAGGAATCCTGCTGACGCCTGAGGCACTCAACAGGTTTGAATGCTACCTCTGCAATACCATGGAGCAGCTTTCGCACCTGCTGAAGATCGTCAACCACCCCAATGTCAAGGCGATGTTTGACACCCATCATGCCAATATGGAGGAGAAAAAACTGGGAGAAGCCATTCACCGAATCTCACCTTACCTTGCCCATTTCCATATCAGTGAAAATGACCGGGGCACGCCGGGTTCCGGGCATGTGCCATGGGACGAGACTTTTGCTGCTTTGGCTGCCATCAAGTACAAGGGATGGCTGACCATCGAAGGATTCACAAGAAACGATCCTGACTTTGCCAATGCCATTGGGGTATGGAGGCAGTTTTCAGAACCTTGGGAAATGGCTGAAAGTGGGTATCGATTTATTAGGGAAATGGGAGAAAAGCATGGGCTGTAGGTATTTGTTATGCAATGACTAGACTTTGGTAATTTCACAATTACCCAAAAAAATATGGGAAGAATTCTGATTTTAACCATCGCTATTATTCTAAGCTTAGATCTCCTTGGTTTTTCTCAAGATGACCGGCCCAATATCATTTTCATCCTCACAGATGATCAAAGATGGGATGCTTTGGGATTTGCGGGAAACCAATTGATCCAAACCCCTGAAATGGACAGGCTTGCCTCAGAAGGGATATTTTTTGAAAATGCCTTTGTAACCACTCCTATCTGTGCAGCGAGTAGGGCCAGTATTTTGACAGGAACTTATGAAAGGACACATGGCTATACTTTTGGACAAGGTGAAATCAAGCAGCCATTTATTGATCAATCCTATCCTGCTATGATGAGAAATAGCGGTTACAACACCGGCTTTTTCGGAAAATTCGGTGTCAATTATTCCGGTTTTGAGGGGCTTTTTGATATTAGCGAGAATTATGACCGATTGGATCGCTACAAAGATAGAAGAGGTTATTTTTATAAAACCCTTGGTATGGATACAGTTCATTTGACCCGATATACAGGCCAAAAAGCCATTGAGTTTATCCGCCAAGCTCCCCAAGAAAAGCCATTTATGCTTTCTTTAAGTTTCAGTGCCCCGCATGCCCATGATCCGTCAGAGGAGCAATATTTTTGGGAGAAGGAATTTGATTCATTGTATGCATCACAATATTTTCCCGAGCCTCCTTTAAGTGATCAGGAATATTTTGATGTGCTACCTCCCTATGTTCGGGAAGGTGAAAACCGTAAACGTTGGAATTGGAGATTCGACACAAAGGAAAAATACCAAAGGAGTATGAAGGGATACTTTAGGATGATTTCTGAAATTGATCATGAAATCGGGTTGATAAGGGAAGAGTTATCAAAACAGGGAAAAGACAAAAACACGGTTATCATTTTTATGAGTGACAACGGCTATTTTTTGGGAGAGCGCCAACTGGCCGGAAAGTGGTTGATGTATGATAATTCCCTTCGGGTTCCGATGGTCATTTATGATCCCCGATCCGTCCATGGCCGAAAAGTAAAAGACCTGGTTTTGAATATTGATATAGCACCCACCATTTTTGACCTTGCCGGGCTTGATAAACCAAAATCTTGGCAAGGTCTAAGTTTAGCCGGATTTTTAGAAAAAAACAGTCCTATTTTGGGTCGGGAGGATTTTATTTGTGAACACCTTTGGCAGGTGGATATTATACCGCCAAGTGAAGGCCTCAGGACCAAAGAATGGAAATATTTCCGTTACATCAATGATCCTCAGCATGAGGAATTATATGATTTGAAATCAGATCCCTTAGAAAAGAATAACCTTGCCTTGAATCCTAAATTCAATGGCAGATTAATGGAAATGAGGAGAAAATTTGAGGATAAAGAAAAGGAATTGAGAAATTAAACCTAGCCGGGTAAAAAATGTAAGTCCTTTTCTTATTTGATTTTTTTCTATTTCAAAAACAAAAAATGTAAAAAAAAAGCCTAAGATTAAAAACTTAGGCTTTTTAGTAATTTCCAAACAGTTTATTTACAATCTGCACTGAAATTATCAACTTCAGCCGTCAACTGACCATTGGCATTTACCGTCATATGGAAAGTTATATGCCCTTTAAAGTTCGGGGCTTTCCCCTGACCTACAAGCAGAAAGGATCGAGTCAAAGTTACATTGCTACCTTTTGATGCATTGATAGATTCATTGATTGCCTCATTCACCTGATAAACCGCCCCTGATGTTTGTCCCACACCTATTCCTTTCAAATTAATATGCGATTTGTACATAGTATTTCCACTTTTGGAGGTAACAGCATTTGTAACCATATGGTATTCACCATTTAAATCAACTAATTCTCCACAAAAGTCAACTGTTGCCAAAAAAGGGAATCTGCCTTCACTTGACTGAGCTTTGACCTGACTGAATAGCATTAGTCCAATTGCTACAACGAGACTAATTTTTACAAGGATTTTCTTCATTTTTTTTCTGGGTTTAAGTTTGATTAAATTAATTATAGGTAATCGCCAAATTGCACCGAATTTGAAATAAATTTAAGAAATCACTTGTGGTTTTGGGATTTGGAAACAATACCCTCTAATGGCAAATCTTTACTTAGCGAGATAAAAAAATTTCCAAGGAAAAACTTATTGAAGTTGTTCCATTTAATGGTGAATGAATCAACTAATAAATTATAAAAAACACTCTTTATGTATATAATTTTAACAATAAATCATTGTCTTTCCAAATGCATTGCAAAGATTATTTTTTATTTGATCGGTCTATCAAATGGCAATTATGGAACCCCAACTGGGAGTAAAATAGGGTGTTTGTTAGGCATATCCTCGACAATTGTAGGGATGAAATTACACCTTCATATTTTATGAATTTATAATTCAAGTGATATGGAACTATCTTTCATTTGAGCGTATGGTTGAATAGTACAATTAAATCCCGATTGCTATCGTAACACCTGGGATGAAGTTCAATTGCTGTGGCTATGGTCTGTCGACTGTGGTCTATGGACAAATTTATCCTTGATCCTTCAACCAATCCCCCACCCTCTCATTAAAGTCCTCCAGATTTTCCCAATGGAAGGCATGGCCGCTTTTTTCATAGACATGCAATACCGATCCGGGGATGGCGGCAGCCACTTCTTTGGTCATCCAAACCGGCGTAAAAATATCCTCTTCGCCACCCAAGACAAAAACCGGGCAATTCACTTTTGCCAAGTCCTCCAAAACATCATGAGCCACACAGGCCGCAGCCTGTCCTTCCAGTCCGATCAACGGTTGGGGATTTGGATCCAAAGCGGCATTTTTCCGGTCTTCCAAAAGTCCTGCGTGAAATTCCTCATTGTCCCAGGATGGCTTGGAAAAAATCAATAACTGGATATAAACGCTAAATTCTTCAGGTTTCAATCTTGCTTTGCAGTCCTTCATGTGTTGGAAAATCGCCTTGGCCGCATTGTCACAGCATGCCCAAGGACACATCAGCACCATGGCTTTGACCCTGCTAGGAAAATGAATCGCCATCTGTTGGGCGATGATGCTGCCCATGGATACCCCGGCTACCTTGACCGCACCCAAACCCAAGTGATCCAACACCCCGATGCAGTCCTGCGCCATCTGAAGGGAAGTATAAGGGCCGGCCGGTTTATCGGATTTGCCAACTCCCCTGTTGTCCACGAGGATACAGCGAAAGGATTTTGCCCAATGGGCAACATGTTTTTCCCAGACACTTCCGGGTGCAGTGATTCCCATAATCAGGAGCAGCGGTTCTCCCGAGCCTTTTTCTTCAAAGTAGATGTTGGTTCCGTTGGTGGCGATGGTTGGCATTTTGAAAGAATTAAGAGTTAATAATAATGAATTTTGAATTAGTCCACAGACCACAGTCGACAGTCCACAGCATCCAAAATTGATATCTGTTGGGGTTTTATACAGTTAACCCAAAGAAGAGAATTGGTAAATGCACAATTATAAATGAAGAAATAAAGAATTTTCTGTGGAAAAAGAGAATTCTTTTTATTGTCTTTTTCGGTATTCGGAATCCGGCATTATTAATTCTGAATTCATAATTCTAAATTTCCCCTATCCTCTCGATTCTACTCACAACCTTGGAACAAGTGTTTCCTGAATCCATTTTCCGTCGTGCAAAGTGACAAAATCAGGATCTTCCAAGGCTTCTTTTCCCTCGTCTTCACAGATGATCCAACCTGGATAACCGATTTCCTTGAGCCACTTTGTGATTCCGATCAGGTCGACTTTTCCTTTTCCCATCAGTGCAAACTCCGGATTTCCATCCCAATCTTTGTAATGCACATGGTTGATGATGGATTGGTATTCTTTCATTTTGGCAATGGGGTTCATGCCGCCGTTGATGATGTGGCCGACGTCAGGACACCAACCTGTGGCAGACAGGTCAAGTCCCTCCAGGATGACTTTGTAATCGTCTTCTGTCCTTGTGATGGAGGTATGTGGGGAATTTGGGTGGAAACTGCTTTCTACTCCTTTTTCTTTGGCCCTTCGGGAAACAGTGTTCACGATATCTGTCAGGCTTTTTCTCCGCTGCACAATGTCATGCCTGCCGGTTGGAATCTGAACTGTGCAAAGGACCGAGCCAGGAAAACGCTGCAGCAAATCGATCGCATTGTCTGCGACCTTCCGCTCTTCCTCAGTTTCTTCTTTACCGTTCCAGTCCAAAGCCAAGGCTACCGCAGCCAGTTCAATACCCTGTTCCTTGAGTTTTTCCTCCACCAAAACCGGATCAGACAATTTGCCCATCCAGGAAAAAATAGGTTGGATCCCGGTAAAACCTGCTTGGGAAATGATCTCGATCATATGTCCCAACTGGTCTTTGTAGGTTTCCCCGTCGTTGTTCATATACCAGGTATAGACCTCAGCACCGAATTTGAATGGTAGTTTTTGCATGATTTTATTTTTGGGGTTTTTAATTGTTATCGTTCTTAACTCGACATTGGCTTACCTTAACTTCCAATCAAAATTTAAATAATGTCCGTGAAGACACGGACATGGGCGGGGAGCAAAGTTTTGATTTAAATAACAGCATTAAATCATCACTTTCCCTTCAATTCCTCATCAGGGATTGCCATGGTATGGTTTGCCAAAAGTTTGTATTGACCCTTTTCTTTGACATAGGTCCGCATAAAGTGGTAGATGACCGGATTGGTTCCCTTGTCCACTACAGTATAACCACTCACCACAACGGTATTTCCCAAAACCACCACTTTATGGTCACGTGATTTCCTTCCCCTTGTATCGTTTGCCTGACCGGCCTGAATCCGCTTGGCCTTGGCCACAACCGCTTCTTTTCCATCAATCAAATTCGCATGGTTGTGAACCCAGATAAAATCCGCAGCCAACAAATTCTCCAAAAAATCAACATCAGATTCCAAAAGTGCCTTTTCCCATCCTAGGTCTAGGTCAATAAGTTTTTGCTGTTCCTGAGTTTGAGCCAATGAAGGGAAAACCAGGAAGCAGAGTAACATTATTGTGGCAATTTTTTTCATGGCGTTTGGGTATTGCTTATTGGGTTAATGGTTATTGTTGATGGGTTAGGGCATAATTGGTTATTTGGTTAACTGAATTCTGGAGCATACCATTTTTTGAATATGGGTGGTTCCTGTATTCCTGGTATTTCGCTTCTGACTTCTTACCTTTTACTCTAATTCCAAGCTAAGAAACTTGGTAAATGGTACTTGGTTCCTTTTCCTCTTACCTTTCACTTCTCACCTAACTCCCCACTTCCCAATTTTCTACTTCTCCATCGGGTGCTCTTTGAGCAATTCGGCAGGAGAATAGAATCCCTTTTTGCCAGCAACCTTGGCCCTGACTTCTTTGACCTGATCGGGCCTGATGGGCGGTGCTTCATTGCCAAATGAGTTTCTCACATAAGTCAATACTGCGGCGATTTCATTGTCGTTGAGCATGCCTTCGTAAGGTGTCATCGGAACCTGACCCGGATATTCCCTACCCGATACTGTGATCGGTCCCATCAATCCTTTGAGCACGATCTTAATCAAACGCTCCTCACTGCCCAATACCCAAGGGGTACCCACGAGAGGCGGAAACAAAGAAGCAGAAAGTCCACGTCCGTCATTTTGATGACAGGTACTGCAAAATCCGTCTCTCGCATAGATTTCTTTGCCCATGTTATAGAGTTCAAGGTCACTTCCGGTCAACTTGGACTTGATGGTTTCCTCTTTTTTCTCCCTCACCGAAAGTCCATTGATATGGGCTACGGCTGCTTCATGGGCGTGGACCGACCATTTGTCCAAAGGCATTTTTTCTGCTTCAGCCAAAATCGGTAAGCCTTTTTCCCTTGGCAACCAAGATGCTGCCACGATCGCTTCCAAGCGAACTCTGCTATTCTCATCCTTGACGGCTTCCATCAGCAAACCAGCCTGATCATTTACCTGATGTCCTGAGTAGCGAAGTACCCTTACAGCAGCTGCTCTCGCCCTGAAATCCTTTGCCTTTAACATTTGCTTGAGCAATTTTTGATCGACCTTGTTCAATCCCCAACTCACCCACAATCCTTCCAAAAGATAATGCTCGTAGTTAGGATCATTTTTATCCAGCTTGGAAACCCAAGCTTCTATGGCTTGAAGCACCTCTTTGGGATCCCTTCCTCTGAGTTCACGGCGGGTGCGGTAACGCGTCCTGAATTCCGGCAGCTTCAGATTGTCAAGCAATTTGGGAATGGATGCGCCATAAACTTTCGCAGGTGTGACCAAAGGACGGGATGGATACGTGATCCTATATACCCTGCCATGTACGTGATCACGGAGCGGATCACGGGCATTGTGCTGCATGTGTCCGATCAGGACATTGTGCCAATCGATAAAATAAAGTGAACCGTCAGGCGCAAACTCCATGTCAACAGGACGGAAATTACGGTCAGATCCTTTCACTATGTCTTGTCTGAATTTGGTGATAAAACCGGTCCCTTCGTCCATGACCCGATGTTGCTTCATCCCCAAAAATCCAATGGTATTGGCGATCAACATGTCTCCCTGTACTTCCTCCGGGAAGTGTCTGCTGGAGACGAATTCCAATCCCGAAGTAGGGCGGACTTTATGCGCTTCTTCGATCAGGTTTTCGGATTTGTGGGTAGCTTCACCATACCTCGGCAATACCGATCCCGGCATCATCCACCTCACATCAGGACCTGAAGTTTCTGCAAAGAAATTTTGCCCCCAATCGTCAAAAGCAATTCCCCAAGGATTCGGTATCGATAACTGTGCAGTACGCTCAAGATGGCTTCTGGCAGGATTGAATCTGTAAAATCCGCCATTTGTCGCCCGGACAGGACCATAGGAAGTTTCGACATTGGTATGCAGAAAGACTCCCTCAGCCATGTAAATGGATCCGGAAGGATCTGCAGCGAAAGCCGAAATCACGTGGTGCGTATCGTGGTCATCAAATCCGCTCAAAAGTGTTTCAATCTTGTCGGCTTTGTCATCCCCATCGGTGTCAATCAGGATTTTGAGGTTGGTGCCCTGGGAGATATATACCCCCTCAGGAGCAATCTCAAAACCCATAATCAGGTGCAATCCATCGGCAAAAATGATTTGCTTGTCCGCTTTGCCATCATTATTGGTATCTTCCAAGATGATGAGCTTGTCATTTGGACGTGCATCTCCAGGCCTGTAATGCGGGTAACTCGGAACAGTGGCTACCCACAGTCTCCCTTTGTTGTCAAAGCTCATCTGAACAGGATTGGCCAAGTCAGGGAATTCCACTTCCGAAGCAAAAAGCTCGATTTTGTAACCTTCGGGAACAGTCAATTTGTCCAAAGCATCCTGACCGTAGAGGTATTCTGTACTTCCGTTTTGTTCAGGATTGTAATTGGTCTCGACAGGAGGCAATGTTCTGGTATTTTTGTCAGCTGCGGCCAAATCCATTTTCTCTCCTTTTGCAGCTTTCCAGATGGCCTCATCACGGATGGCAGTCATCTGACGGATTTTTTCCAATTCTGCAGGATAATTATCAGGGCCAAACGGAGCGTACCGGCGACCAAAAACATGGACCCCGTTGGGGATTTTGTAGTCATTGTGCCACATCCAGTTTTTTTCCATCACCATTTCATGGATCAAAGTGCGGTGTTCTTCCGCTTTTGGATTTTCATCCCCAAAAACAACATCGGCAAGCAAAACTGCCAATTTTTTATATCCTTCCTCATTCAGCTGAGATCCATCAATGGTCAAAGGTTCTGCACTCGAATCATACCATTCCTGTGAAGGTGCAAAAGCATCTACAAAAAGGACTTTATTCTTTTCAGAAACCTCCTTCATCGCTTGGGTATACAGCGCAAGGTTTTCATTTTCCTTTTTGCCATTCGGCAAATCCCTGATATCAGAAAGGTCCTCAAAGGCAATGGGGGAAATAATGGCAAGTTTGGGAGCGGCTTTCCCATTATACTGCTGCTTAAGGGTATGCTTGATAAAAGCATCGAGTTCGCCTTTGTAATTGTCCAATCCATCAGCACCCTGAAAGGATTCATTATATCCAAAAAACGCAAGGATCACATCTGCCTGATGTCTGGTAAGCCACTCATCAGGAGATTCAAAATGACCCTCAGAACCAGACTTGTTAGCAAATTCGGTCTGGAATTCTTCTGCTCCAGGAAATGCCCAAGGAGACTCTCTGCCGGAATGCGGTCTGAATCCCGGGGTATTGCCCCCATCTGCCATATTCCTGATATATAGCAAACTGTCCGGATAGCGCACATGCATTTCTGTCTCAAACTGCCCATATTCCATCATCCTAGAGGCAAGGTTGTTACCAATCAGGATAATGTGGGAGCCTTTGTTAAAATCAAGTGAATCGGATTTTTTGCATTGGTAAAAAATGGTGGAGACTAACAAAATCAAGGTGATTTTTAACAATCTTTTGCCGCTGTTTTTGATTGGGTTTATCATATGTGCTTTCCTTTATACATATTGCCCAAGATGGTCCTCCCGGGCATTGGTGGTTTTTTTGAATGATAAAAGTTTTTTTTATTTCCCGGTATTCTGTCCTGTCATATCCTGTTTACAGTCCTGAACCCGGTTGGGGAATTTCCCTTTAAGGTATACACAGGGAATTCAAATAGCAAACGGGAATTGGCAGTCGGCAAAAAGCTATTTTGAATTTAATAGATATCGGCTTCTTTGCAAGTAACCCAATATTCTTCTTCAGTCGGGACGGAAGACCGATGCACCGGGAAATTAAGTATGAAGAAAAAAATTAAAATGGATATCCTGTATTCTGGCACCATTGCGGACATACATATTAATTATCCCATCGAAAAAGACAAACGTGAAGGTACAGGATGGATTTTTATCCAAAAGAGAAGAAAATTAGGATTACGATTTCTTAATCAAATCTATTCCGTTAAATTTTAAGATGATTTCAGATGGCTTTTGGCTTTGGCAGTTTTTGGGGAGGCTCCATCCTATGGTGGTACATTTTCCTATTGCCCTGCTGCTGTTTGGCGCTTTTCTTGAATTCTTTACGATTGGTAAATTCCAATCCAAATTACGGCCCGGCATCAACCTGATGGTTTTGGCAGGCGCTGTATCCGTCTTGATAGCGGCTGTCTTTGGTCTTTTGCTGGCCACCAATGAAGCTGTGGAAGGTGACCTGTTAGACCTTCACCGATGGTTAGGGATTGGATCTGCGGTTTTTAGTGTAGCTGTACTTTACTTTTTGAATCAGGTTGGGAAGAAAAAACAAACCGGAAAAATCAAAGCTTACCGCGCAGTGCTATTTATAGCCGCCTTTGGAGTCGGATTTTCGGGACATTTTGGAGCATCCCTGACACATGGCGAGGATTTTTTGACTGAAACTTTCCCTTGGAACAACAGCAACGCTTATGATTCCGGCAGTTTTGACTTGGCTGCTTACGAAAGCGGCGCATCGGGATTAAGTCCGGAAAAGGAAATGCAATTGATCGGAGAAGTCCGGACGGTCTTGGCGCATAACTGCTACAAATGCCACAGCGGCGCAAAGACCGAAGGCGAGCTGAGGTTGGATGAAAGGGAATTTGTCTTTCAAGGAGGAGAATCCGGTGCTGTTATTTCACCTGGAAATCCTGATGAAAGTGAGCTCTTCCGCAGGATCAACTTGCCAAAAAACCACAAGGATGTCATGCCTTCCAAAGGAAAGCATTTGAGCAGGGAGGAAATTGACCTGATTGGTTTTTGGATAGAAAAAGGAGCACCTTGGCCCGATGGCGCCGAGCAAAAAAGCGTCTATCGGGTAGCGAAGTTGGCACCGAGAAAACCGGTATTACCACGGCTATCTGCCGGACTTGAAAATCCCATCGACCTTTGGGTGAATGCTTATTTCGAAGAAAATGAGTTAAAATGGCAGGCTGCTGTTGATGACAGGACTTACCTTCGCAGGATTTACCTAGATGTGGTTGGATTGGTTCCGAGCCCTGAAGAATTGGAATTGTTTACCACGGATTCCAATCCTGACAAAAGAGCGGTTTGGCTTCGGAAACTACTTGACAGAAATGATGATTATGCCACTCATTGGCTGACATTTTGGAATGATGCCCTGCGAAATGACTACACCGGAACCGGATACATCACCAATGGCCGATACAATATCACTGATTGGCTCTACAAATCCCTGCAAAGCAACAAACCCTATAATATTTTTGTCAAAGAATTATTGAATCCGACCGACGCTTCCAAAGGCTTTATCGAGGGAATCAGATGGAGGGGAACAGTCAATGCAAGCCAACGAACTGAGATGCAGGCCGCCCAAAATGTGGGACAGGTGATCTTGGGACTCAACCTCAAATGCGCTTCCTGCCACGACAGCTTTATAAGCGACTGGAAATTGGAAGAAGCCTATGCATTTGCCAATATTTTTGCGGATTCTACTTTGGAAGTCAGCAGGTGCGAAAAACCTATCGGAAAATTGGCAAGTACCAGGATCCTTTGGGAAGAACTTGGGGAGATGGACAGCAGCGCCACCCGCTCAGAAAAATTGAGGCAGTTATCAGAATACCTTATCCAACCGGCCAATGGTAGGATGTACCGTACCATCGTCAACCGTATCTGGAAACAGATGATGGGCCGCGGCATGGTCGAGCCCGTGGACGAAATGGAAAATGAACCTTGGAGTCAGGATTTGTTGGATTGGCTCGCATCGGATTTTGTAGAAAAAAACTATGACCTAAAGGAATTGATTTACCTGATCGGCACTTCCAAAATCTACCAATCGCAATCATCCGGGGTGAAAAGTGCCGACCTTTTTGTTGCCGCCGATTTTACTTTCAACGGGATGGTGAGGCGGAGAATGACTGCCGAACAATTTTCTGATGCAGTCAGTCAGGTTTTCAGTCCTGTTTTTGAAGAAAAAGACCTCAAATACAATCCAAGTCAACTTCTTACAGAACAAAGTTCCAATACCCACTTTACCCGGGCTTCCCTTGTAGCCAACAACAGCTTTCTCACAGCTTTGGGAACGCCAAACCGGGAAATTGTCTCTACCAATCGTGATTCACAGGCGAGTTTGTTACAGGCTTTGGAATTGACCAATGGGGAGCGACTCAACACAGTTTTGCAAAAAGGAGCAGCGCAGTGGAAAGAAAAATACAAAGACGGACCCGTCATTATTGAAGAGGTTTACAACAAAGCTTTGCTCCGAAAACCAAGCAAAAAAGAAAGTGAAATCGCCTTAGCGGCTTTGGGAAACTCTCCGGATGTGGGTCAGATACAGGATTTCTTTTGGGCAGTAATCCTGCTCCCTGAATTTCAGCTTATTTATTAAAAGGAAACAATGAGAAAGGACCTGAACAGAAGGGATTTTTTGAAAAAAACAAGCGCCGCCGCCATCGCAGCCATGGCTGCCGGTGCTCCTTTTGCAGGTTTGATGTCCTCTTGTAATTCAAAAATCTCCATTCCCGCTACAGCGGACACAGTCATTTTGCTCTTTATGGCGGGAGGAATGGCCCACACCGAAACCTTCGATCCCAAAAAATATACACCTTTCCGAAAAGGCATGCAATCAAGTGAAGTGCTGAGTACCTTCCCTTCGGTTCCTTCTGTTTTAGATGGCATCCATTTTTCCGAAGGACTGGAATCCATAGGAAAAATCATGGACAAAGGAACCCTGATCCGCTCCTATGTCGCTGCAGACCTCGGACATATTCTACATACACGCCACCAATACCATTGGCATACCTGCTACGAACCGCCGCAATCTGTGGTCGTGCCCCATCTCGGATCTTGGATTGCCAAAGAATTGGGTCCGCTCAATCCTGTCATTCCCCCTTTTATCAATATCGGTCAAAGATTTACTGTCGGGGAAGGAGAAGAGCTAAAGGCATTTCACAGTGCGGGATTTCTTGGAAGTGAGTTTGGACCTTTTCTGATTCCTGATCCTACATCAGGCTTAGAAAGCGTGAGGCCTCCGGTGGGAATGTCTACCAAAAGGTTTGAGTCCCGAAACCAACTCTATGAAAACCTGATCAAGGAAAGTGCGATGGGGGAATTTGGCAGTGATTACCAAAAGGAATCCCTCAAAAGATCCATGGAACAGGCTTATATGCTGTTGAATTCTCCTGAGGCCAAGGCTTTTGACCTGACTCAGGAACCAAAGGAAAGCTACGGCAGGTACAATACAGGGAAGTTTGGATTGGGATGCCTGTTGGCAAAAAGACTGGTCGATCAGGGAGCAAGATTTATCAGCGTGACGACTGAATACGAACCATTTTTCGGTTGGGATACCCATGACAATGGCCATACCCGATTGAAAGACATGAAGAAAATGATCGATGCACCGATAGCCCAATTGATCAAAGACCTGGATGAAAGCGGCAGGCTGGAACGAACAATGGTCATCGTCGCGAGTGAATTCAGCAGGGATATGCTTACTGAAGGCAGACCTGACTTGAAAGTCTTGGATCAGGTAGAAGTTCCGGAAATCATCGAAGACATGAAAAACTATGGCATGCACCGGCATTTTACTGATGGCTGCTCGGTATTGATGTTTGGGGGAGGAATCAAAAGAGGTCATGTTTTTGGCAAAACTGCCGATGAGCGTCCCTGCAAAACCATAGAAAATCCCATCAAAATAAATGACCTCCACCAAACGGTTTACCATGCATTGGGCATTGCTCCTGACACGAATTATATCATAGAGCAGAGGCCTTTTTACACCACACCGGACGGACATGGAAAAGCTGAAATGCGATTGCTGAAGGGTTAGTCATACCAAAAGCTCCAAAAAGTATATCCATGAACGGTTTTACTTGAAAATCAATTAACGCTAACTTGAAATGAAATTTTAAATTCCCGAAAACCCAATCAAACAAACCATCAACCGAACAATTTCAATCCCAAAAAAATATGTCCTACACCAAATTAACCTTAAAATTCCTCAGCCTTTTTTTGGTCACGGGAATTCTCTTTTCCTGTGGCAAAGGAACAGAAGAAGAAAGCAAACCCCTCCACCCAAAAGTTGCCAAATTAAAGCTACCTGAAGGTTTCAAAGCCGAGCACATCTACAGTCCGGGTGAAAACGAACAGGGGTCTTGGGTTGGGATGACCTTTGATGACAAAGGCCGAATGGTCGTCACAGACCAATACGGATCTCTGTACCGTCTGGAAATCCCTGCGATCGGTTCGGACTCTTTGGCTCCAAAAGTAGAAAAACTGAAAATCGGAACAGGTCCTGAGGACAAGATCGGGATGGGTTTTGCCCAAGGCGTACTCTTTGCTTTCAATAGCCTCTATGTCACCGTCAACCATAATGCGAATGAGACATTTGACAAAGGAACCGGTCTTTACAGACTTCAGGATCTGGACGGCGATGACCAATACGAACAGATTACCTTGATTAAATCTCTTCAGGGCGAACCAGGAGAACATGGTCCGCACAGCATGATTTTGTCACCTGACAAGAAGTCGATATTTATTGTGGCAGGAAACCATGTCGATGTGCCTGAAATGAATGCCTACAGAATCCCAAGGGTTTGGAATGAGGACAATGTCTTTCCTGTGATCAAAGATCCCCGTGGACATGCCAACAGCCGCATGGCTCCCGGAGGATGGATCGCTCAAATCGATCCTGAAGGAAAAAATTGGGAGCTCTTCAGCGTGGGTTTCAGAAATGCCTACGATATCGCTTTCAATGAAGCAGGAGAACTGTTTACCTATGATTCGGACATGGAATGGGATTTTGGCATGCCTTGGTACAGACCTACAAGAATCTGTCATGTCACAAGTGGAAGTGAGTTTGGATGGAGAACAGGCAACCAAAAATGGTCTCCCAATTATCCTGACAACCTTCCCGCCACTTTGAATATCGGACAAGGATCACCCACGAACGTGATGTTTGGAACGGGTGCAAAATTTCCTGAGAAATACCAAAAAGCGCTGTATGCTTTTGATTGGAGTTTTGGGATCATATACGCTGTCAGCCTGACCCCATCCGGCGCAACTTATTCGGCAACAGCAGAGGAATTTATTTCAGGTTCGCCACTTCCCTTGACAGATGGAGAGATCGGTCCCGATGGAGCAATGTATTTTATGACAGGAGGGCGAAGGTTGGAATCAGATTTATATCGGGTATACTATGCCGGTGATGAAGATAGCGAAGTAAGCAGCGCATCAACTGAAGTTCCTGAGGCCATTCAAACCCGAAGAAAACTGGAAGAATTCCATACCGGCGGGCCAAAAGCAGGTGCGGTGGATTTTGCATGGCCTTACCTGAAGGATGAAGACAGGTTTATCCAATATGCTGCAAGGGTCGCTTTGGAACACCAGCCAATCAGCGAATGGAAAGACAAAGCATTGGCTGAAAAAGATCCAAAAATCCTGACCCAAGCCATGATTGCCATGGCAAGACATGCTGACAAATCCCAGCAGCCAAAGATGCTTCAGGCAATGATAGGTGTAGATTATGGAAGTCTGAGCAATACCGATAAGCAAAACCTGATCCGCGCTTTTGAATTGACGCTGTTCAGACAAGGCGTCCCTGCGGGAGATTTGAAATCTCAGCTAGTGGCTTACCTGAATCCTAATTTCCCTTCAAATGACAATCACCTTGACAGGGCCTTGAGTAAAGTCTTGGTCTACATCGATGCACCTGATGCTGTTTCCAAAACTTTGGCATTGCTAAAAGACGCCAAAGACGATGCAGATTATCAGAAGACATTTACTTCTTCTTCGGATTTGATCTTGAGAAATCCCCAATATGGATTGGATATCGCAAAGATGCTTTCGAGCGTCCCTCCTGCCCAACAATCCTATTTGGCTACGGTTTTGGGAAATGCCAAAGTTGGTTGGACGCCTGAGCTGCATGAAGAATATTTCACCTGGATCCACGATGCTTTCCAATACAAGGGAGGCGTAAGTTATGTTGGATTCGTGGACAGGGCCAGAAAAATGGCTTTGACACATGTGCCCAAATCTGATTTTGAGAAATACAATGAAATGTCTGGGGCTTCCCTGCTGACCGGGAGTGGCAATGACCTTATCGTCAGCGATGTGCAGCCTGTCGGTCCGGGAAAAAGATGGACCGTAGAGGAAGCATTGCCGCTGATGGCGGATCTCAAAGGAAGGGATTTGGTAAAAGGAAAAGCCATGTACGCCGCTACTTTATGTCAATCCTGCCATACGATGAAGGGTGAAGGAGGAATTATCGGACCCGATCTCACACAGTTGGGCACGAGGTTTTCAGCAAAAGACATCCTCGATGCCACCATCAATCCAAACAATACCATTTCTGACCAATATGCCGCCACTATTTTCTATCTGGCTGATGGCAGCTCGATTTTGGGGAAATTGACCAATGAGGATGTGGACAAATATTTCATTTCCCAAAACCCATTCGCTCCCGATATGCTCAGGGAGATCCCCAAAAAAGATGTCAAGAGTAAAAAACTTTCTGAGATTTCGATCATGATGCCGGGAATGATCAACAGGCTCAATGAGGAAGAGTTGAAAGACTTGATGGCTTACCTGATCTCTGGTGGAAATGCTGAGCATGAAGTGTACAAGTAACAAGTGATATTTTCCATAATTAATCTAAAAACCAAATGAAAAAGTCAGCCTTTTGGCAAAATACTTTTCCAGTGATGACCCTTGTTTTAATCGGGTTGGCAGGATGCAACAATCCCGTACACAATACCGAAATGAAAAGCGGGGAAACGGGTATTGTCCCGCCAAGTACAGCTCCTGAACCTACCGGATTCGTCTCCATCTTTGATGGAAAAAGTCTCTCAGGATGGGAAGGCGATTCAACTTATTGGCGGGTGGAAGACGGGAATATTGTAGGTGAAATTACGCCTGAGACCATCCTTGACGCAAATTCCTTTTTGATTTGGCAAGGCGGTGAACCGGCGGATTTTGAACTCAAACTTGAAGTCAATATCACCAAGGACGGCAATTCCGGTATCAATTACAGGAGTGAAAGATTCACAGAGCTACCTTTTGCATTGCGCGGCTATCAGGCGGATATTGATGGCAAAAATGCCTACACAGGTCAAAACTACGAAGAAAGAAAGCGTACCACTTTGGCATATATCGGGCAAAAAACCACCATAGATCCCCAAACTCCTGCAGGTGAATTGCGGGATAACATTGAGAGAAATGCCTGGAAAGGCCTTCGCGTTATTGAAGAATTGGGAGATGCGGATTCCCTGAGGACATTGATCAAAAGCGAAGATTGGAATATGATCCATCTTGTGGTCAAGGGCAATGTGATGAAGCACTTTGTCAATGGCGTGCTGATCAGTGAGGTGGTGGATGAAGACACTGTCAACAGAAGTATGAAGGGGTTATTGGGAATTCAGGTCCATGTCGGTCCTCCGATGCAGGTCAAATTCCGGAATATCCAATTGAAGGAGCTTTAAGGTTCTTCCTTTGGTAGCAATAAAAAGTCCAACATGACAATACCATGTTGGACTTTTTGTTTTAAACTTTCGTGACCTAAATATCCGAATAATCAGTCGGATAAAGCAGTCGGGTATCATTTTTGGAAACCGTATTTTGGTATTCCTCCATCACTTTCATCCTGTCCCAATCAGGATCTGTTCCAAATGCTTTCCAATGCGCATCCCGTGATTCCATATTGGTAAATGTGGTCATGTACATCAGATTTGGCATTTGGGCACCGGCCAAAGTCTCGGCAAAAAATACAGGATTGAAATCCAATTTGAAGAAAATATCTATTTCTCCCTCATTGAACATTTTTACTTTCTGTCTATACAATCTTTCGGTCGCGGCCTCATAACTTCTCAATTCATATATTCTGTCTTTTTTAGGCCCCTCTACTTTTGATTCCATGAATCTGGCCATTCCCGAAAAAGCCTGCAAAAACGCAGTTTCTATTCTTTTGTATGGGGGATTATTGTGAGGTGCATTGATGTAGTCTTTTCCCGCGACTAGATAGGCAGCATCCTTATCCAATTTGGATTGAAGGCTCACATATTGCTTCAAGGACTTATATGGAATCCATACATATACTTTTTTACCGGCATCGGGTTGGATCGCAATCGGTTTGAAAACCCCGACTTTTTCTATTCCATTTCTATGCAAAGCTGGCAAAAGGGCATTTTGGAGGTAATTGTCAATCTGGCTTTCTTGGTTTTGATTTTCAATATGGTAAATCCTCAATTCATAATAATCCCTTTTGGTGCTTTGGGCTAAAAGCTCCGAAGCGAAAAAGAAGCAAATAATCCCAAGGAGGATCGGAAGTGATGTTTTGATTTTCATGGTTATTTTAGGTTTAAAGCTGTTTCAATGTACTGAAATCTCCATTTGGATTAGGAAGTAATTGATAATAAGCAGGAGAATTTTATGAATGGATAAAAATTTACAAAATGTCTTATGTACTTTTTGGTTCATCATTTCTGTAGGTTAAAATACACTGGAATAAATATTGGAATATTCTGAAAATCCGGAATTTTCATGCCTGGAAAAAGTTAAACTTGTCTTTTTTGATGGTTTTAAATGGCTAATTTTAAGGGAGATAAATTTCATGCCTGACAGAACAGGATACCGACATAGATTTCAGATGATAAATTGAATTTTGAATATTTTACAGGATTTATGAGCGATTTGAATGAGCTGAAGCAGTCCAATTGGAAAGACAAAATCTCCAACCGCATGCAGTTGGGAGGGATTGAAACATCCGTTTTGGACAATGGATTGGGTAAGGGAGTTCGGATCGCCTGGATCAATACCGGAACAGGCTTGAGATACAAAGTGGTACTTGACAGAGGAATGGACATTGCCGATGCCTTCTTCAATGCACACAGCCTGGCTTGGATCAGCCATGCAGGTATCACTTCACCTCAACCGTTTTCAAACAAAGGCATTGATTGGCTGAGGACATTTGGAGGAGGATTGTTGACCACCTGTGGGCTTTCACATGTTGGCGGTCCCGAATCCGATGAATTTGGAAATCGAGGATTACATGGAAATGCAAGTAATATCCCCGCAGAAATCACATCCATCATTCAACCTGATCCACTTAATGGAAACATGGAAATGAGTATATCCGGCATCATTCGGGAGACTACCTGCTTTGGTCCTTCATTGGAGATGAAAAGAACCATTTCGGGAATATTGGGCGAGCCTGTTATCAAGGTCAAGGACGAAATCACCAACCTTGGGAATACGCCGGCACCTCACATGTTGCTCTATCATTTGAATTGCGGTTGGCCGCTGATAGATGAAGGAACAGAAATCGTTTGGGAAGGAAAATGGAATTCCATGGACAACGATCCGAACAATAGAATTTTCAACCCAAAAAACAACTTCAAAAAATGCCCTGCTCCGATGGATGCCCATGCAGGATTTGGCGAAGATGTAGCCTTTATTGATCCCAAAGCCGATGAAAACGGAAAAAGCACCTGCGGATTTGTCAATCAAAAACTTGGAATCGGTCTTTCTCTTACCTTCAACAAGAACCAGCTTCCTTGGCTGATCAACTGGCAACATTGGGGAAAAGGTGAATATGTGACTGCACTAGAGCCAGCCACTAATCCACCTATCGGCCAGAGTGGTGCAAGAAAAAAAAGAACCCTGATCCTATTGGAACCCAAAGAAAAAAGAATCTATGACTTGGAAATCAGAATTATTTCTTCAAAAGAGGGAATTGAAAAACTAATCTAATTAATCAATAACCTCTTTTTTCAATATCCATTAATATCAAATATCAATTAATATCAGATAGAAATATATTAAGCTTATTTATCAATCAACACAACCCAATAACCAATAACAACAATGAGTTTGGCAAAAAAAGCATTAGACCAAGGAGAAGGAATTCTGAGATTGACCCCAACATGGGTGCCGCGTTCTTTTTGTGTTCCGGGAAGGCGGATCAAACTCCATCCTGACGATTACTATGCGCTCGGTGGAGCCCGGGGAGGTATTGACGAGCGTTGGTTTTCTTCGACCACTCCTGCCCAAAACGGCCCCTTAACAAGTAAAAATGAAGGTCTCAGCCACATCGCATTTGAAGACGGTGGCAAAACGGAGCTTTTCTTGTTGAAAGATGCCATAGCCGACATCGGGGCCCAAATCATCGGTGACAGGTTATGGAACAAATACAAATCGTGGCCGATGTATTCCAAGTTTTTTGACAATATGGGCCCGCTTCCTCACCATATCCATCCGAGTGATGAATTCGGTGCACTAACCGGACAAAACGGCAAACCCGAAGCTTACTATTTTCCACCGCAGGTGAATAACCACGGCGGGGATTTTCCCTATACTTTCTTTGGAATTGCCCCGGGGACATCCAAGGAAACCATCCTTGACTGTTTGAAAAACTTCAACAAGGGCGACAACAAGATCACCAATTATTCTCAGGCATTCAGACTACAACCCGGAACAGGTTGGGATGTGCCCCCCGGAATGCTACATGCACCGGGTAGTTTGTGTACTTACGAACCACAAAAAGCTTCAGATATTTTTGCCATGTACCAGTCCTTGGTCAATGAGGCCATCATTCCGGATGAACTCCTATGGAATGCCACTCCAAAAGACCGAATCGGAGATTATGAGCTGCTTTTGGAGATGATCGATTGGGATTTGAATGTCAATCCAAACCTGATGGACAACCACTACATGGAACCAAAGCCCGTGCAGGATATTGAGAAAATGCATGCTGCAGGATACCATGAGTCTTGGATTTGCTATCGCTCTCACGATTACAGTGCCAAAGAACTGACAGTTTTCCCGGGTCAGACCGTAACCATTACCGACAATGCCGCTTACGGCATGATCATGATGCAGGGCCATGGAAAAATGGGGGCTTGGGATATCGAAACACCTGCCTTGATCCGGTTTGGACAGTTGACCCATGACGAGTATTTCGTCAGCGAAAAAGCTGCTATGGCCGGTGTCAAAATCACAAACCATTCAAAAACAGATCCCATTGTAATGTTGAAGCATTTCGGTCCTGACAATCCGGATTTGAAACTTTGATAATTAAAGTACAAAGTATCAAGAACCAAGTACCAAGCAAAATAAGAGGCGAGATATTAGAGCCGAGAAGCGAGAAAAGCTCGGATTCAAAATCAATTAACCAAATAACCATTAACCTTCTAGCAAAATACCCATTAACCGAATAACCATAATCCATCCAATAACCATTAACAAATAACCAAAATACCATGTCCCAAAATAACTATCCAAAACTACACAATGCGACTTGGCCGGGTATTGTGGGGAAAGGCCCCGACTCAGAGCCAATCATTTCATTTGAAGACATGCTGCAATATACCGCCGCCGCAGAAGTCAATGGGGTAAAGTTTGACGGTATTGATATCGGGCTTTTTGATCCACATATTGATCTGGATATGTCCGATGACGGTATCAAGAGATTGGCAGAAAAAGTGCAGAAACTCAACCTGAATATCGGAAGCCTTGTTGCTCCGATCTGGGGTGGACCTGCTATGGGAAGTAAGGAAGACCGTGCCCTTTTTGTGGAAATGGTCCGAAAATCATGTGTTTTCGGTCAAAAACTCAAAGACCTTGGTGTGAGACCTTACGGAATAGTAAGGATCGATTCGGCCAGCAGTGTTGAAAACTGGGCCAAAGACCCGATCAACAATACCAAACTGATTGCACAGACATTCAGAGAAGCCTGTGATGTGGCTGCGGATTTTGGAGAAAAGCTCGCTGCCGAAGGTGAAATCTGCTGGGGAGGCATGCACAGTTGGAGGGCGATGGTGGACACCCTTGACCAGACCAACAGGCCCAACATCGGATTCCAGGCAGATATGTCCCATACTTTCCTTTACATGTTGGGTTACAACAGCCCGGATGACAGGATTCTTCCAAAGAACTTTGACTGGAATGACCGGGAGACATTGGATGAAGCATTCAAAAAATTGACAAAAGCACTCCGACCTTGGACCATTGATTTCCATGTGGCACAAAATGACGGGACAGTTTTCGGTTCGGGTTCGCATGACAAAACAGGCAGACATTGCCTTGCTAATGATCCAAATGGCAAACTTGACATTGCTAGAGACGCAGGCCATTGGCTGCGAAATGCAGATGGAGAACTCACCAAAGCTTTCCAGCATATTTGTTGGGATGGCTGTATGTTTCCCAATGCCGTGATGGGCAAGCAGCAGACTTGGAACGATATCCTTGCCAAAATGATCGAAGTGCGCAATGCACATGGATGGGTTGGATAAGTGGGAAGTATAAAGTCAGAAGTTGGAAGTGAAAAGTGAGAGGTAAGAGGTAAGAGGTAGGAAGTAGGAAGTGAATGGTGGGAGGTAATCGGTAAAGACTTCAAAACTTTTTTTAACCTTGAAACTTTTAAACTTTCCAACCCTTTGAAATTTTCAAATCTTTAAATCCAAAATAATGAGCAAAAAACATATAAGAATCGGACTCATAGGAACGGGCTTGATGGGTAGAATTCACACCAACGCCTATAAGCGCATCCCTGACTTTTTTCCTGAATTTGAATACCTGCCAGTATTGCAGGCTGTATGCGCAAGGAGGGAAGATAAGGTCAAAGCCTTTGCTGAACAGTGGGGCTATACCTCCTACGAAACTGACTGGAAGAAACTGATTGCGAGAGATGACATTGATGCGGTGGACATTTGTACCCCCAATGCTTTTCATGCCGAAATAGCCATTGCGGCAGCTGCTGCAGGAAAGATGATCCTTTGTGAAAAACCGCTTTCCAAAACTTTGGAGGAAGGCGAGAAAATGGTCAAAGCTGTAGAAAAGGCAGGTATTGCAAATACTGTCTGGTACAATTATAGAAAAGTCCCGGCCGTGACTTTAGCCAAGCAAATCGTCGACTCGGGAAAACTTGGTAAAATATTCCATTACCGCGCCAACTTCCTTCAGGACTGGACAATCAATCCCGAACTGCCACAAGGTGGAGATGGGCTCTGGAGATTGGATGTAGACGCTGCAGGTTCGGGGGTGACCGGAGACCTTTTGGCGCATTGCATCGATACGGCCATGTGGCTTAATGGCGGCATCAAAGATGTTTCATCCATGACCGAAACTTTCGTCAAAGAAAGGGTTCATCAGGGAAGCGGACAGGTTCAGAAAGTCGGTATTGACGATGCATGTATTTTTCATTGCCACTTTGACAATGGATCCCTCGGGCTTTTTGAAGCTACCAGGTATGCAAGAGGGCACAAAGCCCTTTATACCTTTGAAATAAACGGGGAACATGCCTCCATCAGGTGGGATTTACACGACATGAACTGGCTGGAATATTTTGACCATAAAGATGATCCTCATGTCAGGGGATGGAGAAAAATCCACATTACTGAAGGAGAACAACCTTACATGAAAAGGTGGTGGATTCCCGGAACTAGCATCGGGTATGAGCATTCTTTCATCCATCATGCAGCGGATTTTTTCCAAAGCTTAGAAACCGGGAAACCCTGCTCACCGACTTTCAAAGATGCCTACGAAACCCAAAAAGTCTGTCAGGCAGTCCTTGACTCCGCAGCCTCAAAAAGTTGGAAAGATACAGGGGTAGATTGGACAGAGAAGTAAACCAAAAGAGCATAAAAAAAACCTCCTTTTTGGAGGTTTTTTTTCCGTTTGATGTAATGGGAATAATCAGAAAGCTCCTTTAAAGCCTTCCATTTTTTGGTCCACCTGAGTGTCAACCATAAATGACAATCTTACTTTTTCCCACGCCATAGTCACCTTGGCCACTTTGTTGTTTTCTGCAGAAATGGTGTAAGAAAGTCTTTCCTGAGAATCCGCTGTCATTACGGGAGTTACTTTGATAGCAACTGCATCATCTTTTGCCATTGCTTCCTCGTCGATTTTGCCGTCTTTCATGTAGGTAAAAACTGAATTGGCTTTACCGTTAAGGTGAACAGTCCACTCGCCAGAAGCCATTGGTGTGATGAAAATGGAATATTTGCCGGCGCGAAGGTTTTTGCCGCCAACACTTACTCCCGTACTGAATTCAATGATTGTTGTGGCATTGGCACCCGCTCTCCAGGTTACGCCATACTTTTCGATTTCCCCAAAAATCTGCCTTCCTTTCACAGCAGGAGAAGAATAGTCGATACTGATTTTGGTGAAACCTACATTTTGGGAAACAAAAGCGGCCGGGCTTGCAGCAGGGGACTGAAGTTGTGCATTAGACTGAACTGTAGCTGCCAAAAACAACATCAAGGTCATTGCAAAGAAATAGATTCTGGTGTTTTTCATAATTTTAATAATTTGGATTTATGGAATGGTGAAGATACGATAAGGAATGGAAATTTAATCTCCAAGAAGAGATCAACAAAATTTTGGATTCCTCAATAAATAAAACATTTTTGTTTTAAAAAGCGGCCTTTGAGTTCAAACATAATTATCGATTGGCAAGAAACCAATCCCGTTTGGGAAAAATTCGCGGTCTCTCCGCTTTTGGATGAGCTTCATATAATCCGGATTGGGATAGCAAATAACTTGGAGAAAATCCTGCGGCATACGGGATTATTAAGCGGGGAAGAATTAATAAAATCAGAAAGATTTGTGAGAGAACAGGACAAATACAGTTTTCTTGCCAGCTCCGTAATGAAGAAAATACTTTGCAGTTACTATATCGGTTGTGAACCACAATCAGTAGAATTTGAGGTAAACGAATTCAACAAGCCCAAAATCAAAATCCAAAAAGACATCCATTACAATACCTCGCATTCAGGTGATTGGCTCCTATTTATTTTTTCCAACAATCCCTGTGGCATTGATGTGGAGAGAATAAATCCTGAATTTGATTATATATCCATTTTGGAAATGTCTTTTCATCATGATGAAATTGATTTTATTCAAAAATCAAAAGAACCAATCAACCAATTTTTCAAAATCTGGACAATTAAAGAATCTATATTGAAAGCGGAAGGAACAGGTCTGATGGACAATCTCAATGAATTAAATACACTCCAAGATTTTGCTAAATTGCCGGAAAACACGGATCCTTGGAATACCAAAAGCTTGTTGATCGAAGAAGATTATTGGTGTAGCCTGTGCTTTAAAAATGCTTCTTCAAAAATTAAATACTTTGAGTTTTGAAAACTCCTTCATTCCTTCCCATTTATCCAACCAAAAAATAATTCTATGAAGCCCAAAAATCCTTTAAAGCTGTTTTTGATTGTTCTGGCCCATTTTTTTATCACTGTTTCTTTTGCCCAACAAGGCGATATCAAATGGTCAAATGATGGCACAGCTTATTTCAGTGTCGAACAAAGCGAGATCGTACAATACACCTTGCCTGCAAACGACAGAAAAGTGCTCGTCAGCAAACAACAATTGACTCCTACAGGAAAAAGCGAACCGCTCAAATTGGACTTGTATGCGTTCTCGGATGACAATTCCAAGCTGCTTATTTTCACTAATTCCAAACAGGTCTGGAGAATCAACACCCGTGGTGATTATTGGGTTTTGGATCTGAAGGACAACAGCCTAAAACAATTGGGCAAATCAAGGCCTGAATCTTCGCTCATGTTTGCAAAAATATCCCCTGACGGCACCAAAGCAGTTTATGTCAGCGAATACAACATCTACTTGGAAGATCTCGCAACACAGACCACCACCGCACTTACCAAAGACGGAAACAGAAAATTCATTAACGGAACATTCGATTGGGTATATGAGGAAGAATTTGCCTGCCGAGATGGTTTCCGTTGGAGTAATGACAGCAAGTCGATCGCATTTTGGCAATTGGATGCAGAAGGAACAAGGGATTATTACATGATCAATAATACCGACTCGGTGTATTCCAGAATCATTCCTGTAGAGTATCCAAAAGTCGGTGAAAGCCCTTCAGCAGCTCGGATCGGCGTGATTGATATTGCTACCTCCAAAACCAAATGGATGGATATCGAAGGTGACCCAAGACAACATTATCTCGTCAGGTTGGAGTTTATTCCCGGGACAAATGAATTTCTGGTACAGCAGCTGAACCGCAAACAAAACGAAAGCAAAATCCTGAGGGTCGATGCGGCTACCGGAAAAACAAAACTTATCCATACAGAAAGAGATCCTGCTTGGGTAGAAGTGATGGTTCCAGGGGAAAATACTTACGACATAGATTTCAAGCATCCCATGCATTGGCTTGCAGGTGGAAAAGAATTTCTTTGGTCAAGTGAAAAAGGAGGATGGAGACAATTGTACAGGATCAGTACCGACGGGACCAAAGAGGTTTTGGTCACACCGGGAAGCTATGATGCCATTTCATTAAAAGGCTATGATGAAAAAAGCGGATTGGTATATTTCATTGCCTCTCCTGACAATGCTACCCAAAAATATCTTTACCGTACCAGATTGGATGGCAAAGGAAAATTGGAAAGGGTTTCCCCTGTAGGATTTGAGGGAACACATAGTTACAACATTTCTCCCAATGCCAAATTTGCACAACATCGTTTTTCCAACCATTACACCAAACCCTTGGCTGAAATGGTGAGTCTGCCAAAGCATCAGGCTTTGAATGAAAAGGAAAGCATCGCTGCTAACCTCGCTGGTGCGCAAGTGCAAAAGACAACAGAGTTTTTTAAAATCACCACGGAAGAAGGCGTCGAAATGGACGGGTGGATGGTAAAGCCTGTAAACTTTGACCCAGCAAAAAAATATCCTGTTCTATTTTATGTCTATACCGAACCTTGGGGTGCGACAGTTGCAGATGCTTTTGGTGCGACCAGAAACCGGTACTACAGAGGTGACATGCGCCAAGACGGATATATCTACATCTCCTTGGACAACCGTGGTACGCCTGCGCCAAAAGGGAGCGCTTGGAGAAAATCCATCTACCGCAAAATTGGTGACATCAATATCCGCGACCAAGCCCTTGGTGCAAAGGAAATCCTAAAGTGGTCATTTGTGGATCCCGAAAGGATCGCAGTTTGGGGCTGGAGTGGCGGGGGTTCAGCTACACTCAACCTGATGTTCCAATACCCTGAAATCTACAAGACAGGCATTTCCGGAGCAGCAGTAGCTAACCAACTCACTTATGATAATATCTATCAGGAAAGATATATGGGCTTGCCTCAGGAAAATTTGGAAGACTTTGTTAACGGTTCTCCTCTGACTCATGCCAAAAATCTGAAGGGCAACTTGCTCTATATCCATGGTACCGCCGATGACAATGTCCATTACCAAAACGCCGACATGCTCATCAACGAACTGATCAAGCATAACAAGCAATTTCAGGTCATGCCCTATCCCAACAGGTCTCATGGGATCTCAGGCGGAGATGCTGCATACCTTCACTTATCGACATTGTATACCAATTATTTGAAGAAATATTGCCCGCCGGGAGGAAGGTAAAATCAACAGATTCAAAGGCAAAATTCATCCTAATTTCAAAGCTTTCCTTAGGAAAAGTGTGATGATTTACATTTTTTCCTTTGAAAAAGTGTATTTGATTACATTTATTCCTTTGGAAAAGTGTAGATCATAGTTAAGGGAGGACAAACTGAAATCCAAAACCTGTAATGAAGTGGACAAATCCTCTCATGATTTAAATCATATTCTTCCGATTATGAAAATCGATGAGGACAATCTAAATTCACATAAAAGTAAATCGGCCAAACATTGGATCTATTTGACCTAAATAACAGTTAACCATGGACAAAATTATAGATTTAGATAAAGCCAAAGCCTTCCTATTGGAGTTTTTGCAGCAGGAGGCTGATCCAAAATCCATCGAATGGCTCTTGGTCCAAAAAGAAAAAATCCAATCAGAATCTTCTTACCTGAAGTTTTATATGGCCTTTGGTCAGGCATCGAGGTATTTCAAAAAATACCTATTACAGCCTTCTGAAAGTCAAAAAAACGAAGCAAATACTTTGCTTCAAGGTTTCCGTCCCGATACTTGGGACCAGCTGCAGACAGCAAGAACTTACCTCTTGCTTCACTTTGAAGAAAGAGACCCGACATCTTGGGTGACGGCGATGAACAAACTTTTTGAAACCGGCGACATGCACGAACAGCAGTCCCTTTATGCCGCCATTCCTTTGATGCCTTTCCAAAAAGAAATGAAGGATCGTGCTATCGAAGGTCTCAGAACCAACATCAGTTCTATCTTTGATGCCATTGCCCTGAACAATCCATATCCTGCGGCTAATTTTGATGAAAGGGCTTGGAATCAGATGGTGATCAAGTCCATTTTCCTGCTCCGACCTTTATATCAAATCGAAGGAGCGGATGAAAGGGCCAATCCTCAACTTGCCAATATCCTGATCGACTTTGCCCATGAAAGATGGGCAGCAGGACGTAAAGTGATGCCTGAGCTTTGGCGTTTTGTCGGGCCTTTTATCAATGAAGAAAACATAAAAGACATAGAGGTAGTATTACAGACCGGAGACCCGCTTCAGGAAAAGGCCGCGCTTTTGGCTTGCATCAAAAGCAGCTTTGACAAAGCAAGGAACCTGCTTGATGAAAACCATGTCATCAAAGAAGCCATCGAAACCGGAGGAATTACCTGGGAATCAATAGGAAAGGAATTCCAGGAAACGCTTCCTAAATAGGCTTCAAGTAATATTCCTAACAGGTTTTGAGTTCAATAGAACCTGCTGTGGACTATGGACTGTTGACTATGGACCATTTAAATAATATAGTTTACCCACATAAAAATATCACAAAATGGAAATGTTTATAGATCCCCATATTCATGTTGTTTCCAGGACTACTGATGACTACGAAGCCATGCGCAAAGCAGGAATCGTAGCGATCATCGAACCGGCTTTTTGGTTGGGTCAGCCACGAACTGAGGTGGGAAGCTTCAAAGATTATTTCAGCACCTTGGTCGGTTGGGAGCGGTTCCGCGCCAAGCAATTCGGCATCGTCCATTATTGTACGATGGGGCTGAATTCGAAAGAAGCTAATAATGTTCCTTTGGCCGAAGAAGTAATGGAATTGTTGCCTTTGTATGTGGGGAAGGAAGGCGTCGTCGCCATCGGAGAAATCGGCTATGATGACCAAACGGAAGCTGAGGACCGTTTTTACCGCCTTCAACTTGAATTGGCCAAGGAAGTGAATCTTCCGGTTTTGATCCATACCCCACATAGGGATAAGAAAAAAGGAACTTACCGCAGCATGGATGTCAGTGAAGAACATGGCCTGCCGCCAAGCATGGTCATCGTCGACCATAACAATGAAGAAACCGTCAAAGAGGTTTTGGACAGGGGTTATTGGGCAGCATTTACCATTTATCCACACACCAAAATGGGAAGTGAGCGGATGGCAGAGATTGTAAAGCATTACGGTCCCGAAAGGATAATTGTAGACAGTGCCGCTGATTGGGGTATCAGTGACCCTTTGGCGGTTCCAAAAACAGCCGCTTTGATGAGGAAAATGGGAATTCCTGAAGAACATATCCGCATGACATGCTACCAAAATGCCCTGACAGCCTATTCCCAAAGTGGACAGATGGATGAAATGGATTGGCTCAAACCGGAACCGATTGACCAAAGAGAAAGGCAATTTGGCAACTCCGTTCTCAGAGGCGGACAGACCCCAAGAGTCGAAGGATCTGACATTGTGGAGAATTAAGCATGTCAAAAATCAAAGCCTACCTTCAACTCACCCGCCCCGCAAACATCGTCACTGCCATCGCAGATATTTGGGCAGGCTTCGCCGTCGCAGGCGGAGCTTTGGTCATTTTTGCGGACCAAACCAGATTGATTGACTCTCCTGTTTTTCATAATCTGCTTTGGCTGACACTTTCCACCATCGGATTGTATGGCGGCGGTGTGGCATTCAATGATGTGTTCGATGCTGAATTGGATGCAAAAGAAAGACCCGAAAGACCTATTCCAAGCGGAAGAGTTTCCAAGGGAAAAGCTGCCTTGATGGCTTTTTTGTTGCTTTTGATCGGAATAATTGCCGCTTGGAATGTCAGTACTCTCAGCGCATTGATTGCTTTGACTGTCGCTGTTTTGGCGGTCTTGTATGATTATTGGGGCAAGCATCAGTTTATTTTTGGTCCAATCAACATGGGCCTTTGCCGTGCAGGAAACCTTCTTTTGGGAATCAGTGCCTTCCCCGTCATGCTTCAGAGCTATTGGTATTTGGGATTTATACCGCTGATTTTTGTTGCTGCGATCACCATGATAAGCCGGGGCGAAGTCCATGGTAAAAACAGAAGAGCCCTGAAAGGTGGTTTTTTGATGTACATTTTCATCATACTTTCTATTGCTGCTTTAAGTATTCTGGAAGGAAATCGTTTTTTTCATGTCATTCCATTCATCGCACTTTTTGCCTACATGATATTCCCTCCTTTGATCAAGGCTATGCGTGAACAAATCCCCCAACTGATAGGAAAGGCCGTCAAAGCAGGGGTGATTTCCCTGATTATCCTCAATGCTTCCCTTGCAGCGGCATTTTCCGGATGGCAATTTGGTATAATTGTATTATTGTTATTGCCCATTTCAATTTACCTTGCCAAAAAATTCGCCGTTACTTGAAATTTTTTGCAATCATATTCAGTTGCAGATTAAGAAAACAAAAAGGCCATATTTGAGATTGAATAGAGACTTTGATAATTTAAGTTTATAAAAATGGAAAAGATTATTGAACAGACCTTCACCGTGCCGTTTCGGTATCAGGTTTGTTTTTTGGAAGGAATTTTTAATGTCAATAACCCAATGCTTGCTGATTTTCTGGACAACGGAAAAAAAGCAAAAGCCTTTTTTGTGGTGGACAGCGGTGTATCAGATGCTTTTCCAAATCTCCTCAACGATATCACGGAATACGCAAAAGCATACGAAAACAAGTTTTTGTTAAACTCAGAACCTTTGGTAGTCCCCGGTGGGGAAATATCCAAAAACGATGAAACCATTTTCAAGAAAATCGTGGATGCCACAAGCATTTACGGAATTGACAGACATTCCTATATCGTGGGAATCGGGGGCGGAGCAGTGTTGGATATGGTGGGTTTTGCGGCGGCTATTTCCCACAGGGGAATCAGACATATTCGGATCCCGACTACCGTACTATCTCAAAATGACTCAGGTGTAGGCGTCAAAAACGGCATCAATTCCTACGGAAAGAAAAATTACCTCGGTACTTTTGCACCTCCATATGCGGTGATCAATGATTTCAATTTTCTGACAACATTAGATGACAGGGATTGGAGATCCGGTATCTCAGAAGCTATCAAAGTCGCTTTGATCAAGGATTTAAGCTTTTTTGAGTGGTTGGAAAAACATGCCGATCAGCTCGCAAATAGGGTAATGGAGCCTATGCAGGAACTGATCATCAAATGTGCCCAAATGCACATGAACCATATCGCGGGCAAAGATCCTTTTGAAACAGGTTCGGCAAGACCTTTGGATTTTGGACATTGGGCAGCCCATAAACTGGAGCACCTTACCCACTATCAGGTCAGGCATGGTGAAGCCGTCGCAATTGGAATTGCTTTAGACAGTACCTATTCTTATCTCAAAGGAATGATCAGCCAAGCCGATCTGATGCGGATCATAAACCTGATCAAAACCTTGGGTTTTGAAATCTACCATCCGGAATTGTCGGGTCAGGCATTGCTCAAAGGATTGGAAGAATTCAGAGAGCACCTTGGCGGTGAACTCACCATTACCCTCTTGGAATCTATGGGCAAAGGGGTTGAAGTCCACCAAATGGACAATGAGCTGATTCTAAAATCCATTGATCAGCTTAAATTGTTTCACCAAGAAAATCTTGTTGCCCGTTCCTGATTTTTGGGTATAATTTGATTCATTCCTTAAACTCATGTATAAAAACGGTCACCATTTAACCTATTGTACCAATATCCATCCTGGAGAAAGCTGGGAGGCAACTTTTCAAAACCTCAAAGAATACATCCCAAGGATAAAAGCTAAGGTTTCTGCCAAAGCACCTTTTGGAATCGGACTTCGTTCATCCCACGAGGCTAGCCTGGAATTGGCAAAAACCGAAAACTTGGAGGAATTCAAAGCTTGGTTAGCAGCAAACGACTGTTATGTTTTTACCTTCAATGGATTTCCATACGGAGGTTTTCACAATCAGGTAGTAAAGGACGAAGTCCATCAACCAGATTGGACGACTCGTGAGAGATGGGCTTACACAGACCGACTTTTCGATATCCTTGCAGCGCTCCTTCCCGAAGGCATGGATGGCGGCATATCCACTTCTCCCCTATCATACAGATTTTGGCACAAAACCAAAGAGCAGTTGGATGCAGCCATACATACTTCAACTTTGCACCTTGCTAAAATCGCTGAAAAGCTATATTTAATCCATAAAAATTCAGGCAAACTCCTCCACCTTGACATCGAACCGGAACCGGATGGAATTCTGGAAAACACGCAGGAAGTGCTTGATTTCTATCAAAATTGGCTGGTTCCTGTTGGTGGGAAATACTTGACCGAGAAACTTGGAATCTCTTTCGAAGAAGCGGAATCCAGTATCAAAGAACATATTCGGATCTGCTATGACGTCTGTCATTTTGCGGTAGTTTATGAAAAACCCTCTGAAATATTTCAGGCATTCCGATCAGCAGGAATCAAAATCGGAAAAATCCAGATCAGTGCGGCATTGAAAGTAAATATCCCTTACGACAAATCTCAAAGGAAAGAACTTGAATCCCTGCTTAGCCCTTTTGCAGAGTCAACATACTTGCACCAAGTCGTAGCACGAAACTCTGACAGCAGCTTGGTTTCTTTCAATGATTTGCCGGAGGCCATGGAAACCTTAGAAAATACAGTTTCGGAAGAATGGAGAATCCATTACCATGTTCCGGTATTTTTGGCGGACTATGGGAAAATCGCCTCCACACAACAAGACATCATTGATGTGTTGAATTACATCTCCAAAGACCCTCTCTGCAATCACCTCGAAGTGGAAACATACACTTGGGAAGTGTTGCCGGAAAGCATCAACCTAGATTTGGGAGGATCGATCGTCCGGGAACTGCAGTGGGTCATACAAAACAGCAGCAATCCATGAAAAAAACAGTAGTCATAGATATCGTCGCTTTGTCCGGTCGTGTGATCGGCGAGCATACCCCATTTTTGAGAGATTGGATCGCAAAAGGTAAAAGCGCCACCATTGAGCCTGTCCTGCCTGCGGTCACCTGTTCGGCGCAATCAGTCTATCTGACAGGAAAATGGCCTTCGGAAAACGGCATCGTCGGTAACGGTTGGTATTTCAGGGACGAATGCGAAATCAAGTTTTGGAGACAATCCAACCAATTGGTACAATCCGATAAAATCTGGGACGTGGCTAAAAAAATCAATCCTGAGTTCACCGTTTCCAACATGTTTTGGTGGTACAACATGTACTCCAATGCGGATTATCAGGTGACCCCAAGGCCGCTTTATCCGTCCAACGGCCTTAAATTACCCGACTGCCACAGCCATCCGATGGACCTGAGAGACAGGTTGCAATCTGAGTTGGGACAGTTTCCGCTCTTTTCTTTCTGGGGACCAAACGCAAATATTGCCTCCACCAAATGGATTGCGGACGCTTCCAAAAAAGTGGACGAATGGCACAATCCTACACTGACGCTGATTTATTTGCCACATTTGGATTATAAGCTGCAACAGTGCGGCATTGATTTTTCAAAAATCGGAAAAGAACTGACTGAGATAGATGAAATTGCCAAAGACCTGATCGGGTACTATGAAAAGCAGGGTGCCAAGGTGATTTTGCTCTCCGAATACGGCATCACATCAGTCCATCACCCGATCCACATAAACAGGATTTTAAGAGAAAAAGGCTACATCGCTGTCAAAAATGAATTGGGATTGGAGACTTTGGACGCCGGAACATCTAAGGCTTTTGCCGTTTCTGATCACCAATTAGCACATATTTATGTCAAAGACAAAAAGGATATTCCGGCAGTCAAATCTTTGTTAGAAAGTATTCCCGGTATAGAATCGGTCTTGGATGAGGCAGGCAAAAAAGCCTTTCACCTTGACCATGAAAGATCAGGGGAATTGGTGGCAGTCGCTGACAAAGATTCCTGGTTTACCTATTATTTTTGGTTGGATGATGCCAAAGCACCGGACTACGCACGCTGTGTGGACATCCACCGGAAACCTGGATATGATCCTGTGGAGATGTTTGCCGACCCAGAAATCAAAATGCTGAAAGCCACTGTCGGCCTCAAAATCCTGAAGAAAAAACTTGGTTTTCGGTACCTGATGGACATCATTCCTTTGGATGCTACTTTGGTCAAAGGTTCCCATGGTGCCATTCCCAAGGACAGCTTAGACCATCCTGTATTTATTAGCCAAGATCCGGCATTGAATTCCAAAGCAAAACTCTCTCCCATCGAAATCCAGGATTTGATCTTGAAATCGGTTTTTGGGGAAAATAGCATGAACCTAACCGGATGATCTGGAAATCGGGGATTTTTGTGCAGGAAAAATTGAATCCACTATCCTGACGATTTTCTTGGAAAAAGTCAGCCCACTTTGTATTTAGACACGACTAATTTAAAAAAATGGAATTAGCGAAAGGAATTATTATTCCAGTTGTTGCGGACTTTGTTTTAAGTCCTGACGTATTATATAGTGAAGAACTAACGGGGATTTATTTTCAAACAGGTGACGGACAATTTGGACGTATAACATTTGAAAACTTAGACGCTTTGAAAATTTCCAGAGGTGAAAATTTGCCATTCACAGAAAATTGGGAGGAAGGACAAGAATATCCTTGGGTATATAAAATTGAAAATTCAAAGTGGCTAAAAGAACGCTTCGACTATGAGAATGAAAACTATGGCAGATCTTATGAATTTGGAAGTAATGTGAACGAAATGCTAACGGACTTTTCTCACTTTGTTTTCAAATTTCACGACCAATTTCTAGAAGTCATTGAAAGAGGATTTTGGTTTGAGAAAGACAAAACAAGTTTGTTTAAAAGAGAACTTCAAGTTGGACATCCATTTTTAAACTTGCCAGACACTAATACAGAAAAGTTTGTTTCACACAATTTGACTTGCCAAGTAAGGACAAACTCATCACCTCTAAACAAACTTGTTTCAGACGCTAAATTTTGCTCACAAAAGCTTATAGAATTTGCATTAGAACTTGACGGCATAGCATCGGTGGACAATTCACTAATTTTATCTTACAGAAATGGAAAACTTATAAGCATTCTCAAAGGTTTTTTTGGGAAACAAATTTTGGAGTTTGACGGTATTGCAAAACTGACAGATGCAAAACCCTATATAGAAAAATATATTGGAGAAGTTTATGAAAGAAGAAAATCAATTGCGAAATAAAAAACGAACCACTAACAGGATATTAGATATAGGAGATTTTCGTGCTCCGAAGCCAGATTTCTGTACCTAGAAACTTTGTGCAGCGCATCAACATTGGTAATAAAAGGCTACCAATAGCTATTCTGCAAACCTAAAAAAAATTGAAGCATTATTTTTGCTCTAAAAATTTGTATTTACAACCCCGTCGTCCTAGTATTTTCTCCCCTAGTTTGGATCAGGTGCTTTCGGATTTCGTATCGGCGATAAAAACCTATTGGATCCAAAGCCCCGTCTGATTGCAACCGGGCTTCTTTCAATAATGGCCTCACAGCTGTCAGGAAGGCTTTTTGCAGGATATTAAAAGTTTTTTCTAATAGCAATTTTCAGTCTCAGGAAATGGCCGAAAAAAGTTAAAAAAATGGCTAACTCATTTTAGCTAAAAAAAACGTTTAATATAATTCCCCATACTATAAAAAGTTGACTTCGTATGCTAGCGGTGCTATTGGAAACTTGTCTAAATCCAGACCGACTACAAGGATTAGGCATCGATACCAACTAAATTTGATGATTTTTATTTATGTTAGTCAAAATTTTATATAAGAAATGAAAGAAAAAATAAGGGGACTTTTTAGGAGGAACAACAATGAGCCAAAGTTGCTATTTTATTTTTCATTCTTTTATTTCCTGTTTGCAATAATGTACTCTGTTGGTGACTTAAAGGGGGATTATCCTTTAATCTTGGTTATCAGTGGGATTTTGCTTCATATCATAGCATTTCTTGTCTGGAGCGAGAAGAATTCTGTGAGGTTTAAAAATGACTCTTTAAGAAGACCTAAATATTTTAAAAAACATAGAGTGCCTGTTTACAAAATTTTGCCAATAGGACTAATGTTAACTTACATTTCAAGTATTTTGTATGACTTCTCACGAACAGATTATAATGGATTATCTATATTCTCGATTATTATCCTATTTTTAACCGCAATGCCAATGATAATTTACTTTTCCATTCTTGGAGGATACTTTAGTAGAAAGTTGCTAAATGTTTTTTGGATAAAAATTCCAATTGTCAACTACATCTATTGTATTATTGTGGTTATTTTAATAGTTATGGAGTCTAAATAATTTAAAAAACAAGCATCAACATTGTGTAAAAATAGCGGTATAAGAAACTAATTGTCATTTTCACCTTTGTTGTTGTTAAATAAGTTTTAGCGATTCATAATCAGCTACTTATTCCATAACAAATTGTTATGTACCATTCCTCCTAATTATAAAAAATTGACTTAATATGCTAACAGGGGAAAGGAAGCCTGGCTAAATTTCCCCTGAAAATAAAAATAGGCTCCGAACCAGCCCAATTTGAGGCTTTTTTATTTAGTTAGTCTGAACATCTATCGTGTGTCTAGCTATTTTATTAAAATGTTAGTCTAATAATTTTTTCAAGGTATCGGCATCGGGTAAGGCATTTTTGAATTTTGCAGGAAGTTCTTCTGTGGTTTTATAAATGGCTACCCCCATTGCTTTATTAAAATCTCGGAAGCTGTATTCGACAATTCTATTGTTTTTCTCTTTGCAAAGAATTATGCCAATAGATGGATTTTCGTGAGGCTGCCTGATTAAATCATCCATTACTGAGAGATAGAAATTCATTTTACCGAGATATTCGGGTTTGAATTTCCCGGTTTTGAGTTCAAAGGCTACTAGACACTGAAGTTTTCGGTTAAAGAAAAGTAAGTCCACAAAGTATTCTTGTTCTTCCACAATCAACCGATACTGATTGCCCATAAAGGCAAAGTCGTTTCCAAGGGAAAAGATAAACTTTCTGATATTGTTCACAATTCCCTTTTCTAATGTCCGCTCATCATCTTCATCTTCAGGTTGAATATTGATAAAATCGAGCAGATATTCATCTTTGAATGTTTTTAGGGCCTTTTCTCTATGGATTTCATTTAAAGTGTAGTTAAAATTATTGGGAAGCGAACCCTGTTGTTGAAAGAGTTTACCAGCCATTTGCTTTTCTAAATGACGATAATTCCAGAATTCAGTTGCGACCTTGGTCAGGTAAAAGCAAGCTTCATCAAAGCTTTGGCTCTTTGTAGCTATGCTAAAGTGGTGGGTAAAGCTGACAGAAAAAAAGAACCCAGCAAAATTTTCGGGTAATTGGTTCGGCAGTGCCGAACTGAATTCAAGTGTATTACTTAGCAATTGGTTCGGCAGTGCCGAACCAAATCCAAATTTTAAATGAACCATCCAAAATTCAGCAAAAACCCGCATTTTCTTTAGGTTTCCACTTGAAAAGCCTCTTAGTCCCGGCAACTCGTTTTGTAATTCAAGAGAAATCTGATCTAAAACTTTACTTCCCCAAGCTTCTTTGGAAGCAGTTTCGCTGATTTTTTTACCAATCCCAAAATAAAGAACAATCAACTCCTTGTTTACCAACCTGGCAGCTTGGTAACGGCTACTTAGTATAGCCTGCTTTAATTCGAGAATGATATTTTTGTTTAAAGCCATCTTTATTTGATTAAATACACTGAAAAACAAAAGTCGAATTCCGGACGGGGTAATGTTATTGAATCTGCGATTCTTTTTTCACTGATTAAAAGCTACATATAAAATTTACAACCCCGTCGCCCTAGTATTCTCCCCCCTTTTTTGGATCAGCTGCTTTCGGATTTCATGTTGTCTGTAAATGGAAATGGGTTCCAAAGCCCCGCCTGACTGCAGCCGGGCTTCTTTCAATAATGGCCTCACATCTGTCAAAAAAGCTTTTTGTAGGATTTCCTGCGCCATCACCACATCGCCGTTAAGTTGGTACATGGTAAGTTTAACCCGATCCACCAATAAGGATTTGGCATAAGCGATCTTAATTGCTACCAAAGCCTGCATCAGGTCCTCCAAAGGATCTTTGGTATTATGACTCGCATCGATCATCCAAGAGATACTTTCCCAAGATTGACAACCGTCTTCTGTGCCTGCCACAAGTTCAAGGAAAATCAGAAACAACTGATAAGGTTTGATACTACCTGTCGTCAGGTCATCATCTCCAAACTTAGAATCGTTGAAATGGAATCCTGCCAACTGATTTTGCCCCAATAAAATCCCCACAATCTGCTCGATATTGGTATTGGGAAGGTGGTGTCCAAGATCGACAAGGACTTTGGCCCGGTCTCCCAATTGCCTGCACAGCAAATGCGAGGTACCCCAATCCGGAATCACAGTACTGTAAAAATTCGGTTCGTAAGGTTTGTACTCCAACAGCAGTTTCCAGTCTTCAGGCATTGAAGCATAGATTTTTTGAAGGGATTCAAAGGTATTGTCCAAAGCCCTACGGAAACTTTGCTGACCTGGAAAGTTGCTCCCATCGGCCAACCAAACCGTCAGTCCTTTGCTACCCAACTTTTCCCCAACTTCAATCACTTGTTTATTGTGGGCAACTGCCTGTTCTCTGACCTTTGGGTCATTGTGACTTAGCGAACCAAATTTATAGCTTTTCTCCTGCCCATAATCCTGAAAGGTATTTGAATTGACGGCATCAAATCCGATGTTGTGACATTTGGCAAGCTGCATGATTGCCTCATAATCCGATGGGATGTCCCAAGGAATATGCAGAGAAACAGCATCTGTGCTTTTGGTGAGTTTAGCCAAAAGGCCGATGTCTTCAATTTTTTCTTCCAAAGACCTCGGCTCTCCCCCGATTCCAAATCTCCCGAATCTTGTTCCTCCTGCACCCAATGCCCAACTTGGTACAGCGATCTGAAAACTGCGGATTTTCGAAAGTATTTTCTCTACAGAAATCCCTCCATCCTCCAATTGCGAAGCCAAAGTAGCAAAGAACTTCTGATGAAGGGCTACATATCTGGAATTAGATTCCTGTATATTTTCAGTTGTCAGCTGCATTGTCTTTGTCCGTTTTTTTGTTGATCCAAAAAGGCGAAGTGCCAAACCACAACACCATCCCAACCGCCATCAGGGTCGTATTGGTCTGCATGTCAATTTTACCCAAAAACACCAAAACGGATGGCACAATGGACATGGCCAAACCGATGTAAGAAATGATGATCAATAGGATTTTCATACGAGCGCCTCCTTTCCTTTTGGGTATATTGTTTTGGATAAAATCAAAAATGTGAATACGGCGATAAACCATCCGGGTAAACCAAGGAAGAAAATGTCGATTCCGAATCCGAGATTCAAACCCAGACAGACGGCCAAAGTAATCAGCCAGGTAAAGAAAGTGGCATATGAAAAGGAGATGTTCCGATTATACGCCATTTCCTGTGTAATCCCATACCTTGGAGAAAGGTAAAAATCCGCAAATATCACCGCTCCCATCGGCATCAGCACAAGTCCATACAAGGCTACAAAGTCCAATAGCTTCATCACCAAAGCCGGAAAGCATGCCGCTATAGTTGTTACCGCACCGACCCAAGCGGTCACTTTCCAGGTTTTCATTTTTGGGAAAACACCCTGCAAAGCCAGTCCTGCACGGTAGATCGTAGGATTGGCTGTTGACCACCCGGCGACTACCACACAAACAGCACCCGCCACGCCTGCGGCACCATAAGCTATCGGTCCAGGTGCAAATTCAGTAGAGAAATTGCTGCTTTGAAGAAATGCTGCATATAGAATTCCAGAAGAAATCCATGCAATGAAATGCCCGATAAACATCCCTGAAAATGAAAGGAATCCATATTTCCAGGATTTGGCATAGCGGAGAATCGTCAGGTCAGACATTCCGATGTGCATTGCCATATTGCAAAACCAGGCAAAGAACAGCACATGCCAAAAGGAAAACTTGCTCACTCCCTCCAAAGGAATACCCGTCCAGATCACTTTATTGGCAACAGCCCAAAAATCCGAAAATCGCGTAACTCCAAGTTCCGGCAAAATTGCCAAAGCCGCTGCCATAAATATCAAAATCATCCAAGGAGCCGCCACATTCGCAAATCTTGCGACTTGGTTATACCCTTTGATCGCTACCAAAGTGGTCAAAAAACCGATCAGCAAAACCACCAAAACCCAACCCACTGAGGTGGGAAGCCAGGTTGTGAGCGTTGGCATGGTCAGGTTAAATGGAATGCCGACGGCAGTCGCTGACACCGCGATCATCGAACCCGCCAAAAAGCAAAACATCAGCGCATTGACTACATTGTAGATCGATACCATCTTGTACCCACAGATCCGCTCCAATTGGTAATACAGCGTCATCCTTTTGGAAGTCGCTATCGGCGCCGTCATCAGTCCCCAACTCAATACTGCCAAAATATTTCCCAAAATCAATCCTGCAAAAAAATCAAAAGCACCGACACCGTGCGCAACAAAGAGCGGCCCAATGACAAATTCTGTTCCGGCAGTATGTTCTCCTGCATACATTCCCAGGAAACTCCGCCAACCTTTCTGCGCGGCTGCGGGAACAGGTTCTCGCTCGTATTCATTGACTGCCGGGCCGGTATTTTGGGTTTGTGGGCTCATAAGATCGGGTTAATCAGGTAAAGAAAAGAATAAAAATCCTGCTGCTATCCTGCACTGTCCGCACCAAACAAAAATGCAAAATTTTGAATAATTTGGGTTTAAATTGCCTCCTTTTCTTGCCATCTTGTAAACTAATTAGTGTAAATCCTCAAACCCACAATAACCTGTTGGATACGTTTTCCATGGGTTAGAATTATCCCTGACGGAAACTTTATGGAAGCCTATCTGATTTTTGATATCGGGAAAACCAACAAAAAAGCGATCCTCTACAACCCGGACTTTGATATCCTCGAAGAGTCGAGCATGCATGTGGCAGAGATCCAAGACGATGACGGTTTTCCCTGCGATGACCTGATGAAGGTCAGTGATTGGGTTTTGGAGGTGACAGAAAATTTTCTAAAGGATCCAAGGTACAAGGTCATCGGAATCAACTTTTCCGCCTATGGCGCCAGTTTGGTACATGTGGATGAAGCAGGAAAAGTCTGTACACCATTTTACAATTACCTGAAACCTGTTCCGGAATCCCTTTGGGAAAAGTTCTTGGCGGAAGAAGAAAATCTCCTCCAAAAAACCGCAAGCCCGGCCTTGAAGATGCTCAACAGCGGATTCCAGCTGTATTGGCTGAAGCATGAAAAACCGGAACTTTTCAAAAATATCCGTTACAGCTTCCACCTCCCACAATACTTTTCTTTTCTTTTGACAGGAGAAAAATGGAATGACTATACCGGCGTAGGTTGCCATACCTGTTTTTGGAATTTTGAAGAAAAGGATTTTGCCCATTGGGTAAAGAAAACATGGATTGAAAAAATCCTTCCTCCATTTCCCACAGAAACCGGAGTTGACAAAAATCTCTTTGGCCAAAATGTAAAAATAGGTTTTGGGATGCATGACAGTTCGGCGGCTTTGCTTCCGTACATCCGCTTGATAGACCGGCCTTTTATCCTAATTTCTACGGGAACATGGAGCATTTCCCTGAATCCATTTGATCAGGAAACATTGACTGCCGAAGAATTGGAAAGCGACTGTCTGAGTTTCTTGCAGCCTGACGGAAGGAAAGTGAAAGGAGCGCGGATTTTCCTTGGAAAGGAATACGAAATGCAAATCAACAGGATAGCTTCCCATTTTGGGGATACTGTCGAAAAGCTACAAAAACTGGAGTTCTCCCAAAAACAGATCAGATCCCTTTTCGCAGCAAACAAAAAAGATGTGTTCAGTCCCATCAGCTTCCAAGGTTCCGGACCAAAAGTCAAATGGGAAGGAATTGAAAATCCTTTGGATGATTTTACAAATGCTGAAGAAGCCTGCCTGCAACTGATGCTCGATCTGGCCAAATGGCAGCAATGCAGCACGGACCTGGTTTTGGGAAAAAGCAACGTCACGGATATCATCCTCACGGGTGGATTTACCAAGAACAAAACCTTTTTGGCTTTCCTTCAACTCCTTTATCCAAACAAAAAAATATACCTCAGCAATCAGCCAAGAGCATCCGCATTGGGGGCTTTGCTCGCTCTGGACCAAAGCAAATTGAAACAGGACATTCTCCGGATCAAGGAATTTGAAACCGGCTTTTAGCCCCATTCTTCCTACCTTAGAGACAAATTCCAAGATAGTACAGGACACATTAACAGCACCAAACCATCAATTTTAACCTATCAAAATTGAAACAAAAATGGGAAACAACAGCAAGAAATTTGAGCACGTCAGCTACCTCTGGGATGATGCCAAAGCCGACCAACTAAAGCACGATGAAGTGGCCATGCTCATCTACAGATCCAATATTTTGGGCGCTGACCTGAGAATCACCAACTATGGCGGCGGAAATACAAGTTGCAAAACCATTGAAAAAGACCCACTGACCGGCAATGACGTCCCTGTGATGTGGGTGAAAGGTTCCGGTGGAGATATCGGGACTTTAACCAAAAGCGGCTTGGCCGGCCTTTACCTCGACAGATTGCATTCCCTGAAAAAAATATACCGAGGCCTGGAATTCGAGGATGAAATGGTGGAGCTTTTCAACCACTGCATCTACGACCTGAATTCCAAAGCGCCTTCCATTGATACGCCATTGCATTCCTTTTTGCCTTATACCCATATTGACCATTTGCATCCGGATGCGCTGATCGCCATCGCAGCCGCGAAGGATGGTGAACAAATCATTCAGGACTTATTTGGCGGGAGCATCGCTTGGGTTCCCTGGCAAAGACCGGGTTTTGACCTTGGCTTGAAACTCGAAGAAGCCATCACCAAAAATCCAAACCTCCGGGGAATTGTCCTCGGTCAGCATGGACTTTTTACCTGGGGTGAAACAAGCTACGAATCCTATATCAACAGCCTTGAAGTCATCGAAACCTGCAGCCAATACCTCCACGCAAATTATGGAAAGGACAGGCCGGTTTTTGGTGGAACCAAGACCACAACTGCCTTGGACGAAACCCAAAGACGGGATCAGGCTGCCAAACTTGCTCCTACGCTCCGTGGTCTCTGTTCTTCGGAAGGCTTGATGGTCGGACATTTTACCGATGCCCCTGTTGTGATGGAATTTATCAACAGCGAAGATGTCGAACCGCTTGCGGCGATGGGTACAAGTTGCCCGGATCATTTTCTCCGAACCAAAATCTGCCCTTTGGTTTTGAATTTGGCACCGGAGGAAGATCTGACTGACAAAAGCCTGCTTGAAAAACTGAACAGCCAATTTGAAGGTTATAGGGCAAATTATGCCAAATACTACCATGACCACAAGCATCCAAACAGTCCTGAGATACGGGATGCCAATCCTGTAGTCATCATTTGGCCGGGGATCGGGATGTTTACTTTTGCCAAAAACAAGCAGACAGCACGTGTCGCGGCGGAGTTTTATATCAATGCCATCAACGTCATGAAAGGTGCCGAGGCGATATCGACTTATGTTTCGCTGCCTTTGCAAGAAGCGTTCAACATTGAGTATTGGTTGCTCGAGGAAGCCAAACTCCAAAGGATGCCTGCTGAAAAACCACTGTCAAGAAAAGTGGCTTTGGTCACCGGAAGTGCAGGAGGTATCGGGAAAGCCATCGCCGAAAAATATGCGAAAGAAGGTGCCTGTGTCGTTTTGACTGACATTGACAATACCAAACTCGCTGTTTCAGTGGCTGAGTTTGAGAAGAAATTTACCAAAGACAATGTCATCGGTGTCTACCTTGATGTGACCAAACCCGATACTTTGAAAGCATGTATCCGCGAAATCTGCCTCAACTATGGCGGTTTGGATATTGTGGTAAACAATGCAGGCATCAGCATCAGCCGTTCGTTGGAAGAGCATTCCTTGGAGGAGTGGGACAGGTTGTACGACATCTTGGTCAAAGGCCAATTTATCGTCTCCCAAATGGCCTTTGATGTGCTGAAAAAACAAAACAAAGGCGGAGATATCATCAACATTGTCAGCAAAAACGGGTTGGTGGCCGGTCCAAAAAACGCAGGCTATGGTTCTGCCAAAGCCGCCCAACTCCACCTCACCAGATTGATGGCAGCCGAATTGGGTGATTACAAAATCCGCGTCAACTCCATCAATCCCGATGCGGTGATTGAAAATTCGTCGATTTGGCAGAGTGGATGGGCAGAAGACAGGTCAAAAGCCTATGGCGTACCTTTGGAAGATTTACCAAAATTCTACGCAAGCAGGACACTTTTGAAGGAAGAAGTGAGGACAGAGGATATCGCCATGGCGGCTTTTGTCTTTGTGAGTGGCATGCTGAACAAAACCACCGGAAATATGCTGAATGTGGATGGAGGATTCGCAGCTTCTTTCCCACGATAATAGGATTTAATTTATTTTGGGTATCCAATTGAATGGAGTTTCTAAAATTAACTTTAGAGATGTTCTTAAGGCTTCGGGAATCGGGTATTCATTTTGACAGCTACTTTTTTTCTTGACAAAAAAAGTAGCCAAAAAAGTCAAGACGGCGGAATCCTATCCACGCACAAGGCCTGGGCCGGCCCGGTCCGCCGTCATTCCTTCCCGCCTCGAACAAATGAATTTCAGTTTAGGGTAGGGATTCGGTATCTACGGTACTTCCGTCTTCCGTCTTCCGGCCTGTCT
>NZ_JANSUY010000012.1 GCF_024741135.1 Aquiflexum gelatinilyticum
ACGCACAAGGCCTGGGCCGGCCCGGTCCGCCGTCATTCCTTCCCGCCTCGAACAAATGAATTTCAGTTTAGGGTAGGGATTCGGTATCTACGGTACTTCCGTCTTCCGTCTTCCGGCCTGTCTGAATTAGGATAATGAGGCTTTTGCAAAGAGGCTGAAAATAAATTCACATTAACTCCAAAATAACCCAAAAATGACGATGTTCGACAAAATGGACAAAATCAACAACGGGTCCAAAACCCCGAAGTACCAGCAGGTAGTCAACCTGATCCTGGAAGATATCGAAAGCGGCAGGCTGAAGATCGGAGAGCGGATCTCTTCGATCAACGAGATGAGCTTTGATTTTTTGCTTTCGAGGGATACCGTCGAAAAAGCGTACAACGAACTCAAAGACCGGGGCATCATCACTTCGGTCAAAGGGAAAGGCTTTTATGTGAGTTCGACCAACACTTCCAATAAACTCAAAGTCCTGCTCCTTTTCAACAAGCTCAGTTCCTACAAGAAAATCATCTACTACTCGGTCTTGGAAACACTCGGCGAAAAAGCCACCGTGGACATCCATGTTCATCATTACAATAAGTCGATGGTGCAGGAACTGCTCGAAAGGAATATGGGAAAATACCATTACTATGTGCTTGCACCCCATTTTTATGATGAAGATTCGCACCTGATGGATTCTTATGACATTGCACGGCAGTTTCCCGAAAACAAACTGCTGATCATGGACCGTGCGGTCAAAGGCCACGAAAATGAATTCCCCGGCGTTTATCAGGATTTTGAAAAGGATATTTTCCATGCCTTGGAAGATGGGATCGAGCATTTGAAAAAATACCAAAAACTCAAACTCGTCTATCCGCGGGGACTGATGTATCCGCCTGAGATTGTGGATGGGTTTAAGAAATTCTGCTTTTACTACAATTTTGACAATGTCATCCTTGACGGTATCGACGCCGAACCCCTGTACGAAGGTGATGTCTATATCACATTGGCGGAGACGGACCTGGTGAATGTCGTCAAGAAAAGCCGGGAACAGGGTTTGGAATTGGGAAAGGCAGTGGGATTGATTTCTTATAATGACACGCCGCTAAAGGAAATTTTGGCGGATGGCATCACGACGATCTCCACGGATTTTGAGCATATGGGAAAAAGGATTGCAGAACTGATTTTGGGAAAAACCACCGAAAAAGTCTCCAAAAATCCATTTAAGATGACGGTGAGGAAGACGCTGTGAGGTTTAAATCAGGTTTTTTCAATTATCCGATTTCAAAAAATCAGATGCTTTAATAAATAATTATTTGATCCAACCACCTTATAAATCCCATACCTGATAAAGTCCTCCTCCACATCAGGATTGATCAATTGGATCAAAAGCCTGTTGCCAGGTAAAGTCATGGTTACTTTTCCATTAGTTGGCAGTGGAATGTCAGCACTTACTTGTTTGGTCCCATCAAACAAAATGAGTCTGTGGTACGCAGGATCTTCAAAATGATGATAAGTAGGATCGTCAGCTTTCTTACTCTCATAAGTACCATATTCTATTCCCCGGATATAATCGAGAACAATCATTCCACCGTCAAGGGAAAACAATTTGCTGTTTTTAGGACTTAAACTGATTCTTCCATGAGACGGAAAATCATCATCTGATATCAGACTCTTTTTGACCATGCCAAAATCACCATGGTTAATCTTTATTCTTGACTCCAATTTCCGGGAAGTCAAATCATAAATAGTGATTTCATTGTCCAAATTCGTTGTCAAAAAAAGCTTCTTTTTCTTTGGGTCAATTTTGTAAATAATTGAATGAAGATTATTTATTGTTGATTTATCGAATTTCTTATTCATGGACCTATCTAGGGCGGGGGACATTTTGTACAACTCCTCTTTCTCTACCTCATAAATTTCAATCAAATCAGAACTGTTTTCCCTATCAGGCCTGGTAGAATTTGTACCTGAGGGAGTGGTGATAAATGACAAACTTGATTGGGATTGATTTTGGTAGAAATAGGGAAAAAATTCCATTCTCCCATAAATATGCATTTTTGTACCCGACAGATAGCGGATCTTGTTTTTAACATTCAGCTTTTGGTTATAAAGAAAAAGCTGATAAGGCGTCTGAAGCCAAATATCACCTTCTTCTGTAAAAGCCATGGCATTGAATGCAGCCGAGGATTGATTAGGTCCTTCCCCTACCAAACCTTTATTGATGACAAATTCTCCTTGTTCGTCTATCAGGACTATCCTCGTCCCTTTAGAATCGGAAATATATCCCAAGTAAAGTTTGCTCTCTGGATGGTAATCAACGATTACGACCGGAAGCAAGGAGTTGATTTTAAACTCTTCCACCTTCTCTAATTGGTATTGGGAAAAGGAGTCTGTTGGCAAAAAGAGCATTGATAAAGAAAAAACAAATTCCAGCGATAGTTTTTGGGTTATTGTGGCCATGGTCTGGGGAAATAAATGGTTGAAAAGTGTTTGGATAAGGCGTATAACGATCTAAAATAAGTTTAGGTTGTTATTCAAAATATTCATATTCCTCAAAAATACCCCTCACATCATTCCTCTACTTTCAGCCCTACCCTGAACAACCTGAAATAATCTTTTTCTTCTTCCTCATTCGGTTTTTCCATCATCCAGAGTTCTCCGTTTCGGAGCAGCATACTTCTGGGTTCCAGACCTTCCGGAACAAAATCATTGATGACATTTCCAAGTGAGTCTAGGATGGCAATTCTTTTTGGATACTTTTCCATCATCTTTTCTCTAAAAATCGATGCTTCTACTGGAGATTTGTTTTCAAAATTGGTTTCAGAATCTGTTTCATTATACCCCTGAAAATAGGCAACTATAAATACTCCATCAATCTTTTTGATATTGTCAATCCTACCTGAGGAAAAAAGCATACTTATAAACCTGAAATCGTTTGGATCTTCTGTTCCTTTAGAATAATTATAATCAGGAAGATTAAGTGGAATGGAGGATTTTAGAGAATAAGGCTCTTTAGCTTCATAAACATGAATTACAGGCTCTAAACCAAATGCTACATAAATATGCTCTTTATCAACGGTAAAAACAGGAAACCATGTGGGAGAAAAGAAATAGTTGCCATTTAAAAAAACACTGTTCTCCGGAAACCCGATGATTGCATTTCTTTTTCCACCTACGGGATCAATTACTGATAACAATTTGAGGTCTTTATATTGATGGACTTCCGAAGGCCTCGGCTCAAAATTAAGGTAAAGGAGCTTATCTGTTAAATTTTCCATACCAAATCCCATGGCCGTCATACGTTCGTTGGGAACATGAAAATCATCGTATTTTACCAAAGACAATAACTTCCCATCAAAATCATAAGTAAAAAAACCTTTATAGCCATACACCAAAAAAGAATCAGGTCCAGTAATTTTAATTGTGCTCATCAAAGCCCCATACGTATCAGGCATGTCACCGAACTTGGAAAAAGATGAAAGGATCTTACCCTCAAAGTCAGCGATAAAGATATCTTCCGAAAATTCTTTATGATCCATAAACAGAACCGTTCCGGATTTTGGATCAATATCATGAACAGTGGGAATGCCTAGGTAATCAATCTGGATACTATCCAGCTTTACCAAGGAAATTGATTTTTGAGGTGAAGAAGTCTCTATAACTTCTGTATCCTGATTTTTTGAATTGCAGGAGATAAATAAAATGAACAAAATAAAGAAGACCAGATACCGCATAGGATCAATTTTTTTTAAAACCTGAACCGATTCCTGGAGTAAGTAGCTTTTTGGAATCGGGAGACAATTAAACCTAAAAAATAAATTCTATACATCAAAATGAAATTATCCACCTAATCAAGATTCAGGAAAAATAATCTTAAGATTTAGGAAACCTGAATTCAAAAAATATTGATTTCGGCATGCCAAATTAAGCCCAAAATAAAAAAACACACAAAGCTAATGGCTGATTTTTCAGATCGTAATCGAAAAATTAGGCGTATTTTTTCGATTAGGGGAAAAGGAAATCCCACTTTCAAATTATTCTTATATCCCAAGACCCGACACTACAGGATATTTTATTAATCAGACTTTTTGAGATTGAGAAACAAAATTGTTTTAAATGATATTGGTGGATACTAATTGATATTTATGGATATTAACAGACATTATAGAGCACTAATTGTACTGCATTTCCTTCACCAAAATATCAATCAATATCTCTGTATCCATTAATATCAAATTCATAAAATGCCCGAGAATAAAATAAAAATAGGACTTTTCATCCCCTGTTACGTCGACCAGTTTTATCCCAAGGTGGCGATTGCGACTTTGGAATTGCTTGAGAAATTGGGTTGTCAGGTGAAATACCCTATGGGTCAAACCTGTTGCGGGCAGCCCATGGCCAATGCGGGGTATGAACGGGATACAATTGCCACGACCAGGCATTTTATCAGGATTTTCAAGGACTTTGATTATGTCGTCGCCCCATCAGGAAGTTGCGTCCTCCATGTCAAAGAACATGCTCCCGTGATCGCAGGAATGGAAAAAGAACAGGCTGAGCTCCATGACAAGATTTTTGAACTGACGGAGTTTTTGACTGATATTCTGAAAATAGGGAACATCAAAGGAAGCTTTCCACACAGGGTCGGCTTCCATGCCTCCTGCCATGGGCAACGGGGTTTGAGGCTTTCGTCCTCAAGTGAATTACACCAAACTCCTTTCAACAAAGCGAAGCAATTGATGGTTAATCTGGAAGGATTGGAATGGGTGGAATTGGAAAGGAAAGATGAATGCTGTGGTTTTGGAGGCACATTTGCGGTCAGCGAAGAAGCCCTTTCCATCCAAATGGGCAAAGACAGGTTGGCCGACCACCAAGAACACCAAGTCGAAATCCTGACCGGAGGCGACATGTCCTGCATCATGCATTTGCAGGGAATCGCCAAACGAAACGGAAATCCGATCCAGTTTAAGCATATCGCCGAAATCCTTAACGAAGCCATCTCATGAGTCATCCCATCCAGGCAGCGGAATTTTTGCAGGATCAGGCCAAGTCCAAATGGCACGATGAAACCCTGTGGTTTGTCAGGGACAAGCGGGATAAAATCAGCAAATCCGTCCCCGAATGGGAAAACCTCCGGGACCTTGCCTCCCAGATCAAAGACAATGTATTGGCCAATTTGGGCAGTTATCTGGAGGAATTTGAAAAAAATGCAAAAGCCAACAACATCCATGTCCATTGGGCAAAGGATTCAGAAGAACATAACCGGATTGTCCTTGGGATTTTGAAGGAAAAGCGCTGCAAAGCCATCGTCAAAAGCAAATCCATCCTGACAGAAGAATGTCACCTGAATCCCTATCTGGAAAAAAACGGCATCGAAGTCGTGGATACGGACCTTGGCGAGCGCATCGTACAGTTCCTTAATCAGGCCCCAAGTCATATAGTATTACCTGCAATCCACCTGAAGAAAAGGGATATTTCTGAGATTTTTCACGAAAAACTCCATACCGAAAAAGGAAACGAAGATCCGGATTACCTCACCCACGCGGCAAGAATCCATTTGAGAGAAAAATTCCTTTCCGCAAAAGTGGCGATCACAGGAGTGAATTTCGGAGTGGCTGAGACGGGGGAGTTTGTGGTCTGCACCAATGAAGGCAATGCCGATATGGGTGTCCACCTCGCAGATGTGCACATCGCCTGTATGGGAATAGAAAAAATCATCCCGAAGCGGGCCCATTTGGGGGTATTTCTCCGTCTGCTCGCAAGATCGGCAACAGGACAAAGCGTCACCAATTACACTTCCCATTTCAGAAGTCCATCTCCGGGAAAAGAAATCCATATCGTCTTGGTCGACAATGGCCGGACTGCCCAATTGGCAAGACCTAAATTCAAAAATTCCCTCAAATGCATCCGCTGTGGGGCCTGTATGAATACCTGTCCGATTTATAGGAGAAGCGGTGGTTTCAGCTATGAAAGCACTGTTCCCGGACCGATTGGGTCTATCCTTTCCCCCGGTATCGATTTACAAAAACACAGTTCACTGCCTTTTGCCTCCACCCTTTGCGGCAGCTGCACCGACGTCTGTCCAGTGAAGATCAACATCCACGAGCAACTCTATGAGTGGCGGCAGGAAATTACCAAAGCACAGCCTGACAGGGCTAAAAGCCTGGCGATGAAGATTGCCAATGGGGTTTTTGCGGTTCCTTTTGCCTATAATCTGAGTGGAAATATGATGCGTGGCGCTTTGAAAATCCTGCCTGACAGCATCACCTATTCAGGTTTGAATACTTGGGGAAAGCAACGGGACTTGCCTGAGTTGCCAAAAGAATCATTCAAAGACTGGTATAAAAAGAACCGCAAATGAGCAGCAGGGATCTGATATTGTCCAAAATCAAGGCTGTTCCTTTGGCAGCAAAGAAACTACCTATTATCCCTGAATTTGAATTTGAGGGTGATTTGAAAGCCAGGTTTATAGCTTCCATCCAAGCCAACAAAGGTGAAGTAATTTCAAAGGCCGATCTTCTGGGCTTATTGGCTTCAGGGGTTTTCGAAAAAGTTTATTCCCGTATTGAAGATTTTTCTTCCTTCACCAATATCAGAATCACTGAAGACGCCCATCAACTCAATGACCTGAATCTTGCCATTATTCGGGGACAATTTGGGGTGGCAGAAAACGGGGCTATATGGCTGGAAGATCAGGATATGGGTTTGCGGGCACTGCCTTTCATCACGGAGCATTTGGTGATTGTACTGGATTCCGCCAATCTGGTGGGGAATATGCATCAGGCTTATGACATGATCGGCTTGCAGGAATCAGGTTTTGGGCTGTTTTTAGCTGGACCTTCCAAGACAGCTGACATCGAGCAGTCACTCGTCATCGGAGCCCATGGCGCAAAAAGTCTGAGGGTGGTATTTATGTAGAAGCGAGAGTTTAGAATCGAGAAATGAGACTAGTGCCATAATGTTCCGGAGATAAAACTTAAAAATAGAATTAACGTAAAGGAAAAAGCAGTTATAGATTTTTTGCGCTTTAATTCTACATTTCATTCATGTCTTAATTACAGAAAAGATGAAAAAGTTATCCTTCCTAATTTTATCGATTTTCTTTGGATCATTTTCTTGCCAAGAAAAAGCCGAAGAACCCACATTTGAGGTTTGCGGTGTAAAAGACCCTGTTAAAGAATTGGCTTGGCTGGCTGAAAGAATAGCATCTTCTGGACAATCTGAATTGAATAAATATTTTTTCATTACGGTAGCCGAATACAATGAAGAAAATATTTTTCTAATGAAAAACTGTTGTCCCTTTTGCAATTCAGTTGTGACAGCATATAATTGCGAAGGTACTTTCTTGGGTGTAGTAGGTCCGGAATCTGAAATTGATGGCATTCAATTATCAAATGAAAGAGTTATCTGGAGGCCTGTTAATTCTTCTTGCTCAATTTGATTTTATACTCTTATTTCAGGATCACTATAAAGCAAAGAGTCTGAGGGTGGTGTTGGTTTGAGATTGGAGTTTTTTATTTAAATTAGAGTTATTATAAATGCAGGAACATGAGAGAGGTCACCTTAAAAATTCCCGACGAAAAATTTGAGTTCTATATGGAGCTTTTTGAACAACTTGGTTTGGAAGCAGAGATGGAATATAACATTCCTGAAGAACACAAGGAGATCGTAAGGGAACGGATTAGGAATTCCAAGGCGGAAAACTTAATCCCTTGGAAGAACGCCAAAAAAATGCTTGATCACATCGCTGATTCCGATGGGATTTGAAGTTGTAATTGAACCTGCTGCTCTGCAGGACATTCAAGATGCTGTTAATTATTAAAATTTACAAGCACCAGGCTTAGGATATAAATTTGAGGAAGAACTGGATCATTCTTTTGAAGTTCTTGAAAACACCCAATTTTTCAGATAAGATATGATGAGACAAGATGTCTTCCACTCAAAAGATTCCCTTATATGATTCATTACTCTGTGGATGAAAATAACAAATTGGTTATCATAAGGGCGATTTTCAATACTTCCCGAAACCCAAAAATCTGGAAATCAAGAGAATGAAAACAGAACATCGCACATTTGCCTTCAAGATGTCTATCCGTCCCGGCATGGAAGAAGAATACAGGCGGAGACATGATGAAATATGGCCCGAACTGAAAAAACTACTCGAGGATTCAGGAATTTCTGAATATTACATTTTTTTGGACAGAGAAACATCCACCCTATTTGCCTTTCAAAAAATAACCGGAAAGGGCAATTCCCAAGAACTTGGTAACCATCCTGTCGTACAAAAATGGTGGAAATACATGGCCGATATTTCTATTTCAAATCCAGACAATTCCCCTATTAGTGTTCCAATGGAGGAAGTATTCAGGTTGTGATTTTTCTTTCTTCCAACAATATCATTTTGGTAGTGTAAGAATTTAAAAGGAAAATTTTAAATTCCTAAATTGTAGACAAAACCCACCATACCATGAAAAATTTCCCAAAATACTTCTTCATTTTCTGGTCGATTGTATTCTTGCTTTTTGCCTATTGGCAAGTCAACGACCCCGATCCTCAAATATGGGTATCCGTCTATATACTTGCAGCTATATTTAGCGGACTTGCCGTAATGGGAAAACATCCAATAATCCCTTTGGGAATAATTATTGTAGCCTGCATCGTCGGAGCGGTTTATTTCTATCCGACTTCGGTATCCGAGTGGGTCAATTATGAACTGGAAAACAAGGACCTGACCATGAAAACCCAGGAATCCGAAGAAGCAAGGGAAACATTTGGCTTGCTTATCATTGCAGCAATCCTTTCCGTATCAGCCTATTTTGGCTGGAAAAACAAAATCTAAAATTACAGTCCAATTAAATTATAATTCCTTATGAAAAAGTTTTCAATTATTATTTTGGTCCTTTGCGGCCTGATTCCCAATCTGATCCATGCTCAGGATACCCGGTATTTTGAAATGAGGACTTACACTGCACATGAAGGAAAAAGACCCGATCTGATCAAAAGATTTCAAGACCATACCCTAAAATTGTTTGAAAAAAACGGAATTGAAAACATTGCCTATTTCATTCCTACGGACGAAACCAATAACACCTTAACCTTCATTCTTGCCTATCCCAACAAAGAATCAAGGGATTTATTGTGGAATAAATTTGCCAACAGTCCCGAGTGGCAAGCCGCTGCGAAGGCCTCAGAAGCAAATGGTCCTTTGGTAGCGAAAGTTGAACAGGTATTTATGGAAAATGCACCTGACCTGACACCGGAAATCATCCGCGATGATTACCAAGGAGAAAGGGTTTTTGAATTGAGGACGTATACCATGATGCCAGGAAAAGTGGACGCAATCCATGCGAGATTCAGGGATTATACACGTGAATTGTTCCAAAAACACGGCATGATCAATGTGATGTATTGGTACACTGTCGAAAAAGATCCTGCTGTACAGACCAAATTGGTTTATCTTTTGGCACACAAGAATGAAAAAGCTGGCAAAGCATCCTTCGAAAAATTCGGAAAAGATCCTTCTTGGATTGTGGTCCGAGATGCTTCAGAGCAAAACGGAAAAATAGTCGAAAAGATAACCTCGGTATACCTTAAGCCTCTCCCTTTTTCGCCTTTGAAGTAAAGGAACATTTATTTGCTATTTTTCATTTTCAAATAAGAAAGCCCCAAGAAAATCTGTCGATTTTGTTGGGGCTTTACTTTTGACTGTAATCAATCGTGCTAATTAATGCAAACAAAGTCAGAGGCTTACTTGGCCTTGAATTCCGCAGATACCAAAATCGCTGTTGGTTCTCCTGCCGCCGCCGGTCTTGTTACAAAATAAATATCGTGCTTTTTGCCATCAGTAATTGGTTCAATGGTGATGTTTGCCATTCCCCCTGCGCGTCCTCCGGGACCACCTGGATAAGTCATCAACTTGGTTTCGCCGATTTTCTTACCTGAAGGTGAATCCAATCTGACTTCAATGACAAAACCTTCATTACTAGGTTCCTGACCACCTCCCAATACCTGTATAGAGCCTATATCAGTAAGGTCAATTCCTTCGAAAGCAAAAGATGCTTCTTTGTCAGGAATCATCATCAAGGTCATTCCGCCAAACGACATGGTTGAGAAATCGACGAGGTTTCTTGCCTGATCCATTCCCATCTTCGGATTTCGGAGGGTTACTGCACTGTTTCCTGTCAAAGGTTTGACTCCTTCTGCTCCTCTGTCCGTAAAACTTCCTGAAAGGACAAACACCCCATTGTCACTCAGGGCCTTACTAACCGTTGGGTCTACCGATCCAGATGCCGGTAGTGAAGGCTTTTCGACAGCATCTCTTCTTCCAAGTGAAAGGATATAGGCAACTACTTTTTTGGCATCATCATTCTTCAGGTTCGGGTTTGCAGGCATTACCGTTTCACCCCAAACACCGCCTCCTCCTTTTTGGATTTTATTCACAAGGTAAGTTGTTGCGGCTTCAGGGTTTCTTCTGTATTTCCGCGCCACATCCACATAAGCAGGGCCGATGGATGCTTCGTCTTCTTTGTGACAAGTCATACAAGTCAATGAACTTATTAGGCTCTTTCCTGTCATGGCTTCAGTCATAATCAGGTGACCTTTGCCTGCCTCTGCCTGATCCAATCCTGAAATATAGTCTGCTGAGACATACAAGGTCGAAAGATCATTGCCTGCATCGGCATCATCAGGATCTGATACAGAAACATTGTATGCTACTTTCTTACCAGGGAAATAGAATGTCTGATTCCCTTTGAGTTCAATGTTTACAATCGGGGCAACATTTCCTGCATAAACAGAAGCTATCGTACTTTTTGCACTCAAATTGCTAGGATCGATGGCCGAAACCTGTACATCATAATCACCGACTGCAGTGAAAGTATGTGTCAATTTTGGTTCTGTGGTATTGACTGTTTCTCCGTTTCCAAGATCCCAAACAAAATTCAAGGGGTCGTTTTCGGGGTCATTGGCTTCTACAGTAAATGTTGCCGTGAAGGGAATTGAACCGGATTTTTTATCTACGGAAATTGATTGGACGACAGGGGTTCTGTTTCCTGCATTGAAATCAATTCTGGATAGTCCCGAATCCGCATTTTTGGTAAACCACCCATTTCCATATTCCAACACATAGAATTTACCATCCGGGCCGACTTCCATATCGATCAGGGCATTGAATTTGGTTTTGGACATAAAGGGCTCCATTTTGTCAAAGTCACCGTTTGGCAACATAGTCACCACTTTGATCCAACCCCTTACCCAATCATACATAAAGAACTTCCCATCATAGTAGGAAGGATATTTTGTATCTGCAGGATACATGTCCGAGTAATAGACAGGACCTGCCATGGCATTTCTGCCGCCTGTACCGAGCTGTGGAAACTCAGCAGAAACTCCATATGGATACCATATAAATGCAGGCGACATCGGCGCTACCACTTTCACCCCGGTATTGTTTTTGGAGTTGTTGGCTGGCTTCTCAGGATCGAAAGCCGCACCAGGAGTTCCTGTGGTGTAGTCAAATTCACGGTAAGGGTAATTATTGCCAACAAAATACGGCCAACCAAAATTACCCGCTTTTCTTGCCTGATTGACTTCGTCATAACCTCTTGGACCTCTTGTATCCAAGCTGTCATTGGCTGCATCAGGACCTACCTCTCCCCAATAGAGGAATCCTGTTTTTTGATCCACGGAAATTCTATAAGGGTTTCTGTTTCCCTGAACATAGATTTCAGGTCTTGTGCCTTCTGTTCCTTTTGGATATAAATTGCCTTCTGGGATATCGTAGCTTCCGTCTTCGTTTACTTTGATTCTCAAAATCTTTCCTCTCAAATCATTGGCATTTCCCGAGCTTCTTCTAGCATCAAATTGCTCAAAACCATCTCTGTTGTCCAAAGGTGCAAAACCCCTATTGACAAATTTGCTGTCTTTCTGATCAAAAGGCGTAGAATTATCTCCTGTAGAAAGGTATAGTAATCCGTCTTTGTCAAAAGCAATGGAACCACCGGTATGACAGCATATTTCCCTTTGGGAAAACAATTCCAAAATGATTTTTTCAGAAGCCAAATCCAGCTTGTCATTTTCAAATTTAAACCTTGAAAGCCTGTTGACTTCCTTGCCCGTTGGGCTGTAATACATGAAAATAAAATTGTTTTCCGCGAAATTCGGATCTTTCTGAATACCCATCAAACCTTCCTCAGCATTGACACCAGGCGTACTTGTTTTCCAATACACATCCAGCTTGGCAATCTCTCGGACTGTGGAATCACCGTTTTTGTACAGCATGACCTCACCTCTTCTTTGTGCTATCAAGATGTCAAGATTGGGCAAAATGGTCATTTCGGTAGGTTCGGTAAATTCACCGACTACAAGGTTGATCTTTTCAAACCTGTTTTCTTCAGGAACTCTTTGGGTTTTTGCTTTGGAATAATCAAGTTCTTTGTTATCTCCAATGGCATATTTGATTCCTTCCAAAACGTGCTGAAGGAAAAGCTCTTCTGTATATGATTCCTTGGTGTGACCGCCGGCTGTGTAGAATGCCCTTCCTCCGTCAAAATCATGGTACCAAGCCATCGGATGGAATCCCATCGGTTTGGTCTGCAAGTAGCTAGACTCATCGATGTCCATCAAAACATTGACGTCAGGATTCATCTTTTTGAAATGATACCATTCGTCTCTTCTGTTCCAAATCTCCGGTAAAAAACGGGTGGTAGAATGATTCCTATCCGTAACATTCAATTTACCATCCTGAACATTTGGATGTGGGTCACCTATGCCGGGATGATAAGAAAAATTAGCGCCGGCAAGTCTACTATACCATCCCCACTCATATTCTGTATCCGCTGCAGCGTGGATACCTACATAACCCCCACCTGACTGGATGTATCTTTCAAAATCAGCTTCCTGATAATGATTGAGCACGTCACCTGTTGTACTTAACCAAATGACTGCTGAATATTGTTGAAGGTTCTCCTCCGTAAACATCTCCGCATTGGTCGTGGTGTCCACGTCAAATTCGTTTTCTGCACCGAGCTTTTGGATAGCAGCTACCCCATCCACGATGGATTCATGATAAAATCCGGCTGTTTTACTAAATACTAGGACTTTTGGTTTTCCGCTTCTCTTATTGCAGGACGAAAAAACCACCAAGACCATCACTAGAAGAAATAAACTTCTTTTCAAGGAATTCAAGGTTAACATAGGTTATTGTATTTTGGAAATATTTGGAAAGATAGAGAGATTCTCAATATGCTTGCGGTTGAATCATTTAAGTGGGCATTTGGCCGTAAGATTGGTCGATTTCTTTGAACCAAAAGCAAATATTAATTAATTAAATTGACCTGCAAAAATTTCATTATGTATTTTTTACATTTTGAAATACATTTGGATATAAATACGCTGACCATGAAACAAATAACCAAAAAAACCATCCCCATGTTTGCGATAGCAGCCATGTTGATGTCCTGCGAAAAAAATGTGGTGGAAGAAACCCCATTAGATGGAAATATCACCATCCTCACCCAATCAAAAGGTGCAAAACTCGGTTATTCAAAATCTTCGGGTGTCAATATTCTTGATGAAAAAGGGTTGAAATTCAAGGACCTGAACAAGAACGGAGAACTTGACAAATACGAAGACTGGAGGCTTTCCTTTAAGGATAGGGCAACTGACTTGGCCACCAAATTGTCAGTCGAACAGATTGCAGGACTGATGCTTTACAGTTCTCACCAAGCCATCCCTGCTGCACCCGTGGGATTTGGTGCAGGTACATACGAAGGAAAACCACTTTCTGAAAGCGGTATGCCATCTTCCTCGCTTTCAGACCAACAAAAGAAGTTTTTGACTGAAGACAATCTCAGGCATGTATTGATCACAGGGGTAGAAAGCCCTGAAGTAGCTGCCCAATGGAACAACAATGCCCAAGCTTATGTCGAAGGTTTGGGTTTCGGAATCCCGACCAATAACAGTTCAGACCCAAGACACAGCCCAATCGCGAGTACGGAATACAACGCTGGCGCAGGAGGCAATATCTCCATGTGGCCTGAAGCCCTAGGATTGGCAGCGACTTTTGATCCGGCTTTGGTGCAAAGGTTTGGAGAAGTTGCTTCCATAGAATACCGGGCTTTGGGATTGACGACAGCACTTTCTCCGCAGATAGACCTTGGTACCGAACCAAGGTGGAACAGATTGAAAGGGACTTTCGGAGAGGATTCAAGACTATCGGCGGACATGGCACGGGGATATGTAGACGGATTTCAGTCTTCTGCACCTGAATATGAAATCTCCGGAGGTTGGGGCTTTCAAAGTGTCAATGCCATGGTCAAACACTGGCCAAGTGGCGGACCTGAAGAAGGAGGAAGAGACGGACATTTTGCTTACGGAAAGTTTGCGGTGTATCCCGGGAACAACTTCGAAGAACATTTGGTACCCTTCACAGAAGGCGCATTTAAGCTGAGCGGAAAAACCAAATCTGCTTCAGCAGTCATGCCTTACTATACCATTTCTTATGGGCAGGACAGCAAAAACGGAGAAAATGTAGCCAATGCCTACAGCGAATATCTCATTACCGATTTGTTGAGAGGAAAATATGGATATGAAGGCGTCGTCTGCACCGATTGGGGAGTGACAGGCAATGAAAGAGACAATGTGGAAGTCTTCGCAGGAAAACCATGGGGCATGGAAACCGCCAGCATTGCCGAAAGACATTACCGGGTAATCATGGCAGGTGCCGATCAGTTTGGCGGCAACAATGACATCAAACCTGTCTTGGAAGCCTACCAGTTAGGCGTTAAAGAACATGGTGAAGAATGGATGAGAGCAAGATTTGAAAAGTCAGCGGTGAGGCTGTTGAGGAATATTTTCCAGACAGGCTTAATTGAAAATCCTTACCTCGAAATCGCCCATACCAGGGAAACTGTCGGTAATCCGGCATTTATGGAAGAAGGATTTCAGGCGCAAGTCAAGTCCGTGGTCATGTTGAAGAATAAAGAAAATGTCCTTCCCATCGCCAAAAACAGCAAGGTCTATATCCCTAAAAAATTTATTCCTTCAACTACCAATTGGTGGGGAATCAAATCGGAAGAACAATGGGTAGATGCAGTGAACCTTGAAATCGCCAAAAAATACTTTCAGGTTACCGAAAATCCCGAGGAAGCAGATTTTGCATTGGTCTTTGTCAGCAACCCTGAATCAGGAACGGGATATGACCCTGCAGACAGAATGAATGGAGGCAATGGCTATGTGCCCATCAGTCTCCAATATGGCACTTACACAGCTGCTACTGCCCGAGAACAAAGCCTTGCGGCAGGAGATCCGGTACTCGCTCCACAGGTTACCAACAGGTCTTATAAAAACAAAACCATCACAGCTTCCAATCTGAAGGACCTTCAAAACATCATGGATACCAAAAAAGTCATAAACGGAAAACCTGTTATAACCATTATTTCGGCCTCTAACCCAATGGTTTTTTCAGAATTTGAAAAAGAGGTTCAGGGAATCGTGTTGCACTTCAATGTTCAGGATCAGGCAATTTTAGATATTTTATCAGGAGCTGCAGAACCAAGCGGATTATTACCGGTACAGATGCCTGCCAATATGGAAACGGTAGAAAGCCAATTTGAAGATGTAGCCCATGATATGGATTGCCATGTAGATGAGGCAGGCAATACCTATGATTTCGCTTTTGGATTAAATTGGAAAGGAGTAATCAAAGACTCAAGAACAGAAAAGTATAAGAAAAAATAAATAGCCCTAAGCACGTAAATCAAGACCCACAGTCAAAAGACTCATAGTCTTCTTTGAATATGGACCACAATTTACCGTCCTCATCACGGTAGGTTATGGTCCCTGTTCTTGTATTCTGCCTGATGTCCTGACTCATTTCGATGGTGGTACCATCCTTAAGAAGGACAGTACATGTTCCTGAGATTTCTTCGATATCGGATATACAACCTGCCAATCCCAGGATAAGGATGGATGTAAAAAAGATTTTTTTCATGGGTGAAGATTTAACAATAAAGGCCAAAATTACAATTTTGTAGCAAAACGCAAGGAGGATTGAATTATTCTTTCTTATATCATTTTTGGAGGTAAAGGACTGAAAGAAAAAAGGCCGACAATTACCGGCCTTTTTTCGTAATCTATTCACTTACTTTTTATTAACTTTTATCAAGGCATTAAAGCTGCCACTCCTGGCAATACCTTGCCTTCCATGTGTTCTAGCAAAGCACCTCCACCGGTAGACACATAAGATACTTTGTCACCAAAACCAAATTTGTTGACAGCCGCGGCCGAATCACCGCCACCGATCAAAGAAAATGCGCCGGCCTCTGTGGCGTCTGCGATAGCTTGGGCTACAGACACGGTTCCATTTAGGAAACTACTCATTTCAAAAACCCCCATTGGGCCGTTCCAGAGAATGGTTTTGGAGTTTTTGATGACATCTCCGAACAATTTCCTTGTTTCCGGTCCGATATCCAATCCCATCCAATTGTCAGGAATTTCTCCGGCTTTGGCCAGACCCTGTTCGGCATCATTGGCAAAAGCCTTAGAAGTAACCGTATCCAATGGAAGGATGATTTTCACTCCTTTTTGCTCTGCCTTTTTCATCAACTCCAACACATAGTCCAACTTGTCAGGCTCACAGAGAGAGTCTCCGATATTTCCACCCTTTGCTTTGGAAAAAGTATAGGACATTCCGCCGCCGATGATTAAGTTGTCGACTTTGTCCAATAACCTTTCGATGATCAAAATTTTATCAGAAATCTTTGCGCCGCCCATGATGGCTGTATAAGGTCGCTCAGGATTTTCAAGAACTTTGTCAGAATTGTCAAGTTCTGAAATCATCAGGTAACCGGCGGCTTTGGTATTGAAAAATTTGGCAATCACAGCCGTGGAAGCATGTGCACGGTGAGCGGTGCCAAAGGCATCATTCACATACACATCACCCAATTTTGAAAGCTTTTCTGCAAAAGCTTCATCTCCTTTTTCTTCTTCTTTGTAAAACCTGAGATTTTCAAGCAAAAGCACTTCCCCTGGTTTCAAGCCTGCAGCAAGGTTTTTGGCTTCCTCTCCGATACAGTCAGGAGCAAATTTCACCGATTGTCCCAATAATTTTTGGAGATTGCTGATGACATGTTTTAGGGAATATTTATCCACAGGACCATCTTTTGGCCTGCCAAGATGCGACATCAGGATCACTGAACCGCCGTCTTTCAATATTTTTTCGATCGTGGGAATGGCCGCACTGATTCGCGTATCGTCTGTTACATTTTGATGCTCATCCAAAGGGACATTAAAATCTACCCTGACAAGGGCTCTCTTACCCTTAAAATCAAGATTGTCCACACTTTTGATTCTGTTGTTCATGTTTATTGTTGTTTAAAAGGTTTTGAAGATTAAAGAAAGTGGGAAGTAGGAAGTTAGAAGTAAGAAGTTGGAAGTAATTTTGGTTTTTTGACCTTTCATCGAATGAAGAAAATAATTCTGACACTGAAAACTGATCCACTGACACAGGTTTTTTACTGAACACTGCCAACCGTAAACTGAATACTGTAAAACTGCCCACTGAAACCTGCCTACTGAACAGCCGCTCTCCGCAGTCTGTCGTTGATCGCCCTACCCAATCCTTCTTCAGGCAAAAGCTCTGATAAAATTACGGAAACATCCATGGTATCCAAAGCCCGCATGGCAGCAAATAGATTTTTTGCTGCTTCATTCAAATCCTTTGTTCGGCTCAATTGGATTTGTTTGGATTGATCTAGGGATGAAAATTTTTGATGGAAAGATAAAATCGCGAATGGAATTCCTTTTGTGGAATATTCCAAAACAAGATCTTCTAATTTACCAAGAATAAATGGTTTTGTGGGAGAATAATGGCTCTTGAGCATACCAGGTGACTTTGGATTGGAGCTCGAATGCGTCATTACTTTCACTTCGCCCACCACTTCACGGATGGCATTCAGGTCCAAACCTCCCAAACGGTAGACTGTCACTTCTCCTTCTTCCAATCCTACGATTGTACTTTCCAGTCCGACTTCACAGTCTCCTCCGTCAAGGATATAAGCTATTTTGTTCCCCAATTGGTCATTGACATGGCTTGCTTTGGTAGGACTGATGTAGCCAAAGGGATTGGCACTCGGCGCTGCCAAAGGAAAAGCCAGTTCTGACAATAGCTCGTTGGTCAAGGAATGACTCGGCACCCTTACTGCCACGGTATCCAACCCACTTGTCACCAAGTCAGGTACAATTTCTTTTTTTGGCAAAAGCAAAGTCAGAGGCCCCGGCCAAAATTTTGATGCCAACAGATCCAAAGGAAAAGGGATTTCATTGACAAAATCATGGACCCGTTCCATGGCCGAAGTATGCAAGATCAAAGGATCAAAATCCGGACGGTTTTTGGTTGCAAAAATCATGGCCACGGCGTCAGGATTGAGGGCATTGCCGGCCAATCCATAAACCGTTTCGGTTGGGATTCCGACCAATTGCCCTTGCTCGAGCAGGGTTTTTGCTTTTGATATATCCTTACCGATTGTGGCCATTATTCTTTACAAAAATCGTCTATCCAGGTTTTTGCCTCGGCATATCCTAGGCTTAAGGCAAGCTTGAGATTGGCACAACCGTCTTCTTTCTGACCGAAAGCACTCATCTGCGTCACACCCAAAAGGTAATAGGCCGCTCCGTTTTGCTTGTCAAGGTTTACAGTATTGATCAGTGAGTTGATGGCTGAGACAGGGTCATTGTTGCCCAGTTGGGCTTTTGCTTTGTTGAATTGTGCCAAGGCATTGTTTGGATCCGACTGAAGCGCCACATCAAAATCGAAGATGGCATCTTCATATTGTTCCAAAGCCAATAAGGCAAGCCCTCTGTTATAGTAAATGTCGTTTTGTTTTGGATCAAGTCCATTGGCAGTATTGTAATCCAACAGTGCTTCTTTGTAGGATTTTTTCTCCAAATAGGCATTGCCTCTGTTGAAGTACGGTTTGTAAGAAGTGGAATCCACATCAATTGAAGCTGAAAAAGAGGCTATGGCTTCATCAAATTTACTTTGTTGGAAAAGGGCAACACCTTTTGCATTCAGTGCGGTGGTATTTGCAGGATTCTTTTCGATGGTCCTGTCAAAGAACTCAATGGCTTTGTCATATTGCTCGGTTTCCATCATTTTGATTCCCTCATCTAAGAGCTCTTGCTCGGAAGGACTACAAGACCAAAACGAGATGATGGCCATCAGCCAAAGGAGATTTTTTTTCACGGTTTTTTAATTTTGGGCAAAGATAAAGAATTATGCCTCTTTGGAAGATTTCCCCATTAATTTTAAAGCATACTCCTCGGGAACAGGGACAGGGCGCATTGTGTGCATGTCCACAAAAACCATAGTGGTATAAGCTTGGGCAAAGATTTTATCCCCGCCGTCTTTTGATTTCCCCATCAATACCTGCTCCAATACAAATGAAGTATTCCCGATTCCGGTACATTTTACATAGACATCGGGCTTGTCCTCTGCATGGATGGGAGTCCGATAGTCAATATTAATATTGGCCACTACCGTACCTACTTTAAAAATATCCCATTCGCAGACCCTAAATAAAAATTCTGCCCGGGCATGCTCAAAATAATTGAAATAGATTCCGTTGTTGACGTGCATATAGCCATCGATATCCGAAAAGCGGACTTGGATTGGGACTGAAAAAGAAAAAGAGGACAGTACATCCTCAATTTTATATTTATTCATATCATTTAATTATTGATGTACTACATCAAAATTTCGGACTTAGAAGTTTTTTCCAACATCCTTAAAATAGATGGATTTAGCCCCACTATATCCTCCACGGCATCAAACTGTATCCAGGCAAGATCCTTACTTTCTTCTGAAATCTGCAACGGCTCGTTCATTTCGGCTTCAAACAAAAACCGCACATCATAATGAAAATGCTCAGGAACATCGCCTCTCTGCGGAATCGTGTGCCTGTCAATGTCAAAAATCCTTGAATCCACAATCCTCAAAGATGTCAACCCGCTTTCTTCCTGTGCTTCGGCCATGGCCACCTCGAGAAGGTTTTCATGCCCATCCGCATGGCCTCCTAGTTGGAGCCATTTGTTCAGTTTCCGGTGCAAAGTCAACAAAGTATGTGTCCTTCTCTTATTGACAATCCAAGCCGATCCGGTAAAATGTCCCTCCAGTCTTTCCCTGACATAGGCATTGTCATCAAAGGTCAGCTCGATGAAATCATCCACAAAAGAGGATTCATCTTCAAAGGGTGTTCTGTAATTTTCAAGGTTTTCTCTAAGTGATTTTCGGTCCATACTAAGGGTAGGTTTGAAATAAATCGTCGATAAACTGGTCAAAGGGCTTTGCGTTTTGATACAAATGGTCTGAATAGACCGTGACCAAAACTTTGAGGAAGCTGGGTTTATCGTTGATATTGACCTTTTCGATGCTCACATTGCCAAACATCTGGTCAATCTTTTGGGAAAAATCAGTGCTACTCAGGGGTGGCTTGAAATACTGTTTTTCAGTAGTCCTGACATTTTCCTGAATTTCTTCCATTTTTCTGTCCAGACTTACACGATGGTATCCCAAATCTAACATTCGTCTGCCAAAAGCAAAGAAAAGATGGGAAAAAGTTTTTTCGTCCAAAGGGCTTTCAAAAGAAACTGCAAATCCGTTGGCATATGGGGAATTGAGGATATGCACCTCAGGGGAACCCGTGATTCCTGACTTTTTGAAATGGTAATTTTTATTGATGAGCTTCAGCGTCGCCAGCCCCTCCTCTGATTCCATCCAATTCGCGACCATGTCCTTTTCCCCTTCAGATTGGGAAAAATTCTCTTTCACGTTCATGGGAGCTGATTTTTTTGGAAAAAGTTTTCCCAAAATATCATCAATAAATGAAGCCATCAGCTTTTGATTTTATAGGTACCATTTGATTCAGTCATGATCAGTCCTTCTTCTTCGAGCTCTCTCAAAATCCTGACCGTAAAGTCATCGTTTTTTAATCCTGGAATTTCATGAAGATTATGGAGTGAAAACAAGGTTCCTCCACTTAAAGTTTGAATAATCTTTTTCCTGAGCCTTTCTGCTTCGGTCTCATGGTGTTTTCGGTTTTCCAGACACACATCACAGATCCCGCAAAAATCATCGCTTTCTTCCCCAAAATAAGAGGAGATCTGATTTGCCCGGCAAAGCGAAGCGTTCTTGATATAGCCTAACATCGATTTGGCTTTGGAAATGGCGTTTTGCCTCCTTTCCTCAATTCTCTTTGCATTCAAGGGAAGCTTTCCGGCATCAAACCTCGCTGTCAGAAAAGTGATTTGGGGTTTGTCTTTTCTGGGATGGTAAGCCAAAATCCCAACCTGATCCAGGTATTCGAGTTGTTTGATCAGGTCAGACTCTTCCATCTTAGCGTTTTTGGCCACTTTAGATTCTTGGATTTTGAGGTATTCGACAAAAAGCTCCCCGCCATAGGTCCGCATCAAGACTTTGATCAAAGGGTCCAATTTGGCATTGGCGATCTGAAATTCGTAGAGTTTGCTTTGGTCCACCAAAAAATGAATAGTCGAAGGTGAATAAAATCCTTCATTCAGCTCCAAAAACCCTTCTTCTTGAAGAACTTTCAAAGCATTATACGTGGTCAGCAAATCAAGCCCATAAGTCGACGTAAAGGAAGACATGTCAAAATCATAACTGACCATAAATCCGCTTCCCACCGCAATCCTGTATTGGTTTGCCAGACTTTGGTATACCTTCTTCAAGAAATCAATCGGAGGATAAGCCATTGCCGCACGCTCCTCCAAGACCATCATGTCCTGCTCATTGGTGAGCAAAACCCCATAAGCTTTGTGTTCATCCCGCCCTGCACGACCTGCTTCCTGATAGTAGTTTTCCAGGTTTTCGGGCAGGTCCATATGGATTACTACCCTGACATCAGGTTTGTCTATACCCATCCCAAAGGCATTGGTGGCGACAATGACCCGGATTTGGTTTTTCTTCCATTCATTTTGCCGCTTGTCTCTCGTCTCATTGTCTAGGCCGGCATGGTAAAAACTCGCCGAAATCCCCATCTGATTGAGCACATTGGCGATATCCTTGGTGCCTTTCCGGTTTCTGACATAGATAATGGCCGAGCCGGGGATTTTATTCAAAATCTCAATGGCTTTTTCCAGTTTGTTTTCTACTAATCTGACCGAATAGCTGAGGTTTTTTCTGGAAAAAGAACGGACAAATACCGATGGTTTTTTGAGCTCCAACTTCTCAATGACGTCTGCCTTTACTTTCAAAGTAGCGGAAGCAGTCAGGGCAAGACATGGAACATTCGGGTGGAATTCACGGATCAGCGCAATCTCCAAATAAGGCGGTCTGAAATCATATCCCCATTGTGAGATGCAATGCGCCTCATCAACAGCGATCAGATTGACTTTCATTTTTTTGAAGCGCTCAATAAAAATCTCGGTTTTGAGCCGCTCTGGGGAAACGTAAAGGAACTTGTAATTACCGTAAATGCAGTTGTCCAATACGGTATCGATCTCTCTTTTTCCCATCCCTGAATAAATCGCTGCAGCCAAAACCCCCTTTTTCCGAAGGTTGTCCACCTGATCTTTCATCAAAGCAATCAGCGGGCTTACCACCACACAGATTCCGTCCATCGTCAGAGCCGGAACCTGGAAACAAATGGATTTCCCCCCCCCGGTGGGCAAAAGGGCAAGCGTATCCTTTCCTTCCAAAACAGAAAGCACGATCTCCAACTGAACAGGACGGAAGTCACTGTATCCAAAAACCGTACTGAGAATATGGAAAGCCTTTTCTCTCAATTTACCATTTGATTTGCTCTTTATTCAAAAATGCGGTGACGCCTTTTTTACAATCATCTGTTCCTCTAGCCTTGGCATTCATCGAAGCTCCATATTCCAAAGCCTCTTCCAAAGTCCTTTCCTGCACCCTTCCGATCATTTCTTTGGTAAGCGACATGGCTTCACCCGAGTTTTGTTCAATCAGTTTTTGCGCAAAAGCATAAACCTTTTCCTCTAACTCGGCGGCTTCGACCACCCTGTTGATCAGTCCAATGGATTGGGCATAGGTAGCAGAAATCAGGTCTCCTTCCAGAAGCAGCTGCTTGGCTTTGCCTTCACCGAGTTTCCGAAGGAGAAAAACCATAACAATCGCGGGAATAAATCCGATTTTGACTTCAGTATAACCAAATTTTGCTTCGGAAACGGCAAATGAAAAATCACAGATACTTGCCAATCCACATCCCCCGGCCAAAGCATGTCCCTGAATCTGTGCGATGATAACTTTCGGAAAAGTATAAATTTTGTGAAAAAGGTCTTTAAGACCACGGCTGTCCATCAGATTTTCCTCGAAAGAATTGAACTGAAGTGCATGCAATGCTGCAAGGTCAGCGCCTGAACAAAAAACTTTCCCTTCCGCTTTTATAACAATTACTTTGACTGCGTCATCCCTTTCAAAATCCGTCAGTGCAGCATCAAGATAAGCGATCATTTCGCCGTTTAAAGCATTTCTTTTTTCGGGTCTGTTGAGGATGATGTAACCTATCCTGTCTTTGATCTGCGTTATTATCGGTTGGTCCATGGCGACGGAAAATTCTTAAAGCTTGTGAAAATCGATAATTGAAAGATAGCCGACTGCTTCTGCTCTTCCAAGATTAGGGTGAGTTTAATATTATTTTGTACGAATGTGAATCCATCAAAATAGAATCTGATTTGGTAACAGATGTCCATTTGTTTTCCTCCCATCTAAAAATTGAAAAATCAATGCCCCCACCGGCAAAGTGAATAGTGTTCTTTTGAATTACAAGATTTTGACTCTGTCCGGGAATCGGGATTTCAAGCCCGTTTTCGGTTTCAAAAGCAACCATTGGAAATCGGGATTTAGCCGTGGATGCATTTCGGTTTGGCAATACCTTGAAGCTGATATCCTGCTCTGAAGCTTGGTCATACCAAAAAAGAGTTTCACCGAAATGGTAATCTAAGGCCATTCCTTTTCCGGCAGCATATAAAGTGATTTCATTTTTCTCTTTTGGAATAAAAGCAAAAACCAACCGCGAAATCCCAACCAATCCTAACATTACCAATATAGTATAGGCCATTTTTCTGCCGGGATAGAGCCAAAGTAAAATGAATAATGAAAGCATCAGCCAATACACCCAAATGAAATTTAAAGAAAAATAAATATCTGAAATCCTTGAACCGGGCAATTCCTGAAACCAAAAAATCAGTGTATTGACCACAATAATCGTTTTTTCGGTCACCCAAGCCAAGACCAGAGAAATATAAGGAACCTTGATCAGAACCATAAGGGGAACTCCCAAAGCCATCATCAAAAATGCCCCGGGAATGGCCACCAAGTTGGCGATTGCAAAATATGTAGGGAAGACGTGAAAGTAGTAAGCTGAGATTGGAAAAGTGGCCAGTTGTGCTGCAAAACTGACTGTTGTAATTTGCCAGATATAGTCGACAATCCTGTTTGTGGGACTCCAAAGACGAACCAATAGAGGCTGAATTACCAAAATTCCGATCAGTGCCAGGTAGGAAAGCTGAAACCCCACAGCATAGATCAGAAAAGGGTCATAAACTAATAAAACCACCGCTGACAAGGCAATGGCATTGAAAATGGAAGGATTTCGGGATTTCATTTGCGCCAAAGCCATCAGAGAAAACATCGTCGCTGCCCGCATAACAGAAGGCGACATTCCCGTCAACAAAGCATATCCCCAAATCAATAAAATAATTATGCTGAGATAAATGATCCTTTTTTTGACTTTGAGCCGATAGGGTTTTATAAACAAAAAGAAAAACCCATACACAATCCCGACATGCAATCCAGAAACTGCCAGAATATGCATGGCTCCCGCAGTGACATAGGCATCTGAAATATCCCGATCCATATCTTTCTTTTGTCCCAACAAAATCGCCTTCGCGACCTGATTTGCCTGCCTGTTATGTATGAGACTGTCCATTCCTGAGAGGATTTCGGACCTGATGTTGATAAAAAAAGTCTCGATTGGGTTTTCAGTCAGTTTTCCAATTTTTTCAAATTTTTCGCCTATAAAGTGCTGGTGAGAGACCTGTTGGTTTTGCATGAATTTGCGGTAATCAAATTCAAAAGGATTGGTGGGTCCTTGGATGTTTTGCGGACTGCCCGAAATCAGTAACAAATCTCCGGAAGAAAGTCCCTGAGCTGAGCGGTGGTAAATCAAAACCTCTCCCTGTTTTTCTTCCCAAACTTTCCCGTCAAATACTTTTTTTACATTGATCCTGTTTGCTATCGAATTGGGCTTTGGTTCGTCATAGCTTATTACCGTACCCATATAAGCCTTGATTTCCTTGTTGGAATTCAGAAGATGGTTTGGGTGATTTTTGATGTCTTTTTGATAAGTGAAAAAAAAACCGGCGGCGGCCAATTGAAGGTAAGCCAAAAGTGGAAGGATGATTTGGAATTTATACCTTCTGCGATCGTCATTGGCAAAAACCAAAAAAAGGTAAATCAAACCAGAAGCGGCTGCAACTCCAATTATAACCCAAATCCCGATTTTGCTTAAAACGGGATATAAAACTATCCCGAGGATAAAGAATAGAGCATATCGCAAAAAAGGAAACTCCGAAAAACGCATGGGAAAATTGTTTCTCGGAATTTAAAAACAAAAAAAGAAAAAGGAGTCATCCCTGACTCCTTTAACCCTAATTTAAACGTTTAATATTTTTTAGAAACGGTAACCGACGTTGAAACCGGCATTCAATTCTACAGCCGAAAACCTATTTTGTACTTCTTGGGAAAATTGCCTGTTGACAGATCCAAATGGTCCAAAAGCAAAATTATTGAAATTCCATCTATAGCCCGCGGTAAGTCCTATTGCTCCACTGTTCATGCTTGTGACTGTAGTTGTATTGCTTACGGTTTCAACAAATTCCCCAAACCTGTATTTCAAAAAAGGAGAGATATAGATTTTACCGTTGCCATCTCCTGCAAAGTAAAAATTGTAGGAAGCTAAAATTGAAGTGGTAGAAAAGTCCCTTGAATCATTTTGGCTTCTATAGCTGAAGCGGTCATTTAAATGCAACTCAAGACCAAGAGATTGATCAGGTTTGAAGAAACTTTCATACCCGATTTCAACAGATCCCAAGATAATGGTATTCAAAAAGTTGAGCCTGATTTCACCTTTAGGATCTTCAAGCGATTGGGCATATGAACCAAAGGTAATTAAGGTAATGCAGGCAAGGGTAAACAATGATTTTTTCATATCACTAAAGTTGGTTTATGGTAAATCAATCCTTCCGGATTTCACAAATATAATTCCATTTTAAAATGTTTGATATTGCACTCTTCGAACATGTCTCCAACTTGCCGGAAACCAAATTTGGCATAGAGTGGCATCGCATCCAATTGGGCATGTAGGTAAAGCTTCTTTCCCTTGGCATCGGGGTTAAGTTTGATGTCCTCTACCACTGCATTGACCAATGCATACCCGACGCCCTTTCCCCGCTTGGATTTCAATACAGCGAATCTTTCCAGTTTAACACCCTTGTCAGTAAATCTCCACCTCGCAGTGCCGGCAGGTTCTCCATCAGATTTTGCCAAAAAGTGAAGAGAAATATCCTCAAACTCATCATATTCCTCTGAAGGATCTACTTCCTGTTCGATGACAAATACTTCCTCTCTGATGCCAAAAACCGTATCAAGCTGTTCCTTGGTCTGTACTTTTTCTACGGAGATAGGCTTCTCTTCTTTCATCTCTTTGGGATTCATCTTTTTCGTATGCTTCTATGATCGATTTGACTAATTTATGACGGATGACATCTTTGCCGCTTAAGCTCACCACCCCGATTCCTTTGACATCCTTCAGGATATGTAGGGCTTCAGTCAACCCTGATTTCTTTTTAGATGGAAGATCGACTTGGCTTTGATCACCGGTAATGATGACTTTGGAATTGGGGCCCATCCTGGTCAGGAACATTTTGATCTGCTCGCTGGTTGTATTCTGTGCTTCATCTAACAGAACAAAAGCATCGTGCAAAGTTCTTCCCCTCATATATGCAAGTGGGGCGATTTCAATCACCCTGGTTTCTTGGTAATATTTGAGTTTCTCTGCCGGCACCATGTCTGCCAATGCATCATAAATGGGCCTTAGGTATGGATCCAACTTTTCCTGCAAATCCCCCGGAAGAAAGCCGAGGTTTTCTCCTGCTTCCACAGCTGGACGGGTGATAATGATTCTTTTGACTTCCCTGTTTTTCAATGCCCTGACTGCAAGTGCAACAGCAATGTAAGTTTTGCCTGTACCGGCAGGTCCTAATGCAAAAACCAAATCATTTTTAAATGCAGACTCAACGAGTTTGCGTTGATTTGGGGATTTTGGTTTGACTACTAGGCCTTTGTTGCCATATAGGATAACATCGTTATTCTCATTTTCGGTAAAAGGCTGTCCTTCCAACGCAATATATTCCTTGACATTGTCGGGAGTCACATGACCGAATCTGTGAAAGTGCTGCAAGAGCATATTGATCACATCATTGATTCTGAGGATTTCGGGTGCACGTCCCTGAATCCGAATTTCATTGCCTCGGGATACTATCTTGCTTTCGGGAAAAGCATCGGCAATCCGGCGGATATTTTCGTTTTCTGAGCCTAAAAAATCCAGCAAAGGGATGTTTTCCAGTGTGATTATTTTTTCTACCAATCTAATTTCCTTGAATTGTGAAGTCTATTGAAGGTATAAGGATAAAATCCCTAATTTTGTTCCAACCCCTACAAAAGTACAAAATTTTAACAGACTTGCTTCCATGGCATTGATAACATTCACCTCAGATTTTGGAGACGCCGACTACTATGTACCGGCGGTGAAGGCCAAAATGTTATCCATCAATCCCCAATTGAACATTGTCGACATCACTCATAAAATCGATATCTATGATATCGCCCATGCGGCTTTTGTCCTTAAAGCGATCTACAAAGATTTCCCAAAAGGAACGGTCCACCTTGTTGCCATGAACAGCACAAGTGCCAGCACAGAAGGCTATATTGGTATTAAGTTGGAAGAACATATTTTCCTTGGACCAAACAACGGCGTACTCAGTTTGCTTTCCGATTATGACCCAGGGATTTGTGTTCTTTTTTCTGAAATGCATATTAAAGAAAGTACCTTTCCGGTAAAGGATATCCTTGCCCCTATTGCCGCCAAAGTGGCCTCAGGTGCTGCGATTCATGATTTTGGTGGACCTTTGATGCAGATCAAAAAGATGATTCCCAGACAATTCAAAGCCACCAAAAAACAGATAATCGGACATGTCATCAGGGTTGACAATTATGGAAACCTGATCACCAACATCCCTAAGGAGGTTTTTGAGAAACTCAATCCGGGCAAATACAATGTGGAGTTTGGACGGGAAAAAATCAGCAGGCTCAACAAAACCTATGACAATGTCGAAGCAGGAGACTGCTTTGCATTTTTCAACAGCATAGACATGCTGGAAATCGGGATCAACCATGGGCATGGGGCTGACTTGTTGGGATTGAGGCATGACAGTCCGGTATTTATCAATTTTGAAACCGAATGATATGCTGATCCGGATAGTGAGGATGACTTTTAGAGAGGAAGCGGTGGAAGCGTTTTTGGAAAATTTTGAAGGAAACAAGGAAAAAATCAGAAATTTTTCAGGCTGCAGCCATTTGGAATTGTGGAAGGATGAAAACAGCAAAAATATTTTTATGACTTTCAGCCATTGGGAAAGCGAGGAAGCTTTGAATCAATACCGTGATTCCGAGCTATTTAAAACTGTGTGGTCGTTTACCAAAACCCTTTTTGCAGAAAAACCTGTTGCTTTCAGTTCCAAAAAAATCCAAGAACTGCCCTGAAAGGTCTTGCAGGAAAAAAAATCTTTACTCATATTTGCATCCCGTTCAGAAAGGGACGGGCAATGATTGAAATGCCCAGATGGCGGAATTGGTAGACGCGTTGGTCTCAAACACCAATGAGGTTACACTCGTGCCGGTTCGACTCCGGCTCTGGGTACAGAGAAGCTCGCAGAAATGCGGGCTTTTTTTGTTTCGTTGTTTTTTGGGAATTGAAATGTTTTCGGGAATTCAATTCAAACCTGCGATTTTATTTTGGGTAGAAAACGAATCTCTTTTTATTTTACAGTGCAGGTACCATTACTGAACCTGTAAAATCTTCCAGTATTTCTGCTTAAATTATTTCAACCTATTTCGCAAAACGTATTTCTATCTTATTTCCTTGACCCTTTTCCCAAACTCCTCCAATCCCTCATCCCCAAAATCCAAGTGGGTCACAAACCTGATCTGATCCTTGCCAAAGCGTACTGCTTTAATACTAACAACATCTAGCTTTTGGAGCATTTCGGCAGGGGTGATATCTTTTAATCTGGCGATTACAATATTGGTGACAACGGGAAAAACTTCAGATACTAAAGGATGTTGCTCCAGGATATGCCCTAATTTCTTTGCCCTGTCATGGTCCTCTGCCAGTCTTTTGACTTGGTGATCTAGCGCATAAATTCCCGCAGCGGCCAAAAAACCTGCCTGCCTCATCCCGCCACCAAAAGATTTTCTGACTTTTCTTGCATGCTTGATATCTGATTTGGTTCCCAAAAGGACAGAGCCTACCGGACAACCCAAACCTTTACTCAGACAAACCGAAATGGTATCGAACATCGCTCCCCAAGCTTTGGGACTTTCACCTGTGACTTCTAGTGCATTGAAAATCCTGGCTCCATCAAGGTGAAGTTTCAAACCATGCTGATCACATAGGGCTTTAATGGGTTTGATTTCCTCTAAAGTATAAATACTGCCGCCACCCTTATTCATGGTGTTTTCAAGAGAAACCAAGGTAGTTTCGGGCGCATGAATATCATCAGGATTGATGGCATCGGCGATGTCGGAGGGACTGATTTTTCCATATTCCCCGTCCAAAAGTTTTACCGAAGCATGCGAATTGGACATAATTCCTCCTCCTTCATAAAGGTAGATATGGGAATATTTATGACAGATCAGTTCGGTTTGTGGCCGGGTATGAAGACGGATGGCAATCTGATTGGTCATGGTACCCGAAGGACAAAAAATCCCTGCTTCCATACCAAACATGTCCGCCATCTTCTGCTCCAGGGCATTGACAGTCGGATCTTCTCCAAATACATCATCTCCAACTTGAGCTGACCACATGGCTTCCAACATGCCTTGGGTAGGCTTGGTGAGGGTATCTGAACGTAAGTCTATAATCATTTGGATGAATGGTTTAAAAGAAATATGCTTCGCGAAATAAATGGAAATATGCCTTCGGCGAAATAATTTTACAACATCTAGCCTTATTTCTTTTTATATCAACTTTATTTCAATTGTATTTCAATTGTATTTCAATTGTATTTCTATTTTATTTCTATTTTATTTCAAAATATTTGTTTTTCGAACTTTCCTTAGGAATAAGGGCTTTGATCGCCTCAGCAGCCTCAATCGGCCGGTCGGTAGCAAGGATATCTGCTCCCTTCCTTACAAAATCAACATATATCTGGTCACCATTTGCCATCGCACTTTTATCCAAATTTCCGAGTACTCCTAAAATGGTAAACACGCCCATTTCATGAAGCTTGGAATTGAACTCGGAAGGTCTTTCTGAAGTGCCTGTAAATGCAATCCACTGCTCTATTGGAATGCCGGAATCTTCAAATCTTTTCAGTTCCTCCTCATTCCTGATAGTTACTGAAAGCATCAGGTCAGGGTGAAGGCTATGAACTTTTTTGGCTGCGTCTACACTATAGGTGATGACTGCAGCATAGGCCTCGGCTTTGTGTTTTTTGATTGCATCCACTACCATTTCAAATGGAACTTCACGCTTGATGTCCACTGTAAACAACACCTTTCCTTTTCCCCATATCAAAGCCTCTTCCAAAGTCGGCACTTGATAACCTGTCTCTTTTCCATCATTATCCACCAATCTGAGTTTTCTAATTTCATCAAAAGTTTGGTCAATGACTTTTCCTGAACCATTGGTTGTCCTATCCAAAGTATTGTCGTGCATAAGTACCAAGACGGAGTCTTTGGAAAGCGCCACGTCAAATTCAATAATCGAAGGAGTTTGCTCAATAACATTTTGAAATGTCTCGATGGCATTTTCAGGAAAACCAGGGTATGGTCCGCCCCGGTGCGCACTGACCAACGGTATCCGATCCGAAGTCCAGGTATAAAAACTTTTGGCTTCCTCTACTGATTTTAATGAAATATAGTATTCCGCAGGTTTTGAAGAGTGTACTACTTTTCCTGTTTTGGAAGAATTACAGGAAAAAAGGATTATTGCCAGAAGTGAAACCCTAAACACGCTTTTTAATTTACTCATCGTTTTTTTCTTTTTTGAACCAAAAATCCAAACCGCTTTTCCGTTTTTCAAATATATTTTCCATGTCCTGCAATTCGAGTTTTAGGGCTTGGTTAGAAATAAAAATCTCCACCAAAGAAATGCCCAATGAAATCAGCAATGTCAGCATACTGGCAATAAACACATAATCTGCAGCAGGCTGAATCTCCATAAATATGAGGTACATACATACCACGCAAAGGAAAAAACTCAAAACCCCACACAGCTGCATGTATTTGATCATGCTGAGACGGCGTTTAAGGTTGTGAATCTGGTCAATGATAATTTCATGATCGGGGTTTTCCAAAAATTTTTTATGAAGTCCCCGAATCAGACTCGCAACGGCCAAAAACCTGTTGGTAAAAGCAAGCATCATCAAGGTAATGGCTGAAAATAATAAAGCCGGTGTTGAAATCTGAAGTTCCATAGGTTGTGGTTTTGGTTGGTAAGTTGGGGAATAAACAAGAAAAATAAAACCCGACATCGCTGCCGGGTTCTATTTACCAATAACTTAATACTCTTATTCTTTAACCCACATTTCCAATTACCACTAACTTCTCCAAGGTAGGACTTTGACTTCCTCCTTTTGGTTCGATGGTGATGGCAAATGTACCTGCTGAGGCTACAGCTTCCATTTGTTGGAGCGAAAACTTTTGGTCAGCATTGACCAAGCCGATTCCTACAGGACCTTGGTCACCAATAGCCCATAACTGGTAATCGTATTGATCTTCCAAGCTCGAGAGGTTATTGACAGATACAAAAACCGAATTGGCTCCCTTATCCCACCACACATCTACAAGGGCATCTTTTTCTATCTCAAACCCATCACCTTTCATTGAAACCTTTTCGAAATTACCTGCAAGAAGGGTCTCCAATTGGACATCTGTCTTTTCAAAGTTTACCTTGTATTGGTTCAATTCCTCTGCCAAAACAGACTGTTCCTGAACCAAAGCAGTAAATTTTTGATCGATGTCAAAATACTGGTTGGCATAATAAATGGCTGCAAAAGTTGCCAAAACTGCTGCTATACATGCAGCAGCAAAATAGGTTTTCCAAGGCTGCATCGGAATAACCTTTGCCGGCGAAACTTCTCTGACGGGCGACTTCACTTCCTTGACTAAGTCAGCCTCCAAAGTCTTGAAGATTTTATTTTTCACCGAATCAGAAGGAGCAATTCCGGATTTTTGGTCAATTTCCAAAAAAGCATCTTGCAACTGATCCAATTCCTTTTGGATTTCAGGGTATTTTTTGGCCATTCGGACCACTTCCTCCCTTTCTCTTTCACCCAACTCCCCCAATAGAAAGAGTTCGAGTTTTCCTGACGATATGTAAGCTTGAATATCCACTTAAATCTTTCCTAAGTTCTTTTTTAATACATTTATTGCGGCACGAATTCGAGACTTGACGGTGCCAAGGGGAATATCAAATTCCTCGGATACTTCAGAATGGGTATATCCTTTGAAATAAATACACTCCACCATAAAGCGCTGTTCTTCATTGAGGTCGTCCAAGAGTTCTTTGACTCCTATAGCATCGACCAAATCTGAAGTCCCTGATGCACTCTCCAAACCATATACGTAATCATCGATCGTATTGGTCTTACTGCTATTGGAGAACTCTTTCGACCTCGTCCGATCAATCGCTGCATTCCTGCATATATTGGACATCCAGGTATACAGTCTTCCTTTAGACTCTTCGTAACTGTCGATTTTCCGGGTGATTTTGATAAAGGCATCATGAAAAACTTCTTCAGCAATGTCTTTGTCAATAATGATCCTCGAAATCACAGTAAACAGGGCTTTTGAATATTTATCATATAAGTATTCAATAGTCTTTCTATCCTTCGCCCTTAATCCTGCAATGAGTTGTGGCTCTTCCAAATTTTAATTTTTTTACGCTACTGGTTTTGTTTAAAAAGAAAAACACAAGACCTATTGGTATGGCCTTGTGTTTCGAAGATAATGATTTTTATAAAATTAAAGGTGGATTACTTCACCATAAGCTTGTGCTGCTGCTTCCATAATGGCCTCAGACATTGTGGGATGTGGATGTACAGTCTTGATCAGATCCATACCTGTTGTCTCCAATTTTCGAATAGCTACGATTTCAGCGATCATTTCAGTCACATTGGCTCCTATCATGTGCGCTCCGAGAAGCTCTCCGTATTTGGCATCAAAAACAAGTTTTACAAACCCGTCTTTGGCTCCTGCCGCTGATGCTTTTCCAGAGGCAGAAAAAGGGAACTTGCCCACTTTCACTTCATAGCCTGCTTCTTTTGCTTTGGCTTCGGTATATCCTACTGAAGAAATCTCAGGAATACAATAAGTACAGCCCGGGATATTGTTGTAATCAAGCGGTTCTGGATGGTGGTTGGCGATTTTCTCTACACAAATGATTCCTTCGGCTGAAGCAACGTGTGCCAAGGCCGGTCCCGTTGTCACATCACCGATGGCATAGTAACCGGGCATATTGGTGCGGTAATATTCGTCTGTTTTGATTTTGCCACGCTCAACCAAAATCCCTACATCTTCCAAACCGATATTTTCGACATTAGACACTACTCCAACAGCGGATAAGACCACGTCACATTCGATGACTGTTTCTGCTCCCTTCTTATCTTTTACGGTTACTTTACAGCCTTTGCCTTTGGTGTCCACTGCAGTCACCTCCGTGGAGGTCATGATTTTCAATCCGTTTTTCTTATATATTTTTTCCAAGGCTTTAGAAACCTCCTCATCTTCATTCGGTACAATCCTGTCCATAAACTCTACTATGGTCACTTCTGTACCTATAGAGCTGTAAACATATGCGAATTCAACACCGATGGCTCCTGAACCTACCACAACCATTTTTTCAGGCTTCTTTTCCAAAACCATGGCTTTGCGATAGCCAATTATTTTTTCGTTGTCGATTTTTACAGCAGGAAGCTCACGGGCACGGCCACCTGTAGCGATGATGATATGGTCAGCAGAATAGACTGTCTTTTTACCCTCACTGTCTTCTACTTCAATTTTCTTACCGGGCTGTACTTTTCCCCAGCCTAAAAGTTGGTCGATTTTATTTTTTTTAAGCAAAAACTGAATCCCTTTGGACATGCCTCCTGCTACATCACGGCTTCTTTTGACCATGGCCGTGAAATCCACTTCTGCACCTTTTACCTTGATTCCATAATCTTCTGCATGGTGGATATATTCAAAAACTTGAGCACTTTTGATCAATGCTTTTGTCGGGATGCAACCCCAATTGAGGCAGATTCCACCGAGTTCAGCAGCTTCTACCACTGCAGTTTTCAAACCCAATTGGGCAGCACGGATGGCAGCTACATAACCACCGGGACCGGAACCCAAAACAATCACATCATATTTTGTTGAAGACATATTTTTACTGTTTATTTTAATATAAGCTTCGCAAAAATAGGGCTTTTAGGCTGAGAAAAAAATCTAAAAAAGACATAAGATGAGAGATTTGAGACATGAAACTTACTCAATAAATTGTGAAAATTTGCCAAATATTCGATTTATGGATTTAAAATTCAATTTGTTTTAGGCAGCAAATAAATCCTTCGATGTATTCCTCATTCAACTTTGATCATTCTTTTGCGTCTTCGCGTCTCTGCGTGAGTAATAATCCTAAAATAAAAATTCCTTATTTTTGGGTTTTTAACAGAAACCTATCAAAGAAAATAACATGGGATTATTAAGCGGAAAAACAGCTCTGATCACCGGAGCATCCAAAGGAATCGGTAAAGCAATAGCTGTAAGATTTGCCCAAGAAGGTGCCAATGTAGCCTTCACGTACTTGTCAAGTGTAGAAAAAGGACAGGCTCTTGAGGCAGAATTGACGGCATTTGGGATCAAAGCAAAAGGGTACCGTTCGGATGCCTCTGACTTCAAAGCTGCTGAGGAACTTGTCAATGGTGTGGTGGCTGAATTTGGCAGTTTGGACATCTTGGTCAACAATGCGGGTATCACTCGCGACAATCTCCTGATGAGAATGACCGAGGAAGCTTGGGATGAAGTCATAGGAGTCAACCTAAAATCCTGCTTTAATACCGTCAAAGCCGCAACGCGTCCAATGATGAAAGCCAAGTCAGGTTCCATCATAAACATCACTTCTGTGGTAGGCATCAAAGGGAATGCCGGACAAGCCAATTATGCAGCTTCCAAATCCGGGATTATCGGCTTTACCAAGTCAGTAGCTTTGGAATTGGGTTCAAGAAATATCAGGGCAAATGCCGTGGCACCGGGATTTATCGAAACGGAAATGACAGCGGTATTGGATGAGAAAACTGTTCAGGGCTGGAGGGACGGTATCCCGATGAAGCGCGGCGGCCAACCTGAAGAAGTTGCCAATGCCTGCGTTTTCCTGGCTTCGGATATGAGTTCGTATATCTCAGGACAAGTCATCCAAGTAGATGGAGCGATGCTAACTTGAGAAGCGTGAGATTAGAGGCGATAAAGTAGAAAATTTAGAATTTAGAATGTTCAAAAACCCTGAGCGGAATATCCCGGTCAGGGTTTTTTGATTTTGCTGAGATCCAATCTATAAAACTCGTATTGGTCTTCAGAAACCTGATCGGGTTTATTCAGATAAAAACCGTCTGAAGCTATAAAGTAATTTTCCAATTTGGATCCGGGACCAAAATCGAATGTGTATTCGGATATTGGATTTAGATCCGCATCATATATGCTGAGTAGGTGATGTTTTGTTCTTTCCCGGGTGGTTTCACCAGCGCCGGATTCATTTATTTTTGAAATCCTGATAAATACATTTCTGTACTTATCGTAAAGAAAATCTAAATGAGAACTAGCCTCTTTTTTTAATTCAACATAACCGTATTCCCCTCTAACGATGTTTTCACCGCCAATGAAATTAAATTCAACTCCGGAGTCTAGTTTTTTTCTGTCAACTATTTTGAAATCGGACATGACAAATACGGAATCAGAATATGGAAATAAAACATAATTCTTACTGTCCATAATTTCAACGATTGGTGGATAAGACAAGTGGTCTTCAACAAAATCTGATCTATATCCAAAAGGAAAAGTTAGATTCTGAACAGCTGCCTTGTTTTCTTTCGAATCAAAAATGATAATCCATTCTTCGATTTTATCAAAGGCCTTTGTTTTTCCTGAAAAATTGCTACTTGGTGCAACCAGTGGAACTACTGAAATTTGATACTGACTTTCAGAGACTTTGGTAAAATTGTTCCTCCTTCCATGGTACATGCTACTGTAATACGTATTTGGAAATTCCAGTTTCGAATCAATATGTTCCTCTTTTATTCTATTACCTTGATAATAGTCATAAAACCAACCGTCCATATTTACTATGGTCAAGGAATCCATCCCTTCAGCTATTAACAAGCCAATGTAACCTTTGAAGCTGTCTGGCCCATCAAAAGGAAGTTTGATTTCCTTGACTTTTTCTCCAGTTTGGATTGAATAATACTGGATCGTCCTCTCCCTATCAGCCAAGGAAATGATAAAATCAATTCCTTGATGATGGATTACCTGTTTGACTTCTATATTTTTTGTCAAACTATCTTTCTTGACGAGTAGATCGCCTGCTACCAATTCTTCAATTTTCCCAACATATATTTCATCAGAAGCCTTTTCCCCACAAGAAAACAGGGTAATCGAAAGAAGAAAAACCAGAATTTGGGAAAAGGGACTTTTGAACATAATCCAAAAATAACAGATTAGTCGAAAAAATTTCATTCTTTTTGTAACTTTTTAAATCAAAGAAAGTATATTGCATTGATATCATTTTAATATCATAACAATATGGAAAAAATAACTAAACCTATTTCCGGCTACTTGATGGTTTTGGTGGTCATCGCACTGATTCCGGCCACAGCATTTTCATTTATCAATGAATGGCATCTTTTGGGGGCAATCCTCGGGTTTGCCTTTATCATGATCACGCCAGGGTTTTTTACACTCCAGCCTAACATGGCGATGGTACTTGTCTTATTCGGTGCTTATAAAGGCACGGTGAAGGACACCGGTTTCTTCTGGGTCAATCCATTTATGACCAAAAGGAAAATCTCTCTCCGTGTCAAGAATTTTGAAAACAAACCCCTCAAAGTCAATGACAAAATCGGTAACCCGGTCATGGTCGGCACGATTGTGGTCTGGCAGGTAGAGGACACCTTCAAAGCATCATTTGAAGTGGAAGATTATGAAAACTTCGTCCACCTACAGACTGATGCCGCAGTCCGAAAAATGGCAGGTTTGTATCCTTATGACGATTTTGAGCATCAACATGCCGAAGTGACCCTCCGCTCGGGTGTGGAAGAAGTCAACCATTCATTGGAAGCAGAAATCATCGACAGACTGAAGTCTGCCGGAATCAAAGTCATCGAAGCCCGTATCTCCCACTTGGCTTATGCTTCAGAAATCGCCTCGGCCATGCTCCAAAGACAACAAGCTACTGCTATTGTCGCCGCCCGTAGAATGATCGTTGACGGAGCAGTAGGCATGGTCGAAATGGCCTTGGAAGACCTCAAAATTAAAGGCATCATCGACTTTGAAGAATCCAAAAAAGCCGCAATGGTCAGTAACCTGATGGTAGTGCTCTGCTCTGACAGAAGTGCAAGTCCGGTTCTGAATGTGGGAACTTTGAACCAATAGAAAATGGTAGTCAATGAGACACAAAGTTTCAGGGGAAGTTTCATCATGTTTGGAATGATCATGCTGGAAGTCCCCACCTTGGTGCTTTTGATTGTACTTTGGCAAAAAGGAAAACTGGGAGAAGATGGTTTGCCGGCGATATTGTTTGTCGGAGCGATCATTTTGATCACTTTCCTTTTTCTGATGAGCATCAAACTGGAATTGAGAATGGACGATAAATCCATTGCTTTCAGAAATCCTCCACTGAAAAATAAATGGCAGAAAATCCCATTCTCGGAAATAAATTCGATTCAAGTCAAAAAAATGGATGGGCTGTTGGAATATGGAGGTATTGGAGTGAGATATTCAAAAAATGTAAAGGCATACATTTTCTTTTCTGATCATGTAGTGGAAGTTCAGCTTCAAACCAAAAAGCTGGTCTTCAGCACCAGAAAGCACAATGAAGTCAAAGAGATGATTGAAGTTTGGAATGAAAACGGATTTGAAAACAAGACCTAACATGAAGCATTTTATATTTAAAGAAACCCAAAAATTCACTCAACTGTGGATTTGGATGCTATTGGTTGTTGTGGCAGTAATCGTATTGCTCAGCATTATCAGTATTGAAGATTTTAATCTTTCAGACAAATTGATCCCAATCGGAATCGTTGGACTCGTATTTGTACTGTTTCTCTCACTGACGCTCAAAACCACGATTGACTCAAAATCATTGTCATTTAGCTATTTTCCTTTTGTAGGAAAAAAGACGTTTGGCTTTAATGATATTGAAACCATGGCCTTGATCGAGTACAACTCACTTTGGGAATATGGGGGATGGGGGTTGAGGTACAATTTTGATTCCTGGGCCTACAATACTGGTGGTAAATTCGGTATCATGGTCACCACCAAAGACAAAAAATTCCTCCTTGGCACGCACATGCCTGAGGAAGCTCAAAAAGCCATTGAGATGTTTGAAGCATACAAATCCAAAAATCATGGCAGCTAAGAAACCGTTTGCCTTACGGATAGATGAAAACCTCATGAAGGCTGTAGAGAAATGGGCAGAGGATGAATTTCGCAGTGCCAACGGGCAACTGGAATGGATCATCCATGAAGCCTTAAAAAAATCCGGAAGGTTACCTTCCACACTAAAAAAAGACCCGGAATCTTAATAGGTTCCGGGTTTTGTTTTTAATCTGCATCAGGATTGTACAGCAATTGCCTGAATTCAAAATCATATAAAGTCAACTGACGCATCTCATAAAAGGCTGTCCAATAATCCCTCAAGGACTGGATGTAAGCCCTTCGGTTTTGGTCTTTTTCCTGCTGCGCAATATTCAGGTCGGTGATGGTCACATTTCCATTTTGATACCTTCGCAAGGAAATCTCATAGCGTTTTTCCGCTACCTCATCAGAAAGTTCAGTAATTTTAAGCCTGTCACGCAGCATGGCAAAATTCTTTACTTTCGTAAAAATCTCCTGCTCAAAATTGATGATATCCTGCTCGACGGTATATTCTACTAATTGCTTGTTTGCCTGTGCCTGACCCATTCTTGCTTTATTTCTACCCCAATCGAGAATAGGGATCGAAAAGCCGAGATTGATAAGGGTCTGCCTGTTGGGATCGACGTAAATATCTCCCCAAGTCAAACCTGCATTATTGAGACCGTAACTCGCATTCAACAGGACATTGAAGCGCTGTCCCCTTGCCTGTGCCAGGTCCGATTCAGCTTCCAGTTTTCTCCGGTCAAATCCCATCGCATCTGCCCTGTTGAGAAAAGCAAACTCGATTGCCTCCTCCACTTTGATATCGATAGGGACGATCACATTGGGAGGAATGAGGGTCAGTTCAGAAGTCTCGTTAAGTCCAATGTATGATTTGAGTCTAAGGTTGTTGGCCTCCAGGTCCAATTGGGCCTGGGCGAGATCTTGTCTCGCCTGCAAAACCTGTAACTCTACCTGAAGGAGTTTGTCCTCATATGTGGTCCCGATATTGTACCTCCCCTGTTCGATTTTGAGGATTTCCTGTGTATTGCTCAGGTTTTTTGTCGCGATTTCCAGATTGACCTGAGATACCAAAAAGTCAAAAAACAAAGCAGTTACGGTCATCCCGATCTGTTCCATTTCCTCTACATATCCCCTCTTGCTTTCCTCAAAAATCAGAGGTTCAATTTTTCTGTCCCATTTCAGGGGATTGAAAGCAAAAATAGGTTGCCTCAACCGAACATTGACAGGCACACCACTCCATTGGGTCTGAGGAGAAGTGACCGGTGCCAGAAAATTATCAAACCTGTTGGTGGAGGAATTGATGGAAATATTGCCACCGGTAGCGGCTATTTCTTGTTCAATACCTAATTCCAAATCCATGAAGTTTTGCCTCACTTCTCTAAATTCGATGGTTCCATCAGGTTGGGTGACATTGTTGAATGCCTGTGAAAATCCCGGGATGGTACCGCTCAGCCTGAGCTGGGGATTATAATTGGATTGGTAAAAACGGTAATTCCAATACCTGTTTTCTTTTCTCGTTTGTGCCCTCAGTGCAGCCGGAGACCTTGCCTTGGCCCTGGCTACCATCTCCTCGAGGGTAAATGTTACTCTTTCTTGGGAATAAGATTGGATGGAAAAACCAAACATCCAAACTATTAAAATACTCAAATAATAATGTTTACTCATACCTTAAAGAAGTTATAGGATCTTGCATTGCTGCTTTTCTTGCCGGGGCGATTCCAAAAATCAATCCGACGGTAGCTGCGACGCCAAATGATAGGACGATGGAGGGAAGGGTGATGATGGTCGGAAAATCCCCAAAAGTAGATACCAAATGGGCCAATAAAATCCCCAATATTACGCCTATTATCCCTCCTGAAATACTGATCATGACGGCTTCAAACAGAAACTGATTGACAATATCGGATTTTTTTGCTCCCAACGAAAGCCTTAATCCTATTTCCTTTATTCTTTCCATCACGGAGGCAAGCATGATGTTCATAATCCCAATACCACCCACCAAAAGTGAAATGCCTGCTATTGCCCCTAGGACAATATTGAAAATATTCTGCGTCCGCTGCTGTTGTTTGAGCAATAGCTCAGGGATGGTAATTTCAAAGTCCACCACATTCATATGCCTCCTTTCCAAAAGCTTTGAAATCACTTCTGCAGTGGGATTGAGGGATTCACTCTCTACCACTTGAACTACTATTTTATCTATCTGATGGTAATTGGGGTCAACAGAAAGGGAGGCAGACTCTTGATCCATCACCCCTGCACCTGTGACCAAATCCCTGTTTTTGAACCGGATCAACATCGTCTGAATAGGAACATAGACATCCATATTGAAATCCCGGATACCCAACTTGGAAATACTCTGCTCTGATACCAACCGCTCCTCCATCACGCCAATGACTTCAAGCCATTGGTTTCCACTTTTTATCATCTTTCCGATGGGGTTTTCCTTAGAGAAAAATTTGGTTTGAACGGATCTTCCGATGATACAGACAGGATCGCCGTTGAGGAGGTTCATTTCCGAAAACATTTTTCCTTCTCTAAGGTGAAAATCCAATACTTCAAAATAAGCCGGCGTGACACCGACAAGTTTGGCAGACCTCCTGATCCCACTCTTGACAAGATTCGTTTCCAAAACGATTTCAGGACTGATATTTTTAATTCCGGGGATGGTTTTCACAATGGATTCTACATCCGAAAGTTTCAATCCAGGAGAATACTTTCCTTTTTCTTCTTCAAGATCAGAATCTTCCGCTAGGTTTTCTTCCACCTGATTGACCACAGGTGTGATGACGATATTGTTGACACCGACCAATCTGATCTGTTCGAGGATTTCCTGCTGTGCGCCATTGCCGATAGCGAGCATGGCGATTACTGCTGCCACTCCAAAAATTATCCCCAAAGCCGTCAACAGCGACCTCAATTTGTTGGCGAGAACTGCTTCAAGGGCGATGTGGAAATTGGCTTTTAATCTTTCATTACGATCGAAAATGAGACTCATAGGTAGATTTAGTTTCTGACAGGCCTGATTTGATACCCGGGTCTCATGGTGGAATCCGCCTCAGAAGTTATCTCTTCCCTGTTAAGGTTTCGTTTTCCGTCCAATTCTGCCAATAAACTGATACTTGTATCCTGAGACCATTCAGGTGTGGAAAGAAAAATACCCTGTCCTTCTTCCAAGCCCATCTCAATAATGACGTCATTGGAATTTGCCAAACCTAATTTTACTTCCTGTTTTTTGCCGTTTTTAAGATAAACGTAATTGATACTGTCACTTTCGACATTGATGGCCTCCAAAGGAACATAGACCACATCGCCTTTTTCTTCTATCAAAATCGAGTTGCTTGTAGTCATGGCAGGTCTAAGGAGCACGTCACTTTCATTGACCCTGACCAACACCTCAAATACCTTCGCATCTGAGTTTGGTCTTTGCTGCCCAACATTGGCTACCTGGATCACCTGACCTGACAGTTTTTTGTCAGGAAAAGCATCCAACCCGATTTGCACAGTCTGACCTACTTTGACCTTTCTGATATCCACTTCATTGATGTAGGTGATGCTCTGCATGGTGCTGAGGTCAGGGAGTGTAGCCACCACAGGATCCCATGAACTGATCTGTGAGCCTTCCTTGACTTTTCCTCCCCTCCCCTGACGGTAGATAACCATGCCGTTTTGTGGAGCCAAAACTGTAAACTTTTCCAAAGCTTCCTGCATTTGGGACACTTCCAGTTCCGCCTCTCTCAACCTTGCGGATACCTCGACCATTCTAGCTTTTTCCTGAAGCGTCTTGATCCTGTACCGCTCTTTGGCCTGCTGCAGGTCACGAATGGCCTTTTGGTAATTATATTCGTTTTGTTTGATGATTGCAGGCGGTTCATATTGGGACTGATCCAAGACAAGCTTCTTGGCGCCAACTTCATAATCCAGGTTGATCAGGTTATCCCTTTCCAACCGCAGTACCAAAGAAGTATCCAATTGGGTTTGTTCAAAAGCCGCACGTGTCTGTTCCAAATCAAGCCTTCGGTCCTCAAGGCGTCCAAAAAGTTCTGTTTTGTCCAGTGAAGCAATGAAGTCGCCCTTTTTGACCACTGTGCCCTCATCCACCATAGTCTCAATGGTGAAGTTTCCTATTCTATATCTTCGCGCTTCAATAGGCCCGAGTATCTCAATGGAATTGAGCGCCTGCAATTCTCCTGAGGAGGTGATTTCGACCTTGAATTGGCCTTTTTTGACTTCTGACAATATTTCAAAGCCTTCTTTCTTTCCGGAGGAAAAAAATAGCCAATACAGTGCAATGAGCCCAACAAAAATCCCTAATCCTATATAAATATTCTTCTTTTGCATGGTTGGTAAGCTATTTTGGTTATTTCAAAGTTAGCCAAAAATAGGCTCAAAATCAGCCCAATAAGCATGCTATAAAGCCATTAAAGTAATTTTTAATTAATCCTGTGGACAGAAAGAGAAAACCGAAAAATTGAAATGGTTTTGATAAATTGCGCGCTTATTGGGGAAATAAAATCCCAAAAAACCGAGCAAATCCAGATATGAAGTCATTGATCAGTTTTATTATCCGATACATTCCAAGGAAATATTTACAGCTAGTTTCCCACTTTTTCCTGAGAATTATGGCGGTATTTTATCAGGGAAATCAGGTGACGTGCAATGTCTGTGACCATTCTTTCCGGAAATTTTTGCCTTATGGAAGAAAGGGACGTGACAATGCACTCTGCCCAAACTGCCTTGCTTTGGAAAGGCACAGGCTGATGTGGCTTTTTTTGCAGCAGGAGACAAACTTCTTTACTGATAAACTCAAAGTCCTTCATATCGCACCTGAACTTTGCTTTATTGACCGGATGGAGGCCATGAAAAACCTTGATTACATCACCGCTGATATTGAGTCTCCTTTGGCCAAAGTCAAAATGGATGTCCATCAGATCCCATTTGAGGCCAATACATTCGATGTGGTATTCTGTAACCATGTCATGGAACATGTCGACGATGATATCCTCGCATGCAGCGAGATCAACCGCGTGCTCAAACCAAACGGTTGGGGAATCATCCAATCTCCGGTCTATGACATTCCCGAGACCATAGAAGACAAAACCATCACCGATGCCGCCGAGCGCGAAAGGCTCTTCGGCCAAAGGGACCACGTCCGCAAATACGGGCATGACTACGCCAAGCGCCTCAGCCAATCAGGACTCGATGTCCAAGAAAACCTCTTTGTCAAAACCCTTGATCCCGCTGTTGTCCTGAAAAATGCTTTGCCGGAGAATGAGGTGATTTTTTATTGTGAAAAAGGGAGATAAAAGGTGAAGGGTGAGGGATACGATTTGACTCGCTTTTGAAATAAAAAATTTATAAGCAATTTGAAATTAGGATCCAATTACTGGTCAATTTCAATTTTAAACAGTTCGTGTAGTTTTTGTTGTAAAAGTTTTTTGTCCGGCATTTGGGTTTTATACTCTGAAACCATTGTCGAAGGAAGACTTCTGCTTAAAGCATATTCTACAACTTCATTGTCTTTGTCCTTGCAAAGCAAAACTCCAATACTCGGATTTTCATTTGGCTTTTTAACATCCCTGTCTAATGCCTCTAAGTAGAAATTCAATTGTCCTAAGTGGTCGGGCTTAAACTTGTCTGCTTTAAATTCAAAAGCGACCAAACATTGAAGTCCACGGTGGTAGAAAAGCAGGTCAATGTAAAAGTCGCTGTTACCAACTTGCAGTTTATATTCTTCTCCAATAAATAGAAAGTCTTTGCCAAGTTCAAGAATGAAATTTTTTATTTGACTTACTAGTCCTCGTTGTAAGTCGCTTTCATTGTGTGGCTCTGCCAGGTTTAGAAATTCAAAAATGTAACTATCTCTGAAGGTATTGCTTAAGTCACTTTTACTTTCTCTCAACACTGTTGAGAGTTTTGTATTACCTATCAAGGTACGCTCAAATAAGCTAGCAGAAATTTGACGGTCGAGTTCACGGAAGCTGTAACTCTCTTGTTTAGATAGTTTTAAATAAAATTCCCTTTCTTCAGTAGTCTTGCACCTTGAAAATATTGCCAAATTATGCGACCAACCAATTTCTCTCAACAGTGGTGAGAGTTTTGGAAAATCTTTATAAGTCTCGTAAAACTGCTTCATCCTCCAAATGTTCTTATCGGAAAAGCCTTTTATTTCAGGCTCATTTTGTTGAATGTATTTGGCCAATTCAGATACCACAGAATCACCCCACTCCGATTGTTCAATTTTCTTGCTAATATAATCCCCAATATTCCAATATAGATTAATAAGTTCAGCATTTACGGCTCTTATCGCGTTAGTCCGAGATTGATTTATTAGCTTAATTATGTCCGTAAAGCGATTATCCATTTTTAGTCTGAAAAGTTTATTTTTTTAGGTAATTTATTTACCCATCAGTTGATATTAATACCATTGTGCAAATGTTTTGTTTTTATGATTGTTGATCTTTCAAAGCAAATCTTTTTCACACATTGCCGAAATAAAACTAACTTAAAAATAAGAGTGCCACATGCACCTAGATTTACAAGATTTTGGCAGACTACCTTTCGTCCGACCATTTATTTATACAAAACTGTATCTTCTTATAATTTTGAAAGAGAAACAAAACGTTGGTTGCTAACAATTAAAGGTTAAATGTATAACTAAGTTTGCATTGTATCCCTAATCTTCTTTCTCTTTAGTCTTTTTACGAAATACATTATAAATAAAACAATTAGTCCTAAAATAAGTAAATAACCAATAATTTGTCCAATTAGATAGCTTATATTATAAGAAGTTGAGCCTTGAACTACTTGACTCTTTTGATCCTCCATTGTCGCAGTGGAAGGAAACTTTATAGAAGAAAATAATTTTTCCCTAATTTCACTCATTTCGTTTGACATTGATTCAAGTTCCCAAAAATTTAACATATAAATATTATCGTTAAGAAAGACAATTAAAAAATGTCTGATTTGCCTTTCATTTTCCATTATAGCTGAAATTGAAAATCTTAAAATCTTAAGTGCTTCTTTATCAAGTATTTCCTCTTTAATCAATTGTCCATTTTGTGAACGGGTAACTCCTCTTTGAATTCCTTTATATGCTTCAATCAAATCGTTTTCGTTTTGAATATTGAGCTTTGTTTTTCCTTTATTCTGCATTACCGTGAGTAAAATCAGTCCATTGTCAATTTGAGCTATTACTCCTTTTTGTCCTAAGGTATCAGTCAATTCGTAATTTTCTGGGATTGTAATTGTCAGTGAAGGATCAACCTGGAATTCAATCCATTGTTGACCAAAACTGTTAATTGTAACCAAACTCAGAATTATTAGTAAGATATTTCTCATTGCAAATTGTATTTTTAATTCAGTTGGATCATTAACATGTAGCCTTGTATGGCTTTCAAAAGTTTGGTTCTCTCAATCATTTGACCATGTATTTCAATTACCTAAACATAAAACTAATACCCTAAAAATCCAACCAAACTTCTTGACTATTTGCATGTAAAAAGTTAATAGGATGTTACCCCCTAAAAACCTTCCTCACCCATTCCGTCATTAATCCTACGCCGTAGCTACTCAGCTGCCCAAATGCAGTAAAAATAGAAAGGAATCCTACCCAAGGTGATTTGTTTATGAAAGTAGAATGAACGAAAACAGCTAGAATCCAAAGCCCATAAACCAAGAACCCTGCTGTCAAGAAAAATAAGAAGGTGGGAAGCCAATAACCAATAACAATTAACCCAATTACCATCATCCAACCCAACAAAAAGAACGCCGGCATCAGATGCACCAACTTCACCGCATTGGGGTGGTAACGGCTAACGTTGATCCGGTTTTGGCCAAAGGAATAACTCTGCCTGAAAAATGTCTTCCAGGTGTTTTTCCTTTTGTGGTACACAAAGGCTTCCTCCACCAATTCCAACCTAAATCTCATTTTTTTGAGCCGAATGCTGAGCTCGATATCCTCTCCCCTATTTGGGTCGACAAAACCTTTGGTCGCTTCAAATGCTTTTTTGGAAAGTCCCATATTGAATCCACGGGCTTGGTACTTGGATGGATCTTTTAATTTCCCCCTGATTCCTCCAGTAGTCAATACAGAGGTCATACTATAATTGATTGCTTTTTGGAAGTTGGAAAAACCCTCCTCAGCAGCATCCGGACCACCATGGGCATCGAGCTTCCGGGTTTTGATGGCTTTATTCAAAACCTCAAAATAATGAGAAGGAATAATGCAATCGGAATCAAAAAGCACAAAATAATCGCCTTTGGCAAGCTTCATCCCGAAGTTCCGGGCAAAGCCTTGGGCAATATTTTCAATCCAAAAATACCTGACTTTGAGATTTTCATTAAAGGATTCCACTGTAAGTCGGCATGGATTATCTGATCCGTCATCTACTACGATCACCTCAAAATCTGTAAAAGTCTGTAAAGTCAGACTCTGAAGCAATTCCCTGATTTCATCGGGACGGTTGTACACCGGTATGATAACCGAAAAAACCATCAGTCTTTTAAATTCAGTTCGGAGTCAATGTTGTAATCTGATTTTCGGCTGCTGTTGGAGGTCATCATCTCAGCGAGAAATCCCGTCAAAAACAACTGAACACCCACAATCAATGCCACCAATGCCAAAAAGAACAAAGGCTGTGCGGTGATTTCCCTTACCGCTCGGCCTTGATAAAGTCCATAAATTTTTTGAAAAATAAGCCAAGAAGTAATGAAAAAACCTGCCAAAAAGGATACTGTACCCAAGGTCCCAAAGAAATGCATGGGACGCTTTTTATATCTGTTGACAAAAGAAACGGAAATCAGGTCGAGGAAACCATTCAAAAATCTTTCCCAACCAAATTTGGTATAGCCATATTTTCTCGGTCTGTGTTCGACTACTTTTTCACCGATTTTGGAGAAACCTGCCCACTTTGCAATCAGAGGAATATAGCGGTGCATCTCTCCGTAGAGGTGGATATTTTTAACGACTTTTCTGTCGTAAGCCTTAAGCCCACAGTTGAAATCATGAAGTTTTATACCTGAAATCACACGGGTCACCCAATTAAAAAATCTTGAAGGAATGGTCTTGCTGATCGGGTCATGTCTTTTCTTTTTCCAGCCGGACACAATTTCAAAACCGTCCCTGACGATCATTTCATACATTTCGGGGATTTCATCCGGACTGTCCTGCAAGTCCGCATCCAAGGTAAAAACCACATCTCCTGAGACTTTGCTGAATCCCATATCCAAGGCAGCAGATTTACCATAATTCCTGCCAAAACTGATCCCTTTTACAAAAGGATTGAGATTGGCGAGCTTTTGGATTTGGTCCCATGAACCGTCGTTGCTGCCGTCATTGATAAAAATGATTTCATAAGAAAAGCCGTGTCCTTCCATGACACGGCATATCCAATTGTGTAATTCTGCAAGTGATTCCTGTTCATTAAAAACAGGGATAACTACTGAGATTTGGGTCATTTCTGTTTAGTAGTCCAATGATTTGTCTCTTTTCTTCAATATCGCTCCTAGGATCAAAGCTATAATAGCATATACGATCACGATAATCCCGAAGGCCTTCAACTGTCCAACTATGGTATAGCCACTTTCAAGATTGCTCCTGATTTCATCAATCTGTTCGGATGTCATGGAGTCAGCTGCACCAAAACGCTCCAGCATAGCCATTTGGGTTTCCATCTGACTTTCTATCAATACACCTGGAAGCGCAGGATCCACCACATGGTACAGCAATTGGCTGCCCAACATACTTATAACTCCTGATACAACCATTGCAATGAAAGCAAAATTAAATGCTGTTCCAAAAGGCATAAAACCTCCGATTGAATTCCTGTATTGGATACCATAATAAATGATCAAGCCGATATACAATACCAAAATCCCGATGCCCACATACCATGCGACCAACAAAGTAGGGTCAATAAAATAAACGATGTAAGTAATTACAATTGAAATAATCCCCAAGATCAATCCTGAATTGAGTCCTGCTTTGAATGGCGATTCTTGATTTTCCATATAGTTTAAAGTTTTGTTCTCCTTAAAATTATTGAAATAATGATTGTAAAAAATAAACCTGGCAGGATTTTCCAAATAAAATCATTCATGGCAATATCCAAAGCCGTCATTGCCTGTATTTTTTCATAGGTAAAGTCAAAAGATTCCTGACCTAATTGTCCCACTATAAGCTCCTCGTTGGTTTCCATCACGGCAACTTTTGCGGCTTTGATTTCCTCAAAGAACCCAGGGCTCAAAGACAAAACCAACCATATCCCCAAGCCTGCGACTATCCCTATCATGGTATATATCAAAAACCCTATGGTCATACCGTGGGCAAAGGAAAGCTCTCCCCCATTGATGTCATTCCTGAAATACCGGATTCCCAAAAACACAAATATCGGAATCAGCACATACCCAAAGAGCATGCTGAGGTTGGTGGCATCAAATCCGATCCATTTGAATAGCAGAAAAGCAAGGACACAAAAAACACCCCCGATTAATCCAAACAAGTACGTAGATCCAAGATAGCGCTTCATCTAGATTTTGACAAAACGGCCTTTGTTGATGACAAATTTAACTTTCCCTTTCAATTTGGTATTGAACCAAGGCATATTGGCAGAAAGTGATTTATTCGATTTTTGGTCAAAAACCCAATTTTCTTCCGGGTCAAAGACGGTAAGGTTATCCATTTTGGAAAGTTCATTTTGTAAAACCTTTGCCGGCCCTTCCGTAATTTTGGAAATCAGAAGGGGCCAAGTGAGTTCTTCGGCCAATTTTACCATCCCGGGCAAGAAAGTCTGCAAACCTGCCATGCCAAAAGCTGCCAAATCAAATTCCATAAATTTGGAATCAAAATCTTGCGGCTGATGATTGGAAACAATTGCATCAATGGTACCGTCTTTCAGGCCTTTTATTAAAGCCTTCCTGTCTTCTTTTCCTCTGAAAGGTGGCATTACCTTAAGGTTGGTATCAAATGAAGCCATGTCCTCATCCGAGAACAGCAATTGGTAAAGAGATACATCTGCCGTGATTTTCAGTCCTTCTTTTTTGGCTTCACGGATTTTGTCCACCGCTCCTTTGGTACTGATGGTCTGCAGATGCAATTTCCCACCTGCATATTTGAGGATCTCAAGGTTGCGGTGGACGGCGATTTCTTCCGATAGATTTGGAATTCCTTTCATCCCAAGCCTTGTAGAGGCGACACCTTCGTGCATCTGCCCAAAAAGTGATAGGTACGGATCATAAGTCTGGTCAAATAACAGCCCTCCAAATTTCTGCAGGTATTGCAAGATCTTCAAAAGACGGTCAGGATTGGAAATAGGATGGGTCCCATCTCCTAATACAAAAACCCCTTCGTGGTGCAAATCAAGGATATCAGTAAAATCTTCTCCTTTGCAATCTTTGGTTGCCGCTGCCTGAATCAACAAATCCGTAATCCAGCCAGAGGCTTTGGACTGCACATATTGGACTTCATTCTTGGTTTGGATAGCAGGTTTGGTATTGGGCATCAACACGGCTTTGGTAAATCCGCTAACTGCAAGCAATTCTCCCAGACTATCCAAGGATTCACGGTATTCTTCCCCGGGTTCGCCTGACATACACCTCAGGTCGATCCATCCCCTAGAAGCAAAAAAAGTCGAACAATCGATGGTTTCTTTGATTTTCAACCCAGAATCACCATTGTCTTCTACGATTTCAGAACCTGTAAAAATGTAATTTTTGGGAGGGTGGATCCTTTGCGGGTCTATTAACCTGAGCGATTGGAGCAGTACGGCCATAAAGGTTATTATTTGTGCAAAACTGCAATAATATTCCAAAAAATGAAAGGAAAATCAGCTTGAGGATATGTAACCGTTTCAAAAAGGCGAAATAGGAGTATGATTCAAGGACCTGTTGGATCGGCTATTTTTTTAAAGGAAAGATTGAATCAATGCGAATTTCATTTTTGGGTTAATCCCAATAACTCCAACAATCTTTCATTTTCAGGATGGGTGAAAAACTGATCAAATTCCAGGTAATATCCGCCAGGATCAAAACCGACAAATCCTTTGAATTTGCCTTCAGGGCCGACCTCGAGGCTATCTTGTCTCAAAGGAAATGCATTATTGTTTCTGACATAGTCAAACCATCCCTCCACATCCTCGACCAAAAAAGAAACATTCACGGCCTTGGTTTCTGAAAAAGTATGCATGCCACGGCGTTCGTCCACGAGGCCGATATAGCCTGTCTCCGACACCTGATATACTTTGGCCCAACCCTGATCCACGATCAACCGCAGTCCCATGATTTCCTCATAAAACTTCTCAGCTTCCACCATGTCTTGGTAATAGGTCCAAGTCACCGCTCCGTAAAAACCCAATCCAGCTGCCACACCTTCCGAAACCGTAGGCAAAGCAGAATATTTCCTCATCTGAGGTACCAGCCATTCGTTCTCTTCGTGTTGCTTAAACATTTCAAATTCCAACAGATATCCTTCAGGATCGATGGCCACAAATCCATCATGGGCATTGTTTTCTTTGGGTTTGTAAGTGTATTTGATCGGGACATTTTTGCTTTGGAGGTACTCGTACCAATCAGGAAGTTGGTCGGTCAGCAAGGCAATGGCTACAGTCTTGGGTTCGGTGGCTTTATGCATGCCTTCGGATTCATCCACCAAAGTCAGGAAAGCATCATGGGAAATCCTGAAGGTTGCCGCAAAACCATAATCCGAAACCATTTCCATCCCCAAAATCTCATTATAAAATTTCTTGGCTACAGCCAGATCTTTGTAATACAAAAAAACATTTGTACCCAATATCCCAAAATCTGGCATAGTCCGGAATTCGGTATTTTTGGCCAAAAGCGAATTGATGTGGTGGTTTGGATAGCCCAACAATCTCCCAAATCGGCGCGCTTCAGCGGTACTGTTATTCCCCTCCATAATTGTTTTTTTCAAATCAAGGTATGCCTCCAAAGTATTCGGTTTGTGGAATATCATGACTTCTTTTCCCTCTGCAACAGACTCGGGAAATAGCATTGTTTTGATGAGATCAGACTCCCTGTATACCTCCACCCCATAACCTTTAGCAATTTCCTGGGCATCTGTCCACAAATTCTCTGCTTCATGGGAAGTAAGAGGCTCACTCAAAGCAATAGGCTTGACATCAGCAGCTACCATTTCCGCCATGGCGACCATGTTTCCAAGGTGTTTCAGATGGTCGCTATCCTTTTGATCATGACAAGAAAAAGAAAACAAAACGATAGCTAATATTAAGATTGGGTTTTTCATATTGGAAATTGAAGATGTAGGGAATTGCCGAAGCTTAAACTTAGCCTGCCAAAACTTAAAGTCAAAAAGCTGATAAAAAATAATCAGGGGGCAAAACTTAATTTTGGCAATTTCCCTGTCAAGGTCAATAAGAAACACCCTCTATATGGGCGTAAATTTCCTCAAAACTGAAAATCCTTTCTTTGCTTGAATTTGTAAAATCAAGCAATTCCGGCAAAGGCAAGCCACCACTTTTGCCGATAGCAGGCCATTTTGGAGGAGTTGAAATCCAATTGCCATGATCATCCTTCATATGTCCCCGATCAGAAATAAAAGAGTGGATAAAATCCCCAGATGTGATGGCTTTGAATCCTGGAAGGTCTTTGCTTTCTTGAGAATGATCAGTCGGAAAAGTAGCTTCCAAATAACTTTTTAACGAGGAAGGAAATTCGAGGGTTGAATCAAAATCATAGATCAATTGGGATTCATGGTTAGAAGCCAACAAAACCACATGGTAATCCCACCAAACCACTTCGTCGCCGTTGGGGGATTTTTGGAATCTGAAGGAACAATTTCTGCTGCTGTTGGAGATGATCAACACCTTTTTGGTAAATCCATCAAGTTCAGGATTCTGACATAGGTGCCAGATGTTTTCTTCGCAAAAATTTTCGGAGTACTTGAAGGTTTTGATTTTCATTGGCTGCCGCAAAAGTAACACAGACTTTGGCAATTGGCAGCATCTCCAAATTTATAATTTGGAAGAAAGAAATTGAATTGGAAATAGGAACAAAGAGAATTCAGTCCAAATCGGGTTAAATCAGGTTCTCGGAGAGCACAAGGTCTTCTTTTGTGCGTTCCCTACAGATTTCTATTAATTGATAAATATCAGAGTCGAGGTAATCCGATTTTTTGATCTGAATGTCATTTTCATTCCTGAAGGAAAAACGCAGACCTCCCGATGAATCTATATGGTCAATCTTGGTCAAACCTGAAATGTTGCGGTGAAACACGATGACACCCCGGAATTTCAATTGATAGCCGTCCAGGACTAAAGTGATTGGATTTAGATTTTTGACCAAAAGAAATAAAAAACACTCATACAAAACGATCAACCAAAAGAGCACCAATGTCCATTTAGGTATTGGAACTCCCACAAAAAACAATAGGGTACCTACCACAGCAAGGGCTATAGTCCATGTTTTGAAACTCTTCTTTTGCCTGCGCAAAAACAATTCCCCACCTACTCCCCTTGTCACCAATTTGTAATGCTCCCTTCCGTAAAAGGCAAACATCAAAATCAGACAAAAAGAGATAAGCCAATGATGATGACGAAGGTCCAAAACCAGAATCAAAACAATGGAAAGTATCAAAAAAGCTGTAACAATGATTTGTCTTTTTCTCATAAATCTGAAGGAAAATAAACTGTGGATGAAAAAATCTTGGCGTCTAAGAAATTGTCATGTTTCAAATTAACTGATTCTGAACAATAATTAAAATCTTTAGCAGAATGAAAATGCTGAAAAAGCAAAAAGAAGGAACATATTTACCTGTTCCTTCTTTCATTTTATGGATTTTGTTGTTTTTCTATTCCCACTCAATAGTAGCCGGTGGCTTCGAAGATATGTCATAAACAACTCTGTTGACGCCTTTGACACGGTTGATGATTTCGTTGGACATTTTACCCAGAAACTCATAAGGCAAATGGATCCAATCCGCAGTCATACCATCGACAGAACCTACAGCTCTTAAGGCTACAACTTTTTCATAAGTACGCTCATCTCCCATGACACCTACAGATTGAATGGGAAGGAGGATTGCACCTGCCTGCCATACCTGATTGTACAATCCTGAGTCTTTGAGGCCTTGGATAAAGATGTAATCGACTTCCTGAAGGGTTTTTACTTTCTCAGCAGTAATGTCTCCCAAAATCCTGATAGCAAGTCCCGGACCTGGAAAAGGATGTCTTCCGATGATTGCCTCCGGTATGTCCAAAGCCCTTCCAACTTCCCTCACCTCATCCTTGAATAAGGTATTCAAAGGCTCTACCACAGAAAGCTTCATAAAGTCCGGCAAGCCTCCCACATTGTGGTGGGATTTGATAGTGGCAGAAGGTCCTTTGACAGATACCGATTCGATCACGTCAGGATAGATGGTACCTTGTCCAAGCCATTTGACACCTTCGATCTTGTGGGCTTCGTCATCAAAAACTTCGATAAATGCACGGCCTATTGCTTTTCGCTTTGCTTCAGGATCTGACAATCCCGCCAAGGCATCATAAAAACGTTTCTTGGCATCAACTCCGATCACATTCAAACCAAGAGTTTTGTAAGATTCTAAAACTTCTTCGTATTCATTTTTGCGGAGCAATCCATTGTCCACAAAAACACAATAGAGGTTTTTGCCGATAGCCCTATGGATCAATGTCGCAGCCACTGAAGAATCTACTCCCCCTGAAAGGCCCATGACTACATTGTCGTTTCCGATTTTTTCTTTGAGCTGAGCGACAGTGCTGTCTATAAATGTATCAGAAGTCCAATCTTGTGAACAACCACAGATATGGACCACAAAATTTCTAAGCAGGTTTTTACCTTCCAATGAGTGTGTTACCTCGGGATGGAATTGGATCCCGTAGGTGACTTCGCCCTGGATTTTGAAGGCCGCTACTTTGACGGAGGCAGTACTTGCAATGATGTCAAAACCTTCCGGGAGTGTCTTGATGGTATCCCCATGAGACATCCAAACCTGAGAACCATGGGTCATTTCTTTCAACAAATCATGGTGCAGGTCAATGTGGTCGAGGTTTGCACGGCCATATTCCCGGATTTCTGAAGGAAGCACTTCTCCTCCGTATTTGTTTGCCAACAACTGCGCTCCATAGCAAACCCCCAAAAGCGGCAATTTACCCCGGAGGCTGTCAAGGTCCAAATCAGGGGAACCAGCATCTCTTACGGAACATGGACTGCCTGAAAGGATCACTCCTTTGATATCAGGGGTAATTTCAGGAATCTTATTGAAGGGGTGAATTTCGCAATATACATTGAGTTCCCTCACGCGTCGGGCGATGAGTTGTGTGTATTGGGAACCAAAGTCTAGGATGAGGATTTGTTCTGCCATGCGCAAAGGTACATAGGGCAGCCATAACGGGAAAAGGATTTCAGAAGATTATTTTGGAAAATGGGATTGGAAAATTAGAAAATTGGAAGATTGGAAAATTGGGGAGCTAATGGGTATTAAGTTAATTGGTTATAGGGTTATTTGTTAACCTGCTTCCCTGTTATCCTTTTTCTCCTGAAGCAAGATGGATTTTTTACCTGTTTTTTAATTTAACCGAGAATGCCTTCGAAGGATTTTTGATCAACATCAAATCCAATTCAGTTTGTGTAAATCCCTTTTCTTTCAGCATAGGGATCAATTCATCAAACAATGCAGTAAACCCTTTAAAATCCCCGCCATTTACTTCACCAGGGCTATACCATCCGGCATCGTGTGACAAAAGTACATGGTCCAAAAGCCCATTTTCCTTGCAGAAAGCTATCCTTTCCAAATGACCCGGTATATCCCAAGCTATGCCATCCAAGCTGATCCAAACTCCTTCATTTTTGGCTTCAATGTATTTTTGAAAATCTTTTTCTGCCTGTGCATGCACCCATACAAAATGACCAAGGGCAACCTTTTCATTTTTCAGAACTTCGATTTGGGCTTTGGCTGTCTCCCATGTCCCTGTATGGGATACGATCAAAAGACCGGTTTTCTTGTAGGTCAAGGCAGCTGTCTTGACCAATTTCTCATCCATTTCTGAAAGTGAAGGACCACTGTTAACTGATATTTTGATAAAGCCCGGCTTGATTCCGGTATCTTCGATTCCATTTTGAAATTCTGCAATCCACCTTTTTGAAAGTTCTTCAACGGATTCTGAATAGGCATGGGACGGGAGATATTTACCCTCCACTGCGCCGTAGTAGCCAGTATTGGTAATAAACTGAATACCGGTAGCTCCTGTAAGCTTTTGGAGTAAAACAGGATCTTTACCCAAATAAGAAGGCGTACATTCAACCAAGGTTTTGACACCTCTTGCTTTTATTTCCGCCAAAAAAGGCAAAACCTTTTGCACCACGGAATCCTTATCCCAACGGTGATATCCTGTAGAATCTGCTCCGATAAAGTCCACCAAAATATGTTCATGGATCAATGTCAGGCCTATCTCCTCAGGGGAAATTTCTCCTGATACGGTAAGAATTTTACCCTCATCAATCTTTTGAGGCGAACATGCAAATAAGATTAGCAATAATAAAACGGGGAAGAATGTTCTCATGGGCATTGATTTTTCCCTTAAGGTAAAAAAAAATAGGCTAAGAATCCTCCAAATTGCTGTTTTCCCCTTCAAACAAAGTCTTCAATTCGACTGCGTGGATTTTCTCCACTTCTTCTAAATACCTTCCAAAAACCGCCGTGCTTCCATGGGTCAGGTATACCTTTTCAGCTTCAGTGGCTTTGATGGCTGATATCAATCCTTCCCAATCCGCATGGTCTGACAAGACAAATCCGGCATCTGCTGCCCGTCTCCTCCTTGCTCCCCGGATATTCATCCATCCCGAACATATGCCTGTTTGATAAGGCGAAAATTGCTTCATCCATTGAGAACCCATAGCCGATGGCGGGGCAATGATCATGGTTCCTCTAAACCGACTCTTTGGAATTTCTTGATTGACTTTTGGGATCTCAGTTACTTTTACCCCATTTGCGAGAAGGGCCTGATTGGTATTCCAGATTGCCCCATGTGCAAAAACTTCTCCGATAGAAAGATCAAGATGATTGATAATCCTTTGGGCTTTGCCCAAGGAATAAGCAAAAAGCACCGAGTTTCTACCTAAAGATGAATTTTGCTTCCACCAGGCGTTAATCGAAGTGAAAATTTCTTTTTGGCTTTGCCATTTGTATATAGGCATACCAAAAGTACATTCAGACACAAACTCATGGCATTTTATCGGTTCAAAAGGTTGGGAAAGTCCATCGTCTTCCGTCTTATAATCTCCTGAAATTACCACGGTTTTTCCTTTGTATTCCAACCTGACTTGTGCCGATCCGGGAATATGGCCCGCAGGATGCAGAGATAAAATCACCCCATTGATTTCCAAGCTTTCTTCATAGTCCATAGTTTCCAAAGAAATCTCCTGACCGAGACGGAGCTTCATGACTTCGGCAGAATGATGATGAGAAAGATAATGTTTCATTCCCCATCGGGCGTGATCAGAATGTGCATGGGTGATGACTGCCTTGTCAACAGGTCTCCAAGGATCTATAAAAATATCTGCTTGAGGGCAATACAATCCAGAAGGTGTCAATTCAAGTAGGTTCATCTTTCTATATTTTTTCTTTACCTTCTTAAAAAATCAATTCCTTTACCTTCGTCCCTTTTCTAAATTTCCTCCAATTCTTTTCCGGGCTTGGGATAGCTTAATCTGGCGATTTTCTTCCCAACATGGTATTCATCCAAACCTGTTACTGTAACTGTTCCCAAGAGATTCAAGTCAAGAGAACCATCTGATCGCAGGCCTTTTTTATCTACCCAAACATGTTCGATGGCTCCGATAAGAAGCTCAGTCCCGTTGACTTTCAAGGTTTGGGACTCTACAAAACTACAACCTAGTTTTACCTTACTTTTGACAACAAAAGGTGCAAAAAAATCTCCGAGATATTCTTCCTCCAATCCTGTGGCTTCAAATTCAGACCCGGAATACCTTGCCGCAGATTGGTGGGCTTCTCTGTAAAATTCTTCTGTTACGTGGTTAAGGGTGAAATAACCTGTTTCAAGAATATTTTCTAAAGTGTGTCTTTCGACAGTATGCGGTCTAAACAATATCCCAACCAAAGGTGGCGTAGCTCCGATATGAAAAACCTGAGAAAACGGAGAAAGATTAGAAATGCCTTTCAGGCTCTTGGTGCCGATGAGATTTAGGCTTTTATATCCTGAAAGGCAGTTGATAAAATCCCTTCTAAAAGCCGATTCAGCCTCCATGATGGAAGCTTTATCGAAATGCTTCATCATATCAAAATGGCTTCTTCGATGGAATTGCAATATTTGATGTCTAACAAATGGATGATGTTGTCAGGATTATTTTTCATGATTTGCTCTTTGGCGATCATTACCATTTTTTCAAACCATTTTTCTTCTGGCAGTATTTTTCGATGCTGATCCAATCCAAGCTCGAGCATTTTGTTTTTCCAGTTTAGAAAATACCATTCCATGCTAGGCTGGTGAAAGGCACGAAGGGATCTTTTGTCGAAAATGAATTTTTTGTATTTCCCTTTTTCAACGATCTCAGTGATATTGATAAAGGTATTTTTGAAATCATCAATCGGGATATAATCTGTCAATAACTCACAGATGATCATTCCCTTTTCTTGATTGGCATATACCTTGGCATATCTTTCTTCAAACATCAGTTCAAAGTTATTTAGCTCGATGGTATTGGCAGTAATATTCATGATTGTGTCTGGGGTAGAAATTAGTGAAACGACCTGTTTTTCATGTTTTTACCATTTGTAACTTCTTCTTTGAAGCTACCTAGATTCTCTTCAAGACGTATGGCATAATCCAAAGTTGTCTTAATTAGTTCTTGTTGGGAATGAATCTGCTCTTTCAGCCTTGAAAGCTCCCTATTCATGTCCCCTAATTTGGCTTCATACTCTTTCTTAAGCCTTTCCTTTTCCAGTCTGGCCTTTTCCAGTTCTTCCTTGAAAATCAAAAATGATTCTGGTGGAGTCCTCATAACATTAAATACTTTATACTCTGGGAGAATACCCAACTCTAATACAATTATCCTTACCAATTGTTTGAAATCTTTGAAATCACATACTTTTGACTGAGGACATACCTCCATCAAGATGTAATACCTGCCCTGTCATCCAAGACGCATCTTTGGAAAGTAAAAAAACAGCAGCTCCGGCAATATCTTCCGCCTGACCATATCTTCCTAATGGGTGCCTTTTATTTGAAGCTTCTTTCTTGTCTTCATTGCCCAGGAGTGCCGAAGCCAAGGGTGTGTCAGTCAATGATGGCGCAACCACGTTAACCCTGATTTTATTTGGAGCCCATTCTGCTGCGAGTGACTTTGCAAGTCCTTCGACTGCACCTTTGGCACTAGAAATAGAAGAATGAAACCCAAGCCCCACCTGTACAGCGACGGTGCTGAAAAGTACCACAGAAGCTGATTCGGATTTTTTTAGCCCTTTGAGACAAGCTTGCAATACTTTTACTGCTCCCAAAACATTGACTTCATAATCCCTTTGAAAATCTTCAACAGAAAATCTGTGAAATGGCTTCAGATTGATAGTTCCCGGACAATAAACCAAGCCATCAATTACCTCAGGAAGTCCCTCAATGCTTTCAAATCGGGCTGTAACATCGAGTTGCTCTAGACCTTCTCCCGAACGGTGGTACACAAAGATGTTTGCGCCTTCACTTTCAAGTTTTTCAGTGATTGACTTTCCTATACCGGAGTTGCCGCCGATGACCACAATGTTTTTATTATTCATAATTCGCTTTATTATAAAATCGTTTTGTAAATAAAATGTTTGAAAATTTCAGGGTATAAAAAAACCGGAATCAAAGTCCCGGTTTGGTTTGGTCTAGTTTTCAAACTTTTTTACTTCATGCTGATATATTTCATGAACTCATTTCTTGAGTGTTCATCTTTTTCAAATTTTCCGCTGTAAAATGAGGTGACAGTAGCGCTGTTCACGTCCTGTATTCCCCTACTTGACACACACATGTGGTGTGCATCAATGATTACGGCTACGTCATCTGTACCCAGCATTTCTTTAAGTTCATTGCCGATCTGCATGGTCAGTCTTTCCTGTACCTGCGGACGTTTTGCAAAATACTGTACGATCCTGTTGATTTTGGAAAGGCCAATTACAGTTCCGTTGGAAATATAGGCGACGTGTGCTTTGCCGACTATCGGTACAAAATGGTGCTCGCAGTTGGAGTGGAAGGTGATATCTTTCTCCACCAGCATTTCATTGTATTTGTATTTGTTTTCAAAAAGTTTGACTTCAGGTTTGTTTTTTGGATCAAGCCCGCTGAAAATTTCTTTGATATACATTTTGGCCACCCTTTTTGGGGTGCCTTTAAGGCTGTCATCTGTCAGGTCAAGACCCAAAACATGCATTATTTCTCTAAAATGCTTTTCGATCAGCTCCATTTTGAGCTCATCATCCATTTCAAAAGCATCCTCTCTCAGCGGAGTATCGTGGGAAGTCCCGATATGTTCGTCCCCCATTTCATCATAGGATTGAGAAAAATTAATTCCCATCGTATTCAACAAAGTTTCTTTCTGTTTCATATAGTCGAATCGTTAAGTCGTATTTCGTGTCAATTTTTTTTCTTAAAATATTCCAAATAGCCACAGCAATGTTTTCCGCTGTTGGGTTAAGATTTCTGAATTCATCTGTATCTAAGTTTAAATTTTTATGATCAAATTTATTTAGCACATGTGTTTTGATTAAATCACTCAAGATCTTCATGTCATAAACATAACCCGTACCCGGATCGATTGGTCCAAGTAACTTCACAATCAATTCGTAGTTATGACCGTGAAAATTGGGATTATTACACTTCCCAAAAACACGCTCATTTTCTTCCGCTGACCATTCCGGATTATGTAACCTGTGAGCTGCGTTAAAATGCTCTTTTCTATATACTGCTACTTTCATTGTTTACCAAACAGGAGTTAATCAATTTTTGTTTAATATTTTTAATTTTTCTTTAAACAAAATTTTCAATCGATTGATAATCAGTCAGGAATATCTGTAATTTTTATGAATATTTTCCCAAGAGAAATCAGCAATGCTTTCTAACATGTATCTATGGGAAAACAGTTCCAAATTATTAAGTGCATATTTAGTTTAAATAAGAGCCTAAAAATAAAGGAGAAAAATGGAATTATATGGCATTTGATTTGTGTTTATGGCCATAGATAATTTCATTTGCAACTACCAGACTATCAAATAAATATAATGCGGAAACTCACTTTATTTCTCATTTTATTGCTAGGCAGCTCGATTTCCACTCATTTCTTTGTCAATAGCTCACCCTCTTCCATTCTGAGAGACCTTTCTTTTGAAAATAACATCATAGAGCTTGTCAGTTCCAATTCTGCCAATTTAGAGTTTAAAATACCCGAAAGGGAAATTTTGTCTTACGGCATCAAAGGTTATTTGAAAATGCAGGAAGATGGAAAAATATCACCGGGTAAGCCACTTACTGTGATTGATTTTTCACTGCCTTCCTCTGAAAAAAGGATGTGGATCATAGATATGAAAGACGGAATGATTCTTCATTATGGCCTTGTTTCTCATGGAAGAAATTCCGGAGACCTGATGGCGCAGAAGTTTTCAAATATAAGTTCTTCTTATATGAGCAGTCTGGGATTTTACCTGACAGGAGAAACTTACCAAGGCAAACATGGATATTCCTTGAGGCTTGACGGCTTGGAAAAGGGCTTCAATGACAAAGCAAGAGAACGTGCAATAGTAATACACGGCGCAGACTATGCCCATGAAAACTTCATCCACCAGACCGGAAGATTAGGAAGAAGTCTTGGATGTCCTGCCCTCCCAAATGAAATTGCCAACGAGGTGATTGATTTGATCAAAGAGCAATCTCTTCTGTTTATTTATGGCAAAGACAAAGAGTATCTCAATAAATCAGCTTTCTTAAATACCTGATTTTTTGATTCTGGTTTCTTTAAGAGCCTGATAAATCTCCCCATCTCTATCATAAATATCGTTTCTAAAATAGAGATTCCCCCTTGAATCTGCCCAATGGGTAAGGTATATTAATGCCACTGGTATCTTTCTATCGAGATTGACTGTTACTTCTTTTGATTGGTGCATTGCGGAAGTAATTTTTTCATCAGTCCATGAGGGTTGGTTGGAAAGCAAAATTTTGGCAAACTCAAAAGGCTTTTGGATCCTGATACAACCATGACTCAGGGCCCGGTCCTCCCTGGCAAACAGCGTTCTTGAAGGAGTATCATGAATGTAGACGCTGTTTTTATTGGGGAACATAAATTTAACCAGTCCTAAAGAATTGTGGTCACCAGGCTCTTGTCTCACAGTATAAGGAAATGACCGGGCACTAACCTTGCCCCAATCAATGGAGGACGGATCCACTCTGCTTCCTGATGAATTCAACAAAACCATGTTGTTTTTGGCAAGATAATTTGGGTCCTTTTTGATCTTAGGGACAATCTCGTTTCGGGTGATTGAAGTAGGTACCGTCCATGTAGGACTGAATACAATGTATGACATCAGGGCACTGAACTGTGGGGTGGAGTGATAGCTCTTTCCTACAATCACTCTAGAAGTGAGGACAGTATCTAATTTTTGGATAAAGTCAAGCTGAAAATTTGCAGTGTTGACCAGTATCAATTCTATATCTTTTATTGTATCAGGAAACCATCTTAATCTCTCCAGGTTAACAGATGCTGTGGCAATAATATCTAAGGGTTTTTGGTTAAATGCATGGATTGTCCCTTGACCGATCACGCCATCAGGTTCCATCCCGAATCTTCTTTGGATTGTTTTGATCCCTTCTATCATCAGGCTGTCATACATCTTATCATCAACAGGTTGATAAGGTTTTAAAAATCCCCAAAAATAAAGTCTCTCCCTGATTTCAGGCATTTGGTTATGAGTATCACCCGGTTTGATAGATTTATCAATTTTGAGGTTCTTCCAGATTGCGACAGGCTCTTTTTCAAAGCGTTTTTGCTCCTCAAAAAGCTGCCTTAAACCGTCGCGCATTTTTTTGTAAATAGAAAATGCAGGATAATATCCTTCAATGCTTGCTCTGAGGCTGCCTGACTGGATAGCCGCCGAGAGCTTTCGGTCAATCATCAATTCCGGTACATTCCGCTGAATGCTCCAAGTTGTCTTTAGGCTTTCAGGATCAACTTTTCCCAAAAAAAGATGCGAGGAAAGCATGATGTAGGCATCAGTGAGAAGCACATCTACCGCAGCGAGGTCAATGGTATTCATTTTTTCTCCCGCCTTTTTTGCGGACTCAAAACGGTCGAAATAAGCATTGATGGCCTGAAAATGATAATCGTCCGGATTCAGTCCGTCAAATTTGGCCTGACCGATTTCATAGCGCATTTCATAGGCGATTTCGGGTAACTTATGGTCTTTGACCCATGCAGGTTCAAAATTCCTTTCCCCATAAAACCTGTGGATCACCACCGTACTGAAAAGTTCATTTTCCCCGATTTTTGGCTTTTCCTCGGGGCTGTTGCTTTCCAAAAATCTTCTTATAAATGAATCAATCCCATTTTCTGATGGGGCTTGCTGGGCAAATAGGGCTCTCTGAATCATAAACAGGAGCAAAATCAAACAAATCCTTTTCATGAATTATTGTTGTTAAGAAAAATTGAAGTCTATTGTACTGAAAAATCCCGATACTTTTGACCGAGTTCCCAAGTCTCTTTGAGCATAATAAGAAATTCCTTCATTTTATTCAAAGGGATGAGGTTTGGACCATCGCTGAGTGCTTTTGCGGGATCAGGATGGGTTTCTATAAAAAACCCATCAACACCCGCAGCAGCAGCTGCCCTTGCCAAAAAAGGAGCGAACTCTCTCTGCCCACCACTTGAACCTCCCATTCCTCCCGGCTGCTGTACGCTATGGGTAATGTCAAAAACCACAGGAGCGAATTGTCTCATGATTGGCAATGCCCGCATGTCGACCACGAGGTAATGGTAGCCTAGGGTAAATCCACGTTCTGTGAGGCAGACATTCTGATTACCTGTAGACCTTACCTTGTTGACTGCAAAATCCATGTCCTCCGGAGCCATAAACTGGCCTCTTTTGATTTTTATGGCTTTTCCTGTCTGCCCTGCTGCCAGCAATAAATCTGTCTGCCTACAAAGAAAAGCCGGAATCTGAAGCACATCTACCACCTTGGCTACCTCTGCAGCTTGATGGCTTTCGTGAATATCCGTTACCAAAGGAACATCCAAAGCTTTTCCTATCCTTTGCAGGACTTCAAGGGATTTATCCATCCCAATACTTCTGAATGATGTAGTTGATGTCCTGTTTGCCTTATCAAACGAAGCTTTGAACACATAAGAAAACCCAAGCTCGTCGGCATATTCCTTAACAAAACTCCCAATCTCCATGCAGATATCAAAACTTTCGACAGCACATGGCCCGGCAAATAACACCGGCTTTCCTGAACCTAGTACAATGTCTTCGGATATCCTCATGGTTGGGGTTGATTCCTCTTGGTTACAGGTGGAGGTATTTCTCTATGATTCCAGACAAAAGTCCTTTTGATTGTAAAATTAAATCTGCCACCTCCCTGAATACACCATGACCACCATTGAGTGAGGATATAAAATCCACATGTGCACTGATATATGGAAGAGCATCTGCGGGACATGCTGAAAATCCGACTTTTTGAATCAGTGGCAAATCAATGAGGTCGTCTCCGATAAAGGCGACTTCGTTGATCTCGATTTCCAATACTTCAAGGATCTCGACTAATTTTTGGGCTTTGTCACGCACCCCATGGTAGTGAAAATCAAAGTTAAGCTCATCACACCTGTTTTCAACTACTTTGGAATTCCTACCGGTGATCGCCCCTACCAAAATCCCATTTCTACGGAGTTGTGATACGATAAAGCCATCTTTGACATTGAATCGCTTGTATTCTAAGCCATTGTCATCAAAGATGATCCCACCATCTGTCAATACTCCATCAACATCGGTGATAAGCAGTTTGATTTTGGTTGCCTTGAGATTGACTTCCTCCGTTGCGCCTGAAAGGTATTTTTGCATTTTACTTCTTTTTCTTCCATTGAATGGAATATAGGTCAAGTCTTCTTTGATCAAGGTTTCGCACACTGCCTGCTTTCCTTTGCTTTGTCAACAGGTCCAAATCAACGTCTGCGACAATGGTCGTCTCTGCATTCTCAGAAGCCTGGGCCACAGTGGCATCATGCGGGAAGGAGAAGTCAGAAGGAGAATAGATGGCCGCCTGTGAATATTGGATGTCCATGTTTTCAACCCTTGGTAGGTTACCGACAGAACCTGTTATAGCCACATAGCATTCGTTTTCGACAGCCCTGGCTTTGGCACATGTATTGACACGCAGGTAGGCATTTTTAGTGTCTGTCCAGAATGGAACAAAGAGAATATCCATTTCCTGTTCGGCCAATATTCTGCCTAATTCAGGAAATTCCACATCATAACATATCAAAATCCCTATTTTACCGGCATCAGTGTCAAAAACCTTGATTCCGTTTCCTCCCTGAAGCCCCCAATAGGCCTGCTCATCGGGAGTGATGTGGAGCTTGTATTGCTTGTCGGTAGTCCCATCTCTCCTACAGAGGTAACTTACGTTTCTTAGTTTTTTCCCGTCATATTCCGGCATGCTGCCTGCAATGATATTTACATTGTAAGAAAGCGCAAGGTCACGCATTCTGCTGATGATTTCGTCAGTATAATCTGCCACATTCCTGATGGCTTCAGAGGCATCCATGTCATTGAACTCTGCCAGGAGAGGTGCATTGAAAAACTCTGGGAAAAGACAGAAATCTGATTTGTATCCCGAAATGGTATCCACAAAAAACTCCACTTGCTGCATCAAATCGTCGACATTGTTGAAGCGGCGCATTTTCCATTGGACCAACCCCAATCGGACAATTGATTTTTTGTTTCCTATCAGTTTTTCATCCTTCTCATAATAAATATTGATCCATTCCAAAAGCGTGGCATAGGCTCTTGAATCGGTATCTTCAGGTAGGTATTTGGTGATTACTTTTCTGACGTGAAATTCATTCGCCAACTGAAATGAAAGAACAGAATCAAAGATTTCTTTACTTTTTACCAAGTCGATGTATTTCCTCGGAGTCATCTGATCGGCATATTTAGAATAGCCCGGAATCCTTCCTCCTGCAATGATTGACCTTAAATTCAGGTTTTCACAAAGCTCTTTTCTCGCATCATACAACCTTCTTCCCAATCGCATTCCCCTATATTCCTGATGAACAAAAACATCGGTTCCGTAAAGGGTATCTCCATCATTGTCATGGGTGTCAAATTTTCCAAACCCAGTGATCTGATCGTATGTATGGTTATCTCCAAACTTGGTGTAATCGACTACAAGACTCAAAGCCGCAGCAACAACTTTGCCATTATCCTCTATACAAATCTGCCCTTCGGGAAATGCCCTGATCTGGTTTTTCAATTCTTGCCTTGACCAAGCACCACCTTGGTCTTTGTAGATGGTAACCATGATTTCACGGATATCATCATAATCGGACAACTTGATGTTTCTGAGTTTAAGTCGGTGCTCTAATTCTTCTTTTTGCTTACTCATGCCACAAAATTAGACAAAAATCCCTCATTTATTTTAAAATCCTTACCATCGGTTTGGAATCCTAGCGAACCAATTTTCAAAAATCAAACTGGTTTCAAAATCATTTTCTAAGTGTTGAAAATAAAATTAATGTCCTTAACCATCAATTGCCAAGAATTCCCTGCATAATATTTACCTGACAGGCAGCAGTAATCGCCTGATTTTCTACAGAAAGGATGAAATTAAAAATTGAATTATTAATTCTTTTTATATTTCTTTACAGGTAGAAATCTTAAATCTCGCACTCTAAAATTTCCATAATCACTCCATTTTTATCAAATGAGAAAATTAGCTTTGATTTTTTTGCTTTCAATGATGGCCTTTGAAGCTTATTCACAAAGCTTTTACAGGTATAGATTTGATGCGCCATGGTCGGTTTCCGTGGCTGCCGGTCCGACCCAATATTTTGGCGAACTTTATTCTCTTTGGAAATACAATGAAGGAATCCAACCTGATTGGAATGCAAACATTGCGGTAAGAAGAACTTTAGGAACCTATATCAGGGCAAGGGCAGAATTTACCTATTACCAGATTTCGGGCCAAGACCCTCCTGCTGATCCAAGAAGTAACAGAGAACCGAGAAACCTCCATTTCAGGGCAAGAAACTGGGAAGCCAGTGTGATCGGAGAGCTTCATCTCAAGCCTGTCAAAGTATACAACATTACAAGAAACTTCATCAACTTCTACGGATTTGCCGGCGTAGGTGTATCAAGCAATACTCCAAAAGCCGAGCTTAACGGTTCATGGGTTGATCTGAGACCACTACAATTGGAAAACAACCCGTATGATAAATACATTTTTGTATTTCCTACAGGTATAGGGATGAAATACAAGCTGAATGTGTATACGGATTTGACGCTGGAAATGAATTACAGGTGGACAATCACGGATTACATGGATGACATCAGTGCTTATAATGTAAAGGAGTTTTACCAAGATCTGGTAAATGACTATGGCGTAAACGGCGATGGTCCAAGACCTGACAGACTGAGATTAGCGATCAGAAACCCTAATTTTATAAAGGACAATGGGGAACCCGATGTCCAAAAAATTCTTGACAATGGTGGAAGGATCAGACGAGGTTCAGGTCTTGATGAGCGTTTTGACGGTTTTATGTCCCTGAATATCGGCCTTGAACTTTATCTTTCCCCTGATATCTGGGACAACTGGATTTTTAGAAACAGGGTGAATGAAAAGAGCTTTAGGTTCTGGTAAAATAAAACCATTTGAGATTTTTTAAAAAGTGAAAGAAATTCTTCACTTCCAATGGCCTGAAAGTAGGCTGAAGGCCTAAAAATAGAAATATCCAAAAGAGCCTCACAAAAATTCAAAGTTTTACGACTTCAAAAAATGAAAACCGACCAATCTGGTAAGGTTTCTTTTTTTTAGACTTATCCATCAAAGCAAATAGGGGAATGACAGCCTATTCCCGTGTTTTTTCCTATTTTTGCAAGCAATTCTCAAAAAGCAACGCAATTATTCCATAATGGCTGATTACAATTTTCAGGAAATAGAAAAAAAGTGGCAAACCTACTGGGAACAAAACCAGATTTTCAATGCCCAAGTTGACCCATCCAAGCCAAAGTTTTACTCCCTAGACATGTTCCCTTATCCTTCCGGAGCGGGCTTGCATGTCGGTCATCCACTTGGATACATCGCCTCTGATATCATCACGAGATTCAAGAGATTGCAGGGATACAATGTCCTTCATCCGATGGGATATGATTCATTTGGTCTTCCTGCAGAGCAATATGCCATTCAAACCGGACAACATCCTGCCATTACCACCGAGCAAAATATACAGCGCTATACCGAACAACTGAAGAATATCGGTTTTGCATTTGATTGGGATAAAGAAGTCAGGACTTCCGACCCGAGCTATTACAAGTGGACGCAGTGGATTTTTATGCAGCTTTTCAACTGCTATTATGATAAGGTTGATAACAAAGCCCTGAGCATTGCTTCATTGGTAGAAAAGTTTTCTGTGAAAGGAAACGCCAATGTCCATGCGGTTTGCGATGAAGATACACCCGAGTTTTCTGCCGCTGATTGGAACAATTTTACCGAAAAAGAACAACAGGAAGTATTATTAAAATACCGCTTGACTTTCCTCGCGGAGACCACCGTCAACTGGTGCGCAGCCTTGGGTACGGTACTTTCCAATGACGAAGTCAAAGACGGTTTCTCCGAACGAGGAGGCCATCCTGTCGAGCGCAAAAAAATGATGCAGTGGAGCATGCGGATTACAGCCTATGCAGACAGATTGCTTCAAGGATTGGAAACAGTAGAATGGTCCGAACCCATCAAGGAAATGCAGCGAAACTGGATTGGAAAATCCATCGGTGCAGAGATGGTTTTTCAGGTCAAAGGACAGGATAAACTGATCAAAGTATTTACTACGAGGATAGACACTATCTATGGTGTGACATATTTGGCATTGGCGCCTGAGCATGATTATGTCGGCGAACTGATCACCGAGGACCAAAGGAATACCGCCGAAGCCTACATCGAGAATGCAAAAAACCGCTCCGAAAGAGACCGGATGTCAGATGTCAAAACCATCTCCGGGGCATTTACCGGATCTTATGCCATCAATCCTTTCAACGGAGAAGAAATCCAAATTTGGGTTGCCGATTATGTTTTGGCAGGATATGGCACCGGGGCAGTCATGGCTGTACCTGCGCATGATGAGCGGGATTATAACTTTGCAAAACACTTTGGATTAGAGATCAGGCAAGTAATTGCCGGAAGTATGGAAAACGGTTCATTTCCCGGAAAAGGTGGAACCATCATCAACTCGGGGTTCATCTCCAATATGGAAATGAAGGAGGCGATGAACAAGGCCATCGAATTCCTAGAAGAAAAGAAAATCGGAAACGGCAAAATCCAATACAGAATGCGTGATGCCATCTTTACGCGTCAGCGTTATTGGGGTGAGCCGCTACCTGTTTATTTCAAAGATGGTCTGCCTTACCTGATGGATGAAAAAGACCTGCCTTTAGTGTTGCCTGAGGTGGATAAATATTTGCCTACCGAAGATGGCGAACCACCACTTGGAAGGGCCAAAGACTGGACCTACAAAACTCCTGAAGGAGAATTTCCATTGGAAATGAGTACCATGCCTGGATGGGCAGGCTCAAGCTGGTATTTTTTCCGATATATGGATCCAAGGAATACAGAAAAGTTTGTCGCCAAAGAAAAGGAAAACTATTGGGGTTCGGTAGACCTATATATCGGAGGTGCTGAACACGCCACCGGGCACTTACTCTATTCCAGGTTCTGGACCAAATTCCTGTATGATATCGGTGCGGTAAGCATCGAGGAGCCTTTCCAAAAGATGATCAATCAGGGAATGATTCAGGGTAGGTCCAATTTCGTGTATCGGATCAAAGGTACAAACACCTTTATCAGCTACGGATTGAAACAACAATATGAAACTTCAGCCATGCATGTCGATGTGAATATTGTAAACAATGACCAACTGAACATCGAGAAATTCAAAGCTTGGAGACCTGATTTGGCGGATGCAGAATTTGTGTTGGAAGATGGAAAATACATCTGTGGGGCAGAGGTGGAGAAAATGTCCAAGTCAAAATACAATGTGGTCAATCCTGACGACATCATCGAAAGATATGGTGCTGACACCTTGAGATTGTATGAAATGTTCCTTGGACCTTTGGAGCAATTCAAACCCTGGAATACCAATGGCATCGACGGCGTATCCAAATTCCTGAAAAAGCTTTGGAGACTGTACCACGATAACAACGGGGAATTCAGCGTTTCCGAAGAAAAGGCCGGCAAAGAAGAACTGAAAACCCTTCACAAAACCATCAAAAAGACTCAGGAGGATCTGGAGACTTATTCCTTCAATACTTCTGTAGCGTCTTTTATGATCTGTGTGAATGAATTGTCAGCATTGAAATGTAACAAAAGAGAAATCCTTGAGCCTTTGGCAGTAATCGTTTCTCCTTATGCGCCACATATCGCAGAGGAACTTTGGACGCTGATGGGCCACAAAGGATCGATCATTTATGCCTCATTTCCTGAATTCAAAGAGGAATTTTTGGTAGAAAACAGCCATGAATATCCTGTTTCCATCAACGGTAAAATGAGAGCAAAGCTCCTGCTTCCACTTTCACTTACCAAAGAAGAAATCGAAGAAGCAGCGCTAAAAGACGACACTGTACTCAAATGGACTGAAGGTAAAGCACCTAAAAAGGTGATTGTGGTACCTGGTAAGATTGTGAATATTGTGATTTGAAAAGGTTAGAAAGTTAAAAAGTTTTAAGGTATCAAAGTTACCAATATCCAATAACTCAATAACCATTAACCAACGCTCATGAACCGCTTCTTCATAGCTTTTGCAGCCATCATCTCCTCCGGAATATTTACTTATTCCTATTGGAGGGAATGGATTGGCTACAAATTCCTCCATGAAGATTTAAACTTGCAGCCTGTAGAAAAAACAGAAGTCCCATACTTTCATGCTTCGGAGGAAATCTATCTGAAGGTCTTATTGGTATTCGGATTGGTTTTTGGTCTGATATTCATCGCATCCATCATATTGACTTATAAACAAAAATGGGGTTGGGTTTTTGGATGTTTCGTTCTTAGTATGCTGAGCATATTGGCAGTCATGATCAACGGCGCCATCAAATAAAAAAATATTGACATCAATTCATTCATCATGGAAATAGTAAAAAATGCAGTAGTCGGACTGACCTACGAGCTTAAAGTCAGCAAAGAAGAAGACGAAATCGAATCTGTTCCATTCAGTGTGGAGGTCAGGGACAATGAAGATCCCTTTTACTTTATATTCGGATTCAGTGGATTGCCGGAGAAGTTTGAAGAACTTTTGGCAGGAAAATCCCAAGGTGAAAGTTTCAGTTTTACTATTTCTGCCCAAGATGCCTATGGGGAACCTGATGATGAAATGATTATGGCTTTACCTAAAGCACAGTTTTCTGCTGAGGCAGGATTTGAACCAGAGATGCTGGAAGAAGGCAATTTCCTTCCTTTGGTGGATGAAAATGGCTATCCAATGCAAGCCAAAGTGCTGAAAGATTTGGGTGAGGAGATTTTGTTGGATTTCAACCATCCTTTGGTGGGTTTTGACCTGCACTTTGATGGGGAAGTATTTGAGGTGAGGGAAGCAACTCCTGAAGAACTTGACCATGGTCATGTCCACGGAGACCACGGACATCAGCATTGAGTTTAAAGATTAAGCCTTTTCCAAAGTCCTAAACTTTGGAAAAGGTGATTTCCTTCTCCTCTTCCCATTTCAAAAATACTTTTTCTCCTTCTGCAAAAACCCTTTTTTTATCCTCAATTTTCCACACTGTTCCGTCAGTCAGTTTTACCATCAACTGGTTATAATGCACCAGATATTGCCTCTCTATAATTCTGGCAGGAATACCGCTTGTCTTGAATAATTGAACATCTGATGGCCGGATATAGGTTTTTTCTTTATTGGGTAAAGGGTTCAAATGACTGAAAAGCTTTGCTGCATACAGGTTTTTTGGTTTGGAGAAAATCTCTTCAGGATGTCCTTTTTGGATCATTTTCCCCTTTTGCATGATCACCAAGTCATTGGTCATCTGTAACGCATCATCGAGGTCATGTGTCACAAAAAGTACAGTGACTCCAAGATTTTGAAACATGGTTTTGAGTTCCATAATCAGTTCCCTCCGCTGTATGGTATCCAAACTCGAAAAAGGTTCATCCAACAACAACACCTGAGGTTCCACACTCAAGGCCCTGCCTATCGCAACTTTTTGTTGCTGTCCACCTGAAAGATGTCTCGGGAATTTATCCCTGAAGGCTTTCAGACCCAACAACTCCAACAGCATTTCCAATCTGCTTTCTTTGTATTTCTTGTCAAAAAGCAGCAATGGCCTCAAGATATTCTCCTCGACGGTTGATTTGGGATAAAGGTGGTAATCCTGAAAGACGAGTTGGATTTCGTCAATTCCTGGAACTAGTTGTTCTTTGGGGTTTTGGATTCTGGTTCCATCCAGGTAAACCTCACCTTCATTCCTGCTTTCCAATCCGGCAATAATCCTAAGCAAGGTACTTTTACCTGAACCGCTTTCGCCCACCAAGGAAATGATCTGACCTTTGGGGATGTCCAAAGAAAAATTCTTGATTACCGGAAGCCCCTCCTGAAAGCTTTTATGGATGGCGTCGATCTTGAGATAGCTCATAGTCTTAATATACTTTCTTTGGTTTTCTTTGGCAAGCTCTCCAAAACCAACTCATACGAATGGTCAACCAATTCCAAAATCAACTTATCAGAAACAGATCCATCAAACATTACCGTATTCCAATGTTTTTTATTCATATGATATCCTGGTACAATTCCGGAGTAATGCTCTCTGAGCTCTGCAGCCCTTTCTGGTTCGCACTTGAGGTTGACACTTTCAAAAAGCTCAATATCAATAATGGCAAAAATCTTACCTCCCACTTTGAAACAAAGGGTATTTTCGTCAAATGGTGTTTCCTCAGAAGTGCCAAGTTTGGAAAGACAAAATTCCCTGAAAAACGAGATGGTCATCGAAAGGAGGATGTTTAGAGCTAAGGAGGTTATTGGTTATTTGCTTAAAGATAAAAAGTAATAAGTTAGAAGTAAAAGGAAAAAAGCAGTAGCTTAAATTAAGAGCAGCGCTTCACTGTATAAATGATGATTGCTGCCAAAAACATCAGAATGGAAATTTTATTGATGCCATGCATCATCCTGAGGTTAAAATTGGAAGGTTTGTTGGGATCCGGTTTTTGAAAAACCCGAACAAAATAATGACCTACTTCCCCAAGCTTAAAAAATTCTTTTAATCTGCTGTTTGACATATTTATGGTTTTTAGAAATTGGTTATTGAATTATTGGTGCGAATCCAATCGTATTGATTTAACTTTTTTTAAATAAGTCAACAGACCACAGTCGACTGTCCACCACGTGAAATTGATTTTTCAAAACATATCTCAAAATTTCAATGGATTACGGACTGAAAATTGTTTACCGAACATTGACTCAAACCTCAGGCTCGATCCACATTCCGTCTTTTCTGATAATTTCGATCAGTTCGTCCACAGCCCTTTCGGAAGGAACTGATTTTTTGACTACTTCTTTCCCTTTATATAAGGTGATTTTCCCTTTTCCCGAACCGACATATCCGAAATCTGCGTCTGCCATTTCGCCAGGGCCATTTACTATACAACCCATGATGCCGATTTTGACGCCTTTTAGGTGGTCAGTTCTTTTGCGGATCATTGCGGTTGTTTCTTGCAGGTCAAATAAAGTCCTGCCACAGGAAGGGCAGGAAATGTATTCGGTTTTCGACATCCTGGTACGAGCTGCCTGAAGCACTCCGAATCCAACTGAATTATGCAATTTGATCTGATCCAGAACCGTTCCCCGATCTTTATTTTCGTAGGCTCCAATCCCAAGCATGATCCCCTCACCCAATCCGTCCACCAACAATCCACCCACATCGGTAGCAGCATAAAGCATGGTCTTGTCAGAGTCCTGAACAGGATAATTTACAAATACAACAACAGGAGCAAGGCAATGGTTTTCTATCAATGTAATAAAAGCTCGTCTAAGTGCCGCCATTTTATGTGCATTGTTACTTTGCAAAATCACCACAACATCTTTCCTCCCTTCCAGATACGGGATGGATTCCATTACCTCCAAATCAGAAATCATTAAGAAATTCAATCCATAATGGAAATTTGACGAAGTCTTGAATTCTGATAAAGTGAAAGCCGGAAATTTATTGACCTGATCTTCAGATAATTGCCAATTGGTAAAATATTGGATTTCCTTCATCCCGTTTGGTAACATAAACGGAATCGGATTGGCACCTGAAAATACGTAATCGGCCCCTTGATCATTCATTTTCCATTTGTCCAATTCAGGCAAATAAAAATGGCCGATATTTTTCATTTCCTTTTCTGTCATGTTTTGGACAGCAGAAATATCTGCAATTACCCTTGGGACATTGCTTCCCCCAAAATTGAATACTTCAATTGTATCTCTTTTATTATGTTCAAAAGGAGTGATCGGAAAATGATGTAGTTCTGCTATAGATTCATGTCCTGCTCTTTCGGTATATCGGTCGACCAAGGATTGGGCTACAGGAGCTTCAAATTCAGGATCTTCAGTCAGCGAAACCCGGACCGTATCTCCCAAACCATCTTCCAACAATGTCCCTATACCGACCGCTGACTTAATTCTTCCATCTTCACCATCTCCGGCTTCTGTCACTCCCAAATGCAAAGGATAAGGCTTAAAACCACCTTCATCCAGCTTTTGAACCAACAACCTGTATGCCTGTACCATGACTTGTGTATTGGAAGATTTCATCGAAATCACAATGTCATAATAACTTTCATCCTCACAGATTCTCAAAAATTCCAAAGCTGACTCCACCATTCCAAGTGGTGTGTCACCATAACGGCTCATAATCCTGTCGGAAAGCGAACCGTGATTGGTACCTATCCGCATGGCGGTTCCGTGTTCTTTACAGATTTTGACTAGTGGAAGAAACCTTTCCCTGATGCGATCCAATTCTTCCTGATAGCTTTCGTCAGTGTATTCTATAACCTCAAATTTCTTTTTGTCGGCGTAGTTTCCCGGATTGATACGGACTTTTTCTACGATTTTGGCTGCGATTTCTGCAGCATTGGGAGTGAAGTGGATATCCGCCACCAATGGCGTTTCGTAACCTCTTTTCTTAAGTTCTTCTTTGATGTTTCGAAGATTTTCTGCCTCTTTGATACTAGGCGCAGTAATTCGGATCAGCTGACAGCCGCTTTCGATCATGCGGATACATTGCTCGACAGAACCAAGGGTGTCCATGGTGTCCACAGTTGTCATCGATTGGACGACGATAGGATTGTCACCTCCAATGAATACATCGCCAACTTTGACAGGAATGGTTTTTCGCCGGGAATACTCCGTCAGGCTATTGCAATACTTTATTTTATCCAACAATGATTTGGTTTCCATACTGTTATAAGTCTCCTAATTGAGGTCTGATCACTATTTCTTCAACAACAGAATAAGGCGAAAGGTTATAAGCCGCCCAAACTGACTCGGCTACATCAGTGGATTTCATAAACCGCTCTTCGGGAATATCCACACCTTCCCAACTTGCGGTGTAAGTTGCTCCGGGTAATACCGAAGTCACTTTGATATTGTAATTCTTTAATTCTTCTCTCAGGCATTTGGTAAATCCCAACATGGCCCATTTTGATATGGCATAGCTTCCACCGTTGGCATAGGCAGTCAATCCGGCAATGGAACCGATGGAAAATATATGTCCTGATTTTCTTGCGATCATTTCCCCGGTAAATGCCCTTGTGAGGTAATAGGCAGAGAAAAGGTTCGTATGCATCATCAATTCAAAATTCCCATCGGGTTCTGAATGGATTGATCCAGGAAAAAAAACACCAGTGTTGTTGATTATCACATCAGGAATTCCGAGCAATTTGACTTCCTCCGAAAATGATATCACTTGGTCTTTTTTTGACAAATCTGCACTGAAAACATTTATATTCTGAGTAGGAAACCTTGATTGAAAATCAGATTTCAATTCCTCCAAATCTTCTTGGTGTCTCGAACAGGTAAACACGTCAAACCCTTCCTCTGCAAATCTTTGGATGATGGCCCGGCCAATCCCCTTTGTCCCTCCTGTTACCAATATACTTTTTGTCATTTTCCGATAAATGCCTTATGAAAATTGAATCATTCCAAAATATCATTCTGGTCAACAAATTTGATTGCTGTTCCAATAGTTAGTATGACAACTATCTATCGGAAACAAAGTTACATTTTTTTAAAAACTTTGCGAACTTAAACGTTTATTCCCGGGAGCTATAGGTTTTTTGTTCTTAATTTTAGCCATATGGAAACTCAGCAAACAGACAGGTTGGAGTTGGCTGCGCACTTTGTAAACAGCACCAACAGCCCTATTTTTTTGACAGGCAAGGCAGGTACAGGCAAAACAACATTCCTCCGAAAGCTTTCAGAACTTACCCATAAGCGATTTGTGGTCCTTGCACCAACCGGAATTGCCGCTTTACATGCCAAAGGGGTCACCCTTCATTCCCAGTTTCTGCTTCCTTTTGGCACTTTTCTTCCGACCCGAGAACCTGAAGGAAACTTCAGTAACTGTGGAAACTTCTTTACCCAATACACATTGGGAAGAAGACATCCTTTGAATATGGCAAGGAAAAAGGTCCTCAAAGCTGTAGACTTGCTCATCATCGACGAGGTGAGTATGCTGCGGGCAGATATTCTCGATGCTATCGACTACCGAATGCGAAGTGTCAAAAGAAATTTCGACGAACCATTTGGTGGGGTTCAGGTGCTGATGATTGGGGATTTGTTTCAGTTGCCGCCGATCGTCAAGGACTATGAATGGCAGGTGCTGAACAAATTTTATAAAAGCATGCACTTTTTTGAAGCTCAAGCGATCCGCCAATCCGGAATGGTCTATTTGGAATTGGATAAAATATTCCGCCAAAAAGACGAAAAATTCATTACCATTCTCAACCATCTCCGTGACAATGAGGCCAATGAAGAGGACATTTCCTTTTTGAATTCTTTTTATAAAACCGAGGAGGAAATTAAAAACCTGCAGGACACCATCATCATTACCACGCACAATTACAAAGCAGAAGAACACAACCAAAAAGAACTTGCTGCACTGAAAACAAAAGCGTACACTTTTGAAGCGGTAATTGAAAAAGATTTTCCGGAAAGCCTATATCCTTTACCAAAAGTCCTTGAATTAAAAGAGGGTGCGCAGATTATGTTTATCAAAAACGATACAAGCGGCTACTCAGAATATTTCAATGGGAAAATGGCAACTGTCAAAAAAATAGACGGTGATGAAATCACAGTAATTTTGGCGGACAGCAGGGTAGAATATACTTTGAGGAAAGAGGTTTGGGAAAATAAAAAATATGTTGTCAATGAAGACAGCAAAGAACTTGAAGAGGAAGTAATTGGGACTTTTGAGCAGTATCCCATCAAGTTAGCATGGGCTGTTACTGTACACAAAAGCCAGGGATTGACATTTGACAAAGCAATCATTGATGTAGGTCAGGCATTTGCCCCGGGTCAGGTATATGTGGCCTTGAGCAGGTTGAGGGGATTGGAAGGACTGACACTCCGGACCAGGATTCAACCACATGTCATCAACAGCGACAGGGATGTGGTCAATTTCACGCACGGTACCCAAGACCAAGAACCTTTGGAAAAATTGCTTTCTATCCATCAAAAAAAGTATATGGCCAAGCTGTTGGAAAGCACTTTTGATTTTGGAGAAATCCTTCAAGCCATCACTACTTTCAATAAAGACGTTAGTGGAACCTTGGAATTTGAAGACGCAGAAATGCAAAAAGCCATTCCAGACATTTATGAAGGAATTCTTCAGGAAGGTGAAAATACGTACAAATTTCAAAGGCAGCTTTTGCATATACTTCATTTGAATGAGGAAGATAAACTTCTAGATCGCTTGGAGAAAGGAAGTTCTTACTATGCCAAATTGTTACAGGAAAGCCTCAGAAAGCTTTTGGTCCATGCTGGCGAGGTGGAAAGGTTTACTAGGAGCAAAAGCTATCTTGAAGGAATCTCTGAAATTGAGTTGATGGTATATAAAAAACTATCAGAAGTCAAAAAGGTGACATTCCTGATTCCTGCCATCCTCAATGGGGAAGAAATTGGAAAAATGGAAAAGGTAAGCCAGGAACTGATCCACCTTCGCCTTTCCTTAGCACAGGATGCCAAGCAAGCCGCCAAAGACAATCCAAAGTTTGCCTCCAACAAAACCGGCAGAAAGAAGAAAGGAAAAGGCGAAGCAAAATTCAAAAGAGAAAAAGGAGAAACCTATGAAATTACCTACGAACTGAGTCAAAGCGGAAAATCAATTTCAGAAATTGCTTCAGAAAGGGAACTTGCCGAATCCACAATTCGAGGTCATTTGGCTAAAGGGATAACAGAGGGAAAAGTCTCTATCCATTCGCATTTATCTCAAAAGGAGATCGAGGAACTCGGGAACCTTATCCAATCCAAAAATGGGGATATTGTGCTTGTTCGCCAAGAATTTCCGACCAAGTACGATTATGGTACTTTAAAAATGGTTGCCAATCATTTGGCAAATCTAGAGAAGGAATAAAGTCCAATTTTTCCGATACCAAAATTACCTATCTTATTAAATTGAAAAATATAATAACTAAAGAATATGAAATCTGAAGAGTTTATAAAGGCAATAAAAATAGTGGTATCGGATTCAACAAAAAATGCTGTGTTGAATAATCTTTCTACTCCACCGGGGAGAAAGCCTGAAAAGGATTTGGTTGAAATTTCTAGCTGGTACAACAATTTGAATCAACGAGAAAAATCATTCATTTATAAAATAGTTGAATTAAGTGTAGAAACAAGTATATTCGGATTTTTATGCGTTCTTGACGGAGTAAGACAAATTGAAAATGTTGGAGATAAGGGGGTATTAAAACTCTATTTTTCCAAAAATGATTCGATGAATTTGTTAAATGACCACAATGAAGAATATCTTCATGATATCTATAATTCTTTATGAAAATTTTAAATGGTGAAGTGAAAAGGGGTTTCACTTTATACCAATTATTAGCTTTAACTTATTCCTGAATTCCAACTTTGTCCCTTTGTTTCTTTGTTGTTCAGAAAAATACTGTGGTAAGTTGAGCGGCTATAAAACGCAAAAAGCCTTTGGATTACTCCAAAGGCTTGTGATAAT
>NZ_JANSUY010000013.1 GCF_024741135.1 Aquiflexum gelatinilyticum
ATTTCAATGAACTTTTACCGCCTCATCCGGCAGTATCGTAAGACTGATGTCTTAATGTACCAAGAATGAAATTTGATATATTTCATTTGCGGGTTGCAAATATAAATCAAAATTTTATTCTTTCAAAAACTGATTAGGAAAATTTACTCTTTTTTCGGAAGGTAATTGCGAGCCCGTTCAGAACATAAGTGCTTTAATCGAATCAGTGTGCCCGCGTTTGGGATTGCAAAGGTGCAAATCTTTTTTTCAAATGCAAAAGCAAAAAGACAAATAAATTGTCTTTATATCCAACTTCTCTGAATATCAGGGAGAAAAAATATTCTTGAGCCATAACTTATCAATACCTGAAGGTTGGTAACCGCCTTCTTTGGACTCTTTGCCAAAGCTGATTGACAAATGAATAGCGTATTGATACTTCATGTGCGCCACCTGAATTCCTCCAGCCCAACTGCGAAAGGGTAAAATCATAACTGTATCCAAGGTCAACACCGTTTTGGAGGGAGAAACCAATCAATGCGATTAGAGCTTCGTTATTGGGCAATCCAATCCTGGTGGGAAAGCCACGGTACCATACACCCAGAATGATTGGGTCAAAGAAAAGCTCCATTCCAAAATCCAATTGGTCATATAAACCTTGTCTTTTGTAATTAAATGCCAAAGATAATGTCCGCTCCTGTTGGGTATTGTTGAAGTAATCATTGATGGCACCAGGTGTTAAATCAAACTTAATTCCTCCATGGGCAGAGTACCTGATCGGCAAAATGTCTTTATCTAAATCCAAGTAAGAAATATTTGGCCGGGTGAGGTGATGACCCGATACTCCCAACCAAAACCTTTCATTATAGTAAAAAAGACCTGTATGCAAATCCGCAAAACTTCTTTGTCTTGCGTCCGGAATCGCCACTCCTGCACCAGGTAAGACTACTCCCTTGCTGATGTCTAGTTGTGTGCTTAAGACCACTTCATCAAAACTTGCTGAGCGGGTAGCGTAACTTCCCTGAATTCCCATGTGCAAAAAACTAGATGACCCAAGCCTCAACCTGTAAGAATAAAGCAATCCCAATTCTGTGTTTTGGAGATTGGCAAGGCTTTCCCTGGTGCCATTTACAATAATCCCTATGCCACTGTTTTTACTTTCTATAAAATGGTCTGCATAGGCAGAAAACGCCACAAAAGTCTGGTCCAAAGCCGGCCATTGGTTTCTAAAGTTGAAACCTACACGAGTTATTTCGGAACTGCCGGCAAAGGCAGGATTGAGAAATAATGGTGAAGCATAAAACTGGGAAAACTGGGTATCCTGCGCCTTGGCATTGCCAAAAGCCATTATGACTATCAAAAAGATCAAGTACTTTCCCATTTTACCTAATCAATAAAAATCTACCGCTCTGCTCCACTGATTCCCCGTCAATGGTTACCATTTTGACCCTGTATACATAATTTCCCCCCGGCATCAATTCCCCATTGACTTTACCATCCCAACCTTCTGTTTTCAAATCATTAGTTCTAAACAGCATATTGCCCCAAAGGTTAAAAACCAAAATTTCCATTTGCGCAATTCCCCTAACTTTGGGCCTAAAAAATCGGTTCTCCTCTAAGGTGGGCGTAAATCCGGTAGGAAACATTACTCTGTAACTTTTGGTGATTGAAAGCTCCTTGGCAAACTCGGCAACACAGCCCAATTCATCAGTAATGGTCAACACTATCTGAAAAACTCCTTTTTTCCCATGTATATGTATTGGATTCTGATCTGTTGAACCTGTTCCATCTCCAAAATCCCATGACCAAGTCACCACATCATCCGGCGAAAGATCAGTAAACTGAATGGTATCATCAGGAAAAATCCCTCCATCTTCATCTCCTTTGATACCAGTTCCCTGAACTTCGAAGTCAAAATTTGCCTGAAGGGATTGAGTTACTATGATTATTTCAAATGCTTTTGGCTCTGACCAACAATCCAAATCCTTGTGCTTAATTCTTAGGAGAAAATTTCCGGATGAAGATATATTACTCATACCCTCATTTTCTATCAATTCCCCACCGGGGGTTTCTAATTGGTAATCATAACTCACCTCATCATAACCCGGAATGAATTCACGGACATCAAGGGACATACCGGGTTCACATCCAACCACAGTATCGCTAATCACCAAACTTGGTAAAGGAGGATTTATCAAGGTAAAGACTGAAGATTCGGTCGGACAGCTCTTTGAATTGTAAGCAATAACTTTATACACACCCGGTAAGATGGCTTGAATCTCTGAAACATCAGAATCAGGAATCAATATGTCATCCCTGAACCATTCATGTTTTACATATACTTCATCACCAACTGCCCTTAATATTATAGGATCCCCTTCACACCGCCTTAATTCATCTATGGTGCTGTCAAGGCCTTGGGCTAAGATGCTGACTGGTTCAGGAGATTCTTTGATTAAAAGCTTGATGTAATTCCCTGAGGATGTTTTCCCATAATTATCAGTAATCGTATAATATACCTGAACAGTCTGGTCTGTGAATCCAGTATTTGGAAAGAAAGTAAACTCCCCGCCAGTGTCAGAGGCACGGAAAGTTCCTTGGGGAAGTACCAAAACCCGATTTTCGGGTCTGCACCTAGCCTGAGAACAAATGTCTCCCTCCTCTGCCTGAATATCCTCAAGCGAACCATAAAACTGCAAACACCTTATGCTTGAATTTTCATTTGGAAGTGTAGCCTCGGCGGGAGTTATTTCATAAGTGTTTTCTTGGCCTTCGCAAGAGGCTTTGTCATCAATGTCTACTCCCTCAGGATTCGAAAGACCATCCTCATTGGAAACCTCCACAATAAGATTTCTGATTTCATGGATATTGTTCAATCCACCTGTAGAAGCAGTAAATCCTATCTTTAGATTTTTAGGAGCGGGGAAGTTGTAAGGTCTATCGAAAATAGTGACCATCCTTGGATTATTTGCCTCAGTGGAAACCAGCATCTTTACTGTCAAAAAATATCCCTCTCCAAATGGATCGGGCTGCAAATCCAAAAAGACTTTCCGGTATCCCGGAAGGTTGGGGTCAGTCACCCTGTTGGTTCCTGGGCCTCCTGAACTGATGGGAAACTGGTCAGAAGCTCTAAGTCCATCATTACCGGGCTCCATGGTTTTACGCCCTACAATAAAATTATATCCAGAAAGACCATTTCCAGGACCTCTGATTACTATAGAGTTTGGCACCAAGGATTCACCAATCCCGGCAAAACCACCAATTTTTCCTTCTTGGGTAGTTCCAAAGTTTCCGTATTCATCAAATCCGATTCCCAGATATGCCCTTGATAAACCGACTTGGTTACCGCGCTGTGCATAACCGAGGGATCCACCAAATCCTCCTGTATTGAATACAGGGGTGTCGGCATCAAATAAAAATGCCACTATTCCATCTGCACCATTGCCACCATAGCTGAAATATTCGAATTCTGCTTTGATTCCGTAGGTCGAGGAAAAAGGAATATCTATATATATGTATCCATTTTGCTCATTGACAGCATCTGTTAGTCTGAGCGCACCATTCACAATCCTTGCATTTCCTCCAAAGACCGTGGCAGATTGCGTTGAATTATCCGTAAACTTCTCACAATAGGGAAAACCAACCTGTGCTTTGCCTTCTATTAAAAAGGAAAACAAAAAAATAATTGATAAAAAAAAATAGATTGGCTGTGGTATTAATGGGTCAGGATTTTTCAATTTCATGAGAAATCTATATTGAGTTTCATTTTTGGTCATGTAAAGTACAGAAACTCTTAAAAAATAAAAAGGCTTCCTTTTCAGAAGCCTTATTTTATATGTTATCTGAGAATTGTCTGCTTTCGATCTGGGCCCACTGAGACCATTTTGATCGGAACCCCAAGTTCCTTTTCGAGAAAGTCTACATAGTCTCTCAATTCCTTAGGGAATTTTTCATATTCATTGACCTCTGCCAGAGAAGTAAACCATCCCGGAACAGTTTTATAAACCGGCTTTACCTCATCATCATTCAATTCATAAGTAAGTCTATCAACCTTGGATCCATCAGGCAATTCATAATGGGTACAGATTTTTATTTCCTCAAAGATATTGAGCACGTCCGCCTTCATCATAAATAGTTGGGTTACCCCATTGATCATGATGGAATATTTCAATGCAGGCAAATCTATCCAACCACATCTTCTTGGACGGCCTGTGGTTGAACCAAATTCATTTCCTTCTTTACGCATGGCCTCGCCGGTGGCATCATGGAGTTCGGTAGGAAAAGGTCCGCTGCCCACTCTAGTACAATAGGCTTTGAATATCCCGAAGACATCACCGATTTTGGAAGGAGATACACCAAGTCCCGTGCAGGCCCCTGCGACCATGGTACTGCTTGAGGTGACGAAAGGATAACTTCCAAAGTCTATGTCCAACAAAGACCCCTGTGCACCTTCGGCCAAAACTTTCTTGCCTGAAGCAAGGTAATCGTTGACTTCATATTCACTGTCAACGAGGTTGAGCGTTCTGAAAAAAGCAACGGCATCAAAAAAGGTCTTTTCAAGTTCTGCCAATTGGCTGATATCAAAATCATAGAAGGAGAGGATTGTCTTATGCTTTTCAACAAGTGTGTTGTATTTCTCCTCAAAATCAGGAGCCAAAATATCTCCAACCCTTAATGCAACTCTTCCGATTTTATCCTGATAGGTGGGTCCAATACCTTTAAGGGTAGATCCGATTTTTTTGTCTCCTTTGGATTTCTCATAAGCGGCATCTAACAGCTTATGCGTTGGAATGATGATAGTTGCTTTTTTAGAAATGAAAAGGTTTTTCTTAAAAGCAATATTGAATTTGTGAAGTCCTTCGATTTCCTTTCTCAAGACTACAGGGTCCAATACCACTCCATTTCCGATAATATTGAGGATATTCTCCCTAAAAATACCTGAAGGAATCTGATGAAGGACATGCTTGATGCCATCAAATTCCAAAGTATGTCCGGCATTGGGACCGCCTTGAAATCTGGCGACCACGTCATATTGCGGAGCCAATACATCCACTACCTTACCTTTTCCCTCATCTCCCCATTGCAGGCCTAAAAGAACATCCATTTTCATTTTAATATTTTGTATCTAGTATTTTTAAATCAATTCGGCCGTGAAGTTTGTCATATCCCTAAAAATTACCAAATAACTCAATCCTTTTTCTCTAGATATTACAAAATTCAAGTTTAGGATATCGCTTGCTTGGCCTCAGCAATGCTAGGGTAGACGGTAAAGATATTGTTCAACTTGGTGATGATGAGCAGTTTTTGAACGTGTTCAGAAGGTGCCGTAAGAAACACCTCTCCACCTGAATTCCTCATTTTGGTCAGCATGGTGATCAGTAATCCAATGCCGCTCGAACTGATATACCTTACTTCGCTAAGGTCTACCACAAAAAATCTGATTTTATCGTTGACTGCATCGGACACCATTTCCACAAGCTTTGGCCCAACTTCGTCTCCGATAAGGTCACCTGTTACAAACAGAAGATGGGCATTCTTTTCTTTTTCAATCCTATAATTAAGCTTCATATCATTGCTTTATTTTCGCAGTTTTCTTTAAGGCAAGTTCCATATAGAATCAATGAATGGTGAAGAACTTTGAAATTCAAAATCTCGCTCACTGTATTCTGTATGTTTTGTATCCTAGGATCGCAAAACTCAAGTACTTTGTTGCATTCGATGCAAATCAAATGGTCGTGCTGCTTGTATCCGTATGATTTTTCGAATTGGGCAATGTTTTTTCCAAACTGATGTTTGGTCACCAAGTCGCACTCTTCCAATAAGTCCAAAGTATTGTAAACAGTCGCTCTGCTCACCCTGTAATTTTTGTTTTTCATGCTGATGTAGAGTGACTCTACATCAAAGTGCCCTCCGCGTCCATAGATTTCTTCCAAAATAGCATAACGCTCGGGGGTTTTTCTAAGCTTTTTATTTTCCAGGTAGGCTGTAAATATTTTCTTTACCTCATCGAAAAGGGTCTGATTTAAGGCCATGAATTTTAGGTTTTTGCAAATATAACTTATCTTATTTAGAAAAGATTCGAATAAGCAAGATAGAAATCCTTTTAATCAAACCTCATCTCCTTGAAAATTCCTTTTATTGGGAAAAATTCTAGTGCTTGATGGCGTTTTGAAAGTTTGTTCATCAAGATTTTATCAAAGAGATCAAAAGGGGTGAAGGATTGCCAAAAAAAAGCATGAATGTTCTTAAGAAAAGGGAATTTTACAGGTTGGGATCAAGTGGTGAATTATTCTGAATACCATATTTAGATAATCCGTCTTCATTACCACCAGCAAGCAGAAAAGATGAAATTGCTAATTTTGTCTGTTATCCTTTTCCACTCCTACTCTTCTCCTTTCACCAATACTTTGGCAGTATCCCATTTCTGAGTTAGCCTGGATACAACGATGATGGTTAACAAACTACTGAGCATTGCCAAAGTACGGAACGGAAACAAGACCTTTCCATCCTCAATCATCAGATAGTCAATTAAGATCGGCAAACCCAATGAAGCTTCGCCCCCTCCAAATCTCAAAATCACGCCAACTGCAAAACCTGCAATTGAGCCGATTTTATTGGCTTTTTTGTCAAAAAGCGCTGTCACTAACTGCGGAAAGAGCAGGCAATACACAAAATCGCTGCACAATACCCAAAGGGAATAAACACTTGTCACGTTTAGTGCAATCAAAGTCGCCGCAATGCCAATAACCCAAATCGAAGTTTTGATGACTTTATTTAGATTTTCGGTCGTGATATTTGGTTTCACCAAAGGCCGATACACGTTCCAACTTGCTAGGGAAGAGGCTGATAAAATGGATGAATCAATCGAGGACATCACCGCAGCAGCAATTGCTCCAAGTCCGATCGTTGCCACCACAGTAGGTGTAAGGTAGCGAATGACGTAGGGCAAAATCATGGAATTGTTTTCTAAATTGGCTTTTGCCCCAAAATCCGTCCAATCGGTCACATTGCTTCCTATTATGCCAATCATTACAGCCGGGACTGCAGCTATCAGACAGACTACACCTGCGAAAATTGAAAGGCGAACGGCTATTTGTTCGTCTTTTGATGCCAATACCCGTTGAAAATAAACCTGCCAAGGAATACCTCCAAAGATGAGCAAAAGCGCATAATCCCACCAATACCAATAATAACTCCCCAAGGCTTCTCTGCTGGGGAATAAGGTAGCCGCTCCACCTTTCATGGTTTTATAATTTGTCCAAGCCACATCCCATCCCCCGACCTCAGAAAGTGCAAAAGGAACAACTATCGCCAAGCCAATCAACAAAATTGACATCTGAATAATATCCGTCAATGCAACTGCCAAAAGTCCTCCAATAGCCGTGTAGGCAATGGTTACAACTGCTGATATGATGATAGACGTTTGGGTATCAATACCTAAAACGGTAGAAAATGTCGTGCCGAGTGCCACCAAAATGGCTGCGGTCCAAAATATTTCACCGGCCAATGCAGGCAAAAAAAGCACTGCTCCCATTTGTTTGCCAAATCGCTGGGCCAAAGGATCTAGCATGGTTTTGAAACGGTGACGCCGCATTTTCCTTGCAAAAATCAACCCTCCCAACATCAAACTCAAAGCATATCCCCAAGGTGCCTGCACCCATACCAAACCATCTCCGTAGGCATATTCCGCAGAACCATTGATATAGCCTCCTCCAACCCAAGTTGCACTCATTGTGAAAATCGCAATCCCTAAAGGCAAACCACGCCCCGCCAACATCATGTCTGCTTTTGATTCCTTTTTTTGGGCAACATGGGTCCCATAGTAAAAAATCAAAGCATAAAAAACCATCATGGATACATAGCCATACCAAAAAACCTCAGCTTTGGTAAACCAATACAAATACATTCCGAATATGATTAAAACGCCTATCAAAAAAAGTGTAGGGTAGAATTTTTTCATGGTTTTTATAGGCTGATTAAATATTATAATACTTGATCTAGATACAGAGTTAGTAGCTCCCAACATTAAATTGACGCCCTAGGTCAAACACTAAATTGGGGAATAAATTTTATTGGTGAATTAAGGAATGCCAATATAATCACTTAAAGATTTCAACTTACTTTTTCACTGACACTTCTTTCAATCAGATGAAATTGAGTCGTATTTAATCCAACAAACAAATCAATAAGTCAACACTTCATCTTTAAACCTCAAATTTCAAACCTCATCATTTTAAATAAAAAGAATAAATTTGTCCCAGAAGCCTAGTTGCTTAATTATGGCCATCCTTTTGACAAATTTGTTGTGAAAAAATTCAGCCCTTTTCAGTACGTCCTTGCATGGTCTGTACATGCCTTTACAGCATCGGGAATGGTTTTTGGGTTTTTGGCAATTTTGGCCATCCAAAGTCAAGATTTTGCTCAGGTATTCGTCTGGCTTACGGTCGCTTTTTTGGTAGACGCCATTGACGGTACGCTAGCCCGTGCGGCTAAAGTTTCCGAGGTATTGCCCAATTTCAAAGGCGACTCAATTGACCATGTCATTGATTTTGCAAACTATGCCATCATTCCAGCATATTTTATTCATGAGGCAGGTTTATTACCTGAAGAATTCAAACTGCTGGGAGTATCTGCGATCCTTTTGGTATCCTGTTTTTATTATGGAAAAACGACCTATGTTACCGAAGATCTTTATTTTGAAGGATTTCCTATTTTGTGGAATTTTGTAGCGTTTTACCTCTATTTTGTGTTTGACTTTTCGCCTATGGCAAACTTGGTTCTGCTATTAATCCTTTGCATCCTCCCCATTTTACCATGGAAATACCCCTACCCAAGCCAAACGAAAGAATATAGACTCCTCACTTTTACAGCACTCTTTTTCATTGCAATAGGAATCATTGGAACGGTAGTTATTTTCCCAGAAAAAAATAATTGGATTCAACTGTGTTCCTATGTAGGGATAGTCTATATATTTGGAATGGCAATTTTTAAAACATTCTTTTCCAAAATAAAGAGCTGAATACCTGAGTCCAAAAAAGTCATTAACGAATCATTGGTTATTTGGGCAAATGAAAACCTGGCATTTCAAGGCATCTAATCAATTGTACTCTAACAAAATTCAAATTCTGACGGCCCATTTTTCAATCAAACCTTGTCACTTTAAGGATTCCTTCGACTTTGGATAGGTTGGACATGAGTTTTTCGAGGTGTTGTGTGCTATGGACATAAAGCTTGATCGATCCTTCAAATATCCCGCTGTCAGAATCTACGGTAATGGATCTCATGTTGACTTTCAGTTCATTGGAGATTACCCTTGTGACATCATTGATCAGCCCTACCCTGTCGGTTCCGACGATCTTTAGTCCCGCCAAAAATGCGATCTGCTGTTGGCTGGTCCAACGGGCCTTGATCACCCTATTTCCGTGGTTGGAAAGCAGTTCTAAGGCATTGGGACAGGAAGTTCTGTGGATTTTGATTCCTTCATTGATCGTCACAAAACCGAAAACATCATCTCCGGGGATGGGATTACAACATTTGGCAAGGATATAATCTACCAAATCCATGTCTTCCCCGATCAATAGTTGGTCATGATCAGGTCCTTTGAGATTTTTGATCTCTTTGGTGAAAGTGGATTCGTCTTTTACTTTTTCAAATGAAGCTTTGCCTTTTTGTTTTTTCTGTTCTTTAAATTCCTTAAAGCTTTTGATTGAAGTGGCATCAATGATGCCCTTACCTACTTTGTAATAAAATTCATTTGGGGTTTTAGTCTCAAAATAAGCCCTCAGCTGCTCTACCACTTCCGAATTGAAATCCATTTTCATCTGGCGCAATTTCCTTTGGACGATTTCTTTCCCATCCATGATGGTGGATTTTTTTTCTTCACGGAGAGCATCTTTGATTTTGGCTTTGGCCCGTGATGTTACTACCGAGTTGAGCCAATCTTCGGTAGGTTTCTGTTTGTTTGAAGTGAGGATTTCTACCTGATCACCGTTTTTGAGCTTGTGGTTGATGGAAACCAATTTTTGATTGACTTTGGCTCCTATACATTTTGCCCCGACTTCAGAGTGAATCTCAAAAGCAAAATCCAAGGCTGTGGCGCCGTTGGGAAGTACTTTCAATTCCCCTTTAGGAGTAAATACAAAAACCTCATCATGGAAAAGGTTGCCACGAAAATCATCCATAAACTCTATTGCCGAACCGTCATTTGATTCCAACAAAGTCCTGACTTGGGTAATCCACTCGTCCAATCCTGTACCTTTATTTTGGGAAGTATCCTTCTCTTTATATTTCCAATGGGCGGCATATCCCCTTTCGGCGATGTCATCCATTCTTACCGTTCTGATCTGAACTTCCACCCATTGGCCGGTCTGACTCATGACCGTGGTATGTAGCGACTCATAACCGTTGGCCCTCGGGGTGCTGATCCAGTCTCTTAGCCTGTCGGGATTGGGTCTGTAAAAATCTGTCACCACGGAATACACCTGCCAACAGTCTGCTTTTTCATTTTCAAGCTCGCTATCAATGATGATCCTGACAGCAAAAAGGTCATATACCTCTTCAAAAGGTATATTCTGTGATTTCATTTTGTTATAAATCGAAAAAACAGACTTAGGCCTTCCCTTAATGGTAAAATTGAAGCTTTGCGAAAGCAACTCTTCTTCTATCGGTCCGATAAAATTCTTGATGAATTTGTTTCTAGAGAGTCTTGTTTCATTGATCTTGTTGACAATGAATAAATAAGTTTCCGAATCTGTAAACTTCAGGTAAAGGTCTTCCAATTCTGATTTGATCGCGTACAAACCCAATCTATGGGCTAGCGGCGCATACAAGTACATGGTTTCGGAGGCAATTTTCAGCTGCTTGTGTCTTGGCATGCTGTCAAGAGTCCGCATGTTGTTGAGCCTGTCAGCCAATTTGATCAGAATCACCCGCACATCGTCGGAAAGGGTAAGCAGCATTTTCCTAAAATTCTCCGCTTGTTGGGAAGAACCGTATTCGAATACACCGGATATTTTGGTCAATCCATCAATAATCTGGGCAACTTTGGCACCAAATTCCCTTTCGATGTCTTCCAATTCCCAATCGGTATCCTCGACGACATCATGCAACAGGGCCGCGACTATACTCGTGGTTCCCAACCCGATTTCTTCCACACATATCAGCGCAACTTCCAAAGGATGGTAGATATAGGGCTCTCCGGATTTGCGGCGCATTTCCTTATGGGCATCATTAGAGACGTTAAAAGCTTTTTTGATGATCTTGGCATCACCGGTTTTCAACACCGGTTTGGCCATTTTCAAAAGCTTTTTATATCTTTTTAGGATCTCCTTTCTTTCCTCTGCCAGGTCTATTTCTATCATATTATCGAAGCTAAAGCAATTCTTTTATCAAAACAACCCGTTTTGCAGGGTATTTAACAAATTTTGAAATGAATTTTATTCCAATTTTTGCAAGTTTAATTTTACTTATTACCTTTGCAACCACAAATCGCGGATGTGGCGAAATTGGTAGACGCACTAGACTTAGGATCTAGCGCCGCGAGGCATGGGGGTTCGAGTCCCTCTATCCGCACGCTTCTTAACCCTCAATCAACTTTCCGGCTTCGAACCTGAACAAGGCCTTCGAAATAAGAAATGGGATTGGGGGTTTTTAAATTCAAATCACACCAAAATACAGCAAATTGGAAATCTCATTAGACAAGCACGCAGCAAATCAGGCTTCAGTTAAAATTAAACTAAATGAAGCAGATTATCAACCAAAGGTGGATGCGAAAATCAAGGATTATGCAAAAAAAGCCACAATGAAAGGCTTTAGACCTGGCAAAGCACCTATCACCATGGTAAAAAAGATGTATGGAACTTCGGTTCTTGTGGATGAAATCAATTCAATCCTCACATCTTCCCTTAATGAATACCTGAAAGCACAGACTTTTAAGATTTTGGGAGATCCACTTCCGGTGATTGAAGAAGCGGCGAATATTGATTGGGATTCCCAAAAAGAATTTGAGTTTAAGTATCGGATAGGTTTTGTAGAAGATATTGCTGTGGACATTGAAGGTGTCGACGCGGTGTCCTACAAAATGGATATGGATAACAAAGAAGTAGAAGATGCAATCCAAAATCTTCGCAGCCAATACGGAAAGATGACCAATCCAGAGATCAGCCAGGAAAATGATTTCCTTTACGGTGACTTGAAATCTGAAAATGGATCTTTTGAGAAAACCTTTTCAATGCCGCTTTCTGCAGTTGATGCCGGTTCATTGAAGCAATTTGTAGGCTTGAAAAAGGGTGACGTGGTAACATTTGATTTGGCCAAAACCATCAAAGAAAACCTAGCAGCAACGATTGGTATCACTGAGGAAGAAGCTGCTGACCTCAAAGGAAATTTTACTTTCACTGTTCAGAACATCAACAGGACTGAACCTGCAGACCTCAACCAGGAGTTTTTCGATAAGCTTTTTGGCGAAGGTCAGGTGGATTCAGAGGAAGCGATGAGAAATAAAGTGAAAGAAATACTTTCAGAAAATTACAACAAAGAACTACGTGTTTTTGGAGAAGAAAAAATCAAAGATAAACTTGTAGCCAAAGCCAATATCGATTTGCCGGAAGATTTCCTGAAAGAGTGGTTGTTCAGAGCAAATGAAGGTAAAGTGACCACCGAGCAGGTAGAGAAAGAATATCCTATTTATGCCAAGCAACTTACCTGGACTTTGATCTCTAACAAAATTGCGAAAGACAATAACATACAGGCAGAACATGCAGATGTTATCGAAAAAACCAAAGAAATGATCCGTGAGCAATTTGCTTCTTCAGGACTCGGCTCGCAGATGGAAGCAAGCATGGATATGTTTGTAGATAATTACCTTAAGGGCAATGAAGGACAAAATTATATGCAGATGTTGACTTCAGTACAGAATGAGAAAGTTCTTGATTTTGTAAGAGAAAAAGGAAATCTGAAAGAAGAAACCATCAAAATAGATAAATTCAAAGAGCTGTTGGAAAACTAATTTTTGGATAAAATCGTTATCAAAAAGTCCTTCTTTAAGGGCTTTTTTTATTTTTGTACAAGACTAAAACAGAAATTATGATCAACAGAGACGAATTCAGAAAATACGCTGTTCACAGCAGGGGCATCAGCGGTAACGCTTTTGACCAATACAACACTTTTGTAGAAAACATGACCAGGTCAGTAATCGAAGAAAGACCTACCAATTTCCGGGAAATTGATGTGTTTTCAAGATTGATCATGGACAGAATCATCTTTTTGGGTACCCAGGTGGATGATTTTATTGCCAATATCATCACCGCACAGTTGTTGTTTTTGGAATCAACCGATCCCAAAAAAGACGTGTTGCTTTATGTAAACAGCCCCGGAGGATCCGTAACTGCCGGACTTGGAATCTATGATACCATGCAGTACATCAATCCTGATGTGGCCACTATTTGTACAGGTATTGCAGCATCTATGGGGGCAGTATTGCTCGCCGGTGGTGCCAAAGACAAAAGATCAGCGTTACAACATTCAAGGGTGATGATCCATCAGCCATCCGGAGGCATGCAGGGACAATCTAAGGACATGGAGATTTCATTGAAGTTGATTTTATCTATGAAGCAAGAACTTTATCAGATTCTTGCGGACCATTCAGGTAAGACTTTTGAAGAAATCGAAAGAGATTCTGATAGAGATTATTGGATGAAAGCACCGGAAGCCAAAGAATATGGCTTAATTGATGAAGTATTGATTAAAAAAACTAAATAATGGCACAAATTACCTGTTCATTTTGCGGAAGAAACAAGAAAGACGTGGACCTGATGGTCTCCGGGATTTCGGCGCATATCTGCAATTTCTGTATTGACCAGGCTTACCAGATTCTTGGCGAGGAAGATAAAAACAAAAAACCCGGCAAGACTCCCAAGGTCAAGCTCAAAAAACCAAAGGAGCTTACTGAATTTCTAAACCAATATGTGATCGGTCAATATGAAGCTAAAAAAGTACTGACCGTCGCAGTATACAACCACTTCAAAAGGTTGCTTCAAAAAGGGGAAGAAAATGACGATATCAGGATCGAAAAATCCAACATCATCATGGTTGGTGATACGGGAACAGGTAAAACCTATCTTGCCAAAACATTAGCCAAAGTCTTGGAAGTGCCCTTCTGTATCGCAGATGCCACTGTACTTACCGAAGCAGGCTATGTGGGTGAGGATGTGGAAAGTATCCTTACAAGGCTGCTCCAAGCCGCTGATTACAATGTAGAAGCGGCGGAAAAAGGCATCGTTTACATTGATGAAATCGATAAAATCGCAAGGAAATCTGACAATCCATCCATCACCCGTGATGTGAGTGGCGAAGGTGTGCAGCAAGCTTTGTTGAAGTTGTTGGAAGGAACGGTGGTAAATGTGCCGCCACAAGGTGGCAGAAAGCATCCTGACCAGAAAATGATTGCCGTCAATACGGAGAACATCCTATTTATCTGCGGTGGAGCATTTGACGGTATCGGAAGACACATTGCAAAGAGGCTGAACACACAACCCATGGGATTCAATAAATATGTCGAAGGCAGACAGGTGGACAGGGCCAACCTCCTTCAATATGTCACTGCACAGGATTTGAAATCTTTTGGTCTGATACCTGAACTGATCGGAAGGCTTCCTGTAGTAACCCACTTGGATCCATTGGATAGAGACACGCTGAAGAGCATCCTGACCGAACCAAAAAACGCCTTGACCAAGCAGTATAAAAAACTGATAGAAATGGAAGGTGTCAAACTGGTTTTTGAGGAAAGCGGGATTGATTATATTGTAGAGAAAGCTGTGGAATACAACCTTGGTGCAAGGGGCTTAAGGTCTATCTGCGAGGCTATCATCACCGATGCCATGTATGAATTGCCTTCGGATGACTCGATTAAGGAATTGGTCATTGATGCCAAGTACGCACAGGAGCAGTTTGACAAGTCTAAGTTTAAGAAACTACAGGTTGCTTGATGGATTGATCAGTTTTCAGTGATCAGTTTCAGAAAACCGCATAAGAAACCGAAAGGACTTCTGCGGTTTTTTTTTAATTATTCATCAATGAGGGTTTCAAAATATTCATTTACAAAAGTCTTTTGACCATGATGGAAAATATTGGTCACGTTAAAATTTATGATGATGCCTTTAGGGGCTTTTAACAGTTTCATATATGCCAATGTTTGGGCATGAAAGAGGGGAATGACTTCTTGTACAGCTTTTATTTCAAGTACCAATGACTCTTCAATATAGAAATCAAAGGTAAGGTCTAAATCCACAAACTCCCCTTTGTAGTCAAAAGGCATTTTGACTTGTTCTCTGAATTTAATACCTCTTAGGGTTAACTCTCTAGCCAGACATTTTTGATACACTTTTTCTAACAAACCGGGACCCAAAATCCTATGAACCTCAATAGCGGCCCCAATTACATCGTAGCTTAACTTATCAAGTTGTTTTTTAGACATTTCCATTTAGACAGAGGTTAAATTAAAGAGTCATTTTTGAATAATTTCTTAATTTCTAAAATTCAAAACAAAAAAGATAGTAAGTGGAAAAATTATTACCATATAGCTCATATAGGACACATAGTTCTTGGCCAAACATTCCTTGATATCAAATTATATCGGCGCCTTAAATCCTATATTAATTCCCTCTAAAAAATCTATGTGCACTATGTGTCTATATGGTAAAATAAATTAACCTCAAATCCTGTTGTCCATTGATTATTCCAACAGTATTTTGAAAAATTATTACCATGTAGCTCATATAGGACATATAGTCCTTGGCAAAACATTCCTTGATATCAAATTATATCGGCGCCTTAAATCCTATATTAATTCCCTCTAAAAAATCTATGTGCACTATGTGTCTATATGGTAAAATAAATTAACCTCAAATCCTGTTGTCCATTGATTATTCCAACAGTATTTTGAAAAATTATTACCATGTAGCTCATATAGGACATATAGTCCTTGGCAAAACATTCCTTGATATCAAATTATATCGGCGCCTTAAATCCTATATTAATTCCCTCTAAAAAATCTATGTGCACTATGTGTCTATATGGTAAAATAAATTAACCTCAAATCCTGTTGTCCATTGATTATTCCAACAGTATTTTGAAAAATTATTACCATGTAGCTCATATAGGACATATAGTCCTTGGCAAAACATTCCTTGATATCAAAAATTAAATTTGCGCCTTAAATCCTATATTAACTCCCTCTAAAAATCGATGTGAACTATGTGTCTATATGGTAAATCAAATAACCTCAATGGCTAATCGCAAGGCTGCTGCAAATCATTTTAGCAGCGGTTTCTGAAGCTGAATCGGTCCCCAATTTTTCTTTGATTTCGGTATAGCCATCCAAAATTTCGGCTTTGTGAAAAATATTGGAAAGGATCAGGTTCAGTTCCTGACTTAGGTTTTCAACGCTGTAATCATTTTGGATCAGTTCTGCCACCACCTTTCGGTCAGCGATCAAGTTGACCAATGAAATAAAAGGCACCCGGATCAACCTTTTGGCAATGGCGTAGCTTATACCTGAGGTTTTGTAGACGACTACTTGGGGAACGCGGAAAAGAGCTGTTTCCAAAGTGGCTGTTCCGGATGTGACAATGGCTGCATTAGCATGGTGCAGCAGGTCATAAGTCTGATTGTAGATGACTTTGATACCGGCTTTGATGGCAGGTTCATATAAGGCTGTGTCAAGGTTGTCGACTCCTGCAATCACAAATTGTGCATTCGGAAACTTTTTGACTACCTGAAGCATGACATGCATCATGTTGGCGAGTTCCTGTTTTCTGCTTCCAGGCAACAATGCAATGATGGGGCTATAACTCAAACTGTTCTTTTGATGAAAAAAAGGATGTGGTTCAAATTTGGAAATTTCGTCCAATAATGGATTACCAACGTAATGAGCATTTATCTCAAATTTCTTAAAAAATGGAGGTTCAAATGGAAGGATTGAATACACCTGATCGGTAAACTCTTTTATTTTAAAAGCTCTTTTCTGGTTCCAAGCCCAGACTTTCGGCGGGATATAATAATGGACAGGTATTTTGTTTTCCTTTCCAAAAGCCGCCATTTTCATATTGAAACCCCCATAATCCACCAATACCAACACATCAGGCTTGAATTTGAGAATGTCTTTTTTGATCAAAGAAAGATATTTCAGTACTTTCCTGAAGCCCAATAGCACTTCAACAAAACCCATCACAGCCACTTCATCAAAATGTGCGGCAAGTGAAAGCCCTTCATTTCTGGAGTAATCCCCTCCCATACCACGGAAATTAGCATTAGGATCCAAGGATTTGATCGCAGAGATCAGGTTGGAGGCATGGAGGTCTCCAGATCTTTCACCGGATATGATGTAGTATTTCATGGTTTTTTACCACTGAGGGCACTGAGAACTCAGAGAAAATGAGAAATAAAAAGAGAGTAATGAGTTAAAGATCATAGAATAACCCTTTTTAATCCATTAACCAACCTTTTTTCATTGAAGTTAATTAGAAGACCCAGTGGATATTTTCCAAGTTTGAGGTATGTTAACATTTGAGCTAAATGTATCTCTTTCAATTTTTTGATGCTTTTAATTTCGATAACAACAGTCTTTTCGACGACTAGATCTAAACGATAACCACAGTCTAAAAAAATTCCGTCAAAGTAAACAGGTAATGGTTTTTCTATTTCAATAGACAACCCAATTGAATTCAACCTATGAAAAAGGCATTTTTGATACGCACTTTCCAATAATCCGGGGCCAAGTTCTTTATGGACATAAATAGATTCACCGATAATCTTTTGTGTAAGAGAATTTATCTCCATTTATTCTTCCTTGAATATAAAACCTTAAATCTCTCGTAACTCTGAGCCCTCGGTGTCCTCTGAGGTGAATAATCATTCCCCAAAGTACTCTACAAAATTCCTTGGGGTTTCGTAAAGCGTGAGTTTGTATAATTTTCCTTGAGAGACGATTTTGTTGACGGCAGGTTCGAGAATTTTCCAGAATTCCATGACAAGGTTTTCGCAACTTGCCATTTTGCCCTGCATGAAATCCACATCAATATTGAGGTTTTTGTGGTCTACTTTATCTATCACCAAAGTACGGATGATGGTACTGAGTTGCTTCAAATCCACCACGAAACCTGTTTCCGGATCGGGGATTCCTTTGACAGTGACGATCAACTCAAAATTATGACCATGCCAATTTACATTGGCGCAAGGTCCAAATACAGCAATGTTTTTTTCTTCAGACCAATTGGGATTCCAAAGCTTATGTGCGGCGTTGAAATGTTCTTTTCTACAAACGTGTACCATCCTCAGATTCTAATGAGGTGCAAAAATACATAAAAAGTATAAGGATAGACAAATCAAAAGTCTATTAGAAAAGAAACCCTTTCCAAAGGAAAGGGCTTTTATCATTCTTGAATGTTTAATAATTGAATCAATCTTATGGCATCAGATTTTTCTTTGAGATCAAGCGAATAGTCACTTATCAAACTTGTTGCTTTTTCCGTATCCTCCTCAAAAGTTTCTTTCAAATACTTGGACTTGGTTTTGAGGAGCGTGGTTTCCCCATCCTTTACGATGTATAACTCTTCAATCGTTTGAAAGGCCTTCGCTCTTTGGGAGCCATAAGTAGCCGTCAAATCATCTCCCATAGTTTTGTAATGATGGGCAATCAATGAATATTTTCCATCAACCAAAATCTCAACAAATACATTTGCCCCGGCTTGGGGTATGGAATAGCCTGATCTAAATAATCTTGGATATGATTCGGTATTGAGGATAAAACCCGAAATTTTCCCAGGATAATACGCAATCAACTGACCATCCATTTTATGTTCCAGGGTATTGTCATAAGAATTAAAAGCGATGGTCAAGTTAGCTGCTGTATCTTGTTCGGAAAAAATGATACTTCCTATTTCGAAATCCAATAAATATGCAGAACCTTTAACTTCTGAATAAGGATTGGTCAAGACCGGCCTTCCGCCTGAGGCATCATCTTTCAATAACTTCAACTGTGCAATAGCAGGATTGACTAATCCTGTCAAAAGCACAAATACTGCAATTTTTAAACTAATTTTTCTCATATTCAAAATTAAAAAAAAGGCTGGTTTCCCAGCCTTTTAATCTAAACTTTTAAGCAAATAAATTAAGAATCAGGTGCAGCAGGTCTTGTAATTCTTAACTGCACTCTTTTATAATTTTCACTTGGAGCTATTTGCGCATTTCCATCCAATTCCAGCAAAAGGTCAACAGATCCACCGATAGCACCGGTATTAAGGATGGTGACCACTGCATTGGCAGTGCTTGAATTTGCAGGGATTACAAGTGAACCTGATACAGAGAAATCGGTTCCTGCAACAGCCGTAGTACCATCAGGAACAATTTTAAATGCGATCGTTTCATCTGAAGTTCTTTGAGCACCAACAAGATTTACCTGAAGGTTCACTGTACCCACTGTATTGGCTACAGTGATTCTTGGATATGCAGGATTTGATGTCCCTGCTAGAGGTGTCCTCACCACTGCATCTTGGAATTCTACAACTGCACCTGACCATGTTGGATAGTTTTGCTCAATACAAGAAGAGAATGCCAAAACCAAGGCCAATGATAATAATGATAGTATCTTTTTCATGTTAAATTCAGTTTAGTAGCCTCTATTTTGGTTCAAGTTAGGGTTACCATCAACTTCTCTTTGAGGAATTGGAGGAAGGATTTTGAAATCATCAAAAGTTAGGTTGACAACGGGAGTGGTTTTGATAACATCCTTACCATATCTTTTCAAATCAAACCATCTGTGTCCTTCGAATGCAAACTCCTTGAATCTCTCCAAAAGAATTTCGTCCAATAATGCCTGACCTGAAAGCGTGACAGGAGCCAAACCTCTAAGCGCTTTGAAAGCATTCAATTCAGTTAAAGCAGCTGCTTCATTACCAGGAATGTGGTAGTTAGCTTCAGCCCTGTTTAGGTGCATTTCAGATTTTCTGATTACAGGCACATTATCTCCGTATGCAAATCCATTCTTAGAAGCAAATTTGATACATTCGATCTGACGGCCTGCACCTCTTACGGTATTACCTGTGGTATATAAGAAAGCTCTGACATCATCATTTCTGGTTACATCCCAGTTGTTATTATCATTCGCAGGTGTACCGATCTGCAATTGGGTCAATCCAAAGAAACCTCTTACAGTTGCATTTGGAATGAAATCACCCCAACCACCCTGAGAGTTTTTATTCGCAGTCAAGCTAAGCAAAGTGGTATAAGACGTCTGAAGTGACTCATTTACACCGATAGCTTCACCTGGAATTGCAAATCTCACCTCAAACATAGACTCAGGATTTACTTCTGCTCTCCAACCATTTACATAAGCTTGTCCTCCTAATACTGTACCGACATTACTTGCCAAGGCAGTAGTTGCTTCGTCAGCAGCTTTTGCCCAATCACCTCTGTACAATGCAACTCTGGAAAGTAAAGCAGATGCTGCTGCAGAAGAAGCAAAATAGGTACCTCTTGAGGTCAACAAAGTTTTTGCAGCTTCCAAATCTGCATAAATCTGGGTGTAAACCTGGTCAATGGTAGACCTTGGAGTCTGACGTGCCAAGGCTGCATCGGAAGTAATTACACCTTCCAATACCAATGGAATACCTCCCTCATCGGTAACACCCGGTGTATAAATAGCAGTAGGGATGTAGGAATAAACCTTGATCAAATCAAAGTAGTACAAAGCTCTTAAGAATTTGGCTTCGCCTTCCCATCTCGCCAACTGCGCTGCTGACGCACCCTGAACATTAGGAAGCCCATCGATGATCAGGTTGGCTTCGTTGATGGCAAAATAACTGTTGGCCCAAAAATTTCCTAAGTTTCCAAAATGAGCGTTTGGTTGGTTATTGTTTTCCCCAATCAATCGGCCTGAGTTGGAGGTAGTCTGTCCAACATCTGCTAAGGCATCAGAAAGCGCCAACAAATCTCTACCATAATTTGAAACAGGTCTCAATCTCGCATAAACAGAATTGAGAGCAGCACCTACTGCATCAGGAGTATTCAGTGCTCCGTTAGCGTCTATTGATTGTCTAGGATCAACTTGTAACAAGTCATCACAAGAAGTCATAAAGAATGACCCTGCTAGGACAAAGGATAAGACAATTTTATTTATAAATTTCATGTTTTTCATTTCCTTAAGATGTTTAGAATCCGATTTGAACACCTATGGTATAGTTTTTAGTCAAAGGAATCTGACCTGTACCTGCACCTACGAACTCAGGATCGTATCCCGGATAGTCTGCATAAGTCCAAAGGTTCAATCCCTGTGCATAAATTCTTGCTCTTGTCAATCCAAGATTTCTTACCAAAGTTGGGCTAAATTCATAAGCCAAAGTTAACTGAGACAACCTGATAAAATCAGCTTTCAACAAATTGGCTGAACCTGTACCTCTTGATGCACCTCGCACTTCATTTCCTGCATTGGTGGTCAAGTTTCTTGGAATGTCTGTGATCTGTCCCGGAGTAGTCCATCTTCTGTCATTGACTTCTCTCAAGGCATTAAGGGTCAATCGGGTACCATTTTCTCTTAAGAAATTGTACTGACCATCAGAAACCACTGCACCATATTCATACGTGAAGAATGCAATAAGTTCAAATCCTTTGTATCTAAAGGTATTGTTCAAACCTCCGAAGGTGGTAGCCAAGTTCGAACCTTGGTACTGTCTGTCAGCAGCCAATGGTAAATAAGTGATGTTTCCATTGATATCATACCACATCGGACGGCCCGTAGCAGGATTGACACCCGCATAAGTCGCCAAGAAGAAGGATCCTGGAGCAGCAACACCGTCATTTGCAGGGTTACCTACGGGCTGTCCTACTGCAAGGCCTGGGTTAGCTGGAAGGAATTCTAATCCATCATATAAGCTGACAATCTGATTTTTGATATAAGTGAAATTGAAAGAAGTATTCCATCTGAAACCACCTTTGTCAACGTTTATGGTAGAAACTTCAAATTCGATACCTTTATTCTGCAATTCTCCGACATTGTTGGCAATTGTTCCAAAACCGTTTGTCCAAAGTATCGGCTGATCTAACAACAAGTCTTTGGTCCTTCTATCGAATACGTCCAATGAACCTGTAATCCTATTGCTCAAGAAACCGTAGTCCAAACCAAGGTTGAATGTTACGTTTGATTCCCATCCAAGATCAAGGTTTGCAAGAGATGTTGGTCTAATACCTGCCTGACCGGCGTAGTTTCCTCCACCGCCATATAGACCTCTAGCGGCAAAGTTTCCGATTTGGTCGTTCCCTGTTTTACCATAAGAAGTTCTTAACTTCAAATCTGATACTACTTCACTGTTTTGCAAGAAACTTTCTTCCACAATATTCCAGCCTAATCTGATAGAAGGGAACAAACCGTATTGATTGTTCGCTCCAAATCTTGAAGAACCGTCATATCTAGCAGTTACAGTTGCCAAGTATTTTTTCTTGTAATCATAGCTTCCTGAAATGAAAGCACCCGCTCTTTTGTAACCTGTCCAAAATCCAGTAATAGATTCAGGAGTAGCTGCCGATTGGATTGTTCTAAACTGGAAAGTAGGGAAACCGATACCAGCACCTGAAAGACCCTGTCTTGTTTCAGATACATATTCCAAACCGAAGATTCCGGATACGTTATGTACATTTCCAAAGGTTTTGTTCCAGTTCAAAGTCTGGGTAGTGATAAATCTTGTTCTCCAGTCTGACTGCTCGGAAGCTCTACCGACTACACCTGCTCCATCTGGAGTTCTAGGATCCCTGTAGGATTCTCCTTGAAGCAATCTGTAATCCAAACCAAATAATGATCTGAATACCAAATTGTCCAATATTTTGTAATTGGCGACAATATTACCTACAACGGTGTTGGTTCTTTGAAGACCTGAGTTATATTCATTGACCAAAACAATATTTTGACCTAAAACTCCACCAATTGAAGTATTAAAGGATCCATCTTCATTGTAAATTGGGTTATGAGGCAACACCGCAGATGCGGAGAAAGCCGGGTTACCCAAGAAAGCACCATCAACAGCGAAAGGAATGTTTTGCTGGAAAGTGGAAAGGTTAAGACTTGTTTCAAGATTCAATCTTGAATTTGCCTGATGAGTCAAAGCCACCCTTACAGTACCTCTTTCAAAGTCAACAGGCTTGAAAGATGATTCTTGATAATTATATGATCCTGACAAGAAGAAAGTGGTTTTGTCATCACCACCTGAAACAGAAAGTTCATAATTCTGGATTTTTCCTGTTCCCATCACTTCTCTCTGCCAATCATATGTCGGAAGACCTTGACCGATAGCTTCCAAATCAGCAGGAGTTAATGTCTGCCAGTTAGCAGGTAGACGGCCCATGTTGTTTAGGGTATTCGCCTCTGGAAGCGTATTTCCGGAGTTTTGGTAAGCTTCTCTTCTCATTTCATACCATTCAGCTCCACCTAATACATCCAGGTATTTCATTGGCTGTGTAGAACCTCCAAAAGCATTGAATTCAAATCTAGCTTTACCCTGCTTACCTCTTTTTGTTGTGATGATAACAACACCATTTGCAGCCTGAGATCCATAGATGGCAGCAGAAGCAGCATCTTTCAAAATCTCCATTGACTCGATGTCATTTGGGTTCAAGAATGCAAGTGGGTTGGATTGGGTAAAGTTGGCATTGGATTGGTTATTCAACTGAACACCATCCACAATGAACAAAGGCTCATTACCGGCATTGATTGATCCTACACCACGGATTCGGATATTCACCGCGCCACCCGGAAGACCGTTGGCAGATCTTACCTGGACACCTGAAGCCCTACCTTGCAAAGCCCTGTCAAATGACTGCATTGGCAAGTTTTGGATCAATTCCCCTTTCACAGAAGAAATAGCACCTGTAACTTCTCTTTTTTGCTGAACACCGTAACCTGTTACGATCACTTCTCCCAAACTAGCAATGTCTGGTTGCAATTCAACGACGATTTGGGATCTGTTTCCAAGAGAAACCTCTTGGTCAACGAATCCCGTAAAACTAAATACCAAGACATTACTGCCCTCTGGTACATTAAGTGAGAATTTACCATCTAAATCAGTAGCTGCACCGATTGTAGTACCTTTCACCACGACTGAAGCACCTGGAAGCGGAAGACGATCCTCACCGGATGTCACCGTTCCAGTCACAACGCGCCCTTGTGCAAATGCTGCCGCACCTACAAAAAGAAGCATTAGTCCTAGAAGTAAAACTTTCTTCATAAATTGTTTTTTTTGGTTTAACGATATTCCAATTTTATCCATTAACCTCTGATAATCCAAAATCGTTTAAAAAATTTACATATATGGCAGTGGAACAATGATTTAAGAATATTTGGTATTTAGACAAAAGGGGACATATTATTTTCCCATTTTTAGAAAATCCGCATGATATAAAAAAAAGGAACCTGTTAACGGTGTGTTAACGAAATAAAATAATTTTTAACTTTTGTTAACAATATTTTTTGAATTACAAATTAAAGAGGTCTTTGTTACTTAATTTTTAAACTTAAATATTACACATATTTAAAATGAAAAAAATAATAAAATAGAATATAAATTGACTTTTTAAAAAAAAATATATAATTATTATAATAAAAACTAAATTCTAAAAAATTACAAATAAATCAATATAATATACTGAAAAATGTACTAAATCAGAGAATTATATCAAATACAAATAAAATATCAGAATTTTTATTAATTATTGAACGATTCTAAAAAATAATGTCTATACATCAAATTTGATTTATTAACATTAAATTAAAATTACTTTATAGAAATTGTAACCCTTCGGTTTAGCGCCTTGTTTTCGGGTGTGTCATTAGGTTGTATTGGTTCCCGATCTCCCTTTCCGTCTGTAGCTACCCTGATTTCAGGTATTCCTTTTTCCATCAAAAATTTCTTCACACTTTCAGCCCTTCGAAGGCTGAGGCTCTCATTATACATTGGATTTCCCTGATTATCTGTGTGGCCGATGATGGTGATTGCTACTTTGGGGTTTTCCATCAAAAAGTTATATAACCTCTTGAGAGAACTTGCTGACTCCTGCTTTAGGTCATCTTTGTCCAAGTCAAAAAATATATTTTCGAAAACAAACTCTTCCCCTGAACCAATGGGTATGAGTGAGACCATCAGGTCTTTCTGATTTTTGAGGTTATCTCTATCTACATTGTAAATTTTTGGAAGGTATCCCTCTTTTTCCACATAAAGTCCAGAAAAGGATTTATCCGGATAAAGCATCATAAATTCCCCGGTTTTTCCATCAGAGCGGAATTCGTAAAGTGTACTGTCGTTGCTCAGGCTTACGAGGGAAAGTCTGGCATCTACCGGATCTCCGGTCTTACTGTTAAACACTTTTCCTTGGGTAACAATAAGATTTTCTCCTAATGAAATTTCTTCAGGAAATCTAAATTTGTAGAGGTAAGACCTTTCCTCCATAGTCTCATTGAAAGTGTTTTCGGTATAGTAAGCATAATCCCTCTGGGCGGTAATAAAAAGGGAAAACTGATCTAAGTGGTCATTTATGGGATAACCTAGATTCTCAGGATTTGTAAAGACTCCATTCTCAACCCTTGATACAAATATATCCTGCCCTCCAAACCCTCTATGTCCGTCTGAAGCAAAAAACAAAATTTCATTGTTGAAGTAAATGAATGGAGAAACTTCATCTTTTGGAGTATTGACAAGACTGCCGAGATTTTTGGCTTCTGACCATCCCCCATTTGGCATTCTAAGCGAATACCAAAGGTCTCTTCCGCCAAACCCTCCCCTTCTGTTTGAAGAGAAAAAAAGAATCCTTCCGTCAGCTGATAAAGAGGGTTGAGAATCCCAAAATCTTGAATTCACGGCCTTTCCCATATTTGAAGGCCTTTGCCACTCATCGTTTAACTTGTAAGCAATATAAAGGTCACAATCCCCAAAAGAATCCGGAGTCTCGCAGGAGGAAAATATCAGGATTTTGCCATCTGCAGAAATGGTGCAGGTTCCTTCATTGTAATTGGTATTGATGACACTGGAAATACTTGCAGGCTGGGACCATAGTTGGTCTTCCTCCGAAAAGTTGCTGGTAAACAAATCCTCATGTTCAAAATTTTTAAGTCCGTCTCTTTTTACAAAAATAATTTTCTTGCTATCTGCTGTAAGGACAGGAAAATATTGGAGGGAAAATCCATTTAAGGGCTCGTCCAATTTTTCCTTTTCAATAGAAAGTGCCTTTTCAAGCTGCAGGCTGATAAATTTCATTTGACTTTCAGTCTCCCTATAATCAATGCGTTGCTTGAAGCTGGGCTCTAACAATGGATTCGCATCATTATATTCCAAAAGGGATTCCTCGAACATGCCCATGGCCAAATAGCAATGCACCTTGAGCCATTTGAATTCTCCTTTGATTTGGTTTTTTGCCTGCTTTGCTCTAGCCTCTCCCCTTTCAGCGACTTTAATCGCTTCTTGGGGTTTCCCTTTGGTCAAAAGGATTCTTCCCCATTTGATGTATGATTCCAAAAAACCCGCTTCCCTTTCAATGGACGCTCTGTATTTTTCAATTGCCTCATCATACATCCGCTTTTGAACCAATTCATCACCCTCCTGATGCATTTTGATTGCCTTGTTGTCAATGATAGAATAGCCCTGACCGAATGAGAAAGAGATGAAAAAAAACAGGATTATACTAAGCAGGCTTATCTTCATGGGCTAAGGGATATCCATAAATTTATGTGTTTGTAGCGATATTTTCCAATTTGGATTTGATTTTACGTAATCAATCACTTTTTCGGTCATATTTTCTTTTTTGCTCCACTCAGGCTGAAGAAGCTTTTGGCAGCTAGGTTTTACCTTGGAAGCATGTTCTTCTGCAAACGCAAAATCCGAATTATGATAGGCGATAACTTTCAGTTCATCCGCTTTTTCATAAATACTTGGGTGCGGTTTTTTAAATTTTTTTGGAGAAAAACACACCCAATCAAAAATCCCAGAAAAAGGATGGGCACCTGAGGTTTCTATATGTATCCTAAATCCATTTTCTTTAAGTGCATAAGTCAATGGATATAAATTATACATCAAAGGCTCACCGCCGGTAATCACTACAGTCCGTGAAGGAAACTTCATTGCTTCAGAAACGATGGAATCAACGGACCAAAGCGGCCATTTAGCTGCATCCCAGGAATCCTTGACATCACACCAAACACATCCAACATCACAACCTCCTAGCCTTATAAAGTAGGATGGGCTACCTGAAAAGGTGCCTTCGCCCTGAATCGTGTAAAATGCTTCCATCACAGGAAGTGCTGTTCCTTCCGATACTTCTATTTTGGAATTTTTCATAATTTTTGATAAAGCGGGTAATTGAACCGCTGGGTAAATAATTGATTTTAAGTCTGCAAATGTAGGGTAAAAAAGGTAGAATGCTAAAAATTGACAGAAGGGGGGATTGGAAAATTGAAAGGTTAGAAGATTGGAAGATTATAAAATTGGATTGGAAGGTTCGAAGGTTGGAAGGTTGGAAGGTTAGAAGCGTCTAATGTCTATTCACTCAAAGTACTTTTTCCATCACAATCCTGTAGTCTTTGACCTCTCCTTTTTTGATCAAATCCACAATCATAAATCCCCGATTGAGTCCAAAATGGATCATTTTTGAAAGCCTGTTTCTGGTTTTGAAAGTCACTTTGACAAATCCATTGGTTTTTGCCCAAACCTCTTGGCTTTCGGCTAATTTTGTTGCGATGCCCTTTCTCCTGTATTCATCCAAAACTCCTCCCATCCAAGAGTAAAATATATCATGTCCATACCGGCGGTATCCTACTTTAAATCCAACAGGTTTGTTACCAGCAGTTGCAATCAAAATCAAATGAGGGACATCTGAAAGCCTCTCTTCATAGGTTTTTTCGGTATAAGGCTGAAAAAATTCAGGCACTTTCTTACTGAGGGCTATTACCTCCTCAATGGTCCCTTTCCTGATATTTATTTCCATTACAAATCTATTTCCATTTTGACATCACATCTTCCATACTTTCCGCATTCGGGGGTGATGTCCCTGAATCCAAACTTCCGGTAAATATTCAAGGCCGTCTCTAATTTGGAATTAGAGTAGAGAACCACTTTTCTAGCGCCCATCGACCTTGCTTTTTCTAAAATAGAGGAAGCAAGAAGTTGTCCTACTTTTTTGCCTTGAGCTTTGGGTATGACGGCCATTTTCACCATTTCAAAAATTCCCTCGTCTGATTTTGACAAACCTACAGTTCCGATAATTTCCTCTCCTTCCTTTGCGAATAGGATCACTCCGCCTTTATTCAAGATCACTTCTTGAGGATTTAGAAGCTGTTCAATATCAAATGGTTCAAGGGAAAAATATTTTTCAACCCATTCCTTATTGATTTTTTCAAAATGAGGCTGAAGGTCAGGAGAATAATCAATGATTTGGACCATAAATTTTTAAAATAGACTAGGGAGGAGAAAAAAGCTAATTTTCAATTAAATCGGGATAAAAATAAGAAAAGCCTGATAGGTTTCCCAATCAGGCTATTAAGATTCACTATTTTCAAAATAAAATAAATGATAGCGTTTTGTTCCCAATCTAAAAATTAAGCTGAACCTGTTTTCCGATTTTGTCTTTTTGCTCGAGCTCAAGCAACTTGGATTTTCTCCAAATCCCGCCTGCATATCCTGTTAACTGCCCGTATTGCCCAACTATTCTGTGGCAAGGCAACATGATCAAAATAGGATTTGCACCAACAGCCGTTCCTACAGCCCTTACTGCTTGGGGGTTTCCAAGGTTAATTGCAATCTTTTGATAAGAAACTGTTTGCCCAAATGGGATTTTGTTTACTTCCATCCATACTTTATGTTGGAAATCAGTACCTCCCAAAGCAACGGGAACATCGAACGTTTTGAGTTTGCCTTGGAAGTATAACCCAAGTTGTATCCAAATATCCATCAATATCCCATCAAAAGAATCATTTGTGGGATCTTCTTCAGTAAATTTAAGACTGACGAGATATCCGTCCCAAACTTCTGCCCTTACATTCCCAAGAGGAGTCTCCAATACCGCATATTCTCTCATATTTACTGATCTTTAAAGGTTTGTGTCCACTAGTCAATAAACATTCCCACAATTTAAACTTACAACGATTTAAAAACCATTTTGTCTTACAAAACCCTAATTTATTTAAAAAAGAATTGAAATTGTAGAATTAATCTTAGGCATTTGAAGTTTGTAATCAAGCAAAAAAACGCCTCAAAATCCCAAATCATGCCTTGTCCACAATCATAAGCCGGAACCTCCAAACCTCCCTGATGGATCTGAGGTCCACCTCAAAAGGTTTGAAAATGGGGTTAGAAGAACAAAGTAACAGTTTTTCATTTTCCTTTACTTTGTTATAAACGATTTTAAAAGTGATGCCGTCTGAATCTGTCAAAATAACATATTTTTCACCGTCTTTGATCCGGGTCCAATCATCTACATATTCACACACTATCCAAGCTCCATCAGGAATTGGAAGCATTGAATCTCCATCAATCTGAAATACCCTGTATTTTTTATCCTGAGACAAAAACGGAAGTGAAAACCTAGGAAGATCACCGATAAATTCAGGATCCGAAAATCCAGCGAGATAGCTCGCCTTTACTTTTTGGGATACTACTTCTATCAATTCTTTCCCTTCAGCATCAACAGTTGTAGCCAATATCCTAAGATTTTTACCTTTTAAAAAACGGTCAGTATCCAATAATTCCCTCAATTTGAATTCTGAAAGTTCCTCGAGATTTTTCTTAAGAAGCAAATCAACAGAAACTCCAAGGTAATCAGCAATTTGCAGCAAAGTTTCCAAAGGAGGGTTGATGTTTAACTCATATCCCGCAAGCTTGGACCTGCTGATACCAATAGAAGATGCCATCGTCTCTTGGGTGATGGATTTTCTTTTTCTCAAGATTTTTATGTTGGCACTCAAATACATTTTGGAGGATTTATCTTAAACAATTCCGCGTGATTGAATCCAAAATTAATAGTATTGTTGAAATTGTTGTCAATAAAAAGATGATAATTTAAACAATTTGGTATAAAACAAAAAAAGCCCTGCCAAAAGGCAGGGCCTGTACCAGGAGCGGGAATCGAACCCGCACGAGATTGCTCTCACAAGATTTTAAGTCTTGCGTGTCTACCTGTTCCACCATCCCGGCATTCTCTAACTTTATTAGAGATTTTGAAATTCCTGAAAACAACAAAGCCCTTCTACAAGGGCCTTTTTGAGCGAGAGACGAGATTCGAACTCGCGACCCCGACCTTGGCAAGGTCGTGCTCTACCAACTGAGCTACTCTCGCATTATCTTACTTGACCGACCAAAAACCTTACGCCTTTGTCTTTTGTGAGTGCAAATGTAAAGCAGTTTTCTAAAATAGCAAAAGCTGTACGTTAAAAAATTTCATTTTCATTGTCATCCCATACCTCAAAAATTGATAATCAGGCATTTATTTAATTTTATTGGAGATAAGAATTTTCATTAAATCATTGGAATTCTTTGCACCAAGTTTTTTCAATATTTTTTTCCGGTGGGTAAAGACTGTATTTTTTGAAATAAACATCCTGTCTGCAATTTCTTGCGAATTCAATCCTTCCAATAATAAAAGAGAAACTTCTTTTTCTTTTTTTGAAAGAAGAAGGTCAGGGCTTGGAGTTTTGGCTTTTTCATGGGTTACTTTTTCACCGTTTTCTTTGATATAAGAATAGCTCCAATCATAGCCAATCAAATGTTCATTGTTGGTAATATGAAGCCCAATGTGAAGGTCAAAAATAAAGTTTCCGTTTATATCTATCAGGTAAGGTTTCGCTTTTGTAAAAAACCAGATTTCTTTTTTGGTGATTTTATGTAACCAACGGAGGGTATAGGACAATTCAAAAGTCTTTTTCTCAACGATACTGGCCTTCTGAAATGCCTCCAAAAATCTGTTATTGAAGGCTACATGTTCCTTTGCGTCTCCCGGATGCAATGCAGAAATCACTCCAGCAAGGCCATTAGCTCTCAAAAAATCAGCAGAATGCCCACTGATTTGTTCTATATTTTCTGTGAAAAAAGGCAAACTCATATCTCGGTAGTCAAAACAACCGATTATAATCCCCTCTTTCATTCCGAGACTGAGGCTTATCTTTTCAAGATCTTTCAGCAACTCTTTCTCATCGGGGTGAGGAATAAACTCTCTGTCATTTTTATAGGAAAAAAATTCCGATAATTTATTCTGATTTCTTAATTCATCCAACAATGAAACATCCATAGACCCAAACGCAAAAGCTATCAGTTTAAAATTTTACCTTTAATTTACAAAATTCCGATTAAGTTTCAATTTCCTAATTTTTTCTTGATTTCATTCAGTTTGATCAAAGCCTCTATAGGAGATATCGTATTGATATCTATTGCCGAAAGCATTTCCTGAGCCTCTTTGAATTTGGGATCTGCGTCGAATAGACTCAATTGATAATTGCTTTTTGGCATGTCTTTGATCCTATCCTTGGGTGCATTCATCTCTTTGTCCTTTTCCAAATGTCCCATGATTTCAGAAGCTCTCAAAACAATAGGATTTGGCATCCCTGCCATTTGGGCGACGTGTATTCCAAAGCTATGTTCGCTCCCACCTTCCTTTAATTTGCGCATAAAGATGACTTTGTTTCCGACTTCCTTGACGGACACATTGAAGTTTTTGATTTTTGGAAAGTCCTCCGCCAACTGATTCAATTCATGATAATGGGTAGCGAAAAGGGTTTTTGCACGGAACTTTGGGTGATTATGCAAAAACTCTACGATCGACCATGCTATGGAAATCCCATCATATGTGGAAGTCCCACGGCCTATTTCATCCATCAATACGAGACTTCTATCGGATAGGTTATTCAAAATACTTGCCGTTTCGGTCATTTCAACCATAAAAGTTGATTCTCCCTTAGACAAATTATCAGAAGCACCTACTCTGGTAAACACTTTGTCTATAATCCCTATCCTTGAATAGGATGCAGGAACGAAGCTTCCCATCTGGGCCATCAATACGATCAATGCTGTCTGCCGGAGTAAGGCGGATTTACCTGCCATATTCGGACCTGTAATGATGATGATCTGTTGGCTTTCATTGTCTAGGTAAATGTCATTGGGGACATACTCTTCTCCTATAGGAAGTTGCCTTTCTATTACGGGATGTCTTCCGTCTTTGATTTCGAGCGAATCTGTTTCTGCGATTTTGGGTCTGCAATAATTGTTTTTTTTGGCTACAACAGAGAATGAAAGCAAGCAGTCTACTGTGGCAAGAATCCTTGCATTTTGTTGGATCTGAGAGACATATTCTGAAGCGTCGAGTACAAGGGCCAGAAAATACTTTTGCTCAATAGCCAACATCCGGTCTTCAGCATTCAATATTTTCTCTTCATATTCTTTCAGTTCTGGTGTAATATATCTTTCGGCGTTGACCAAAGTTTGCTTTCTGATCCACTCTTGGGGAACCTTGTCTTTGTGGGCGTTGGTAACCTCTAAGTAATATCCGAATACCTTATTAAAAGCCACTTTGAGTGAAGAGATTCCTGTCCTTTGGGTTTCCCTTTGCTGAAGCGCCACCAGATAATCTTTACCGGTATTGGCTAGATTCCTGTATTCATCCAACTCATCATCCACACCCGACTTGATGATTCCGCCCTGATGTATCAGCATTGGTGCATCTTCCTGAAGTTCCCTTTCAATTTTATCCAATAAAAACTCACAGGAACTGATCTGATCTGAAAGTTTTTTGAGTGAACTGTTTTTGGATTCCTTCAGGATCTCTTTGATAGGCAGGGTATTTTTCAAAGCTCTTTTCAACTGATTCATTTCCCTGGGATTGATCCTCCCTACGGCAACTTTTGAAATGAGCCTTTCCAAATCTCCAATATGCTTCAGATGGCCTAAAATCCCCTCGGACAAGTCAGGGGATTCAAAAAAGTAATCCACCACTTTCAGTCTTTCTTCTATAGGCTCTTTTTCCTTAAGAGGCAAGACCATCCATTTTTTCATCATCCGTGACCCCATTGGGGTAATGGTCTGGTCTAGGATATTGATCAGCGGAACACCACCATCCTGTTGGGAGTAGACCAGCTCTAAGTTGCGGATGGTAAACTTATCCAACCACACATATTTTTCCTCGGCAATCCTCGAGATAGAAGAGATATGTTTGACCTCTTTGTGTTCTGTCTCCTCTAGGTAATACAATATTGCACCAGCCGAGATGATTCCATGCTCTAGCGTTTCAATCCCAAAACCCTTTAGATTGGCTGTACCAAAATGCTCTGTCAGCTTATCATAGGTATAATCCAACTGAAAAACCCAATCTTCACAGTGAAAGGTTGTAAACTGGTCTTTGAGGATTTCTTGGGCTTTTGCCCTTGCCGCTTTGGAATAAATCACCTCAGATGGGCTAAAGCTTTGCAAAAGCTTTTCGATATAGGATTGCGAACCTTCCGAGCACATGAACTCTCCTGTGGAAAGGTCCAAAAAAGATATCCCCAAGGTTTCTTTTCCAAAATAAACAGAAGCCAGGTAATTGTTTTTCCTTTTGTCAAGAACATTGTCATTGAAAGAAAGCCCGGGAGTAACAAGTTCGGTCACTCCTCTTTTGACAATTCCTTTGACGTCTTTAGGATCTTCGAGCTGGTCGCAGATTGCAACTCTATTGCCTGCTCTGACCAATTTGGGCAGATAGGTGTCGAGCGAATGGTGCGGAAAACCTGCCAATTCAATATGTGAAGCTGCACCGTTTGCCCTTTTTGTCAAAACTATATCCAATACCTTGCTTGCTTTGATGGCGTCTTCCCCGAAAGTTTCATAAAAATCCCCTACTCTAAAAAGAAGTAAAGCACCGGGATGCTTCGCCTTGATGGCATTGTATTGTTTCATCAAAGGGGTTTCTTTCACTTCATTATCCCTCTCCTTGGCCATATAGTCCCTGATTTGATTCTTTATGTTACTTTTGAAAATTAATAAAAGCTGAAATTAAAAGATATCAAAAGGGAAACAAAACCGCATGAGAAAATTAAACATGGAAGAACTCAACCGCCTGTCGGTTGAGGAGTTTAAAGGGGTGGGAAAATCTCCGATTGTAGTCGTATTGGATAATGTGAGGAGCCTTAATAATGTTGGGTCTGCATTTAGAACAGCCGACGCTTTTCTCGTGGAAAAAATATACCTAAGCGGCATTACCGGAACACCTCCCCACAAAGAAATCCAAAAGACCGCTCTTGGGGCAACAGAATCGGTAGATTGGGAATATTCTGATTCGACAAAAAACACGATTCAAAAATTAAGGGAGAATGGTTACATTATTTGTTCACTGGAACAGGTAGACCAAAGTATCATGCTTCATGAATTTCAACCCAATCCCGATTCAAAATATGCCTTTGTCTTTGGGAACGAGGTTTTTGGCATAGAGGATGAAATCATTGAATTATCCGATCATGTCATAGAAATCCCCCAGCTTGGAACAAAACATTCCCTCAATATCTCAGTCACAATGGGGATTTCCATTTGGGATTTTGTTGTAAAAATGAAAATATTAAAAAAATGAGGACAAAAAAAAAAGAGACTGACAAAGTCTCTTTTTTATTTCATTTATATTGAAATTTGCATTAATCTTCTTTGAATCTGTCTACAATGTAAAGGAATAGGTTAAATGACAGTGTAGAAATCTCTTCCTTTTTAGCATCCTTCTCACCGCCCTGTTTGAATAATGGGTTTTCCTTTTTCAGAGTAGTTGATGCAGCAGGCTTATTTTCTTTTATAGCGCTAGCACTATTTCGCTGGGCATTTTCTTGTCTCGGTTCTAAAGTGGAAGATTCAGAACTTTCATATTGAGTACTTGACTCATTGTTGTTCCTAGGCAAATCAGGAAAATTTCTTTCTCTTTCAGATTGTGCAAAAGAAATAAAGCCCACAAATACTCCTAGAAATAAGGTGAGTTGAAGCTTTTTCATTCCCATTGAAGAAATTTTTGATACTTGCAACATTTATGATGGAGGTTTGAGTAGATTTAGAACTCCCTTCAGTAGAAGAAAGTTTCCAAATATAGAAAAAATCTTATTCAATGCAAACGATTGACTTCACCGAATTTCAAAGAATTGACCTTCGAATAGGTACAATTATCAGAGCGGAGGTATTTGCAAAAACGAAGAAACCTGCTTACAAAATTTGGGTAGATTTGGGAACTCTAGGCATCAAGAAGTCATCTGCTCAAATCACATTCCATTACAAGCCTGAAGACCTTTTGGGTAGACAGGTACTTTGTGTATGTAACTTCCCTCCAAAACAAATCGCAGATTTCATGTCTGAGGTATTGGTAACAGGATTTGATGATGGAAGCGGGCAGATTGTTTTGGCATCTGTAGACAAAAATGTCCCTAACGGATCAAAATTATATTAAGTAAAAAATTTAAATCCATATTTCAAGTCCCCTGTCAGTTAATCCGACCTTATACACTTTCAAATCAGGACATTGACCGGAAAGCACAGCTCCTGTCTGAAGATCAAACCTATATTGATGCAGAGGGCAAACAATTTCATTTCTTACAATAGTCCCTTGGAGCAAAGAAGCCATCCGGTGGGGGCAAAAAGGTTCAAATGCGAATAAAGCCTCACCATTCCTTGTCACACAAATTTTTTCACCTCCCAATTGGACCAATTTGATTCCCTTTTCAGGAATCATTTGAAGTACTTGTTCTTTACTTTGCCCTAGGATAAATGTTTTCATAAGCAAGTTAAAAATACTAATTTGGAAGTCTAAACCTAATACAATCACATCATGAAAAAAATGATCTTGCTACCCCTCCTATTTTTATCCGGGTTAATTTTCGCACAAAACCTGGAAGGAGCTTGGAAAATGACCCATCAAAATGGCAAGGCCATGATGGATACTGAATACATCAAAATTTACCAAGATGGCTACTTTTCTTTTGGTGCAAAGGAAGTCGCTACCAATAAATTTGTGAGTGCCGGTGGGGGCCAATTCCGTCTCAAAGACAATCTTTACCAAGAAATGCTGGATTTTTTCACAATGAAACCGGAAATCGTAGGCCAAAGAACTGATTTCAGTTTAGACATGGTGGATGGGAAAATGGTTATTTCTACTGAAATGGAAGGGAAAGCCTTGGTTGAAATCTGGGAAAAGATAAGTGATTCAAAAGATGACCTCACCAATAATTGGGTCATCACGGGAAGAAAAAGGGACAATGAAATATCAAGAAGTACTCCCGGCGCAAGGAGAACTATCAAAATCCTCAGCGGAGGCAGATTCCAATGGGTAGCTTTTAACTCCGAAACCAAAGAATTTATGGGGACAGGAGGGGGAACATATACAGCTGAGAATGGTACCTACATTGAAAAAATTGAGTTTTTTTCAAGAGATGACAGCCGGGTCGGCGCAAGTCTAGAATTTAAATATGAGGTAATTGATGGCGAATGGCATCACAGTGGCATGAGTTCAACAGGAAACCCTATCTATGAAATCTGGTCTGCTTACAGTAAAGCATATACTCCAATTAAGTAAAACAGCCAAACTGAAAAAATTCTATCTGAAATCAAATTCAATTTGAAAAGTGAAAAAGCCAAGCACATGCATATTTCCTGTGCTTGGCTTTTTTATTTTCCTAAAGCCTTGACTTCCTCATACCGAAAGCAGTCTATCAAATGGTCGTTGACCAAGCCTGTGGCTTGCATATGAGCATATAATGTGGTGCTTCCCAAAAATTTGAACCCTTTTGATTTCATATCTTTGGAAAGTTTATCTGAAACAACAGTTGTGGCCGGCACTTGGGACAAAGATTTCAGTTGGTTTTGGACTGGCTTCCCGTTGACAAAATCCCAAATATAATTTCTGAAACTGCCGTGGGAAGCCTGAATTTCCATAAACCTTCTGGCATTGTTGATGGCAGCACGGATTTTCATCTCATTTCTAATGATGCCCGTATCTAATAATAATTCCTGGACATATCCATCGGGCAAATCTGCCACTATTTTATAATCGAATTCAGCAAAAGCTTTTCTGTACCCCTCTCTCTTTTTCAAAATAGTAGACCAACTCAATCCTGCCTGTGCGCTTTCCAATACCAAAAATTCGAATTGCTTTTGATCATCAAAAACCGGTACTCCCCATTCCTCATCATGGTACTTCACATAGTCTTCAAAACCAAGACACCATGGACAGCGAAATTTTCTTGCTTCTTGTTCTATAGGCATAGCTTTTAATTTAAATACCAAATTGATGCGTTTAGCGCTGTCGCAAAACTCACCCACATCAGGTAAGGAATCATCAGATAGGCTGCAACTTTATTGATCGGAAAGAAAACCTTGATACAGACCAGAATCATCACCCAAAGTGGTACAATAACCACCAATCCCAAAATAGGTGATTCCAAGCCGAAAAAAGCCGGAGACCAGATTCCATTGAGAAAGAGTTGGATCCCAAAAAGCCAAAGTGCGGTTTTCTTTAAGGAATGATCAGATTTCCAAATCAAAAACATGGCAATTCCCATCAACAAATAAAGTGTGGTCCACGCAGGTCCAAACAGCCAAGATGGTGGTGTAAAGGAAGGTTTGTTGATCGTCTGATACCAACTGCCAACAGAAGAAATGGTAACCAAAGCACCTAATCCTCCCGCAACCTGAGGCAAAACAATCGAAATAATCAATTTGAGAGTATTGTTCATAGCTAATCTACTGTTTCGAGCAAAGTTCTGAATACCACAAAGCGATCTTTAAATTTCTCGTTTACATCCTCTTGAAGTTTGGACGCAAATGTCATCTGGTATTCCAGTATTTTTTCCATACAGTCTGCGAAATATTGCACAGAATAATTGGTTGATCCATCCTCATTGTCATGCAGGATTTTATAAAATCTGTTTTCCAAAAACATCCCTGTGGCCAATACGTCCGGAATATGCGTTTCTTTCATCCAAGCTACCCATTCTGCCTCAGATTCTTTTTCTATATTGACGGTTACATTGTATAAGATCATAATTATTTACATTTATCTTTAATTTTGTATCATTCATTTACCAACAAATATAAGTTCATGTTGTTAATCACCCGTGAATAATCCAAAATCATTTCGGTACTATGTCCCCTAGCCTTCTCAACAAAACAGAAAACCCAACCGTGATTGAGGCCATTAAAAAAATCCAAAACAATAAAATCACTCTTTTTAAAGGAATAATTTCCGCCTTTTACATCTCAGGAATAATTGGATTGTCTATTCCTATGGTAAGATCCTATTTTCAAATGATGACTCCATTTACTTTGATTTTGAGTCTTGTCATCTTACTCCTGTTTCATTCCGGTTGGAATAAATCTTTTGGACTATTTGCAGTTTTGGCTATGGTCTTGGGCTATGGGTCTGAAGTAATGGGAATCCATACCGGTTTCCCTTTTGGGAATTATGAATATGGTCAAACCCTGGGATTTAAGCTTTTTGAAGTGCCTTTAGTCATTGGCGTAAACTGGCTGCTTCTTGTTTATCTGACAGGAAATTTATTTTCAAGTAATATAAAAAATGATTGGCTGGCTGCATGCTTGGCTGCCCTTGTGATGGTGGCCATAGATTTCTTCATTGAACCTGTGGCGATCAAACTGGATTTTTGGTCTTGGGAAGGAAATATCATTCCATTGTCCAATTATCTTGGTTGGCTAGGGGTTTCATTTATTATCCAGCTTCTTTATAGAAAATCTGATTTTCTCAAAGAAAACAAAATTTCCTCCTATTTATTGATCAATTTGGTGATGTTTTTTGCCATATTGACCTTTGTAGGTTAAAAAAAAATCGCCGATAAACATTCTTATCTACTTTGAGTTATGACACTGATGTACGCTGTATTATTTATATTGATCGGGTTTGCTATAATGGAATTTTCAGGATGGTTTATCCATAAATATATCATGCATGGTCCACTTTGGAACATCCATAAAACGCACCATGAGCCTTCAAAATCATTCTTTGAGCTCAATGACCTATTTTCATTACTATTTGGGAGCATTGCGATCCTTCTGATCTTTATTGGAGTGGATGGATTGGATTACCGGTTCTGGATAGGAGTTGGAATCAGTTTATATGGTGTGTTGTATTTTATCATTCATGACGTCCTTGTCCATAGAAGAGTAAAATGGTTTGAAAGACCAAAAAACAGCTTTTTGCTTGGAATATTCCGTGCACATCAGGCACATCATGCCACCAATAAAAAAAATGATGCTGTTTCATTCGGCTTATTTATAGTACCCAAAAAATACTTTAAACGCTAAAAAACTGTGAGTACTTATTCAATAAAAGATCTGGAACAACTGTCGGGCATCAAAGCCCACACTTTGCGTATTTGGGAACAGCGTTACAATTTGTTACAGCCCATGCGGACAGATACCAACATCAGGTTTTATGATGATGCAAGTCTCAAATTGATTCTCAATGTGGCTTTGTTAAATGACAACGGATATAAAATCAGCAAAATTGCCAACATGTCGGAAGCTGAAATGAGGGAGGAAGTTGTCAAACTCACTGAAAAAACCCTTACCCATGATGATCAAATCCACGCTCTAACCTTATGCATGATCGAGATGGATGAGGAGAGATTTGAAAAAGTGCTTTCTACAAACATTTTGAAAATAGGTTTTGAGCAAACCATGCTCAATATTATCTATCCCTTTATGTCAAAGATCGGAGTGTTATGGCAGACAGGTGCCATCAATCCTGCACAAGAGCACTTTATGAGTAACCTGATCCGGCAGAAACTTATCGTCGCTATAGATGGCCAAATCTATAAAGGAGGAGGCAAAAAGTTTTTGCTGTATTTGCCTGAAGGTGAATGGCATGAAATATCAATACTTTTTGCGGCCTACCTTGTCAAATTAAAAGGGCATAAATTGATTTATTTGGGTCAAAATACCCCTGATGAAGATCTTCAAATCGTATATAGACTTCATCAACCTGAGTTTTTGATGACCGTCATCACCACTTCACCAAACAGCGAAGAAGTTCAGGATTACATTTACAGCATTTCAGAAAGGTTTAAAAATTCGGAAATCATTTTGTCGGGCTATCAAATAGTCGGTCAAGACCTTGATTTCCCCAAAAATGTCAGAGCGATGCATTATGCCAAACAGTTAAAAGAGTTTATGGAGGAAATGGATTTGGCACTTCAAGAAAAATAGTTTCATTTATTTTACAAAATATTAAACAAGGAGAGAATTACCATTCTCCCCTTTTTTTTTGCCTTTATACTCATAAAATACCACTAATAGTTATAATGGGGGTTTTTGAAAATTTACATTTAATTTTTGTTTAAACTTTTTTATTTTTTATTAGACAAAATACTTGACATTTGTTTAAGTTTTTATACCTTTGATTAAACAAAAAATAAAAAGCCATGACGACTCTAGAATTCAGTTACTCGCTACAGAAGCTTTCCAGTTCTTTAAAGCCTTTTGCGTTAAAGTTGACCAGGGACACAGATGATGCCAACGATCTTCTGCAGGATACCATGGTAAAGGCTTTTACCAACAAGGATAAATTCACAGAAGGAACAAATCTCAAGGCATGGCTTTACACGATTATGAAGAATACCTTCATTACCAATTACCAAAGAATGGTAAGAAGAGGTACCTTTGTTGACACAACAGATAATTTGCATTATCTTAATTCAGGTGATGTTCTTGTCGAGAACGGAGCTTATGGAGACTTCGCGATGGATGACATCCAAGTTGCAATCGGAAACCTAGAAGATGTCTATAAGACACCATTTATGATGCACTTCAGAGGTTTCAAATACCATGAGATTGCAGACAAATTGGAGATCCCGATCGGGACAGTTAAAAACAGAATACATATTGCGAGGAAACTACTAAAAGATGACTTGCATATGTACAAACATAGAAATTAATGTCAAAAAACAAGAAAAATGTGGTGGTGATTGGTTCGGGTTTTGCCGGATTGTCCGCTGCCACACACCTGGCAAATGCCGGATACCAAGTGACAATTTTAGAAAAAAATAATACCCCCGGGGGAAGAGCGAGACAGTTCGAATCCGAGGGTTTTGTTTTTGATATGGGTCCCAGCTGGTATTGGATGCCGGATGTCTTTGAAACTTACTTCGGATATTTTGGAAAAAAGGTCTCTGATTATTATGATCTGAAGCGCCTCAGCCCATCCTACACCGTCGTCTTCGGGGAAAACGATTTCATGGAAATCCCTGCAAACCTGGAAGAATTCAAAGGCTTATTAGAGTCATTGGAACCGGGTGTGGGACCAAAACTGGATGAATTCCTGAAGCAGGCGGCATACAAGTACAAAGTGGGGATTGAGGATTTGGTCTATAAACCGAGCAGGTATCTGACCGAGTTTACCAACCCCAAATTACTGATAGATGTAGTTCGGATGGATGTGTTTCAGTCAATGTCCAAACATGTCAGAAAGTTTTTCAAACATGAGAAAATCATCAGATTAATGGAATTCCCGGTTCTTTTTCTAGGAGGAACTGCAGACAATATTCCTGCACTCTACAGCCTGATGAATTATGCAGACATTGCTTTGGGCACTTGGTATCCTATGGGAGGCATGTTCAAAATAGTGGAGGGCATGATCAGCTTGGCCGAAGAAAAAGGCGTGAAATTCCGGTTGGGCGCTGAGGTAGACCATATCAATGTCACCAATGGCATAGCCCGCAATGTGGTTTTGAAAAATGGTGAAAAGATCGAAACAGATATTCTGGTAGCTGGTGCAGATTATCATCATGTGGAGAATGTTTTGTTGGCTCCAGAATATAGAAACTATAATGAAGGTTATTGGGATAAGCGTGTCATGGCACCATCAAGCTTACTCTTCTACCTTGGCGTGGACAAGAAAATCGAAAACGTCACTCATCACTGCCTCTTTTTTGACGAACAAATGGGCCCGCATGCGGACGCCATTTATACTCATCCTAGATGGCCAGAAAAACCACTTTTTTACCTTTCCGCTGCTTCCAAAACAGATCCAAGTGTAGCACCGAAGGGACAGGAAAACTTAGTGATATTGATTCCACTTGCACCAGACTTGGAAGATGGAGAGGAAGTAAGGGAAAAATATTACCACATGGTCATGGACAGACTTGAAAAGCTGACAGGACAGGAGATTCGGAGCCATGTCATTTTCAAGCGTTCATATGCGCATAGTGATTTCAAATCAGACTACCATGCATTCAAAGGAAATGCTTATGGACTGGCAAACACCCTATTCCAGACTGCAATTTTGAAACCTTCTCTAAAAAATAAAAAAGTCAAAAACATGTACTATACAGGACAGCTTACTGTTCCAGGACCTGGAGTCCCTCCAAGTTTGATTTCGGGCCATGTAGTCGCAAAAGAAGTTATCAAAGAAAACAATTAGTAAATTAATTGCTATATTATAGGTATGAATGCGAGGAGCCTTTTTGACAAAACTACTTTTGAATGCAGCAAATTGATTACCCAACGATACAGCACTAGCTTTACATTGGGTATCAAAACATTGGATAAAAAATTTCATTTACCTATTTATGCGGTATATGGATTTGTCCGGTATGCTGATGAAATCGTGGATACATTTCACGACAAAGACAAAAAAGCCCTCCTTGACAGGTTCAAAAGTGATGCTTACGAGGCAATCGATGAAAGAATAAGCCTAAACCCCGTATTGCATGCATTCCAATTAATTGTAAATGAATATAAGATCGATAAAGAATTGATTGAAGCTTTCCTGAGGAGTATGGAAATGGACTTGGACTTTAAAACTTACAATGATTCAAAGTACCATGAATACATTTATGGTTCAGCAGAAGTAGTTGGTTTGATGTGCCTGAAGGTCTTTTGTGAAGGAGACAACAGCATGTATGAAAGCCTCAAATCACCTGCCTGTAAGCTGGGTGCAGCTTTTCAAAAAGTCAATTTCCTTCGTGACATCAAAAGTGATTTTGAAGAAAGAGGAAGGGTGTATTTTCCTGGGGTGGACTTTAATTCTTTTGATAAATCGACCAAACAACTTATTGAAGAGGATATTCAGAAAGATTTTGATGAGGCATTGGACGGTATCAGGAGATTGCCAAAAGGGGCCAAAATGGGAGTAAAGGTTGCTTATCTTTATTATCAAAAACTGTTCGACAAAATCAAAAGCTTACCTCCCGAGACTATAACCCAGGAGAGAATCAGGATTCCAAACAGCAGAAAATTGTCCCTGTTGCTGAGCACTTACTTTGGAACAAAACTTGGTTTCAACTGATCTCAGTTAATCTAATATAAGCAAAAAACAAGTCAATAGATTCAAGAGGATAAAAGCTTAAAAACAATTTACCAAGTCCTAAGTTACTTACCTATGATGAACTTGAAAGTACAAATCGACCAACATTCAGGCTTTTGTTTTGGAGTCGTCTATGCCATTGAAATGGCGGAGGAGGTTCTTGAAGAACAAGGTTATTTATATTGTTTGGGGGATATTGTGCACAATGATGAGGAAGTAAATAGACTGACAAAAAAAGGACTCAAAATCATAGATCATGATGAATTGAAAATTCTTTTTAATGAAAAGGTATTGATAAGGGCGCATGGTGAACCACCTTCTACATATGAACTTGCGATCAACAACAACCTTACATTGATCGATGCTAGCTGTCCAGTAGTGCTGAAACTTCAAAATCGCATCAAAAACTCATTTGACAAAGACGAAACGATCTATATCTACGGCAAACATGGCCATGCTGAAGTCATAGGACTTCTTGGGCAGACCAACAACAAGGCAGTGGTTTTTCAGGATATCAATGAACTTGATCTACCGTCGTTACCGAAAAACCTGACCTTATACAGTCAGACTACAAAAAGCACAGACAATTTTTATAAAATAAACGAAGCTTTCAAAGAAAGCGGCATAGAGGTAAATACAAATGACACCATTTGCAGGCAGGTTTCTAACAGAGACAAAGAATTAAGGATATTTGCTGAGAAATTCGACAGGATTATTTTCGTCAGTGGAACCAAATCATCTAATGGAAAAGTCCTTTACAATGTTTGCAGGGAGAAAAACCCCAATACTTACTTTGTATCAAATCCCGACCAAGTAGATATTTATTGGTTTACCGAAAATGAAACTGTGGGAATATGTGGAGCTACTTCCACCCCAATGTGGCTCATGGAACAAGTAAAAGAGAGAATAGAAACTTTTTAAGCCTTTCTTTCCTAAATTTACCGCGTGAATTACAAAGAAAAATCATCAAATTTGATTGGGAATACAGGTGTCATCATCGCGGTATGCATTATTTCCTTTTGGTTTATCTCCTTGTATTTTCTCCTGAGTTTGGATATTTCATGGTCAAATCCATTGGTTTATCTGGGCATACTGATTCAAACCCACTTATATACAGGACTTTTTATTACCGCCCATGACGCAATGCACGGGATCGTGGCTGATAATAAAAAACTAAATCATAGCATTGGCTGGATTTCCGCAATTCTTTTTTCCTATAATTTTTATTGGAGACTATTTCCAAAACACCATGAACACCATCGGTTCGTAGCTACGGACAAAGATCCCGACTATCATCCTTCCGGCAAATTCCTGATCTGGTATTTGAGTTTTATAAGACAATATGTATCTGTCTGGCAGATACTTTTGATGGCAGTGACTTTCAATGTTTTAAAACTTTTTCTTCCCACGGAAAATCTGGTGGTATTTTGGATGATGCCTGCAGTACTTTCTACCCTACAACTTTTTTATTTTGGAACATTTCTGCCCCATATGGGAGAATCCGACAACAAGCATCATTCAAAAAGCCAATCAAAAAACCACTTTTGGGCTTTCCTATCCTGTTACTTTTTTGGTTACCACTATGAGCACCATGATTCTCCAGGAACACCGTGGTGGAGACTTTGGAAGATAAAAGAAGATCTCGAAAAAGGGGGTTAATTTAACATTTATCAATTTTTTAAAATTATTTGAACAATCTTGACTAAAAACAGATTAGTACTTTGAAACTAATACCAGCATATGAGACTATTATTTACAATTATCTTACTTTCATTTACGCTTTCAGATTTATTTGCCCAAGGTGGGGAAGTCAGAGGCCGAGTTTTTAACCCAGTCAATAACGAAGGGATTCCCTTTGCAAATGTGGTTGTTTTGGGAACTGATTTCGGTACAGTGACAGATGAAGAAGGAAATTATATCTTATCAGATTTACCTGCCGGATTATATAATATCAGGGCGAGTTTTATAGGATACAGAGCAAAGACATTTTTTGAAATTCAAGTGACTTTAGCCAGAGCGGTAAGGCTTGATTTTGACCTCAAAGAGGAAGCCTCTGAACTGACAGAGGTGACGGTAGATGCTGAATTTACCCGTTCGGATGAGACTCCCATTTCAGTGAGAAGACTTAATACCAATGAAATCGAAAGGTATCCTGGCGGAAACAGGGATATCAGCAGGGTAATCCAGTCTCTCCCCGGAGTGGCAAGCACAGCAAGTTTTAGAAACGATATCATTATTCGTGGCGGAGCCCCAAACGAAAATAAGTTCTTTATCGATGAAATTGAGGTTCCGGTTATCAACCACTTTTCTACCCAGGGCTCTTCTGGAGGTCCTGTCGGAATCCTGAATGTCAACCTCATCAAGAATGTAGACGTCATCACCGGCGGATTTCCAGCAGACAGAATGAACTCCCTCAGTTCTTTCTTTGAATTCCAACTGAAAGAAGGAAGAAAAGACAAAATGTTCACCCAACTTACATTGGGAGCGAGTGAGTTGACCCTATCCAATGAAGGTCCTATTGGGGAAAAAACAACTTATATCCTTTCTGCAAGAAGATCCTATCTTCAATTTCTTTTCAGACAGCTCCAGCTTCCGTTCTTGCCTACTTTCAATGATTTTCAGTTGAAAACTACGACAAAACTCAATGCAAAAACTGAATTGACATTTATTGGAGTGGGAGCCATTGATGATTTTGCATTGAATTTTGATGTTCCTGAAGATGAAACAGAAGAAGAAAGGGAAGAAAGGCTTTATACTTTGCAAAATCTCCCTGTATCCACCCAATGGAATTATGCCACGGGTTTAAAACTGAAAAGATTTAGAGAAAACGGCTTTTGGACATTTATTTTGAGTCGAAACATGCTGAACAATCGGTCATTCAAATATGCACAAAATGACGACAGTACTCCCGAAAATCTTTTGTTTGACTATACTTCTCAAGAAAGTGAAAATAAGTTCAGGGCAGAAAATTCTATTTTCAGCAATGGATTCAATCTTAAATATGGTGTGAATTATGAGTATGCCAGGTACTTCATCAGCGAATTTGACAGAAGTACTTTAGCGACTGAAGGAGAAGTGATCAATGTGGAAGCAAAAGCATTTTTCAACAGCTACGGGGCATTTGTATCAGGAAGCAAGTATTTTAACAATGAACGCTTGCTAGTTACTGCCGGATTGAGAATGGATGGAAGCGACTTTGGCAAAACTGCTCAAAATCCCTTGAATCAATTGAGTCCAAGAGCGTCGGTTTCTTACCAAATCAAACCACAACTGTTTTGGACAGCCAATGTCGGGATTTACTACCAAAAGCCACCTTATACAGCTCTAGGATACAGAAACAGTGAGGGAGAACTCCTGAACCAGATAAACGACATCAAATTCATCAGGTCTACCCATTTCATCACCGGAATCGAAAGAGTAATCCCTGAGAAAAGCAGAAGATTCAGTGTTGAAGGATTTTATAAACTCTACGCCAACTATCCTTCCTCGATCAGAAACGGTATATCTCTAGCAAATCTTGGGGCGGATTTCGGAGTAATTGGTAATGAACCTGTAACTTCTGATTCTGAAGGCCGCGCTTATGGTTTGGAGTTTTTGGCACAGCAGAGATTGTTTAACAATTTCTATGGGATAGCTGCTGTCACTTTAGTGAGGAGTGAATTTACAAATCCAAATACTGAAGGATTTGTTCCCTCCGCTTGGGACAACAGGGTCATAGTCAGCTTAACCGCCGGCAGAAGGTTCAAGAAAAACTGGGAAGTTGGGGCAAGATGGAGATATCTGGGTGGATTGCCTTTTACTCCGGTAGATGTGGAAACTTCATCATTGAGAGAAGTATGGGACCTTACAGGTAGGGCTGTTTTGGATTTTAATCAAATCAATTCCCAGAGATTGTCAGCTTTCAATCAACTGGATTTCAGGATTGACAAGAGATATTTCTTTAATAAATGGAACTTGAACTGGTATTTCGATGTACAAAATGCTTTCAATTTCCAAGCCCAACAACCTCCCGTATTGATCCCGGTTAGAGAGTCAGACGGCAGTATCAAAATCGATCCTAACGATCCAAGCAGATACCAGATGAGGTTTATTGATAATCCTGCAGGAACTATACTTCCAACAATTGGGATAATCGTGGAATTCTAAAAAAATTAATTTTTGTCCATAAATGAAAAAACCGTCCCTAACTCAGAGGGACGGTTTTTTTAGTCAAATTGATTGGGTTTACTGTACGTTTATTAATGATTCTCGTCTTCTCATTTTTCCTGCTGGCAAGCCATACATCATTTTAAATCTTCTACAGAAATAAGCAGTGTCTTTGTAGCCAACATCCTTACCGATATCCCGAATGCTCTTTTTGGAAGTTCTCAGCAATTCGACGGCAGCTTCCATTCTTTGGTATTCGATATAATCCTGTGGATTGATACCTGTCAACATCTTGAAATACTGACCCACATAATCTTCGGATACATTGGCAACCTTTGCCAATACTTTGTTAGAAAGGTCTCCACCGATATTCTTTTTGATATAATTGAACAAGTCGATAAGCCTTGGATCTTTAAAGTAGGTGCTATTTGTCGAAAGTTCTTCCACAAACAACCTGTTTTTGAGAACATGGCGTACAATTTCAATTACCAATAGTTCAGTGTATAATTTGACCACCCTTTCTTTTCCGGGTGTATTTTGCTCCGATTCTTTGATGATATCTTCTACTATTGTAGCAATCCGATCATTGAACCTAATGACGAAGGGTGGAATACCCAAAGAGTGAAAGAAATTGACAACATCAAAAACCTTCGCTTCAAAATTCAGGATTGTAACACAATCCTCCTCTACGCTTTTGATTTCTTTGAAAGAGATTGTCTGAAGGTATTTCCTTTTGTTGTCAAGAAATCCCTCAATATTGGTTTCAGTTTTTTTCCCTTGCTGACCAAAGGAAATATTTGTCTTTCTTCCTGCAGGTATAAAAAGAATTTCACCTTCATTTACCAATTCCATTTCTTCAGAAAACTTGAGCGATCCTTGATGAAGCAGTAAAATGGTATTTTCGGTATCACTGTAATCCAAAACTGTAATAGGCTTTTCAATTTTGAAATTGTTGCCCTTCAGAAACCTAACCCCGACAGATTCGATTACTTTATTGTAATATTCCATGAAAACAGTTATTATAGGTTATGCCGTAAAACTATAACAATTTTCTAAAAGCAAGGTGATTATTCAATATTTTTTTGATAAAAAAAGAAAAAAGGTATAAAAAATAGATTTTATACCTTTTTTTCCAATTAAAATTTGATTATCTTATTATACTTCTTGATATGACTATTTTTTGAATTTCGCTCGTTCCTTCATAAATCTGTGTAATTTTTGCGTCGCGCATCAATCTCTCCACATGATACTCTTTAACATATCCATATCCTCCATGTACTTGAACTGCTTCGATGGTAACATTCATCGCCACTTCTGAAGCATACAATTTTGCCATTGCACTGGCAAAAGAATAATCCTTTCCTTCATCCTTCAACCAAGCTGCTTTGAGGACAAGAAGTCTAGCAGCTTCAATCTGCGTAGCCATATCTGCCAATTTAAATTGTATGGCCTGGTGCTGACTGATTGGTTTTCCAAATGCCTTTCTTTCTTTGGAATAAGCAAGGGCCAATTCATATGCCCCTGAGGCAATTCCCAAAGCCTGGGCTGCAATTCCGATCCTACCTCCATTAAGCGTTTCCATGGCGAATGTAAAACCAAAGCCTTCATCTCCAATCCTGTTGGAAATGGGAACCTTAACATCAGAAAACATCAAGGAATGGGTGTCAGAGCCTCGAATGCCCAATTTATCTTCTTTTTTTCCAATTACAAATCCTTCTTGTCCTTTTTCTACAATAAATACAGAAATTCCTTTATGCCCTTTGGAAGCGTCAGTCTGTGCAATCACAAGATAAACAGAGGCGGAACTCCCGTTTGTAATCCAGTTTTTAGTTCCATTTAGGACGTAGTGGTCAGCTGCCAATTCAGCCGAAGTCTTTTGTGAAGTGGCATCAGACCCCGCCTCTGGTTCAGAAAGGCAAAAAGCCCCGATTATTTCCCCGGAAGCCAACCGTTTTAAATACTTTTCTTTTTGTTCCTCAGATCCATACTTTTCCAAACCCCAACATACCAGGGAATTGTTAACCGACATACAGACCGAGGCTGAGGCATCGATCTTGGAAATTTCTTCCATCGCCAACACATACGAGATGGTGTCCATTCCTCCCCCGTTGTATTTGGGATCTACCATCATGCCCATAAATCCCAGTTCCCCCATTTTTTTCACCTGTTCTTTTGGAAACTTTCCTTCTGTGTCTCTGTCAATTACACCTGCCAAAAGTTCCGAATGAGCAAACTCCCTTGCTGCATCACGGACTGCTACATGTTCTTCTGTGTATTCGAAATTCATAAGAATATTTGGGTTAATTATTTCGCTTGGAATATATAAGAAAAAAAAATAAGGGACAATTTCTTGCCCCTTAAAGTAAACTCATTTAACCAATTTAAGTTTCCTTAATCTCTGTTGCCAAAGAAAATAAAGACATAATAGGCCAAAGTAGCCAATGCCGCAAGTGCGGCTACTACATAAGTCATAGCTGCCCATTTCAAAGCATCTTTAGACATTTCAAACTCGGAAGGAGTCACAATGTTTCTTTGTTTTACCCAAGCCAATGCCCTGTTGCTCGCATCAAATTCCACAGGAAGAGTAACCAAGGTGAAAAGAGTCATGACACCATAAGAACCTACGACAATGTATCCTATTATTTCATAAGGAAGCCCCATAAACGCTCCACCTAATAAGGAAGCAATCAGGACAATATTCAATATTTTCCCACTGATATTTTGAACAGGAACCATAGCTGAACGGAGGTTGAGCCAAGCGTAAGATCGTGCATGCTGCACAGCGTGACCACATTCGTGGGCGGACACAGCAGCCGCGGCGGCGTTTCTTCCATAGAACACATCCGGGCTGAGGTTGACAGTTTTGTTCATCGGATTATAGTGGTCAGTGAGCTGACCTTCCACAGACACCACCTTGACATCATGGATATTATTATCTGCCAACATCAATTCGGCAATTTCTTTTCCTGAAAGATTTGCCATCAAAGGAGTCTGTGAATACTTTTTGAATTTGCTTTTCAGCTTTGAGCTGACTACAAATCCAAGCACTGCGAAGACAACGACAATTAGAATAATCATAGTTTTTTATTTTTTGCTTTGTGTTTACGAAATTAGAAAGTTTTGGATACTTTTTTGGAAGTTATTTTTAGGATAAACCCTAGCGAAACAAGTCCCAAGATTAACACAGTCAAAACCTGACTGCTATGGACGATCACTGCGAATATTTTACCTTCTTCCTCACTTAGTCCATATGCCATCAAAATAAAGGCCACCAATGCGTGAAAGGTCCCGATACCCCCCTGAACAGGTGCAACCATGCCAATACTTCCCATCACCATCACCATAAGCAGCGAGCTTAGTGACAAGTTGGCAGTAGAAGGAATGGCCCAAGCTACCAAAACCAAGGTAACATAATAAATCATCCAGATTGCAAATGAGCTTCCCCAAAACCCGGATTGGTTGCGGACTTGCCTGATGCTGATGATGCCTTTGACCAAATCGCGGGTAAAGTGCCTTAATTTTTTAAAAATATTACTTTCTCTGTATTTCAGAAAAGCAAAATAAAAGAATATGGCCATTACCAATAAGCCTCCGATTAGAAGAGGAAGGTATTGGGTTACTTTTTCTACCAAAGCTTCCACAGAAACAAGTTCCGAAAAAAGCTCAAGAAACAGGTTTCTTTCAATGACAAATGCCAGGAAGATGGTGAAAACGAGAAAAAGAAGGTCGACTGTTCTTTCGAGGATTACCGTCCCAAATAATTTGCCCATTTGTAAGCCATCGGTTTTTGCCAAAACCCCACAGCGGGCCAATTCCCCGGCTCTAGGCACAAGCAAATTGGTCAGATAACCGACCATCAATGCCCAAAATGCCCTGATGGATGGCGTTTTATAAGGCTCTTCCGCATCGAGTAGTAAGGTCCATCGCCAAGCTCGAAGCCAAAATCCAATGAGAGAAACAAAAATAGAGCTCATCAACAAAAGGAAAGAAGTTTCTGAAACAGACTTCCTAAGACTTTCAAAGCTGATATCCTTATACAAAAACCAAAAAATCCAGATAGCTACTATCATAGACAATGCCACCTGGACCCATTGCTTGAGGTTTAATTTCACTTTTAAATCAGTTTATTGTGCTCATCAGGAAATACGATGACCGGTTTGTGTTTTTTAGCTTCCTCAAAATCCATAGAAGCATAGGAAATAATGATGACGATATCGCCAACCTGCGCTTTTCTCGCAGCGGGACCATTGAGACAAACCATGCCGCTTCCTCTTTCTCCTTTGATGATATAAGTTTCGAGTCTTTCGCCGTTGTTGATGTTGACGATAGCTACTTTTTCATTCTCTATCATATTGGCAGCGTCCAAGATGTCTTCATCTATGGTAATGCTACCGACATAATGTAATTCTGCCTGGGTAATTTTTACCCTGTGGATTTTAGATTTTAAAACCTGAATGTGCATGTGGGAAAATTTTGCGCGAATTTAATCAAATATGGAAATGTTGTCGATCAACCTGACGTCACCGAAGTAAGCCGCGGTACAGATTGACACATTTTTCTCTTCTCCGATACCCTCTAATACGTAAAAAGAATCAGAAGTTACCAATTCGAAATATTCCAATTTGGCTTTTGGCTCGGATTCAAACATCTGGTTGATCTTTTTCCGGATGCTTAACCAAGGTCTGCCATCTAAAAGTTCTGATTTTGCAAAAAATAATGCCTTTGAGATAATTCGGGCTGCCTGTCTCGAGTCCGAATCCAATCTGAGGTTGCGGGAAGACAATGCCACTCCATCTTTTTCTCTTACTGTGGCGACGACTTGGATTTCAACATCAAAAGAAAGGTCCTGAACCAGTCTTTTTATGATAGCGACTTGCTGCAAATCCTTCTGACCGAAGTAGGCAGTATGAGGTTTAACAATATTTAACAGTTTGGAAACGACGATTCCAACGCCATTGAAATGACCAGGCCGGAAGGAACCTTCCAAAATTTTATCCAAATGTCCAAAATCTATGGAGAGCATAGGCTTTGAGGGATAAATCTCCATGGTTTCTGGCAGAAAAAGGTAATCTACCCCGGATTTATCCAACAGTTCCAAGTCTTTATCCAAAGTTTTTGGATATTTTTCAAAGTCCTCCTGGTTGTTGAATTGGGTGGGATTAATGAAAATGGACACTACTACAATGTCAGAATATTGTTTTGCGATTTTGACTAATTCCAAATGACCTTGGTGCAAAGCACCCATTGTAGGCACCAAACCAATGGTTTTATTGTTATTTCGGAGAATTTGAAGGTTATTATTTACCTCTTCTTTGGTCCCAAGGATATACACTATTGTTGTACTTTGCGAATGTAAAATAGAGGCAAAACTATGTTATTCCTTAGAAATACAATGGATTTACCGCTTTTTTTTGTATATTTGTGCGTTTATTATCACTCATCTAAACACAACAAGGTATGTCCAAACTCCGTATTCTCTACGTTGCAAGTGAAATCAATCCGTTTTTACAGACTTCTGAGGTGGCAAATTTCGTCAGGGCACTGCCCCAGGCGATGCAGGAAATGGGGATGGAAATCCGTATTCTTGTGCCGAGATTTGGGCTCATCAATGAAAGAAAGAATAGATTGCATGAAGTAGTGAGGCTGTCAGGGATCAACATTGCCGTAGGAGAAGAAGAGAAACCTTTGATCATCAAGGTTGCTTCCATTCCAAATGCCAAGCTTCAGGTTTACTTCATCGACAATGAAGACTACTTCCAAAGAAAGAGTGTGTTTCATGATAAGCATGAAAAATTCTATGAAGACAATGACGAAAGGGCTATTTTCTTTTGCAAAGGTGTCATTGAAACAGTAAAAAAATTAGGCTGGGCTCCTGATGTGGTACATTGCAATGATTGGATGACAAGTCTGATCCCCATGTATCTCAAAACCACCTACAAAAACGAGCCTCTCTTTAAGGACACAAAATCGGTTTTTGCTATTTACAATACCGGATTTACCCATAAATTTGGCGACGATTTGTTTGAGAAAGTCAAAATGGTAGACATCGATGATGCTATCTTGGCACCTCTAAAGTCAAAAGATTACGAAGGCTTCCTCAAAATTGGAATGGAATATGCCGACGTAGTCATCAAAAGTGAAGACATATCCGAAAACCTCAGCAAACTCATCGAGGAGTGCTCTAAAGAAAAACAGTGTGAGATTAACAACGAAGAAGAGAAACTTTTTGAAAGTTATTACAACATCTATAATGACTTGGCCGGCTAAACTGTCAGCGATATTATTCATTGTTCTTACCATTGCAACTTCCTGTGAGGATCCTTCCAATATAGGTTTGGAGCTGGATCCTGAAAACAACCAGATAGGGGTATTCTACCAAGAAATATCCCTATCTGCTTCTGTTGTACTTCAAGATTCCTTGAGTACCACCAATAGCGGTGTGTTGGTCTATGGAAATGAGGAAAGCGATTTTTTTGGTAAAACAGAAAGTATAGGATACACACGACTTTTTTTCAATAGAGATATTGCCAGACCTAAAGAAAATGCAATCCTTGATTCGGTCAGGTTTTTATTCAATATGCGGGAAGTACTTACCGCAGATACCATCAATCCCAAAACCATCAATGTCCATCTTCTTACTGAGCAGATTCGCGATGTGGACTATTATAATTTCAGTAGCGTAGCCTATGAGCCTACTCCTTCTTTTAGTGCTACATTTGATTTTACAGACAGACAGGATACAATAGTGTCTACCAAAATCGACAACGCACTGACTCAGGAAATTTTTGATGAATTAAAAGATGGCAGGTATTTTCAGGACATTTTCTCTTTTCGTGAGTTTTTACCAGGCCTCGCCTTCAAAGCAGAGGAGGGTGAAAACGTTGGTTTTAGTACCGTGATAGGAAATAATACTGGTTTTATTTTCTATTTCAAAAATGAAGGGGACACAGTCTCAAGAGCCTATCCAATTGCAACAGGCATAAATTTCAATTTAGCCAGGCATTTCAGCCAAGTTATCAATGACCCTACAGGGACGCCAATTGAGGTCGTCACCGAACCGACCACATCTTATGATTTGGGTCAGTATGCCGGCGGAAAATCGACATTTGGGATGTATATCAAATTGGACATGAGCCCATTGGATGAGTTTTTAGACACTTTGGAAAATGCCAATTTCAATCAGGTAACCTTGGAAATGGGTCCAGTAGTCAATTTTTCAGCTGATAGATTGCCTCCTCAGTTTCATATAATGTTTTTTACCAATGAAACCAATGAAGTTTTATTCCGAACAGATGGACTTCCTATGGCTGTACAGCCTGAAGGAAGAGTTCAGGTAGATCCGGTAACCTCAGAACCTATTTATTCTGACCAACCGGCTTTGTTAGCTTTTATTAACAACGAAAAATTTTATAGGCAATTCATCACTTCCCACGTGAATGCTTTGTATAGAAAGAAAATGCCAAGAAGAGACTTTCTTTTATATCCCGCTGTCTCCACGCAGGACAGAAATTTTATCCAATCTCTGAAAGATTATGTCATTGACCAGAATACGATTAAAATGAAAATATTCTATTCAAGAAGCAGATCTTTGTAGAATGACATATTTTAAAGAAGTGGAGATAAAAATTGTTTTATTTTAAAGAAGGGTATTTTTTAGACCATAATTTTTGCGATAATTCTAAAAAGTTTACATTTGGGCTGTTAAATTTTTATATATGTGTGGAATCGTAGCTTATGTAGGGCAAAAAGAAGCCTTACCAATCATCATCAAAGGACTTAAGAGATTAGAATACCGGGGTTATGATAGTGCCGGTGTGGCTTTACTCGGGCAAGACGGCCTCAGCATTTACAAGAAAAAAGGGAAAGTTTCAGAACTGGAAAATCATCTTGAAAGTTTCAGGGATTTGAACTCCAAAATAGGAATTGGTCATACCCGTTGGGCGACACACGGTGAACCCAATGATGTCAATGCACATCCTCATTATTCCTCCAATGAAAAATTTGCAATGATCCATAACGGAATCATTGAAAATTATGATGTCCTCAAAACCGACCTGATCAACAAGGGTTACAAATTCCAAAGTGAAACAGACTCTGAGGTTTTTATCAAATTCATTGAAGACATCTATGCTAACAATTACATCAGCCTCGAGGAAGCAGTAAGGTTGGCTTTGCATAAAGTCGTCGGTGCTTATGCCATCGTCATCATGAACATTGAAGAGCCGGACACCCTCATTGCAGCGAGAAAAGGCTCTCCCCTTGTTATCGGGGTCGGAGAAGATGAGTACTTCTTAGCTTCAGATGCAACACCAATTATAGAATATACCAATCAGGTGGTCTACCTTGATGATTATGAAATTGCAGTCATCCGTGACAACAAACTTCAGATCAAAACCATCGAGAACGTAGAGACCAATCCTTATATCAATCAACTTGAAATGGAACTTGAGGCCATCGAAAAAGGAGGCTATGAGCATTTCATGTTGAAAGAAATTAACGAGCAACCAAGATCTATCGCAGATTGTATGCGTGGAAGATTGGATGCCAAAAACGGCAGGCTGGTTCTTGGTGGCTTGAGGGATTATATGAATAAATTCCAAAACGCAGATAGAATCATCATCACTGCCTGTGGAACTTCTTGGCATGCCGGCTTGGTAGCTGAATACCTTTTTGAAGAATTTGCAAGAATTCCTGTAGAAGTGGAATATGCTTCCGAATTCAGGTACAGAAACCCAGTCATTTCAGAAAAAGATTTTGTCATCGCCATTTCCCAATCCGGGGAAACAGCCGATACTTTGGCTGCCATCGAATTGGCTAAATCCAAAGGCGCCACCATCTTCGGAGTGTGTAATGTCGTAGGATCTTCAATCCCGAGAGCAACACACGCCGGATCGTATACCCACGCAGGTCCTGAAATCGGAGTAGCTTCCACCAAAGCTTTTACAGCACAGATTTCTGTTCTGACGATGATGGCCTTGAAATTGGGATATCAAAGAGGAACTTTGTCAGAAACGCGGTACATGCACCTATTGAATGAATTGGCAACAATTCCTTCCAAAGTAGAAAGAGCGCTTAAACTTGATTCAAAGGTCAAAGCCATTGCAGCAGAATACAAAGATTCTCGCAACTTCCTTTACTTAGGAAGGGGATACAACTTCCCGGTAGCATTGGAAGGGGCATTGAAGCTCAAAGAAATTTCTTACATCCATGCAGAAGGTTATCCTGCAGCAGAAATGAAACACGGTCCAATTGCTTTGATTGATCAGGAAATGCCGGTAGTCTTCATCGCTACCAAAGACAGCTCTTATGAAAAAGTCGTCAGCAACATTCAGGAGGTAAAAGCCCGAAAAGGTAAGATCATTGCCGTAGTCACAGAGGGGGATACCACTGTCAGAGGATTAGCAGACCATGTGATCGAAATTCCTGAAACAGAAGAAGCCTTTGTTCCTTTGATTGCAGTGGTTCCCTTGCAGCAACTCTCCTACCACATCGCAGTCATGAGAGGTTGCAATGTCGATCAGCCAAGGAATCTGGCGAAGTCAGTGACAGTGGAATAAAGGGGTTAAAGGTAACTGGTAAGAGGCGAAAGGTGGGTTCAGATTACCGCTTTAGATTTTGGTAAAAAAATCAATACAAATCATAACTGCCCTTAGGTAATTCCGAAGGGCAGTTTTTGTTTTTGGTCACCAACAAGATTCCTTTTTGAAGAATTACGTCTCAATGAAGATTTTAACTATTCCCAGTGATATTAGTAGATCATTATTTATTGAACCACAAAGAAGCAAAGAAAACAAAAGCCCGATCTTTGTTCCTTTTTGTTCCTTTATGGTAAATATGCTTTTTCCTCTGCGTTTTTGAGTCTCTGCGTGAATTAAAAAATACCATTGCATCTTTCAATTTAAGCTTTTACATGAAGGGTATTTGAAGAAATTAGGAAGCATTGCATTTTGTGAACGAATTGGCAAAAAATAAATTTTCTTCCTTATTTTCCTTTCCGCCTTCAAAACCACCTTCCCATGAAAAAAATACAAAGTCTTTTCCTGTTTTTTCTGATGTCCACACTCTCTGTTTTTGGGCAAAAAAGTCCTGCAGGAACCGCAGACATCTCCCTTCAATATTACCTTCCTTCCGGATTTACTTACAATGAAAAAATCCCCAAGCCAAAAGACATTTTGGGGTTTGAAGTGGGCGAATGGAATGCAGGGTACGATCAGGTAATCCGGTATTTTGAAAAATTGGCAGCAAGTTCGCCCCGGGTAAAGTTCGAAATCATCGGATATACCTATGAAAAGCGGCCCCAAATCATGTTGACGATCACCTCTCCCGAAAACCTCGCCAACATCGATAAAATCAAATCCGACAGACAGCAACTCCGTGACCCCAATGCCAAGATTGATTTTGATAAAATGCCCTTGGTCATGGCCGCGGGATATTCGGTCCATGGCAATGAGGCAAGCGCTATCAATTCCTCGATTTTGGCGGCCTACCATTTTGCTGCAGCAAATGAGATAGAACAAGACTTAAAAAACATCATCATCCTGATAGATCCTGCACTGAATCCTGACGGAAGCAACCGATACGCCTCTTGGGTCAATACCCACAGGTCTTACAACCTCAACGGCGATCCTGCAAACCGCGAACACAGCGAAGCTTGGCCGGGCGGAAGGGGAAACCATTATTGGTTTGACCTCAACAGGGATTGGCTGCTTGTACAGCATCCCGAATCACAAAACAGGGTTGCTAAATTTCAGGAATGGCTGCCCAATATTTACCTTGATTACCACGAAATGGGAACCAACAATACTTTCTTTTTTCAGCCGGGAATCCCAAGTCGGGACCATCCACTGACTCCAAAGAAAAATATGGAACTGACGGAGAAAATCGCCCAATACCATGCCAAGGCCATGGATGATTTAGGTTCTCTTTACCATTCCAGAGAAAGTTTTGATGAGTATTATTTTGGCTATGGATCTACTTATCCTGATATCCAAGGTTCAATAGGCATTTTGTTTGAGCAGGCTTCCTCAAGAGGTCATTTGCAGGAAAGCATCTATGGTCCTTTGCCTTTTGCTTTTACCATCAGAAATCAGTTCAGAACGAGCGTGAGTTCCTTTGAGGCAGCCAAAAACATGCGGGGAGAAATCAACAAGTTCATGCAGGATTTCTATGCTGAATCCTTGAAAGAATCTGCCGTGGACACCAACAAGGCATATATCTTTGGTGATACCGCAGATGCCGCACGTGGTTTTCACCTGGCTGAAATGATCCAACAGCATCAGATCGATGTCTACTCCCTCAACCAAAACATCACTGTCAACGGTGTCTCTTTTGAGAAAGAAAAAGCCTATATCGTCCCGCTAGACCAACCGCAATACAAGTTGATCAAGGCGATTTTTGAAACTCGAAATACTTTTCAGGATAGCCTTTTTTATGACGTCTCGGCTTGGACCTTGCCGATGTCCTTCAACCTTGACTACACCGCATTGAGCAGCAAAATCATGAATCTTGCAGACGTCACACTTCTCGAAGAAGGTTTTGGCAAAAAAGCCGGAACCCTGATCGGTGAAAAAAACGCCTATGCCTACGCCTTTGAATGGGCGGACTATTATGCGCCAAAGGCTGCTTACAAGTTGATGGATGAAGGATATTTGGTTCGTCTGACGCATGAACCCATCACCCTTGCTGACGGAAAGGTCCTGAAAAGAGGAAGTATTCTAGTCAGCACACAAAGAGATGCTGAAGAAGATGCTGCCACCAAACTTCACTCCTCTTTAGCTTCCCTTGCTGCCGAAACGGGAATCACTGTCTACGGCATCAATACCGGATATACTTCGGGTGTCAATATCGGATCTCCAAGCATTGATGTGTTGAAAAAACCAGAAGTCGCTGTCTTGGTAGGAACAGGTGTCGCAAGCGGAGAAGCCGGAGAAATGTGGCACCTCTTGGACCAAAGGTTTGATATGCCAATAACCCTCTTACCTGTAGAAAGACTACGAAATACCGACATGAGTAGGTACAATGTCCTTATCATGCCGAATGGCAATTATTCAAGTTGGGGAAAATCCGAAGCCGAAGAAATCAAATCCTGGGCAAGTGCCGGAAATACCCTGATCGCGAGAGGCAATGCCATGACTTGGCTCAACAGCAATGAACTGGTTTCATTTACCTTCAAAAAAGAACCCAAAGAGGAAGAAAAAATGGCCGCCCAACCTTATGAAGACTACACCAAAAATACCGGTGCAAGGATGACAAGCGGGACGATTTTCAATGTAAAACTTGACATTACACATCCCATAGGGTATGGCTACGGCAAGGGGGATCTTTTCACTTTCCGAAACAGTAACCAATTCCTTGAACCTGGAAAAAATCCTTACTCCAATCCCATGGTCTATACCGACAAGCCTTTGGCAAGTGGTTATGTCCATCCTGAAAACCTCGAGTTGGTCAGAAACAGCAGCGCCATTCAAGTCAAGCGCCTCGGCCGGGGACGTGTCATCGGTATGGTGGACAACCCCAATTTCAGGGCGATTTGGTACGGAACCAACAAGCTTTTCCTCAATGCCATATTCTTTGGTCAAGTGATAGAAGGCGGGACTGCGGATTGATCTTTTTCCAATTAACCCTCCAAGCCTTGAAAACCCTTGGAGGGTTATTCCTATTCTAGGGTCTTGAAATAATCCTTTTTGTAAACCAACGGCGTCACCCCAATCCTTTCCTTGAACTGTCTGTTAAAATTGGAAAGGGTATTGAAACCGCTTTCATAACAGATTTCGCTGATGTTGGCATCCATTTCATGTAGCAGTTTGCAGGCATGCCCGATCCTGACATCTGCAAGAAACTCCGAAAAAGACTTGTTCATCCTCGAAGAAAAGTACCGGCTGAAGGCACTTTCCGTCATATTCGCCAAGGATGCCACTTCCTCCAACAGGATTTTTTGGCGGAAATTCTCCATAACATATTCATAGACTTTACTCATCCTGTCTTTTTCGGATTCTTTGTTGGTATTGATGTAGCCGGCCTGCGTAATGGGATGACAGTCGGAAGACTCTGACAAAACTTTCAGTATTTCCAGCAATTTCAGGATACTGTCAATCCCTTTTGAATCAAGCAGTTTTTCCAATTGACCACGAAGCAACTCATTGGTCTTCCCTGTAATCTCCAATCCCCTTTCTGATTTTTGGAGCAAAGTCTTGATCGCTTCAAATTCCTCCTTGTCATAAATGGCATTTCCCAAAAAATCTTTCCCAAAGTACACCACAATCCCCTTTGTCATGAGGCCGCTGTCTTTGTCAAAGTACTGCGGATCATTCCTCCACAGATGCGGAAGGTTTGGTCCTGTAAAAACCAAATCAAACTCCTTGAAAGGCTTCATTTGATCACCAATAAACCTTGTCCCTTTACCCTCTAAAACTAAGAACAACTGGTACTCATTGTGAAAGTGCCAATGCTTGTCAAAATTGGGGGCAACAAGCGCTTTTGCCACAAATGCTTTGTCCTCAGGGATCCTGGATTTTTGAAGTGCCTGTTTCATGATTAGTCAATTATGCCATAATAATATTCAATTATCAAATTTATAGACAAAATTCAGTCACAATCAGCAAAAAAAAAGGAAGATTGCCATCTGTTTTATTTCCAATTTGAATCTTCCAATAAACCCTTATTTTCCCTAAATAACGCTATCCATGAGATATTCTCATTTACTCCTCCTCCTGCTCCTCTTTTTTGCCATCGGTTGCGGCAAAAAATCGAAATTACCTGAACTTCCTTCAGGACCAAGAAGGGCAGAAATCCTCTTCCTCGGTCATGACAGCAAGCACCATGATTCCGAGAAACTGATGCCTTACTTGGCTCGTCCCCTTTTCCAAAAAGGCATCAACCTCACCTATACTTCTGATCCCAATGACCTCAATCTGGACAACCTGAATCAGTATGACGGGATCATGATTTATGCTAACCATGACAGTATTACAGTAGAACAGGAAGCAGCCCTCAAAGAATATGTGGAAAGCGGCAAGGGTTTTATTCCCCTCCACAGTGCCTCTTTCTGTTTCCAGAATTCTGATTGGTATGTCGAAGCCGTAGGCGGACAGTTCCAATCGCATGGAACAGGGGATTTTACAGTCGACATCATTGCGGCTGACCATCCTGTAATGCAGGGCGTGGAAGTTTTTGAGACCTGGGATGAAACTTATATCCATACCCGAATCAATCCTGACATGACTATTCTGATGGAAAGGGAAGAAAACGGACACCGCGAGCCTTGGACTTGGGTGAGAAATCAAGGAAAAGGACGTGTATTTTACACAGCTTATGGACACAATGAGCGCACTTGGTCTCAGCCAAATTTCCATACCCTTGTCGCCAACGGCGTACTTTGGGCGATAGGAGATGATTTAGCCAAGCAGGTGGCCGATTTCAAAATCCCTCAACCGGTTTTTGAAGATGCCGTCATTCCAAACTACGAAAACAAAGACCCGGCGCCGAGATACCAACTTCCACTTTCTCCTGAAGAATCCATGAAATTGGTACAGATCCCAGTTGGATTTGAATTGCAGCTTTTTGCCTCTGAGCCTCAGATCGTCAATCCAATGGCAATGTGTTGGGATGAAAAGGGAAGACTGTATGTGATCGAAACAGAAGATTATCCCAATGAAGTTCGCACCGAAGGCGGAAATGACCGCATCAAAATTCTTGAAGATACAGACGGCGACGGCAAAGCTGACAAAGTAACTGTCTTTGCCGAAGGACTGAATATCCCTACTAGCATCATGGCCATGAATGGGGGAATCCTCATCTCCATGGCTCCGGATTTTGTATTCTTAAAAGATACCGACGGTGACGACAAAGCCGACGTAAAAGAAGTATTGATTACAGGTTGGGGCAAAAGCGATACGCACGCCGGACCTTCCAACTTGAAGTATGGCTATGACAATAACATTTGGGGTGTATTGGGCTATTCTGGATTTCAGGGAACTGTAGGCGGAAAGGAATTCAACTTCTCCCAAGGTATTTACAGATTCGCTCCTGATGCTTCGAACTTTGAGTTTTTGGGCTCGACCAGCAACAATACCTGGGGCCTTGGCTTCTCGGAAGATTTCAATGTCTTCATCTCTACAGCCAACGGTCAGCACTCTGCCTACTTGGCTATGACCAACAAAAACGTCAAAAGACCAATCGCCGGTGGGATGAACAATACCGTCTTTGGTATTGACAGCCATTACGACATGCCGCACCTGACGCAGTTTTTGAGACAGGTGGATTACCATGGAGGATATACAGCTGCTGCTGGACATAATTTCTACACGGCAAGAACTTTCCCCAAATCTTATTGGAACCGCGTCGCTTTCGTAGCTGAACCCACAGGAAGGGTACTTCACAATGCCATCATTACCAAAGATGGATCAGGATTCAAAGAAAAGAATGGCTTCAATATCGTGGCGAGTTCGGATGAATGGTTCTCTCCGGTACACGCAGAGGTCGGACCTGACGGTTCACTTTGGATTGCGGATTGGTACAACTTTATCATTCAGCACAATCCTACTCCCAAAGGATTTGATAACGGTGCCGGTAATGCCTACATCAACCCGATGCGGGATGCAAAGCATGGTAGAATTTACAGGTTGGTTTACAGAGGCGCTCCTGAATACAAAGGCTTCGCCATTGACCCAACCAAGAATTCCGATTTGATTGCCGGCTTGAAAAGTGACAACATGTTTTGGAGGATGACGGCCCAAAGGCTCATCGTCGAAACCCAAAACAAATCCATCATCGGTGACCTTTACGAGCTGATCGAAAATTCGGATGTAGATGAAATCGGTCTCAATACCGCTGCCAACCATGCTCTTTGGACATTGCACGGCCTCGGCGCACTGAGCGGTGATGATGCCCATGCCATCAAGAATGTGGGCAAAGCATTGTCCCATCCTTCTGCAGGTGTGAGAAAAAATGCCATTGAGGTATTGCCAAAAACCAATGAAACTTTTGCGCTGATTCAATCCAACAAGGTCCATCAGGATCCTGACCTGAATGTGAGAAAAGCGGCTTTCCTTGCCTTGTCGGAGATTCCTGCTTCTGCTGAAATCAGCAACCTGATCTATGAAGCAAGTCAGGACGAAGCCAACGGAAAGGACGCCTACCTTCCTCAGGTGATTTTCTCCGGGGTTCTCGCCCATCCAAATTATTTTGAGCAGAACCTTGCCACGCTTTTCCCTGAAGAAAAAGTAGATTCCCTCTACACACTGACAGAAAAACTCACCAAGAGTCTTGTCGTCGAGCAATACAACCTCGACAGAAGGGCAGCGATCGTCTATCCTCCTGATGTCAGCAACAAAGAAATCCATATCGTCACCGAATTGGCGGAAGGTAACGAACCGCTCGAAGGAGTCATTGCCGCACAGGGAAACAAGATGAACGGGTATTCCCTTTTTGTAAAAAAATCTACCTTGAATTGGGTAGTAAAACAAAACGGCAAAACCTATAAAATCACTGCCAGCAACCTGCCAAAAGAACTGTTTAAGGTGGAAGCCAAGCTTCTTGAGGGTGGAGTGATGACATTGCAGGTCAATGACAATCCGGTTGCCAAAGCAAAAGCACCTTCCCTATTTACCGCTCCATTGACTCCGGACAGAATCCGTGTGGGCAATGACATGGGTGGAGAAAATCAGGTCGGCGAATATGAAGGTTTCTCTTGGCTAAGGGGAAGAATGGGCAGAGACAGCTACCTCAGCCTCAAAGATCCCAACTTCAACCTGCAGGAATATTTGGCCAAAGGCCCTGAAAAAGCCGCCGCTCCGGTATCAAGAGAAAATGCCTTGGTAGTGAAGATTGGCGTAATTCCACATGAGATGAAATACAATGTGACAAGCTTCAAGGTGAAAGCCGGCCAACAGGTGATCATTGACTTCGAAAACAAAGATTTCATGCAGCACAACCTGATCGTTGCCAAGATAGGTTCTCTGGAAACGGTAGGAAAAGCCGCTGACGAAATGGCAAGAGATCCTAAAGGAATCGAAAAAAATTACGTTCCAAATATCCCTGAGATCATCATAGCCTCCAAGCTTGTAGATCCTGAAGGGCTCGAATCCATCATCTTCACTGCGCCAACAGAAAAAGGAGAATATCCTTTTGTATGTACTGTACCGGGACATTGGCGCATCATGAACGGTAAAATGATCGTCGAGTAAAAACAGGACATTATGGCAATAAATGCAACTTTTGGTGTCAGCACCTGGCTTTGGACTTCTCCATTCCAAAAAGATACAATTGGATTATTCTCAAAAATAAAAGAAATGGGCTTCGACGCGGTAGAAATACCCGTCGAAAACCCGGATCTGATCGACATCCCTTCCGTCAAAAAAGCACTTGAGGAATTCAGCCTGCAGCCCATCATCTGTGGGGCTTTTGGGCCGACAAGGGACCTGACGCATGATGATCCGAGTTTTCACAAGACAAGCTTTGACTACCTGCAAAGATGCTTTGAGATCAGTTCGGATCTCGGCGCACATTTCGTCGCCGGACCGATGTACTCTGCGGTGGGAAAAGCAAGGCTTGTCTCTCCCGAGCAGCGGAAGATAGAGTGGGACCGCGCCGTAACCAACCTCCACAAGGTCTGTCAGATGGCAGAGTCAATGGGTCAGGAGATTGCTTTGGAAGCTTTGAACCGCTTCGAAACTGACCTCATCAATACCACGAAGGAACTCATGCAGCTCATCTCAGACATCAACCATCCTGCTGCCAAAGTGCTCTTGGATGGCTTTCATATGAGCATCGAAGAATCCAATCTGGAAGAGGCCGTCAGGCATGTCGGGGATAAATTGCTCCATGTGCAAGTTTCCGAAAACCACCGCGGCATCCCCGGAACAGGTCAGACAAGTTGGTTTTCATTTAAGCGCGGACTCAATGCTGTAAACTATACCGGAGTGATTTCGATTGAGAGCTTTACGCCAAATGTGCAGGAACTTGCCGGTGCTGTCTGCATCTGGAAGCCCCTCGCCCCAAGTCAGGATGAATTTGCTTCCCAAGGACTTGCCTTTCTCCAGGACTGGATCTCAGGTACAAAATTCACACACTAGGGATGTCTTTCACCACAGAGCACACAGGGAGCACGGAGCCGGAGAGAACTAACATCTTCTTACCTCTCACCACTTACCTTTAACCAATAACCATTAACCAAATATCCCTCAACCAATAACCACCAACCTCCTACTTTTCAACCCTACCCATTAATTAACCAAATAACCATTTAACCTTTAACCAAATGAAAAAGCAAATCAACATCGCCATCGTCGGACTGGGTTTTGGGGCGGAATTCATCCCCATCTACCAAAAGCATCCGTTAGCAAATATGTATGCCATCTGCCAAAGAAATGAAGACAAACTCAATGAAATCGGAGATGCTTTTGGCATTGCAAAAAGATATACCGATTACGATGAACTGCTCAAAGACCCGAACATCGACGCTGTCCATATCAATACCCCCATCCAAGCCCATGCCGAGCAATCGCTTAAGGCACTCCGTGCCGGCAAGCATGTCGCCTGCACCGTACCCATGGCGACGACCGTGGAAGAGTGCCGTCAGATCGTCGAAGCCTGTGAGGAAACAGGACTGACATACATGATGATGGAGACGGTGATCTATTCCCGTGAATTCCTTTTTGTCAAAGAAATGTATGAGAAAGGGGAATTGGGTAAGATCCAGTTTCTGAGAGCAAGCCACCAACAAGAGATGGCCGGTTGGCCGGGATATTGGGAAGGGCTGCCGCCGATGCACTATGCGACGCACTGTGTGGGACCGGTATTGGCACTGCCAAAAGCACAGGCCGAATATGTGTCCTGCTTTGGTTCGGGAAGGATAGACGAAAACCTCATCCCAAAATACGGTTCTCCCTTCGCCATCGAGACCTGTCATATCAAACTCAAAGATTCCGACCTCTCCGCGGAAGTCACCCGCTCGCTCTTTAACACGGCGAGACAATACCGCGAAAGCTTTGATGTGTATGGTTCCAAAAAGTCATTTGAGTGGACACTTATCGAGCATGAAGACTCCGTCATCCATACCGGGGAAGTCCCCGAGCGGGTCAAAATCCCTGATTACGCCCACCTGCTGCCAAAGGAAATCGCTTCCTTCACCACCGCTGGTGTTTATGATTCGGATGACAACCAACACCTTTCCTTTATCCAAGGGGCGGGACACGGCGGTTCGCATCCTCACCTTGTCAATGAATTTCTGTCGGCACTGCATGAAGGAAGGGCACCCTATCCGGATGCAAGACAGTCCGCCAACATCACCTGTGTGGGCATCCTTGCCCATGAGTCCGCGATGGCCGGAGGTCAGATCATGAAGCTGCCCGACTTTACCTTCAGGTAAGCCAATCCCCTACAACCTATATCTCTCAAACCCTAAGAACCACTGCGAAAGCGGTGGTTTTTTTGTATTAAATTCAAATTGAGGGATGAAGGAATCAGTTACCAAACCGATTAAAATTCCTAATTTAGGATATCAAAATAGAAACATTATGTCAGTATCTGAACTCAAATTGGAGATAATCAATAAAGTAACCTCCATTTCTGATGAACAAATCCTTGAAGACATCATCAGACTGATCAATCAAGAATCAATTTTAGCCCAAACCTATAAGCTTACCCAAGAGGAACGTAACGCAGTCCAAAAGGGGCTTCAGGATGTTGCTGATGGGAATTTGCATTCTTCTGAATCTGCGAAAAATATGCTTAAGGAATGGTTAAAGAAATAGTCTGGACCCGCAAGTCAATTGAAGACAGGTACAAAATCTATCTTTATTGGGCAAAAAGAAATAAATCAGAGGTATTCAGCAAAAAATTGGAATTGCTTTTTAATCAGACAGCTATGCTCGTATCTCAATTCCCTGATATCGGACTTGTAACTGATTTTCCCGATGTTAGGGTAAAAATCATCAAAGATTTCAAAATGTTTTACCTCAATCATCCCGATAAAATCGTGATACTTCGGGTTTGGGATACAAGACAAAATCCAAAAAAGTTAAAGATGTAGGAACGTACTTTTCAAATAAAAAAGATCATGAAGCTTCCTGACTTTACCCTCAGGTAAGCCTATTCCTTACAACCTTTATCTCTCCAACCACAAGAACCACTGCGAAAGCGGTGGTTTTTTTGTGGGGTTTGGGAAGGAAGTGATCAGATAAAAAGACCGGAGGATGGATTGGATATTTAGGGGATTAGTTTTATGTTTAGATAATTGAAAAATAACAACAGTATTGTTGATACCAGCCCGAATTGGATAGATATCATCAAGTCTTGTTGATATACAAGCGTTGTTTGTAAGCATGTCCAAAAAAAAACAAGATGAAAAATTACTTAATAGGTACAATTTTACTACTTCTACTTACGTCATGTGGGCAAAAATCATATCAAATCCCACAAACTACTCAACTTGAAATAGGTGAAATAATTGCAAAAAAAGGGATTACGGAAAATCTCGATTCACTAATAAATAGACGATTTGACACACTAAGAAATCAACTACAGATTCAATTATCCATACCTGAAATAGAAAAGAAATTAGAGGGCAAATGGGTTCCTATAAAGTCAACTCGAGTTAATGGAAAAAATGCTGAAATCTTTAACAACACTAAATATACCTTTAATAGGGAAAAAAGGTTTATTGAAAAAAAGCCAGATGGAACAATAAACAAAGGAACATACTCTATAGTGCATAATCAAAGTGGAAATTTGGAATTACACTACGATGAACCCCAAATTCCTAATTATCCTACAGAGTATCTTGAAAAAATGACAATCGAGGAAATCAACCAAGCATCATATACGACAAGTCTATTAAACATATTTGAAGTGTCTGAAAATGAATTACTACTTTATACAGTATTGCCTCTTTTTGATAATTCGAATCCAGGATTAATAACTCACTCAAGATTGATAATTGAAAAACTCAAAAAAGAATAGCCTACAGACAACAATGCAAGACCATGCCAGGGGCCCCCGTCGGCAGGCTCCGCCAGGTATACTCATCGTTAACGGTAATATTTAAAGACTATGAACCCACTTAGGTGTAGTTTAGAGCTTGATGCTGCGACTGGGTGGGATAATATAAAATATCAAAATGACATAAAAAAAATTGGGAAACATCAAATCAAAAAATCAGACGAAGGTAGTTACCATAATATGCTTGACTTTTGTCATTTTGACAACATTCTATTACCATATTGATAAGCATTTAACAGGTATAGAATTTATTATTTTGACTATCTTAATCCCAACAACATTTATTGCAATGCTTGTTTACCTGGTAAAAGGACTTATTGGGATAATTCGAAATCGAAATAATTTAACCCTTCTTTTTTGTATGCCAACAATAGTAACGGTAACAACTTTTCTATTCATATTCAGCCCATGGTATTTTGACTCTGAGGATTTAGAAAGTAAAATTGAATTCAGAGCTTGCTATGAAGGGACACAAAATCAATCTTATATTAAATTTAGAGAGGATAAAAGCTTTGAAATACATTCGACAGGAGTATTCTTTGCCAATTCCTGGTATACAGGACATTGGAACAAATCCGGAGATACCCTTTTCATGGAATTTGACGAAAAAAATCCTGGATTTATTGGTGATACCTTGGTTATTCGGAATGAATATTTAATTGAAGTAAACAAATTAGCTTTAACAGACTCCACAAAAGACTACCGGAAAAATTATTATTTAGGATATTGTAAAGGATTAAATTGAAAAATTTTCTTTCTCTAATTCAACTACAACAGGATTTTTGTCCGACTCGAAAAAACCAGATTTGAATAGCATTGACTTAATTACCATCAAAGTGAAATTAAGATTAAAAACAACCTCTGAAGGTGGACGATGGTCAGGAATCTCTTCGGGTTATCGGCCTAATCATGTTTTTGAATACAACAAGAAGGGAAATTTCAATACCTCCTTCATTGGAGAAATTACTTTTGACAAGGAATGGATTCAACTTGGGGAAGAGGAGATTGTAACCATAAGTTTTATACCCGGACAGGTTGAAAAATATTTGAATGTTGGACAAAAATGGTGGTTACATGAAGGAAAGCAACTCGTTGGAGAAGCTGAGATTCTGCAAATAATCGAACTAATTAGTAAAATTAAGGAGTAAATATATATTCAATTGAATTAGGAATCTCCGACTAGATGTAATTCTAAATTACATCTTTTTCGTTCCTAAGAATTTGTAATTCAATAATCCCCGCAGGGGTACTTCCGAAGTGGAGGGGGGTACTTCGGAAGTACCCCCTCCCACTTCATAGGTGAACTCACTCACCTTTTTACCTACCCAGTTCACCTTTTTGGTAAACTCACTGACCTTTTTGGTGAACTCACTGACCTTTTTGCTGAACTAGTTCGCCTCAGAGGTGAACTCACTGACCAATTTGCTAAACTAGTTCACCTCGGAGGTGAACTCACTCACCTTTTTGCTAAACTCACTGACCTTTTTGCTTAACTAGTTCGCCTCAGAGGTAAACTCACTGACCAATTTGCTGAACTAATTCGCCTCGGAGGTGAACTCACTCGCCTTTTTGCTGAACTAGTTCGCCTCGGAGGTGAACTCACCATAAACCTCCCTAATTTTAAGTTTGAATATTTTAGGATAGAAAAATAGTTTGTCTGTATTTTACGGAAGAACAAACCCGTTTATTTACTCAGTAACAAAATATAAAATCCATCATCATGAAAAAATTAATTTCGCTGACTTTTTGCTTGGCTTTTCTTGGTCTTGCAAATTCCTTTTCACAAACAATTAATGATATACCGATTAAAGAAATTGATATTGAATACATCCAAATTGTTGGTTCGGGAAATTTTAGAGTTGGGAAAGTTGGAGTAAGAATAGATTTTGGAAATGAAAACAAATACTTAAGCACCAAAGAAATCAGAATTAAAGATGAAAATGGGGACCTTTTGGAGTTTAACTCTATGATCGATGCATTAAATTTCTTGAGTAAGAATGGCTATGAATTTATTGATTCCTATACAATACCACATGATTATAATGATACCTGTTATTATATTCTGAAAAAGAGGGATATACGGAGGTAAGATTTCCAATCCCACCCAGACAAGTTTTTTTAAGTTTGATATAATTACAATCAGAGAGGGTACTTTCAAAGTACCCTCTCCCATTTCAATTGCGAACTCACTCACCTTTTTACCTACCCAGTTCACCTTTTTACTAAACTCACTGACCTTTTTGCTAAACTAGTTCGCCTCGGAGGTGAACTCACTGACCTTTTTGCTGAACTGATTAGCTTCCGAAGTGGGTAAATGACTTAAAGGACCAAGCGCTTATTGCAAATTCCCTACCTGAATCCCTTTTTCAGTTCTTTTCTGATCTCTTTGGCCTCATCCAACTTGTCAAAAAACCACCTCCGAATTTCCAAAAACTCTTTTTTGTACACGTCTCCTTGGGTTTTTTGTAGCTTTTTCCATGTCCGGTTCAATTGGTAATAACCGACAAACCAGGCAATTGCCATGGGTTTCCTGATATCAAGTAATTGGTGGAGGGGAAAAGACCTGAGCTTTATCGGCAAAAACTTGGTTTTATCCCGGGCATTCCGGTCGTGAATCATCGCTGTAGCCACCTGAATCCCTATCTTGTAGCCAAAATACTGCGCGCGGGCGGCAAAGTTGTTGTCTTCGCCATAATGGAAAAAAACAGGGTGGAACAAACCCGTTTTCCGGATCATTTCGGCACTGAGAAACCATGCTGCCGCTCCCACAAACTTTACCTCTATCACTGGAGCAGGATTTTCATTGCTTAGTTCCTTTATGGCCATATCCGGGTCGGGAGAATAATGCTTCGCAACCTGCCCCTTGAATACCGGATCAAAATCGAGTCCAGAACTGTCCAACTGAACAGGGCTTAGGATTCCATATTGAGGATTTTCCAAGGCTGTGGAATGTAGCTTTGCGATACAATCCTGCTGCACATAAGCATCTTGGTTTAATAGAAAAATATGAGAATATCCAAGCTCCAAAGCCCTTTGGATCCCGATATTATTGGCCCCGCCAAATCCAAGGTTTGAGGGTAATTGTATGAACTCAATTTTTTCAAGGAAAGGACTGAGGATTTCAATCGTATCGTCTGTGGATTTGTTGTCCAAAAGAATGATATCCGAACTAACCGAGCTTTGAAACAAATGCTCCAAGCACTTTTTTATCCACCGGGATCCATTATAGGTCACGATAATAGTTGCTATCCCTGTCATTGATTTTCGCATTGGTCTAAAATTTTACTGACTTTGAATCCGCTATTTCTGAAATGCCTTGCATACTATATAGATTTTATGGCTGTCCTGCAAAGGTCTATATGCATCTTACAAATAGAAAGATATCCAAGGGAAATATACAGGTTGAAAATCAAAGAATGCGAAAAGATGGATGAGAAAAGGTGGAAAGTGTGGACAGATACAGCTTTTTGCGAATTAGAATTTGCCTTTTGATTTCTTTGATACCTGAATTTTTTTGAAAGAAAAGAAAGCTATCCTTACCTGACTTTTAAGATATATCCTGTAAATCGGGCGTATGTTACCGTCAATCAAAAAAAGGATTCACGGTTCATTTACTTCGTGCGATATTTTTATAAAAGGTCTGAAATCAAGCCGATTAAACCTGAAAAGTGTCGGTTTCTAAAAAATCATCCCAATCTGACCCCCTACTCTTGCATGACTGGAAAAATTTATTGAAATTCCTGCTATAACCATAAAACCCTCACTATGAAAAAATCTTTTTTACTTCCGACTTTGGCCATTCTCGGCCTGTTGTTTATCCAAGGTACTTCCAAAACCGATGCGGTATCAGAGTACGAACTGCATGCATTGGCTCCTGACATGCCCGCCAATGTCAAGGCAGTCGTCGAGCAAAAATGCTACGGCTGTCATAATGCCGAATCCAAAAACGAAAAAGGAAAAGCCAAGCTGGATTGGGATGCCTTTGAGGCAACCAAGAAATCCAAGCAACTCGCCACCATGGCCAAAATCAACGAAACATTGTCAAAAGGGGAAATGCCTCCTGCCAAGTTCCTCGAAAACAAGCCTGAGGGTAAGTTGTCCGAGTCTGACCTTGCGACGTTAATGGAATGGAGCGCCGGCAAAAAGAAATCAAAAGAATGAAACTCTGGCAATATATAGTGGGAGGCGTTGCCGTGGTATTTATAGGGATCCAATTTGTCCCAAACGAACTACCCTCGGTAGAGCCCAACAATCCTAGTGATATCGTACTCAACGGCCTGGCAAGTGAAGAGATTTCTACCATGCTGAAAACATCCTGTTACGCCTGTCACAGCAATGAGACGGTGTATCCTTGGTATTCGTATGTGGCACCGTCCTCTTGGCTTGTAGCCAAGGATGTGCGTGAAGGCCGCGAGGAACTGAACTTCTCCATCTGGCAGGAATACGACATGATGGACAAGCTCAAAATTCTGGATGACATCGCCATTGAAGTAAAAGAAGGCAGGATGCCGATGGAGATCTACACCTTGATGCATCCCTCCGGAAAGCTTGACGATGCGCAGCGTGCCAAGATCGTGACTTGGGCAGAGGAGACGATGGATATCGTGGCTGAGGAAGAAGGATAAGTCTCAAAATCCATTAGGTCAGATATAAATAAAAAAACCACCAATATCATGGTGGTTTTTTGCTTTGAGTTTAGATTTTCTTTTCTAGGGTCAAAGTTTTAATCCAAAGATTTCAAAATCTTTTCCATGTCAGATTTTAACTCAGGAATGTCAGTTTCAATTATCTGCCAAACCAGAGTAGCATCGACGCCAAAATACTCATGAACAAGAACATTCCTTAAAGAGATTATCTCTTCCCAACTTATTTGAGAATTGTTGGACTTTAAATCTTGTGAAATATGGTTGCTAGCCTCCCCAATTATCTCTAATTGCTTGATACAGGCAAAGCGAACCATGGAATTATTAAAAAAATCACCAATCTCCATATTTGCTACATAAGATTCGATTTCAACTATAGCATCAAGAATATGTTTTATGCGAATTTTATCCCCAAGTTTACTTCGCATAAATCAGTTTTTTTTCACCATCAATGATCGGTTTGATATATTTTGATAAGCCTGCTGAAGAAACCAAATCAACTTTTTTGTCAAGAAGATTTTCCAATTCAAGCTTCATTTGAATAAATCCCAATCCAATCTTTACAGAATAATCCAAATCAACCAAAATATCAACATCACTTTGTTCATCAGCCTCTTCCCTTACAAAGGACCCAAAAAGGTACGCTTTCAAAACCGGCTTCGTTTTGAAATAATCCTTAATAACTGCAATTTTTTCAGTTCCCAAATGCATGTTTCAAAGATACCAATAATTTGAAAAGAGCAATACCACACAATACATGTTTGGATTTCAACCTAAAAAGCAAAAAACCACTGGGATGGTGGTTTTTTTATGCTGACTTGAGCTTAAGCTCGCCTTTACGCTTGATGATTTTGAGTTCGAAGTACTCGTTGATAAAAAACTTGCAGTGGTTTTCTGACCATTCTGCCCTCGATTCTGTATCAAAAAGCAGGGTCATGCGAAGCATGGTTTTTACATATTGCTCGTGATATCCGAGTTCGTGAACCCACTGAATCAATTGCAAGGACCAATCTTCCTGAAACTTCTCCAAATGTGTCCTGCCGTCAAAAAGAAGTTCTAATTGGTTGTCTTTGTTCTTAAATCTGTAAATCCCGCAAAGCTGCCTATAGATCATCCTCAGCCTGTCCTTTGGATACTCATAGGTATCAAGGATTTTGGCAAAGGTTTCGTCCATCAGCATCAATGGATTGTAAAGTTGGGTGTAGGATTTTTTGAGTTCAAAAACCATCACTTCAAGCATTTGCTCTTCCAAAATGGATTGGGCCTGTCTTAAAATGTAATTTTTGTCAAGGGGAAATAACTTTTGAATCATTTGGCTGTCAAATCTTTCGCAAATTAGCCTTTTGCTTCCAGAAATTAAAGGTTTTGTCCTGAAAAAACAGTTTCTACAGCACTTTGGACCAAATCACTTTCAAATCCCCTACCTATCAGGTACTGTTGGATTTTGTACTTTTTCTTAAAGGGATCGGGTTCTTTAACGAACTCGGATTTTTTCTCCACCAAGTCCAGGAGCTTTTGCCAATAATCTTCAGGATCAATTTCTTTCATGCCCGACTTGATACAGTTAGGACTGACTTTTCGGAGTTTAAGTTCTTGAGTGATTTTGTTTCTCCCCCACTTTTTAAGGTTAAACTTTCCCCTGACAAAAGCCTGTGCAAAGCGCTCTTCATTCAAAAAACCCTCCTCGATCATATGGGAAATCAATTCCTCTGCCTGTTCACCATGAATTCCCTTTTCAGCCAGTTTGCTCCTGACCTCCTCCTGACAGCGCTCTTGGTAAGCGCAATAAGCCGCTATTCTAAGCTTGGCTTCTGTCGGAGACCAGTACTTTTTGGGTCGATCGGGATTATATTCTTTTCGTGGGTAGGACATTTTATGTAATTTTAGCCCAAAGTAACTTTTGAAGTTATTTTTTTCAAATCTAACCATCAAACCGAAGAAACCATGCGCAAAAAAATTGTTGCCGGAAACTGGAAAATGAACCTCACTTTTGAAGAAGGCCAAAAACTGACTTCCGAAATCGTCAATATGCTCAAGGATGAAAACATCAAAGATGTCATCACTGTCCTTAATCCACCTTTTGTACACCTTTATCCCGTCAAAAAACTGATTGGAGATACAGCAAACCTTTTTCTTGGTTCGCAAAATTGCTCCGACAAAGCCTCCGGTGCTTTCACAGGTGAGACTTCCGCCGGCATGTTGGCTTCCTTCGGTGCGACCTATGTGATCATCGGACACAGTGAGAGAAGGGAATACTTCAAAGAATCTAACCAATTGCTTACCGAAAAAACCAAGCAGGCACTTGCCAATGGACTGACTCCGATCTTCTGCTGTGGCGAACCTTTGGAAATACGTGAAGCCGGAACCCACGAAGCTTATGTGAAACAGCAATTGACTGAAAGTTTGTTTGATTTTTCTCCTGAAGAAATGTCTAAAATCGTCATCGCTTACGAACCGATCTGGGCCATCGGAACGGGAAGAACTGCTTCTTCCGATCAAGCACAGGAAATGCATGCGGCTTTGAGAGGACATTTGGCAAGTAAATTCGGCAAAGAATTGGCAGACAATATTTCTATCCTGTATGGCGGTTCAGCCAATCCCGGCAATGCCAAAGACCTTTTCTCCAAACCTGATGTGGACGGAGGATTGATCGGTGGGGCATCGCTGAAGTCAAGGGATTTTGTGGAGATAGTGAAGTCTTTCTAAGGAAGAATTACGAAGTGGGATTTACTAACAGCTAAACTTAAATTTGAAAATCTTTTAGCTCTTTTGAAATTGGCAGTGGAGACACTGCCTGGGGCGAACTTACGATTTAAGAAAAATCAGCGGCAGTGGAGACACTGCCGTTTATGCATAATGCAAATAACAATACAAATGGAATATTTAGAATTTAAGATTTCCTGCACAGAACCATTCCGGGAAATCCTCATCGCAGAGCTTTCTGAAGTCGGCTTTGATTCATTTTTGGAAACGGATGAAGGGATCGATGCGTACATTCAGGAGGATTTGATCGACAGGGAAGCCTATCAGGAAATCATCGACAGGTATAAAGAAGCTGGCAAAATTGAAGTTCAGGAAGGCAAGATGCCCAAAGTCAATTGGAATGAGGAGTGGGAAAAGCATTACGATCCCATCTTTGTCGGCGATCAGGTGTATGTGAGGGCTTCCTTCCACGAACCCAGACCCGAATTCAAATATGAAATCCATATCAATCCTAAAATGTCTTTTGGTACGGGACACCATGCTACCACATTTTTGATGTTGTCCCATCAGCTTACCTTAGATCATTCCGGCAAGAGGATTTTGGATATCGGAGCGGGTACAGGCATTTTGGCAATCATGGCACATAAACTTGGGGCTTTGGAGATTGAAGCCTTTGACATAGACGAATGGTGCGTGGAAAACGGCAATGAAAACTTTGACCTGAACGGCATGTCAAAAGTCAGGATGGGAAAAGGAACAGTCCGCGAAGTAAACCCTCAGGGTGAATTCGACATTGTCCTTGCCAATATCAATAAAAATGTCCTTTTGGATGAAATGGAAGTTTATTCTGGTCTTGTGAAAAAAGGAGGCAAACTACTGTTGAGCGGATTCTATGAGCATGACATTGTAGACATCCAAAACAGGGCTTCTTCCTTTGGACTTACTCTTTTGGAACAAAAGACAAAAGACAATTGGGCAGCTTTAATTTTGGAGAAAAAATGACCGAGCTGATAATTTACGCTTTCCTATTCATTGCCCTGATAGGACATACACTCATGGCCTCCAAGATGTACCGAACCGTACATGCTGACGAATCACTCAACATAAAAGAAAAGAATGACTGGAAGCTTAAAGCCTTGATTTTTCCAGGTTTTTTCTTTGGGAAATATAAAAGGCATAAGACATCCAAAAAGTAAAAATCCCTCCAAGAATCAAAATCTTGGAGGGATTGAACAGGTTGAATATTCCAACTTTTTAGCCGTCAGCATCCTCAATATTTGGAGTAAAAGGATTTGATTGACGGATCATTCCTGAAGGCAATTCTCCTTCCGTAGAAGCCACCGCGACGCATACTGCCGCATCTCCGGTAATATTGACGACAGTCCTAAACATGTCCAAAATCCTATCCGGTGCAATGATGAGGGCGATTCCGGCTCCAGGTACGCCTATAGCCTCCAATACTATGATCAACATGATCAATCCTGCACCCGGTACACCGGCCGAGCCTATTGCCGCCAAGGTTGCGGTCAAAACAATTGTCAATTGCTGGGAAATCGTCAGGTCCATACCCAAAGCCTGGGCAATAAATACTGCGGCAACCGCCTGATACAAACTTGTTCCGTTCATATTGACAGTAGCACCCAATGGCAGGACAAAGCTTGACACTTCCTCAGATACTCCGATTTCTTCTTCCACAATCTTCATCGTTACAGGTAGTGTGGCAGAACTCGAAGAAGTCGAAAAACCCAACAACATCGCAGGTCTAAAGGCTTTTAAGAAGGTGATGAAAGGAATTTTGGTGAAGGATTTTAGCAACACGTAATAAACTCCAAATACCACCAAAAATAAACCTCCTAGTACGACCAAAGTATATTTGAGGAGGGCTAGGAGCAGCTCAACTGCAGAATCAGGATCTTCTCCGGCAATCTCGACTATCAGGGAAGCCATCAATGCAAATACACCATAGGGCGCAATCAGCATGATGTACTCCACGATTTTGATGATCACATCATTGAATGCATCAAAGAAACTGGTAAAGTTTTTTGCTTTTTCCTTGGGAATCTGGAGTAAAGCAATGCCAACAATAATGGCAAAAAAGACAACCTGAAGCATGCTGCTGTTGTCTGCTGCTGCTTGGACAATGTTCTCGGGGACGATTTCAATCAATGGTTGCAAGGGGCCCTGGGTGGTGACTTGAGCAGCCTGGTCCGACTTAGATCCTACTGTGTCATCGTACAAGGACATCAAGCTGTCCCTTGTGGCTTGGGGAAGGCTTTTACCTGGTTTAAAGACATTGACCAACAAAAGTCCGATAGAAATCGCAATAATGGTAGTAATCAAATAAGCTAAAAGTGTTTTTCCGCCGATCCGGGAGAGTTTGGATACATCCCCAAGATTTGCAACGCCGATGACCAAGGAGGCAAATACCAATGGAACTGCAATCATTTTCAGGGAATTGATGAAGATAGTTCCTATTGGTTTGACAAAATTGATAATGATATATGGATCAACACCGAATTTGATCATGACCAAGCCGACTACCAGGCCCAAAACCAATCCGATGATAATCTGGGTATGCAAGGGTATCTTTTTCAACATAATAAGTTGGGTTAAAATTAAAGTTTATTTGTCCGGCTGATCAAAAGGTAATCTGCCAATACCAAAGCGGCCATCGCTTCGACTATGGGAACTGCTCTAGGCACTACGCATGGGTCGTGTCTGCCTTTACCCGAAACGGTAACTGAGTCTCCGGATTCATTGACAGATTCTTGATCCTGCATGATAGTTGCGACGGGTTTAAATGCCACATTGAAATATATATCTTCTCCGTTGGATATCCCGCCTTGGATCCCACCGGAATTATTGGTTCTAGTCCTGACCCGATCACCATCCTGGTAATACGCGTCATTATGTTGCGAGCCACGCATCTTCACTCCTTCAAATCCGCTTCCGTATTCAAAGCCTTTCACGGCATTGATGCTCAGCATAGCTTTTCCTAGCTCGGCATGAAGCCTGTCAAACACAGGTTCTCCCAATCCTGGAGGAACACCATTGGCCACACAGGAAACGATCCCGCCCACTGTATCCCTGTTCTTTCTGACCTCATCGATGAACTCAATCATCTTTTCGGCCATTTCCGGATCCGGACAGCGCACGATGTTTTCCTCAGCCTTAGCAAGATCAAGTTCTTGGTAGCTCTTCTCCAACTTCATGTCACCTACCTGACTGACATAAGCTTGGATACTGACACCATAGTGTTTCAAAAGCATTTTGGCAATCGCACCACCTGCTACCCTCGCTGCCGTTTCCCTGGCACTACTCCGGCCTCCACCGCGGTAATCACGGATGCCATACTTTTCGAAATAGGTATAATCCGCATGAGAAGGTCTAAATTTATCAGAGATATGGCTATAATCTTTACTCTTTTGGTCGGTATTCATGATGACCAAACCGATCGGCGTTCCTGTGGACTTCCCTTCAAACACCCCTGACAAGATCTGAAATTCATCTTCTTCTTTTCTTTGGGTGGTGATTTTGGATTGGCCTGGTTTGCGCCGCTGCATTTCGTTGCGGATAAATTCCTCATCGATCGGCAAACCTGCCGGACAGCCTTCTATCACGACACCCAAACCCAATCCGTGGGATTCGCCGAATGTACTTATCCTAAATATCCTTCCAAATGAATTACCCATTGCCTCTTCTTGTGATCAGGACGGCTAGTAGAATGACTGAACCGACCAATAATAAATTGATAAAAACTGAAAAATAGTACTTATATCTCTGGTTTGAAAGCTCGTTGTTTTCCACATCAATCAAATCATAAATCCCTCCCAAACGCTGATTGGAAATGGCTTGGTTGACTTTGGACTCCCCGGTAACATTAAGGATGGCCTTGGGTCTCAGGGTATCGTATTTTTCCAAAGCAGGATTAAAATATATCCATTCAAAGTAATCCCCGAGGTTGATTGTCCCTGGTTCGTTGATGGTAAGGTAATAGCTGAATTCCTTGATGCCGGTAATTTTTCCATTCCCTCTGTTGACCTGCTGACGTACATTGGGATCGAAAGTATTTAATAAATGGATCTGTTTTGTCTGCGGCGGAGAAATCGAATTGATGTTTCCCTGCCCGGTAATTCCAAAATTATAGGTGATGCCTTCTCCCGTTTGCGCTTCAAATTCCGTGATATTTTCTCTCAACTGAAAAATCCCGACACTGACTTCATTTCTGAGTGGATGTGGTGGCAGGGGTTTCACTTTGATAGTTTTTGAGGAAGAGGTAAAAGTTTTGAAATCCTCCAATCTATTGCTGCCAAAGAAAGTTGGATTCTTGGCCACTTTGTATTTGATCATTTCCCATGAAATGGGTGGGATTGTAATTTCACCTTCTGAAAAAGGAAAGAAAGTCGCTTCGTAAACTTTATATTTGATCCAGTTTTTCCCGTTAAAAGTCACCCTTTCAGGCTGGATATTGGTGATGTTGAAGTTTTCTTCCCAAGCATTGGCAGGCTTCATCTTTTTAAGAATAGCGTCCAATTGCTTGCCCGGTTCATAAAACTGAAAAGGGGCCTGATTGGTCTCAGACATGTAAAAAGCCAAGCTTACATTGAATCCTTCTCCAACATATATTTCTTCTTTATCTACGGATGAAGCAAAAAATGCGTCATCTTCGATTTCAATAAATTCGGGTTCTTCCCTTGTCCCGCCAAAAATATCACTGAAAGGATCCGATTGGTTTGGTTGTCTTTGGGCTGCCCGTGCATCGACTACGGTGACGGATTTACCGGGAGAGGCGTAGTCGGTTCCATTTATTTTGATGCTAAACTTTCCAATGTTAACAACACCTTTTTTGGTCGGTTTATAATATTGGATAATGCTGCTGGTACTGCTGACCTGCCCATTGATGACATTCATAGAAGATGATTGGGAAAGGCCCTGTTTTTGAAATCCGGCTATTTCCGGGAACTCATCATAGGATTTGATCTTGTCGTTTGCAATGGTCACTTTGATGCTAAACGTCTCGTTGAGTGCTATTTCATCCGGCCCCAATTCTATGGCCACTTCTTGGGCGAAAGTGCCCATAGAAATAAAAAGAAACAAACATACAAGAATAGCGCTGACTGTCGTTTTACTCATGTTGGTATGACTACTAATGGTTTGCAAATTAGCTTTATATTTTAAACGCAACAAACCAAATTACATGTCGTATTAACAAACAATCTGTTTAATCATTACTTACTAAATTCTTTAAAATATGCTGGAATACGTGAAAATCATCTTGATGAAAGTCAGTTTTGACGGAAAATTGTTTGAGAAAGAGTTGCGCAAGGCCCTAAACCTGCTGATGCCGACTGAGATACAGGAATTTAAGGATTGGTGTTACAGGAAGTTTTCAGGAAAATACGAACCCGTCCTAAATAAATATTTCATTAGCCTTGCAGGTTAAATCAAAAAGCCCCGAGTTTGGGGCTTTTTTTATTTATAGCAATACCGGATGCCTTTCAAAATGCTTCTGCCTATCAAACAAGTACCTGAAGGTAACCAAGGTCCGAAAGTGTTTTCCCCCGAGATTTTTTGAAATATTCAGCATTTTGGGATTAAAGTCCCCCTGCCAATACAGCTCCAGTTTTTTGTAGGAAGTGGTGGATTTGATGACTTTTTCCGCCTCCACGATCATATAATAATCAAGACCTGTGCCTTGGAATTCCGGTACCACACCGAACACCAAACCCACGAAATTCTCATTTTTCCCAAAGGTTTTGATGAGGAAGAATTTCAGTTTCGCAAACCAATCAAACTTTCCGTCAAGGTGCTTGATGATCTGATTGATGTCCGGAAGGTTGATCCACATCACCACAGGTTCATCTTTGTAATAGACAAACCAGATTAGTTTTCCATCCAAAACAGGTTTGATGGTTTTGAACAATTTCAACGCCTGTTCCGGTGAGATATCCTTGTTACCTTGATGCTTTGCCCAAGCCTTGTTGTACACGATACTGAGGTCTTTGGCATATTTCTCCAAGTTGTCCTTTTTGAGATATTCCGCCTTGAAGTCCGGGTTTCCATAAAACTTCTGATGGGCCTCATAAAACTTAGGATCCAGTTGATGCGCCTCTTGGGCCACAGAAAGACTCCAGCAAATTTGATTGTAAAAATTCTGGAAACCGTAGGCTTCAAATAATTTTTGGTAATAAGGCGGATTGTAATTCATGTTGTAGATCGGCGGATGAAATCCATCCACCAACAAACCCCACCATTTATCTCTGTCACCAAGGTTGATCGGCCCGTCCATTGCCTGCATTCCTTTTGACTCTAGCCAGTTTTTGGCAGTATCAAAGAGAAAGTCTGCGGCTTTATGGTCATCTATGCAATCAAAAAAACCGAATCCACCAACAGGGACATCATCCCCTTTGTTGGTGTATCTTTTATTTACAAAAGCGGCAATCCTTCCTATAAGCTTCCCCTGACCGTCTTTAAGGACCCATCGTTTGGCCTCGGATTTTGCCAAAAGTTTGTTCTTTTTTGGATCAAAAACTGACATCACATCAACATCCAATGGCCTGATCCAGTTGGGATAAGGCTTATTGATCAGGACATGAGCTTCCAGAAAATCCCTCTCCAGTTTTCCGGAATTGACTTCAAAAATCTTCATAGCATCTTATTGGTGACCCAAAATTAACCTATTTGATTTCTTAAATACAGATTTTTGGTTAGGATTTTAACAAAGAATGGCCTACCATAAACATGGATTACTTTATCAACCAGCATTTTAAGAGAAGCTATTTTTTTATCTCCTTTTTTGAAAAAATGTGGCGGCACATCCCATTTTTATTTGGAAAAATTAGTTGATATAGATTAGATTTAGGTTTGAGTCGGCTTTACACCTTTTCCTTTCAGAATTAATTTTATGTACCCAAACCTTAAGTGTTTCAGAATGCTAATTTTTTTTAGCATTTTGATGGTGTCAGCCACCTATTCTCTAGCCCAAAAACGAGTAAGAAACGATTATATCCTTTTCCAAGACAGTTTGCATATAGACGGAAGGATACTTGAAATTCCCACTTTAGAAAATCAAAGTTTGGTATTTCGATCAATAAAAGGCGGACAAGAGAAAACTTATGGCGTAAATGATGTCTCGGAGTTTCAATACAAAGACAGAAAGTTTTTTAGAAAGGATATCGGGAGCCCTCGAGAAATGCTGGTTTTCCTTGAATTGATCCCTACGGAAAACCAAGATCTGGCTCTTTACAGACTAAATGTTAAAAAGGAAACCTTTTACCTGGAAAACAAATCAACAGGTAAGTTGTATGCAGTAAACGGTCAAGTGTCTGATGCTTTTTCTTCCCTGAACAAAAACGATGCTGTCAATCCACTGATAGGACTAACCAAGCAAACAGCGGGTTCCATTGCATACCTGCTAAATTCTGCCGATCAGGTGAAAGATTTGCGGACTTTTTCTAAACCAATTTATGTAGAACCATTTTTTGGAACTGGTATTGCAATTGCCGAATTCGGGATTGAACCTGTTGAACAGGTCACTGAAATGGCAGGTCTGGCCATTTCTGGAGGATTATCCATCGAAGCCTTTCTCAATTTCAAGCGAAATATCTCCATTTCATTCTCCCCTCAGTTGTTTGGATTCGATGCTACCAAGTTTGAGAAAATCCAATTGCCTAATGGGCAAAACTATGAAACCGACCTCAGCATATCCATGATTGCTTTGCAGTTTCCGGTGGCAGTCAAGTACTATATTGACCTTAAGCCACAAAAATTCCGAACCTACCTCGAAATGGGGTATGCCTTTTCCAATACCTTGAATCAAAAATCTTATCAATTTGGCGCGTGGAAAAAAAACAATGAAATCACTTTTCATTCTGACAAGCCTGTATTGGCAGACAGTTATCAGGGCATTCATTTTGGTGCAGGGGCCAACATTATCCGAAAAAACAACAGGATCCTGACTTTAGGATTGAAAAGTTATCTCCAAAGCGGAAATTTGGGAAACACGACTTTGTCTATTCATTTGATTACCCTTGGTCTTAAATTTTAATACACCCATGAAATTTTCCAGCAAAAATATACTTGCACTTTTTGTAGTCATTCTTCAGGCATGTACCATCGACAGCAATATTTCAGAAAGGGATTATCCGGTGATCAAGAGCCTAGGAATCAAAGATCTCAATGAATCAGGAGTCAACATTGATTTTATGATCATTCAAAACACCTCATCGACAATTGAGAGCTACGGTGTTCAATATAGGGCAATCGAGAAAGAAGGCTCTGCCAACATCAGCATTCCCGAGTACTTTTTTTATGAGGAAATTACAGGTAAGCCCCAAGGAAATCCCCTGTCAATCAGGCTACAATATGACCTGATTCCCGGTCTTACTTATTTTGCAAGACCTTTTGTCCGTTCGGGATCGCAGATGATTTTTGGTGAATCTTTTAATTTTTCCAGTCTTGGGGTCAAAGGGCCGGAAATAACCTCGGTCTCCGAATCCAAGCTCTTCCGATACCATTCAATAACAATTGAAGGGAACTTCTTCAGTCGGAAACCGGAGAACAACATCCTTGATTTTGGAGGCTTGGAGGCGTATTTCAATTTCAGAATTATGGAGGCGACACCGACAAAACTTGTAGTAGAGGCTGTGAGAAATTCTTCTTTGATTTCTTCTTCAGGCCAAGAATTTGACCTTAAGATTTCAGTAAATGGTAAAACAGCGATACTAAAAGAAGCATTTGAAATAGGAATCCCAAATATCCTGACCGTATCACCAACCCAGTTATCAGTCGGTGAAAACATAACAATTGAATTAAGTTATTTGATCGAGATGGAATCAACTTGGTACCTTATTGATGCGAATAATATAGATTACAGAATACCGACGACTATAAATGAATCAAACAAAGTAGTGGGCGAAATTCCAAATATGCCTCCTGGTAAATATAAACTTGCGTTTAGGATTCAAAATTACAGTGAGATAAATTACGAGAAAGAGATCATTGTAAATGACAATTGGGTAAGCAGTCATGAAAATATTCCAAGAATAGTGGAGGGTTACTATAGTAACTTTTCAACGGGGAATGATATTTTGACTTATAACTATGGAATATATTTCGATATCCATGTTTTTAACTTAGCGGGTAATTCCATGAGTAAACTGGCTGATTTTCCTGATGATGGCAGAGGGAGGGCTTTTTATGCCTTATCTTACATGCCAAAGGACAATAAACTTTATTTTGGACTTGGAAATCAAAATGATTTCCCGAATCCACCGATTAATTATTCAGATTTTTATAGACTTGACCTAGTTTCAAAAAATTGGGAACAGCTACCAAACTTCATTGAGGGCCCTAATGCCGTTAAATTTTCTTTTGAATATGATGGAAAATTAACTTTTGTGTTTTACAACCGATCCAATTTCTATTTCTTTAATCCTGCTTTAAAAATATGGGAGGATTCAGGTATCCAAGTTCCCATTGAAATTAAAAATGCTACGAATATACTTTCGAATGACGGCACGATTTTCTTTCCTGAGATAAATTCCAATGTACTCAAACTGTTTTCGGTAAAAATTGGCCAATCACCAAAATTGTTGGGAGAATTTTCGGGTTTCTATGATCAAGGGTACCTTTGGTCAATCATTTCATTTGGAAACAGTATATTCTTAGCAAAAGGGAACAAAAATATTTTTGAATACAATTTAGCAGATGAAAGGATCAAACCTGTCCAAGGAATTTCAGCGATATTTAGAGAAGAGGCTAAATTTTATAAGGATGACAACAATCTTTACCTAGGATTTCGGGATTATGCCTATTATGATGATCAATTCCGGTTATTTAAATTTGTCAGATAATATTAGAATAGTCCCTTAATCTTATTTATCCTTCTTTGCAAACCCAACATTCCTCCTCAATCCTTTCAGCTTCGTCCGCTTGACAGCCGACTTTGAAAAAACCTTACTGAATGTTTCTTCGGTGATTTCTTCCCAATCATGATTGGTCATTTTCTCCAATTCGGATTTGGGATCAAAAAGCGGTTCTTGGTGGGGTTTTGAAAACCTGTTCCAAGGACAGACATCCTGACAGATGTCGCAACCGAAAACCCAGTTTTCCATTTTTCCTTTGAAGGCAGCAGGTATATTTTCTTTCAGCTCAATCGTCAGGTAGGAAATGCATTTGGATCCATCCACCACACCGGGTTGGACAATGGCCTCCGTCGGACAGGCATCGATGCATTTGGTACATGTACCGCAATAATCCTTCAACATCGGCGGGTCAGGAGCGACCTCAAGGTCGATGACCAATTCTGCCAAAAAAAAGAAACTGCCCATTTCCTTATTGAGTAGAAGGCTGTTTTTTCCCAACCAACCCAAACCTGATTTTTGGGCCCACTGACGCTCCATCATCGGCGCCGAATCCACAAAGGCCCTCCCGCCAATTTCGCCGATTTCTATTTGGAGATTTTCTAGAAGTACTTTCAACTTGTCCTTGATGACATAGTGGTAATCCTGCCCATAGGCATATTTTGCGATTTTGTATGCTTCTTTTTTTTGGAACAATTCCTTTTTTGGAAAATAATTGTAAACCAAGCTGACCACAGTTTTTGCTCCTTCCACGAGTTTAGTGGGATCCAGTCTTTTGTCAAAATGGTTGGCCATATACGCCATCTCACCTTGATAATTTTGGTTGAGCCAAGCTTCAAGTTTGGGTGCTTCCGATTCCAAAAATCCAGCTTTGGCAATGCCACAAAAATCAAAGCCCAGGTATTTGGCCTGGGTCTTTATGATTTGGCTGTATTTTTCTGGAAGATTCACGCTGGATTAATTCCGAATTTGGAAATGAATGCAAAACAATTACTCAAATAAACTGCCACTACTTGCCCCAAAATTCGGTTTGATTTTTAGGTGTTTATAAGCAAGTTCGGTGGCCATCCTTCCGCGTGCTGTTCTTTTGAGGTATCCTTCCTGTATCAAAAAGGGTTCATACACTTCTTCAATTGTCTCAGCCTCTTCACTACAAGCGGTGGCGATGGTAGACAATCCAACCGGACCTCCTTTGAATTTCTCGATGATGGTGAGAAGGATTCTGTTATCCATTTCATCCAAGCCGTTTTCATCCACATCCAAGGCTTTCAGGGCTATTTTAGCAATATCCAATGTAATTGTTCCGGTTCCTTTGATCTCAGCAAAATCACGGGTTCTGCGCAAAAGCATATTGGCAATCCTTGGTGTACCACGGCTTCTCCTTGCGATTTCATAGGCAGCAACTTCTTCTATCGGTGTTTGAAGAATCCCTGAAGATCTCTGCACAATGTCGGTCAGGAGCTTGGCATCATAATATTCCAGTCGGGAATTGATCCCAAACCTTGCGCGAAGCGGTGAAGTCAATAATCCTGACCTGGTAGTAGCACCGATCAAGGTAAATGGATTTAGTGAAATCTGTACCGAACGTGCGTTGGGTCCCGAATCCAGCATGATATCAATCCTGAAATCCTCCATGGCTGAATACAGGTATTCCTCCACGATGGGATTGAGTCTGTGGATCTCGTCAATAAAAAGCACGTCTCCTTCGTCAAGATTGGTCAGTAAACCAGCCAGATCAGAAGGTTTGTCCAATACCGGACCTGAGGTAATTTTGATCCCTGATTCAAGTTCGTTGGCAATGATGTAGCTGAGCGTGGTCTTTCCCAGCCCCGGAGGGCCATGAAGAAGTACATGGTCCAAAGGTTCATTTCTTCGCTTGGCGGCGAGTACAAAGACTTTCAGGTTTTCTACAATTTTGAACTGACCTGTAAAGTCATCAAAACTCAAAGGCCTCAAAGCCTTCTCAATTTCTTTGTCAGATGAATTCAGTTTTTCTTTGTCCCCACTCAGGTAATCTTCTCTCATGGCTTTACAATCAGCAATTCACAAATATAGAAAATAAGCCCATGGCAAAAAGGTAAAATAAATTCGCAAAAAGCTTTTGCAACAAAATTGCAAATAATAAGATTTTTGGAACTTAATTTGGAAAATTACCCTTAACTTTCGAAAAATTGGTCTTTTATATGCGAACCAACGCCAATAAGAACATAATCTATTCCATTATCCTGCTGCTGTTGGTAGCGGTGGTGTACCTCTATCGTCAAAACCAACAAAAGCCCGTTGAGGAAACCGTGGTGAAAGTCACGGGAAAAGTGGTACTAAACGGGAATACGATGGGGACGACTTACAATATTACTTACCTTGATCCAACCGAAAGGGATTTTCAGGCAAGTATAGATTCCTTGTTGACAGTTTTCAACCAATCGCTTTCCACCTATATTCCGGATTCTGAACTCAGCAGATTTAACCAAAGTGATACACTGTATTTCAAACTGCCTTATTTCTTGCCTGTTCTCCAAAGCAGCAAAACTGTATATGAAATCACAGGTGGGGCATTTGATCCGACAGTTGGTCCTTTGGTCAACCTTTGGGGATTTGGCCCGACAGGTCCGCAACTGAAAGACAGTGTCAACATTGATGGTATGTTGGATTTGGTAGGATTCAATAAAATCACTTTTGATTCGGCAAGTGTCAGAAAATCTCAATCGGGGATGTATCTCGATTTTAGCGCGATAGCAAAAGGATATGGTGTGGATGTCGTCGCTGAATTTTTGCAGGGAAAAGGAATAGAAAACCTTCTTGTAGAAATCGGAGGAGAATTGGTGGCAAGAGGAGTGAATGAAAAAGGTGAACTGTGGAAAGTGGGTATCAACCGTCCCGAAGAATTAGGAAGGGCAGATGATTTATTCAGCATTGTGGCTTTGCAGGATAAAGGAATGGCAACATCCGGAAATTACAGAAATTATTATGAAGCAGGGGGAATAAAAATCTCCCATACCATCAACCCCGCCACCGGCAGACCGGTCAACCACAGCCTTTTGAGTGCGACAGTATTGGCAAAAGACTGCATGACAGCAGATGCCTATGCCACTGCGATGATGGTGATGGGAACAGAAAAAGCCATTGAACTTCAAAAAAGCAGAAATCTATTTGAAATATTCCTGATTTACAGTGACTCTACCGGTCAGCTCAAATCCTTTGCAAGTGATGGAATCAAACCGTTTTTGTCATTTCCTCAAGATTAAAATAGTGACCACCCAGAAATCAACATGTATCGTTTTCTTAAAATTGAGTTCTTATTCCTGATTCAAGCCTAATTACCTTTATATCCCATGACATTCAATTTCCTGATTCTTTTCTTTACTGCTTTGATTGCAGGTGGATTGGCATATTTCATTCCAAGATGGGAGGAGCGGTATTTCAAATTGGTCCTGGTATTTGCAGGCTCTTATCTATTTGCCATCACTGTTCTCCATATCCTTCCTGAACTTTTTCTCGAATCATCAGATCCAACCAAGATGGGATTTTATATCCTGTTGGGATTTTTGTTGCAGCAGATCTTGGCCTTGTTGTCCACAGGCGTAGAACATGGGCATATTCACCATCCTGATCATCAACATCATGGAATGCAGGTTGGAGTTTGGACAATTATGATCGGATTGTTTTTGCATGCCTTTCTCGAAGGAACTTTGCTGACTGAAGACGGTTCTTTGGCAGGGCATTTACATGAACATGATGAGCACGCAGGCCACAGCCACCACCACCACGGCAGCAATAACCTGCTTTTTGGAATTCTATTGCACAAAGGGCCTGAGGCTTTTGCATTGGTCGCAGTACTGATGGCAAGCCTTAAAAAAAGATGGGTTTTTGCTTTATTGGTAGTTTTTGCTTTTGCCTCTCCTTTGGGAATGATATTGAGTAATTTTTTGTATGAAAAAAATATCCTTGGCAGGGAAGGACTTAATGTATTTTATGGGATGGTAGCAGGTGGATTTCTCCATATCTCGACTACCATCTTTTTTGAAAGCAGTCCCGACCACCGTTTTTACCTCAATAAAGTCCTGATCAGCATCTTGGCATTTGGCTTGGCTGTGGTTTTGGAAATGTTGGTCTAAGGGATTGGCGATAGGGTTATCTCGCAATTTTTGAAAAGAGAGAATGTTGGATTAGAATTCTTGGGTTTTGTTTTTCCCTTGAAGTAATTTTTTGGAAGATTGAAAATTCCGATTCTTATATTGGGTCAGTTTATCGATTTTAGATTTTAACACTGAAATCATTCCATTTACTGAGTTTGACTTATCTGCCATTAACTGCCGATGAAACCCGCCTATTGTGCTTTGGTTTGTTTTGTACTCATTCAAATGTCTTTTGAGGCAGTTGGACAGGATTCAGCACAGGTAGCCTACAATTCCGCCTTGGAAGATGCCAACAAAATCGATAATAGGTATAAACCTTTGGTTTGGAATCTTGATGCAAATGGCAGCAGGTATTTCAGGTTGATTTTGTGGAATCAGATTTGGGCTAAGGCTACAGAAACCAATCCCGGCACTTTGGGGGTGGATGGCAATCCAAAAAATAGTACCGTGGATATCGGAATCCGAAGGGCAAGGATTTTGGCCTATGCGCAGGTCTCTCCTAAAATTTTGTTTTTGGCTCATTTTGGTATCAACAACCAAACTTTCACCAACGGAGGCGTTCCCGGTGGTGGCAATTCAGGAAATGCAGGAAATATTCCTGTCACAGTGGACCCGGTCACAGGAATTGGAAACAGTTCCGGGACTTCTGCCAAAAAGCCACAAATGTTCCTCCACGATGTCTGGACAGAGTTTAAAGTTAGTAATGGCTTTTTTGTGGGAATGGGGCTGCACTATTGGAATGGTATCTCAAGACTCAGCAGTCAGGGAACATTGAATATGCTTACACCGGATGCGCCGATTTTCAACTGGCCCTTGATCGAAATGACAGATCAGTTTGCGAGGCAGTTTGGAGTGTATGCCAAAGGGCAGTTGGGAAAATGGGATTATAGAGTGGCGGTCAACAAACCTTTTTCTGTGGGCGAAGGAGGCATCTTCGAAAGTTCCCGTAACAGACCTGTGGCGGCCAATATCGTCAATGACAACTGGGCGACACAAGGCTATATCGCTTACCAGTTTTTTGAAAAAGAAAACAACAAGCTTCCCTTTTTTGTAGGTTCCTACCTTGGGTCCAAAAAAGTCTTTAACATCGGTGGCGGATGGCACCATCATCCGAAAGCAACAAGTTCTCAAAATCAATCCGGCCAAATCCAAAAACATGACATTGCTTTGTGGAGCATTGACAGCTTTTTGGATTTACCTCTTAGGAAGAGCAAAGGTACAGCCATAACAGTCTATGCAGTGTATTACACCTATGACTTTGGCCCAAATTATCTTCGGAATATCGGCATCATGAATGTCGGACAAGGTAGCGGAAGCACCCAAAACGGAACAGGAAATGCCCAACCTACCATCGGAACAGGAAATATTTTTTACCTTCAGACTGGTTTTTTGCTTCCGGGTAATATGTTGGGAAGAAATGGAAAACTGCAACCCTTTGGTGCTTTGACCCATAAGGATTTTGAGTATTTTGACACGGGAAGCTGGCAATATGACCTCGGCATGAATTATTTCCTGAACGGGCATCAGGCCAAAATATCATTACAATATAGCAATAGGCCTATCTTTGAAAATTACCAAAAAAGCAGCTCAGCCGGAGAATTTATACTTCAAACCCATATTTACCTATAAAACATGCTTGACAACAAACAAAAAATGAAAGCTTATTGGAAAAAGAATCTCCAAACACTCTTTTTCCTTTTATTGGTTTGGTTTACGGTTTCTTTTGGATTTGGAATCCTCTTGGTCGAACAACTGAACAATTTCAAATTCGGAGGATTCAAACTGGGATTTTGGTTTGCGCAGCAGGGATCTATCTATGCCTTTGTGATCCTGATATTCGTCTATGTCTACCGGATGAACAAGCTGGACAAGGAATTTGATGTCAATGAAAAATAAAACACCCAAAACCCAACCAAACTATGGAAATTTTAACCTGGACATACATCCTTGTCGGACTTTCATTTGCGATTTATATAGGTATCGCCATCTGGACACGTGCCGGATCTACCAAAGAATTTTACGTTGCAGGGGGTGGAGTCTCCCCACTTGCCAATGGCATGGCTACAGCTGCTGATTGGATGTCTGCGGCATCTTTTATCTCTATGGCCGGCATCATTTCCTTTTCGGGATATGACGGTTCGGTTTACTTGATGGGCTGGACTGGAGGATACGTTTTACTTGCATTGCTTTTGGCTCCCTACTTAAGAAAATTCGGAAAATTCACCGTTCCTGATTTTGTAGGCGATAGGTATTATTCTAACAAAGCGAGAGTTGTCGCTGTCGTTTGCGCACTGTTTATTTCCTTCACCTATGTGGCAGGTCAAATGCGGGGAGTGGGAATCGTTTTCTCCCGATATCTTGAAGTGGACATCAATACCGGAGTAATCATCGGGATGTGTATCGTTTTTTTCTATGCCGTTTTGGGAGGAATGAAAGGGATCACCTATACACAAGTGGCCCAATACTGTGTATTGATTTTCGCTTATATGGTTCCGGCAATTTTCGTCTCTATGCAGTTGACAGGAAATCCAATTCCGCAATTGGGCTTAGGAGGAACTGTTGCTGACGGGACCCCTCTCTTGGACAAACTAGATGGCGTATTGACGGAGTTGGGATTTGCGGCATACACTTCAGGAAGGAAAGAGATGGTAGACATGCTCGCCATCACACTTGCATTGATGGTCGGCACAGCTGGACTTCCCCATGTGATTGTCAGGTTTTTTACGGTACCAAGGGTCAAGGACGCAAGGTTATCCGCAGGATATGCATTGGTTTTTATCGCTATTTTGTATACCACTGCCCCAGCAGTAGCGGCATTTGGAATTTACAATGCCATCGATACAGTTGCGGAAAAGCCTGTTGACAACCTTCCTGAATGGGTCGGGAACTGGCAAAAAACCAACCTCATTGTCGTAGAGGATAAAAACGGTGATGGTATCGTGCAGTATGTGGCAGACAAGAAAACCAATGAACTTACCATCGACAAGGACATCATGGTATTGGCAAATCCTGAGATCGCCCAACTTCCAAATTGGGTTGTCGGCCTTGTGGCAGCCGGTGCGATGGCAGCGGCACTTTCAACAGCGGCAGGCCTATTACTTGTGATTTCAACTTCAGTTTCAAGGGATCTTTTTAGAACTTTCAGACCTGAAATGTCTGAGAAAAAAGAACTACGAATCGCTAGGATCGCGGCAGGAGGTGCTGTGGTATTGGCTGGGTACTTTGGTGTAAATCCTCCAGGATTTGTGGCTGAGGTGGTTGCTTTTGCCTTTGGGTTGGCGGCAGCTTCATTTTTCCCGGTCATCATTATGGGGATTTTCTCCTCCAGGATCAACAAAGAAGGAGCAATTACCGGAATGGTTTCAGGATTGGTATTTACGATGGCTTATATTATTTACTTCAAATTCATCAGTCCTGAAATGAATAATGCCGGACATTGGTGGTTTGGAATTTCACCGGAAGGAATCGGTTCATTGGGCATGCTACTCAATTTTGTGGTTTGCTATGTTGTGTCAAAAGCAACCCCGGCCCCACCACAGCATGTGCAGGATATGATCGAGGAAATCAGGATTCCAAGAGGTGCCGGTGGTGCGGTGGAGCATTGAAATTTTGGTGAAACCCCAATTATTACACAAAAATTGAGTTTGTTAAAGGAGACTTCGTTAATTTTCAACCAACAATAACCAAAATACATACAATCATGAGTGATAGGATACATACCTTGAGTGGGTACTTCTATGAATACCAAAAGTCTGTTACCGAACCGGAAAATTTCTGGGCTAGAATCGCAGACTCTTTTCACTGGAAAAAGAGATGGGACAAGGTGCTCAAATGGGATTTTGAAGGCCCAAATGTCAAATGGTTTGTCAACGGTAAACTGAATATCACTGAAAATATTTTCGAGAAAAACCTTTTTGCCTACGGCGACAGGACCGCGATCATCTGGGAACCAAGCGAACCCGGCGAAGAGGTCAGGAAGATTACTTACAAAGAATTGTACCATCAGGTTTGTCAGTTTTCCAACGCACTCAAATCAAAAGGCATCCAAAAAGGTGACCGGGTAATCATCTATATGCCGATGATTCCAGAAGCAGCCATTGCCATGCTTGCCTGTGCGAGGATCGGTGCGATTCATTCAGTGGTTTTTGCGGGATTCAGTGCCAATGCCCTTACAGACAGAATCCATGATAGCGGTGCAAAAGCGATTTTGACCTCAGACGGAAATTACCGCGGCAATAAAAAAATCGGCATCAAAGCCATCGTAGATGATGCTTTGGAAAAAGCCTCAGTTGAAACCGTGATCGTCTGCAAGCGTACCGGTCAGGATATTAGCATGAAAGAAGGTAGGGATTATTGGTGGCATGAGGTCATCGAAGGTGAAAAGGACAGCAACGTTGCCGAAACCATGGACAGCGAAGATCCGCTTTTTATCCTTTATACATCTGGTTCTACCGGCAAGCCGAAAGGTGTGGTTCACAGCACTGCGGGGTATATGGTGTATACCAAATATTCCTTTGAAAATGTGTTCCAATATTCACCCGGAGATGTGTATTGGTGTACAGCAGATATCGGTTGGATTACCGGACATTCTTACATAGTATATGGGCCATTATTGGCCGGCGCGACGACGTTGATGTTTGAAGGTGTGCCTACTTATCCTGACCCAGGAAGGTTTTGGGCAGTTATCGAAAAGCATCAGGTCAATCAATTCTACACCGCTCCAACAGCCATCAGGGCATTGCAGGCTTATGGTACAGACCCCATTGCTCCTTACAACCTGGATTCATTGAAGGTATTGGGTTCTGTAGGCGAACCTATCAACGAGGAAGCTTGGAGGTGGTACTACAACCATATCGGACAATCCCGTTGTCCGATCGTGGATACTTGGTGGCAGACTGAGACTGGCGGTATTTTGGTTTCGCCGATTGCAGGCATTACCCCTACCAAGCCTGCTTTTGCCACTTTGCCTCTTCCAGGCATTCAATTGGCCATTGTCGATCCTGAAGGAAATGAGCTGACTGGAAATTCTGTGGAGGGAAATCTATGTGTCAAATTCCCTTGGCCATCCATGATACGTACCTTATGGGGAGACCATGACCGCTGCAAACAGACGTACTTCTCAACTTACAAAGGTATGTACTTTACCGGTGACGGCGTCAAAAGAGACCATGACGGTTACTACCGAATCCTCGGTCGGGTCGATGACGTGATCAATGTTTCCGGGCACAGAATGGGAACAGCTGAAGTAGAAAACGCCATCAACGAACATCCTTTGGTCATCGAATCTGCAGTAGTCGGATATCCACACGATGTCAAAGGACAGGGCATCTACGCCTATGTGATCTGCGACATGTCGCATAGAACTGAAGAAAACCTCATCAACGAAATCAAGGAAACTGTCAGCAAGATCATCGGTCCGATAGCCAAACCTGACAAAATCCAGATTGTATCGGGATTGCCCAAGACACGTTCCGGAAAAATCATGCGTAGAATACTCCGCAAGGTTGCGGAAGGAAGTACGGACAATATGGGCGATACCTCTACACTGCTCGATCCGGATGTGGTCACGAAGATTATTGAAGGAAGAAAGTAAAATAAGACTTGAAATGTGAGACTTAGGACATGTGATTGGATCGATTAACAAATTAGATTTCAATTTCCTGATGGAATCTCTTTGATTAAACCAAATAAAGTCTCACATCTTGTGTTTCATGTCTTGTGTCTGATATGTGTCTCAAGTCTTGAATTTAGAATAAATGGCCAACGTCATCGTCAACCGCGTCAAGGAATTCCTCAAAAGGTTTCCTCCTTTCACTTTTCTCAATGATGCTTCATTGGGATTGGTGGCAAAGGGCGTGGAGGTCAAATATTTTGCACAAGAAGAATATTTATTCAAACAGGGAGATCCTGCCCAGGATTTCTTTTTTGTCCTGAAAGAGGGTTCTGTCCAACTCACCGAAAACAAAGAAGGAAAAGAACGTGTAGTAGAAGTCTGCGACGAAGGGGATGTTTTTGGGGTTTTGGCATTGCTTGGCAAAAGACCCTATATCCTAAATGCCCGAGCCATTGAAGACAGTTTGATTTATGCGGTTCCCGTGGCTATTTTTGAAAAAATCCTGAACGAAAACAGCAGAGTAAGTCTCTATTTTGCTGCAGGATTTGCATCGGGGCAGGTAGTAGTCAGAACGGACCTTTCCCAATCACAAAAAGCAAGAAGGGATTTCACAGAATTGTCCAAGGACAATGGTTTGATGATTTTCAGCGGACAGTCGGATCTGAATTTTTCTATAGATGTCCTGACTTGTCCAAAAGGAACTCCAATCTCAAAGGCTGTAGAAAAAATGGCGGAAAAAGGCGTCGGGTCCATCGTGATTGTGGACCATAACCATTTTCCTCTAGGAATAATCACTGATAAGGATATACGGAATAAGCTCGTTGCCCAACAAAAAAGCTATGAAACCCCTGTAGAAGATTTGATGTCAGCTCCTGTCTTGACCAAAAGAAAGGATGCAGGTTTTGCTGAACTTTACCTTACCATGATCAAAAACAGGCTTCACCACCTGATTTTCACTGAGGATGGCAGCCTTGAAAGCAAAGTGACAGGGATCCTTTCTGACCATGATATTTTACTTTCGCAAGGAAACAGCCCAGCAGTATTGATCAATGCCCTGATGAATACTTGGGATGTGGCTGAAATGTCCAAAATCCGAAACAGGGCGGAAATGCTTTTGAAGTATTACCTGGAAAATGAGGTGGCGATGGATTTTGTGGCAAACATCATTTCTGAAATCAACGACATCATCATCCAGCGTGCTGTCCAATTGGCAGTCAAAAAACACAGCCCAAACCATCTCGAGGCTTCAAAAGTAAAATTCTGCTTTTTGTCCATGGGAAGCGAAGGCCGTGAAGAGCAACTCCTCAGAACGGATTTGGACAATTCCATTGTATTTGAAGATGTGTCAAAAGAAAAATCTGAAGAAACACAAGCATACATGCTTTTGATCGCCCAGGAAGTGATTGAAACTTTATTTGCCTGTGGATTTCAGGCCTGCCCGGCAGATATGATGGCCAACAATCCCAAATGGTGTCAGCCCATGTCGGTATGGAAATCCTATTTTTCGGATTGGATCCTCAGTCCCAACCAACAGGCTTTGTTGAACGCCACCATTTTCTTTGACTTCAGGCCTGTATTTGGTCATAAAAAATTAGCCGAGGAACTTACCGAACATATCTATCAGGAAATTGCAGACAAAGCAATTTTTCTGAATTTCTTAGCCAAAAACGCTTTGCTCAATCCGCCTCCTTTGGGCTTTTTCCGTAATTTTTTGGTGGAAAAATCCGGGGAACAGAAGGACAAATTTGATATCAAATTACGGGCAATGATGCCTTTGGCGGATATGGCAAGGCTGTTGGTCCTCAGTCATCGGGTAGTGGGGATCAACAATACTTTCAAGCGGTTTGAGAAACTGTCCGAGCTAGAACCAAACTATACCGAACTTCTGATTGAAGCAGGTAAAGCTTATGAAATCCTGATGCGGATGCGGGCAATTGAAGGATTGAAATCAGGGAATTCGGGAAGGTATATCCATCCTGAGGACTTGGGAAAACTGCAGCGTCAGATGCTGAAAAATACTTTTGCTCCCATCGATGAGCTGCAGAAGATCATGCGGATCCGCTTTCAAATCGACTTTTTTACAGGCTGATATGAAATGGCTCGATTTTTTTTTGGGAAAGAAAACACCGAAATCTACATTCGTGGAAGAATACGAATCGGGTTTTGATAAAAAAATTCCTGCTTTGCGGGCTATATCACAGCTTTCATTTGTGGTGCTCGACACTGAGACCACGGGCTTCAATCCAAAAATCGATAATGTCGTTTCTTTTGGCGCGATCAAACTCAAAGGATATACTTTGCAAGTAGCAAACAGCATGGAAAGGTATCTTGATGCACCAGTCCAAAACAGGGAATCAGTAAAAGTCCATGAGATTTTGTATCCCATAGAAACGTCCCCTTTGAAGGATTTTGGAAAGGATTTGTTGGAATATATAGGTTCAGACATCATCGTGGGCCACCATATCGGTTTTGACTTAGCCATGTTGGAAAAAACTTTGAAGCCTTTTGGATTTAAAAAATTCCTGAACCCTGTGATTGACACCAAATACCTTGCGATGCGTTTGGAGAAAGGTCCTCACTTTGACACTAAGTCAGCAAAACAGGAGGAATACTCCTTGGATGCGGTCTGCGAACGCTTTGGAATAGAATTGGCGGACCGCCATACTGCTGCAGGAGATGCATTTCTGACAGCACAGTTTCTGATGAAACTACTCAAAATCGCAGAAATAAAAGGGATCAAGGATTTTGGAGGATTGATAAGGTAGGGAGAAGCATGGTTATGTGGAATCTTGACAGCTTGAAAAACTGTTTAAAAAAATGAATCACAAAACCCTGAAGTTCAGGAACGGTCATCAGTTACTCTAGTAAGGAAAAAATTCCGGGTTCGACTGTCTCAATTCGTAACATCTAAAAGCAGTTATAGGTTGGTCAATAACGGCAGCAGCTAAATACATGGTTATTTCAGGTAAAAATTTGGCATTTAACAATGCAGAAGAAACTTTCTCATCACCATAATACCTTCTAAAATTCCTGATGTCATCTACGTCTCCCCGCTCAAAAACCCGTTCGATGATGAAGTTGGGTTTGGCATCATAGTCCAACTTATCAAAGTTCACATCCCAAAAAATGCGTCTATGAAATATTGGTTTTGGTTTTTCTGACATAATATTTGAAATGATTATTTATTAAAATCCGATTTAAAGTTAAAATCGGAATTATTCATCTATGAAAAATCAATCAAAAAGTGTAATTCTGATTGTCTCGTGTCTCATGTCTTGAATCTATTTCACTTCCTTCAACTTTACTTCCATCTGCCCTGTTGACTTGAGGTAAATCCTTACGTCTTCCTCCGTATTGTAGATTCCCTGTACATCCAAAGTTGGATTTTTGACCTGAAAGGTTGCAAAGCCGGTCTCAAATTTTCCCTGCTTTTCCATCTCCTTTCTTGCCTCACTGAGGAAATCACCGACAGGATAGTTTGCCAGTTTCTTGATCTGATTCATGATTTTCCTCTTCTTCAGCCTGATACCGATATTGGCCATGCCATTGTCTGATTTGACATCAAACTCAGCTTCATCAAACCGGAGTGATTCAGTTGCAACGTCGAAGACAGGCTTTCCTGCAAAATACATTTTGCCTTTGATATCCTTTTTTCCCTTTCGGATACCGGTAAAATCCATCAACAACAAAGTCTTGTCTCCGTATTTTTGGGTTTTTAGATCAGTGGGAACTATCTCCGTCTTGCTGTCGATTTTGATTATTTTGCCTGACATTTCCTTGTTCAGATAGCCATCCAAATCCTCATAGCGTAAAATCAGGGGCAATATCAATTCGAGTTCGTTTGCCTTATTCTCATTGACATCAATATTGGGCAATGGGGATTTTGGAACTTTTGGTTTCGAACCGACTTTGGACATCATCTCTCCTTCCAATCCAACATAAAGGTTCAATTTTTGATCTGTCGTGATCTCCTCAGTCAATTTCAATTTGGTTGGAATACTGTAAAAATGGACTTCCAAACCTTGCTGGGTCATGGTATAAGGCTTAGAAAAAATATCCCAGGTCTCTTGTGCCATGCTTTTGAAATCAAAACGGCTGAGGTTGGCAGCAGACAACTGATTGTCGAGCACGGTTTGAAGCTGGCTTTTGACCACTTTATCAAGATCTATCTCGAATCCCAACAGATTGTATTTCATAGAGCGGCCCCAATTTTCTATTTCAAGGTTTTTGATGCCAAGTTCCCAATTGCTTTCGATTTCAGGGTCAAAGCTGATTTCGGGACTGATATTTTCATTAAAGGGGAAGTTTGTGGACAATATCTGCCCAAAAACCTTCTTTTCAATCTTCAGGTCTCCTTTGAGGTTCATGGGAATTTTGACCCGAAGCGTATTGTTTTCCAAGCCTGTCAGCACAATTTTGCCGGTTCTGGTCACATCAATATCGGTGGTAAGTCCGCTGCCGATGGGCAATCCATTTTCTGCAAACAACTTGCTGTTCCAATCTTGGTTGAGGTTATTTTCAATAAAGGAAAGTGGAATCTCTACAGGTACATTGGCTTTGGAAATGGCTTGTGGTAGTTCTATCCCTGAAGAAGCCGGGGGACGATCTGGCTTGATGGTCTTGCAGGAAGAAAATGTGATGGATAAAATGAAAATGGGGAGAATATATTTTGAAAACATATAAAATGAGAGAATCCGGATTTCGGTTTTAAGTCAAGAACTGTGGTATTCAGAACAAGCAAGAACCCTGCCTTTATACAAAAGAACGTTTTGCCTGAAAGGTAGCAAATGTGGAAATCTTGAAGGAACTAATTTCCATTCAAATTACTTTAGGTTTTGAAAGTTTAATAAAATTTAAGACATGGATTGGAATATACTGGAAAACTTATCTCAACTGGAGGAGATCAAGCAAAAAAGCGGAGAGAAACCTGTGCTGATTTTCAAGCATTCAACAAGGTGTTCTATCAGCGGTATGGCATGGAACAGGTTAAAGAGAAATTGGAAAAAAGAAGATTCTGAAAAAGTAACTCCTTATTTTTTGGATTTGATCCGTCATCGGGAAATCTCCAATCAGATCGAAAAGGAATTCAGCGTGTACCATGAATCTCCCCAAGTTATTATTGTCAAATCAGGAAAAGCGGTATATGACAACAGCCATATGGGAATCAGCTATGCGGATATCATGGGGAGGGTATAAAATCTAAGTAAAGTTTATTTTACTTTTAGAAAGGCCTTATCTGGAACCTATTATTGATATTGATGGATATTAGATATTTATTGATATTACTTTAAATATTAGAATTTTTTGACTTGGGAAATGAGGAATTGTCTAAATGAGCCAATATCCCCCTGACGATCAGGAATTGGGCGATGATATAAGTCCCCATAACAATCACCCCTGACTCGGGGAAAGGTTTGAAAAACATGTTTATGGCCAACACCCCATCAGAAACCATGAAAAACATTCCTCCTAGAAATACCTGCCAAAAACTGACTGGGTTTGTCTTTTTGTAGCGCTCCCTTGCAGTGGTTACCATCATGACTATAACAATAAGGTAAATTACCACAGGGATTTTCATGGGGCCGAGTCCGGGATTGATCAGGAAATAAACAATGGCTGCCAAAATGTAAATAGGGAGGTTGACAAAGAAGAGGTGGATAAAGTTGACCTTACCTATCGCAAAGGGATTCGTCTGCGCAATCTTGAATCCAATGATATAACAGATATGGGCCATCAGAAAAGCGCCCAATCCATAGAGGAACAAGTCCGGAAACATCAGGAGGACATCTCCCAACCACGAAAATATCAAAGCAGCACTGATGCTTTTTCTTAAAATTGTTCCTTTGATATTTTTACTGGAAAAAATAAAGAATCCCCATAAAGCAATTAAAATCAATGGCTTGGTAAAAATCCTAGAGGAAAACTCTCCATTTGCTGTGAAAACAATGTCAATAATTCCTGCAAAAAGGAATAAATAAAGCCAAAGTATGTTTTTGCTTTTCATAGGAATCAGAATTTTTCATTGTCAAATATAGCCAAGTTATATACTTATGTTCTGAACTTTTGTATAAATACCTATTCTGACAGAGAAGTAATGATTTGGTAACATTGTATTTAAAGGTAAACAAACGGCGTGTCCAAAATGACGTGAACTGCACTAATTTGCAACGAAATACAAAAAGCTGGTTAAAAATAAAACAACCTTTGGATTTTAATGTTAGGAATTTGTTAAGTAAACTTGTGAAAATTTGTTAAAACTTAACAATTTCAAAAAAAAATCCTTGCCCATCTCCCATACATTTGTATCGGAAAATAACCAGCTCCAAATATTTTAATTTCAATTTCCCACAAAAAACAAAAATTATGAGGCAATCATTACTAAAAAGTTTATTTGCGTTAATCATGCTTGTACTCGCTACAGGTGTTGCTTATCCGCAAGGGGTATCCACCTCCAGTATGTCTGGTAGGGTAGTAGACAACAGCGGGGAAACTCTTCCCGGTGCCAATGTCGTGGCAACACACATGCCTTCCGGTACAAGGTATGGTGCAGTGACCAACATAGACGGTAGGTATACCATCCCAGGTATGAGGGTTGGTGGACCTTATTCTGTTACGGTATCTTTTATCGGTTTTGAAACTCAGACTGTTGAAGGTGTATTCTTGAGTTTGGGTATTGCTGCCAACGTCAATGTCACCATGTTGGGTGATGGCGAGGAACTTGCTGAAGTAGTGGTTACAGGCGATAAAAATGCGGTATTTAGTTCCGACAGAACAGGTGCTACAACGGCAATCGGAAACGAGACTATCAACAAACTTCCGACGATCTCCCGTAGGATCAATGACTTCACAAGATTGACTCCGCAAGCAAACGGAAGTTCTTTTGGTGGTCAGGACAGCAGGTTGAACAACATCACTGTAGATGGTTCTTATTTCAACAACTCTTTTGGACTTGGAAGCCAGCCGGGTGACAGAACAGGTGTATCTCCAATCTCTTTGGATGCGATTGACCAGATTTCTGTAAACGTGGCTCCTTATGATGTTAGACAAGGTAACTTTACCGGTGCCGGTGTCAACACTGTAACAAGAAGCGGTACCAACACATTTACAGGTTCTGCTTATTACTTTTGGAGAGGAAGTGACAATGTCGGTACCCAAGCGGGCGACAACAGCTTTGATCCGGGAGAGTTCAAATACAGACAGGTAGGTTTTAGATTGGGCGGTCCAATCATCAAAAACAAATTGTTCTTCTTTGCTTCATTTGAAGATGATAAAGAAACAACTCCAGGAACAAACTTCGTTGCCAACAGTGGCAGTGATCCTATCACAGGTAACACCACGAGAGTTTTGGCTTCAGACCTCAATACTTTGAGTTCCTATTTGAGAAATAACTTCGGTTATGAAACAGGACCTTACCAAGGATATGACCACTCTACTATTGCAACCAAATTCTTGGCTAAAATAGATTACAACATCAATGACAAGAACAAATTGAGTGTAAGGTATAACCACCTTGATTCTTCCACTGATGTTTTGGCATCAGGTTCTTCTTCACTTGGTTTTGGTGGCAGAAGCAGAAACTTGAATGCTTTGAATTTCCAAAACACCAACTACATCATTTTCGAAAATATCCGTTCAATTGTAGCTGAATTGAATACAAGGCTTTCTCCTACTATGACCAACAGCTTGATCGTGGGTTATACCTATCAGGATGAAAGCAGGGGTTCAAGAGGAGATTTCTTCCCTATGGTAGATATTTTGGAGGATAATGCTACATACACCACATTCGGATTTGAACCATTCACTCCAAGCAATGAGTTGAGATACAAAACTTTCCAGATCCAGGACAACCTTCAGATCTTCAAAGGAAAACATACCATCACTACAGGTTTCAGCTTGGAAAGATATGAGTCTGAAAACGTATTCTTCCCTGGTTCACAGTCAGCTTATGTGTATAATTCTTTAGAAGATTTCTATGCAGATGCTGATGCTTACCTTGCAGGGACAACCCCAACTTCTACAGTAAGGAGGTTCCAAGTGAGATATTCCAATATTCCAGGTCAAGAAAAACCAGTACAGCCATTGAAAGTAACTTATGGTGGTATCTACGGACAGGATGAAATTCAGGTCAACAAAGACTTCTTGGTTACAGTTGGTTTGAGAATTGACGTTCCATTCTTCGCAGAGACAGGTTTCAGAAATCAAGAGGTGGAAGGATTCAACTTCCGCAATCCAGCAGGTGAGACTATCAAAGTCAGAACTGACAAACTTCCTGATGCCAATATCCTTTGGTCTCCAAGAGTAGGATTCAACTATGACCTCAGCGATGGCGCAAGAACTACCCAAGTAAGGGGTGGTACAGGTGTATTCACTGGACGTCCTGCTTATGTCTGGATTTCTAACCAAGTTGGAAATAACGGTATCTTGACAGGTTTTGACAGGTTTGACAATACTACAACCAGACCTTTCAACCCAGATCCTGATTTCTATAAGCCATCTTCAGTAACCGGTGTACCTGCTGATAGATATGAGTTGGCCTTGACAGAACCTACTTTCAAATTCCCTCAGATCTGGAGAACTAACGTGGCGATTGACCACAGACTTCCAGGTGGAATCATCGCCACTGCCGAATTCCTTTATAACAAAGATGTAAACGGTGTATCTTATTACAACGCGAACCTTGCCCCTGCAAACGGTAACTTTACAGGACCAGATCCAAGAGACAGATGGGTTGGTGGTACTTCTGCAACCAGAATTAACGGTAAAATTGACAATGCTGTGACCCTTGCCAATCAGGCAATCGGTAATTCTTGGGTCGCATCTATTTCCTTGGAAAAACCATTTGCAAACGGCTTGTACCTGAAAGGTTTCTATAGCTACGGCGAAGCAAAAAACACAATTGATGCAGGTTCTATTGCTTTCGGTTCTTGGAACAACAACCAACACCAAGGTGATCCAAACAACCCGGGATTGGGCTTTTCTGCCAACTCTATGGGACATAGAGTAGTAGCAGTAGCTAACTATTCTGTTGACTTGTTCTCCTTTGGTACTACCTCTTTCTCCCTATTCTGGGAAGGAAGAACCATCGGAAACGCGAGCTATGTATATGGCGGCGACTTTAACAGCGACGGTGGCTTCTCCAATGACTTGATCTACATCCCTGCAAATGCTTCTGAAACCAACTTCGTACAGTTTACTTCCTCAGGAAGAACATTCACTCCTGCTGAACAAGCTGCAGCATGGGAAGCATTTATTCAGCAAGACAAGTATTTGAGTGCCAATAGGGGACAAATCGCCGAAAGAGGTGCAGTATTCCTTCCAATGGTATACAGGGCTGACTTCAGTGCTTCCCAAACTTTGTTGACAACCAGCAAAAAGCAAAACCTTGAGTTCAGGGTAGATATCCTAAACGTAGGTAACTTGTTGAATTCAAATTGGGGTGTGGGTCAGTTTATGACTTCAACTTCTCCACTTGCCATACCGAGCGCAAGTCAAGGAGGTCCGGTAGATGCAAATGGCAGACCACAATTTGTTTTTAGAAATCTTGGAAACCAATTGATCACTGATTCTTTCACCCCATCTGCCGGTGCAGCTGACGTGTGGAGATTGCAGTTCGGTTTGAGATTCAATTTCTAATCAACACATCATATAAAATTCAAGAGGCATCCCCAAAAGGATGCCTCTTTTTTTTTAAGTCCTGACCGAAACGCATTCAAGATAAGGGACTTCCTAAGTGGGAGGGGGTACTTCGGAAGTACCCCCTCCCACTTCAATACCCCAACGTTGGACCTATTTGCACCGACGTTGAGCCTTTTTACTCAGACGTTGGACCTTTTTGCTCGGACGTTTCGCCTTTTTACTCAAACGTTGGACCTTTTTGCTCGGACGTTGGGCCTATTTGCTCGAACGTTGCGCCTTTTTACTCGGACGATGGACCTTTTTGCTCGGACTTTGGTCCTATTTGGTCGGAAGTTGGACCTTTTTGCTTCAATGGTGGGCCTTTTTGCTCGGACGTTGCACCTTTTTGCTCAAATGGTGGACCTTTTTGCTCGGATGTCCCACCTTTTTACTCGGACGTTGAGTCTTTTTGCTCAAATAAATGATAATAATCCCGCTTGGGGTTTTGGAAGAATCAAAACCTGAAGATTTCCCACCATTTCGGTAATGGAGATTCTCCAACTTACGAAATCCATGACCGAAATACCGTTAAAACCGCCTTTCTATCCATGGGCTGCAGTGCGTGGAGATTTGAAATAGTATGAAATCAGGTAATGCACCTTACCCATGGCTACAAATATTTCGCTCCGATGGGGCTTAAAGACATTGAGATTGGTTAAAGAATTAAATTTAGAGAAGCACCTTGCACGGGGCTATTCTTATTTCGCTCCGCCGCGGCGGACTGTTTGTCGAAGGATTAAAAATCTGAAGATTCCCTATTCTCCCTTCTTATTTTTCTGATTTTGCTATTCAAATTACAAGGAATTACCTTTAGATTTCAACAATAGGCAGGTTTATACCTTAACAAGAAAGTATAGCTATACTTTATGCATTAAACTTTGGAATACATGAATCATAAGAGTAATTTTTTTTTAATTGACTTATTGAACATTCTTCCTATCGAAATTGAATTATTTATTCAAGCCCCTAGTCTAATGAATGTTGTAATTGAGAAAATGTTGAAAGCTTCGGATCAACATTATTTTAAATCAGTTCAATTTGATGAGTTAATAAAAAAGGAATTTGTAGGAGAAGAGTTGAAATCATCCTTCAGCGTTTATATCCAAAATATTGAAATAAAGAAAAACGGAATTTTATTGTTTAAAGGTTATGATGGTGTTGAGTATGGAGTAATCTCTAAAAAAATATCTATTCCTGTGTGGTTTAAAGAAAAATATGTTCCTGAAATTTGTCTTATATCAGCAGATTGGTAAACTGAATAAATAACAATTACGAAATTGCTCTAAAATTAATAGTACCTCATTCATTAGAACAAAAGAATAACTTGAGTATAAAATGGGATATTTTTTCTAAACCAAACATTCTTCAAAAATTCAAAAGGCATTCTTTCCGGGATGCCTCTTTTTGTTTAAGTTGACTCCAAATTCAAAAACCATGAACAAGTACAGAAATAGCTTTTTTCAACTCTCTTTTTTGTGGGTATTAATCTTCCTTACTGCAGGAAACCATCCTGTTTTTGGTCAGGAAAAAACCAAATCCCTCACCTACACCCAAGTCAAAGGGAAAGTCACCTCAAAGGGTAGTCAGCTAAAAAACATCGTCGTCTCCGACGGAAAAGACGTTGTCCTGACCAATGAAAAAGGGGAGTTTGAATTAACCACTGACCAGGAATTTGTATTTATTTCCTACCCTTCCGGATATGCTTTTGACTTGTTGGAAAACGGTTCGGTGGATTTTTTTAGAAGAGTTGATCTGACCAAAGCCACCAACACCATTCTTTTTGAGCTGAAGCCAAACCCAAACGATGAATCCGACCACCACTTCATCGCAATCGCCGATCCGCAGGTGCAGACCGAGGAAGAAGCCAACCAATTTATCTCGGAATCATGTGCTGATCTCAGCAAAAAGAAAGCGGCACTCAATGATCCAAACCTGTTTGGCGTCGGTGTCGGAGATTTGGTTTTTGATAAGTTTGAATTGTATGAGCAATACAATCAAGGCATCAAATCTACCGGGATTCCATTCTTTCAGGTGTTGGGAAACCATGACATCAACCTGAATGCAAGGTCAAACGAGAGCAGTCAAGAACCATTTACAAGTCAGTTTGGTCCTGCCTATTATTCCTTCAACCGAGGAAAAACCCATTACATCATCCTGAATGATGTGTACTTTTTGGGAGCAAAACAATACTATGGCTACCTTCCTGAGACCCAATTGGCTTGGTTGGAGAAGGATCTGGCTTTGGTGCCTAAGGACAAAGCCCTTGTCATTTTCCTTCATATTCCGAGTTTTTCGCAGATCGTAGCCCATAATCCCGGCCGAGATATCAACAAGGAATCGGTCATCAACAGGGAAGCTTTGTACAAGATTTTGGAAGGATTTGAAGCGCATCTTATTTCGGGACACGTCCATTGGAATGAAAACACAGTGAACAACCATATTTTTGAGCACAACACCGCCGCCATCAGCGGGGCATGGTGGTCAGGCATCTGCTATGACGGCACACCCAAAGGCTACGGCGTCTACAGGTCTGATGCAGGAGATTTGTCTTGGCATTACCAAAGTGTGGGTGAAAACCCGGATTTCCAGTTCCGTATTTACCGTCCGGGAACCCACCCGGATTTTCCCAATGACTACATGGTCAATGTCTGGAATTGGGATCCTGAATGGAAGGTCAATGTGTATGAAAACGGAAACAGAACTGTCCAATCTGTACAGGTCATTGCCACAGATCCATTGGCAATGGAAATCTATGCACCGGGAAAACCCAAAAAGCAGCCTTGGATCTCCCCCCAAAAGAACGGTCATATGTTTGTTTTTAGGCCAAATAACCCCAGTTCAAAAATTGATGTGGAGGTGATCGACAGATTTGGAAACCAATATAAAAAAGGCCTTGACTGATTCGAAAACCTGAATTTTTAGCATTAGATTTAAAGAATAAATTCCGATAAAATGACCGGTTCAGAATCCCTAGATTTCATCAAAAAGGAACTCATTTCTTTAGAAAAAAATATGGCTGCTGAAGTGGCCAATAAGTCCGGTATCATCGAAAGCCTACACAAAGATCAAAAAGAAGCTGGTAAAAATCTGGTAGAATACCTGAGTGTCAGAAACAGGGATCTCCGAATTCTTCAGGACGCACTTCATATTCATGGCTTGTCTTCACTTGCAAGCAGCGAAAGCCATATCAGGAGACAGGTTCAGGCGATTTTGGAGCGGTTGGGAGAAACTATTCCCACAGAGCATATCGATATCTGCGATTTTTCATTCAGCAAAAAGAAAATCGATGAAAAAAGCCATTTGCTGTTCGGCAACAAAACCATTCCCAGCATTCCTTCTTTGATGGTCACGTTTGATTCAGGATTTGCAGATAGCTATGCTTTGATCAAAAGCCTTCTCGAAAACGGGATGAATGTCGCCCGGATCAACTGCGCCCACGATGATGAGGCTACTTGGTCCAAAATGATCAACAAACTCCGAAAAGCAAGCAAGAGAACAGGCATAGACTGCAAAGTATACATGGACCTTGCCGGACCCAAGATTAGAACTGTCTTACTTGGCAAAGGAAAAGACAAGGGAAAAGTCAAGGTGAAAGAAGGCGAACTGATTTGGCTGGCCGAAGAAGCCAAAGGCTTTGGACAGGATGATGTCGTCATCAGCCCCAATGTTCCGGGAATTATCGGGTTTTTGAAAAAAGGAGACCGAGTCTATATCGATGATGGCGTCATCAGGGCTACCGTAGAAAAAACCAAATCAGGCAAAGCCGGAATCAGGATTACCCGAATCTCATCTGAAAAAAGTCAAATCAAAGCGGAGAAAGGAATCAACTTTCCAGATACCTTAATACAGATTCCTTCCCTGACAGATTTTGACAAAGCCTGCCTCCCTTTTATCTGCGAAAATGCGGATCTTGTAGGCTATTCTTTTGTGAGAAATGCTGCCGACATCAGCAATCTCCAAACCGAACTCACAGCCATTTCAGAAACTCCTCCCTTGATGATTGTCAAAATAGAAACGCCGGAAGCAGTCAGCAACCTACCCTCATTGCTTATGGAAGGTATGAAACAAAAGGCTTTTGGGGTGATGATTGCACGTGGTGATCTGGCTGTGGAGATAGGTTTTGAAAGAATGGGGGAAATTCAGGAAGAGATTCTTTGGATCTGTGAGGCTGCTCATGTGCCGGTGGTTTGGGCCACCCAAGTTCTCGAAAGCCTCAATAAATCCGGCATGGCTACCCGATCTGAAATCACCGATGCCGGACAATCCGCCAATGCAGAATGCGTCATGATCAACAAAGGAGACCATACCATCGAAGTCATGGAAACGCTCAAAGACATCCTGCAGCGAAGCGCAGAGCACAGGGTGAAGAAGCGATTCCGCTTCCGTCAGCTCAAAATTGCGGAGCGGTTTTTGAAGTCCTGATTTTCCAAAGAAATTTTTGGTAGTTAAAAATAGACTGAACTTCCTCTTTGCCTGCGTTCTCTGCTGGAAACATAGAAAAATTATTTTCCCGCTGATTTCGCAGAACTACGCAGAAAAAATTTAAGCTCTGCTAGAATAATATCCAAACCGTCAACCGTCAGGAAAGGCTTTAAATGTTCAATCAAAAGTCTACTTTCTTGTCTGCGCCAATCTGCGCAATCTGAGGGAGAAATTGAAAGCTTCGGTTTTTACTTTCTATTCCAGAATTTTCGATTTACTTTTTAAACGGAGGACAGCTTTCCTCACTATTTATTTACTTTGAAATAATTACCTTCTACAATTAACCTTACCAAATTGAAATCAAATACCCCAAAATGGCTGATTTTAATCCTGTTCCTTTTGATTGGAACATTAAACAGCTGTACCAAAAAAGAAGAATCAACAAAAACTTTTTCCGGAAAAGACAAACCAGAGGACAGCAGATTTACCCAAGTGGTGGTGGCAGATGGGTTGGAAGAACCCTTGCAAATGGAGTTTGACAGGCAGGGATTTGTCTATTGGATCGAAAGGGCAGGACATGTCAAGAGGGTCAACGAACCCGGTGGAAATATCGAAATCCTCGGGACCATCCCAACCATCGTGGGAGAATCTCCAGGCATGATCGGGATATTGCTGGACAAAGATTTTGAAAATACCCGTCATATTTTTCTTTATTATTCTCCCCAAAGTGAAAACGGAAATATCATGCGGCTCTCAAGGTTCACCTTGGGTGCTGATAATAAGTTCGGCATGGATTCCGAAATCATTTTACTTGATATCCCTTGGGAGCAACCGGATGGCAGCCATTTTGGAGGGGGGATGACCTGGGACAAGGAGGGCAATCTTTACCTTTCAGTTGGCGGGGATTCAGCACCGACCCAATATTCACCTTTGCCTTTTACCAATGAAGGCGGGAGAGGCGAAGACGAGGGCCGGACTTCAGGCAATACAAATGACTTTCGAGGTAAGATTTTGAGGATTAAACCTCAGTCAGGTGGAACTTACACCATTCCTGAAGGAAACCTATTCCCGCAGGGAACTGATAAAACCCGACCAGAAATCTACGTCATGGGAAATAGGAACCCTTGGCGGCTTTCCATTGATTCCCATACCGGTTACCTGCATTGGGGAGAAGTCGGGCCGGATGCAGGAGTAGATTCAGAGGAATTTGGGCCGATGGGTTATGACGAATTCAATGTTGCCAAAAGGGCAGGGAACTTTGGTTGGCCTTTTGTCATCGGCAAAAACCTTCCTTACAGCGTTTACGATTACCAAAGCAAGACTTTTGAAAGCTTTTACAACCCTGATTCCCTTGTCAATAACTCGCCAAATAATACAGGATTGAAAGTCCTTCCACCGTCCCAACCTGCATTGGTGGCTTATCCATACCGGGTTTCGGAGGAATGGCCGATTTTGGGAAGTGCGGCTAGGTCAGCAGTAGGCGGACCGATTTTCCGCAGGTCAGATTTTTCTGCTGATGCCAAAAGGGTATTCCCAGATTATTACGAAGGCAAATGGCTGGTTACAGATTATGTTAGAAACTGGATCATGGTTGTGACAATGGATGAAGATAGAAACAATGTCACGTCCATCGAGCGTTTTTTACCTGCCGAAAAACTCATCCATTCCCAACCCTTGGATATGGATTTTGGACTAAATGGGGATCTGTACATCTTGGAATATGGTACAGGTACGAAAGGGAGGATTTCCAGGATTGAATTCAATGCAGGAAATAGAGCGCCAATTGCGGTAGCCAATTCAGAAATGAAATCTGGCAGCATACCTTTTGAACTTCAACTTTCCTCGGAAGGAAGCCGGGATAACGATGGAGATAAGCTGGATTTTGAATGGAAGATTGAGGGTGGGGAAACAACAGTATTGAATGATGCCAATCCCAAAATAACCCTTGACAAGCCGGGAAAATACAAAGTCTCTTTAACTGTAAAAGACCCATCAGGAGCTTCTGACAGTCATACTTTTGAAGTTGTTGCAGGGAATAAACAACCCGAAGTGAAGATCGAAATTACATCACGCAATAAGTCATTCTACTTTCCGGATGAAAAAATCAGCTACCAAGTTCAGGTCATCGATCAGGAAGATGGAACCCTAGCCAAAGGGCAAATCAATCCCGAGGCAATAACAGTAACTGCAGAATATATTCCTTCAGGGATTGACTTTGCGCAATTGCGAAAGCTAAAATCCGAAGGAAATCTTCAACCCGAAACCGTCCTGCGACACCTCAATGCAAAGGCTTTGATCAGCAAGAACAACTGCACGGCTTGTCATCAGGAAAAAACCAAATTGGTAGGCCCATCCTTTTTGGAGGTGGCCAAGAGATACAAAGATGCAGAAAATGTGTTTGACACCCTGTCGAAAAGTATCATCCAAGGCGGAAGCGGCAAATGGGGTGAAGTCCACATGCCACCTCAGCCGACACTGAGCGCGATCGATACGAAGCAGATCATTGAATACATCCTGGACCTTGCTTCCGCTGAAAAAGGAAACCCCAAACTTCCCTTACAGGGTGAATTCAAAACCAAAGCCATTCCAACCAAAATCGGTGACGGTCGCTTGTCCAAATTCTATCCGACAACATATGAAATGGGTTCCTACGTCTTTTCAGCCCATTATACCGATCAGGGTTCAGAAGAGGAAAGCAGCCTCAACCTCAAGAGTGAAGATTTTACCCTGCTTCGGTTTCCGTTGATGGGTCCTGAAAAAGCAGATGTTTTCTCCGAAACAGGAATTTCCTACACGCCATCAACAGATGATCCGGGATTTATTTTCACGGGAAAAGGAGGTTATATCGGATTCAAAAACATTGATCTTACAGGAATCAATCAGATCAGCATCGGTGCAATCACCAGGTTTTGGCATTGGTCGCACTTCATCGGAGGCGATATTGAATTGAGGTTGGATTCTCCCGAAGGGACTTTGGTCGGTGAGGCAAAACAAGTCCCTCCTGCCCCTCAGGGAGAAAAAGGTCCTTTCTTTGGTGATGCAACGGGCAAGCCTACGGTCATCGATGTGTCCAAAATTGATGGCGTCCATGACCTGTATATCCTTGTCAAAAATTCCGGGGCGAAAGAAAGTGATGCATTGGTGATTATGACGGGGATTGAGTTTAGGAGGTGAATTTGAAGTCCATGGTCCATAGTCGACAGCCAACAGATGCAGCTTTTGGAATTCAGGGCTTGTCTGATTTGGGAAGGAAAATGAAAATAAAGTCCATAGTCCATGGTCCACAGTCCACGGATGCAGCATTTGGACTTCAAGGCTTGTTTGATTTGGGTCGGAAATGGGATTTGAAATTAGAATTTATGAGGATCGTTAACTTTAGAAAATTGTTTTTACTTAAAGTGATCTGGGGTGTGGCGGCATTTCTATTTTCTGTGGAAAGCAATGCCCAGTTCTCACAGATTCAGGAAGGTTTTGTTCCTATTTTCAACGGGAAGGATTTGGAGGGTTGGCACATCAGCCGAACCAATCACCACGGTACCAAGGGTAATTTTTTTGTTGAAGACGGAGCCATTGTCATGAAGCAATTTCCCTATGGTCAGGGAGGAATTATTTTGTCAGACAAAAAATATCAGGATTTTGAATTGTCTTTGGAATTCAAGGGCCATCCGGGAACCAACGGCGGGATTTTCTTTCGCTCAAGTGAAAGCGGTTCAGGTTATCAGGTGGAATTGTCCGGAGACGGGCAACCCGGTACTGCCAACCTGATTGGCGAAATGCTTCGTGTTGCGAAAGGTGCGCAAGCAACCGATTTGGGAAAAGTCTGGAAGAAAGGGGATTGGAATAGCTTCCGTCTTCGGGTTGTTGGGCAAAAGCCAAAAATGACACTTTGGGTAAATGATGTTCTGATGTGGGAAGTACGGGCAGAGCGGAATGACCTGATTGCAGATACTACTTCGGGGATGATCGCTTTCCAGTTGCATTGGAGTGCGACGTTGATGCCTGTTCCGGGTGGACGCTGTTGTGATTTCTCCTGGAAACCGGGTGCTGCACATGCTTACAGAAAAATAGCCATCAAAGAACTTTAATTTCCTCATGATGAAAATCTTTCAAGTATATATTCTACTTTTTTTGACAGCTTGTTCTGTTTTGTTTCCTAAAAATAATGTGCAGGAAAATAACCCTGATTCCATTGTCAATGACATTGGAATGGAATTCGTTTTGGTCCAACCAGGCACGATGACTGTAGGCAAGATTGACATCGAGTGCCCTACATTTCCAGATACCCGAGATGTGCCTGACAGTGAAAAATGGACTGAAGAAGATTTCAAAATTTGTCAGGAGATGGCCAAAAGAGATTCTAGAGAGGGATTTTTGGTAAGCATTTCCGAACCCTATTACATCGGAAAATACGAGGTGACCCAAGGCCAATGGAAAAAAGTGATGGGTTCCAATCCTTCCCATTTCCAAGGGGAAAAGGTTGCGGGTGACTCGGACCTGCATCCTGTGGAAAATGTGACTTGGGAAGATGCCAACAGCTTTATTCAAAAACTGAATGAGATGGATCCTGCTTATACTTATCGGTTACCGACCGAGTTTGAATGGGAATATGCTGCCCGTGCAGGTGCGGAGGAATTGCTTTCCTGGTCAGAAACAGGCAAACAGGCTTGGATCCAAAAATCAGACAAAGGCACTACAATTGCTGTAGGGCAGATGAAACCCAATCCTTGGGGATTACATGACATGTTGGGAAATGTCTGGGAATGGGTTGAGGATTATTACAATGAAGATGTTTTTGCCCATCCGGTTCCTCCGGTTTCTGGGGAAGTTCATGTGCTGAAAGGTGGAAGTTTTATTTCTGATGTGGTCAATGCCACTTATTTTTTCCATGGAGGCGGGCCGGGAAATGGATATGATGTGGGGTTTAGGGTGGTAAGGGAAGTAAAATAGATATTGATGGATATTGAATATTGGGAAATTGTAATTGATCACTGAAGATGATTTATGACGGGGAAGGATCCTTTGCTTTTTTCCGTCTCAGTCAGTGTCTTCACTGACTGAAATTTTAAATTCAAACTGCCAATAGCGTAGAAAATTTGCTCCCGCAGACTGACGCAGAAAAACGATTAAATTTAGAAGACCTCATTCAACTTTGATATGTCTCTGTTAGATGGAAGTGAGTGGAGACACTCACTTTGGAACCCCATAATATCAGTGAAGTCAAGACAATTGCAAAGAAATTTTGCCCCCGCAGATTTCGCAGACTGTCGCAGAAAAAGTCGAGATTCGGAGAGAAATGAAACCATGAAAACCATAAGCCCATATGAAACTGAAATACTCCTTCTTCATTTTCCTCCTGCTGACAATCATCGCTTTTTGGATAATGCGGCATCACCAATTTCAATTTGAAGCTGCCACAGGATTGAAATTCAATGTGATGGAATTTGAGCTTCCGGGGAGTGCCGAAAAGCTGAATGAGTTGATTGAAACCTGGGGCGAACCTGGACAAAAGGCATTTGTCCTGAAGCAACTGCAGTTAGATTACTTCTTTATGTCAACCTTGTTTCCCACCATTTTTATCCTTTGCCTGTGGGCAAGGAAAAATTTCCAGGTATTGGAATTGAAAAATCATTCTCCGGATAGGTTTACATTCCCCAAAAACTTGCTGTTTTTTCTAGCTGCTTTTCAGGTTTTGGCCCTGATTTTTGATATCAGCGAAAACATTAGGCTGACGCAATGGATCCAACGGGGATTTGTCGGGAATATGGTCCTGTTTGAAACCCTTGTGAAAATGAAGTTTGTCTTTGCCGCTGCAGGATTTCTGTCCGCACTGTTTTTTTTGGGGTATGAAATGGTTGTTTTTAAGAAAAAAGGGATATAAAAAAAGGCAGCTCCCTCTATGGTTCTGCCCTTTTTGCTTGTTAGCCTAATAATTTATTTTTTATAAGGAATACTGTTCAAAAGGTGTTCTGCCGCTGCGATCAGTTCTTCTTCTCTTGTATCCTTGTCTATTTCGATCCAAGGGGCATAATCTGTACTGGTTTTCTCAAACATCGCCTCTTTGTATTTTAGGTATTTCTTCAGGATTTTTGGAGTATCCTTAATCCAGTTCTCTGTCTTCCATCTGGTGAGCGGTGATTTCTTTAATTCTTTGTATCGGTCGGCCTGTTCATCAGGGCTGATGGTAAAATAGAATTTGACCAGAATAATTCCTGAATCGACCATCATCTTGTCAAAATTGTTGACCTGATCCATGAATTTCTCATACTCGTCATCAGTACACATGCCTAGGATGGGCTCAAAAAGCGCCCTATTGTACCAGCTTCTGTCCCACAAAACTATCTCGCCGGCCTGGGGCAATTTCTCCACAAACTTTTTAAAGTAATACCCGTTCTCCCCGGACTCGTGCTTGTGGGGCAAATTAACTTCCACCCTGAAATGCCTTGGATTGTTATGGGAAAATATCTTTCGGATTATTGTGCTTTTCTCTGAGGAATCACCGCCATGAAACAATACCACTACCTTTTTGCCATTTGCTATGACCCAAAGCTGAAGCCTGACTAACTCCGATTGGATTTCCCTCAATTTGAGTTCATGGCGGGTCGCTTTCAACACTTTTTCCAGGTTGATTTTTTTATTGGCCAACAAATGTTTGATGCCTATTTTAGAGTTCAACACCTCTACATCTTCTTTAGAAAGTACCATGGTCATTACAGGTCAAATTTTTTGTTCTTACGGAAATATTTAAAAATCACATTCGGGTCATTCTTCAGGTTGGCTTTGGTTTTTCCTTTTCCCGGATATTTAAACCTTGACAATACATACCGCAGACTTTCCAGCCTCGCCTCCTCTTTGTCGTTGGTTTCCACTACTACCCACGGGCAATAAGAAGTATGGGTCTCGGTAAACATTAAATCTTTGTACTCTGTGAATTTGTCCCAAAGTTCCTGGCCTTTGAGATCCACCGGACTGAATTTCCATTCTTTGAGAGGATTGCCAAGGCGGGCATCAAACCTCTTTTGTTGTTCTTCTCTGCTGATATCGAACCAGAATTTGATCACCATAATACCATCTTCATAAAGCATGTGTTCAAAATTAGGAACCTGCTTCATGAAGGTTTCATATTGCTTATCGGTGCAAAAACCCATTACAGGCTCGACTACGGCCCTATTGTACCAACTTCTGTCAAAAAATTTGATCTGACCGCTGTTGGGAAGTTCCTCGATATACCGTTGAAAATACCACTGTCCCCTTTCCACATCTGTAGGTTTGCTGAGGGCGACGACCCCACTAGCATGAGGATTAAGGTATTCGACAAAACGCTTGATCGACCCACCTTTTCCGGCGGCATCTCTTCCTTCAAAAATCACCGCAACGCGGAGATTTTTTTTCACAATATGCTCCTGAAGCAGGGAAAGCTCTGTCTGTAGCAGCTTGAGTTCCTCCTCGTATTTTGCCCGTTTGATGGATTTTTTCAAGTTAATCCCTTCAATTTTAGACAAGGCTACCAGTTCCTTCCTGGTTTTAATATTTTCTAATTGCTCGGCTGAAAACATGAAATATTCGGTTTAATATTTAATTAAAAGTTAGAAAATTACAATCACTTAACAAAGGACATACTCCTATTCCTTTCGCTAAAGGTACTTTTGGGAGGAGAAAAGGTGTTTCTTTTTATTTTTCAAATCAAAGGCGACCTTTCACGACCCTTATCTATTCCACGACAAACCACGTGTACCCATCTGCCGGAATATCCACCCTGAGGGTAACTTCCTGTTTTTGATTGAGGGCATAGGAGTTTTTATTTTTACCCTCCACACTGATACTCGCTTTATCATTCAGCCCGGTGTAGTAAAGCGGGATCACCAAATCTTTGGACATGGGTTCTTTGGTAGGATTGAACAACATCACGAGAGCCTTTTCTCTCCCCTGTGGATCTACATGCATCCACCCGTCCCAATCCCTTCCGTCTGCCCGGCGGAGTCGGATGATGTCGGCGTTGAGGATATCTCTGTATTTCTTGTACCAATCGATCACCGAGATGACCACCGCTTTGGTTTCCTCGGTGTCATACAGTCTCGGCCCCCGGTAGCAAGCCTGCACCCCTGCTCCGTAATATTGCATCATCAGTTGCCTGTAATCCTCAAGATGCTCGCTAAGCGGCTCCAATACTGCATCGGCACCTCCTCCGTGATAGGCAGTCAAGGGTACAAAACCCCAACCCATTGAAGGCGTCTTTTCCCAGGTCCCATCATGGATATTCTGCCTGTTTAGGATTTTTTGTCTTTCTCTCGGCAGGGAAAAATTCACCTCCCGATAGCCCAAAGCGATCTTGTGCGTCCCATCCAAAAAGTACCAATCCGGTGCATTGATATAGATTCCCCGGGCATTCATCCATTGGTAAAGACTCTTTTGGAGATTGATTTGTACCCACTGCGAATCATGCAGACCCTCGTGACCCGGATGGGTAGTGGAAGCACAGACATCCCCGGGATAAGGTCCGTCATTTTCAAAAATATCGAAACCGGTGTTTTCAAAGAAAAACCGGAGCTTGTCAAGGTAATCAAGACCCCACTGACTTGCCATACAGGGTGCATTTCCAAAAAAAGCACCGCCGGGTTTGCCTGTAAGTGGACTGATAACGTCATGTTCATCGCTTATTTTGCGGGAGCTAAAAAGCGAATAGCCTCCGATTTTGATTCCTTTGTCATGGGCATAATCTGCAAGGTCTTTCCATCGGGAGATATTTTCAGGAGAAATATCCTCCATATTGATATGGCTTCCAAAACTCAGAATCAAAGCTTCATATCCTGTAGCTACACATTGGTCGATGGCAGTCCTGACTTCCTCGTCGTTTTTGCTCACCAAATGCATGAAAATCGGATTCTGCAAAGTCCAAGGAGCCAAAGCCCGGTACATTTTTCTCCTTGCCAAGCCATTGCGCTCCCTGTCATAACTGTCCAAAACCAATTCATACGTACGGATAGACTGGAAATTTTCTCTTGGCTTGAGGTCGATTCCAATTCCTCTTTCGGGATAGACTTCAAGGATGCTGGGTGTCCGCAATTCATAATTGACTTGGGAAGTATAGCTTGAATCCGGCTTCCAATGTGTCGTCTGACTGCTGAGCTCGGCGTGCATGGCGTTGTTAAACGCAAAGTTGTTTTCAATATAAAGCTGATGGGGCTTCTTCATCTTTTCTGTACTGCCGACCACGGCGGATTCTTCCTCCACGATTCCGAGGATTTCATTGACCACCTGATTGATATGGATGCTTTCCTTTCCGGTATTTTCAAGGGTGAGGTATTTGCCCATTAGAGGAAGGTCATCGAAGATCTCATAATGGACTTTCAAAATGAGGTTTTCAAAATCCGGATGGATATAAGAAAAGCTAACTTTTTTGCCAGAAGCATCTTTTTTATGGCCTGTCCAAAAAACAGTTTTGGTAGGAAAATGAGGTGTGATTTCTCCGATTTCGTAAGATTGGTATTGGAAATCTTCATGAGAGGATTTCATGTCGTCCAACCATTCTTTGCGGAAAAATCCCCTTTCTTGTTGTCCGCTAAGGCCACCGATCTGATAGGTTTTGCCATTCAGGATAATCCGGGCTTCCGGCATGACGGTCCGGAGCATTTGCTCGCCTGTCATCAGGTTTGTGAAATCAAAGCAAGCCAGATTGGGTGATAGGATGAAACTTCTGCGGATCAGGCCATTGTCCATCTGGATTTCTTTCCCATCCAAAAGGGTGATTTCGGCTTTCCTTTGTTGTCCATCCACAAGCCAATCGTCAAAGTTTTTCTGCTCCACATTGGTATTGCAGGAAATGAGTCCGGCAAAAATAAAAATAGAGACAATCCGTGCTGTTTGCTTAATCAGGGAATTGGACATTAGGTTAGGGGTTTTACATTTTGATCCAAATAAATTGACAGGGATTGGAGTGGGTTATCTTTTTGACTAGGAACCGTACTTGAGGATAATCGCCAATTGTCCTGCGTGGTAGGCGGTATGAGTGGTGATTCTACCCAAGGACTCTGCCTTTGTCTTTTTTCCAAATTCCTTGGTTTCAATGACCTCTTCCCAGTCTTCCTGGCTTGCGATGGCTATCTCCAATTGTCTTCCGGCCTCTTCCACCAATGCCAACAATGGTTCCAAATCAGTCCATTCTCCTGTATCTCTTCCGGCTTTTAGTGTTTGGGCATCTACTTTTACAGCCAAATTGCCAAATACATTTTTGGCAAAAAGCAATTCCACTTCAGCTATATGCCGGATCAGGAAGCCGGCAGAATTTGGACTGCCTCCGAGTCTTTTGGATAAATCTTCCTGCTTGATATTGGCCAGTTGATTGGTAAATCTGGTGCGGCCTTCTTTCCAAAGTTGAATGAATTCTCTCATACTCCAAGGTACAAAATTTGAACAGAAATTTGGATTGAAATAACATTCATCGTAATATTGCAATGTAATTAAATGATATATGCTTTGCGATATAAGTTGATATATGCCTTCGGCGATACAATTTTCCATATCAATTCTGATTTGAAGAAAACAAGCCTAATATTTCAATCTATTTCTAAATAGTCTAATCTCTCGCCTCTAAAAGTCTAAAAAATGGGTGTAACCAAAACAGATTTATTCACAGAAGAGCAAAATGAACTGGCCAAAGTCGCTAAAGTTCTGGCTCATCCGGCGAGGATCGCAATCCTCCAATACCTTATCCAATCCAATACCTGCATCAACGGGGACTTGGTCCAAGAATTGGGTTTGGCACAGGCGACGATTTCACAGCATCTCCGCGAACTGAAAGAAACAGGAATCATCAAAGGAAGCATTGAGGGCGTTTCGGTCAATTACTGTATCGACCCGATCCGTTGGTCAGAAATCCAACATCTGTTTGAAACCCTATTTTCCGGATTTCCCAAAATACCGGGTTGCTGCTAATCCTTTGAGGTTTTTGAAACCTCGAAGGTTTAAATTCTATTTAATATTTAAAACCTTCGAGGTCAGAAAGACCTCAAAGGTTACCATTCTATCATCAAACATTCAATAACATTCTTAAATTTGGCGCCTTTGCGTCTTTGCGAGATATCCATATGAAAACTTCAGAATTTACCCAAATCCTCAGAGAAAACCCTGAGAAATCCCTTTTCTTCGAATACCAAGCTGGACAATATGTCCGCACTGACTACCACATCACCGAAATTAAAAATGTCTCTTATGACACGGTGGACTGTGGTGGGATCCGCAACGAGTGGAATGAAGTCCATATCCAACTTTGGGAAAATGAAATCCCTGAACCGGACCATGCTGTCGATACCAGCAAAGCCCTGAAGATTTTTGACGTAGTCCAAAAAGTCAGACCGACTTTTCAGGATAGGGAGATCAAATTTGAATATGGAAACAGTTCCTTCCCTACAGCCGTGCTTCCTGTACACAATATCAAAGAAGCCGGAAACAGCCTGATTGTGCAGCTGACTGCAGACCAAACAACCTGCAAAGCCAAAGACAGGGCGACGACCCCGGAAGAAAAAGCTGCTGCCTGTTGCGGTCCAGCTGCAAAACCAAAGGTCCGTGTTTCCTTGGCCGCACTGGAAGCAAGCGCTTGTGAACCTGGGTCGGGATGTTGCTAGATTGTACCATATACCACGTACTAAGTACCAAGTAGGTGCCATACTTGATACTTTGTACAAAAATATATACCATGAACCTATACCCAACCCTTCAAGCCACAATTGAAAAGGCCAAAAGCCTTGAAATACCCGAGGACCGGATTCCCATCCTTCAGGATTTTATCGCCTATATCCAAAAGAAAATCGATGCGGACCAAACGGTCAACCTGAATTTTATCTGCACCCATAATTCCCGGCGGAGTCAGTTTTCCCAGATTTGGGCGAAGACGGCAGCCGAGTATTTTGGCATAGAAATCAATTCATTTTCAGGCGGAGTGGAAGTAACGGCATTTAACGAAAGAGCGGTAGCCTCTATCAAAAGGGCAGGATTTAAAGCCACGCAAAAAGGCGTCGGAAACCCAAAATACTTTGTCTTCTATTCAGATGATGACGATCCGATTATCTGTTTCTCCAAACTGTATGATGATCCGGCAAATGTTCCCAAGGGATTCGCAGCCGTGATGACCTGCTCACATGCGGATGAAAATTGTCCATTTATACCGGGTGCTGAGGCAAGGATTCCCGTGAGGTACGAAGATCCAAAAGCATTTGATGGAACTTCCGAGGAAGCAGATCGCTATGATGAGCGAAGTCTGCAGATAGCTTCGGAGATGTTTTATGTTTTCTCTAGAATATCTAAAGCCTAAAAGGATTGATATTAATTGATATTGGATATTTGTGGATATTGCTATGATGTTCCAAACCAATATCCAATAATATTGCGCAGCTAATATCTACCAATATCAGCCTCAATACCTACTGAACTATAAATCAATCTAAAAATGTCTGAACCTAAGAAAATAGCCTTTTTTGAAAAATACCTGAGTTTGTGGGTTGGGCTCTGCATTTTGGCGGGAGTGGGGATCGGACATTTTGCCGGGGACAGCATGGCTTACCTGAGCCGAATGGAAATCTACAATGTCAACATTCCCATCGCCATCCTGATATGGATGATGATCTATCCCATGATGCTACAGATTGACTTCAGTAGCATCAAAGGGGTTGGCAAAGCTCCAAAAGGGTTGATTCTGACTGTTGTCATCAATTGGCTGATCAAACCTTTTACCATGGCATTCTTCGCTTGGATCTTTTTTGACCAGATATTCTCAGCATTTATCGAACCTGAGTTGGCCGGAGAATATATCGCCGGAGCCATATTATTGGGTGCTGCCCCTTGTACCGCCATGGTTTTCGTCTGGTCTTACCTGACAGATGGGGATCCCAATTATACCTTGGTACAAGTCTCAGTCAATGATTTGATTATTTTGGTGGCCTTTGTTCCTTTGGTAGGTTTCCTGTTGGGAATTACCGATGTGACCATTCCTTATGAAACTTTGGTTTCTTCCGTAGTCATATTTGTCGTGATTCCATTGGTAGCCGGAGTAATTACGAATAAGATCTTGGTAGGAAAATATGGCGAAGATTGGTTCAAGACGGTTTTTCTACCCAAGTTAAAACCTGTCAGCATCATCGCCTTGCTTTTGACATTGGTTTTGTTGTTTGCTTTCCAAGGGCCAAATATTCTGAATAATCCATTGATCATTGTCCTGATAGCCATACCGCTGATCATTCAGACATATTTTATCTTTTTCATCGCCTGGTTTGGCGGAAGAAAACTCAAATTACCGCACGCCATCTGTTCGCCGGCAGCCATGATCGGGGCAAGTAATTTCTTTGAGTTGGCGGTAGCAGTGGCTATTGCATTATTCGGTTTGGAAAGTCCCGCTGCACTGGTGACAGTAGTTGGCGTATTGGTAGAAGTTCCGGTGATGCTGAGTCTGGTTGCTTTGGCAAATAAGTGGAGGTATTGACCTTTTCCGAAGTTTTTGAACTTTGGAAAAGGTCTACTAATCAATAAAATATGATCGTCTTGTTTCTATAGGCCAATATTTTCCTTTCAAGGTGGTATTTGATGGCTTTTGAAAGAACCACTTTTTCTACATCCTGACCGATCTGCACCAAGTCAGCCGGGGAGTTATGGTGGCGCACGCGGGCCACTTCCTGTTCGATGATCGGACCGGCATCCAATTCCTCGGTAACATAATGTGCCGTGGCTCCGATGATCTTTACTCCACGTTCGTATGCGGCATGATAGGGCTTGGCACCTACAAAGGCCGGCAAAAATGAATGGTGGATGTTGATGATTTTGTTGGGATAATTCCGGATAAAATCTTCGCTCAGGATCTGCATGTACCGGGCCAAGACCACAAAGTCAGTTCGGTATTGATTCAAAAGTTCTAGTTGTTTTTCTTCGACATCCATTCTGTTGGCTTTGTCCACAGCAAAATAATGGAAAGGAATACCGAAAGCTTCTACTACTTTTTTGTGGTCCGCATGGTTAGAAATCACCACAGGAATATCCACATCAAATTGTCCCGAATAATGCCTGCTCAAAATATCAATCAGACAGTGGGAAAGCTTGGATACAAAAACAGCCATTCTTGGTTTTCGGAAGTTGAAAAACAGCTCAAACTCCATGTCAAATTTCTTCCCGACTTTGGCCTCAAAAATCGGTTCAATTTCTTCCCTTTTTAGCCCAAAGGTGTCCAACTCCCAAGAAACACGCATAAAAAACATCCCTATTTCCTGATCTACATGTTGGTCAATTTCAAGGATATTTCCCTGATAGGAGTATAAAAATTCGGAAACACTTGCAACGATCCCTTTCTGATCTTTACACTGGATAATCAAAATTGCTTTTTTCATTTTTTGCGAGTGTGTGTGGTTTATCAATCCAATAATGCCTCGACATCTTCCTTGCTGAGACTCTTCATAAAACTTTCTTCTGTGCTGATCAATTCTCCAGCGAGCGCCATTTTCCTTTCCTGCAGCGCCATAATTTTCTCCTCTACCGTATTTCGGCTGATGAATTTATAGATAATGACTTTGTTTTCCTGACCTATCCTATGTGCCCTGTCTATGGCTTGGGCTTCCACGGCAGGATTCCACCAAGGGTCGAGTAAAAAGACATATTCTGCTTTGGTCAGGTTCAGTCCAACGCCACCAGCCTTGAGTGAAATCAGGAAAATCTTGACTTCATCATTTTGCTGAAAAGACTGTACTTGGGCCTGACGGTCCTTGGTGGTACCATCAAGGTAAGCGTATTTGATATTTTCTTTTTCCAGGTATTCTTTGACAATAGCCAAATGTCTGACGAATTGACTAAAAACAAGCACTTTATGTCCTTCACTGACCGTAGATTCGATCATGTGGGTCACATCTTCCATTTTGCCGGAATCACCTGTATAGTCTTTATCGGTCAACCTTGGATGATTGGCCAACTGCCTCAGCTGTGTCAATCCCCTTAACAAAGCAAACTGCTGGTTTTTCATACCGGGAATTGACATTTCCTTGACAATCTTTTCTCTATAATACCCTTTCACTTCTTCATATGCCTTTTCCTGCTCAGGTGTCATAGTGGAATATTTGACGTTGATCACTTTCTCCGGCAAGTCAGTGGCTACCTGACTTTTTAACCTTCGCAGGATAAAAGGCTTGATCATCGCATGCAGTTTGGCTGCTTTGTCCTGGTCATTCTTCTTCTCTATAGGCAATAAAAACTGTTTTTTGAACATGTTTTGATTACCCAAAAGACCTCTGTTGATAAAATTCATCTGTGACCAAAGGTCCATAGTTCCATTCTCTACGGGGGTTCCTGTCAAGATCAACCTCTGTCTACAAGTCAGTTCATTTACTGCCTTGGCGATAATGCTACCAGGGTTTTTGATCGCCTGTGATTCGTCCAAAATGACATAATTAAAATAGAATCCTTTCAGCAAGTCCACGTCCATTCGGGTGATCCCATAAGAAGTAAGCACAAGGTCATATTTTGCAAAACGGCTGATGTCCTTGATTCTCTGGCTGCCTGTGTATGTGAGGATTTTCAGCTTTGGGGTAAATTTTCTGGCTTCCAATTCCCAATTGTAAATCAAGGAAGTCGGCATGACAAGCAAAGAAGTGGTTTCCGGATGTTGCTCTTTTTCATGAGCCAAAAGAGCCAAAGTCTGAACAGTTTTTCCCAATCCCATATCATCCGCGAGACATCCTCCAAATCGGAATTCGTTCAAAAACCGCATCCAATTATAACCTGCTTTCTGATAAGGTCTCAATACCCCTTTGAAAGTAAGCGGTAAATCATAATCCTCAATTTGATTGAAATTTCTAAGCTTTTCGAGCTTTTGACTCAGCTTAAGTTTTAATAGATTGCCTGTTTGCAGCTCTTGGGCAAGGGCGATATGGTGTTTTTTGAGTACGAGAGATTGCTGGGAGGAATCATGCTCATGCTCCTCCATGAAAGCAAACATCTCCGAATAATTGACAAACCATGAATTGGGAATGACCGCGATCTCTCCGTTAGGTAATTCAAATTCAGTCTTTCCCTGAAGCAAAAGTCTTCTGATCTTATTGAATGGGATCTCAAATGAACCAAATCTAATCACCGCATGCACGTCAAACCAATCAATGTTTTCTTTGACTTCTACAGAAATATTGGCATGCCCGATAAAATACCTTTTCCCTTTTTGGGTGGGCGCTTGTTGGATACGGATTCCCATCTCCTCCAAGTTGTCTTTATAAGCATTGATCCACCCAAATGCCTTGGATTTACAAATCGAATACCGGGCATGCTTGACAGGCAGACCAAGGTCTTTGAGGTAATCCCCGTAGGATTTTTCCTTGTCTAGGTCTCTAATTACTTTGTGAAAAATATAATTGTCTCCAATTTGTTCCAACTCTACATTATTGGATGCTTTTTCTTCAGATCTGAACGCATAATCCCCATATTGGAATTGCAAATCAAAAACTATTTTATCTTCCTCTTCTTCTTCCAATTTATTTCCAAAAAGATCGGTTTTTGGACTCGAAGGCAAGTCACTCAAACTCAATACCGGTCTTGGCAAAGACCTTTCGACTTTGATATCAAATCCTTTTGCATAGACATCAAAGGAAGCGACAAGTTGGGTCACGAACTTTTTGTAATACTGATCTTCAACCTTCCTCGGGATTACAATGAACTTTTTGTTGAGAAAGGGTTGAAGTTTTTTGCCGTCCACCCCTTTTTTAAAACTGTATAAATTGTAATCGACCACCAACCAGGCAGGTTCGTGACAGATCAGATAAGCATTTCGGTATTGCCATTCAAGTGGAGCATCTCTGTATTTGATGGTGGGAAAATAATGTGTATTGTCCTCATTCCTTCTAAAATGAAAAAGTACCGCTGCTTTCTCAGGCATAATATTGATTTCTCTCCAGATCGGATTACCATCATTGCCCATCTCAAAAAAACGCTTCCCTTTCAGATTTTCCAGAACTTTGGCCCTCAAACTTTCAAGTTTGTGTTCGATCAATTCCTGGACTACCTTGTTTTCCGTCTTGGGATCGTAGATCTTCCTAAGGTATTCTTTTGGTTTAAGTTTCTTGGTGTCGAATTTTTTGACAATAGCTTCCTGCTGCATGTCATCCATCCACTTTATCAACTTAAAGTCCGTCTCGTCAAGGCCAGAAGAGAACTCTGGTGCGTTAACATGAGAAATATTCTGATGCGCAAATGAAAGCCTCCCCTTTTCATCCAATTGAACCACAAATGACTCGAACAGCAGTCCAAGGAATTCATGACTGAATAAGGAATATATAATTTGAAACGGTTTTTCTGGGGATACTTTCATAGCTTTAAAATCAATCAACGGAACAAATCCGTCAACCAAGACAGTTTTTTGCAATAAAACTAGCCCGAAAAATACAGAATAATTTTCAGTATAAAAATAAATGGGATTAAGATTTGGGCATTCAAATTTGCACAGTTTGGATATCTGATTAATAGTTAAAATATTAGCTCTCAACTTTAGTATTTTCCAAAAAGTAAAAAACCCAAATGAAACAGTACCTTGAAATTTTTACCCTGAGTCATGTGTTTTTTGGTTCAATTGCTTTGTTGTCAGGAGTCTTGGCCATAATTTTTAAAAAAGGAGGAAAGGGCCACAATTCGGCTGGAAAAATCTATTATTGGTCGATGATTGGAATAGGCATAACTGCCTTTGGTATAGCCATCCCAAAAGGAAACCTTTTTCTCCTGATGGTCGGTGGATTCAGTACCTATATGACCTTGACCGGTTATCGATTTTTACAGTTTAGGAGAAACCCCAAACTGAAGTTCGGATTTTGGGATTATATTTTTATTGGAGTTGGATTTCTCACTGTATTGATTCCCTCAGGATACATTATTCAACTTGATTGGAAAAATACCGGTGGAATTTTGATTGTGTTTTTTGTTTTCAGTGCTATCCTGATCTCCATGCTGACCACTGATCTTTTCCATGCTAAGAAGCATTCTACTTATCCCAAAGGATGGTTTCTTAATAGGCATATCAGCCGGATGATGGGGGCATTCATCGCGACAGTGACAGCATTTTTAGTCCAAAACTGGCAAACAGACCAGATCGTTATTGCCTGGTTATTGCCCACTGTGATTTTTGTGCCATTGATTATCTACTTTACAAAAAAATTCAAAGTCACCTCAAAGCAATTAAAACCGCAAATGCCCACCCAAAATTCCTGATTTTGAAATACGGGAAATAAATTGAAATTTGGTCCGATGGGTAACTCTCAAATTATTTTATTATGACAAAGCCAACGCTTACCAGGCAGCTTGGGTTGATGGGACTAGTGGCTACCGGAGTCTGTTCCATGCTTGGCGCGTCGATCAATGTTGTACCTTTTATGATCCAGCGGCACGTTCCGGGAATCGGGCCTTATGTATTACCTGCATTTATATTCGCAGCAATTCCTGCACTATTGGCTGCATTTGCCTATAGTATTCTCGCTACAGCCATGCCCAGGGCCGGCGGAAGTTATGTCTATGCGAGCCGTGGACTTAATCCTTATTTGGGTTTTGTGGCGAGCTTTTCCCAATGGTTTGGACTCTCTATCGTCATCGGAGTGGTGGCTTATGTGACAGTTCCTTTCTTGAGGGATATTGCTACAGCATTGGAATGGACTTCATTGGCAGCACTATTGGAAACCGGGCTTATCAGGGTGACCTTAGCTTTGGTTTTGGTATGGCTTTTTGTTTATGTCAATATCCGAGGTGCAAGTCTTTATGAAAAGACGGTTATTCCACTGATGGTCTTGATGTTTGTGATGGGAGGAGTAGTAATCGTAGCCGGATTTTCATTCACACAAATAGATTTTGCACAATCAATATTGGAAAAAGAAGGAAGAGATATCTCACCTTCATTTGGAGCAGACTTCCACTTGCCTACTTTCCTTTCAGCAGGGGCTTTGTTGTTTGCAAGTTTTATTGGATTTGACAGCATTGCACAGGCGGGAGGAGAGGCCAAGAATCCCACCAAAAGACTCCCCTTGGCAATAGCATTGACCATCCTGATAGTAGGCGGTTACTATATGCTTTTCACCAGCGCTGTCTATCATGCTGTACCTTGGTCTTTTGTAGCTGAAGAAGCTTCCCAAAAAGACATCACAGCTCCTGGATTGATGGGTTATTTGCTTCCATCAGGTTTGACAGTAGTGATTGTCGCCGGAGCAGCGATTGCTTTGATCAATGACCTTCCCGCTATGCTGCTTTCAGTTTCGAGGCTGATGTTTGCCTGGGCAGAGGATGGTATCTTTCCCAAATATTTCACTAAAATCCACCCGCGGTTCCACACGCCGTATGCGGCAATAATACTAAGCGGGGTCATGGCAAGCATAGGGATCTTGGGAAGCCATTTTGCGGGCGATTTCTTTTTGGGCATTGATATCATGGTGACCTCCATGATGGTGAATTTTCTCTTGATGTGTGTGACTTTATTGACTATTGACAAAGTAAATCCCACATTGGCTTCGGATATCAAAATCATAAAGAACAAAAAAATCAGGATAGCATTGGGTTGGACAGGGACATTGGTTTTGACCTTTTTTCTCGCAATCCACACTTGGAAAGACATTAAAAGCAGCGCAGAAGCTTGGTATTTCCATTCTACTCCGATATGGATGATTGTAATGGGCCTTGCCTCTTTGGTCTTTTATTTTAAACTGAACCAATTGAAATCCAAAGGAATAGACACCAACTCTCTATTTGAAAAATTGCCCTGACATGAAAAAGACGAATGATTTATATACCGAATTGGCTCCTGATTTTACTATTTCAAAAGTATTGACCGGACTTTGGCAGATCGCCGACATGGAAAAGGATGGCAATATCCTTGATCCGAATGCCACTTCACTTACCATGGCGCCATATGTGGAAGCGGGGCTGACTACCTTTGACATGGCGGACCATTATGGTTCGGCAGAAATCATCGCGGGAACTTTCAAAAACACTCACCCCATCGGCAAAAAAGCTACGCTTTTGACCAAGTGGGTTCCCAAACCCGGCAAATCAAGCCTCGAAGAAACAAGAGCCGCGATCCAGATTTCCCTTGACCGACTTCAGACAAAACAGGTTGATCTGATGCAGTTCCATGCCTGGAGTTACACAGACCCGGCTTGGCTGGACCAATTGTTTTGGCTGAAAGAATTGAAGGAAGAAGGATTGATCAAGCATATCGGGCTGACCAATTTTGATTCGGTCCATTTGCGGATTGCATGCGCATCGGGGATTCCGATAGTATCCAATCAGATTTGTCATTCACTCATCGACCAAAGGGCTTCAGGTGAAATGACAAAAGTCTGTCAGGAATATGGCATAAAAATCCTTGCTTTCGGGACCTTGGCAGGTGGATTCCTATCTGAAAAATGGTTGGGAAAAACGGAACCGCTTTTGGAAAATGAAGCGACTTGGTCCCAGATGAAATACAAAAGATTCATTGATGCGGCAGGAGGTTGGGCAAAATTCCAACATCTTTTAGAGACCGTTGCAGGAATAGCTGAAAAACACCAAGTTTCCATTGCCAATGTGGCCACCAAATTCATCCTTGAGCAGCCTCAGGTAGGTGGAGTCATCATCGGTGCCAGATTGGGACAAAGCGCCCATATAGAAGAAACGATGAAACTATTTTCCTTTTCGCTATCAGAAAAAGACAAAGCCACTATTCAAGAGGCACAATCGATATTGACTCCGATTCCCGGAGACTGTGGAGACGAGTATAGGAAACCACCATTTCTTACCGCTTCAGGCGACCTCAGCCACCATCTTGATTCTTTTCCAAAACCTTTTGAAGTTAAAGAAGGAGCAAATGGAAGTTTACAGGTATTCAGCGGGACAGTTTGGGAAGGAATGGCCGGTTACAGCCGTGCTACAAGAAGGGGAAACAGGATCTCTGTCTCCGGAACCACCGCAACCCATGGTCATCGGATGATCGGGGGAAAAGACGCTGGGGCACAGGCACATTTTGTCCTTGATAAAATCGAAGCGGCAATCACTTCACTTGGTGGAAAAATGGAAGATGTGATCCGCACCAGAATTTTTGTCAACAATATCAATGATTGGGAACCTGTAGCACGGGCTCATGGACAACGGTTTGCAGACATCCAACCCGCCAATACTTTGGTGGAAGCAAAATTGGTAGGAGAGGGGTATTTGGTAGAGATAGAGGCAGAGGCGGAAGTTGGTAGTTAGAAGGTTAAAAAGTTTTTAAAGTTTCAAGGTTGGTTTAAAGATCGGTGTTTTCTAAAATTGCCATTTTTTCGGGACCCTAACTTTTCTTAGTTAAAAATTACGTAGATTAGTTTTCAGTTCAGGCTTCATTTGAAAAGGTCGAATTCGCCGGTATTGGGACTTGCCTATGAAAAAAATTTACCTTCTCCTCCATATAGCTTCCCTGTTTCAGATTGCTTTCATAATTTTTCTTGTGCCAAAGCTAAGCTTTGGCCAAAATTTGCTAAACAGCAAACAGACAAGCCATTTTTCATACATATACAAAATAACTGACCTTGAAGCCGAAGTTATTTACACCTCCGGCGAAAAAGGAATCAAGGAATCATTTTTTCATACTTTGATTGATTCATTTCCTATGAGTGAAGAATATCAAGGTGATTTACCTGATGGTCATTATTTGAAAACTTTTGCTTTGAAAAACAGACAAAGGATTGAAATTACGTCAATACAACCTGTAAGAATTTTTATTATCAAAAACGATAGGGATCTAAACATCCAAGTTTATGGGCCGGACGAAAAAATCATCAAAAAGGCCGAAGTAAGTGCTGACGGGAAAAAACTAACCTTTGATCCCAAAACCGAATCTTACCAAGACAAAAAATCCAATAAAAGCGGGGTAGTTAAAGTTACATATGCAGGAAAAACGAGTTTCTTTTTTTTGGAAAAAAAACTGAATAATTCAACATTCAAAATCACCAAAAACAATATCCTCTACGGCACCCCAATCCGGTATGTCTGGATACCGGTAAGGTTTGTTCTTTTGATTCCGGTAGACGGATATAAGTCGATAAAAACCGGTTACGTCCAGGGTTCCATTTATAAGATTTCCGATTTTTTCCAAAGAGCTTACCATAGCACTGCTTGTATTTTTGATGATTACCATTGCGATTGGAGAGATTACAGTTCATATGAATCACATGTGAAAGGCTATATGGTTTTTGACAAGCCTAAATACAAACCGTTGGATACCTTAAATATGAAGAGCTATTTGGTCAACAAAAGAGGCAAACCATATACCAATGAAGTAGAGTTAGAGCTGTATCAGGGTTCAGAAAAAAAATATTCCACAACGGTTCAACCGTTTCGGGAAGGAGCTTTTTCGTACAGTTTACACCTTCATGATTCCCTTAAACTCAAGCTGGACCAGTATGCACAAATTCGCCTGCTTGACAAAAATAAGGATGAATTGATGTCAAGAAATTTAGAGATAGAAGAATATGAATTAAAGCGGAACAGTTTGGAAATCAGCTTATCCTCAGACATACATGTCAGGGGAAAGGAGCAAATTTTAACGCTATCTGCAAAAGACGAAAATGGACTAAGGATTAAAGATGGAAGGGTACAAATTTGGGTTTTCCCCCACCATCCCAAAATCTTTCACGACAGCATTGTCTTTTTACCTGATACATTACAGTTTCTTGAAAGGGAACTCTTGACTAATGGCCCAACAGAGATAGCTATTCCCGATTCCATTTTCCCTATGGTAGATTTGGACTATGCTATCAAGACAGTATTATTAAATGCTGAAAATGAACGCTTGGAGGAAAATATTTCAGGGTTTTTCAAGGCTTTTGCCGAACCATTTTCCATGATGTTGGAAAATGATTCGCTATCTGTCAAATACAATAATCCGAAAGAATCAACTGAAAAAATCTTTCTCTTTGGAAGAGATTATTTCGGAAACAAAGAATTGGTGGAAAGCATATTACCCCCATTTAGAATTCCTTTCAACCCATTAATTTCAGAATATATTGTTGAATATTCAGGTAAAGATCAGGTGTTTTCAGTTGCAGAGGAAAGCGCAAAAGTCTCTGTGGTAACTTCCCGCAACCCTGAAGAGGTAACCTTTGCCATACAAAACCCCCGCAAAGTTCCTGTCACATACTTTTTATACTATGGCAATAATTTGGTTCAATCAGGTCAACAACCAAGTCAAGCAGTTCGAATCCGAAACAAGGGCGAAAAGAATTACTTTCTGTCACTGAATTACCTATGGGCAGGAGAAATACAATACCAAACCTATCAAATTCCTTTGCAGAAATACAGGCTGCAAATAAATTCTCAAGAGCCTGTATTAATTTATCCAGGCGAGGAAACTGATATCCAGATAGAAGTAAAAGATTATAAAAACCGCCCTGTGGAAGGGGTAGACCTTACAGCTTTTGGATTGACCAAAAAATTCAATTTCGAAGCACCTTCCTTGCCTTCACTTGGAAAAAGTCCCAAAGGAAAAAAACTGATCAACAACTTCACCATTACCAACACTAAGCCTGACCTGATTGAGATACCTCTAAACTACCCTGCATGGAAGATAATGGCTTCCTTGGATTCAATATCATATTTTCAGTTTATTTACCCAGAATCCAAACTGTATAGATTCGAACATCCTACTGAGAGTGGCTTGACGCAGTTTTCTCCATTCATACTTAAAAATGGGAATTTTGAGCCAGTTTCGGTTATTTATGTAGACAAGGTTCCGGTTTATTTCTATTGGAATACTATTCAGCAACCTTATTCTTTCCCCATTGATCCAGGGTATAGACAACTGAAATTCCGATTGGAAGATCAGATCATAACTTTAGACAGTGTTTATTTTGAGGCCAATAAGCGGACGATTATTTCCATTGATCCTTCCCTTTATAAGGGTAAAATGAATGTTGAAGAAGCTGAACTGGAATTTTCTCAAACGGAGAAAAACCACCTTTACAATTACATCTTTCCCTACAGAAACCCCTTTATCAGAGGCTTTTCTTATTTGAAGACAGACAAAAATGTGATCAACCTGGGTTTGGGTAATGGCCCAAATTCAAAAAAGACCTATTTGGCAGGTCCTGTCTATGGTTTTTTGGATTTCAAATTAATCAACGGATTCACGACAGGCTTTCACCACGAACCTTATTATGAATATGACTTTAGGGAAGGCTTGCTCAAAATGAGATCTCTGAATGAATATATCCTACCCACCCAATCCTCCAGGGTATCTATATCGCATCCATTAGGAGAACAGGTAATGACTGAGGAAAAATTGTTTGAACTTTGGCAGTCACACCTGGAAAAGTTAAGGATAGAAAAAGCACAATATATTAACCCCAATAATACAACTAAAGGGAGAGGGAGATTAGAATTGGGATTTGATAAACAATTACCCATGGAAAGCCTTCCGATCAACGTTTTGATTTTCAATCAAAGCAATTTGAATGACATCAGGATTTATCCGGGAAACGCAAAGGTTTTTCACGACTTAAAGCCCGGAAAATATGAAGTCTTTTTACTTTTTAAAGGATCTTCCTATTCCAAGATTGATTCGATCGAGGTCCTGAAGGATGGATTGAACTTCGTAAAAGTCCCGTTTCCTATTTCTCCGAAAAAGGATGCTTTCAGTCAAAAACTCGTGCAATTGATAGAAAAGAATCTTTTCAATGATAGCCCTTCAGATTTACTTTTTGAACAAAGAGAATTAGTGGGATTCCAAAGAACCTATTTGGAAAATAATAAATATTCTGGACCTGGGATTTTGGTTTCAGGGTATATAGTAGATGAAACAGGATTTGGATTACCCGGAGCTACAGTCATTGTCGAAGGATTGGCCCATGGGGCGAGCACTAATTTGGATGGCTATTATGAATTGGTCGTGCCATATGGCTATTCGGAGTTGGTGGTTTCATTTGTTGGGTATAAGTCTACCAACTTCAGGATTAGCCAAGGAATACCTGACAGAATTCAAATGGAACCTGATGTCAGGGCACTTTCAGAGGTAATTGTGACCGGATATGGAGTGATGCAAACCAAAAGAACTTTATCTTATGCTACGACAGTAGTCGATGCTGAATTTGATTTTGAAGAAGTGGAAGGAATGCTTCAAGGCAGAGTTGCGGGAGTAGCTATCCAAGATGCAGGAAAAGGAGTCAATCTTCAGATAAGGGGAATGTCTTCTGTAAACTTTCAAGAAAAGCCCCTGATATTGATTGATGGGAAAGTTTTTCTTGGAGAATTGAATTTATTGGATTTAACCCAAGCGAAAAAGGTTGAAAGTCTTCTCGAGGAAGAGGCTTTTAAACGGTTTGGTGAAAAGGGTAAGAATGGTGCTATCCTGATATATTTCCAAGAAGAAAAAATCAATGATCAAACTCAAGATGAGGGATTGGATTGGGAAAATGCCGGAGGCGGGAAAATCCGGAATAATTTTTCGGATGTTGCATTTTGGCAACCTGATTTGATTACAGATGAGGAGGGAAAAGCAAGTTTCAAAGTCAAATTCCCCGATGATATCACAGCTTGGCAAACACATGTGCTTGCAATGAACGGGAAGAAGCAAAATGGCAAAAACCAAGGTTTGATAAGGTCCTACATGCCAGTGGTGGCTCAATTATTTATTCCTAGATTTTTGATAACCAATGATACAGCAAGAATTCTCGGAAAATCACTGAATTATATGGGAGATTCTTTGGAGGTAGAAACAGGGTTTGAAATCAACGGTAACCCAACCTTGCCAAAGCGGACTGGAATCCTTACGGATATCCGGGTAGACAGTCTCACTTTGGTCTCAAAAGATTCTCTCAAAATCCAATACCAATTACAGACCAAGAAAGGGTTCAAGGACGGAGAAATCCGAGAAATTCCTGTCTTTCCTCAGGGCATGTCCCAAACCAAAGGTCATTTTGGCATCTTGGAAGCAGATACTGTTTTCACTTTGATAACGGATACCTCAGCGATGGCTTCCAAATTAACATTTTGGTCAGACCTTTCTGGGATTTATGAAGAAGAATTGGCATTTATCCACTCCTATCGCTATTTATGCAATGAGCAAATGGCATCCAAAGTCAAAGCACTTTTGCTTCAAAGAGACCTTGACTTTTGGAAAAGCAAGCCATTTGAGCAAGAAAAAGTCCTTCGTAAACTGATAACATCACTCCAAAGAAACCAACAGTCAAATGGAATGTGGGGTTGGTGGAATGATTCCGGGGAAAGTCTTTGGATCACCCTTCATGTGGTGGAGGCATTGGGGATGGCTCAAGAAAAAGGGTTTGAAGCAGGATTTTCCAAACCTGCTTTGGAAGAAGTACTACTTCGGTATTGGGACAAGGAAAAAGATTTTGAAACCAAATCAAAAATCATTCATGCTTTTATTTCTTTAAGAAGTCAAGTGGGCTTCACGAGGCTGATGGAAGATTTGGAAAAAACCAAAAAAGAAACTGTTTCACATGATTTGGGTCTGTTGTGGATTAAATCCAGGCTCAATCAGGAGATTTCAATAAATGAATTGGATAAATACCAACGGAAGTCCATTTTAGAAAATACATATTTTGGTTCAGGTTTGGAAGAATCTAATTGGCAAAACGGGGACCTTGCCTTAAGTCTTTTGGCATACAAAATCCTCAAAAACAATCAAAATACACCAGATTCAGTAATCAGAAGTGTCCGGAATTATCTTTTTGAGAAAAGGGAAAAAGGAAACTGGATCAATACCTACCTGTCGTCTAGGGTTTTGGAAACGTTAATTCCTGAAATGGTAAAGGAATCTAAATTTGCCGGAAACCAATCGGTCATAGTGGAGGGAGATATCGATGTCAGTATCTCCAAATTTCCATTTATCGAAGAATTCAAAGCCACACAGCCTTTGGTAATCAATAAAAAAGGAAATCTCCCTTTATATTATTCTTATTCCGAAAATTTCTGGAATCCAAACCCAGAACCTAAAAAAGGAGCTTTCGAAATCACTACTCGATTTGAGGAAAATAATGGAAACATGCTCAAAGCAGGCACTGAAGTGGCATTGATGGTGGAGATCACGGTAAAAGAAGATGCTTCTTTTGTAATGATCAACGCGCCTATCCCCGGCGGTTGTAGCTATGGCAATAAATCCAACCGCAGCAATTGGGAGACCCACCGGGAATACTTCTTGGAGGAAACAGCAATTTTCTGCGAAAATTTGCCAAAAGGGAACCATACCTTCAGAATATCCTTAGAACCTAGATTTACCGGAACGTACACCCTCAACCCAGCCAAAATAGAAATGATGTACTTTCCTACTATCAATGCCAATGAAGGTCTAAAGAAAGTAAGGATAGAAGATTAATTCGAATCCGAAGAAATGGGAATAGATTGTTCTGAGTCATGTTCTTTTTTCCGGCCTTTATTAAAAACCTTGTAACTTATACCCCATATCAAAATATGATATCATGAAGAAATTATGCTTTTCCGTTCTTTTCGTTCTTTTCAACTCAGTCCGTGTATTTTCCCAAGAAACTGAAAAAACTGCTCCAATTCCCGATCCATTGGTTTTTGAGACTTCCCATCAAGGGACTTTTCATGGGAAAGCTATCAGCTACAAGGCCATCTCTGGGGAAACATTTCTCAAAAACAGTGAAGGTGAACCTGTTGCGGCACTTTGGTCCACTTCCTATATCAAACCCGAAACCGATTCCGGCATGCGGCCCGTCACCTTTATTTTCAACGGAGGTCCGGGTTCCGCGTCGATTTGGCTCCATATGGGAGTCTTTGGTCCCAAAATAGTCAAGGTGGATTCTGATGCCAAAGCAGATGATGGGGCCGCCCCATTTGACCTCGTCAATAATGAATTGGCTTTGTTGGACATTACAGACTTGGTATTCATCGATCCAGTGGGGACAGGCTACAGCAAGGTAATCGGCAAAGGTAAGGCAGAAGATTTTTGGGGTTTGACAGAAGATGCCAAATCAATCGCCCAATTCATCCGCCTTTGGATTACCAAACATGAGAGGTGGCAGTCTCCAAAATATATCGCAGGTGAAAGCTATGGAACGACAAGGGCCGCCGCTGTCACTGCGGCATTGGAAGGTGGAGGGCAGGCCGTGGCTTTGAATGGCCTGATCTTGATATCCCAGGCATTGGATTATCAGGGTTCGACTTCAATGCATGACAATATCGCATCCTATTTCACCTATTTTCCCACCATGGCCGCCACTGCTTGGTACCATGGCAAAGCCGGTCAGGGGAAAAAACTGGAAGATTTTGTAGCGGAAGCACGGGCATTTGGCTATAATGAATATTTGCCAGCATTGTACAAAGGCAACCAATCTACATTCGAGGAAAAAGAAAAAATTGCTCAAAGACTATCCTATTTTTTGGGACTGAAAAAAGAATATATTCTTCTATCTGACAACAGAATCCTCACAGGTAGATTTAAGAAGGAATTGCTTAGAAAAGATGGGAAAACCATAGGGACTTTAGATGGCAGATATCTTGGGGAAGAAGGCGACCAAACTGCAGCTTCACCGACCTTGGGCGATCCTTCGAGCTATGGCATTGATGCGGCTTATACTGCTGCCCTGCACGAGTATTTCGCCAAAACACTGAAAGTCAAAGTGGACCGTCCTTACCTGACCTCCAACGGCAGTATTGGTGGCAAATGGAATTGGAGGCCTGTTCCTGAGGGTTCTTATTGGGAACCTTCTTATGTCAACGTAGCACGAAGCCTAGGCGAATCCATGCGCCGCAACAAAGACCTGAAAGTCATGGTGGCCAATGGGTATTATGACCTGATCACGCCATTTTTGGATGCAGAATACACCTTTGCACGACATGATATCCCGATGGAAAGGGTGCAGATGTTTTATTTCGAAGGAGGACACATGATGTACAACCACCGACCGGATTTTGAAAAATTGGTGAAAGATATCAGGGGATTTATCCAGAAATAATAAAGGAATACACAAACACTACTTTGATGAACGATCAAGATATTCAAAACATTCCCGAGTCTTATTTTGCCATAGATGAAGCCACCAAAGTACTTGGTTTCACAATGCCATCAGACATGCTTACCTGTTCGCTGTTGAGGACCTTGGCTGCGTCCAAGCCTTCGGGTAGATTTTTGGAATTGGGAACCGGAACCGGGCTTTCCACTTCATGGATCTTAAACGGAATGGATAAAAGCAGCACTTTGATTTCAATCGACAATGATAAATCGGTTTTGAATATTGCCAAAACACATTTGGGAAAAGACTCCCGTTTGTCACTTGTCCTTTCCGATGGGGAAGATTGGATTCTTAAAAATATAAATAAGCGCTTTGATTACATTTTTGCTGATACCTGGCACGGAAAATACCTACTATTGGAAGAAGTACTTGACATGCTAAATCCTGGAGGCTTATATATCGTGGATGACATGCTTCCCCAATCCAACTGGCCTGAAGGCCATGCCGAAAAAGCCATCGAATTTGTCAAAAAGCTTGACCAAAGAACAGACTTGAAGCTGACGAAATTGGATTGGGCGACAGGAATTATCATCGGTGTGAAAATTAAGTGAAGGAGAGAAATTACCCAACTTTCCTGTTTTTTTATTTACATACGAAACCATTTCTCTTTTTTTCGCATTTACACACCTGACAGTTTCAATCAAAAATAACCTTTATGGAAAAGCCGGATTTCAATATCACCGAAGTCAATAAAATCATCCGTGGACGTAGGTCCATGTTTTTTGCCCAATTCAAAGAAAATGATCCTGTAGATGACGCCGTCATCGAGGAAATACTGGAAAATGCCACTTGGGCGCCTTCACACAAATTGACAGAACCATGGAGTTTCATCGTATTTGCAGGAGATGGAAGACAGAAGTTTGCTGATTACCAATCTGAGTTGTACAAAGAAAGAACAACCAAAAACGGGACTTTCAACGAAGCTGCCTATATGAGGTTCAAAGAAAATCCTTTAAAAGCATCTCATATCATCGCCATAAAAATGAAACATGATCCCAAAGCAGGTCTTCCTGTGATGGAAGAAATAGCAGCTGTAGCCATGGCTGTCCAAAACATGTACCTTTCGGCCTCTGCCCATGGTTTGGCAGCGTTTTGGGGGACGGGAGGGCCTACATTTTGGCCTGAAGCGAAGCCTTGGTTTGGCTTGGAAGAAGAGGACATGCTGATGGGATTTTTCTATATCGCAAAACCTGCAACTGAAAATTGGCCAGTCGGAAAAAGAAAGCCTGCTGCTGAAAAAACTGATTGGGTAAGGTAAATAAAGAGAGTAAAAAGTAAAAGGTAAAAAGTAAGAAGTCATAATCGAAAACCTCTTACCTTTTACCTTTTTCCTAATTTCACTTTAAACTGATTACATGCCTCTATATTGTGGAGGCTCGATTCCATTGGCGCGGATGTAGGAAATAGCAGCACCACGGTGATGCGTAGTGTGATCATCCATCAAGCCAATCACCTGACGTCTTGATCCGGTTCCCCCAAATATTTCGACTACTTCAGCCAATTCTGCCTCACTGAGTTTACCTACAGTCGTTTTGGCATAAGCATAACAGTTTTCGACAAAAGCTTTCAATTCTGCTTTTGTGGCTGGTTTGGCATCAGCTGCAAAACTCGGAGCTTCACCCTTTAAAAACCTTGAACCAATCATTACCATTACTCCAGAAAGATGGGTAATCTGCTCGTTGAAACTCATAGCTCCGGCATCAGGCTTATAATCTAAAAGATTATCAGGCATTTTGTCCACAACTTCAAGCGTATACTGCTTACTATTGTCCCATTTGGCTACAAATTCTGAAATTGTAGTCTGTGCGTTGGCAATAGCTGTAGTACATACCAATGCAAATACGACCATTGCGATTTTTGAAATTAGTTTTTTGGCTTTCATAAAAATTGGATTTTGATGTTTTTCTATAAATATCCGTTATCCACCACTCAAATCAAACCATTTTGATAAATTTGAGCCATGATGAAAAGGAATTATATACCGTTGATTTTACTTTTTATACTTCTCAGTTGTAGTTCGGATTACCTTCCAAAACCCAAAGGGTATAACCGTTTGGACCTTCCTGAAAGGGAATTTATTGCTTTGAAAAATGATGTACCCTATTCGTTTGAGCATTCTGTGCACGCCAATGTGGAGCCGGATTCTTTTAACCTAGCCGAAAAATCCTGGATCAACCTGAATTATGAATCTTTGGGAGGAAAAGTCCACTTGACATATTTGGCCTTGGATACTGATGGAAAAGACATCAAAACTGTGGTTAATGATGCCATCAACCTCACCGCAAAGCATCAGATCAAAGCATATGGTATTGAAGAATCCATGATGCTGACACCAAAAGGATATACCGGTGTTGTAGCCGAACTTTCTGGAGAAGTCCCTACACAATTCCAGTTTTTTGTAACCGATTCGACCAGGAATTTTTTGAGGGGAGCTTTGTATTTCAATACGGCTATGAAAAATGATTCACTTGCTCCTGCCATTGAATACATCAAAGTGGACATGATCCATTTGATCAATACACTTGAATTCAAAAAATAAAGCCATCCAATTTTTAACTGGATGGCTATTTAATGTTTAAAGAAGCGGGTTAGAAAGTAAGTTTTTTCCAGCTTTTGATAATAACGGCTCCTCCTATGATAGCAACAATAGTCGCTATACTTGCAGGTACGGCATTTCCGTATATCCAGAATCCCACGGCAAACAAAGCTGAATAAACCATGATGGAACCAACAAGCATCAATCCTATTTCCATAGGCAATTGTCCCTGTTCCTGCTTTTCATTGGGATACCTGTCCAATAATTTTTTCCATCCAAAAGAAGCAGGTCGGACTTTTCGGTAAAAGGATAGTAAGATTTCATCATTTTCAGGTTTGGTAAATAAAGTGACCAAGACCCAACCTACGGTAGTAATTCCCACCCCATAAAGTAATTTGAGGTAAGCTTGGTTTTCAGGGATCAAAATCCATCCCACTTTTGGATTGATCACCTCAAAGAATATTGCCACAATAAATGAAATCAACATCGCAAAAATTTCTGTATAGGCATTGATCCTCCACCAAAACCAACGAAGAATAAAAATCAATCCTGTCCCTGCCCCGATCTGAAGCAAGATATTGAATGCTTCCAAAGCATTGGAAAGTGCCAAAGCAAGGACTGCTGCAAAAACCATCAACAGTACGGTAGAAATCCTTCCAACCATCACAAGTTCTTTGTCAGTAGCTGTTGGTTTCAAAAACCTGAGATAAAAATCATTCACAACATAAGAAGATCCCCAATTGAGGTGTGTCGAAAGTGTGGACATCACTGCAGCAATCAAAGATGCCAGGACAATTCCTATCAATCCTGTCGGCAGGAAAGTCAACATGGCTGAATAAGCCAAGTCATCCCCCAATTTGTCAGCAGGAATATTTGGAAAAGCCACACCCAAATCAGTAATCTGGGGGAAAATAATCAGTGATGCAAGTGCAACAATAATCCACGGCCAAGGCCTCATGGCATAGTGGGCAATATTGAAAAACAATGTTGCGCCGATAGCATTCTTTTCATCCTTTGCGGAAAGCATCCTTTGGGCGATATAGCCACCACCACCGGGTTCTGCCCCAGGGTACCATGTAGCCCACCACTGAATGGCGAGTGGCATGATCAGCAATGGAATAATGAGGTTCCAGTCATTGAAATCCGGTAGGAAATTAAGTTTTTCAGATACATTTGGATGAGTGAGCAAATTATTCAAAGAACCGATTTCGGGCATATCCAAAATGTAAAACGCTGCCCCGATAGATCCTGCCATGGCAATAAAAAACTGAAAGAAATCAGTAAGCAAGACACCTTTCAATCCACCTAAAGAACTATAAATGACTGTCACTACTGAAGCGAGAAGCAAAGTCTCGATTGGACTTAATCCCAACATCACACCGCCGATTTTGATCGCAGCTAATGAAACCGTAGCCATGATGACCACATTGAAGAAGACACCCAAATACAAAGCTCGGAAAGCCCTTAAAAAAGCTGCAGGCTTGCCACTATACCGCATTTCATAAAATTCGAGGTCTGTCGTGAGCTCAGACCGTCTCCAAAGTTTGGCATATACAAAGACCGTTAGCATCCCTGTCAGTAAGAATGCCCACCAAACCCAGTTGCCTGAAACCCCTTGTTTTCTTACAATGTCAGTCACCAGATTGGGTGTGTCTGCTGAGAAGGTTGTGGCTACCATCGATACGCCTAGAAGCCACCAAGGCATATTTCTTCCCGAAAGGAAAAATTCCTTTGCGGATGCACCGGCTGTCCTTGAGGCAAATACACCTATCAACATAGAGATGATAAAAAAGGCCGCAATGATAGCCCAGTCAATGAAGGATATATTCATAATGATTTGGGTTGAATTGATTGAAATTAAGCTGAGTTTATTGATTTTTTTAATTTACTACTCTAAACTTCTTTAATAAATTTTACTAATGTAAATAATATCTCAATAATTGCAAAAGGTAGGATTTTCAATGTTAAAAAAAAGGGATTGAATACAATTACAATCGAAACCCTTCTCTTTGAAAAATAAAGGAAAATCAAATGTTGAATGCACATTAAGAATCTACTGCTGAAATGATTCCAAAAACTTACTTTTGCAACTGAACTTCATTTGTAGATATGTCCTCTTTTTCCTGGTTACCGACCCTCAACAAAGAATATGGATTAGAAATCTCACCTTCTGCTATCCGGTCTTTTGGCGACGGTCATATCCACCAGACTTTTTTGATTGAAACAAAAAGTGCAAAACTTATCCTCCAGCGCTTTAACAATCTTGTTTTCAGATTTCCTGAAAGAATATCCCAAAACCACGCCATCCTTATTGACCAAATCAAGTCAGAGGAACTACCTTATATCTTGCCATTGCCCATTCCCAATTTAGCAGGCGAATTATTTACTTTCATTGATGAGGCTTACTTTAGGATTTCTCCATTTGTATCAGGCAAATGCGTCAATGAGATCGAAAATCCACATCTTGCCTATCTTGCTGCAAAGGCATTCGCCCTGTTTATCAAAGCAGGAATCCACATTCCGGCATCAGAGTTTCAGGAAGCCATTCCGGGATTTCATGACCTGGAACTCCGATACAACCAATTGTTAGAGGCTTTGAAAAACACCAAAAGAATCTTGAGCGGAGAATTAAAAGAACTGGTCGAATTCTATTTAGGACAAAAAGACTTGGTGGATCAATATCTCAGTTGGAAAGAAAAATTACCCTTAAGATTGACCCACAGCGACACCAAAATCAATAACCTGATTTTTGCTGATGACTTTTCCAAAGTCAATGCTGTAATTGATTTGGATACCCTGATGGCGGGATATGTCTATTATGATTTTGGGGATTTGGTACGGACAGTGGCTTGTACGGAAGGCGAAGGTTCAAAGGATTGGGAAAAAATCAATGTGGACAATGCCAAATACAATGCTCTATTGGAAGGATTCTTGGAAGTGGGCAATGGAGTTTTTACAGAAGAGGAAATCAATTCCCTTTCATTTGGAGGACTGATGATGACCTGTATTATGGGATTTAGGTTTCTGGCGGATTACCTGAAAGGAAATATCTACTACACCATTCACTATGAAGAACAAAACCTCCACCGGGCTAAAAATCAGATGTATTTATTGAAAGGATTGAGGGAACTCGTAAAATAATTGTCTAAAATTTTACCCAAAATGTTGAAGGTAGAAAATTAAAACTTTTTAAGTATGCACAATTAAACCTACCCTTAGGTTAGTAATCACCTTCTCCCAAACTCTGCTTTTGCTTCCTCGAGAAAGCTGACAAAATTCAGGACATTGGTATCGTAAGCTTTTGGCTTGACAAGCAATTCTTCATTGTGGTCCAGGATCACATAATAGGGCTGCGCATTGTTGTTGAACTTCGTGATCTGGAAATCAGCGTTTTGCTTGCCAATGGTTTTTTTCTCCTTTCCATCATAATCAGACACATACCATTCGGCTTCCGGCAGTTCATACCGCTCATCGATATACAAAGCAACCATCACAAAATCTTCCTTCAGCCTTTGCAAAACCTGCGGATCTGACCACACACGGGCTTCCATTTCCCGACAGTTGACACAGCCGTGGCCTGTAAAATCAATAAACAAGGGTTTTCCCTGCTTCTGTGCGGCGGCTAAAGCCTGTTTGTAATCAAAATACCCTTGGATGCCATGAGGGAAATGCAGGAAATCAGCATATTTCGGGTTTTCTCCCAATTGATTGTCTTTAGTGATCGCGCCTGCCCTACTTTCCATCACATTGAAGTCATGGGTCGCCATGGGAGGAAGGTAGCCACTCAGGGCCTTCAACGGAGCTCCCCAAAGTCCTGGAATCAGATAGACCACAAATACGAAAGTAGCTATTGCCAACATTAACCTTGGAACACCGATAAAGTCCATCGGTGAATCGTGCTTGGTCCTGATTTTGCCCAAAAGATACAATCCCAAAAGGAAGAAAATCACAATCCAAATCGTGATATAAATGTCTCTGTCGAGCAATCCCCAATGGTAAACCTGATCAGCAACGGAAAGGAATTTGAAGGCCAAAGCCAATTCCAAAAATCCCAATACCACCTTTACCGAATTCAGCCAACCACCGGATTTAGGCAGGGAATTGAGCCATTCAGGGAATACTGCAAACAAGGTAAAGGGGATAGCGAAAGCGAGCGAAAATGCAAACATCCCCGCTATCGGGGTAATGAAATCCCCGCCTGCAGCCTTGATCAAAATAGATCCTACAATCGGTCCTGTACAAGAAAACGAAACCAACACCAAGGTAAACGCCATAAAGAAAATCCCTGCCATTCCACCTTTGTCCGCTTTGGCATCGATCTTATTCACAAAACTGCTAGGCAAGGTAATCTCAAACATGCCCAAGAAAGCAAATGCAAAGAAGATGAAAATAAGAAAGAAGAAAACATTGGGCAGCCAATGGGTTGAAAGCCAATTGGCAAATTCTGGTCCCTGGACCGCCGCAACTGCCGTCCCGGCGATGGTATAAATAGCGATAATGGACAAGCCATAAATCCCGGCATTGCGGATTCCTGAAATCCTAGACTTGGATCTTCCTGTAAAGAAAGTCACCGTCATCGGAATCATCGGAAACACACAAGGTGTCAACAATGCCGCCAATCCTGCCAAAAAAGCAACAAACATAAAACCCAACAATCCACCCTTACTACCTTCGTCTTCAAGGTCCACAAAAGACCTTTCTTGGCTTCCGTCTGAGACTTCCGCTTTTTCCTGAACAGGTTCAATGGCTGAAACCGAAGAATCAGCCTCGGATTTTTCAAGATTGGAGTTGTCAGCTGCAGATTCAGTAGGAGTTGGTGTTAAGTTGGATGAGCCCTGTGCAGTGGCTTTGATCGTAAAATCTTCCTCATAAAGGATACATTGCCCGGTCACATCCGAGCACATTTGGTATTCTACCGTTCCCTTGATTTCCACATTTGGCTCGGTGATGGAAATCTTCTGCCGAAATTCTGCTGCAATCGAAAAATACGTGATATCTGCCTCCCAAACTTCATCAAATTTCTTCTTCGGATTGATCGGTTTCAGCTTTTCGGTGGCCGAAATCCCTTTTGATCCTTCCAGGCTTAGGCTGGTAAGTACAGGACCGGCATTCTCATCAAAGTCATTGGAATAGATATACCAATTTCTAGGAATTGATGCTTTCAACACAATTTCTGCTTCACCGCCGACTTTGAGGTCCGGATTGGCAAGTTGGATATTCCACTTTGGTGGAGACACCACTTGGCCAAAAGAGGTTAGGCTTATCAGAAATAAGAAGAAAAAAAGCAGTGAAGGTTTGAAGTATTTTGACATTGCGGTGTGATGTAGGCGAATCTGATTGATAAAGGTGGTTTTGAGCAAAATAGTTCAGACAAATAAGACACTATTCCCACAAAGGCACTAAGACACAAATTGAATTTGGTTATCAGCTATTAGGTTATTTGAAATGCTATTTCAATTGTTCAGAGGCGGAAACTTGATATTACCTCGGTCTTCCGACTTTGATCAGATAACTTAGAATTCTTACCCTTTAGAAGTAGAATTTTGGGTTACCCGCAAATTAAGCATATACGGATATAAATTTTTGCGTCTTTGCGTCTTCGCGAGATACTTTTTTATTTATTTGCTTCCTCCTTGAAGTGTTTGAAAAACAAAGCAATCGTCTCTATTCCCATGAAATAATTCTTGAGTCCATAATGCTCATTGGGAGAATGCAATGCATCGGTATCCAAACCGAATCCCAACAATATCGGATCAAGTCCCATTACTTTTTGAAATAAGGCACAAATGGGGATGGAACCTCCCTCTCTCGTCGGGATGGCTTTTTTGCCAAAGGCTTCCATGATAGCACCTTCGGCCGCCCTATAGCCGGGAGAATCTGTTGGAACCACTGCTGCTGCCCCACCATGATGGGAGATGACTTTTACTTTAACCGATGCCGGAGCGATGGATTTGAAATGGTCTTCAAACAATTTGGCGATTTCCTTGTGGTCTTGGTTAGGAACAAGCCGCATAGAGATTTTTGCAAATGCTTTGGAAGGAAGTACCGTCTTCGCACCTTCTCCGGTATACCCCCCCCAAATGCCGTTGACATCCAAAGTCGGACGGATTCCGACCCGCTCGATGGTGGTATATCCTTTTTCGCCTGAAACTTCTGCGATATCGAGCTTCTTTTTATAATCCTCCAGGTCAAATGGCGCTTTGTTCAATTCCTCCCGGTAAGCAGCGGAATATTCTTCCACTTTGTCATAAAATCCCGGGATGGTTACATGGTTGTTTTCATCGTGTAGTGAAGCAATCATTTTGCAAAGCGTATTGATCGGATTGGCGACTGCACCTCCAAAAGTTCCGGAATGGAGGTCTTTGTTTGGGCCTGTCACCTCGACTTGCATGTAAGCCAATCCCCTCAAACCTACAGTCACAGAGGGATCCTCCATAGAAATCATGTGTGTATCCGACACAATGACCACGTCAGCTTTGAGTTTTTCGAGATTTTCTTTGACAAAAATATCCAGGTTCTCAGAACCTACCTCCTCTTCACCTTCGATCATGAATTTGATATTGCAGGGCAAAGCATTGTTGGCCATCATGGCTTCAAAAGCCTTTACGTGCATGTAAAACTGACCTTTGTCATCTGCTGATCCCCGGGCAAAAATAGCCCCATCAGGATGTCTTTCGGTCTTCTTGATGATAGGTTCAAAAGGCGGCGAATCCCACAATTCATAAGGATCGGCAGGCTGCACGTCATAATGGCCATATACCAATACCGTCGGTAAAGCAGGATCAATGATCTTTTCGCCATAGACAATCGGATAACCGGCGGTCTGACAGATTTCAGCTTTGTCTGCACCGGCTTTAATCAGACTTTCTTTGACAAAGTCAGCGGCTGCAAAAACATCATTTTTAAATTTGGGATCGGCGCTCACAGATGGGATGCGCAAAAGGTCTAAAAGTTCGTTCAGGAACCTATCCTGATTTTCTTGGATATACTGTTTAACTGACATATTTGGGGTTTTTAGGTCCCGCAAAGACGCAAAGGAATGGCTCAATGTTCCAAGCGCTTATACAATACAATTCCTTGCAGGGAGATTAACTTCAATATTGGTCAAAATTACGTTTTAAATAAGGAATTGCCTATTTTACCAAAAACTTTTATCTATGAAAGCCATCCTTTGCACCCATCACGGACTTCCGGAAACTTTGACTTATACTGATATCGTTGATCCAGTTTTGGAAGAAAAAGAAGTTCTCATCCGAGTCAAAGCCTGTGCGGTCAATTTTCCTGATGTTTTGCTGATTCAGGACAAATACCAGTTTAAGCCTACACTGCCCTTCTCGCCCGGGGGCGAGGTTTCGGGTGTGATTGAAAAAACCGGAGCTGGGGTCAAACACCTCAAAGAAGGACAAAGGGTGTTGGCACTTTGTGGTTGGGGTGGTTTTGCCGAAAAAGTAAAAGTTGGAGCGGACCGTGTTTTCCCTATTCCACCCCAAATGGATTATATGACAGCAGCTTCTACCCTTTACACTTTTGGTACGGCCTATCATGCATTGAAGGACCGGGCAAAAATCCAACCCGGAGAAACGCTTTTGGTTCTTGGCGCTTCCGGAGGGGTGGGTTTGGCAGCTGTGGAACTAGGGAAAGTAATGGGTGCGATAGTATTCGCCGCGGCCTCCACTGCTGAGAAATTGGCTGTTTGCAAAGAAAAAGGAGCTGACCACCTGATCAACTACGAAAGCGAAAACATCAAGGAAAGAATCAAAATACTCACTGATGGCAAAGGAGTAGATGTGGTATTGGATGTAGTGGGTGGCAGATACGCTGAACCCGCTTTGCGGGGAATGGCTTGGAAAGGCAGATACCTAGTGGTCGGATTTGCAGCAGGAGAGATTCCAAAATTGCCGTTCAACTTGGCTTTACTCAAAGGTTGTGATATCATGGGGGTTTTTTGGGGAAGATTTTCAACCGAAGAACAAAAACAAAACCAACAAAATATCATGGACTTGGTAGGAATGATCCAAACCGGCAAAATCCGGCAACATATTCATAAAGTATATTCGTTGGAAGAATCACCCCAGGCTTTGAGGGATATGATGGACAGAAAGGTGGTGGGAAAAGCAATGGTTGCTGTTGAAGAGGCAAAAGAGGAAAGCAAAGAAGCGAGAGACGAGAAGCGAGAAACGAGAGATGGCAGTATCAAGTATCAAGACGCAAGTATCAAGTCGATCGAGGAGGAATCTTCCGAAGAGGGCGAACGAATGTATAGAAGTGTGGAGGATTTGAAAAAGCAGGTTGGAAAATCATTGGGAACAAGTAGTTGGATAACAGTTTCCCAAGAAGTGATTCAGAAGTTTGCCGAAGCCACTGAAGATTTTCAATGGATCCACATCGATACCGAGAAAGCAGCAGCCTTATTGCCGGGAGGGAAAAACCTGGCCCACGGATACCTGACTTTGTCACTTGTTCCCAAACTGATATATGAAATCCTACCTTTGGAAGGTGTCAAAATGGCGCTGAATTATGGTGTAAACAAGGTCAGGTTTCCTTCCCCAGTCTATTCCGGCGATCAGATCCGGCTGAAAGCCACGTTGACCAATATGGAAGAAAGTCCCGATGGGAACACGAAGCTATTTATCCAAGCCGAAATGGAATCTAACCATGCCGACAAGCCTGTCTGTGTGGCCGAATTGATTACCTTGGTCAGGTTTTGAAAACCGACAGCGTGGTTTTAGATAATTAAATAAACCCTAAATGAAAAAGATCCTTTTGCTTCTTGCTGTATTCATTTCCAATTTGGCTGTTTTGGCCCAGGAAAAACCCTGGATGCTAGGTCCTTTCCTCAGACCTGAAAATGCCCGACCGATCATTTCTCCTACGGAAAAAACTTCCTTTCAGGATCCGATGTCGGGAAGATCAGTCGAATGGGAATCCATGGCTACTTTCAATCCTGCAGCCATTCTCAAAGATGGAAAAATCCACATCCTCTACCGCGCGGAAGAAAAACTCGGCGAAAAGGAAATCGGAGGCCACACCTCAAGGTTGGGCTTGGCAGTATCTGAAGATGGGGAAACCTACATCAGGCAGTCTGAGCCTATTTTTTTTCCTACCAATGACAACCAAAAGGAATTTGAATGGACCGGGGGCACAGAAGACCCGAGGATCGTGCAGACCGAGGATGGGTTATTTGTATTGACTTATACACAGTGGAACAGGGAATTTCCACGCTTGGCAGTGGCGACGTCCAAAGACCTGAAGGCATGGGAAAAACACGGGCCGATTTTCAAGGAATTCAAAGATGGCAAATACCACAACCGTGAAACCAAATCAGGTGCCATCGTCACTGAACTCAAAGATGGCAAACTCGTAGCTGCCAAAATCCACGGTAAATATTGGATGTACTTTGGTGTGCCACATATCTGGTTAGCGAGCTCGGAGGATTTGGTTCATTGGGAACCTATTGAAGGATCTGATGGAAATATAGCCCCTGTACTGAGTCCGAGATTGGGATATTTTGACTCATGGTTGGTAGAAGCCGGACCGCCACCGGTGCTGACCAAAGACGGCATCGTCGTACTCTATAATGCCGGCAACCAAAAAGACATCGGTGTCAAAGAATTAGGGAACAGGGTATATACTGCGGGACAGGCCTTGTTTGATAAAGATGAACCATGGAAATTGCACGACCGCACAGATGAACCCTTTCTCAAACCTGAATTGCCTTTCGAAAAATCAGGGCAGTATGTGGACGGAACCACATTTGTGGAGGGCTTAGTATATTTTAAGAATCAGTGGTTTCTCTATTATGGCACTGCGGATTCGATGGTGGGAGTGGTGATTTCCCCCTACGATTGAAGTTTTTAAATTTTCCAGCATCAACTCATATTGTGGGCACTGTAGGATTTGACCATCCCCATGAATTTTTCTTTATACATAGTAGCAGCAGGAAACAGCATTTTCATTTCTCTTTCAGATAAAAGTCTGATTTCGTCCAAATATTGTTGGGCATCTTTTGGATCCCATTTACTTCCTCTACTCAGCTTTGTATTGGTCAATAAAAAGTATGTCAGGTTCTTTGGTAAATACTGGACAAAAGGTAGGGCATAATGCGCTTCCATAAAAAAATGCCTGTTTGGCGTCTGTACAAAATATTTCTTTCCGACGCGAATCGCTTCTTTTGCCATTTTCTGTTGATTTTCCCAAGTGTAGAGATGTTCAATTACCGAATTGGAAAAAACAAGGTCAAAGCTTCCGTTTGCAAACTGAGATAAATCGGTGGCATTTCCGGCCATGCTGCTCAATCCCTTGATTTGTACCTTTTCGGCGCTTAGGTTAAGCATCACGACTTCGACCTTACCCGAATGCAACAAGGCTTGATCTTTCCAAAAGTGTTCCATCCCTCCAATATCCAAAATTCTGACGGGAAAATTTTTCTCAAAATTTTTCTCGATTAGATTTTCAAAGTATTGGAAACGCTGTTTTCTGAATTTATTTCCTAAAGAATTGGGATTATCAGAAGAAGCCAATAAGGCTTTAAAATCCATCATATTAGAATATCAATCTGCTTCTTGGGCAAAGCTATTTATTTTAACAAATTAATTACACCAAAAGTAAGAGGTCAATGATATTCTTTTTTACTTTTGCCAATAATTTCAATGATTTGCAAACACTTTCATCAAAATCCGGAACTATTGAAACCATTTTAGTTAAAACCTCCGTATTTAAATGAAAGATTATTGATTTTTATGAAAAAACGCTTTTATAAATATTTTCCCTGGCTTTTTGTTCTGGGAGACATATTGACAGTTTCATTCTCATTTTTTATTTCCAACAAGGTATTTCAACCTTTTGAAGAATTTAAAGGATTAGATTTTCCTACTTTCCCTGCCTTCATCATGATCTGGATGGTGATTACCATCCTCAAAGAAGACTTCAAAATCGGCAGAACAAATGAAGCGGATCAGACTTTCAAAAAACTTATAGGTTCGCTAGCCTGGTTTTTGGTGATCATTTCGATGATCTGGATGCCATTTCATGACAACTCCCTCAGACTGCTTTCCTTCCTTTCCCTTGCTGCCAGCCTTTTGGTATTCTTGGGAATTTATAGAGTTGGGGTTCATCTTATTTTGAGAAAATACAGGGAAACAGGCCATAACTATAGAAGGGCCGTTATTTTGGGCATGGGTGGCACAAGTGACCAACTAGCGCAAGTGTTCAAGTTGAGAAGGGATTTTGGGATCAAGTTTTTGGGATACTATGATGACAAAGATGTGTCCGGCCAAACCCGGGGAAATATCAAAAAGTTTTTTGAAGAGGCTGTCGACCTGAATATTGACCAAATTTATATCAGCGAGCACCTTGAAGAAAAAAAAGTAAAAAAGGTGATCAATTTTGCTGACGAACATTACATCAAGGTCAAGGTAATTCCGGGAGGATCACTTCAATTGGAAAAGAACCTTTCTTTCTCCAAATATGGCGATTTCTTCGTCATCAATGTCAACGAAATCCCATTGGACAATGCCTTCAATAGGGTATTTAAAAGGGCTTTTGACATCGTTTTCTCGGCTTTTGTATTGGTCTTTATACTCAGTTGGCTTATCCCTTTGGTGGGCTTGTTGATTAAGTTGGAATCCAAAGGGCCGGTTTTCTTCATTCAAGAAAGAAACGGGGAAAACAACAAAGTATTTATGTGTCTGAAATTCAGGTCCATGACGCCGAATGACTATGCTGATACCCATCAGGCTGTCAAAAATGATCCAAGGATTACAAGAATCGGCTCTTTTCTGAGAATGACATCCTTGGACGAAATGCCTCAGTTTATCAATGTGCTTCTTGGCGACATGTCCATCGTTGGGCCCAGACCGCATACCATTCCGATGAATCAGGTATTCAAAACCCAGATTGAAAAATACAATAGCAGACATAAAATCAAACCCGGAATCACTGGACTTGCACAGGTAAAAGGATATCGTGGCGAAATTGAAAATCCATATCAGATCAGATCCAGAGTAAAGCTCGATTATTTTTATATTCAAAATTGGTCGATTCTCCTAGACCTCAAAATCTGTATCCTGACAGTTTATGAATTGGTCGTAAACAGAGAAAATGCCTACTAGACAAATATCTTTTCCTGAATTTTTTGAATTCAGGTCTACAATCAAAAAACCCAAGCCTTGACAGCTTGGGTTAATTTTTTATTGGCTTGAAATGAAATTTTGCTGAGGTTAAATTCTGAACAACGCATCAAAAAAGCCCATTGTTTCTCCCTTGATCTTGAATATCAGCATTGGAATCTCATTGTTGACCTGCACCAGCTTTTCGGCAACACTCCCGAGCAATACCGCCGCAGAGGCTGTCCTTCCCCTGCTTCCCATTAAAATCAAATCTATTCCTTGGTCTTTGGCCTTTTCTATAATTAGATGGCCCGGCTCTCCTTTATTGGACAATACAAAGAGACAATCAAATTCGGGATGATGGTGTTTTTTGATAAATTTATCATAATCCTTTTTGGCATTTTCCTCCATGATTTCGGCAAACTCTTCAAAAGATTTGCCTGTCTTGTGGTAGCCTGTCGGCACTTCAAAAAGATGCAGGGCATAAATTTTGGCATCAAATTCCTCTGCAGCTTTTTGGGCAAAATTAATGGTCATGTTGGTGTGTTCCGAAAAATCCATGGGAATCATGATCTTTTTTGGAATTTTCATTTCGACCCTTTCAGGTAAGAACAAAACAGAACATGGGGCCTTTTGGGCCATGGTTTTGGCAAGTGAACCGCTTCCCTTAAGCGTGACTTTCCTTCCCATTATAATGAGGTCTACATCTTTGAGTTTTGCCCATCTGAGGAATGTTGTCATAGGACTCCCTTCTTCAGCAAATACCTCTATCTCTACATTTTCGGGGAAATTGTTTTGTTTGATGATTGTAGTGATTTCCGCTTCAATAGCCTCATCAGCAGGTGCCACCAAATCGGGGAATTTTTCCCTTATTTCATCAGGTAAGGCTAGGTTTTTGGAAACATGAATGAAATAAAGTTTTTTGATTCCTAATATTCCAGACAAGACCGCCATTTTGGAAATCAAAATATCGTCCATTTCCGTAAGGTCCATTCCGACCATCGCCTTTTCAAAATTCTCCATTGTTTTGCAGCTTTTTATCCGTTCAATTTACAATTTTAAAATTTTCTTTGGAAAAATCCCTTGTACAATTTATCCCATTCCCCGATTTAATCTGATTCTCCTTTTCTAAATGATTTATATTTGTGTTAAATGGCAAAATCAATAGGTAAATATTTTATTGCAATCGTGCCGGAAGGTGAAATCCAACAAAAAGCAACAGATCTCAAGTTAATGCTCAAAGAGGATTTTAACCTCAAATATGCCCTCAAATCTCCGGCACATGTTACACTAAAGATGCCATTCAATTGGAATGAGGCAAAGGAAAGCAAGCTGATAGATCTCCTTACCGGTTTTTGTCAAGACCAACAGCCTTTTCAGCTTAAATTTTCAGGATTTGATAAGTTCGGGAAAAGGGTGATTTTTATCAAAATAAAAGAAAATCCGACACTCTCCTCCTTTCAAATCGGCCTTTCAAAATTTTGCAAAACAAACCTCAACCTTGTGGAAGAATTGAGTGATAGGGCATATCATCCGCATATGACTTTGGCCTTCAAAGACCTCAAAGAAATCCGTTTCGCAGAATATTGGGATTTTATCAAAAAGCAAAAATTTGAAGCCGAACAAGTAGTCCAAGATATTGCTCTGCTTAAGAGGATTGAGGGAAGATGGGTGGTAGTAAGCAGGTTTCAGCTAAACGGAAAACATTCCTCAGCTACTTGACCTTTCCTTTTTTCTTCAATTCCTTAAATACTTCCAGATACTGTTCTGTGACAAAATCCCAGTTGTATTTTTGAGTCAATCCTTCCCTGGCGGTAAGCCTTAGCCCTTCAATTTCTTCGGGATTATTTTCCGCTTTGGAGATCAGCGCTGAAACTGAAACAGGGTTTTTTGAAAAGTACCAACCGTGTTTGCCATTTTGGAGCATTTCTTGGTTGAATGGAGTATCCAATGCCAATATTGCGCAGCCATATCCCATAGCCTTGAGCATGGCAGGATTGGTTCCTCCATATTCATGTCCATGAAAATACGCGAAACAATTATGGTACAATGCCTTCAATTCTTCGGGATCTGTGACATATCCGGTAAACAAAAGCCTTTCATCCTGCATGGATTTGAGTCCTTCGGCATAGCTATCCTGATAGGGCACATCTCCTACGATCACCAGTTTTCTCTTGGTATCTGATTGGATAAATCCTGCGATAATCAGGTCAGCATTGTTGTCAGGCACCAACCTCCCCACGATCAGGTAATAGCTTTCTTTAGGTAGATTCCATTTTTGAAGTTTGGTGGGATCGGAATCGAAAGATGGATTGGCGCCATAGGCGATGACCTTGGATTCAGCCTTGAAAAGCTCTATATAAATCCTTCTCATTTCATCGGAATCGTTGATGATCTGGTCATAAAATTTCGTGGCCATTTTGGATGCCCAAAAGAAATATTTCGATCCAAAACCTTTCCATTTTGGGCGAAGCCATTCTAGCCCATCGACGTTGATGGCAGTGGGTTTACGGAATATTCTGGAAATCAAACCAAAAGGCCCATTGGCAGAGTTGACCACAAAAATCACATCCACATCCGAAAAGCAGGCATGGATCATCGAGAAAAAAGAGTGTGTCAGCTGGGTCAGGATCTTGGTTTCCACCGCCGGCATATAGATCAGTTTGATTCCATTTACCACAGAAGGCTTCTCTTTGAAGAGGGAGCGATGACAATACACCCTGACATCTACTCCTTTTTTTTGGAGCCGCTCTCCCAATTCCTTGACCATGGTATCGTAGCCACCATAGACATAAGGATAACCTTTGGCTCCCAAAATGCATACTTTCAGCGTCTTGTTTTCTTTAGTCATTTTCAAAAAGTCTTAGAAAGTTTTTCTTAAAAGCCTGAGGTGAAAATTTTTCCAATACCCTTGATCTTCCTTTTTCGCCTATTTCTTTTCTTGATACTTCATTTTTGACCAAAACAGAAATTGATGCTGCGGCAGATTCTACATCATCCCAAGGGATCAACAGGCCCGTTTCTCCCTCCACAATCATCTCCTTTGCCCCTCCTTGGGCTGTAGCCACAACAGGCTTCCCTGAAGCCATTGCTTCCAAAATAACCGTAGGAAATGGATCAGGAAGGATAGAAGGCAATACAAAAATATCCAAAGCATTCAAAATTTCAGGGATATCTCTGCGAAAGCCCAGATAGCTTACATGGGCATCCAACCCTGAGTTTTTGATTTTTTCTTCCATTTCGGTTACCAAATATTCTGTCCCTGGGTAGGCGTCTCCGACAATTACAAAATGGACATTTTGATGAGTTTGAACCAAACTTTGGGCAATTTCCAAAAAATAGCCCTGCCCTTTCCAGTGATTGATCCTTCCGATCATTCCGATCAAAACCTTTCCTTCACTGTTCGGAATCTCATTCCTGATATCGGTATTGGTTTCCAGATAGGGTCGGTAATCAATCCCGTTGTGCAACAGCACCAATTTGGGTTCATCTACCTTGTCTTTCCAATTGTCCCAAACTGCTTGGGAAACCACAACCACTTTATCCGCATACCTGTTGATGATTTTTCCCATCATCCAAACAAACCATCCCGGAGAAAGCAAAATCTCATGGAGGTGCCAAATGTGTTTAACCCCTTTCATGCGTGCCAAAAAGGCTCCAACCAAAACAGCAGAAGTATTGGAATAAATATGTGTGATGCGGTTTTCGGACATCAATGTTTCCAAGAAAGACTTGGCTTTCAGGATCGTTTTGAACCTATTGACCAAACCTGATGGACTGAAATATTTTCTGCGCAATATTCCAAGCTTGTGGATATGGACCTCCGCTTTCAACGCTTTCAATTCCTCTACCAATGGACCATCTTCAGAAAGGACAACTATCACCCCGTAACCTATCCTTTTCAATGCACGGACAGATTCCAGAAATATTTTACTTGCTCCATAGAGGTCCGATGAACCATGGAGCATCAAAACATTTTTGTCGGTAGGAGAATGGGTTTTTGCCATCAAAATTCCCTTTTGATCATATAGGAAGCACCCAAGAATCCGGTGTGGTCTGTCAATTCTATGTGGATATTATTGGAATATCTGGAAAAAAGGCTGAAAAGCTCCTTTGGGTCGTAGGGGTTCATCTGCATCATTGGTTCAACCTTCAGACTCCGGTTTTTCAGACAAGAATACACAAAGTTATAAAGGGAATAATGCGCCCTGAGGTAGTAATGGAAATACTTGATTTTGGGCCAATTATTCCCGTATGTTGCCTGAATCTGCATGATGCCCCCGACTTCGAGCCTGTCTAACAGTTGTTGGATGATTAGCATCCCAGACTTGGTCTCAATATGTTGCAAGACAATATAGGAATTGATAAAATCAAACTTCCCTGTTTGGGGAAGGGTTTTGCCTTCAGATAGCAGGAACTCTATATTCTCAGCCTTCATTTCCATGGCGTGGGATTTAGCCTTTTCCAAAATTTCCGGAGAAACGTCTATACCTACGGTCCTGTTTTTTGTGACAAAAGAAAAAGGAATTGCCAAACGTCCCACCCCACAACCAAAATCAAGGATGGCTGCATTAGACAAGTCAGAGCCATAAAGTTTTTCGATCCTATGCAATGTTTCCATGACATAGGTCTTCCCGGTAGCAAAAAAATCAGACAAACCTTTATCCGTGATTTTGTCAGACTTGTATTTTGGATCAGATAGCACCCCGTAATAAGGGTCCTCTTTTCCGAATTTTTTCCAGGTTTCTACCGTATTGGTCTTCATTTACTTTCTGCTTTTGATGATCCTTGCGGGATTGCCAGCCACGATGCTGTAGGGAGGGACATCCTTGGTGACGATGCTTCCGGCTGCGACGACTGAACCTTTTCCCACCGTCACTCCTGCCAAAATTACGGAGTTGGCAGCCAACCAGCAATCATCTTCAATTTTGACGAAAGAGCGGGTCACTCCCTGCTCAATCATGGGTAGAGTTGTTTCAGAAAAATTATGGTTTTCAGAATATATGCTTACCCTTGGGGACATCATGACATTATCGCCGATCTCAATATATCCCGAACAGCCGATATAAGCATAAGGCCCGATGCTGCTGTTGTTGCCGACTTTCAGCCCAACTCCCGCTTCTCCACCATAGAGGTTGGTCGGTCTGATGATGGCATAACTCCCAATGGTCACCTTGTCGCCAAAAACCAACCCTTTTTGGGAAAGTCCATTGATCTCGCAATGGTCTTGGGCAATGAAATTACGGCCAACATGGATATAGGCCGCTTGTCTGATAGTGACCCCTTTTCCAACCAAAAACAAGCCCTTGGCAGTACCAAACCTCCACCTGACTAAGGCTCCTCTCAAAGTCCATAAACCCATTCTCATCATTACCCCGAAGGTTGAAAGGGAGTCCCATTCAGTACCAAAGCGGTCCCTGAGGTCAATGCCTGTGAATTTGGAGATGGCTTTGCCGAGGAAATTACCCATTTAGAATTTCATTAAATGCCTGCTCCAAAGATAGGAAAAACTTCTCCGTGGAAAATTCCTTCAACCTGATTCTCCCTTTTTCACCAAGGTACTTTCTGAGCTCAGGATCATCCACCAAAAGCTTCATGGACTGAAAAAGTGCTTCTGACTCATTTTTTTCCAAAACCAATGCTGCCTCTCCGGCCACTTCCATCAGGGCTCCTTGCCTTGAGATGATTACAGGCAATCCAAAAGAAAAAGCTTCCAAAACAGGCAAGCCAAAGCCTTCATTTGCCGATGGAAAAACATACCCCAAAGCGTTTTGGAAGTAGTTTGCCAGCTTTTCCTGCGCCACGTATCCTGTAAAAATCACTTTATCTTCCAATTCCAAAGAAGCCACCAAGCTGGTCAAATGATCATAATCATCCAAAGTTTCACGCGGACCTCTTTGTCCTACCAAGACCAATCGGATGTCTTCATATCCCTGCTGCCTAATCAGTTTGTCAAAAGCAATGAGGAGCATACCGAGGTTTTTCCTTTTTTCCAAAACCCCTACATGGAGGAAATATCTAGAAGAGGCAATCGGCTTTTGATTGCGTGGACTTTCCATTGCGGAAAGTCCTGAGGCAGGATAAACCACGCTGATCGGAATAGATTTGAATTCGGATAATTCCTGTAATCTCATTTTGGAAAATTGGGTGATCGTAATGATTTCCCCATTTTTCCTTAATCCTTTTTGCAGAAAATAAAGGTAGTACTTCAGCCAAAGTCCCTGGTAATGGTCTGGATTGTCCCAAAAGAAAGTGTCGTGGAGCACCGAAATTTTCTTGCCCTGGGCCCAAAGAGGACTCATGATGTCCGGACTAAATACCAGATCGGCCTCGTGATAATAAGAAAGTAAAGGCAAGGCGACCTGCTTTCTGAAGAAATAGAGAAGCTGAAAAAAGATGTTTTTCCATTTGGCGGTTTTTCCCCGGAAGAACTGATTTTGCTTCACTTTCTGAAAATCCGGGCTGATGACATAGTCAAATCCACTATTGCGGTTTTTGAGAATCTCTTCACAAAGTGTCACCATGTACGTTCTGATCCCGGTCTGGGCCACATAGAGGTAATACACATCGATCAAAACCTTGGGCCTAGGCATTTTCTTTCAAGATTTTGGAGTATTCATTCATGGTATATCCCACCATCCACCAAGAAATCCAGCTGACATAAGTGTACAGTTCTGCATTGGCAGTGAAAAGCGGCAACAGAAGCCCTGTCTTGACAGCAGCAGCAGTAAATGCAATTCTAGCAGACATTACATTTTCTGTTTCCCTGAAGACTTTGATTGACTTTCTGATAGAAAAACCCAAAAGAAATATATAGAGAAACATTCCCAAAAACCCCATTTGAACCCCATAAATCAGGAATTGGTTTTCACCTCCGATTCTTGCGTCCTCAGATACACTTCCTGAGTTGCCACTCATCGCCAAACCTACTCCAAATGGATTTTCGATCATCGATTCAAGAGCGTTGAGCCATTCGAGTACATGTCCTACACTCGATGCATTTTGGAAAGTAAGGGTATCCACCACGAAATAATAAAAATCCTCTGATGCAAAGAAAATCACAAATATTACAAATAATAGGACCAAACTGAACCCAAAAAGAATCAACCTATTGAGCTTAAAAATCACTGCAATAAAGAAGATCATGATAAAGAATGCGGCAAAGGCAGCCCTAGAACCTGCAAAAAACAAACTTCCCATAGCTGAAGCCATCACTAAAAGGTAGGGAAAGGCATCTTCTCTTTTGGAAGTCAAAAACCATATCAATCCGGCCGCAAAACCCAAAAGGACCGAACTAGCAAGTTCAAGTGGATCGGAAAAGAATGAGGCAAAACGTTTTGTGACGGCCTGTGTTTCAAACGTCCAGGAGAGCCCAAAATTACCCGAAGGCTCCATGTTATTGACGACCTGATTGAAAAGGGCATAACCTGTATAATTTTGTAGATGGGTGTTGAGGAGTCCTTCCAAAATGTTTACCGAAAAGGCAGAAACAGCAATTACAAAAATTACCTGAAACAGCCTTTTAATTTCTAAGTCCTCAAAAACCGTATTTCTTCCTATAAAATAGACCATCGCAGGAATAAGCAGGTTTTTAAAATATAAGGCCTTATTGACGATGGTAGTATCCCCCAAAGGCAAAAGAAGAAATAAAAATGCCAATCCAATAAAGCTTAAAACCAGCCAATCCACGGCATGAAGGCGAAACGGATATTCAAATATTTTTCTTTGGTACAACACAAAAACCAAAACAGAGAGAATAACCATCAGGTCTTTGGCTAATTGAAAAAATGTAACCGGTATGGCAGAACTAGTCGCTTGAAATACAATACTCAAAAATGTAATGTGAAAAGGAAGGTACGCTGCCAGAAAAAACACCACATACTCCCATTTCCCTTTGAAGACCATTGCCTTCAATGTATAATAGAGGAGTGGGGCATAACCCAAAAGGGCTAAAATAAAGAGTATCTGAGCGATCAATGCAGTTCAGGCTTTTGACAGATCAAAGTCACGGTAAACCTCACCGGGCATCTTCCATTGACTTTTATCCCCCTGAATATATTCAATAAAAATTTACTTTGCTCAATGCCTATGATCCAGTCAGGTTTGATTCGGTTGTTTTTGAAAACGGTGTATTTGAAATTCGGAATTGGGAGCACTGTTTCAAAATTAGTAAACCCAGTCTTTGTCAGGGCGCTGACCATTTCATGGTAAGTAGACTCGTTGAGATGTCCGCCCTGTGCTTTGACTTTTCCCGAACTGGAATTGTCCAAAATACGTGTCACATCCATTGGTCCAAAGAGCCTGTTTGGCATGACAAGGATGAATTTTCCTCCCGGTACCAAACTCTCATAAACAGACCGAAGGTGGTCCATTAGGTCAAAGGGTGAAAGGTGTTCGATGACATTATCGGAAAAAGCCAATTCAAATTTTTCTTCGGTCGAAAAATTGATGATGCCTGATGATATAAATTGAATATGGGGATGCTGAAGAAGAGTTTCGGGAATAAAAACATCGACACCTGTCAGTTTCTTATAAGGAATTTTCTTTTGGATATTCATCAGAAAATAGCCTTCCCCGCAACCAAAATCAATGATGGATTTCTCCCTCAGCTCTTTTTCGAAAAGGGTAACCTGTGGATCTTTGGTTGCAATCCTGTTTTCAAGGGAGTCATCTTCTTTTGCTGTTCTTCCATAAAACTGCAAAAGATTGGAATAGAATTCATCGTACAAAGCTTCCCTCTTGGTAGGATCTTTTTCACTTACCAACAATTTGTGGTAGTGGTTTTCAAGTTTGAAAGCTTCCTCCAAAACCTCAGCACTCAAACCGATTTCTTTGGAATATGCTTCAATATCAGGGTAAATTTGTGTGTCAGAACTGTTCATCAATTGAATTTCATTTGGCAAAAAGACCTTCAAAATGTCCTTTTAAAATTGCTTTTACTTTTTGGAACCTCCCATTAAAAGCCAGGTAAATAATGAAAGCAGCGTTTTTTGCGGTTTGGTACAGCAAACTTAATACAAAGGAGAGTGGATTTGCATGTTTTCGGATTAAAAACAGATGGTTTCTCGTCCTATAAAAATGAATTATGGGTGGAACAACTCCTTCCTTGGTTTTGACATTTTTTGATGATCCCCCTGCGACATGATAAATTTTAGATTTGGGAATATACCTCAGTTTATATCCGTTTTTTTGAATCCTCAGTGACCATTCCACATCTTCATAGTAAGCAAAAAATCTTTCATCCAACATTCCTGACTTATTTATCACGGCCGATCTTACCATCATGGCACAGCCTGTGATCCAGGGCGTGTCCATTTCCTTATCAAATTGTCCCTGGTCTTCTTTTCCTATCCCTACTGACCAACTCATGCCTAGCCATTTGAAATATCCCCCTCCGGCATTCCAGATTTTGTCCCGCTCCTTTTCAAACATGATCTTTGGTTGGGCCGCTCCATAGTCAAGATTCTGATCCAAAAAAGAAACCAAAGGCTGAAAAAAATCAGGCTCGACGACTGTGTCGTTATTCAGCAAAAGCACATATTCAAAAGAATGATCCAATGCCCACTGTATACCAAGATTGTTTCCTCCGGTAAACCCAAGGTTTTGATGACTTTGCAAAAGTTGAATTTCAGGGAATTCTTCTTTCAGTTTTTTACCAGAACCATCTTCGGAACCATTATCAACCAAAATTGAAACGAATTGATTGTAAGTTACTTCTCGTAAAGATTCCAAACACGCCTTCGTCAAAGCATAGCCATTCCAATTAATGATGATGACAGCAATCTTTGCTTGGGAATAAGGGTTCGTGGAAAAATGAAGTGAATCCAATATTTTATGGTTGATTCCTGTTGGGTACCTTTTGAAACATCAAAATTAAGGTTTTCTGTCGGGATTTTCTATTCTCTAATCCAATCCAACTCCGATGCTACAAAAAGTGGGTTTTTGGACGACTCTTTAAGCCAAAATCAACTTTGAAACAAGTAAATTTTCATCTCCAATTGCCTGTTAGTTTCAATATTTACTTTTCCAAAAAGCATTCATCAGGTCCCTGTTTTTGAGAAGATTAAGAATGGTACATATTAACAAAACTACCAACTCAGTAGAAAGTAACCCATAACACAATCCCATTCCCCCGAAAAGATAAGTAAGCGAAAGGCATGCAGGAAGCATATATAGCAGTAAAATCCAGGATGACCGAAACATCAACTCTTTTTGGTCCCTTCCCAAAAACATGACCACATTGGCAATATTGAGACAGGCAAGAAGCGGTATAAAAGCCAAAATTCTGAGGTAGGTGACGGATTCTTCCAATCGGGTTTTAGCCAATAACTCAATGATAAAAGGGGCCATGGCAAAAGTAAATAAGGAGATTATCAAGGCTGCTATCATTGTCCCGAAATAGGCTTTTCTCAAAAACAAGACAAACTGTCGAATGTCATCCTTCAATAGTTTGGACGTGTTGGGATAAATGGAATGGATCACCATCGAAGGAAACATCCGCAGGACCATCGATATCCTTTCTGCCAAACTGAACATCCCCAATACCTCAGCTACTGAAAAAAAACTCAGGATAATCAGTCCACCATGTACGGAAATATGGGTTGCGATATTGGACAGAAAAAGCAGGCCATTGTCCTTGAGAGAAGCAAAAAGCTGGAGAAATTTTGGTTTGTAAAATCTGATCTCCAGCATATAGTGGATGTAGAGCAGAAGCAGGATATTGACCCCCAAACCTGATGCACCCATTATGAAATTGACCCATTTGGCAGAATCAGGGGCATGAATGAAAAGAACAATCCCCATCAAGTAAAGCAACTTGCTGAATACATTTGCGATGGAAATCAATTTCATTTTTTCCATTCCCTGAAAAAACCATAAAGGGAGGGTGGCTTCAGAAAATAAAAGCAACACAGAAAAGAGTAGTATCCATTGATACTCTTTGAACATATTCAGTCCAAAAACTGCCACAATTAATCCTATGGTGGCTAACAATGCCATCAAAACTTTACTGAAAACAACATTGGAAACTACATGAGAAAGGGATTCTTTGTCATTTTGGAGAAGGGCGACTTCTCTGGGTCCACTGAGGTTATATCCAAACCCCACCAAAATATTTGCAAGGATTATTACTGAAAGAGAAAGATTGACCAATCCAAAACCATCCACACCAATGGACTGTATCAACAGCGGCATGGAGATGAGCGTGATAACAATATTGGAAGCTTGAATGGTGATCAAAAAAATAAAATTCTGAATCGATTTATTTTTAAACAGGCCGGTAAAAGTATGGGAAGTGATTTTCTCTATCATATCATAACATGATGGAAATTCAACTTTCTTCGATATGAAGGCGGTATAATCTTCTGAAATATAAGAAAACCATCGCCACAAAGACCATCATAGCCGCCCCGAAAACGGTTCCCTTCAGAATCTTGATTCTTGTGCTTTTGAGCGGGAATCTCGGGGAATCTATGATCTGTATCAAAGGGGAATTGTTGCGGTGGTTGACTTTGGCGATTTCGAGGTTTTTGGTAATCTCAGCAAAAACCGCTGAGGCCGCCTGAATGTCCACTTGTTTTTTGCGGCTATCCACGGTAGCACTCTGGATGAGTGCATTTGGAAAGGGAATCCTGTCAGCCATATTTGCGTATTCCATGAGATTTTCATCCAATACTGCCCTGACGCTGTCAGCTTGGGTTTGCAGGATGGTCAGGTTTTCCGCAGTTTTTTTGGTCTTAGTTTCGAGGTAAAAATTATTTACCCTTTCTACCATGGATTCATTGAAGACCTTGGCAAAAGCTTCATCTTTAGAATTGATGGTAACATAGATGATGCTCAATTTGCGGTTGGGTTTTTCCACCACCAGATGTTTTTCCCGGATTAGCTTGGATATTTCTTTGACCACGGAATCTTGGGTCACCGAAAAGTTTTCCCTAGGAATGGAAAAATTGAGGCTTGCCAAATCTACTTTACTTTTCCATTTTTTGTCAAGTTCATTGAATTCAATAAATCTATCTATCAGAAGGGTATTTTCATCAAAGGGGCTTAGGAGTGTTTTGCCCAACATGTTATCAGATTTGTAGAGCTCCATGATATTTTCGCCCTGAAAAATCCCTGAAGGACCGCTCATTGATCCCAAATTGATCCCGAGCAATGAGGCAAGCCCTGAAACCTGCCCCATACCGCCCATATCTGATTCTTCCAAAACAAAAGTCGTCTCTGCATGATAAACCGGCTTCTTGAAGATAGATACCAAGGCTCCCAATACAATCCCGACTGTTGCTGCCAAAAGGAAAAATTTCCATTGTCCAAGGAAGAAAGATATCCACCCACGAACATTGAGAATTACTTCTTTTAATGTAATCTTATCATCCAAAATATGTTGCTGTCCATTCATATTATCAAGGAGTGAGTTGGGTGATTACCAATGCAAGGGTCGCAAGGGCGGTTGCTATTCCTACGATTTCGCCGGGCCTGACCGGAACTCTAGGTCCTTTGGTAGGCACGATCACTTCGGCACCGGGAGCAACGGCAGGATAAGACCTGAGTCCCAAAAAGCTCTTGGTCCGCGCCACTTCACCATTGGCATAAACCACATATGTTCTTTTTCTGTTGGCCCGGATATCAAAACCCCCTGCCCTGTTGATATAGAATTTTGTTCCCTTTTCCTTCTCAAACCTTACTGTCGCAGGATAGACCACATCGCCTCTTAGTCTCACTGTTTGTAATTGTCTCGGTATAGAGATGACATCTCCTTCTTCAAGAATAAGATCCTTGTCAGAACCCGGGTTTTTAAGAATTTCCTCCAGGTCAATGGCAACTGCCTCAGTCTGCCTTATCCTGAGCGGTGCAAGGTCAGCTTTGGTTTCTGAAATTCCGGTGATGGCCTCTTTTTTGGATTGGGCAGCAATGGCTCCTTCCGAAGTACCGAGGTCCACATTCCCGATTTCGAGAAATAATCGCTGCAACAGCAATTCCTGTGCTTCAGTATTGTTGGGATCCCGTTGTAGTTTCTGCTGTAGGTCTTGGAGGTTTCTCTGTCTTCTGAGTTGCTCAGATTCTGTATCAAAAAACTCCGTCCTTCGGATCAAAGTAGCGCCCTTGGTATAGGCATAGGGTGTCAATCCCCCTGCCCTATTGATGACATCAGAAATTCTTTCTTCAGCCGACTGAACTGAAAATATACCCGGCGAATTCACCTGACCTTCTATCTGTACCTGTTTATTAAGCGTAAAATTCGGCTTTCTCCTGACTACTACATTGTCATAAGGCTGAAGAATGACAGGATTTTCCTGAATATCCAAGCCTATGTTGATTTTGATGGGAATTAATTCTGAAAAAGTCCCTGACTCTGCTGTAGCAGACCTTCGGGCGATTTCGACATCATTTACATTGGCGGATTCTCGCAAGCCTCCTGCCAAAATAATTAAGTCTTCAGCAGTCATTTGTTTTGAAAATGGATAAGTGCCGGGATTTTTAACCTCTCCGGTCACCTGCACATAAAATTCCTCCTGAATATCATAAATACTGGAAATCCTGACAACATCCTCTCTTTGAAGAGGAATGTCAGCCGTTGTTCCTTCAAGGATTCCACGAAGATTGACAGAAATCACAGAGGTAGTGAGGTCATCAAATGTTCTCAAAATACTCGCCCTTTCGAGGTAAGCCTCTCCCCGGATACCGTCAGCATTCTTGATCAGTTGCGAAAGGGTTAGCCCCTCTGTAAGTGAGAAGTTACCCTCTCTAAAAACTGCACCTTTGATCTGCACCCTGTTTGCAAATCGGTTCAAAACTTTGCCAACTGTATATTCATCTCCACCTTTGACGGTGAAAATTGAAAACTGCTCATTGAATATATCTGATACAGCTTTTTCTTTTCCCGTAATTCTGATGACATTGACACGGTCCTTGAAAGCCAGGTCCGTGAATCCACCTGCATATTTCAATAAATCTTCAAAGGTCTCGCCTTCTTTCACCTCAAATATTTTGGGTCTCTTTACTTCACCCAAAACGCTGACTCTTGACAAAAAAGGATCCACCATGACTACATCCTGATCTTTCAACTGGAAGTTTAAATTGGCGTTTCCATTGACCAAAAAATCATAAATATCAACGGTAGAGACAATTTTACCATCCCTTACAATTTTCACTTTCCGCATTGTACCGTTGTCATTAGGTCCACCGGCAGCATACAATGCATTGAATACCGTGGAAAAAGCGCTAAGTGTAAATGTTCCCGGCAACCTCACTTCCCCTACCAGGTGTACTTTGATTGTCCTGACATTCCCAAGGGTAACCTGCATAAAAGTATTGGGATTGGGGCCTGTCATTCCGGTATAAAAATTGGAAAGCCGGTTTTTGATGATAATGGCAGCGTCCTCTATTGATTTGCCTGAAAGGCCCACCGGCCCCACATTGTCCAAAAGAATAAACCCATCAGAACTTATGGTAGCTTCATAATATTTTTCGGATTGTCCATACACATCTATATATATCAGGTCACCAGGTCCAAGGACATAATTCTTTGGCGTTGCGACATTGAGATTTGGTTCAAAACTCAGTCTCCTCTTTTTGTTGTAAAAGATATCCCCACCGAAGTAAGGAGAGGGTTCTTCAGAGAAAATCCCAAGATCATCCTGGTCCTTAAACAGTCCTTCGGTAATTTCATTGAGATCATTTTGTCTCCTAGGTTCCCTTTTCGATGGGGTGGCACCTGGCCTTCCTCCAGAACCGGAAAATTCCATTTTCTCAATTCTGCCACGAAGTTTTTCCAGTTCCACCTCTGACACACCTCGAAGTCTTGCCATTTGGATCAGCTCAAACTCCGTCAGACCGGCTTCATTGGCCCTGCGGATAAGTTCCTGAATTTGGGCATCAGAAAGGTCATCTACCTTGATGGTGCTGAGGTCAGCCATGGATTGGGCTTGGACGATACTTGGAATGGCAAAAAGCAGTGCAATCGCAATAAAAAATAACCCTAAAGCTTTTTTTAAATATAATCTTTTCTGAAAATACATGAGGAATTGGTGTGTCATCTGATTGGCTACTTGGTCATAGATGCTAAAATACATCTTATCAACCTAGGGTATATTCTAAATTAAACAGGGTAAAATCTGCGTAAAGATAACTATTCCATGCAGTAAAGAAATATCATGGCAATTAAATTAGGCCTATGGCAATTACTCTGTACAGTTTTTGCAGATGTCGATTTGGGATCTGTCTTCCAACAATTGTCTGCGGAATCCCGCATAATTTTCATTCCTCCAGATTTCCTTAATCCCTTTATTTTCAATTTTTCCCATTACATGTTGACCATCTTTATCAAAACAGCAAGGCAACATCCTGCCATCCCAAGTAAATACAGCACCTTGCCACATCCGCCAACATTTATTTTCAATTTGCTTTTTGAGTTTCCATGTCCCATCACCTTTGGGAAGATAGCGGGAATACCTATGATCGGTTGGAATCAAAGGCGATCCGTTTTGATAATCATAGATTTGGGTGGTCTTGAGTTGTAATTCATCCACCCCGATTTCTTTGGCCCATGACTTCAAAGCCGGAATCTGATGTTCATTTTTTCCGGTCACTAGGAATTGAAGCACAATCCTTGGGAAAAGCAGTTTTGATTCTTTTCTTTTTTCGAGTAACAAGCAAAGACCTTTTTTCACCTTTTCCAGATTGCCTCCGATCCTATAATCCTCATAGATTTCTTGGGTGATTCCATCCATAGAAACGATCAGCTGCTTTAAGCCTGAGTCAAAAATGGCTGCTACATTTTTTTCACTTAAATAGTGGGCATTGGTAGATGTGGAGGTGAAAACCCGGTTATTGTCTGCATAAGAAACCATCTTCAAAAATCCGGGATGAAGAAAGGGTTCCCCCTGAAAATAAATATGGAGGTAAGTCAGGTAATCCTTGGATTGGTCAATGATGGTCTGAAACAGCCGCTCTTCTATCATTCCTGTAGGTCGCGAAAAACTCCTTAATCCACTTGGGCATTCGGGGCAACGGAGGTTACAACTAGTGGTAGGCTCAATGGAAAGTGTGGTCGGGAAACCCCAAATTCTTGGTTTGCCGGTAATTCGGCTTACATGGTACGAGGTAAAAAGCATGATGTAATTGCTGAGTTTTTTGAAACTCATGTATTTCATTAAAGCTCTTCCCAAGTGAAGTTTGTTTTCCACGGATTGAAATAATCAAAAAATACCCAGTAAAAAAAAAGTGCCGGTCTTTCCCGGCACTTCTATGAGTTTTAATTCTGAATGGATCCTACAAATTTATAACCGGAACAGATAATTTGCAGCAATTATTCCGGCAATAATACCTTATCGATTACATGGATTACACCATTGGTAGCGTGAATGTTCAAAGCAGCTGCAACAAGTCCGGAGTCATTGATTTTCAAATCAGAAAGATTAACAGTCAGGTTTTGTCCGGTCAATAAAGTCGGCAAAGAAGCACCTTGTCTCAAATCCTGAGAGAAAGCCCTTGCTGGTACTACATGGTATTGCAATACTGCTGTCAAAGTTTCCAATGGAATCTGATCTACTCCTGCTACCCCCAAAGTAGTGTAGAGATCTTGGAAAGCTGCATCTGTAGGCGCAAAAACTGTAAAATCATCGTCAAATCCACCTTGAAATGCTCCGGCAAGATTTGCCCTTACTAACGCTGCTACCAATTGCGTAAACTCAGGTTGTGCGGCAGTAGTAGAAGCGATTGCAATTTCAGCAATATTCTGTGTCGGTGGGGTAATCACATTGTCCAAAACGTGAATGATGCCATTGGAAGCCGGCACATCGGTTGCGGTGATTTTTGTATTTCCGTTGATCCAAATTTCGTTGTTTGGCGCGATACTTACATAAAAAGGATCACCGGAAACTGTCGTCACTTTGCCTGCAGTGACCGAAGTGGAAGGGACAGATGCTCCCACGACGTGATATGTTAATGTCTCACTAAGTCCATCGGAAGCCAAAAGTTGATCAGCAGTCAATCCATTCTCAGTTAAAAACCTGTTGAAGGCCTCATTTGTAGGTGCAAATACCGTGAATGGACCCGTTCCCGAAAGGGTAGGTACCAAACCTGCAGTCTGTACAGCAGTCACAAGGGTAGAAAAATTGTTATTTGCAGAAGCTACCTCCACAATATTTGGATCTGGGGTAGGTGTCTCCTCCTCATTGCAGGAGGAAAAAAGCACAAGTGTCAAAAACACCATGGATAAGGTCAATAAAGACCATTTTGATCTGATAGTTTTCATAGATTTTGTTGGTTAAGTGTTAATTAAGTATCCTCAAAACCACTCAATTCAATGAATGTTATCTTAATTAATACTTTCGGCTTGTTTTTGTGTATGAACATAAGATTTTTGTGACTAAAAACTCATTTCATAAATTTTGTCAGTTTTGACTTTACCAAAAAATCAATCAATAATTTTAAGATTCCTTGTAGATTTGGCCAAATTCTATTTCTGCATGCCATTCTTATGAAAAATCGAATCCTTTCTACTGCATTTCTGATCCTAATCACACTTTTTACTTCCTGCAAAAAAGAAAAGGAGGAATGCCAGTTAGATGAAGATATCCTGAAAGCCGATATCGGTCTGAACATCGTCAGGCTTGAAAGGGATTTCTTTTCGGCATCAAAGGCTGAGGAATTCTCTTATTTGTTTGAAAACCATCCCTATTTCGCAGAAAAATATTTATTGGCAGATACCTATCCTTCCAAAGAACAATTGGCTGCCGAACTTCTCGCAACCCATCGGGATACCCTGATGCGTGAACTTTTTGACGAAGTGATGATTCACTACCCTGACATCAAGGGTTTGGAAACAGACCTTACAAACGCCTTCAAATACATCAAACATTATTTTCCGGAGTTTAAAGTACCAAAGGTTTACACTTTTGTCAGTGGTTTCAGTTCAGACTTGTATATCGATGAGGAAATGATCGTGATCGGATTGGATTATTTTCTTCCGGCCGACCATCGCTTTCAGGCACCTGACTTGCCTGAATATATCGCAAAAAGGTACGAGGCAAAGTACATTGTCCCGATGATCGTGACGGCGATTTCTTCTGTGTACAACAAAACTGACCTGAAGCAAAATTCTTTGGTAGCCGAAATGATTTATTACGGCAAAGCTTACCATTTTACAAAAGCCATCTTGCCCTGCACCCCTGATGAGTATATTATAGGCTACTCCAGTGAAGAAGTTGCTGCCTGCTTCGACAATGAGGTTTTGATTTGGTCTTATTTTGTGGAAAATGACCTGCTATTCGAAACCAATCCCTTTGAAATCAGAAAATATACGGGTGAAGCCCCATCCACTGTCGAAATCAGTCCTGACGCTCCGGGACGTGTCGGAAGATGGCTTGGATGGAATATTGTGGATGACTACCAGTTCAACAATGATGTCCAGCTGAGGGAATTGATGGAGGAATCCGACACAGAAAAAATCTTTAAGCTGTCAGGATATAAACCTCGTCCCTGAAATCCTTACCGAATTTATCAGGATTGATTAGAGCCAATAATCGTTGAATGGCAATTTCTTTTGAAAAATACTTTTCTGCCAATTGACGGGAATTTTTTTGGGTTTCCTGAATCAGTTTCGGATTTGAAGCCATTTTTTCCAACTTTTCAAAAGCATCTTCGGGATTTTCAAAATTGAAATAAATTCCCAAATTATACTCTTTTACCAATTGGTACACCCATCCTTTATGGTTGACGATGATTCCCTTTCCTGCTGCCAGGGCATCAAAAAACTTATTGGGACTGTTTGTTTTCAGTACCGGAAGGTGGGCAAAAGTGACCATTGCTAAGTCCGAAACCGCCAAAAGCTGACGGACTTCTTCCTTGCTTCCAAATGGGAAATAGAAAAAATTGTGAAGTCCCAAGTTCTTTGCCTTGCGTAGCAAATCTTCAGACTTGGCGCCTTTTCCCATTACGGCAAACTGGTAATCCCTTCCTTTATCTTGTGCCTTTTTGGCCAAAATCAGCATTTCATCGACAGCATTGACCTGACCGATAGCGCCTGCGTAGGCGATAGTAAAGGTCGGTTTGAGGCCAAATTTTTGGAGAAATGATTCCTTTTTCTCCATCGGATGGAAAAAATCAGTGTCTGCAAAATTGGGTATCAGGTGGATTTTGCAGGTGTCACACTTTTCCCGGATGGAATTGGCGATGCCGGGAGAAAGGGCTATCACCTTAAAAGCATGCCTGTAAATCTTGGATTCGAGACTGTAGAGAATTTTCTTCAAGACAGGATTTTGGATGACGCCTACCTGAATCGGGGCATCTGGCCAAAGATCCCTTACTTCAAAAAAGAAAGGTATTGCCAGCTTCTTTTTGGCCCACAACCCAATCCATCCGGTAGTCAAAGGAGTCGAGGTAATGTATAAAAAATCAGGCCGCGGCAATTTGAGAAGTAGCTTTTTTGCCTGGTCCACAAAAGCGGAAAATGCCCAAATTCTCTTCAAAAACCCATATTCCTGACGGTAGGACACGGGAAGGTAGTGTACCTTGATCCCGTCAATGAGCTTGAAATCATAATAGTTTTCAGAGTGTGACGTAATCATCTCCACCTCGATACCCGCCTCTACCATGCCTTTGGCCAAGTGGTATGAGCGGGTTCCCCCTCCCTGAGAAGGCGTGACAAAATACTGATGGATATAAATGATCTTCATTTTGGAAACTTACTCAGCCAACCTGCAAGGATAAACAGGTTCCAAACCAATAGGAAATGTCTCTTTTCTGCTTTTTCGAGCTGTGCTGTAAATTTAAGCATTTCGGGGGTAAAACATTCCCCCCGGTCTTTTGATAGCTGTCGGATGGGTTCAAAAACCCATTCCCTAAAATCATTTTCCTCCATCCATTCCTGCAGAGGTAAACCAAATCCAAGTTTCTTCCGGTCTGCAATCTGCCCCAGGCCACGTTTCCTCAAGGCTTCCTTGATGAAGACTTTTCCTTTGCTTTGCAATAATTCTTCCACTGTTTGAGAAAGAGCAAATTCCAGTAACTCAGAATTTAAATAAGGTGCACGTCCTTCAATGCCATGTGCCATGCAGGCGTTGTCGTGGATTTTTAGAATGTCATTGACGAGATAGAAAGTCCTGTCCCAATCCAAAGCATTCTTGAAATCAAATTCGCTTTTGGGATACCAAGGTCTGAAAATGCCTAGATATGCCTCAGGGATTTTCTCCACTGCGGCCATTTGGATAAATGTGTCCTCAGGATTTTTGGAAATGCTTTGTAGCAATTTTTTCAGATACCCGGGAAATGGGAGATCTGAAAAGGTGGCAATCTGCCTCAACAATGCGGGATGATTCAGGTAATGCCGAAAAGCCCGATGCCTGTTGTATCCGGCAAAAAGTTCATCCGCACCCGCACCTGAGATCAGAACTTTGACTTCTTCTTTGGCCTCCTTGGCTACCAACCAGGTCAAAAACCCTGCGCTGTCTCCGATAGGTTGGTCGATGGATTGGATGTAGGCATCCCAATTTTCCATTACCGTTGCTTTATTCACCCGGATTTCTCTGTTTTCGGAAGAATATTGTTGGTTGAAAATCCTGACAAAATGAGGGTCATTGTATTTGGTTTGCAACTTACTTTCCAAAGCCACTGTGTAGGTTGGGGATTTTTGCCCGGTGAGTTCATATGCAACTGCATACAGAAGACTGCTGTCTGCACCTCCGCTGAGTACCATTCCGACAGGCCTTTTGGCAGCTAAACTTTTGGAAACAGCTTCTTTGAGTATTTCTTCAAATTTATTTTGGGAGGTTTCATATTTTTGGTTTGGTTCCAAAACCATTTTCTCTCTTTGGATAATTTGCCCATCCAAATCCATTCTGATTATCTCCCCCGGCAAAACCTGATTCACTTCATCAAAAAATGACCTGTCCGGCATACTGTGCCTGTAATAGAAATAGGGTAGAAATTGGGTTTTGTCGATTTTGGATGGATGTTGCAACCCTGCCAAAATCCCTTTGGTCTCTGAGGAAAATATCCAGAAATTTCCATGTTGGTGAAAATAAAGAGGTTTCTCTCCCGAAATATCCCGGCTGACCAAAATCTCCTTTTTGCCCAGATCGGCGAAGACAAATGCAAACATGCCTTTGAGTTGTTGGATTCCTTCTTTTCCAAAAGCCATCAGCCAACGTAACAAGACGATAGAATCTGAACCTGTATCCAAATGGTATCCCCGTTTGACAAGGATTTCTTTCAATTCGGGATAATTATAGATTTCACCGTTCCATACCAAGACCGACGATTTGTCTTTATTCCAAATCGGTTGATTGGAAGACTCACTAAGGTCTTGGATTTTTAACCTGTTGGCCGCAAAAAATATATTCGCTTCTACTTTACAGAAACCAGAAAAATCCGGTCCACGGTGTTCGGTCGCATGCATCATCTTTTGGATGGCGGCTAGGCCATCGGATTCAGGTTGGATGAGAACATGGATTCCACACATTTATTTTTTCCTTTTAAGGGGTAAAGCGTCTTTGTTCAGGATGTCCTCTTTATTTTTTTCAAAATACCTGCAAAGATGGGTGATATTGCACTCCAAACATTTGGGACTTCTCGCCAGGCAAACATACCGGCCATGCAAAATCAACCAATGATGGGCAATGTGGACGTATTTCTTTGGGATATTTTTGATCAACTGCTTTTCCACTTCCAGCGGCGTCTTTGCATTTTGATTGACCAAACCCAAGCGCTTGGAAACTCTGAAAACATGCGTGTCAACGGCCATATTGGGTTGGTTCCAGACTACGGAGGTGATGACATTGGCAGTTTTGCGTCCTACACCGGGAAGCTTGACAAGTTCCTCCACGGTGGAAGGAACCTCTCCTCCAAATTCTTCCGTCAGCATTTTCCCCAATCCTATGAGGTGTTTGGTCTTATTGTTAGGATAAGAAATGCTGCGGATATAGGGGAAAAGCGTGTCAAAATCAGTGGTTGCCAAATGCGCCGGAGTAGGAAAATCCCTGAATATTGAGGGTGTGGTCATGTTGACTCGCTTGTCGGTGCACTGCGCACTCAGGACCACGGAAACCAAAAGCTGATAGGGGTTCTCGAAAACAAGTTCTGTCTCCGCGATCGGCATGTGCGTAGCAAAGTGGTCTATAACTGCGGCGTAACGTTCTTTTCTTAACATTCTATTTTAAAAGTAAATCTCATTGAATGGTATTTTTGGATGCCAGGGTATTGATATAATTGATCTCTTTGGAAATTGATAATGATCATCATTGGAATTTGGAGTTATCTAATTGGCTAGATACAATGGATATCAAATGGAATCAATTGTCCCGTTTTCCTATATAAATCCTATTTGAAGTCATCAATAATCGGCTTATAACTTAATTACCATATTACCATTCCTAAAACAAGAATTGTTAACTTTCGTTGTATCAGAGATCAAATAAAGAAAAAATTATGGTTAAGGCATTTGTTTTCAGGTTTTCATCTGTGCTTTTTTTGAGCTTTTTTTTAATCCTTTCCTGTACCGAAAAGGAAGAGCCCGGAATGGCTCCTTTAGACCCAATGGTGGCTGCAGAGTTGATCGATACTCCTTATGGTTCGGATGTAAGACAGGCGATGGATATATTTTTGCCGGCAAACAGAAGCCAAAACAGCACCAAAGTTTTTGTATGGATCCATGGTGGCGGATGGGTAGACGGCGACAAAGATGAGTTTGTTCAGTTCAAACCCTGGCTTGAAGCCGTACAGGATGACTATGCTTACATCGCGATCAATTACAGGCTTTTCAACATTTCAAACGGATCTAACAAATTCCCTTCACAGGAAGACGACATCAAAAATGCTATTGCTTATATCCAGTCCCAATTGTCGACATGGGATGTCAGCGATGAAGTCATCCTTTCCGGTGGAAGTGCCGGAGGACATTTGGCATTGTTGCACAGCTACAAAAACAACCAAAATGGTCTGGTCAAAGCTGTTGTGGCCTTTTTTCCGCCTACGGAACTTGTAAGTTTCTATGGCTTCAACCTATTTACCCAACTGCTCTTTGACAACCTACTTGGAGGAAATCCTACCGCCAAACCGGTAATCTATGCCGATTCAAGCCCTTTGGGATTCGTCACTCCCAATTCCGTCCCGACAGTATTTTTTCATGGAAATATAGACACCGTCGTCCCCATTTCGCAAAGTGAAATTCTAGAAGACGCCCTGGTTGCCACGAATGTCCCACACTTGGTGGAATATATCCAAGGCCAAGGTCATGGCTTCACTACCGAAACTTACCAAGACCTAATCGCTAAGGCCCAGGTATTTTTGGATGGGGTTTTGGAGTGAGTATCTTAAAAAGCGGGCTAAAATTCTACCTTTAATTTCTTTTCAAAACATATGCCTTCGGATCAAAAATTTGTAGACTTCGTCATCCACCAGATCAAAAATGCAGGTGAAATATCTGCCAAAAAAATGTTTGGAGAATATGGGGTTTATTCCGACGGGAAATTATTCGGACTGATTTGCGACAATAGACTTTTCATAAAACCAACCGAATCCGGACGAGAATTCATTGGAAATATTGTTGAAGCTCCCCCCTATAAAGGAGCAAAACCAAGTTTTTTAATTGAAGACAAAATTGAAGATGGAGAATGGTTAAGTCAATTAGTCCGGATTTCCTTGAAGGAATTACCTGATCCAAAACCAAAAAAATAATAATCTTCATTTAGAATTTTGAATCAAATACAACAAAAAAAACCTGAAAGCTTTTCGCCTTCAGGTTACCTTTTTTCTGTTCGATAGGTTCAGACTTTTTCGAGACCGGTAGAATTGGCTTTCCGAAGAATGCTCTTTACTACTTTTTCCGAAGGTGTAAGAATGAGTTGATTCAATTGGTCAAGCGTGCTCAGCATGTCTAAATAGTCCTGCATCAAGTGATCATCACTGCGCAGGGCCTGCACAACCAACTCATTTTCACCCTCACTCATTTCCTGATAGATATATCTTAACAGGTCATTTGGGGTAAAAGATTTTGTCATAGGCAACGTTTAATTGTTTTAGTTTTTTCCTCATGTTTATCAATGCATACCGCATCCTTCCAAGCGCCGTATTGATACTGACACCTGTCTGTTCTGCGATTTCCTGAAAACTCAAATCCATATAGTGCCTCATGATCAGCACCTGTTTTTGTGATTCGGGAAGCTCATCTATCAGTCTCCGTACCAACTCCACGGTATCTTCCTTGACTTTGACATCTTCGATGGTTTCCTCAGCAAATCTCAGCGTATTGAAGACATCCATCCCATCTTCCATCACGATGGTGGGATAGCGCTTCCGTTTTCTGAAGAAATCAATGGCTAAATTATGCGCGATGCGCATCAACCATGGCTGAAATTTTCCCTCTTCGTTATAACCGTCAGCACTTAGGGTATGAACCACTTTTACAAATACATCCTGAAGCAAATCTTCGGCGACGCCTTGGTCTTTGACTATCAGGTAAATGGTGGTATAAACCCTCGATTTGTATTTATTTACTAACTTTTCAAATGCTGCCTCGCTTCCACTTCTGTACTGCGCGATCAACTCGGCATCTTTAGGACTTGTCCTTTCATTCATACAAATTGACTTTAAAATAACGTAGAGGTTTATGCCATAGTATATATTAGAGGGTGAAACAATTAAAATATTGTAATCAAATGTAAAGAATCACTTTGTGTGATGCAATAGATACAGGATTTTTTTTATTTAATAATTTCACAAAAATCAGTCAATATCAAACTATTTGCACTTTATCATCAAAAAACTGAAATTTAATTTGGAATTTGAGCAGGTGATCATCTAAAAATTCTCCTGTATGGATATTTCTTAAACGCATATACTCCGAGGTTTAGTATAATGTTGCAAAACTCAGGCCTGTTTTTGAAAGAAATCCAAAAAATGAAAGAATTTAAGGATATAGGTCAGGGCGAAAGCTATTTTTACCTATCGAAATTTATTAACTTCGGTTTTCAATACTAACAAAATTTATGGAAATAAGCGGAAAAGTAGTTCAAATCATGCCTGAGGCAAGCGGGTCCTCCACAAAAGGCACTTGGAGAAAAAGAGAATATATCGTAGAGCAACCGGGACAATACCCAAAAAAAGTATGTATGGTGATTTGGGGTGACAACATTGATCAGTTTGCCCTTAAGGTCGGTGACGAAGTCACAGCCTCGGTGGACCTCGAAAGCAGGGAATACAATGGCAGGTGGTATACGGATGTCAAAGTTTGGAAAGTGGAAAAGGGTGTTGCACAAAAAGCCAAAGAATCACCTGCCACAAAATCAATCCCTGATGTCACTACTTTTGCCGATGACAGCGGAGACGATGTATTGCCATTTTAAGGGTTTACTCTTTTATTGAATCACATATAATTTGTCTCAAAGCCGAAGTTTGGGACAAATTTTTTTTGGTTATATTTTAAAAAATTAATGCAAAATACCATGTGGGAAGACGATGATGAAAATAATTCTTGGGATGCAGGAGATGAGGAAGAATTCAAAAAAGAACATGACAGGATCAATAACCATCCTCTCAAAATCAAGGGAATGGAGATTTACAAACTGACAAGTGCTTTAGTGGGTTCTCTTGACGAGGCGAGGGCAGAATTATACGGCAGCTTGATGATGGAAAGTGCTATGTTGATTCCCGCCAAATTTACCGGTGCTGAAGGTGTCAATGATTTTATCCTAAAAATGGAAAATGCCACCATCATGAAAATCCACGCGCGAAGCCTTAATTCCATGACTTACCAATTGGCTTTGGAGGGAACACATGCGGAAGAACATCTACAACTTCTGCGCGACGCTATTGAAGAATTCAAAATAATGTTCAAAGATTGGGTAAAGGGTTTTGATTCTGCCGAAAAATATGATGATGGCTGGGGACTTTTTATTGACTAATGGAGACTTTGCCCAAATCTGAAACCTAAATAAGCCCCGCCAAGCATCAGGATCAAAGTGATTGCCCCAACCAAAAGCATGACCCCAAGGGGCATTTCCCATTGTTCTGAGCCGATTTTAAAGTGTATAATTCTCTTTAGATTCATGTTAAATTGACTGTCAGAGGAGGGATTTTTCAACAAGAAAAAAAACAAAAAAGCGGGCTTACATAAACCCGCTCTTTCAATCAAACTAGTAAACTTTAATTTATAAGCCAATAGTTTTTACGTAAGCTTCCAACCATTGGTTTCAATTTCTTCAGCTGATTTTTCCACTTTTTCTTTTAATGACTCTTTGAAAGCCAAAAGGTTCTTGGAAATTTCTTCAGAAAAGGCCCCGATCATGGAAGCTGCCAATATTCCGGCATTTCTACCACCATTTAATGCAACCGTGGCTACAGGAATTCCAGCCGGCATTTGAAGTATAGAAAGGATGCTGTCCCATCCATCTATGGAATTGGAGGATTTGACAGGAACACCTATCACCGGCAAAGTGGTCAGTGAGGCTACCATGCCCGGCAAGTGGGCGGCACCTCCTGCACCTGCGATGATGACTTTGAGCCCTCTATCTTTTGCACTTTTGGCATAATCTACCATTCTGTCAGGAGTTCTATGGGCTGACACCACGGTTAGTTCATACCCAACTCCAAGCTCTTCCAATACCAATGCCGCTTCCGACATGATGGGCAAGTCGGACTTGCTTCCCATAATTATCCCTACCTGAATTTTCATATGTTAGGCTTTTACTTTGATCATTTCTTTTATATGCAAAGCTCTTTTTTTCAATTTTTCAACCTCATTGTCAAGGATGGTGACGTGGCCCATTTTTCTAAAAGGCTTGGTCGTTTTTTTGCCATAAAGATGTACATAGACGCCTTTTTGGGACAAGGCCTCGTCCATTCCTTCCACATAAGCATCGCCTGTATATCCTTCTTCCCCAAGCAGATTGACCATGGCGGCAGGGCATCGGGTATCTGTATTGCCCAAGGGCATACCCATGACAGCACGGAAATGTTGCTCAAACTGTGAAGTAAAATTTGCTTCAATCGTATGGTGCCCGCTGTTATGAGGGCGAGGCGCTATTTCATTGACAAGGATTTCTCCGGATTTGGTGACAAACATCTCCACTGCCAATATCCCGATCATTCCCAATTCTTCGATAACCTGAATGGCTATCTGTTGTGCTTTTTGTTCAATATCATCACTGACCTGCGCAGGAGAAAAGAGAAACTCAACAAGATTAGCCGTCGGGTGAAAAGCACATTCCACTACCGGAAATGCTTTGATTTCACCATTTGGGTTTTTGGCGACTATCACTGCTATTTCCTTTTCAAAGTCAATCAACTTTTCCAATAATCCCGGAGCTTCAAAAGCCCTTTCGAGATCACTTTCTTCCCTGAGGATCTGCACGCCTCGACCATCATAGCCTTCTCTCCCAAGCTTGTTGACCGCAGGAAGAAAAAAAGCATTTCTGATCACATCCGCCTTGTCCTCAGTCAAGATAAAATCAGCTGTTGGTATTCCTTTTTCTTTGTAAAACTGTTTTTGCAACCTTTTATCTTGAATCATTTTGATGATATGGGGTTGCGGAAAAACGTCTTTGCCCTCATCCGCCAATTTTTGAAGGGCTTCGGTATTGACATTTTCGATCTCTATTGTGATGGTGTCACATTCTTGACCAAAAGAATACACCGTATCAAAATCATTAAGGCTACCATTTACAAATTTCTGACAAATAGATTTGCAAGGGGCATTTGGATCTGGATCCAAAATATGGATATCGATATTATAACTGATGGCGGATTGGATGACCATACGGCCAAGTTGTCCTCCACCTAAAATCCCCAAAGTTTTTTGCTGATAATTCTGTTGCACGTATGGACTGTTGAAAGCCCAAAAATAAGTTAAAAATGCGGGTATCCGAAATCAGAATATTCAAAATAGCAAAAGCCCCAGTAAAGGGGCTTCATATGGTTTGAATAAAATATAAGGTTAAACTGACCTTCCTCCAATTAATCTCAGAAGAATCGCAACAACGGCCAAAACAAGCAGAACGTGGATCAATCCTCCAGCACTGTACACAAAGAATCCGAAGATCCATCCAATGATCAAAATCACAGCAATTAAATACAATAGAGAACTCATGGCTTTCTTGGTTTAGTTAAATAATTGATTTATAGGCCAATAAATCAACTATCGTGCCACAACCTTATTGTTTAGAACTTAATACCCATCAACTCCATCAATTTGTGGGCATTGAAACTAGGGCAGGGACCGGGTTTGAGTTTGTAATCAAAATGGATTTTGTCATCCATTATTTCACTGTGAAAACTCTTGTTGACAAGGAATGAAAAACTGCTATCAAGTTGGCTGAGCTCTATGTCATGGGTTGAAATGATTCCCTTACAATTGCTTGCGGCTAGTTGCCTGATCAAGGCTTCGCTTCCCATAATTCTATCTGCAGTATTGGTTCCTTTAAGAATTTCATCCAAGAGAAAAAAAACAGTTCCCCCAGCTTCAGCTTTGGACAAAAGTTGTTTAATCCTTGCAAGCTCAGCATAAAATGAACTGACACTCTCTCCTAGGTTATCAGCATTTCGCATGCTGGTAAACAACTGAAATGGCCCGAGGATAAAGGCCTCAGCCATTGGACTCAACCCAACATTTACCATGACCATATTGATCCCCAAGGTGCGCATAAATGTTGTTTTCCCGGACATGTTTGATCCTGTGAGGAGTATGGTTTTGGTATTTTCAGCCAATGAAAAATCATTACCCACAGCCTTGTCTTTGGGGATAAGAGGGTGCCTTAGGTTTTTTGCTTCAATGATTTTTTCCCTTGACCAGGTAGGAGAAGAAAGATTTTGTTCTTCATAGGTAAATGAAGCCAAGGAAACCAAGGCTTGCCAAGTATCAAATACTTCTTCCCAATCAGCGATATGTTTTCCGAATTTCTTCCGCCAGATTTCCGCTCTCCAAATGAGGAAAAAGTCTATCCAAAAAACCAGGTTGAAAATCACAAACATCAAGTTAGCCCTGTTTTGTATCATAAAAGCCTTTTGTTCCAAGGATTTCAAAACTTCAGAAGCAACAAAACTATCATTTTTGATAGGTTCTTTAAGTGAATTCAAATACGGATCGGTAAAGTCAGATTTCTCAATCATCAAAGCCCATTTTCCAAAAGACTTGATATCTCCTTGATTTGGAAAAACTTTGGATGCTTCCTGAAGTGGTTTGAAAACCAATGTCAGGGAAAAGATACCCAAAACGATCCATGCCCCAATCCACACAGGAGGAATCATTCCCACTGCTGCCAAAAAAAGCAGGATACTTCCACCTATCGGCCCAAGTACCAGGGGTAAATAGTAAAAAGACCGCCAGCTTCCAGGTTGCCTGAGCCATGTATAAAAACCTGCTTTGGACTTTTCTTCTTTGATAAATGCCCTGCCGGTTGCTTCAAAATCAGAAACAAACTTAGGCTGCCGGCTCAGTTCCCGGACTGCACCGGACCTTTGGGTGGCGAGTTCAGGATTCATTTGGGACTGAAGCCAAGAAGCCAACTTTGCTTTTCCTCCCATATTGACGGTGTGGTTGAACAATTGGAACAAAGAATGGCTTCCAAAAATATCAAGGTCACTGGTAAAAGGATGGGCTTTGTCTATGAATTCGGCTCCGGCATCAAATCCCTGAAGGCTTCGAGAGGATCTTTTCACTTTCTCCTCTTCCATTTTGGCCAATTCGGTCAAAAAAGCAGTTTCATCCCGGTTTTGGTTGAACAATAAAATCAGGTAGATGAACCCTGCCAGTGACAGCAAAAACAGCATTAGAAATAACGGCTTGTCCGTAACGCCAACAATAAAAGCTGCAGCCATCACAAAAAAAACTGACAACCTGACCAAAGAAAGTACGATCCCTTTTCTTTTTGCTTTGGCAAGCAAATCCAAAATATCCTGCGAAACGTATGCAATATCCATGGCCTAAAGATACCAAAAGAATCTCCGTGGGCTAAAAATTTATATTTGCAATATTGTTGCATTTAAGATGAAAATCTCTACCTTTGAACCATATTATTCTTGTATTGTTCTCTTCATTAGAATAATGGTGGTTGACAGACGACTCCGGTAACCCCGGAGTCTTCTTACATTTAGAGCACAAAAACAGGATGATGAAAAAATTGATGATTGTGGCCTTGGTCATTTTGGTGGTCGGAGCAAGTGCGCAGCAGAAGCCTTTGGATATGTGGGGCATGTTTACCAAAACAAGGTTTGTGGAAAAGCTGAACAGGGAATTTGGGATGTATTTCCTATATCCGATTTTTCCGGATGAGTTGAAAGCAATGGAGGGGAAAGAAGTCTCGGTGACTGGTTTTTACATTCCATTGGATATGGTCACTTCCAATTATGCTGTTTTATCAAAATTCCCCAATGCAGAATGTTTCTTTTGCGGTGGAGCAGGACCTGAAAGCATCGTGGTAGCATACCTCAAGAAAAAACCTACCAAAAGAATCAATGTGGACGAAATCATAACCATCAAAGGAAAACTTAAACTCAACGATTCGGATATCGACGAATTGAATTTCATCCTTTTGGATGCGGAAATTTCAAATTAAAGCCAGATAAATTATGGCAAAGGAAAAAAAGGTTAAAAGACCAAAAAACCAAAAAGAGACTTTGGCTGACGAATGGGATTTTTCAGACGGTTTTGGTGGTATACCGGAAAATGTATCTCTTACCAAGAATATTGGATGTGCCTCAAATTCAGGTGATAAGAATAAAATTTCTTCAAAAAATTTCCCTAAAACTGATTAACCTATTAATTTTTTTTGCGTTACTTTCAGGATAAAACTTAATCCACATGAAAGTAAATCACCCACAAATCCCTACTTTCCTGTTTGCCCTAGGAATTATCTTTTTGATGTTTTCTTGTGAAAAAACAGAAGAACTTTTGCCTCAGCAGGACACCGCTGTCCTCAATGAAGAGGCTCAAGTTAATGCCGCTTTTGATGAAGCAGACTTTTTTACCTTGTCTGCGATGCAAAGCAACGGTCTAGGTTTGAGAACTCAACTCGGCCTGGAAAGCGATTACTGTTCGACTACCAAAGTCGATTTTTATCCAAACAACAAGTCAATTGTTATCAACTTTGGAGAAGGATGTACGAGCCCCAAAGGAATCAAACGAAAAGGAAAGATCATGGTGTATTTTTCTGCGTTGTCCTTTGAGTCAGGAACAGAAATCACCTTGGCATTTGATGGCTATGAAGTCAATGGTCTCAAAATTCAAGGTCGCCGAAAACTTATCCATCGTGGTTTTAACGCTGATGACAAATACTTTCTTTTTGAAACGGTAATCTCTGATGGCAAGGTCACATGGCCTGATGGCACATTCGCAACAATGGAAGGTGAATACCTCAAAAAACTTTTCTTGCCAAATGCTGATCGCGGATTTAAATTAGAAGTGACGGGAGGTGCCGGTGGAGTTACGAGACTTGGTATACCGTTTATGTCTCTGATAGATCAAAAATTGGTATTCAACCAGGAATGTACCGATAAGGGAAATTGGATTCCATCTTCCGGTATAGTTGACCTGACATTAAACTCGGAATCTAAATTCCGCATCGATTATGGGGATGGTGAATGTGACCGAATTGCTTCAGTTACACACAATGAAAAAACAGTAACAGTGAAATTCGACTGAGAAGCCGATAGAATACAGTCAATTATCATTTTTAAATCAAATAAAGAAAGGCCGGAAATCCGGCCTTTCTTTATTTCTTTCCTTCAGGATAAAAATGATGGACATCTCTTTGGGGAAAAGGGATACTTATCTCATTAAACTCCAATGCCTCTTTGATTGCTTCCATGTTTTCCCAAAAAACCGGCCAAAGGTTTTCAGTATCTGTCCAACATCTGATGGTAAGGTCAAGAGAATTGTCCCCGAAATTACCAAAGTATACCACCGATTCTGGTTCTTTGTGTATCCTTTCGTCTTTGTTCAATACTTCAAGAATAATTTTTCTCGCTTTTTTGATGTCCGTCCCATAGGCAATTCCCACTTTCATATCTACCCTTCGGGTGGATTTTTGGGAGTAATTTATGATCAGGTTATTCGCCAAAATCCCATTTGGAACTGTCACCAATTTATTGTCAAAATTTTTGATTTTGGTGTAAAGGATGTCAATACTCTCCACTTCCCCGGTAGTCCCCTGTGCTTCCACGGTGTCTCCAACTTTAAATGGCTTAAACATTAGGATCAAAACCCCACCTGCAAAATTGGCCAAGGAACCCTGTAATGCCAAACCTACTGCCAAACCTGCCGCACCCAGTATCGCAACAAAAGAAGTCATCTCCACTCCCATAGTGGTCGCAATGCTGATCAGTAACAAAACCCAAAGAATGGCTTTTGCAAAACTTTTCAGAAAAGTAGCAAGTGAAGGATCCACCTCTGACTTTTCAAATGCTTTACTCATTATTTTCTGAACCAAATTGATCAGATACTTACCTACTAGGTAAATGATAAGACCGAGAATCAGTTTCGGTCCAACAGAAAAAGCAAGGTCAACTGCCTGCTGTTTGATAAGGTCCAAAGTTTTTAAGTCAATTCCGTACTCTTCCATTCGTATTTAATTAGGGTTTGTAAAATGAATTTAAGGCCAAATTTAAGTGAATCTGCAAATTACCCTCCATCTGAATGCCCAATTCCATTGGATCTGAAAAGGTCCAACCCCGGCTTTTTGTAAAATATGCTTGATATCTTTTCTTGAAAAACCCCTTAGAACTGAAAGCGGTCCATCATTTTGGACCATGGGGGATTTGGAAAATAAAGCAGTCAAAAACCGGATGCTGTAATAAGCCAAAGGATGGCGATGGAGGTCGTTGATGACCAAACCCAAAGATGCGCCCTTATTTAAAACCCTTGTAAGCACAATTAGTTCCTCATCGGTAAAATGATGTGTAAAAAGTGTACAGGTAAAAACGTCCACTTGGATGTTTTCAAACTCCCTGTCAAACACATTCTGAGTCAAAAAACTGACATTAGGATAATTTTTTAAATTCTCTTTTGCCATAGCGACCGTATGGTCATTGGCATCGATTCCTACAAACTGGCAGTCATATCCATTCTTTGAAGCCCAATCTGCCATAACACGCAGCATGTCGCCGCCGCCACAACCGATATCGGCGATGGTATATTTGCGGTTTTTGTCACGGTCCAAAAGAATCTCCAGTCCTGAAGTAGTCACATAGTTGCCGCCCAAAAATCTGTTGATGGTGCGGAGCTCGCGCAAAGTCTGCCTAAGGATTTCTCCTCCGACTTCTAAGTCATCCATGATCTCTTTGTCATAGCAGCGCTGATCAAATTTTCCCATTACTTTTCCAATAAAAGGGTCTCCAAGGTAAGCCCCGGTCCAAATCCCATTGCCAAAATATCTCCATTGGATTCCGGGTCTAGGAGCCATTTTTTCAAAACAAATAAAATGGTCGCTGAGGACATGTTTCCAAAAGCTTTCAAAATTTCATGGGAGTGTAAATTCTGTTCAGGTGTGATTTGGAAGGCATTTTCCACTTTTTGTAAAATCTGTTTTCCGCCCGGATGAATTGCAAAATTTTTGATTTTTGACAGTTGAAAGACTTCCTCTAAGTAGCCAAGGATCTCATTCAAGCCTTTGTACAACAGATCAGGAACATATTTGCTCAGCCTCATTTCGAAACCAAAATCCCCGATAGACCAAGCCATGTCGCTTTCGCCTTCTTTGAAAACCCGGCTATGGTATTTTTTGATCTTCAATCCGACCGGTTGGCGTCTCACCAATGCCGCCGCAGCGCCATCACCGAAAATGGCATTTGCCAAAAGATTGTCCTCCGTGTAGTCCTTCTGAAAATGAATGGTACAAAGCTCGATTGCGAGTACAAGCACCTTGGCACCGGGATCGCTGTCACAGATGCGGTCTGCCAACTTGATTGCATTGAAAGCCGCATAGCAACCCATAAAATGGATGGCATACCGCTCAACGTCATTTCGGAAACCGAGGGCGTGGATGATCTCCAGGTCCAGGCCAGGCGCAAACATGCCTGTGCAGGAGACCAAAATCAAATGTGTGATTTCCTTGGCTTGGATATGGGTTTTGGAAAGGCAATCATCAACGGCTCTTGTTGCAAGAGTTAAAGCTGATTTTTCAAAAAGTCCCATCCTCATTTTGGTGGAGGGAAAGGGTTCCAATTCCTTGTTTTTCGGAAAAAAGCTGAATTTTTCGGGATTGACAAAATTGAAGTCTTCAATCACGCTGAATCTATTTTCTATTCCCGTTTGCCGGTATACAAAATTTAATTTCCTTGATTCCTGAGTATCCAAGCCATGGGCCATTTTCATAAATTCCCCGATCTGAAATTGGGGAACAGGATTTCCAGGATTGGCTGTGCCAATGCTTACGATGTGGTTGTTCATTAAATTTAAGTTACACTTATTTTTTCTAACTTGGGATACCTGAAAGATAACCATCCCTTACCCTAAAAGTTAAAAATCTAAATTTATTTATGTTTAAACTATCAAGTTGGAAACACCTCAGAATTCCATTTTCCTTCTATCTCCTTCCGATATTCATTTTTGCTCTGGCTTTTACCCCCAACCACAATCCCGAAAGGATGCTGATTGTACTGGTAGCTTTGCACTTGTTTCTTTACCCTTCGAGCAATGGTTACAATTCTTATTTTGACAAGGACGAAAAAAGTATCGGCGGTCTGCGCAACCCGCCCAAAGTCACCAAAGGGCTTTATTTTCTTTCTTTGGTGTTTTTTTTGGTTTCCCTGGCGCTTGGTTTGATGATCAATTGGCAATTCAGCAGCATGCTGCTTGTCTATAGCCTTGTGTCCATGGCTTACAGCCATCCCTCCATCAGACTCAAAAAGTATGCCTATGTAAGTTGGGTGGTAGCAGGGTTCTTTCAGGGATGCTTCACTTTCTGCATGGCTTATGCGGGATTGAGTGATTTTGGTTGGGAGGTTTTTACCAAAAGCCACGTCTTGATTCCGGGCTTGCTGTCCAGTCTGATGCTGTGGGGTTCTTATCCTCTGACGCAAGTCTACCAACACGAAGAAGATGCCAAAAGAGGGGATATCACGCTGAGTCTGAAACTGGGCAAAAAAGGAACGTTTGTTTTTTCAAGCGTCTGGTTTTTGGTGACGGGTATCTGCTTCAGCTGGTTTTTCCTAAGCAGGAATCAGGAAAGCGCCTTTTATGGATTCCTAGGCGCCATGCTTCCGGTGATTTTGTTTTTTCTGGTCTGGTTTTCTTTTGTGCAGAAGGATGAACAAAAATACACCAATTATACCTGGACCATGTGGATGAACAGGATATCTGCCATTGCATTGAATATCTTCTTTGCCTGGTATTTCTTAGAGAATACGCAGATTTTGCAGGCTATAGGTTAGTTTCTCTAATTTTAAATCAAAACGATACATTGGTTTTAAAATCAATATCTTCAATATCTCAAAATCAATTTGGATGAAGAAAGACAGTTGGTTAACTAATGTCATTTCTAACACCCAAAGCTTTGATTTAAAATCCTTCCCCATGTGTCCTTTTCATAATCTCTTTAGCCAAAAAAGAAGAGTTTTTGATCAGTCCTACTGAAAATTCTGAAACTGCTTTTGACCCAAAAAGCCACTGCACTTTTCTGCCGATCCACAATCTGGTTTTGAAAATACGGTCCCATTGGCTGCGGTATTGGCTTTCTATCTGAATTCTCTCCTTGTTAAGAAGAATGGCTTCAGCAGCCAATTTGCCTGTGTGGATCGCGATCGCCATGCCATTGCCGCAGAGCGGAGTAATCAAACCTGCCGCATCACCGACCATCAGGATGTGGTCTTCCACCGGCTGTTTTGGTGAAAAATTGATCTCGTTGATGACTTCCGGTTTGTCAAAAAGGAATTCACTGTATTTAAAAATTTGCCTGAGATGTGGATTTTTGTGGAGTACCTCTTTTTCCATTTCAGGAATACTTCCATAATGTCGGAGTTGCTCTTTTGAACCCAAATAACAAAGATTAAAAATCCCTTTTTCCACTTGGTTGAGGCCACAATATCCCCCCTCAAAATTATGCAGGGCGACAGTATCCGGATCAAAGTCCGTTTTGATGTGGTATTTGACACCGATAAACGGGCTGCGCTGATGCATAAAAGGCCTGTCCATGGCTTTGTCCACTTTGGACCTTTTGCCAAAAGCCCCGATGACATGGTTGGCAGACAGGGAATTGCCTTTATTGAGTTTGAGAAAAAACCTGTTTTCTTTTGACTCAAATCCAACTTCCTCCACCTGGGTCTGAAGCATGAATTTTACCCCTGCTGCTGATGCTTTTTGGTATAAAAACAAATCAAACGCATACCTGCTGATACCAAATCCTCCAAGGTCCAAGGGCATATTGGCCACGTTTCCCTTGATTGAACTCAGCTGAAACTTATTGATGTCAGAAGGTCCTATTTCCTCGGGAAAAAGGTTTTCACCGACCAAAAAATCCCTGACTTCATTGGAAATATATTCTCCGCAGACACGGTGAAAGGGGTAAGATTTTTTTTCAATGAGCAAAACCTCCCTTCCGTTTTTCGCCAATTGGTGTGCAGCAATCAATCCCCCCAAGCCTCCACCAATTATGATAATTTCTGAATGCTGCATAAAACCGTCGCGCCTTTTAAATGGAATGAATTGCCGTTTATCAAATTTCGGCTTTTGAATTTAAGAAAAGCCCTGAATTACGGGTTAATTTCAAAAGTTAATTATCAAGTCAACTACATAACACATGAAGAAGTTTACCCAAATGTATTTACGAAAGGGATTGACGTTTCTTCTTTTGATCGGAATGATCTTCGTCGGTGACGAAGCATTTGGCCAAAAGAAAAAGAAAAAAAATTCCAAAAATGCCCCTCCTGCGGCTGCAACCGCTCCTGCAAGACCGGCATCTCCAAAGTCAGGACCAAAGCCATACGAAGAGGTCATAACTGATAAAGCCAAATCCAAAGATGGATTATTTAAAGTCCATGAATTGGATGGCAAGTATTTTTACGAAATCCCTGATTCGCTCATCGGAAGAGAAATGCTCATCGTCACGACCATTGCCAAGACTGCAGACGGAATCGGCTATGGAGGTGAAAGAACCAACACTTTGCTCGTCAGATGGGATCAAAACGGCGATAATGTGCTACTGAAAGTGGTTTCTTACAGCAATACTGCTGCTGACTCTTTACCAATTTTTACTGCAGTAAAAAGCTCTAACTTAGAGCCTATTCTTCAGAAATTTGACGTCAAAGCAAAAGCAACTGACAAAAATGGTGTGGTCATCGAGGTGACAGATCTTTTTTCAAAAGACGTTCAAGCAATCGGTTTGCCTAGAAACAGGAGAACCGAATACAAAGTAACCCGGTTGGACAACGAGCGCTCCTACATCGAGCGCATCAGCACCTATCCGATCAATATCGAAGCAAGGTATGTCATGACCTATGCCGCTACCGAACCACCTTCCAATGCAAGCACAGGATTGATTACTGTGGAAATGAATTCCTCTATGGTATTGTTGCCGGAAGAACCGATGATGCAGCGTCTGTCTGATCGACGTGTGGGTTGGTTTAGCCGCTCGGTGGTAGATTATGGACTCGACCAACAAAAGGCTGCTAGAAGGACTTTCCTTGACCGTTGGAGATTGGAAGTGAAAGAGGAAGATTATGAGAAGTTCAAGAGAGGTGAATTGGTAGAACCAAAGAAACCGATCGTGTTTTATATAGATCCTGCTACACCTGAAAGATGGAGACCTTATCTAAAACAAGGAATTGAAGATTGGCAGAAGGCTTTTGAGGAAGCCGGATTCAAAAACGCCATTCTAGCCAAAGACGCACCTACCAAAGAAGAAGATCCTGATTGGAGTCCTGAGGATGCAAGGTATTCTGTCATCAGGTATTTTGCCTCGGATATTCAAAATGCATATGGTCCCCACGTGTCCGATCCCCGATCGGGAGAGATCATTGAATCAGATATCGGTTGGTATCACAATGTGATGAACCTACTCAGAAACTGGTTCTTTATCCAAACCGCAGCAGTCAATCCTGAGGCAAGAGGAGTCAATTTCAGAGAAGAAACTATGGGCAGATTGATTCGCTTTGTGTCCTCGCACGAAGTGGGACATACTTTGGGTCTACCACACAACTTTGCCTCTTCACATGCCTATCCTGTGGATTCTTTGCGTTCAGCTACTTTCACCAAAGAATTTGGAACCGCCCCTTCTATCATGGATTATGCGAGATTCAACTACATCGCTCAACCGGGAGATGCAAATGTCAGCTTGATGCCTGATGTGGGACCCTATGACAAGTATTCCATTGCATGGGGTTATAGGCCGATTTTGGAAGCCAAGACTCCAGAAGAAGAGCAACCGACTTTGGACAAATGGATTTTGGCAAAGCAAGGAGACCCGGTTTACCGATTTGGCCGTCAGGGAAACAGTTATGATCCAAGCAGTCAAAGTGAGGACTTGGGTGATGACGCGATGAAAGCTTCTGATTATGGTATCAAAAATCTGAAAATCATCTTGCCTAACCTGGCTAAATGGACTGCTGAGGAAGACAAGCCATTCAAAGATTACAGTGACCTCAATGAAATGTATGGTCAGGTCATCGGCCAATACAACAGATACATGGGGCATATCAGAACCAATGTAGGTGGTGTATATGAATTCTATAAATCAGCAGGACAGGATGAACCTGTCTATGTCCACACTGACAAAAACAAGCAAAAACGAGCCGTCCAATTTATCAACAAGGAGCTTTTTGCAACTCCGACTTGGCTGATGGATGAAAAAATCATTGAAAGAACAGGTGATTTTGGGGCATTGGAAAGAATCCGTGGCGTGCAAGTCACCACTTTGAACGGAATCCTGGAATGGGGTAGACTTGGAAGAATGATCGAAAATGAAGCCCTAAACGGTAAAAACGCCTACACCATGGTGGAGCTGTTTGATGACCTCCGTGGAGGAATATGGACAGAATTACCTAGCGGAAAAACCATTGATGTGCACAGAAGAAGTCTTCAAAGGGCGCATATAGAGCGCTTGGAATTGTTGCTCACCGGTAACGAACCGAACCTTCCTGCACAGTTCAGGGCTTTTCTTGGTCCGCAGATCAACGCTTCCCAATCTGACATCAGGCCGATGGCGAGAGGTGAACTGAAAACGCTACAAAGACAGATTACCGCTGCGATTCCAAGAACCTCAGACAGACTTTCCAAACTCCATTTGGAAGATGCTTTGGAACGAATCAATAAAATCCTGGATCCAAAGTAAGAGGTCTGAATTGATATTAATTGATATTTGATATTGATGGATATTGGTTCAAAACCATCATTTCTAAAAATAGGTAGGTTATTTGCTTAAAGTGGATAATAAATAATCTTGAGAAAGGGCCAAGCTGAACAAGTTTGGCCTTTTTTTGTGTTATGGTCCTAAGTCCCTATTTTTACCCAAACATATTTTAAAGCGATGTCCCACAGCCCACTTCAGATTCTTCAGGAACACAACCTGCGGATTACAAATTGTAGACAGGAAGTATTAAAAACTTTCTTGGAAAGGCAAATGGCTCTTTCCCATTCAGATTTGGAGGAAGTGTTGCAAAAGGATTTCGACAGGGTGACAATATACAGGACTTTGAAGACCTTTTTGGACAATGACCTCGTCCATAAAGTCCTTGATGACAGCGGCGCCACCAAATATGCTTTGTGTTCACATTCACATGCCGGTGAACAAAGTCATGACCACGAACACGTTCATTTCAAATGCGAAAAATGCGGGAGGACCATTTGTATAGAAGAAGTGAGTTTGCCAAAAATCACTCTTCCCAAAGGATATATCAATAAAGAAGTAAGTCTTTTGATCCAGGGAGTCTGCGACAAATGCAACTGATCAAACTTCTAGAGGTTCCCGGGGGGATTTTTTTGTGGGTGAATCAGTTGGCCAAATTACGCCGGGAGGCAAGTCAATTTTAGGAGGGGTAAAATCCTCAACACCACCATCTCCATCATCACTGCTGTCTGAATTTCGCCCCAAATTTGACTTGGTCATGGTCGCTACAAAATAAATCAGTACCACATAGGCAACTCCACATAAGACCAAATCAACTATCAAGCTACTCATATGCAATGAAATTTGAATCAATTTACTACAAAACCATGTAGAAGTCAATCAATTAACTCATCAAAGACAATATTGATTTAAGAATTTTTAAAAAAATGAATTGGTTTCTTGTTTAGCTTGTGAAATAAGGGATATCATTAGATATTTGCGCACGAAAAAAATGAAGTAATGATAGTCAAAACAAAAAAATATCAATTAGAAACAGGAACCTATATCAAGTTGGGATTGACCAATATCCTCAAAGAACAATGGTGGGTGGTGCTGATCGCCATTGCTATAGGTTGCGGTTATTTTTGGATTGCCTCTTGGTGGTGGATCAGCATGGCCATTTTGGCTTATGCCTTATATTGGCTTTTTTGGGTTATCCAATTTGCAGGCGTCACCCAAATGGAACAGAACAAGGTCATCTTTGAAAAAATGTCCTACGAGATTGACAGTAGGCAGATATTGATGAAGCTCAATGTCCAACAGGGAATGCCCATCAAATGGGATCTGATCAAAAAAGTGGACCTGACCAAAGAAGCCTATATCCTGACCATGTCCAAAGCCCAATTCATATACCTTCCTTTCAAAATTTTCAACACGGAGAATGAAAGGAAATTTATGGAGGCAATTCTTAGAAGAAAAGGATATCTGCCTGAACAATCTTCAGGAAAAATAGCAACAGCGGAAGGGAAAAAGTAAATAGACCACAGACCACAGTCCACTGTCCATGGCCCCTTCATCTGCACTCAGAACTTGGATTCATATGATTTGAATCAAGAAAAAAAGATAAATAAATAGTAAAACGAAAAGGCCTGATTAGGTTTGAATCAGGCCTTTTTTGTCTTGATTTTTAAAATCTGCCACTTTGGATTTGAAGAATTGATTTCAATTAAAGTGGCTGTCGTCTGTCGACCGTGGTCAGTTGACTTGTTACATTTTCGGAAGGATCACCGTGTCAATCACGTGAACCACACCATTGGAAGCTTCGATGTCAGCTGTCGTTACAGTGGCATTGTTAACCATGGCCTTTCCGTCTTTCAAAGTGATGGTTACTTCAGAACCTTGGGCAGTTTTAGCCTTCATTCCGTTTTTGAGGTCTTTGGAATAGACTTTTCCCGGAACTACGTGGTAAGTCAATACCGCAACCAATTGGGCTTTGTTTTCAGGCTTCAAAAGATTTTCCACTGTTCCCGCAGGAAGTTTAGCGAAAGCCTCATTTGTAGGAGCAAAAACTGTAAAAGGGCCATCACCCTTCAGGACACCGACCAAGTCACCGGCTTTGACAGCGGCTACCAAGGTGGAAAGGAATTCGGTCTGAACCGCAAGATCAACGATATCTGCTTCCGGGTTCAAAGTGGCATTTTTGTTCAATGTGAAGGATGAAGTTAAAAAGAATGTGAACAACATCGCAATGGCAAATAATTTTTTCATGGTAACAATAGTTTTGGTTAGGCAATATAAAGTCCAAAGCCTATCCTATTGTTTTTCAAATACTTGTGAAATTATGTTAAGAGATTTTGACGTACGGCATACGACCGTTTGTTTACAAAAAATGGCTGTTTATAGAAATGATTTATTTGGACGGTATCAAATCGTAGCTCCCGCAGATTGCGCTGACTGGCGCAGAAAAATTCTGAAGTGGGGTTTGGGAAAGTATTGTTCTAATGGAAAAGCAGGAGATGAGAATCTGATTTTTCATTAGCTTTCCAATTATCCAACCTGCCCTTCCACCTTAACACAAATCCTTCATCACAATTATTTCCAAAATTCAGATTATTCGGTTAAGCTTTAATTATTTTGCAGGATGCAGATCAGACTTATCGCCGTCGGCAAAACAGACCATGCAGCCATTCAGTCCCTTGTGGAGGAATATAGCAAGCGCTTGGGTTTTTATATCAAGTTCGAGTTGGAAATCATACCCGATCTAAAAAACTCCAAAAATCTCAGTGAAGCTTCCCAAAAGGAAAAAGAAGGAGAACTGATCCTGAAAAAAGTCCAGACTTCAGATGAGTTGGTGCTGCTCGATGAACAGGGAAAGCAATATTCGTCAGTGGATTTTTCGGAATACCTCCAAAAGAAAATGAATACAGGTTTGAAGCAATTGATCTTCGTCATCGGCGGCCCTTATGGATTTTCAGCTGAAGTGTACCAAAGGGCAAACGGCAAAATCTCCCTTTCCAAAATGACCTTTTCCCACCAAATGGTCAGGGTATTTTTTGTGGAACAACTGTATCGGGCTTTTACGATCCTGAAGAATGAACCTTATCACCATCAATAAGACGTGAGACAAGAGATATGAGACGTGAGATTGGCAGGGGGATAAGAAGCAAGAGACGAGAATCGAGACATAAGACGTAAGACGTAAGATTAAAGAAATTGGGGAATGACGATTGGTGTAGCGTCATCTTGTATCAGAGGTACGATCCCGACAGCTGTACGGGAGAAAGATCCCTAAATAAAAAAGACTCTTCGCTACACTCAGAGTGACGTCATAGATTGAATCGGACATCAAGCCATCAAATATCCTCCATTTTCGCAACCTTAACCCTCTTTAAATCCCCGGAATCATCCGTCCAAGCAAACCAAAGGGAATTTCCGTTATTGGTCATTTGGGGAAAACCACTGCTTCTTTTGTCGGATGAGGTAGCCACTTGGATAGGATTGCCCAATTTTCCGGAGGAATCTACTGACCTGACAAGAATCTTTCCCTCTTCCATCCAACATACCATCGCTTTGTCTTGGGCTATCATTTCAATGTCCACCCGTCCAAGGGTTTGCCCCAGGTCGATTTTGGTAGGCGTTTCAAAGGACTTTCCATTGTCCTCGGAAAAGGAAACTTTCACTTCAGGATTGTCCTTTGCACCTGTGTACCAAGCCACAGCAACCTGATTTCCCAAGGCAGAGACTCTAGGGCCGTTGACGGGACAGGCGGCTATTTCCCACAAATCCATATAAACCGGTGCCGTTTCCTTCCAATTTCCGTTTTCAAATTTTGCAATTCCCAAATCCCTGATTTCTGTTTCGGACCTGTCTCTGAAGATCACCACGGGACCTTCCTCGGTCATCGTCGCGGTCGTCTGACAGCAATCACAAACCCTGTTGTCCAATTCCCATTCGTCTATTTTATTCCCATCAGTATCCAATACTGCTGCCCTGACCGTCATCTGACCATGGTGACCGTGGTCATGGCTATGGTCGTGGCCTCCACCTCCGGTATTCCTCCCATCCAACCAACTGACGAGCATATTTTCTCCCCAAGGAACCATGGAAACAAAGCCATGTTCTGTTTGGGTCTTGTCATCGTGGAGGACAAAGGGTTCGGACCATTGCTTCCCATCTTTGGAAATAGTGATCCGGACATCATATGCAAAGGTTCCTTCTCCGCTTTTCTGCAAGAATGCAGCGACCAACGTCCCGTCTGCAAAAGCTGACATCTGTGGATAATCCGCCCAGTTTACAAACCAATCTGTTCCATGGGCAATGGTGGTTTCGAGGGAAAAGGTATCCCCTTCCAACTTGGAGAATTTAAAAATATTGATGGAATCAGATTTTTCTATCCAAGAAAGATAGGTTTCGCCTTTGAGAGAAGTGAAAAGATACGGTTCTTCGATATGGGCATTTACAGAGGAAAATTCTTCCACTATTTCAACAGAAGGCGCAATGGTTTCCTGCTTTTTTTCACCACAAGAAAAAAGGGCTGTCCCCAAGAGGAAGCCCATTGCAATAATTTGATTGTTGATTTTTTTGATCATTTTTAGTCTGTTACCACCATTTTAAAACCTTCTCCGTGGATCGTAATGATCTGTACTTTGGGATCGTCTTTGAGGATTTTCCTGATTTTGCTGAGGTATACATCCATGCTTCGCGCATTGAAATAAGAATCATCTCCCCAAATCTGCTTCAGGGCATGGCTTCTGTTTACCAGTTTGTTGATTTCTGAAGCTAAAAGCCTGATCAGTTCATTCTCTTTGGAGGTAAGTTTGTGGACACCTGATGGCCCCTTGATGTATTGCTCATCATAGTGAAGTTCAAATTCCCCAAAACGGTATTGCTTCAAAGTCGTCACTTCTTCCTGTTTTTGCGTTCTCCTTAGGATAGCCCCAATGCGGAGTAGCAATTCCTCCATGCTAAAAGGTTTGGTGATATAATCATCCGCACCGATTTTGAGACCTTCAATGATGTCTTCTTTGAGATTTTTTGCTGTCAGGTAGATTATAGGCAAGTCTTCCTGTACTTTCTTGATTTCTTTGCCTAGGGTAAAGCCGTCTTTCTTTGGCATCATGATATCCAGGATGGCCATGCTGTATTTGTCCTTTTTGAACTTGGACCATCCTTCCTCTCCGTCACGGCAAAGGGTGGTTTCATAGCCCTTCATGGTAAGGTATTCCTGTAGGATATCCCCTAGATTCGGATCATCTTCTACTACTAATAGTTTTGGTTTGCTCATGGTGTCTTGGGGAGTTTGATGGTAAATATACTTCCTTTTCCTGGTTCACTGTTTACTGTGATTTCACCCTTGTGGGCTTCTATGATGGTTTTGACATAAGATAATCCTAATCCAAAGCCTTTTACATCGTGTACATTGCCTGTGGGAACCCTATAAAACTTGTCAAAAATTTTCTTTGTCACTTCTTTGGACATGCCTATACCATTGTCCTGAATGGAAACAAAGGCATATCCATTTTGATCCCAAACTTTGATATGGATGATAGGACTTTCTTTGGAGTACTTGTTGGCGTTATCGAGAAGGTTATTGAAGATGTGTGCCAAATGAAATGCATCAGACATCATATATGGGTCACCAATTTCATTTTCAAGCGTGATTTTACCTCCTTTATTTTCAACCTGCAATTCAAATTGGGATTTGGCATCTTCCAGTAAATCAATCAAGTTGACATATTCCAATTTCAGACTGAATTCCTTTTTTTCCAAAGTGGCTGCCTGCAAGACTTTTTCGACCTGTCCTCCCAATCTTTTGTTTTCATCCTTTATGATGCTCAGGTATCTCTTGCGGAAGGATTCCTGATTCAACAGATCCGGATCCTGCAAAGCTTCCACAGCAAGACTGACCGTCGCAATTGGGGTCTTGAATTCATGGGTCATGTTGTTGATGAAATCATTCTTGATTTCAGAAAGATTTTTTTGTCTGATGATCACCCTTATGGCATATACAAAACAGAAAATCACCACACCAATAAACAAGATTGAACTGAGTACCGGAAGCCAGATTTGTCGAAAGACATAAGCCCTTTTGTTAGGGAAATTGACTAAAAGGTAATTTTCTTGAGAGATGATGTCACTTGGAAACAATCTTGCCTGCATCCTTGAGCTCATCAGTGAGAATGAATCAGCTGAATTGGTAATAGGTAAAAATTTCCCATTGTTGTCAAGAATCCCCAATTCAAACGACTGTTCTATTCCTTTTTCTTTCAGGTTATTTTTGACTAACATCCTTACCTGTCCGGTATCCATCCTGGCAAGAATGTCCTTTTCACCGATCAATTCTTCCCAAGCCCTGTTCATAAAATCAATCTTCAGGTTTGCGCTTCGGATTTTTTCCAAAGCATCTACAGGAATGTTGTATTCTTCTTCAAATTCACCGTCACGGACAATCCCGTACCGGCTTCTGAAAATTTTCTCGTTTTGATTGAGGTATTGAAACTGTCGCTCCCTCTCCTGCAGGAGTATTTCCATCTCATCAGGTGTAAACATGGAAGAGGCAATCTCAGGAGTGAGGTTTGTAAAGAAATTATCCAAATCTGTCATGATGGAAATATCCAATCCCCTAGCCTCAATCAACCTTTTGAAGCTTTGGCTGATCTGTGGAATCGGCTGTTGCAGCAAAGTATCCATTACGGAAGGTCTTCTCCGGGAATTAGGCCTTTGCCTTACCTGCACCACAATAGGTTCGATCTTTTGGGTGAGGGATTGTTGCAGCAATGTGTCTTTGGCGAGGTAACTTAAAAATATATCGCTTGTCTCTCCTTTTTCCATTTGATTGACCGTAGCGGCCAATGATTGGTAGACTGCCTGCTCAAATCTTTCCTCATTGATACGGAGTGCATTCCTGATCCAATAGTATTGGAAGCCCACCAGACCAAGGCTAGAGATGGACATCAATATAATAATCAGTTTCATCTGAGAACTCGACATGCTGCAAATTTATGCCTTATTGGGTGGGAAGGGATGGGCTTAACATAATTTAACTCTGGAAATTACCAAACGGATTTCAATCAAAGAAGATTAAAGGAGCCAATTTTCAATCTTTTTTATTGTAGTTCTATCCTTATCTTTGGGGCTTAATATTAGTTAAATGGAAGTAAAAGACCAGCAATTTCAGATTCAGGGAGTTTCTTTGATCGATTTGGCACAAGAATATGGCACACCACTATATGTGTATGACGGAGAGAAAATCCTTGAAAAAGTCAAGCTTTTGCAAAAATCATTTTCAGGAGTCAACCTCAAAATCAAATATGCCACCAAAGCACTTTCCAATATCAATATCCTGAAATTGATGAAAAAAGCCGGAACGGGAGTGGATGCCGTCTCCATAGAGGAAGTCAAACTCTGTCAATATGCCGGTTTTGAACCGCATGAGATCATGTATACCCCTAACAGTGTCTCTTTTGAAGAAATACAAGAGGCAGTCGCCCTAGGCGTAATGATCAACATTGACAATATTCCGATGTTGGAGCATTTCGGCACATACTTTGGAAATAAAGTTCCGATTTGCATCCGACTCAATCCACATATTCTTGCAGGCGGAAATGCGAAAATATCGGTGGGTCATATAGACAGCAAATTTGGCATTTCCATTCTTCAGTTGAAGCATGTACTCAAAGTTGTGGAAGCACATAACCTCCATGTTATTGGTCTTCATATCCACACCGGATCAGATATTTTGGACGCTGAAGTTTTCCTTAGGGGAGCCAATATTGTTTTTGATGCTGCAAGAGAATTTAAAGGATTGAAATTCCTTGATTTTGGTGGCGGTTTCAAAGTAGCTTACAAACCGGATGATATTTCCACAGATATAGAGGAAGTCGGTGCCAAAGTTTCTCAGGCCTTCAAAGTATTCTGCAAAGAATATGGAACTGATTTGGAGATCTGGTTTGAACCCGGGAAATTTCTCGTATCCGAATCAGGCTATCTTTTGGCAAAAGTCAATGTGGTCAAGCCAACACCTGCCTCCACTTTTGTCGGAGTAGATACGGGGCTAAATCATCTGATCCGACCAATGATGTATGATGCCTATCATGGAGTAATCAATATTTCAAAACTCGACGGACCCGAAAGGATCTATACCATCGTCGGCTACATCTGTGAGACAGATACCATCGCAGCAGACAGAAAACTTAAAGAGGTACAAGAAGGGGATATTTTGGCAATCAAAAACGCCGGCGCATATGGATATAGCATGGCTTCCAATTATAATTCAAGACTCCGTCCTGCTGAGGTATTGATCCTAAATAGCAAAGCAAATCTTATCAGAGAAAGGGAAACCTTTGAAGATATCCTGAGACATCAGCTCGATATTGGATTGTAACAAAACCCGATTCAAAATAGAAGCCCGACTAAAAAAAGTCGGGTTTTTCAATTTTTAGGAGCTTGGGGTTTAATTTTTTCAGGTTTTTATAAACTTTTTTATTTCACTTCATATCGCAAAAAAAGCAGGTCTTCTTTAAGTTTTTGAAATTGATTGTAAAAAAGCCGATTGAAGGAACTTTTGATTACTAAAGTTGGGATTCGGTTTATTGGTTTTTTAGCATAAAATTTCTTTTATTAAATCCAATCACCCAAAGACAGAAATATCATTTTGTTTTATTCAAATAACATAAAATAATATTTCTATTTACCAAAGACAGATTTTTGCTTTTCAACCACAGAATCCCATGGTCAAAGAGCGCTGTAAAGGTCAAAAATAGTACGTCATGAACTGGCAAAGAAGACTCTTCAAAACCCTGATTTTCCTGATTTTTTTTCAGGGCTTGGGTCATTTTGCTCTTTCTCAAGGGATCTATCTCGAGCATTTGTACAGCAAGATCAGGAGACCAGTCACCTTGGATGGTAATGTGTTCAGAGTTATGGACCAGAGTGGGACTCCAGATCCCGGTGATATGTCTGTAACAGTGAGCGGTCAATTGGCACTCTGTTCTCATGCCGATAGAGGCCACATCCTACTTGATGTTTCCGGCGGTGTTCCCCCGTATACTTTTGTCTGGAATAATTTGCAGACTGTACAAAACAGGTACAGTTTACTTTCCGGGACATATACCGTTTGGATTAAAGACAATGCAGGTCATGAGATCAAAGAGAAAATAGTGGTTCAGCCTCCTTTTCCTTTGATCATCGAGATGGCTGAAACCAAACATGTAACCTGTAATAATTCCAATGGAGAAGCCAAGATTAACATCAAAATGGGAAGGGGTGAACCCTATAAAATCGAATGGAGTCACGGCCTGACAAATACACTTCATGCAGAAGACCTTCAATCAGGCACTTATTTTGTAAAAGTCTCTGACCAATTCAACTGTCATCAGACGATTTACTTTGAAATCAATTCCATTACTGAAGCTATTCAGCTAGAAGAAGAAATTGAAAACATATCCTGCTCCAATGAGCCTTTAGGCGCCATCAAAGTTACCGCTTCCGGAGGAAAAGCACCTTTTCAATACCTTTGGTCTAATGGAAATACCTCAGATAAAATCACCGACTTGGAAGCAGGAGAATATGCTTTGAAAGTTACTGATGCAAATGGATGTACCATTTCCAAAACCTATACTGTAAAAGCCTCCGAACCTATGACTGTCATTGCTGAAATTTCAGAGGTCTTGTTATGTGCTGATGCAGAAACAGGTAAAATATCGCTAGATATCCAAGGGGGAATCGCCCCTTATACATTTTTATGGAACAATGGTTCCAAAGAAAAAGACCTTGAAAATCTGACAACAGGTGAATACATTGTCAAAATCACAGATTCGATAGGCTGCGAGATTACAAAAATTTTTACTGTCTCGGGACCTGAAAAACTTTCTGCAAAAATAGAAACAACAGTAGATGTAAACTGTGAGACCAATGCTGCCAAAGGAGTGGCTTGGGTAAGCATTAAAGGCGGAAAAGCCCCTTATCAAATCAAATGGTTGAACCTTGATAAAAACACTCAGGAAATTGAATTTTTGACAGAGAGAGAACTTTCTGTGGAAGTGACTGACGCGAATGGATGCAAGATCACTGAGAGGATTTTTGTCGACTACAGCAATATCGCTGCTAAAGACAGGCTTGGTTTTGATGTCAAAAAAGTGAAATTGAACACAGAAGATGAAATATTGGTAGATGACCAATTGAAATTTGAAAGTAAAATTTCAGAGGAATTCATCGCATGGGAGTGGAGTTTTGGTGATGGTACTTTTTCATTGGAAAAAGACCCAATCCATGTGTTTAAGATGCCCGGAGAATTTGAGGTGGTTTTAAAAGCGTATGATATATATGGTTGCTCTTCTGTTCAGAAAGAGGAAGTAAAAGTAAATGAAGTCAGCGAATACCTGATGATGCCGAATGCTTTTACTCCGAATAGTGATGGATTAAATGATGTGTTCAAGCCTGAAACAAAAGGAATAAGCGGATACAGAATGTATATTTTTAATAAATGGGGAGAAATGATTTTTTCGAATGGTTCTAAAAGCAATGAAGGATGGAATGGAACTTTGAATGGTCAATTATTGCCAAGCGGCAATTACGTGTACAAAGTCAGCTTTCAGACTCCGAACGGTGAAATGATCGAAAAAGCTGGTACCGTTTCACTTATTAGAGAAAACAAAATGTTGGCAAACGGTGTATGGTAATCATTCCATGCATCATTTATGTCTAAAACGCTACGCCTGATCTTAGGCGATCAACTCAATATTCAGCATTCTTGGTTTGAAAAAACAAATCCTGACATGACCTATGTCATGATGGAAATCAAACAAGAAACAGGCTATGTCCGCCACCATATCCAAAAAGTGGTCGGATTCTTTTTAGCCATGAGAAATTTTGCAAATTCCCTTCAAAACCAAGGTCATCAAGTCGCATATTTAAATCTTGACCATCCTGATAATACTCAAAGTCTTACTGGAAATCTTTCATTTCTGATAGAAAAGGAAAATTTCAACAGATTTGAATATTTATTGCCGGATGAATATCGGCTTGATCGGCAGTTGGCAGATTTCTGCAAATCCCTTTCGATTCCCTCCCGGCATTTTGATTCGGAACATTTTTTAACCTCAAGAGAATTTTTGACAGAATTCTTCAAGGGGAAAAAGACATTTTTGATGGAGACTTTTTACCGGGAAATGAGGAAAAAGTATGATGTCCTTATGGATGGAAAAGAGCCTTTGACGGGAAAATGGAACTACGACCAAGACAACCGCAACAAATTCCGTGATCCCTTGCTTCTCATAGCGCCCAAGGTATTTCCAAAAAATGCAAGTGAAATTGTCGGAGTAATCCATACCATGGAGGTGGAGACGATCGGTTCTATAGATGAGAAAAACTTTGAATGGCCTGTTACTAGAGAGGAAAGCCTTCAAGTTCTCGATTATTTCTGTGAAAAACTCTTGGACAGTTTTGGCGAATACCAAGACTCAATATATACGGGAGATGCATTTTTATTTCATAGCAGGCTCAGTTTCAGTTTGAATACCAAAATGCTTTCCCCGCTTGAAGTGGTGGAAAAAGTAGAGCAGTATTGGTTTGCAAATCAGGACAGGATCAACATTGCCCAAGTCGAAGGATTTATCCGGCAAATTATCGGTTGGCGGGAATATATGCGCGGAGTCTATTGGGCCAAAATGCCTGAATATGCGACTTTGAATTTCTTTGGGCACGAAAGAAAACTGCCTGAATTCTATTGGACAGGTAAGACCAAAATGAATTGTATGAGACATAGCATCGGACAGTCTTTAGAAAAGTCTTATGCACACCATATCCAAAGATTGATGGTAACTGGAAACTTTGCCCTATTAGCAGGAATAGATCCTGATGAGGTGGATCGGTGGTATTTGGGGATCTATATTGATGCTATCGAATGGGTAGAAATCACCAATACGCGAGGCATGAGTCAGTTTGCAGATGGAGGTATCGTGGGTACCAAGCCTTATGTTTCCTCTGCCAATTACATAGACAAAATGAGTGACTACTGTAAGGGATGCCATTATGACAAAAATCTCAAAACAGGAGAAAACGCATGTCCATTCAACAGCCTCTATTGGCATTTCTACAATAGAAATGAAGACAAATTAGCCAAGAACCCAAGAATAGGAATGGCCTACAAGACCTGGGAAAAGATGAAAGACAAATCGAAAATCCTGGAGCAGGCAGAAAAGTACTTGGAAAACTTAGATAGATTGTAAGGGCGAATTATACTAAAAAAGGAATGGAATTCGATAGAGAAGATTTATTTATACCAAGATTGGTTAATCAAAATTAATTAAATTCGAAAATGAAATATTCAGACTGGTTATCCATTATTGCAATTGCAGTTTCATTAATTTCAGCTTTGATAGCAAAAAGAGCAAATAAGATTAGCAAAGATTCTTATGAAATCTCAAAAAGAGCAGAGGAAAGAGAATTGAAAAAGGAAGAAAGAAAAATTATTTTGAAAGTTTGGCCAAATAGTTTATTCAGAAAATTTAAACATGAAGAAATTTTAAATTTCCTTCTTTTTAATGTTCAAATCAAAAATCATTCTGCTAAACCAATCAAACTAAAATTTTATAAAATCAAATTATTAGAGAGTGATATTATAATTGATTCAACAACAAGGAAATATAATATATCTGATCCCTATATTCTGCCAGAAAAAATTATTGAAGAAAGTAAGGAACTAAGATTACTTAATAATATTCCCTATTCCCGATTAATTGGGTTAAAATTAAACTTACATGCTGAAGATACCATGGACAATTTTTATAAATCTGAAACTTGGATAATTAAACAATCTGATTTAAAATGAAAAAATTTAAACTGGGAAAACACTTTGGTTTATTCTATTTTTCTATATCCCTTCATAATCTCTAAAACCTCTTCTTTTGGCAAAGCCTTTACTTCTCTCCCCTCTTTTCCGATCATATCTTCCGCTGCAAAAAGTGAATTGATGATAGCTTCTTCTGTTGCTTCGATGGTGGCTAGAAAAAGTGCACTCATGTCATCATTTTGCAAGTAAGTGGGTTTTTGGAGTTCAAGGGATGGGGAATTATGAGAAATCAAGTTGCCGGGATAATTGGAAAAAGCAATCACATAATCTCCCGAACCATTGGAGGCGATTCCTCCTGTTTTGGCTAATCCCATCATGGCCCTTTGTGCGATTCTTTTCAGGTTCCTTTCATTGACAGGTGCATCGGTTGCCACGACGATCATGTAGGATCCGTCAACAGAAGACATATGGTCCATAAAACTGTATTTGCCTAATTCCACCCCTATCGGAACCCCGTCAATCTGCAAAACCCCACCGAAATTGGTTTGCACCAAAACCCCAACCGTGTATCCACCCAATGATTCGGGCAATTTCCGAGAGGAAGTTCCGATCCCGCCCTTGAATCCAAAACATACCGTACCTGTTCCTGCTCCGACATTTCCCTCCAAAACTTTATCTTCTTTGGCATTTGTAATGGCTGCAAGCACATCTTCCGTTTTCACATGTCGTCCTCGTATATCATTAAGGTATCCATCATTGGTCTCCCCGACGACTGCATTCACCGATTGTACATTTTCATTTCCGGGTTGCGACAAAGTATATGCTACCACTCCTTCGATCCCTGCTGCTACACCCAAGGTATTGGTCAGGATGATGGGGGATTCAATATTTCCCAATTCTTCGATTTGGGTAGTTCCTGCAAGTTTGCCAAATCCATTTCCCACAAATACAGCTGCAGGAACTTTTGATTGAAAGAGATTGCCTTGATGTGGAATAATTGCTGTCACGCCTGTTCTTACATTTTCTCCATTGATTAGTGTGGTTTCTCCGACTTTCACCCCTGCCACATCTGTGATGGCGTTTTGTGGACCGGATTGCATCACTCCAATACGTATCCCTAGGTCACGGGGTCTTGATTGTCCAAAGGCGAGTGATTGTGACATCATATATATAAGGATAATGGAGATCGAAATTCTATTTTTCAAAATACAGGATTTTAGGATTTGTCATATTCAATCAAAGCCATTTCAGGATTCCTTTGACCAGTTTCTTTTTGACCAAAGTAAAAGGAGGAAACAAGGGATTGACAGCAGCTGAACCTACTCGCTGCTTCAGGACGGCTTTTTCATTGCTGAATGCCAAGAACCCAAAATGTCCGTGAGATTTGCCAAGGCCGCTGTTATTGACACCGCCAAAAGGAAGTTCCCGGTGAAGAAAATGTACGGCACAGTCATTGGCTAATGCCGCCCCTGAGGAAGTCTCATTGAAAATGGCATTGATTTTTTTGTAATTCTTGGAGAACACATAAAAAGCCAAGGGCTTGGGTTGTTGGTTGACTATCATGATCGCGCCATCTAGATTGTCATAAGTCACCACGGGAAGAATCGGTCCAAAGATTTCCTCTTGGAGGACTTTCATTTCCCAAGTGACATGGGAAAGAATGGTGGGTTCAATGTAGTTTTCCTGACCGTTTGAGTTACCACCAAATTCGATTTTTGCTCCTTTCAAATTGGCATCGGAAAGAATATGCTGTATCCTTTTAAAATGGCTTTCATTCACAATTCTGGAATAGTCCTTTGAACCCTCAATTCCATTTTTATTGGAGCCATACATTTTTTCAATGCTTTTTTTCATTTCTTCGACAAAGGCATCTTTCAACCTCTCAGGGATCAAAATATAATCCGGGGCTATGCAGGTCTGCCCACAATTGAGGAATTTGGTAGCCGTGATTTTATCAGCAGTATCCTTAAGGTCGGCATCATCCAAAATCAAAACAGGTGATTTTCCCCCCAATTCTAATGTGACTGATGTCAGGTGTTCAGCGGCAGCTTTCATTACTATTTTGCCTACTGCCGGGCTTCCGGTAAAAAATATATGGTCGAATGGCTTAGACAAAAGCATCTGTGAGATTTCCACACCCCCTTCGATGACTTCCACTGTATGTGTATCAAAGATTTCGGCCATCATTCTTCTTAGCAAAGCAGATGTATGGGGCGTCATCTCAGAAGGTTTGATGATGACAGGGCATCCTGCCGCAACCGCTGATACCAAAGGACCTACAGCTAGGTTGAAAGCATAATTCCAAGGAGCAATGATCAAGCTTACTCCTTTTGGTTCATATTGAACGTATGCTTTTGTACCAAGGAAAATCAAGGGAGTTCCCACTTTTTTCGGTTTCATCCAATGTTCAAGATGCTTGATTGCATGGTTGATTTCAATCAATACAGGAAAAATCTCCGTCACATCAATTTCCGGATAAGGCTTTTGGTAATCGGCATGGACAGCTTTTCGGATATCTTCCTGATTTTTATTGATCCATTCAAGTAATCTTTTCAAAAGTGCAATCCGCTGTGAAGCAGTGCTATTCCGAAGCTTAATCGCCTGTTGCTTTTGAATCAAGAAAATATCCTCTAGCCGGGAATCTATTAATTCAAGTTCTTGGGTTTGTTGCATGGTCCTTGGCTTTAATATCTATCAATTTCAGAGAACGAATCCGAAAAAACAAATCTTTTTTGGCTACGTAAAATAAGCCAAAATAAACAATGATTATGCAATGGAGCTTGGAAAGGATTGTTCCTCAATTCAGTTTGGGAGACAATCAGAGGCTGGAGATTATAAAAAAATACCTTCAGCAATTGAAAGATGAAAAAAAGACAAAAAGGAAAAGGGGTTGATCACCCCTTTTTTATTTTTCAATTTTTAATGACTAACAGAAATTTAAGCGTTTAGTAAACATATAAATGCATAAAAATGCATTTTATAAAATATTTATTGAAAATCATTAGGAAATGAAAATCAAATAATTGTATTTTTACAGCAGTTAAATGGTAATAACAACACCCTTGTCACCCATTTCGCATAATTCAGGCTTTATCTATCTCAACTGCCTACCCATTTTGTTTACTTTAATATCTCGCTATGATTACATTATTTACAATCTCCAAGAAAGAAAACCGTAGCTGTTTGTTTTTGGTTTTTACACTAATCCTCTTGTCGTTTACTCAAGTTCATGCTCAAAAAGCACTTTTGCTTGAAGAATTCATGAAACAAGAAGGAGAGAATAACACAGATTTGTTAAAGAGTCTTGTGTATGATAATGTTGCTACAGTTATTCTAACTGATTCAAAGACACAACTTATCGGAGAGGGTTTTCCTCAAAAAGTTTCTTCAAACACAAATTCCCTTTCGTCTTTAAAGTCAGGAAACAATATTTTTCGAACTGTCAAGCTTTTGCAGATCAACTTGAACCATGAATCGGAAAAGTCCGCTTTAAGAATTAATATCAGTGAATTGGAAGGTTTTTCAAATCTCGTCTACATTCTTATCAACTCTGAAGTGCCATTGACATCTGAAGAGGTCGAAAAGATGGTAACCGGAAATGAAGAAGGCGATGTCATTCTTTTATTCCAAGTCAATTCTAATTTTTAATCTTAAAACAGAAAAACCATGAAAGCATTTTTCCAATATTCATTCAAAAAAGCGCTCTTGACCAACTTGTTTTTGATCTTGTTGACAGGCGTTTTCTCGGGAAAGATTTCAGCTCAGACTGACAATAGGGTTCCATTCAAACATAGAGTAGGAAATCCGGCACCTGAAAACAACATATTCAAACTCAGGGGTGATTTTACCATTATTGGTAATACCAATTTAACTCTTTTAGACCAAAATGAAGTCAACAATTCAAACAACCAAATGATCTATGTTGATGTTGACAACAATCAAAATACTGTAAATTCCTCATCTTCAACTTTGGTTTTTTCAAGAGAAAACAATGCTGACCCAAATTGTTCCGAAATAATTTATGCAGGGCTTTACTGGTCTGGAAGGGCAAATCCAGATTTGGGAATGAATTTCGATGTTGCCATAGGCACAGAAAACGGAGCTCCGGTAACTGTCAGCAACAAAGTTCAAATTGCTATGCACACCAATCCTATAGCTTTTTCCTTTTATACTTTGACAGTTGGAAGGAATGGAAGTGAAACCAACCGATACCCTCGTTTTTCTTTTACTTCGAAAAAAGGCGGGGATACCTATCAATTTGAATTTTCCAATAACAATAATAATCCTGCCAGATACAGGATCGGAACAAGTGGTCCAATGACGACCCTTTCCAATCAAACTGTAAGTACAGACGGAAATATCAGAACGGTAACCTTTGATCCAATCACTATCACTGATGGAGAAGTTACTTTGAAGATAGATAGATTGCAGAGAATTATCTCCAGAACTGAAGAAGTAGCCGCTTATCAAACAGAAGAGAATTTTGCTAGAATAACTGCTGATGGGGTATTTATTCCTGAAATCGTGAAAACCGTTAATCTTGACAAAAGAAAAATTAGAATCAAAGGTCCTTCATCTTCTGATTACCAGGAAATCACTGCTGCTGAAAATGACATCCTCTATCCTGCCGGTGAATTGGATGATATGTATGTTGGTTATGCCGATATAACACAATATATTAAAAATCAAGGTATTGGAGAATATACTGTTGCCAACGTGGCACTTACTGAAGGAAACGGTGGTAGAGTAGGATATTTCGGACATTGGGGAATAGTAGTTGTATATGAAAACTCCAAAATGAACTGGAGAGATGTAACTGTTTTTGATGGATACTCCTACCTAAAAGCTATAGGTGATCCTGCTCATGTGGATGGTACCCTAGCAATAGAAGGATTTAAAGCGGTCCCAAACGGACCAGTAAATCTGAAACTTGGAGTTATGGTCGGCGAGGGTGAAAGAGGTTTTACTGGTGATTACCTTGAAATTCGAAATGCAGCAGATACCGAGTGGGTGAGGTTGAATCATGCCCTTAATGAAACAAACAATTTCTTCAACTCTTCAATCTACACTCCAGTAAGCGACAATAATGGAAATTTAATTGCAAACCCAAGAAATCCTCAATTTGACAATAATACAGGTATTGATATAGCCATGTGGAATGTCCCAAACCCAGATAATTCTATCATTGCAAATGGACAGACCTCTACAGTTTTTAGATATGGGTCCAGAAATGATTCCTATAATATCTACTCCATTGCTTTCTCAGTGGATGCTTATGTTCCGGATATACAAGGTTTAAATCAGATTGCTACCATCAATGGTGAACCTGCAACGGAAAATCCTACTGTTCAACCGGGTCAGGAAATTGAATACACGTTAGATATCAGAAATCTAGGTACTGAAGAAATTGAAAATGGAAAAGTGATTATACCGATTCCATTTACCTCAACTTTTGTTGATGCCGATTTTGAAGTTTTCTTTACCTCAAACACTGTAAAGGCTCCATATTTTGATCCTAACCTAGGTGCCACAGGTTCAATTGTTTGGGAGTTGGGAGAATTGCCACTTTTGGAAGATATCAATTCTATATTAGCAAGAATTACCTTTAAGTTAAAAGCGACTGAAGATTGTCTAATTCTTTCAAATCCTAATTGTGACGCTTTCATTTCTGTTGGGGGTTCAATTTCCGGAAAAGGAAAAATATCACAAAGTGAGTTTAGTGGTATCCAACTTACCCAAGGTTTTTTGGACGGAGATTGTGAAGGTGAACCCATCCAGACTCCACTTATTATCCCTATTGTTGGTGCCACAGAATGGGCGAATTCAAATTGCGGAGAGGTAGATTTGTTTGACAGTTTCTCATTCTGCAATATCAATCCTGAAGAGGGTATTCCTTTCAACAGCATTGCTATTTCATTCCCTGTAGGAATCAGATTCTTTGATGGCATAGATCCAAACAAGTCTAATGAATTCACGGCTTCAAATCCTTTCCCGGCTACAAGTGGTACCTACTTTGGTATTCCTGTGAATTCAAGCAATTGTATTTTCGAATTTAAAATTGAAGTTTCAATCGTTACCACGAGCCCAACTGTGGCTGAGGGAGCTGTTTACAATTATTGCCAAGGACAAGAAATTCCTAATCTAAATACCTTGATCAATCCAAGTAATCTTGGTGGCGAAAGTGAATATGATGTGTTTTTCTTTACCCAAGCCGAAGGAGGAGAAGCATTGCAAGGATATCAGATTGATTCCAATGATACTGGAACAGTTCAAATTTGGGTTGCAGAAGGCTCATCCTCAGACTGTACAGGTCCAAGAGTTTTGGTAACTGTAAATGTCAATACTTGCTCTATAATATTCGAAAAGTCAGGCAAATTGGTCGATGAAGATGGTAATAATATCACAAATGCGGGAGACAAAATTGTATACACTTTCACTGTAACCAATACCGGAAATGTAGACTATACCAATATTACGCTTGTAGATCCTAAAGTAACGGTAGTGGGAGGCCCTATTGAGATTTTAGCCCCAGGAGCTACAGACAGTACTACATTCACAGCTGAATATATTTTGACCCAAGAGGACATCGACTTTGGTTCTTTTACAAACGTAGCTACAGTTAAAGGTGACTTTGCAGAAAATGAAATTGAAGTTTCTGACGATGATGTTCAAGTTTTTGAGAAGATAGAGTCCATTGCAGTAAGTAAATCCACAGAAACTGAAACATTCAATGAAGTTGGCCAGATAATTTCCTATACCATTACAGTTACCAATACCGGAAATACAACTTTAACCAATATTTCTGTGGTGGATCCACTAACAGGAATGGATGAAATTATCCCAAGCTTATCTCCAGGTCAGACCGTATCATTCCAAACTACATATACTGTAAAAGTGGAAGACCTTATATCAGGTACCATTCTAAATACTGTTTTGGTTTCAACTACAGGTTCTGATGGAGATGAGGTAGACTCAACTGATTCGGTAACTATCGTGGGATCCAAGAATGAGATTATTGCCAACGATGACGAATTTGGAACACATGCTTTGGATTTCGGCGGTGTATTGGGCAATATCCTTTCTAATGATTTGCTTAATGGACAACCCGTAACACCTGATAATGTCAACTTTGAGTTCGTTGAACTTGATGGCATCATCGGTCTATTGACTACAGGAGATGGTGAATTGAGCCTTATCCCCGGCGTAAATGAAGCTAGGGAATACAGACTGAAGTATATCCTGACAGAATCCCTGAATCCAACCAACAGCGATGAAGCTTTTGTGACTTTCAGATTGGTCAATTCAGAGGTAGACATGAGCATCACAAAAACTTCAAACAATGCCGAAATTTTTGAAGGCGATGAATTCGAATACCAAATTGATGTAACCAATTCAAGCAGCTTTGATGCAACAAATGTAGTGGTGGTGGATGATCTTCCAAACGGAATCACCTATGTAAGCTCTCGCTTTATTTCTACATCCACGGACATCAACGTGTCCACAGACTTGACCGGAACAAAGCTAACCTACACCATTCCTTATTTCCCTGCCAATTCAAAATTGACTATTCATGTCAAGGTAAAAGCCAACGCATTGATCAACGGAAGTCCATTGAGTATTGTAAACAGGGTAACGGTGGTTTCTGATGAAGATGATACCAATCCTGACAACAATGCCGCAGAAGATTCAAACGAAATCAATCTATTCTTTATCCCAAATGTAATCACGCCAAATAATGATGGGAAAAATGACAGATTTGTCATCAAAGGATCCCAAAAATTTGCAAAAAGGGAAATTGTAATCCTCAACAGATTTGGTGATCACCTTTATGAAAACAGCAATTATGACAATGATTGGAGTGCAGAAGGTATAGTTGGTGGTACTTACTTCTTTGTGTTCAGAGGAACAGATTCTGAAGGTAAAGTACACGAGTTCAAAGGTTGGATCCAGGTTATCAAAAAGTAAATCTCGCTGAAAATGAAAAGATACCATAAAATATTTGGACTCTCCCTACTGTTAGCCATCTTGGCTGTTCAGTCAGGAAATGGACAGCAGCTGCCACAGTTCAGCCAATATATTTTCAATGGATTGCATATCAATCCAGGATATGCGGGATATAAAAACCAAGGATACATACAAAGTACATACAGGAATCAGTGGGTAAATCTTGAGGGAGCTCCACGGACATTTACGATTACAGCGGATTTGAGTGCAAATGAAGGAATGATGGGATTTGGTGTATCAGTGCTGTCAGATCAGATCGGGCCTACAAGGACAACCACCGGATTACTAACTTATTCCTACAGAATCCAAACAGGCAAAGAATCTTTTCTTGCCCTTGGAGCAAGCGCTGGGGTGTCTGAATATCAACTAGACGGAAACATGCTCAATCCAATCGATCAGGATGACGTGGAAATACCTGCCGGAATCAACAACCTATATAGCCCAAACATGAACGTGGGTCTATTTTATCACAATACCAGATTCTATGCAGGATTAAGTGCTTTCAATATGATTGGAAAGAATTCCTTGGAAAGACAGGATATTTCTCTTTCTCTTCACGACTTACATTTCTTCCTGACTGCGGGTGCAATGGTCCCAATCACAGATGCAATTGAATTCAAACCTTCTTTTTTGATCAAAGAGGTTAAAGGTTCTCCGACCAACCTTGACCTAAATGGGATGTTCCTTTTCATGAACCGGCTATGGTTGGGGGCGTCTTACAGGACAAATATTCATATCTGGAATGACAACCTTGAAAGTGATATCAGTAGAAGAAACGCTGTGGCATTTATAGTTGAAGTTTTTGCCACAGATAAAGTAAGATTCGGGTATGCATATGATCAAACATTAAATGCTCTACAAAATTCCAGAAATAATTCTCATGAGTTTTCTGTTGGATTTTATTTATCCCCTAGGAAAGTCACAATGAAAAATCCAAGATGGTTCTGATCATGAGAAGAATATTTTGCCTCATTTCCCTGATTTTACTAGTCGGAATTCCTCCGATCCATTCCAATGCACAGAATAGACTTTTGCGCTATGCAGATAAACAAAAAGATTTGGAGAATTTCCAGCATGCAGCAGAAATATACGAACAGGCATATAACAGAAATCCAAAAATAACTACAGCAAGAAATGCTGCAGAAGCTTACAGCCAAATCCAAGAGTATGATAAATCTTTTGCTTGGTGGGAAAAAGTAATCACAAATCCAGAGGCTGAAAGGTCGGATTATTCCAAATACCTGAATGCTGCAATAAAAGTCGGAAAAGCAGACCAAATTGACGGAATGCTTAAAGGCTCTTCCTTTGATGAGAGTGACTTTCCTGAGTTGGACTTTGATCTGATCAGAAGCATGTCCTCAAAGAAGGTCAATGTCAAATTAGTCCAAGCAAATGGAATCAACAGCGACGGGTCCGATTTTGGACTGCAAGTAGATAAGAATGGCTCCAAGTTCTTCTCAAGCGATAGAGGTAGTGTTATCCCTACAAACAAAAAAGGTATCCGGTTGGATGCAAAAAGTAATCTTTACAATTCCGAAAAAAGCAGCTTTAATGACAGGTCTTTCTTTGGAATCTATAAATTTGATAAGGACAGCACACTTTCAAAATTGGTGTCGGATCTCCCTGAAGCCCTCCACATCAGTGATCCAAGCTTGATGGAAAGCCAAAATATCGTTTTCTATTCTGTAATAAGAGATGTCAATAAAATCAAAGGAAGCAGAGAATTTACCCTTCATTCGGAAATTTTCTACAGCATAATCGGATCGGATGGAACATTATCTTCTTCTAAACCCTTTCCTCTAAATAATTTCACTGAATATGGTGTTTTGAATCCTTTTGTAGACGAGGAGAATCAAAGAATTTACTTTGTATCTGACATGGAAGGAGGGGTAGGCGGCTTTGATATCTATTATGTCACTTATGATGGGGACCTTAACTTTAGTGAACCTGTTAACCTTGGCAAAGAAATCAATACTCCAAAAAACGAACGATACCCATCTGTTAATGGATCCACTTTTTATTTTGCATCTAATGGACATCCTGGTTTGGGAGGTATGGATATCTTCAAAGCAGACATTTCCTCCTCTGGATTCAGTAATATCCAAAACATGGGATTGCCTTACAATTCTCCCAGAGATGATTTTGGGTACATTGTTACCAAAGATGGTAAAAGATACCTGAGTTCTGATAGAGTTGGCGGAATGGGATTAGATGACATTTACCTGATAGAGGTTCTGTTCAAGAAATTGATTGCAAGGGTAATCGATTGTGATGACAAGATCATCAGCGAGTCATTCAATACGGCTTTAGTCAATAAAGAAGGTGGGGAAATGATGACCTCAATCAGAAATGAAAAGGGTGAAATTTTGGCCGATTTAGAACCTGAAAGTAATTTTAATCTTAAAATCAGTAAAAAAGGATATTTTAGCATCTATGACAGTACACTTTCTACCATTGGTTTGGAAGATGATGTTTTGGAAAGAGAATATAAACTTGTCAAGATACCTTATAATCTCCCTGTCATGGTGGATATCGTGTACTATGATCTTGACAAAGCTAAAATCAGGAAAGATGCAGAACCGGTTCTCAACAAAATCGCAGAACTGATGGCCAAATATGACTTCCTTGACTTAGCCGTGGCCTCTCATACGGACTCCAGGGCTTCTGACAAGTACAACATGTTATTGAGTGAAAAGCGTGCCGAAGCAGTTAAAAATTACCTTTCACAATTTGGAATACCTGAAAACAGGGTTAGAATTGATTGGTATGGTAAAGAAAAATTAACCAATGATTGTGGTGACGGTATACCTTGTCCTGAGTTGAAGCATCAATTGAATAGAAGAAGTGAATTGGTCTTGGAAGCATTCAGCGATTCAAACAAAGAATATGATTTACCAGCATCTTTGCTAGGGAAGGATCTTTGCGACGAAAACTCTCTGTTTGAGGAAATTCAAAATGAAATGAACTCGATTCCTGTGGTTTACTTTGACTTTGACAAATCTACCATCAGAGCCGTGCATGAGAAAGATTTGGAAAAGGTAGGACTGACGATGAAAAAACTGAAAAACCTTCAACTTTATATTGCCGGCCATACTGACCAAAGAGGAAATGAAGATTATAACCTGAAGCTGGCAGAAAGAAGAGCCAAAGCAGTTTTAGAATACCTGGTCCAACGTGGTGTAGAATCCAATAGAATAGAATTCAAGTGGTTTGGAAAATCGCAACCAATCAATGACTGCAATACAATACCCTGTACTGAAAATATGCATCAGTTAAACAGGCGTACAGAACTTCACCTTAAGGGTAATTAATAATTCAAGATTTTATTTTTTAAACTTGCGAGATAGATAAGTAAAAATGGCCTCCTTCTGGGAGGTCCTTTTTTTTGCCTCCTTTTGGAATGTTGATTCCATAATATGAGACTTAGGTCCTGTTTATACCTTTATTCTTTCTGTTTTCTGTCAAAATTTAAACCCAATGCGACCTGATTTTATATTTGGAAAATATTCTCAAATTCGATCATAAGAATACCACATTTCGTTTTTCAGAGGGAAAAGATGAATATGATTGATCCCCATTATCAAAAAGGAAGCCAAAAAAAATTAAACTTTCACTTCAAATCAAAAAAAAACCGGGAAGGCATAGCTTCCCGGATAGTGAAATCTTTATAATAGGGCGAAGGTCAAGGATTTACTTTGGCAACAAGTTTTTGATTTGAATCAATATAAGGTATAGCAGCTATCTGTCTCATTTTTTCCATTTTTACCTGTTCAAATGCCATCCTGTTTTCCTGTGAAATTGGGTCCGATGGTGGAATTTTTTCTTTCAACCAATCTTCCTGTTTGCCGTTTTTCCAAAATCTGAAACAAAGATGCGGTCCGGTCGCCAATCCGGTACTCCCTACATATCCGATTACTTCACCTTGTTTAACTCTTGACCCAGGCTTCATTCCTTTTGCAATTTTGGACATGTGAAGATACTGTGTGGTGTAAGTTCCGTTGTGTTTGATTTTTACAAAATTTCCATTTGCCCCTGTATACCTGGCTTCTAAAACTGTACCATCACCAACTGACCTGATTTCTGTACCGGTCGGGGCCGCATAATCAGTTCCTAAGTGTGCTTTATATCTTTTTTGGACGGGATGAAACCTATTGAGGTTATACCTGGAACTGATCCTTGAATACTTAAGCGGATCTCTCAAAAATGCTTTTTTGAAACTGTTGCCTTCCTGATCGAAAAATGTTCTTTCGCCATTTTGTTCAAATGGAATAGCATGATAAGGAACTCCCATATGCTCAAAATATGCCACTTCGATATCTCCTATTCCTATCACAGTGCCTTCTACTACTTTTTCAGAATATGATACCTTGAATTTGTCACCCTTTTGAAGCCTTTGAAAATCAACCGCCCAACCATACAAATCGGCAAATTGGTCAATCAAGTCAGGACCAATCCCTATTTCGGTCATGTTTACATATAGATTGCTACTGATGGTTCCTCCGATTTCTACTTTGCGGAATTCAACAGGTTTTTCTTCTTTGTACACTTCACCTTCATCCAATTTGAAAACCACAAACTCAGCGGGATTGGGTTCGTAGATAAAAAATTGAGCCAATGCGGTGTCTTTGGAAGAGAGCACGGTAAATTTTTTGTTAAAAGAAATCTTTCTAACGTCAAATATGTCCTTCGATTTTCTGGCGATTTCGTCAATGATTTGATAAGGGACATTGAATGGAGCCAAAATAGTTGACAATGTTTGGTTCTTACCGACTACGCCCTCTACCACATCCAATTCATTAACATTGATACCATAGAGAATCTGATCTTCTTTCTTCTGTTCTACCAATTCAATTTTTTCTTGGGTAATCTCAGGTTCATTTTTTTGCTTTTGACTAAAATAGTACACAGTGCCAAAAACCAGCAAAGTCGAGATAGTAAAAGTTAATTTTTTGTTCATGTTTAGAGGGGTGAAATATCGTACTCTCCCAAATAAATTTAAATTTGGTTCAAAATCCAAATTATTTACAACTTTTCAAGTCATAATTAATATTTTGACTATACTAATCAACGTGAAGTACAATTTGGTATTTCATATAAATGCCATTTTTTTGTTTTTCATCTCGCTGATATTGTAGAAAATCCAACCAAACATCTGTTTTTTTGCCAAATAAAAAGTTTTTTCAAACTTCTTGATCATTTTAGAATTGTCCCCAAGCTTTGTTTATCTTTGTCCACTTCAAAAAATACCATTCATTATCATGCTTAGAACACATACTTGCGGAGAATTAAGGATACAAGATGTACATCAAAAAGTAACCCTTTCGGGTTGGGTGCAGCGGGTCAGGAATAAAGGCGGATTGATTTGGGTAGACTTAAGAGACCGATATGGCGTTACCCAACTGATTTTTGAAGAGGGATCCTCTGACAAATCGCTACTTGAAAAAGCCGCCTCTTTAGGAAGGGAATTTGTAGTCCAAGCCAAAGGAACTGTTCTGGAAAGAACTTCCAAAAATGACAAAATGAGTACCGGGGATATTGAAATCAAAGTTGATTCACTTGAAATTTTGAACCCATCCAAAGTTCCTCCCTTCATCATCGAGGACGAAACAGACGGCGGCGATGAATTGAGAATGAAATACCGATATCTTGACCTGAGAAGAAATGTGGTCAGGGAAAAACTCCAACTCAGGCACCGCATGATGCAGGAGACAAGAAAATATATGGATGGACAGGACTTTATCGAAGTGGAAACGCCTGTTTTGATCAAATCCACTCCTGAAGGGGCAAGGGATTTTGTTGTTCCAAGCCGTGTCAACCCTGGAGAATTTTATGCTTTGCCTCAATCTCCACAGACTTTCAAGCAATTGCTGATGGTGAGTGGTTTTGACAGGTATTTTCAGATCGTCAAATGTTTCAGAGATGAAGATTTGAGGGCGGACAGACAGCCTGAGTTTACCCAGATAGACTGCGAAATGTCTTTCGTAAGTCAGGAAGATATCCTTAATACTTTTGAAGGTTTGACTAAGCACCTTTTCGCAAATGTGAAAGGTGTACAATTGGAAGAAGTCAAAAGAATGACCTACGCCGAAGCAATGAGTGGTTATGGCAATGACAAACCGGATTTGAGGTTTGACATGAAATTTGTAGAACTCAATGACGTCGCTCAAGGAAAAGGTTTTTCCATTTTTGATCAGGCAGAGCTTGTCGTAGGAATCTGTGCTAAAGGCGCAGGTGAATACACTAGAAAGCAACTTGATGAATTGACCAATTGGGTGAAGAGACCACAGATCGGAGCCAAAGGATTGGTATATGTCAAATGCAACGAAGACGGAACTTTCAAGTCAACTGTAGATAAATTCTATTCCAATGAGGATCTGATAGCTTGGGCCGAAAAGATGGGTGCTGAGGCTGGAGATCTGATTTTGGTTTTGAGTGGCGATGCAAAATCGACAAGAAAACAACTATCAGAACTCAGGCTGAAAATGGGTGAAGAACTCGGATTGAGGGATAGAAATGTGTTCAAGCCACTTTGGGTGGTTGACTTTCCATTGCTCGAATGGGACGAGGAGACCAACAGATTTCATGCCATGCACCATCCATTTACTTCTCCAAAGAAAGAAGATATTCCGCTTTTGGAAACTGATCCGGGTTCCGTTCGGGCAAATGCCTATGACCTTGTCATCAATGGTGTTGAAATCGGAGGTGGGTCGATCAGGATCCATGATAGGACGACACAGCAATTGATGTTCAAGCACCTTGGGTTTTCTGAAGCTGAAGCGCAAAAGCAATTTGGATTTTTGATGGAAGCGTTTGAATTTGGAGCACCGCCACACGGAGGCATTGCCTTTGGATTTGACAGGCTTTGTGCCATTTTTGGTGGATCAGATTCCATCAGGGATTATATCGCCTTCCCAAAAAACAACTCCGGCAGGGATGTCATGATCGATTCACCAAGTACGATTTCTGATGAACAGCTGACAGAACTCTCCATCAAGGTCTCATTGTCAGAGAAAAAATAAAACTCAAAAATCCCGGTTGAAAAATCGGGATTTTTTATTTCTTGATTAAGAGCTATTAGATATGGATGTTTGAAGCGACTAGAATCAATTTTAAATTTTTGAACATAGCCTCAATCGAAATATTTCAAATCTAAACAATAAGAAATGCTTGATCAAACCCAAAAATTACATAATTGATCTTGATTGACTATGACATTCAACTTAAGGGTTAATTCTTAAGGGACCAGATAAGAATACACATTTTCCAAATCATATTTCTTTCGTCTTACATTTATTGAAATGGATTCATACAAATTTGGTTTAGAACGTTTGGCTTTGAACACTATTTTCGTTTTTTCCCAAGCAACTACTTCCACATCAAAATAAGGTTCATCCGCAAACCTTACCATTTTGATATCTGAATCCAAATAATCCCCTAAAATTGTAACTTCTCCTTCTATACTTACCTTTTGGTTTTCAATCAAATTGAAAATAGGTTCTCTGAATTTGGCAGGCCATTCGGTCTGAATGTTCTTTCCGCTGATATCAAAACTGAACCGGATGAATCCATTCTCTTTGATATAATAAGTTGAAAACATAGAAGGCAAGATTGCCCGGAAATAGTCCTCTTTAATATCTAATATTGTCAATTTACTTTCAGTAGATCCATCTGCAGAAATAAAAAAATTAGCGGGATTCTTACTAATATTTCGTCCAAAAAAAGTTAGGGTATCCCCAAAATAAATCTCAGAAGGTCCTACAATCCTATCTAAGATAAAACCAACTGTTCCGCGAGAAACAAAGGCAACAAAAGGTGAAAACACCACAGTATCAGCAGTCATAGCAAAAGCAACAACATTATACTGTTTTCCGTAAAGCATCGAGTGCGTTGCTTTCAATTTAAATTCTTTCCCCGGCTTTCCTTTTTTACTCACCCAATCGGCATTTTCAAAGTCCAAATCATCAGAATCCGAATAAAAAAAGCCATATTCTAAAATCGGCTGAATCCCGAAATCAATAAATTGCGCAGAAAATTCAACAAAGAGGTTGGAACTAGCATCTACATTTGTTATTAAAATTTTAGGTCCGATACTAACTCGGGGCTCTTCCTTTTCACAAGCTATGAATAAACAAGAAAGTGGAAAAAGAAAAAATAGAAAATAACGATTCTTCATAATTAAGTTTTAGGTAAAGGTATAGAATAAAACAATAAGTTCACTGTCATTAATTTTTTAAAATAATCACTTGAGAATTTTCGTGAAGGCACTTCAATTATTCCAAATCAAGAAAAAATGCACTTAAAATCCGATATCAATTAGCTTTAAATTAATGCAGGTTTTTTTCTAAAAAAATTGCCTAATTATATATTTCCTAAAGTAGAAAAAAGTAGTTTTCTTTGGTAAAAAACAATTTCATGGTCTTACTTCGTTTTCCTACTATTCTAATCATATTATTGTTTTGGATAGGATTGGCCTGTACCACCGAAGAACCTGCTGATTTATTACCTCAGGAAGCATTTAGCATTTTTCCTGAAACTGGGACTTTTGGTGATACAATTAGAATGCGGTTAACCAATTTAGATCCGGAGCAGATTGACTTCTACACGATACTTTTTGGTGAAGAATATACAAATATCATCAAAATTGAGCCAAATGAAATCTCGTTCATCGTCCCAGAAGCCTTAAAATCAGGAAATTCTAGCATTCAAGTAATAGGATTTAATTTCAGATATACATCCCGAAAGTCTTTCAAATTGACTCCACCTGAGATCATTTCCTATAACATGTGTACTTTTACTGAGGATACGGTTAAAATTGAGGGGAAGCACTTCAATCCAAATTGGTCGAGAATGGAAGTCTTTTTCAATGGAGAACCGGCAAAACTTGTTGGAGGTAATAGGACAATGCTGCAGGTAATAATACCTGTTGTTCCTTTTCCAGAAGCAAAAGCTTCGATAAAATTGGGAATGGCCGACTATCAAGTCATTGGCAAAGAAGAAATTTGCATTAAAGATAAATGGCTAATGGTCTCAAATGATGCACCTGATAATTTCGTGAATTACACAGGTAGCTTTGTGATCGGATCAAAGGCCTATTTCCTCCTTCTAAAGGATGCACCAGAACAAAATGAACTTATGGTTTTCGAAACAAAAACCTTAAACTGGGAAAGTAAACAGTTAGAGGTTCCATTGTTAGCAACCAGTAATGTAACAGGAAGTTCGGAAAAAGGATATTTATATACCCAATCAGAGAATAATAACTTTTGGGAATATGACCCAAATATTGACTTATGGACCAAACGAAAAAAATTCCCTGGAAAGAATCGTGATTTTTCCGTAATGTTTTCTGTGGGTAAATACATTTTTTTAGGTTTGGGTAATGATCAAAATACACCTTGGGAGCCTAATTTTTCCGATTTTTATAGGTATGACCCAATCCAAGATGATTGGGAAGAAATGGAGGATCTTGATTTTGGCCCATCTTCACCCAAGTTAAAAATGGCCTGCACAGTTGTAGGAGATAAAATAATCCTAAGTGGAGGAGGTAGTTTTGGGGTTTGGATGTACGATAGCACTAAAAATTCATGGGATAGAAAAAATGATTTCCCTATGGCCTTAAGTTTTACTTCAGGGTTTTCATTCAATGACCAGGGATTTGTAACGTTAGGTAGGCAAGTTTGGAAATATAATTTTCAGGATGACTCTTGGACCGAAGTAGACGAAGTGGGATTTTCATATAGATATCGGTCTTTTGCCTTTACAATAGAAGGTAAAGCATATATTGGTGGCGGCGACGCTATTCCTCCGACCATTTGGGGAAACCCGACAAGAAATGTTTATCGATATGATCGCCCTAGTTTCTAACTAGATCAAGAGAAAATCCAGATATATTTATGTGTAGTTAAGCAAATAAATTTTGAATTATTTTTGTTTTCTACTTTAAACCTCAGTTATGAGCCGATGTATGTAACTTCTCCCTTTTATCAAAATTCCTAATTATAATTAAAGGAATCTAATCCCCATTCAACCTAAATTTTATCCGATCAAAATTTTGCTTGATTTATACTTAAACTTTTTGACTTGGGACAATGTCTAAGCTGGGATATTTAAACTATTTCCCATGAAGATTTCTACTTTCAAAGCATTTTTCCTTTGCTTGCTTTTTATTTATTCTTTTGATTCCCAAGCCCAAAGACCCGAAGGAAGAACACAGAATCTCATCCTCAAAGGCCGAGTCATCGAAGGAGCTACAAAAGGACCAATGGTCGGTGCCAATGTGGTCATCAAGACGGTTACAGACTCGGTTTTGGTGAATACAGTAACAGGAGCAGACGGGACTTTTGAAATCAGCAGGCCAAGAATCCCATCTGTCCTGATTGAAGTTACTTTTTTGGGATTTGTAAAAATCAGCAAAACCCACAACAGAGGTGATGGTCTAGACCTCGGAACCTTGGTCTTATTGGAAGACAGCAAGCTCCTAGGCGAGGTTTTGATAGAAGGTCAGGTGGTAGTAGGAGAAGTTAAGGGCGATACGACATCATTCAATGCCAATGCTTTCAAAACAAGGGAAAACGGAGATGCCGAAGATTTGGTCAGAAAGCTTCCCGGAGTCACCATCCAAAATGGTGAAATCCAGGCTAAAGGCGAGCAGGTACAAAAAGTTTTGGTGGATGGCCGGGAATTTTTTGGAAGTGATCCGTTCCTTGCTTTGCGAAATCTACCTGCGGATGTCATCGACCGCGTCGAGATATTGGATCAAAGGTCCGATCAATCCAGACTTACAGGATTTGATGACGGGAATTATTCAAGGACTATCAATATCGTTACCAGACCGGATAAAAACACGGGCCAGTTTGGAAGGTTATACGCCGGTGCGGGCACACAGGACAGATATGCTGCAGGGGGCAATTTCAATTATTTCAAAGGCAACAAAAGAATCTCCATCATTGGTTTGTTCAATAACATCAACCAACAGAATTTCTCCTCTCAGGATTTAGTCGGGGTCAATGCCTCAAGTCAGGGTGGCGGAAATAGGGGCGGCGGCGGCGGACGCCCCGGGGGTCAGGGCTGGGGAGGTGGAAACAATAATTTTCTAGTCGGGCAAGACCAAGGTATCATCACAACAAACAGTGTAGGCTTGAATTACAGTGATAAATTCGGTAAAAAAATCAACTTCACAGGAAGCTATTTTTTCAATTCAACCAAGAATAATCTATTTAAACTTACCAATAGGGAAACAATTTTGTCTGAGACCACGAGGCAATTTTATGAGGAAAATTTACTCAACACCATCACAAACAACAACCACCGCATCAATGGGAGGATAGAATATGACCTCAATCCAAAAAACGCCATCATCATTACCCCTTCCCTAAATTTCCAGAGCAACAATACTTACAACGACCGTGATGGGCTCAACCTTTCAGGCACATTGGATCCCTTGAGTAGCTCAAGAACAAAATCCAATGCCACCACGGACGGCTATAACCTGGCAAACAATTTTGTCTATCGGTACAAATTTGACAAACAGGGAAGGACAATTTCCACTACTGTCTACACTGCTTGGACCAAAAGAGACCAATATTCTGACCTAGTTGCCGCCAACCGGGATTTCATCAGAGATATCCGCGATACTATCAACCAAGAGACATTCGGACTTTCGGATGGCTTCAACTACCGGGCAACTTTACAATTCACGGAACCGGTCACAGAAAAATCGCTATTGACCATGTCTTACCAAGTGGGCAACAACAAAACTACTTCTGACCAAAAGACATTCAGCTTGATACCGGAAGCTGGCATTATGGTACTTGATACTGCATTGAGCAACCAATTCAACAACAAATTTATCGTCCAAAGACCAAGTGTAGGGTACAGCTATAGGTTTGAAAAATGGAATGTCAATGCCAACCTTGATTACCAATATGCGGTGCAGGACAATGAAAGCTTTTTTCCTAGAGAAGAACTTTTCAACCGCTCCTTCACCAATTTTCTTCCTGGTCTGAATGCCAATTATAGAAACCAAGAAAAAGGTACCTCTTTCAGGTTGCGGTATAGGACAAACACACAGGAACCAAGTGTAAATCAGCTTCAAAATGTAATCAACAACCAAAACCCTTTGCAGCTTTTAGTGGGAAATCCTAACCTTGGACAGTCATTCAGCCACAATGCCTTTATCAATTACTCCAAAATCAACTTAGCCAGATCAAAAACCTTCTTCACATTCATCTCCCTAAACCTGACTGAAGATTTTATTGGTACCAATACTTTTATTGCGCAATCCGATACCTTGATCAATGATCAAGTATTATTAAAACCCGGTGGGCAAATCAGTCGTCCGGAGAATTTTTCGGGTAATTTCAGGTCACGCTTATTTGTCACCTATGGCACCCCGATCAAAAGCTGGAAATCCCAGTTCAATCTGAATTCATCGGTTTCCTACAACAGGACGCCGGGGATGATCAATGGACAAAAAAATGCCAATGACAACATTGATTTGAGCCAAGGCTTGACCCTGACAAGTAACATCAGTAAAGACCTAGATTTTTCCGTTTCTACTACAGGGATTTATACCATTGTCAACAGTAGTTTACAATCCAATTTGGACCAGAATTACTATATCCAATCTTCCAATTTCAGATTCTACTATTCTCCAAACAAAGGGAAATTATTCATTTCCAATGTGGTCAACAATTCTTTATATAGAGGTCTTTCTCCCACTTTGGACCAATCAGTTTGGCTCTGGAATATTGAAGCCGGATATAGGTTTACCAAAGACAACAAAGCAGAACTGAAGCTTACAGTTTTTGATCTGCTCAACCAGAACAATGCCATCGGTAGGACCGTGTCAGATGTTTCCATTGAGGATACATTCACAAGGGTCCTAACCAGATATGGCCTGATTACCTTTTCCTATAATATTGGCAACTTCAAACCCCAAGCCGAAAGCCCTCAGCAGGGAAGACCCGGCGGTGGCGGTGGCAGGACTTGGTAACATAAAAAAAGAGACCTTTGACAAGGTCTCTTTTTCGTTTTGGGGATTTTGTTGCGAGATAGAAAGAAAAATTTGTTTTCAACCTTTTGGAAGAACAACTGAATCCACCACGTGGATTACACCATTTGACTGAAACACATCCTTGATAGTCACCATAGATTGGCCTCCATTCTCATCTGTGATATACAGGTCATTGCCTTTCATCCAAGCAGTCAACTTGCCTCCTTGTACGGTTGTCAAGACCGCTTTTCCGTTTCCTTTCTTGATTGCAGCAGCAATTTCTTTGGATCCCATTTTTCCTGCCACGACATGATAAGTCAAAATACCTGTTAGGGTTGCTTTGTTTTCAGGTTTCACCAAAGTCTCCACAGTTCCCTTAGGAAGTTTTGAAAACGCCGCATTTGTAGGAGCAAAAACTGTAAAAGGTCCCTCGGATTGCAATGTCTCTACCAAGCCTGCCGCCTGTACAGCTGCTACCAAAGTGGTGTGGTCTTTGGAATTGACCGCATTGGCGACAATATTCTTGGAAGGATACATCGGTGAACCCCCTACTTCTACTGTTTTTTCTTTTTGGCCAAATGCTCCTGAAGCATTTAACAGAAACAGAGCCAAAATGGCTGATTGAAATAATCTCATGGTTTTCATAATAAAATTGGTTTTGTTGTTTTGAAGAGAAATACGGAGAAGTCAAGCAAACTGGATTTTGGTATTTAAAAAAAAAGTGCTTTTCACATCATTTGTTTTAGATTTGTGATTCTGAAAAATTGAATGAAATATGCATCAGGAAAAAATAGAAGCCATCAAATCCGCCATCTCCGCTGCTGAAGCCGGCAATGAGGAGGAATTGGAGGCTTACAGGATGAAATTCATCAGCAAAAAAAGTGTGGTTGGGGAGCTTTTTGCAGAAATGAGAAATATTCCAAATGAACAAAAGAAGGAATATGGCCAATTGGTCAATGAAGTCAAGCAAATGGCCGATGCTAAATTTCAGGAGCTGATCGATCAGGTCAACCTTGCAAAAAAACATACCAAATCCTTTGATCAGGACCTTACCTTACCGCCTACAAATATCGCGGCAGGTGGCATACATCCATTGACTGCAACGAGACAGCGCATCATCGAAATATTTGAAAGAATCGGCTTTAACCTTTCTGAGGGTCCTGAGATAGAAGACGATTGGCATAACTTCACAGCACTGAATTTTCCCGAAAACCATCCCGCAAGGGAAATGCAGGACACGTTTTTCTTGGAAAAAAATCCAGATGTGGCTTTGAGAACTCACACCTCCTCAGTACAGGTGCGCGTAATGGAAAACCAAAAGCCTCCGATTAGGACACTTTCTCCGGGCAGGGTTTACAGAAATGAGGCCATTTCAGCCAGAGCACATTGCATTTTTCATCAGGTGGAAGGTTTGTATGTGGATGAAAATGTGGGCTTCGCAGATTTAAAGAATACACTTTATCATTTTGCCAAAGAGATGTTTGGCAAAGAAACCAAAGTAAGGTTCCGACCTTCTTTCTTCCCTTTTACCGAACCAAGTGCCGAGATAGATATCAGCTGTCTGATCTGCGGAGGCAAAGGCTGTAATGTCTGCAAAGGCTCAGGTTGGGTAGAAATTGGTGGATCTGGAATGGTGGATCCCAATGTCTTGGAAAATTGTGGCATTGATTCCAAAAAATATACTGGCTTTGCCTTCGGGATGGGTATAGAAAGAATCGCGATGCTCAAATATCAGATCAAAGACCTTCGCTTATTTACAGAAAATGATGTGAGGTTTCTCCGGCAATTCAAACCAATGCTTTGAACCAAGCGCTTTTCGGGAAACCGGAAAGCGCTTTTTAATTGGAAAATACCCTAAAAGTCTCCAGAATTGATGCTGCTTCACGGACTAGCTGAAGGTTTTTTCCTGCTCCATTTCCCAGAACGACAAGGTCAGCTCCAGAAGCAAAAGCTGTTTGTATTTTTTCTTTGGAATTCAGTCCTCCGCCAACCATCAAAGGCGATTTGATTTTTTTCTTGACAGCCTTGATAAGTTCAGGAGACACTGGATTAGGAGCCCCACTCCCTGCATCAAGATAAAAATACTGTAACCCTAGAAAATACCCTGCCAATGCCGTAGCAACTGCCAATTCTGGATGGTGGTTTGGAAGAGGAATCGTCTGACTGATATAATGGACACTTGTGGTCTGACCTCCATCTACCAGCATGTAGCCTGTCGGAAGTACCTCTACTTTACTTTTGTCCAAAATCGGGGCGATACTAACATGTTGGCCAATGAGCAAATCCGGATTCCTTCCTGAAATCAGGGATAGAAATAAAATTGCATCTGCCAAAGGTGAAAACTGAAGTGAATTACCAGGAAAAATAACAGTGGGAATGTCCTCGGTAATGCTTCGGATAAATTTGATGATATCTCCTATTGTGTTTTGTTGAATCAGACTGCCCCCCAAAAAGAAAAAATCTATTTTAAGCTCAACCGCTTCTCTCACCTGCTCTTCAAATTGAATGGGAGAATGTATATCATCCGGGTCTATAAGCCAGGCAATTCCTTTTCGGCCGGAATCGGCCAATTCACGAAACTTGAGGCTTACTTTATTTTGCATCCTCCCCGGGTTTGATTTTAGGTTCGTTCAGCTTGTTTGCAAATTGTTCTCTTCCATAATTGACCGCTATCGGAAGCAGCACAGCACTTAATCTTCCCAAAAATCCGGGTTCAAGTTTTCTGGTAAGTTTTTCTCTTATCTCTTCATCCAAAAGACCTTCCCTTTCCAAAGTTTGAAGGACTCGTTTTGTCTTATTGTTTTTTTTTCTTCCAAAAATCCGGTAGGCAGCAAAAGCCACAAGACCTCCTGCGAGAACTGCGCCTCCTATTTTGATATAATCCCCGGATTCTTTCTTGACCATATCAAGTTGTACTTTAAGAGTCTGCTCAAGTTCTTCCGCTTTTTTGTTCAGCTCATTCTTCATTATCGGATCTTTTTTTTGGCCTGAAAATAAATGCTTTGATCACTTCCTGAAAACTACGGACAAGTGTCCTTGAATCTTTTAAGAAATAAAGCAAAACCAATAGCAGCAAATAAATCAAGGCAACGTACATAAAGCCCTTAAAAGGCGAACGCATCAAATCACTTAGGTAAAATGCAAATGAAAAACTTGCAAAAAACAATACCATCACAGAGACTGTACCCATAACCATAAGGAGAAACATCCTTGCCATGACTGTGGAAACCTGCTCATTGATTTCATCTTTTACAAGTTGAACCCTCACCTCGATGAGCTGCTTGATCGTTTGTATGATTTCAGATACATTCAGCATAATTGGTAATTTAGGAAGCTCCGATAGATTTTTAATTCTTTACAATATACGCTAAAAAGACCATTTCAGAAACTTTCTGCCGTATCCGATGCCTCACTTCCTTCATAATATTTGAATCTCAAAACCGCTTCCAGTGCCTTTTCAATGGCTTGATTGATTGGCATCTGATCGGAAGTCAATTGAAAGTCAATGTTGTACAGTTTCGAATATGCATCGCTGCTCAAAGAAACAGACATCCCTTCATTTACAGCATGGGAGGCAGCTTGGTATTGTCCCTTTTTGGCTTCTTTAATTTTCTTACAGGTAATGATCTCTTTTTTGTCTTCTTTATTTTTTCGTGCGGAGGAGCCAAAAAGTCTGCATATCATTCCTCTGTTTTGATAATCAGAACAAAATCCCATCGCAGCATCTAGTGATGTGGCTTTATAAATGATACAATAATCGGCTTCGCTTTTTGCTTCCAAAATCTCAAGTGCTTTTTCGGCCTTCCCTTTTTCATAAAGATCAAAAGCCAATGGCAAAAACTCCAATATCGAAGCGCTTACTTTTGGATTGGAACAGCAATACCCACAACCTGCTATGCAGCCAATCTGACTCGCATCAATAAATAGCTTGATTTCGGCATCCAATTCTTCAAATACCCTTCTTACTTCCTGCGACTTCTGTTGAAGATTCATGTTCCCGATTTTTAAAAGCCTGCGAAAGTAAAAAGAGTTCTGTATCAAAACAATAGCTCTCAACGAATCATTTTTGGGTTTTTGGTTTCCACCATTTATCAGTACTTACTTTCCTTTGCAATTCATTAAATCCTATCTTTATCCGACCCAAATTTGTAGAGGAGAAAAAAACAATTTTAATGCATTACAATGAGCAGCAGGTTTGACAATTTTGAAGAAAAGAGAGAAGAAAAAATCAGAAAAGCCTTTAAAGAGCGCGATTGGAATGAAATCAAAAGCGCGGATTCTTGGGCAATTTTTAAAGTAATCGCTGAATTTGTAGAAGGATTTGAGAAACTTTCTAAAATCGGCCCCTGTGTTTCAGTCTTTGGTTCGGCAAGAACTCCTTCTGATAATCCCCATTACATCATGGCTGAAGAAATATCAGCTAAACTCGTCCGCCACGGTTATGGAGTCATCACCGGAGGTGGGCCCGGAATCATGGAAGCAGCCAATAAAGGAGCAAGCTCAGAAAACGGCAAGTCTGTCGGACTCTGTATCAAACTCCCTTTTGAAGCCAAGGGAAACATCTATATCGATCCTGATAAAATGATCATGTTTGATTATTTCTTTGTCCGAAAGGTCATGTTCACTAAATACTCCCAAGGCTTTGTTGTGCTTCCGGGTGGCTTTGGCACTTTGGATGAGCTTTTCGAAGCATTTACGCTGATCCAAACCATCAAAATAGGCAGGTTCCCAATCGTGTTGGTCGGCAAGGCCTTTTGGGAAGGTCTCATCGATTGGATCAAAAATACCCTGTTGGAAAAATATAATTATATCAGCAGGGAAGACCTTAACCTATTTTATCTGGTCGATGATGCGACAGAAGCTGTGAAAGTAATCGATGATTTTTATAGCAAATATTTACTCACCCCTAACTATTGATTTTGAGACGCTACCACCTTTTTATTATCTACACCCTGATTGCGGCACTTCTTGCTTGGAATCTTTACCTACAGTTTGGGAAAAAATCCGGCAATCCGCAAGGTGAAGAAGTCCTAGTCCAATCTGCGGAGGGAGAAAAATTTACGATCAGCATCCCAGAAGCAAAAGTGAGGATTTTTGAAATTCCCGAAAAACTCACTTTTGCAGATGAGCCGGTTCCCCTTGAACAAACAGATGTTATGGAAAGGTTTGAAAGGGAGATTTATGTCAATGTCTATTGGCAGTCCAATATGATTTTGCTGATGAAAAGAGCAGGCAAATACCTGCCGACAATTGAAAAAATACTTCGGGATCAAGGAGTGCCCGATGATTTCAAATACCTGGCAATGACCGAATCAGGCCTGATGAATGTGGTTTCTCCTGCTGGTGCAAGGGGATTTTGGCAGATTATGCCCGGCACTGCCAAAGATTATAAGCTGGAAATAAGTGACGATGTGGATGAAAGATATCATCTCGAAAAATCAACTTTGGTGGCGTGCAAGTACCTGAAAACTGCCTACAGCAAATTTGGAAATTGGACCTCTGTTGCAGCAAGCTATAATATCGGCATCACCGGAATCAGAAAAAGAAAAGAAGAACAAAACCAAAGCAATTATTACAACCTCTTCCTCGTGGAGGAGACTAGCAGATACCTCTTCAGAATTTTGGCTTTTAAGGAAATCTTTGAAAATCCGGGTAAGTACGGATTTGAATTATCGGAAAAAGACATTTACAAGCAACCGCTTTTTCGTGAATTGAAAGTAACCCAATCGATTAACAGTCTGGCCAATTGGGCTATCCTCCACAACAGTACCTACAAAGAATTGAAAATCCATAACCCTTGGCTCAGATCCCAAAAGCTAAAAATCAGTAGGAATCAGGATTATATCATCAAGTTGCCCATAAACTGACGGATTTTCAATCAATAGTTATTTTACTCTTTATTTTTTAGATAAATTGAATCAGTTTATTTCCTTTCTATGAAAAAAATCTTGATTGCATTTACTGTCATTTTTGTCATTGGTTTTTTTGCATTCAAAAGCATCCCTACGGTTGTAAATAAATACTTAAACAGTAATGCTGACAGGCTGATATCCAATATGATTACCCGCACGAGCAGTTTTGGTGAGCACGAGGTTACTTTTGGAGACATTTCCCTCAACTACGATTATTTTGGCACTTACCTTAAAATCAAAAACATAAAAGTAACCCCTTCAGAAAACTTAGGGAAAGAGAGAATAACAGTGAATCTGACAGTGGACAACATTGACCTGACAGGATTCAAATGGTTCCCATTTCTATTCAGAAACACCATTTCAGTTGATTCGGCGATCCTGGACAATATCAAAGTCATTTCCTCTTCGCCTCCTTGGGACTCTCTCTTTAACGAACCCAAAAAACCGAAAAATAAAAACGGCAAAGAGTATGACCTGATTGAAGTAAAAAACTTCAGTTTGAAGGATTTTTCAGTTCAAATAAAAAACAATCTTTATGATTCAGTCAGGGTCTCTCTTGTCAACATGAACGTCAATGCAAAGGAATTTAGGCTTACTAAAGAAGATATAGAAAACCCAAAAGCTCTTTTTGATGTGGAAATGATACATGGCAGCATAGAAAAAGCCCAATTCCATTTTGATAAATTCCGTCAGTCAACCTTGGTAAAGGACATTGTTTTTGACACCAAAACAAAGAAGATGACTTTCGGGTATATTGGGCTTCACAACAAACTCGATCGATATGCCTACACTTCTTTGTTTCCTGAAAGACAAAGTTGGATCGACATCAGCAAAACCAAAATGGAATTGGCAGGGGTGAATTTTGGAAGCTACCTCAAAAAAGGCATCGTCGAAGTGGATACTCTTACCGCAAACGGACTTCATCTGGAGCTTTTTGTTGATAAAAGAAAGAAAGAGGACCTAAATAAAAGGCCCCAAATGATCCATCAAACAATGGAAAACCTCAAGCAGATCATCCATATTGAACATCTATTCATCAACGATTCCTATATAAAAATCGAAGAGAGGCCCGACAACGCATCGCCCCGATCCGCCTTTTTGTATTTTTCAGATATCAATGCCCACATTACAAACGTCTCCAATTTTGTTGAGAGACAAGGAAAAAACAGGATGCTAGAAATGAACCTTACGGCAAAATTGATGGGTGAAGGTCCTCTGACGGCCAATGTCAAATTTGACCTAGAAAAACCTGACGGTAGATTTACTTTAAAAGGAACCATGGGAAAAATGAACCTCAAAGTTTTGAATTCTATGATTGAACCCGAATCCAAAGTAGGTTTGAAATCAGGAATAATCAACAGGCTGGATTTTAATATACTTGCAAATGATTATGATGGTTCAGGGGAATTGATTATCCGGTATGAAAACCTTGAAGTAGAGTTGCTGAACAAAGACTATGAATCAGATGAAAAAGTGCTGAGAAAAATCGGGGCGTTATTGGCAAACAAAATCATCATCAAATCCAATAATCCCAATAAAAAAGGTGAGGTTCAAAAAGGAAACGTGTACTTCATCAGAGAACCTCACAAATCCATGTTCGCCTATTGGTGGAAGCTGATCTTTTCGGGTATGAAATCTACCATTACCAAGGAAAGCATGGAAGAAATGAAGCAAAAAGCTTTGGATAAAAAACAAGCAAGCCCCCTCGGATCGATGACAGCTACTTCAAGCAACGCATCGAAAGAGGAAACCAAGGAATCAAAAAAACATCAAAAGGAAGATAAAAAGCTGGAAAGAAAAACCAAAAGAGAAGAGAAAAAAGCGGCAAAAACTGAAATTGCCTTCCCCAACTGACATGATGGAAAATTAAAGTCCTGTACTTATCAGCAAATATCCTTTACATCCCATTTTTTAATAAACCTTAATTCCTTATTCGGGGTTTTATGATAGGATTCATCTGGGATTCCCCCCCAATAATTCGTACTTTTGCAAGCTTGAATAAAATGCAAAATCCCTCCATGTCAGAATTGTCAATAGAGAAAAAAGAAGAATTTATCGAAATTTTTGGAGCTCGGGAACACAACCTGAAAAACGTCGATATCAGTATCCCAAGGAATAAATTGGTAGTCATCACTGGGCTGAGTGGAAGCGGAAAAAGTTCACTTGCCTTTGATACCATCTACGCTGAGGGACAAAGGCGGTATATGGAAAGTTTTTCCGCTTATGCCCGTTCTTTTTTGGGAGGCATGGAGCGCCCTGATGTAGATAAAATCAATGGCTTATCTCCTGTCATTTCCATTGAACAAAAAACAACTTCCAAAAACCCAAGATCTACAGTCGGCACGGTAACTGAAATCTATGACTTTATGAGGTTGCTCTATGCGAGGGCAGGTGAAGCCTACTCTTACCTCACCGGGCAAAAAATGATCCGTCAAACAGAAGATCAGATCATTGAACAATTGTTTGACAAATTCAAAAACCAAAAACTTTACATCCTAGCCCCTATTGTAAAAGGACGAAAAGGGCATTACAGGGAGCTGTTTGAGCAGATCCGCAAAATGGGTTTTTCAAAAGTCCGGATTGATGGAGTTGTCATGGATGTGGTGCCTAAGATGCAGGTGGATCGGTACAAAATCCATGATATAGAAATCGTCATTGATAGAATTGTAGCGGAGGAGGAAGATAGATTCCGGATCAGTCAGTCGCTGAAAACGGGACTTCAACATGGCAAGGGAGTCATCATGCTCCGGGACGAGAAGGGAGATATCCACCATTTTTCCAAATATTTGATGGATCCTGTCACCGGGCTGTCTTATGATGAACCCGCTCCCAACAGCTTTTCATTCAACAGCCCTTATGGGGCATGTCCCACTTGCAATGGCTTGGGGGTTATCGAAGAAATTACCATCGAAAATATCATTCCCGATCGCAGTCTAAGTATCAGCAGAGGGGGGATTGCGCCGTTGGGAGAGTACAGGGATGTTTGGATATTCAAAAAAGTGGAAGCCATCCTGAAACATTACAAATGCAGCATTACCACACCGATAGAAAATCTCCCCCAAGAAGTCATCGATATTTTGCTTTACGGAGACAAGATAGAAGTAGCTGTAGAATCAGTAAAATACCCGGGTACAGAATGGCATACAACTTTTGAAGGAATAGTGAATTTCCTCCAAAAACAACAGGAAGGCGGAACAGAAAAAATATTGGATTGGGTCAATGAATTTACCACTTCCAAAACCTGCCCCGATTGCAATGGTTATAGGCTAAAGAAAGAAGCCCTGCATTTCAAAATTGATGAAAAACACATCGGCGAGCTTTCCATGATGGATATTACCGCCTTGGGAAGTTGGTTTGAAGGTCTGGAAAGCAGAATGTCAGACAGACAGCAGATTATCGGCAAAGAAGTTTTGAAAGAAATCAGAAAAAGGATAGGATTCCTTTTGGATATAGGATTGGATTACCTTTCATTAAACAGGCCTTTGCGAACCCTTTCAGGGGGGGAAGCCCAGAGGATTAGGCTAGCGACGCAGATCGGAACACAATTGGTTGGCGTGCTGTATATCTTGGATGAACCTAGTATCGGGCTTCACCAAAGAGACAACGTCAAACTGATCAAAGCCCTTCAGGACCTCCGGGATTTGGGCAACTCTGTCCTCGTCGTAGAGCATGACAAAGACATGATGTTGCTTTCTGACTATGTGGTGGACATTGGTCCCGGCGCAGGTAGACATGGCGGCCAAATCGTGGCAGCCGGTACGCCGGATGAGTTTTTGAAATTGAGAAGCATCACAGGAAAATACCTCACAGGCGAACTTAAAATAAAAGTGCCCGCTGAAAGGAGAAAAGGAAGCGGCAACTTCCTCCAACTCAAAGGCGCAAAAGGAAATAACCTGAAAAACGTAAATCTTAAACTTCCCTTAAGTACGATGATCTGTATCACGGGAGTTTCGGGTAGCGGAAAAAGTTCTCTCATCCATGAGACCTTGTTCCCGATATTGAACCATCATTTTTACAATTCAAAAAAAGAGCCTCTTAACTATGATAGCATAGATGGATTGAAGCACTTGGACAAAGTAATCGAAGTAGACCAATCCCCAATCGGACGAACTCCAAGATCCAATCCTGCCACCTATACAGGTGTTTTTTCTGATATCAGAACATTATTTACAGAACTACCGGAATCCAAAATCAGAGGTTACAAACCAGGTCGGTTTAGTTTCAATGTCAAAGGAGGCAGGTGTGAAGATTGTGAGGGAGCAGGAATGAAACTGATCGAAATGGACTTTCTCCCAGATGTCCATATCCCATGTGAAACCTGCAAAGGAAAGCGGTATAACAGGGAAACTTTGGAGGTCCGATTTAAAGGGAAATCCATCTCCGATGTTTTGGATATGACTGTGGAGCAAGCTGTAGAGTTTTTTGAAAACCAACCAAAAATCCTCAGAAGAATCCAAACGCTTAATGATGTCGGGCTTGGCTACATTACATTGGGACAGCATGCTACTACCCTATCAGGAGGAGAGGCCCAGCGGGTCAAGTTGGCTACCGAACTTTCCAAAAAAGATACTGGGAAAACTTTCTATATCCTCGATGAACCTACCACAGGTCTTCATTTTCAGGATATTGAGCATTTGTTGGAAGTTTTAAACAGACTTGTGGAAAAAGGGAATACAGTACTAATCATTGAGCATAACATGGATGTGATCAAAATGGCTGACTATGTAGTGGACATTGGTCATGAAGGGGGCGAAAAAGGAGGGAGGATCATTGCAGAAGGCACTCCCGAACAAATCGCTAAAGACAAAATGAGCTATACGGCAAAGTTCCTAAGAGAAGAATTGAACTGATAGAAGTATATGACCTCCAAAGGCCCTGATTTTACCTATCAATAAAAAACAATGAATGCATAAAGAGGTCATGTCTATATTTGAGCTAAGGCCATGAATAGGACGAGATTATATTGGATATTACAGATTTTGGGTTGGTCAGGATATGCTTTGATCAACCTTTTCTTTGTTTCTTTGGATAGAAGAATCACCCCTGTACAGATAGGGGCATATTCTTCATTGGCGGCCTTTTACTTTTTGTCTACCCATGCATTCCGATATGCAATCAAAAAATATGGTTGGCTGAACTTAGATTTCGCCAAGCTCCTTTCCAATACTGTACTCACCCTTGCTTTACTCAGCATTTTGAATACCATCGCCCAGATCATTATCAGTTGGGTATTTGGTACGCTCAATCCCGAAACCGAATTTAGGTTGATCGTTATATCTGGAAATATCTTTGTCGGCTTCCTCTTTTATTCGCTTTGGAGCATGGTGTATTTCCTTTTTCATTTCTTGGATAGCTATAACCAATCCCTCAGGTATCAGGCAAAAATCAATGAGATCCAGCTCAACCATCTCAAAAGCCAGCTCAATCCCCATTTTATATTCAACGCCTTGAACAGCGTGCGTGCATTGGTGGATGAAGATCCTGCAAAGGCGAAACTTGCCATAACCCAACTATCTAATATCTTGAGATTTTCCCTGATGATGGATAAAAAGAGGACAATCGATTTTGAAAATGAAATCAATACAGTAAAAGATTATCTTAACTTGGAGACTATCAGGTTTGAGGAGCGTCTCCAGGTCAAATATGATATCGAACCTTCGGCATATGATTATAAAATACCGCCCATGATGCTGCAGACTATTGTTGAAAATGCCATCAAACACGGTATTTCTACAAGGGTAAAAGGCGGATTGGTAGAAATCAAATGCAAAGAAGGAATCACCGATGACCTGATCATTCAGGTCAGAAACAGCGGGCAGTTGAAAAACAACGGAATGGTCCGAAAAAAAGAAAGAGAAGGCCATGGGATCAACAATACCATGCAGCGATTGAAGCTCATTTATGGTGACCGGGCTTCCTTCAAGATATTCAATTCAGAAAGTGATTTTGTAATTACCGAAATAAAAATTCCAAAACAAAACCCTACATTAGGTTAAAAATTCAATAAGATGAGAGCACTTGTAATAGACGACGAAAGACTGGCAAGGAAAGAACTGATCAACTTGCTTTCCCAATACGACCAAGTTGAGATAGTAGGCGAAGCCAATAATGTGGATGATGCCAAAGAAAAAATCGAGGCATTGGCACCGGATGTGGTCTTTCTTGATATCCAAATGCCTGAAAAAACGGGATTCGATTTGTTGGAAGAATTGGACAATGTACCACATGTTGTATTTACGACTGCCTACGATGAATATGCCATCAAAGCCTTTCAGGTCAATGCTTTGGATTACCTTTTGAAGCCCATAGAACCAAAGCGACTGGGTGAAGCCATCGAGCGTCTATTGAAAAAACTGAATGAAAACCAGGAAAAATCAGAGGAAATAGGGGCTTTTGCAGGTCGAAAACTTACCCTTGATGACCAAGTGTTTGTAAAAGACGGAGACCGTTGCTGGTTTGTAAAATTATCCAATGTGAGACTCTTTGAATCCGACGGAAACTACATCAAAGTATATTTTGATAATTTCAAGCCAATGATCCACAAATCACTTAATGCTTTGGATGAAAGATTGAGTGAGAAATCATTCTTCAGAGCAAGTAGAAAACACATCATTAACCTGAGTTGGGTGGAGGCCATCGAGCCTTGGTTCAACGGAGGATTGGTGGTGACTTTGAAAGGTGGAGACAGAATCGAAGTCAGCAGAAGACAGGCTGCAAGATTTAAGGACATGATGAGTTTATAAAACGAAATAATTGATTATTAGAGAAATTTCAAATAAATATTGATTGTGAAAACTAAAATTTGTAAATAGTCACTCGTATAATTTTCACCACCAATAAAATCTATTTAATAATTATTTTAACGTATTATTTCCCGATAAAAATCATATGAAAGAGGAAAGAATCCTGATCGTCGAAGATGATGTAAACATAGCCGAAAACATTGAAGAGATTTTAGAACTTTTAGGTTACGTCAACATTGACATCGCAAACTCCGCCAACCAAGCCATCAAAGTCGTCAAAAAATACAGACCCGACTTGGTATTTATGGATATCAAGCTGAAGGGAGATAAAGACGGTATCGAATTGGGAGAAATCATCAAACAAATGGTCGATGCACCGTTAGTTTATGTGACCTCATACAGTGACCCTACCATCATTGAAAGAGCAAAAAGAATCAATCCGGCAGGTTTTATTGTAAAACCATTTAACACCAATGACATCCATGCCATTGTGGAAATTGTGCTTTACAACAAAAGAACCAAACCTGCAGCAGAAACCGTAGCAGTAAGAACAAAGGACGAAAGCCCGTATCTTGTCGTAGACGCGGTTTTTATCAAAGCAGACAATGCGTATGAAAGGGTCCCTTATGAAGAGATCTATTATGTCGAGGCTAATGGAAATATGGTTACCATATACACCAAAGCACGGAATTTCACCATCAGAAAATCGATGAAAGACATGGAAGAAAAACTTCCACCACATCTTTTCCTGAGGGTACAAAAATCCTTTATTGTGCAGCTTGCACAGATAGAAAGCTTCAACACCAAAGACATCAACCTTAAAATGGGTGCGGTAGTCCAAGTAGGTAGGCAATATTATAACAGCTTCCTCGCTAAACTGAATACAATTACTGAAAGTTAATTTTTCAGGAAAAAGAAGATCTAATGGTCAAAAATAGTTGGTAAAACACCTTCTAACAGT
>NZ_JANSUY010000014.1 GCF_024741135.1 Aquiflexum gelatinilyticum
GCCGCCACATTATCACAAGCCTTTGGAGTAATCCAAAGGCTTTTTCCGTTTTAAGAACATTGAGGTTTTTTTGATATACTAAACCTTAATCTTATTGCATAATTTCTGATTAAAAATAATACCTAAACTTTGATTTGGTTTTACTCTTATTCCAAAAAAAACTTTCAAAAATAATTTTAATCAAGAATTTCTAAATAAAAAAGAGCGTCTGACAAAGTCAGACGCTCTTTGCTTTAGATTGTCAAAAGTAAGAATTAACTTCCACACATTTCACACTCATCGGGATTGTCGAGGGAACAGGCTATTGCTCCTTGCTTTTGTCCTTTGGTTAAATCCATTGTTGGTGTAGATGCAACGACAGTTTTTGTGGGTTCCAAAGCTCCTTTATCTACTGTAAATTGAATAGCAGCAGTTGCAGCTTGAGATCTCAAATAATACATACCTGTTTTAAGTCCTTTTTTCCATGCATAAAAATGCATTGAGGTCAATTTTCCAAAGTTTGGATCTTGCATGAAAACATTCATACTTTGAGATTGACAAATATAGGCGCCCCTATCAGCAGCCATGTCAATGATTATTTTTTGAGAAATTTCCCAAACTGTTTTGTATAGATCTTTGATGTTTTGTGGAACATCGGGTAGTTTTTGGATAGATCCATTAGCAGCTATTAGCCTATTTTTCATGTTGTCATTCCATAGGCCTAAGCTGATCAGGTCTTTCATCAGGTGCTTATTGGCGATGATGAATTCACCCGAAAGAGTCCTTCTTGTGTAAATATTGGAGGTATATGGTTCGAAACATTCATTGTTTCCGAGTATTTGTGACGTTGATGCAGTAGGCATCGGGGCGACCAACAATGAATTACGAACACCATGTTTTACTACCTGTTCTTTAAGAGAATCCCATTGCCATCTGCCGGATTTTGGAGTAACACCCCACATATCAAATTGGAATATTCCTTTTGAGGCAGGGGAACCTTCATATGTTTCGTAAGGGCCATGTATTTTCGCCAACTCCATAGATGTTTCCATGGCAGCAAAATATATGGTTTCAAAGATATCCTCATTGAGACCTTTTGCCTCTGCAGATTCAAATGGCATTCTTAGCATGATAAAAGCATCTGCTAATCCCTGAACACCTAGTCCTATTGGTCTGTGCCGAAAGTTTGACCTCTTGGCTTCTTCTACAGGATAAAAATTGACATCAATTACCTTGTTAAGGTTTCGGGTAGCAACTTTCGTAATTTCATACAACTTTTGGTGGTCGAAGAATTTCTTTCCATCAGGTCCTGTAGTGACAAACTTAGGAAGTGCAATAGATGCCAAATTACATACCGCCACTTCATCAGGAGAGGTATATTCTAGAATTTCAGTACAAAGGTTTGAAGATTTTATTGTTCCAAGATTTTGTTGGTTGGACTTCTTGTTAGCAGAATCTTTGTACAACATATATGGCGTCCCTGTTTCGATTTGGGATTCCAAAATTTCAAACCAGAGCTCTTGGGCTTTTACGACTTCTCGAGCTCGGCCTTCTCTTTCATATTTTTCATAAAGTCTTTCAAACTCTTCACTGTGGCAATCTGCCAAACCCGGTGCCTCATTTGGACAGAAAAGTGACCAATCTTCATTTTCTTCCACACGTCTCATGAAAAGATCTGGAATCCACATGGCATAGAAAAGGTCTCTGGCTCTCATTTCTTCTTTGCCATGATTTCTTTTCAATTCCAAGAAATCCTTCACATCTGCATGCCACGGTTCCAAGTAAATCGCAAAACTTCCTTTTCTCTTTCCACCTCCTTGATCCACATATCTAGCAGTCATATCAAAATTTCGGAGCATAGGCACGATACCATTAGAAACACCATTAGTTCCTCTTATGTAGCTTCCTTTTGCTCTTACATTGTGAATTGAAAGTCCTATTCCACCTGCTGATTGGGAGATCTTGGCGCATTGCTTTAAAGTATCGTAGATTCCATCAATGCTGTCATCTTTCATTGTCAAAAGAAAACAAGAAGAAAGTTGTGGTTTTGGAGTACCGGCATTGAAAAGAGTTGGAGTGGCATGTGTAAACCACTTTTGGGAAAGAAGGTGGTAAGTTTCGATGGCTGCATCAACATCCTCTTTATGGATACCTACCGCCACCCTCATCAACATGTGCTGAGGTCTTTCTACAACTTTATTGTCCAAACGGATCAAATAACTTTTTTCTAAAGTTTTGAATCCGAAATAATCATAGTCAAAATCTCTGTTATAATCTATGGCTTCATCCAGCTTGGCTGCATGATTTTTTACCACCCCATACACGTCCGGAGCAATCAAGGCCGCATTTTCCTCTGTTTTTGGATTGACATATGTATAGAGCCTTTTCATGGTATTGGAAAAAGACTGTGAGGTAGTTTTATGCAAATTTGAAATAGCGATTCTAGCAGCCAAAATAGCATAATCAGGATGCTTTACTGTCAATGAAGCAGCCACTTCAGCTGCAAGATTGTCAAGCTCTGTGGTGGTTACACCGTCATAAAGGCCATCGATTACTTTTTTTGCTACTTCTATTGGATGGATATAATTAATATCCAATCCATAACATAGGTTTTCTATCCGGGCGGTTATTTTGTCGAAACGCACTGACTCTCGACGGCCATCTCTTTTAATTACTAACATGACAAATGGATTTGGGTTGGTGGTGAAATAATTTTAGAAATCCTCTCCTATGGAGAACTTAGGTGAATCGACCAATTCTTTGGACTTCATCACTCCGGCCTTCTGGTAATCACCCACTCTTTTTTCAAAGAAGTTGGTTTTGCCCTGGAGGGAAATCATGTCCATAAAGTCAAATGGATTGGTGCTATTCCAAATTTTGGAACAACCGAGCTCGACAAGAAGCCTGTCTGCAACAAACTCAATATATTGGCACATCAAATCGGCATTCATGCCAATCAGTTTTACCGGTAATGCATCTGTGACAAACTCTTTCTCAATGTTTACTGCATCTTCAATTATCCTTGTTACCGTTTCTTTTGGCAAGTGATTGACAACATGCTGGGTGTACAAATGACAAGCAAAATCGCAGTGTAATCCTTCGTCTCTGGATATCAATTCATTGGAGAATGTAAGGCCTGGCATAAGGCCTCTTTTTTTCATCCAGAAAATAGAACAGAATGAACCAGAGAAGAATATACCCTCCACTGCAGCAAAAGCAATAAGTCTTTCTTGAAAATTACCATTATCTATCCATCTCAATGCCCAATCTGCCTTTTTTCTTACACATTCAATGTGTTCGATGGCATTGAGCAATCTATCCCTTTCAACATTGTCTTTGATGTAGGTGTCTATTAATAAACTGTAGGTCTCCGAGTGGATATTTTCCATGGCAATCTGAAATCCATAAAAAAATTTGGCTTCAGTATATTGAACTTCTGCAACAAAATGCTCAGCAAGGTTTTCATTAACTATCCCATCGCTGGCTGCGAAAAAGGCCAAAACATGCGATATAAAATGTCTTTCACCATCATTGAGGTTTTTCCAGTCTTTAAGATCCTGGCTCAGGTCGATTTCTTCAGCCGTCCAAAAGCTTGCTTCAGCCTTTTTATAGTATTGCCATATATCATCGTGCTGGATGGGAAATAAAACAAAGCGATTTTTATTCTCCTGGAGAATTGGTTCAAAATGTTGCATTACTCTTAAATGTTTTGGGGTTAGTCTTCTTTAAAGGAATTAGAAGGCTATATTGTTTTCAAAATATTGCTGGAAAGAAAAGGCCATTTTTTTCGAAACAGCCTTCAACAAATATGATGAACAAATTCCAAAAATAAAACCCTTTAAATGTCTAAAAGTATCGTTTTTTGAACTTAATTCAAAAAATAATTAAAAACCTATAAATCAATATTTTAAAATAATTTATATAAAGTAAAAATTTAATCAAATATAGCTGTATGAGGCATCAAAACTTTTTTAAAAGTCCATAAATTTTTTTTCTGACCTATTTTTAAAGCAGTTTTTGAATAAAAGTCAAAATTAATTTATACTGGAAGGATGTAGTTCTTTTTAGTTTAACCAAAACTCAGTATTTTTACCAAAAGCCACCATATAGAGGTCGAGAATTATAGAAAAGTAAGCTTATTCTCCTGGATACTTTTTTCTTAAGGAAAGAGTTTTTATATTTGCACCTCAATTTCCTAAAGCAATTAAAATCATTATATGTACGCAATTGTCAACATCGCAGGAAAGCAGTTCAAAGTAACTAAAGATCAGCACGTTTATGCACCATTGTTGCAAGGCGAAGCTGGCGCTTCCGTGGAATTTGATGAGGTATTATTGGCTGAAGCCGATGGTACAGTATCAATTGGGGCACCCACCATTGCAGGGGCCAAGGTATCAGGAAAAATTCTTGATCACGTTAAAGGTGACAAAGTAATCGTCTTCAAAAAGAAGAGAAGAAAAGGTTACAAAAAGAAAAATGGTCACAGACAAAACTTTACTAAAGTATTGATTGAAAACATTTCATTATAAGATTTCGCAAGAAGTCCTAAACGTATAAAATCATGGCTCACAAGAAAGGCGTCGGTAGTTCCAGAAACGGTAGAGAATCACACAGCAAAAGACTAGGTGTGAAGAAATTTGGTGGTGAGGCGGTTATTGCCGGAAACATCATCATTAGACAAAGAGGTACCAAGCATCACCCAGGTGAAAATGTAGGTATTGGCAAAGACCATACACTATTTGCTTTAGTACCGGGAAAAGTTGAATTCAAAAGGAAATTTGATGGTAAATCTTACGTCAATGTAGTTCCCGCTGAAGCATAACATTTATTTTCTTAGATACAGAAAGACTTCCCCTAACAGGGAAGTCTTTTTTATTTTTAGACTAAAAAATTGCCAGAAATCACTTTTTATAAAATTTTCCTTTTTAAAGAATTAAATTCCGTCATACATAACCAACCTTCTTACAATGATCAAAACTATACGATTGATTTGGACAATCGGGTTTCTTTTGGCTTTTTATATCAGCCTAGAGACAAGCGCCCAATCCTATGATGAAAAAATATATGAAGCCATACAATGGCGAAATATCGGTCCACACAGAGGTGGACGTTCGGCGGCCGTTGCAGGGGTAGCCTCTGAAAGAAATACATTTTATTTTGGCTCCACAGGTGGTGGGGTATGGAAAACTACCGACGGAGGAAAAACCTGGGGAAATATTTCCGACGGGTATTTCGGTGGTTCTATTGGGGCAGTTGCAGTGGCAGATTCCGATCCCAACATCATTTATGTCGGCGGGGGAGAAAAGACCGTCAGGGGCAATGTTTCTTATGGCTATGGCTTTTGGAAAAGTGCCGATGCCGGAAAGACTTGGACGAGTCTAGGAATGGAAGAATCCCGCTTTGTATCTCGTATCAGAATTCATCCCACCAATCCGGATGTTGTCCTTGCTGCAGTGATGGGAGATATCTTCAAACCAACAGAGATAAGAGGTGTTTATAAATCCATTGACGGTGGGAAAACTTGGAATAGAAAACTATTTGTAAACCCCACAGCCGGTGCCGTGGATTTGGTAATGGATCCAAAAAATCCGGATATTATGTTTGCTACAACCTGGGAATTGAAAAGAACGCCTTATAGTCTTGAAAGTGGCGGACCCGGATCCAAAATGTTCAAGAGTGTAGATGGAGGTGAGAATTGGACCGAAATTTCTACCAACAAAGGATTGCCTGAAGGTACATTGGGAATCATTGGAGTTACCATTTCACCAGTCAATACAAACCGAATCTGGGCCATGGTCGAAAACCTAAATGGTGGATTGTTCAGGTCAGATGACGGAGGGACGACTTGGGAGAAGACCAATGAAGAAAGAAACCTCAGACAAAGAGCTTGGTACTACACGCGACTTTATGCCGATACCCAAAGTGACAGCACGGTGTATGTACTGAATGTCGATTATCATAAATCTACCGACGGAGGCAAGACATTCAAAAATTATGATGCCCCTCACGGGGACCATCATGACCTGTGGATTGATCCAAAAGATAACCAAAGGATGATCATCGCTGATGACGGCGGAGCGCAGGTTTCTTTCGATGGAGGAGCTTCTTGGACAACTTATATGAATCAACCGACTTCCCAATTTTACAGGGTAACCACGGACAATCATTTTCCTTACAGAATCTATGGAGCACAGCAGGATAATTCCACGCTCCGTATCAGCCACCGAAATGATGGAAGAGGGATTACTGAAGATGACTGGGAGCCTACTGCCGGTGGAGAAAGTGGTTGGATTGCACCCGATCCGAACGACAGCGACATTGTGTATGGCGGGTCGTATGGCGGGTATTTGACCAGAGAAAACCATAGAACAAAAACCTCCAGAACGGTCAATGTGTACCCAAACAATCCGATGGGGCATGGCGCAGAAGATATGAAGTATCGCTTCCAATGGAATTTCCCTATTTTCTTTTCCCTACATGACCCTAAAGTCCTCTATACTACTTCCAATCAATTTCACAGATCTACTGATGGCGGGCAATCTTGGGAGACTTTCAGCCCGGATTTGACAAGAAATGCAAAAGAAAAATTAGGGCCTTCCGGTGGACCAATTACCAAAGACAATACCTCTGTAGAATACTACAGTACCATTTTTACAGCCTCCGAATCACCATTGAAAAAAGGAGTGCTTTGGGCAGGTTCGGATGATGGTTTGGTACATGTTTCTAAGGACAATGGTAAGACTTGGGAAAATGTAACTCCAAAAGGCCTTCCCGAATGGATACAGATCAATAGTACCGAAGGCCATCCATTTGAGGAAGGTGGATTGTATTTTGCTGCTACGGGATACAAAAACGGAGATTACGCACCATACATGTACAAAACTTTTGATTATGGAAAAACCTGGACCAAAATAACCAGTGGTATTGACGGTCAGCATTTCACTAGGGTAGTCAGGGCTGACCCTGCTAAAAAAGGAATACTCTATGCAGGAACCGAAACAGGTATGTATATCTCTTTCAATGACGGGGCGGACTGGAAGCCATTCCAACTCAATCTTCCGATCGTTCCCATTACAGATTTAACGATCAAAGACAATAACCTCATAGCAGCGACGCAGGGCAGGAGTTTTTGGATCATAGATGACCTGACGGTACTGCACCAATTGTCAGATGAAGTGGGTACGAAGCCATTTCACCTTTTCAAACCTCAGGATTCTTACAGAATGGACGGAGTAAAAAGAGAGTCCAAAACAGCAGGGACCAATAGACCTGGAGGTGTTTTGGTATATTATAACCTTAAGGAAGAGCCAAAAGAAGAAGTTAAGATCGAGTTTTATGACAACAATAAAAATCTTCTGAGAGAATTTTCTTCCAAAGGAATTGAAAAAGATACTTTGAAGTACAAGACCGGTTCCAATGAATTTAATTGGAACCTGAGAATTCCGGATGCTAAAAGTTTTGAAGGAATGATCATGTGGGGAGGACCTTTGCGCGGTCCAAAGATAGTTCCCGGCGATTATACAGTGAAGTTAATTGTGGATGGCAAGGCAGAGGAACAGTCTTTCAAAGTGTTGGCTGATCCACGTTACGAATCCTCGCAGGAAGATTTATTGGCACAATATGAATTTCTTTTAGGTGTCAGGGATAAATTGACCGAAACCCATGAAACCATCATCATCATCAGAAAATATAGGGATGAGTTGAATGCATTGGTTGAAAAAGATCCTAAAAAGAAAAAAAGGATCGAACCAATTGTAAATGCTATTTCGGATATCGAAAAGGAACTGTACCAAACCCAAAACCGAAGCGGACAGGATCCTTTGAATTTCCCAATCAGGCTTAACAATAAGTTGGCCCATCTGAATTCTGTCGTTGGTAACGGCGATTACCGTCCAACTGCAGGAGCTGAAGAAGTGAAAGTGGAGATTTCTGGTTTGATTGATATCCAGTTGAAAAAATTCAGAGAAATTGAAAGCTCCCAGATTTCTAAAATCCTCAATATAGAAGAGATGAAAGCCGAAATAGAAAAGAAGTAACTGATTTTCAATTTTCAAAAATCCCTATCGAGATAATTGGTAGGGATTTTTTTTGTTAATAATTCTTAATTTTCATTTGCTTACTCCTGTAATTTTAAGGCCTTGGAAAGAATTTGTACATTACTACCCAAATTTTAACAATACATAATTATTATTTCTACCACCAAATTATTTAGAACATTATGATAAGACTTAAAAGGAATTTACTCCTCACAATGGCGGTTGTGATGGTAACTGTGGCCTTGCCCATGAACGAGGCTTTGGCACAGAAAAAGAAAAAGAAATCAGACGCACCGGTGGTGGCGGCCCCGGCTCCTGAGAAAAAGCCCGAGAAAAAGTCTATTGCCGAACTTACCAAGGGAAGTAAAAAATTTGAGGGGCTATTTACATTTTACCAAGACACTGTGAGCGGTGAATTGAAAATGGAAGTCGCCAAAGACCAATTGGGAAAAGAGTTTATTTATTTTGCCCAGATCGGGGATGGTGTCACTGATGCAGGAACTTTTAGAGGTGCTTATGGAGAAAACAACATCTTTAAAATCGTCAGGTATTTCAACCGCGTCGAATTTGTAAAGCAAAACGTTTCCCACTATTTCGATCCTTCCAATCCTCTGAGCAGATCAGCGGATGCCAATATCAGTCCGGGAATCATGGCAAGCGCCAAAATCGAAGCTGAAGATGCCGAAAAGGGAACAATCCTTATCAAAGCAGATAACCTCTTTTTGAAAGAAACTTTTTCGCAGATCAAAAACCCGCCTTTCCCGGGTGAATCTCCGATGGCATTCAGGTTAGGTAATCTTGACAGTGAAAAAACAAAAGTGCTCGCCATCAGAAGTTATGAGAAAAACACAGACCTCGCAGTAGAATATGTGTACAACAATCCCTCTGTTCTGAATGGAGGCTCTTCTGCGGTCACTGACGGAAGGAATGTGAGCATCAAGGTTTTTCATAGCTTGATTGAATTACCTGACAATGGCTATGAGCCGAGATTTGACGATCCGAGGGTGGGCTTTTTCACTACTGAAGTGACAGACATGACTTCTGCAAGTGCAACTCCCTTCCGGGATTTGATCCACAGGTGGGATTTGAGAAAAAAGGATCCAAATGCGGCTATTTCTGACCCTGTTGAACCTATTGTGTTTTGGATAGAAAATTCAACCCCAATGGAATGGAGAGGGACTATCATGGATGCGGTATTGGAATGGAACAAAGCATTTGAAAAAGCAGGATTCAAAAACGCTGTTCAGGTGAAAATCCAGCCTGATGATGCAGATTGGGATGCAGGTGATATCAGATACAATGTATTAAGATGGACAAGTTCACCAAATCCTCCTTTTGGCGGTTATGGACCTAGCTTTGTCAATCCAAGAACAGGACAGATATTAGGTGCGGACATCATGTTGGAATTTGTCTACCATACCAACAGGGTTGTTTATGACAAGCTCTTCGGGGAAGAAGCAGCTTTGGAAACTCACACTTCTCTTGGCAACCAACCACATTTTTGTTTTGTAGGGGCACACCTTCAAAACAACATGATGTTTGGTCAGGCTTTTTTGAGAGCACATGGAGCTTCCGACTTGGAGATGGAAGGCATGAAAAAAGAAGCCATGGCTGAATTGCTGATGCACGAAGTTGGCCATACCCTTGGCTTGAATCATAACATGAAAGCTTCCCAGCTTTTTTCACCAAAAGAATTGGCTGACAAGAATGTTATAGAAGGGAAAGCCCTTTCAGGTTCTGTGATGGATTACCTAGCCATCAATCTTTCTCCTGATAAGAACACCCAAGGTCATTATTTCTCCACTACAGTAGGGCCATACGATGTTTGGGCGATTCAGGCAGGATACACACCTGTCAAATCCCAAGCTGAGCTGGATCCGATTTTGGCACTTTCTACAAAGCCCGAACTTACATTTGGCAATGATGCAGATGACATGAGAGCACCGGGCAAAGCCATTGATCCAAGAGTGATGATCGGTGACCTTTCCAATGATCAGATTGCCTATTCCATTCACATGATGGAAACTTCCAAGAAACTTATGGAAGGGATCAAAGAAAAATATTCAAAAGAAGGCCAGTCCTACCAAGAGTTGACACAGGCATATAGTGTCCTGATGGGTACTTATACTACTGCGGGAGGCGTGATGTCAAGGTATATTGGTGGTGTGTATGTAGACCGTGCCATGGCAGGCCAGGAAGGTGCTACCCAGCCTTATACTCCGGTAAGTCTTAAAGACCAGAAAAGGGCATTGGATGCGATCAGTAAATACATGTTGGCCCCAAATGCATATCAAATCCCTGAAGACCTGATCAATTACCTAGCAAGGCAAAGAAGGGGCTTCAATTTCTTTGGTGGACCGGAAGATCCAAAAATTCACCAGCAGGTCTTGAATTCCCAAAGGAGTGTCTTAGCCCATATGACACATCCAAATACCCTACAAAGAATGGTAGATTCGGAATTGTATGGCAATGAATACAACATGGCAACCTATATGAGTGATCTGACAAAAGCAATCTTCGATGCAGACATCAATGGTAATGTCAATACCTTCAGACAAAACCTTCAGATTGAATATGTCAATACTCTAAAAGGTATGGTGACTGGACCTCAGAGTAATAGGTATAACAACTTTGCCAAGTCTGCTGCATTGTATAACCTGAATTATATCAAAACCAAAGTGAATAATTCTTCAGGAAATGTATCGTCAAAGGCGCACAAAGACCACTTGAAATTGGTCATCAACAATACACTTGAGGATGTGAAGTAAAAAATAAGCGAAACATTGTTTCTTTAGCCTCAGGCCATTCAGGTCTGAGGTTTTTTTTATTCCAGTAATTATTTGTACCAATAAGGAATGTTTCTGTGTACTTGGATATTGGATGATAATCTGATTTTTTGGAAGGTTTGTTAATGTATTTTGGTTAAAAATTTCATGTTTTTTGTGTCCTAAAATTCGGTTGAAATAGAAATTTAGACTAGCTTTAATTACTGTAAAAGGTAAAAGAATCACGTTTATAAACTCAAAATACTGTACCATGAATTACACGGAAAATTATAACGGAATCAAAATTGATGTGCAGGCACCACAGGTAGATTTGCCTGAAGGTTTGCAGGCCCAAATCAGAAAATCAATTGACAAAATCTCTAGGTTCACCGACAATATCAATGCTGTAGATATCTATTTTAATATTTCAGGAAAAGGAAAAACAGCTGAAAGAATTTTAGGTATGAGGGTTGGTGTTCCCGGCCCGGATGTTTATTCTGAGGAAAAAGGAAAGGAGAGATGGAATACGATGCTAAGGAGTGTCACTGACAAAAATATCCGTATGCTTCAAAAGGATAAATAGGAATCTTTTCAGAAAATTTATTTAAAGCTTCAGGTCAAAAAAGCCTGAAGCTTTTTATTTGATCTATAAAATTCAAAGCGCTTTGTGGGGACACGATCAGAATAAAAGCAATTCCGAATAATGCGCCATACAAGTGGGCGTCATGGTTGATGCCATCGCTACCTTTTTTGGATTGCACGATGCTGTAAATCAAAAACAAGACCCCCAGCGCAAAACCCGGAAGACAAAGCAAACCAAAAAGACAAATGTCAGACAGAGGCATCAAGATAATGCTGCCAAACACCGTAGCCGCGACCCCACCGGATGCGCCTAGGGCCCGATAGTAGAAGTGGGATTGATGCTTGAAATGGGTCGGGATATCTGCAATTACAATCGCCCCGATATAAAATAGAATATACAATCCTATCCCTGTTGCTTGTCCGAATTTGATCGTAAGAAAACTTTCAACTACCCTTCCAAAAAAATAGAAAGTAAACATGTTGAAGAGTAAATGAGTCCCGTCCTTATGGATAAAGCCTGAAAGGATAAAACGATCCCATTGGTTCCTTTTTTGGATTTGGTAGGGTGTAAACATCCATCTTTCCAACAGGTTGGGCTTTTGCCAAGCTAAGTATGAAGACAAGACTGTCAGCGCAATGATTATGACCGTTGCAGATAATTCCATGAAGCAATGTTTGATTATTTTTCCCGGTGCACCAGGTCTTGGGTGAGTTGAAGAAGAGATATATAGATTTTCTTGTTGGGAACTTCAAGAGCAGCATATTGCTCAAATCCTTTGTCGAAGTATGCTTTCATTTTTGCTTCGGTCAGGCTTTTAATCCCCAGAGAATCATAAATGGCCGTAACAGCAGCAACCTTTTCTTCTTTGTTAAAAGTCTTAGCCTCCAGCCAGTACTCCAATTTCATTTTAGCATCTCCTTCAGCCAATTCGTTGGCTTTGATAAGCAGGAAAGTCTTTTTGTTCGAAATGATATCGCCACCGACTTGCTTGCCGAATTTGTCTTTGTCGGCATAGACATCGAGCAAGTCATCTTTGAGTTGAAAACCTATACCGATATTGACTCCAAAATCATAGAGTTTTTGTGCATCTTCGATCGAAGCATCGGCCAAAATCGCCCCAAACTGAAGTGAAAATCCGAGCAAAACAGCTGTTTTTTGCCTGATCATGTCGATATAGGCTTCCTCCGTGACAGAATTTTGGGATTCAAAATTCATGTCATGCTGCTGCCCTTCGCAAACTTCGGCAGCTGTTTGATTAAACAGGCGGATGGATTCCCAGAATTTACCGGGTTCAATGTCCAGGAGCATGTCATAAGCTTTGACCAGCATCACATCCCCGGAAAGAATCGCCGTATTGGCATTCCATTTTTCATGGACAGTAGCTTTTCCCCTTCGTAGCGGGGCATCATCCATGATATCGTCATGCATCAGGGTAAAGTTGTGAAAGACCTCCACTGCTGACGCGGGATTCATGATGTTTTGGTAGTCAGACTTATACAGCGAATAAGCCATCAGGGTAAGCAAAGGGCGGATTCTTTTTCCGCCCAGGCTCATGATGTATGAAATCGGCTCGTAAAGTTCTTGGGGTGATTGTCCGTAAGAATGTCTTTGGATATGTTTTTCTAAATCCTGTAAGATTTTATCTACGCTTATTTCTTGGTTCATTATCTGCAAATTCCAGGTCTATAGTTCTTCTATCAATGTCCGTGGCTACTACACGTACCATTACTTTTTCACCCAAAGTGATCATTTTTTTATTTCTTGTCCCAATGAGACGCATATTTTTTTCATCAAATTGGTAATAATCGTCCTTCATATCCTGAACCCTGATCATTCCTTCACACTTGGTTTCGGTGATTTCCACAAAAACTCCCCATTCTGTCACTCCGGTAACGATACCGTCATAATCCTTTTCCTCAGCAAGGGACATAAATTCCACTTGTTTGTATTTGATGGAAGCTCTCTCTGAATCAGCAGCCCTTTTTTCCCTTTCGGAAGAATGGAGACACTTGTCTTCCCAAGTTTCTGCCTCAGGCGACTTGCCGCCATCAAGATAATGCTGCAACAATCGGTGCACCATCATATCCGGATACCTTCTGATAGGAGAAGTGAAGTGGGTATAATGTTGGAAGGCTAAGCCAAAGTGGCCTTTAGCTTCTGTCGTATATTTGGCCTTAGCCATGCTACGGATTGCAAGTTGCTCGAGGACATTTTGTTCCGGTTTTCCGAGAATCTCCTCCATCAGTTTGTTTAGGGCCATAGAAATCCTCGTTCCTTCCCCGATTTTCATTTCATGGCCAAATTTCTTGGCAAAATTGGCAAAGGTCTCCAACCTCTCCGCATCCGGATGGTCGTGAATCCTATATACAAATGTATCCTTGCCTTTGTTTTTGTTGAAGACAAATTCTGCCACAGTCCTATTAGCTAATAGCATAAATTCCTCAATGAGCTTGTGGATATCCTTTCTCTCCTTGACAAAGAGACCAAGTGGCTTTCCTTTTTCATCCAATTTGAATTTGACTTCCACAGTCTCAAAATTGACAGCACCTTTATCAAACCTTCTTTTTCGGAGCTTCTTGGCAAGGTCATTTAAAAGTGTGAGTTCCTGATAGAAATCACCTTCCTGCTTGTCGATGTTTTCCTGCCCTTCTTCGTAAGCAAATCGCCTGTCGGAATGTGTTACGGTCCTGCCGATCCATTTATTGAGTACATCGGCATTTTCATCCATTTCAAAAACGCAGGAAAAAGTCAATTTGTCCTCATTTGGTCTCAGCGAGCAAAGTCCATTGCTGAGTCTTTCTGGAAGCATCGGGATGGTTCTATCCACCAAATAAACCGAAGTAGCCCTTTCGTAGGCCTCTTTTTCCAATTTGGTTTTTGGCTTGACATAGTGGGTCACGTCAGCGATATGGACACCTATTTCAAGGTTTCCGTTTTCCAATACCCTGTAGGATATCGCATCATCAAAATCCTTGGCATCAGCCGGATCGATGGTAAATGTGGGAATGTCCCGCATATCGCGGCGGTTTTTGATTTCTTCAGGTGAAATTTCCTCGGGGATCAGGTTTGCTTCATCTTCGACCTCTTGTGGGTATTCGAAGGGCAAGCCAAACTCCGCCATGATAGAATGGATTTCTACTTCATGTTCTCCGGCTTTGCCGAGAACACGGGTGACTTTCCCTGTCGGATTTTTGTCGTCTTCGCGCCAGTCGGAGAGTTTGACAACTACTTTTTGGTTGTGTTCGGCACCGCCAAGGTCACCTCTGTGGACAAAAATGTCATAGTGCATCTTTTTGAAATCAGGCACGACAAAGGCGAATCTCGGGGATATTTCTACCCTACCGACAAACTCATCCCTGCTTCGGCTTACGATTTCCAATACTTTTCCTTCGAGCCTTCCGGTACTTCCTTTGACGGGGTATACCATAATTCTGACACGGTCGCCATCCAAAGCATGTTTTAGATCGGCTTCTTTAATGAGGACATCTTCCTCCAATCCATGTTTTGCGTCAGGTTTGATGAATGCAAAGCGGGGATTGACAAAATCCACTTCCCCTTCGATGAACTCAGGTTCTTTGACCGAAGCAAAATAATTTCTAGGTGATTTGGATATGTTGCCTGCTGCGGCAAGTTTATGTAACATCGGTTCTACACCGCCTTTGGCGATGGAGTCGCGGATTTCAAGTTTCTTGATAATCTGTTTGGCATTGAATTCTTTGCCGTAATTGTTATCCAAAAAATTGAGTACTTTTTTGGCCAGTTGGGCGGCATCTATCACCTTTCCGCTTTTTTTGCCCTTTTTGCCCTGATTATTTGATTTTCTTCCCATGAAAGTTTATTTCCAATTGTGTAATGATAAGCCCTGAATCTGTGCGAAATGGGCTGTGTTGTTTTTTTTAAATTCCGAGAAAGTCAATTCCGGATTAAGGGATATATTACTTAAAATTCGAGATGTTTTTTCTTCATCCTCAAAAAAATGAATAATTGTAACCGTATCAAAAATGGATTTTCTCAAAAGGTGTTGTTACTTTTTCTAAAGTTAATAAAAAACTTAAAGCAGAATTGGTTCCAATTTGGTTTTATTAACCAAAATCCTTCCAAGAAAGCAACTTACCGCTGCTGCGTATTTGTGACTCCTTGCCGCCGTATACCAAGACTTTTTTCAGGTTTTGGATTTGTGAGATTTCTTCGAACTTTTTGAGTCCGACATTATACAGGTTCAATTTTGAAATAACATGACATAAACTTTGAAATAACACGATATAAACTTTGAAATTACATACGTTCAATTTTGAATTGACATGTGGTCTATTAGTTTTTCTATATTCGAAAAGAGTCAATTTGGGCGTATTTGCTTTATGTAGTTTCTGATTTGGATCATCTTTCATTGTCCTTGTTAATCACTTCCATTTCGATATCAGGCGGCAGTCCTTGAAAAGCCAAATATATCTGGGCTGTTACCACCACATCACGAAGGCAATATTTTCGAATAGATTCCAGGTCTTTTTGGATATAATAGGCTTCATTGACCTGAGAACCGTCGATGGACTCCTTGGAAGTAGGGATGTCAAAAATGGCTGCAAGCAATTCGAGCCTTGTGTAATGCTTATAATCCCCGAATTTCCATAGTTCCAAAGTATCAAGGTGACGGACTTCCCAAGGTTTTTTGCCTGCGATCTGCAATGGTTCAGGAAGGGGAATCCTATTTATCAAGATCCTTCTGCTGAGGTAAGGGAAATCAAATTCCTTTCCGTTGTGGGCACACAGGACCCATTTTTTCTTTTGGAGTAATTCACAAAAGGCAGTCAGGGTGTCGTATTCCAATTCTTCCCCATAGCTTTTGGTCCGGAATTCCAATTTATTTTCTTCCTTCAAATAATGAAAGTATCCGACTCCCACGCAGATGACTTTACCAAATTCAGCATAAATTCCTGCTTTTTGGAAAAATAAACTTCCCGGTTCTCCTTCTTCCTCCTTGGGCATGATATGCTTTTCTTTTTTAAGCCATTCTTCCTGTAGCCGCGGTGGTAATTCCCTAAAATCGGATTCCAAAGAAGCAGTCTCGATATCCAAAAAAAGGACATCCCCTAATTCACTCAAAAAATTTCCCATATAAATGATTTTTAGATTGTTTCCTTTCTATCTTCCAAATAAACATTGGGCAATCCTATTTCCGGAATTGATCCAATTACTCATTAAGATATTGGGATATTAGTTAATATTCAACTAAAAATCAAAAAATCATATAAATTCAATTCTGCCATTATGAATGGAGAACACCTTCCAATCCCAATTCAGGGATAAAGCTCAGATTGGAAGGATCCATACTCCCTTCTGCGAAAATGAATTTTTTGTCAAAAATCTGATTTAGGATATAATAACTTACCCAATATTCATTGGTCAAAGCAAAAAGGGTAGGGTCAATCGGTTCGATTTTGGCAATGGATTCTGATCCAAGTTCTTGGATCATATGTCTCAAAACCGAGGTTTTCTTTTCTTCTCCACCGATTTGGCCATAGCCTTTTGAGGTAATCATCACAGTATTCAATTCAATCAGGTTGAGATTGATGATGTAAACCGACCATTCGGTATTGCCGTTGGTTTCTTCTTTGGCAATGGCAAGCTTGACTCCCGTGACAGGGTGAAAGTCGATGTCTTTTTTCATTTTTTTAAGATTTGAGATGTGAGACGTGAGATCTGAGATTTGAAAAAATAAGAATCAAAGGATGTTTACGGTAGTTATATCACTTTATTTCAACCTTATTCTATTGTACTTCAATCATATTTTTACTGTATTTCCATTTTTCAAATCAACTCCATTCCAAATAGTTTAATAATATGTTTTTTGACTTTTTCCTTTACTTCAGTTTCGTCTAGGTTGTGTCCAAGTTCTAGATGCATAGAAGTGACTGCTTTGTCCGCTATGCCACAAGGTACAATGTTGTTGAAATAGCCAATGTCTGCATTGATGTTAAAAGCGAAGCCATGCATGGTTACCCATCGGCTTGATTTTACGCCAAGCGCACAGATTTTTCTGGGGTTTTTCTGCTCAAGGTAATCAAGCCAAACTCCGGTCAATCCCTCGATTCTTCCTGCTTCGATCCCATATTCAGCCAAAGTCAAAATGACAGCTTCTTCGAGAAGTCTCAGGTATTTGTGTATGTCGGTAAAGAAATTGTCAAGATCAATGATAGGGTAGCCCACCAATTGCCCGGGACCATGGTAGGTGATATCACCTCCGCGGTTGATTTTGTAAAACGAGGCTTCTTTCTCTTCCAATCCCCTCTCATCCAACAAAAGATGGGACAATTCACCGCTTTTCCCCAAAGTATAGACGTGTGGATGCTCGACAAAAATCAAGTAATTGCCGGTGGAAATTTGCGATTCAGGGCCGTTTTGACGGTTTTGGATTTTAAGTGAAACGGTCTTTGCAAAAAGCTCTTCCTGGAAATCCCAAGTTTCTTTGTAATCCTTTATGCCGAGATCGATAAACTTAACTTTTTTATTGATAACTTGATTCACAGTTTTTATGTATATCCAAAAAGAACAGGAACTTCAAAATGAAGGTTCTTTTTGGTGGGCTAAAAATAAACAAATATCCCATGGCAGTGCACAATGACAAAGGAAAGGAAGCTGAAAACTTGGCCAAAGACTGGTTGATAGGTAGGGGATATGAATTTGTGGAGGCCAACTATCGAAGCGGACACGCTGAAATCGACTTGATTTTCAAACACAAAGGCATCATGGTATTTGTGGAGGTTAAATTCCGAAGCGGTACCGGTTTTGGCTATGCAGAGGAATTTGTGGACGGTACCAAAAGGAAACTGTTGATAAAAGCTGCTGATAATTTTGTGTATGAACGCGATTGGCACAATGACATCCGGTTTGATATCATCGGAGTGTACAGAGACCAAAACGGGAATGTAAATTTCAAGCAGTTTGAGGATGCTTTTTATTAAAAAAAATCCTGATCTCAAGATCAGGATTTGTCAATCAGCTGTTTGGTTTGAACTTTTCAATTTGATTATCGACAGGTGGTAATGATTGGAGATAAGCAAATATTGCTTTGAGGTCCTCCTCTTTCATCCCAGCATACATCACCCATGGCATGATACTCTGAAAATCCCCTGGTTTTAGTTTCTCGGGAACAAAATTATCCCCATACATTTTAAATCGCTGTACAAACATTTCCTCTGTCCAATTTCCAAGTCCTGACGCATGTGGGGTTAAATTGGATGTGGAAAGAATGCCATCCGGAAAGGCAAACTCTCGTCCTCCAGCTAAAGGGACACCTGTGTAGGCACCATCTTCAAATTTGGTATGGCAATCTGCGCATGCACTGGATGTAACCAAATAACCGCCGTATGCTACCTGGTCACTTGGATCTGGTTTCTTGGTAAATGAAGCCTTTACAGGCATGGTCCTCATGATTAGGCTGAAAGGAAAATCTGGTTCAGATTTAGGATGGTTCGTCTCGACAGGATCCATGCTTCTGATGTAGGCGATCACCGCCTCGATATCCGAGACATCCATTTTGCCATAACTGTGGTATGGCATGATGGGGAAGATTGGACTTCCATCCCGCTTTACTCCCGTGGTGATAAGCCTGAATAATTCACCGTCTGTCCATTCCCCAATTCCAAAAGGGGTAATATTTGGAGAAATAAATACCCCTGGAAATCCCATCGTAGCATCAAATCTTTCTCCTCCTGTCGCTTCTGTTCCTGGAACTGGGGGTGCTGAAAAAAGGCTAAAATCTCTTTTGGAGTGACAATCGATGCATACCATTACATGGTTTGCCAAATACTTGCCATGTTCAATTTTTTCAGAAGTAATTTCAACTTTGTAATCTGCGTCAGCAGGACCGACGTTGGGTAAGGCAAAAGAAACATAGGCCACGGCTCCAATAATTGCCAAAACTAAAGCTGTCACCAGATATGCAGCAATCTTCAAAATCTTCTTCATTCAGGTAGTGGTTAGGGGATGAAATAAAAATTCACAATTCATCCAAAATTTAATACTTCTACCTGAATATTCGATAAAAACGGAAGAAAAGATTGGAATTTCCTTGTGGAGAATAAGGCAGATTTTAATTTAGAAAATGAATAAATGCCTATTAAAGCAGGTTTTTTAATGTATCCCAAATAGTCTCAAATACAATTTTGTGGCCTTCTTCTGTAGGGTGGATTCCGTCCGGAAGGTTGAGATCCGGATTTCCTGCCACTCCTTCCAATAAAAATGGAATCAAAATCACATTTTCTTCAGCAGCTACTTGGGGAAATAATTCTGAAAATTCTTTGGTGTAATCCTGACCCATATTGGGCGGAATCTGCATTCCAGCCAAAACTATAATTGTTTCAGGATATTTTCCCCGCACCAATTGGATGATTCCTTTCAGATTTTTCTTGGTCTCTGAAGGCGTGATTCCCCGCAAACCGTCATTTCCTCCTAATTCCAAAATGAAAATAGCAGGCTCTTCTTCCAAAAACCAATCCAACCTGCTCAAACCGCTAGCTGTTGTTTCTCCACTCAATCCGGCATTGATAACCCTGTAATCCAAGCCAAGGCTGTCTATCCTAGCGGCAGTCAATCCCGGGAATGCGTCCTCGGCCTCAATTCCATATCCGGCAGTAAGACTGTTTCCGAAAAAGAGGATTAGTTTTTTTGATTGAGCTGTTTCAGTTTTTGAGGTTGATTCAGATTCAGATGTTTTTTCGTTTTTTGAACCACAGGCAATTGAAAAAACCAACAAAAAAAGAATTGAGTAATTACTGAATGTTTTCATTTTTTATTCTTGTTACCATCAAATCTACAATTTTTCAGCTATTTTGTTCAAAGCCCGTCCTTTCCTTTTATATTTAAAGTCAACGATTCAAACCATTAGCACGTTTGATGGTGTTATTGTCAAAACCAATCCACAAAGATTTTTATGAACATATTGAGTGTAAAGGATGTGTCCAAAACCTACCAAAGCGGCACAAGAAAACTGACTGTCCTAGATCAGGTCAATTTTGATATCCAAGCTGGGGAAAGCATCTCCATCGTAGGCCCTTCAGGAAGTGGAAAAACCACGCTGCTAGGCCTCTGTGCAGGTTTGGATTCCGCAAGTACAGGCTCAGTTGTCTTGGCCGGAAATGCTTTCGAGAAGCTGTCTGAAGATCAGCGGGCTGCCGTCAGGAGCAAAAACATAGGGTTTATATTTCAAAATTTCCAATTGCTGCCAACCCTTACCGCTTTGGAAAATGTAATGGTTCCCCTAGAACTCAAAAAAAGAAAAGATGCCAAAGCAAAAGCCACCGAGTTACTGACCAAAGTTGGTCTGGGAGATAGAATAACTCATTATCCTTCTCAGCTTTCGGGCGGTGAACAACAACGGGTGTCTATTGCAAGGGCTTTTGCAAATGAACCAAAAATACTTTTTGCCGATGAGCCAACAGGAAATCTCGATACCGAAACAGGTGAAATGATCGAAGACCTGATTTTTGATATGAACAAGGAACAAGGCACCACACTTATCTTAGTGACCCATGATCCGGAATTAGCCAAAAGAACAAACCGCATCATCAATATCAAAGGCGGTAAAATCCAGGAGGGCAGCCATGTCTGATTTTTCTTGGGTTTTGAAAATGGCCTTCCGGGATTTTAGAAAAAATTTCTCAAGGCTCCTCCTTTTTGTTTCTTCCATGGTCGTGGGGATTGCAGCCTTGGTAGGCATCAGTTCCTTTGGTGAAAATCTCAAAAAGGGTATCGACCAACAATCCAAAGAACTCGTCGGTGCTGACTTGGTATTGGAAAATAACAAACCGCTTGGACCGCAGCCTACCGATTCCTTGGCAATTGGTACTGCTGAGGAGATAAACTTTGCAAGTATGGTTGCATTCCCTTCGACAGGGGCGAGCCGGTTAACTCAAGTCAGGGCTTTGGAAGGGAATTTTCCTTTTTATGGAAAATTGGAAACCATACCAGCCGAAGCAGAAGCTTCCTTTCGAAAAGGAGGCAAAAGAGCTTTGGTAGAAAAACTCCTGATGGCACAATTCAATGCGGTAATTGGTGACAGCATCAAAGTCGGTAACGTTTCTTTTTATATAGAAGGAGAATTGCAAAAAGTCCCAGGTCAAACCGGAATCACCGCTACAGTTGCACCCGCAGTTTATATTCCCATGGAATATGTGGAAGAAACAGGACTGATCCAATATGGCAGTAGGTTGGAATATGTCAGGTATTACCAATTGGATGATTTGACTAATCCTGATGATTTGGTCAAGAAATATGAGGAACAGTGGGAGGAAGAAAAAGTCGATGCAGATACAGTGGAAGACCGGAAAAGACAGACAGGCCGGTCATTTGAAAACCTATCCAATTTCCTGAGTTTGGTTGCTTTTATCGCTCTACTTCTCGGATGTGTTGGCGTTGCGAGTGCGGTCAATGTTTTCGTAAAAGAAAAGTTGGCTTCTGTAGCGGTGCTTAGATGTCTTGGCGTATCCGCTTGGACAGCTATGAAGATTTATCTTGTTCAGATCGTGATCATGGGATTGGCAGGTGCGGTTTTTGGATCACTGATGGGAAGTCTGCTTCAATTTATCCTTCCTGCAGTTTTTGCTGATTTTTTACCAATTGATGTCAATATTGGACTTTCTTGGAAAAGCATAGGATTTGGGGTGATCACCGGATTATTGGTTTCCATTTTATTTGCTTTGTTGCCATTGTTGAAAATCAGAAAAGTATCTCCGATGGCTACTTTGCGGCCGGAAGAAAGTGAGACAAAAATCAACAAAGACCCATTGAGATGGGCAGTTGTCGTAGGAATACTCTTGTTCGTCTATGGCTTTAGCTTTTACCTGCTCAATGGTTGGCAAACAGCACTTGGGTTTACTGGATTTGTTGTTTTTGCTTTTTTGATCCTTTGGTCAGTGGCAATTGGAATCATGTGGTTGATCCGGAAGTTCCTTCCGATCTCACTGCAGTATCCAATTAGACAATCGTTGGCAAACCTTTACCGACCAAACAACCAAACCGTTTCCCTGATTGCGACAATCGGATTGGGTACGGCCATGATCAGTACCTTGTTTTTTGTCCAAAACCAGTTATTGGATGAAGCGAAGTTTGCAGACAAAAAAGACCAACCCAATATGCTGCTTTTTGATATCCAAACGCATCAGGTGGAGGCTGTCGCGGATAAGATTCGAAGCAAGGATCTTCCAATCATGCAGCAGGTTCCCATTGTCACCATGGGCTTGGAGTCTATCAATGGGTTGACCAAAAAAGGTAATGACACATTGCCTGAGGAAGAAAAACGTTCGAGAGGATTGTACAACAGGGAATTTAGGGTGACCTACAGAGACACTTTGATCAGTTCGGAAAGATTGTTAAGTGGTGAACTTAGGAAAGTAATCAATCCTGAAGATTCCATATTTGTTTCTTTTGATCAGGGTTATGCCATGCGGACAGGGATCAAGTTAGGCGATGAAATTATATTTAATGTGCAGGGAAGACCAATTACAACTTATGTGGGTAGTTTCCGGGATGTCAAATTCAATCAGGTATCAACAAATTTCCTTGTCTTATTTCCTGAAAATGTACTAAACAATGCGCCAAAGTTTCATGTGGTCATCACCAAAACCAAAAATGACCGTCAGGCGGCAGATGTCCAATCAGAGATTGTGAGAGAGTTTCCAAATATCTCCGTGATCAACTTGGGGGCAATAGTAGAAACCTTGGAAGAGATTCTCGGCAAGATCAGCTTTGTGATCCAATTCATGGCCTTCTTCAGCATCATTACCGGGATTTTGGTTTTGATCAGCTCATTGATCATCAGCAAGTACCAAAGGATGCGGGAAAGTATCTTGCTACGTACTTTGGGAGCGGACAGTGGATTGGTTAGCAAGATCAATACTTTGGAATATTTCTTTTTGGGTTCTTTGGCTTCGCTGAGCGGGATATTACTTTCCTTTTTGGCAACATGGTTGCTGAGCGAGTTTGTGTTTGAGTTGCCGTTTAGAGGAGCGTATAAAGAGGCACTGATTGTTTATTTGGCAATTACAGCATTGACTATTTTACTGGGTTGGCTCAATGGCAGAAAGATCGTCAAGATGCCTCCGATGGAGATTTTGAGGGGATAGTTTCGAAGGTTATCTGGAAGCTTTCCAATAACCGAATATTCTTTATTAATTAAGTCGGAAGACCGATGACGGATGACCGATGTAGGCCTTTGGGATATCAATTCCCGGAGGCCTTTTTTTGTCGCAGACAGAAACCAACTTTCTTTTTGGTAGATTGGATTTAAAAACTATTTTTGTCTTATATAATTCAAACCAATAAAAAACATGAATAAATTCAGATCCTTTGCCGTTATCTTGATTTTCGGCCTTTTTATTTCAATTCAGGCTCATGCACAAGTGCATGTTGGAGTGTACCATAGTGGGATAATTAACCAAGTTGGTGTTGGTACGGATAATGAAAAAAAGTATTTCGGGGAATTGAGGTTGGATGCAACTGATCTTATTGATTTCCCATTTGGTGTGGAAGGGATGTTTCATAGAAATTTTAGACGGGGGGAATGGGTAAATTTACATGCAGGGATTATGTTGGGAATTAATGACGAAGGTGACGGTAGATTTGGCATTCCTTTGGGCCTAACCTTTAAGCCAATAGCTGCCCATCGTAATTTTGCTGTTTTGATGGAAGCGACTCCAAATGTATATCTCTCCCCAGGGTCAGGAGATCTTTCTATTAGGACGAATATCGGTCTGCGCTACACTTTCAGGAAGGAAAAAGATTAGTATATAGACCTCCTACTTGACAGAACCGACTATCCTTTTCATTGGGATGGTCGGTTTTTTTATTGGGTGGAAAAGGATTATTTTGAACCTATAAAAACCACCTATCATGAAGAAATCATTTATTCTATTCGCTTTTAGCCTCTTTTTCTTTACTTCAGAAATTTTTTCTCAGATTATGCCTTCTCCGGACAGAAAGGAAGGAGAAGGTCCATATGACAGGCTGATCTTTCGGGGAGTGACATTGATAGATGGGACAGGTTCACCTCCGATTGGTCCTGTCGATATCGTCGTACAAAAAAACAGGATCACGGAAATAACAGTCGTAGGTTATCCCGGTATTCCTATCAAGGAAGACAAAAGGCCAAAAGCCGGGCCAAATGACAAAGTGATGGAACTTGCAGGACATTACCTTTTGCCGGGATTTATCGATATGCACGGGCATATAGGAGGTTCAGGACAGGGCACTCCCGCTGAATATGTTTTCAAACTTTGGATGTCGCATGGCATCACTACTATAAAAGACCCCTCTACAAGTAATGGGCTGAGTTGGGTGCTTGAACATAAGAAAAAATCTGCAGCCAACACCATCACAGCACCGCGTTTGTTTGCGTACACAAGTTTTGGGCAGGGTTCAGAAAAACCCATTACCAATGCCGCTGAGGCCAGGGTTTGGGTAAATGACAATGCTAAAAAAGGAGCTGACGGTATCAAATTCTTTGGTGCAAAACCTGAAGTGATGCAGGCAGCTTTGGAAGAAAACAAAAGAATCGGTTTGAGGTCTTCGATGCATCATGCCCAGATGGACGTGGCGAGATGGAATGTCCTACATTCTGCTAGGGCTGGATTGACAACGATGGAGCATTGGTATGGCCTCCCCGAAGCCCTTTTTGCCGATAGGACCATTCAGGATTACAGGCTGGATTATAATTATCAGAATGAACAGCACAGATTTGCAGAAGCAGGAAAATTGTGGAAGCAGGCTGCTCCACCATATTCTGAGCATTGGAATAAAGTGATGCAGGAGCTGTTGGACCTGGATTTTACTTTGGATCCCACTTTCAATATCTATGAAGCAAACCGGGACCTGATGCGGGCGAGAAGGGCAGAGTGGCATGAGGAATATACGCTTCCTTCCTTATGGCGATTTTATAAGCCGAGCCGCGAGTCCCACGGATCCTATTGGTTTGATTGGACTACAGAAGAGGAGATCCAATGGAAGGAAAATTACCGCCTTTGGATGACTTTTGTCAATGAATACAAAAACCGTGGAGGCCGTGTGACTACAGGTTCGGATTCAGGATTTATATATCAATTGTATGGATTTGCTTATATCAGGGAAATGGAATTGTTGAGGGAAGCTGGATTTCATCCTTTGGAAGTCATCAGGTCTTCCACAATGTACGCCGCCGAGGCTTTGGGAATGGAAAAAGAAATCGGAACTGTGGAAGTCGGGAAGTTGGCAGACTTTGTGATTTTGGAAGAAAATCCACTTCAAAACCTCAAGGTATTGTATGGGACTGGTGCCATCCGGATAGATGAAAACAATGAGCCTATCAGAGTTGGCGGGGTAAAGTATACCGTGAAGGATGGAATAGTATATGATGCCAAACAACTGCTTCTTGACGTCCGTAATTTAGTACAACAACATAAAGACAGGGAAGAGTCCAGGAAATTAAAGCAGCCGGGATTGGATTGGTGAAAAAAGTATCAAATACGTAGTGCCAAGACCCAAAATTTGTTAAAAAGTATAGATAAGTGAAAGAGTCGGCAAATTGATAATAAGGAAAATCAAATCTTTTGTTTAATACATGGTACTTTGTACACAATACTTCGTACAATAGAAATATGCCACACATTCAACTTAATTCTGCCAAGTTATTTTATATCCAAGAGGGTCAGGGAGAGGAAGTAATTGTTTTCTCCCATGGTTTGCTTTGGAGTCATAAGATGTTTCAAAGTCAGATTGATTTTTTGAAAAAGGATTATACAGTCATTGCATATGACCATCGAGGACAAGGTCAATCTGAAGTATCTTCAGGACCGTATGACATGGATATGCTTGCCTTGGATGCCATGGAGTTGATTGACAAGATGGTTGGGAAACCGGTACACTTTGTAGGGCTTTCCATGGGAGGATTTGTTGGGATGCGCCTTGCTGCCAGGTTCCCTGAAAAGGTTAAAAGTTTGATTCTATTGGAAACCTCAGCTAGTCCGGAGCCTGTTGAAAATTTGCCAAAGTATAAATTATTGACCGGAATTGTCAAATGGTTTGGGATTATTCCAACTGTTGCCGGAACAGTGATGAAGATTATGTTTGCACAGAGCTGGCTTGAAAATCCGAAAAATGCGGATTCTTACAAAAAGTGGATCAAAGAGCTTCAGTCAAACAAAAAAACCATCACCAAATCCGTAGAGGCAGTAATCTACAGAAAAGGGATAGAGGAAGAAATCCGGCAAATCAAAAGTCCTACAATGATCGTGGTAGGGGACGAGGACATTGCCACTAAACCGGAAAAGGCCAAGTTTATCCAAATGTCAATCCCTAATTCGGTCTTGCACATGGTGCCGGGAGCAGGTCATAGTAGCTGCATTGAAAAACCCCAAGAAATCAACAGGCTTATTGGAGACTGGATGAAACAGTTTTGATTTTTTTTAGCCAAGCAAAATAATTTAAAATAAAATTGAGGTTGTATGAAACCTTTTATTATATTTGTATGTATATACATTTAATACAAAGACATTTTATACAAATGAGGTTAGAAGACGAGATTCAGCAAAAGGAGTTTAAGGATGCTTATAACAAAGCGACTGTCAACCTCCTATTTACACATAGCTACATCGTCACTAAACAGAATAGTTTTCTTAAACCATTTGGACTATCCCCGGAGCAATACAATGTCCTTAGAATTCTAAGAGGACAGAATGGGAATCCCATTACAGTATCATCCATTCAAGACCGTATGCTCAACAAAATGTCCAATGCTTCACGGTTAGTAGAGAAACTTAAACAAAAAGGATTGGTGATTAGGAATGAATGTCCCGCAGACAGAAGACAAGTGGATATTATCATTACTGACAAAGGCTTGGATTTATTGAATCAACTACAACAAGAAATCCTTAATCAAAATCAAAATCTGATCAAATTGGATGCATCAGAAGTTGATCAGTTGAATTTCTTGCTTGATAAACTCAGGGGATAAAAAAATTTCATTTAAAACATGTATAGACATTTAATGTATATGAATTTCATTCAAAAAATATATTTACCTAACAAAAAATAAAACAAACAAAACTATGAGTACTACAACAGTAACAGCAACCAAATGGGCAATTGACCCCACACATTCAGAAGTATCGTTCAAAGTTAAGCACTTGGTGATTTCTACCGTGACTGGTAATTTCAAATCATTTGAAGGAGGAGTAGAAAGCGATTCAGATGATTTTCAAGGAGCAGAGATTTCATTTGCGGCCGATATTGCGAGCATAGATACCAACCAATCTGACCGGGACAATCACTTGAAATCTGCTGATTTCTTCGATGCTGAAAAATATCCGAAAATGACTTTCACAGGAATTTTGGAAGGCGACAAGCTGAAAGGTGAATTGACAATAAAAGAGACAACCAAGGATGTTGAACTTTCCGCAGATTTTGGAGGAATTGTACAGGACCCTTACGGGCAGACCAAAGCCGGATTTGAATTGGAAGGAAAAATCAGCAGGAAAGAATTCGGTTTGACTTGGAATGCCGTAACCGAAGCAGGAAGTGTAGTAGTAAGTGATCAAGTCAGAATTCTGGCAAACATTCAGATAGTAAAGCAGTAATTTAGTAAATGGTTAATGGTTATTGGTTTATTGCCAATAACCATTAACCAAATAACAAAAAAATATAACCCAAAAACCCTTACGCCATGTCCCCTTTAATTTCCGGAATCCACCATATCACCGCAATTGCAGGCAATCCACAAAAAAACCTGGATTTTTATACAGGAATTTTGGGTTTGAGGTTGGTGAAAAAGACCATCAATTTTGATGCGCCTGATGTCTATCATTTCTATTTTGGGGATGAATTGGGTGCGCCCGGGACTGTGTTCACGACTTTCCCGTTTGAGGGAGCTAGAAAAGGAACCAAAGGAACCGGAGAATTGACCTATACGGCATTTTCAATTTCTGTGGATGCATTGGGTTTTTGGATGGATAGACTCGCAAAATTCAACATTCCAATTTCCACCCCTTTGACAAGATTTGGTGACAAATTGATCAGGTTTGAAGACCATGACGGCATGGGGATCGAATTGATCGCCAATGACAATGACGATCGAAAGGGTTGGACTTATGGAAATATCCCATTGAAATATTCCATAAGAGGATTTTACGGTGCAACATTAAATCTGAAAGCAAAAGAACTGACAGCGAATTTGCTCACTCAATTTATGGATTATCGTTTTATTGGGGATGAAAGCGGTCGATTCCGATATGGAACAAAGGGAGAACCGGGTGATATCGTAGACATCGTCATTGATCCAAATGGGAGACAGGAAGTGCAAAGTGCGGGAACTGTTCACCACATCGCATTTAGAACTGCAAACGTTGACAGCCAATTGGAGATACAGGAAATCTTATTGCGAAATGGCTACCATGTGACAGAAGTGAAGGATCGAAATTATTTCAAATCCATCTATTTCCGCGAGCCGGGAGGAGTGTTGTTCGAAATCGCAACCGATGAACCGGGATTTGCAATTGATGAAGATGAAGCACATTTGGGGGAATTGTTGAAATTGCCGGAGTGGATTGAGCCACAAAGGTCAAGGCTAGAATCTAGATTGGCTAAAGTTGAACTGAAACCTGAGCAATATGGCTGAGATAATAAGATCAGGTAAACCTTTGGATGAATCCTCCAAAGTTGCGATCATGATTCATGGCAGAGGAGCAAATGCTTCAAGTATCTTAGGTTTGAAGCAATATTTGAATCTGGATGAATTTGCCTTATTGGCTCCTCAGGCACCTGGAGGGACTTGGTATCCTTATTCATTTATCGCACCGGATTCAAATAATGAACCTGCATTTTCAAATTCTATTGAGATAATCAACAAGGTTGTTCAAGATCTCTTTGACAAAGGACTCCGATCGGATCAAATCTATTTTATCGGATTTTCTCAGGGAGCATGTCTTTCTTTGGAATATGCTTCTCAAAACGCCAAAAAGTACGGCGGGGTGATAGCATTTACCGGAGGATTGATTGGGGAAAAATTAAATCCCGCTAAGTACAAAGGTGATTTTCTCGGAACTCCTGTTTTTATCGGATCAAGTCTCAAGGATATGCATGTTCCATTAAGCAGGATTGAAGCTTCAGCGGAATTGATAAAAAATCTTGGCGCAGAAGTAAAAACCTTGTTTTTTGCCGATACGCAGCATACCATCCGTCAAGAGGAGATTGATTGGGTTAATAAGAATATTTTGAAGTAATTGAAAACTAAACCAAAAAGCCTGACTTTACCTGTCAGGCTTTTTGGTTAACTGATTTTTTGGAAAACTTATGCCTAGCTTCCTTGTTATTAGCTAAATTTGAATATGGCAAATCAATACTTGAAATTTCTAGAGGCACTTTCTCAAAACAACCATAAATCATGGATGGATGAGAACAAAGCGTGGTACCTTGCTGTCAAAGAGGAATTTTTGAATGATGTGGGCGAAATGCTCGCTGAAGTTTCTGTTTGGGAACCGGCCTTATCTTCTTTCAAAGCAAAAGACTGTGTTTTTAGACAAAACAGGGATGTTCGATTTTCAGCAAACAAAGACCCCTACAAAACCAATTTTGCTGCATATTTCTCTGTTGGGGGAAAGAAATCCCTAGGCCCGGGATACTATGTTCATGTACAGCCTGGCAATAGCTTTTTGGCAGGGGGAATATGGATGCCGGAATCCGAAAGCCTGAAAAAAATAAGACAGGAGATTGACTATTCAGGCAAGGAATTGGATGCCATTTTGAATGAACCGAAGTTCAAAAAGACTTTTTCAGGATTGGAAGGAGACAAACTCAAAAATATGCCAAAGGGTTATGAAATGGATCACCCTTACATTGAATTGCTCAAGCATAAGAGTTTTATAGTATCCAATCCGATTTCCGATGTGGAAATTTCATCAGGAAGTTTTAAGAAAAAAGCAGTGGAAGGCTTCAAATTGATGAAGCCATTCCATGATTTTCTTTCTCGCGCAATAGATGAATCGGATAGCGGAGACGGGTTGATGTGATGGATTTATTGGAAATCGTTCCAGTCGATTTCATCAAATACTCCTGAGACCGTTCCAAATCCAATCATCAATAAAAACAGAACCAACAAACCGAATCCGATGGCATACCAAATCAATTTGGCTTTGGCCCAATTGGCTTTGTTGGGGTTTCCGGTTTTGTCGACTGCCCATACAATGAGCATGATAAAACCAATGACGGGAATATTTGCTATCAGTATTGTCAAAAACCAATCGCTTGTTTTTACAGGTGGATGCTTGAATTCCGCATTGTAGTCAAATTCCATTTTCTTGGGAGTTTTGAGAGGTTAACAAATCTTTTACTTCAAATGTATATTCGCTGATGGCATAATTTTCAGCATTGAAAGGATCAGTTTGTATAAAAGAGATTTTGATGGTCTTGTAATCCTCAATTTTTGAATATCCTTGGGAATACAATTCAGCACATCTTCTGGCAACATTCTCTTCACTCATTCTCATTTCAGGACTTTTTCCATTGAATAACCTAAGTTCGATTGTGCCTTGGTTTTCGCCATCCGTGTATTCTTGCGATACATTGACTTCTACACTTTCAAATTCTCCCAAAGCTATTATTTCTGCTGAAGGAATGTAGCCCTCTCCGGCGATTTTGCTAAATCCCCACATCATACCTTTGAGCATTGTCTCTCCATCGCATGCGCAGGAACTGACAAATATGGAAATTAAAAGAAAATAGATTGGACTGATTTTTTTCATTTTGCTGCGACGGCTTCTATTTCAATCAACAACTCTGGATTGGCAAGCGAATGGACTGCGATTGTAGATCGCGCAACCTTGTTTGGGTTTTCTTCATTGTTAAAAAACTCTCCATATGCTTTGAACCAAGCGTCCCAATCTACTTTTCCATCTTTGTCAGGCGCTAAATAAACCCTAAGGAAAACCACATCTTCTAAAGTAAATCCACCTTCCCCAATAGTTTCTTTAATTCTTTCCAATATTCCGATACTTTGCTCATAAGTGTTGCCATACCGACCATATGTGCCCGGAATCGCATTCTCGTTTTTGACAGGAGCAACCAAGCCCGAAGTATAGAAATATGCTGCGCCTTTTGGAATATACACACCCCTCAAAATGGCGGCATCGGGTCGGTCATATCTTACAATAAATCCCTCCTTTTCTTCGGTAACTTCTTTTTTCTCTGTAGTGACCATACAGGAACCAAGGAAAGCAAACATGGGTAGAAGGAAAAGTATATTTTTCATCGCTTGTCTATTTTTCAGGAATTAAAAAGGCTTGTGTTACCAAGCCTCTAATTATTGATTCAATATTTCTTTTATTGTTCTGCTTCAGTCATTTCACTTTCTTTCATTTTGACACGGAGGATAAAATCACTCAATACATTCATGTAATTGATAAATGCATCATAGGGTGTGTCGTAATGGCTGAAATAAGAATGGACGTGGCCATCAGAAAAGAATTTTGTACACATGTAATAGAAGTGATCGGAAGTCTGTAAGTAATTCCAATCTCTTTGGATTTCTTCATCTTCAATATTTTTGACCCTGCTTTCCATTTCATATAGCTTGGAGAAGGCCTCATTCTGAAGGTCATTTCCTAACCAGGCTGTCAAATCTCTTTCCTCATCTGCCCAAGAGATTGGCGTAGGAACATGAATTTTAGCTACGGGAGTTCCATATTTAACCACTTCATAAGGAGTTGAAAATCCGAAATCAGTATACTTAAATACTGCATTTGGAAGTGCTTTCATGAATTCAAATATCCCGGTCTCTGCCCATTGGTGCTCACCGAATGTCTCATAATCCATAAACAGGTTCACTACCTCTTGTTCTTTTGGCACGGCATTCAGCCAAGTTACAAACTTTTCTGTGGTCAAAGGATAATCTGCCCAAGTCTTATTGCTAAACCTGAAGGCAATGTCATCGCTGAGCTGGAAGTTTTTGAGTAGGATTTTAAGGTTTGGATCTATAGAGTTCTGGTATACAAAGTTTGGACTCTTCCAACCCAATATGTGTTTGGCACCTTCAGTGAGCATTCCTTCATAGCCCATCTCTGCTACCATTCCACCGATTTTGTCAGAATAAATCAATTCAGTATTTCTAAATACTTTTGGGGTATATCCGTTGAAATGTCTTTTTATTTTTTCGGCATGTCTTCCGACCATTCTTGTGAATTCCCCTTTACTTTTTAACGAGCACAAGGCGTGGGCATCGGTTTCAGCGAGGATTTCAACATGACCTGTGGCGACCAATTTTTTGAAACTTTCCAATACATCAGGAGCAAAGGCCTCAAATTGATCCAAACAAACACCCGAAATGGAAAAAGCCACTTTAAATCTTCCCTGATATTGATGAATCAGATCAAGTAGGAGGGCATTCATAGGTAAGTAGCATTTTTGAGCTACTTTTCGGATGATACTTTTATTGCTATAATCGTCCCAATAATAATGATCGTCACCGATATCAAAAAAGCGATAAGGCTTGATTCTTAAAGGCTGGTGTACCTGAAAGTAAAAACATATTGTTCTCATGGCTATTGTTTTAAGGTCATCTGTTCGTATACTTTTACTAGTTTTGCGGCAACATGCTCCCACTTCAGTTTTTTCAATTCTTCGCTACCAAGTTCCTTGAACATTTTGGAAATACTTTCATAGTGAAGCAATCCAAAAATCGCATCTGCCATTGCATCCACATCCCAAAAATCCACCTTTATTGCATTGACCAAGACCTCTGCGACACCGGATTGCTTGGAAATGATTACAGGGGTATTATGTCTTACAGCTTCGAGGGGTGCGATGCCAAATGGTTCCGATACTGATGGCATCACATATACGTCGCTGATGGCATACATGTCATCTACATCTTTTCCCTTCAGAAATCCAGTAAAATGAAATTTTGTGCCCATGCCTAATTCCGCCACTCTCTCAATCATTCTATTGAGTAAATCGCCATTTCCTGCCATTACAAATCTGACATTTGGATCTCTATCTATTACTTTTTTGGCTGCTTCCACAAAGTATTCAGGACCTTTTTGGAAAGTAATCCTGCCAAGGAAGGTTACAATTTTTTCAGGCACATGCTTCCTTGTATCTGATTTTATGATGCTGGCATCCAAAACAGCGTTGTGCAAAACACTGACTTTGTCAGGATGGACTCCATATTTTTCAATTACTACTTTTCTGGTCAAATGACTGACTGCCACAACATGGTCTGCCGCGTGCATTCCGGCCCTTTCAATGTCATAGACGGGTTTGTTGACAGATTCCCCAGAACGGTCAAATTCTGTGGCATGGATATGGGCTACTAGTGGTTTGCCACTGATCTCTTTTGCAGCTATTCCTGCAGGATATGCAAGCCAATCATGTGCATGAATGACATCATGTTCTTTGGATTTTGCGATCTGTGCGGCCACAAGGGCATATCTGGAAACTTCCTTCATCAAGTCTTTTCCGTACTTTCCACTAAACTCAAACTTATTGGAAAAAACGCTTTCATCAACATCTGTTCTGTCATGGATGGTAAAGTCAGTGTACTTTTTGAATTCCTCAGGACCGAGATATGGCACAAGAAAACTGCTAACTTCAAGGTAAGTAAGATTTTTCCAGATCTTTTTGAATTTCCTCTCACGGTAATCAATGACAACATCACTCGCATTGACAAAATCCGCCAATGGTTCTTCATCACCCCATAATTTCGGCACCACAAAAATAACTTCTTGATTGTGGTGGTTCAAGCCTTTCACCAACCCGTAACAAGCGGTACCCAAGCCTCCGGAAATATGTGGGGGAAATTCCCAACCGAACATCAATATCTTCATAAAACCGAATTAAACTTTTTCCAAAATATACATCATTCTTAATAATTCACCGATGGACCATGCCGAAGATATGGCGCCTTTTGGTCTGTGTGGAGGATCTCCATCGTATATCTCTGCGACAGTTCCTATACCGTATTGTGGCATGACATCGTCAAATGCCTGCACTATTTTTTCTACAAAATGTTTCCCTGCTTTGCCATGTAGCCTGAGATATCCTTCCACAAAGTGACCTAATAACCAAGCCCAAACGGTTCCATTGTGATAGGCAATATCCCTGGTATATTGATTCCCATGGTAATAGCCTTTATATCCGGGATCATCCGGTGCAAGTGATCTCAATCCTCTTGGAGTAAGAAGTTTTGATTTGGCAATTTCCAATATACTCTTCATTTGGCTTTCTTCCAATGGAGAATAAGGCAAAGAGGTAGCAATTACCATATTTGGTCGGATCGCCCAATCTTTATAATCTCCGCTCACATAGTCTGCCAAATAGCCTTTTTTCTCTTCCCAGAACACTTCTGTAAAAGATTTCTTAACCTGTTCAGCCAAATCTTTGATTTCAGTTTCATTCGTCAATTCATGGTAAAAGCAAAGGGAATTGTACCACAATGCGTTGATTTCTACTGGACATCCAATTCGTGGAGTAACAGGTCCATCCGAATTCACTGCATCCATCCAAGTAAGTGCTACGCCTTCCTGCCCACCATAAATGAGGCCATTTTCAAGCATGTGGATATTGTAATCTGTACCTTTACGAAATCCATCAATAATACCTTTCATTTTATCGAGATATTTCTTCTTGATCGTTTTGGTGTCTCCCGTAAATCGGATGTATTGTTGCAATGACCAAAAGAACCATAGCGGAGCATCCATTGAAGCAAGGTTTCTCATCACACCGCTTCCTACATTTGGGAACAACGGACCGTGTAAGTCTGACACCATGGTATCCATGATATCAAGAAAAGTATCTTTGTCACCTTGGGTCAAAACCAATCCAGGTGCCGAAACAAAAGTATCTCTGCCCCACCATCCAAACCATGGATAACCTGCTATGACGTGTGTTTTGCCATCTCTTTTCTGGATAAATTGACCTGCAGAGTTTTTGAGGCAATTGACAAAATTATTTCTCGGAATCCTTCTTGCAAGTTCTTTTTCAAAGGCCCTTTGTCTAGTACTAGGGTCAGCTTCCGTTAATCCTGCAGAAAAAATCACAGATTCTCCTTTGGCAATATCAAATTCAAAATAGCCTGGAACAAACAAATCTTCCTGATATTCATAGCCACGCTCTCGTTCCATGATATATTCTACATTGAAATACCATTCCGGCTTGGAATTATATTCATTCCTTTTGGAAAACTGTAGATAAAGAGGGGAATATTCGGGATAAAGTTGAAATTTTACCCCATTTGGAACTTTTTCAAATTCCTTGTTGATCCTGTTGTTCTCTTTTGAGAGATTATGGTAGCCTCGGAATCCCAAAAAAGGACTAATCCTGATTTTGGTTGGGGAATGGGCTTCCAACAAAGTGTATTTGATCATCACACGATCCCTATTGGTATCGAGAATGAGTTCTTTCTGAAGCAAAACGCCTCCCACACGATAGGTGAGCTTCGGTATAGGTTCTGTGTCGAAATCCTCTAAATATTTGTGACCTCTTGGGGAATAGTTTCCGGGAAACTTACTGATCCCTAAATTGAAGCTTGCACCTCTTTGAATGACTGTCTCGTGGATAGTGGACAACATCACGTGGAGCTGTTCGTCGATCTGTGGCTGAGGAACAACCAATAATCCATGGTATTTCCTTGTATTACAGCCGATTATTGTGGTGCTTGTATAACATCCTCCTCTATTTGTTCGAATTATTTCCCTGTCAAGTGAGTAATTGAGGTTAATTAATTGGGTTTTGTCAAAGTGGATATAACTCATTTGGTCAAAAGTTTGAGATTTCTATAAAAATACTTTTTTGCATGCGAAAGAAAAATTTATTGGGACAAAAATAAAGGTTATGTTTCCATAACCTTGAATTATTCTTGAATTAAGAGAGCGACCCTTCTTTTTGCAGTTCCTCAAAGTTCCGGAGGGATTCCTCAAACTTGATAATATACTGCTGTACGAATTTGAGATTTACCGGATTGACTTTAGGAAATCTTGGCGAGGAGTTGAATAATGTAAACATTGCCTTTCAAATTTAATTTTAACCACTAATACAAAATTTGTGCCATTTGGGTTCATTGAAAGTAGTAAAAAATAAAAACCCCTATCCGAGACAGGGGTTTGAGGGTGGAAGACCGGTTTCGAACCGGCGACCTCTGGATCCACAAACCAGCGCTCTAACCAGCTGAGCTACAACCACCATTTTTATTTATTCTGATCTTTTATCAGATTGGACTGCAAAGGTAATATTTCGCTATTCCTAAAGCAATAACATTTCTCAAATTTTTCTTGAAAATTTTAGACGTTCCCCTTTTTTTTCTTCGTGAAAAATCCCGTTCTCGTAGGCCAAATGTCCGGAAACCACTGTGTGTGTGACTTTTGATTTGAAGACATGACCTTCAAATGGAGACCATCCACATTTTGAAAGAATGTTGGATTTTTCAACTTTCCAGGGACTGTCCAAGTCTGCGATCACCAGATCCGCATGATATCCAGGACGTAAATAGCCTCTTTTGTCTATTTCAAAAAGGATGGCGACATTATGGCACATTTTCTGGACTATTTGCTCCAGCTTGATTTTGCCTTCATGATAAAGGTCAAGCATGGCCACAAGGCTATGCTGAACCAATGGTCCTCCTGATGGAGCAGAGTTGTATGGCCTTGATTTTTCCTCTAAAGTATGAGGAGCATGGTCAGTGGCGATGACGTCTATCCTGTCTTCCAATACACCTTGAAGGATTCTCTCCCGATCTTTGGCTGACTTTACCGCAGGGTTCCATTTGATCAGATTCCCTTTTTCTTCGTAATCTTCCTCCGAAAACCAAAGATGGTGGATACAAGCCTCTGCTGTGATGCGCTTTTGTTCCAAAGGAATGGAATTGTCAAAAAGGTCCACTTCCTGGGCAGTGCTGATATGAAGAACATGGAGTTTGCTGCCGTACTTCTTTGCCAATGCGACCACCTTCTTGGATGCATCATAACAAGCCTCTGCAGACCGGATTATGGGGTGAAACTTTACAGGGATGTCTTCACCATATTCGGCTTTGTACTTTTCCAGATTGGCTTTAATGATATTGTCATTTTCGCTGTGAGTGGCAATCAGCAATTTACAATCCGCGAATATTCTTTCGAGGCTTTCAGGATTGTCTACCAACATATTACCTGTCGAGGAACCTTGAAACACCTTGACGCCACAGACATTTTCAGGATCTACTTTTAGGATTTCGGCAATGTTGTCGTTGGTGGCACCAAAGAAGAAGGAATAATTGGCCAGCGATTTTTGGGAAGCAATATTATATTTTTCCTCCAAAAGTGGGATAGTAGTGCTTTGGGGGACGGTATTTGGCATTTCCATATAGGAAGTGACGCCACCTGCAACGGCGGATTTGCTTTCGGTATAAATATCCGCTTTGTGGGTCAATCCCGGTTCTCTAAAGTGAACCTGATCATCGATCAGTCCCGGGAAAACATATTTGCCAGTAGCATCAATATGTATATCCGCTTCAAAATCTGACAGATCCGTGCCTACATTATAGATCATTCCGTCCTTAACAAAAATGTCGGCGAGGGTTATCTTGCCTTCATTCACTATATTTGCACCGGTGATTAAAATACTTTTCATGAATATTCTTTATGAGATGGGAAATTTGATCCATGAAACCCCAATCCTAAACAGCTGATTTTCCAAAAACTAAAGAAAATCAAAGCTATTAAATTTCATTTTTGGCGTTTCTCACCTTTCAAAAATACAAAACATGTCCGATAGCCCTCACAGTTTCGAAAATTTTAAATTAAACAAACAGCTCCTAGACGCTGTCAAGGAGGCCGGATATACCAAACCAACTCCGATTCAGGAAAAGGCAATCCCATTGTCTCTTGCAGGGCATGATGTATTGGGCATCGCCCAAACTGGAACAGGCAAAACAGCCGCCTATATCCTTCCCATCCTGATGAAAATCAAATATGCCCAAGGAATGCTTCCAAGGGCATTGATATTGGCGCCAACCCGCGAATTGGTCATGCAAATCGAAGAGGCGGTAATCGTTTTTGGAAAAAATACAGACCTGAGATTCGTCTCCCTTTACGGTGGGCTTGGGCCAAAAACCCAGATCGAAAAGCTTCAAAAAGGTGTGGATATCATTATTTCCACACCGGGAAGATTTTTGGATTTATATAGAAAAGGAGATATCGTCACCAAAGAGATCAAAACCATGGTCTTGGATGAGGCTGATAAAATGCTGGACATGGGTTTCATGCCACAGATCAGGTCTATACTCGAGATCATTCCGACCAAGCGTCAAAACCTCCTTTTCTCGGCCACTTTTGGCCAAAAGGTAGAGAAGTTTTCTTACGAGTTTCTGGAATTTCCCGAGCGCGTAGAGGTTTCTCCACAAGCTACTACCGCCGAGACCATCCATCAGGTCAAATATTTGATCCCCAATATCAAAACCAAAACCAACCTTTTGATCCATATCCTGGAAGCCCAAGATGTCAAAAGGATCATGGTGTTTACCAAGTCAAAGAAAAATGCCGAGTTAGTCTATAGCTACCTGGACAAAAAGAAACTCGGGTCTATGCGTGTCATCCATGCCAACAAAGGACAAAATACCCGGATCAACTCCATGGAGGATTTCAAAGCAGGGGATGTCCGAATCTTGGTGGCGACAGACGTGGCAGCAAGAGGGCTTGATATAAGTATGGTCAGCCACGTGGTTAATTTTGACGTGCCGCTGATCTACGAAGATTATGTACACCGCATCGGAAGGACCGGAAGGGCAGAAAACGAAGGGATTGCCATCACTTTTGTCAATCCTGCGGAAGAATATCATTTTGAGAAAATAGAAGAAATCATCCGCATGGAAGTGCCGACTGTGCAGATTCCGGTTGAGGTGGAAACTGTCCCAACACCTTTTGAAGAAAAGCAGGCTTACGAAAGGGAAATCGATGGGCAGAAGAGAAAGATGAATCCTGATTTCAAAGGCGGTTTTCACGAGAAAAAAGCCATTCCAAAAGCCAATCCCAACAAAGTCGAAAAGAAACGCGGTAACAAAAATTCCAAAGCGAAAAGAAACAGAAACCAGATGAAGACACAGGCGAAGTGGAAAAAGTAATTAAAACAGTCCTGCGATTTTGAAATGCCCCAAACCAAAAGCCTCCCAATTGAGTAAATTTGGAGGCTTTTTAGATTTTTCTAATTCCTTGGAGGATTGATCATAATGTGCGCCCTATGCGTTCCGGGATCCATAATCCAAGGCATAGCCGGACCTGATGGCTTCAGGGGCAAACCTGTACTCGCTTCTGTGGCCCAAGGGATATACACCACATAGCGCAGGTAGGGGTCTTTTACTTCACCTGTTTCGGGATTGTAATCAGCTGCATCGGCATTCAAAACGAATAATGTCGCGCCATCTTTGGGCATGATCAGTTTGCCGGATTTGGCTTCTTCCTCACGGATGTCAAAAGTTTCTTTGGCGGTTTTTCCTTCTTTCTTCAACTGTCGTCCCCTTTCCATAAAAGGATCCAAAGTATTGTGGTAACAGGAAGTATTGAATCCAGGGCTGTTTGGGTCATCAGCCAGGCAGATCATTTCATTGGTCCCCTTTCTCAAAATGGCAAATTCCCCTTTTTCATCAAATCCATAAACCGTCGCCCCTTCTTTTTTATCCTCAGGAGCGGCCATCAAAGCAGTTTTGATTTGTACTTCTTTGGAGGGAATGGATTGGGCAAAGGAAGAGAAAGCAATAAGAAAAAGAATCGAAAATAGGAGGGAAGTTTTCATGGTTGACCGGGTTTGTTGTTGCACTAAGTTAGTGGATTTAGGTCTGATTTAATCCTTTTTCATAAAAAATGCTTTTGCATCCACGTCAAACTTCTCAATCGCATACCGCAGCATGGTTCGTGGCATGGATTGATAGTGCTTCAGCAAAAACTGATTTGCAGTTTCGAAATCACGGTTTCCGACCTCACGGATCATCCATCCTACAGCCTTATGGATAAGGTCATGGGGATGGTGGAGTAGTATTTCTGCAATTTTTAAAGTGTCGGTAAAATCTTTTTTCCTTATAAAATAAAAAGTGCTCATGATCCCAATCCTTTGGTCCCAAAGAATCCCGGATTTTGCCAAATCATAGAGTATGCTTCTGTCTTTGTCAAAGAGGTAATCCCCGAGGATGAGATGCGCCGAACTATCCACCAAATCCCAATTGTTGACCCAAGACCTGTTTTTGAGATAGAAATCAACCCATGACTTCTTTTCTGCGTTGCTTGTAGCTTTTTGAAATTTCAGGACCAAGATGAGGATGGATGTCAACCTGACCTCATGGAAGGGACTTTTGATCATAATCTCAAGCTCTTGGTCAGGCAAATCTTTCCAATATTTCTTGGCGATTATTCTTTGCTCCGGAACTGTGACTCCTAAAAACAGGTCGCCTTCTCCATATTCACCCTTTCCTGTTTTGAAAAACCTTGGGAAAAAAGCGGCTTTTTCAGGAATTGCCTTTTGCCGAAGTGCTTCCTCGATTTGATCTTTAATTTTCATAGTTCAATACACATTTTGGAGACTTTAATTTGCTGTTTTTTTATTTCAATTTCTTCCAAATTTCCCTTGGATGAATCATTGGAAGTAAATTTTATTTCGTTCATTGAAAATATTTGGATAAATTCTCATGAATCTCTGAGGTTAAAGGATTTTAGGCATTTTTTTTGATATATTTGAAAGGTATACAAAGACCAATTTTTCTCAAAACGGCCAAATAATCTACTGATTCACTCGTTTTGAATTTCATTTATCAGAGTTTAACTTTTACTGTTTTTATGAAACAAAAGATTTTTATTGCCGATGACCATCCTCTTTTCCTCAAAGGCCTCAAAGGGTTTTTGGAAGAGAACAATTTCGATGTCATAGGAGAGGCACCTAATGGGAACTTGGCCTTGAAATTTATTCAGGAAATTGAACCGAATCTGGCCATACTCGATCTTGATATGCCGGGAATGAGTGGCTTGGAAGTGGCTAAAATGTGTCATGAAAAGGATATCCAAACAAAAATTATTCTCCTGACATTTCACAAAGAGTCCTACATCTACCAACAAGCCAAATCACTGAATATTTCCGGATACGTGCCAAAGGATTATGCCGTAGAGGAATTGCTCGATTGCATCGAATTGGTTTCTAAAAACGAAACCTACCTGAGTGATCGGATTCTTTCTGAAAAGGCTGTTGTAAATACTGGAATAAAACCTTCCAACCTGACCCCATCTGAGTTAAAAATCATCAGGTATATCGCAGATGGTCTGACTACCAAAGAAATAGCATCGACATTATTTGTCGCAGAAAGGACGATCGACAAGCACAGAAGCAACATTATCAAAAAACTTGATCTGGACAAAAAACACAACTCATTGTTGATATGGGTGCAAAAAAATAAGGAAATTATATACTAAAATTCCTTTTTTGGTGTTTAATCCATAAAATTAAGTATTAATACGTATTGAAATACCAACACAATTGGCTTATTTTTGGATAAATTATTTAAATACAAAGAAATGAATATTCATTGTACTTTTGGAATGTTTAAAATAATTCAGTCTGTCAGTAATGAGGACGAGCTACTAGTTTTGTCCGAGTGGGAAAGTTTGAAGAAATTGTTTGAGGCTAACAGGATATTTTTAGTCAATAACAATGATGCTGTGTTCGGGGTGTATCTTGCCAAAAAGGAATGTATGGATGCAATGAACGAAATGATCAAAAATATAGACTACAGAGATTGGGATCATTTGAAGCTAGAGAAAGACCACTATTACGTGAGAAGCAATGCCTGATCAAAAATTGGCGGACTAATTGTCCGCCAATTTTTTTAAGGTATGTTGGATCAGCTTGTCCACAATTCCGTATGCACCTTTTGTAAATTCTTGGGTGATTCTGTTAGCAATGATTGCATTGAGGCTCAAAACTTCATGGCCCAAAAGTCTTCCCATCGCATAATAGCCAGAAGTCTCCATTTCAAAATTGGAAAGCTTAAACCCATCCAGGTCCATATTTCCTAATTTTTCGATGATATCAGGAATGGCAGGCTTGATTCTGACTTCCCTTCCCTGAGGGCCAAAAAATCCCGGACAGGTAACCGTATTTCCTATCAAAAGTCCTTCTCCCAAGAGATCCAGCAGTTTTTTCGAACCCTTCACGCAATAGGGAGTAAATGAAAGCTCCAGGTCTTCCTGGATTTTCCTTCCGACTTTTTGTTCCAAATGGGAGTATTCTGTATTGTAAAATGCCATCAGAGTGTCAAGCCCAATGCCATATTCCGAAGCAAGCATGGTACCTGCGGGAATTTCCTTCCGCATGCTGCCGGAAGTTCCTACCCTGATGATATTGAGCGTGGTATGGTTTTCCTTTGGGATCCTTGTTCGCAGGTCAATATTGACCAAAGCATCCAATTCAGTCATAAAGATTTCGATGTTGTCGGTACCCATTCCGGTACTCATCACGGTCAATCTTTTGCCTTTATAATAACCTGTGTGGGTTACAAACTCCCTTTTGCTGATCGAAAATTCGATTTCGTCAAAGTACCGAGAGACTTTAGAAACTCTTTCGGGATCTCCCACCGCAATAACAGTTGAAGCCAGGTGCTCTGGCTTCAGGTTCAAATGATAAATGCTTCCGTCAGGATTGATGATCAGCTCTGATTCCGGGATCCTTTTGCTCATGGAGAGGTTGTTTTGCTTTGTCCTGTCTTCGTATCAGGCCTTTGTAAGGATTGTAACCGTTTGTATTTTTTTGGTAATAGCCTGTCCCGTCATAGGTACGTTTTTCAGGATTGTCTTTACATTCCACAGAACAGGCGCCCTCCATTTCCCATCCGCATTTTTCACATATCGGAAGGTGGGCATTGCAGGTTGGATTGGCACAGTTGACCATGCGGTCGCATTCGGTACCGCAAATATGGCAGGTTGCAATCACTTTTGGATTTACTTTGTTGATATCGACCGCGATCCTGTTGTCAAACACATAGCATTTGCCTTCAAAATCCTCGCCTCCTGCTTCCATACCATATTTGATGATCCCACCGTGGAGTTGGTAGACATCTTGGAAGCCTTGTTCCAAAAGAAAAGCCGATGCCTTTTCACATTTGATACCACCCGTGCAGTAGGTTAAAACCTTTTTGCCTTTTAGATGCTCAAGTTCTTTTACCTTTTCGGGAAAATCCCTGAAGTTATCAATATCCAAAGTCAGGGCTCCTTTGAATCTTCCAAGTTCATGCTCATAGTTGGACCGGACATCGAGGATGACCACGTCTTCTTGGTCTTTGAGTGCTTTGAATTCTTCAGGTGCTAAGTGTTTGCCTGTCTTGACATTTGGATCGAGGTGGCGAAGGCTGCTGTGAACGATCTCAGGCTTGACGCGGACATGGATTTTTGCAAAAGCATGCTTGTCAAAGGTTTCAATTTTGAATTCCGTCTTGGCAAATCTCGGATCGGCATGGATATAAGCCATGTACTTTTCACAATCTTCCTTCAGTCCAGAAACAGTCCCGTTCAGTCCCTCAGGCGAAATGATGATCCGGCCACGGATGTTATTCTCAATACAAAAAAGATGGTGTTCCTCTCGGTATGCCTCCGTGTCTTCGATGGTGGCATAGCAATAATAAAGCAGAATGCTGTAGGGTTGATTTTCCATAACTTGAGCCCTGTTTCGGCAGGGTGTTTTGGTTTATAAATAAGATTTCAATAATTACTTTTTGATCGGAGCAGCAGGATTCCCGAATACGGTTTCTCCGTCTTTGACATTGGAGATCACAACCGATCCGGCTCCTATTCTTGCGTTTTTGCCGACAGTGATACCTGAGACCAAAGTTACTCCGGAGCCGATAAACGCACCTTCTTTGATCGTAACGCCTGAGTTGACAATTGAACCTGCGCCGATCTGAACAAAATCTTCCAAAACTGATTCGTGGTCAATGATAGCACCGGTATTGAATATACAATGGCTGCCGATTTTGGTTCCTGCACCGATATTTACCCTGCCGTTGATAAAGTTGCCGTGTCCCAATACTGCATCTGTCGAGACATAAGAGGACTCGTGTATGGCATTGATCGGTTGAACTTTCCTACGCTCATTGAGCATTTTGACCAGAAACTGACGGTACTTATTGTCATCGACCGCGACAAAGGCTTCACACTTTTGTCCGATAAGTTTCAGGAAACCATCATCTTCAGGATTTCCCAAAACTGGGACGACATTGATTTCTGTGCCGTGGAGCTTTTCATCTTCATCCAAAAAGCCATAGACAATGACTTTGTTGCTGTTGAAAATCTCTAATGCTGGATGGGCGATGCCTTTCGCTCCAAGAATTATAACTGGTTTTTCCATTTTTTTCCTGTTCGGATCGCAAAAGTACGCAAATCAGGTTTTAAACAAAAATCATTTCCTATCCGGCTTGAGCAGGTTCTGTCCGATTTTACAGTCAAGGCACTTTTTAGGCTTACAATAATCATGATAGAGTCCGATCATCCCTTGGCTGTCAAAAGCGGTTTTTGCCTTCCATTTGTGGGCCGCATATTTGCGGATGATAAAGTTTTCTTCGGCCTGTATTTCCTGAAGGAGGTCAAAGCATTTTTCTTTCCAATCGGTTTCCTCAATGTACTGCCCATAGGTATACCAAAGCGGGATGACAAAGTTGATGGTAAGTAGGGATAAGGTATTGTTGCTGAGTTTTTTGGCCAATTTTTTCTGTGAAGGTATTCCGACTTTGATATGGAAAAGCCAATACTCAGGAGTCTCGATATCGAAGACTTTTTTGAACTGTTCAAAATGCTCATTGTGGTGGATGACGGATGAAAAAAGATTTGGGTTTTTGGTGAATACCTGTGCCAATTGTGCGATTCTCAGCGGGGGAAAGTTTTGTGGACGGACTCCCATCATGATCCATTCGTGGTGGTGGATGGTTTTTTGGAGGCTGTACTTTTTCTGATAAAAATCATACTCTTTTTGCAGAAAAAGGCTGTATTCATCTAATGGGTCTATGGGAATCAAATCAGCTTGTCCAAGAAGGATGGCCTCGATCACCTGCGGTTGGTTTCCGTGTTTTTGCAGAATTTTGTAAGGAACACTTTCTGCCAGTTTGAGCATGGTGTTGGCATTGGTCTTGAATCCAAAGCACTGAAAAAGCCAGCGATAAGCGGTTTCCTCCCAATTGTTGTTTGTGGATTTCAATATCCTGACAAGTACCGCAGACTTATTTTCCAACCGCTCTACAAGGGTTTTTTCCAACATAGAAAATTGGATGATGGAAGGAATCTTTTCTAATAGATTGCCACAGAGGATTTCATCCCGGCTACTCGTCAGCCTTTCATAATTTCGAATGACATCAAGCAGGATTTTTCCCTTCAGCTCCAAAGTAGGAATTTTGCTTCCGTCATTTCTGAGAATGGTTTTGTCCTCTTCCCAAACCACATGCAACACGACAGAATTGTACCTGAGGTCTGCATTGTGGTCGTGAGATTTCCAGTCTGAGGCTTTGCGGTGCACTTCCACATGTCCGAAAAGATCCAATTTGCCAAGTTTGATATGGGCTTCCAAAAAATCAGGGCCTTCATGGAAATTGTGGTAACCGATTTTCTTGACCTCAATGGGAATTCCTTCGGTAGTCTGAAGGGAATTTTTGTCAAAATATTGGTATTTCCACACCGTCTGCAGAAAGTCTTCCTGAAAATTCATGTCTTAAAAATTGGGTTGAAATTGGAAAAATCAATTTCAAGATTATTCCAATGATTAAAAAATCCAAGGCCGTCAGGAGGCGATTTTAGTCGACTAATATTATTCGTGGGTCAGAATCATTGCCTCTAGCCTGTTGTAGCATTTGTCAGCCAACTTCAAAAAACCATCTTCTCCCGAGAATGAACCGGGCTGGATGGCTGCTGAAAAATAGACTAGGACTTTTCCCGGCCTCAGTAAGATTGAGCCCCGCTTCATAATTCGGTCCGCACCGATGACTGCCATCGGCATGATGGGTGTCCCTGTTTCGATAGCTATTCTGAAAGCCCCTTTTTGAAATGGAAGCAAAACTTGCCCGGTATCGTTTCTTGTCCCCTCTGGGGCGACAACAATGGAAATGCCTTTTTTGAGAATCTCCATCAGCCTGTCCACGGAGGCTTTTCGCGAAGCGGTATCCTTTCTGTCTACCCAAACCGCCACTCTTGAAACCACAAACCCGAAAACCGGGATTTTGGAAAGTTCCTTTTTGCCTATAGCCCTTACTTCCTGTTGGATAGCCATCGGAATCACCGGAGCATCGATAAAGGACCGGTGGTTGAAAATATAGATGTACGCTTGCTTCGGGTCAATGTGTCCCCGACCGTGGATTTCATAGCGGATGCCAACCAAAAAAGACCAAATCCCTGCCCAAAGACGGATAAAAACGAAAGATACTTTTCCGCCTCTGGAACTGACCAATAAAGGAATGACAATAAACAATCCAAATACCAACATCAACAGGATAAACAATACAGCTGCATAAAGGGTATAAATCCACTGAATGATTTTCATTTCCGAAAAGGTTTGGGTAATTTTGGCAATCCTTAAATAAATTTACTAACTCTTTACTTGCAAACAACCCCTGAGAGCGATTTCAGGGGTTTCGTTTTTTTAGAAAGTGAGGTATGAGTGGGAAAAAACCAAAGGAAGATTTTTGATTTTCAAAGAATTGACTTTATAATTTTTTTTGTACATTGTCTTTTAGTTAATAAACTCTTGGTATTAATGCCATTTTGATTTTAATAAAATTTTATGTCGAAATACAAACTTAAACTCCTCCTTCACATTGTTTTTTGCGGATCCTTACTTTTCGGATGCAATTCCAAACCAATAGACAAAAATGTAGAAATAATTCTCGTCGGAGATTCAGAACCTCAATTCCTTTCAAAAATCATAGATAATATCGAGTATATAGTTTTTGAAAACCCCAATAAGCCTTTTGTTAAAGCCGACAAATTATTTGTTTTTGACGGGGGAATTATTTTGGCGGACTTCTGGAGCAACCATACCTTATTTAGGTACGACCAAAATGGTAAATTTATCAATCCCATAGGTAGATTCGGTGAAGGACCGGGTGAATATGTTCAGATTACAGATGTCGACTTTGATGAGTCAAACAATAATTTGATTGTTGTTTCACGAAATCACCTAATCACGTACAGTATAGAAGATGAATTTATTGATGAAATTGAATTAAGGAACAGGCCTTATAAATTTTTAAAACTGGATGGTGAAAAGTATTTGTTTTATTTTCCGGAGGTCTTGGCACCGGAACTAAGAGCAGGAATTGACCGAGCAATTCTATACAATTACTCAACTGATTTAGATAGTTTAGAACCTATTTTTGATCCGGTTTTTCCTGAAAAAATAAATGGTATGGGGGAAAAAAACAATCTTTTTAAATTGGGAGAAACGGTTCTTTTTTCTTCGAACTTTTGTGATACAATTTATATGCTCTCAAAAGATGGCATCGAAAAAAAGTTTTTCCTTGATTTTGGTTCTGAACAAAATGATTTGTCAAAGTTATATGGACTATCCATTCCTGATTTGGTGAAAGTACTTAATGGAGAAGCATTTAAAAATATATCGATACACATGCCTCATCTATTTGGGAATTCAAGATACCTGACATCTGCTTTTAGGAAAAAAACCGGATTTGATTTTTTTGTATATGACATGAAAGACAAGATCCCTTATCTTTCTTCAAAATCGGTGAATGACGTGGATGGTGGGCTAGGATTTGGTATTATCAAAAGGATGGATGACGATTACTTTTATTCATTTTTTGAACCGGAAGAAATCCTCCAACATTATGAAAAGAACATTGATCAATTAAAAGACCAAGACAATAATTTCACAAAACTTGCCACGCAGATCACTAGAGATGATTTTTTGATTTTGGCCAAGTATAAATTAAAAAAGTAAGCTACTTCTTCGTCCCCTGAGAGATTTCAGGGGTTTCGTTTTTAAAAGAATCTTGATCGCAAACCAAATACATTTTTCCTTTCAATAATTCTCCTTTTCCAAAAAAACCTTACATTTGCAGTCCGTTCGGGTGAACGGGGTCTCTGCGACTGATTCTCAGCGACTTTTCATCAACTAAAAGCCTCAATCCCATGACCCTAGGATAGAGGAATGTCAGGGTCAATCACACAATATGTCTAATCAAAAAGAGTTTAACTGGGATAATTTCTCCACCAAAGGTTTTGGTGACGGATATTCCAAAGAACAAAAGGCCGACATGGAAGCCATGTATGCCGGAACTTTGAACACGATCACAGAAAAAGAAGTCATCAAAGGCACCGTAGTAGGTATCAATGACAAGGACGTGATCATCAACATCGGTTTCAAATCTGATGGCTTGGTTCCAGTATCCGAATTCCGTGATCTTCCTAATCTTAAAATCGGTGATCAGGTAGAACTATTCATCGAAGAGCAGGAAAACTCCTTGGGACAGCTTGTCCTTTCAAGGAAAAAAGCAAGAATGGTACGTGCATGGACTGACATCGAAGATGCCCTTACCAATGACAGCGTAATCGAAGGTCTTGTAAAAAGAAGAACCAAAGGTGGTCTTATCGTGGATATCTACGGTGTGGAGGCTTTCTTGCCAGGTTCTCAGATCGACGTGAAGCCTATCAGGGATTTTGATATCTATGTAGGTAAGAAAATGGAAGTAAAAGTGGTTAAAATCAACCACACCAACGATAACGTAGTTGTTTCGCACAAAGTCTTGATCGAAAAAGACCTTGAGAAACAAAAAGCAGAAATCCTCAACAACCTTGAGAAAGGTCAGGTATTGGAAGGTGTTATCAAGAACATGACCAACTTCGGTGTATTCATCGATTTGGGTGGTGTAGATGGCTTGCTTCACATCACTGATATCTCTTGGGGTAGAATCAACCATCCGGAAGAAGTACTTAACCTTGACGACAAAGTTCAGGTTGTTGTGCTTGACTTCGATGATGACAAGAAGAGAATTTCTTTGGGTATGAAGCAATTGACTTCACATCCTTGGGATGCCTTGTCAGCTGAATTGGAAGTTGGTTCAAGAGTGAAAGGTAAGATTGTCAATGTGGCTGATTACGGTGCATTCTTGGAATTGGCTCCTGGCGTTGAAGGTTTGATCCACGTTTCTGAAATGAGCTGGTCACAGCACTTGAGAAATCCTGCTGACTTTGTAAAAGTCGGTGACGAAATCGAAGCTGTTGTTTTGACTTTGGACAAAGACGAAAGAAAAATGTCTCTTGGTATCAAGCAATTGACTGAAGATCCTTGGACTAAAGGTGACATGGCTGCCAAATATGCTGTTGGAACCAAACATAAAGGAGTGGTAAGAAACTTGACCAATTTCGGTTTGTTCCTTGAATTGGAAGAAGGAATCGACGGTCTGGTACACGTATCTGACCTTTCCTGGACCAAGAAAATCAAACACCCATCTGAGTTTGTGAAAGTCGGTGACGAATTGGCTGTAGCTGTTTTGGAACTTGATGTTGACAACAGAAGATTGGCACTTGGACACAAGCAATTGGAAGAAAACCCTTGGGATACTTTCGAAACAGTATTCCCTATCGGATCAGTACATAAGTGTACTGTGAATTCCAAAAATGACAAAGGTGCAGTTCTTGAGCTACCTTATGGTTTGGAAGGTTTTGCAACCTCCAAAAACCTGGAGAAAGAAGACGGATCTACAGTTGAAGTCGGTGAATCTTTGGATTTCAAAGTGATTGAATTCTCTAAAGACGATAAGAGAATTGTCCTTTCCCACACTGCTACTTTCAAGGAAGATGCTAAAGCTACAGCAACTGCAGCAGCAAAAGCAGCAGATAAGAAAGGCAAGAAAAAAGCTGACGAACCAAAAGCTGAGGCTCCTGCTGCTGCAGAGAAATCAACTTTCGGTGACATCGATGCTTTGGCTGAGCTGAAGGAGAAGATGGAAGGCGGAAAGAAGTAAGACTTGAGATATGAGATATAAGACATGAGATCTTAGCTCATTCTTAAATATAGAAGAGTGTCTGCCGAAAGGTGGACACTTTTTTTATGCCCATCACAATTTCTTGCTTGGTCTGAATTTGGAGCAAAAGGATGGATAGATCAAATTCGAATAAAATGAACTAAAAATAAAATTGATTTTTAAAAATTATTTTTTAAAATTGAGTTATGAAACATCTCCAACTTTATACGCTCGTCCTCCTAATTTTTTGCTCCTGTTCGGACCCAGAAAAAAAGGAGCAAGAAATTCCTACCACTTATTCGTTTGAGGTTATTGATTCGTTGGATCTAAATATTTTGGGAGATCCCCTTATTGTTGATGTCAGCCCAAAAGCGGATCGGATTGTCTTCTATGATTTTGCCAACCGCGAATTTATTATCACGGACAGCTCAGGAGCTATTTTGAGCCAGTTTTCGAAAAAAGAAGACACCCCTGATTCCCATGGATTCCTGATGGAATCCCCCGGTTTCGTCAATGAAGATCAACTCGCCCTGGCCGGGATGAATGGGATTTTTATATATGATTTAGACGGCAATATGATTAAAAAACTTGCGCATCCTGAGTCTTTGGGAGGTGCTGGATTTATGAGTTTTTCGGGTAAAGGAATGGAAACGGCAATACTTCATGGAAAGCAGTATTTGCTTAGCAAATCTGTCAGAACTCGGGAGACTTTTCCTGGAGAACAAAAATTTTATGACAGCTTCAGGGCTTTGGAACTTATCGATATTGAGGAAGAGAAATTCATTGAAATTATACCCTTTGAGCAAGGAAGTCAGTTTTTGGATGGAAATGGCTATTTTGAAAGTGATTATGCTCCGGCATTAGAGGCTTCCGAAAGCAAACTTTATATTTCCTTGGGTGGGGAACTGCGGTTGAATGTATATGACCTGAGTCCTGAGGGAGCAGAGTTGGATACGGTGGTCATGCTTGATTTACCCGGCTTTGGCAAACTGCCTGTAACGCCAAGGGCTGAATTTGCCGAAGGTACGGTTATTATAAAAGGTGGCACACCTGCTATTCGAAACATACATGTTGTAGAAGGCAAAATTTTGGTTCAATACTATGGTGGAATTCCCGAGGAAAAAAAGAAGGAATTAGAAGCGCTTTATAGTTCTGGAAGTGAAGCGGAAGCTGAACAGCTCTATGAAAAAATTGAAAGTGAAGTCAATCAGGGAATTTTGATATTGGACCAAAAGACTTTGGAAGTAATTGGAAACCTTGATTTTCCCGAAGGAGTTAATGTAAGCGGTTTTGCCTCAGGCGGCGGGTTTCTATGGATGGAAAAAGCTCCAAATAGGGAAGAGGAAGAAGATTTTTTAAGAATTTATAAAGTGCAACCAGTGGGTAAATAGAAAACCATCCGTTGAATTATTCATTATTGCAATTTTATTGAACATTGGGGATACCTAACGTTGAAAAACAAAAAAGCATCCCTTTTCAAGGATGCTTTTTTTGTGAGGTCGAGAGCGGATTCGAACCGCTGTACAAGGTTTTGCAGACCTCTGCCTAGCCACTCGGCCACTCGACCGTTTTTACGGAATGCAAATGTAGGGATTCTACTAATTAAATCAAACGGAGTTTAACCTAATTTTGGTTCTAATAAAATTTCATTTTTTGATAAAATAAAAGAAGCTTCCCAATTGTGGGAAGCTTCTGAGGTCGAGGATGGATTTGAACCACCGTAGAAAGTCTTGCCGACTAACGCCTAACACTCGGCCACTCGACCTTGTAAAAACCATTTGACTTAATAGAAACCTGAATCCGGAAATAAACGAAATACAACTTTGCTAAAAAGCCTTTTTTAAAAGATGGGAAGGAATTTTGATTGGACTGAAAACCATTCCTGTATTGAGGTCGAGGATGGATTTGAACCACCGTGGAAAGTCTTGCCGACTAACGCCTAACACTCGGCCACTCGACCTTATAAAAACTATTGACCTTCAGACAAATGAGAAAGGAATTTAATCCAACACAGTTGGCCAAAAGGCTTTATGATAAAATTTGATGGAACGGTTTACCTTGGGTGATTAAAACGTTCTTTATTTGAGGTCGAGGATGGATTTGAACCACCGTAGAAAGTCTTGCCGACTAACGCCTAACACTCGGCCACTCGACCTTATAAAAACTATTGACCTTCAGACAAATGAGAAAGGAATTTAATCCAACACAGTTGGCCAAAAGGCTTTATGATAAAATTTGATGGAACGGTTTACCTTGGGTGATTAAAACGTTCTTTATTTGAGGTCGAGGATGGATTTGAACCACCGTAGAAAGTCTTGCCGACTAACGCCTAACACTCGGCCACTCGACCTTATAAAAACAATTTGACTTAATAGAAACCTGAATCCGGAAATAAACGAAATACAACTTTGCTAAAAAGCCTTTTTTAAAAGATGGGAAGGAATTTTGATTGGACTGAAAACCATTCCTGTATTGAGGTCGAGGATGGATTTGAACCACCGTGGAAAGTCTTGCCGACTAACGCCTAACACTCGGCCACTCGACCTTATAAAAACTATTGACCTTCAGACAAATGAGAAAGGAATTTAATCCAACACAGTTGGCCAAAAGGCTTTATGATAAAATTTGATGGAACGGTTTACCTTGGGTGATTAAAACGTTCTTTATTTGAGGTCGAGGATGGATTTGAACCACCGTAGAAAGTCTTGCCGACTAACGCCTAACACTCGGCCACTCGACCTTATATAAAAACAAATAAAATCACTAAACCTTAAATTGACAAACTTTTTTTAATTTTTTTTTAATAAAAACTCAAATTTTCGAAAGTGTGAATTATTAAAAGTTGAAAAAGAAACTTGAAGATTTTTAATCGGCTTAATTCATGGTAATATTAATCCAAATATAATTTTATTTATAATGAATCTAAATTGAATACACCTAAAGCAAATACTGTTTAATACACTGAAATACAAATACTTAAATTAATTATAATTATAAAAATATGGTTGTCAATTCAAATTGATTCAAGTTTGAAAAATAGAATTGCGATAGTACATTTGCAGTGTTTATCAAAAAACGTGCTTTAAACTGTTTAATAAGTAATAAATATGTCGATCAATCGCTCAATATTAAGTGTTCCTTTAAGATTTAGCCTCTTACTGTTGCTATTCTTCCAGTTGTCAGGGACACAAGTCTATGCGGTAAATCCCGATGTTTCCAACAGTGAGGAGGCGATTGCTGCAGGAAAGACCGTATTCAATGCAAACTGTAGGACTTGTCACAGGCTTGATTCCAAGAATGTGGGACCCGCCTTAAGAGGGGTTACCGACCGTCATTCTATAGAGTGGACCAAAAAGTTTATCAAGAATTCACAAGCACTGATCGCTTCAGGAGATGCCGAAGCGGTCGCTATTTCAAGCCAATTCAATAATCTGGTAATGCCGGCACATGAATTCCTTTCGGATACCGACCTGATGAATTTGTTGGCATATATTGAATACGGTGATAAAGCTGACCCAGCTGCAGCTGCGGCACCTGCCGATGGCGTTCAAGCAGGTGCTACGGGAGGATCAGGGATTCCAAGTGAATACCTTACCATAATATTGGTTGTACTCGTAGTAGTATTACTTTTAATTTTGATTGTTTTAGGGCTCATCATATCTATTTTGACCAAATATTTGGGAAGCCAAAAACTTGATGCTGCTGATGAAGAATACATCAACCAAAAATTTGATTTTAAGAAACTGATCAAATCCGATGGTTTTGTAGTTATAATCACAACACTTGTAATCGCATTTACTGTAAAAACTGCTCTTGATGAGATTTTGACTATAGGTGTTCAGCAGGGATATGGTCCAAAGCAACCTATCGCTTTTTCTCATCAGCTTCATGCAGGACAATATGAGATTGAATGTCAATATTGTCACACAGGTGTTGAAATCGGTAAATCTGCCAATATACCGTCTGCTAATATTTGTATGAATTGTCATACACATATTCAAAATGTTGGCGGTAAAGAAGGTATCTCTCCTGAAATTGCAAAAATTTATGCAGCGGTTGATAATAATCAGCCAATTGAATGGGTACGTATCCATAACCTTCCGGATCTTTCATATTTTAACCATGCGCAGCACGTAGCTGTAGGCGGAATAGAATGTCAGACTTGTCATGGACCAATTCAGGAAATGGAGGTAGTTTATCAGCACAGTGCGCTTACAATGGGTTGGTGTATAGACTGTCACCGGCAGACAGACATCAATTCCAAAGGGAATGAATATTACGATAAATTGGTACAGTTACACAGCAATTCCAAAGAAGCACTCAAGGTGAAAGATATCGGAGGATTGGAATGTGCAAAGTGCCATTATTAATTAAAAAATAATTCAGAACTTACTTTTCTTGAATATACAATGACAGAAAATAAAAAGACCTATTGGAAAGGTTTAGAGCAATTAACAAATGATCCTGAATTTGTTAAGAATGCAGAGAAGGAATTTCCTGAAATGCCAACAATCTTAGGAAATGAAGAAGGTGCATCTAGGAGGGATTTTCTAAAATTGATGGGTTTTAGTTTGGCGGCTGCATCCTTGGCCGCTTGTGAAGCTCCAGTGAGAAAGGCAATTCCATATGTCAACAAACCTGTTGACGTCAATCCATCCATTCCTAATTATTATGCTTCAACATTTTCTTCCGGCGGTGATTATGCCTCTATTGTAGTAAAAACCCGGGAAGGAAGACCTATCAAAATAGATGGTAATGAACTTTCTCCTATAAACAAAGGAGGCATCAGTGCCATAGTTGAAGCTTCAGTTCTTTCTTTGTACGACAAACAAAGACTTGCTGGCCCATACATCAATGGGACGAAATCAGATTGGGCAACTATCGATTCTGAAGTAAAAGCCAAATTGGCATCAGCGGGTACAGTTAAAATTGTTACCAATACAGTAATTTCTCCATCGACTGAAAGAGTTCTTCAGCAATTTGCCGAGGTATTTGGTAGCGCGGAAGTCATCACCTACGATCCTATTTCCAATTATGGAATAACCAAGGCTGCTGAAACGTCTTATGGAACAGCAATGCTTCCAAGCTATAACTTCGATAAAGCCAATGTGATCGTGAGTTTTGGAGCTGACTTTTTGGGAACATGGATTTCTCCCATAGAGTTTGCTAAGCAATATGGACAGGGTAGAAAAATTTCGAAAGAAAAACCTGTAATGTCCCGCCATTTTCAGTTTGAATCCAACCTTTCCCTTACCGGAGCAAACGCAGATTACAGAACTCCAATAAAACCTTCTCAAAGCGGACTTGCAGTATTGGCATTATACAATGCCATTGCAAAGCAGGCCGGAGTAGCTACCGTTTCAGGTGCAATTGAAATCGCTCACCTTGATAAAGCTGCAAAGGAACTTTGGGCTAACAAAGGTAAGTCCATCGTGGTATCAGGTTCAAATGATCCTAATGTGCAGGTTGTCGTAAACGCCATCAATGACTTACTCGAAAACAATGGCGTTACCGTAGATTTTTCCAAGCCATCCTATTTCAGAAAAGGAGACGATTCAAAAATGAATCAATTTGTAGCGGATCTAAAAGCAGGCCTGATAGGAGGAGTGATTTTCTATAATTGTAATCCTGTTTATGATTTTGCCAAAGGGGCTGAAGTAGCTGAAGGAATTGCCAAAGCGAAAGTGTCAGTGGCCACCAACTCCACTATGGATGAGACAGCTTCCATGGTACAATACATTGCTCCTGATCACCATTATCTTGAATCATGGAATGATTTCTATCCAAGAAAAGGAGAATATAGCTTAAGCCAACCTGCGATTTCTCCATTATTTGATTCGAGACAAGCGCAGGATACATTTTTAGTTTGGGCAGGCGCTGCAACCAATTATTATGATTTCTTGCAGCAAAACTGGAATACAACCCTATTTGCAGCCCAAACTGAAACAGCAAATTTTCAGGAATTTTGGGATAGATCACTATTCAACGGGGTGTATTCTATTCCATCTGAATCAACACCTGTTGCCAATGTAGCTGATTTGGCTTCCGCAGCCTCTTATGTAGCAAAAGCTTACAAAGCAGAGAGTGCAGGCACAGAATTGGCCATTTATACCAAAGTCGGAATTGGCAATGGAACATTTGCAAACAACCCTTGGCTTCAGGAAATGTCCGACCCAATTTCTAAAGCTACATGGGATAATTATCTTACCGTTTCTCAAAAATGGGCCAATGAGAATGGCTTAAAGATGTCTGAAGGTGAGACTAAGAAAGCAAAAATTACAGTAGGAGGTAAATCTCTTATAGTACCGGTTTTGGTTCAGCCTGGTCAAGCAGACGAAACAGTTGGTTTGGCTTTAGGATATGGCAGGACCAAAGCAGGAAGGGTAGCAGATGGAGTCGGAGTGAATGCCTATGAATTGGTAGATAGCTCAAAAGGCTTTACAAATTTCGATGTAACTGAAGGTATTTCTATCGAATTGACTTCTGAGGTTTATAAAATTGCACAAACACAAACCCATCAAACTTACATGGGAAGAGAGTTTGTGATTCAAGAAGCTACCTTAGGTGAATATAAAGAAGACGCATCTGCAGGCCGATATCAGCCAAAAATTTACAAAGAAGGGGAGTTTGTCAAACCTTCTAAAATTTCACTTTGGAAAGGACACCAATATAGCCAACACCATTGGGGACTGGCAATTGATATGAATTCTTGTATCGGGTGTGGTGCTTGTACGATCGCATGTCAGGTTGAGAATAACGTTTCTGTAGTAGGAAAGCAGGAAGTGCTTAACCGAAGAGAAATGGCCTGGATTAGGATTGACAGGTACTATAGCTCCCCGGCTGAAGCTACCTCAAATAAAGAATTGGAAGTTGCGGCAGATAATCCAGAGGTTACCTTCCAACCGATGATGTGTCAGCATTGTAACAATGCCCCTTGTGAAACAGTATGTCCGGTTGCTGCTACAACCCACTCCTCAGAAGGATTAAACCAAATGACTTATAACAGGTGTATTGGAACAAGGTATTGTGCCAATAACTGTCCATATAAAGTAAGGAGATTCAATTGGTTCAAGTATCATGACAACAAAGATTTTGCTGCTGTTAACGTGGCACAAAACGACGACATGGGCAAGATGGTATTGAATCCTGATGTAACAGTCAGAGCAAGAGGTGTTATAGAAAAATGCTCTATGTGTGTTCAAAGAATTCAAGCAGGTAAATTGACTGCCAAGAGAGAGGGTAGGAAAGTTAAAGACGGTGAAATCAACGTAGCCTGTGCCTCGGCATGTCCTACTACTGCTATTGTTTTTGGAGACATGAATGATGCCAACAGTAAAATCACACAAATGCTCAAAATTCAAGAAGACACAACTTCAGCAATGAAAGAAGTAAATGAAGAAAGAGCTTACCACGTATTGGAAGAAATCAATGTGAGCCCTAACGTGTGGTATTTTACCAAAATCAGAAATAAGGATAAATCAGAAGCGTAATAAATAATTTTATAAGATATGCATGTTACTTCATCCGTACGCCAGCCTCTGATTACAGGCGGTAAAACTCTGAAAGACGTCACTCATGATATATCAAGGCAAGTAGAGGCTAAGCCCAGTATGGGCTGGCTTTTAGCCTTTTTATTTTCAGTAGGGGTTTTGTTATTAGGATCCATTGCATTGGTAGCAACTCTTTGGGAAGGTATCGGCATGTGGGGACTCAATAAAACTGTTGGCTGGGCTTGGGATATCACCAACTTCGTTTGGTGGGTTGGTATCGGTCACGCAGGTACCTTGATCTCTGCTGTACTTTTATTGTTCAGGCAGAAGTGGAGAATGGCCATCAACAGGGCAGCAGAAGCAATGACGATTTTTGCCGTAATCTGTGCCGCAATGTTCCCTGTTATACATATGGGTAGGCCTTGGTTAGGTGCTTATTGGGCTTTGCCACTTCCAAATACCTTTGGATCACTATGGGTAAACTTCAATTCACCTCTACTCTGGGACGTGTTTGCTATTTCAACTTACTTCTCTGTGTCCTTGGTGTTTTGGTATATTGGTTTGATCCCTGATTTTGCTACAATAAGAGACAGGGCATCCGGTATCAGAAAAACCATATATGGTGCATTATCTTTTGGATGGGATGGCGCTGCCAAGACTTGGAGCAGGTATGAATCTGTTGCTTTGATATTGGCTGGTTTAGCAACTCCATTAGTACTTTCAGTACACACGATTGTATCCTTTGACTTTGCCACCTCCGTGATTCCGGGATGGCACACTACTATCTTCCCTCCATACTTTGTTGCCGGAGCGATTTTCTCAGGTTTTGCAATGGTATTGACATTGATGATTGTGACAAGGAAAGTTTTCCATTTGGAGGATTACATTACTATCGGTCATATTGAATTGATGAATATTGTTATCATCATCACCGGATCTATTGTAGGTATTGCTTATATCACAGAATTCTTCATTGCCTGGTATTCAGGTGTTGCAGCTGAGCAATATGCCTTTATGAACAGGATGTTTGGTCCTTATTGGTGGGCATATTGGTCAATGATGACATGTAATGTAATTTCTCCTCAGCTTTTCTGGTTTAAAAAAATCAGGACTTCTATAGTTGCCACTTTCTTATTGTCTCTAGTTGTAAACATCGGTATGTGGTTCGAAAGATTCGTGATCATCGTGACTTCATTGCATAGAGATTATCTTCCTTCGTCTTGGGCAATGTTCTATCCAACCATCTCAGATGTTGGGGTTTATCTGTTCACCTTCGGATTGTTCTTCACATTATTTTTCCTTTTTGCGAAGTTCTTCCCAGTAATCAACATGGCTGAAATTAAATCTATTGTGAAATCAACCTCAGAAAAAGTAACAAAATAAAGCATGGAAAGAGATAAAAATTTCATCCTAGGCGTATATGACGATGAGGATGTTTTGTTGGATGCAATATCAAAAGTTAGAGGCAGCGGAGTGAAAATTCATGAGGTTTATTCACCTTTTCCTGTGCACGGTATTGATGATGTTTTGGGATACAAAAGGAGTAAACTTCCAATTGCAGCATTCTTATTTGGTATGCTGGGTACTACACTTGCCTTGACCATGCAGTTTTATATGATGAAATTTGACTGGCCAATGATCATTGGTGGTAAAGACCATGCTGCAGTGCCTGATTTTATTCCTGTAACATTCGAACTTACAGTTTTATTGGCTGCATTTGGAATGGTAGGTGTTTTCATGATAGCAAGTAATCTAAAACCTTGGGGTCAGCCAAGAATATTTGACATCCGAATCACAGATGATAAGCATGTTATGGCAATTGATTTAGCTGTAAATTCTTCAATGGCAGAAAATCAATTAACTGATGTTTTGAAAAATTCCGGTGCTTCTGAAGTTAATTTTAAAAGTTTTGAATAGGTAAATAGATATATGAAAATTACACGTTCTATATACACGTTTGCATTTCTTGGAGCAGTCTTAGGACTTGCTTCCTGTGGTGCCTCCGGTGAGGATCCCGGTTATGAATATGCACCTCAAATGTATAATTCTATAGCATACGAACCACTTTCACAGATTGTGAATGAGGATGAAGGGGCATGGTTATCTACTAGAGAAGACGGAAAAGGAGAGTTTTTCAATAGTAACATCAATAATCCCAACCGAATGAATATGCGGGAACCTGTTGCCAACACTGTGCCAAGGTCCAAAGATGGTTCTCTCCCATATAGATTAAAGCAATTTGAATTAGAAGCTGCCGCTTTGAATGAAAACCCCGTGACGCTTACTCCTCAGGTTTTGGCTGAAGGAAAGGTACTGTACACACAATATTGTTCAGCATGCCATGGACAAGGTGGTGAGGGAGACGGAAAAGCCGGAGAAGTTATAGGTGGTGTAGCCAACCTTAAAGGGGGTGCCTATATTAACCTACCTGAAGGCCATATTTTCCATGTAGTCATGAAAGGAAAAGGTAGAATGGGGGCGCATGGTTCTCAGATTCCTCAGGAAAGAATTTGGAAAATTGTTCACTATGTTAAACAAGAAATTCAGAAGCAATAATCATGGGTCACAGTACTACAAACTATAATTTGGATCAAAAATTTGATTTTACAGCAGGGCTGAAAAAGACAATATTTACAATTTTGATCATAGGTGCAGTTATCCTAACTGCAGGTATCTTGACAGCTGCTTTAGGCGGAGGCCATGGTGATGCACATGCTGAAGGAGGCCATGCCTTTCATTGGTACCAAAGACTTTATGCCAATCTTTGGATTAATAATGTCTATTTTACAGGTATTGCTGTGATAGGTGTTTTCTTCTTTGCTATTCAATATGCTGCACAGGCAGGATGGTCAGCATCATTATTGAGGATTTTCCTTTCTTTTGGCTATTGGTTGCCGTTTGCCGGCATTATCATGATAGTTAGTTATGCAATCTTAGGTCATGATATATTCCATTGGACACATAAAGAGCTCTTTGACGTAAACAGTCCTGAATATGATAAAATTATCGATGGAAAAGGGGCTTTTTTCTTTTGGCCACTTGAAAAAGGGACATTCCCTGCATTCTTTATCATTAGAATGGTTGTTTTCTTCGCAGCATGGGTGTTGTTCTTCAATAAATTAAGAAAATTATCTTATCAGGAAGATCTCAATCCTGGAAATCAGACTTGGTTTCAGATCAGAAAGTGGTCTGCGCTATTCCTTGTTTTCTTTGCTGTTTCTTCCTCTGTTTCTGCTTGGGACTGGGTTATGTCTATTGACACTCACTGGTTTTCCACAATGTTTGGATGGTATGTATTTGCTTCATGGTTTGTAGCCGGATTGTCTGCAATGACCTTAGTGACTGTCTTCTTAAAAGAAAGAGGATACTTGGAAATGGTCAATGAAAACCATATTCACGACCTTGGAAAATTTGTTTTTGCATTCTCAATTTTCTGGACATATATATGGTTTTCGCAATTCTTGTTGATCTATTATGCCAATATACCTGAGGAATCAGTTTATTTTATAGAGAGACTTCAAAGTGATGTGTACAGCCCGTTCATTTTTGTAAATCTAGCACTAAACTTCTTCCTTCCCTTCCTTGTTCTTATGACAAGAGATGCAAAAAGGCACGGAATATTTCTAAAGCTTATTTGTTCCTTAATCATCATCGGCCATTGGTTTGATTTCTTCCTGATGGTTCAGCCAGGTACTTTAGGTCATAATGGTGGATTTGGTTTAATGGAAATAGGAATGTTATTGGTATTTGGTTCTCTTGTAACATATGTTGTTTTAAACAACCTATCTAAAAGAAACCTCATTGCTAAAAATCATCCAATGTTGGAAGAAAGTTATCATCATCATATTTAATTATCCGATAAACTAATAATTATGTACGGATTTCTAATCGCAGTTGGTATTTTATTGCTCATATCCATAATATGGATGGTATATAGAATACAATCCCTTGTTTCAGTAGTAAAGGGCAGTGATAAAAAAGTTGCTTCAGGAAGTAATAAGGTGAACGCTTTCATGTTCGTTCTATTTCTTTTGGGATCAGGCGCTTTGATGTTTTGGTATTCTATCAAAGAATTTGATAATTATAATCCTCCTTTAGCTTCAGAGCATGGTGCAGTAACAGACCAGTTGTTTTGGATCACCATGGCTGTTACCGGAGTTATTTTCATTATTACCCATATTCTTCTTTTCTGGTTTCCATACAAGTACCAGTATAAAGAAGATAGAAAAGCGGCTTTTTATCCTGATAACAATAAACTAGAGGTAATCTGGACTGTCGTGCCTGCAATCGTATTGGCTTTGTTGGTAATTGGAGGTTGGAAAGCTTGGTCTGACATTACCAAACCTGCGCCCGAAAATGCGCATGTTGTAGAGTTGTTGGGTTATCAGTTTGCTTGGGAAGTGAGATATCCAGGAATGGACAATGTGCTTGGGGCTAACGATTATAGATTAACCAATGCATCAAATGTTTCAGGTGTGGATTTTTCTGACAAAAATGCACATGATGATTTTAATACACCAGTAGTTGTTATACCTAAAGGTGAACCTGTTCTTTTCAAAATCAGAGCGCGTGATGTTCTTCATTCTGTTTTCGCACCTCACATGAGGTTGAAAATGGATGCTGTTCCTGGAATGCCGACGAAATTTTGGTTTGTCGCTACCAAAACTACTGAAGAAATGAGAGCGGAATTAAATGACCCTGAATTTGAATATGAGATTGCATGCACCGAAGTATGTGGAAAAGGACACTTTTCTATGCGAAGAGTCATCAACGTTGTTGAGCCTGCGGAGTACAGAAAGTGGTTATCAGAACAAAAACCATATATTGTCAATAACCCTGCGCTTGTTGAGAATTTATCTCCTGAATTGAAAGAATTAGCTGAAATAACCATCAGCGAATACAAGTAATTAAACATTATAATTATGGCAACAGCTCATACAGCTACTCACAGTGCTAGTACTCATGATCACCATGATGAACATGAGCATCACGATAATTTTATAACAAAATATATTTTCAGTACTGATCATAAAATGATCGGCAAGCAATTCCTTGTGACAGGTATATTCTGGGCAATTATTGGTGGCTTGTTATCAATCATTTTCAGGTTACAACTCGGATTTCCGGATATGGAATTGTATTGGTTAAAACCATTACTTGGAGGATGGATAGATGATGCCGGTAAACTGGATCCTAATTTTTATTTGGCTCTCGTGACAATGCATGGTACCATCATGGTTTTCTTTGTATTGACTGCAGGTTTGAGTGGCACATTCTCCAACTTCTTGATTCCTCTTCAAATCGGAGCAAGAGATATGGCTTCAGGATTCATGAATATGCTATCTTACTGGTTCTTTTTTCTTTCCGGTGTAATCATGTTCACCTCATTGTTCATAGAAACTGGTCCTGCATCAGGAGGTTGGGTTGTTTATCCTCCTTTATCAGCTCTAGAACAAGCTATGCCTGGTTCAGGGTTGGGAATGACATTATGGTTGATTGCAATGACATTCTTTATTGCGTCTTCTTTGTTGGGAGGTATAAATTACATAACCACAGTGATCAACCTGAGAACAAAAGGAATGTCATTTTCAAGACTTCCTTTGACAATATGGGCTTTCTTCTTGACGGCTGTAATTGGTCTACTTTCATTCCCTGTATTGTTTTCAGCTGCATTGCTTTTGGTGTTTGACAGGAGCTTTGGTACAAGTTTCTATTTGTCAGACATTTATATCGGGGGCGAAGCTCTTCCAAACACAGGCGGTAGCCCTGTGCTTTACCAACACTTGTTTTGGTTCCTAGGCCATCCTGAAGTTTATATTGTATTGTTGCCTGCACTTGGTATTACCTCAGAAATTATTTCTGTAAATTCAAGAAAGCCTATTTTTGGTTACAAAGCAATGATTATATCTATGTTGGGCATCACGATTTTATCTTTTATCGTTTGGGCTCACCATATGTTCGTTTCAGGCATGAATCCTTTCTTGGGATCAATATTCATGTTCTTAACTTTGATTATTGCTATTCCTTCAGCTGTGAAGGTTTTCAATTACCTCACAACACTCTGGAGAGGTAACTTGATCTTTACTCCAGGAATGTTGTTTTCAATCGGTTTGGTGTCGTTCTTCATTTCAGGTGGTTTGACAGGGATTTTCCTTGGTAACTCTGCTATTGATATTCAATTGCATGATACCTATTTTGTTGTTGCCCACTTTCACTTGGTAATGGGTTCAGCATCTTTCTTTGGATTGATGGCAGGTGTTTATCATTGGTTCCCTAAAATGTTTGGAAGGATGATGGATGCTAGATTAGGGTATATCCACTTCTGGTTGACTTTTATCGGTGTTTATATGGTGTTTTTCCCAATGCATTATATCGGTATCGCAGGTTTCCCAAGAAGATATTATAGCTGGACTAACTTTGAGTTCTCCAATATGTATACTGACTTGAATATGTTTGTTTCAGTAGCCGCCATTATTACTTTTGGTGCGCAATTGATCTTCTTGTTCAATTTCTTCTATTCTATGTATAGAGGAAGGGTAGCCTCTTTGAATCCTTGGAGATCCAATACTCTAGAGTGGACTACTCCTCTTCATCCAAAGCATGGAAACTGGCCTGGTGAAATACCAACTGTATACAGATGGCCATACGACTACTCAAAGCCTGGAGCTGCTGAGGATTTTATACCACAGACTGTTCCGTTGTCTGCAACTCCTGAATCAAACCTACCTCATGAGCAGGAATTGGTGAAATTGGAAAAAGCAATCATTGCAGACGAAGAGGAAGTTCTAGTAGCCAATGAATCAAAAGAATCTTAATCAAATAAACAGCTTCCGTAGTATCAGTTTGATTACTGTGGTAGCTGTTTATTTTCTGATACTTGTCGGTGGGATAGTCAGAAGTACCGGGTCAGGTATGGGATGTCCTGATTGGCCTAAATGTTTTGGGAGCTGGGTTCCACCAACAAGTGTGGATCAGCTCCCATCTAATTATCAGGAAATCTATTCTAAAAAAAGAGTAGAAAAGAACAATAAGTTTGCCACCCAACTTGAGAAATTAGGTTTTCAAGAAAAAGCCTACCGAATCAAAAATGACAGATCCATTTTGGTTGAGCAAGAATTTAACCCTGTAAAAACCTGGATCGAATATGTAAACAGGCTGATTGGTGCCATTATTGGTATTTTGGTCCTTTTTACTGTAGTTAAATCAGTTCCTCTTTGGTCACTCAAAAAATCCATCCCGATCCTGTCTGTATTCAACCTGTTTTTGGTTTTGTTTCAAGCTTGGATTGGGTCTATAGTTGTTTCTACCAACTTATTGCCATGGATGATTACCCTTCATATGATGTTGGCTCTGGTAATAGTATGTATTCTGCTTTATGTTCATTTCCAATCTTATAAATTGATCTATGATACTCAAGTGAATACAGAAAAACCAAGCCAGCTGTTTGGGATCTTGGTCATAGGGTTTTTATTGATGCTTGTCCAAATTGTGTTTGGAACACAGGTTAGAGAGGAAATGGATATTGTGGCATTTGAATTTGGTAATCTCTTAAGGGGTGAATGGGTTGAGCACCTTGGATTGGTATTTCTTGTTCACAGATCGTATTCAATTTTGTTATTGGTAGTACATCTTATTTTCTTTTACAAAGTATACAAATACACATTGAGACATGTTAGTATCTTTAAATGGTCTCAGGTTCTTATCTTTGTGATCTTATTGGAGATTCTGACAGGTGTTGGAATGGCTTATTTTGGCGTTCCAGCATTTTTGCAGCCTATACATCTTTTGTTGGGAACCTTGATAATTGGGATACAGTTTGTCATTTTATTGCAACTTTATGCCCAAAGGAAGTTAAATCTAGAAAATGCAGGTTCATGAGAACTATAAATATTTCTGAAAATTCTATAACCGATTTCCTTATGCTAAGGGTCGGTGCTTATAATGATTTGATCAAATTCAGATTATCCGCACTTGTTACGTTTTCAGCAGTCTTTGGATTTATCCTTGGAGATTCTGGAGTTATATTTTCCTGGGGTAAGTTTTTTGCTCTAATGGTTGGTGGTTTTCTTATCAGTGGGGCTTCTGGGGCGGCAAATGAAATTTGGGAAAGGGATATAGATAAACTAATGAAAAGGACAGAAAATCGTCCTCTTCCTCTAAACCTTATTTCATTAAAAGAGGCATATTGGTTTACCTCAATCATTGCTTTAATTGGGATTTCAATTCTTTGGATTTTCACCAATCCTTTGACTACCCTGCTTGGTGTTTTAAGTATGGTACTTTATGTTTTTGTTTATACACCATTAAAAAGAGTCGGTCCCATTGCAGTTTTTGTAGGAGCAATTCCCGGCGCAATGCCTCCTTTATTGGGTTGGACAGCTGCTACGGGAGTGATTTCCCATGAGGCCTTAATTATTTTTGGAATACAGTTTATTTGGCAATTTCCCCATTTTTGGGCGATAGCATGGGTGAGTGATGAAGATTATAAAAAAGCAGGATTCAAATTGCTTCCAAGCGGAGGACAAAAAGATCTGAATACAGCCATCCAAATTATGATTTATACACTTTTCCTATTGCCTCTTGGCTTACTTCCAACATATTTTGGATTGACAGGAATCAATTCAGGTATTGTGGCTACCATATGTGGTGTATTGTTTTTGGCGCAGACTTTCTCACTGATGAAAGATTGTTCCAGAAAATCAGCACTTAAAATAATGTTTGGGTCTTTTCTCTACTTGCCGATTGTTCAGATTGCCTATTTATTAGATAAAGTTTAATCCATGGAAGAGAAATTTGAATACATAGAAAATGCTGAGCAGCCGATTGCAATGCATCCTAAGAAATTCGCTTTGTGGCTATTTATAGTCACAGTCGTGATGATTTTTGCTTCCCTTACCAGTGCCTACATTGTTAGACAATCAGAAGGTAATTGGTTGGAATTTGACCTCCCATCAATATTTTGGTACACATCAGGAATTATCGTATTGAGTAGTATTACCCTGCATTGGGGATATTTATCTGCAAAAAAGGATGATTTGCAATCTCTTAGGACAGGAATGATAGTCACTTCCGCTCTTGGCTTTGCTTTTCTGGTGGGACAATGGTATAGCTGGGTAGCTTTGGTAGATAGGGATGTCTTTTTTGTAGGAAATCCGGCAGGTTCTTTTCTTTATGTTTTCACAGGATTACATGCATTACATTTAGTCAGTGGTGTGATATTTCTAATTATTGTATTAATTTCGTCCTTCAGGTATCAGGTCCATTCCAAAAACCTCGACACTATGGAAATGTGCCTCACATATTGGCATTTCTTAGGGGGGCTTTGGTTATACCTGTTCATGTTTTTGTTATTGAATCATTAAAAAGTAAACAATATAATATATGTCAACGACTGCAACTGCAATTGGGGTAAGTCCCAAAAGAGGAGTCTGGGGTGGAGGAAATGAGCCCCTGAAAGCCAGTTATGGGAAACTCATGATGTGGTTTTTCCTGCTATCTGATATCTTCACATTTGCCGCTTTATTGATCACTTACATTTCACTTCGTGTAAGTTTTCCTGCCTATGGAGGACCTGCCGACGCTTTTGTAGGGTCAAATGAATATTGGCCGGTACCTGAATTGGTATTTGATGCGATTCCTTTTTTCCACGGAGTTCATATTCCCTTGGCTTTTGTTGGTTTAATGACTTTCATTTTGATTTTGAGTTCTGTCACCATGGTATTAGCAGTGGAAGCAGGTCATCGAAATGATAAAAAGGATGTAGTCAAATGGTTGCTTTGGACTTTGCTTGGAGGTATCACTTTCTTAAGTTGTCAAGCTTGGGAATGGACCCACTTTATCCATGGCACACCAAATGGATCTTTGATTACATATGTTAATAATTTTGGACAAACAGTAACCGAAACCATATTTGGTGCAAACCTTTCAGTAAATGAATATGGTCCTTCCAATTTTGCTCAGCTGTTTTTCTTCATTACAGGATTCCACGGTTTTCACGTGACACTTGGTGTTTTCTTGTTGTTCCTTGCTTTTTACCAGGCAGCAGTGGGAGTATACGAACAAAGAGGGCATTATGAAATGGTTGAAAAAATCGGTCTTTATTGGCACTTTGTTGACTTGGTTTGGGTGTTTGTATTTACCTTATTCTATTTGATCTAAATTATAAAATTCTAAGATATGGCTTCCCTCCAAAATAAATCTGCGCTAGACGTAATGCCTCGGGATGAGGCAAAAATCAAAAAAATCTGGAAAACAGCAGGAATACTTCTTTTGTTGACTCTTGTAGAATTTGTGTTTGCATTTACCCTTCCAAGAGGTTTAATCCTTTATGCGATATTTATTGCCTTGACTATTTGGAAAGCAAAATATATCATGATGGAATTCATGCACTTGGGTGAGGAAGCAAAACCCCTTTTCTATTCCATTATTGTTCCATTGATTTTCCTTGTTTGGTTAGTTATTGCTTTGGTTAAGGAGGGTTCTGATATTTTCCTTATGAGATGGTGAAAAATTAAAAATAATTCAAAAAAAGAAGGTTGGAGTGGGAACTTCAACCTCTTTTTTTGTTTAAGTAAAAAAACAATAATGAAAAGATTGAGAATTCTTCAGGGTTTGGTTTTGGTTTGTATTCTACTGGTTCCCGTAGTGATTTTTTTGTTTTTGAAAACTTTCGGGAATAACCAATATGATATTCCGGTGTTTTTCCAAAATGGAGTTGAGGATCCACTCAGTGAATGCAAAATGACAGATTCAGGTCAGCATTATATTCCTGGATTTACCCTTTTGGACCAAAATGGCCAATCCCGAGGAAGCAAAGAAATGGCCGAAAAAATTACCATTGTGGATTTTTTCTTTACTTCCTGCCCAAGTATTTGCCCTGTCATGTCTACAGAGCTTGAAAGAGTTGATGATGCTTTCAGAAATGATGATCAAATCCGGATTTACTCTATTTCTATAGATCCGGAATATGATACTCCGGAGGTGTTAGCTGAATATGCCCAAACGCATATGGCTACAGCCGGTAAATGGTTTTTTTTGACAGGGGACAAATCCTTGATTTATAACCTGGCCCGCTGTGGATTTATACTTCCAACAATTGACGGAGAGGGTCAGCCTGAAGAGTTTGTTCACAGTGACAAATTCGTTTTGGTAGATGGACAAGGAAGAATTAGAGGATATTATAGTGGAACAAACCGCGAAGACGTTGATAAATTGATATTAGAGACAAAAATTCTATTACATGGAACAAAGTAGTGTTGTAAATTCCGAGAAAGGAATAATCAGATGGATTTCTATTATAGCGGTGATTGTACCTGTTTTGGTGGCGATCCTTTTGTTTATGCCTACCAAAATAGACGTAGCAAGTGATTGGGTATATTTTCTTCCCCATTTGAATGCTGTCATTAATTCAGCTGCTACATTGGCACTGATAGCAGGTGTGGTATTCATCAAAAAAGGGAATATTGAGTATCATAGAGCAGCAATGACCGCTGCATTTGGTTTGGGAGCTATTTTCTTGATTTCTTATGTTGTTTATCATGCAACAGCAGAAAGCACTACATTTGGAGGTGAAGGTTGGATCAGACCAGTATATTACTTTATCCTGATCACCCATATTGTATTGGCAGCGGTTGCATTATTTCCTATTCTATTGGCCTACTATTATGGTCATACGGATCAAAGGGTAAAACATAGAAAGGTTGTTAAGTTTGCATTTCCAATATGGCTATATGTTACTGTCACCGGAGTGATCGTTTATCTAATGATTAGTCCATATTATAACTTCTAAACTTATTTGTTTTACCTAGCGTTTGGAATTATATGAAACTCACTTATAGATATCTTTTGGTTTTTCTCTTTTTCATGATGTCACATGTTTCAACTTGGGCTCAATGTGCCATGTGCCGGGCAGGGATTGAAAATAATGTAAGCAATGGGGAAACTACTATTGGGGCAGGTTTGAATATGGGGATCCTCTACCTTTTGATCATGCCCTACACCTTGGCTGTCGTATTGGGATACCTTTGGTATAGGAATGCAAAAAAAAGAAAAAGTAAATTCCTTTTTCACGGAGAAAAATTTTAATTAATGGCCAAGATCTGGGTACAGATTTTGCTTTTTGCTTAACTTATGGTTATGCGAAACACTCGGACGATTTTACTTTTTGTTACCCTCATCAGTCTGGGTGTTTTGTTGGCGGTTAATTTTTTTTTAACTGAAAGAGATGAAGAGCAAAGACTGATTAAGCCAATTTCAAAAGAAATCCAAAGAATTGACGGTGAGTTTGATGCTGACTTTCTACAACTTTTGTTGAAAAACCGACCTGAAGAGGAATTTTCTTTTACCAATCTGACAATAGATTCATTTCATTCCTATTATCTGTTCAGTGAATCAGGAAAGTTGATATACTGGTCTGATTTTTCATTTATGCCTGATTTTGATTGGATAAACCCCAAAGCCAATCAAAGAATTATGGAAGATAAAAGGGGGATATTTTTTTCTAAGGTACGAAGGTTCTCACGCAATAATCAAGGATATTGGATCATCCAGTTATATCCACTGTATTTTAAAAGAGATTTTCAAAATCAGTATCTAGAATCTGGTTTCAATTCTGAAATTTTCCCAAGTGGCCTTAAGAGTATTTCTGCTATTCAGGAAGAGGGATTATTGGATGTAAAAGGATCCAAAGGTGAGTTTTTGTTCTCTGTTTATTTTGATCCTGATCAAATCCCTACAGAACCTTCCAGTCGTTTCGCTTTGATGATTTTCTTTTTTTCACTTTTTTTCCTTGTCCTATTGGTAACAAGAAACCTTATTTTGGGATTGTGGAGAAAAGGAAAGCAAGTAAAAGCATTTATTGCAGCCTCTGCTGTTTTGGTTACCATAAGAGCACTCATGCTCGCCTTCAGGTTTCCGAAGGATTATTTTGACTACAAGTTGTTTGATCCATCGGGTTATGCTTCTTCTTGGATCAATCCAAGTCTTGGTGACCTTTTTCTAAATATAACCTGCTTAGCTGTGCTCTTGGCTATGGTTCTGAGAATTATAGCGAGCAACGATTTTAAAAATTGGCTTGAAAAAAGAAAGATAAAAAAAGACAGCAGGTTGTTTTTGATCATCGCTTATTTATTTTCGACTCTTTTTTTGGTCCTTTTTTATGCTTTATACATTGATATTTTGAGCAATTCCCAATGGGACCTTAATATATTGAGTCTTCCTTCTTTGGATTGGTTCAAGGTTGTCAGTTTATCCATCGTATTTCTAGGTGGAGCGGGGTATTTTTTATTTACAGTTTTGGCTTTGGAGCTGGTGTTTTACAATAGTCCTTTGAACAAGTCTAAGGCGCTTTACATCATCATTTATTTTTCTGTTCCCATAGTCGCAGTTTTGGCCTACTTTAATTGGATATTGATGGTGGCCTATCTGGCGCACTTTATTTTTTTGGTGGCTGTCATCAACTTTAACCTTTACAGATACATTTTTACTATTGGATTGAATACTTTCCTGACATTTTTCTTTGGTTGCCTAATTGCTGCGATAATTACCGGAGTGGCTTCCCATCAGGTTTATTTGGATAGGAATTTTAAATCCAAAGCAAGTTTTGGAACCGAAATGTTGGTAGAAAATGATATCCTCGCGGAGTTTTTTCTATCTGATATTATCGAAAGAATCAGTCAGGATATTTTTATCAAAAACTCCATGACAGACCTATTGATGAGAAAGGAGCTCATTGAGCAAAAAATCAGGAAAATCCACATGATCAATTACTTTGATCAATATGTTCTCAAAGTGAAGGTTTTCAATTATTTCGGTGAGAATCTTTTGGACCGGAATAATTCAAATACGTTGCAGGAAAATGAAATACAATTTGTAAAAAGCGATTTTGCCACTTCAGTCAAAGATTTATATTTTATCCATAAAGGGACAGAAGGGGACGGAAATCAATATTTTGCTTTTATCCCGATGTATAAGGATGATGTGTTTATCGGAACAGTATTTTTGGAACTGAGACAGTTAAGGATTGTTCCCGGATCGGTTTTTCCAAAGCTTCTTATAGATGAAAAATATATGGCAGGGATGAACGATAAAAAGTTTGACTATGCTGTTTATGAGGAAGGCGAGCTCAAATACGGTGTGGGTTTATTCAACTACCGGGCGGCGGGAATTGAGAAGTTACTGGACCAATCCATCCTTTTTAGTTCAGGAATTTACAAAGGTAAATTCCATCATGTCGGTGTAAAGGAACAGGACAAGGTAGTGGTGGTTTCCTCTCCTGTATATCCTATATATTACATTTTGGCAGATATTTCTCTTTTCTTTTTAGGTTTTATCATATTTACACTTGGTGCTTTGATCATAGGTGCTTTCTCAAAGAAAATCGAATCTTTGAGATTTAACTATGCCACAAAGCTTCAATTATACCTAAATTTCGCCTTCTTTTTCCCAATACTGATTATCAGTATTATCATCGTAGGCTTGTTTACCAGCTCCTATCAGGAAGAACTGCATAGGCAATACCTTCAAAAAACCTCACTTGTTACAGACAACCTTTCCCCGGTAATCGAAAAGAGGAACAGTGGGTTGTTGGAAAAAGATGAGATCTTAGAAACGATAAACAACCTTTCCGGGAATGCGAATACGGATATAAATTTGTATAACAATGAAGGCATATTGGTCAGCACATCTCAACCCAACATTTTTGACAAAAAGGTTTTGACCAATTATATAAATCCAAATGCGATTGTTGAATTGGTAGAAGGACAGAACAACCTTGTGCTCTTGGAAGAGAAGATAGGCAACCTTACTTTCAAATCAGTATATTCTGCCATCAGGTCTAAGGATGGTCAGGAAGTGCAGGCGATTGTTGCTATCCCGTTTTTTGAGTCGGAGACTGAGTTGGATTTGTTGATTGCAGATGTATTGAGCAATATCATCAATATATTCGTTTTGGTTTTTGTTGTGTTTTTATTCATTTCCTATTTTGTCTCCAGGAATCTGACTTTTCCTTTCAAGTTACTTACCCAAAAACTAAAAGTCACGGGACTGGACAATAATGAACCTATGTTTTGGCCTACCCATGATGAAATTGGGTTGCTGGTAAATGAATATAACAACATGCTTTTTAAGTTGGAAGCCAGTAAAAAGGACCTCGCAAGTTCTGAAAAAGAATCCGCTTGGAGAGAAATGGCCAAGCAGGTAGCCCATGAAATCAAAAATCCGCTCACCCCGATGAAGCTTACATTGCAGCATTTGTTGCGGTTGCAGTCTGAAGGAAAGCTTGACGATCCCAAAAAACTCAAACAGCCCTTGGAAACTTTGATCCATCAGGTAGATACATTGAGTGATATTGCCACTTCTTTTTCCAGTTTTGCAAAAATGCCGAAGCCTAAAAAGGAACTTATGGATTTCAAACAGGTGGTATTGGGAACATTAGAATTATTTAAAAACAGGGAAAACGAAAAAATAATCTTTGGGGATCTTACCGAAGAAGGCAATCTCCCGGTGATGGGCGACAAACAGCTATTTGGGAGAATCATTGCCAACTTGATCATCAATGGATTTCAGGCAACTGAACCTCACAAAAAATCCGTAATCCTCGTTTTTCTAAGGGTTATTGAGGACCAAGTTGTATTGGAAATAAAGGATAACGGCAAGGGCATACCCGTCGAATTGAGAAATAAGATTTTTATGCCAAATTTCAGTACAAAATCAGAGGGTTCCGGTTTGGGCCTTGCAATTGCAAAAAGAGGGGTAGAAACAGAAGGTGGAAAAATATGGTTTGAAACAGAAGAAGGTAAAGGAACATCATTTTTTCTTTCTTTCAACTTGGTGGAGGAAATTCCTGTTCAGTGAAAAAATCGACTTGTTTGTTTCTTGTTCTGTCTGGATTTTTTGCTTTTAAATCGGAGAAAATGCTTTTAATCTGAGAGTTATCCATCTTTTTGATGAAAATATTACCTTAGCAAGGATATATGCATAACAGTATGATTCGGGTAAGGTATTTTGTCTTGATTCTAATTTTGAATTTGGGATTCAGCACCTCCGTTTTTTCCCAAAATTCAGTCTGCAAGTGGGTTCCCTCCGAAAAATTTTCAAAATCGTTTTTGCTGGATTCGTTAAGTGTCTTGACGGAAAGTATCAATATAAAGGATAGGTCTGGTAAGGATTATCTTTTCACTTATGATCTCAATACAGGCAATTTACAAATCCAATTGGATCGAGAAATTGAGGTTGACTCGCTTCTTATCTGTTACAAAACTTTTCCTTATGCCCTGAATCAGACTTCTTCCAAAAGGACTTTGTTGGCAGATTATGATTCGACAGCCATGTTTAGAAACAACAGGGTTCAGGCAGCTCCAACATTTGACTTTCGTGAGGAATTATTCCCAAGTACCAATTTGAACAAATCTGGCAACCTTACCCGGGGGATTTCTTTTGGCAATACCCAAAACCTGTTTGTAAACTCATCTTTGAATCTTCAGATGAGTGGCCAGCTTACCGAAAACCTGAATATCAGGGCCAGTATCACTGACCAGAATGTGCCTTTTCAGCCGGAAGGAAATACCCAACAAGTTCAGGATTTTGACAATATCCTCGTGGAGCTTTACAATGACAAACTGAGTTTGGCTGCGGGGGATGTGGTGTTGCAACAGAGAAAATCTGAGTTTTTGAGATACTATAAGAATGTGCAGGGAGCCCAATTTACCACCAATTATTTGGTAGGTGATAAGTGGCGGGCATCTACCCAAGCTGCCGCCTCTGTTGCAAAGGGTAAGTTTGCTTCCATTGTTTTGGAAGTAGCAGAAGGAACGCTTGGTCCATACAGGATTCAAGGACCTCAAAATGAAAGATTTGTCATCATCATGGCCAATTCTGAAAGGGTATTTTTGGACGGTGTCCAGCTTCAGAGAGGATTCAATTATGACTATGTCATCGACTATAATCAGGGTGAAATCACTTTTACGCCAAAAGTTTTGATCACCCAATACACTAGAATCCGGGTAGATTTTGAATATGCAGAGCGAAATTATTCACGGTCAATCCTGACTGCCAACCATATTCAGGAATCCGATAAGGTTTCTTTTTACATGAATTTATATAGGGAGCAAGACAATAGAAACCGACCGCTGTTTTTTGAGCTGTCTGACCAAGACAAATCGCTTTTGGCATCTGTTGGCAATGATGTAGAATCTGCAGCTGTGCCAAGAGTAGATAGTGTTGTATTTGATCCCAACCGGATCCTGTATAGGAAAGTTACCGATATAGATGACCAAGGAAGGCCTTTTGAATATTTCGAATATTCCAATAATCCTGATGAAGCCTTCTTTGTGGTCTCATTCAGTGAAGTTGGCCAAGGAAATGGGGATTACATCAGGCAAAGCCAATTGTCCAATGGTCCTGTTTTTGCTTTTGTATCAAAGGTCAATGGAGTATCACAAGGAAATTATTCCATCTTTTCACCGCTTCCGGCTCCCAATAAAAAACAGATGTTTACCACCGGGACAAGGATAAAACTCAATGCCTACGAGCAGGTATACAGTGAGATGGCTTTTTCAAATACAGACCAAAACCTCTTTTCTGATATCGATAATGAGACCAACCGAGGCTTTGGTGTCAAATCAGGAATCGTGTCAGATAACAGAGTTTTGGATGGCTTTAAAGGATATAAATTTAGGGCATTGGCTGAGTATGAATACAACTCTACACATTTCAGCTTTATAGACCGGTTGCGATATATCGAATTTGACAGGGATTGGAGTCTCAATCCGGAAGATGCCATGGAAGCAGGTCATGAGAGAATTTTCAACACCCAGATTGAATTGGTCAAGGACTTCAACAATGCCTTCAGCTATCGGTTCAACCTCAGAAATCGAGGTCAGGTTTTAGCCGGAACCCAGCATCTTGCAAAATGGGATCAACAATTAGGAAAGCGGTTTTTTGTCAAAAACAGTTTTTTCCTGTTAAATTCCAATGTCCGAAATCTGAATTCGGATTGGCTCAGATATACCGGTGATTTTCAATTCCGCTCCAAAGTTTTGGTTCCCGGGTATAGGATCATGGTCGACAGAAACGCTGTTCGAGATATCGAAAAGGATTCCGTGGTGAGTACAGCAATGAATTTTTTGGAACACCTTGTGTACCTCAAATCCAATGATACCTTGCCCTACTCTTTCTTTCTGAATGCCTCAATTAGAGAAGATAAATTTCCGGTCAATGGCGTGATTACCCCTGATACGGAGGCATTTCAAGGCATGTTTGGATTGAAAAGGAGATTCGGGGTCCATGATTTGACAGCGACATTTACCTATAGAGAACTTGAATTTCTCAGGCTCAATCAAGAAAAAGAAACCACTGTACTGAGCAAAGTCGATTATTTGGGAACACTGGCCAAAGGCAATCTCAGAAATGAGCTCAGTTATGCTTTAGGCAATGGGCGTGAGTTTAGACGTGAATTTATTTTTCTTCCTGTCCCGACCGGGGAAGGAACCCACGCATGGAGAGATGATAACAATGACGGAATCCAGCAGCTGAATGAATTCTACATCGCCATCAATCCTGAAGAAAAAAGTTTTATCAAGGTGTTTGTTCCCACGTCTGAGTTTGTACAGGCGTTTACCACCATTTTCAATTACCGACTCAATGCAAGATTTCCGGATACCTGGAAAACTAGCGGAGGGGTCCTGCAATTTCTTCAGAAATTTTCAAATACCACAAGCCTAAGCATTGAGAAGAAAATCACCTCCGATGAATTTTGGGATAGGGTCAATCCTTTTGTTGGCGGGTTTTCTCCTGAGGATTTGATTTCTGTCAGACAGGTGATCCGATCATCCTTTTTCTTCAACAGGTCTTCTGCCAAGTATGGATTTGATTTGTCGCTTTTTGATAGTCAAAACAAACAGTTGCTCTCAGGAGGTTTTGATGACCTGATCCAAAAAGATTGGAGATTAAATATGAGGTATAACTTCAGTCCAGTATTGAACCTCAGGATCTTGGCTCAGACAGGAAGCAGAATAGCCAATTCGGATTTTTTGAGCAACAGAAATTATTTCATTGAGCAAAAGGGAATAGGCCCTGAATTAGCTTGGCAGCCAAGCAGTCTTTTCCGGTCAACGGTCATATATCAATACCTTGATAAACATAATCTCGCAAACCAAGAAATCGATGAAAGGTCAAGTACCCATCAGATGGGTCTGGATTTTAGGTTTGCAAAGGCTGTTAAAACCACCATCAACGCCAATTTCAAATACACTTTTATTGAGTACAACGGTCAGCCAAATTCACCTGCGGGATACGAAATGTTACAGGCTTTGACTCCGGGCAATAACCTGACCTGGACATTTAATTGGCTCCAAAAAATAGGAGAGGGTCTTCAGATGAATGTGGTTTACGAAGGAAGAAATTCACAAGGTCTTGAACGTTTGGTTCATATTGGAAGGATGCAGGTGACGGCATTATTTTGATGGATGATCATTTTTCTAATGGAAACAATTCCACCCTTCTGAATTCCACTTCAGCCCCTTCGGCTTGAAGAGCGATTTTTCCCTTCTTTGCAGTGGCTCCGTAGCCTTGGTTTACCAAATCCCCATTCAGCCAAACAGTAATGGTATCAGCCTTACATTTGATTGTCATTTTGTTCCACTCGCCCAATGGCTTTTCTGATCCGTCTGTCAGATTGAGAATGCGCCTGCCTTTGCCTTCTGTGATTCCCCAGTTTTCCTTCGGGCCACGACGCGCTTCCATATCCGGAACTTTGATGTCTTCTACGATGCACCAAAAGTCTCCGGCGTTTTCATGCATCATCTGCACTTCGATAGATTTGGGAAACATATTGTATAAATTTCTTGATCCTGAGGCATGGACCAAAATACCGCAGTTTCCCGGTTCAGATGCAAACCTGTATTCGATTTCCAGTCTGTAATTTTCAAATTCCTTGTCAGTCAGCAAATGTCCGTTTGGTGTTCCCAAGCTCACGAGCATTCCATTCCTGACAATAAAGGGAATTCTATTGCTACTGTCTTTTTGAAGGTCAGGGATATCCATGTACCAACCGTCCAGAGATTTTCCATCAAACAATCGGATAGACTGCGAAAAAAGGCTGAGGGAGCAAAATAGAAGAGGGATAATCAGAAGTCGTTTCATAGCTTGATTCTTTTATATATTAATTTGGGAAATCAATCTGGGATTTCTCATATTATTATCCAAAATATGTCCGAATTGAACAAGAAGTAATTGTTTTTCAATGAAATAAAAAATGTGAGGCCTATGGTTATGATTGTCTTTGAGATCAGAAAAATTTTATAAAAATCATTTTTGACCAAAAACATGATTTTAATCATGTTTGAACCTACTTAATGTCACCCTAAAAATTTGACCCTTACTTTAGATTTGTAGCTTAGGATTGGAAAAGCTATGGTTTCGAAAGTAGACAACACAGTAAATTTTGCAATTCCGGAGGAAATAATAAAGTCTCACTATTGTGAAAAACTACCTTCGGGATTCCCGGTAAACCTTACCAAAGGAGGAGCCGGAATGATGTGCAATCCTCATCAGGGGCCAACACTTTATACAGCTCATTTACCGGAAGTACTTGACTGGCTTCATGGACTTGAAAAACCAAAAGCTTTGGAAAATGAGCCATGTGGAATCCCGGTGCTACTTTTTGACAGGGAAATGTCCACTGAAAACCTGCTTTTTCATTACGATGGAACTCCAGCTTCTGCCAGATTAATCAAAAACTTTATTGAACTCTTTCAGGATAACATTAAAAGCAGCAAAGCCACCATCATTTCTCCAAGCTTTATCCCCAAATCAAAAATGAGAGAAGAGCAAGAGATCGTGCAATTAGTAACAGGCTCTACGGCTGAGACTTCTTTTATTAAATTTAATTTCAACAGGATTGGTGATTTTTGGTCATATGCTGTCAAACACCACTGTACACTTTTGGTGACTACAAAAAATTACCAGTCCGATCTGGCCAAAGTCCTTTTTCATTTTTACAAAGGCGGTATGTGGTACGATCGTTTGTCATTTTACCTAGCCCTATAAATCATTGAATTAGATGATTTTTGTCATGTTTTTAAGGGTTTTATCTAGCTAAATTGTACGAAATGTCAAATCAGGTCAATACATCCATCCGACGGGAAACTTCCACTTGCTACCACTGCGGGGAAGAATGCAAAGATGAAATTCTCCATATCGGAGAAAAGGATTTTTGCTGCACCGGGTGCAAACTGGTCTATGAAGTGTTGAGCGAAAGTGACTTATGTACTTATTATGAAATAGCAGATAAGCCTGGATTAAGCCAAAAATCAGTTTCCGGAAGAGATAACAGATTTGATTACTTGGATGATGCAGACATTGTCAGGAAGTTGGTAGACTTCCAAAACGCAGAGGAAACCCATATTACTTTTTCGATTCCTTTGATCCATTGCGCTTCCTGTATCTGGCTTCTTGAAAACCTCCATAAACTTCACCCCGGCATAATTTCCGGAAGGGTAGAATTCATCAAAAAGAAAGTCCAGGTCAAATACCTCCAAGACAAAATCAGCCTTAAAGAATTGGTCAGTCTGCTTTCCCGGATTGGATATGAACCCACGATCAACCTGGCAGATGCCGACAAAAAGACAGTCGTAGTCACTGATAAAAAACTGATTTACAAACTTGCCGTTGCCGGATTTTGCTTTGGCAACATGATGCTTTTCAGTTTGCCTGAATATTTTGCAGAAGTAGAATTGTTGGGAGAAGGGTTCAAAAAAACCTTCAATTATTTGAACGTCATGCTCTCTCTTCCTGTATTTTTTTATGCTGCGACTGATTATTATCGTTCAGCATGGCTTTCGATCCGGAATAAGGCAGTCAATATGGATGTGCCGATAGCCATCGGGATTGTCACCTTATTTACTTATAGTCTTTTCGATATTTTCATGTTGGGAAATGAAGGCTATTTGGATACGATGGGTGGACTGCTTTTCTTCCTTTTGATCGGAAAATATTACCAGCAAAAGACCTACGACACACTTTCCTTTGACAGGGACTACAAATCTTATTTTCCGGTAGCCGTCACCAAAATAGTAAGAGATGAGGAAGATGTCATTCCGTTGATCAAGCTGAATGTCGGGGATATCATCAAAGTCAGAAATGAAGAACTGATACCGGCGGACAGCATTTTATTGGAAGGAGAAGCGTTTGTTGATTACAGTTTTGTTACCGGAGAGGAAGTTCCTGTTGCCAAAAGAAAAGGTGAGCTGATCTATGCGGGTGGAAGACAAAAAGGAAAGGCTTTGACTTTGGCGGTTCAAAAATCACCTTCTCAGGGGTATTTGACTGATTTGTGGAACAATGATTCCTTTGATAAAGAAAAAGTCAACAGTCTGGAATCTTTGGCAAACAGGATTTCTGGAAAGTTTACTTTCATTGTCTTGGCAATAGCCTTTGGCGCTTTGATATATTGGGGGGTTACAGGTCAGCTATCTATGGGGGTTTTGGCCTTTACCTCAGTGTTGATCATAACATGCCCCTGTGCTTTGGCCATGTCCACTCCATTTACATTGGGAAATACCCTTCGGGTGTTTGGCCAAGGAAAATTCTTTCTCAAAAATTCACATGTCATTGAGAAGCTTGCCAAAGTCGATACAGTTGTTTTTGACAAAACAGGAACACTTACTTCCACTTCTGAAGCTTCTGTCAAATATTTCGGAGAGCCACTTTCGACAGAATCCAAGTCCATCATCAAATCATTGGTAAATCAGTCTACCCATGCCCTCAGCAACCGCATCAATACCGCTCTTGATGGAGTGAAAGCCATCAAACTGGGAGAGGTTGAGGAGATTTCAGGAAAAGGCCTTAGGACAATTTACAAGACCCAAGAAATAAAGTTGGGTTCAGCGGACTTTGTCGGAGCTGGGACACAAGGATTGCCGGAAGGTGGAAATCTCGTGTTTTTTGCAGTGGAAGGTACGCTTCTGGGATATTTTTTCATTCAGAGCGGTTTGCGCAAAGGTATAGAAAATGTGGTTTCTGATATCAATGAGAAATTTCCTGTTCATTTTCTTTCGGGCGATCAAGACCATGAGCGGGTGAATCTTGTCAAGGTTTTTGGAAATCAGATACTGATGAATTTCAACCAAAGCCCAAGTGACAAACTTGCCTATATCAAAAACCTGAATCAAAACAGCGCCCATACCCTCATGATAGGAGATGGCCTCAATGATGCCGGCGCTTTGAGAGAGAGCCAAGTTGGTATTGCCTTGACAGACAAAATCACGAATTTTTCGCCTGCCTCTGATGCCATCATGGATGCAGCAGTCATCCAAAAACTACCTGCCTTTTTGGATTTTACAAAAACCAGTAGAAAAATCATCAAAGCCAGTTTTGGATTGAGCTTTACCTATAATATAGTCGGGGTATACTTTGCTGTACAAGGACTGGTAAGTCCTGTATTCTGTGCTATCCTGATGCCTATCAGCAGTATTTCGGTAGTTGTATTTACCACGCTGACCACCAATTATCTCGCCTACAGAAGGGGCTTAAAAGACAAAATCTGGTAACCATGGAAGTCATATTTGTATTGATCGCAATCAGTCTCATCCTCGCAGGATCTTTTCTTTTCCTGTTTTTCAGGGCGATGAAAGGAGGACAGTTTGATGACAACCATACTCCGGCTATCCGGATCCTATTTGATAATGAAACAAAATCCAAAGACAAAAAAGAACCATCACCATCAACAAAATCTAAGTAAGTATGCCAGGAACAACACTTGAACAGTTCAGTTACGACAACAAGATCGTAAAGTACTTCGGCGTCGCCACCATAGCTTGGGGCCTTGTCGGAATGCTGGTCGGGGTTATAGCAGCCACCCAGCTGTTTTTGCCCGAGGCCAATTTGGGAAATCCCTACACCACTTTTGGAAGAATCAGACCGCTCCATACCAATGCGGTGATTTTTGCCTTTGTAGGAAATGCGATTTTCGCAGGGATTTATTATTCCATGCCTAGACTATTGAAAACACCCATGTGGAGCAAAGCCCTTAGCTGGTTCCACTTTTGGGGTTGGCAATTGATCATTCTATTGGCGGCTATTACCCTTCCGCTGGGTTTGACGACCTCAAAGGAATATGCCGAATTAGAATGGCCGATTGACATTTTGATAGCCATAGTATGGGTTGCTTTTGGTGCCAATATGATCGGTGCCTTGATCAAAAGAAGAGAAAAGCACATGTACGTCGCCATTTGGTTCTATTTGGCATCTTTCGTTACAGTAGCCGTTCTCCATATTTTCAATTCCCTTGCTTTGCCTGTATCCTTTTTCAAAAGCTACTCAGCCTATGCAGGTGTTCAGGATGCTTTGGTTCAGTGGTGGTACGGACACAATGCAGTAGCATTCTTCCTGACCACGCCTTTCTTGGGATTGATGTATTATTATCTGCCCAAAGCAGCCAATAGACCAGTCTATTCTTATAAGTTATCCATTGTTCACTTTTGGTCATTGATTTTCTTGTACATCTGGGCAGGTCCTCACCACTTGCTTTATACGGCATTACCGGAATGGGCGCAGGTATTGGGTACTGTTTTCTCAGTCATGTTGATTGCTCCTTCATGGGGAGGTATGGTCAATGGTCTTTTGACATTGAGAGGTGCCTGGGACAAAGTAAGGGTTGATCCTGTTTTGAAATTCATGGTTGTCGCTGTCACAGCATACGGTATGTCCACATTTGAAGGACCTTTGCTTTCATTGAAAAATGTAAACGCCATAGCTCACTACACTGACTGGATCGTAGCACACGTGCATATAGGAGGTTTGGGCTGGAATGGTTTCTTTACTTTTGCCATGTTGTATTGGTTATGGCCAAAAATGTGGAAAACAAACCTGTATTCAACAAAACTTGCCACCACCCACTTTTGGATGGGTACCATTGGTATCATATTCTACGCATTGCCAATGTATGTCGCAGCTTTGACTCAGTCATTGATGTGGAAGGAATTTACCGAAGCCGGTAGATTGGCATATCCAAACTTCTTGGAGACTGTCATCCAAATCAAACCTATGTATATGTTGAGGGCTTTTGGTGGTCTATTGTATTTGGCAGGTGCATTCTTGTTGGTTTACAATATGGTAAAAACAGCACAGCAGGGTAAATTCATGGCTGAAGAGGCTGATGAAGCACCAGCATTGAAACCGCACGTACCTGTTGAGGGAGAATTCTGGCACAGGGCTTGGGAAAGAAAGCCTGTATTCTTTACAGTTTTGGCGACCATAGCCATCTTGATAGGTGGAGCCATAGAGATCATTCCAACCATCTTGGTCAAATCCAATGTGCCGACGATATCAAGTGTAACTCCTTATACTCCTCTTGAGCTTCAGGGTAGAGATTTGTATATCTCTCATGGTTGTGTGGGTTGTCACTCACAGATGATCAGACCATTCCGTTCGGAGACAGAACGATTTGGTGAATATTCCAAGGCAGGTGAATTTGTTTATGACAGGCCATTCCTTTGGGGTTCCAAGCGTACCGGTCCGGATTTGCATAGAGAGGGAGGAAAATATCCAGATAGCTGGCATTACCACCACATGGTAGATCCTACATCCATGTCGCCGGGTTCATTGATGCCTCCATACCCGTGGTTGTCTACCAATATCATGGACCACTCTGATGTTCCTGCCAAAATCAGAACCTTGCAAAAATTGGGTGTTCCTTATCCTGAAGGATATGATGAGCAAGCCAATGCAGACCTGACTTTACAAGCCAATAAGATAGCTGCCAACCTGAAAACAGCAGGTGTAGAAGTAATGCCTGAATCCGAAATGGTCGCATTGATCGCCTATCTCCAACGCTTGGGTACAGATATCAAAAAAACAACAGCCTCTAACCCATAAATTTCAGGAACTATGAAAAAGGACATATTAAGTTCCATCGAGAACATAGAAATCTACCCCATCATCTCCTTGTTGATCTTCGTGATTTTCTTTATAGGGATGTTTATATGGGTGATCAGTGTGGATAAAAAATACATCAACCATATGAAGGAAATGCCTTTCAATGACAAACCACAAAATTTAGAAGGCTATGAAAAAGTTTAAATCCTTATTTCTAGTGATTGCAGGGATGTTTTTAGCACTTCCTTCATTTGCGCAGACAAGCGAATCAACCTGGTTTGCCAACCTTCAAAGTATGGACAGTACCCAACTCACGCTTCTTGTGATTCTTGGAGTAGTGCTTGGTGTCATCGTCTTACTTCTGATATTGATGATTTATCTGATGACGTTTATGACGGCAGTATTCAGAAAAGAAAATCCAGAAATGGCAAACCAACCTTCATGGTGGGATGAGTTTAAGATCAAATACGTCACAGGAAAAATGAAACCTGTGGGAGGTAAAGAAGAGAAAGAACTCATGAAGGAACATACTTTTGACGGTATTGTGGAACTTGATAACCATATGCCGCCTTGGTTGGCCAATGTATTCTACCTCACCATAGGATTTGCTGTGATTTATTTCACCTACTTCACTGTTTTGGGCTTGGGCAAAACCCAACTCGAAGAATATGCAGAGGAGCAGAGAATTGCGGCTATTCAGATAGAGGAATATAAGGCACTTGCAGTAAGTAGCATTGATGAGAATTCTGTGGTATTTGATGAAACTCCCGCAGCCATTGCAGCAGGACTAAGTATCTTCAGTGCCAACTGTGTAGCTTGCCACGCACAAGATGGGGGTGGAGGCGTAGGTTCCAACCTCACAGATGAGTATTGGAAGCACGGAGGATCAATCAATGATATCTTCAAAGTGATCAAATATGGTGTTCCGGAAAAAGGAATGATTCCTTGGCAAGATCAATTGAGTCCTGAACAAATGCAGCAAGTTGCTAGCTTTATCTTGACACTCCAAGGAACCACCCCTGCCAATCCCAAAGCAGCAGAAGGAGAAAGATATGTACCTGCAGGCGCTGAGCCTGCCAAGGCAGATTCAGTCGCAGCCCCTGTTGCTGTAGAAGCGGTAGCAGAAGCCAAATAAGTAATAACCCCTGAGAGGACTATCTCTCAGGGGTTAAAATTTTCAACTCCAAGATTATGAGTAAGATCAATCCAAATTTAGACCCGGAGCATTTTAGGGATTCACTCGCGTCGGTAAGTTCAGAGGGAAAGCGAAACTGGATCTATCCCAAAAAGGTATCGGGCAAATTCTATAAATGGAGGACTTATTTATCATGGGTGCTCTTGGCAATACTATTTGCAGGACCATTTATCCAAGTGGGCGGAAGGCCCTACATGCTGTTTAATATCTTCGAAAGAAAGTTCATCATCTTTGGTGCTGCATTTTGGCCTCAGGATACCCATTTGCTGATTTTCTTATTGTTGATATTGTTTGTGTTTGTAATCCTGTTCACGGCAGTGTTTGGTAGGATTTTTTGTGGATGGGCTTGTCCTCAGACTTTGTTTTTGGAGATGGTTTTCCGCAAAATCGAATATGCCATCGAAGGCGATGCCAACCAACAAAGAAAGCTGAATGAGATGCCATGGAACAGTGAGAAAATCTGGAAGAAAGGACTGAAAATGACCATTTTCGTAATCATTTCTTTGATGATTTCCCATTTGGTCATGGCCTACCTGATAGGGGTAGACCAAGTGATGGAAATCGTCAGTCAGCCACCTTCAGCCCATATGGCTGGATTCATCGGTTTGATGGCATTCACCGGAATATTTCTTTTTGTTTTTTCCTGGTTTCGAGAGCAGGCTTGTATTGTGGTATGTCCTTATGGAAGGCTACAGGGGGTATTGTTGGATGCCAATTCGATCAATGTCACCTATGACCATGTCAGAGGAGAACCTCGCGGACCTATCCGAAAAAATAAAGTTGAGGAAGCGCCTAAGGGTGATTGCATCGACTGCGGACTATGTGTTCAGGTTTGTCCGACAGGGATTGATATCCGAAATGGTGTACAGATGGAATGCGTCAACTGTACTGCCTGCATCGATATCTGTGATGAAGTCATGGTCAAGGTGGATAGGCCGGAGGGTTTGATCAGATATGCTTCTGACAACAGTGTGATGCACCGTACCCAAAAACTGATTACCACGAGGGTGAAAGTCTATTCAATCATGTTGGTGGTGTTGATGGGGGCATTTATCGCATTGATAGCTACAAGGGAAGATTTGGCAGCGACTGTGACCAGGTTTAGGGGGATGACTTATCAGGCACGGGATACAGGACAGATCAGTAACCTTTACGAAGTAAGTTTTATCAATAAGACATTTGATGCCCAAAAAGTAGCTTTAGTTTCTGAAAATGAAAAATATACCGTAGAGGTAGTCGGAGACCAAAACTGGACTTTGGATGGTCAGGCGAAATTTAACGGAAGGTTCTTTTTGGTAAAAGACCAAAAGGACATGCTTGTTAATCAGGAAGATGTGACCTTACTGCTGATGCAAAACGGTGAGGTAATTGACAAAATCAGTACGAGTTTTGTTGGGCCGGTTTTTAGTAATCAGTGATCAGTTTACAGTAGTCAGTACTCAGTTAACCAAATAACCGAATAACCTTCCAACATTTCAACTTTGAAACTTAAGAACCAAATAATCATTTAACCAAAAAAAATATGAACTGGGGAAAAGGAATAGTAATCACATTGATTGTCTTCATCAGTTTAATGGTAGGATTAGTCACGATCTGTGTAAAACAAGATGATATCCATCTTGTCACCGAAGATTATTATGGAGAAGAGATCAGGTACCAAGATCAAATCGAAAAGATGATCAATGCAAATTCTCTTGATTACAAGGTGTTGGATTATGACGGTCAACTCAAAAAAGTGGATTTACATCTTCCTGCAGGGTCAAAAGGAACCATGCATTTGTTCAGGCCCTCGGATGCCAGGCTTGATCAAAAAATTGACTTTGAAATTACAGGTCAAAATGCAAATGCCTTTGACTTAAAAACTTTGAAACCGGGTTATTGGAAATTAAAATTGACTTGGTCTGAAAATGGGGTGGATTATTTTCATGAAGAAAAAATCAATATTTAAATGATCTGGACGGCGTTTTTATTGGGGTTTTTGGGTTCGTTTCACTGCTTGGGCATGTGTGGACCCATTGCTTTGGCGGTGTCTGCCAAAGACAACTCCCGATTTTTACGAAATAAAATCATCTACAACCTAGGCCGAACTGTTACTTATTCTATTTTGGGTGCTTTGATCGGTCTAATCGGTTTTTCCCTTGCTTTGGCAGGAATCCAACAATGGATTTCCATTGTAATGGGTTCCCTTATTTTATTGATGGCATTTTTTTACAAAAGTTCTGAGAGACTTATTACCCAATCCGGTTTATACGGTGGGGTAAATAAATTGAAATCCAAGTTGGGCTATTTTCTTAAAAAAGGAGGGACACCTGCCTTTTTTGCATCCGGATTGTTGAATGGATTACTTCCCTGTGGGATGGTGTATATTGCCTTGATTGCTTCTCTTGCTCTCCAAAGTCCGCTTGAAGGGGCGATGTATATGTTCTTTTTTGGTTTGGGGACAACACCTATGCTGATTGTGGTTATGATTTCAGGAAAAATCCTTTCGCTATCTATACGAACCAAATTGACCAATGCACTTCCTTATTTCGCCATGTTTATCGGGATATTATTTATCGTAAGAGGAATGGGCTTGGGAATCAATTTCATCAGTCCAAAGCTTCCTGTATTCAGTGAAGGAAATCTGACCACCGAAATCACAGTTTGCCATTGATTTTTTCTCTTTAATAGTTGGGCTAATGATTGACTAGACCTTCCAACTTCATTTTTTGTTTTTAAAATTAATTATATGACTTCGCATAGAGGTGTTTTGGCACCTTCAGGTAAAATAAAAGCCGATCTGAATTTCAGACCGGCTTTGTTAATCAAATCGACATTTAACCTTATTCTACTTTTATTTCAAAATAATATTCCTGACCATTAGGATACAGACCAAGGATTACGATCTCCTCGCCGATATTGTCTTTTAATATATCTACCAATTGTTCAGAATTGCTGATTTTATTTCTTCCGTTGGAGCCGATTACTGAAGTGATGATAAAACCTGGCTTAGCACCTGATTTTTTCCAATTTTCATCTTCAACAGCTGTGATTCCAGCACCGCCTTCTATGCTTAGTCTTTCTTTCATAGCAGGCTTGATGTCTTCAAAAGTCACGCCGTTGAAACTGACGATTTTTGGGGGAATGACTTTGACGATGTTTGTATCCCCTGAAATGTTTTTAAGCGTTGCAGTAGCTTTTGCTTCTTTTCCTTTTCTCAGGTATTTGATTTCTACTTTATCTCCCGGGCGTTTTCTGGCGACCATTTCCTGAAGCTTTGCGACATTGTTTGTTTCAACACCATCGATACCGATGATGACATCACCTGGTTTTAACCCTGCCTCTTCACCGCCACTGCCTTCATTGACTCCTGCTACATAGACACCTCTTGAAGTGAATAATTTCTCAGAAATTCTATCCTCTAATTCAGGGGATACATCTTGGATACTTACACCCAATAAGCCTCTCTGTACAGCGCCATATTCCAAAAGGTCATCCATTACTTTTTTGACAATAGAACTTGGAACAGCAAATGCGTAACCGTTAAATGTTCCTGTTCTTGAAGCAATGGCTGTATTCACACCAATCAGTTCTCCGGCAAGATTTACCAAGGCTCCTCCTGAGTTGCCCGGATTGACAACTGCATCAGTCTGAAGGAATGATTCGATCTGAAGGTTGTTTTCCAAATTCCTCAAAATGCCGATATTTCTCGCTTTGGCACTGATAATACCTGCTGTAACTGTAGAAGTCAAATCAAATGGATTACCCACGGCCAATACCCATTCACCTACTTTCATTTTGTCTGAATCACCAAACTTTACAAACCGTAAACCGTTTGCTTCGATTTTCAGCAAAGCCAAATCCGTAGTAGGATCTGTTCCAATGACACGGGCAGTATATCTTGAATTATCTTCCAAAGAAATCTCGATTTTGGAAGCATTGTCGATGACGTGGTTATTGGTAACGATATAGCCGTCTTCGGATATGATTACTCCCGATCCGGAACTCATCCCTTCTCTTGGCTGCATGTCCCTTTCTGGATTACGAAAGCCAAAAAATTCTTCAAATGGATCCGATCCTCTTTGGTTTTGGGAAACAGGGACGCTGCTTTTAACATGGACTACCGCGGGTGTGACAGCAGCTGCTGAGGCGACGAAATTGATACCATCAGGTACATTAAATTTTTCATCAGACAACCAATTGACTAAACTTGTGTCCTGTTTGTCTGTGAAATTGGAGGCTGAATTTGGTTTGATCAGGTAGCTTGCCCCCGCAAGAGCAATTACTCCACCTAAGAGGGAAGCAAGGATGATTCCCAGGAAAAACTGCTTTTTATTCATTTTTATAGTGGTTTAAGTTCTGGTTTGTACACGAAATTTACATTGTCCTGTTATCAAATACCAAGCTTATTTATAGAATAGGTATAAGTTTTTAACAAGGATTAACAGAAAAGAATTTGAAGTGGAAAGTTTCCACTATTGTACAACAAAAAAAAAGGAAGTGGGTTTCCCCACTTGCCTTATTTTACTTCGATTTTTGCTTTGTTGACTTTCTTTTCCGCTTTTGGAAGGTTGATTTTGAGCAGTCCATCTTCATATACAGCTTCTATGCTGTCAGAATTAACATCATCTGGCAAATAGAATGACCTGCTAAAAGAACCATAGTGAGTTTCAAGTGAGTGGTAATTTTTCCCTTCTTTCTTCTCTTCCATTTTTCTTTCTCCTGATACAGTAAGTCTTCCCTCAGTCAAATCAAGATTGAAATCTGTTTTTTTCATCCCGGGGACGGAAACATGGAGCTCATATTTGCTCTCATCTTCAGAGATGTCTACAGCGGGAGTAAACTGCTTGAGGTTTTGTCCGATAGAGTCATTGAAGAATCTATCCAAAAGGGTGCTAAAGGTAGCCGGATAGGCCGGGTCAAGTTGGTTGTATTTTACGAGTTTCATGGTTTGATATTTTTTGGTTTAATCAATTTTATCCTCACCGTTACATTTATTAAATTTTGTACCAACTGAATAATCAAGCCATTTTGACATTAATTCCTTTAATTTACTCATTAATTCGGTCATTATGACGCGATTTGTTGCTTTAAAAGGTTTTCCTATCTTAGCTTATACATGAAAAGAGAGGATTTGAAAAAGTGCCCCACCTTGGCCGAATTCCCCAATCTCCTTACATTTAGATTGTAAAAATATACCCATGGGCTATAAAATCTTTTTTCTTTTTGCTTTTGTTTTTCTGACCTCCCATTTTGGATTTGCTCAGGAAATCCCCGTTGTAAGTTCCATCGACAGTCTTCTTGAACTGAATTTGGAAGAACAAATGAAGGAAGTTGTTGTAGACAAAAAACCTTCTTTGGAAGGAAGTATCAAAAAGGTCCAACAATATACCACGACGCTAAATGGCATGAATCAGGTTTTGAAAAAAGAACTTGATACGACTGAAATCATGCAGATTGTTCCTAATGCCCAGGGAGTTTTGGACAGGATTACCGAGACACTTTCCCCTGAGAATACTAAGATTAACCTGAGATACCTCACTGCATTAGAAAACCTACTGGCTTATAACGAAAGGAAAATAAGGGATAAGGATAAGGTGATTTATGATAGGATGGAAGAATTGGTCGGGCTCAAAGAAAAAATGGACAGTATCCAGAACGATGACCTGCTCAAATACAGCTTTAGGGATACAACTATGCTTGTCGAATATCAGGTTTCTATCAAGTCATTGAAAACTTTGGTTCATGAAACGGACAGTTTACTTAATTCCCAGAGGATTTTGACTGCAGTTATCCAATCAAGAGTTTCCACTATTTTGAATGATATTGATTTGAGGGTGGAAGATTTGAGACAGGCGCGGATCCAATTGGAAAGAACCCTATTTGAAAAAGAAAACAATTATATCTGGGAACCAAAGGATTTTCCAAATACAGACAGGCTTGTCGACATTTTTTTTGATGCACTCAGGATCAATAGGTGGATAATTGGGAATTATTTGTCTAGGAATATCCCTCTTACCCTTTTTCTTTTTGGTCTGGTTTATCTCCTTTATTTCTACATCAACTCAAACATCAAAAAGATAACGCTTGAAAAAGAGTTTTCGGGAATCATATTTGGGAGGTTAAAATACCTAAACAAGCATCCCTTTCTTGCGGCTTTGGTAGTTGTATTAGCCGTTTCTCCATTTTTTTATCCTTATCCGCCGGCAGTGTTTTTCGCCCTGCTTATGTTTATTTTGGTCACTATAGCTACTATTCTACTAAGAAGCCGATTGTCATCAAAGGCATACAGACTCTGGCTATTGGTGTATTTCCTGTTTTTCATAAGTGTGATCAGCAACCTTTATTGGGAGGTTGCCTATCAGGAAAGATGGCATTTGATATTATTCAATTTTTTAGGGATTATCCTTGGTTGGAAAATGATCAAACTTCAGCAGAAAAAGGAAGAAAACCTGCCTTCTTATATTAAAACCATCGTGATCATCTATATGATTTTCGAATCGGTTTCTTTTTTGACAAATATCTTTGGAAGGTTTAGTTTGTCAAAAATGATTGGAATTGTTGGTTCTATCAGTTTGTTGCATGCCGTTAGTTTGATAATTTTTGTAATCATACTCAAGGAAATTATCTATATCCAAATTGAAGTCAGCAAAAAGAACGGAGATGGTTTTACTTCTGCTGTTGCATTTTATGATATTCAAAAAAGAGTAAATAAGTTCTTCACATACCTTGCTATTATCATTTGGGGGTATTATTTCTTAGAAAGTCTCCATTTGTTGGATACCTTTTTGGAAATGGTTTTTAATTTCTTTGATAAGCCACGACAAATCCTCAATGCTTCTTTTACATATTCTCAGATTGCCGTCTTTATTCTGATCATTTATCTGTCCTCTTTTCTGGCAAATACCATTGGCTATTTTGCTTCCATAAAAGATGAGCAGCATGGGAATGAGAGAAGCAAAAGATTGGGCTCTTCCATTCTATTGATCAAATTGGCGGTATTTACTTTAGGATTTCTAATTGCTATCGCTGCCTCAGGCATTCCAATTGATAAAATCACCATCATACTTGGTGCTTTGTCTGTTGGTATAGGTTTTGGATTACAGACGATTGTTAATAACCTTGTTTCAGGGATTATTCTTGCTTTTGAAAGACCCATTCAGATTGGAGATACCATCCAAGTAGGGACTGTGGAAGGCGTTGTCAAGGATATTGGAATCCGTGCAAGCAAAATCAGAAATTGGGATGGCGCTGAGGTGATAATCCCTAATGGTGATCTTTTGGCGCACCACTTGACCAATTGGACACTTTCTGATAAATCCCGAAGGGTGGAATTGACAATTGGCGTGGCTTATGATTCCGACATGGATTTGGTGACAGAACTGATTCAAAAGCAATTGGTGGCAGAAGAAATTATGAATTTGCCTTCGCCAAAGGTTTTTTTACAGACTTTTGGGGACAATTCGGTAAATTTCCGGGTGCTCTTTTGGGTCAATGACGTGGATATCTGGGTATTGATCAGAGATCAGGTCATGCGTGGAATTTTCAAATCATTTAAAGAAAATGGAATCGAAATTCCTTTTCCTCAAAGGGATCTTTATGTGAAAAGCTTTCCGGGTCTAATTGGAGAAAAGGTCATGAAACCAGGAGAAATAAGTCCTGAGGAAAAGCCAAAAGGGAAATCTGATTCTGATCCAAAATAGACTTAACGCTTATTTGGATCGCTGTCGGATAGCTTCATAAATCACCACACCCGCTGAGACGGAGACATTGAGACTTCCGATGTTTCCCGACATGGGGATTTTAACGAATTCATCGCTCAGTCCGATTAGCTCAGGGGAAATTCCGTCTTCTTCAGAACCCAAGATCAAAGCGGTAGGAATAGAAAAATCAGCTTCGTACATCAATCTGTCAGTTTTTTCACTGACACTGATGACATTAAGCCCCATTTTTTTCAGGTCTTTTACTGTATAATATAGGTTTTTTACCCGACAGATCGGAAGGTGGTTCAGTGCTCCTGCAGAGGTTTTGACTGCATCTGAGTTGATCTGCGCAGCTCCTTTTTCGGGGATGACGATGGCATGTACTCCTGCACAATCTGCTGTCCGGGCAATGGCGCCGAAGTTTCTCACATCTGTAATTCTATCCAAAACCAAAATAAGGGGGGAAATCCCTTTTGAAAAACATTCTTCAATGACATTGTCCAAAGATGCATATTCGATGGAGGACATATGGGCTACTACTCCCTGATGGTTTTTTCTTGTAATTCTGTTGAGCTTGGCGTCAGGGACACGGACAACGGGGATTTTCTCGTCTTTTGCCAGTTTGAGGAGTTCTTTGATAAGTTCATTGTTGACTTCTTTGTCAATCAAAATCTTGTCTATTTCCTTGTGGGCTAGGATTGCTTCTATGACAGCCCTAGTACCGAATATAAAATCCTTATCCTGCTCGCCTTTGTTGATCAGAAAACCATCTGCGCGTTTCTCCATAATGTAATGCTTTTGAACCATTCGGGCTGTAAGGCCCTTGACCTATTGAGTGTGTAAAAACTAGGGGTCAGAATATTTTTGACCCGCGCAAAGGTAAAGGTTATTTTTGAAATTGAGTCAGGTGTTCCATAAGACCAACTTTCACTGTCCTGCCTGAAGTACACTTCGTTTGGAGGCCCCATGACTGTATAGACCATTCCACGGTCTGTTTTCCAACCTTCTTTGAAATCCGTAAATAGGATATTGGCAAACTCTATCTGCTTGAAATATTCTTTGATGAGTTTTTTGGCAGACACAGTGTCTTTGGTCAAGGTGTACCAATATTGGTCCAAAGCGATTTTTTTATCTGCGGCTTCTTTTAGGAGTTCATGCTCCCTTCTTGTGGAAATGTAAGTGACCATATCCACCATTTCATCGTAATCCTTTACCCTTGGGAAAATGTCATGCACAGTTTTTAACATTACCCCTTGGGTAGAATTGGTATCAGACTGTATGAAGTAATATCCCTCGCCTGCAAAGGCCTTTGGGAGATTTGCCAAAAAACTGCCTTGATATTCTACTTTTACCTCCCTTGGGACAGGTGCAGGCCGGATTTCCATCGGTGGCATCGGGACATCAAAGGTGTTGGGATAAAAGAAAGTATGGAGGTTGACAATCCCTCTGCCTTTAAATTCTATCGGTTCATTTTGAATCAAAAAGTTTTGATCAAAAGGAATCTTGTCTTCATAATAAACACCAAAATTAGATTGGCCGAATATAAAAGGACTAATCAGATCCATGTGGTAAAAATATTCATCCCCCTGTCTTGTATCTACCGCTTTTATCAGGGCAATCGCCATTTGCTGACTTTCAGGCACAGTCACTCTTTTCTCAAAATAATAGTGGTAGTCTGTATCACGGATAATGTCCTGACTGTTGAGCCTGATCAAATTTTGGTCAGTCAGGGGTTCCTGAAAACTTGAAACCACACCATAATAAAATTCATAGCTGCCAAACTCTATATCTTCCTCGATCTTTTCGACAGTCATCTGGAGCAGGAAAGTCCTGTTTGATTCTTCGACAGGGATGATTTTTAAAGATATCCTTGAGTAACGAGAATACCTCAGTGCCTGATTGGCCGTTTCGAGATTTTGTTGTGCTAAAATGATTGAGGGAATGCAAAAGAGGAATAATACCAGGCCTATAATTGGCTTTATTTTGTCGCTGATTTTTTGTCCTATCATCTTGTATTAAAAATTAACCTTATTTTTGCCCAAATTAATGAAAATTTGAATGGCTACCTATACAACGGAAATCGCTTCGGATAAGTTGGTGAGTGACAATCCCATCCATCAGCGTCTGCTCAAAGCGTACATTGCTGCCAAACCTTTGGTCAGCGGAAAGCTCCTCGAAGTGGGTTGTGGTGAGGGAAGAGGGGTAGAGGTTTTGTTGGAAAATGTAGACAGCTACCTCGGGATCGACAAAATCCAAGAGGTGATTGAGAACCTTAAAGTCAAATTTCCAGGAATCCAATTTGAACAAGCCGTGATTCCGCCTTTTTCCGGTTTGAAGGACAATACCTATGATACCGTGGTCAGCTTTCAGGTCATCGAGCATATCCAAAATGACAGGCTTTTTTTGCAGGAAATATATCGTGTGCTGAAGCCCGGCGGCAAAGCGATCATTTCCACGCCCAATATTAAGCATACCCTTTCGCGAAACCCTTGGCATATAAGGGAATACACAGGCACGCAACTGACAGATCTGTGCAAGGGGATTTTTGATAAAGTGGAATCTCTGGGAATCGGGGGGAATGAAAAAGTATGGAATTACCATGAAGCCAACAGGGCCTCAGTCCGCAAAATCATGCGATTTGATATTTTGGATCTTCAATACAGGCTTCCGGCTTTTGCGCTGCGGTGGCCATACGAAATCCTGAACAGGATGAACCGAAACAAACTCCACCAACAGCAAGGCACTTCCGTCACCGAAATCAGCCATGAAGACTATCTCCTTGTCGACCACACGGATAAAGGTTTGGATTTGTTTTATGTGTTGTTTAAGAAGTAATGGGAGTATTGAATTGCCTATTTCTAGCTCAAGGGAAATTTTCAATGATTCTCGTATTTTTATCTTCCCTATTTTAAGATTATAAAAATAGATTAAAATGAAGGACATATTTATTGAAATTAAAAATAGAATAGATAAATATGGCTATCATAGATATCTTATTAAACCGCATAAAACGCCTAGATATTCATACACTATTGGATTATTAAATAGCCTAGGATTTGAGCTTTTATTTGGTGGTGGGATTTTTTATGAAAATAATTATGACTTAGAATTGATTTTTAAAGGAATTATTAACGTTTTATTGAAAGATAAAAAGTCAAGAAAAATTCATTTAAAAGATTTAGGTAATTTTGAAATAAAGGAAGTTGATTCATCATGGAGTTCACTAATGATGTTTGGAGCACTTGATTATTACAATCTCGATAAAATAAACACATTCCAAATTTTTCCTGTTGACAACGAGAAATCCACACTTGATACACCTGATATGACCAAACCTTGGGTTCAAGATAACAAGGCTTGGAAATACCTTGATGATACAATATCTTGGAATTATGATGTTCCGGAAAGGTCACTGGTGTTTACTAATTTAAATGCATTAAGAGGATGTCGGTTAACAGAGTATTTTCGTTTTGAACTTAATGAATGGGAAATTTTTTCAGGGAATGGTGCTAAGGAACCTAAAGAATCAATAAGAATAGTCCCCTTATTTGTACTAATTGGTATTGATCCATCAATTGAAAATTTTCTAAATGACCCGGTAGGCAAAGGAAAATTTAGAGATTCTTCTAATGAAAATAATATGATTTGGTACAATTGGGAATAGTTAAATTATTCCCTTTCTGGGAGTAGAATTGTGTGTCTGCTAGGCGTAATTTTAAATTGCGCCTTCGTATTTTTCGGAATTTGTAATTCCATTACGATCAGTCTTTATTTTGCATTTACTGTTACCCGGTTGTTATAAATCTATATTAAAGAATCAACCTTCCCTGTTTTTGGTGTAAACCCTATTCCTTACTTTACCTTTTTGATTCCAAAAACCGGCAACATCGCATTTCCATTACCCCGAGCTACGGTGCATTGAGATTGGTGAAGGTATTAGAATCAGATAAGCACCTTGCACGGGGCTACCAAGATTTCACCCCAATGGGGCGGCCTGATAGTCGAAGAGGATCTGGGAATAATAATATAAAAGGGCATTATATCAGAATCTTATGCCTAAGAAAAATTTTATATTGGAAACGCCGTGGGGAGGAAGAAATTTTACCGGGCCGGCGTGGCACAGCGCGGGGGAGGATTAAAATTTCTTGAACTTTTTGGTCACTTTTTGTTTCAAGACAAAAAGTGACACGAGGGGGAAACGTAAAGAAAAATGCCATATGGTTTAATTGAGAATCATCATTAAAATCCTTCAAGATAAGCTTGATTAAAATTTTAAGTACTCTACAATAGATAATTTATAAACAAAAAAATCCGAGACCTTAGCAGGACCCGGATTTTGGATTCAAAAAACCAAACAAATTATCTTCTATCCAACAGGCTTCCTCCGGCTGAACCAGGCCCAAGGATTTTTTCCAATTCCGCTTTGAGATTTCCGGCAATCTCAGAATACCCTCTTTCATCCAACAACGGGATAAAAAACTTCAGCATTTCGATCGAAATCATTGCTTCCCGGTCATAATCCCGACCTGTCTTTTTGTAAAACTCCAACATCTGAATAGACTTATGGGAAATTTTATCTACCACATCTAAAGCAAGGTCATCTTCCCCAACCTCAAACAACAAAGGCACCGACTGACCACTTGCCAAATCATAGGCAACAGCCTCATGCGGCATGACCTTCATACTGAATTTCAACAATTCCGCAGCCCTTTCCATATCCTCTTCGTCTAACAACGCAATGGCAATACTGTTTACCGCAGAGCGGTGATTGGAGGTAAATCTCCTGAATTCATCATCGAAATAATTGTCAGGATTGTCCATTCCCCTGAAAGCAAACTTCTCCATCATATTGGTATAAGCTAGGTCGGTATTCACCAATTCGGTTCTCATCCCCTCAGGTTTTCTCACAGGAAGTAGTCTATATGTCATGCCTTCCATCACCACATAATCTTCAATATCCAAGGTAATGGTTGACAGAGAAGTATTGTTGAAGTAAATCGGTCTTTCCCAATTATTTGTGGTAATCAGGTCGATCAGCATCAGGTTACCTTTTGTGAGGTAATTCCCTTTGATCCTGAGGTTGATTTGCTCGGTCATCAGACCTTCCATTGACTCGGGGATTAGGCCTTGGTTATAGACATTTTCCAGGTCGACATCTAAGATCAGGTTCCTCGAAGGCACCATGTTATAGGTATTTTTGCTTCCTGACGCTGCCAATTTCAAAAGATCACTGCCGTTGTTGAGGAGTTTGAGGTATTCTGAAGCTGAGATGGCTTGAAGGTTCTCTCTTTCCATTACATAAAGGACATCATTGGTGCCTTTTTTATAATTTTTTGGATCCAAAGAAAATGGCAAAGCAGCCGATTCATTGACCGGACGGGCCATTTGCTCCACATACCAATCTGTATCAAAGTAACTCAATACCACCACCCGCACATCAGTTCTGAAGCCTTCAACCTCCTGTACATACCAAAGCGGGAAAGTGTCATTGTCACCACCGGTAAACAAAATTGCATTTGGAGCACATGAAGCAAGGAAGTTTCTGGCTGAATCAACAGAGAAAAATCTTCCCTGTCTGTTGTGGTCGTCCCAGTTTTGGTTGGCCATCAATACCGCCACCGGCACAGTCGCGAGCGTGGCGATGATACCTGCCACGACGAGATTCTTGTTCAATCTTTCTATATAGTATGCCAAGGCCATCACGCCAAGACCTATCCAAATCGCAAAAGCATAGAAAGAACCCACATAGATATAATCCCTTTCTCGAGGCTCAACAGGCGGAGAATTGAGGTATAATACCAATACAACACCCATCATCAGAAACAACATGGCTGAGATAAAGAAAGACTTGTTGTCTTTTTTTGCCTGAAAGACCAAACCGATCAAACCCAAAATCAAAGGCAGCATCAGGTAGTTGTTATGCGCTTTGTTTTCTTTGATATAATCAGGATAGATATCTGAGAAAAAATCTGTGATTCCCATCCAAGGCGCATCTGCAAAATCACTTTCCCTTCCTGAGAAATTCCACATAAAATACCTCCAATACATATGCCCAAGCTGATGGGTAAACATAAAATAGAGGTTGTCTCCGAAAGTTGGTTTTTGACCTTCTCTCAATCCAAGCTTCGATTGGTAGATTTGTTTGTGGCGGTCTTGGGTGGAATAAATCCTTGGTAGGATGGTTGTCCTCGCAGGATCATATTCATTGACTGTAGAATAATCCACGATTTCATACCTGTCTGTTCCTTTCATATAAATTGGGGCACCCTCTTTTTGATCAACCAATTCGGCATCAAAATACTGACCATGGATCAAAGGACGATAACCATATTGCTCCCTTTTCAAGTAAGAAACATAGCTGATGATATCCTTTGGCGCATTTTCATTGATGACAGGATCTTGGTTGGCACGGATGACAATAAGCGCGTATGACCCATAACCAATCAGAATAAATACAAGGGAAACCAAAACAGTATTGAGAATGACTTTTCCTTTTTTGATGGAATAGAGAATTCCATAAATCACGGAACCCAAAAACAAAGCGGAAAAGAAAACTATTCCAGATCCAAATGGCAACCCAATGCTGTTGACAAAGAAAATCTCCATGGAACCTGCAAGACTTGGAAGCCCGGGGATGATCAAATTGTTGATGATAATCAATGCAACGCCACCCAATAAAAGGGCAATGATACCTCCTTTGAGATTTGGATTAGGATATTTTTTGAAATACACCACCAAAGCCAAAGCCGGTAAAGTAACAAGGTTCAGCAAGTGGACACCAATCGATAATCCCACCAAATAGGCGATAAATATCATCCATCTGTTTTCTTCCTTTTGGTCTTCGATCACATCCCACTTCAGAAATGCCCAAATGACTATCGCTGTAAAGAAGGAAGACATGGCATACACTTCTGCTTCCACGGCAGAGAACCAAAAACTGTCTGTAAAAGTATAGATGAGAGAACCCACCACACCTGCACCCATCAGGGTGATGATTTGGCCTTTGGTTTCTGTTCCTTTTTGAATCTGGAAAAGTCTACGACCGAATAAGGTAATGGTCCAAAACAGGAAAAGCACTGTAAATCCTGAGAAAACAGCACTTCCGACATTCATCCAATAGGCTACAGCTAATCCGTCTCCGAATGCCAGAAATCCGAACATTCTATAAATCAACAGGAAAAACGGCGCTCCCGGAGGATGTGGTACCTGCAGTTTGTAGGATACAGCTATGAATTCTCCCGGATCCCAAAAACTGGCGGTCTGTTCCACTGTCAATATAAAGACGGTAGTTGATAGAAGAAAAACCAGCCATCCTGTGAGGTTATTGGCCTTTTGATAGTCAAGCATTGTTTTTGAAATAATAGTTTCGGGCGAAAATAATCAATAAATCCTAATCCATCTGTTTTTTAACAGCATTTAAGGTATTGTGATAAAAATTACTGTTCAACATTGGCCCTGTCTGTAGCTTTGTATCATCTAAATAATAATAACCATGAGTGCACAACCAAAAACATTCAGCGAATTGATTTCAGGCGACCAACCTGTTTTGGTGGATTTCTTTGCCACCTGGTGCGGTCCCTGCAAAATGATGCAACCTATACTAGAAGATACAGCCCGTCAGGTGGGTGATAAAGTCAAAATCATCAAAGTGGATGTGGACCGAAATCCCTATGCCGCCAGTGCGTATCAGGTTAGAGGTGTTCCGACTTTGATTTTGTTCCAAAACGGTAAACCCCTTTGGAGACAATCAGGCGTCGTTCCTGCCAATCAATTGGTCAAAGTAATAGAGGACAACTTGAGTCAGAAAGTGTAATTTGAAAATGTGACAAAAGTCATTTTAAAGAAAAATACAGAAAGATAATTTTACATATCATTCAACTGAAAAAATAAAAAAAGCATATGACAATTGAACAGATCTATACCGGATGTTTGGCTCAGGGAGCCTACTATATCGAGTCTGATGGCGAAGCTGCTGTCATTGACCCTTTGAGAGAGGTACAGCCATATATAGAAAAGGCAGAAAGAAGGGGAGATACCATCAAGTATGTGTTTGAAACCCACTTTCACGCTGACTTTGTTTCAGGTCACAAGGATTTATCCATCAAAACCGGTGCACCGATTGTATTCGGACCTACCGGGATGAAGATGGGATTTGATGCCATCGTAGCCAAAGACGGTCAGGAATTTCCGCTTGGCAAAGCAAAAATCAGGGTAATCCATACTCCCGGACATACCATGGAAAGTACCTGCTTCCTTTTGATCAATGAGGAAGGAAAAGAGGAAGCCTTGTTTACAGGTGATACTTTGTTTATCGGAGATGTGGGAAGACCTGACCTTGCGCAGAAAGTCATTGCTGACTTGACCCAAGACAAGCTTGCAGCCCATCTCTATGATTCATTGAGAGATAAAATCATGCCCTTGGCTGATGATATTATCGTCTATCCAGCACACGGTGCGGGAAGTGCATGTGGCAAAAACATGAGCAAAGAGACTACCGACACTTTGGGCAATCAGAAGAAGACCAACTATGCACTTCAGGAGATGACCAAAGAGGAATTTATCAAGGAAGTGACTACAGGACTTACACCTCCTCCCGCTTATTTCCCTCAAAATGTTATGATGAATATCCAAGGATATGAGTCTATTGATACAGTTTTGAACAGAGGATTCAATCCACTAAGTCCTGCGGCATTTGAGGCTGCAGCCAACGAAACAGGTGCGGTTGTTATCGATACAAGAGATGCGCAGGTTTTTGCAAAAGGTTTTATCCCCAACTCTATCAACATCGGTATCGATGGAAGTTTTGCGGTATGGGTAGGAGCATTGGTTCCGGACCTCAAGCAGGAAATCCTGATCGTAGCTGAGGAGGGAAGAGAAGAAGAAGTCATCACAAGATTGGCTAGAGTTGGATATGACTTCTGTATTGGATACCTCAAGGGTGGTTTTGAAGCTTGGAAGGCCGATGGCAGAGAAGTAGATTCTATCAAAACTGTAACTACTGACGAGCTATCCCACATCATCGAAAAAGAAGGTGCAAATATCCTGGATGTAAGGAAAAACAGTGAATACCTTAGCGAACATGTGATTGATGCAGAAAACGCGCCGTTGGATTATATCAATGACAGCATGGCTCAGATCAATAAAGACAAGACCTACTATGTCCACTGTGCAGGAGGTTATAGATCAATGGTGTTCATTTCCATACTGAAAGCAAGAGGTTTTGACAATCTCGTGGATATCAAAGGAGGATTTGACGCCATCAAGGATTCCGCTTTGTTCAAAGTAAGCGACTATGTATGTCCTACTACCTTGCTCTAAAAAGTAATTACAGAAGAGTTGTGTTTTACCCCACATGGCAAGACTTCGGTCTTGCCATTTTCATTTCGAATCAAAAAAAGTGATAAATGTCACTGTAATTGGATGGAAATCTGGGCAATTTTGAATACAATGCGATTGATCAGTTTGATGCTGTTTTTGGGGTTAATTTTCCCAACAGTAGCGCAGGAAAATCACATAGATTCACTTTCGGGCCATGAAGAATCCGGCAGGAAATTGGGACATGATCTTGAAAAAGGAAAATTTGATTTCCACATCAGGTCATTTCTTATGTCTACCCATAACAGGGGAGACTTGCTTGATTATTCAGCACTGGGAGTTGGTGCGGGATTGGGTTACCTCAGCCCGGTATATAAAGGATTCCAAGTAGGGTTCAGTGGCTTTTTTGTGTTTCAGTTGTTTGAAAACAATCTTGCTGTAGCTGATCCAACTACCGGTGCAGGCAATAGGTATGAAATCCTGCTGTTTGACATGCACGATCCTGAGAATATGACGGATCTTGACAGATTGGAAGAGTTCTTTATTTCTTACAAAAGAGGAAATTTTAGAACGGTCTTTGGAAGACAAAAGATCAATTCGCCTTTTCTCAATGAACAGGACAACAGGATGAGGCCCAATATATTTAGTGGACTTACTGTCAATTACCAAAAGTCCAAATGGGAAACAACAGCTTCTTGGTTGAGTGCAGTAACCATAAGGGGGACTGTGGATTGGTTTAGTATGGAAGAATCGTTTGGGGTGTATCCTTTTGGGAGAAATCCATTTGGAAAACCATCCAATTATTCCCATAACATTTCTTCAAAAGGAATGGGTATGATCGGACTGAAGTATCGAAAAGATGGTTTTTCCGCTCAGGGATGGAATTATTTTGCAGAAAATGTCTTTAACATGAGTTTTTTGCAAGGTGATTATGTTCTTGATCTTGGACATGCCTCGGTCGACTTGGGCGGTCAGGGTTTCTTTCAGACAGCTGTCAATGGCGGAGGAAACTCAGAAATTGAAAAGACCTACATGCTTCCGGATGAAAAGTCATTTGGATTTGGTGCAAAAATCGGACTGAACTCAGGACGGCATCACATTTCAGCCAATTTTCTTGGAATAAATGACAGGGGTAGATTCCTTTTCCCACGAGAATGGGGCAGGGAAAACTTCTATGCAAGTATGTCACGGGAGAGGTATGAGGGAAGTGGTGATATGGATGCGTTGGTCTTCAAATATGCTTATGATACGCCTATCAATGGTTTGAATGCGCAGTTTGGAGCAGGCAAAGTCAATCATGGAGGGTTGGATTCATTCAAAACAAACAAATACGGAATCCCATCTTATTACCACTTTACAGGTCTATTGGACTACAGATTCAGCAATTACCTAGAAGGATTGGATATTCAGTTTATGGTAGCCCAAAAAACTGCCCAAAACCAGGACGAAGTTCCCGACAAGTATAGGATCAATAGGGTAGATATGTGGAATTTAAACTTTATTATTGATTACAGATTTTAAAACTAAACAAACAAAAAGAATACAATGGAACAGTTTATTGAATGGATTAAGCAGCCTTGGCCTTGGTGGATAGCTGGTCCGATGATCGGGCTTATCGTCCCTACTTTGTTGATTGTCGGAGGCAAAGCCTTCGGGATATCTTCCTCCTTGAGGCACGTCTGCGCTATGTGTGTGCCGGCTAATATTCCTTTCTTTACCTATGATTGGAAAAAGGAATTGTGGAACATCGCATTTGTCATCGGTGTCGCCATCGGAGGCTTTATTGGCCATAACTTACTTGCAAATCCTGAAATGATAGAAGTTGCCGAGTCCACACAGCGTGATTTGGCTGCTCTTGGTATCACGGATTACAGAAGCATCATGCCTCACGAGATTTTCACTTGGGAGAATTTATTTACCGCTAAAGGCTTACTGTTCTTCGTAATAGGTGGATTCTTGGTAGGATTCGGTACCAGGTACGCAGGAGGATGTACTTCAGGACACGCGATCATGGGTATCAGTTCGTTGCAGTGGCCGTCAGTCGTCGCCACGATCTTCTTCATGGCAGGAGGATTCTTGATGACGCATCTCTTTCTTGGTCCTTTGATGAAATTAGTAGGCTTTTAATCTTTAGAAAAAAATGGGAACAGCAGTAAAAAAGGGAGAAAAACCGAATGCCGGAACAACTCCAAATAAAGAGCAAAAAGGCGAAAGTCCTTTGGAGTTATTGATGTACTTGATCATCGGAGTTGGTTTCGGTATTATTTTCATAAAAGCCGAAATTGTATCCTGGTTTAGGATCCAAGAGATGTTCAGGTTACAGTCATTCTTTATGTATGGCGTAATCGGATCAGCCATTGTGGTAGGTGCGCTTTCGATTCAGGTTATCAAATGGTTTAATATTAAGACTATCAAAGGCGATAAAATCGTCATAACCGATAAGGAATTTAGAAAAGGACAGATCATCGGAGGATTTATCTTCGGATTGGGTTGGGCGCTGACAGGAGCGTGTCCGGGACCTCTTTTTGCACAAATAGGAAGTGGGTTCACTGTTATTCTGGTGACCTTAGTCAGCGCAGTAGCAGGCACTTGGGTTTATGGAAGGTTTTCCCATAAATTACCAAATTAAAAATACCCTATGTCTCTATTGGTATAGTATTTGTAGTTCAAAAACCTATAAATTGAACTTAAACACTGAGCCGCTTCCGAAGGGAAGTGGCTTTTTTTTTCAACTGCTAAAGAACCTTTTTTATGGACCTGAAAATATAATTCAGGGTTTTTCTTCAATTTTTTTTAGCGAATTGCAAAAAAAAAGATACCGAAATAGGTTAATCAAGGAAAATCACAAAGGGACATATTTATTTTAATATTTAACTATTTCTCTAAGGGTATTTTCATCTTTTTACTTTTTACTGAATTGTTTTAATTCGCATTTTTTTAAAAATCATATCAATTTAAGTGTATATAATTATTGTTTTTATTATAAATAATGGTTTGTAATAAAAATTATCCTTTTTTTTTCTATAAAAGATGCTAAATTTAAAAACAAATTTCACCGTTTTTCTCTCTTTTTCTCAATCACCATAATCTATATTCTGACCAATGAATTTCCAGATTCTCTTTGTGGTAATGCTTCTCGCCACCGCCACTTTCAGCAGCCTGATTCTAATTTTCAACAAGGACAAAAGCATTCAGCCGATTAAGCTCCTTTACACCTCTTTATTTTTTTATAACTTTTGTTTGCTTATCTATTATATATGGTTTGAAGCGGGTTTTATCAAAGAAGCTCCGTATTTACTACGGACAGTCAGCCCTTTTATGTACCTCTGTGCTCCTTTCTTTTTCTTGTTTTTCAGAAATTCACTTATTGGAAAGAGTGGTTTTAAAACCTTGGATGCCCTCCATTTTTTGCCATTTTTGATACATTTTATAGATCTGATTCCTTTTTACATTCAATCACAAGAAGTAAAATTGGCTTTGTCGGAAACTTTGACCTTAGATCCGGCCAAAATCAATGTTGAAGCTAGCGGATTGATTCCTATCCAATTTCATTTCATCTTCAGGATAATTTTGCAGACAGTTTATTTTGGCTATTCAATCTATTTAGCCTTTAAGCACCGACCTGAAGTGTTTGATTTTTTTGGTGGAAAAAAGATTTGCAACGATTTTATGATTGCATTTATAGTATTGGGCTGGCTGGTGGTATTTCAGCTTGCTTATGCAGTGATTGAAAATTTAAACCTTTTGCATATTGTTGATTGGACTGCGGAGAATTATCTGATCAGAAGGATGTCTCTTCTTGGGCTGTTTTTTTTAAATCTTTTTGTGAATTTCAAGCCGGGGTTCCTTGTGGGTTTCCTTTCTGAAAAAGAAAGCAAGATGGAAGTGGAGGAAGAAATGCAAGTCAAGGTTACCGACACAATTGCATTCCATATCCCAAATCTGCCTTCCAAAACTGCCAACGAAATACCTGATTTTATTTCCCAAATTGATACCGAACTGATCAAATCACAGATTTTGAATGTAATTGAGGAAGAAAAGATTTTCGTGAAAAATGGAATTACTTTGAATCAGTTTGCCGGCAGGATCAATGTTTCACCAAAATCAGTGTCATACATCATCAACAGGGAGTTTGGAAAAGGTTTTAATGAATTTTTAAATCAATACAGGGTAGAATACGCCATCTCAAAAATAGAGCAAGGCTACCTTGATGATTATACACTGGAAGCTCTAGGAGAGATTTCTGGGTTTAATTCCCGGACTACTTTTTTCAATGCTTTTAAAAAAGAGATGGGGTTTAGTCCTTCTGAATTCTGGAAAAAATTCCAAGAAATTCCCACTTGATTAAATTCCAAGTAAAATAACCTAGTTCTAAATTTTTTTATCAATTCTTATTCCTTCGAAACCTATCCGGTTAATCAAAAAGGTATGATGGATACCCTCTCTGCTTCTTAATAGGCTTGAATTAACCCGTATTTATTGTTAGCATTTAACAATAATCACTATCTTTTTTTCTTAGGTAATCTAAAAAATAATCTATTCTCCCGGTTTCATTTTTTTGGGGCGCATAGGAAAAACCTTCCATCAATTCTAATATGAACGGTGTATTTTCTGTTTTTTCAAAAAATTTCTTACCTGCATAGATAAATGCCGATTTGATTTTAATACGAGAATTTTGGATTTCAAATCTGGGTAAATCCTGTTAAATGGAAGCATGTTTCAAAATCCGATTTTGAAACATACAAAAGTTGAATCCTGCCTGGGTATTGGTTTGCTTTACAATACAATACGAAGGAACAACTCATCACCCATAAGAAAATTCCTCCACTCTATCCTAGGATTACCTATTCGTCAATCATGCAGAGACCTTCTCTATTTGATTTTTGTAAAAGTCAATTATAAAATTAAATAAACTAAGTATTTCAAAAAAAAACACCTCTAAAATGAAGAAGAATTTCCTTTTTATTTTCCTATTCCTTTCCACTTTGGTCGGTTATGGCCAAGTAGGTATTGGAACCGAAAAGCCAAATGCCTCGGCGGCTTTAGAAATCCTTTCAACTGAAAAAGGATTGCTTATTTCCAGAATGTCAGAATCCCAAAAGCTTGCTATTCCTTCACCGGTAGCTGGACTTTTAATCTATCAACTAGATAAAGAAGATGGCTTTTATTATTTCGATGGAAATGCTTGGATACTACTTAATACCTTAATCCCTGGTCCTGTTGGCCCCCAAGGTCCTGCAGGATTGGACGGTGCTGACGGAATTAATGGATTAAATGGTGCAATTGGACCAATGGGACCACAGGGCCCAGCGGGTTTAAATGGTATAGACGGAGCGACCGGCCCCCAAGGTCCCGCAGGATTGAACGGTATTGACGGTATCAATGGATTAGACGGAGCGACCGGCCCCCAAGGCCCGGCAGGTTTGAATGGAATTGACGGTATTAATGGTGTAAATGGATTAGACGGAGCAACAGGACCAATGGGACCTCAAGGACCTCAAGGCCCGGCAGGTTTGAACGGTGCTGAGGGAATCAATGGATTGGACGGAGCAACCGGACCATTGGGACCACAGGGCCCGGTAGGTTTAAATGGTGCAGAGGGAGCGACTGGCCCCCAAGGCCCGGCAGGTTTGAATGGAATTGACGGTATTAATGGTGTAAATGGATTAGACGGAGCAACAGGACCAATGGGACCTCAAGGACCTCAAGGCCCGGCAGGTTTGAACGGTGCTGATGGAATCAATGGATTGGACGGAGCAACCGGACCAATGGGACCACAGGGCCCGGTAGGTGTAAATGGGGCAGATGGAGCGACTGGCCCCCAAGGCCCGGCAGGTTTGAATGGTGCTGATGGAATCAATGGATTCGCCGGAGCAACAGGACCGATGGGACCCCATGGACCAGCAGGTACCGATGGTTTGGACGGGGCAAATGGACCAATGGGACCCCAAGGCCCGGCAGGTTTGAATGGTGCTGATGGAATCAATGGATTGGACGGAGCAACCGGACCAATGGGACCACAGGGCCCGGCAGGTTTAAATGGTGCAGATGGAGCGACCGGCCCCCAAGGCCCGGCAGGTTTGAATGGAATTGACGGAATTAATGGAATCAATGGATAGGACGGAGCAACCGGACCAATGGGACCACAGGGCCCGGTAGGTTTAAATGGTGCAGATGGAGCGACTGGCCCCCAAGGCCCGGCAGGTTTGAATGGACTTGACGGTATAAATGGTGTAAATGGATTAGACGGAGCAACAGGACCACTGGGACCTCAAGGACCTCAAGGCCCGGCAGGTTTGAACGGTGCTGATGGAATCAATGGATTGGACGGAGCAACCGGACCAATGGGACCACAGGGCCCTGCAGGTTTAAATGGTGCAGATGGAGCGACCGGACCCCAAGGCCCGGCAGGTTTGAATGGTGCTGATGGAATAAATGGATTAGACGGAGCAACAGGACCGATGGGACCCCAGGGACCAGCAGGTAACGATGGATTGGACGGGGCAACTGGACCAATGGGCCCCCAAGGTCCGGCAGGTTTAAATGGTGCTGATGGAATCAATGGATTGGACGGAGCAACTGGACCGATGGGACCACAGGGCCCGGCAGGTTTAAATGGTGCAGATGGAGCGACCGGACCCCAAGGCCCGGCAGGTTTGAATGGTGCTGATGGAATAAATGGATTAGACGGAGCAACAGGACCGATGGGACCCCAGGGACCAGCAGGTAACGATGGATTGGACGGGGCAACTGGACCAATGGGACCCCAAGGCCCGGCAGGTTTAAATGGTGCTGATGGTATCAATGGATTGGACGGAGCAACTGGACCGATGGGACCACAGGGCCCGGCAGGTAAATACGGTATAGACGGAGCGACAGGGCCCCAAGGTCCCGCAGGTTTAAATGGTGCTGATGGAATAAATGGATTAGACGGAGCAACTGGACCGATGGGACCCCAGGGACCAGCAGGTAACGATGGATTGGACGGGGCAACTGGACCAATGGGACCCCAAGGCCCGGCAGGTTTAAATGGTGCTGATGGTATCAATGGATTGGACGGAGCAACTGGACCGATGGGACCACAGGGCCCGGCAGGTTTAAACGGTATAGACGGAGCGACAGGGCCCCAAGGTCCCGCAGGTTTAAATGGTGCTGATGGAATAAATGGATTAGACGGAGCAACTGGACCGATGGGACCCCAGGGACCAGCAGGTAACGATGGATTGGACGGGGCAACTGGACCAATGGGCCCCCAAGGTCCGGCAGGTTTAAATGGTGCTGATGGAATAAATGGATTAGACGGAGCAACTGGGCCGGTGGGACCGCAAGGTACTGCAGGTTTGAACGGAGTTGATGGATTAGACGGAGCAACTGGACCAATGGAACCCCAAGGCCCGGCAGGTAACGATGGATTAGACGGAGCAACTGGACCGATGGGACCCCAGGGACCAGCAGGTAACGATGGATTGGACGGGGCAACCGGACCAATGGGCCCCCCAGGTCCGGCAGGTTTAAATGGTGCTGATGGAATAAATGGATTAGACGGAGCAACTGGGCCGATGGGACCGCAAGGTACTGCAGGTTTGAACGGAGTTGATGGATTAGACGGAGCAACTGGACCAATGGGACCCCAAGGCCCGGCAGGTAACGATGGATTAGACGGAGCAACTGGACCTATGGGACCACAAGGCCCGGCAGGTTTGAATGGAGCGGATGGATTAGACGGAGCAACAGGACCAATGGGACCCCAAGGACCTGCAGGAAACGATGGATTAGACGGAGCAACCGGACCAATGGGACCACAGGGACCGGCAGGTAACGATGGATTAGACGGAGCAACTGGACCAATGGAACCCCAAGGCCCGGCAGGTAACGATGGATTAGACGGAGCAACCGGACCAATGGGACCACAGGGACCGGCAGGTAACGATGGATTAGACGGAGCAACTGGACCAATGGGACCACAAGGCCCGGCAGGTTTGAATGGAGCTGATGGATTAGACGGAGCAACAGGACCAATGGGACCCCAAGGACCTGCAGGAAACGATGGATTAGACGGAGCACCCGGACCAATGGGACCACAGGGACCGGCTGGTGGAAATGGTGCTGAGGGTATCAATGGATTGGACGGAGCAACTGGACCAATGGGACCACCAGGACCGGCAGGTAACGATGGATTGGACGGGGCAACTGGACCGATGGGACCCCAAGGCCCGGCAGGTACCGATGGATTAGACGGAGCAACCGGACCAATGGGACCACAGGGACCGGCTGGTTTAAATGGTGCTGATGGTATCAATGGATTGGACGGAGCAACTGGACCAATGGGACCACAAGGACCGGCAGGTAACGATGGATTGGACGGGGCAACTGGACCGATGGGACCCCAAGGCCCGGCAGGTAACGATGGATTAGACGGAGCAACCGGACCAATGGGACCACAGGGACCGGCAGGTAACGATGGATTAGACGGAGCAACAGGACCAATGGGACCCCAAGGACCTGCAGGAAACGATGGATTAGACGGAGCAACAGGTCCAATGGGACCTCAAGGCCCGGCAGGTGCAACAGGAGCTACCGGACCAGCGGGTACCTATACTGCAGGCACAGGGATTGATATTTCAGGTGGTGTCATTAGCGCAACTGGTGGTTCATCATCAATGCCGGACTTTGCTTATGCTTACATCGGAAACGCAAGTACTTTAGGAGCTCAAACGCTGACATCAATGTTTCCTGCAGCTACCTATGTGAATGGAGTTACAATGAATGGATCATCAATAACTTTGAATGCAGGTAAAATGTACGAAGTAACAGTAGCATTTTATATCTACAACGCTACGGGTGGTCATACATTCAGAATGAAAGATGCTACGAACAGTGCATACCTCGGAACAGAAATTTATTTTGGACAAGGTGGTTCAGATGTTTCTTACAACATTTCAACAACAAACTTCTTATACAAAGCAGAAACGGATGTTGTTTTGGAACTTGAGAAAACACAAGGAACAGATGTAAACCTGATTGGTAAGATTGTGGTAAAAGAAATCAAATAAAAAGGTTGAATAAAAGGCAGGTCATAAAATTGGTTTTTGCCGCATTAGATTCAATCCTTTAATACCCGATTTTTATTTGGATAGGCTTGAAAAAGCTTACATACACAAAAATGATATGAAAAATAGGTTAATACTCTCAGTAGGGATTTTTCTTCTTACTATTATTTCAACAGAGCTCTTTTCCCAAAGCCTCACCTTGGTTGGAGATGCTAAGTTAAGCTTGACGGGAGAAGGCACGATATTTTCCGCGCCTTCAATAAAACTCAGGGACAACAGCCAAATCATCCAAGCGGAGGCGATAAAATTGCCTTTTGGAAGATTTATTGAGTTATTAAGTCCAGATGCTTTATTGAAGACCCGGATGATGCAAAAAGGTGATATTGCTACCATAAAGGTAGGTATCGGTACTAAAACAGGTATAAGCATTATCAACCGATCCACGGCCACTGCTTATTCAATCGGCATGGAATCGGGGAGCGAACCGGAATCTTTACCATATTTCTGGAAAGTCACTCCCCTAAATGAGGATGGAATTGCGGACTTGCAGTTTTCGTGGACTAAAGAAGCTGAGCCGGAGGATTTTGAGTTGAAATCTTTGGTTAGAAAGGAAGGTTTGGATTGGCTTTTTGAGGATAGCCAGGAAATACAGGATACTTCTGTCCAAATTAAAAACCATGCTCTTTATAGAGCCTCAGCTTCTGCATTTACCATCTCAACAGTCAGAATGGATGCTGATGAGGATGGGGTTCCGGATATCCAGGAGATAAAGGAAGGATCTGACAAAACTGATCCTACCGATTACCTGGATACAGATGGGGATCTGGTGCCGGATTATATTGAAGGCATCCAAAGCACTAATCCATTGGATCCTATCAGCTACCTGAGTTCAAACCAGGATGGGGTTCCGGATTATGTCAGGGACAGATCACCGATTATGTTTATCAATATCAATGATTTCGATATTCCATGGGGATTCACCGGAGTAGATACCATGTTGCCGGATTCTTTGGTGGCAGTATTGGGTTCGGGCATGATCGTCAACCTTGGCGTCAAATGGGATAAGTCAAACCTGGATATTTACAGAAGAGGTGCTTACCAGATCATCGGAGACTACACAGCTTATCCGGGACTTTTTGATGCCTATGAACTGCCATCCAATATTTCAGTAACAGTCCTTCCAAAACCAGCTCCCCAGGATGTAAGTCTGGATGTCGCGGAATTCGAAGGCAAACTTGACAATTCTGAAATCCTGATCGGACAATTCCTCATCGTGGATCCGGCGGACAATATCCATGAAGTCACATTTATCGGAGATGGCTATGACAACAAATATTTTGAAATCAGGGGAAATACGCTGTACTGGATCAGCGAGGATAAAGCGGAAGGCAAAACAGTCTTTACGGTCATCGTCAGGGTAACCGACAGGGACGGAAATACCTTTGACAAATTCCTTGAAATCACCCGGATCCGTGAGTCTGTCAAAGACATTACAGTCTACAATGTATTCTCACCCAACGGAGACAATATAAACGATACATGGGGAGTGCCTGAAATGCGCTTCTATGAGGGAGTCAGGATCCAGGTATTTGACAGAGGAGGAGTAAGGATGTTCATCACCACCGATCCGGATCAGAAATGGGACGGAACAGAAAATGGCAATCCTGTACCTGTCGGAACCTACTTCTGGACAATCGAAGTCCAAGAAACAGGTGAGATCCGAAAAGGAATGCTCAACGTCCTCAAGCAATAAGTATCTCACAAAATCAAATCCTGCTGCCTGTCCAAATCACATCAATCCGGAACAGGCAGCAGGATTCTAAAACTCCAGGAACTCTTTATTTGAAAAGTCATGAAAAAAATAATAATACTCTCCACTTTTTTTGCGCTGCTCTCCTTTATTACCACTGCTCAGACCAGAAAATATATTGCACAATTCAGTCATATGCAGGGTTATTTTAATCCCGCATTGACAGGATATGAAGGTTCTGCGGTCAGAGGTTTGGTAAGAAACCAATGGGTTGGTTTTGAAGGAGCACCAAAAACTTACTTTGCTTCCGTTGAGCTTGATTTGATGGAACTATCCGGAAAAAAGGACCTAATGGATGCAAACAAAAATACCTTTGGATTCAATTTTATGAATGACCAATACGGTGTGTTTTCTGAAACAGAAATGATGGGCAACTACAGCTCAAGAATTCAGTTGAATGAAGTCACAGGACTCCGTCTTGGAGCAGGTGTAAGTTATAAAAACATCAGTTTGGATGGAACACGTCTGTCTCCTGATCAACCTGCGGATCCAAAAATCATGCAATACCTGAATGGTTTTGCAAATATGCAAATCCTTGATTTCAACCTAGGGATAGCGGTCACTCATCCCAATTACTATCTTTCTTATGCTGTCCAAAATGTCAACAGAGGAATGATCAATTCTGGGGATGTGTTTATGGAAAGGAGTCCAAGAATTGGCATTTTTCAGGGAGGATTTAGAAATACTGTTACAGAGGACATGTCTTTATCTTTTAACATTTTTTACCGGCATCAGAAAAATCTTCCTTCCAATACAGAATTCAATTTTAAAGTATTGATGATGGATAAGATTTGGTTGGGATTAGGGCATCGGGTAGGATATGCCCATAATTTTCAGCTAGGTTTTGTATTTCCAATGGTCCGTTTAGGATATGTATATGAAATACCTATGTCCAAATCTTATTTGCTGCCCAACACTACCCATGAATTTTTAGCAATAATTCCGCTATTTAGAAAAAATTTTAAGGAATCTTCCAATGAGGTACTCATCTGGTAATTCCAAATCCACAAAAGCCAACTCTTAACAGAGTTGGCTTTTTTATTGTCCATCAAAAACCCTTTTGATAATAAACCTGATCATGAGGATGATCACAGCTATGATTGAGCCTACGATTATGAATTCCATTTTTTTTGTTTTTTGTTTAACCTTGATTCCATGTGATGGTTTATCGAATTGCCATTTAATTTGACCAAAACCAAAATTAATTTTGACAAAGTCCTTTACTTTGCAGCCAAGAACCTAACCCTATTGAAATTCATGACTTTGCTTCAAAAAAGGAGGATTGCCCTCGGAAGTTTGTTTTTTATTGCAGGACTTTGTTTTTCTTCTTGGGCTGCAAGAATTCCTGATATTCAATTAAAATTTTCCCTTTCTGAGTCTCAGCTTGGGACGCTTCTTTTGGGTTTACCATTAGGGTCTTTGGTAGCCTTACCTGTAGCCGGATGGGCAGTACACCATTTTGGAAGCCGGATTGTGATTTTAATCAGTGTGGTGGGTTACATGACTTTCCTCCCTTTGATAGGGTTCAGCAATTCCCTTTGGATGTTGGTGCCCGTAGTGGTGGTTTTTGGGATGATTGGAAACATGATGAATATCTCCCTGAATACTCAGGCATTGTCGTTGGAAGATAATTATGGAAGGAGCATTTTGGCTTCATTTCATGGTTTGTGGAGTTTGGCGGGATTTACAGGTGCCGGGGTGGGTGCAGTCATGATTTATATGGAAGTTTTGCCAAAATATCATTACCTGATTGTATCCTCCGGAGTACTTATGGCATTATTGATTGCACAGAGGTATTTGATCAATGAAAAAAAACCATCAGACGGAGGAGGAGGACTGGTGATCAGAAAGCCGGACGATTTGTTATTGAGAATTGCAGGAATTGCTTTTTTGGGTATGCTCTGTGAAGGTTGTATGTTTGATTGGAGCGGTGTTTATTTCAAAAAAGTTGTCGAGATAGAACCTGGCTTGGTGGCTTTGGGCTATGTATCATTTATGGGAGCAATGGCGACAGGCAGGTTTATATCAGACAGGATGAACAATAAATTTGGTAGGGTTCTTATCCTTAGGATGAGTGGTCTTTTGATTTTCAGTGGATTGATATTATCTGTGCTTTTTCCAGTTCCGGTGATAGCTACAGTTGGATTTTTGTTGGTGGGCCTTGGCGTAGCGGCGATTATTCCCATATCCTACAGTATTGCAGGGAGGTCAAAGCTCTATTCGCCTGGAGTATCTCTGGCTATGGTTTCGACTATTTCTTTTTTTGGTTTTTTGATCGGGCCGCCGATGATCGGATTTATCGCAGATTTATTGAGCTTGAAAGCCTCATTTGCCATAGTCGCAGTGGCAGGTCTCGGAATCGCAGTTTTAAGCTCCATTAGATTGGAAGTCTTCGAATCAGTAGATGAGGTGACTAAACATTGATATATGGAACCCAAAAAAGCCTTTCAATATGAGAAAACATTTGAAGTCCTGTCCTATCAGATAGATCCTTTCGGAAAACTGAGGTGGTCAGCTTTAGGTGATCTGATGCAGGAAGTGGCGTGGAAGCATGCTGATAGCAGGGATTTTGGTCAGGCACTTTTTGATAAGGGATATATGTGGGTGCTGTCAAGAATGCAGATCAAAGTTCATAAAATGCCTTCTTGGGGGGATCATATTGTAGTCAAAACTGCCGGTAGGGGAATCCATAAACTTTTTGCATTGAGGGAATTTTTGGTGGAAGATGCCAATGGGAATACAATAGCAGAATCCATGTCTGCATGGCTTTTGTTGGATGTCAAGTCAAAAAGACCCCAAAGACCAAATCAAGTCCTTCCTTCAGAATTGTTTTCCGAAAATGTTGACCAAGAGAATTTGCCAAGTAAGTTAGCGGATTTTGAAGCAGTTGAAAATTGTTCGGAACTGAAAGTCAGGCCTTTTGACCTTGATATGAACAACCATGTCAATAACGTCAGCTATATCCGTTGGGTGGAGGATTTTTGCATTTCTGATTCAATAGCATTTTCGGAATTAATCATCAATTACATTTCAGAGGCAATACTTCATGAACAAATAGTAATTTCATCAATCAAATCTGATGGAGGATTTTTGCTTTCAGGAAAGAGTAATCATAAACCGGTTTTTCTGGTTTCGGTCAGGTAGTCACATTCTAAATTTTTAGATTGTGATCTATATCACAATTTTTACGGGCAAAATGTAGGCAAATTTGTAACTGTTATATTTACCCTACTATGAAAGATTCATTCCAGCCTATACTCAAAATGCTGACGCTAATGGTCGGATTGTTATTGAGTGTGACCCTGCTTACTGCCGTACTGATTGGTGCTATAGTAATGGTTTTTAGTGGAGGAAGCCTTACACCGTTAAACCAAATCAATACAAGTGAGGTGCAGAACCTGACCGTCGCTGTGTCAGAAACATACAGAGGTGTTGTTCCAAAAGAAGGCCTTTGGATGGCTCCTGAATGGAGTTCTGTCGATCAGGAACCCAATGCAGAGGATATCAAATATGGCAAAGAACTTGTCGCCAATACAGCCGCTTATCTTGGACCTAACGGAAAAGTGAAGAAAATTTCCAATGGTATGAATTGTCAGAATTGCCACCTCAATGCAGGCACCGCCCCTTTGGGCAATAATTACAGTGCAGTGGCCTCTACCTATCCTAAAGTCCGTGCAAGATCCGGGCAGATGGAGGATGTGGAGAAAAGGATCAATGATTGCTTTGAAAGGAGTCTCAACGGCAAAGCCCTGGAAAACAACAGCAAAGAAATGGTAGCCATGGTAGCCTATATGAAATGGCTTGGTAAAGACGTCCCAAAAGGCGAATCACCAAAAGGTGTTGGGATCTATGAAGTACCGTTTTTGGACAGGGCAGCTGATCCGGTAAAGGGAAAAGCAGTTTACGACCGACAGTGCCAAAGCTGTCACATGGCTGATGGACAGGGCATGCCAAAACCAGACAAATCAGGACATATCTACCCGCCGCTATGGGGAGATAACAGCTATAATGATGGGGCAGGATTATTCAGAATGTCCCGCTTTGCCGGATATGTAAAAACCAATATGCCTCTAGGTGCGACTTTTGAAAGACCCATTCTTACAGATGAGGAAGCTTGGGATGTGGCAGCCTATGTCAATTCACTTCCAAGACCTAAGAAAGACATCAGAAAAGATTGGCCAGATATTTCCAAAAAACCAATTGACCACCCATTTGGTCCATTCTCAGATGATTTTACGGAAGAGCAACACAAATTCGGTCCATTCAAACCAATAAAAGAAGCTAGAGCTAGCGCATCCAAATGAAAGCTTTCACTTTACTTATTTTTTTATTCCCATTGAGTCAGTACAGCTTAGCACAAGAAAAGGATTCCACCGAGTCCAATAAACCTTCCTTCATTCAGGGATCTGTTGGTTTGCGTTCATTTTGGATGTCGACTAGCTATTGGGAGGACTTTAAGGATGATTATGCTTTGGGTCAAAGTGCCTTTATCCAACTTAGAACCAAAGATTATAAAGGTTTCTCTTTGATGGGAAGGTATACTGTATTTGGCAATTTGATAAGTTCGGAACTGACGGAAAGAGATCCGGTTACAGGAAATTTCAATAGATACGAGGTCGGCTTGTTTGATGTAAATGACCCTAAGGACAAGTTTTTCGGGAAATTAGAAGAGTTACAACTTCGCTACACCTCAAAAAAGTTTTCTGCCATAGCAGGGAGAATGGTCATCAACACTCCATTTGTGAATCCGCAGGATGGAAGACTTTCCCCAACCTTCGTAGAGGGCCTCAGCCTTAACTTTAAACCGGATTCCAAAAATCAATTTTCAGGAGATTTTATAGGAAAAATAAGTCCGAGGTCGACCTCCGGCTGGTATGCTGTGGGAGAATCTATCGGTGTTTATCCTGAAGGACAAAGCGTATTGGGAAAACCCTCAGGCTACACAGGAAATACGAGCAGTGACTTTGTGACCATATTGGACTGGAAGCACAAGGTGACCAAAGACATGCTGATTCAAATCAACCATACTTATGTGGATAATATTTCCTCCACTTTGCTGTCTCAGGCCAACAACGATTGGGATTTGGAAGGGACCCCCAACAAACTGGTAACGGGTCTGCAGTTTATCTTGCAGCATGGGCTGGGAGAGGGTGGAAATCCGGATCCCTTGAAGCAATACAAAGATCCCGATGACCTCAATTTTGTATTCAGTGGAAGGATTGGCTTAAAAAATCCCAAGATGATCTGGTGGGCAAATTATACACGGATCGACGGACAAGGCCGGTTTCTCAGTCCGAGGGAATGGGGAAGAGATCCTTTTTTCACTTTTATCCCAAGGGAAAGAAATGAAGGGTATAATCAGGTAGATGCACTGACTACTTACTACCAAAGGAATTTCCCAAAGTCCGGATTTCAGGTTTATGGCTATGCAGGGCTCCATTTTCTCCCCGAACCCTCAAGAGTGGAATTCAATAAATATGGCTTTCCTTCCTATGCCCAACTTAATTTTGGAGGAAAATATATTCCTTCCCAATGGGGAAAAGGACTGGATTTTCACATGATTCTGATGAGTAAAATCAATTTGCTCTCAGGGGAATTAAAGCCTCAATGGATTTATAACAAGGTCAACATGGTCCATGTCAATTTTATAGTAAACTATACGATCCAATGGAAGTAACTGAAAAAATAGATTTGACCCAATTCGAAGCCTTGTTAAAATCCGAACTTGCCTTGTTGGTATATTTCTACCAGGAGAAGTGTGGGGTATGCACAGGTCTTTTCCCCAAAGTCCGGGACATGGTAAGGTCGGAATTCCCTGAAATGGAACTTCTAGTATTGGAGGCCCATCAAAACAGGGAATTGGCAGCACAGCTAAGAATGATGTCTGTTCCCGGGATTTTAGTGTATTTTGAAGGAAAGGAGTTTTTTAGAACCAATGGTTTGGTTGCCATGATAGAATTAAACACAAAAATTTCGAGGTACTACAACCTGATGTTTGATTGATTTGAAAAGGGAAGATAAAACATCTCATAGATTTTTTCAATTGAATTCCAAAACCCCTAGTAACATTGGTCACATGATTTGGCCGTGATTCTTTGGAAATTTGAATATTCAATAAAAACAAAACAATAAAATTATGAGCAATCAAGAAATATATTCTATGCCAAGGATAGGGGACATGGCCCCTGATTTTTCGGCAATGACCACCACAGGTCCGATGAGATTTTCTGACTATATCAAAGGAAAATGGACGATTCTATTTTCACATCCTGCTGACTTCACCCCGGTGTGCACCACAGAGATGTCAGGTTTTGCGTTGGAAAAAAACTTCTTTGAAGAAAATGACACCAAGCTTGTTGGTCTGAGCATTGACTCTATTCACTCACATATTGCCTGGGTCAATAACGTAAGAAAAAATACCGGAGTGCTTTTCGAGTTTCCGATCATTGCTGATATTGACATGAAAGTGTCCAAATTATATGGTATGCTTCAACCTGGAGAAAGCGAAACTGCTGCCGTCAGGGCTGTGTTTTTCATTGATCCAAATGGTAAAATCCGTCTGATTATGTATTACCCATTGAATGTCGGACGAAATATGGACGAAATCAAAAGAGTATTGATTGCACTCCAAACTGCCGACAAGCACAAAGTTGCTATGCCTTTGGATTGGAGACCTGGACAAAAAGTAATCGTCCCACCACCAAAAACAGTCGCTGAAATGCAGGAGCGGGAGGCAAGCGATTACGAAATGGTAGACTTCTATCTGGCCAAAAAAAGTATTTAAATATCTTGATTACAAAAAAAGCTACCTGATAAGGGTAGCTTTTTTTATTTCTTATTAAGGGGCTGAAAGAAATTTTTTGTTTATGGTAATAACTCAAAATCAGTTGGTTTCAAATTGAATCAGGTTTTTGATTTCTTTCAAAGAGCCTCTTCTCAAAGGAATGGTGTAGTCTCCTATATGGATTTCTTTGGCGTTAAAAGACGTTACTTCCTTGTAATTGATTGTGTAAGATTTGTGAACGCGCACAAAAGTATCCTCTGGAAGATCTTGGATCATGTCTTTAAGTATATTTCTTGCTATATAAGACTTGGTTTTTGTCTGGATTTTGGTGTAAAGTCCATCAGCTTTGAAAAATAAAATTTCATCAAATTGAAGTGGAATGGTATTACCCTTGTCCCTTACTATAAACACATTCTTTTTGTTTCCGGTATTTATTTTTTCAGGTTGGATTTTTAGTCCAAGGTAAGCTGCGGATTGGAGTTCCTGCAAGGAAAATGGTTTCAGGATGTATCCCTCATATTCTGTGGTTGCAATCTTATCAAGAATAGATTTGTCAGAAAAAGCTGTCAGATAGACTACAGGGATGTTTTTTATTGCTTTTATCTTTCTGCATAATTCAACACCATCTATGGCCCCTTTGATCTGAATGTCCATAAATATCAGATCAACATGATGGTGTTTCAAAAATTCAATAACCTCTGGGCCATTGTCTAAAATACCCACAACATCATAGCCTATAAATTCAAGGATATCTTTGATATTCAACGCAAGTTCTTGTTCGTCTTCTACTATCAGTATTTTTTCCATGGGGTCCAATATATTATACCAAAATCTTTTGTTTTAATAAATCTAAACAAAAGGTTCTTTTATGTTAATTAAGTGGATTGAAATTAAAATATATTGAATTTTATTTACATTCTCACAATTATTGGGTTTATGAATAGAAGTGCAAATATCCTTGGTGCGATCGGAGAATCATATTATTTGTTGCAGTCCAATACAAATTTGAAGGAAGCAATTCCTTATATTCTTTATTTTTTGGGAAGTTCCTCCGAGGTGGATAGGATATACATATTTAAAAACCATTTTGGCGAAAATGGAGAGGCATTGTTCTCTTATAAGTTTGAATGGTGCGCTGAAGGGGTGGAACCTCAGATAGATGCTGAGTTTCTCCAAAATGCCCCTTGGTCCATGTATCCGGAAACTGTAAACAAGTTGAGCAAGAATCAGGTGATCAATGAACTGGTAAAAGATACGGCAGATCCGGATTTTTATGAGGCGATGACCGAGCAGGGGATATTATCTTATCTGTTTGTTCCGATATTTTCGGGAGATTATTTTTGGGGATTTATCGGTTTTGATAACTGTAAATCCGAAGAGCTTTTCAGTACTGAACAGGCCTCTGCATTACATGCTTTCGCATCGACTTTGGGGAATACTTTTCTTGTCAGGAAGCAGCAAAAAAAAATACTCAAAAGCCAAAAGCATTATCGTTTTTTGGTAAACAACATCAATGATGTCGTTTTCAAGTATGATTTAAAAGGAAATCTTCATTTTCTGAACAGCACTTGGGAAAGGACCACTGGATTTAATATTGAAGAATCAATTGGAAAATCATTTTTTGATTTTGTAGAAGCACCATGTTCGGAAGCTTTGGAAAAAAAGATGGATCACATCGTATCCAAAAAAATCACAAAATTTGAAAAAGAACTTCAATTAAAAACTTCCAAAAAGGGCCCAATCTGGGTCAAAATGGAGGGAATTTTAATGTTGGATAGGAAAGGAAGTGCCGCTGGGGTTTTCGGTACACTGATTGACATTGACAAGGAAAAAAAGGGTTTGGAAGCGCTGATCGAAAGCGACAAGAGAAATCAGGCCATTATCAATACCGTTAAAGATGCGCTTTATACCTTTGATGCCTTTACAGGAAAATGCATATTTCTTTCTGACAACATAGTTCTACTTGGATTTGAAAAATCTCAATACATTAACGATAAGGATTTTCGTAAAAAGGCCATTCATCCCCATGACAGGGCCATGTTGGAAAAAGCCGATTCCAAACTTTTGAAGACCGGATCGCTGGATCTGATATACCGCATCATCAACAATCAAGGAGAACTTAAATGGGTACAGGAAAAATCCTGGATGGAAAAAGATGCCCATGGCAACAACCTTAGGATTCACGGGAGGTTTACTGATGTGACTGAGCTCAAAACGAAAGAACTCAAACTACAGAAAAGTGAAGAGAGATTCAGGACTATTACAGAAAACATTCCTTTTCCGCTGATTATCTGTTCGGTAGAAAACGGGAATATTTTTTACCTCAACAAAGATTTTCGTGACATATTGGGTTTTACCAGAAGTGATTCAATAATTGACCTTAATCTTGATGAGATTTTTGTCTTGCAGCACCAAAAGGTCCCTCTTTCAGAATATTTTTTACATTACGGAGATGTAAAGAACCTCGAAGTGAAACTAGAGTTTAAGGGAAATAAAACGGAATTATGGTATAGCCTTTCTTCACAAAGGATTCCATTTATGGGGGAGGAGGCTATGGTGGTGGTCTTGTTTGATATCAATGACAGAAAGAAGGCTGAAGAAAGTGCTTTTAGCCTCAATGAATTGCTAAAGGCCGTCAATGAAACCCAAATCAGCTTTTTCCTTCAGGAAGACTTTATATCTCCTCTAGAAACTTTGCTCGACAAGATGCTTCACCTTACAGATAGTAAGTTTGGATTTATTGGGGAGGTTCTTTATGATAGGCATAATCAGCCTTATCTGAAATCCCATACCCTTACAAATATTGCTTGGTCGGAGGAGACACAGCAATTCTACAAGCAAAATTACAGTACGGGATTAGAGTTTAGGAACTTGAATACGCTTTTTGGAGAATCGCTTCGAACCGGACAAATTGTAATAGCTAACAAAGCTTACGCAGATCCAAGGGCAGGGGGAACCCCCAATGGGCATCCAAGACTTGACAGATATCTTGGCATTCCGGTATATAAAGGGGAGGAATTTGTAGGATTGATGGGACTTGCAAACAAATCCCAAGATTATTTAATGTCGGATGTTGAATTTCTGGAGCCGCTGGTCTCAAGTTATGCAAACCTGATTCAGGCCATCAGGATCAATCGGAAAAAGAAGGAATCCGACAAAATGAGAAAACAGGCAGACGAAATGTACCGCCTACTCTCAGAAAACACGGGGGATATTATCGCTCTTCATGATCCGGAGATGGTGTTTCAGTACGTGTCTCCTTCGATAGAAAAAGTTTTAGGATATACGCCTCCTGAATTGATCGGAAAAACGCCTGCGGAAGCATTTAATGTCATTGATGTCAAAAACCAAATTGACAGTCAGACCAAAGTGGTATTGCCTCACAAACATAAAACCAATGGATCCTTAGTATTTCTTGAGGTGTTGCTCAAGCCTTTGAAGGATGAGGATGGCAAGACTTTTTCGATTCTTGCCACCTCAAGGGATGTGACCGAAAGGGAATTGGGAGTAAAGGAATTGAAAAAGGCGATTTTGAGGGAAAGGGAATTAAATCAGTTGAAATCACGATTTATTTCAATGACGTCTCATGAGTTCCGCACACCATTATCTACAATATTGAGCAGCACGGATTTGCTTTTGATGATGTCTCAAAAGGATAACGGCATCATCTCCAAAGTGCAGCTTGACGAGCACCTAAATAGGATTATCAACCAAATCAAGAGACTCAATAATGTGATCAACGATGTTTTGATCTTAGAAAAAAATGAGCATGAAAAAATTACCTATGTCTTGCAGCCTATGTATATCATCGGTTTTATTTCTTCCTTGATTGCCGATTTCAATGACCAAAAGGATCCCTCAAAAGCGATTAAGCTATATTTTCCGGAAAAAGAAAAACTGATTTATTCAGATCCAGTTTGGCTCACACATGTTTTCAGAAACATAATCGAAAATGCCTTGAAGTATTCATTGCCTGAAAGTAAAGCTCCTGAGCTGACCCTTGAATACTTGGCAAAATCATTTGAGATTACAGTCAAAGATTATGGCATGGGGATTCCCAAGGAGGACCAAAAATACATTTTCAATTCCTTTTTCAGGTCCCGAAACGTCTCCAACATCAAGGGAACAGGACTTGGTTTAAATATTGTCAACGAATTTGTCAAAAAACTTGGAGGGAAAATCAAATTCAAAAGCGAACTCGGCAAAGGTTCCGAATTTATTGTCAAACTTCCCTATAAATCATAGGTGATCTTTTCCTCTTGGCCATCAAAAGACAAAAGTCAAGAAGTTTTGAATTGCTCAAGTCTTTGGGTAGGATCAGATTGAAAGGGGATTCATTGTCGACCCTATAATCATTTTCAAAATCTGAGGTCATGGCCACTATAGGTATTCGGCTTCCTAAATAGCTGTTTTTTATTCTGTCAGCCATGTCTATACCTGATAGAGTAGGGAGTACGGTTTCAGTAACTATGATATCGAAATAGGTCGAGCCTATGGTATAAAACTTTACCAGACCCTCCCTACCGTTTTCGGCTTCCACTACATCATGGCCGCATTCTGAAAAAAACCTGGACAATTCAGACCTCCCCAAACAGTCCTTATCAACAAGAAGAATATTCATACAAGTAAATTTTAAAGAATTTACCATGAAAACAGCCTATTTGGTACCTCTGTGATGTTTTTTGTAAATTAAAAGTCTTGGAAGGATTAAATTTTAAATGAACAAACCAGCGTAAATTCTTCTAAAACCAAAGAATATTCTTTTTCTCAACATTTAAAATCTTGGATTATAAGTGCAATCTAAATTTTATAAAAATTAGGCGGCCTTTAATTCGGTTATTTATTTCTAGATATTTAAGGGTTAAAATTAAATTATTCTAATAATTTAATGAATAAAAACCATTCAAATTGCGTATTTTAAGCTGTTTTCAGAAATTATCGTTTCATTTTTTTTAAAAATCATATCATTATTTTTTTTATACATTTCATTATCAAAATAAGTCGAAAACAGCAGTTTTTTTTTGAATCAAAGTGGTGAATTTTACGTCATTTTCGGGTCGAAAAACTTTTTTAAAAAAAAAATATACATGTTTTTGGTAATTTTTTTTCAAAAGGCATTCCTGTCAAAAATCCGCTTTAAAATGCAGATATGTAATTTGAAGATGCAAAAATCAATACATTTAAAAAAGTATGTTTTCTATGAAATAACCTATAAAATCATAGGTAATCTATTTATTTTATTATAAAATGTTTTGTTTTTAATATTTGTATTTATATTGCATCACATTTATAACCAAAAACAATCTCGCAAGAACAACTTTTTGGTATTAAAGACTCTTCGATTAAAGCATAGTGAAAATTAGATTATCAGTCTTTGGAGGAATAGGAAACCAAGAAGTTCCTCCTTAGAAATTTCAAAAAGCGAAGAATAATTACCCAACGCCCTAGTTTCTGTTATTGCTTCTCTGAATACAAAATCACCTCATTTTTATTTGCGAAGGAATGTGAAATGTCACCCTGACAACAAAACCCTGTTATTCTGAGGCACTGACGTCAAATCAGGAGCCTTATTCAAGAAAATAGTTCTTGTGCTCCTTTGGTATTTTGCCAATAGACGGAAGAGGTATGTTTTGGAAAAAATGAAACTTAATATTAAAAATAGACTCTAGACATTGTTTTGATAAATGCAACCTGATAGTAACATATCGTTTTTTAACAGCGTACCGGCAGCAAAAATTTGCTGTCTGGTACTGCTTGCATTTATGCCTTTGATATCTTGGGGTCAGACTACATATACCTGGATTGGTGCTGACAATGCCCCTTGGACAAATAGATTTAATTGGTCTCCTACACGGACAACACCTGCAGCCACCGATATTCTTCAATTTAATTCAGGGGAGACACTTACCATTACAGCTGTACCGTCACAGACCATCAGGGGATTGATCGTTACCAACAATTCAAACATCACTTTAGCTTCTACAGTAAGCAATCAGAATTTTAATATAAACAACGGAACAGGTGTTGATTGGATCGTTGACTCCGGAGCTACACTTACCATTAGCGGAACAAGTAGACTCAGGATCACTTTGGCTGCAAGCGCTTCTGCGGTGATTGACGGAGAATTGGTTTTGGGCACAAACGGGAATATAAATACCGCCAATGGTGGAACTTTAGTCACAGTCAACGGAAAAATCACCAATACAGGTGGAAGTTTTTCCAGTTCGGCTACAGCAAAAATCGTTTTTGGACCTAATTCTGAATACAACCATGCAAGAAATGGATCTTCTCTTCCTTTGGCAACATGGAACCCGACTTCAACGGTAAGGTTGACTGGAGTTTTGAATACTACCGTCGGCAATGCAAACCAAAACTTTGGAAATTTCATTTTTCAGTCCCCGGCACAAACTGTTAACATGTCTTTTCTTCCTCTGAGTATTGCCGGTGATTTGATTATCGACAACGGAACCTCTACCGGTCAGATCAGACAGACAAGAAATGCCTTTACGGTAAATGGAAACTTTCTTTTTATCAATGGAAGATACGCAATTGGCAATGGTACCAGCTCAAATAGAAGTATAACTGTTCTTGGAAATGCGACTGTAGAAGCAGGTATTTTGAGTATGAGTATAAGCTCCAATGCTGTAGGTACTTTGAATATTGCAGGAGATTTCACACACTCTGGAGGTACAATTACCGAAACGAGTTCAGGTTCAGGTAGAATTATTTTTAACGGAGATTCAAGTAATCCCCAGACTTACACCTCAGGTGGGATCGTCACCAATGTGATCAACTATATTGTATCGACCGGGGCATTTGTCCAATCGGCCGATTCCAATACAGCATTTCTTGGTGGCGGTACTTTTACCCTTCAGACAGGTGCAGCTTTGGGTATCAAATCCCCTCAGGGAATTACGACGACCGGAGCTACAGGATTGGTAAGGGTAACCGGAGCGAGGTCCTACAATACTGGTGCTGATTACATTTATAACGGAAACAGCAATCAGTCAACCGGCAATGGACTTCCTGCTACAGTCAACAACTTGACCATTGACAATGAAGGTACTTTGGGAAACCAAAATGTTACAATTTTTCAGAACACCTCAATCACCTCTAACCTTTCTGTTTTTCAGGGCGGATTGGATTTAGGAATTTTTTCAGCTTCAAGAGGTGCTGTTGGCGGAGTTTTGACCGTTGCAGATGGAGCCTATTTAGGCATCGGAGGTTCAAATTCACTTCCGGCTAATTATGCTTCCCATGTGATAGGCTGCAACAGTACAATAGAATATTACGGAACTGACCAAACGGTTGCAAATATCATCAGCCCATCAACTTATGGTTTTTTGGTTCTTAGCGGAACAGGTATCAAATTATTTGAATCAGGAATAAACGAGATTTGCAATGATTTCGAAATTTTAGGAACGCCAACAGCGACGGCTGCTGAGGGAATCACTTTTAATGGAAATGTACAGATTGGGTTAGGAGCGACTTTTTTGGGAGGAGGATTTACCCACCAAGTGGCAGGCAACTGGAACGTGGAAGGCGTGTTTGTTCCTGAAAATGGACAGGTGGTTTTTGATGAAAATGCAACTGTGAATATTTCCGGAGGGGTTTTCAATAACCTGACCCTTTCAGGTCCCGGACTCAAGACAATAAATGGAAACATTGAGGTTAACGGTTATTTTTTGGTAGAAGGCTTGGTGGATATTTCATCGCCTTCTACTGTGACCGTTAGGCCGTCTGCACAGATGGTAATAGAAAGCTCCTCAAATTTGACCACTACTGGTACGGCAAAAATTGTTTTGAACCCTGCAGCAGTTTATCTGAATCTTAGCGCACAAAATCCAAGACTGGAAGTGCAGCAAGAACTGACAGGGGATAAAGGATGGAGAATGATGGGTTCACCTGTTGGGACCACCTATGCTGATATTCTTGCCAATGCCGAAACCCAAGGTTTCCCGGGGGCAAACAATCCTGATCTTCAGCCTAACATTTTATGGGTGGATGAAACAGACCATGGCACAAGTCTTCAGACTTGGAGGAAGCCTGCCCAAATCACTGATGCTGTTGTTTCGGGAAGAGGACATTATTTGTACGTTTTCAACGGCGCAGAAAAACCTGCAGGAGGAGGAAATTATTCAGATGGACTTCCCCTGACACTTTCAGGTACAGGAACAGAACCAAATCTCGCTACAGGTACATTTGATTTTGGTGTCACTTTTACTTCCCGAGATACAAGTCTTATTGTCGATGGTGGGCAATTGACAGAAGTAAACGTTGCTGATGCAGGCTTTAACCTGATCGCCAATCCAACAGCAAGCATGATTGATTTCTATGCTCCGACAGGCTGGAACAAAACCAATATTGACAACACTATATATGTTTGGGATCCAACTTCCGGTTCATTTCTTACCCATAACGGGACACTCGGAACACTCGGAAATGGCCGAATAGCACCCTATCAGGCATTTTGGATCAGGACTAATGGTGCAAATCCCCAGCTCCAGCTTACAGGAAATGATGTGAAAACGATAGTGTCCAAAGAATTCTTTGGTAGAAAAACTGAGGAAGAACCATTTGCCATTCAGCTTGCAGTGACGGGAGAAGAAATGCAGGCAGAATCCTTTATCAGCTTTGGCAGAGAAGGAAAAGAGTCAAACGATCCTAAAGATGCCTATCAATTAGAGTCTTTGGCAGACGATTGGCTTTTCCTTTACACTTACGGCTCTTTGCGGACAAGCAATCCTTTGGTCATCAATAGCCTTCCGATGTTGGATGAGAGAGAAATGATCATACCTGTACATTTGGCAGCATCCAAAAATGGAAAAGCATTTCAGGGATCTTTCCTGATGAATTGGACACTTCCAAATGAATGGCCTGCCGACAAAAGTATCATTCTGATGGATCATTTGAATAAAAAAGCCATCAATATGCAGGAAGAATCTGCATATACCTTCAGTTTTCAGGCACCTGAAGTCCCAAAGAAAAGGGCAAGGTTGTCTTCCAATGATTTTGAATTGCCAAATGCAATAGTGTTTAAATCACCCTATAAAACAGGAGAAAGCAATGCTAAAATCAACTCAACATCCCCTGAAAGACCTTTTACGATCTATATCGGCGGTGCATTCCAAGAGGACAAAATTGAATACCTACCGGATTTTCCGAAGTTATTTCCGGTAAGCCCAAATCCATTCATGGATTCTGCCAAGATCAGGTTTTTCTTACCCGAATCGACCAAAGCTGAGATCCTCATTTACGACCTGATGGGTCAAAAAGTAGGTGGATTTCCTGCTGCTGAATATGGAACAGGAATCCATGAATTGGAATGGATTCCGAATTCAACCAAGCTATCCACCGGAATGTATGTAGTCCAATTGGCCACTGAAAATTATCGATTTACCCAAAAACTGATTAAAAACTGAAATGATTAGATTCTTTACATTACTTCTTGTTTTCAGTTGTTTTTTGGTAAAAATATCCTTTGGACAAGCCAATGGAAGAGTGACTTCACTGAATGTAAGGGCAACGGCCACAGTGACCGACAACCTGAACATGCTTACCATCCGGAATATCGACCTCGTCAATCCTCCGGTAATGCAGGGTACATTGGAAGTATCTCCTATTACCAGTGAATTTGCAGGTATGTTCAAAATTATGGGAAGTCCCGGGGCAAGGGTAAGGATCACTTACCTTCAAAATGAAGTGATCCGAGAATATGAAGAAGGTATCGGTGAAGTTTCTGCCGAGTATATCCTGAGTGCTGCTTTCAATGATTTACAATTTCAAAGTGCACTGTTGGATGTCGGAGAGGGAGTTTTTCCTATTGGGCCTGATGGTGAACTGTATGTTTGGCTTGGTGCCAATCTGGATTTGACCAAAGCAACGCCAGGGGTTTATTTGTCAGAATTTATCATTGAATTGGAATATATATAAAGTGGTAAAAGTTCTTTCACATATTGTAGAATTCAGGATGCTCTTGGGCATATGTCTCTTCCTTTTGTCAGGGACAGGTTTTGCCCAGAGGATCAGTTTCAATACCTGGACCGGGAGTGATGATATCACGATACTTTCTCCTCAGGGAGCGATGCCGGCATTGGATTTTAACCAAAAGATGCGTGCCTTGGTCCCAGGTACCGAAGCTGTAAACATTGGGCTTGTGGACAATCAGGCAGTGATCTATGAGATAGAAGCACCTGAAGGATTTGATTTGACTGTAGATGTCAGCGCCCCTTCGGCCTTTGTTCTCTCTGGAAATCCCACCGAGTCAATTCCATTTCTTCTCAAAGTAGCTTATAACAATATGGCTCCTACAGACGAATTGAGCGGTAAACTGAGTGCTGTGGAACTTCCCGCAGGCTTTTACAGCATTACTTTTCCTGTAAGTAGAAGAACTTCAGGAGCGCCCATTGCACCCCCTTCCCCTGAAGATGGGGCACTTACCAGACCAAAAGCAAAAGCTTACCTGTATTTGTATGGTACTTTGGGTCCGGTCGGGATGGTCCCAGCGGGGAATTATGAAGGCGAAATAAACATCAACGTATCCTTCACGAGCTATGATTAGGTATTGTTTGATCATAATCATTTTGGTACTGTTTTTTGGAAAAATCAGTACTGTGGAGGCTCAGATGGTCAATGTACGCCTGGTGCTACCTGCCGGGGTCAACTTTAACCCTAGAATCGTTGAAGCCAAACCCAAAGAAGGTGAAACAGGACTCAGATGGGTGGAGATGGTTGTACAGGAGAATATCCATCTGATAGTAAGCCTGAAATCAGATGACACAGGCAAAGACATAACAGAAACGCTTTATGTGCTCAACAACGGAACGGCAGACTTTAGAACTGCAACAAAACATGAAGCCGGAGAAGCCAGCTTCCAATTCGATAACAGGGGCATGCTGATCCGAAATGCCAAACCCAAAGTCCAACAAATGAGGGCTTGGCTGGGAATACCTGTATTACCGGGAATTATAACTGCAATAGAATATCATTAAAACTTAAAATATACCATAAACCATTTAACTGAATCGCTTATGTAACATCCTTCTTAATCCCCCAATCCATAACTCATGGATACACTTGAAAAGCAAAAACAAATAGTAAAAACAAAAACAAAAAGTAAAACAAACTCTAACAAATTTTTAATTTTTAAAAACAACAACAAAATGAAAACAATTCTTAAATCACTCGTAATTGCAATTTTCTTCGTAGGTCTAGTATCTACATCTTATGCACAAAAAGCTGCTACAGCTCCAGCTTCTGCTGAAATCCTTCAGGATTTGACCATTGTTTTGGATGGAACTTTGAATGCTATCAATTTCGGTAGGGTTTCCTCCACTACTCCCGGTACCATTGTTTTGGATGCCAATTCGGCCGCAAGTAATGTCAACACAGGTACTGTTACCAATGTGGCTCAGTTTGACCTTGGTGGTGCAAATGGTGGTGTTACCGTATTTTATGACCCAACTGTAACCCTGACTTCAGGTGGTGGTTTGACTATTGTTATGACTCCGGAAGTAATCGGTGATGCGGTGGAAACGAACAGAGCAACTGCGATTCCTGTAGCAAGTGGTTCTACTGTAACTTTGGCAGACAATGCTTTCTTCATCTGGGTAGGTGGATCAATTCCGGCTCTTACAGCTCAGGGCGTAGGTACCTACTCTGGTACTTTCAATATCAGTGCAGAATATAACTAGGATTCAACAATATAAGTCGGCGGTTACCCCGCCGACTTTTATAACTCTTCAATTTTATGAAAAAGACAATCAAAGCTTTATCAGTAAGCTTATTCCTGTTTTTGGCTGTGCCTGCTATGGCGCAGATATCCATTGCACCGACTTCGGTTTTTTTGGATGAGAATGGCATTGCTTCCCTTTACATTACCAATCCTTCAGAGATTACCCAAGAAATCAACGTGAGCTTTATTTTCGGATATCCCGGCAGTGATGATCTTGGCAATTTGGTGATGGTCTACGGCGACAGTATCAAAGACAAGCAATATGGCCTTGGTGACAGATTAAGGGCATTTCCCAGGACTTTCGTCTTGGCACCACAGCAGCAGCAAACAGTAAGGTTACAGTTGAGACCTGACCGTTCCTTGCCTGCCGGTACTTATTTTACCAGAGTCAAAGTGACTTCCAACAATCAGGCGCAGGATGTGGATCAGGTTGTAGAATCAGAGGTTTCCACTCAGATCAATTTCAAATTTGACCAAGTGATTGCTGCTTTTTACAAAAACGGACAGACCTCAACCGGACTTGAAATCGGAGATGTGTCTACTTCCATGGCAGAAGGTAACTTAAGAGCAATCGCAGATTTTGTTACCACCGGCAATTCACCCTTTCTAGGAAGTATATCCGCTACGTTGAGGGATGCATCAGACAAAGTAGTTTCCCAAAAAGAAGAAACAGTTGCGATGTATTTTTCGGGAAAGAAAGGGATCGATGTCAATATTCCCGAAGGTTTGGCCTCAGGAGAATACCAGCTTGAACTTCAATTTGAAACCAAAAGATCAGACATCCCTTCCTCGGATCTGGTGCAGAGTGCCCCTATAAGTAAAAGAATATTTGTCAGAATCCCATGATTTCGATTTGCCCTAAGGCAATTCGATTTCAGTTTAATGAAATATTTATCTCGCTTCTTTTTAATATAAAATTTTGGCTTACCAGTTTCCTTTTATTGAATCAAAAAAATTGAAGGGGGTTCTTTCGGTGCTTTTGATGGTAATTTTGGTTTTTTCGACCAAAAACCTACAGGCACAGCAAGAACCTGATGGCGAAGCCATGCTTACTTTTTCCTATCCCTCATTGGGACAGGCCTATTTGAATGTAGTATTTTTTGATAATGTGCCGTTTCTGCCTTTGGGCGAGGTGCTCAGCATGTTGTATATCGGCAACGAAAGGACAAGCAATGGAAAAGGCCTTCAAGGGGTTTTTCCAAGCAAAAATGACAATTGGCTTATTGATCCTCTACTAGGCATGGTAACGATCAAAGGCAACAGAGAAACCCTTCCGGCCGATAAATTTTACATGGGGGGAATGGATATTTACCTTCACCCAGACTATTATTCTAGGATTTTTGGGCTGAATTTCTTGGTCAATTTCAATGCACTTTCACTAAGCCTCACCGCAGAATTTCCACTTCCAATCGACGAAAGGCAGAAAAGGGAAGCTTTGAGAAAGAAACTTCAGCAATCAGCAGCCAATAAGGACTTATCAGATGCCCCGCTGCTTCATGGGAGAGACAGAAAATTGTTTGCTCCCGGAATGTTGGATTATAACCTCAATTACAATTATGGTGACGGAAGCCAAAATCTCGGGATTCTGTTAAATGCTGGAATGGAATTTTTGGGAGGGGATCTCCAGGGATTGTATTCGGGCACTGTTCAGGAAGGAAGTCTTTTCTCCTCTTTTTCAGGGGCAAGATGGCGTTATGTTTTACCGGGAGGCCTTCTGCCGGATAAGAATGCCGGTATGACGGGTATTTCGGTTGGACAGATCAATACCACAGGGCTTAACAATTCGGTCGATATTTTAGGTGTTGGCATTACCAACAACCCGGTCATCCCAAGGATGAAACTTGACGTTTTTGTCATCGATGGCTACACAGAGCCGGATTCTGAGGTAGAACTTCTGATTGGCGGACAGTTGGTTGATTTTCTCAGAGCAGATGATGTAGGATATTACCGGTTCAATGCGCCTATTAGTTTTGGAGTTGTACGTCTTGCTATTAGGATCTATACCCCACAAGGTGAAGTCAAAATAGAGGAAAGACAACTGCAGATTCCTTTCACTTTTTTACCAAAAGGGTTTGTAACCTATAATTTACAGGCCGGATTGGCTGAAACAAGCCTTGATAGTTTGGATAAGGACCTCATCGGTCATGCGGACATTGCTTATGGAGTGACCAATGCACTGACAGTCAGGGCAGGTGTGGACAATGGTGCTGTATTTGGAAAGAATATGACTTATGGCGTTTTTGGTCTTTCTGCCAGAATACGGCAGCAGTATCTTCTGAATGTGGATGTTTTGCCTGACAGGTATTACCAAGCTTCTGCATCGGTTTTTTATGCCAACAATACCAGTATCAATGCCCAGTTTACAGAATTTGTTCCGGAATCAGAATTCAACCTCGTAGGTCAGGTCCGAGAGGCAAACCTCAATGCATTTTTTCCTTTCAAAACCTTTGGGAGATTTTCCGGATTCAGGATCACCGGAGAAAGGCAATGGTACGAAAGCGGTTTTAGGACCAACTACCAAACGGATTTCAATACCCAGATCGGTAGGGTAGTAGCCCGGGTCAACTATCGCGCTCGGATCAGCGGACTAAAAGATATCGGTACAGGGATCGAACCACCAAACCTGTACAATGCCATTGGCCAATTTACAGCTTCGGTGACTTATACCCTCAAGAGGGATCCAAGTGTCCCTGTTTTTGTTAGGGGGATGTTTTTCAGGGGACAATACAGGTATGATACTTATAATAAAACCCCGATTTCTTACAATCTCATGATTTCTCAGACCCTCTTCAAAATGGGTAGGCTTACCATGGGTTATGAAATGGATGCCATCAGGGAGAAAGGTCAGTTTCAGTTGGGATTCCTTTATGACTTCAGAGGCTTAAGGACTTCTACCCAGTTTTCAGCAAGCAGGAATAATTACTCAGCACAACAGGCTATCACAGGATCTCTGGGTATCGATCCTTCAGGATACATTTTGCCCGACAACAGAGACCAAGTTACCCGTTCAGGAGTTGCAGTACGTCTGTTTATTGACGCCAATGAAAACGGGGTCTTCGATCCGGGAGAGGTGGTAGTTCCTGCAAAAGCGGTGCGGTTGGACAGATCTGCAAACATGCTTTTAGGTTCTGACGGTATCCTGAGGATCACCCAATTGCAAGCATATTGGAAATACCAGATGGAAGTCGATATCCATGCATTGCCAAATCCTAACCTTGCCCCAAAGGTGAAGCGATTTACATTTGTGGCCGAGCCAAACAGGTATAGGAGCATTGATATTCCATTGTACCAAACCGGAATCATTGAGGGATATGTAGTCGTAGACCATAATAACAAAGAAGAAGGCTTGGGTGGATTAAGATTGATCCTGGAAAAGCTGAATGACAGTGAGCCGCTTCAGCTACTGAGGACATTTACAGACGGTGGTTTCTATGTTTTTGGTCTGATGCCGGGTAAATATAGACTTTATGCAGATCCTAAGCAGTTGGAGTTTATGAATGTGGCCTCCGAACCGGGAATCCTGGAATTTGAAATAAAGGCCTTGGCAGATGGGGATTATTTAGAGAACCTGAATTTCAAACTGAGGTACAAAAAGGAGTAACCATGACCATTGAAGATAAATCTAAGCCGTGATTTATTTTTTTGCCAAGCTAAAAAAAGACCCATCAATTCTTTCGAATTCAATGGGTCTTCTGATTAAGGTTTGATTTGATTTTTATTTTGTCCTGTCCACACTTACCTGATCCAATCCTCTTTTTTTCAAAAGCGCATCGATCTTTGGTTCAGCACCACGGAAGTTGACATACATTTTCATCGGCTCGTCTGTTCCTCCTCTTTCAAGGATTTCTTTTCTGAAAGCCAATGCTACTTCAGGATTAAATAAGTCGGTTTCCTTAAATGCCTGAAATGCATCCGTGTCCAAAACCCCCGACCAGATATAGCTATAATAACCCGAGGAATAACCCCCTGCAAAAATGTGCTGGAAATAAGTGCTGCGGTACCTTGGGATAATTTCGCCCATAAGTCCGATTTTTTCCAAAGATGCTTTTTCAAAATCATTGGCACTTCCTACGATTTCCTTTTCTTGAGTATGGTAATCCAGATCCAAAAGCGAGGCAGCCAAATACTCAGTTGTGGCAAATCCCTGTCCGAAAGTACCTGAGTTTTTGAGTTTTTCGATCAACTCATCCGGAATGGGTTCTCCTGTTTTGTAATGAATCGCATATTGTTTGAGTACTTCCGGCTCGGTGGCCCAATTTTCCATAATCTGGGAAGGAAGCTCGACAAAATCCCTTGGAACTGAAGTGCCCGCGAGACTTCTGTACTGCACATTGGAAAGTAATCCATGAAGTGCGTGTCCAAACTCATGGAAGAAAGTCGTCACTTCATCAAAAGTCAGCAATGCCGGTGCATCACCGGTAGGCTTGGAAAAATTGCAGACGATGGAGATGACTGGTGCTTTCCGTTCGCCGTCTATTGTCTGCTGTGGACGGTAAGAAGTCATCCAAGCGCCGCCTCTTTTGGAAGGTCTTGGATGGAAATCCATATATAAAACTCCAACATGGGTTCCATCTGCTTCTTTGACTTCATAAGCTTTGGCATCGGGATGGTAAGTCGGTATGTCTTTGATTTCCTCAAACGTAAGTCCAAACAGGTTTTTTACCACCATAAATACCCCATCCTGTACTTTGTCCAAAGCGAAATATGGTTTCACTTCTTGTTCGTCCAGGTTGAATTTTTGCTGGCGAAGTTTTTCTTCATAAAACCTCCAGTCCCAAGGCTCAATGTTGAAATCTTTACCTTCGGCTGTGACAATTGCTTGCATTTCATTTTTTTCCTGCTGGGCTTTGGCTAAAGCCGGGGTCCAGAGTTGGTTGAGAAGGTCGTAGACCTGCTCGGAAGTTTTAGCCATGGATTCCTCAAGAACATAGTCCGCATGGTTTTTATAACCGAGGAGCTGTGCTTTTTCCCTCCTCAGGTTTGCTGTTTCGACCAGGATGGCTTTGTTGTCTTTGTCATTATCTTTATTAGCTCGGCTTTGGTAAGCTTCCCAAATCTGCTTCCTCAACTCCCTATTTTCAGCATATTGGAGGAAAGGCATGATGCTCGGATTCTGTAGGGTAAATAACCATTTTTCTTCTTCACCTGCAGCTTTGGCATCTGCCTTGGCGGCATCCCGCAGTTCTTGGGGAAGTCCTGCCAGGTCAGCTTCATTGTCTACAAACAGCTTGAAAGCATTGGTTTCTTCCAATAGATTTTGACCGAAAGTGAGACTCCAGACTGAAAGTCTGGAATTTATTTTTCTTAGTTTTTCCTTGTCTGCTTCATTGAGGTTGGCACCGTTTCGTACAAAAGACTTGTATGTTTTTTCCAACAGTTTTTGCTGTTCTGCATTCAAGCCAAGGTTGTCTTTCATTTCCCAAATGCTGTTTACCCTTGCAAAGAGTTTTTCATTGAGGCTGATGTTGTCTGAGTGTTTGGAGATCTCAGGAGCCAATTCTTTGGCAATTGCCTGAATGGTATCGTTGGTGTTTGCGGAATTGAAATTGTAAAATACCGAAGAGACCTTGGCAAGCAATTCCCCGGACTTTTCCATTGCTTCGATGGTATTGGCAAAAGTCGGGTCTTCTGGATTATTGACGATGGCGTCGATTTCTGCCTGATGCTGCTTGATTCCTTCCATGATGGCAGGAGAAAAGTGCTCGTTTTCGATTTTGTCAAAGGGGGGAACTTCAAAAGGCGTATCGTACGCTTCAAAGAATGGATTCATATTTTCAGTTTTTTCTTCTTTGGCACCACAGGCATAGAGCAATGCTCCTGAAGCTGCCATTGCAATAATTGTTTTTTTCATGAGAACATACATTTGGGTTCTGCTGCAAATATATGGAAAAATCGGGGAGGGCTATTTCTCCGGTTTGCCTTTTGAAAAAGTGGAATTACCAGGTGCCGGGGAACCATTATGTATTTTATATGGGTTTAATATTTTTGAATAATAGTCTAATTTTGAAACTCAAAGGAAATAGTAACCATTTAAATCAACCAAAGTGTCAAAAAGAACCATCAAAGTAGGCATGGTGCAAACATCTTGTTCCAATGACCTCTCAGACAATATGGCCAAAGCCATTGCGGGAATCCGTGAGGCAGCAGCCAAAGGTGCTCAGATCGTATGTTTGCAGGAGCTTTTCGGTTCCTTGTATTTCTGCGATGTGGAGGATCATGATAATTTCAAACTTGCTGAAGCCATCCCCGGACCTTCAACTGAAACTTTTTCCTCATTGGCAAAAGAATTGGGAGTAGTCATTGTGGCATCTTTGTTTGAAAAAAGAGCTGAAGGCCTTTACCACAACACTACCGCAGTAATTGATGCTGATGGAAAATACCTTGGTAAATACCGCAAAATGCATATTCCTGATGATCCGGGGTATTATGAGAAATTCTATTTTACTCCGGGAGATATGGGGTATAAAGTTTTTAAAACCAAAGTCGGGACAATCGGAGTGTTGATCTGTTGGGACCAATGGTATCCGGAGGCTGCAAGGATCACTTCACTGATGGGGGCAGAAATCCTGTTTTATCCTACAGCTATCGGATGGCACAAAGAAGCAACAAAAGAAACCAACGACGAACAATACCAGGCTTGGCAGACCATACAGCGCTCCCATGCCGTGGCAAACGGGGTTCCTGTAGTTTCTGTCAACAGGGTAGGAACAGAAGGAAATCAGCAGTTTTGGGGTGGATCTTTTGCGACCAATGCTTTTGGACGGGTTTTGTACCAAGCTGACCACGTAGCTGAAGAAGTCCATGTTCAGGAATTGGACATGGAAAACTCCGACCGCTACCGTACCCATTGGCCTTTTTTGAGGGACAGACGCATTGATTCCTATTCCCCGATCCTTAAGAGATTTATTGATGAAGACTAACCATAGTGCTGCAGATATATTTGAAATGGCCCAATCAGGGAAAATGACACCTGCTGAATTGGGGTATTTTTTTCCCGCTGAATTTGCGCAACACCAAGCGACTTGGCTGAGTTGGCCGCACAAAGAAGAATCCTGGCCCGGAAAAATCCATACTATTTTCCCTGCCTATGCGGAGTTTATCAAGTATGTGGCCTTGGGCGAAGAGGTGCATATCAATGTAAAGGATGAGGCGATGAAGGCATTTGCCTTGGGACATTTGCAGGCTGCAGGTGTTGACCTTGGCAAGGTTTTCTTCCACTTTTTCCCTACCAACGATGCTTGGTGCAGAGACCACGGTCCTGCATTTTTGATCAATCCTGAAGCTGAACAAAAGAAGATTTTGGTCAAATGGAATTACAATGCTTGGGGAGACAAGTATCCTCCCTATGACTTGGACAATCAGATTCCGATCAAAATCGCTGATTTTAGAAATATCCCCTGCTTCCAACCGGGCATTGTAATGGAAGGAGGTTCTGTTGAGTTCAATGGAAAAGGCACCTTGCTGACTTCTGAAGCTTGCCTTCTCAATCCAAACAGAAATCCTCACCTTTCCAAAAATCAGATTGAGGAATATCTAAGAGGCTATTATGGTGTTGAGAATATTTTGTGGCTGAAAGATGGCATTATCGGAGATGATACCGATGGCCATATAGATGACCTTACGCGTTTTGTCAATGAAGATACTGTCGTGACTGTAGTTGAGCATAATAAATCAGATGAGAATTACGCTCCATTGAAGGAAAATCTGGAATTGCTCCACGAATTAAGATTGGAAGACGGCAAGCCGATGAATATCATTGAGCTTCCCATGCCTTCTGCCAAATACTACGAAGATCAGAGGCTACCGGCTTCTTATGCCAATTTCTATATTGCAAACCATGCAGTGATTGTACCGACTTTTCAGGACAACAATGACGATAAGGCTTTGGAGATTCTAACTTCCTGTTTTCCGGAAAGAAAGGTTATAGGGGTAAATTCCTTGGATCTGATTTGGGGTTTGGGCTCGTTCCATTGCCTCAGTCAGCAAGAGCCATTCGTTTAGATTTTGTATTCAGATTTACAATGAAATCCCAAGTCAAAAGCTTGGGATTTTTTTGTTGGTGAAATATCATAATCGAGGTCGTCCTATGAAGTTTCTTTGGACACGGATCGCCAACCTGAATTTTTTGATAATAATTTTCCGAAGGTAAAATACCTATTGGCTACCAAATTTTCTTCTGCTACTTTTACTGTCAAATCAAACCTTGAATAAATGAAACCGAGGAAATCCATTCTGGTACTATTTGTTTTTCTAATCCTTCTTAGCAGTCCCGTTTTTTCGCAGGAAAAGGACCAATATGTGATTATGATTTCCCTTGACGGTTTCAGACACGATTATGTCCAAAGGTTCAAACCTGAAAATCTTTCCCGATTTATCCAAAACGGAACTGCCGCAGAAGCACTGATACCTTCTTTTCCAAGTAAAACTTTCCCAAACCATTATACCATTGCCACCGGACTGAAGCCTGAAAATCATGGATTGGTTGACAACTCTTTTTATGAACCCGAAAAGGACTTGGTTTATAGTATGGGAAATAGGGACATTGTCGAAGATGAATATTGGTATGGCGGAACACCTATTTGGGTATTGGCAGAGCAAAACGGCATGAAGGCCGCAAGCTACTTTTTTGTAGGTTCGGAAGCCCCTGTGCAGGGAATCCGTCCGAGTTATTATTTCAGCTATGATGGGGCTGTTTCCAATTTGACTAGGATTTCCAAAGTATTTGAATGGTTGCAGCTTCCTGAGGATGAAAGACCGAGGATGATAACGCTTTATTTTTCTGACATGGACGACATCGGTCATCGGTATGGTCCCGATAATGATGAACAAATCAGCGGAAGATTGGAAAAATTAGACCGGGAACTTGGAGCACTATTTGAAGGATTGAAGAGTTTTGACCTCGATATTAATATTTTTATCGTCTCTGACCATGGCATGACCAATATTCCTAAAGGAAATCTTTTGAATCTGGATCAAATCACCGAAGGGATAGATGCAAGAGTTGTTAACAACGGGGCTTTGGCACATTTGCATTTGGAAAATAAAGAGGAGCTTGAAAAAATACATAAAGAACTCAATGATAAAGCAGAACATTACAAAGTAGTCCGGGTGGAGGACAGGGAGTATTATAAAAATATCGAAAAGTATAGAAACCGCTTTGGTGACTTGATTATCCTGCCTGATTTGGGGAATTACTTGACGACTTCCAAAGGAATGGTTTCTTACCAAAACAGGTCTGCAATGTTCAAAACCGAGGTATTTGGAGAGCATGGATTTAGTCCGGAGTATGAAGACATGCAGGGGATTTTCTATGCAAATGGACCAATGATAAAAAGTGGAAATCTTATCCCGGCTTTTGAAAATATCCATATTTATCCTTTGTTGGCGACAATTTTGGGATTGCCGATTCCACAGGGAATTGATGGAAAATTAGAGGTTTTGGAACCTGTCTTGAAGAGAATGTAATGGAAAGGAAAGAAATCGAGAACAGGGAAGACGTGTCGCTTTTGGTCAGGAGTTTTTATGCCCGGATCAGAAAACATGATTCCCTTGGCCCGATTTTCAATGATGTGGTCAAGGATTGGGAATCACATTTAGAAAAGCTGACGGATTTTTGGGAGATGATTTTGCTGCAGTCCGGGCCCGGTGCAGGTAAGTTCAGTCCTGTTCCGGTTCACAAAGAAGTGGATGCGAAAACCGAAAATACCATCTCCCAGGTACATTTTGGCAATTGGCTTGAAATTTGGTTCACAACTTTGGATACATACTTTGAAGGAAAGAATGCAGACTATGCCAAAGAACATGCAAGGAATATGGCGCATATCCTTTTTTTTCGCATTATGGAAGCAAGGGGAATCAAGATGTGACTTTGATAAAAGAAAATTTCGCCCAATTTTTTCGGTGCTTGATTTCGGGTTCTGAAAATCCCAATGCTCCAAATAAGGTAAGCTTTTCTATCCGGATTTCATGAGCTCCGGGTTTTAGACCATTGATATCGAGAACCACAAGGTATGCGCGTTGGCCGGTTGCGCCATAGGACACTTTTTTCCATTCGGTAATTTTATTGCTGACTAGACTATCATTCAGGTATATTTTGTATAGGTCTTGTTGATTTTCCAAAGATGGCCAAGCCAAAGAATCGGGCAAAGTATGGATACCTTCTTTTATTTTTTCAAAATTTTTATTGTCTTCGTCATAATAGGCAATTGAAATACTCGTGAAATCACCAGAGATATTTGCAGAAGGCATCATCGCGCGGGGAAATCTTTTTTGAGGATCTTTTTGATCCTCAAAATACATCGAATTGTCAGGCCACTCAAGTAGGTCTTGATCTAGGTTGGCATAATTGGCAAAATTAAAAAAACCCTTAGAGTCAGATTTTATAAGAGGTGCTGTCAATCCCATGATGAAAATAGAATAAGCAGAAATGGACCATTTACCAAGATTGCTTTGATAGACTGCCTGGACGGTACTGAAAATGGAAGCATTTAGACTGGATTTAAATTTGTTTTTTTTCGAAAAGGCCGATAACAGCCCAAATCCAACCAATGAGGCTAAAAAAAAGAGGTAAATCATAAAAAAGTTAAGATCAAAATACCTATATAAAAAAAGTAAAAGTCCAAGGTAGAGGGTAAATACGATAAAAATCATCCCCATCATCATTGGAAAAGCGAAAGCCATACTACAGATCTTCTCTAATTTCAAGACCATTTCCTGAGGCTTTTTGTATTGAAAATCTCTTGAGTTTTTGAATAATTTTTCATTGATCACTCCATTTGGAAATGCATAGCTCAATCCCAATAATCCCGCCCAAGTAAATCTGAGAACAAGGTGGACAGAAAAAAATATCTTGAATACGCTGACAATGATAGAGAGATAAAGTAGTACGAGATATGCACCTATAAATTCCAATCCATAATCCTGTGTCAATTTCACAGCGAAATCATAAATCTGTGCTGGAAATGCAAAAATAAATGCCAAGGAAATACCTGAAATGATGACTTCAGGTTCCCAGCTGTTTCTTTGGAGGTTTTTAATCCATGCCAATTCTTCCGAAGAATCCTCAGGATTTGGTGTTTCATTGATTTCCACAGAGCAATCTGATTGGTTTTGAAAAATATGTCAAACCTAAAAATAGATAAAAAAAGGTAATATCTGACAGTTACACCAAAAGGTGTTAGTCTGTCTTATTATAGGGAGTTGATTTAAAGTAGAATCAGGCTATACCGCTATCAATTTAAAGTGGTAGTCCATTTTTTCAGGTCTTTGGAAGGAGATGGTTTTTCTCAGATGATAGAAAGCTTCCAATAGCATGGCATTTTCTATTTCCCCGGCATCTACAGGTCTGAATCCTACCCACTCAATGATTTTTTTGACACTCAGCTTTTCAGCAGAATCAGGTCCGCAAAAGTAGGTTTCTTTTACCAAACCCATAGGATCTGATTTTGGGTAGTCGATTCCAAGGTTATTGAACGCCTTGAAGAGTTTGTTTTGACCGATGCTTTTTTTGATCAAAGTGGTATTGCAGGAAAATTCCGCAGTATAGGCACCATTTGTGCAATCGATAATGATTTTGTTTTTCAGATCGGATGCAGAAAGGCTTTCGCAGACCTTTGGAAGGTGCTCGTTTTCGCAGCAGATCAATAAAATATCTGACATCTCTATAGCAGTATCATAGCTGAAGATTTTGTCGAGGTACATGTTGAGTATTTTCCACTCAATTTCTTTGGTTACGAAGTCTTCTCGGACTCCAAAAACCACTGTTTGGTTCATGGCCAACATTTTGTTGCCAAGGGTGGAAGCAAGTTTTGTTCCGCCTAAGATTCCTATTTTCATATCCTTTTAAAATGCTTGACTTTTGGGTGAAAAAGCCAATTGGTGGATGATAATTTATACCTTCTGAGTTGCGAGTAGAGTCTATTTGTATTCGGAAGGGATTGAAATATAGATAATTAGGTTTCTAACTCAAAATTATTTTTTGACAAAATTTGGAAGAAAAAATGAAATACAAATTAGTAATCATGACTGCCAAATAACAAAATGAGAAGAGCTTTTTGAGGTGAAAAAAAATTTTCATTTTTTGAGAAAAACTGAACAAATCCAAGAAAATTGGAGTCAATTACTAAAGTTTAGACCGTGATCAGCTTAAAATGGTATTCTGTTTTTTCCTTTTTGTTGGCGGCGATTTTTTTGCTCAGATGAAAAAATGCTTCAAGCAAAAATGCACTTTCGGAAGTACCTGCATCGATCGCTCGAAAGCCCGATTTTTCGATCAGTTTTTTGACTTTCAGTTTTTCTGGTCCATCTTGGCCACAAAAGTAGGTTTCTTTGATCAGACCCAGTACATCCGAATTGGGATAATCTATACCAAGGTTATTAAATGCCTTGTAGATGTTTTTGCCACTCAAAAAATGCTGTATCAGAAAGTAGTTGCAGTCATATTCATTGCCAAAGGATGCATTGGTACAATCTATGACAGTTTTGTTTTCCAAATCGGACTCTGAAAGACATTCACAAAGTTGGGTCAGGTGTTCATTGTCGCAGCAAATCAGAATAAAATCAGAGCGAAGTACGGCTTCTCTGAATCCAAAAACTTTGTCAGCATGCATGCTGAGGATTTTCCATTCGATATCCTTGGCTACAAAATTTTCCCTAACGCCGAATATGACACTTGTGTCCGAAGAAAGAAATTTATTGCCCAATGCGGCGGCCAATTTGGTGGCGCCTAATATGCCTATTTTCATTTTGCTGTATTATCAAACTTTGAGAAGTGAAGATGAATACACCATATCCTTTCTAGGGCTTGATCGATATGGTCAGTATAATTGACTTAGATTATCGGAAAAAGGTGATTAAAACTTGGTATTGTTTTCCGAATCATGTGAAAATTAACATTTGAAAAAGAAATAACAAAATAAAATATTGAAATATAATATTTTATTCAAACAAAGGGGTTCAGAATTAATGTTGAGGTTACATTTATCCAAATTAATTACGGTATCTATTTGAAATTAAGATCGTGGAACATCTTCTTCCAAAATTTTAAACCCTGTACCCCGTTGTTTGTTATCTTTCTTGAATCAACCCATATGCCTTTTATGAAATTCTGTAACCGATATCTCCTTTTCACCATCCTAGCCATCTTTTCTTTTTCCTGTTCTTTCAAATCTGTTCAGCGAAGCAAAGGAATCACTTACATGGAAAATGAATCTTTGGGAAAACTTCCTGAAAAACAATTGAATGTATTTGCTCCCAAAAAGACGAATGAGAGTAGTCCGGTCCTGCTTTTCATCCACGGAGGAAGCTGGAATTCAGGCAATAAAGACATTTACAATTTTCTTGGATCGAGATTGGCAAGGAAAGGAATCGTATCGGTGATCATTGATTATCCGCTTAGCCCGGATTATCAGGTGCATGACATGGCCAAAGCTTCGGCACAGGCAGTCCGATGGACAAAGGAGAATATCAAAACCTATGGAGGCGATCCGGATGAAATCTTCGTAACTGGCCATTCCGCAGGAGGGCATTTGGCGAGTCTGATTTCGGTCCGTGATGAATATTTTGACACCTTGGGTGTGGAAAATCCCATAAAGGGAACAGTTTTGATAGATGCGGCGGGATTGGATATGTATTGGTTTTTGAAAGAAATGAATTATGCTCCGGGAACAGAATATCTTCGGGCATTCACAGATAACTCCCAAGTGTGGAAAGACACTTCTCCGATTTACTATTTGGATGAAAAAGATCCCCCGATGCTGATCATGATGGGAGGGAAGACTCTGCCTGGAATCGAAAAGACAACAGAAAGATTTTTGGAAGAATACAAAAAGATAAACCCTGAACCCAATTTTCACTTACAGAAAGGCAAAAAGCACAAGCCCATGATCGTACAGTTTATCTACAGCCCAAGCAAGGTTTACAAATGGATCGGGGATTTTATAGAGGAAAATTGATGGTGTAAAAGTTGTAAGTATGATTACAACAATTACCCATTTTAGGGAAAGGTGTAAATACGATTTCAATCCCCCGCATTCCAGTATTCCATCCTTTCGCAGCTGCTGACTTCGATGCTGTAGAAGTCAAATTCCTGCGTGACTTTGCCTTGGATCAGGTAGATGCCGCGGCCTTTGAAGGGATATTTGATTCAAGTCTTCAGACTTGGACCATGTCAATACAGTCTTTGGACTGCTTTTTAAGTAAAAAATCAGAAATATCTATAAATAGCATAAGAGGAATAATTCTAAAGGGATTCAGCAGATGGATTTGGGGAGTTTTTTAAGATGTTAAATCCATCAGCTTCCTGTAATGACAATGAACCAATTCAGAAAAATTTATATATTGAAATGGCAAAACTGAAATATCCTGGAGAAAATTGGTTTGGCCCGATCAACCTTAATAATTCGCATGTACGTACAGAGGAGTTTTAATTAGATTCAAACATGAAAACCAAAACAATTAGAATTTTAGCTTTTTCCTTTAACATAATAATTCTATGCCTCTTGATAGTTTCTTTGGAGAATATGCGTTACTTTTTAAAACACCTATTAAGTTTTAACTTTTATTTTTATGAAACCATTGTAATCCTTATTCGATTTTTAGGCTTAATCCATAGCATAATGTTCTTTATATTTTTCTTCAAGAAAGACCAAAAAATGGATGAATATGCATTTCTTGAAAAACGTGAAGGCATTTTAAAGCTTGAAATTGAGAATGAGAGTTTGAAAAAGGCGCTAAATGAAATCGAAAACAAATGAAAAACATCCCACAAATAATTGTTATAACGTTGTATTCAGGCATCATCTTGATTGTTATTTTCTTAATCAATGAATTTGAATTTCAAGACATGTATCGGGCATCGAACGTCACTTCTTTTACGATTCTTTGTTTGCTTGCATTCTATTCCTACATAATCAGAGAATTTTTGAGGGGAGATTTTTCTAAATTAGAAACGGAAGCGAAACGGATTAAAGAAGAAAACCTGATTCTCAAAAAGAAGATATCCACGTTGGCACTGGAAAAGGAACTAAGAAAGATAAAGGAACAGTAGCTTTGGGGGATTTGCAATAAATCTTCTCCCCAAAATGGCCGATAATTATCCCAGTGAACACCTAAATGCTTCTCTTATTTTTTTAGGCTATCAGGCATACCAATTTTACCTGCAGAAGCACTCAAAGCACTTTTCATTTCGGCATTATCAATCTCTGAAAGTATTGGGTCAGTCCAATCAAATATTCTCTTTAAATTTTTACAGAAACCATCCTCATCTGGTTCTTTCACCGGAAAAGCATAGTTAAATGAAGGTTTAATTTTTTCATTGTAAGGGAATTTTGTAGATGGAAATCTGACTCCATCTACCTCTGTGTTTTTCTTCAAGAAACTCATTAACAATTGTGGAATAATGTACTCAGGGTTGAAAGAATGATTATGTGGCGGAGCTGTTCTAAACAAACAGGCTACTGAAAATGGTAAATATGCAAAAAACCTTAATGCCGAAGGAATAAAATTGTCGGCTCTTAGTCCCCAAAGTACCGACTCAGGAAAATCGATAGTGATGACTTTAAAACTATCTTGATTTCTGAAATAGGAAACATAATATTGAGAAACATCCATACCATAAAAAATCTCTTTTTCGCAAAGTTCAATTGTATCTCCAAGGTACAAAGCGGGAACACCAGAAATACTGAATCTGTAGTTTCTGCATTTTCGCCTCTCCTGATATTTGATGTGGAACATATCTTCCTTTATCAAAGAGTTGATTTTTCCTTTGTCCAATGTTAAAGGTCTTATTCGAAAAAAATCTTTTACATCTAAACTTTGAAATGCATCAAAAGACATCTTGCCATTTTTGGAACTTTTATTTTCAGATGACGATGAAGTTCCATTTTCCTTTTTGTAACTCTCCATGAGTTCATTGAAATGATGGATCGCAGTTTCATCATCATCCCTTAGCTTACTTTCAATGACTATCAAGATTAATCGATAAATGCCTTCAAACGTGGATTTTATGTTCAATATATCTAATCTGAAATAGTCAAACTCGGAATCGCAAAAGCAATGAATTTCCTTGATGGTTTTCATATAAGTAAGTAAAAAATCATCTTTTTCATTCCCTGAATTAAAAGGAAAGGGAAATTTTATTTTGAATTTTTCCAAATCTATGATATAGACTTCGGTGGGTGTTGCCATTTTTTGTTGGTTTATGTTTTCAAATGTCTCAAACTGATTTCCCAAATAATTAGAGTATGTTAAGATGGTTGAAGGTCAATTAATTAACTGGTTTGGGGTGTTAATTCAATATTACTTAAAAAATCAAATTTTTCATTTCCCGGAATATCATCGCCTCTCCTCGCCTTAAAAAGGAAATGTTTATTTGAATGGATAATCTCATCTGAAACAGAATCATAAATGGATCCATTTATGATAAATTCAACTGTGTCATTTTTGCAATTTTGTAGATGAATGTCCTCCAATTTGATTTCGTGAGTTTGGAAACTATATTCATTGAAATAGCTAGGTTTAAATTTTGAAAATAGGTTATAATAATGTGCCCTTATTGCTAAAGTAAATTCCCAAATAAGTCCATTTTTGTTTTCCAATGAGTTGTAGATTTCCTTTGCTAATTTATTATATTCATGTGTATTGTCCATTTAAAATATTATTAGACCAATAGTATAAAAAATATTGATTAAATCAATAAAAAAGGTTTTTAATTTCCCTATTTCTTTTGATTCAATTCACCGGGATTCAATTTCAGTCTTAAATGGTTTAAATACACTTTTCGTGTGGTCCAAGTCTGGAGACTTGAACCATTCCCTCAATCCCCCGCATTCCAGTATTCCATCCTTTCGCAGCAGCTGACTTCGATGCTGTAGAAGTCAAATTCCTGCGCGACTTTGCCTTTGATCAGGTAGATGCCGCGGCCTTTGAAGGGATATTTTTTGACGACAGGAGGAAAATGAACCGTGTCGATCCAGTCTCCGTCCCGATCGACAAAGGTGCCAAAGTTCATCACCTCACCCTTGACTGTCCTTGTGTATTTGATGGTGACAAGGTAGCCGATGACCTGCACCGTTTTGCCCAGATGCAGTTTCATATCCTTTGCCTTGATGCTCGCCACAGACTGGTCTTTGACCAGCAGAAAGGGAGAATCAAGCGGGAACTCCAGGATTTCTATCTGATCGACGATCTCTTGCCGGATGTCGGCAGCTTCGAGTTCGGGAACCTGCAGTTCACGGAAACCTGATTTTTTGAACAGTTCGTTGCCGACGGCTACGGTTTTTCTTTTGTTCAGGATAAAATGCGCCTCCCAAAGCAGTTCCTGCTTACTCTTCCCTGTAAACCGAAAGCAGGCAATACGGATCAGGATCAGCGCCTGCTCCAGGCTGATTTCTACCCTTGCTATAAAGTCTGATAATCCCAGGTAAGGACCATTGACAGCTCTTTCCCGGAGGATTTTTTCGACAGAAGTCTTTTCGAGAAACTTCAGGTGGATAAACCCCAGGTAGACAGTCTTGCCTTTGATATTGGTCAGGTAGTCGCTTTCGTTGATGTGGGGTGCCTGTATGTCGGCGCCGTTCATGCGGAGCTCGTGGACATAAAACTCCGTATGGTAAAATCCCCCGAAGTTGTTGATTACCCCGACCATAAACTCCAGCGGAAAGTAGGCTTTGAGGTACAGGCTCTGATAACTTTCCACGGCAAAAGAAGCCGAGTGTCCTTTGGCAAAAGAGTATCCCGCAAAACTTTCGATCTGATACCAGACCTCTGCTGTGATTTTGGGGTCACGGCCAAGCTTTTCGCAGTTGATAAAAAACTGGTCATGGACATGCTTGAATTCTTCCTTGGAGCGTGACTTGCCGCTCATACCTCGACGCAGTACATCTGCTTCCGAGAGCGAAAGCCCTGCAAAATAGTGCGCCACCTTGATCACATCTTCCTGATAGACCATGATGCCATAAGTTTCGGGCATGATGTCCATCATTACCGGATGGGCGGTTTTGCGGCGCTCGGGATCCACATGCCGCAGGATATATTCACGCATCATGCCTGACCGCGCCACCCCCGGACGGATGATGGAACTGGCCGCTACGAGCTCTAGGTATTCGTCGGCCTTCATCTTGGCGAGCAGCATGCGCATGGCCGGTGACTCGACATAAAATGCCCCGATGGTATGTCCATCCCGCAGGTGTTCCTTGATTTTTGGATCTTTTTTGAATTTTTCCACCTCACGGATATCGACCTTGACGCCCTGATTTTGTTCGATGATTTGGATGGCACTCTTGATATGTCCGAGACCACGCTGACTGAGGATGTCAAACTTATACAGTCCTATGTCTTCCGCCACATGCATGTCAATATGGGCTAGGGGAAATCCCTTTGGCGGCATATCTGTTGCGGTGTAATAATGTATCGGTTTGTGGGAAATCAGAATGCCGCAGGCATGGATCGTCAGGTGGGAGGGCATGCCGTGGAGGACCTGACTGTATTTGATGATCAGCTTCCCGTACTGATCCGGGACATAGTCCGGCTTACCGGCATAGTAGATCAGGGATTCGATTTCTGTTTTGGGCAGGCCAAAGACTTTCCCAAGTTCGCGCAGCATGGAGTTGGATTGGAATGTACTGTACGAACCGAGTAAGGCGACATGCTCCTGATTTCCTTTGTTGTACTTCTCAAAAATATACGCCGTCACCTCGTCCCGGTCTGTCCAACTGAAGTCGATGTCAAAATCGGGAGGGTTTTCACGGTACAGGTTGATGAATCTCTCGAAGTACAGGTCCAACTCTATCGGGTCGACATCGGTGATGTAGAGACAGTAAGCGACGATGCTATTGGCCCCGCTGCCACGCCCTACATGGTAGAAGCCTTTGCTGTGGGCAAAGTTGACGATGTCGTAATTGATCAGAAAGTAGGAGACAAAACCTTTTTGCTGGATGAGTTCAAGTTCTTTTTCGATCCGCTTGCTGATCTCGGCCGTCAGGTCTGCATAGCGCATGAGGGCACCTTTGAATGTTTCCTGCCTGAGGTAGTCGTAATCTTCCCAGTCCGAACCGAGGATGTCCCGCCTGTTTTTGACGGCTTGGAAGTAAAAGGAAAACTGACAGGCTTCGAGCAGTTTCTGTGCATTGTACAGCAGGTAGCTGTGGCCTTCGCAGCGTGCGACCATATCGGCATAGCTGTAGAGCATGTCGCAGATTTCGCCCTGTTCTTCGGTTTCCAGCTTGCTGAGCAAGGTATTGCCATCGATCGCCCGGAGGAGGCGGTGGGCGTTGAATTCCAACTTGGAGCTGAATGTCGCAGGCTGCAGCAAGACGAGTTTGTCCTTGTACCTGAACCAAGGCGACTTCACGATTTTGTTGAGCTGATAAGGGTGTACGCCTACAAATTCATTTTCCCGCAGGGCAAAAAACTTCGTAGGCAAGGGATATACTATAAAGCTATTCTGAAAAGCGGGAGCCTTGGCATCAAAGGGAATTCCTTTGATGCGGTGGTGGGAGAGGTGTTTGTTGAGTTCGAAGAAGCCCTCTTGGTTTTTGGCAAGGCCGATGTATTGCTGTCGAACGCCGTTACGGAAGTCAATGCCGATGACGGGATGGATGCCTTTTTTCTGTGCTTCGCGGATAAAGGGAAACACGCCGGCAGTGGAGTTGATGTCGGTGAGAGCGAGGGAGTCGAGTTTTTTGCCTTTCGCTTCAGCGATCAGTGCTTCCACGGACATCGTCCCGTATTTAAAGCTGTAAAAGGAATGGCAGTTGATAAGCATATTTAAAGGGTACTTATTGATATTGGTTGATATATGCTAAAGCGATATAAGTTGATACCTACCGAAGGTAAGGCAGGCATGCCTTCAGCGATACTAAGTGATATAAGCTAAAGCGATATAGGTGGAAATATGCCTTCGGCGATATAGGTTTCAGTATCAATCCTGGTTTTTAACTTTTGATGTAATTACGACACATGACGGAGATGGCATCCAATTATTTACATCATTGTATTTTTTAAAATGTTTATTAAATAAACATTTATGTGTTTATAATGTAAACAAAAAGTAACTACATTAAAAAACGGAATGGGGGAAATTGTCAAAAAATGAAGTATGTACAATAAAGAAAAGTTTGGAGTTTGAAATATACCAAAGTAAGGTTAGTTTAGACAATCTGTAATTGCCATGGAGAACTACGTTGAATATTTGAACGACATTATTGCCTACGACATCAGATGGAATATTTATAAAACCATCCTTGTGATTTTGGTTTTGTGGCTGATCAAGAAAGGGGCTTATAAAATCATAGAAAGGGGAAATGATGTCGAAATCAAAAAGAAATTCCATTCCCGTAAGACAGTGGAATATGCACTTGTATTTATAGGTTTTTTGCTGATAGGAAATATTTGGATCATCAATTTTCAATCCATTACCACCTTTTTGGGTTTGTTGTCTGCGGGTATAGCGATTGCACTCAAGGATATTTTTGTCAACATCGCAGGATGGATTTTTATCTATTGGCGCAAGCCTTTTGATGTAGGTGACAGGATTCAGATAGGGGAATACAAAGGCGATGTGGTGGATTTGAGGTTGTTCCAATTTAGCTTGCTGGAAGTCGGCAATTGGGTCGACGGTGAACAAAGCACAGGCAGGATAGTCCATGTTCCCAATGGTAAAGTATTCATAGATCCCCAAGCCAATTACAGTCAGGGTTTTGATTATATCTGGAATGAGCAAAACATATATATCGGATTGGAATCTGATTACAAAAAAGCCTGTAGCCTGCTAAAGGAAATCATGAATGAGCTTCTTTCACCTGATTATAAGACAATTGAGGCTGATTTGAGGAGAGCGCAAAAGGAGCACTTTATTTCTTTTAGCCAATATACGCCGACTGTTTATACCAAAATCCAAGAGAGGGGTATTCAGCTTTCGCTCCGGTATTTGTGCAAACCAAGGAAAAGAAGGGTTTTTGAACATCAGATTACAGAGGCGATCATAGACAGATTCAGGGCAGAAAAAGACATCAGGATTGTATATCCTATTACTTCAATTTATTTGGAGAAAGGTAATAATAGTCTTGAAAATTGAATAAACAAGCCGCTCTGTTTGAGGCTATTTTGATTAGTAAGGAGATATTGATTGATACTGGATATTTGTAGATATTGGATTAGAAATTATCGTTTGGTGAGTTATTGTTCAAAAAATCAAACTATCAAAATTAAAAAAGGCTCAAAGTGATAAATTTTGAGCCTTTTGATTTTATTATGATCTTGCGTGTCAATCTTTTTTCTTCAGGTCACCCCTTTTGATGGATTGGATGAACTTTGACCAGGCAAATGGATCCATCAAAGTAAAGGGTCTTGGTCCATAGCGGTCCTGGATCTGCATTATCTGTCCCTGCTGGAAATACCTCATGTTTTCATTGCCTGAAGCAGGCATTGCTTCCGCGTACCTAAGAAGTGTCTCCGGACTCAGGTTACCTGTCCTGTCTATCGTCATAGGAGCTTCATAATTCATTGCGAGGACCTGTCTCTTGAAATCTTCTTCGGTGGGATAGGGCATGACTTCTATCTCTGATAAAGCAATCTCATCCACCTGCATGGTAAGGATCAGGGAAATTTTGTCGTCTTCGACCCTTTCTGGGACTTTAAAGGACTGTTTCCTTAAACCTATAAAGCTGAAAATCACGCTGTCACCTTCCAAAACCGGCATCGAAAAATAGCCATATCTGCCTGAACTCGTGCCACGTCCCTTTTTTGGAACATATACGTTGACTCCCGGTACTGCATCCGTACTGTCTGAATTGAGGATGATTCCGGAGAGTTGGATAACTTTCTTTTCTCTATCCTGGGCAAAACCGTCTTCAATCCCCAAAATGAAAAGGGTGAAAAATAGGAAAACAGCTATCGGGTTTACTTTAAATTTCAAGGTAATACAGTTTATCTTATTGGATTCGCTGAACCGAATTCAGACTAATTAGGTTTTCTAATTTGGGTATAATATTAGCCTATTTTAGTTTCATTTGCTTAATTTCGACCGGGTTTTATTCGTTAAATTTACTAAATGCGACTTAAAAATATCAGCTTAAGTTATGGAATGAGGATTTTTAAAGCACTTTCCGAAGAGCCGAGAGTCCGTATCCTTCATCTTTTGCTCCAAAACAAGGAACTGTCTATATCTGATCTAGAGCATATCCTGGACTTTACCCAGACAAAAACCAGTAGGCACTTGATATACCTCAAGAACTCGGGTTTGTTGGGGAGCAGGAGGGTGGACCAATGGATTTTTTACTATATCTTGGACGAAGCCCATGAAATCATCCAGCAGATTTTTAAGTTTATCCAAAAAGACCCCAATTTCAAACGAGATCAGGATGTCTACAATATCCTGCTTTCCAATCGGGAATTGGCCATCAATAAAATAGAGAATAACCCATACCGTAAATAGTATCTCCCATTTGAAAAAGTACCGACACATTTTCTTTGACTTGGACCATACCCTTTGGGATTATGATACCAATGTGCAAGAATCATTATCAGAGTTGTTTGAAATTTACCAGCTGATCTCAGTAGGGATTCCAAACTACCAGGCTTTCATTGACGCATTTTATCAGGTCAATTTCAAGCTGTGGGCATTGTATGACCTTGGCAAAATCGACAAAAAAAACTTAAGGGAAACCCGATTTAAACTCATATTTGAGAAAGCCGGAGTGTTGGGGGAACATGTTCCTAAAGATATGGAAGAGGATTTTATGCACAGGACTTCCTCCAAGCCGCATTTACTTCCCTATTCCAAAGAAATTTTGGATTATTTGAAACCGCATTACAAAATGCATATCATCACCAATGGCTTCAATGAAAGTCAGGCCAAGAAAATGCATTCTTCTGGTCTTACTCCCTACTTTGACTTGGTAGTGACTTCTGAAACCACCGGTCACAAAAAGCCTGACCCTCAGATTTTCCAATATGCCATGGATAAATTGTCAGTTACTGCGGCTGATTGTATCATGATAGGAGACAATCCCAATTCGGATATATTAGGAGCCATACGATCCAATATAGATCAGGTCTTTTTTGATCCACATGAAAAAGGTATCGAGCATCAGCCGACGCATACTATTCGGCATCTGAAGGAATTAGAAGGGCTATTGTGAGATTGTATCAAGTACCAAGATAAGGGAGATAAGAGGCCAGAACCACGTAATAGGATGTTTTTTTCAACAACCTGAGAACTCGACAACGCGAAGCAGACAACTATTACAAGAACTACAACATTTACAACTTTTCAACTTCCAATCCTCAATTTTGGCAGGTTTTCAGAAAGGGAGTACTTATCTTTGCCCAATCAGAAATTATAAACTCAAATAGATATGCTCAAAGGTTTTTTTAATGTTCCCAAGCCAGTCAACGAACCGGTAAAAAGTTATGCGCCGGGTTCCCCCGAAAGGATCGAACTTCAGCAGACACTAAAAGAATTCAGATCACAGCTTGTCGATGTTCCTATGTATATAGGAAGCGATGAGGTGAGGACAGGAATCAAAAAATCTATGTCTCCTCCCCATGACCACAAGCATTTATTGGGATTCTTCCATGAGGGAGATGCCTCTCATGTGGAGCAAGCGATCAATGCTGCTTTGGGAGCAAAAGAAGCTTGGGAATCCATGGAGTGGGAACAAAGAGCTGCTATTTTCCTCAAAGCAGCTGATCTATTGGCTGGACCCTATCGTGCCAAAATCAATGCGGCCACCATGTTGGGACAATCCAAAAATGCTTTTCAGGCAGAAATAGATGCCGCCTGTGAGTTCATTGATTTCCTTAGGTTCAATGTACAGTACATGTCCGAAATCTACGCACAGCAGCCTCCTGTTTCCGGTGCAGGAGTTTGGAACAGACTTGAGCAAAGACCGCTTGAGGGTTTTGTTTTTGCTTTGACACCTTTCAACTTTACCGCTATCGCAGGAAACCTACCAACAGCACCTGCGATGATGGGTAATACCGTAGTGTGGAAACCTGCTTACACCCAAATCTATTCAGCCAACGTATTGATGCAGGTTTTCAAGGAAGCAGGCGTGCCGGATGGCGTCATCAATTTGGTTTTTGTGGACGGCCCAACAGCCGGTAAGATCATTTTCAACCATCCTGATTTTGCAGGAATCCACTTTACCGGTTCTACCGGAGTATTCCAAAACATCTGGAAAACTATCGGAGAAAATATCTTCAAGTACAAATCTTATCCAAGAATCGTGGGTGAAACCGGTGGCAAAGACTTTGTCCTTGCTCACAAATCCGCACATGCCAAAGCAGTAGCCGTTGGGCTTTCAAGAGGAGCATTCGAATACCAAGGACAGAAATGTTCCGCTGCTTCACGCGCCTATATCCCCTCCAATATCTGGCCTGATGTTAAAAAATACCTTTTGGAAGATTTGGCTTCAATGAGCATGGGGCCGACTGAAGACTTTACAAACTTCATCAATGCGGTCATCGACGAGAAGTCTTTTGACAAAATCTCCAAGTATATTGATAATGCCAAGAATGCAGAAGGTGTTGAAATCATTGCTGGAGGGCACCATGATAAGTCTAAGGGATATTTTATCCAACCGACTGTTATTCTTACCAAAGATCCGATGTACACCACTATGTGTGAAGAAATCTTCGGTCCTGTTTTGACTATTTATGTATATCATGAGGAGCACTTTGAGGAAGCATTGGAGTTGGTCGATCAGACTTCGCCTTATGCTTTGACAGGAGCCGTATTCTCTCAGGATAGGTATGCGATCGAGTTGGCAACCAAAAAACTGAGAAATGCAGCAGGAAACTTCTACATTAATGACAAGCCGACAGGTGCGGTCGTGGGTCAACAGCCTTTTGGAGGTGCAAGGGCATCCGGTACCAATGACAAAGCCGGTTCCATGATCAATTTGCTGCGTTGGGTTTCTCCAAGAACCATTAAGGAAACGTTTGTATCCCCGGTGGACTATAGGTATCCGTTTTTGGGGAAAGATTGAGATAAGAAACGAGAGGCGAGAGCCGAGGAGCGAGAGAAAAGAGGCAATACAGAGAAAAGACCATTGGAGCATTTAGGCTTTGGTGGTCTTTTTTCTTTTAGAATTTTAAATTGTAAGGTTAATTGAAAGAAGGATACTTATGGAATTTTTCAAATAAATGATACCTAGGCTTGAAATAATTGGACAATAAATTAACTTCAAAGTTGAAAAATAAGTTATGGGTAAGTATTTCTTTTTTCTTTTGGCAGTTGTTTTTTCTTGTAATTCCAAGGAATCCAAATCTCCCGAATTCATATCCGGCGAGTTGACCGAATACATTTCAGATACCATTTACTTCGAAAAGGATGAATTCACAAAAAACCTCCCTGCCAAATTCGCTTACCTTGAAGAGAATGATAGCAGTTTCCTTTATGCATGGTATGACAAAAGGCTTTTGAAATACGGTTACCCCTCGGGCAAATTGATTTCGAGTACCAATTTTTTTGTAGAAGGTCCTGATGGGATCGGCTCTTTTATTTCGGGGAGTTTAATTACTGAAGATGGATTGTTTTTTATCTCAGATCAGAAAGAAATTGTTCATACAGATTTTGAAGGGAAAGTTATCAGCAGATTTCCTTTGCCTGCGGTGCCGGAGGAAAGGTTGGCCGCTAATTTTTCTGCGATGAATGGCAATGACATGACCTATGATCCTGCAACCAAGACCTTGCTTTTGGCTGATGTTCCATTTGTACTCAAAGAACCTAATATGAATTACCGGGATTGGTTATGGAAATTGGATACCCGTTCGGAAAATTTTGATTCTGTAGGCTTCAACTATCCCGAAAAATACAGGGAACTCTATGATGATCCTGAACTTGGGGTTTTTGCCCATTCCTTTATTATTGACCGCGATCTTTTTGTGGTCAATTTTCCTGCAAATGATTCCTTATTGATTTTAGATTCGGATAATGGTTTTTGGGTGGATGGACGAAGTTCCAAACCTTTGACTTTTGAAAAAGGTAAAACCGAACCTAGGGGAGAGTGGACAGTTTTTAATCCTAGTATGAAGACAAGTAGATACAAATTCACCCAATACGATCCTTATCGGAAGAGGTTGTTGAGGTATGTAAATATTGAAACAAAAGAATCAGATTTAGAAACTTACACGAATGAAAGCAGCTTTATTCTTTTGGACAGTGAGTTCGGAAAAGTTGCGGAGCTATTTTTTAACAATCAAAAGATCATACCTTCAGGATTTTTCACACCCAATGGATTTTATCTAAAATTGGCAGAACAGCAAAGCGATGATAGGGAAGGGTATGTAAGGATTGTTTTTGATTTTTGAGTAGGAGCAAAAAAGAGGTTGTGGTATTCAATTTTTTTCTTTAAGTCATTATTATTTATGACTGAATATCAAGAAAGCAATTTAGTATAATGAAAGAGGAGGCAATAACCGATATTTGAGGAGACTTATTTTAAGGATAAGGGTTGACAAATCATATATTGTTGATTTTCTTATCCGCTCTGTGATTTTCAAACATTTCGATTGCAGCCTTCAAAAGACCAAACATTCCCAGGCTTAACACTATAATTCCAATAGATAAATCTTTTAAAATTCCGGTTTCAGAGAAATAAAACCCTGTCAATCCAGAGGTCAGCAGAATTAGGATAAACAGGCTAATTATGATAATTGCAATTTTTCCCTTTCGAGGATTTTGCCATATTTTTTTGGATAACTCATTTTGAGTTTTGGAGGTATCTTGTAATGAAGAGAAACTTATTCCTAAACCCATGAAAATCAAAACCGAATTAAGGTTATCAAACATCACCTCAGGATTATCTTTAAGGTAATCTAGTCCATAAAGGTATGGCTTAAAAGCAAAATACATTCCCAGAAGCATTAATGGGTATTGTGCATAGCTTACATAATGAAAAAACGTCTTGTAATTCATTGTTTCAAGTTAAAATAGAACATTTTGAGGTTCTGCTTCATATCCTATTTTCTTGTATTAAGGAACCAATTTTTAGAAACTCAAAGAGGCCTTAGATTTTCTCGCTACTTCTTTTTAAAAAGTGAATCCACAAATTCCTTTCTGTTGAAAACCTGAAGGTCAGTCATTTTTTCACCTACACCAATGTATTTGACAGGGATTTTGAATTGGTCTGAAATTCCGATCACGACGCCACCTTTGGCAGTTCCGTCGAGTTTGGTGATGGCAAGGGCTGTGATGTCAGTCGCTTTGGTAAATTCCTGCGCTTGGATAAAGGCATTCTGACCTGTGGATCCATCTAATACGAGCAAAACTTCATGCGGCGCATCGTCAATGAATTTTTGCATCACCCTTTTGATTTTGGTCAGCTCGTTCATCAAGTTGACTTTGGTGTGCAACCTGCCTGCAGTATCTATTATCACTACGTCTGCATTGGTATCAACCCCTTGTTTTACCGCATCAAAAGCCACTGAAGCGGGATCAGTATTCATACCGTGCGATACGATAGGTACATCGACACGTTTTGCCCAAAGGATCAATTGGTCCACAGCAGCCGCCCTGAATGTATCCGCAGCACCAAGAACCACTGACTTTCCTGCTTGTTTGAATTGGTGCGCTAATTTGCCGATAGTAGTTGTTTTGCCCACTCCGTTGACACCCACTACCATGATGACATATGGTTTTTTGTCTGCAGGTAGGTCAAAGTCTGATAGGTCGGTGCTTTGGTTTTCTTCCAAAAGACCCATAATCTCTTCTCTAAGGATTACGTCTAGTTCGGCTGTATTGAGGTATTTGTCCTTTGATACCCTTTCTTCGATTCTTCTGATGACTTTGATGGTAGTATCTACCCCTACATCAGAAGTGATAAGGATTTCTTCTAACTCATCCAATACTTCCTCATCTACTTTGGATTTGCCTACGACTGCTTTGCTTAGCCGAGAAAAAATGTTTTCGCTGGATTTTTGTAAACCTTGGTCAAGGCTTTCTTTTTTTTCCTTCGAAAAGAAACCGAAAATTCCCATGTCTGTGATTTTTAAAGTCCGAATATAACAAAAAAGTCCCTTCAAAGACTTAGCTTGAAGGGACTTTCGATTGCAAAAAGTGCAATGAAATTATTTTTTCAAGGTATCCTGAACCATCGTGGTCGGAACCATTTCCTCTTTGAAGGTGTAAGCGCCGGTTTTTTCAGATTTGATTGCTCTGATCACTTTGGCGTATGTTACTCCACCTTCTTTTTTCAGGGTTGCTACTACTTTCTTAGCCATATTTTCAAGGTTTATATCGTTGCCGGAAGCAACCTAGGTCCTAAATTATTTAATTTCTTTGTGAACCGTCATTTTCTTCAAGATAGGATTGAATTTCTTCAATTCAAGTCTTGTAGTGGTGTTTTTACGGTTTTTGGTAGTGATGTATCTTGAAGTACCTGGAAGGCCTGTAGCCTTGTGCTCGGTGCACTCCATGATCACTTGTACTCTGTTACCTTTCTTAGCCATCGCTGTATATATTTAAATGGTAAACCTGATCTGATTATTTAATGATAACGTATCCTTTTGCTTGGGCTTCTCTCAACACAGGAGTAATTCCTTTTTTGTTGATGGTTCTCAAAGCTTTGGTACAAACCTTCAAAGTGATCCAAGCATCTTCCTCAGGGATGTAGAAGCTTTTCTTGTGTAAATTTGGATAAAATTTACGCTTGGTCTTGTTGTTCGCATGCGATACATTATTACCTACTTGAGGTCTCTTGCCGGTAATGTCACAAACTTTTGCCATGATATATGATCGTAATTGTATAGACGTTTTTTCAATTGAGTTTGCAAATATCGGACTTTTAGCTGAAATACCAATAGTGACAATCAAAAATATTCCGTAAAGTTTTCCTTTTATTGAAAGAATATAGAGGCTAGAAGCGAGAGCCAAGATTTCCGACTTGAGATTCCATTTGAAACCTGACAACAATTATAACGCGAAGCTGACAACAATTACAACCACTACAGCCTAACTAACTATTAACCAAATAACCAAATAACCCAATCACTTTTCCCCATACGGACAATGCTTGCAGCCGCTGCCGCAACAATAGCCCCTTCTCAGGTGGTATTGAGCTGTAAATACCATAAGACCTTTTTCATTCAAATAATAATCCCCCGGAATCAGCTTCATGGGTTCTGCAGGCTTCTTTTTTGAATTCATTCTTTAATCCTAAAGGCATTTACTATATTTGCCAGATCGCTGTGAGCGGTGAAATTTATCCTTGATGGGTAGCAAATCTACAAATATTATGATTGAAACAATAAACTCAAGCAGCCAAGCTATTGCCTTGGAAGATAAATATGGAGCCCACAATTACCATCCCTTGCCGGTGGTCTTGTCTAGAGGAGAGGGTGTTTACCTTTGGGATGTAGAAGGTAAAAAGTACTATGACTTCCTGTCAGCATATTCTGCAGTGAATCAGGGGCATTGTCATCCAAGGATCAAAGACGCATTGATCGAGCAGGCAGGTACTTTGACTTTGACTTCAAGGGCATTTTATAATGATGTCTTGGGGCCATTTGAAAAATACATTACTGAATACTTTGGCTTTGACAAAGTTCTTCCGATGAATACCGGTGCGGAAGGCGTGGAAACAGCCTTGAAAATTGCCAGAAAATGGGGATATGAAAGAAAAGGCGTGGACGAAAACCAGGCAGTTATTGTCGTTGCCGAAAATAATTTCCATGGGAGAACTTCTACCATCATCTCATTTTCTTCAGATGGCAATGCCAGAAAAAACTTTGGACCATATACTCCGGGTTTTGTAAAAATCCCTTACAATGATATTGCTGCACTTGAAGTAGTCTTACAAGATAAAAATGTTGTTGCTTTTTTGGTTGAACCGATTCAGGGTGAAGCGGGAGTTTATACTCCGGCAGAAGACTTTATCAGAAATGCATCTGAGGCCTGCAAAGCTAAAAATGTCCTTTTAATTGCAGATGAAATTCAGACAGGAATCGCAAGGACAGGTTCGCTTTTGGCGGTTTGTGGCAACTGTACCTGCGAAGGGCATTGCGAAAAGCAAGACACCTATACAAAACCTGACATGTTGATCTTGGGAAAAGCCATCTCCGGTGGATTTTATCCTGTATCAGCTGTACTGGCTGACAATCATATCATGGATGTCATCAAGCCAGGTCAACATGGATCTACTTTTGGGGGAAATCCTTTGGGAGCGAAAGTCGCCATAGCAGCGCTTGAAGTGGTTAGAGATGAGAAATTAGCCCAAAATGCACGAAAACTCGGAAAAATCTTTCGAGAAAGAATGCAGATTTTGGTAGAAAAATACAAAATACTCAAACTCGTAAGAGGCAAAGGCTTACTCAATGCTGTGGTGGTAAACGACTCACCTGACAGCAGCACCGCTTGGGATATGTGCGTCTCTTTGAAAGACAACGGTCTCCTCGCCAAACCCACCCACGGCAACATCATCCGCTTTGCGCCGCCTTTGGTCATGACTGAAGAGCAGCTGCACGACTGCTGCGATATCATCGAGAAAGTGGTCAAAGAGTTTGAAAAATAGACATTTTAGCAGATTTAGATTAATTGAAATAGAAACCCTCCGGGAGAAATAGCGGTCCCGGAGGGTTTTTAATGTCCTTTTGTTAGCTTTGCCAATACAATAAAAACCTATTAATCCATGAAAAAAGCAGTTATTTTTGATATGGATGGCGTTATCTGCCATACCAATCCATTCCATTCGATGGCTTTCAAGAAGTTTTTTGCCAAAAGAGACATGTACCCCACAGAGGAAGAATTTGAACTGCATATGTACGGCAAAAGTAACTCCTATATAATGAGTCACTTTTTCGGAAGAAAAATTGTCGGCGAGGAACTGTTGGAATTGGAGAATGAGAAAGAAGGCCTCTTTAGGGAAATATACAGGGACAAAATTGATCCTATTGCAGGTTTTCAGGATTTTTTCCACCAACTCAAAGTCAATGATTTTTTGACGGGGGTAGCCACTTCCGCTCCATTTGCCAACCTTCAATTGATTGCCGGCACTTTGTCTCTGATGGACAGGATGGAGTCCATTTTGGCAAGCGAAGACGTAACCAAACACAAACCCGATCCGGAGGTTTACCTCAAGTCAGCATTTAACCTGCAGGTCGAACCTGATTTATGTGTTGTTTTTGAAGATTCATTTTCTGGCGTCACCGCTGCCAAAAATGCAGGGATGAAAGTGGTTGGTGTTTTGTCCTCCCATTCCAAGTCGGAGTTACCGGTGTGTGACCTTTATATCGAAGATTTTAGGGAGATGGATGCCAATAAAGTTCTGGCTTTGACCGGATAATCAGGTTGGTTTTTATTTCTATACATTTATATTAGAATTGCCAAAATTAGAATACTATGCTAATAAGACCAAGAAGAAACAGAAAATCCCAAAGTGTCCGCAATATGGTGGAAGAAACAAGGCTTTCTGTCAAAGACTTTATCTTCCCGATGTTTCTAATAGATGGAATCAACCAAAAGATTGAAGTGGCTTCAATGCCAGGGATATACAGGTATTCTTTGGACTTGATGCTAGGAGAAATCGAAGCGTGTATGAAACTTGGGATCATGGCATTTGATATTTTTCCTGCTTATCCCGATGATAAAAAGGATAAGTATGCTACTGAGAGTTTTAATCCCGAGACGTTTTACTTAAAAGCAATTCATAAAATCAAGAGTACATTTCCGGAAGCTGTGGTCATGACGGACGTGGCAATGGATCCATATAGTTCGGATGGTCATGATGGACTTGTCGAAAATGGCAAGATATTAAATGATGAAACTCTGGAAATATTGGGTAAAATGTCTTTGGCACAGGCGCAGGCTGGAGCGGATATTCTGGGGCCGTCTGACATGATGGATGGGAGAGTAGGATATATCAGGTCTGTATTGGATCAAAATGGATTTACAGAAGTGTCGATTATGTCTTACACTGCTAAATATGCCTCTGCTTTTTACGGCCCTTTCCGGGATGCTTTGGATTCTGCACCCAAAATGGGAGACAAAAAAACCTACCAGATGGACCCTGCCAATTACAGAGAAGCATTGATCGAAGCTGAATTAGACACAAATGAAGGTGCGGATTTTTTAATGGTTAAACCTGCATTGGCTTATCTGGATATCATAAGGCTATTGAAAGACAATTCCAACCTTCCAATTGCTGCCTACAATGTCAGCGGGGAATATGCGATGGTAAAAGCAGCATCTCAAAAAGGTTGGCTTGATGGGGAAAGGGCAATGTTGGAGTCACTCTTAAGTATAAAAAGAGCCGGGGCCAATTTGATATTGAGTTATTTCGCCAAGGAGTATGCGACTTTAGTCAAATAAAATAACACCTTCCAAAAAGAGTTATAAATACACTTTTTTCAGACAGGAAGGTTAAAATCAGAACCCCTTAGATGAAATTCTAAGGTTTTTTTCTTTTTTGCCGCTTTTTATTCCAAAATTTTAAATTTTCAGATTGAAATGGTTTCAATTTCAGCTAAACATTGAATTTTGATAATATTATTAATCAATTGATTTAAATAAAATCCAAATTTCTTTTAAAGTGTATATTATTCATAAAAACAGGTTTAAAAATATACCTGCTAGATCTAAAAAAATATAAAAAATTGATTTTATGGTAAAAAAAACAACCAAAAGATAAAAAAAATAAAATTTTTTTAAATTTTTTTTTGTAATAAATCCATACCACCAAGTCTGTTAAAGTTCAAATCTTATAATTTTACTTATTTTCAGATTATTATTCTATAAAAATAATTAATAAAGAATATTATTTTTATTTAATGATTTTCGGTATCGATTGCGGAAAACATTTTTTTATTAACAGAATAATATTCTGCATTTTATGGTAACAAAAAAATAAGATAATAATTGAATAATTTAATGTATTATAAATAAAATAATATAAAATAATCAACTATATCATCGAATAATTAACGTTTTGATAACAGGAACTTTTATTTTTTGTAAAAAATGTAATTAGATTTAACCCATTCAAAGTAATCAAACCTATTTAAAATTTTATCAATTCAGTTCTTGTAAAATTAAAACCTATGAAGTTGATGAACTCAATGATCGCTCAAGTAAGCGAGGTGCCGGCCGTGACAGATGTCTCGGCAGAACTAGCACAAAATCTCCTAACCACCAATAATGTATGGATGATGCTCTGTACAGCTTTGGTATTTATTATGCATTTGGGATTTGCGGGAGTTGAAACCGGTTTTGGCCAAGCCAAAAACACGGTCAATATCCTGTTCAAAAACACCATCACTCCTCTTTTGGGATTACTCACCTACGCTTTGGTGGGATTTTTCCTGATGTATCCTGGATTTGAGACTCCGGGATGGTTTGCATTTGATGCTGATGGATGGAGTATGTTTTGGTTCAGCTCAGCTGATGCAGACAGTACTGTAGGTTATGCCAATGGGGGCTACACGTATTGGACAGATTTTTTGTTTCAGGCGATGTTTGCAGCAACTGCAGCTACAATTGTTTCTGGAGCTATTGCTGAAAGGGTTAAAATTTCAGCTTATTTGGTATTCACGTTGATTTTTGTTGGTTTAGTATATCCTCTTATCGGTAGTTGGAAATGGGGCGGCGGGGCCTTGAATGAAATGGGATTCTATGATTTTGCAGGTTCTACTTTGGTCCACTCAGTTGGAGGATGGGGAGCTTTAGCAGGAGTTATTTTGGTCGGTCCAAGGATCGGTAAATATATAGATGGCAAAGCCATTTCAAAGCCAGGCGCTAGTATTCCATTAGCGGTTATCGGAACATTCTTACTTTGGTTTGGATGGTTTGGATTCAACGGTGGTTCAGTACTTTCTGCCGATCCTGCATTGGTTTCTTCTGTTCTTGTTATCACTTGCTTAGGTGCTACCGCCGGAGGACTTGGTGGTTTTTTCGCTGCTTATTTCGCATTCAAAAGACTTGATTTGGGAATGCTCCTTAATGGTATCCTTGCAGGACTTGTAGGAATCACCGCAGGTGCTGATGTGTTTACTCCTGCATCTGCCTTACTTATCGGATTCATTGCCGGGATTTTGGTAGTTCTTTCAGCTGTCTTTCTTGATAAAATGAAATTGGATGATGTCGTAGGTGCGGTATCAGTCCACCTTACTTGCGGAATTTGGGGTACTTTGGCAGTTGGAATTTTTTCCACCAATCCTGACCATTCATTTGTAACCCAATTGATCGGTGTTGCAGCCTGCGGGGCAATGGCATTTATCTCGGCATTTGCAATATTTTACATCCTAAAAGTTACTGTGGGAATCAGAGTTTCTGAGGAACATGAAAAATCCGGTTTGGATTCACATGAACACGGAATCAGAGGATATACTATCATTTTTGACGAATAGGTCAGAAAACCAAACAATCAATTATATAAAGCAAGAACCCTGCCCAAGGAAAAAAACGCGACTCTCTTTCTGATTGGGTCAGGGTTCTCTTCAGCTAAATCATGTTTAACCGATAATCAAAACTAAAATGAAAAATATTCATGCACTAATAATATTTCTATTATTGTTAATTTCTGCACCAATAATTGCCCAAGAAGAAGAGGAAGAAGAAGGTAAATTGTCTTTCTCAGGATCTGCAGACGTATATTTTCGCAAAAATTTTAATGGACCAACAAAAGGTGAATTTGCCCAATCACCTAATACATCTTTTGGTAACCTTCCGGGTTTCTCGCTTGGCATGCTCAATTTGATCACGAAATATGAAGGCAAAAAAGTCGGTGTTGTAGCTGACCTGGTTTTTGGACCAAGAGGTGAGGATGCAGTTTTCAGATCTCCGATGAATACAGGAGGATTTGGAGGTAGCTCTCAGATAGTAAATCAATTGTACGTGTATTGGACAGTCACTGATGCGGTTACCCTGACTTTCGGTAATTTTAATACCTACCTGGGTTATGAAGTGATATCCCCTACAGCCAACTTCAATTATTCGACTTCTTACATGTTTTCTTATGGACCTTTTTCTCATACAGGTATCAAGGCGAATATTGACTTATCAGAGAAAATATCCTTCATGGCATCCATCATGAATCCCACTGACATGACCGAATTCAATGATTTGGAGAGTTATACATTTGGAGCACAATTAGGCTATGCAGGAGAAATGGGAAATACCTACCTGAATTTCCTATATGGAGACCAAGATGGTACTTTTGATTTGGACTTTCCTCTAAATATTGGTCAGGTATCTGCAGGAAAGACATTTCAGGTAGATTTGACTTCAGGTCTGAATTTGACAGAGAAATTTTATCTAGGAGTGAACGCTACTTACAATACAATAGCATCCGGAGAGATTGTTTCAGGCCCAGATGATGTTGAAGATGTAGATGGCGATGCTTCAGGATTCTATGGGGTAGCTTTGTACCTTCAGTCACAGGTTTCAGATAAATTCAGACTTGGGGCAAGAGGTGAATATTTCTCAGTATTCAATACGGGTATTGATGGCGCTGTTGGCTTGAACAGCGATGGCGATGGAAATGTTTTTGCCCTTACTTTGACCGGTAATGTCAAGGTTTCCAAAAATTTTACTCTTATACCTGAATTGAGGGTGGATACTACCTCCGAGGACACATTCCTTAACAATTCTCTAGACCCTTCAAAAAATCTTTCATCATTCCTTTTGGCAGCAGTATTTTCTTTTTAATCGGGATAATTTTAAAATTTTTTTCCAAACCTGCATTCATTCAAAATGAAAGCAGGTTTTATTTTTTTTGGTATTTATTCCAATCTCATCGGTAGTTTTGATAGTAATTTTTGAAAAAAAATGTTTTTTCGGGTTTATGTAGGGTTAAAAAACATCCATTTTTACTATTTTGATATATTTATAAACAGTATAAAATTTTTATTTTTAACCTATAAAACATATAAAAGTCTGTTTTGGACAAACAATTTTTTAATTTCTCGTATATATTACTGAAAATTAGAAAACCCAAATCGCTTTAATATGAAAAAGTTACCATTATTTATCCTTGCGTTTTTCTTCACAATATTTGTATCAAACGCTCAGGCATTTAAGGATCTTCAAGGACCGGCTGCCAAAAATTATAAACCTTGGAAGGATAATTCCAAAAAAACTACCGCCATGGTCAATGTGACACCAAACGAAAAACAAGGACCTGCATTCAAGAATGCTAAGGCTTGGGAGCAAGATTCTCAAAAGGTTGAGTTGGTTTCAAGACCCGTCACTGAAGAAAGAGAATTTGGACCAAAAGCTAAAAACAGACAACCTTGGAAGAATGATTGATTCATAATACAGTTTGAAAATAAAAAAGGACGTATTTCGACGTCCTTTTTTATTTTCCCATTTTTGAAGTTATTTGAAATCTAAATATTTGAAATACTTAAAGTTCTTCTTCTCTTTCAAGCATAAGTATTGAATGCTGAGGTACAATGAAATATTTATCGCCTTCATAAATGACTTCATAGGCGCCATTCAATAAAAAAATGGCCAAGTCCCCTTCTTTTGCCTGAAGTGGGATATATCGGATTTTTTCTTCGATATCCATCCAAGGTTCCCTGTCTTCAGTAGGCATTGGGATCGGATATCCCGGTCCGGTCTTGATGATATAGCCTTGCTGTACCTTTTCTTTTTCCTGAACTCCCGGGGGAAGATATAGTCCGGAGGATGTCCTTTCGTCAGCTTTTTTGAGTTTGATCAAAACCCTATCGCCTACAATGATAAGTTTCTTGAGTTTATTATCTGGGGTGAGTTGCATGTAGTAGGAATGAAATAAACATTGTATTATAAAAGACAATCAAGCAAACAAGAATGTATAATCAAAAAACAACGGCATCCATACTTTCATACAGATGCCGTCCCATTTCTGAGTTATTTAAGGATTACTTTTTGTCCTCAGAGACTTCTTCGTAATCTACATCTGAAACACTATCGCCGGCATTTGATGCACCTTCTCCTGCATTGGCATCAGGCCCAGGCTGTGCACCTGCACCTTGGGTGGCATTAGTGGCATTATATATTTCCTGTGAAGCTGCTTCCCAAGCTTTATTCAATGCTTCAGACGCAGACTCGATACTTGCAAGGTCTTTTGAAGCATGAGCAGATTTCAATCCTTCCAAAGCTGCACTGATATTTGCTTTATTTCCATCAGAAAGCTTGTCACCATATTCTTTCAGTTGCTTTTCTGTTTGGAAAATCTGACTGTCAGCTTGGTTCAATTTTTCGATTTTTTCTTTTTCAGCTTTATCAGTTGCGGCGTTGGCTTCAGCTTCGCGCTTCATTCTTTCGATATCATCCTGAGATAAACCGGAAGAAGCCTCGATTTTTATTTTTTGCTCTTTACCAGTTCCTTTGTCTTTTGCAGAGACGTTGAGTATACCGTTGGCATCTATATCGAATGTAACTTCGATCTGGGGAATACCTCTTGGTGCAGGTGGAATATCGCTCAGTTGGAACCTTCCGATAGACCTGTTATCTTTGGCTAAAGCTCTTTCACCTTGAAGCACGTGGATATCAACAGCAGGTTGGTTGTCTGCAGCGGTTGAGAAAACTTCAGATTTTTTAGTAGGAATTGTGGTATTGGATTCGATCAGTTTGGTAAATACACCGCCCATAGTCTCGATTCCCAATGAAAGTGGTGTCACATCAAGCAACAATACATCTTTCACTTCACCTGTCAATACACCGCCTTGGATGGCAGCACCTATGGCTACTACTTCATCAGGATTCACTCCTTTAGAAGGTTTCTTGCCAAAGAACTTCTCTACTTCTTCCTGGATTTTTGGAATTCTTGTAGAACCACCTACCAAGATCACCTCATCAATATCTGATGGATTAAGTCCTGCATCGGCTAAAGCTTTTTTGCAGGGATCCATTGACCTTTTTACCAAATCAGCAGTAAGCTGCTCAAACTTTGCCCTACTCAAGGTTCTTACCAAGTGCTTTGGACCTGTTTGGGTTGCAGTGATATAAGGAAGATTGATTTCAGTAGAAGCCGAACTTGAAAGTTCGATCTTGGCTTTTTCAGCAGCTTCTTTCAATCTCTGAAGTGCCATTGGATCTTTTCTCAAATCGATTTGCTCTTCTGACTGAAATTCTTCAGCAAGCCAGTTGATGATCTTTTGGTCGAAGTCATCACCACCTAGGTGAACGTCACCGTTGGTTGATTTTACTTCAAATACACCATCACCCAATTCAAGAACCGAAATATCGAATGTACCGCCACCAAGGTCATACACTGCGATTTTCATATCCTGATTTTTCTTGTCCATACCGTATGCCAAAGCAGCAGCGGTGGGCTCATTGATGATCCTTTTTACCTCAAGGCCTGCAATCTGCCCTGCTTCTTTGGTAGCTTGACGCTCAGCATCGTTGAAATAGGCCGGCACTGTAATGACAGCTTCTGTGACAGTTTGTCCCAAGAAATCCTCAGCAGTACTCTTCATTTTCTGAAGGATCATGGCAGATAATTCTTGCGGAGTATAAGATCTGTCTCCGATTTTGACTACGACAGTATCATTTGTCCCTTTTTCTACTTTATAAGAAGCATGCTTTTTCTCTTCAGAAATTTCAGAGAATTTTTTACCCATAAACCTCTTTACTGAGGAAATGGTGTTTGAGGGGTTAGTAATGGCCTGACGTTTTGCAGGGTCACCTACTTTCCTTTCTCCGTTTCCATTGTCGAGGAAAGCCACGATGGATGGCGTGGTTCTTCTTCCTTCGCTGTTTTGGATGACCACTGGTTCGTTACCTTCCATTACCGCTACGCAGGAGTTGGTGGTACCTAAGTCTATACCTATGATTTTTCCCATGATTTTATATTTTAATATTTATTGATTACAACTTTGATTTGAAAGCTATTAGACAACTCATGTGCCAAGCATAAAAACAAAGTTTTCTGTGTCAGATTGACAGATAATATGACAGGAAATCCAATTTGAATGAAAAATGCCAATAGGTTTCAATGTTGAATTGTCAGGTCAATCGTAAACCCACCAACTGGGCCTTATGCTTGTCCAATCCCGTCCTGCCGCCCGGCCTTCACAACTAAGGCACTCTGAAGAATACAGATTTGAAGGTTTTCCTTGAATGTATTCGCAAATAGGCTGGAGGTAGATGGGTGAAATCTCCGAAGTGACATAAAACCTCGAAACAGAGGATTTCGCAACCTCAAAATAGCCGAGCACATTCTCATTTGGATTATCTGTATTCACAATGTTTCCCAAAACACGTGCAGGTGGAATATCAAATAGAGAACCTTGATTATTGATAACGATTTCTATTTTTTGCCAATATTCAAATGATTCCCTGTTGACACTAAGCTGCTTGACTGTCACGAAAAATGGAAACAAAAAGGCATTGTTTATCTTCCTGGTAGCTAGAAGTTTTTCTGTACTTCGGCTATTTGTGGCAGTTCCATCAAATAAATTTACTTTGGTAGGGTCCATCACATCAAAAATAAAACAAGGTGGAGGTAGCGGAACCCCGGGAGGAATCCACAACAACTGCCAATAATGGGCTTCCTCTACAATCCACCTAATAAATAGTTGTTCCGAAGTTTCCGGTAACTTTGAATTGGTGTAAACTTTAAAAACATGCTCATCCAAGGAAGTCTTAAATGGCTCATATGCCACTTTATAACTTAAGCTATCTATACCGACATGTTTTGGGATTTCCTGAAATTTTGACTTGTAAACCGAGCCTTCCAACTCAACTTCCAATGCATAGCTTTGGCCTTCTTCAGCTTTTAATCCATGTAACTCATATACACCATTACCGGTATTGGTGTATGCTTTTTTTTCTTCTCCAGATATGATCAAATATACTTCAGCGTTGGAGACGCCTTTGGGTCGGAAGCCAAATGGTGCCGAAGTACTGATTTTGACAGTATGGATATCCTCACTATCTGTAAATAATCCATAAATAATTAACTGTCCTTCTACTGTTTCTTGCCAAAAATCAAGTCTGTCAATGCAAGACACTGTTGGGATCAAAATAGAACTCAACGTCAGCAATAACTTAAAACCATAGATAATTTTTCTCATCTTAATTTTCAAAGTCAAAAAATTCAGAATTTTTCCAATTTAGCTTTAGTTTTCATTCCACCATGGAGGCTCGATTGTAGTCCACTTTTTTCCTCTGGCCCTTTCATCACATTCGATACACTCAGCAGTGTACTCTGAAGCCGGCTTTCCGACGATAAATTCACAAGGTCTATTTAAGAAAAACGGAACATCACCTCTATTTGTGGAAATTCGGGTTATTTTTTCCTTAGCAACCTCAAAATAGCCCAATACCCTTTCATTTGGATTAGCTGCATTATATATATTTCCAAACACCGGGGCAGGCGGAATGTCAAAAAGCGAGCCTTGGTTTGAGACCGCGATTTTGATTTTTTCCCAATAAATAAAGGCCTCCCTGTTGATACTTAGCTGCCGGACCGAAACAAAGAAAATTGAAATAAATGAATTGTCTACCTGCCTTTTGCCTAGGACAAGGGATGTATTTCGTGTACCGGTATTTGACCCATCGAATAAATTAAGTCTGTTGGGCTCAATCAAATCTGAAATAAAACAATTTGGAGGAGGAGGCGGACACCAACCGACACATGGTAGCCAGATCCTTTCCCAAAGATATGTCTCTTCGACTAACCATCTTATAAAAATCGGTTCTGGAGTTTCGGGGAATGTGCATTCTGTACTTACAGTAAATACCGGTTCAGGACTTTCATTATTGAAAGGTTCATTTTTAAATGTAAAGCTAAGGTTGTCCTCTCCGGTGGCTTTGGGCAAAGATTCGAAAGAAGATCGGTAAGTGTTATTTTCAAAAATAACTTCTAAGGAATAGCGCTTTCCATCATTTACCTTATAGTTGATTAGCTCATATACTCCATTTCCAATATCAAAATAACGGATTTTTTCACCAGAGTCCGTTAGAAGGAAAACCTCAGCACCCGGAACTCCTTTTGGAGCTAAACCTAGCAGAGAAGTCCGACTTATGGTAACAATCTGTTTTTCTCCACTGTCAGTCAGCAAACCATAAATTACCAATTGGCCTTCTTCAGTTGTTCCAATGAAATCCAACCTATCAATGCAGGAAGTGTAAATGAACGAATGAAGAATCGCACATATCAAAATGCTAGTAATCTTATATTTTTTTAAACTTTTCATTTGGTACTCCACTCATTGAACTTCCTAATCCAACTATCGGATTTCAATATTTCCTAGTCAAATTTCCACCAAACCGGTGCATCATTTGTCCACCTTCTTCCCTGAGCTCTAGCCTCACAGCTTTTACATTCAGATGCGTAGGAGTCATCAGGTTTATTGGGAAAATACTGACAAGGATCGACTAGGTAAAACGGGACATCGGCCCTTGTGGTGTAGATTCTGGTTACCTTTGTTTTTGCCACCTCAAAATACCCCAAAACTGTTTCTTCCCGGTCTTCCACATTGGATATGTTTCCAAAAACAGGGGCAGGGGGCGTATCAAAAAGGGAACCTCGGTTATTGACTACAATTCTGATTTTTCCCCAATATTCATATGCTTCCCGGTTGATGCTTAATTGTTTGACGCTCACAAAAAAAGGATACAGAAAGGAATTGTCCACCTTTCTTTTGCCCAATACAAAATTCCCTTTTCTTGTATTGGTACTAGAACCATCAAAAAGGTTGAGCCTATTGGGTTCTATGACATCTGAAATAAAACATGGGGGTGGAGGTGGAGGTGGAAATCCTGTTCCTGGCAAATAGGTCAAAGGCCAAATGTACGTCTCCTCGAGCATCCATCTCAAATAAATAGGATCCTGAGAGGAAGGCAGAGTTGTCTCTGAATAAACGGTAAATACCGATTCCGGTGATTCGGTCCTGAAAGGTTCATTTTTAAATTCAAAACTGAGCACATCTTCTGCAAGCATTTTCGGCATTTTTTCAAATCTTGATCGGTAGACTTTCTGATCAACAGTTACTTCTATGGCATAACTTTCATCCTCTGAAGCACCAAACCCTTCCAAAACATACTCTCCAATCCCTCTGAGAATGTAGCTGTATCTTTCACCTGAAGATGTCAATAATGAAACTTCAGCATTCTGTACTCCGGTTGGTCCAAGGCCAAAAGCCGACGTCCTGCTGACATTGACCACCTGCCTTTCTACGATATTTGTCAATAACCCATAGATTACCAATTGGCCTTCTTGTGTATCTCCTACAAAATCAAGTTTGTCAATACAAGAAGCAGGTAAAAAAAGGCAAAGAAAAAATGCCAAAAACAGTCGGATGATTATTTTGAGTTGTGAAATCATTTTCCAAAAGAGACTGTATAGGTGAAAGATGGGAAAGCCGAACCCAAAATCGAAATCTGATAGGGGACCAGACGTTGTCCTCTCCCTTCCCTTTGGAAGAAAACAGAATAAGCGTTTCTTCTTCCGGTCAGATTATAAACGCTGAAATTGATCTTGTCATCCCATGTTCTCACAAAGCCATTGGTGAGATAAGAAAAGTCAATTCTGAAATAATTAGGAATCCTGAATTCATTTCTATTTCCAAAATTTGGAACAAAAATGCCCCCGATGACATAATTGGAAGAAAGACCGGTAACGGGCCTTCCGGATGAAAAATTGATGTTGGTGTTGAAAGTTCTTCCTCTTCCGATGTGGAAGTTAGTGACAAGAGAGATATTATGGGGTTTGTCAAAATTGGTTGCAAACCAGTTTCCCTGATTGACTTGGATCTCGGGAAATTCAGAAATAGTACGGATCAGTGATCTGCTAAAGGTATACGCAAGCCAACCTGTGATGCCCCCGCTGTTTTTTTGGATCAAAAGCTCAGCACCGTAGGCAAGTCCTTCCCCTTGGATCAATTCAGTTTCAATATGCGGATTTAAAAAGAGGTCTGCAAAATCACGATATTCCAACTGATTGGCTGTGGTTCTGTAAAAACCCTCCAACGAAGTTGACCATTCATCTTCTTTGAAATTTCTAAAAAATCCCAAAGAAGCATTGTGTGATCTTTGAGGCTTGATATATGTTGTGCTCAACTGCCAAAGGTCTATAGGTGTGGGACCTGTTGCATTTGAAATAGTTTGCAGGTATTGGTTCATGACCGAATAGCCACCTTTGATGGAATTGACCTTATCAAAAGTCCATCTGAACGAAAATCTCGGTTCAAATCCGTTATATTTCACCACTTTTCCACTTTCTATAAAATCGACGCCAGTTATGGTCAGTCTTGAGATGGGAACACCTTCCTCATACCTAAATATCGAATCAGGTCCTTGCTGTACATAATTTGAATACCTGATTCCTCCTGAAAAAGAAAGGTTCTCTGTCGGATTCCAATCTGCAGAAATAAAAGGTGCGTATTCCATGCCCCTTTCTTTTTGAACTGTTTCGGCTTCGATTCCTGATTCGGATGTAAGCGGCCTTAGAAATTCAGGCCTCATATGGTATTGTATTCCTTCCGCTCCGAAGTTGATGTCAACTTTTTCCAAGGTCAATAATCCCGTTATTTTCCCTTGAAAGTAGTAAAGGCCATTTTCGATTTTGGAGGGATCGATTGTGGAAGGCTCAAAAAATCCATTGTTAAATGAACCGTAAGCCACCATCCCTACCAAAGAAAGATCGTCTGTAAGGAGATTTCGACTGGTCAGTGATCCGACGAGGTTGTCCCATTCAAATCCAAATTGATCAGAAAATCTGAAATAATCCCCGGTATTGAGCAGGTTGAAATCCAAGCTGTTTTTGGGAGAAAACTGATGGTTGACTCCTAGGTAGATATCATGAAAGTTGATTTTGCTGTTTTGAACGTCTACTTCTTTGGCTTTGTCCAATAGCCAATTGGCATTGGAAAGTCTTGATGCAAAAATCATAGAGGTCTTTTCAGGCACAATGGGACCTTCTACCATGATTTTACTCAAAGCAGTACCAAGCGAGGCACTTCCTTTCCAATTTTCTTTGTTTCCCTTCCGCATCTCTATATTCAATGCTGAAGAACTCCGCCCGCCAAAATAACTCGGTACTGCACCTTTGTATAAAGTAAAGTTTTGGAGTGCATCTCCGTTGAAAGAAGACAAAAAGCCCAAAGCGTGACTGTTGCTCAGGACAATGGTCTCATTCATCATGATCAGGTTTTGGTCTGCCTGACCGCCTCGGATATTCATTCCAGCCGAACCTTCACCCACCGAAGTCACGCCGGGCATGGATTGTAAAACATTGAATACATCCGGTTCTCCCATAAACGCAGGCACAAGTTTGATGTCATTGATGTTCATCTTGGTCACTCCGGTGATTGGACTACGGATGTTTCTGTCTCTCTCCTCCGCTTCCACTGTAAAAGCTTCAAGTTCAAAATCAAGGTTGACTAGCTCAATGTCCAATTGTCCGTCTCCAAAGAGTTGGATGAGATAATGCACCGGCCTTTTTCCAAATTGGCGAAAAACAATCCTATGCCGCCCTGAATCCAAGGAAAGGACATATTGCCCGATATTGTCCGTGTTGTTGCCTGCAAAAAAACCATCGATGTGGATCGAAACTCCTGAAATTGGCTCCCCAGTTTCCAGTTGGGTTACTTTCCCTGTCACAAAATATTTCGCCCTCTTTTCTGCATTTTTTTGGTCAAACCTTATCTCGGTAAATTCAGTCTGTGCCAAGAGATGTGGAATGCTTAATGCCAACCAGATCAGAACAGTGAGTCCAAAGTAAATCCCTCTTTTTAATTTACTTTTTCCAGCGGTTGGATTTGAAAAAATATATTGGTCTTTTGATGACACTTGAATCGTGGTTATAGGTTTTACAGGCAAGTAAATTTATGCTTTTATTTCACCTTTTTGTGATAAATAAGGATTTTTCGTTAGGCGGACTTTTCAGCTCTTTTTTTTAAAAATCGGCGAAATGCGTATAAATCAATTATTAATATCTTTCTATATCATTAATTGAGCTTCGGTAAATTAAACTTTTCGTGTGGGGATATTATGGTTTTTTTTATCTTAGAGTTTCTTCTTTTGAGTACCAGAAAAGACAATAAAGTGACAAAAGATTCTGTTTGGCTATTAAGATTGATGAAGGCAAACTTGTTTGTTGTTTTTTTATTGCTCCCCCTTTTGGCAAAAACCCAAGTAATTGTCGGGAAAATCACAGATGAGAAGACAGGAGAGCCTCTTCCTTTTGCCAATGTTTTTATCAACAATACAACTTTGGGAAGTACGACTGATATCAATGGGGATTTTAAAATCAGTGGATCCCTACCCCAAAACCCCGAAGTCGTAGCATCCTTTGTCGGTTACACTACCAAATATAGAAAAATTTCATTTGGGAATAGAATTCAAATTGTTGTCAATTTTCAATTGGCTTCTAAGGAATCCCAATTAGATGAAGTAATGCTAAAAGCAAGACGTGATAAAAGATGGGAAAGAAATCTTAAAAAATTCAAGCGGGTTTTTTTGGCGGTTCCAAATGATCCATTTTTCAAAATGAATGAAATCCTCAACCCTTGGGTTATTGATTTTGAAGAAGGTAAAACCCGTGGGTCAAAATACCTGTTGGCCAGTGCTTCGGAGCCACTCAAAGTTTCGAATTTGGGTTTGGGGTATAATTTGGATTACCATTTACGGGAATTTATCCAGACACGGGACGGTTTCCAATACTTTGGTTTGGTCAATTTTCATGAAATAGATTCGGTCTCCACCGAAAAAAAGAAATCCTGGGAAGATCAAAGAAACTCCACTTATTTCGGATCCTTACGCCATTTCCTACATTCATTTCTCCATAATGAAGCGGACAGACAAGGATACAGGCTATATCTGGTAGATAGCTTTCCACCAAAAACGAGAACGAATGTATTCCATGAGGAATTGGGAAATTCCATCAAAAAACTTCCCTTTGATTCCTTAAAAATTGACACACTTCCCAATGGGAATTTTGGTCTTTATTGGCCTGACAGAGTAGAAATTCATTTCAGAAAGAAGGCTTGGGCAAACGATTACTACACTAGAGTGTATTATCCGCTCAGTTGGATCACGTCTCCTACATGCTATTTTGAATTTGATGCCAATGGGATTCCGACCGATCCAAGGCAGATCATTTTTTCAGGATTTATGGGAAGACATAGAGTGGGTAGATTTTTACCACATGATTTCGTCCCTACCAAGGATCAACTTACTCTCTTTTCTGAAATTGACAGCGCGCTTTTGGGTCAAACAAGATGGAATTCACTTCGGGAAAAACCCTACCTGACTTTCAATAAATCCTATTATACACCTGGTGAGACTGCATGGTTTAATGCCCGGATGATTTACCAAAACCAGTTTTTGGTAGATTCTATGAGCCGGGTACTTTATGTTGACTTGATCAATGAAAAGAAAGAATTGGTGATTCAGGAAACTTTTGAGATTAGGGAAGGTATGTCAAAAGGGCAGCTTCAATTAGGGCCTGACCTCAAAGCAGGAAATTATACCGTCCGTGCCTACACCAATTGGATGAGGTACTATCCTGAGTCAGATTACTTTTACAAGCCATTACCCTTGATTTCAGCTGACCGCGAAGTTATTTCCTCCACAGGCGTAATTCCTTCCGACCAGGAAGGGGAGGAAATTTCCATTGCGTTGAAAACTGACTTTACCCATGAAGAGCTCTTCAATAAGGCCAACATCAATATTTCGGTTTTGGATATAGACAGTTCTTTTGTGGATTCGGATTTCAGTATTTCCCTGATCGATGCGGATTTGGCAAAGTTTATCGGGGAAGAAAATACGATAGAAACTGAAATAAACTGGATTGGATCTGAGCTTGGCGATTATGAATTTCCTGAGGAAAAATACGACATTGAATATGGGATTTCTGTGGAAGGTATTTTTTCAGACAGAGAAGGAAAACCATTGTCCGTTCCATTGACAGTGGTACTAGGACAGATGGAAGATTTTGGTGTGATTAAGTCTGATACATCAGGTTATTTTTGGGGGACAGGGCTTTTGTTTACCGATTCGGCTGAGGTTGCGATAGCGGCTTTAAACCAGAGAAAGAAATCATTTGGAAACATTTCCCTCATTGAGCCTTTGAGGCCGGAGGTTTTGGTCAATTTGCCCAAACTTCAATTTGAAACCAGGCCAAAATCCACAATTGGAAAGCTTGATATTTTTGATGGAAAATATGTTGAGTTGGAGGAGTTCCTCTTTGAAGGGGAAAAAAAGCAAACCATGGAGGAAAAAAACTATGGTTATGGTGAAGGAGATAGGAGTATAGGTCCTGATTTTTTGGAGAAATTTCCGGAGCAAACACTTGATGTAATTGTCGGAATGAACATGCAGGGAGGTGGATTGGGTAATTTTAATTGGGGACTTGATGCCGGAGAACCACTTTTAATCATTGACGGCGTACGTTATTTTTCGGATAGCCGAGAATCTACGATGTCGGTTTTAAAAACTTACATAGCTGCTGAAGTTGAATCCATTGAAGTCTATACTTTCAATGCTGCCCAGTTTGGCATGGCGGGATTTGCAGGAGTCATCATGGTAAATACCAAAAAAGGATCAAAGGATCCTCAGGGTTCTAATCAGGTTTTCAACAGTGAAGAATTTCAAATATTTAAAATAAGAGGGTTTACTCCTGTCGTGGAATTCACCGTTCAAAAGGCTGAATCTGAAATCCCCGAGTCTAGACCATCACTTTATTGGAATCCTAATGTCAAAACAGATAGGGACAATGAAACCTTTACTTTCTCAGTCAATCTTCCAAAGTCAACCCAAAACATGATTTTGAGGATTGAAGGCATGAGTGGCGACGGTTTACCTTTTTACCGGATTTTTCAAATTCCGGTCAACTGAAATTGTAAGCTGACATATTCATTTATCCCAAAATCAAGTCCATGCTGATTATGAAAATGACCCAAATACGCCGATTTCAATAAAAATATTGGTCTATTTTCTAAAGTTCCCTTCTAAATTAAATTATTCGGGTGGAGATATTATGGATTTTTTTATCTTTCAAACTCTTCCTTTGAGTCTCCAAAACTCCATCTTGAATGATTATGAAATTTGCTTTTCCAAATAAGCTAGCAAAATTGACCCTTCTTATCTTGGGTATGATAGTTTATGGTTTTTTGGAAGCGCAGGTAATATCAGGCAAGGTAGTGGATGAAAAGACCGGTGAAGCCCTTCCTTTTGCCAATGTTTTTATCAACAATACCACTTTGGGAAGCACCACTGATATCGACGGGAATTTTAAAATCAGTGGTTCCCTGCCCCAAAATCCCGAAGTTGTGGCTTCTTTCATAGGGTATTTTACAAAGTACAGGAAGGTTGCTTTTGGCGGGAGAAATCAGGTTACTGTCAATTTTGAACTGACTCCAAAAGAGGACCAACTTGACGAAGTCTCTCTTTCTGCCAAAAGGGACAAAGCTTGGGAAAGGAATCTGCGCAAATTTGAGCGGGTTTTTCTCGCTGTACCGGATGACCCTTTTTTCAAAAAGAATGAAATACTCAATCCTTGGGTCATCGACTTTGAGGAAGGAAAAGCAGAGGGATTGGGCAGATATCTTGCTGCAAGTTCTTCGGAACCCATCACAGTGGCAAACAGAGCACTTGGCTATGAGATTGACTATCACCTTCAGGAATACCTTCAGACAAAGAATGGCTTCCAATATTATGGTCTTGTCAATTTTGGGGAAATAGAAACTCCGCCAAATGCAGATGAACAGAATTGGAATGAAAGCCGGAATTCGGCTTTTTTTGGGTCAATGAGACACCTTTTGTATTCGTTGGTACGCAATGAAGCCGATAGTCAAGGTTTTGAAGCATTTATAGTGCAAAATATTGCATCGACACAGCGGACCAATGATTTTGATCAGGAGATAGGCAGTTCACTTTTGCCACTTCCTTTGGATTCCTTGGTAACTGCAATTTTGCCAAATGGAAATTTCATAATGGAATGGCCGGGAAATGTAGAAGTGCATTTTACCAAAAAATACTGGCCTAGCACTTATTACACAAATAGATCTCATCCCATCTCTTGGATCAATGCGCCTAACTGTAGATTTGAAGTGGATGCCAATGGTGTCTTGATGGATCCAAGGGAGTTGATTCTTTCTGGATATGTAGCAAGGGAGCGTGTTGCAAGGTCTTTGCCTCATGATTTCAGACCGGATCTGGAAGACTTGAAGTTGTTGGCTGAGGTGGACAGCAGTCAGATAGACCGAGATAAATGGAACAACCTCCGTGAAAAACCCTATCTGACATTTAACAAACCCTACTATTCACCGGGAGAAACAGTCTGGTTTTCTTCTAGAATGATTTATCAAAACTCAATTTTTCAAGATTCGCTTAGCAGGGTTTTGTATGTTGAGCTTCTTAATGACAATAAAGAGTCGGTATTGATAGAAAGTTTCCCGATTGCAATGGGATTAGCAAAAGGACAACTTCAGCTGCCTGCGGGAATCACACCAGGAAATTATACCATAAGGGCATATACCAATTGGATGAGAAATTTTCCAGAGACGGATTTCTTTTATAAACCGCTGCCTCTCATTAGTGAGGATAGGGAAGTATTGACATCAGAGGGAATTCTGACCTATGATCAAAGTCTTGAGGATATTTACCTGAAATTGGATACTGAAATTACAAGAGAAGAACTTTCCAACAAGGCTTCAATAGGTCTTTCCATCTTGGATTCCGACAGTACTTTATTAGAAGGCAATTTCAGTATTTCACTGATTGATGCGGATTTGGCCACTTTCATCGGAGAGCAACATACCATTGAAACAGCAATAGACTGGATAGGAACTGAACTCGCAGAGTATGATTTTCCGGAGGAAAAACACAATATAGAATTTGGGATTTCACTGGAAGGCTACTTTTCGGACAAAAAAAACAAACCGCTCGCAGTGCCACTGACTGTTGTTTTGGGAGAGATGGAAGATTTTGGGATTATAAAATCTGATTCAACCGGATATTTCTGGGCAACAGGACTTTCATTTACTGATTCGGCAGAAGTTGCTATTGCTGCTTTGAACATTAACCGAAAGTCATTTGGAGAGGTGTCGATCTCTGAAAAAATAAGGCCGTCGGTGAGTGCGGATTTGCCTAAGCTTCAATTGGAAACTCGGTCAAAATCCAAAATGGGGCAACTTGATATTTTGGATGGAGATTACTTTGAGTTGGAGGAATTTGTTTTGGAAGATCAGAAAAAGGAAACCTTGGAGGACAAAAACTATGGATATGGACCCGGAGACCGGAGTATAGGATCTGAGTTTTTGGACAGATTCCCTCAACTTACTTTGGATGGCATTGTATCCATGAACATGCCCGGTGGAGGAATGGGCAATTACAATTGGGGTCTCAATGCAGGAGAACCGCTTCTGATCATTGATGGCAACAGGTATTTTACCGATGCAGGTGAGACGACCAATGATGTTTTGAGGACTTTTATAGCAGCAGAAGTTGAATCTGTCGAGGTCTATACATTTAATGCGGCACAATTTGGAATGGCAGGATTTGCAGGAGTCATTATGGTCAAAACAAAAAAGGGAAGTCGGAATCAAGAAAATGCCGACAGGGTTTTCAACAGCGATGAATTTCAAATTTTTAAAATGAGAGGATATACTCCTGTCAAAGAATTCCCTGTTCAAAAAGTTGGTTCCGATATTCCCGAATCCCGGCCTACAATTTATTGGAATCCCGCAGCCCAAACAGATTCGGAGAATGAAACATTTAATTTTTCGGTCAATATCCCCAAGTCTACCAAAAATATGCTGCTGAAAATTGAAGGCATCAGCAGTGATGGCTTGCCATTTTACCGGGTGTTTGAAATTCCGGTCAATTGATTACTGATCCTACCTATTTGGTATTTATTTAACTTTTATCGGTTTCTCAATTATCCTTAAATACCTTTATCTATCGTTAATTTTTGTCAACAACCACAATAAAATTGGCTCGTTAGAACATTAAATATTATTTTTCCAACACCATTGACTACCACAACCATGAGCCTTACCAAACGATTTTTAAAACCAATCTTTTTGTGTTTTTTCCTCCTCGCTTTTATAATCGAGGGCAATGCCCAAGGGATCAGAGGGAAAGTCACTTCAAAATCCGGGGAAGTGCTTCCGTTTGCTTCCATCTACGTCCGGAACCTAGGAGACGGCGTTCCGACCAACCAAAATGGGGAATATGAATTCCGCCTCAAAAAAGGGGTTTATGATGTACTAGCCCAATACTTGGGCTTTGCCTCTGAAGTCAAAACAGTAGTCGTTTTGGAGGATTGGGTGGAATTGAATTTCGAATTGGATGAGCAGGTCTATGCTTTACAGGAAGTCACAGTCAAGACCAAGCAGGAAGATCCGGCTTTGACTATTATGCGGAAAGCTATCTCAAAAGCTAAATTTCACAGGCTTCAGGTTCAGGAATACAGTATGATGGTTTACCTCAAAGGTACAGGCCAATTGACAGATGTTCCATTTTTCATGAAAAAAGAAATGGAAAAAGAAGGCGTCAAACTTAATGAGGCCTACACCACAGAGTCCGTTTCGCAGATCACCTTCAAGCAACCCAATACAGTGGAGGAGAAAGTTATCAGCATCCGCACCAACGGAGAAAACAATTCCACTTCCCCCGCACCATACATTGCTACAAGCTTTTACAATGCCAAAATCAATGAGGCAGTAACTCCCCTTGCACCATCTGCCTTTGCCTACTACCAATTCAAATATGAAGGTTCTTTTGTAGAAAACGGCGTCATGATCAATAGGATCAAAGTGACGCCAAGGTCAAGAGGGGAGAGGGTTTTTGAAGGGTACATCTATATTATTGAAGACCTTTGGGCTATTCACTCCCTGGATCTGACGACATCTTTGCTTGGGTTTTCTATTGGAGTCAAGCAGATTTACCAGCCTGTTGCCGAGAATGTCTGGATGCCTTCGACCCATACCTATACTTTTGGAGGGAAGTTTTTTGGTTTTGCAGGGGAATACAAATACCTAGCTTCCACCCGCGACTACAAAGTGACACTCAACCCTGACATGATTGCCGAGACAGAAATCATTGACGAGAAAGTCACAGAAGTACCAAAGGATGTCACTGCTTTCAAAAAAAGCGTGTCAAGTTTGGAGCAAATGGCCCAAGCGGATAAAATGACACGAAAAGATTTCAGGAAGCTTGTCAATGAATATGAAAAAGAAGAATTAAAACAAAGCAAAGAAGCGGAGGTAGTTTCAAACAGGAATTATACCATCGATTCTTTGGCAAAAAAAAGAGATTTGAGCTATTGGGACAGTATCCGTCCGGTGAAGTTGACTGAAAAAGAAATCCGGGGCTACCAAAGGGATGATAGCTTGGCAGTGGTTGAAGCCGCCAAAGTCAGTGAGGTGGACAGCGTTGCCAAAAAGGCTAGACGAGGATTCAAGCCTGGAGAAATCCTGACGGGAGGATCCTATTCCTTCGGCAAAGGCAGGTCGGCAGGTTTTCACACCAACCTGACAAAAATCTCCTTCAACACGGTGGAAGGTTTCAAATTCGGACTTTCGGGCTTTTATAGGATTGAAAAAAGTACCAAAATGGCAGATTCAGTGACGATGCATCGCCGGACGTGGAATTTCAGACCTGAAGTACGATATGGTTTTTCCAGCGACCAACTCTATGGAACGCTTGATATCCGTAGGTCGGTCAACAAAGGCAGGCCGGGATATACGGTTGGGTTGACGGGAGGACAATATATCTTCCAGTTCAATGGTGATAACCCCATTTCCGAGCAAGTCAACATGGCTTATTCTCTGCTTTTCAGGCAAAATTACATGAAGCTTTACGAGCAATCATTTCTGAAAGGATATTATAGCCATAGGTTTACAGATGCCGTCACTTTCCGCACCAATGTAACTTATGCTTACCGAAGGGAATTGTTCAATAATTCTGATGTCAGCCTTTGGAAGCGGGCTGAACGGGAATATACGCCAAACCGTCCTGTCAATATCGAAGCAGATCCCATAGCATTTGAAAACCATCACGCCTTGATCTGGACCAATAACCTTGAATGGCGTCCTGGATTGAAATACTATGTCAGAAATGGCAGAAAAAACCCATTGTACGAATCTGCCCCTTTAGTCAATTTCCGGTATACCAAAGCAATTCCGGGAGTTTTCAACAATCCTATGGCTTCCAAATTTGATTTTGTGGAGGCAAGTATTGAGCATTTCTTCAATTTTGGGGTGAGCGGCAAATTGGATTTCAATGTCAATGCTGGGGCATTCTTAAACAATGACCGAGTGTATTTCATGGATTTCAAACATTTTGGCGGTAACAGAACCATCTTTGCCAATATGGGAGTGGCGGCCAATTACAGGTTTTTGGATTACTACCAATATAGCACCCAGACCCAGTATGTCAGCGGGATTGTACATTACCAGTTCAGGAAGTTTTTGCTGACCCAGTTACCGATGTTGCGGTTTTCAGGTGTGAGAGAAAATATATTTTTCAATTACCTCAAAACCCAGAATTCCCCCCATTATTGGGAAGTCGGTTACTCTTTAGATAATCTCTTCAGGATCTTCAGGGTAGAAATGGGTGCCGGCTTCGAAAACAGCAATTACCAAAGAGGAGGATTCCGGTTTGGCATTGCCAGCTTTATTAATGTGAATTTTGAGGATTAAATCTCCTAAGTAAGAGGTTATGTTTTCTAGAATTTGATATTGGGATATTAAGATATTAGGATATTGTTTTTGAATCCATCGCTTCATTGAAAAATAAATATTTTCAAATAGTGGAATCAATAATTCGGGGTTTCCCTCCTCCTGGAAGGAGTGGTCTGTAGTTCGTGGACTGTCGACCTTATTAACCTTTAACCAAATTACCAAATAACCCTTTCACCCAACCTTATAACTTTTCAACCTTCCAACTTTTTATCCCATTAACCCATTAACCAATCCCAAATTTTGATTTTACCGCAAAGCCTTCTATATTGGCAGCTGTAAGGTTTAATATCAATAAAGATGAATAACCTTTGGTTATTTCACTTTCATCGGGGCTTCTTAGAAGCCTTTTTTGGTTTATAGACTTTGATTAAGCCATGACAAGTCATTAATTTAGCCACCCAAATCCCACACATGTCATTAGAAGTAAACAGGCTGACAAAAACCTACGGTTCCCAAAAGGCGCTGGATGAGGTATCTTTTGTGGCAGAAAAGGGAGAGGTTCTGGGTTTTTTGGGTCCTAACGGCGCCGGCAAATCCACCACCATGAAAATTGCCACCGGATTTATTTTGCCCGATCAGGGCGATGTCCTTGTCAATGGACTCTCCGTCCTTCAGAATCCCAAAGAAGTCAGCCGCTTGGTCGGTTATCTGCCCGAACACAATCCACTTTACCATGACATGTACATTCGGGAGTTTTTGGATTTTATCGGGGGACTATACGGCCTAAAGGGAAATATCCTGAAAAACAGGATTGAAGAACTGATTCCGCTTTGCGGACTGGAAGTCGAAGCCCACAAGAAAATCTCCCAACTTTCCAAAGGATACAGACAGCGGGTTGGCTTGGCAAAAGCCCTGATCCATGATCCGGAAGTGATTATTCTCGATGAACCCACCACAGGCCTCGATCCCAACCAACTTGTTGAGATAAGGAAACTGATCAAAAATATCAGCGCAAACAAAACGTTGATCCTCAGTACCCACATCATGCAGGAAGTGGAAGCCATCTGTGACAAAGTGGTCATCATATCCAAAGGGAAAATCGTTGCTTCGGACCTTTTGAAAAACCTAAAATCCGAAGCAGGCAAATCAGTTTTGATATTGGAAACAGAGGAAACCCTTTTGTTGGAATGGTTTGCGCCCATAGGCGAAATCACTTTTATCAACTCCAATAAAGCCATTCAGCTTCAGGTGAAAGATGCCGCTGTTGCAAGAAAAGAATTACTTCAAATCCTTCAGGAAAGGAATCTGACACTCGTCAGCATTCAGCTAAAGGAAAAGAACCTCGAATCTATTTTTCACCAAATCACCCAAAGCTAAGCCGATGCGCGCACTGTATTGGAAGGAAGTCAACGGATTTTTCAGTAACCTGAGCGGTTACCTGATCCTTGGGGTCTTTTTGGTTTCGTTGGGTTTGATCGTTTGGGTATTTCCTGACACTTCCGTGTTGGAATATGGTTTTGCAGACTTGGAGCCCTTATTCGTGTACACTCCTTATGTTTTCACATTCCTTGTTCCGGCCATTACCATGAAGATGATTGCCGAGGAAAGGAAGTCCGGAACATGGGAAATCCTCATGACTTCCCCGCTTTCCATTCCCAAAATCATTGTTGCCAAATATGCTGCTGCCCTGACTTTGATCGTGGTGGCTTTGCTTCCCACCTTGGTTTACTACTACAGTGTCGTTCAGTTGGGTGATCCTGTGGGAAATATTGACCATGCAGGTTTCTTTGGTTCATGGATCGGATTGGTGTTTATAGGGGCGGTTTTTGCATCTATCGGGATATTGGGATCGGCCCTGACTTCCCATCAGATCGTGGCATTTATTCTGGGAGTTTTTATTTCATTCCTGCTTTATTTTGGGCTGACGGCCTTGGTTCAGCTTCAGGTGATGAGTCCGTTTGCTTTGTTTTTGGAAGAAATCAGCCTGAGTTATCATTACCAAAGTATGAGTCGGGGGGTGATTGACGCACAGAATATTGCTTATTTTCTTTCCGTGATTGTATTGATGTTGGGTTTGACGGGAATTTTAATCCGTAGAAAATGAAGAAATCCGCCAACATATCGCTTATCAAAAATCTTGGAATCATTGCCGGTATTCTGGTTTTGATTTGGGTTTTGGCGACATTGGTTCCTTATCGAATTGACTTGACTTCGGACAAAAGGTATTCCCTCCATCCTGCGACCGTCGAGGTTTTGGAATCTTTGGAAGAACCTTTGGAAGTGGAAATATTACTTACCGGTAATCTCCCCGGCGGCATGAGGAGGCTTCAGCGCTCAATCGAGGAGACGATCAGAACATTCAATGCTTACAGCAGCGAAAAAATTACTTTTTATTATCAGGATCCCTTGGCTTTGCCAAAAGAGGAACAAGAAGACTATATCGTAGGATTGTCAGAATACGGCATCAATCCTACCAACCTGTATGTCAATGAAGACGGGGGACAAAAATCCAAACTCATTTTTCCCGGGGTCATCATTCGCAATGCTGAATTTGAGACAGGTTCGCTGCTTCTCCGCGGAGAAATGGGAATGGGACCTGATCAGGTGCTCAACCAATCTGTGGAAAATCTTGAATTTGAATTGATCAACGGAATCCGAAAACTGATCAGCAAACAGGCTTTTGAAATCGGACTTGCCATGGGTCAGGGGGAGTTGGCAGCGGATGAAGGTTTTGGTATAGTGGAGGCGTTGGCAGATAATTATGAGGTGTACAAAGTACCCTTGGAGCAGGCAAAAAAACCTTCAGATCTTGACCCTTTCAAAATAATGATCGTTTCGGGGCCAAAGGAAAAATACACAGAAACGGAAATTTATCTCCTCGACCAATACCTCATGAATGGGGGAAACATCATTTTTCTGATTGATGCCTTGGCTTATGACATGGCGCAGGCTGGCGGAGAAGGTACGGTGGCCATGCCTTTTGAAAATGGTCTGGACCAGTTGCTCTTCAGGTATGGCGTCAGGGTCAACAAAGATTTGATTCAGGACATGAATTTTGGTCGCTATCCTGTCATGGCAGGTAATTTTGGAGATCAGCAACAGTTGGTGCCATTGGCTTGGCCGTTTTTTGTTTTGGCAGGGAAGATGGCTCCACACCCCATCACCAAAGGATTGGATCAGGTGATGTTTAAGTTTTCAAGTTCTTTGGATACGGTAAAGGCAGATGGCGTTAAAAAAACCCCTTTGATTTTCAGTTCGGATTTTTCCAAAAAATCCCCTGCACCGGTAAGATTGGCTTTTGTAGATATGGAAAATGAGCCTGACCTCAATGAATTTGGATTGAAGAATCTTCCTTTGCTATACTTACTGGAAGGAAATTTTACTTCATTTTTCAAAAATAGGTTTCTACCTGATGCTGCCGACAAAACGGGTTTCAAGGAATCTGGATCTCAAGGGAAAGTCATTGTTGCCGGAACGGGCAGTCTTTTCCAAAGCGATCTCACTCCCACAGATGGAAATCCTCTGCCTTTGGGACAAGATCCATTTAGCAATGTGCAGTATGCCAACCGTCAGCTTCTATTGAATGCGATCAGTTATCTTGTAGAACCTGAGGGTATTATTGCCACCAGGACCAAACAGTTTCAGATCCGCCCTCTCAACAAAATCAAGGTGCAAAACGAGAAATCAAAATGGCAGGTAATCAACATTCTTGTACCTGTGGTTTTATTCTCGATCTTGGGGATGGTTTGGATCAGCGTCAAAAAGCGGACATTTTCCAAAAGAAGTTGAAATTCAAAAAACATTTGGTAAAATATCCTTCAAGCCTCTGATTTTTTTACTCTAAAGTGTAAGTCAAGGGCAGCTTTTATAATTTTATTTATAAATTTACCATGTTCAATAAAAAACGAAAATAAAGACCCTCCCATATGAAATTTATTGTTTCTTCTAATGCACTCTTAAAACAGCTTTCAGCAATCAACGGCGTAGTAACTACCAATCCGGTAGTTCCGATTTTGGAAAATTTCCTTTTTGAAATCAAAGCAGGGAAATTGACCATCACAGCGTCTGATTTGCAGACTTCCATGATTACAGAGATAGATGTCGAGGCAAGGGAGGACGGAAACATTGCTGTTCCTGCAAAGATTTTGATCGAAACACTTAAAAACCTTCCTGAACAGCCTGTCACTTTCAGCATTGACCAAGATACTTACAGCATCGAAATCAGTTCTGACAATGGACGCTACAAGCTGGCAGGGGAAAATGCAACGGATTTCCCAAAAATCCCAACGGTGACTAACCCAACCTCAGTGGACATGTCTACTGAAATATTGAGCTCTGCGATCTCCAATACGATTTTCGCAACCAGCAACGATGAGTTGAGACCTGCCATGACCGGGGTTTATATCAATCTCAGCAGCACAAACACTACTTTTGTTGCTACTGACGGACACCGATTGGTAAGATACCGAAGGGTAGATGTGGCAGCAGCTGATGGTGCAAGTATCATTATCCCGAGAAAAGCACTCAACCTTTTGAAATCAACGCTACCTTCCGAAAATGTTCCGGTAGCAGTTGAGTTCAACAATTCCAACGCTTACTTCAAGTTCAACAGCATCAAAATGATCTGTAGGTTGATTGACGAGAGATTCCCGGATTATGAAAATGTCATCCCTGTGGACAATCCAAACCACATGACTATCGACAGATTGGAGTTTTTGGGTTCATTGAGAAGGATCGCCATCTATGCCAATAAGACTACCCATCAGGTAAGGTTAAAATTGACAGGAAGTGAATTGCAGATCTCTGCTGAAGACCTTGATTTCTCCAACGAAGCAAATGAAAGATTGTCATGTGACCATGACGGTGAAGATATTGAGATCGGATTCAATGCAAAATTCTTGGTGGAAATGCTGAACAATCTTTCTTCCAAAGAAGTGACCTTGAAGTTTTCAGCACCAAACAGGGCCGGATTGATCGTGCCATCTGACAAGTCAGACAACGAAGATATCCTGATGCTGGTGATGCCGGTGATGTTAAACAACTACGTATAAAATTAGATTTTCAAAAAAATAGAGGAACCGAGAAATCGGTTCCTTTTTTTTATGCCAAAATGGTTAAAGCGGAGGGCATAATTCGGCATGTCAATGGTGTAAAGCCAACAAACTCCCCATCCATATCTATAGGTATTGGATGTTCACCGGTGATTTTGCATTGCGTCCCTTGACCATAGGATACTTGGGGATGTTGGATTTTCCTCCCTTTTTTTAGTTGTGGAAGTTTTTTCAAGTAATCCCAAACTGAGATTTTGAGGAGAAAAACCCAATCTAATAATCCATCATCAACTTTGGCTTCCGGCGCAATTCCTAAACCACTAGCAAAGTATTTTCCATTTGCCATGCAGATACTCATTGCCGGGCTTTCAAATTCAAAATTTTCAGAAGAGAATTTGACCTTGACTGGTTTGTAAAACAAAAAGGAGCGTAAAATGACAAAGAAATAAGTCATACTGGAGCCCCAAATGGACTTTCCTGTTCGAAGCATCTGCGTGGCAAATCCACCTAACCCTACATCGGCAATATTAACAAAATACCTTTTAGATGGCGTTTCCTCTTTTCCGGTAAACTCCAACTCTGCAACATCAATCAGTCTTGATTTGGCGAAAAGAATATTTTTTCGGAGGGCGGCCAAGTCTTTGGTTATTCCTAAACTTCTACAGAAGTCATTTCCTTTTCCAAATGGAAGAATACCCATTTTTAGCTCTGAAGCTTTTGGATTGGTTAAAATGGCATTTGCTACTTCATTGACAGTGCCGTCACCTCCCACAGCAATTAAGATAGTTGCGCCTTTCCCAAGAGCTTCCGAAGAGCATTTTAACCCACACATATCCGGTTTCGTTGTGAAGAATGTCAAGGTTCCAATAGATTGAAAATGCTCTGAGAGCTTCGCCAATAATCGGGATTTGGCTTTAATTTTTCCGTGAACGATGAAGGCAATGTGTAGGGTATCTGCCATTTTCCGTATATCTAGATCAATTTATCAGAATATAGGTGGGTTTATTGGGAAACGGAAAGCACTATTACCAGGCTTGGTTATCGGAAATCTATTGGATTTCTAATACCCAACTCTCCAAAGGCTTCAATTCTACCTTTACTTTTCCCTTTCCTTCCCGGATTTTCAAAATAGGATTGACAGCGCTATATAGTTTTTCAGACAGCGGGTATTCGCCTTCACTCAAACCCAAGGTTTTGATGATTTCGGATGGAAGCTCAAGGTCAAATCCGTAGGATTCGGATGCATCAAAATTGGTAATGATGACCAGTTTTTGGTTTTCATTCCATCTGACAAATGAAAAAACCCGGTCATTATACCATTCGGTATTTTGTCGGTTATGGGTATGGATGTCTGCAAATTTCCCAGCCAGGGCAGGACTAGTTTGGGTAAAGTTGAGCAGACGGCTATAAAAATCCCGCAATGATTTTTCAGCTTCAGATGATTGTCCACCGTCAAATTTTCCTCCGTTCATCCATCTTTGGTGATGGGGAACACCGATATAATCAAAGATGGATGTTCTCGTCGGAGATCCAAATCCGGCTTTTTCAGCGCCGGGTTCGCCGACTTCCTGTCCGAAATATATCATCGTTGGCGATGAACCGATCATAGCCGACACGACCATGGCAGGTTTTCCCTTTTCTGCATTGCCTGCAAATCCCAGACTTGCGATGCGTTGCTCGTCATGATTTTCAAGAAAGTGTAGCATGTGCTTGTCAATATCTGCCAATCCCTTTTGGATCGGGAGGATGTTGTCCGTGGAGCCCTTTCCCTGCATGATGTTTTTGAGCGTGTCGTAAAGTTCTACTTTGTCGTAGAGGTAATCCATTTTCCCCAAATGGATATAATTCCGGTACTCCTTGGGATTGTATATTTCTGCCAAAAGGAAAGCATCGGGATTGTTCATCTTGATGGCAGAGTTCATATAGCTCCAAAATTCCACAGGAACCATTTCTGCCATGTCATAGCGGAAGCCATCCACGCCTTTTTCGATCCAGTACAAGGCTATGTCCTTAAACTTGACCCAAGAATCAGGCACTTCCTTGCCTTGCCAAAATTCAAAATGTGCTTTGTAATCTTTCTGAGAAAAATCAGCCGGCAATTCCATGAAATCCTTGCTGCCATCCGGTTTGATACCGTAATTGACCTTGACAGTTTCATACCAATCGTGAAAATGTGGCTGAGCTTCACGTGAACCGTTTCCTGTCCATTTAGCAGGTGATTCATCAAACTTTCCGTCAGCCAATGGATGTGCTTCGCCTCCCAAAGGCTTGTAATTGTCCAATGGTGCCGGAACTTTAAAATCCTTGCCCGGGATATAATAGAAGTTGTTGTTTGTTTTGTATTCAACCGAAGTGTCGTCACCTGCGCCAAAATCCTTTACTCCTTCGGGATTGCTTTTTCCCTCATATCTCCTGGCAACATGGTTGGGCACGATGTCTATAATGACTTTCATGCCTTGGTGATGCGTTCTTGCGATCAAGGCTTCAAATTCCTCCAATCGTGTTTCCGGATTCTCTGCCAGGTCAGGATTTACATTATAGTAGTCCTTGACGGCATAAGGCGAGCCTGCCCTCCCTTTGACTACTTCGGGATCGTCATTGGAGATACCATATTGTGTATAATCATTGATCAAAGCGTGATGCGGCACTCCTGTGTACCAAATGTGGGTGACTCCCAAAGACTTTATTTCTGATAGCGCTTTGTCCGTGAAGTCATTGAATTTTCCAACGCCATTTTCTTCCAAAGTTCCCCAAGGTTTGTTGGTGGTATTGGTGTTGCCAAAAAGCCTGGTGAAAACCTGATAAACGATCACTTTATTTGGAGTTTCCATTTTGGTATTGGCTTCAGGGGTTTGGGTCTGGGGCGAGTTGCAACCGATCAGGATTGACAGCAAAGTTGCAAAAAAGATGATTTGGGTCAGAAGTTTGTTCATGGGGTTAAATATAAAAAGTTGTTTCCCACGAAGACACAAAAACACAAAGTAAAATCCGGTTGTGCCAATACAAATCACAAATTCAACAACCGATAAACAAACAATGTACTCCTCTTAATCAAATCCGGATATTGCTTCATGTTGATGGTTTCGGCAGGGGAGTGGGCACCTGTGCCGGATGCGCCAAGTCCATCGATACAATCCAGGTAATCCGCGACATAGGAAATGTCACCTGCGCCACGCGAACCCGGATCTCCGGCTTTGACTTGACCATATCCCAAATCCACACTGACTTGACTGAGGATGGTGACCAACCCCATGTTGCCTTCTGTCGGCGGCATGGAGGGAATCCCGTCTTCAAACTCTATACTGGCAGTGGTTCCATTCAGGTTTTGGGATACGATCTGTTTCATCTTTTCACGTGCCGCTTCTTTTTGTGGTTCGCCGAGGAACCTCAGGTCACCGGTAACAAAAGCCTCTCTTGCCACAATGTTTGTTTTGCCAAGAGCAGAACCGGCGCCCGTATCTCCGTCATAGTTGATATCCGAGCCGCCGATGATTTGGCCGGGATTGAATGTCAGGTATTGCTCGCCTGCCAATTCTTCTCTGAATTGGTTGAGGACCCGCGCGGCCTCATAGATAGCGCCGTACCCCACCGATTCCCTGAATACACCCGAGGAATGAACCTGTTTTCCCGTAGTTTTCAACGTCCATCCACTTGCACCTCTTCTTGCAATGGTAGCCGTATTGAATCCTTGAGCTGTCTCGTACCCCAAGGCATAGTCATGTTGCTTGGCCCTTTCGACAAAGTCCAATCTACTTACCCATGATGGACTGCCTGCATTTTCCTCATCTCCTGGAAAATATACCGTTATTGTCCGGTCTTTTAACAATCCCAATTCCTCCATTGCTTTTAAAGTCGCAAAGACCATCACATTTCCGCCTTTCATATCATTGACGCCCTGCCCTTTGGCCGTGGAGTCATTGACCATGGTAAAGGGATAGAAGGGCATGTCTTTTTCAAAAACAGTATCTAGGTGACCTATGAAGAACAGCTTTTTTCCTTTGGTTCCTTTTCTTGTAGCTACAAAATGTCCGGCTCTTTTGAGCGAATCCGGTAGAGTAATCCATTGGGTCTCAAATCCGATTTTTGCAAATTCCCTCTCGAAGACCCTGCCTACGTCCCGAACTCCTTGCATATTGAAAGTCCCTGAATTGATATTCACTACCTCCTCCAACAGCGCCAATGTTTCTTTGTAGTTTTTGTCAATTGTTTCTATCAGTTGCTTTTCCGTTTTGGTAAGGTTTTGCGAAAAGGCATTGATGGTGACAAGGAAGATTGATAAGAATAAAAGTTTTTTCATGTTTGGCTAAATTGAAAATTTAATCTATTGATCTCCTAGTTATGGAAATAAAAATTTTTGGAGCTCAAAGTCAAGTGCTGAATTCTGCGATCCTGGAACTTCGGTCTTCCGACTTCCGTCCCGGTGAGCAAAGGGATTTAGGATTCAGAAATCTTTTAGAATAATAATGGAGATCACTCCACCACGATATCTGAAAACCAGATAAACTTTACCCCGGCATCATTTTTATGTTCGGTAGCAAACTTGACCCCCTTGAATTCCTGCTCATTTTCCCAGGTTATCGGTCGTCCTTCCAAGCCATTCCCTCTTCTGAAAACCCATTCTTTGATCAGGTGGTTTTCATCCAAAAACAAGTCATAGGCATCTCCCGGAGTATAGCCATCGACATCATTGTATACGATGGTCAACTGTGTCGTAGGCAATCCGGAAATAGGTGCTTTGGTGTTTTCTATTACAGTGAAGGTATACCCTTTGTCCCAAACCAACTGAAAAGGGAACATCAGCCAATATTTGTCATTAATAAAGCCGCCATCAGCTTCCGGCATTTGCTCTTTTGGAAGGTCAAGGCTGTAGGTATAACTCGTGTCGGCGTCAGCAAATTCCACAGTCCTTTCTTTGATATTCCACTTCCAATTCCTTGTCCGTAGGGTTTCGGGATTTGGCTGCACATTCCATTGGTAAGCTATCGAGTTAATTTTGTCAAAATTGTCGAAGCCATATGCTTTCGCGACTTTTATTGGAAGCGTATCTTCTTCTTTTTTGGCACAGGAAAACATCACAGTTATGACAAGAAGGAGGAGGGGCAGGGTTCTGGATTTCATAAGTGTTGGATTTGGTCTTACAGATTCATTTCCAATTTATTGTTTTCTTTTGAAAAAACAGATGCCATTCATGTATGATTACCTATCCTTCTTTCTCTCCATCCAATTCTTCAGTTTTTTTCTTTCTAATAAAAAATAGAGTGGTTTGAAGACAGGCAGAATTCTGTTGATCAGCATGGTTGCCTTAAAAAGCCTGGAGGGATAGATTTTCTTTTTTCTCTTGGAAACACCTTGGAGGATATGACGCACTACAGTTTGGACGGATTGTACAGGAAAGGCCTTTGGGATTTCTTTGCCTGCACTTTTGAAAAAATCTGTTTCCGTGGCTATAGGGTATACCAAAGTAATCCAGTTCCCATCCCCTTCGCTTTTTACTGTTTCAACAAAATGATGGATCGCCGCTTTGGTTGCGGCATAGGCCGCATAACCGGGAACAGGCCAATAGGACATTGCTGAGGCAGTAACCACAAGCCTACAGGGATGATGCACCTGCATTGGTTTCAGAATTTTGGCTGTTTCAATAGGGGAAAGGACGTTGATTTGCAGCATTTTGGCGAAAGTCTGCTGGTCGGTTTCCTCCCAAGTCCCAAACTTTGCAAAGCCTGCATTGGCAAAAAAGTAGTCAACGGTTTTCCAGTTGAGTTCTATCCAATCAAAAATTACCGAGACACTATCCCGTTTGGTTAGGTCTAAAGTCAGGGTCTGGATTTGGGAAGATGATTTGGGGAGGATTTCCAAACCTTCTTGATTGATGTCAATGGCCAGGATTTTATTTCCGCTTCCTGCAAGTTGTAGAACCAGCTCTTTTCCTATCCCGGAGGCAGCCCCGGTGATTACGATATGCTTATTGCTGATCGGCATTTTGTTCGGGCAAAGGAAACTCCATGTAGAACGGATTGATCTTCACACAAAGCAGCGGTTTGAGTTTGCTGATGTCAGGAAAATAAGCGGAATTCACTTTCATAGATTCTATTTTGGCAAACTTTCCCCACCCATAACCTTTTGGGTCGGTCAAAAATGTTTTCCCTTCCAATTCCTGAAAAAGTCTGATGGGAAGGAGTTTTGTGCTAGCAGGAAAGGGTATTCCACCCGAACTGATCTTGCAAAAAAGAATCGGGTCTTCCTCAGACCCAATTCCTATTGTTTCTGTTTTTCCGTTTTTTTGCCAGATGATGGGGACGGTTTCTTTTGGTATTCCCCATTTGTACCTGCCGTTTTCAGTACTTGATTTGGAATCCACATAGATTTTGGTGATGGTCTGTCTATTGTCAGGACTGAATTTTCCGGGAATAAAAAGCAATTCATTATAAGGGCCTGCTGGGGACTCAGTATACCTGACAAGCATGACATATCCGAGCCCCCCTTTGAATTTCCCTTTCAGTTTGTCCGTCAAAAACCCGTTTTGTTCTACCCACTCTTTCTTGAATTTGTAGGAAAGGATGATACCTTCTCCTTTTAGTTTCCAGGGACCGGCAAAGTAATATTCGGGTTTTTGGGGTCCGTTCATGGTTATCTTTTTGTGAGGATATAATCTGTTGGGATAGGTTCCAGCCCGGCATTTCTGACAAGCATCATTACTTGTCCCCGATGATAACTGGAGTGGTTGATGATGTGGAACATGATGTCTTTGATGGTATTTTGATATGCCTCACCTTTGGTGTTTTGATATGAGATCATTTTATCGAGCTCATTGTTATCAAGAATTTTTTTGGAAATCAGGTAATTTTCCTCATTCATTTCAGCAAAAACCTCAACAGAGTGGGTTTGCCAGACTTTAAAAAATGGTTTTTTCCCCAAGATCCTTGCATTCCACACATGGTGTGCATTGATCATATGGCTATAAATTTCGATGGCTTTTTGTGGAAGGTTTGCTTTGTTTTCAACCAAAAGGTCAATCGTGGCATTGTTGCTCTTTTGGATATATTCCAAAAGGTCATTAATAGCAATTTTCATATGTGGGTGTTGGATTGGTTTCCGGCGTTAGGCCGGATGTGTTATAAATAGATAGAGTCTATAGTTGGAAATAATTTGCAATATTAGTTTTAATTTTAAACCAAGAAATGATTTTTTGATTTAATTGTAAGGAGAGGGACTGATGGAAGTCCAACCTCCGTCAATTACAAGATTTTGCCCTGTAATGTGCCTCGCTTCCTCAGAAACCAAAAAGGCAGCAGTATGGGCAATATCCACGACAGTTGCCGGTCGTCCCATTGGTGTGATTCTGGACCAGGTCTTTTCGTAATCAGGATCTGAGGCCGTTCTGGAAGTCAATGTAGCGCCGGGTGAGATGGTATTGACATTGATGTGGTACTCTGATAATTCGATTACCAAATTCTTTGCCAACATTTCAATTGCTGCCTTGCTCATGGCATATGCTGCAAGGTTTTTATGTGCCTGATGGGCAGTCACCGAGGAGGTAAAAAGAAGCGAACCACCGGTTTTTTGTTTTTTCATTAACCTGGCTGCTGCTTGGGCAAGGAAAAAAGTGCCACCTGCATTGACCCGCATTACCTCAAAAAAATCATTCGGAGAATAGTCCCAAAAATCACCATAAAGGGTAATGCCTGCATTGGCAATGGCAATATCCAATTTTCCAAACTCGCTTTCTGCCAAACCCACCATTTCCTGAATAAATGTGGGGTCTCCGGAATCTCCCGAAATACCTAAGATTTTCCCTTTTGCATCTCTCAGGATTTCAGCGACGGCTTCTTCGGTCAGGCTTTTTTCGATGTCATTGAGGATGACATGATGGCCTTTTTCTGCCAATACTCCGGCAATCTCCAAACCGATGCCTTGTCCGGCACCGGTGATGAGAGCGACTTTTTCCTGATTTTTCATAGGAAATACTTCTTTTAATGTGAATCTCTTTTGACTTCAGGGCCCGAGGCGCCTTTGAGAAAATCAAAATCTACACCTTCGTGGGCCTGGGTCACGTTTTGGATAAACATATTGACATAGCCACGGTCATATCCAAGTTGCAATGGCTGAAAAGATACTCTCCTTTTTGCCAGTTCCTCGTCCGAAACTTCCAAATTCAATGTCCGGTTTGGTACATCGAGTTGGATCCAATCCCCATTTTGCACCAAGGCAAGATTTCCTCCAACAGCTGATTCGGGGGAAACGTGAAGCACCACGGTACCGTATCCGGTTCCACTCATCCTGCCATCCGAAATCCTCACCATGTCTTTCACTCCCTGTTGGATGATTTTCATCGGTAGTTGCATATTGCCTACTTCAGGCATGCCGGGGTAGCCTCTTGGCCCGACATTTTTCAGCACCAAAACAGAATCCGGTGTGACATCAAGATCCGGATCATCCAGTCTTTTCTTATAATCATCTATGTCTTCAAATACCACCGCTTGACCTCGATGCTGAAGAAGTGAGGGAGTCGCGGCAGAAGGTTTCAAAACTGCTCCTTCAGGACAAAGATTGCCTTTCAGGACGGCAATGCCTGATTCTGGTTTGAAGGGTTTTTCCAAAGTACCGATCAGGTTTCTGTCCCAGCATTCTGCGTTCAGGACGTTTTCGCCGAGTTTCTTCCCATTCGCGGTGATGGTATCGAGGTGCAATAAGGAAGAAACTTCCCGCATCACAGCAGGCAATCCGCCGGCATAGAAGAGGTCTTCCACAAAATTTTCCCCGGATGGCTGCACATTGGCTATCAAAGGAATATGGGAAGAGAATTTGTCAAAGTCATCAATATTCAGTTCTACTCCGATCCGACCAGCAATAGCCAAAAGGTGGAGGATGAAATTGGTAGAACCACCCAAAGCGGCGTTGACCATGATGGCATTTTCAAAGGATTTTCTGGTTAGGATGTCGGTCATCTTGAGGTCTTCTTTGACCATCTCCACAATCCTGATTCCTGACATATGGGCAAGGACCTTCCTCCTAGAATCCGCTGCCGGAATGGTAGCATTGTCGGGTAAGGCCAAGCCTAGGGATTCCACCATCGCAGCCATCGTGGAGGCTGTTCCCATTGGGGCGCAGTGTCCCTGCGACCTGGCCATGGCAGCTTCTGCTGCGGTGAAATCTTCCTGAGAGAGTTCTCCTTTTTTGAATTCTTCAGCAAATCTCCAAAGGTCAGAAGTACCTATTTTTCTTCCTTTGAATCTTCCGGCGAGCATCGGTCCACCCGAGACTACGATGGTGGGCAAATTGACACTGGCGGCGCCCATGACTAGAGATGGTGTCGTTTTGTCACAACCGCACATCAGGACTACACCGTCCATGGGATTGGCGCGGATGCTTTCCTCCACGTCCATGCTGGCGAGATTTCGGAATAGCATGGCGGTCGGTTTGATGGAGCATTCGCCCAATGACATTACCGGAAATTCCAATGGAAATCCACCGGCTTCCCAGATTCCCCGCTTGAGAGCTTCGGCAAGTTCGCGGAAATGTGCATTACAGGGTGTGAGTTCGGAGTAGGTATTGCAGATGCCGATGACCGGCCTGCCTTCGAAAAGGTGGTGGGGAAATCCCTGGTTTTTCATCCATGCGCGATAGATAAAGCCGTCTTTTCCTTTGCGGCCAAACCACTCTTGGCTGCGCAATTTCTTTTCTTCCATGACAATGGGTTTATTGGTTTGAATTGGAGGAGAATTTAGGAAATGTTTTGGAGGAAATGGAAAAGAAAATCAAAAATGTGACCTGCGGAAACAAATGTATATTTAGCATGCGCTTCATATTTTCTATTGTTGACTATTCATATTTCAATATCAGTTGGTAAAGAAAAAAATCTCAAAATGGAAATAAAGAGATAAGTATAATACATAATTGAACCTTGAAAATAACAAGTATTGGTTATTTATATCCTTAGTAATATTCCTTAGTTTTAAGCGTTTGAAGATTAAACCCAAGACTAGGATCCGCATTATGAAAAGTTCAACCCGTTTTCCGATTCTTTTGATCTTCATTGGCATCTTTTCTTTTTTTTCCTGTAGCACATTTGAAACCCCAAAAGAAGAAGTGGCTGTTTTTTGGAAACAGTCGCTAAGTTTCCAAGAAGGACTTACCCATGCCAAAGAAATCAACGGAAAGCTGTATACAGCGTCTAAGACCAGAATATACAGTGAGGCGACCCTATTTGGAATAAACAAACATTCTGATCTCAGTGCTTTTTTACCTGACAACTTCCTCTATAGGCTTCCCATCTCGGACCAACTCATGGCCACCATCAATTCCGATGAGCTTATCCTTTTGCCGATTGGAAAACCTTTTGAAGAAGATGCCCTTGTCATCAAGATGAAGGATCTTGATCAGGGATTTTATGATTTCAAACAAATTGTTTCCGGGTATGGTGATCAGATTGGTATTGATTCAAAAGGCCACGTGCTGGTACCCTATGGTGCACCAAAAAGTCCCGGAGTATCAAAATACACCCCTAATTTCCTTTGGCTCAAGACAGCTGTCATTGACGGCAAGGTTGAGATATTGGAACAGAAACTAATCAAAGAGGAATTTTTCGATGATTGGGTAACAATAAATGGTTTTAAAGTATTTGAAAACTTCATGCGGGTCACGATCGGAAATAAGACTTTTGATTTTGACCAAAGCGGAAATATGGAACTGCGTTTTGAATTTTATACCAAATCTGTACAGGTAGGAAATGACATCATCACTTTTGAAGGCGATGGATGGGAAACATTCCCCTTGAAGGTTTACAAGTCTGACCTGTCGGGAAAAAATCCTGAGTTGATAGGTACTTATAATTCCGGCCAAGTTTCCAATGAAGACAGAAGGCGTATTGGGATTACTTTTGATAACCTTTCAAGTATAAACGACACCATTGTCCTGATCGAAGGGGAATCAATTTTCCGTCTGTCCATGAATGATAAAACTATCAAATTGTTCCCGCTCGATAATGTAGGCTTGATAGGAACCAATATCACCTCGATTAGTCTGCTTGACGATTCAACAGTCTTCGTTACCACAAACTGTGAGGCTAGAGACAAAAACTGCGGTGGCGGATACTACAAACCTCTTGATAAGTTTTTAACTCCTAGGTAATGGCAAAAAAAAACCTGAGTGATGAGCTCAGGTTTTTTCTATCCTGTTATTTATGTTTGTTTTCGAAAAGCAACTTTTCAACCTTCCAACCTTCCAACCTTTTAATTTTTCAATCTTCCAATTTTACAATCTTTCAATCTCTGCCCCTATCGCATTCAGCCTCTTGTCGATAAATTGATACCCGCGGTCGATCTGCTCGATATTGTCAATGATAGAAGTACCTTCTGCAGAAAGTGCTGCGATCAATAACGAAACTCCAGCTCTGATATCAGGTGAAGTCATGCGGATTCCTCTAAGTGGGTATTTTCGATCCAATCCGATGACAGTAGCCCTGTGTGGATCGCAAAGGATAATCTGTGCACCCATATCGATCAGCTTATCGACAAAGAAGAGACGGCTTTCGAACATCTTCTGATGTACCAAAACAGTTCCTTTAGCCTGTGTAGCCGTGACCAAAATGATACTCAGCAAATCAGGCGTGAATCCCGGCCAAATCGCATCGGCGACAGTCAGGATTGATCCGTCAATGAAGGTTTCGATTTCATAATGCTTCTGTGCAGGGATAAAAATATCATCTCCACGGAATTCCATTTTGATCCCCATCCTTTTGAAAGTATCGGGAATGATCCCCAATCTGTGGATTTGGGCATCTTTGATGGTGATCTCTGATTGGGTCATGGCAGCAAGGCCAATAAATGATCCGATCTCAATCATATCGGGAAGCATGGTATGTTCTGTGCCTTTGAGAGATTTGACTCCTTCGATATGCAAAAGGTTGGAACCCACGCCGGTGATTTTTGCACCCATACGGTTGAGCATATCGCAAAGCTGCTGCAGGTAAGGTTCGCAGGCAGCGTTGTAAATGGTGGTTTTGCCTTCCGCCATTACGGCTGCCATCACGATATTAGCAGTTCCGGTCACGGACGCCTCATCCAATAGCATGTAGGCACCTTTCAGGTTTTTGCCATCGATATGAAAAATCTCTCTTTTGCTGTCGTAGTGGAATTCTGCTCCGAGTTTTTGGAAGCCGTAAAAGTGTGTATCCATCCTCCTTCTGCCGATTTTGTCACCTCCGGGCTTAGATAATCTTCCATGTCCAAATCTTCCCAAAAGTGGCCCTAGGATCATCACAGAACCTCTGAGTGCTGATGCTTTTTTTAGGAAATCATCCGTATCGAGGTACTTCAGGTCAACATTATCTGCTTGAAAAGTATAAGATTCTGGTCCGATTTTTTCCACTTTTACACCCATGTCTCCAAGGAGTTCTATGAGCTTATTGACATCCCTGATGTCGGGGATTTTGTGGATGGTGATTTTGTCGGGAGAAAGGAGCACCGCGCAAAGGATCTGGAGTGCTTCGTTTTTGGCACCTTGAGGGATAATTTCACCCTTCAGTTTGAGGCCGCCTTTTACTTTGAATGATGACATTTATCTACGCTTTTTATGGCCGCCATTGTTTCTTCTTCTTTCATTGCCTCCGCTAAATTTCCTGCGGTTGTTGTTGGAATTAGCTTCAGGCTCTGAGGGCAATTTGAAATCTCTTCTTGTATTGGTTTCGAAAAGCCCCATTTCTCTCACTTTCTCAAGGTCAATGTGCAGTTTGCCTTTGGAAAGTGTTTTGATGTCATCCAAAATGATTCCGTCATCGAAGTTTTCTCTGTTCCAAGTAGAATGAAAACTTCGCATCAACTGGCCGATGTAGATGATCGCAGCTTCCTGCTCCTCATCATCCTCGATTTCAACAGCCTTTTCGATCAGTTTTTCAATGTTTCTGCCGTAATGCTTGAATTTGATTTCCCCTTTTGGATAACCGATTGGAGCTGGCTTTTTATAGAGCAATTCCCTTTGGGGGCTTGGATAAGGCCCATCCACATCTAAAGCGAAATCAGACATGATATGCAGGTCATCCCAAATCTTTTGGTCGTTCTCTGCTTTCATGGATGGGTTGAGCTGCTTGACCATCTCTACCAAAAGGTAGGCACTTTGGGTGCGCTTTTCCCGGTCTTCCATTTCGGAAATGTAAATGGAAAGACGTTGGATGTTTTTTCCGTATTCTTTCAATATGACTGAATGCTTATCGGTAATTTCTTGATTGCTCATGTTGTCTCCCGTTGGTACGATTGTTAAAGTAAAAAAACTTTTTTTGGGGGAATGTTCTATTCGATGATTCGAAGCTTCGCAAAGCTAAGTAATAATGTCTTCTCTCCAAAATTATCAAATTGAATGCTCGCTTTTCTGTTGATTCCTTCGGTTTCTATTTTGTTCACCAAGCCAAAACCGAATTTTGGATGTTCAACTTTGGCTCCTTCCTGGAGGTTATTGGTGTTTGAAGGTTTGAAATCAGGGCTTGGTGTATGGATTTTGGCGGTGGTCATCGGTCTTTGACTTTGGTTTTTGATTCCCACAAAACCTGATTTTCCTTCACTTGACTCATTTCTCAATGCTCCTGCAAGAGCAGAAGTCATCCTTTTATTGACTTTGATGCACATCGGATCGACTTCTTCCAAGAACCGGCTCGGTTCACAATTAAGCAACCTGCCAAACCTGTAACGTGTCAGTGCATAGGTCAAATACAATTTGTCCATTGCCCTGGTGGAAGCTACATAGAAAAGCCTTCTTTCTTCCTCCAAGTCTTCCCTGCTCTGCATCATCATCTGGGAGGGGAATAGGTCCTCTTCCATGCCTACAACAAAAACCTGCTTGAATTCCAAGCCTTTGGAAGAGTGGATTGTCATCAAAGTGACAGAATCCGTAGTGTCCTTATTTCGATCATTGTCAGTCAGAAGCGCGATTTCCTGAAGGAAAGCCCCTAAGCTTTTTTCGGGATTTTCAGGATTGTCGACATATTCTTTGATCGCATTGAGCAATTCCTGTACGTTTTCGTAGCGGTTAAGCCCTTCGATGGTTTTGTCTTCATAAAGATCCTTCAGCAAGCCTGACTGCTTTGCTATGCTGGAAGCGGCTTCGAAAGCGTCTTTTCTTTCCACCTCGATCCCAAAACTTTTGATCATCGTGCAGAAATCATCCACTGTGTTGGCGGCTCGGCCACCCAAAAAACTTGAGGAATTTTGGATAACATGCCAAAGTGGAATATCGTGGTCATAGGCTGCAACCAATATTTTTTCTACTGTCGTATCTCCGATTCCTCTTTTGGGATAGTTGATGATCCGCTTAAATGCTTCCTCATCTTCATGGTTGACCACAAAACGGAGATAGGCCAAAAGGTCTTTTATTTCCTTTCTTTGGTAAAATGACAACCCGCCCACGATTTTGTAGGTGATGTTCATTTTCCTCAAGGCTTCTTCTATCGACCTGGATTGGGAGTTGGTGCGGTAAAGTACAGCAAAGTCGCTGTTGTTGAGTTTTTTGTTGTTTTTCTCTTCAAAAATTGTCGTAGCCACCAACCTTCCTTCCTCATTATCCGAGCTGGCTTTGATCAGTTCAATCAGGTCACCTTCGGTATTTTGCGTCCAGATGTCTTTCTTCAACTGTGCTTTGTTTTTGGCAATAATGCTGTTGGCAGCTTGTACGATATTTTTTGTAGAGCGGTAATTTTGCTCCAGTTTTACCACAAACAGATCAGGGTAATCTTTTTCAAAATTCAAGATATTCTGGATGTCCGCACCTCGGAAGGCGTAAATACTCTGCGCATCGTCACCGACCACACATATGTTTTGGTGGACTGCAGCCAGCTTTTTAGTAATAAGGTACTGGGAGACATTGGTGTCCTGAAACTCATCCACCATCACATACTTGAAGCGTTGCTGGTATTTGTTGAGCACATCAAGATGGTCTCTGAAAAGAATGTTCGTATTAAAAAGTAAATCGTCAAAATCCATTGCGCCGGAGCGAAAGAGTCGCTTTTGGTAGTTTTTGTAGATTTCTCCCATGCGGGGTTTCATTGCTGCATCATCGTCAGACTTGATGTAGGGATCGTTGAGGTAAGTTTCCCATGCAATCAGCCTGTTTTTGGCGCCGGAAATTCTAGACAATACTGTACTTGGTTTGTACACCTTATCATCGAGTTTCATTTCCTTGACAATTGTCCTGATCAACGATTTGCTGTCGTCGGTGTCATAGATGGTGAAGTTGGAGGGATAACCGATTTTGTCAGCTTCTACCCTGAGAATTTTCGCAAATGTGGAGTGAAAAGTCCCCATCCAGGTATTGCGGGCATCGAGTCCTATGAGTTTTTCGATGCGGAGTTTCATTTCCGCTGCCGCTTTGTTGGTAAAAGTAAGGGATAGGATATTGAAAGGATCGACTCCTTTGGCGTGGATCAGGTGTGCAATCCGGTAAGTGAGTACCCTTGTCTTTCCTGAACCCGCGCCTGCGATGATCATCACCGGGCCATCTGTTCGTTCTACTGCTTCTCTTTGGGGGGGATTGAGTCCTTTTAAATAATCCATGCGTCAATTAAATCCAACAAGTCGCAAAGTTAGGGATTTTGGGTGGGCAAAGGAAATTAAGTTTACTTCCACCGGTTGTGGCTCCAGAGATAGATCTCAGGTTGTTCGCGGATTCCTTTTTCGGTCCGTCGGATAAATTCGTCGGTGATGCTATTTGGCTCATCCTGCGAGTAGGGAGGTTCACTCATCAGTTGATAAGAAATGATATAATGACCCCTTTTTGGCCTTTCCATTTTTACATAAAAGACCGCATACCCATATCTTTTCGCGAGTTTTTCGGGTCCTTCAAAAAAAGCCGTTTCCCTGTTCATAAACCTGGCAGTATACCTTTTTTCTGATTTTCCTGGTCTTTGGTCGGCAGCTAGGCCAATAATCCTTGGGACTTTTCTTTTTTCAAGGAAATTTCTGCTGAAACTTGACTTTTCTACAAGAGTACCTCCAAATCTCCCCCTGATAGCCATCATCAGGTTATTAAAAGTTTTATTTGATAGCTGGGAATAGGTTGTTTCCAATCTGGAGTCAACCAAGGCATTGAATCCTACTACAAAAGCTTCCCAATTGATGAAATGTCCGCTGACCATGATGACAGTTTCACCATTTTCCACTCTTTTTGAAAGCATGTTGCCACCTTTGATCTGAAGCATTCTGGCAAGTTCCTTTTTGTCAATCGTGTAGAATTTAAGTGTCTCGGCAAACGAATCGGTCAAAGTCCTGAAAAATTTTTTTGCGATGGCTTTCCTTTCGGCCTCGGACTTTTCGGGAAATGAATATGCAAGGTTCTCAAAGATGACTTTTTGTCTGTATTTCAAAACATGGTATCCAATTAGATAGACCACATCCGTAAAGATATATAATACCCAAAGAGGTAAATAGGATATCAGTTTGAATAAAAACATGCTCTAAACTTGGGTTGAAGAATTTTTGACTTCTTTTCACAAAGCCCAAAATAAGCCAAAAGCAAGGACTTTATTCAAAAATATTAGTGATAAATTCTTCCATTGATTACTTTTGAATCTTATGTCTGAAGTTCAGAGAAAAAAATATTCCGAACAGGAAAAGAGTAAAATCTTCGATCAGGAGTTTATGCCAAACATAGACTCGATGTATAATTTTGCCTACAGGTTGACATTTGATGAGGATGATGCCAAGGATCTGGTACAGGATACTTACCTCAAAGCTTTTAGATTTATCAACTCATTTGAGCAAGGAACCAATGCCAAAGCCTGGCTGTTTCGGATCTTGAAAAATTCCTTTATCAATGATTACAGAAAGAAGTCAAAACAGCCTGCCAAAATTGATTATCAGGAAGTTGAAACTTATTACAATTCTGATGATGTTGATTACACAAGTACAACTGACCTGAGGGTAGATGCTGTCAAGGATATGCTCGGTGACGAAATATCCAATGCGCTCAACAGTCTTGCTGTAGATTTCAGGACAGTGATTATTCTCTGTGACCTTGAAGGGTTTACTTATGAAGAGATGGCCAAGATATTGGATATTCCGATCGGGACCGTAAGGTCAAGATTGCACAGAGCAAGGAACTTATTGAAAGACAAACTGCGTTCCTATGCGTCGACAATGGGATATGGCACAGATGAAGAGGAATAATGCCTAGTCGGCGCGAATACAAGGAAGGGAAAATTTTATTTAATTTCAGTATATCAAGTAAGATTAAAAATGGACGATAATTCAACAACATCTGGAGAAAGGAAGCTTTCGTGTTCTGATGTCAGTAAATGTTTCCAGCTTTTGGAGAGCATTTTAGATGGGGAAAACATGCCCAATTCGAAGGAAATGCTCAATGAAAAATTGGCCAAATGTGAACCCTGTTTCAAGCATTTTCATTTGGAGCAAGCCATCCGCGATGTTCTGAAAACAAAATGTACCAAACAAACTGTCCCAAGCGAACTTGAGGCCAGTATCAGAGAGATCATCCAGGATAAAAAATAACCCGCCATGTCCTCAGGAAAAGCAATCATTTTTTCAGCCCCTTCAGGTTCGGGCAAAACCACCATCGTCAGACATCTTTTAAGTAAATTTCCAAATCTTGGCTTTTCCATATCCGCTTCTACGCGTGATAAAAGAGGCAGAACAGAAGAAAACGGAAAGGATTATTATTTTTTGACTCCCGAAGATTTTAAAAATAAAATCGATAATAATGAGTTTATCGAGTGGGAAGAAGTCTATGAGGGTAATTTCTACGGAACTTTAAAAGAAGAGATCCAACGGCTTTGGGATGAAGGTAAGCATGTCATTTTTGATGTGGACGTAAAAGGAGGGATCAACCTTAAGAAATATTTTGGCGACAAGGCTTTGGCAGTATTTGTAAAAGTGCCTTCCCTAGAAGTACTGCATGAAAGACTGAGGGACAGGGGAACCGAATCAGAAGAAAGTTTATCCCGTAGATTATATAAAGCAAAATTCGAAAGTACTTTCCAAGATAAGTTCGATGTCATAATTTTGAATGACGAAAAAGAAAAATCCTTTGCTGAAGCAGAGAAGCTTGTTGGGGATTTTCTAGCCAAATAATCAAAAAGTTATTTTGAAAATAGGATTGTTTTTTGGATCTTTTAATCCTGTTCACATAGGCCACTTGATCATCGCCAATGTGATGCAGGACAGAACTGACCTAGATCAGGTTTGGTTTATTGTCAGTCCACAGAATCCCTTCAAGAAGCAAAAGTCATTGTTACATGAATTTGATCGGCTTAAAATGGTAGAGCTCGCCATTGCCGATCATTTTTATTTCAGAGCCTCCGATGTGGAGTTTCATATGCCAAGACCGAGCTTTACGATAGATACACTTACTTACCTTTCAGAGAAGCATCCAAATCACGAATTCAGACTGATCATCGGCGGAGACAACTTGACACATTTTCATAAATGGAAAAATTATGAGGTCATCTTGGAGCAATACGGATTATATGTCTATCCCCGTCCGGGAGATTTACCTGATTTGAAACATCCAAATATCCGGTATGTCGAAGCGCCATTGATGGATATTTCTGCGACTTTTATCCGAGAAGCCATCAAAAACGGTAATTCTGTTAGGTATCTAGTTCCTCAACCTGTTGAGGATTATATCCAGGACAAGAAATTGTTCTTGTAAGTCGAAGATTTTGAAATTTCGGTAATGTGGTCAAAAATAGTTGGTGACTTTTACTAAAAAA
>NZ_JANSUY010000015.1 GCF_024741135.1 Aquiflexum gelatinilyticum
CAACCAAAACTACCCTACCAACGGAACTTGGATGCATGTCGCCGTTACCTTCGACGGAACAAAAACTACCATGTATATCAACGGTGTGGAAGACAATTCAGCAACATACGCTCCTGTGACCATCAGACCTAATACCACTAATTTGCAAATTGGCGCTTGGGACGGTATTAATAGGTGGACCGGTGACCTTGATGAAGTCAGGCTGTACGGAAGAGCACTCAGCAGTGCCGAAATATTAAATTTGGCAAATTCAGGAGGAGCTTTTAGAACAAATGACAATCCGGTCATAAAAGGTGGATCAGAAAACTCTCAAGAAAATAATTCAGCTCTCGAAAAAAATACCCAAGAAATAGATAGACCAGGGGTTACAAGGATGTTCCCAAATCCTGTATTCGATCTGATCAACCTTAAACTTTCTAATTTTCAGGAAGACCGGGTACAGGTAAGTATATTTGACATGAAGGGCATTCTGCTTTTGGACCAAGAATTTGAAAATGAAAACGGAACCTTGGTGTTGGATATTTCTAAACTGAGCTTAAAACCCGGTACCCATGTCCTACTGGTCAATACCAACGGTAACCAACAGGTATTTAAGTTTCTGAAGAAATAAAAAAAATAAGCCATAGATTAAAAAAACAAGGAAGAAATACCCTTGTTTTTTTGCTTTATATTCCTTGTTTTGATCAGTTCAATCAACTCTTATAAAATTAATAATTAATCCAAAAAGGAGGATAAAGTGCAATCAACGTGAATATTTTCGGGTTAAATTAGAAAACCAATGTTAGTCCCATATACTTATTAAAGGAGCAATAATCAACAAAATAGTTTAAATATTATTTTACATTTATTCATGAAGTTTAAAATAAAGATAATTTTCCTGTATCTCAACTATTTCAAAGATAGTTTGTCCAATAACTTCGACATACAATTCCTCAAATATGTATAAACTTATCACTTTGTTCAACCTCAATTTGCAGCTTAAGTATAGCATAGCTTTGAATAAACTGATTGTTATGATTTTCTTTGCAAGCTCAACAGCATTTTCGCAAATATCTTACAATATGGATTCTACCAAAACCCTTTCATTCCCTGGTGCCGAAGGATTCGGGAAATTCACGAAAGGTGGACGTGGGGGATTAGTTTTTATTGTGACCAACCTTAATGATAGTGGACCAGGCAGTTTAAGGTGGGCATTGGAAGCAAAAGGACCAAGGATAATTGTTTTTGAGGTTTCAGGCACAATTTATTTGGAAAGCTCGATTAATGTAAGGAACCCTAATGTTACCATTGCAGGTCAATCCGCTCCTGGTGAAGGTATTACCGTTGCCAATTATTGGCTAAATTTTGCCAATATGCACAACATTATTGTCCGATTCATTCGATTCAGACCTGGAGATGTATCCGGAGAAGAGAATCAAGCCGCCTATGGCATTTATATGGAAAATGCCATTTTTGATCACTGTACTTTTTCATGGTCAACCGACGAGATTGCAACATTCTACAAAGTCAAGAACTTCACCATGCAGTGGTCGATAATTTCAGAAGCCTTGAACAACAGTGTGCATTCCAAAGGAAAACATGGATATGGATCAATAACTGGTGGCAAAAACGTCTCTTGGCACCATAATTTGATTGCTCACGCAACTGAAAGAATGACCATGTTCGACCACACCGGGCTTTATAAAAGCGTTCAGGAAATTCAGGATTGGAGGGGCATATCAGATTTTCGGAACAACGTTATCTACAACTGGCAAAGTAGGGCTTCTTCCAATGGGGCAGAAGGTAGTTTTAATCTGATCAACAACTATTATAAAAAAGGACCCGCTTCAGAAGGGAATAGAGTCGATTTTATTTTGAACCCTCAGAGAACCGGAAATGGAAGCACCTATTCTTATGGCAAGTTTTACGTAGATGGAAATATCCTTGAAGGAAACGAAAAAATCACTCAAGACAACTGGTCCGGCGTTAGGCTTGAAAATACTCCTTTACATAATGAGTTTTTTAGAAAAGTAAAGGTTTCGGAGCCTTTCTATATTCCAAATGGAATTTATTCTTTTAAGGAAACAGCTAGGGAATCATATGAAAAAGTACTCAGTTTTGCAGGAGCTAGCCTTCATCGGGATCAAGTTGATAAAAGAATTATCCATGAAACAAAGTCAGGAACTCATACTTTTCTTGGCTCCAAAGGTAGTGAGGGCGGAATAATTGATAGCCAAATCGATGTCGGTGGATGGCCTGAATTAAAGTCCCTTCCTCCTCTTCAAGATTCTGATAGAGATGGTATGCCCAATATTTGGGAAGTAAAAATGGGGTTAAATCCAGAAAAAGGGGATGCACGATTTTTTGATTTGGATCCTAACTATACAAACATTGAAGTTTATTTAAACAGCTTGGTAAATCACTTAATGGATAATTGAGAAAGGCTGCTAAGTGATTCTTTATAAATTAAAAAATAGCATATCAATTTAAAAACTTGTTAAACATAAGATGAAGTTCATAGGCTTGGATGAAAGATTAAATAATGAAATATTTGACAATGTTGGATTTTGTGCTAGACCATTAGTCCCGATAAAAGTGATATTGCCCGTTATTATAGATTAACAATATAGGTTTTGAAAAATATCAATCTAACTTGATTTAAATATAGGAGGATGTTTTTTTCTTTTTGGTTAAGTGTTTCTTCTGGAAATCTAGCACAGTTTGGTTAATATCCAATGTTCCTATGGAGGATGAAAAGTGAACTTTTTAGTCAATTTAAGTCTCTACACTCAACTCAGCCAGCCAAGAGGGAATATTTGTACCTACATAATTGGTTATATTTTGATCCTCATTTTTTTGCCATCATTCACTCAAAAACTGTTATATAAATATCAATTTTTGATTCAAGTGTTTATTTTATAAAATTTATTTCAAATTAATCAAACCTGAAAGCTTAATCACCCATCTAAAAGCCTTCAGAAAAATAATTTCTTTTCCTTTCTTAAAAAATGGAAGGAATGGTTGTACCCATTTGGTTTTTACAATAAACAACCTAGTAATATATGAAATTTAGTTTTATTTGGATTACCCTTTGGTTATTTGCCCAAATAGCCTTTGCCCAAAACACCACTATCCCTGCATTTCCGGGTGCGGAAGGGTTTGGAAAATATACTTCGGGTGGACGCAGTGGCAAAGTATATATTGTGACCAACCTTAATGACAGTGGACCTGGGAGTTTAAGGTGGGCATTGGAAGCAATAGGACCAAGGATAATTGTTTTTGAGGTTTCGGGCACAATCTATTTGGAAAGTTCAATTAATGTAAGGAACCCTAATGTTACCATTGCAGGCCAATCCGCTCCTGGTGAAGGCATTACCGTAGCCAATTATTGGCTGAATTTTGCCAATATGCACAACATTATTGTCCGATTCATTCGATTCAGACCAGGAGATATGTCCGGAAAAGAGAATCAAGCCGCCTATGGCATTTATATGGACAATGCCATTTTTGACCACTGTACCTTTTCATGGTCAACCGACGAGGTTGCAACATTCTATAAGGTTAAGAACTTCACAATGCAGTGGTCGATAATTTCAGAAGCTTTGAACAATAGTGTGCATTCCAAAGGCCTTCATGGATATGGATCGATAACCGGTGGCAAAGATGTATCTTGGCATCATAACTTGATAGCTCACGCAACTGAAAGAATGACCATGTTTGACCACACTGGGCTTTATAATAGCCTACAGGAAATTCAGGATTGGAGGGGCATTGTGGATTTTCGGAACAACGTTATCTACAACTGGCATAGCAGGGCTTCTTCCAATGGGGCTGAAGGTAGTTTTAATCTGATCAACAACTACTATAAAAAAGGACCCGCTGCCGAAGGGAATAGAGTCGATTTTATTTTGAACCCTCAGAGAACCGGAAATGGAAGCTCCTATTCATACGGTAAGTTTTTTGTTAAGGGTAATTTATTAGAGGGCAATCCTGCGATTAACTTCGACAATTGGAATGGCGTGAGGTTGGAAAACGCTGAACTTCACAATGAATTTATCAATCAGGTAAAAGTAACGACACCCTTCACAATATCTAGTGATATCTATAAATTTGAAGAATCAGCACAGGAATCTTATCAAAAGGTGCTCGATTTTGCAGGAGCAAGTTTATACAGAGACCCAGTAGATCTAAGGATTATTAATGAAACCAGAACCGGAACTTTTACATACAAAGGATCCAATGGAAGCACAGGCGGCATCATCGACTCCCAAAAAGACGTGGGTGGATGGCCTGTTTTAAAATCATTACCGGCTCCAAAGGATACTGACCGGGATGGGATGCCGGATGTATGGGAAGCTGAAAATGGATTGAATCCGAATTTGGCTGATCACAATGGCTATAAGCTAAGTAGTAGCTATACCAATATTGAAGTATATATCAATGGTCTTGTCAAGCATATTTCTGAACCAGACGCTGTGGTTGCCCCTTCTACCCCCCAATTGGAAAGTCCCTTGAATAATGCCGTTGGGATTGCTAAAACCACTCCACTGAAATGGAAAAGTGCCTCTAATGCACAAAGTTATCAAATACAAGTCTCCAAAACCCAAGATTTTGGCACCTTGGTTACCAATGTAGAAAATTTGACTTCCCTTCAATATGCTGTTCCAAATCTGGAAGATAATACCCAATATTACTGGCGGGTCAGGGCAAAAAACAATACAGGAACAAGTTCATGGTCTTCGGTTTGGAATTTCAAAACTCTACAGCCTTTATCGGTACCGGAAATCCCAAAACCTATTAATCCTAGCAACGGAAGTAAGGACCTTCCAAATACTCTGCTACTGGAATGGAGCAAAGTGACAGGTGCGCAAACTTATCGTGTACAAGTTGCTAAAGACGCCACATTTTCCTCGATGGTTTATGATATTTACAATTTGACTGGACAAAACATTGAGGTTAAAAACCTTGAGCCAGGTTCCTCCTTTGCTTGGAGGGTCAGGGCAACAAATGAGGCCGGAAGTAGCAACTTTTCAGAGGCATGGACTTTTTCCACTCAAGTAAATACTACAACCGAAGTGATTTCTGTAACAGGTGTTACCCTTAATCCTACAAAAGCAAGTATAGAAATTTCTAAATCATTACAAATCAACGCCACAGTTTTACCCTCGAATGCAAGCAATAAAACTGTTTCCTGGATTTCTTCTAACCCAAGCATTGCAAGTGTAAGCCCTTCAGGGTTGGTAACAGGAATAAAAAGCGGGACAGCCTTGATTACTGCCTCATCGCAGGACGGGAATTTTACCTCCACTTCCGAAATCACCGTGGCTACCAATGTGCCAATGGGTATTTCCGGATTTACCTTGGTAAATGCCGATTCCGATTCTGATATCGGGAGTATATCCGACGGAAATCATCTGGATATCAATGAAATTGAGGGATTGAACCTGAATATCCGGGTAAACACCAATCCAGGATTAGTGGGTAGCGTTGCTTTGAGTTTAACAGGTCCTGTCAATGCAAACATTACAGAGAATGTTGCTCCATATGCATTGTTCGGTGACAACAGGGGGAATTATAATGGAAAATTATTGCAGGCGGGTGAATATACTTTGGAAGCTGTACCTTACCCAGAACCCAATTTAGGCGGAACTAAGGGGAATCCAATGACTGTCAAATTTACTATCGGAGAAAAAATTTCCGCACCTGCAAGTCCTAAACTTTCAAGTCCACTTGACAATAGTACGGGATTGTCCACTACCTTGAAACTTGCTTGGAACGCAGTTGCCAATGCAGATTCTTATGGTATTGAGGTTTCTAAAAATCCGGATTTCAGTTCTTTGGTGATCAACAACAACAGCCTGAAAACAAACGAATTTACTGTTTCTGGACTGCAGGAAGATACCACCTATTTTTGGAGGGTAAGGGCAACAAATTCCTCTGGAAGCAGCCCCTACTCTACTGTTTGGACTTTTAGGACAATCAAACCGATTGTGGTGCCTGCTGTCCCGACACTCCTCAGTCCTTCCGATGGAGCAAAAGACCTAAGCCTTTCCCTAAGTTTGCAGTGGAATGCCGTGACAGGTGCCAAGACTTATCGCGTCCAGGTTTCAAAGGAAAGCAACTTTGCTACTCTATTTCTCGACAATACTTCGGTAACTACAAATTCTCTCCAGGTCAATAACCTTGAGGAAGGCTTGACTTACTATTGGAGAGTCAGTTCGACCAATGAAGCCGGAAACAGCAGCTTTTCTTCAGCATGGAATTTCACAACGAAGCCACCTACAAACGAAGTCATACCTGTGACCGGAATTTCTATTGATCCGACAAAAGCCGACTTGGAAGTTTCCAAAACATTGCAATTGTCAGCTACGGTTTTACCTATCAATGCAAACAATAAAACAGTTTCATTTACTTCTTCCAATTCAAGTATTGCAAGTGTAAGCCCTACTGGCTTGGTAACTGGAATAAAAAGCGGTGCCGCCCTGATTACCGCCACATCGGAGGATGGAAATTTTACGGCTATTTCTGAAATTACCGTTTCCTCCCCTGCGGCATTGGGTATTGCCCAATTTACATTGGTCAATGCGGACTCGGATACCGATATCCTCGAACTTACAAACGGCAGTATTTTGGATATCAATCAGGTTTTGGGGTTGAATTTAAATATCCGTGTCAACACCAACCCAGAAACCGTTGGTAGTGTAGCCATCAGTATTTCAGGCCCTGTCAGCGCCACTATCACAGAAAATGTGGCTCCTTATGCCTTGTTTGGAGACAGCAATGGCAATTATAATGGGAGAATTTTACCAGAAGGATCATATTCGTTGGAGGCTGTACCCTATTCAGAACCTAATTTTGGAGGAATCAAAGGCACTCCCCTTTCAATCCAATTCTCGATTGCTGAAAAGATTTTGGCACCTGCCATCCCTACACTCAGCAGTCCAGCTGACAACACTACCGGCCTGGCAACTAGCATAATACTGACTTGGAACCCTGTGGCCAATGCAGAAACTTATGCCATTGAACTTTCTAAAAACCCGGATTTCAGTTCATTGGTAGTCAACAACAACAGCCTGAAAACAAACGAGTTCACTGTTTCAGGACTTCAGGAAGACACCTCCTATTATTGGAGGGTAAAAGCGACAAATTCCGCAGGAAGCAGCCCCTACTCTACTGTTTGGACTTTCAGGACTGTCAAACCGATTGTGGTGCCTGCGGTCCCTACACTCCTCAGTCCTTCCAATGGAGCAAAAGACCTAAGCCTTTCACCAAGTTTACTGTGGAATTCCGTGACTGGTGCAAAGACTTATCGCATCCAAATTTCGAAAGAAAGCAGTTTTGGTACCATCCTGATCGACAATGCAACTTTGACCGGAAATACTTTTCAAGCCAATAACCTCGAGGAGGGAGTTACCTACTATTGGAGGGTCAATGCAGCAAATGAAGCAGGAAACAGCATTTTCTCATCAGCATGGAGTTTCCAGACAAAAATTTCATTAAAAGCTCCGGTAGCACCGACTTTGATCAATCCTTCTGATAAAAGCACCGATTTGGCAACCACCTTGAAATTATCTTGGTCTGCTGTCGCAAATGCAGAAACCTACACGATAGAGCTTTCTAAAAACCCAGATTTCAGTTCATTGGTAGCCAACAACAACAGTCTGAAAACAAACGAGTTTACTGTTTCAGGACTTCAGGAAGATACCTCCTATTATTGGAGGGTAAGGGCAACAAATTCCGCAGGAAGCAGCCCCTACTCGACCGTTTGGACTTTCAAGACCATCAAGCCTCTTTTGACTCCGGAGGTACCAACTCTATTGAGCCCTCTTGATGGAGCAAAAGATGTTTCTACTAACACAAGCTTGCAATGGAATGCAGTAACCGATGCAAAGACTTATCGCATCCAAATTTCGAAAGAAAGCAGTTTTGGTACCATACTAATCGACAATGCAACTTTGACAGGAAATACTTTTCAAGTCAATAGCCTCGAGGAGGGGGTTACCTACTATTGGAGGGTCAATGCAGCAAATGAAGCAGGAATCAGCAACTTCTCTTCAGCATGGAGTTTCCAGACAAAAATTTCAATAATAGCTCCGGTAGCACCGACTTTGATCAATCCTTCTGATAAGAGTACAGGCTTGGCCACTACCTTGAAATTATCTTGGTCTACTGTCACAGGTGCAGAAGGCTACACCTTAGAACTTTCCAAAAATGCAGACTTCAGTTCATTGATCAATTCTAACAGCGGTCTTACCGCCAATGAGTTTGTCCTATCAGGATTAGAAGAAGGCAGTCAATATTATTGGAGAGTCAAGGCTTCCAATTCAGCAGGAAGCAGTCCATACTCTCAGGTTTGGTCTTTTACCACTAAAGAAAAAATCAATCCTCCCGCTTCCCCTACATTACTTGGACCAAACCATGAATCTGTAAGTTTGACCGGAAAGATTACATTCACCTGGACCAAATCTGAAGGCTCAATGTCCTATGGCATTCAAATTTCAAAAAGTCAGGATTTTACAATGAAGCAGGTAGACATAACAGGAATCCAAACTGAATCAATTGATATCAGCGACTTGGAGAATGGAGTCACCTATTATTGGAGGGTTTACGCTTCCAATGAAGGAGGAAACAGCGGATTTTCAGAGATATGGAAATTTGAAACCCTTGCCCTTCCTGATGTCCCTGTACTGTTTAGCCCATCAAATGGGAAGAAGGATCTGGGGTTAAATTCCACTTTGCTTTGGGAAAGTACTTTGGGTGCAGTTACCTATAGATTACAAGTTTCCAAAACAAAGGATTTTTCCCAAAATTTGATTGATCAAAGCAATATTTCCGAAACCTCATTTACTCTCGAGAATCTTGAGGAAGGCATCATTTATTATTGGAGGGTCAGGGCGAGCAACGCCGCAGGCAACAGTGCCTTTTCCTCCACATGGGAGTTTACCACTGAAAAGCCACTGAAAGCGCCAACTGCACCTATTTTGCTGAGCCCAAGTTCAGGCACACTTATGAACTTCGAGGAAGTTGTCCTTGGATGGAAAACAGTCATTGATGCCGAAAGGTATCAGGTACAAGTTTCCAAATATTCCAATTTTAGTCAGGCTATTGTTTTTGATAACAATACCGTCAGTACTGACCAAGTCCCAGTTGATGGTCTTGAACCCAATGAGGTTTATTTCTGGAGGGTAAGGGCGATCAATATTGTAGGTACAAGTCCATATTCTTCAGTTTGGAACTTCATTACCTTGCCTCTTCCTGATTTGGACTCACCTCTCCTGGTAAGTCCGACAAAGGGCGCGGAGGTTGATACGGCCTCTGTTGAGTTTGAATGGGAAACCGTGACGGATGCTGAATTCTATGAGTTGCAGTTAGCTTTAGACAGCACTTTTACCAACCAAGTAATACGCTTCTCACAAATTTTAGAAACAAAGTTCAGGGTAGACAGCCTTGAAATAGGCAAATCGTATTATTGGAAAGTAATTGCAAATGGTAAACGACCTTCAAGTGAATCGGAAATATGGAAATTTACAATTAATGAAGATGGGGATTTAATCAAAGCGAATATTTCCCCTGTTACCATAAAAACTTATCCGAATCCATTCAAAGATAAAATTACCCTTGAATTTTCAAGGCCTATTGAGGGAGAGGTATTCATCCATATTTTCGATAACAAGGGATTATCTGTATTCGAGGAAAAAGTGGATGGAATCGACGAAAACCTAATCATCATTATTCCTCCGGGATTACCTTCAGGAATGTATGTCATCAAAATTCAAGGATTTGGAGTACTCGAGAGTAAAAAGGTATTAAAAAAATAATATAAATAAATTGAATCTGACATAATAAAAAAAAATATATGATTCCTAATAAATGCCCTTAAAAAATTTTAATAATTAGTTTCATAGATTTGTTGTTGTGTTTTAAAAAGCGTTTCTTGTAGTAAAATAAGAAATGATATGACTATATTTGAATTCATGCTGTATCCTTTGCTGAGTCTAAATATGGGATCTAAATCAAAGAAAACAGTGAAAATTAAGTTATGATGTGTAAAACTTTAGATTCATAAAACTAAACTATATTGTTTTAATAACAAAAACTCTTTAAATGCAGAAAATGCAAAATGAGAAGATCACTTAAAAGCGGAACTGTGGGGTAAAAAAAAATTTCTCTCCATACAAGCCTTTCGGCGTTTAGATTTATGACAGCTACTCAAAAAAGACTTTCTTTTCTCGAATTCAAAAGGCAGATTGGACTTTAGAGAGTTGAAACCGCTTTCAGGCTTATGAATAAAGTCAAGGCCATGAAGAGCGAAACAGATTTTCAATACCAATAGATAGGCATAGTTGATTTTGATGACTTTTTTTGTGGAAAAGACGACAAAAAAACAGGTTAAAGATAATCTCAAAAGGGGAATTAGAAGCCGGAGGTAAATAAATATTTCGGTAGCCCTTGAATCCATTCCAAAGGGAAACCCTGATTTGTTTGAGAAAATCGAGGCATGCGGATATTTTAAAATGAAGGTTCTTGGAAAAATCTATCCAGAACATGTTAACAAATTCATAAAAAGAATTTAAGGGAAAAATAGTAATGTTCACAAACAAAAACACAGCATACTTGGATATTTCGGATGTAGTGGACAGACAATATGTGGTGATATCTGATTAGGGAATTTGTAACGAATCCCTTAAATGGGTTCATAAAGGAATTAATAACCTTAAAAAGTAGCTTGAAGGAATCCAACTATATGACTACGAATAAGTATTTCCAAAATTAACTCAACTAATTCGTGTATATTCTTTAAAAAGAATATTCCGTTGAAAGGTAATTGATATAATGGATATTTCGGATGTTAATCCTTTTGTCAAACGATGAGGATAGACAAAAAAAAAGGATAAATCTGAATTTGAAAAAAAGATTATCCTTTTTTCAAAAAACAAAATTGTAAATTATATTCTTGTTTCATCACTCTTTGAAACCTTGCATTTAGAAAAATAATCTTTGTCATTTAGTGTCAATGACTTTCTGAGTTTATTTTATTGATGTTTCTTGGTTAAAAATACGCAAAGCCATGAACATCTTTGAATTTATTAATCATTTTCCAAACGAGGAAAGTTGTGAGATTTTCTTAAAAACCTATCGGGATAATACCGGCATCTATTGTAAGACGTGTAAATGTATCTCAAAACACTATTGGTTCAGTGGAAGGAAGTTTTTTGAGTGCAGCAAATGCAGAAGAAGATCTTCTCTTAAATCCGGTACAGTAATGGAGTCGAGTAATCTTTCTTTACACACCTGGTTTACCGCTTTTCTGTTGATGTCAGCTACCAAAAAAGGGTTTTCTTGTCTTGAATTTCAAAGGCAATTAGGTTTGAAAAGATATGAGACGGCTTTTAATCTCATGCACAAGATAAGATCAGTAATGGGAAAAAGAGATGATTTGTATTTTCTTAAAGGTATAGTAGAATATGATGAAGCCTATGTTAGAAAAGCAACCCAGCATGAAGTCCAAAAACGTCTCAAACGTGGCAAGGGAAGCCAAAATCATGCGATTGTAGCAGTGGCATCGGAATCCACTCCGCTTGAGGACCCTGATTCGGGCATTAAAAGCCGACATTGTGGATTCTTTAAAATGAGAGTACTTCAGGATGTGACCAAAGAATCTGTAGAACAGTTTGTTGCAGAGACAGTGACTCCAAAATCGGTCCTTTTTACCGATAAAAACAGTGCATATTACAACCTTGAAAGACTTGTAGAAGAACATGTTAAGGTTAAATCATCTCCGGATTCCACATCAGGAGATTTAAACTGGGTACATGTAGCAATAAGTAACCTAAAAAAGAACCTATTAGGAATATATCATATGGTCAGTGAAAAGTATTTACAGAATTACCTAAATGAGTTTGTCTATAAACTGAACAGAAGATACTTTGGAGAAAAATTGTTCAACAGATTAATTGTAACTTCTATTTACCCGTATGTGCAACATTCCGAATAGTCAGTTTTTATAAAAATTTAGTTAATAAATTCCATTATTATATGAAAAAGAACATGAAAATTTTCAAATACTTTTTTCTTCTTCTAATCGTAAGTATAATTTCAGTTGAATTAATTTTACGGTGGTATGGACTACATGATTTACCTACTTACAGGGAGGATGTTGACTATGAATACATACATCATCCCAATCAAAAAAGGATGGTTTACAGGAATTATTTCTTTACCAATTCGTTTGGAATGAGAAGCGGTGATATTGACAATTCAAAAAGAAAAATACTACTTATAGGAGATAGTGTTATAAATGGAGGGAACAGAAATTCAAATGAGCAATTAGCTTCGACAATCATTCAATCTAATTTAGGAGATTCAATCCAGGTACTTAATGTTTCTTCAGGAAGTTGGGGGCCAGATAATGGCATGCAATTCATAAAAAAACATGGTGGTTTTGATGCTCAGTTAATATGTCTTGTATTTAATAGCCATGATGCAGGAGATGTCATGGATTTTAAACCTACGGTTAACATAAATCCAGTTAAACCTGGGAAAAATGACAAATTTGCTTTGATGGCTTTTAGCAGGAGATTCTTACTCCCCAAAATAAAAACAGGATTAAACAACAATTATGAAGAAAAAGAATATATTTTGAAGGAAACTTCAGAATTGAATCCCGGATGGAAGTTTTTTTTAGAATACTGTGTAGCAAAAAGAATTCCATTAATTGTTTATCTGCATGCGGAGAGAAATGAATGGAAAAAAAGAAAATACAATGCAGAAGGAGAAAAAATTATTAATTTTTGTAAAGAAAACAACATTAAATTGGTCAAAGATATCGACGTTTTAAAAGAGGAGTACTTCTCCGATGGCATTCATTTAAACAAAGATGGGCAAAAAATGATTGCCGATATTTTAAGTCCTATAATTGAAAAAATAATAGATTAAAGTATAATACCGCTAAACTAGTATGTAAATAGCTGATAATTATTGTGTTAATGATCAAATAAAGCTTCAATAAGAAGGGAGTATCGAAATCCTAAAAACCTTAATTGGTAATGAATTCAAGTTTAATATAAGCTAGGAAAAATTTATCATCGAAAGTAGGACTTCGGTGAAAGATTTTTAATTTTAACGACATTAAATCTACACAAATTTCTTCTTATCTATTCCCTTTTTATGCCTTTCAAGTCTTACTCCATTTTGGATTAATAAAACCAAAATTTAAGGCTTTAAACAAATGAAAAAATGTACTTTTACGCTACAAATAAATATTATTTATGTAGTTTAAAATTAAGCTATTATTCAAGATTGCTTCCTTCTCATAATTCATCAGAAAATATTGGAGTTTTAAGTTAAATTTTAGATCAAATTTATAATTGTCAATAATCTACTTATGTCAAAAATATTATTTTCTCAATTTCATAATGTTGAATTGATTGTTGAAAAGGGAAACCCTCTTGGTGGTGCTGCAGTTCAGAGTCTTGTTTGGATGCAAGCTTTCCATGAACTCGGCTACGAAGTCAGCCAAATGAAATTTGAAAATGACAATCGCCCCGTCAAAGAAAAATTTGATTGGGTAAATTTGGTTCCCGTGTATAATCCGGCTAAAAAAAGAATCCGGTCATGGTATACATATAAGTTGCCTAGGTATTTTGAGGTATTGAAGAAAGAAAGACCCCAATATGTTTACTCATCCATTCCAAAATGGTATTTTTTTTATATCAATATTTTTTGCAAAATATTTAAAATAAAACATATAATTAGATTGCCAAGTGATGAAATGGTGGACAATCGAATTTACCTAACAGAGAGTAAAATCGATGCCTTCTTCATAAAACTTAGCTATTATACTGCAGATCTTATTCTAGCGCAGAACGAATACCAGTACCAGCAAATCAAAAAAGTTTTTCCGAAAAAACAAATTTTAAAGGTCTACAACCCAATTGTTGTCAAGCAAGAATTTCTAAGAAAAAAGAAAGCCAGGCAAGGATACTTTGCTTGGATGGCAAACTTCCGCCATAGAAAAAATTTGGCTTTGCTATTTGAAATTGCTCAGACACTTCCAATGGAGCAATTCAAGATCGCGGGAGTGCCCCTCAGTCCTTTGGATGAAGAAACCGCTACCAGCATCGTTGCACTCAAGAAACTTAACAATGTCGAGTTCATGGGTGGGATTGCCCGTGAAGAAATTCTACCATTTTTGTCCAAAGCAAAATACCTTTTGAATACTTCCCGCTACGAAGGATTTAGCAATACTTTTCTCGAGTCAATGTGTACAGGTACACCTGTTTTGACCACGGACACTGCTAATCCAGACAACCTGATTCTTGACCAGGAACTTGGATTTGTTTATAAGAATGCAAGTCAGCTGGCAAATAAAATCAAGGAAATATCAGAACTGGACTACCTAAAATGGTCAGCGAATTGTATCAAATATGTGAATTTGAACCATGACCATATATACCTTGGAAGAATACTCAAAAATAAGTTGGAACAACTATGAAAAATGAATTAGATTACTGTGATCCTTTTTAATTTAAATATGATAGCAACATTCTTCCCAAAGCGAGATGGTCATGATTCTTTTTTACAAAATCAATACAGTTATGGGACTTTCTAAGGTAAGATGCCAGGTCAAAATCTCCAAAAACCCTTTTAAGATCTTCAGCACTTTGATATATAATCCCTAATTCATAATCTGTAATGATACCATCCGGATTCACACTGCTTGTAGAAATTATAGGAGTACCTACTACCATACTTTCCAAGAAAGTATTACTAAATCCCTCATACCTCGAAGTACTAAGTAGGAACTTTGCATGATTTAGAAACTCCAAAACCTCATCTCGCTTGACTACCCCCACAAACTGAACATTACTAAGGGCAGATAATTTATCCAAAAATTCTTCAGTCTCTGCATCTAAAGGGTTTAACGGTTGACCTGCAACTTTGAAAGTTTCTGAGGGAAAGGCTGTTGCTACTTCGAATAGCAGCCTGAGATTTTTCTGATGGCGAAAATTGGCTAACCAAGCGATATATCCCTCCATTCTCTTCTTCGGTTTCAAAAAACGTTGATCCAATTCAATCGGATTGAATAGTTTCTCGACGCGGGTATTTGGGAAATTCCTTTTCAAAGTTTCAAATTGAAATTTATTTTGAGCAATAACCAAATCTGCAAGCTTGTAGGACAAATCGCGCATCCAGTTTTGATGTCTCGGAACCTGAGGCATTAAAGTAGAATCTACATCAGGGTCATTTGCAACCCTAATAATATGCTTTATTCCAAGCAACTTACAAATAATCGCAATAAAAAAAACGTGCCATGTTGGAATTGAAGAATATATAATATCAGGTTTCTGATCCCTAAAAACCTGAAAAATTTTTGGGAACCTATATGTAAACCAAACAAGTTTTTTTTTGTATGCCAGAGAATCATAAATTGGAGTCAATTTGACCCAAGAGTATTCCACTAACTGTTTTCGAAGATCATCAGAAAACTTCGCCAAAAGTATTTCCTGACCCAATTCGTTTAAAGACTTCATCCAAACCATAGTTTCGACTACTGAACCTCCTCTTGGTTCTCCTCCCTCCACTACTAATTCGACGTTTTGTGTCTGTGTAAAAAAAATTCTTGCCATTGATTATCCGTATTTTGTTAGAAAAAAAATTAAATTATTTTTTAGATCAAATCTGACATTAAAATTGACAAAAACTTAATTATTATTTTCTAAAATAGAAATAAAGTCCTTACCTATTTGAATATGCCCATGGTGCATATTTATATATTCGCAACAATTGTTGGACATTCTACCGTAAACATTTTCATCGACGGATTTAATCTGTTTCCTGAGGTCCTCTGCGGTTGAATATACAAGTCCCAACTCGTATGTATCAATTATTCCATCAGGATTCACCGAATTCGAAGTCAGTATTGGAGTACCTGTCGCCATAGCCTCTAGAAATGTATTGCTAAATCCTTCATATCTTGAGGTGTTGAGAAGGAATATCGATTTGGAGAAAAAATCAAGAATTGATTCTCTCCCAATCGTACCAACGAACTCCACATTCTCCATCTCCCTAAGTTTATTCAGGTATGTTGATGTTTCATCATCCAACGGAAGGAGTGGAGCGCCAGCTATCTTGAACCGATACTCCTTGAATTCTTCAGCCAATTCATGCAGGAGCTTTAGGTTTTTTTGGAACCTAAAATTAGCCACCCACGCCACATATCCATTCATGGCCTTCTTTGGTACCAAATATTGCGCATCAATAACGAAGGGATTGTAAAGTAGGTGAATTCTTTTTCCCGGAAACATCTCAGTCAACCTACTAAATTGATATTTATTTTGGGGAAATATAAATTCAGCCAAACCAAATGCCCTGTAAATCAAGAATCTTCTTCCAGGTGTATGGGTAATTAGTATCCGTTTATCCAACATGTTATCATTTGCAATGCGCAAAATTAACTTTACACCAAGCATTTTACACATAATCGCTGTAAAAAAAGATGACCAAGTGGGAATGGATTCATATACGAAGTCAGGATTGGCATTTTTCAGGTGCTGAAAGTATCGCGGAAAACGATAAGAAACCCACCTTAACCATTTGATGCCTTTGTTAGGGTCATAGCTTGGTTGGAATGTAATCCAATCAAAACCAGGTTTCAGAGCACGCTCATCCCCTAAATTGCGAGATTGAATGACACTATACCCCAACTCATGCAAAGCCTTCATCCAAACAAAGGTTTCAACAACAGCCCCTCCCAAGGGATTCCCCCCCACTACCATTAATTCTACATTGTCGGTCTGGGTAAAAAGTATACTTTTCATAAACAGTAATTATTCTTAACCTTTAAAGAAAAGGACATTGTTAGTTCGATAATTTGGTAAAAGCAAAAAAACCTTATTTTGTGCCAATGAAGGGTGACATGTCTTTTAAGAATTTCAAATTTTATGAGTTTTTTTAAAAAAAGCAAGCTATTAAGTATATATATCCTGAATCATATCCAAAAATTCCCTAAAGAAGAAATGTAACACAGCACTTAAGTTGAAATGAATGAAGCTAATAGCTATTAAAGGAACAAAACTTTGTTGTGTTCTAAATCTGCTGATCCATAAAAACTTCAAGAAATCGCCTTCAAAATAAATTATTACAAAATTATTTCTCTGAAATTATGTCAATTAGCTTTTTACCCAAAGCAATATGATCATGTTTAGTACCAACATATTTCACACAATTAACCGATTTTTGTAGGTAGGCAGATTCACTTAAATTCGCCAAATAAGCGGTTAAATCTTCCGCATTTGAATATATTACCCCTAGATCAAACTTACTAATAATCTCATCCGGGTTCACTTTGGGGGTTGTTAAAATAGGAGTTCCCGTTATCATTGCCTCAAGAAATGTGTTACTGAAGCCTTCAAACTTAGAAGTGTTGAGTAGAAACTTTGCTCCTCGGTAAAAAGATAAAATTTCAGATTGTTCTATTCTTCCTAAAAAATCGACGTTGCATAGAGTTTTTAACTTTTTTAAACTATCCTCAGTCTCAGGTTCCAAAGGAATTAAAGGCTGACCTGCAATCTTGAACCGATCGGAAGGAAGTTTGGACGCAATTTCATACAAAAGGGCCATATTTTTAACATCCCGAAAATTTGCAACCCATGCGATATAGCCGCCCATTTTATCCTTAGGCTTGAAAAAAAATTTATCAATTACAATTGGGTTATAAATTAAAACGACATTAGAAGACGGAATTCGTTTCTTAATTGATTTTTGCTGGAAAACATTTTGAACTGAAATAACATCGGCTGAAGATATACCTTTAAAAATCAAATCAATTTCAGCTTGGTTGATTCCATCCCTCCTACTTGTGATATTATCGCTCGCTATTCTAACAATATGCTTTATACCAAGAATCTTACATAATCTTCCATAATAATATGTTTCCCACGTTGGAATTGCTGTATACAGATAGTCAAAGCGATACCTCAGAAGCACGAAAAAAACAATGGGAAGTCGATACCAATACCAGTACCACTTTCTTCTAATGCGATCATCATAAGTTTTCACAATGTTGATCCATAACATATCATTTTTAAGTATTCGATTGTCGCTTGATTTTTGAAACTGGTAAACCTTAAATCCAAGTTCGTGTAGTGACTTCATCCACACAAAGGACTCTATCGCAGATCCTCCCAAAGGTATGCCCCCTTCCACAAAAAAATCAAGTGTTTGGTCTTGATAAAATAAAATTTTTCGTTTTTTTGTCATATTTATTACATATTCTTACAAACAAGCATTAACATCCCTGGCTTTTTAAAAGAAATAACATTGAAAAAACGATTTTTATTCCCACAATTAAATCCCTTATTTATTTTTCGAAAAGTTATAATATCTTCACCTCTTATATTTTTTTGGATTCAACTGATGATAGTATCTATAAACCTTCGTTCTTTTTTAACAGGTCACTCAAAAAAGACAAAAAAATCTTTTTCGGCTTATCACCTTACTTCTTCTGTATCAACCTTACCGAAATCTTGGAGTTCAACCATTTTCCTAAACTCCTCAGATAATTGTTGAAGCTCTGAAAAAGATCCTGAAGCCTCAATTCTACCTTTTTTTAAGAGGTATATCTTGTCTGCATTTTTTATCGTAGAGAGTCTGTGGGCAATGATGACGAAAGTTAAGTTCCCTTTGTTTTCTTCAAAATACGATTGGATATCTCTTTCAGTGGCCGAATCCAAAGCGGATGTCGCTTCGTCCAAAATCATCAAATCCACTTTCTTGTACAATTCTCTTGCAATAGCGATCCTTTGTTTTTGCCCCCCTGATACCATAACTCCATTATTACCTAATGGCGCATCTTCACTCAATTCTAGGCTATCAAAAAAGTCTCCCAAAGAAGCCTTTTTAATACAATTCATGAAATTATTAAGGTTCTCAGAATTTTTCTCGTCCCAAAATGTTATGTTGTTGAACAAAGTATCATTAAAGATTACTGGTTCTTGGGTAATGTATCCAATATGGGATTGAAATTGTTGTATGTTGGTTTCATTTAATGGATGTCCGTTTACAAGGATGCTTCCCTTTTGTAATGGTAACAAGCCAGTAATGATATTGGTAAGTGTGGTTTTCCCACTACCGCTTTGGCCCACCAATGCGATCGTAGAATTCTTCTCAATCTTCAGATTGATATCGTTCAATAATAGGGTTTGGTCATACCCAAAACTTGCATTCTTTAACTCAACAGTATCGATACTTTGAACATCCTTACCTTTATTGTAGTCAATACCATTTGCCTTAATTTCGGCAATAAACTCCTTGTAACCGATCAAAGAACCGGAATAACCGTAAAATGTATTCCAATGGTTCTGAAAAATAATCAATTGGTTTAAGGAGCGATAAAAAAAAAGCAAACTCAAAATAATCGAACCAAGATCTGCAAGAAAGTATGTTGTTTGTACCAAAATTACCACAACCACCACAGCTATTGACAAAGGTTCCCTTGTGGCTGTCAAAATGGAATTTAAAAAGCCAATTTTTTTAAAACCATCTGAAACCTCATGTACAATATACTTTAATTTTTTACTGTAAGGCGCTACTTTTCCTGTTGCTCTTAAATATTTGAAGTTATGAATTTGTTGCATCATCACGCTATGAAAAGAATGATTGATGGATGTAATTCCTTTAGAAATTTCTTTTGTCCGCTTGTAAAGAGAATTGTAAACTAGGTTTGAAAACAAACCTCCAATGACTACCAAAAGAGCAAATTGCGGATTTGTCAAAAAAGCCAATCCTGCATAAACCATCACTGTTAAGAGAGTTTGCGAGGCTGATGCATAGCTTTGAAAGGCCAACCTAACCCGATCTATTTCAGAACTTAAGGTATTCTGAATTTTTCCTGCATCAATTTGATTGAAGTACTTATAATTGATTGTAGATATATATTCTATCGCCTCAATGCGCACATTTTCGGTGAAAGTCATATTCAATACTACTGTGTAATAAGACTCCAAAAACCGGAAGGCGCCTTTCAGGGAAAAAAAGAACAGAATCATCAACAATACATTCGTTAGGTTGAGTGAAATCCCCAGAAACTCAAACATTGTAACGTAAAAGTCTAGGTTATTTTCTCCTTCAGCCGGCTGATATTGGCCACCACTCTCCACCAACTGTAGAAGTGGCAAAAACATCGCCAATCCAAGTCCATCTAATAATCCAACAGAAAAACTAAGCAACAAAGCGATAAAAATCTTGCTTTTCAGGTAGAAGAAGAAAAAACGAAAATCATCTAGAAACCCGGTTAATTTTGAAAATTTCATTAAATATTACTTTAAAGGTTTATTTTTAAGGCCATCCTACTTATATCAATTTTTAAATTTACAAAGTCGAAAAGACCTTTGGGAAAGAAATTGCCTTTTTTAATGCGATCTCAACGGAACTGTTTAAGTAATTTCCAATATTTACTTAATATTTATTTTCAAAATGGATGACCAATAATTTTTGGATGAAATACTATTAAGCAGTCGAATAGTTGCTTTTATCTAGGTTCAAATTGGATTGAATTTGCTCCTTAAGAACTACATTATTCTTGGCATAAGGTAAACTGAATATTACTAACATCAATAACATTGCAGGGGTAGTAGTGTAACGACCATTGATAAAGAACACTAAAAAACAGGTAGAAATAAATATATACCTAATTAAATCAGCTCTATTTTTAGACTTTTTCCATACTGACAGAAATAGTGTCCCAAACATTAAAAGATAAAGTCCAAGACCAAGAAAACCACTTGAATGAATCAAATTGGTAGGATCGGTATGCAAAGACCTTTTTCCAAAAATCTGTTTTCCGTAGTTTCCACTTGAATTTAACAATCCATACCCAAACCAAGGATCATAGTCGAAATAAACAAATAAATCTCGATAAAGCAGACCAAATTCTATCATTCTATTTTCTTCGTTTAAAGATCTTGCTTTATCCAAACCACGAGCTTCAAAACGCTCAATAAATTGGTCCTTGAAAGACGTTTGGCTTAACACAACAGTAGCAACACCGGCTATTATTAAACCGTAAAGGATAAACTTTTTTATTTCTTCAAACTTAACTAATTCGATCATAGCCAGCAAAGTTCCAAACAAACACAACGCCATTACAGATCGCCTCAAGGTCAATAAAATCAAGAAAATACATACAAAATACAACCCCAAATACAATGGATTATTGTCTTTGATTCCCTTTCTAAAAATGACAAAAATAGCGTAAGGAAAAATATTATAGATATCTGAATCCATTTTACCGAATAAGACCCCACCTTTGAAACGGTAAATTTCGTAGGGATTGTATCCAAAATAAGTAGATAAAACTACATTTACCACAAACAGAGCCATCATCGCAAATGCTGAAAATGAAATTTCAGCTTCTAATTTTTCCCTTTCAAAATTTGAAAAAATCTGAGGAATTATAGGTACACATGCAAACAACCACATCAGCCCCATATACTTTTCCCAAATCAAAATGAAATCATCAACAAATAGTGCAAGTACCAAATAATAAAGAATAATTAGGTTAGAATAAATATTACGCTTCAGATAGGGCAGATTAAAAAATGCAAAAAACAATAGTAAAGCAATAAAGAAATAATAGTACAACTTATCAGGAACATATTTACCTTCATACAATCCACTTGCATAATAGATAGTAGGCATATATACTATTGCCAAAGACCCTTTTTTTAAGATCAAAACTCCTGCAACAATCGGAATCATCACCTCTAAAAGCAGAAAAAACTTTTCCATCATTTAAAAATTTTATACCTCTATTGAAGCATTGTTTATTGAATTGGTTTCATGGTTAAATTTCATTTCAGATCAACGGCGATTGAATTTATAAAACGAAACAACCCGTACAGAATAAAAAATATTCAATATATTTTTTATTCTTAAAAAGATACAAATGCTAACCATTTTAAAGGCTAAGCTTTTACAGGACTTTCTGTTTTTTTTGTTTTTCTTGTTTCATAGTATCCATAGTCGTAACCCTTGTATGTCAATTCTTTTTCAGGAATTGCGTTGAGAATTGCATATACATTCTGAAGACCTTTCTTGCTTTTAAGGTCGTTCAAATCATCCACGAAAGACTTTTCACTAAAATTGTAACGGAGTACAAATGTGATCAAATCTACATGCTTTGTTACCTCAAGTGATTGTGAAATCAAACCCACTGGTGGAGTATCTAATACTATCACATCATAAATAGGCTTCAATTGTTCAATTAAAAACCCAAATCTTTCTGAACCTAACAAATCGGAGGGATTCGGTGGAATTACACCCGCATAAATAATATCCAAATTCGGATATTTGGAAGATTGAATAATTTCAAATATCGAATCAACTTGTTCACTAAGGTAATTGGAAAGTCCAATCTTCCTTTCCAATTCAAACCCACGCATGGCATTAGGTTTGAACATGTCACAACTAATCAAAATTGTCTTCTTCTGATTCATGGCATAAATTGAAGCTAGATTGATAGCAACAAAAGTTTTTCCCTCTCCTGCTAGGGTTGAAGATACCGCTAAAGTCAATTGTCTATTTAGAGGAACTACAAATGAGAGATTTGTTTTCAAGGCTCGAAAAGATTCAGCAATAGCTGAACGTGGCTCGTTTAATACCGCCAATGAATCCAAATGTTTATTCAGAGGAATCTTGGCTACAAGTGGAACATTTATTGAATCCTCTAGATCCTTTGCGTCATTGACCTTTTTATCTACCAAATCCCTTATGAAAAGTAGGACTATTGGAAAGATAAAACCAAATATTCCAAGAAGAAGGTACCAAGCTGTTCTCTTTGTTTGTATAGGTTCACTACTTGGCCGAGCATATTCAACAATCTTGTTTGCAGCGAATGTAGATGCCATAGAAATAGCGGCCTCAGCCCTGCGCTGTTGTAAAAAGTTATAAATCGATTCATTCAGGTTCCTCCCTCTTTGGATCCTTACCAAATTTTGTTCAGTAGAAGGCAATCTGCTAAACTGTTGATTAATAGAATTGATCCTATTTTCCAGTTCGTTGATTTTCATTTGAGAAGAATTTGAAAGGTTCCTTACTAATTCTAAAATCGAAGAAGATACGTCTTGGATTTTTCTACTAATTTCCCGTACTCGAGGTGAGGCTTCGGTTTGAGAGAACAGCAGATTTGATCTTTCACTTTGTAAGGTAATTAGGTTTGAAATTAACGAGTTGAGCGTGGGATCTGAAATACCTAATCCAGAAGGTGCAATAATTTGTTCGAAACTTCCCTTTTGAAGGTAAGATATGAGTTCATCAAAATATACTTTACTTACACGCTCTCTAGAAAGCTCAGTATCGAGAATTGTCATTTTTTGAAATACAGTATTGCTTTCAGATGCCACGTCGTAAGTCCGATTACTACTTCTGAATGACTGTAAATTATCTTCAAAACGGCTCAGCGTATCCTGAACCCCTTCTATTTGTGAATCAATAAAATCAACAGTATTTCTTGCTATTCGGTTTTTTTCCTCAAGCTCCATGTCAAGAAAAACTTCCATCAATGAATTTAGATAATCCGAACCTTTCTCTGGATGTGATGCGATCAGAGATAGACTTAATACAGATGACATTTGTTCTGCAGCAAAAACCTGGAAATTGTCGCCAGTATATTGAGAAAGTAAAGAGCCTTTAGACCTTAACTCGATTAAAACCTCGCCTTCAGGTAAGTTTTTTGTCATTGTTACCTTTATCCTTAAAAGTGGATTATCCGTAAATTCTTGAAATTTGGTAGAAAATTCTTCGCTATCGGAAATATCTATTTCAATTCCAGCAGAACCGGGGATATAATGATAGTATGAACTACCAGGGAAAGACACTTTAAAAGTTTTTGAATCAGTCCATGAAATTTTGATTTTATCTGCCAAAATTTGTGCGTGATTCCAGTCTACTTCAACGTGGATTGGGGAGGCTTTGTAAATTTCCGTATCAGTAAACATCCCTGGTTCAAAATAATCGACATTAAAATCCAAACGAGCCAAGGCCCTTTCGGAAACAGGTTTGGATTTTAGAAAAATAGCTTGATTTACAACCCATTGTTCCAAATTCAGAGCATTTTGCCTATTAAGTCCTGTAAGGTTCAGTATACCATTTGCATTACTTTCATCTTTAATGAAGAACTTTCCTTCTACTTGGTAAATAGGTGGTGTGGTCATGTTATGAAAAAATGCCATGGCTGAAAAGAGTAACACAGAACCAAAAATAAATGGCCAATATTTAAAATATTTGATCAAAAACTTAAAGGGATCAAATGCTTGTTCTTTTTTTTCAATTCCGTTCATCTGCAAGTTTTTTAGTTTAATAAAAAAAATTAATTTGAATTAGTAGTCGTATAAACCAGTAATGCTAAAGTTGCTAAACTTGCAAGTACTTGTATCGTTTGCAAAAGTGTAGTACCCGTTCCTAATTCCCTCACTTTCATAGGTTCTGCATAAATCATGTCATTGGGTCTCACAAAGTAAAATTCAGAATTCATAATTTCTTTGTTGTTCAAATTCAATCTATGCGCTTTAGAACCTTCAGGATATTGCCTGACTAACATAATATTATCTCTTTTTGCTACAATTGTAAGGTCACCGGCGGTTGCAATAGCCTCAAAAATTGTAACCCTATTTTGTAAAACAGTGTATTTACCTGGACGTGCAAATTCACCCAATGCGCTGAACCTAATCCCACCTAACCTAACCCTTACAAAATAATCATCATCCCTGACATACTTCTTTAGTTCATTCTCAACAGTAATTTTTGCTGTTTCAATATTCATTCCGACAAGTTTCAACCTACCAAGGACAGGCATGTCAACAAATCCATTGTCATCCAGTGTATAACCACTTAAATAGAAAATATCACCGCCAGACATAAGCCCCCCCTGCATCATCATTCGGTTGTTATTTGCAGCAAGTACATTGATATCCAACATTTGGTTTAAAAGTGGATCAGAAGTTTTGATATTTATTTCAACTACATCATTGTATTGTAAAAGATATTCCTCAAACTTGGAAGGAACCATCTCTCCCAATTTGACCAAAGATTCTTCTTTGGGTAAATTCTGCATGTACACAACCCTTTTGTTTGAGATACAACTTACGAAAAAGATTAAAAACAAAAAGATTACGAAATGATTGAATTTAAGCGTCATAATTGTTTAAAATTTAATTGCGGATAGGATAAACATAAAGAAAATTAATTTGGGCAAAATTAAAATCTTTTTGTAATAAAAAAAATGTATTTTAAATAATTTTTTTTGAATTTCAAATATTAATTGAGATAGATTTTTTTGAATTATTTCCGAATATAAGATTATTTAAATAATTTCATGCAAATAAAAATAAAACAATATTGATTAACAAATAAAATTTGAAGCAATAAAGTGTCAATATACCATAAATCATTTTAAAAAGAAAAATCCTAATTTCGAAATAAACACTAAAATATACTTTTCACCTATACCTCCAAATCGTCCATAAATTTTATACCCTGTTCTATTTACTCCCTTAATGGTTCCACTTACTTTTGCACTCCAATTATTTTGTGATAATCTACCCTAATTCAAATCCTTTTCAATCTTGTTTTGGCGGCTTTGATCCGCCTCATGGTAGTCCAACCTTATTTCTGTCAAACATCTCAAATTATTTCAACGGGCCCAACTTAATTACCCAGAATGGACCCAAATCAGAATAGTGGGTAATCTAACTGACTTCGATCAAACTAGTGCCTAATCAATTACTCAGTAGCAGCGGCATAGTCATCGAAACCACTTTCTCTTTTCGCCCTGACCTTTTAACTTATAAAAATACATAATCTTGTTTTAAAATTGGATCATTGACAGTAAGCGGTGGTTCGGGATATTCACTGTCTTTTCCATTCAAAAAAAATGATGTCAGGCTACAATTCTAAACCCTACAAAAAGGTATTCCGGTCCAAAACGCTTTCCCAAAAATAGCTTTACTTGTATTATCTTTAATTGTCAGTAAGTCATATATTTCAAAAGCTATTAAATGTCACTATCTAAAACAGTTTGAAGCTTTGTAGCAAAAATCTCTAGGGTCTTTTCATTTTTAAAAATATTGTTGTGGTGACCGGGGAGATTAATTACCTCAATAATAGAAACTAAATTCTTCCACCCATAAAATGCCATGTCGTCAACATAGAAGTTGGGGACTTCAACTTTAAATAAGAATATCTTTTGGTCAATTGGCGTTAAAAGATATGAGTTCATCATTATCTCATTGTTATAGCTGAGTCTTTTTATGATTTTCTTTAACTCGGAAATTTGATCCTCGTTTTCAACTTTTATATTGAAGTTCCTTTCTAATTTTCGTTGTAAAGCTTCTTTTTTGTTTTGGATAAAGTATGACGGATATTTAATAAACAACCTCATTTCAATCATTCTTTTCCAGATCGCTCTTTTCACCTTTGTGAAAGAATATACCTTTTCGTCCCGTTCCCAACTTGGTGTGTCGAAAATTATCAATTTTGAGTTATTTATCCCCAACTTCAGCAATTGTTTAATTATTTCATAAGCAACATAGCCTCCAAAAGAATACCCCGAAATATAATAAGGTCCGAATGGATTGTGTTCCAACATCAGTTTGAGGTAATGGCTAGCCATTTCCTCTATTGTACCATGTGGTTCCTCTAATCCATTTAAGCCTTTAACTTGAAAACCAAAAACAGGCTGGTCCGGCTGAAATTTTTCTGCTAATGCAAAAAAGCTCGTAACAGTGCATCCTATACCATGAATCATGTAAATAGGTGGCTTAGTACCTCTAGGCTTAATTGGTACCAAGCAACTCCAATTGTTTTCATCCTTCTCCGATTTGTCTAGAAATTTGGCTAAATGGGACAATATAGGGTATTTAAATAAAATATTGAGAGAAATTTCTCTTTTCAACTTCTTCTCAAGGGCTGCTACCACTTCAACTGCAAGCAATGAATGCCCCCCTAATTCAAAAAAATTATCATTCTTGCTAATTTTTTTATGCTTGAGGAAAAATCCCCAAACCTCTAACACAAGGTTTTCCATTTGAGTATTTATGGAAGAATTTATATTTTCCTCACAAAAATTTCTAAAAGGTAAAGGTAAGTTTTTTCTATCTACTTTAATATTTTTTGTTAGTGGAAGCTTTTCCAATATCATCCATTCTGAGGGAATCATATAATCAGGAAGACTTTCTTTAAGGACTCCTTTGAATTCGGAGAATAACTTTTCAGGTTGTTTTTGGGAGGATTCTGGGTTTAAAACCAAATATGCAGCCAAAGAATTATTTCCTGATGAGTCCGAAAAAGGATTCACCGCAGCCTGCTGAATACCTTGAATTTTATTTAGCCTTGCTTCAATTTCTCCCAGTTCAATTCTATATCCCCTTATTTTTACCTGAAAATCCTTTCTCCCTAAGCAAACTATTTCCCCATTAGGGAGAAATTTCCCCAAATCTCCTGAACGGTAAATTGGATATCCTTTTTTAAACGGGCCTTCAACAAACTTCTCTTTAGTCAGTTCATCCATCAAGTGATAACCCGACGTCACCCCAAAACCTCCAATACAAATCTCTCCTACCCTTCCAACAGGGCAAGGATTCAGGTTTTCATCCAATATATATATCTGGGTATTGGCAATAGGTCTTCCAATATTGATGTCTTCAGGCTGCTTTATTTCTTTTATAGTAGACCAAATGGTGGTTTCGGTAGGGCCATAGACATTCCAAAAAGGACCGACCAATTCCAATAAATTTGAAGCCAAATCAATGGGTAGAGACTCTCCTCCACAAAGAACTTTTAATTTTCTAGGCTTATTCCAACCAGAAATCATAATCATCTTCCATGTTGCTGGGGTTGCCTGCATGCATGTAATAGCATGATTCTCCATCAACTTTAGAAGCAACCTTCCATCCTTTACACTTTCATTGTCTGCTAAAACGATACCTGCACCCGAGATCAATGGAAGAAACAATTCCAAACCTGCGATGTCAAAAGATATTGTGGTAATCGCCAAAATGACATCTTCTGAAACCATTCCCGGCATGTGCCGCATACTGACCAAGAAGTTTAATAAATTCAAGTGGCTTACTTTGACTCCTTTTGGAAGCCCTGTGGAACCTGAAGTATAAAGTATATAAGCGATGTCGGCAGCTTCCGGAATCAGATAATCCGGAAAATCATCAGGATTTGAAACCTTGATGACATCCAACTTCAATTTTTTGATATTGAATGATTTTTCCAAGAAGGTCTCATTATCTAAGATCAGTAAAGAAGCTCCTGAGTTTTGAAGCATGTATTGAATTCTGTCTTTTGGAAAAGAGGGGTCTAATGGTACATAGGCACAGCCTGACATGAGAACTCCCAACATTGCAGGCAGCAATTTTTCATTTCTATCGAGCAGGATAGCGACCACTTCTCCTTTTCTGATTCCCAAGTCCTTGATCTGTTGCGAAATATTTTGCGCAGCCAATGCTAATTCCAGGTAATTGAATTCTTTTTGTGGCGTTATTAAGGCCTTTTTTTTGGGATTCTTTTCAACCTGTTGGAAAAAAAGTTCTAAAAATGAATTTTGAACCGGCAATTCCAAATCGGTTGCATTCCATTCCAATAATTTAGACTGGTTGAAATTCCGGTTGAATTCTAAATCTTCTATTTTAAGTTGAGGGTTGGTGGTCAAGTCCTCTAATAATCCCAAAAAACCTTCCATCCAATAGGCCACCGTATCTTTTTTAAATAGGTCTGTATTGTAGGACCATTCAAACACCAAGTCATTTTTCCTATTGGTCAGGTTCAGGAAAAGTTCAAAATTTTCGTAATACCTTGGGTTGCTGATCAATTCAAATGATAATCCTGAAAATTTAATGTCGTTGTCCATCCCCATATCAATATTAAAGATGACAGGTACCAGTGGAATCCTAGAGGGGTCTCTGGGGATATTTAAATGCTGGATCAGGTTACCAAAGGTGTATAACTGGTGGTCATAGTCATCTAAAAGTTCTTTTTTTCGGTTGGACAGGTATTCCAGAAAAGTCCAAGAATTATGGATACGGGTTCTTATCGGTAAAAGGTTGACGCAATGTCCGACCAAGACTAAATTGTCAGTGCCAGCCTGTCCGGCTGTTGGCATCCCAACTACTATATCATCCTGGCCTGTTATTTTATAAAGAAAAATCTCGAATATAGCCATAACCGTATTTACCAGGCTGGTATTCGATGACTTGCTAAGGTTCTTGAGACGGGCTAAGCGATTGCTGTCCAGGACAAAATCGTCCCTTCGGCTAACAAAAGTTCTGAAGGAGGGTCTTTGACCATCTGTAGGCATTTCAAGCTGGGGCGGCAAATGTTTATATTTCTCCAGCCAATAATATTCCAATTTGGAAAATTCAAGACTATTGGTGAAAGCCTCCATTTGTTCCGAATAGGCACTGAATTGGTTTGGTTCAGGCAGGTCCAGGGTAGTTTTATCCATAAAAGATGAATAAATCTTCCCGATTTCCTCAAAAATCACTCCAAAGGACCATCCATCTACTACTAGGTGATGGGTAGTGACTGTAAACAAATTTAGCTCCTCCGCAAGTTTCAAAAGGGAGAATTTAACCAAAGGAGCTTTCCCTAAGTCAAAATCATATAATACTTCTTTGTCCAAAAAATCCTTAATAGCCTTGTCTTGGCTTTTGGAATCCATCTCTGCTAAATCCAGGAATTCCATGTCAATGTCAGCCCGTTCCCTGACCATAAAAAATTGGCCATTGGCTGTAAATTCCATACGTAGGGACTCGTGGCGGGACACAAGAATGTCACAAGCCTTTCGAAGGAAGTCCTCCGTAAGTTTTCCTTCCAACTTTAGGGTTGCTGACTGGTTATAAGCAAGTTTGGCTTCCTTTCCCCCCAATACACAAGAAAGCCAAATTTCTCTTTGCGCATCTACAAGCTTCCCTGCCTTAGAAAATGGGGTTTCTTCAAAGGGATTGTAATCAATGGGGATTAATTGGATTTTATTTTCAGGTACAGCCATTGTCTAAAAAACACAAATTAATTGTTCATACTTCCATTTATGTCAGAAATATACTACTTAAACCATAAAGTTTATGACCCTAAATAGGGGAACAAGGATTGAACTGATACGGATTAATTTAAATTGTATCTTTTTCTTTTTTCACCTTATTTCTAAAGGTTTTTATATAGCCTTTTCATCCACTTTGACATATTTGTCAGTAGCTTTATCATCTTTTAAAAACCAAGCGGGGTTACCAAATTCATCTTTTCCTAACCGTGCTCCCGGAACCGGAGGATGGGAAAATCCGGCTGATTTTGGGAGTGAAGGTGAAGCAGGTTTTGTGGATTCAGCTCCTTCATCAAGCAATCCGCCGATAAACTCACGGAACCTTGTTATGATCTGGTCAAAGCCTGGTTCAGCAAATTTCGCCGCCATTTTTTCCTTATCGACTATTTCTCCTAAAACTTTACTAAACTCATTAGAAAGAGGATTTAAATGAATTTCGGAAAGTTCAGCTGCTTCGTTTTTAATGGAATCTTGCCTTGATGCCGAGGCCTGGGAATTTGGATACATCTCAGTTCCCAATTGGGAAAGAAGCTGTACTTGACGGGACATCAAATCAAGTTGTTTTTGGACCAATTCATAAATTCCATCAGATGCTACCCGATTTTGATTGAAGTCTGTTTGGCTTGGACCGGTATTTTCTTGGATTTCGAGACCGACCTTGACACCTTTCTGTTGGATAGGATTGAGAATTCCGGTATTTGGAAACGCCACAGTTGATTTTTCATCAAGGTTCTGAAAATTTTCTTTTGGAAGCTGAGAGTCCAAATGTATAGCCAAACTATCCAAACTTGCCAGGGATTCATTCAGTTGTCTAAAAGTGATGTTCAGCTTAAACTCCTGTTTAATCTTTGATGCCAATTGTGTCAGTAAGAGGGAATCAAATCCCAATTCAATAAACGTCGCCGTATTGTCAGCTACAGTTATACCAGTTGCATTCTTAATAATGGATACAAGCTTTTCTTTGATCAAGGACAATCTTGAAATTGGTGATTTGGTGTTATTTTCCGGAATGTGCGGGTGTTCTTCTATATTTAATGGGGGTACGGCATGTTGAATGGTACCTACTTGTAGGTAGGAATGGTGTTTTGGGTCCATCCAAATCCTTTCTTTTTTGAAAGTATAAGTAGGCGCCCTATGGTCGCTACCAATGTTCTGTACCAATGGACCCAAATCAATTTTGAATCCTTTTTGCCAAAGTGTCCCTGCCTGATGGAGGAAGAACTCCAAGTCGGACACCTTTGACTGGAGGACAATACTCACAAACACCTCTCTTCCCTTTGCTGCGGGTGTTTGTTTCAGTAGGGAAGTCAGGACATTCCCGGGTCCAACTTCCAAAAATGCAAGGGGAAGGTCCAATTCCAATAGCATTTTGGTTGCGTCCAGGAACCGGACGGCTTCTCGTAATTGTCTGATCCAATAATTAGGACTGGTTGCTTCTTCATCAGTTAGAAATGTTCCGGTTACAGTAGATATTATTGGTATTCTTGGCTTTTGAAGCCGGATAGATTCCACAATTTTTTCAAAGTCCTCCAAAATGGGATCCATCATGTAAGAATGGAAAGCATGGCTGGTTTTAAGTACTTTTGAAGCGATGTCTTTTGTTTCCAAGAGATCAGCAAAAGCCTGAATGTCTCTTTCTTCCCCGGATATTACGCATTGATTGGCTGCATTTATTCCTGCTATATCAAGGCCTTTTGGTAGTAAAAACCGAATTTCTTCCTCCGTTGCACGGACAGAGAGCATTTTTCCGGCAGGAAGGTTTGAGATCAGCCGACCCCTTAATGCAACGAGTCTGAGCGCCTCTTCCAATCCCATGATACCTGCCAAATGGGCGGCAACAAATTCACCGATACTGTGACCACAAAGGATAGCAGGTTTGATCCCCAAAGACATCCAGGTTTTTGCAAGCGCATATTCTATCGCGAAAATGGCAGGTTGGGTATTTTGAGTATCTCTCAATAAAATTTCCGCGGCTTCATCTGTAACCGAAGGAAACAGGATATCAAGAATAGAAATCCCTAACTCGGCCTCTAAGATTAAATGGCATGCATCCAAGGCATTGCGAAACTCCGGAAAAGTCTCATACAATCCCTGCCCCATTTGAAGGTATTGAGCCCCTTGTCCCGGAAACAAGAAAGCCATTTCATGGTTTTGAAGACTGACTTTATCCTTTACCTGAAATTCAGAAAGTTTCTGAACCATATCTTCCCTCTTTTTTCCAATTATAAATCCACGGTAAGCATAAGGCTGACGGTAATGAACCAAAGTAGATTGGAGGGCATGGAGGTTCAATTGGTCATTTTTAGAAATGAAATCGTTGAGTTCATGGGCATACCCCGACAAACTTTCGGGAGATTTGGCAGACCAAGGGATCAAGTATGTTGTTTGCCGTGAAGTATCAGCCACTTTTTCTTCAGTAGGCAAAAACTCTTCCAAAATCAAGTGAACATTGGTACCCCCCACACCAAATGAGCTTATACCTGCATATCTTTTTCCTTCCTGCTGCCAATCTTGGTTAGGCTGAGGCATGAAAAAAGGGGTATTTTCCAACTGTATTCTTGGATTGAGTTGTTTGAAATTGACCTGAGGGAAAAATTTCTTCCCATTCATTGTTAAAATTGCCCTGAACAACCCGGCCATCCCTGATGCTGCATTTAGGTGCCCTATGTTGGATTTGACAGTTCCTAAAGCACAGTAGTGAGTTTTGTCGGTTGATCCAAAGGCCAACTTCAAGCCTTCAATTTCGATGGGATCTCCCAAAAGCGTTGCAGTGGCGTGAGCTTCCACATACCCAATCTGTTCCAATTCAACTCCTGCATCTTCCAAGGCTGCAGCAATGGCACCTGCCTGTCCTGAAGCACTAGGAGCAGAGAAGCTTCCTTTTTCCCCTCCATCATTATTGACTCCTAAGCCTTTGACAAGAGCATAGATATTGTCTCCATCTGCCAAAGCAGTCTCGTAATCTTTCAGAAGAACGGCACCTACTCCATCACTGAAAACGGTACCTGAGGCGGCTGCGTCAAAAGATAAGACGTGGCCATCCTTGCTGTTAACAGCTCCATCATCATACAATTGTCCGCTATTTACAGGTGATTTGATACTAGAAGCCCCGGCAATAGCAATCTGGCATTTTCCCTGACGGATTGCCTCAACCGCTTCTGTCACTGCCAATAATGCCGTTGAGCAAGCTGAGTGCACACTTACGGCAGGGCCTGTCAGGTTTAGGTGGAAGGCTGTACGGGTAGCCAAGTAATCTTTTTCATTGAGAGAATTGACCAAAAAATCTCCATATGAATCCAATAAATCTTTGTGGGAAGATAAGTTATGCCAAAGGTAAGTATTGGTACTGCAGCCTGCATATACCCCAATGTGGAGCGCTTCATCTGACTTACGCAAGCCTGTTTTTTCAAGCAATTCATAACATACTTCCAAAAACTTACGGAGTTGTGGGTCTGCGATGGCAGCCACTTTTGGATTTATCCCAAAGAAATTGGCATCAAAAGTATCATAGCCTTCAATAATACCTCTTGCCCCCACAAAAAATGGGCTTTGCTTTATAGACTCCGGAATAAAAGGATCCAATTCTTCAGGTTTGAAAAATCGGATGGTTTCTTTCCCTTCTTGCAGGACTTCCAAAAATTCTTCAGGTGAATTGGCTCCGGGGAACCGAAGTGACATTCCAATAATAGCTACCTCCCGTTCTTTGGTCATTTTTGCTTTGGCATTTACCATTCTTTGTTTTGAGGACTTTTCCTGTCCAAAAAAAGCTGCTATTTGAGAAATGGTAGGTACCTGGTAGAGCTTAATAATTGGGAGTTCTAAACCCAATTGTTGTCTCAATTCAGATACCACTTTTTGGGCTTTTAACGAATTACCACCTAATTCAAAAAAATTATCATGAACACTTACTTTGTCATAATTAAGAATGTTGGTTACTATAGGGGTGATTTTTTTCTCCAGGTTACTTGAAGGCGCCACATAGGAATCTGCCCATTCGGGTCTTACATTCTGGGGCTTTGGAAGCGCTTTTTTATCTACTTTTCCAGAGCTGGTTTTTGGGAATTCCGCTAACTCGACAATTATATCCGGAATCATGTAGTCGGGGAGTGACTTTTTAAGGGTATTTTTAACCTGATTGATATTGGTTTTATAATTATCCAAAAACTGGACATAGCCACAAAGAAATTTTTGTCCACCGGCATCTACATCAAGTTTTACTACCGCCTTTCTGACCCCCTCAACACTATTCATTGCCAATTCAACTTCTCCCATTTCAACCCTATTCCCACGGATCTTGACCTGGTCATCCTCTCTTCCTTTATAATGGTAAAAGCCGTCAGAATCCTGAACCACCAAATCACCAGTTTTATATAATTTGGTAGCTTCGCCTTCCGGGGAAGTCCATTGAATGAATTTTTGCTCAGTCAGGTCTTTCCTGTTCAAATAGCCTTCTGCCAAGCAATTTCCTCCGATATGCAATTCTCCCATTTCCCCAATTGGAAGAATTCTCAATTCCTTATCCAATACAAAAATCTTACAGCTGGCAACTTCCTTTCCTATGGAAGGAATATCATCCCATTTCCCGGGATCCCCACTAAGGACAAATTCAGTCACGTTTACTGAAGCTTCTGTCGGTCCATAGGCATTTTTAAGAACTGATTTTGGAACTTTACTGAAAAATGCCCTAATGTTATCCGTTATTTTCAACAACTCCCCGGAGGTTGATACCTCTGTTAAAGAATCCGGAAACTTATTTATTAAAAGGGCTTCTTCTACAAAATATTGAAGGGCCACATATGGTAAGTACACCCTATTTATGTTATTATCAACAATATACTGTAATACATTTGAAGGATTTAATCTTTGAATTCCTTCTATCAAATGCAATTCACCACCGGAAAAAAGTGTTCCAAAAATTTCCAAAATTGATACATCAAAACCAATATGAGCAAACTGCAAAGTTTTCACCCCGGATCCGATCCATGGGTATTTATATTGGTAATTCACATATTCGCAGAGCCCTAGGTGCCCAAGAATTACCCCTTTTGGATTTCCTGTTGAGCCGGATGTAAATAAAATTGCAGCATTATCTCCAACAAATCCGGAAATATCCTCGGTATTTTTAGAAAAATCGTCAAGTCCTAACCGTTTCAAACCCAAGTTTGACCAAATGGAATCCTCCTCCATTTTAGCAAAAACGAAACGGAGCTCTGAAATTGCCACCATGTCTTTTAACCTTTCTATAGGATATTCAGGATCTACAGGCATATAGGCTTTCCCTGCTTTCAATATTGCAAGCATCCCGATGATCATTTCAATTGACCTTGTGGTACTTAGTCCAATAATTTTTTCTTCGGGGGCTGCTTTAGCAATGATACCCGCAAAAGCTGATGCCTTCGCATCCAATTCAGCATAGGTGATATGATTTTCTCCGAAAACGACTGCCTTAAGATGAGGAAAAAGTTTTGCTGTGCTTTCGAAGAACGTGTGCAGTTTGTTCATTTCCATAACAATTGTAGTTAAAATAAAAGAAAGAATACGAGAGAGATTGAATTTCTATTTGACTGTTTTTCAGTTTTTAATTGTTTGCGTATTATAAATTTCCAAGAACGGGTTAATTCATTGGTAAGCAGAGAAGGTACTGGCCTAAACAAATACTTTTGGGTTTGGTATTTTTCAGGCCTCTAATTTCATGAGATTTCAGGGTGAATCTTATGACATAAATCATGAAATTTTAAATATTAAGTCAGTTTAAGGAATTATATTAAACAGAAGTCGAAATTAATAAATAAAATAAATGAAAAGCATATTTTTGTATTTTTTATTCATTTATTTCTATATAAAAACAAATTTTTTAAACATTCTGGAGCATGTCATCAATTAAATTTTCCTTTCCAAATTCCTTAGATCATAAACAGCAAGAAATTTAAAATAAGCAACATTCAGAATCCCTGCTTTTGATCAGAAAATTGAGCAGTTCTAAAGAAAATATATTAAACATCTTCATTGTATATCATCAATAAGTTAAATGTTTTCACTTTTAAGCGTAACTCTTAAAACATTTTCTAATAAAAAATTAGATCAGTCGTTTTTGAACAGGAAAGCCAATCAAAGCTAACTTAGGTAAGAATTAATATCTTATTTGAATTCAAAGGATTACTTGAAAAATAATTAAAATGGTTAACCTTAATTGATTTCAGGTTAGACAGTTTAAGATTTTTTCTATGAGTTGCCAATAGTTCGCCGAGGATGTGGGTAAGGCTAGTAAATTGAAAACTGAATCCTGTTTTATAGGTTATCGGAGATAGATCGGATAAAAAATTAAGAAGGTATTGAAGAAAGTTTCACCTGTTCAGTTCAGAACCTTTGTAATGAGGGAAAATAAAGATGCTCCGATGTACACTTTAAAATTAAAACCCAGAATACCGGAACAAGCAAGGGAAATGAATGAAATCAAAACACAAAATTTAAACTGGCATTGGACAGAAAAGTGTCAACCAAAATCAGGCGTAGTCAAATTGTTTCCAGACGGTAGTTCACTGTCCACAGAACCGCTAATCGTTTTCCAATCATTATTTGTTTTGCCTCATGCAATAAAATCTTATCCAAATATAATTTATAAACACTAATGAAAATTGCCTTGATTTTACTTCACTTCCAAAGTAAGGGAGTTGATTGTTAGGGTAGTGGTGGTTTTATCTTTTATTTATCAAAAGGGGTCTTGAGGCGGTGATAACGTTGCCGTTTGAATCAATCGAATAGAGGTATATCCTTGAATCTTTAGAAGGTATTTTAATTTCTACAAACTTTCCATTCAACTTGGTATTAATAATTGGACTGCTTTTTTTCCAATTCTCGTCATAAACTTCCCAATTATATTCTAAATCTCCCACATATCCATTTGTAATTGCAGCTGAAAGCCAAATAGTTTCTCCGGGATTTAAGAAGCGCCAATGTCCAACTATGGTAATGTCCGGGAATGACATGATTTTGGAGGTATTGTTAAGCCAAACACTCTGAAGATAATAATAAGAGGGCTTTAATCTTCCTTTATAATCAGTCAGACCATACCAAGTAGCAGTTCCTTCGTATCGGTCACGCCAACTGAATGCAATACCACCTAGGTTTTTTCCTTGGTGTCGGTCAATATATTCATTCCATTGTTTTCTATACCATTCAGCTTTACTCAAAGAAGAATTTTCGACCAACAAACTATCATTCCAATAATCCCCCAATTCTTTGTTCCAATATCCTTTAGGACCAAATTCTGTAATTGTATAGGGTTTTCCGGGATAAAAGACCCCCATTATTGAATCAAGCTGACTGATGTTTTCCTCATAATACGAGTTGACCCCTATCACATCAATATGAGGTGCGTAGGCTCTGTATTGGGAGATGGCCCCAATCAGTCTTTCATTATCATGTTCCTCAGAAGAGAAAACAGGTCTGTCAGGGTCAATTTGTTTTATTTTAATTGCTAAATCATCTAAAAACTCTAAATAGCTCCTTCTCACGATGGTCAGGTAAGGTTGAGCATAGTGTTTTTTTAACAAACCCCATGTTTCGTTTCCTATGTTCCAACCAATGATACTTTTATCATTTTTTCGCTTTCGGACCTGTGATAATACTTTTTTCTCATATGCTTTTATCACTTTTTTATCTTTCGAGAAGTCTACCTTAGGGTCAAACCAAAATCCAAACATGACTTTCAAATCATGGTTTTTGGCTGCATGCAGGATGTTTCTGTCATATATGCCAGGTTCATACCTTCTGATAGTGTTGGCCCCCATTGCTTTGATCAATTTGAAGTCGGTTTCCAATTGTTTTCTTGACAATGGATTAAAACCTTCTTCCCAATCGTGACCTGTATTGTAGCCAATTCCTTTTATATAGAATGGCTTCCCATCGACCAATAGCCTGTGATTGCCATTCTCCATTTTTAACATTTTTGAGGAAAAATCTGCAATTGAATCATTATTTGACTCAACCCAATAATTCCTTTCTTTAAATAAATCAAAGAATTCCAAGGATTCACCAAATCCACTTAAATCATACGTCCATTCGATATATTCCGCTTTATCTGCCGGACGCCAAGAAGTAATCCAATTTTTATCTAAATCACTGTAAAAAAGGACAATGGACTTGACTTCCTTGTGTTTGTCTTGGATTATTCTTAATGATTCGTTCACCCATTCTCTTCCATTTCCTCCGTAGGAAGTCGAGCCAAATTCCGCGAGCATTACCGGAAGCTCCAAACCTTTTTCTTTTATTTCTTTTTTGAAAGGCAGGTAGATTTCTTCAAAAGATTTAGAAGATTTTTCCTTTGATGCCATTCCATAATTTAGAGCTGTCAATCCTATCCAATCGACATATTGATTGATGGAACTGTCATTCCCGTAGGGAAAATAGAACTCAAAACCCTCCACTGACCAGGGACTCCATACCCATGAAACGTTATGAGCCCCCACTCTTTCAAACCGATAATGGACATACTTCCATGCTTCCACAAATTCTTCATGAGTATTTTCACCTGACCTTGACCATGAATACATGGGGTTTTCCATTTCATGTGCAAATCTTAAAAAAACCGGCGAATTGAGGTCTCTTAAGGTCATTGCCATCTCTTCTATGTACTTATCAAAATAACCTTCTAGGATATACTTAAAGATCTTACGGTTGTTTTTTAAGTCCTCAATTTCTGCATATTCTTCAAATAGATTAGACCAAGGTTCCCAGGTAACCATAGGAATAGCACCATGAGATATGATTTTCTGCCATTTTTCTTTTGGAAGTGGGCCATCTCCCCAAGCTAGGTAGGAAGAAATTATAGCCCATTTTTGACCTGAATTGGTTTCAAAATCACTGATCAAAGAAATATCGGACCGGGTGTCAAAATGTGGATCGTAAATTCCAGAATAGAAGCCCCCAAATTCTTTTTCTATTGGTGATTTTATTTTCTTTTCGAGAAAATCATCACTTCCAAAATTCAGTGTGGATAAAATAAAATAAGAAGTAGCCAATAACATGATTATCAAGACGATATGAAACGCCACCCTGCTCAATTTTAAATATGATAGGTTCTTTTTTTGAATTGTAAATGCTTCTCTGAACTTATTCACAGAACTTTTTGACTGGTACACCCAAGTAGATTGTCCTATAGCAAAGGCAATTAATAAAACCCCTGCATTGATTGACGCAAATAGTGCCATCAATATGCTGTAGGGTTGCCAATCTGTGGACAATCCGTAGGCAACAGCCAAAATCGAAACCGCCGCCACGACGAGGTTAGGTAACCCCAGTAAAAACTCTCTTTTGGTGGTATGTTCCTTTGGAGTAGGAATGTAAGGGACTTTTATATTTAATAAGGTATAAACAAAGCCAATGATAAATATCCACCAAGTTCCAACCCTTAAAACCCCTCCCATTAAATGTATCCCTTGTTCCTCCTGGTGATTGAGCCAACCATGGGCATAAAACCTGTAGGTTAAATTCATGAGAAAAAAAGGTGTGAAAAAAACAAAGAACACCTTAGGGTCCATTAACCAAGGGTATTCCCCTGTAAACAAGGAATATACCGGAACTACAAAATCGATTATTCCAATTAGTCCAAACAAATAATAAACAGGCAGTAGTCCATAATGTAACTTTTGTCTCCAAGTGAATTTCGAAAAAAGCTTTGGATAAAGGTTGAACCATAAATCGAATGTTCCCCTACTCCACTTTATTTGTTGTTTGTAATATGCTGAAATACTGCTTGGAACCTGTCCTCGCGACAAAATCACAGGTTCATATACAGACTTCCAACCTTTTGCATGCAGCAACATTGAGGTGTGCATGTCTTCAGTCAGCCCAGGCGCATGTCCTCCGATAGAATCAAGTGCTTTCCTTCTAAAAGTACAATTGGCCCCAATTGCTTGAGCGGTCCCATATTCTCCCATGGCTTGCATATAAGGCCCATAAAACATGTAGGTTTGTTCAGCTGCGCCTTGGGCGATAAAAGACTCTTTTTGGTTACCATAGGATTGAACTACCTGAACAAAACCTATTTCAGGGTTATCGAAATGGTGCAGGACATAATCTAAAAAATCGGGATAAGGGGCATGGTCCGGATCTAAAATTACGCAAATTTCTCCAGTAGCTTGTTTCAGAGCATTGTTGATGTTCCCCGCCTTGGCATTTTCATGGGTTTCACGGGTGACGTGTATTACCCCCAATTCGCTACAGAGTTTTTTTACAAAAGCATCATTTCCTTCATCACAAAGATAGGTGGTATGGGGATATTTTACTGCCACCAAAGCTCTTAAGGTATTCTCCAACATATCATACGGCTCACCTGGATAGAAAGTGGTGAGCATATCAACAGTATATTGCTTTGAAGGTAATTTAGGTTTTTCAGATGTATTTCGAGGTTGCGGCAATCCTGCAAAATGGTACCATTCAAATCCCACTTTTAATAATTTGAAAAATAAAGAAAGAGTAAGAAGGTAATATAAAACTTTATGGCCCACTTCAACTTCTATAAAAAATCCATATAAAAATATGATTAGCGATAAAATACCAAGTATTAGAATTAGTTTACCTAGCAATAATTTTTTATCCATATATTAAAAAAGAGGAGTTTTTTTATTTAAAATACTTTATTATATTTTTTAAATACAAATTTTGTTATTTAAAATTAATATATAGAAAAAAAGGAAGAAAAATTATTTAAATTTGGAGTATAACCTAAAGTTTAAAATATGCATTTGTTTTTAAAGATTGCAAAAATAGCTTTTTTTCTTGCAAATATGAATTTTCTTTTTTCTTGCAATTACCATAAACCAGAAAATCATCAGCCAACAGTTGAGGTAAGGTATCAAGATGGAAGAGCCCAACTATTTCGGAATGGACAACCTTATTTTATCAAAGGAGCTGCAGGAACAGAACACTTAGATAAAGTAGCTTTATATGGTGGAAATTCAATTAGAACTTGGAGTTTGAATAATGCCGATAGCATTTTGGATGCTGCCCATAAATTGGGATTGACAGTTACCCTAGGTTTAGAAATTGGTCGACCGGCTTGGGGGAATGATTTTAGTTACTGGAAATTTTGGGAAGTGAATCAAAAAATAGAAGAACTAAAGCCTTTTATTGAAAAATATAAGGATCATCCTGCATTATTGATGTGGGGAGTTGGAAATGAAGTAAAGGAATATGGAGGAGGGAAAAAAATTATAGTCTTATATATTATTAATAAGGTTGCCAAAATGGTCAAGGAGGTAGATCCCAATCACCCCACGATGACTGCTGCCAATGTTTCTTTAAAACCAAACAATTTTCTTATGCCACATTTAGATATTATGGGATACAATGCATTCAATTCTTTAGATAGGATGCATCATAATATCTACGGGAAAGGGGGTTGGGACAAGGCTTATATGCTGTCAGAATGGGGCTCCATAGGTCACTGGTCTGTCAAAGACACGGAATGGGGAGCTCCAAAAGAATTGAGAAATTCTGAAAAGCGGGAATTAATGGAAAAATATTGGGATATAATGGAAAAGGATACAAGCTTATTTATCGGTAGCTATGCTTTTTATTGGGGATCAAAGCATGAAGCCACACACACATGGTTTAGCTTGTTTTCTGAAGATGGTGCTGAAACTGAATCCGTTAATTTCCTGAAGTATGCGTGGTCAGGGGAAAAGGTTAAAAATTCAGCTCCAAGAGTAGAAAACTTATTTCTAGAAACCAAACAAGGTTTGGTCAATGACAACGTCTACTTGGAAAGCTTTCAGGAATACAATGCAATTGCCCATACGCATGATCTCGAAGGAGACTCGTTAACGTATAAATGGGAAATTAGACCTCAGGAAAATTATTTTATTGATAGAATTAATAAAACTGATTTCAATTTGAGTCATTATAACATGGAGTTTTTGATTCAGAAATATGAAGGAAATAAAATAAAATTTCTAGCGCCTAAAGAAGAAGGCCCATATAGAATTTTTGTATTTGCATATGATGGCCAAGGAAATGTAGCATCTTATAATATCCCATTCTATGTCCTGATAAAGTGATCGCTTTATCAAAGGTATACTTGAATCCATTACCAATACCTCCATATCGTCCACAAAATCTTATACGCAGCTCCAAATACCCCTTTGATGGTTCCGCTTACTTTTGACACTCCGATTCTCTTGCGGTAATCTACTGGAACTTCGGTCGTTTTCAATCCTGCTTTGGCAGCTTTGATCTGCATTTCGATGGTCCAACCGTAGTTCTGATCTACCATCCCCAAATCCTTCAACTTATCCCATTTTATGGCCCTGAACGGACCCAAATCGGAATAGTCTGTTTTGTAAATAACCCTCATCAAACTAGTGGCCAACCAATTACCGAATACCTGCGGCAAAGTCATCGAGCCACTTTCTCTATTTCCCCTAGCCCTTGAACCTATCACCATATCATAATCTTGCTTTAAAATAGGATCAATGATAGCAAGCATCTGTTCGGGATAATCACTGTAATCGCCATCCAAAAAAACCAGGATTTCAGGCTCCACATCCAAATTCGCCAAATAGGACATCCCCGTCAAACATGCTTTTCCATAACCCATTACGGGCTCATTCAAAACAATCGCCCCTGCTTCCTCTGCCACTTGGCGGGTATTGTCCTTAGAATTGTTGTTTACGACTAAGATATTCCTTACTGACTTGGGAATGTCTTGGATGACTTTTCCGATCGAATTTTCTTCATTATAGGCCGGAATCAACACGTCAATAATCGGGAATGGTTTATGTTGCGCTTTTAGGGTTGAATTTAAAGACATTGATTTTTGGGTGAAATTGGAAGGGAAATTCTGACCGGCATTTTGAAATTCGGGATTATTTTAGCCTATAACTTTTCAGTGACTCAATGAAAACCACAGAATAGCCAAAAGTCAGCATCAGGTGAAAAACCAACATCTCGTAGGTTTGGAAGCGAATCGATAATATTACCATTATCAAGAAAATTACAGCTAAAAGCCCTTCGATGTAGGTTGTGAAAGGAATTTTGATCTGATTGTAAATATTCTTGGTCCAGGATTTTTGACTTTTCTCCAGATTGTATTTTGGAGTGCGGATGAAAGGAGAGCGTTTTCCTGTCAATCCTTCCCAAACAGCCTGTGCATTGTGCAAAGCAAGTCCCATCGATACCGCTAGAAACAGGGGCAACTCCCAAAGAAATCTCCCGATTCCTTTCCATGAATAATCCACCAAACTCAAATTGGCAAAGAAATAAACCAAGGCTATGATCACAAATCCCACAAAAAACACAGCTGCTCCCTGAAAATAACTATCCGGAATATATCCCTGATTGAAAGCCCACCAAATCGGAATGCTGCTAAGGCTTACCAATAAAACTGCGATGAAAATCACTGCATTGAGCAAATGGGCAGTTGCATGAAGTTTGGTTTTGAATGGAAGCTTTTTAGAAAGCACATTCCCAAGGTGCTTCACGGCGCATTCGGCCCCACCTTTTGTCCATCTGAATTGTTGTGATTTGATCGCCGACATCACAGGCGGAAGTTCTGAAGGGGATTTGATATCAGGTCGGTAGATAAACTTCCATCCTTTTTGCTGAGCCCGGTAACTCAAGTCAAGGTCTTCTGTCAGTGTATCATCGTGCCAATTGCCGGCATCGAGGATACATCTTTTCCTCCAGATCCCTCCTGTTCCATTGAAATTGATAAAAGCATGCTGCCCGTTTCTCCCCATCTGTTCCACCATAAAATGTGCATCCAAAGCAAATGCCTGCAAGCGGGTCAAAACAGAATATTCTTCATTCAAATGCGTCCATCTCGTCTGTACCATGCCTACTTTGTCGTCCTTAAAATGCCCGATGGTCTTCATCAGAAAATCTGGATCCGGAACAAAATCGGCATCAAAAATCGCTATAAATTCACCCTCAGCCACTTCCATTCCCTCTCTCAAAGCACCTGCTTTAAATCCTTTTCGGTCTATCCGATGGATATATTTGAAATTTACATCAGGAAATTCTTTCAACTTGCGCCTGATGATCTGGGAAGTTTCGTCGGTACTGTCGTCCAATATCTGGATCTCTATTTTGTTGGAAGGATAACGAAATTTGGAAACTGAATCAATCAACCTTTCTACTACATACATTTCATTATAGATAGGAAGCTGCACGGTCACTTTAGGTAAATCTTTGGCTGCGGGTTCCAATGATATATTGGGATTCTTTTTGAATTGAAAAAAATGATACAGCAAATGTGCCTGCGCAAAACTGTAAAATAGAATGAACAGCATTGCCAGAATATACATTCCCAAAAAGAAATAAATGAAAATCATTAAGCTTTTACAGTGATGGATTTGTTGCCGATAATGATGGGCATTTCGTTGATTCTGCCATCCTCATCGCCATTTTCAAGTTTTAAAACTCCCCTTGGACAGACTGCAGAACACACGCCACAACCGACGCAGGATGAACGGACAATGTTCTGCCCCCTTTGCGCATACCATCTGACGTCAATGCCCATTTCGCAATAAGTGGAGCAATTGCCGCAGGAGATACACTGACCGCCATTGGTAGTGATGCGAAACCTTGATTTGAAGCGCTGCACCAATCCAAGGTATGCTGCCAATGGGCACCCAAATCTACACCAAACCCTGTTACCCATCAAGGGATAAAATCCAGTTCCGATGACTCCTGCAAAAGCAGAACCAATTGCGAAGCCATAAATACTGTGCAGTTGATCTGTTGCCTGTCCCAAAAGGGCAAATCCGGTAAAATAATTAATGATTGTCAGTGCCGTCGAAATCACTGCAAAACCCAAAACCCCGTGGATGAGATAGCGCTCAATTTTCCATGCCTTGACAGTTTTGTCGGATAGCTGACGGTAAGGGTCACCCAAAGTCTCAGCCAATCCCCCACAGCCACAAACCCAAGAACAATACCACCTTTTGCCATAAAAATAAGTAAATAATGGAACCCCAACCACAATCAGAATGATCCCCCAAATCAACATGAACATTCCCAAAGCGCCTGAACTGATCATTCCATCTATTCTGTATTCGTAGAAAAAAGAATAATCCAAAGGCCAAATATTTTTAAAGTCATGCCAAGGCATGTTCATCAACACCAAAATTTCTGGCAGTAAAAAAGCAAATGCCAATTGAAAAAACATGACTGATGTTGTTCTTATAGTCTGATAGGCATTGCCCCGGTATTTTCTAAACATCCTGATGCCCATCACGATGATGGCCAAAGTATAGATGAAGCCATATAAAAACCACTGACTTGCCGGATTGCCGGAAAGGGCCATGCTGATCGGATCGACCATCAGGACGAGGTTGGTGATGTATTCAGGAAACCAATAAAGGACGATATAAAAAAGGATCAGCCATGCACCTGTAATCATTCCAAGAAGTCCTCTTGAGTTCATGGAAGAAAAGAAAATCCCATCATTTTTAATGCCTTCTGTCTGACCTCGGTAAAGGGGAAGAATGTAAAGCAAGGCCCCAAATACACCAATCAAAACGGTGATCCCCAAAAACAAAAATGGATTTTCTGAAACAGGTCCTGTTGACGAAGCCTTGGTCAATGCAAAAGCATAATTATCCCAAATCACTTTATCCCATTCCTGATTTGCTTTTAAACCGTCATTATACGCATTGAAATAACTTTTAAAATCACTGATAAAAGCAAAATTTGAAGAATAGGTTTTTCCAAACATCGGTGAAAGCACTTCCACCATCTCTTCCGTATGGATTTCTTTGACGTTGACCTCAACAGTTTCTTTTTCCAACTGATAAGAACCGAAAAAAGGTAGGAGAGTGAATAACAGCAGTCCAAAGGCAAAAATTACAAGTCCTATTTTTTGAATGGTTTTCATGTTCTTGAACCGATTAATTTTTGAAAAAAAGATATTTTGTGGACTTTCAAAGAATTCCCCTTTTGCTTGTTATAATGGTCCAAGACGGCCTTGTGATGAGATTTGAAGAACTCCGGATTGAAGCTTGCTTTATTCAGGTGGGTTAAAACCTTCTCGAACATCCAACCTTCGGAGATGGCCTTGTCAAAATAATCATGCCGCAATCTCCAGCCAAAAGCATTGACTCCTTTGATTTTCATATCTGATTTGCCATACAAAAACCTGATCGCAATTTTCCCACCGGCATCTTCCCAATACAGACTTTCATATTCCTCAGGCCAAACTGGAGGTACAAAACCATAGGTTTGGTATTCAATGTCAAAAAATTTGGCGGAATTGAACCAAACACCCGGTTGGTAAGGAACAGGCTTGTCTGAAGTCAGGTTGAATGCAAGTGTTTCTCCGTGCATTCTTCCTGTGTACCAAACCTGTTCGATATTTTTCCTGTCTGTAGCGGGTGCTTCCTGGAATTCAGCACAGTCACCAATGGCATAGACGTCGGGTATATTGGTTTTGAAAAACATGTCCACGATGATGCCTCTGTTGGTTTGTATTGTTTTATTATTTTCAGAACTCTCCAATGGTTTGGTTCGAAGGAATTCAATATTGGGACTGACTCCAACAGTCAATCCTACAAACTGACAATCAATTTTTTCTCCTGCTTTGGTTTTGATTGCCTTCACTTTCCCGGATTCATCTCCAATAATTTCCCCCAATTCCGTTTCCAGTCGCAGGTCAATATGGTGCTCCAAAATATGGCGGTTGATCATTTTGGATTCTTCCAAGGGGAGGATATTGTCCCAAAAATTCTTTTCCCTCACCAGAAATGTCACCGGAATCTTTCTGCTGTTGAGCATTTCGGCCATCTCAATCCCGATTAATCCTCCGCCCACAATTACCGCCTTGCTGATATCCTTGGAATTGGATTCCATGAGTTCCAAGTCCTGATACGAATACATCCCCTGCACGCCTTTCAGGTCTTGGCCCGGCCAACCGAATTTATTTGGCTTGGAGCCTGTAGCCAAAACCAACACATCGAAAGTCATGGATTCTTTATTTGAAAAAATCAGCGCCTTCTCCTCAAAATCGATTTTTTCTACCCAAGCTCTTTTCAGGTTGATCCTGTTTTTTTCCCAAAACCAATCTTCGTAAGGTTTTGTATGCTCATATTTCATGTGGCCCATGTAGATGTACATGAGCGCGGTTCGGGAAAAAAAATGATCCGTTTCCCCTGAAATGATGGTGATTTGGGCGGAGTCATCTTTTTTTCGGATATGCCGGGCACAGGTGACACCGGAGATTCCGTTTCCGATGATGACAATATTTCTGTTTGCTTTACTCATTGAGGGACCAATCGTAGTCAAGGTGTGAGACCTTGGCATTTGGTTTGATTTTGATGGTGGAATATTGGTTAAGGTAATCAATTAGGCTTCCTTTTTTTGTAAAGTCACCTTTGAACCATGAAAAAATTGATGAAATCTCAACCTTATCGGCTGTAATTTTATTCCTTTTGGTATCATTGACAAATGTTCTTGCCACCTTATCTAGCTGTTGGTCAATTTTCTCAGGAAAAAAAGCTTCATTCAACAAAGGAGGACACGAGAAAGATGCACAGTTGATTGCAAAATGGATCCTTGGCTCTTCGAATTCCTTCCTCAGGATTTTGTGCTCTATCTCATCCAAAGAAGCTTCCTTCCCTCCTATTTTGAAAAATTTGATATGCCAAACGGTATTGACCAAAGGAATTTTTACTGTGGGGTGTAAGTCCTGAATGCTTTTAACAGGATAATTATCGACGATGAGCTTTACCGTAAAGGCATTGTAAGCATTGATCCAATAGGTCAATTGTTCTTCCTTTGACCATTTCCCCCTGTCCGGGGCATTGTTGCTCAGGAGATCAAGGTATTTGTCAAGCTTGGCTTTATCTTGTATAAATCCCTTGTAATTGACAATCCCATCTTTGCTGACATGCTTTTTGAGCAACTCATCAAATGCCTGATGGGATGGTGCTTTGGAATTGGCTTGACCGAGTTCTGAAGAACCACAGGAAAGGCCGAAGAGAAAAAGACCGATTATAAAGAGAATTTTCATTTTATCTGAATCAGGTTACAAATTATCCAATCCCGGAGATATACGGAACAGAAATGATTTTAGCTTAGCCATTCCTCATTTAAAAAAAGTTAAATGAGAACAAAGTCAAATTTACACCCGGTTACAAACAACATTTGTCGGGAGTAAGACAACAGAAAAAATTGAATTCAGGGTAATTTTCTTTTTTACCTTTTTGGGGCAAGATTTGGATAATCGGTAATGATTCCATCCACTCCCATTTCCAATAACCGCTCCATCTGATCGGTGGTGTTGACGGTCCAAGGAATGATTTTCATTCCTTTTTGATGGAGTTGGTCTACCGTCTCTTTGTTCAAAGCAATAAAATAAGGAGAATAAATCTGAGGCTGAAATCCCAACTCAGCAAGCTGTTCGGTGGGTTTGGCTGCCGTTTCGACTAACATGGCCAAAGTCACCTTGGGATAAGCCTGATGCATGTATTGCAAAACCCGGAAATCAAAGGATTGGATATTGACTCTGTTCCAATCAAGTTTTCCTTCGAGTACTTTATGTACCATATCAGAGAATTCCTTTGGCGCAGGATGGTAAGTACCGTCACCATCAGGACTGCTTTTGATCTCGATATTGTAATTTGGCTTGGGTAATCCCATATCTGCCACATATTTTTCGACAACATCAATCAGATCCAGGAGTTTGGGTTTGCTGACATGAAACTTAACCTGCTTTGGGAATCCCGAATGGAATTTGCTACCACAGTCGTATTTCACTACCTCAGAAAAGTCCATCTGATAGATATTGTGAGATTTATCTCCTGCAGCAATTTCATTTCCCTCGGGCGTCAGGCAGATCACAGGGTTCATATAAGGTTCATGGGAGACAATTACAATCCCGTCTTTGGTTACTGCCAAGTCCAATTCCAAAGTGGTCGCTCCCAGATCCAAAGCTTTGATCATAGCCGGAATGGTGTTTTCTGGCATCAATCCCCTTGCGCCGCGGTGGCCTTGGAGGTCATAGGTAAATTGGGCGGAGGCAGACATTATCAAAAGGAAAAAAAAGAGTGTGGAAAAGATGGTTTTCATTGGATTTAATTTTCAACCAATTTACTACGGATTTTAAATTTGATGAGGATTTTGGGATTAATGTTTCATTAATAAACGGATTGAAATGAATCCAAATAACCACAAAAGGCACAAAAGATTGATTTCTTCTGTGCCTTTTGTGGTAAAAACAGTTTACTCAAAACTTTAGATCACATCCCCATACAAATCAAATTCAGTGGCGTCGCTGACACGGACGTTGACAAAATCCCCAACCCTGCAATAATGCTTGGAGGCATCGATCAGGACTTCATTGTCTACCTCGATGGAGTCAAATTCTGTCCTCCCGACAAAGTATCCGTTTTCTTTTTTGTCCACCAACACTTTATATTCTTTGTCTATTTTGGCCTGATTGAGGTCAAAGGAAATCTGCTCCTGTATCTCCATCAGGTGGTTTGCCCTTGCCTGCTTCACTTCCTGAGGAATGATATCCTCCATCGTGTGGGCGTGGGTATTTTCTTCATGGGAATAGGTAAATACGCCCAAACGCTCAAATTTCATCCTTTCGACAAAATCCACCATCTCCTGAAACTCGGCTTCGCCCTCTCCCGGATGCCCGGCTATCAGGGTTGTCCTGATCGCAATTTCCGGGATGATATCTCGGATAGAATGAATCAATTCCTCCTGCTTTTCCCTGGTTGTGCCCCGTCTCATGGTCTTCAAAACCGAGGTAGAACCATGCTGAAGCGGGATGTCAAGGTAATTACAGATATTGGATCGCTCCTTCATCACTTCGATTACATCCATCGGAAAACCTGTCGGATAGGCGTAATGCAGCCTGATCCATTCGATTCCTTCCACATCAGAAAGGTTTCTGAGCAGGTCTGCAAGGTTTCTCTTTTTGTATAAATCCAAACCGTAATAGGTTGAATCCTGTGCAATCAGCAAAAGCTCTTTGGTTCCGTTAGCAGCTTTGTGTTGGGCTTCCTTCACCAATTCCTCGATAGGTCTTGAAATATGGCCTCCACGCATCAGCGGGATGGCACAAAATGAACAGGGCCTGTCGCAGCCTTCGGAAATTTTCATGTAAGCATAATGGGCATTGTGGGTCAGCAACCTCTCCCCTACAAGTTCATGTTTGTAATCGGCTTTGAATTTTTTGAGCAAAGCAGGAAGATCTCTCGTCCCAAAATAGGCATCCACCTGCGGGATTTCCTTTTCGAGGTCGTCTTTGTACCGCTGAGAGAGGCAACCGGTCACATAAACTTTGTCCACCAATCCCTTTTCTTTGGCATCCACATATTGTAGAATCGTATCAATGGATTCCTGCTTGGCATTGTCTATAAAGCCACAGGTATTGATGATGACGATGTTGTTGTCCTGATTTTCGGATTCGTGGAATGCATTGATCCCGTTTCCTCTCAATTGTGTCAAAAGCACCTCGGAATCAACCAGATTCTTGGAGCATCCCATGGTGATGATATTGACTTTGTCTTTTTTTAATGTTCTCGCTTTCACGCTTTTCCTTCTTTGGGCACAAAGGTAGGGGAAATTGAAAAATTTCAAGGTTTTAAAGCTAGAAGGTTTCAATGTTAGGATACAGATTGGAAAATTGGAAGATTGAAAAATTAAAAGGTTAGAAGGTTTTAAGGTTGCAAGGTTGGGGGGAAAATTGGAAAATTTGAAAATTCAAAGATTGAAAAATTCAGTGATCAGAAAATTAGAGGAGCGATAGGTATAAAATTATTGTCAGAATATTTGGTGATTTATTGAATTTCAGATTACTTTGTATTTCAAAGTACTTTTAATTCAATGAATTTCACATATAACTCAAGCACCCATGAAAAACACCAGATTAACATTGATCCTATCATCGATTATCTTCCTATTACTCATCCCCTTGGTCGCCATGCAATTTACCGATGAGGTAGATTGGGACTTTTTTGATTTCACCATTATGGGGATTTTACTTCTCATCACAGGATTGTCTATCGAATTTGTCTTGAGAAGGTTCAGACGGATTCAAGAAAGAATACTCATCAGCGGTGCAATACTGTTCATCTTCTTCCTAGTTTGGGCTGAACTTGCCGTTGGTATTTTCGGATCTCCTTGGGCAGGTTCCTGATCAAAAAGTCCATTAGAAGGTTATGAAATTATTAAGTTTCAAAGGTAAAATACGATTTAAATTAAAGTATCCTTAACGACTGATTTCCTTTTGGGGAAAGGTTTATTTCTACTTTTGAAGTCGTACAGCAAACGAAAATTTTTTCATTAACCTTGCATTACTTTTAGGCGTCGATGTGAATCGACGCCTTTGCTGTTTTTAGGGGGATTGAAAAATTTCAAAATTTCAAAATTGGAAGTTTGAAAAATGAAGGGTTTAAAGGTTACAAAGTTTTAAGGTTACAAAGTTGATTCCAGTTGCGTTTTAGAAGAATTCTCAAAATCGAATTCACTCTAACATTATTTCTTTTAGCACTTTTCAATTCCAATGTCTTGGATCTTATGTCTTGTGTCTTAAATCTCCCTTTTCCTCAATTTCCTATACTCACTCGGCGTCATGCCAGTGATTTTTTTGAATTGGGAAGAAAGGTGCTGCACCGAACTGTAATCCAGTTTGTATGCCATTTCACTAAGGGTCAGTTCCTCATAAAAAAGCCATTCTTTCACTTTTTCGATTTTGAGGCTGATGAAATATTTTTCAATCGTAATTCCCTCCATGCTGCTAAAAAGGTGACTCAGCATGCTGTAATCTTCCGGGATATGGGAATTGATATAGGTTGAAATATTCAAGCCTGAGGGGATTTCCTCCTTTTGAAACAATAGGGTAAACAGATTTTTGATCTTTTCGATGCGCTGCACATCTCTGTCTTTCAAGATTTCAAAGCCGAGTTTTTCAATTTCGGTTTCAAAGACTTCAAAAGTAGCTTTATCCATTTCAGCATTTAGTCTTACTTTCCCAAGTTCTACCTTTTCAAACCCAATTTTTTGTTGGTTCAGGACATTTTCAACAGCCATGATACAGCGTGGACAAACCATATTTTTGATCATGATATCTACCATAAATATTTCCTCCTTTGCTTATTGAATGAAAGATTTGGATTTAAGTAAACATAACCCATTTTGGTACAAGATAAGTTCTGACCAAACCTTGGGGAGAAAGCTAAATTCAACTAATTTGGCATCAAAATATAAACCCTATGCCCAATCCAAGCACCGAAGCGCAAGCAATGATTTTTGATAGAAAAGAGTATTCTGACAAGACTTTATTGGATCTATATGAATCCCTGTTGATGCCGAGAAGGATTGAAGAAAAAATGCTCATCCTCCTCCGTCAGGGAAAAATCTCCAAGTGGTTTAGCGGTTGGGGACAAGAAGCCATCTCCATCGGCGCAGTCAATGCCCTGCAGGAAGATGAATATATCCTTCCGATGCACCGAAATCTTGGGATATTTACCGGTAGAAATCTTCCTTTGGAAAAGCTTTTTGCACAGTTTCAGGGTAAAAAATCGGGCTATACCAAAGGCCGAGACCGTTCCTTTCACTTTGGTACCAACGAACACCATATCGTCGGGATGATTTCCCACCTCGGTCCACAGATGGCCATTGCTGACGGCATCGGTTTGGCACATAAACTTTCAAAGGAAAACAAGGTCAGCTTGGTTTTTACAGGAGATGGGGCAAGTTCAGAAGGTGATTTTCACGAAGGGCTCAATGTGGCTGCAGTATGGAAACTCCCGGTAATCTTTGTCGTCGAGCACAACGGGTACGGACTTTCCACCCCAAGTGAAGAGCAGTTTGCTTTCAAATATTTTACTGAAAAAGGCCCGGGATACGGTATGGAGGCTGTTCGGGTGGATGGAAACAATGTTTTGGCAGTCTATGATACTGTCAAAAAATTGGCAGAAGATATCAGGCAAAACCCAAGACCGATCCTTTTGGAAGCAATTACCTTCCGGATGCGTGGACATGAGGAAGCGTCGGGTACTAAGTACGTTCCCAAGGAACTCATGGAAACATGGGCGCTCAAAGACCCGGTGGACAATTACGAGAGGTATTTGGAGGAATCAGGAGTATTGAATCCTGAAGCCAAAGAAAAAATCAATAAAAAAATCAAAGCTGCGATCAATAAAGGATTGGATATTGCATTTGCCGAAGAAGCAGTTAGCGCAGATACTACAGAGGAATTGGCGGATATCTACGCCCCATTTCAGCAAGAAGTAATCACTCCAAAATCAGATCAGAAAACCGAAAAACGCTTCTTGGATGCCATCGCCGACGGCCTCCGCCAATCCATGGAAAAGTACCCAAACCTCATCCTCATGGGTCAGGACATCGGAACTTATGGCGGGGCATTTAAGATTACGGATGGTTTCAAAGACAGATTCGGCGCCGACCGTGTACGCAATACCCCGCTCTGCGAAAGTGCCATCATCGGTGCTGCCTTGGGTTTATCCATCAAAGGTTATAAGTCAATGGTGGAAATGCAGTTTGCGGATTTTGTGTCTGTGGGATTCAACCAAATCGTCAACAACTTGGCTAAAATCCATTACCGATGGGGACAAAATGCCGATGTTATCGTCCGCATGCCGACAGGTGCTGGAGTCGCTGCGGGACCATTCCATTCCCAATCCAACGAGGCTTGGTTTTTCCACACTCCCGGACTGAAAATCGTCTATCCTTCCAATCCATACGATGCCAAGGGATTATTGAATGCGGCTTTTGAAGACCCAAATCCATACATGTACTTTGAGCATAAGGCACTTTACCGCTCCATCTCTGAATCCATTCCCGATGACTATTATACCGTCGAAGTTGGCAAAGCCAACTTGGTAGAGGAAGGAGAAACACTCAGTATCATCACCTACGGCATGGGCGTTCATTGGGCAAAAACAGCAGTGAAAGAATTGGGTTTTTCGGCAGATATCCTGGATTTGCGGACTTTACTCCCTTGGGACAAAGAGGCAGTGGAAAAAACCGTCAAGAAAACAGGGAAAGTAATTTTCCTACAGGAAGATTGCCTCACAGGAGGAATAGGTTCGGAGATAGTGGCTTGGATTTCAGAAAACTGCTTTGAATTCCTTGACGCCCCTGTCATGCGGGAAGGAAGCTTGGATACACCTGTTCCTTTTGCGCCAAGTCTGGAAAAGAATTTTCTACCGGTGGGGAGGTTTAAAGAGAAATTGAGGAAGCTGATGGAGTATTGAGGGGATTGGAAAATTTCAAAATTGGAAGATTGGAAAATTGAAAGGTTATAAGGTTAAAGGGTTATAAAGTTTAAAGGTGTGGTGTCGTGATGTCATCCTTTTTCTTTAATATTTTTCCAATGTTCGGATAAGGGAATTACGATTGGCGTTGCGTCATTCTTGTAGTTGTTAAGGAATTCTTCAAAATCAATTTCAGCGATTTATTTATTAAATTAGAATTATGAAAACCGAAGAAACCGAAAACAAAGTCAGCGAACCCTCTACAGAATATGGCAAGTATTCCTATGCGGATTACCTGACTTGGCAAAAGGATGAAATGGTGGAAATCATCAAAGGAAAAGTTTTTAAACCTGCCGCAGCAGCTGCTCCTAGAAGAATTCACCAAAAAGTCTCTCTTAAGATTTCAAGTGCTCTTTATCAATTCCTTCAAGGCAAACCCTGTGAAGTATATACTGCTCCCTTTGATGTAAGGCTTCCTGTCAAGTCCATAAGAAACGAAGATATCTTTACCGTCGTGCAGCCCGATATCTGCGTGGTCTGCGACCGCAGCAAATTGGATGATGCAGGCTGTATCGGTGCGCCGGACTTGATTATCGAGATTCTTTCTCCGGGTTCCAATCGGAAAGAACTCAAGTACAAATATGAAGTCTATGAAGAAAGCGGAGTGAAGGAATATTGGGTGATCCAACCCACCGAACAGACGCTGTTGATTTATACGCTGACTACAGGAAAATACGTTCCCTCCAGACTTTTTTCACCCGGAGATATTGTCAGTTCTTCGTGTATTGAAGGATTCAGTTTGGATTTGGAAGAGGTTTTCCAAGACTTGGATTGAAACAAAATTCTAAAACTGCATTAGGTTCTTTCCGTATTAATTCCAAAAACACTCGTATGACTCGGATAATCTTTCTTGCTATCTTCCTTTTTTCTGCATCTGTTTCCCATGCCCAATATTTCTCAACAGGTTTTCAGGCTAATCTTGGTGTACCTGTGGGTGATTTAAGGGAAATAATGGATGGATCTGTTTTTCCTGAATATACCATATCTTTTTATTACCGGTTTCCCATGAAGCCCATTGAGGTGGGATTTGGACTTGGATACGGAAAACATGGCACAGAACTCGAAAAAAGAACCGACCTCTATCCGGGATTTACCGACGAACTGAGACTGAGACGAAACAATAACCTGATGACTTTTATGGGGATCTTCAGGTATAATTTTGAAAGTGAAAAGCGGATCATCCCATTTTTGGAAGCCCAGGTCGGCGCCAATTATTTCTATACCCGATATAAAATCCGAGAGTTTCAGTTTGAAGAACCGATAGAGGAAGGAATGGATTTCAGTGATTGGGTATTGGGTTACAGGTTTGGAGGTGGACTCAAAGTCCCCTTCAAAAACAGGGAAATGGGGCATTTCGAATTCAAAGTCCTGTACCACGACAGTGGGCCGGTGGATTTTCTCAGAAAACAGGATACAGAATACCTTCCCGATCAGGGCGAGGGGGAGTTTGTCTATACGCCGCAGCGGTCAGCCATTACCATGATCCAACCCGGTATCGGATTTATTTTTACGATTGGCAATTGAAAATACAATGGCACAGGATTTGTTTCGTTAAAATAGAATCTAAACCAACTTTATCTATATCCTAAAAAACCGACAGGAAGCTGCCGGTTTTTTTATTCCTTGATTTTTACTTTGTAGAAAATATTGTAATCCCGTTCTTCCTCCGGATTGGCGTTGTCGTTGACATAGAGGATTCCTTTTCCATCCAAAAATTCCAATCCCCCATGAACAGGTAACTCATCAATGATCCCGATCTGCTTTCCGTCTTTGACCACAATATGGTAGTATTTCATATACTTTTTCATCGCTTCCTTGAACTCCGGCAATTGGTAATATTCTTCCGACTTGGCACGGAGTTCGGTCATAACAGATAGTGGGACTTTGGTACTAAAAGAAACAATCAGGTAATCACCGGCAAATAAGACATTGGTGAATTTTGGATATTCAGAGTCGGGATTTTCTGCCTCTACGTCAAAGAGTGGTGCTGATTCTGGTCTTAGAGGGTGGGAAAGTTTGATATCAGCCGTCAAGACAGGTTTGCCCTCCTGAAATTCATAAATGAACACCTGATTGCCGACCAAAGGCAGCAAAGCATATTTCTTTTTGGAATCATGCAGCGCCACAAAGGGAAGGTCAGGTCCTACAAACCGTTTGTTCAGTCTTGGTTCCCACGACTCAGGGAAAGATTCCAGGATTTCATTTTCTTCAGTCCCAAGGTTGTAGCGGTAGATGCTGCTGATTTTTGAATAATAATCCATACCCAAGGTCTTGTAATCAGACTCTTCATTGGAGAAAAAATTCTGTTCCTCCCCTATCATCATGTCCTGACCGTTTTCGACATAGGGATGAAAAGTCGTCCGGTTGGAATAGATGCTGATACGCCAAAGTTCAGTCGCATTGTTAGCGACTTTTTGGATCTGATTCCCTTGTAGGTCATAGATAAAATAACCCGTAAATGCCCCTTGCGCCACAAACCTGTCTTTGTCAAGGAATTTATAGCCAAAAGCACCATTACCACCGGTACCGTTTGGGCCTTCTCCTTTCAGGTCAAACTTATTCAGAATTTCACCCTTTTCATTTACCAAAAACGGGTTTTGGGATTTGGAATCAAACAGGATATACATTCCCGCCTCGGGTGAATAATCCTGAAGACGGAGCGGAACAAGTTCATCCACCATCAGAGAATCCACCACTTCCAATTCCAGCTGCTCGAGAGGATTATCTGCCACAGTTTCATCCTTTGAGGAGCAATAAGAAAAGACGAGAAGTGAAAAAATGAATAAAATAGAATTGGGTTTGAGATTCATAAAAAGGAAGGGATTATGGATTTGTACAAAATGAGTATCAATATTTCTTAGTGCCGGAAGGGTACATTTATATGACAGAACCTATTCAAAGTTTACAAAAAACTCTTTGCGACTCTGCGTCTTTGCGAGAAATGTTAACCTTTCTTCCTCCACAAAAACACCGGCAAAGCCACAAATACCCCTATTATACTGAACACCAATCCTCCGATGGTACCGATGGCGAGGGAGAACCAGAAAACTTCATTTTGCCCCTCCATGATAAATGGGATCAAGCCAAAGCAGGTGGAAAGAATGGTCAGCATGATGGGAACAGCTTTTCCAGCTACAGCCTTAAGCACATTCCTGTTGTAAAGCCCTGTATTCCGGTTGTTCAGGTCATTGACGATAAATATCGCCGCATTGACCGCCAAGCCACCGAGCATCACAAAAGCTGCATAACCTCCCTGATCGAAGTAAAAATCAAAAAGCGAGAAAATCAAAAACAGTCCAATAAATGAAAAGGGAATGATAATGATGATGAAAAAAGGCTGCTTGAGGTTCTCAAAAAGCACCGAACAGATAAAGAAAATCCCCACCACCAACACCAATATCAGGCTATATTGCCTTTTGGCTTTGTTCCAATCCCAACTCCATGTTTCCTTCTCTGCGGTATAACCTATCGGCATATTGGCTTTCATTTCGACCAATACTTCGTCCAGATATTCATTGCCAAACTTGTGAGAACCCATGTATTCAAAAGCCACCAAACGGATATATTGCCGGTCTTCTTTGTGCAGGGCATTGGTAGTGGTTTCTTTTGTCAAGGTTCCGAAGTTGCTGACTTTGAAAACCTGATCTTCCCCTCCGATCAGGCTATTTTCTTCCAGGTCAAACTTGGAATAAGCACCGGATTCTTTTTCTCGGACTACTACGCCATAGTTTTTATCCTCCAAAGCAAGGTACACCGAAGGACCGGATGGACGCGAGACGTTGTTGAGCGCATTGATGACTTGGTATTGGTTTGCATTGCCTAGGGCCATTTTGCTTTGGTCGAGGCGAAGGACATATTCTTCTGTTTTCTGTTCATCCCAACCCAAGCGTTCGTTGGTATTGACAGTTTGGATCCTTTTGTGTCGGAGGAGTTTTTCGGCTAACAATTCTGATTGCCTTTCGAGTTCGTCGTAGTTGTATCCTTTTAGAGTTACCCTATATTGGGGGATTCCATCACCACTTGAACCTGTATAAAACCCCTGCCCTACCCCTGAAATTAACCAACTCGCTCCCGACCAATCGGTGGACTTGACAGAGAGCCGGCCTTTGAGTTGGTAAGGCAAAGCAGATTTCTCATAAGCTTCTTTGAAAGTGATGGTAATTTGGGCGTATTGGCCGGATTGAACCCAGGTTACAAACTGATCTATGCCCTCCACACCTTGGAGAAATTTCTCAAATTCCCGCATGATAAAATCCATTTGCTCCAAGGTATTGCCAAAGGGCAGCCGGGCCGTAATGTTTAGCCGTGTCTTTTCCGCTTCTCGGTAGGATGATTTTTCAAAAACCCCACGGACAAACAAACGCAACGAACCACCAAGTGCCTTGTCCACATAAGGCCGGATTTCTTCCTGATACAATGTTGAGCCAACGGTTTTGTTATACCATTCCTGACCCTCCCATTTGGCAGGAAGGAAAAAAACCGGTAAACCAAAAAGCAGCAGAAGTAAGAAAATAAAAGTCTTTCTGTAATGGGCTATAAATGCGATACTCCTGTTGAAAACACCGAAAGCCTTAACTCTTTTTCGAAGTTGGGCGACAGTGAGTACCCTTCCTTTTTGTGCCTCATGGCCAAATAAAAGGTTATACATCGCAGGGGTGAAAAGCAACGCAACCAAAAGGGAAACTGCTAGCATCACAGTAACTACCACGGAGAATTCGGTCAGGTTTTTCCTGTCGTCTTCCGGGAGGAAAAACACAATCAACAAAGCCACAATCGTTGTCAGCGAAGCTGCTAGCAGGGCAACAAACACTTTTCTGTTTTTATGTTTGTGCAAGTGGTCGATCATGATGATCGCATTGTCCACTATCAACCCAAAAGAAATCGTCAGCCCTGCCAAGGAATACAAATGGATATCCACTTTCAGGAGGTACAGGATAATACCGGTAATACTCAGGTTGACGATGATGCCCAAAAATAAAATGCTGAGGTACCTTAAATTCCTGTTGATCAGGAAAATAAACACGATCAAAATAAAAATTGACAGTCCCGAGCGCTTATAGATCTTGTTCAGTTCCTTTTCCAGAAACTCTGTATCGTCATTTTCAAGCCTTACTTCAAATCCTGTAGGCAGCAAAGGTTTGGTACTTTCAATAGCTTCTTTGATGTTTTTGGCCAAAAGGACTTTGTTGACCCCGTCGCGGTTGATGATGGATAGCGTAACTGAATTGTTGCCATTGATTCTGTAAAAGGAATTGGGTTCGGCTTCCTCCAAAGTCAAAACTGCCAGATCTTTCAGGTAAATCTCTTTTCCTTCTCTCGTGGTGACAAGGAGGTTTTCAAGTTGGCTGAGGTCCTTCAATGAGCGGTCCACCTGAATAAAAAGTGTCTCGCCCCTGTTGTTGACGAGTGAACCCGGGAAAGACCTTCCAAATGAGCCTGCAATTACCGATTCTATATCGGATTTGGAAAGTTTGAATGCCTGCAATTTTTTGATGTCATAAGTGACAAATAGCTGCAGGTCGTTTGCACCACGAACCGTAATTTCCTCTATTTCAGCAAACCTATTGAGGGAAGTTTTGATAACATCTTCGGCGATTTTTTTGATCTCAAAAGAAGCAAAAGGACCGTTGACAGAATAAGTCAAAATCGGGGTTTTGAGGTCGGACCTGCGCTCGGCAGTTTGGGTGACCAAGGGATAAGAGACCTTCTGATCCAATCCCGGATAAACCTGCCGGATGATGGAGGAGACTTCAAATTTCTTGAAATCCATATCCGTCTCCTTGTCAAAGCGCAGGGTGATCGATCCCCTGTCGTAGTTGGAGACAGAGTTGATTTTCTTCAGTTCAGCCAATTGCGAAAGTGCTCCTTCCAAAGGAGAGGTGGCCAGCTTTTCTACAAGATCCGGAGAAGACCTAGGCACCCCAAAACTCACCGTCAATACCGGTTCACGCTCTCGTGGATTCAGATCCACAGAAAGCCTCGGCACCAGGGCAAAGCCGATGATGGCAAGAACGATGAACGATATGATGATGCGGAAGGGAGTCATTTATTAGTAGCAAGTATTTAGTATCAAGTATCAAGACTTTAGAAGCGAGAGACGAGAAGCGAGAAGCAAGAAACTAGAAACGAAATTTCCTCGAAATAACATAATTGTACTGGCTTACATCTTGGCTTTTGTAGCGAGGCTCTTTCTCATGTCTAATGTCTCAAATCTTATGTCTTATGTCTTATGTCTCACGTCTACTTATAAACCAATAAGCCAAAGGCACAAAATACAGCGCTGTAAAGGTTCCGATGGTCAGACCGCCGATGACGGAAAATACCAAGGGCCGCTGCAGGTCCGCACCCAAACCTGAAGAGAAAACCACCGGCAACAAAGCCAAGATGGTCGTGATCGAAGTCATTAGGATAGGTTTTAACCTGATCTGCCCAGCTTCATACAAAGCCTTATCCAAAGCTTCCATCACGGGGAGATTGCTGTACTGTTCTTTCAATCTATTGATGGTATCGATTTTCAGGATGGCATCATTGACCATGATTCCCAACATGACAACCAAACCTATCGCTGACATGACATTAAGGGAAGTTCCGGTTAGAAAAAGGATGAAAAACGCCCCTCCGATTCCCAAAGGCAATGTAGCAATGATGATCAATGGTTGAATAAAACTTTCAAATTGCGCAGCAAGGATAAAATAAAGCAACAGCACAGAGATCAAAAGGATACTGACCAATTCCTTGATCCGCTCCTGATCTTTGAAGTATTGCCCAAAAAAAGACACTCCAAGATTCTTATCCGCTGCCCAATTGATGATCTCGGCATTATAGGCCGTTGGATTTTTTGAATCAAAAATGACCGATTGGAACAAACCACCCTTGTCCGCAGTGACAAATTTATAATGGTTTTCATAATCAAAACTGATGAAATTGCTCAGTGCATATTCGTTGCCGTCTTTTCCCCGAAGGAAATTATTGTTGAGAATCTGCTCAAAATTGGTCTTGTCGGCCTTGAGTTTGATGGGGGTGATTTCCCCAAATCGCTTGATGTCGGTAATCGGGTACACCCCAAACAACTGCTTCACCTGCTCCTGCAAGTCACGTGGATTGATGCCATAGAGCGCGAGTTTGCCACCATCCAACCTGAATATCACCGAGGCTTCTTTCTGTAATCCTGGTCCTCGGCTGAATTCCTTCACAGGAAATACTGACAGCCATTCATCCATCCTGCCTTCCTCGATCGGCTTTTTGGTCGCCAGGTCTTTCCACCTCACTTCGTAAAAGGGAATGTTGGAAGCAAACAACTGATCGAAAGCATTGGGAGCATCCAAAACCGAGATTTGTGCATTGGGATAATTGCCCGAAACCAATTCCTGTAACCGTTGCATTTGCAAAGATTTGGAATCCTGTGATTCAAAAAGGAAATAGAGGTTGGCTTCCTGCAGGGAACTTTCCCCATCAAAAAGCAAAAACTGCCTTACCCCAAGGTCTGTCTCCGACTTCAGGTATGCGCCTTTCATGGACTCCAAGATAGACAATACCCGGTCTTTGTTTTGTTCCACTCCGATCGGTTCGTTCCAGTCGATTTCCACTACCGCATCAAACTTCTCTATCGGTGGCAGGCCTTCGACTTGGAGCAGGTAGCCCAAAGCCAAACCTGCAGGTATCAGCAAAATGAAAACTCCAAAGCTGAGTTTTTTATAACTGAAAACCTTTTTGAACAGGCTTTTATAGCCTTTTAAAATGATCTTGAAAAACCTGCTGTCATCTCCCTTTTCTTCTTGCACCGCCTTTTTTCTATAGAAAAAATGATACAGCATCGGTAGGAAAATAAATGCCACCAAAAGGGAAACCCCCAAAATCGCAGCCACAGAAACGGCCTGATCAAAAAACAAGGCTCCCGAAATCCCACTCAAAAACACCAAAGGAATAAATACCGCCAAGGTCGTCAGCACCGAACTGACCAAAGCCGACATCACTTCATTGACTCCCTGAACACAGGCTTCAAATATCGGCAATCCGTCAAGCCTCTTTCGGGTGATATTGTCCAATACGATGATGGCATTGTCTATCAACATCCCCAAACCCAAGGCGAGGCCTGACAGGGATATGACATTGATCGAGATTTTGAAGAAGTAAAAAACCAGAAAACTGATCAGCAAAGAAGTCGGCAAGGAAATACCGATAATGATCGGCATGCGGTAATTGCCCATAAAGAGGAACAATACCCCAAAAGCAAACAATCCCCCAAATAGCAAGCTTGTCTGCAGGTTGCTGATGCCGGCATTCAGCAGAACGGATTGGTCTTGCGTCAACTCAAAATCCACTTGGTTGTAATCCGCTTTGAACAACTCTATTGCTTCATAAACCTTGGGAAGGAGTTCATTCATCTTGGCGGAAGCCTGCTTGTGCACAGTGATGACAAGCCCTTCTTTTTCTCCAAAAAGGTGATGTCCCAAAACCTCATTCGTCTCGTATTGTACCATCGCGACCCTAGCCAAATCAACAGTAACTCCCTTTTCGGAAGTGACGGGCAGCTTCATGATATCATGAGGGGAATCCACCCTTGTCGCCAACCGCAGGTAATACCTGAACTGACCGTCCTCCACACTGATCCCGGGTAGTTCTTCATTGCCAAATTGGATGGCATTGATCACATTGTCTTCCGTCATGCCAAGGGCACGGAGGGCAGCTTTGTCCGGGGTGACAGTGATGATACGCTCCTTCTTGCCATTGATGTCGACCAAGGAAACCCCTTCCAACTGTTCGATCCTTTTCTTCAGGACATTTTCGGTCAACTGACTAATTTCTGTAAAGTCAAATCCAGGTTTGGGAATGACCTGCACCCGGACGACAGGAATGTCATTGGTATTGATCCGGATGACTTGGGGACGGGCAAGGTCCGAAGGAAGGCTGTTGGTAAGTCTATCGATCTTTTCATTGACGTCGATATAGGCGAGTTCCATTTTGGTGCCATAGTCAAAAGTCAGTCGGATCGTGCCTGTTTCGCTTCCGGCTTTACTTTCTACATCTTCTAGCCCATTGAGTGTCATCAGGCCTTCCCTGATCGGGGAAAGCACATTCTGCTCTATGGCCTCAGGAGAAGCATTGGGATAGTTGACCTTGATGACGATCTGCGGGACATCGATCGGAGGCAAAAGTGAAATCGGAAGCGTCCTGAACACGATGACCGAAAAGACCATCAAGGCCAAAAAAACCATCAATACAGCTATGGGTCTTGCCAGTAAAAACCTTACCATAGCGCCTAGTCTTTGAGGATTTGTACCGGTGCCTGATGTGCAAGCTGCAGGTTGTTGGAAGTGATGACGGTCATTCCGGATTCAATGCCGCTGAGGATTTCAACTTCCTTTCCGTTGTCTTTTCCTACCTCCACATAATTCCATTTTGATTCGTCTTTTTCAATCGTAAAGACAACGGGCCTTTGGGAACGGTACACCAATGCTTCTTTGGGGACGACGATGCTGTTGTTTTGTGGGGCGCGGATGATGGCGCGTGCGTTCATCCCTGGAAGCAATCCTTTGCCTCCGTTGATCAGGATATTGACCTGAACAAGTCCGTTTTCATCCACTTTGGGATTGATACTCCTGACCGAACCGCTGATGCCTTCCCCGCCACCGACGGGAAGGATTTCGGCTTTTTGACCTAGGGAAATAAGGTTGATGTCTGATTCGAGGACTTTCACTTTGAGTTCGAGCGCAGCCGTATTGATGACTTCAAGCATTTCGTCACCTGACTTGACAAGGCTTCCCGGCTTGGTCTTGAGGTCTGCCACCCGACCCGAAATCGGGGATTTGATGACAGTTTTGTCCACATCCATCTTTGCTTCCTTGACGCCAATCTCTGCTGAAAAAAGTCCACTCTTCGCCTTAAGCTGTTCCTGTACCTGAGCTATTCTTTCTTCATCGCCGCTGTTCATGATACTTTCGAAGCTCAGGATTTCCGAACGGTAAGTGGCGACTGCATTTTTGAGTTCTATGTTTGCCTTTTCAAGGTTCAATAAGCTTTCTGTCTGATCGAGGCGGGCGAGGATTTTACCTTTTTCGACAAAGTCACCTTCTTTCACGGTAAGTTCAATGAGGTATCCCGGCCGCTCGGCGATGATTTTGACCTGCTCTGCAGCTTCGATTTTGCCGGAGGCATTGATCAGGTAATCAAAAGTCCGCTTCTCGGCTTTGGCTATCCGGACAGGAGTAGCAGCCACTTCACCCCGGAAGGCCTCCAAGGGCTGATCCTGACTTTCGGCTTTTTCTTCCTTGCAGGAAATGGAAACAAACAATAAAAAAACAAATAAAAACAGATGGACAAACCGCATATTTTTTGAGATTATTGAACAGGATTACAATAAACTAAGTTATTAAACAAAATCCAAAAGGGTGGATGTTAAAAAGTTTGAAAAAGTGAGTTCGAAATCAATTAGGAGTTATTCCAAAGGAAAATTAATCTTCTAAATTAACTTAGATAAATCAACAACCATTTTCGTTTGCTTATTGCTATATTCTATCAAAAATGGACCATTTGTTTTCATTATTCCCTTCAGCAATGAAACAATATCTTTATCATGAACTAAATAGGAATTGTTCATTTTATTATTTTTTTTGCCCTCATGAAGAAAAATAATTTTCCTAGAAGAAAAAACTGAAGGGAGATTTTTATTAAAATCAAATTGAGGGGAATCAGAAGCGACTACTATAATGACTTCGCCAGAACAATTACAGTTTCTTAGTTCAGTCTCTAAAAATAAATCCAACTCATTTGTGACTTTAGAAAATAGAAGGAGATTCGTCCAAAGAAATAATATCAGTAATTTTTCCATAGTTTAATTTGATTAGATAGGGTTCTTTATAGTTTTTTGTAATATTTGCTACCTCATGTATCACAGAATAATCATTCAAATAAATGAAATTATCGAAATTTTGGATGCTTTTTTGACCACTTTTATTGTCAGTAAAATATAGGATTAATACCTCACTTTTCTTGTCTATTGAATTAATCTGATCGTAACAAAATTTACATGATCTATCAGAAACCAGCACAACAAAATTAAAGTCTAGACATTCTTTGGGAAGCAATATTTGAATTGATGAAAATTCCAAATTTGATTTTCCACAACCCACAATTCCAAAACTTAAAAACACAATTACAAATAGCCTAATCGACAATAATTTCAAGAATTTCATACCCATCTGACTTATTAAAGTTTTTATTAATTAAAATTGATTTATTCTCTAAAAAAATTGGTCCATAGGGAGAAAAGTCATCTGCTAAAGGAATATAAAGTTGATTTGATTTCCCATCGGTATTATTAATTACTTGAAGAAAAGAATGATACAAATAGTTGTTTTCTTCAAAAATATTGGAAGGGATCTTATTTTTTTCAACTACCTCATTATAGAGTAAAGCGATTCGATTAGAATCAACTTTTATGTCAACAATTTGTGGCTTGGAATGCCTTAACAAAAATTCAATTTTTACACTTTCGTTTGGATCACTTCTCTCACCATTGTTCAGCCCAACAGAAAACGGCGTAAAAGACTGATTATAAAACTGAATTGGAATAATTTTCTCAAGGTTGAAGTTCAAATCATAAATAAAAATTTGATCAGAAAATTCATATACAACATAAACTTTATCATTGTAAACATCAAATTTTGGAATGGAACTTGACCAATATCTCTTATTGGTTTTTATGGATTTTTTTATTTCATCGTATTCATTTAACCTTAAATGAAAAGAATGCGACAAATAATTATCTGAGGAATCTAAAACCACTTTAAGGAAAACATAGCTCGAAGAGAAAAAATCTTTAGTGTTTTTCATGAAATCCATGCTTTCCGAAGTCATTAATAGAGTTTTTTTTGAATCATTTTTTAAAATTTTTGCCCTTGAAGCAATGGATGGCAAATAGAAGTTTTCATCTATATATTCGTTTAATTTTAATTTTTTAACAAATTGAAAATTTGAATCAAAAAAGGTAAGCATTGGAATATTACCTTGTTCTACAATAATTATATTATTGTCTAGATCCCAAAGTGGTTCTATAAAAGAACCTTGAAACCCTCCTTTAGAATCGGAAACCAGACTAATTAAGGCTAAATCTTCAAATCCAATATTACTGAAATGCAAATCAAGGTCAGGGTAATTAAAAAGCAATAGAGAATCACTCCTGAATTTCTCGATATTTGAAAATCTAAAATTAACTGAATCGGAATTCAGTTTAAGAGTATCAATAATTGAATAAGCCCCCAAATCAACGGTGATGTCTTTAATTTGAGGTATATTTTCCTGACTTTTTGTTTGGCAAGAATAGCCTATAGAGATGAGAAACAAACTAAGGAAATTAGAATAAATACGGTGTTGAATGATATCAATGCAATTTTTAACAATCATAAATATTTTTTGTGGGCTTTTGCTGTACCTAATTTAGCTTAAGAATTAAAAAAATAAAGTCTGCCCTAAATATAGGGCAGACTTTGATTAAAATTAGGTTTGTGGTTTCGGTCTTACCGGTTTAGTACAATTATCCGAAGGTCCGTCACAGACTGCAATACCTTGAACTGAACTTAAAGTAGCCCATTCCCAATCAGTATTTGCATTAACGTTTTTATTTGAACCTACCAATATTGGTAAGCTTAAAATAAACAGACTTAACAAAACTTTACTAGTCTTTCTCATAATCATTTCATATTAAATTAAAGCTTCCACACACAGATAGGCAGTGCGGTTCTCCTAAAAAAGTATGCTTTACCGGTAGATTTACTTTCTGTGAACTAAATTACCCCCCCCATCTGCATTTCCTAATTCTTCCAGAAAATTAGTCGACTAATTTAAAATTGAAACGGATAAGTTTTCAGATAGAAAATTTTATTATCACCAATAAGGGTGGATGTTAAAAAGTTTGAAAAAGTAAGTTCAAAATTGGATCCTGAAGGAAAAACCTTACTTAAACTCCCTTTACTCTAATTCCTTCAATTTCATTTTCAATATTACAGGAAAATCGGTGTCTCCTTCTTCTTTTTTGAGTTTTTGGATCTGAACCATGTGCTTCTTCAAAATCGGTTCCTCAGCAATTTCCAGCAATTGATACAGTGAAATGGAAAACAAAACGGAGTTGCCCTCCACAGCCATTGGGCCTGCCATCTTTTCCGAAAGGCTATTTTCTTTAGTGATATAAGTTTGATTAGTTGATTTGTCATATACCCCGGTTCTATAATCAACAACCTTTTCGGCTATAGCTCTTTTCTTTTTGTTCCATGTAAAAAAAAGATGGCTTTCCGATTCCTCAAAAAAGCGCGTTAGAAATGAAATTTGTCCGGAAGCCAAAGACTCGAAATACTTAATCACTTGATGTTTTTTATCTGTTGGCCACATTGGTTCATTACTTTCAAACTGGTATTTGGGAAAGGTTTCCGCTCCGTTTATTTCAAAAATCACCGAGTTTGCAGGCTCATGGTACAAAAACCCTCCCTTTTCAGAACCTGAAATATGGCCTGAGATCCATCTAAGCAGCATCGCATCCATTCCCTTAGGGAAAGGGAAAAATTTATTGACACTAGTCCCGGAACTATCTAGCGTCTCAAAATTGTAAAAGTCTTCATTAAAATAGGTAATTGACATTCCAATATTTCTGTCTTTATCGACAGCAATCATTTCGGATTGGCTTTTTAACCTAATCTTTCTTTTGAAGTTCCCTTCCAAATCAAAAAAGGAAATTGACATTCCTGACATACTTACCACAAGAAGTTCTTTTGCTGATTTGCTCAAAGCAAAATCAGAATAATCAAGCAAATCCTCAGGCCCCTCTCCCAACTTGCCGATTTTGGCCAATGCCTTTCCTTCAGGTGAAAATTTGAGAAGTGTCCCAAAATCCAGGTCGAGTAGGTAATAATTACCTTCAAAAGTTTGAAGCCTATAAATACTTACCAAAGTCTCCCCATCCGGAACATCCAAAGGAATGATTTCTTCGATTTCAAATAGATTCTCAATTTCGATCTCTGTTTTGACAAAAACAGTATGCATTGCTTTGAAATCAGTTTGATCTACTTCTTCTATCACTTTCGCTTCCTTTTTTCCCTCCTTGCAAGAAACAGTCAATATCATTACCAAAGCAAACAATAACAAAGGGAGTAGACGCATATTTCTTTTGAATATCGAAAACTTTAAGAAATAACTACAGACCAAATCAAAAGTTAATTTGAGGAACTGGCTTACTATTTTGTATCCATCGGAAAAACATAAAGTTTATTGGTAATTAACCCTTGAGCATATATTTTCCTTTCATATTTATCATAATGAAATGACATAAAATTATAATCATCATCCTCTGATCCCGTTACAAACCGATAAATATTCCTTAAATAAATTTCATTATTTTTTAATTGAAGTTGAAGTAAATGCCTTGTTCCTGAACGATCCAGACCTATCCGATCTGTAAATGTTATAAAAATCATATCACCAATTACTTGTGAGTCTAGAATAAGTTGAGGAATGGATCTTTTATCTTCTGCCTTTTCCAAAGCAGCTAAGTCTACCTTTAACGAATCAAATCCCCTTTTTATAGGTTCATATTCTTTTAAATCAATACTGCTCAAAATTTTTCCTTTTGAATTATAAATCTCAAGAACACCAAACGTAACTGATGTAACTATGTATTCGTTATTTTCATTTACTTGTACAAGTTTGGATTGATTGTTTTTTCTACTGAATGGATCAGGTATTTTTGATCCAAAATCAAATAATTTCTCCCCTTTTTTATTTGCCTTTGTAATTGCATTTCCTGACTCATCAGGAAGTCTAGAAAATAGAAAATTCCCTTCTAAATCGATACTAAACCTCTTCCCTGTTGTGGCAAATGGAATTTTGAATGAATTCAAAAATCTACCTGAATTAGATTGAAAAAAATTCATTCTTCTATTTTGAATATCCTCAATAAAAAGTGTGTCGTTTTGATAAACAACGTTTATAGGTTGTTGTAACTCACCTGGACCGTCACCTTTGTTATTTATCAAATATTGGGGATCAAAATTTTTATCAGTTGCAATTAGAACTCCCTGACTACGATCAACTATGAAAATTTGGTCTTCATTTGAAACTAAGTTAATATTGGCTATATAGTATAAATCTTTAATGGATTCTATTTCTCTTTCTGGTTTTAATAATTTAACCTTTATTTCATTATTTTTTGTTTTGCAAGAATTGAACATCAAAATAAAAAAAAACATAATTATAATTGACTTAACCTTCATACTTGTTTTCATGTTTTTTATAATTATATAGAGATTTTATAGCACTAAAAACTCTGATGATTGCAAGGTTAAAAATTCTTGTAATCATCAGAGTAATTAAATAATTTAAGGTATGTCATCGCAGTACGATGAGGAAACTGATCCATTTGCACCATAACAGGTTACATAACTAGATCCGGCTTCGCACCGGGTTCCAGTACAAGAAATCCGTTCTGCGTTTGCACACATAGTAACAGATTGGCAAGCAAATACCTCATTCAATGTCGTTAATAATAAGGCACAGGATAAAGAAAGAATTAATTTTTTCATAATCATTTCATTTTAAATATACGATTCCACACACAGACAGGCAGTGTGGTTCTCCTAAAAAAGTTTGCTCAACCGGTAGATTTACTTTCTGTGAACTAAATTACCCCCCCCCCAACTGCATTTCCTAATTCTTCCGGAAAATTAGTCGACTAATTTAAAATTGAAACGGGTAAGTCGTCAATTAGGAAAAACAATTATTCTTAATATTTAAAAATTACCAAAACGCATATCACTCGTGGTTATTGAATAGGATTACAATAAACTAAGTTATTAAACAAATTCAAAAGGGTTGATGTTAAAAAGTTTGAAAACAATAATCTCTATGCTCTTTCCTTCCATTCAATTTTCCCTTTCTAATTTATAAATACTAATTATCCTATATCCAGAGACTTTGATATTAAAAAACTCAGGATTATTGTAAAGGCTATTTTTGTTTATCATTTCAAATTTCTCTTTTTCATCTCTTGGATTCAATAAGGACATAAAATAATCCGCGTCATTCAAATTGGAAACAAAGTGAAGTCTTTCGGCTTCTTTTTTGGGAAAATTCATGGTATTGATCTTTCCGATAAAATCATGGCTGTAAATCATCAAACTATCATCATCTGTTTTTTCCAATAGATATTTCAATGCCTGCTTGTAAGACAAGCCATAATAATCACGCTCAAAGTTGTGTTCGACATTTCGAACCAATTCATTGAAATACACATTTTGATGGGGATGATTTTTAAACATAAAAACCAATGTTTGGATTAGGTTAAAAACAATAAAAACACTTAGAATTCCTGAGACAAAGATTCTTTTTTTCAGTAGGAAACTACTTCTTACAAATAAAAAAAGAGACATGAACCCCCTCATTCCGATCAAAAGAAAAAAAGGATAGATGAAATATAAGTGCCTCCATCCATTATAGAGAACTGAATTAAAAATAATCACCGCAATAAGAGGCCCTAAAAATAAACCCAGAAATATCAAATCCATTTGATTCGATCGGGATTTTAAATAACTCCATTTTTGATTGTATAAAGATTTAGAAATAGAAAAAATTCCTGCACAAAAAAACAGGACTATTGAAAGCGGAGTAGTAACCAAAATCCAAGAGGGTATATAATACCAAGGCAAGTTATTAGAATTAACCATTTGACCCCAAAAAAGAATATTACCATACCATCTGAACTTTTTCATGCTGTTAAATGAGTACAATAAATTACCAAGTGGGTCCTCCCAAAGTATTGGCCAAAAAATAAGAGTTGAAAGGCATAGGGAAAAAATAAAAATTGATGATACTACAAGAAAATTCCTAATTAACTGGCTAGACGACCGTATTTGATAGATTCTTAATAAAATAAGCAATAAAGTGAAAATAGGCATATAAATACCAACTATTCTAGTGCCTACTACCAGACCACATGCAACTCCATGCCATACAGCACTTGAATTAGTTGGTTGGAAAAAAAATTTAACCATTGTAAAGGCGGAAATAATAAAAAAAGACATCAAGGGGATATCTTTAGGATTATAAAAAGAATCAGCAAATAGACGTGGGCTCAGTAAGAAAAAAATCACCCCCAATAGGCCTATTTTCCAGTCCTTATACCGCCATTCTATGATTTTATAAAAGAAGATCAAACTCACGCAAAATAGTAAAAAAACCAAAAGATGACGTAAGAGAAATACGTCCTTACTGTTGTCAATATTAAAAAGTAACTCCAAACTATATGCTGTAAATTGAAAAATAAGCCCATAGTCCCGATGGTCATAATTTATTAGATTAATTTCGGTTCCTTTTGGAATACTTGAAAATAAACCAAATTTTTCATTCACATAATCAAATGCTACAATCCCATGTTTCCTTTCAATCGGTTCATCAATGGAAATTCCATAGTCACCTACTTTCAAAGTCCCAAATAATAAAAGTATTGCAAAGAAAAAATACACATAATTATTCATTCCAATAAAATGTTCATTAATAAAAAATCCATAATAAAATCATTTAAAACTTCATTCATCTTTTAACTCAATCAATTTTTCTTTAAAATCAGGGAATGACGGATTGCCCATTCCAACTATCTCATTGTCTTTAACCAAATAGGAAATAAAAGTCCACTCCTTTCCTTTAACGTTTAATTCCCTAAACTCTTCACTTGGATCATGAATAATTGGATGGGTAAAGCTAAACTGCTTTAGATTCCTGATCAATTTTGCTGTATCCTTCTCTGATACATAGAATAAAAATGCAATATCTTCAAATTCAGAAATAGCACTTTGCCAATCCAACTTGAGTGGAGAATGTGTATCGCCGTGTCTTGCAAAAACCACTACCTTATATTTTCTATCATACCAGCTTTTATCAAACTTTTGTGATTTATCTATTTCAATAAATTCTAGGTTTTTGGGTAGAACAATTTCTCGAAATTCACTTTCACTTTTTTTATTATTACATCCTGTAATAGCCGTACCTAGTGCAAAGCTTAATACGAGGACAAATTTGAAATTATCTCTTAGCATTTTTCTTATTTTTTGAGTTTCAAGTAAGCCAAAACAGGATTGTCATCTATTTCAATACCTGAATTCAATTGTAAATTCAGTAATTCAGCATTTTGTAATAAAACTTTGGGAGGTATTGAAAATATAAGAAGGTTTGAACCTGTCATGCCAATTGGATACTGTAACAGTTCTATCCAAGGTCCCTCTAGCTTATTTTTAACAATTTCTTTTGATCGTTTATCAAAAAATACTTGATATAATTCTGAAGTATTTTCTTTTTGAAATACCAAATTAGTATAGCCAAGGTCAGGACTTTCAAAGTGATTCCTAATGCTAAAGAACCCATTATTATTTAGTTTCTCAAAAGCGACCATCATATCATTTTCAAAAAAATCCTGTTGAATATTATTTCTGCCAAAATCAATAATATATTTTGTTTTTAAAGCTTCCTCTGTTAACTCATAAATTTTATTGCTAAATGATTCAGTTAAAAATGTACTGCCATTATTCGTGAAAAAATTCCGTTCAATAACGGGCATCATTTTTCCTGAGTAATCATTATTAAGAAAACCTGAAATGATGTTTCCCTGAAGATCTAACTTAGAGACACGATATTCAGCAAAGGGAAAGTTATAACTGGAATATATGTAATATGTCTCTCCAATTTTTTCGAATGAAAACCCGATAATTTCTAATTTAAGCTTATTCACGATTTTTTCACCTATTATTGAAAAATAGATAATTTCTGAATAAGCTCCTTTTCCACTTAAAATCTCAATATTGTCACCTGAAATAATAAAATCGGCTATGCTATTGACCCGCTCAGGTCCTTCACCAACACTTATAATTTGGGAAACATATCTTCCTTTCTGATCAAATTTGTGAATCCCATCTCTGATTTTTTCATCAAAAACGAAAATGAAATCTTCTGTAGTCTTGACCGTCAAGTTATTTGAAAGAAAGTTGTTTTGGGTGGTTTCTAAAGGAATTAATGTGTAAATCTCAAATGAATGGGAATCCATTTGAATCTTGTCAAAAACGAATGTAAAACTTTCTTCATCTCCCACACCTGTATTTGATTTGACGGGTTTTTCACAAGCGTAAAAAGTAAATACAAAAGCAAATATTTTAAGTATTCTTAAATTCCTACTTACCATATTTAAAATGAATTATGCTGTAATCAAGACTAAATAGTGAATTCAATTTAACAAGATTTCTGATAATTTTGAGATTTAAAATATTTCCATAATCAAAAAATCGCATATTACTTGTGGTTATTGAATATGATTACAATAAACTAAGTTCTTAAACAAATTCAAAAGGATAGATGTTAAAAAGTTTGAAAAAATAAGTTCAAAATGGAATTCTGATGGAAAAATTTATAAAGAGTGCCATGACATCAAATAATCAACCTCGCTTTTTAGATCAAAAGATAACTCTGGCTTTTTATTTCCTTTTTCTTTTTTTTAAAATTTCTTCAAGATTCAATAATCAAATTCAACCACATTTGGATTATCATCCTCTGATAACCCGTAAATTTTTCTCGAAACTTCATCAACAGTAAAGCTTGATAGTTTAAAGTTGCTTAGGATAAAATGGTTAATTGGTTTTCCCTCAAAATTAAACTCAAAAATTCTGTCAGGTTCTGACGAGTCTGTCAAATTCCTGAAATTCTTATTAGAATACAAAAGAAAAAAACTGTCTTTCCCCACATAGGAGTCTAAATATTGGTCCTTAAGGTTGTCAAGGTTATAATCAGGCATCTGATAACCCATACTGTAAGCGATGGTAAATTCAGGAATTTGGTCAATAGGACCGAAAAAAGTTCTAGTAGTTTGTTTATCTAGATCGATTATTTCAAAATAATCTACTATTATGCCGGCTTTCACAAACATTCTTTTTTGGAGGTTTCCTTTCAAAACACCTTGATGAATGTTGCTTACCAAATTGGCATCGAGATTTTCAACTTTGTGTCCGTTGGGTAATTGTCTGCCAATCAAAATATCCTTCCAATTTCCAAAAAATGCTAAGGTATCCCCACTAAATGACATTTCGATGTATTTTGTCCATCCATCTACCCCATTTCCAAATATTGAATTTGTTGATGCCAAAGTTGCATCTGTCATAAAAACCGTACTTCTTTTAGGACTTACCTGTTCTGACGCTAATTTGGATGAATCTGAAATATCAAATTTTGAGAATAGAATCCGCTCAAAATCATATATCCAAAACTCGTCATTTTCTGAAATATGCTCAATTTGTTGTACTTGGGTTATCTCACCAGGCCCTAACCCATCTATTCCTTTGCTTGAAACATATTTCCTGTTTAGGGGCTCTAGGATATGAATTTTGTCATTCTGGACTGTTTTACTCTCTGCAACGATCAAATAATTCCCGGTGAAGTGAATTTTGTATGGAATTAAAAGTTCATCATATAAATGTTTTGTACCGATTAGCTTACTCGGTGCAGGAAGATTATCCAAGGAAAAGACATGACGTTCTACATCCTTTTCTGCACAGCCAAAAAAAAGAGCAACTGTGTAAATCAAAAGCGGTAAAAGTCCTTTCCAAAAATTAAGTGGGTTAACCATAATCGATTGTTGATAACATCCGCAATTTCATTTCAAACTGATTCCAAATCAATATCAGCTAAAATTAAAAAAATAAAACTAAATCTACTTGTATTTCTGTAGAAAAAATTTAGACAAAGACTAGATCAATGATACACATGATCATTTGTAAAAAATAAAATTTTATGATTATCTATTTATAAAAGAAAAAGCAAAATCAAGATTCTATCTGAAAAAAAACAGAGATTTTAATCAGTCTCGAAAAATCAAATCGAAACTTCCACCTTCTCAGCAAGGTCGATCTCAAATCCTATCATACACAGGTCCATTTTGTCAAATAAGATTGGTTCTTCGTAGATCCTCAGCCTGATATCATTCGGCTTGTTGTCCTGATAATGACTCATCAACAAGTTCACGGTGGCCTGATCAGGTACCTCGATTTTTACTTTGGCAAGGCCATCTTTGACCATGTCGATTTCTGTGGCGGCGGCACGAGATAAGTCGATGATTCTTTTGGAATTTTGTGGAAGGCGGTCATTGACCCGTACCCACACCACTTTGTCGTTTTTGAGATTGGTCACCTTCAGCATGGTGCCAAAGGGAAGGTTTTTGTGGGCAGCAGTCATTCGCTCCATGTCAAAAATCTCTCCGCTTGCGGTCTTTCTTAAGTGGAATTTGCGCCCATAATAACTTGCGACGCCTTCCTGAATTTTCAGCGAATCGCCTACATCAGCCTTAGGACCGCCTGCCAAAAGCGGCATCGGACCCATCAGCATCAGCAAAACGAATAGGATGTTTTTCATTTTCATTAGCTCGCATTTTACAATTAATGTGCCAATTGTCGTTTCGTTGTATCTAAAGGATACGGTAGATCCAAAACCGATACAAAACAGCAACCCAAAATAGGGAATAATTGGCATAAAAAATAAATGGGCTAAAATTAACTCTATTGATATTCTTAGTGCCTCAGCAAATCGGTTATTTATTTTACAGCTACTTTTTTTCTTGACAAAAAAAGTAGCCAAAAAAGTCAAGACGGCAGAATCCTATCCGCGCACAAGGCCTGGGCCGGCCCGGTCCGCCGTCATTCCTCCCCACGTCGAATGTATGGAGATCAGTTTTTAAAAAGAAAATTTTGTGGTGTGTTTTGTACGTACAACAATGCTGAAACACATTAATTCCTTAAAAGAAAACTGAATAATTTTAAAAATTTACGTACATTTAAAAAAACCTCACGTACATGGCCAGAAAACTCACACTTAATGTAGACGAAAACATCATCGAAAAGGCAAAGGTCTATGCTTCAGAGACGGGGCGAAGTCTATCCGGTTTGGTCGAAAATTACCTAAAAAATCTAGTCGAAGAACATCATCCTGAAAATTCCCAAAAGGAAAAAATAACAAAACTCGCAGGTAAAATCCAGATCCCCGAGGATTTTGATGAAGAAAAAATCCTTAGAGAATACTTTGAAGAAAAACATCTCAAATGAAAATATTTTTAGACACCAATATCCTTGTTGATTTTTTGACAGACAGAGGCGCATTTACAAAGCATGCCACAGAAATTTTCTTGTTGGGGACAGGTAATGTTTTGCTATACAGTTCCACCCATGCATTTGCTACCACCTACTATATTCTCAAAAAATATTCAGATGAAAAGGAGCTGAGGGCAAAACTCTTGGAATTGACAGAGTTGGTAGATGTGCTTGATGTCACAAAGGCACAGTTAAAAAAAGCGCTTATATCTGATTTCAATGATTTTGAGGATGCGCTTCAAATTTTTAATGCTGAGTCCACAGGTGGGATGGATTATATTGTCACCCGAAATCTTAAGGACTTCAGAAAATCCCCTATTCCCGCCATTGCTCCCGACGAAATGGTGGAAATAATCAAGAGACTAAAAAAATAAGCCCGATTAAAAAAGTCTTCTTATTTTTAAACTATGAAAATACTCCATACAGCGGATTGGCATTTGGGAAAAAGACTCCAGGAATTTTCCAGGTTGGAGGAGCAAAAGCTCGTCTTGGAAGAAATCATCCAGATCGCCGACCGTGAAGAAGTGGATTTGGTGCTGCTTGCAGGAGATATTTTTGACACATTCAATCCCAACCATGAGGCTGTTGAGCTCCTGTACAAAACCCTCAAAAAACTCTCCAAAGACGGCCAAAGACCTGTTATCGCCATTTCCGGCAACCATGACAGTACGCAGTTTGTCGAAGCCCCGGATCCCTTGGCAAGAGAAGTGGGCATCTTTTTCTACAGCCGATATGACAGCGTCATTCCTACAGGAAAATTGGATAACGGCATCGAAGTTACCCGCAGCGAACCGGGATTTGTGGAAATCTGTATCCCAAAAAACAATTTCCCCATCAGGGTTATCCTCGCTCCCTATGCCAATGAAGTGCTTCTCAAAACCTACTTGGGAGAGGGAGACAGAGAAGCGGAGTTCAGGGAAGTTTTGGCTAATAAATGGGGGAAAATTGCAGACACCTATTGTCATGACAAAGGAGTGAATCTCTTTATGGGACATTTCTTTTTTATGAAAGAAGGTGGTCCTGTCGAACCGGAACCGGAATCCGAGCGGCCCATCCTCCATGTCGGTGGCACGCAGGCTCTTTTTACCCACAATATCCCAAACCAGATCCAATATGCCGCTTTGGGCCATCTGCACCGCTACCATGCCGTGGGCAAAAATCCCTTTCCGGTGGTCTATTCAAGTTCTCCCCTTGCCTACTCCTTCAGCGAAGCCGACCAACAAAAACAGGTCATTATCATTGAAGCTGAACCGGGAACAGCCGTCAGTTACAAGGCTATGGGTTTGGAAAAAGGAAGGCCGCTGTATAGAAAAACCTTTGATGATCTTCCTGCGACGGTGCAATGGCTAGAGCAAAACCCCTATTGCTTTGTCGAAATAACCTTTGTCACGGAGCATTCCATAGATGCCGCTACCCGCAAAGCCATCATGAAGGCCCACGACGGGATTGTCAGCCTGATTCCCCAAATCAAAAATCCCCAAGGACAGGAAAGTCTCAGCCTGAAAGTCGAAGACCTCGGAAAGGACATGGTCACGCTTTTCAACATGTATTACAAAAGTGAAAAAGGTCAGGAACCCAATGCGGAACTGATCGGGATTTTTAAAGAAGTCATCAGCCAAGAATAGTCCAATCCTTTAAGAGTCCAAAACCCCTAATCCTCCAAGGGTTCAGAACCCTTGGAGGATTTCCTAAACAAACCAAAACTACCCATGATACCCGTTAAGCTCGAAATACAAGGACTTTATTCATACAAAGAAAAACAGACGATTGAGTTTGAACAGCTCACCGGAGCGGGTCTTTTTGGGATTTTTGGGGCTGTTGGAAGCGGCAAATCCTCCATTTTGGAAGCCATCCTTTTGGCGCTTTATGGCAGTACAGAGCGGCTTTCTGACCGGGGAGAGAAGAACAGCATGCTCAACCTGCAGAGCAAAACCCTGCTGATCAATTTTGAATTTCGATCAGGGAAAAACAATTCCAAATCCTACCTCGCCCGCTATGCTGCCAAAAGAAATCCCAAAAACTTTGAAGAGGTCCGGCCGGGTGAGCATACTTTTTATGAAAAAGACGGAGACAATCTGATTCCGATTACCCAAGGCGGTGAAGAAATCGTCGGGATGAAAAAAGAGCATTTCAAGCAGACTGTTATTATTCCTCAAGGCAAATTCAGGGAATTTATCGACCTGACTCCCCAACCACGTGCGGAGATGATGAAGGAGCTTTTTGGTTTGGAAAGATTCGACCTTTCCCAAAAAACAGGAAGCCTGCTCAAAGCTGTCAGGGAAGAAAAAATCAGGTTGGAAACCCAACTTTTGGCTTTGGTAGATTATTCTCCCGAAGCATTGAAAGACAAAGAAAACCTGCGTTCTGAAAAAACCATTTTCCTCGAAAAGGAAGAAAAAACCTTCCAAACCTTAGAAGCCGAATCTAAAAAACAGGAAGCACTGCAAGCCAAAAACCTGCAATTGATAGAACGACAGAAGGAATGGAATAATCTTGAAATCCAAAGACCGGAAATTGAAGCTAAAAAAGCCATTTGGAAGGATTTTCTCAAAGCCAAAACTTACCTGAAGCCTGTTTGGGACCAAATTCAAGAAGCCAAAATCGAATTGGAAAAATACCGGGTCAGTGTGAAAAACTGCACTGATTTCAAAAAAACATATGAAGGTGAAGTTGCTGATCTGGTAAAACAGGAAGCGGAACTCAAAATAAAAGCAGACGACCGCCCAAATAGAGAAGCGAAAATCCGTGACCTCAAAAAGGTGATCGAAATCAAAGGATTATTGGCGGGTTTGAAGGATGCGGAAAAACAGGTGGAAACGCTCAGCCCGCATATCGAAAGCCTGAAAAATTCTCAAAAGGATATCGAAAATGCAATCAAAGAAAAAGAATCCAAAATCGAAGGCATAAAGCTTCCGGATACAGACGAAATCTCAAACCTGAAAAGCGCAGCAAAAGATTGGACAAACCTCGAAAGCCAATTGGCAAAGTTGACAGAAGACTTCAATTTGCTCAGGCAGACATCGACAAGTTTGGATACAGCCATTTTTGATATCCAAAAACAGATTCCATCAGGGTTTGACAGCTTTGGAACTTGGATTGAAAACCAAAAAAAGCAAATCCAAAACCTTGAAACCGATAAGGAGAAACTACTCAGCAAAAAAGGTCTTGCTGCCCATGTCCATCTTTTGCAGGACGGGGAAGCTTGTCCGCTTTGCGGTGCCACCGAGCATCCTGACCCGATCACAGCAAGTCAGGAAGAAAGTGAATGGAATGATCTCTCTAAGCAAATAGAGGGGGCGAAATCGTCTTTGGAAAAAATAGTAAACCTATCCCAACAGCTCTCCGAGCAACAAATCCGTCAGGAAAATCATCGTCAAAACCTGGCAGCAAAAGAAAAAGAACTTGCCGATTCCAAGAAAGAATTGACTTCCCTGATGGAAAGTCTGAAGTTAAAAAACATTCCTTCCAAAGAGAGTCTGTCCAAGTTGATCGGAGATACTGATTTGGCTTTAAAGCAAAAAGACCAACTCGCACAGGAAATCAGGGAATTGAGAAAAAGCCAAGAGCAAGGAAAGGCTCTTTTGGAAAAAGAAGAACAGCAACTCCGTGCCGCCGAACAAAAGCAGGTGGCCTTGCACAGTACCGTTGCCGCCAAAAAAGATGAAATCAAAGACCCCATATTCACCAAACCTTTTTTCGAGAAACCTACTGATTACATCGAAAACGCCATCTTCACAGTAGAAAAGGACATCGAAAAAACCATCCAAGACCTGGACGGCAAGCGGAAAGTCCTCCAAGAAACCCGGGCGAAGCAATCCACCAACCTTGCAAATCTCAAGAATTTTGAAGATTTGGTAGAGAAGACAATAGTCAAAATTGTCGAGTTGGAAAGCCAATATGAAACCCTGAAAAAGACACATGGATTTGAAAGTGAGTCCGATCTTCAGGCCTTGTACCATCATTCCTTGGATGCCGACAAAACCGATGCGGAGATCCGCCAATATGAGGACAGGAGGCTACTTGTTCAAAATAACCTGGACAAACTTAAAGAGGAAGACGGTGTCTTGGACTTCAGCCAAGAAGCATTTGGGAGACTTTTGGATGAACTGAAGGAGAAAAGGTCAAGTTTGGAAGGATTCAGAAAACAACTGACTTTATTAATTCAGGACATCGAAGACAGCAAAACCAAATTGAATAAAAAACAAGAATTGGCAAAAGAATTCAGCATTTTGGAAAACAGGGAATCCAACCTGAGGGAATTGGACAACCTGTTCCGGGGAAGCGGATTTGTCAAGTATGTGAGCACGATTTACCTCAAAGAACTCTGCAATACGGCCAACCTGCGGTTTATGAAGCTCACCAAAAACAGCCTCAGTTTGGAAATTGACGACAACAACACATTTTGGGTGGTCGATTACCTCAATGGAGGCAAGAAGCGATTACTCAAAACCCTTTCCGGGGGACAGACTTTTCAGGCTTCCTTATGTCTTGCTTTGGCTTTGGCAGAAAAAGTCAAATCCCTCAATCAGGCCGATCAGAGTTTCTTTTTCTTGGATGAAGGTTTTGGGGCTTTGGACAGAAATGCCCTTCGTGTCGTCTTCGAAACCCTCAAGTCACTCCGCCACGAAAACCGGATCGTTGGCATCATTTCCCATGTGGAAGAACTCCAACAAGAAATCGGCGTCTATGCCAAGATTGAACTCGATCCTGAAAAAGGAAGTCAGGTGGGGTATTCTTTTTAAGACGGGAGATTTGAGACATGAGACAAGATTCCCCGTGGGTTTCAGTCTCTTCAGACCTATTGGTTCAGTCTTCCATTGGTTCAAGTCTCCTGACTTGGACCTTTAAAATGCAGTCTCCAGATTGCTAAGGCTGATGTTTGTACTTACTTAAATTCTTTATTCAGCCGATGTTTGTGTCTTCACAAAGATCTTAAAAAGACATTTTACTCAATTCATTGAGTATTTTTACTCAGTACCTTGAGTAAATTCAAAATTTCATCATATTTTATTTATTATCAACACATTACAAAAATATAATAAGAAAAAATTCAGCTTATTCATGAAAGAATATGAGACTAAAAGGACAAAAAAATCCTTCCTTTACCATTCATAATAAAACCATAACCTCCAAATAATATACTCCTCGCATGATTGGCTTAATTTCATAACTTCATAAATAAACATCCAATCCACCCATGAAAAAATACATACTACTCATCGGACTCTCTTTGTTGAGTTTGTCTGGATATGGCCAAAATACAGTCACCGGCTATGTGTATGAGGATCTCAATGCAAACGGAAAAAAAGAAAGACGTGAAAAAGGACTCCCAAATGTATCTGTATCCAATGGGATAGAAGTAGTCAAAACAGATGACAAGGGTCAATATGTACTTCCGATCAAGGAAGATCAGACCATATTTGTGATCAAGCCATCGGATTACGCCCTGCCAAAAAACGAAAACAACCTTCCCAAGTTCTTTTACAGCCATAAGCCAAAAGGTTCTCCCACCAACCTGAAATATGCAGGCCTCAGTCCGACAGGAGTATTGCCCAAATCGGTGGATTTTGGACTTTTGCCCTCCACGTCCGAAAGCAAATTTACTGCTTTGGTATTCGGTGACCCACAGCCGTACAATATGACGGAGTTGGGATATTTTGAAAAAGGAGTGGTCAATGAAGTCGCTGGCATTCAGGGAATCCGCTTTGGGATATCGGTGGGCGACATCGCAGGAGATGACCTGTCCTTGTACCCAGCCTATGCAAAAACCATCGGAAAGGTAGGCGTGCCTTGGTTTTCAGTTATGGGAAATCACGACATGAACCTTGACGCGACAGCAGACGAGCTGACAGACGAGACTTTTGAATCAATTTTTGGCCCTGCCACCTATGCTTTCAATGAAGGTGATGTCCACTTTATAGTGTTGGAAAATATCCTCTATCCGGATCCAAGAGACGGACAGGGATATTGGGGAGGATTGAGGGCTGATCAGTTACAGTTTGTCGAGAACAACCTCAAACTCGTTCCAAAAGACAAATTGGTCGTGGTATTCATGCATATCCCGTTGTTTGAAGAGGGAGAAAGCTACAGGGACGAAGACAGAGAAAAACTGCTGGAACTGCTCTCGGATTTCCCAAATACCGTGTCGCTCTCCGCACATACGCACTATCAGAAGCAGACTTTTTTCGGAAAAGCGGAAGGGTATAACCAAAGCAAAGCCCATCACCATTATAACATCGGCACTCCTTCGGGAGATTGGTACAGCGGAAGGATGAGAGAAAGCGGCGTGCCCGAATCCACCATGCGTGACGGTTCGCCAAACGGTTATGTATTCATGGATTTTGAAGGCAACCAATACAAAGCGAGGTACAAAGCAGCCGGGAAACCCGACACCTATCAGATGGAAATCTTTGCTCCAAAAGTATTGGAGAAAGGAAAAAGAACCTCCACGGGAATTATTGTCAACTTCTTTATGGGCACAGCCAATGATGAGGTACGTTACAGGATCGACAATGGCGAATGGAGAAAAATGACCAACCTCACAGATTACGACCCTTCTTATCTGCTCAAAATCTTCGAATGGGATACCACCGAAACACTCCTTGACGGAAGAAGGCCTTCCAATGCCGCGCGCACAGACCACCTTTGGAGAGCTCCGATATCTTCAGGTTTAGAATTAGGCGTGCATACCATCGAGGTCGAGGCCACGGACATGTTTGGCCAAAAACATACAGGAACCAAAACGTTTAGAATTGAGCAGTAATTGATCTCTAATCCATAAATCAATCGGATATTAATTGAAATCGGATATTGATGGATATTATGAGGTGAATTCTAAGTTTGATACTGGAACACATTGCCCATAAATCACAAGAAACTGAACACCCCAATCCTATACTTGGGGTGTTTTTTTATTCCTTTCTTCCAATGACTTGTTTGCGCCCGTCACGCTGAACGTAGTGAAGTGTCTCAGTTAAGAGAGATTCTTCACCTTCGCAGGCTGCGGTTACCAATTACGAATTCGTCGGAGCCGTCACTCTGAGTGTAGCGAAGAGTCTCTTTTTTTGAGATCCTTCATCCTCGTACCTCGGATTCAGGATGACGGGAATTCCATCGCCATTACCCTTTCTTAACATTTCAAAATTGTTAAAAACTTAGAATGACAGAGTTCAACCCTTATTCGTTTTCTAAAAGTCATAAGAAAGCTACAGGCAATTGTCACAGTATTTTTGGATTTCCGGTAAACCTTCATTTTTCTTACTTTTCGGTATTGAAAAATATGTCTAAATTATAAACATTAAAATGTTTATTAAATTGACATATTATGGAAAGGAAGAGGAGTATTGTCCACATGGATCTGGATTCGTTTTTTGTATCGGTGGAGCGGCTGTATGACAGCAGGCTGAATGGAAAACCCATTCTCATCGGCGGATCGGGAGACCGGGGAGTCGTGGCTTCCTGCAGCTATGAGGCGAGGAAGTTTGGTGTGCACTCCGCCATGCCCATGCGCACGGCGCGGCAGCTTTGTCCGGAGGCACTGATCATCCGGGGGGATTTTGAGAAGTACAGCCAAAAGTCCCACGAGATCACCGAGATCATCCGGGAGGATGTGCCGTTGTTTGAAAAGTCCTCCATCGATGAATTTTATATCGACTATACCGGTATGGACAGGTTTTTTGGTTGCTTCAAGATGGCGCATGAACTCCGCAAAAGGATCATCAAAGAAAGCGGTCTGCCGATTTCTTTGGGGCTTTCGGAAAACAAAACTGTCTCCAAAGTAGCCACCGGAGAAGCCAAACCCAACAACGAAAAGGAAATCCCCTATGGGATGGAAAAACCCTTTCTCGCTCCCCTATCCGTCCGCAAGATTCCCATGATCGGAGAAAAAACTTCGCACACCTTATACAATATGGGCGTCAAAAAGGTACAGACGCTGCAGGTCATGCCCGCCGAACTGCTGGAAGCTACTTTTGGGAAAAACGGCACCATGATCTGGGAAAAAGCCAACGGCATAGACCGCTCCCTTGTGACACCCTATTCCGAAGCAAAATCCATTTCGACCGAAAACACCTTCGAGCAGGACACCATCGATGTCAAGATGCTCGAAGCAAACCTCATCGCCATGACGGAGCAAATCTCCACCAAACTGCGCCAAAAACAACAGCTTACAGCCTGCGTGAGCGTGAAGATCCGCTATTCGGATTTTGACACACATACCGTGCAGCAGCGCGTGCCTTACACTTCTGCGGACCATACGCTGATCCCGATCGTGAAGGAATTGTTCAAAAAACTGTACAACCGCCGTATGCTGATCCGTCTGATCGGGGTGCGCTTCAGTCACCTTGTCCATGGCAATTACCAGATCAACCTCTTCGAAGATACGCAGGAGCAGATCCGGCTTTACCAGGCCCTCGACCGGCTCAATACCAGATATGGCGACAAAACCGTCTGCCGTGCCATCGGCATGTCCGTAGGCAGAAGGCGGTTCAATCCTTTTAATGGGGTGGCGATGTGAGGTATTATTCTACTTCTGAGCAGTTAAATGTTATCTAAAAAGTAATTTCTTATGGATGAGGAATGCTTTGAAACTTTGATTCCTTGTGAAGCTTTTCCAACCTAACCGAAAATAAACATGTAATTCTTCGATCGTAACCGAAAAATTACATGTTTAAAAGTGGATAGGGCCAAATTGGATGAATTGACCCTGCTCAATTCCATTGAAAAGTCAGGCTTTCAATTTTCCTTATTTAACTTCCTCCGGCTTTTCTTTATAAACTCTCACATAATCCACTTCCATCCTTTGGGGCCAAATATCAGCAGCAACACCTTTGCTGCCTCCCCAATCTCCGCCAACTGCAATGTTCATGATCAAGTGAAACGGCATATCAAATGGCCATTCTGCGGTATTTTTTTCAGTATTTACAAAAGTATGGTACAGTTCCCCGTCGATATAAAAATCAATTTTCTTTTCCTGCCAATCGATGGCATAAATATGGAATTCCTCTGAACAGGTAGGAACTGATTTGGTAGCTCCCTTTTGCGTCCCGATCCTGTGATTGAAAGCCTCAGTATGAACCGTCCCGTGAACAGTTCCCTGGTCATAGCCTACATGCTCCATGATGTCGATTTCGCCGCTTTTGGGCCATCCCCCGTATTTGTTTTCTTCGGGAAGCATCCATATCGCCGGCCAAGTCCCCAAGCCAGAGGGCAATTTGGCTTTAATCTCAATATATCCATATTGCCACGAAGAATTGCCTTTGGTAACTAATCGTGCCGAAGTGTAAGCCTTAGCATAACTGCTGTCCTGATGTGCTTCAATGATCAGGTTCCCATTTTCAACCCTTGCATTGGCAAGGGTTTCTTTGGTGTAATATTGCAATTCATTGTTGCCCCAACCGTGATCACCGACATCATAAGTCCATTTGGTTGAGTCCGGAAGGCCATTTGTTTCAAATTCATCTGACCAGACTAGATTCTGATCCTTTTCATTACATCCAAAAGCCATCAAAAGAAAGAAATAAATTGGTTTTACAATATTTTTCATAATAAATATCTAATATTTTTACTTTGGAATGGTATTTGTTTCATTTAAAATGTATTTTATTTTAAACTTAAACCAAAGCTATTATGTCACTTGACTTAAAGATTAAAGGAAACTGGAACGAACTGAAAGGTAAATTAAAAGAAAAATACGGGGAACTCACAGATGATGACCTTGTTTATGCAGAAGGTCAAGAAGACCAGTTGCTCGGTAGGCTCCAAAAGAAAACAGGCGCAGCAAAAGAGGAACTCAGCAAATTCCTATTTGGAAAAGAAAACCAAAACTAAAATAAGTACAAGAGCGGCCTCTGCCGCTCTTTTTTTTGCTGTCTATTTTAATTTCCATCCCGGAAGAATGATATTTCATTTTTTATAAATTTGCTGGATACATAAACCCAAATACAAATGGCTTATTACCACAGATTGGGGAATATTCCCCCAAAAAGACACACCCAATTCAGGCAGCCAGACGGAAGCCTCTATAAAGAAGAACTTGTCAGCTCCAAGGGATTTTCCGGCATCTATTCCAACCTTTACCATATTCACAATCCCAATAACGTAAAATCCATCGGCAAGCCAAGCCCATTTTCTTGGGAACCAGCCAAAGCACATGGATTGCAACAGACACATTTAAAAACTTCCGGTGTCGGTATTACTGGTAAGAATTATCTTTCTGCCCGCAAAATGCTCATGATGAATAATGATGTGATGATGGGGATTTGCACACCCGAGCAGCGAAAAATGGACTTTTTCTTCAAAAATGCAGATGGTGATGAACTGATCTATGTTCATGATGGTGAAGGTGTGATGTATTCCCAATTTGGAAAACTGGAAGTACGCCAAGGTGATTACATTGTGATTCCGAGGACTACGATCTATAGGTTTGAATGGAAAGAAGAAGGCCCTTTGCGGCTATTGGTGATCGAATCTCACGGCCCGATTGAAACTGTCAAAAGATACCGAAATGAAGTGGGACAATTATTGGAACATTCTCCCTACTGCGAAAGGGACATCCGCACTCCAAGTGAATTGGTCATCGAATCAGAAACGGGGGATTATCTCGTACAGATCAAAAAAGGAGGAATGCTCCATCCCTATACGTACGGGCACAGTCCATTGGACATCGTCGGATGGGATGGTTATTTGTATCCTTATGCACTCTCGATCCATGATTTTGAGCCGATCACCGGCCGAATCCACCAACCGCCTCCGGTACACCAGACTTTTCAGGCTTGGGGATTTGTGATATGTTCTTTTGTGCCAAGGCTGTTTGATTACCATCCTTTGGCCATTCCTGCCCCATACAACCACAGCAATATCGATTCTGATGAGGTTCTCTATTATGCCGAAGGCGAATTTATGAGCAGAAAAGGCATTGACCGAGGCTCATTTACCATACACATGGGCGGACTTCCGCATGGTCCGCATCCGGGAACAGTAGAAAAATCCATAGGGGCAAAATCTACAGAAGAGATTGCCGTGATGCTTGACACATTCAAGCCATTACAGGTCACTACCCAAGGTCTTGAATTTGTTGACCCAAACTATCCGATGTCCTGGAAGGAGTAGGTTAATGGTTAATTGGTTAATGGTTAATGGTTATTTGAGCAGGTTTTGAAAGCAAAACAGCTTCCCATTAAAAATGGGAAGCTGTTCTTTTTTTTTGAAAATGATTAACTCTAACATATACTAGTTATGTATTTACACTTTCTTTCCTTAACCATTTAAAACTCGGAGTGAGGTTCAATTGAAGTGGCAATGGACCGTCGACTGTGGTCTATGGACAGATATTAACCAAATGTCCAGTATCTATTTGGTCCGAATCATTTTTTATCCACTATTTCCAATATTGGTTGACCCGTGGCGCCGTTGGGAAGACGGATATTCAGCATCATGGAGAGAGTCGGTGCTATGTCTGTAACGGTCGCGTATCTTGAACTTTCTCCTTGCGGGACTTTCCATCCCATAAACACAATCGGCACATGGGTATCATAGGTATAGCCAGTTCCGTGTGTTGTTCCTTTAAAAGAGCTACTTAACCACGCAGGTTCCAGCACAAGCAACAAGTCACCTGAAGCTTTGTGGTTATATCCCATTTGAAGCAATGATTTTTTTCCTGTCAGATAATCCATTCTTCTCATATCTGTTCCGGTATACACTTCTTTGATCCCGGGAAATTTTAACAAAAATTCCGCAAGATCTCTTTGCATCTGCTCTATGTTGACCCCTTTTTCTTTTGCCAGATCATGATTTAGAAAAACCTGCTCGTTGGTAAAACTTGAAATCCAGTTTCCTTCACCATATTTCAAAATTGAAAATCCTCTCATTTGGGTTAGGATATAACGGGTATTGAAGTTTCCGGCAGGAACATTTTCGCTCAACATATAATCCACAATATCTGCCACTGCATGATCGGCCGTCAGGAAAACCAAATACTCATTTTTGCCATATTCCTTGTCTAGGAAATTGAAAAATTGCTCCAGTTCCCTATCGAGTCTCAGGTAGTTATCTTCTAATTCTACAGCTGTCGGCCCAAACCGATGCCCTATATAATCGGGTGAAGAAAAGCTGATTGAGAGCAGATCGGTTTCTCCTCTTTTGCCCAACTTCTCCCCTTCAATGGCTGCATAAGCCATTTCTAAGGTGAGGGTATTTCCAAATGGCGTCCCGGCAATTATGCCAAGACCCCCATTGTTTTCCATCAAACTTGGCAGGTCATATGGGAAAACTGTCTTCTCTTGACCTATAAAAGGACCCTCGAATGTATTGTCATCCGCAATACTTTGTTTGTAAGTTTCGATGGGGAAAAGTGTTTCCCATTTTTTGGAACTGTATTTCTCTGCCAGTTTCCTTTCATTGAACTTTTGTACCCAAGTGGGCAAAGAATCATAATAGTATGTTGAAGTCATGAAATTGCCTGTAATGTTGTCAAACCAATAGGCATCTCCTAAATGACCTGCGGGAAGGGAGGCTCCTCTGTCTTTGATGGCAATTCCAATGACTTTCGACCTTTTGTTTGATGCAAATCTCATTTCATCAGAGATCGTGGTCGAATACATATTCCGCGGAGAGATTTTCCCGTTTTCAGCATCCCCTCCTACCGCAGTGACTGTGCTGTCTTCCGCACAGTACATGGTTCTGCCAAGGCTTCGCACATACCAATCATTGGCTATGATTCCGTGGGTAGCCGGGGTTGTTCCGGTATACACTGAGGCATGTCCAGGCCCTGTGTAGGTAGGTATATAGTTGTAATGAGCATTTTTCATCATGAACCCATCCTTTATCAGTCTCTTGAAGCCACCCTCAGTATACCTATCCTGAAACTTATAGAAATACTCTTGGCGCATCTGGTCCACTACTATACCAACCACTATTTTTGGTTTGGAAGCAGGTGCTTTTTTTTCGGTTTGGGCAAGTGCAATCAGATTAAAAAATAAAAAGATCAAAGCGGCCGATAATTTTTTCATTCTTCTCTAAGGTTTAAATTTTGGCAAATATATAGATTTCCAGTTTGGAAGCTTTTTACCAATTTGTTAATCGAAGGGTATTTGTCAGAAGGAGGATTCGATTTTCCATTATCGGTTTACTTTTTTTATTAAAAGGGCACTATATTTCCCACTTTATCAAAAAATAAAACTAAATGAAATTCAAATTCTCCGGCATTTTCCTTTTTGCTTTAATTGCCCACTTTCTATTTGAAAACAACCTACTTGCTCAATCTTTTTTCGCTGATGGTTTGAGTCCCGAATTCCACAAAGGCCGACGCGAAGCCCTGAGGGCTTTGTTGCCTGAAAATTCGGCAGCTGTTTTTTTTAACAATCCAGTCAAAAACCGCTCCAACGACACTGATTTTACCTATAGACCAAACTCCGATTTTTATTATTTCACAGGTTTTAGGGAGCCGAATTCTGCTCTGATCATTTTTAAAAGCCCTCAGACAATAGAAGGAAAAACAGTCAGTGAAATCATCTATATCCAACCCAAAGACCCTGCCAAAGAACAATGGGACGGTGAAAGATTGGGTGTGCAAGGAGTCAAAGAAAAGCTCGGATTTGAGCATGTTTATCTTTATTCTGATTTTCTAAAAAATCCTGTAATTGACCTGAAGCAACTGAAAAGTGTGTTTTCCTTTGATATGGGGGAAATTGAAAGAAACGATTACAACAATCCTCTAAAGGCAATGGTAGCTGCATTAAAATCAGCCAATTCCACTCCGACAAAACCAGCCGATATGGCTTTGAATAACCTCATGGAAAAATTGAGGGTAGTCAAAACCCCAGAAGAAATTGATCTTTTGAGAAAAGCCGTAGCAATCTCTGGATATGGCCATATAGAAGCGTTCAGATCTATCGAACCTGGCACAACAGAGAGAGGAATCCAAGGAGCACATGAATTTGTCCATAAGGCCATGGGAGCAGAATATGTCGGATATGGTTCGATTGTCGGTTCGGGTAACAACTCCACTATTCTGCACTATGTTGACAATGGTGTAATTAATCTCCAAGAAGGAGTCGTGTTGATGGACGTAGGAGCGGAATACAGAGGCTATTCAGGTGACATCACAAGAACAGCCCCGGTCAAAGGCGTTTTCTCTCCTGAGGAAAAAGCCATTTATGAAATCGTTTTGAAAGCATTAGAGACAGGGACAAAAGCTTGTGTGGTTGGCGCTGATTACAGAGAAGTAGATGCCGTTGCACGTAAAGTCATAAACGATGGGTTGGTAGCTTTGGGAATCGTCAAGCCGGGAGAAAGGCATCCGTATTTTCCGCATGGTATCGGGCATCATTTAGGTCTGGATGTTCATGACCGGGGTGCTTATGGCATTTTGGAACCCGGAATGATCCTGACGGTAGAACCGGGCATTTATATTCCAGAAGGCAGTCCGGTAGATCCAAAGTGGTGGAAAATCGGCATCCGGATCGAGGATAATATTTTGATCACCAAAGAAGGAAATGAAAACCTGAGTGAATTTGTGCCTAGAACCATTGCCGAAATTGAAAAATTGATGAAAGAGGAAGGTCTTCTGCAAAAAACCAGGCTTCCAAATTTGAATAAGAAATAAGCAGAATCCCCAAAACCTAATTGCTTAAAATAAAGTTGATAGTGGTCAGGAATATATCCAAGTTCCTGACCATTTTTGTTTTAATTTTGAATCATGAGCGCTACGGTCAAAGCCAAAAAATTTTCTTTTTGGAGTCTTTTCAAAATCAGCAGACCCTTAAATCTGGTGATTGTGGCATTTGCGCAGCTCATGACTGCTTATTTTTTGGTAGAGACTACACGAAAAGGTCTTCCGATATTACAGGATATCAATCTTTACCTGATCATTCTTTCCACAGTAATTTTGACTGCTGCAGGATATATGATCAATGATTATTATGATGTCAAAATAGACTATATCAACAAACCCGATGAAGTCATCATTGGCAAGGGAATGAAAAGAAGGGTTGTTATATTCTTTCACTCATTCCTAAACCTCACCGGAGTTGGAATCGGACTTATCGTTAGTCCAAGAATAGCTTTGATCAATTTCATTGCTTCTTTTTTGCTTTGGTTGTATAGCAATTCTTTGAAAAGGCTTCCATTTATCGGGAACTTCACTGTGGCCTTATTGACAGGAACTGCCATTTGGATGATTGGGTATTACTACCAAAAGTCTGAACTGCTAGTGCTCACTTATGCCATTTTTGCTTTCTTCATTAACTTGATCCGGGAAATCCTAAAAGACATTGAGGACAGACAGGGCGACAGAAAACACGGTTGTCGCACGCTTCCCATTGTGTTTGGCTTCCGCAATACCAAAAGGATCATCTTTCTGATTGCCTTTTGCTTTATCTGTGCGATTTTGGTAGTGACTTTTAAGATCAATAATACCCAGCTGTACTTTTACTTTGGAGGTCTGAGTATTCTCTTTTTCATCTTTATGTATAAAATCTATATGGCTGACCGCAAAGCCCATTTCACCCAACTGAGTATTCTTTCCAAGATGCTGATGATTACGGGGATTTTGAGCATGGCTTTTTTGTGAAAGAGACTTGAGATGTGAGATTTGAGATTAAAAAAATTCATAATTAGAATATTGTTTTGAGTTCAATACAATTTTTGGTTAAAATTGTATTGGGTTCAGAACAATAATTGTCAGAAAAAACCTTGGATGATTTATTCTAGGATTAAAAAGGAATTTTAAATACCAATCCTCTATTTTTACAGCTTCAAAAAAAGCCAAGCAACCTTGAAAAAAATAGCCATCCTAGCTTCAGGTAGCGGTACCAATGCGGAGAAAATCATGGAGTATTTCCAAAATTCCCAAAAAGGTGAAGTTGTCTTAGTAGCCTCTAACAAAAAAGACGCTTTCGTACTAGAAAGGGCTAAGAAATTTCAGGTACCAACCTTCATTTTTTCAAAATCAGAACTTGAGTCCGGAATCCTAACCGACAAACTTCAGACTTTAGGGATCGATTTGGTAGTCTTGGCGGGCTTCCTACTCAAAATTCCTGATAATCTAATTCAAAAATTGCCAAATCAAATTGTCAACATCCACCCTGCTCTGTTACCAAGTTATGGCGGAAAAGGAATGTATGGTGCCCATGTCCACCAAGCTGTGAAAGATGCAGGGGATGCTGAAACAGGAATCACCATACACATGGTCAATGAACATTATGACGAAGGAAAAATCATCTTTCAGGCAGCTGTACCTGTACTTCCCTCCGATACTCCTGACGATATTGCTGACAAAGTCCATCAACTTGAGCACAAATACTTCCCAAATGTGATTGAAAGCCTGCTATAATCCCTTGGTTTTCCTACCTTTGCGACTTGAAAAATTTCCAATAAATAAATCACCCCAATAGCACACTATTCCTGATCTGAAAAGTGTCTTTGTGGGATTCATTCAAACATGGCTACCAAAAAAATACAATCCGCCCTCATTTCGGTCTATTACAAAGACAATCTCGAACCTATCATTGCCCAACTGAAAGCCCAAGGAGTGAAAATCTACTCTACCGGCGGTACTCAGGCATTTATCGAACAACAAGGTGCTGAAGTCATCCCTGTTGAAGAATTGACAGGATATCCGTCAATTTTCGGAGGACGTGTCAAAACCCTTCATCCAAAGATTTTTGGAGGAATTCTCCACCGAAGAGACCATTCAGGAGATATTTCCCAAGCTGCCGAGTTTGATATTCCTGCCATTGACCTGGTGATCGTGGACTTGTATCCATTTGAAGAAACTGTCGCCTCAGGTGCTTCCGAAGCAGATATCATAGAAAAAATAGACATTGGAGGCATCTCCCTAATCCGTGCAGCAGCCAAAAACTTCAAGGATGTCGTTATCATCGCTTCCAAAGGACAATATGCTGAACTAGAGGAAAGGCTAAGCCGACAGGATGGCGCAACGACTTTGGAAGACAGACGTTATTTTGCGGCGCAGGCATTTCAGGTTTCTTCGAATTATGATACCCATATTTTCAACTTTTTCAACCAAACTGAAAATATCCCTGCCCTCAAAATCTCCGAAACAAAAGCCAAGGCATTACGCTACGGAGAAAACCCACATCAGGCCGCCCATTTCTACGGGGACATGGAGGCCTTATTTGACCAATTGAATGGTAAAGAGCTTTCCTACAACAACTTAGTGGATGTGGATGCAGCGGTGGCTTTGATCGCTGAATTTGATGGAGAAACGGCGTTTGCCATCCTAAAACATACCAATGCCTGCGGTGTCGCAACCGCCAAAACCGTTCAGGAAGCTTATAAAAAAGCTTTCGAGGCGGATACCACCTCCGCATTTGGGGGAGTTTTGATAACCAACCAAAACGTAGACCTTGCGGCAGCCGAAGAAATGCACAGCCTTTTCTTTGAAGTGTTGATCGCTCCTTCTTTTGACGAGGATGCTTTGGCATTGCTCAAAGGAAAGAAAAACAGAATCCTGCTCAGGCAGAAAATCCAGATCGAAGGCACCAAGCAAATCAAAACTTTGCTCAATGGCATCATCGAACAGGATAAAGATTTGAAGACCGAAACCAAAGCCGACTTCAAAGTGGTGACCAAAATCACGCCAACTGACGAAGAACAGGACGCTTTGGTATTTGCTGCCAAAGTCTGCAAGCATACCAAATCCAATACGATCATCCTTAGCAACAGCAACCAATTGTTTGCTTCGGGAGTGGGACAGACATCAAGGGTGGACGCACTCAGACAAGCGATAGAAAAAGCAAAGTCATTTGGCTTTGAGTTGAAAGGTGCCGTAATGGCTTCAGACGCATTTTTCCCTTTTCCTGATTGCGTAGAAATCGCCCATGAAGCAGGCATCTCCGCTGTCGTCCAACCGGGCGGATCCATCAAGGACCAAGACAGCATCGACTTCTGCGATGCACATGGCATGAGTATGGTGATGACAGGTGTGAGACATTTCAAGCATTGATTTGCGAAAAGCGAGAGATCAGAAACGAGACCGTTTGAAAACATTTCAGACGGTCTTTTCTTTTCAAACCACTGGAATACTTGGGAAACCTGATTGATTTTTTACCATCAGGAGATCAATTGAATATTAAAGGCTTATCCCAACCCATTTCTTTTCATTCCCGATTTCTATTTTCTATTTTGCGTCTTCATTTTAAATACCTTTATTCTTTGGTATTCCGTACCCATATATTATGACTCATAATCTAAAAATCTACAACACTCTTTCCCGCAAGAAAGAAGATTTTGAACCGATCAACCCTCCTTTTGTTGGCATGTATGTCTGCGGTCCTACCGTATACGGAGATGCGCATCTAGGCCATGCTAGACCGGCAATCACTTTTGATACTGTCAATAGATACCTTACGCATCTTGGCTATCGTGTACGCTACGTCCGCAACATCACAGATGTAGGACATTTGCAGGGCGATGCGGATGAGGGTGAGGACAAGATTGCCAAAAAAGCAAAATTGGAGCAATTGGAACCGATGGAAGTGGCGCAGCAATATACTGACACTTACCACCGTGACATGGAGGCGCTCAATACATGGAAACCGAGCATTGAACCAAGGGCAACAGGACATATTCCTGAGCAGATCGCCTTGGTGGAGGATATTTTGAAAGAAGGATTGGCGTATGAGGTCAATGGTTCGGTGTATTTTGATGTATTGAAATACAATGAAACTTATGAATATGGAAAGCTTTCAGGCCGGGTTTTAGAGGAGCTGATCAGCGGAAGCCGTGACCTTGACGGACAGGGTGAGAAAAGAAATGCTGTTGATTTTGCCTTGTGGAAAAATGCTTCTCCCGAACACCTGATGAAATGGGAATCACCATGGGGTACGGGCTTCCCTGGTTGGCACCTCGAGTGTACCGCGATGAGTTCCAAGTACCTTGGAAAGCAGTTTGACATCCACGGAGGCGGGATGGATTTGATGTTTCCGCACCATGAATGTGAAATAGCACAGGGCAATGCCTGCAACCATCAGGACCCTGCTAAGTATTGGATGCACAACAACATGATCACCATCAACGGGCAAAAGATGGGCAAATCATTGGGTAATTTCATTACCCTTCAGGAGCTTTTCACCGGAGACCACAAACTCCTGGAGCAAGCCTATAGCCCGATGACGATCCGTTATTTCATATTGACGGCCCATTATCGGTCCACTTTGGATTTCTCAAATGATGCCCTGAAAGCCGCCCAAAAAGGATATAAGAAAATCATCAATGGTTTACGCATTACAAAAAAATTGGAATTTGCAGCCGACGAGAAAGTATCCTTGGATGCGGAGCAGATCAAGCAGGTCCAAAGCAGCATCAACAATGCATATCGAGCGATGGAAGATGACTTCAACACAGCTCAGGCGATTGGCCATATTTTCAATTTGTTGAAAAAAATCAATTCCATCTATACAGGCCAGTTGAATGTAAATGTATTTGGCAAGGATGTTTTTGACCAAATGATCCAGACCTATGTGGTTTTTGTTGAAAAAATATTGGGTCTAAAAGAAGAAGTAGCCAATAACCAACAAGGCCTTTTGGATGTTCTGTTGAAACTTTATTCTGAATCAAAAACAGCCCGCAACTACGATAAAGTGGATGAGATCCGGAATGGGTTGAAAGACTTGGGAATAGTGGTTAAGGATATGAAAGACAAAATCGATTGGGCATATGAAGAGTAATTGGGGAATATATATTCTTGTATTCATTTTCCTTTGGTCCTGTAACGGAGACAAAACAACAGATTCCGGTCAGGTTCAGGTCTCATACAAACCTGTTCCCGATTTTGTGGCAGACTCAGCCTACGCTTATATCCAAAAACAGGTGGATTTTGGTCCAAGGGTGCCCAACACGGAACCGCATAAAAAAACAAAAGAATGGTTTGTTCAAAAATTTGAAAGCTTTGGATTGGACGTTCAAACCCAAGATTTTCAGGCCAAAACCTATGACAACCAACTTTGGAATCTGACCAATGTCATTGCTTCTTATAATCCTTCGGCGAAAAAAAGAGTGCTTCTAGCTGCCCATTGGGACACAAGAAGGATTGCTGACAAAGATACCGAAAGGATTGATGAACCTATAGATGGTGCCAATGACGGCGGATCAGGTGTGGGTGTGCTATTGGAAATTGCCAGGATTATCAGCATTTCGGAGCAAAAACCTGAAATAGGGATTGATTTTATCCTTTTTGATGGGGAAGATGATGGAGAACCTGAACATACCTCCTTTTCCAATAATTCACAGGTTTGGTGGTGTCTCGGTTCTCAGCATTGGTCGAAAAATCCTCACCAAGCAGGGTATTCAGCCTACTACGGCATATTGGTAGATCTTGTCGGGGCAAAAGGTGCGAGGTTCTTCAAAGAGGGCAATTCCATGCGCTATGCTAAAAACATTGTCAATAAAGTGTGGAATTTTGCCTCAGAATTGGGATATTCAGACTTCTTTATCTTGGAAAATGCTCCTGAAATCATTGACGACCATGTTTTTGTAAATAGAGATGCGGGGATTCCGATGATAGATATCATTGAATTTTCTCCTAGGGCAGGATTTGGTCACTACCATCATACCCATATGGACAATATGGAAATAATAGATAAAAGAACACTTAAGGCTGTAGGCCAAACAGTTTTATTCACTGTTTACCAAGAATAAAATCCTATAAAACCACCAACAAATCATGAAAAAAGGCCATCAGGTTACAATGAAAGAGATAGCCAAAAAACTTGGCGTGTCGGTCTCTACTGTTTCCCGGGCGATGAAAGACTCGCCTGAGCTCCATCCCGATACCAAAAAACGGATCGTGGATATGGCCAAAAGCATGAATTACCAATATAACCTTTTGGCACAAAGTCTCAGGATCAGCCGAAGCAAGGTTTTAGGAGTGATAGTACCTGAATTGACTTCCCATTTTTTCTCGAGCAATATCAGTGGAATTCAAGATACTGCTTACAAGCGTGGCTACAACATCATGATCTGCCAATCCAATGAGTCATTTGATCAGGAAAAAGCCAATATCAGGACACTAGTTTCGTCACAGGTTGATGGATTGTTGATTTCATTAAGTAGAGAAACCAAAACTTATGAACACCTTCAGGACATTTTCGATAGAGGTATTCCTTTTATCATGTTTGATAGGGTAACTGAAGAAATCCCAGTCTCCAAAATTACGGTTGATGATGCACATGGTGCCTATTTGGTAGTGAAGCACCTTCTGGACCAGGGATGCAGAAAAATAGCCTACTTCTCGGGGCCAGAGGACCTTTATATCAGTAAAAAACGGAAAGAAGGATATTTGGAAGCTTTGGCCGAATATGGTCTGTCGGAAAAAGAAAGTAAAGTCTATTTCACTGACCTGACGCCTGAAATGAACCGCCAAGTGACAATTGAAATGCTTGAAAGTGGGGATTTGCCAGATGCTATTTTTGCAATGATAGATCCTGTCGCGGTGGATGTCATGATAGTATTAAAGGAAAAGGGCATCAAAATACCTGAACAGATAGCACTCGCAGGATTTACCAACAATCCAACCTCAGCCGTAGTGGAACCTTCCCTCACGACGGTTTCACAGCCTGGATATGAAATGGGACAACTTGCGGCCAACCATTTACTTGATCAGTTGGAGGAAATCGTGCCTGACGATCCACAGTCGTTTGTATTGCTGACCACATTAGTACCACGTAATTCCTCAAAGAAAAAATCTTAAAGCCTTAAATGGCTTTTTTTATAACCAAACCAGCCTATGCAACCTGTATTAACTTCCAAGAAATTTGGGAATACTCCAAAAGGAGATGAAATCCAACTTTTTACATTTAGTATTCCTGGTCAAATTGAGGTCTCTGTCATGAATTATGGGGCAACTTGGACGCACCTTTTAATACCTGATCGAAATGGAAAATTGGAAGACGTGGTATTGGGTTTTGATACTTTAGACGGGTATTTGCAAAAAGATTATTTGGAACATTATTGCTATATCGGATCGACGATTGGAAGGATTGCGGGCAGGATTACTGACAATCGGTTCCATTTGGAAGGAAAAACATATGAACTTCCAGCCAACTTAAACGGGATTCATCTGCATGGAGGAATGGAAGGCTGGGATAAGAAAGTATGGGAATCAGAACCATTTGAAACCAATAACTCTGTGGGAGTCACTTTTTATTACCAAAGCAAAGCTGGTGAAGAAAATTATCCGGGCACAATTGACATTTGGGTGACTTATACATTGGATGAAACAGGCAGATTGGAGATCAGTTATAAAGCGAGCTCCGATGAGAAAACAATCATCAATCCCACCAACCATGCATATTTTAACCTCACGGGCGATTTCTCCAAAACAATCGAGGGGCACGGATTCTTTGTAGACGCAGGGAAATACCTTCCAATGAACCAAAACAGCTTACCAACTGGGGAAATCGCAAGTGTCGGCGGAACTCCATTTGACTTTAGAAACCTGAAAACAATCAGCGAACCTATTCACCGGGAACACTCCCAATTAGAAATTGCGGGAGGAATCGACCATTGCTTTGTCCTCAACCAACCTGAGGATTGCGCTGTACTTTATGACCCTGAATCAGGGAGAAAATTGAAACTTTCTACCACCGAACCTGGGATTCAGGTCTACACAGGTAATTATTTGGGAAATAATTTTGAGGGAAAAAATGGACTGACTTATGGAAAGAGAACAGCCATCTGTCTGGAGACGCAACATTTCCCGGATTCCTGCAACCATCCTGAGTTTCCATCCATACTCCTGATGCCGGAAGAAATATTCCAATCCAGGACCCAGTTCGTATTTTCGGCAGAGTGAAGATTTTATAAATGAAAAAACCTATCGAGACCACCTTCAAGGAATTATTCCAAAAAGAACCACTTATGGTTTATTCACCCGGGAGGATTAACCTGATCGGGGAGCATACGGATTACAACGAAGGGTTTGTGATGCCGGCAGCCATTGATAAAAAAATGATTGTAGCCATCGCTGCCAACCGTACCCGACAAGCGAAGGTTTATTCAGTAGATTTTGAAGAGGAATTCGCTTTCAACCTTGATTCTTTTGGTCCAAAAAAAGGTCATTGGGCGACTTACATCTTGGGAGTCACTGCCCAATTGCAACAAGCCGGATATGCTGTTCAGGGATTCGATATGGTTTTTGGCGGGGATATTCCAGTCGGTGCAGGACTTTCTTCTTCTGCCGCCTTTGAAGCCGCTGTCGGATTTGCATTGACCACTTTGTTTGGTTTTCATATTCCAAAGCGCTCATTGATCCATTATGCACAAAAAGCAGAACATGTTTTTGCAGGTGTTCAATGCGGCATTATGGACCAGTTTGCCTCTGTGATGGGCAAAAAAGGCCATGTCATCCGATTGGACTGCAGGTCAATGGATTTCCAACATTTCCCTCTGAACTTGCCAAATCATAGTATCCTGCTGATTGATACCTGTGTGAAGCATTCTTTGGCAGATTCTGCCTATAACAAAAGAAGACAGGAATGCCAAGAAGGTGTCCAAGCTGCCAAAAAAAATAATCCAGACATAAAATCTCTACGGGATATGGATTTGGCACTATTGGATACTATTCAATCTGACATCAGCCTAACAGTTTTCAACAGGTGTAAATACATCATTGAAGAAAACAACAGGGTGGTGGCAGCATCAGCATTATTAGACCAGAATAACTTAAAAGGTTTTGGAGAAAAAATGTATGCTTCCCACGAAGGTCTTTCTAAACTGTACGAGGTATCCTGTCCTGAACTTGATTTTTTGGTTGATTTCACCAAGGAACAGGATTACGTCCTTGGCAGTCGCATGATGGGTGGAGGATTCGGTGGCTGTACCATCAATATTGTCGAAAAAGCAAAACTCAAAGCCCTTAAAGAAAGTATCCAACCCGCTTTTGAATCCAGATTTGGAGTTACCCCAAAGTTTTATGAGGTAAGTTTGGAGGATGGTACAGGTTTAATTTGAGGCTTTTAGGAATTGAACCTACCATTCTTATTCCACCACCAATACCCAATCCTGACCTTTTCCACTCGATGGGGGGGTAATGTTATTTTTTCCTTTGACCAATTCAGTTCCTGAATAAGGAAAACTAACACCTGTCCTCGGGTCGTACCAATTGGCTTTCAGAGTTCTATTTTTCATTTTTGAAAAATCTACTTCCACGCTTTTTCCGGTAGGAAAATAAACCATCGCATAAGATCCTTCTGTATCCCTGGTGGCAATGACAAAATGCTCATCATCTTCTTGCTTGCTAATCACCATGTCATCATCAGGAATTCTGGTGAAATACGGTTTTGAAAGCATAAGATTTTTGAGGTGCTTGACCTGATTAGCCATAGGGAGATCCAGAGAAACTTTCCAGGGTCTTAAGGTTGCATTGATAGGCTGTCGGTCCAAAGTAAACATCTGCCAGACCGCATGGCAGCCATAAGTCTGTCCAGCCCCACCTGCAAAAACATTCCAATACATGATTCTTCGAATATCGTCAGGATTACTATAGCCAAGCTCTTTGGCATTGAAGCAGTTGGGATGTTCTTCATAGAGCGGTTCTCCATCGATAGTCGGTTTGGTTGGATTCAGCCCGTAATCGTGACTGATGATTCGGTATGTGGGTTGATTGGGGCAATGTCCCGTTTGTTGCATGTTGAAATCCAACCAATCCTCCTGATGAAACCAAGTCGAAGAACCTGCCGGCCGGTTTGGCTGTGGATGAAAAGTCATCAAAATCGGATTATCCGTTTTGGCTGAAGATTGGATTCCTTTTGCCATCTGATTCCAGACTTCCACATCATCAGCGTCTTTTCGGGGATTGCGGTCGCCTCCCAAAACCCAAATCAGGTTTTTCTTTCCGGCGTACCTTGCTCCGATCCATTTTCCATAAGTGTAGGCATTCTCTTCATTGAATATTTCCGGACCCATTCCCCAACTGTCTTTATACAGCTTGTCACCCCAAGTAGGTAGAAGGGCTATATGGATTCCCTTTTGCGCAGCTAGATCAATGATATAATCCACATGCTCCCAATATTTTTCATTGAAGGCCAAAGGTGTAATCGAGCTAAAGGGCATTTCCCCATAGGAATTTGGTGAATTTAACCCATCCAATTCTGCCAAGGCTACAGCTTGCACCACATTGAATCCCTGAGACACCCTTGTATCAAGATAGTATTCAGCTTCTGCCCGGTCAGTCCTATGAAACAATTCCCAGGCTGTATCCGCCATCCAAAAAAAAGGAGATCCGTCATATTGGGCCAGGAACCTCTTGTTTTCTGACAATTTGATTGGACCATTGACCTGAGCAAAACCGGTAACCAGAGAACCCAAAAAGAAGAAAATAAATACCAACTTTTTCATGATGGAATTTACAAAACAAAAGACAAAAAAAAAGCAGCCCTTTCGGACTGCTTTGAAGTTTTTAGTGTGCCGCAGCTCCTGCGGCGACTTTTGAGTTTTTCTGCCAAATAAAGAATATCGTAAACAAGACGATCAATATTGCCGGGAACATGACCATTTTGAGCAAAGTTGCCTGACCAGCAAGTAGGTCTTTATCATGGATGGCCCTTGCTGTGTCAATCCATTTTCCAATAATTGGTTGGAAAATCGCTGTTGAGAACATTCCTACTCCACCAATGATAGACATACCCAATGCACCACTCAACGGCACTCTTTGTGCAACAGCACCCACCATTACCGGCCAGAAATAACAAACGCCTATGGCAAAAACCACAGCAGCTAAATAAGCCATTGGACCTGTTACGGTACTAAACATATATATCCCAATTGTGGCAAAAATAGCTCCACCTAGAAGCACACCTGTTTGGCCTAATGTCTTAACAACAGGTCCGGCAAAGAATCTTCCAACTGCCATGATACCCGTGGTCAAAGCCAAGATCAACATACCGCTTGCTCCACTTTCGCTCATCACGACGTTTACCCACTGCTGTGGTCCAAATTCGGAAATTGCAGTCAGTGCCATACAGAAAAATAAGAAAATGAAGACCGGAGAGAACATTGCCTTCAAATTACTGGAAATGGAAGTAACACCCTCCACAGTAGGCTTTGGAAATGCCTTTCCAAAAAACAAGAATGCATAAATCAAAGTAGGAATCATCAATACCCACATTTGCATTTGCCATCCCATTCCAAAATCAGTCATGAATTTGGAAATCAAACTTCCTATTACAATTCCACCTGGAAACCACATGTGAAACCTGTTAAGCATTTTATTCATTTTAAGACCTGAATACATGTCTGCAATCATAGGATTACAGGCAGCTTCTGTACATCCATTACCGAATCCAATAAATAGGGTAGAAATTAAAAGTCCTGTATATCCTCCTGCATAAATGGTCAAAACAATTCCAAGTGTATGTGCAATAAAGGCGATTTGCATGATGATTTTAGGACCGATGGTGTGATAGAAAAGCCCACCCAAGATCATAGAAATCGGAAATCCGAGAAACCACATGGAGTTGATAAATCCAAGCTGTTCGGCAGAAAGACCAAACTGATCTCCCAGCTGAGGTAAAATACCCGCACGGATGGCGAAGGTAAATGCAGTAGTAATTAGGGCAAAGCAACTGGCATTAAATAATGCCGATTTGTTTAAATTTTCGTTCATATTGGTTGGGTTTAAAAGGTTGCAATTGACTTTTAAATGGGGTTGATTTTATTTGAGACGGAAAATATAAAAAATATCAGGTATAGTGATACCCTTTCATAAAAAATTATGAATCCAAGGATTTGATAAAAGAAAAAATCCGGGATTATCAATCAAACACAATAAGATTTTGGATGAATTTCTGTTCTAATCCAAACCTTGTACTGACGATCCTCAAGGTGACAGTATACGAACCTACCGGAATTTCTTTGCCTCTCACCAATCCATCCCACTGACAAAAAGCTACCCGTGATTGGATTTCACTGTTTTCACAGAAATGGATCAATTCCCCGTTTCTATTATGGATCCAGATTTGAGCCTTTTCCACTGCATCATTTACATACACTTCAAAATGCTTATTGACATCACTCAAGTTCATTCCTGTTGTAAGAATGGCTTGGAAGGTACAATCCTCAAAAGTAGAAAAAGAAGATTCAAAGACACATCCATCAGCATTGGTCACCAATAAGGTATAATTACCTTCTCTTCTAAGATTCAATGTTGGTTCATCAGAAATAAACTCTCCATTGAGAAACCACTCATAAGATTCAAAAATCCCCGGATTAACAATTTCACCATAACTGGACTCGGTGCAAATGGAATAGAAGGGTTTTATGTCAGGTCTAGTTTCATCATAACTTTTCAACACAAGGATCAAATCCCTTCCGATCTCGCAACCGATGCGATTGTAAACTACAGCTTCATATGTCCCTTCTTCCCCGGCTTCTATTTCTCTTTCGTTGGCAAACTGCGTCAAATTAGTCTGTGTCCCATCCGCAGCGATAAAAATCCATTCTATCCTTTCTACTTCTTCAAAATCCGAATCCATTGTTACTGTTGTAAATTGTCCATCACCACAAATCAAACCCGAAGTCAAAGTCACATCAACCTCAAAAACCGGTTGCTTCACTTCAAAAGGTTTTGGATTGAAACCGCATAGACTTGAGCCTCTAGGCTGTACATCCAAAGAAAAATTACCATAAGCAGTCGGATACCACATTTCTCCCCTTCCTACTATTTTCAGGTTTTCATCATACCACCTGATTGACACCGTAGAAGGATCTACACCAAATAATTCTGCTTTGTAAAGTTTATTCCCAAAGCAATCCTCACTTTCCAAAACCGGTTCGAAATTAGGAACTGCTATGTTTACAACAGAGAATGGTATTGTACGCGGACAAAATTCAGGACTTGGATCCAAACTTGTTCCGGTCAAAGTATAGCTTCCAGATTGGGTTAACACAAAAGCTTCACCCGCATTTTTTGTTTCTACAGTTCCTGAAGGACTGATCAAAGTAAAGGTCAGGTTCTCTTCTGTCACAGGTACAAAATCGAAAGCTCCACAAATTGTGACTTCTTCAGGAATAGAAAATGGCACAAATTCCTTCACAGGAATATCCAAAATCCTGTTTTCAGGAAGTTTACATCCTGAGGGTGAAATTATTTCAATAGCATAATTATTTCCTGGAACAGATACATCAAAGGAACTGACATTGGAAATGGCTCCAGTGAAGAACACAGCTCCCGAAGCTTCTACAACCCTATATTCCCCTGTGTAGGGTCCATTCAGTAAATTTACCCTGATAATTCCATTTATTTTTCCTGTTTCTGAACATGACTCTCCTATTTCAACCACCTCAAACAGCATTTCAGGGTCAGGATTGTTATTTGGAATAATTACCACCTCTGTTCTGTTACAACCATCCAATTGTGTCTCTAGGACATAAATTCCCGGGTATAAATTGGCGAAAGACCTTGTTTCACCTGCTGAAAGATCGGCTTCCAACAAAGAAAGTTCATTGATTCTAAGAAAATCCAAATCAGATTGGGCAGTAAACAAAAATCCTCCATCCTGCATATTGCAACCGGAAGCGGCCACGACATTTGAATACATAAATTCAGCTTGGTTCTTTACAGAAAACCTGATTTCTCTTTCCGAAACACAATTAGGGTATTGGCTGTCCTGAGCTCTAAAAACAGCCCTGTAATTTCCTGACCCAAAAAGATCCTCCTCTGAATCCAAACTGAGGGAAAATGCATTTCCAAAATCTATCAGTTCTGTTTCGCCGATTTTTTGAATTAACCATTGGCCCGGAATGGGAGTATCCAACCCGATTTCGACAATTTCTCCCATACAGACCTCATTGCTGTTGATCAACAAACGGAAATCCCGAGGCTGTCCAACGTAAGTTCCGCCGTTTATTTGGCAATCCGTCCCTCCTGAGGAATTTGTCAAAAACAGTGAAATAAAATAATACCCTTCATCTTGTACACTCAATTCATTTTGGCTTCCTACAATATCTCCTGCAGAATTGGTCCATTCAAAAGTGTATTGGCTGATGTTTGGAGTAGTTGGATTAATGGCAGTGAGGACAACAGGAGTACTGCCGCACAATAAATAATCCGGCTGAAGAACTATTTGAGGGCCTTGGATTACAGAAAGGTTTTTTGAAGCCGTATATATGATATCATTTCCCCGTCTCACACTCAATGTGACAGTATAATTCCCCAATTGGGAAAATTGCACACTGATATTCTGAAAAGTTGCTCCTCCGTTTCTGGTAAAATGTTCTCCTCCCGAGGGATTTATGATTACCCAATCATAGACATCCGTTGTCGGTTCACCACCTCCTGAAAAATCAGCTATGGCACTTCCAAATATGACACATAAGTTGTCCGGACCGGATAATACAGGGTCAACAAATAGATTTTTTGAATTATTTGAACCTTCGATTTCATTTGCAAAAATCCGGTCACATTCTACAAACAAAATGAAAAGAACCAAAATAATTCTAAGCCTTAAAAAGTCAGGGGCATTTTTCATAAAATAATTGTTCCGTGGGTGATATATCAGCGAGATAGTGTGATTTAAGACCAGAAATCCAAAACCAACATCCCAATGTACAACACAAAAACAATACCATTAATATCCCTCTGCAAAAAATTACAACTCAAAAATATCGGTCTAACCTTCTAATTATCAATGGAAAATATTTTACACCTATACTTTTAAAATTAAAATTGTTTGTATGACAAAAAAAACCATCCAACCTTCAAAATCAAAGACCCAAAATCCTGAAGGGGTCAATCAACAACCGTAACTGAGCTAATTATGGATTTAGAAATATTTTCAAAATTATTTTTATAAATGATCTTGACGGAATAATTCCCGGGCTGAATTGATTGTCCATTGAATTCTCCATTCCATTCGCAAGAGTCCATTCCAGCATCAAAATTTTGCTTGGTACAATGGAAAACCATCTGACCCCAATTATTAAAGATATAAACCTCAATTTGATCAACCAAAGAATTGGAATAAACCTTAAATGGCATTGAAACATCCTTTGTGCTCATTCCAGTAGTATGTCTGACTTGAAAAACACATTCTTCCTTTACTTCAAAGGAAGTTGTAAATAAACAGCCTTCAAAACTCGTCACGGTCAATTTGTAACTTCCTTTCTCTGAAGGTGAAAATGTAGGTTGGTCATTCACCAAAACTCCGTTCAAAAACCATTCATACTTTAAGAAAGAACCCGGATTGATAGAAACGACATTTCCCAATGACGGACAGATGATATAATTTTCCTCGACCTGAGGCCTATTTTCATCCATACTTTTCATGAGGAGGATTAAGTCACTTCCCAAAAGACAACCCAGATGGTTTCTCATCTCCACCTCGTATGTACCTTCTTGAGAAACCACGATTTCATTCTGGTTTAAAAAATTTACCAATGAGATTCTATTCCCATTGAAATCTGTAAAAAACCAATTTATAATGATTGAAGGAGAAAGATTAGCTTCTAATGTAATGGAAACACTTTCTGTGTCCGGACAGTAAGGCGAGGATACAAGCTTGCCTTCAAATGCAAGTATTGGCTTACTTATTTCAAATTCCTTTTTGTTGGGTTCAGGACATGCAAAACTTCCCTTTGGTCTTACCTCCAACTCAAAAATACCGAAACTCTGTGGACTCAAGAATTCTTCGGTTCCGACCAACTCACCAACTTCATTGTACCAAAAAATATCAACTTCAGCAGTTGGTTTGCCAAACAAGTTGGCTGAATAAACAAGTTTTCCTTCACAGTTTTGTTCTAAAATCTCGGGCTCAAAATCCACTGAAGCATTCTTTATTACCTGTATTTTTTTTGTGACAGTACACAAGGCAATATTGCTGTCAGCACTTTCTCCTGTAATGGAATACTCTCCATTTTCTGATATCAAGAATTTCTCGCCTTTCCCAAAAGTATTTGAAGTTCCATCTGGATTGATAACTGTGAATTTTAAATCCAAATCTGTAATCGGAATAAGTTCAAAAGTTTCACAGACAACCAGCTGTTCAGGTACTTCAAAGAATGCCAAATCCTCACTTTCTTTTATGCTGACAAGAGCTCTGCCGATTTCACAGGACAAATCATTGAATACGACTGCCTCATAGTTTCCAGGACTGCTGACAGAAATCCGGGTTTCATTTTCGAATTGATCCAAAACCGATATGTTCCCCAATAAATCTATGTACAACCAGGAAATGGTTTCAACTGACTCTTGATCTGTTGAAAGAGTAATCTCGGAAATTCCCCCCGGGCAAAGTGCTGTAGATTGAAGAGATAACTCCACTTCTAAAATTTCACGATCGATTATGAAGGATTTTGGAGGTGTTGGGCATGCCTCTGAGTTTTTAGGCTGCACTTCAAGTTTAAATTCTCCAAAAGAAGTTGGGAATAAAAACTCTTCTGTTCCGACTATTTCATTTTTTTCATTGAACCAAGTAATATTAAACCTGCTTGGATCAGCGCCAAAAAGATTGGCAACATACTGCTTGTTACCAAAACAATCTCTTGAAATCAATTCAGGTTGATATTCGATAGGATTGGAAACAGTCACAAACAGCGTTGTTTCTTTGGGACACAATCCTCCCTGAGAATCGCTTTCAAATCCCAAAAAAATGTATTCTCCTGATTGGTCAATTCTAAAAGCCTCGTCTTTGGTTTTTGTCACCTTAGAATTGTCAGGGTAAGTCAAAGTAAATGACAGGTTTTGATTTGTAGTCGGGGTTAAGTCAAAATACCCGCAAACATTCAGTCTATCAGGAATAGAATAGCTAACCTGAGGTTTGCTGCCGATTACAATTCTCTCAGTTTTTGGATTAACGCATCCTGCGGCTTCACTGATTTCTACAAAATAATTCCCTGCAGGGGCTAAAATGGAAAATTCTTCCACATCAATTAAATCTCCCTTTTTCACTACCCCACCTGTTGTTGTCAAAAGTCTGTACGTCCCCGAGAAATTTGCCTCAAGCATTTTGATGTAGATTTGGCCATCAATTTTTCCTGAAATATCACAGGTTTCTCCGACCACTTCCTTTACGGTGTATTCAAGGTTGGATGGGGGATTGGTTAGGGGCAAAATAGCACCTTTTGATCTTGAACATCCATTCAAGGCACCTGAAGCTGCATATAAACCTGGTGACAATCCTGGGATTTTAATTACTTCTCCTTCGGTAAGGTTTCGGAATGTGGCAAAAACAATTCCATCTCTTCTAACCCTCAAGATATCCAAGTCAGTCAAAGCAACGATTTCCAAAATCCCGTCGTTGGAGCCACAATTTTCTGAACCCTTTTCAAAGGTAATATTGAAATTACTATGCTGGTTTACTGTGAAATTTACAAAATCTTCAGTTTTACAATATTCGGAAGCGCTGTTATCTACTTCAAAAATTATCTTATACAACCCGGGGCCCTGCAAATCTCTACCTCCAACAATCTGCCATTTGTTGCCATTTCCAAGAAATACTTTATCATCAGTACCTTCTTTTTGAAAAAACCAAGATCCGAAAACCGAATTTCCTGCAGACACAATTGTAGATTGGGATCCTTCACAGACCTGATCTGTACTGATGGACAATTGGTACTCCTTGGGTTTATAGACGTAGGTAGTAATTGAAAATGGACAAACTTCCCCCCCTATTTCATTCAGGGTAAAAAATTCAACACTATACTTATCCTCTTTATTGACTTGGATACTGTTACCTGTTCCGACAAGTTGGCCGCTTCCATCATACCATTTTATTTGGAAAGAACTGAGTTTAGGAGTATTTGGATCCAATAATGTCAGCGTGGCTGTACCATCATTACATAGCAGATATGAATTTTGTATGATTAAATCCGCTCCTTTGTTGATGATGATTTTTTTTGTTCCGGAATATACTTCTTCTACCCCTCTTCTTATGGTCAATTGGATTTCAAACTCCCCTTGTTCTGAAAAGGTATAACTGAAAGATTGAAACCCACCTTCCCTTTCTATTAGAACACTTCCGTCAGTTTTGATAATTTTCCATCGAAATACATCTGAGACCAAACCTCCACCAAAAAATTCTCCGATTATACTTCCATAATAAAGACACAATTCTTCTGGTCCTGTTATTCCAAAATCGCTGATCGTACCCGGTAAAATAGCAGAAACTTCTCCCGGATTTTTATGGTCCAAATCTGATTCTATAGAGGCAATTCCCGATTGCACCGACAAAAAAAGCAATAGAATTGCTATGAGGTGATTTTTTAAACTTTTCATTTGCGAGATAGGGTAAAGATTCAAAAGAAACCTTGACCCAAATCTACAGTATTTTAATTGTAGAAAAAAATATTTTTGTATTTAAAATACATTTATTTAAATATAAAAAACATTTATTCGTATGATTTATAATTTGAAAGTGTTTTTTAAAATCATGTTTGAATAAAAATATTTGTATGATTTCAAAGTAATTATCTTACAAATCTCCAATTTCCCTCAGCATCCTCTCCTGCCCATTCGTAATTTGATTCATTGAACGTTTTGAGCAATTCGGGGTCATTAATTCTATTTTTTATGATATGATTAACCATCATTCCACGCGCTTTTTTTGCAAACAATCCAATGACCTCATATTTCCCGTTCCGATATTCTTGAAAAATAGGAGTGATTACTTTCATTTTCAAGAATTTTTGGTCCACCGCTTTGAAATATTCCTGTGATGCAAGATTCACCAATGCTTCTCCTTTTGCTGTTTCATTGATAGCCTTTGCAATCCGGGTCCCCCAAAACTCATATAGGTTTTTACCTTTCTTATTCTCAAGCCTGACCCCCATCTCCAAACGATATGGCTGAATCAAATCCAATGGTTTTAGCAATCCATACAAACCTGAAAGAATTCGCAAATTTTCTTGGGTAAACTGAAAATCCTCTTCCGAAAAATTATCCACATCAATTTGCATATAGACATCGCCTTTGAATGCCAATAGCGCTTGTTTCGAGTTATGCATTTCAAATTCATTTTGAAAATCAACAAATCGCTGCTTATTCAAAACTGCGAGGTTTTCGCTTATCCCCATCAAATTCTGAAGGTCTGAAAGGGATTTTCTTTTCATTAATCTAACCAATTCAAAAGTTTCCTTTTGGAAATCAGGCAATGAAAATAAAGGTAATTCTGAGGTACTTAAATCAAGTGTTTTTGCGGGTGAAATAAGGGTAATCATGCTTATTTTTAATATTTATTCAATTACTAAAATGGACTTTGTGATTTTGTTGGTAACGTTTTGGTTGTTGCTTTTAAAATTGACTACAACAGGATAAACGCCAATTGGGACATAGGTTCCGTTCACTGTCCCATCCCAACTGCAAACAAATGTATCTGCACTTATGTTTTTCTGTTCGCAATAGAAAATCAATTCCCCCCATCTGTTGAAGATGAAAACTTCCAATTCATCTACAAAATCATTGGTATAAACCAAAAAGTTCCTATCGGGATTGCTTGGCACCATGGCGTCAGGAAATATTACCCTCAAGGCACAATCTTCTAGAACTTCAAAGCTTACTGTATACTCGCAACCCAAGTTATCAGAAACGGTAAGCAGATAATTTCCCGGTAAAGTAGGTACAAAAACAGGATCAGGAGAAACTTCATTTCCTTCAAGTTTCCATGAATAAAAATCATAAACCCCGGGGTTAAGTTGAACTGTCACATTTTCTATTGCACAGATCGTATAGCTTGGGGCCAATACGGGAGGAACTATTACCGACCTGGAAATCTGCACTTGTTCCCTAGCCAACTCACAACCTAAATCGCTAATTAAAGCAACTTCAAAAACCCCGACATCAAAAACAGTAACAGTTTGCTGTCCTGTCAAGTCAGGGAGTGGCGTCCTCACAGAACCCACGACACTAAACCAAAGTGTTTCGGAGACATTGGTAAAATCAGCCTCAACCGTAATGTTGGCAAAGGTGTCTCCAGCACAAAACTGTTGTGCTACCAAGTTGATTTCCAAATCCTCTAAAAATTCATCTACTTCAAATTCTATGGTTCTCTCCGGACATAAACCTCCACTTCTTGGTTGAACCTCTAAAGTATATGTTCCTGGACTTGGCGGGAAAAACACCTGATTTCGACCTACAATATCCCCGGCTACATTTCTCCAATAGAAATTCGCATTATTGGGATTAAACCCAAAAAGTACAGCTTCATAGGATACTCCCAAATCGCAGTCTACTATAGGGTCGCTCAAAGAGAAATCGATAGGACTGTTAATGACCACTTCTATTAAACTCAACTCACTTGGACACAAAACCCCATTGGGGTCAAATCCTCTGACGGTGTACACACCGGTAAATTCAAACAAATATCCTCCATCTTGATCAGGATTGATCAATTGCCCGTTTGGTCCCCGTACTTCATAATTAAGTACTATCTGAGATTGGGGTTCTAAAATATACAAACCACAGGCAGTCACATTGGTAGGGACTGAGAATACAACCTGTTCGGCATTGTCAATGATATAAGAAACAGGATCGGGAAAAGCACAATCTACAATATCAATCAGAGTCAAATTATACGTTCCATCAGGGAGTGGGACATTGATGGAATCAGTAGCAGTAAATGTGCCCGTAAACTCCTGACCATCTTCTTGTCTGATCAATTGATAGGAGCCTGACTGAGGGCCAAGATTAAACACTATATCCATTGATCCAAAGTCAACCCCTGTTGCGGTACAGGTTTCAGGATTGGCAGTGATTTCAAAATCAGAAATACCAACCGGAGGATTCAAATTTTGAACCACTACGGGTAGTAAAAATTCACAACCCGAATCACTTGTCGCCACTATTGTATACACTCCCGGTTCCAGTCCAGTCACAACAGGCAACACATCGCCGGAAACCACATTGGTAAATGTTTGGCCTGTTTCATCAATCCGTACCTCATCGGCATCCGCCAACATGGTTATTTCAAAACTACCATTGGCTGCGGCACAGTCATCTGCTTGTGTCAAAACCACCACTTCGAAAACCGGAATCGGAAATACAATCAGTTCCAATTGTTTTTCAATAATACAACCTGCCAGGATAGGGTCTTCTGTAACAAAAATTATATCATAGACTCCAGGAGAGGGAAGAGTATTGGGAACCAGATTCAATTCAAAAAACTCTCCTAATGGAACCCTGTTTACGGTTCCCTGAACCTGATAAAACCATTCTCCGGAAATAGGGGTATTAGGTGCGAATACAACAAGATTTTCATCATAACAAACCTGGTCAGCTGATTGCGTCAGGTCAAATTCAAAAGCGGGGCCTACAAAAACAGAAGCTTCCGAAGGACATGGGTCAAAAAAGGCCGGATCTACACCCGCACCCGGTCTATGGGATACCGATACGGTGAAAATACTTTCTTCATTTACAATGATAGTATTGGAGTTTTGGTCACCAAACAATTGTCCCGCTGCATTTCTCCATTCAAAATCATAAAGCCCATCAGCCGGATTATATCCATCAATCGCAGTAAGACTTATAGGAGTTCCCAAACACAAAGTAACAGCCTCGGGCAATGTAAGTGCAGGAGGAGCAATCACCAAAACTTCAAGCCTTCCTTCATAAAAATCAGGATCTCCACAGCGGTCTACCCTCAGATCAACTGTATACAGACCAGGTCTGGTAAATTGATGCTCATAAATCTGAAACTGCTCACCAGGACCGCCAAAGTTATTGAGTTCAACGGTGCCGTCCTCGTGGGTGATTGTCCAGAAATAACTGTCAATATCAGGTTCGCCAGCTCCTTGGAACTGTCCAATCACTCCATTTTGGGGATCAAGACATAATTGCGGAGTTCCTGAAAGTAAAGGATCAGGTATGCTGCTACCGGACTGCTGCACAAAAGAAGGCAATCCCAGGTTACTCATCCCTGTCAATGGAGGTGAACCCATTTCATTGTAAATACTCACATTGCAATCGGTGCCTGAATTGATGGATCCAAGCATATTCTGGCCAGGTCGGGCAACATAGATTTGACCATCGGGACCGATTTGCAAGGCTCCAAATGGCCCCGATGTGCTCAACACTCCCCTTACTGAAGAATTCAAAATACATGCCTCTCTTTGAGGTCTTGTGGTGGCATTTTCAAAACAGGTTGCGCAGGCTAAAGGAGTGGTACCGTTTTGCTCCGGAGCATGTATCAAAAACTCCTCTACTTTTCCTCCTCCCCCAGTATATGAGACATAAGCACGGCTGCCATCTGGAGAAAATTCCATTCCATATATATCCTCTCCGTTACATCCCAAATCCAACAAAGCATACTCCGTCATCTCTCCGGTTTCAGGATCAAAATCAAAAATTTCCAATCTGCTACAAGCCCCATCCTGAATAGTAACAGCAACTTTCGTCCCATCAGGGCTGAATTTCATCGTACCTACACCTGTATTAAATCCATGATTGGATCCAACAGATGAAAATACCGGGCTACCTATCCCAAATATTGAAACAGGATATGCCCTGAATGTATTATTGCCAAGTTCGTGGAACAACACCCATGTGGTATCTCCCGCTGCCAATGCAGCTGAATGCTCTGTGCTTGGACTGAAAAGGAAATTGTCCTTACTGACTACATTTCCGACCCCGTTCGGATTTTCGACTTTGATATCTACAACAGAAAATTTAACCTGATTACTTCCATCTGCTGCAGTTTGGGTAGTAAAGAGATAAAATATTGTTTCATCTTGTGGAACAGGAACAGCCAACACACTTTGGGAAGAAAGGTTACTTCCACCGATGCTGTCTCCGTTTTCCATGACATTCCCATTCAGGTCCCAAACTGTTTCCCCATCAGTAAAGAACAAGACCTGACCAGTTTCATCTGATATCGTTGTCGTACCTGCAGGGATGTTTTGATTGTGGCTGACCGCTCTCGGTGTGGGTCCATTGGGATTGTTGGGATCAGGATTAAAATCCAATCCGGCACCATCTCCAAAATACCAAACGTTATTGCTTTGGTCATTTAAATCCCAGATCCTAACTCTAACACTGCCATAGGCATAGCATTCAGAACCCGGTTCCCTTACTAAAACCCAATACAATCCCGGCAAATCAACACAATTGTCTTTGATTGGTCTCCATTCCCGGATATTGGACCAAAAATATTCATAAGTTCCACCGCCGCCTCCACCGCCGCCTTGGTCGTCACCCGCCTGGACTTCCAGCATTGAGCCAATATCTACGCAGGCCCCCTCACAAACCGTGGTGTCTTGCGCGCTGAATTGAACCTGCAATTCATTAGGCAACAATGTGATGGTTTTGTTTACTGTTTGTGTGGTTCCGTCAGCAAAAGTTACTGTCAAGGTAACATCAATGCTCTCGTTGGAAGTAGCTTCCTCAGGAATCAACAAATGCTCTTGGGTAAAATCGATATCAACCGGAGCACCATCTTCATCTGTTAATGGCGGATTAAAAGTCCATTCAAAGCTTACAGGGCGAAAATTTTCGGGTGTAATCAAACTTGTCAACTGTACCGGATTGTTAGAGCAGGGTTCTTCAGGATTCCATTCAAAATCTACTGTTGCATTGATGTTTTGATTTGGAGCAAACTGTGGAAAAATCCTTCCACAAAAATCTGTTCCATTAAATGGATCTTCTTCCAATTCGATTTCAGTAAGGTCAACCACATCAGGATTTTCAACACGACCGATCAATTGAGGACCACCAGCTACTTCTTCATATATGTAATAAAGTCTGCCATCAGGTCCTGTTTTTACATCATAGATCTGAAAAACGTCATTTTCAAAGGGAATTACCTCAGGAGTTGCAGTCAGATCACTCAATGGAACCCGAAGCAACTCATCACCGCGGGAAAAATAAATAAAATCACCATCAGGGGAAAAGGCAGCTCCTCCAAAATCAGCGCCACTACTTGATTGGGAAATCGGCTCCAAAACTCCAAAAGAGCCCGTTGCCACATCAAAGTCTAAAACGACAATATCCGCACTTGGGTCTTCAGGAATCAATATGATTTTTTGGGAAGCTTCATCGAAAACCATAAACTTTGGAGTGAATGGAATCGCAGCATTTGTATTGAGGATAAATTCACCGGGGTTTGCACCTATTCTTCTTGAAAATATCGTACCACCTTCGATACTAAGCAGATATGAGGGGGATTGAGGTGTTTTCACCACCATGATTGGTCCGGAAACTGCACCGACAATTACTTGGTCTTTCTCTATAATTTCTCCCAAAGGAGGTTCATTGCCTACCGCTTGTCCGGGAGCATTCATATCAATAAGGGAGTACTGCAAATCCCCTGAAGAATTTTTATAAAAAATGTAATACAGTTTATCTCCAGCAGGATCATAATTCAACACTCCAATGGCCAAATCTTGCTGTCCATTGATGTTTCCGTCTATACCTGGAGCTACACCTTCAAGTATTTGATTGTTCGCATCATAGACCAAAACACCGTTGCTATAAAAAATAATGTTGCCAGAAATTGGATCGATGGCTACTGCGTTGTTATTTTGTCCTATAATCACCCCGCTTGGAAGATTCCTTACTATTGGATCTTCTCCTTTTCCAAATGAAAGAATGTTGTTTTGGCCTGTCCCGCAGTCACCAAAAATCCATTCGTTATTGTTAAAACCTTGGGCATGAAGGGGTGCAGTATTTAATGCATTGTTTAAAAATATTAACGCACTAAAAAAAAGGAAAATTTTTATGGAATTACTTAGGCTTTTCATAATTTACACGTTGCGTTTAAAACAACAAAACGTTTTCGACGTTGCAAAGGTGAATCTAATTGCTAACATAACGAATTACTACTTGCAAAGGTCTTTAATACTCCGTCTTTTTTTTGTTTCCTCGATTTTTATGGGAACTATGACTTTGCAGGCGCAGGACCCGCAATTTAGTCAGTACTATGCTGCGCCTCTTTATCTCAATCCTGCCTTTACAGGGTCTGAAATGTTGCCACGTATCGGTGCAAACTATAGAAATCAATGGCCAGGGTTACAGGCACAGTTTACCACTTTCTCTGCTTACTATGACACCTACCTGGATGATTACAACAGTGGAATTGGATTTATGGTTATGAATGATGTTGAAGGTGGCGCAAAATTACGGTCAACAACTGTTTCGGGTTTATATTCATATGAGCTCAGGGTCGGTGAAAATGCCTATTTCCGTCCTGGAGTACAAGCTTCCTACATCAGAAGGGATATCGGTTTTTTTGAAAACCTTATTTTTGCCAATCAGATCAATCCTGCTGACCCCTTAGGTCCTACTCTACCAAGTACAGACCTTCCCGGGTCCGGTGAACCTGTAAATCTTTTATCCCTCTCTTTTGGTGGACTTTTCTTTACTGACAAATTCTGGTTTGGTCTTTCTGCCCATCACGTCAATGAACCTAATCAGTCTTTCCTTGACGGAGTTAGCCCATTGCCTGCTAAATTTTCCATCCATACAGGGTATAGAATTTCATTAGGTTCAGGAAGTTACCGTTCTGATTTTACACACCAAAGAAAACAAAGGTACCTGCTTCCTACCTTGAATTATAAGCGTCAAGGTCCTTTTGAACAACTTGATATTGGTGCTTACCTCCACATGGAACCCCTAAATCTTGGAATCTGGTATAGGGGACTTCCTTACAAACCAGTGGAAAACCAAAACAACCGTGATGCCATCGTGATGATGATCGGGTTTAATTTACCCACAGGGATGAGCATGGGTTATAGTTTTGATTACACAGTTTCCCAACTTGGGATCCAATCCGGAGGTGCCCATGAAGTCAGCATTTCGTTCCTTTTGGCTGACAAAAACCAAGCAAGAACACGAAAAAGAGATACCCTTCTTCCTTGTCCAAAGTTCTAGGCTGATGGAGAGTGAGGATATCAAGTACCTTCTTTTGTTGATTCTTATTTTGGGTTTTTTTGCAGAAAAATCTCTCAGCTACCTAAATATCAAAAGACCGGTACCTGCGATCCCAAAAACGCTAGACCAATACATCAGTCAACAAAAACTTCTGGAATCCAAATCCTATCAATGGGCAAATTTTAGATTTGGCCTTTTGACAAGTACCACAGTATTTATCCTAACAATTGCCTTCATTTATTTCGGGGTTTTTGGTTGGCTGGATATTTTCCTAAAAGGACACATCACCCACCCGATCCTCCTTTCTCTGGTTTATTTTGCAGTAGTGTTTATCGGTTCCGACATTATTTCCATTCCTTTCGATTATTACCAGACTTTTGTCATTGAAGAAAAATTCGGATTCAACAAATCCACCAAAAAGACCTATTTCTCTGACAAAATAAAGGGATACATCATTTCTATCGTAATTGGGGGACTATTGCTTGGGACACTTTTATGGCTGATCCATCAGATGGGAAAGGACTTTTGGTGGCAATTCTGGCTCGTCTCGGGAATTTTTATGGTAGTAGTCAATATGTTTTATACCGCATGGTTTCTTCCACTTTTTAATAAACTTACCCCTTTGGAAGAAGGTGAACTTAAAAACAGTATTGTCAGGTATGCAAGGTCAGTAGACTTCCCTCTGGACAATATCCTTGTTATGGATGGCAGCAAACGCTCAGCCAAAGCCAACGCTTTTTTTTCAGGCTTTGGAAAGAGAAAAAAGGTAGTCCTTTTTGATACCCTGATCGAACAACATACTCCTGATGAATTGGTGGCAGTCCTCGCTCATGAAATCGGCCATTATAAGAAGAAACACATTTTATGGAGTATGGTCACTTCTGTCCTACAGGTTGGCATCCTACTTTTTATTTTGGCCCAGTTTATCCATAGCGAACAGATGAGTCTTGCTCTGGGGGGAACTGAAATGGCAATTCACCTGAATATAATTGGATTTACGATCCTATTTTCTCCCATATCCGCCATCCTTGGAATCGGTATGAACCTACTAAGCCGCAAAAATGAATTCGAGGCCGACGCATTTGCGAAGAAAACCTATGATGGAAAGCCTTTGGCCGAAGCACTGAAAACCCTTTCTGTAAATTCTCTTAGCAATATCAACCCGCATCCTTGGTATGTATTTTTTAATTACAGCCATCCCCCGCTTTTGGAAAGACTTGAAAGACTGGAGAAGTAGGTAGTAAAGTCAGATGACGGATGTTTCTTTTTTCAGGAGTGCAAATATTCCTTTTGAATTAACATCTCTTATCTTTTCATTATTACAATATTCCAATCTTTCAACTTTCTGATTTTTCAATTTTGGAATATTCCAATTTTCCCATCTTTCTCTTAACTTCAAGGCTAATACCCAAAAGAACCATCACATGCAAGACTTATCTCTCATTCACAAACCTATCACCGGACTATTCCCCTATCCAAAAACCCAGGAAGAGTGGGAACCGTACAGGTTGAGCCAAGAACAAGTTGATTTTTTTCATGAGCAAGGATACCTAAGTGGCATCAAGCTCCTTGATGAAAACCAGATCAACATCCTCAAAAAGGAACTTGAAGAAGTCGCAGATCCAAAACATCCTTTCCACCACCTTTTCCATGAATTCCACAGCAATGAATCGGACGATCCGAATACTGTCTTGTTCCATTCCCTAGGTCATTGGAGGATTTCTAAAGCTTTTCATGATGTGATCTGGAATCCGGCTTTTGTCATGGCAGCTAGTCAGCTTCTTGACAATCAAAAAGTCCGGTTTTGGCATGATCAATTATTCTGTAAGCCTGCCCATCATGGAGGCGTAGTGGCTTGGCATCAAGATTATTCCTATTGGACACGAACGATCAAGATGCAGCACCTCACCTGTTGGTGTGGACTCGACGATGCGACCACCGAAAACGGCTGTCTCCACTATATACCCGGCAGCCACAAATGGGGTCTGTTGGAAAAACCAGCTCTTGCAGGCAAAATGGATGGGCTAATGGAGTTTATGACTGAAGAACAAAAAGCTGCATTCAAACCGGTGGCCATCGAACTCAAAGCCGGATATGGGACTTTCCACCATCCACTGATGGTGCATGGAAGCTACGAAAACCGCTCCCCAAGAAGCCGGAGGGCTTTTGTTTTGAATGTTTTTGCCGATGGTACTATCTCCAATACAGACGATGAATTACTCAAAGGTGTGCCTGTGATAGCAAAAGGACGAAAAATGGAAGGTCAGTTTTTCCCCTTGCTGAATTGAATGGGTATAAATTGTTTCCAAAAAAATAAATGGTCTAAGATTCCTTTCTAGACCATTTTTTTTTAATCTCCTATCTTACCGAATTTTTCATTGAGATTCCTATTGCCGTGAATTTTGCATCTATTTTAATAATTCATGTAATGCATTGATTTTTTGGGTGATGTAAATTTGATCATCAATTATTTATCAACATAAACCCATGAATTCATGAACCAACAGAAAAATGAAAACCGCAATCCTCAGGATGGAAAAAATTCAAATCCGAGAACAAACCAAGAAAGAGGTAGAAATGACCTTAATCCTACTGACCGAGGTGAAAGAAAAACTGATCGGGAATTTGATCTTGATGAGGAAAAGGAAAGTAAATTGAAAGTTACTTCCAAAACGATTGATCCCTCAAAAAATAAAGATTTGGAAAAACAAAACGAAAACAAGTCGCTTCCAAGGCATGAGGATCCAAATGTGAATGCTCAAAATGAAAACCACAGGGAAAAAACCGGAACGATGAGGAATCTACCAAAAAATCAGGTTCCTGCTGAAGAATAGAATTTTAATCTGCAATTCGCCTCTCCTGATAAATCAGGAGAGGTGTTTTCCACAAAAAACCTCAGAAATATCGATATTCCCTCCGCAACTGATACAATCTGATAAAAAAGGTTAGAAATCGGTATCCAAAAACCCCTAAAAAAGCATGAACAACCTGTTGGAAACCTTGATCACAGGATATTGAGCAAAAAATTAGGTGGCAGCTGAATCAGAGCCATCATTGTATTTGCTATTATTTACTTTTTGTTAAGTTAGTGCAGCTAGCTCAATCAATAGAAGGATAGACAAAAAGGACATATACTGATTGTCGAATCTTTTTAGCCCGAAAACCGTCAGCCTCATCACTGACGGTTTTTTTCTTTTTAAATCAATAAAATAAGGGGACAATTCTCTACCAATTTTATGCTTTTCTTTAATATGAAAGTTTTAACCCTACCTATTTACAAATTCCCCTTATTAAATTCCTCCACGGCATGGTTTGCTGCACGGGCAGTGAAAGCCATAAACATCAGGGTAGGATTCTGGGTACTTGTACTCGTAAAGCTCGCTCCGTCCGTGACGAATACATTTTTGCAGGTATGTAGTTGATTCCATTCATTCAGCAGTGAGGTTTTTGGATCTTTTCCCATTCGGACACCGCCCATTTCATGGATATCCGATCCCGGAGGTGCTTTGCTGTCTTCGACTTTGATATCTGTAAAACCCGCTTTTTCGAACATCTCCTGTTGCTGCTGCAGAAAATCCGCTGTCATCTTATCGTCATTATCAGTCCATTCTACAGAAAGGATAATCTTCGGAATTCCATATTTGTCCTTTTCCTCAGTACTGAGGCGGATATGATTGGTTTCGATCGGCACAGTCTCTCCCTGCATCCAAGCAGACATGCGCCAGGTACCATATTTTTGGTTGAGCAAGTTGTCACGGAGATCGTGACCAATGCCACTTGTGTCTGAACCAAGACCTCTTCCTCCTGCCATCCCGATAGAATAGCCACGGAGAAAGTCCGTATCCTGACGGAATACATTCCTGAATCTCGGCACATAAGCGTGTCCTGCATGCCTGCCGTCAGTGGCCTTGTCAGCAAATCCCTCATAGCTCGCACTTCCTTTTCCACGGTAATTATGACAGGCAAGGAACTTGCCCATCAGGCCGTTGTCATTGCCGATACCATTGGGGAATCGGGATGATTTGGAATTGAGTAATATCGCATTGCTCGCAATGGTGGATGCATTGACGAAGATGATTTTTGCATAAAACTCCATGGCATCACCTGTTGCCCTGTCAATGATTCTTACGCCTGATGCTTTTCCTTTTGCTTCGTCATAGATGATGGATTCCACTACCGAATCAGGACGAATGGTCAGATTTCCGGTCTTTTCTGCCCAAGGCAAAGTAGACGCATTGGCTGAAAAATAGCCACCGTACACGCAGCCACGGTTACACATGCCTTGGTTTTGGCATTTATTTCTTCCTTGTTCTCTATGTATTTGCTGAGGATCAGTAAGGTGCGCACACCTGCCCTGAATCAGGTGCCGGTCGCCATAATTCTGCTTGAGTTGTTCTTTATAATATTGCTCGATGCAACTCAACTCAAATCCCGGCTGCACGATGGAATCCGGCAACTCAGGCAATCCATCCCTTCCTCCGGCGATTCCTGCAAATGTCTCTACATAATCCAGCCAAGGCTCTAGGTCTTTATATCTCACCGGCCAATCTACCGCATAGCCATCCCGTGCAGGACCTTCAAAATCGTAATCAGACCAACGCTGTGTGGCCCTAGCCCAAAGCAATGACTTGCCACCGACATGGTATCCACGAAACCACCGGAATGGTTTTTCTTCTATGATTGGTTGCTCATCCTCAGCCAAAGCCCAATGCATAGTCTCTTCCCTCGCCCACCTGGCGGCACCGATTCCGGATCGCTTATCCACAGGCACGGCACCACGGAACTCAAACTCCCAAGGTGCTTTGGAAGCGGTGGGGTAATCTTCTATGTGACGGACCATCCTGCCCCTTTCAAGGACTAGGGTCTTCAATCCCTTTTCTGTAAGTTCTTTGGCTGCCCATCCTCCGCTGGCGCCTGAACCAATCACGATCGCATCATAGGTGCGCTTATCTTTTGAATCCTGTAACATATCGTCTTGGGTTAAGCTTGGGAAGGTACATCGATGCATCCATGGAAATAGCCCGGTGCCACTTTGTATCCCCGGTAATCTACCATCACCTCTTTGACTGTGGTGAATCCAATGATGGTCTGTGATTTCATGAGGTCAAAAAACTTCTTTTCTTCCTCATTTTCGGATGAGGCAAAAGAGAGTAGAAGTCCTTCACGTTCTTCTTGGGTTGCTTTGTCAAAGGATTTTCCGATTTCGGATTTTGACTTTTCCGCAAGTGAAGCCAACTGCGCTTTGATCAAATCCTGATCGTTCTTTTCATAGCAATGCTCAAAAAGTCTAATCAGGTACTTGTCCGTACCTGTACTCAGGGCACCTATGGGCTGGGCATCCGGGGTAGGGACTTTGGGTGGTAAACCTGCAGGAATTATCGTATCGGCAATGGCTGTGATCAATTCCTCTTCCTTGAAAGAGAAAAAACCTTTGTGTGTCAATTGGTCAACGAGCTGCCATTTCCAGTCCACAAGAACCAACCCTGCGATACCCACAGCGGTACCTCCAAGTATTTTAAGCGATTTTCTTCTGTCCATAAATGTTATTTCGGGATGCAATACTGCTGTAATATAGGGCATTGACTTTTAAAATAACAGTCCAAAAACTCCAAAATCTACCAATGGAAAATGAAAGGGATCGGTGGAGGATGGGGGAAAGGAAATGAAACATTACTAAAATAAAGGAGGAAGGGTTAGTTTATAAAGTGATTAAAAAAATTAAATTTGACGAAAAATTTATTTTAAAAAAATCGCAGGAAACTAAAGGCAAGTCACATAAATTCCCATTGAAACTAAATATGAAGAAAATAGAAAAAAAAGAAATTAGAAGTAAAGTGACTTTATCAAAGTTGACATTCCATAAACTCGATTGGTTAGAAAAATTCACCCTAGGGATTGGAATTTGGTTTTTAGTCTACCCAAAACCTTATGAAATCCTATTTTCAATTTTACTAATAATTCCTATAGTTGGTCTAATTCTTAATGGATTTACAGGAAGGCCAAGCATTTCCAGTTTGGTTGAAATCTCTAAAAATAGTGATGGCTCAGATAAATATGATGTCGCTGATTTCATAGACTTCGCTGCATTAATCATTCTTATTCGCGTTTTGATTGACTTTACATTTGAAAGTTTGTATAGCCTGATAATACCCGGGACAATCACATTTATAATTATGCTAATCTTGTTGTTTGCTACTCATAAAATAATTGAAAAGACAACAAAAAGCAGAGCCTGGATATATACTTCCCTCATATTTAATATTTTTTTATACAGTTATTCTGCAGCATATGGATTGAATTGCGTTTTCGACAACTCAGAACCTCAGGTTTTCGAAGCAAAAGTGATTGATAAAACAATTTCGAAAGGAAGACGGCATACCACTTACTATATTAAAGTTACACCTTGGGGACATCATTATGATCCAGAAGAAATTTCAGTCAGTTCATCTCATTGGGAGAATATAGAAATTGGGCAAACAGTAAAAATTGATTTAAAAAAAGGATTATTAAATATCCCTTGGTACTATGTTGAATGAAAATAAAGTAAAACAGTGTTAGTTCAATAAAATTACCATTTACTTTTGTCAAACCCATGTCCCAAAAAAATGAGGATTGAACTAGAAACTGATAGGACTTACTTGCGAAATCTGACAGTCGCAGATGCGGAAGATTTTTATACTCTCAATCTAGATCCTGAAGTCATGAGATACACAGGTGACAACCCATTCAAGTCCTTCGAAGAAGCAAAAAGATTTCTTGCTGAATATGATCAATACCAAAAATATGGTGTAGGACGGCTTGCAGTAATTGAAAAGAAGACCGGTGATTTTTTGGGTTGGTGCGGACTTAAGTATACACCGGAACAGGATTATTATGATTTGGGCTACAGATTTTTTCGATCCCATTGGAACAAAGGCTATGCGACTGAGACCGCCTTGGCCAACCTACATTTCGGCTTCAGACAAAAAGGTCTCGATGAAATCGTCGGAAGGGCATTGTCTGGAAATACGGCTTCCATCAAAGTTCTGGAAAAAATAGGAATGACTTACAGAAAGGAATTGGATTTTGAAGGAATGGAAGGTGTTTGGTATTCGATTACAAGAGGGGAATATGAAAGCATGATTTGAATCTATACCTGTTGAGTTTTTTTCTGTGCCGAGAAATATTAAAATTGGTTAGCTGAATTTTTATTGAGAATATTCAGGAAATCAATAACTCACATTTTCGGAAACAAAAAGTCAACCTTTCAATAACCATGGAAGATTTCAAAAGCGTATTAAAAGGAGAAGTTGTCATCAATGCCCCGATCGAAAAAGTTTGGGAGCTTTGGATCGATCCTGTGCATATTAAGAACTGGAACATTATCTCCAATGAATGGCATACACCGATTGCCAAAAATGACTTTCGGGTTGGCGGGAAATTGTACCTGAAGATGGAAGCCCTAGACAAGAGTGATGGTTTTGATTACGAATGTATTTATGACAACATCATCCCCTTCAACGAAATCAGCCATGTAGGTGCTGACGGCCGCAAAACAAAATTGGACTTCGAAGAGACTCCGCAAGGCGTCAAAGTCACAGAGTCATTTGAACCTGAAAACCATACTCCGCTCGATGTTCAAGAGGCTTTTTGTCAGTCTATTCTTGATAATTTCAAAAGGTATGTGGAAGAGGGAAGTTGAAATCCCATTGTTAAAATAGCTTGTCGAAACTATATTTAGGATCATTTGAATTTAAGTCTAACCAGATATTTTTTGATACTGGATATTTTTTGATATTGAATTAGAATCAATCATTTCCTTCATAATCTTTTGAAAATAGAATGGACCAAACCCTCACAAATAAGCGATTTGGATTTTCCCAAAGGAAACTATTTGTCTTGTTTGGGTTTTTGTTCACCTGTATTTTCCTTACTGTACTTATTGATTTTCTGGAATCCAAATTCCAAAACTCTGGTTTTTACATTTCGGAATCTTTGTTGTTCAGTTCGTATTGGTGGATTTTCTTACCGCTTTGGTATGGACAGCTGAGTTTCCTGGAAACCCACAAAACCAAAGTAAGATTTGCACTTATTGTTCTCATTCCGATCATCATTCACCTTTTTGCTTTTCCGGGATTTGTATGGATTATTTCGTTTGTGTTTTATCCTCATACCTTTGAGTTTGGGCAGACTTTTGAATTTGGCTTGACCCAACATTTCTTTAAAATTTTTCTTTTATACACCATTCCGATCGGTCTGTATGCCTTTTTTAGGGATAGGATCAGGGATTTCCAAAGTCAAAATAACTCAATAAGTAAAGAAGCAAATGATTTTTTGACCAGTCTAAAAGTCAGGGAAGGAAACAAACAACTCCAAATTCCTACTAAAGATGTGCGCTATTTTTCTGCCAATCCCCCCTATGTCAATGTCTATTACAAAGACAAAAAACACCTTTGCAACATCACACTCAAATCCCTTTCTGAAAAACTGGACCGCAGATTTTTTGTCAGGATTCACAAATCTGAAATTGCAAACCTGATTCATGTCCAATCCTATAAATCCCGACAGAACGGGGATTATGATGTGACGATGGATGACGGAACGTTGCTTAGACTCAGTAGGAATTTTGCAAAGGATTTCAAAAGCAGACTTGAAATCCTTACTCAGGATAAGCTATAATTCCATCCTGTTGTCGATTTTGATTTGCAATCCAGGTTTTTAATGACTGATTTTACAGAAAAAATCAAATGAAAAAGGGAACCCTAACCTGGTTGATACTCGTGTTTTTTGCTTTTGGCTGCAAAGGCCAAACAGAAAGTGCTGAAAACATTTCCAATCCATCTCAAAGAAAAGGTCCGGTCGGAGGAGGTTGTGACGGCTGCGAATTGATGTATATCGGCATTCCAAAAGAAATAAACGCAACAGACACCAGTGCCGGTTGGTACGAAGAAAAAGGACAAAAGCTTCTATTGACAGGAACTGTTTTCGAACCTGGTGGAAAGACTCCTGCTCCAAATATCATTATCTATTACTGGCATACCGACACCGAAGGATATTATGCTGCGGACACCAAAACTGATCCAAAAGCAAAAAGTCATGGAAGGCTTAGAGGTTGGGTAAAATCCGATGAAAACGGAAAATACAGCATCTACACGATCCGACCTGCCCCTTATCCCAATGAGGATTTGCCTGCACATATTCATCTTTCAATCAAGGAGACTGATATCGAAAATGAGTACTATACCGATGATGTCGTTTTTGATGATGATCCGCTTTTGATTCCCTATATGAAAAAATATCCACCCGAAAACAGGGGTGGAAGTGGAATTGTAAGGGTTCTTTTGAAAGACAATCTGCAGATAGCAGAACATGACATCATCTTGGGATTGAACATTCCTAATTATCCGAAGAAGCAGGTATCTGAAAAACAATCAGGATTGAATATTGGAGACGACCAACCTTCATTTATCCCATTCCATGCCTTTGGGCCGGATAAGGGAAGCCAGGCTTGTCCAGTTTGCAAGTATGGAAGGTATCACGGGATCGTTTTTCTCGTGGGAAATAATCCTGATTGGGATGACATCAAAAAATGGCTTGGGTTTTTGGAACTTCAGAGTAGTTTGAGACAAAAATACTTAAAAGCTTATTTTGTGTATGGAAATGAAAACGCATATAGCAAATCCAAAAGGGAAAAGGAACTTGAAACCATTGGCAGAGAACTGAATCTTCAAAGGACTGCTTTGACTTTCGTTCCCTCCTTCAGTGATTCCAAAACAGAGGCTAACCTAAACAAGATCAATCCTGAAACAGAGAACACATTCATAATTTATAAAAACCGGAGGATTGTCGATAAGTACATTGACCTGAAAGCGACCTCAGAAAATTTTGATTTGATATCAAATTCCTTGGATAGAACCCGGGGAGATTTTTTTGATTTGGATGGAATGCCTCATAATTGAAAATCACAATGAATCAAGATCAAATTGATCACCAACAATTGTCTTAACGATTAATTAATCATGACTAATTTATTTAAAAACTACTTTTACACCTTCAATATTATTGGAAGGAATTATGAATAAGAGTATTGTTGGCTTCATTGTACTATTTGCATCATTCTCCTGCCAAGAAAGGGGAATAAGGTCTGTTCCAATTATTCAACCATCGCATCAAAAGGAGGAATATTCAATCAAGGATTCAGTTCATTTTCTTCAAGGTTATCCTGCGATGGTTGGAGATTCCCTAATCAATGTGGTGGTCGAAATCCCGACAGGAACTTTGGAAAAGTGGGAAGTCAATAAGGAGAACGGTTACCTTGAGTTGCCCGAAATAGATGGAATCAGACGGGTAGTGGACTACTTAGGGTATCCAGGAAACTATGGGATGGTCCCCCAGTCACTGCAGGATGCTGCAGTCGGAGGAGATGGAGATCCACTTGACATCCTGATTTTGGGACCGCCCCTATCCCGGGGAAGCCTCGTTAAATGTCGTATCATTGGGATTATCAGAATGCTTGATAATGGCGAATTGGATGACAAATTGATCGCTTTGCCTGCAAAAGGATACCTTGAAAATATTCGCTCTATGGAAAACCTAGAGGCTGATTATCCGGGGATAATTGAAATATTGACTTTATGGTTTGAAAATTACAAAGGAAAAGGTCAAGTAGAAATCAAATCAATAGGTGAAAAAGAAGAGGCATTCCAAGTCCTTCAGGAAGCCATTGAGGCATATCAAAACCAACGGTAGGAAAAGGCGAACTTGATGCAATCAGAATAGAATAATCCAAAATTTAAAAACCCTTCTAAACAAGTCATTTTTTCAACTAACATGGCTTAAACATGACGCCTATTTCCAAATTCAAACTTTGGAAGTGGCATTATAATGGTTTAGTTTTGATTTCAGAAAGTCACTTTTCAACAAACCGATCTAAGCGGCGTTTTTTGCTTATTGTTGAATTATCCTTAATGAAAAGTTTCCCTTTCTCAGAAAAAAACCACCTAATTAAATTTTTGTAATGCAACAAAACCCTCCTGTTGTAAAAAAACACCAAACCTATGACGGATTGGATTTGATGAAGGCAATTGCCATTTATTTTGTCCTGATTTACCATTTCCCAATTATGGAAGTTGACTTTATTGGGACAGGAAAAACAGGGGCTTATTCCAATTTCTTTATTTTCTCCATTTTCAGCACCTGCGTGCCGATTTTCTTTTTTATCAATGGCGCTTTGCTATTCAACAAACCAGGATTAAGTCTTAAAGCCCATGTGTCCAAGATTTTAAAAACTGTCATCCTAGTTATTATTTGGGGGTTCATTACTATGATTTCACTTTCGTTGATAAATGGTGAAAGTATTTCTGTATCTGGAATCATAAAGGATATCTATACTTTGAAAACCGGATGGGTAAACCACCTTTGGTTTTTGGAAGCACTTGTGGTGATCTACATATTTTTCCCTTTGTTATTTCTGGCCTTCAAAACAAAGAAGAGTTACTTTTTTTTCTTTTTTGCCTGTTTGATGATTTTGTCATTTGGCAACACCTTCATTGGGCTTCTGCTGAATGTGGCAAGCACCGTTTCGGGAAAATTTTTGAACACTTATTTTTTCCTCAATTACTTTGGAGGGTTCAATGCTTTCAGCGGAATCTATGGTTTTTCTATCGGCTATTTCATGCTGGGTGGAATTGTTTTCTCTATGAAAGACTCCATCCTTACCAACAGAAACCGGATACTGTCCTTTATAGCAATCCCGGTGTCTATGGTCTTGCTATTTTCCTATGGTGTCCCTATATCATTCAGACAAGGGGAAACCTGGGACATTGGCTTCGAAGCGTTTGATTCTGTCTTTGCATTAGTCATGGTCGTATCCATTTTTATCCTTTCGATGCAATACAATAACCGTGGCCTTTCAGGTAAAATAATCCGACATGTCAGTAAAAATACCTTGGGCATCTATCTTCTACATAGAATCGTCGGCGCATTGATCAAACCATTTTTCATGGAATTTAGCTTTTTCAGCACATTTATAGGGGGAATGGTTTTTACAGGGGCAGTTCTGTTTCTTTGTTTGCTCATCATTTATATCATGAAGAAAATCCCTTATTTCAATTACCTGTTTTCTTTGAAACTGAAACTTGCCTAAAAAATCTAATTCCTGATCGTAAAAAATCAGGTAATGGGTTTGATATGATTGTTATGATTTATCCTTCTGTTTTTTGGACAAAATTCTTTTTATCTTCATTGGATACCACTAGCCCAATAACCAAATCAGATGAAAGAAGACAGTCAGGTCATCGCAAAGAATGACCGAAAAACGATTCGTGCTTGGGCCATGTATGATTGGTCCAATTCAGTCTATTCGCTCGTGATCGCTTCGGCGATTTTCCCGGCATATTACAATTCGATTACTACCACCGACGCCGGCAGCAAAATCACGGTTTTTAGATTTGAGATCGAAAATACAGCGGCTTACTCCATCAACCTGGGACTTGCTTTTGGAATCATTGCCCTAGTTTCTCCCCTCCTGTCTTCGATATCGGATTATTACAGCAATCAAAAAAAGTTTATGCAGTTTTTTTGCTACCAGGGAGCGATCGGATGTTCATCTCTTTTCTTTTTTGATGGACCCGAAATGGTCCACTTCGGATTGGCCTTTATGATGCTGGCGACGATCGGCTATTCGGGCAGCATTGTTTTTTATAATTCATATCTTCCCGCTATCGCCACCGAAGACCAACAGGACAAAGTCAGTGCGCGGGGTTACGCATTTGGCTATATCGGTTCTACGACCCTACTACTCCTCAATCTTGCTGCCATCCTCAATCAGGAAGCCCTTGGCATAGAAGATGGTTCGCTACTTCCCAGAATTTCATTTCTCCTCACAGGCATATGGTGGTTTGGATTTGCGCAGGTTACTTTTCGAAAGCTTCCCAAGGGAATCTATTCCAAAACCACGACAGAGAGGCAATTTCTCCTCAACGGATACCGGGAATTGGCCAAGATTTGGGGGAGGTTAAAGAACGAACCAAAATTAAAGATGTACCTGATGAGCTTTTTCTTTTACATCATGGGAGTTCAGACAGTAATGTTTATGGCTGCTTCTTTTGGTGAAAAAGAAGTAGGGATGGGAATGACTGAGTTGATCATTACAATCCTTTTATTGGAATATGTAGGTATTATCGGTGCGTTCCTGTTTGCATGGATTTCCAAAAAGATGGGAAACCTTCAGGCACTGACTATTGCAGTGACTATTTGGATTTTCGTTTGCATCGGCAGCTATTTTATTCAAACCGCCTTCCACTTTTACATCGCAGGTTTCTTTATTGGGATGGTGATGGGAGGAATTCAATCCTTGTCCCGGTCGACATATGCGAAGTTTATTCCTAAAACAGAAAACAACGCAGGTTACTTCAGCTTCTTTGATGTTTGCGAAAAGTTGGCCATGATGTGCGGACTCGTAATGTGGGGATTAATGGACAACCTCACCGGCAGCATGCGCAATTCGATCATTGCTTTGGCCATTTGGTTTTCCATCGGCCTGATTCTATTGATGGTAGTCAGTAAATTAGAAAAGCAGCAAAAGGCTGCTTTTGCCTAAATCCTTCAATCCCATCTCTTCGGTTAATTCCTCAAAACACTACTAATGGGATATTGCCATTGTAGGTATGCCAAACATCAAATTTAAATCAAAAAGCAGTAATCAAAAACTTTCCCATAGAGCATAAAAAGTGAAATAAATAATATCAGAATTTTCTTAAATTAGACTTTCACTTAATTCAATTGAAATGAAAAAATTAGCCTTTATTCTCATCTTATTGTTTCTAGTAAAAACTGATTTTCTGCAGGCACAAACCGCCCCAAATGTAAAAGGAACGTGGATAATGAATGTTGAGACAAATATGGGCAGCGGTTCGCCGACATTTGTACTTGACCACGTGGACGCCACCAATCTCAAAGGAACTTATTCCGGTCAGTTGGGAGATTCAGAGGTAAAAGGAACACTCAAAGTCAATATCATTCACCTTGAATTCAGCATTAGTGGCGAAATTATCGAATATGACGGTACAGTAACCGGAAATGAAATGAAGGGAAAAGTAAAATTAGGAACGATGGCAGAGGGAACTTTCACAGGAAAAAAGAAGGAGTAAATTGATTAATTTAATCAAAAAAAACAACAATATAAACCCTATTAAAATGAAAAAATCAATAATTCTTATAGTATTTGTATTTGTAAGTGGAATTAGTTTTTCACAGGGACTGCGTGTAAATACTTATGCTGGATATGTTTTCCCGGACAGTTTTGACAACTTCTATTCTGCCAATTCTTATGTTGAAGGCCGGATTGAAGATGGCTTTAGGTGGGGTGTTGGATTGGAGTATGCCATTCCCGGCAACCGTGCTATCGAACTCCAATACAAGAGACAAGATACTAATGCACCGACGACTTTCCGGGATCCAAGTATCGGAGGGGGTGGGCTGAATAGGGCAAATTTTGATTTGGGAATTAATTGGATCATGTTGAATTTCACCAATTATATTCCGATCAATGAAACCGTAGAACCTTTTGTTGGAGGGGGCTTGGGTATGGGGATTTTTAACGTGAGAAATCCAGACAATGGAAATACCAACAACGGGACAAAATTTGCATGGAATATCCGGGGTGGATCAAACTTTTGGGTTGCTGACAATATAGCGATCAGGATTCAGGCATCATTATTCTCAGCTGTTCAATCAGTAGGGGGTGGATTATTTTTTGGTACAGGAGGTGCAGGAGCAGGGATTTCAACTTATTCAACTATGTACCAATTTGGGTTTGATGGAGGCCTGGTTTTTAGGCTTCCGAGAAAATAAATTGCTTTCCCAAATAAACAATAAAACCCGAGCCTTGGCTCGGGTTTCTTTTTTTTCAATGAATTTTGTAGAAATCTACAGCTTCTTGATTCTGATGTTTTTAAACCAAACTTCATCACCATGGTCTTGAAGTGCGATCTTACCTTTCTTGAAAGTACCGAATCCAGGCATGTCCTTGAATTTGCTTTTGGCAATCAACGCTTCCCATTCAGGAGTCCAAAGAGTGGTAGAAACGATCAAGACACCGTTAAGGTGAAGTTCAAGGTTACCGTCTTTGGCGATGATCTCAGCAAGATTCCATTCTCCGACAGGCTTCACCGTCTCTTCGCTGCTGACGATCAGGTCATACAAATCACCTGCACGGTGGCTGACAATCTTGGCATCAGGATGTCCATCATTGTCAAGAACCTGCATTTCCATACCGGTGTTCCAAGGGTATGTGTATTCCGGCGCTTCGTGCACAAAGAAAATAATACCGCTGTTTCCGTTTGGAGCTATTTTCCATTCCACCTGTAAGTGATAATTATCAAACTCCTCATTGGTCACGATGTCACCACCATCTCCTGTTTGCCAGCCGGCTTTGTTGGTGGCATCAAGGTAAATGGCACCATCCTGAACTTTCCAGGCTTTGCCGACTTCACCTCCTCCATATTTGGACCAACCGTTAAATGAAGTTCCATCAAATAGGCTTATCCATTCAGATTCAGGAGCAACTGTTTCAGCTGCCTCTACCACTTCAATTTCCTCCGATGTTTCTTGGTTTCCTCCGCAGGCAAATGCCATGGAAGCAGAAACCAGGAATATAAATGCTTGTTTTTTCATTATTATTTTTTCAAAAGGAGAACATACTTCACCATTTCTTCCACATCTGCGGGAGCAAGTTGCGGATGAGAAGGCATCATGATTTCACCCCAAGTTCCTACGTGTCCTTCGATCACGTGCTTGGTAAGTAAGGCGATGTTTTCAGGAGTACTTTCATATTTGGCGGCTACATCCGCGTAAGATGGTCCTACGATTTTTCTTTCCACCATGTGGCAAGCTGTACAGCCTGCTTCTTTGGTCTTTGCTTGACCTGCGATAAAGAGTGGGTTGTCTTTGTATTTATCCTCCAGACTAACTGGAGCCGCAGCAGGCGGAGGAGTAGTGACCGCAGTCTCTGTAGAGGTTTCGGAAGTAGAACCTCCACCACAGGAGTAGGTTAAAGCAGATACGGCTATCAAGCCAAGAGTCAATGATTTAATCAGTTTCATAAAATATAGGTTAATGGTAATTTAAATTCCTAGGATTTTTTTGTTAAACGCCTCGTCAGCTCCTGCCGAAGCAAAATCATCAAAAGCTTTTTCAGTAACCCTGATGATGTGGTCTGCAATAAATGGAGCTCCTTCAAGTGCTCCCTGCTCTGGATGTTTGATGGCACATTCCCATTCGAGTACTGCCCAGCCGGAGTAGTCGTACTGCGAAAGTTTGCTAAAGATACCACTAAAATCTACTTGACCATCTCCCAAGGAGCGGAATCTTCCGGCACGCTGCACCCATCCTTGGTATCCTCCATAGACGCCCTGCTTGCCAGTTGGATTAAATTCTGCGTCTTTGACATGGAACATCTTGATCCTTTCGTGATAGAAATCAATGAATTGTAAATAGTCGAGGCACTGCAATACAAAGTGGCTTGGGTCATAAAGAATATTTGCGCGCTTGTGGTTGTTTACTTTCTCCAAAAACATTTCGAAAGTAATCCCATCGTGAAGGTCTTCACCCGGGTGCAGTTCATAACATACATCTACACCATACTCATCAAAAGTATCCAAAATTGGAGTCCATCTTTTTGCCAATTCGGTAAATCCTGTATCCACCAAACCAGCAGGGCGCTGTGGCCAAGGATATACTGTCTGCCACATAAGTGCTCCTGAGAAAGTGGCGTGTGCATTTAATCCAAGATTGGCGGAGGCTTTGGCTGCGAATTTCAGCTGTTGGGTAGCCCATTCGGATTTTGCTTTTAGGTTGCCTGCTAGGTTTGCCGGAGCAAAGCCATCGAAAAGCTCGTTATAAGCAGGATGGGTTGCCACCAACTGACCTTGAAGGTGGGTGGAAAGTTCGGTGATTTGCATGCCTGTGGCATTAACGATGCCTTTGATTTCATCGGCGTAAGTTTTGCTTTCGGCTGCTTTTTGGAGGTCAATCAATCTTCCATCCCAAGATGGAATCTGCACACCTTTGTATCCGGCTGTCGACATCCACTCACAAATACTTTTTAGGCTGTTGAACGGTGCTTTGTCATCGGCAAACTGTGCCAAAAATACTGCAGGTCCTTTTATGGTTTTCATAGGTTTATTTTTTTGATTTTAAGATTGGAAAATTTCAAAATTGGAAAATTGAAATGTTAGAAGGTTATAAAGTTTCAAAGTTTAGAGGAAGATGACAAATGCTACAAGCGAATTTGGTACTTAGTACGTGATACATTATTCTCGCTTCACGCCTAAAACTCCACGTTGAAAGGTGTCCATTTCTGATCGGAAGCCGAACTTGCCAAGACATTTTCGATAAAAGCCATGCCACGGATTCCATCTTCTGCACCGGGGAAATCAAGCCATTCGGCTTTGGGCTCCTCCCCTTTTCTCAAAGCATATATAGTCCTGGCGAAGTTTCTGTAAATATTGGCAAAAGCTTCAATATAACCTTCAGGATGGCCTGCAGGTGTCCTCGTGTTTTCATTGGCCATTGAGCCAAGGTAACCATTTCCTGCACGGTATATTTCATCCGGTCTGTCGGACCATCGGAGCCTCAGGGTATTGTTATCTTCCTGCATCCATTCGAGGCCTCCTTTTTCTCCGTAAATTCGGATTTTGAGGTTATTTTCACATCCCGCGTCTATTTGGGATGCTGTCAGGATTCCTGAAGCATTATTTTCAAATCGCATCAAAACCGCTCCATCATCATCTATCGGACGACCAGCTACTTTGATGTCAAGGTCTGCACAGATTTTAGCAACTTTGATTCCAGAGACATATTCAGCAAGGTTGAATGCATGGGTACCAATATCGCCAAAGCAACCGGCTTTCCCATTTCTTGTAGGGTCTGTTCTCCATTCAGCCTGTTTGTTTTCATATTCCAAGAGTTTGTGAAGCCATCCCTGCGGATATTCCACATAGACTTTCCTGACTTCACCTATGACACCCTCAGCGATCATCTGCTTCATCTGCTTGATCATCGGATATCCTGTGTAAGTATGGGTCAGACAAAAAAGCTTGTCACTCTTTTTGATAATTTTATATAATTCTTTGGCTTGGTCATAGGTTAATGTCATCGGCTTGTCCAGCACAACATGAAATCCTGCTTCCAACGCTTTTTTGGTCGGATCAAAGTGAACATTGTTGGGAGTGACGATGCTGATGATGTCTATTCGCTCAGATTCCGGTAAGGCGAGTTCCTTTTGGATCATTTCATCATAAGAGGAATAAACTCTCGATGGGTCAAGCATGAGTTCTTCACCTGCCTGTCGGGATTTTTCAGGGTTGCTGCTAAAAGATCCTGCGGTGATTTCTATCAAACCGTCCATCAGCGCCGCACTCCGGTGGATCGCACCGATAAATGCACCTGGACCGCCGCCGACCATTCCCATTTTGAGTTTTTTCTGTGCTGCCATATTTATTCTGGATTTTAGGTTTTCAGGGTTTATGATATTGTATTAAATTTCTTGTAAGATAAATTATGATTTGGTTTGACTTAAACACGAAATGAAATAAATGACCAGTTGCAGTAAGATGTTATGAGTGGTAAAGTTTCGAACCGCTTATTGCCTTATTTAATTCTGTATTTTGGAAAAACTAAAATTAAGGCAAAATCCCTGAATTTTAAACATAAAATTGATACTTTACTGCTTCATTTCATCTGATTTTAACCAATCAACCACTACATATGCATTCCGGAACCAGAGCCCAACTTTCTTTCATGATGTTCTTGGAATTCTTCGTTTGGGGTTCCTGGTATGTGACCATGGGTACCTTTTTGGTTGCAAACTTAGGCGCAAGCTATACACAGATCGGTGCCGCATTTTCTACCCAGTCATTTGGTGCTATCATTGCACCATTTATCATCGGACTGATAGCTGACCGGTATTTCAATGCAGAAAAAATTCTTGGCTTCCTCCACCTGATCGGAGCAGTTCTACTTTACCTATGCTATCAGGCCAAGAGTTTCGATTTGTTTTATCCTTTCATATTTGGATACATGGTTTTATATATGCCGACCTTAGCCTTGGTCAATTCAGTTTCTTTTAGGCAAATGAAAGACCCTGAAAAGGAATTTTCTCCCATCAGAGTTTGGGGGACAATTGGTTGGATCGCTGCGGGTCTTTCGATCAGCTATGTTTTTATGTGGGATGAAGTGGGAAATATGTCCAATGGTTTCTTGAAAAACACTTTTCTGATGGCTTCGATTTCTTCATTGATTCTGGGATTGTTTTCCTTTACACTCCCAAAGACACCACCAAGAGCCAATAAAAATGAAAAAGTTAAAATAGGCGATCTGATAGGACTTGACGCTCTAAAGTTATTGAAGGACAAAAACTACGCGATCTTCTTTTTATCTTCAATCCTGATCTGTATTCCTTTGGCCTTTTATTATCAAAATGCCAACCCATTCCTGGCTGAAATCGGCGTTTCTGACCCTACCGGCAAAATGACAATCGGACAGGTTTCAGAAGCGTTCTTCCTGCTTTTTCTTCCTTTTTTCTTCAAAAAGTTCGGCTTTAAAATGACCATGTTGGTAGGAATGCTGGCTTGGGTAGTACGGTATGCGCTGTTTTCGATTGGAGATGCTGGAGGCGGACTTTATTTGTTAATCATCGGCATTGCGCTTCATGGTATCTGCTACGATTTCTTTTTTGTTTCCGGCCAAATCTACACCGATTCCAAGGCAGGGGAGAAATTTCAATCATCTGCTCAAGGACTTATTACCTTGGCTACCTATGGCTTTGGAATGCTGATAGGATTTGCTGTCGCCGGACAAGTCACTGATTTATATTTGAATGCCGATGGTACACATGATTGGAAGTCCATCTGGATGATTCCATCAGGTATTGCTATATTAGTGGTACTGATTTTCCTGATTTTCTTTAAAAATGAAACAATGAACAAAAAACCCGAAATAAAACCTTTTGAATCATGACCCAAACCAGCAGAAGAAACAGCCTAAAAAAAATATTGATGGGGACGGCAGCGGCCACCGGATTGCCATTAATCAATACCAATGCAAAGGATATGGATTATCAGCTTAAAGGAAATGTTAACCACGCCGTCTGTCATTGGCCTTTTAATCCGATGACCATAGAGGAACTTTGTATTGAAATCAAAAAAATCGGATTCAATGCCATTGATTTGATCGGTCCAAACAACTGGCATATCCTTCAAAAACACGGTGTGGTATGCTCGATGTGCAATGGCGCTGACATGGGGATCGTTAAAGGTTGGAATGATCCTAAAAACCATGAACAGTTGATCAAAGGTTATGAGGAAATTATTCCTTTGGTGGCAAAAGCAGGATACAAAAATCTGATCGCCTTCAGCGGCAACAGAAACGGAATGGACGACGAGACGGGGCTGAAGAATTCTGCTGAAGGTCTCAAAAAAATCATGGCAACTGCAGAAAAACACAATGTCATGATCATAATGGAGCTGCTTAACAGCAAGGTGGACCATGCGGATTACATGTGTGACAAAAGCGCTTGGGGCATAGAATTGTGTAAGAGAGTTGGGTCATCAAATCTCAAACTCCTTTACGACATCTATCACATGCAGATCATGGAGGGGGATATCATCCGCACGATCAAAAGAGACCACCAATATTTTGGACATTACCATACAGCCGGAAATCCCGGAAGGAATGAAATAGATGAGACCCAAGAAATCTATTATCCACCGATTGTAAAAGCTATCTTGGATACAGGGTACAAAGGATATTTCTGCCAAGAATTTGTTCCAAAAAAGGCAGACAAAATGGCTTCACTTGCCGAGGCCGTCAGAATATGTGATCTATAAATAAATTCAACCAATAACTAATTATGGCAGACAATACCTATGACGCTATCGTAGTCGGCTCCGGAATCAGCGGAGGCTGGGCCGCGAAAGAGTTGACAGAAAAAGGACTTAAGGTCCTCATGCTCGAAAGAGGACCAAATGTAGTACACAAAACCGATTACAAATCAGCCACCCTTGCCCCTTGGGAAGTTCCTCACAGAGGCAGAAGGACTACAGAAATGATCGAGGCACATCCAAATCTCAAAAGAGATTATGTGCTCAATGAACTCAACCTAGATTGGTGGGCACACGAATCTGAATCACCTTATATCGAAACCAAACCATTCACCTGGTTCAGGGGATATCAGGTCGGAGGAAGATCCTTGCTTTGGGGAAGACAGAGCTACAGATTGGGTGATTTAGATTTTGAAGCCAACCTCAAAGAAGGTATTGCCGTGGATTGGCCCATCAGGTACAAAGATCTGGCACCTTGGTACAGCCATGTTGAAAAATTCGCCGGTATTTCCGGAAATAAAGACGGCCTTTCCCAGCTTCCTGACGGCGATTTTCAGCCACCCATGCCACTCAACTGTGTAGAAAAAGATGTAGCAGAAAGAGTGAAAAAAGCATTTGACGGAAAAAGATTAGTGACAATCGGCAGAGTTGCCAACCTTACCCAGCCTTTGGAAGGAAGGTCCCAATGTCAGTTTAGAAATAAGTGTTCACTAGGTTGCCCGTTTGGAGGATATTTCAGTACCCAAGCTTCCACTATGCCTGCTGCTGTGAAAACTGGGAACTTAACTTTGAGACCTTGGTCGATTGTCACCAAATTGATATATGACAAGGACAGCAAAAAAGCTACTGGGGTAGAAATCATCGATGGCGAAACCAATCAGACTTATGAATTCAATGCCAAAATTATTTTCCTTTGCGCATCTGCCTTCAATTCTACCTCTATCCTGATGAGGTCTGCGACCGATATTTGGCCGGAAGGATTGGGAAGCAGCTCGGGTGAATTGGGCCATAATGTGATGGACCACCATTTCAGATTAGGTGCAAATGGGGTTGCGGAAGGATATGAGGACAAGTATTACTTTGGTAGAAGACCAAACGGGGTTTATATCCCTAGGTTCAGGAATATTGATGGAGACAAGAGAGATTATTTGAGAGGTTTTGGCTATCAGGGCGGTGCTTCCCGTTCAGGTTGGAGTAGAAATGTCGCTGAGATGAATTTTGGTGCACCTATGAAGGAGGCCTTGAGCGAACCAGGACCATGGAGTATGGGAATCACCGCTTTTGGAGAAATACTTCCTTACCATGAAAATACCATCAAACTGAGCAAAGACAAGGTAGACAAATGGGGTATTTCAATTCTGGAGATGGATGCTGAAATAAAAGAAAACGAGAAAAAAATGAGGATTGACATGATGAACGACGCTGCTGAAATGCTTGAAGCAGCAGGTTTGAAAAATGTCAATACATTTGACGCAGGTTACACTTTTGGACAAGGAATCCACGAAATGGGAACTGCAAGGATGGGACGAGATCCAAAAACCTCTGTACTGAACGGGAACAACCAAGTATGGGATGCAAAGAATGTATTTGTCACCGATGGAGCCTGTATGACCTCTGCAGCAGCCCAAAACCCTTCATTGACTTACATGGCTTTGACAGCAAGGGCAGCGGATTTTGCCTTCAGCGAACTTAAAAAAGGAAATTTATAATTTTAAAAGAACTCAATCATGGCAATGAATAGAAGAGATGCTTTGAAAAGTGTCGTTTTAATGATGGGGGGAACAATGGTCGGAGCCAATGTCATCCTCACAGGATGCGCTCCTGACGACCAAATTGTAGGCTTGGAGTTTTCTCCAAAAGATATCGCATTCTTAGATGAAATCGGAGAGGCCATCATCCCTACCACAGATACTCCGGGAGCCAAAGCAGTTGGCATTGGTGGATTTATGGTAATGATGGTAAAAGACACCTATAATACCGAACAGCAGACAGCCTTTGTTGATGGACTGAATTTTATCAAAAAGGACTTCAAATCAAGCAAAGGAAGAGATTTTATGGATGCTACTTTGGAAGAACGTACAGCCTATCTAAATGAATTGAAAGCCAAGGCAACAGCCGATACTGAAGACAAAAATGCAGGTGTAGTTAAAATGCTTCAGGATTTGACAGTGCTCGGATATTTCACCTCTGAGATTGGTGCAACACAGCAATTGAGGTATTACGAAGTTCCCGGTAAATATGACCCCTGCATTGAATATAAGCCAGGAGAAAAAGCTTATGCCATTTAATTTATATCCAAATCAAGAGACTGTACCTTTGCAGTCTCTTGTCAATTTAACAAACCCCAGCATGAAAAACAGAAGAAAATTTATCAAGTTAAGTGCAGCTATGGGAGCAGGTGCTTTCCTTCCCCTACAATTTTGTTCACCAAAAAAAGAAAGTGACACCCTTTCAGAAGCAGTTTTGAGTGCTTCTACAGGGATATTGGACAATTTCGGACTCCAACTTTATTCAGTAAAAGAAAATATGGCAGAGGACCCTGTTGCAACGATTAAGGCTGTAGCCGGCTATGGGTATACACAGATCGAAGGATTTGATGGGGGAAAAGGGATATTTTGGGGAATGAAAAATACTGAATTCAAGAGTCTGACTGATGATCTCGGGCTTTCTTTTATCGCTTCCCATGCCAATACCTATGAAAATCTTGAAAAGCAAGCAGAGGAGGCTGCTGCAATCGGGATGAAATACCTGATCAACCCTTGGGTAGGACCTCAAAAATCCATGGATGACTTCAAGAGAATCAATGATGATTTTAACAAGCAGGGAGAAATTTGCAAACAATACGGGATCAAATTTGCCTACCATAATCATGGATATACATTTGTAGACTTGGATGGCCAAATCCCCCATGACTATCTACTTGAAAATACAGATCCGGAATTAGTAGAATTTGAGATGGATACCTATTGGGTTTATACTGCAGGCAAAGATCCAGTTGAATATATCAAAAAATACCCAAACAGGTTTACACTTGGCCACGTGAAGGACAAATCCGGTGATTTGGAGTTTTCGGAACCAAACGGTTCTACTATTATTGGTACCGGAATTATGGATTTCCCCACCATCCTAAGAGCAGGAATGGACAACGGTATGAAATATTTTATTGTAGAGCAAGAGAGATTTGAAGGGACTACCCCTATGGAAGCTGCTGAAAAAAATGCGGCATTTATGAAATCACTTGTTTTTTAAAATAATGAAGGCCTGCAAAAACTGCAGGCCTTCCATTTTTTATTCTACAAAATCAGATTTGATCGACCTTGAAGTATATATCAATAAATAAATAATCACAATCAGAATCACCAACGCGGCCACTTCAAACTGTGCCCAAATTTTGGATCTATTGACCACTTTTTCTGAATTAGTCGCCAATTTTTTCCCCTCCTCAATTTGGATCAAAGAGAGCTTCTCCAAATCCAAAATCGCCTTTTCAATATAAGAATTGTATTCTTTGACTTTATCTGCATTTATTCCAGATTCCTCAGAATAAAGGGATTGATAATCAGCAATCCTAAGATTTTCCTGAATAATCTTTTTGAAATCCGTCAAGAAGCCAGCCTCGGCAATGGTCAATTTGGTGTCTTCAAACTCCTTGACAAGGTTCAAGATATCGGATTCAAAAGTACTGATTTCATCCACTACGTGGCTGTAATCACTTTCGAACTGACAATGGTTCACCAATAGCTTGATTCTAAACAGCTTTTCGGAAATTGAAAAAATATAGCTTTCAACTACCAACCTGTCTTCATAAAACGATACGAAAGAATTTCCAAGCTCATTAAAATTTCTTCTTTCAAGTATATTTTTTCCAAAAATCATAACAATCAAAACTGTCAGGATAATGGCAACTTTCAATTTTGTTTTTTGGATAGTAGTTCTGGACATAATTTGCGCTTGTTAGGAGTAGGTTCAAACCTCACTAAAAGAGTTTACTCAAGAAGGTAGATATGGTTACAGAAATTTAAACCGAATTAAATTTTTTAGATCCAAATAACCTAAAAATCCTGACATTATTTAGCTTTTTAAATCTATTGAAAAATGGGTTGAGGTTAAAAAAACAAAAAACCTCCCTTTTAAGGAGGTTTTGTGATCCCGCTGGGATTCGAACCCAGGACCCATACATTAAAAGTGTATTGCTCTACCAGCTGAGCTACGGAATCATTTCTTTTTTTATAATCGCCATTGACTTAAGCTGAGACGAACAGAGACAGTCAATAATAAGTCGAGCATCCCTTTGGAGAGATGCTCTTCAAGTCTTTATGTGATCCTGTCAGGAATCGAACCTGAAACCTACTGCTTAGAAGGCAGTTGCTCTATCCAATTGAGCTACAGGACCGGCAATATTGTCGGGGTGGCAGGATTCGAACCTACGACCTCCACATCCCAAATGTGGCGCGATACCGGGCTACGCTACACCCCGAACTTATTCAATCTGTTTTGAAAAACCCTTTGATTTCTCAGTGATCCCGCTGGGATTCGAACCCAGGACCCATACATTAAAAGTGTATTGCTCTACCAGCTGAGCTACGGAATCATTTGCTTTTTTTATCTTTCTGATAGTTATCAGGCGAGATAATCAGTTACGAATTGATTTGTTTTTTTTTAAATCATTCCCGTAATTGGAGTGCAAATTTAAGCCTCTGAATTTAAAATGCCAAACCTAAACCGAATCTTTCTTACAAAATTTATA
>NZ_JANSUY010000016.1 GCF_024741135.1 Aquiflexum gelatinilyticum
GCTTTTTTTATCTTTCTGATAGTTATCAGGCGAGATAATCAGTTACGAATTGATTTGTTTTTTTTTAAATCATTCCCGTAATTGGAGTGCAAATTTAAGCCTCTGAATTTAAAATGCCAAACCTAAACCGAATCTTTCTTACAAAATTTATAATATTTTTATCCGCTTTTTTACAAAGCTTTAATTGTCAGGCCAATATATCAAAGCTCCAAAAAGCAGATTCTTTGTTTTCGACCAAGAATTACCAAGAAGCAATGTTAGTTTACGAAGACTTGCTGAATAATGAAGAAACTTTCTCCCCGGCGATGCTTTTGAAAATGGCTTTTATATCCGAGGGAAAGGGAGATTATTCAAGTTCAAGTTACTTTTTAGCCAAATATTATGATCAAAACCCCAACCAAAGGGTAATTACGAAAATCAAATCCCTAACCGAACAAGTAAACCTAATAGGATACGAACTCGATGACAGTGACAGATTATTTAAATTTGTATCTGATTTTCAAACAGAACTATCCAGTACATTTTCATTCTTGCTCTTCCTTTCTCTCATTCTTTTATTTGTATTTAGGACCAAAGCTGATAAACCAAGGTATTACCTTCCCACGGTTTTTTTGATCGTCATCGTATTTGTCATAAATAATTTTCTTTCTGAACCCAAAACAGGAATAGTAACAGGCAGCCCAACCCTGGTTATGGATCAACCTACAGCAGGAAGCAAATTGATTCAAGTCGTAGAGCCCGGTCACCGGGTAATCATCAAATCAACAAAAGATGTATGGTATGAGGTTACTTGGGGAGGAAAGGTAGCTTTCGTCAAAAAAGACAACATCACAAGGCTTTGACAGTCAAAAATCCAAAGGATCTAGATTTTTAAAATGTCCGTTCATCTGGATTTTCTTTTTGGCGCTTTCAATATCCTTTAAAATTGGGATTATTTTCATCATGTGTCTGACAAGAAATCTTATCCTCTCAGATTCATTTGTCATCAGCAGAAGTTCATATTCTTCGGGTAGACTTAATCCCAATTTGTGGGCAAAAGAAAAGGAATTAAGATGGAGTGGGACAATTTCAGTTTGAAATTCCATCAGCCTGAATAGTTCTTTTAGATAAAAAATGAATTCGCTATACTGGTTTTTTCCCACCCTGGGATCATTGTCATAAAAGACCACTTTACCGCCAGCATACAGCTTATCAATCATGGGATTTTCAAAAGAAAGCATCTCAAACACCCTTTTCCCCCTGGTCTTGATGTCCATTCTGCCGTCATCATAAACTTTTGATACCTCCTCCAACTCTACCTCTGTCCCAAAGGGCATCAGTTTATCCAAATAAACCGCAATGCCAAAAGTTCCTTTGGAAGTTTCAATATCTTTGATTAGCTGTTTATACCTTGGTTCAAAAATATGAAGATTCAATTGTTCACCGGGAAAGGCAACAAGTTTCAAAGGAAATAAAGGTAATTTTTGACCCATACTTAATTTAACTGTGTTGGTGGGTTTTGGTTATCCAGAACCCTACAAACTTATCAGTAACAAAATGAAAATAAAGGTACATATCCCTATTTTCAAAAAAAAAGCTGCCTCAAATTGAGACAGCCAGTTCTTTGCAAATCAATTACTGATTAAGATTTGCTTGCTATATAGGTCAATAGGTCAACGACTTTGTTGGAATATCCCCACTCATTGTCATACCAAGAAATTACTTTTACAAAAGTATCACTCAATTGGATACCTGCTTCAGCATCAAAAATTGATGTCCTAGGATCACCATTGAAATCAGTAGAAACAACAGCATCTTCCGTATAACCTAGGATACCTTTCATTGAAGTCTCAGATACCTCTTTCATTTTTGCGCAAATTTCTTTGTAAGTCGCAGGCTTCTTCAATCTAACTGTCAAATCAACAACAGAAACGTTTGGAGTTGGAACTCTGAAAGCCATTCCTGTCAATTTACCGTTCAACTCAGGAATCACTTTTCCAACTGCTTTGGCTGCACCTGTGGAAGATGGGATGATGTTTTGAGCTGCACCTCTGCCGCCTCTCCAGTCTTTTGCAGAAGGACCGTCAACGGTTTTTTGGGTAGCAGTAGTGGCGTGAACTGTGGTCATCAAACCTTCTTCGATACCCCAATTGTCATTCAAAACCTTCGCAATAGGTGCAAGACAGTTGGTGGTACATGAAGCATTGGAAACAAATACCATATCTGAAGTATAGGAACCTTCATTTACGCCCATCACAAACATAGGAGTATCATCTTTGGAAGGTGCGGACATGATTACTTTTTTGGCACCTGCATCTATATGACCTTGTGCTGTTTCCTTGGTAAGAAAAATACCGGTAGATTCTACCACATAATCAGCACCAACTTCTCCCCACTTCAAATTAGAAGGGCTTTTTTCTGCAGTCACTCGGATTTCATTGCCATTAACTACCAATTTACCATCTTTTACCTCCACACTTCCTTCAAACCTACCATGGGTAGAATCATATTTCAACATGTAAGCCATGTAATCTACATCGATAAGGTCATTGATAGCCACGACCTGAACATCACTTCTATTTTGTGCTGCCCTAAAAACCAATCTACCGATCCTTCCGAAACCGTTGATTCCTACTTTAATTTTGCTCATAGTTATTTTATTTATTGTTGTACTGGTTAGTATGCAAAAACGAATTTTTGAAGCTTATATCCTCAAGAATTGAAATAATCAACCATTTTTAATGGGCTAAATTTACCAAATATATCTTGCTCCCCAAAATATTTAAAGGTTTGAAAATGAACATTTTAAAATACAAACAAAATACAATCGATTGCGAAAAAAACGTCCAAAATCAAATCTCTGATAATCAGAAGCATACTTTTGAGTCCATTTTTTAATAAAGTCTATATTAGCTGAAGTTATTTTGTCAAGTGATCAAAAAAAAAAGCGGCATGAGCCGCTTTTCGGTGATTATTGATCAGATTTAAATTTTCGCTAAGATATCATTGAATGTTTTACTTGGTCTCATGACTGCTGATGTTTTAGCCTCATCAAGTTTATAATATCCTCCGATATCAACTTTCACTCCTTGGGCATCATTAAGTTCTGAGACGATTTTAGCTTCATTTTCAGTCAATTCTTTGGCAATGGGTCCAAACTTGGTTTTAAGATCTAAATCCTTGTCTTGTGCTGCCAAAGCTTCTGCCCAATACATAGCCAAATAAAAATGACTTCCTCTGTTATCTAATTCTTTGGCATCTCTTGAAGGTGATTTGTCATTCTCAAGGAACTTGCCTGTAGCATGATCCAAAGTCTCTGCCAATACCTTCGCCCTGTCATTGGAGAAAGTATCTCCTAAATGTTCAAGGGAAACGGCCAAAGCCAAGAATTCACCCAAAGAATCCCACCTGAGGTGATTTTCTTCGATTAGCTGCTCGACATGTTTTGGAGCTGAACCTCCTGCTCCTGTTTCAAAAAGTCCTCCCCCATTCATCAGAGGAACTATTGACAGCATTTTGGCACTGGTACCTAATTCCAATATCGGGAATAAGTCAGTCAGGTAATCTCTCAACACATTGCCCGTAACAGAAATCACATCTTTTCCTGCCTTAATTTGTTCTAAAGAAAATCTTGTAGCAGCTTCAGGAGTCATAATCCGGATATCCAAACCTTTTGTATCATAATTTGGTAGATACTGATTCACTTTTTTGATGATTTCTGCATCATGGGCTCTTTTTTCATCGAGCCAGAAAATAGTGGGAACACCGGTGGCTTTAGCACGGTTGACTGCCAACTTTACCCAATCCTGCACCGGTGCGTCCTTGGTTTGGCACATTCTCCATATGTCACCTTTCTCTACTTTGTGTTCGATCAAAGTCACTCCTGACTCAGAAACAACCTTTACCACTCCGTCAGATTCTATCTCAAAAGTCTTGTTATGCGAACCGTATTCTTCTGCAGCCTGTGCCATCAAACCTACATTGGGAACACTCCCCATTGTAGAAGGATCGAAGGCCCCATGTTCTTTACAGAAATCAATTGTCTCCTGATAAATACCGGCATAGCAACGGTCAGGGATCACGGCTTTGGTATCTTTTAATTTACCCTGCTTGTCCCACATCTTACCTGATGTCCTGATCATAGCAGGCATAGACGCATCGATGATGACATCACTTGGCACATGCAGGTTTGTGATTCCCTTGTCTGAGTTGACCATAGCCAACTCCGGACCATTCGCAAGACAAGCTTCTATATCAGCTTCAATTTCTTTTTTCTTTTCGGCAGGCAAGGAAGAAAGCTTGGACACCAAATCCCCAAAGCCATTATTTACATCTACCCCGATTTCTTTAAGAGTAGCTGCATGCTTTTCAAAAACCGGAGCAAAGAACACTTTTACCGCATGACCAAAAATAATCGGGTCAGAAACCTTCATCATCGTGGCTTTCATATGGAGCGAAAACAAAACCCCTGCTGCTTTGGCATCTTCGATTTGTTCCTTCAAAAATTGTCTCAACGCTTTAACGCTCAACACAGAGGCATCAATGATTTCCCCTTTTTGCAAGGCGAGCTTTTCTTTCAATTTGACTACATTACCCGCAGCTGTATGCAATTCGATATTTACAGAACCGGCATTTTCCAATGTGACTGATTTTTCGCTTCCGTAAAAATCACCGTGACTCATGCTTGCAACATGGGTCTTGGAATCTGAAGACCACTTGCCCATACTGTGTGGATTGTTTTTGGCATATTGCTTTACAGCCAATGGAGCTCTCCTGTCTGAATTCCCTTCTCTCAGCACCGGATTGACAGCACTTCCTTTTACTTTATCGTATTTAGCTTTGACCGATTTTTCCTCTTCACTTTTTGGATCATCTGGATAATCAGGCAATCCATATCCCAACCCCTGTAATTCTTTGATCGCTGCTTTCAATTGAGGCATGGAAGCGGATATGTTCGGTAACTTGACAATATTGGCCTCCGGCAAAGTGGCTATATTGCCTAATTCAGACAAATCATCATTGATTTGCTGCTCCGGTTTTAAATGCTCAGGAAATAAAGCTATAATCCTTCCTGACAAAGAGATATCCCTTGTCTCCACCGCAATTCCGGCAGAATCAGTAAAGGCTTTGACAATAGGTAACAAAGAATAAGTAGCCAAAGCAGGCGCTTCGTCTGTCAGCGTATATAGAATTTTAGCTGTTTTTGTAGTCATTTTCAATAGATTCAGATAGGTATAACAATTTTTAATCGAAAAGGTCCAAAGAAACAAAATGGCATCCGAAACAAACGGATTATACCCAAAATATCTTGGCCAATTTTCAAAATTTCGGCTAAATTAAGCAATTTATTGCGGTTTCAAACAGGGATTATACCAAGGGAAAATCGGCGAGTAGAAAAGGGAAATTCGGTTAACTGCGGTCAAAATCCTATGCCGGAAAATTAAAAAATCATTGCAAATCAAATATATCCACATCAAGCCAAGCTGGGAATTTCTCCCTGTATTCATGCAGGGAATCAAGGTCAAGCTCAATAAATAAAATTTCTTCTTTACTTTCAGAGAAACCCAAAGTTTCACCTTTGAAATTATACACTGCAGAATGGCCTGAATAAGGGATCCCATTACCATCCTGACCGATTCGGTTTACACCTATGGAATAGGAAAGATTTTCTACAGCCCTAGCCTTTAATAAAATATCCCATGCACTGATTCTTGGACTTGGCCAGCTTGCTATATAAAAAAGAAGGTCGTATTCCAGCTTGTCATCCTCAACCCTGTTTCTTGTCCAAACAGGAAACCTGAGGTCATAGCAAATTTGTGGCATTATTTTCCATCCCTTCAATTCAAATAATTTCCTCTCAGTTCCCATATCGTAATGGGCATCTTCTCCTGCCATCCTAAACAAATGCCTCTTGTCATAAAAATCAACTTTCCCGTCTGGTCTGACCCAAAGGAGTCGGTTGTAAAAATTTCCCTTTTCCTCAATGACTATGCTGCCTGTGACCAAAGCCTGTGTCTGGGCTGCCATTTGCTTCATCCATTTTGTTGTGGTGAAGTTCATGGGTTCAGCCACTTCTTTGGCATCCATTGTAAAACCTGTCGAAAACATTTCAGGCAATATGATCAGGTCAACATTAGAAGACAAGTTCATGAGTTTTTCTTCCAACATAGCCATGTTTGCAGTTTTGTCTTTCCAATAAAGGTCAGTTTGAATCAAAGCTATTTTCAAAGAAGTGGGATTCATGAGCGGTTTTAGAAAAAAGGAATTATTTTAGTGGGTAAACCATTCTGTAATCAGTGGGCACTTTCCCTTTGCTGATGTCTACTAGCTTGCTTTGGACCATTCTTTTTTTGAGGCCTTTGAGGTAATCGATAAAAAGAATTCCCTCAAGATGGTCGTATTCATGTTGGATTACCCTTGCTGTCATACCTGAAAATTCTTCTTCCTTTAGGTTCCAATTCTCATCAAAATATTCCAAAGTGAGTTTTTCAGGCCGTATAATTTCCGCCCTGATATCAGGGATGCTAAGGCAACCTTCTTCAAAGCTATAATTATCTCCATATTCGTCCAAAATGATGGGATTGATAAAAACCCTTCTGATACCTTTTTCCTCGTCTTTTTCATCAAGCATCAAGGTGCTGTCAATCACAAAAAGTCTGATTCCTTTATTGATTTGGGGAGCAGCCAATCCTACTCCGCTGGCATTGTCCATTGTGTTGAACATATCCTGGATCAATTCATTGATGTTTTCACCTTCATGAATTTCTTCCGCCTCTTTTTTAAGGATTGGGTTTCCAAAGGCAACTATTGGGTAAATCATATTTGTTCTAAGTAAGATTGGAGGATAATAGCAGCGCTAACTTTATCGAGATTGCCTGTTTTTTCTATTCTGTCTTTTTTCTTGCTTCCCATAGCAATCATGCTCTGCATGGCCATTTTGGAGGTGAAACGCTCATCCACAAGAACAAGTTTCTTGTCGGGAAACAGTTTTGAAAGTCTGTCTTTCAAACTGATGACTTTGGGTGTCATTTCATTTGGATTGCCATCAAGATGCTTAGGAAAACCCAAGACAATGGTTTCTACTTCTTCTTTTTTAAAATAGGAGGTCAGAAAATCAATGAGTTTTTGCGTTTCAACCATCTCAAGAGGATTGGCGAGCATCTTGAGTGGATCTGTAACTGCGATACCTGTTCTTTTGGTTCCAAAATCAATGGCTAAAATTCTGCCCATCAGTTGTTACGGATTTTCTTTTTGATTTTTCTTAGCACTTCTTTTTCCAACTCAATGGCCTTTGGAAAAAGCAAGTGATCCTCAATTTGCGCATGAACTCTCAATTCTTTTTCAAAAACCTGGAGCTCGTTGTACAATACTTTCATGCTAATGGGCGCATCTTCAGGCAAAAAATATCCTTTTGTGAGTTTTCTTATGCCTTCCATTTCATCGTCATGAGCATCATGGGCTTCAGAGAACAATGAAACGGGACTTTTCTCCAAAATCAATAAGGCATCATTGAGCCGGTATTCATCGGCTTCAATTTGGTGCAATAATTTAATTCTATTGAACAACTTGCTTTCTTCCTCATGGATGTGATGAATAAAATCATCCACAAAAAGAGGAAACATGATCCTCAAGTCTCCCAAAATCCCATTGTAGGCTTCTTCTACCTTAATCCCCGAAATCATATTGGATAAAAAAGGCAATTCCTGCCTCACAAAGAAATAGTGCTTCCTTTTAAGGTAAGAAACCAGAACTTCAATCGGATGTAGGTAGAGTTCCTCAGAAGTAGGCTCTTTAATCTTTGCCCAAGATTCGAGCTCATCAATCAGTTGTTGGGAATTGATCTTAAATTTTTTGCAGACCTCAAAAAGAGAATTTTGCTCATACTGAAAAAAACTGATCCCAAAATAATGAAGTACCGCAGCAAAGACATAATTCTCGGAAACGAGTACTTTGATAGGGCTTTTTTCGATATCTTTGGAATCAAACATGGTTACAAAATTAAGGTATTTTAACCAATTACGCTTAGACTATTCACCAAAATTGAATTTATTGCATTTATCTAAACGAAATGCTCCAAATTTCAGTTTAAAGATATATTTGGCTAAATTTCAATACCCAATACAACAAGAATTTATTAACAGGAGGATATCGTGAGCGAAATCAAAAACACAAAACAACAGATTAGATTGCCCTTGATATTGGCTTTAGCCATTTCTGCAGGCATCTGGATAGGAGCCACATTTGCAGAACCAAAGAGTGATACAAATGACCTCAAAGCAGCCATTTATAAGCTGCAGGAGATAATCACTTATATCAACAGGGATTATGTTGACAGTGTCAACACCAATGAACTTGTTGAATTTGGGATTGAAAAGATGCTGGAAAAGCTTGATCCCCACTCTACCTACATACCTGCTAGGGATGCTACCTTGGCCAAATCCGAGTTAGATGGGGAATTTGATGGCATCGGTGTGGAGTTCGGAATTATCAGGGACACCATTTATGTGGTAGCGCCACTGACAGGAGGTCCATCCGAAAAACTTGGTATCCAATCAGGTGACCAAATCATCAATGTAGATGGCAAAACTGTAGCAGGTACAGGCATTACCAACCGTGATGTTTTTGATTTGTTGAGAGGTCCTAGGGGCAGCACAGTAAAAGTGGAAATCAAAAGGAAAAATCAGAAGGACCTGATCCCTTATGATATCATCAGGGATAAAATCCCACAATATAGCATCAACGCTACCTATATGGTAAATGATGAGGTTGGCTATATCAAGGTAACGAGGTTTGGGGCAACCACCCATGAAGAATTCAAAAAATCTGTTAGCGAACTGAAAGAAAAGGGAATGAAAAAACTCATCCTTGATCTTCAAAACAACCCTGGAGGGTATATGGGTGCCGCTATCAATATTGCAGACGAAATTCTAAATTCCAACTCACTGATAGTTTCACAAAAAGGAAAATTAAACAGGTACAACCAAAAAGCATACGCTGTCAAACCTGGCTTGTTTGAGGATGGATCTGTGATCGTTTTGATCAATGAAGGAAGTGCTTCTGCATCAGAAATTGTGGCAGGTGCACTGCAGGACAATGACAGAGGATTGATTGTAGGAAGAAGATCTTTTGGAAAAGGATTGGTACAAATGCCGATTGACCTTTCTGATGGAGCAGAATTAAGACTTACCATTGCAAGGTATTATACCCCCTCAGGACGTTCAATCCAAAAGCCCTATGGAACTGATGAAGATTACAGTAGGGATTTTTCAAACAGATTTGAGCATGGAGAATTTTTCTCAGCTGACAGTATCAAGTTCAATGACAGTTTGAGGTATGAGACCGTTTCAGGCAGATCTGTATATGGTGGAGGTGGCATTATGCCTGACTTCTTTGTTCCACTAGATACTACAATGGCAAGTGCTTATGTCAACAGATTATTTAATTCAGATTCCGCCAGAGAATTCATTTTAGACTACCTAGATAAAAACAAGAAAAAGTTTGATGGCATGAGTTTCGAAGACTACTACAAAAAATACCAAGTATCAGAAGAGATGTTGCAGACATTGGTTAAGGTCGGTGAAAGAAATAAAGTCAAATTTGATGAAAAGGATTTTAACAAGTCAAAAAATTATCTCAAGATCCTCCTAAAGGCCCACATGGGAAGGCAAATATATGATGACAATGCCTTTTATATGGTAATCAATGACATCAATGAGGTCTATCTCCAAGCTTTGGGACTATTTGAAGAAGCAGAAAAACTTGCCTTTTCATCTAAAGAAAAAACCAATGAATTGGAATAATAAAAATTAACTTTAAAATGGGGCTTTAAAAGCCCCATTTTTTTTTGAATTCCATTCTGCTTTACCCGAGCGAGGATAATTTTCAAAAAAAAGTAAATTCAAATCAATAAAACCCAAACTCCTATGAAAAAGCCGGCTATTCCATTTTTGTTTTTCCTAATGACCATTATCGCACCAAATCTTATGGCCCAACAAACAAAAATCACGCATATCGCAGTCTATGTAAAAGAATTAAAGAGAAGTACTGATTTTTATAAAAACATATTTGAATTTCCTGAAATCGAAGAACCGTTTAAAGACGGATTACATACTTGGTTAAATATTGGAAACAACCTTTCTCTCCACCTCATTGAAGCACCTTGGGAACCTGTCACGATCAATAAAATCAACCACATCTGCTTTAGTGTCACCGATATGGATTTGATCATTTCCAATCTTAAAAAACAAAAGGTAGAATTTGAAGATTGGCCTGGAAACAAAAACAAAATAAATATCAGACCGGATGGCATCAAACAGATTTATGTACAAGACCCGGATGGCTATTGGATAGAAATCAATGATGAATATTAAAAAAGAAAAACACCCCTTCAAAATTAAGAAGGGGTGCGGAATTATTGATTGAAATAACCTCTTTAGAAGGTTACACCCAAAGAAACTTGGAAACCTCTGTTATACACATCTACATTGCTGTTTTTGAAGACTGGACTCAGTCCGTAATTGTAAGAAGCTTGTAGATTCAGGCCTTTGGGGAGATTATAACCCAATCCCACCAAAACACCGAAATCAGAATTGCTTACCGATTCGGTGTCAAAACTGATAGTAGATCCGAATAAATCCCCCTCAAATTTTGAGGATGTAAGGAATGACAATTGCGGTCCTGCAAATATATTGAGGCCCTCACTGAGGTAAAATCTAAATAGAACAGGAACATCGACATATTTGAGAATAGCCCTGGAATTTGCGAAATCATCATTTTGAGTCCCTTTGACAGAATAAAATAAGCCGGGTTCTATTGCAAAGGAGTTTCCAATAAATAAAGAATTGTATAATCCTAAATGGTAACCTATTCTGTTTGAATAATCATTACTTGACGCATCATCTCCTCCAAAATTGAAGAAACTCGCGCCGCCTCTCAATCCAAAACCTCCTTTTTTGTCGGTATCTTGGGCTTGACTTTGAAGGGAAATCAATGCTGCAAAAGCGAAAATTAATGTGATTTTTTTCATAAGTCTAAATATTAGTTGGTTTAGAGAAATTTGCCAATACCATGCCAAAGAAACCCTAAAACCATTAAAAAGTAATTAGTACTTATGTTAGGCTATGATCACCTTATCCACATAACTTGAGTTCATTATCCCTAAAGCTCCCATATATTTAAGGTTGAATTTGATCAGGTCGCCGACTTTATATCCCTTTGGATTCTTACCTAAATTGAGGATAAGCATATCTGAACTTGCCCCTAAAATTTCAAATTCGTCATCTTTGGCAATGAGGTATTTAGGATCTATATCCAGCAATCCTATGTCTAAAATTGCTCTGAAAGAAGTCTTTCCATATAGTCTTTCGTCTATTTCCACGATTTCACCCTGTGGATTCGCTGCCAATGTTCCGGTAGGCAACAAGGATTTTTCTTGCATTTCGATAATTTCCGCATTGAGTTCAAATACATCGCCGTGCATGCCCGGAATTATTTTCTCTTCAAAAAGATCCACGCCAAAATAAAGTGTCTCCCCAATTCTAAAATGATTGATGCCTTTAGGTAACTGATGAGTTTTGATCATTGGTATGGTGACGGAGGTTCCGGCTGAGACCCAAGGGATCCTTTTATTGAATTTCAATTCAATAATCTGTTTATAAAGGGAAAGTTGAATCAGTTTATCAGAAGACGGCATTACACCATTGAGGCAGTTCAGGTTAGTCCCAAGTCCAATGATTTCAATATTGGGTAACTCAAAAATCTGTTCGTAGAAATCAACAATATGATCACCGATTACTCCTTCACGCAAGTCACCTGTCTCGACCATAATGATGATTTTATGGTTTTTTGATTGGTTTTTTGCTTCCGCCGAAATCCACCTGATGGTATTCAGTTCACTGTTCAAGCTCACATCCGCATACTTGACCATTTTGGGAATATTCCTTTTTGAAACAGGTTTGATGTAAACAGTCTGAATATCTGAGGAAATTTCTTTGACTTTCGCAAGATTACTGATCCGAGAATCATGTATTTCATTTACCCCAAGAGCTATTAGTTCCTTAAGAAAACTCCTGTTACCGCAAAGTAATTTGGATACAACTCCCCAAGAGATGTTGTTTTCTTCAAAGGTTTCATTGAGGTAAGTGAAATTTTCTTGAAGTTTGGTTCTATTTAATGTCAAAAATGCCATCTTATTTTTTTAACCTCATTTCTAAATACTTATTGGAAAACCCAAATTTTTCATAGAGTTTTTTGGCAGGATTATCCGGCTCCACATGCAGGGCAATATCTCCGTGTGCTAAATCGATGACGGTTTTCATCAAAGTTTTTCCGACTCCTTTTCCCCGCTGTGAGGCATCTACTGCGATATAGACAAGGATATTTTCCGGGATATAACCTGACATTCCGGTTTTATTTACCACAACCGCACCCACAATTTGTCCTGAATCTCTTGCCATAACCACAAATCCGCCTTTATCCCCGGCTTGATCCAAAGCGTAATCCAAACATTTTAAAATCTGATTAATAGGATCACCGTATTGCTCCAATTGGACAAAAAGAAAATCAGCAATTTCTTTTTTCTGCAAATAAGTGGCTTGGTCAAATGTGGAAAGGATTTCGATTTTAAGCATAAGTTTTTGATTTGATTTGGTTAGTTGGTTTTCTTAATTGAGAGACAATCAAATAGGTCACCAAAGCCGTGATAATTCCATAGAAGTTGGCATCAAGATCCAAAGGAAGTTGAATTTTGAATATACCTAAGATTAGTGTTACGATACCGCCTGAGATCATTGAGGCTAATGCTGCATTGGGGTTTCTATTTTTGGTAAACAAACCAAAAATAATGGGAACAAATAGCCCTGATACCATAAAAGCATAACTATGTAACATCAATTCCAAAACATTGGTCATCTGAAGGGAAATAATCAATGCCAAAATCCCAAGAATTAAAGTAAACAGCTGACTGTATCTCATCTGAATTTTTTCATTTTTAAACTTCATCCATTTACCAAAAATATCGGTCGTAAGGTTACCTGAAGCTGCCATCAGACAGGAATCTGCGGTAGACAGCACCGCTGAAAAATAAGCAGCCATCATCAATCCCAATATTCCGGGTGGAAGAATGGTACGGAGTAAAATCGGAATTCCCATTTCAGGATCCATCATTTCCGTACTCACAAATAACAAGCCCTGTTCAAAGGCAACTCTTGATAGCAATCCTAAAGCAACTCCCATGAAAGCCATTATTGGCCATTCGAAAAGTCCTGCGATGAACCAAGCTTTTCGGGCAGATTTGACATCCCGACTCGCAAAAATCCGTTGATAAAGTGTCATTCCAATAAACCAAATAGGCAGAATTGTGATTCCCCAATTTGCAAAGTCCTGCCAACTCAGATTATCCAACCTAAAAAATTCAGGTGGCAAAGTTGCTTGGATAACTTCCCATCCGCCGACATGAAAATAAGCAGTCGGTAATCCGATGAAAATAAACCCCAACATAAGGATAATCCATTGGATAGTGTCTGTGTAAATTACAGCCTTAAGGCCTCCCAAGACAGTGTAAATGACTGCGATAGCTCCCATGAAAATAAGTGATTGGGTGAGAGAAAGGTCTACAAATGTACCTGAGGCTAGTTTTGCCCCGGCAAGCAGCTGTGATGAGGTAAAACCCAAATACCCAATCAGGGAAATGAATGCAGCTACTAGTCCGACTTTCTTGGAAAATAAATGCTCAAAAATCTGAGGAAAGGTATAAAAACCTGAAAAAGCCTTGTCCTGTTTGATTCGTGGAATTAAAAATACACCTGCAAGCCAAGCTCCTAATAAACCGGTAAACAACATCCAGCTTCCAGATATTCCCATGACAAACCCAAGTCCGCCCAGTCCAACCGAAAATCCTCCACCCACATCAGTAGCCACTACCGAAAGGCCGATATGCCAGCTTCCGATGTTTCTTCCTCCTACAAAATAATCGTCTTGATTTTTGTTTTGATGCATGAAATAATACCCTACTCCAAGCATCAGTAACATGTACCCGACAAAAATGCCGAGGTCAATGTAATGCATTCTTTCCTTTCCTTAATATCTAATAAAAAATCTATTTAAATTCATTTTTCAAAGATACGAATAATTAATTTAGTCCAAAAGAAAGAATTCATATAATTTCACCGATGTTAGGAAAGAAAAATGCAAAAAAAAAGCCGGACAAGCCGGCTTTTTTTGTTCTATTATTTTTGGAATTAAACGTTTTGACTGCTTACTACAGCAGAGAAATATTCTCTGTTCATTCGGGCGATATTGGTAATACTGATTCCTTTTGGGCATTCAGCTTCACAGGCACCGGTATTGGTACAAGCACCAAATCCCTCGGCATCCATCTGTGCAACCATTTTTTCCGCTCTTGTTTTTCTTTCTACCTGTCCTTGTGGCAACAAAGCCAACTGAGAAACTTTGGCAGAAGTAAACAACATGGCAGAGGCATTTTTGCAGGCAGCTACGCAAGCACCACAACCTATACATTGAGCGGCATCCATTGCCATATCAGCAATAGTTTTAGGAATCGGGATTTCGTTGGCATCAGGAACACCACCGGTATTCACCGAAACATACCCACCTGCCTGTATGATCCTATCAAAGGCAGACCTGTCAGTAACCAAATCCTTCAAAACAGGAAAAGCCTTTGCTCTCCATGGTTCGATGGTGATGGTCTCCCCGTCACTGAAAGAACGCATGTGAAGTTGGCAAGTGGTGGTTTGCTGAGGGCCATGTGGCTTGCCATTGATATACAGCGAGCACATGCCACAGATACCTTCTCTACAATCATGGTCAAAATGTACCGGATCTTCTCCTTTTGCGGATAGTTCTTCATTGAGTACATCAAGCATTTCCAAAAAGGACATATCCTTAGATATTCCTCCCAATTTGTAGTCTTTAAATCCCCCCTTGTCGGAGTTGTTTTTCTGTCTCCAGATTTTCAAAGTTAAATTCATATCTCTAACGAGTTTAATGCGTCTGGTTTACTTATAACTTCTTTGGGTCAGTTTTACATTTTCGAAGATCAATGGTTCTTTGACCAATTCTTCTTCCTGACCTTCGCCCAGATATTTCCAAGCTGCTACATAAGCGAAGTTTTCATCATCTCTTAAAGCTTCACCTTCAGGCGTCTGGTACTCTTCCCTAAAGTGTCCACCACAAGATTCATTTCTGTTCAAGGCATCATCGACCATCAGTTCCCCTAATTCAATGAAATCAGCAACCCTATGTGCTTTTTCAAGGGATTGGTTGAGTTCTTCATTGTCACCAAGTACATTGACATTAGACCAAAACTCTGCTTTCAGTTCTTTTATCATTGCTTTGGCTTTTTTCAAACCTTCTTCGGTTCTGGCCATTCCGCAATAATCCCACATAATCTTGCCCAATCTCTTATGGAAATGGTCTATTGTTTTTTGACCTTTTATGCTCAGAAGCTTTTGGATTCTATCTTTGATTTCTTTCTCTGCTTTTTGGAATTCCGGATGGTCTGTTCCGATTTTTCCGGCAGGATTTTGTGCCAAATAATCACCGATAGTATAAGGGATCACAAAATATCCATCGGCAAGTCCCTGCATCAAGGCAGATGCTCCCAATCTGTTTGCTCCGTGGTCAGAGAAGTTGGCTTCACCCAAAGCATACAAGCCAGGGACATTGGTCATGAGATTATAATCTACCCAGAGTCCTCCCATTGTATAGTGGACTGCAGGATAAATCATCATCGGCATTTCATAGGGATTTTCTCCGGTTATCTGCTGATACATATCGAAAAGGTTGCCATACTTAGCACTGATGATGTCTTTCCCGTCTCTTTTGATGGCATCTCTGAAATCCAAGAAAACAGCTTCTCCGGTTTCATTTACTCCTCTTCCTTCATCACAAACATATTTTGCATTTCGTGATGCCACATCTCTTGGCACAAGGTTACCAAAAGAAGGATATTTTCTTTCCAAGAAATAATCCCTGTCTTCCTCTTTGATATCGTTAGCCTTGATTTGGCCTTTTCTAAGTTTTTCAGCTGTTTCTTGAGTAGCAGGTACCCATACTCTTCCATCGTTTCTCAAAGATTCGGACATCAAGGTCAATTTGGACTGATGATCTCCTGAAACCGGAATACATGTCGGATGAATCTGAGTAAAACACGGGTTTGCCATCAAGGCTCCTTTTTTATGTGCTCTCCATGCCGCAGTGACGTTTGACCCCATGGCATTGGTAGATAGGAAGAAAACGTTTCCATATCCACCTGTACAAAGCAAAACCGCATGTGCTGAGTGAGATTCGATGGCACCTGTGATCAGATTACGGGTGATGATTCCCCTTGCTTTCCCATCGATAGTCACCACATCCATCATTTCAGTTCGTGGATATAATTTCACTTTGCCATTGGCAACCTGACGGCTCAATGCCGAATAAGCACCCAAAAGCAACTGCTGACCAGTTTGGCCTCTTGCATAAAAAGTCCTGGAAACCTGTGCCCCCCCAAATGAACGGTTGGCTAGCAATCCTCCATATTCACGTGCAAATGGAACACCTTGAGCCACACATTGATCAATAATCTTTACAGAAACCTCAGCCAACCTGTAAACATTGGCTTCTCTTGCCCTGTAATCACCGCCTTTGACAGTATCGTAGAACAATCTGTATACTGAGTCCCCATCATTTTGATAGTTTTTGGCAGCATTGATTCCACCCTGAGCGGCAATTGAATGCGCTCTTCTAGGACTGTCCTGGAAACAAAACGCTTTGACATTGTATCCCAACTCCGCCAAAGAAGCAGCCGCCGAAGCACCTGCCAAACCTGTCCCCACAACAATGACATCATATTTCCTTTTGTTGGCCGGGTTGACCAACTTCACATTAAATTTATGTTTGGTCCATTTTTCTGCCAATGGGCCTTCAGGTATTTTAGAATCAAGTATCATCTAGGTCAGATTTAATTTTCTACATTCATTTCAATTCACATCCGATCAAAGGGATTGGATGTACATCATAATAGGAATCAAGGCGAATAGGGCCGGAACTACAATTGCAAAGCCAAAACCTACTTTTTGGATCAAGGGAGAATATTTCACGTGGTTTAGACCAAGCGTCTGAAAGGCACTTGAAAAACCATGAGAAAGGTGAAAGCCTAGAAAACCCATAGCGATCACATAAAAGACAACATACAAAACATTTGAATATGCCGCTGCAACTATCGCAAAGACATTTTTGTAAGTCACTCCTTCATAATCAACCATTGGCATTTCACCGAATTTGATTTCGTAATAAAACCCTTTGAGGTGAACCAATAAGAAAATCAGGATCACAGTCCCAAGAATCCCCATATTCCTCGAAGACCAAGTACTACTTGTTGATGCTTTACTTACTGCATAGTCAACAGGTCTTGAATTTTTGTTGTGTTTGGACAGTATTATAGAATAGATTACATGCAAAAGAATAAATGCGAAGTTGCCTATAGAAACCACCCTGATAAGCGGATTATGCGCCATGCTATCAGCATAAAGATTAAAGGATTCGCCGTTATCCGGCAATAATAGCTGCAGGTTACCAATCAAGTGGACAACCAAAAATAATATTAGAAACAAACCGGTTAGGGCCATAAGTAATTTTCTGCCCAAGGTGCTGCTTAAGGTTTTTGATACCCAACTCATATGATTTTTCTTAAGTGTTCGATTGAAAATAGGTTTTTAAACTTCGGTGCCAAATTTACATTTGGAAAGGTTAGCAAACAATCCAATAGCAATCGATTGAACTTATTTTAAATTATTCTAAATAGACTTTTTTAAGCTGTTATTTTTGGTCTATTAGGACATTACTCTAACCATATGTTTATTTTTATTGTTTGATTTAAGTGAAAAATTTCGTCCTGATTTATTTATTTTCGTATAACTTGATGATCAAATTCTACCTGCATGAGATTTAAATATTCATTTTTATTTTCCCTTTGTATTTTAATCCTTTCTGTCACCCAGGCATATGCCACTCACATCCGAGCAGGTGAGATCACCGCAGAGCGGGTATCGGTACAGACATTGACCTATAAAATCACTGTTGTAGGTTATACTGATACCAGATCAAGCGTGGAGTTTGGACCTGGCTTTATCAATTTTGGTGATGGAAGAGAAGTAAGTCTCAATACAGAAAGTGACTTTCAATTGGTAGAAGCTTTAGGAAATCAAATCGAAAAAAACACCTTTGTTATTGAGCATACATTTCAGGGACCCGGAAAATATACCATTTGGTTTAGGGAATTCAATAGAAATGACCTTACACTGAATATGGACAATTCGGTGGAGACTCCATTTTATGTAGAAACCCAGATTACCATTGATCCTTTTATCGGTGTGAACAATTCGCCTGTTTTGACTATTCCCCCGGTAGATAATGGAGCTGTCAATAGGCGTTTTATTCATAATCCCGGTGCTTTTGATCCTGATGGGGATAGCTTGTCATACAGCCTTGACATTCCAAAACAGAATTTCCAGAGACCTGTCAATAATTACAGAAGTCCTGCTACCTCAGAATTCAGCTTTAATAGAGAAGATGGTTCACCAAACCCATTTTTGACAGTGGACCCCATCACCGGGGACTTGGTCTGGGATGCACCGGGCCTTGCAGGACAATATAATGTGGCATTCCGGATCAATGAATGGCGTAGAATCGCCGGGGAATGGCAAATCATAGGCTATGTGGTGAGGGATATGCAGATTATCATCGAAAACTCCAACAACAACCGGCCGGTATTGATTCTTCCCGATGACCTATGTGTGGTCGCAGGTACCAAAATAGAAGAAATTATCCAAGGTTCTGATCCTGATGGGGACCCGATCAAAATTGAGGTTTTTGGAGATCCTGTAGAAATTTTGAGTTCGCCGGCCACCTATACTCCGGAATCAGTATTCCAGATTACTCCGGGCGTGATCAATTTTGAATGGCAAACTATCTGTAGTCATATCAGAGAAAGAGATTATCAGGTAAGGATTAGAATCACTGATCAGCCTAGATCAGGCCCTGCCTTGGTGGATATCAAAACTTGGAATATCAAAGTAATCGGCCCGCCTCCTGTTCTAGACAATATCGAACAACAACAAGGAAGGGCTGTCAACGTGGAATGGGCACCATACTCTTGTAGCAGCTCAGCCCAAACCATGCAGGTTTGGAGAAGAATCAATTCCGATCCCTATGAACCGGACTCCTGTGAGACAGGAATAAGATCCGGATATGAGTTGGTAGGGACAACGGACATGGCTACTTTCGATTTTCTGGACACCAATATGGGAGATGGTCTTGCTCCAGGGAATACCTATTGCTACAGGTTGGTCGCGGCATTCCCAAGTCCAAGATCCGGTGAAAGTATTGTATCAGAAGAAATCTGTATAACCATTGATGTCGATGTCCCATTGATTACCAATGTCAGCGTGGAAGCCACTGACACCGAATCAGGTCAGATTTTTGTGAAATGGACTCCTCCTTATGACATAGACAGAACCCAATTCCCAGGTCCTTTCACCTATGAGTTGATGAGGAACAATGGCTTTACAGGAAGCCAAAATAGGGTTTCGGTAATCAGTACCTCAGATACTTCCTTCACAGATACAGGTTTGAATACTGAAAATCTGGTATATAACTATAAGGTCATTCTAAAAGAAAATAATACCACTATAGACAGTTCAAGTTCTGCTTCTTCGGTAAGATTGGATTTGGTGATCATCAATGAAGCAATTGAGTTAAAGTGGCTATTCAATACACCATGGAACAATTCTATTTCCCAATACAAACATGAAGTATACCGAAACAGGAATGATCCTGATGCTTTGGATGAAAATACCTTTGAGTTGATAGCGGAAGTTGATCCTACCATTGCAGGTTTTACCTACTTCGATGATGGAAGACATAATGGCGTAACTTTGAAAAAAGATACAGAATATTGCTATTACGTGATCACAAAAGGCGCCTATAATGTAGATCTGATAGAATATCCTTTGGAAAACAAATCCCAAGTAATCTGTGCCAGACCTGATGATGATCGGTTGCCTTGTCCTCCTGTGTTAGTCTTTGAAGGTCCGGAATGTACAGAGTACTTGGCGGACAAAGGCTGTGGCAATAATACTTTTGAGCATGAACTCAGTTGGGAACCTGATTTTAGCGGAGTCTGTGATGATGAACTGAGCGCATTTAGGTTATACTTTACTTCAGAAGGGGAAGATGGACAATTCGATTTGGTCGGAACCTACTCAGCCTTTGAAAGAGATGCCCTTATTCAGGATCTTCCCAATTACAGAGGGTGCTATTATATTACTGCGGTGGATAGATCGGGAAATGAAAGCGAACCAAGCAACATTGTCTGTGTAGACAATTGCCCAAGTTATTTTCTCCCAAATGCCTTTACGCCAAACGGAGATGGAATCAACGAGACTTTCATGGCCTTCGACAATCCATTTTCCAAATGTCCTAGATTCGTATTGGGAGTCGAAATATTTATCGTCAACAGATGGGGTGTTGAGGTCTTCAACTACAACAGCCTCTCTTCCAATGAAAATGACATCTACATCAGATGGGACGGTACTGATAAAAACAACAACGAATTGCCATCAGGCACCTATTTCTACACTGCAACTGTCAAATATGATGTTTTGGATCCTGCCAGGAAAGAGGAAAAATTCAAAGGGACAGTTCAAATCATCCGATGAGAATCCAAGATAGGTTCGACATTATTCTTTTCGACGGCGTTTGCAATTTGTGCAATAGCGCCGTCGATTTTGTTATCCGCAGGGACAAAAATGACCGCTTTAAGTTTGGGGCATTACAGGATAATGCGACCAAATCAATATTAAAAGATTATAAAATAAATGAGGGTTATATTGATTCTATCATTTTGCTCAGAGGGGATGAAGTATTTTATAAAAGCAAAGCAGCACTGGAAATTACCAAAAACCTAGGGGGATTTTGGCCAATTTTGTATGTTTTTAACATTGTTCCATCGGTTATTCGGGATCCGATATATGATTGGATTGCAAAAAACAGGTATAAATGGTTTGGTAAAAAACAAACCTGTAGAATCCCAAATTCAATGGAAAGGGAGAAATTTTTGTGATTTTCAAATTGAAATTTTACCGAAACGTTAAAAAATAACCGACGCTATAAAGTTTTCTTTTTATCTTGAAAAAGATCATTCATTGTAATTATTTAAAAAAAATGGATATAAGCAGAGTTTTTGAAAACAACCAAAACTGGATCACCTCAAAACTTGAGATTGACCCGAACTATTTTGAAGATTTGTCCAAAGGACAAAACCCGGATATTTTATACATAGGCTGCTCTGACAGCAGGGTTACCGCTGAGGATTTGATGGGAGTTCAACCTGGGGAGGTTTTTGTCCATAGGAACATCGCAAATATGGTGATCAGCATTGACCTCAATGTGATGTCTGTTTTGAACTATGCTGTCAATAACCTTGGAGTAAACCACGTGGTAGTCTGCGGCCATTATTTCTGTGGTGGGGTCAAAGCGGCAATGAATGCGGCAGATCTCGGGATCCTTAATCCTTGGCTAAGAAATATCAGGGATGTGTACCGCATTCATAAAAAGGAATTGACTGCCATTGAAGATGAAAATGAGAAATACAACAGGCTGGTAGAACTGAACGTGCAGGAACAATGTGTCAATCTCATAAAAACTGCTGCTGTTCAAAAAGCAATCAAAGAAAGAGACTTGAAGGTTCATGGATGGGTTTTTGATATTAAAACGGGTAAGTTGATAGACCTAAACATTGATTTTCAAGCGATATTAAAAGACATCATGGAAATTTATAATTTGGGAGATTTCCATCATTCAGAAGTAAATTCTTAACCGGATATATCAGATACTTTCAAGAAATGGCCTAAACCTCAGGCCATTTTTTTTTGATATATTTGCCCTTTGTTAACCTAAATAAACCGCAAATTATGAAAGCATACGTTTTTCCTGGACAGGGCGCACAGTTTTCAGGTATGGGAAAAGACCTGTATGAAAGCAATGAAGATGCTAAAAAGCTTTTCGAAAAAGCCAATGAAATCTTGGGTTTCCGGATTTCTGACATCATGTTTGAAGGTTCGGATGAGGAACTGAAACAGACCAAAGTAACCCAGCCGGCCATCTTTTTGCATTCAGTAATTCTCGCCAAAACATCTCTTGATTTCAGTCCAAATATGGTGGCAGGTCACTCTTTGGGAGAATTTTCCGCTTTGGTAGCCAATGGAACTCTAGCCTTTGAGGATGGTTTAAAATTGGTTTACCAAAGGGCACTTGCTATGCAGGAAGCCTGTGAAATCAATCCCTCCGGAATGGCCGCTATCTTGGGCCTTGAAGATGAAAAAGTTGAAGAAATCTGCGCTTCGATCAAAGAGGAAATTGTCGTTCCTGCCAATTACAATTGTCCCGGGCAATTGGTTATCTCCGGAACAAACAAAGGAATAGAAATAGCCTGTGAAAAAATGAAAGAAGCCGGTGCAAAAAGAGCACTGCCTTTGCCTGTCGGAGGGGCATTTCATTCCCCATTGATGGAACCTGCCGGCGAGAAACTTCGAAAAGCCATAGAGTCTACGACTTTTCATCAACCAAGCTGCCCTGTTTATCAAAACGTAAGCACATCAGGTGTAAGCAATGTAGAAGAAATCAAGAAAAACCTGATTGCCCAACTGACCGCACCGGTCAAATGGACTCAGTCTGTTCAAAATATGGTGGCGGACGGCGCAACTCACTTTGTGGAATGTGGTCCGGGGAAAGTACTTCAGGGTTTGGTTAAAAAAATCCACAAAGAAGCCGAAGTCAGCAGCATTTAAAGTTGGGGATTGGTTAATTGGTTAATTGGTTAATTGGTTAATTGGTTAATTGAATTCTCAAGAAACTGAATTGAACTAATTGAAATAGAAAGAAAAAATGGGAAGCCATTCCAAATTAGGGATGGCTTCTTCATTATGTGTAAATCTTCACACTAGATTTATCCAAACAATTCTCTAAAAGTTCTCGGTTGGTTTTGTTTAAAACGGGATGTACGAAATCAGGGAGAATTTCTGCCAATGGTTCCAAAACAAATCTTCTTTCCTGTAGAAATGGATGTGGAATAGTAAGTCTTTCGGACTGGAATTTTTCATTGCCAAAGTAAAGGATATCAATATCTATTGTCCGGTCACCCCACTTCTCTCCTCTTGTTCTACCCATTTTTAGTTCTATCTCCAAAATAACATCCAAAATCTCTTCAGGGAAAAATGAAGTGTTGAACACAAGAACTTGATTGAGGTAATTCCCGTTAGATTTTCCACCCCAAGCAGCGGTTTCAAAAATGGAAGATTTGCGGGTAATGGGACCAAAATGAGAGACCATCAAATCAACACTCCCCTCTATTAATCTTAACCTGTCACCGAGATTCCCCCCTAATATAAAAACCACTTGATTCATTCCGCTGTTAAGGTTTGTATTGGGATAAACATAAAGAAAAAAGAAGTAATTTAGCCATCAAAATTAAATATTATGAGATTTCTTGGTAACGTTTTGGCAGTCATTGTTGGCTTGCTAATATTTTCGGTAATGAGTTTTTTTATTCTTGCCGGCATCATTGCGGTCATTTCATCCTCCTCGGAAAGTGATGTAGATGTGAAAGAAAACACCGTACTTTTATTGAACCTCGAAGGACGTCAACTAGTCGAAAGAAGCAGTGAGGACGATCCTGATTTTTCATCCTTTAACGTTTTTGGAGGAGTATCTACAGTCGGACTTACTTCATTAAAAAGGGCAATTGAAACAGCAAAGGAAAATGAAAATGTAAAAGGGATTTTTATCAAAGCCGGAACATTTTCAGCCGGACAGGCCGGAATCAAAGAACTGAGAGATGCGCTTAAGGATTTCAAATCCTCCGGCAAGTTCATTGTGAGTTACGGCGAGTATTACACTGAAGGAGGCTATTTTCTGAGTTCTATTTCGGATGACATCTACATTAACCCATCGGGCCTGATGGAATTCAACGGCTTTGCTTCAGAAGTGGTATTCTTCAAAGGAATGTTTGAAAAGCTTGAAATAGAGCCGCAGGTTTTCCGTGTGGGAGATTTCAAAAGTGCCGTAGAACCCTTTATTTTGGATAAAATGAGTGATTCGAGCAGAATGCAGACGGCTTCTTTTCTGAATGACCTCAATAATTTTGCTTTGAATGAAATAAGCGAAAGTAGGGGTATTTCCTTGGATTCACTTTCGGAGATCAACAATAAGATGTTGGTCAGAAAGCTCAGCGATGCTTTGGAATACAAACTTGTGGACGGATTATGGTATGAGGATCAGGTGATTGACCTGATGAAAGAAAAGCTCGGACTGGGTGAGGAAGATAAAATCAATACCATCAACATGACCGGAATCAACAGGGCTTCCAAGACAAAAAACCTGACTTCCAAAAACAGAATTGCCATAATCGTAGCGGAAGGAGATATCGTCAGCGGCAAAGCTGAAGGAGTCATTGCTTCCGATAGATTCAAAGAAGAAATCAAAAATGCAAGAAAGAATAAAGACGTCAAGGCAATTGTTTTGAGGGTAAACTCACCCGGAGGATCTGCTTTGGCCTCTGAAGTGATCTGGAGGGAGCTTGATTTGGCTAGCAAAGAAAAACCGGTCATCGCTTCTATGGGTGAAGTGGCCGCATCAGGTGGATATTATATTGCTGCCGCCGCTGACACCATCGTGGCACAGCCAAATACCATAACAGGTTCCATCGGGATTTTTGCGATGTGGTTCAACGCCCAAGGTCTCTTGAACAACAAGCTCGGAATCACTACAGACGTGGTCAAGACAGGTGAACTTTCAGACTTTTTGACCCCAACAAGAAAGATTTCCGAAATGGAAAAAAACATTTTCCAAGCACAGGTCGAGGAAGGATATGATATCTTTTTGACTAGAGTGGCGGACGGGAGAAACAAAAGTAAAGAAGAAATCATGAAAGTCGCATCGGGTAGGGTTTGGTCAGGTAATCAGGCCTTGGCGAATGGTTTGGTGGATGTTTTGGGTGGATTGGATGATGCGGTCAAAATTGCTGCTGAAAAAGCCGGAGTTGCTGAGGATTACCGCGTAGTTTATTATCCTCAGACAAGACCTTGGTTTGAAAGATTCCTAAGCGAGTTTACCAATGATGTGCAGGTATTCTATCAAAAACAACAGCTTGGAACTTTTTATCCGATTTACAAACAGATAGAAAGTGTCAAAAAATACGAAGGCTTGATGGTCAGGATGCCGTATGACATCGTTATCAGATAATAAAAAAAGGAGCTAAACGCTCCTTTTTTTATTCTTGCTCTTGAAGCAAAATCTTCCAGGCAGTTTGGACATCCCCTGATTCCAATACCTCTTTGGCATATTGGTGAAGGTGAAAATCAAAACTTTCAGGATCATTTTTAAATCTTAATTTCATTTCCTGTATCGTTTCATCCTGAGAATATTGTTGGATTTCGATGGGTTCGGGAAGTCGCTCACAATTCCCCAATCTTCCAAGGTTATTTCCTGTCAACACGGAACTGTTCCTGATGTGTGGAGGAATATTATCAACGCCAATGCCTTTATTCCTGATTGGTTTGGCTATTTCAAATAAAGCTTCCCCTTGGGCTCTACAATACCAATCCCCTCCCATTCTTGCCACAGCATCCAATTTATGCGGGGAAATCTGCCCGTTTTCATCCAGAATCTCTTCGGATATATGTGCCAACAATACTTCGCATATCACCAAATTTGCCGATCCACCTCCTTCACCTATTGGTAATACTTGCAGTACTTTACACTCGAAAGCCACAGGAGCTTCTTTCACTCTTGGCGGTTTTACCAAAACGGATGATGCTTCCGAAAACCCGGATTTCACAAATTCATTGACTCCTTTTTCATATTCGGTACTTGCCAAAGACATCTGTTCTACCATTGGAAAATTGACGATGTTGATGACAACTTCAGGCACTTCCAATACATTTTCAAGGCTATGTTTGGTGGTGTTGTCCCTTACCCTGCGGGAAGGTGAAAAAACCAACACAGGAGGATTGGTACCAAAAACATTGAAGAAACTGAAAGGGCTTAAATTGACATTCCCATCCTTATCCACTGTGCTGGCAAAAGCAATCGGGCGAGGGGCCACTGCACCTAGCAGGTAGCTGTGGAATTGGGCAATCGACACGTCTTTTGGGTTGATGGTCTTCATTTTTTAATTTTAAGATAATAACAACGGTTTCTATTAACGGTTCGGTAAGGCCTTTATTTAATTGCTAAATTTAGAAATCAAAAATTACAAAGACCATGATACCTTCCTCAATTCGCGTTTATTCTCTTGTTGCCTTGTTTTTTATAGCATATTCTTTTCCGGTTACCTTTTCCTTAGCCCAAAACATGAACATTGCGACGTATAATATCCGGTTTGACAATCCCAATGATATCGGTAATCTTTGGAAGGACCGTGCGCCCCATTTGATTAATCAAATTAAATTTCACAAAATGGACATCATCGGAACCCAAGAAGGGATGTACCATCAACTTGAAGAAATCAAAAATGGATTGGGCTATCCATATGTAGGTGTCGGCAGGGACAAAGGCGGGAAAGAAGGAGAATTCAGTGCGGTTTTCTACAATCCAGAAAAGCTAAAAGTCTTGGATCAAAGCACATTTTGGCTGTCCGAAACACCGGACAAGCCCTCAAAAGGATGGGATGCTGCGTTGAATAGGGTTTGCACTTGGGTGAAATTTGAAAATAAAGAAGGCAAAAAATTCTATATATTCAATATCCATTATGACCATATCGGTCAAAAAGCGAGAGAAGAGAGCAGTAAATTGGTGATCAGCAAAATCAAAGAAATCAATACAGAAAACCTTCCTGTTGTATTTATGGGTGATTTCAATGTCATGCCCGACAATCCGGCGTATCAGACAGTTCTTAACAATTCTGATATGAAAGACAGCAGGCTGATTTCAAAAACACCTTCAATCGGAAATCAGGGAACATTCAATGGTTTCAATTGGGAAAAACTTCCCGAAGGTATCATCGACCATATTTTTGTCAGTCCAAATATCACCGTTCTGAGACATGGAATCCTGACAGACAATTATGGTATGAAATACCCTTCAGACCATTTTCCTGTGATGGTGGAGGTGAGTTGGTGATTGCATAGCTGAGGAAAATCTCAGATGGATATAGTTTAATTTTTTATAGTTGAAGGGTATAAAAAGATATTTCTAAAATAAATCTCTTTACCAAATATCAGCCCAATAGATGACAGCACCTGTTTCATTATTTATTGCAACTCCCTTACTATAGCCATGTTCCCAACCCTTGGGAGTATATACTCCATTTGGCAATTTCTCAGGAATCATAAAAATTCCTTTTTCGGATTCTAACACATACATTTTATACCCTTCCAGTTTTGTCAAAGTCAAATTGGTTTCAAAAATCCATTCTTTGAAAAAATTGGGGACAGGATATTTTCCTTCTTAGCAATTTAGTTCTCCAATTTCTACTTTTCTCGGTTTTCTGATTTTTTTATCATATTTAATCCAATTTTGAGCTGTTAAATGTTTATCAATAACCACGAGGCAACTATCTTCTGAATTGTAAACTGCTACAGATAATGCCTTTGCGGAATTTTCAATACTATCTAGTTCTGTCTGATCAGGATAGTATTTAAGCCAAACATAAGGGTGAGAAATTGAAATATTTTGAGAAATTGCTTGATATAAGTTGTGATATCTTATTTTTTTTGGAAAATGTTCAATAAAACCATCATCAAAGTAATTTATATCTTCCCCAAAATTTAAACTCCTCATATTATTACAACTTGAAATGATTATAAAAATCAAAATAGACATTAATCTCTTCATCATTATCCCAGCTAAGTATTGTATTGCGATGACGGACTATTTAAACCAAACGCTCAAACGAAAGGTAATTCTTGGTTATTTGAATTACAAATTCTACTAAACAAAAAGGTGTAGGTTGAATCTACACCTATCGCCTGCTCCATTTAAAAAAAAATAGATAGCGATCGTAAGTGGAGGTGACTACATTGAGGTATTTGAAGTCTTTCATCCTCCTGCGGTGGGGAAGTCTACTTCACAGAGATATAAACTTTAACAAAGCTAAATTCTTGGCTGTCATCTATATCTATTAACAATACATCTTTTTTCTTTAGTTTAATTAATTTCTTAACGGTTTTAAAATTATCCACCACTTCTTTGTTTAGAAAGTACTCCACCTTGCGTGTATCTGTACTATCCATAGTAGTTTCAACAGTCTGGTTGATGTACAAGTAACCAGTACCACTTTCTTTATATATCATCAGCACATCACTAGCTCCATCGCTATAAATTTGAGGATGGTCTTTGAATACTTTTATGTCAAAATTTCCATCCGCCACCTTATCGAAATAATCAATGATTATCTCTGGTGTTCGTTCTTGAGAAAGAAAATTTATTTTTGTTATATCAGTCTTTTGCGAAAATGAAATCTGAACAATTAATAAATGGATTGATAGGAATATAAACTTAATGTGACAATTCATAATTTATTTTCCCTCCTCCGGGTCTAGTATAGCAATTAGTGTTGGACTGGGTGGTCTTTATAACTATATCCTTTTTTTCCTTCTATCAAAGATGATATCAAGATGAAATTGGACTATTTAGTTAAACGAAAGGTAATTCTTGGTTATTTGAATTGCAAATCCTACTAAAAAAAAGGTATAGATTGAATCTATACCTAGGGTAAGCTCCATTTCAAACATAGATAGCGATCGTAAGTGGAGGCGACTATACTGCGGTCTTTGAAGTCTTTGTCCCCTTTGTTTCTTTGTTGTTCAGAAAAATACAGTGGTAAGTTGAGCGGCTATAAAACACAAAAAGCCTTTGGAATTCTCCAAAGGCTTTGAATAATGTGGCGGCGGCCTACTCTCCCGGGTGTAACCCCAGTACCA
>NZ_JANSUY010000017.1 GCF_024741135.1 Aquiflexum gelatinilyticum
ATTCAACTACAACAAAGCTTCTATCTTCTTCAACTTTGGAACTACAGGTGCTGTGGCTGGTGAAAAAACATATTACTTCGATGACATGGCTTTTGGTGCAGCAGTGGAATTAAAATCTCAGGTTATTACATTTCCTGCAATTGCATCCAAAACTCTAGGTGATGCCCCTGTTGCAATGAATGCATCATCCACATCCGGCTTAGAAATAACATATTCTAGCTCTGATGACAAAATTACTATGGATGGAAACATGGCAACTATGACAAAAGCAGGTAGGGCTACTATCACTGCTTCTCAAGCTGGTAACAATGAATTTTTACCAGCAGAGCCTGTTTCTCAAAGCTTCTGTATCAATCCTGCTAAGCCGACCATAAGTGTTTCAGGTACCAATACTGAATCTGTCACATTAACTTCAAGTGCAGCTGCAGGCAATCAGTGGTTCTTGAATGGAAATGCAATCACAGGTGCTGTTAGTCAAACTTTGGTAGTAACCACATTTGGAAATTATTCCGTACAGGTTAAAGTGGATGATTGTCTAAGCACAATTTCAGATGAGGTTTCTTTGATCATCAATAGCGCAGAAATCGGTAAAATCCAAGAAATGACCGTATATCCTAATCCTGCAGAAAATTATATCTACCTAAAAGGAATTAATGGTCCTATCCGAAGTGCAGAAATGATCGATATGGCAGGAAGATCAAACCCGATAGAATTTGAATTGTATGATGAAATCTATTCAGCCAATGTTCAGAATCTTTCACCGGGTATTTATGTCCTTTGGATCCAGCAAGGAAATAAGAGTTATCCTTTAAGAGTCATCAAAAAATAAGTGACAAGCTGTTTTTGCCCAATCATCGCCCATTGATGGCTTTGATTGGGTGAAAACAAAGTCTCAAATTTCAACCTAATCAAAGAAAAAATGAAGAAACAATATTTTCAAAAAAAGATAAGCAACATGGTTTTATCCATGATGTTTTTGATTGCCTTGTCACTTTCGGGTTGTGGAGATGATCCCACCCCTCAACCTTCCGCTCAGGATGTTGCTAGGGAAAAACTAACAGCAACGACCTGGAAACTTACAAAAGTAACAGTGGATGGAGTAGACCAGACCAGTGTTTACCAAAATTTGACACTGACTTTCACCAATACCGCTTATAGTTCGACAAACGGGAAGGTTATTTGGCCTGCAAGCGGCACATGGTTATTCAACAATGATCAGGCAACAGAAATGAAACGAAATGACGGATTGGAAATTTCCATTCAAAACCTGACAGATACTTCTTTGAGGTTAGGATTGGATTGGGAATCAACATCCATAGGTACAGGAAGAGTTTTGGCTATAGGAGGCCAACATGTTTTTGAATTTGGAAAGTAGGGTTTATTTGTAATGCATAGAAGCCGGAGATTTTCTTCGGCTTCTTTTTTTGTGTTTTTTGAAAGTTTGCCTATTCAAACTTTTTGCTTTTTATATAAAAATATGACCACCATTGTTTAACCGAGGATTTTGAAGTAATTATACAACTGTTATAATTCTACTTCAACAATCATAATGCGAATAGACAGCCACCAACATTTTTGGAAATATGATCCAATGGTTCATTCTTGGATGGATGATTCAATGAAATCAATCCAAAGAGATTTTCTACCCTACGATCTTAAACCAATTTTGGAGGAAACGGGATTTGATGGTTGCATTGCTGTTCAGGCTAGCCAAACGGAAACTGAAAACTCATTTCTTCTCTCTTTTGCTCATCAAAATAATTTCATCAAAGGTATTGTCGGATGGGTTGACTTGCAGTCAAATAACATTATTGATCGTTTGGATCATTATAGTCAGTTCCAAAAAATCAAGGGGTTCAGGCATATTCTACAAGATGAACCTGATATTGATTTTATGCTTCACCCTTCTTTCATTAATGGAATTAGCAAATTGAATCAATATGGTTTTACATATGATATTTTGATATATCCCGATCACCTTCCAAATGCTTTTACTTTAGCCAAATCTTTCCCCAATCAACTTTTTGTGATTGATCATCTCGCCAAACCCAAAATCAAAAAACAAGAAATTGCAAACTGGAGTAAGCAGATAAAAAAAATTGCAGCACTTGAAAATGTATTCTGCAAGGTTTCAGGCATGGTGACAGAGTCGGATTGGAATAATTGGAAAGAAGAAAACTTCAAACCTTATCTGGATATAGTTTTAGACGCTTTTGGGATAGAAAGACTGATGTATGGATCAGATTGGCCAGTTTGTACTTTATCTTCTTCATATCAAAATACTCTTAAAATTGTTAGGGAATACTTTTCAAAGCTGTCTTTTTCCGAACAGGAGTTGTTTTTTGGAGGCAACGCGACCTCATTTTATAATCTGGATGTTATGTGATTTTTTGCTGAAATCCCGGATTGCTTGGTTTATCCTAACTATTTTAAATTCCTTCATTTTGGAGAGTGATTTTTTTACCTTAACTTAAGGAAGGTATTGATTTCCAATACTTTATTTTTCAAATGATTCTTCACCAAAATTATAGCAACATGGAAACAAAAGAGGTATCTCCGGAAATTTTAAAGAAAAAATGGATCGGATCAAGTGTCGCCGAGCGCGAAGGTCAAGAGTGGGATAAGAAAAAGGAAATGGATTTTACCTATACCAACATAGACAAATTCATAAGGACAAGTCTTGGGGAAAATGCACATTTCAGCAATGCAATGTACAATGGGGATTATACCATGAGCTTGGAGCAAGCACAACTTAAGAAGTACGAATTTGTCACCAAGGAGCTGGGAATAAAAAAGGGAAGTAAAGTCCTAGACTTGGGATGCGGATGGGGCGGATGGCTGAAGTACTTGCGTGATGTTGTCGGTGCAGACGGAATAGGGGTAAATCTCTCAGACGGTCAGGTAAAGGCCTGTCGGGAAAATGGCTTAAAAGCCTTTATCAAGGATGCAAGATTTGTAAAGCCTGAGGATTTCGGGACTTTCGATGCAGTTACTGCCTTTGGGAGTTTTGAGCATGTGGCTTCTGTTAAAGACTATCTAAATGGAAAACAGGATGAAGTTTATGAAGATTATTTCAGACATGTAGCCAACCTGCTCAATCCCGGAGGTAAGTTTTACATGCAAAGCATGGTTTTTGAAAAAAACATGATTCCTTTTGACAAAATCGATATCAATGCACCCAAGGATTCCGACAGCTATATTTTTGCTTTACTTCTCAAGCATAATCCTGATTCTTGGATTGCATATGGGCATGAGCATATTATCAGAACTGCTGAACCGTTTTTTAAAAATACCTATTACAGTGACGGCAGGCTCGATTATATCAAAACCAACCGAGAATGGACCAAGCTGTTTTATAAATTCAATTTGAAGAAATACCTCTGGTTTGCATCCCTAGTTCCGAAATTGATCACAGACAAGGAATTCAGGCATCAGCTTGCAATTCTCAGGGTTAGACCGAATAGGGTTTGTTTCGAAAGGGAGATTATGGGCCATGCAAGATTGATTTTTGAAAAGAAGTGATTGGTGTTTAGATAGTTAAATAACAAGAAATTGTGGAAGTCATCCAAGAATATCCTTGGCTGACTTCTTCATTTTGTGAGGTGGTGATTGGACTTTTCTAAATCAGAACTGTTGTTTTTAGCTTTGCGTTAAGTGGTTATGTCTAGAAAATTCTCAGCCTTAGCTTTTTTACTTTTTACCTTATGCCGGTATTCAATTGCCCAAGAGAAAATTTTTGATTTAAACTCTACCAACAAGATCATATTGGAAAATTCAAGTTTCAATTTGTCTGATGTCATTTACGATCAGGATGAATCGGCTTCAATTGGGAAAATATATATCGCTCAAAATCAACCCAATAAAGCAATCATTAAAAATGGATTGGCAGGAGGAATCAGCATTTTTTACAAAAACTCAATCCAAAAAACTGATAATGATAGAACCATCCAATTGAAAGTTCTGGAATTTACCATTAATGAGAAACTGCAAAGCAGTAAGGTTGCATCAGGGGAGTTGAAAGTCAAATTTGGATATTTCCTGAAAACATCATTTGAACCTGTCCATTTGGTGGATTATGAAGCTGGGATTACTTACCAAAGGTCCATTCATCGAACTGATTTAGTAAATCAGATCTTAAGCAGGGGGATTTCAAATTCAATTGTGTTTATCAATGATTGGATAAATGAACATGCTACACACAATAGAAAACTTGCAAAAACTGTCCGGTTGGAAATAGTGGAAAAAATGAACAGAAGTGACAGGGATACAGTTTTTTATCATCCCGGTCGTAGACTTACTTGGAGTGACTTCAGGGAAAGTCCCAATCGGAACTCAGGATACAACGCTACTATTTTTACAAGTTTGGCTATGGAAGGTTCGCCCTTCATGGAGGATGGAGTTTTGGTACTTCCTGTAGAAGTTAAAGTTTATATGTTACCCGAATCTTCTTGGGTAAAAACCCAAGGGAAAAATGATTATTCATTGAACCACGAACAAAAGCATTTTGACATCACCCGAGTGGTTGGCAACAGGTTGGTCAACAAGTTGAAAAACCTCGAAGTTACTCCTGAAAATTATGAAGCTGAAGTGAATGAGGCTTTTTTTGACTCTTACAGAGAAATGAACAAGCTGCAGGAAATCTATGATGCAAGGACAAGACACGGCTTGGATAAGGAGGTTCAATCCCGGTGGAATGACATCATCGGTCAAGCTTTAAAAGGTGATATGGAAGAAATTGAAAGAGAATTAGAAAAAGGAAAGTAAGGAAATATAAATTTAAACTAATAATCAAAATCAAATTGTGGATGAGATATGGTTTGATTACCTTATTCATTCCCATTGAAGAAAATATGCGTATTTTTATCTCCAATACTTCAAAATCCATTAAAAACCGCTCAAACTTGACAATGAAAATAACCACGTTCTTCCTTATACTTTTTCTGATTTACCTTCCAGCAATTGCCCAAAGTTCTCTTCCCAGAAGTACTCCAAAAGCCCAACAAGTTTCCTCCGGAGGGATTTTGAATTTTATCGAAGCTATAGAGAAAAGTAACCATGAAGTCCACAGCTTAATGGTGCTGAGACATGGAAAGGTAATTGCAGAGGGATGGTGGGATCCATACAAGCCAGAACTTAAGCATACCATGTATTCGGTCAGCAAGAGTTTTACTGCCACAGCTATTGGCTTCGCAGTAGTTGAAAACAAACTCAAAGTAACAGATAAAGTCATTTCATTTTTTCCTGAATCTTTGCCCAAAACAATCAGTCCAAACCTTGCCAAATTAGAAATCAAGGATTTGCTTACTATGAGCGTGGGGCATGACAAAAGCTTTAATCAGGAAGTTTTTACCACTGAAAATTGGGTGGAAGCCTTTCTGAATATGCCGATTGCCAATGAACCGGGCACAAAATTCCTGTACAATACTTCGGCGAGCTACATGATGTCTGCTATCATCCAAAAGGTTACCGGACAAACCCTCTTGGACTATTTGGAACCAAGGTTATTGAAACCTTTGGGCATTTCAGGCTTGGACTGGGAGACGGATTTACAGGGTATCCAAACCGGGGGTTGGGGTATCCGTGTCAAGACAGAAGACATGGCCAAATTCGGTCAATTGTTCCTACAAAAAGGGAAATGGAACGGAAAACAAATACTACCGGAGTCATGGATAGAAGAAGCCACCACTTTGAAAATCTTGCAAGAACCCAATGCTTCCCCAGAAAAAATGGCTTCTAATGATTGGATTCAAGGATATGCCTATCAGATGTGGAGAAGCCGGCACAATTCCTACCGTGCTGACGGTGCTTTTGGACAATATATTTTGATTTTGCCTGAAAAAGATGCGGTCATTATCCTTACCTCAGAGACCAACGACCTGCAAGGTTTACTTGACTTGGTCTGGGAAAATCTCCTATCTGCATTTGATGATTCATCCGATCAGGATTCAGTGTTGAAAGATAGATTGGAGAAGCTTTCTTTGACTCCTTTGCAAAGCGAAAGCAATCCAGAGATGGAGAAAAAAATTAATGGAAAAAATTATACCATAACTTCAAATGTGGATAAAATCAGTTCTTTTTCTCTGAACTTTCAGGAGGGGGTTTGTCTTTTGAATTATGTTCAAGGCCCAAATACTTACAGGTTGATTTTTGGATCGGGAAGATGGATCAAAGATGAAACCGATAAAGTAGGACCAAATCTTTTTACTTTTGCTCAGAACCAACAGGTAGGCTTGGCTCCATTCAAAATCGCAGGAAGTTATGCTTGGATAGATGTGAATACTATCGAACTTCAGCTCAGGTATATCGAAAGTCCCCACACTGAAATCATCAGGATCACATTTGAAGGAGAAAATGCAAAGCTTACATTTATCAACAGCTTTGAAGGGGAAGGTAAGAAGGTGAATTTTGAGGCGAAAGTTTACTGAACGGGACGGAAGTAGGTGGTAAAAGGTGAAATTGAGAGTTACCAGTAATTCTATAGGACGACTCCAAGCGAAATAAAGTGAATTAAAATGAAAGACTTTATAAAAAAAATTAGACTTGAAAAATGGCATTTCTATTTGCTTGGATTTTTGCTTATAAATTTTTGCATAGGACTAGTATCAGGGTATAAACTAAATCAAAACCTGACATTCATTCTAAAGATAATTTTATACCTGACAGGACTAATTTTGTTCTTGACGACACTTAGACCATTTAAGAAAACAGCCATTTATTATTCTTTTTATGCTATTTCGGGCGTTTTGACAGGACTTTTCTTTTTGTTTGGTGGTATTTTACCTGCAATAATATCTTCACTTGTATTAATTCCAATTGTTCCAAAACAAACTGAGTATAAAACCGAGACAATTAAAATCTATAACAGATTTCAAGATTTTATGGCTAGTTGTTGTTCATATGAAGTTGTAGAACCTAAACTCTATATTTTTGAAAAACATTTAGGTTACATAATATTGAAAAGCCTATTGAAGCTGACAAGGACGAGTTTAGTTTTAAAAATAACACGATTATTTATAAGTACGAATTAGATAATTATGGACAAACAACAACAGTTAGAGACACGACAGAAATACTTAATTTTGAATAGAAGTTCTACCGCTGACAGCAGTATTGCAAAAGAGGGGAGGAGGGTGTAATTCTAAGAAAGTGAGATGCTAAATTCAAGTTTTATGCATCTATTGAAGTTTAGTGCTGAAAAACCCCCATTAGCAAAGCGGCAAAACGGTAAAGGAATTAATGATATAATTAGAAAAATAATCAAATGAACAAGACAGCATCAATCATCGAATCCATAAAAGAAACAAAAGGCGAAATCAATTGGCAGGAATTGTTGGAAAACATCATCTCAGCTTTTGATTGTACTACAGGAACTATCCACACCCTTGACAAATCGACCAATTTTCTGATGCTTAAATCCCAGAAAGGCATTCCTGATTTTTTGTTGCCAAAGATGTCGGTGATTCCGATCGGCAAAGGAATGGCAGGAATCGCTGCAGAAAGAAAACAGCCTGTCGAAATGTGTAACCTGCAGACAGATTCATCCGGAGTGGCAAGGCCTGCCGCAAAGGAAACCAAAGTCGAAGGTTCCATCGCTGCACCGATGTTACTTGATGGGGAATTGTATGGAACCTTGGGCATCGCCAAGCCTGTGCCTTATGATTTTACCAAAGAAGAGAGTGAGGCATTGTTAACAATTGGCGAGGAGATTGGGAAGTGGCTGAGAGGTTAAAATGAAAAAGAATTGACAGAGGTGAAAGGTTTGGTAAAAACCTTATAAATGTTATTTCCACTTTTGGAATTAATATTCATGTTTCTAGGGTAGAGTTGATTTTATTTAAAAACGATATGATGCAGATGAAGAAAATGGATTTCAAAAAATGGAATTTATTAGGAGAGATCATAGAAGATTTTTTTATCTAATCCTTTAAATTCAAAAGGTATTTTTAGTGGGTTTTTAGTTTCTTTTTACCAGAAGATTTATCTTGGGCTTGTAGAAAAATTTAGGACAATGTACCTCAGCAACCAAAACGAAAAACTAATCCGGAAATTTATTGAGCAGAATTTCCAAGAACTGAATAGTAATTCTATCAAAACAAAAATAGCAACTTGGGACAAAAACCCTGATAGGATTTTTGAGGAAATAGGAAAGCTAAAGGCAATTGTCGAAAACAACCAATTCTCTAAAATTAATCCATCAAAATTCGGAGCTTATATAGAAAAGGAATTGGCTGAAACTGAATTCAAAATCTTTGAAAAGAAAATTTTGTCTTCACGAGTCAGAACCGAAGAGAATTTTGCTAGGGTAATTTTAGATTATTTGGGTGATGATTATATCCAAAAGAAAGATTTGATTAAGCGGTTTTTTAGTGGAAAATACTTTTATACTTCTGAAAAATCTTTGTTAAAGCTTCTGAATGAAGTTAGCACCAAAATCAAGTTAGAAAAGCTAGAATCAAAACTCAAAAACAAAGACCCAAAATCAGGGAAAACTGCTATTGAGGATTTAGATAAAATGACAGGAGTCGAATTTGAGAATTTTTTAAAAACATTTTTTGAAAGAAGGGGATTCAAAGTCACAACCACCAAAATTTCAAATGACCAAGGGTGTGACCTAATTTTACAAAAACTTGGCGAAAAGACCAGTGTTCAGGCAAAAAGGTATGTAGGTACAATTGGAAATGATGCTATCCAACAAGTTGTAGCCTCTCTGAAATATTATAAATGCGACATTGCTTTGGTGATTACCACTAGTAAATATACTAAAGCAGCTGAAAAACTTGCAGAAGCCAATCATGTGGAATTATGGGATCGCGAGGCTTTAAAGAAGAAGTTGAAGGAATAAGTTAAATATTCCGGATGAAATTTAATTCAAAAACATTTTCATCCTATCCGAAATGGTCCAATTTTATAAAATAAACCAAATTATTCAAATAATTCCCAAAGACCATCTTAAATAAAATTATGGATATTCCAAAACCCTTTGCTAATTTCCATCCTATGAACCTATCCATAAAAATCCTTTCCACGCTGTTCCTTTTTTTAATAGCCTCTCTTTCTTATTCTCAAGAGACAAAATTTACCAGAGCAGATACGCTTCGTGGAAGTATCACACCTGAAAGGGAATGGTGGGACCTGAATTACTACCACCTTGCTTTGGAAGTATTCCCTGAAACCAAATCCATCAAAGGAACCAATACAGTCCGTTATCAGGTAAAGAAAGCACATCAAGTCTTGCAGATAGACCTGCAAGAACCTTTACGGATTATCGATGCAAAGCAAAATGGGCAAAAACTTGAAATCCGAAAGGAGGGAGCCGCCCATTTAATTAGCCTACCCAAAAAACAGATTGTGGGTGCATTTGAAGAAGTCATCATCTCTTATGAAGGCCAACCTAAAGAAGCTGTACGTCCGCCATGGGACGGAGGGATTACTTGGCAAAAAGATGAAAATGGAAACCATTTCATCGCATCATCCAATCAAGGAATCGGTTCGAGTATCTGGTGGCCAAGCAAAGACCATCCTGCAGATGAGGTAGACAGCATGCTGATCAGCGTGACGGTCCCAAAAAATCTGATGAACATTTCCAATGGCCGGTTGCGGAAAACAGAAACAAAAGGGCAAACCAAAACTTACCATTGGTTTGTCAGTAACCCCATCAATGATTATGGGGTGAACATCAACATTGGCGACTATGTCCATTTTTCAGAGAAATATCAGGGCGAAAAAGGCGTTCTCGACATGGAATATTATGTGATGCGGGACAATCTGGAGAAAGCCGAAAAACAATTTATGGATGCAGGACGGATGATGGAGGCTTTTGAGCATTGGTTTGGGCCTTATCCTTTTTATGAAGACAGCTACAAACTCGTAGAAGCGCCTTATCTCGGTATGGAACATCAGAGTTCGGTTACTTATGGCAACGGCTACCGAAACGGTTATCGCGGCACGGACCTTAGCGGAACAGGTTGGGGGATGAAATTTGACTTTATCATTATCCATGAATCCGGTCATGAGTGGTTTGCCAACAATATCACTTACAAGGATGTCGCAGATATGTGGATCCACGAGAGCTTCACCAACTACTCCGAGAGCCTGTATCTCGATTATTTTTATGGCAAAGAAGCCGGACAGGAATACGTGCGGGGCACGAGAACCCGTATAGATAACAAACTTCCTATAATAGGAAGGTATAGCGTCAATAGCCGGGGTTCAGGAGATATGTATTACAAAGGTGGGAATATCCTGAACACACTTCGGGAAATAGTCAATGACGATGAAAAATGGAGAAAGATCCTCCGTGGATTAAACAGCGAGTTTTACCATCAGACAGTCACGACGGCACAGGTGGAAGATTACCTTTCCATGGAAACGGGTATTGACCTTTCCAGCTTCTTTGACCAATACCTCAGAAACAGTTCTTTGCCCGTGCTCGAATACTTTTACTCAGATGAGCAGACACTCCAATACAGATGGAGCAATTGCATTGCGTCCTTTGACATGCCTATTGATTTGGAATTGGGAGAAAACAAAATAAGAGTAATTCCAAGTACCAAATGGAGTGAATTGAAAGTTTCCAAGCAAACCGATGTCAAAGTCGATTTGGATTATTATGTGGGAAGTTTTCGGTTAAGGTAATGCCTCTGATTAAAATTTTGGATGAAGGAGGAACAGCAATGTTGAATGGTTATTTACATTTATTGGAGAAAATTGAGTTTCAAATCCTGCCTAATCAGAAATTGTCCCTGACGATATAAGGTGATTTTCCATCGATTATCTCTAAATTTTGTTCCAAATGACCTTCTCCCGAAGTAATAATTACTTTGTAAACTCCCGCTTTTATAAATTGATCATAGTGAATGAAATATGGGTTGTCACTTGTTTCCTTTTTCACAATCAAATCCCATCGGTATTGGTTAAAACCTTTAAAACCAGTTAGATTGGTTTTCCATATTTCCGTATTTGACAGATCAACCACTGAAATAGTAACAGATTTTGATTGGCTTAGCCAAAAAGAAAATGTTGCTTTTTCAACAGTTCGATAATCAGGTTCACCGTGAGATGAATTAAACCAAGGTCTCGCTGTTTTACCGATTTCAAAAAAATGATCTTTGTCTTCAGGAAGGTTTTCGCTTACTATTTTCTGAATGGGAAGAAGGCTTGTTTTATAAATCCCCCGCCCATGGGTACCTACCACTAGGTCCATTGTAGGTAAATATATTTCCAAGTCAGCTACAGCCGTGGCAGGCATGTTGGTTCCAAGGTAGGACCAGTTTTTTCCCCGGTCTATAGATACATATACTCCACGTACAGTGCCTGCATATAAGATATTTTCATTTGAAGGATCTTCCTTCACCACATTAATTGGTTCATAGGGTAGGCCTGCGGCAATGGTTTTCCAGGTCATTCCAAAGTCTTCAGAAGCATAGAGATAACTTTTCAAATCATCATAATTAATTCCGGTCATAGCCATGTAAACACGTTGCACTTTGTGATTGGAGGGGGATATGCTCCGAATGTAGTTGTTGGCTATTCCCTTTGAATGCTCTTCCCAACTCTCACCATCGTTTTTTGAAACCCAAAAAGCCCCGTTATCGGTACCAGCATAAAGCAATCCTTTTTGTAAAGGGGATTCTACGATTGCCCCGGTGGCAAATGATTTCTTTTCTTTCTTTGAAGAATTACTAAGGTTGGGGCTGATTACTTTCCAGGTATCACCACGGTCAGTACTTTTTAACATGAAATTTCCTCCATGGTATAGTGTTTTACTATCATAAGCAGACAAAAAGTAAGGAGTCATGTAGTTAAAGACCAGTGTATCCTTCATTTCCTTGGGAAGTGTTGGCCTGATGGAGACTGCCACGTCTTTGGATTTGTCCAACCTCATTGCATCTCCATGTTGGCGGCTGTAATAAATAATCGATTTGTCTTCAGGGTCAATTTGAGTAACGCAGCCATCCCCACCATCCCATGCATCGATCCAGACATATTTCCATGGATCAGGAAATTTGGTATTCAATTCCTTTGCTGGTCCAGAAACAGTAGCATCATCCTGTGTTCCCCCATAGATGGTAAAATCTGATTGGTCAATGGTGATATCATAAAATTCACCTGTTGGAATGTTATTATAATGAATCCAAGATAATCCTTTGTCATAGCTCACATAGTATCCTCCATCATTGCCCAATGCCAAATGGTTGGGATTGGTTGGGTTGATCCATAATTCGCATTGGTCCAGATGTAAGCCTTGGGCTAAGCTTGGTGTCATGCGGGTAACCTGCCCCCCTATAAAAGAAAAAGTCTTGCCGCCATCGAGACTATGTGCAAGTCTGACTCCTAGACAAAATACTTCTTCGTCATTTTTGGGGTTGACATAAACATCGGTAAAATACCACCCTATGACGGAAAATATTTGGAAAGGTTCAGAATGGGTTTTGGTCCAGTTCAACCCACCATCGGTAGTTTTGTAAAGTTCTGCTGCATGTTCAGTTTCATTGTTCAAATTGTCTATAAGCGCATAAGCTTTGTCAGGATTGGTTGAGGAAACAGCAAGACCTATCCGTCCTGTTTTTGGACCTGAAGGTAATCCATTGGTACATTGTGTCCATGTTGTTCCTCCATCTATGCTTTTATAAATGCCGCTGTTTTTTCCGCTTATTCCAGGATATACTTCCCATAAAGAAGAATACATGATTTGAGGATTGGTAGGGGAGATGACCACTTCATTTGCCCCGGTCATCTCGTCTTTGTAGAGTACATGTTCCCAAGTTTTTCCTCCGTTCATCGTTCTGTATAATCCTCTGTTTGGGTTTTTGGACCAAAGGTGTCCCAGAACACACACGAAAACGATATCAGGATTAGTAGGATGAATTTCAATCTCAGCGATTGACCATGAATCCTCCAGACCAATCTTGTTCCAGGTAAGACCCGCGTCGTCAGATCGGTACATGCCTGTTCCGGGCAAAGTGAAGTTTCTGGGCTTCTTTAGGTTTTCTCCGGTTCCTAGATATATGATATTGGGGTCGGAAGGTGCCAATTCAACATCACCGATCCCAAGGGAAGACCGCTCTTCAAAGACCGAATTCCAACTCAGACCATGATTGGTTGTTTTCCACAATCCACCTGACCCAAATCCCGCATACATTGTTGCTGGATTTGTGTGATCCACCTGTACAATATCAGCACGGGCAGAGTTGACGGTAGGCCCCAAGGATATCCATTCCAATTTGAAACTGGTTTCTTCCTTCATCTTTTTATAGTCTTGAAAGGAAGCTTCCAAAGGGGAGAATGGCTGCTGTGCAAAAAGCTTATTGGAAGAAAAGAAAAATAGCATAAAACAAGCCACTAGGGCTATTGCAAAAGCTGAATTTCTTTTCAAATTATTGATATATTTCATAGAAAATTTCTTTCTTGGTAATGGTATGAAGGATTCGCCCGTTAAGCAATATAATTATTTCTAAGAAACTAGACTCCATGGTGGCATTTATTTGGATTTCACTCGCCATCCTTACGGTTTGGTTTACCCTTGTATTGACGAGGGATTTTCTCAGACATAAAAAAAGGTTGGAACCTAGCAGTTGGAGAAAAACTTCCGTGATCGGATTTGTGGTCAATTTTTTTGATGTGTTGGGTATTGGTGCCTTTGCTCCTCAAACAGCGTTGTTAAAATTCACCAAACAAACCGAGGACAAGCTTATTCCCGGTACAATGAATGTTGCCAACACGCTACCTGTATTATTACAGGCTCTGATTTTTATCACGATCATTGAAGTCGAGCCAAAAACCCTTATTCTGATGCTTGTCTCGGCTGCAATCGGTGCCATCGTTGGTGCAGGTGTAATTTCAAAACTTTCCGAACGTAAAATCAGGCTGACTATGGGATTTGCTTTGCTCATTACAGCCGGTTTTATGCTTGCCCGCAACTTGGATTGGATTCAGGGAGGTGGCGAGGCTATCGGCCTTGAAGGAGGTAAACTTCTGATTGCGATCGTTGCCAACTTTTTTCTGGGTGCGTTAATGACTGCCGGTATTGGTTTGTATGCCCCTTGTATGGCTTTGGTTTTTGCGCTTGGGATGTCGCCGCAGGTGGCTTTTCCGATCATGATGGGATCATGTGCTTTTTTGATGCCGCCCGCATCCATTCGTTTTATCCGTGAAGGAGCCTATAATAGAAAAGCTGCAGTAGCCATGGCCATTCCGGGTGTGGTGGCCGTGCTGATTGCTGCATTCATTGTGAAATCGTTGCCATTGGATATTCTCAGATGGCTTGTGATTGTCGTTATTCTTTACACTTCCACAGTGATGCTGAGAGCTGGATTGGTTCAAAAGGAATTGAGTATGGATTTGGAGAAAAAGTGAATTGGAATTATTTTGAAACTACTTTTGATACTCTATTTTAAGAATTTTCCATACAAAATCACCCATTTTTGTATTCACTATCACCTCATCTCCAACAGCTTTACCAAGAAGCGATTTAGCCATGGGAGAGTCCATAGAGATATAATCCTTGTTACCTATTAACTCCTCGTAACCAACAATACGAAAACGATTTTGAAGACCTTTCTTTTCGTTTTTAATTTCTACCCAAGCACCAAAATTCACTTTTCCTTCTTGGTTGGGGTGATAGTCAATAACTTTAAAGTCATCAATACACTTACGCAAGTAGCGTAGGCGATTATCAATTTCTCGGAGACGTTTTTTGTTATAATGGTAATCGGCATTTTCTGAACGATCTCCCAAACTTGCTGCCCATGCAACCTTAGCGGTAACGTCCGGACGTTCAACCCGCCATAAATGATCATGTTCTTCCTTTATTTTTTGTAAACCTTCGGAAGTAATAAATTGGGAGCGATTGAGTTTTGGTAGAGTTGACTCTGGGATTTTTCGCCTCATGATAAATGATCTTACTTTGAAAATTTTCACAAGATAATATAATGATGGGATAGGTTTGTATTCTCCTTGTATAGCTTTGGTTTTACACTTGGAATGTCACCTCAGGTTGCCTTTCCGATAATGATGCGTTCATGTGTTTTTTTTTGCCGCCTGCCTCAATACGATTTATTCGTGCTGGTGCATACAATAGAAAAGCAGCCATGGCTATGGCAATTCCGGGTGTGGTGACCGTATTGATTGCTGCATTTATAGTGAAATCGTTGCCATTCCTAAAAATTACATGGATATTTTCAACTCCTAAATTGATTAATATTTAAGCTTTTCTTCTTTATCCCAAAGCCCCCAATAAGCCCCAACATCTCCTTCAGCACCGACTTTCCATGACTCATCAAATGATGAAAAATAGAAAATTTCAATATTCTCCTCTTTTGACCACTTCTGTGAATTGATGAAATATTTGATAAAATTTTCATCAGAAGGCATGGCAGCTCCTAGGCTGGTTCCCTGGCTCGGCCAACCGGTTTCACTGATGACAACAGGTTTGCCTTTGGCGGCAAGTTTTGCCCTGTTATACATTTCCTTCATGTATAACAATGAATAGTCTATGTGACATCCTTCCCAATAAGGATAGCAATTGGCCAAGATAATATCACAGGCTTCAGCAATTTTTGGATAATCCTCAAATTCATAATAGGCATCTACATAACCAACTGGAATCCCCTTAATTGCAGATTTCACTTTTTGCATGAAGGTTAAAAGCTCGCCCTCGGTGAGATCCTCACGGTACATGACTTCATTTCCAACAGCGGCAATGTCAACATATCCTTCATTAGAGATCTTGATCAGATTTTCTATCTCCAACTGATTGATTTTGTCATCCTTGCCAAGCCATGCACCCACTAAAGTTTTCAACCCATATTCCTTGGCGATTTTTGGAATCAGCTCATTCCCATCCGTACAGGAGAAAGAGCGAACCCAAGATGTATATGGCCGGATGATTTCCAGTCTCCTTCTTATCTGTTCCGCCGAAATGATGTCTCCGGGTTTTTGTCCTTCTGTGTATGGGCTGAATCCAATCCCATGCATCCCAAAATCCAAGACCTTTCCATACAATTCCTTCAAGGTTTCAAAAGAAGCACCCTCAAATGAAACACCTGCCAACGATAATAATTTTTCAGCTTTTGAAGACATTCCTAGATGTATTTTAAGTTTTCATTCTTATCCCAAATTCCCCAACGTTGACCGACATCACCTTCATGGTGTATTTTCCATGACTCATCGAATGAGGAAAAATAGAACATATCTACCTTCTCTTGTTGGGACCAATTGTTGGCATTAATAAAGTACTTCATTGCGTTCTCTTCAGAAGGTTCGGCGTCTTGGACTTTATCTCCCTGATTCGGCCAACCTGTTTCTGTAACGATGATTTTTTTACCATTTGCAATGCCTTTTGTAGAGGTATACATTTGCTGCAAATGGGAAGATGCTTCTTCAATACTTTTTCCTTCCCAAAAAGGATAACAGTTTGCTAAAATGATATCACAGGCATCCACCAATAAGGGATGCTTTTGGTGTTGAAAATAGGTATCCACGTAGCTGACAGGCGTATTGGGTAAGGATTCTTTCACCTCCTTGATGTAATCTAATATTTCCTTCTCCGTCAATTCATTTCGAAGTAAAACCTCATTGCCAACCACGGCGATATCCACAAATCCTTGTTGTGCCAAGCTGATCAGATTTTTAATCTCCTGTTCATTTTTCGCTTTATCGACTCCAATCCAAGCGCCCACCATTGTCTTAAGTCCTTTTTCATGGGCTGCTTTGGGAATGTATTCATTTCCGTCTGTACATGAAAAAGAGCGAACCCATTTGACATGTTTTGAAACCAAGTCCATTCTCCTCCGGATTTGATTTTCGGATAACTGATCACCTACATTCTGACCTTCCAAATAGGGGCTAAAGCATAGGCCATGTATGCCCGAATCAAGTGTTTTGGAATAGAGTTGCTTTATTTCGGTGTTGGATTTAGTTGAAAAATCAATGTCTGTTTTGGGAGAAGTTGCATTTTGCACTTTGGCCAATACCGCTGAATTTTCATTTTGCGAATATGGGTTTTCAAGGTTTTTTTTGGCCTCTGCCCGCTTTTTTAATTCTTCACGGATTTCGTTGGCCCTTTTTTCATCCACATCATAGTCATGCATGAGGTACATGGCCGCTATGGTTCCCAACATCGGAAGCCCCGAGAAGAAAATCCTCAGACCATCCACAGCACCTTCAGGCTGAACCGCTGCATTTCCATCAAAACCTACTACGGTCAGAATCAATCCACTCAAACCGCCTGCAATGGCAAATCCGAATTTGACCATATACCAATAAATGGCGCCAAATACCCCTTCCCTTCGTTTTCCATAATTAAGTTCGTCTAAGTCGATCACATCAGCAGTCATAGACATCATCAACACAAAAAGACTCCCGATTCCAAAAGAATGTAATGGAAGGGAAAAGATGAACATCCAAGGCTTACCCGGTACAAAAAGAAACCACAAAGAAAGATATCCGACTAAGGCAATCCTTTGGGATACCATGAATGCGTTTTTCTTGCCGATTTTCCTAGACATCCTAGCTACCACAGGAATGACAATAAAGGTAGTGACCAACGCACCGATACTTCCGAATAAGGGCGTCCAATAGCCGGCTGCCCCAGCATCGCCATTAAACAAATGCCAAACCACTATAAAAAAGACAAAGCCTGCTACTGTATTAAAAGCGTTGAAGATAAAAAATGTGGAAATACACAATTTTCTAAATGGTGTTGAGGAAAAGGCCTGTTTGAAACCACGGATGATTTGGGAAAGACTGTCGCCTATTGCATTGAAAGTAAGGGGAGAAAAATTCTCATTTTTGGTGGATTTACTGGGAATGAAAATAGCAGGAACCATGGCGCAAACGGCAAAAATCACTCCGACCCAAATCGATAATTCACGTGTAGCAGCTTCCGGGGATGGGAACCAGCTAGGGTCGTACATGATGACCCAAAACCAAGGTGCAATCACCCATGCCCATTGACCGATCCATTGGGCAATGGCCATGATCTGTGTTCTTTCATGGAAATCCTCGCTCATTTCATAGCCCATGGCTACATAAGGGACACTGAAAATAGTAAGCCCGAGGTAAAAGGCAAAAGACCCAAATAGAAAATAGGTGAAGTTATAATTCACACTATTATCCCCATAAAGTTGCCACATTACCGAAAAGGTAATCCCCATTAAAATAGCGCCAATAAATACAAATTGTCTTCGCCTACCCCATCTGGATTTGGTATTATCTGAGACAAAGCCCATGATAGGATCTGTTACAGCATCGAATACACGCGGAAGGAAGTAAACGATTCCCCACATCCAACCGGGAAAACCCAGGTTTTGAACAAGGACCACCATGAATATTCCGAGCGAAGCAGGAAACATTTGGTTGGCTAACATACCTACACCGAAGGCGATTTTTTGGCCCATCGGGACTTTACTCGAGGTGGTTGACATAGTTATTAGGGTTTATAAGTGACTTTTTGATCGAAAATAATGTGGGTATTTATGGTTAAATTTTACTTTGCCGGTGGCACCAATACTTCCTTAAAAAGTGCTTCCTTGTCTCCACCATAGGTTTTTGTAATTGGGTTACCATCTCTGCCCAAACCCTCAAAAACACCTTTGTCTACCAATTCCCAAAGGGCAAATTTTGCTTCACCTTTGAGGGTGAAAAGCCCGAAATGATTTTCTGAACCGTTAGGATTTCCGGCATCTTTCCATTGCTCATTGAAAGCTTCAAAATAAAAACAGGAAATACCTGCAGCGGATGTCCACTCACGCATGTGTTTGTAATAGAGCCCTTGCTTGTATTCGTCAGTTGCCCTTGATCCTTCTGATCCATAAAACCCATCAGATTCAGAAGCCCAACCGGTCTCACCGATATGGATCGGTTTTTCAACCCCCAGACTTTTTACATAATTGGCGACAGAATCATACTGCATTTTGGCAAAATCTTTTGCCCTCAACATGGCTGCATCGATTTTTTCAAGATCCGACTTTTGGCTTTGGTCTTCAGGAACAAACCAAAAAGCAGGATTATAATGGGTATTATGGTAAGGATAGGTATGTAGGGAAATATAGTCTACCGCTTTGACCAGTTTAGCAAGGTCTTCGGTATGGTAGCTCGAGTCAGCACCTCCCCAGGATGAAAAATCATCGGAACAGGTAATCCATAATTCCTTTGGAAGTTTGCCTTCGGATTTCAATGATTGTAGGTGGTTTACCCATTTGAGTATGACTGAAGGTTGCACAAAATAACTGGTCGCCCATCTGACCATAGCTTCATTGCCTACTGCAAGGATCTTTACAATCTCAGGGTATTGATTGGCAAGTGCTACAGCCCTTTCGATTTCTCCCTCATTTTGTTCGCTTTCCGCATCATGGTCAGGTGTTTGATCCGTCCAGGCATTTTTACAATCTATCCAAGCACCCAACATCACATACATTTCAAAATCAGGGTTTTCGGTTTGAAGTTCTCGGATTGCCTTGAGCAAATTTGAAGCGTGGGGAAGTTGGACATTGTAGGTTCTCAATATTCTGATACCCATTGCGGACAAAATCTTTACGTCTTCTTTAAGTTCAGCTACGGTTGGCTGTTGCTCTCTTGATTTTTGACGATACCCCTCATAAGATATAGCCATGTAATTGGGATTGCCTAAGATTTCTTTTGCTGTCACTTCTTTTTTGGTTAGTTGATTTGTCTCTTCTTTTTGTTTTGGGCTACAATAAAAACAGGTAGTTAATACTACACCTACCATGATTAATTTCAATGATTTATCCATTTTATTTTCAGCTGTTTATGGTTTTACCAATTTTATTTATAAACCTATTTATTGCCTGCATACTTCAATCCAAAACCAATTGGAAAAAGCGGTTGGATTGCATTTCCCCAAAAATTGGGACCATACTTTCCTGCATAATCGTCTTCTGATTTAGGCCATGAGTGGGGAAGTTTCCCTTTAAAATCATGTTCACCGTAAAGGACCTCTGCTATACCATCACCTTCAGACCCCGGCAACCATGCCACTACGAAGGCATCTGAATGTGCAATTTCTGAGGTGACAACCAATGGCCTCCCTGAAATTAAGATGGTTATAACTTTTATCCCTTTCTGAACATAATTATTGATCAGCTGCCTGTGTGCTTCCGTAAGAGTCAATCGATAAGCGTTCATTTCACCACCGATATCCCCAAAAAACTCAGCGTAGGGAGTTTCGCCAACTACCACAACCGCAACATCTGCTTCATGATTTTCACTCCCGTCCCTGTCATAGGCAACTTCTACTTTTGAAATTTTCCTAAAACCTTCCAAAATGGTAGTCGCTCCTTTGTAATTTTCTTTGGTTCCTTGCCAATTAACGGTCCAACCACCTGATTGTAACCCTGAATTGTCTGCAAATTCACCAACCACCACTATTTTGGCATCCTTCCCAAGGGGTAAGATATTTTCTCTGTTTTTTAGTAAAACCAAAGATTCGCGCACTGCTTGCCTAGCTACTTCGCGGTGCGCTTTAATACCGATTTTTTTGGTTTGTTTTTTATCCGGAAAAGGATTTTCAAACAAGCTAAGCCTGAATTTTTGTCTCAATATTCTACGCACAGCATCTTTCACTCTCTCCAATGCAACAACACCACTTGCAAGAGCCTCTTTAAGACCATTTTGAAACCCATCCAAATCTCCATCTACAGCCATCACCATGTCTATACCGGCATTGATAATATCAGTTTCTCCAAACCTGGAGTATCCCTTCCAATCTGAAACCATGATGCCGTCAAACTTCAGTTCGCCTTTCAAAATATCAGTTATCAATTTTTTATGGGCATGCATGGACAGGCCATCCAATTGGTTAAAAGATGCCATCACCGCACCTACACCTTCCTCGACAGCTGCTTGGTAGGGTGGGAGCAACCGCTCCCGAACCTCATTCATTGACAATGAGGTGTTTCCCCCTTCGACACCAAAATCCGTCGCCCCATCACCGATAAAATGCTTGGCGGTTGCCAAAACATTTTTGCTTTTCTTCAATGAGCCTTGGTGTCCTCGGACAGATGCCCTTGTCAATTCCACGGTTATTTCCGTGCTTTCAGAAAAAGCTTCGTAAACTCTTCCCCATTTTTCGTTGTATGGAATGGCCACACAAGGCGAAAAGACCCAGTTAAAACCGGTTGCCTGCGCCTCCAATGCTGTAATTTCGGCAATTTGCCTGACCAAGTCAGGATTTGCTGTAGCCCCCAAACCAATATTATGTGGAAAAATCGTAGCACCTTCAAATGTGTTTTGGCCATGAATGGCATCTACGCCAAACAGCAAAGGAATTCCCAAACGCGTTGACAAAGCCTGCTTTTGTAATTCGAAAAATTTGGCTTGCCATTCAGAAGCATGCTGCCCAGGGACCGGACCCTGAGTATGGATAACTGACCCAATGAATTTTGTCCTCACATCATCTCCTGAAATATCATCAAAATGCCTTACTTGGGTCATTTGGCCGATCATTTCGTCAACCGACATCATTGCGATCAATGATTCGATTTTTTCCTCAATGATTTGAACATTTTTCAATTTTTTATCCATCAGTTTTTTTCAAAAGGACAAGCAAAAAGCCAAGACCAATTCAAGGATTAGGTGTTTTCTTTCAATCGAAGGTATTTTTATTGAAATGGGCAATTATTTGGACAATTTCTCCAGTTCGCCCAAATACATTTTTGCTCATTTCTAGGTCAAGGCTAAGACTTTCATTTTTCGAAATGGAGCCATTTCTCATCACTACCTCTAATTGGGTGATATCCCCAAGTTTATAAATGACCGGTACCTGACAAAATGAAAATGCAAGTGATCCGGGTTCCAAATTCAGGTGCTGAAATTCAGAATTGACATCTACATAGCTAAAAGCTTTCGGTTCTGTAAGAAACTCGCCCTTTCTCAACATAGAAGGATAAAAACCGAGTTTACCATCTTTTACAAATACCCCAAGCTCCCCAAATCGGCTTAAAATATCCTCTTTTACTTGACCTGTCATACCGGGTTGCTGAACTCCTTTGCTCATTGGTGTATGGGAATATGGGTCGGTCGGGAAAGCGCCGTAAAGGGTAGGGGACTTGTGGATCCCGATCCCCTCGTTGATTTCATAATAATGGTTCAGGAGCTGTTTGACCAATTCCTCATTTTCATTGGATTCGATTGCTCTGAGGCAACATTCCTGCACAGCCAATAAAAGCTTGGAAACCATGTGCCAATAAATCGATCCCAAACCTTCATAGCCAAAAAATGTTCCTGACCTTCCTGTAAAGGATTTATGGTTAAAAATATCCTCAAATATCTCCAAGACTTTAATTTTTTCGGACTCATTCAACCCTTTGAACCGGGTTTGATAAAGTGAATCCAATTCTTTTCGCAGGTCATTTCCATTTTTAAAACTTCCATTGAAATGGTAAGCACCTTTGACATCTCTTTCTACGATTTGGGTGTTACCTTCATCGATAAGTGTCTTCAGGATCAGTGAACTAGATATAGCTTCCTTTGGAATGTTATTTTTTTCAAGGAATCCTTTTAAATTTTTATTTGGATAAAGGATGTAGCTGTTTTGATCAGGTCTGTAAAGGGCGCTATTTCGCATGCTCTCCAATAATTTCAAAACCTCAGCGGACGACAAGTATCCTGAACTTAAAACGGCTACTTGTCCTTCCAACATTTCGCTCAGGTAAGAGACTGAAATCTCTTGTTGATTTTCAACCGTCATCAGGTTGTATCCATGGTAAAGGCTATCCTGTCTTTTATTGGCACGTATGGTATGTTCCAAATAGTCTAGGCTCAATCGGGTGAAAACCAGCAACTCTTTTATTGATACAGCTTCCTTCCTGTTGCTGAATGAATGTGCATAGATTTGGGTCCTGTATTTACTTCCCGACAATCCCAAGCCATCCAAAATCCTTTTTCTATCCTTGTTGGTGAATGAATGCGTCAATATTCCTTTATTTTCCAAAAGCAAATCGGACACTTCCTTAAAAAAGGTCAACAATTCCTCAGAAATCTTGACTTCTTGGATGGATGATTTTTGAAGAAGGTTTTCAAAAAATGTCAGGAACCTTCGGAGATAATATAATGTGACCATGGATAAACCATTGCCCACCAAAGCATTGTTTGCGTCATTCCATTCAGGTCTTTGGGTGTTCATCCAAATCCCGCCCTCAGGAATAAAATTGGATATTTTTGCCAAAACTGTAGCCAAAATCTTTTCCATGAAATTGACATGGTATATCGATCCTTGCTTATCTTTTAACAAAGCGCTGTCTGCACCTAAGGATGTCCAGGTTTCTTTGATTTTGGTATCAAGGGCATGGTCAAAATCAATGGTATCTTTGGGATTTTTTAATATCTCCTGATATTCTTTGATTTTATACGGGACATTGGCATATACAAAGTCATTGTTGTCAAAATAAGTTTCCAGCTTTCCCGGATGATGCATTTCACTGAATTCCAAGAACTTCAACAAGTAGATGATTTGATGGTCACCCCAATAACCAATGTAAGACCAAGGGTCATCTGGTTCTATCCTTTCCCAATCAATCCCGTTTTTGGTGACACGATAAGGATTATACCCATCAAAAGTGGAGGCATTCAAAAATTTGAAAATCATGCCATCTATGAAAAGAGGGTAGGAGTGTACCAATGCCTCCCAATTTTGAAAAATGTCCCGCCAATTTCCCTGATAATCAAGAATTTTTGACCCGTCCGATTCATTATATGTATTAATAGAAAACTGATTCCATGGTCTGCTAGGATCACCATGCCTTCGGCTAAACTTAAGGGGCAAATACTCCAAGCCTAACCTTCTGAAATCAGAATGTTCGGATTTTTTCACCAATTCCTTAAAACTGCTGAGCGTCAGTTTAGTGGGTAAGCTGTCACTGATTTTTTGCCAATAGGATAAAACCTGTCTGTTGGTTTTGGAGAAATAATTTTCAAGATCAATTTTCTCCAAGACATAATTTTCATCGAATATCCCACCCCTCATGACATTAAAAAGGGAATTGGCGAAATGCCGGGTATCTTTCAAAGAATCATTTGTCATTTGTATGCCATCGGCAGCGGCATTGAGTTTGATTAGCTGCTTGGTACCTGCTTCAATATCTGCGATTACTTTTTGACCAAATTGCTTGTCATTTTTTATGTTTTCTGCTATTTCAATGAGTTGGGATACGGAGTTATTTACATTGGCTACTATCAGCCATTCCTTTTGTTTACCCGGAGAAATTGACAAATCTGCATTTAAAAAGTAAGCCCCTTTTTCAGCTTTGATATCGGTTTCTTCATGGACAGGTAGTCCTTTTCTGAAATTTTCAAGTTGCAATGCAGAAAGCAGGTACTTACAGTTTTCCAAACCAAGAGACCAGGCAATATTTGCCTTTAAAGCTTCACTTGGTTCAGGTTTATCTACAATTATCACACTGAGTGCAAATATTCCCAGCCCACTTTCTTTATCCAATTCACTGCGCTTATATGCATCCACCAGGTTGCTTAATGAATTTTGGACAGAACTGCCCACACCGCAGGGTACAATGTTTTGGATTCCGTCTACCAAGGAAACCTCTACCGTTTTGGTATTGTGATTGATCAGCCTGCTTTTTTTGACAAAGCCATAAAGATGGCTTGTATTCCATTGGTATTGGAATGTTAAATTCAGGTCATGATTTATCTCCTCAAAGATTATTGAATTACCAAATGTGCTTTTATATAGATTTCTCTGTGTTTTGTATTTGTCTCCGTTTCTGACAGAAAAAGGTTCCCATACCAAAAATCCGTCTTCGGTTTTTACCTGAAAAATAGATTTGGATCCTGTGATATCGGCAGACTCAGTAATTTTATCATCTGTATAGTATGGAAATAAAGCAAAATCGGAATTTTTTCTTCCGGCACTAATCCCGCCATTGCTGCTAATAAAAAGCCAATGATTGGAACTGCTGACAATACTCATAAAGAATGGCCGCATTTGATCGACATTCAGGATTTGAAAGTATGTTTGGTTGTCAACTTCAACCATTCTCAATTCAGATTTTTCTTTTGAAACTGCCTGCATTTGATCTTGATTTCTTTTTTCTAATTCTTGGTTGGATTGTAATTTCCGGGTCTTTACGAAGATAATTGTATTTTATAAATTCAAAAAGATGAAATCAAGAGCAAAGGTGGTTTGTGTATTTTTGATGTAGTGGTAAAGCCGAAAAAAGACTACTTTAAATCTTTCATTTTTTTTTGAAATGGAAAAAATCAAAAGGTTTAAAGATTGAGCTGTAGGAAATAATATAATGATTTAATTTGTTATATAATTTACATTATGTTAAATAAAAATTGAGGACCAACTTAAACTACTATTCAGAGGGATATTGAACAGAATTCACCGCCCCAATGATTCTGATTTGATTTCCTTGATTTTTTTGGTAATTAGAAGTTTCAATTGCTGACATGAACCCGAACACTACTTCACGGATCGGTATCATTCTTGGACCGGTTTTATTTCTACTGATTTTATTTTTTGTACAACCTGAGGCAATGTCTGCTGAAGCTTTGGCAATGATGGCTGTGACAGTTTGGATAGCGACTTGGTGGATTACTGAAGCGATTCCAATTGCGGCTACAGCATTGTTGCCATTGGTACTGCTCCCAACTTTAAATGTATTGCCGATAGCTGAAACAGCTGCATCTTATTCCCATCCCATGGTCTTACTCTATATGGGCGGATTTATGATCGCAATGGCCATCGAAAAATGGAACTTGCACAAGCGGATTGCGTTGAGCATTATTTCATTTATCGGCACCGATATCCAAAAGATTATTTTAGGTTTTATGGTAGCGACTGCCTTCCTTTCCATGTGGATTTCGAATACCGCAACTTCCCTGATGATGTTGCCCATCGGCGTGGCTGTAGTGACGCAGTTGACTCCTGGTGCGGCCATCAAGGAAGTCCTTCCAAACAACCTCGGGAAAGCGCTGATGTTGGGAATTGCCTACAGCGCTTCTATAGGCGGCATGGCTACTTTGATCGGCACGCCTACCAATATCATTTTGGCCGGTGTCATAAAAGACATGTATGGCTATGAAATCAGCTTCTCACAATGGATGCTGTACGGCTTTCCCGTTGCAGTATTGCTTTTGGCCTTTTGTTGGTTTTATTTGGTGAAATATGCCTTCCCTTTTGAAAAAGACTTTAAGATTGAAGGCGGCAAAGAAGAAATTCAACGTCAATTGGCCCTATTGGGTCCAATGACAAAGGAAGAAAAGCGGGTTGCTTGGGTTTTTGGAACAGTCAGTTTTGCATGGATCAGCAGGACATTTTTGCTTCAAGATTTGATTCCTGCCTTAGATGATACGATTATTGCGATTGCTGGTGTTTTGATATTGTTTGTACTCCCCTCTTCCAAACCGAAAACTAAACTACTAGATTGGAAAACTGCTGAAAGCATTCCTTGGGGAATCTTGTTGCTTTTTGGTGGCGGTTTGTCTTTGGCAGAAGGATTCAAATCCACCGGATTGGCTTCTTGGATAGGCAATCAATTTGTATTCCTTGATTTTATAGCCTTTGGGTTGTTTTTGTTGGTAATCATAGCAGCAGTCAATTTCCTGACCGAGATCACTTCCAATGTCGCTACGGCTTCCATGATATTGCCGATTTTGGCGGCTGTCTCCTACTCTATGGGCGTTCATCCTTTTGGATTGATGGTCGGGGCGACGATGGCTGCGAGCTGTGCTTTTATGCTTCCTGTTGCCACACCGCCCAATGCCGTGGTCTTTGGTTCGGGTTACCTCCGGATTCCCGATATGGTCAAAGCAGGGTTGTGGATGAATATGGTTTCGATTCTTTTAATTACCCTATTTACTTATTATCTATTGCCACTGATTTGGGGGATTGATTTGAAGGATTTTCCTTTTTAGGGTTTTTAGAACATTCGAAAATTTGAAAAATAATCTAAAAGGTTTTAGTAAACTTTCTATATTTCAAAGTCAAGGTCTCTATCGTAAATTCATTTTTCTCAGATCCTATGGCTGCAAGTTCCCAAGAAATAGGAAATACCTGTTCAAAAGACCATACGGCCAGTGGAAAATTGGCTACACCTTCATTTGCTTCTGATTTGGAAGATACCAATCTCAAATTGATGTCGAATGGCTTGAATTCAAAATTCTCAATGGCATCCCTACACCATTTTTCAAGTTCCGTACTTTTTGTTAGGCATCTCTTGAGGACTAAGTTTTCATAATTGATGGATTTTGGAAGTTGGTGGGCAAAGAAATTGTCACCCCCTTCCCTCTTCTCCGGATTTTCCACTGTTACTTTCAATCCGGATACTTCCTGGAAAATACTTTTCATCTTTTCGTTGCCTTTCCCCAAGAAAACAACTTCAAAATAAAATACTTTTAGGGGAATATCACCTTGTTTAAAAAAACTTGTGGAATCCATCCTTTTTAACCGTTAGCAATAGTAAGCCCTTCGTGCGAAATCTCGATGGTTTCCACAGCCACTTCATTAGCATCAGATTTCATATCCGTTGAGCTGATTTTTGTTGGCCATGCGTTGGCTAATGTCCAGGTCATGGTTGGGTTGCCCCCTTCGTCACATAGTTTGATGACCACATTTTGACGTTCGACAGTATTTATTTTGATTTTGGCATACCAATCTAAGAACTTATTGTCCTTTGCAAACACGCCCTTTTTCAATGTCACATTGTTGTTTTTGACAATTCCGGGCATATTGATGGTTGAAAAAACCGGGCTATTGCCATGTCTATATTCTATCGGCTGTGCTGTAACTTCCAATCCACTAACTTCCTGAAAAGGTACGTCTGTGGTACTTCCTAAATCTACTTTGAAGTAAAACTTGGGTAAAGGCCAATTGCTGTCTTGTTTATCTCCTGCCATGATATTAGTATTTTAAGGTTTTGATTAAATTTTTAAATTTCGCTTTGAAGAAAAATTGATAATATCAACTTTCCAAAAATTAAGATTTCTGCATTTGTTGTTGGAAAGTGACCACGATGAATTCTGCCGGTCTGACAATAGCCAATTTGACTGAAACCAGCATTTTGCCTTGTAAAATGTCCAATCCTGTCATCGTAGCACCCAAGCCGATCTGCACCTCAAATGCATCCTCGGGAGATGAACCTGCCAATGCACCTTGCTTCCACTTTTCAGTCAAGAAACTGACAATCATACTCTTGACAGTGGTCCAGGTATTGGCATCATTGGGTTCAAAGACATAAGACTGAAGTGCCAACTTGATCGATTGCTCGAGCATGATGATGGTTCTTCTGACATTGATATATCGCCAGTCGAGGCTGTTACCATCTAGGGTCCTTGCACCCCAAACCAAAGTCCCTACACCTGGAAAAGTCCTGATAGCATTGATTGATTTTCCTGAAACATGTACATTTAAATTCTCCGGCCCTTCAGGGGATATCTCCACAGCAGGCTTAATCACGGCATTCAGGGAAACATTAGCCGGCGATTTCCAAACACCTCTGTTATTGTCTACCATCGTATATACTCCTGCCAAAGCAGCTGCAGCTGGCAATAAATTCACCATACACCTTATTTCTTCCAAAATTGAGCCATATGTTGGACTTGTTGCCATCAAGCCAAAGTGTAAGTGGACTTTCTTCTGATTGACAAAGTCATTGAAAGTAACCTCAGGTATTTGGGAAATATTGGGAAATTCCTTTTGAAAGGCAATTCTAAATTCAGCTTCATTCTTTGGAAATTCCATTATCAATTTTTTTGCATTTGGCTCAGGTAGAATTGATTCCAAATCTATTTCAGGATCAAGGTTTCTAAAACTCACTTCACCTTTTTGGACCAATGTGGTATGAAGCCAAGGATAATAAGCGGCAGCATAACTCAAAAAATCCGTACCTATATTCTCTCTGAAAAAATCTATCGGATCGTCTTCTTCTACTCTACTTTTGTACCCATCATAAAGGTCAAAAATCCCGATTCTGTTTTGCATTTCCCCACAATGTATCAAGACTTGCTTGTAGACCTCATAGCATTCCTTTCCCAATAAAACCGCCTCCGGTATAACTACCAGAGTAACTTCCTGTTCCTTTTCCAATGAGCGCAAACCCTTTCCCAAAAGTTGATCTTTATGGATTTTTAGAGAGCCTGTGACCTCATATGTACCAACTGAGACTATATAGCAAGTTCCTCCCCCATTGGCATAAAACAGCCTGATGCTGTTATAAAAAAGTAGATGGTTGTCCTCCGCATATTTTATAGCAAATTCAGTATCTCCAATAATAATTTTACTTCTATCTCCATCATATGGTGTTTCAAGTTTGAATAATGGATTAAAAGCACCTCCAAATAATTCTACATATTCCGCCAAAGACGTAATCCTTGTGGGGATATTTAAAAGCGATTTACCGTTGCGGGAGGCCTTTTCGGTATACCCGATAAATGCGGGTATGGCTGTGGCGACTTCTACAACAGAACCGAGGAAGACGTTTTTTTCTTCAATGTAAATTCCCGGAGTTTTAAGATTTTGAGGCACGACAGATTTGAAATTGGATGGTTGAAAAAACTTTTAGTTGATTTTTTACCGGCATTCAATATATCAAATATCTACAAAAAATGAAATAGGCCGAAATGAAAAAAGGGTAGCTATTGCTACCCTTTTGAGCCCCCTGCCGGGATCGAACCAGCGACCTACTGATTACAAGTCAGTTGCTCTACCAGCTGAGCTAAGGAGGCCTTTTATTTAACTTTTCAAGACCGTTGTCTCAAATCGTGGTGCAAATATAGATTTATCATGGAATCGAGCAAAAAGAATTTCAAAAAAAATAAGGAGACAATTGTTATCTCCTTATTTATGAGTGTATTAAAATTCTTTGAGTATGGTCAGTTTTTTCTTTAGCTTCTCGATTTCACTCTCTGCCTTTTGAATTTTCTCATCAAATTGGTTTTTGAGCTTGTCGGCAGTCTTGGATGACGCAAAAAATTCAATGTTATTTTTCCACAAAGTCACATTATTTTCCAAATCTGTGATTTGTTTTCTAATCCCATGCTCTTTTTTGTTGAGGACACGGTTACTGTTAGGGTCAGACTGAAGTTTGTTCAAATTCAATCTGAAAAGAAAATCGTCTTTTTCCCCACCTGCAAAACCAAGATTTTTGACATATTCATCGACTGCCTCATTGAATTTGCTGAGAATTTCCTTCATGTTTTTTCTTGGGACAAATCCTAAAGAATTAAACTTCGAAATATAACCTTCTAATGAACTTTCAGAGACAGAATCACTCTTGGCCTCTTCTTTTATTTTTTTGATAAGTTCTTCCTTTGCAGAAAGATTTTGCTCAAATTCTTTATTCACCTGCTTGTTTGAGTTTCTTCGGTTCTCAAAGAAGGCATCGCAAGCTAATTTGAATCTTTGGTATAGTTCGTCCCTAACTTTTTCAGGTGTAGGTCCTATTTGTTTCCATTCCTGTTGAAGGGAAATCATCTGGTTAGCAGTTTGCTGCCAATCTGTATTTTCCTTTAAGGATTCAGCTTTGGCTATAAGCTCTTCCGCTTTGATTTTATTTTTATGACGGATTTCGTCAAGTTCTTTGAAGAAGTGATTTTTGTTTTGGAAGAAATGTTTGAAAAGACCCCAAAACTGCCTGTTGATCTCTTTTCCATTTTCTCTTGGAACCGGACCAATTGCTTCCCAATCTTTTTGAAGGGCTAAAATTTCTTTCGTTTTACTATTCCATTCTTTGATCTTGGTTCCTTTATATTCTGAGTCAGCCTCTAATTTCTTAATCAGGGCTTCTTTCTTTTGAAGGTTTTCCTTCAAGCTTTCTTTTTGCCCGTCATAAAACTCTTTTCGTCTTGAATATACCGCATCAGAAGCTGCTTTGAACCTATTCCAAAGGTTTTCCTGTTCTTCACGCGGAACAGGTCCCATATGCTTGAATTCTTCGTGAAGATCATTTAGGATTCTTATAGCATCCTTAAGGTCTTCCATGTCAACCAAAGCTTCCGCTTTTTCACATATTTCAAGTTTTTGCTCAAGATTTTTCTTCCTGTCAAGTTCTTTTAACTCAAAGTAGATACTTCTATTGTCATAAAACCTATCCATCAAGGCATTAAAGGACGCCCAAAGGTTTCTATTCTGTACTGCAGGAACAGATCCTATTTTCTTCCATTCTTCTTGTATATGCTTGATGGTATTTATACTGTGGGTAGTCTCTTCGCCATCTACAAGTTCTCTGAGTCTGTCAAGAATCGCATTCTTTGCCAAAAGGTTTTTTTCCTTATTTTTCTCCTGTTCTCTAAGAAATTCAGATTTTTTTTCTCTGAATTCATTTAATCCAGCAAATAGAGAACGGTCTTCTTCTGAAGGTCTATATTCAAAATCATCAGGAGAACCACCATTAGAAGTAAATTCTTCTAAGGCAGAATCTTTTTCCTTGTGAAAAATCTCTTCAAAATGTGATTTGATTTCTGCTATCTGACTGTCTATCTTCAGATATCTGCCTGTTTCTAAAAGCTGTTTTAAAGCAGTTAAAAGTTGGGATTTGGAGAAATTTGAGTAATCGACAGATTCTGAAATTTCCTCTTCAGAATCATGGTCTGTTGTTTCAGTCTCTGAAACTTTATCATCGATAATTACACTACCCTGAACTTCTTGAATTACTTCATTGGTTTGGGTCACCTTGTCTTCTTCAGACACTTCTTTTTCATTGCTCATAATAAAACTGATACTTTTTTGCAGGACGTCTAAAACAAAAGTAATAAAATTGGATCAATTTAGCCTCGGATCAATAGGATAATTTGCCAATAGCTGAAATTCCCCTCCCATGTTTTTTAAGATATTTCTCCATAATTCTACAGGTGAATTATTGAAAATATTCTCGGGTTCAATTTTTTCACAAATGATCCATGTTTTATCCTCTAATTCCTCATCAAGCTGTCCTTCAGTCCACCCTGAATACCCAATAAAAAACCGGATATTGCCATCGTTTAACTCCCCATTTTTGAGTTTTTGAGTCAATGCTTCAAAGTCTCCTCCCCACCACAAACCTTCTCCAAGTTGGATACTCCCGGAAAGTGCTTCTTCTCCTGAGTAAACAAAATGAAGGGTATTCTGTTCGACGGGCCCTCCCACGTAAACATCAAGGTCTAAAAAAAACAAATCTTCAACAAGCTCACTGATTTTTAATATCGAAAGCTTATTCAATACAAGTCCAAAAGACCCCTTCTCATTATTTTCACAAATAAGAATGACAGATCTTACAAAATTCTCATCCTGTAAAAATGGCTCAGATATCAATAGCTGACCGGCGGAAGGCGTTTTTTTTAAACTTTGGCTCATAAAAAATGTCTTTGATAATTTTCTTAAGTTATATCTAAATTTTATAAATGCAATAAGTCTGGTAATTTTAGAATAAAATTTAAAAACCCTATGAAACTGGCAGATATCCGTATTGACTATACATTAAAATCCCTCGATGAAAAAGATGTAAAACCGTCCCCTATAGATCAATTTAAAATCTGGGTTGAGGAAGCGCACCAATCCAAAGTTCATGAGTGGAATGCAATGAACCTTTCAACAGTAAGACCTGACGGAAAGCCAAATTCAAGAATCGTTCTCTTGAAAGAGGTGGATACAGGTTTGGTTTTTTTTACCAACTATAATAGTGCCAAAGGAAAGGAACTTGAAAACAATCCATTTGCAGCGATTACTTTTTTTTGGCCGGTTTTGGAAAGGCAGGTCAGATTTATCGGGGAAGTAGAAAAAATCAAAATAGAGGAATCTGATGCCTATTTCTTTTCAAGGCCTTTCGCCAGTCAGATTGGAGCATTGGCATCTCCTCAAAGTCAGGTAATACCTAACCGTGCATTTCTGGAGGAAAAAGAAGCTGCGCTTCTGAAGAAAACCGATGAAAATACAATCAAAAGACCAGAGCATTGGGGAGGTTATAGGCTGGTTCCTGAGGAAGTGGAATTTTGGCAAGGTAGGTCAAGCAGGCTTCATGACAGGATCCACTATCAAAGAGAAGGTGAAGCCTCGTGGAAAATCGAAAGACTTGCTCCTTAAATTCAACAAAGAATCACGGATTTATTTTAGGTCAAATAAATCTGTGATTCCCAAAGTTCTTTCAACTGTGAAGCCTTCTCCGTATTTGACCATTATACTGTGACCAAACTCCCTAGAACGGGCCTCTACAAAGTCTAAAAATTCGGCAGATGAAATAAAACTTTGAGGTTCCTTGTTATTTGGATCATAAAACTGGGACCTGAAAGCTTTGATACTTTCTATTTTTATACCCCAAAAATCAGTAATATCCACGACGAAATCGGGCTTTATGTAATTGTTTTGGATGTAATGATAGACATATTTTGGTCGCCAAGGAGCTTGATCGATCCCATCAAAATGGGTCTCAATTTTCCTTAACCCACTCATAAAACAAGCATTGGAAGCCACAGCACCACCTTTCCCATGATCCGGATGCCTGTCCGTTACGGCATTTGCCAATACTATCTCGGGCTTATATTTTCTTATTATTTTTACTATTTCAAGTCTGTGGCTATCATCGTCTCTGAAAAAAATATCTTTAAACCCAAGGTTTTCTCTTATTGAAACACCTAAAATTTTAGAAGCCTCCTCAGATTCCTGCATCCGGATTTCAGGAGTACCCCTTGTCCCCATTTCTCCTTTGGTAAGGTCTAAAATTCCAACCTTATACCCTTTGGCAACCTGTGCGGCAATAGTGCCAGAGCAAGCCAATTCAGCATCATCGGGATGTGCTGCAATAACAAGGATATCCAATTTCATAACTTCAGAATTTAATTGTATTGTAGGCAAAATACCAAATGATTATTTCACTCTTAATCTTCTGCCAACCTTAAGAATGGTATTTGTCGAAATTCCGTTCAATCTTGTGAGGGTGCTTACCCTTACCCCATATCTTCGGGCTATGGAACTCAATGTCTCCCCGCTCCTCACCCGATGATAAATCGCTTCCTGTGTTTTGATTACATGATCAAAACTTGAGGAAGTAACATCATAATATTGACCTTTGATACTTCCGATATTAAAATCAAATACTTCTGTAGGATTGATAGAAAGTCCTTGGAACCTGATCTCGAAATGCAAATGGGGGCCGGTACTTCTTCCCGTATTTCCACCTAAGCCGATTAATTCACCTGCTTTTACTTCCTGACCAACTTCTACCCTAAACTTAGATAAGTGGCCATAAAGTGTCTCAAGCCCATTTTTATGCCTGACTACCACATAGTATCCATACCCGTTTCTATCATAAGACCTAATTCTGACTATCCCGTCAAATGCACTATAAACAGGGTCGCCCACATTCAACTTCAGGTCTGTACCATGATGCCACCTATATCTCCTAAATCCAAACTCTGATGTAATTCGGGTCTCATCCAAAGGCATTTTCCAATCAGTCCCAAAAAATGGATCGAATAACTTAATTTGGACTGTATCCTTAAATTCCTTTGGGTTAAAATCGTATATATTAATTTTCTTGCTGTCCCAAGAGGAATAATATTCAAAAGCAGTCACCCAAATGCTGTCAATCAAAACCTGTTCAGAAACCTGAACTAATTGATTTGTCGGAGCCCAATCAAGCGAAATTGTGTCCTCGGCTACGATACTCAGCCTTTTCTTTAATTCCACATAATCTTTGAAAAGAAGAGAATCCGTGGTTTTGGTAATATCCTGTAGATATTTGTCAGGATCAAAAAGTCTTAAATCTCTTAATAAAGGATTGGATTTGGGCTGATCGATAGACTTTTTCTTAATGATCTTTGGAAAAATTTGGGCATGGGATTGAATAGATCCCATGCCCAAAAGTAAAGCTATCAATATCCAAAGACCTTTTATTTTCATTTTTCCAAATTAAGCAGATTCTTTAGCAGCTAGGTATCTCTCTGCATCTAAAGCCGCCATGCAACCGGTTCCTGCGGCAGTTACCGCCTGTCTATAAATATGATCTTGGGCATCGCCACAGGCAAAAACACCTTCCTTATTGGTCCATGTACTTCCCGGGATTGTCTTGATATATCCGTTCTCATCCATATCAATAATATTTCTAAAAATATCTGTATTGGGATGGTGACCAATTGCCACAAAAAAACCAGATACTTTAAGTTCTTTGGTTTCTTTGGTTAGGTTGTTAAATATTCTTACTCCGGTGACTTCTTCTTCACCTAGGATTTCATCCGTTTCGGTATTCCAAAGTACTTCGATTTTAGGATTATTTAATACCCTTCTCTGCATTATCAGCGATGCCCTCATTTCACTTTTTCGGACAATCATGTAGACCTTGTTACAAATATTTGCCAGATATGAAGCCTCCTCACAAGCGGTATCACCCGCTCCTACTATTGCAACATCCTGACCTCTAAAAAAGAACCCGTCACAAACCGCACAGGCTGAAACCCCTCTCCCATTCAATCTTGTTTCACTTTCTAAACCAAGCCATTTTGCAGAGGCGCCAGTAGAAATAATCACTGTATCCGCATGAATTTCGGACTGGTTATCGACAATAACTTTATGCGGAATGGTATCGAAGTCTACTGAAGTCACTACTCCATACCTAACTTTAGTCCCAAATCTTTCAGCTTGTTTTCTAAAATCCTCCATCATCTCAGGTCCCTGAATCCCTTCAGGATACCCGGGGTAATTTTCTACGTCTGTGGTGATAGTCAGTTGGCCACCGGGTTGTCCCCCCGTGTATAGTATTGGATTCAATCCGGCTCTTGATGCATAGATTGCCGCAGTGTATCCTGCGGGTCCCGAACCAATTATCAAGACTTTGATTCTTTCAATTTCGGAAGTCATTTGGTTGAAATTTTGAAGTTGGCAAATTTTGTTAAAATACCCTTCACAACAAAGTTAATGGGTGTTAAAATTCCCTAATTGTGGTCTATGCCATGAAGTTCAGTGAGTTAAATTTTCCGAACCCTTCATTGTGGTAAATAAACAAAAAAAGGGGACAAATCCCCTTTAATTATTATTCTTATTCAGCCTCAGTAATTAGCCAAGATATGGTTTTAATGTTTTACTTCTTGAAGTATGTCTTAATCTCCTGATAGCCTTCTCTTTAATTTGTCTAACCCTCTCTCTGGTCAAATTAAATTTTTCACCAATTTCCTCTAAAGTCATCGCATGCTCTCCGTTCAAACCGAAATAAAGTGTAATCACATCTGCTTCCCTTTGGGTCAGTGTTGAAAGTGCTCTTTGTACTTCTTTCCTCAATGAATCGGTCATCAAGCCATCATCAGGCTTTTCATCTCCATCATTTTCAAGAACGTCCAACAAACTATTTTCTTCTCCCTGTACAAAAGGAGCGTCCATAGACACATGTCTTCCAGAAATTTTCATAGTATCCACGACCTCAGCTGCGGTAACTTCAAGGACCTCAGCCAATTCTTCAGGTGAAGGCTCTCTTTCAAACTTTTGCTCAAGTTCACTGAATGTTTTACTGATTTTATTCAATGAACCAACCCTGTTCAATGGAAGCCTTACTATCCTCGATTGTTCAGCCAATGCCTGAAGGATAGACTGTCTGATCCACCATACCGCATAAGAAATAAACTTAAAACCTCGCGTTTCATCAAATCGTTGGGCTGCTTTGATCAGCCCGAGGTTTCCCTCATTGATCAAGTCACCCAGCGAAAGACCTTGGTTTTGATATTGCTTGGCTACAGAAACAACAAATCGGAGGTTGGCTTTTGTAAGTTTTTCTAAAGCCAATTGATCACCTTCTCTGATCCTTTTTGCAAGAACCACTTCCTCATCGGCTGTCAATAGATCTACTTTTCCAATCTCCTGTAGATATTTATCAAGGGACTGACTCTCCCTGTTGGTGATCTGTTTGCTAATTTTTAGCTGCCTCATTCAAGAATATAATTTTCAGTTAAGATTCAATTAATAACAGGAATCCAATTAAACAAAGTTCAAAATAGCAAATACGCTATTGAACTTAATCGTTTTTATCAGATTTTTCTGGTTTTGGCAATAATACTTTTCTGGAAAGTTTAAATTTTCCTGTTTTTTTATCAACATCAATCAGTTTAACCATTATTTCTTCTCCTGGTTCGAGGACACCTTCCATATTTTCAAGTCTTTCCCACTTAATTTCAGAAATGTGAAGTAAACCATCTTTTCCAGGCATGAATTCCACAAAAGCTCCAAAAGGCATGATGTTTTTCACTTTGCCGGTATAGGTCTCTCCTATTTCAGGTTGAGCAACAATCGCCCTGATTCTTGAAATAGCAGCATTCATAGATTCTTGATTGTTTGAGAAAATGTTGATTTTTCCCATATTATCTTTTTCTTCAATGATGATGGTAGCTCCGGTATCTTTTTGGATTTCTTGGATGACTTTTCCTCCAGGACCGATAACTGCTCCGATAAGTTCTTTAGGAATACTCATCATGAATGACCTAGGTGTATGAGGTTTAAGATCCGGCTTAGGTGCTGAAATGGTCTTTTTGATTTCATTCATGATATGTAATCGACCTTCTTTGGCTTGGTACAACGCTTCTTTCAAAACACTGTAATCAAGACCCTCGACTTTCAAGTCCATTTGACAGGCAGTAATCCCTTTTTCTGTACCTGTAACCTTGAAATCCATGTCTCCCAAGTGATCCTCGTCACCCAAAATGTCAGAAAGAATAGAATATTTTCCTGTCTTTGCATCAGAAATCATTCCCATAGCAATTCCCGTTACAGGAGCCTTAATCTGAATACCTGCATCCATCAATGCCAATGAACCTGCGCAAACAGTTGCCATAGAAGATGATCCGTTTGATTCCAAAATGTCAGATACAATACGGATTGTATATGGATTCTCGTCTCCTGAAGGAAGAACTTTTTTCAAAGCTCTCATGGCAAGGTTGCCATGGCCCACTTCTCTTCTTCCTACACCTCTATTCGGCTTAACTTCACCGGTAGAGAAGCCAGGAAAGTTATAATGAAGGTAAAACTTATTATAACCTGAAATCATCGCGCCATCGATCATTTGCTCATCCATCTTGGTACCAAGGGTACAAGTGGTTATAGATTGGGTCTCACCTCTGGTGAATACTGCAGATCCATGAGCAGAAGGTAAATAATCAATAACCGACCAAATAGGCCTGATTTCATCCAATTTTCTACCATCCAATCTCTTTTTTTCATTCAAAGTTAAATTTCTGGCAGCTTCTTTATGGATTTTTGAAAAATATGGTCCGATTAAACTTGTCTCAAAACCATGTTCTTCACCCAATGACGCAACAAACTCTTCCTTTACAGCTTTGATGAGATCATATCTTTCAGATTTGTTGGCAATTAGCTTGGCAACAACATCATAACACTTTCCATAAAGCTCAGTATGCATTTTTTCGTACAAGGCAGGGTCTAATTTTTCATGGTTGTATTCTCTTTTCTTTTCTTTTCCAACGGCAATAGTCAGTTCTTTCTGGATTTTGCAGTGTTTCTTTATCTCCTCATGGGCAAACTGAAGAGCTTCTACCATTTCATCCTCAGATATTTCATTAGCTTCACCTTCCACCATCAAAATATATTCCTCAGAACCTGCAACTATAAACTCCAATGAAGCTAATTCTAACTGAGCAGGTGTAGGATTAATAATCAACTTTCCATCAATTTTTCCGACCCTAACCTCAGAAATCGGGCCATTAAACGGGATGTCGGAAACAGCTAATGCAGCAGAAGCTGCAAGTCCGGCCAAACAGTCAGGAAGGACTTCAGAATCTGCAGACATCAAAGTAATTCCAATTTGGGTGTCAGCATGATAATCATCAGGAAAAATAGGTCTGATTGCCCTGTCCACTATTCGGCTGATCAATATTTCATAATCGGAAAGTCTACCTTCCCTTTTCAAAAAACCTCCGGGAATCTTTCCGGATGCAGCAAATTTTTCTTGGTAATCAACTGACATTGGGAGAAAGTCAACTCCCTCGCCTACTTCTTTTTTGGAAACAACAGTGGCTAGCAACATGGCTTTACCCATACGGACTACCACCGCTCCATCAGCTTGTTTTGCCAATGCACCTGTTTCAATAATGATTTCTCTACCATCTTCAAGGACAATAGATTTAGAAATTACGTTTGGTAACATACAATTTTGTAAATAGTAATAGGTGTAGAATAGTTATAAAAGTAAGGCTTAATATCAGGGGTAAATAAAAAAGTAAGGTTCTCCCATGAGAACCTTACAATGAATCGAGTTATTTTCTAATTCCTAATTCGGTGATAATAGCTCTGTATCTTTCGATATCGTTTTTAACAAGGTAATTGAGAAGGCTTCTTCTTTTACCTACTAATTTCAAAAGACCTAATCTTGATGAGTGATCTTTTTTGTTTGTTTTCAAGTGGTCAGTCAAATGCTGAATTCTGAAAGTGAATAACGCGATCTGCGATTCCGGAGAACCTGTATCGGTTTCAGCTTTTAACCTGCCATGATTTTTAAACAACTCCGCTTTTTTCTCTGATGTTAAATACATGCCTAGTTAATTAATTATATTTTAAAACAGGTACAAAGGTAAAGCTTATAATCGAATTTCAAAAATCAGTTCTGAGTTTTAGCAGTTTTAAACCCAAATTTGGCTTTAATCTTTTTGAAAAATTCAATATATGTCTCCGGTTCAAACAATCTCGCATCTTTCCTTGCCTGTCTGAGAAAAAAGAAGCCAAAAGGCAACAATACCAAATTGGAAAACCATGTTCCAAATACAGAGTTGGTCACTCCTTCTTTAGCCCATTTCTCTCCTGTAATTGTAAGCATGTAAAACAAAATGAAGAAAATGATTGACATCAAAACAGGCATACCCAATCCTCCCTTTTTAATAATAGCTCCCAAAGGTGCTCCAATCATAAACATCACAATACACGCAAAAGCGGTAGTGTATTTTTGATACCAGGCAATCTCAAACCTTCTGAATTCCCTTTCCAAAGCATCAATTTGAGTCAGTTTGGTACTGAAGTTATTCTTTATAGTCCGGGCATTGTTCATTCCGACTGTAGCTGCTTTTGATTTGTAATCTCCTTTGAGGATTATTGAATCCAAAGCAGCCTTTTTTTCAATGGTAAAAGTGGAAGTTAATTGGGGAGAATTTGAGGTTTCAATGTTTTCCTCTCTTGAAACCAAGCTGTCATTTTCAGATTTTTGGAGGATTGAATCTACATTGCTGATCTGTTTATTCAATTTTAAAACTTTTCTATTGATCTTCTTATTTGGAACGACTGCATCATTTGCCAATGATTCCATTGAAGTAGGAATATTAACATCTGCAAGTAATTGATTTGGATCAGAAAGGTTAGGAATGGAATCTTTTTCAAAAACCAATTCTCTTTCAATTACATTAACTGAATCAAATCCACCATTAAAAGCTTGTTGATTTAATGAATCCTGCGGTTTAGAAGCAGTCAAATTCATACTGAGATCTGCTTTATTTTGTAAAGCTGCCTTGGCTATTTTGAGAGAATCATCTCTTTCTTTTCTCCTTACAATTTCTGCAGGAGGTGCCAATTTCCTGTCTCTCGTAAAATATGGATAAGAGGACTCAGTATTCAGGTAGTTAAAATAAACAATCTGATTGATTTCAGAATTCATAGAATCAAGCCCGAGTTTGAGTTGCGCAATATTTTTTATGGATCGGTTTGTTGACCATAAATCCTCGGGTGTCCTATTTAACTGAAAAGAGGCAAGGTCAAATACAATCTGATTCTCTGAAAAAGTTGTCCTGCTAAGGTCTACAGGTTTTTCATTGATACCCCTTTGGGATCTTGATTCTTCATAACTGACTCCATGATATAAAGTCAATTTCATATAGTTGTCATTAAAAAATGGTTCCATCCTTCCTGAATCCGCCATTATTACATTGATATTTCCTTGTCCTTCAGAATGGTTGTAAATGATGATATCGTTAAGCCTTACTTCATCGAGTTTTTTATTCACTTTGATGCTGTAATTTGGAATCCCATTGTAAAAAACACCCTCTTTAATATCAAGGGCAGGTGACTTCATCCTGATATCATACAGCAATCCAAATGTTTTAAGATTTACTTTTGGTACCAGATAATTATTGGAAAGGAAAGCAGCAACAGTAAGGAACAATACAAAAACACCTATCGGCAATAGTGCCCTGACCAAGGATATGCCTGCACTCTTCAAAGCAGTAAGTTCAAAATGTTCTCCAAGATTACCAAAAGTCATCAGAGCGGAAAGGAGAACCGCTAATGGTAAAGCCATGGGGGAAATACTAATAACAAAATAAGAAAAAAGCTCCATGTAAATCCAAAAACTTAAGCCCTTGCCAAAGATTTCGTCAAAATATTTGAGCATATTTACTGTGAGAAGGATAAAATCCACCACCACAAAGGTCAAAAAGAAGGGGCCTATAAAAGACCCCAAAATCAATTTATCTATTTTTTTCATTAACAATTAAGTCCTCTACAAAGGATTCTAACGGCAAAGGTTAAAAATATTTTCAAAAGAAAAGAAAATACTCCAATTAACCCCCGATAATTTCTTTGAGCGTATGGATCAGACTTTCCCAAATTGACTCCAACTCCTCATCATCATAAGAATCACTGTAATCTATGACTTTCAAAAACATGGTTTGAGTCAGTTCGTTTTCATCCACTTTAAATTCAATAAAAGAATTGTCCTTTTCCTCCGGATTTGTAGGATCAAAAAATTCAAACTTCACATGAATATTTGTCCTAAGTGCTGTGATTCTGGCGTAATGATCTTCGCCATCAAAATGAAACCTATAAGTCTTATCCTCATTGATGTTTACATCATCCGCAAACCATTCAGCCAATCCACTTGCTGTACTTAAATATGGAAATAAAATTTTCCTCGAAGTATTGATTTGATAATCAGCAACAAACTTATTTTTTACCATTATTACATTAATTTAGTTAACAAAAAGTCACTTTTTTTGGAGCATTTTGTTTGCAATTCAAGACTTAAGACCTCATATTTGCAATCCGATTTGGCGAGGTAGCTCAGTTGGTTAGAGCGCAGGATTCATAACCCTGAGGTCAGGGGTTCAACTCCCCTCCTCGCTACATAAAGCTTCTCCTTTGAGAGGCTTTTTTTATTTCTATTATTTTTAAATATGTATACTGTATACGTCCTATATTCTTTTTCGGCCTCCCGATTTTACACCGGAATGACCTCAGATCTCATAACCCGTTTCAAGTTTCACAACGAGAAAGGAATCAAAGGTTTTACAACTCGATTTAGGCCTTGGTACTGCATCCATGTGGAGTTTTTTGAAGATAAATCAAAGGCACTTCAAAGGGAAACAGAACTCAAATCAGGCAAGGGAAGAGATTGGATTAAATCAAATATTCTTCCACTTTATATGTAGCAAGGATTCATATCCGCCGCGGCGGACAGCGGTTCAACTCCCCTCCTCGCTACATAAAGCTTCTCCTTTGAGAGGCTTTTTTTATTTCTATTATTTTTAAATATGTATACTGTATACGTCCTATATTCTTTTTCGGCCTCCCGATTTTACACCGGAATGACCTCAGATCTCATAACCCGTTTCAAGTTTCACAACGAGAAAGGAATCAAAGGTTTTACAACTCGATTTAGGCCTTGGTACTGCATCCATGTGGAGTTTTTTGAAGATAAATCAAAGGCACTTCAAAGGGAAACAGAACTCAAATCAGGCAAGGGAAGAGATTGGATTAAATCAAATATTCTTCCACTTTATATGTAGCAAGGATTCATATCCGCCGCGGCGGACAGCGGTTCAACTCCCCTCCTGGCTTCATAAAGCTTCTCCTTTGAGAGGCTTTTTTTATTTATTCCTGTTTCAGTTTTATCCATAAATTTTAACACCAAATTGACATAATCGTTTCCAAATTTTTTGATTGCAAACTAATCCTGTTTTCTTACAGGCCTATTATGGTAGGCATTCTGTAGATTTTTGGGATTGGTTTTTTGAATTATAGGACATTTGTAATATAGCAAAAAATCCCAAATTGACCTTGTCCAATTAAAAAATAGCCATAAAAAAAGCCCCGGTTTGGGGCTTTTACAATTAAAATAAGAAAGTGCGTTCTTATTTTACTTTTTCAACAACAGCTTTGAATGCCTCAGGATGGTTCATAGCCAAATCTGCAAGAACTTTTCTGTTCAATTCGATATCTGCTTTTTTCAACAATCCCATAAATTGAGAGTAAGAGATGCCATATTCTCTGGCACCTGCATTGATACGCTGAATCCATAAAGCCCTGAATTCTCTTTTCTTGGCTTTTCTGTCTCTATACGCGTATTGTAAACCTTTTTCGTACTTGTTTTTGGCTACTGTCCAAACGTTTTTACCTCTTCCGAAGTAGCCTTTTGTTGCTTTAAGGACTTTCTTTCTTCTTGCTCTTGAAGCGACGGAGTTTACTGATCTTGGCATAATTTTTTGATTTTTTGACCCTTGGTGCCAACCTTTTTCTCAGTTGATCTTGTAGACCGAAGCGCCTGGTGAATAAATAAACCTAATTTTCAATAGAAATAAGATAACGGATCAACCGATTCTCAACATTGCTTTTACTCTTCCTTCATCTGATTCATGAACCATTCCCATTTTAGTAAGATTTCTCTTTCTTTTGGTTGATTTTTTGGTCAGGATGTGGCTTTTGTAAGCATGCTTTCTTTTGATTTTACCGGTTCCCGTTAAGGCAAACCTTTTTTTTGCACCTGATTTTGTTTTTACTTTAGGCATAACTGTGTTTGTTTGTTGAAATTATTTCTTTGATGACTTCGGAGCCAAGAATAGAAACATTCGTTTTCCTTCCAATTTGGGAAGCTGCTCTACTTGGGCATATTCCTCAAGCTCCTGCGCAAATCTCAATAACAACATCTCTCCTCTTTCCTTAAATACGATAGACCTTCCCACGAAATGAACATAAGCTTTAACTTTTGCCCCTTCCTTTAGAAAGTTGATCGCATGTTTCAATTTAAAATTGAAATCATGATCGTCAGTATTCGGTCCAAATCTGATTTCTTTTAGAACAGTCTTCGCAGCATTGGCTTTGATTTCCTTTTGCTTCTTTTTCTGTTCGTATTTAAATTTCGCATAGTCAATCACCTTACATACAGGTGGAGTGGCATTTGGAGAAATTTCTACGAGATCAAGTTCATTCTCTTCAGCTACTTTAAGGGCCTGAGCGAGCGTCAAAACAGCGTTTCCGCCTTCTACGTAGTCTCCTACAACTCTGACTTCCCTTGCTCTGATCCTGTCGTTAACCTTATAAGGTTCTTCTTGTCTCTGTCTGAACGGTGGTTTTCCTTTCAAATTCTTATTGTTATTTAATGAAATTGCGTGCAAATATCGGAATTAATTTGAGATTTAAAAAATCTGCTTGATTAATACCGATTAAATTAATTTTTTATAGACTCTCCTATTATTCCTTTGAAATAGGATACAAACTCAACCGGAGATAAACTTCCTATATCGCCTTCCCCGTGCTTCCTTACAGAAATTTTACCTTCCTGTTGCTCTTTCTCCCCTACAATCAACATAAAAGGGATTTTCTTAACTTCCGCATCCCGGATTTTCCTTCCGATTTTTTCATCCCTATTGTCAATCAACCCGATGATGTCGCTTTCTTCAAGAATTGCCTTGACTTCTTCCGCGTATTCAATGAATTTCTCTGAAATCGGAAGAATCGTAATCTGCTCGGGAGAAAGCCAAAGAGGGAAATTTCCTGCACAATGCTCAATCAAAACTGCAACAAATCTCTCCAAGGAACCAAACGGTGCCCGGTGAATCATCACAGGTCTGTGCTTCTGATTATCCGAACCTATATATTCCAACTGGAACCTTTCTGGAAGGTTATAATCAACCTGAATAGTTCCCAATTGCCATTTTCTTCCCAAGGCATCTTTGACCATGAAATCAAGTTTCGGGCCATAGAAAGCGGCTTCGCCCAATTCAGTGACAGTTTCCAATCCTTTCTCAGCGGCTGCTTCTACAATGGCAGATTCTGCTTTTTCCCAAGCTTCGTCTGTTCCAATGTATTTTTCCTTTTTCTCAGGATCTCTCAATGATATCTGCGCAGTATAGTCATCAAATCCCAAGGCTTTGAATACATATAAAACTAAGTCAATGACTTTAATGAATTCCTCCTTGACCTGATCAGGTCTGCAGAAAATATGTGCATCATCCTGTGTAAATCCACGAACTCTGGTCAATCCATGCAGTTCCCCGCTTTGTTCATAGCGATAAACAGTTCCAAACTCAGCATATCTAATCGGAAGATCCTTATATGACCTTGGCTTGTGCTTGTAAATCTCACAATGATGGGGGCAATTCATTGGCTTCAACAAAAACTCCTCTCCCTCATTAGGAGTATGGATTGGCTGAAAGGAATCCTTCCCGTACTTCTCATAGTGACCGGAAGTTTCATAAAGTGCCTTATGTCCAATATGTGGTGTCACCACTTGTTGATACCCTGATTTATCCTGGGCCTTCTTCATGAAGTTTACCAACCGCTCACGAAGCAGTGTTCCCTTTGGCAACCAAAGCGGTAAACCCATTCCCACTTTTTCAGAGAAAGTAAACAGCTCCAATTCCCTTCCCAGCTTCCTGTGGTCACGCTTTTTGGCTTCTTCAAGCATAAAAAGGTAATCCTGCAGTTCTTTGGCTTTTGGAAAAGTAATGCCATAAAGACGGGTCAGCATCTTGTTTTTTTCATCCCCTCTCCAATAAGCTCCCGCGATATTGAGCAATTTTACGGATTTGATAAAACCCGTGTTTGGAATATGCGGACCGCGGCAAAGGTCTGTGAAGTTGCCCTGCTCGTAGAAAGTAATTGAACCATCTTCAAGTCCTTCCAACAAATCAAGTTTGTAGGGATCATTTTTTTCCGTGAAATAGGCTACTGCTTCTTTCTTAGGAACTTCCTTTCTGATAAAGTCGCTTTTCAGTTTGGCCAATTCCATCATTTTGGCTTCAATCTTTTCGAGTTCAGTACCATCGATGGATTTATCCCCAAAATCAACGTCATAATAAAAGCCGTTTTCCAAAGGAGGACCGATTCCGAACTTTGTGCCTGGGTAAAGCGCTTCCAATGCTTCTGCCATCAAGTGGGCTGAGGAGTGCCAAAAAGTATTCTTTCCTTCCGGGTCATTCCAGGTCAATAATTGAACTTTGGAATCTTGGTGAATGGGCCTTCCAGCATCCCAAATTTCACCATTTACTTTTGCTGCAAGTACGTTTCTGGCTAGACCCTCGCTGATACTAAGTGCAATTTGTAGCCCCGAAACTCCTTTTTCATACTCCCTGACAGAACCGTCGGGAAGTGTAATGTTGATCTGTTGGTTAGACATTTAAAATTTTAACTTGATGAAACATCACACCTTTACAAACAGGTGTGTTTTTGATTTGCAAATATGCGAATTGATGTTGGCTTTTTTTTAGATATAAGGAACAAACTCCATTATTTTTTTGAATTCAGGATAGGCTTTCAAAACCCCAATCCAGATGTTTTTTCCTTAAAGAATAATCTGCGCGCTTACTTTAACCCCAAACGAATTTGCACCCGGATTATCCAAATAGGTTAGTCTATGGAAAAAATCCACCCTAAAGAATTTGAAAATATTCTCAATACCATACCCCACTTCAATGTAAGGCAGATCCTGATCTAATCTTCCAAAAGCAGGAATCGGATTTCCCTCCTCGTCCAGATCTGAGGAATTCATCAGGTTCTTATCACTTACGCTTCCCCAAAGTACGTTTGCGTTGGCCACTGCTCGCCATTTGAGTTTCTTGATCAAAGGGATCCAGTTTAACCCAAATCCCTCAAAAGAATGTCTGTAACTCAAACTTGCAAACCGATCACTTGCAAATTCATTGAAATTCATCAAGTTAAAAGCCACAGTGGTATAAAAGATGGTCTCGTTTCCGATGTGGTTTTCAAGCAATGGATAAGGTACGGTCCCACGGACAAAACCCGACCTCAATTCATACCTAGAGACTCCTATCAGCCCCAAGTTGAGTTTTTGGTACACACTCAAGACATATTTTTGATAATTGATATCCCCGCCAAGGCTATTCAGTCCCTGCGTAAACCTAAAATCAAAAACCGGCCATTTTACCGGACCAAGAGAAACCCGGTAATTGTCATTAATGATGTTTACCTCATCTTTTCCATACCTGATTCCAAGGTTGACCTGTGCAAGGTCAAACCTACTTTGGTATGTTCCTGTAGTTTCATCCAAATAATTGAAATCAAAAACCGGATCAAATTCTTTCCTTGTAAATCCGGCAGTCAGGTTAAAACCTTTGAATACTTCACGCTGTGTGATCAGCCGATAATATTTGGCATAATAGGGTTTATTTAAAGTTCCAAACCTCGAGGCAGCAAGAAATATACTGTTGAGTGAAAGGTTTTCGATTTCCAATCCCACCTGATCTATTTCCCTTTGGGTATTGAGCTGAATGGTTGTCCACCTCTTCCGGTCTAGTATTTTGGTTCCTGAAAGGAAGTATTTGACCTGATTGTCTGCAAAACCATAGGCCAAGTAACCCGACAAAACATATTTATTGCTGAATTTTAGGTTTGTCCGGAGTCCCGCACCCAATCTGAGGCCTTCAACATTGTTGTAATTCAACAGACCTGTCCAAGGTCCAAGGTCAACTTTCCCGACAGGCAAAAACCCGGTTCCCAAAAACTTGATTCCCTCTGAATAAAACCTGATTACCGGAATCCTGCTCAGCGTATCCACCATCTGACGGGAAACAATTTCCTGATCTGAAAGCTGCTCAGGTCTAACACTTTGCCAAAACTCCTCAGTACCCTTGCCAAAATCTTCTTTGAGCTGTATGGCTTGAAAATAGAAACTTGGAGGCTTTGGGTTATTTACGATAAAATTTTGGCCTGAATTGTAGAATTTGGCAAGCAGACCAACCGTATTTTCTGTGATTTTGGAGATTTTGATTAGTACACGGGTTTTGGATGGAAGCAATGGTCCTGCATCGGTGGCTACCAATTCCTGTTGGATTTTAATCCTTTCTATAAAGTTAAGGTTAGCCGATTTTGGGATCGTCAAATCCACCTGCTTCAATGCATAATCTTCCTTTTTGATCCAAATGGTTCCTGTAAATGCCAAATCCTGTTCCCTGAGCGGATAAACTTTCAGCATGTAGCAAAAATCCTCTCCGACCATCACTGAATCCATCAGGTCGTAATCGTAAAAAGTCTTCCAACCATCTGCAATCGGCGAGACGAATTCCTTTTCTACGATGGTTAACCAGTTTCTATAAAAATTATATTCCTGAAATGCCGAACCCGTGATTTGAGATACCGTCGTCCCATCGGTAATTCCCACTCCGCTTAATTTTGAGTTTTCGATGACTTCCTTTTTCAACAAAGGATCCGTGCGGAAATAGAATTTGGAGTAGGTTTCTGAAAAGAAAACAGGAAGTATTTTTTTTCCTTCATCATTGGTCAGCTGCTTGATGCTGTCCATTACGGCAATGACTTTTTTGACTTGGTTTCTTTCTTTGAAAGCACCTTCGACCTCATCCAAATCCAGTTCTATTTTGGTATAGTTTTCTGATTCGTAGGCTGTTAGGTTTCTCTTGTCAAACTTCTCTTTCATCTCCACAGCTTTTCGGATGATAGGAAAAGCCGGGTTTTCACCTGATTCAAAGACAAACTCTGAGAGGTTGAAAGTAGAAGGAACCAATTGGAAATTGATGAGGATAGTTTGGGAATAGACCACAGGTTTGCTTTGCGAAATGTACCCGACATAACTTACCTGAAGGCTATCCGCTTTGACGGATGTCGAAATGGTATAATTTCCTTCAAAATCAGTGGTAATCCCCACTTTGGTTCCTTTCAGAATCACACTTGCAAAAGGAATTGGATCGCCTGTTTCTATGTCCGTTACTTTACCTTTAATGACATATTGGGCAAGGGAAACACTCAAAAAGCCAAAAAAAATAATCACTGATAAAAGTATACTTTTCATAATGGTTTATAGGTACGGCTCAAAACACGCAAAAGTCTTGGAAAAGTTCTAATTCTGTTGTTTTTGAAATGGAAAAAGAACGCTTCATAGTTTTATGCCCCAAAATTATACTGTTCAAAAATAAATCCCATCCTTATATTTGTCTGCAATTATACAGAAAATGACATACGATATCATCATTGTAGGAGGAGGAATAGTAGGCTTGGCCACGGGCTTAAAAATCAAGCAACAAAAACCTGATCTGAAAGTCGCAATTCTAGAAAAGGAATCCGAAGTAGCCAAGCATCAAACAGGCAACAACAGCGGGGTCATCCATTCGGGACTTTACTATAAGCCGGGTTCTTTGAAAGCCACCAACTGTATCAATGGCTACCATGAACTGATTAAATTTTGTGAAGAGGAAAATGTTCCTTTTGAGCTGACAGGAAAGGTCGTTGTCGCTACCAGACATGAACAGGTTCCGATTTTGAACGGGCTTCTGGAAAGGGGATTACAAAATGGATTGACAGGAACACGGGCAATATCTTTGGATGAGTTGAAGGCTTACGAACCTTACTGTGCCGGGTTGGCTGCCATCCATGTCCCCCAAACAGGAATCGTCGATTACAAAGTCGTGGCGCAGGCATTTGCTGCAAAGTTTGAAGCAATCGGCGGGACCATTTTTTTCAACCATAAAGTAAAAGAAATCAAAACCTTGAACGGGATCTCTTACGTCAGGTCGGCATACCATGAATTTGGCTGCAAACTTGTGATCAACTGCGCAGGCCTGTATTCAGATAAAGTCGCCCAAATGAACCAAATAGAAGAGATTGATGTCAAAATCATCCCTTTCCGCGGTGAGTATTACAAAATCAAAAAAGAAAGAGAATACCTGGTCAAAAACCTTATCTATCCTGTTCCCGATCCAAATTTCCCTTTCTTAGGCGTCCATTTTACGAGAATGATGAAAGGCGGTGTTGAGGCCGGACCCAATGCAGTTTTGGCATTTAAGAGAGAGGGATATAAACGCTCTGACATCAACTTATCAGAGTTGGGAGAAACACTTGCATGGCCGGGATTCCAAAAAGTAGCGGCAAAATATTGGAAAACCGGAATGGGTGAAATTTACCGATCATTTTCCAAAGCCGCATTTACCAAAGCATTACAGGAATTGATTCCCGATATTAATGAATCAGATTTGGTGGATGGTGGTGCAGGTGTGCGTGCCCAAGCATGCGACCGAACAGGTGGCTTATTGGATGATTTCAGCATCAAAGAGAGTGAGTTTGCAATCAATGTACTGAACGCCCCCTCCCCTGCTGCAACGAGTTCTTTGTCGATTGGCGGTACTGTCTGCGAATTGGCTTTGAAGAGATTTGGGAAATAGCATTTTTGGTCCTGCCCCCTGAGTTTTCAACTTAATAAGAAATGTTTAGAAAAGGCAGTGACATAGATTTAAAACCCCCAAAGGGGGTTGAATCATGATTAGCCCCGGGTTGAAACCCAGGGGTCAGGGCGAAACGATATTCAGGCCAACCCCAGAGGGGTTGAATATCGTCCAATGAATTCAATTCTGTCAATGGTAGTTAAGAATAGAAGAGCCTCTAATGCTTAAAGAAATTCTTCACCTCCGCAAGCTCCGGTTCAGAATGACGCAACAATATTCTTCATCCCCTTTTCTTTAAATGTCAATTTCCTACTTCAAGGCAGGCAACAAGTGTTTCCAGATTAAATTGATTTCACCCTGCATGTCCTGAATGTTTGCCGTTGCGACAATGACAGCATCTTTTTCAGGAAGAACCAATACAAACTGACCATTGGCCCCATCAGCGCGGTAGGAATTGTGGCGGCTTCTCCAAAGCTGGTAGCCATAGCCCTGAAGCCAATCGCTGTCTTTGGCTTTCACTTTTAGGTTTTCTCTTTTGACACCGGCTGGCAGTGAAGGAACTTGGGCGGTGCTTGCCTCTTCTATCCAAGCTTCTGAAAGCAACTGTTTGCCATTCCATTTACCTTTTTGGAGATAAAACTGTCCCAACTTGGCCAAATCTTCAGTTTTCAAATGAAGTCCCCAACCACCGACAGGAATTCCCTGCGGACTTTCTTCCCACCTGGCTGCCACGATTCCCAAAGGTCTGAACAACCTCGGCTGCAGGTAATCTATCACCCTTTCCCCTGTGGTTTTTTGAAGTATGGCAGACAGGACATAGGTCGCAAGGCTGTTGTAAACATACATCGTCCCGGGTTGATGATCGACAGGGACCGCTAAGAAAGCTTCCACCCAATCCTTTTCTGTTTCGCTTCTAGTGGCCCTTGTAGGATCGGTATCATGTCCCGTAGTCATGGTCAAAAGATGCCTGATTTCCATGTTTTTGAGGTTCTCACTGACATCGGAAGGCAGTTTATCAGGAAAAAATGAAATTACTTTGTCATTGACTTTGAGCAGTCCTTCCTGAACGGCAAAGCCTATTGCAGTTGAAGTAAATGTTTTACTGACTGAATGAAGTACATGGGGTTTGTTAGCAGCATTGTCTCCAAACCAATACTCTGCCACCACTTTGCCATGCCTGATTATCATCAAGCTGTGAAGTTCCTGTCCGCTGGCTTTTACGGCTTCCAGATAATTGGCAATATTTTTTGGATTTACATTTTCCGCAGCCGGATCACTTCTAGGCAATGCTTTGACCAAGGAAGGGAAATTGACCAAAGCAATCCCTTTGCCAGAGATGGCTTTTTTGACTTTTTCACTCGTCCAAGTGTCGGTGACACCTTGACGGTCCTCAGCTACATTTTCATAACCGATATGGCCCACACCCTGCATTTCGACGTTATCGTAGGAAGGATGGTCTACAAACATGTAACTTTTGCCCGGCTCAAGCTTGTCCAGCATACGGATAAATGCAGCTTCTTTTTCGGCAGAGGTGATTTTAGCTCCCTCATAAGTCGCTCCTGAAATCCCCAAACCCTGCATCACAGCCCTACTCATCACCGGCAAATCATATTCTGCAGAGAGGCGGTCTACCATTTCAGCCACCTTGGGGTCAAAACCTGTCGAACCCATATGCCCTGAAAGATGGCTGATCTGAGGAACATGCTTCAATGCAAACTCAATCTGTGCCCTGAATTCCTGTTCAATTTCTTCCAGATTCCATTTGTTTTCAGAAATGGCCAAACTGGGATAGTTCTTATTTGGCCCCATCATGGGTAAAAAGTAACCGTCCGCATCCACAAGACTCGGCGCCTGGGTCAAAGGCCTCCACTTGATGCCATCCCATTCGGAAGTGATAACCAAGTGCAGTCCCACATCAATTGCAGTGTTTTTTCGGAGCAATTGTGCAGCTTCGGGAAACCATGGCGTGACGACCATCAGCTCAATGGAGGTCTCTATGCCATTGACAAAAGTCTCTATGCTCGCAAGATTGGCAGAGCGGCTCGAACCCATGTCATCTCCCCTTACGATCAGCTTTGGACCACTGACTTGCTGTCCAAATACCGAAAGGGAGACTAAAAGAAGAAATCCTAAGAGCGCATGTTTTTTGAAAAACTTCATAGCAGAAAGGTGTTTTTGGGTAAAATAGGTTTATTGAAAATCAATTTTAAAACCTTTCCAATTAACTGGAAACGATCTACACACCGAAAATAAAGCCAAAAACAGGAAGGATTGTTACCGTTCAAAGCATTTGCAAAAACAAGTTTGAATATTCTGGAAAGAAAGAAGACCGGCCCGAGATATCCTCAGACCATAAGTCGAAAGGTTGATTTAACCTAATCAACTAGAAAAATAATCCGAAGGAAAAATTAATCTCACTTTTATACAGGTTAACCCAACATTGATTTTCTATAAAGACGTATCGAGCAATTGCCATCCAAAGTCGGTTTTTGGATCAAAAAAACATTTTGTAGATTACAATACAAATTGTGATCTTATGAAATTCAACGCATCATACCTCTCAGTTTTCTTGCTTGTCTGCATTTTTTTTTCATGTAACAGACCTCTCGAAAATTCCCAAATGGAAAATGTCACACTATATCATGGAGGTGATATCCTGACGATGGTCGGTGACCAGCCACAATACATTGAAGCACTTGTAGCCAAGGATGGGAAAATCGCTTTTACAGGTAGTTTAATTGAAGCTAAAAAGAATTACCCTAGCCCTGCCTTGGAAGTAGACCTGAATGGAAAAACACTCCTTCCCGGGTTTATTGATGCACATGGCCATATTTTCAACACAGGAATACAGGCACTTGCAGCCAATTTATTGCCTCCACCTGATGGTGAGGGACAGGACATCCAATCCCTTTTGGATATCCTGGCAGATTGGAAAGGTAAAAACCAGGATGTAATCGATAAATTTAATTGGATCATCGGTTTTGGGTATGACGATTCCCAGCTTAAAGAAAAGGTGCATCCCACCGCTGAAGATCTTGATAAGGTTTCCAAGGATATTCCTGTGATCATTATCCACCAATCGGGACATTTGGCCTCTATGAACAACAAAGGCCTTCAACTCATGCGCTATGTTGAAGGAATAAAAAACCCTCCGGGTGGGGTTATCCGTCGGATTGAGGGAACCACAATCCCAAATGGCGTATTGGAGGAGATGGCATTTTTTGTTCCTATTTTCAAAATATTTGGAAGTCTTGATTCAGAAGCCAATCAAAGAATCGCTTTGGCCGGTCAGGACTTGTACATGGCATTTGGTTTTACCACAGGTCAGGAAGGTCGGGCCAACAAGGATGCTACCGAAATACTAAAAAGCCTGGCTCAAAAAGGTCAGATTTTGATTGATATCGCCGTTTTTCCTGATATTCAAACTCAATTGGATTATATCAAAGAGGTTGGTGTAAGCGATACCTATCAAAATCATGTCAGGGTAGCAGGGGGCAAAATCTCTCTGGATGGATCTCCCCAAGGAAAAACAGCATGGCTTTCAAAACCATATAAGATCCCTCCAACAGGTCAGGATAAATCTTACAGGGGGTATCCTGCCATTCAGGAAGATTCAATTGTATTCTCTTTGATAAATGCGGCTTTCGAAAATAACTGGCAGATATTGGCCCATTGCAACGGGGATGCTGCCGCCGACCAATATATTCGTGCAGTTAGCAATGCCGCTGCCCTTTTTGGAAATGAAGACAGGCGCCCGGTCATGATCCATTCCCAAACAGTGACCGATCCACAACTTGATCAAATGAAGGAACTTGGGATAATTCCATCTTTCTTTGGGCTGCATACTTACTATTGGGGGGATTGGCATGTCAACGAAGTTTTGGGAAAAGAGCGTGGCTTCAAGATTTCCCCTGCGGGTACCGCCCTGCGCAAAGGAATGATATTCAGTCAGCACCATGACTCCCCCGTCATATTGCCAAATAGCATCATGATCTTACACACTGTGGTAAACAGGACTAGCCGTTCAGGCCAAATTATCGGGCCGGATGAAAGGATAAGTCCCTACGATGCTTTGAGAAGTATCACTGTTTGGTCGGCATTCCAATATTTCGAGGAAAAATCAAAAGGGACATTGGAAGTGGGCAAACTAGCTGATTTTGTTGTTTTGGATAAAAACCCCTTAAAAGTGGAGCCGTCTACCATCAAAGACATCAAAGTAATAGAAACCATTAAAGAAGGGAATTCGGTCTATCAAAAGAAAGATTAAGTTTTAGAACAAAATAATCCAAAGTGATCATTCAGAACCCCCAAAAGTCCACCCCGAGATGCAAGGATCGGGTTAAAATGCGCAAGGTTGGGAATTGTATTGGAGGGAAAAATAAATGAAAGATAGATGGCAACGACCCGGAATAAGCTAAACTTTTTTGAATCAGGATTTCAAATACCGAAAAAATAAATGGGTGTTATTACGAATTCCAACCAGTTGAATTTTCTAATCAACATCCGAAGGGGGTTACCGAATTAGTCAAGAACCTACCCTACCGGCAAATTCAAAAACTCCAAAAACCTGTACTCCGCCCATGTAAATTCCTGACCGGGAACCAAAAATCCGGTGTGACCTCCCCTATTGGGCATTTCAAGAAAAATATGGGGATGGGTTTCGGCAAGCTTGACGGGAAAGCAGCGGTCCATGATCAGCGGATCATTGAGTGCATTGATGATCAAAGTCGGGATCTGGATATGCTCCATCCAATTGTCGGCACTGACGCTTCGGTAAAAATCCTGCGCATCCCTGAATCCATGCACTTTGGCGGTAAAGTGGGTATCGAATGTGTCAAAGTCTTTGACTGATTTGAGCAAATCCAAATCTACCAATCCCGGAAACTGTTCCCCTTTCACCTGTATTTTAGCTTTCAGCTTACCGAGAAACCTGTTTTTATAAAATGCATTTCTCTTTTCTCTCAATGTTGCTGCCGAGTCAGGCAGGTTGCAGGGAGTGGAATAAACGGCCGCTCTTTTGATTTTTGAATTGAGGTCAAGTCCGTTTTCTCCCAAATATTTCAAAGTCTGTGCTCCCCCCATGCTGATTCCTGCCAGATAATAGGATTCGTAAGTAAGGGATTTTTCGACATGGTCGATGACAGTTTTTAGGTCATATGAAGCACCGTGATGGTAAAGAATTGGACCTTTGTTCATCTCTCCTCCACAGGACCTGTTGTTCCAAGCCAAGGCATCGAATCCATGTTGGTTAAACAGTTTGGCCAATCCCATGGCATAATGCCGGTCAGAACTTCCTTCCAATCCGTGAGAAATGATCAGTAGTTTTTTGCTTCCAGTTTTGGACCAATCCAGGTTCAAAAAATCCCCATCAGGAGTATTGATCTTTTCCCTCGAATATTGGATCCCTTGAATTTTTCTAAAAATACTGGGTATGATCGTTTCCAAATGCCCGTTGAAAAGGAATTTAGGAGGTTTACCATAAGTGGATTTTCCAATCAAAGGCATAAAAAAGGAGAAGTTAAGAAGGCGAAAATAAAAACATATCCACAAAACAGGGAAATATTTGTTTTATTTGGTTTACAAAAATAAATCAATCCCGATGAAATTGATAAAAAACACCCTTTTCCTTCTTATGATGTCTCTATTCCTTACCGATATGATTATCGCCCAAACTGTCGATACCTTCATTGACAAGATTTATCCAGAGCTAGACGGATTATACAAACACCTGCACCAAAACCCTGAGCTTTCACTGCAGGAAAAGGAAACTTCGGCAAGAGTAGCCAAAGAACTGAAGGCCCTAGGCTACACCGTTACAGAAAACATTGGCGGATATGGGGTTATAGGTGTTTTTGAAAACGGTCCAGGACCTGTTTTACTGATCCGCTCTGATATGGATGCCTTGCCTATGGAGGAAAAAACAGGTCTGCCATATGCTTCCACTAAAAAAGGAATTTCCAATGATGGCAAGGAAACTTTCATCACGCATTCCTGTGGTCACGACATCCATATGACGGTTTTTATTGGGACTGCCAAGATGATGATGGAATATAAAAACTCTTGGAGAGGAACTTTGCTAATGGTGGGTCAGCCCGCTGAGGAAAATGGCATGGGGGCTTGGAACATGATGAATGATGGTTTGTACAAGCGGTTTCCCCATCCGGATTATGCCATTGCACTCCATGATGATCCATTTCTTCCCGCAGGAATGTTGGGTTACAAGGAAGGTGCTTTGATGGCAGGCGTCGATATGATGAATGTGACGGTCAATGGTGTCGGTGCACATGGTGCTGCGCCGCATACCGGAATTGATCCGATTGTATTGAGTGCGCAGATGATTCAGGCTTATCAGACAATAGTGAGTCGGAGAATTGCCCCAATGGAACCTGCAGTCGTCACTGTGGGATCGATTCACGGCGGTACAGTGCACAATATCATTCCCGATCAGGTGGTCATGCAACTGACTTTGAGGTCATATTCGATGGATGTGCGGGAAGAGATGATTTCCAGTGTCAAAAGAATTTCAGAAAACCTTGCCATAGCAGCGGGAGTTCCGGAAAACAAAATGCCGACTTATTGGATCAGGGAACCGCATACACCGGCCTTACTCAATGATTCCAAACTGACCAAACAAATGGTGGAAGTGTTCAAAAAGAATATCGGGGAAGATAAAGTCGTAGAAGTAAAAGCACAAATGATCGGTGAAGACTTCAGCAGGTTTGGGATGCAGGAAAGGAACATTCCAATCACCATGTTTTACCTTGGAGCAAGTGATCCAAAATTTTTAGAGGAAGCAAGAGAAAAGGGATTGGAAATTCCTGGATTACACAGCCCCTTCTTTGCACCATTACCCGAACCCACCATCAAGACAGGCATAAAAGCCATGAGTCTGTTTGCGATGGATATTTTGAAAAACCAGGAAGTGATGATGGAAAAAAAGTAACATGGTCAAGGTTTGTTTTTTTGAAGACACAAAACATGGCGTAAAAGAAGCCTAATAGAAATAATTTAACATACTGCAAGGATATGTTCACAATGGCTTAACCAAGTTGAAATTTTGATGGTATACTTTTGTGGCAGTAAGTTTTCTTCATAGGTATTGATGATATTTTAAACGGAACGGCCCTGCTGTTCCGTTTTCTTATTTCAATAACCGGGAATACAAAACCTTGAGTTTTGAAGGTGGATGGTTTAGAAAAAAAAGACCAAATACAATCAGATTTGCCACCTGAACCCTGAACCAAGAATTTTTTTCATACTTACGGGCGGAGACCAAAATCCTTTTTTGAATTACTTTAAAGTTGTACTTTTTCTTAATCCTCCTGACCAGTTCAAAATCCTCCATCAGGCAGTATGTCTCATCAAATCCCCCCAATTCCCAAAAAACATCCATTCGGATAAAGAGGGTCTGATCGCCTCCTCCGGAAAGCAATCCGTTGAATTGCGTAAACCATGCATTGACCTTTAGTAATTTCATAGTTGAATCAAAATCATAGGCAAAACAGCCCACCGGAAAACCTTCTTCCAAACACGCTCTGATTTCATTCATAAATGTCGGCAAGATCCTTACATCGGCATGGACAAAATATAATACATCCCCTTTCGCGACTTTAGCACCCAAATTCATCTGAGATGCCCTGCCTCTGATCGGACTTTCCAAAAATCTGAAACCGGCCTTTTCTACAACTTCTTTGGACCTGTCTGTACTCCCACCGTCCACTACTATCACTTCCAGTAACCCTGAATTTATATCCTTGGGAAACAAAAGCAGCAATTCTTTGAGGTTCTTCTCTTCATTTATTACCGGAATAATGACACTTAATTTCATGGGAACATCAAGGGTCTTTCCTCTTTACGACAAAGTTTTTGATCGGGAATTCCATCACTGCTTTGTCTAATTTTCCATTGATGTAGTAAAACCTGTTTTTGTTTCCATTGACATTGACTTCGTAATGGTCCTTGTGTTTGGTCACAGGGCAAACCAATCCATATCCTTCAGCAAAAAACTCTTTTACATTTTTGGGTTCTTCGAAATAAAAGGAAGCGGAACTGAAAAAAACCTTTTTCCTAACCTCAGTATCCAACTCGTATTTGTAATTGCGTGAATTCACTATATAATGGTCATTGATCCAGATGATGATTGAGCGGAAGTTTCCTTTGTTTGTCTTGGAATTGACTTCACTTTTGACAAAATGATTGCCTTTAAAAACCGATAGGGTATGGTAATCGAGTTCGATTTTTCCAAAAAACCAAAATCCGACCTTACTTCTGATGTCAATTTGGGAATCTTCACCTGTAACTTTTTTTGAAGCAGTCATCTCACCGATTGATATTCCCGCTATGGATATGTCGTATTTTTGGACATTCTGGGCAAAAAGTCCCACTGGGAGAAAAAACAGGATCAGGAATAATCTAGTGATGGATTTCATGAATTGATTGGTTCTGGCAACGCCAAATTCCAAAATTAAAATGACAACTTGAAATGATTTATTTGGGGAATATTGCAATCAGGTCCTCCTCGGTATCTATATCGCGCAATGTTTTCAATAAATCAAAGCTGATTTGTCGGCTAATTAGTATTTCCTTGGTCTTGGCAGTTACTTCAGAAGAGCTCCAAGGGATATTTTGAAAAAGGAATTCATGGAATCTGCGCATTCCGAGTAAATAATACCCCCCATCCAATGCAGGGCCGATACAAACTTCATTTTTTTCCAAAGAGCGAAATGCGGCATCAATGTCGCTGCTCTGGATTTCCGGACAATCTGTTCCGATAATGACTACTTTTTTGTACCCTTCTTGAAAAAGTTTCCGAAAAGCGTTTGACATTCTTTCTCCCAAATCCCCACCCACTTGGATTTCTTTGTATTCAGCCTTGTATGCTGATTCTGAAGCAAATTCAATAAAATCTGAATAAAAGATTGAGGTATCGATTCCATTTATCTTACTGATTTCACCAAATGTGTGCAAGAGCAATGATTTATATATTTCCAAGGCCTTTTCTTCCCCGATTGTAGCAGCAAGCCTGGATTTCACTTTTCCCAATACTGCGTTTTTTTGAAAGACGATCAACGCATTTTCATTATTCATACTTTTCATTTCGTAGCAAACTATCAAGATTAATGGAATATCCTCCAATTTTTAAGCTCGGCAATTTATAAATAGGTTTAAAATCTCTTAAAAACCTTATTTTTTTTCAAATTCTGAACTTTTAAAGAGAAGGACAAGTTAATACCCTATATTTTCTATAGACTTTAAATCAAAAACAAACCATGTCACTAAGATTAGGAGATTTAGCACCGAATTTTGTCGCTGAGACGACCGAAGGAACAATTGATTTTCATGAATATTTAGGCGATGGTTGGGGAGTATTGTTTTCCCATCCTGCAGATTATACGCCTGTTTGCACCACCGAGCTTGGTGCTGTCGCAAAATTGAAATCCGAATTTGAAAAAAGAAATGTCAAGGTAATGGCCTTGAGTGTGGATGGATTGGTAGACCATGCAGCATGGATTAAAGACATCAATGAAACCCAACATACGACGGTCAACTTTCCTTTGATCGCGGATAAGGACAGGAATGTTTCACAACTTTATGACATGATCCATCCGAATGCGAATGAGAACTTTACCGTCAGGTCGGTATTTGTGATCGGGCCTGATAAAAAAATCAAACTTATCATCACTTATCCCGCAAGCACAGGCAGAAACTTTGATGAATTGCTCAGGGTAATTGATTCTTTGCAATTGACTGCAAAATACTCCGTTGCCACCCCTGCCAATTGGAAACATGGGGAAGATGTGGTCATCGCACCTGCTATCAAGGATGAGGACATCCCGGAAAAATTTCCTAAAGGGCATACCAAAATCAAGCCCTACCTGAGGACTACCCCTCAACCGAATATTTGATACTGATCTAAAAAGCCTTGGCAAATCCAAGGCTTTTTCTTTGCTGTTTATTGATTGATTTTAATAATTTATTGCTTACTTGGATTCTTAATCCAAGAGCCAAAAATCACCACCATGCCAACCTATACCGTAATCAAAGGTTCAGGTTCTTACCTGCCGGAAATCATTGTTAAGAATGAGGATTTTTTGAATAATGAATTTTTGGATGCCTCAGGGCAAAAAATCCAAAAAGAAAATTCAGCCATCATAAAGAAGTTTCAGGAAATCACTGAAATAGAAGAAAGAAGGTATTTGGAACCTGGATTAAATACTTCTGATATGGCATTTATTGCTTCGCAAAGGGCCATAGAAGCTGCAGGAATAGATCCTGAGACTTTAGATTATATCATCGTGGCCCACAATTTTGGTGAAATCAGGCATGGTAATAAAAAAAGTGACTTGGTTCCGACGATTGCATCAAGGGTTAAGCATTTGCTCAAAATCGAAAATCCGGACTGTGTGGCCTATGATCTGCCTTTTGGCTGTCCGGGATGGGTTCAGGGAGTGATCCAAGCAAATTATTTTATCAAATCTGGCGATGCCACACGTGCCCTGATCATTGGTGCGGAAAACCTTTCAAGAATCGTCGATCCGCATGATATTGATACCATGATCTACTCCGATGGTGCAGGAGCGGTGGTGGTTGAAGGAATAGAAAGTGAAAAACCTGTGGGTATCATTGCACATAAGACCAGAACAGATACCTTGACTCAAGCCCATTACTTGAGAATGGACGTATCATACAATCTTAATTATGAAGATGATACACTTTTTATGAAGATGAATGGCCGAAAGCTTTATGAATATGCACTGAATACCGTTCCGGTATTGGTAAAACAGGTCATTGAAAAAGCAGGGTTTGGAATAGTGGATGTAAATAAAGTCCTGATTCATCAGGCCAATGCCAAAATGGACCATGCGATCCTTGAAAGGACTTTCAAACTCTTTGAAAAAGAAGCAATGCCTGAACAAATCATGCCGATGATCATTGCCAAAATGGGAAACAATTCAGTGGCTACAGTTCCGATCTTATACGACAAGATTGTCAGAAACGAACTGCCAGCTCATCATTTCAATTCCGGTGATGTCTTGGTATTTGCCTCTGTTGGTGCAGGGATGAATGTCAATGCTTTTGTTTATATCCAACCATAAATGAGGGTCAGATAAAAATCCTTCCGATCAGAAAAGTCACTGCATTTCCGGTCAGGATCACCCTGTCTCCGACCAATTTACAGCCCAATTTACCTTCCCTTGGTGAAACCTGAACGGCAGTCAATTCATTTTTTCCTAATTTCTCAGCCCAGATCGGAGTCAAACTTGTATGGGCAGAACCTGTCACCGGATCTTCAGGTACTCCCACCTTCGGCCCAAAAAACCTGGAAACAAAGTCCACATGATCTCCTTTTGAAGTGACAATTACTCCCCTGACTGGTAGCGTGGCAATTTGAGCAAGGTCAAAATCAAGGTTCCTGATTTGGCTTTCATTCTCAAAAAGCAAAATATAATCCGTTTTCCCCTTGAATGCCTGAAAAGGTTTGGGAGAAAAAGGATTGGTCATGAGGTCTGTCAACTCAATTTCCTGAATAGTATCAAGTGGAAAATCCATCACGAGTTGGCTTCCCTCCTTTTTAACCTTTAAAATCCCTGATCTCGGTGATAAAAAGGTAATCTCTTCTCCTTCAAATCCTTCATGTTCAAATAATACATGCGCAATAGCAAGAGTAGCATGACCACAAAGATCTACTTCTGTGCCCGGGGTAAACCATCTGAGAATGACCCTATCTCCGTCGATCACATAAAAAGCAGTTTCGGAAAGGTTGTTTTCTAAAGCGATTTTTTGGAGAATTTCGTCTTCCAACCATTGAGTCAAGGGTACGACAGCGGCGGGATTGCCTCTAAAAACCTTCTCTGAAAATGCATCGACTTGGTAGATCTTAAGTTCCATAGGGTAAAATGGCTATAGTTGTTATATTTGTTGTAATGGTCGTAATTGTTGTAAGGTTGTCAATGTTGTCTGGATTTGAGATTTAGAGAAAACTGAGACTGATAACTGAAATCTGCCTTCTGAGACTGCCTTCTGCGACTGAAAACTGCCTGTTGCTATTGACCACTGCTCTTGCCATCTCCCAACTTTTGAGCAATAGCAGATCCTACCATCAACTGTTGGGCGTGATAAATCATCAAAGGTAAAAGCATAACCCCAAAAACCACCGGGTCAGGAAACATCACCCTACCCATCACAGCTCCCTGGATCATGGATTTTTTACTTCCGCAGAATATTACAGTGATCATATCTTCTCTTGAAAATTTCAAAGCTTTGGACAAAAGGTACATCACCCCCATCATCAGAAGGAAAAAAGCCAACATCAAAACTCCCAAAAGAACCAATTCCGCAACTGAATGTCCGTCAAACATATTTGCTAAAAATGACTCAGCAAAAGCAGTAAAAATGATCAAAAGAATGATAGCTTGATCAATATTCTTCAAAGTAGCCTGGAATTTATTGACAAAATTCACCAAATACTTATGAAAAAATAAACCCAAAATCACCGGTACCAAAACCTGAAAACTAAGCTTAAAAATTGTATCTGTCAGGTCAAAATCTACTGCAGTCTCGGGCAACATCAGGTCCATCCAAAGTGGTGTAATGAAAATCCCTACGATACTAGAAATGCTAGCATTGAAAATTGCAGCCGGAAGATTTCCTCCTGCAATCGAAACCATGACTACAGAAGAAGAAACTGTAGAAGGTAAGGCTGCAAGGTAAAATGTGCCGATCCAAAATAGGTTTGCCTCGTCTCCCCAAAAGTAATACAGTAGCAACACTACCAATGGAAAAATCAAAAATGTGGTGGATTGAACCAACACATGAAGCTTCCAGTTGGATAAACCTTGTTTAAGTTTTTCCGGACTTAGTTTGACACCATAAAAAAAGAAAATGAAGGAAATGCCTATTCCTGTTATTGTTTTCAATGGATCGAGAATAGCTTCGGCACCCCAATCCGGAAAGGTACTTGCCAAAAAAATCATTCCAATAAGTAGGAAAAAGAAGGTATTCAATCCTACACGGTTTAGAGTTTCCCTCAGTTTGGCCATCCTGATTCAGTGGTTGATTTTAAATTGAATTCCTTTTCATGTTGTCACAGAAGATGGCTGTTGCCACAGCGACATTCAATGATTCGGCATGTCCAAATCTTGGGATGGTGATTTTATGACTCACATAAGGCTCAAGTTCTTTAGAAATGCCATTGGACTCATTTCCCATCAGGATAATACCCCCTTTACCAAATTTTGAATCATAAATTGATTTACCTTCCAAATAAGCACCGTAAATGGGCAGGTCAGATTTTTCGAATAGCTTTTTCAAATCTGTGTAAGAAAACATGATTCTGGAAAAACTTCCCATACTTGCATTTACGACTTTAGGATTGTAAAATTCTGCTGATTCTTCGCTCAAAAACAATTTTTGGATCCCGTACCAATCTGCAATACGGATTATCGTCCCAAGATTCCCAGGATCTTTGACATCATCTAGGGCAATTGCCCATTCGTCCGAAGCCAATCCGATGGGAATATTGGGTTTGCATTTGGCCACGGCAAGGACTGAATCATTGCTTTGGAAAGAGCCTACTGATTCCAATGTAGACTGACTTACTTCAAAAATTTCAGCTTTGATAGCATTTAATAGAACTGAATTGTCCTTGCCAAATTGTGTGGTAAACAATACCTGAGTTACTTCATAATCTGATTGAAGCAATTCCGTTACGTTTTTACCTCCTTCCACAAAAAATAACTGTTCTTGTTTTCGGAATTTTTTCTGTTGCAAGGATTTAATAAACTTAAGCGTATTTTTGCTTAACATTCGGTTAATTGCCTAATTGTGAATAAAGCCAAATATATAAACTTTCTTTTTCTGCTTTTTTTAATTTCTTCCTGTTCTTTGACCAAAGGGCTCAAGGAAGGTCAATATTTGGTTTATGATGTCAAAGTGGAAGGCGTAAAAAAAAGTGACAAATCCGACCTTTCGGGATTGATCCAGCAAGCCCCAAATACCAGAATACCCCTTCTCAACACCTCTGCGGGAATTTCAATTTACAGGTTTGGAGAATGGATTTATGACAGTACAAGGCATATCAGAAAACAGGATGAACTGCTTATGGAAAGAAATGAATTGAGGGAAATAAGTACTTCAAAACAGCTCAGCAAAAAGCAGATCAAAAGGCTAAACAAAATCAATGACAATTTAGCTTCCGTCGAAAAGAAACTTGAGTTTGGAAATTTTTTCATGAGAACGGGAAATCCTCGAGTCATTTTTGACAGCGCATTGACCGAAGAAACAACCAGGCAAATGAAGTACTACCTGGTAAACAACGGTTTTTTTGATGCAGAAACTAATTTTGAAGCCTCCTTCAAAAACAAAAAAGCAAGAATCACCTATCTCATCAAAGAGCATGAACCTTATGTGGTAGATTCCTTTTATACCAAATCTGACGATGAAGGGATTTTGGAATTATTGACCCAAAATCAAAATGATAACCAGATTAAAGTCGGTAAAAATTACAATCAAAATTCCATAACCCGGGAAAGACAACGGGTGGAGGATTTATTAAAGGATAACGGCTACTACACTTTTTCGAAGTCCTATCTTGAATATAATGTGTACAAAGATACTGTTGAAAAGAAAGTCAACATCGAAGAAGTGATCCGAAATCCATCATTTTCGGAAATACACAAAGTCTACACTTTGGATTCCATCTATTTTTCAATTGATCCACCTTCGGACGCATTTATTGACAATGCCTACCAAAAAAAACACAGGGACATAGTTTTCGAATTATATGATGACAGGTATTCAGAAAAGATCATTTCCTCCAGGATTTTTCTTGAAAAAGGTAATTTGTACAATAGGACCAATGTGATCGAAACGCAGAGGCAACTTGCTAACCTTGACCTTTTTAGGTTTGTAAACATCGCCTTTGATACTTTGGGGAATGTGCTCAGACCAAGGATTTATACCCAATCCAACCAAAAATATCTCATTACCAATCAGCTTGGAGCAACCATCACGGAACAGGTCCCAGGTCCATTTTTTAGCCACTCACTTAGAAACAGAAACTTATTTCGAGGCGCAGAGATTTTTGAGTTCTTTTTTAGAGCGGGTTTGGAAGGTGTGGTATCAGCGACAGGAGAAGGAGGCGTTTTCAGAAGCAGAGAATTAAATACTTCTGCGTCAGTAATTTTTCCCCAGTTTTTACTTCCGCTCAGCGTCAATTCCCTGGAAAAATTCGGCAGGTATAATCCCCGTACCAGGACTTTGATCGGTTACAATTATATCAACCGCCCTGAATACATCAGGGAAAGTGTCAACGGGGTCATTGCCTATAATTGGAATACTCGGAATCTAAAGAAACAATATACAGTCAATGCATTGGACGCGAATTTTATCCGGTCAAACTTAAGTGATGATTTTAGGATACTTTTGGAAGACCTTCAAAATCAAGGAAATAACCTAATCAATTCTTTCCTTCCTTCTTATGTCAGCAGTATTTCAGGGCAGGTAATTTTTAATTTTAACCAATACGGTGCCTTTCAAAAAAACAAAGCTTCACTTTGGCGCTTATTCTTTGAAAGCGGCGGTACTACTCTAAATTTTGTTAACAGCAATTTCGTTGAAGGTAGAAACCTGGCTTATTTCCAGTTTTTGAAATTTCAATCTGACTATAGGAGGTACATACCCATCACCAAAGATCAAACTTTTGCGTACAGATTGAATCTGGGAATAGCAAAACCTTACGGTGTAAGTAATGGCGTCTTGCCTTATGAAAAATACTTTTTTGCGGGAGGCAGTACAGGAATCAGGGCATGGCAACCGAGGCGATTGGGTCCTGGTTCATTTGCCCCCGATACACTTAGTGATGGCTCTTTCGATTACCGATTTGAGCAGCCTGGTGAAATCTTGTTTGAAGGAATGTTTGAATTTCGATCAAAAATTTATGGCTACTTCGATGGCGCATTTTTTGTTGATATTGGCAATACCTGGACTTTTGTAGCCGATGATTCAAGACCCGGTGCAAATTTTGAATTCAACAGGTTTTATAAGGAGATCGCTGTGGGAACCGGAGTTGGTTTGAGGATGGACTTTGATTTTTTGGTAGTCAGGTTGGACATGGGAATCAAGGCAGTCGATCCTGCCCGACAACCCGGACAACGGTATATCCTGAATAGCTTCTTTAGGAATTTTCCAGGACAAAGGGGACAGACTGTATTTAACATAGGAATTGGATATCCATTCTAAATCATAAATAGCCAAAATTGACTAAAATGACATTGTCTGAATTCAAATCATCGCTAAATGAACCAAACCCACCAGAAGGACTAAGTACACAATTGGAAGCTTTGTGGTATGATGGTAAGGGAGATTGGAAAAGCGCCCATAACCTTGCAGATGGTCCTTCTGATAAGCTCTCAGCCAGAGTCCATGCTTATCTCCACAGAAAAGAAGGTGATATTTGGAATGCGGATTATTGGTACCGCCGTTCCGGAGAAACCAGACCTGAAATCAGCTTGGAAGATGAATGGGAAATGTTGGTAGAGAGAATATTAAAAATCAGGTAAAAAACATTTTGCCCGATGGTTTCATCAGGCAAAATGGTAGATAATTATATTTATTCTTTTTCCCAAAGGTCAGTCAGCTTGTAAGGGCTTTGCGTTCCTGTGAAGAATGAACCATCAATAAAGCGATATGAAGTTCCAATATTTGCCAGTTTTTCCATATCGTTTTCATCTAGTTTGACTTCAATTGAAGCTAGGTTTTGTACAATTCTGTCTTGATTGACAGATTTTGGAATGACAGCGATATTTCTATGTACTGAATAAGAAATCAGGATTTGTGCAGAAGAAACACGGTGCTTCGAAGCTATTTCCTTTACCACTTCATTTTCGAGAAGGCTTGGTTCGTTTGCTTTTTTATTGGCAGTTGCCCTATCTCCCGAACCTAGGGGCGAGTAGGCTGTCATTAAGATATTCTTGGACCTACAGAAATTGACCAATTTATCCTGTGGAAGAAATGGATGCATTTCTACCTGATTCATTTCAGGAGCAAACTGACTTGATTTGATTATTTCCTCAAGTTTGGTAATGTTAAAGTTGGAGACTCCTATATGTTTAGCCAATCCCATTTTCTTTACTTCTTCCATTCCTTCCCAAGTTTGAGACAAAGGGACATCCCCATAGGTGTAAAACTCTTCCCTGGTCTGGGCAAATAAAACCCCTTTTTTAAAACTTATCGGCCAATGTATGAGGTATAAATCAAGGCATTCGAGCTGAAGGTCTTTGAGTGTTTTTTTTAATGCAGGCACCACATCATCCAAGCGATGGTTGCTGTTCCAAAGTTTTGAAGTAATAAAAAGCTCTTCCCTTTTTACAACACCGTCTTTAAAGGCTTTATCTAGCGCATTACCCACTTCTTTTTCATTGTCATAGATGGCAGCACAATCAATATGCCTATATCCAGCTTCAATTGCCCATAGAACAGCCTGATAGACCTCTCCAGGTTTAGATTTCCAAGTGCCAAGACCTATTATCGGCATTTGGTCTCCATTACTAAAAGTGATTGATTTCATGGTATTTGTTTCGGTTTTTTGAACTACACGAAGTTATTAGCTTATATCTTCATTCGGAATGAAAACCTCATTTTTTTGATGGATGTTTTAAAATTTGTTTTTTAAATCAAAATGGACCTACTTTTCAATTGGAAATATAAAAATGGTCTGCAAAATGAAATACCGGCTGAAAGTCAAATTTTATATCTAAAAACCTACTTTTGGGACATGGACAGACAAATACTTTTAGACTTGGTTTCGAAAAAAATGCCTTTTGGAAAATACAAGGGAAAGTTGCTTTGCGATATTCCTGAGGATTATTTGATTTGGATGCATAGAAAGGGTTTTCCTGAGGGAAAACTAGGCATGTGGCTTAGTACACTTTATGAAATCCGGCTGAACGGCCTGGAGGATATCTTAAGGGAATTAAAAAAAATAAACCGCCCACAATGAAGCAGGCGGTCTAAAACCTAAATATTACTTTTTAAATTATCGTGAAATAATTGCATCAGGACTGTTGTCTTTGTCACCTGTTACAAATCCTGATGTTTTTGCAGTACCCAAAAGCAATACACCTGCTGCATGTGGTGAGGCCATTGAAGTTCCACTGATGGTATTATATGCCCCACCCTTCCAAGTAGATTTAATGCTAACACCAGGAGCACAATAGTCAATCGGAGGATTTCCAAAATTTGAAAATGAGGCAAATCTATCTCCACTGTCAGAAGCAGAAATCGTATAAATATTCGAACCGTTTACTCTTGCAGGGGAATAGTTATTTGCATTAGCTGCGCTGTTCCCCGCAGCAACCACAAACTTGATTCCTTTGCCTGCTGCAACTACAATAGCATCATCCAATGCTTGAGAAACAGGGCCACCCAAACTCATATTGGCTACATCTCCTGATTTTCCTTTGGCTGCAACCCAATCTACTCCGGCAATTACCCCGTCATACGAGCCTGAACCTCTAGAATCAAGTACTTTAACAGGTACGACCTGAGCTCCGGCTGCAACACCTACCACGCCGATTGAATTGTTGATTGCAGCAATGGTACCTGCTACGTGTGAACCATGTCCATTTCCATCATTGAAATTGGCATCTTTCCCGGATGTAAAAGCAGTAAAACCGTTGGTGGCATTTACATTTAGATCAGGATGTGTCAAATCAATTCCTGTGTCAATTACCCATGCGACGTTTGTTCCTGTATAATTAACCGAACCACCCACTCTGGTGATTCCCCAAGGTGTTTCTTGTCCTGTGGAGCCACCGCCACCGCCCGGTTTACCTTTTTGGGCAATGGACATTACTCTGTTTGGTTCTATATAACTTACTGAAGGATCATTTTTCAATAATTCGATTTGACTTTTATCAAGTTTCACTGCAAAGCCATCTAATGCAGCTGAATATACCGCCCCTAGATTTTCATCTGAGATTCTGTATTTTGCCAAGATACTTGAAACACTTTTTCTCATCGAAGACTGTGTGTCTTCATAGGATCCATCTTTTCTAAAACCTATAGATTGAGGTTTTAATACTACGATATAGCTATCAGGAATAATATCTCCATTTTGATATTTCATAATCTGGTCTTGCGATTCCAAAATTGGAGATTCCGCATTTTCTTGACATGAAAATGTCACAAGGGCTAGGGCTAATGAAGCAATTCCTGCAGGTTTGCCCATAAATCGATAGAATTTTTTGATCATAATAAAGAAATTTTAAAGTGGTTTTAATTCCCAAATAGAATTTGGTTTTGATAAATTAAATCAAAATAAAATTGAAATTCAAAAAGTATACAAAAAATTATTAGAAAGTGGTTTTAATGAAATTGTTATATTTTTAATGTTTAAAAAAATAATTTTTTGGTGTTTTTATCAAAATGTCTTTACCAAAAGTTTGAATTGGATATTTTTAGCAGAAAAAATTTTTTATTTTTTATTTGAACTTCAGAATTGAAACAAAGTTGCATTAACGTTAGGTCAAAAGGATGGCTTTGATTATTTTTGCAACATAGTTTCATTTATGTCTAAACCAATTGTCTTTCTCTTTTCCTTTCTTTTGATAGCTGCCAATTCATTTGGGCAGGAAGAATGCTTGCTTGTTCTTCGTGGAAAGGTAGTTCATGAAGAAAACAATGAGCCTATTGAAGGTGCATATGTTTGGCTAATTGATTCAGAAAAAGGTGCTGTCACCGATTCCCAAGGAATTTTTAGGATATCGAAAATCTGCCAAGGTGAACAGACTCTAAAAGTCCAATATCTCGGTCATAAAGACAATTTAGAAAAAGTCAATATCCAGTCAAATATGAGTATCACCATCAGGTTGATGGCAGAGGATGTCCAGTTGGAAGGAGTTGAAATCCACGGGCATGAGGATGCTTTGTTGACAACAAATACTGTCTCGGGTATCTATGGAGATGAGCTGAGGATTTCAAGAGGTCAAAACCTAGGGGAAACCTTAAGAAGAATCCCAGGTGTAACGACATATTCTTCAGGATCGAGTATCCAAAAACCTGTAATCCATGGACTTCACAGCAATAGGATTTTGATTCTTAATAATGGAGTCAGACTCGAAGGCCAACAATGGGGTGCAGATCATGCTCCAGAAATCGACCCATTTGTAGCAAGAGAAATTTCTGTAGTCAAAGGTGCCGAAACTGTCCGGTTTGGTCCTGACGCAATGGGAGGTGTGATTTTGGTAAATCCTGCACCGCTACCTGTCAAAGGTGGTCAAAGTGGAGAAATTGACCTGATTGGATTTTCAAATGGGCGCGGAATCACAGGTTCAGTGGGTTTACTCGGCGGTTCGAAAAAAATCAAAGGTTTGGGTTATTGGATTCAGTCATCTTCAAGAATTGCAGGAAACCTGCAAACCCCCGATTATATGCTTGATAATACAGGCGCGAGAGAGTTTAATTTTTCAGGAGCCTTAGGTTACAGTAATTCAAAGTTGGGTACGGAAGTTTATTTCAGTCATTTTCAGACTACTATCGGTATTTTGACGGATTCCCATACGGGCAATCTCTCCGACTTGGAAAGTATCATTGAAAATGGAAGGCCGTTTCGGACGCCGGATTTCACATATGACATCCAAAATCCGAAGCAAAATGTCGACCATCAGCTTTTGAAATTAAAAGGACATTATCATTTGGCTGACGGGGCAAAGCTGAACATCCAATACGCTTTTCAGAGAAATCATAGACAGGAATATGACAGAAGACGGGGAGAGCTGAACAGCAGACCTTCCCTGGATTTGGTGCTTTTTACCAACACCCTAGATCTGAGCTATAACCACCAAACAAGGAAAAACTGGAATGGGGCCATAGGATTTCAATTGATTCAACAGGCAAATTCAAATATCCCCGGAACTGGTGTAGTGCCATTGATTCCCAATTATGACATGTTTAATGTCGGTTTTTTTGCCATTGAAAAATTCACAAGCGGGCCTTTGGAAATAGAAGGCGGTCTTCGGTATGATTTCAGACATGTGGAGTCAGCAAGGGTCAACAGAGGAGGCGTCCTTCAAGAAGATGTATTTGATTTCAATAACTTCTCTGCTTTTATCGGTGCCATGTACCCGATTTCACGAAATCTCACATTCAATACCAACTTTGGAACAGCTTGGAGACCGCCTAGTATCAATGAACAGTTTAGTCAAGGACTTCATCATGGTTTGGCGGCGATCGAAATCGGAAACCCTGATTTTGTATCTGAACAATCCTTTAAATGGATGAATACCCTTAATTATTCAGGAAGTAAGGTCAACGTTGAACTGACCGGATATACCAATACCATTAAAAATTATATTTACCTCAATCCTACTGAAGACCGTTTTGTTTCTCTCCGAGGTACATTCAATGTCTTTGAATACCTTCAGACCGATGCTTTTTTTATGGGGACTGACCTGAGCGCAATTTGGACAGTTACTTCCCATTGGGAATTATTTTCAAGGGGTTCAATTGTCAGAGCAACCAATACGACTGAAGATACTTTTCTTCCATTTATCCCTACTGACAGGTTGGAAACGGGTTTGAGTTATAATTTTCAAACCGGCGTATCCGAAAATAATTCCAAAATTTCCTTCAGTAATCTTGCTGTGGCAAAGCAACATCGCGAACCTGATTTTGACCTTGCCCCTGCACCACCGGCTTACATGATTTGGAATTTAGGATTTCAAACATCTTTCAAAATGGGAAATGACAAGCTCAATTTTGGCTTTCAGGTTACAAATTTGTTCGATAAAGCTTACAAGGATTATATGAATCGATTCAGGTACTTTTCACATGAATTGGGAAGGAATGTATTGATCAAACTCAATTATGAATTTTAAACCAATTACATATACAATTAAATTATCATGAAAAACTACAGCTATTTAATGACCTTATTTGCAGCGGTTGCCTTGACCTTTTCATCTTGTAAAAGTTACGACCCCGTACCGGAAAATGAAGGCGAAGTAATCACAGATGTAATCTTAAAATTCACAGAACTAAATTCAGCCGGTTCTCCTACAGGCACTCCAATTGAAGTAAGGGCAACAGACCCTGATGGGCTTGAATTAGGAAACGGTCCAACTATCGAAACAATCACGCTTGCAAGGGGTAAAACCTATCTTATGGAAGTTTCCCTTTTCAACAGCATTGAAAATGAAGATATCACAGTTGAAATCGAGGAGGAAAAGGAAGAGCATCAGTTTTTTTTCCTCGGGACGGCATTTCAGGGAACAGCGATTCTGACCTATGCTTATGATGACGAGGATATCGATGGTAATCCGGTAGGTTTGAGAGGCATTGTACAGACTATTGGTTTTAATACAGCGCAGATGAGGGTTGTTTTAAGACATGACCTCAACAAGAATTTTACTGGGGCAAACAATCCAAATTGGGAAAACTTTGTGCAGGCAGGGGGCGAAACAGACCTTGACATTACTTTTCCTGTAGTGTTGAATTGATAATACTAGACAGGCGGCTTTTTTTAAAAAAGTCGCCTTTTTATTTATATTGGCATAAAAATTCAACTCTATGAAAAATTTATACCACCTTTTGTTATTCAGTTTTGTAATTTCTTTTGCACTTTCCTGTTCAGGAAAAAAAGAAGTGGAAGGAGATCCGAAAATATATGCAGAAGCCAACGGATATCTCCAAAAGTCCCTTGACTTAAGAGAAGAAATCACAGGATTCGAAAAGCAGCTGAAGGAATCTGGATCAGATTACAGTGAGTTAAAAGAGGAACTTAAGACATGGGACAAGGACATCATTGAAGTTCCTGGATTTGAGCATTCCCATGATGATGAGCATCAAAGAGCGTATCACGTCCACAATCCGATGAAGCCATTTAAAGACACGGAGCACCTTGATTACCAAAAAGTGATGCATGCTGAAATCGCACAATTACATGAAAAATTCAAAAGATTGACTCTTCCTGAGGTAATGGAAGAAAATAAATAAAGAAAAGGTCATCCGAAGATGACCTTTTTTAGTTGAGATAAGGTGAACAAACCGTCATGTCCTCTTTTTTAAATGCCTGTGAGCTGTTGTCATTTGCCCCGATATTTCCCACTGATAAAATTACCTGATATTCAGGCCCTGAATCAGCCAAGTGAACTTTTATATGTCCATCGAAATTGCTTAAATCCTCAAATTTCAATTTGGTCCCATCCGAAAGCTGTCCTAAGACAGTAACACTTTTCAAAGTTCTGATGTCAATGGGGTCAAGCTGGAAAGCTATCGGAGAATCAGGGCTGTCATATGGACCGAAATGAAGATGGGCAGGAAAATAATAAGGAGACGTGTCCTTGTTCCCATTAAGTTCCAAAGTAAGCTCCAAGTCACCGTTGAGCAATTCCTTAATTTGAACTTTGCCGGTATAATTGAAGTCAGAACCTTGGTAAAGGTTGTAAGTCAGTTCATTGGTGGTATAAACAGGATCCTTTTGCTGATCACAGGAAAATATGATCAAGGCATAAAGAAATATAATCGCCAACTTTTTCATAGCTGTTTGGTTTTTAATGTAATTACGCTGAATATGGCTTTAAGTTCCATACAGAGATAAAGATACAATTTTAAGTTTTTTCTTGATGTGAACCTTGTCACATTGTTAAAAGTTTGAAATGAAACATAACGTCAATAAATGAGAGATTTTGCAAGTCTATTCATGCGTCTGGACCAAAGTAACAAAACCTCCGATAAACTCGAGGCCTTGAGGACTTATTTTTTGTCGGTCTCGGATGAGGATAAACTTTGGACTATAGCCCTTTTTACCCACCGTAGACCCAAGAGACAGGTAAATACAAGGCAACTACGCGAATGGTGCTGCGAATGGTCAGGAATTCCTGATTGGCTATTTGAAGAATCATATCAGACAGTCGGTGATCTGGCCGAAACAATCTCCCTGCTTTTGCCAACCAAAAAAATTCACCAGGATAATTCTCTGAGTTTTTGGATCGGGTATTTAATTGATTTGGAAAGTCTTGAGGAATCTGACAAAAAGGAAAAAATATTGACGGCATGGGAAATGATGGCGAAAGAGGAACGCTTTATTTTCATTAAACTGATGACGGGTGGATTTAGGGTCGGAGTAAGTCAAAATCTTATTACCCAAGCTGTGGCTGAAGCATTTGAACTTGAAAAAACTGAAGTAGCCCATAGGATAATGGGGGATTGGAACCCCGTCAAAACTTCTTTTGAGGGATTGGTTATGACCAAAGAAAATAGTGGACATATTTCCAGGCCATATCCATTTTTTCTAGCCTATCCTCTGGAAAAGGAATTGTCAAGTTTTGGAGAAATCTCAGATTGGCAGATTGAATGGAAATGGGACGGAATCCGGGGACAGGTGATCCAAAGGAATGGTGAGGTCTTCATATGGTCAAGAGGCGAAGAATTAGTAACTGAAAAATTTCCCGAACTTGTCGAAATGTCCTTGCAATTACCCTCAGGGACTGTATTGGATGGGGAGATCATTGCGTTTTCCAAGGGGAAACCCCTACCCTTTTCTTTGCTTCAGACTAGAATCGGAAGAAAAAACTTGAGTAAAAAAATCCTTCAGGAAGCTCCTGTCAGTTTTATCGCATATGATATTCTTGAATATGACGGAAAGGATTTAAGACAAAATTCTCAAAAAGACCGAAGGCAGTTATTGGAAAAACTTTCAAAAGAAATCAATAACAGTAGATTTGAAATTTCACCTCTGGTTGAGGCAAAGAATTGGAATGAACTTTCAAGACTTCAATCCCAATCCAGAACAAAGATGGCAGAGGGATTTATGCTGAAAAAAAATGAGTCTATCTATGAAGTAGGAAGAAAAAAAGGTTCTTGGTGGAAATGGAAAATTGAACCACTCACCATCGATGGAGTGCTCCTCTATGCCCAAAAAGGGCACGGGAGAAGGGCTGATCTCTATACTGATTATACCTTAGCGGTGTGGGAAGGTGATAAACTTATTCCCTTTGCCAAAGCATATTCAGGACTGACTGATGCTGAGATTTTGGAAGTTGATAGATACGTGAAGCAAAATACGCTTGAAAGGTTTGGACCTGTCCGAACGGTTAAACCAGGCTTGGTGTTCGAAATCGCATTTGAAGGAATTCAGGAAAGTCCCAGGCACAAATCAGGAATTGCACTGAGGTTTCCAAGGATTCAAAGGTATAGAAAAGACAAACCAATAGGAGAAGCCAACACTTTAGAAGATTTAAAATCCCTACTTTCAGTATATGGTCAGTAATCATTTATCAGTTGCTGTTGATTACTTCCAAAAAAAAGGCTGGTCACCTTTTGAATTTCAGTTAGAAACATGGCGAGACTTTATGGCTGGAAAGTCAGGATTGCTCAATGCTCCAACAGGAAGCGGAAAGACATTTGCTTTGTTTTTCCCTGTGATTTTGGATTATATACGCAGGCATCCTGAAGATTGGCAAAAACAAAGGAAAAATGGAATCCAGTTGATCTGGATCACTCCTCTTAGGGCTTTGGCGCAGGATATCCAAAAAGCCATGCAGGAAGTCTGTGAAGAGATCGGGCTGCCGTGGAAAGTTTCTGTAAGAAACGGAGATACAGAAAACAAAGAGCGTGTTTCACAAAAAAAGAACCCACCCGAGGTTTTGATTACCACTCCTGAGACCCTGCATATCCTTCTCACCCAAAAAGAAAATCAATTGTTTTTTAATTCTTTGCAGGCCATTGTTATCGATGAATGGCACGAACTTTTGGGAAACAAAAGAGGAGTTCAGGTTCAGTTAGCCCTTTCATACATTCGCCATATCTGCCCGCAGGAAATAAGACTTTGGGGGATTTCGGCTACCATTGGCAATCTTGATGAAGCTTGTCAAATACTTCTCGGTGAAAGACATCCTATCCACATTGTCAAAGCCAAAATTGAGAAAAGAATTATTCTCAATACAGTTTATCCCGATGAACTGGAAAAATACCCATGGTCAGGCCATTTGGGAATAAGGCTTATTGATAAGGTCATTCCCATTATTGAGAATCATAATTCCATTTTACTTTTTACAAATACCCGTGCCCAAACAGAAATCTGGTATCACTACATTATGGAAAAAAAACCGGAATGGGCAGGCTTGGTGGCGATCCATCACGGTTCTTTGGATCAATCGGTAAGAACATGGGTGGAAGAATCCCTGCATTCTGGTAAACTCAAATTGGTGGTATGCACCTCAAGTCTCGACTTGGGAGTGGATTTCAGGCCTGTTGATGCCGTAGTACAGGTTGGAAGCCCAAAAGGTGTGGCGAGGTTTATCCAAAGGGCAGGAAGGTCAGGCCATCAACCAGGACTACCAAGCAAAATTTATTTTGTACCGACTCATTCTTTGGAGCTGATAGAAGCTGCGGCATTAAGGAGTGCCATGGAAAACAATGAATCAGAAAATCTTCTTTGTCCGACAATGACTTTTGACGTTTTGATCCAGTTTTTGGTAACACTCGCAGTGGGTGATGGTTTTTTTGAGGCCGAATTGCTGCCAATACTGAGAGATACTTTTTCCTTCCAAAAACTGACAGAAGAGGAGTACCGTTGGACTTTGTCATTTATTACCCAAGGTGGAGAATCCTTGCAGGGTTATGAGGAATTTTCCAAGGTGGAAAAAGATGAAAAAGGAAAATACCAAATCAAAAATAAAAGAGCTGCTATGATTCATAGGCTGTCGATGGGCACCATAGTCAGCGAACCGATGCTCAAAGTTCAGTTCAAAAACGGCACTTTTTTAGGCATGGTGGAAGAATTTTTCTTTTCAAAGCTCAAACCTGGAGATCGTTTTTTCTTTGCAGGAAGAAACCTTGAATTCGTAGCCATCAAAGACATGAGTGCCATTGTTCAGCTTTCCAAGAAAAAAAGTACAAATACGCCTTCTTACATGGGAGGAAGAATTTCACTCTCCTCTAAACTTGCCTCGAAAATCAGGGAAATTTTGGAGAAATCTACCCTTGGTATTTATGAATCCCAAGAGATGTCCTATGTCGCGCCACTTTTAGATTTACAAAACAGAATTTCAATTGTTCCAGCCAAGGAGACCTTGCTGATTGAAAAAATCATTTCCCGGGAAGGTTATCATGTGTTCATCTTCCCTTTTGAAGGAAGGATGGTCCATGAAATCCTTGGTGCTTTAATAGCTTACAGGATCAGCGTAAGTTATCCAATGAGTTTCAGCATCGCCATGAATGATTATGGATTTGAATTACTTTCGGATATGCCTATTCCGATTGAGGACATTTTGGAAGAGGATGTTTTTTCGGAAGTAAACCTTGCGGAAGACATAAAAGCTTGCATCAACGAAAGTGAAATGGCGAAAAGGAAATTTAGAGATGTAGCCACGATTTCAGGACTTATTTTCCAAGGGTTTCCCGGCAAACCGGTGAAATTTAAACACCTTCAATCCAATTCGGGCATACTTTTCGGGGTTTTTGAAGATTATGATCCTGATAACCTTTTACTCAGTCAGGCACACAGAGAGGTATTGGATATGCAGATGGAAAAGGACAAAGTCCTTGAAGCAATCAGAAGAATAAATTCAAATAAAATCATTCTTAAGACTCCCGGACAATTCACACCATTTTCTTTTCCGATCATGGTTGACCGTTGGTTTAGGGCATCAATTTCCTCAGAGTCTCTCGAGGACAGGATCGCAAAAATGAAAGCCCAATTGATTGAATGATTTTAAAAAAGGTTCTTATAAAATCATTTTCCTTAAAACAAACAAAAAAATCTATTTGATAATTAATTATATGTTTTGTGCACATAATGAGGTTTTCTGTATAATAAACATTTTGTAATTAATTGGAATAAGGCTATTTTCGATCGATTTTTATTGTTTTAAGTCGAAAATAATTGCACTGTGAAAACTTATCATTTACCACCATTAATTGTATTTATTTTTATTTTTTTACTTTTCCCCAAAGGTTCATTTGGAAATATTCTAAATGACAAAATAAACGTAGCCGACAGTTTACTTTTCCTATACCAAGATGCTGAATCCGACAGAGAAAAACTTAATTTTCTTTCGGAGCTTGTCAAGGTGATTCATTACTCTGATTCAGCCCAAAAATATTACCCTGAAGCCATCAGACTTGCACACAAAATTAAGGATCACGATTTAGAAGCTCAAAACCTAAATAGATTGGGGGTTTATTACCGAAACATGAACCTACAGGAAGAGGCACTTAAACTGTATGAGGAGGCATTGGAGATAAGTAAAAAAAACAATAATCCTGTACAAATAGGCCATTCTTTAAATAATATCGGCCAGATATACTTTTATAGGGATCTTTTTGAAGAGTCTTTAGAATATTATAAGGCAGCCGAATCCCAGTTTTTGAAAGTGGGTAACAAAGAAGGCTTGGCTTATAATTACACCGGAATGAGCCCTGTTTTAGGGGCTTTGGGAAAAAATAAAGAGGCACTCGACATCATTAACAAAGCCATTGAAATACGCCAAGAACAAGGAAATGAAAGACAATTGCTAGTCTCAAAATTCAATAGATCTGTGCTTTTAATGTCAATGGGAGAATTCAATTCGGTAGAGGATGACATCAAGAACCTCTATCAATATGGCCTCACTTATGATATAATTAGGGCGATCCATGCGCTTGAAAAACTTGTAGAGCTCAACATTGCCACAAGAAATGTAAATCAAGCCATCAAGTATGCTGAAGAAGCTAAAATCCTGCACCAACAGCGTCCAAACTCAGAATCAATGATTGAGATTTATGAGATGATGTATCAGTTATATTTTGATCGGGGAAATACCACAGAATCGAAGAAATATCTGGCGCTTTTGGATCAGGAAAAAGAGATTTTAAGTGCGGAAAGAATTAAAAATTACCTTGCAGGGCTTACTATCAAAAAACAGAAGGATGAAATTGCTGCTTTGAGCAGAGAGAATGAACTGATGCAGGCTAATCAGAAATTCAAAATGTACATAACCTTTGCTCTGATGTTATTGGCATTTTCGCTCTTCATTGCATTTTCGATCTATTACAGGTCATACAAAAAAGAAATCCACAATATCCGTGTCCTGAAAGAAAAACAAAATCAGATCGAATGCCAAGCTGCAGAACTGAATCGTTTAAATATCGAAAAAGACAAAATATTCTCTATTCTCGCCCATGATCTCAAAGCACCTTTGGATTCACTTTGGGGAATGGTTAAGTTGATGAATGAAGAGAACCTAAGCCAAGAGGAATTTGAATCCTATTTGCCGATTTTATCCCAAAATCTTGGAAACAACTCCATGTTACTTGAAAACCTACTAATATGGTCTAGAAGCCAAATGAGGGGCATGAATACAGAATTTTCCAAGTTCAATCTATTCAAAGTAGTGGAACAAAGCCTCAGTTTCCTATCAGGATCAGGATATTATAAAGGACAAGTTTTGGAAAATTATATTCCAAAATCCATTGAGATCGAAGCTGAGAAAACGATGCTTGAAATCGTAATCAGAAACCTACTCACCAACGCGCTGAAATTCACTAATGAAAATGATAAAATCACCGTCACTTTGGAAGAAGAGGAAAATTTCTATACCATTTCCATTTCTGACCAAGGAATAGGCATGACAGAAGCCGGCCTAAGCAAATTGTTTGGCAATGATTTTTACAGTACCTCCGGAACACATAAGGAAAAAGGAACCGGTTTGGGACTGTTGATATCCAAAGAACTTGTAAAGAAAAACAAAGGCGAAATTTGGGCAAAAAGCCAGATTGGCTCAGGATCCACTTTTTGTTTTACACTTCCAAAATCTTAATTGGCTCTCCAAAAATACGGGGTAAACAAAACGAGGATTGTAAACAATTCCAGCCTGCCCAATAGCATCAAAAAGCTGAGAATCATTTTTGAATAAGGATCAAAGAAGGCAAAATTATAAATCGGTCCTACTTTACCTATTCCCGGTCCCACATTGCCCAAGCAAGTGGCTACTGCACCAAATGAGGTGAGAATGTCATATCCCATCAGGGAAATCACCACAGATCCTGTCACAAAAATCATAAGGTAAATCAACAGGAAATTCATGATATGGGTAATGATTTTTCCTGTAACCCTGTCACCGTTTATTTTTAAAGGAACCACTGCCCGTGGATGTACAATTCTTTTGAATTCAAGCCAACTGTTTTTGAAGAAGGTTAAGTGCCTGACAAATTTGATCCCACCTGCGGTAGAACCGGCAGATGCACCCAAAAACAATAACATAAAGAAAATCAAAGTAAGTCCATCATGGTAGGAAGTGTAGTCAGCGGATACAAATCCCGTAGTCGTGATTAGGGATACAATCTGAAACAAAGTATCCCTAAATGCTTTTTCCAAATCTTGACTTGAATAAAAATAAACAGGAACAGTAATGAAAAAAGCAAGGACAATTATGGTAGAAGCATACGCTTTGAATTCATCTGAACGCCATACTTTATCAAATTTTCCTGTAAGTCCAAAATAGATTACAGTAAAGTTAGTACCTGCCAAAAACATAAAAATTATAGCAGAATATTGGATAAAGGCTGAATCATAAAAAGCCATACTCGCATTTTTGGTAGAAAATCCACCTGTGGCCATCGTAGTCAATGCGTGATTGACAGCGTCAAAAAATGTCATCCCACCAAAATAATACAATACACCAAGGGTAAAGGTAAGCCCTACATAAATCAGCCATAACCTTTTGGCTGTCTCTTGAATCCGTGGATGTAGTTTATCTGAGGTAGGTCCTGGTGATTCTGCCACAAACAACTCAATGCCACCTATACCCAAAAGTGGAAATATGGCCACTGTCAAAACGATAATTCCAAGTCCTCCTACCCACTGGGACATGCTTCTCCAAAAAAGAATTCCTTCAGGAACCACTTCTATGTCGGTCAAAATACTTGCACCGGTAGTGGTAAGTCCTGAAACAGTTTCAAATAAAGCATCGCTGAAGGTAGCTGTTGTCCCGCTCAGCATATATGGAAGCATTCCAAATACAGACATGAAAACCCAACTCAGCGTGACTATCAGGTATCCCTCTCTTTTTCTGATATTCTGATCTTGCTTTGCAAAAGAAAAAAACATGATTGCACCCACTATCAGAGAAGCAGAAGCGGACATTAACAACGGGTAATGGTCTCCACTTTCGAAGTATAATGAAAATCCAAGTCCCGGAAACATCAAAAGTGATAAAAGCATCAACAATGCCCCCATTACTTTTCCAATAGCCCTATAATGAATCATATCAATGGAAAAGTTTCTCTAAAGCTGCTTTGGCTGCTGGCAAGGCAAGAACAATAGCCTTATCATCTACATGAAGCATAAAATCTCCATCAGGTATAAAAACTTCTTCTCCCCGGATTACGCCTGCAACAATGGCTGTATCAGGGAAATGAAGTTCTTTTAAGGATTTTTTTGTCAATCTATTTCCTTTTGTGATTACGTATTGGATGATTTCTGCATCTACCCCATAGATTCCTGATACCGCTTCCACTTTTCCTTTTTTTAAAAAACGGGTTATTTGATTGGCTGCAACTAGTTTTTTATTGATAAGGGAATCCACGCCTATACTATGCGAAATATGGATATACTCTCTGGTATCTACATGGGCAATGGTTTTGTAAACACCATGATTCTTTGCACTGAGCGAGGTGATAATGTTAGTTTCTGAAGATTCTGTAAGGGAGATGAAAGCTTCCATTTGTTCCAATCCCTCTTCAATCAAAAGTTCAATGTTTTTGTAATCCCCATTGATAATCAAGGTATTATTTAGCCTTTCAGAAAGCCATTTACATCTTTCCTTATCTCTGTGGACCAAAGTCACACGGAATTCATCTTCAAGCTTCAAGGCTGTAGCAAATGCCATATCATCACCTCCAATGATCATGATATTTTTGATGCTTATTTTTTTCTCCCCAAGAAGTTCAATGATGGATTCAACAGCTTTTTTATTAGAAATGAAAAATACGTGATCGTTGTTTCTGATGATGGTATTGCCTCTCGGAATGATCGTCATCTGATCTCTGACTATTGCTACGATCCTGATATCCCCAAATAAAGGGATGTCTTTCATGTCAGCTATTTTTTTGTTGAATAATGGACTGTATTGATCCAATGAAATCCCGACAATATTGAGTTTACCTCCTTCGAATTCAATAACTTCCGTAAATGTAGAATTTTTGATCATCCGGTATATTTCACCGCTACAAAGCATGGTGGGTGAAATAATATTGTCTATTCCGATGTTTTTGAAGTAAACCTCGTGTTCAGGTTCTAAGTAATCATGGTTTCGTACTCTCGCAATCACCCGTTTTGCACCCAATTGTTTTGCCAAAGTAGCTGCCACAATATTTGTCTTTTCTGAAGTGGTAACAGCCATAAACATATGCGTATCCTTCAGGTTGGCATTATTGAGCACTTCGAGTGAAGTCGCATCTCCCATGATGGTCATGACGTCAAGATGTGAAGCCGCATTGTCCAATGCATCCTTATCTACATCAATCAGGGTTATATCCTTGTTTTCATAACTAAGTTGCTCCGCTAGATGGTAACCCATATCTCCGGCACCTGCAATGACAATGTTCATTCCCATTTGAAATATCAATAAGAGTCAGGGGTGTAAAAGCTTATCCTGTCCAAATCGGGCAAAAGGTATGATGTTTTGCACCTAAGCGCAATAAGAAATAAGTTTTTTATTTACAGAAGGATTGGAGATACTTTTCTGTCTGGGTGTTTCCGAGTCTTTTGGCTTCATTCCAGTCTTCGCAAGCGGCAGAATTATTTCCTGTTTTATAATGACAAAACCCCCTGTTGGTCAAAACGTCTGCATTAGACGGGCTGAGTTTCAATGCATAATCATAATCAGGTATGGCCTTGGCGTGTTGGTTTGATTTAAGGTAACAATTCCCTCTGTTGAAATGGTAAGCCCAGACCAACTCAAATTCTTCTCCATTAATTTTACTGAACTTAATGGCATCTGTATAGGCAGCTATCGCTTCTGTGAGGCGGTTTTCCCTTTGAAGAATGTTTCCGAGATAATACGCCATCTCATCATCTTCCTCAAAGATCAAAAGCCCTTTTCTTAAGGTTTCGATCACTTTTTCCTTTTGGGAAGCCACCTGCCCTCCTGCTCTATAAAAATTCAAATAAGCCGGGTGGAATGATGGATCATCCAAAATCACCTGTTGCAGAATCCGTGCAGCACTTTCAAAGTTTCCTTTGGAAATCATGTCAACAGCAGTATTGTTGATTTCTATTGAATTCTCCCGATCTTCGGGTTCCACATCAAAAATCTGCTGTGCTGAAGAAAATGAGACAATCAAAAAGAAAATGACCGAATAGTAAAATTTCATAGGGGATTGATTTTTCTCAAATTTAAAAATGGAAATTAGTTTAACAATCATTCAAGAAGTTTTCTTCCCTCATCTTCCGGCATAATTTCTACCTCTTTCAATTTTCGCTGAATTACCCTTGTCCTGGTTCCTACCAATTCATCCAAATCGGTATGTGCTTCAATAATTTTCTTTTGAGCTTTGCTGATCAAATCCCCGAATTTTGAAAATTCAGACTTGACGGCTCCCAATACCTTCCAAACTTCGCTGCTCCTCTCCTGTATAGCCAATGTCCTGAATCCCATTTGAAGACTGTTCAACATCGCGGCTAAAGTTGTCGGTCCGGTAATGATGATTTTGTAATCCTTTTGCAGGGATTGCGCAAGATTGGGTTCACGGAGAACTTCTGCATACAGACTTTCCATGGGAAGGAAAAGCATGGCAAAATCGGTGGTAAACGGGGGATGCAGATATTTTTGGCTGATATCCTGAGCGGCTTTCCGGATGGCTTTGAAGAGATCGGCCCTTGCCAAATCTATGATAAGCTTGTCTCCGGTATCATAGGCATCCTGAAGTCTGTAAAAAGTTTCTTGCGGAAATTTGGCATCAATCGGCAGGTAAACCGGCCCGTCTTCCTTGCTTCCGGGCATTTTGATGGCAAATTCTACCCGCTCCGAATTCCCTTTTTTGACGGAAACATTACTTGCATACTGTTCGGGGGAAAGGATATTTTCCAAAATCCCATGCAATTGGTATTCTCCCAACACTCCCCTGCTTTTGACATTGCTCAGCACCCGCTTGAGGTCACCCACTCCGGTTGCGAGGTTCTGCATTTCTCCAAGTCCTTTTTGCACAGCCAAAAGTTGGTTGGTTACCAATTCAAAAGATTGACCCAATCTTGCCTCTAAGGTCTTCTGCAATTTTTCATCGACCGTTTCCCTCATTTTGTCCAATCGCTCTTCGGTAGATGCCAACATTCTCTCCTGTTTGAAGATCAGGTCTTGGAATTTTTCTCTTTGTAGTTCATTGAATTCTTTGACATTTTCTCTGAAAATCGTCCCAAAATCCTTCAAAACCTCAGACTGTTCTTTTGAATTTGCTCGAAGGGAATCGAAAACCAAGCCAAACTGCCTAAGCAATCCCTCTTGTATTTCAGTCCTATTTGCAGCCATTTGTTGGGCAAATTCCTGCTTTAACTGACTAATTTCCAATTGATTGAAATCCCTTTCGGACTTTTGAGATAGAAACTTAATGACTAAAAAGATGATCAGTAAAATCTGAATTACTGAAAGAGAAATCAAAATGGTTTCAATAGACATGGCTGAAGAATTTGGGGGTAGAAAAGTAATCTCTTTCAACCTGAATGCCCAAAAATGACAGATATTCTGAGACAGTCTCCGTCGGTATTTCTTCCATAGGCACATGTCCTGCATTTTCAAAAACCTTCAATTTGGAGCCGGGAATGGCTTCTGCGAGCCTTTCTCCGTTTTGTAAAGGAATCCAATTGTCATGTTTTCCCCACATGATCAGAACCGGCATATTCAGTTTTTCAAAATCTACCTCATAAGGTTTTCTGGTAGTCAGCCTGTCCAATGTTGCCTGCCTGTTTCCTTCCATTCTCAACAGTTCGTAATACCTGGTCAACATCTCGTCTGTGATTCTTGAATTGTCATAGAAAACCTGTTTCAGGTTTAGGCCAAAAACAAATTTGGGAGTGCATTTGAGCAAAAGCTTGTTGAAAACCGGGTTTTGGGCCACTTTGAAAATCCAAGCACCTGAGTTATACGATTTGCTTTGGGCAGAATCTGTTCGGGTTTTCGGTCTTGCACCCGATGAATCGATGAGGTTTAAAGTCAATATCCTTTCTGGTTGGTCTGAGGCCATTTTTAGCGCCACTCCTCCACCCATACTGTTGCCGGCCACATGAAATTCTCTCAAATCCAACTGGTCTGCGATACCGAATACAAGTTTGGAATAGTCCTCAATTCCATAACGTTTTTGCAAATCGGGACCTGTAAGGCCGTGACCCGGCAAATCCATGGAAATGGTCATAAAAAATGGACTCAACTCATTTTCCCAAGCTTCCCAAGTGTGAAGGGAAGAAAAACTCCCATGGATCAAAAAGATCGGTTCTCCTTCTCCCCTGACCTTCACATGAACGTTCACACCATCTACCATTAAAAAAAATGAATTTTCATCGCCGTATTTTCCGATTAGTTCATCAGGTGCAATATCACCTCTATAGCAAGCCAATAAACCAATAATCACAATCAAAACAAGGAATAATATGACCTTAAGCAACTTGAGAATAAATCTTTTCATGAATTTGTGTCGGAATAATTATAGGCAAAATATCAATTATCAAGCTATTTATAACTCCCTTAAGCCAAATAAAAGAGCCTTCCTGAAAAAATCACCATTATCCCTTATATTCAAAATCCAAAACCATCGACATGATCAGATCTTTGTTCTTATTGATTTTCCTGACAGGCTTTCTTTTATCCTGTCAGCCTAAAAAGGAAACCCCCGAAATCCCCGACCCTATTCGCCTGACAGAAGCTGAAGCCAACAGACTTTCAAAACTTCCGCTGGATTGTATGCAAACCGAATATCCCAATAAGCTCAACCAAACTTTGGGAAATGAATCTGAACTGAAAGGCCCAAAAGCACTTCATCCAGCTTTTTATGGCTGCTTTGACTGGCATTCAAGTATGCATGGTCATTGGATGTTGGTGAGTCTTCTGAGACAATTCCCCGACTTAGAAAATGGAGAAGAAATCAGAAGGAAATTATTGGAAAATATCAGCGCAGAAAACATTGCTGTAGAGGTCGCCTATTTTAAAGGCCCCTCTGATCCGGGTTTTTCTAGGACTTACGGTTGGGCTTGGATGCTGAAACTCGCAGAGGAAATCCATCTTTGGGATGATCCTTTGGCAAGGGAACTGGAAAAAAATCTCCAGCCATTGACAGACCTCATGGTGGAAAAGTACCTTGAGTTTTTGCCAAAACTCATTTATCCCATCAGGGTTGGTGAGCATACCAATATTGCTTTTGGATTGTCGTTGGCTTATGATTATGCCAAAACATTGAATCACGTTGGCCTGCAGGAATTGATTAAATCCAGGGCTTTGGACTGGTTTTTTAAAGATGGAAATTGCCCTTTGGTCTATGAACCGAGCGGTTTTGACTTTTTGTCTCCATGCTTTCAGGAATTGGATATCATGAGAAAAGTGATGACCAAAGAAGATTTTCAGAAATGGATAAAGCAGTTTTTACCCCAATTGACAAATACTGACTTTGCTTTGGAGCCGGGTAAAGTCAGTGACCGGACAGATGGTAAATTGGTTCACCTTGACGGACTTAACTTTAGCAGGGCTTGGGTTTTGTATGGTTTGATCAAAGAATATCCTGAAGAATATGGACACCTGATGCAGGTAGCCAATGACCATATCAATTATTCCCTTCCTTCCATCGTGGATGACAATTATGAAGGAACGCATTGGTTGGGCAGTTTTGCCGTTTACGCATTGCAGCAGGCACCATGAGTTGGAGGAAATACATCGGTCCCGGGCCGATTGTTGCAGCCGCTTTCATTGGGCCGGGGACGGTTACTGTTTGTACGCTTGCGGGAGTAAATTTTGGTTTTGACTTGCTGTGGGCAATGGCTTTATCCGTCATTGCTACGATTGTCCTTCAGGAAATGGCAGCTAGAATCGGATTGGTTACCCAAAAAGGATTGGCTTCGGTCATTTCAGAAACCCTTCAAAAAGGAATCCTTCGTTACTTCTCCATTTTCCTTGTGATGATTGTCATTGTTTTGGGAAATGCCGCTTACGAAGCCGGAAATATCAGCGGAGGCGCATTGGGCGCTGAGTTATTTGTCAAAACTCCAATATGGAACCTAGGAAAACTTCAGTTAAATATCTTAAACTTAATTATCGGTTCACTTGCATTAATTCTTTTATTAACAGGAAGTTATAAAACCATCAGTACTTACCTGACCGGATTAGTAATTTTGATGAGTATTGCTTTCTTAGGAACGGCAGTTTGGTCCAAGCCCAACTTTCTGGAATTGCTTTCAGGCTTTCAGCCCACCGTAAATGCTGAAAATATCTTTACCATCGTCGCATTGATCGGTACGACCGTGGTTCCTTACAATCTTTTTTTACATTCTTCTCTGATTTCCCAAAAATGGAAAACCATCCAAGACCTCAAATATATCAGGGTTGATACCCTAATTGCTGTCATTTTGGGAGGATTGGTTTCCATGGCCATCATCATTACTGCCAAAGCAGGATCTGCCACCGAAGTCAACTCAGCGGTTGATTTGGCTATAGGTTTAGAACCTTTGATGGGAAAAATGGCCAAATATTTCATGGCTTTCGGGTTATTTGCTGCAGGAATCACCTCTGCGATCACATCACCGTTGGCAGGTTCCTTGGTCGTAGCGGGAAGTTTTGGCTTATCCACTGACCTCAAAAGCTTACCCATGAGGATCAGCATCATGGGAATCTTGGGATTAGGAATTGTTTTTTCTTCATTAGGAATCAAACCGATTCAACTGATTCTCTTTGCGCAACTGGCAAATGGCGTTTTGCTTCCCTTATTGAGTGGCTACATCCTTTGGTTAGTCAATAAAAAATCTGTAATGGGAACTCACACCAACCGACTTGGGATGAATGTTTTGGCCTTCGCAATCTGGCTGATCACGTTATTGCTTGGGGGAATGAGTGTTTGGAAGGTTCTCGGAAGTTAAAAGGTTAAGAAGGTTTTAAAGTTGGAAGGTTATGGGATTGGAAAGCCTTAAATTGGAAGATTTGAAAATTGAAAAATTGGAAAATTTGACTGAACACAGCCTACTGAGACTGAAAACTGACCCCTTTTAAATCTCCCAAAATCCTTATCCACCCCAAATAGCGTCTCCTTCATCACATTTTTTTGTGTCATTTTAAGATCAGGCTTATCCTTGTCAAAGAATCGACGACCTATTCCATGAAATCCAAGACGCCTTATTTCATTCTACTTATAGCAGCCATACTTTACAACATTTGGCTTATCGGTAAAGCTGAAGATGAAAAGCGAAAAGAAAAATCAAAACCCGAGATTTCTGTTTCAAAATCAAATCAAACCCAACCTTAAATCATTAAATTCAAATCCCAATGAAAGAAAAACCACTTCCCTTTAGACAAATAGAATGGTGGGTGATGACAGTTTTGTTTGTCACCATCATTTTAACAAACATTTTCCAATCCAACTTCTACGATTTTGAACCGAATGGATTGGAACTCGCAAGATATTTTGCCAAAATCCTGATACCTGCCATACTTTTCCTTTCTTTCTTCCTGCACCATCAGATATTGATTCCGAGCAAAGAAACCAGAAAACGAAAATCCACCTACTACATTTATTCCTTCCTGATCCTTTTGATCTCCTTCCTTTTTGTGGGCGGATTTTCAATGATGGGTGAACTTGTCCAAAACTTCGCGGCACCCTACTATTTCAGCACTGTAGGCCTTTATATTGGATACCTTTTGCTTAGTGACGTGATAGAACAGATTTTCCCTAGTTCCGAAACGAAAGACTTTCAGCCTTACAACGTTGTCAAATTAATCACGGTCTTCGCCTTTGCGATGTTATTTCTGTTTGGTTTGCAAGATATCATCGAACGGTGGATTCCGCTTAGCTATACGATCGCAATCCCTGTGATGCTTGGCATTGTGCTTTACAATTACTTTTTCATATACCGAAACAGAAAGAAAGAACGGAACAAACTTGCCAACTCATTATATGTTTTGTTGATTTTGGCCTTAGGGTTTTTCTTTTTCATTTTGGCAATTGAAAACGAGAATGTCGGTATTTTGGTGCTAGGATTGGCTGTGTTGATATTTGTTGTAGGTCTACTCATCCCCTTTTCCAACCTGATGTTCAAAAAATATGATCACCTTCTAGGTAAGATTAATACGCTGAGCTACAGAGTGGACGAAGGTTCAGCCAAACTCTCCTTACTAAGGATGCAGATCAATCCCCATTTCCTTTTTAATATCCTAAATACCCTGTATGGAACGGCCTTGCAGGAAAATGCCGAAAGGACCTCTGAGGGTATCCAAAAGCTTGGAGACATGATGCGCTTTATGCTTCATGAAAACAACATGGATAAAATCCCACTTGCAAAAGAAAAAGAATACCTGATCAATTATGTGGATTTGCAGGTACTCCGCATCAAATCCCATGACAATGTTGACATTGATTTTAGGCATAATCCTGAAAATTGTACAGGGGATATCGCTCCCATGTTGCTTATACCCTTTGTAGAAAATGCATTCAAACACGGAATCAGTTTCCAAAAGAAATCATGGGTTAAAATCAGCCTGCGTTGTACGGATGGAACCATCCATTTGGATGTCAACAACAGTATCCACCGAAGCCACGAAGATGACCCTGAATCCAAGTCAAACGGTATCGGCTTAGACAATGTCAAACAGCGTCTCCAACTCCTCTATCCGGGGAAACATGAACTTGTCATTCGGGAAAACGAAGTGGAATATTTTGTACATTTAACCATAAAACGCTCCTGATATGCTCCATGCCATAGCCATAGACGATGAACCGATGGCCCTCGAGGTAATCAAAGCCCATGCAGCCAAAGTGCCTTTCTTGGATTTGCGTAAGGTTTTCACAGATGGAATCCTTGCCTTGGATTATATCAGAAGCGAGCAGGTGGACTTGATTTTCCTTGATATCAAAATGCCCGATATCTCAGGGCTCGAGCTCGCGGCTTTGATTCCGAAGGACACCATGGTCATATTTACTACAGCTTACTCAGAGCACGCTGTGATGAGTTTCGAATTGGATGCGAAGGATTACCTGCTCAAACCTTTTAACCTTGGGAGGTTTTTAAAAGCCTGCCAAAAAGCGCAGGAATGGCATGAACTCAAAAATGGAAATGCCTCAGGGACCATTTTTGTCAAAACAGGCTATGAGCAGATAAAGGTCAATTTTGACGAGTTACTCTTTTGTGAAGCAAATGGCAATTATGTGAATTTTCAGCTTCCGAAAGAAAAAATTCTCAGCAGGATGACCTTGGCAGAAGTAGAAAAAATCCTGCCTTCCAATTTTGTCAAATCCCACCGTTCTTTCTTGGTGAATATCCAACATGTCCAAAAAATCGAGAGGCACCAATTGACTATTGGAGATAAACTCGTCCCAATCAGTGTCAGTTATCAGGAAGGATTGATGGATAGGTTGAAGTAAGGAATTCTGAAGTTAAAAGTTAGAAGTAAAAAAAAGACAGAAGACGTAAGGATGTGTATTGCCTTCCATCTTCTGTCTTCCGTCTAAAATTGAAAATTGTCCTCAATTACAACTTCCTCACCCAGATATTCCTGAAGCTTACCAAATCCCCGTGATCTTGGAGTTCTAGCGGCATTTCGGCAGCATGTGCTTTGTAATTAGGGATTCCAATATACTCTGTAGGACCTTTAAGTTCAACATTATTTTGAACCAAAATCCCGTTGTGAAGCACAGTGATTCTGGCAGGAGTAACCAACATGCCGTCGGCATTGAATTTTGGAGCAGTAAAAATCACATCATAAGTATTCCATTCTCCCGGTGCTTTCATCGCATTAACCAAAGGAGGATGTTGCTTATAAATACTACCTGCCTGTCCATTGGAATAAGTTCTGCTTTCATAAGAATCCAACACCTGCAATTCGTACAAAGACATCAAGAAAATTCCTGAGTTACCACGTCCCTGACCTTCACCTTTGATCACCGTTGGCGCTGACCATTCGATGTGAAGCTGCATGTCACCAAAACCTTGCTTGGTTTTGATTGCACCGGTTCTTGGGACTACTGTAAATGCACCGTTTTCTACTTTCCATTGTGGGGCACTGCCATCCTTTGAACTGACAAAATTATCAAGGTTTTTTCCGTCAAATATGACAATCGCATCAGAAGGTGCTTGTCCCATTTGGGCAGCAGGAGTTACTTTTCGGGGAACAGGTTCCCAAAATTCCGTCGCTTCAGGTGGAAGTTTGATGTCTTTTTGTTGTGCAAACAGCGGCATCGCGGCCAACAAGGCAATCATTGTCAAAGAGGCTTGAAAAAGCTTTTTCATAGGTTATTTGGTTTATTAATTGTTATTGATATTCTGTGATCCAAGGATGGTTTCAATTCTAGAATTCTTTCAAGCTCCAAATTAAATCAATTCGCAAGCTTTCAAAAGCCGTTGATGGATTTTTGGTTTTCCATGTCATACCTTACAGGTAATTTCCTCCAAATTTAAACCTATGCAAAAGAAACTGCTACTGATAACTTTGCTCTTGCTCCATATATATTCTGCAAAAGCCCAAAAGGAATATTATTTTCCAGGAGAAACTTTCTCCAATGACATTCCAAGTCCTTACTCCTATTTGGGTTACCACGTTGGGGAATGGCATACTAGGTACGACCGACTTGTAGGATACTTTCAGCTTTTGGCTGACAAATCGGATATGGCAAAGCTCGTCACCATCGGCTATACCAATCAGCTGAGGCCATTGGTTGTCCTGGTTATCAGCAATAAAGAAAACATCTCCAATTTGGAATCCATAAGGACAAACCACCTCAAATTGGTAGATCCAACCTTTCCCATGCCTGATGTCAGCGACATGCCGGCTATTGTCAACCTCGCCTACAGCGTCCATGGGAATGAACCTTCTGGCGGAGAAGCTTCCATCTTGACAGCATATTGGCTTTTGGCTTCACAAAGTGAACTTGCCAAAGAAATCAGAAGCAATGCCGTGGTCATGATCGATCCGGCCATCAATCCTGACGGAAGGGACCGACATACCAATTGGGCAAACATGCACAAAGGTTCGCCGCCTGTTGCAGATCCTTTGGACAGAGAACACAATGAAATATGGCCTTCCGGACGCGTCAACCATTATTGGTTCGATTTGAACAGAGATTGGCTGCCATTGGCACAGGTGGAATTGCAAAACAAAATCGCATGGTACCATACCTGGTATCCAAACGTGGTGGGGGATTTTCACGAAATGGGAACCAATGCCACCTACTTCTTTGAACCGACCAAACCCTTTGGCAGTGAAAATCCTGTCATTCCAAGAAAAAACTATGACGAAATCAACAACAAGTTTGCGACCTATTTTGCAAAGGCATTGGATGATATCGGCAGTTTGTATTGGACCAAGGAAGTTTTTGACAACAGTTATCCGGGATATGGTTCGACCTATCCGGATATTCAGGGTGGATTGGGATTGGTTTTTGAACAGGCAAGTTCAAGGGGTCATATCCAAAGCTCTCAGCGTGGCGATATTACCTTTCAATTTACGATCCGGAACCAACTCAAAACATCTATCGCCACCATGGAAGCCGGTGTCAAGGAAAGGGAATACATGCACCGATACCTGCGCGAATATTTCCAGACTGCTATCACCGAAGCAAGCAAAGACAAAGCCAAAGGATATATTTTTGGAGATGAGTCAGATGATTCCCGTAATAGACTTTTCTTAAAGTTATTATTGGATCATAAGATTAAAGTACTTGAAAATGATAAAGATATAACCTCAGAAGGAAAGTCATTTAAGAAAGGAAAATCCTGGATTGTTCCTACATCCCAACCACAATACAGGATGGTGAGATCGATGTTTGAGAAGGTGACGACATTTGCAGATTCGGTATTTTATGATGCTTCATCCTGGACCATGGCCTTGGCTTATGGCATGCCTTACGCCACGCAAACAGTTGTTAGCGGAAAAAAAATCGAGAAACTCCCAAGCCAAACTTTGACCTTCCCGGCTGATGGGAAATATGTGGCTTATTTGGTGGATTGGTCTGATTATTTTGCTCCAAAATTTCTACACCATATTCAATCAGCGGGGGTCCATGTTGAAGTAACAGCACAGCCTTTTACTTCGAATACTGATCAAGGTTCCAAAGAATTCACTGCAGGTTCATTGGTCATTCCAACGGCTTTCCAAAAACTTTCTGCGGAAGAATTGAGAAAAGCATTGAAAGAAGCAGCTGATTTAGCAGGCCAAAATGTATTTGCAAGCACCACAGGGTTCAGCCTGAAAGGGATTGACTTGGGTAGCGGCAGTATTTCAGCTATCCAAAAACCGAAAGTCCTCATGCTTGTCGGGCAGGGAACATCCCAATATGAAGCCGGGGAAATATGGCACCTGATGGATACCAAAGTTGGAATGCAGATTACAAAAGTGGACTTGGGATTGTTTGGCAGGGTGAATCTGTTTGATTACACCACTTTGATCCTTCCTTCAGGAAATTATTCCAGCCTTTCAGCGCCTCAAATAGCCCATTTAAAAGATTGGCTTTCAAGAGGAGGAACCATCATTTCCATGCGCACAGCAAGTCAATGGCTCCAAAGTAAAGAAATCATTCAGGAAGAATTTGTTACTGCCGAAGCAGCAAAAGGTCCTGAATCCGTACCCTTTGCAGATGCAAGGAACTTATCGGGAGCGCAAGAAATCGGCGGAAGCATTTATTTGGGGAAATTGGACACTACCCATCCTTTGGGATTTGGGTACAAAAACTCAGAAATTCCTGTTTATAGAAATACCACCCTTTTCTTCAAACCATCCAAAAACAAGTCCCAAACTCCTGTCATATATACTGCCAATCCATTGCTTGGAGGATATGTTTCACCGGCAAACCTTGAAAAAATCAAGCAAAGTGCAAGCTTATTGGTTTCAACCGTCGGTCAGGGAAGGGTAATTCACTTTATCGACAACCCGAATTTCCGGGGAACATGGTTTGGAACAAACAAGCTGTTCTTCAATGCCATCTTCTTTGGGGATAAGATTTAATTGATTTTGAACCACAAAAGAAACAAATGAGGACAAAGACCTAAGCATAAATATTTAAATGTTAAGTTTCTTTTGTTTTTGTTGGATCTTTTTGTGGTTCATTCATTTTAAGATTCTTTAGTGGTTATCTTTAAAAATTGCCGAAATTTGAAGCAAATCATTTTACTGTGTTCAAGTCAATCCTTCTAATTACCCCACCCTTTACCCAACTCAATACCCCTTACCCGGCGACAGCTTATATCAAAGGGTACCTGAATACGATAGGGAAAACAGCATTTCAAAGTGACTTGGGCATTAAAGTTATCCTGAGAATTTTTTCAAAAGAAGGTTTAACCAAAGTATTTCAATCCATTGAAAATAAAGGAGTTAAAAATTATTCCACTAACATCCAAAGGATAGTCAAATTACAGAAAGACTACCTGCATACCATTGATCCTGTCATCCATTTCTTACAGTTTGACAATCCCACGTTGGCCTACAATATCTGTGACGGGGACTTCCTGCCACAGGCCTCCCGGTTTGACCAGTTGGATGATTTGGACTGGGCATTTGGGACGATGGGCATCCAGGACAAAGCAAGGCATTTCGCTACTTTGTACCTGGAAGATATCGGGGATTTGATCAGTGAAGCCCTGGATCCGCACTTTGGTTTTAGCCGGTATGCAGAGAGGTTGGGAATGTCGGCGACTTCATTTGATGATTTAAATGATGCATTGGAAGGTCCCGAATCTTTTACCGATCAGTTTTTAATGGAGGAATTGGAAAAACTGATCCAAGAAACCGATCCTTATTTTGTATGTCTTTCGGTACCTTTCCCCGGAAATCTTTACGGCGCTTTGCGGTGTGGAAAATTTATCAAGACTAATTATCCCCATATCAAAGTGGCTATGGGAGGCGGCTATCCCAATACTGAACTCCGGTCAATCAATGAGCCTAGGGTATTTAACTTTTTGGATTTCATCACTTTAGATGATGGAGAAAGGCCCCTCACCTGCCTGTTGGAGCATTTGGATGGTGAAAGAAGTCTTGACCAACTCAAAAGAACCTTTGCCTTGGTCGATGGGAAAGTCACCTACCACAATGGCGCCAAAAACACCGACATTCCCTTTAGCCAAACAGGAACGCCTGATTATTCGGGTTTGCCTCTGAACAAATACTTGTCAGTCATCGAGATTGCCAACCCCATGCACCGCCTTTGGTCGGATGGCCGGTGGAACAAGCTGACGATGGCACATGGCTGCTATTGGAAGAAATGCTCCTTTTGTGATGTGACCTTGGATTATATCAAAAATTACGAGCCGATCAGCGCCAACATCATCTGTGACCGGATTGAGGAATTGATTGCACAGACTGGAGAAACGGGCTTTCACTTTGTGGATGAAGCAGCCCCCCCTGCCCTGATGCGGGAATTGGCGATCGAAATCCTTAAGAGAAACCTCAAAATCACTTGGTGGACCAATATCCGTTTTGAAGAAAGATTTACATATGACCTGTGCAGGTTACTGAAGGCTTCCGGATGCATTGCCGTTTCAGGGGGGTTGGAAGTAGCTTCAGACAGGTTGCTGCAGATGATGCAAAAGGGTGTCACTGTCTCCCAAGTAGCCCGTGTGGCAAGGAATTTCACAGAATCAGGAGTGATGGTTCATGCTTACCTGATGTACGGTTTTCCGACGCAGACTGCGCAAGAAACCATTGACAGCCTGGAGATGGTCAGGCAACTCTTTATGAACAATATCCTGCAATCGGGATTTTGGCATTTGTTTGCGATGACATCCCATGCGCCAATCGGGATTGACCCTGGTGCATTTAAAGTAGTCCGTACCGGACCTGAAAAAGGCCTGTTTGCCGACAACGACCTGAGTCATGAGGATCCCGATGGTGCTGACCATGAACTTTTTAGCGAAGGCCTCAAAAAAGCCCTTTTCAATTACATGCATGGGATCTGTTTTGATTTTCCGCTTCAGGAGTGGTTTAGTTTCAAAATCCCAAAAACATCCGTTTCTCCCAATTTCATCTACAATGCCATTCAGATCGAAACAGGAAATGTTATGAAACCCAATGCCAAATTAATTTGGTTGGGAAATGAACCTGAACTGGAGAGAACTGCTTTTGTGAAAAAAGGTAAAAAGACAGAAATGTGGCCTTTGGTGATCGAAAACAAAAATGGAACAGATGAAATCCTCGTCAGACAGGAAGAAGGAGAATGGCTTGAAACAATCCTTCGGGATATCACACCCAAACTTGGAAAAAAAGAGATGACCTTTGCGGAGTTTGAAGAGAAATACGTGGCAGCAAATTTAGGAGATTTTGACCGCTTCCTAGGATCCAAAGTCTGGAGAGGCTTATTGGAATTTGGATTGGTATTGGTTTAAATAAGAAAAACCCGGCCTAGAAGACCGGGTTTTCATTCACTTTAACCACTAACAACCATAAAACAAATTCTTCATGCATACTTTCGTATGCAATCCGAAAGATGAAAAACATCAATTTGTTGTAGTCGATACGGGAATCGAACCCGTGTTTTATCCGTGAAAGGGATACGTCCTAACCCCTCGACGAATCGACCATGCAGTCAAAAAGAACACACTGGATTTTTCCAGTTTTTTGTTAGTCGATACGGGAATAGAACCCGTGTTTTATCCGTGAAAGGGATACGTCCTAACCCCTAGACGAATCGACCATGCAGTCAAAAAGAAAACACTGGATTTTTCCAGTGTTTTGGTAGTCGATACGGGAATCGAACCCGTGTTTTATCCGTGAAAGGGATACGTCCTAACCCCTAGACGAATCGACCATGCAGTCAAAAAGAACACACTGGATTTTTCCAGTGTTTTGGTAGTCGATACGGGAATCGACCCCGTGTTTTATCCGTGAAAGGGATACGTCCTAACCCCTAGACGAATCGACCATTTTTGTGGGTTTTGACCTCTTTTTTGAAAGGTGTTGCAAATATAGCGGGTTAAAACAAGAATGCAAAACAAGACAGAAAAATATTTGGTTTTGGAAGTCAAAACATTGATAACTAACCTGAAAAATTATTGGCAAGCTTTGCGCTCAAATCCTTACTTTCGCCTTTGATATAAAGTCCCAATAAGCTGACATGAAAAAAATAAGAGTGGCCATCAATGGTTTTGGCCGAATCGGAAGGTTGACTTTCAAGCTTTTACTTGAAAAAGAAGATATCGAACTCATCGCTGTCAATGACCTTACGGACCCTGTTACCCTTGCCCACCTGCTTCAGTATGATTCTGTTCACGGGAAATACCCCTTTGCTGTCAAAGCGGTATATGGAAATATTGTTGTGAAAGGAAAAACCATCCGGATATTTGCCGAAAGAAATCCGGAAAATATTCCATGGGACGATCTTGACATCGATATTGTGTTGGAGTCCACGGGCAAATTCACAGAAAAATCACTTGCTGAAGGCCACCTCAAAGCAGGTGCAAAAAAAGTAATCATCACTGCTCCTTCACCAAGTAAAGAAATACCAACCATAGTTCTTGGTGTCAACGACCATATCCTTTCAGGTGAAGAGAAAATCATCTCAAACGCCTCTTGCACAACTAACTGCCTTGCACCGATGGTTAAGGTTTTGGAGGATCATTTTGGGATAGAAAAAGGATTTGTCTCCACCGTGCATTCCTATACCAATGACCAAAACCTGCATGATGCCCCGCACAGGGATTTAAGAAGGGCTAGGGCTGCGGCATATTCCATCATCCCGACCACCACCAATGCAGCAAAGGCGATGGAAATTGTATTGCCTGCACTAAAAGGGAAAATCGAAGCTTCTGCGATGCGGGTTCCTGTTCCTGATGGTTCGCTCACTGATTTGGTGGTATTGCTAAAAAAAGAAACCACAACAAAGGAATTGAATGCTGTTTTTAAAAAAGAGTCTGACGGTGATATGAAAGGAATCATTGAATTTGAAGAAGCGCCAATTGTTTCTATTGACATCATTGGAAATCCTCACTCATGCATATTTGATTCGGCATTGACATCAGTCAAAGGAAACCTGGTCAAAATAGTAGGATGGTACGACAATGAAGCAGGCTATTCAAATCGATTGGTTGACCTGATCCAAAAAATAAGATAGCTACTCTAGCTTTTTTCCACATCCAAATGCAACGCAACCTGATCTATGGCGTCTTGGACAGCATCAAGGAAACGCTCAAGGTGTGCAATAAAACCCTCATTGAATCCCTTATCTGTAAGAATATCTTTTCCTTCTTGAATCACTTCGTTCAAAACATTGATTTCGAACAAGGCTAGCGCAGGCTTTACCTTATGCCGGATCTGAGAAATGATCTCAAGGTCTTTCAATTCAGAGCCTTCGAGATACTTTTCCTTTAGCTCCGAAAGTGATTTATATAAAGCACTTACCAGTTCTGCTCTAAATTCAGCATCACCTTCAGCCATTTCTTCTATTCTGTCAAAATTGACAGGGAGTTGTTTTTCGAGCATTATTTTTCTGGTTGACCTGCACTTACTCCTGCAACATATCCGGTACTCCAGGCGGCCTGAAAATTGAATCCTCCTGTTATCCCATCTAAATTCAATACTTCACCTGCAAAAAACAAACCATCAATAAGTTTGCTTTCCATAGTCTCAGGGTCGATCTCATCTAAGACCACCCCACCGGCCGTAACGAATTCTTCCTTGAAGGTAGTCTTTCCATCTACACATACAATATAGCAAAAAAGATTTTGAACCAATTTATTGAACTGTTTTTTTGGCAAATTTTGCCAAATAATGTCAGGCTCCATCTCTGATTTTTCACAGAGATGTTCCCATAATCTACCCGGTATCCCAAACAAGGGATTGGTACTGATTTTCTTTTTTGGGTGATTTTTTTGAAAAGAAAGAAGCTCCATGACAAGCCACTCTTCGGACCAATCATTTGACCACCTGATATGTGCCTTGGCTTTATATTGTTGGTCAAAAAGCCATTTTGCACCAAAGGCTGATAATTTCAAAACTGCCGGTCCACTCAATCCCCAATGTGTAATCAGCAAAGGGCCTCTGTAGGCCATTTTAGTACCTTCAAGTCGGACGAAAGTATCAGGAAGTGAAATACCCATCAATTTTCTGATTGGTTCCTGTGGTGTATTGAAGGTGAATAAAGAAGGAATCGGCTGTTCAATACTGTGTATAAAACCTGAAAGAAAATCAAACCCTTCCAATTTTGGATTTCCTCCAGAACAGACGATGATCCTGTCAAAATGAAGCTTTTTGTCATCTGACCAAAGTTCAAACCCTGGGTTTTTGGTAATGATTTTTTTTACATTAAAGTTAAAAAGTACCCTAACTCCTACCCGATTGGCAGCATGTTGTAAAGCATCAATAATGGATTGTGAATCATCCGAAACAGGAAACATCCTTCCATCTGCCTCGGTTTTCAAAGTTACTCCATTGGATTCAAACCAGTTGATGGTATCATTAACAGCAAAAAGGCGGAATACTTTCTTAAGAAATTTTTCACCTCTTGGGTAGTTTTTTGAAAGGGAAGAGATCTCAAAGGCAGCATGGGTGACATTACACCTACCGCCTCCCGAGATCTTCACTTTAGCGAGTGACTTGGAAGTCTTCTCGATGATAGTCACTTCAGCATCCCATTGGGCGGCATGAATGGCAGCAAAATACCCTGCCGCACCGGCTCCAATGACACCGATTTTTAGCCTACCCACCCTTATCTTCTTTTACTTCCCGAAAATGAACCCAATATTCCCCTGGTCAATTCCCTGAAGATACTTCTACCGATTTGTCTTACCATGGTGTTTTTGCTGAGTTCTTCGATGATGGAGGTTTCCTGGATAGGCTTTCCTTTGGATTTTGCACTTGGAATAGATTGGTTTTTGGAGGCTTCTGCCGCAGCTTCTGCCCTGCTGATCTTTTGATCCAAAAGTTCAAAAGCACTTTCCCTGTCAATTTCAATATTGTATTTTTTGACAAGAGACGATGACCTGACCATACTGTCAATTTCACTTTCAGTCAAAATATCCATCCTCGAAACAGGAGGACGCAAAAGTGTATGTGCCAAAGGGGTCGGGATTCCTTTTTCATTCAAAACTGTCACCAATGCCTCTCCAATCCCCATTGAAGTCAAGACTTCATCAGTTTTGTAGAATGCTGACAATGGATAATTTTCGGCCGTTTTGGTAATGGCTTTTCGGTCTTTGGCAGTAAAAGCTCTCAATGAATGTTGGATCTTTAAACCCAACTGTCCCAATACGTTATCAGGTACATCTGTTGGTGTCTGGGTACAGAAAAAAACCCCTACTCCTTTTGACCTGATCAGCTTTACTATTGCTTCGATTTTATCGATTAGGTCCTTAGAGGCCGTGGAGAATACCAAATGAGCCTCATCTATAAAAAGGCAAAGTTTTGGTTTATCAGAATCACCTTGTTCAGGAAAAGTCTCATAAATCTCTGACAATAAGCTTAGCATAAAAGTTGAAAACAACTTGGGCTGATTTTGGATATCTGTGAGGCGGATGATGGAAACAACCCCTTTGCCATCTACGGTTCTAACAAAATCCTGCACGTCAAAAGATGGCTCTCCAAAAAAATTCTCTGCCCCTTGTTGTTCAAGTTCAATGATTTTCCTCATGATGGTATTCACTGTTGCAGATGAAACAGCTCCAAATTCTTTGCTGATTTCATCTTTACCTTCATTGATCACAAACTGAAGGACTTTCTTGAGGTCTTTCAGGTCTAGCAAAGGCAAATGATGCGTGTCACAATACCTAAAAACCAATGCAATCACCCCTCTTTGTGTATCATTGAGTTCCATTATTTGCGAAATCAGGACGGGCCCAAATTCTGAAACGGTTGCCTTGAGTTTCACTCCCTTTTCATGGCTGATAGACATCAATTCTACAGGTAAACCGATAGCCTGATAATCAATCCCAATTAATCCGGCTCTCTTTTCAATATGCGGATTCATACTCCCGGATTGGGCAATTCCTGATAAATCCCCTTTCAGGTCCATCAGGACAGAGGGAACCCCATTGAGTGAAAGCTGTTCTGCAATCACCTGAAGGGTTTTTGTTTTTCCCGTTCCTGTAGCGCCGGCAATCAAACCATGCCTGTTTAAAGTTTTTAGAGGGATTTTGACCTGAGCGTGTGGAATAGGCTCATGGTTCAAAATTCCGGTTCCGAGAATAATTGAATTCCCTTTGAAAGTGTAGCCTTGTTCTAAGTGTTGTTTAAAATCCTCTGCTTTACTCATGGTAAAAATGAATTGGGTTGAATATTTCAGCTAAAATAAAAAAACCTGAATACAAATAGCTGTATCCAGGTTTTTATTGGAATGAATTGATATCAATGGGTAACCATTGGCTCAAGATGTTTGGCTTGACCGATAAAATCCTCAATTTGGGAAAGTGCTGGAACAACCCTTGTCAGGTTTTTTTCAGCATTGGTTTCAGTCAAAGCTTTGTGAAGGTTTTCAGCATTTCGGGTTCTAAGTTCTTTGACTGTATCTACCCCCGCAGCTTTAAGCAATTCTGCGAACTGACTTGCTATTCCATTTATTCTGAACAAGTCAGCCATATTGACCCAGTCCAGAATTACCCCTTCTCCAATTCCGCTTGCATCAGCAATTTCTTTGCGTCCTTTTTTGGAAGCTCCTTTTTCCAAAAGGCCTTCAACGGTGGTAATTCCTGCTGCTGCAAGTTTTTCTTTGTTTGCGGGACCGATTCCTTCGATCGAAGTGATGGTTTTTGCCATAAAATTTAAATTTTTAAGTGAAAGGAATAATTAAATAAGCCAAATGGATTAATATAAATGAACGTCATTAATTCATCCCTACAAACGATTTTTTGCCATCTTTCCAAGGATCCTAATAGCTAGTATTCCGATATAAGGCGACTCTATTTGGGTGATAAATTCAAAGTTCTTAAACAATTTTTCTCAAGATTTTGATTTTTTTTAAAAATTCAAACAGATTTTTACCATTGTTTTGTTGATTAAAGGTATTTACTTTGTCTGTAGTAAAAAAAGTAAGATTCCCAATTAGCCAATGGTTTTCCCCCAGCCTGTATTGAATCCAAATCCTCTTTTCAAATTTATAATTACTGGAATATTTGTCATCTTCATGACCAATTCAGTTTTTTCCCAGGTTAAACCTAATCTTGGGGGATCTACTAAGTTGATGAACAGTGCCTTGGCAGAAATGGAAAGAAAGGATTACGAGAAAGCCAATGCTTACTTTAGGCAAATCATCGAAAGCAACCTTTCAATTCCTCCCGAAATGTCTTACTTTTTTGCTGAGACTCTTTTTGAACTTGGCCAATATGATAATAGTCTCAATTTTTTGAATAAATACCTTGAGATCAACGGATTCAAGGGAGATAATTATGAAGCTGCCAAAGATTTGGAAGTTAAGTTAAAATCCAATATGGCAAGTATTTACAATTGTAAGTTATGTGACAACCGCGGCTATCGTTACTTAAATTGTCCTACATGTGAAGGTGAAAAACAGATAGAACAAGCCTGTATGTACTGTAGAGCAAGGGGTGTCGTAGGGTGTATAAAATGTCGGGGCTCGGGTTTGGTCACCAAAAAAAATGTATTCAATATCATAGAATACTATGAATGTGAAAAATGCTCGGGAGAAGGAAAACATACCTGCCCAAAATGTATGGGAAGTTTGAAGGAATTGAGCGATTGCAGGACTTGTAGGGGTCAAGGCAGGTTATTATCAGAAGAAATCTGTGACCATAAGCCTATCAATCAACCGAGGTATTTCAATGGATTTGAAAAATTAAAGGAAATGAGCCATTGAGGGGTGGTTATTTGGTTAAGTGTTAATTGTTTATTTGATTAATGGTAAAGGGTTATTTTACTATTGGGTAATGGGTATAAATAGAAAAAACCTGATGGAACCTCAGGTTTTTTTGATAAAGTGTATCAAAAAGATTTTTTACTTACAATATTTTTCTAGGGCCATTTGAGCTTCTTTGAAATCCAACTTAAGCGCCGCTTTGATGTCTTCACAACCTGATTTTTTCTTATCCGTTGCGATTTTCAGCATTCCTCGATAGTAATACGCCTGCCCAAAATTCTTGTCCATTTGGATGGCTGCACTGTATTCCTTCATAGCTTCACCTGTATTGCCGATTTGATGCAATGCCCTGCCTTTTAGAAAGTAAGCCATAGCTGGAGCGCCAGGAACCTGCACGGCATAATCAGCATAAAGAAGTGCCGAATTATGGTTTTTTTGTTTTTGATAAATATTGGAAAGGCTCATCATGACTTGGGTATTTTTGCTGTCAATGGCAAAAGCAGCAAGAAAATCCTTTTCTGCCTTTTTGAATTCCCCCAGTTCCTCATAGGCCCTACCTCTGTTATAAAGGCCTTTAAAGTATTTGGGATTATTTTTCAAAACCCTGTCATATTCAGCCACAGCTTCTTCATATTGCTTTTGGCTAAATAAAGCATCTCCCTTATTGGAAATATTTTCCGAACAGGATGACATCAACATCATGCCAATAAGGGAGGCAAAAACCCAATTCTTTACTTTCATTTTGGTAATGATAATCTTTAAACGGCTACATTATTTTCTCTCAATGCATCGTTAAGGGACGTTTTTAGGTCGGTGGAAGGTTTTCTTTGGCCAATGATCAAGGCACATGGAACCTGAAATTCGCCTGCAGGAAATTTCTTTGTCAAGGATCCCGGAATCACCACAGATCTTTCAGGAACAAAACCTTTATATTCTTTTGGCTCAGAACCTGTAACATCAATGATCTTGGAACTCGCAGTAAGCGTTACGCCTGCTCCTATTACAGCCTCTTTTCCAATCCTTACTCCCTCTACGATGATTGCTCTTGAGCCGATAAAAGCTCCATCCTCTACAATGACAGGTGAAGCCTGAACGGGCTCTAAAACCCCTCCTATTCCGACACCGCCACTGAGGTGGACATTTTTACCTATTTGGGCACAAGAACCAACAGTCGCCCATGTATCAACCATCGTGCCACTATCTACATATGCCCCAATATTTACGTAAGATGGCATCATTATTACGCCACTTGCCAAAAATGCACCATACCTAGCCACGGCATGTGGAACCACCCGGACACCCTGCTTGGCATAATTGGTTTTCAAGGCCATTTTATCATGGAATTCAAAAGGCCCAACCTCAATAGTATGCATTTTTTGGATCGGGAAATAAAGAATAACCGCCTTCTTGACCCAATCATTGACTTTCCAAGAACCGTCCTCTAAAGGCTCTGCAACTCGAATTCCGCCGCTATCCAATTCACTAATGACTGTTTTGATTGCTATTTCAACCTCTTTTTCTTTAAGTAATTCCCTGTTTTCCCAGGCTTTTTCGATAATTGACTTTAATAATTCCATATTTTTGATTTCTGTCTTTCTAATTTTTACCCGATTATGTCGCAAACCCAAATTGTGATTGCCTCTGTGCTTAAACCGCTAAAAGACCCGAGGCTATATTACAGGTTTGCCATTTCGATGCGTGAAACAAATAAATACCTTATTAACATCATAGGATTTTCGATAAAAAAAGAAACCGATGAAAAAAACATCAGATTTCATTCTATTTTTTCCAAAAACAGAAATGACTTCTCAAGGGCAGTGCTTGGTCTGAGGTTAATAAAAATCTTAATTCAGGTAAAGCCAAAATTAGTCATTATTACCACTTTCGAGTTATTGCCTGCAGCATTATTGGGGAAATTGTTTTTCAGGTATAATTTGGTCTATGACATACGCGAAAATTATGTCCTAAATCTTGAACAAAACAAAACACTCAGAGGCTTGAATAAAAGCCTTTCCAAATTACTCGTAAGATTTATTGAATGCTGTTCAAATCCTTTTATCGAGCACTATTTTTTTGCAGAGAAAGTGTACCAAAAGGAATTTCCAAGGATTAAAAACTACACTGTTCTTCAAAACAAATATTTTGGCCAGATACAGGATGTCAAACCAGTAAAATTGAATGAAAAGAGGAAACTAAGGTTTCTAATATCCGGTACCTTGACAGAAGTATATGGAATCATAGAAGGCATCAAATGGTTCCAAACCATTTTGAGACATTTTCCACAGGCTTCTTTGACAATATTAGGCCATATCACTATGATAGATTATGGCGAAAAACTTCGAAGAATCTGCCTTGACCAAAAGTCAATCCATCTCCAAATCTCCGAAAATCCCCTGCCCTATTCTGATATCTTAAAGGGGTATCAGGAAACAGATATTGTCCTTCTTCCATACCATCAGATCCCTAGCATAAGCCCTAAAATTCCAAGCAAATTATATGAAAGCATTGCTTTGGGTAAGCCCTGCCTCTTTCAAAAAAATACCTTGTGGCATTCAATCTGTTCTGAATATCCTGCCGGAATTGGGATTGATTTCACTGACACAAACCATGCCCAAGAAAAACTTGAAGGTTTTTTGGATACTGAATTTTTTGTAAAAAAACCCGGAGAAGAAATATTGTGGAAAAGTGATGAAACTCTTTTTTTGCCAATAATCGAACAGTTGGCCTATAGAGATTGAACTTTTGAGTTGGATTGCTTTGTCCTGATTCTTAGGTTTTAACCAATTTTTATTATCAAAAGAGGGTTAATTTAACCTATATGTTCCTAATTCTTTTTTACGAATCAGGATTCTCTTCCCTACCTCAAGCATAAAAAAATCTCTTAAAACCAAAAAAGTTATCCACGTTTTGGCCTTCTTGGAAACCCTTTTTGAGAATATGGAAACTCTGTAATCCTGAACAAATCCATAATAAAATAGAAATAAAATTGAAATTATATTATTGTATAACAGCAATTTAAGATTATATTTTTGCTTATCTAATATTATTTTTAGACTTATCTAAATCGCTAATCACGATCCATATTGAGTTATCCACACCTGATTTAGCCTGTATGAAAATATTTTTAAGGCCAATCTAAATTTCTATCTTTACACCTAAACCAACTAGAACTATGATTACCCTTACCTCTGCTGAAGAAAATTATTTGAAAGCCATCTACCACCTGTCCGATGGTGGAAAAAAAGGAGTGTCAACCAATGATGTATCCGCGGAAATGAAAACCAAGCCTGCCTCGGTTAGTGACATGCTTCGGAAGTTAGGCGAAAAAGAAGTAATTGAATACCGCAAATACTACGGTCTCCACATTACTGAAGAAGGTAAAAAAATGGCCCTTCAAACAATCAGAAAGCACCGCATATGGGAAGTATTTTTGGTTCAGAAATTAAAATTCTCTTGGGATGAAGTTCATGAGGTAGCGGATGCTTTGTCCCATGTCAAATCAAAAAGTCTGATTCAAAGATTAGATGAGTATCTGGGTTATCCCAAGTTCGATCCACATGGAGATCCTATCCCAGATGAATTTGGGGATGTAAGGGTAAGGCCACGTCTCCCACTGAATGAAATTGAATTAGGTTCAACAGGTCAGATAGTAGCAGTCAAAGACAGCAGTCCTGCGTTCTTGAGGTATTTGGACAAAGTGGGTGCCTACATTGGTGCAAGGATCAAAGTCATAGACAAAACGGAATTTGACGGTTCAGTAGAAATATTGGTAGACAACAAAAAATCAATTTTCATGTCAAAAGACGTGGCGGGTAATATTCTGGTTATGGTGTAAAGAAGGGTTGAATGTTGTAGTTGTTGTAATGGTTGTAGTGGTTGTAGTTGTTGTCATTGTTATCTGCTTCGCGTTTTCGGTGTTGTCGGGTTGGGGAAGTTTAAGGTTAAAGGTTAAATGGTTATTTGGTTATTTGGTTAACTGTTTCTGTCGCAATCCTGAATTATTAATTCATCATTCTTAATTCTGAATTTCCCAAAATCTTGGGACTTGTGTCTCATGTCTCATGTCTTGTGTCTTGATACTTTAATCAAAGAAATTGAACTTCAAACCAAAGCAAGTCGTTAAATTTGAACAAAATAAGATTAACCATATGAAAAAGTTATTTGGCGCTTTGCTGATCACCCTATTCAGCTTCCAAATCGCAATGGCACAGGACAAAATCACTTGGCTGACATTTGAGGAGGCTGCTGCCAAAACTGCTGAAGAACCCAAAATGATCTTTGTGGATGTATACACCGATTGGTGCGGATGGTGCAAGAAAATGGATAAGGACACTTTTACCGACCCCGAAGTCATTGGATTTATCAACAATAACTTCTATGCTGTCAAAATGAATGCTGAAGACGTCAAGAGGAAATTCAGTTTCAAAGGCAAAGAATATACCGAAGCCACCATGGCAAGAGCGATGAGGGTAAGTTCATATCCAAATTTTGTAATCATGGATGCCGCCATGGAAAACATCGCCCAATTCCCAGGTTATAGAGAACCTGTTCCCTTCCTTACAGGTATGGAAGACCTTCTAAACAAATTCGGAAAGTAAGTATGTCATTTTCCCTTCACGAAAAAGAAGATACCATCGTGGCATTGGCCACCCCTCAGGGAGTTGGTGCCATTGCGGTCATCCGACTTTCGGGAAAGGATGCAATCAAAATCACAAACAGGATTTTTAAAGGGAAAGACCTTGAAAAGCAGGCCTCCCATACCATACATTTTGGAACTATCCGCGATGGAGACAAAATCATAGATGAAGTCTTGGCTTCCGTTTTTGTCGCACCGAAATCCTTTACCAAAGAAAACGTGGTGGAAATATCCACGCACGGGTCTTCCTATATTGTCAATCAGGTCATCAAGCTTTTGGTTCGCCATGGTGCCCGACCGGCCAAACCGGGAGAATTTACCCAAAGGGCTTTTCTCCATGGGCAGTTTGACCTGGCACAGGCTGAGGCAGTAGCTGACTTGATCCATTCAGATTCTGAGACCTCCCACCAAGCAGCCATGAATCAAATGCGCGGTGGCTTCAGCAGCGAGATTCAAAAACTCCGAAATGAGCTGATCCATTTTGCTTCGATGATAGAGCTTGAACTTGATTTTGGGGAGGAAGACGTGGAGTTTGCAAACAGGAATGACCTGAAGGTCCTGGTGGAAAAATTGCTTCGCGCCGTTGAACTGCTGATATCAAGTTTTGACTTGGGCAATGTGATCAAAAATGGTGTTCCCACGGTCATCGCCGGCAAACCCAATGCTGGGAAGTCCACATTGCTCAATGCCTTGCTCAATGAGGAAAAAGCAATTGTGTCAGAAATTGCTGGCACCACCCGGGATTTTATCGAAGATGAAATCAATATCGGCGGGGTAATTTTCCGCTTTATAGATACCGCTGGACTGCGGGAAACAACGGATATCATCGAAGCAATCGGAGTCAGCCGGACTCAGGAGAAGATGAAAACAGCATCTCTTATTCTGTACCTTTTTGACCTGACAGATACGGATATGGTCGAAATCAATCGGGATATCAATAGGTTAGAAAATCAGGGAGTTCCTTTTATCAAAGTTGCCAACAAAATCGATAAGGCGTCACCGGATTTTGTAAGGGAACTGAAGGCAAAGTATCCAGATACCATTTTTATTTCCGCAGGGCAAAAGGATAATCTTGAAGTGTTGAAAAGCCGCATTTTGGAGTTGGTCAATCTGGATAAATTCCGGACGGGAAACACCATCGTGACCAATATCCGTCATTATGATTCTTTGGTCAAAACAAGACATTCGTTATTGGATGTGTTGGAAGGTTTGGACAGACAGATTACCAATGATTTTTTGGCGATGGATATCCGCAGGTCTTTACATTACCTAGGAGAAATCACGGGAGAGATTACCACCGATGACCTTTTGGCCAATATCTTTTCGAAGTTTTGTATCGGGAAATGACCAGATTATTCTAATTGCTTACTTTTCAATAAAAAAAACCGGAAGTTTATTTTTAAAGGATCAAAAAGTCACTTATTAAAAAATCAAACCTCCTTCCTACCAAATAGCTTGTTAATTTTTACCAAGATTTGTTTTTTCGTTTTCATCACATATTCATAAGCCAATGGACCCGGATCTTTGATTTTATATCTTATCGGAGTACTATTCCAGATAAATCCTAAATCATAAATCGAAATTTTATTTTTTCTACAATATTCCTTAAGTCCATACAATACCACATATCCCATTCTTTTGTAATCTTGCGGTTCAATTTTTTCTCCGATAGAAAGGTAAATTAAGAGCTTAGGAAAATTTATCCCGGCCAAAAGTGATGCTGTAATAGAACTCCAAAATCTCGGATTTATCTCTAAAATATGGAAAACATCATTTTTTGGATCAAAAATCAGGTCAATATTCGCTACACCGTTCCAATTTAAGGACTTCATCAGTTTTTTTACTGCTTGAAACAAGTCTTCATTATAAACAAAATCCAATCCTATTTGAGCTGAGTAAGGCTTTGAGCCCCAAAGGTTTCCTTTTTGAATGGTATATGCCAAGATTTCACCGTTAAGACATAATACGTTGCAACCGTAATCCTGACCTTGAATATACTCTTGAAGGATATAGGGTTCATTAAGTCCAATAGTTTCAAAATGATCCTTCAATGATTTATGGTCTTCAAATTTAACTATTCCCCTTCCGCTTCCTGACTTAAGTGGCTTAGATAATACGGGGAATTTTAACATCAAATTAGTCTCTTCATTGATGATATCTGAGGTTAAAGGAGCAGTTTTTGGCCCTGACAAACCAATATTGTCAAGATGGACTGCCAATAAAGCCTTATTGCTAGCCACATTAAAATCATGTAATGAAGGTAAAGGGACTAGTTTGGATGAATTATGCAAAAGTAGAGGTTTATTTTCAAGAAGGATTTTAATACCCGTCTCGAAAATGGGCATAATCAGGTCAACACCATATTTTTCTGTTACAGTATTTATAATTTTTATCCAATCTCTTTTATCATTTTGCTTAGGAAAAAACAGGAATCTATGGACATACCTTGAATATCTTAATGGAAAGTCTTTCTTTGTTGACATTACAATAAGTCTAAAATTTCTGATTTCTGACAAACTATGGAGAATATAGGGAAATGCAAATGTCTCTCCATCAGGAATCAAAACATAAAAGGGTTTTGTTGTTTTTTTCATTAAAGAATAAGATTAATCATTTTTCCATCTTTTCTTTAGCCAATTGGGTGAAAGCCTCGTTTAGACGGTATTCATTAAAATATTTTTAGGCAATTAGAAAGAATAATTTTTATTAAAACCAATTTAAAATAACAACCTAAAAAAACAAAGTTAACACAGATTGTTTGAATTGTTACAAATTGTCTGCTTAGATAACGAACAACACATTAGTTTGTTTCATCTAAAAAGAATAAAGAAAAATCATTGAACAAAACTAAGTAATCCCAACCACATCCTTACGGAGTTTAAATGATTGAATTATAAACATCATTTCATTTCAAATAATGGCGATCCAGAAAATAAACTGATATCCTAAATAAGTCAGACGGCAGTTCTTCGAGAAAATATACCACTCAGCAAATTAAACCTTCATCGGCGAACAAGAGCCCTTTAAGTTTGCTTTTAGGTTTGGCGTAGTTCCAATGAACCTATCCATTTGAATTATAAAAAGTTACCATAAAATATTTCAATGAAGTACATATTTTCAATTTTCATTTTTGGTTTTTTTACCATTCAAAGTTTTTCTCAATCGTTCTATATTAAAGGTGTCGTCATTGTTGAAGGCAAACAGGAGGCTTTGCCTTTTGTCAATGTACTATTATTGACCGTAAGTGATTCTTCCCAGGTAACCGGAACGGTTTCTGATATAGATGGAAATTTCACGTTTTCAGGAGTAAGGCAAGGAGATTACATCCTTAAAGTTCAGTATTTGGGATTTAGAGACTTTTTTCAGACTTTAGAACTGACCTCAAACCTCGATCTCGGAAATATTTCGGTAAGTGAAGTTGCGACAGATCTCAATGAGGTAATTATCGAAGCAAGGCGTTCTACCGGAACCCAAAAAGGTGACACAACCCTATTTAATGCGGATGCCTTCAAAACGATGAAGGATGCAAGTGCGCAGACTTTAATAGAAAAACTTCCGGGAGTGAGTTCTGAGGATGGAATATTACAGGCCCAAGGAGAGGCAATTGCCCAGATCCTGGTAGATGGTAAACCATTTTTTGGTACAGATGTGAAGACTGCACTTCAGAATCTTCCCGCAGAAGTAATCCAAAGCATCGAGGTTTTTGACCAAAAGAGTGAAAAATCACAGTTAAGTGGTTTTGATGATGGCGAAAGGCTCAAAACCATTAACATCATTACCAAAGCCAGCAGAAGGAAAGGCCAATTTGGAAAAACAACTGCAGGTTATGGGACTTATGACCGCTATTTGGTAGGTGCAAGTATCAATGCTTTTGACGAAGAAAGAAGAATCACTTTTACAGGATTGACCAATAATGTCAATATCCTAGATTATACAAGCGATCCAAATGCCCAAGACAATAACAACCCTCAACAAGGTGTCATCACTACCAACATTTTGGGATTGAATTACACAGATTTGTGGATGGACAAAATCAAAGTGACAGGAAGTTATGTGTTTACCAAAAGGAAAAATGTTGGCGTAGTGGACAGATTCAGGGATTTTGTCACAACTGATGATTCTGACAAATTTTATAGGGAAAACAGTACTGATGTAAGAATCAACAACCAACATCAGGCAAACCTTAGATTGGATTATAACATTAATGACAAAAACAGAATCCTTTATATCCCAAGGTTTTCGGCGCGGTATGAAACCGAAAACTCAGGTTTCATAGGAGAAACTGATAATGGTTTTGACCTGATCAATTCGGTTAAAAACCTCAAAACCGGAAAGTATCAAGACTTTGATTTATTCAACCGACTACTATACAGCCACAAATTTGACAAACCTGGTAGGACCATTACCTTTAGGACCAATTTTGCAAAAGGTTGGAATGAAGATTCATCTGATAGAAAAGCAGAAAATACTTTTTATGAGGAAAGCGGAAACAGGGAGGAAATCATCGACCAAAGAACAACAAGAGAAAGGACTGGAGACTTTTGGCAAAGTCGTGTTTCATATACAGAACCTTTGGGTCAAAGAGGACAAATGGAATTGGAATATCAAATCGGAAACAGGTTAAATGATTCAGATAAACTTACATTCAATGTAGAAAACGGGGATTTTGAATCAGGGAATCTTTCTCTAGACACAGCTTTGAGCAATACCTTTCAAAGCAAATACCTCACCCAGGAATTGGAATTCGGATATCAATTTCTCTCCGAGAAATTAAAAGTCCAAACCGAATTGGAGTATCAGGATGCACGGCTCAAAAACGATCAGTTCTTTCCAAATCCTGATATTCTGAACAAAACTTTTCAAAATTTCACCCCGACAGTGAGAATGGAATACAAATTCTCAACGAATACCAATCTGCAGTTTGATTACGATACGTATACCAATGAACCCCAAATATCCCAGCTTCAGGCTGTGATTGACAATACCAATCCGCTTCAGCTGCGGACAGGAAATCCCGATTTGGATCAATCCTACACCAACCAAATCAGGTTTAGGTTCCGAAGCAACAATCCCGACACAGATAAAAACTGGAACATTTTTGCCCAATCAAGGTTTGTCGACAATTTTATTTCCAATAGCACTTTGATCGCAAGTGAACCTACAGAAATTCAGGACGGCATCATTTTGGAAACAGGTTCGCAGTTGAATAAACCGGTAAATTTGGATGGATTTAAAGATTTCAGGTCTTGGTTCAGTTATGGGATGCCTTTGGGATTTATCAAATCCAACTTCAATATCAATGCAGGATTGGGATTTACCCAAAGGCCGGGTCAGGTCAATGATCAAATAGGATTCAACAATTCCAGCCGCTTGAGTACAGGGTTTTCGCTTAGCAGCAACATCAGTGATCAGGTAGATTTCAATATCTGGTCCAGGTCGTCTTTCAACGAAGTAAATAACAGCCTCAATTCCAGCCTCAACAGCAAATTTTTCCAACAGAGATTTAGGGTGAATTTTAACTGGATCATTTGGGAAGGGATTATCTACCGACTCGATCTCAACCATCAGATCAATTCGGGATTATCCCAAGGATTTGATACCAATTTTTCGCTAGTCAATATGAGCGTAGGTAAAAAAATATTCAACAACCAACGTGGCGAAATCAGCCTGATGGTTTATGACTTATTTGGTGAAAACGCCAACGTAAGGAGGAATATAACCGAAACGTTCGTTGAAGATATTCAATCAAATGTGTTGCAGACGTATGTAATGCTGAGTTTCACTTACAATCTCAGAAGGTTCAGCAAAGGAATGGATGAAAGTGATTATGCTGAAAGATATCAGAATGATGAGAGTTCCAATTGATAGAATATTCAGTAATTCGAATGTGGCATCAATCTCTTTTTTGAACAAATACAAAAACGCCTTTTTTATTGGAAATGATGATGTCAGGTAATCCGTCTTTATTTATGTCTTCAGAAAGCACATGTACCCCAACTCCCGAGTCTTCATCTATTTTGTGTGGAATCCATGTTGGTTTGGCACCCGGAACAAATTCATACCAATAAAGAAAAGGAGTATCAAACTCTCCCGGATCTGATCCCATATGCGCAAAATACCGCTTGCCGGTAACAAAATCCGGCAGTCCATTGGAATTGATATCCACAAAAGCAACTCCATGGGTCTGGGTATAGGTATCATCGATGAGGTTTGTTTTCCAGGTAGGATTCCCGCTAGAATCCTTTCCCTTCTTATGCCACCAAATCCCCAATTCATGTGCAGATGAAGACAACACATCATTGAAACCATCACCGTTGAAGTCGTAAGCATACATCTGGGCTGCGGGTTCACCAAGATTCGCAGGGTGGAATTTCCAATTTGGAGTCCGGGGATCCTGTGGTGCTTCCCACCAACCATCACGGATGATTACATCTTTTCTGCCATCTCCATTGATATCCCCAAAACCTAGTCCATGTGAATAAGGCTCAGAACCTCGTTTTTCATTTTGGCTGATGGTATATTCTTTCCATTCAATTCTTCCGTTGTAATTTAATGGTTTAAGCCAAACCATCTGACCCGTGGCGGAATTTCCTCCCAATATCTCCAACTCCCCATCGCCGTCGATATCATAAAATCCTGCAGATTCGTTTCCCAAAGTGGGATGGATAACATGCCTTTTCCAATGACCTCTTTCATTTTTTGGGTTTTCAAACCAGAATACTTCTTTTCCCGGAAATCCGATCCGGACAAAATCCACCCATCCGTCTTTGTTGACATCCATGCCATGGCAGATAAAGGCATTGCTGTATCCTTTGTCATATTCAAATTTTTGAGGTTGTGTGATTTCATGCTTTTTCCAATCCGGTGCTTCAAACCAATAGGCCCCTGCCATCACATCCATCCTTCCATCATGATTAACATCCCCCACTCCCACGCCTTCTGCTAAAAACTCGGAAGTCAAAACCTGCCTTTGGAATGAAATTTTATCTCCTTTTATGGTTTGATTTTGGGAAAAACCACTTTGAATTATGGTCAAAACCATAGAACCCAATATGATTGATATCCTATAATTTTTGTTCAATAAGCACATTTTGAATGTTTTATAAACGGTATGAATGGAATTATTGAAAATTTTCATGGTTTCTTATTTTGTGTTCAATAGGTACACAAGCAATGCGTTGAATTCTTCTTTAGAAATTGCTGTATTAAAATTGTCAGGCATCAAGGTATATTTGGAAGGTATCATTTCTTTGATTTCAGGTTTCGAAACTGAAAATTCTTTCCCTGTTTGGTCTGCCAAAACGATTGTCTGTCCTTCCTCTCTTCTATATAGTCCCGAGACAGTTTGACCATTGTTCAGGGAAATATTGTAGGTTCTGAAATTCTCCGTAATGTTTCTGTTGGGGTCAAGGATTTTGGTGGCCAAGGCTGTTTGTCCCCAATTTCCGACACCGTCCAATTGCGGTCCTATCAGGCCTCCTTTCTTGTCAATCTGATGGCAACTGCTGCAGTTTTGCTCAAAAATAACAGCACCGTCAGCCAATGATTTGTTATCGGGTGTGAATTCAGCTAGTCTTTCCTCAATCAATTTTTGCCTCTCTTCTGAGATAGGAACCAGATTAGCGGTAAGTGCTTCGAATTCCTTTCGCTGTAGGGGGCTGATATTGGCTAACATATTTTCCTCCACAGCCCTTTGTTTCAACATTCTAGCAGGAGCATATCCTTTTTTGATATAAGTCATCAATTGCGTTTTTCCCTCTCCACTTTTTGCCAATTCCATACTGATGGTTTCTTGTAGTTCTGTAGGCGCATTTCTCAATCCTTCCCCAAGCAATTCTCTTGATTTTGGGTTTTCCCAAAGTCCCAAAGCTGATGCAAGTTTTCTTCGCATACTTATTTCTTCACGGCTATCACTCATAGTCTGAGCTATAAGGATTGAGTTTGACTTGGGGTCAATCATCATCAAAGCCCTTGCGGCAGAAGATCTGATGTCTTCATCTGAATTTGCTTTGGTCAGTAATTCTTTCAGTTCTGAATTAAGAGTTGAAACCTTATTTTTTCCTGCAGTTTCTGTAGCGAATAGAATTTTCTCTTTTTCAAGGTCCGTATATTTTAGCTTGGAAGGAATTGATTTCAAGGTACTTTCAGCCAAATTAACATGCCAAAGTTTGTATGAAGTCGGAACAGTCATAGCCCTTTGGTTCATACCTTGTTCCGTAGCTTTTGCAAGCAAATGGGCTACATCCGGTTCGGCTTCAGATTTTTGCTTTACCCATTGAAGCAGGTTTTCAATTTTGGTAGGTGAGATGGTTTTAGCGATGGTTTCGGTAAATCCTATACTGTTCCTATCTGATTCTTGAAATTTATTTAAATGTGCCAAAAGAAAATCACCTGCTTCCGAAACATTCAGGTCAGAAATGACCAATGCAACTACTTTAGCTTGCTTTTCATCCCAATTTTCCTTCACAGCCATTTGTAGGATTTCTTTTTCCTGAAAGTGATTGGAAATTGCCATCAGCATGGTATATGCCAAATGCGTATCGTATTCAGGGATATTTGAATGAAGTTCAATAAGCTTCTTATACGCCATTTCGTTGGGATGCAAACTCAAAAATTCTGCCGCTGCCCTCTGGACGTGTGGATCTGAATCTGTCAGGTCAGAGATGGCCGTAGCAAATTGCTCTTCCCTATGTTGACTATAATTCGAAAGGATTTTGTAGGCATGCAGTCTGACTTTCCTATCTGGGTATTCAAGGGAGTTTTGGAGGACATTATCCGGCAATGCATCTAGTCTATACAAGGCCCACAACCCTTGAATCAATTGTTCAGGACTTGTTTTTTTGTTTTCAACCATTTTGGCCAAAGCAGGTATAGCATCCATTCCGAACCTGTCCACCAATTCATCGGTCGCCACCATTCGGATTTGGAGGATTCTGTTTCCCATTGCTTGAATCAGTTCCTCCTGACTAGCTTTTGACCAATCGGTTACTTTTCTGCTATTTCCCTTGTAGGTTATTTTCCAGATCCTGCCACTCACCCTATCCCGCCCGGGATGGTCGAGTGGAACTTCATAATGACCAATGATTCTGTTGTAAAAATCAGCGATGTACATCGCCCCATCAGGGCCTATTTTGATGTCTACAGGCCGAAACCAAGGATCTTTGCTGACTAAAAAATCGGATTGGGCTATTGCTTTTGGAGTGCTGCCGTTAAATTCTATTGTATTCCGGCTGATCCTGCAGGTTACCACATCACCCGAATAGAAACTGTTTCGGTATTCTTCAGGAAACTGGTCATCTGTGTAGTAAACCAAACCCGATAGCGCTGTGGACTTCAGGCCATAATCCATCATTGTCGGTGCAAAACCCATGTTGGGCTCTTTCTTGCCCCATTGCGTATAATTACCCCCCCAGATCAATTGGTAAATCGGCAATGTATGGCAGTCGGCAGAATAGTGATAACCCATTTCATCATAGTCAGATCCAAATGGATTGATCCGGCCATCGGTGGTTTTTTCTACCCTGCTGCCGTCGGATTTAAAGCGGAAAGTATTCCCCGATACCATTTTGATGGCATGTCCATCTTTTCCTGCAACGGTAGAAATATTTGAGAAACCATGGGAAGCATGAATCCAACCGTCAAATCCGCGAAAGAGGTTATTGACCATCCCGTGGGTATCCTTGTGCTCAAAAGGACCTAGCAAAACTTCCCTACTCTCCGATCTCCCATCCCCATCTTCGTCCAAAAATTTATACACATTGGGAATGGAATAGGCAATTGCGCCGTTTTTGATCGGAACGATTCCGATGGGAATATTCAGGTCATTGGCGAAGTCCTGGATTTTGTCAGCTTTGCCATCACTGTCTGTATCTTCTAAAATAGTAATCCTGTCTCTTCCTTCGCCCTGACCTGCGGCGATGGGATATTCGGAGGATTGGGTGACCCAAAGTCTTCCTTTCTCATCAAAAGCCATATTGATAGGTTTGGTAATATCAGGTTCGGATGCAAAAAGTGTCACCTCAAATCCCTCAGGAAGGACAAAATCCAAACGTTCCTCTTCGGGAGTTTGGAACTCAGCTGTCCGAACATGTTCGGCATAGATATCGGCATCTGCTTGAGGCGATTCGGCTTGCTCCTGTGATTGTTGCCTGCAACTTTGTAACAAAATAAAAAATAGCGCTAGGAAAAGGATGGATTTATGGAAATGCTTCATCGAACAGGTCAAATTGGGTTGGCGGATCAAATCCTATTAAACTTAATTTTAATCCGTCAAAGAAGCAATTATTGAAAAGGATTGTTGATAGATGGCATTTGAACGAATGTGGAATGTGGAATGGGATAAAGCCACATTCCTATTTAAATTGTTATCCCAAATTGGATTCCCATTTGAATAGCCTCCTGCTTTAGCTGGAGGCCAAAATGAATGCAATTTGAAAATTGGCTTTAGCCAAAATTTCTTTCATTCCGGATTTCCTTAGAATTCAAATTTTGCTAAGTGTTTCAAGAAGATTTCTGCGATACTCCATGGCAAGGTCCAGGTACTTTTTTCCTTTTGCCAATTCTTGGGTTCTTTTCTCCTGATTTTGCTCGGACAAGCTATTCAGAAGGAATACTTTGGCCCTCACATTTGCCCGGAGAGATTTGTAATACAGGAAAATGGTTAGGTCTTCTTCTTTAGGACAACATTTTAAAATTTTACTGTATGACTCAAAAAATAAATCTGAAAGGTCTTTCCTGCCATAAAATTCCAAATCCATACAAAAAAAGGCAATCTCATACAGAACATCAATCTGCCTGAATTCATCTCGGAATTCAATACAGTCAAAAATGATGGGGTTTTGATATAAAAAAATATTGCCGCTGTGAAGGTCCCCATGCACATCCCTGATGAATCCTTCCCAACTCCGCTCCAATAACCTTTTGCCATGTGTTTCCAAGAAACGGTCACTCCAAGAAATTAGCTTGGGAATTATTTCCAAATAATCCCGCCCAAATTCTTTATAAACCACCTCCTGAACAGAATTCAAATCATTAAATATTCCCATTGCCTGTTCTTGGTTATGGTCTTTGGTAATGATTTCTGCTTTTTTATGAAACTCCGCAACCTGATTAGCCAAAAGAGAAATACTGGACGGACTGACTTTGTTCTGCTTGAGTAGCACGTCCATTCTTTTTTGGCTTTGCATCCGTTTCATGCATACCGCATAATCTTTTATTTCCCCTTGCCCTTCGCCGATGGACCAATTGTCACTAAGCAAAAAAATGGGCTGAACTGAGAGATAAATCGGTGAAAAACGCCTGTTGAGTACCAATTCCTTTTCGCAGTACTTTTTCCTTAACTCAAGAGTGGAATAATCCAAAAATGACAATTTGATGCTTTTTTTGATTTTAAAAGCATGGCTTCTGCTTAGAATTACCCATGAGATATTGGTTTCTTCCAAAGCTCCATGGATAGGCCTCTCTTCAAAAGTTCCTTTATCCATCAATTCCTTGACTTCTTGCCTTTCCATGTCTTGACTTTATGAATTTTACTGCTTTTTTCAAACTTTCTTCGAGATTTGTATCGGTAGATTCTATAATTAGATGATCCTCAAGAATGGGTTCAAATTCTGATTTTATCTTCTGATACACTTCCAGATCAGCCTCACTGTCTTCTCTGGGTTTAGAAAGTCTTTTTGCAATTAATTCCTCCGAAGCCGTTACATGGATTATAAAAAGTTGCCATGATAAAGTATTTGCCAAAAAATGAAACAAATCACGGACTTGTTGAAGGTAAAAAGTACCATCCAATACCAGACTATTACCTGATTTATGAATCTTCTTTGCCCTATTGAACATTTCTTCATAAACAGATAATTTGTTGCCTAATTGATAATTGCCCATCAAACCCAATTCCTTTCGGAGTTCATCACTTCCTAGATATTCCGCACCAATCTGCTTGGCCAAATTTTTTGCAAAATAGCTTTTACCCGAACCCGGAAGGCCCATTACAATTACCAATAATGATTTTGAAACCTTTCCCATAAATACCCGACAAGATTATAGTTCCCTAACTTTTTCAAAGTCCCAGCATATGAAATTTGAATTCCATTATCAAATCAGTCTTTCTTCTGATTTTTCTCTTCCTTTCTCAGTTCCTTTTCCTGCTTTTTATAATATTTCCTGAAAAGAAAATTCCCTTTCAGCGCTTCCATGTTTTGGTTAAAATTGTAGGTACTCTGTTCAATGTTCTCCATACTTTTCATAAGGATTTCCCTCATCAAGCTGTCTTTGATAATCAAGCCTGCGGTTCCTTCACCGGATTCGATATTATTTACGATTTTCCTGATTTCTTCCATCATCGTGGCGGCCTCAGAACTTGTTTTTAGGATATTCTCTATGGATTCACTTAGATTTTCTGCCATTACAGAGTCTTTAAAAGCCTTTTGAACAATCCCTTTTCCCTGCTCAAATTCCTCCACAAGTTCCTTTCCCTCCTTGGCAAGTGCCGCAGCGTTGGATCCCGCTTTCTTAAATTCCAGGATTGTATTTTTGATTTCCTGAGGAAGATGTTCATCTGAAAGCAATGACCAAAGGCTTTCGCTTTTATTCAATTTATCTGAAACCTCTGAAAGGTTTCGAAGGGTTATTTCAAGATAATCACCTGTTATGCTTAATTTTTCCAACATTTCATCCGTGTCTAGAGGTTGTTTGGAATACAAGATATCTCCTTCCTCGATGGGATCGGCATTGCCATCCTGAGGCAAAATATGGATGATTTTATTTCCCATCAGACCATCTGTATTGATGGAAGTGATAGCATTTTTCCTAATGAATGGCTGCATTTTTTTATGGATGTAAAGGGTAATGTGAATGGAAGAGTCATTAGCCATTTCAACTGACTTGACAGTTCCCACATCGATTCCCTGAAAACGGACATTATTTCCAGGCACTAGTCCATTTACATTTTCAACTACAGAAATGATGGTTATGGATGAACCAAAAATATTTTGGTTTTTTCCGATCATGTAAAGCGTATATACAAGGAAAAGCAGACCGGCGAGTACCATCAGTCCCAATTTCGAATTTTCAATTTTCTTCTTCTCTTTCATAGTCAGTCGAAAAACTCCCTAATTTTGGGATCTTTGGATAAACGAAGATTTTCATAAGTATCATCAGCATATCTTCTTCCTTCGATCAACATGATCACCCGGTTGGAAGTGATGCGGATGCAGTTCATATCATGGGAAATAATGACAGAGGTGGCATTGTACTTTTTTTGCATGCTGACCATGAGTTCGCTGATTTCCCTTGCAGTAATCGGGTCCAATCCTGTCGTCGGCTCGTCATAAAGAATGACGCTAGGCTTTAATATTAGTGCACGTGCCAAAGCTATCCGCTTACGCATTCCACCCGAAAGCTCGGAAGGCATCATATTTACCGTATGCAATAGTCCAACATCTTCCAAAGCTTCAAGCACGGCACTCTCCGCATTTTTTTCTCTTTCTTCTTTGGTCCAATGGATCCGTAATGGAAATTCCAGGTTTTCCCGCACTGTCATAGAATCATACAATGCATTGCTTTGAAATAAAAACCCAACTTTAGCTCTCAATTTGTCGAGTTCCTCCTGATCGAGACCATTGATATCTTCATCAAGAACTACGATCTGGCCTGAGTCAGGCTGCATCAGTTTGATGATACATTTGATCAAAACTGATTTTCCGGAACCGGATTTTCCTAAGATGACAAGGTTTTCACCGGGAACCACCTCCATGGAAAAGTCCCTCAGCACATGGTTTTCACCAAATGATTTGTTCACATTCTTTACTTCAATGACCGGTTTTAAAGCCCTTTCCATTTAAGTCAAACCTAATATATCCGTAATCTGAACCGCAATCAAATCGATGATAAACACCAACAAAGAAGCTACAATTACAGCTGTGGTGGCAGACCTCCCCACTCCTTCAGTCCCTTTGGTTGAATTGTAGCCTTTATAGGTGCCGATTATTCCAATGGCAAAACCAAAGAAAAAGGTTTTGATCAGAGAAGGAAGCATGTCGCTAAAATCCAATACGCCAAATACTTGAAACCAATACAAATGCCAACTGACTTGACCTCTGATATTTACCCCCAAGTAGCCGCCATAAAGCGAAATGGCATTTGCCAGACTCGAAAGAACAGGAACCATTAAAGTTGCTGCCATGACTCTGGTCACTACGAGGTATTTGAAAGGGTTGGTCCCGGAGACTTCCATGGCATCTATTTGTTCGGTTACGCGCATTGAACCAAGTTCAGCGCCCATCCCGGATCCTATTTTTCCTGCACAGATCAAAGCTGTAATCACAGGAGCGATTTCTCTGATCAACGAAACAGAGACCATGGACGGGAGATATGATTCTGCTCCAAATTCAACCAAAGTAGGCCTCGATTGTATAGTCAATACAAGACCCATTATAAAGGCTGTCACTCCCACCAATGTCAATGTCTTATATCCTATAGAAAAGCATTGGTTGATAAATTCCCTGTATTCCTGTTTTGGCTTGGATACTTCCCTAAAAAATCTCGCAGTGAAACGGGCAATATCCCCAATCTCATCCAGAAACTGATTCTTTTCGATATTTGGGATTTTAACCTTCATATTGAATGGCTTTTATCAAAGATGGTCATTACAGAAATAAAAAATAGAGGTGATTATCAAATTGATTCATGATGTTTATCATGTTTTATTGAAAAACAAAACATTTTAAAAATTGGAAGCTGGACTTTTTGCAATTAGTTAAGCAAAAATCTATTCATTGTTTTACCTCCAATCCAATCACTATTTTTTGAAAATGAAACCAACTCATTTACCTTAATCGCTAATTTCCTATTTTTTTAAAGTTCAAGTTCCAAACTTATATGCCTTTATTTTAATATTTTAGCTTCAAATTTGTGATTTGTAAGTATTCTAATGTCTATTCCTCATTTGAAAGAGCAAGTCTATTTTTTAACTTGCGGTATATAACCCCTACTAATTTGAAAATACTCGTCATAGATATCGGAGGAACAAACGTCAAGGTAAAGGCAAATAACGATCAGGAAAGAAGGAAAATCCCTTCTGGGAGTTTTATGAATCCTGAAAAAATGGTTTCTGAAGTCTTGGAATTTACCAAAGATTGGGAATATGACTACATCTCCATTGGGTATCCCGGAATTATTAAAAAAGGCAAAATAATGACCGAACCCAAGAATCTTGGCCAAGGTTGGATTGGATTTGACTTTGAGTCAGCGTTTGGAAAACCTGTAAAAATCATGAACGATGCATCGATGCAGGCTTTAGGTTCTTTTCGGGAAGGTGTGTTGTTATTTTTAGGGTTAGGTACAGGATTGGGTTCAGCCCTTGTCGTAGAAGGAAGCGTCGTACCCATGGAACTTGCGCATCAAGAATATAAGAAAGGGACTTTCGAAGATTATGCCGGACTGCGTGGCTTGGAGAGAATGGGTCAAAAGAAATGGCAAAATCATGTTAAAAACATTATTTCAAAATTCTCTGATGCATTTCTTCCTGATGATGTGGTCATCGGTGGGGGCAACTCCAAACTCTTGACCGAACTGCCTCAAGGCTGCAGGTTTGGGAACAACAACCTTGCATTCCAGGGTGGATTTAGAATGTGGGAATATATCCCTGAAAATCAAGGATAGGTTTATTTTTTTATTGGCCTCACTTTCCTTTCTTCAGATTCAGGGTTTTTATTATTTTTTAAAACCTTATCATCTTTCTCCTTATTGGACTTGCTTTCTTCCGGCAACACATTATCATATACCGGCAGGAAAAAGTGATGGGGATTTTTCAAAAACCGAAGTATCAAAATCCCAAAAAGTTTCTTGCTTTGCTTGAATGTTACATTCCTAGATTTGATTGCGACAAAGATCGCCAAAGAAAAACTCACCAGAAAGTTCATTACTCCTATCCCGAAAATTCCTGATACCGTCAATAAAACCTCATTTAGAGTCAATTGGTCTCCGACTGAAGCAAATGCCAAACCGAAATTACCACTTGCAAATGTAATGTGCTGGACGTCAAGAGGCAGACCGAAAATTATTCCCAATGAACCCATAGAACCTAAGAAAACACCAAGAAAGAAATTTCCAGCCAGGCTTCCGAGATTATTATCAAGGTAATCGCTAAGGCTATCTGTCCTTTTTTGACCAAAAATCCTGATCAATCCTTTGTGGTTTTTGATTCTTTTGGGAATTTGATTGTAGACATTTTTATTGTCATAATAACCTGAAATCATTCCTGAAAGAAAAAGAAAAACACCTGTAATTCCTGCATGAAACAAAGCCAGACTATTTATCGGGTTCATTTCTGAGATTAATTTGAAGGCTTTCTCCTGACCGGCAATATGACTGCCCGAGAAATAATGGTAACCATAGGCAATCAGAAATGCCACAGGGAGAGCCATTATTACATTGCCTACAAAAGCGATAAACTGTGACCTGAAAATTTTGACTACAAATTCAGACAAGTTACCAAGCGCTACAGATTTTGGTTTCTCAACTTCATCCAAAGCAGCAGCAAGTTTGGAAGCTGTCATAGCGGGCTGCTTGGTGGCCAGAGTGGAATGAGTCAGGTGGATTCCAATAAACCCAAAAGAGTAATTCATACTGTAAAGAAAAGCTTCCCCAAAAAGAGGTAGCCTCAGGTAATAAATCAGAACTTTGATTACAGAAAGAAATCCAACAATAAAGCCCCCACCCATAGAGGAAACCAACATATTCCACCATTCTTTTGAAGAATTGGCTATATAATGTTCTCCTGTTTTGCCTGCATGCTCTGTAATCTGAAAAGCCAATAGATTGACATTTTGCTCAATATGATCACTCAGACTGTTTTTTCTATTTACAGCCTTTACCAGAATTTTTAGCAATTCAATTTCACCTTGAAAATTTGACTTGTCATCTGATTTTGTAAGCAGCTTCAAGAGAGATTTAAGCCTATCGATATTTTGACTGAGCCGAAGTAGCATATAAGAAAGATGCAAATCGGTTCCAAATTTCTTTTTGTCCTTACGAATCAAGAGCAAGTATTCCTCACATTGAGACAGCATGACCATGAGGTGTTTGAAATCTGCGTTTTGATCAGATTTATCAAAATCTTCAATATTTTGGAATTGGTCTACATATTCAAAAACAGATTTATTTTGAACAATAAAGGGAGAATCAAAATATTCCAATTCCGGGAGTTTGGAGAGGATTTCAGGTTCTAAACCCAAAGCAGATATCCTTTGGGAAAGAACAAGAATGCTGTTGAGGGTCTGGGAAATCAAACGGTCCTTTTCAGATAAATTTTCTATTTCGGTACATCCAAGCAATTCAAAAAAGTCGGCATAATCCTCAGTTGGAATATCATTGATCCAGAGGTAGTCCCATTTTTTATGAAAAACTGAAACAAAAATGGCCATAACGTCCATTTCATCATAAACCTTGGGAAGGAAGTAAGTATTGATTCTCTCAAAAGCTTCCGGAAAAAATCCTTTGCCGGTGAGGATACCGGATTCTGATAAAATCTGGATGTACTGCTTCTGATCAAACAGGGCTTTCAAATATGACCGAAGCTTCACAATAAGCTCCGGGTTTTTTCTTAATTCATCCTTAAAACTGTTAAGATTATCTTTAGCAAGATAAAGCCTACCTTTTGGTGGACGAATCTGATTTATGACAGCCAAAAGTAAATCTGAAGATTTATCCTGATGTTGAGTTTTTATTTGGTCAATAATATCTGAAAAGTCCATTTACATCAAGATATAAAATATAGCATATTCAATATAACCTGAAAATCCACACAGGTGTTCCACCTTTCAGCCCACAAAAGATAACCTTGTTTTGTTTAATAACTTGATTTTCCTTTTTAAGAAAGTAAATTCCCCCCTTAATTTTTAATCTAAACCTACAGTTGCCAAAGCTTTCTTGATGGCATCCATGTTGGCTCTGAGTGCATCCTCATTTTCCATATCATTGAGATTCTGATTGAAAGGTTCAGCCCTTACAGGACCTTCATAACCGATATCAATGATGCCTTGAAGAAAATCCTTCGTATTGATCACCCCTGTGGCCATAGGTAATTCCCGTTTTCCATCCCATTGGGTTTCTCTAGTAAAACCCAACCTTGCATCATTGAGGTCGACCACCACAACGTCTTCAGGCTTAAGCGTCCTGATGTCCTCCAAAGTGTCGTTTGCACAATACCAATGGAAGGTATCCAAAACAAATCCCACATTACTTTCCCCAATTTCATTGATCAATTCCTTTCCTTCTTTCATACTACCGATAAACGGATAGCGGTTTTGGGTCATCATTGTCCTCATTCCAAGGTATTCCAATCCAAATCGGATCCCATGATCTTTCATTACCTTGGCACATTCACCTAGCCGATAAGCATGTTGTTTCATGTTTTCATTGTATGTAAGTTCATGATGTGAAGAAATGATCCAGGTATTCATTCGGGATGCACCCTGCTTTTCCATTGTCTGGCAAAACTTTCTCAATCCTTTGAAATCATCGTTAAATCTGCTGTTGTCACGGCGAAACTCCACAGGAATATTCGTAGAATCATAAGTTATTCCGTATTCCTTCATTTTAGCAAGAATTTCATTAAGCTGACCATCAGTGTAGTTTTCCATAACCTCTTGAGTAAATGGGCTGATAGCTTCATATTGATATTTGATGGCGTAATCCAAGGTTTGGGCAAAATTGGCCTTGACTCCAATAATTCCCGGATTAAGGCCAATTCTGAATTTTCTTAAACCTTCTTGGTGTGCCAATAATGTTGAAAACGGTAAGCTTACAAGGGCTGCTGTAGCCACAGATGTTGATATTAAAAATTCTCTTCTTTTCATTGCAGGGTTTTTTTAAACAAGATAAGCGATTCGTCCAAAGTTCAAAAACAGATATTGACCATAGGATTACTTCAGGAACCGAAAAAAGTGTATTCCTAGGATCAAAAAGTATATCTTAATATTTTGTATTAAAAAAAAGGATAGACTTATTGGTCCGGTCTTGATTTTTGAGAAACAATAAATCCCAAACCGCTATGAAAAAAATCCTGCTTTCTCTGATATTGATGCCTCTCGTCCTTTTCACTTTTGCCCAAGAAAGCAAAGTATTTGACGAACTCATAATTACGAGTAAAATCCTCAACATGGAAAGGAAATATGCTGTCTACCTTCCTGCGGGTTATGAAACTTCTCAGCGATCCTATCCTGTACTATATCTGCTTCATGGTGGAGGAGATGATCAGACGGGTTGGGTACAGTTTGGAGAAGTGCAGCATATAGCTGACAAAGCTATTCAAGAAGGAAAAGCTACTGCGATGATTATCATTATGCCGGATGCCAATACCGGAAAAAGAGGGTATTTCAATGATGTAAACAACGAATGGAGATATGAAGATTTCTTTTTTGAAGAATTGATGCCTTTCGTGGAAAAGAAATACAGGATTAAGACCGAAAAAAGATATCGTGCCATAGCAGGTTTGTCTATGGGAGGCGGTGGCACTTTCTTCTATGCCATGCACCGACCGGATCTTTTCTCTTCGGCATGCCCGTTGAGTGGCTCGTTAAGAAATACCACTTTTGAAGAATTTCAAAAAGGTCTAGAAACCAACAAAGTTGTTGTAAAGAATGAATCCTCCCTCCGACCCTACTATGACAGGCATAATGCTCTTCAGCAAATCTCCCTCAGTGATGTTGAAAAAATGAAATCCGTCAAATGGTATTTTGACTGTGGCGACGATGACTTCCTTTACGAAGGAAATAGCCTTGTACATATCGCCTTGAAGAAGAAAGAAATACCCCATGAATTTAGGATTAGGGACGGCGGCCATACCTGGACTTATTGGAGAACCTCCCTTCCTGAGGTTTTGGGTTTTGTTTCAGACACCTTTCATCAGAAATAATAAATTGAGCTTAAAGATCGATCCATCATGAGATTAACTGTTCGAAAAGTGTACAGTTTCAATACATGTTAAAATTTAAAAATGGTCTGATTTATCAGAAAGGCAACAAATATTGATTGGTATAATGATTGCAATTGCAACTTTAAACACTATAACTATGATCAGTTTCCTTCTTTGGTGCATCCTTTTTATTCTATGTTGGCCGATTGCAATCATCGCCTTAATCTTCTACCCCCTTATTTGGTTACTATTATTACCATTCAGGTTGTTGGGATTTGCCATAAACCTTTCTTTTTCCTTTATCAGAAACCTATTTATGCTTCCTTTTACTTTGGTTGGCCGGAGGTGAAAAATTGGATTTAGAGTTTCATTTTGGAAATCCTACTTTTTAAAATATAAGAATAAATAGACAAAAAGAACTTTTCTTGAGTTTTGGTAATGTCTACATTCTAAAATAGACCAAGAAAAAAGATTCTTTAGAAGGTCTAAATTCCTTTTTCTCCCTTTTTTCAATTTAATTTGCACCCATGAATTCTACCACCAAAACAGCATTATTGGCCAAAGCGCAAGAAATGCTAAGAGATCAGATCAAAGACATCCAACGTCAGCTTACCGAATTGCAGGAATCTTCCGAGGTCGAAGAGAAAAGTTCTGCAGGGGATAAATTCGAGACCCATCAGGAAATGTTGCATCAGACAAGGGATATTTTGGAGAAAAGACTTGCTTCTTCAAGAGTAATGTTGGCCCAGTTGAACGCTGTTCCCGTAAAAGAAATGGAAAAAGTAGATGAAGGAGCTTTGATCAGAGTTCCAATGGGAAATATTTGGGTTTCAATTCCTATGGGAAAAGTTGTTTTGGAAGATGTAGAATACCAATTGGTTTCCAGAGATTCTCCGTTAATTTCAGCGCTGTGGGATTTGAAAAAAGGTCAAAGCGCTGATTTCCGTGGAAAGCAGATCGAAGTCAAAGATTTGGTATAGAATCCTTTTTTATAATTTTCAATAACAAAATATACAGTTCAAACCGCCGTCCATAATTTTGGACGGTTTTTTTTTGCTTTATTTCCCTGTTTTTGAAGAAAGATATTTCAGTTTAGAGACTGTTTTTTGGAATGTTCTAATACCATTTTTTCCCCTTTCGAATAGGAAAAACAATAGTATAATATCCTGATACGCCTGTTTCAATTTTTATTACCATTTCTTTGATTTTATTATAATATTCTATTTATTACTCTAAATCACCCGATTTAAAGTATTTCCTTTATGTATATATAAAATACATAGAATTTTATATCAAAAAATGAAATACCTTTTCTAAGACTTATTCTGCAAAAATCAGAGAATAAAATTCACTGAAAAAAATGCCAGTAGGTCAAATAAGTACTCTAAAGAGTCACTTTGAAATACACAATTGGGACAGATTGATTAAAAATTAATTAAAACGCTCAAACCCTAAATGGGAGATGAATTCAAAGTAGATCTTTTATGAGAAAACTTTACTCTGTTACATTTTTATGGGTTGTCTATTTTCTGACCACATTTGTTCAGATCAACGAAAGTTTAGCAGCCCCAATTATCCGGGATGTCTTTGTTTTTTCAGAATGTGAAAAAAAGGCAGAAATCCGTGTTCGAAATGGTGTCGCTCCCTACACTTATGTCTGGAGTTTTGGTGGGGAAATTATCCAAACAGATGCAGGATTAAACGAAACTCAATTCAGCACCATTGAGCAAGCCAAAGCCGGTGACTATACCCTAACGGTAACCGATAATGTGGGCAACACCTACTCGGAAGTCATTAATTTCAAAGGAAGTACAAATTTCATACTCAATATATTATATGACGAAAGTCAAGCCTGCGCAGGTGAATCATTTGGTATCGTCTATGGAACCATTGAAAATGGTATTCCTCCATTCACTATCAACTTTTATGACGAAACAAATACAATTGTTCAAACCAATGTCATCAGCGGAAGGAATTTGGACCTAAGCGGAGTTCCTGCCGGTAAATATTTGGTGGAGGTAATTGACGCCACCGGTTGTAAGGAATTGACTGAAATTGAAATTGAAGAAATCGAGCCTCTTGTTTTGACACCGGGTGCAGGGGTAGGTACTTTTCCTGAAACTTGTATCGAAAACGGTGGAATCACTTTTGATGCCTCCGGATTTGTAGGAACTGTTCAATTTAGAATAAGAAGGTCAGACGGAACCTATGTCACCGGTTGGCTTCCTGCCCCGGGGGGCCAAATATATTATGATCAATTAGCCCAAGGTGATTATGTTCTTGAGATTATAGATCAATATCGTTTAGAGGATTGTCCTGAAGAATTGGTCTTCAATATTGGAAATGAGACACTTTTGGCTGCAGTGCCTACTGCAGAAGGAGTCACTTGTTTTGGTGGAACCGACGGGACTATCAAAATAGACATCACGAGGTTATTTATGGGATTTACGTTTCCTCCTGCAAATGCTCTCGTTACGATCACCCGTCCGAATGGAACAGTTGCCGTAAATGAGGAAAGCATTTCTATTGGCGCAACTACCGGAACAAAGACTTTTACTGGTTTTGGACCCGGTGTCCATACTATTACTGTAAAGCATGGAGGAGTAAATTATCCTGAATGTACTCTCAATTATACAGTAAATGTCCCTGCTCCTCCTTCCGCTTTATCAGCATCGGTTACAACCAATACTGAAACCTGTTTTGGTCAAAACAACGGTTCGGCTACAGTAAACCGATCAGGTGGATGGGGCGGGTATAAATACCTTTGGAGCAATGGTAAGACAACAAGAACTGTTACAGGATTAGCACCGGGTAGTTATACTGTTAGGGTTTCAGATAAAGAAGGCTGTTTTATTGACCTTAATGTAACAATCGCCGGACCTCCTGCCCCAATCACTGGCGAAATAGAACTTCTAAACGGTTTGGCCTGCGCCGGATCAAATGACGGCTCTGCCCGTGTATTTAATATCGCTGGTGGATGGGGTAGCTATACTTATTTATGGAGTAATGGTGAAACTACTGCTACTGCATTTAATCTTCCAGCCGGAGCAAATACTGTTAAAGTTAGAGACAACAAGGGTTGTGAAGTAGAATTCAGTGTTGTTGTTCCTGTTCCTGACGCACCGGTGGTTACTTACACACCCGTTAATCCAATTTGTTTTGGAGGAAATGATGGCAGTATCAGAGTTGAAATCGCAGATAATGTCTTGTCTTTTACTGTCACCGCAAACGGAGAAACCAAAAGCGGTACTGATGTAACTTTTACAGACTTACCTGCAGGTCAATATGAGGTAGTTGTTTCTTACGGCCTTAATTGTAATATCACAGAATTTGTGGATGTTGTAAACCCAGCCGGAATTGCAATCAATGAAAATAACCTGGTTATCAATAACCTACTTTGTGCAGGAGATGGAAACGGATCTATAACCGGACTCACTGCCAATGGTGGTACAGGAACATTGACCTACCAATGGCAAAAAGCAATTTTAGGGACTTTTGAAGACTTACTTGGCCAAACAAACCTTGATATTTTTAACTTAACAGGTGGCATCTATAAGTTAATAGTCACTGACCAAAACGGATGCTCTGTTTCCAAAGAATATACAGTGATCGAACCACTTCCTCTTGCGGTTACGCCACCTGTGGTGGTAGATGTAGCCTGTTTTGGAGAATTGACCGGCACAGTAAGTTTCACTGTATCTGGAGGAACTTTACCATATTCATATGCACTCAATGGTGGAGCCTTTTCCTCCACTTCAATCGGCGGGATCACAATCGGCGGATTGGGTGCATCCACCAATAACTTTATTGAAATCAGGGATGCTAATGGCTGTGTGGTTCCTAATTTGAATTTTGATGTCACCTCACTGCCGGAAATCACCATCAGCAATGTGGTAATTACTCCTGAGGTTTGTTTTGGTCAAAATAACGGAGGAATTTCCATTGACATTGCAGGGGGTACAGGCAATCTTGGGGTAAATTGGTTTGAAGCAGGTAATTTCTCAACCATTATTTCAACTGATCAAAATTTGACCAATGTGGCTCCGGGCCAATATACCGTGAAGGTTTTTGATCTCGGAAATAACTCATGTTTTGTCCAAGAAACGTTTACCATCCCTCCTACTCCGGAATTGGATCTAGAACTGGATGGGATTTTAAACATCCTTTGCTTTGGTGAAAGCAGTGGCGGGATAAATATTTCAGTATCCGGAGGAACAGGTGCCTATACCTATGCATGGACAGGGCCTTCAGGATTTACATCCACATCTCAAGACATCAGTGCGATCCCAGCAGGCCTATATAATGTAACTGTAACAGATGCCAATGGCTGTTTCAAAGAATTGACGGACATCTCGGTTAGCCAGCCTGCAAGCGGCATTGTTGTCAGCTTGCTAAATGTCGTTGATCCAAAATGTCATGACTCAACTGATGGAAGAATTGAAATCCAGATCGGAGGAGGAAATCCTGCTTATGCTATAAGATGGGAAAAAGAAACAACGCCCGGAATATTTACACCTATTTCCGGTACCACACAAACTTTATCCAATATTGGAGAAGGAACTTACAAAGTGATCGTTACTGATGCCAATTCCTGCTCCAGTGAATTGGAAGTAACTGTCAATGCCCCTGATCCATTGTTGGTATCACTTGTAAGTAAAGATGAAGTATCCTGCTTTGGAAGAAATGATGGAAGAATATCCATCAATGTAACAGGAGGAACAGGTGTCTATTTCTTTGCATGGGATCATGGTTTTATCAATCAAAACCCAAATAATCTGGCGGCAGGATTTTATTCAGTTACAGTGAGGGACGCAAATGGCTGTACTTTCAGACTTGAAAACATCGAAATTACCCAGCCAGATCCTTTAGAAATCAATCTTATAAACATCAGCGCACCTACTTGTGCATATACTGATGGATCTATAGAAGTTGCCTATGTGGGATGGGTTCCCGGGTTAAGTTATAACAGGTGGATAGACTTAAGCACCAATACTCAAATAGCAGAAAATACCACAACCGTTACCGGTTTGAAACCAGGCTTCTACATGGTTGAGTATAGCTTGGCAGGAGCATGTATGGTTACCCAGACCTACAACGTTCCAGGTCCAAAAAATCCATTGCAACTTTTCACAAATCCTCAAGATGCAAGCTGTCCCGGAGAATCAGGGATATTATTCTTATCCGCTTTCGGTGGAGTTCCTTCTTACACCTACTCCATTGAACTAGGTGGAATCTGGCAAACTATTACAAATTCAATACTTTCAGGTTTGTCAATAGGTACTTATAATGTCAAGGTTACAGATGCTGCAGGTTGCGAGGATTTTTCAACTATTACCATAAATGAGCCAAATCCACCTGTATTTGATGTAGAGGTAGAAAAGGATGTTACCTGTTTTGGTGGAAACGATGGAGTAATCAGGTTTGTAGTATCCGGTAATACAACTGGAATCACAGTCCAATGGTACAGAAGAGACCTAATAGGTGGAAAAATACCAATTACAGAAGCTACCTTAAGTTCACTGATTGCAGGTACTTACTTCATGGAAATTACCTATGCAGGAGGCTGTATGATTGATTCTCCCGATTATATTATAGAACAACCTGACGAAATCTTGATCTCCCAGTCTGTTATCCAACCAATCTGCTTCGGGGATTTTGGTTCATTCAATTTAACATTCGCCGGCGGATTACCTGGAAAAACATTATCTGTCACCTCAATCAACGGTTACTCAAAAATATATAACAACCAAGATTCTGGTTCATTTGATTTTGATGAGTTGCCTGCCGGAGATTATGTTTGGACTATTGGAGATACAGGCTGTCCTGATAATACAGGGACCTTTACCATTATTTCGCCTGTCAAACCTGATTTCAATACAAGCTCCCAAGATGTAAGCTGTTTTGGAGCAAATGACGGAATCATTGAAATATTAAGTCCAGTTGTTCAGGGTGGTAGGACATTTACAGTATTTATCAATGGAGCGAGTCAGGGTGTTCAGACGTCCTTCTTTAATGTGGCTCCTGGAAATTATCAAATAACCCTGATCGATAACTTTGGTTGTGAGTCAGATCCAGAGTTGGTAGTAATCGGGCAACCTGATAGGCCTTTGGAGATCACCAATTTGGTCATAGATAATGCCAATTGCTTTGGATCAAATACGGGATCCATTGAATTTGAAATTCTCGGAGGAAGACCTGTTTACAGAGCAACATTGACTCCCGTTTCCGGACCTGTCCAAACTTTGACAAACCTTAACCAAAATACGGTTTATTCTTTTGCAAGTTTGAGCGCTGGAAATTATACTTTGGAAGTTTGGGACATCAACAATGTTTGTCAGGTAACTGAACTGGTGTCCATAACTCAGCCAAGTTTATTCACAGTTACTGCAGATTCAGGAACCATACTTTGCTTTGGAGGTTCAACCTTTATTGAATTGACTCCTGTTGGAGGTACAGAGCCTTACTCCTTTGTGTGGGAAAAATTCAATACAGGAACCAGTACTTGGGAAACCTTACCAGAAACTAGTAAAAGATTGAGCAATGCAGTTGCAGGACAATACAGGTATTCTGTACAGGAAGCCAATGGCTGTACAGTAGTTTCCAACACCGTCATTATTCCAGACGGAAGCCAGGTGACGGTAACTTATACAGCCGATTTGATACTTTGCTACGGTGAATCTGCTTTGGTTACACTTCAGGCTGCGTCCGGGTCTTCCACCAATTTCACCTACTTTGTGAATGGAAGCCAGATTTTTGGAAACACTTTCATGGCCAAAGCAGGAAATTATTTGGTTTATGCTATAGACAATGTGAAAGGTTGTGTTTCGGCAGATGTCAATATTAATGTTGCCCAGCCTGCAGCTCCTCTAAGTATTTTAGATTACACATCTTCTGACCTGAGCTGTTTTGAGTCTGGCGATGGCAGCATTTCACTTTCATTGACCGGTGGAACGGCTCCTTATACAATCACTTTCCAAGGAGTTGATTATTCTGCAAATGAAAATCAAGTGGTGGTTTTCAATAATCTGGAGGCATTAGTTGCTTACACTTTCACAGCTGTAGATGCCAATGGCTGTTCTGTTGCCATTCCACCAAAAACCTTAGCACAACCACTTCCGCTACTTGCATCTGCGAGCTATCAAGACATCCTTTGCTTCGGAGGAACTTCAGAGATTAATCTACAAATAACAGGAGGAACCAAACCATATGCGGTTTCTTGGACTTATTCAATAGACAATACCACTTTCGCACCTGTCCCTGGTTCTGACAACCTAACTACTTTGACAGGTTTGGTAGCCGGATTCTACACCTATACCGTGTCCGATGGAGGATGTGCTGACGTAATAGAGACAATTCAAATTGAAGAACCAACAAAAGTCGTCCTCAATGCTGTTACGACGGATGTCTCCTGTTTTGGAGGAAGTGATGGAACTGTTGTCTTTACCCCTTCAGGTGGCAACTTTGCTACATATAGAATTTTCTTCAATGGGGTTGAGATTTCAGGCAATACCGTCACTGGTCTTACAGCAGGAACTTACAATGCATTTACCATAAATGGTACCTGTAAGTCCGAGGTCATTCAGGTCATCATTGCTCAGCCTGCACAACCACTAAGTGTAATTGTAGACAATCTTGATGAAGTACTTTGTTATGGAGACCTGTCAGATATCAATCTAAAAATATCAGGAGGCAATGGATCATATTTGGCTTATCTCAATGGGGTAGAATATACCGTAGACCCAAGTGGCGAAATCAGCTTTACAGATTTGACTCCAGGGACATATAACCTCAGGGTAATTGATGCCAAGGGTTGTGAATGGTCAGATGTTGTAACAATTGCTGACACCACTCCGATCGAGATATTCCAAGACGAAATAATTGATATAAGCTGCTTTGGTTCCTCAGATGGTGAAATCAAAGTTTCAGTAACTGGAGGAACAGGAAGCTACACATACAGATGGCTTGATGCTTCAAATATAGTTGTGGGTACCAATCAGGATTTGTCGGGAGTTCCTGCCGGAAGTTATACATTAGTGGTTTTGGACGAAAATAATTGCGAAGCCACTATGGATTTTGTGATCGGAGATACTACTCCTGTAACATTCACTTCATCTTTTACAGACATCACTTGCTTTGGATCACAAAATGGTTCGATCACCGTAGTAGGTTCCGGCGGAAAGCCTGGATATACCTTGGTAATTGATGGTATCCAATATCCGGGACTTACTGCAAACGGACTTAGACCGAATACATACAATGTCTATATATTGGATGCAAATGGCTGTGCTTCACCAACCACACAAATAACCATCAATCAGCCTACTCCACTTACCCTTACTGTCAATAAGGCAAATGTCAGCTGTTTTAACCAAAATAATGGAACTGCTGAGGCGGTATTCTCAGGCGGTACTGCTCCATATACTGTAAGGTGGTCAGATGGAAATACCCAAACTTCCAGAACAGGATTAGCTCCAGGAAACTATGAAGTAGTCATCACTGATGCCAACGGTTGTATAGTTAGAAGTAATGTAATTATTACCCAGCCTGCCCCGATTCTGGTCGTTGAGACCATCAAAAATGTAAGCTGTTTTGGAGGAAGTGACGGAAGTATTTCCTTAAATATCAGTGGTGGAAACGGCAGCTTCATTGTCTCTTGGACAAATAAAGTAACTGGAGCAACTGTCGGAACAGGAAATATAATCAATAACCTACCAGAGGGAATTTATGTGGCAACTGTGAGAGATCCTTTTGGATGTGAATCAATTCGGGAATATACCATCACACAGCCTGCTGAACCATTGACTATTCAGCCAATCATCTCCCATGTCCGATGCGCAGGAGAAAACAATGGAAATATTGACCTTATCGTATCAGGAGGCACAGGCCCATATACTTACCAATGGTCATCCGGAGAGACAACAAGAGCCATTAATAACAAAGCAGGCGGAACCTATACTGTGAATGTCAGGGATAGCCAAGGATGTATTGTAAGTCAGACTTTTGAAATAGAAGAGCCACTTCCAATAGTAGTCACTATGGAATCGATTCAGAATGTTTCCTGTAAGTTTGGAACCGATGGCAGCATCAAAATCAATATCACAGGTGGAACAGGTGCATATACTATCCAATGGAGTAATGGTATGTCAGGTACTGAAATCTCGGGGCTAAGAGCCGGTGACTACACTGTTTTTGTAATAGATGAAAACTCATGCCTTGCTAGTGAAACTTATACCATTACGGAGCCTTCGGCAGTTTTGGCAGTTTCATCAGTAATTTCAACCGAACTTTGCGAGTTTGACCAATTGATAGAATTGAACCTAACTGTAACAGGAGGAACTGCTCCTTATACCTATGCATGGTCAAATGGCGCTACAACCCAAAACCTCATAGGAATTACTCCAGGAAACTATTCAGTGACGGTAACTGATTCAAAAGGATGTACAGTAAATGAAGATTTTACTGTTCCACCGCCTACCTCTCCTATGGAAATTGATTTGGTTGGCAAATTTGCAGTATGTACCAATGGAGAAAGAGGTGAAATAATTGCAAGTGTGACAGGTGGATTAGCGCCTTATTCTTACAATTGGTCTAATGGAGCAACCACTTCCACTGTAACCGATCTATTGCCGGGCTCATATACCTTAATCGTAACAGACGCAAAAGGATGTACAGTTTCAGAAACCATAGAAATTGAAAAGCCTTTGAATCTGAGAATAAGCCTAATGAATATCAAAGCAGTATCCTGCTTCAATGGTATGGACGGTTTAATTGAAATTGGAATTACAGGAGGAAAGGCTCCATACAAGATCAATTGGAGCAATGGAGTCGAAGGCCAGTTGGCTGCTACCAATCTCGCTGCAGGAACCTACAATGTTACAGTAGAAGATGCATTGGGCTGTATTGTCACAGGAACATATAATATCCGTGAACCTGAGTTGCTGAGCTTCAGAGAAACCGTAGAAAACAGCCAATGTGCCGGAAGCAATAACGGTGTCATCACTCTGAATGTCTTTGGTGGTGCTGCTCCATACATCTACAAATGGTCCAATGGTGCCAACAGCCGGGTCATTAGAAATCTTCAACCTGATACCTACAGTGTCTTGATAACTGATAGAAATGGTTGCGTGACAGGTGGAACATTTGTAGTATCTGAACCGGATCCCATCGAAATCGAAAGCACCCATTCAGAAATGCTGGATTGCTTCGGGGATGAAAATGGATTTATCGATTTGGATGTTCGTGGAGGTATTCAGCCTTACAGGATCAAATGGTCAGACACTCCTATCGAAACTTTGAACAGGTCAAATCTTCCTGCGGGAACCTACACTGTAAGTATTACAGATGATAATGGCTGTATTGAAACCAAGATTTTTGAAATCAAACAGCCTGATTTACTTGAGGTAAGATTGTTTACCAGATTTGATGTGGACTGCGAAAACCGTGAATTGACAGGTGTGGCTTGGTTGGATATTAAAGGAGGAACACCAGATTACCGAATTGAATGGAATACAGGATCTTCCAATGTCGAAGAGATTAATTTCTATGAAGATGGTGAGATAACTGCCATTGTTACAGATAGAAATGGATGCCTAGTTGAAGTTTCCAAAGAAGTAACTATGCCGGTAGCATTTACCGATGCATCATTCTCCTACACAGTAATTTCAATTGGTGAACAAGGTGAAATTTTGGTCAACGAACCGGTACAGTTCAATGACGCCACACTTGGACAGGTAATTGCTTGGGAATGGGATTTTGGAGATGGTACAAAGAGCAATGACCAAAACCCAATTCATACATTTACCAAAGTAGGAAAATACACCATTACTTTAAAAACTTTTGATGCTTTGGGATGTGTATCCGAAACCACGATGCAGATCGAAGTTTTCGGCTCCTACAGGATTCTTGTTCCCAACGCCTTTACTCCAAATAATGATGGTCTTAATGACACCTTCATGCCAAAAATGAGAGGTATTGAGGATTTTGAACTTCATATTTTCAATAAGTGGGGTGAATTGGTTTATTCCGCATTCAGTAAGGAAGATGCAGGTTGGGATGGAAGATTAAATGGAACCATGAGTCCTAATGGCAACTATGTCTACAAGATAATTTTCAAAGCTGTAGACGGAGAAAAAGGCAGTCAGACAGGTGTATTTACACTCGTGCTCTAGTTAAAACAAAACAAATCATCAATACCGTCGTCCTGAAATAATGGTGACGGTATTGTTCCTGTTTAGCGGTTTTATTTTTAAAAAATGGATCAATTTTTGGATTATTATTTAAAAATTTTTGAAAAGGAAATTCTCCTCTGATTTATCCAGAAGATTCATTTTCTTCCCTTATTTCCCAAATATATTTTTTACCGTCATTCCTTTGTTTTTCTTATAAAATTCTGTTTATTACTGTAAATCACCCGATTTAAAGTATTTCCTTTATGTATATATAAAATACATAGAATTTTATATCAAAAATTGAAATACCTTTTCTAAGACTTAACATGCAAAAATCTGGGAATAAAACCCACTGATTAGCATCAGCACAAGTCAAAAAGTACTCCACAGAGTCACTTTGAAAAATCTAATCGGTACTGGTTGTTT
>NZ_JANSUY010000018.1 GCF_024741135.1 Aquiflexum gelatinilyticum
TTGAAATACCTTTTCTAAGACTTAACATGCAAAAATCTGGGAATAAAACCCACTGATTAGCATCAGCACAAGTCAAAAAGTACTCCACAGAGTCACTTTGAAAAATCTAATCGGTACTGGTTGTTTTAAAATTAATCGAACCGCTCAAACTCTAAGTTGGAGATGAATTCAAAGTATGTATTACATGAAAAAACTTTACTCAATTGAATCTTTACTTATTGCAAATTTCCTGAATTCAACAATTCAGATATATCAAAATTTAGCAATTATAAGCAAACGCGGAGTTTTTGTTTTTTCACAAGTAGAGATAAAGAATCTGACAGAAGAATTCAATACTGTCTTTTTTAAAATAATAAAGCCAGTTAACAAAGCCAATATTTCATTAAAAAGTCCTGATTGATATGAAAAAGATACTTTACCTAATTTCAATCCTTTTTCTGACTTTTGAAGCCAGTGCTCAGGATGTCCAATTTTCCCAGTTTTATGCAGCACCACTGTTTTTGAATCCTGCTTTTACGGGTGCTTCTGAACTGACACGGGTGGGTGCCAACTACAGGAATCAATGGCCTGGATTGGATCACTCATTCAACTCGTATTCAGCTTATATCGACCATTATATGTTTGATATAAATAGCGGCATTGGATTGATTTTCAATGGAAACAGAGAGAGTATGGCAAAGCTTAGTACCAATGAAATCGGGCTGACATATTCTTACAGGCTGCAGCTTGGATTCGAATCATTCTTGCGGTTTGGAGGCCAGGCAAGTTATATTTCTCGGGATGCTTACTTTGGTGATTTGGTTTTTGGGTCACAGCTTGATATCAACAGAGGAATTGTAGATGACTTTAGCGGCGAGTTGTTCTCGGATAATTACAGACATCAATTTATGGATTTTAACTTTGGAATGTTATTCCATACAGAAACAGCATGGGTAGGTATTTCAGGACATCACCTTACCCAACCCAATACCTCCTTTTTAGATGGAAATGTCAGTAAACTTCCCATGAAATTATCAGCACATGGTGGAATTAAATTTGATTTGGGTGAAGGGTTTATCAATAATTATTACAGTAATTCAAGACAAGAAAGATCTGCCTTTCTGGCTTTCAATTACAAGCACCAAGATCCTTTCAATCAATTAGATATAGGGGCACAATTTTTTATCCAACCCTTAGTTGTCGGAGTTTGGTATCGCGGTTTTCCGGTCAAATACTCCCTTCCAAATAACGAAGCCTTCATCGGTTTAATCGGTATGACTTTGGAAAGCGGACTCGACATCGGCTACAGTTTTGATTTTACCACTTCCAAACTCGCGTTGAGCAGCTCAGGAGGTGCCCATGAAATTTCTATCAGATATTCATTCCTGTACGGTGATCCAAATCAGCGAAACCGTCGGAGCACAATCATTCCCTGCTTTAGGTTCTAAAAATCAAAAGTTGAAATATGAATTTATGATAAGCCCTTGATTATTTTGAAAGTAATTTTTGCCATTTACAAGACGACCAAACTGTACGATCTGATTGAAGTAGCCACCTTCAACCCTGAAAGATCCTGAAAAGCGATAACCTCCAAGGATTCCCAATCGGTTTTGGTCAAAAATATTTTGGTTGACATTTTCTCCAAAACCAATCATGATCTCATCATAAATGGCAAGATAAGGTTCTTTATCCTCCAAAGTCGGTCCTGCAAGTGGGATATCTCCCCGAAACATATATCGGAATCTTTTTAGAAATACAGACTCATCAGCTTTGGTAGCATTGGGATCTAGGCTTCTCCCAACCCAACGTTGCTCAAGCATAAACCTGTGTGTAAGATTAAACTTCCCGATTGGATTATTGATAATTGCCATTTGATATAATCGGTTTTCAGTAAATCTTATTCCATTGGCTGCGATAGGCTGATTCCCATAATTAAAGGTGTCGATAAATGCATATCCCACCCTAAAAGTCACTTGGGGATGGATTTTGTAATTTACTCCTATCCTATATAGATTCTGCTGCGGATTCGTAATCCAATCTGTCCTTCGCCATTGGAACTCCCCATGAATGCTCCACTTGTCATCAAATTTGAAATTTCCAAAAAAGGCATACCAACCAATATTGTTAAATTCTGTTTCCCGGTTATTTTGACCATAGCTTTTGACTGATATCAATAAAAAACCCAAAACCGTAAGTGAAAGCAACCTAAAATACTGTTTCATGATTGAATCTTGTTATTTATTGAATTGCAAAATTATGTGGGTAATGAATTTGATAATGTATTATTAATCACGAGAAATAAAGAATCTCTTCTGCCAAAACAACTTTGGCTCCTCCTTGAGCCATTTCTTCAATGGCATGTATGTAGTCATTTTCATTAATATTGACTGCACGGGTTGCATCAGCAATCATGGTTGTCTTAAAGCCTTCAGAAATCGCATCTAGAACTGTGAATTTTACACAATAATCAGTGGCGAGACCACAGACAAAAACTTCGTCAATATCATTTTCTTTTAAATAAGCACTTAACCCTGTGTCTCCCTGTTTATTGTTGTCAAAAAAACCGCTGTAAGAATCAACTTTTCGATGGGTCCCCTTTTTAAATATTGCCTTCCACTTATCATTCTTGAGATCAGGATGGAATTCTGCTCCTTTGGACCCTTGGACACAATGAACCGGCCACAAAATCTGATTCACACCATTGAGATCAATAAATTCTCCAACACTCTTTTGAGAATGGTTAGCGGCAAAGCTTCCATGCTCCGCTGGGTGCCAATCCTGAGTTGCTACTATAAAATCAAACTTTTGCTGAAGTTCATTAATAACCGGCACAATCTGATCGCCTTCATTTACAGCCAAAGCTCCTCCCGGAATAAAGTCATTTTGGACATCTACGATAATAAGTGCTTTCATTGGTCTGTGGTAAATGATTATTTGGAAATAGTTATTGGTAAGACAATTTAAATCAATTGTTCAAGGATCAAAGAAGCGACAGATTCGATTTGAAGAAAATCGGATTTTGAGGCAAAGCTGTTGGGATGGCTGTTGGTAGATACCACTTTTTCGATCACACCTGAATCTTGGATTTTTTTCAATGCCTCATTGGTAAACAAGCCATGGGTAGTTATGGTGAATATCTTTTTTGCACCGGCAGATTTGTAAGCTTTGGCAGCGCTGATCAAAGAACCCCCGGTCCTGACCATATCATCATAGATGACCACATCTTTTCCTTCCACATCGGCCGAGATACTCGTCACCTCTGTCTTAGCACCGGAAATTCTTCTTTTGAAAACAAATGCCGCATTCACACCCATTTCATTGGCCAAAGATTCGACCCATTTGGCCCGTCCTGCATCGGTGCACGCCATCACAAATCCATCCTCTGCTAATTCCAACGCAGCTTTGATGATGATGGGCTTACAATATACATGGTTGATCAATGCCTGTCCTTCAAAATAATGTGGGATTCCTTCTGAGTGTAAGTCAAAGAAAACGAAATGATTTCCAAGGCTTGTTCTTGGCAAGGATGAAAACATAACTGCACGTGATTTTGCGGTGACCACCTCCCCTATTTTTACAGCCCTTTCCATGGTACTGTATCCAAAATATGGAAAAACCAATCGGATGGATCGTGCACCATACTTGATAAGTGCGTAAGCTAAATCATAAATTTCAAGTGTATCCGAGTCAGATATGGTACCACCGATAAGTACAACATCTTTTCCGTTGACCGGAGTCATGATACGCTGATATCGCTCGCCATCAGGAAATAACCTGACCTCTATTATTCCTCGTTCAAAGTCACCAAGTTGCAATACTTCTTCCTGAAGGTACCTGTAATCCGGAATGCTAAATATTATTTTCTTCTCCATCGTAATTTTTCATTTTGAATACCAAGTCATTTCGGAGCTGGTAAAGGCTTTCTTCAAGGCCTACAGGATAAATATGGGGATTTACCAGACGTTTCAAGGCCTTGTCAAACTGAGACAGGTTCCTTGCTGCATTTGCTTTCACCTGATGGATGTCAGGCATTGAATAAACTTTCTTCCCTTTTTCAAAAATCGGCTTCAGCAAAACCTCTTGATCCAATCCTTTAGCTTTGATTTTTTTTCTTTTGGTTGGGTCTATGGGATCAATGATAATAAATTCATCCCTGTCCAGATTTTGGGAATTTAAATAGATCATGTCAGCCACTGCTTTTCCATTTTTACTGAAACGGACCACCTGATGATTTCCGGGAATATTGATTTTGATAGATTGCTGAGAGACTTTCACCTTAGGTTCCCAAGTCCCCTCTTTGGTTTTGATGGCTGAAAGTTTGTAAACCGCACCAAGGGCAGGTTGGTCAAAAGCGGTCACCAACTTTGTCCCAACTCCCCAAATATCAATAGAAGCTTCCTGAATTTTTAATGAAGTAATAATATGTTCATCAAGGTCATTGGAAGCGACAACCTTGGCATCCGGAAATCCCGCTTCATCCATCATTTCACGGGCGATATTGCTGTAATAAGCCAAATCACCTGAGTCAATCCTGACACCTACCCATTCCTTACCTTTTTCTCTGAGGAATTTGCCAACTTCAATTGCATTTTTGATTCCGGAGATGGTATCATAAGTATCCACCAAAAAAACACATTTATCGGGAAATGCATCTGCATAGGCTTTGAAAGCTTCCAATTCTGAATCAAAAGACATAATCCAACTGTGGGCATGTGTTCCCGATACAGGGATTCCGAATAATTTTCCTGCCAAAACATTGCTTGTAGAAGCACAGCCTCCGATATAAGAGGCACGGCTTGCCGCTAATGCGCCATCTATTCCCTGCGCCCTTCTCAGACCAAATTCCATTACTGGATCTCCCTGCGCCGCAAATGAAATCCTTGCGGCTTTGGTTGCGATCAAAGTCTGGAAATTAACAATGTTCAACAATGGTGTTTCCAACAATTGACATTGAATCAAAGGGCCTGTCACTTTTACCATCGGGATATGGGGAAAAACCACAGTGCCTTCTTCCACAGCTTCAATGCTGCATTTGAATTCCATTTCCTTGAGATATGCAATAAAGGAAGGCTCAAATGTGGGAGAACCATCGCTGTTTTTCATTTCTAAAAGGAAAGCCAAATCTTCCTCATCAAAATGGAAATTTTTGCAAAAGTCAATGACATATTCTAAGCCCGCAGCAAGTGTAAAACCGCTTTGAAAAGGATGCTTTCGAAAAAACAAGTTGAAAACAGCTTCCTGTTCGGCTTTTCCGGATTTCCAATAACCATATGCCATGGTCAATTGATAAAAATCGGTCAATAGCGCCAATGACCCTTGGTATAAATCCTTTGTGATTTTCATATGAAAAATTTCTTTTAGAAAAGCCGTTTTATTTTCTTTCAATTCGCAATATATCACTTGACCAAAAGAGAAACATATTTAAGCGCTTCAATTCTCAATTCTTTTTATAATTGGGAATCCAAACGGTTACAATCCAACAAGCAGCTACGACAAACAGGTATAAGGGAATGAAAAAAACCGATAAATATTCAGACCAAGAATTGATAGAAGCTATAAGTAGTCGCAATAATATAAACCCGGCAATAAGGTTTATGTATGATGGCTATTACAGGTATCTCGAAAACTATGTACTGCAAAACAGCGGAAGTACAGATGACGCCGCAGACATCATTCAGGAAGCATTCCTGGTTTTTATCAAAACCGTGGAGGAAAATAAATACAGGCAAGAATCCGGGGTAAAATCTTTCCTTTATTCCATTGTAAAAAATCTTTGGATCTCAGAATTAAGAAAAAGGAAAAGTATGGGGGTTAGGAATGAAATATTTGAAAAAGAAAAGGAGTCGGTAAGTCAGGATATAAGCCAAAGCCTTGCAAAACATGAAAGCCACAAATTGATCATGGATCTTTTTCAGACCCTTGGCGACAAATGCAGAAATATTCTCCTTCTTTTCTACTACGAAAACCTGTCAATGAAAGACATCATGGAAAAGGAAGACTTCTCCAGTGAACAAGTACTTAGAAACAAAAAACATAAATGCCTTAAAAGTCTGATTGAAAAAATCCAATCTGACGAAAAAACATATTCCACAGTTAAAAACGCACTTCGATATGCTGGATGATAAATACATAGCCCTATTGGATGATTACCTGGACGGTAACCTAAACCAAGAAGAAGCCGATAAACTTCTGTCAGAAATAAATTCAAATCCTGATCTGAAGGAATTACTTGATATCCTGGCATTTTCAAGAGAAAGTATACGAATGTCTGGACATAAAGAAACGGTAAACAAAATCTATCGGGAATTTGAAAAAAAGCAATCAAACCAAAGCCCCAAAGGCAAAGTAGTCAAATTCAAACCTTTTGGATGGGTGATCGGAATTGCAGCCACTATGACTCTGCTTTTGGTTGGTAATTATTGGGTACAAAACCTCCCTGACAGCCTATATCAAGAAAAATATATTACATACGAAATCCCGACCATGCGTTCGGACGGAGATGAAGAAAAAATTCTTGAAACTCACTTCAAAAACAAAAGTTGGGATTCTGTAACCAAAGGAGTCTCGATCGAGGAACCTGATAGAAAAATCCTATTCCTGGCTGCAGTATCTTATTTTGAACTTGGTGATGATACCAATGCCATATTGTATCTCAACAAGCTGAAGGAAATCAATGCCGACAGTCAAGAAAAGCTTTTTGAAGATGAGATAGACTATTATCTCTTTTTGAGTTATCTCAAATCAGAAAACTACGAAGCGGCAAAATCTACCATGGCTCAAATTGTCTCAAACCCTAAACATACTTATCATGGGTCTTTTGGCATAGATGACAGGATCAAAATATTTGCTTTGGACCTTTTCAAACCATGATTTCTGCAAGATTTAAACTCAAAGAATAAAAAAATAAAAATTTTCATAGTCCGCGGTTACATTTTCCAAACCAGAATCGACCAACAAACGAAACTAAAAACATTCAACTATGAGAACATTAAAAAATTATTTAGCCTCTTTAGCTTTGGTAGCTGCCATTATGTTTTCTTCCTGTAATCCGGAAGAAGAAATCCCGGGTATTGGAGAAGGAAAAATGGGGATAGCTTTTGTCCTGAAGACAAACCAACTCAATGCCGAAAACGCAAGAACCTTGAACAGTAGCCTAAGTATCGAAAGCGGTTTTATCCAAATCAAAGAATTGGAACTTGAGCTAAAGCAAAGGGGAACCGGTACAAGTGACGATGATAGTGACGATGATAGTGATGATGATAGCGACGATGATAGTAATGACGATAGCGACGATGACAATGGTGGAGATGACAGCAATGAGATTGAAATAAAATTCAGAGACATCCAAAAAATCACATTTGACGATTTGGACAAATCCACTGATTTTTTCATCAATATTCCTGAAGGAGAGTACAAAGAAATAGAATTGGAGGTTGATCTGATTGATTACAAAAATGAACCAAGTATCTATTTTGAAGGAAAAATCAACAATGCTGATGGAACTTCCAAGCCATTTAAGTTTGAGTTTTTTGGAGATGATATTGATTTCGAAGTAGAAATTGAAGCGGAAGATGATGATAATTACTTCAAAGTGGACAGAATTAACAATCCCCTTGCGCTATTTGAAATCAATGCTTTAAACTGGTTTCAAAATGTATCTGATTCTGAGTTGCAAGAGGCTGTAGAAACAGATGGAATGGTTATTATCTCCAAAAACAGCAATAAATCGCTCTATGAAAAAGTTAAAAATAATATAAAAGCTTCTTCTGAAATAGAGGTTGAGTTAGACTAAAGTAAACGTTAATTTAATTTTAGGTCCTAGTGAACGAAAAAACCGCCATCGATGATGGTGGTTTTTGTTTTTAAAGTAAAATAAAAACCATTACAATTTTGAATAGAATTTATCCTGAATGAGACATGTTTGAAAACCTGTTTTTGACTAAAAGGTATCCAAACCCCAAAAGTATAAATGCGAAAATCCATAAATAAACGGGTAAATAATCGAAGTAGGTTTTTGCCGGAATGGATCCAACCAAAACCAAATGAGCCCAAAAAACAGGATGATGAAACTGAGCCATTTTTTCATCTTCCAAAAGGTCTTTTTTTGCCTCTCTTAACGCCTCAGCATAAGACAATCCATTCTCAACGTGTGAATAAAATCTATCAGTTATGTAAGCGGTTGACTTGTCCTCTGCTTTCCATAAGGCCGAAATGATATTAGGACAACCTGCAAAGGCAAATGCCCTCGAGATACTCAATATACCTTCGCTTTTGCTGAGACTTCCAAAATTCGTTTCACATGCACTCAGAAAAATCAAAGCTGATTCGGATAAATCTAGGTTATAGATTTCGTGGGTAAATAACCTACTCTCAATATCTCCGGGAAAGAAAGTGATAAATGCCTGTTGCGGATCATTGGGATCTGGAAGCGCATGGGTTGACAAATGGATCACCTCAGAACCGGACGCTGTTTCCAAAAAATTTCGTTTAGTACCCTCACTGCTGATAAAACTTTTTCCATGCAAAGAATTGATTTCATCTTTGGAATAGGGAAGTTGGGTAAGATTGATATTTTCATCTTTCCACGAATTGTCATAAAACGGTGCAAATCCGGTTTTGACTTCATCCTCAAAGTCTCGAGACTCGAATGATTCCAAAAGTTTGAGAGAAAGTTGATAGGAAACGGAATGGTCAAAAATCAAAAATTTTGAAGGTGATGATTCAAACGAATCAAAAGGTAAGTCTGCCAAAATTCCATGGGGAATCACCATCAAGTGGTCATACTCGTCCAATTTATCAGATACCGGACCCAATATTTTTTCAAAGAGAACATTTCCTGCACCTCCAAATTCATATTTCTCCCCAGCCTCGTAACCAATTATTCCCTTTTTAAATTCTAGAATCTTGCCTTCCAAAGTTTCTTTATCCCCTATTTCTGTTACCAGAATTTCATCTTGATCCAAAGTAAAAAGTAAAACCCTGTCTTTCAATTCAAAAAATGATAACAGTAATGTGTTTTTATCCAAAATTGATTCTTGGATATAATTCAGGTCAATTGATTGATTTTTTGTCTTTTGGGCAACAAATTCAGGAAAATCATTGAATTCCTTATGCAGTCTCGAAAGCTCCAAACGGCTGTCGGTGAGCTCTGATTGTAACGCCATCAATTCCTCTTCTTTATTTTCATTAAGAATTCTCTGCTGTATTTTTGAAATGGAAAACTGCAAATCGCTTTCCTTTTGAAGGAGCGCTATTGGAATTCCTGATATCTTTTTAAGCTTTTTTTCCCTCATCCCAATATTCAAAGAGGTGGATTTACTGCCTTCCACCCATGCTATTGCTTTGTATATCCGAGTTTTTTCGTCTTCAGAATCAGTATGGATTAATAGCGTATTCACCGCTTCTTGGTATGCTTCCAAAACAAAATCACCTAAAAATATCCGAGCTTCATCATTGTCATAAAAATTACCTACGAAAGACGCGATATCAAATGCTGTCTGATAGGTATCCAAACCTGCATCCCAATAAGCCCGTTTTTTCTCCTTTTCATGCAGTTTTATAAAACTTTGGGCTTTACCCACCAGGCTTTCTACCAATGAAAAAGTGGCAAAACCAACACTGTATTCCTTTGGATTTTCAAAAATGTCTTGATTATCAAACAATCCATCGGTCTGAATGATAGATTGGTGAAAATAATGAACTGCGTTTTGAAAATCTTTTTGTTGAAAGGCAATCTTACCTAAAATCTGAAAAGTTTTACCAAGTTTGAAATCAGCGACTTTCTGATTCATTCCCCCGTTTTTTTCCAAAAACTCAAGCAAACCGGTTTTGGCTTCGTCCAATTTTCCTTTTGACAATAGAATTTCTGCCAATTGGTTTTGGTATGAATGATTGTTCACATATTCAGGAGATATTATTTTATCCAAAAAATATAGAGAAGAGTCGGGATTTTCCTTCTTGAGGTAAATCTTGGACAGCTGGGAATAAACCTGATTCTCATTGATTTCAAAACCCAGGAGATTATTATAAATATGTAATGCACTATCTGTTTTTCCAAGTTGCAATAGGGATGTACCGATATTATTCATGAAACTGAACAAGGCATATTTGTAATATGGCTCAAGTAAATCGTAAGATTCCCTTGGGATGATAAGGTTTTTTGATTTATTGAAGTAATTAATTGCTTGTGTATAATTACCTGATTCAAAATAAATTACACCCAATGAATTATACAATCTTGAAGCTTCCTCATTGGATTTTTTCAAAGGGATTAATTTTTCCGCTTCTTCCAAAAAATAGATACTGCTATCTGCCTTACTCAAAAGGTAATAAGTCTCTCCAATAAATAAGTTAGATCCAAAAAACAGTGAATCTAAAATATTTTGGTTGTTTTTTAATTCCAGTCCCTTTCGGTAATGAATGACTGCGGTTGACAAATCACCGCCAATCAAAGCCAGGCTTCCAAGTTTTTCATAAGAATCCAACAAAACCCAGTTTTCGATTTTGTTAGAGGCTGAACCGGAAACAATCTCCAAAAAAAGTGATCTGGCAAGGCTATCGGTTAATTCAGTGGGCTCTTCTGCCTGAAAAAAAGCTATTGCCTCCTGATATTTTTTAGCAAAATCAGGACTATCACCGGCTGGGGGATTTTGAAAGAGTAACGTGATGAAAATTAGAAACCACCTTAGGTGCACAGATCAATGGCATTAAATAATTTGGGTAATAATACCCAAATTATTGTAACCTAGCAACAATCAAAAGGTAAGGTGGTCTTGGTTTCGCTTTGGGGTTTTCTGCAAATACCCTCGCATTGGAATTCATTATTCCATTTCTTTCTTCCAATAGGTCAGCATTTTTTTGGTCTATCTCATCCAAAAGACTCTGAGGAACATCCGCCAAAGTAGCGAAATAAAAGATTTTTAAATCTATGTCATTCAATGCTCCCAAGGTTTGGTCCTGCAATCTGTAGTACAACTTGGCATCCAACTCTGAACCGTTGACAGGATTGTCACCAAAAGCACCGTTTTCCAATGTTTTCTTAAGATCTATGATTCCTGTAGAATTATTGATTTCTATACCCAAATCGGAAATGTCCTCATCGTCAGGACCTAATTCACCAAATTTACAAACACTGTTATCATCCGTATCATCATCATCGTCACTGTCATCATCATCCGGACATGGGCTGATGGCATCCCTCTCGGCATTGAATATCGGTACTGCTAAAAAATCATTTTGATCCAGGATATAAACTTTGTCAAGATAATTGATCCCTCCTATAGTTAATTCATAGGTACAGGAAATTTCAGAGCCGGATGGGGTAAACGAAATTCTGTATTTTAAGCCTGTTTCACTTTCATTGATGTCAATTTCCCCAGTCGATTCGTTGAGGACAAGTCCTTCGGGAACGGAAGAAAAAGTGCCGTTCAGGTTTTTGACAGGAATGATTTTGTTATCTAAATTTTCATTGATATAAAATATTGTGTCCGGATATGCAAAATCCGCACAATCGAAGGGCACCAAATCTCCATCATCAGGAACATTTGTTGATTCACATGCCAAAAAGGCAAATGAAGTTACCAGAATTAAAAATCCTATAAGATATTTCATGAAATCGCGCTTTGTTGTTTGTCGAAACTGATTGTTATAACGTAACCACTTTATTTAAATATATTCATCGCTACCCCAAATAGCACCAAAATCATACCGAAAAATACCATAAGACTATAGGTTTCATTGAAAATCAGGAAGCCAAAACTTAAGGCATAGATAATCCCTATATAACTGAGGCTAGCCACTTTGGAAAGGTTGGCATTTTGGTAAGCCAAAGTCATAAAATATTGCGCAAACTGGGTCAGCAATCCTACAGCCAACAAAATTCCCCAATCCCATCCTATAGGAATCACCCAAACAAAATAGCTGATCAATGCTGCGACCGGAATGGTAATGAAGGGAAAATAGAACATGATGACCAAAGGATGTTCTGAGTTTTTTATTTTTCTGATGATATTATATGCCAGACCCATGGCCAAAGCAGAAACCAATCCAATGGTCATATCCAAAAAAGTGATCCTCGGATCAAAACCTTGGATAATAACCACTCCTGCAAACGAAACTCCAAAATAGAGGAATTGCTTGGCTCTCACTTTTTCTTTTACAATGAAGATTCCCAGAATGGTTGTAAAAATGGGTGCGAGATAATTGATCGTCACCGCACTTGCAAGTGGAATGCTCTGAAGTGTATAAAAAAATGTAATCAAACCTACAGAACCTGCCATTCCTCTGAGTATCAGAAGTTTTTTGTTATTTCCAAAAACAGGGACAGCTTCCTTCCTGAGCAAAATATAAGTCAAAATCAAACTGAAGACAGACCTGAAAAGGATAATTTCTATGGCAGGAATATGTGGAATCAGTTTGACAGAAACATTCATCAGGGAAAAAAGAAACCCTGCCAATAACATGTGTTGGACACTTTTTTTATTCAAGGAGTTAAGGCTTTTTCAAATCTAATGGAATAAAAAAAACCTTTACAGATTGGTTCAAATTATATTTGAATTATGATGGTCATTTTGAACAATCGGTGAAATTTAAAGTATTATAATTGAAAATAACTAAATCTAAATGGCACTCAAAAAAGGGCAGAAAGCACCTGACTTTACGTTACCATCTACCTCCGGGGGAAATTTTACCTTGTCAAAAAACGCATCCAGCAAACCCTGTGTAATATATTTTTACCCGAAAGATTTCACAAAAGTATGCACAGCAGAAGCTTGTGATTTTAGAGATCAGTTTGAAGCTTTTCGGGAATTGGATATTCAAGTAGTGGGAATCAGCAGAGATACAATTACTACCCATCATAAATTCAAAAAAGAACATAAACTTCCCTTCGAATTACTTAGTGATGCTTCAGGAAAGGTCTGTAAATCTTATGATGCTTTGATACCAATAGTAAATATGCCAAAGAGAGTCACCTATTTCATTGACGGTAACCAAATCATTCAAGGGGTTTATTCTGATATGTTTGAATCAAAAAAACATGTGGATGAAATGATGAAGCACTTAAAGGGGTGATTTATTGCCCGATTATTTTTCCATCCTGCATGACAAGTGTCCTGTCGGCCATTTGGGCTAACTCTTGGTTATGTGTCACAATGACAAAAGACTGACCAAATTCCTTTCTCAATTCAAAAAACAATTTATGAAGGGCTTGGGCACTTTTGGAATCAAGGTTTCCGCTAGGTTCGTCCGCAAATACAATTTTGGGATCGTTGACCAAAGCCCTTGCAACGGCTACCCTTTGTTGTTCTCCGCCTGAAAGTTCTGAAGGTTTGTGCCCTAGCCTACTACTTATCCCCAACCTTTCAGCCAATTGCCTTGCCCTTTGCCTGATTTCCTCTACAGGCATATTTGCAATGAGTCCGGGTATCATGATATTTTCTTCGGCTGTAAATTCTGGAAGCAGATTGTGAAACTGAAAAATAAAACCGATTTCCTTATTTCTAAACTCGGCAAGCTTATCCCCTTTCAGACCTGTTATCAAGGTATTTCCGATCCGCACCTCGCCTTTTTCAGCTTGGTCCAAAGTTCCCATAATATGTAATAAAGTACTTTTTCCTGCTCCCGAGGATCCCACAATAGAAACAACTTCGCCAGAATTGATACTCACGTCTACGCCTTTGAGGACATTCAAGTCTCCATAGTTTTTGTGGATTCCTTTTGCAACTAACATATAATGTGTTTTTGGTCACCAAATATAAATATTACAGATTCCTATGTAACCATTGAATGGATTTATTTACCAAAAGACCGAATGTTAATTTGATAAATAAACAAGTAGCGCTTAACTTCGGGCAAAAATTTTCATAAGGATGAACATACACGAATATCAAGCTAAAGAACTTTTGAAAAGCTATGGCGTCAGGATTCAGGAAGGGATAGTCGCTGACAGCCCCGAAGGAGCATTGGAAGCTGCCAAAAAGCTGAACGCTGCTACCGGAACGTCCTGGTATGTAATCAAAGCCCAAATTCATGCAGGTGGAAGAGGAAAAGGATTGGTCAATGAAACAGGTTCGAGAGGAGTTGTTTTAGCCAAAAGCCTAGAAGATGTTCCTGTAAAAGCTGCCGGAATTCTTGGTGGAACATTGGTAACCATCCAAACAGGTGATGAAGGAAAAAAAGTAAATAAAGTGTTGGTTGCCGAGGATGTATATTATCCGGGTGCTTCCGAACCAAAAGAATATTACCTATCCATTTTGTTGGATAGAGGAAAAGGAAGCAATGTAATCATGGCTTCGACAGAAGGTGGAATGGACATTGAAGAAGTCGCCGAAAAACATCCTGAAAAAATAATCAAAGAATGGATTGATCCCAAAGTTGGGTTGCAAGGTTTCCAAGCCAGAAAAGTAGCTTTCAAATTAGGTCTGGAAGGCAATGCCTTTAAAGAAATGGTGAAGTTCATTACCTCTCTCTACAATGCTTATGTAGGTTCTGATTCTGCTCAGTTTGAAATCAATCCTGTATTGAAAACATCCGACGATAAAATCCTTGCGGTAGATGCTAAAGTGAATCTGGATGATAATGCATTATACAGGCATCAGGATTTGGCTGCATTGAGAGATGTCGCTGAAGAAGACCCTTTAGAAGTAGAAGCGGGAAAATCCGGACTTAACTATGTGAAACTAGATGGAAATGTGGGTTGTATGGTCAATGGAGCCGGATTAGCCATGGCTACTATGGATATGATCAAACTTTCCGGTGGTGAGCCTGCCAACTTCCTAGACGTAGGAGGTGGAGCCAATGCCGTCACAGTGGAAGCAGGTTTTAGAATCATTCTTCAAGATCCTAATGTCAAAGCGATTCTTATAAATGTTTTTGGTGGTATTGTAAGGTGTGACAGAATTGCAAATGGTGTAGTAGAAGCGTACAAGTCTATTGGAAATATTCCTGTTCCAATAATTGTAAGGCTACAAGGTACCAATGCAGAAGAGGGTGCTAGAATCATAGACGAATCAGGTTTAAAAGTATCTTCTGCCATCACCCTAAAGGATGCGGCAGAAAAAGTAAAGGCTGCTATTTCTTAATATTAGCAGTGTAATAAGCGTGCGTAGTTCAATTGGATAGAATATCGGATTTCGGCTCCGAGGGTTGAGGGTTCGAATCCTTCCGCGCGCACAAAGCCTCAAGGGAAACCTTGGGGCTTTTTTTCTTACTGACATATATCATACAAGTCACTGATATAGAATAGTATAATTTACTTTTTGCAAGGGTATTTTTATAATAATTCAGAAAAAATAAACCCCAAGAGCCATGAAAAAGATACTTGTCCCAACAGATTTTTCAGACTGTGCAAAAAATGCTGAAAAATATGCTCTGTTCTTAGCCCAAAAAATTGGGGCTGAGTTGGTTTTCCTTCATGTCATCAACACACCTGTAGATTGGTCAAAATTGACCAAAGAGCAGGAAAATATTTTTCCTGATGCCAAGGAAGCCATTTCTCAGTCAAAACAGAAACTCACAGAATTGCTAAAGCAAGCCGAATCTATTGGAATTAAATGCCGAAAAGTGCTGGTTTTCAACAACAGCAATGAGAAAATCCATCGATTTGTAGAAGATGAACATATTGATATGGTCGTCATGGGTTCACATGGAATTTATGGTTTTAAAGATTATATTCTGGGAACAAATACGTACAGCATGCTAAGAAATTCAATAGTTCCAGTATTTGTAGTCAAGAATCTTCCTAAAAAACTCCAACTTGAGAAGTTGGTATTTGCAACCAATTTCAGGGAAGAAACCGGCCAAACATTTAAAATTGTAGAGAACCTTGCAGAAATTCTTCAGGTGAAATTGAAAATTCTGTACGTAAACACCCCAACTTACTTCCTTGAAACCAATGATATCATGAGCATAGGAAAAACATTCTTAAGCCAATATGCAAATTATGAGCATGAAATCAACATCATTGATGCATTCAAAGAAGAAAGGGGAATTATACAATATGGAGAAAAAATCGATGCAGATGGAATTGCAGTCATTACTTCTGGTAAATCAGATTTGAAACAATATTTCTCTCCAAGTGTGACAGAAAACCTCATCGGACTTACTGAAATGCCTGTAATCAGTATAAAGATTCTCAAAAAGTAAAAAAGCAGGAGAAACTCTCCTGCCCTTTTTATGAAAACTAAACCAACTATTATTTAACTACCACAATTGAAACAAAAATAATACATAAATGTAATAATCAAAATTTTTTAAAGAAAAGGTAATGAAAAACCTACTTTTTATTGTTGACTTTGTACAAAATACCTAAAGCGAGGGCTTGGCTAAATTGTATCCCATCTACCATGTCAATATCGTAAACATTGATACTTGTAAAAGTCACATCTACGTATCGGGTTATTTTTGCAATAAGTGTGAAATCCAATCGGTGATCAATGGTACGGAACTCTATAGTCTCCAAATTCGCAAAAATCTGATACCGGGAGTTCAAAGTAAGGTTATCGCTGAATTTCTTATTGTATGTCATAAAAACCTGAAAGGCCAACCATTCAGTCCTTAATTTTTGCCCTTCGGGAACACCATAATTATTCGGAACATTATTGATTAACTCCGTGTCAGTCACAAAAGTAAATCTCGGAGAAAATGGTGCAAGTCTCATAGCAAAATTTTCGTTTGGCTTATACTCAAAACCAAATCCTGAAGTCAGGAACGCCGGAGCAAAAAACCTTGAAATCAAAAGTGGGTCATCTGGAGTGTAATCAAATCCATCCGTAAATTGGGTGATAAAGTTCAAGGAAGTAAAATAGCTCCATTTATCGGTGATTTTGTAACCAAGTTTTGAATCAAAGAAAATTCGGTCGTTTGATTTTCTAACTCCCAAATCGTCGTTTTTTACAATACCGTAAATCAATTCGACTTGATTGTCCCAACTCAATTTCTCTTTGGCATAGTTGGCTTTTCCGCTAAATATAGAACCCAAAGCAAAAGAATTTACCCCTCCAGCTTTCCAATTTCCTGAAAAAGAAGCTTGATTAAGGTTAAAGCCAATACTTAATTCTGAATTCCAATAAGTGGTATCCTTTAATGCTTTAGAGACACTGTCGGAAGGAATATCACTTTCTTGCGAATAGGCAAAATTTGCCAATAAGAAAATAAAATAAAGGGTAAATAATTTTTTCATAAGTTTTGATTAAGAGATAACAAAAGCAAAATAAACAAATTCTTAAATAAGATTTAGAATATAACAATTTGGACTTTAACCCGAAGCAGGGAAATTTTAAGGAAGTATTTTATGCAAATAAATCCTTTTTTGAAATATTAGAGTTAAATATTGGGTAAAAATAAATCTTCATTGCAATACCATGATATTCAAAAATAAAAATATCCTTCCGCTGCTCCTCATAACTTTTTTTACGGCTTCGTGCAGTTCCATAGAAATTTTTAAAGAGAAAACAGAATTTGCTCCATACAAAGAATATGGAAGTTTTGTAATTATCAATAAAGAAATAGGTCACCGGGGTTTTAATGATACTTATTTAGATGCGCTTGTATCGGATGAATTACAGTACCTGCTTGAGGCGCAAGGACTCCGCTATGAAAGAGAAAATCCGGAATTAGTCATAAGATATACCTCAAATGAAGACCCAAGGCAAAAAGAGGTTTATAACAACCAATATCCAATGTGGGGAGGCCGGGTTTGGGACCCGTGGATGTTTGATCCTAGGTTTTATAACCAACAAAATATGGTTTCCACAAAGAATTATCAACTCATGCAGCTAATGGTTGACTTTATTGATCCAAATAATGACAAAATCCTGATGCAGCTTACCGCAGTTTCTGAAGTAACAAGTCCAAAAGACAAAAAAAATAAGGCCCTAAAGTCAATTGAAAAAATAGCAGAAACTTACAAAACACATATTCAATCAAAAAAAGCCGATTAATTTTCAAATGAATAACTCAAAAAAACCATTCGCCAACCTAAAGGAATTTTATCCTTATTACTTGTCTGAACATCAAAACCCGACGAGCCGAACATTGCATTTTATTGGTACTGCACTGCTGTTTTTTATTCTTGGAACAGCTATCTATCTCTCCAATTATACCCTGCTTTTCGCTATTCCCATTGTTGGATATGGGTTTGCCTGGATCGGACATTTCTTTTTTGAAAAGAACAAACCTGCAACATTTAAACATCCATTTTTTTCGCTTGCTTCAGATTTCATCCTGTTTTTTCACCTTGCGACAGGAAAAGAGAAATTCAAACCCTCCAAAAAGTAAAAATCAGTGATAATTTATTGAAGAACTATTGTAAATACGAAGTTAAGCTGTAATTTTGTATTGTACATATTGTATTTCAAACTCAATATTTTGCATTATATGGTAAGAATAGTTCTCATAGACGACGACCCAATCAGCACTTTTGTCACCGAAAAGCTGATCAGTAAAAATATTAAAGTACCTCATAAGATTTTTAAATTTCAAAGTGCGACAAAAGCACTTCAAGATATTTATAATATTGACCCCAACTACCTATTTTTGGATCTGAATATGCCAGAAATGACAGGTTGGGATTTTCTCGAAGAATTTAGACCAAAGGATTTAAGCCCTGAAATCTACATTTTGAGCAGTTCAGTGGACGAAAGAGACATTGTAAAGGCGACAAATTATGCTGTTGTAAAGAAATACCTATCTAAGCCTCTGGTGAAAAAATACATCCAAAACATTTTCAATTAAATAATTGACCATTTTTTAAAATATATTCTTTTTAGACAAACCAGTAAGGTATTTTATTGTTAACTTTTTATAAAAATTTCTTACCATGTCTGCTCCAAAGTTTGAATTGATCGCTGCGATCAGAAATACGATCGATAAATTAAAAAAAGGTTCTCCTTATCAATGGGGACATATGGGTTCTTGCAATTGCGGAAATCTTGCCCAAGAGCTTATACACTTATCAAAAGCTGAGATCCATAGATTTGCAATGGAAAAATCTGGAGATTGGAATGACCAATTGATTGATTATTGCCCTGATAGTGGCTATCCAATGGATCTTATGATCAGTAAGATGCTCGAAAAAGGTCTTACCATAAATGAACTCCGCCATCTTGAAAAATTGTCTGACCCTAAAATACTTAAGAATATCCCGTTTCCAAAAAGAGACCATTTGAAAAAAAACAAACTCAGTGACGTATTACTTTATTTTGAAACTTGGCTGGAAATGCTAGAAAATCAATGGCTTGAGGAAAGTGTAAAGCTAGATGCTATTATGTTGCAAAAAAATAACCTTGACAAGGTATTTGCTTAAATATTTATTTTGTTTTAATTAGTGCCCATCAATCCATTTGATATTTAAACCATTAACCTTATTCATATTATGGACGATTTTGAAGACGATTTTGAAGAAATCGAAGATTTCGATGATGACGATGAGTTTGCTGAGGAATTTAAAGATGAGGTCTACGATCTAGACGAAGACAGCGAGCTTCTCGATGAAGATTTCGACGATTTGGAAGACGATGATTTCGATGAAGACGATTTCGATGAAGACTTTGATGACGAAATTGATTGATTAGGACAAAAAAAGCAGGTAGTTTGAACATTCTTCCTGCTTTTTTTATTTCAAATTTTGTCCAAAAATCATTCTATACTATCTTTCGAAAAATTAGTCATAAGAAATCCTTCCAATATGTTATTTCAAATATTCAGTTCCCCTATTGCTTCAGGTGCACAATTGTTCTTATTGATAGTTTGTATCCTTGCAGGACTTGGCGCAGGCCTTTCCCTTATTGATTTTAGAAGCACCAAAGCTCCTAAGGAAGTTAAAAGAAAATAAAAAAGGGTCTTAAATGACCCTTTTTTATTTTCTTTTTTTTGAGTTTTTAATGGACATTACCCATCAACTTTTTGATAGGTTTACTTAAGAGTAGTAATAAGAGACCTGCACCAACTGCAGTAATGACAATGATCATATACTGACCCGGCATTTGGGATAATGCCTCCTCAGACCCTCCGCTAGCCTCCCCTGCAATCAAACCTGCAAATAAATTGCCCAAGGCAACTGAAAGAAACCAAATCCCCATCATTTGACCTCCATATCTCTTTGGGGCCAATTTGGTAACCAAGCTAAGTCCTACAGGGCTTAGACTCAACTCCCCAAATGTATGGATCATATAAGTAAATATTAGCCAAGTGGGTGCAGCCAAATCACCTGAAGCAGCAATCTTTGCGGCAAAATACATTACCAAAAATCCTATACCAAGAAGCAATAATCCCATCGCAAACTTGATCGGAGAACTTGGCTCTAGGTTTTTTCTCCCAAGCCAAATCCACATTGCTCCAAAAAATGGGGCAAAGATAATAATGAACATTGAATTGACAGATTGAAAAAAGCCCGCAGGAATTTCTCCACCCATGAAGCTCCTGTCAGTAAATCTTTCGGCAAATAAGTTCAAAGTGGATCCCGCTTGTTCAAATCCTGACCAAAACAAAGCCGAAAAGACAAATAAGATGCCAATCACAATTACTTTTTTTCTTTCTCCATCATCCAACCCCCCAAATACAATGACATAAATCAGGTATACATAAGCTAAAATCAAAAATACTATCCCTGAGCCTTCTGCCAAAGAACTGGCGTTGACGGGAATTATTCCAAGAAAAATCAAAGCAAACACTAAACCCAAGATTGTACCTATCCCGATCAATGCTTTTAGGATTTTGGTTTTTTCTTCTTTTTTTTCTTTGGTATCAAAAACTAAATCATCACCATAGCCATTAAGGCTTTTAGCGGTCATTTTATATTGAATAAGCCCGAAAACCATACCTAGTCCCGCCAAACCAAAACCCAGGTGCCAATCAACTGTCGCAACAGCACTACAAGCCAATGGTGCAATAAAACCACCCAAATTAATCCCCATATAGAAAATAGAAAATCCGGCATCTCTTTTTACACTTCCTGAAGGATACAACTGACCTACTACTGAACTGATATTAGGTTTAAGCAAACCTGTACCTATGACAATCAAAATCAATCCCAAAAAGAAAGAATTTGTATCCATTGAAGAAAGCGATTCTTTAACAGACGCTTCTTCACTGAATATCTTAAACAATCCCGGCAAAGCCATGGTAAAATGTCCCAATGCGATGATGATCCCTCCATACCAAACAGATTTCTTCAAACCAAAAAGCCTGTCCGCAAACCATCCTCCAGGAAGGGCCAGAAGATATACTCCCATAGTGTACAGACCATAAATTGCACCGGAAGTTTTGTCATCGAATCCCAAACCCCCGTCGACTATAGCGGTCGTCATAAACAGAATCAAAAGGGCTCTCATGCCATAAAAACTGAACCTTTCCCACATTTCTGTAAAAAACAAGGTCATCAGGCCTTTTGGGTGCCCGAAAATAGTAGGACCTGGATACAAATCTAAAGAGCCTGCTCCAAGATTCTTTTCAAATTCATTTTCCAATATTTCTGATTTTTAAAGGTTAATTAAACTTTTTCCAATCGCAATGATAATAGAAATTACCAAATTGTACTATTCTTGAGTCAAAACCAAATTTTTAATCCTCAAGTAAACTCACCTCTTTTTCATTTAAGTTGAGAAAAGAAGTACAAATGTCTTCCAATCATTTATTTAGGTAATAAAAAATTCCGTAATCGATTGTTTAGCCAAAAAATAAGGATTATTATTATTCTATATCCAATAAATATTTATATTTGAAATATGATTTCAGTTTTAAAAAATCACCGAAAGACAAGAAACTGTTTTAGTCAATTGATATTTTTCAGAAAATAAACCCAAACCAAAGGAGTGTAATGCACTCCTTTTTTATTTTCTTCAATTTGGGAGTACACCAAATAATATTTGTTATTTTTGGCAAAATAAAATTTATGAAAACAGCAGAAATACATACTGAAAAAGGCCTGATGAAGGTAGAATTTTATGATAAAGATGCCCCAAAAGCAGTTGAAAACTTCATCACGCTTTCTAAAAAAGGATTCTATGATGGGTTGACCTTCCATAGAGTAATACCAAATTTCGTAATTCAGGGTGGATGCCCAATAGGAAACGGGACCGGCGGACCGGGTTACAAAATCGAATGCGAACTTGACGGTGAAAACCAATACCACGACCGTGGAGTCTTGTCTATGGCTCATGCGGGAAGAAATACCGGAGGTTCACAATTTTTTATTTGTCACAGCAGAGATAACACCGCGCACTTAGATAGAAGACATACTTGTTTCGGAAAGGTTGTCGAAGGATTGGAAGTAATTGACTTAATCCGCCAAGGTGATAAAATTGAAAAAATTGTTGTCCACGAAGATTAAAATCAAAGGCCTGAAGAAATTCAGGCCTTTTGTTTTAGAATAAGGTAATGTGGTCAAAAATAGTTGGTGACTTTTACTAAAAAATT
>NZ_JANSUY010000019.1 GCF_024741135.1 Aquiflexum gelatinilyticum
TAAATTTTTTAGTAAAAGTCACCAACTATTTTTGACCACATTACCCTTTTTGTTTTTATGGAAGCTATCTAGATGTATTTCTGAATTTTTGATTTTTAAAATCTGTAGCCAATTAATACAAATACTTTATTGGTGGGAGATGATAACGATGGGATATCAGACATACCATTACCATTTTCATAACGGATTTCTCCTGATATTTTACCGAGACGAATCCCTGTTCCAAATAAAAACCCCATTTCTCCAACTCTGAAAGTATCCACCGCTTTCCGGGTTTCAGATGTTACCGTTTGATAAAAAAAAGTCTGGATGTACTCCTGATTCGTTTCATTGACAGCAAATCCAAAGGACATCCCACCATGGAAAAACAACTCAATTGATTCCAAAAACATGCTGTATTGTAGCATGCTGTTTATTTTGATTTGGGTATATTCAAATTTAGTCTCGGAATGCTCTATAAGGTAATCAGTGATTTCGTTAATGTTGTTTCCTTGGAATTGGTATCCTGCCAACATTAATTCATTTGAAAAACCCCACTTTCTCATGTTTCTTGGGAAAATGAAATCTACAGATAAGCCAAGGACCGGGTTAATTGAAACACCATAGTCAGCTTCGGTCAAATTTGGATGGTTGGCCCCTGTGAATGATAAACTTGTCATCGATACCCCTCCCAAAACCCCAAATTTGGTAAGTGTCTTTTCTTTCGGTTTTTCAAATTTGATTTCAGTGCCGGTACATTCATTATACTTGAGGATCAACCTGCTTAAGCTTTCCTTTTTATATTGTGTGATATTGATGTCTTTTTGAATATCAGGACAACCATTCAGATATGCCCCAAGTTGTCCCAGGAAGAATTTGTTTTCTGCTGTGTAGCTTCGGGTTGCCCCATTTACAGTTTGCACTTTGTTGTATTTCTTGTATTTGAGTAAGTAATACTCCCCGTTTTCTTCAATATAGAAATTTTCCCTTGAAGCCTCATTTTTATATAAAAACAAGCTTTTTTCTCCTGCCATAATAGTCTGTAAAAAAACAGTTTCTAATGTAGTTTCAATTGTAGGGCTTTGGTCAAATTGATTGTTTCCAATCCTCTCGGTTTCTACCCTTGCACTGAGATATACTTCATCAGAAACCAAAAAGCTTTGAATGTCTTTTGGGGTGAATTCTAGTATTTCCTTTTGATCAAGGCTTTTAAAGGTGATTTTGTTCGGATTTTTATCCCAATTTCTGTAATCAATTTCTCCTTGGATTGTGTCACCTATAGCATTTACAATCTTTGCGGACAAAAAATTGCTCTGAGCAAACACAGGATTTTTAAGAATAAATATTAGGCTAAAGAGTAAAATGATTTTTACTTTTTTCATAAAATGATTTTTCCGAAAAATACAGTTAAAAATCAATTTCACAAATAAGTTAGTTAATAGAAATTTGTCTTTTCAAAAAATTTAAAAATCAATTTCTAAACCTTAATTATATGGAAATGGAAAGTGATTTCCTCAAGACAGGATTTTCAATAAAAAAGCCATTGTCAAACAATGGCTTTTTTGAAATTCAATAAAAAAAGTTTAAGTAATGTTATCCAATCAGATTTCCCTCATCGTCCCAAACAGCGACTGTTGCCCTTTCTTCATGCTTTAAGTAAAGAGGAATGTATTTTTCCTCGTAGGCAAAGCCATGTTTTTTCATGACTTCCTCAGGAACGCCATCCCATACATTTGGTCTGTTTCCTACATATCCCAAGTAATTGAATCCTATCTCAGAAGTGAAATATCCCGTTGAAGTTAAGTTTCTGAGCATGTTGAAGAACTTGACGCCGCCTTCCATTTCAGGTTTTGCTTTTTCAGGCCAAGCGATCAAATCAATGATTTCCATTCTTTCAGTTTCTGAAAGTTCGAGGAATTTTTTTCCGTAATTATCATCGCTATAATGGTCCAGCCACATCAATCCACCTCGCATCGGTGTTTGATAGGCAGTATAATCTTTCATCATAAATTCAATGAAATCAGGAACACCTGCATCAGTTGCACTTCCAGAATCTTCACCTGCAGGCATGATTATATTTACTAGGACATCCAGTTTTTTTCTTTCTTCTTCGGTAAAGAAGGTTTCTGAAAGGAGTTTTTGATCTCTGATATTTTCAGCTTCAATTCTTCCTCCCATAGTACCTCCGGAAATCTGCGGACTCATATCTGCAGCTTTGTCCTTCGGTTTACAATTGGTCAAAAGGAATCCGGATGCCAATGACCCGGCAAAAAGGAGTTTGAGGTTGTCTCTTCTATTCATAGCTCCTGAATTATATGTTTTTCTTTTTCAATTCACTGATAATAAAATCTGAAGTTCTCCAAGACAAGGCCAAAATGGTCCAAGTTGGGTTTTTATCTGCTTGTGATACAAACGGACCTGCATCCACCACAAATAGATTTTTGCAGTCGTGGGCTTGGCTGTTACTGTTCAAAACCGAAGTTGCAGGATTATTCCCCATCCTTGTGGTTCCGACTTCATGGATGATCCTTCCCGGCGTGGCCAATCCATACATGGTGTCAGCTCCCGGTTTTTGACCCAATAGGACAGCACCAGAATTGGTAAGGATTTCTTCAAAGGTATCCTGCATGTGTTTTGCCTGCTTGATTTCTTGGTCAGACCATTTGTAATGGAATCGTAGCACAGGTATGCCGAATTTGTCAACCACATTTGGGTCGATTTCACAATAGTTTGTCTCTCTTGGTATACTTTCTCCTCTTCCTGACATACCCACCATAGAGCCGTATGATCTTCTGATATCCTTCTTCAGACCTTCACCATATCCTCCGTTTGGACTTGGGTTGCCAAATTCATCCTTCAAATATTTTCTCATGGTATCCATCGAAAACCCTATCCCATAGGATGGCATCGACATTCCTCCCCAATATTCAATATGGTAACCCCGTGCAAAATCCAGCTTTTTGTTGTCCAGCCACCAAGGTGTATACACGTGCATGCCGCCAACACCGTCCTCGTTGTATCTTTCTCTGTCGATCAAATCCGGAAGAATTCCCATTCTATCCGCACCTGTGGAATCATGAAGATATTTTCCTACCACCCCGCTGCTGTTTCCGATTCCATTTGGGTGGGATTTTGATTTGGAGTTGAGCATTATCCTGGAAGATTCGCAGGCTGATGCGCCCAAAACAACCACCCTGGATTTAAGCTTGTATTCCTTCATGTCTATTTTGCTGACATAGGAAACGCCAGTGGCTTTACCGGTATCATCGGTTGTTACTGCCCTGACCATGGCGTTGGTGTATAACTCCACTTTGCCTTTTTTCATAGCAGGCTTGATCAAGACTGTTCCTGAGGAAAAATCCGCATATGCCTGACAGGCCCTGTTGCATTGGTTACAGAAAAAGCAAACTCCTCTTTCATTGTTTATCGGACGGGTCAGCATAGAAAGCCTGCCGGGAATTACAGGCATATTTGCTTTTTTTGCTCCTTTCATGATAAACATTTCATGTAGTCTTGGCTTTGGAGGGGGAAGGAAAAATCCATCAGGTTCGTTGTAAATCCCCTCTTTTGAGCCAAAAACCCCGATCAGTTTATCTACTTTATCATAATATGGCTTGACATCATCATAGCCTATCGGCCAATCATCACCCATGCCATCAATACTGCTTCTTTTGAAATCATTGGGACCAAAACGTAGCGAAATCCTTCCCCAGTGATTGGTTCTGCCGCCAAGCATTCTAGATCTGAACCAATCAAATTGGGTTCCTTTCACGTTGGTATAGGGTTCGCCTTCTATATCCCAACCGCCAATTGCCTGGTCGAAGTCACCAAATGGCCTGATCCTGGTTCCGCTTCCCCTTCTCGGAGATTCCCAAGGTGGTCTCAGTTGGGTCCTATCCTCGTCTTTTGCCGGATCAAAATCGCCTCCTGCTTCCAATACAGCAACTGATAGTCCTGCCTCAGAAAGAATTTTGGAAGCCATACCGCCACCGGCACCGGAACCTACGATAATCACATCATAAGCTTCTCCAGATGATTTGATTTCAAAACTCATGTTTTATAAAATTTTTATGTTTGTCTTACAAGTTAAATAAAAAAATGTAAAATTCACAAACCTAACTTTTGGAGAATTTCAGAAACTCATCTTGAGAATGGGAGAAAATTGGAATATCAAGTCAATAAATTTTATGATGGCATCGAAATATCATTTTCAAAATAATTGAGTTGGCTAATCAGCGAGGAGATTGATTCAAATCGGATTATTTCTGTATTAGTCTTTAAAATATAGGAAATTTGATTACCATCTTTTTCAATAGAAATAGATTTGCCCTGCTGATTGATTTTATTTTTCCTTAAAGCGGATTTCACCCATTTCACGATTTCCTCCGGCCCATCAATTTGCGGGTATCTGAAAATTGTTGATTCTTGAACTTTCCCTACAGATATATCGAATTTGAGGGTTTCATTTGGAAGTAAAAGGTCGATGCTTCCTTGGAGTATCAGGTCTTCAGGACTTCCACAGACCAAAGGCATTCCACATTGCATTAACCAAAATTCATCGGCTGTATCGATGGCTATGTCTAGGTCGTGTGTCACCACGAGCACGGCTTTGTTTTCATTTTTTGCGATATCTCTGAGCAAATGCATGATCTCAAACCTGTTTATGAGGTCTAAATGTGCCGTGGGTTCATCCAAAATCAATATTTCGCCATCCTGTGCCAATGCCCTTGCAATCATTACTTTCTGCAATTGGCCATCACTGAGTTCGCTTAATGGTCTGTCCTGAATGTAATTGATATGCGTAGAACGGATTGCTTGGCTTACTTTTTCCCGATCATTTTCTGATAAATATCCAGACCAACCTGTATGTGGAATTCTGCCCAAAGACACAATCTCTTCAACCGTGAGATTGCCGCTGCTGATTTTTTCTGTTAGGACGACAGCTATTTTTTTTGCCAGGTCTTTGATTGAAAATAAATCTGTGGGTTTATTGTCCAAATAGACCTGATTTTTCAGAGCAGGAACCTGTCCCATGATTGTCTTGATCAAGGTGGATTTACCAACACCATTTGGGCCAAGCAGACAAGTGAGTTTTCCTTTTTTTAAAGAAAAGGAAATTTGCTCTGCAACAATATTAGACTTCTTGCCTTTTTTATACCCTAAGGAAAGATCGTTTGCCTGCAATATGGAATTTTGAATGGACAAGGTTTATTATGTTGGTTATGGTTTTTCAAATCTTATATTTTCAATTTTCCTAAAACTCCTTACTGAAATTCCTCTTCAGAATCAACCAGATGACCATCGGTGCACCCACCAAAGAAGTGACTGCATTGATTGGTAAAGTCTGTGCACTGCCGGGTAACTGACTGATCGTATCGCATGCCAATAGAACTGCAGCGCCGATCAAAGCCGAGGCTGGAAAAAGGACCCGATGATCCCCTGTTTTGAAAACCAACCTCGCCATATGTGGTACAGCAATTCCGATAAAGGCGATTGGTCCACAGAAAGCTGTCACTGAACCCGCCAAAATCCCTGTACTGACAATCATAGCCCATCTAAGCTTTTGGATGTTTATACCCATGCTTACTGCGTATGCTTCGCCGAGAAGCATGGCGTTAAATGATTTGAGATTGATCAACAAAGGAATCAATCCCAGTAAAACAACAATTAAAAAAGCCAATAACTGATCAGGTTGGGTACTTCCGAGACTTCCCATAGACCAGATGGTAAACATCTTCAGTTGCTCTGCCCCCGAAAAGTACGATAATACTGAAATCAAAGCCGAAACAGCAGAGCCAAACATCAAACCTACGATGAGTAATGTCATGCTGTCGTTGACTTTCCAGGCTGTAACACTCATCAATAACAAAACCAAAATCGACCCGGCAGTGGCAGAAAATACGATTGCCCAGATTCCAAATCCTCCCGAATACATGGACCATCCAAAAGCCGAACCTGCCATGACCAATAGCGCAACTCCCAAGCCTGCACCAGAACTGATTCCCAACACATATGGTCCTGCCAGTGGATTTCGGAAGAAAGTCTGCATCTGAAGACCACTCAAAGAAAGCCCGATTCCTGCTAAAATCGCTGCAAATGCTTTGGGTACCCTATAACCCATTACGATGGTTTCCCAAGAACTTTTTGAAAATCCCCCCCCGATAAACCTCCCCATCACCTCTTGAATCGGAATCAAAACTGATCCACTCGCCAGATTCACTGCGAAAAGCAGTAGGCAAATAAAAATGCCGGACAGAAAAAGGAAATAGGTGGGTTTATTTTTCATCCAGTTTACTATAAAAATACAGGGAATAATCCGGTAATAAATCTGGATGCAGAATTTTGATCAAATCCCGAAGAATCAAATCCGGCCTTAAATACCCCAACTCGAAGTATTCTAAACCGCCTGTCGGACCTTTTTTTAAGGTATAGGTATATACGTTTCCATTTTGGAAAGCATCAAAATGAGAATATCTAGGGTCTGCATATTTCATTTCAACCAATGTCTTGAAATCCGAAGCTCCCAGCCAAAAGTCCGATTCTTGGGCCACTTCCAATACATATTCATAACTCAACTGTGCGCTTCCTGTTCCTTTTTGGTCTTTGAAAAGGTATTCACCACCTGCTACTTCCAGCAATCTTGCTCCCCAAGAGTCCGCTCCAGGTACATACCAGATGTCCTTATACATGACTCCTGCCATTACTTTTGGTTTGTTTTCCGGCAATTCCTTTACCAAATCCGAAGCTTGATTGTATTCGGATTCGATTTTGGAAAATACAGTTTTTGATTCTTCTAATTTTCCCAATAATACGCCTGTAAACTTGATCCATTCTGCCCTTCCCAAAGGGTGTTGCTCTACATATTCTCCATTAATGAATGCAGGAATTTTGGCTGATTTTAGGATTTCTATGTTTTTCAAGTCTTCCCCCAAAGTTGAAATCATCACCCAATCAGGATCGAGTTCAATGATCTTTTCAATATTCGCCTGAGCTCCTTTACCTAAATCGGAGACTTTTCCGGCGTCAATCAATTTTCTTGTCTTTGGAGAGGAAATCAAATCCAGATCAGGAAATCCTCTCAATAAATCTGAAGCCTCCAAATAATCCAAATGAGGAATGTGGGTAGTGGAAGTCAGAACCACCTTCGATATTGGCAGTGAAATAACAGCATCAAACCCGGCCTCATCCAATTTCAAATCAGAATTTTCTTTGACCAAATAACGAAAAGGAGGATGTTTATCCGGAAATGCATGCCGAACCTCAAGAACTTTAAATCCTTCTCCCTGAAATATAGCAAAGCCCTTTGCATATGAATTTGGGATCTCGACTAAGTCCAATTCTTTGATTTCTTTTGGAGATTGACAGGAAAAAAGGATTATAAAAATGGGAAAGACGAAATAGAAGCAAGAATAAAAAGAATGAAGCAGGGGGATTTTCATCTCGAAAGTGTCAGCAAATGTTTTCCAAATATAACACCCGAAGCCAAAGTCTATTTTCAATTGTGGCTTTTGTACAAAAAATAATCACACAATTAACCTGTCTAAAAATATCTTTGGCTATGTTTGTTTCAGAATTATGGTTCCCGAACCTTCATCAGGCTCTCGGGATGAAAAGGGAATTCGGTGAAATACCGGAGCTGTCCCCGCAACTGTAACCCCATTCTGAACCAATCGGAATAGTGATTTACCCTCCTCCATTGCCATTGTGTGATGCGTCGCACGAGAAGGCCGGTAAATCCAGGGAAGCCAGGAGACCTGCCATTTTTCATATTGTTCAAAGCTTTCGGGTGAAAGGCTGAGGTAAAAGCAGGTGGTTTTCACAAAAACAATTGGCAAGAATGGGATTGTCCTTTGATGGCTTTCCAATATTTGGGTTTTGAATCCTTTAAATTCAAAATTCTTCATTCTCAATTGGGTGAACCTTTGGTTTTCTTCTCTACCAATTTCTAGCATTTGGCTTTGGAATAAATAAGTGTTCCATTCGAATCATTTTAAAGGTGTTGGTTTTCCTGTTTGTTTGCTTTTTCCGGACTTTGTCACCTCAGTATTTAAATTCTGAAGAGTCAAGGTGGTTGGGTAACGGAACTGAAATGATAGATCCTGATACTGTTACATTGCCTTCTGTAGAGGTTTTTTCACCTGATATTGAGAAATATACATTTGGAAATAAGGTCAATACAATCACTGAAGCTGAATTGATAAATTTCCAAGGCTGGCCATTTTCAGATTTCTTACAGAAGCGGACAGGTCTGTTTCTTCGTCAATATGGATCAGGAATGCTATCTTCTTTGACTATGCGGGGAACTTCAGCCGGTCACAATGCTGTATTTTGGAACGGACTTCCGATAAACAGCCCCTCATTGGGGCAGTCGGATTTTTCCATTATTCCTGTTGGAGGATTTGATCAGGCTTCTGTCCATTTTGGGAGTGGAGGGGCGCTTTACGGAACGGATGCTATTGGAGGAGCTGTGCATTTGACCAATAAACTTAAATTTGGCGAAGGTCATCAGGTCCGGATTGGATCTTTATTTGGGAGTTTTGGGATATGGAACCAACAATTAGAATATGGCTTTTCGAACCAACAGTTTTCAGCTAGAACAAGGGTTTACCGGAATTTCTCAGAAAATGATTTTCCGTTTCTGAACATCACAAAATTCGGTACACCCATGGAAAGGCAGGATCATGCCAAGGTGATCCAGCAAGGTGGAATCGAGGATTTAGCTTGGAAAATCAATTCCAAAAACCTCATCAGTTCATCGATTTGGTGGAATGGGACCGAAAGGGAAATCCAACCGATAATGGGATCCAATACCAAAGACTTTCAGACTGATACTAATTTGAGGTGGGTTTTGGATTATTTTCATTTCTCAAAAAACAAAGTTTGGAACCTAAAAAGCGGCCTGGTAAGAGATGATCAGGTTTTTAATACTTCACGCAATCAGACGATCCAATATTTTCTTGCAGCAGATATGGATTGGGAAATCGGCAGAAATTGGAATTCAAAAACCGGTATCAGATATACCTATATTGTTGGTAATTTGAGCACCTTTCGAGCCCAAGAGTCAAGGATAGAATTATACCAATCAACCAATTTTCAGCCTAATGAAAAGTTGTCTTTTTCTTTCAACCTCAGGCAAATGGTGTTTGACAGAAAAATTGCACCATTTACGCCGAGTCTTGGAGGCGAATGGCAAGTGTGGGAAAATCAATCTAGCCAAATTCTCTTCAAATCCAATTTGGCAAGAAGTTTTAAAGTTCCGACATTGAATGACCGATTTTGGGTACCGGGGGGAAATCAGGATCTGAAATCAGAAAAGAGTTGGAGCGGAGAAATGAGTCTGGTCTATTCCTTCAAAAAAGACAATTTTGATCTGAATCAAAGAATGACCTATTATAGAATGAAAGTTGATAATTGGATCATATGGCTGCCTAAAGGAAATATATGGAACCCTCAAAACATCAGGGAGGTGCAAAATTCAGGTGTTGAATATAGCTTGGAGTTAAGTCAAAAAATCCGAAATTGGAATTTAGCATTGACTACAAACTATGCTTGGACACAAGCCATCAACCAAACTGATATTTCTGAAAATGACCGAAGCAAAGGAAATCAATTGCCATTTACCCCTGAACAAAAGTTCCAATCTTTATTCAGTATTGGAAAAGGGGTATTCAGTACTTTCCTTAATTTTCAAAGAGTAGGGGAGCGCTTTACCGGAACAGATGGTTCCGGAAGATTGGAACCATATCAACTTTGGGATTTAGGAAGCAATTGTAATTGGTCATTTAAAAAACTTTCAGGAAATATTGGATTCCAAATCAATAACTTATTCAATACTGATTACCAAGTGATGCCTCTCCGGGCTATGCCCGGAAGAAATTATCAATTTAATTTAAATATTAGAATATGAAAAATTCACGCTTTCTGCTGCCATTGGTTTGGCTTACGATTTTTGCTTCCTCATGTACCACAAATACTACTGATCCTGTTGATTTGCCAAAAGGTGAATTTGAAGACGGGGTTTTGATAATGAATGAAGGTGCTTTTGGCGTCAATGACGGTGAAGTTTTTCATTATGATCCTGCTACGGGAGTGATCAAGGAAAATATTTTCCGGACAAAAAACAGCAGACCTTTTGGTGGATTGATCCAGGATATGGTAGAAGCTGAGGGGAGACTGTATCTGGTTGCAAATACCGGGAAGGTAGAAATTGTGATTCCAAAAGACTTCAGTCTTGTAGGTGGCGTTAGTTTGGGATTAGATAATTCAAGGTCCTTGGTTTCTGTCAATCAAAGACTTTTTATCAGTGATTGGGGGCCATATGATGGTGATTTTAACAACCCTGATTCATACATCGCAGTGGTCAATGACTTGAATGGAGGGCCAATAGCAAAAAAAATCCCTGTTTCAAGCCGTCCTGAAGGGATGATTGTGGCCGGAAATTTCATTTATGTTGCGTGTTCTGCAGCCAAAAAGTTTGATGTGATTTCGATAGCTTCCGAAACTTTGGCTGCTAGTGTTGCAGTAGAAGGAACTCCTTCAGAGTTTTTGCAAATTGAAGGGAGATTATTCCTTTATGCCACAGACGAGAATAATGTATTTTTTCATGAAGTAAATCCCGGAAACTATACCGTGGTGAAAACCACAAAAATCCCTTTGACAAATCCAACGCCAATAATCGCATTGGGAGAGGGCAGTGAGGTATTTGTCGTGACCTCTACAGGTTGGCCGGATTATGATGATGCAGTAGCAAAAGTTTCAGTAAATAATGGACAAGTTACAAACCCTTCCTTTTATGTCGGTAATGGCATCTATGGAATCGGATTCAAAATAGAAGGCAAAGAAATTTATGTCGCTGAGCACAATGGTTTTCAAGGAAATGGAAGCGTTTTCATATTAAGTCCTCTTGGAATTCTTGTCAAAACATTGACAGTCGGAAAAGGACCCTCAGGGTTTATTTTTAAATGATTTTAAAGAATTGTGTTTGGAGTTTGAAGAAGAAAAAATCAGACCCTTTTTTTAGAAAAAAATAAATGTAGACTAAATACAAAACTCACCTTTTATCAACGGGTTGTGTTAAGGAATAAAATTCTTTGCCAATCCTCTGAATGTGATCTGTTAGATTTCTGCTTTCAATTTTATGAAATATCGAAATATCTATCTTATAGGGAAGCATAAGATCATCCAATTCATTTTCAATTTTCAATAATTCTGACAAAGTTAATTTTTCCCCAAAAAGTGTCAAGTCGATATCTGAACCTGTTCTGAAATTGCCTTTTGCCCTGCTGCCATAAATCAAGCTTCTCTCAATATTCGGGTGGCTCTCGAATACGGAATTAATCGAATGAATTGTGGTTTTGTTTAGGCCAAATTTTTCCATGGACTCAATTTTCCTTTATGCTTTTCATCTTTTGCTCGAAATCAAGAAATAACTTATAGTACCAATTTTTGATCTTATTCGCTATATCGGAGGCAGTTTCTTGATTATAGGTATGTGAAGTTTTGTTTCGGCTTTTTAGCATTTCCATCCATCCTTCTCCATCAGTCACCAAACCAACTTTAAATGCCTCTCTTGTTGCATCGCGTGAACCTGTAATTTGGCTATTCCCTTGATAATAAAAGTAATCCTTCATTACATTCCAAGCTAATTCATGGGTAAATTCAAATGCTTGAATCAGCCCCTGTTCTTCTAAATCTGACAAATCCCTTTCTTTTGAAAGTCTTACAGCGCTTTCTAGCTGTTTTAAAGCTTTGGAGAAGTTTTCAAATCTTTGTTCCCACCTGATATCTGGTTCCATCTGATTGTCTTTTGGCTAATTTAATCAGAAATCACAAAATTATCTTCTAGAATTAAAAGAACCGGGTAATTAAAAAACCAATATTCTGATTTTTGCCAAAAGTCATTATTTGGCCCCCGCAAGCAAATACAGCACCGCCATCCTTATGGCGACTCCATTTTCTACCTGTTGTAAAATTATGGAATGCTCTCCATCAGCAACATCAGAATTCATTTCCACTCCTCTATTGATGGGGCCGGGGTGCATGATGACTATTTTTTTACCAAGCCTGTCCAGCATTTTTTTATTGATGCCAAAATAGAGTGAATACTCACGCAAAGAAGGGAAGTATTTGATTTGTTGCCTTTCTAATTGAATTCTTAGGACATTGGCTACATCGCACCATTCCAATGCTTTTTGGACATCGTATTCCACTTTTACCCCTAGGCTGTCTATGTGTTTTGGGAGCAAAGTGATCGGCCCGCAGACCATAACCTCGGCACCGAGTTTTTGCAGGCAGAAAATATTGGAAAGGGCTACCCTAGAGTGAAGGATGTCTCCAATGATGGCAACTTTTTTACCTGCTACATCCCCAAGTTTTTCCCTGATTGAAAAAGCATCCAAAAGTGCCTGTGTAGGATGCTCGTGGGTGCCATCTCCGGCATTGACCACATTGGCCTGGATGTTTTTGGAAAGAAAGTGTGGAGCACCGGGACTTGCATGTCTCATCACCACCATATCTACTTTCATGGAGAGGATGTTATTGACGGTATCGATGAGCGTCTCTCCTTTTTTGACTGAACTATTGGAAGAAGAAAAATTGATTACATCTGCTGAAAGCCTCTTTTCTGCCAATTCAAAGGATAATCTTGTGCGGGTGGAATTTTCAAAAAATATATTGGCGATGGTGATGTCTCTCAGAGAGGGTACTTTTTTGATCGGTCTGTTGAGTACATCTTTGAAATTGTCCGCAGTCTCAAAAATTAATTGGATATCATTTTCACTGATGTCTTTGATGCCTAATAAGTGTCTGGTGCTGAGTTGTGACATGTGTAGTTTATGCTTTTTCTGTTATCCAAATGGCATCTTTTTCAAATCCTTTTTCCACCCATTCCACCGAAACATATTGGCTTTCAAGGGTGTTGACTTTCACCCCGCAATAGTCAGGCATGATGGGATAATCTCGGGTATATTTGCGGTCTATCAAGATCATCAGTTCCACTTTCTGCGGCCTGCCAAATGCAATCATGGCATCCAATGCAGCCCTGACGGAACGGCCCTTATAAAGAACATCATCGATCAGTACGACTTTCTTACCCTCGATCAGAAAATCAATTTTGGTTTCGTTGGCTTTCAATGGGAAATCCCTCCTTCTGAAATCATCCCTGTGGAAGGTCGCATCAAGATATCCGAAAGGAACTTTTACCCCCGCGATTTCTTCCAATAACCTGACGATTTTATCCAAAACAATGGGTCCACGCGGCTGTAAGCCTAAAAGTACGGTATTTTCAAAAGTATCGTGGTTTTCTATCAACTGATGGCAGAACCGCTTGAGAATGATCGCGATTTGCTGTTGGTCCAGAACAAGTCTTTTTTGCATGGCTTTGCTTTGTGTGCAAATATAAAAAGTTTCAAGGTGTTTGGGTTTAAAAATTTGATTTTTGAAGATTATGATTGTCCGCTTCTTTGCCAATTTCTAAAAATAAAGATTAAAGCTGCGGACAATCAGTCCATAGTCGACAGACCATAGCCACTACAATTGTACTTCACTCTGAGTTTTAATTGGTTAGTGTAAAAGCTTTCACAAGTAGGGGATTTTTGAATTCCGAAGGATGGAGACTGCCCACTGATTCCTCCGAATCTCATTTCTTTTCCAAATCCTCATCCTCCTCGGGCACATATTGGTCTCCATCTACTTTGATTTTGGTCAAGAAAAATACCTCTTTGGTTTCTTCTTTGTTTTCAGCATTTAGGTACCTGACTTTCTGTTTTCCTGTCAGCAAAAAGTAATTGCTATACCAATGGGTAAGTGAAAGACTCCCATCTTGGGTTTCTCTGATCCTTTCCTCTTCGTTGATCAATTCGATTTCAAAAGTTTTGTTTTGGAATATCACTTCTCCGTTTTTGATATAACTCATGTAGATTTGGATATCATCCAAGTAAAGGAAATGAAGTTTTTCTCCATCAAAACTTATCTCTCCATACTTTCCGGGATTGTTGGTGGTGTTCCCGGTGAGGTCAAGGGAATTATCCCAAATTACTTCGCCTGACCTGTTTAAGAATAGAAAATACGAAGACACAAATTCGTATTCCCCCTCTTCCTGCCATACATAAGTTCCCCCGTATCTTGAACCGGGAAAGCTGTTGCCATAGCGTCCCAATCCATAACCAAGCTGGTCCATCATCAGTCTATTGGCACTGTAGCGATAGGCTTCATTGGCATAGACACCATCCCGTTGCATATAACGTGGATTGGTGGCTAAAAAGTGATCGCTGTAGACCAGGTAGCCTTGATCCAGTGTGACGACTTCCCTTGCCGAAAAAACAGGTTTGATGGAAGGTGTCTTTCCCTTGGCAAAAGATTTTTCTAGTTCCTGAAGTTTTTTTTCCTTTTGCTTTTCTTTCATGTAATTAAAGAAGTTGGGGAAATTCTTCAGGGTCAAGTATTTTATTTTGTACTCGCCAAATTCATTGATATCGCCAAGGTAAATTCCCTGATATGCCTCTCTTTTCCTGTTTCCAAAGGTGCCAATAATAGACTGTTGGTAGTTTTGAATGGGAGTCATCATACCTTCTACCAATTCCATGTCTTGGTCTTCAAGTTTTTCGATGACAACTTCCCTTATTTTGTTTCCATTATCATCAAAAGTCAGCAAGGAAATTTGTTTCATTTTATATTTATCCCGGCGGCTTACCAACAGATCGAGTACCCCCAGTTCACTCTCTTTTTTTAGTTGCAGGATTTTGGTGTCTTTGAAATATATCCCCTGTACAGTAATAACATTGTTTTCTTGGATATCAAAGATCTGCACGATGGGTCTCAAGTCAGCATTTCCCATAAAAATGGCACTTCTGTTGAGTACAAAAAACTCCTGAAGTTCCATGGAATATATGTTTTCAAGAAGGACTTCTTTGGCGACTTCACTCTTTAAGTCTATTTCAATCAGGTATCTTTCTGAGGTGGCCACGCTGCCTTTTTGCATCAGGATGTAAAGGAATTCGCCTTCAAGGTCATAGCCTACTAAATCATAGCCATCCCTGACTTTGATTTCTTTCAAGTTGTCTGAATTCAAATTGAAGTCAGTCAAAAAATATTGAAGATTTGACTTAAAGTTCAATCCTTTTTCAGGCTGAACACGAAAAGCTACCAAACCACCCTGTTTGGCCACGACAATGAAATCTTTCTCTATAAAATTGCTCGGAATCTCAAAACGATCCACAAACATCACCTGTGAAAAAGCGGAAATCTCTAATAGAAGAGAAAAGAGCAATATAAAGGGATGTTTTTTCATGAACCAAGTATCAAAATATGGTCAAATTGGGATTTTTCTACAGGCATTGTTGACAACCTTGATTGCTTGAGCAACGGGAGGGAAGACAATTTTTCGTCGGATTTGAGCTGCGCTAATGAAACAGGATTTTTCAATTTTTGATGGGATTTTATTTTGATCGCAACCCAACCTTTATCTTCCCCTTCTTCCAGGTCCGGAAATGCCTCTTTGGAAACTATGGCTACCCCGACGATTTCCTTGTTTTTACCACTGTGGTAAAATAAAACCAAATCACCCACTTTCATTTCCCTCAGGTAATTCCGCGCTTGATAGTTACGGATTCCATCCCAGACATCCTCTCCTTTGGTGACAAGGTCCTCCCATCCATATTCGCTTGGTTCTGATTTGACTAGCCAGTAATTCATAATTTGGAAAATTTTGATTGGCTTAAGTTAAGGCTTAAGATTTTATTTTGAAACAATAATTGATGACATTTGTCTATCTCAGGAACAAACATTTTCAAGATTTTGGACCAAAAAACAATCCTCCGCCTTCTCAAACGCAGCATCCAACTCATGGAACTGCATGATGAAAACTCTTTTAAGATCAGAAACTACCAAGCTGCGCTGAACAACATCGACCGGAACGACATCCCTGTGATCGGAAAGTCTGTGGAGCAATTACAGGCAGATGCAGGTATGGGCAAAAGTATTGCTGAATTTGTTTTTTCATTGGCCACAGTTGGAACACATCCTTATTTGGAAGAGCTTTTGGCAAAGACCCCGACTGGTATTTTGGAAATTTTGGAAATCAAGGGACTGGGTCCCAAAAAAGTGAAGGCACTTTGGGAAGACCTAAACATCACCTCTACCCACGAATTGCTTGAAGCCTGTCAATCCGGTCAGGTGGCAAAGGCAAAAGGATTTGGAGAAAAAACTCAGGAAAGCATCCTGGCTTCACTTCAGTTTAGGGAAGCCAATCAGGGGAAATGGCTTTATGCAGATATTGAGGTATTCGTTGCAGAATTTATCAAGAATGTAAAAGGCCTAAAAGGAGTAAATGAAATCATTTCTGTTGGGGATTTTGGGAGGAAAATGGAAATCATTGAGACAGTAGAATTTCTAGTGTCGACCGAAAACCAAAGTGAAACCATATTAGAAATTTCCAGCTTGGGAAGTCTCGAAAAAGACCGCAAATCCTCCAGTCCATTTAAGTGGAGGGGAAAGATGATCGAACCTGAAATCAATTTGCTCATCCATTTTACGAAACTTTCCCATTTTGTGGAAGAAAAAATAGTGAGGACAGCGACCAAAAACCACTTGCTTTATCCTGTGATTGGAGAGAAAACTTTGATAGAGGTGCTCAGGGAAAATTCTCCGCTTGCCTCGGAAAATGAACTTTTTGAAAAAGCCGGATTGCCTTGGATTCCGGAAGAACTTCGGGAAGGATATATCGAATTTGACCTAGCCAAAGCAGGAAAAATCCCGCAACTTCTGGAAGAAAAAGACCTGAAAGGGATTTTGCACAACCACTCCACCTACAGTGATGGCAAGCATACTTTGAAGCAAATGGCTGAATATTGCAAGGAATTGGGATATGAATACCTAGGAATATCTGACCATAGCCGTACAGCTTTTTATGCCGGAGGTCTGGAAATAGAAAAAGTCCAAAAACAACATCAAGAAATCGATCAGTTGAACAAAGAATTGGCACCATTCAGGATTTTTAAAGGGATCGAAAGTGATATCCTCACTGATGGCAGTTTGGATTATCCTGAGGAAGTGTTGGTGAGCTTTGATTTCATTGTTTCCTCCGTCCACTCTAACCTTGGAATGGACAGGAAAAAAGCCACAGCAAGATTGCTCAATGCAATTGTTAATCCTTACACCACCATTTTGGGACATCCAACAGGAAGGTTATTATTGCGCAGAGAAGGCTATCCGATTGACCATAAAGCGGTCATTGATGCCTGCGCATTGCACAATGTGGTAATTGAAATCAATGCAAATCCCTGGCGCCTGGACTTGGACTGGAGGTGGGTGAATTATGCCATGGAAAAAGGCGTGAAGCTTTCCATCAACCCTGATGCCCACGAAATGGAAGGCTATGCAGATATGAAGTACGGTGTGATTGCGGGTAGAAAAGGAGGATTGACCAAAGACATGACCTTCAATGCCATGTCAGCCGATGCAATCGGGAAATATTTTCAGGATAGAAAAAATAAAATCAAATAGGGATGAAGTGGTTAGATAAAGATGAAAATTTGCTTTTGCAGCGTTCTTTTATTTTTGGGGTAGCTGGAATTGCCATTTGTTTGTTGCCGCTTTTCAATGGGTACTTTCAGTTGTTGAATGCACCGATGGGACCGCTCAACGGTATAGGATTGTTGTTTCAATTTTTTGGGTTGAGTATAGCCATCATGGTTTTGAAGAAAAGAAAAATCTCCGAACAGGCCAAGGACAAGGCCAAAAAGATGATTTTGGTGTTGGGTGTGGCTTTGGTGTTTTTTATTATGGTGATATAATAGTTTGACAGTCCATAGTCGACAGACCACAGCAGCTTCTTTCAAGATCAAACAGAGTTTTAACAGTAAAAAAGTTCAGAAAAGTAATGACGGTTGGTGTAGCGTCATCCTGAAGGAGGTACGACTGAAGGATCTCATTATTTTAGGAGAGACTCTTCGCTTCACTCAGGGTGACGCCACCTGAAACCTGTCATTGGTGGACATTTTTGAACTAGAGATATTGGTAAATATTATTTAACGAAAACTGATAATCAATGAAATTTTTGAAAAGCCATTTATTATTGGGAGTCATGATTTTGTTTTTTTCATGTAATGAAAAAGAATTCTCTTGGCAGCAAGGCGATATCCTTTTCCAAGATGGGGATTGCGGCGATTTTTGTAAAGCCATCCGGAAAGTAACTGAGGGATATCAGGGCATTGAGTTTTCACACAATGGCTTGCTGATGCAGGAAAACGGGGAATGGTTTGTTCTTGAAGCGATCGGAAAAGGAGTAAGCAAAACGCCCTTACAGGAATTCCTCAACAGGCACCTCGATGAAAATGGAAAGCCAAAAGTGATGGTCGGAAGGCTTAAGGCTGAATACCAGCATTTGATTCCGGAAGCAATTTCAGAAGCTAAAAAGCACCTTGGCAAACCGTATGATTCGGCTTTTAATTTTGAAAATGAGGCGTACTACTGTTCTGAATTGATCCACTTTGCCTTCAAAGCAGCAAATGGAGGTTCGGATCTTTTCCACCCCAAACCCATGACCTACAAAGACCCTGACACAGGTGAATTATTTTCAGTTTGGGAAACTTACTTTTTGGAATTGGGAATCCCAATTCCGGAAGGAAAACCTGGTTTGAATCCGGGCGGAATGTCATTGGAACCTGTTTTGGAGATGATGGAAATTCAGGACAATTGAATTGAAATATTTACTCCCTCGCCATCTCCAGCGCTTTCGTTGTAGTAAAATATTTCACAATCATATTTGGCACTTCCCAATCAGGCATTTTTCCTGATTCAAAATACTCCAAAAACTTCTCCGTCACCTGCCCAAAATGAGCTTCATGCCCGATATGGTAGCTGTCAGGAATGATGATCAAGTACTCTCCGTTTTCTTGTTTTTGGAGTCCAAGCCCGGGGTATTTGGTTTGAAGAGTTGAGGCTACGACATCTTCAAGTGCTTGATCTTGTCCTTCCAACAGGGCCACATACAAAGTCGGTTTGAAATTTTCTTCTTTTCCCTGCCTGATTATGAGGTTTGCTTTGGTGCCGCGCATCATGCTGTAATGCGTATCTCCGGCACCTTCCGGCGCCTCAAAATTCCAGATTACGCTGACTTTGGCATGTTTTCCTTTCAGTGTGTAATTCATCTCTCCATTGCAAAAAACTTCAAGATTTCCATCTTTTAGGTTCTTTTCCAGAAATTCCGGAAACGCGGTTTTGCCGGTGACTTTGCTGAATTCATCCAAAGTCAGAGAAGTAGGCCATCTTTTCGCAGCCAGCATCTGCACGTCAGAGGTGTCCAAGATGACCTCAGGAAAAGCCTCCCATTGGATTAAATCCACTAAATGCGTGGTCACGTCGACAATTCCTTCCCCTTCTTTGGTCACATCAAAAAACCAATCGGGACGCACCAAAGGATTTCCGGAAACGTACTTGAAAAAGTGATGAACGCTTTCTTTGGTGATGGCAGGATTTTCCAAGCTACCGTTTTCCAATTCTCCAAAAACCTCAGGCAACATCGAAAGCTCGTGCTGAAGTTGAGAAGCGATCTCAAACCTCTCTGTCATGATGTCATACAAAAGCAGATTCTTCTGTGAAGCTGCTTCAAAGGCTTTGACCAATTTCTGAAAACCTTCCTGATTGATGACCAATGGCTTGTCTGCATAGACATGGATGCCATTGGCGATGGCAGCGCTGATATAGTCAATTTTTAGGTCATTCTTTCCGGCCACGACCATCACATTGCCCGGCTTTTTGGAAATCATTTTTGATAAAAAATCATCCCCTTTTTCCACTTCTATATTCCATGCTGTCGGGGATTCTTCCCGAGAGTTATATCCTGCGATCCTCTTGATATAGTCATCCAATTCTGCCCCTTCAGGTGCAAAGACATACACAGTCGAATCAACCTGTGGATACATCGTCTTGTGAATCAAGCCTGCATGGAAATGACCCGGATCCAGACTCATGATTGTTACCTTCCTTTTATCCGTTTGATTCATGTTTTCATTTTTTGGGGCACTGCAGTATTGGAAGAAAATCAAAAAAGCCAAGAATGGAATAGTGAGAAAAAGCTTTTTCATCTGATTAGACTTTGATGTGATTTGTTCCATAAGGTGCACGCTGTGGCCTGCTTAAGTGGGAGTTTGCCTCCTCGTCATTGACAAAGCGTTCCGCTTTTGGATCCCATTCGAGTTTCCTTCCCACTTTCATGGCAACATGGCTGACTAGGCAAACAGAACAGGCACGGTGACCGATCTCGGCAGGGGATATTGGTTGTGCACCTGATTGGATGCAATCGAGCCAATTGCCGTGGTGTTCTTCGCTTTCGTATAAGTGTATTTCTCCAGCTCCGATTTCGGATTGGAGGATTTTTGGATCTGACGCATCCAAAGCTTTGGCGTTGTTTCCTTGCGCGACAGGGTCACTTGCCGATGCGGTATAATTTCCTCTCGAAACCCAAATCCATCCCTCCGAACCCTCATATCGGATTCCGTTGGGATAGCCGCCGCTTGTGAGCATCGTGATGCCGTTGTCATATTCTGCTTTGACTATAAAATCCCCGTGGACATTCCAAAGTCCCGAGCGTGGAAATTCTGCAACTGCTTCGATAAATCTCGGTCCTGTCAGTTCAGTGTCCATTCCCCAAGCCGCCGAATCAAAGTGATGCTGTCCCCAACCTGTTATCATTCCTGCGCCGTAATTTTCCAGCCGGAGCCAACCCGGACGGCTATAGTCCTGCTGAGGATGAACGCCGATTTCAGTGTAGGGTACTTCCGGTGTAGACCCAAGCCACATGTCAAAATTCAGGTTTGTCGGGATCGGCATTGCAGGAGCTTCAGGTCCTGAGGGATCACCGGGCAAGCCAATCCTGACGGTATGCAGCTTTCCGATCCTGCCGTTTCTGACCAATTCAGCTGCCCGTCTGAATTGAAAACTGGAACGCTGCTGCGTCCCAAGTTGTAGGATTACTTTGGTTTTATTGACAGTTTCTACCAATTGCCGGCCTTCCTTGATGGTCAGGGAAGTTGGTTTTTGGAGGTAAATATGCTTGCCAGCCAAAGCCGCTTCCATGGCAGGTTGGGAATGCCAATGATCCGGCGTGCTGATGATGACGGCATCAATGTCTTTGTCTTGGAGCATCTGATGGTAATCTGCATATTGCTTCACGGCAAGATATGGACTGCCCATTTTTTTGGTATAAAACTGCTCGATCAGTTCCTTTCCTTCACGCATCCGCTTGCTGTCCACATCCGAGACGGCAACTATCCTTGCCACATCATGTTGCCATGTCCCGGGCAGGTCATGCTCCCGAGCGATCCTTCCACATCCTATTTGCCCGATGTTGATTTTGTTGCTTGGGGCATTTTTCCCAAAAACGGAAGATGGGACGATCGTAGGAAATCCGATAATTGCTGAGGCCATGGCGCTGTTTATAATAAAGTTTCTTCTTTTCATGAGGAGGAACTAAGGTTAGATTGTGGTCATTTTTTTGAGAAGGATTTCCAATATTCTTCCGCTTCTTCAGGAGTCATATTTCCGTCAAAGACGACCATTCTGTAATGGAGTGTGTATTTTTTGCCTGGAAGGATTTCCCAGGATTCGTGACGGATGGGGCAAAATTCGAGGAAGACATTTTCTTTTCCTTCATTGGAATCTTCCGGCCAAACCCTCATCGGTTCGGGGTGTGACCTGTTGTCAGGATGGCTGAGAAAAAGGATGCCGCTTTGGCCAGAAGGCGCTGAACTTTCACCTTGGATGATCAGCCACTTGGCAAATGTCCCGTCTGCGGATTTTCTGTCATTTCCTTCGGAAGTCAAAATAGTACTTTTGGTGTGGTCCCACTTTTCCGTAGCACGAAAACCTATTCCGCCACCGTATCGATAAGCTTCCAAAATGACACTTGACTTCAATGGTGTGGAGATTGTCGTGGAATAATCGATAAGATACCTTTCTCCTTCCTTGTTCCAAACCCGGATGGAAAGGTCTTCCTCGAGCGCCAATTGTGGTCCTTTTGGAGCCAATAAGTCCATGTGGTTTTGCCTGACTACCAATTCTGAAAACTTGGAATTTGTCTTTTTGGAAATGACTTTTTCAAAATCCACCCGGCCTTTTCCATCTCCAAGGTTCCAAAAATCAACTTCCCTTCCTTCTATAGTGGTTTTGGTCCATGGCCCCCAAATGCCATAATGGTGGTAGTGATCCGGCGGCTGTATTCTTGTAAGTACTTGACCCGAGGGGGAGGCAAGGGGATGGATAAATCCGGATTTGCTGAACTCAGGTTTGACACCGGCGGGTACTTCCGCTTTTGCAGTCTGATAAGTCAAAAGGAGTTGGCCGGCTGCTTTAAAATCTATTCCGTTTGAAGTTTCTTCCATTATTATATTTTGGGTAAAAGCATTGCCGATAAAAATAAATGAGGCTAAGCTGATATAGAAAAGTCTTTTGAATATCATTGGTTTTTAGGTTATTGGGAGGTGTAATTTATCAAATTCCTTAAAAAATTTACCCACCGTTTATACGATTTCACAAATGAATAAAAAGATTGTATTAGCATTTCTTCTTATGCTTCAGATTTCTTGGGCCCAGGGACAGGACCTTCCTGAAGTAAAGCAGGACCAAACTTGGAAGGAAAAGATATATAGTCTTGCTCCGGAGAAAGCTACTTTTCATTTTTCTGAGAAAAAGAAAATCCTTGTTTTCTCCCTTCATACAGGATATGAACATTGGGTGATTCCGCATACGGAGCAAATGATCAAGATAATTTCTGAAAAGAGTGGTGCTTTTGAGGTCACAGGAAGTAAGGATATCAGCATGTTTGAAGCAAAAAACCTAGCTAAATATGACGCCATCGTACTCAACAACACCTGCTCAAAAGGAGATCACCGCAACCTTTTTTGGGATAAACTCCGAGCGGATTCAGATGCTGACAGTGCGGGATTGATGAATAAGGCGCTTCAATTGGAAAAGAATTTATTGAAATATGTAGAGAATGGTGGAGGTTTATTATTGGTTCATGGGGCAGTGACGACCCAAAACAATTCCCGCGCATTCAGCAAGTTGGTGGGAGCAAGTTTTGATTACCACCCGCCACAGCAAGCCATTCAGATTAGGTTAGCGGATCCAAAGCATCTTTTGGTGCAGGCATTTCCCGCCACAGGTTTCAACCATGTCGATGAACCTTATTTTTACAAAAATGCCTATGCAGATTTGGATTTCAAGCCTTTGCTGTATTTCAACAACGCAGAAATTACCGATCAGAAAAATCCTTTGACAGAAGGGAAAACTTACGTGGCTTGGATCCGTGCGCAGGGCAAAGGAAAAGTGATGTATTGCTCACCTTCCCACAATGCGCAGAGTTTTGAAAATCCGGATTTGCTCAGGTTCTATTTGAACGGACTACAATATGTAGTCGGCGAGGTGGAATGTGACGAGACGCCGATAGGGAAGGGAAGCCTTTGAGGTTTTTCACTATTATATTACTTATTCAGACGTTGAAGATTTTCCTCTTGGGCTTTTCCCGGCTTCGGCGACCGTATGTAACATTACGTCAATTGTAGGAGTACGCGTCAAAAATAGGATTGTACAAAAAAAGCTTCCGTTCGGAAGCCTTTTACTGATGGGGTGTAATCGTCATCAAATAGGCTTGATTGCCTTTGGCTTGAAGAAGTTTTCGATGGATTTGGTAAAGCCACCGCAGCTTATAATCTCGCCTCTATCACACAAAGTAGTGGCAAAGACAGTTTCATCGTCAAGTTGTAAGACAGACGTGATATAACCATTTCCCATGCCATCATTCTCTAACTCGATTAGAGCGATCTTTTGGCTGTTCATTGTCACTCGGTAGATACGGTCGAGATGCCTTAAAATAATAACTCCATCGACACTGTAAATATCATCGGCCATTTGGGTTAACAAAAACTTGTCCAAAGTTGAAATTTCCACCGAACCATAGCTGCCGATCAGCTCGTTATTCTCTCCCGAAAGGTCGGATTTGTAAACTTCAAAATCGTTGCTGTCCAATGGACCTAATTGTGCAAATGTGATGATTTCATTGCCGACCTGTACCGACTTAGAAAATTTCTCAAAACGCAGTTCCAAGTTTCCTTCACTGTCGATGTCAAAGGTCTTGCCATCAATGGTGACCCGCGTAAAATCGGGAAAATTCTTCATGATGCGGATGGTGGCAATTCCAAGGAAATGCTCTTCTTTGATCAGTTTTTGTTCCAGAATCGTAACTTTCCCATCGTTGACCAATGTTTTGAGCAACAAGAAATCGGGGGTATTTTTCTGAATTCCATCCTTTGCTGACCGGTAAGGGACAAGAATATTCCCATTTGCATTGATACTGATTTGCTCACATAGGTAATAATGCAAAAAATGAAAACCAGTAAATTTAGGGTCAATTTCACGCATATTCAAGACCAAAGCGTCATCTTGGCGGGTACTTCCGGCAGGCAGGATCGAAACTTCGGCTGTATTGATTGCAACCATCAATTTCTCTGACAGGGGTAGCCTATATGGTATCTCGCCTTGTATGAAAAGACTTAGATCATTGAAATCACTTGCCGAGCCTTGGGTTTTGGCATCGGCATAAACCCCAGACCTAGAGGAAGCAAAGAGTGCTCCATTGATCTCTTTGGCATGCGACAGGCCTTCTTTGAACGACCCAGCGATTTCCCATTTCTCAGAGACCTCGACCACAGGTTCTTCCTTTGGTTCACATGACATAATACATACGGTGCAAATCGACAATAATAGGAAAAGGATGTTTTTCTGAAGCATGGTGAGAAAGTTATGTATGGGAAGACCGACCTAAAATGAATTTACATTTAAAGGTAAAAAAATAATTTTTGTTATTCTTAGTTAATAGTCGATAAATTCAGGTAAATATTTTCAATTCACGAATGACTATGAAAAAAAGCTTCTTGCCTTCTTGAATAGATTTTGAAATGAATTCCCGGTTACTGAATTCCGATGCTAACAGTGCTGTATTGATGAAAAAGGTACATGAGCCGGAAATGAAAAAGACCTTCGAGGTTTTTTTGAAACCTCAAAGGTCTTGGAAAAGAATTAAGCCTTAAAAGGCAGCTGATAGATCCTTTCGCCAGTCAGCTTGTACATCGCATTGCACAAGGCCGGGATGAAAGGAGGGACCGGAGGCTCGCCAACACCGGTTGGTTTTTCCATACTCTCTATGATATGGACATGGATTTTCTTGGGCGATTGGGGCATCCGGATTATCTGATAGCCATCAAAGTTTTTTTGCTGTGGGATTCCATTTTCGAAAGTGATGGCTGAAGTGGTCGCCAAACTTGTCGCAAACTGTGCCCCGCCTTCAAACTGCGAGCGGATCCTGTCTGTATTCACCCCTATACCACAATCCACCGCATAGAAGACTTCAGGGATGGAGATTTTGCCCGAACCGTCTTTTTCCACTACCACTATACAAGCAACATAGGTCAGGAAGCTCTTGTGCGCTGCAAAGCCAACCGCTTTTCCCTCTGCCAGTTTTTGGTCCCAATTTGCTTCTTTGGCAACCCTTTCAATCACTTTTTTCATCCTTCCTGTATTCCATGGAAATGTTTCTATCGGTTCGCCATAGTTTTCATATTTCCCGTCAGTTTCAGGTTTGAACTCCAGATTGCGGTCCTCACCGAGCATCTGAAGGGCGTGCTTTACAGGATCGATACCTCGTGCTTCAGCGATTTCATCCATCATACATCCGATGGCAAAAGCGTGGTGGATATTGCTCACCGACCTCAGCCATCCGATTCTGGTATGGGCTGTTGATTCGTGGGTTTCAATTTTAATATTTGGTACATCATAAGGAAAATCCGTACAGCCCAAACCCAATTCACCATCAGAGGGATGAAGCTCGGTAGTACTGCCTGTTGCCCCGATGGCTGGAAAAACAGTATGGTGGTTCCACCCGGTGAAGTTTCCGTCTTTGTCAATCGTTGCTTTGATCCTTTGGGCACTGTGTGAGTGGAAAAAGTCAAAATGCAGGTCATCTTCTCTGGTCCACTGAACCCTCACCGGTGACTTAGCAGCCTTTGAAAGGATAGCTGCTTCCACCACAAAATCAGGCTTGGATTTTCTTCCAAAACCTCCTCCGAGCAAAGTAATGTTCATCTTTACTTTGTCTAGATCAAGATCCAATGCTGTTGCCACTGCCTGTCTTGCCCATTGTGGATGCTGGGTGGGTGCCCAGATTTCACAGATGCCGTCTCCCTGATAATGGGCGATGGCAGCAGGGGGCTCAATGGTGGCATGTGCATAGAAGGGAGCCAGATAAGTTCTTTCCAAAACCTTTCCTGCTGCCCTCTGCGCTGCCAAGAAGTTGCCTCTTTCCCTTCTGACTTTACCGTCCTTGGCAGTACTTTGAAGCATTTCTTCCAACTGTTTGGCAGAATTGTAAGTTTGGTTTGGCCCCAAGTCCCATTCTATTTCCAACGCTTCCCGTCCTTTCATCGCAGCCCAGGTATTGTCGGCAATGACGGCAACACCCTCAAGAGGTTTGTCCAATCCCGGAGGAATTCCCGCACCTTCGATCTTGACTACCCTATTTACTCCTGGTACTGCCAAGGCTTTGGTATCGTTGAAGGAAATGACTTTGGCACCGATGACCGGACTTCTCCGGACCACAGCTACCTGCATTCCCGGCAGGTTTACATCGGCTCCAAAAACAGCTTTTCCGGCGGCAATGTCTCTTGCATCATAGATGGCGACGTCTTTACCGATCAGTTTATAGCTTGAAAATTCCTTTAAAGTGATACTCTCCGGATCAGGCAATGGCATGTCTTTAACCTCAGCTACCAAATCTCCAAAGTCGATCTTCTTGCCTGAAGAATGGAGGACCTGCGAATTTTCCGTATGGCATTCGGCGGGACTTACTTCCCATTTTTTGGCTGCTGCAGCGATAAGCATGTGTCTTGCCGTAGCTCCGGTTTTTCGCATGGGCTCATAAAACATCCTGACGGAAAATGATCCGTCAGTATTTTGGTTGCCATATTTTTCTTCATCGCCTATGGCCTGCACAATTTTCACCTTGGACCAATCCGCTCCCAATTCATCCGCAACGATCTGTGGCAATGTGGTGCGGATGCCCGTACCCATTTCAGAACGGTGTGCTACGATGATGACTTCATTGTCTGAAGTGATGCTGACAAATACATTGGGGGCAAAAGTGATGGTTTCACCTTTGGGTCCGGCACATTGGAAATTGACTCCCAAAAGGAATCCTCCTGTGGCCAGAGAACTGAGTTTCAAGAAATCCCTGCGTGAAGGAACAAAGACTTCGCTTTTGTCTTCAGCTTTTTTGTTTTTTAAAAACGGGAAGTTCGGCATCATATACTTTGATGTTTTAAGTAAAGTGCTTCGGATGCAGTGATGATGGCTTCTTTGATCCGGTTGTAGGTGCCGCAGCGGCAGAGGTTTCCTGCCATGGCTTCTTCGATTTCTGCAACAGTCGGACTTATGTTTTTCTTAAGTAAGGCTGCAGCATTCATGATCTGACCTGTTTGGCAGTATCCGCATTGGGGAACAATATGTTCCACCCAAGCGTCTTGAAGAGGGTGATGGCCTTCTTTATCAAGACCCTCGATCGTAGTTACTTTTTTGCTACCAATTGTAGAGATTGGAGTACTGCAGGACCTGATGGCTTCATCGTCCAAATGTACCGTGCAGGCTCCACAAAGTGCCTGACCACAACCGAATTTGGTCCCTTTCATCGAGAGCAAATCCCTTAAAACCCAAAGCAGCGGCATGTCCGGATCTGCGGTCACTTCCTGCTTTTTGCCATTGACAGATATTGAAAATTTTTCCATAGAGGTTGGATGGTTCTTTTTTGAGTGAATATTAAGATGTTAATTATTTTTAGGATTAAGCACCGATCAGGTTCCATTTTTCCCTGTATGGTCTGAATAACAATTCATTGGCACCGCCATCTTTTAGGAACAGTTCTTTCTTGGCATCCCATTTCAAAGATTTTTCCTGTTTGTATGAAATCAATGCCAAATGCATTGGAAGGGTCATTCCTCTCGCATATTCAAGATTGGATTCAGGTTGCTGACGGGATTTGACGGCATCGAGGAAATTCTGTTGGTGGCCTGGAGATCTTGGGATGGACTTGGCGATTTCTGGAATATCAGTCAATGTTTGGCCATTCATGTGGATGGCTATCGTACTGTAATCACAGATGAGATTTCCTTTTGTGCCTTCGAAATAAGCACCTATTCCCATTTTGTCGGCACCTTGAACCGGTGGAGGCGTGGAGGTCCAATGGATTTTGAGTTTTTTGAATTTGAAATCCACATCGATCCATTTTGGGGTATCGCCTACGCCTTCCGATTTTTCACCTTTTGCTGATATGGATTTCAAGCCGGTAGGCGCAATGGACATCCACACCACATCTGCAATATGGCACCAAAAGTCCTGAAAAACACCTCCCGAATACTCCATAAAATATCGGTAAGTGAAATGACATTTTTCAGGGGCGTATTCTGAATAGGGGGCAGGTCCTAGCCACATGTCCCAATTCAGGTTAGGTGGAGGGGTCTGATAGTTGAGTTTTTCGATGAGAGGAGGTTCACCGGTTTTCCATAGCCTGACAGTTTTGATTCTGCCCAACTCCCCGGATTGGATGATCTCGGCCACTCGGTGGTAATTGTCTCCGGCATGGATCTGCGTGCCCAACTGAAAAACCCTGTTGTTTGATTTTTGCGCAGCCAACATCAACTGTCCCTCCCTCAGCGAGTAGGAAAGGGGCTTTTCTCCATAGACATCTTTGCCTGCTTGAAATGCCAAAATAGCGATCTGTGCATGCCAATGGTCCGGAGTGGCGATGGTGACAGCGTCGATATCATTGCGTTCCAAGACTTTTCTGAAGTCAGTATAAATCTGGGCCTTGGTGTCAGGATGGATTTTTTTGAGTTGGGACAAAGCTTCCCTGGCGTGTTCTTCATCAACATCACAGAGGGCGACGATCTCTGCTTCGGGTAAGTTTGCAAACCAATTCATATGCGCCAAACCCATTCCGCCAAGGCCGATATGTGCTATCCTGACCCTGTCAGATGCGGCGGCTTTGAGGCCTTGGAAAGGTAAAAATTGTAGTCCTAGGGCAGTTAGGACAGAGTAGCGGACAAAATCCCGCCTGTTGATATTATGATTCATAAGATTGGTTTTTTTGTTGGTTGTTGGGTTTTTGAAGAAGAGCCTTCTTTTTATCTCAATATAAATAAAAAAATATGTGATTTTTATCTCCTTCCTCAAGATTGGCTTTTGGTTATTTTTATTGGATAATTGGAATATGAACGGGAAGAGGTAGGCATAAGTGGCTGATAACCAAATTTGAAAATTGAGGTTGTATAGGTATGTTAAAGAGGTTTTTTGATTGGCAGATTGGAATTTTCGATTTATTGGATGAACACTGGGAAAGTGACTCCGTATCCAAATGGATCAGCAATATAGTCGTGATGTTTTTTGTAGGAGGTCTGTTGATGGGCTTACTTTCATATCTCGATATCGCTTATTTTGGAGAAAAATTCTCTGCATTCTATGCAATTGAATTGGCCTTCAATGTGCTTTTGGTATTTGAAGTGTTGGGATTGATTTTTCTGATTCCAAAGTCTGTCGCGGATTCTGTAGGAAAGCAGTTTGAGATTGTTTCCTTACTCTTGCTGAGGGATGCATTCAAGGAGTTTGGGCATTATCTGGGAGACATGACCTGGGAGGTTGGGTTTTTGATGGAACTACTCCCCATTGTGTCCGATGCCTTTGGAGCGGTCCTGATTTTTTTGATCACAGGGCTTTTTTATCGGGCACAAAAACATATCCGAATTACCAGGACATACGAAGAGCAAAAAGGATTTGTATCCATCAAAAAGCTGATGTCCATTTACCTGACAGTTTCATTTATACTTTTGGGGATTTATGACATTTTCACGGCCTATCAGACCCATGAGTTTATTTACAGCATCAAGCTGTTTTATACACTGTTGATATTTACGGATGTGTTTATCCTTCTTTTTTCACTGAGGTACACGACCAAGTATTATAACCTTTTCAGGTATTCCTCCTTTGCTTTGGCGACGATATTCCTGAGACTGACTTTGTCTGCCCCGGCTTATTATAATGTTTTGTTGGCGGTGATTGCTGGCTTGATGGTTTTGGGAGTTACCTACATCTATAACAAGCTTTTGGTAAAGCAAGTGGGGGAGGCGAAGGAATAAGAAGTGTGTGTAGGGATAAAAAATAAAAATAAGTCCCTGATTTATAGGAATAATTAAGTTGCAGTTGATATTATTCCAATTTTTTTGTGGAGTCAGTTTGGAAAAAATGGCTTAACCTGCTAATATTGCATCACCTTAGACCAAAGGGTCTAATAAAATCAATAAAATTCCTCCTTAGCTCAGTTGGTTAGAGCACATGACTGTTAATCATGGGGTCCTAGGTTCAAGCCCTAGAGGGGGAGCAAAAGCCTCAGAGAAATCTGAGGTTTTTTCGTTTAAAAAGGGCTTCAGAACGTGATTCTGAGGTCTTTTTCCTTTTTAAGCGGGTTGGGTCGCCTCAAAAATGGCGAAATGCATGGGATGGATAAAAGTGCTGATTTTGGTGCTTTTTTCTCACTTGCGTTCAAAATGCGTGCAACTTTTTAGCGTGCCGAAAGCCGCAACTTCAAACGTTATGGCAGTTAAATAAATCCATTTCACTATTCCTTTGATTTGATAAACAAATATTTTCACTCAAATAACTTTGAACAAAGTTTTTAATTTAGGAAATATAGGGTATGAAAAAATGGTTTTTACTTTCACTGATCCTGATTTTCCCCCGGTTTTCATTCTGCCAAAACGGAACAAATTCGATAAAACATGTGGATAAGATGAACTTAAAAGGGGCTGTCAAAACTATTAAACACACAGCTTATGAACCGATAAGTATTGAATCCGACAGCATTAACCTGCTAAAGTTCGACTTTTTTGGCATGCATAATTATATCCATAAATTCGATATACAAGGTTGGCTTCTTGAAAAAACTGAATTGAAACTTAGGGAAGATCAGCTAATTCCTTCTGGGATTTGGACCTATGACTATGATGAAGAACATCGGCTTGCCAAAGAATCTTACATTTTTGATGCAATTGACGGTTCTGATACAGCAACCTTCGAATATACTTATCCTTTTGATAGCTTAACTACTGTTGTTGAAAAACGAAAAGGTGAATTCCAAAGAATCTATCACTATAAACTAGAAAACAGGACCGAAGAATTTATCACCATCAACAGTGATAGTTCTTATATTAGTAAATCTTTCTTCGAAATGGATGCCCAAAGAAGAATCATAAGAAAAGAGGATTACAGCAATGTTTCCAGATTACAAAATTTGACCATCAATTTTTATCAAGATGAAATTTTCAGGACACCTAATAAGGTCTTGATAACCCACTTCAAAAGTGGACAAGTTTATCTCACTGAAAATCTACTCGATGAGCAAGATAATATTACCAGTCAAAAAAATATCTCTTTGAATACTGGAGAATTCAAAACAACAACCTATACCTATATTTATGATACAACTGGCAATTGGATAGAAAAAAAAGAATTTATTGACAATCGCCCAAGAAAGGTCTTTCGTAGAGAGATTGAGTATTACTTATATTAAGTAGCAGATATCAAATTTGCTACAAAAGTATAATCCATAATAGAGGAAAATGGCGAAAACGCAATTATAAAAATTCATGATTTCGATATTTTAGAATTATACAAATACGGATGAGTCTCAAATAGAATTAGCAGAAAAAATTTTTGCAAAGGCCAAAGAAATAGGAGGTCTACCTGATGAAATGTTTGCACAGGTCATTTTGACGCCAAATCAACAAAATGATCCTAGAAGAATTAAGGATGTAAAATTTATCATTGAAGTTTTAGTGCATGAAGGTCTATTAACTTCAGAACCAAAAAAGAATAGTAATTTTATATAACCTTCACCCAACTCTATTCATTTTGATGATTATTCTAAATTTTTACATTTTAAAAAAGAAGAACAGGAGAAGGAGAAAATAAAGGAAGAAAGAGATCAAAAAAAATATGATCTTGAAATAGAAAATCTTCAGTTACAAATAGATACCCAAAAAAAGTGGTTCTGGATTGCTATTGTGACTGCCGTAATTGTTGAAGTGGTTAGGATATATTTTTCATGGAAGTAACATTAAAAATATATCTTTAAAGTTTTCTTTTAGTGAACTTTTTGTAATTTTGACTGTGTTTAATATTGTCACAAGAAAAACTCTTTTGGAATATTCCATAAAATACCCTCAGGCAGCCTCTGCACTGTTTGAATGGTATCATGAAATCCTAAAGTCGGAGTTTAAAAGTTTCAACGATTTAAAAAGTGTTTATAGAAATGCAAGTCTTGTTGGCGACGATAGAGTAGTATTCAATATTATGGGCAACAAGTACCGCTTAGTTGTGAGGTTTGTCTTTGATTTCAAAGTTGTTCAAATCAAATGGTTTGGTACCCATAAAGAATATGACAAAATAGATGTAGCATCAATAGTCTTTAAGAACAAATAATATGGAACTGACAATAATTAAGTCTGATGTTCAATATGAGGAATATTTGAATTGGATAGATGAAATGTTTAACAAACAAATAACTCCTGATACTGCTATAGGGAAGCAAGTAGAAGTAGCGCTGTTATTGATCAAGGATTATGAAGATAGAAACTTCCCCATCCCATTACCCGATCCCATAGATGCGATCAAATTAAAGATGGATGAATTGGGAATGAAAAACAAAGATTTGGTAGGGAAGGTTGGGAGTAAAAGTTATATCTCAATGATTTTAAACCGTAAAAAGCCACTTACTTTGGATTTGGCCAAACTATTTCACAAGGAGTTGAAAATTCCTGCAGAAATACTCCTTTCTTGATTCCCGGAAAGGTTTTTAAACAATAGTTTTATTTTTAGAGGCAGTGTCCTCAGATTCCAAAACCTTTTGACAATCTCCCCTACACCACCCTTGTCTCAGAATACAGGTCGTAAGCAGCTACCAAAAGTTGATGGTCGGGAGCCTGACCATAGCGGGCAAAATTTTTCAGTTCGCTCCGCTCTTCAATATAAACCGGGATGTAGGTACGGTCAAGTTCATCCCAAATGACCAATAGATAGGCAAATGGTGTCTTGCTCATTCGTCCTTTTGCGAGCCATTCCTCAAAAACCGATTCATCTAACGCATTAGGATAGCTTGGGCCTTCAAACATGATTTGATTGTTTTATTATGAATTTCAAAGATAAGGATTGGTTGAATTATCCATTCCAAAAGGTGACGAATGAGGTCTTGCTGATATGTGGTAATTTGAAAGTTTTTTTCCCTCACCGGAAGGCAAAAATCAAATCACTTCTTACCTCCCGGATTATAAATCTCTTTCGCTGTTTTCAGGACCTCGGCCTTATCCAAAGTCATCGGTTTCAGCTTTTGATCAAGAAAGAGTTCCATCTGATCATCAAAGTGGGGGCTGTCAGGGTCATTGCTTGCTCCGAAGACATTGATGGTTTCGATCTTTGGAAATCCCGCACCGAAGCGGACCATCATAATGTAAGATTCTCCTTGTGTTCCTTTTCTCATCCCGTTTTCCCAAGGCAATGAACGCATGGCTGTAATCACATCGTCGATTCCCTGCAGCGGTAGCGCCTTGTCTCCTCTTACGAGTTTTTGGTATTCTCCCAAAGTCACCAATTCCTTTCCAAAATGGGTTTTAAAATGATTTTTGGCAGCTTTGAGACTTTCCACAGATTCTTCTTCTGTAAGTATGGTTTCCCAACTCCTCCCATTTTCAGCAAATTTGTCCCACCAATAGTAGTATACAAAAGCAAAAACTGCCGCGCCTTCACTTTCGATTCCTGAGCGTTTGTCCCAGTTGTTGATGGTTTCGATCTGCTTTGCGATTTCGGGATATTTGCTTGGGTTTAGGCCAAAAAAAGATTCCATATTGGTACGGAAAGCCAGTTTTTCGGGCAATTGTCCATCATATTTGATTTCTTTGAAACGCTCGTAGGAAATCCTCCCCGTGTCGGGCATCAATTCACGGAATCGGGTCGATCGGTTATTGTCCCGCAATAGGTAATCCATGGATTTGGGGTAATTGTACGAATTGAGATTGTCAGCCGATCCACTCGCCTTAAAAGGAGAATGGTTGGTGTTAAACAAAAATCCCGAAGCAGGATTGTATTGTTGTGGCAGATCCTCAAAGTCATGGTACTTGGTCCACAAGGCTTTTTTGGTGTTTCCGGCCACTGTTCCGGTGAAATCTATGGATGGATCTCTTACAGGGATCAGGCCATTGCTGACATAAAAAATTGTATCATACTTGTCGGCATAGACAATATTGAAACTTGTCAGTTCCATCCGCGACATGGCTTCGCTGAACTCTTTAAAATTCTTGGCCTTGTTCATTCTCCACCATTGCTCCGGCGCTCCGATTCGCTCCAAGGCACCCAAGCGGATTGAAAATGTTCCTTGTTCAGTAACCAAGGTAGGACCGTAAATGCTTTTCCAGATTTTCTTTGGAAAGGGAATCGTGATCAAATCCCAGAGTTTTACACGAAGCCAAACTGTTTCTTCTTCCAATTCCAGCCATTTCCCATCTACTTGGTATTGATCCTCATTTTTTGGATTGATGTCCAATTGGTACAGATCCAAGAGATCGGGGAAATTAACCGTGTGTGCCCATCCAAGATTTTCATTTACTCCGTGAAAAATCATCGCCCCACCCGGGAAAAGTCCCCCAAGAATATTCCATCCTTCCTCTGAATGGAGGTGTGCTTCATACCAAGCTACAGGTCCGTCCAGGGGTTGGTGGGAATTGATGGCTAGAAATGCTTCACCTGAGTCCGTTCGGGAAGGGTGAATGGCAATTGCGTTTGAGCCTTTTGGATCGGCATCAAATGGTACGGTTTCTACTTTTCCGGAGACGATTTGTTGAACCGCCCGATCTGCTCCTGACATCTGTGCAAGGGAGAGAATATATGCCGCCGTTATTTCTTTGGTATTGACAGGAAAGGCTTTTTCGAATAAAACTTCTTCAGGATGTGCCAATGCAAAGTCATTCATTCCGGCAGCATAGGCTTCTAAAATCGCTTTGAATTCCTCTGAATAGGCCGATTCATATTTGGCCTCTGCGATTTCAACGGTTTGGAGTAAATGTCCAAAAAAATCCACCGCAGCTCCGTCTTGACCATAAACCCTTCCCAACATTCGCTTCCCGGCAAGCAATGTTTTTTGGATAGTTTCAAAATCATCTTCGGCATGTGCCCAAGCCAAACCGTAGGCGACATCGGAATCTGTTTGTCCGAAAATATGCGGCACTCCAAATTCATCGCGAACGATTTGGACCTTTGAGGTATCCCAACCTGAATGATCATATGGGGAGTCACAAGAAAAAATTAAAAAGTGAAAGAGCAGGAAAAGCCTGGATCGGAAGATTTTCATAGGTGATGATGGATGTAAAGAATACCGTGCAAAATGCGTTTTTATTGTAAACAAAAAAAACGGCCACGTGGCCGTTTTTTAAATCAAGATTTGATTCCTACAGACCCGAAGAGGTATGTAGCATTGCAATTTTATTTCCATGAAGAAAAAACATATTAGAAATAATAATGAAACATATCTTAATTCATATAAAGTATAAATCAATGTTTAATTAACTCCCATTTCAAAAGAAAAGATTGCCGTAAAGGCAAGTTATATTCCTCATTTTCTTTGTCCGGCCTTGATCCGTAGGTTTGGGATAGTCTGGAATGCATATTCCTGGATGAACATTGCGTGGGATTCTTTATCTGCCTGCAATTTTACCCATCCATAATGGTATTCACCGTTGACTCTTACACTGAGACCCACAAAATAATCCCCGTCAGGTGCCCACGGACCCGACCATTGGTCAGGCTGATTCTCGGTTATGGTCCTGACCATCATGGAACCGGTAAACACACTCCACGATGATCCTTCAATTGCAGATGCTTCACTGATTTCCAGACCTGAAGTCAACGGGGCGATCTCTTCGTTGGTCAAAATTACCTTCGAATCTCTGAGAGAATTAATCTGAAAATACTCCCTGACTCCCTGATCAAACCCCACAGACATGACATTGATCGAAAAATCCGGGATATCGTCTTCGTTTAGGTCAAGGAGATAGGTTTGGTGCCGATGGACGGGATATGCTTCTTTGAGCACATGGTGGTTTATTGTCACAATAGTAGGTGCGTCCATGTCTTCATTGCAGGAAGAGAGTAGGAAGGGTATCATCACAGGTAAAACTGCCCATATCCTGCCTTGGGAAAATACCTTGTTGGCTTTGCACTTTCCTATCAAGAAGACAAATGCCTTGATCAATTTAGAGAAGGCAGGGCCTTGATTTAAAATAGTAGGTTTCATTTTTAAGAATAGTTGGTTTAAGGATTGAGTATTCGATCAATTGTGGTATTTCTAAGTCAGGAAACGAATAGAGATTTTTAGCCAATCACTTCCTGCAGCAGCAGGGCAGTGCAGATATTTGCCATCAAAAACCTTTCTTCTTTTCCCAATCCCTGTACAAAATAGACTTGACCTTTGTCGGCAAGATTGACCGCAGCAAGAGGCCTGCCCGAAGGGTCACGAATTTCCAGCCCAATGGACCCAAAAGGCATTTCCATAGCTTTTCCATTTTGATTCAGGATACTAGTCACCGGGTAAATACTGTAGTATTCTCCGCTGCTTAGGGAAACTATTCCTCCCTGATTTTTGGGTTGTCGCTGAACCCTGTCGTTGTCCAAAATCAGTTGCCAAGGTTCGGAGGTGTTACCGGAATAGATCTGTGCAAAATAGATACTTGACGAATTCCCGTTTTTTAATTCAAGCAAGTCTATTCCAAAAGAAAGAGGCCCTTGGTCGTTACCGATCATGAGGTCGGCTGCTTGGAATCGGGAAACGCAGAAAACAGAAGAAGCTTGCTGTCCTCCATCTGAAAGGTCAAATCGGATTGTTTGCTTTCTGTCAATATACTCTCTCCCGATAATATTCAAATACTCCCCTGTGACAGGGCTACCGATACCAAATCCGGCGTAGCTGTTAGTGCCTTTGGTCCAAGAGCGGTTAACATCTGTGGTGTGGAAATCCCCAAAAGCTAATTTTTGGTTGATCAAAAGCCCGGTTCGACCTTGGACAGGCAAGCTTTCATGTCCTTGCCAATAGTCACCTCGCAGGGCTAAATTAACTTGGCCACAACCGGCAAAAAGAAGAAAGCAAAAGAGTATGATGAAATATCTGTTCATAATTTTCCCAATTGAAACTAAAATGGTTAGAATATTATATATCGACATTTTGATGTCCTAAAGGTCTATTTCTAGCGTCACAATGGTTTGGTCCCGAGGAATGGTTTCTCCTTTTGCTTCCATCCAAGTAGCATTGTTTCTGTCAAAATACCTGATGATATGGGAAAACCTGAGCACTTCGTTTGCCTTTACCATTTCGGAAATATTTTTTTGGAAAAGCAGAGGTGAATCTGGATTTGGAAATTCCCTCAGTTCGCGAAGGTTGAATGCGGTATCCCACAGGATGGTGTTTTTGCCATCTTCCATGTTTTCAAGAGATAAAGTCAGTTGAAGAGAGGCTTTTGTACCGTCAAAAATTTCTTCACTGTAATCTTTAGCCTTTGCGACTCTAAAATCAATCTGATGATCCATTTGTTCTAATGGATATTGAGGTAAAAGATCATCTCCGGGACTACATGCCAATAAGGATGTAATGACGACAATAGGTAGAAAACGCAGGTTTTTCCTGTTTTTGGGGGATTTGTACCTTGTATTTAATTGAAGCGGGAGGGAATGTGTTTCCGGCGGATTTGAAAGACTTCCTAGGGTTTTTTCCCGAAAAATAGTTGGTTTCATTTTTTTAAGAATTATAGTTGGTTTAGAATTTTTTTTCCATCGAAATGGATAAAAATATTTCTTCAAATTTTGCTCCTAATTTTTAATAATCCGTTAATCAATAAGTTAAATCAAAAAACGGATTGATATATATGTGCGTTTATGAACAGATTGTTTCTGGATTGGAACAAATCAAACACATAAATAAATTTTTTATTAGAATTGATCTAAATAAATTTTGGATAAAAAACTGTCATTTCTTAATATTGTATTCTTATTTAAAATTAATCCAAATAAATACTATAGTTATAAAATGAAACTTGTTTTTTCGATAGTAAGTGCATTGTTAATAGGGATGAATGTCTCATTTGCCCAAAAGAATATGTTGAAAGGAAAGGTCTTGGATGAGACCAATCAGGCTGTTCCCGGTGTGGCTTTAATCTTAGAAGGTACAGTGAGAGGTGTACAATCTGATCTTTCAGGAAGCTACACGATGAGGGATATTCCTGAAGGTGATTATGTGCTCAAGGTTAACATGCTCGGCTATGAGGAAATCAAGCTTCCCTTTTCGATAAAAGATGCTGAAAACCGAGAACTGAACATTACCCTAAAGGAAGCGCCACTTTCTTTGGATGCGTTTGAATTTACTGTAAGCAGGGGAATCATGGGACAAGAACGGCTTCCTGAGGTCGACCGTTTTCGGATAAATGCCGGAAAGAAAAATGAGGTAATCCGGGTGGGAGAGATCAATGCCAATCTTGCTATGAACAATAGCCGTCAGATTTTTAGCCGGACGCCAGGAATTTCCATTTGGGAAAATGACGGTTCGGGCATACAGTTGGGAGTTGCAGCCCGAGGTTTAAATCCAAACAGGTCTTGGGAGTTTAATGTCAGGATGAACGGATATGACATTACCCCTGATCCTATGGGATATCCAGAGGCATATTTTACTCCTCCCATGGAAGTAGTGGAACAGATTGAAATTGTCAGGGGTGCGTCCTCTATTCAATATGGCTCGCAATTTGGAGGATTGATGAACTTCGTGATGCGTAAGCCTGATAAATCCAAGCGGTTTACTTTCGAAACATTAAACACTGTAGGGAGCAATGGACTTTTCAGTACTTTCAATTACCTGGGAGGTACCGAAGGTAAATGGAATTATACCGCTTATTATCAAAAGAGGGTAGGGAATAGCTGGCGAGACAACAGTTATTTCAATACTGACCATGCACATGTGGAAGTAAATTATGCCGCCAACAACCGCCTTTTGATCGGCCTCGAAATGACCTACATGACTACAGAAAGCCAACAACCTGGTGGTTTGACAGATGAGCAGTTCAATAGTGATCCAAGAAAAAGCACTCGTGAAAGGAATTGGTTCAGCACACCTTGGTTTATTCCTGCATTGACAGCGGAATATATCTTGACTGAAAATACCAAGCTGAGCTGGAAAGCTTTCGGGACTTTTGCGGAAAGGAATTCTGTGGGTTTTATGCGTCCCATCAACCAAGAGGATGATTTGGGAAACAGGCAGGTAGACAGGGATTTTTACACGACCTATGGATCTGAAGTAAGAATGATCACCGAGTATTCATTGTTTGGCAAATCAAATACCTTGGCAGCCGGACTGCGCTATTTCAATGGATTTATTGACAGAAAGCAATTAGGTACAGGTGACAATGGTACCGAAATGAACTTTGACCTTATAAGCGGAGGTGTTTTCAGAAGGGATTTTGATTTTACCAATATCAATCAAGCAGCATTTGCTGAGAATGTATTCAGGTTTTCAAACAAATGGCTTTTGACCACCGGGCTGAGGTATGAAAGGATTTCTTCCAACATGGAAGGGTTGTTTAATATCGTCAATGAGCAAGAGCAGATTTTGCTACCTCAAAACAGAACAAGGAATTTCCTTTTGGTAGGAATTGGTTCAGAGTATAAAATCACACCTTCCATGGAGTTTTATACTAATTTTTCCCAAGCATATAGGCCTGTTTTGATTTCTGACCTTACTCCGCCGGCCACTACTGATATTATCGATGAAAACCTGCAGGATTCAAGGGGTTTCAATTTTGATTTTGGATACCGAGGAGCAGTACAGAACTGGATGAAGTTTGATGTCGGGTATTTTTACCTGAACTATGCAGACAGGATTGGCACCATTGCACAACAGAATAATGATGGCACGATCAATCAGTTTAGGACTAACTTGGGCAACTCGGTAAGCCAAGGCTTTGAAGGATATGTGGAGTTTGACCCCGTGACAGCATTGACCAAAACGTCTAAGTTTGGTTACCTTCACCTTTTTGCATCACTTGCTTTTGTCGATGCGAGGTATGGTGATTTTGCTACGACTTCGGTTAGGGAAGGTGTTGTCGTCGAAGGCAATCTAAAAGGAAACAGGGTGGAAAATGCTCCCCGAAAAATCAACCGATACGGAGTGACCTACCGATACAACAGGTTTTCTGTAACCTGGCAGCTGAGCGATGTCGGAGATGCATTTTCTGATGCTTCCAACACCGTTGCGCCAAATGCTGCCTCTACCGTTGGACTGATTCCTGCCTACCGGGTACAGGACATTTCTGCCTCCATGGATATAAAGAGAAAGTATATCCTGAAGGCAGGAGTCAACAACCTAACCAATGAAATGTACTTTACCAGAAGAGCGGGAGGTTACCCGGGACCGGGAATTATGCCTGGGGAGGGCAGGACAATTTATTTCACCTTTGGATTGAAATTGTAATTTGTGAGCTATATTCAAAAAAGCCAGTCTCTAAGGACTGGCTTTTTTTTTATCTGATTCTTTACCTAGGGATATATGACTTTTTGATAAGCACTTTGGCTTAAAACCCCTGAAATGATTCTTAACAGATTCGCCTGTCAACTTTTTTTAGTAATTGCTAATCAATATATTAGGGATTATCCAAAAGCCACTTCTCTGCAAAATGAATAAACCCATTTCCTTTTTCCAAGCATTGCTGCTGTTTCTCTTTCTTTTTGGATGCAATCCAAATCCCAAAAACCAAGAAATAGAATCACCGACAGGATTTATCCTCAAGGAATCAGACCTCCCCGAATATGAAAGAGACATAGACCATAAAGGCCTCCTCACTGCATTGGGCGACAGGCATGATGAATCCATCAGGACCGGAGAACATATTTACAACAACATCTGCTTCAATTGCCATGGAAATCAGGAACAGGTGGGATCGATTCCTACCGCATTCAAATTTTGGGAAGATACCTTCAAAGTGGGGAAAGATCCCTATTCGATCTATCAGACCCTTACCCGAGGATATGGGTCCATGCCTCCCCAAGTCAATTTGACTCCGGTGGAAAAGTATGACATCATCAATTACTTGCGGGAAACATACCTCCAAAAAGACAGTTCGGAGCGGTATTTTGAAATCGATTCAACCTATTTGGGAGGCTTGCCCACGGGAACAACCACAGGTCCTGCCCCAAAGGAATTCAAACCCTGGGCTGAAATGGACTATGGCAACTTTCTGATCAATACCTATGAATTAGTTGGCCTGAATGCCCCTGAAAGAGAAAGGTCCTCAGGTCCTTCGCCACTTCCTGACGAAAACCTGATCAATGCCAATTATGCCTACAAAGGAATTGCCGTCAGACTCGATTCCGGAGAAGGTGGAGTGGCTGCAGGAAATGCCTGGATGATGTTTGACCATGACCTGATGAGGGTGGCAGGGGCTTGGACTGGAGAAGGTTTCATAGATTGGCAGGCTATCCTATTTAATGGAAGCCACAATATTTCCCCAAGAACCACAGGAGATTTACATTTTGAAAATCCCGTGGCACCTGCTTGGGCAAATCCAAATACCGGGAAATTTGATGATCCCAGGTTTACAGCGAGAGACAAAAGGAAGTTTGGACCATTGCCACGGGAGTGGGCGCATTACAAAGGATTGTACCAATACCGAGATAGGGTCATCATTTCCTACACAGTAGGGAATGCCAAAGTATTGGAGACATTCGGTTTGGAAACTTTGGATGAGCAACCTGTTTTAACCAGAACTTTGAACATTTCTCCTTCTGAAAAACTTCTGAAAATGAGAATTGCCCCTAGCGGGACATCTGTTGCACTCGTGGGTGAAGGTGCTGTTTTGAAAAATGAGGGAGGGTTTACTGTTATGGAACTTGTTCCTTCATCATCTTTGAAGATTAAAATCCTGATCGCCAAATCCGGAATGAATGGCCTTCAGCAATATGCCAAAACTTCAAATCCTCCTGAAGATCTGAATCTGCTGATCAAAGGCGGACCGGCGAGGTATCCACAAAAATTGACAACTTTAATCCAACAGGGAAGTCAAGAAGGGCCGTTCCAGATAGATATCATGAACCCTCCTTTTGACAGTCCTTGGAAGAATCAATTCAGGTTGAGCGGTCTTGACTTTTTCAAAGACCCCAACAAAGGTGTGATTTGTTCTACCGACGGAGATGTTTGGATGGTGGAAGGATTTACCAAAAATTCGGGGAAACTTTCTTGGCAACGTATTGCCTCAGGCATGTTTCAGCCATTAGGAATCAAAGTCATCAACGAGGAAATTTTTGTCACTTGCAGAGATCAGATTGTCAGACTGCATGATTTCAACGGAGACGGGGAAACCGACTTTTATGAAAGTTTCAACAATGACCATCAGGTCACGGACCATTTCCATGAATTTGCGATGGGGCTGCAGGCAGATGAAGAAGGGAATTTATATTATGCAAAAAGCGCGAGGCATGCAAGGGAGGCATTAGTGCCTCAGCACGGTACGTTGATCAAAGTAAATAAAGACGGTCTGAACACCGAGATCATTGCTACTGGATTCAGGGCTGCAAACGGCGTATGCCTCAATCCTGACGGCACTTTCATTGTGACTGATCAGGAAGGTCATTGGAATCCCATGAACAGGATCAATTGGGTGAAAAAAGGCGGATTCTATGGGAATATGTTTGGCTATAATCCACCTGCTGACAGCACTGAAGCAGGCATGGAACAACCTTTGGTATGGGTGGATAGAGAAAGAGACCAATCACCCTCCGAACTTTTGTGGGTAAATAGCAAAAAGTGGGGAGCGCTGAACGGGAAGCTGCTCAACTTCTCCTATGGCTATGGAAAAGTCTTTGTCGTCCCATATGAAACAATAGGGGAGCAAGTTCAGGGAGGTATCTATGAACTGCCGATACCGAGGTTTTCTACCGGCGTGATGCGTGGCCGATTCAATCCGGGCGATGAGCAACTTTACATGTGTGGCTTGTCGGCATGGGGTTCCACCCAACCACAGTTGGGAGGGCTTTACCGAATCCGAAGAGTAGATCAGCCAATGGTAATTCCTGTGGGAATCAAAGCTACTACCAAAGGGATTGAGTTAAGCTTTACAGATGAATTGGATGCACGAAGTGTCGCCGATACAGCCCACTTCACAGTGAAAACCTGGGATCTGTTGCGATCAAGAAAATATGGGTCTAAACACTACAATGAACAAACATTGTCAGTCACCAAAGCAGTATTGGGTAAAGACAAAAAATCAATCCAATTGACCATTCCAGATATCACACCCACTTGGGGAATGGAAATCCAATACCGGATCAAGGATGAAGATGGCAAAGACTTAAAAGGATTGATTCAGAATACGATCCATCAATTGGGAGGAAATTAACAATTCTTGTAAAAATACTTCTGCGTCAATCTCGCCTCGATTTCCTTGGCCGTCTTGGTGATAGACAATCCTCCGAGATTGGTACATCTCAGGGTATTGGGGATACTTTTTCCCACTTCATACATGGTCTCAATGACTTCATCCAAAGGAATGAGATGGTCATAATCTGCCAAGGCCATATTGGCACAGGAAAGCGCATTGGAGGCTGCCATCACATTTCTGTTGAGGCATGGAGCTTCTACCCTGTTCCCAATCGGGTCACAAATCATTCCCAAAGAACTCTGCAAAGCCATCGAAGCTGCAGAAATACTTTGGTTTAAATTGCCTCCGGCCAAATGGACAATCGCTGCTGCAGCCATTGTGGCACCCGAACCACACTCGGCCTGACAGCCTCCCACTTCTGCTGCAAAGGTGGAATGCGCCGCTATAAACACCCCGATTAAACCTGCAATCATTAAAGCTTGGACGGTTTCCTCATCAGAAAGCCCCAAAGAATCTGCAACCCCAAGAACTGCACCCGGCATCGCACCGCAGGAACCTGCGGTCGGGGCGGCGACGATCACGCCCATGGAACTTTTGACTTCCATGATCGCTGACACATACATGATGATCCGGTTCAGAACATCCCCGCTGATCAGTTTTCTGTCCTCCATCATGGATTTGAATTTCACAGATTGAGGACCCAAAATTCGGTCTTCGAATTGAGTTCCTTTCAAACCTGTTTCCACCGCATTTTTGAGGATAATGCGGATTTGTTCCATTTTGGCAAGCACTTCTGCTGAGGTAATATTGCCACGGATACTTTCATATCTGACTGCCAATTCCCAAAGACTCAAATTCTTGTCTTGGTTGTATGCCATCATTTCATCGCAGGTAATGAATGGTACGGTTTGGTTTTTTCCTGTAAGGACAGGAAGCACAGGCTTGATCTGTTTCACTTGGGAAACTCCTTCCATTGCCTTTATTTCCTCAATTAGGGTTTCATTCAAGAATGCAGATGATTTGATTGCTAAAAAATCCCCTTCGTCTGTTTGGATTTCAAGCTCTTCGAAGATACTGGATTGTTGTAAGTAGGTTTTCAGCTTTTGCTTATCGGTCGCGTAAATCAAGGTCAAAAAACAATCACCGGCCAAAGAAACCTTTGTCCCATCAATTTCGATCACTTCTATCATCCCTCCGCCTGTTGAAATGGCAATTACCTGATGGGTCTCCCAAGGATTGCTCAGGGTGATCTTGTAGGTATTGGGATGCTCGGCCTGTATGTCCTTGATCTCGATATTCACTTTGATCCCTGCTGCACCAAGGTGTATTTCGGAATGAACCAAGCGCTCGTCATAGGCTTCCCAACCCAAGAATCCACCAAACAAACCCATATCAGAACCTTGTTCTTTGTGTGTGGTCGCCAAGGAACCGTTTGGATCAAAATCAATCTGGATTTCAGAAATCCTGCCGTCCATCAAGTCATGGCAGATCCTTCCTATTCTCAAAGAAGCAGCACAATGAGAACTCGAAGGTCCCCTCATAACTGGTCCGATGACGTCATTAAAAATGCTTGGGTAGTTCATGGGATATTTCTTTCACGTTAATTTAATGAATTTAGGGAGTATTCATTAAATCGGTCAATATAATTTTGTCCCCGTATGTGTTGACTGCCAACAGTTTGTTACTCAAATTTCCAAATGAATCCTTCCAATCGAAGTTTATTACCCATTTCATCCAGTCACCATGAATGGTAATAACTTATCCAACCCTTACTTTTTCTTCTGCGCGGCCAGCCATTCCATGATGGTGACCGGTCGTCCGTTGAGTATGACTGGAGATCCGTCCAGATCCGTTCTGGCGGTATTGGCATGGGAATAAATCCAAGACCAATGTCCGTTGTAGCGGTAATTTTCTCCTCCATAAAATCCCGTGATGTCGGTGACATGGTCATAATAGGACAAAATCACATTTTTTGCACCGGCCTGTTTTAGTCTTTTGTATAGCGGAACGACTGTTTCCTCCGGTTTGGTGGTCCCATCATCTTTGGAATGGATAAACCACATCGGCACGTTTTTGATTTTTTGGACCTGAGCATCAGAGATAAATTCATTGGAATAAGCCAAAGCACTGATGTAAGCTGCGGCAAAATAATCAGGGTGCTCCAATATCAGTTTGAGAGACATATAGCCTCCATTGGAACAACCGCCTACATAGATCCTCTTTGGGTCGATACCGGGGTTTTTGGAAACATAATCCTGGATCAAAGCAAATACTGCTTCATTGTAAATGTCGTTGTCTTTTCCACGGGTCATTCCTTCCGCTGCCTGCATCCAAAATGTGGGCGCTTGGGGTACCAATACATATGCTCCACCAAAGAGGACCTGAATTTCAGGAGAAGCGTAATTGGCAGCTTTGTTACCAAGCAATGCAATGGTAGGGTCATTTCCTCCTTCACCCCCTCCATGCAGCCAAATGAGCAACGGGGCTTTTGCTGAGGGATTTTTAGGGGCAAAAGAAGCATAAGACAGGTTCAGTCCATTCTCATATTGGAATGTTTTGGTCAAATCAAATTGGTCCACCATGGGCATGACTTTTCCTATCGGTCTATTCCAGACATGCCCGGTTTTGGTATGGACAATGGTCATTTTGTAATCCACCCAATAATTGGAGCCGCGATTGTTGATTCTCGTATATTGAAAAGCCGAGCCTATTGGCATGACAGGACTAACCGCCAAAACCAAGGTGATGTACCCGCCTTCGCTCAGCCTGTTTCCATTTTCATCAGAAACATAGGCATATACTACATCCCTGTTTCCTGACGCGCTTTCATCCGGAATCTGCGCTCCTTCCAGACTCCGAGTTGCAAATACCTGATAGTTAGCAGCACTGGTTTCCTTGACGGTTTCATCCAAACTGAGAATGACTTTGTTGATGGCAGGACCCCAATCAAAGCCTTCGACCACCCATCTGTATTCACCGGGCGAAGTTGAGGCATTGATCTGTTTTTCATTGGCATGGGCAAGGGCTGTATTACTGGAAAAATGGACAAGTAAAGCGGCAAACAGGAGGAATAGAAAATATTTTTTCATAGCAGGTAAAATGGGTTTGGTTTGATCTGTAAAAGTTAAATCAAAGCAATGAGCTTGGACAGTGGATTTACAGGAATGGGAGGTTTGTGGATTTGATAAAAAAAAACCGGCAAGTTTCAAAAACCTGCCGGGTACAATTTTATTTAGAATGTTCCAATCTTCGTATCCATCCAATTGGCTCTTTGACTGAGAAAGTTTTGGAGGTCAAGGATGGATTGGTCGTAAGTTCGGTCCGCATTCACCTCCCATTTGGAATAATTTCTAACCACGGCTTTATTGTCTTGAAGGTATTTAGACGTGTCGGACACCAGTTTTTGGAGGTTTCCATTGCTTAGGGTGCTGCTTCTCAGACTTGTCCACCGGGATTTTACAGCTTCGCGGAATATTGGGTCTTCCATCAGCCTGTTCCACCAAAAAGGCATCATCCAAGCGTCTTGGTTGACATAGTTGTTGTAATTGATGACCCAATCGTCCATCGGAATCCTTCCTCCTTCGTCAAAACCAATATTGAAATCCCAAACCGGCCCCATAGCCAATTTTCCATCCCGGTCTTTGACCAAAAATGTACTGATGCGGTAGGCATCGACATTGCGGCCAAGTTCATTGATAAGGAAGTAGTCCACAAAACTTCCGATATCGATATAGTTGGCATATGTCCTTTCGCCTGCCCCAAAATCATCCTGGAGTAAGGCGGTTTCAAAATCGTCAAGATAGCCGGCGATATAAGACTTTTGGGCATCGGTGATGTCTTCCGCTTTTGGATACTCATACATGAAGTAGGTTTCCAAATAAAGGTTCGGGTGGTACGGTGAACCGAATGCCGGGAAAGTAATGGGATTTCTTAAGATATCATACGTACTGCGAAAGCTGTTTTGGGCAGTATATCGCGCATCATCATCCCAATTGTTGAGAAAATAGGAAAGCGGTTTTCCATCGTGTTCAGGGCCTGCATCAGCCTTGTCTATTTTGAGAATATAGCCTCCTGTGAGGTTGGTGGAGGAAGTATTGAGGGATTTGATGTCTATTCTTTTGCTGTCCCTTTTTACTTTTTCACAAAGGTAATATACGCCCATATACTCCCCATTCACCTCGATTTCGACAAATTTTCCCCTGCTTGCATATTTTCCAATCTGATTGGACAGTTCATAAGCAATGTGGTTGAACATCAGGCTTCTGTCCCAAATATACCTTTCGGGAATATTGACTACATGGCCGATAAGCCTCCAATCTTCCTCTTCCGGAAGACCAAGGATTGAGACATCCTCTCCTTCTCCGGCATCGTCTACAGTTTCAAAGTTGAATGCCTTTTTGTCTGAGAGGCGAAAGGATGTCTTGCCTCGGTATTCGATATCAATGAGTTGGGTTTGGATCAGTTTTTTCTCTTGATAGATTTTCATTTGACCCTGCACCCCCGGTTCATAGGGAATCGAAGCACCGCGGGTGTCGATCACCACATAGGGGATTTCGCTGTCTTGGGTGTCGATGGCAAATACCTGCCCATCATCTCCTTTTGGAATAAGAACTTCTAAAGGTTCCTTACAACCTGTCCATATAAACAAACTGACAATTCCAATCCAAAAAATGTTTCTTACTGTACCTTGCATATTTTTTTATTTTTGGTAAACAAAATTAGTTGAAATTTACGGATTGCCATAGACTTAAGTTTTATTCAAGGCTTTGCCTGCAACAATCCCTTTGGATGGCAGTTTGGATAATGACGCAAAGATGTCGCATGCTTGGCGTTTTGGAACAGGATTATAAACAAGATATTTGACCGTGAATCCAGAAGAAAAAATCAAATCCCTGAGGCTTGCCAAAGGACTTACGCAGCAGGAACTTTCAGACCAAAGCGGCATTTCCCTGCGGACCATCCAAAGAATAGAAAACGGGGAAGTCAAACCAAGCCTTTATTCTTTGAAGAAACTTTCCGAGGTACTGGAAGTGGATTTGGTTGGTTTTTTTAAGGATTCTGAAAAAGAAACCTTTGTTCCAAATTCTAAACATTCCAAAACCATGAACGGCTTATTTTCCTCTTTTACTCTGTACAGAATTCCCCTGTTAGGATCGCTTTCGCTTGTCGGATTGTCTATTTTGACATTCTTATTTTGGCCAAATAGTAGACCAAATGAAAGTCAAGAATCCCAAAATTATGCCTTTGAAGTAGCCACAGTGAATTGCGGTTCTGAGACCGAGTGCGATATTGAAGTCACCAAGAAAGATCACGGAGGAAATATCCTCTGGCAAAAAACCTACGGTGGCACAAGCTATGACAAAGCATCCCAAATCCTTCCTACCGAAGACGGCGGTTGCTTGGTATTGGGTTCCACAAGCTCATTCGGGGCCGGTAATTATGATGTTTTACTTTTGAATATTGATGGTTCAGGTCAGTTGGTTTGGCAAAAGACCTACGGAGGATTTTTCAATGAATACGGAGAAAAGCTGAAATCAACCTCCGACCACAATGGCTATGTAATTGAAGGAACCAAACAAACTTGTCCCGGGGCAAATGTATCTGCAGATTGCAGAGATTTTATCTGGACTTTTGAGATAAACAATCAGGGAGATGAAAATGGGATAAAGACTTTAGGTGATAAATTTGATTGATCAAATCCACCATAAATCCTGAGCCAAGGCAATCTTCAGCTCTATTTCTTTTTTTCAGGATGGAAATAATTAACTTGGAATACCCAAAATAATTCCTCCATCCTATGAAAAAACTAGCCTGTTTTTTAATTCTGAGTACCTTGTTGGTTGCATGTTCCCAAACTGACTCTTCTCAGGAATCTACCGTAAAATCCCATTATCTTGTCAACCGCGCACCATTGGAGCCCACCCCTTACCTTGAACTGCCCCTCGGAAGTATCAAGGCCGAAGGATGGCTGCAGGACCAACTTCAGCGCATGGCCAAAGGACTGACCGGACACCTGGACGAGGTTTACCCCGAGGTGGTAGGTGCGCGCAATGGATGGCTTGGCGGAGATGGAGATGGATGGGAACGGGGTCCCTATTGGATAGATGGTCTGTTGCCTTTGGCCTATATCCTCGATGATGAGCGCCTCAAGGAAAAAGCACAAACCTGGATTGAGTGGACGCTGAACAATCAGGCGGAATCCGGCTACCTTGGACCAATTCCTTTTGAGACCGAACCGGAAACCGAAAAAGGAATCCAAAAAGGGCCAAGGGAGGATTGGTGGCCGAAAATGGTCATGCTCAAAGTCCTGCAGCAATACTATCAGGCTACAGGCGATGAACGGGTAATTGCTGCTTTGACCAAATATTTCCAATACCAATTAAAAACCCTTCCCGAAAAACCGCTGGATTACCTTTCCCTTTGGGCAAACCGCAGGGCAGGGGATAACCTAATGGTCGTCTATTGGCTGTATAATATCACCGGAGATGCATTCCTGTTGGAATTGGGGGATTTGATTCAGGAACAGACTTTTCCTTGGCAGCAGATTTTTACCAATGCGGAAAATGCTGTCCAATATCAAGATGTCTGGCATTACAATAAAATCAAGCGCTTTCCTTTTGATCGGGAAGAAATCGGGAACCTGACCCTGTCAAAAGTCCCCGGACTGCATACTGTCAATGTCGCCCAAAGCCTCAAGCAGCCGATGGTTTATTTCCAAAAAAGCAAAGACTCCCAAGCCTTGCCTGCTGTCAAAAAAGCACTTCAAGACCTGCAGCAATATCACGGGCAGGCACAGGGAATGTATGGAGGCGATGAGCCCCTTCACGGAAATAATCCTGTTCAGGGAGTTGAGTTGTGCTCCATCGCCGAAGAAATGTTTTCTCTGGAAACCATTCTCAAGATAACCGGCGACATGGAATTCGCAGACCTGCTGGAAAAAATCACTTACAACGCCCTCCCGACACAGGTTTCGGATGATTACCAGACAAGGCAATATTTTCAGGCAGCTAATCAAGTGGAACTCACCGATCAGCTTGAAACTTCCTTTGAGAAAACCAATCACGAGGGGACGGATTTTGTGTTTGGGGTGCTCTCGGGTTATCCTTGCTGCACGACCAACATGCACCAGTCTTGGCCAAAATTTGTACAGAATCTATTCTATGCGACGCCGGATGGAGGAGTGGCTGCTTTGCTATATGCCCCGAGCAGCGTAGAAATGACCGTTGGCCACGGAGCCACGCTCAAAATCAAAGAAACCACCGGATTTCCTTTTCGTGAAACCACCCATTTCGAAATGGAGCTTTCGGAAGATGCGTTATTCCCTTTTCACCTCAGGATTCCGGATTGGTCCCAAAATCCCAAAATTGAAATCAACGGTACCGAGGAGAAATTTGAAGTTATCGGTCAAGTGGCTGTGCTGAAGCGGACCTGGAAGAGTGGTGACAAGGTTACTTTGACCCTGCCCATGGAATTGACGTACTCTACTTGGTATCGGGACTTGGTGTCTATTGAAAGAGGACCTTTGGTATTCAGTTTGAAAATCGAATCTGAAAATAAAATCAAAGACAGAAAAGACCGCTTCCGTGCCTTTTGGGAAGTTTTTCCGAAAAGTGATTGGAATTTTGCCCTTGAAGCCAACACCCTTTCGAATCTGAGCAGCAATATCGAAATCTTCGAAAATGACTGGAAAGGGGAATTTCCATGGAATCTGGAAAACGCGCCTATCGAGCTGAGATTAAAAGGTGTTCATATACCGGAATGGAGAACTGTCAAGAGTGCGCCACAACTCCCTGAAAACCTTCCCAAAAGCATGTCTTTGAATGAAGTAACCCTAAGGCAAAAGGATATTACCCTTGTTCCTTATGGCTGCACGACGCTCAGGATCACAGAATTTCCGGTCGTCAAAGTGGAATGAACCGCCGGATAATTGGTTTTTGATTAGCCAACTATCGTCCTGAAGGTCAGGTTCACCCTTGGCCTTTTGACCATTTTGGTGGGAGGAAGGCGGTGGAGCCAATGCGTTTGAGTTTTACCTGCCATCACGAGCAGGCTTCCGTGTTCGAGAACCAATTCCACTTTCTCGGCGGTTTCTTTGTGTTTGAAGGCAAATTTCCGCTCGGCGCCGAAACTTACCGAACCGATCGCGCCGTCTTTTTTGAGGTCTGTTTCCCCGTCGCTGTGCCATGCCATGCCTTCCTCTCCGGTATGGTAGAGGTTGAGCAGGCAGGAATTGAATGTTTCCCCTGTTTCCTTTTCGATGGCTTCTTTAAGCGTCAGCAGTTCCTTGGTCCATGGCAGGGCTGTCTTGGTCGCATTCGAGTAAGTATACTCAAACTCCCTATCGCCGTACCAGGCGACTTTACGCTTGGTGATGATCTTTTTGCCAAAAATATGTGCCTCGTCATTTTTCCACTCTATCGTATTCAGGAGAACCTCATAGTAAAAATCTGCTTCTTTGGGATTGAAAATTTTCCCGTAATAATTGACGATCCCATCTTTGGGGAGAAGGTTTTTGGTTGGGTTGGTACTTGGTTCGAAGAGGTTAAGATTCATGGCAGCAAGTTGGGGATAAAAAATTATAATGGTAAAACAATCCTTAAGGTTTTGGATTGAGCCATGTTTTTTAATTCCAATATCGGAGTTGGGTTTTAAAATTTGGATATCCATACTTTCTTATGATCATAACTATTTTTAAAATTTTCTATCTAATACAAAATCTTATAGGTTTGAGGTGGGGAGGAATGACGGCGGACCGGGCCGGCTCGGGCCTTGTGCGTGGATAAGGGATTAAAACGCGAGTTTTAATAGCCTGATTGTGCGGTAGGCCGTCTTGACTTTTTTGGCTACTTTTTTTGTCAAGCAAAAAAGTAGCTGTAAAAAATAGGATCGATTCCCATATCGAACTAAGAATGTTTTTAAAGTTTATTCTATTAAAGTATATAGTAAAGATTTTCAACTATGAAAATCTGAAATAAAAAATCCAATCTACACTTGTAGATTTAAAATTAATATCTACATTTGTAGATATCGAACTTAAATCTAGACAATGAAACTTTCCCCAACTGAAGAAGAACTCATGAACCATCTTTGGAGCCTTAAAAAGGCTTTCATGAAAGACCTTTTGGATGCTTATCCAGAACCAAAACCCGCATCAACGACAATCTCCACTTTGCTAAAACGGATGCAGGAAAAGGAATTTGTGGCCTACAAGGCATTTGGAAATTCACGGGAATATTATCCTTTGGTGACCAAAGAAAATTATTTCTCCAAGCACATCAATGCCTTGATAAAAAACTTCTTCAATGATTCACCGGCTCAGTTTGCCTCTTTTTTTACAAAAAAGACCCAACTCAGCGATGAGGAACTCATCGAAATCAAAGCCGATATTGACAACCTCCTAAATAAAAAATAATGGCACTTTACTTCATCAAATCCGCGGTCTGCCTACTTCTCCTTCTGTTGTTTCACCGTTTGGTGTTGCAGAAAGAGGCCATGTATCATTTCAACAGGTTTTACCTCCTGTTTTCAGTGGTGGTGTCATTCCTGATACCTTTAAATACCATTGAAGTTGCTGTTACACAGCCGCTGTTTGAACCTGAAGTGCCAACCGAGTTTGTACCTGCCGTGGAAAGTGTGGAAATGCAGCTTACCGTTTCCCAAGCCGAAAAAAGCTTCAATTGGAAGCTGGTCCTGACCCTTTTTTATGGATTGATCACATTTGCATTGTTGGTCCGGTTTATAAGGAACATCCACATTTTATTTGAAAAAGTAAACCGGAATGTTTTGATCAAATACCGTGGGGAAAACCTCGTGATGCTCCATGAAGATTGCCCTCCTTTTTCTTTTTTGAAATATATTTTTGTCTCCCATACAGATTTTGAAAGCGGAAAATTTACGGATGCGATACTGATTCATGAGTCCACCCATGTGCAGGAAAAGCACAGTTGGGATAACCTTTTGGTCGAATTTCTTTTGATTTTCTTTTGGTTTCACCCGGGATTGTATTGGGCCAAGACCGCCATCAAATTGAACCATGAATTTATAGCTGACCAAGCTGCATTGAAAATTATTCCTGTAGAAAAATATAAACTTGAGCTATTGTCTATGGTTTTGACGGGACAAAATTTTGGATTGGCAAGTAGTTTGAATTTTTCACTCACCAAAAAAAGACTGGAAATGATGAAACAAAAAACCACAAATTCGATGAGATGGCTCAAAATTATGGCCGTTCTTCCCGTACTCGGGGCATTGGTTTATTTCGTCAGCGAACGGGTCATTGCCCATAACGATGAAGAAATGCCCAGAACAACGAACTATCTTGATCTAGGAGAGGATAAAAGAGATGATGTTGACATTCACTTAAATTTTATCGAAAGCGATGTAGTATCAGTTGATAACAAGACCTACCAATTGGCCCAGACTAGTGAGATTCTCCAACAGGTTCCCAAAAAGGAAAATGGCCTTGTTGCGAGAGTATCAATAAACCAAGGCATATCTACCGGAGATGTTTTTGATTTACAGATGGCGCTTTTTGAAAATGGTGTAACACACGTAGAATTGATTAGAGCTGAGGAAAAAACGGTTATTTCCGACTCAGTTCCATCAGGTAAAAAAGATTTGTATTACCAACACACCACCTTTTACATTCAAGATAAAAAAGGAAACAAAACTCAGAAATTCTATTCCGATCTTAGTGAATCTGAAAAAGCCAGATTACCAGAACCACCCCCTGCACCAAAAAAAGCAAATCCATCTTCCGAGACTTTTGAAGGTTGGAAAGATTCCAAGATGTTCGCAATTTGGTTAGACGGAATCCACATTCCAAACTCTAAATTGGATGAAATGAATGCTTCACAAATTGTACATTTTTTTTCAAGTAAAATTTATAAAAATGCCCTTTCAGAAAGGTTTCCACAGGATTACCAAGTATATCTATATACGGATGAAGGGTTCGATAAGGCTTTTGGTCCTAATTCTGATTTACCCATAAAACCTTTGGGAGGGTACACAATTTTGTATACTTATGATTAGATTTCAAAGAAAGGCATTAACCGCCCTTATTCAATTTCACCATCAATTCATCTGAATACCCTACTTCCACATTTTCTATTTTGCCTGACTCATCGATCAGAAAAAAGGTAGGGTAGCCGCTTACACCGTATGCTTCTCCCACCGATTTGGCGTCGATGAGGACAGGAAATGGAACAGTCACTCTTGAAACGTATTTCTCCATTTTTTCCTTGGGATCTACGGGATTGATATACAAGGGAACCATGTTGGCTGCAAATTCGAAATTCGGTTTGCTGAATTCTTCCAATGCGACTTTGCACCAACCGCAATTGATCATTGAGAAGTCAAGCAAAACCTTTTTACCTCTGAAATCTGAAAGTTTGACCGTATTCCCGTCAAGGTCTTTGAGTTCAAAATCAGGAGCAATTTCGCCTTTAGCCAATATTTTGGGAGATTCTTTGTCAGTCTGTCCATCGATTTTTGAAAGGTAGCCCTTGGGTGGATTGATCCTCAAAGAGTCTTTAATTGCGGAGAATTCATATTCCTCAAAAACATTTTCAATCAATTGGCTTCTTTTTCCATCGTGGTACAACCTGCGCGATAACAAATTCACAGTCAGGTTGGCAGGATTGATAAACATGTTGTTTTCTAGGTAAATCTTCTTTTCACTGATCATAGTATCCATTTCTACCCAATAGAAGTTCAGGTGGGTTTTTCCATTGATTGCCGTGTCCTGTTTATAAATCCATGGTGACTTTTTTAAAAGATTTACAGGAGAAAAATCCAGGTAGGTATTTGAACTCGCAAAATTTTCATTTCCAGGTTTGGTTTCCTCTGAATGAATCGTCACAGTGCTGTCCTTGTGATTGATGGTGGTCAATACATCATCCAGATAGGATAATTCTGAATCTTTTCTCCTGCCTATGTAATTGTATTCAAAAAATATATTTGGATGTTTTTGAAGCTTCAACTCATATAAAAACGTATCGACTTCTCCCAATAAAGGATTTTCCCACAGCATCACCTGTTTAAAGCTGACTTGCTCTGCAGCATAAAATTTTTCTTTGGCCCCCTGAAAAACCTCCTCAGGAGTTTTTTCTTTAGCACATCCAAATATCACAAGAGCCAAAAAGAGAAGTAAATAATTTTTCATAGTCACAACAAGCTGATTTAATGAAATTCAATTTATAAGAAACTGTTTAGTTTAAAAAATATTTAGTCTTACTTGGTTTATTTTCTCTTTGAATATTTGGCTTCCTGATTTTCTATTTTAGAGTTATCTGAAGAAATTTTATTTTATCCTGATCGCTAGGAAATCCTTTTACGCGGATTTTTGGATATTTGAATCCCCGATTTTGAAAGATTGGAATTTCTTCCAATTTTGCGCCATGCTGGCTTTTTATGGATTGTTGACTATTGGGGTATTGTTGTTTTTGGTTATTTCCAAAAAAGCCTCGCCTGTGGTAGCGCTGATTTTGGTGCCTCTGATTACGGGTTTAGCGGCTGGATTTGCTTCTGAATTATCGGCAATGGTGGGAGAGGGGCTCAAAGGCATTGCGCCAACAGCCGTCATGTTTGTTTTTGCCATTTTGTTTTTTGGGGTGCTGATGGATGCAGGGACTTTTGATCCGATCATTTCCCGAACCTTGCAATTGGCAGGAAATGATCCTGTGAAAATAACCATTGCCACTGCGTTTTTGGCCATGTTGGTCCATTTGGATGGTTCAGGCGCCACTACCTTCCTTATCGTAATTCCTGCATTGCTTCCAGTCTATGATGCGATGGGAATGAAAAGACTCACACTTGCCACTATTGTGGCCATCGCTGCCGGGACGATGAATATCCTGCCTTGGGGAGGTCCCACTATCAGGGCGGCGGCATCTTTGAAAGTGGAGGTGATGGACCTGTTTTTCCCTATCATGATTCCAGTAATCATTGGATTATTGACCGTATTGGGTATCGCCTTTTACCTTGGCAAAAAGGAAAAAAACAGGCTAGGTACAGAAATGATAAAGATGGCTGAGGGATATGCTGCTCTGGAAAAAGACAACAAGCTGATCCGTCCAAAATTATTTTACTTCAACCTTGCTTTGATTCTATTGGCCATTACAACCATGATGGCAGCTTGGGCTCCGCCTTATGTGGTATTTATGTTGGCATTTGCTATAGCGATCACAGTCAACTATCCCAAAATGGAAGACCAAAGGCACCGCATCGATGCCCATGCCAAATCGGCCTTGCTGATGGCATCCATTCTATTTGGGGCAGGGGTTTTTACAGGAGTTTTAAAAGGAACAGGGATGATGGATGCCATGGCGGCAGGTATCTCAGACATTTTGCCACAGACTTTGGGGATGCAGCTTCCCCTTATCACGGGGATTTTGGCTATGCCTGCAAGTCTGCTTTTTGATCCGGATTCATTTTATTTTGGGATGCTGCCGCTTTTGGCCAATACCGCTGAGACTTTTGGAAGCTCGGGTATTCAAGTGGGACAAGCTGCGATTTTAGGTCAGATGACCACTGGTTTTGCCGTAAGTCCTTTGACAGGCTCCACATTTTTGCTGATCGGGTTGGCCGGCGTGGACCTCGGGGAGCATCAGGTCAAGACCATCCCTTGGGCTTTTTTGGTTACCTTGGTGATGCTCTCAGTTTCCATTTTGATGGGGGTAATAGTTGTTTAATTCAGGAATATGAAAAAATCAATCAGGATTGGCAGCGGTGCGGGTTTCTCGGGAGACAGGATAGAACCTGCTCTCATCCTCACCGAAAAGGGCAATCTGGACTACCTGGTGCTGGAATGTCTTGCCGAAAGGACCATTGCCTTGGCACAAAAGCAAAAGCAAATCAACCCCTCACTTGGTTATGATCCACTGCTTGAACGAAGGATAGAAGGACTGTTGCCCTTACTGGTAAAGCACCGTACACGTTTGGTTACTAATATGGGTGCAGCCAATCCTTTGGCCGCAGGAAATAAAATCATTGAAATTGCCAAAAAGCAAGGACTGAAAGTGAAAGTTGCCGTGGTGCATGGTGATGATGTTTTGTCACTTTTGGATCCGGAAGAAAACTGCCTCGAAACGGGTTTACCGCTCCAGTCCCATGGAAAAATCGTATCTGCCAATGCCTATTTGGGAATTGATACGTTATTGCCTGCTTTGCAATCCGAGGCGGATATAATTCTGACCGGAAGGGTTGCGGATCCTTCACTTTTTTTGGCCCCGATGGTGCATGAGTTTTCTTGGAATAGCAATAATCCTGTGCTCATGGGAAAAGGAACTGTCATTGGGCATTTGTTGGAATGCGCAGGACAGATCACGGGTGGATATTTTGCAGATCCTGTCAGCAAGCCTGTTGATGGGCTGGAAAACCTTGGATTTCCATTTGCTGACATTCTCGACAACGGAACGGCTACTATCTCCAAAGTACCAGGAACAGGAGGGAAGGTAAGTGTCCAAACAGCCAAGGAACAGCTTTTGTATGAAGTGATTGACCCGAGTAAATATATTACGCCTGATGTTGTGGCAGATTTCAGAGAAGTGAAAATCGATCAAATTGAAAATGATACAATTCAGATCTCTGGAGGAAGCGGCAAGCCCAAACCTGAAAAACTCAAAGTCAGTGTGGGTTATGAAGCGGGATTTGTGGGTGAAGGGGAGATTTCCTATGCAGGTGCCCATGCCTTGGAAAGGGCCAAATTGGCCGGGGTCATCATTGAAAAACGGATCGGCCACCTGTATCCTGAATTCCGAATCGACTACATCGGTCTGAATTCACTCCATGGTACTGATTTTGGAAACTCACCAATTCCCTATGAGATCAGGCTGAGGGTCTCAGGAAAATCCAAGGACCAAAAAACTGCGGCACTTATCGGTGAAGAGGTCGAAGCACTTTATACCAACGGGCCTGCAGGGGGAGGGGGAGCAAGGAAAAGCGTCCGGGAACTTTTAGGAGTAGTGTCAGTTTTGATGGACCGGAACAAGGTCAAAACAACTTTTGAAATTTTAGAATCATGATCAAACTTTCCAAAATAGCTCACAGCCGGGCAGGAGATAAAGGAAATATCCTGATGCTTTCTCTGATTCCTTTTGAGGAAAAGGATTATGAATGGTTGCTGAGGGAAGTCACTGCAGAAAAGGTCAAAGCCCATCTGTCCCACCTGATCAAAGGTGAGGTGATCCGCTATGAAATTCCGGGGATTCATGCCTTACAATTTACCTGTTATCAGGCTTTGGGGCCGGGTGTGACCACTTCTCTGGCCTTGGATGCCCATGGGAAATCTCTGAGTTATGCCCTATTGGAAATGGAGATTGAGTAGTGCCAAAAGATAAAATTTAGATTTTCTAATTTTTTTCAAATCGTCATACCAATCAAAAGTTTACCATCATTTCGTCCACTTATTTCCAAAGGAAGATTATTTTCCTGACTGCTCTATTTTATTCCTTCTTTCCTTAATTGCTTCGACTTTTTCCTTGGTCACGCCAAACACTTTTCCGTCTGAGGCATCTTTCATCAGGTCGTTGATATAGCTTTGACTGATTTGGGAATTGTCCTTGTACTTGGTCCTCAGTGCTTCTAGTCGCTTATGAAGATCTTCCCTGATCTCTGAATAGGCCGGATCTTTGTATACATTGCGGAGCTCCATGGGATCCTTTTTCCGATCGATCAATTCCCATTGGTCTTCCACATAATAGTAATGGATCAGTTTGTATTCCTTGGTCACGATGGCATAATGGCGGTTGACCATGTGCTCTGCGGGGTATTCGTAGTAATGGTAGTACACGGCATCCCTTGTCCATTTCTCCTGCTGTCCTGTGAGAAGCGGAACCAAGCTTTCCCCCTGCATGTCCTCCGGTTCTTGGACGCCTGCAGCCTCCAAGAATGTCTGGGCAAAATCAAGGTTTTGGACCAGTTCATCTGAACGGGTACCTGCCTTCACCTGTCCCGGCCAAGCCACCAAAAGCGGGGTTTTGAAGGATTCATCGTAGATGAATCGCTTGTCATACCAGCCGTGCTCCCCCAAATAAAAACCCTGATCCGAAGTATAGACGATGATGGTATTCTCCATCAGGTCATTGGCTTCGAGGTAATCGAGAAGCCTTCCGACATTTTCGTCGACAGCCTGGATGGTTCCAAGATAATCCTGCATGTACCGTTGGTATTTCCATTTCATCTTGTCCTGATCGGTCATGGAGGGATAAGCTTTTTTGAAGTCGGCATTGACTTTGGAATAGGCCTTCATGAAATTGGCTTCTTGGGATGGAGTAAAGCGGCTGTACTCATATTCATAGCGGCTTTTGTCAAACCCGATTTCGGGTATGCCCAATTCATCCATCACTTCAGGAAAAACCTTGTTGTCTCCCGCCCAACTCATGTGCTTCAGGATATTCATCTCTGCCTCTCCAGCCGGCGAGGTCCTGCCTGCATAATCATCAAAAAGTGTAGCAGGCTCAGGAAAAGTCCTCGTTGTAAAATCCTCCAAATGACGCTCGGCCATCAGCCAAGACCTGTGTGGCGCTTTGTGGAGGTACATCAGCATAAAGGGCTGCTCTGCTTTTCGTTCATTTTGGAGCCAATCCAAGGTCATGTCCGTCACGATGTCCGTCACATAGCCGTCTACGGTGATATTGCCTTCGTTTTTGGTGATAAATTCCGGATTGTAATATGCCCCCTGACCGGGAAGTATTTTGAACTGGTCAAAGCTTTTGGGATTGTTTCCAAAATGGAGTTTGCCAAACATCGCTGTCTGATAGCCTGATTCCTGAAGGAGTTGGGGAAAGGTCACATTGGTGGTGTCGAAATGGAAATGGTTGTCCACTTTCCCGTTCAGATGGGAATGTTTTCCCGTCAATATGGTGGCCCTACTTGGTGCACAGATTGAATTTGTCACGCTGGCATTGGTAAAAAGCATACCCATTTTGGCTATCCTGTCGATGTTGGGAGTCTGGATCAGGCGGTCATCATAAGCGGATATGGCTTGGTAAGCATGGTCATCCGACATGATAAAAATGATGTTGGGGCGCTTTGGAGCCTGCTCTTCTTCCTTCGCAGGATTGCAGCCAATCATGGCGACCGGGATTAATGCCAAGACTAATTTTAATAGTGACTTCATCATAACAGGTATTTGGGGTTTTTTAAAATTAGAAAAACATTCCTGAAAAGCTTTCGAACATATCGGCAATTACATGGAAGGAATGTTTTTTAAAGATTTTCGGACAAATGGATCATGTCGCCTAACATCCTTAAATAAACCCACTGTATTTTCCCCATCAGCAATTGTTTGAAAATCGTAATTTTTGCTTTGAAAAAAGTTAATATTACCATTTCTCATTTGGTAATTTTGTACACTCGAACTAAGTAAAAAGCATTCAAAAACAGGAAAATGACGCAGTATTTCCAAAATATAGGAGAAGAACCATCGCCAAAACCACAGGAAAGACACTATTCGATTTTTGGTCTTGATAGGTTGGCCTTGAGAAAAGCGATGATCCTTTTGGTGTTTGTTCTATTTATAAGTACGGGTGTTTTTGCTCAGGATAATTCCGGAATAGGACCAAGCTATTTCCGTGGCAATATCAGTGTGACCAACAACGGACTTTCTCTCATTCCGGCATTTTCGCTTGGGAGACCGGCAGCGATTTTCGAAATGTCGATGGGCGGCGAAAGGCTGAGTTTCGATCCCGAACTGCGTTTCGCATTGGATGGTAAGCCTTGGTCTTTTGTCTTTTGGTGGCGGTACAAAATCGTCAAGTCCGGTAAATTTAACCTGCATGTCGGCGCGCATCCTGCCTTTATTTTCACTACTACCATGGAGCCTGATGCCAATGGTCAGATGGTCGAAACCACCAAGACCCAAAGGTTTTTTGCAGCAGAAATCTCGCCCTCCTACACCATCAGTCCAAAAACCAAACTGAGTTTTCTCTACCTCGCAGGGAGAAGTTTGGGCAAAGTCCCTTATTCACTCAATCAATTTGTGACCATTGGGCCTTCATTTACCAATATTCCTATTTCCCAGAAATATTTCTTCAATGCCCGCCCCCAGGTGTTTTACCTCAAGATGAATGAAAAAGATGGATTCTTTGCCAGTTCATCCATGGTCATAGGCAGGAAAAATTTCCCGATATCTTTGGGAGGGATTGTCAGTAAAGTGATAGTGTCTGAGATTGAAGTGGACAACTGGATCTGGAACATCAGTCTGATCTATTCCTTCAACAATGAATTTGTCAAAAGGTCGAATCCGTTACTTTAAATAGATATTAGTGGATATTTGATATTGACTAGGTTGAAATATGGTAGAAATACAATTGATATATGGGTGAGATCGATATTGATGGATACTGGATATTAATTGATATTGGTTGGAGTCAAAGAAGAAATATGGTGGAAATAAATAGAAATAAAGTAGAAATAGGTTGCGGAACTTAAGCCTCAATTTCTGCCACTCAGGCTTGATGCTTAAAAATTATATCGCCGCAGGCATATATCAATATATATCGCGAAGCAAATATCATTTCAATATCGCCGCAGGCTTATATCAATATATTTCGCTTAAGCATATATCTTTCAAATATCGTCGAAGGCTTATTTCACGAAGTATATTTCGCTTAAGCATATATCATTAAAAACATGGACAAACCAGAAAGTTTAGAAGAATTTTACAAAAGGAAATTCAATTGGCTTCCTGAGAATATCAGGAACGACATCGGGCATTTCAACATGTTCCGGTTGGAACCTTATTCCCAAGGAAAAACCACCTCTATACCTTACCGGAGACGGGATTTCTATAAGGTCATGTTGGTGAAGGGCAAAAGTGAAGTGTACTATGCAGATCAGGTCATCGAGGTCAAAAAGCAGGCATTGGCATTTTCCAATCCTTTGATCCCATACAAATGGGAGCACCATGAGAACCTGAAAGGCCAATATTGCATCTTCAACCAACATTTCATGCATGACTTTGGCAATATCAGCCAATATGAAATCTTCCAGCCGACCGGCAACCACGTCTTTGAACTTTCCGACCAACAGGTGGAGGAAGTGGAGGCGGTTTTTAAGAAAATGGAAACCGACTTCAGCTCGGAATACAAATACAAGTATGACAGCATCCGAAGTCTGATCCTGGAACTCATCCATTATGGACTCAAGCTGCAGCCCAATACCTTGGCGGACAGACAGCCATTCAATGCTGCCCAAAGGATATCGGCCATGTTTTTGGAATTGCTCGAAAGGCAGTTTCCCGTCGAGGACAACCATCCCCAAATCGACCTGCGCTCAGCTTCCGAATTTGCTGAGCACCTCAATGTCCACGTCAACCACCTCAACCGCGCTGTCAAAGAAACCACCGGTAAAACCACCTCACAGGTGATCGCTGAAAAGCTAATACAGGAAGCCAAAGTCCTGCTCAAACACAGCAAATGGAATGTGGGAGAAATAGCATTTGCTTTGGGATTTACTGAAGTGACCCATTTCAACAACTTTTTCAAAAAACACCTGCAGACCAGTCCGTTAAAATTCAGGGCCGGATAATTTCCTATAAGTTTTTTCAACCCCGGAAGCTTTTGACCCCCCCTCAAACCAAGAGTCAGATGGTGAACCAAGGTCCTAAAAAGAATATGCCACTACATTATTTGCTTTTCTAAATATTGAAAAGCTATGCCAAGATAATTCAAGTTCTAATTCGTGGAAAAACCATACTTGTGGTGATGAATTCAGGTCATTGCCGAAAAACAAAGCAGGTAGAATTCACTTTCTTTAAAGACTTTGATAAGGCACTTAAACCTCATTTCTTGAATGGATTTTGAGTCATCAAATTTTTCTATTTGAGAAGAGGCATAAACATTAATAATTTTTATTATGACTATTTGTGGAAAAAATGTATCAAAATTTTGCATTAAATGTTTTTTTTTAAATTAAAAAATTATTTAAATTACCTGAGACAGAATTAATTAGAACTTATTTTAATAATTTGTTAACAATTCTTTCATGCTGCGATCTTTTTATTCATTCATATAACCACAACTTAATTTAAAAGTAACATGAGAAAAAGTACCAGTATTCATTGGCTTAAAATCCTTTTTATGCCAATGCTGTCCCTCCTGCTTTTTGGAGGAATTATTTCTCCATTAATTGCCCAAGAAAGGGAGTTTTTGGAAGGCAAGTATGCGGTCACACGAAGTGATAATCAGGTCTTTATTTTTAGCTTCAGTAAAGATGGAACGGTCATAGTCACCGAAAAAAACTCGGAAGACAAAGATTTCAAGGAAAAACAGAAGTATGAATTGATCGGTGACAAACTGACCATCATGCCGATTTGGCCGCCAAGCGTCATTGATGACTTCAATGATGTCACCATGACCAAAGCAGGTGAGGGTTTGTTCACTTTTTCCAAAGACGGACTTGATTATGAAGTGCAGGAGCATTCCAATTGGCCTGCCATCATGCATACCTCGGCTGTTTTGATTGCATTATTGATTTTCAATTACCTCTGTAGGTGGTCCAAATGGTTTGTATGGGCTACTTGTGTCATTCTCCCACTTTATCTTACGATTTATGTTTGGCCCATTACCACGGTAGGTACTGCAGTTGATACCTGGTTTCACGTAGCCAAAGTATGGTCAGCCCTCGCCGGTTCGGTATTCTTCACCTTGGTCAGGTTTACCAAATTGAACAATTACAAATGGGCAAAATTTGTAGTGGCAGCCATTTTGGCCATCAATATTGTGGAAGCAGTATTAAGGGATTTTGAATTGGGTACAGGATTTGGAGGCATCTATCACTTTTTAAACGGTACTGCCGGAATCCTTTCAATTATCACTTTGTCAGGTTGGTTGACCATCAAAGCCGACAGCTCAAAATGGAAAGACATGGTATGGCCCGACATGACCTTGCTTTGGATCATCGCTTATGACGTGTGGAACTGGAGTTATATCTGTAACTGTATCCCTGAGCATGCAGTGATGGGCTTGATCGTGCTGTTATCCTGTACCATTCCGGCCTTTTACAAAGTGGGCACATGGCTTCAGGCAAGGGCTTACACCTTATCTGCCTACATGATGTACATCATGAGCGGATCCAAATGGATCAGCCATCCATTAAACAATGTGTTGCTTCCGGATGACCCTACTTTCATCATCATTTTGGCTATGTGTAGTCTTGGTCTCAATGTGTACAATGCCTACGTTCATTTTGGAATGATGATCAGGAGAAAAGCATGGGGATTTGGTCAGCCGGTGTTGACCCTAGCCGAGCAGGAGGCAATAGTGGCCACCAACAAAACCTTCCCGCATTTTATCAAACTGGCCTGATATTGAGAATTAGTCTTTTCCAACTGTTATTTCGCTAAAGAAAAAGGCTACCGGATGAGGGTAGCCTTTTTTGTTAGACACGTTGATTTAAGGAGCAGACTGTGTGTTTATTCAATTTAAATAACCTTGATGATGAACAACCAAAAAAATATAGTATTGATTTTATTCCTTTTCGGTTTTGGGACCTTGTCCCACAGCCAGGATATGGATTCCATCCCCGAAGGAAAAAAAGAAAAAAAAGTGACCATTATTCCCATGCCCGTCTTAGCAGCAAATCCAACCACAGGCTTGGTTTATGGGGTTGCTCCGGGATTCAACTGGTTCAATGGCAATCCCGAAACAACCAGCATGACGAGTTTCTTGGGTACATTTCTTTACACCCAAAAAAACCAGTTATTTCTTCAAGTAAGGGGAAATATGTTTTTGGAGGATGACAGATGGCTAATGATGACTGACCTGAGGTACAACCTCAACAGCCAACCAACCTATGGCTTGAGTACCGACGCCTCTTATATGTACCACACGGTAGTAGGTGAAGATGGAGAAGTTTCAGATGACCTGGTCAAAGGTCCACCTGAAAATGAAATGATGGGTTTTGACCACTTCAGGTTTTACCAGACCGCTTTGAGGCGGCATGCAGACACCAGGTTCTTCTATGGGGTGGGATATCACCTGGACATCATGTCCAATATCGATGACAAGCAATTGGATTTGGAGGCAGATCCGGCCAGACTTACTTACCATTACCAATACCAAACCGGTAAGGATATGCCCCTTGCCGGGTACACCCAATCCGGTGTTTCTTTGAATGCCTCTTTGGACAGCAGGGACAATGTGGCCAATCCTTATGATGGAAAAATGATATTAGCCTCTTTGAGACTCAATCCCGAATTTTTGGGAAGTACAGAAGGAGCAAGCCAACTTTGGTTGGAATACCGGGATTATTTCAGCCTCAATCCTGAAAGACCAAGAAATCTGATTGCAGTATGGGCTTATGGATGGTTTGTGACAGGAGGCAAAGTGCCTTATATGTTTTTGCCAGCGACAGGTTGGGACATGTTTGGTAGGTCAGGAAGGCCTTATACCATGGGGAGGTTCAGGGGTGAAGACCTGACCTACACAGAAGCAGAATGGCGGTTTCCTTTGCAAAAGACAAAAGACAGATTGGGAGGTGTGGTCTTTGTCAATGCCACTTCTGCCAGCAGCCGGACAGACAATGTGAAACTTTTCAGCCACTTCCAGGCAGGTTACGGTGCCGGTTTGAGGTACATGATCAGTCCAAAAAACAGGGTCAATATCGGATTGGATTACGGACGCGGAATTCACGGCGCTTCAGCCATTTTCCTCAATCTGAATGAAATGTTCTAGAATTTAATTTGAAGTACAACAAAAAAGGCTATCCCGAACAGGATAGCCTTTTTGATTGCCTGCTTTTTTGAGCCTCAAACTTTTAAAATAAAGATTGTGGATGGTGTAGGAATCCATATCAATCAATATCAAATTTTAAAGCACAGATTCGCTTTGCCCCACTTCAAGATTGGCAGGGGCTTTTCCTTTAAATCTCCACCTGTAATGAAGCACAAAATAAACTACATTGAAGGCCAAGCTAACCAAAGCCATGATCAATACCAGGTTTTCAGACCTTGGCATCGGGATCACAAAAGTCAGACCCAAGCTGTTGTCCGCAAAGGCTTTGAAAGTGAACAGATACATCATATAAATTGCCAAAGTAAATGCCCTTGCCTGAAGGTAGGTTCCTTTTTTGATCCAGATGGCAGCTACTGTCGGCGCCAACAAGACGATGAAAGAAAATGCAACGGTATTTGGGAAATTAATATAAACAAAGGTAATGTTCCATACATCATAGGCCAAAATCCAAAATGTCGTCATTCCAGGCCACAGCATGTCATGGGGCTTTTGCTCGTCTTTTTTGACGCCCTTCCATCTTGATATCGTCACCATACATAACACACCGGCAATGCCATTGATGATGTTTGGCAAATCCGGCTGAGAAAAATCCTGTAAAACCGCCTCAGCAATGTTGATGGCCAAAATCAACATGACCACAAATTTTGCCCATGTTTTTCCATCAATGTTATGAAACCTAAAAATCGTCGTAAAAACACTGCCCGCGACAGCAGAATACAGTTTGATCCACCTGAACCAACCGTCAAATCCGGCCTTCATCCAATGTGGGATCAGGACTATGGGAAGAATGAAATACAGCAAATAAGAAACGCCCTTGTAATATCTGGAGATTTCATTGCCCACCATCAGGATAATAAACAGAAACACCAAATGCATCCAAGACCAAAAGGGTTTGCTTTTGCGGATTTCTACGTCTGTTTCGCCATCCACATGCTTGAACTCGTATCGGGTGTCATCAATGTAGGTGATGGTTCTGTCTGACAGTTCTCCGATAGGACCGGAAGCATCGCCGGAGAGGACAATGTTTGAGCCTTCCATCGACCAATTGAAGGTCTGCTTCAGTTTGCGGACCGTCATGCTTTTTTCCACATCGACGGTACCGTCCTCTTTGAATTGAAAATCATACACCAAGCCGCTTCCCTGAGAATCGACCATCGAACCTTCCAAAGTTCCTATCCATCGGCCATGATCGCCGGGAAGACTTTGTGCCTGTGCCAAGGGAATTCCGGCAACCAGTAAAAACATTGAAAACAGGAAAACTGACAGAGAATTCCTTGCAAAATTGAAATTTACCATAATATTTGTGGGTTAAGGGATGAATTTAAAGAATATTATTTCAGTTAAATTAAGAATTTAAATTTAAAAACCGAACCTTGTGTGTAAAAATTTGGCAATGACTTCCTTTGATTTGGTTGGGTTTCTGACAATTCGAAAATGTTTTAATCAAAATGAAAAAGAGTTGCCACATTTGAGGCAACTCTTTTTTTCATTCCATTAAAGCGGATATCTCAAAATCCCCGCGATGGCGCTGCTTTCATCAGGCATCATGTCAGTTTCTACGAGGTAGACCTTGCCTTTGAAATCAATCACCCTGGCAGCAGCCTCATCGATCAGGCAGTGCATTCCCGGTTCTTGGGTTTCCGAAAGGGTAATTTGGTGGGCACTTTCATCATAAGTTCCCCACAAATGCTCGTGGTCTTTGTCTACCAAAAGTGTATCCACCGCACCTGTAAGTGCAGCTTTGATCAGTTTCAATTTGTCATTGTTGACCGCAAGACCATTGGCGAGGTAAGAGCCGAAACTTGATTTTCTCTCCAGTCTTTCTGTTTCAAAATACGGTGCCGCAACTTCCCATGATTTGGCATGGAGAACCATCATGTCATTGTGGTTGAATGCTCCTGTAATCTTGCCCTCCATCAGGTATCCGTAACTGTTTGCCTCCCTGTATATCGGGGCAAGGTATTCTACCCCTGCTAAGTACAATGGCAAAGGGTTGCGGTTAAGAACCGGAACCAATTTGTTATTTACCCTGTGAAAAAATTGGAGCAACCTCTTTTTCCTCTCCTCGTCAGAATTTTCGCTATGCCCATGAAACTGCGAACCTGTCCCCGCACCCCTTGCCTGAAAACCTTTATCACCCCTTGCTCCTTCTTCATCTTCAGTAAAGGAAGAGGCAATATCCTCATCATCTATTTCCTGAATCCCGTTTCTCGTCGCCTCATAGAGGTAGATATGGTCAAGGTTCAATAGCAGTAAATAATAGTGACCATCATCCGAAAGCTCAGGAATCATCGGAAGAAGCATCGGTTTGGATCCGATAAAATGGCTGCTTTCCGCTACTTCAAGAGGTAATTGAAAAACCTCCATCTCCCCGTCGTGAAGGAAAACAGCCAACATGTCAGAATTGTGCTCCCAAAATTCATCGTTATCTAAAAGTTCATTGGCAGGGGCAAGAATTTTTTCGGCTTCCTTCCAAGCCAAACCTTTTTCTGAAGTGAGTCTGCTATTAATCTCCTGCAATTGGTTTTTAAAATGGGTTTTGTCTTCCTTATAAGCAGTAGTACTCAACCGGGAAGTCGGTGTGTAGATAGAAACAAAGGGATAACCTGATTTTTTGGAAAGGGCAATAAACTGTTCTCTGTCAAAAATTTTCATGGGATTTGTGGTTTAGGGATGGATAAAATTAAAATTCAGGATACTGTATTTGAATGTAAAAGATAAAACAATCTAGCAAAAAGCTGATAATAATATGCTATCTGATCCATGAAAAATTATAAAAAAATCAAATTTTGAATAAATGACAGCATTGCTTTCTTTCGGAATTTATGTCAATATTCCGATTCTATAAGTCAATAGGTCGAAGTGGAAGCCGAAAGATAAATCCCAAATTCTAGAAATCCGAAAACCCCTCCTTCCTACGGTGTTTTACGACATTAAACTAATGCCTACAAATATTTTTACCTAAACCCTTGTTTCTTTTTGAAGGGATAACTATCTTTTATTCGCTGTACAAGGTACAGTCAGTTATATTGTTTCATTTCTAACTTTCAAATCAATGGAAAACAGAATCTCCATTGAGATCCCCGAAGCGGATCTCCAGGCTATCAAGGCCGCTCTCCAACAAATTCAAGGCTTGTTGGCACCTTATGTCATTGCGCTTACACCCGAGCAGCGCAAATCCATCCCCAAAATGAGTGACGGTTCCGGTCCATTTGTAGACAAGGTCATGGACTATGCCGTCAACAATTCAGAATTTCTACCGGCATTTGTAAGTCTGGGGGAACTTCAAAAAGACTGGAATGCAACTTCGGGTTTGATGCCATTATTGAGAATGGTAGATCAGATCCATGACACCATGAGCGATACTGCCATGCTTGCAGGATCGGAAGCCTATAAAGGCGCCTTGAGTTATTACAATTCGGTGAAGCAAGCCGCAAAAATGAATGCTCCGGATGCAAAAGCCATCTATGAAGACCTGAGTAAGAGGTTTGAAGGGCAAGGCAAAAAACCAAAGCCTACCGGATAAATTAAAAAAGTAAACCCTTGATTTGAACTTAGACTTTACCGGACCTGAAATGGTCCGGTTTTTTTGTGGGCAATGATTGGGAAAAAACCTATCAAGTTTCCTAAACCAACTCCTTACCTACTTCTAACCACCAACAGTTTACCTCCAAACTGAATCAGTTATGCTAAAAGCTCAGTGAGTTTACCTCTGAGCACAGTGAGTTGAGCAAAAAGCACAGTAAGTTCACCTCCGAGCACAGTGAGTTGTGTAAAATGCTCAGTGAATTCACCTCTGAGCACAGTGAGTTGTGCAAAAAGGTCAGTAAGTTTACCTCCGAGCACAGTGAGTTGAGCAAAAAGCTCAGTGAGTTCACCTCCGAGCTCAGTGACTTGTGCTAAAAGGTCAGTGAGTTCACCTCCGAGCTCAGTGAGTTGTGTAAAAAGGTAAACTGTGTAGGTAAAAAGGTGAGTTAGTTCGCCTATGAAGTGGAGGGGGGTACTTCCGAAGTACCCCCCTCCACTTGGGAAGTACCCCTGAGCGATGAAATATACCTATCTCCCGGTTCTTGGGAATGGCATTTTAGAGGTATGGAAGAAAATTGGATTATTTATTCTGTGGGGCTGAAGTCCGGTGTTTAACCTTTCAGATCCGGGATTTCAAATCCCACCCAGTCCTAAATCAATTGTATAAACTACTCTCAGACGGGGTCAGATGGTAAACCAACATCTTAAAGTAGACTCTCGCTTTGTCAAATGTACTCTCGATTTTTTTAAAGAGGTGAAGCTTCGCTGATTGGGATTTTACTTTGTGTGACCACAATATTTTAATTATAACCTGAGTGAGAAATTTCTTCCTTTTGCCAACTTTTGGACCTTCTCCTTGTTAGGTCTCAAATTATTTGAGACCTCAAAATATTCCATTTGAGGTCTCAAAACATATTTTAAGGCGATTGGTGAAAATGTATGGGTTTTCTTTGGACATCAAATCAGACACAGGTGTGTCAAAAAACTTAAACACGAAAGAAAAATGAAAACACTCACGCTCCTCACATCTATGCTTTTTGCTACCGTATTGATGGTAAAAAACGAAAAAATTGAAATCGGCTCTATGAAGTCCGTAGAACTCACTTATCCGGAATTTGCTACTTATGATGTCAACCTGAGCAACTCCTCAGGAACGCCTATTGATGTTTCGGTCATTAACCCAATCACCAACAAGCAAGTAAAGGGGTTTGGCCTTGGCGGATACGGGAATGCAACCGTCTCTGTAGACGAAAACCACATTCTCAAGCTCAGGAATAATTCCTTGAAAAACATGAGTCTTTCCATTGATTTTGTAAAGAAGAAGCCTGATACCTATAATCCCGAAAATGCCCCTACAGTGAATTTTACACTACACAATTCTTCACTCAAATCAATCCCGTTGATCATTCCTGATGTAATGAACCCAAACCTGTCCCCCATGTCCAACAGTGGCGTTTCCCTCAAAATGGGCCAGAAGATTTACTATAAAATGGGTTCAAAAAAAGTGGTGCTGCTCACCGTGGATGATTCTATCCGGCCGGGTGATAAAATTGATGTAGCCAAATTGATCCGAGACATCAAAAAAGATTGATAATTTAGAACCCAAAGGTTTGAAGTAAGCCAACCCCCTCAAATGTTGGCTTACCTCTTGCCGCACCTCTCATTCCGAATACATGTCAATTTATACCACACCCCTTCAGTTCGGCTATTTTTTCAGCCTTTTACTCTGGATTCTACTCCTCATCAGGGGCTACAAAAACCAACGGCTGTCAGACAAACTACTCGGTTGGATCATGTTTATCCTTGCTATGGAATTGCAGGATTATACCTTTGGTTTTGCGGGGATAAATTTCCTTTGGAATGAGCTGAATGGTTTTCCAAGAAGCGTGAGCCTATTGTTTGGTCCCATCGTTTATTTCTATTTTTTAGCCCAGACCAACCGTTCTTTTGTTCTCAAAAAGACACATTTATGGCATTTTCTTCCCTATGCGGCATACTTTGTTTATAAGCTTTTCTTCTTTTTGCAAGGACCTGAAAGGGTAGAAACCCTGCACCAATCTACCCTGGACCTTGTGATGACTTATGTGCTGAGGATCTGTCTGATTGTTTCTTTTGTTTATTACTTGTCTAAATGTTCGTCCATTTACAGGAAATACCGAAAGTGGAGCCTCGATCAGTTTAGCAACCTCGAGCTCATTGACTTCAAATGGTTTCGAAATTTCATTTTCTCCATGATTGGTTGGCTGGTATTCAGGGAAGTTATGCTTGTGATAGATGTGATTTTCAAGTTGGATTTTTATCAGGATTGGTGGTGGAACCTCGCCTTGGCAGCTGTGGCCATATATATCGGTCTGAAAGGTTTTTCCCAGAAGCAGCCTGCAAGGATCAGTTTTGACCTTGATAAGGTTGATGATTTTATAAAACATGAACCTTCTGTTTTGCCAGAGAAAACGGTCAGTACCAAAAGTGTGGACCCGGAAAAGGTTCAAATAGCCAAAAAGCTTAAAGAAATCATGGAAAATGACAGTCTTTATCTTCAACCTGAATTGAACCTACAAGAACTTGCTCAATACCTACAGACCAATCCTGCCCTTCTTTCGGCAGCCATCAACCAGGTTTTTGGCAAAAACTTCAATGAATATATCAATGGCCTCAGGATTGACGAATTTGTCAGAAAGTACAATGCAGACAGCAACCACAGGTTTACACTGTTGTCGCATGCCATGGATTCCGGCTTTAATTCCAAAGCAACTTTTAACCGGGCCTTTAAAAAAATAAAAGGGAAATCTCCACAGGAATTTTTGAAATCACATTAAAAAAGTGGAAACGAATCTCAAAAAAACATCAATTTTTTCAGTGGTAGGTGAATTATGAATAAAAACAAACGGAAGCTTTTCACAAGTCAATTGCCACCTGCTTTAGCTTTTGGTTGTAAAAATGAGAAAAGGAATCTTGGCTTTAGCCAAAGGGTTGAATAATGTTTTTGAAGACACAACCATCAGTGGCAACTATTGGTGTCCATTGGACCCCATTGCCAAACTTCTGCGATCATTGCGGTAAAAAATAAACTGTTAAAGTGTTTCTACTAAAATGGGAGATTGTATTGTGTAAATAAAGAAAGGTTATCCTTTATTTTGATTTGTTTTCCTATATTTAGGTAACACTATATCTTCCCGAGATGGCCTCCTACGAAATAGAGATTATCCTCAACCGTCAGCTTGCCGATTGCCTGTCGATTCCGGTATTCATTACGGACACGGTAGGTAACCTGATATTTTACAACGAGCCGGCGGATAAAATCCTCGGCACTTCCTTTGAAGATACCGGGGAAATGAAGGTAGAGGAGTGGTCGACAATATTCAAACCTTTGGATGAAGAAGGGGCCCCACTGCCTCCTGAGGGCTTGCCCTTGGTCAATACCTTAAGCGATCAGCTACCCCACCACAAGGTTTTTTGGATTGAAAGTTTGAAAGGAGCCAATGAGAAGATTTCGGTAACCTCCTATCCCATCATAGGCCGCACCGGTAAATTCTTGGGAGCAGTAGCCATTTTTTGGAATTCCCAGGACACATGAAAATATCTATCAAAGGAGTCAGAGGATCCATTCCCACCTCAAGTCCCGAAACATCTTTTTTTGGCGGCCATACCTCCTGCGTGACTGTGAAGGAAGGTGATTGCCAACTTATCCTTGATGGCGGTTCGGGGATCCAAAAGGTATCCTCTCCCGAAGGAATTGACAGGGTGGACATTTTATTGACACACCTGCATATGGACCATATTCAGGGATTGGGGTTTTTCAATCCACTTTTTGATCCGTCTAAAGAAGTACATATCTGGGCTCCTGCAAGTGCAACCCAGAGTTTGCGGACAAGGCTGAACAGGTACTTATCACCGCCCTTATTTCCCGTCCATATCCGTGATCTACCATGTAAACTGACCCTGCATGACATTTCCAACAGCAGTTTTGAGATCGGGCCATTTTCCATTGTGTCTAGATTTGTGATCCATCCGGGACCGACGGTAGGATTCCGAGTCACTTGTGGAGATGCTGTGATGGCTTATATTCCTGACCACGAACCTGCCTTGGGCCCAAGAGGGTTGCTGAATGAAACAAAATGGATTTCAGGTTATGACCTTGCTGAAAATGCCGATCTTCTCCTGCATGATGCGCAGTTTACCCGCGAAGAATACATGGGGAGAATAGGTTGGGGACATTCCTGCATGGAAGACAGCATTCAATTTGCCGGGTATTCAGGTGTAAAAAGGCTTTTGATGACCCATCATGATCCTTCCCACAGTGACAGTAAACTGAAAGATGTCTTGGCTACGCTGAAGTCCAATCGTACAGGACAACTTGACTTTGATCTTGCTAGGGAAGGGATGGAGATTGATTTGGGGTAGGGAAATAAGGAAATAATTCTATCTTGGATTTTTCATCATCAGGTTAGCACTATCCAATTTGTATTTTGATCAGAACAATTATTGCAGCCATTGAAACCAATTTCAAAAATCATTTGGGTATTCTTGCCTAATTATCCCGTAATCCAAAGGATAAAACTTATCTACACCAAAAAAATGGAATCCAATTTTTTAAGTAACACCATGAAGTCCATTTATTATTCAAGCTCAAACCAATTACTTGATTTCAAGAACAATATGTTTGATTTCCGTAAGTTATTGACCCTCAAAAAAACTTATCTTTAGACTTAATTTTCAATTCTATGGCAACGATAAACCTAAATGTCAACGGTAAAAAACAGACTGTAGACGTTGATCCAAATACGCCTGTCCTTTGGGTGCTGAGGGAACACCTGAATCTTACAGGAACAAAATATGGTTGTGGCATCGCGCAATGCGGAGCCTGCACCATTCACTTGGGAGGCATAGCCGTCCGTTCCTGTCAATTGCCTGTTTCCAGTGTAGAAAATCAGGAAATCACGACCATCGAGGGCCTTTCCGAAAACGGCGAACACCCTGTGCAGCAAGCTTGGCTGGAGCATGATGTGCCTCAGTGCGGTTATTGCCAGGCCGGTCAAATCATGACTGCTGTGGCTTTGTTGAAAAACAACCCTACTCCGAGTGATGCAGAAATTGAAACCGGAATGAACGGTAACATCTGCCGCTGCGGAACTTACCTCAGAATCAAAGCAGCCGTGAAAACCGCCTCCAAATCACTCTAAATCCTAGGAACATGACATTTGTTAACAAGCATATCAATAGAAGGTCCTTCCTCAAAGTATCTGCGCTGGCAGGCGGGGGAATGGTGCTCAGCTTTAGCTGGTTGGCGGGTTGTAAACCTACCACCAAAGAAGAACTTTTGGCTATGCCAAAGGAGTGGTTTGAACTGAACAGTTACATCAAAATCGGCGAAAACGGAACTGTGACGCTTTATTCTGCCAACCCGGAATTTGGCTCAAACGTCATTACCTCCATGCCAATGATCTTGGCTGAGGAGCTGGATGTGGACTGGAAAAAGGTAATGGTGGAGCAGGCAGATTTTTTCCCCGAGAGATTTGAAAGACAGTTTACCGGAGGTAGTCAGGGAATCCGTCAGGGTTGGACACCTTTGCGTACTGCAGGTGCCACTGCCCGTCAATTACTTGTCCTGGCCGCTGCACAGACTTGGCAGGTTCCCGCCGAAGAAATCACCACCGAAGCAGGCACAATCATCCATAAAGCAAGCAATAAAAAAGCAGGCTATGGAGAAATGGCTTCTTTGGCATCCACACTAGAGGTGCCTGAGGAAATCAAATTGAAGGAAATCAAGGACTTCAAGATTATCGGCAACAGCAAAAAGAATGTAGAAGGTCAGAAAATCGTGACCGGAAAACCTCTTTTTGCTATCGACCACAAGGTAGAAGGGATGCTTTATGCTGCGATCGTCCATCCTCCTGGATTTGGGATGAAACTGAAAGCATTTGATGGGGCTTCTGTACAGTCCATGCCCGGAATCAAAGATGTGTTTTCGATCAAGGTATTTAACGATGATTACGAAAGGAATGTCTTTGATACTGCAACTTTTGACGAAATGGTAGCCATCGTTGGTAATTCTACTTGGGAAGTATTGAATGCCAAAAAGGCTTTGAAAGTTGATTGGGAAAAAGCTCCTGAATCAAGTTTTACTGCTACAGGTTTTGGTGGAAATAAATCCAAAATAGTCGTCCCTTCAGGTATGGAAAATTCCGTAGATCACAAAGCCAAAATGGCTGAGTATTCCCAAAAGCCAGGGAATATTCTCAGAAAGGACGGCGACCCTGAAGCGGCATTCAAAAAAGCAGCAAAAATCATCGAACGCACCTATTCTGCTCCTTTCTTGGCCCACAATACGATGGAGCCTCTGAATTGCTTTGCCCATGTAACTGCCGACCAAGCCATAATCTATGGACCGACCCAAGCTCCTGAATTCATTGTCGGTACACTTTCCAACAGGCTTGGGTTGCCCAAAGAAAAGATCAAGGTTAACCTTGCACGTATGGGAGGCGGATTTGGAAGAAGAGCGTACAGCCACCAAATGGTGGAGGCAGCTTTGATTTCCCAAAAAGCAAATGCCCCTATAAAAATGATTTATACCCGCGAGGATGACATGACTTCGGGTGTATACAGGCCAACCTATACTGCAACCTACCGCGCTGCTTTGGATGAAAACAATAACATGACCGCATTTCATGTGAAAGCGGGCGGAATTCCGGAGACACCTATTGCGCCTAACAGATTTCCAGCAGGAGCGATTGACAACTACCTTGCGGAAGGTTGGGAAATCAATTCCAATATCACCATCGGGGCTTTCCGGGCACCGAGATCCAACTTTATCGCCAGTGCGGAGCAATCCTTCCTCGATGAATTGGCCGAAGAAATGGGCAAAGACCCGATTGCTTTCAGGCTAGAACTTCTTGATCGGGCCAAAACCAATCCGGTTGGAGAAAAGAACGATTACGACCCTGCCCGCTATGCAGGTGTGTTGGAGCTCGTAAGGGAAAAATCAAAATGGGATTCTCCTGAGCCTAATTTGCATCGTGGTGTTTCGGCGTATTTCTGTCACAATTCCTATGTTGCTGAGGTATTGGATATTGAGATCCAAAACAACAAACCTGTAGTCAAGAATGTCATCGCGGCAGTGGATTGCGGCATTGTGGTCAATCCGGATGCAGCCGCCAATATGGGAGAAGGTGCCATCGTGGATGGTATCGGGAATGCATTCTTTGGCGAGCTGCCATTCAAGGATGGGATTCCTGAAAAGACCAACTTCGACAAGTACAGGATGATCCGACAGGTTGAAGCACCAAAATCCATAGAAGTACACTTTGTCAAAAACGACATAGATCCTACCGGACTTGGCGAACCGCTTTTCCCTCCGGTTTTTGCGGCCTTGGCTAATTCCCTGTACAAAGCCACCGGAAGAAGGTACTATGACCAGCCCTTTGCCCCCCAACTCGAAATGCAGAACCTGACAATGTGATTTCTAAGTCAAGAAAAGGAAAAAAGTGAAAAACCGTACCCTGAGGAATTGGGTGCGGTTTTTTTATGGTTTATTGTTTGATTATTTTTCAATTATTCTGGGGCAAAAAAAGTCATGAGTTTTTTTAAGAGTAAAAAAACACCCAGATTCTAGTTCAAAACCACCAAATACTATTTCATTATTTTATTTTTTGAAACCTTGCACCAATTTGGTTTGAACATTAAACATTTCTAACCATGAAAAAAAAATCATTCAATTTCCGCAATTTTATTTTTTTATTGTTGGCATTCTTTTCTTCATGTTATGATGATGGAGGAACCGGCCCCGAGGAAAAGTTGAAATTAAATTTATTTACAGTACCTGATGGAGTTTATTCGGTAAATCACCAATTGAAAGCAACAATTCAAGCTGAGGAGGATTTACATTTGGCCTTTTTTGGTTCGGGAGGCAAAATCAATTCATTCTTTGTTACTGATGAATTGGCAAAAACACAAAGTGTGGTACTATTGGACGACTTTGGCGCACCTGCTTTCATGTATGGGATAAATTCCCAAACAGGGGAAAAAGAGGAAGGCCTAATTGAGTTTGAACCAATATCACCCGGGAGTTTTTTTATCAGGATTTACCATTATGATTGGATCCAGCGTATTGGCACACTGATCGTTGAGGGAAAAGTAGTAAAATCGGGAGGCAATTGGAATACTGAAACTACTTTTGTCACTGCCAATAAAAACCTAGATGGGGTTAAAGCGCGAACCGGTGTAAAAGGAGGTTCCTTTTATGCACCAATTCCGAGATTGGATTTGCTTAATCTTCGTCAGAACACCATACTTCAAACAGAGGATTTTGTAGCAGAATTTGGAGATTTCATAGAAAACTTCCGAAAGAATGATGTCCCTACTTTTCTTAGAGAAAAAGTGCAACCCATTGGAGATATTGCCCTTGTAATTGGAGGTGTTGGCGTCCTTTTAGGATCCCCCGCCTATGTACCAATCTTGGTTGGAGGGGTTGCCCTATCAGCAGCAACTAGAGCCAATGCATTTTTTGTAAGTGGCGGTCTGGACCGGTTGTTAGATAATCTTCAAAATTTGCAAAATAATATTTCAGAAGGTGTAAATGAACTCGTTGGTGGAACAGTTGAAGTAGTCAATGATTATCAAGTCCTAGCTAGAAATTATTGGAATAATTTGAATTTAGATCCTGGTTTAGATATTTCGCTTGAGGAAATACTTTCAGATCTGGAGGCGAAAAGGATATTTAATGAAAATACAGATCTCGACGATCTTCCGGATAGCCGTGGTGTAATTCATATTGCAATGTCTTGGAGCACCGGGGGAAATGATATTGATCTTTGGGTAACTGATCCCTCTGGGGAGAAAATTTATTTTGAAAACCCTAAATCAGCTTCAGACGGTTATCTTGACCTAGATGACATTGATGGCTTTGGTCCTGAGAATATTTATTGGATGAATGGAGCACCCGATGGGAAATATTCAGTTGCAGTTCATAATTATAGTTGCAGTGAAAACGGTTGTATCCCAACAACTTGTTATGTCAAAATCTCAAACGGGTTGGGAACAGTCCGGTCATTTGAAGGAAATCTTGTCAATAAAGATGCTGTCTGGAATGTGGTTACATTTACAAAAAGTGGTAATAACCTTATTTTTTAATTTCAAATAATTTGATTTGGAAGAGACAAGAATGGCGAGAAATCAAAAAAAACCGCACCCCGAGGAATTGGGTGCGGTTTTTTTGATTTTGATAAACAAACTTGAATTCAAGCGACAGTTACAGATAATACTTTGCTATGGTGTTTTTTTGAAAAGGCTTTAATTGAGCTCCCATTTCCAACAAATTCTTTTTTACCCTTTTGAATCTTGCTCACTTGAGAAAACCTAGTCAAACAACCATTGAAAATAATTTTACTGTTAAACCAATATATAGACCGGTTATAATAAAGTAAGAAAACCTCACCCAAATCGACCTTCCTTTAAATCGACTTATTATTTTAAGATGATTTCTATCATTTCCAAAATATGTCAAATGCATCGGTAACCAAATCAGAGCAAAAAGGACAATCCAATAATTATTATGGATAATAAAATCTTCTCTGATCCATTTGGTAAATGTAAGGACATTGGTAAAAGTTATTAGAGAGAATATGAAAGCAGCCCTAAAGTTCATATTCTTTAGACCAAATGAAAACTTATTTACCACTTCATAAAGAACACAATAAACAAACATACCATCCAATTTAATAGATAACTCTTTAAGCAAAAAGCTGGGTCAAAGTCTTCATTGAAATAAACATTTTTCCGCTGTCGGGTAATTTTATAAAATCAAATTTCTCATAAAACTTCTCCTCTTCAAAGCGTCTATCAGTAAAATCTTTCCGATTCCTTTGCCCTGATATTTTGTGTCAAATAGCCAATCTACCAAGTAAAGTAGTGGGAATGGAAATATAGGATCTAGGAAGCTTTTTTTGAATATGTTCAGGAAAACTGCTTAATGGAATGCTGTTATTGGAAAGGGTGTAATAGCCTTGGATTTGGTTTGAGGTACTTTCTGCCAACACAAAACAAGCTGAAAGCTTTCTTTTGATGTCTTGTCCCGCCTGATTTTTTAAATAGTTGTTCAAAAGATCTTTCCCACAGTCAAAAACATCTCTGTTGTGCTTTTTGTCTAAAAGTTCAATCATTACCTATTTTGAATTAGATAAAAAAGTCTTGTAATCATCTAAGGCTTTTATCAAATTTTCAGATGGTTCTTTTGGATTGGTGATGGCATCAAAGAAAATTTCTGCATCTCTTTCTGAGGCAAGCACCTGTTCTTTCTCTTTGATAATTTTCTTTGCTTTTTCCTGAACAGTAAGGATAACAAAGTCAGTCAGATTACGGTATCCTCCCAAATAGGCAGCTTTCTCAAAGAATTGTTTTTGTTCTTTGGGGAGCCTTACATCAAATCTTACACGTTCTTTTGTATCAGTACTCATGGCTTAACATGTTTTTTCAAATGTCCGTATAAAATCCGTAAAAAATTCAAGCAAAATTAAAATGATCAATAAGCTATAGTTTTTTACACATTACATACACCCCCACCAATCCCTTTTCAGGATGGCGGTAGGCTTCGGGGATTTCTCCGATGATATCGAATCCCAGGGATTGCCAAAGCTTCACTGCTGCTTGGTTGGTGCTTATTACATAATTGTACTGCATGGCAAGGTACCCTGCTTTTTTGGCTTCTGCCAAAGCAAAAAGTCCCATCTGTCTGCCGATGCCTTTGCCGCTTTCCTTTTCATCGACCATAAATCCCGCATTGCAGATATGGTTTCCCAATCCGGGTTGGTTTGGTTTCAGGTAAAAAGTGCCTACGATTTTACCGTCCATTTCTGCCACATAAGTGCTTTTGTCCGTACTCATCCAATACTCCATCATTTCCTGTTCCAAGCTATCTGGAGAAAACACATAAGTGCCTCCTTTGCGGATAATTGGCCGGATAATTTCCCATAGGGATTTGTGGTCTTTCGGGTTGCCTAATCTAAAAATTAGATTCATTTTCTGGTCGATTTATTTGAACAAGACTCAATGGCAAATTGATTGATTACTTTGAAAAACCGTTAAAGACTACGCAAAAAAATCTACAATAAATTAAAATAGAATTTATTGCAGTATGCCTAAATTTTAAGAGTTTTATCAATAGTTTATGGAGTATTGGATAATATTTTTTTACAACAATTTGATCAACTATAATAATCAGTTAGTATTGTGTTTATACTTAAATAATCAGAATAAATATGAAAAGATTAATATTCTCCATGTTGTTTGGATTTTTAGCCATTTTGGACGTTGCTGGACAGGAACTATACCATGAAGAATATGCTGTCATCAACGAGAATTTCAACCCAAGTAATTTCAAGGTTTATGGTGATAAGGTTGAATTATTTTACCATACATCAGAGATCAGGTTTTGGATTAGTTTATTGCGTTCGGAACACAACACCCTGCTTGGAAGGGGATGTCCCGAAGTAGAAGTTTTCATCAATAATAATATTGGAGAAATTTTTCATCAAATCCATAATGTCCCAAATGTAAAGCTTGATCCATCGCTGGTTAAAGGTCGAATTGAACTTACAGATATTTATTCTTCCAAGGTCAGAAAAATAACCTTTCCTCTAATTATTGATGAATATGCCTTTTTTTTGATGGTTAATGAGACTAACCAAGTGGTTGTTTTCCTAATGAAAGATTCTGAATCTGGATGGCAAAATGCTTGCAATATGATTCTTTACCATCCTCCTTTAATTGATTTTGTTCCTGCAAGAAAAGAAAAGTAAAAATACGTACAGTCTTCAAAAAGTATGCATGGAAATTAAATCAACAAACCTTCGAACTGAAATCCTTGCAGGAACGAGCACTTTCCTTGCGGCTTTCTACATCATCATCGTCAATCCTGCCATCTTGGCGGAGGCAGGCATGCCTTTTTCGGGAGCATTGACAGCGACGGTTTTGGTGTCTGCTTTCGGCAGTCTGATGATGGGATTTTATGCCCAAAACCCGATCGTAGTCGCACCCGGCATGGGAATCAACGCTTTCTTTACATACACAGCCGTCAAAGGTTATGGATTGACATATGAAGAAGCTTTGGGAGCGGTATTTTGGTCAGGTGTGATCTTTCTCTTGCTTTCAGTTTTCAAAACCCGGGAGAAAATCATCGCATCCATCCCTGTTGCGCTGAGACATGCGGTTTCGGCAGGCATCGGGTTATTTATCTGCTTTATCGGATTTCAAAATGCCCACTTTATCGTGGACAATACTGCCAAACTCGTAGGGATGGCCGCTTTCAAGGATCCTATCAGCCTGACATTTATGACAGGTTTATTGGTGACAGGCGCTTTGATCAGCCGCAAGGTTTCGGGAGCGATCATTTACGGGATTATCTTTACGACCCTTTTGGCTTGGCCGATCGGCAGGTGGTGGGGAGATGCTTCTGCTGTCAATTTCGGAGTGGCCACTATGGTCAATTACACCGGTTTGTTTGCCATACCGGACTTTAGTCTGGTAGGAAAGGCGGATATTTTGGGTTCGCTCCGATATGCCTATCTGCCGGTGATTTTTGTATTTACCTTCACGATTCTGTTTGACGGGATTTCCACTTTTGTGGGTTTGGCAGAAGCTTCGGGACTGAAAGATCCTGATGGCAGTCCGAGAAATATGCGCAAGTCTTTGCTTACCGATTCGATGGCAACACTTTTTGCAGGATTGGTGGGAAGCAGTTCGGGAACGGCCTACATCGAATCCGCGGTGGGAATCGAAGAAGGAGGAAAAACAGGGGCCACGGCTGTTACAGCCGGACTGCTGTTTTTGCCTTTTATGTTTTTCTCACCGCTGCTGTCCATCATTCCCTCCATCGCAAGTTCCATTGCCCTGGTCTTGGTGGGTTCCTTTATGGTGATGCCGCTGACCAAAATCAACTGGCGAAAACCTGATGAGGCGATCCCTTCTTTCCTCACCATTACTTTGATACCCTTTACCTACAGTCTTTCTGTGGGGATATCCTTTGGCTTTATCAGTTGGACCGCATTGAAGTTATTGACCGGCAAAAAAGCCGAAATCAACCCCATCCTTTTCGTGATCACCCTCCTTTCTATTTTCTTTCTTTGGCTATGAAAAAGTTTTTACTCCTTTTACTGATTGTTGGTTTTTCCTTTTCTGCCTCTGCCCAACGGATTGCGCTGATGGGCGCTTTGGATCAGGAGATCGCCATTTTGCTCGATTCCATGCAGGGACAAAAGAAAGTAAGTAGGGGCGGAATTGATTTTTACAAAGGAAAACTGAAAGGCAAGAAGGTTGTCATTCTTAAAGCCGGCGTGGGCAAAGTCAATGCTGCTTACAGCACGGCCGTACTTACCGAGAATTTTAAAATTTCAACACTGATTTTTACCGGAGTGGCAGGTGGATTGGATCCCGAAGCATTGCCGGGCGATTTGGTGATCGGGGAAAAGTTGGTGCAATATGACTTCGGGAAAGTGGATTCTTTGGGATTTTCTGTTGCGCCATTCAGGAAATTAAGTGGAGGTGGGCATGATGAATTATTCATTGATTCCGACAAGGATTTGCTCCGGATAAGCGAAAGTGCAGCACAAAAGGTGGTTTTTGTTCCGATTGCAAACAGGCAGCCAAAGGTTTTCAGCGGGGTGATTGCGACAGGGGATATTTTTGTAAGCAGCAACGAAAAGGCAAAATGGCTTTATACCGAGTTTGAGGCTTTGGCTACCGAGATGGAAGGGGCGGCAGTGGCGCATATCTGTAGGACATTGGACATTCCCTTTATTGTCATCCGAAGTTGCAGCGACAATGCCAACAACCACGCCCGCATGAATTTCAACCAATTTGTAGGTCCTGCATCAGAGAATTCCGCAAGGTTGGTTTTGGCGATTTTGGGGGAAATGGAGTAATTTAAATGGTTCTCAGCTTCTTTGCCAATAACCCTTAATTCCTTATCAGACAGGTCAGAAGACCGAAGTCGGAAGACCGAAGAGCCTGAAATTTTTTATCGGGTAAGAAATTTATTTAATCACCTTTCTTCCTCAGAGGATGGTCAACATGCTGCTATTCCTATCTGGAAGTCCCTAAAGGGACTTAAATAAAACTGAGAACTACAACTGAATCATCAAGACTTTAAAGAGCTGGTAACATCCGTCATCCCTGCCTGCGGTAGGCAGGCGTCATCGGTCAATTCACCTAAGCCAAAAAGCGAAATGCCACCCTCATATTTCACCAATTAAATCGCGAAAATCACCTTCCTGAATTTTTTTTGGCTGCATAGAAAAATTGTTGCTAAGTTGTTCAACCTTAAACCCTATTGAACAAATAAAAATCAATTTTAATGAAGAACAGAAGGGAATTTCTCCTCAAATCCGCCATCGGCGCTACCGGTTTGGTATTGGCGCCAACATGGCTGCAGGGTGCTCCGGCATTGATCAGGTCATACAACAAACCCGATTCAAAAATCAACGGCGTGCAGATTGGCTGCATCACGTATTCTTTTCGCTCCATGCCTGATCAAAGCCTTGAAGCCAATATCCGTTACATCAAAGAATCCGGCATCAGCGCCGTGGAAATGATGGGCGAACCTGTGGAATACTTTGCAGGGATGCCACAACCGACATTCAATAGGATGAGGGGTTTTCAGTTGGGCGGTAAACAGAGAAGGGGCGAGGAATTGACTGAAAGTGAAAAGGCCGAATTGGCAGATATCAGGCAGCAATCTGAAGCTTATGCCAAAGTAGTTTCCGAATGGCGGTCAAAAACGGATTTTAAGAAATTTGAGCAGGCAGGCAAAATGTTTAAGGATGCAGGTATTTCTCTTTATGCTTTCAAACCAAATACTTTTGGTGTCAATAATTCGGATATGGATGTGGCCTATGGAATGAAAGCTGCCAAAATCCTTGGCGCTAACCATGTGACCTTGGAGCATCCTTCAAATGATGCGCAGACTTTGAGGTTAGGAAAATTGGGAGATGCCAACAAGATGAAGGTAGGCTATCATGGACATGAGCAACAGACTTTTGGTTTTTGGGATACAGCTTTGTCCCAAAGCAGCAGCAACGGATTGAATTTTGACTGCGGTCATTACATCGCTGCGGGTCATACGGATATGATGGAACTGATCCAAAAACAGCAGGGAAGAATCTGGAGCATGCATGTCAAAGACTGTCAAACACCCGCAAACGGAAAAGGAAATCTCCCTTGGGGAACGGGGAATACCCCAATCGCTGACATCCTCCAATTGATTCGGGACAAGAAATACAAATTCCCTGCTACCATAGAATTGGAATATCAGGTTCCAGAAGGTTCGGATGCCGTCAAGGAAGTACAGAAATGCCTGGAGTTTTGCAGAAAAGCATTGGCTTAAGAGATAATGCGGTTCACCACAATTGTCAGCGGACAACCATTTAAGAAATTTTCCAATTTCAAAAACCCATTAAACCATGATAAAATTTTACAAGATAAATTGCCGATTAAATACGGTTTTTGGACTGGCCATTTTGCTCAGCTTGATTTCATGCAAAAAATCTGAAGACGCCTCCATCAAACCTGAGGACAACCGGTTTACAAAAGTCGTCTTGACCGAGGGCATGGACGAGCCGATGGAAATGACTTTCCTCCCCCAAAACAAAATCCTGTTGGTCGAGAGAAAGGGCGGTGTCAAGATTTTTGATGAGAAAACCGGGGAGATGAAGCTCATCGCCACTATTCCTGTCAATACCAAATACACCAACAAAGAAGGCAGGGTAAGGGAAGCAGAAGAGGGATTGATGGGTGTGATTGCACATCCTGATTTTGCCAAAAACTCCTGGATCTACATGTATTACGCAGACCCTACAGAAGCCAAGCATGTCCTTGCAAGGTGGGAATTGCATGGCGATTCGCTGTATGCCGATACAAAAAAAGTAATCTTGGAAGTTCCTACCCAAAGGGAGGAATGTTGTCATACCGGAGGAGGGATGGTATTTGACAAAGAAGGAAACCTTTTCCTGACCGTAGGCAATAACACTGTGAATCCGCGGGTAGGATCCTCCAACCTTGACGAGCGTCCCGGAATGGAGAGTTCAGATGACCAACGCGCTCCCGGCAATACCAATGACTTGAGGGGAAAAATCCTTCGGATTCATCCTGAAGATGATGGAACTTATACGATTCCGGAGGGAAATTTATTTCCTGTAGGAACTGAAAAAACCAGACCCGAAATTTATACCATGGGTCACAGGAATCCATGGAGACCTACTTTGGACAGTGAGACAGGGTATCTGTATTGGGGAGAAGTAGGACCGGATGCCTCCATCGATTCTATTTGGGGGCCAAAAGGATACGATGAATTCAACCAAGCCAAAGGTCCGGGATTTTTCGGTTGGCCATATTTTATCGGAAACAACCAACCCTACAACAAACATGACCTTGCTACCAATACCTATGGAGCACCATTTGACGTGAATAATCCTGTCAATGAATCGGTAAACAATACCGGTCTCAAGAATTTGCCCACACCTGTAGTGCCTGCGATGATCTGGTATCCTTACGGGGTTTCGGAGGAGTTTCCCATATTGGGAAGTTCGGGTAGAAGCGCTACGGGCGGACCTGTTTTCCGCAAGGCAGATTTCAAAAAAGAAGCGCCTTTTGTATTTCCTGCTTATTATGAAGGCAAGTGGCTGATTGTGGATTTTATGCGGGGATGGATCATGGCGGTGACCATGGATGAAAATGGAGACTACAAATCCATGGAGCGGTTCCTGCCCAATGAAACTTTCAGCTCGGCGATAGATATGGATTTTGGTCCGGATGGCGCATTGTATGTCTTGGAATACGGCAGCGCCTGGTTTCGTGGCAATGCCAATTCCCGTATTGTCAAAATCGAATACAACGCCGGTAACCGCAAACCAAATGTCAGCGCTTCGGCCGATAAATATGCCGGTGGAGTTCCCCTGACTGCCAAATTCTCCGCTGAGGGGACTTCCGATTACGATGATTATGATCAGGGTAAACTGAGTTTTGAGTGGAGTATAACTTCAGGTAATGGATTCAAGCAGGTATTGAAAGATCAAAATCCGGAATTTTCTTTCACAGAAGCAGGAACATACCAAGTGTTGCTTGCCGTCACCGATACCAAGGGAGAGAAAAATTCAGCCACTTTCGAAATCGTTGCAGGGAATGAACCTCCTGTTGTTTCGATTGATTTTGGAGGATTGAACAAAACCTTCTATTTCGGGGAAAAGGAATTTGCCTACACAATTCAGGTTGAGGACAAGGAGGATGGTACATCCGCTGAAGGAAAGATCAAGGCCGAAGAAGTCGCTGTGACTTTTGATTATGTGCCGGCAGGTTTTGACCCGATAGAAATTGCTTCCAAGCAAAGTGGCGCTGAGAACATGGCGATTTTGAATATTGGCAAAAACCTGATTGAAGCAAGCGACTGCAAATCCTGTCACCAATATGACAAAACTTCCATCGGTCCGAGCTACACCGCAGTGGCGGCTAGGTATCCCAAAACAGAAGAAAACACCAAATTGCTCATCGGAAAGATCATCAATGGAGGCAGTGGTGTATGGGGCGAACATGGGATGAGTGCCCATCCACAGTTATCTGAGGCAGATGCTCGGCGAATGGTTGATTTCATCCTCAGTATGAATGAAACCAAACCGACAGTGGCTTCTTTGCCACTCAGCGGAAAAGTCACGCCTGTGGTTCCTGAAGGGGAAAATGGTCAGGGAGGCTATCTTTTGAGGGCATCCTATGCTGATAAAGGTGCAGGAAATGTGGGTTCCCTCTCTGGGGTGGATTACATTGCTTTGCGAAATCCGTTCCTTGACCCGCAACTTTCTGACTTCAGAAAAGGGGTGAATCTGATGACTACGCCGAGAGTCAATTTCTTTATGATCGGAGACCAATCCCACATAGGATTCAAATCCTTGGACTTGACAGGGGTGCAGCAAATCGATCTTTATGTGGAGGTAAGTCCACGCAATGATGCTATTGGTGGTTCTGTGGAAGTGAGGGTTGGCTCCCCGACAGGTCAGTTGATCGGACAGAGTGAAGCCATGGTTCCAAAAGAGTCTGCATTCCGAAGACCTCCCGAAGGAGTCAATCCTGTAGCGTGGAGAAGGCAAAATGCCACCAAAGCCCAGGTTGTGTTGAATCCCACAGCGGGAAAACAGGATGTGTATTTCATCTTCAAAAATCCAAAAGCCAAAGGTGAAGAAATCCTGATGAGTATCTCTGAGATTGAGTTTAGAGATAAATAAGATAATCCGAAATAGGGAGAAATCAGGATTTTGGCTTCAAATGGTCGGATTATCGTCCACAGACCACAGCTAATAGTCCACAGCCACTTGTTTTGAACTTCAATTCGGCTTTTATAAATGGTAAGACTGATAGGTGAAATACCAGTTCACACAATCAAGGTTCCATTCAATAATCGAAAAAAACAAAAAAGCAGAGGCCGATGAGGTCTCTGCTTTTTTGTTTGAAAGCTAATCATCAAAAAGCTTCATCTGTCATATCGATATAAAACAAAAGCGGGAAAAATTCTTTCGAACTTTTCCCGCTTCACAAACTGAAGACCGTAATCTTCAAATCATGTCAAGCTGCAGTTATTTTGACTTTTCTCCCAGTTGCCCGGGTTCATAACCTTAGGTTTTCCGACTCTGATTCCGCCGCCTTTCGACTTTGGTCCATGATTCCAAGACTTCTGAGGTTGCCCTTCTCAGACTTTCTACGTTACCGTTTTCAGCCCCTTCATCTTTTCATCTTGAGTTTTTGACCCTAGTCTGAAATTTTACTTTCAGCCTTTTATCTCTCACTTGATAGAATCAAATTTATGCTTCAAATAATTGATTTCCAATAAATTGAGCAAGAATTTCTGCACAATTTTTCCACTGGAAATAAGCTTAAATCACAAAGTTATCCACATCCATATTTCACTTTCTCAAAAACAACCTAAAACCATCTTTATCCGTAAGGATCTTAATGTTCCTAAACCCCTGTTTTTATGAAAAGGTACCTTCTTCTTTTGGTTTTTGTCTTAGTTGCAAATTTTAGTTTTTCCCAAAGTAAAGTCACGCTCAAAGGCTACGTCATCCGGCCGTTTGGGGAATTTGCCGTCGGAGATACCGTCACCGTATGGGGTACCAGAAAAAATATCAATACCGGTGCGGTTCAATACTATATCAGGTCTTCCTTTGGGGAATATCGGTATTTCAATGAGGACAGGATTTCCCTTCTTGGCAACGACCTTGATTTTTGGGAAAATGTCTGGATGGAAAACAGGGCTGAAACCATCAATAAAAAAGGTTGGGAAAGTGGGCTCAGGCAGGAATTGATAGAAGATGCCATGGATTATTATTCCCAAGCCCTGGCTAACAACATGGTTTTGCAGGATGACATGCTCTATGATTATGTCTATCAATTGATCTATTCCATCCACCCTTATTCCATGCTTAAGGATAGGGCTTCGGATTTCAGTTTGGTCATTCTGAACTCTACCGAACATATTGCTTTTTCTTTTGACAATGGAATGATAGTGCTTACCACAGGCCTGATTGCGAGTACTGGTTCTGAAAATGAGCTCAACCTGATTTTGGCCCAATGCATTGCCCATGCTGTACTCGAACATAATCTTGTAAATTTAAACGAAGTGATTCGTGCTGAACGGAGAGCCAGGATATGGGGTACAGTTGCCACTGTAGCAGCTGCAACAGCCATGGCAGTTGATGAAGTCAACAACGGCGTTTACCATGATTATAGCTTGGCAGCGGATTTTGGAATGTCTGTTTATTTCCTTTCATCTCAAGTGCTAGATAACTTGGGGGCAGGTTATACTTCCGAACAGCAATTGATGGCTAAAAAAATTGCTTCCCAATTTATGGATGAGCATCCTCAGGTTAATTTTTTGGATGACCAACAATACCTCAACACGATTGCAAGTGCTGTTTCCATTACCGCTTGGCAGGAATATCAGCTCAAGAATTATAGCTATGCGCAATTACTCGCTTTGAAACTTGCAGAATCGGGTATGGCTTCGGATACAGATTACCTTTTGCTAAGCAGGATCCAAAGGAGAAAATCCAATGAATTTGAATCTAACCAGTTGGCAATGGAATATCTTAAGACAGCCAGGAAATTGGCTTTAGACCCCTTGCCTGAATTGGATAAAGAAGAAGGGCTGATATATGCCAGGCTTCAGCAACATGAAAAATCCATTGCAGCTTATCTGAAATACCGTGATAGCCTATTGGAACTTAAAGCAGAGGGAAAAAATGTGGAATCGGAATTGAGGATGATCAACCAATACCTGCAACGGAACTTAGGTCAAAAAGCTTCGGCTATGCTGAAAGAATCCGATGAATTGGATTGATAATTTAAAGTTTACGGAACCTTATATAATTAAGTGAAAATGGGTAAAAATACAATTTGCCTTTTTGCGGTTTAATTTCAAGCCCTAAAGGAGTGTTTGCTCTACCACTTCCGACTTCCTGATTTCATTAAAAATATCGTGTCATAGCATAAAAATTACTAGGGCCTAAAAGCAAAAGCGGGAAGAAATTCTTTCGAATTTTTCCCGCTTCATCACCTGAAGACCGTAATCTTCAAATCATGCAAGCTACAGTTATTGTGACTTTTCCCTCAGTTGCCCGAGTTCATGACCTTAGGTTTTCTAACTCTGATTTCTCCGCCTTTCGACTTTGATCCATGATTTCAAGACTTCTGTGGTTGCCCTTCTCAGACTTTCTACGTTGCCGTTTTCAGCCCCTTCATCTTTTCATCTCGAGTTTTTGACCTTAGTCTGAAATTTTACTTTCAGCCTTTTATCTCTCACTTGATAGTATCAAATTTATGTCTCAAATAATTGATTTCCAATAAATTAACAAATAATTTTTGCACAATTTTTCCACTGGAAAAAAGCTTAAATCACAAAGTTATCCACAATTAAGAGCCCGGGAATTTCCACAAAATATTGAAAGTCCAAATTGGCCTGCAATCCATTCTATCCAAGTCTCACTTTCATCTTGGCGACATTGATTTTTCTTTTGTTTTTTGATATCTTGAACAGCCCAAATAACCCTTCATGAAAATCTTTCATTACCTCATTGCCTTACTTTTCATCAATTTTACTCCTGAGGCATTTTCCCAAGAAAGACCTTTAAGGATCATAATGATCGGTGCCCACCCGGATGACTGTGACATCAAAGGCGGAGGAACCGCTGCACTATTTGTCCAAATGGGCCATCAGGTCAAGTTTGTCTCTGTGACCAACGGAGATGCAGGGCACATGAAAGAGGGCGGCGGGATGTTGGCCAAAAGAAGAATGGCCGAAGCAAAAGAGGCAGGCCGGAGGTTGGGTGTGACTTACTATGTTTTGGACCACCACGACGGTGAATTGCTCGCCACCTTACCTATCAGGTTGGAAATCATCCGCCTTATCCGTAATTGGGATGCAGATGTGGTCATCTCGCACCGTTCCAATGATTACCATCCGGACCACCGCTACACTGCCATTTTGGTTCAGGATGCCGCGTACATGGTCGGTGTTCCCAATATTGCACCTGATACACCGCCTCTGAGAAAAAACCCTGTTTTCCTTTATTTTCAGGACAATTTCCAAAAACCGTATCCATTTAAAGCAGACATAGCTGTCGACATTACTACTGTTTTGGATAAAAAAATAGATGCGATGGATGCCCATGAGTCGCAGTTTTATGAGTGGCTGCCATGGATCGGGAATTATGTGGCAGAAGTACCTGCAGACAAAGTGGAAAGAAAAGCATGGTTAAAAAGCAAGCGCATCGGTGCTCCAAATTCGGCTGTCCTTGAAGCTTTAAAAACCTGGTACGGAGAGACTAAAGTACTAAACATCAAGTACGCTGAAGCTTTTGAAATTTGTGAATATGGTGCCCAGCCCTCTAAAGAGGAAATTAAAAGGCTTTTTCCGATGCTGAAAAATTAATCACATAAACCTTCATCCACTTCTATGAAATCTGCTTTTAAATCCCTTTTTCCCGTTCTTCTGTTTGGTTCTATGATCTTATGGGTTTCTTGTAATCCAAGAAATCCCGGAAAAGAGGAACTGACTGAAGAGATCAACTTTACGATGCCCACTTTCAAACTCATAGAAACAGACACTTTCTTCTTCAATAATTTTGTCGACTGCAATATGGCTGAAGTTTGGGTTGGAGATACGCTCAGGATTTTTCCTGGTAAATACGGAGAGGATCCTGTGTGGGGATTTGCAGAAGACCTGAAGTTTGCAAGCGGATCCAATGCCGATGAGGTCTTCAGTACACCTGCAGCCGAATACATTGCCCCCAAATTGCCTGTCAATGCCCCTGTCGGAGAACCGGGATTGCATGGGGCAGTATGGTTTGAGACCGTTTATCAAGATGAAAAAGATCCGAGCGGAAGGACCTTGTACGCTATCTACCACAATGAAAATTATCCTGAAACCCTCCCTTACAATGAAGCAACCGGAGAAGGCTATATCGACAAGGACTGGCCTTTGGGTCTGACTGAAAGAATCACACCTGCGGCAGTTTGTAGGATTGGAGTCATGAAATCTACGGACGGTGGTTGGAGTTGGGAAAACAAAGGCCTTTTTCTCGAAGACAAACAACCCCGAATGATCCTCAAGCCACATAATATTTCTAAGACTTTTGCCGGTGGAGTAGGTGATCCTTCTGCTGTGGCTGTTGGCGAATATCTTTATCTTTTTTATGGTGAATATGGCTATCCCGGAACTTATGATGCAGCTTCCTATGACCCGATCAAAGAATGGAGTGGGCAATGCATCAGTATCGCCCGAATCCGGATTGACGAACTCGACGACCCTCAGGGGAAAGCCAAGAGATGGGATGGACAAGGATTCAATGCGGATTGGGATGGAATCGGTCAACCTGTGGCTTCCCTCCAAATGCCTGTCGAAAACGGTGGTGGTCCGGCATCTTCCCCAACAGGTGGATTTCATTGGGGGCCATCTGTCAGTTGGAATACCTATCTGGAGTGTTGGGTGATGATGATGGGAAAAGTGGAGGGCCAATCATGGGTTGGTGATGAGCTGTATATTTCATTCAATCCCCACAAGGAGTTGGGAGAGGGGAATAATTCCCAAGCTTGGACCAAACCTCAAAAACTCCTGGAAAAACCCGGACATGTGCTTTGGTACCCTTCGCTGCAACCCCTGAATACCCCTGATGACATTGCCAACAAATACACGAGTCTGCGGCTTGGGAAGCAGGCAAGGTTGTTTTTCAAATATTCTGATTTGGGAAAATACATGTCTGAATATATCGTCGAGTTTGAAAAATAAGCCAAAATGCCATATACCAAATCGAAGATATCTTTTGTGTTAATTTTATTATTAACCACATCAATTTCCGGATATCCTCAATCCAAAAAACCGAATATCCTTTTTTTATTTGCAGATGATCAGCGGGCAGATGCCCTTGGCATCAGTGGCAATCCTTATATCCAAACTCCCAACATTGACCAATTGGCAAGGGAAGGAAGTCGATTTACCAACGCCTATGTAATGGGGGGACACCATGGTGCGATCTGCGCTCCAAGCCGGGCGATGCTCTTGAGTGGGAAAAGTCTTTTTCAAGTTTATGACAGACTCAATGGGGTCAATACCATGCCGATGGATTTTTCAAAAGCAGGCTATACAACCTTTGGTACAGGCAAATGGCACAATGAAAAAGAGGCCTTTGAGGCGACTTTTCAGCAAGCTAAAAATGTGTATCTGGGGGGTATGGCAGATCATTATGCCATTGCGCTTAGGGACTTTGATGAAAATGGGAAACTGGGAGATCCTCAAATCAAAGGATTTTCCACGGAGGTTTTTACAGAGGGAGCCATTGAATTCATCCAGAACCATTCAAAAAACGGCGCAGGGAAGCCTTTCTTTTGCTATGTAGCCTTCACAGTCCCCCACGATCCCTATTCGCCCGCTCCAGAATTCATCAACTATTATCCTGATGGAAGCTTGCCACTTCCGGGAAATTATATGGGGCTTCACCCTTTTCAGTTTGATCAATTGAACGTCCGTGATGAAAACCTGACTGGCTGGCCACGAAAGCCTGAAGTGATTCAGATGATCCTTTCTGACTATTATGGATTGATCACCCACTTGGATCAGCAGATCGGGAAAATAATTTCTGTTTTGAAAGATAATGGGCAATATGATAACACAATTATCGTCTATGCTGCTGACAATGGTCTGGCAGTCGGAAGCCATGGCCTGCTTGGAAAGCAGAACCTGTACGAGCACAGTACCAAAGTTCCCCTGATCATCAAAGGACCCGGCGTGCCCGAAGGAAAGGAATTTGATGCGCTTACGTATCTGTTTGATTTGTATCCAACTTTGTCTCAACTGGCAGGATTGCCAAATCCCAAGGAAGTAACAGGCAAAAGTTTGGTTCCGATTCTTCAAGGAAAGGAAACCCAAGTCAGGGGTTCTCTTTTTACAGCTTACAGAAATACGGTTCGGGCCGTTCGGGAAGGAGATTGGAAGTTGATCCGCTACCCTGAACGGGATTTTACGCAATTATTTAATCTAAAAAAAGATCCTTTAGAGTTAAATAATCTAGCTTATGAGGATGATTATATAGAAAAGAAAGAAGCGCTCTTGAAGCTGATGAAACTTTGGCAAAAAGAAACCGGTGACACCGCCGCTTTAACAGCTAAAGTTATCAAACCTCTGGAATACGATCATAAATCAATCTTAAGGCAACCTGATCAATGGCAGCCTGATTATACTTTAAAGCGATATTTTGAAAAAAACCATTAAAATTACTCAAACCGGACTATTCTTATCCCTGCTATTTCTTGGGATTTGGAGTCAAGGATTCTCTCAAGAAAATATCGTTTTTGAAGGAGGAAAAGAAGGTCACAAAATCTACAGGATTCCGGCCATCATCGACCTTCCAAATGGGGATTTTTTAGCTTTTGCCGAAGGCCGGGTCAACGGTTCTGATGATTTTGGAGATGTCAACCTTGTCATGAAAAGGAGTGAAAATGGAGGAATGACCTGGTCAGCCATCCAAATGCTGGTGGATTATGACAAGTTGCAGGCAGGAAATCCCGCGCCTGTGGTAGATTTGCATGATCCTGCTTATCCTGATGGAGTGGTTTACCTTTTTTACAACACCGGAAACAACCATGAATATGATATCCGTATGAACAAGGGGGTAAGGGAGGTGTGGATGATGAAATCTTTGGATTTGGGAAAAAGTTGGCAAGAGCCGGTCAATATCACGCAGCAAGTTCACCGTCCAAACAACCCTGCATTCAATGCCGCATATGAATCAAAAGAAGATTGGAGGCATTATGCGAATACTCCCGGGCATGCTTTTCAGTTTCAAAAAGGGAAATACAAAGGAAGGATTTACGTCGCGGCCAACCATTCTGTCGGGCCGCCGCAGGAGGATTTTATGGAATACCGGGCACATGGATTTTTCTCGGATGACCATGGCAAGACGTTCCAATTGTCTGAGTCCATAGAAATTCCCGGCTCGAATGAGGCTATTTCCGCGGAACTTTCAGGCGACAGGATGATCATGAGCGTCAGAAATCAACGTGGAGATATCAGAAGCAGAATTTTGGCCTATTCTTCCGATGGAGGCAAAACCTGGGATGAAGCCTATTTCGAAGAAGCGCTTCCCGATCCGGTCTGTCAAGGTTCCATCCTTCCGATAGGTGAAATAAATGGAAAAACCATTTTGGCCCATTCCAATGCTGCAGATCCCAAAGACAGGAATAACCTAACGCTCAAGATTAGTTTTAACGAAGGGAAAACTTGGGAAAAATCAATACTAATTGATAGAACCGATGATCCAAATAAACAGGCTTGGACTGCATACAGTGATTTGGTCATGGTGAATGATAAGAATGTAGGAGTGCTATACGAACAGGATAATTACACAAAGATTATCTTCAAAAAGGTCAATTGGAAGGATTGAATTCAAAGTCCTTTCCGGTAAGATTTGGCCTAATTAATAATTGCTATAAATTTTAAAACCCTAAAACATGAATACCCGAATCCAAGAATTGGTAGAAAAACTACAACTCAAGCCGCATCCTGAGGGAGGTTATTATTCCGAAACATACCGATCACGCTTGGATACTGCAGGTGCTGAGCGGTCTTTGGCGACATGCATTTACTTTTTGATGACTTCTGACAATGTCTCCAAATTCCACAGCATCGCGGGGGATGAAATTTGGTTTTACCATGAAGGCAGTCCGCTAACTGTTCATATCCTTTCTGAAAAGGGCTATGAAAAACTCTTGGTAGGCCCACTTGATAATGAAGGCCACCGACCGCAGCAATTGGTTCCTCCCGGAGTGATTTTTGGATCTACGGTAGAACAGCCGGATTCTTATTCCCTTGTTTCCTGCATGGTCGCTCCAGGCTTTGATTTCAGAGATTTTAGGTTGTACAGTGCCGACGAACTCCTAGCCAAATGGCCTGAAGCAAAGGAGATAATTGGAAGGTTGACTTGAAAGTTATGGAATGCTAACCCGCTCCTTTCACATAAATTCTTTTCATAAAATTGAAAATACCCTTTTTTTCAGACAACTTATTATCGCTTTAATTTTTAAGCAGTAAAATAATGAACCAATGAACCCAAAAAACTCCTTCTTCGAATTGAAAGCTTTTTTTGTTGGTATACTGGCAATGGGTTTATATTTACCTATGTCAGGTGCTTTTGCCCAAAGTGCCACTTTCCCCAAAATAGGTGCATGTGCAGGATACAAGGATGGGGAAATTTTAGCCAATGCCGGGTTCTCCTTTATCGAAGAAAATGTGCAGTCTTTTCTTGTTCCGACCAAAGGTGAGGAAGAGTTTGACCAAATTTTGCAAGCCTCCAAATCATCTCCATTGCCCATCCAAGCATTTATCATTTTTCTTCCCGGAAGCTTAAAAAGTGTAGGTCCAAATGCCCTTCATGCAGAAATTCTGAACTATGCGGAGGTTGTTTTTCGCAGGGCACAAAAAGCAGGAGGGAGGTTGGTGGTATTTGGAAGCAGTGGGTCCAGGTCTGTTCCTGACGGGTTTTCGAAAGAAGAAGCTACCGCTCAAATGATAGCACTGGGAAAACTACTCGGACCAATCGCCGCCAAGTATGATATCACCGTGGTGTTGGAATCTCTCAATACCAAAGAATGTAATTTTATCAACAGCCTCAGTGAAGCCGGGGAGATCGTGAAAGCTGTCAACCATCCCAATTACAGGTTGCTCGCGGACATCTACCATATGAAAATGGAGGGCGAAGGACCCGAAAGCATCCTGAATTACGGCCATCTCATCAAACATGTCCATGTGGCGGAGAAAGAAGGCCGGGCCGTTCCCGGAACCCACGGAGAGGATTTGAGCCTTTATTATCAGGCTTTGAAATTGTCAGGTTATGAAGGGTTGATTTCTTTGGAAAGCCGTTGGGAAAACATGGAAAATCAGGCGGCCAAAGCCATTGAAACGATAAAAAAGCAATGGTAAATAATTTAATGTCAAAATTTTGAATGGATTTGTTAGATTAAAAATCCGGTTTTGAATTTTGTCCAAAATTCTATGTATGAAAAAGGAATTCCTTCTATATGGACATTTCTTTTTGACAACTTAGCTAATGAAAATTCTCCTCTTTAAATTACAACTATCCCTGATTCCAAAATTCCAATTAAAATGAAAAAACCCAAAAAGGAAACTTCTGACCAATCAAGGCGGAATTTTATAAAAAATGCAGCCATAGCTTCTTCCATATTCATTGTTCCCCGTCATGTTTTGGGAGGTGTTGGATTTACTGCCCCAAGTGACCAATTGAATCTTGCGGCTATCGGTGCAGGAGGCAAAGGATCAAGCGACATCTTCAATGCCTCTGTTAATGGCAGGGAAAGGGTCGTTGCACTTTGTGATGTGGACTTTTCGGGTTCTGCCAAAAAATCCATTGAGAATTTTCCCAAAGCAAAACTCTATGCGGATTACAGGGAAATGCTCGATAAAGAGAAGGACATCGATGCTGTGACCATTTCCACTCCTGACCATGTGCATGGACCTGCGGCTTCTTTTGCCATGCAAAGAGGGAAACATGTCTATGTCCAAAAACCCATGACACATAATATCAAGGAAGCGAGGATACTGACAGAGATGGCAAGATCCCAAAAAATTGTCACACAAATGGGCAACCAAGGGGGTTCAAATGACCTGCTGAATATGGTCCAAAAGTGGATTGACTCTGATAAGTTGGGGAAGATATCAAAGGTACAAGTCTGGACCAACAGGCCGGTTTGGCCTCAGGGAGGACCTTTTCCTGCCTCTGATCCAAGTTCAAAGCCTAACGCCCTCAATTGGGATCTTTGGCTGGGGCCTGCACCCGAGATTCCATTCACTCCCAACTTACATCCATTCAATTGGAGAGGCTGGTGGGATTATGGAACAGGAGCATTGGGAGATGTGGGTTGCCATTTGATCGATATTCCCTTTAGGACACTTGGACTTCATTATCCTACAGATGCCGAATGCAGTGTAGGCTCGGTTTTCTCCAAAATGTGGACCCCTGATTACAATCCCCAAGGTTGCCCTGCTTCCTCGTTTATCACACTTCATTTTGCTGCTACGCAAAAAAGTAAATCACCTATCGAAATGACCTGGAGTGATGGCGGTATCAGACCTTCGCATCCAGATATTATTCCTGCAGACCACGACATTGGAGGTGCCAACAGTGCCAACGGAGTTTTGATCATCGGCGAAAAAGGTATCATCTCCACCAATATCAACGACAGTTCACCACTCATGCCAAAACTCTACCTCAATGACGGAACCACTGAATTTGGTCCTGAAACTGAACCAAACATTGAGCCCGAATATGGCCACCAACGTAAGTGGGTCGATGCATGTAAAGCTGGATTTGGCAGTGCCGAACATAAAGGTCTGACTTCCTCTTTTGACTATGCAGGACCAATGACCGAAACGGTTTTGATGGGGAACTTAGCTATCAGAAGCTATATGTTGAGAAGGGAAAACAGTAAAGGTCAGATGGAATTTTACGGCAGAAAGAAGTTGCTTTGGGATGGTGAAAATCTTAGGATTACCAATCTCGAAGAAGCAAATCAATTTGTAGGCAGAGAGCATAGAGCTGGTTTTGGGATGTAAATCCCAAAACTTTTCCATTCCTTTTTTCCAATCAACCCAACCCAAAATACCACTATGCTGACCCTTCTGACCATTTTATTTGCTTTGGCATTGATACTGATTGCCATTGTCAAGTATGATATTCATCCGTTTTTAGCGCTTTTTGTAGGAGCAATCCTGTATGGATTATTGTCCGGTATGCCGGTAGAACTGATCCTGAAATCAATCACGGATGGTTTTGGAGGAGTTTTGGGTACCATTGGTTTGCTGATATTATTGGGGGTGATAATGGGTACTTTCTTGGAAAAAACAGGAGGTGCACTCGTCATTGCCGAGAAGATATTATCATGGATAGGTGAAAAGTCCGTGACTATGGCCATGCTGCTGAGTGGATATATCCTTTCCATCCCGGTATTTGGAGACAGTACTTTCATTATGCTGAATCCCATCAGCAAGTCCCTTTCGCTCAAAAGCGGAGTACCCTATGCTGCGACGACCATTGCCGTAGCGTTGGGCGCGACCGCAAGTCATTCTCTTGTGCCGCCGACACCCGGACCTATTGCGACAGCGGGAATTCTGGAGGCTGATTTGGGAATGATTATCTTTTGGGGTTTGATTGTGAGTTTGATTTCATTGGTGCCAAGTTATTTTTTTATCAAAAAAACATGCATGAAAATCCCTTTGGAACCCAAGATTGCAGAGGTGGTTTTGGAAAAAGAAAGTCCTAAAAAACCTTCTGTATTTTCCTCTTTTCTACCCGTTTTGGTTCCCTTGCTTTTGATCATTCTGGCATCTATCGCCAAATATCCGACTCAGCCTTTTGGAGAAAACATGTTCACCACGGTTATTTTATTTGTGGGAAGTCCGGTGATTGCCTTGTTGATCGGTGCATTTTTGTCTTTCACTTTGCCTGCCAAATTCGACAAGAAATTCTTGTCTTCTACAGGTTGGATCGGAGAATCCATGTTAGTGGCAGCCCCTGTCATTCTAATCACCGGTGCAGGAGGAGTTTTTGGCAAAATGCTTCAAAACTCAGGAATCGGTGACATGGTAAGTGCCAATATGAGCAGTGCCAATTGGGGGATTTTCCTTCCTTTTTTGATTGCTTTTGCCCTGAAAACTGCTCAAGGCTCCTCTACTGTGGCGATGATTACCACCGCCTCCATCATTGCACCGCTTTTGGTGAGTTTGGGTTTGGATTCCGAGACGATGCGGGTGTTTGCGGCTTTGTCCATCGGGGCTGGGGCGATTGCGATTTCCCATGCCAATGACAGTTTCTTTTGGGCAGTCACCCAATTGTCAGGTCTCTCGATCAAACAGGGAAATCAAACGCATAGCTTGGGAACGCTCATCATGTCGGTTACGGCGATATCGGTGATTTATCTGATTACGCTATTTGTTTGAAAATAGTAATTGAGTTATTGGGCTCATTCCTCAAAAATTATATTGTTCGTCATGTTAAAGCGACATTCTAATGACAGAAAATCAAATTGAAAATGGCTTTTGGCTATGGGACAAAGAGAATGGGTTTCCACCAGACAGTATTACTTATCCATCACAATTTACCGGACAGACGAAACTAAATATTGCTTGTACCCAGCGTAACGAACTGACACCAACACAACAAAAAAAATTAATTAAAGAATGGGCTGACTTTCTACCAACTTGTAAGAACATCGAATTACTTTGGTTTACTACAACGACACCTCAAACTATTTTTGACAGTGCTTGCTTATTACAAAATCTTGTTGGGCTGAATATAAAAAACAGCAACATCAAATCGTTAGACAATTTATCAAAGCTGAAAAACTTAAAGTATTTAAGAATTGGGGACTCTCCAAAAATAGAAAGTATTGAGCCATTACAAAACTTGACAAGCCTTGAGGTTTTGGTAATTGAAAATTTCAAAAACATATCAGACTTCTCTTTGCTCAAAGTACTGACAAATCTAAAATTCTTGACAATCGAAGGCGGAATGTATAAAAAGCAAAATGTTGACAGCTTCAAATTTTTAGCTGCCTTAAAAAACTTAATTTATTTAAGTACGACAATGATTAACTCGACAAACAAAAGTGTTGACACATTATTTAAACTTAAAAACCTTAAAACACTTAATTGGGCATTTGAAATGACAACCCCTGAAATGGAAAAATTAAAGCAAGAGTTACCTAACCTTAAATACTTGCCACACAGACACGTTGAAAGTAACTTAAACAAAATAAAATCATTATTCGGGTGACAGAAAAAACCAAAGCACAACAGCAGTTCCTCGATTTGGTTTTGTGCAAAACTGAACATTTGTACTTCGATTTCCACTGCTTTACCAAGCTGAGAACCGATTTTGCTCCAAAATATATTATTCATTAAAAACCCATATCCAAACTAAATTCGGTTTGGATTTAATTTTTCTAATTCCTCATTAACGTGCCGTCCATCCACCATCGACGGTCAGCATCGAACCAACCATATACGTTCCGGCGTCACTTGCCAACAATAAGGCCGCTCCTTGGATTTCTTTCAGGTGGCCCCATCTGCCCAAGGCAGTTGCTCCTACCACAAATTTCTTCCCCTCTTCGGTATCTGCAATAGGCAAATTCATTTCTGTGAGAAATGGCCCTGGACAGATGGCATTGACCGTGATATTGAAAGGAGCCAATTCCAGTGCCAAGGCTCGGGTCATTTGCACTACTGCTCCTTTGCTTGAAGCATACGGAGTCCTGTTGGCGAGTCCTACCAAGCCGAGTGTACTCGCCAAATTGATGATGCTTCCCTTATTTGCAATCTTCATATAGGGTACCACCGCCCTGTTGCACAACCATGTCCCGTTGACATTTATATCCATTACTTTTTTGAAATCCTCTTCACCCAGTTCATCAATGGCACCACGGATATTGATCCCGGCGCTGTTGATCAGAATATCGATCCTGCCAAAAGCCTCCATGGCGGCATTGGCCATGGCTTCTGTTTGCTCCTTGGAGGAAACATCTGCCGAAAAGGAGATGGCTTTGATGCTAAATGCTTTTTCCAATTCCGAAGCGGACTCAGCGGCGACAGCACCGTCCCGGCCCACCAACATGACATTGGCACCTGCCGAAGCCAATCCCGCGGCCATTGCCAAACCGAGCCCTTTGGATCCTCCGGTGATGATGGCGGCTTTGCCGCTCAGGTCAAAAAGTTTGATTCCCGGTAATTCACTGACTGAAGTGTTCATGATGTCTGTATCTAAATGATGATGGTTAAAATTTTTACATTCTATTTCCCAAGTCCCAATTTGCTTCTGCTGTACCGAAGACTTGCGAGGACATTGGATTCCTCAAATGCCAGTCGTTTTTCTGGATCGAGTCCCTGGATGGTAGGTAGATTTCCCTTGAAGGATTTCCTGTCAACCATTTGCAAGATTTCTTTCAAGTCCTTGCGTGGTTTGTTTTTGAAAGTTGCAAAATAGGATTCTTCCAAAACAGGGATCTCTAATGGGTCACGTGTAATCATCTCCAAGTTGAAGGTAATATTGGGATTATATTTCCTGCAAAGTTCAATTCCTCTTTTGAGGTCGACTATCCCTTCCCCAAGAGGAACTTCAGACAACAAAAAGCCTTTTTCGTATTTCTGGACTCCCATATCCTTGATATGGGTGGAAAATGAATAAGGTGCCAAAAGCGCTATGACATCTTCCGATTTTTCAAGAAGTGAATAATTGTTTCCAAAATCCAAAGTTACTCCGATCGATTCGCTGTCCAGACCTTTGATGATTTCTACCAATTCAGTTGCACGCCAGTCTTTGTGGTTTTCTACCGCCAACTTCATTTTATGCCTGCTTACAATAGGTTCCGCGAGTTGAAGGGAAAGGATGGATTTGGCTTTGAAATCAAGAAATTCAGTTTCCGTTTTAAAGGTTTCATATCTCCTGCCTCCAAGACAAACTGTTCGCAGGATTGTTGCTCCGGCTTCTTTAGCTGCCAAAACTTCTTTCTCAAATTTGTCAATTTCTTCCTGAGACTTTGGAAGCCCTATGCTTCCTTCCAAGTACATTCCAAGCTTTTCCCTTTGCTCCCTGACTTTTTTGGAAAAATCCGAGGTCCAGTTATTGACTCCAACTTGTACGCCTCCTGCTCCGATCTGACCACAATGTTCGATGAGTTGGAGTGCATTTTCAAAACCGGGATATTTTTCACTTGGCACTTTTGAATTCCACCTTGCCCCATAGGAGTGGACCACGATCCCCATCGAAACCCCTTCAAAATTCATCGAAAAAGAAGGCAATGGGAAAACCACAGCCAATGCTGCCAATCCTGTTTTTTGAATAAAATCCCTTCGATCAGATGAAAAGGAGCGGAAGTGGTTATCTGTAAATTTCATTTTGGTCGAGGGTTTCTAGTTTGGTTGGATGATAGATAGGGAATCGGTGTGCTTGATAAGTTCCGGGGCGGTCCATGGATAAACCCTTCCCTGCGAGGTATGCCGGGTAGAGGAAACAGTTCTGCCGCTGATGGCAGGAGCTTGGTTTCCCCATTCGTTACGGATATAGGTCAAGATTGCGGCAATGGAAGCGTCTTCCATGGTCGAATGGGCGGGCATGACGGGAAGGATTTCCGGGGCGTCGTATTTTTTACCTGATACTTCCAATGGACCTTCCATGCCATGAAGGAGGATGAGTGAAAGCCGGATTTCATCACCGATCACCCATTCCGAAGCCGCCAACGGCGGTCCCATTCTGTTGACTCCGGCACCGTCCGAACCATGACAACCTGCACAGGTTACGAGGTATTTTTGCCTGCCAATCGCAAATTGCTGCATGCCTTTTTCATCCAGAGAATTGGCTGATATTGCTAACAATTTTGGTGTAAAGCCAGGCCACGAAAACATGGATTTTAGCATTTCTAATCTTGCAGGTTCAATTTTAAGATCGGTTCTATGAAATATTGAAGGTTCTTTTTTTAAAGCCAAAGGTCCTTTTGTCCGGATGTTTGCTGCTTGAATGGCCATACCGGTTAGGACGACCTGATGCTTCCAATCCGAATCCTTTGAAGAATCGTCCAATATTGCCAGTAACCTTTCCAGTTCTTTTGGATCCCTTTTCCTGACAATGGCAACAGTCAACATTTCCAAAAATATCTCTTTGGCCGGGTCGGAAGTTTTCCAATTTTCAGATGCCCATAATTTTTGCAAGAAATCAAATTCTCGGTTACCAAGACTACTCATGACCGCATCCCTGACCAAAGCATTTTCCCCAAAGCGGGAAATCACATTCTCCAATATTTCCGAAGCATCTTCCTGATTCAAGGCATAAGCACTCAAAGCCGTTTGCAGGGCAACTTCGATGGGAGCATCTTTTATTTTGGATGATAATGATTGCCCGAGTTTGGTCTGTAAAGTTTTGTCTTGAAGTGCAAAGATTTCCAAAAGCCTGATTGCCGTTTTTTGTAGCAAAATGGATGGGTCATCGATTAGGTCTAAAAGTAAATCAGATGTTATCAAACCCAAACCTTCCAGAGTCCAAAGTCCGTGGAACCTGCCCAGCTCGGATTTTCCGTTTCGTACCAAGTCTTCCAAATCTCCTTTTATGGATGCATCCTCCCGCTCGACCAACAGCCTTTGGGCCATGTCTCTGTGCCAGCCATCAGGATGGGAAAGGCGCTTGATTAGGTCCATGGAGCTTTCTTTGGAAAGTTTGGGATTTGGGGAAGGTTCCCAATCTTCCGGAACAATCCGCCAGATTCTCCCCATATGAACAGGTAAAACCAAACCTCGCTTCAAGGTCTGTTCTCGCAAATAAGGCGTCACATAAGACCCATGTTGCACCATTCCCCTATACATGTCAGCAATATACATGGCGCCATCCGGTCCAATAGTTGAATTGACAGGCCGAAACCGTTCATCCGTCGAGGCCAAAAATTCCTTTCCGGGATTTGGGTCAAAAGCTTCCAAAAGAAGACCTTTTTGGACCACAACATTCCTTTTCACCAGATTTCCGGCATTTTCACAGACAAAGGCGTTTCCGTAATATTCCTTTGGAAACAAAGTACTTCTCAAAACCAGGGGAGAACACGCTGAGGTAAACTCCAAAAGCTTCCCTTCCTCATCCAAAGTGCCTGGGATATAGCCCCTATTCACAGCGGGATTGGGTCTTATCGGGAAAATCTTTCGGTCTATTGTCAATCCATGGTCAATGCCTGTGGAAGGGGAGTGGTTTTTATTTCTGGAAAGGTAATTGGCAGGGACAAGGTCGGCATGCAGCTGTGACCAATTGTAATTGTAAAACAACCTTCCCTGATCGTCATGGCTGATACCCCATTGCCCCCGGGCTTCAGTGCTGTCACGCAACCATTCTCCGCCTTGGTTTCTATAACGCAGTTTGGACTTTACGTTGTAGTACCAGTTGTCGATGTTTCTCATCAGACCATTGTCAGAATGCTCTGGAATACCATTTTGGGAATAGGTAGAATCCAAAAGTACTTTTGAATCCGCTTTGAGGTCACCATCCATGTCTTTTGTGATCCAAAGGGAATTGTTCTCGGCAACCAACGCACCGCCTTTGACCAGGCCCAAAGCCCTTGGCATAATGAGACTGTCAAGGTAGATTGTGCTTTTGTCCATCACCCCGTCGCCATTTTCGTCCTCCAAAACAGAAATTCTACCGAGAGGTTGCTGCTCTTCAGTACCATCGATGTCGGTCATGAATCCCCTCATTTCGACTACCCAAAGCCTGCCATCTTCATCGAATGTCAGGGCTATCGGATCCTGCACCATGGGTTCAGCTGCAACCAAATGGATTTTAAATCCCTTTTCGATTTCGAAAGTCTCGAGTTCTTCTTGGGGAGATTTTGGCGGGGAGGAATCTTCCAGAATAGGAGCCTTCTTTTCTGAGCAATGGCTCAGAATCAACAGTGAAAACAGGATTAAAAATTTCCGGATAATAGGCATGAACGGGTTTATTGCTAATCGGACCAAAATTTGATTTCCAGTGAATTAAATCCCTGAAAATCAAAATACAGCTCAAACCCAAATTGCAATTTATTCCCCTGATACACAAGTAACTTTTACAGAGGCGGACAAAATTCTGATCGGCTTAAAAATTATTGCCTGAATAGGTCCAAATTTCTTTCAAAAACAAACTTAAATTTCCTTACAAGCAGTAATTTCCTTTCTTCCAATTTTTGGTATTTCCAACCAATCTGTGATTTTGAAATCACTTGAGTGGCAAAAAGGACAAGAATGTACCATTCCCAATGCATCTACATAAAAGCTAAATTTCCCTCCCGACATACAGCCAACGCGTCTCTGGTGGTATCCATGATACATGACAGGAGGAAAGTGGTTGTTTTTCGGATCGTGATTGAATTCCACAAATAACTCTTCCAAAATGGTGATTTGATCAGGTTGAAGCATCACTTCTTTGTCTCTGAAATGGCCTTCAGCCCTTGGTTCAAGCCATTGAATGAAGTCAGCCCCAAGGCTTTCACATAAGGTGGTGTGGTTCATCAAAAATTCCCTATTGGCATTTTCCCTTGTGACACATACAGAAATGGCGAGAGAAAGTCCTGCCTTTACAGTTGCTTCTGCAGCTCTGACCGCGTGTCCAAAAGCATCTTTGTGCCCTCTGAATTTATTGTTTATTTCAGGATCATGGTGGTCAAGACTGATTACAATTCCTGTAGCTCCTGCTTTTTTCAACTGGATTGCTTTTTGGTCAGTCAGGTTAAAACCTGAAGTTAAAACCCACCACTCAGTACTTTTTTCTCCGGATTTGATTAGTTCTAACATATCCTCAAAACGTACCAGGGGTTCGCCGCCACTAAGTGAGATATGGCCCAGACCATTATTTTGAAGTTTTTTGACAATTTCCTGAAGTTGGGAAAGGGAAAAGGTTTCACGTAAATTAAGGTTATCCCATTCGAAGCAATGTTCACAACGCATCGGACATTTGGTAGTGATGGCAAAATTGACCTGTTGATAGGCATTGATGGGCAATGAGTGCGGGACGTAGCGGTTTAACTCTGTCAGGATCAGCCTGTCAAAATTTCTGGAAGGAAATGGAGGAACGTATAGGCCAAACCAGTATTGGTTGTTTTTCACACTGAATTTTCTTCTCCCGTTTTTTCCAAATGCTTTTCTTTTGAATTCCTGTAATCCACCCAGGGCAATCTTGGTTTTTTTTAATGAAGCATAAGCACGGAGAGCCAATATAGCAATATGGAAATTGACCCAAATACGAATGAATATTCTTGTAAAATACCCGGGAGCATTTCTCTTGATCGATAGATTCAAGCCAGAATAGGATTCTTCACCTGTGTTTGTAAGGTTGGGATTGATGGTCCCTGTAGATTTGATGACAGTTTCTTCCATAGCATCCCTTTATTTCGCTACCAAATAGGCAGATTGCGTTACTTCCTGGTATTTGTATTTACTAAAATCAGGAAATGCCCCAGGTTCCCTGAATTTGGTAAGGAATTTTTTATTCGTAGGCCCTTCGAATTCACGGATAGGCTCATAGTAACCTTTTGTATAAAAGAAAGCTGAATATTCCTTTTCCTTTGAAAAATCATTCACCTGATAGGTAAGATAAGCCCTGTTTCCAATTTGGAGCTGCTCAAGGTAGATCCCATCCTTTTCAATAATTGGACTTAAAATATCTCTGTCTTTTTCATCTCTCGCCTTGTAGGGTTTGAGAACTTGGATTGCACTTTCTGCTACAGGGCTCACTTCAGTCAGAGAAATCCTGTCTATTTCCCAAAACATAAATCCTGTTATAAGAGAGATTTCTATTGGCTCGCTTCCTAGATCGAAACCTTCAAGAGAAATGGCTACTTCACGGTTCATAAGTGGGCCTATAGTTTTTACTTTTTCTACCAATTTCCATCCGTCCTTTGTCTTGACTGCAACAGTGAGTGGCATATTTTGATTTTCCTGCCAATCAATGAAATCCTGTGCAGGTCGCTTTTTTTGTTCTTCCACCCAGCTTACATACCGGCTACCGAAGTTGCTTGTGAATTCAGCCATCAAAAAATCCAACCACATCGAATTCCTCATATCGACCTGCAGAACAAGTTTTTTCTTTTCTCCAGGATTGTCAAAATTCAGTACAAGTTCATTGACTGAAGAAGCATGCGAAAGGTCATTAAAGGAACAGGGGATATTATCTGTAGCTGAAACCTGATCAAGCATATCGCTTCTGCCATTGAGAGTCGCTGAGATTGGTTTTATATTTTGTTTGGCTAAATACAATTGACCATCAGGACTGACTAAAATCTGGTCACCGGAATTATGTTCTACCAAAATCAGGTCAGCCATGTCAGTATATTGCCTTTCTTTCAGCTCATTGCTGATTTGGACTTTTATTTCCCTGCCAATGGCTGCCGCGGGTAAGGGTACAAAATCCTCCCTAGCCAAAGAAGGATAGATGGCACCACCAAAAGTTTCACCTTGTAAAGCATAATTTTCGCCATCATGGACGCTTACAAAAGGACAAGAACTTTTCGTCAAGGCTACTATGGCAGAAATGACAGCAAGCGTGCCTACAGTAATTCCGACTACAGCCAAAACGGTGTTTCCACTGCTCCTTTGCTTATCCCTTTCGATCAATTCAATTCTATTGATATTTTGAACCGGAATTACCACTTGGTCCCCAAGGCGCTTTTTCTCGTCAAGATTTGCATAAACATGGACTTCATGAAGAACATTGGGCGATTTGGGATCATATTTGAATTTTCCTGTATCATCCATGAGATAAGTTTGATGGATCATTGGAACTTCCTCTAAAGTCGCCTCGAGTTTTTGTTTTTCCTTATTGATATAGGTATTTCTCATCAAAAACACCCTATTCTCAATATGCAGAATAAATGTCTTTTGGCTGAGGGAATCTATCTGATCTACTTTTGTTTCAGGCGAAGCTGACAAGTTTTTGGTGACAGGCTTGTAGTAATTGCAACCATAAAACAAGAAGATTGCAAAAACAAAAACCAGGCTTGACATTCGGGAAATTAGTTTCTCATTCATGACAATTTGATTTGGGTTTAAAATTGTATTTGACAAATGATAAAAAATAACTAAATGCGTTTTATTCTAAATTTAACCAAAATAGATAAGAGTAAAAAGAATTATTTTTGGTAAAAAATGCAAATACAGCTAATTATGATAATTAATTTTTCAAATAAAAAATTTTATTAAAGTTCAGGGTATCAAACTAAAAAATACAATTTTATTAATTCAAAGGCTATTTTTATCAACCAGACATTCTACATTGGAATGCAACCATAAAAAAGAAGCCGGACATTGGGTAGATATTTTTCTCTCTAAAATCTGCTGGATTGCTTCCTGTTTGCCTTTGCCGGTGATGAGAAAAATTACTTTCCTTGTCTGCATGATATCTTTCATCCCGACACACAATCCATATGCAGGTTCCGGACCTTGTGACAATGCAGGGTCATGCTGGATCGTAGAAGGTGCCAAAACAGCTTTATGAAAATATGGCTGCAAAAAATCAGCAGGTTCATTGAAAGCAATGTGGGCGTTTTTTCCCAATCCCAATATACAAATGTCAAAAGGCCCTTGATCGCTGATAAAGTTTTGCATTCTCGTGCACTCGGCCACTACCGATTCGGGTGCAGTATCAAATCCAACATACCTTTCAGCCGGGATTTCCAAAGGTTCCAAGACATGTTTTTTGATGTAGGATTCGCAGGAATCAGGATGGGAGAGCGGAATGATTCCCCATTCGTCCATTTTGACGACGCGCATCCGGTCAAAGAGGGATTTGTTTTTTGCCATTTCGGCGTACATTCCGGTAGGAGAATTTCCCGTAGCGGCACAAAACAACAGGTCTCTTTTAAGCTGAACTTCATCCATGACAAGTTTTGCAGCATATTGACTGAGGGAGTCGTAATTTTCCAGGTAGCTGATCTTCATAATCCAAATCTATCAAAAGCATTTTTGAATACTGCAATCCATTCTGCAACCTTTTGCACAAAAACTGAGATTTTGGATCCTTTGGGGAGAAATGCAAAGCCTTTTTCATAGAACAGACCGCTTGTCATTCCAAACCTTTCAAAATTGACACAATTGGATATATTTGTAAAGGAGGCTTTTGTATGCATCAAACCGGATTGCTTCCCTCACATATCCCAATACCAATAACCCATGAAAACCAATGTTGTCCTTTTTTTTACGGCAATTCTGATAAACCCTGTTTTTGGCCAATCAGAATTGAAAAAACTTACCCCAATCAGTTACTCGGAAGTGACGATCACAGATGCTTTTTGGAAACCAAAACTGGAAAAAGTAGCCAACTCAGCTTTGCAGGTATGTATCCAACAAACAGAGGTGGAGACCGGGCGGATCCGCAATTTTGCGAAAGCTGCAAGAAAATCAGGAGAGCAGCACGAAGGGATTTATTATGATGACAGTGATGTCTACAAGGCATTGGAGGCCATTGCCTATTCCCTCAAAAACCAATCTGATCCTTTACTCGAAGCCAAGGCGGACGAATGGATCGATAAGATCGCAGCAGCGCAGGAGGCCGATGGCTATATCAATACTTTTTACACCTTGACCGGATTGGAAAACAGGTGGACAGACATGGACAAACACGAAGCATATTGCGCTGGCCATCTGATCGAGGCGGGTGTGGCTTACTACCAAACTACCGGAAAGAGAAAACTCCTGGATGTCGGTATCAAGATGGCCGACCATATTGATCAGACTTTCAGACAAGCCAACAGGCCTTGGGTTGTCGGCCATGAGGAAATCGAACTCGCTTTGGTCAAATTGTATAAAGTCACCAATGAAGAAAGATACCTTGAACTTTCAGATTGGTTTTTGGACCAAAGAGGACGTGGACATGGTGTAGGGGGAATTTGGAACAATAAAAACTGGGGTCCAAAATATGCGCAGGATGATGTACCAGTCAAAGAACAAAAAGAAATCACAGGACATGCCGTCCGGGCAATGTATCTCTACACCGGTGCTGCAGATGTAGCGGCAGCAAAAAATGATGATGGGTATATGAATGCCATGAAGACCGTTTGGGAAGATGTTGTCTACCGAAACATGTACATCACAGGAGGGATAGGTTCCTCGGGCAGCAATGAAGGTTTTTCTGTAGATTATGACCTGCCAAACGAAAGGGCTTACAGTGAAACTTGTGCCTCGGTAGGAATGGTTTTCTGGAATCAGCGCATGAATTCCCTGGAAGGGGATTCCAAATACATCGATGTCTTGGAGAGGAGTCTTTACAATGCAGCTTTGGACGGTTTGAGCCTACAGGGCGATAGGTTTTTTTATGGAAATCCGCTGGCTTCCAATGGGCAACATTCCCGCATGGCATGGTTCGGAACTGCCTGCTGTCCTTCCAATATTTCCCGCTTGGTGGCTTCTGTCGGTGATTATATCTATGCTACCTCGGATGACGGTATTTGGGTTAACTTATTTATCGGAAGTCAGACCAATATCCAAATTGGAAAGGTAAATGTGCCGGTCGAAATCAAAACCAATTTCCCAATGGATGGGGTGGTGAACATCGCCATGAATCCTGAGAAAAAAACCACCTACAGCCTCAATTTAAGGTTGCCGGGATGGGCTAAGGAACAGCCGGTACCCGGGGATTTGTATCGATTCGAAGGTACAGCCAAAGAAAAATTCACCGTAACACTTAACGGCAAGCCTGTGGAATACACACAGGAAAATGGATACATCACCATATCAAGAAAATGGAGCAAAGGTGACATTGTCCAATATTCGTTGCCTATGGAAATCAGGAAAGTAAAATCAAGAAATGAAGTGGAAGCCAATCGGGACAGGATTGCTTTACAAAGAGGACCTTTGGTTTATTGTGTGGAGGGAGCTGACAATGCCGGAAGGGCTTGGAACATTGTGGTTCCGGCGAATACCGAATTTCAGGAAGTAGAATATCAGGTCCTGAATGAAAGGGTGATGGCAATTCAGGCAAATGTGCCGGTGGTGACCGTTTCGGAGGATGGGTCCACTGTAAAAACTGAAACCAAGAGCATCACCGCCATTCCCTATTACACTTGGGCCAACCGTGGAGCAAGTGAAATGCAGGTTTGGCTACCGACCAAGGTGAAAGAACTGAAGGTGAATTATTGAGAAAAAATTGCTGCCATTTAATAATAAAAACTTTCTTTCTTGACATAACCCAAAATGAAAAAAAGAACCTTCCTAAAAAACTCTTCCCTCCTCGTTGGAGGGGTTTTGATCCAACCGATATTATCTTGCTCCCCCCAAAAACCCGCAGAAACCATGACACCCGACTATTTGAAAAACTGGGCTGAAAATTTTGAATTCAGCACGACCAATGTTCATTATCCCAAAACAGTGGAGGAAGTGGGATTTGGTCAAAAAATGTAACAAACTGAGGGTGTTGGGTTCCAGACATTCCTTCAACAGGATTGCTGACAGCAACGATAACCTCATTTCTTTTCAAAATCTGAACAAAATCATTTCCTTGGACAAGGAAAAAAACCAGGTTACGGTGGAAGGAGGTATCAAGTACGGTGAACTCTGCGCCTACCTCCATCAAAACGGATATGCCCTCCACAACCTCGCCTCTCTGCCGCATATCTCTGTTGCCGGAACAATAGCCACAGCCACCCATGGCTCGGGAGTCGAAAACGGAAACCTTTCCACGGGAGTTGCTGCCATTGAGTTTGTCAACGCCAAAGGTGAGTTGGTTCAGCTTTCAAAAGAAACAGATCCTGATTTTTTTGGTGCCGTAGTTGGTTTGGGAGGATTTGGACCTGTTACCAAAGTGACTTTGGACCTGCTTCCGACTTTTGAGGTCGCTCAGGTCGTGTATATGGATATGCCTATGGATGTCCTAAAGGACAATTTCCAGGAAATCATGGCTTCAGGGTATAGTGTAAGCTTGTTTATTGACTGGAAAAGTGACAATGTCAATGAAGTCTGGGTAAAGCGAATAATAGTCCCTGGTGTGGCGCTTGATTTTCCTGAGGAGTTTTTCGGAGCCAAACAAGCAAAAGTGCATATGCATCCTGTGCAGGAAATGTCTGCTGAAAGTTGCTCTGAGCAGTTGGCGATTCCCGGCCCTTGGTATGAGCGCTTGCCACATTTTAAGATGGAATTTCAGCCAAGTGCTGGCAAGGAATTGCAGTCAGAATATTTTGTACCTATGGAAAATGGATATGAAGCACTCATGGCAGTGAAGGAAATGGCAGATCAAATCTCTTCTCACCTTTTCATCTCCGAAATCAGAAGTATCAAAACGGATGAATTGTGGATGAGTACCTGCTACCAAAGGGATTCCATTGCAGTCCATACCACTTGGAAACAAGAAATTCCAGAAGTCCAGGCACTATTGCCTCAGATGGAAGCCAAGTTGGAACCCTTTAGTCCAAGGCCGCATTGGGCGAAATTATTCACCATTTCTTCCAAAAAACTCCAAGAGCGGTACCCAAAAATGGAGGAATTCAAATCCCTTCTCGCCAAACACGACCCCGAAGGAAAATTCCGAAACGGGTTTTTAGATGAACATCTTTATGGCGTATAGAATTGTAAAAAGTCAAATCAGTTTTTTGGGCAGATTATACCACTGTTTAGGAAAAAAGAGGGATTCCCATCTGAGAATCCCTCTTTTTGATTGTTCAGGATTTATCCTTTTTGCCAAGAGCATATTGGACCGGTAGCCTCATTCGGGATCTGACTATTTTACCGTCTTTTTTTCCAGGGTTCCAGTTTGGTGAAGCTTTGACAACCCTCAGCGCTTCCTCATCACAGCCTCCTCCGATTCCTCTTAGAATCTCTGCATCGCTCACTGAACCATCTTTATTGATGATAAAAGTAATGTAGACTGTTCCTTCAATGCCCTTGTCTTTCGCGGATGCGGGGTATTTCAGGTTGTCCTTCATGAAATTTCCCCAAGCCTCGATCCCGCCGGGAAATTGCGGAAATTCATCCACCATATCAAAGACTTCATCTGATGATCCTTGAGCAGAATTTTCACCCATCGGAATGTCCAAGGTTTTTGAAAAAGCGGAATCTTTGGAGCTTTTGCAGGAGATAACAAATACCATCATGGACAATAAGATGATGACCAACAGGAAATTGTTTGTACTTTTTGATTTTGATGAGCTGGTGTTCATTTAGGGAAGGTTTTTGATTGCTTAAATTGATTTTACAAAAGGTGATTTATGGAAATGGTTTATGAACTTTAAGCGATTACCTCTTTTTCCCCGAGTTTGAATTTGATCGGAACCCGCAACCTGACATTGACAGTGTGTCCTTTCTGCTTGCCGGGAGTCCAATTGGGAGATTGCATGATGACGCGTTTGGCTTCCTCATCACAACCCGCACCGATTCCTTTCAATAGTTCTACATTTTTCACCGAACCGTCTTTCCTTACTTCAAAGACCACATACACAGTGCCTTCAATTCCCATTTCCCTGGCTTTTTCAGGGTATTTGAGGTTATTCATAAGGAATTCATTCCAAGCTTCCATGCCACCGGGAAACTCCGGAGAATCTTCCACGACATCAAAAATTTCATTAGTTTCTATGTTCTTGCTTGTCACTTCGCCATTTTCCAATACTACTTTCTCGTCATATCCCTGAAAGTCACAGGAAAAAAATACCATCATCAGTCCCATTAGCGGGAGGACGGTGAGAAGATTGCTTTTGTAATTTGGGGTTGAATTGTTTGCTTTCATCTTGTGGTTAGTTTATATGGTTGATTTATTTTGAATATCTGGTATGCTTTTTCGATAAGGATTTAACCCAACTGAAACCTGATCGGTATCCTCATCCTGACGTTGACCAATCTTCCCCTTTGTTTTCCCGGGGTCCATTTTGGAGACTCTCCTATCACTCTTTTCGCTTCCTCATCACAGCCTGCACCGATTCCTCTTAACAATTCTATATTGTGCACACTGCCATCGGTCTTGATTTCAAAGACTAAATAAACGGTACCTTCTATGCCCATTCGCCTTGCCTGACTTGGATATTTAAGGTTGTCTTTCAAAAAGTTATTCCACGCCTCCATTCCACCTGGGAATTCAGGAGATTCCTCGACTACATCAAAAACCTCATCTGCATCCAAAATCTTTGAATTGATTTCATCAGGAATGGACGGAGCTGTTTCCTCCTTTGACATCGGTATTTCCATGACTTCTGAAAAAGAATTGTCAGCACCCTTTTCACAGGAAAAAACAAAAATCATCAATCCAAGAACAGGCAATGCAAGCAAAAATCTCCATTTATGGATTAATCCGGATTTTGCGGTATTCATCATGATAATCCGTTTTTTGAGCTGAAACTGGTTGAAGTTGTTAACAAACTGCTGCTCTTTTTTGGTTGCTGTCAGGTTCAACAGGAGTTGGGCATATTCTTTTTTGGGATGAAAAGTGGTCACCTTGGTATCGGCCTGAAATTCATGGACTTCATGGATACTGGACTCGAAAAGTTTGATCAATGGATGAAACCAGAAAACCGATTTGGTAAGCTGCATGAAAATCAAGTCCAGTGTATGGAATTTTGAGGCATGCTCCGATTCATGGAGAATGATCAATTCCTGGGCTTTATTCCCTTCTTGATAAGCCGGCAAAAGAATAAAATTGAAGAATGAAGAAGGTGGAAATTTTGGATTTACCACAATTGTCAAATCCTTGTGGCTGAATTTCTCTGAGGATTTAATCAAAGAAAAGGTTTTGAAAATTCCCAATACCAATCGGCTAATGGTCCATAGAAGTCCAGAATAGTAAATAAGGATAGCTCCATAAACCAAAATAGATTTGGCGGAAATCCCATCTTCTGGAGTCAGTGCAAATTCCGGTAAGTAATAAGTTAAAACCTCAGGGTTCAAGGCTGAGATTGAACCTGTACCCAACTCAAATGAGAGTAAAGGAATGACCAATGCCAATCCCAAAGAACCTAATAGGTATACCCTGTTCCATCCAAAAAAAGTGAGTTTGGAAAGAAATATGACATAAAAAGCATAAAGTAGCAGCAGGATAATGCTGCCTTCCAAGAGGTAGTTGAATATGGTAATCATGGCTGTGAGGAGTTACCCATGTTGTCAATCAATTTTTGAAGTTCTTCCATATCTTTTTCAGATAACCCTTTTTCCTTGACCATGAATGACAAAACATTCTCCACCGAACCTTCAAAATAGTCTTCCAATAATTCGTTGAAACTGGTTTTCCTATATTCTGTCTGGGTAATGGTGGGAAAGTACTCATGGATGTTTCCGTAAGTCCTGTGGTCTAAATACCCTTTTTTTTCCAAAAGCTTGATATTTGATGCAAGCGTGGTGTAAGGTGGCTTGGGCTCTGGCAGTTCATTCAAAACGTCTCTTACCAAAGCTTTATTCAGCTTCCAGAATATCCGCATCAGGCTTTCTTCGTATTTCGTCAATGTTTCCATAAAATAAATTTAAAAGAAACATTTTAGACTTCCTACGAAAATTTCGTAATTCTACGAAAAAAACATTTTCGCCTTATCTCTCTAAATAGAATTTCCTTTTTTCCCCTTTCAAAATCCCTGCTACATAGAGGGATATACATCATGTTTTGGATTGACCTAGATCATGTTTTTTTGGGGTTTGATGTGGTAATATCGTGCATCAATAAACAAAAAACCTATGGATCAAACTTCCAGATTTACCTCATTGCAAACAAGCAGCTTGGTACTGCTCCGTTTGCTGATCGGTTGGCACTTTTTGTACGAAGGTGTTATCAAATTGTACAGTCCCTCCTGGACTGCTAAAGGATACTTGCTCAGCGCGAGTTATATGGAGTCTTTTTTCAAATGGATGGCAGGCGAATCCATCATTCCCATCATTGATACCCTGAATATCGGGGCTTTGCTCTTGGTTGGGTTTTGTCTGATAATAGGATTCAAAACCAGGTGGGCAAGCATCATTGGCATTGGACTTCTGTTGTTGTATTACCTGGCACATCCCCCATTTCCGGGATATCCTCAAGGTCCAAGTGAGGGAAGCTATTGGCTTGTCAACAAAAACCTGATAGAAGCCGCTGCGCTTTTTGTCCTCTTTTTATTTCCTACAGACTATTCTTTTGGAATTGCAAGGCTCTTTGCAAAACCTAAGACCGTATCCACAAACCCAATCCCCTGAAGCATATGGCAACTGACAAGAATTTATTCAAGGGCTTTTCCCGAAGGGAATGGCTCAAAATACTCGGAGGTATTCCGATTTTTGGGGCAGTGTGGTCAGCAGGTTTCAGGTCCAATGAAAAGGCATTGAGCGAGCGTAATCTCTTGCTCGAAACCCTTAATATCAAAGCATCCGCACCTCCCGCTTCAGGCCCAATGACCGGGGAACCGCTAAGGGTCGGCCTGATTGGGTTTGGGATAAGAGGCGAGCAATTGATGCGTTCTTTGGGTTTTGCTACCGTAGAATGGCTCGATGACATGGCCAAATCCGCAGCAGAAAATCCTAATGATACCCGATTGGCAGAATTTAAAGCCCAAGAGGGACTTAACGTCAGACTTACCGCAATCTGTGATATTTTTGATGTCAGGGCAGAAAAAGCCCTTCGGTCTTTCAATACCAAAGAGAATCCATGTAAAAGGTACAAAACACATTTGGATTTAATCAACAGCGGGGAAGTGGATGCAATCATCATTGCCACTCCCGATCATTGGCATGCTCCGATGTCCATAGATGCCATCAATGCAGGCGTCCATGTCTATGTTGAAAAACCAATGACGCACAGCATTGAAGAAACCTATGCCATCAGAGATGCAGTAAGAAACAATCCCAAAGCAGTATTTGCAGTCGGTCACCAACACAGACAGACGCAGAGTTTTCTCACAGCACAGGATGCTATAGCTAAAAATACCCTGGGTCACGTGTCCTTAGTCGTGACCGCGACCAACAGAAACGATGACAACGGAGCCTGGCAATATGAAATCCATCCCGATGGAAATACCGAATCCATCGATTGGGATATGTTTTTGGGTTCAGCCCCTAAAATTCCTTTTAATCCTGAACATTTTTTCAGGTGGAGAAAATGGTGGGCCTATGGGTCAGGATTATCCGGTGACCTGATGACACATGATTATGACCGGATCAATTGTGTTTTGAAAATGGGAATTCCCAAATATGTGACTGCCTCGGGTGGGGTTTATACACACAGGGATGGAAGAAATGTGCCTGACGTGATGCAGGTCAACATGGATTTTCCGGAATTCAGTACCGGTACGAGTCAGACCCCAGGTAAAGAAAAAGGTATGAGTTTGGTTTACAGTGCTACTTTGGGAAATCAGTTTGACCGGGGAACTGTACTGATGGGACACGATGCTTCCATGGAGTTGGGCAACATGGTCACCATCTATGCTGACCCAAGGTCTACCAAATACCAAGATTTGATTAAAGAAAATAGGGTAGATCCTTCTGTTCCTATATACCAATATGACCCAAGTGCCAATGGCGTAGATGCAGTCACTTCCGCTACGGCCAAGTATTTTGCCAACAAGGGTTTGCTTTGGACCTACCGAGACGGCAAAAGAGTGGACTCAACATTCCTTCATCTCAGAGAATGGATGAGTTGTATCCGTAATGGTGGAAATCCAAGTTGTGGGATCCAAGAGGGTTTTGAAGAAGCCATCACCGCGCATATGGGAGGGCTTTCTTACAAAATCGGCAGACGAATAGAATGGGATGCGGAAAATGAGAGGATCATTGCCCTCCCTGGAGAAAACCTCGATGAGATACTTCTTAACAATGACGACGTTTTCATTTCTTGAAAAACGGGATAATTTGGGTTTAACAAATAAGGGTTTCCAATAACGGAAACCCTTTTTTTCTCAGGTATTTTCCTTTTCAACCTAAGCAAAAGGCTTGTCTATTGCAGGACTCGGAGCGCTTAAGAACTTAGGTCCTGAGGCAGACATGTAAAAGCAATCTTCCACCCTGACGCCAAACTCACCCACGATGTAGATCCCAGGCTCATTGCTGAAACACATTCCTTCTTGAAGCGGGGTTTTGTTGCCACGCACCAGATTGGTCCATTCGTGGACATCAAGGCCTATCCCGTGCCCAAGCCGGTGGCTAAAATATTTGTAATCAGGTCCAAATCCACCTTTGCTGACAATTCCCCTTGCCACAGCATCCATTTGCTCACAGGTTGTCCCCTGTTTTGCTGCAAGTTCTATCGCTTTTTGCTGAGCCTCCCTTGCTATGTTCCATACCTCCGTATGTCTGGCTGTTGGTTTTCCAAAAACAATGGTACGGCTGATGTCTGAGGTATATCCTTCTATTTTGCAGCCTCCATCGGCCAAGATAAGGTCGCCTTCTTTGAGTTTCTGTGGGGTGCTGCTTCCATGTGGGAATGCAGACCATTCCCCAAAATTTGCCCCGATAGAGCCTTTTGCTCCCAAAGCCAGATGCGCCTCGGTGGCAACTCTGCTGAAATCCGCTTGGGTCATGCCTTCATAAAGCGAATCAAAAAGCACTTTGTAGGCAGCAAGGGTGATGTCATTGGCTTTTTGCATCAGGGAAATTTCAGCAGGGGATTTATACATCCTGCATCCCGCGGTAATAGGATCTGCAAGGACAAAATTCAACCTCGAGCTTTCTTTTTTGATGCCATCATAAAGAAAAAACCTCGACCGCTCTTCTATTCCAACGGTCTGATTGGGTGTGCCTTTGTCCTTCAAAATTCCCGCAACCACTTGATAAGGGCTTTCGTGCTCTTCCCAAGTGCGTATGTCGGAACCGAATTTTACCAATTCTGTCACTTTGTCTTCTTCAAACTTTGGGCAGACAAAGGCAATTTCTCCTTTGGCAGGAATCACAGCTGCCACCATCCTCTCGGAAAGAAAAAAGTCGAAATCCAGAAAATACGCCATGCTCGTCCCCGGTTCGAGAAACAGCGCATCTACTTTGTTTGCTATCATCAGACTTTGTGCTTTGGCTATCCTGCCCATCCTTTCCTCACGACTGATGGGAACAATGTCCGCGGTCATGGGCTTTAACCCTTTCAAAGCCTTTGGAAGGTCTTTTTCCTGGCTGTTTGCAAAACTTAATGAAGGAACAGCCAGGCCGGGGGCCAATGAGGCGAGTTTGAGGAAATTGCGTCTGTTGAATGTCATATGGATGAGGCTAATAAATTCTTACTAAAATAGGCTTTGATTGTTGAATATTGCAATCAAGTTGGATCAAATAAATGATCGCCTTTTGGAACTCGGACCATTTTTTAGCTCCGACATCAACAATCGATTGAATTTCGGTTTAATTTAAGCCTTCCAAAATAACCTATTATGCTTCGACTTATTGAAAATGCCAAAAGGTTTGCAACCAAATGCGCCATTGTGGACCAATCTGATTCATATTCTTTTCGAGACCTTTTGGACAGGAGTGAGGTGATTGCCTTGCATCTCCTTCAGGGAAAAGAGGACCTTGGCCAAATGCGGATTGCCTTTATGATAGCGCCGGGGTTTGATTATGTGGCGGTACAATGGGGCATTTGGCGGGCAGGAGGCATAGCGGTACCGCTTTGTGTCACTTATCCTTTGCCTTCCCTCCAATATGTGGTGGAAGATACGGTCGCAGAAATGATCATTTGTGGACCGGAATATGAAGATATCCTGTCCCCTTTTTCTATGATGCCCAACATCCGATTTACCAGGATGTCAGGTTTATCTAAAAATGAATCTGGGAATTTACCTGAAATAGAAAACCAAAGAGGAGCGATGATTCTCTATACCAGCGGGACGACAAGTCTGCCCAAGGGAGTCCTGACCACCCATGCCAATATCGAAGCGCAGGTCAGTACCTTGGTAGATGCCTGGCAATGGAGTTCTTCGGATTACACCCTTTCGATCTTGCCCCTGCATCATGTACACGGTATTATCAACGTCAATTCCTGTGCACTTTGGTCCGGGGCAACCGTGCAATTTTTGCCAAATTTTGATGCTAAAAAGGTTTTTGAAATTTTCATGGAAGGCAAGGTCAATGTTTTTATGGCGGTTCCCACCATCTATTTCAAGTTGATCGCTTACTATGAAAACCTCTCACAGACTGAGCAAATGAAGGTTACGGAAAAGTTGAAGAAATTCAGGCTGATGGTATCCGGTTCGGCGGCTTTACCGGTATCAGTGATGGAGAAGTGGCACGGGATCTCGGGACATTACCTGCTCGAAAGGTACGGCATGACCGAAATCGGCATGGCCATCAGCAATCCCTACGAGGGTACACGGCGTGCGGGCTATATCGGCATGCCACTCAAGGGAGTGGAGGTCAGACTATGTGATGAGGCCGACAGGGTAATTCCGTCGGACCAACCAGGAGAAATCCAGGTCAGGGGTGGGAATGTATTCAAAGAATATTGGGGAAAACCAGAAGCAACAGCAAAAGCATTCACATCAGATGGTTGGTTCAAAACCGGAGATATCGCCGTCGTAGAGGACGGTTATTTCAAGATCCTCGGAAGGGATTCTGTTGACATCATCAAATCCGGAGGATACAAAATCTCCGCTTTAGAAATCGAGGAAGTCCTTCGGAAATATCCGGGTGTCAAGGATTGTGGGGTCATAGGAATTCCCGATGAGGAATGGGGGGAATTGGTAGCCGCAGCTTTGGTGACAGAAAAAAATATAGATTTAAGTGTCCTTAATGCTTGGATAAGAGAAAGGATGCCTGCCTACAAAACTCCGAGAAAGTACCTTTTGGTGAAAGATTTACCGCGAAATGCGATGGGCAAAGTCACCAAAAATGAATTGAAAAAACTGTTTTAATCTGAAAACATGAAAATAATTTACGGAGTCGCACTTTTGGCACTTTCCTACCTGATCGGGCAGTGGTTGGGTGAGTTTTTTGGAAACCTGCTCGGCATCAATGCCAATGTCGGGGGAGTAGGGTTTGCGATGATCATCTTGATGGTCTTGAAGGAATGGTTTATTAAAAACAGTTGGATGAGTCCTGATATAGATTTCGGCATAGACTTTTGGAACAAAATGTATATCCCCGTGGTCATTGCGATGGCGGCAAGCCTCAATGTCAAATCCGCAGTTTCGACAGGAACTTTGGCTGTTGTGGCCGGGGCAATTCCTGTGCTTGCGGCATTTTTTGTTTTCCCTTTGATCCTCAAAAAATTCCATAAAATCTGACATGGAGATATTCCTAAAATTGGTAGAGAAAAACGGCCTGATCGTTGGATTTTTGGTAATCGGGGTAATTGTGGCTTTTTCTGAGCTTTTTTCCAAAAAAGTTTTGAACTCCAAAATTCCGGGATCGGCAATTGCCATTTTCTTGGGCTTGGTTCTCGGGTATGTGAGTGGAGTATTTACAGGGGGAGAAAAAGGATTGTCAGACATTGCCATTTTCAAGGGAGTCGGGATTTTGGGTGGAGCGATGTTCCGGGATTTTGCGATCGTCGCCACTGCTATCGGAGCTAGTTTTTATTTGGTACGGAAGGCGGGTTTGTTGGGCATGATTTTTTTGTTTTTTGGTATTGGGCTTTTCTTCTTCATGGGTGTTCTGCTCGCTTATGCTTGGGGATATCGGGATGCAGCAAGTCTCTGTACGATTGGTGCGGGAGCTTGTACCTACATTGTAGGTCCGGTGACCGGTGCTGCTGTAGGTGCGAGTTCGGAGGTGATTGCGCTGAGCATTGCTGCAGGCGTGGTCAAGACGATCGCGGTAACCATCATTACGCCAATTGCGGCTCAAAAAATAGGACTGAACAGCCCGGAATCAGCTATGGCATTTGGAGGATTGATGGGAACATCAAGTGGAGTGGCTGCCGGATTAGCGGCAACAGATCCCAAATTGGTGCCCTACGGCGCGGTGACTGCGACTTTCTATACGGGATTGGGTTGCCTGATCTGTCCTTCGCTGTTTTTTATTTTGTTGGAAATGATTTTTTGATAGGAGAATTAAAAGATGACAATCAAAGAAGTTTCTATAGACCAAATCCTTCCCATCCGTCAACAGGTCATGTGGCCTGATAAGCCCATTGATTTTGTCCGGGTTCCTGAAGATGAACATGGAATCCACTTTGGGTTGTTTGTGGAGGAGAATCTGATTTCGGTGGTTTCCGTTTTTATCCGCGGGCAGGAAGCCCAATTCAGGAAGTTTGCCACCTTGGAACAGTTTCAGGGAAAAGGATATGGATCAAAACTCCTTCAGTACATTTTTGATTTTTTGGAAGAAAAAAACATCAGCCGAATCTGGTGCAATGCAAGGATTTCAAAAGCAGGTTTTTATCAAAAATTCAGGATGAAAGAAACGGAAATTACCTTTGAAAAAGCAGGGATAGATTATGTGGTGATGGAAAGAGTTTATGAAAGTTCCGACTTTTGATTTACAAAGGATAAATTTCTCCTGTTTTTTTAAATTTTTTTACTAAAAAGAGGCAATTGTTCGATCTTTTTCCGCAACCGTTATAGATCGGTTAAAAAGCGGGATTTGGGTTTGGTACTTCCTCAAAAAACGCTGTCTAAGTGCTGTTTAGCCATTTCATCGTTTTCCATAGGATGAATTTTTAGAAGATTATTTTTCTATTTTAGAATTTCCAAAATTGGGTTTCCTCATTTTTGGATAACAACTCAAAGTTACCTGACCCAATTAACCTCCCTTGTATGAGTAAACCACGGCTTTCCTTCGCACAGATCATCAATATGAATGTCGGCTTTTTTGGCATTCAATACAGCTTTGGATTGCAGCAGAGTGCAGTCAACCCGATCTATGACATGCTTGGGGCTCAACCGCATGAAATCCCCATCCTGAACCTTGCCGGACCGATGACAGGATTGCTCATACAGCCGATCATCGGAGCTTTGAGCGACCGGACATGGAGCCCAAGATTTGGCAGAAGGAAGCCTTTTTTCTTCATTGGGGCAGTTTTTTGCAGCATCTGTCTTTTTCTTTATCCGTTCAGCAGTTCACTTTGGATGGCAGCAGGCTTGCTTTGGGTCTTGGATGCAGCCAATAATACCGCGATGGAACCTTACCGTGCATTGATTGCTGACAAACTTCCTGAAGAACAGTATGCCACAGGGTTTTTGTCCCAAAGTTTCTTTACCGGATTGGGGATAACGCTCGCCAATATTTCACTCTTTATCTTTCAGATGTACATCCCCGGTACGGCGGGGTCGCTGCCTGTTTGGGTGTATGCTTCCTTTTTCCTAGGATCTGTTTGTTCGATTACTTCGGTGGGATGGAGCATCTATAAGACGCCCGAAATTCCTCCGAGTGAAGAGGAATTGTCAGTATTAAATGAGAAAAATAAGGGTCTACCAAATCCCGTTATTCAGTTTTTCCTTTCGGTGTTTACCTCATTGGTGGTGTATATCCTTTTTGCACTGTTGTTGATTCCTTCGGTTTTTGACAGGACTTTGATCCCGAGGATGATTGTTGCCATGGAGAAAAACAAGTATTCACGGATCCTGTTTGGCGAAAACCTGGAAATCATCCATGCTGTTGTGGACATGCCTTCAGTGATGTGGAAACTTGCATTGGTTTATCTTTTCCAATGGTATGCACTTTTTGTCTATTGGCAGAATGCCGCCAAAAGCATCGCCCAATCGGTTTGGAAAACTTCTCCCGCTGCCGATATGAAGTTATTTGAAGAAGCAGTGGGATGGACAGGTCTGGTAAATGGCTGGTACAATATTGTCACCTTTTTGTCAGCTTTTGCATTGGTAGGTGTAGCCAAAAAATTCGGCCCTCGCAAAGTCCATTTTATTTGCCTCATCCTTGCAGGAGTTGGCTTGCTGGCATTTCCCCATATCGAAAACAAATATGCCCTGCTCGTTCCCATGACCGGATTTGGGATCGCTTGGGCGAGCATGATGGGGATTCCTTACCTGCTTGTGGTCAATGAAATCCCCAAAGAACGATATGGTGTTTACATGGGCATTATCAACATGATGATTGTAATCCCGATGATCCTTCAGACCTTGAGTTTTGGATTTATATCCAAATATATCCTCAGCAACAATCCCGGGTTTGCCATCACTTTTGCCGGGGCATTATTGCTTTTGGCAGCATTGGCCACTTTGAGAATCAAAGAAACCCATGACATCGATACCGCATCAGCCCCGATGGCAGGCGGACATTGATACAGATATTGTTGTTCAATTACTAAATCAAAAGAAATTAATACCCTTTTCCATGGCCACAGACCATTCATTGACAGACTTCATCCGTAATATTCTTTCCGCCAACGAGCTTAAATTATCTATCAAAGACAAAGCTTTTATTGCGCGGCTGAATGCCGGAATGGCTTCCATCACCCACTTATACTATCAGATTTACAGTACCCATCCCCAAAAGGATGAACTCTTTGAACAATTGATAGCGACTCTAGTCCGTGCCTACCAATCCCGGGAAAAGGACCTTTGCAAAAGGGATGAAGAAAAAGCCAAAAAAGGACATTGGTTTTTGAGCAATGAACTTGTCGGTATGAGTCTCTATGTGGACCGTTTTGCGGGGAATCTGCCGCAACTAAAAACCAAACTTCCCTACCTAGAGGAACTCGGAGTTAACTTCCTGCACCTGATGCCGATTTTTGAAAGCCCTGAAGGTGAAAGTGATGGCGGATATGCTGTATCGGATTTCCGAAAGGTGGATAAGAAGTTTGGCATATTGGAGGATTTGATTGGGTTGAGAAAAGAAATGCAGCAAAAAGGGATGTACATGATGCTGGACATTGTCCTCAACCATACTTCCCACAGGCATGAATGGGCCGAAAAAGCCAAATCCGGAGATCCTTATTTTCAGGATTTCTTTTACATGTTTGACAACAGGTGGATTCCTAATCAATATGAGGAGAAGATGCCTGAGATTTTCCCCGAAGCTGCAGCAGGCAATTTTACCTATGTGGAGGAATGTCAAAAATGGGTCATGACGGTTTTCCATAATTACCAGTGGGATCTCAATTACATGAATCCTCTGGTCTTTAGGGAAATGTTGGACAACGTCCTGTTTTATGCCAATCTCGGCGTGGATGTGCTGCGGGTGGATGCTCCGGCATTTATCTGGAAAGAAACAGGAACCACTTCTCAAAATCTCCCTCAGGTACATACACTGCTACAGTTGATCAAGGAATGCGTCCTCGTGGCTGCTCCGGGAATGGCGATATTGGGAGAAGCCATTGTCGCACCAAAGGAAATCATCAAATACTTTGGGACAGGGGATTACACTGCAAAGGAATGTGATTTTGCCTACAACGCCACCCATATGGCGTTGCAATGGGACATGCTTGCCACCGGCGAAACCGACGTGATGCTTGCCGCCCAACATGCGATTTTGGAAAAACCCTTTGGAACCTCCTGGATTTCTTATACCCGATGCCACGACGATATCGGGATGGGTTATGAAGATTATATGATTGAAATGACCGGTAAAACACCATTCAGGCACCGCAGGTATTTGATGGATTATTATTCCGGAAATCTTCCCGGCACCCCGGCTAGAGGAGCACTATTTTCTTTCAATCCCAAAACCGGTGATGCCAGAATCAGTGGCACATTGGCTTCTTTGTGTGGGCTTGAAAAATCACTGTATGAAAATGATTCCCAAGGAAAAGACATTTCCATCCAAAAAATCATCCTGATGCAGGCGCATTCCCTATTTCTTGGCGGAATGCCGATGCTGTACTACGGAGATGAAATAGGGTATACCAATGATTACAGCTTCAGTGATGATCCGGGAAAAAGCTACGACAACAGATGGCTGCACAGGCCTTTGATTGATTGGGAAAAAGCAAACAGAAGAAATGAAGAAGGAACGGTCGAAAACAGGATTTTCTCCCAAATGCAGGCATTGATCAAAATCCGAAAGAACCTGCCTGTGATCGGAGATTACAAAAACCTCACTTGGATATCGCCGCACAACACCCACATCGCGGCTTTTTTAAGATCTTTTGAAGGAAAGTCATTTTATGGGGTTTTCAATTTCAGCGACAAATACCAAAACCTGACTTGGTATGCATTCAGGGAAAAAGGAGAGTCTCCTGAATCACTGTTCGATCATTGGTCGCAAAAAGAAATTCAGGTAGGTCCTGACCATGAATACCTTTGGCTTGAGCCTTATCAGTTTTGTTTGTTGGAGCCAAGACAGTAGAGGTAGGATTTTGTGATTTAGGTTTTTTGGCAGTTGTATTTGTTTAAAAGTAAGGAATCAGTATAAGGGAGTCTGAAAAATTCCACTGATCAAAAATCAATATTTTCAGGGTCGATAAAAGAATATATTGCTTTCTGTTGATTGGAGAGGATAATTTCTAATCACCTCAAGCCTATTTGATAAACCTAATTTCAGACCTTACTTTGAACCCGCACCTGAATCCATCAAAATCCCGATCCAAGGTTTTGGTTTTAGTCATTACCTCAATTTTGCTATTGTTATTTGCTCCCCTTCATGCGCAGCAGGGAGGCAAGGGGAAAGTGACAGGAAAAATCACAGATGCCAATTCAGGAAATCCCCTTTCGTTTGCTACAGTAGCCATCTATAAAAGTCCCGAGCAGCTTGTGGAGGGGAATATCACGGATGACAAAGGCGAATTCACCATCGATATTCCTTTTGGAACATACTATGCTTTGATAGAATTTATGGGTTTTGAGCCTTTCAAAAGTCCCGAATTCCAAGTTACCAAAGAGCAGCCGGTATACCGTTTTGAATCTCTGAAGCTCAGTCCGACCATGAGCAACCTATCGGAGGTGGTCGTGGAAGGTGAAAAGGCTTTTATGGAACTTGCTTTGGACAAAAGGGTATTCAACGTCGGTGAGGATTTGGCCAATGCCGGTCGGACGACTGCCGATATTCTGATGAACCTGCCTTCGGTGTCGGTAGATACGGAAGGAAATGTCAGCCTGAGAGGATCCGGAAATGTGCGGATACTGATCGATGGGAAGCCTTCAGGTTTGGTCAGTTTCAAAGGCAGCCGTGGACTGCAACAACTACCGGCGAGTATGGTCGAAAGTGTCGAGGTCATCACCAATCCCTCCGCAAAATATGAAGCAGAAGGGATGGCGGGCGTGATCAATATCATTCTGAAAAAAGACAACAACCAAGGCTTCAACGGTTCTTTTGAAGCTACAGTAGGCGATCCTCTCAATCTTGGATTGGCTGCCAACCTGAATTACAGGCACAAGAAAATCAATTGGTTTGTCAATTATGGCTTGGCCAAAAGACGACAGCCACGAAACGGGACCTTGTTTCAGGAAGCTTTTGGAGGAAATACTCTTTTCATTTCTGACCAATCCACCACGGGTGTAGTCAATAGCCTCAACAACAATATCCGGGCGGGATTGGATTATTATTTCAATGAAAAAAGCATCCTGACAGGTTCGTATCTGTGGAGGAGAAGTGATGCGCACAGGATCACCGATATCAGGTATGACGATTACATTTTTTCCAAAGACAATCTCCAGAGCTACAGCAAAAGAAGGCAGGACGAGACCGAAATGGAACCCAATTCGGAAATCATCGTGAGCTACAAACGCTCATTTGAACAGAAAGGGCACGATTTTACTGCCGCATTTACCTACCTGGATTATTGGGAAAATTCCGATCAGTTGTTTACCGAGGATACTTTTTCTCCTGAGGGGGTGATAGAACCAGGACAATCCTTGGTACAGACTTCGGTCAATGATGAGTTTGAAAAGCAATACCTCATTCAGATCGATTACACCAAACCGATTGGTACCGGCGGCGGAAAATTTGAAACAGGATTGAGGAGCAGTTTTAGGAATATGGAAAATGATTTTACTGTGGAGGAAAAGAATGAGAACGGTGATTTTTTTCCAATTCCCGGGCTTGACAATATCTTTCTCTATGAAGAAAATATCCATGCCATCTATGGCATTTTGGGTAACAAATCCAACAAATTTAGCTATCAGGGCGGATTGCGTACGGAATTGACAGATGTAACGACCACTTTGGTCAAAACCAACGAAGTCAACCCGAGGAATTATGTCAATCTCTTTCCAAGTGCCCATTTAACCTACAATGTCAGCAAAGAAAACGCCTTTCAGCTAAGCTACAGCAGAAGAGTGAGAAGGCCTGTGTACAATGACCTGAGTCCATTTGTGACTTTTTCAGATGCAAGAAATTTCTTCAGTGGAAATCCAGACCTTGAACCCGAATTTACCGATGCTTTTGAATTGGGCCATATCAAATATTTTGAGAAAGGGTCACTTTTTTCGACCGTGTATTACAGGGATACCAAAGACAAAATCGACAGGATCAGGACAGTCGATAACCAAGGAAATGCCATTACAATCACAGAAAACCTCAATTCTGAAAAGGCTTATGGAATTGAATTCACGACCGATTATGCCATTTTCCCTTGGTGGAAGGCAGATATCAATTTCAACTTTTTCTATGCCAAAATAGACGGGAGTAATATTCAGGACGACTTTGTGGCTACTACTGTTTCTTGGTATGCGAGACAGAATTCCCGGTTTATTTTTGGAAAGGGGTACGATATCCAATTGAGGGCCAATTACCAAGCAAATCAAAAAACGGCGCAGGGAGAGCGAAAATCCATCTTCTTTATGGATTTGTCAGGAAGCAAGGATGTCCTGAAAGGAAGGGGAAAGTTGATTTTGACAATCGCTGATATTTTTAATTCCCGCAGAGACAGGTTTATCACCGAAGGGGAGGGTTTTGTGACAGTGGGTGATTTCCAGAATGTGGTCAGACAGATCAATCTGACCTTAAATTACAGGATCAAATAGGTCATAATTTCCGGGTCCTTTTCTCAAGTTTTGCAATTTTTTCCTGAAACTGTAACTCCAACTCATCGATGAAGGTCAGCGGATCTTCATAATTTTTTAATACATGGTAGAGGTAATTGGCCTCCAGTTCTTGAAGTTTTTTTGTCAAAGTTCCTTTTTTTGAAATCAGTGACTCCAACCTGATTTTTGGATTCACATTTGGCATTTCAAATGGCCTGTTTTCTGAGGAGGGATTGGCAAGGATGATAGTTTGGTAAAAATCCAACAAGGCCTCCAAGTCACTGTTTTTGTAGATGCCATTCAGTTGGGCAGTGAGGTCAGTGGCGTTTTTGATGGCATCCTCTTCCTGATTTGTCCCGATTTTGTCAGGATGAACATGAACCACTGCTTCTTTGTACAATCGTTTGAGTTCCAGTGCTTCTTCTTGGTTGGTAGGTTTTTCTGTTTTGTTTATTTTTTTTGTTGTGATAGATTGGATCGGTTCTTTATAGTTTTTCCCACGCCTCTTTTGTTCGAGTCTTTTTTCTTTTTTCAATTGTTGTCTTTCTTTCATTTTATGGTTGAGAACAATCAGCCGGGAAATGAGAAGATTAAGCTTTGCACGGATGGTGTTTTCAAAGGTCTGGATTTGTGTTTTAATGACGGAAATATTGGCCTCGAGTCCGGTTATTTCTTCCAATAATTTTTGGATCGAATCCGGATTTTTTGGAGACTCAGTTTTGCTTAATTCACCCATACTTTTTTTTCTTAATATTGACTATTTTGAAATGAGTCAGAATGGAAATTGGAGAAAATTTTTGATAAAATTCCTCTCAACGAGGGTCGAGGGGAAAAAAATATATTTTTTTTCAAAAAAAAATTTGAGTGGATTTTCAACAAATCCGAGAATTTGTAAAAAAGCTGGAATTTTTGTTTTGTCACTTTTTTGGAATTCATCACTACTCCTTTGCACTTTATGCCCCTACGGCTTAAAATCGCCATTTTACCAAAAATTAATTTGAATGATTTCCTTTTTCCGTAGTGCTTTTTTGATAATATTTCCATGGATAAGATTCTTGTTAAAATATTATTTTTTCCAAACTATCTATGTACTTTAGCCCAATAAATGATCTATCTGTCATTGTTTGGCAAGTCACCCGAAGTGCCAATAGTGGGAAATTAGCCTAAAAGCCCCTAGTAAAAACTCGACCTGGATTTATGAAAATCGCTGTTAGAGTTGCCTATTTTAGTTAATAAATTTCTACCCTAAATAAGATTGTTCATGAAGCAATTTTGCAAACAATCTGTTTTGCTTGTAGTCCTGATTATCTCCTGGTTTCAGGTCCATGCCTACTCAGATTTTTTTCATTCTCATTTAATCCCTTCCTTTTCTGAAGAAAAAATGGAAGCTGGAGCTGATGTGCTTTCAGGAGCCAATTCCAATACTTATGGTGTTGATGCTACAGGTGAGGCTGCAGCAGGATTGGAAGTTTTTAAAGTTTCCAATGTGATTATAGTGCAGGCGGGTGGAGAGATTCTTTATACGATCAATGTGGTGAATAATGGACCTGATGCCGCCACCAATGTCACTGTTACTGATGTGCTTCCTGTGGGGACATCCTTTGTTACAGCTACCAATGGAGGTACATTTCAAGCCGGGACTGTAACCTGGGAATTTCCCAGCATAGCCGCAGGTGAAACCCAAGTTTTGACCGTCAGGGTATTGGTCAATCTAGGTGTAACAGAAGGTACTGTCCTAATCAATAAGGCACAGGCTTCAAGTCCCGACGATCCTGCTTCTCCGAAGGTTTCCAATAATGCCCAAGTGACAGTACTCAAAGGTATCAAGCCAATTATTGATATCACCAAAACCTCAAGTGGAAGTACCGTAAGGCTTGGAGAAACCATTACTTATACCATTAGGGTATCGAATTCCGGAAATGCCTTTGCCACTGGAGTGGCTATTTCGGATGTGCTGCCGACAGGAACTACTTTTGTATCTACCAATAGGGGAGGAGTCCATTCAAATGGAACAGTGAATTGGAACATAGGCCTGCTTTCCCCCGGTCAGACCATTGATATTACATTAGTAGTTTTGGTAAATGGAAACTTTGTGGGAGGTGAAGTCCTCAGCAATATAGCAACAGCAGTAAGCCCTTCAGATCCTGATACCCCAAAGAACTCTGCCCCAAGTCAGGTTACTGTAGAAGAAGTCAAACCTGAAATCGAGGTTACAAAAAAAGCAAATGCTCCTACCGTTTTTGCAGGCGAATTTATTTCCTACACCATTGAAGTAACCAATTTTGGTACGGCACCTGCCACCAATGTCACTATCACAGATCAATTGCCGGCAGGTACATTTTTTATCTCTGCTGACAATTCCGTAACCCACAATGCAGGTACTGTTACCTGGACTGTGGGGACAATCAATCCCGGAGTTACTGTACAGGTGAATCTTGTCGTCCAGGTCGGACTTACAGTGCCAAACGGTACAATTATCATCAATGGAATCAGGGTGCAAAGCCCGGACCTTGCAATTCCCGTACTAAACCAACCTGATCCTGACAACGAGGTTACTGTGGTTTCCTTGCCCGAACTTGTTGTCACCAAATCAGCTGCATCTCCAAAAGTCAATCCCGGTAATACCATTTCCTATACCATAACGGTTTTTAATCTTGGTACCGCAGACGCCCAAGATGTCCTCATTACGGATGTTTTGCCTACGGGAACTACTTTTTTGAATGCGGATAATGGCGGTGTTCACAATAATGGAACCGTAACCTGGACCATCGCAGACTTGCCGATAGGAGAGCAGGTAGAACTTATACTTACTGTCACTGCTGATCAAAATCTTACTGACGGGACTCAAATAAGTAATGTCGCCTCTGCTGTCAGCCCCGCCGATCCGGCCAATACCAGCACCTCCGACCCAAGTGTAGTTACAGTGGAGGTTATTGCGCCGGTTTTGGATATCAACAAAATACCCGGAAGCTTAACTGTCAATGCCGGAGAGGATATTACCTATACCATCTCAGTAAGGAATACAGGAAATGCCCCTGCCACCAATCTGACAGTGACTGATCCTTTGCCTACAAATACCACTTTTGTTTCGGCGGATAATGGAGGCACTGTCACCGCAGGAGTGGTAACATGGACTTTGGGAACTTTGGAAGCAGGAAACACCATTGATTTGATTTTAGTGGTAAAAGTTGATCCAAGTACAGCTGCCGGAACCAAAATAAAGAACATTGCAACTGCGGACAGTCCGGACAACCTTGAGGGTCCTATTGAAAGCAGTGCAGATCCAAGTCTGGAAGTTACGGTTGAAAATTTGGCAACTTTGGAAATATCCAAAGCGGCCGACAGACCGACCATCCGTTCAGGGCAAAATATTGTCTATACAATTTCGGTCATCAATAATGGGCCTAGCGATGCCCTTGGAGTCATAGTGGATGATGTGCTTCCTGCGGGAACAGTTTTTGTAAGTGCCACGAATGGAGGTGTCTTTGCAAACGGGATAGTCCAATGGTCTTTGGGTACAATTGAGGCTGGAGACCAAATCAACCTTCAGGTAACAGTGACTTCATTGGCTGCCCTTCCAGATGCCACAGTAATCAGTAATACCGCTGAAGTCAGCAGTCCTTCAGATTTAACAAGCCCTAAATCCTCCGAACCAAGTATTGTCACCATTGACAACAGCTCGCCAATTCTCGAAATTACCAAAACTCCGGATGCCAATACCACCCTTGCAGGAGATGAAATAATTTACACCATTACAGTCAGCAATACGGGAAATGCACCTGCTACCAATGTTGCGGTTACAGACGTACTTCCTGCAGGGACTACTTTCATTGCCACAGGGAATGGAGGAACCCATGATGCCGGTATAGTCACATGGCTTTTGGGAACCATCGAGCCAGGAGAATCTATCGTTTTGGTTTTGGCTGTGAAAGTTGGGGAAGATGTCTTAGCAGGTACCAAAATCCAGAATATAGCGGAAGCAGATAGTCCTGATGACCTGAATGATCCGGTTGAAAGTAGCTCAGATCCTGCTTTGGAAGTCGAAATCATTACTTCTGCCGAATTGACGATCACCAAAACTACTCCTCTTCCGGAAGTTTTGGCTGGAGCAGAAATTGTATACACCATTTCCATTCAAAACAATGGTCCAAGTACAGCTAGAAACATCACTGTTTCTGATGCCCTTCCTGCTTCGACTGCTTTTGTCAGTGCCGACAATGGAGGCGTACATGCAAACGGAATAGTGACATGGACAATCCCAACCCTCAATGCAGGTGAAAAGCTAGACATTATTCTTACTGTAAATGCATTGGACGGGCTTGCTACAGGAGTTGTGATTTCAAATATTGCCTCTGCGACTTCCCCAACTGACCCCGATAGTCCCCATATCTCAGAACCAAGTATAGTCACGATAAACAATTCGCTTGAAGATACTGAAGTCACTGTTTCAAAGGAGGTTTCAGTTGCCTCAGCTTCCCCGGGCGATATGGTGGAATATACCATTGAGGTGACCAATATTGGTGATTTTGATGCCAAAGATTTGGTAATCACTGATACGATTCCGGACGGATTGATGCCATTGTCTGCTTCAAATCAAGGAATTATTGAAGACAATACCGTCACTTGGAATATTCCAACGATCCCAACTGGAGAAACCCTCACTTTGACAGTTTCTGTAATGGTAACTTTGGAAGAGGGTTCCATCATCAATGAGGTGCAGGTCACAGGCTCTAATTTTGAGGATGTAGAAGCCGCCTCTCCTGCTTTGACATTGAATCAGGTAGACCTTCAACTTTCCAAAGAAGTATCCGCCAATGTCGTAGCCAAGGGAAGTACTTTTCTTTACAAACTGACAGTGGAGAATATCAGCGATACCAAAGCTACCCTTGTAGTACTGACTGACACTTTACCTGAGGGAGTTAAGTACAAAAATGCAACAGCCTCAAAAGGAACTCCAAATTATGACATCGCGGAGAATGCGGTCATTCTGGAAATAGAAGAAATCCTTCCGGGCGAAATAGTCACCCTTGAAATAGAAGTAACCGCTGAGGTAGTTGCAGATGTCACCAATATCGCTGATGTGATTTCGAATGAAAAGGATTCAAATGACTTGGATAATCAGGCCTCAGTTTCTCACCGTCAATTAGAGTTCTTGATACCAAACGCATTTTCACCTAATGGGGACGGCATCAATGAAGAATGGGTAGTCAAGGGACTTTTGGATATATATCCAAACAATAAATTGGTAATTGTAAACAGGTTAGGGGTAGAAGTATTCAGAACCGACAATTATAAGAATGATTGGAGTGGTCAAGGCGTAGGCGAAGGTACCTATTTCTATCAGTTGACCCTTTCAGGACAGGATGGCAAGGAAGAAGTTTTCACCGGTTATCTGACCGTAATTAAGTAGCGTTATGAAAAAATTATCCTTTGTATTTTTCTTTATGCTGTTGTTTTCCCAATACTTGGTGGGTCAGCAGGTGCCGCAGTTTAGCCAATACATGTTTAATCCACTATTTATCAATCCTGCCTATACAGGTTATAAAGAACAGCTTTATGTTCAGACCTACTACCGCAAGCAGTGGTCTGGAGTGGACGGAAGTCCTGAGACATTTGCGATCGGAGCGGATGGATACTTGCCGGAATCGAGAATCGGAGTAGGTCTAGTTGGCATTAGCGATAAGATCGGTGCGCAGCGTACCAATGCTGTCTATGGCAATATTGCCTATCACCTTCACATTGCACAGTCGAGCTACCTGAGTTTTGGAATCGGGGTCGGTTATATAGGTTCTATGATAGATGGGAGCATGCTTTCTACAGGTAATCCCAATGACCCGAGCATTCCTGCTGTAAAAAACCAAATCTCTTACCCTGATTTGAAGTTGGGAATGTTTTACTACGATGACAGTAAGTTTTTTGGGGTAGCGATTGACAATATGATTACACCGATGAATGAATCCGGCACTACTGATATTTTTGTAGAACCAAGGACGCATTTATACCTCTCAGGTGGTGGTTTAGTAGAATTATCTCCTGATATTGCATTGCGCCCAACATTCATGATGATTGAAGATTTTAACGCTCCTTCTAGACTTGACTTGACCGCCTCCATGGTTTACAAAGAGAAATTCTGGTTTGGTACTACTTACAGAACTGCGCTTGATTATGCCAACAGAGCAACGTCTGATAATTTGAAAAAAGGAACAGCCCTAGTATTCCTTTTTGAGTTTTTTGTCAAAAACGGACTCAGAATCGGTTACGCATATGATCATAATATTACAGGCTTTGATGTCAGGAATTTTTCCACCCACGATATTTCCATCGGGTATATGTTTGCCCCTAACCTCGTAAGGGTGGTTTCTCCAAGACATTTTTAAATAACAATACCATGAACAAAAGATACCTACACCTCCTATTTTTAGCCCCAATCATAATTGGGACATCGTGCTCTTCGTACAACAGCAGTATCAAAAGAGCAAACCAACAGCTCGAATTGTATAATTTCAAAGATGCGGCCTACGAGTTTAGCCAAGCATGGGAGAAAAAAGAAGACAATGAAACTGCCCGTGGGCTTGCCTATTCCAACTATAAAATGAGAGATTTTGGAAAAGCTGCTGCCTGGTACAGTTACTTGGCTGACAAGGATGAGCTTACTGCCGAGGATTCTTATCGCTATTCAGAATCACTGATTGCCAATTCCAAGTTTGATGAATCTGCCAAGGTATTGGACAATATGATTTTGAAAAACGGTGAAATAAGCAAAGATGAAAAGTGGATGATGCTCAGAAAATCTGCAGGAGAAGCCAAAGCCATCTTGAATACGCCTACAAAATTCCAAGTCAAACCATTGAAGTCTTTGAATACTTCTTTTTCGGAATTTGGTCTAACCATTGACGAAGGCGTGATTTTCTTCAGTTCAGACAGGATATCTGATAAAAAAGCAGGAGTAGTCATGACTGATAACCTCAAAAACCAAAGGTATGGCTGGACCGGCAATGGCTTCCTTACAGTTTATGAAGCCAATTTGAATAAAACCAATGATGACTTGGAAAACATCGCCCTTTCAAAAGTTTTCCAAAATGAAAACCATATCGGACCGGTCCACAAGTCTGGAAGCATGATGTTTTATACTGTGACTGAAGCAGGGAATGAAACAAACAAAAGAGAGGGAAGGCGATTTGGAACAACACTTTATCCTGAAATCCTTTATAAAGAAAAGAAGGCTGACGGGACATTTGGCGAAGCCAAACCGCTCAATGTCAATTCCTCACTGAAATATGCCGTCGCAGATCCTTTTTGGGATGAAAGCAAAAAACGACTTTATTTTTCTTCTGACATGCCTGGAGGTTTTGGAGGAAGTGATATTTATTACGTGGATTATTTGGGAAGTGACAAATGGTCCTCACCGGTAAGTCTTGGAAAAGACATCAACACCTTTGGAAATGACAGGTCTCCATTTATCTATGATGATATCTTTTACTTTTCATCTGAAGGCTTGGGAGGATTAGGAGGATTGGATATTTATAAGTCAAGTATGGTAGGGACTTCATTTTCTACTCCCGAAAACCTTGGTGTACCATTCAATTCCAACAAAGATGATTTCTTCTTTTTCAAAGATAGATCCAGAAACGGGCAGGTTTTCCTTACCTCAGACAGAAATGGAAGCAAGGGACTTGATGATATTTATTTCATAGAGGAATTGAAAGAAGAATTTTTCACAGTGACAGGAGTCGTGAAGGATAAAGAAACCGGCGAACCTATAGAAAATACCGTAGTGACACTGACGGACACCGCTACAGGAGTCAATACCTCAGTGGTAAGTGATGAAAAGGGAGGATTCGCCTTCATCCTGCCATTGAACAATACCTACACTATCGAGACAATTACCTCAGGATATTTCAATCAGATTAAGGAAGGCTTCTCAACCAAGCCTAACCAAAACAACAAGCTTGATCTGAATGTATACTCTGAGAAAGTTTCCTTTGACAAAGGGATTAGGATTTTTGATATCTATTACGATTACAACAGCGCCGATATCAGGTCTGATGCTTCTGTTGAGCTGAGGAAAATTATTGAGGTGATGCGTGACAACCCGCAATTCAGACTTCAGATGTATTCTCATACTGATTCAAGGGGTAAGGCAGAATACAACGAAAAGCTTTCTGAATCGAGAGGTCTTTCAGTTGTCAACTTCTTAAGTTCGGAAGGAATTGCATCCCGAAGGGTAAGATCCGTTGGAATGGGAGAATCCAAACTTGTCAATGACTGTGTGGATGTAGTGGAATGTTCTGAAGAAGAGCATCAAAGGAACAGAAGGACGGAATTTGTCATCATGAACCTTGCTTCATTTGAAAAAAATCTTCCTTATGAATCTTTCAAATTTGAAGATCCTGATCAGAAAGAAAGAATCGAGACCCTTGCCGTGCCGGAATTGCAGGCTGTACCGGTCAATGTTGAAATAGTAGTTTCCGAAGAAGAGATAGAAGTAGACCCTGCCATAGAAGGCGCTTATACAGTTGCTCCATCAAACAATTACAACCACTACATCATCATCGAAAGCTGGCAGACCGAATACATGGCAAGCTTGAGGGCTAAGGAACTTTCCGGTACCTACAAAGTCAACGTGATACCTCCTACAGACGGAACCTCCAATTTCAGGCTTTCAGTAGCAGTGTATCCAAGCATGGAAGAAGCTGCAAAAAATATTAACAGGTTCAGAAGAGAATTCAATGACGAAACCATCTGGATTTTGGCTTATTGATTTGGAAATAATTCCATCTTAAGCACCATCTAAAAACACAAATTCCCGCAGTTCCCGGATCTAAAAATTAGATTTGGGAATTGCGGGAATTTTTATTGGGTAGGAATGTAAGTTAATGCGGAGAATGATGATCAATATCCGTTCCTTTAAGCAGTTAAGCCATAGAATAAAAGGTGAAGAACGATGCTTTTTTAATACCTCAAAACGAAACTTATAAATTACTTAACCGCATCCACAATTGCAGAAAGATCATTATGTTGATAAATATTGGCAGTAGTTCGCGAATTAAGTACCGTGGTGCATAAAGACCATGACATGTTACCTCGCGGTTATACTTAATTGGGTGTATTATTTAAGGCTAGTCCTTAAATAGCAGCAAAAAAGTTGTAGCAATGTAAACTACAAATAATATAAAGTCTAAAATCGTAACTCGTCTTTCGTCAAAAAAGTCTGTCCTGCTGCCTTTTGAGGGACAAACTAACTCTTGTCCCTGGGTCTTTGCACTAACAAAACGTAAAACTTGAAAAAGGAAAAGCAAAATAATTGTATTTCTTAGTCCTGTTGCTGAGTGTCCACGAACATTTTGCAACATTTCAACATCTTTTAATTCTAAATAAATGAATAAATGTAAAATTCCAATCCCAACCCAGAAAAAATAAACAGACAGATTACGTAGAGATTTGTAGTTGAAAAAGTAAAGGAAAAATTGTGTCCCGATTGAATAACCAAAAAGAATGTCTCGTTGTATTTTATTATTTGCTGCATTTCCAAAATAATGCCATAGAAAAATCGAAAGGATTATATACAAACCTATGGTAACTTTGTCCCAACTTGATATTTTGCTGAAATAAAATATAGGCTGTGGCATTTTGTTTTAATCTTCACTTATTAACATATGTTTTAGTATTGAAAATTTCATCTTTTAATTCAATTAAAAAGAGATAGAATATGAAGTTAACTTTTAGAAGTAAGGGCAATTAAGAATAACGAATCACTTCATGCAAAAAAGTGCGAAACATTCTTATTTGGAGTGAAACACACCATTGTTACATCTAATTCCCTATTATCTAAATATATAACTAATATCTGATTTACCCAATCCATACGGTAGCATTTTTATTTGGCTACAATCTTTCACCTTTTAAAGAATCACAAAAGTCAGGTTTGAGGCTCCAATTTGTTTTAAAGGTTAATCTCAGATTTTGACAAAACAAAAAAAGCCAGGTTCTCACCTGACTTTCAATTCTTCTTTTTAGCAATTTCAATTTAAACCCCACCAAACAAACCCTGAAGTTCAAGAGAATCCACAGTCGACTTTGGTCTGTGGACTGTCAAACTATCCCTCAATCATCCACCAAGGTGAATACCATCTGACGGAATTTCCAGCCTGTTTCTTCGCTGATTTGTTGGGTTTGTTTCATGAGGATGCCGATGATTTTTTCCTCCGGATCGGCAAAATACTGCGTGTTGAAATAGCCTCCCCAATCGAATGTTCCCACACTTCCTGCACCTCCTTCGGCGATTCCTTTTTCATTGACCACACCAAATGCCAACCCATAATGCTTTCCTCCGCCCCAAAGATTCCCGGTCTGATTTTGCATCATGGTTTCGATGGTGGTTCGGCTGAGGATTCTGATACCGTTGAGTTCTCCACCATTGAGGTACATCTGAAGGAAAGTGGCGTAATCTTTTGCAGTACTCGAAAGTCCGGCCCCTCCCGAGAAGAATCTCTTTGCACCTGTGATTGGGTAATTAGGATCATAGAAGGTAGTCGGAAATCCTTCCCATTTACCATCGGTTTTGCGGTGGATGGTTACCAATCTTAAAGCTTTTGTTTCAGGAAGGTAAAACCAGGTATCCTGCATGCCCAATGGCTCAAACAAACGCTCTCTCAAAAACTGATCAAATGGCTTGCCCGACACGATTTCTACCAAATATCCCAATACATCCAATCCTTCGGAATAGGTATATTTCTCACCGGGATGATGGTGGAGTGGCAGTTTGGCCAACTTCTTCACATTATCCCCGATGCTGATATTTTCGGTAGTGTAGAGGTCGATGATGCCGGCTTTGTTGTATATCATCCGCATCCGCTCGTCCCCATCAATCACGCCATAGCCCAAACCTGAAGTATGGGTCAGCAGGTGGCGGATGGTGATTTCCTTATTGGCGGCAACAGTAGTGTAAGAGGTATCGCCATAGCGGAAATTCTGCAAAACCTGCGGATTTTTGAATTCAGGGATAAACTTCGAAATCGGATCGTCCAACCTGAATTTCCCTTCTTCCCAAAGCATCATGACCGCGGTGGAAGTGATGGCTTTTGTCTGCGAGGCGATCCTGAAAATCGCATCTTTTTGCATGGCTTTGCTGGATTCCACATCTGCAAAACCTTTTGCAGAGTGGTAAACGATTTTACCGTTGCGGACGATGAGCGCTACCAAGCCCGGCAATTCTTCATTTTTGATGGACTCCTCCAACATGGCATCCAATTTCTTTAACCGTTCAGGAGAAATTCCCACACTTTGGGGAGGTGCTTCAGAAAGGGGCGGGGATTTTTTGATTGAAGTGGTTTGGGCCAATAAGCTTGAACTGACCAAAAAACAGAGCAAGAATTGGAAGATTGATCTTGGGTTGATGTTCATAGGAATGATTTTGAAAATGGATTTTTAAGATAATCAAAAAGTCTATTTTATGCTGTCAATAATATTTGTAGGGTAGATTATTTTGGATTTTCATCCATTATGGCTGTTTGAAATTGAAGACACAGTGGAAATCATAAAAATTATGAAAAAATGATTTTTAGAAAATCTTTCATTTATACAATCGGTAAATTCTATAGGATGCGTTTTCTTATTTTTAAATTCAAGAAATCCAAAGTAGACCTATGTATTTGATCCAATTTATTTTCTTATTAACCTTCATTTTTGGCGGAGTCGAGACCGCCGAATATTCCCAAAACGAAATCCACATCCGCATCAACCAACTCGGTTACCTGCCTTCCGATACCAAAGTTGCGGTTGTTTTTAGTAAGTTTCCAGTCAAAGAAAACTTCCAACTCATCAACAAAGCTACCGGAAAAGTAGCTTTGGAAATCAAGCCAGAGCGACTCCAAACCAATGAATGGGGAGGTTTTCTTTATTGGGAAACAGATTTTTCCAAAGTCACCGAACCCGGTGATTATTTTCTCCAAGGGAAAAAAAGCAAATCCCAATCTTCGGTTTTTCCGATCGGAGAGGGGACCTACACCGGACAACAGGAATCTCTTTTGGAATTTATGAGGCAGCAGCGCTGTGGTTACAATCCCACTTTGGACATGGTCTGCCATGCAAAAGACGGACGGACATTTTTTGGCCCGATGGCAGATAGCACCTATGTGGACCTGAGTGGCGGTTGGCACGATGCCGGCGACCAACTCAAATACCTCATAACTTCAAGCTATGCGACTGCGCACATGCTGATGGCGTATGAAATGTATCCCGACAGGTTTGAGGACAAGGTTAATGCTTTGGGTCAATCCGGTCCAAACGGAATCGCGGATGTATTGGACGAAGCCAAGTGGGGCCTCGATTGGATTCTCAAAATGCATCCTGCGCCGGACCAACTTTTCCATCAGGTAGCTGACGACCGGGACCACAGGGGATTCAAGATTCCAAACCAAGACAACGCGGATTATGGTTGGGGTGCCAATTGCTACCGGGCAGCATACTTTGCCACGGGAAAACCACAGGGACTGATGAAGTACCAAAGTGAAGCAACGGGAGTGGCCAACCTTGCCGGAAGAAGTGCTGCGGCTTTGGCTTTGGCGGCAAGGATCTGGGAAAAAGATTTAAAAGATCCGGAGTTTGCCGGGACATGCAGGAAAGCGGCTATATCCTTGTACCAAATGGGAAGAGAAAAGGAAGGCTACCAACAGGGGAATTCCTACGGTGCGCCTTACCGCTACAATGAAGAGACATGGGCGGATGACATGGAGTGGGCGGCTGCCGAATTATATAAAACCACCAAGGACAAGAACTACCTGGAAGAAGCTAAAAAATATGCTGTGCTGAGCAATACGGCTGACAGTTGGACGGTCAAAGATTCTGCTTCCCATTACCAGTTGTATCCCTTTATCAACATGGGACATTTTGCACTTCATGGCGTGGTGGATGCGGATTTCCAAAAAACCTTGGAGGGATATTACCTTGACGGAATCAAGTATACCCTGAAGCGGGCGCAGCAAAACCCTTTTCATGTGGGAGTTCCTTTCATTTGGTGCAGCAACAATCTCTTGACAAGCTTGGCGACTCAGGTGATTTTGTATGAGAAAATGAGTGGGGACAAGCAGTTTGAACCCTTTTTGAAGGCCCAGCGGGATTGGCTTTTTGGTAGAAATCCTTGGGGAACATCCATGTTTACCCGGATGCCTGAAGGAGGGGAGTATCCGGTTGAGGTGCATACAGCGCCTTATGTCTTGTTGGATATGCAGGTTCCGGGAGGATTGGTAGATGGACCGGTCTATACTTCGATTTACAACAACCTACTTGGTTTGAGGCTTTTGAAACCGGATGTTTTTGCCCAATTCCAAAATGAACATGTGGTCTACCATGACGATGTGGGCGATTACAGCACCAACGAACCCACCATGGACGGCACCGCTGGCTCGATCTTGATGATGACGTATTTTAGTAGGTGAAAAATGGCCAAAAAGTCCATGGTCCACCTGTGTAAATAAAATCGGCTTATACAAAAAGGATAATGACGATTGGTGTCCCGTCATCCTGAAGGAGGAACAACTGAAGGATCACATTATACTAGGTGGGACCCTTCGCTTCACTCAGGGTGACGACGCCGAAATTTGCGTTAATGGTAGTGAACTTAAGTATCCCTTTTATTCTGAGATCCTTCATCCTCGTACCTCATATTCAGGATGACGAGGTAAAATAAAAGAAGCCCCATATCGGGGCTTTTTCTATAGTTAAACGGGTTTACAAAACGACTAAAGCATTTAAATGATATTATTAGATATTGGGATATGATTTGATATCACTTCAATTAACCATTAACCAAATAACCAAATAACCATTTTCAAATCGACTTACTGAATCCAAATTTCCTCTCCTCTTTTTCCTGCATCCTGAGGTCAAAAACCATGCATACGTTGCGGACAAATGGAAGTCCTGTGGACAGGATTTTGATTCCCTTGGCGTCAAATTCGATGATTCCCTCTTCGGCAAAAGTTTTCAGTTTGTCCCAATTCCTCTTTCCCAATACAGAATAGTAGCAGAAGTTCCAATCCGCTTCATGGTTGCAGATCAGTTTCAAAATCAAGTTTCTGGTTTCGATATCTTCCTTTGACATCATGTGTCCTTTGCTGATCGCAAAATGTCCCAAGCTGATTTGTTCTTTGTAAAGGTCTATTTCCTTGGTGTTTTGGGCGTAGGCATAATACACATCGGAAATGGAACTGTTGCCCAAGCCAAGCAAAATTTTGGAAGGAGATGTAGTATAACCCATGAAATTACGGTGGAGGGTTTTGTTTTTCTTGGCGATATAAAGTGGGTCATTTTCCAAGGCAAAATGGTCCATCCCAACCTCCAAGTATCCCATCTCTGTGAGGATTTGTTTTCCTTTTTCGTAGAGATTCCTTTTTTCTGATTCCTTGGGGAGGAATTGCTCAAAACTTTTTTGGGCAGGAAATGCCGATGGCAGGTGCGCGTAGCTGTAGAAGGCAATGCGGTCCGGTTTGAGTTCGGCGACTTTCTCAAAAGTAGCGCTGATCGTCTTTGCTGTCTGATGCGGCAAGCCATAGATCAGGTCAAAATTCACTGAAGTATAACCGATTTCCCGGGCTACATCGGTGGCTTCCTTGACCCGCTCGAAGGGCTGAATGCGGTGGATTGCTTTTTGGACTTCCTCGTTGAAATCCTGAATGCCGTAACTCACCCTTCGGAAACCCAAATCAAACAAAGTCTGCAAATGTCCACGGGTGGTATTGTTGGGATGTCCTTCAAAACTGAATTCGGCATCCGGCATGACTTCCGAACTTCCGATGATTATTCCCAACATTTCTTCCAATGACTCGGGGGAAAAAAATGTGGGTGTCCCCCCTCCAAGATGGATTCCGGCAAGTTTGGGTTTTGTATCTAATATTTTCAAATAAGCGTCCCACTCATTCATGATCGAAGTGATGTAGGGCGTTTCTACAGCGTGGTTTTTGGTGATCCGCTTGTTGCAGCCGCAGTAGGTACAAAGGCTTTCGCAGTAAGGAAGATGGATATAGAGCGTGATTCCTTCAGATTCCCCAAAGTCCTCATAGGCCTTTTTGACCAAACTGATCCAACCTCGTTCTTTGAGGTCGTCGGCCCAAAGAGGTACGGTCGGATAGGAGGTATAGCGTGGTGCCGGTACGTTATATTTTTGGAGAAGTCGTGGTGCGATTGCTGTCATTGCTACAAATATTTCTCACAAATTTCACTTTTTAGACTGCGGATTTTCATGACCAATACTGCTGGAGAAGATGATAAATGTCATGGTTTTGTTTTGGAGGCATGATTTCCTTCCATAAAAAAATCTGATTCTACCCGAAAGAAAAGGATGGACAATAAAACTTAATTTGATATTTTTAAGATCAACCAACATTCTAACCCATGAAAACCCATTCCACTGATTCTTCACGAAGAAAATTTTTAGCAAAATCCGCAACACTCGCAGCAGGTTCAGTTTTTCTCAATGGCATTGCAGAAGCTCTTACCCTCCATGACAATCCTGCTGCAAAAATGAAAATTGCCCTCGTTGGTTTGGGAGTTCGTGGAGCCAATATGTTTGGGAGAGACGTCCAAAACGTATACAAGGATCAGATCGAGTTCGTGGGTCTGTGCGACATCAATCCCGGTCGTTTGGAATTTGGGAAGAAGTACCTTGGAGTGGAGTGTCCACTTTTTACCGATTTTGACCAAATGCTTATTGAGCGCAAACCTGACGTCGTCATCGTCACCACAATGGATTCGACACACCACATCTTTATCATCAAGGCCTTGGAAGCAGGGATCAATGTCATCACTGAAAAACCGATGACCACAGATGAAGACAAGTGTCAGGCTATTCTAGACGCCGAGCGTAAATCCGGCAAGAAGGTCATCGTCACGTTCAATTACCGCTATTCTCCCCACCGTCAGCGGATCTATGAAATTCTCCGCAACGGTGAAATCGGTGACATTACATCTGTGGATTTTCATTGGTACCTGAATACCTCCCACGGGGCAGATTATTTCCGCAGGTGGCACGGGTACAAAGCCAAAGGAGGGACGCTCCTTGTCCACAAATCCACGCACCACTTTGACCTGCTCAATTGGTGGTTGGACTCAGATCCGGAGGAAGTTTTTGCTTATGGCGCTTTGGAGTTTTATGGAAAAAACGGCCCTTTCCGAAGCACCAATTGCCGTCCCTGTCCGCACAAATCCAAATGCGATTTTTATTGGGACATCACCAAAAGCAAGCACATGGTGGAACTTTATGTCAATAATGAGCACCATGACGGTTACCTGCGAGACGGCTGTGTTTTCAGGGAAGACATTGATATTTATGATAAAATGGCCGTTCAGATCCGGTATATGAATGGGGTGCAGGTGAGCTACTCGCTTACGACATATTCACCCTATGAAGGTTACCGGATTGCCTTTAACGGTACCAAAGGCCGCGTGGAGGCTTGGATCAAGGAAAGCCAACCTTGGGAGGAAAAGGAGGAGGACGAAATCCGCCTGACCAAAAACTTTGGAGAAACAGAATTGATCGTGATTCCCCATGGCGGCGGTGGTCACGGAGGCGGGGACACACGTCTCAAAGATAAACTTTTCCTGGATCCCAATATGGCCGATCCTTACCGCCAATCCGCCGGAACCCGTGACGGAGCCATGTCCATCCTCGTCGGCATCGCCGCCCGCAATTCCATCGAATCCGGCAAACCCATCAAAGTCGCCGACCTGACAGATATTGAATTGAAGAAGAGTGGGAGGGGGAAGTAGGGAAGGACGGAAGTCGGAAGACGGAAGTAGAGTGGTTTAGAGAATGGGATCGAGTTTTCATTTAAAGATTCGAGATATGATTGTCCATTTTGAACCCCGAAGGAGTGATAATATTATAGGAAAAGATTATTGTTTTACCATCAAAACCCCGAAGGCGTGATATGCTAAATAACCTAAACATTTCTGCAATTTTCATTCTAAATGTATTCTCTATTTTGAACCCCGAAGGGGTGATAGTATTATAGAAAAAAATTATTGTTTTACCACCAAAACCCCGAAGGGGTGATATGCTACATGCCTGGAACATTTTCCCAAATCTATATTCAATATGTATTTGCCGTGAAGGGCAGAGAAAACCTCTTGCTAAATCCTTGGCGAGAGGAAGTGTTTAAATATATGGCAGGAATTATAAAAGGTAAAAACCAGAAACCTATAATTGTAAATGGTGTAACTGATCACGTACATGTTTTTGTTGGACTTAAACCTGCGATGTCAATATCTGATCTTATCAAGGATGTTAAAAACAATTCTTCCAACTTCATCAATGAAAATAAATTTGTAAAAGGGAGGTTCGAATGGCAGGAAGGATATGGTGCGTTTTCTTATTCCCATTCCCAATTGGATAATGTTTATCAATATATTTTAAACCAAGAAGAGCATCACAGAAAAACTTCCTTTAAACAGGAATACATTTCATTTTTGAAGAAGTTTGAAATTCAATATGAAGAAAAATATTTGTTCGATTGGATTCAATGAAACATGTCACCCCTTCGGGGTTTTTGCTTATGAGATCTTGGTTTTCTATAATCTTGACACCCCTTCGGGGTTTGTCAAATCTTGATTTTCACCAAACTCTCGAATCCCTTATCTATTCACTCTTTCAACCTCCCATCCATATCTTTTCTGTCTTTTTCTGGGAATAGGGGGAATTTGACGGGTTTGTTGTCGCGGGTAGAGCGGTAGATGGCGGTGAAAAGCTCTACTGTTTTTCGTCCCTCTTCGCCTGTGATGAGGGGTTCTCTTCCTGCAGTAAGTGCGTCCAAAAATTCCTCGATCTGCTTTTCGATATAATGGACTGTGGGATCGATGCTGTTGAATATCTCTGTGTCTTCTTTGGTCCATTGTTCGATGAGGTGTTCCTCCCCCGGAACTGTCCAAAGGTCATTGACCGGTGGCCCTGCGATGCCCGATACGCCTGCGATAAACATGGCGCCGGCTTCAGGGGTGACACCTACTGAAGCGCCATTGCTGCCGTGAATCTGTACTTTGGTATGGATTCCCGGTTTTTGGCAATTGCTGAGGAAGATGCTTCCGAGGCCACCGTTTTTAAATTTTACAATTGCTAAAGCTGTGTCTTCGACTTCGATATAAGGATGGGTCATATTGGCCCAAGTACCATATACTTCATCGATTTCTCCCATCAGCCATACAAGCAGGTCAAGTTGATGTGGTGCCTGATTGACCATCACGCCGCCGCCTTCGTGTTCCCAAGAACCTCTCCAAGGGTCGGATTTATAGTATTTCTCATCTCTCCAACTCAGCATGTTGATGGTGCCGAGGATGGGTCTGCCGATTTTCCCATCGTCAATGGCTTTTTTCAACCTGATGACCGGTTCATAGAATCGCCTTTGGCTGATTGTTCCCAGTTTCTTGTTGTATTTTTTTCCCGCAGCAATCATCACATCACAGTCCTCCAAAGTTGAAGCCAAGGGTTTTTCGACGATCACATGTGCGCCTGCCGCCATGGCTTCGAGGGTGGGGTCAAGGTGATTTGGATGTGGCGTGCAGACCATGACGAGATCGAGTTTTTCCTTTTCCACCATCTCCGTGATATTGTCATAGGCATTTACGCCATATTCCGAAGCAAAAGATTTTGCTTTGTCCAAAGTCCTGCTGAATACTGCTGCAAAATCCGAAGTAGGAAGGTGCTTCAATGCTTTGGCGTGGAGGTGGGCTACTTTGCCGCATCCGATGATTCCGGTTCTATACATGTTGGTTAGGTTAGGGTTGAAGGATTACTTTGTTCAGTCCGAGTTCTTTGGCATAAAGCCTTTTGAACCAATCTGCACCATCTTCCAATGGGGCTGTAGCGCTAAGCAATGAATCTACATCGACAAGTCCTTTTTCGATCAATTCGAGGACGATGCCGTATTCTCCCGCGATGGCACAACTGCCCTGCAACCGGACTTCCCGGGTGACAACAGCCTGAAGCGGGATTTCTACTTTTGGAGAAATATTGCCCACCAAAGTCACAGTCGCCGCTTTTCTTACATTTTCAATTGCCATTTTGATCGTTGCACTGACACCGACCGCTTCGAAAGCGACATCTGCGCCTCGGTTGTGGGTGAGTGCCAAAATGGATTCAGGGATATTGGTATCTGTTGCAGAATTGAAAGTATGGTCAGCTCCAAATTTTTTGGCAAGGGCCAGTTTTTTGTCATCGATGTCTATGGCGATGATGGTACCTGCATTGGAAAGTTTGAGCAACTGTACCAAAAACAGCCCGATCATGCCTGTGCCCACTACCAAAGCCGTGTCACGGAGGTTGATGGGCGTGAGGTCGATGGCATGGGCCGCGACAGCCACGGACTCCACCATGGCCGCCTGCTCAAAAGTCACCGAATCCGGCAAATGGTAAAGGATGTGCTCGGGTACAACAACATATTCCGCAAAAGCGCCATGCCTTTTATATTCCTTGGGAGAAACGCCAAGCACCATCCGGCTATCGCTGAGGTTGTATTTTCCTTTGAGTGTGTACCAATCATCAAGGTCGTAAACAGTAGAGTCGAAAGTGACCCGGTCGCCGACCTTGTAGTTTTTGACAGAAGCGCCAACTTCGACAATCACTCCGGATGCCTCGTGTCCCATGATCAGGGGTGGATTTCTCCTCCCCGAGCTCCCGTCAAAACCATGGATATCGCTTCCGCAGATCCCGCAGGCCTTGACCCTAACCAAAACCTCATTCGGTTTGTATTCCGGTTCGGGCATGTCTTTATACACCAGATTATTGTAGGATTCCAGTACCAGCGCTTTCATATTCAGGGGCAAAGAGTTAGAAATTAAAAATAAGGGAAATTTTGAAGAAAAGGGAAAGCTTCTGGTCGAATGGAACAATTAGATGCGGAAAGGATTCCGTTCCATTAATTTCTTTAAATTCTAGTACAAATAAATGGTAAGAATTTCGATTAACGAGATTTATTGAATCTTTTTGTAAACCAATTTTTCGTAAAAATCCTTACATTCAATTAAAGTTACGGCCATGATTAAAGAAACTGAGTTAAGAAACAGGCTTTCCAAAAAAATCAAACAGATACCTTCAGATAAACTGGAGTTGTTGGAGAATTTTATCCTTAAGCTTGAAAATCCTGCCTTATATAAAGAAGAGATTTTATCTTTTTCTGGTTCTTGGAATGATTTGGATAAGGATACAGTAAATGATTTTACTGAAAGATTGATTTCCAGAAGGGTAAATAGCAATTGAATTAAGAATTTATTTTTTGCCAAATAATGTGTGATATTTAAATACAATTTTTCGCACTCATTTTAAAACTCTTAAGATCAAATAATGAGTTGGTAACAGAAACAATATCAATGAGTATCCAATATCAATTAATATCTAATAGCATTGAATTGTATTTGGAAAGTGTCAGAATTGCAGATCAACCAAAAAATATATAGAACCTCTAAGTATGCCTTCCTATTTCCAATCCCAAACTTTCACCAGTGCTGATTTCGAATCCAAACTTTTCAAAAAAGGAGAATATGAGTCATGTACATTCAAGGGTGCCGATCTGGCAAATGCGGACTTGTCAGGATCGGTTTTTATTGAATGTGAATTTTTGGGTTGTAACCTGAGCATGGCAAACCTCTTCAAAACTGCATTTAGAGAGGTGGTTTTCAAAGACTGCAAGTTATTGGGTTTGCGTTTTGACAAATGTGAAATTATAGGTCTGGTATTGGGATTTGAGAATTGTGTTTTGGACCATGCTTCATTTTTCAGAACGAAGCTGCAGAAGACGGTATTCAAAAATTGCAGGTTGAAGGAAGCGGACTTTTCAGAAGCAGATTTCAGTGCATCCGTTTTTGACGGTTCTGATCTTTCAGGAGCGGTTTTTGACAATACCGTTTTGGAAAAGGCTGATTTCAGGCATGCTTCCAATTTTAATATCGATCCCGACCGGTGCAGGATCAAAAAGGCAAAGTTTGCCCTTGACGGACTGCCAGGATTATTGGGGAAATATGGGATTGAAATTGGGTAGTTCAAGCATAGTTCAAGTCTTTGGACTTGGACTTCCTAATTCACTTCCTGATTTTTTTTACCGCAATGGACACGAAGGTATCGCAATGGTCGCAAAAAGGGGATTTCGAAATTTTATCACAGAGTGCCCAGAGGAAACAGAGCAGCAGATTCATTCATAATTGAATTCATCATTTATTTTCCTCTGCGTCTTTGCGTGAGCTAAAAAATCATCACATTTCCTTAAACTCCACCTTGCTTATGATATCCAAGGTCACGTGCAGCATCACTGCTGCCACAATGAATATACCCATGCTGACGCCGGTCATCGCAAATATAAATTGTCTAGAAATGACAAACCCAAATACTCCTGCCGCCAGAGAAGGAAGAATTCCAAACAAAAACACCCCTCCAATAATAACGGGCTTGATCAGCTTCCGGTCCCATCCTTCGTCAAAACCCACTTGTGTAGTCAGTGTTATGGCAAAGCCGGTCAGGTAAAATGCTATCATACAAAAGGGAAAAAGGAACATCAATCCCCAGCTCAAATCTGCGATTAGCACTGTTGGGATAACCATAATCACCGACATAATCAATGTCTGATAAATATCAAGTTTGATCATGTTCCAGAATTTGGAAGTCCAAGAAGCAGGAATCAAAATGAAATATGGCTTTTTGAGATCTCCAATACTTGTCCTTCCCATTCCAGCCATAAAGTACATACCAATCATCATGATCAAATAGCCATAAATGATCTTATGAGAAAACCAATCAAAATTGGATAAAATAGCCATAATGATGGCAATGGCTGAAAATCCCAAACCATATAGCCCAAATAAAGGGTGAAAATCCTGTCTTGAACTGTGAACGTAATTTCTCCAATACAAAGCCGTGGCACCGGTTCCGAAGTCTTTCAGTTCCAGTTTCTTATTGAGGTTGAGACTTCCTGTAGATTCAGAAGCCTGCTGTTTTCCTTTTGCTTTTTCCTTAACCTCCTCATTGGATTGGGTAGAATCGAGTACATCTTCGTAATAATATCCTGCGTGGGTCAGTACCAATTGCACAATTATCAAAAAGGAAAGAAGATAAACGCCGATAAAGCCGAGGGAAATCCAGATATTATTATGACTGACAAAAGTGATAATTCCACGGCTCCAACCAACCAATGGAAAGAAATCAAACCAAGGAGAACTGATCCAGGCAAACATTCCCTGCCAGAATTTCTCCGCCATAAGACCTGGGATCAAGATCATCAGGAGAAGGATCACCCCAAGTGCAAAAACCCCGTTTTTGATATAACCCAAGATATTGTACTTGGTATTAAGGGTGTAGATCAGAAACTTGATTGGTGAAAGAATAAAGAAGAACATGGTCACTCCGATGGACATCAAGATCAGATTTAAAGGAGTGAGGTCAAAAACATCATTGAGTTGGGCAGTACTGTAAATTACAAAAATAAAAGAGCCTCCAAGCGAAGGAACAATTGACCGTATCATGTAATACATCAATAACTTTGGAGGGGAAACGGGAGAAGTGAAAAGCAAGTTCACATCTGCCATACTGAAGAAACTGATATTTTTCTTTGTGGCTCTATAAAGCTGAAACATCAAAAAAGCCAAAGCCAAAAGGGTAATTCCCCCGGCAATATTCTGAACAGCAAAATCAACCTGTTCGAATTGCCCGGCAGCGTCCTGAAGGTTTCCGATTTCCTCGGTATTGATTTCAGACTTTTTCCCACTTCTACGGAAATAGAAAAAACTGAAATAGCCCAATACAAATATGTAAGGTAACAGCCTCAGGGGATTTCTAAGGATCAGCTTTATATTGTTGACCAGAATAAAAAGGTCTTTGCGGATTAGAAGTTTGAACTCATTCATCTTTGGTCAATTCTAAAAAGAGGTCTTCTAAACTTGAATCGCCGGCACTGCTAAAGGCTGTCTTGAGATTAGATATGGTATCATTTCCGATGATATTGCCGTCTTTCATGATCATAATCCGATCTGCGATTGTTTCCACACTATCGATGAGGTGTGTACTGACCAAAATGGTTTTTCCTTGGTCTTTGAGCTCCTTGAATATTTTTTTGGTGTTTTTGATGGCTTTTGGATCAAGTCCGATCATTGGCTCGTCAAAAAACAAAACCTGTGGATCCGGCAACAAGGCACAGCAGATAGAAACTTTTTGACGCATGCCTTTAGACAGATCACGGCCAAGTTTGTCTGCTTTGTCCGTCAGGTCATAGATTTCCATCAGTTCGGTTGCTTTGTCTTTCCAATCCTTGATGCCATAAGCCTGTGCAATAAACTGCATGTGTTCTTTGACGGTCAGCAGGTCATAAACATGTGGTGTTTCAGGGATGTAGGAAAAATATTTTTTTGCCGCTACCGAAAGATGGTCATGACCAGCGATCTGAATTTCACCTGCGGTTTTGCGAAGCAGACCCACGATACATTTCATCGTGGTACTTTTACCGGCTCCGTTTGGACCTAATAGCCCGACCACTTCACCGCCTTGTAATGAAAAACTGATGTTGTTGACGGCGTTTTGCTTACCGTATTTTTTGATTAATCCCGAAACCTCAAGCATGATGGCGTACGTAAAAGTTTTTGATCTTCGGCAAATGTAACGCCTTCGGCGGATTTTGGTTTAAGACTTGAAGATAAACGTCGATTTTCTTACATTAACCAACATAATTCAAGACCACATGAAAAAAATCATCATTACACTTTTAATAGTACTCAGTGTGAATCTGGCTTTCGCACAGCAAGAAGACAGGTTTAGAGTAGGAATGGATTTAGGTTTTGCTGTTCCGAAAGTCGGAGGTGGAGGTGCATTATTATATCTTGAACCTAAATATAATTTCAAATCCAACATGAATATCGGATTGAGATTTGGGGTAGTAGGAATGGCGCGAGACGTGGTTTACAATACTTCCAATGAAACTGTCAAAGGAGAGGTTTCCGGTAATGGATCATTTGCCCTGACTTATGACTATCATTTCCACAAAGAAGGAAGTAATTTTGCACCGTTTTTAGGTGCAGGTGTTGGAAGGGCTTTGTTCTCAAACCTGGCTATTGAAGACCCAATAGGTGATGGAGATGATATTGGGCAGCTTTCTACAAATTCCGCAACTTTTGGAATGGTCCGAGGCGGTTTTGAGACAGGCAAGTTCAGGCTTTCTCTTGATTATAATTTTTTACCTGTCAGCGATATTGTGGATGTAAGTAACAATGTTATTGGAGAAACCGAGAACAGCTACTTTGGAATTTCTCTGGGTTTTTTTGTAGGAGGAGGAAGGTGGAGGAATTCCAGTTTCTGATTTAAAAATCAAAATCGCATTGGTCTAGAATAACCAATGCGATTTTTTATTTTTCCCGATCTAATGGTCAAAAATAGTTGGTAAAACACCTTCTAACAGTC
>NZ_JANSUY010000002.1 GCF_024741135.1 Aquiflexum gelatinilyticum
GACTGTTAGAAGGTGTTTTACCAACTATTTTTGACCATTAGATCTGATAAAATTTCAATAATTTTTTTGTTTAACATTTGCCAAAAATCCTGTCTATCCAAAATTTGGTCTGAAGTTCAAAACGAGCATCTGTGGACTATCGACTGTGAACTGATTCCTTATTTCACTCTCTTCCCATGCTTGATCACCATATCTACATTTTGGAGTAAGCTGATGTAGCGCAAAACATCCCCGCGAACAGCGATGATATCGGCATATTTTCCTTCACTGATGGTCCCGTAATCTTGGTCAACGCGCATTGAAACTGCCGGCCAATAAGTAGCGGCTTTGATGGTCAGCATCGGGTCAAATCCAAATTCATTGACCCACACATCCAACTCATTCCATGTACTTTGGCTATGAAATTTCATGGGAATACCCGAATCTGTTCCGATCATCATGACCACCCCGGCATCTTTGAGTTGGTTGATTTTTTTCTCCAATGTCGGCTTGCGAACAGGTGTCAACTGAAAATATGGCATCCTTCCAGGATACCGCAAGGAAGCCCTGATATCTCTAATGATCGAGTCTGGCAAATCCAGGTGCCAAGAGGGGTCATCAAGCTTTTCGGGATTATTGCGCATATACTCGTAGTTGTAAAGACCTTCCACAGTAGGTGTCCAAAACAAAGGTCCCATGTTCATCTTGGCAGTCCGCTCTTTGATCATGGCTATGATGTCCTCAGGATATTCTGGAGCAGAGGAAAGTCCTGTATGTTCAAAACAATCAATCCCGATTTTCAATCCAACCCTGATTTCGTCAGGCCGATGCGAATGCCCAACGACAGGTTTGCCATATTTATGCGCTTCATCAACTACTGCTTTGGCTTCCTCAAAAGTCATCTCGTCCTGATCGATCAGCTTGATGACATCGACACCTGCATCAACCAGTATTTTGACTTTGTTCCGTGCGTCCTGAACCCCATTTACTCCCCATCGGAATTCCTCTGTTCTTGGATATGGCTTTTTTTGAATAAAAGGTCCTGACACATACACTGTCGGCCCGGGGATTTCTCCTTTATTGATCCTGTCTCTGACATTGATACTGGCTTCAAGTGGTGCTCCAAGTTCACGGGCACTTGTGACTCCCGCCATCAGCAATTGGTGTGCTGAAGACGGCATGATGACAGACTCAAAGATATCGATATAGGTACTGTCCCAATGGGTATAATTGCTGTGCCCGTTGAGCATCAGGTGCACATGCATGTCCCAAAGTCCGGGAAGGACTGACATTCCTTCAGTGGAAATCACCTCGGCTCCGCTTGGAATCGCCAAGGTTCCCACCTGCCCGATTTCTTTGATCCGGTCATTTTCGATAATGATCACCGAATTTCGGAGAGGCGGACCACCAAAGCCGTCAATCATAGTTCCTCCGACGAGGGCTTTGATATTTTGAGATTGGACAGCAAAGGAAACAAAAAGCAAAAGGGTTACAGCCCATTTGGCTTTATTCGAAATCATTGTTCTCATTCTAAATTCGGATAGGTTGACGTTTAAAATTTAGAGAATAAAATCGGTTTAAAAATTGCCAACCATGTAAATGAAATGAAGGCCTTGGTAGTCAGTTTTAAGTTTTTCCCCATCTTTGTTGATAGACTCCCAAAAATTATGAGCAAAGGAAAACTGTTTTTGATCCCAACTGTCCTTGCAGAAAACACTGCTGACAAGGTCATCAGCCCCCAGGTAAAAGAAACTGTGAAGAATCTAAGTTATTTTTTGGTTGAAAATGTCCGTACAGCAAGACGGTATATCAGCAGTCTTAGACTTGGAATTACCATTGAGGATTTAAAATTTGAAATTCTCGATAAAAGCACCAAAGGCGCTGAATTGGAGAGAATTATGAAACCTTTGTTTTCAGGACAGGATGTTGGGGTAATGTCAGAAGCTGGCTGTCCAGGGATCGCGGATCCGGGTTCGGCAGCAGCAGCCTACGCCCATGCCAAGGGTATAAAAGTTGTTCCGCTTTCTGGGCCAAGTTCAATGTTTTTGGCTTTGATGGGTTCAGGATTCAACGGACAGTCATTTGCATTTCATGGTTATTTGCCAATCGAGAAGAAGGACAGGATTCTTGCGATTAAAAACCTGGAAACTGAATCTGCAAAAAACAACAGGACTCAGATCTTTATGGAAACGCCTTTTCGCAACAATCACCTCATGGAAGATTTAAAGAATACACTTAATCCAGATACGAAGTTATGTATTGCAAAAAATGTGACAGGTCCAGATGAAATGATCCTAACCAAACCTGTTTCGGAGTGGAGAAAATCCCAACTGGACCTGCACAAAATTCCTGTAGTGTTTGTTCTTTACGCTGGAAATTAAGGTTCTATCAACACCCTATAGGAGTCGTAAAGTGTCAAAATATCTTCTACATATGACACAGCTAGGTGTCCTTTAGCATATCCGCTTCTGACAACGGGGTCTTTGTAGTATTGTGGGTCAGACTTTAAAGTCAGGTAATGGGCAACATTCTTCCAGCTTTTGTTATTGCCGCCATACTTTAATGTTAGGTTCCATGCATCAAGAACGTGACCATGACCGACATTGTAAGAGGAAAGGATAAACTTGATCCTTTCATTGCTTTCGGGCACTTTTTCCTTCCAAAACTTATCTAGGTATTTAAGGTAGTTTACCCCTCCCATTAAGCTTTGAACAGGGTCGTTGGGATTTTCAACGCCAAAGCGCTCCAAGGTTACCGGCATCAACTGCAACAAGCCTGTGGCACCTGCATAGGAGGTGGCTGTTGTATCAAACCCCGACTCTTTATACACCAACGAGGCTAACATTCTCCAATCCCAACCTAGGTTTTCTGCTCCCTTTTTGATCAGGTCATCGTATTGGGAGATTTTATTGCCACCTAGTGAAGAAAAAGAACTGTTTGCCCTGAAATAATGATTTTTAGAATTTTGAAAATACTTGGCATACAAAGTCCTGATATATCCGGATTTATTTTTTTTCTCAATCCACTGATTGACTTCATTTTCAAGATTTGGTGCATTTTTTCTGATTGCCCAAGCAACATCGGCCTTGGAACTGATCTCCACATCTATATCAAGGTCATTGTAATAGGTTTCATTTACCATGGCGACTACCTTATCCACCACAGTGAATTCGATTTCCCCCTTGTTTACTTTATTTACAAGGAAATCACTGCTTCCTTTTTCCTCCAATACAGAAAGTGTAATCCCAAGGTCATTTTGAAGAGAACATAATTGTGATTTAAAAATAGCGTCTTTTTGGATGTATACTACCTTTCCATTCAAATCCTTTGGGTCTTTTACTTTGGAAGGGCCATCCTTTTGGACCAGGACAGTACCCATACTTCCAATCGGTGCAGTGAATGAAGCAAATTTTTTCCTGTCCTCGTTGACAGCAAGGTTCATTGCAACGATGTCTGCCTTTCCCTTGTTTAATAAATAAAATGCTTCTTCTATATCCGATTTGACAATGAGATGAAGTCTCACTCCAAGAGAAGATGCCAAGGACTTCAGCATTTCAAACTCATAACCCATCCTTCTCCCCCTGTAGATATAATAACTGGTGGAAGAATTATCGACAACAGCCCTGATGTAGCCTCTTTTTATGATTTCATCCAAATCCAACTGAACGGGATTATCCCAAAAACTAACCTCTGTCTCGGTTCTTTCAAATAGGGTACATTGAAACCCAAAAATCGTAAATATTATCAAAAACAGTAAATTGATTCCTGTCTTCTTCATTCCATTTGTGTCCCTTTCAGGACTTTGGTTTATACAAAGATCGTTCAAAGCAAATTACATACCAAATTTATTGCGTTATGAAATACATTTTTTTGCATAAAAAAACACCAATGAAAAATCATTGGTGTCATATAACTCTGATTTTCAATTATTTATATTCAAATCGATTAATCAATGGTTAATTGAAAATTTTCTTTCCCTTCTTGGAAAAAAATCCTTCCGGAAAGCCTCATCAACTCAATTTCCATTTCTTTGATGTTAAATATTGCCGTCAACAACCTGTTTTCTGCAGTCAATAAATTGAGCTGTGCATCCCTGAATTGAAGGTAGTCGGAAATACCTAACCTGAACCTTTCCAAAGCAATGTCGGCATTCTCTGTGGCTACCTTATAATTGACGTATTCAATCTCTAGGAGCTCTTTATTGGTAAGGTAAGTATTGTAGGCCCGTTGGATATCTGAATTCATCATGATCTCCATATCCTTTACTGCAAGTTCAGCATTCAGTTTTTGGACTTTGGCATTTTGGATTCTTCTATTGACCGTAAAACCTGTGAATATATTCAAAGACAGTGTGGCTCCATAATTAAATCCTTGCCTCTGGTTTTGAAGCAAGAACCCCGCCTCTGATTTGAGTGTGTTGTTATTGTATGCACCGTTTAGGTTAATGGTAGGAAGTCTCAATGCCTGTGTTTCCTTAAGCGCAAGAAATGCATCATTTTCTTGTCTTTGGGCCAAAAGGAACAGTTTGTTGTTCATGGCAGCATTTTCCATTAGCTCTTCCAATCCCAAATGTGTTTCAATCACAATCGTATCATTGACCACAAAATTGGTAGAAGGGGGTAAGGCCAACAATTCATTGATATTGATTTTGGCATTTTTTATAATCAATTCCTGATTGGTCAACAAGGACGAATCAGCATTGTAATCGACCTGCGCTGTAAGGAAATCACTCCTACCGGCGCCACCAAGTTCATACCTTGCCTTGGCAATATCCAATCTGGCCTGAGAGAGATCAAGTGTCGTTCTCAACACATTGTAACGCTGAGATTCGAGTACCAACCTAAAGTACGCATTTGAAATTGCGGCAACAGTGTTTTCTACCAAAACTTTTGCTTGGAGATCACTCATATCGGCCATGACTCCCAATCTCTTGAGGGTATAAATTGTTTCAGGCCGAAAACCGTAAAAACCAACAATTGAATAGTTTTCGGTATTGGATTTTGCACCATCAATCCTGGTAGGATTATCGGGATTGGTAACAAAAGTCTGCTCAACATCCTCGTTACTGAAAGATCGGATGGCATTGGCATCTATGACTGGCATAAAGAAACTTCCAATACCAATTTTTACGTCCCTTTCGGCAATCACCACATTGTTTGCAGCTATCTTGATCCCATAATTCTTCTCCAGACCCATCAAAACTGCTTTTTCCAAATCAAGTATTTCTCCATCTTGTGCAAACAGAGAAAACGTTGCCCAAGTACTGAGCACCAATAATAAAAGTAACTTTCTCATTAGACTCTTGCTAATCTTCCTTTCTTGGATGTTAAATAGGTATAAATGGCCGGGATAATAAATAGTGTCAGTATCGTTGAAAATGCCAATCCACCGATGACAGCAACTCCCATAGGAACCCTGCTTTCTGCACCTGCTCCAAGAGCCAAGGCTATCGGCAGGATACCCAAAATAGTGGACAAACTCGTCATCAAAATCGGTCTGAACCTGGCAGCAGATGCTCCAATGATTGATTCATCTATAGACATACCTTGAGCTTTTCGCTGGTTGGCAAATTCCACGATCAAGATTCCATTTTTAGTCACTAAACCTATGAGCATGATGATACCTATCTGGCTGAAAATATTTAATGTAAAATCAAATATCCATAAGGAGAACAAGGCACCAAACAATGCCAATGGTACGGTGAACATAATCGTGAGCGGATCCATGAAACTTTCAAACTGAGCAGAAAGGACCAGATAAATCAACACCAATGCAAAAAGGAATGCGAAGATCAAACTGTTTGAACTCTCCCTGAATTCCTTGGAAAGACCCGATACATCAGTGCTGTAAGTATCGTCTAAGACCTCTCCAGCTATTCTGTCCATTTCATCAAGACCAGCTCCTATGGTATATCCATCAGCCAATCCCGCAGAAACAGTTGCACTTACAAATCTGTTGAAACGGTATAATTGTGGCGGAGTACTTTTTTCTTTGATGGTGACCAAGTTGTCCAGTTGGATCAGTTGGCCATTATCAGCCCTTACATAAAGCATTCTCAAATTGATAGGTTCATTCCTGTCAGCGAGCTGCATTTCACCTACTACCTGATATTGTTTCCCATTCATGATAAAGTAGGCAAACCTTTGACCTGAGTAGGATAGTTGAAGCGTCCTGGCTATTTCCTGAACAGAAACACCTACATTTCTTGCCTTTTCTCTATTGATTTCAACTTCGATTTCAGGTTTTGTAAACTTCAGGTTGATATCGGAAAAACTGAATACAGGACTCTGACCGGCTTTTTCCATAAAAGTGGGAATGACTTCTTTCAATTTTTCCAAGGTTGGAGCTTGGATGACGTATTGCACAGGCAATCCACCTCTCCTGTCACCGATTGATTGCGGTTGGGTGACAAAAGCCCGTACTGCTGTATATTTTTTGATCATTCCGGATACCTGACCAAAAACTTCCATTTGGCTTCTCTCTCTATCTGCTGCATCAACCAAAATCAATCTAAGAAAACCCGAATTGGTACTAGAGGTTCCAAAACCCGGTGAGGTGACTGTTGTAATTCCTGCTCTTTCTTCTTCAGGAATCTGATTCATAAAATCAGCTGTCATTTCATCGAGGACTTTGTCCATGTATCCAAACGTCGCTCCTTCAGGACCGGAAATATTGACCCTCATTTCACCCCTATCCTCCACAGGTGCCAATTCAGTAGGGATAACTTTGAAGAAATAATAAATCCCAAACACCATGACGATGATAACGGCAAATGCACTCCATCTCACTTTCATGAACTTATCCAATGCGCCTTCATAAAGATTGTTAAGCCAGACAAAGAAGGGCTCTGTCCAATTGTAAAAGGCATTATGCTTTTCTCTTTTTTTCAAAAGCTTGGCACTTAGCATTGGGGTCATGGTCAATGCGACAAACGAGGAAATAATGACCGCTCCTGCTACCACGATTCCAAATTCCCTAAAGAGTCTACCGGTAGTACCTGTCAAGAAAATAACAGGAAGGAATACCGCTGCAAGGGCAACTGTGGTGGCAATAACTGCAAAGAAAATCTCCTCAGAACCTTTTGCTGCTGCCGTATCGGGATTTTCGCCCTTTTCAATTCTGGAATAAATATTTTCAAGTACGACAATGGCGTCATCTACGACAAGTCCGATAGATAATACAATACCCAAAAGTGTGAGCACATTGATGGAGAAATCCATCAAATACATAATAAAAAACACCCCAATCAACGAAATGGGAATGGTCAAAACCGGAATGAAAGTTGTCCTCCAATCTCTCAGAAACAAGAATATAATCGACACCACAAGTATGAAGGCAATAAAAATAGTTTCCTGAACCTCTTTGATAGAGCTTCTGATAAAAGTGGTGGAATCAAAACCAATATCGACCCTGATATCACTTGGCAAATCTTTCTTGATAGTTTCAAGTCTTTTGTAAAACTCATCTACGATCTCAATATTATTGGATCCGGGAAGCGGTACCAACACTACCCCAACCATGGGCACACCGTCTCTTTTGAGTACAGTCCGTTCGTTTAAAGCCGACATCTCAGCAGCTCCAATATCTTGAAATCTGACGATGTTGTTTTGGTCCTCTTTGATGATCAAGGAATTAAATTCTTGAGGCGTGCTCAGCCTGCTTTTAGTCCTGACAGAAAGTTCGATGGCCTCTCCTTCAATTCTTCCGGAAGGCAATTCGACGTTTTCGCTCTGAACCTTATTCAGTACATCAAGTGGTGTCACACCATAGGAAGCCATTTTTAAGGGATCCATCCGGAGACGGATTGCATACCTTTTTTCTCCCCAAATCTGTACGGTACTCACTCCGGGAATGGTCTGTAACCTTTCCTTAAAAATATTGGAAGCAATATCCGATAGGTCCAATAGGTTTCTTGTCGCACTCTGTACAGCCAAAAAGACAATCGGCTGTGAATCAGAATCCGCCTTGGAAACTACCGGAGGTTCGGTATCTGGAGGTAAGTTTCTTTGGGCACCCGAAACCTTATCTCTAACGTCATTGGCAGCAGCTTCAAGGTCAGCTCCTACATCAAATTCCACAGTAATATTACTTGTACCATCATTACTTGTTGAAGTCAGCGATTTGATACCGGCGATACCGTTGATGGCTTCTTCTAAAGGCTCGGTGATCTGGGCTTCAATAACATCTGCATTGGCACCTACATAAGTCGTCCTTACATTGATAATTGGTGGATCGACGCTTGGAAACTCCCTAATACCCAAGAAACTGATCCCAATAATCCCAAATAGCATTATTGTTAATGACATTACTATGGCAAGAACAGGTCTGCTGATACTGATACTTGATAAACTAGCCATCTTCTAATTGATTTTAGTGTAAGTGACAGGCATTCCTGTTCTCACTTGCAATACTCCGGTGCTCAATACCAAGTCACCTTCTTTCAATCCATCAACAATCTGTACAAAACTCTCCGTACGTGTTCCGATAGATACCTTTCTTTCCTCAATTTTACTTTCTTGGTTGACAATAAACACTTTATATCCTGCAAGTTCAGGAATGACAGATTCCGCAGGAACCATCAATGCATTTTCTTCAACACCGAGGATATATTTGATCCTTACAAACATTCCCGGCAAAAACTTACGCTCTCGGTTTGGGCTTTGCGCTCTGATTTTTAAGGTTCGTGTTCCGGTGTCAATTGTAGGCTCAAAGGCAAATACCGTTCCTTCAACATCCTTTCCTTCTGATTCATTGGAAAAGATAATTTTTGAACCGACGCTCACTTGGTTTGCATAGCGCTCAGGAATGGAAAACTCGATTTTGATCGGGTCAATATTGACAATATTTGCTATGACATCTGATGGTCCGATGACACTTCCTTCTGAAATCATCCTCAAACCCAAAACCCCGTCAAAAGGAGCTCGGATCACTGTTTTTGTCAACTGTGCCTCTACCAATTTGATGTCTGAAAGGTTGGTATTGAACTGGTTAAGGACAATATCGTATTCTTCCTGACTGATTGCCTCCTTGGCCAGAAGTTGCTTTTGCCTGTTTTCCTGACTTTGGAAAAGCTTCCTGGTGAAGTCAAGTCTTTGGTATTGGGCATTCAGTTCATCGTCATTGAGATAAATAAGCGGTGTTCCTTTTTTTACAAACTGCCCTTCATTGAAGGAAATCTTTTTTACCAAGCCTGATATTTCGGCCCTTAAGTTTACACTCTCATTGGGAATAATGGTACCCGTGACGCTGAGGTTGTTCTCCAGTCTTTCCGGACGGATTTCAACTACATTGACCGGGATGGGCTGACCAGACCCCTGCGGTCCACCTGGCTGGGAGGAAGAGGCTACCTCTTTGGTATTTCCCATAATCTGATCCCACCTTGGGTAAATAAAAATCACTGCCAATACTAGTATTATGGCTATAATTAAAACGGTTTTGGTTTGTTTTTTCATTCTATTTAATCTGAAAATCCATTTAAGGCTGGTTGTTGATTTCTTAGAAACTGGAGCGACAATTGATTAAAAACTTCCGGCTGTTCGACATTGACTACATGGCCGCATGATTTGACAATATTGAGAATAGAAAGTTTATGCTCTTTAACGATTTTTTTTACTGCTTCGAGAAACATAATATCCTCCTCACCCATGACGTAAAGCGTAGGGATCGAAAGGTCTTTTTCTTTGAAAAATTTCAACAGGGGATTGATGTCCTTGGTCAATTTAAACCACCTGATAAATTCCTTTTGGCAAAGTCTTTTTGCCTCATTGATGAACAAATTTCGGGACTCGGCATGGTGCCTTCTTGGCATTATGATCCAGGCAAACAAGCTATATAGCCACATGTAAGGAACCACGCTTTTGAATGTATTGCCTAAAGTCACCAGAATTTGAGAGGTGAAGTTCAGCCTAGTAATAGCTCCTGCCATGATCAGGGACTTTACCCGGCGGGGTTCCATTTCTGCCAATTGCCTTGCCAAAATAGTCCCTAAAGAAACTCCCATTACATGTGCCGGTGGCAAATTAAGATGATCAAGGACTTCAATGATGTCTTTTGTCACCGCCGGAAAGGTGTATTCTTCCTTCCAGATATTTCTTATGGATTCAGCGGATTTACCATGGCCTCGCAGGTCAATGAGCAAAAGATTGAATTCCTGTTTGAATTCCCTGATTTGTTTGTGCCAAATTGAGGACGAGCCTCCGGCCCCATGAATGAATACCACCCATTCGTTACTGGTAGAATGCCTGTAAGTTTTGTAATACAACATACTGTTTTTCATCTTGACCAAGTAATAACCGAACAGGTTGAATTAAGTTCCGAACCCGAAAGCTAAGGCCATTATTTGGCGTAAAAAACAAAATAAACACGGATGGCTATTGAAGTCGATTAATGGTTAATTCGACTAAGAACCCGGACCAAGGTGTTTTTTGCCTTGGCCCTATTGCTGATTGGCATCACAATTATATTCAATGAAAACTGGAAAAAGCCAATGATTGGTAAAAACCAATTTATTCGTCTTTTCTTTTCTGAAAAATCTACAAAATTGTATCAACCTTTCTTAAGCTCAAAATTGATTCTATTTAGAGCTTTCTTCTGATAAAATCTGTCATCAGGGAATACAAATGCCATGATGTATTGCCTCCCGAAATCCCGTGATTCCGGTTGGGATAATACATCGTTTCAAACTGTTTGTCAGCTTTGATTAATGCATCGACAAGATCTACTGCATTTTGGTAATGCACATTGTCATCTCCTGTTCCATGAATAAGCAGCAGATTTCCCTTCAGTTTGTCCACATGGGTGATCGGGCTGTTGTCATCATATCCGGCGGCATTTTGCTGAGGCGTCTGGAGATACCGCTCTGTATAAATAGTGTCATAATACCGCCAAGTCGTCACAGGAGCGACCGCAATGGCTGCTTTGAAAACATCATTTCCTTTCATCAATGCAAGAGAGGACATATAGCCTCCATATGACCAACCCCAGATTCCTATCCTCGATTTATCAATAAAGGGAAGTGAACCTAAGTACTTGGCTCCGGCGATTTGGTCCTCAGTTTCCAGTTTACCAAGATTCGCATAGGTAGAATGCTTGAAGTCTCTGCCTCGCGCACCTGTTCCTCTGTTGTCTACACAAGCCACAATGTATCCTTCTGCGGCAAGATGATGATGCCAAAAGTCCCTTGTTCCACCCCATGCATTAGTCACATTTTGGGAACCTGGTCCTCCATACACATACATCAGGACAGGATATTTCTTGTTTGGATCAAAATCCGCCGGCTTGATCATATACCCATTCAATGGAGTACCATCCACTGTATTGAAACTGAAAAACTCCTTACCTGACATTGCAAAAGTCGATAGCTTTGATTTTAGCTCCTGATTATCTTCGAGAACTTTGAGAAGTTTACCGGATGCTTCGTTCAAAGTCACTTTTAGCGGGGTTGTCGAATTTGAAAAATTGGCTATGAAATATTTGAAATCTTTACTCATGTTGACTGAATAAGTACCTTTTTCAGGAGTCAGGATTTTTTTGTTTTTACCATCTAAGCTGATTACATAGAGATTTCTCTCCAGTGGTGACGCCTCGGTTGAGATATAGTAGATTTTTTTTCCTTTCTCGTCTACGCCGACCAGATTGGTCACTTCCCATCTGCCTGAGGTAATCTGCCGGATGAGGTTACCTTGGTTATCATGATGGTAAATATGTTTGAATCCATCATGTTCGGAAGTCCTTATAAAACCTTTATTATCTTCCAAAAACCTCAGGTCATCATTGTAATTGAGATCGACGTAAGTCTCTGATTTTTCTTCCAGGACGACTTTGCTCTGACCTGTTTGAGCATCGGCATATAATAAGTCAATCTGGTTTTGCAATCTATTCACCCTCAAAAATGCCAATGTATTAGCTTCCCCAGTCCAATATATCCTAGGCAGATAAATGTCTGTCTCGGTGCCGGTATCGGCTTTCACTGTTTTTTTACTGGTAAGGTCATAAAAATGGATACTGACTTTGGCATTGGATTCACCTGCCTTTGGGTACTTGAATTTGTAATCCTGAGGGTATAATTTACCCCAAAGCTGCATGTTGAATTCAGGAACTTCAGACTCGTCAAATCGGATAAAAGCAATTTTTTGCCCATCTGGTGACCAAGCAAAAGCCTTTGACATCGAGAATTCCTCTTCATAAACCCAATCTGCTGCGCCATTGATCACGTGGTTCCAATTTCCGTCGTCGGTGATTTGGGTAAGTTGGTCTGAAGACAATTCTATGACAAAAAGATTATTGTCTTTGACAAAAGCGACTTTGTCATTTTCCGGAGAAAGTGTGGCGTACATGATTTTTTCACCATTGAGGAGCTTTTGAGCAGTGCCTTTTTCTAGATCAACTACATGATAAATTCCCTTGCTTGACCTCCTGTAGATACTTTCTACATCAGAAGCGATCAGTGCTTTTGATTCATCGGCATTAAAAGAATAAGTTGAAAAATTCACCCCTAATGATTCTCCATCAATCAATATTGCCGTTTCCTCACCTGTGGCTACATTGACCTTCACCACTTTTGGACCTGCCTGACCCCTTTGAAGCTTGCTGTAAAATTGGCCATCTTTCATCCAATTGATCCCCTGAACTGACTTTTGGGAAAAGGTATTGTTCTTAAAAACATCCTCTAGGGTGACTTTTTGTTGGGCAAATGTCTCAAAGTTACAAACCAGGAAAAATGCCAAAAAAGAAACCAACTTAATTCTCATCATAAATTTCTATGTCTATTGTGGGGTTTAAAAGTATAAAAAAGCGACATAACCGGAAAAAAATTTTACGTTACCGGGAGGACCAAACTGAAGATTTGAAATCGGATCAAGCAAAAAATCAGAGAATTTCTCTGCTGCCGTTTACCCTACCCCTGTATTTTACACCGTTTTCTACAATCAATATTTCTCCTCCTCTTCCGTCTTTTATACTTGAATCCACTCCAATGACCCTACCATCAAAAAGTGGAGTGATGGCTTCGAGCGAGGTATGGCCAACAACGATATGCTTTGATTCAAAAAAGGCCAGTATATCATCCAGATTTTTATTGGAAACAGAGAATTCAATAAAATAGCCACGATACCAAATAGGCCCTTCTTCGCCGGTCAAAAATCTAATGAGGCTTTTGGTGTTCCGGCTTGCGGTAGGTTGTGGAGACAGGACCTCTTCAAAAAACACCTTATTTACTTTTTCAACATTTAATTTCCGCTTAAGAAATTGTGGAGAAATCCCAGCATGGGTAATGAGAAAATCATCAATTTTTATAATTGCAGGCCTTTTTTTCAACCAATTTCCCAATACTGAATTATCCGAATATAATTCAGCAGGATTTATCCCCATGATCTTTGATGCGGCGACATATTTTTCATTCAAGTATCTAAAATCACCTGTCTTTACCATCAATTCATGGTTCCCCAATAAAAAATGAACTTTCCCCCCGGACTTTTCAGCCTGATATGCGAGTTTATAAGCAAGCCAAAGAACCTCTGTCACCATATCTCCACGTCCTAGTATGTCACCGTTGATGACCAAGTGGGCTTTGCCAAATGCCCAATTCATGTTTCCATCGATGATCCCGTGGTTTTTCAAAAGTTCGACCATCAAGGGATATTGTCCATGGATATCAGAGATTACCGCGAAGTTGGGTATGTTTTCATATTCCTGATCAAAATTAGGAACAGATCCCATGGTTTTTTGAAATATTTCAGGACTTAACCCAAAACCAAATTCTCTTTCTAAGAAGTCGGTGCTGAGGTTTTCTGCGGTTCTCATTTCCCCATTTTTTACCCACTTGGCTTTAAACTGGTCCCCCTGAAGGTAAATATAGGGTCCCTCTGAAATGGTGGTTTTTCCTTCTTGGGCAAATATGATTTTTGGAAATGCAAAGCATAATAGGATCAGAATCCAAATCTTATAAAACATTTTATGAAGACTTAGTTTGGAATAATTTGCTGTTTCCATCAATTAACATATTTGCAATGAAAAGCGAAGATTGAATATAACATTTATTAGCCAAATTCACCGAATACAAAAAATCTCAATCCACAATTTTGACTCCTATTTTTTTATGCCAAGCAATGATTAATGCAGATTGATTTTTACTTTTACATGCCATGAAGAAAAAAATTGCCTTAGTGACCGGAGGATTTACCGGAGAATCTGTCATATCCTTAAAAAGCGCAGCGGTGGTTGAAAAAACTCTAGACCGAAGCTTATATGATATCTTCAAGATCATAATCTATCCGGGAAATTGGTATCATGAAACAGCCGCGGGTGAAAAAATTCCCGTCGACCTCAATGATTTTTCCATCATTCTCCAAGATCAAAAAATAAAATTTGACGGGGTATTCAATATCCTTCACGGTTCACCGGGAGAAGATGGAAAGTTGGCTGGATATTTTGACATGATTGGCTTACCCTACACCACCTGTGACGCGCTGACCTCTGCCATCACGATGAACAAAGGCTACACCAAAGCAATAGTACAAGACATTGATGAATTGTTTGTTGCAAGGTCTATCCAATTGTTTGACAACAATTCGGAAAATATCACCCGCATTTTGAAAGAGCTAAGGTTGCCACTATTTATCAAGCCAAACAACGGAGGTTCAAGTATCGGAATGAGCAAAGTCAAAGAACCGAATGAACTTCAAGAAGCTTTGGATAAGGCATTTGCAGAGGATTCGCAGGTATTGGTAGAAGAATTTGTTTCAGGAAGGGAATTTTCGATTGGTGTATATCGGTCAAGAGGGATCACTACTGTCCTTCCTGCTACAGAGATCATCAGCAGTAAGGAATTTTTTGATTTTGAGGCCAAATATTCACCTGGAGTTTGCGAAGAAATTACCCCAGGAAGAATGACTACGGAAGAAGTGGAAAGGGTAAACCGGATCATCGAAAAAGTATATCAAAAATTGAACTGCAAAGGGGCAGTCAGGATTGATTATTTTCTGGAATCTGAAACAGGTAAGTTTTATTTCATTGAAATCAATACGGTTCCGGGTCAGACAGAAACCAGCCTGATCTCCCAGCAAGTGCGTGCATTAGGAATCGATGTCAAGGATTTTTACAATGCGCTGATCGAGGAAATGTTTTCCTGAACTTCCTTTTGGAACTCAAAAACGGATCTGAAAACCAACAAAATCAGGGATGGTGTAATAGGTCAGCCCATCATCAAAGTAAATGGGATCTGGCTTTTTTTCCGAAAAATTATACAAATCCACTGCTTCCCTTGTCAGATTTCTACTGCTTCTCCTATAAAATCCTGAAGCAATCCCAATTCCTACAGTGGCAATCGCCAATGGTAACAAAAGATTGTTTCTCGTTGAATAGGATGCTGATTGAGGAGGAATGAAACTCAAAGCAATTACCCCCATGGAAGTTAAAAATGCACCTCCATCCAGCAATTTGCCGGTTTTCTGCTTTTTCAAGGCCATTTGATATGTCTCAAATGCTTCGGGTTGGGTCTGCATCAATCGGTACACTTCCTCTTTGTTCAGCACTTTGGGTCCATCCAAAATATCGATTCTATCCCCCAAAAAAGTTTGCCTGTAATCAATCCTTAAAAAGGGCTCCTGACCATATACTTCGGAAACAAGACATACCAAAAGCAAAGCAAAGGATAATTTTTTCATAAGTTCAGAAATTGAGGGTTAAGCCTGCAGCCAAGGGCGATAGTTTAAATTGGAGGGAGGGTCGGTCACCAATTCCCCTTACTGCTTTATAGTTATAAATTTCAATCGCATCGGAAGTTTCCCTTTTGCCATTTCTTTTCATAGGAAATGCAATGGTCGTAATTGTCGCTGCTCCCAACATCATTCCTCCCGAAATAAGCACTCGCTGTTGGGTAAAATCGCCTGAAAACAAATATACCAGAGAACCTGCAGCCAAAATCCATCCTCCCAATCTAAGGGTTTCACCGACTGCCATTTTTTGATTGGCTTTGGAAAATGCCTCAGCATCCTCAGGAAAAGCACCCATAATTTTTTCGATTTCTGAGGCCTTTACCTTTTCGCCATCTGCAAGGTAAACATGGTTACCGAATAAATTCTCCCGATAAGAAATCCTTGGATTGTTTTGGGCTTGGATATTATTGTTAACAAATAATAATAGGAGAAAAACTGAGATTGATTTCATGGGTGAAACTTCTAAGAATAACAGCATCAACGAATAGACTCAAATTAAGTTTGGCCGAAAAACGGGAAATTTCACCCATCATCCAACAAAAAAAAGCGGCCCTAAAGCCGCTTCTTCCTATATTCCAAACTCTTTTTTGATCTTATCCACAAAATCAAGCTTTTCCCAGGTAAACAATTCCACCTCTAGGGTTTTTGCCTCCCCATACGGGTTTTTAAAGGTTTTGAAAACTTTTTCATATTCCCTTCCCATGTGGCCATATGCAGCGGTTTCTTCATATATCGGATTTCGAAGCTTCAATCTTTGTTCTATAGCATAAGGTCTCATGTCAAAGATGCCCTCGATTTTTTTGGCAATTTCCCCATCGCTCATACCTACTTTGGAAGTTCCGTAGGTGTTCACATAGATCCCCATTGGTTTGGCTACACCGATGGCGTAAGATACCTGCACCAAAACCTCCTCCGCTACACCCGCTGCCACCATATTTTTGGCAATATGTCTAGTGGCATAAGCTGCCGAACGGTCGACTTTGGATGGGTCTTTTCCAGAAAAAGCACCGCCTCCATGTGCACCTTTCCCTCCATAGGTATCCACGATAATCTTCCTTCCGGTCAATCCGGTATCTCCGTGTGGGCCTCCGATGACAAACTTCCCTGTTGGGTTAATATGGTAGATAATCTGATCGGTGAACAAAGCCTGAATCTCAGGCTTCAACTGCGATTTTACTCTAGGAATCAAGATTTTGATCATGTCTTCCTTGATCTTAGCCAACATTGCAGGTTCCTCATCAAAGTCATCATGCTGGGTCGAAACTACGATGGCATCGATGCGCAAAGGCTGGTTATCATCTCCATATTCGATAGTGACCTGGGATTTGGCATCTGGTCGTAGGTAAGCAATTTCTTTGTTTTCCCTTCTAAGTGCTGCCAATTCCTTCAATATCCTATGCGAAAGATCAAGTGCCAAAGGCATGAAATTATCTGTTTCTTTAGTAGCATAGCCAAACATCATTCCTTGGTCCCCGGCACCCTGTTCTTCAGGATTTGCTCTTTCCACTCCCTGATTGATATCGGGAGACTGCTCGTGGATTGCTGAAAGAACTCCGCATGAGTTTCCGTCAAACATGTATTCACCTTTGGTATAACCGATTCTGTTGATGACGTCTCGAGCTATTTTTTGAACATCAAGATAGATTTCCGATTTTACTTCCCCTGCAAGCACAACCTGACCTGTAGTCACCAATGTTTCACAAGCAACTTTAGAATTTGGGTCGAATGCTAAAAAATTATCGATCAAGGCGTCCGAAATCTGATCAGCAACTTTGTCAGGATGACCTTCAGACACAGATTCGGATGTAAATAAATATGGCATATGGGAAAATATTTAAAGCGTTTTCAATTGGGTCGTAAAAATAAGGTTTCATAGGGAAATAAAAAATCGGAAACGGGCGGTTATGGCTATTGAAAGGTAAGATTATCCAAATGAACCTAAATTATCCCAATTTCAGCTTTTAATATCATTTAGAATGAATTGGAAGTTAGAAAAGAACAATTTTTAATTTTTTGGGACAAATAAGAATAAAGGTATAGAGCTGAACATAGAGAGCCAATTTCAATAAAATTGGATGATCGATCCTCAATCTTCCTGTTTTTCCATCCCTCAATCCCGTTGGAATCCTTAACTTTGCCCAATACAACCAATTCCCAAATTCTCAATGAACGAAAGGTATATGCAAAGGGGCGTATCTGCCTCCAAAGAAGATGTACATCAGGCCATTTCCAAATTGGACAAAGGACTTTTTCCAAAGGCTTTCTGCAAAATAGTGGAAGACACTCTTGGCAATGACCCTGACTTTTGCAACATCATGCATGCTGACGGGGCGGGTACAAAATCCTCCTTGGCTTACATGTATTGGAAAGAAACAGGGGATCTGAGTGTATGGAAAGGCATCGCCCAAGATGCCATCATCATGAATACCGATGACCTGCTTTGTGTCGGTGCAGTCAACAACATCTTGGTATCATCGACGATCGGGAGAAACAAGAATCTGATTCCCGGTGAGGTAATTTCAGCCATCATCAACGGTACCGAGGAAGTCTTGCAGATGCTCCGTGACCACGGTGTGAATGTGGTCCTGACAGGAGGGGAAACGGCAGATGTAGGGGATCTTGTCCGAACGGTAATCGTAGACAGTACGGTGACTTGTAGGATGAAAAGGGAAGATGTCATCTCCAATGACAAAATCCGGCCCGGAGATGTGGTGGTGGGATTGGCCTCCTTTGGGCATGCTACGTATGAAGATTTTTATAACGGCGGAATGGGAAGCAACGGCCTAACTTCCGCAAGGCACGATGTTTTCAACAAACTATTGAAAAGCAAATATCCTGAGAGTTTTGATCCTTCTGTCCCTGCCGATTTGGTCTATACCGGTAAATATAACCTGACAGATCCTGCTCCCGGGCTTTCAGTTGATATGGGTAAATTGGTCCTTTCTCCTACCCGTACCTATGCGCCTATCATGGTCGATGTGTTGAAATACTTAAGGCCAAACATCCATGGCATAGTACATTGCAGCGGAGGAGCGCAGACTAAGGTTCTACATTTTGTAGACAATGTGCATGTGGTCAAAGACAATCTGTTTGATACCCCGCCACTTTTCAAAATCATCCAGGAAGAAAGCGGTACAGACTGGAAAGAAATGTACAAAGTATTCAACATGGGACACAGAATGGAGGTTTATCTTGAAGAAAGGTATGCCGAAGAGGTAATAGACATCGCCGAAGGATTGGGTGTTGAAGCCAAAATTATAGGCCGGGTTTTACCACATGATGGTAAAAAAGTAACCGTGCAAGGTACCCATGGCACTTTTGAATATTAAATAAAAAAAAGCAAGTTAAAAAAATATCCCTTTACAATATGCCAAGACCAATCGCCCAAAGGATTTTCAGAGTTTTTGGTTGGACTTTTGGTATTGTTGTGTTTTTAGCTTTGGCTACTTTGACGAGGATAGATTGGCGTGATTTCAAAGAGATGGAGTATTATCAGGAGACTGTAGCCCGCCTTGATTCCCTGAATTTTGAATCTTCAGAAGGCGAAATATGGCTTGCAGGCTGGTCATCTGTCAATGCAACACCTACTTCTCCGGCAAAATTGGTAGGATATAAACCAAGGGGAAGGTATGAGTTTGTGCTGGACAGCAGTTTTGTCAAAGCGATGGTCATTAGTAACGGAAAATCTACTGTCGCATTTTTGAATTTCGAATTAATGATCGTTCATCCTTACCTACAGGGAAGAATCAATCAGGCAATCAGTGATTCAGGATTGGCATTGGACTATGTATATTTTACCGCAACCCATACTCACAGTGGTATTGGCGGACATATTCCGGGGCTTATTGGAAAATTGGCTTTTGGAGGCTATGATGATAAAATCGTCAAATTCCTGGAAGCCAAAACCTTGGAAGGATTAAAATCGGCCATGGCTAGCAGAGACACTGTGGAAGTTTACTTTAGGAAAACCAAAGCGGATACACTTGTCGCCAACAGGCTGATCGCAGAAGACCCAATCGATCCCTATATCAGGCAATTGATATTCGAAAAGCGAAATGGGAAAAAAGGAACAATCCTGACATACAGTGCCCATCCGACTATTTTGAATTCAAAATTCATGGGTTTATCAGGAGATTATCCCAACTACCTGACCAAATTAATGGAGAAAGGAGAATATGACTTTTCGCTTTTTGCGGCGGGTACAGTAGGAAGCCATCGGCCTGTAGCCACTGGAAATCAAACAAATGATGTCGAATCATATGCCTTGGCACTAAACAGAAATCTTTCTGAAAATATCCATGAAGTATTTCCTGTAGAGGAGCCAAACCTCAAGGTTGGAAATTTGCCGGTTGGCCTCAGAAAAGCGCATTTTAGGATCAGTGAAAAAGTCCGCATCCGGCCTTGGATTTTTAATTCAGTATTTGGTGATACCAATGCCCATTTTGACATCGTGCAAATCGGAAAAACATTGTTTATCAGTTCAAGCGGTGAAATTTCAGGAGTTTTTATGAAGGAATGGGAAGACTATGCCACAGAAAAAGGATTTCATCTCATCATCACATGTTTTAATGGAGGCTATATCGGATATATCACACCGGATAAATATTACAATTATCCGCTATATGAAGTCCGGGACATGAATTGGTTCGGTCCTTATAACGGCGCTTACTTTGATGAAATGATCAGGAAAATGATCGATAAAGCAGCAGAGTAAAAATCAAAATCTATCTGTCCTTACAATAAAAGCAACAAAAACGGCAACAGAAACAATGCTTCTGATTTTCTTCTGATCTGATCTTTGCTTTGGTTTTTGGAGAAAAATAAAATCAGGTGATAACCGATAATCAGTCCCAAAATCATGGATGAGATGTGATAATAGGATGGGAGAATCGCGGAAAAGACTACCAAGACACCGATCCCTGTTAATCCCAAAACTATGATGAGATTCTTTAAAGCGGTTTTTGGGATCAATACCAGCACAGATCCAAAGCCATCTTTTTGATCTACTTCGGCATCCTGATAAGAAAGCATCAAGAGATTGACGAGTGCTGCCAAGAAATAAACAAATGCAAAAACATAGACGCTGATATCGATCAATTCAAAATCAACTTTTGCAATTGGAGCAAATGAAATACCCAAGACGTAAATCAAAGCTGTGGAAATTTCTTTCAACCAAGAATATTTTGGTCCAGCAATTTTCAAGAATCCCATCCAAAACACCGTTACCACTCCTAGCAATATTCCAAGGGTACGGATAAATTCCATTTCTGTCAGCCTAAAAAAAAGGAACGCCCCTATCAGGATACAGCAAATGACCAAAGCGGATAGTACCCGATGATATTTTTGGTGAAGTTGATGCCTAGGGGATTGGGGTTTGCCGATAGCACCCCGGGCATCCATCAGGTGATCTAAAGTATAAATACTCCAAACTGCCAGTCCCAGAAGAAAGTAGACTGATCCTGCAATATTGACTTCTAAAAGGTCCGAAAAAAACAGCATCCCGGCCATTGCACCGAAAACCACATCCAGAGAAAGAAGATTGATATAAAGCAATATTTTCCTAAAAATCTCCATTTGGCTTTAAAGATATCCTCTTGTCATAATTTTCTTTCCAAAAGATCTTAAAGAATCAAAACTTTTTAAATTGAAAGAAAAATCCAACCTATGAAAAATCTGCTTTTCCTTTCAATCCTATTGCTTTCAATCGGTATTTCTGCTACAGCTCAATCCAAAATCAAAGTTGCATGTGTTGGAAATAGCATCACCCAAGGTCCCGGAAGAGACAATCCTGACAGTTATCCACTTCAGATGCAAAAAATTCTTGGTGACAAATATGATGTTAAAAACTTTGGTGTAAGCGGAAGGACCTTACTCAAGAAAGGAGATTATCCTTTTTGGAACGAGCCCCAATTTGAGGAAACCAAGTCATTTGCGCCGGATATCCTAGTCATCAAGCTAGGAACTAACGATTCAAAACCTCAAAACTGGAAATTCAAAGCGGAATTTACTGCTGATTTTATTGAAATGATTGAGACCTTCAAAAAATCAATGCCAAAAACAGGCAAGGTCTACATTTGTCTACCTGTTCCGGTATTTCAAGGAAATTTTGATATCAACGGTGATGTAATTCTAAACGAAATGCGGCCGATGCTTTTGGAAATTGCCAAGAAAACAAAATCAGAAATCATTGATTTATATACCCCACTTTTGGACAAATCACCACTTCTTCCTGACGGAATCCACCCAAATAAAGAAGGGCTTGGAATCATGGCGGCAGAAGTTGCCAAAGCAATCAAATAAAATCACGCAAAACTTTCTCGTTAAGCGAAAACAAAAACCCTCCCTTAAATTCATCCAAGGGAGGGTTTTATATTTTCATCAATCTTTCGAATGGAAGATTTTAGGGGGGTTAGAATTTTTAATCCATTCCTAGGAACTCCACTTCAAACATCAATACGGAGTTTGCAGGAACACCCGGAATCGTTCCGCTGTCTCGGTAAGCCCAAGGAGAAGGTATGATCAGCACTCCTTTGGACCCACTTGTCATTTGCCTGAAGCCAAGGTTAAATCCTTGGATTGTCTCGGATGTACCAAGGGTAAACTGGAAAATTCTATAAGTCCTCGAGGGATCATACACGTCATTTTCTCTCGCTACATCCTCAAGGTTGGTATCGAATACCGTTCCGTCCAATAATTTGCCTGTGTAGTTGGTATAAACCAACATACCTGCTGCAGGCTTTGCCCCTGTCCCTTCTTCCTGAACAATAATGACAACCCCCGTAGGGTCATGGATTCTGTAAAGACTATCAATAGGAGCAGTCCTCAAGAAGTCATCGATTTTAACCCTATCTATAGCAAGGTTTCCTTCGCTATCATACACAGGTCCACCAAAAGGACTGGGCGTACCACAAGATGCTACAAGCAACACGGCAACAAGAAAGGATAAAACAATTCTAAAATTTTTCATTTATCAGTCGTCTGCCAGAGGATTATCCTTGATATCTACCAATTCAATTTCGAAAATTAATGGGGAATTTGGAGGAATGATGGCGTTTGCTTGAGATCCGTAACCATATAATGATGGGAAAATCACTGATGCTTTGTCACCTTTTTCAATGTTGAAAACACCATATTCAAAACCCGGAATTACCATACCCAAACCGATTATAAATTCCAATGGCTCATAAGTCCGATTCGCATCATAGACGTTATTCGCTTTGGCAATCGATTCGATAGAGGTGTCAAATACCAAGTTGCTAAGCAATTTTCCTGTGTAATTCACAAACACCGTGTCTCCTACAGAAACCTTATCTCCACTTCCTGACAATTCAGTCCAGTATATCCTGATTCCTGTCCCCCCATCTATTTCCTCCTTGACAGAAGCAATTGGGTTTTGCGTTATGTATTTTTCAATTTTCTGAATATCCTGGTCAAAAATAATCTGGGCATTTTCCTCGTCAGAAACACAAGAGGAAAATATCCAAACCAATGATAATAATAACGCGCCTGCTTTTTTCATATGTTTATTTTTGTACGTCTGTGATTTCTACGTCGAAGATCAGTACAGAGTTTGCTTTAATTGGACCACCTGAATCTCTATCTCCATAAGCAAGAGTAGAAGGAATAAAGAACTTAGCTTTGTCCCCTTTCTTCAATAGTGCAAGACCTTCGTCCCATCCCGGGATTACCCTTCCTTGACCTACGGAAACTTCCAAAGGACCATAGCCACCTTGCGCATCTCTTTGCTCATTATAGGTATTGTTAGCTTGGGCAATTTCTTTGATACTTGAATCAAATAGTGTCCCGTCCAATAAGTACCCCGCATAATGAACAAAAGCCAAGTCTCCTGACTCTATTTCAGGACCGGTTCCTTCTTTTTCAATGACGTAGTAAAGACCTGATTCTGTCTTGGTAGCTTGAATATTTTTTTCAGCAAGATAATCCTCAATGATTTTGGTATCAATTTCCAACTGCTTCACTGCATTTTCAGCCTGCTTCTTCATTTGAGCTTCCTGAAGTGCATTGAAATAAGCTTCAACGCCCTGTTGGTCAGTGATATCTACAACTCCAATCTGGATTTTTACATTTTTCTCTTTATCAAGGAAGAAAGGCATATTCTGCTCTCCAAATACCTTCATAGAATTAGCTTCAAAAGCAATACTGTCTCCCTTTTTGAGACTTAGAAAAATCTCATCCATTCCACTTTCCTTTGGTAAGGAGTCATTGAAAAGAATATAACCTGGCATGTTTTGATCATATGTAGAGATAAATGTGGAGTCTTTATCCGTTTTTACAATAAGATTGTAAAGGATATACTCCCCGTTTTTGGGAGCAACATCTCCCTCTTTGATGTAAGTATACTCGATGCCATCAGAGGTTGTCTGTTTTTTCTTACAAGACATCAAGCCGGTAGCCAACACCATCACTATGGCGGGCAATAAGTAGAGATTAATTTTTTTCATGAAGGAGTTCAGATTGAATAAATAGGGAATTATAGTTTTCTTTTATGAGTGTTTCGAATTTTTCTGTTGTTTCTAGCAGGGTCAGTTGAGATTTTCCTCCTGAGGCATTTTTATGTCCTCCCCCATCAAAGTAAGATGCTGCGAATTTATTTACTGCAATATCCTCGGTGGACCTAAAAGAGATTTTGATGCCATCTTCGCGCTCTGTAAAAAGTGCTGCAATCTTGATGCCATCTAATGACAATGCATAATTGACCAAGCCTTCAGTATCTCCGGTTTGGGAGGAATATTTTCTAAGATCTTTTTTGCTGATTGCAAAGTAGGCTGTTTGCAAATCCTGCATAATGGTCAACCTTCGTGTTATTGCAAATCCGATAAATTTCAACCTGTTGACACTATTGGTATCATAAATCAGTCTGGAAATTTTGGAATTGTCTGCTCCTATCCCAATCAACTCCGCCGTGATCAAATGGACGTTTTTGGTGGTATTCGGATGCCTAAAACCACCGGTATCCGTCATGATCCCCGCATAGAGGCATTCTGCAATATCTTTGTCAATCAAATCTCGGTGCCCAATCGCCACAATCAATTCATAGATCAATTCGCAGGTGGCTGCAGCAGAAGTGCTCCAATACCTGAAATCAGCAAAATCCTTAGGATCTTGGTGGTGGTCGATATTTACTTTATAGGCATTGGAACTTTCAACCCATGACTGCATATCCTGCATTCTCTTGGGACAAGAGAAATCCAAACAAAAAATCATAGTGGCTTTTTGGATGATTCCAATAGCTTCTGCTCTTTTGGACCTATCCTCAAAATTTATCACATCTTCATTTCCCTTCATCCAATGAAGAAAAGACGGATAATCAGAAGGAGTAATCACCTGAACCTCATGCCCCAGCTTAATTAGGAAGTTTGACATTGCCAGACAAGATCCCAATGCATCTGCATCAGGCTTGTGGTGGGTGGTAATGACTACTTTCTGGGGTGAGGAAATTATATGTTTAAATGACTCTAATTCTCGCATTTGATTGCTTTTGTACACTCCCCTAAAGGAACATAGTCCGCAAAGGTCAGGATAATTTTTGAAAAATCCCAATGACACTAAAAGCCTAAATCTGAATCAGATAATATAGATTTTACAAGCATTATTCGGAGATTCAATGAATTCCTGTATTTTTGCAGCCACATTTAAACCTACAAAAATAATTACAATGGCAGGTAAAAGAACTTTCACAATGATCAAGCCGGACGCATTTGGTGCCGGCAATTCCGGAGCAATTTTAAAAATGATTGAGGGGGCAGGATTCAAAATTGTAGCGCTTAAAGCGACACAACTGACACCTGAATTGGCCGGAAAATTTTATGAAGTACACAAGGAAAGACCGTTCTATGCGGATCTTTGCAAGTATATGTCCTCAGGACCTATCATTGCCGCAATATTGGAAAAAGAAAATGCTGTAGAAGACTTCAGAACATTGATCGGTGCCACTAATCCTGCCAATGCTGCAGAGGGAACCATCAGAAAAATGTTTGCGACTTCGATAGAAGCCAATGCCGTACACGGTTCTGACTCAGACGAAAATGCCCAAATTGAAGGGAATTTTTATTTCAGCCAATTTGAAAGAGTTCTTTGATTCTTTTGCATTTGAGCAAAACGAGTGAATCAAATTACTTCTTAAAAGATAAAGGCCTTCAGAAATCTGAAGGCCTTTATCTTTTCATGCTATTGGAAAACCGTTTTTACCATTCCCAAAGTCCATTCTCAAAATCAAGCAGTTTGTACTCAAATTCCAAAGAATTCAAGAATGCCTGCAATTCGGGATTAGGATGACTTGAATTTACCAAATCCGCAACATAGGCATTATCCGGATTGGTATACCTTCTAACTACTGATCTGAACAATCTCTGATCAAAAACCTGATCATACGTTAAGTTTTTTGCAGTGTTTTGGAAGATCAACCATTTTGCCTCAGGATGGTCTTTGAAGTGATAGTAGAAATCTTTGAACCTAACATATCCTATTGTCTTTTGACCGGCATTTGCATTGGTTTGGGATGGCATTACCAATTCGATGTATTTGACGTCAAATTTGATTTGAGAATGGTGCTTGTCAAATACAAAATCCTCCATAAAATCCAGGTAATATAATTGCTTCACGAAGATACTGTCTCCATTTGCAGCCAACCAGAAATTAGATTGGAAGTCAGAAATGGATAGTGGCTGTGTGAATTTGTCATCTGCAAATACTTCAAGCGCATTGTCTTCAACAATAGCCTTATATATCTGATTGACGATTCCATCATTTTTGGTGTCACCTGAACCATACAATGGCTGGTTGTATTTTTCCCTGAGGTCTATCCTTCTCCAAACAGAGATTTGATACATCTTATCATCTTCCCGGATAGGGTGTGCAGAAAAAACCGTATCCATTTTGAACTGTCTGTCGCCAGTTCCGGATGGGGTCACACTTGTAGCCTGTGCATTGGCGTCAACTCCGAATGCAGTAAGACCAAGTGCAAAAAGGCCAATGATTTTTGAATAAAGTTTCATATTTACTTAGTTTATGATCATGCCAAAGGCATCATCGATCATTTATTTAATTGCCATCCTGATAATTTCAGGCTGGTTATTTGTTATTTTATTGCCTCTGAAGTTAGTTCGGGTTACTTGGGTAACACGGATTACCAATGCATCTCCACTTTTTGCTGATGCCAAGAGGTTTCTGATGGCAACATTTTTACCATTGATAGCAACTTTCTCACGAGGAACCTCATTTCTTAAAAGAATGACTTCACCACCTGTTACTTCAAAGTTAGCGTCTTTAGCCATGGTTCTACCAAAGTTTGCTTCAGGAATAGCTTCTACTATCAAAGAAGATGGTCCCGGTGCAGGATAGGCCTGACTCAAATCTATTGGTCCTCTTCCATCGAATAACCTTACAGTTGGCGCCGGAACCGGTTTAATATCATACGATACATCGCCGATTTTATTGCCTCCACTGCTAACTCCAATCAACACTTTTCCTGAACCACCTGGAATTACTGTCAGCTGGCCAGGCTTGCTTCCTTGGATAGAAGAACCATTAGATACAGTGAAACTTGGTGCGTAGCTATTTCCCAAAGCAGGAACATCAATCAACAACTCGTTGGCGCAATCCGCATAAAGCTGATTGACTACTTCCGAAGTAACTTTGATGACCGGTTGTGCTACGAAATACTCATATTCAACAGGAAGTATTTTGTCTTCACCGCCCACATTGGTCACGATTTCACCTTTCAAAATTCTCTTTGAAAGTCCTCTATCATCATATTGAGAAGCAGGAGTAGCAGTAAATTCAATTTTACCGAATCCGTTTTCTACTGTCACAGTCCTTCCGTCAATAGTCATTTGAGGAGCATCTGAAGAAGAAGAGGAAGCGATGAACATATCTGCCTGGAACTTGGTGCCGGCCGCAACTACGTTTGATTGGGCTGCAATCCTCGCTTCAACAATATCCGCTTTGTAATAGAACGAACCGATTGAAGCTGTGATTGCTCCCAAAGATTCACTTTCAATATTCAAAACTTCATTCTGATACTGCGAAATCAATGCCATAACGGCACCAACAGGAGACTTGACAAAGTTTAAGAACACGAAATTCTTATTTCTGACTTCTTTGTCATTTTGAAATATTTCGATGTCTTTGGCATCTTTGGCGATATCGCCAAAAGTCAATTCAATTCCTGCTTTTTTAAGGATTTCAGATATTTGCTTTGGATAGGCATTTAACCTCTCCTGCATTTCAAATCCCTTTTTGTTGTTATTGAAAATATTGCCAGGGATATCGGTGTTTTTCAAAGCAGAGTTACTGAACTGACCTTGATCATCCTTCGCATTGGAAGTAGTCAAAAGTTCCTGCTTCAGCTCCTCAAGGTAAGCATATACCTCAGAGGTTGCCTTGCGGACTTCCTTTGCTGCATCTACCTTGGGTACATCTTTTTCGTTATTTCCCTGATTCTCTACTGTCGAAGCAATAGAAGAGACCGTAAATTCATTTTTATTGATGAAGTTTTTGGAAGTTCTTTCCAATCCATCATTTAACAACACAAACTTTTGGAGTATCTGGTTGCTTACCTGTAATGCCAACAATGCTGTCAATACAAGGTACATCATACCGATCATCCGCTGCCTTGGTGTTTCTTTTCCTCCAGCCATATTATTTTTCTAAAAGTTTAAACATTTATAAAAACAGGCTTAACCTTTCATGGCTGATAGCATGCCACCGTATACCTTATTCAAAGAACTTACGTTTGAATTGAGTTTTGCCAATTCATTTTTGAATTGCTCAGTTTCTTTTCCTGCCTCGTTCAATCCTTCCATAGCAGTAGATATATTGGAATAGAACTTATTCAGTGTTTTAAGGTGTGATTGGGCATCCAAAAGTTCCATTTCATACACATTGTTCAATGCAGAAAGGTTTTTGGTAACCGTCACCACTTGACTGTGGTACTCTTTTGCATCTGCAGACGCAGAAGAAAGCTCGGTCAACGCCATGGCAGTTTTTCCATAAGACTGGTTGATGTCAACCAAAGTCTTGGAAGCTGTTTTTACATTGCTCGCATATTCATTGGTAGCAACTGCTGCATCAGCAATCGTTCCCATTTTTTCAGCTGAGGTTGCAAGGTTTTGGATTCCCTTGCCCAAGCTATCAAACAATTCAGGTCCAATTTTAGCATTGGACAACATTTCGTCAAATTTCTGGCTAAGATTGTCTTTTGGCTCTTTTTTGGTGGATTTGCGTTCAGCAGGCTCTTCACCGGCTAATTCAGGATAAACTTTTGACCAGTCTACCTCTTCATGTTTGGGCTCAAATGCGGATAAGAAAAATATTGCGGCTTCTGTGGTAAGACCCACACCGATCATCAAACTGGCACCCTGCCAGTCGAGGATTTTGAACATAGCTCCTAAGATAACTACGGCGGCTCCGATACCATAAATTTTCGGCATGATATCCCCGTAGAATGTGTTCATGAATGATTTGTTTTTTGTTGCCATTTTTTTTTAAAAATTTAGAGGTGAGTGAGTGATTAAGATGTTATTCGATTTACTTTTTTCTTCTTCTGTTGTTGCTGATATCCATTGAACCTGATCTACCCAAATAGGTCATCGCAGTTCTGAATCCGATATGTGCTGTTTTCACATCCTGGAATTCATAGGTTCTTGTACTTGTTTCAAGGTAATGAGCGATGTCTTTCCAAGAACCGCCACGTACCACTTTCCTTTTTTCATTAGGATCATCATATCTAGGGTCCAAATCCCAAGTGACAGATCCACTGACTGCATTATAGGAATCCAATACCCATTCTGCTACGTTTCCTGACATGTTGTATAAGCCGAAGCCATTTGGTGCAAAAACATCTACTGGCGCAGTATATGCAAATCCATCATCAATGTAATTACCTCTTCCAGGCTTGAAGTTAGCCATCAAGCAACCTCTTTTGTTTTTGAGATATGGGCCTCCCCAAGGATACTTGGCTACTTCTTTTCCGCCTTTGGCTGCATATTCCCACTCCGCTTCTGATGGTAACCTAAAAGGAGGATAATCAAAATCCGCTTTGTCGTTTGCATTCAAGTGGTACGTTCTCCACTGACAGTACATATTGGCCTGCTCCCAGCTGACACCTACCACAGGGTAATTGTCAAAAGCAGGGTGGTCAAAATAAAACTCCATCAAAGGATCACCATAGTGGTAAGTGAAACTTGTGTTCCAGACTGTCGTATCAGGAAGTACAGCGTTCAGGTCAAAAGTCGGCGCGTCTTTCAAAGTTGTCGGAGTACTGTAAGTGTACTCACCTAACCTGACGGCTTCGATGAACTGTCTGTATTTGTTGTTGGATACTTCATACTTATCCATATAAAATTCGGAGATAGTAATCTGCTTGTTCAACGATGATTGTGAGAAGGCTATATCTTCATCAGCCTGTCCCATCCAAAAAGTCCCGGCTTTGACCGGAACCATTTCTTGAGGAAGGATTTGTTGCCAGATTACCCTCTTGGGAACACCCGTAACTTCACCCCTTCTATTGTCTTTTTCACTGGCAGATCCTTTCTTGCCCAAAAGTCCGCAACTCGGTAGTACTACCACTACCAAAACCGCTAAAATTATGCTCAAAACGCGTGTCTTCATTTTTTTAGACATAAATTACATTAAACCATTTATCAAATTCATGCCACTTTTTGGATAAGCAACAAGAGCGAAAATTAAAGTAAATTCTTAGAAATACACAAATTTAATTGCTGAATTTCCAATAATTTTTTTTTTAGAACCTAAATCTCGGAGTACGTTGGATTGTTCTTTGGAACTCCCGGGTAACATCCGGAAGAACATAGGATAACATGAATTCATGACTCGTCGGAGACTTGGCTTCTATACCTCCGACTACCAAATCAAATGCATATCCTATCCTTAGTGAATTATCTCTAAGTAAACTGTAACCCATCAGTAAGGATACTGATTCTTCACCTCTGAAAGCCAATCCACCACTTACCTTTTGATTGTATGTGGCTATAACGCTGACATCATAAGAAAAATTATTGAAGGAGACTGTTTTCAACAATACACTTGGCTCAAAATTCCATTGCGCAAAGGTCTTTATCCTATATCCGGCTAATAAATAGGAATGGTTTTTCAATTGGTTTTCAAAAGAACCCTCTCCAAAATCAAAAGCCGGTTCATTTAGATGACGGCTGCTTATGCCTACATAATATTTAGTCCTATCATATATGGCTCCTGCCCCAAAATTGAAGTTCATTTGGGTCTCGCTTCCCGTGGCAGGCAGTTTTGGATCTGGATTGACCAAACTCAATTCATCAAAACGAATCGTTGTCGCAAAAACTCCTCCCATTAATCCTAAACTCAAAACACCCCTTCTTAGTTTTTTGTGATATCCTACAGAAATATTGGCTTCCTGATTGGTGCTTGGGCCGATATTGTCATTTACAAAATTTAAGCCAACTCCTAGTTTGAGTTTGTCTATAGAACCAGAGGCTGTCACCAATTGAGTTATTGGGGCCGGTCCGTTAGTGCCTGAATAGTTCAGCCATTGTGACCTATGAAGAGCAGAAAACCTATATCCGGATTCTTTACCGGCAAAAGCAGGGTTAAAATATGCCCCGTTGTACATGTACTGCGTAAACTGCGCGTCTTGTTGACCATTGACGCTTGAAGCAAAAAAACTACCTATCCAAATCAACAGTAGGTATTTCAATATCGTAAAATTACGTTTAACCATGTATCAATAAAACTGATGAAGTAAACTCTATTCTACACAATTAAACTCAATTTTGCCATAAAAGATTAGCATCATCACAAATTATTTGCCTTTTTTATGTAAAGTTCGAGTGCCCCAGTCATACTTGGGGCATTTGGCATTGGAGCTTCAATATCAAGAATTAAATTTTGGTCCCTTACTTCTTTGGCTGTAGTGGGTCCAAAAGCAGCAATCCTTGTGTTATTTTGTTTGAAATCAGGAAAATTCTGCTTCAAAGATTTGATTCCCGAAGGAGAGAAAAAAGCAAGAATGTCATATTTGATATCTCTAAGGTCTGACAAGTCAGCTGCTACCGTGTGGTATATAATGGCCTCAGTGTAGGAGATATTGTTTTTGGCCATGTACTCTGGAATTTCGTCCTTCCGGATATCAGAACATGGGAACAGGTATTTCTCCGATTTATGCTTCTTGAAGTAGTCAAATAAATCTGAAGCTGTTTTTTGACCAACATAAAGCTTTCGCTTTCTGATTACAATATACTTTTGGAGATAATGTGCTGTTTGGTCCGAAATACAGAAATATTTCATATCTGCAGGCATCTCCACTTTCAATTCCTTGCAGATCGTAAAAAAATGGTCGATAGCATTACGGCTTGTGAAAATAATGGCAGTATGCTTTAAAATATCAATCTTTTGTCTTCTGAAATCCTTGACTGATACCGGCTCAACTTGGATAAAAGGCCTGAAATCTATTTTTAAATTATACTTTTCAGCTAATTGAAAATATGGTGATTTCTCATCTGTCGGCTTCGGCTGGGAAACTAAGATGCTTTTTACTTGGTTTAATCTGTCCTTAGTAGATTTAGTCGTCATATTTCACTTCAGCATTTGAACTTTTCCACTTGATTTTACCCGATAATTACCTTTGAAAGGATTAAAAAGGGGACTATTTCCGCGCTGCAAATGTAAACAAATAAATGGTAATTTTTAAAAGACACTCTATTTGACATAATCAGAAACAACATGAACACACCAACCATGTAGATCCAAAAAAAGGCATAAAGCAAATATTTTATCGTAATATCCAATTCGAAGAAGTCATTCAAAACAATTATGCTGACAATGAAGGCCATAACAAATATTGTTATGGAAATAATCCTTAGCATATAAAAAAAATGGGGGACTACTATTTTTTTCAAATCAAACACAAATCCCAAAAATCTTAATAAAGTAAACTTCAAAACTGCTATCAGGATAAGAATGGAAGACCCCAAAAGCCAACTCAGGAAATGTTGGTTGAGATCTCCACTGACTATAAACTGCAAACTTTCATTCCCAACTGCTTTAACACATAGCATCAGCAGTAAAAAAGCCATCATATTCATCAGCAATAAATAAAAGATGACATCCAATGAAAAAAACTTCTGAACAGAATTTGATTCAGAAAAATCCTCCGCCGAGAAAACCGAGGTTGGCATAAGTATCAACTTAAGTACCAAAGGGTAAATCAGCTTATAGACTGAAATCAAAAAGAGGATCCCTATAACTGCGAAAAAGAAAAAATCATTAAAATTATCAACATCTCTTTTCTCCGGAAGCAATTTTTCTGAATCTTCAGTTTTTGATTTGAAAACTTCATTTTCAAAAAATCCTTTTTCTACAGAAACATCACTTGAATTAATACCTGCTTTGATTATTGTCAGCATGGTCCCTGTAGAATCAGACCCGGATGTAAAATTTTTCATCCCTTCCAAAGGAATTATAAATACCGTATCAGTTGCTGTTTGGAACCATAGCTTATCTTCCAAAAACATGGTGGATTTACCGGGAAATGCAAATCTGAAGGTACTGTTAGGAAAAGTTTCCAAATCCAGTTTAACCTGGATTTTTGTATTCGATTTACGAAGGGTTTCAGGATACATTTCCTGGATTGCAGGATTATAATTTTCCAAAACCTGGGAACTACCAACGAAAGAAATTCCGATAAAAAGAAAAATAAGGAAAGCCCTCACATATGCTATATTCATCTGTTAGAATCTACTGGTATATCCAAAGTGAATTTTAGAAAGATTGAGTGAAAATTCTTGGTCATTGGAGCTGCCAAGTCCATAAATGAAATTAAAAACCCCATTTCCTGTCTCTAAACTGAAGCCCATCCCAGCAGAAAAGGTGTTATCAGTCCCAAAATTCTGAACGCTATTCTCCAATCTTCCCATATCGGCAAAAATCATAAAATAAGAGTAGGTATCAAAATAAAACCTCGGCTCAAAATTGAGATAAAGGTATTTGTCTGCAAAAAAGAAATTCTCATTGAATCCCCGGATGCTTTGTAGACCACCAATCCGGTACAAATCATTTAAGAGTAGATTTTTATTTTCTACAGTTCCACCTGCCAATCTGGTGAAAATTCCCCAACGAGGAGAGAGATAAAAATGCTTTTCAATCTTTGCCTCCATATAATATTGAAGGGTTTTTAGAACAATGCCTTCATATAGTTCAGGTGGTAGCCCAGTATTCTGCAAAATGTTTTTATTCCCTATGGCAAATTCCAGTTGGGCTAAAGCACCTCTTCTGGGAAAAAAGACATCATCAAGCCATATATGTCTGTAATTGAGTCCATAATTATTAAACCTGAAATCACCTGCCTCCGGCAATTCAGAACTTTCTTGGAGTCCAAATACCGCTAACAAATCTCCAGCCTGACGCCTTGTAAAGAAACTGAAATACCCGTCAGAATTGAACCTGTAGCCAAAATTGAGCCTGAAATCTCTGTTTAAAAATGTGGTGTCTTCTTTCAACAGGGAAAAGGAAAAACTAGCATCGATGTTTGAGCCCAAAAGCAAAGGTTCAAAACCTGAAATTTTCAAGGTTTGGGAAAGTTGGTTAAACCGCTGCCAATGCAATTCATAATTCCGGCCCGTTCCTGCGATATTATACAAAGCAATATCAAACTGCCCTGTGACCAAAAGTTTGCCCCCCTCATTTTCATTGGGCAAAAAGCCAATAATCCCATCGATGGAATTGATTTTCCTGTCTGAAATCGGCAGGTACAAGGTAGCTTCCTCATTCTGAAAGCTAAGCTCAGGTTCTCCGGACCATTTCAGGTAAGGAAGTCCACGGATTTGCCGGATTCCATCATCAATTTTCCTTTGGGAAAATGCCTGCCCCGGTACAATTTGTAAAAACCTAGAAAGAAACTCAGGCTTTGATTTGGTGTCCCCTGTGATTTTTAAGGTATCAAAAGTAATTCTTGGCCCTGAATCCAAAGCCAGTGCTCCTGAAAATCCTTTTCCGATCCTTTCCATGCTGTCTATTTTGATAGCAGCAAAGGGATAACCCCTGTTCTCGGATTCTTTCAAAAGAGATTCAAAAAGTCTTGAAACCTGCCTGTAATCAAATGGCTTTCCTGAAAACCTCTTCATATCAACTCCAGTTTTGACAAGTAAAACAGGATCGACATTGCCTTGTCTTAATGTCACCCATTCAAACCTGTCTCCGGTATTCACCCTCAGCCAAAGTGAATCCACTGTGGATTTTACCTTGGATTCTTGAGGTGCCAAATATCCCAAACTGTATAGCTCTTGGTATTTCCCTTTGATGAAGTTTGAAAGTGATACCGAATCTCTAAATACCTGATCTTCCTGAACAGACAGTGCTCCCACCAATTCCCAACGGAGCCATTTTCCTCCTTGGGAGTATCCGGGAGAAGAAAATGTACAAAATAATAGAAACAGGAAAATGAGGATTCTTTTCACCTTTGACAGGGAGGTTTGAGTATCTTTGAGGGCTAAAAGTAAATAAATTGTCCGGTATCTACATCCATATTCCTTTTTGTAAGCAGGCTTGTCACTATTGTGATTTTCACTTCAGTACCAGCAAAGTCCTGATCGAGGAGATGGTGGATTCCATTTGTACTGAACTCGTACTGAGGAAAGACTTTTTGCCAAAAAAAACTCCCGTCAGAACGGTTTATTTTGGTGGAGGTACGCCTTCATTGCTTTCTAAAACCCATTTGGAAAAGATTTTGGAAACAATCACCAAGTGGTATTCTTTGGATTTGGAAGAAGTGACGTTAGAGGCAAACCCCGATGACCTCAGTATTTCAAATCTCCAAAACTGGAAAGCTTTGGGAATTGACAGGTTGAGCATCGGAATACAGACCTTCGATCCAGAAATTTTAAAATTCTACAACCGCGCGCACAACGCCGAAGAATCATTAAAAGCCATTGAATCTGCTAAGTCCACAGGATTTGAAAAATTATCAGTGGATTTGATTTATGGGTTTCCATCGAGCAATCATGATGTCTGGAAAAAAGACCTAGAGATCGCATTGTCCCAAAACCCAGGTCACATCAGCAGCTATTGCCTGACCTTGGAGCCAAAGACCGCTTTGGGGAATTGGCACAAAAAAGGAAAGTACCAAGCTGCCTCGGAGGATTTTGCTGCCGAACAGTTTGAAATCCTCATGCAGTCCATGGAAGATTCCGGCTATATCCAATACGAGATTTCTAACTTTGGGAAGCTGGGACAGTTTGCCCTCCATAATACCAATTATTGGCTTGGTGTTCCCTATCTGGGAATTGGTCCGAGTGCTCATTCTTTTGACGGCAAAAGCCGGGGATCGAATATTGCCCACAATGCCCAATACATTAATAAACTGAAAACCGGAGAAAGCATTTACGCCAAAGAAATCCTCAGTGACGAAGATGCTGCCAACGATTACATTCTCACTTCTCTGAGAACCATCTGGGGAACTGACATTAATTATTTGAAAAACTCTTCGTGTTACGATCTGGCATTTTTGAAGCTTGATACCATCAAGATGCTGATGCAGGAAAAACTCATTCTGGAAGAAACCAACAAAATCATCCTGACCAAAAAAGGAAGATTGTTGGCAGACAGCATTGCTGAATCTCTTTTTTTACCTTAAATAAAATTACCTTTGGAAATGATGGAAAAGTACGGCAACAATGGAGGAAGGAAGAAAGAAGCGACACCGCTGAAGGAGGCTTTTGATGATTTGCTGAAAGCTTACCGACTCAAAGATAAGTTTGACGAAAGGTTGCTGTTGCAGGCCTGGCCGGAAATGATGGGCAAAATGGTAGCCTCCCGCACCACAGGCCTATATATCAAGGAAAAGAAACTTTTTGTAAAAATCAGCTCCGGACCTGTCAAGAACGAGCTGAAAATGAACCGGACCAAAGTCATGGACTTGATTGAGGCCAAGTTTGGCAAAGGTGTGATTGATGAAGTTGTGTTTCTTTGAAAATCAATCCTGCTGCGCAAAAACCTTCTTCATCAGGTCTGAAGTCCTTCCCAAGGGATTATCGCGGATATTTTTTTCTTCTTCGGCAATCAGCACAAATAGACCATCTATTGCCTTTTGGGTCACATAAGCATTCAGGTCAGGATTGACTTTTTGCTTGGTAAGCGGGATTTTATTGTAGGAATTGGCTAGGTCTCCATAGTACTTTGTAGCACCCACCTCATCCAAGGAAGCTTGTATTTTCGGTTTGAAGAGTTCCACCAATTGGGCATTGGTTGTCCTTTTCAAATAATCTGTGGCAGCTGTGGCATCTCCTTTCAAGATTCCGAGCGCATCCTGGATATTCATTTGCTTGATGGCATTCACAAAAATCGGCTTTGCCTCGATCGCCGCACTTTCCGCACCACGGTTGATGGCAAGCAAGGCCCTGTCCACTTCGCTGCCAAGCCCCATGTTTCGGAGGGTCTTTTCTACTTTTTGGGCATCCTCAGGAAGCAATATCTTGATCATTTCATTTTTGAAATAGCCATCAGTCTTGGATGCCAAGTCAGTTCCCTTCACTATTCCCTGCTCGAGCGCCTCTTTCAATCCCGCAGCAATTTCATCCTGAGACAATGGGATCTGTCCGGAGGTGACATCTTTGATCAGTTTGTTGATTTGGGCGGAGGAGCAACTGTACATAAAAACAAAAAGTACCAGAAAAGAAATCTTGTAAAATCGCATAGGGTTTTTAACATTTATTTAGACTTATGGCATTTAACGCTTTCAGGAAAATTAAGTTTGTTTCAGTATTATTGTGTTCAAATTCCAAGAATGCTTAAAATCCCTACTCCAAATATCGGTAAAATAAGTATTTTGGTGGCCATCCTGACTTGGTTGGCTTTGCTTTTTGTGGACATTACCAGGATTTTCCAATCTGTCAATCAGATGGATCACAGCCTAGCCCCTGAGATTTCCTACGTGCTCGAAATTCTTTTTTTTATCCTTGTTTATATTTTTTACAACCATTCGATCAACAAAAATGAAAACATTGATTTCCTAAACCTGATCTGGAGAGGGGTTTCCACAGGTCTTTTGGCCACTATCATTTCCTTATCCATCAGTATTTTTTACATGATGCTTGGGGGGAGTAAATTAGGTTCCGATCCTTTGTTGAGCAATTTCTTTTACCATGTCAATTTTGCATTTGTTTCCCTTTTTCTGATTTCCTGTTCTTTGCTCTGGAAACATTTGATCCTATACCAAAAAACCAAAAAGGTTGTGCAGCAATGGCAGGCTTTTGAGGTTTTGTTGCTGATGTGTATGTTTTTTGTTTTCTTCAATGGAAACAATTTTGATTACAGCTTCATCTTTGGATTGGTATTTTTGACCATTTTCTCGGCCTCTCTTTCTATCAACTTGAAATGGATTCCTTATTTGACATTCAAAGAAAAGTGGAAGTCCATCCTGTTTCTGGTGATTATTCTGATCTGCACCATTTACCTTTTCTCAAAGTTTGGGTTCTACAGCGAAAGTGAAATCGCATTTGTAAACCTTAACATCAATCTTTTTTTGATGGGTCTTTTTGCCTTTGTGGCTATCTATACTCTTTTCAGCTTTTTGGTCACGCTATTTAATCTTCCTACCTCCTCCGTTTTTGAGCAAAAACTGGTGGAAGCCATCAATTTTCAGCGACTCAGTCAATCCATTAAACCGGGGCAGGACGAAAACCAGGTCTTGGATATATTGATTGACTCCAGTATGAGTGCCTCCTACGCCGATGGAGGTTGGCTGGAGATCTTGGACAAAGACCAAATCCCCCAATTGATCCAAAAAAGATTCATTGATGAAGAAGTCCGACAGGAAATCATCACATTGTTTCAAACCGTTAAGCCATTTTCGGAGTTTGACTGGACTCAGGATGACAATGACACCAAGAAATTTTATGGAAAAATTCCACACAATATCTTTAAATCTGCCTTTTTGATTCCGCTTGTAGTCAATAAAAAAACAATCGGCCGGATGTACCTGGTCAAAGAAGTGAGAGACGGGTTCAACAAAGAAATGATCAACATCATCACCACATTTGTAGGACAGGCTTCTATTTCAGTAGAAAACTACAGGCTCTTAAATGAAGCCATCAAAACAGAAAGGTATAAAGAAGAGTTAAAAATTGCCCAAAGGGTGCAGCGTAGTCTGTTGCCCAAGGAGCTGCATCATAATGAAAAATTTGAAATTTGTGGATTTTCTGTGGCTGCTGATGAGGTCGGAGGTGATTATTATGAAACCAAAAACCTAGATGAGGGCGTTTTTTCCATCATCATCGGGGATGTTTCCGGAAAGGGTACCTCTGCGGCCTTCAACATGTCGCAGATGAAAGGCATATTCCACAGCTTGGTTCAGCTCAAACCCAGTCCAGGGGAATTTTTGTTTAAAGCAAATACTGCCCTGAGCCAATGCTTGGAAAGAAACCACTTTATCACCACCTCCTATTTTCTCTTGGATACCAACCGACAAACCATCAAATACAGCCGAGCAGGCCATTGTCCCACCTTATTCTATGACCATAGCGAAGACAAAGCCAGCTATCTGAGTGCAGAGGGATTGGGCCTTGGGATAGTGAGGAGTCCAAATTACAGGAAATACATCCATGAGTCGGAATTCCACTATGACAAGGAAGACATCCTTGTGTTGTATACCGATGGAATTATTGAAGCCAAGAATAAAAAAGGGGTAGAATTTGGCTATGACAACCTCAAAGCTGCATTGATGCAACATAAAAATCTGAGTGCGGAATTGATTCAGAAAAGGATTATCGATCAAGTATATCAATTTGTAGGGGAGGGTGGCATACCAGATGATGACTTTTCCATCATGGTAATCAAGTTCAACTCATAACCAATCGTTTACAAACCCGTAATTAACAAGATGCTGAACGTAGAAAAATATTTAGAAAGTGGTAGTAGGGTCCTGGTATTGACAGGAGAGATCGATGCAAGCAACTCGGTCGAATTGGATGCCGCTATCAGCGAAGTAGTGCAGGAGGGAGCAAAAAATATTTTGATAGATTGTTCCGGACTGGAGTATATCTCTTCTGCCGGATTGGGCGTATTCATGTCCTATCTTGATGAATTTGAAGAAAACAATGTCAAAATGGTCATTTTTGGCTTAAAGGATAAAGTCTTCCAGGTTTTTCATATTCTTGGATTAGACCAATTGATCAGTATCAGACCCACAAAAGAACAAGCCTTGGAGGGTTAATTATGAATTCCCAATTAAGATTATATTGTGATACCTCCCAATTGTCTGAACTGAGACAGTTCCTTGAGGAGATTTTGGATGAAACCACGCTGTCAGAAATCGAGCAGCATCAGGTAATCTTGGCTGTGGAAGAAGTATGTGCCAATCTGATTATCCACTCCCACGATTGTAATTCCAAAGAATTCATTGACCTCAATGTAATTTCTACCCAAAGTCTCGTAGTTTTTGAAATACTGGATTTTGGCAAAGGATTCAATATCCTCGAATACCAGGAACCCGAAATCTCACAGGTGATCAAATCCAAGAGAAAAGGAGGACTTGGCATCATGTTGGTAAAAAGGATTATGGATAAAATTGAATTTGAATCCCTTGGAAATAAAAATATCTGCAGGTTATTTAAAATTTTGAAATCCAAATAATTGTTAATTGGGATATCTTAATCGTCCATACGCCCCAAATTTTTCAATTTAATTTGTAACATTGCACTTGTTTTCCGGCATTTTGTCTATGATTAATATAAGTCGATTTCTTTTCCTAATCCTGATTCTAGGGTTTTCATGCAGCCCAAAATCTACTGTCACGAAAGTAGAAACTCAGGAAGTGCTCCCTTCTCCCTTATTATCTATTGGGGACAATGCAGTATTCGGAGATGAATTTTTGCACATGCTTACCAAAAACAGGGAATTTAAAAATCCTGATAGCAAAATATCGGTGGAAGAATTTCAGGAAAATCTGGATCTTTTTATCAATTACAAGCTTAAAGTCAAAGAGGCAGAAAGCATGGGATTGGATAAAACTGAGGAGTTTTCAAGAGAATTCGAAGTTTTCAAAGATGATCTTACCCAGCCGTTTTTGATTAAAAATTCCCTTCAGGAAGGTGAACTGATGAAGGCATATAACAGGATGAAAGAGGTGGTCAAAGCCAGCCATATTTTGTTACAGTTTCCGCCTAATGCCAGTCAGGCAGATACTATTTCTGTTTTGAGAATGGCGTTGAAGCTGAAAGAGGAAGCTGAAAACGGCGCTGACTTCAATGAATTGGCATTTGAGCATTCTGATGACCCATCCGCCAAAGACAATAAGGGAAATCTTGGATACTTTACCGCATTACAGATGGTTTCTTCTTTTGAGGATGCGGCCTATTCCATGCAGGTGGGTCAGATTTCAGATCCTATTTTGACCAATTTCGGTTACCATATCATCAGACTTGAGGACCGTCAGCCCAATCCGGGCGAGGTAAAAGTTTCCCATATTTTGGTAAGGTCTCAAGGAAACGACCCGATCACGGAAGAGCGTATATTAAGAAAGGTAAGTGAAATCTATTCCGAACTGCAAAAACCTGAAAGTTCATGGGAGGAAATCTGTCAGCTTTATTCAGAAGATACCGGCACCAAAAACTCCGGAGGCTCACTGCCATGGATTGGCTTGGGTTCGGTCATTCCTGAATTTGAAAGGGCAGCGTTTTCGCTTCAGGAAGAGGGGGAGATTTCCCCTCCGGTGAAGACACCTTTTGGCTATCATATCATCCGGCTTGAAGGCAAAAAACCCCTTGCAAGCTACGAGGAGATGGAATCCTCCATCAAGTCCAGGATTCTGAGAGACAGTAGGTCTACTTTGATCCAATCGCAGGTCGTGGCTATCCAAAAATCAAAGTATGGTTTTGTGGAAAATGAAATCCTTGTGGATTCCATCAGTGGCATTTTCGCTTCCACTCCAAGACAGGAAATTGCCAAAACCATTGAATCCAAAAATCTCTCCGATTCAGTATTGTTCAATATAAACAGTACACCAAATACCGTCAAGGGGCTCTTGGAATTTATTGCAGAAGACCGTCAGGTGGTCAGAACCAATCCACAGAATTACTTCAAAACATGGTTTGACAAGTTTGTAGAGGTCAAGCTTCAGGAGGCTGAAATCACCGACTTGATGACAAACAATGAAGAATACAGACTATTGATCCAGGAATACAGAGACGGCATCCTTCTTTTTTCTCTTATGAATGAGCAGGTTTGGCAAAAAGCCATCGAAGACAGCTTGGGCCAAGTAAGCTTTTATCAGGAAAACATTAACAGATACCAATGGAATGATCGGGTGCAAGCTTTGATCCTAACTATGGGAAAAGAAGAAAGCATTCCTTCAGTCAGGAGATTTTTGGCTGACAAAAAATACCAGCCCAATCTCGTCGACCGTTTGGAAAACACCTTCTTAATAAACAACCCTTTGGCTTTTACTGTATCAGAAGGGATCTTTGAATGGCAGCAGCATCCCATCCTGAAAAACGCAGACATGAGCAAAAATTTTCAGGAATTGAGGATTGAGGGAAAAGCCTACATGTTGGTATTGGGAGAAAAGGTTTTGCCCGGACCCAAGAAATTTGAAGAAACGAGGGGGAAGGTTATCCAAGATTACCAGGAATTCCTTGACAAAAAACTTATTTCTTCCTTAAAGGAGAAATACGCTGTCCAAATCAATGAGGAAGAGAAACAAAAAATATTTGACCTTGCAGTGCAGAAGTAGTCTTTTGGCGATACTCCTTTTGTTGTTGACAGGGGCATGTGATTTCTTTCGATTCAAATCAGAAACTGAAGCCGGAGCAGACCTTGTAATAGCAACTGTGGGCAATCAAAACCTGCTTCGGTCTGAACTTTCGTTTATCAAGGCCGAAAGCAAATCCGAGGAGGACAGTGCCAATATCGCAAGTAGGTATGTTCAGTCTTGGATAAGAAAACAACTCCTCATCAAAGAAGCCGGCAAATCAATGGCCTTTGATGAAGCAGAAATCAACCGTAAACTTTTGGATTACAAGTATGCCTTGATGGTCTACGAATTCGAAAAGAAGTATGTGGAGGAAAACCTGAACAATAACATCAGTCAGCAGGAAATTGAAGATTATTATCAGGTAAACAAAGTCAATTTCAGCTTAAAAGAAATAATTGTCCGGGTGAATTTTGTGAAGACCGAGAAAGAATCTTCGCAAAACAAACAGCTGGAGCGGATGCTCAGGTCACAGAATCAAAAAGATTCAGATACCTTTAAAGCATTGGCTGCCAATTCCGGCGCCAATTATTTTCTCGAAGATTCTACCTGGATCAAGCTTGATGACATCATCGTAAATACCCCTTTGGCCAATCATCCCAATAAGGTAGAACTGGTTAGAAACAATAAGCTTATAATCACAGATGATGACCGGTACAGGTATTATTTTAAAATATTGGAATACAAATTGCAGGATCAAGTTCCGCCCTTGGAATTTGTCCGAGATGAAATTACCAAAATTCTGATCAACAAAAGAAGGATTGAACTCGTCGATCAATTACAGAAGGAAGTTTATAACCGAGCACTTGAAAAAAATGAATTTAAAATATATGAGTAGATTGAATTATTTCCTGGCCATTTGTTTTTTGAATCTGATCACTTTTCAGTCTTTCTCACAGGCAGAAGAAAAAAAAGAAACAGCAGCTCCCTCAGGTCAGGTAATCGATAAGATAGTAGCCAAAGTAAACAATTATATCCTTTTGGAATCCGAAATCCAAAAGTCCTATATAGAAGCGATCTCCCAATCCCAACAGGATGTACAACCTCCGACGAGATGTGAGGTTTTTGAATCTTTGCTGATCAGTAAACTGATGGTCGCAAAGGCAGAGATAGACTCTGTGATGGTGACAGATGCAGAAGTTATGTTTCAGGCAGACCAAAGGTTTGCAATGGTAATGCAACAGTTTGGGGGAGATGAAAATATGTTGGCTGAGGTCTATGGTAAAACCGCAGACCAACTGAAAACAGAAATCCACGATCTCCTCAAGGAGCAGCTGCTTGTCCAAAAAATGCAGGCAAAAATCACAGAGGGCCTTTCTATATCTCCGGCTGATGTCAGAAAATTTTTCAATGAAATTCCTAGAGATTCATTGCCGTTTTTTTCTGCAGAGGTGATGGTAGGCCAAATCGTCAAAAAACCTGAGGTAAACCAAAAGGTAAAAAACGAAATCACTGAGCTGCTTCGGGGGCTCAAAAATCAGATCATGGACGGAAAAGCTGATTTTCAAACCCTCGCCAAGCAATATTCCCAAGATCCGGGGTCAGCACCTTTGGGTGGTGAATTGGGATTTTTCAGAAGAGGAGAATTGGCTCCTGAATACGAAGCAACCGCGCTTGGACTCGAAGTCCTTGAAATCAGTGATCCTGTCGAAACTGCCTTTGGCTTTCACATGATCCAACTTTTGGAAAGAAGGGGAAATACCTTTAATACAAGACATATTCTAATCCGTCCGGAACCTTCTGATCAGGACATTGTGGATGCCGAAAGGTTTTTGGACAGCATCAGAACGGCTATAATTGATGGAAAAATTGAATTTGCAAAAGCTGCGAAAGAAAATTCCGATGACCGTGCAACTTCTGACAATGGCGGTTTCTTTGTGGACCCAAACAACAATTCAAGCAGGCTTACTTTGAGAACCCTTGATGACCCTGTTTTGTATTTTACCCTCGATAGCATGAAAGTAGGTTCCATCACACCGCCGATCCGGTTCGAAACCGAAAGAGAAGGTGTTCAAGTCAGGATTCTCTTCTACAAAGAGAGATTTCCTGCACACCGTGCGAATCTTGAGGATGATTATGAGAAAATGAAAGCTGCAGCAAGGAGGAGAAAAGAAGAGGCATTGCTCAGTAGGTGGTTTATCACCGCCAAAGAAGATGTCTTTATTGATATTGATCCTGCCTATGACCGTTGCGATGTCTTGAGCAAAAAATAAATCGTGATTATGAAAGAAAAGAGCTTCCAAAAAATGGAAGCTCTTTTTTTAGCTACACTTTTTCCAATGCCTGTTGGATATCCCAAATGATATCGGAATGGTGTTCAACACCAATGGATAATCTTACCAGATTATCGCTGATCCCAAGTAATTTTCGGTCTTCTTCTGATACATCACTGTGAGTCATGGTTGCAGGATGTTCTGCGAGTGACTCTGTACTTCCCAATGAAACTGCTAATTTCATCAGTTTGAGGTTATTCAAAAACAGGAATGCTTCCTTTTCCCCTCCTTTTATATCAAATGACAACATGGCCCCCGCGCAGGTCTGTTGCTTTTTAAAAATATCGTATTGAGGATCACCGGGTTCCAAATGTCCCAAATAGTACACCATTTCCACTTTAGGATGTGATTTTAAGTAATCTGCCACTTCTACTGCATTGCTTGCCTGCTTGGTCATCCTCACCTTAAGGGTCTCTAAGCTCCTCATCAAAAGCCATCCTGTCCATGGCCCTGCCATATTGCCAAGGAATGTTCTCAGGGTTCTTACCCTTTTCATATGCTTTGAGTTTCCTAAAACCGCTCCTGCAATCAGGTCTGAATGCCCACCGATATATTTGGTAGCAGAATACACTATTAAATCCACTCCGTGCTTCAAAGGATGTTGCCAAAGAGGCCCCATGTAGGTATTGTCTACACAGACCACTACTTCTTTGTCTGGATTTGACAATTGGTCTGCGACCTCTCTGCAGACTGAAAGGTCAAAAAGTGCATTGGTGGGATTGGCAGGAGTCTCCACATAGACCATTTTAACTTTGTCGCTTAAACCCCTTTTTGACACCTCTTCCAGAATTTGGGATGAGGACTGCCCTGCGGTAAATCCAAGACCCCTGATGCCATACTTTGGAAGTACTTTATTGATAAAATGGTCTGTCCCCCCATAGACAGGTTTGCTGTATATTAAAGTATCTCCGGGCCTCAAAAATTCTAACATCACCGTAGAGATTGCAGACATTCCACTCTCGAATACCGCACACTCTTCCGCCTGATCCCAAAGACAAAGGCGCTCCTCCAAAATCTGAAGATCAGGGTTATTGAGTCTGCTGTAGATCAATCCCAACTCCTCGTTGGGTTCTTTCTCTCTTTTGCCATAAGCCACCTGAAAAAAGGCTTTGCCCTCTTCGGCGGTTTTAAATACAAAAGTACTTGTTTGGAAAATGGGACATTTTACTGCCCCCTCTGACAATTCAGGTTTGTACCCATGAGTCATCATCAGACTCTCAGGCTGGAAATATCTCTCTTGCATTACATTTGGGTTTATGCAGGCAAATGACAATAAATTATTGATGATTGTCAATAGAGATAAAAAAATATAATTCTGATTTTATAAATAAAACTTTATAATCATTCCTATAAAAAGGAATAAAAATCTGAAATATTTAAAATAAAAAAATATAAATTTGTTTAGCTCGTATTTTGAAGTCTTGCGGTTACTTAATATAGGGAAAAATTACCTCACCAAAACTTTGTGCTTGAACTCCTTTTCGCGGCCCCTGATGGTAATTATATATAAACCTTTTGGCAGGGCTCTGAAAACAACTGTTTCCAAACCCATTTCCGGTTTGATTTCCTCAACCTCTTTCCCCATCACATCTGCTATCTGAATGCGGCTTACCCCATTGATGCCTTCAAAAGAAACCCATACATCTCCTTGAGATGGATTTGGATAGACTTTTGTCCTGGTATTTGAAGGTTCTGATCCTATGCTCGTGATGAAGTTTACATTTACCTCCAATGAAGTCACAGGACCGGAATTGCAACTGTTCATTGCCGTAACAGATACTGTAAAATCACCCTGTTTTTCCCAAAATACTGTTATTTTATTAGTCCCTTGACCTGACAGAATCTTGGCGGCATTGCCACTGATCTGCCACTGGAAATTAATGTCGGGCATATTGGTCACTTCATAGGTCTCCTCTGTCAGACCGACCCTGTCAGGACCTTGGATTTCAGAAGTTTGGCTTGGTGGGGAAATGACCTGTATGGGTTTTGAGAAGAAAGTACCTTCCCCGCATGGATTGGTAGGTTTGATTCTCAGTTCTTTCTGACCAGCTTCTGTCCACTGTACCGTTATTTTAGCCGTCCCCTGCCCTTGCGTAATCGTACCTCCGGTAAGTTCCCATATGAAAACAGTTCCGGGAACATCATTGACCTCATAATCCACTGAACCCTCCAAACAAACTACACCTTCACCCTGAATTTCGGTGATGTTTTTGGGTGTGGTTGACACCAAGACCTCAAGTCCTTTGGTTCCGCCATTTCCGCAGTTGTTTTTGCCCCTCACCAAAACTGCATTTCTTCCGGGGGTATCCCACCTGACTACAATCCTGCTGGTACCTTGTCCTTCCAAAATCGTTCCGCCATCCACTCTCCATTCAAAAACAGCATCAACATCTGTATTTTGAACCTGATAAACCTGCTGACTGATACAAATATTGCCTTCACCAAAAATCACTGTAGGCGTCTCGGGTACCTGACAGCTATAATTGAATAAAGTGCCGTTTTCACCGACAGCGAATCCGCTGCTCAAATCTCCAAAGCTTATCCCTGAGAAATCCTGAAAAGTGCCCGTAGGCATATTTGTCCATGTCAATCCCCCGTCACGGGTCCACATCATCAATCCTTTTTCTCCAGCAATAAAACCCACCGACTCATCAAGAAAATCTACTGCAGTAAGGTTTTTTGCTTCGGACACATTTACTTTGGTCCAAGAGATTCCCCTATTGGATGTCTTCAATACTGTTCCGTTATTTCCGACAACAACTACGGAATTTTGATCAAGAATATCCAAATCAATGAGGTCTTCCGTTGTCGGCACATTGACTTTTTGCCATTGTAGGCCATCTTCAGTCCTTGCCAAGAATCCATTTTGGCCTATCACCAATCCGGTCAACATATCGAAAAAGGTAAGGTCCCGAAGCTTCTCGGTAGTTCCTGCCACTGTCATTTTCTCCCATGTCACTCCCGAATCTATGGTCCTTGCCATAAATCCATCATCGCCTACTGCATAACCTGAGGTATTGTTGAAGAAATGGAGACCATATATGGTGTTTTCCATAGGAAGATTGAGGGATGTCCAATTGGCACCGGAATTGGCTGTTCTAAGCGCTACGCCGTTGTCTCCTGCGATATAGCCAAAAGGATTTGTCGTAAAAGCAATGTCATGAAATGCTCCGGAAACAGGCCTTGACCTGTTGGTCAGTGTGGCACCTCCATTGGTAGTAACCAAAAACAATCCTTTTTCCCCAACAATATAGCCCAAAGTGGCGGTCCTGAACTGGGTAGCTTTATAATCCACATCAAGTCCGGATTGTCTTGTTGCCCAGCTGGAACCCGAATTTGTAGAGGAAATGATGGCGCCATTGTTACCCACAGCATAAACAATATTGGATGACTTCCTGAAACTTACCCCGTAATACGTTTGAATATTGGCAATATTGATTCCATCAAAAGTGGTACCTCCATTGGCTGTTCTGAGCACTGTGCCGTTTTCCCCCAAAATCACCCCGATATTGGGATTGGCTTTGTTGAAAGACAAGGCGGTCAGGTTTCGTTCCGTTCCGCTCGTGACAAGATTCCAAGTGGATCCTGCATCTATTGTCTTGAGGATGGTTCCTGCCTGTCCTACCGTATATCCTATTTTTGGAGAAGTAAAATAAATGTCATTCAATGCGGCGGATTGTCCTGTATTTTGGATTGACCAATTGTTACCGGAATTGAATGTCCTGACGATTTTACCATCAGCTGTGGCTACATAGCCGGTATCTTGGTTGGCAAAAAACAAGCGGTTAAGATCTACTGTGGTACCGACAGATTGCTTTGCCCAACTTTGGCCTCCGTTTGTAGAACGGTATACTTCACCGCCATCCCCGACAGCATATGCCCGTGTCTGGGTCAAAAACTTTACACTGCGCAGGGTTTTGTCAGTCCCGACATTGATCAATTGCCAGTTGGCACCACCATCCGTGGTCCGAAAAATTTCCCCCAGTTCACCCACCATCAATCCTAGGGTTTCATTGAAAAAATCTACCCCCCACATTTTGTTTTTGCTCGGAGGTTCCTGTTCTGTCCAGCTCAAGCCGCCATCTATTGTTTTGAGGATTACTTGGTTGCCGGAAACATAGCCAGTTTCTTCAGTCGCCCAAGAAATTCCTGTCAGTTGGTTTCCGCGGCTACCTACTCTTTTCCATGTCTGGGAATAACAAAAAGAATGGATAAGTATAAAAATCAGAAGAGTTATGAAGCGATTTGTCATCAATTTAGGTGATTCAAGAGATACAAAAATAGGAGATAAAACCAAAAATGAAAGGTTTCGGAATGGTCTGAGAAAGATGAAACCTGTCTGTTTAGTAGTTTTGGAGCACAAACAACAATAAACTTTTTACTAACTCATCTTTTAACCTTATTTTTATACTTTGGAATTATAAAAAAAATGAAAAAAATATTGGGTTTTTTATTGGCAATCATCTTTTTATCATCCTGTGGATCAAATGAAAGGGTGAGCAAAGAGGTTTTTGAAGAAGTGAACAAAAGCATGGAGGTCAAGAAACTCAATGAGGTGGACATCCTTCAAGCGGGAATGGAATGGGGCGATGAAATCAGTACAGAGGCCCAGCAACAATTGGTCAGTGCCTTACAAAAGGCTATAGAAGAAAAAGGGGTTCCCGGGGCCATCGAATTTTGCAATGTACAGGCCTTCCCGATCCTTCAAGAAGTGGGTACAAAATACGGAGTTACTGTCCGCCGGGCATCCAATAAATATCGGAATCCGGCAGATAAACCCACTGAGGAGGAAAAGGGGATTTTGGAGGCTTATGAATACAATGCCGAAAACGAACTTCCCCTTGACCCAAGCATTCAGAAATTTGAAAACGGTGAGGTCTATTTGTATACCAAAGCCATCAAAATCCCGAATGGCATGTGTCTTAATTGCCATGGTGAACCAGGAACTGAAATCAGTGCCGAAACGCAAAAGGCCCTTGCAGAATTGTATCCCGAAGACAAGGCTACAGGACACAAAATCGGAGACCTGAGAGGGATGTGGAGCATCCGGATTCCAAAGAAAGAAGTTGTCAAGAAAATGTAATTGCTTCTATTGTGAGCGGTATGCTATTAGGCCGATTAACTTGTATTCACGGGTGAAAAAAAAGACACTAGACACAGGACGGGAGACGAAAGTAAGAAGTCAGAAATAGAAAGTCGGAAGTCTACCGCCTGTCGTCGGGCAGGGATGTAAGGGATAGCTGAGTTTGCTTCTTTGAAATATAATAGGTAATCCATTTAATGACATCGTTGCCCATCCATATAAGCCTCTCATATCATGAAAAAATTCCAAAATCCTATATTTTTTAAAAATTTGACTGTTGCCTTTTTTTTGACTTTTATTTTTGGCTTCCAACATCTATTTGCCGAGACAAAAAAGCAACATGTCCTGATCGTACTTGCCCATCCCAATCCAGGAAGTTTCAACCATGCCATTTCCAAAACTGTGGAAGAAAGGTTGGTTCACAACGGTCATCAAGTCCGGGTTAGGGATCTTTATAAGATGGAATTCCAACCCGTACTTTCGCTCGAAGAGTGGAAGCGCTACGAATCACAAGCTGGGGAGACCCCTGCCGATGTCCAAGTGGAACAGACCGAAATCCAATGGGCGGATCACCTGATTCTGATTTATCCGACTTGGTGGTGGTCACCGCCGGCGATGATGAAAGGATATTTGGACCGGATATTTACGCCTGTATTTGCATTTGAAGCTGATGTGGAAGGAATCAGAGGAAAATTGAAAGACAAAAAAGTCAGTATCATTCAAACCACCGGTGCTGATGAAACATTTATCAAAGAAAACGGCATGGATGAATCCGTCAGGAAATTAATGGGGATCGGGATTTTTGGGTTTTGCGGCATGCAGGTCGCGCATCATGAGTTTTTGATGGGGATATCAGGGAAATCTTACGATGAACTCAAAGTTGTACTGACAGAGGTAGATGCAATGGTGAGTGAGTGGTTTTAACTAGTCCATAGTCGACAGTCCATGGTCAATAGTCTATGGTAGTCCACGGTCGACAGACCACGGTCAACAGCAAAAGGTCGTTCAATTGAAACACCCTCAATTGGTTAGAGAAGCCATTGCGATGTAATATTCCTCTCCCATTTTTTTTACCAGGAAATACAACTAATCCGGTATTTATATATATTTAACTCTTAAGGGATAGAACTAGGATTCCTCTCCAACACGGTGAAAACACGGTATAAACACGGTCAAAGTGTAAGGGGACTACTAAGGAGGGGTAAGGGAAGGTGTACTTTGATATAACGGAGCTATGGCTAAACTCGTAAGTTGGACCAAGTTTGTAGGTACTCTTGGTGGGATTACATTTTACCTGATGAACGGGAGTTATTTTGCCCGGCAGGCAAGACAAAAAAACAAGAAAAGGTATTGGTTGAGCAGGTTTTTTGTTGGAACCAAAAAGATGAATGATGAATTTGGAAGGGCTTCCACGCTCAGCTCATCATTCAGAAACTTGGCCCATCCTCTTTTGTATCAAATGGATACAGGTTATTTACATTCCCAACTCAGTGGGGCGTTTAGAAAAATTATGCTGACTGACGGCAAACATGGGCCGGGAAAAAGAACCCTTCTTGGTGGAGATGTCAGTCTATTTCGAGGAAAGGAATTTGCCAAGCAAGCCAAACTTCAAAACCTCTTGGGCCAAATGCCGACGATCCAATTAGACCAAGAAGCCGGTATGGTGAAACTTGATTTCTCTCAGGTAGGCTTTCTCAATCCCAAGGCCATACCTGCAGGGGCAAGTCATTTTCAAGTCAAGATTGGGCTTGTCCAAGTCCCCGAGAAACCAAAATTTAAGGGAAAATCCTTCCAAAGTAAATGAATTAAAGTTAAAAATAAATGAATGGGTTAGTATGACAAATTCCAAAATTCCAATTTAAAGGAATGAAAAGTCTAGGTCTTAGATTGGTTTGAATACAAATAAAAAAACACAAGATTGATTGGCAATAAATTAAACCACTGTTTTCTTAAATCAGTAGTTTTTTTATTCTCTTATCTACAATTAGAATATCCTGAGATCTACAAATCTCACTTTTTAGCCCTAGGTATTGGTCTACAAGAAATTCTCCTTTTGAGTTTGGGGATTTTTAAATTAAATTGTTAAATCACTAAATAACCACCGCCCACATGTTCAAAATCTCCTTCTTCCTAGCACTTACATCCTTTACAAGTTGGACACTGGAATGGGCACTCTATGAAATGAGGGAGCCAGTTAAAGTGAATTAAAAAGTTAAAACTAGAATTGACTATGTCAGCTTCAATTAAACCTGAAATTTTGAGAAAAAGAATCAGAATCCAAATACTAAGCTTGCTGCTTTTTATTGGTCTTGCACAGTCTGTTTTTTCCCAAAAACTCTATTGGATCAGAGCAGAAGGAGGAGAAAGAAACGAATATGTTTTTTTTAGAAAAGAATTTCAGTTACAAAATGAGGCCCAGCGGGCAGAAATTCACCTGTATGTTGATTCAAGGTATAATTTATATGTCAACGGACACTATTTGGGATTCGGTCCGGTAAGGTCCTATCATGCCCATCCTTATTTTGATACCTATGATTTATTGCCCTTTTTGAAAAAAGGAAAAAATGTCATTACTGTCTTGGCTATGAATAATGGAATGGAGACCTTCCAACTTTTTGATAATAAAGGAGCGGCGCTGTTTTGGGGAGAGATTCTTGCCGGGTCAGAAAAAATCAGTCTTGATATCAAGTCTTGGAAAGCAAAAAAATCTGCCGGCTATGACCAAACTACCCCAAGATTTTCTTTTGCCAAAGGTCCTATAGAAAGTTGGGATGTAAGCAAAGATAAGGGTTGGAATACCGCAGGAACTTCTTCCGACGGTTGGCAAACCCCGGTACCCGTTGCCAATCATGCCAATTGGGGGCAAATGGCCCCAAGACCAATACCTTACCTCACCAAGGAAGATGTCAGAGCTTTGAGAGTAATGGGTGCTTATCCACTCAAAAATGAAGAAGATATTTACACATTCAGGGTGCCAGCTCCTGATTTGGATATAGAAGAATATTCAATTGGTCATCCGGGCTTGGCCTACACCTATATTTATTCTCCCAAAAAACAAAAAGTAAATGCCGGCTTATGGTGGGGAGAGTATTTTTTGAATGGAAATAAGATCAATCCCAAAAAAACCGAAAATGTGAGCTATCATCGTCAGGAGTTTGATTTGGAGCTCAATCCTGGATGGAATGAATTATTGGTTCGGAATAAAGTCATCTGGGGAACTTGGGATTTTTACCTTTCAATTCCTTCAAATCTCGGTCTTGCGGTTTCTCCTTCAAAAAAAATGGATGATGCTGATTGGTTTCATTCCTTCGTGCCTTTGGAATCTGCCTTGGAAAAAGAAATTGACAAACTTGATTTGAAAATTGGCATTGAAAAAGCAAAAGAAAACTTTCCTAATCAATGGCGATCCCATAATCGGCAAGAAAACACCAATCCGGCAAAGGATTTGGCCTGGATGGAGGCCGATTTGGCAAAACCGCTTTTCCCTTCTAGTGCATTTTTAGAGCCCCTTATATTCGAAGAAAATCCAACCGGAATTTGTTTTTTCTTTGATATGGGGGAAATGCAACTGGGACAGTTTTTTGTAGAGGGGGATTTTCCAGAGGGGAGCATGATCGACATTGGTTTTTCGGAAGAACTCAATCAGGAAGGTTTGCCTTGGTTATATAAAAGGCACCAAGTGGGTGCAGGATTGAGATTTGTGGCAGACGGTGATCAAAAAAGGTATCAATCCTTCAAGCCCTACGGCGCCCGCTACCTGAAAGTCACCGTCAGAAATAATCAGACTCCCTTTCGACTGGAAAATATCGGAATGATCCGGCAAGTGTATCCTTTCGAAACTTTAGGTTCGTTTTCTTCTTCAGACCCTTTGCTTGACCGAATTTGGGAAGCCTCTTGGCGGACATTACTGCTCTGCGCTGAAGATTCTTACACGGATACACCATTCCGGGAAAGAGGGCTCTATGCGGGAGATATGATACCGCAAATGGCAATAACCCAGGCAGTAAGCGGAGATTTACGTTTGGTTAAACATTCCTTAAACCTATTTCAGGACATGTATCGGCCTCAAATGTGGGAGGGTGCTGCCAACAGGCATGAGGATTATGTTTTTTCTTCCCTGATTGCCTTGGATGAATACGCCAAACTTTCCGGAGATTGGGATTTCGTAAAGGAGCATTATAAAAACTATAAATCATTGATCGGTCAATATCAAAACCGATATGAAAATGGATTGGTCAAAACAGACAATGTTTTCATTGAGTGGACCACAATCAATAAAAAAGATGCAGTGATGACTGCCTTCGAAGCGCTTTATTATTACAGTTTGCAAAGATTAGCGGAATGGGCAAATCATTTTGGTTTCCAACAGGATAAAGAAGCCTATATTCAAGAAGCGACTTTACTAAAGGAAAATGTTAATTCCAAGCTTTGGGATTCCTCTCAACAAAATTATGTTGACGGAATCAAAGCAGGTTCAATCTTGGAAGAAAAACATATCACTTCCACGATTTGGCCTACACTGATGGGGGTCACTGAACCGAAAGATCAAGAAGTAATAATTGATTGGTTGAAAGAAGAAATCTTGGATATAGGACAGGATACTAGAAAAGAAAAAATATCTCCATACAGTTCCTTCTACCTTTTTGCCTTGCTGTATAAGTTTGAGCAATCCGAGTCAGTGGAAAATTTTATCCGAAAGCATTGGGGACCTATGGCTCTGCACAATGACAGACCTACCATTTGGGAAAATTTTGATGTGGTAAATTCTGATATCGGTACTTCCAGTCACGCCTGGAGCGGGCATCCTCTATTTTTCTTTGCGACGGAGACGCTAGGCGTTAATCTGGGGTTTTTCAAGGATTTCAATCCTGATCTCATTGAAATACAACCTCAGTCTGAAGCACTTTCATGGGCAAAAGGCACTGTGGTACATCCATTGGGACCTGTGGAAGTGGATTGGAGAATTGAAGGAGAAAACCTTTTTCTGAATTATTCAGCACCTCCGGGAGCAAAGGTTTCAGTAAAACCAAAAGGAAAACTCGGTAAACTTAATCTAGTCCTTAATTCAACAAGGTGATAAACGAAGAAAAGAATTCATCAATTTTTAGATCACAAGTTATCTGCATACCCTCCCAATATGGAGATCCAAAACCGAAGATTCCTATCGCAAATGGCTAAACAGAAAATAAAAACTTTAACTTACCATGAAGACATTTCAACTGCTGAATAAGCTATTTGCAAGATTATTCATCCTCAGTGCAATATTCCTTAATCTTCCGGTTAGGCATGTATCTGCCCAAAATGAAAAACCTAACATTTTGCTTATTGCTATCGATGATCTGAACGATTGGGTTGGGTACTTGGGGGGACACCTCATGGTTCAGACTCCAAATATTGACCGACTGGCAGCAAGTGGAATTGCATTTACGAATGCCCACGTACAAGCCCCATTATGTAACCCATCAAGATCAAGTATTTTGACAGGTTTGAGACCAACCACCACCGGGATATATGCCTTGGGCCCTTGGTTCAGAGACCTGGAAGGTTATAAGGACCTCGTCACGCTTCCACAATATTTTGAGAAGAACGGTTATGAAACCATGGCGACTGGCAAAATCTTTCACGATGCTTTTCCACCAAAGGAAGAAAGAAGAAATGGAACGGAATTTAGTGTTTGGGGATTTCATGGCGGGTTTTTCCCGAGGCCTGAAGAACCATTTGTAAAAAATACAGGGCACCCCTTGGTCGATTGGGGAGTTTATCCCGAAACAGATTCCCTACAGGATGATAGGAAAGTCACAGATTGGGCTATTGAACAATTGGAAAACAGGCCGGAAAACAAACCCTTTTTCCTTTCTGTGGGGATTCGGCATCCGCATGTACCTTTATATGCTTCACAAAAATGGTTTGACCTTTATCCTGAAGAGGAACTGCTTTTGCCGGAAACCAAGGATAAAGACAGAGAAGATATTCCTCCTTTTTCATGGTATCTACATTGGAATCTTCCTGAACCAAGGCTGGCTTGGCTCGAAATGAACCATCAATGGAAACCAAAAGTACGGGCCTATCTGGCAAGCGTAAGTTTTGCCGATATGCTGGTAGGCAGGTTGTTGGATACTTTGGAAAAAGAAGGGTTGACTGAAAATACCTTAGTAGTACTGTTTTCAGATCATGGTTACCATTTAGGTACAAAAGGAATTACAGGAAAAAATTCGCTTTGGCATGAATCAACGAGGGTACCCTTTATTTTTTCAGGACCGGGAATTCCTGAAAAAGGAAAATTAAATGATGCACCGGTGGAACTGCTTGATCTTTATCCCACATTGATCGCCTTTGCTGGATTACCAAATAAAGATGGGCTGGATGGACAGTCCCTTATACCGCTCCTTACGGATATTGGGTATAGGCGTGAATCTCCGGCTATCTGTACCCATGGCCCTGATAATCATGTGATCGTAACTGAGGAATGGCGATTTATCCAATATGCGGACGGTTCCAGAGAACTTTATAACAGAAAAAATGATCAAAATGAATGGCATAATCTAGCTATATTGGAAGAATATATTCCTACAATGGATAAGCTTTCGAATTATTTGCCAAAAAGTGCAAAACCGGCACCTGGCAGCAAGACGAGATTGATAGAAATGATTGATGGAATGCCTTATTGGGAAGGGAAAATAATTCCTCATGGGGCAAATGTTTCAATGAAGAAGGATTAAGGCTTTTTCAAATTTTTAAAACTCAAGGGTTGGACCTATTAAGAAATAATTTAAAACACTTTACTGCTTTCAATTTATTTAATCAGGTGGATATGTTTAAGCTAAATAAAAACCGCATTACAACGACTTGATAAAATATAAATAACAATAGATGGATTGGTATATTATATAACCACTGTTTCAAAGAAGCAGTGGTTTTTTTGATTTATGTGCAAGTGGAGCCACATCTGGGTGTAGAATGGTTAAGTCACCTGCTCTGGGCGTAATCAAATAATCCATCGGGTCTGGTCGTAAAAAGATGTAAATGCCAGACCTAATTTGTAATCTCACCTTCTTATTCAAGTGAATTTGTTATTCAATTCATTCCAGTCTCATTTATTGGTAATTTTAGATTATTCAAGGTAATCTTTAACCTCAGCCTTCCCTGTTTTTAGTTTAAACTCCATTCCATACTTTATCTTTTCGCTCCCAATCCTGATATCAATCCAGACCTGGGACATCGCTTTTTTTTCCCTGGGCGGCGGTGCATGGGAATTAGCATGAGTACGAGAATTGGATAAGCACGTTGCACGGGGTTATTAATATTTCAGTCCGCCGCGGTGGACTGTTGGTCTAAGGGAATCTAAGTATAGAATTTGGAATGGGATACAAATTCTTCCAACTTCCATCAATTTAAAGCACAAAAAAAACATACTATTTCTTGTATCCTTGTAGTAGCAGGAACAGCCCCTATAGCCATCACGGGCCGAATCCCGATTCTCGGGACAGATACTGTGACCTTCGGATCTTTTCATTTTCTAAAATATGGGCATAAAAAAAAACCAAGCATTTCTGCTTGGCTTAGAGTAGCGGGGATTGGACTCAAAACAATGTCCGCCGTGGCGGATATGAGCAGGACGAGCTGAAAGATATAAAAAAAAAGGATACTATTTCTAGTATCCTTCGGTGTAGCGGGAACAGGACTCGAAACAATGTCCGCCGCGGCGGATATGAGCACGACGGGCTGAAAGAAATAAAATAAAAAAGGATACTATTTCTAGTATCCTTCGGTGTAGCGGGAACAGGACTCGAACCTGTGACCTTCGGGTTATGAGCCCGACGAGCTACCAACTGCTCCATCCCGCGATATATGTTTTTCTTAGAGAAATCTATGTGAAAACAGCCTTTTGCCGTAATTGTGGTACAAAGGTAAGGACATATTCTCTAAAATCAAGTACCTTTGCAGAAAAAAATTATTGTCATGACCGAAAACACACACAAAGCAGGCTTTGTAAACATCATTGGGAAGCCCAATGTAGGCAAATCCACGCTCATGAATGTGCTTATCGGTGAGCGACTTTCGATCATCTCTTCCAAGGCACAGACCACCCGTCACCGCATTATGGGACTCATCAATGACGAGCACTATCAGATTGTATTTTCTGATACTCCCGGCATGCTGAAGCCCAAATACGAGCTTCACAAAAGCATGATGAGTTTTGTCCACATGTCATTGGAAGACGCAGATGTGATTCTTTTCGTAACCGATCTATATGAATCCGACGAGGAAATAGAAGACGTAATTGAAAAGATCAACCATTCCGGAGTTCCTGTACTTCTTGTGATCAATAAAATTGACCTCTCCAAAGAAGGCCAACTTGAAAAGGTGACAGAATATTGGACCCAAAGAATCAAAGCAGATACCGTGATCCCCATTTCTGCCACCGAAAGTTTCAACACCGAACGCATTCTCCAGGAAATCCTCGACAGGCTTCCCTATCACGCACCCTTCTATGATAAGGATGAACTTACCGACAAGCCGGAGCGTTTCTTTGCTTCCGAAATCATCCGTGAGAAAATCTTCATCAACTACAAAAAGGAAATCCCTTACAGCACCGAAGTCTCCATCGAAGACTTTTTCGAAGAAGAAAATATCATCCGCATCCGGGCAGTCATCTATGTAGAGCGAGACAGCCAAAAAGGCATCATCATCGGTGAAGGCGGCAAGGCGCTCAAAAGGGTTGGAACCCAGGCGAGGCACGAAATGGAAAAATTCTTTGGCAAAAAAATCTTCCTCGAAACCTTCGTCAAGGTGGAAGATGACTGGAGAAAGGATAAAAATAAATTGAGAAAATTTGGTTACGACCAATAATAAAATAACAAAATGGCAAATATAGTAGCAATAGTTGGGCGGCCGAATGTAGGCAAATCTACCTTTTTCAATAGGTTGGTAGAGGAGAGAAAGGCCATTGAGGACAATGTCAGCGGGGTGACCCGTGATAGGCATTATGGCCATGCACAGTGGGGAGGAAAGTATTTTTCTGTCATTGATACCGGTGGATACGTGATCGGTTCGGATGATGTCTTTGAAGCTGAGATCAGAAAACAAGTGAAGTTGGCCATAGAAGAAGCCAATGTCATTCTCTTTGTGGTAGACTGCCTAGATGGATTGACAGATTTGGATAAGGATTTTGCGGCGGAGCTCCGTGCTTCCAAGAAGCCCATCTATATCGTAGCCAACAAGGCTGACAGCCCGGAGAAATCCATGTTAGCAGCAGAGTTTTATGGTTTGGGTTTGGGAGACAATGATGTCTACCCAATTGCAGCCGTAAGTGGAAGCGGAACAGGTGACTTGCTGGATGAGGTGATCAAACATTTTCCCGATGAGGGCGAAGAAGATCCGGATGCCGGGATACCCAAGATCGCTATTTTGGGTAGACCCAATGTGGGAAAATCCTCTTTCCTAAATGCCCTTTTGGGACAAGAAAGGTCCATCGTGACCGATGAGGCAGGCACTACGAGAGATGCCATCCACACAAGGTACAAACTCTTTGGTCAGGACTTTATCATCACGGATACAGCAGGAATCAGGAAAAAAGCGAAGGTAAAAGAGGACATTGAGTTTTATTCCGTGATGCGCTCTTTGAGGACTTTGGAAGAATCCGATGTGCTGATCATTATCATTGATGCCACGAGGGGTTTGGAAGCACAGGATGTGAATTTGATTTCCTTGGGAATCAAAAACAACAAAGGCATTGTCATCATGGTCAATAAGTGGGATCTGATCGAAAAAGACCACAAGACCATGGACAAGATCAAAAAGGAGATGATCGAAAAGTTGGGTGAAAACAAGTGGATCCCGATCATTTTCACTTCAGTGGAAGAAAAGCAGCGGATCATGCAAGCCATTGAACTGGCGGTAAAGGTCTATGAAAACAAGACCAAAAAGGTGACTACTTCAAAATTGAATGACATCATGTTGCCGGAAATTGAGAAATACCCACCACCCGCTTGGAAAGGAAAATACATCAAGATCAAATATATTACCCAACTCCCTACTAAAAACCCGGTATTCGCATTCTTCTGTAACCTGCCTCAGTACATCAAAGATCCCTATAACAGGTATCTGGAAAACAGGATCCGTGAGAATTTCGATTTTGAGGGTGTTCCGATCAAAATTACTTATAAAAAGAAATAAAATTAATTTTTGATGGATTGCTTGACAATGGGATAAATGGTATTACCTTTGCGTGCTGATTTAAAAATCCAGACAAAAAATTATGAAAAAGGTATTTGCAATGTTCGCTGTAGCAGGTTTGTTATTCACTGCTTCTTGCGGAAACAAAGAAGTTACAGAAGAAGCTACTGAAGAAGTAGAAGTTGTCATCGAAGAAACTGAAGAGGCTGTTGAAGAGACAGTTGAAGAAGCTACTGAAGAAGTAGAAGGTGCAGTTGAAGGTGCTACTGAAGAAGTTAAAGAAGTGGTAGAAGGTTAATTTCTTCTCACTATCAAGAAAGTCCCGCAGAAATGTGGGACTTTTTTTTTGCTTTGTTTTATATTCATGCGATGGATAGAGACTTGAAGTTTTTGGAGGCTTTCAGGAAACACGTACCGGCCACTGCGGCGGAATATTGCTTTCAATTGTGGAAGGAGTTTCCCTTCAACTTTTATATTACAAAAACCCGGCAAACCAAACTCGGGGATTTCAGGTACCGAAGAGATCAAAAAATCCAGACGATTACTATCAATCATGACCTGAACCCATACCAGTTTTTGATCACCTATGTTCATGAGGTAGCCCATCACAGGGCTTTTGATAAATTTGGATTGAATATCAAACCACATGGTAGGGAATGGAAGACGCAATTCCAATCACTCATTTCTCCTATTCTAAATGAGGAGGTTTTCCCAAAAGAAATCCTCATTCCATTGAAAAGGCATATGGCAAACCCAAAAGCGAGTTCTGGGGCAGACCTTTTTTTGAGTAAGTCTTTGAAGAAATTTGAGAATAATATGAGTTTGGAAATTTCTTTATTGGCTGATTTGACTCCGGGTTCTTTTTTTGAATTGCAGGGAAGGGCATTCCAAAAAGAATTGACAAGACGTACGCGGGTCCTCTGCCAAGAGTTAAAAACAGGGAGGAAGTATTTGATTTCAGCCCATGCTGAAGTAAAGAAAATTGAAAAAAGCTAAGATTTTTCTTCTCCAATCTGATTTTCCTCTTGGGAAAAATCCTTAGGCTGTGGCAAGTCCGTCAAGGTGTTGATACCAAAATATTCCATGAATTTTTCACTTGTCCCATAAAGCAAGGCCCGTCCGACACTTTCTGATTTTCCTTTGATGGTGATAAGTTCTTTCTCCAGAAGTTTTTGGATAGAGTAATCACAATTGACGCCTCTGATGTGTTCGATTTCAGTTTTGGTCACCGGCTGCTTGTAGGCAATGATGGACAGCGTTTCGAGTTGGGCGGTAGACAGCCGTTTGTGGGATTGCTGCTTTAGCAGTATTGAAATACTCGCCTGATAGGCAGGTTTTGTCAAGAACTGATACCCTCCGGCAAGATTTTCTAAGGCAAAGGAAAAGTCTTCATGGCTGTATTTTTTCCCCAAAACCTCAATGGCCTCCAAAATATGGGCAACAGGAACCTCAGATTCAAACATCTCCGTCAGGCATTTTTGAATTTCTTCAATACCCAACGGAGACGGTGAACAGAAAATCAGTGCTTCTATATGCTTTGGTAAAAAGTCCAATTATTTCTTGGCAAGCTTGGCTTCAATAGAATGCATCGTGTGAGGAACAGCTCTCAATCTCTCTTTGGAAATCAATTTACCAGTATCCACACAAACCCCATAAGTCCCGTTTTTGATTCTGATCAAAGCATTTTCCAGGTTGATGATGAATTTCTGCTGTCTTGCAGCCAACTGATTCAGATTTTCTCTTTCCAAAGTGTCTGCCCCGTCTTCAAGAAGTTTTGAGGTAGATGCCGTAAAATCTGTACCGCTGTCATTTTTCTTGCTTAAAGTTTCTTTAAGGGAAATAAGTTCTTCTTTGGCGATTGCCACTTTTTTTAAAATAATATCTTCAAACTCCTTCAATTCTTCAGGAGAATATGCGGTCTTTCCTTCTTGATTCATAATTTTCTATTTTGGTTTTTTATCCCAATCAAGGTTGGGGTGATTGAAAAGTTCCCTAAAATACACTTACCTGAGTAAAATCAAAAATTATAAAAAATTAATATGTGTATGATGGTAAATGCACCTACCAGAATTAACATTAAAAATGATCTTAAAGCAAAAGAAAATCGATCCTCATTTTTATAACTGCTTTTTTTCATAGCCAAAAAAAGTACCCAATCCCGAAAGATTTCCGGACAAGACGGCGTAAATCTATACACGCCCAAGGCCGGGGCCGGCCTCAAGAAGGTTCGGAATCGTTCCTCCTTAGCTTGAACAAATGAGGTTCAGATTTAATTAGGGGATTTCGAAATAAGTCCGAAATGTGAAAAGATGCGGATACCCATAAAAATTATATCGCGATTTTTATTGGGTGAGGAGATTACGCAACCTTTTTTCCAATAACTTTTCATCCAAATAAAGGCGGTATTTGATACTCAACAATCTTTGGATTGATTTTAAACTTTTTCCTTTTTGGATAAAATAGGTTTTTAATATTTGGGAGACTATATCAGGCTTCATCTGTTCAGGTTTTTTTGGCTTCTTCTAAATTACTGATTTTGTGGAATTAATTACCACAATCACTGGAATTTTGTACCGACAACCACTGTTTTTCTGATTTGATCCACATTCCCTTCAAGGTCAAATATCTCGACCCAAATAATATATATGCCCGCTCTGACTTTTGCTCCGTTAGATTGGGTGCCATCCCAAAGATAGAACCCATCATTTCCCCAAACTGCATTTTGGACCAACTCCCTAACCAAGGTACCATCTACTCCATAAATCCTTATCGTAGCTAGCTTTCCCGGTTGGTCAGATTTATAACTGATTGTGGTATAAGGTTGTGTTCCTGGAGCGTCCGGCACAAATACTTTTGGATCTACCTCTATTCCCAATTGACTGTTCCCTTCATACACATTGGAATTTTGGTAACCCGGAGTAGCAAATCCCTCTGTGGAAGATGCAGAGTGCCAATTGTTCGGATTATCGATAGGCTGAAAAGGCGAAAGCCTCTCCAAGGAAATCCCTTTGGTCTCCTTCAAGAGTCTGTGATGCATTTTATCTGAATAGCTCAAAACCTCTGAAATGGTTTCATCAGGACTCAGAAATACCACATTTCCTTCAGAAATCGGATAGCTGGGAATCGATGAAAATTCCACAAACCTACCTTCCCTGCTTTTTGGATATTCCTGTTTGAGTTTTTCGGAGTCTGTGGTAAAGACTAGAAAAGAATTCGGTGCGATTAAAAATTCCTCATTGAATAATACGCGCCTGTTGGCCACCTGATTTTCATCATCGAGGTTGGCCAATTTCCAATCCTTCAAATTGATGTATTTTTGAGAGGAATTGTATATCTCTACAAATTTTGGTGCACCTGTTCGGGGATTAAATAGTATCTCATTCAGTACCAAATCTCCAGATTGAGCAAATGAAGGGATAACAAAAAATACTTTTTGGTCTGATTCAAACAGGTTTCCTGTACAATCTCTCAGGTTAGAAACATTGGATTCATAATAAATCCCCTCCTGAATATTTTGCTCAAACTCCAATACCAGTTCATTTGGACTTCCTCCTATCATAAAATTTTTGATTGGAATTGAAGGTTTGAATTCGAAAGCCGTAAGGCTGATATTCTGATTCAGGATTTTGGAAAATTCCAAAACCACAGTTTTTTCTCCCATCACTTTTGATTGTAGAAATTTGAGTGGAATCAAATCCGGTATTTCCTCAAAAACTGAGTTTGGTTTTCCGGGTGTACCTCTCTTTGGATCTATTGAAGGCTTGAGGTTGGTGCTGATATTGCAATCTAAATATGGATTGACTACTTCCAAGCTATATCCTCCCTGCGCGAAAACACTGCTGCCAAATGTAGCGGTACTGTAAGCAAGGCTGTCGATCACATTGTCTTCACCGTCTAGGATTTTTACCTGATCTCCAGAATTTAACAAGGTCGGCCAACTGGTCAATCCCAACACCGGTCCAAAATTCCCGAATTGAGAAGCTGAGGTCCTTGGGGTTAGGATGAGATATTCATTGGGACCAAGGAAAAAGGCCGGAAGTGTCGTTTTCCTTTTGGAATTTGCCAACTGCATCCCTCCCAAATAAATGCTCTGCTCTCCGGGATTGAACAGTTCGATATATTCTACATTCGGTAAGGAATTTCCGGTACGAGGGGCCGGCATGATTTCATTGATGACCAAATCTTTGAAGTTGATCTTGGTAGGTGAATCAAAAAGGAAAGTAAAGGATTGATTGCTTAAAAAATTCCCGTTCAAATCAGCGATTCCATTTATTTGAAAGTTGTATTCTTGGTCTACTTCAAAATCAAAACCCCATTCAATCAATGCTTGGTTGCCGTTTTGAAACAATAAAACTGAATTTGGATTGCTACTTGAGATGGAATAATTGGAAAGGATAGATGCAAAAACCACATCCAATGGCTCTGAAAAAACCCCCAATATTTTGTTTGTGGAAACAGGGATTACATTTACCAATGAAGGGTGTGTTATGTCCCATACAAAATCTCTGGAGGAACCGGGGATAGGATAACCTCGTTCTGTTGACCTTGCGGGAAGGTTCAACGTGTAGACGATACTTTCCTCAAATGGCAGATTGCTTTTTAATTCGATTTCTTTTGACGTAGGAAAACTAGTCTCAAAGGTAAATTCCGGGTTTTCCAAAATCTCATAATCATGATCTTTTTGGCTCAATGAAACATGGTGCTTAATTTGGATGGTCTGATTATCGATCAGCACCATTTCCTCCACAAAATCATCGTAGACCAAACTTTTTAAGTCAATTTCAGGATTTTGGGTACCATTTAAGTTTTGGAGGTTTGAAATTGAGATTTGGAAAATACCCTTCAAAGGCAATTCCTCCGATAAGTCCAACAAGACTTCAAATCCATTGGGTGACAATTCCACATTGGTGGGGTTTTTCCCGTTGATTAAAAAATTGGAAGTTTGGCTTACTGAAGCAGGCAGAAAAAATTGACTGAAGTTGATGGCGATTTGATCTGCCTTGGGAACCCGGACATTTCCCATTTTGATATAGGAATTGTCAAGTTCAAATTCAATCTCCTCAGTAACCCTCCCATCTTTATCCTCCATATTCTCCAAAAGGATGGGGACTTTTGCATTTTCAATCAAAGCATTTGAAAAAACTACAAACGAAGAATCTGTTGGGCTCAATAATTCAGTAATCTGATAAGGACCGATAGTAACCTGTTCTTTGGATATGGATTTTATTTCCCTGTCTAAAATAATTTCAAAGGAAAAAGGCGTTGACAATACGGCTTTCTTGATCTGAATGGGATCAATGATTTCATCCCCGTCAAAAATCCCAAAATCATCCATAAAAAACCTAGCAGAAGAACCTGTTCCCGGACCATATTTCACTTCGATTTTGACGACAAGCTCCGGTAAATCATAATAGTCTTCGGGAATTGGGATTTCGAAGAGCTTGTATTCGGTGTTCTGATTGGGAAATGTCTGGGCGTTTCCAACATTTGTCAGGTTCTGAAATGTATCAAACGCCGATTTGGCAAAAGAAATTTCGACTCCTGCCGGCCTGTTTCCTGTTCCATTTTGTTCCGATTTTGCAAAAAATGCGATTTTCGGCTCAAACTTTCCCTGTGTCTCTGTTTTAAAATATATGATCCCATTGAAGGAACTGATGGGTTGCACAGCCAAGGCTTTTGAGCCAAGACGTCCTTTCCCTGATGCCTGAAAAACCCTTGCAGCAGTACTCCTTACTTCAATAGCAGACCAATTTTCTAAAAATTCTGCAGGATGATTGACTATGGCAAAACTTTCCTCAAAGTCCTGAACTTGGGAATATCCTTTGCCCAAGCCGAACATTCCCTCAAAGAGTGTGGTTAATAGAAGGACTTTGATAAAAAACCGGGATTCCATAAGATTAAAAATAAAGAACCGGCAATAGTCAATCCGATTTGAAACGTTTAAGTCGGATAAATTTCAAACACCGCAAAAAATGATCTGAATTATTGAAAATAAAGCAATTATCTATTGAGTTGCTGTCATTATTGAGAATTCTTGACTTACCTTTGCGGTTCAATTTTAAAAAACAATCCAAAAACAAAATGAAACTAGCCGTTGTAGGAGCTACCGGATTGGTAGGCTCAGAAATCCTCGAGGTGCTGGAAGAGCACCAATTTCCATTTGATGAATTACTCCTTGTCGCGAGCGAAAGATCCGCTGGCAAAAAGATGACTTTTAAGGGTAAGGAATACACGGTAATTGGATTGAAACAGGCTGTTTCTGAGAAGCCGGACGTTGCGATCTTTTCCGCCGGAGGAAGCACTTCTTTGGAATGGGCGCCGCAATTTGCCGAAGTCGGAACGATCGTGATCGACAACTCTTCTGCATGGAGAATGGATCCGAGCAAAAAATTGGTGGTTCCTGAAATCAACGCCAAAGACTTAAGAATTGACGACCGAATCATTGCCAATCCAAACTGTTCTACGATACAGATGGTGTTGGCTTTGAATCCATTGAGGTTGAAATATGGTATCAAAAGAATCGTGGTATCCACTTACCAGTCAGTAACCGGAACAGGCAAAGCAGCTGTCGACCAAATGATGGCTGAGCGTGCGGGAGTTCCTGCGGAAATGGTTTATCCACATAAAATTGACCTGAATGTATTGCCTCATATTGATGTCTTCCAGCCAAACGGTTATACCAAGGAAGAGATGAAGATGATCAATGAGACCAAAAAAATCTTCAATGACAACAGCATCCAAGTGACTGCCACCACAGTAAGAATCCCGACGATGGGCGGACATTCTGAAGCAGTCAATGTGGAATTTCATAATGACTTTGATTTGAATGAGGTGAGGGCAATCCTTTCCAATACGCCTGGAGTCATTGTTCAGGACGATCCTGCCAACAATGTCTATCCGATGCCATTGACTGCGCATAAAAAAGATGAGGTTTTTGTGGGAAGGTTAAGAAGGGATGAATCCCAACCGAATACATTGAACATGTGGATCGTGGCCGATAACCTGAGAAAAGGCGCGGCTACCAATGCTGTTCAGATAGCAGAATACCTGATGGAACACAGCATGGCGTAATTGATTAATTCGTCTCATGATTTTGAGGCATGGTATGAATTCCACATTTTTGTCAGGCTATGGCCATTGAGAATTATACAGATGCATTGAAAAAATTTGTGCAGGACCACCAATCGGAGGATCCTGCACAATTGCTTTTTGCCTATTCGGGAAAGACCGATTTTGACCTCAAAGCGGCTGTACAGCAGATCCAGTCCCGGCAGAAAGCCAAACACAAACTCCCTTCCTGGTCCACCAATCAAGACCTTCTTTTTCCTGTCAGTCTTTCTTTGGAGCAGGCTTCTTCGGAAGAAACCGCCAGATATAAATCTGCTTTGGTCAAAGGGAAAACAATGATTGACCTGACCGGAGGATTTGGCGTAGACACTTTTTTCCTTTCTGAAAACTTTCAAAAAGCCGTTTATTGTGAGAGAAACGGAGAATTGGCAGCCATCGTCAAGTACAATTTTGACGTGCTCAAACCAAGAAAATTTGAGATTGTAGAAGGTGATTCTTTGGCATATTTTTCCAAATCAGGTGAAGTCTTTGACTTGACCTATGTCGATCCTGCGAGAAGGGGTGAACATAATCAGAAGCTGTACAAACTGGCTGACTGCGAGCCGGACATTGTGGGCAATTGGCGCCTCCTCCAATCGAAGTCCATTGGCATTATGATCAAAGCGTCCCCGATGTTGGATATCAAGCAGGCGTTGCATGAAATTCCTGAGATACAGAAAGTATGGGTTATTTCAGTCAAAAATGAAGTCAAGGAAGTTTTGCTCCATTGGGAAAAAGGAAAAGAAGCCGCGGAAAGAATTATCAATGCGGTCGATTTGCAGTTCGATGGTCCAAAGGGATTTTCCTTTACTTACGAAGAGGAGGAATCAAGCGAGAGCATATTCGGAGATGTGGGTAAATTCCTGATCGAGCCCTATGCTTCGGTTTTGAAAGCCGGGGCATTCAGGAGTTTTGGAAAAAGGTTTGGACTGAAAAAGCTTCATCCCAATTCCCATCTGTATACCTGTGAGGATTTACCTGAGAAAATTCCTGGAAGGATATTCGAAGTAATCCAAGAAATCAGCAATCCCAAAAAAGAGCTGAAGCAACTATTCCCTGTAGGAAAAGTCAATGTCATTACTAGAAATTACGCTTTATCTGCCGATGAACTCAAGAAAAAATACAAGCTCCAAGACGGCGGAAAGGAATTCCTGATCGGGACAAGAGTGGGAGAAAAGTTTGGGTTGTTTTATTGTAGGACAATTTTTTAAAAAAAGGTTTCACAATTGGATGCAAAGGATTTAGAACTTCCCTGTTTTTGGCGAAAACATTAATTTTCTCTAAGCATTTTCTCGGCCAAAAACCGGAACCACTGTTTTGGTTTCTGACCCCGAGTTTCGTGCCTCACTCGGGGCTACACAAATTTGATCCCTATGGGATCATTCGCCCCAAGGTTGGTGAAGTGAATGAGATAATCAACTTTGCCAAGAAACTTAATTATCTGTGTCCATCTGTGAAATCTGTGGTTAAAAAACTCTTAAACTCTTGAAAGCTATTGCCCATCTCCAAAACTTGCTTTTTGCCTTTCATAAAGGCCATCAATCTCTCAGGGATAGGCAAGTCAATACCCAAAGTTTCATCGACCACGGATTTGAATTTAGCAGGATGGGCGGTTTCCAAGAAAATGCCGACATATTCACCAGGATTCATTTTCATGTAATTCCTCAATCCCAAATAGCCCACAGCACCATGTGGATCCATGATATATCCCGTTTCTTCCTTGATTTGGACCATGGCTTTTTGGGTATCCACGTCATCAAAATAGAAGCCTTTTACTTTCTCCCGAAACAACTTTTCATCATTGCCATACAGTGCCAAAAGCCTGTTAAAGTTACTTGGATTACCGACATCCATGCTGTTACTGATGGTGGCAACTGAAGGCTTGGATTGAAATGGGTTTCCCTCCAAAAAATCGGGGACAACCCGGTTCACATTGGTAGAAGCGATAAATGTGTCTATCGGCAAACCCATTCTTTCAGCCAAAATCCCTGCTCCGAGATTTCCAAAATTCCCACTTGGAACGGAGATAGCTAATTTTTTATTGTTCTTTGGAAGTCGGGAAAAGGCATAGAAATAATACAGACACTGTGGAATCCACCTAGCCACATTGATGGAATTGGCGGAAGTTAGGAGCATTTTTTGGTTGAGTTCGACATCGGAAAAGGCCTGTTTGACCAAAGTCTGACAGTCATCAAATACACCATCCACCTCAAGGGCGGTCACGTTTTCTCCCAAGGTGGTAAACTGCATTTCCTGCAATTTGCTCACTTTCCCTTTTGGATACAGGACAATGACCTCAACTCCATTTACTTTAAAAAATCCATTGGCAACAGCACTTCCCGTATCCCCAGATGTCGCCACCAAAACTCGGATTTTCCTTTCTTCCCCTTCCATCAGGATTGCCATCAACTTGGAGCAAAACCTCGCCCCAAAATCCTTGAATGCCAATGTCGGTCCGTGAAACAATTCCAATGCGTATACATCCTCCTCCACTTTTACCAATGGCGCATCAAAAGCCAAGGTATGGTCAACCAATTCTTTGATCTGATCCCTGGTCAAATCACCAATGAATAGTGCTCCGATCACTTCAAATCCGATTTCCCGGAAAGACATTTTCGGCAAGTTCTCAAAGAACTCCTTTGGCAAAACCGGAATTTCCGTAGGCATATACAATCCCTGATCCGGAGCAAGTCCTTTGACCACGGCATCTTTGAGGCTGACTATATGGTTGGGGTTGTTGGTGCTGTAGAAGTGCATAAAGGGTTGTAATTGTTGTAGTGGTTGTAATTGTTGTCAGGCTGTCTGCTACGCGTTATCAGATTGGGGATCCGTCATTCTGAGTGGAGCGAAGAATCTCTTGGTTGTAATTGTTGTCTGCTGCGCGTTGTCAGGTTGTCGGGTTATCGGGTTAGGTTGGTTGTATTGTTATCTAGTCCCGTCATTCTTCATTACGAATTCACCATTCTGAAATTATCAGCTCTCGTTTCTCGCTTCTCGCATCTCGCTTCTTGATACTTGATACTTTTATCTTGATACTATGAATGCTCCCCGCTTATTCACTTCCGAGACATACACATCGACACCAAGGCCGATTTTTTGGAATACTTCTTTGGCTTTTTCACCTGCCTCATGTGCGATGTCACCATTTGGAGAAAGGACAAATATGGTCGGTCCTGAACCTGATATTCCCGAGCCCAAAGACCCGATGGACTTGATTGCATCCCGCAATTCATAAAATCCCGGAATCAGCAATGCACGGGAAGGCTCTGCGATGACATCTTTCAATGACCTGCTGAGCAAAGCCAAGTCTGACTTATACAATGCCGCTATAAACCCGGCAATATTTCCTGATTGCATCACGGACTCTTTTAAAGAAATCTGTTTGCGCAGTACACTTCTCGAATCGGATGTTTTCAATTCAATATGGGGATGTACCAAGGTACAGAAAATGCCTTCGGGAACCGGAAGCTTCACCATATCCAATGGATCATAATCCCTGATCAACACAAAACCTCCCAAAATAGAAGGTGCAACATTGTCCGCATGGGCCGAACCGCAAGCGATCCGCTCTGATTCCATTGCAAATGGAACCAACTCTTCTTTGGTAAATGGATTGCCCAAAAGCACATTCGCAGCTTCCAATGCCGCTGCAGCACTTGCAGCCGAGGAACCCATTCCTGAACCAAGCGGCAATCCTTTTTCAAGGAAAATATCAATGCCTTGCTTCGAACCCAATTTGTTGAGCATGGCCTGAATGGCTACAGAACAGGTATTCTTCTCCGGTTCCAAAGGAAGTTTTCCTTCATCCCCTTCGATTCCTGTTACTCTCAATATCCCCTCCTGATTGAATGAAACCGACACCTTGTCGCCCAATCTATCGATGGCAAATCCCAGGATATCAAATCCGCAGGACACATTGGCGACAGTTGCCGGGGCGAAAGCAGTTACGGATTGTCCCATTATCTGGAGAAATTACCCAACCGTATCACATCTGCAAATACACCGGCGGCTGTCACATCTGCACCTGCACCCGGACCTCTGATGATCATCGGGAAGTCATGGTAGCGCTCTGTGGTAAACAAGATCATATTGTCAGATCCTTTCAAAGTATAAAAAGGATGCGTGCTGTCAAGAGAATTCAAACCCACTTTTGCTTTGCCGTTTTCCAAAGTTGCCATAAACCTGAGCTTCTCACCTTTGGATTTGGCGGTTTCCAGCATTTGGGCAAACTCACCATCGTGCGCTTGAAGTTTGACAAAAAACTCGTCTATTGAGGCTGTTTCCCTGCAATCTTCCGGTACCATACTTTGAATAGTAATATCTTCAAAGTGTAAGTCCTGCTCGGCTTCCCTTCCCAAAATCAGGATTTTTCTACCCACATCCATGCCACTCAAATCATCCCTTGGATCCGGTTCGGTATAGCCTTTTTCCTTGGCAACTTTGACCACTTCCGAAAAAGGCGCTCCTTTTTCCAATTCGCTGAAAATATAATTCATCGATCCGCTCAGCACTGCTTCTATCCGCAACACCTTGTCTCCGCTCAGCATGAGGTCCTGAAGGGTGTTGATGACCGGAAGGCCTGCAGCCACGTTGGTTTCATAGAGAAACTTCACTCCCCGCTTGTAAGCGAGTTTTTTCAAGGATTTGTAATTCTCCAATGAACCTGAGTTGGCTTTTTTGTTTGGAGTGACAATGGCTACTTTGGCTTCCAAAACCTGTTCGTAAGTATCTGCCACTTCCTGACTTGCAGTACAATCCACAAAAACCGTGTTGGAGAAGTTCATGTCCTCCATCTGTTTGATGAACTTCTGCAAATCCATTGGCTGTGCACCTTTGGCGTCTTCAGGTGCAGGGCAATTAGCCAGGTCAAAACCATCTTCATGGAAAGCCATGAATCTTGAATTGGCAATGCCGTGGATCTGCACATCCAAATCGTTTTCTTTTTGAAGTTTCTTTCTTTGCAGGGAAATCATCTTGATCAAAGCCTTTCCTATCAATCCAACTCCCACCAAAAAGACGTGCAACACTTTGTTTTCTGAAAGGAAAAATGCCTCATGGAGCGCGTTAAGGGCTTTTTGAAGGTCAGCTTGGGAGACTACCGCAGAGATATTCAATTCTGAGCTTCCCTGAGCAATGGCGTATACGTTGACATTGTTTCTGCCCAAAGCCATAAACATCCTGCCACTCGCACCGGGATTGTGTTTCATGTTTTCTCCCACTGCCGCTACTACCGCCATCTCAGAAACCACCACAACAGGATCCATTTCCCCGTTTCGGATTTCATTGATAAATTCCTTTTCTATTCCTTCTTTGGCCAAAGCCACTTCATTGGTTTTGATCGCTACGCAAATGCTATGTTCGGAAGAAGCCTGACTGATCAAAATAATATTGACTCCTGCGTCTGCCAAAGCCCCAAAAACCCTCCTGCTTACGCCTACCACCTCCATCAACCCCGCTCCCTGAATATTCAAAAGCGATATTCCTGCCAAAGAAGAAATCCCCTTGATCAGTTTTCCGGTTGGCGCGTCACTGTTGATCAGGGTTCCAGGATGCTCTGGTTCAAAGGTATTTTTGATATAAATCGGAATTCCCTTGCGCATCGCAGGTTGCATGGTAGCCGGAAAAATCACTTTAGCCCCAAAGTGGGAAAGCTCCATGGCCTCGTTGTACGTCAACTGTGGAATAGTGAAAGCGGAATATACGAGCCTTGGATCCGAAGTCATCACGCCGGACACATCTGTCCAAATCTCCAATGTATCTGCAGTAAGCGCTGAGGCAAAAATCGCAGCAGTATAGTCCGAGCCACTTCTGCCTAGCGTGGTGGTTTCGCCTTTTTCGGTTGAGGCCACAAAGCCAGTGATGATTTTCATCCCGGGATGGGAATGAAAGTAATCCTGAATTAAGTCATTGGTGACCGGAAAATCCACCTTGGCATTCCCAAAGCGGTTATTGGTACGGATGACCTCTCTTGCATCAAGGTAGTGGGTATTCAAACCTTCGACTTTCAAGGCTTCTGCCAAAACAAAAGCCGACAGCCTTTCGCCAAAACTCCCCACATAATCCAAAGTCTTTGGAGAACATTCTTTGATCAGGTAAATACCGTGGAAAAGGTCCTCCAATTCATTGAAGCGAACTTTGACGTAAGTCAGGACTGTGGATTGCTGCTGAATTGGTATCAGTTGCCTGACCAAATCATAATGCCTGTCTTCCAAAACCTTGATCTCATCGGTGTAGGATTTGTCACCTTCGCGGGCCTTGACCGCACTGCGGAGCAAAACTTCCGTGACGCCTCCCAATGCAGAAAAAACAACTGCAATTTCATCCTTTTTGGCCTGTTTCTTAATGATCTGAAACACCTTCCGGATATTTTCCTGATTGGCTACTGACGATCCTCCGAATTTTAAGATTTTCATAAAAATGAATTTTTTGATTTTGGCGTATATAATATGCTGTTGAGGTCCAAAATGGACCTAAAGATAAGGGGTCTATATGGATTTGAAAACGGGAATTAACCCGTAATGGTGGTGGTGGTAAAAAACATGGAGGTACATCCACCCAAAACACAGCTGTCTCCTGCAAGGGAGAGGTTCAAATTGATGAGTTCATTTGCTGTGAAAAACATAGAATGCTTTTTTTGATGCGGCAATCTTAAGGACAATTTCCCGAAATGCAAAAATGTTTTGTTGTTATTTTAAAGAATTGAGACTTTTATTACCATTTTATCAGTCAAAATGAAAAAATCTTAATATAAATTTAACCATAAAGCCAGAATAATATTTGGAAAAGGAAAACAGCTAGGTCTGCAGGTAAGCGCTATTTTTATTTCGTCCCAAAAAAATCTTCCCGAAAGGGACTGAACACATCGATCAACACCCCCGGCTCGATGCACACCACTCTATGCATCACATGTGGCTTGACATAATACCCTTCCCCGGTTTTGATCCTTTTGGTTTCCGTACCAATGGTCATATCAAAAACACCGCTTTCCACATACGTCACCTGACTATGAGGGTGGCTGTGTAGCTTACCGACCGCGCCAGCCTCAAATTTGACTTTGACCATCATGACCTGCTCATCATGACCATACATTTTCCTTTGGATTCCCTGATCGGCCTCCTCCCAAGGTAATTCGTTTTCAATTTGAAATGGCGTAATTGTCATCAGGTTAAAATAAAGGATTGAAATTTGATTTTTTTGGAATTCCGTCACTAAATTAGGTCAACTCTTCACATGTAATCTTATGAAAAAATTATCAGGTATCCTTATTTTGACGATTTTATTGGGTTTATCTTCCTGTAGCTCGGTTGGAAATTTGAACCCGCTGAGTCTTTTGACCGGAAACAATTGGGTGCTGAACTCCATGTTGGGAAAAGCATTGGATCCTGCAAAGTTTGCCGGAGGCTTACCTTTTCTCAATTTTCAGGAAGGTGGAAAATTGGCAGGGTTTGCCGGATGCAATAATTTCAACGGCAACTTCAACCTTGAGGGAACTTCCCTCAAATTAGATCCAGGAGCCATGACCAGAAAAGCCTGTCCGGGAGATGGAGAAAAAGATTTCACCTCCGCCCTGTCCCAAGTGGCCAACTTCAAAGTCAACAAAAACAAACTAACCTTACTCGACGGGGCCGCCAAAGAACTGATGAGTTTTATTCCGCAGGCGAAACCCTAAAGAAAAAGATATTGATGGATATTTGATATTTTGGTGGATATTGGACCGAAGTGGAAGTTAAAGTAGAATTTGATGTTTTCCGAGCAAGAAAGGGAATAACAAAAAAATCGGAGATGGATTTTATTTCGTCTTCGATAACCTTATAACCTTCCAACTTTTTAACCTTCTAACATTTTCAACCTCTACTTCCTCACCCTACTCCACACCTTCGTGGTAAATCTCGGTCTGTCTTCCATCACATTGAGGTCGTCTTCACTGATTCTTTTGACGCTTTCGATGGTGTAGAATGCTTTGTCGTTGATCGACTTTACTTTTCCGATAAAGCCAGTGAGGTCATCCCGCTTCATGACCGTGAAGAGTAAATTCACTTTTCCATAACGTCCTTCAGCACCCACAGAGGTAAACCTGAAATTCTTTTCTTTCATGTATTCAATCAAAGCCGGCATGGGTTCAGGAGTAATCACACGAACCAAAACTCTTCCCAAAGCGAGTTTTTCTTCGATGGTCATCCCAACGAATGTTCCCATCGCAAAGCCTCCTGCGTAAGCCACATAGGACATGGGATTGTTGACATTCTGAAAAATCTGCCCAATAGCCAAAAGCCAGATCAAGGACTCGAAAAAACCCAAAATTGGCGCGATTTTCTTTTTGCCGTTCATGACAAACATGATCCTGAGCGTATTGATAGACACATCCATCACCCTAGCGCAGAATATCAGGAAAGGCATAATCAGGTAATTGAATACTTCAGGTGGAATTCCCATTGAAGTAAAGTACTCTTGCATCGCAATTTATTTTTATTTACAAAGGTAACAGCTTCACAAGTTGGAAACGTTGGAAACCAAAGAATATTCTTTGATTTTTGTCCACTGTCCACAGACCACGGACGACAATAGGCTAAACTGAACACCAAGCCATTAAACTTTAAAGGAGATTTTGACAATTCGCTTTTTCGAAATCAGATGACTTTGGCAACTCCAGATTTTGATCCAAAATAGATAAACAGAACCGAACAGGTAAGCATCAGGTAAATCAAAAAATCCCAATCGTGAAAAATATCGAAAGTAATCCCAAAAACTAGCGGCCCCAAAGCTGCAAGGTAATAGCCGGTGGATTGGACCATTCCTGAAAGTGAGGCGGTGGTTTTTTGATGGTGGGTTCGCAATCCGATCAGGGTATAGGCAAGGGAGACACTTGAACCCAATCCCAATCCCGCCAAGGCAAGTCCGGCATAATTCACCCAATGTGTTTGACTGAAAAGTGAGGAAAAACCGATCAGATACATGCAACCTATCACCACGACGATGCCGACTTGGTCCTTGAACCGAACCGCAATCATCGGAGCCAAAAATGATCCGATCAGTCCGATCATCTGCATGATAGAAAGAATCAATCCAGCCTCAACTGCTGAAAACCCCCTCGAAACCAGCATGTCAGGAAGCCAGGCAATGATGGTGAAATACAGCAAAGACTGCACGCCCATAAATAGGCAGATGTTCCATGCCAAGCTCGATTTCCAGACATTTACCTTTGCATGGGTATCTGCAGTCTTTTTGTTTTTGGGATGAAGCTTGACCTGAGGCCACCAAATCAAAATCCCCAATACCAATAATCCCGCCCAAGTCAACAGCGATCCTCTCCATCCCCAACCCAAGTCAATGGCCATCGGGGCAGAAATTCCGGATGCCACGGCAGCAAATAAACTCATACCTGTGGTATAGGATGCAGTAATCAGCCCGATCTGGGTTGGCAAAAGGTGCTTGATCAAGGGAATCAACAACACATTGCAGATGACAATCCCGATTCCGGTCAGGCCTGTTCCGATAAAAAGCAATTCCGGTCCGCCCTGAACCCTTATGACTGTTCCTAAAAGGATCAGGACCAAGGCATAAAGGATGGCTTTTGAATTGCCGAGTTGCTTTCCTATGGCTGCCGAAAAAAGAGAAAAAGTCGCAAAAGTAAGCAGCGGCAAGGTGGTGAGAAATCCTGCCCAACCATTGGAAAGGCCCAAATCCTCCCGGATCATTGGAATCAATGGTCCGACGGCGGTGATCGAAGGCCTCAGATTAAAGGAAACCAACAAAATCCCCAAGATCAGGAACCAAGGTTTTTTGTAGAAGGGTTGGGGTTTGGGAGTCAACTAAGGCAGATATTATTGGTGGTTCCTTTTTTTCAATAAAGCCAAGATACGAGAACCGAGAGCCAAGACAATGTGATAGAAGGAATCTTAAAATTTTGCAATCTTTCACGAATTTTCCTCCACTAAATCCTTGACACAGGCTACCCAAGTGTCCCGGGAGTTTAAGCTGGGCACTAGGTCCCATTTTTCACCGCCAAGCTCTTCAAATTGCTCCTTGTATTCTTCTCCTACTTCCACGGTAGTTTCCAAACAATCCGCCACAAAAGCCGGTGAGAAAACGAGTACTTTTTTTACTCCTTTTGAAGATAATTCCTTGATCAGGTCTTCGGTATAGGGTTTGATCCAAGGGTCTTTGCCGAGCCGGGACTGGAAGCAGGTGACTACTTTATCTTCCGGCAAACCCAATTTGGCAGCGATCAATCTTGTGGTATGGAAGCACTGACCGCGGTAGCAGAACTGGTTTTTCTTGGTATAGTTGCCACAGCATTTGTCACTGAGTTGGCAGTATCCATCCACAGAACCTTTTCGGATCTGTCGCTCGGGCAGTCCATGGTAAGAAAAAAGGTAAGTATCGTATTCTTCCTTTTCCATCATTTCTTTTCCCAATTCGGCCCAAGCCTCCACAAAAAGCGGGTGATCGACGAAGTTGTTGATAAAAGTGATGTTTGGGATGATCTGCCAGGTACGGGCGATTTCCATGACCTTGTCTACGACAGAACCGTTTGTAGCGGAAGCGTATTGCGGAAAAAGAGGCAGTACGATGATTTTTTTAACATTGGCTTTGTTCAGCTTTTCCAGGCCTTGTTCGATACTTGGCGTCTGATAGCGCATGGCAAATTCCACATGGTATTTTTCAGGGTCTAGGACTTTGATGAGTTTCTCGGTCAGGTCTACTGTATGGTACATCAGCGGTGAACCCCTTTCGGTAAAAAGTTTGCGGTATTCATGTGCGGATTTTGGGGCACGGAAAGGTGCGATGATGAGGTTGACCAATGCCCATCTTGGAATAAATGGAAAATCGATCACCCTTCCATCCATCAAAAATTCCCTTAAATATTTTCTGACATCGCCGGTGGCTGTACTGTCGGGAGTCCCGAGGTTGACCAATAGCACACCGATTTTTGCTTTATTTTTACTCATTTCTGTTTTGAATTCTTTATAATTTTAAAGAGAACCAAATTACAGGCTTTTGGTTGGAATTTGCCAATGGATTTGGATAAAGAGTGGATGGGATATGGCACTAGTACAGGGTGTAATTTGAAATTGCACCCTTTTATCCTTACCTACTTGCAATTGGGTTCAAATTAGAATCTCCCATTTGAAAGATAATTCTCGGTAAATTGAATTAAAATTCATTTTAAATGAAGGCTTAATTACAAACGCCTAGAGTCAATGCCAATCTTCGCCCAATTAGGCTACCTCCATTCTTATGCAATAAACTTATGTAATGACTCAGGAAGACGCTTTTTTAGAATGTTTAACACAATTGTTTTCGGTGTATTTGAGTCTAGAATCAACAACTCTTCCTTGATGTACTCTACCGAATTCCCTTTCGGGCTAATATCTCTTTCAACACTAAAATCCTCAACATTGATTTTGAAAACTACCTCCCCGTTTAATCCGATGATAGATACCAATGTGTCATTTATCCATTCGATTTTTTTTGACAATATTGAGTAATCAAATTCAGTTGTATCAAGCTTAAAAAGCAAAACTTCCTTAATCGATTCCTTTCCCTTAAATATTTCGGCAAAAATATCATTTGAATTCAGTCCTGGATTTAAGGTTACTCGCGCTCTTAGCTTTCGGTTTGGAGAACTTTTTTCTTTTATCAGTTCGAAACGATGCTCGAACCCAGAAGATAACAAAGCCTTTTCAGCGTCTCTGATCACCTTGGTTTCCCAATCGTTTTTTTGAAATATCTCCTTCAAGACTTTCGACAATTCCCTTGTTATTGAATGCCACCTTTTTAATTCGTTGGTTTCATCCAAATCCTCTTCTGGATGGAAAGGCCAATAAACTGATAAAACCGAGTACATTAATGGGTCAATACGCGTTTTTTCGAATTTAGGTGAGAATTCAATATTTATCCTATTGACACCCTTGATACCGGCATTTCTCATCAACATGGTATATAACCTGGAAATAAGGAGACCCTCGTTTTTTAGAGTTGCATAAAAATGTGAGTTTTCAGACTGTAAGGTGATTGCAAGAACTATGTGCATAAAGAATTAGGTTTACTGAGGTCGAATATTCAAACGCAAATTTCAAGGTCAATCAATCCTTCTTTGGTCGTAGTCAAACGTCTGATGCTAGGACTGGGTGTATCCAGCGGGCCATCACGGATGAAATTATTATCCTTTATCCATCCATCCAAGAAAATTCTCGGGATGCAATTGGACTATTCAACCATACGTTCAAACGAAAGATAGTTCCAGGTCATTTGAATTACAAATTCAAAAAAATAAAAAGGTGCATGTAATTACGCTTGGTGCCATCGCCATTCTCCGCAAAGGGAGGAAAGTCAGTATTTTTTCCACCTGAAAAAAAGGATATAAATTTTATTTTTTGTAATTTTATTTTGAAATTTAGAACATTTTGTTTTACTTTTATACATGCGTATAATAACTTTTAAAAGGATCAAAGAATTTTCTGAGACACATGCAGACGCTGATATTCCCTTACGCCTTTGGTATTCAGTGAGCAGTAAAAGAGAATGGAAATCACTGTTGGATATAAAGAAAGACTTCAATTCTGTAGACTATGTTGGCAATCAAAGATTTGTATTCAATATCAAAGGCAACACCTATCGTTTAATTGCGATCATTTCATTTAATGCACAGAAGATTTACATCAGATTTATTGGTACCCATGCGCAATACGACAAAATAAAGGACATTCAAAATATCTGAATCATGATCAAGACAGAAAAAGAATATAATGCCATTATTGAAAGAATTGAGGAGCTTCTTTCCGTTCCCGAAAATATAGAAAATCAGGATGCTAAAGGATACTTGGAATTAAACCTACTTTCGGATTTGGTGGCGGATTACGAAGAAAGAAACTATGCTATTGAAGCCCCGCCACTTTCTGAAATTATAAAGCTTCGAATGAATGAGAGGGGCTTAAATCAAAAAAATCTTTCAGAATTACTCGGTGTCAGTACCTCAAGAATCAGCGAATATCTCAATGGGAAGAGTGAACCCACTTTAAAAATAGCGAGGGAAATAAGTCGGAAATTGGATATCGATGCTTCTATTGTATTGGGGGTTTGACAAATAAAAAAAAAGGGAAGCAGATTGAATACCTGCTTCCCTTTCATTTTTCTTTTTGGTCAACTGAACATTTCCTAATGAGATCCTTCAGTCGTGCCTCATTCAGGATGACGCTATCAAAAACTGATTACTGCAAACTGAGACTGCTTACTTCTTAGAAGCCGCTTTCTTCATTGGATTGTCTCCAGCAGAAGCGCCTCTCACTCTTCCTCCTCCTTTGAACATCTCAAACCTGCTTGGCGCATACTGTCTTGGCCAGGTATTGTTGGATTCGTCGATGTCAGCGGTCTCACGGTATGGATCGAGGACGATGCTTTTCACCTCTTTTTTCTTGGCAAATACCTTGCTGACCCCTGATTCATTCAATCTCCAGATTTCGGCAGGGATTCTTTCCACTTCAGAAGTTCCGTCTGCATAATTGAATTGGATGATCAATGGCATCACCAATCCACCTACATTCTTGAATTTCATTTCGTAGAAATTCATGCCTGAGTTGACCAACTCTTTTTCCTTTGGATTGAGGCTTGCCATGAAATCCTTATAGGCTTTTTCATCCTCCGGCGTTACAGAAAAGGGATTGTATGAATTGTAAAAGTCTTTGGTACTTGGATCCGCTTCCACCACAGTTTGCGGAATGTCTTTTTGGTTGTACTCTTTGCTGATGTAAGTTTCCTCTTTGTCAAAGGCTTTCTTTTGGTCTGCCTTTTTCTCTGCAGGAGTTCTGTTATCGAGTTTGTACCAGTTTACTGTTTCCAAAGAAATGTCAACCGGCTCGGTACCATAGAACCAACCTCTCCAAAACCAGTCCAAATCTATTCCTGAGGCATCTTCCATTGTCCTGAAGAAATCATCCGGAGTCGGGTGCTTGAACATCCAACGAGTCGCATATTCCTGATAAGCAAAGTCAAAAAGCTCTCTGCCCATGATGGTTTCTCTCAGGATGTTCAATGCCGTTGCAGGTTTTGCGTACGCATTTGGTCCGAATTGGATGATATTTTCTGAGTTGGTCATGATCGGCTCGAGGGTGCTTTTTTCACTCGCCATATAAGGAGCAATTTTGTGGGCAGGACCTCTTCTTGATGGATAGTCTCTGTCCCACTCCTGCTCGGCTAGGAACTGCATAAATGTGTTCAAACCCTCATCCATCCAAGACCATTGTCTTTCGTCTGAGTTGACGATCATCGGGAAGTAATTGTGTCCCACTTCGTGAATGATCACCGAAATCATGCCGTATTTGACTGCATCAGAATAAGTGCCATCCGCATCGGGACGTCCATAGTTGAAGCAGATCATCGGGTATTCCATACCGTTGGTCGCCTCCACGGAGATTGCCACTGGATAAGGGTAATCGAAAGTTCTTGAAGAATAAGACTTCAAAGTATGGGCAACCACTTTGGTAGAATATTGTCCCCAGAGCGGATTGGCTTCTTTTGCATAGTAAGACATAGCCATTACTTCGTTACCACCTTGCTTCACAGCCATGGCATCCCAAATGAATTTTCGGGAAGAAGTCCAGGCAAAATCCCTCACATTTTCAGCATGGAATTCCCAGGTTTTTTTGTCTTTGGCTTTGGTCTTTTCTAATTTCTCTGCTTCAGCTTGGGTACGGATGACAACAGGCGTGTCAAAAGTCTTCTGTGCAGCCTTCCAACGGTCGAGTTCTGTTGCGCTAAGCACTTTGTCTGCATTTTGCAAAACCCCGGTAGAACCCACCATGTGGTCAGCAGGAACGGTGATCTTCACTTTGTAATCTCCAAATGTCAAAGCAAATTCCCCTCTTCCGACGAATTGCTTGTGTTGCCATCCCTGGAAATCTGAATAAACAGCCATTCTTGGAAACCATTCCGCCATGGTGTAGAGGTAGTTTCCGTCTTTTTCAAAATATTCATATCCGGGACGTCCGCCGATGAAGCTCATCCTGTCATGGATATTGAAAGTCCAGTCCATGGTAAATTCTGTCTTCTGACCGGGCATCAGCGGCTGCGGCAAATCAACACGCATCATGGTTTTGACAATGGTGATCGGAATGTCTTTTCCGGAAAGGTCTTTCACAGAAAGGATTTTGTAACCCAAATCCAGGTCATGCCAAAGAATTCCTTCCAATTGACGGAGATTCATCCTGTTATTGATATTGCTTTGTGCAATTTTTGGAGTATTGGAATCTTTGGCTCTTTCGTTTTGGTCGAGTTGGATCCAAAGGTATTTGAGCGGGTCAGGGGAATTGTTGTAGTACGTTACTTTCTGCCAACCTTTGATGGATTGGTTTTCGTCATTCAGTTCCACTTGGATTTCGTGATCGGCTTTTTGCTGCCAATACTGATGTCCCGGAGCACCGGATGCAGTGCGGTACACATTTGGGCTGCGAAGCATGGGACCGAGTTGCTCAAAACGCTCTGCATGGTTTTGCTCTGACCATTGTGCCAAAACAGGCAGGGAGAGCATTAAGCTAAAAGCAATAATTGCTGCTGATAAGATTCTTTTCATATTGATTTTTGTACTGAAATGGGCGAAACCTAGATACCAATGAGGCCATAATCGGAGCCGTCACTCTGAGTGAAACGAAGAGTCTCTCTTTTAGAGATTCTTCACCTTCGCAAGCTACGGTTCAGAAAGACGTAACACCATTTGGTAATCCAAACTCCAATTAATACTTTTTTTATAAATGATGTGTTCAATTTTTTACAAAAGGTGATAATTAGTTTCTTACCAAAACTTGGTGTCAATCATCATCATGATCGCCATCCCCAAAACTATGGAAGAGATAACCAATGCCCAATCTTTTCTGTTTACGCCGACAATACCAACAAGCAATCCTGCCACTACCACTGTAATGGTCACAATAACCAATTGACCGACTTCTAGACCTAGGTTAAACGCTAACAGCGGTTGGAAAATCGATGCTTCTTTCCCCAACAGTGACCTGAGGTAATTGGAAAAACCAAGTCCGTGAATCAGTCCGAAGAAAAGCGCGAAGACATAATTGATCTGAATGCCTCTGCCCGAACTTGGTTTTGGGCTGAAAATATTGCTCACTGCAGTCACTGCAATGGTAACCGGAATCAGAAATTCGATCCAATCAGAATTGACTTTTACCAACTTCAGCGTTGCCAAAGCCAAGGTAATCGAGTGACCAATGGTGAATGCGGTAACCAAAATCAAGATTTTTTTCCAATCCCTCGTCACGTAGATCGCGCAAAGCGCCACCACGAAGAGGATATGGTCAAATCCTTTTATGTCTAATATATGTTGAATTCCTAATTGAAAATACAGCTGAAACTGTCCCATTTGCGTTTTTTGATTATTGTGCCCAAAAGGCGCACAAGACTATTTGATTTCTGTCTAATTTGCAAAGAAAATAAAATATGGTGACCCAAATGCAATTCAATTACATTTTCATAATCATTTTAGGCTTGAAGGCTTTATTTCATCCTTTCTATATCAGTCTGACCGAGATCCGCTATAATCCTACTGACCAAAGTCTTGAAATTGCCCAAAAGATTTTTTGGGATGATTTGGAAACTGCTTTGGGAGAAAAATTCAATACCAAAGTGGATTTCCTAAATCCAAAGAATAAAGCTGACCTGGAGAAAATGGTACAAGTTTATCTTTTGGAGAAAAACGAAATCAAGGTCAATGGCCAAAAAGCCAGCCTCACTTATTTGGGTTATGAAATAGAGGAGGAAGCGGCTTGGTTCTATTTGGAAGCAACAGGTGTACCTGTTCCCAAAAAAGTGGAAATCAAAAATGATGTCCTGATTTCAAATTTTGAAAGCCAACAAAATATCATAAACTTTTATGTAGAAAAAAGTCCCAAAAGTTTGATTTTATATAAGGACAATGAAAGGGGAGAATTGAATTTTTAGGATGTACCTTTCACCATGAATTTAGAAATTGGGTCAATTATTTTTGCATCACCGTCCCACATTTCTTGCAGGTGGTATTCTCGGGGTTGCTCCAAAACCGCTCCATGATTGGTGGAAGTTGGCTGACGATATCGGTGATCTCGGCATACTCCTCATAGAGCTTATTTCCGCAGTTTTCACAATGCCAGATAAAACCATCTTTTTCGCCCGCTCTTCGGTACCGCTCAAAAACCAACCCGATCGTATTCGCAGGTCTTCTCGGAGAATGGGGCATTCTAGCCGGAAGGAGGAACATTTCACCTTCTTTAATAAGCACATCTTTTACTTCGCCTTCATCGACGACTTTGAGTGTAATGTCACCTTCGATCTGGTAAAAAAATTCCTCGCCAGCATCATAGTGGAAATCTTTTCTCGAATTTGGTCCGCCGACTACCATGACTATAAAATCGTCATTGCCCTGATAGATTACCTGATTTCCGATAGGTGGCTTGAGCAGGTGACGGTTTTCTTCGATCCACTTTTTAAAATTGATAGGTTTGGAAATTGGCATTTTTATATTGGTTTTTAAATATGGATTCGATTTGGCTGCAAATTAGTTTTGAACTTGAATCTTTTTCAACCAGATACTCATTGATATTGGATATTGGTTGATACTAAGCTGGAAGTCGACTCTAAAATGGAAAGAACTCCGATCGATCAGTATAGTTTTTCAATTTGAATGAATTTTAAAAGTATAAAAAAACTCTCATTTTATGCCTTACTTTGAGGTTCAATCCTTCTGATTTATGAATCTTCCCATCATCGATACCCATTGCGACATCCTATCCTACCTGGCCAAAATCCCAAATGCAGCTCCTGACAAATCCAGCGACATTGCCTGTGCGCTGCCTTTGTTGAAAAAAGGAAATGTCAAAATGCAGGTCTGTGCCATCTACACCGATGTAGCTGCAGGTAGCATGGAATCCGCAACCCGCCAAGCAGAAAAGTACAGGATGATGCTCAAAGATTTCGCAAAGGACGTTTCTCAGGTTGACAAAGTTTTTTTGGAAAGCATGGATTTGGACAGTAAGATCGGTCTGATCGCAGCGGTGGAAAATGCTGCAGGATTGGCTGACGAAAAAGCACCGATTGCGGCAGCTTTTGAGCAATTGGAAAACCTGATCAAGCTGACTTCTAAAATTGTTTACATCAGCCTGACTCACCATACCGAAAACAGGTTTGGAGGCGGCAATTACACCGAAGGCATCGGCTTAAAAGATGACGGAAAGAAAATCTTGGATTATATCTCAGACAGGAAAATCGCCATCGACCTGTCGCATACTTCTGATCTTTTGGCGGAAGGAATTCTAAACCATATCGATACCCACAAGCTTCAAATTCCGGTCATTGCGAGTCATTCCAATATGAGGAGTATCTGGAACCACAAGAGAAACCTTACGGATGAATTTGCCCAAGAGGTAATCAGGAGGAAAGGAATTATCGGCATCAACTTTCTGAGGTCATTTTTGGATGATCAAAATCCCGAAACAATCATCGACCATATCCTACACGGAATCGAAATCGGCGGGGAAGATTGTCTCTGTTTCGGTGCAGATTTCTTTTATACCAAGGATTTCCCTGACAAAAAGCGCCATCCGTTTTATTTTCCATTGGTAGAGGACGCCTCCAAATATCCCTCCTTTTTGGATGAACTTTCAGATCTTCTTCCTAAAGGGCAATTGGAAAAATTAGCTTACAAAAACTGTCAGCGGTTTTTTAAAACCATTGTTTAAAGACCCAAGCGAATTCTTCGGGCAAAAGTGAGTGTCCTCACTCACTTCCTTTTTCGGTTGGATAAAGGTTGAGGTTGAATTGTGGAGGCCGTCAGTGAAGACACTGACGACGGCAACAGATGTTATTGACAGATTGACATTTATAAAATTTTATCCTTTGGGTTGTTGAAGTTTTGGTTTTATCAACTTAAAAAGTATTTTTACTATAAAGAGGAATCCTTAATATTTTTACTATGAAGAAATTCTTTAGAATTATTCCAGTCATTTTTCTCCTCGCTTGTAATCAAATAGAAGACCCGATTGAATCCCCCTTGGAGCTTAAAGTTTTCCATTCTTTGGAAGAAGCATTGAAAAATCCTAAGTCCGCAAGACAATTAGCAATCTATGTAGAAAATGAGGGTGACCTCACTACTTTACCAGAGGAGATCGGGAAAATGGAAAATCTGGAGGGTTTATGGATCGTACTGCCGAATTTGACAAAGTTGCCGGAGTCGATTGGTGAATTGCGAAACCTTCAAACACTTGCAATAACAACCGAAAATTCTTTAATAGAAATTCCTGAAAGTATTGGAAACCTTTCCAAACTGCATTCGCTGATAATTTGGGGTGGAAATTTTAGGGATTTCCCGGAAAGTTTGGGAAACCTTTCAAGCCTCTCTTTACTTCAAATCTGGGAATCAAATCTGGTTGGATTACCAGGGAGCATCGGAAATTTGAAGGCACTTCGGGAATTGGGAATATATAGGTCAAATTTGGAAAGTTTACCTTCCCAAATTGGTGGGCTGGTAAACCTTGAACTGCTAACAATTAACGAATGTAAATTGGAATCTATACCAAAAGATTTTGGATTGTTAAAGAATCTGAAAGATGTCAGTTTTAGGGGAAATTCAATCACGTCATTTCCCATTGATTTATCAGGAATGGAATCACTAGAGCGCTTGGATTTATCAACGAATAACCTGACTGAATTTGGAGCAGACCTAAGCCAGCTCCCCAAATTGTTTATTATCTCTTTAAATTATAATAACCTCTCACTATTTCCCGTTGGCATCAAGGATTCCAGATCCCTAAACATAATTGAATTGGCATACAATCCAATCGCAGAAATTCCTCAAACATTCTCGACAAATAAAGAATTAATAATTATTAACCTTTCGGGAAGTAGATTAAAAAAATTACCCGATCTGAGTTCAATACCCCGTTTGTGGCAGCTATGGCTAAATGATATCCAGGGACTCCAATTGGAAGACCATATCTTTGAAAATAAGAATTTGCAAATCCTTTCGATGAATAATATTGGTCTAAAAGAACTCAGTCCAAAAATCGGTGATCTTTCAAATCTTAGTACACTTTATGTTTCAAATAACAAATTGACCACCTTACCTGAATCCATCAAAAATCTTCAAAAATTAGGAACATTGGTTCTTGAGAACAATAACTTTGATTGTGAAGAAATAAAACGTATCAGGTCGCTAGTTAATGTTCCCTTCAGATATGAATCTTGTAATTAATTAGTAAATTTTTAATCTAAAAAAATGGGTTATAAAATCTGTCATCAATTTTTTAAATGTTCAAACCAATTCTCCATGCCAATTGAGTGTCCTTATCTAGTTCCACTTTTGGATTGATTGATGAAAAAATTGCGATTCTTTAAAATTCAAGCCAATAATTTTGGCCAAAGTGAGTGTCTTCACTCACTTCAATTTTCGGTTAAATGAAGACGTCAGTGAAGACACTGACGAAAGCGACAGAGTAAGAAAGTTCTGATTGAAAAAATGAGTTTATTTTTCTTTAAAAATCAGAATTATAGGGTTATCGCCATCTTTGACATTAAAAATAGATTGGGAATCCCCCAAAACACTTGATTCAGAAGGCAATACCATATATCCTTGATTATTCCCGATACTGCCAAATGAAACCTCTTCTGAAAAATCAACCAATACAGTTGTATCTTGGTAACTAAACAAGATTTTTTGGCCTGAACTTAGTTGATCCGAGCCTTTATCAAAGAGAGATAAAAAAGAACGTCCCTGATTGAAAAAATTGTATAGGAGTATTTTCTCCAGATTAACAATATTACCCACATTGAATGATTTCTCTGACGAGTTGATATATTGAAATACATCGACGATTGAAGTATAATCCTTTCCTACCAATTCCTCCTCTGTAACTTTCTTATTCCCAAAATCAATATAAAATTCCGGTGCAACACTAAAGTCTGGACTGATTTTATAAATAGTATCGTTAAAAGAATTCACAAAATTAACTCCGCCAATGGTTTTTGAAAAAAAATCATGTCTGTTGATATGCAGGTATTTGGCTTTTTCCGGATTAAAGTTCAATTCACTTTTGGAAAATTCGTAACCTGTTGACAAGTTACTTCCTGCAAAAAAGTGCAGACCAGAAAATTTATCCAAAACATTCAAATACCCACCTGTCCCAACTAATCCACTCTCAAGTAGCTCCAATCCCAAAAGTGGATAAGATAAGGCATAATCAAACTCGTATTCAAAGTCATAGGTATATTGAAAGATAGCCCGCTGATTGGAATCATATACCCAAATTTTTTTTTGATCCGGCAAAATGATTAAATCTGTTAGGTTAGTATATTCATCTGGCCCACCTCCCTTTTTTGAAAGTTTACCCAGAAAGTTCCCCTGCTTGTCAAACTTGAAGACGGAACTTCCTCCCTTAATAAAAACCAAATCCTCATCGATAAGAACCTTATTTACAAAATCAATTATTGACGAATCAGTCGTATTGAGTTTTATTACCTCGGTAATTTCCAAAAAATTCGTAAGGTCAACTGACGAAGTGCTACTGGGTAAATTTTGAGTAATTGTTTTTAAATTGGAAGTTGTGGACTCATTACTTGAAGACTTACATCCAAACAAGATAAAAATAAATACAGGAAACAAAACTATTTTCTTCATTTCGAAATTTATAACTTTTCTATTGGAAACAAAATCGCAAATCATTCAAACCAACTCCGCTCCGATACCATTTCCCGTAGGAAAAGTCACGCTATCGGGAGTAATGGCCACGCCTTTGGCAATGTCCTCTGCGAGCAACATCGCCCCATCCATGTCCACATAATCCAACAGCGGTGCAATATGGGCAATAGCCGTGATGCCAATCGATGATTCGGTCATACAGCCGACCATTGTTTTCATGCCCAATGACTTGGCCTCCTTGATCATCCTCAAGGCCGGCGTGATTCCTCCAGCTTTTACCAACTTCACATTGATTCCGTGAAAAAGTCCGTAACATTTTTTGACGTCTGATTCGACGATGCAGCTTTCATCCGCCATCACAGGCAGTTTGGAATATTTAAAAACTTCCTTCATTCCTTCGAGGTCATCTTTTGCCAAAGGCTGCTCCATAAATTCGACACCGAGTCGGGCGAGTTCCTCCGAATAAGCAATCGCCTGTTGCGCAGTCCAAGCACAGTTGGCATCAATCCTGAATTTTGAAGTGGTATGCTTCCTCAGTTCACGGATGATTTCAAGGTCATTGCCTGTTCCAAGTTTGATCTTATACAGCGGCCAATCGACTTCTTTCATCTTAGCTACCATTTTTTCTAGGGAATCAATCCCGATGGTAAAATTGGTCAAAGGAATATCATGAGGGTCCAAACCCAAATACTCGTACAATTTCTTTCCTTTTTTCTTGGTAAAAATATCCCAAGCGGCCAAGTCTAAAGCACATTGGGCGAAAGGATTGTCTTTGAAAACAACTTTGCCCATCTCCCAAAGTTTTTCAGGTGAAGACCAATTGCCATTTTCTACCATGCTTCTGCTTTCTTCGAGTTTGCTGCAGATATTCTCCGCCGTCATCCCATAAAAAGGGTTGGTCGTCGTCTCTCCCAAACCATAAAAATCCCCATCTTCCAGCTTGACGATGATGGTATCCTGCACATCACGGCTTTGGTGGGCGATGGTAAAAGTATGTTTGAGAACTAAATCGCGGACAAAGAAAGAAAGCTTCATTTCGGTTTATTTTGGAATATGGGCAAAAGTAAATTTATTTTTTTGGCTAAGTTTATAACTTAGACAATTAATTTCAATCACTAAGATACCATGCAAATACACCAGAAATCCATTTCCCTGATTGCCTTTTTCTCAATTTTATACTTCAGCATTTCTTGTCAGCCAAAAGAATCGGAAACAGCATCGACGCCTGTTGACGTGACCGAATTGGATCTTGCCTATGAGAAATACCAGGAAAAAAGCATCACAGAACGCAGGTTTAAGCATGCGGATGTGATCCATTTGGTCAAAGACAGAAAAGGTAAATTCGCTGTGGAAGAAATCGGCAAGTCCGTAGAAGGAAAGGAAATCTTTCAGATGACCATTGGCACAGGCGAAACCAAAGTCATGCTTTGGTCCCAGATGCACGGCAATGAAAGCACGGCGACGATGGCCTTGTTTGACCTCTTCAACTTTTTTGAAGGGGAAAATGATGGCTTGGATGAGTTGAGAAATAAACTGTTGGAAAAGCTGACCATCCGCTTTATTCCCATCGTCAATCCCGACGGTATGGATAATTGGATGAGGAGAAATGCGTTGGACATTGACCTCAACAGAGATGCTGTAAAACTTGCTTCGCCTGAGGCAGTAATCCTGAAAAACGCCAGAGACACATTTTCCCCGGCATTTGGTTTTAACCTTCATGACCAACAGACTTACTACACGGCAGGTGAAGTAGCCACACCTGCGACAATATCGGTTTTGGCCCCTGCCTACAATTTCGAAACAGAGATCAATGATGTCCGCAAAAAAGCCATGCAGGTGATCGTCGGGTTGAACAGGATGATGGAAGCTGTCGCTCCCGGTCATGTGGGCAAATATGACGATGCTTTTGAACCAAGGGCTTTTGGGGACAATTTCCAGAAATGGGGAACAAGTACCATCTTGATAGAATCAGGTGGCTATCCCAACGATCCTGAAAAGCAATATATCCGCAAGCTGAATTTTATGATCATGCTGCATGCCATGGAAGAAATCGCCGATCAGTCCTATGAGAATTATTCTTTGGACGAATATGACTCCATTCCCGAAAATGCGACAAGGCTGATGGATGTCGTAATCAGAAACCTTCCGATGGAAAAAGATTCATTGTCCTACCCAATTGACTTGGGTATTCGCAGAAGGGAAATAGACGCCAATGGCGCTTTCTATGTGAGTGGAGGAATTGACGACTTGGGTGATTTGTCGATTTTCTATGGCTATGAAGAATTGGATGCAAGCGGAATGGAAATCACAGAAGGTAAAATTTATGAAACTGCTTTTGCGAAAGTCTCCGATATCAGTGCAGAAAAAGCCTTGGAATTGTTGAAATCCGGTTATCTAGCCGTCAAAGTAAAGGAATCGGAAGCCAGAGAATTACATGGCTTGCCGATTTTGGTATTTAAAAACGCCACTTCAATACCTTTTGGGATCCGTACAGGAGGAAGTCCCAACTTCTTCCTTTCAAAAGACGGCGTATTGAAATACGCTGTGGTGAACGGATACCTAGTGGATCTTGAAAAGCCAATTGAGAAAAATTATAGAATGAGTGTCAATTGAAATCATTTGACTTAATTGAAGTTAATCATCCTGTTTTATTCTAAATTTAAGAATCACTTTCTTATTATTTCCAAACTATGCAAACCATGAGAAAACACCTGACCGCAATCATCTTTGCTACTGCCATCATTGTTTCCGCTGCAATTCTTGGTAATTCGATCGTAAACAGAAACAAGAAATCAGGAACTGTCGATGTCACCGGTTTGGGTGAAAAGAATTTTACCTCTGACTTGGTAGTTTGGGAGGGAAATTTCAGCAGGGACAATTTTGATATCAAAACAGCTTATTCTGATCTAGAGAAAGACAGAAAGGCTGTCACAGATTATTTGGTTTCCAAAGGCATTCCCAAGGAAAAAATCATTTTTCAAGCAGTGAACACCAACCCACTTTACCAACAAAACTACAGCAGCAGCGGAAACTTCACAGGACAGACTTTCTTGGGATACCAACTCAACCAAACCCTCTCGATAGAATCGACTGAAGTGGATAAAGTAGAAAAAATCAGTAGGGAAATTACTGAACTCTTGCTTCAGGGAGTGAAATTCTATTCCCAACCTCCCCGCTATTACTATACCCAATTGGAAAGCCTCAAGATCGAAATGATATCCAAAGCCACGGAAGATGCACGTGTCAGGGCTGAAAAAATAGCCGAAAACTCAGGTTCCAAACTCGGAAACCTGCTTTCAGCCAACATGGGAATCTTCCAGATTACCGGTCAAAATTCTGCCGAGGACTATTCTTGGGGCGGTACTTTCAATACCTCTTCCAAAGAAAAAACCGCTTCGATTACGATGCGATTGAGTTATGGGGTGAGGTGAAATGTTTTGAATTAAGAATCATAAATTAACAAATGGTTTAATGTTTGGAAAAATCGTAGAATATGAACTATCAAGAATATATTGAAATTCGGGCAGAAAAAAGATTTGGCAAACCTTGTATCAAAGGGACTAGGATTACTGTTTATGATGTTTTGAATTGGATGTCAAATGGCATGAGCAAAGAAGAAATTATGAATGATTTCGAGGAGCTTAACGAACAGATGATCAATGCCTGCTTGGCATTTGCGGCGGATAAGGAAAATAAAATCCGGATTGCATCTTGAACTTTTTGATTTAATTATGTCTCTGAAAATATTTAGGCAAGTCACAATTTGAAATACTGGTATGTCAGTGCAGACACTGCAAAAGGCGGGCAGAACAAAGGCGAAGTAAGTTTAGACTTCTTTCTGTCAAACTTTATTTTTAATATTCCGTGAAAATTGATATATTTTTAAGGTTGCAAAAGCATCTAAATATGAAAAGACTAATCGTAATTTTTGTTTTCATCTTACTTGCTTCTTGTACAGGCCAAAAAAAATTAATGAACAAGTGGGTAGGTTCATCCAAAGAAAATCTGATTTCGGAATGGGGAATGCCATCAAAAACTGTAGAAGTTGAACCGGGCGGAGAAATTTTGGTATTTGCACAAGAGGTAAATTTCCGGCACTCTTCCGCAAATGTGGGATCTACATCAGGTGGTCAAATGGGAAGTGTTACGCAAAATAATATCGAGGTTAAAAAGTGGCAATACACCCTATTTTTGGTTGATCCGGAAGGCATCATCTATCATTTGACTCAAAAATTCTATTCGATTTCTCCTGAGAAAATAAATTTTCAGCTTAGTCAAAAAAAAGAAGAGAAAAATTTATAAAAAGACCATTAATGGATCGGCAATCCATTTTTTAATTTTTCGACTACTATTAAAAGTTGATTTCCACTTAATAAAAGTTGATAAAAAAAAGCGGGACCTATTCGGTCTCGCTTTTTACGGTTAGTTCTATTTCTTCTCCTGAGTCGTCCAGGAATTTGTACTCCGTCACCGGGAGTGAAGAGTCTTTTGTCAGCTTTACCCACTTAAAGTATTTGAAAAACCACCTTACTCTCTGAGAGATGACTCCATGCGTGAAGTACGCATACAGGTAAGGGTGTAATCCGATCTGGATATTGGAAACATTCTGGATAGTGGCAATATGCTCGAGGTCTTTTTCCAATTGATCTGCCACCAAAATGGAGGCCTGGATCTTACCTGTTCCGTTACATGCCGGACAGGTTTCTTTGGTGACAATGTTGACTTCGGGTCTCACACGCTGCCTTGTAATCTGCATCAGACCAAACTTGGTCAATGGCAATACGGTATTTTTAGACCTGTCATCTTTCATTTCCTCCCTCATGGCATCATAAATGGCCTTTTTGTTATCGGCCTTTTTCATGTCGATGAAGTCAATGACAATGATACCTCCCATATCTCGGAGGCGAAGCTGTCGTGCAATTTCTTTTGCTGCGACCAGGTTGGTTTTTAATGCTGTTGTTTCCTGATCACTTTCTTGGTTTGACTTGTTTCCACTGTTGACGTCTATGACGTGAAGGGCTTCGGTATGCTCGATAATGACATAACCGCCCTGTGGAAGACTTATCGTCTGACCAAACAAGCTTTTGATTTGCTTTTCTATTCCAAAACTTTCAAAGAGCTTCGCTTTACCGTTGTAAAGCTTCACAATTTTTTCCTTTTCAGGGGCAATGGATCTGATGTAAGACCTGATTTGATCATAGGTCAATTCATCCTCTACGGTGATTGCATCGAATGATTCGTTGAGCAGGTCTCTGATGATAGAGGAAGCCATGCTCATTTCTCCAATTACTTTGTCGCGTCCTTTGGCTTTAGCCAGTTTTTTCATGCCTTCTTCCCAGGTCGTCAGCAGATTTCTGAGGTCTTTGTCAAGTTCTAATACTGACTGACCTTCTGCTACAGTTCTGATGATGACACCAAAATTGGCCGGCTTGATAGAGGTAATTAAGCGTACCAGCCTTTTTCTTTCTTCGGCACTGCGTATCTTTTTGGATACGTTGACTGTGTCAGAAAACGGGACTAATACCAGGTAGCGACCTGCGATGGAGAGCTCGCACGATAGTCTTGGGCCTTTGGTGGAGATGGGTTCTTTGACCACCTGCACCAGCACCTGATTTCCTTTAGTCAATACATTGGAGATTTTTCCAAGCTTTTCTATATCAGGTTCTTTCTCAAATCCTTTAAGATTCAAGTTGGGATAATTATTGTTGCGAACGAGTTTTGTAAATTTGTTAAGGCTTGTGATTTGGGGACCCAAATCCTGATAATGCAGGAAAGCATCCTTTTCATAACCGACATCAATGAAGGCGGCGTTGAGACCATTGACAATTTTACGGACTGTACCCAAATAAATATCCCCGACTTTAAACTGGTTTTCTCCACCTTCTGAGTGGATTTCGACCAGGTTTTTGTCTTTGAGAAGGGCAATGCGACTACCGTTCTGAGCAGAATCGATTAATAATTCTGTGCTCAATCGTGTCTGTTTTTATATGATGTAAATGAACGTTTAGTGTAAAAACTCAAAAAGAAGAAGTGTATTACTTCTTCTTATGTCTGTTTTTTCTAAGTCTTTTCTTACGCTTGTGCGTAGCGATTTTGTGTCTTTTTCTTTTTTTACCGCAAGGCATAATTTTAAGGATTTAAAGTTGAATAATAATTTATAACCTCTCAAGGTAACCCTCCACACTTGCCAAAACCATAGGTTCTTTGCTCATGCTTTGAACCAACTCGAATTGCTGTTTTGCTTTGTTGTTTTGCTTTGATTCGAAGTAGCTTACGCCTAGATAAAATTGCCCCTGTACATTTTCAGGGTGGTGTTTTACCAATTCTTCAAACCTTTCTGCAGCTCTTTTGTACTGACCGGACTGCATCGACAAAACTCCCATGTTGAAGAGTCCATCCTCATTGGTCGGATCCTCCTCCAATACTTCCCTCAGCATGGTGATACCTTGCATCGGGTTGGCTGAAGATACGTAAGTCATCGCCATTTTTGTTTTCAGGTCCAGTCTTTTTGGATCTTGCTCCAAAACTTTGGTAAGGTAAGTACGGGTTTTTTCTGCAAGAAGAGAAACTTTTTCTTGATCTAAGGCAAAAGTGTAGGCTTCATAATAGGCAGCCCCTGCTTTTTCCCAACTTTGAGGTGTTTCTAGTTTTACTGCAGCCCTATCAAGCGTGTAAGCCGCACTGTCAAATTTTCCTGCTTTGATATAAATCGATGCGATTTGATCAGACAATGCTGCAATTTTTTCCTTATTTTCCTGGGTATCGAAATTTTTCAATAATCCACTCAAAACTTCCCTGTCCTCAGCTTCCATGGGCGCATCATGCAATTCTTCGGCCTTTTGGGCAGAAGAAGGCTGATCTTCGGTGATCTGGGTACTGCCCTCTTCATTGTCTACAACCACACGTGGAAGAGAATACAGTATACCGATCGTCGCTACCCCAAGGATTAGAACTAGAATTTGGGATTTTTTCATAAGGAAAAAAGCACTCAGGATTAATCCTGAGGTGCTAGTTCTTTGATTTTTTTACTGTTTTTAATTTTTTCAATAAACACTTTAGAAGGTTTGAAAGATGGAACAAAATGCTCATCGATCACGATCGCTGTGTTTTTGGAGATGTTTCGAGCAATTTTTTTAGCTCTCTTTTTATTTACAAAGCTGCCAAAGCCTCTTACGTAAATATTATCTCCCTCCGCCATGGAATCTTTTACCACTTTGAAGAATGCCTCAATTGTCTGAGTAACATCGTCTTTTTGGATTCCGGTTTTGTCCGAAATCTTGGTGATTACTTCTGCTTTAGTCACTGTTTAATGAATTTAATTTATTACGGAATAAGCTTAACGACCTATTAACCAACTATTTTTGGGACTGCAAATTTAAAGGAAGCATTCCAATATAAAAACAAAATGTCCAAAATTAGATTGAAATGTTTAACATTGTCTTAACACCTTAAATGCTTTGATTTTGATTTCTGATCCGTTTGTCCATACTTTATTAGAGTGGTACCCCCATAACAAGCGTGATTTGCCATGGAGAAACACCAATAACCCATATATCATTTGGTTGTCTGAAATTATTCTCCAACAAACAAGAGTGGCCCAAGGCCTGCCTTATTTTGAAAAATTTTTGGAAAATTTTCCAAATGTGGAAGATTTGGCAAATTCTTCAGAGGAAATGGTAATGAGACTTTGGCAGGGCTTGGGATATTACAGCAGGGCACGTAACCTCCACCGCTGTGCCCAAGACATCCGGGATTTCCACTCAGGCATATTTCCTGACTCCTATCAATCTCTACTTCAATTGAAGGGAATAGGTAGCTATACCGCTGCGGCAATTGCATCTTTTGCTTTCAATGAACCTGTTGCGGTAGTGGATGGAAACGTGTTTAGGGTTTTGGCAAGGTATTTTGGTATTGCCACCGATATTGCAAGTAACACAGGGAAAAAAGAGTTTGAAGCCTTGGCAAATGCAATAATTCCAAAAGACAAACCTGCAGAATTTAACCAAGCCATCATGGAATTCGGGGCTTTGCAATGTGTCCCAAAAAACCCAAACTGCGATCAATGCCCCATGAAAGCTGGTTGCTTTGCATTCAATAATGATTTAGTACATTCGCTACCTGTCAAAATCAAAAAGCTGAAAATCAAGGAACGGTATTTCAGGTATGCTTTTATCCTATGTGAAAATGAAGTAGTGGTACGCAGGAGAGGGGAAGGAGATATTTGGCAGGGGTTACATGATTTTCCAATGGATGAGCTATCGAGTCAAAATGAAAGTGAAAGACAAATCGGCTTTTTGAAAGAAATTCAAGGTTTCATGACAATCTATGTCAATGAATCAGAAAAGTGGTATAAACACATCCTTACCCATCAAAGAATTTTCGCCAACTTTGCCACAGTCATTGTCCAAAAGGAGTACAGGTCTATTTTAAAGGAATGGGCTGACAAAAAGGGATTTCAACTAATAGACTTCGAAAAACTGGAGGACTTGGGAAAACCGAGATTGATAGTGAAGTTTTTGGACGACCAAAAATTATCATTAAATTAAAGACAAAGTTTTCGTTAACAATATAAACAAACAACAATATGGCCGGAGTAAACAAAGTAATATTGGTAGGCAACTTAGGAGCAGATCCTGAAGTAAAGCATTTGGAGGGGGATAAAGTGGTAGCCAATCTGAGGCTTGCGACCACAGAGGCCTACAAAGACAAGTCAGGAAACCGAGTTGAAAATACGGAATGGCATGATTTGGAGCTTTGGGATGGGCAGGCACGTATTGCAGAGCAGTACCTCAAAAAAGGAATGCAGCTGTTTGTAGAAGGAAAAATCAAATCCGATACATGGCAGGACGACCAAGGTCAAAACAGAAAAAGAACTAAAATCAGGGTGTTGAGTTTTACTATGCTCGGAGGCAAACCTGAAGGCAGTGGTGCACCTTCCAGCCCACCAAGTTATACTTCAAACTCCGCCTCCAATCAGCCTTCCGCAGTGAGCGAACCTCCAATGGAAGATGATGATTTACCCTTCTAAATCAAATTGTTGAAAAATTTCTGAGTATTTGATTAATTTTGCATTGATCATATTCTGGAATTAATGGACGACCCCTACCCGAGTCTTATATTACTGGCTGAAATCGTCGAGGTTTCAGCCGGTTACATTTTGTTTAATTCATTGACTTTTATTTTGCTTTTAATCGCCTCAGGGTTGGTTTCAGGCTCAGAGGTGGCATTTTTTTCTTTGAATTCGGATGATATCGCATCTTTTGACGAGAAAGCAGATCCAAGAGCTACCAAAGCGATTCTTCTTGTTGAATCCCCCAAAAAACTTCTAAGCACGATCCTGATTCTCAACAATCTTATCAATATCGGAATCGTGACCTTGACAACTTTTGTCGCATGGAAGTTTTTTGGTTCTAATGCTACCGGAATAATCATCATCTTGGTACAGACGATCGGTGTAACGTTTGCCATTGTTTTTTTCGGAGAAATCGTTCCAAAAGTTTATGCCACCAAAGCCAAAATAGAGTTTTCTCTCATGATGGCCCCCTACATTCACTTTTTTTCAGTTGTGCTGCGTCCGGTATCTGCCTTTTTGATGGCAATCAGCAACGTTGTCGAAAAAAGAATCGTCAGGAAAGGATATTCTTTGTCAGTGGATGAACTTAATCAGGCTCTGGAAATCACCACAGAAGACACATCTGATGAAGAAAAAGACATCTTAAAGGGTATCGTAAACTTTGGGACATTATCGGTCAAACAAGTGATGCAGTCGAGAATGGACATCACAGCCATTGAAATCGATATGGATTTCCATGAATTGATGGATAGAATCAACAAAAGCGGCTATTCTAGAATTCCTGTTTACAGGGAGACGATTGACAATGTAGAAGGGATTCTTTACATCAAAGACCTACTTCCCCACATCGATCAGGATGAAAATTTTGAATGGCATGCATTGATACGCAAAGGCTTTTTTGTACCTGAAAACAAAAAAGTGGATACCCTTCTGAAGGATTTTCAGAAGAAACGAGTCCACATGGCTATTGTCGTAGACGAATATGGGGGAACTTCCGGGCTAGTGACTTTGGAAGACCTAATTGAAGAAATCATAGGCGAAATCAATGATGAATTTGATGATGTAGAGGATTATTATTTCAAAGAAATTGACCCTTCCACATTTATTTTCGAAGGAAAAATTTCATTAAACGACTTCTGCAAAAAACTGGAATTGGACCAACAGATGTTTGATGAAGTCAAAGGAGAAAGCGAATCTTTGGGTGGGCTCTTGTTGGAAATCAATTCGAGTTTTCCCAAAAACGGTACTAAGATAACCTTTGAACAATTTGAATTTACCATCTTGGCAGTGGACACCAAAAAGATAAAGAAGGTGAAAGTCAGGATTCTTGGCAATGAAAAGGAGAATGGTGGTCACAATGTAGATTAATGTAATTTTTTTAACAGAATATTATTCTGATAAATTTTATAAACATTTATTTTTATTCTTCACATTAACCATTCCATGATTTTTACTGGATTCACTTCTATTTTTTACGATATAAAAAATTTAAAAAAAATTTCACTTTTTTGGAAATTAACCAAAATTCCAAATATCTCCTGAATTTTTTGAGATTTGGGGTAAAAAAGACACTTACTTCCGGATAATTTTTGTTATTTTAGAAAAATAAGATTTAATTTTTTATCAAATTATAATTTTTGCAAAGTGTAAACAATGCTTCATTTAAGTACAAACTATGTATTATAAAGCCCGTTTCGTTGCCTCAATTTTAAAAAATACAAAATTTTTTGTAATATTCGCAACTATTTCTTAAACCTATTAAACCTGATTATAATGAATAACGGACTTTATCATGAGGAATTCGAACATGATTCCTGCGGTATAGGAGCTGTAGTGAATGTCAAGGGGACAAAAAGCCATGAGACAATCAGTGATGCGCTCTTCATGCTAAGCAACATGGAACATAGAGGCGGTCGGGGAAGTGATCCAAAAACAGGAGATGGGGCAGGCATTTTAATACAAATCCCCCATTCTTTTCTCAGAGAAGTAACAGCAAGAGCAGGTTTTCAATTGCCTGAACAGGGAAGCTATGGTGTCGGCATGACCTTTTTCCCAAAAAACAGACAGCTTTACAAAAAATCCAAAGAGCAGCTTAACCAAATCATAGATGAATTGGGTTTCAACCTTATCGGATATAGGAATGTACCTGTAGATGAAACCGTACCGGGTTCAGGTGCTTTAGATGTGATGCCAAATATTGAGATGGTTTTTGTCACTCACAAAAACGGGCTCAAGGGATTAGACCTGGAGCGAAAACTATATGTTCTGAGAAATTATTCCTCGAAGACAATCAATCTTTCTATTCCCGGAGTCAATTCAGCATTTTATTTTGCAAGTTTTTCTGCATTTACATTGATCTATAAAGGTCAGTTGAGAACGGACCAAGTCCTTCCATTTTACAAAGACCTCCAAAACAAAAACATTACTTCCGGATTGGCAATCGTCCATTCTAGGTTTTCGACCAATACTTTCCCAAACTGGAGATTGGCACAACCATTCAGATACCTCTCCCACAATGGGGAGATAAACACCATTCGGGGAAACCTCAATAAGATGAAGTCTAAAGAGACTTTGATGCGCTCAATCTTCTTCAGCGACGATGAACTTTCAAAGTTGATGCCTATCACCAATAAGAAAAATTCGGATAGTGCCAACCTTGATGCCATGGTGGAATTGCTGACTTTGAGCGGTAGAACCCTTCCCCATGTGATGATGATGATGGTGCCTGAGGCTTGGCAGGACAATCAAATGATGGACAAAGACCGCAAGGCATTCTATAAATTCCATGCTTCATTGATGGAACCTTGGGATGGGCCGGCAGCGCTATTGTTTACGGATGGAAAATCTCTTGGAGCGACTTTGGACAGAAACGGTCTGAGACCTCTCCGGTATTTTATCACCAATGATGACAGGTTGATTCTTTCTTCAGAAGCCGGTGCTTTGCCAATCCGTGAAGCTACCATCAAGGAAAAAGGAAGAATCAGTCCCGGTAGAATGCTCTGGGCAGACTTGGAAAAAGGAAAAATTTCTTTTGATGATGAAATCAAATCCACTGTCTGCGACAACAAACCTTATGAAGCTTGGGTAAGAGAAGAGCGTCTAAAACTCAGAATGATGCCGGATCCGGTTAAATTGGAGTATCCTTATACCACGGATGAAATCAAAAAACGACAGACTATATTTGGTTATACCTCTGAGGAACTGAAAGTAATCTTAACTCCAATGGGTGAAGCAGGATATGAGGCTGTGGGTTCAATGGGAGCCGATACGCCTTTGGCAGTGCTTTCAAAACAAAGTCAGCATATCTCCAATTACTTCAAGCAATTATTTGCCCAAGTCAGTAACCCGCCGATCGATCCGATCAGAGAAAGGTTGGTCATGTCTTTGTTTACAAGGATCGGAGAAAGCCACAATATACTCGCCGAGAGTCCCCGACATACTAGACAGATCCACATTTCGCAGCCAGTTTTGCTCAATGAGGATTTGGAGAAAATCAAACACCTTGAGGATCAGGGATACCGAACGGTGACTTTATATGCCCATTTTGAAACTGATCACCAACCCGGTAGATTGTTAGAAGCATTGAATCAGCTTTGCAAAGAAGCTGAAGGTGCGATATATGCGGGTAAAAATATCATCATTATTTCTGACCGCAACAGTACTGATTCCAAAGCGCCAATTCCAACTTTGCTTGCAATAGGCGCTGTACACCACCACTTGGTAAAAAAGAAACTCAGAACCCGTGCAGGTTTGGTGGTGGAAGCCGGAGACATCCGCGAAACACACCATTTTGCAACAGTGATCGGCTATGGTGCTTCAGCGATTAACCCGTACTTAGCTCTCGAATCATTGATTCATCTGAATGAAAAAGGAGCCTTTGCGAAAGATATTCCCCAAAACCAGCTTTTCTATAATTTCCAGAAAGCGGTTGGAAGTGGACTTTTGAAAGTCCTTTCTAAAATGGGGATCAGTACTTTACAGTCTTACCAGGGTTCGCAGATTTTTGAAGCCATCGGCCTTGGACCTGAAGTTATTGACAGGTGCTTTAAAGGAACAGTTAGCAGGATTTCAGGAATTTCGTTTGATGAATTGGCGGAAGAAGTCCTCATCCGTCACCATGCTGCTTATGAAACCGAAAGCCCGATTTTGGAAACCGGGGGCGTGTACCAGTGGAAAAGAAGGGGAGAAAAGCACATGTTCAATCCTGAAACTATCCACTTGTTACAGAAGTCAACCAAGCTGAATGATTATGGGATGTACAGGAAATTTGCCCAGAAAATCAATGAGCAGACCAAAGATGCGTTGACCCTTAGAGGGTTATTTGAATTTAAGAAAAGGATTTCAATTCCTATAGATGAAGTAGAACCTGTTGAATCCATCCTAAAGCGATTTGCAACTGGCGCAATGTCATTCGGATCGATTTCACATGAAGCCCATTCCACTTTGGCTATCGCTATGAATAGGATCGGAGCCAAAAGCAACAGCGGGGAAGGTGGAGAAGATGAAATCCGATTTGAGAAAAAAGAAAACGGTGATTGGGAAAGGTCTGCCATCAAGCAGGTAGCCTCAGGGAGATTTGGCGTCACAAGTAATTACTTGACCAATGCCGCAGAGCTTCAGATCAAAATGGCCCAAGGTGCAAAACCGGGAGAAGGTGGACAGCTTCCCGGACATAAAGTCGATGACTGGATCGGAAGGGTAAGACACTCAACTCCTGGGGTTGGCTTGATTTCGCCACCTCCGCACCATGATATCTATTCTATCGAGGATTTGGCTCAGCTGATTTTTGACCTCAAAAATGCAAACAGAAAAGCCAGAATCAATGTCAAGCTTGTTTCTCAAGCAGGCGTTGGAACCGTAGCTGCAGGTGTGGCCAAAGCGATGTCAGACGTCATTCTGATTTCAGGGGCCGATGGTGGTACTGGGGCTTCACCATTGAGTTCGATCCGTCACGCAGGGTTGCCCTGGGAACTTGGATTGTCTGAGGCCCATCAGACTTTAGTCAAAAATAATTTACGTAGCCGTGTGGTATTGCAGACGGACGGACAATTGAGAACGGGAAGGGATATAGCCATTGCGACCTTGTTGGGGGCTGAGGAATGGGGTATTTCTACTGGAGCATTGGTAGTGGAAGGCTGTATCATGATGCGTAAATGCCATCTGAACACTTGCCCTGTCGGAGTTGCAACCCAAGATCCGGAATTGAGGAAATTATTTACCGGTAATCCTGACCACGTCGTCAATTACTTTATGTTCTTGGCCCAAGATCTGAGAGAAATCATGGCTTCGCTTGGATTCAGCAGTGTCTCGGAAATGGTCGGACAAAGTGATGTCCTGAAAGCAACCGGACACATGAACCACTGGAAATGGGACAAGATAGATTTAAGTCCGATTTTCCATAAAGTAGAAGTACCTGACCATGTCGGTATCCACAAGCAAATTGATCAGGAATTTGACCTGAAAAATGTGTTGGACAGAAAATTGATAGAAGCGTCGATCCCTGCTTTGGAACAGGCAAGTCCTGTGACGGGAACCTTCAAGATCAACAACATAGACAGAACAGTTGGTGCCATGCTCTCCAATGAAATTTCCAAAATTTATGGAAGTCCCGGATTACCAGAAGATACCATCCATTTCAATTTCTCAGGATCAGCAGGACAGACATTCGGCGGATTCCTTACCAAAGGGGTCACTTTTGAACTTGAAGGAGAATCCAACGATTACTTTGGAAAAGGACTTTCGGGAGGAAAATTGATCGTTTATCCTAGCCGTAATGCCAATTTCCTAGCCCATGAAAATATCATTATCGGCAATGTTGCTTTTTATGGAGCGACATCCGGTGAGGCATTTATTAATGGAAAAGGAGGCGAAAGGTTCTGTGTAAGAAACTCCGGAGTAAAGGCCGTAATCGAAGGGATAGGAGACCATGGCTGTGAATACATGACAGGCGGTCTCGTAATCAATCTCGGTGAAATCGGAAGAAACTTTGGTGCAGGTATGAGTGGCGGTATCGCATACATCCTCAAGGATTATATCCACCTGATCAATCAGGAAATGGTGGATTTGGACCCGCTTAATGAAGACGATTTTGTAACTATCAAGGAACAGCTAAACAAACACTTATCCTTAACCAATAGCCAATTGGCTGATGAATATCTCGGCAATTGGGATGATCACAGGGAACGTTTCATCAAAGTGATTCCTAGAGACTACAAAGAAGTATTAAGAAAGAAAGCATTGGAAAAATCAACAACATTGGTGTAAGATGGGAGCTAAAGAGGGATTTATTTTATTCAAAAGAGAACTTCCGGAAACCAGAAAACCGGAAGAAAGGATTCACGACTACAAAGAAATATACAAGCCTTTTGATGGGGAAAAACTTAATCATCAGGCTGCTCGATGCATGGATTGCGGAATACCTTTTTGTCATCAGGGATGTCCTTTGGGAAATATTATCCCAGATTTCAATGATGCAGTATATAGGAATGAATGGGAAGAAGCCTTCCAGATTTTGAGAAGTACAAATAACTTTCCAGAATTTACAGGAAGAATCTGTCCTGCACCCTGTGAGGGTTCTTGTGTACTTGGTATCAACAAAGATCCTGTTGCAATCGAACTTATCGAGAAAAACATCGCAGAAAAAGCCTATGAGCTTGGTTTTGTGAAACCAAAAATGCCGACAGTGAAAACAGGTTTCAAAGTGGCAGTGATCGGTTCGGGCCCTGCAGGTTTGGCAGCCGCCGACCAACTCAATCAGGCTGGACATGAAGTCACACTTTTTGAAAAAGACAAAAAAGTGGGTGGATTGTTGAGATATGGCATTCCTGATTTCAAGCTAGAGAAATGGGTCATTGACCGTAGAGTCGAGATCATGGAAAAAGAAGGAGTAATTTTCAGTACCGGAACTGAAGTGGGTTTCAATATCAAAGCGGAAAACATTTTGAGAAACTTTGATGCTGTGGTTTTATCCACCGGGGCACAGCAGCCTCGTGAACTGAAAATCAAAGGATCCGATCTAAAAGGAGTCCATTTTGCTATGGAATTTCTCGGAAAACAAAATCAAGTCATCGCAGGAGAAATTCTTTCAAATCCGATTTCTGCTGAAGGAAAGCATGTATTGGTCATTGGCGGTGGGGATACGGGAAGTGACTGTATCGGTACTTCCAACAGGCATGGAGCTGCGAGCATCACCCAATTGGAATTGCTGCCCAAACCTCCAAAACAAAGGACTGTACTCAATCCCTGGCCGGAATGGCCTATGACTTTGAAGACCTCAAGTTCTCACGAAGAAGGTGCAGATCGGGTATTTTCTGTGTTGACAAAGGAGTTTGTCGGCAATGAAAAAGGAGAAGTCACAGGGTTGGTATTGGTAGATCTGGAATGGAAAGAGCAAAACGGCAGGATGCAGTTTGTGGAAATTCCTGGCACAAGCAGGACCATTCCATGCGACCTGGCATTTATCGCAATCGGCTATGCCGGACCTGCTCAGAATGGATTATTGGAAGCTTTTGGTGTACAAACCTTTGACAATTCACTACCAAAATCGAAAGACTATCAAAGCACAAACAAAAAAGTATTCCTCGCAGGAGACATGAGAAGAGGCCAATCTTTGGTGGTTTGGGCGATTTCCGAAGGCCGTGAAGCAGCATTCAAAGTAGATGAATTCCTTCAAGGAAGTTCGGCATTGCCAAGAAAAGACGAGGGATATTATGAGGTGGAGCAACACATCCATTATTGAATAAAAGGAAGCAATAAGCCTAAAATAAGAGTAAGCGTGATAATAAGTTTAGTTTGTGATTGTTATGATTTTTTAGCAATCTAATCAGAAAGAGCAGGTCGGTGGCCTGCTCTTTTTGGTTTTTTACATTTAAAAATTTTGGTAAAAACTCAATGATGCCATCTTGCAAACCACTCTATATAAGCATTTTCAAAAAAATGAACTTCAATCAGGACATCCTTTTAATTGACTACGTCCTTACAAAAAACCATAACTTTTAAAACCTATGAAATTATCATCTTCACTTGTTATAGCTACTATCCTCTGTTTTACATTTTCCTGTAATATGGATGACAACGATTTTAGCCAAGAAAATCTTCATGGAACATGGGAACTGAGTTCCTATTGGGAGGAATCAGAACTCTTCTTAGTTCAGGCATATGAATTCAATGAAGACGGCACATTTGAACATAGGGTGACCGCACGACAACAGGATTCCAACATTGATTTTGGATATAATTCTCTCACTAGCGGAACGTATTCATTGGCAGGGAATAAGCTATCTCTTGAAGAAAAAGAGTTTTTAACAATTCCTGAAGAAAGTACGGTTTGGTATACTGGAATGGATAAACTTGTCGGAGGAGACTGGAACAGGGAAACAGAAATAACAATATCTCTAAAAGAAAGAAAGTCTCAATTGGTGTTGGATTTTCCATGCCCTCCCTTTGCTCAGTGCACCGGTCCAATCACTTTTTATCGCAAATAATTAAGTTAAAATAAAACCTCAAATTCATGAGAATATTTTCCAAACTAGCCTTAATCTCAATCCTATTCATTACTTTTTCTTGTAATCTTATCGAAAAAGATGACAAGAATTTTAGTCTCCAAGATCTGCATGGAACTTGGGAATTGATTAGATATCAACAAGAGTCACAACTGTTTTATGTCGATACCTATGAATTCAAGGAGGATGGAACTTTTGAAAACAGAAGTACGGCCCGACAGCAAGATAACAACATGGACCTTGGGTATAATTCAATCACAAACGGGACATACCGGTTAATAGGAAATGTTTTGACTCTTACAGGAGACCAATTTTTGACGCTTCCTGAAGGGAGTACGGTATGGTATACAGCACCGGATAACCTTATCGGATCGGACTGGAACATAGAAAGAGAATACACCATAGCCCTAAAAGAAAGGAAGTCACAATTGGTGCTTGATTATAAATGCGCACCCAATGAACTTTGCTCGGGTCCAATCACTTATTTCCGCAAGTAGACAATGAATAAACCAGAAAAAGCAGACCATTGGCCTGCTTTTTTCTACAAATAAACCCAATCAATCTGTTTTAAATATTGCTTCCGGAGCTGCCTTTTCCTCCTGATGAACCTTTGCCTCCACGGTGACCTCTTCCGCTTCCACTACGTTCTCGAATTTCTTTTCGGTTTTCTTTTTTGACTTCCTCCCACTTGGTTTTTTGTTCAGGAGTCAAAATAGCCTCAATCTGTTCATTTTGAAACTGGTTTTGAGCCTGCATCTCTGTTCTTTTTGCTTTTCTTTCCTCCTCCATCGCCGCTCTCTGTGCTTCTCTTTTCTGGGCATTTTCGAGATTGATTTGGTAGATCTTTTGTTTTTGATCTTCAGAAAGTCCCAACTCTTCTGTCATTTTCGTGGTAATCTTTTCGGCCCTCTGTTCGGGGGTCAACGATTCTTTTTGCTGTCCACCTCGAGGTCCACCCTGTCCTCTTTGGGCAAATGCCCCTGCAAATGTCAAGGTGAATATTGCTGCAATCATCAATAGCTTTTTCATGTCTTTATTTTGTTTTTAGAATTTTATTAAAAGGATAATCTTAGAAATTTCGATTTCCCGGACAAATCATTGGAATCTCTAAGCTGTGAATTTGAAGATTAGACTTAGGTTAGGTCTGATGGTTTAATCCGGTTTTTGGAAAATACTGTTAACAAATCTTAAATTGGGAAATGGGAAGTTTCTATTATTTCGGGTATGCCAGCAACCTGGATTCAAGCACCTTGGAAGGAAGATTGCATACCAACCCATTAAAAATCGGTATCGGTGTTTTGCCGCATCATGGATTTCGCTTCAACCATCCTAATCCGGATGGATCAGCAAGGGCTAATATTGTAAACAGTGAAAATGAATCCGTTTATGGCCTAATTTACAAAATCCAAAATGAGGATAAAGCATATTTCTTGACCTCCGAACCTGGATATGATTTTGTTGAAAAAGAGATTTTTAAAAAGAATGGAAAAATCAATGCTTTTGTTTTTATATCCAAAAACACTCAGGAAGACCTATTCCCTAAAGAAGAATATTGGAAGGTGATTCTCAAAGGAGGCAAAGAGTCAGGAATACCTGATTCCTATCTTGCCCAAATCATCAATAGGGTCGGAAAAATCTGATTTTCAGAAGATTCAAATCCGAGGATAACTTACCAAAAAAATATCACTTTTTACATCCCGTGGCCTCACTTGCATAATACCGCTCGTCGCCGACAAAAAGTTCTTCATCCTTTAGTGTAAGTGGAACAGTCAACGGACTCAATCCCTTTTTGTCAAAAGTAAGGTTCAATATCGCTTCAGGACCTTTACCTTCTACTGTCCAACTTCCCCTCATTCTGTTTTTATATTCTGGATTGACATTCCTCATGATGCCTCTTTTTTTGACATTGGCAGAAAAGGTTCCGTTTTCGCAAAGGTTGATCTGTGTTTGCCTTGCACCTCCCAAAACTTCATCATAGGTAATCATCAGTTTGTTGGAAAGAAATTCCTTCCAGTCAAAATTCTCATAGGGAGACTCAAAAGAAGGGCGTTCAAAAGTACCTTTCTGTAATAATTGCAGGGCCGCTTTCGAAACATTGTCATAAGATTCCTCAGACCCTACTGCTAATACAGTGATACAGGTGCCCTGATTTCCACATTTGGTTGCAGCAAAGGCCCTTGATTGTCTTTGTACATAATTCCCATCCGCTACAACTTCAGACTGCAATATCTGATCTGAAATTTTTGGATCAATGGCTTTCAATCTTAACTTATCTGTGACATCCACCCCTTCCTTCCATAGCTCAGAAAGCTGTTGAAGGTCTACTGCGGCCCTACCAAAGACATAAATTTCGCCAAAACCTCCATTGCCGGTGGTCAATAAAAAAACCTCAGTTTCCCGCGGCAAGGTTCCTACCCATCCCACAGGTACCTGGGAAGTAAATCCATATGTCGGCGAAAAAAGCGTATCCTGAGAATTATACATTCTACCCGGTTGGATTCTTTTTTTGGCTGATTGGCCTACTGTCGGGTTATTGAAACTTGCACCGATAAGGATTGCGGCTAGGATAAGTATGTTTCTCATAAAAAAGAGGTTTTATGTTTTAAATATAACCATCAAAAAGGAAGACCGAATCAGCTTCGGTGAAAATGATTTGGTATTGGGAAAAAAGAAAAGCATTTTATTCTGCCATCAATCTTCATAATCCTTTTCTTCAAGCATCCATTGTCTTTTAAATTCCTTGACATAACGGGGCCTGATCAAAAGCCTCAGGCTTGGGTCAAAAGAGAGGTATTTCCAAGACCAAGTAAGGAAAACCATAAGCTTGTTTTTAACTCCCAAGATTGCCATCAGATGGACAAACAGCCATACCAGCCAAGCAAAGGACCCTTGAAAACTCACAAATGGCAAGTCCACCACGGCCATCTTTTTACCTATCGTTGCCATGGATCCAAGGTCATTGTATTTAAATGGTATCCAAGGTTTGCCTTTCAGTTCATTTTTGAAGTTTTTGGCAAGATTGGCAGCTTGCTGTATCGCTACCTGCGCTACTTGAGGATGTCCATTTGGAAATTTTTCTTCCTTCTGCACACATTGGTCGCCAACTACATAAATGTCTTGTTCATTGACCATCCTATTGAATTCGTCGACCAACAATCTCCCATTTGGCGCTTTTTGATCGTCTTCAACACCAATAAGCGAATTGGCTTTTATGCCGGCGGCCCAAAGTAAAGTCAAGGTTTTGATTGGTTCTTTGTCAAGAAGTTTAACAATAAACCCATCGTAATCCTCAACCCGCGTATTGAGCATGACTTCTACACCGAGCTCCTGAAGGTATTGAAGTGCTTTTTCCCTGGATTTTGGCGTCAAACCACTGAGCAAAGAACCACCGGACTCGACAAGGATGACACGCATGTTTTTAAAGGATAACTGGGGATAGTCTTTGGGTAGGACTTTATTTCTCAATTCCGCTATAGATCCCGCAAGCTCCACCCCTGTGGCCCCGCCGCCCACAATGACGACATTCATGATCGGCTTTCGTTCATCTTCATCAGCAATATTGACCGCTCGCTCATAGTTGGAGATGATTTTATTTCGGATATATAAAGCCTCAGAAGTGGACTTCATGGGAGCACAGAATTTTTGGATATTCTGGTTGCCGAAATAATTGGTATTGGCACCTTGAGACAAGACTAAATAGTCATATTGTATTGTTCCCAGGTTGGTATAGATGGTTTTCTTTTCTTTATCTATTTCCCTCACTACTGCCATTCTAAAGACCACATTATCTATTTTGTGAAAAATCCTTCTCAGGGGAAATGAAACAGCACTTGGTGAAAGTGCCGCCGTCGCGACCTGATAAAGCAAGGGTTGGAATTGGTGATAATTGTTTTTATCAAACAACACTATCTGATAATCGGTATGGGCAAGCTTTTGGGCGATTTTAAGTCCGGCAAATCCAGCTCCGACGATTACAATCCTTTTATGTTTCGGTTGTGGAATATTGGGAATGGGCAGGTTTTCAGATTGGCTCATGATAAAAGTTATTGGATTCAAAATATCAGTAAATCTATTAAATTTTGACTTAGGATTACCGTTCTAAGAAGATTTGTTGGCATTGGTTTTCTTTGTTTTAGGCACTTTAAAAAGATTTATTAATTTTACCCACCTTTTAGAACAGATCAGCAATGGGAAGAGCATTTGAATTTAGGAAAGAAAGAAAATTTAAACGTTGGAGCCAGATGTCCAAGGTATTTACCCGCCTTGGAAAAGAAATTGTAATGGCCGTCAAAGCAGGCGGTCCGGATCCGGCAAATAACACAAAGCTCCGAACCGTCATCCAAAACGCAAAAGGCGCTTCGATGCCAAAGGATAGGATCGAGGCTGCTATCAAAAGAGCTTCCAACAAGGATGAAAAAAACTATGAAGAGATTGTCTATGAAGGTTATGGACCCTATGGCGTAGCTGTAATCATCGAAACCTCCACAGACAATATCAACAGGACTGTAGCCAATATCAGAAGTTATTTCACCAAATCAGGAGGATCATTAGGGACATCAGGTTCAGTCAGCTTTATGTTTACAAAAAAGGCGGTTTTCCGATTTGCACAAAAAGACCTTGACATAGAAGAGTTGGAGCTCGAACTGATCGACCATGGATTAGAAGAAATTGCTGAAAATGAGGGTGAAATTTTTGCATACACAGAATTTGAGGATTTTGGAAAAATGCAAAAAGCACTTGAAGACAAGCATATTGAAGTAATCAACGCAGACTTCCAATGGTTCCCCTCCACCACTGTCGACCTCACCGAAGAACAGGAAGAGGAAATAAACAAAATGATAGAAAGACTTGAGGAAGACGATGATGTCAACCAAGTATTTACCAACGTTGCTTAAAACTATACCTTCACCACCAATTCACATAATTTTAATCTTTACCGCTGATCATCCATGACTGGACCAATGAGTTTTCCAAAAAGAAAGAATATCCAAGATCAACAAAGGCAGAATTTAGTAATTGTAGGAAGTAGAAATCCAGTTAAAATCAATTGCACCAATAGTGGTTTTCACCAAGTATTTGAAGGAACTTATCTCGTAGAAGGGTTAAATGTAAGCTCAGATGTGGAAGCACAGCCAGTAGGCGATGAACAGACTTACAAAGGGGCATTTAACCGTGCAAAAAATTCTAAAGCAGTGTTTCCAGAGGCAGATTTTTGGGTAGGTATTGAAGGTGGAGTGGAAAAATTCCAGGGAGAAATGGCTGCTTTTGCATGGGTTGTGGTCTTGGATAGGAATGGAAAAATAGGTAAAGCAAAAACTTCCATATTCTTCCTTCCAAAAGCCATTGCCGATATGGTAGATAGCGGGATGGAACTTGGAGCAGCTGATGATGCTTTTTTCAACAGGGAAAATTCCAAGGAAAATGATGGTGCAGTGGGTATTTTGACAAAAGGGGCGCTTGATAGGAAAAATTATTACCAACAGGCAGTTATTTTGGCTTTGATACCTTTTGTAAAAGAAGATTTATATTAAAATTTCCTAAATGTCTGATAGATTTTTTCAATTGGATTTAGGAAATGATTACGACTAGATTTGTTAAAAAGTTTTACTCTTGTACACATAAACTTCTCTTGAGTTTATTGAAAAAGGATAAAATTGTTGCACAATTAAATTTGCCAAAAAGACTTACAGATTTAAAAAATAAAAACTTGAATCCAATCAACCGAAGAATTTCAAGTCAAATAGATAAATAGCAGAGAGTGTTTGGTCACCACTACAGTCATCTGTAATTTTTAAAGAGCCCTTCGAAGGGCTCATTTTATTTTCAGGTTATTTAGAAAATTGCCCAATGAAACCCTCCAATCAGGGTCTGCGTCCCATACAGGACCGATATATAATTCATTTCTTACCAAGAATCGGATGTAATATTTGACCACAATCCTGTCTCCATCAGTAAGACTATCTGTGGGTAAACCCATATTCTGCATCAGGTCACTTTCTCTTGCTTCTATCCTCATCAGGACAAACTGTACCTTGTCTTTGATCAAGTCTGCATCGGTCCTGGGACTGCTGAGAAACTCCCCTTGATGAGGATACAGTTGTGTGAAAATCGCCTGCAAACCATTCCTTTCCTCATTCTGCTCCGCAAGTATACTCTCCTCGGATTTTCCCAAAAGGTCATATCTAAATGTATTTAAGTAACCACTTTCGCCTGCAGCTCCAGATAATGGAATTCCCAACTTGAAAACATCAAGGTTCAGTGGATTTCTATTAAGGTATCTTTGGGCAGCGGATGCCGTGGCATTAGCGCCTGACGGAAACTCCGGAACTTCCAAAACCATCAGGTTTTTGGATTTAATATTTAGGCCAATTGCGGCCAAAGACTCCTTCATCTGACCTATTTCCTTTGCTTCCATACTCCACATACCGTTGGTAGGGATCATGTTTTTATTATTGGTAAAAGGTCCAATGTTCAACACTGTGTTTCCATTAGCTTTACGGGTAAGGATCACGATAGAAGAAATCATCCTTTTGGAAAACATGGCAGCAAAACCTGCCTGTACCTCTTCAGAAATCGCAACATCTTCTAATTCATAATAGGCTACCGGATCTCCACCGGCTAATACCAAAGCCGGATGGATTTCATTTGCCAATGTTTCCCAAGAAAAGGAAGGTCGGGCTTGGGGTGAATTTGAAATAAGAACAATGGATTTCCCATCCAAAAAGGTTTCAGGAAGGGCATTTTGAGCCATACTTGGTCTTACAAAAGCAAAAACCATCAGCAAGGCAAAAAGATATTTCATAGGTGTTAAGATTCGAGCGATTATATCTTACTATTTTTACGAATATACATAACGGACCAATTTAAAAAGACATATGCTTAATTTATTGAAATTTTTGATGTTATTTTTTCTCATAGCCCCATTGGGATTGAGAGCACAAAAAATCGACCAAAGCAAATTGCTCAATGACATTGAATACCTTTCTTCCGATGAACTCGGTGGGAGAAAACCACTCTCAGAGGGCAGTTTGAAAGCCAGGAAGTACATTCAGGAGAGGTTCAGGGAATTGGGACTGAAATCTCAGTATCCTGATTTTATCCAATATTTTGATTTTCAAAACAACAGAGAAGGCAAGCTTTATGAGAATGCTGCCAATATTGTTGGCTTCGTTGGAGGCAAAGAAACAGAGAAGCTAATTGTTATTATGGCCCATTATGACCATATTGGTAAGAATGGGGAACAAATATTCAACGGCGCCGATGACAATGCCTCGGGAACAGGTGCTGTATTGGCATTAGCCGAGTACTTTTCCAAAAACCGACCTAACCACTCTATGTTATTTGTCGCTTTGGATGCTGAAGAAATGGGTCATCAGGGAGCAAAAGCTTTGGTGGATGATTTCCCTTTTCCAATTGAACAGACTGTTCTGAATATCAACATGGATATGATCAGCAGAAATGTTGACGGCGAAATATATGCTGTAGGGACTTACCATTATCCCCAACTGAAGCCTATAATAGAAAATGTTGCGGAAGGACGGTTTCCAAAATTATTATTTGGACATGATGTTCCCGGTCAAAAAGCTGATTGGACCAATGCATCGGACCATTCCCAATTTCACAAAAACAGGATCCCTTTCATTTACTTTGGTGTAGAAGACCATGAAGATTATCACAAAGTGACTGATACATTTGAAAGGATTCAGCCGGAATTTTATATTGGAACAGTTGAATTGATTTTGGATATTATCATTGCTTTTGACCGAAACTTGAATAAAGAATAAAATGAAATGGATACATTTAATTGAAAATCAATAGATAGGATTGGCAAAAACTGATTACATAACACGATTTTTAATTTGGAGGATCCGCCACCTCAGTACAAAAAACTTTGTTTTAATCGTAAGTGGGGTAATCGGCATAGTTTCCGGCGTGGCTGCAGTGATTCTCAAAGGCTTGGTACATGCAATACAGCACTTTCTCACCAACAGTTTTTATGAGGAATATGCCAATTTTTTCTATATCGTTTATCCTATCATCGGAATTTCTCTTGCTTACCTCATAGGCACCTACGTCCTCAAAGACAAGGGTGGGCATGGAATCCCCGATATCCTGCATATCATTTCCAAAAAAGGAAGTTTAATCCCGAGGGTCAAAATGTACAGCCGGGTAATTACTTCTGCACTGACGGTTGGGTTTGGAGGTTCAGTGGGACTGGAAGCGCCAATCGTTGTTACGGGATCTGCAATTGGTTCAAATATTGGAGTATTGATGCACCTAAATGCCAAAAAAAGAACCCTTTTGATTGGATGTGGCGCAGCCGGAGCGATATCCGCAATCTTCGGGGCTCCTATCGGTGCGGTAATATTTGCAATTGAAGTTATACTTATGGAAGTAAGTATCGGCAGCTTTATTCCCCTATTGATAGCTTCGGTTACCGGAGCTCTCACCTCAATTCTTTTACAGGGTAATGAGAGTATGTTCAACTTTTCGATATCCGAAGAATTTGTGGCCTCTCATGTACCATATTACTTTGGCTTGGCTGTTTTTACCGGTTTTGTTTCGTTATACTTTAGTAGGACCATCTTAAGTACAGAGGGATATTTGGATAAATTCGATGAACCATTTTTAAAACTTCTCTATGGCGGAGCATTTTTGGGGCTGATCCTATTTATTTTCCCTCCTATTTATGGGGAAGGATATGATACCCTCAATCATCTTGTCTCCGGCCAGCCCAATAATATCCTTTCGAAGAGTCCATTTTTCTCAGAAATTGATAATCCATATTTTATTATTCTCTTCTTATCAATGATCATTTTGATCAAGCCCATTGCATCTGCCATCACAATCGGTACAGGAGGAAGTGGTGGTGTTTTTGCTCCTTCTTTGTTTGTAGGTGGAATTGCAGGTTTTCTATTCGCTTATTCTGCCAACCTTTTGAACCTGCCGATTGAACTTCCATTGGCTTCATTTACATTGGTCGGCATGTGTGCGGTGATGAGCGGGGTGCAGCACTCTCCGCTTTCGGCTATATTTTTGATCGCAGAGTTGACAGGTGGGTATGAACTTTTGATTCCGTTGATGCTTGTTTCCTCCATTTCTTTTGTCACTACCACCTACTTTGACAAGGATTCACTTTACAAAAAGCAACTGATCGCAAAAGGTACCTTTCTTCCTTCCACCAAGGATGAGGAGGTACTGGAACTCATGGACATTAAAAAAATAATGGAAAATGATCTGTTGCCTGTTTCGCCGGAAGCAAGTCTTGGTGACCTATGCGAATTGGTAAAACTTTCGAGAAGAAACATTTTTCCAGTAGTGAATGAGTACGGCGACCTGAATGGAATAGTGACTTTGGATGATATCAGGGAGCTTATGTTTGACTCAGAAAGTCAGAAAACGCTGAAGGTCAAGCAACTGATGCATTCTCCCCCTGAAGTGATAAACAGTAACGAAAATATGCAAAATGTAATGGATAAGTTCGAAAAATCAGGAGCCTGGAACCTCCCTGTTACAGACTCGGGCAAATACATCGGATTTATCTCCAAAGCAAGAATTTTTCATGCCTATAGAAAGAAATTGATCCGCCAAAATCAAGAATGATCGGGATTACTTTCGCTATTTTTTTACCTGATTATCAACCCCAAAAAAATACAATGATTTTGTAAATTTCTCATTTACAGTGAATTATCCACAAAATCATGTAAAAGTGAAAGGAGTTAATTCATTGATTTTCAATGGGTTATACTAGTTTTTTCGAGTATTGTGGAAAAGTATTCGAAAATGTGGATAAAAAAGCCTTGCATTTTCAGATATGTCTTTACATGCTGATTTCGAAGTTTTTGAAGATTTTACTGTAGAATTGGCGGTGACTTTTCCGATGAATCCGGCTATCCCAAAACTGAAATTATCAAAAAATATTGCCAACACTTGTCAACAAAAAAGTTATGACAAAATACTAAAAATTCATTTTGAAATTTTCTGTTTGGATAATCAAGAAATTTATAAAAAATATACAAATTTAACATGCTGAATACAATTCTTAATGTAGAATTGGAATGACATTCAAAGTAAAAATTTTTGCAGAAGGCAATAAACCAAAAAGGCAAAAAAATAGCTGCTCCTTTCGAAGCAGCTATTTCTTTTATACAGCTTTCGCTTTGTCCATTTGGTAAAGGATATCTTCGTAATCCAATTTATCCCAATTTTGGGAAATCAATGGGCTTGACATGACCTTGTCCATGATTTTTTCCTGTAGCTTCCCTTGAGCATATGCCTCTGAGTAGGGCATATTGGAAAAAGTCACCATGGTGTAGAGCGGAATCCAATCCTTAGGATACAGGCTATGCAGTTTGGCTTCGATTTTTTTTCTGATCAGGAATTTCGGATCAGACACCTCATTTCTCATTTCCTCGAAATTTTCCATCGCAAGCTGACAAATCGCATCAGTGTCCTTTTTTCTCTTTTTCTGGAATTTGGCAAATACCAACTCCCATGCATTGGTCCCGAACTTTTCCACCAACTCATCCAAAATGAAGCAATCCTCAAATCCACAATTCATCCCTTGACCATAAAAAGGAACCATGGCATGGGAAGCGTCCCCGATCAAAAGAGCGCTTTTGAGCATCCAAGGATAGCATTCAATGTTGATGAGGGCGGAAGTAGGGTTTTTGAAATATTCTTCTTTCAGATTAGGCATAATCTTATACGCATCATCAAAGTAGGTTTCAAAAATGCTTGTCACATCTTTTTCATCCCTGATATTTTCAAAACAGACACGCTCGCCGTCAAAAGGCAAAAATAGTGTACAGGTAAATGATTTATTGGGATTTGGAAGGGCTATCAGCATAAAACTGCCTCTAGGCCAAATATGGAGGGCGTTGGGATCCATCGCAAATTCACCATCCTCCGTGGGAGGAATGCTGAGTTCCTTGTAGCCGTGGGTGATATATTCTTGTTTGTAATTGAAGCGGACTTGCTTCAGCATAGCATTTCGGAGGGCCGAATATGCGCCATCTGAACCGATGATTACATTGGAAAAGATTTTTTCTTGACTTCCATTTGCATCAGTTATGGTCAATTCATTGGTCCTCAAATCCACATCCTCCACCTTATGTCCAAAAAACATATTGACTCCAAGTTTTTCGGCTTCGTCTACCAGCAATTGATTGAATCTGCCACGGGAAATAGAATAAATGGCTTGCCCCTCTTTTCCATAGGGAATGAAACTGGTTTTTCCGTGTTCATCATGGATCTTGCGTCCATACATGGGGATAGTCAAAGTCAACACCTTTTCCTTTAAGCCTGCTTTTTCAAGGGCATTCCATCCCCTGTCGCTCAGTGCCATATTGATGGATCTGCCTTCTTCTTGGTATTGACCTTTACGGTTGTCGGGTCTTTTCTCGTAAACGTTTACGTCAAGACCTCTTTTTTTCATATATATGCTCAACAATGATCCGATAAGTCCGGAACCAAGGATGCTGATTTCATTTTTTTTCATGGTTTGAGAGTAACTGATTGCCCGATCAGGCAAATTTGTGAAGGGATTGTTCCAGGATTTTTGCAAATTGATAAACATCCATGAAACTGTTATATAACGGTGTGGGTGCGATTCTGATTACGTTTGGATGTCTCCAGTCCCCTACTATTGCATTTTGGTAAAGCTCATCAAAGACAGCTTTTCCGCCTTTTTTGACTAGCAAAGATAATTGACAGCCTCTTTCGTTGGTATTTTTAGGGGTAATTATTTCAATAACGCCCCGTTCCCCGTTTATTTCTTGGAGTAAAAACTCCAAATAACCTGTCAAAAGTTCACTTTTTTGCCTCAGTCTATCCATGCCTGCTTCCTGAAAGATATCCAAGGATGCCTGATGTGCAGCCAAAGCGATTACATTAGAATTGGCCAATTGCCATCCGTCTGCACCAAACATCGGCTTAAAACCTTTTTCCATCTTAAACCGCTCTCCCTCATCATGTCCCCACCAACCAGCAAATCTCGGTAAGTCGGGACTTTCGGCATGGCGCTCATGTACAAAAATACCCGAGATGTTGCCGGGTCCTGAATTCATGTATTTGTAGCTGCACCAAGTAGCGAAATCCACTCCCCAATCATGCAATTGAAGAGGAACATTTCCAGCTGCATGGGCAAGGTCAAAACCCACTTTTGCTCCTGCTACATGTCCCGCGGCAGTGATCGCCTCCATGTCAAACACTTGCCCGGTATAATATTGCAAACCTCCCATCATGACCAAGGCAAGTTGGCTCTGATTTTCTGAAATGGTTTTAAGAATGTCTTCAGTCCTCAGCGTATATTCCCCCTCCCTTGGCTTCAATTCGATAATTGTCTGATCGGGATCCAAGTCATGAAACTTTACCTGAGTCTCGAGCATGTACATGTCTGAGGGGAAGGCACCTGCTTCAGTAATGATCTTAAAGCGATCTTTGGTGGGCTGGTAAAAGGACACCATCAAAAAATGAAGGTTAGAACTTAGGTTATTCATTGCCACCACCTCATGTTCATGGGCGCCGACTATTTCGGCCAAAGCCGGTTTGGATTTTTTGCGGACATGATACCATGCGTCTTCTCCATGAAAATGTCCGTCAACTGCCAGATTGGCCCAGTTATCCAACTCCTTTTGGATGTATTCTTTTGTAGTTTTGGGTTGTAGCCCAAGGGAATTGCCACAAAAATAAATCGCTTCCTTCCCATCTACCTTGGGAAAATAGAACCTTTCCCGGAATCCTTTCATAGGATCCTGTTCATCCATATTTCTGGCAAAATCTTCTGAAAATCGGTAGTCTGTATTTTTCATTTTTAGTAATGGAAAGAAGGGTGTTGGCAAAGACTAAACCACCATCAAGGCAATAGGTTTGTCTCCATCATCAAAATTACCATGTTTCTGTTTTGAAAAAAACCGATTTGATTTCGGCGGTTGTTTCTGAATCTGTATTTTGCACAAAAATAGATATCCCATGTCCAAAGAAATCATCTTCTCAAGTGATGCCCCTGCGCCTATCGGGCCCTATAGCCAAGCTGTTAAAACCGGAAATACGCTTTATCTGTCAGGTCAGATTGCCTTGGATCCTGTCACCGGTGAGTTGATCAATGAAAATATTACCGAAGAAACCCACGCCGTCATGAAAAATATGGATGCTGTGCTGAGAGCTGGAGGTTTTACCTTTGCCGATGTGGTCAAGTGTACCATCTTCATAAGGGATATGGGTCAGTTTGCGACAATCAATGAAGCATACGGGCAGTATTTCAAAACCAATCCGCCTGCAAGGGAAACCGTCGAAGTCAGCAAACTTCCGAAGAATGTCAATGTGGAAATTTCCTGTATTGCAGTAAAATAGAAAATCAGAGTTCTACAGGCATCAATCGGTACCTTACTTTAAAGCGGAGTCCGGCGCAATAACTTTTTTGGTAAGCTAGAGTTAAAATCCAATGAATCCATTTCCAAACCATAGCGAAGTGCTCGTATCTGCATTGTCCAAAAAGGAAGTGGAACAGCGGCTAGAAAAGGTAACCCTGGATGTCAACTTTTTGGATTATGAAGAAAGGCTTCAAAAAGGATTTCAATTCAACGGAAAAGTGGAAAAAGAATCATTCAGACTTTCCTTGGTAGTCAATAAGCCAGATAGTTTTTTACCATTGATTTTGGGCAAAATCGAGGCTACACCAAAAGGATGCATCTTGTTTCTCCAATACCGCCTTTTTCCGAGTTCAGCATTTTTTCTTGGATTTTGGACTGTGGTTACCTTGACATTGGCAGTGTTTTTTGGCTTTGTTACACAAAAACCAATCTATGCAGGATTGAGTATCCTGGCCTGTATAGGGAATTATTACTTTGCCTGGATTTATTTCAAAAGGAAAATCAAGCTCTCCAAGGGAATTTTCCATGAAATCCTCAATCTCAAAGTGATGGATTAATTCCCCTATCCTTATGTATTATTCGGATCAGGTAGTAATTTAGCGCATCAAAAGAATAACCAAATAACTCAAAATATGAGCATCAGGATAGAAAAAGATACCATGGGACCTGTTGAGGTTCCTGCTGACAAATATTGGGGAGCGCAGACCCAAAGGTCTATCAACAATTTTAAAATTGGCGGCGAAAAAAACAGGATGCCTATCGAAATCATCAGGGCATTTGCCATCCTCAAAAAATCGGCTGCCATCGCCAATGCCGAGCTCGGAGTATTGACTCAGGACAAAGCAGATATCATTGCCAAGGTCTGCGATGAGATATTGACAGGGCAGCATGATGATCAGTTTCCTCTTGTGATCTGGCAGACGGGATCTGGGACACAATCCAACATGAATGCCAACGAAGTCATTGCCTACAGGGCTCATGTACTTTTGGGAGGTTCATTGGAAGATGCCAAAAAGAAAATTCACCCCAACGATGATGTGAACAAATCACAGTCTTCGAACGATACTTTCCCCACCGCCATGCACATTGCGGCCTACAAGATGGTAGTGGAAACCACCATTCCTGGCGTGGAATTACTCAGAAATACACTGAAGTCCAAATCAGAGGAATTTATGGGTGTGGTAAAGATCGGAAGAACACACTTCATGGATGCCACGCCGCTTACTTTGGGACAGGAGTTTTCGGGCTATGTCGCCCAACTTGAACATGGCCTCAAAGCCTTGAGAAATACCTTGTCACACCTTTCAGAACTTGCCCTTGGTGGAACTGCAGTCGGTACCGGATTGAATACCCCTGCAGGGTATTCTGAATTGGTGGCTGCCAAAATCGCCCAATTCTCCGGTCAGCCTTTGGTCACTGCACCTAACAAATTTGAAGCGCTTGCAGCGCACGACGGTATTGTAGAATCCCACGGCGCCTTGAAGCAATTGGCAGTAAGTCTGATGAAAATCGCCAATGACATCCGGATGCTTTCTTCAGGACCAAGATCCGGTATCGGTGAAATCCTGATCCCTGAAAATGAACCGGGTTCTTCCATTATGCCCGGCAAGGTCAATCCTACCCAAGTGGAGGCCATGACGATGGTTGCCGCACAGGTTATGGGCAACGACGTTGCTATTTCCATCGGCGGATCAAACGGACATTTTGAATTGAATGTATTCAAACCGATGATGATTGCCAACTTCCTCCAATCAGCCCGTTTGATAGGAGATGCATGCGTTTCCTTCAATGACAACTGCGCCATTGGTATCGAGCCAAATACAGCATTTATCAAGAGACATCTGGAAAATTCCCTGATGTTGGTTACAGCATTAAATCCTTATATTGGCTATGAAAATGCTGCTGCTATTGCCAAGAAAGCGCACAAAGAAGGCACGAGCCTGCGAGAAGCTGCTTTGTCATTGGGTCTATTGACAAACGAACAGTTTGACGAATGGGTGAAGCCGGAAGACATGATCGGCAGTCTTAAATAAACACAACAATTTTACCCCATATGAAAAAATCGAACCTTTTGATGACTACAGCGGCCACCTTGCTCCTGTTTTCCACCACCCCTACATTTGCTGAAAACAAAAGCAAGAAAGAACCCAAAGTTTTGACTGCCGAAGAGCAAGTAAAACTCGAGGAAATCGAAGCCCGGGTTCTTGAAATCCGCGATATGGAATTATCCAATCTTGAAAAAGCTGAAAAAGCTGAAATCAAAGCGGAACTGAAAAGCTTGGAAAAAGAAGCCAGAGCCCTCCGAGGTACTGGTCTTTACATTTCCACAGGGGCTTTGATTATTATTATTATCCTTTTGATTATCCTTCTTTAAGACAATCAGCACTTCAGGTTCAAAGCAGAGAGATAATCAAAGCTTTTTTGGAGGGCATTTACATGGTCAGGAGTCAGGTCTTTTTCTAACAGAAAATGCTTGGCTCCTGATTTTTTTGCTTCGCAAAGAATACCGGACAAGTCCAAAACACCATCGCCTGCATCAGCCAGGTACGGGAACAATCCCATCCATTCACCCATATTCCCACCATCTCCAGTAAAAGTCTTTTTCTCACGCATGTCTTTGACATGGAGCAAAGGAAACCTTTTTGGATTTTCCTTGAGGTATTTGATGGGGTCAATGCCTGCCGCGGTAAACCAAAAAACATCCATCTGCATTTTGACCAAATCAGCATCTGTGTTGTCAAGTATCATCTGGAAAGGAACCACGCCATCTACGGCTTTGTGGCCATAGCCATGGTTATGATAGAAGAAAGTCAAGCCGTTTTTCTTGGCAGATTCACCGACCTGATTGAAGATCTCAGCGGTTTTTTTGTAGTCTTCGAGGCTTTTCCTCATGTCATCCGGAATCATGGCGATGCCCACATATTTGTGCCCGACCACGTGCGCTGCTTCAGCAACACCTTCCATGTTGTTTCTCAAAGTCGGTAAATCCACATGGATGCTTGGGGCAGAAAGTCCATACCTGTTTAAAATTTCCTTGACCTCTTTTGGCGTTTTTCCAAAATACCCGCTTCCGGAAAAACCCAAGGCATTGGCCGCCATTTTCCAACCTTGTTTGGTGGCTTCATCCGAAAATGTATACGGCCCAAAAAACTCCAATTCTTTGTATCCGATTTCGGAGATAACTTTAAGCGTTCCTTCAAAATCTGCGGAAAGGGCTTTGGGAACAGTAAACAAGGCAACGCCCAATGACTTGATTTTTTGGATGTCATCAGCAAGAGACAAATGAGGGATTACACTACCTGCAGCTACTGCCATGGCACTTTTTTGGATAAAATTTCTTCTGTTCATAGGTTTAAGGTTATTGAAATAAAGATTCGAAATCGAATTTCAGCAAAATATCGGGAATCAATTTTAACACCAACAATTTTGGGTTGGATATTCTTGATATTTGGCTTTTCATTATAATTAAAGCCAATCAACCACGGATTTAGCTATCGAGCGTTTGTATATATTTCTTCACCTTGACGGAACGGATAAATACAACAATCAGTAATACCATCCAGATGATTTGATTGAAACCGATTTGGAACACAGTTCTTTTGTTCCATCCCAAATCAGGGATAAAGGCAACCAAAACCCAAACCAGAAGTGCCAGATGTCCGATGATCCCGACCAAAATCAAATACTGCCAACTGATCGGATAAAAGGCACTCATAAAAATCAGAAATCCCAAGATCATCCCGAAAATCCCGAAGACGTTGGTATTGGAATCAGCGAGGTAATCTGGATTCATCGAAAGCCATTTCAAAAAGTCTTCTCCAAAATATCGGAAGAAAGTCGACCAAGCAAAGGTGTACATCCCTGTAAGCAATAACAGGCCGCGCAGGGGCATTGGAAAACTTGGTGTAATGCTGTTTTTGTCCATAATCTAAATTGCCTATATTCCTTGAAAATAACATTTACCCATACGAATAGGTTTTTTCCAAAACGTAAATCTACATGAACAGAATCATAAATAGGAACCAGATAGGTTTAATTGTCGGAGGAATAGTTCTTTTGTCCGCCGGATTTGTCGGCGGCAAAATGATGGCTGACATCACTTCCGAAAACATTGCCAACGCAGAGGTCCTGATCGGTTTGGAATTTTCACCGGCCGAGAGGGACAGCATGAACCGCAACCTGACCAATTACAGGACAAGTTATGAGACCATGCGCATGCAGCCCATCACAAATTCAGTTGCTCCAGCCATTGGTTTCAACCCCCTTCCCCATGGTTTTGTACCAAACCAGATTCAGGAAGAAAGTGATTGGGGATTACCTGTCAATGTCAGTCTACCCAAAAAAGAAGCTGACATCGCCTACCTTTCTGTTGCTGAACTTTCTTCTTTGATCAAAAGCAAAAAGCTGAGCTCGGAAAGGTTGACAAAAATCTACCTCGACAGGATCAAATTTTATTCAGATACCCTTCAGTGCCTTATTACCTTGATGGAAACTGAGGCCATGCAAAAAGCCAAAGCCATGGATACTGAGCTTGCAAAAGGAATCTACCGCGGTCCGTTGCATGGAATTCCTTATGGTATCAAGGATTTGTTGGCAGTAAAAGGTACCAAAACCACATGGGGCGCCATGCCTTACAAAGATCAAACGATCGATGAAACAGCCACAGTAGTAGAAAAACTCAATGAAGCAGGCGCAGTCTTGGTGGGAAAATTTACCTTGGGTGCATTGGCCATGGGAGATGTTTGGTACGGAGGGGTGACCAAAAATCCTTGGAACATGAAGCAAGGTTCCAGCGGTTCCTCGGCAGGTTCAGCATCCGCGGTGAGTGCGGGATTGGTTCCTTTTGCCATCGGAACAGAAACACTCGGAAGCATTGTCTCGCCATCCACAAGAAACGGCGTGACCGGATTGAGACCTACATATGGCCGGGTAAGCAAACATGGTGCGATGGCACTCAGCTGGAGCATGGACAAAATCGGCCCAATTTCCAGGTCGGCTTTGGATAACGGGATTGTCCTTTCTGTCATTAATGGATTTGACCCCAAAGACAAAAGCACTATCGCCGCTGCATTTCAATACAACTCCAAAAATTCCATCAAAGACCTCAAAATCGGATATTTTGCTCCTTTTTTCGAAGGGACAAGAGCCAACATAGACAAGGATAAAAAAGTATTGGAAGACCTGAGGACGATGGGATTGGAACTCCATCCTGTCGAACTCAAAACTTCTGTCGATCCAAGCAGTATGCTGATTTCCCTTTATGTGGAAGGTGCAGCGGCTTTTGATGATTTGACAAGATTGAATCTTGATGACCAAATGGTCGCCCAACACCGCAATGCTTGGCCAAATCTCTTCCGTGCAGCACGTTTCATCCCGGCAGTCGAATACATCCAAGCCAACCGGTATCGCAGCATTTTGATCGAAGAGATGCACGCCTTGTTTCAGGAATATGATGTGATAGTCACTCCTTCCTTTGCAGGAAACCAGCTTCAGATCACCAACCTGACTGGACATCCGGCCCTTTGTATGCCAAACGGTTTTGCTGAAAACGGGAGTCCGACTTCCATTACTTTTCTTGCCAATCTTTTTGACGAAGAAAAACTGATCATGCTGGGCAAAGCTTATCAGGAAAAAACCGATTGGCAGAAAAAGAGACCTGCCTTTTTTGATAAATAATATTCCATCCAACCCCAATGGAAAGAAATACTTACGATGTGGCGGTAATTGGTCTGGGAGCATTGGGTTCATCGACCCTGTGGCAACTTAGCAAATCAGGAAAAAAAATTCTTGGCATCGACCAATTCTCCCCTCCACATACCATGGGTTCTTCCCACGGGGAAACCAGGATTACCAGACTTGCGGTCGGCGAAGGAATGGATTTTGTGCCCATTGTCAAGAGGTCCCATGAAATCTGGAAAGAACTTGAGTCCCAAACAGGGTCTACCATCATGACGACAACAGGCGGTTTGCTTTTTGACTCTGGAATCCAAAGTTGGGCGAAGCATGGCTCGGAAGGGTTTTTCGAAAGGACAGTGAAATTCGCACAAGAGGGAAACATACCCTATGAGGTTTTTGATGCCCAAGAACTCGGAAACCGATATTCTGAATTCAATTTAGAAGAAAGCGGCAAAGTCTATTACGAGCCGAGTGCAGGATTTCTCCGGCCCGAGCTGGCGATTTCGACCCAACTCCAACTTGCGGGACAAAACGGCGCAGTCATCAAAACCCACACAAAAGTATTGAGTATTTCTCCTTTGCCAGGTGGGGGTGTGCGAATCCAAACCAACCAAGGGACATTCGAAGCGGCTCAGGCTGTGATCAGCGCCGGTCCTTGGGTCAAGGATTTCCTGCCTTCCTTTGTCAAGACTCAATTCAAAATCTGCAGACAGATCTTGCATTGGATTCCCAAAAAAGGAAAAGCATTTGAACTGGGAAAAACCCCCATTTTCATGTGGGGCTATGATTCGGGTCCGGAAGATTTTATCTATGGTTTTCCTTCTTTGGATGGCGCTACGATCAAAGTCGCCTCGGAATCCTTTGTAGAAAGAAACCATCCCGACACGATTTTGAGGGATGTTTCAGAAGCAGAATGTGAGGATTTTATCCAAAATAAAATCGCCAACCGATTTAACCACATCGAAAAAAAAGTAGTCCAATCCAAAGTCTGCATTTATACAGTCACCTCTGATTCCTATTTTGTGGTGGATGAATTGCCTGATTTCCCGGAAGTTTTGGTGGCTTCAGCCTGCAGCGGTCATGGGTTCAAACACTCCGCCGGACTTGGAGAAGGCATTGCTGATAAAATCCTTGGGAAAAAGCCTAGGTTTGATTTGGAGGTTTTTGGTTTCCGGGATTATTAACTTAGGAGCATATATTTGTATGCTAATCTGGTCTTATCCATCATTTCAATTGTAAACAGATATTAATTGATATTGGATATTGATTGATATTGTTTTGGTCACAAGCCCCTTCATTTGCTTTGAGCGCCATGGTTTCCCTAGTTTATTTTGATTGTTCTTCATCTCGCATTCTTCTTTATCCAGTTATCCAAAACTGACGTAACTGAATACTTGACTCCTTTAAATCGGTCCGGAGGTGCGGTGTCCAAAGCTTTTCGGACTTCGAGGATCGCAGGATAAAAATCCATACCCTGTCCCGCAAGTTGCCCGTCAACCACACGGAGTAACCTTTCAACCCCAAAATGATCAAAAGACCATTCCTGAAGGTTGTTTGAATCGGGTATTGCCGAACGGATATCAGCGGCCATCTGCAGGATACTGAGTCGGACCGGCTCGGTAAACAAAGCCGGATGGTCCACCATGTTGCCATCCAAAAAATCATAGGCATAATGGTAATTGTACTCAGACACCAGAATCCCGATCAATTCACTTTCCCAATCAGGCCTTGATTTGATTTTTTCAACTGCCGCCTCCCTGACTTCAGCTTCGTGAAACCTCCCAGTGAGCGGCAAAATCCCAAGGATACTTTGGGTAGAATCCAAACCTTCAATTTCCCTCATGTAAGTTTCATATTGTTCTTTGTCCTGTGTCTGGATTTGCGAAATTATTTCTTTTTGCTGCTTACTTTGGTAGACAAGCCAATCAACCAACAGACCAACCGTAAAGACAAGACTAAACAAAAATCCTATGGAGAAAAAGATCCTTACCGGTGCAAAAATTGGCTCTTTTCCCAAAAAAAGCACCAGAAACGATGGAATGAAAATCAACAAAGGAAACCAAATCAGGGAATTCATATTGGCCAGCCAAGGGGAAAAACTCACTGCCTCGGTGATATTGTCCCATTTTAGTGCGGCTGAAAAAAACACGGTAATTACAAATGCGATGCAAAGTATTACTGCCAAAAAATTTCTCCAAAATGGATCCGGAGTCAGCATACCAAAGACCCCAAGTCTGGACAAGTAGAAAAACAATCCAATGCTCCCTAAGGAAATCCCTAAACCGAAAAACGACAAACCCAATCCATATCCCATGGCATTGTCACCTCCCATATTCGGCTTTGGATAATTCAAATACAACAGGCATAGGTAGAATACCAAAGTCAGAACAAAAGAAAATTTACCCATAGTATTTTTGGTTTGAAGCTATTTTTTGAGAAGAAATTAAATTACATACAAAACAGGTTCAACATCAAGTGAGTAACGTCAGATGACAGATTTCATAATTACCTGAAAATGACATCTATCATGATTTAGTAAAATTTTAATCACCTGACTTTAGGCTATTTTTCGCTCAGAAATGAATAATTTAGGGTTGTGGAAATCAGGTAAAATTTAATCAAAAAATATAAAATTCTAAATAAAGAAAGAAATAGGCTTTTTGAATTGAGTGCCTGTATTTTTACAACAAAAAAAACTACGATTAACTTCTAAACCCAAATTTTAACTTTAAAAAAACAATCTGCTAAAATCAAGAAACTATGCTGACACAAATCAAAACTGAATTAAAGGACTGGGTGGATTCAATGACGGGCCACTTTGGTCCGGATCATGTCCATTGGTGTGATGGTTCCGAACAAGAGTATGATATACTTTGTCAAAAAATGGTGGATAAAGGAACCTTCATCAAACTCAATCCGGAGAAGAGACCGAATAGTTTTGCATGTTTTTCGGACCCAAGCGATGTGGCTAGGGTCGAAGACAAAACTTTTATCTGCAGCAGAAGAAAAGAAGATGCCGGACCGACCAACAATTGGATGAATCCGACTGAAATGAAGGAAATTTTGAACGGGCTTACTGCCGGAAGCATGAAAGGCAGGACAATGTATGTCATTCCTTTTTGCATGGGTCCTGTGGGTTCGCACCTTTCCAGATACGGTGTTCAGATTACAGACAGCGAATACGTGGTCGTCAACATGAGAATCATGACCAGAATGGGAGCACCTATCCTGAAGTACATTGACGAGCATTTTGTCAAATGTATCCATACGCTTGGTGCCCCTTTGGAGCCGGGTGCCAAGGACGTCAAGTGGCCCTGCAATCCTACTGTCAAATACATATCCCATTTTCCTGAAGAAAGACTCATCATTTCATATGGAAGCGGTTATGGCGGAAATGCCCTTTTGGGTAAGAAATGCTTTGCACTCAGAATCGCTTCCACCATGGGAAGAGAAGAAGGATGGCTCGCTGAGCACATGCTGATTCTTGGCGTGGAAAGTCCCCAAAAGGAAAAAAGCTATATCGCGGCCGCGTTTCCAAGTGCCTGCGGTAAGACCAACTTTGCCATGATGATCCCTCCAAAAGAAATGGAAGGGTGGCGCATCACCACCATCGGCGATGACATTGCATGGATTCACAAAGGAGAAAACGGAAGATTACACGCCATCAATCCCGAAGCAGGATACTTTGGCGTGGCTCCCGGCACCAACTACAAGACCAACCCCAATGCAATGGAAAGCATCCGGGCAAACACAATTTTTACCAATGTCGCCATCACTGCTGACGGGGATGTATGGTGGGAAGGCATGACCAAAGAGATGCCGGAAGGTCTCACTGACTGGCACGGCAAACCTTATGACAAAGCAAGCGGAAAACCTGCAGCACATCCCAATTCAAGATTTACCGCTCCTGCAAACCAAAATCCTGCAATAGATCCTGAATGGAACAATGCCGAAGGTGTGCCGATCACAGCATTCGTTTTTGGAGGAAGAAGAAGCACAACGGTGCCATTGGTATACCAAGCTTTCAACTGGAATTTTGGTGTCTATATGGCCGCGACAATGGGTTCAGAGACTACTGCGGCAGCTTTTGGAGAAGTAGGAAAAGTCAGGAGGGATCCATTTGCGATGTTGCCATTTATGGGTTACCACATGGGGGATTATTTCAACCATTGGCTTCAGTTTGGCAGGGACTTGCAAAACGCTCCAAGAATCTTTGGTGTCAACTGGTTTAGAAAAGACGAGGAAGGCAACTTCATCTGGCCAGGATTTGGTGACAACATGCGTGTGCTCAAGTGGATTATCGGCCGATGCAAAGGAAGGATTTCTGCTGTCGAATGTCCGATTGGCTGGAGACCAAGATATAAGGACATGGACTGGGAAGGCATGCATGATTTCAGCAAAGAGGAATTTGACAAGATCATGATGATCGAGCCGGAGCCTTGGAAGACTGAATTGCTTGGCCACAGTGAACTGTTCGAAAAAGCCTATGACAAAGTCCCGAAAGAGTTTTTCTTTATGAGGGAGTTGTTGCTTTCGGCCTTGTGGAGATCACCGGATAAAGTAGACCTAGCGTCTGAAAGAGGAGACCACTAGTTTCTTCCATATCCTAACCAAAGATCCCTGTAAGTTTAAACTTGCAGGGATTTTTTTTTCAAGGAAAAATTTCCACCAATTTGTTAAAAGGTTTCTATGCGTGGATGTTAAACCAATTGTCTATTTTCATAGCCACTTTTTTTCTTGACAAAAAAAGTTGCCAAAAAAGTCAAGACGGCGAAATCCTATCCGCGCACAAGGCCAAGGCCGGCCCGGTTCGCCGTCATTCCTCACCGCCTTTACAAATAACATTCAGTTTAAATTTTAAAGATTCGAAAAAAAATTGCTCTAAAAAAGTATTGGACTTAAGGAGCTACATAATCTTTAAAATAAGGAAAGAACATCCTCCTCCAATCCTTACTTCCCCCAAAAATACCTATTCCCATATTGGATAAATGTCGGCCAATTTGGGACGACAGTATGGCCGCCGCTGTGCTGTCTGAAGGCGATTTCTCCTTTTAGAAGACCTGTTTCCTGTGGAGGAAAAACATTCGTTCCTAGATCATTTTTTCCCAAAAGCCGATACACCGGTCCGGCATACACTCCCGCCAAAAACATTCCCTTTGCATCGATCCATTGTCCTTCGACTTCGGGCGAACCCACACTAATGAATACCGGCCTCGGCGCACAGAGCGCAATGAGTTGGTGGGCATCGACGGGAAGGTCATTAGGGCTGAGCGGTCCTGCATATTTGATAAAATTGGGTGCAAACCAATGGTATTCCGCAGAGGAAGCAAGGTTTTCTACCTGTTCTCCAAAAACGCGGCGAAGAATTTTAGCACCACCCGCACCTGAGGAACCGATAAAGCCGATTGCAAAACGCTCATCATAAGCCATGGCTACTATTGCTGCTTTGCCATACCGGGACAAGCCTTCGATTACGACACGCTTTTCATCTACTTTTTTGTCAGTTTCAAAATAGTCAATGGCCCGACTTGCTCCCCAAGCCCAAGCCCGAAGTGCACCCCAATCATCTGCTTTTCTAGGTTCGCCTTTGTTGACCAAGCCGATGATGCCGCCTCTCAGTCCGGCACCGTGGTCAGCCTGATAGCTAGTCGGTATGAGAATGGCATATCCCCAACCATTATCCAGAATCTGTTCTTGCCAAGGCTTACCGTCCTGAGGAGGTCGACGGAAATTGGCAGGAAAATTCCAACCGAATTCCAAAACCAAAGGAACCTTCCCATTCCCATTGGCAGGTGTGGTAATGGTCATTTCCAAGGTGACCTCTATCGAAGGATACGATGAATTGTCCACAATGCCGAGCAACTCACGGACTTTGACTGGTGTGTTGCCGATGAGGCTGTCCTTTTCAGATTTTACTTTCCATGTCACCGCAGGCACATTTTCGGGAATCCGACCGTAGATTTCTCTGTCAAAAGCTTCTTTGATTTCAAGCCTACGTGATTCCCACTGTTCCGGAGTATTGACTTTGGAACCATTATCGAAGACCAAAGGATCGGGAAGCGAGGTGTAGGCTGTCGCTTTAGATTCGTCAGCATTTGCGGCATTTGGCGCTTCCGGATTGCCGGATGGTCCGGGACGGAGGGACTTGATGCCAAGCATGTCCATCATCAACTGATGGTCCTCCCGACTCAGTTTGGCAATGCTGTCCCTTGCCTGTTGTGACATCTGCGAAAAAGAAGGAACTGAAATCAGGATCAAAAACAGAAAAAGAAGCGGAAGGGAATGTCTCATTTTTGGGTATTTATTATAAAATTTAAGCATGTCATCCTGCTTATTCAAGGGATGTTTGAAGAATGGTTGAATATGTTCCTTCGGGGGAGAGATGAATCAAAAATAAGCCTTTGCTGTAGATAGGACCTTGGTCATCTACCGCAAAGCAATATTCCATGCAATCACTCAGCGCTTCTAACTTGCCAACAGAATGATTGCACTTCCCAAAAAAATGGGTTAGTTTGGGTAATCAATTTGTCTATCAATCTTTTTCATATCCGGTTAAAGCTTTGTTTTCAAAGAAGAGACAACATTGATAGAATTACTCTTTTTCGAATTCTGTTAGGGCATTCGGAAAGCCTCCTATTAAAACCACAAAATTATTCCAGCTCATGTACAAAAAACTTTTATTCCTCTCGATGGCTTTGATTATGATTGTATCTCAATCTAAGTCCCAAAGCATTTCTCCCGAAAACAGCCCTCCCCAAACAATTATCAAACAACTAAAAAACGACAAAGGCGCACCCTACGAACTCGCAATAACACTTCCTTCAGCTTACCAACCTGAGAAAGAATACAAAATCCTCTATTACCTTGATGCTTATTGGCTTCAGGATATGGTCAGAGGATGCTATCGCCTTAAAGCCATGTCGAGCGAAATGGAGGAGGTGATTTTGGTGGGAATATTATCAGTAGGAAATGAAAAAGACTGGCACAAACAGCGGAATATGGATTACACGCCTTCCGTTTATGACTTAAGCTGGTTGAAATTAAAAATTGAGTTTGGCGGTATGTTCTTAGATGAAACCAACACAGGTGGTGCCGAGCATTTTATGCAGTTTCTGAAAAACCAAATTATCCCGACAATAGAAAAAGAATACAAAGTAGATGCTAAGACTAGGGGTATTTTGGGCCATTCATTCGGAGGCTTATTGGCTTTTTACTCTTTTGTGAATTACAATGATTTATTTGCCAATTACATCCTGCTTGCTCCAGCTATATGGTGGAATGATTCGGAAATATTTCAGGACAAAGCCTCCCTTCTGAGTCAAAAAGAAGCGAAGATGTTCATCGCAATGGGCACAGGAGAAATCAATATGTTGAAGATTCCTTTGGGAAAACTTACAGAAGAGTTGAAATCCAAAGACAACGAAAAATTAGTAATGACATACAAGCAATATGAAAACGCCACCCACAATTCTGTTCTTCCCCAAGGGATTTATGATGGTATCGAACTTTTGTACAGCAAATCCAAATGAATCGGAAAGGCACGATCTCCCACTCAAGTATCCGAATCAGACCATGTATTTAAATTTGAATAAAAATGCTTAAAAAGATATTTTTCCCATTGATGTCCATCTTCTTGGCTTATAATACCTATAAGCTTTTTATGGTATTCAGTTCCGTGTCCCAAGAAGAGTTTTCATTTTTGTTAAGCTTTATTTTGGCCATATTGCTCAACCTCTTCGTTACAGGAATCTTCGCATTTACAGGCTTTGCCTATCCAAGCAGCAGGTTGATGCCTGAATCCTACTACGTGGTCAAAAATCCAAAAGCGATCACCAAAGCCTATCGTTATTTGGGAGTCAAATACTTCAGGTCATTTTTAATGTTGATCCATTGGGGCAAAGAAAAGAACCGGAAAAAATACTTTAACGGCACCAAATCAGGCATCAAAGATTTTGACTTTCAGACCCGGCAATCGGAATTCGGACATTTAGCGGCATTTGTTGTGATTTCTCTTGCATGCATTTGGCTCCTGCCGATGGGTCATGTACGGATAGCTTGGCTGACAATGGCATTGAATATTCCTTTCAATCTTTATCCCGTCATTTTGCAGCGGATACATCGGGTGCAGATCCAAAGGTTGACAAAGTATATCAGCTACTGACCAAGGAATTTTTGAAACTTTTATAAACCGGTTTTTAACACAAATTTAAAAATCAGAATCCTGATGAATACTTTCCGTAGGCACTGAATTACTCTTTTTCCCCTGTGGAATGTACTGAGGAAACCAAAAATCTCGATAAAATCCCCCGATTCTAAAACCATACAGATGGCATAAGTCTATTTTCCTTTAAAACTTTTTTGGACAAAGGAAAATAACCGATTACCTAAACCTTTGCCTTTGTATAAAGGCTAAATGTGGGATATACATAACATGTTGTTTTATATCCGCAATGCTTACCGCTTCAATGATGGCCACCTTTAGGATTGCAATTATTCTTTTATTACGTAAACCACAATCATATGGAAAATTTAAAAAGCTGCATTGATGCTTGTTTGGCATGTCTGGTGACCTGCGAAAAATGCATCACCGACTGTATCAAAGAAAGCAATCTGGATTGCATTTCAATATGCCGAGACTGTGCTGACATCTGCGCATTGTGTGCAAGGTTTGATGCAAGGGGTTCTGCTTACGGATCTGGTCTCCACGCTTTGTGTGCAGAAATCTGCAGGGCCTGTGCTGCGGAATGTGAAAAACATGCCGCTCACCATGATAGTTGTAAAGTATGTGCAGAAGCCTGTAAAAAGTGTGCAGAGATCTGTGAACAAATGGACTCTGTGAAAGCCTGATTTCAATTAAGCCGGAAAAGGGAGGACTATTGATGCTCTCTTTTTTTTGGTTTGAAAACTTCGAAATAAGGAGGCCAACCATTCTCCTCAAGACAATTTTTTTGAGCAAATTACACAAAAAATGCCAATCCTAGCCTAACAGTTTGAGCTGGGGCGACACATCATCATCAAAGCTTTCTTTTAGGTCTACTGCCATTTTTAATTTCTCCAATTCAGTTTTTGTAATGGAGGTAGGCTTACGAGACAGATAAGGAAGAGATTCTTATCCGATTAATTTATAGACAAACCAACATGACTATTCAAACAACCAATCCTTTTACAAACAAGACAGTAAAGTCATTCAAAGAAATGACAGAGACGGCAGTGGAAGGAAAAGTAGCCAAAGCCCAAGAAGCTTTTACCCACTGGAAAGAAACCACTTACCAGCACCGGGCGGATTTGTTACACAAAGTTGCCACCCTCATGCGGGTCAAAAAATCAGAGCTTGCTCAAACCATCACCCTGGAAATGGGAAAAATCTTGTCACAGGCCGAAGGTGAAATCGACCTGAGTGCTGATATTTTTGATTATTACGCGAATCACGGGGAGAAATTTCTTGCAGATAAAGTTCTTGATCCCGAATATGGAACAGCCCTTATCCGCAATAGTCCTATCGGGGTTTTGTTAGGTGTAATGCCCTGGAATTTTCCTTTCTATCAGGTAGCCCGCTTTGTCGCTCCCAATATCATGGTCGGCAATACTATTCTACTCAAGCACGCCTCTATCGTACCACAATGTGCCGCTGCCCTGGAAGAACTTTTTGCAGAAGCAGAAGCCCCTGAGGGATTGTACACCAATCTCTTTATCTCAGGCAAACGTGCATCTGCACTTGTTTCTGACAAAAGAATCAAGGGAGTTTCCCTGACGGGAAGTGAAGAAGCCGGTGCAAGTATCGCCATAGAAGCAGGGAAATATTTGAAAAAGGTGGTCTTGGAGCTAGGTGGAAACGATGTTTTTATAATCCTGGAGGATGCCGATATGGATAAAACCGTTGAATGGGCAGTTGTCGGCAGGATGAACAACAACGGTCAATGTTGTGTCGCCTCCAAGCGTTTCATTGCGGTAGAAGCAATTGCTGACACATTTATCAAAAAATTTAAGGACGCGCTATCAAAAATGAAAGTAGGTGATCCGATGGATCCCGACACAGAATTGGGTCCTTTAAGCAGTGAAGAAGCGGCAGTGGAATTGGCGGATCAGGTAAAACGCTCCGTTGACCAAGGGGCTAAAGTTCTGTTGGGAGGAAAACGTGCAGACCGAGAAGGTGCCTTTATGGAACCGACCATACTCACCAACCTGAAACCGGGTATTGCTGCCTACCACGAAGAATTATTTGGCCCGGTGGCTTCCTTCTATGTGGTGAAAGACGAAGAGGCTGCCATCGCCCTTGCCAACGATTCTGATTTTGGTTTGGGGGCATCTGTATTTACCCAAGATATCGAGCGCGGGAAGCGGATCGCAGATCAGATTGATGCCGGAATGGTATTTATCAACCACCCTACCTGGACACAGGCTGACCTTCCTTTTGGCGGTACAAAACGTTCAGGATTTGGCCGTGAGCTTTCAGAATTGGGAATTCATGAATTTGTCAATAAGAAGCTCATCCGTGTAAGTGAGCTCAATGATCCATTTTAACATGAGGTTGCATCAAAACATAATTTCATTGAAACTAAAATTAATTATAAAATGGAAATGAAAGGAAAAGTCATCATAATAACAGGAGCCTCTAGTGGTATAGGCAAAGCAACAGCCTTAAAACTATCTAAAAAGGGTGCTAAAGTAGTACTTTCTTCACGTAGAAAAGATGAACTGGAAGCGCTGAAGAAGTCCATCGAAAAGGAAACTGGTGAGGCCTTGGTTGTCATTGCAGACGTTACCAAGAAGCCTGATATGGACAGGTTAGTTGCCAAAACACTCGAAGCTTATGGAACTGTAGACGCCTTAATTAACAATGCGGGGTTGATGCCTTTATCGTTTGTTGAGAAACTCAAAACCAACGAGTGGGAGAAAATGGTAGACGTAAATATAAAAGGCGTGTTGAATGGTGTCGCAGCTGTTCTTCCTACCCTTATAAAAAATAAAAGCGGTCATATTATCAATATTTCATCAACCGCAGCTTATAGTTATTTTCCGGGCGGTGCCGTTTATTGTGCCACAAAGGCCGCAGTGAAAATGTTTTCCGAAGGACTGCGACAGGAGTTAGCTCCAACGTATGGTATACGCGTGACCTCTATAGAACCGGGAGTTGTAGCTACAAACCTACTGGATACCATAACTGATGAAGATATTTTAGGTAACCTTTCAGAAATGCAGAAGATGACTGCACTTGAATCAGAGGATATAGCGGAAGCGATTTATTATGCCCTCAAGCAACCGCTTCGAGTGAATGTAAATGATGTGCATATCCTACCAACTGAGCAAAAGTAAGCTGCGCCAGCAGTTCTCATAGGTTGGGCACTTTGGTCGACTGGTGCATGGCAGTCATGGAGAATTTCTAAGAAATAAGCAGATAGGTAATCTAAAAATATTAAAACCAAAAAATATGAAAGCCTTACCAATAGTAAGAAAAAATGTATTAGTGGCAGGTGCCAACGGAACTACAGGGAGAATCATCATCGATTTATTAAGAAGATCAGAAGCCTATCAACCTATAGCGATGGTCAGAAAACAGGATCAAAAAGATTATTTTGAAAAGCAAGGCGTATCTACGGTACTTGCCGATTTAGAGCAAGACCTAAACCACATAATGGAAAATGCGGATAAAGTAATTTTTGCGGCTGGATCAAAAGGTAAAAATATAATAGGTGTGGATCAGGAGGGCGCAAAAAGGCTAACAGATGCTGCTAAGGAGGCAGGACTTGAGAAGTTTGTCATGTTGAGCACCATGGGAGCAGATAATCCATCTGTGAATGACAAACTTGAAGATTATTTGAGAGCAAAGCAAAATGCAGATGATCACCTGCGTTCGAGTGGTATGAATTATAGTATTGTAAGACCCGGTCATTTGACAGACGAGGACGGAACAGGCAAAATTCAACTCAATGAGAAACTGAAAATTCAGGGGAAGATTTCAAGAGCGGATGTGGCTAAAACATTGGTGGAAACCTTGGAAGATGGCGTTAAACAGAACCAGGTTTTCGAAATTATAAGTGGAGAAGTTCCAATAGAGAAAGCCGTTCACCAAAATTAAAAATCATGAACAAGATTATCCTTTTGAACAAACGTCCTCATGGAAAACCAACGCTTCATGATTTTAAGATCAGTAGTGAAGAAATGCCGGCACCAAAAGATAGTGAGGTGCTATTAAAAACAGTGTATGTCTCGGTCGATCCCTATTTGCGAGGCAGAATGAATGACGCGAAATCTTATATCCCCCTGCATTTGAATTAAATAAACCCATTCAATCGGGAATTATCGCCGAGGTAATTGAAAGTAAACATGCCGATTTCAAAAAGGGTGATTTTGTTTCGAATAATTTGGATTGGAAGGAATATCAGATTTCTGATGGTAAAGACTTAGTCAAGGTGAATAAAACTGACGCCAAATTATCAAGCTATTTGGGAATATTAGGAATGACAGGGCTTACGGCTTATTTAGGCTTGATGGAAATAGGGTTACCTAAGAAAGGCGAAACTCTTGTCGTTTCCGGAGCAGGAGGGGCAGTTGGGACAGTAGTGGGTCAAATTGGTAAATTGCACGGTTGCCGGGTAGTTGGCATTACCGGTTCGGATGAAAAAGTATCTCTACTTACATCAAAGTTTAATTTCGATCATGCCATCAATTATAAAACAGCAAAAAATTTAAAAGAGGCTATCAAAATTGCCTGCCCGAATGGGGTAGATATCTACTTTGATAATGTCGGTGGAGAGATTTCCGACGCTGTTTTAGCAAACATAAATAAGTACGCCCGACTGCCTGTTTGTGGTGCTATATCGCTCTACAATGAAACTGAGATTCAGTTGGGCCCCCGATTGCAACCCATCATCCTCACCAAAAGTGCTACCATGAGAGGATTTATTATTGGGGATTTAAAGGAAAAATTTCCGGCTGCCATCAAACAATTATCAGCGTGGCTAAAAGACGACAAAATCACGTTCAGCGAAACCCTTGTGAAAGGCTTCGATAATATTCCCCAGGCATTTATTGATTTGTTTGATGGAAAAAACAAAGGAAAAATGATTGTGGAAATATGAAAAAACTGGAAAACAGAACAGTGTTTATCACGGGAGGTAACTCAGGTTCTGTCGAGGGTGAACTGTCGTCCGTGGACAAGTATCCGAATAAGATAAAGTCACCTCCAGCCCAAAGTGCAACATAACGAATACTCATAAAAAACTAAACACTAAAACTATGAAAACACTACAAAAATTTGTTGGGCTTCTTGCCCTCACCGCGCTGTTTGCTTCATGTCAGTCTCCGAAGCAGGTTCTTTCAGAATCAGATTCCAGGATGGAGATTATGAACGACATAGCCAGCGACCATGATATGTCAAAAGAAATGATGCAGGCCATCATGTCCGGAGACCACGGCAAAATGCTGATGCATGAAAGGATGAATGTCATGATGGAGGACAAAAGTATGATGAAGAAAATGATGAAAGAAAATCCTGAAATGTCAAAACGCATGATGTCAGTAATGATGGAAACCGCCAAAGAAGACACCACCATGATGACGGACATGTGCAAGTCCATGATGAAAAACCCTGAAATGATGGAAATGATGAAAAAGATGAAAGAAAAGGAATCCAATCAATAAAACTGACAATCCAGTTGCCGCACATAGGTTTTAAGCAACTGGAAGTGAAAAAACATTGATTTTAATTTAAGCAATTTGAGATGAAAAAATTAGAGAACAAGGTTGCGATCATTACCGGTGGTGCAGGAAGTATCGGCATGACCACAGCCAAGCTATTTTTGGAAGAAGGCGCAAAGGTCCTGTTGGTAGATTTGGAGGAAGAGCCTCTCAAAAAAGCGGTGAAAGAATTGGGAGGAAAAGCCGTGCAGTATTGTGTGGCGGATGTGACTAAATCTACGGATGTCCAAAGGTACGTGGACACAGCAGTAAAAGCCTTTGGGAAAATCGATGTGTTTTTTAACAATGCAGGAATTGAGGGAACGGTAAAACCGATCATTGACTACCCGGAAGAAATGTTTGACAAAGTCATTGCCGTCAATGTGCGGGGTGTTTGGTTGGGAAATAAATACGTCTTGCCCCACATGAATGACGGCGGCAGTATCATCATCACCTCCTCGGTGGCAGGCTTGCTCGGCAGTCCCAATGTCAGTGCTTATATCATCAGCAAACATGCCGGCGTAGGCATTATGCGGGCGACAGCGGTGGAAGCTGCTCCAAGAAAAATCCGCGTCAACAGTGTGCATCCTTCCCCGGTCGACAACCGCATGATGCGCTCGCTCGAAGAAGGATTTTCTCCGGGTCAGGGCGATGCGGTTAAGAAGCAACTCGAGCTGACCATCCCCCTTGGCCGGTATGCCAAACCCATCGAGATTGCAAAACTCGTCTTGTTTTTGGCAAGCGACGACAGTCAGTTTATCACAGGTACGACTCAGGTAATTGATGGCGGTATCAATGTCCAGTAGAAATTTATAGCGTTTTACCCTTTTTTGATTCAAAGGCTATTTTTTAATATCCCTGAGTACTAAGGGAAATATGTTGTCTACCTTCCGAAGTATGACGCGGACCTTCGGAAGGTACTCGAGTACTCTCCGAAGCTAGTCAGGAATTCAAATTTACTACATTTTGAATCTTTTTTACTTCACAGGTATTTAATTTTAATTCATAGAAATTCTTTTTCATTACTCGTCTATTGATTTTGAATACAGATCGATTCTTTTTTAAAACCTGCGAACTCAATTTTAATTCAGCTGAACTCTTTTTTATTTCATGAGTATTCAATTTCAAAACAGCGGAAGTCTTTTTGATTCAAAATGTTTTCTTTTAGAATACCTGAGTATTCTAAATCATCAGACAGGTATTCTTATTTGTTAGCTGTGTATTCTTTGGAAATACATGAGTACTCTCGGAAATATGACGAGTACCTTCTGAGGGTACTGAAGTATGCTTTTTAGATACTGCGGTATGTAATGAAGTCTCCTCTATTACTTATGAATTTTATTTTAAAACTTCAAATCAATGATTGACCTGATGAGTGGATTGATTTTTTAAGTAAAAGGGAGTAAGTTTAGGTAATTGAAAAGTGAAAACAATATTTTGATACAAGTCAGATTTGAGGAAGGAAAAACAAAATTATTAATATGCTATTGTTATTGCTCATTGTAAAACGACAAAAAACAAAGAATGAAATTCGGTAAGACAATAAAAATATTCCTTATTGACGGCGATCCAAATGGAAGAATGAGTTGTGAACTTTCTAATTGGTCGGGTAAAGCCTACAAAATTCCAAGAATAAAAGTGAAAGATTGTTCAGACCGTGACGACTTGACAAGTACAGGGGTTTATCTTCTTTTTGGAAAGGATGATGAAGGAAAAGATCAAGTTTACATTGGAGAAGCAGAATCAATTTTAAAAAGACTAAACCAACAATTGACTTCTAAGGATTTTTGGAATGAAACGATAGTTTTTATAAGTAAAGACGAAAATCTTAACAAAGCCCATATAAAATATTTAGAAAACAGACTGCACGAAATTGCCAAATCTGCAAATCGCTATAAGGTTGATAACTCAATTATCCCTACTCAATCTTCAATTTCTGAATCCGACAGAGCAGAGATGGAAGAATTTATAGAGTATATAAAAATGCTTGTAAATACATTAGGGCATAAAGTATTTGACGAGAAACGAGAGTTTAAACCAAAACAAAAACAAGAAACATTTTTTATCAAAGCAGCCAGAGGAGCCGATGGACAAGGGGAACCTACTTCAGATGGGTTTGTTGTTTTCAAAAACTCAAAAGCAGCAGCTTCAATTGTTAATTCCATGACCTCTAACTATATCGCCTTTCGACAAAAACTTATTTCACAAGGTATTTTAGTGGACAAAGGAGAATATTTTGAATTTTCTGACGATTACATTTTCAGTAGTCCTTCAACTGCAGCAGTAATGGTAATGGGAAGAAATGCAAACGGACTTACTGAATGGAAAAACAAAAACGGCAAAACTCTTAAAGATTTTGAAACAAATGACAAAATCACCCTGTAGGAATTCTTCGATTTTACTGTTTTAAGGAGATTCAGGTTCTAAAACCTACAGATCTTTTTTTTACCCGACCCCCTTCTCCCCATCCCCCCTCACCGCCAAATAAACCTTCTCCGCTTTGTCTTTGCCAACGACTTCGGCAAGGGCATTGATATCGGCTTCCTGTATTTTTTTGAAGGAGCGGAAGTGCTTCAGGAGTTTGTTGGCAGTGTTTTCGCCAATGCCTTCGATGTCGGTCAGCTTGGTGTTGAAGGCATTCTTGCTCCGGACCTGACGGTGAAAGGTGATCGCAAAGCGGTGTGCCTCATCCCGGATCTTTTGGATCAGCCGCAGGGATTCGGATTTTTTGTCGATATGCAGCGGGTAGTTGTCTTCGGGAAAGTAGATTTCCTCCAGCCTTTTGGCGATACCGATGATCGGCACCTGACCATAGATGCCAAGTTCCTTCAGTGCCTCCACAGCGGAAGAAAGCTGTCCCTTTCCCCCATCGACTACGATCAGGTTGGGAAGTGGTTTTGCATCTTCCAGGATCCTGTGATACCTTCTGCCTACGATTTCCTTCATACTCGCAAAGTCATTGGGTCCGGTGACGGTCTTGATATGGAAGTGGCGGTATTCCTTGTTGGCAGGCTTTCCGTTGATAAAGGAGACCATGCTCGCCACGGGATTGGTGCCTTGGATATTGGAGTTGTCAAAGCACTCGATGTGCATTGGAAGTTCCTTGAGAGAAAGGTCAGATTGCAGCTGCCGGAGCACGCGGTTCTTTTTATCCTGCACTTCACCGGAGGCGAGGAGTTTTTCCTTTTTGTAGTACTTGGCGTTTTTGAGGGAGAGTTCGACGAGTTTCTTTTTGTCACCGATTTTGGGGACTGCAAAGTTCAGGCCTTCAAATTCCTCTTCGAGAGGAATATTGGCGATGATTTCCAGAGACTCGGAGTTGAATTGATCCCGTAGGCGGATGATGGCCGTCAGAAGCAGTTCCCCGTCCGTTTCATCCAGTTTCTTTTTGAGTTCGACGGTTTTGGTGAGGATGACGGCGCCGTTTTTGATTTTGAGGAAGTTGACATAGGCAGATTTCTCGTCCGACTCTATCCCAAAGACGTCGAGGTCGTGGATGGCCGGATTGGCTACCATGGATTTGGCTTGGTATTTTTCGAGAAGTTCGAGTTTGTTTTTGAAATAGTGCGCCCTTTCAAAAGCCAGGCTTTCGGCAGCCTCCTGCATTTTCTTTTTGAAGTGGATCTTGGGAACTCCCAGATTTCCTTTGAGGATATGCTTGGCCTGTTCGATCTCCTTCATGTAATCGGATTCCACTTGAAGTCCTTCACAGGGCCCGAGGCAATTGCCGATATGGTACTCGAGGCAGACTTTGTACTTCTTTTCTTTGATCTTGGGTGGACTCAGGTCGAGGCGGCAGGTACGGATGGTAAAGATGCTGCGGATAAGTTCGAGGACATTGTTCATCCCCTTGACACTGGCAAAAGGTCCGAAGTACGTTCCCCTTCCGGTGATCATTCTCCGGGTGGGAAATAAGCGGGGAAAAGGCTCATTGGTGAGCAAGAGGTAAGGATAGGTCTTGTCATCCTTGAGCATGATGTTGTACTTGGGCTGGATCTTTTTGATCAGGTTATTTTCCAGCAGCAGGGCATCAAACTCTGTGTCGACGATGGTGATTTCGATCTTTCGGATCTCCTTGACCATCCTTTTGGTTTTGTAATTGATGCCGAGGGTTTTGACAAAATAGCTAGCCACTCTTTTCTTCAGGCTCTTGGCTTTACCAACATAGATGAGTTCATTTTCGGCATTGAAATACTTGTACACTCCCGGCAGATCCGGAAGGGAATGGTAGTCTTCGACGCTGTAAGAGGATGCCTGCATGGGTGCAAATATAAAAAAAACAGCCCTGTGAAAGGCTGTCTTGAGGTCTTGGTTTTGGTTTTCTTTACAGTTTTAATTGTCCATAGTCCACGGTCGACAGTCCAAAGCCACTGCAAAGGATTTTCAATCCCTATTTTTTTCCAATTCAATGCTTATGTATTTCCAAAATACAAAGCTCAATATTTCAACCCCTTTTGGGTTTGTATGTTTATAAACATCCGTTTGTCTATAAATATGCGACTCCTTCGGAGTCGAACATTTTTAAACCAAACAATTTAAAGAGAACATGCATAAACCGCTTTTCCATTGGTTATATGCTTGAAGTTCATTTAAGCCTGCTATGGACTGTCGACTGTGGACTGTCGACTTTCAGCTATGGACTGTGGTCTGTCGACTTTTTTAAAAATCATTCTTCTTCTGGTCGTAATCAAAATCTGTAAACCGGCTGTTTTCCAATTCGTATTTGTCACAATCGATCTCGATGCTAAGTGGTCTTTCAGGTCTTGGGAAGGGGCCTTTGGTATAGCCCAAAGACTGGTCTGCATAGACTTTTGCCATGAACTTGACCCAAATCGGTCTCGCTGTCTGACCACCTTGGCCGCTGACCCAACTTCTGAAGTGGATCGCCCTGTCGTCACCACCGACCCAAGCACCGGACACAAGGTCCTTGCTCATGCCTATGTACCAACCGTCAGAAGCGTTTTGTGTTGTCCCGGTCTTGCCGGCAAGTTCATTGCCATCTCCTCTGATTGTCCAAGAAACACCCTGAGACGTTCCTCTTGATTCCTCAAAACCTCCACGGAGCATGTATACCATCAAGTAAGCGTGTTCTTCGCTCATGGCAGGTTTTTTCTTAGGGGTAAATTGCTGTAAAAGGTTACCGTTTTTATCCTCAATCCTGTCAATGTAAAAAGGTGTAATATGCTCTCCCTTGTTTACAAAAGTGCCCATGGCGCCTACCATTTCATATACCGACACATCGGATGTGCCTAAGGAAAGTGCAGGGACTTCTTCAAGGTCTGATGTGATACCAAGGCGGTGGGCGGTTTCGACGACGACTTTTGGCCCCAGTTTCTTCATCATAAATGCCGTAACCGAGTTGATAGACTGCGCCATCGCAAGACGGATTGTCATCTTTTCGTAGGAGAATTTTCCATCAGCGTTGTTTGGACTCCATGTAGGTTGCCCCGGGGTGTTGATTTCCACAGGCTGATCTACTACAGTGTAGCAGGGACTGTAGCCGTTTTCGATAGCTGCAGCATAGACAAAAGCCTTGAAGGTTGATCCCGGCTGTCTTTTGCTTTGCTTCACATGGTCAAATTTGAAATATTTGTGGTTGATGCCGCCCACCCAAGCCTTGATATGCCCGGTATGCGGATCCATGGATACAAATCCGGTCTGAAGGTGTTTCTTGTAATGACTCATTGAATCCATGGTACTCATCAGGGTATCGATTTCTCCCTTTTCCCATGAGAAAACCTTCATTTTCTTTTTCTCATTCAGTTTGATGTCAATGGAGTCGGCTCCGGCGCCATATCTTTTGACAAGATTGCGGTAAGCATCAGTCCGCTTGACGGCAGTTTCCAAAAAGTCCGGAATTACCCTTCCATCACTGTCAATCCAAGGAGCCCGGGTACCCATTTCCTTCTCAAACTTTTTCTGCAACTCACGCATGTGTTCGTCGACAGCTTCTTCTGCATACTGTTGCATGCGGCTGTCAATGGTGGTGTAGATTCTTAAGCCATCCCCAAACAAATCATAAGGAGTGCCATCAGATTTGAGGTTTTCTTTTGACCATTTGATCAGGTCTGCTTTGATTACTTCTCTGAAGTAGGTCGCCAAACCTTGGTTTTGGTTGCCGACTCGATAATCCAATTCGATAGGGAGTTTAGATAGGGAATCATATTCCGTCTCTGTCAGGTACTCGTACTTTTCCATCTGTCCCAAAACAGTATTCCTTCTTCTCAAGGAATTATCAGGATTAAAGACAGGGCTATAATAGGAAGGTGCTTTGAACAGGCCGACTAAAGTGGCTGATTCCTGGATATTGAGGTCGATTGGCTCTTTGTTGAAGAAGGTTTTTGCGGCGGTTTTTATCCCGTAGGCATTGCTGCCAAATTCAGAAGTATTGAGATACAAAGTCAGAATTTCTTCTTTGGTATAGGACTTTTCCAGCTTGGCTGCTACGATCCATTCTTTGGTTTTGATGATCAGCATCCTCAATCCGGGGATCCTGCTCAATATTCCCTGAGATTCAAGGTTTCTTGTTTTGAAAAGGTTTTTGGCAGTCTGCTGACTGAGTGTACTTCCTCCTCCTGCTCCCTGTTGCAGGATGATGGACTTAAATAATACCCGGCCCATGCTGAGAAAATCAATGCCCGAATGGTCATTAAAACGGATATCCTCTGTTGCAATCAAGGCATTGACCAAATTTGGGGAAAGGTCTGTGTAGGCAACAGGACTTCTGTTTTCCCTAAAATAATTTCCCAATAATACCCCGTCCGAAGAATACAATTCTGAGGCAAGTTCACTTTGGGGATTTTCCAGTTCTTTGAAATCGGGCAACTCGCCGAAAAGTCCGAGGAAATTTCCGCTTACTGCCCAGACAAACAAAACGAAACCCAAGAGTCCCGCTGCAAAAACCATCCAGATATATTTAATTATTTTTTGGGTCATCTATGATTTGGTATTGAATCAGTGATAGATTAATAATAGGTATTGTTGTAGAAACTTCTGTATTCGTCGAGGTTCTTTCTTTTGTTCAGTTCTTGGAAGTTTTCAATCGAAATCAGAAAACAATTGGCTTTGTCCTCATCCGTCATAGAGGCATTGTCGAATCCCTCTAGGAATTTCTCCCTATACTCAATTCCTTTTTGGGCAGAGATAAATGGACTTACAATGAATATCGTATTTTCCCTGCTTAAGTTCATGTTTCCTGTTCGCAGCCTTGAACCCTGGAAGTTCTCATTATGGAATTTTTCAAGGTCAGCAAGGAGATTTTTGGACTCCCCTGATTTATCTGCATCCAAAACGATTACAAATATATGTGTTTGGTTAGGATTATTTTTGTAAGGTGACTCGGGTTCCGCTTCGGCTTCTTCTGCCACGCCTTCTTCGGCAATGGTTTCTTCCTCAGTTTGGGTTTCTGTTTCTTCAGATACTTCAGCTTCAGCTTGCTCTTCATCTACTTTAAAAGTACCAAGCATTTTTCTTGCCATTTCTGCAAGACCCTCATCTTCGGTAGTCTGTATATAATTTTCCAGCCTTTCCTGAAATCTCGATATTTCTTCAGTCTTGCCGGTGATCATGATGTCCAAAAGCAGCAGTCTGTCGGTGTTGGCTGTCAGGGGATGCGCTTCGAGTGTGGACCTTACGAGTGCCTTGGCGTCTGCATATTGACCGTTGTAGTATAACTCGTAGGCTTGCTTATAGCTGCGTGAAGACTCCAAGAAAGCCACATTGCCTGATGCCTGATCAGGATTATTAACCGACATAGTAAAGGGTGAATCAGGAAATTCCCTGTTGAGCCGCTGGGCAAAAATGTCAGTATTGCCTCCTGTTTCTTTGTTTGCTAGGTAAAGGATGTAATATGCCTCCGGTTTTTTGATGGTATTCGGATATTTGGTGATCAGGCTCTCGAGGTTTTCGATACTGATAGGTGGGTTTTTCAAATCAAAAAACAGGATTTTACCTAACTCAAAGTAGGAGCGCTCCAATTCCAGTTTCATTTCTTTGATTTGATCCGGATTGCTTGGGATTTTGGACAATAACTCTTCCTTTGAAGGTATCTGGGACAAGATTGGGTTTTCTTCCGTATTGACCGAATCAGATGGCGTAGCAGTCACCTCTACGGGTCTGGTGGATGAGGTTTGAAAATTTTGGCTAGTTCTTCTCCAATTATCCTGCAAAGGTCTATTCCCCCAATTCCTGTTGAAGTCGATGGATCCTTGCTGGATGGCAAGAGAATTATCAAAATAAAAAGATTCTCCACTGCCTCCTCTGCCACCAAATGCCAACAGGTTATCAAAAATGCCAGTAGCTTTTTTATCCTCTAGGGCTGCTGCCTCACTCAGCAAGCGCTCTTCTTCTTGTTTGATGAAATTTTCTGCTATCAGTGTCTGTGCTTCAAGACTCAAGTCAGCAAGTAACAGCAGGCTGTCATTTTTGGTGACGATATCATAATGGAACACATATTTGTCCAGGATCTCTTTTCTGTCTGTGATGTCATCAAAAAGTGGATCCGTGGGACGGAAATTTGCCAAAGCACTGTCGAGGTAAAACTTTGCCGCCCTGAAATCATTTTTTTTGTCAAAATTGATCATGGCAAGTTTTTCATAGATGTAGCCTTTTTGGATGGGATTTTGGCTTTCTTCTTTGGCCGCTCTGATCAAAAGTTTCTCGGCGGCTTCAACTTCTCCCTGCTTCAACTCAAAATTTGCTTTTTCAAAAAGGATGACATCTTTCAGGTCCTTGTTTTTGCTGTCTTTGTAGAGCCCATCAAAATAATTCCTGACTTTGTCTATATCCTTGGTTTGATTCAGTTCTGCTACTTGCTGGGCATAAAGCTGTGCAAAGAATGCCCTTTCATAAGGGGGATTACCCTTGCCGGATTTCAAGTAATAATCATAGGCCAAAGCATCGATACCTTCTCTTTGGTAGAGTTGGCCAAGAATGAAATTGATCCGGGATTTTTCTTTTTTATCCTTGGTATAAATGAGGGATTTATCCAAGGCTCCGATTTTTCCATTCAGTTCCCCTCTTTTGTGATAGTAATAAGCGAGGGTTTTGTAGAGTTGGAATTTATTTTCAGCACTGATCCCGGATTCTTTGGATAGAAAATCGATCACATAGGCGGCATCGTCAAAATTATCCAAGTCAGTAAACAGCCTCATCAGCTGGATCAGACTTTTATGGCGGATGTCTTTTTTCTTGCCGTTGACATTGAGGTATTTGAAGGTATTGGAAGCATCGTCGAATTTGGCTTCATAATAATCGGCCATTCCGATCAAAAAATAGCTTGGACCTACCCATTTTGAAATTCTGTGCCAATCGACTGCTTTGGAGGAAAAGGACCTCACCTCCTCAAGCAATTCTTCATTTGAATCAATAAATGCACTGTCAATCGTATAAAATACAGGAAGTACCTGACTGAAATCTTCCCTGTGGTTATTGGCAATACCGGTTTCAAGCTCCCGGATTTTGGCATCAGCATAATAATAGGCGTTGTATTTGGCCGTTGTATTATGAAACAACCTGTTGGTGAATGTATTCTTTTCAGAAGAACATGACAGTAGTCCCAAAGAAAAAAGAAACAAAATAAAGAAAATGAATTTATTCATGTTGCGCCAAAGGCTTAGAACGTCGAAATTACTTGAATTGGTGTAAATTAATAAACGCTTCGGAATAATATTATATTTTTACGGCTTTCATACAAAAGATAGAAGATTGAGCTTAAGAGCTAAAATAAGAAACTGGCTGACAGAGAAGTATCTCATTGTCATTCGAAAAAAGCAGGATTTTTCTGTTTTGGGATCTTTCAATGTTTCATTTTCAAGGATTATTATCATGGGCGTTCTTTCCCTTTCCGTGATTTTTTTTATTTCCTTGGTATTGACTAGGACTATATTGAGGCAGTGGTTTGATCCCGTATACATGGAAACCGAAAACACCGCCAAAATCCTGATGTTATCGGATATTGTCGATTCTCTATCTGTGGCCGTCAGTCAGAAAGATGCCTACCTTGCCAATATCCAAGGGATCATCAGTGGGAATGGGGTGCTTGGCAAAGAGTCTTTGGCAGATTCTATAGCCAACAAACCCGATTCTGGCAGTTCCAAGCCGGCTGCTTTCAAGCCTAGTGAAGCAACACTGAGTATTCTTGATGAATTTAACAGCGCCCCTGTAGAATACTCCAATCCAATGGATATTTCGGGAAGTTCATTTGCCGAGGCATTTTTCTTTTCTCCTATCAAAGGTGTGTTGACGGCTGTTTTTGCACCTCAGGAAGACCATTTTGGAGTGGATATTGTGGCAAAAGAAAATGAACCAGTCAAAGCCATTGCAGACGGAACCGTCATTTTGGCCTCGTGGACATTGGATACAGGATACATCCTAAGTATCCAACATTCAAATGAATTGATTTCTATATATAAACATAATTCGGTAATATTGAAAAAAGTAGGGGAAATTGTCCGTGCCGGAGAAATCATCTCGATCATCGGAAATACCGGAGAACTTACCACCGGGCAGCACCTTCATTTCGAATTATGGTATAAAGGTTCACCCCTCAATCCTCAGGAATTTATTACTTTTGATTAGCTATGTTCAACAACAAGACAGAAGAAAAAAAATCGGTAGCCGACATGGTCAGTTCTACAAACGTTATTTCCAGGGAAACAAAAATCACCGGAGATATCTCTGCAGCAGGTAATATTAGGATTGAAGGTCAGCTTGAAGGCTTGGTTGAGTCCAAGACCAAAATAGTGGTAGGTGACTCTGCTTTGATCAAAGGAAACATCACTGCCCCTGAGGCTGAAATTTCGGGAAAAATAGACGGTGAAGTGTTTATCTCAGGTACCCTTTACCTTACCAAGACAGCAATTATCAACGGCAATATCACCACGCAGAAACTCATTGTGGAAAATGGCGCTGTTTTCAATGGAAAATGCCAAATGGTAGCCAAAGGGATGGTCGTATCCAAAAACACAGATGCCGAAGATAAACCCCAAAAACAGTTACAGTCCATCTGATCCGCCTACCTATCTGAAATATATAGGCCTTTCTTTTCAACTTTTTGCAATTATTGGTGCGGGGACATGGTTTGGCTGGTATCTGCAGCAAAAAAGTGCCATAAAATTTCCTGTTTGGATATTGCTGTTTTGCCTGGTATCGGTGGTTATTTCTTTTTACCACCTATACGTGAACCTCAAAAACGATGATAAATCCGAAGGAAACCGTAAAAATAATTAGCTTTGCGGGCTCAAATCGGTTTCTATGAAGGCCATCAAAATTCTAACAGTAAAGCTGCTCCTTTTTTCACTTCTAATTGGGGGTATATTTTACGTCTTGCAGGAGTATATCAAACCCGAGTGGGTACATGAAAGCCTTTGGACGATTCTATCGTTTTTCGTTTTATTGACTTGGCTGACCGGAATGTTTACCCATTATCTGTTAGAGATCAGCAAAGAAAATTCTGTCAATATCTTGTTGGGAGCAATAGGTATTCGGTTTTTGGCAAGTGCCGGTTTCGTTGCGATCATGCTGTTCCTCAGAGTTGAGAATTTAATTCTGTTTGTGGTCAATTTCTTTATCATTTATTTCTTTTACTTATTGTTTGATATCTACACGCTTCTAGCTAATTTGCGCCCAAATTCGAAGTAGGTACTAAAAAATCATTTGATGGTCCGTAAATTTCTTTGCCTAAGTATTTTATTGTCAATATTTTGGCTAGGTTTTTCAAATTCTGTACAAGCAGCCGGGGACGGTGAAAGTAAGACAGGATTTATCCTTCCGCATGTTATGGACAATTATGAGTGGCACTTTGCCACTATCGGCCATACCCATGTCACCCTTCCGCTGCCGGTAATCATTTATTCCCCGGATCAGGGTTTGGAATTCTTTTTATCATCGAATTTTCAGAACCATGAAACCCATAAATTCGGAAAAGATTATGGTGTAAACGGTTATTATATTGACGAAAATTACAAGCTGCATGCAGCAGATGAGTCTAGGACCTTCTATGATTTTTCGATCACAAAAAATGTAATGATGATGTTCATTGTCATTGCTGTTTTACTTTTTCTAATGCTCAATTCCGCAAAATTTTATAAAAGAAATCCTGGAACTGCACCAAAAGGTATCGCTTCTTTTATAGAGCCTATTGTCATATTTGTTAGAGACGAAATCGCACTTCCGAATATCGGCCACAAAAAATACCTGAAATTCACCCCATACCTATTGACGTTGTTTTTCTTCATTTGGGTTGGAAACATCCTCGGCCTCTTCCCTGAAGCAGCCAATTTCACAGGAAACATCGCTTTGACATTTACGCTTGCCATATTCACATTTATCATTACCAATGTCAATGGAAATAAGGACTATTGGAAGCACGTATTTGCTACTCCGGGGGTACCTGTTCCATTATTGTTGATCATCGTTCCGGTCGAAATCATCGGTCTGTTCACCAAGCCTTTTGCCTTGATGGTCCGATTGTTTGTGGCGATTACAGCAGGTCACATTGTAATCCTGAGTTTCATCGCTTTGATATTTGTATTCGAATCAATGGCAGTAGGCGTGGCAAGTACTATCATGGTTGTATTTATCAACTTTATTGAAATCTTGGTAGCAACCATTCAGGCTTATGTATTTACCCTCTTCTCAGCCATGTACATTGGCTTGGCGGTGGCAGAACATGACCATCATTAATCAGTAATTACTTTGTTCAATTTATAAATCAAACACGTATGTTAACTTCAATCTTATTAACTGCCGGATTTGCACTTATGGGTGCTGGTATCGGTGCTGGAATTGTTGCAATTGGCGCAGGTCTAGGTATCGGTAGAATCGGTGGACAAGCCATGGAGGGCATTGCCCGTCAGCCTGAAGCAGCTGGAAAAATCCAGACTGCCATGTTGATCATCGCGGCTCTTATTGAGGTGGTTTCCTTGTTTGCGGTAGTAGTTTGTCTACTTATTGCTTTGGGAGAATACACTTTCTAAAAAAGTTTGGGGATTGGCGCTAGGCCAATCCCTTCCTTTTGATTAATTGAACAAGTTTTGTTATTCATATAAATTAACATCATATGGGACTTATTACACCTGGATTGGGATTGATATTCTGGTCAGCACTTGGATTTTTGATCGTATTATTTCTTCTCACAAAATATGCATGGAAGCCCATACTCGCTGCATTGGACGAAAGGGAAAAAAGCATTGATGATGCACTTAAGTCAGCTGAAATAGCCAGAAACGAAATGGCTAACCTAAAGGCTGAAAACGAGAGAATCATCCATGAAGCCAAAATTGAGAGAGACACCATGCTCCACAAAGCATCGGAGGCAGCCAAGCAAATGATTGATGAGGCCAAAGAAAAAGCACATCTTGAAGGAGCAAAAATGATCGAGAATGCTAAGGCAACTATAGAAACCGAAAAGCAGGCAGCTATCGAAGATATCAAAGTACAGGTAGGAATCCTCTCCTTGGCAGTGGCGGAAAAATTATTGAAGAAAAATTTCTCCGAAGATGCTGCCCAACAAAAGTTGGTTGAAGAATTGGTAAAAGACATCAAGCTAAACTAATATGTCAAACATAAAAGTTGCCTCCCGATATGCAAGTTCTCTTCTCGACCTTTCGGTGGAGAAGAATGCGCTTGAGGCAGTTATCGGAGACATGAAAATGCTGCTTTCAATTGCAGAGCAGAATAGAGACCTTGGACTTACATTAAAAAGTCCAATCGTCACCTATGACAAGAAATTCAATATCCTTAAGGCATTGTTTGGCAAAACTGCCAATGAAATCACAATGAGCTTTTTTGATCTCGTTACACGCAAAAACAGGTCAAATGTATTGATTCCCACTGCACAGGAATTTCTCAGGCAATATAATGAATACAAAGGCATACAGGTAGCTGAGGTTACTGTGACTCTGCCTTTGACAGAAAAACTGAAAAAAGAAATCATTGAAATTGTAAAAGAGATCTCTGGACTTCAAAAAGTTGAGCTTGTTGAGAAAATCGACAAAAGCCTTATCGGAGGATTTGTTCTCAAAGTCAATGATAAGTTATGGGATGATTCTATCAGCGGAAAACTGAGAAAAGCAAGGATGAAATTTGCCCAAAGGTATTTCGTGAAACTATTTTAAAATCAAAGAAAACATTTAATAAAAATATAATGGCACAAATAAGACCTGATGAAGTTTCGGCTATTTTGAGAGAGCAACTCTCAAACGCCAAGACTGATACTGAACTTGAAGAAGTGGGAACCGTCCTCCAAGTAGGTGATGGGGTAGCCCGGATTTATGGACTAACCAAAGCTCAGGCCGGTGAATTATTGGAATTTGACAACGGTCTTAAGGCAATGGTCCTCAACCTAGAGGAAGACAATGTCGGTGCTGTACTTTTCGGTGATTCCAAACTTGTCAAAGAAGGTGACAATGTAAAAAGAACCAAAAAGATCGCCTCAATTAAAGTTGGCGATGGCATGTTGGGCCGTGTAGTAGATACTTTGGGTAATCCTATCGATGGCAAAGGTCCATTGACAGGGGAACTTTATGAAATGCCTTTGGAGCGTAAAGCGCCGGGTGTAATCTACCGTCAGCCAGTAAACGAACCGCTTCAGACAGGTATCAAGGCTATTGACTCCATGATTCCAATCGGAAGAGGTCAGCGTGAATTGATCATCGGTGACCGTCAGACAGGAAAGACCGCTGTGGCTATCGATACAATTCTAAACCAAAAAGAATATTACGAAAAAGGAGAACCTGTATATTGTATCTATGTGGCGATCGGACAGAAAGCCTCTACTGTAGCAGGTATTGTTTCAGCTCTGGAAAAAGGCGGAGCACTTCCATATTCAGTGGTGGTATCTGCCGCAGCTTCTGATCCTGCTCCGATGCAGTTCTTTGCTCCATTTACAGGTGCATGTATCGGTGAGTTTATCAGAGATACCGGGCGTCCTGCATTGATTATTTATGATGATTTGTCTAAGCAGGCTGTAGCTTACAGGGAAGTATCTTTGCTTCTTAGAAGACCTCCGGGACGTGAAGCATATCCAGGTGATGTATTCTACCTTCACTCCAGACTTCTTGAGAGAGCTGCCAAAATCAACAACTCTGATCAGATTGCACGTCAGATGAACGACCTTCCCGAATCCATCAAGCATTTGGTGAAAGGTGGCGGTTCATTGACAGCACTTCCGATCATCGAAACACAGGCAGGTGACGTGTCTGCTTATATCCCTACCAACGTGATCTCGATCACGGATGGACAGATTTTCTTGGAATCCAACCTATTCAACTCCGGTATCCGTCCTGCGATCAACGTAGGTATCTCGGTATCAAGGGTGGGTGGTAACGCACAGATCAAATCCATGAAAAAAGTTGCAGGTACATTGAAGCTCGACCAAGCTCAATTCCGTGAATTGGAAGCCTTCTCTAAATTTGGATCCGACCTTGATGCAAGTACCAAAAGAACCATCGAGAGGGGTAGAAGAAACCAGGAAATCCTGAAGCAACCACAATATGCACCGGTTCCTGTTGAACTTCAGGTAGCAATCATTTATGTGTCTACCAAAGGATTTATGGATTCTATCGCTCCTGAAAATGCAAGACAGTTTGAAAGAGAATTCTACAACCTGTTGAAGAGCAGCCATCCTGAAGCATTGGAACTCATCCTGAAAAATGACATTGATGCTGCAGGTAAAATCCTTGAGCGTGCAGCAAAAGATTTGTCTGCAAAATTTGCAAAATTATAATTGATTAAATAAGGGCAGGAAGTAATCACGTTGTTTACTTCCTGCTTTCAAACTTTCTTTTTTCACAGAAGAATAATATGGCCAATCTTAAGGAAGTAAAGCAAAGGATCACCTCAGTCAGCTCCACACAGCAGATCACCAAGGCCATGAAAATGGTCGCTGCAGCCAAGCTTAGAAGGGCTCAGGATAGGATCATCAAAATGCGTCCCTACTCCCAAAAATTAACCTCCATTTTGAATGAAGTAGTTTCGGCAATGGGTGGAGAATTGGAAATTGCATATGCAGAGCAAAGACAAGTGCAGAATGTCCTGATCGTACCGATGACTTCTGATAAGGGTTTGTGCGGCGCCTTTAACTCCAATATCATGAAGGCTACCGTTAGCCTAATCGACAAAGAATACAAATCAAAAAATGTCACCATTCTTCCTTTGGGAAAGAAAGCCTTTGAATATTTTACCAGAAGATCTTATACCACCAAAACCGATTTCTACGAAATTTTTGCTGATGTCAAATATGACGAAGTAAGGGTCATAGCAGAATATGCGATGAATGGTTTTCTATCAAAACAATTTGATAAAGTTGTTTTGGTGTACAACCATTTTAGAAACGTAGCCACCCAAGATATTCAGGTGGAACAGTTTCTTCCAATGGGAGGGGTGAAAGATTTGACTACCAAAGATAAACCAACTTCAACGGATTATATTTTGGAGCCTTCAAAAGAATATGTCATTAGGGATTTGGTTCCTACGGCATTGAAAACACAGTTTTACAAGGCTGTCTTAGATAGCAATGCCTCTGAACATGGTGCAAGGATGACTTCTATGGACAAAGCAACCGAAAACGCCAATGAGTTATTAAAGGAATTGAAGTTGATGTACAATAGAAACCGTCAGGCAGCCATTACAAATGAAATCCTTGAAATCGTAGCAGGTGCAAACGCGCTTGAAGGAAGTTAAAATAGCTAACAATAATACCCATATTGAAGCCACCAAATAGGTGGCTTTTTTTATTTCTATACTTTCTTCTTTTTTAAGGGAATCAATGCTGAGACCTCATCTTGATATCGCTTGTACTTTGATCCATAGATTTCAATAAGTTTCTTTTCTTCAAAGTAAATCCCAAAGGGCAGGTACATGACCAACATGCCAAAATGAACTGCCGAACTCAGTGTTGGCTCAAAAAAGAAAAAACCCAAGAAGATGAGCAAAGTGCCGGAGTAAATCGGATGTCTGACATAAGAATGGATCCCAGAGGAGACAAATTCTTCAATTTGGACCAAATCATCGTGCGGATTTATTCCAATAAACTCTGATTTACTGAAAGCCTTAAAAGACTTCACCACGATGATGGTACCAAAACTCGCAAGCATATAGCCAATATAAGTTAGGGCAGAGGTTTTGACAAGAAGGTCAGTTTGGTCAAAGGAAGTACCAAAAGCCAGGATACCAAAAATAAATACTGTAGAAAAAACAGAATACAGCAATCGGTACCATATGTAAAGCCTTCCCATCCATCCTTTGATTTTTCTTTTTATATTCAGGCTTGCAAGCAGAGAATGAAGATAATAAAACAAAACCCAAAGGATAACCAAAATCAGATAAGGCATGACATCAACTTTTTTTACGAATATCCCATTTCTATTGACAAAAAGAAACATCTTCCCGGCAGGGTATAAAGAATTGTATGAATCAAAACATCAATTTCATATTTGTCAAAACAAATAACCATTGGGCAATAAAATCCTGATTTCATGAAGATAGGTTTAATCAAAGAGGGAAAAGTGCCAACTGACAGAAGGGTCCCTTTTACCCCAAAACAGCTGTCATATTTATCCGAATTATACAGAGATTCACTTTCATTTTATGTCGAGTCCAGTCCGTTGAGGTGCTTTTCTGATGATGAATATATTCAGGAAGGAATTGAAGTGGTAGATGATATTTCATTTTGCGATTTACTGATGGGGGTCAAAGAAGTGCCTGTTTCACAATTGATTCCCAATAAATCGTATATCTTCTTTTCCCATACCATTAAAGAACAACCCCATAACAGAAAACTACTTCAGTCAATCCTGGAAAAAAACATCACCTTAATGGACTACGAAGTCCTAAAAGATGAAAATGGAAACCGAACAGTTGCTTTTGGACATTGGGCAGGAATCGTAGGAGCATACAATGGCTTGTGGACATACGGCAAAAAATCAGGGCTCTTTGATTTAAAAAGGGCTTTGGACTGCTTTGATAAGGAAGAACTGGAACAAGAATTGGTCAAAGTGGTATTGCCCCCCATAAAAATAGTAGTGACAGGAACAGGGAGAGTTGGAAAAGGAGTAGTAGAGGTCTTGGAACACATAGGAATAAAGGAGGTCGGGACCAAGGAATTGTTATTGCAATATTTTGACGAACCGGTATTTACTGTGCTTTCCACAGAGGAATATTATAGGAGAAAGACTGATGGAGGGTATGAGAGGCAAGAGTTTTATTCCCATCCTGAAAAATACGAAAGCCATTTTTTGAAATATACCGAAGTGAGCGACATCCTGATGGCTGCTGCATATTGGGATCCAAAGGCGCCAAAGCTATTTAAAATGGAGGATATCAGCTCAGAGGAATTCAGTATCTCGGTAATTGCAGACATTACCTGTGACATTGATGGATCTATCCCGACCACTATAAAAACAAGCAGCATCCTAAATCCAATCTATGATATCGACAGGGAAAGCTTTGAAGTGTTGCCGGCGTTTGGAAAACAGACTAGCATCTCGGTCATGGCCATCGACAATTTACCTACTGAACTCCCAAGAAATGCTTCCGAGGATTTTGGAAGCCAACTTATCCAACACTTGATTCCAGAATTATTGAAGGAAGAATCAAAGACCTTGGACAAAGCCACTATTGCTAAGGAAGGAGACCTGACAATTGAATTTATTTTTTTGAATGATTATGTAAATGCACCAGAAGATTGAGCAAATGAGCAACATTAAGATTGAAAAATATATAGAACAAACTGTTTTAAAAGCCCAAACAGTGGATGCTGACATAGAAAACATTGTCAAAGAAGCCAAGGAATTTGGGTTTGTAGGCGTATGTGTACCTCCTTTTTGGGTAAAAAAGGCAAAAAGGGAAATTGGTGATGCTGACATCCAATTGGTCTCTGTTGTGGGTTTTCCTCTCGGGTATAACCTTACCGAAACAAAAATAATTGAAACCGAGCAGCTCATAAAAATGGGGGCAGATGAAATCGATGTAGTTTGGTCTCTCACAGCCTTCAAAGCAGGAATGAACTGGCCAAAGATAGAACTTGCAAAACTCTCACAACTATGTCATGAACAAGAAAGGATATTGAAAGTAATCTTGGAAACAGCTTATCTCAGCGATTCGGAGATCATTCAAGCCTGTGAAATATGTGCAGATGCCGGCGTAGATTATGTAAAAACCTCCACAGGATTCGCACCGGAAGGAGCCAAAGAAAACCATATCAAGCTAATGCGGGAAAATCTTCCCAGTACAGTTGGAATAAAAGCTAGCGGGGGCATCAAAACCTTAGAGCAGGCTTTGGGTTTGATCCGGGCAGGTGCTGACAGAATAGGAACTAGCTCCGGGGTTCAGATCGTCAAATCAGCAATGGAATAATTTTTTATTGTCCAGCTTCAGATGAGATTTCTGTTTGGGGTGGCAGACTTGAGTTTTGATCATGACTTGCCTTACCCTCATCCTTATTCAGGTAAATCAAAATAAAGGGAATGATGAAAAAAGTAAGCAGGATATAAGCAAATCCAACAAATTTCCTTTTGACGGACTGATCTCCCAGAAAAGTCGCCAGTTTCACAGGAATGTTCCTAAGCCCTGGAAAAGGTAAAAACACCAGCGCTCCAAAAAAATTGAACAGAATGTGGACAATAGCTATGCTGATCGCTGCCTCAGTCTTATAAAGCGAGGCAATGACAGCTGTAATAGTAGTGCCAAGGTTCGCCCCAATAATAAAAGGAAAAACCTTTGATAAAGATACTTTCCTGTTTGCCACTGCAGGAACAATCAATGAAGTGGTAACAGTGCTTGATTGGACTGCTGCGGTAAAAAACAAACCATACAAGAACGACACATATGGAAATTTGAACATCTGTCGGCTCACTTTTTCAAAATTGGTTGAAATAAAAGTCCTAAATACAGTGTCTGAAAGGAATTTTATAGAAAAAAATACCAGAATTATCGACAAGATCAAACCCATAATCGGACTGTTGAGGAAGTCTACCAGCCATGAAGTCAATGGTCTGGTAAACAACACATTGTAAGTATACTCGCCTACAAATTCAGTATTGGCATCAAAAAAAGTATTGGTGATAAACGCTGCCGATCTGCTCAAAAACCCAAGGTAAATTTCCAAAGGGAATAAAATCATTACGGTGAGGATATTAAAAATATCATGCACGACACCCGCTGTCAGTGCTCTCTTGAATTCACCCTTCTTCATGATGTATGAGAAAGCCACGAGGGTACTTGTCAAAGTGGTTCCGATATTGGCTCCCATCACCATAGGAACCGCCTGCATCAAAGTCAGGTTGCCCGAGGCGACCACGGCTACAATCATGGATGTCACCATTGAACTGCTTTGAACCAATGCTGTAATCAGCAATCCTACAAAAAGTCCTACAAATGGATTATTGGTCGCCTGAAAAAGTTCTTCAGCCAAGTTATTGTTTAACTTGACCATAGACATGGTCAGCAAATCAATAGAAAACATGAAAAGAACAAATGCCAACAGCATTTGAAAAATTATCAATCCCTTGTTGGACTTCTGACTAGCTTCCTTGAGTTCGGCCATTTATATAAAACCCCTCATTAAGGGGTTAATTCCCTTTAATTTAGGTGCAAAATAAAAGTAAAGCAAATTAATAAAGCGGGATTTAGGATGAATATTTTGTTAACATTAAATTTTTGAGAATCAAACCTTAGCCATTGGAAAAAAACACAGCTCATTTTGTTCTTTTGTCCTAAATAGGGTAATTTGAGTCTGAAATATGGCCCATTTTAAAAATTTAAAGGTGATATTCGATTTTTAAGTGAAGTTTGCCTTAACAATTTGTTAATATTGACTGCCAATAAACTTCTTTAAATTTGCACCGGAAAAAAATCTTTCACCCATATCCAACATGGCCAAGCTTAAAGACCAAAATATAAATCAGGATGCCCTATCCAAAGCAGCCTATTCACTTTTTGATTTTACTAAGAAAGAAAGAACATTTTTAGTCACGATCTGCATTTTGGTTTCAATAGCAGGTATTATTTCTCCTTATACTTATTGGGCAATGTGGTTTGGTTTTATCTTGGCGGCCTATTCTGCGATAGCCAACGACAGTATTCAGACCATCGGTACATTTATTGCGTCCAACCAAAATCGAAAATGGTATTGGCTTTGGCTATTTATGGGATTGATTTTTTTAGGAACAGTTACCTTCAGTTGGTTTACCTACAATGGAGATGTAAGTTACCAGCGATTAATGGTACCGGGATTGGAAAAAGCCCCGGAAAGTTTTGTCTTCCTCCAACTCGCAGCACCGATCGTACTTTTGGTAATGACCAGGTTGAGGATGCCCGTTTCCACTACTTTCTTGTTATTAAATGTTTTTACCTATAAGGCTGGCACAATCGTAGATGTGATGAAAAAATCCTTTATTGGATATATTCTTGCATTTACTTTGGCAATTATAGTGTGGTTTATACTTGAAAAATTTGTAGAAACCTACCTGAAAGGAAAACCTAAGCCATATTGGGATGTCTTACAATGGATTACCTCAGGTATACTTTGGGGAGTTTGGATCATGCAAGATGCTGCCAACATTGCTGTTTTTCTTCCAAGGAGTCTGAATGTTTGGGAATTCGTAGCTTTTGCTGGTTTTATTTTCATAGGACTGGGATTCTTGTTTTACATGAAGGGTGACAGGATTCAATCTGTAGTCAATGAAAAAACCAGGGTTACTGATGTAAGGGCAGCCACCTTAGTGGACCTAGTGTATGCTATTATCTTATTCTATTTTAAAATGGCCAACAATATCCCGATGAGTACAACCTGGGTTTTCATTGGATTATTGGGAGGTAGAGAAATTGCCATTGCTTTGGCAAAATCCAAAAAACTCGAAAAAAGGAAATTGAATATCGTGCAGGCCTTGTACCTGACCAGAAAAGACCTTACCAAAGCAACCATAGGCCTGATTGTTTCATTGGTCATGGCATTGATCATCAATGAGGGTGTAAGAAATGAGGTGTTTGATTACTTCAGGTAAATAAATCATATCCTAAAGAATGGCGTAGGTTTTGAAAAAAATCTACGCCATTTTTATTTTTGAACAAAACTTTAAAATGGAATTATACACGGACGCATACTTTATGAATGAAGCAATGAAACTCGCCCAGATTGCTTTTGAGGATGGTGAGATTCCTGTCGGGGCTATCATTGTGTGCAGGAATAAAATTATTGCCAAAGCTTATAACCAAACCGAAAAACTCACGGATGTGACTGCCCATGCAGAAATCCTGGCCATTACTTCTGCAGCAAATGCCTTAGGCGCAAAATACCTGACAGAATGCCAAATGTATGTAACCCTCGAGCCTTGTGCGATGTGTGCAGGAGCCTCATTTTGGGCTCAATTAGGTGAAATTCACTACGGAGCTTCTGATCCAAAAAGAGGATTTTCAAGGTTAACAGAAAACCTCCTCCATCCCAAAACAAAAGTTACAAGTGGTTTGATGGCCGAAGAATCCAAAGCGCTTTTGGATAAATTCTTCAAAAAATTAAGAAATTGATTGATTTTAGGGCTTTTTAGAACCTTTTTAAATTCAATTTGGTTGAACTTAGGTACGAGACAATAGAATTTCATTATTTATGTTTAACCATAAACCTTTATAAAAATGGCTTTTGAACTTCCAAAACTTCCTTATGATTTCAATGCGCTTGAGCCGCATATCGACACCAAAACCATGGAAATCCACCATGGCAAGCACCACAATGCTTATGTTACAAACCTTAACAATGCCATTGCAGGAACTGACCTGGAAAACAAGAGCATCGAAGAATTGATGAAAGTAGCGGGTAGCAACGCTGCTGTAAGAAACAACGGTGGCGGACATTACAACCACAGCTTATTTTGGACAATCATGAAACCAAACGGCGGTGGAAATCCAACAGGCGAAATCGGTGCTGCCATTGATGCAAAATTCGGTTCTTTTGAAAAATTCAAGGAGGAGTTTGCAAAAGCAGCGGCTACTCGTTTTGGATCGGGATGGGCTTGGCTTTGTGTAGATACCAAAAAGGAACTTTGTGTATGTTCATCTCCAAATCAGGACAACCCATTGATGGATGTTTCTGAGTGTCCGGGAACTCCAATCCTAGGTCTTGATGTATGGGAACATGCTTACTACCTGAATTACCAAAACAGAAGACCTGATTATGTGTCTGCTTTCTGGAATGTGATCAACTGGGAAGAAGTGGCAAAAAGATATGCAGCTGCGAAGTAATTGATACTTTAAACAACAATATAAAAGCCTTGGAACTAAGTCTCCAAGGCTTTTTTTGTACTCCTATCGAACGTTCTTTGTGTTCGGTAATGTACAGACATTAAAATCCCATTTACATTTAATCAGTTGTTTTTCAGCTGTTTATAAATTTTTTATTTATTGGCATTCATTTTTCAATAGGGATGGTACAGCATTAGAAAACTAAACCAACCTATTACCATGAAAATTTCAATTCAGATTTTTACAGTCCTCTTTTTCTTCTTTTTAGGATTAAGCAACCTCGCGGCAAAAGATGTCGCTTTGATAACCGGACAGGTAAAAGACCAAAAAGGAGAGTCACTGCCATTTGTCAATGTTGCACTTGTAGAAGCTCAGACAGGAACCTTGATCACAGGAGCTGTCACAAGCGACTCAGGTGAATTTCTGATCGAAACTGCCAGATCCGGAAAAGTCCATCTTGTGGTATCTTCCATAGGTTTTGAAACATTCAAATCAGAAGAGTTTGAAATCAAGGTGGGATCCAACAAAGAATTTGGAGCAATCTCACTCAAGGAAGAAGCAGGAAACCTTGAAGAAGTAACAGTAAGGTCTACAAGACCGGATATCATCGTCGAAGCAGACAAAACCACCATCAATGTCGAAGGCACTGTCATGGCAGATGGAAATACAGCCTTGGATGTGATCGGAAGATCTCCAGGTGTGTATGTCGACGAAAATGATAACATCAACCTCAACGGACGTCCTGGAGTGACTGTCATGATCAATGACCGACAGACCTATATGTCGGCCAATGACCTTGCCAACTTTCTCCGATCCATGCCAGCGGACAACATCAAAAGCATAGAAATCATCAACAACCCTACTTCAAAATTTGATGCGGAAGGAACTGCAGGTGTGATCAATATCAGGTTAAAGAAAAATAACCTAGACGGCATGTTTGGAAATATTCAGACCGGGGGCATGTACAATGGCATTTTCGGACCAAATGCAGGGATCGCATTGAATGTCAAAAAAGGAAAATGGACCAATACCGCCAACTTAAATTACAATGAATTCAATTTCTTGAACGATATCAATATCAACAGAAACTTCCAGTTGGAAGAAGGTGTATCAAACTTTGACCAAAGCAGCAAGATCACTACAATCAACAAAAGCTTGTTTTTTACCGGTGGGACAGATTATGAAATCAATGACAAACACAGCGTAGGAATCAATATCCAGGCTTCTGATTACAATGGTGAAAATGACGGCAAGTCATTTACCGAAATCAACAATCCGGGAACTGATGACCTCTTCTTTCTAAGATCAAACAATGACGGCGAAAGCAATAACAAAAGAATTTTTGGAAACTTCCATTATGTAGGACTTTTGGATACACTCGGGACAAAATTCACTACTGACGTGGATTATACCAAAATGAAATCAAATTCCCAGTCATTGCTTTCAAACAATAGATGGATCAATGACAATGAGCCAACTGCTGCCAGAGACTATATCTTGACGCTCAATGACATGGATTATACCATTTTCACTGCCAAAGTCGACTTTACCAAACCACTTGGAAAAGGTAGGGTTTTGGAAACAGGGCTTAAAGGAAGCTGGGTAAAATCAGACAACAACCTAGACCTCAGTAAAGCCATCGAAGAGGAGCCTTTTGAGCAGGACCCAAATTCTAACAAGTTTATCTATGAAGAAAATGTCCTTGCCGCTTACGCTACTTACAAAAGCAAATTTTCGGATAAAGTGAGCTATCAGGCAGGTTTGAGAACAGAATATTCGGACATCACCGGAAACTCCGTTACTCTTGATCAAGTAAACAAACAAAACTACATCAACCTGTTCCCAAGTTTCTTTGTGCAGCAGGAAGTCAGCAAAAACTATCAAATCATCTACAATGCCAATAGAAGGATCAATAGACCAAATTATCGCTTGCTGAACCCTTTTATTTTCTACATTGATCCATTGACTACAGAGCAGGGAAATCCTTACCTCAAGCCACAATATTCCAACAACCTAGAGATGAATCATGTCATCAAAGGTCAGTATCAGTTTACTTTGGGATATTCGTTGACCACCGATGTGTTTCAGCAAATATTCACTCAGGATGAGGAAACCAGAACCACAACAACCTACACAGCCAATTTGGATAAATCCCAAAACTGGAATTTCAGGGCAATGATTCCTGTGGAAATAAGAAAATGGTGGAATACCAGCAATATGGTCCAAGTCAACAATGCCCGTTGGAAATCCATGATCGGTGACGCTTTGTTGGATGTGTCTCAGACTTCACTGACTCTCAGAACCCAACACACCTTCAACCTGCCTGCGGGATTCAGGGGTGAATTGATGGCGATGTACATTGGCCCCTCCCAATATGGTCAAGCTGCCATCAAGGGATTTGGTTGGGTAGATGCCGGAATCTCAAAAAACCTGATGAAAGACAAGCTGAGCATCACGGTAAATGGAACTGACCTTTTCAGAAGTCAAATCATCAAGGCAGCAGTGGTATTTGACAATATAGACACAAGCTTCCAGCAATATAGAAGCAATCAGGGTGTAAGGTTCACCTTGAGGTACAAGTTTGCCAAAGGAGAAAATTTCAAAATCTCCAACAGAAGCGGAAGTACAGAAGAAAGAAACAGGTTGGACAATTAAATATGCCTAAACCCTATACCGATTTTGGTATAGGGTTTTTGGGCAAAAGTAAATTTCTTACTGTAATTTAAGGTCTTAACCAATTTTATTTAAAAACATCAATCCTCATGGCAAAATTATTTTCAACCCTGATCGCAATCTTTTTTTTCCACAGCCTGATTGCACAAAACTTCGAAAAAGCCAAACTCGACCAATATTTTGAGACTTTGGCTGAAAATCAGAAATTAATGGGCTCTGTCACCCTCTCCCATGAGGGGAAGGTTATCTACCAAAATGCCTTTGGTTATGCGGATATCGAAGCCAATATTCCTGCTTCTTCTGCCACGAAATACAGGGTAGGATCGATCACAAAAATGTTTACTTCTGCCCTTATTCTGAAGGCGGTGGAAGAAGGAAAAATCAGCCTTGACCAAAAAATCGACAGGTTCTTTCCGGAAATAGAAAATGCCTCTGACATCAGCATCAGCCAATTGATGAACCACAGAAGTGGAATCCACAGCTTCACCTCAAATCCTGATTATCTCCAGTGGAACACCCAAAATAAGTCGAGAAAAGGACTTTATGACATCATCAAGGAAGGCGGCAGCGATTTTGAACCAGACTCCAAAGCGGATTATAGCAATTCCAATTATGTATTGCTCACATGGATCCTCGAAGATGTTTACATGCAGTCCTATCCAATGTTATTGAAAAAACACATCACCGATCCATTGAAATTAGCCAATACCTATGTGGGACAGAAAACAACCACTGCCTCCAAGGAATCCTATTCTTACAAATTTGTAGGGAAATGGGAAAAAGAAACAGAAACGGACATGTCCATTCCCTTGGGAGCGGGAGCAATTGTCTCCACTACCGAGGACCTAACCAAATTTATCGAAGGACTTTTTGCCGGGAAAATCATATCCCCTGCCAGTCTTGCATTAATGAAGGAGATGAGGGATAATTATGGTAGAGGCATGTTTGCCATTCCCTTTTATGACAAAGTATCTTATGGCCACACAGGAGGTATAGACGAATTCAAGTCCATGTTGGGATATTTTCAGGACGAAAAACTTGCTTTCGCCATGGCAGTCAACGGATCCAACATAGACCCAAACCAAGCTGCCATTGCGGTATTGAGTGCGTATTTTGGAAAAGAATATACTATTCCCACCTTTTCGGCAAATCCCCTCAAGACTGAAGATCTGGATGTGTATCTCGGTGTGTATGGAAGTACATCTTTCCCATTGGAAGTGACTATCACCAAAGAAAATACCACATTGATCGGTCAGGCTACCGGACAACCCAAATTTTCCCTAGAATACAAAGAGGAACATGTTTTCATATTTACCCCGGCAGGATTGACATTGGAATTCAATCCCGAAACCAAGGAAATGACCCTGAAGCAGGGAGCAGGAAATTTCGTCCTTAGCAAAAAATAAAGAATCTAAAAGTGAAACGGTTTGCAACTTGAAAGGAGGCTTTAATAAAAGCCTCTTTTTACTTTAAGATATAAGTAAGTCCAATATTGAGGACGAGATTTCCCCTGTCGAGACCCGGCACAAAGTATATATCAGGCTGGTTTTCCAAATACCATTTATAATTCCAGGTATTGACATATTGAAAATTTCCTTGCGCCAAGAGATTACCAAATCTCCACTCTGTGACAAGGGAAGGCACCAAGTCCACATATTTGGTGCGCCAATCCTTGGAAGCCTCAAACCTGAAATTGTAAAAGTCATTGTTATAGACTATCCTTTCCATATGAAAGGCGATTTTGCTGAAATCCCTTACCCATCCCAATTCTACCCAATTGACATTGGCAGCAGGCCCATATCCAATCCCCAACACCTGTCCCTGATGGGTATAACCATGCCTGACATGGTTATGAATGTACCAAGTGTCCAGATTTCGGATGCTTTCCCTGATCGTCTGACCTGACTGGGTCATTTCCGAACTGATCTGGATAAACTGCCTGTCTCTTTTCAATGGGATCAAAGTTGAGAATCCAAGTGTAAACGCCCTGTTTCTCTCTGGAGTAATGAGAAAATCGGCAGTCCTTATACTGTTGCCGTTGGTTCCGTATTCTCCGTAAAACTCAAAATGACCTTCTGAACTCAACCATCTAAAAAACCCTGAACTGAACTGCTGTCTGCGGTCTCTTGTAGGATTGTGGACTGCATAGAATCCTTTTTCTCCATTGAACACAGGAAGATAATCAGCAAAAGTCTCCATGTCTGCCCTGTACATATGGTTTACAGAACCATAACCCAGTGACAAACCTGGCAACCACTTAGGCTGATAGGTAAAAATCAAGCCGGAGATATACCTGTCACCATTTTCCCTTTTTGGAACCAAAACAGGATTTTGTTGGAAAACATAATCTGAATGAGGAGAGGGGTAATTGGTGCTTTTTAGAAAACCTGAAATTAACTGCCCTTCAAAATGTCCGATTTTGGTTTTTATCGGCTTCTGGGTGTTGAGGGTAAAGTGTAAAAAGCCGGGAGCATTGTTGCTCATTAGCAATGAACTCCTTTTGCCGGGTCCCCACCACAGGTTTTCAGTCGAAATACCGAGGGACATTCCTTTGTGGTTGAACCTGAGACTGGATTGTCCGAGGTTAAGGCTATTGAGGGGTTCGGTCCCAAACCGCTCCGGCATGTCAATCCTATTCATATATTCAAAGTAATAAAGAATAGTAGACTGGTGCTCTATAGGAAATCCTAGGTAATCTTTGTTTTGGGCTAGGAAAAATTCCGGCTGAAGCTGAAGGCTGAATTTTCCATATTCAAGATACGCCCCGATGCTGAAAATATTCTGCATGCCCCGATTAGGAATCATGGCACCATCATTCAGGCCAAATGCATAATTCGAAGCATATTGAAACCTGTTGGTGACAGGCATTATGAAGAATTTCAGCTTTTTTTCCTCATCCAAAAATCCATAGTATGGAGAGGTATCTATATCAATAAAAGTACTGTCAAGGTCAAAACCCACTTCCCGGTCAAAAGCATGGACAGGAAGGATTGGCCTGATCATAAAACTGCTCAGGTCATTTAATTTACCCTCAAGCTGCATCCTGCGCATGTAGTCCTCCAGGACAGGCGTGCCAACCGCCACTGATTGGGACAAAGAAACCTCCACAAAAAGGAGCAACTGAAGAATAACCAAACCTAACCTGAGAGATGTTTTCATCGCTGTTTTCATATGATCACATCACAAATAAGGTTGACACTTCTATTTTGCCCAAAGACCAGCTTTCGTCACACTTGGGATTTGGGCTATTTGTCTGCAGCAGCTGATCCCCCAAAGTAACCTTTACTTTTTGATCTGTATGCTTGACCAATTTTGAAATCCTATAAACAGTGGTGTTGTTGGGCTGATTGGCGAGATGACAAAGTCCCGGAATATTGGTACGGATTGCTCCTTCTTTTGGAAAATTCTGTCTGAAATAATCGGCCGGGTAAGATTGTCTTGGGCAAAAAGTCGATTCACAGGGTGTATTAGAAAAAGTCGTACGCATCACTTCTTCTCCTTCCACTTTCATGTACCAAAAATCAGGGCCGCCAATGGCATTATCCGGATTGCCGTCCCATGAATCATGGATCCAAATCTCTACAGTCACTTTGACAATGTTATGCTTCGGCAATTGCTGCAGTGTCAGGGAAACTTCCTCATTGTTGTAATTTCCTAAAAGGGTATCCCTTTGGAAAACCAAAAGTCTTCCATTTTCAAAATTGGTCAAATCAGATTTTGAAAAATCATTGGAATAAACCTCATCCACACCCTCACAGTCACAAACCGTATCCTGCTGACATGAACCGAGTCCAAGCGAAATAATCAAAAGCGTGAAAAAAAAGGGTAAAGACAGGTTAATCTTGGGAAGCATACAATTGAAGAGTATTTTTTGCAAAACCACTGTATAGTGGAACTTACAGGTGACAATCGGATTACAAATAAATGAATTTTTGATGGAATAAGAACCTTTTGAAAGGGTAAAATCAGCGAATTATAAATGATTGAAAAAGTAATTAAAACTCAACCAAAAGCTGAGCCAACTCATCTGGCATAGAAAAAAAAGGAGAATGCCCAGATTTCAATTTTACTGTTTTCTCACATTTGACTCTAGTAGGCAACAATGATTTGTCCAAATCCTTACTTTCTGTACACAGAATAAAATATTTTGGAATGTTACCAAAAACTTCTTCAGTCACCTTTACAGGAGTTCCCAATGGAGCAAATGATTGGCGACTTAAATGTTTATGGGCATAATCTTTATCTGATTGGGTGCAGTCATGATAAAACAGAATATCTGCTATTTCCGGTTTGAAAGTGGAGGTCTTTCCATTTTTACTTACAATCAAGCCATTTCCTATTGTCATCCTTGAACTGTCCTTTGGTAAGCTAGCTTCAATTAATCCGGCCAAGGAACTTACTGATTCCCCGTTTTGGGGCAAGAACGCATCGATATAGATAAGTTTGGCTACTTTGACTTTTCCAAGGATTTCTGCCGCTTGCGAAATGACAGTTCCTCCCATTGAATGGCCGACCAAAATCACTTCACCTTCTATATTATTGGCAGTTTTTGTAACCTTTTCTACGTAATCTGAAAAAATTACCGAATCAGCATAATTGGTGTCATTACCATGGCTTGGGAGGTCTATCGCCATCACTTTGTAACCCTTACCTTCCATCAAAGGGATTATCTTGTACCAACACCAAGCCCCATGCCAGGCTCCGTGGACCAAAACATAGGTTTTGTCTTTGGATTGACCTTGAACAGAAGTAATACCCAAGAACAACATGAGGATAAAAAAAACCGGTTTTTTCATTTTTTTCCTAAGTCAAAAGATTGAGGTAACTTCTATTCTAAATACAGGAATTAATCAGCAATTCGCAAAGTTAGTGTTTCAAAATTTTTATTTTGAAAATAAAATTTGGACAAAAAATGAAACTTACTTATTAGAAATTGATAAGGATAAACAGGCCTAATTGGAAATTGTCCTAGATTAGTGACTCAGAAAAAATATCCTCCGCATCTCCGCATCGTTGAATGCCAACTCAATTTGACCAAACAATGAATCCTCTTGACCTCCACTCCAAAATCGGAAGAACCGTCGTCCAAGATGGCAGGGAGTTTTTGTTTTTTAGCGGTACGGCCTATCTGGGTATGGGAGGGGTGGAAGCATTCGAAAAACTGGTCATCGAAGGAATCTCCAAATACGGAATCAGCCACGGCCTCAGCCGGGTCAATAATGTCCGATTGTCTGTCTACGAGCAGTTTGAGGTGTTTTTTGCAGAAAAGGCAAAGGCTGAAAAATCCCTGGTTTGGAGCAGCGGTTTTTTGGCCGGAACTGCCGCCATCTCGTATTTAAAGAAAGATGCCCATCAGATTTTTATTGCCCCTGATACACATCCGGCTGTTTTGGCTGAGGGACTTCACCCTTTCCCAAACCCAAGTTTTGGTTATTGGATCGACTATGTCAAAGAAACCTGCGAGAATCTTCCCACCTCCAAGATCCTGTTTTTGGCCAATGCCGTTGATCCGCTGAAGCCTGCTGTCCATGATTTTGATTGGATCAGGGAATTGCCATCACGGCACCATTATACTTTACTCATCGACGACAGCCATGCTTTTGGGATTTTGGGTGAGGATATCTTTGGAACGTATAGCCAATGGAAAAATCTTCCTGTCAATTTGGTCATTTCTGGTTCCTTGGGAAAAGGACTTTCGCTACCAGCCGGAATCATTTTGGCAGATGAAAAAACCATTTCAGGAATCTCCCAAATGTCTATTTTCCGTACTTCCTCGCCACCGACGCCGGGATTTTTGCAGGCATTTCTTCAGGGACAGCATCTTTTTGAAGCGCAGCGCACAAAATCCAAATCCAACCTCAGCCTCTTCAAAAGTTTATTGGGAGAACAATCCGAATTCCTTCAATCCAGCGATTTCCCTGTTTTCTCCTTTCCCGATCAAAGTTGGGTTACCGAGCTTGAAGAGTCAGGTATCATCGTTTCCTCTTTTCCCTATCCAAAGCCCACCGATCCCTTTGCAAACAGGATCGTGATTTCGGGCTGTCACGAAGAGTCGGATATCCTGATCCTCTACAAGGCCATTACAAGCCTTATCTGAAGATTTTTGAACCTGTTGTTTGGGTAAAAAAATGAATATGGCTTACTTGAAGTCAAATAGCAAAATTTGATGCGCATGTTACAAAAACCTGTTTTCCTTTTCCTGATTGGAATTCTGCTGATTTCCTGTTCCCAAAAAGAGCCTGTTCCATTTGCGGATATTCCGGAAAGCTATCCTGTTCTCTGGCAGGTTTTCGAGCATCCCGAGACCTACAAAACTCAGATTCTGTACACACAGATCGACAGGGATTCCTTGGGAAATCCTGTTTTCAGGGATTTCAATGTGGGTCTCGATGATCAGGTTTATTTTTATCCTGCCAGCACGGTCAAGCTTCCTGTTGCGATTTTGGCTTTGGAATGGTTGGCTGAGCAAAATCTACCCGGACTTACTGCAAATACCATCATGCTTACCGATTCGGTCAGGCCTTCTCAGCTTCCCGCTTTGGTTGACAGTTCGGCAGAAAATAACCTGCCGAGCATCGCCCAATACATCAAAAAAATCCTCCTTGTCAGCGACAATGATGCGTATAACAGGTTGTACGAACTCTTGGGACAAGATTATATCAATACAAAGCTTAAGGAAAAGGGGCTGAACAATACAATGATCAACCACCGGCTTAGCATGCCGATTAGCGAGGCCGAAAACAGACATTTCAATCCAATTCGTTTTGTGGACAGCGTTGGGAATATTTTGATGGAAATCCCGGCAAGGGAAACATCAGAAATCTACGCCAACACGGACCATCCAAACATCGGAAAGGCTTACTACAGTAATGGCGAACTGGTAAATACGCCGATGGATTTTACGTTCAAGAATAAGTTTGCGCTTTCGGACCTTCACGGTGTCGTCCAAAGGATAATTTTCCCTGAAAATTTTTCTCCTGAGCAAAGATTCCAGATCAGCGAAAAAGACAGGGAATTTGTCCTGAAATATATGTCCATGTTGCCGCTAGAAAGTGACTATCCCAAATACGAATTGCCGGAATTTTACGACAGCTACTCGAAATTTTTCAAATTCGGAACCGATAAAAACCCCATTCCTGAGCGCTTCAGGATTTTCAACAAAACAGGGAATGCTTACGGTCACTTATTGGACGGTACTTATTTTGTGGATTATGAGACGGGAACAGAGTTTTTTGTATCTGCGGTGATTTATACCAATGCCGACGAAACCCTCAATGACGATGTCTATGAGTACGATTCCATTGGCTTTCCGTTTTTTGCGGAATTGGGGGAATATTTATACCAACTGGAATTGAAAAGAAAAAAGGAAAGGAAGCCCGATCTTTCAGAATTCCGGTTTACTTATAAATAAATCTTCTCCCGCAGATATCGCTGACCTTCGCAGAAGGAAGGTTCAAAACATTTGATTTTTCACCCATGGCTTGTTTTCACTGCCATAAAAAACATTTTTGAATCAGAAAGTCGTGAGGACACTGACTTTGGTACTTCAACATAAAAAAAGCCAACATATTGTTGGCTAGGGCAATGCAAACATTTGGTTCGTCTTATGTATTCTCGGACATGAACTTGTCTAGGTCTTTGAGGGTAATCAGGCCTTCGTAATATGCCCTCCCAAAAACTGCAGCAGTCACTCCCATGTCTTTGAGCTTCTTGAAGTCATCAATATTTCGGACACCCCCACTGGCTGCAAGATGGACTTTTGGAAATTTCTCTAATATTCTTTTATACAATTCAAAATTAGGCCCTTCCATCACCCCATCTCTGGTGACATCTGAAACCTTCAGGTATTTTAAGCCCCTATCGTAGAAATTTTCTATATGGTCAAAAAGGTCAATCTCAGTTTTCTTCAACCATCCCCTTGTTTTGATTTTCATATGTTCAGGATTGGTATCGGCTGCCAAAATGATTTTTTCACGACCATATGTTACCAACCACTGCGCAAACCTTTCCGGGTAAGATGCGGCCACGGATGCCGCCGTGATGGTTTTTGCGCCATATTCAAAGCACTTCAACAAATCCCCATCTGTTGAAATCCCTCCTGTAAAATCTACAATCAGGTTGGTATAGCCTGCTATGGCCTCAAGTATATGGTAATTTTTAGGTTCTCCCCTGCGTGCACCATCCAAGTCCACCAAGTGCAGCCACTTGATGCCATGGTCTTCAAAAGCTTGGGCAATCTCCAATGGGTTATTGGAAATTACTTCCTCCGTGGCAAAATCCCCTCTTTTGAGGCGGACGCATTTGCCATTGATGATCCAAATTGAGGGGATGATGTCAAAATCAGTCATAGCTCCAATAGGTTTGAATTGGGAAATTGTTGAAAACCCTGTCAGGCAAAGTCCAAAACTTAATACCTTATCAGGATTTTAAAGATAATACAAGAAAGCAGAATTTGACAATAGCCTCAAAAACTTTACCTATTTTTAAACCATGGAAAAGAAGGGCAGACAAGTCTCTCAGTAGACTAGCCTAGCTATTTTTCCTTTGGCCCCTGAAGCCCAAATGGAAGTGGTGGTATGGTCAATTTTGACAGCATGAAATCCCTCTTCTGAAAATCTCTCCCAATCATCTCCCCGGTTGGTGGAAAAATCCGACCCATTTGGCCCTACTGTAATCAGCCATCCAAATCTGGCATAAAATTCAACTCCTGATCTATAGCCACTTGGAAGTTTTCCGGAAATCAGATTCCATGTTTTTCCTTTGTCCAAAGAGACCATGCAATTGTTATAGCTCGAATCCGCTTGGGTGTAATCTCCACCCACAGCTACAATACCATCTGGGTCAATCCTGACCATGGAGAAAATCCCTTGGGAATCCTCCTCCTGTAAAATAGGCGTATTGTACTTGTCCCAATGAAATCCATTGTCAGCGGAATGGTAGATTTTACTGTCCTTACCCGCACTTGCAAACCAGATATTGTCTTCGTCTGCCAAAATCCCCGAACCACTTGCCGCAAAGGATCCGCCTCCTACAGGTCCGGGTGGAGAAAGTTCCATCCATTGCCAGGTCTCGCCAAGGTCTTTGGTCTCGAGGACCATCCATTTTTCCTCCACGACATCCCCGATGGCATATCCAGTATTTTTATAAAAAACCATCCCATCCAAAAAGGCCTCTTCGGGACCCTGGTATTTTTTCACCCAAGTCATACCTCCATCTATGGTTTTGTAAATGACGGCAGGCTGACCTGAGGCCATGGCTACGGCAGTATTGGCATCAATGCCCTCAATATCCCGGAAATCTACTGAATCCAAGCCATCGATGATTCCCGATTCCCAAGTTTGGCCGCCATCTAAAGTTCTCAGCCAAGTACCTCCCGAGCCACTTGCCCATACAATCTGCTCTGTAATCGGGGACAGACCACGCAAAGAAGCTGTTGATTGGGTTTCCATTATTTTCCAACCCAAGGGTTTTTCAGGAATGACGATTCGCTTGGCCTTGCCACAGCTTACAAGCAGCAGGAAGAGCAAAAAAAAGGAGATGTGTATTTTCATAGTCGTGGTTATATTTTTAGTAATATCTCGCAAAAAATGTTTGTAAATAGGTTTTTTGTCGGATCAGAGGTACAACAGAATTTTCCTCTATTTGATTTCATTTCTACAAACTGATGCCTTTGGCCATTAGACCTGCCAAAATCGGAATGATGAATAAAAGCAGCAGTTCAAACCTGACCATCCAGAATATTGATTTGGGAATGTGGATCAATTCCTCAGGATCTCCTTTTCTGTTTTTGATAAAAAAAATTGTAGGATAGGCGGAAAGCAAACCAATGAGGACGAAAAAGCCTAGCTTGATATTGAAAATGGGATTTTTGCTGTAAAATTCAGTAGGCTTGCCATATCCTCCCAGCCATAGCATCATTCCCGCAGCCAAAAGTACCAATACCCCTAGACCGTAAATTCCGTCAATTTTAGAAAGACGGTCGATTTCTGATCGCGTCAGGGATTTTTTGAGCAGTAAATGCTCTGAAACTAGTGTGCCCACAATGGTGAAAATACTGATAAAGTGAACGTAGCGGAGGAGGATTTCTGTGGACATATGAAATGGGTATCAGGATAAGGCTTTTCTTAAATCTCCCAACAATTCAGGGACTTTGGTCATGGCATTATAGGGAACATTTGGATCGGGATCGGGAAGGGTTTCGATCGGAACATACCCACGGTAATTGGAATTCCGGATGATGGCCACGAGCTTGTTTATGTCGATCTTTCCTCCCTTTCGGTCACTTAGTAATTCCTTCACCTGCCAATTGACCGCATAAGGAATTACCCGTGCGATATCTGCATAAGGGTCAGGAGTCAGAAAAAACCCGGTGTCTACGATTGTCCCGAGCCAATCCGAATCCACCATATCCAGGATTTTGATGCCTTCATCAGCGCTTTTGAGCATGTCACCATGGTTTTGGACACCGATCATCACACCAAACTGCTTCCCGTATTCGGCACATTCGGCCAAAGCCTCTGCCATCCAAACAGACGTTTCATCCCAGGTATGTTCCTTGGGCTGCACACCGGCAAAAACCCGTAACACCGGCGCTCCCATCTCTGCAGCAACCTCAATCCAAACTTTGGCCAAGGCGACATCAGCACTTCTTTTGACTTTATCCGCAGTTGCAAAATCATTGCGGATGCCTGTTCCGCTGATTCCAAGACCGAGTTGGAAAGCACGTTGCTTGAATTCATTGATAAATTTTCTTTCAGGTCTGTTGGGATATCCGGGAAAAAAATATCCTGTAGGATCTACCGCATCAAATTCCAATCGGGCACATTCTTCCAGCATGTCAAAGAGACTCATGCCTCCGGCTTCTCCTTTTTGGTATTTGTAGAGCTGCACATAGTAGGACCATGCATTCAGGCCTACTTTGATTTTGGAGGAAGGAGATTTATCGAAATTCTGGCTTGGGGCACCAAAAACATCCTGAAGCGGCAAAACTCCCAAACCCAATCCAAGGGGAAGTGCTAATTTGAGAAAATTGCGGCGATCGGTCATAATTCAATGGTCTGGAAAGTAAATCAAGGTACTTATAAAATTGCTAAAATTCCATGAACCAGATAAACCTTGAAAAGATACTCATTGACATTGAATTAAAGGGTTGATTTTTTTTTACTGAATAGCCCAAATTAACAAATCCAAGGTATCACAGTCTTTTTTATCCTTTTCGGTTTTTTGACCGGTATTCTGCATGATGTCTATGATTTTATATTTTTGTTTGGATTCCTGAATGTCTATGTACAAATCTTCGATACAATCTGAATATTTTTTTAATTTATCAAAGTATTTACTGTTAAGATTTCTTTTAATTACCTCGTCTTCATTATTCATATTTCTATTCAAAACAGTTGAATTAAATATCATAGCATATGTATCAGGAAATGTTTTCAAAGTTTCAAAAACGAGAAGCAAATTCAGTTTACTATATGGAGCAGTATTAAAGAATAAATCTTGGTGAGTATTATTCATTTCTTCCGAGTAACTGTTTATTTGGCTTTCATAAATTGATTTTAAAGTGAAAATCATTTTAAAATCATCTTTATCAATTTCTTGTAGTATCGTTTTTTTCAAACCAAAATATTTAGGAATAATTCGATTATTTAGATCTGCATAAAACTCTATTCTCATTTCCACATCCAATTTGAAAATCGAATCAATGTTCGGAGTATGGTGCTTTTCATCCAAAACGAAACTTTCACTTTCACATTCTTGGGAAAAAGCATTCAATCCCTTTAATAGCAAGAGAATAATAAGAAGTATTTTTTTCATGTTTGTATTCATTTTCAACTAAACTAAAGCCAATTACCTAAACTTCCAATTTTTTCTTTTGATCAAAAATTCACTCAACAATACCCTACATAAATCTGCTCTATCTGTTTGAGTCGATTATCCATAATGTTGCCTTCCAAGTAAAATCCTTAAAACTCTTTCCCCCTTTTCCTGATAAATCCCTATATTTTACCCTTCTAAATAAACCTATTGTAATGGCCAATTTTAATATCGATGCAAAAAAGGAGATGACCTACGATGCGATTGTCATCGGATCGGGAATCAGCGGGGGATGGGCTGCCAAGGAACTCTGCGAAAAGGGACTGAAGACCCTTGTCCTGGAGCGGGGCAGGATCGTCGAACATGTCGTGGATTACCCCACCATGACCTTGGATCCTTGGGATACCGAACTCCGCGGAGGACTCACTCCCGAGCAGCGGGATATTCATCCCAAAGGAAACAGGTCAGGATTTATCGGCGAGATGAACCATCATTTCCATGCCAACGACCTCGAAAACCCCTATACCGAAGTCAAACCATTTCTTTGGATCCGCGCCCATCAGATGGGCGGAAGGTCCCTGCTTTGGGGAAAACAGACTTACCGATGGTCTGACCTGGACTTCGAAGCCAATATGAAAGATGGTCATGGGGTAGATTGGCCGATCCGATACAAGGATATTGAATCTTGGTACACTTATGTAGAAAAGTTTGCCGGTATCAGTGGGGAAGCACTTGGATTGCCACAATTGCCTGACAGTCATTTTCTGCCTCCGATGGAGCTTAACTGTGTTGAAAAACACGTAAGAGAAAGAATAGAAAAGGAATTTTCAGGAAGAAATATGATTATCGGAAGGGTGGCCCACCTGACCGAACCGCTTAACGGACGTGGCAAATGCCAGTTCAGAAACCGATGCGATCGTGGATGTCCGTACGGCGCTTATTTCAGCAGCAATGCCGTGACTTTGCCTGCTGCAAATGCCACAGGAAACTTGACCATTAGGCCGTTTTCCATTGTACAGGAATTGATCTATGACAAGGAAAAAGGAAGGGCCACCGGTGTCAGGATCATCGATTCCGAAACAAGCGAAGTCATTGAATACAATGCCAAAATCATTTTCAGTAATGCCTCCACGCTGAGCAGCACACAGATATTGTTGAATTCTGTTTCTGACCGTTTCCCTAATGGACTCGGCAATGACAGCGGGGAATTGGGACACAACCTCATGGACCATACCTACAGGGTTGGCGCAATGGGTAATGTGGAGGGTTTTGACGACCAATACTACAAAGGCCGCAGACCAAACGGCATCTATATCCCACGCTATGTCAATCTGGATGAAAAAACCAAAACCGACAAATTCGTTAGGGGATTTGGTTATCAAGGAGGAGGAGGCAGAGGCAACTGGGGAGCAGGTGCCAATGTGGAGGACTTTGGTGCAGACTTCAAAGACAGCATGATGAAACCCGGACCTTGGGAATTCTTCATTACGGGTTTTGCAGAATGTCTTCCTTACCATGAAAACAAAGTGTACCTCAACAAAGACGTCCTCGACAAATGGGGTCAGCCGACCTTGTCGATAGATGCAGAATGGGGTGCAAATGAACTTGCCATCAATGCCCAAATGAGGATAGATGCCAAGGATATGCTCGAGCGCGCAGGATTGACCAACATCACCGACTTTGACAACAAACATGAAATGGGATACGGCATCCACGAGATGGGTACCGCACGCATGGGACACGATCCAAAGACTTCGGTCCTTAATGGAAATAACCAAGTACATGATTGCAAAAACGTGTTTGTGACCGATGGCGCCTGCATGACTTCCTCCTCATGCGTCAATCCATCTCTTACCTATATGGCACTCACTGCCCGGGCAGCAAACTTTGCCGTCGATGAACTCAAAAAAAATAACCTCTAATGCCATGAACAGACGAGACGCACTTAGAAAAACAGCACTTTTGGCGGGATCAGCCGCCGCAGCGCCGACACTCCTTTCCCTGCTTCAGTCCTGCGCAAAGCAGGACAGACTCACTTGGCAACCGGTCTTTTTGAATGAAGATCAGGCGAGGTTTATCTCCGCATTTGTGGATACTATCCTGCCAAAAACCGAAACACCCGGCGCTTTGGATGTAAAGACCGATGTTTTTATGGATTTGGTTTGGGCAAAGACCTACAACAAAGAAGCCCAAGACAAAGTCGTGGAGGATATTGAAAAATTCAATGCTGACTGCAAGTCCACCTATGGCGATGTCTTTGCCAACCTGAGTCCGGAAGACAAAACCGCCTGCCTCAAAGCCGCAGAAGCAAGTTCCCCGAAGTTCAATCCAAAAGTATGGGGAACGGCCGTCGGGAATCAGGAACCGGTAGGTTTCTACCGCTCGCTAAAGTCCATGGCCATGTGGGGATACTTCTCTTCAGAGGAAATCGGCAAAAACGTACTCAGCTACGATCCCATCCCGGGTGAATTCCTTGGATGTATTCCCCTCTCCGATGTCGGAAATACCTGGAGTCTATAAAAAGAAAAACCGTCGAAAGGCGGTTTTTTTTGCTTCAGAAAGATTGATCGAAATCGGAGTTATTTTTCCCATTCAGTTATTCCATCCACCTTCCTGACTAAATTTATCTCGAAACCTTTTATTATTCCATGCTCTATGGGAGTTCCCATTAAGCTGATTTCAACCTTTTTGTTTTCACTCAAGAGATCATTACGGTTATAATCCTGTATAAGTTGATAGTCTTTTTCATCAAGAAAAACCCTTAAAATTTTTGAATCTAATTTTAAATAGAAGTTTGGTTTATCTATTAATTCCTCACGTTTTAATAGCTCCACAAATTCAATAAGCCTTTTTTCATTATCCGGAATGATAGCTTTTGATTTCATTTTTTTAATCATTGCTTCAAAATTCTGAATGGATGAATCCGGAACATTGTAATACCCTCGAATGTCAACCACCTTAAAAAACAAATCCCCTGTATAGGTTTTCAATTCTTCATTCTCATATTTTTCTGAGAAAAGTTTGTAGTCACAAGAAGAAAAAATAAAAATCAATAAAACGAAAATTGGAAGCGAATTTTTCATTTCTATTTTGTTTGTGGTAAAAAAATTTTGCCTTGAATAGTGAAATTAGTTTAAAATAATGAAGGTTCCTAAAATGCAGCTTTTGATAGGGGAAATTTTTCCAACCAAGAAAAGAAATGATGTGCTTCAGAATGTGGGGAATACCTCAAGTAGATAAAAAAGAAAACTGTCGAGGTGGTTTTTTGTGGGGAGTGTTTTTAGGCAAAGGGACTTTAAATTTGTGAGGAATTGGCTTTAAATTAAGATTTCATGGCTACGCCCCCTGGTCTATCAGAATTGTTCTGATTTGAAACCATTGGGAAATTCATCAAAAGGGAAGATGAATAGCAGGGCTTCCGATTTTTTCAAGGGAGTAGCCCTGCCATCTTCGTAGAACAAATTTTTGAAGGAAAACAACCTAGGGCGTAGCCCTGATATCTTATTTCTTTCGTTTTTCGTACATTTAATTTTCCATAATATGACCATATAATTCTGCCACCATCAAGCCATTTTTCAGATGCAATTTTTCACCGGTTTCGTTTTGTAACTCTAAATTTTCAATTTTTACCCATACAACCATGCGCTTTTGGTTGTCTTCTTTGATGATTTCTTCAGTTTTCAATATTTCTATTTTTTGATTAGAAGCTGAATTGAAATAATAAATGCCGTCTTTTCGTATATAAAACTGAAATTGATTGTCGGAATGACCTAGTTGTTTTTGACCTTTACTCAAAACACTTTTAACCTCATTTGGGTCGGAAGTATCCATTTTCGGAAGAGTGAACGAAAACTTATTTGAAGTATCATCACTTGAAAGTTCAAAATTTAAAATTCTCAAAGGTTCTTTAGTGCCGCTAACCCCATTTGCATTGCAATATCCTATTATCATTTGATACTCCTGAAATCCATATCTCCAATTTATAGATTGGGAATTTAAGTTTGCGCTTAAGCTTGGAGTACTATTGGCTAAAGATAGCGTGTAATTTGGTTCTCTATCCTCCATTTCATTTTCGGTGCAGCCCATTAGTGAAATTGTGAGTATTAAAATTATAAGCTGTTTCATAGTGTCCTGTTTTAGGATTAAATAATTGGAATACCTTGTCGTAAAAGGATAAAGATCGAATATCAAATTTTAAATTGTTTAATTTTTCCTATCAGCTTATGAAGTCAACTTTTTAAGTAGAGATAATTCGCCAAGGCTTGGTTTTGAGTAACTCTTCTACTTGGAATTTGAAACGTCAAAAAAAGCTCTATAGTTAATGATGTTTTTCAATTCTTTAAACATAGTATCTTTTAGTTAAATATCCAATCCTACAATATGGGTAATTTTTGGATTTGAAATCTGCTCTAAAACTTGGGTTTCTCCTGGAGTCTAAATAGAAGAAAAACCGTCGAAAGGCGGTTTTAATTAGTGAAGCTACCGAACGTTAATCAATCACACTTTTTGATATCCTTTCAAATCGGTCATGTATCAATAAATTTTGGGGTATTTTGCACCTACCTAAACCTAATCTCTTTTAGTTAAATAACAGTATCACTTATTTTTTCTCTTTTTTGGATCAGGATTGTAAAAAAAAATTGAAAGCTTGTAAGGTTGCAGGTGTTTTTTACATCTTATAATAAAATTAAAGGCAAATGTCCAAGTCTGTCAGTTTTGAGAAGGCCTATCAAGAATGCTATCCTTCAATCCGTAGATTATGCAGAAGTTATGCTGCTGACCCCGAGGAAGCTGAAGACCTTATACAGGAAACTTTTATCAGTGCTTGGGAAAATTGGCACAGATTCAGGCAAGAATCGCGCGTAAGTACATGGATCTATCGAATCGCTGTCAACGTCTGCTTGACTTATTTACGTAAATCCCGTAAAAAGCCGGTTTCCCGTTTGGAAAACAGTCCTGAATCTGAAGTAATATCCAATCCTGAAGATGGGACCGAGGAGCAAATTCAGCATCTATATCACTGCATCGGTCAACTGCGTCCCGCGGACAGAATCCTTATCACATTGGTATTGGAAGAGTTACCTTATCTCGAAATATCGGCGATTACGGGGATTAAAGAGAACACGATTGCAGTCAGAATTCATAGAATCAAAAAAGAATTAACAGAAATATATCAACGTCATGAAAGAATTTAACACCCTTGCTGCCATCTGGAAACTGCAGCCTGTTCAAAAAGAACCGAAAGAATTCAAAAAAATCCGATCTGTTCGGTCATTGCTCAAAAAAAGAGCATTCTGGAGTTGTGCCGGCCTGATTTCCTTAATCATTTGGATTGGCTGGATCGGATTGGTTTCTCCAAAAAATCAAGTAACAGGATTTTCATTGGCTTCCATTGTTTTGATAATGTTGATCTTGTTGATTCAGGCCGCCTTCAGTGCCTTCAGTTACTTTCAACTTGCCCAAATGCATGAAGATGGAAAACCTTCTGAAGAGCTGCAAAAATGGAATGCTTATTATAAACATCGGACTTCATATCTCAAGAATGTTTCGCCCCTGTTTTTTTTCCTTCTAAATGGTGCATTTTTGCTCTATCTACCGGAAGTTTTGAAAAGCTATCCGAATGACTATTATAAAGTCGGATTTTCGTTAATTTATTTACTCTGCATGGGTCTGGCTTGGTTTGGTCCGGCAAAAGTCTACCTAAAAAAAGAATTGGATAATTTGGAAGAGATTTCCTCGAATTTGAAGACCATTTTTCAACAGTGGTATTCACTTCTTGAGGGTACTTCATCAGTGGACGACTCGAATTTCTGATACCGGGAAAATGGCTTTCAGGGAATAGCAAAAACCACAAGTATAAAGAGGGAAATAATGTGGGAAGGTTTATATGTTTAACATAACGTACTAGCCGATTGGAAGCTTGTTCCTTTTTCTCAAAGGATTTATGATTAATTCTTTGTAAAAAAAACCTCTGGCATACCCCAACATTTTTTTTGAATTATAAAAACCCAAATCTTTTCAGCTATTTAATATACCCCTAAGGAGGTTCCCAAATTTATATCGAATCTCTGTTTGACAATTTAAAATTGTGGGATTATCTCCCCCAAAAATTTGATTTCCAATTTTAGGACACATTTTCGGTGAAGCTAAGACGCTAAACAAAACCCTCCCAAAATCTCCAAAGGGTCATCAGGATCATACAATACCTACACCTTGGACCCTCCCTTCATCGCATGACTATACAAGACAAGAAGCTTCTCGGTAATCCATTCTTTCTTTTCAATCAAAAACCTGACGACAAGGAAATAATGACCCTTACCTCTGTAAATTACACTTGATTCTTTGACATTCTGGAAGAGTATACCTTTAGCTTTTTGCCATTCGAAAGAAGGTAATCGTTTTTTTGCCAAAAGTAAACCCCCAAAATAATTAGCACTGCCGAAACTGCCGAGAGGATAATTTCTGTTACCTTATATTTTATGTTTAGTCCAGTTTTTAAAATGTAAAGTCCCTTGCATCTTTCCCCAAAACACCTTTTTCCTTGAAGGCATTACAGGTTCCGATATTTTTTTAAGGTTTCAGACCATTTTATTTCCAATTCTTGCTCCGATAATTTTGTAATAAGGCAAATGGTTATGACCAGATTTTTATATTCCATTGTATCTGCCATCAACAATTGCAGTAAACCCTGATCTCCACTATGGCCATGGACAAGTTCACAAATCGCAGCACCGGCAGGATATGCTGTTTGGTATCCATTGTACCTTTCGGATTGGGATATCACAGACTTGAAATTTATTGTTTCTGAATGCTCTTCCAGATCAACGGCCAATTTGTTCATAAGGCTTTCATATTCTTCCTTATTCTCTTTCGTTCCGAGGAACTGTGCAAGCCCCTCCTCAACCACAAAATTCCTTTTGGGATTCGAAGGCAGCAGTTTGTGAATAAACTCATGAGGGTAAAATTCATTCCCCTTTGCAGTCAGAATCATTCCTTCTCTGGCTTTTCCGGAGGTTATTCCGACGAAATAATAATCAAAGTTCTCAAGCAATCCCATGTCATCCATACTGCTTGTGATGTAATACTTAAATTCCCCATCATAACCGGGATTAAATCTTCGGATAATCTCCTCGCAAAAACTTTTTGCCCGATCGGCTTCCTGTATATCAAATTCATGTGTAGGAGGAAATATATAGTCAATGCAACCAAGTTTTTTGGAGCTCCAGCCTTTTGATAATTCGACAATCAGGTTTTCCAAAACCCAGGATTCACCTTCTTTAACGGCATTCAGTTTTTGAATACACCAAACTTTGGATCCTGCATACTTGGGGTCGGTCGTTGCTGAAGAAAATAAAACCCTGATCTGATATTTATCCCCAATCGGTTCTACTGACAGTACAAAAGGTGAAAAATATTGGAATAAGGTATTGGCATCCATTCCCCCCTGAAAAATACTTATTCTGCTAAAGTCAAAGTCTTTGTAAAGGGCCTTTTCCTTTTTGTTCCAATAAGGATTGTCGTAAACCGAGTCCGGTTTGGACCTATAATAGTTCTCATAGAGCTTGATTATTGCGTTTATTTCTTCGGATGTCTTGTCCACCCTGGAACTTATCAATAGGCTTATTGGATCAGTATTGTCTTGCGCAAAAAGGGGGTAGAATCCGCTAAGAAAAATAATTGTCAGTAGGATGTTTTTCATTGGTCGATAAAATAAATGTAATGTCCTCCCCTGCTAAGATAACCCCAAAATTCAATTCCATTGAACGCCGGCATTGCCATGGGTATTTGCAGGTTGTCTTTCATACCATAAAAATTTGGAGTTGAAGGTACCCGTATTAGATGGGGATTTGGAATAATGTTTTTAAGATTGGCAAACCAAGCAATTTATTAACACTAACCAATCTGATAATAATGAAACTGATAGAGGCACAAGCTTCAATTAACCAATGAACTTGTTATTTTCACATCCACTATTTTAGCGCTTTTGACTTTGATTTTCAGGGTCTTCTCCTTTTGAAAATATGTTTTTGTCCCACTTTCGGAATTCATAATATCGACTTTTCGGTTCCCCTGTCCAACCATTGATTCCTTTTTTCTTTGGTAAATAATAACCGTGAACATATAACAATGGAATAATAAAGAGTGATAGCAATGTCATTGATACTGTCCTTCCAAAGTAAGCTGAAACTCCACATACAATAATAAGGGTCATCAGGTATTTTCCAACTCTACGAATTTTAGGTGTCTGTTCTTCAAAATGACCCATAAGTATATTACCCAAGGCATAAATTATACTTACAATTGCAATTTCAAACCAAAGTGATTCCATTTTCAACATATTAGTGAGACTTTATTTGTGTTGAATTTTTTAAATGGTTGTCAGTATTCCAAAGCCCCATGTTTTCTTTGGTGCCGAAATGAGGCCCTTCTTTAGTCTACAATTCCGCTTATTTGTTGAAAAACAAATTCAGTTGTCAGGCTGTCTTGTTTGATTTCAAACTTTAAATCTTCAAGTTCAGCACCACTATAACCTCTTCCTTTATTTTTTATAATTCCTTCAATTCCTTTATCCATGCCCTTTAAAGTAATGATGATTTTGGCGCAAAGACCGTCACCTTGGATGTGGGCATGAATGTATTGAGAATTATTTTTTTCTTGATAAGAATCCATCCAATATGTCAGTTTAGACTTGTCGACTTTTGCCAATTGATTAACTATTTCATCTTTATATTCCTTAGCGTCAGGTGAATAATTCTCGAAAATGGTGTTTGTATTTTTACATTCAGTTTTATCACAAGAAGCAACTACAGTTAAAAACCCAAAAGCGATAAGGGTTTGGAAAACAATTTTTGTCATAATAAAAATTTTTAAAATAATGACTGATGGTACATCAAGATTTCTTGTTCACAAATATCCAAATCATTCTATACTTAACAATACTTCTCTCTTTCTCCAACCTTTAAACTTAGTTTTTTTTAGTTAATTATCCAATCCTCCTTTCAGACTAATTGTTGATTTGGAAATTACTGTCCCAATCCTGCAGGAATTCTATAAATCCGAACAATTCAAAAAAATAACCCCCCCGATGGCTCAGGAGGGTCTTTTCATTGATTAGCTGTGTGTATTGGAATAATTAATTGTCTTCATCAAAATCCTCGTCCCCGGGTGTCCCCATGTCAAACATCGAGCTGAACAGGTCCTTGAACTGCATCCCGGTGTCGAGCATTTTTTTGCTGAGTTGGCTGTATTCTGCCAATCCATGAAGTGCAAATTCCATGAAGAATTCCTTTTCTCTTTCGGGTAATGCTTTAACCTGTTTAGTCACGATGCTTTCGAGACCCGGAACCTGATGCAGGAGTGTCTTGTATTCTTTGTCGCTTTGCGAAGCCAATAAATCAAGGGTATTTCCTTCTCCAAACCATGATAGCGGCAGGGTGTATAAGTTGTTTGCCTTTTCTTTTTTCTTCAGTTCAGGAGATGGGAAGAAGTCTGTAAAGAGTGTGCGGATGGCTTTGCCGATCAGGGTATATGCTACCAGACCAGCGCCCTCTTGTTCTCCTTCATAGACGAGTTCCACCTTTCCTGTGATGGCCGGAATGACGCCAATCAGGTCCGAAATTCGGACAACCGTATTTTCCTCATTATTCATATAAATCCTTCTTTCGGCAGCGGAAATGAGGTTTTCATAAGCCGAGATAGTCAGTCGGGCTGATACACCGCTTTTCTCATCCACATATTCACTCTTTCTCGCCTCCACGGCAATCTGCTCGATGAGGTCTTTCATCAGCACCGGCACATGGATTTTGTCCAAGGGCTTTCCGTCCAGTTTTGCTTCCTGGGCTGTGATTCTTTTGCCGATTTCAATGCTCTTGGGATAATGCGTGATGATCTGACTTTCGATCCTATCCTTCAGCGGCGTGACGATAGAACCTCGGTTGGTGTAGTCCTCCGGATTGGCGGTAAATACAAACTGAATATCCAGCGGCAATCTCAATTTGAAACCACGGATTTGGATATCGCCTTCTTGGAGGATGTTGAAAAGCGCCACCTGTATCCTTGCCTGAAGATCCGGAAGTTCGTTGATGACGAAGATAGAACGGTGGGAGCGGGGTACTAATCCGTAATGGATGACGCGCTCGTCGTTGTAAGAAAGCTTCATCGTTGCGGCTTTGATAGGATCGACATCCCCGATAAGGTCAGCTACCGATACGTCAGGCGTTGCAAGCTTTTCGGTGTATCGGTCATCCCTATGCCACCATGTGATGGGTGTATGGTCGCCTTTGTGCTGTATGAGTTCTTTTGAAAAAGTCGTCAGCGGAGCAAAGGGATCATCATTGAGTTCGGAGCCTTCCACCACAGGAATGTACTCGTCCAACAAGTGCGTCATCTGTCTCGCAATCCTGGTTTTGGCTTGACCGCGGAGACCGAGGAGGTTGATATTGTGACGGGAAAGGATGGCCCGCTCGATGTCAGGAATGACTGTATCTTCATATCCCCAAATGCCTTCGAATACGTTCTCCTTGTTTTTGATCTTGTGGATCAGGTTTTGGCGGAGTTCTTCTTTGATGGATTTGGATTGGTATCCGGCGGCTTTGAGTTCGCCTAGGGTTTTTATCTTCAAAAGGTCTTTTCCTGCTAGTTTGCTGTAATCCATGTGTTAAAATTTTTTGGTTCGGTTTCTTTTATAATCTTCAAAAATCAGGTCTCCAAGACCTTTGAGGCTACTGTAATAGGCATTTCCGTTGTTGACTTTGGTAAATTCCTTGACAAATTCCTTCAGGTAAGGATCCGAAGCAATCATAAATGTGGTGACAGGAATCTTCAGTTTGCGGCATTGTGCGGCAAGCTTGAGCGTTTCATTGAGGATCTTGCTGTCGATGCCAAAGGCATTTTTATAGTATTTGATCCCGACTTTGAGACAGGTGGGTTTACCGTCGGTAATCATGAAAATCTGCTTGTTCGGATTTTTCCTCTTTCTCAATAAATCCATCGCCAACTCCAGTCCTGCGACGGTATTGGTGTGGTAGGGCCCGACCTGAAGGTAAGGCAAATCCTTGATTTCAATCTGCCAGGCATCATTTCCAAATACTATGATATCTAGGGTATCTTTTGGATATCGGGTTTTAATGAGTTCGGCAAGTGCCATGGCGACTTTTTTAGCCGGCGTGATTCTGTCCTCACCATACAAAATCATCGAATGCGAGATGTCAATCATCAGCACAGTGGAAGTCTGGGAGCGGAATTCATTCTCGACAACTTCCAAATCATCTTCGGTCAAAAGATAATCCCCTCCAAAACCGTGGTTTACCTGTGCATTTCTGATTGAATCTGTCAGCGCAATCTGATCAAGGTTGTCCCCAAAAGTGTAAGGCCTGCGGTCAGTTCCTTTCTCTTCACCCTGACCTGAGTGAGTGGTGCGGTGTTGGCCGCTTTTGCCGCGCTTGAGTTTGCCGAAGATTTCTTCCAACGCACTTTTCCGTATAGTCTGCTCGGCTTTGGAAGTGATCTGGAATTCTCCTTTTTGATTTTCCTCAGTGAGGTAGCCTTTGGTTTTGAGGTCTTCTATAAAATCACCGATGCCGTAACCGGGATTGGTCATGTTGTAGCGCTTGTCGAGGTTGGTCAACCAAGACAATGCCTCTGCCACATCTCCACCGGTCATGGTCACGAGTTGGAGGAAAATATTGAGCAGGTTTTCGAAGGTATTTTTCTCCGGATCGTTGGGCGGTACGTACTGTGTAAATCGAAATCCTTTCATAGCAAAGTCATAACACAATCAAGGCAAAGCTGGTTTGGATTCGGGAAAAAATAATTGGGTGGGGATTATTTGGTTTTTGGTGAGAGGTTAAAGGTTATTTGGTTATTGAAGTCTGAAATGGTTTTGACCTATAAAAATTTGGCAAAGATGGAATTTTATCCAAATTTTATTTCTAAATAATGCCATTCCATTGCCAAAGGACACTTACCTTAGACTCTGAAACCCAAACATTCAGCAACTTGTATGGAAAAGAACTTGCCCGAATCCAACCAAAAAATCAAGATCAACCCTGTTGTCTATCATTCTCTGCAATTGCTTGCGCTAGGTCTGATATTGGTTTGGTGTTTTTCATCCTTGAGCCATTTATCACACCTTTGGTTTGGGCAGCTGTTTTGGCGACGACATTTTACCCTCTTCATGTCAGGCTTTCACGCAGGTTGAAGGGAAAAAATGCACTTTCTGCCACCATCATTGCGCTCACGCTGCTGTTGCTAATCATCGGGCCGGGAGTGTGGTTGCTGATCGCGACTGCGGATGAGTTCAAGGAGTTAGTCAATGCCTACCGAAGCAATGACCTGCATATACCTCCTCCGGCCGACAAGGTGGCAGAATGGCCGATAATCGGGAAAAAGATCTATGGTCTGTGGGCTGAGGCTTCGGCAAGTCTTTCGCAAACCCTGACCAATCACCAAGAAGAAATCAAACCCTATTTGCTGAAGTTTTTGGATCTCTTGAAGAGCAGTGCAAAGGGATTGTTGCTGTTTTCATTGTCCATTGGCATCAGTGGGGTGATGCTCGCCTATGCCAAGGAGGGCACGCAAATGCTCAAAACGATTTTCACCAAACTTGCAGGAAAAATGGGTGAGGATATGGCAGAAATTGCGGAAGTGACAATTCGGAACGTAGTCAAAGGAATATTGGGAGTGGCGCTGATACAGGCAATCTTTGCAGGAGTAGGTCTCGTGGTTGCAGGAATTCCATTTGCAGGAGTTTGGATTTTGATATGTCTCATTTTATCGATTGTGCAAATAGGCATTCTTCCGGTTTCGATCGGGACCATTATCTATATCTGGGGGACAGCGGACAGCCTGACAGCAACCCTATTTACCGTTTGGATGATCGCAGCAGGATTGTTGGACAATTTTCTCAAGCCGATCTTATTGGGCAAAGGCGCACCTGCACCGATGGCCATTGTATTTATGGGTGCCATCGGGGGATTTATATTTTCGGGATTTATCGGTCTTTTTACGGGAGCCATCATATTGACACTTGGATACAAGCTTGCGGTGGGTTGGCTTGCAGGCGAAAGTGAATAAGTCCGGTCCTGAATATCACAAGGATTACAGACCTATTCCATCCCCAATCCCACAATGATCGGCTTTCTGATTTGGATTGGAAGCAGATGCAACAATCGGTTTTGATTTTTTGTTATCAGGATATAAAACATTGATAGCCATGAAAAACTACCTCTTTCCTGTTTATTTGGTGACCGCGGTTTTGATCGTCTATGTGACAGCCATTCAGGTCAACCTTGCCACTTCTTTGATACTGTTTGTATTTTCTTTTTCGCCGGCCTTGGTTCTTTGGATGGTGTATAGGGTACTTACCGCAGATGTGGAAGTAACCTCTACTTTCGAAGAAAAATGGTATGAAGATCAATAAGCAAATCAAAGTTTCAGGCCGGGTTCAGGGCGTTTTCTTTCGGAAAAGTACCCAACAAAAAGCCTTGGAGCTGGGGATTAAAGGTTGGGTGAAAAATGAGCCGGATGGGTCCGTCCTGGTAGAAATGGAAGGTAATCTTTCTGCTATGATGGAAATGGAAGAATGGCTGAGAAATGGACCTCTCTTGGCCAAAGTTGAGTTTCTTGAAATATCAGATGGTGAAGTTTTCAACCATGCTGATTTTTTGATTCTAAGGTGAGTTTCTTTTAAATTACTTTTTTCATTTTTGCCAGATTATATTGCCGGAGGTTGATAAATAAAAGTAATAATCGATCTATCAAACCTTCTCCGTAAATCTTAAAATCCGGAGGGAAAAAGCATAAAAAAAACCTTCCGGTGAACCTTAACTTATTGTGTTGGTCGTTAGGAACCCGGAAGGAAAAAAAAGAAACTTCAGTTGCAGGCGCCTTGGGTATACGAAAGAACACCGGCGTTAATAGCGACGCAGCTATTCCCATAAGTTTTTTTGTCGCAGCCACAAACAGGATCATATAGCATGATGCAGGCGGCGGAAGTATTTATCTTGGAAGTATCGATGCATCCATCGATAATTCTCTCTGCCGGACTGACTTCCTCGCATTGAAAGGAGAAAAGCATGATGGCTGAAAATGTGAGGATTAAAGGGAAAATCTTTTTCATAGCATATTGATTAGAATAAACCCAAGACGTTCCTACCAAGGAAAACGCGACTTGTAATTGGAAAACTATCTTTGGTTTTTTTTAGAAAAATTTTTGGATTAAAAAGAGATTTTTTTTGATTTTTATTTCTATTTTTCAATCCCAAATTATTTTATAATCCGTATATCACCCACTATACGCCCAATTTATTCTTTATGGTTATACTAGGCCTGAATTATTATTTTCATGATTCTACTGCATGCATTGTAGTAGACGGAAAGCTTGTCGCTGCTATCGAGGAGGAGCGACTCAACCGTGACAAACATACCAAACTTTTTCCTGAATTGGCTATTGCACGTTGTCTGGAGATTGCAAAACTGAAGTACAAAGACATTGACCACATTGCCGTATCTATCAAGCCTAGCCATAATCTTGGCAAAAAGCTGTTGTATGGCGTCACCCATGTCAAGACTATCCGACATTTTATCAGTCATGAGTTTGTGCATTCATACCGAAAACAAAAAGGATTTTGGAAATGGTACAAAGGTATCTTTGGGTCAAAAAACTTAGGCCCGAGAGTGCACTTCATTCCCCATCACTTTTCACATGCTCCGGGTTCATTCTTTGTTTCTCCTTATGAGTCTGCCGCCCTTTTGGGAATAGACGGGTCCGGCGAATGGGCCACCACATGGTTGGGCAAAGGAGAAGGCAACAAAGTCGAAGGCTTTGGAGAAAGTTTCTTCCCACATTCATTGGGTTCTTTTTATGAGGCGGTGACGCAGTTTTGTGGCTTCAAGACCAATTATGATGAAGGCAAAACCATGGGACTTGCTCCGATGGGTGATCCTGAAGTTTTCAAAAAGGAAGTTGAAAAGATTGTTTCTATCGACAAAGAAGGCAGGGTAAAACTTGATTTGAGTTACTTCAATTTCCAAAATATGCAGTATAATCCTTTGAAATTCTCTCATCTGTCACCAAAATTTTCAGAGGTTTTTGGAAGTCCGAGGAGACCGGGAGAGGACTTCAAAAAACACCACATGGACGTGGCGGCTGCTTTTCAAAGGGTTTTGGAAGACCGTGTTTTAGAAATTTGTGAAATCCTCCACGAAAAAACCAAAGCCAATTATCTTGTCATTTCGGGAGGTGTTTCCCTTAACAGTGTCATGAACGGACGGATCGTTCGCGAAAGCAAATTCAAAGATGTCTACGTCATGCCGGCTGCAGGAGATAACGGTACCGCGATCGGTGCGGCTTATTACCTATACAATGGCATTTTGAAAAACCCAAGGAACTTTGTCCACCTCAACCCATATGTAGGGACAAGCTATTCCAATGAAGAAATTGAGAAAATCCTTAAAGGCTGTAAACTTAACTATTCACAGCATGAGGACATCTGTGAAGTAGCAGCAAGATTGCTGGAAAGCGGAAAAATCATAGGCTGGTTTCAAGGTCCTATGGAAATCGGTCCACGGGCATTGGGTAGCAGGAGTATCCTTGCCAATCCGGCATTCCCTGATATGAAAGCCAAAATCAATTCGGAAATCAAATTCAGAGAAGCTTACAGGCCCTTTGCACCTTCGGCCATCGTGGAAGCTAAAGACATGTTTTTTGACCTAGAGGTAGAGGCGCCGTTTATGCTCAAAGTATGTAATGTACTCAAAGACAAACAAAGTGTTATCCCTTCTGTGACCCACGTGGATGGAAGTGCGAGGTTGCAGACTGTCAGAAAAGAACTTCATCCGAGATATTATGACGTCATCAAAAAACTCGGAGAAAAAACCGGCGTACCGGTCGTGCTGAATACAAGCTTTAATATACAGGGTGAGCCTGTAGTAGAATCCCCGAAAGATGCCATCAGGTGTTTTTATTCCACAGGACTTGATGCATTGGTGATCGGCAACTTTATTCTCCATAAGAAAACTGTAAACCTTCCTGATTCTTCTATCAAAAAAGAAATGAGCTTCGCTTATAAATGACAAGTGATTGGCTCAAATTAAACAAATCCGTAGGAGAGCATTTTCCTACGGATTTGTTTTTTATTTTTAGGGCATGGGAGAAAAAAAATGCCCCACCTGCGGCAAGTGGTCTTCTTGGACTAACAATATCCACGAATCATGCGATCACTGCGGTGCATCTCTAGGGGGAAAAGACTTGGAATATCACCTCATCCGGGAAAAAGAAGCCAAGGCAAACCATGAAAAATGGATTTTCTTTATCAAAGAAACAGACAGTCCTTTTGTCAAAAACTCTAAAATTGTCGGAAACTTTTTTTACACCATCTATATGGCTATCATCACTTTTATTGTTTGGCTGATCGCCATGATGCCGGGCTGATGGCTATTTTCAAAAACCCTTTTTTCATCATTCCCTGTATTGTTTTTTGGATCAATCAATACCTGGAAAAAAAACAAAACCTTTTCATTCCTTATGTCCATGCTTATTTGGACGACCTGATGGCGATGCCTGTCGTACTTGGGATTACGCTACAGGTTTTTAGATGGATCCATCCGATGAAACAATCATTTGTATTTACCAAATTCCAAGTCTTTATTGGATGGGCTTATTTCTCCTTATTGTTTGAATTTGTACTTCCAATCTGTTCAGACATTTATAAAGCAGATATCTTTGATGTCGTTTTTTATGGGATTGGTGCTGTGGTTTTTTTTAATTTTATAAATGTAAGCAAAGAGAAAATATGACAACGCTACAAGGGCTTTTTAAGGATTATGTTGCAAGACTACAAGAGCTCTATCCCAAACAGGAAGCCGAGAGCCTCGTTTTTTGGCTATTTGAAGCCTATCTGGGAAAAAAAAGAATGGATCTTTTGAAGAATGAAGGATTGGATAAGGAGCCTCAGGAACTGTCTCAAGCACTTGAAAACCTGTTGCAAGGCATGCCCATCCAATACATTCTTGGCAAAGCGCCATTTTATGGAAGGGAATTTTTTGTTTCTCCTGCCGTATTGATTCCGAGAAATGAGACAGAGGAACTCGTCCATTTGATCATCAAAGAAAACCCAAATGAAGGACTGTATATCTTGGATATCGGAACAGGATCGGGATGTATCCCGATTACCCTTGATCTCGAAATGAAAACGCCAACAGTCTTAGGCCTTGACATCAGTGAGGAAGCTTTGGATATAGCCAAAAAGAATGCTAACCTATTGCAGTCCAAAGTTGATTTCTTTCAAATAGACGTATTAAATGAAGAACTTCCATTTAAAGATTTTGACATCATTGTCAGTAATCCACCCTATGTCCGACATTCAGAAAAAGACCTGATGCATACCAATGTTTTGGCCTATGAACCGCATTTGGCGTTGTTTGTATATGATGAGGATCCCCTACTGTTCTACAGAACCATTTCTCAAAAAGCCCTGAAAACCCTCAAATCAGGAGGAAAAATCTATTTCGAAATCAATGAGGCTTTTGGAAAGGAGACCAAAGAACTGATGGAAAATTTGGGATTTGAGCAAGTCAAAATTTTCGAAGACTTAAATGGAAGGCAAAGAATGATCCGGGGTATCAGGTATTCATAAATTCTCCGATCCAAAAAATCCCGTTTCCTTTGATGATGGTCGTTCCTTCTTCTACTTCGATAAAGGTGGCATGTTTGACCTGAACCATTTCATTTCCCTCAGGGGTTTGCACTTCCAATATTGTCCCTTCGGGAGCGTGGAGTTGTAGTGAAGTTGCTGGTAACCATTTTTTGAACTGTCCATTTTTGATTGGAAAATAACGGATCGGACCATCCCAAACCACAATATCCAAAAACTCCAACATCGGCTCAAGTTCAAAGACTTTCAGGTGATCAAGGCCAATGATATTCACCGCCCCATGTTTGGAAGCAATCAGGTACTGAAGTCCCTCTTCAAGGAAATTTTCTTCCTGCACACCCAAAAACTTCACAGGATATTGTTCTTCAAGTAGGTGGTAATGGGATTTTTGAAAATCCATTTCTGCCAAAATCAAGTCAATCTTGACGCCCCAAGAAATGACAACAGGCACTTCATCCTGTACCACCAAGATGGTGGGGACCCATTCCAACAAGGGCGCTATCTGCTCAAAACTGATTCCGGCAGTATTCAATATCAGCAAAGCCGGCTCTTGTTGTTCTTTGACAAAATGGTGGGAGGACATAAGGGATTGGAAAATTGAAAGATTGAAAGATTGGAAAATTACAAAATTATTTACCAAATTGATTTATCCACAATCCTATCATTTAAACCGGACTACCTTTCCATAGGCTTTGGACGTCATGTGTTGAGGAATAGCTGCCGAGATTTCATGGTATAGCAATTCCACCAGTTTCTTTTTCAAAAAACTCCTAGTCAGCACGATACTTACCTCCCTCACGGGCGTCTCATCACTGAATGACCTCAGGCGGGATTTTTCTTCTTCATTTAGGGAAGCTGTGGCCAATTCCGGCAACAGCGTGATACCGGTATATTGGTTGACCATGTTCTTCAGCCCTTCGAGGGAACCGCTTTCATAATGGAAATTCATTCTTTCGAATTTGGTCTGACTGCAGAGATTCAATACTTGGTCTCTAAAACAATGGCCCTGCTGTAGCATCCACATGTCATCTGTTTCAAGGTCTTTGACCAATAGTTTTTCCTTGGATAGCAAAGGATGGCCCTTTGACAGGTATGCAAAAAACTTTTCGTAAAACATCGGCTTTTCCACAATCCCGCTTTCATCCAAAGGAGTGGCCACAATCCCGAGATCGAGTTCATCATTTTTCAATTTTCTGATGATTTCCTCCGTTATCGTTTCTTCTACCTGAAGCTTTACATGGGGATATTTTTCAAGAAATGACCTGATAAATCGGTGGAGTAGGTACGGTGCCAAAGTGGGAATTATCCCCAATTTGATCACACCGCTGATGTCGCCTTTGAGTTGGGAAACAAGCTCAAAGATCCCTTTACTTTCGGAAACGACCCTTTTGGCCTGTTCAATGATCTGTGTTCCGATTTCCGTAGGAATCACCGGCATTTTGGAACGGTCAAATAATATTACTTCAAGTTCCTTCTCCAACTTACTTACTTGCGCACTCAAGGTAGGCTGTGTCACGAAGCAGGACTCCGCCGCATGTCCAAAATGCCTGTGTTTGTCCACAGCAATGATATATTCAAGTTGTTGTATAGTCATATAGGGAGTTATATGGAGATAATATGTGAATCCAAAAAAGCACTTTCTGGTTCGGAATTAAAGTGAAATTCTTTTTCTTTTGATTTTAATTGAAAAATGAAAGAATTAAAAAGGAATTTCCCATCATAGGAAATTTAAACTCCCGAATAGACAATCAGCCCCAACCCAATCACAAACAACAAAAACATTCCTGCAATCAGGTTGCCCGTACCTTTGGGTGCTTTTTTGAATTCCTTCCAAATAAATACTCCCCAAAAAGCGGCGACCATCGTAGCCCCCTGACCCAAACCGTAGGAAATGGCAGGACCTGCTTTTTCTGCTGCGATGATGCTAAATGACATTCCCACACACCAAATTATCCCACCCATGATTCCAAAAAGGTGCACGGGAAGCTTGCCGGCAAAATAATTCGGTGCTTTTAATGCGGGTCCTTCGATGGGTTTTTTCATCAGGAAAGTATTGAACATAAAATTGCTCAGCAGGATCCCTATCGAAAAGACAAATACTGCACCATAGGGGGTAAATTTCCCGCCTTCAGGAGTGGAGAAGTCAAGCGACATGGATTGTGCCACAAAGAAGTAAAAGAAAGACATCAAAAATCCACCTACCAAAGCCAAAACCAATCCTACTTTGGGGTTTTTTTGGTTGGTCGAGGCGAGCTTCCGGTAGGCCATCGCATCCAATACTATGGCCACTACCACCAAAGCCACCCCTGAAAAGAGCATGACAGGATCTCCCTGCTGGTTGGAAACATAATTGACGATGACGCCCAAAACCAAGGCGAGTCCGATGCCGACAGGAAATGCCACCGACATACCGGCATAGGCAATTGCGGCCACGATGAGGATGTTGGCGAGATTGAAGATCACCCCGCCGATAAAGGCAAGCGAATAACTCCTGCTGCTAGCCTGAAACAAATCTTCGGTAAATCCCCTTCCTGCCTCTCCGCTGCTTCCCAAGGTATAGCCAAAAACCAAAGAGAGGATAACAATCCCGATGACATAATCCCAATAAAACAATTCAAACCGCCATGAAGAACCGGCCAATTTTTGGGTATTGGCCCAAGAACCCCAACAAAACATGGTGATGATACAAAAGACAACCGCTAGGGAATAAGATTCTATGATGTACATGGGAAGGATTATTTTGGATTGACGATTTGGTAATCGATAAAGGATTGGTAAAAATCATCCATGACAGCATCACGGTCAAAATTCTCCCAAAGGACTATTTTCCTAGAGTTTTCGGGCCTTTCTACCCATTGGTTTTCAATCAGGATCGGGCATGAAATCTCTCTTTTTTCTCCCCAAACAGGATTTTTCAAAATCGCTGCCGCGACCATGTCAAATAAAGCACGCGAAGGTGGATCGCCATGGTATTCGATATGCTCAAACAAGTTGACCGCATAGTCCCCAAAATTGTGAAACTCTCCCCCATGCCGGCCAACAATCGGAGTTTCTATCTGTGGTCCCAAACCGGGCATGCGGCTGTTGATTTCAGCTTGGGTGACCTTGACCGCATCTGTTCCTGAAGGTTCACCATAACGGACAGTGACCATTTCAAAGGGAACCTGCGTATTCAACACATAATTCATAGACACGGTATCGTTGTCCTGATTGTATTCGCCGGGTTGTGGATAATTGGATCCCAACCAAACCACCCTCATTTTGGAGGCAATGGATGGGTCTTTTTCCAAAGCCAAAGCGACATTGGTCAACTTCCCAACAGCAAGTAGGATGAGTTCTTCCGGATTGTCGTCATTTGCCTGTTCGATGATGAAATCCACCGCCTCCTGACCATCAAAATTCCCGCTTGCGACGGTACCCTGGATCTCGGCAAAAGATCCATTGGCCCCTTTGAATAAAGGAATCTTTTCATAACTGAGACCAAGTTGCATGATCCTTTTTGCCTCCTCATAATGTCCGTTGATATCCCCGCCGCTTTTGGTCGCATTGACAGTGACGCCTTCAAGATCAAAAGTCTCCCCGTTGAGCAAAAGGTAAATCAGGGCAAACTGGTCATCCAACTCATTGTTTGCATCTGTGTCATAAATGAGCCGCACTTTATTTTCAACAGGTAAAACTTCCTCTTCGGTTGTATCTTCTACTTTTCCGGTACAGGAAAAAAGCAGAACCATCAGATAAAGGAAAATGGGGAAAGTCTTTTTCATAATTTTGGGTTTAATAGTTTTTATTGCCCGGATCAACAGAGGAATAGTGGATGGCCTCGTTGACATTGACACGGTATCCACTAGGGATGTCGAGGGCTACAAGTCTGACAGCATGGTCTCCTTCCTTCAGGTCATAATTCCAAAAAATCTCATGCTTCCTGCTTTGGAAGCTTGTGGACATTTTGACCTTTTCCATCAGCAAGTTATCCACATAGACCTCCAACTCCAAGACTGCGTCAGGAAGTGAGGCATCTTTGACCGCCTCTCCGGTCAGTACAAATCCATTTCCTGTGGTTGCAAATTCAACAATGGAGTTTTGTTGGTTCAGAGGCTTAAAGATGGAAGCCCTTTTGGTGGGATAAATTCCTTCAAAACCAATTTCCAGAGGTTTGGTAACGGGCTTTTGGTATTTGATGGTAATGCCGTCGGCAGTTTCTTCGCCTCCGTTTCTTTTGACCATTTGGATCGCATGATCCATACCGACCTCATATACTTTGTTGAGAGACATGGTGGTATACTTGAAATTCATGTTTTCCACTTTGTCGATTCCCTGTTTCCAATAATCGGGAATATTGCTGTATCCGATCATGGTTCCCAAAATCCCTCCTGCATTGGCCGGATTACAGTCTGAATCATAGCCACAGCGGGTGCTGATGTCAATGGTTTTGCCATAATCACCATCACCATATAAAAGCCCGATGACAATGTAGGCGGCATTGATTTTGGCATCAATGTTAAAAGCTTTGAAAACCCCATCAGGACAGCCTTTTTCTTTGGTCCATTTCTTTTGGGCTTCAAACCAAGTCTGCTTCCAATCCTCAGGATATTGCTTGTGCCAACGGATAATGTCAGCAATACATTGGTGAAATTCACTTTCCGCCGGAATGGTCTTCAGGGCTTCCTCCACCACAAATTCCATATCATCGTGGACAAAGGCTAAGGCATACATCGAAGCCACATAAATCCCGCCATAGACACCGTCCCCATAATTCATGATATGGCCTATCCGGTCACCGACGTTTGCGGCAGCATTGACCATTCCCGGCGCCATCAATCCGGCGAAATCTGCTTCGATCTGAAAATCGATGTCATCGGAATGTGGGTTGTTTTTCCAATACCCGGAAGCCGGAGGCATCATGCCGTTGAGGATATTGTAGCGGGCGGCTTGGTTGGCATGCCAAAGCTGGTATTCCGCATTGGCAAAGGCAAAGGCGTGTAGGGAATCTGCAGCGTCCAAACCGTGTTTTTCAAAGATATCCACAAAAGTCAGGTCCATGTAAACATCGTCATATAGGCCTGGAGAGTTTTCGTACCACCACAGCATCTGGTTTTCATCCCAAGGAATGGGAACATGGTCGCCTATCATGGTGCCGTTGAACCGGAATTCTGTTGGTCCGCCATAAGTACAGCCGATCACCTGACCTGCCCATCCTCCTTTGATTTTATCCTGAAGTTTTTCTTTACTGATGGCAATGGTAGCGCCTTCTTCATAAGTAGCAGGAGCTTCCACTTCGGTTACAGTTTCCTTTTGACAAGAAAAAAAGACCAATCCAAAAAGGACAGGGGCAAAAGTTATCCACAATTTGGTTTTCATAGGGTTAGGGGGGTTGGAAGGGTTGTCAGATTTGCGTTGTCGGGTTGTAGGGTTGTAATGGTTATAATGGTTGTAGTTGTTGTAATGGTTGTAATGGTTGTCGGGTTATCTGCTGCGCGTTGTCGGGTTGAGGATTTCGTCATTCTGAACCGAAGCCTGCGAAGGTGAAGAATCTCCCTTAGCTGAGACTCTTCACTACGTTCAGAGTGACGTCCGATTTCTCGTCTCTCGCTTCTCGTTTCTCAAAGTTCTTCCAAATACGGTATCGACGTCTGCGCACCAAATCTCTGCACGGAGAGTGTGGCGGCCTTCAAAGCAAATACAACTGCATCTTGGATGTTTTTCCCGGTTCCCAAGGCTACAGCCAATGCGCCACAAAAAGTATCCCCGGCTGCAGTGGTGTCGATTGCCTCCACTGTTGTAGTCGGTATAATTCCCTGAAAGCTATCGGTAAACAAAAAAGCTCCAAGAGCACCCATCGTAATGATGATTCTTTGGACTCCCATGTTGCGCAATCTGGAGGCCGCCTGATAAGCAGAGGCTTCGCCGATGACTTTGATCCCTGTCAAGAACTCGGCTTCGGTTTCATTTGGAACTATAAGGTATAGAAAGCGAAACAAGCTTTCAGGCAAATCCATTGCAGGCGCTGGGTTGAGGATTACCCTTTTACCCAAGCCATAGGCTTTTTGGCATGCTTCCACCACAACAGGTAATTTGATTTCTAGCTGAACAAGAATGATATCTGCCTGCTGAAAAGCTTTGGACGCACTTGAAATTTCGGCTTCCGAAAGTGTATGATTTGCTCCTGGAGCGACGATAATGGTGTTTTCGCCAGAGTTATCCACAGTAATCAATGCCACACCGGAAGGTTGATCGGGATTTTGTGTTATGAGTGAGGTATCTATTCCCTCTCTTTTGAAGTTCTCTAAATTCCGGTCTCCAAAAAGATCTTTTCCCAATTGGGTAATGAAGCAGACATCACCTCCAAGTCTTGCAGCAGCCACTGCTTGGTTGGCACCTTTTCCACCGGGAATCAATGAAAATTCTCCTCCCATTATAGTTTCACCGGGAACAGGAAAATGATCGGTTCGGATCACCATGTCCATATTGGCTGATCCGATGACGAGTATTTTGGGTTTTTTTTTGTCCATCACCTTACAAATAAGAAAACATGGCTTTCATCAAACTAACCTATTCCAAGACTGAATTATAGTAGTTTAAACTTTTATGAAAGCCCGATTTAAAGTAATATTATATTGTGCTTATCTAAAAATAGCAATTTACCCTGAGATAATCCAAATTTACCTTGAAGGGGTATTTATTAACAATAAACCCAAAAGAAAATGAAAAAAAACTTTCCCCAAATTTCCAGGAGGAAATTTTTAGGAGCCTCACTTCTGAGCGCTGCAGGCCTTTCTTTTTTGCCAGGAATCAGCATTGCCTCTAATCAAATCCAATCCGGCGACATCCATCAGATTCGATTGGGATTTATTGGCGTCGGGCGTCAGTCTATGGGAATACTGAATGGCATGATGCGCATTCCCGGGGTGGAAATAATGGCTTGTGCGGATGTATATGAAATCAAAAGAGAAAGATTCAAACTCAGGGTCAATAAGATCAGCGGGGAATTAGGCAAAACGCCTCCCCAAATTGATGTATACTCTAATTATAAAGACTTATTGGCTAGAAGCGATATCGATGCTGTTGTCATTGCCTCCCCTGATCATTGGCATGCCCTCATGGCGATTGATGCCTGCAAAGCCGGAAAAGATATTTACCTCGAAAAACCGCTTACCCTCACCATTCATGAAGGTCAGGAATTGGTCAAAGCAGTTAGGTCCAATGGTACTGTTCTAGCCGTCGGGAGTCAACAGCGCTCGGATGTCAACTTCCAACATGCTGCCCGTATGGTATTGAAAGGAAGAATCGGAAAGGTGAAACAGGTGCTCGTCCATGTCGGCCAACCGGAACACCCTGTTCCCTATGACCTTGAAAAACAAGAAATACCTGCAGGTTTGGATTGGAAAACATGGCTGGGTCCTTTGCCTGAACTCCATTACAATGAAAAGCTCAATCCACCCATTTCACTCGAACCTGAACAAAATGAAAAGCTTTGGGGCGCGTGGCGATCTTACAAAGAAACCGGCGGAGGGTATATGACCGATTGGGGCGCGCATATGTTTGACATTGCTCAATGGGGCTTGGGTATGGACAGAAGCGGTCCTGTCAAAGTCGTTCCGGCCAAAGACGGAAAACCATTGACTTACCATTATGCCAACGGAGTAGAAATGGTCGTCGGGCCTTTTGACGGCAACAGGCAAGGCGTTCAGTTTATTGGCGAGGAGGGTTGGATCAAGGTTTCAAGGGGCAATTTTGATTCCTCTGACAAAAGTCTCAAGCCCACCATGGAGTTGCCCAAATTGGGTTATCCACCGCATTATTGGGATTTTATAGATTCAGTCATCAAGAGAAAAGATCCGATCGTCCCTGTAGAAGTCGGCCACAGCACCTGTGTCGTCTGTACGATCGGCAACATTGCTGCCGAATTGGGTCGTCCCTTGGATTGGGATCCAAAAAGCCAGACTTTTCCACATGATCCTGAAGCCAACGACAAAATGCATTACAATTACGAAAACGGATATAAACTTTAAACCCATCATATCATGAATAAAAGAAGAGATTTCTTAAAAATATCAGGCGCGTTGGCATTGGGAAGTATCCTTGCCCCCAAGGATTTATTTGCTGCACCGTTTGCCAAAAAGCCAATAGGACTGCAGTTATATTCTGTACGAAAGGCCATGACCGATGATCCTCAGGGCACTTTACGCCTTGTATCTTCTATTGGATACAGACACCTTGAAAATGCGAGTTACAAAGATGGATTGATTTACGGAATGGAACCGCTGTTTTACAGAAAGTACATTGAAGATTTGGGAATGAAACTGCAAAGTGCCCATGTTGGCGGACCGCAATATGATCCTGCCAAGAAGCAGGAAGCTTTGGATTGGTGGAAAAAAGCTGCCGATGACCATAAAAAGATGGGCGCCAAATACCTCATCAAACCTTCTATGCCTATCCCGAAGACTTTGGCAGAATTGGACGTGTGGTGTGACTATTACAACGCTATAGGGGACGTGGCCAAAAGATCAGGGATGATGTTTGGTTTTCATAACCACTCCCGAGAATTTGAAAAAATAGAAGGAACCATCATGATGGATCACATGATCAAAAATACCGATCCAAAGCTTGTCTGCTTTGAACTTGATGTGTATTGGTCCCAAAAAGGTGGCTATCCGGCTGTGGATTACCTCAATAAATATGCGGGAAGGTTTCCTCTTCTCCATATCAAAGATGAAGAAGAAATCGGGGCAAGCGGAACCATGGATTTCAAACCCATCTTTGAGGCTGCCTATGCCCAAGGAATGAAGGATTTCTATGTTGAGGTTGAAAAGTACAATTATGAGCCTATCGAAAGTGTCCAAAAAAGCTTTGAATACCTCAACAAGGCGGCATATGTAAAATAAGCTAGTCAAAAGGCCTGCCCATTCTTCGATTGGAGAGGCCTTTTTTTAAATCCCAAACCTATGAAAAAACATCACTTATCCACATTTCTGATTGTTCTGAGCATGGCTTTTTTAGGAGCTTGCGGTAAACAGGAATCCTCAGAAGAAAAAGAGACATCACAGGATTCCACCACGGTATTCACTCCCAATCCACAGGAGATGACGGAACAGCCTGTTGGAAAATTGGCAATCGGAGATCAAGCCCCCTTTTTCAATCTGCCTGATGTAGAAGGTAAAATGGTCTCGATCGATAACTTCAAAGATGCCGATGTATTGGTCATCAACTTCACCTGCAACCACTGCCCGACAGCACAGGCCTATGAGGACAGGTTTATCAACATGGTTAATGAATACAATGGGAAAAGCGTTGCTTTCGTGGCTATTTCCCCAAACAGTCCCATTGGAATTTTACCGGAAGAATTGGGCTATACCGACCTAAGTGACGATTACAAAAGCATGCAGATCCGGTATGTGGATAAAAAGTATAATTTCCCTTACCTATACGATGGCGATACCCATCAATATTCCTTGGCTTATGGCCCGACAGCTACCCCACAGGTTTTTGTATTTGACAAAGAAAGAAAACTCAGCTACTCAGGCAGGATAGATGCTTCCGAAAAACCCGGCACGGCCAATGGAGAAGACCTCCGAAATGCCATCGAAAAAACTTTGGCCGGAGAACCGCTGCCTGTGGATAAGTCTATCACGCCGGCCTTTGGATGCTCCACCAAATGGGCTTGGAAAAATGAATACACCATCAAAACCAATGAGGAATGGAAGAAAAAGCCGGTGGAAGTCCAAAAGATATCCACAACCGAATTGGCTGACCTGCTCAAAAACGACACTGACAAATTATTGCTGATCAATTTTTGGGCGACTTGGTGTGGTCCCTGTGTGATCGAATATCCCGAGTTTATTGAAATCCAAAGGATGTACATGGGCAGGGATTTTCAGTTTGTCTCTTTGAGTATGGACAACCCCAATCAGGAAGATAAGGTCTTGAAGTTTCTCCAAAGCAAATATTCCGCTGTCCCCAATTATCTCATAGACACAGAAGACAAATATGCCGTCATCGATGTGGTCAAAAACGGTTGGGACGGAAGTCTCCCTATCACCTTATTGATCGAACCGGGAGGAAAAATGGCTTACACAAGAATGGGTGAAATCAATGCCTTGGAACTGAAAAGGGCAATTGTCGACCATCCTATGATTGGGAGGTATTATTGATTGGTTAATGGGTTAATAGTTATTGGGTTAATTGGTTAATGGTTAGTTGTATCATAAGCCCTTCTGAATTCGGAAGGGCTTTTTTTTCTTTACCACCAAAGTCCAATAAATAACATAAAAGCCTTCAGACTTGGTGGAAGAATTTCCAATTTGAAATTAATTTCCTTTGTGTCTTCGTGGCTTTGTGGGATTAATTTTTGTTCATAAATAATATTTCCATAAATTGAATTGTGAACAATATATCTTGTCTATATGCCAAATTTACCAAACCTTCAAAATGACCTCGGATTTGACTTTTATGTAGCTTCTAGGTTGGTTTCACAAGCTTACAGAGAACCGCTACAGGAATTAGGATTAACTTATCCACAGTATTTGGTGATGCTGGTACTGTGGGAGGAAGATGGGCAGATGGTTTCACAAATCGGAGAAAAGCTTCAATTGGACTCAGGGACACTCACACCTTTGCTCAAAAGATTGGAATCTGCCAACCTTATCCACCGCAACAGGAGCGAAAGTGACGAGCGAAAAGTGGTGATAGAACTTACCTATCCCGGAAAAGCCCTTCAAGCCAAAGCAAAAGATATTCCTGAAAAAATAGGCACATCTCTCAACAGTTGGGAAGAAAATGAGTTAACCAATTTGTCAACACTGACCAAAAAACTGATCAAAGACTTTACCCAAACGAACTCATGGAAAAAATAAACATCAGCTACACAGCCACAGCCATCAACACAGGTGGAAGAAGAGGTCATGTCCGGACAGATGACGGCATGTTGGATTTTGATGTGGCCATGCCAAAGGAAATCGGCGGTCCCGGGGGCAAAACCAATCCTGAACAGCTTTTTGCTGCAGGATATGCGACCTGCTTTGGCGGAACTTTGGCTGCTATAGCACAGGGAGTGAGTCTCATGGATTCAGAAATCACTGTGAAAGTTCATACCGGAGAATCAGACAAAGGTGGCTATGCTTTGGCAGTAGACATCGCTGTCAGCATTCCAAAGGCTTCCTCCAAGTCAGAAGCACAGGAATTGGTCGAGGCTGCCCATGCGCAATGCATGTATTCCAAGGCTGTTAAGGGAAATATCGAAGTAAGGGTGAAAGCGGTTTAAACCAGGAATTTCTCTTTCAAAAAAATAAGGTGAAAAATCCCAGAAAAATTCCCATAAAAATACGGTTCCGTACTTTTACTTGGTTGAGATGAGATTTTCCACCTGAACTGTAGCTGTGGCCGGCAAGACGTGGGAATTTAGAACATTCTTTCGAATATTTCAAAACTTCGATAGGAATAATAGTTTTTTGATTTAAAAAGCCGAAAAAACAAAATCCAAGCTATAGATTTTCGACATGATTGAATTTTCTATACAAGGAAGACCAATAATATTCCGCTGATTTGTGATCGCCAATTCAATCTTGAATGGTTATTCATTGCTTATTGCTGCATGTATTTTTTTAGCAGAGATTGGGATTGGCTTTTGATTTTGTTTTGGACTATTGGTGACCAACCCAACAACGTGCCTTTGATTCCCAAGGCCATTCTTGACCATTTCCACAAGTCAAAGCTGTCTTTATGTTTGATGATTTTTCCGTCCTTGAATTCAAATTCGGCTGTGATTTTGTTGTGGACCATTCTTTTGTACGGACCAAATGGATAAACTGCCTCCCAATGCGCTTCGCCTGAATTCCTAACCACTTTGATATCTGAGAAAGATACCTTCAGGTTGCCTTTGCTTCGTTCGATGAGCATTTTCCACATACTTTTGACCTGTTCGCCCCTAAGCTTTCCAAAAACAGGATCTTCAAAGACTATATCCTGATGGTAATAAGAAACCATTTCATCTGCTTTTCCTTTGGCAAATGCTTTGTAAAAATTGTGGATAACTTTTTCATTGTCCATATAGTATGAAGTTAAGTTGTATCAAAAGTTAATCAATAAAGTGCTATTTACCGCAATGGCCGCGAAGGTTTCGCCATGGACGGAATGGGGTTTCTCCGCGACTTTGAGGGAGATATTTTTACCGCAATGGACGCTATAGTTAAGCAAAGGATCGCAATGGCTTTTCACCAAGATGGGGCCAATTTATTTTACCAAAATAGAAACAAAGAAACTAATGAGGGTTGTTCTACCGGCATTCTGAACCGCCTCCTGCGAAGGTTTAAAATCTCTCTTATTTCATTTTTCTTTGCGATTTTGCGCCTTTGCGGGGAACTTAATTCCTTACTTGAATTTCTTTTCCTTCGTGTCTTTGCGACTTTGTGGGAACCATTTTCTACCGCAATGAACGCAAGGTTTTCGCCATGGACGCAATGGGCTTTTCTTTGTGTCTTTGCGACTTTGCGGGATTGAAAAATGATAGTCTGACGGCTTGAAGCCATCCGACTGATTTGCGGCTTTGCGACTTGGTGTGAGATAATAAGTTATCCAGCTTCTGGAGAAGCAGGACAATGGGAAACACTATTTCTTTGCGTCTTTGCGCCTTCGCGGGACTTATTGCCTTTGTGTCTCAGTGTCTTTGTGGGATTATGTTTTTCGAGCTTGCGAGCTTATTTATCCATGAACATGTCCCTCATCTCATCCAAGGGCAATTCCTCCAAGACCTCCCTTTTGGAGATTCCGTCTTCCTCTGCCCACCGGACAAGCCTTACAAATCCGTCAGCGATCTCAATCCCCGAAATACTATTGTCGCTGTAGCAGCAGCAGCCGGAGTTGAAGTAAGTGGGCTTGTATTTCGGCAAATCGGCCACTCCAAGCGTACATTGGCTTGGGTGTCTTTTGATCTTTTCTTCCAATTCAGCTACTTTATCCACATCCCCGTTTTTCTGTGCCTCTTCCAATTGCGCACGAAGCTGTTGGATGTGGCTGTAAGAGTGAAAAATGGGCTGATGGGTATGTCCGGTTACCAAGACCACATTTTCCTGTTGCTGACTCCATTCGTACATGAGTTTGTTGTGGAGGGTTTTTTCCTTTTGGCTGAGGGCAGGTGTGTTGATGTTGATATCCAAAAATGACTGCAAAGGCCCCCAAATATAAGCCACAAACCAAATCGAAAACTTATTGCCATCACTCCTTTTGTCCCCCTGATGGCCATGTGTACAAAACATGTCAACATGCCTCCCGTCAAGATATTTTACCCTGACCACAATGCCCCCATAGATATTGATGGCTTTGTCATAAATCTCCCTGAGGTACATTTTGGAAAATGGATCAATCTTCCAAAAAAGGTCATGGTTGCCGTAGATTTTGAAAAAGGCATTCCGCTCCACAAACTTCCTTTCTGCCTCAAAAGTCTTTTTGTTGTGCTGCATGATGGAGAAAATGTTGAACTTCCAAAACTCCTCACTGTCGCCCAAATTGATGTAAAAAGACCCCTTTTCATTATAGTGTTCCAAAGCAGTAAGGTAATTGTTCTCCGCATGACGGAACTCGTCCCTGCCTTTCCTATTCCCTTTGTGCACATCGCTGAAGATGATAAAGCTGTTGTTGCGCATGTCGAGATTGTAGAGTGCACCTTCTTCCGGTTCGGAGTTTTGGGTGATATCCCAGTATATTTCTGTCAGACGCTTGAAAACAGATTCCCTATCCGGCGAGGAAGAAATCTTCTTGGAAAACCATATAGTCGGCTTGCGCAATACAAAAACAATCGGGGCTTTGAGGATTTGAAAGAATCGTTGGAACATGGGGCTAAAAATAGGGAAAAATTTAGAGTGGTTGTAGTTATTGTCTGCTTCGCGTTGTCGGGTTCTCGGGTTGGAATTGTTGTAGTGGTTGTAGTGGTTGTAATTGTTGTAACTGTTGTAACTGTTGTGAACTTACCTGCTGCGCGTTGTCAGGACTGCAAACTGAAAACTGAGACTGCATACTGGAATTGTTGTCAGCTTCGCGTTGTCGGGTTGTCAAGTTGTCGGGTTGTCTGAGGCGCGTGGTTAGGTCTGCAAACTGAAAACTGAGACTGCATACTGAAATTGTTGTCTGCTGCGCGTTGTCGGGTTGTCGGGTTGTAGGGTTGTCGGGTTGTGGAAAACCCCGAAGGGGTGGTAGGATTATAGAAAAATGGATTTGATAGTAGGGTAGGCAAAACCCCGAAGGGGTGACATATTTATAGATCAGAATCAGCCGGGAAGTCAGGTCTGGTTTTGGCTAATTTGATGACCAAATTTGAACATGGCTTTCCGCCAAAACAAGGAAGGGATTGAATGCGTGCTGGGTAAAAAGACTATTGCTGATGGTCTTGGAAAAGTACAAGCAATTAAATTGTCGGAATAATTATATGGTTTCTTGGAAATTGGTCAAAAGGTAACGAATGGGTAAGGAGGGTGTAACGGGTGGGTAGGAGAAGGGTAAGGGAAGGGTAGCGGAAAGTGGGGGGAAAATGCTGATTTTTGGAAATATTATTGAATTATTTCTTTTAGAATTGATTTATTTTAAGTTGGGGTGAATTGTTTTATTTTGGGAAATGGCTTGGAAATACGGCTAGATCTTCTTCTTGTCCGGTAGAAAAGTTAAAGATTTTTTTTCATTTGGAACCATAATAACCTGTCGTTGGAAAATGACTAATTGGATTCATCATTAATGCTGTTGATTTAGAAAATGTAAATTACAAAATGTTAATCGGGTATCAATTTTCATTTGACGAGGGGGTAAGCTCGCAAATCCTTCGGTTTTATAATGGAAAGTTTGAAATCGATTAAAGTATTAAATAATATTTTTCTCTTTAGGAATCAATCCATCACCTATAGGGTTGAGGTTACCAACCTTTTACTCTTCATTTTTTCCCCCAGACACAAAAAAATAACCCAAGGTACCGGTAACAAATGCCTCAAAGAAAGTTTGAATGTAATTTGACTTATTGGTAATAAGGTGGATTGTTTCCAAAGAAGAATTGGTTTGGGTTTTTAGAATGAAAATAATAATTAAAAGAAAATATGAACTTGATACCCCTAAAGTGATGTAGTAATAAAATTTTTGAATGTAAATTTTATTTTGATTATGTGGGCTTTTAATAGCGAACATAGCGGTAATAATCAGGGTATTGAAGGGAAGCGTGGACCTTGTATACCAAGACCATATTGCCTCATTGTTTTCAATGATCACTTCCGAACTAAACGAAAATAAAAGTAAGCCAATGACGATAGTTAAACTTATCCACAATATTGTCAATTGTTTTTGTGCTTTAAACTTTTCAACCATGTTTGCTTTATTTAAATAACAATTTGAAGTAATCAATTTTGGTGTTTAAAACTAACTTGGGCACTCGACCCGGATAAGTTTCATATTCATAAGCAAGTAATGATACTGTATATCCACGTGCGGAAATAGGATTATTGTAAATATCCCGAACATAGCTATTATCAAGATTAATATATCCACGATTGATATACTTCATAATATCATTGTATTCCTTAATATCATTGGTTGTCCTTAGCCCCTTTCCATTATTTACCACAAAAGCAAAAAACACATATCTACCGCTCGGTTTCCCGTAAAGGCAATGTAAAATATTTAAAATGCTACATCCTCCCTTTTCAATTTCTATTGGGAGAGACAGCCTGGTTCCAGAATCATTGATTCTTTCTAAATTAGAAAAAACTACAAAACCATCTTCTGGAACATACATAACCCTGTTAAACTGATTTCCCTTTTTTTGTAAATGTTTCCTAATTTTGCCGTAGACAGCTTCTAAGGAATCATCAATTCCAATAAACTGATCTGTAATGTCTTCAATGTATGTGGGAGTGGGAATAGGCCAAAACTGGTCTGACCTATTGGGATCTCTTGGATTTAATGCCTCCATAAGCTCCTCAACGGGACAACCATTAGTGCTAGCAGGTCCTGGTACGAATGGACATTTATCCAAATGGTCAGCAATTCCATCTCCATCGCTGTCTAACATTCTGCCTTGACTATCCACTCTAGCCCCAATTGGTGTATTAGGTTCCAGATCCAAATAATCAGGCACCCCGTCTCCATCACTATCTTTCAACATCTCTGTTAACTGGCCACGCAATTGAGCGATCTCTGAATTCATTTCTTGTTTTAGGTTTATTAAATCCTTTTTTGTGGCACATGAAAACAATACTGACCAAATGATTAAAAACAAAAAAATCTCCAAGCATTTTTTAAAATGAGAATCCTTCATATTTATAAGCTTTGTTAACTAAAAGAATTTTAGAAAAATGTTTTATCTAATGAATATCTAAAAAAAAGAATAATTTGTCAGTAAGCAAAGGATAAATCCTGATTCAAGAAAAAATGCTCATTTCAAAATAATATTCTTCAAAATCCTAGAAATAATTCTTCGATAAAAGAACTTTTAATTTATGCTACTGGAGAATATTTTAGCTAGAGAAGCACTGTTTGGAAAAATTGACACCACAACTAGTATCATTTTTGACCAAAAATCACAATACCTATCAGGATTTGGTTTTCCCTAAATAAACGGCAATAGCCCTTCAGTTTCTTTTACTTTGGAGTTGGTTAGGTATTATTCTAGCAGGTCCATGAAAGGACTTTTAGAGCCGCTTATTAGGAATTATTTAAAGATAAATTTTCTTTTCAGGGATTACTTCCCTAACGCCACCAATCGGATTATCCACATCTCCAGCATATCGGGGAATAAGGTGAATATGAACATGGTCAACAGTCTGTCCTGCCGATTTGCCGATATTTATCCCTATATTAAATCCATCGGGATCATTCTTTTTTTGGACAATTTCTTTTACATAATTAAGCATAAAAAAACAGGCAGATTGTTCCCGAAAGCTCAAATCAAAATAGTTATCCACATGTCTTTTTGGAATAATTAAAGCGTGTCCATTTGAAACAGGAAATTTGTCATAAATGGAAAACGCTGTCGCTGATTCGGCTAAAAGTATACTATCTGAAGATGGATTACAAAATGGGCAAGAATCCTCTAATTGGTCTATTAACCTTATATTAAACGGCTTATACTCATAAATTTCGCAGTTTTCATTTCTGAAGATGGAGAAAAAAGGAAGGATCACGTTGCATTGATAGGTTGGTTTTTGATGGATTTTATGTGTTCTGAAACCTTCAAAAGTGATGTCCCTTCTAACAGCAAAATAGGCTTTTCCGGTAGGTTTTAACAGTTGTGAAATTTCCATCAGTACTCTTGTTTGTTCTTCCTGCATCAGGACATTGAGTACATAAAGACAGATAATGGTATCGAATTGCTTTTGTGGATAACTTGGAAAATAATGCCTGTCATATCCGACAATATCAATCCCCTCTTCCTTCAAAACCTCCACATCCTTCCCAAAACCACATCCAAAGTCCAAGACCTCTCCCATTAACAATCCCTTGTTCAAAACATGCCTTGCAGGAAAAGAAATTGAATCCCGTTCTTTGGCGGTGAGGTGGTTATAGGAGTTTAATTTTTTGGATTCCATTCTTCAAAACCTCTTGTTGAAATTAAATATTGGCAAGTCTCCTTAAGTTTTTCTATCGCCGGTTTCTGCCAATTATCAAAAGTAGAGTTTCCCAAAAGAGTAATTCTCATTTCTTTTTCAAATCTCTCTGGCAAACTTTTTTGAATCAATTCCCAATAATGAAGAATTAAATCTCTCCTATCTTCAATCAATTGAGTTGAAGGAATCTTATCTCTTTTTGAATTATTGATTTTTTGACTTGAAGGAAGGAGATTCCATAAATCGTTGTTTTTCCATACTGAAAAGGGAATTAAATGGTCGATATCATATGAATCAATAGAATGGCCAGTCCAAACGCATTGGACTTTACCATCTTTATTCAATATAGATTGATATATTTTTTTTGATTCCCTGATATCTCTTTCTGTAATTGGGCTTATTAATACATCATGAAGAACCTTTTCAAAAGGTAAAATATTCTTGGAAGCATTAACTGAAAATTCTGCCCATTTAAACAGAATAGAATCTTGTCCACTTAGAAAGCTTCCTAAAATCTGAAATGCGTCATGATACTCAATAGGGATGGAAAATTCCCCAAAATTTGAAATCAAATAGGATAAATCGATTTTAATAGGATTTTGAATCCTTAAACCAGGATGATATTGGAAAATGGAATAATAATCAGGGTTAATTGAACGACCAATATATTTCATCGGATTTGAGGTAATTGTATCCTTTAACTTCTTAAGAAGTTTTAAGAAATTCTCATGTTGATCCCTAGGAATTCCATTTTTCCTAAGGTCATTGTAAAATACCGAAAAACCTCCTTTGTCATTGTAATCAGCAATAATCTCTTTGAAAAGGGTTTCAAAAGCTAGTTTTGTTTCCCCATGAATTTGGGGGATGAATGATTTGGATGCTAAAATTGGATAATAAAAAAGCAGCCATTTTTCGATCAACAGACCTAGAGGAATATAAATCCTTGATTCTTTTTGAACGATAAATGGAGAGTTTTCAAGAATAACATCTATTGTACCTCTTAACAAGGCGAACTTATAAGTTGAGACTTTACTGTCTCTCTCAATAATTTTATTGATGTTTGAAAATATTTCACTTCTCACATATAATGATTTAAAAGTTTAAGTGAAAAATAGTAAAATCTTTTTTCTAATGGAAAAATTATTAAAGTAATTAACTAAAACAAGTCTCACTCCTCCAAACACCCAATCCCCTCCTTACTATACTTTCCAAAAGGAGGAAGGATGCGGTAGGCTTCGATGCGTTGTTGGATGGGGGCGTCTTCCATTTGGTAATTTGGGGTGTAGCGGAGTTGGTCCCAATAAGTGGACTTTGGGTCGGTGGCCCTGAGGTCGCCGGTTTCGGTCATCCAAGACAATAGTTGGGTTTTCAGCTGTTCTTTGGCTGCCTGAAATTCAGGTTGGGCAGCGAGGTTGTTTAATTGATAAGGATCATTTACTACATCATACAGTTCCTCTTCAGGCCTTAGTCCAAAGGACAGGGCAAAGTAATCCGGTTGGCTGGATTTGGCTTTTCCTTCCTGATTCATGATCAGAAACTTCGTGATGGAATGGTCCACATCTCCATATTGGCCGACAGATTGGTGGACGGTCGGGTCTCCGGCAGGATTGCGCTCGGGAATGGGGTTCCAGATATAGAGGTATTGGTGGTTTCTGACTGCCCGCATGGGATAACTGAGGTTTCCTTTGCGGACATTGGCATGCCGCTCGCGCTCGAGGAATACCTGATCCCGGTTTTGTTTTTTGCCTTCCAATAGGGCCCAAAGAGACTGTCCACTCATGTCAGGGACCTCCTGACCTGCCGCCTCGATAAAGCTCGGGGCAAAGTCCACAAAATTTACAAAATCGTCAATGACAGTTCCGCCTTTGGCTTTTTCAGGCCAACGGATGGCCAAAGGCATACGGGTTCCAAGGTCATAGAGGTTGGCTTTGGCCCGTGGAAAAGGCATGCCGTTGTCACTTGTCATCACGATGATGGTATTGTCGAGTTCGCCGATTTCCTCCAGCTGTCGGATGAGTTGTCCACATTCCCTGTCAAATCGCTCTATCTCAAAATAATAGTCAAGGATATCATTCCGTACACAGTCGTTGTCAGGAAAAAATCCGGGGACGATGACATCAGACAGCTTCATGCCGCTTTGAATTCCGGTGTTGGGTTCATACTCCCGGTGCGGATCGCTGCTGCCAAACCAAAAGGTAAAAGGTTGGTCTTTGGGTCTTTGGTCCAAAAAGGTCTTGAAATCTTCGAATTGCTTTCCGGCAGGATTGTGGGCAAGTCCTGAGACTGCAAACTCTCCCGGTCCCCAACCTTTGCGCGTGGAACCTGTGAAGTAACCGGCTTGTTCGAGGATGCTGACATAGGTGGGATACTGGGCGGGAAATTCTGACCATAGATTTCCCCCGGCTTCGTTTTGGTGTGGATATCTTCCAAGCAAAATCGAGGCGCGCGAAGGTGAACAGGATGGGGAGGCGGTATAGGCATTGGTAAACAAAGCGCCTTCTTTGGCAAGTCTATCGAAATTCGGAGTCTGGACCACCCGATCACCATAGACGCCGGCATGTGGATAAGACCAATCATCCGCTATCAAAAAGAGGATGTTTGGAGGCTTTGGAGAGGCCTTTTCCAATTCTTTCTTTCCACACGAAAAAAGGAGGATCAAGGAGAAAAAGAGGAGTTGGAAAGATTTCATATATGAGGCTTTTGGTTTTTCCTTAACAGTGTCAGGTACCTAATTTAAATGTAAATCATGATTGTAATAAATCACTTTTTTGCCAAAGGCTGAAAGGGCTTCTTCTGAAAGCTATAGATGAGGTAAAACAAAGAAGGAAGGATAAAAACACTTCCTACAAGGAGGGCAATGCCTAGGCTGTTCATGGTGGCAGGACCTGCGGCAGCGTCTTTCAGGATCAGAACACTGTTTTTGAAAACCATAAATGCAGGATGAATACTGTAAAACAGGGCAAAGAGGATCATACTAACCTGAAAACCTACCAGGATCCTTGCCCTCATGTGAAAATTTTCCCTCAAATACTTCCATGTCAATGGAAGGGAAATACTAGCCAAGACCAATGCTAAAATCGTGATGGGATGATCCAACATGCCTGCCAACAATGGAATGCCCTCCAAGGTGGCAGCCAAAAAAACCAAAGCCCCGGCAACCACTGTCAGGACATTCATTCTGATGGCTTTTTTTCTGAACAGCATTTGGTCTTCGTGAGTTTGGGCTTCACCAATCAAAAAGACAGCAGCCAAATACCCGCAAATAGCCACAGTAAACAAGCCTACACTGATCGGGAAAAAGGCCAACCATGGAAACAAGTAGGCCTCAGGGAAAGAAGCTGCCTCTAAGTCTATTCTTCCCGAGATGATCGTCCCTGCCAGGATGCCTAGAAAGAGCGGACTGAGGAAAGAAGAATAAACAAAAATAAGGTTATACAAGGGCTGAAATTTTCCCTGATCCGGATCATAATGCCTGAAAATAAAGGCTGTTCCCCGGGCAATTATGCCGAGCAACAGCAAGGAAACAGGGATATGGAGGAAAATGGAAACAGTCGAGTAAACTTTTGGAAAGCCCACAAAAAGGATGACGATGGTGATGATGAGCCACATGTGGTTTGCTTCCCAAATGGGACCGATCGCCTGATAAGTAAGCAGCCTTGTGCGGTCTTTTTTGGCATCTGAGGTAAAAAACTCGATGATGCCTGCACCAAAATCCGCCCCTCCGAAAAGCAGGTACATCAATAATGACAGGTACAAAAAAGCAATGATGATATCTACCATGGGATCAGGACGTTTTGGGTGAAAGTTGCTCCGTTTCCTTATCCAAAGCCTTTACCTGCTTTGCCAGCAACGCGCCTACGATCAGGGATAATGACAAGTACACTGCCACATAAAGCCAGAATGAATACACGATTCCCGGCATTGGGGTCACCGCATCAGCTGTCCGCATGATACCATACAGGATCCAGGGCTGCCTGCCTACCTCAGTCACTACCCAACCTGCCTCCACGGCAATAAACCCCAAAGGGCTCAATAGGGCTAGCAAAGCTAAAAACCAGGGGGCATGTAAATAGGGGGCTTTTTTCCACAGCCCAAACAACCAAATCAATCCAACCAGCATCAGCAACATGCCGATGCCTACCATGATCTGAAATCCATAGTGGGTGATAGCCACCGGTGGATGTTCATCTTGGGGGATATCCTCAAGCCCCTTGACCTCTGTGACAAAGTCACCATGGATCAGGTAACTCAACCCACCCGGGATTTTGATGGCATAATTTACGGTTTGGGTAGCTTCGTCCGGAATTCCTCCGATGATCAAAGCCGCTCTTTCTTCGGTGTGAAAATGCGCTTCCATTGCCGCAAGCTTTGCCGGCTGCCGATGGGCTACATCTTTGGCAGCATGGTGCCCGCTCAGCGGCATCAGAATGGCGGCTACAGCGCCGATAGTCAGGGAAATCCTGAGGGCAGGGATGTGGATATCTTTGGATTTTCCCTTCCTGATCATCCAGGCATGGATCCCACCTACGGCAAAGCCTGTTGCGACAAATGCTGCCAGCGTCATGTGCAAAGCCTGACTGAACCAGGCTTCATTAAACATCGCGGCGATCGGGTCAATATTGGTATAAACCCCATCGATGATATCAAATCCTGTAGGTGCATTCATCCAGGCATTGGCTGCAACGACCAATATGCCTGAGGCCAAGCCGCTGACCCCTACTACTACTCCGGTAAACCAATGGAACCAAGGGTGGAATTTTCCCCAACCATAAAGGAAAAAGCCCAATGCTATGGCTTCGATAAAAAAGGCCGTTCCTTCCAAGGAAAATGGCATTCCAAAAATCGGTCCTGCCTCTTCCATGAATTTGGGCCAAAGCAGACCAAGTTCAAAAGAGAGCATCGTTCCTGAAACTGCACCTGTAACAAAAAAGATTGCCACGCCTTTGCTCCATGCGACGGTCAGTTTCTTGTAGGCTTCCTTTCCGGTTTTGAGATAGATGTAATGGGAAATAGCCATAAAAAACGGCATGATCATTCCAATACAGGCAAAAATGATGTGAAAGCCCAGAGATAAGGCCATCTGAGACCTTGCAGCTAAAAGATCATCCATTTGGGAGGAGGTTTTGGTAAACAGGATGGCTAAGTAATTTACATTAGCAGTTTAAAAGTAGGGTATTTTTTTGAATGAAACCAGGTGGGGAGTGGGTAAAAGGTTGGAAGTTTGAGGTCGGGAAGGATGGAAGAATGATGTTTGGGAGTTGGGGTGAGTAGGAAGCTCTGGGATGCCGGTCAATGAACGGAAAGCAATAGCATAAACAGTAATTTTGGGATGGCATTATTCCCTTTCTCTTTGATCCATTCTGTCAATCTCTTTCTGTACTTCGGCGATTAATTGTTGCTCTGTGCGGAGGTATAATTGGTATTTGATAAGTAATGATGGTGCGCTCAAAATCTTTCTCGCAATTAGCAGCTACCTGTCTTTAAATTCATCCTATTCAAAAATTGAGGCTTTGATAGTCAGATTCCAAGGGAAAAATCCGAAATTGATGTTTGCATTTATTTACAACCCAAAAGACCATGAAATATTCCATCGTATTTTCGTTTTTTATTTTGATTGCCATTTCCTGCACCCAACCCAAAAACACCATGAAAGCAAACAGTTCGATAGAAATTCTAGATGAGGCAGCGTTGAGTTTGATAAATCCTGATGCACAGATCGAAGTCATTTCTCAGGGCTATGCCTGGACTGAAGGGCCACTTTGGCTGGAAAAAGAACAGAAGTTGTTGTTTTCGGATATTCCCAACAACTCCATATTTCAGATTGATGCAAAGGGTGAAACAAGTCTTTATCTGAAACCTTCGGGCTATACAGGAGATGCTGCCCGTGGCGGAGAGACAGGTTCCAATGCCCTGATTTTGGATCCGCAGGGGAATTTGGTGCTCTGCCAACATGGAGACCGCAGGATGGCAAAGATGAATGCGCCTTTGGATCAGCCCAAAGCAGATTTTGTCAGCATTGTGGATAACTATCAAGGAAAGCGCCTCAACAGCCCCAACGATGCCATCTATGACAAGGCGGGAAATTTGTATTTCACCGACCCACCTTATGGCTTGGAGTTCAATGTGGATGACCCGGCGAAGGAATTGGATTTTCAGGGAATCTATTGCCTCAAGACTGATGGGGAACTATTGCTTGTGGATTCCATCTCTAGACCCAACGGCATCACTTTTTCCCCTGACCAAAGCAAATTGATTGTCGCCAACTCCGATCCTGAACATGCGGTGTGGTACCAATATGACATTGTGACCCCGGGTGTGGTGGAAAATAAAAAGTTGTTTTTTGAGGCAACATCATATGTAGGAAAAGAAGGCTACAACGGACTTCCTGACGGGATGAAAATGCACAGTTCCGGAAATCTGTTTGCAACAGGACCGGGAGGTGTTTGGCTTTTTGATGAAAACGGGAAGGCTTTGGCTAGGATTGCGACTGGGGAAGCTACCTCTAATTGTGCTTTCTCTTCGGATGAAAAGACGCTTTATATTACGGCGGATAATTATGTGTTGAAAATGGGGTTGAAGTGATTCTTTTCCCACAAAGACACTAAGGCACGGAGGGATCATAAATACCAATCACCCAGAGACGCAAGGCGCAAAATAAGAGAGAATGTGTCCCGCGAAGGCGCAAAGAAAAATGTTTGAGGTGACTTAAAAGGTCAAGAAAATTTAAAGGCTCAAGAACTAGACCATCTACTTAATTAAGATAGGCTTAAACCTTCGACCGAAAAAAGACGTCTTTAAGTGATCTGTTTAAAGCCATGAAAAGAATCTCTCAGCTTTTATTGTTCTTAATAGTTTCTTTACTATTTGTTTCCTGTTTTACGCCTAGAGCAAGCTACTCTAAAAAAGTTAGTGAACCTTCCAAGCCGATTAGCAATTTTCTAATCCTGTATTCTGTTCTTCATGATGATTTATTGGACTTGGGAGAACAAAATTATAATACCTATCTCAATGGAAAATTCAACAATTTAGAAGATAAGGGTTTCCGTGACAATTTGGTAAATAAGTTTTTAGAATTAGGAAGGGGAACTGATTATCGGGAAATTTTCGAGGATTTCCGTGCATATGATTTTTCGGAATTCAACATTCGATTACAAAATAAAGGGGTCGAGTTCATATTGCTTGTTACACAAAAAAGTTACGTGCATAATGAGGAACTTTCCGATGTCATCAAATATCAGGTTTACTTTTTTGAGTTGGGGAAGGAAGAACCTATTTGGGTTTCTTATGGCTTCACTAATGTTTTTGCAGGAAAATTAGCCAAAGGAATTCTAGTTAAATTAAAAGAGGACAAGTTGCTTTGACCAATTTTTTTGTCCAAATAACAATACAAAAAAAAGCCCCCTTTCGGAGGCTAATTTTTCAATATTCTCGTCACTTGTATCTAAATAAGGGTAAAACCTTCGAGGTCAAAAAAGACCTCAAAGGTTATTTGACATACTTTTCGAGCCATGTATTCATTTCCCAAAGGGTATGCAAAATGGATTCTTTGCCTGCATAGCCATGGCTTTCGTGAGGTAGGAAAACCAATCTGGTTGTTGCGCCGTGACCTTTGAGTGCATTATAATACCGTTCGGACTGGATGGGGAAAGTACCGGAATTGTTGTCCGCCTCTCCGTGGATCAATAAGATCGGGGTTTTTACCTTGTCGGCATTCATAAATGGCGACATCACATTGTACACCTCAGGTGCTTCCCAATAGCTGCGTTGCTCATATTGGAATCCAAAAGGTGTCAAAGTCCTGTTGTAAGCGCCACTTCGTGCGATTCCTGCTGCAAACAAGTTGGAGTGAGAAAGTAAGTTTGCTGTCATGAAAGCCCCATAAGAATGTCCGCCTACAGCGATTTTTTCGCGGTCTCCGATGCCCTGACCCACGATGTAATCTATCGCTGCTTCCGCATTGGCCACAAGTTGCACCACAAAAGTGTCATTTGGTTCATCGTCCCCTTCCCCGACTATCGGCATTTCTGTTTGGTCCATGATCGCATATCCCTGCGTCACCCAATAGATAGGAGAGCCCCAACTCAATCTGGTAAACTGGTATTTGGAACCGCGAACCTGTGCAGCGGTGGCTGCGGATTTGTATTCCCTAGGATAGGCCCACATCAATACAGGAAGTCTTCCGTCTTTGGCAGGGTCATAACCTTCAGGGGTATAGACCACGGCAGATAAGTTGAGTCCGTCATTTCTTTTGTAGGTGACGAGCTGCTTGTTGATGCCCTTGATGGATTCATAAGGATGGGCAAAGTTGGTAATCTGCATCGGGGCGATGCGCTTTCTAGTATTGACCAACCAATAATTGGGTTGGATATCGGTGCTTTCTTTAATGGTGATAAATTCTGTGGCGTCGGCATTGAGGACTTTGGCTACCCTTTCGTAATAGGGGGCTTGGCTCCTCCAAATGATTTTTTCAGTTTTGGTTTTGGTATTGAAAGCTGAAAGATAAGGCATACTGCCCTCGGGACTGCCCCCTTCGGAGGTCATAAATACATCGTCTCCTTTTCTCAGAATCACATTTTTGCCAAATGCATTGGTTGTAAATACAGGATTTCCCGGATCGTTGTAGATATCATCTGAGTTGCGCTCGATGATGACAGCGCCTTTTTCCCCCGGTTTGGAGGGATTGATGACAGAAACCCTTTCCTGTCTGCTGGCAAACCATCTTTCGTTCAAAAGGGCAAAATTGTCGTCTGACCAAGAAATGCCTCCAAATCTATAGCCAATGCTAGCCAACTTTGTTGGTGTGGCGGTAAAAGGAGCGTCCAAAGTATAGATGATTTCTCTTTCCTCCATTTTGACTTTGGGGTCACCGCCGTCCTGTGCTTCGGTCCAATAAAGGAAAGCTCCTTTATCTGCCCTCCAATTGATGGCTCTTGGTCCTGTAACCGTGGCATCAAAGCCTGTTGGCCTGACTTCATCCAAAGGAATTTGGGCCAAGGTTTTGACTTTATTGCCTTTGCTGTCCCAAATCTCCACATCATAGGGAAAACGGGAAGCGGGAACAAGGTAGGAGAAAGGTCTTTTGATCAGTTCCACAAGGATATAATTTCCATCAGGAGAAAGGTCAACAGAAGAAATCAAGCCTGAGGGACCTACCGCTTGTTTGCCTCCACTTAGGTCCACCAACATCAACTGCGAATCCATGAAGTAAGCAAACAATGCCTCATCATAAGAGTTGGTCAAGAGATCCTGATAGGTACGTGAAGGAGCAGCATTTCCTGAAGTTTCCTGAATGATAGGTCCTGCAGGGGCAAGTGGGGCTTTGGGCATGTTGCCTCGGCTTGGGTTGACTGCTTTGAGAAGTATTTTATTATCCGGTGTCCAGGTGATGGCATTTCCATAAACGCCGTTGACAATTTCGTCAGTTAGTTTTTTGGCTTCCAAATTGCTCAAATCCACTACCCAAAGGCTGATGCCGGTGTTGGAGGTATGGGTCATTGCCACAAATTTTTCATCCTTGGAAAGGGAGAAATTTCCCAATCTCGGGGAAGCAGGAAGGCCTTTGATGTCCTGTTCCATACCGGAACGGGTGTTTTTTAATTTTACATTTTCCACATATCCTCCACGGCTAGGGCCGTTGGTGGCGGGATTGATACGGATCCCTGCAATCCTCAGTTCGGGCTGTGCAAGTTCTTCGATGGATGGGTTTCCGGCCCGCTCGAGCAACAACATAAATTCTCCCGATCTGCTAAAACTCGCCTGTGGCGTAATCGGTGCATTGACCAAATCAGCGATGGCTTTGGGAGGCGTCTGATAAGTTAAAGCATTCTGTGCATGGGAGGATATGACCTCTCCAAAACCACAGAGGGTCAAAACCAGAATAAATCGGTATATTTTTTTCATAATATGAAAGTTGATTTTGGTCTAAAATAAGGCAAATCCATGTAACAAAAACTGCTTTTGGGCTTTTTGGTTTGAATTTGGGCTGAATGGGGAAAAAATTCAGAATGATAAATTAAGAATTAGGAAATGAGGAGGGTTATAAAAATGATTTTTCAGTAAAAAAAGGACATAAAAAAAAGGTGTCTTTAGGACACCTTTTTTGTTCTGTTAAACACAAACGATACATTATTTTCCTTCAGCACCGATAGAAATCATGGCACATCTGAATCCAATATGGTTGGTAGCAGAGTCCTGATGGATAAATCTTCTAGTACCCGGAGCAAGCCAATAAGCCATATCTCTCCAAGAACCTCCTTTGTAGACTCTATAGTTATCATCGATCAAGGTAGTACCATAAGTTTCAGATTCGTCAAAAATTCCGTCTTTTCTCAATGGGTTGAGGTCATCAAAATCCTGATAAGAAAGTGGTCTGTAAACGTCCTGAACCCACTCGTTGACATTTCCTGCCATGTTGTACAATCCAAAATCATTTGGTGGGAAATCATATACGTTGGTTGGGATGATTTCACCGTCATTGGTGCGGCTACCTGCAATACCTGCATAGTCACCTCTTCCACGCTTGAAGTTGGCTAAGAAGTCACCTTGCTTACCCTGTCTTTTAACATTATATGGGTTTCTGACACCTCTGCCATCCCAAGGATAGATTCTTCCAAATTCCTGATTTTCGTCCATATACTGTACGCCGATCATAGCCTTGGCTGCATATTCCCATTCTGCCTCACTTGGCAATCTGTATTCTGCAAAGGCTACCCCTCTTTCAATCAGTTGGTTTTTTGTAAGTGAACTGTCCAATTCATTTCTTTCTCTCACCAAGTTGGATACAAATTCTGTCCTCCACTTGGCATAGGTATTTGCCTGAACCCAAGATACGCCTGCTACAGGGTAGAAGTTGAAACCGGGAAATCTGAAATAGTAAGTATCATACACATCATTATAGGACAATACCCCACCCCAAACTCCTTCAGCAGGTTCCAATTTTTTGATGGAATCGGCAGAAACTTTCTTTTTCATGTCGAAAAGGAATTCCCTGTAGTCATTGTTTGAGATTTCTGTTTCGTCCATGAAGAATGATGCAATGGTCACAGTCCTTTCGGCGTTATCCCTGAAAGCCATGACATCCTGTTCCTGAGAACCCAAAACAGCACGACCGCCTTGGATAAATTTCAAGTTTGGACCTATTTCCTGCTTTGCAAGTCTGGTGACGACAAAATTAGAACTGTCATTAGCATCGAAGCTATATTCCGCACCCGTTGTCGGGCTGGCCTTACCCGGTTTGGCAGCTGTTCTTCTGCCGTATCCCGGAGTTTTGTTACAAGACGATAGCAGCGCTCCTGCTACAAGCAACGCTGAAGCCAAAATTAAACCTGCTTTATTTTTCGCAAAAACCATAATATTTAACTGTTTTTAACCCTCAAATAGAACGCTAATATATAATCAATAATATCTTTATCACAATAATTTTTTTGACAAGTCCCTGATGGTGAAATAGGTTTTATGCAAGATTGTTAGAAATAATGCAAATTATTTTTCAGGAAAAGCAAAAATGATCTTGTTAAAAATTTTCAAAATTTATGCATTTTTCATCTCTTCAAGCCATTTTTTTGCTTTTTCAATGCTTTTCACTTCACTGATGATCAAAATAAGTCTGTTTTTAGCCTCTTTGATCTTACAAAGTTTGCCGTGCTTTTGGATGTAAGCAAGGATCTTACCAAATGTATCTGATTTGAAATACTTTTCCTTTTCTGAAGGAAGGAAATAGCATTTCATAATCTCTCCTTTGAGTACGAGTTTTTCAAATCCCAAGTTTTCCGCAATCCATCTCAGTCGGACAGTTTCAAACAAATCCTCTACAGGGGATGGGATCGGACCAAACCTGTCCCTGACAGATTGGATAAAGGTCTGAAGCTCCTCTTCTTTTTTGATGTTGTCCAACTTGGCATAAAGACTCAGCCTTTCAGATATATTGCTGACATAAGATTCCGGAATCAACAATTCCAAATCTGTCTCTATCACGCAGTCCTGCACCAAAACTTCCACCTTTTCTTTCAGGTCTACTTCAAAGAGGTAGGCAAACTCATTTTCCTTCAATTCCTGTACAGCCTCATCCAATATCTTATGGTACATCTCAAATCCCAAATCGGTGATGAAACCGCTTTGTTCGGCCCCAAGGAGGTTTCCTGCACCACGGATATCGAGGTCCCGCATCGCGACTTTGAAACCATCACCCAAATCCGAGAATTCTTCCAATGTCTGTAATCTCTTCCTTGCCTCTGCCGTCAATCCCGAAGTCGGAGTGGTCAAAAGGTAACAGAAAGCTTTTTTGTTACTTCTCCCCACACGTCCCCGCATCTGATGGAGGTCACTCAATCCAAACATATGAGCACGGTTGATAATGATGGTATTGGCATTTGGAATATCGAGTCCGGATTCGATGATGTTGGTGGACACCAAGACATCATATTCTCCCTCGATAAATTTCACCATGATGTCTTCGAGCTTTTTTCCATCCATCTGTCCATGTGCTGCAGCTACACGCGCATCCGGCACTAACCTCAAAATAAGGTTAGCGATGGAATCAATCTCCCCGACACGGTTGTGAACAAAGAATACCTGTCCACCTCTTTTCAACTCAAATGATATGGCATCGCGGATGACTTCTTCTCTGAAGGTATGGATTTCAGTAGTGACCGGCTGTCTGTTTGGTGGCGGGGTGGCAATGACTGACAAATCCCTTGCACCCATTAAAGAGAAATGGAGTGTCCTTGGAATCGGCGTGGCGGTTAAGGTCAATACATCCACATTGACTTTCATTTCTTTGAGTTGGTCTTTGACTTTTACTCCGAATTTTTGTTCTTCGTCAATAACCAAAAGTCCAAGGTTTTTGAATTTGATGTCTTTGTTGACAATCCTGTGCGTGCCGATCAAGATGTCTATTTCTCCTGTAGCCACTTGGGCAATGATATCCTTGATTTCTTTGGCTGACCTGAATCGGTTGATGTATTCCACCTTGACAGGAAAATTGGTCAGCCTTTCTGTAAAAGTATGGAAATGTTGCATGGCCAAAATGGTGGTAGGAACGAGCACTGCTACCTGCTTTCTGTCATTCAAAGCTTTGAATGCTGCACGGATGGCCACTTCTGTTTTACCAAAACCTACATCCCCACAGACAAGTCTGTCCATCGGATAAGGTTTTTCCATATCGGATTTGACATCGATGGTGGCGGATGCCTGATCCGGGGTATCTTCAAATACGAAGGAACTTTCCAATTCCACCTGCATGACCGAATCTGGAGAAAACCTGAAACCGTTGGCCCCTTTCCTTTTGGCATACAGCGCAATCAAATCCTTGGCAATGTCTTTGACCTTGCCTTTGACCTTCCTCTTTTTATTTTCCCATTCGGGACTGCCGAGTTTTGACATGGCAGGCATTGTCCCTTCCTGTCCGGAGTATTTGGAGATCTTATGGAGTGAATGGATGTTGACAAAAAGCAGGTCGTCATCCCTAAACACCAAGCGTACTGCTTCCTGGGATTTGCCATGGACATCGACTTTTTCCAATCCCGCAAACCTTCCTACACCATAATCTATATGGACAATAAAATCTCCGGGGTGCAAAGTCCTCAATTCCCGAAGTGTTAGGGCTTTGGATTTACTTGATTTGGCTTTGGTCTTATACCGGTGAAAACGCTCAAAAATCTGATGGTCTGTATAGCAAGCAATGGAAAGGGACCGGTCCACAAATCCTTCGCGTAGACCGATTTTCAGGTATTGGACTTTTAATGTGGGGTCAAGTTCATGGAAAATGTTCTCCAATCTTTGGATCTGCTTGTCACTTTCGGAACAGACAATGTTGAGCATCCCTGTTTTTTCATTTTCGACCAGATTTTGGACAATCAGGTCAAAATTCTTATTGAATGAAGGTTGGGGCTGAGCGTCAAACTTGGCCGAGACAGCATTTTTCAGGTAAAATTTATTTCCAAATTCAACTTTCCCAAATTTCGAAACCTGGGTAATGAATGCTTCTTCTCCATCAAATAAGTCCTCAGGTTTGAGCAGCAACTTTTGATTGGAAGTACGGCTGACAATCTGGTCAAACTGGTTTTTGGCTTTTAGGAAATTTTCTTCAATTACATCAAGGGTATATTGATAATCCTTGAACCAAAGCATGCTTTCATTTGGAAGAAAATCTAAAAAAGACTGTCTCTGTTCCTGAAGCAATTTGGTCTGCACATTGGGAATCAAGCTGATGTGGTCCAAAGACTCCAGGGAAAGTTGGGTTTCGGGGTCAAAAGTCCTGATGCTTTCTATTTCTTTGCCAAAGAGTTCAAGCCGGTATGGAAGGTCATGTGCATAAGAAAACACATCCAAAATTCCCCCTCTAATGGCAAACTGACCGGGTTCAAAAACAAAGTCAGTTTTCTCAAAATCATAGGTACTGAGCAATTCGGCTATAAACGCTAGATCCACTTTTTCGCCCACAGCTGCTTTGAAGGTGTTTTCTGTCAGAGATCTTTTGTTGATCACCCTTTCGTAAAGCGCCTCTGCGTAGGTGATGATGATCGGGTTTTGAACTTCCCGAGCGAGAAGCTTATTTAATATTTCAGCCCGTTGCAAGACATTGGCGTTTTCCACCTCATCATACTGGTAGGGTCTTTTGTAACTGGAAGGGAAAAAGAAAATTGTTCCTTCTCCTAAGAGTTCCTGAAGGTCATTGTTGATATAGGCTGCCTCTTCTTTGTCATGGGCAATAATGAGGTGACTTCCGCCAAGGGATTTGAAAAGGACTGAAAAAAGTAAACTGTCCAAACTTCCCGACAAACCTTTGATCTGATGGTTGCCTGATTTGTCTTTGAGTATGTTCTGGGCAATGGTCTGTACAAAAGGATCCTTTTCGTAAAGAGCAACAAATGCGTTTTTTTCCAATTCTGTGGGTTTGGCTAATGATGGACAAAGTTAGGAATTTGATTTAGAAACCTATTCCTACTTCTGTTTATGAAATTGTAGTCTATTTGGATGAACCTATGGCTTATTTAAATGTTTACTGAAATATAACTTCATGACACATGGAAAAAACAAAGGAAAGCTGGCTACAAAGGGTCGAAAAAATGCATCCCTATCAGACCATGATGTATTTGGGAATGTTTGGCAGTGGGTTGATTTTCCTTTTTTTGACAGTAGCCTTTTTGGCTTCGGGCACCGGATATTTTGAGCAATATGGCCACAAGATTCCTAAAGCTTTCATTTTGAGTACTTTTGTTATTCTATTTAGTGGTTACACTGTTTCCAAGCTATTAATTTATTTCAATGAAGAAAATCTGGAAAAGCTCAAATCCAACCTCGTATTGACAGCCATACTTGGGGTGATTTTTACTGTCTTACAGTTTTTTGGCTGGCGGGAACTGACAATGATGGGAGTGGATTTCAAGGGTTTGCCAAGCGGGAGTTTTCTATATATTTTGAGTGGTATCCATATTTTCCACCTTTTGGGGGTGATGATTTTTTCGATAATCATGCTGGTTCAATATAATCAAAACGGAAAAAGCGAAATACAGCAGATCCTGATGTTGACCAACCCATTTGAAAAGATGAGGATCAGACTTTTTACCACCTATTGGCACTTTATGGATTTGATCTGGCTGGTACTCTTCCTGGTTTTTGTACTAACTTTCTAAAAATTTGTGGTATTTTCGGCTAAATCGACGTTAAAGAAAGCATCATGAATGAAAACAAGTATGAAATAAATATTGACCCGGACTGGATAAAAAAGTATGCAGGCAAAATAATCGGTGGGTTTTTATTAGTGGTTGCCATTTTTACAAGCACCAAAACAGTCGGGCCTGAAGAGGAAGGTGTCGTGGTTTTGCTGGGCCAATATAATAGGACTGTACAGCCTGGTCTGAATTTTATACTGCCCTTTGGCATAGAAAGCATGTATAAAATCCCCGTTCAAAGGCAACTTAAGCAGGAATTTGGATTCAGGACAGTCAAAGCAGATCAGCGTACAGAATATGAAAAAGGGACTTTTGGAGACGAAAGCATGATGCTAACGGGTGACCTCAACCTCACCGATGTAGAATGGGTCGTCCAATATAGGATTGTGGATTCGTACAATTACCTGTTTAGAGTGAGAAATGCTGAAAAGACACTCAGGGACATGTCCGAAGCAGCGATGAGAAAAATTGTAGGTGACAGGACAGTCAATGAAGTATTGACTGTGGGCAGACAAGAAGTCGCCACAAGTGTAGAAGTACTGCTTCAGGAAATGTGTGACGAGTACCAAAACGGAATCCGAATCGATCAGGTAGTTCTTCAGGACGTCAATCCACCGGAACCTGTGAAACCTTCCTTCAATGCTGTCAACGAAGCACAACAGGAAAGAGAAACATTAACCAACCAAGCAGAAGCAGAATACAACAGGGTAATCCCCCGGGCCAAAGGAGAAGCCGAAGAAACCATACAGCTAGCCGAAGCCTATGCATTGAACCGGGTCAACCGGGCCAAAGGTGAGGCTGACAGGTTCAACAGTCTTTTTGATGCGTACATCAAATCTCCTGAGGTAACCAAGCAGCGGATCTATCTGGAAACAATGGAAAAAGTACTTCCCAAAATCGGGAACAAAATAATCGTGGATGATAAGGGAAACAATATCCTTCCACTGCTCAACCTTGACAAAGCTAAAAAAATCAACCCATGAGAAATAGACAAACCCTCACCTTGGTATTTTTGGCTATCCTTATTTATACCTTATATAGCAGCATTTTCATTTTGGATGAAACCAAGCAGGCCATCGTCACACTTTTTGGCAAGCCTGTGGGTGAACCACGGACAGAAGCGGGTCTGAATTTTAAAATCCCCTACTTCCACAAAGTACAGTATTTTGACAAAAGGTACCTGGAATGGGACGGAGCGCGTAATCAGGTTCCTACCAAAGACAAAAAATTTATTTTTGTCGATACTTATGCCCGTTGGGAAATCACTAATCCCCTTCAGTTTTTTATCAGGCTGAGAGACGAACGGTCTGCACAGTCTAGGCTGGACGATATTTTGGATGGTGAAACCCGAAATGCCGTGGCAAGCCATGACTTATTGGATTTGGTGAGGTCTTCCAACAGGGATCCCGAAATCACGGAGGAGTTTATGGAACAGATAGAAATCCTGGAAGACATCAATGTAGGCCGTGCTAAAATAGAAAAAATTGTGTTGGAAAAGGCCAATGAAAGGACAGCTGACCTTGGAGTCCGGGTTTTGGACTTCAGGTTCAAAAGGATGAATTATGTAGATGAGGTAAGGGACAGGGTTTATGACCGGATGATCAGTGAAAGGAACAGGATAGCAGACCAATTCCGGTCTGAAGGACAAGGAGAGGCTAGAAAAATCGAAGGAAACAAAGAAAAAGACCTTGCAGAAATCCAATCAGAGGCATTCAAAAAAGCAGAGGAAATAAAAGGCCGGGCAGATGCAGAAGCTACCAAAATCTATGCTGCTGCTTATAACCGAAGCCGGCAATCCGTAGATTTTTATAAATTCATCCGGTCTATGGAAAGTTTTGAAAAATCCCTTGATGAAAATACCACCATCATTCTTTCATCGGATTCCGAGTTTTTCAGGTATCTAAAAAAAGTGGATTAAGGGATTTTTAAGCGCAGTACAAAACAAATGAACACATTTTGGACTTAGGTCTAGGCATGAAAATCAATATTGAAACTGCTGTCGGACAAAACTACCTTCAAGTCAAAGAAGGTTTTGATGAATCCCTGTTTACCAAGCTTAGTCCACCTTTCCCTCCTGTAAAGCTCCTGCGCTTTGATGGATCAAAAAAAGGCGATGAGGTAACATTAGAACTGGATTTCATCGTATTCAAACAAAAATGGACAAGCCTGATCACTGAAGACCGTACTGATGAGAATGAATTCTATTTTGTGGATCAGGGAACTGAATTGCCGTTTTTTTTGAAAGAATGGAAGCATAAACACAGGATTATAAAAAACGGGTCAGGATCCATCATCAGAGATGAAATCACTTTTAGTGCAAAACCGGGATTTTTGGGAATACTTCTTTACCCGGCGATGTACCTTCAATTTTTATACAGGAAACCCATTTACAAAAAATACTTCAAGACCAAGTCTTAAGCCAAAGACAGGTTATCACAGTTTTGGATCTGGCAGTCTCCATACAAAACCAAAGAGTGACTGGTAATACCTGACTGAAATTCTTTTCCCATGGCATCTTTGATGGAATTGATCCTTTCGTCAGAAAATTCCCTGATTTTGCGGCATTGATTGCAGACATGATGGTCATGATGCTTGTAAGTCAAGGCTTGCTCATAAAGTGCGACTTTATCCTTAAACTGGTGCTTTACTGCGAGTCCGCATTCTACCAAAAGGTCCAAAGTATTGTATATCGTGGCCCTACTGATGGTATAGCCTTTGTTCCTCATCAATAAAAAGAGACCTTCAACGTCAATATGTTCGTCTTGAGGCAATGCATAAAGTTCATCCAAAACAGAATACCTCTCAGGGGTTTTTCTGCTTCCCTGCCTTAACAGGAAGTTTTCAAAAATTTTTTTTGCTTTTTCTACAACTGATAATTCTGCCATATTGAATTGTACCAAAAAATAAAGATGGAGTATTTTTTAGATTTTATCAATTATACTAAGCCATGATTGATTTTACAAAGCCTTATTTAATTTCAGTCCTGATAAAAATTTAAAGAATAGAGGCCACCAAAAATTTAGAAATAAACAAAAGACGAATGAAATGTATTTATGCTTATATTAAACGACATATAGACCCGAAAAAACGATCAAATTTACTGTGCGCCGGTTATTTCTTCTTATTCTGATTTTTTCCTGCAACATTTTTGCAAATGTTGCTCAGGTACCTGGATTCTATATGAGGGAAAAAAGCAAAAAAGTAGAACTGCCGATAATAGTATCCAATAATCTGGTGGTGATTCCACTCTCTATCAACAATGGTCCTCCCGTGAATTTTCTTTTGGATACAGGGGTCAAAACCAATATTCTGTTCAGCAAAACTTTTGGAAATTATATCGGGCTGAATTACACAAGAAAATTAGATTTGGTAGGAGCAGATGGACAGACCATCCTGACTGCCTCTGTATCTCCAAATAATTATATAGACATGGGTCCATTGGAAGGAATCTACCAAACCTTGTTGGTCTTGGATGAGGATTTCATGGAACTTGAGCAAGTCATCGGGATTCCGGTATTTGGGGTTATCGGCTACGAATTTTTCAAATACAACCCTGTCAAGATTGACTATGACAAACAAAAAATCACTTTCTATGCTGGTGAAATGATGAAAAGAAAGCCATTTGGCTATAAGAAAGTTGACATCAAGCTAGATAACAGTAAACCCTATATTAAGGGTGAAGTAAAACAGGTGGCAGGTTCAGAAATAGAAACCAAACTTTTGATCGATATCGGAGCCAATCACGGTCTGCTGTTAAACAGGGAAACAAGTGACAAGATTTTCCTGCCAAAAAACCATATAGCGAGTGATTTGGGGAGGTCTCTTGGTGGGGATCTGTTCGGATACGTGGGCCGGACGTTTCTATTGAATATCAACGGGATCAAATTCAAAGATGTGATCACTTCTTTTCCTGAAGAGACAGAATTCAGCTATGTAATCCGAGAGAGCGGAAGGCAGGGAAGCATTGGCTCTGAGATTTTGGGAAGGTTGACCGTGATAATGGATTACAACAGGGAGAAAATGTACATCAAAAGGGGAGACACATTTGCTGTACCCTTTGAGTTTGATATGAGCGGGATTACTCCTAGGCTTATGCCTTCGGACGAAAAAGTGATTTTTGTAACCCAGATTAGGGAGGGATCTCCGGCATATGAAGCGGGAATCCGGATGAGGGATGAGTTCCAGGACATCAATAACATACCGATTGATTTTTGGGAGCTTCCGGATTTGATCAAATTGTTTCGCTCCGAAGAAGGCAGAGAGATCAAAATCACGATGAAGCGATATTTGGGTGATGACTCATCGGATTTTGAGATCAAAGAGTTTAAATTCAAGCTTAGAAGACAGATTTAATATTTGTTATCGATATTTCAAATTTTTCATTTTTAAAGTTGTTAGCCGAAGAATCGTATATTTGGATGAATGTTTTTAAAGTTGGGATGTCAAAATAGGAGACAAACTCAATGAATTCTTTGATTATTTTATGTCAGAAGGCGCTAAAGTTTCTTTTCAAAATATTCTGCTTACTTTAAAAAAGTATGACAACGGCAGGTTTGAGCTGCTTTATATATCCTCTGAAATTAGGAATATTCTGACTGAAGGCGAAAAGTTTTACCAAGAGGATTATTTTGAAAAATCCTTTCCTACATTACCTAAACCTTTTTTTGAATACCTGTTTCAGATCTTGGGAAACGGTGACAAAATCACCTGTCCATTGACTTGGAAGGAAAAGTATTTCAGGTTTGTCCAAGTGGAAGGTTATGTGATTTCTCAAGAAGACAATTCCTATCTTGTAAACGTCCTTATTTCCCAATTGCCATTTGACTCAAATGTCAAATTCTCCTGGTTAATGGACAAATCAGAAGATCGTATTTTTACAGGAATCCAATCAGGTCATGATCTCGACCGTGTCTCAGCATGGAAGGCCTCCTTCTTTTCAAAATTTGATTTCATTCCGGAAGCGGATTTCAATGGCTTCCTGGAAAATAAAAACACCAAAATCCTCCCCATTTTTCCCGGCCATATATTCCTAACCAAAAAAATATTGACTGAAAATCATTTGCTTTTGCAGCTTGTTTACGGTCCTAGTCCTTTGGTAGACAAAAATGCATCAAGCACGGAGGCTTTACAAATCGGTCCAAAGCAGGCTCCTGTTTATTATGAGTATGACTTTAAAAACGACCTGATCAATTTTTCAGGAAACTTGGACGGTATTTTGGGCTATTCAGCAGAATTTTTTGAAAACTTTACCTCCAAAGATTGGATCAATCTTGTCCATCCCCTTGACCGTCATTACTTTAATATGGGTTTTGACCATGGCTCGAAAATGATATACAGGGTCAGTCATGCAGATGGCAGCTATGTCTATGTGCAAGATGAGGTAAATAAACTATTGGATGACCCCAATAATTCGGGGATTTCTTTAGGGATAATTACTGATATCACCGCACTCAAAGAGATTGAAAAGGACATTTTGGAGCATAAAACCATCCTTGACCAACTTACAGGAGTCGTTCCGGGGATGGTATACATGCTCAAGGCTTTTCCTGATGGTTCGAGAAAATTCATTTTTGTCAGTGAAGGAAGCAAAAACCTGTGGGAACTTGACCCATCCATGATTATGGAAGATGAGGCAAGTATCCGTCGACTTGTTCATCCTGAGGACATCGATCATGTAATTGAGGCAGATAAAACAGCCTTTCAAAAGGACCTCAAGTTTGAAAGTACTTTTAGGATTTTTACCCCTTCGGGAAAAGCCAAATGGGTATTTGGTGCATCCAACAGACTAAAGCAATTTCCTAGAGAATCTATTTGGGCAGGATTTTTTATTGACATTACCTATACCAAACAAAAAGAAACAGAGTCCTTTTTACTTCTCAATAGGTATAAAGTCCTGTTTGATGAAAACCCTCTTCCCATATTCCAATATAACAGTCAAGGTATCATCCTTGATGTAAACAAACAGTTTATGGACAAGGTCAATGTGTCTGATTCCACCGAAATGATCGGAAAAAACATGTTTGAACTGACCAAAGGGCATCCTATTGAAAAAGCATATAGAGACAGCATTGAAAAAGGAAGAGGCTTTTATGAAGGGCCCTACACGAGCCACTTCAACAAAAAGATGTTTCATGTGCGGGTTAATGCCAAGTCGGTAGAAGATGGAAAGGTATTTCAGGCTATTTTGGAGGACATCAGCGAACAACAATATGTTTCGAACATTTTATCAGAACTAACAGAGCGAACATCACGGTACTCGGGTCAGGAGTTTTTTGACGTGTTGACTTCCTTCCTGTCAGAGAAGTTGTTTATGAGCACTTGCTTTATCGCAGAAGTGGATGAAAAAAATCAATTTGCTTACTCTCTATCATATTTCAAAAACGGACAAAAAGAAAAGAATTTCAAATATTCCCTAAAAGACGCACCGTGTTATGATTGTTTAAATTCCAATAGTCCATTTATCATCCCTTCCGGTGCAGCTTCCAAATATCCAAAGGACAAAGGATTAGTTAAAATGGGAATTTCCACATACATGGGTGTTCCGATTATTGATATCGAAAAAAACCGTCTCGGTATTTTGGTTTTGATGGATCAAAAAGACCATCCTTATAGTTTTGGTCTATCGGGATTACTCTCCGTATTGTCGGATAGGGTGGGAGCAGAACTGAACCGCCTCCATTTTGAAAAAAAGTTGATTTCCTCAGAGTTGCTTTTTAGGAGTATTGCAGAAAACTTTCCAAATGGGACGATTGAGATTTTGGACAAAGATTTCAATTATGTATTTACTGATGGAAAAGGATACCAATCCTTGCAGATTGATCAAAAAAAACTGATTGGAACTCCCCATCTTTCTATATATGATGATGCGACTTCTGAAAAAGTAAAAGAGTTTTTGGAAAAAGTCCTTGCGGGTGAAGCCGTAATTTTTGAAGTCATGGTCAATAACCAATACTATCTCAAAAACGGCGTTCCACTAACCAACAGTTCTAATAAAGTGGACAGGATACTTTTAGTAACGCAAAATATTACAGAATCCAAAATAGCAGAATCAGAACGAGAAAGGCTTATAAAAGATCTAAAATCCCAAAATGAAGAGCTTCAGAGATTCGCCTATATCATTTCCCATAATCTCCGCGCGCCTATTGTTAATATTACCTCACTTCTAGACCTGTACAACAGCCACAATCCTGCTGACCTAGAAAATGTGGAAATCATAGAAAATCTGAAAATATCCACCCAAATTTTGAACGGTACACTAGAAGACCTGATAGAAGTAGTATCTATCAAAAAGAACAAACTACCGAAAATTGAACGGGTAAGTTTCAGAAAACTTCTAAAAAACATAGAAAGGAGTCTGTCCAAGCAGTTTAAGGAATCGGGAGCTGTTATTGTAAGTGATTATAGCACAGCACCTTATATCAATTATATTTATTCACACTTAGAAAATTTTATCATCAACCTGACTACGAATTCCATTAAATACAAACATCAGGACAGGAACCCTGTCATTCAGATTAAATCCTATCTCGCGGAAGGTTACACGGTGATTGAATTCAGAGACAATGGAATTGGAATTGACCTTGATAGGTATAAGGATCGTCTATTTGGACTCTACCAAAGATTTCATTCCCATGTGGATGGCAAAGGATTGGGTTTATACCTGATCCGTGAACAAATCCGGGCACATGATGGCAACCTTAGGGTTGAAAGTACTGTTGGTGTAGGAACTACCTTTTACATCTATCTCAGAAATATGAAAGCCAATTATCCGGAAGAAAAATAATTGCGTATAAAAATCAAACACAAAGGATATTCCCTTCAATATTTTAATTTTGAGCATCTAAAACAAATCAAAAAATGAAAAAAGCACTCATTCCTATTTTGATCATTGCCGTAGTGGGCATATTTATGTACACCAAAGCAGTGGGAGTTTACAATATGTTTGTCCAAAATGAGGAAACAATCAATGGCCAATGGGCGGAGGTCCAAACACAATACCAAAGAAGGGCGGATCTTATTCCCAATCTTGTCAATACCGTTAAGGGATATGCTGATTTTGAACAGGAAACCTTGACCGGTGTCATTGAAGCCCGTGCAAAAGCCACTTCGATCAATATTGATGCAAATGACCTCAGTCCTGATAAAATAGCCCAATTTCAGCAGGCACAAGATCAGTTAAGCGGGGCTTTGAGCAGACTTTTGGTAACGGTCGAAAAATATCCAGATCTAAAAGCCAATCAGAATTTTCTTGACTTACAAGCCCAGCTTGAAGGGACAGAAAACAGGATTGCAGTTGCGAGAAGGAACTTCAATCAATCTGTGCAGGCCTATAATTCGGATCTGAGAAAATTCCCTAACAACCTATTTGCAGGTTGGTATGGATTTGAAACCAAGGGATATTTTGAAGCAGCTGCAGGTGCAGAAAATGCACCGACAGTTCAATTTTAAGGATTATGGCAGAAAATCTATTTTCTCAAGAAGACAAAAACAGGATTGTTTCAGCCATTGCAGCAGCTGAAATAGCTACTTCAGGAGAAATACAGGTACATATCGAAAATCACTGCGCCTCGGACGTTTTGGACCGGGCCGCAGAGGTTTTTGAAACCCTCAAAATGCATAAAACAAAAGAAAGAAACGCTGTACTTTTCTATTTGGCTGTAGCAGACCACAAATTTGCCATCTTAGGAGATTCGGGTATCAATAAGGTCGTTCCGGAAAATTTCTGGGAAAAAATCAAAGAGGAGATGGCAAAATCTTTTAAACAACACGCTTTTACAGAAGGCCTGTCAAATGCGATTGAAGCATGCGGTCAGCAGCTCAAAACACATTTCCCTTATGATCAAAAAGGTGATGTCAACGAATTACCTGATGAAATCTCCTTTGGATAAAAAAATCATGAATTATAGATATTTCCTTTCAATAATCATTTTCCTATTGTTTGTCGGTGGTCTGTCAGCTCAGGGGGATTTTCCTGAAGTTCCAAATCCGCCGAAGCTCGTCAATGATTTCACAAATACCCTTTCTTCAAGTGAGGTTAGAAGTTTGGAAACCAAGCTTGTGGCCTACAATGACAGTACCTCTACCCAGGTGACTATTGTCATGATTCGCTCTGTAGGCCAATATGATATCAGCGACTATGCGTTTCAATTGGGTGAAAAGTGGGGAATAGGCCAATCAAAGCTTGACAATGGCGTGTTGATTTTGGCAGCGATGGATGACAGGAAAGTATTCATTGCTACAGGATATGGGATGGAGGGTGTATTGCCTGATGTGTTGGCAAAAAGGATTGTCGACCAATTAATTGTTCCAAATTTTAAAATGCAGGCCTATTATGATGGTCTGGATAAGGCAACTGAAATGATTTTCAAGTTGGCTTCAGGGGAATATGAAGCTGAAAAAGTTACTTCAACAGGAGAACATGGCGGAGCCATAATATTCTTTTTGATCTTCATCTTTATTTTTGTTATCCTTCCAATGATCAAAAACAGGAAAGACAATGACAACCACATGGGAGGCAAAGGTGGGGGAATTGACTTGTTTACCACAATTATGCTCGCCAACATGCTCAAAGGAAGTGGGAAAGGCAAGTTTGGAGACTTTTCATCCGGCCGTGGTGGATTTGGTGGCGGAGGCGGCGGCTTCGGTGGTTTTGGAGGTGGTTCATTTGGTGGCGGCGGTGCAGGAGGAAGCTGGTAAATTTGAGTTTTCGAATCTTTGAAGGCATTTTCCATTGGTACTTGGTCAAAATCTCACCTTGATTTGAGTCTTTAAATATTTCATGCTTTCTTATTTTGTTATAAGCCTTTGTTCAAAAAACTGCGTTGATTCAATCAGGAGGCACTTAATTTCTGTTGTGAAAAATTTAATTAATCGCAATCTATTGATTCTTTCCTGCTGCGATGACGGCTAAGTCTACCAATTGACAACCTTTTTCTAAAAGGACATTGGCGCAAGTGATCAATGTTGCTCCTGTGGTCATAACGTCATCCACGAGCAGTAGCCTTTTTCCATTTACATCTTTCATCAAATCAACATCAAAGACCTCGGCCACATTTTCTATCCGTTGCAATCTTGATTTTTTGGTTTGCGTTTCCGTGAACTGTTTCCTGATCAGAGACAAGACAACTGGAACATCCAAAGCCTCTGAGAGTCCTATTGCAAATTGCTCACTTTGGTTATAGCCCCTTATTTTCTGTTTTATTGGATGTAAAGGAACTGGCGTTATTTGATCCCAATTATTTGAAAAACCATTTTGGTAAAGAATATTCCCATATAATCTTCCTAATTCGACTCCGATTTCTGGCTTGTTTTTGTATTTGAGTTGGTGGAGAAGAATTTGGCTTCCTCCTTTTTTGGAAAACCTCAAAAAAGACATTGCTAAATTGGGTTTTGTAAGCCCCATTATTTTGGTGACCAATTCATTGTTTTGAGGTCTAAGGTGGTAATTGGTGACTGGAAGCTCCGCTATGCATATTTTGCACAACTGATCTTCAAAGTCAAAAAGACTTCTTTTACATAAACAGCAGGTTTTTGGAAAAACCAAAGCCAAAAAATCTTCAAAAATCTTAGAATACATTTTCAAAATGAGGAGATCGAACTGAATGACTGTAAATACCTGTTATATTTGCAATTGACTAAAACCATCTTAAAATTTAATGAATTTATTAGAAGAATTCAATGCCTATAGGAGCGAAATGAATGAAAAAATCATGGCTTCAGACAATAAGGTCATCAAACGTTTTTTCAACCTTGATACCAATACCTATGCGGAAGGGGCATTGGATGTGAAAACGAAGGAAATGATCGGATTGGCATGTTCTATGGTCCTGAGATGTGATGATTGTATCAAATACCATTTGGGCAAATCATTTGAGGCAGGTCTGAATAAAGAGCAGGTCTTTGAGGTTTTTTCAATCGCAACCATTATTGGTGGGTCAATTGTAATACCCCATTTGAGAAGAGCAGTTGAATATTGGGAATTATTGGAAAAAGAAGGAAAAGCAGATGTTTAAGAAAGACCTTGATCTGGAAAAAAGATGGAGTAAACTGCTGAAGGGCATGGAAGAGCTTATCGGGAAAAAGCCCAATGACTTAAATGGGGTTTTATTTTTGATAGGAGTACAGGAACTTGGACAGGGAAACAAAAATTTTTCGAAAGAACAAAAGCAGGACTTGATGCATATTGGGATTTGCAGGGTGTTGAGCCAAGTTGGGTTTTATGAATTGGATTATATAGACCAAGATGGTTGGCCCCATTGGAAACTTGTAAACAAACTTCCTCATTTTGACGTGTTAGAGCAGGAGAAATTGTTGAAAATACAGGTTTTGGAATATTTCGAAACAGAATTTCAAATAGAAATCAAATAATAAACGAATTCAAAATTGAGTGATCATAGTAACATAAAAGTCGTATCCTATAATGTAAACGGAATCCGTGCGGCACTTACCAAGGGCTTTGCTGACTGGTTAAAAGCAACAGATCCAGATATTATTGGGTTACAGGAAATCAAAGCTGAAGAGAACCAAATTGACCGGTCTATCTTTGAAGATATGGGATACCACATTTATTGGTATCCAGCTGCAAAGAAGGGATATAGTGGTGTTGCCATTTTGAGTAAAATAAAACCTAACCAAGTTGAATATGGAATGAGTTTCCCTCTTTATGATGATGAGGGAAGAATTATAAGGGCAGATTTTGATGGCTTTTCATTCATTTCTGCGTATTTTCCCTCAGGGACAACTGGTGATATAAGGCAAGATTTCAAATATCGCTTCTTAGATGACATCTTCGGGTATACCCAAGACTTGGTTAAAGGATACCCTAATTTAATTCTCAGTGGCGATTACAATATATGTCACAAAGCAATCGATATCCACAATCCAGTGTCAAACAAGAATTCATCAGGTTTTCTTCCTGAGGAAAGGGCTTGGATGGACAAGTTTACAGAATCAGGTTTTGTAGATACATTCCGGTTGTATAATCAAGATCCACATCATTACACTTGGTGGAGTTATAGGGCAGGCTCAAGGTCTAAAAATCTCGGTTGGAGAATTGATTACCACATGGCCACATCACATATGAAAGAAAAAGTGAAGCGTTCTATTATCCTACCAGAGGCACATCATTCGGACCACTGCCCAATAATGATAGAATTATAAAAATATTATATTTAACGTTTATATCAACATTATTTTCATGAATTCCATTAAAATTTCTATTCCATCTCTAATTGAGAATATAAAGATCGTTGAAAGCTTTATAGATAATGCTAGGGAGAAATATCCTATTAATGAAGATATCTATGGGAATATCATGATTTCTGTTACAGAATGTGTGACTAATGCCATCATTCATGGAAACCAAATGGATGGAAATAAAAAAGTAAACCTTGAATTGCATCTTGATGAAAATCAAGTTGAATTTGTGATATTGGATGAGGGAAAGGGTTTTGATTTCGAGCATTTGGTAGATCCGACAGCACCTGAAAATTTAGAGAAAACAGGAGGGCGTGGAATATTCATTATGAAGCATTTGGCAGATGGAATTAAATTTGAGGAGAACGGTAGAAAAACCATACTAACTTTCTACATGTGATATGGCAATTCTTTTTTTTGAAGAAGACATAAAATTTTCCCTTCCGGAAAAGAACAAAAAGAAAAAATGGTTAAAAGAAATAGCCAATCTCGAAGGATTTAAAATTGGAGAACTTAATTACATTTTTTGTTCCGATGAATACCTTTATCAAATCAATGTTGACTTCTTGAACCATAAAACCTACACAGACATTATTACCTTTGACAATTCAGAAAAAGAAAATCTAATAGAAGGAGACATTTTTGTCAGTGTAGACCGAATTAAAGATAATGCCATTAAAGAAAGTGTGTCCTTTGAAAAAGAACTCTCAAGGGTTATGAGCCATGGGATTTTGCATTTAATGGGATATAAGGACAAAAGAGAAGAAGATATAATCAGTATGAGAAATATGGAAAATAAAGCCATTTCTTTACTGGACAAATGAAACGTTCCACGTGAAACACTATTCAGATCCAATTGATAAAAAAGTTCCACGTGGAACAAACCAAAAAAGAAAATTATGTTTCCAATATATGATGTGATCGTTGTAGGAGCAGGGCATGCAGGCTGTGAAGCTGCGCATGCAGCAGCAAAGATGGGTTCCAAAGTCCTTCTTTGTACAATGAATATGAATACCATTGCACAAATGTCATGTAACCCGGCAATGGGTGGCGTAGCAAAAGGTCAAATTGTGAGGGAGATTGACGCCTTAGGAGGAATGTCAGGGATAATTTCTGACAAATCCATGATCCAATTCAGGATGTTGAATAGGTCCAAAGGTCCTGCTATGTGGTCTCCAAGATCGCAAAATGATAGAATGTTATTTGCAGAAGAATGGAGATTGGCTCTTGAACAAACACCCAATGTTGATTTTTGGCAAGAAATGATAAGTGGGTTATTAATTAAAGACAATAAAGCTGTTGGAGTAAGGACAGGAATTGGGATAGAAATCCAATCCAAATCAGTGGTTCTTACCAATGGAACATTTTTAAATGGCATAATTCATATCGGAGAAAAACAATTTGGGGGAGGAAGAACAGGAGAAGCAGCGGCAAAAGGAATAACCGAACAACTCGTCCAATTGGGTTTTGAAGCGGGAAGAATGAAAACTGGAACACCTCCAAGGGTTGATGGACGTTCATTGGATTACAGCAAAATGGAAGTACAGTACGGGGATGAAAACCCTGAGAAGTTTTCCTTCTCTGACGCTACATCAACTTTAAAAAATCAAAGAACATGTTGGATTACCTATACCAACAAAGAGGTACACAATACACTAGAAACAGGTTTTGACAGATCCCCTATGTTCAATGGCAGAATCCAAGGTCTTGGACCAAGGTATTGCCCATCTATAGAGGATAAAATCAACAGATTTGCCGAAAGAGAAAGACATCAGATATTTGTAGAACCTGAAGGATGGAACACTGTTGAAATGTACATCAACGGTTTCTCCACTTCATTGCCTGAGGATGTACAATACCAAGCTTTAAGGAAAATACCAGGTTTTGAAAATGCTAAAATGTTTAGACCAGGTTATGCCATAGAATATGATTTCTTTCCCCCAACACAATTAAAACTAAGCTTAGAGACACATTTAATAGAAAACCTATTCTTTGCCGGACAAATCAACGGAACGACAGGCTATGAAGAAGCCGCCTCCCAAGGATTGATGGCGGGAATAAATGCTTCTAGGAAAGTACATGAAAGGGATCCATTTGTTTTAAAAAGATCCGACGCATATATAGGTGTATTGATAGATGATCTGATCAATAAAGGGACTGAGGAACCATACAGGATGTTTACATCTAGAGCCGAATTCAGATTATTGCTACGTCAGGACAATGCAGACTTGAGATTAACCCAAATGGGTCATAAAATTGGTTTGGCAGATGATACGAGACTAGAAAAAATGCAGGACAAAAAATCTGATACAGCTAAACTGATCAATGATTTAAAACAAAAAAAATTGTCTCCTGATATAATTAATGAAGGCTTAGAAGGATTTGAAACAGCGACCATTAAAGAAAAGGTCACGGTTGAAAAGCTTTTGAAAAGGCCTCAAATTGGATTAACAGAAATTATGGACTTAGACCAGGACATAAAAAATTATCTTTCCAAATATAAAAAAGAGGTTCTAGAACAGGCAGAAATTCAAATCAAATATGACAGCTATATAGAAAAAGAACAGCAAATGGTAGAAAAATTGAATAATATGGAAGACTATAGAATCCCGATACAATTTGATTATCTAACAATAACTGCACTTTCGGCTGAAGGAAAACAGAAATTAAATAAAATAAAACCCGAAACACTCGGTCAAGCATCAAGAATTAGTGGTGTGACCCCTGCAGACCTTTCTATTCTCACCGTTTATTTAGGAAGATAATGTCACAGGAAAGATTAAACAAATGCCCACTATGTAAAAGTGGGCTTTTTCTTAATCATTTGGAAGTTAAAGATTTTTCAATAAGCAAGGAAAATTTCTTGTTGTGTAAATGTTCATCTTGCCAATTGATATTTACAAACCCCCGACCGGATAAAGAAAGCATAACACCATATTATCAATCGGAAGACTACGTTTCTCACCAAAACAAAACCACAAATTTCACAAACCTACTTTATAAATGGGTAAGGAATATCACTATCAGAAAGAAGGTAAAATTGCTAAATAAATATACTGAAGGAAATAAAACACTCCTTGATTACGGATGCGGAACAGGATATTTCTTAGCAGAAGCAAAAAAATCAGGATGGAAAACTCAAGGAATAGAACCGAATAAAACAGCGAGAAAAATATCCAAAAGCAAAAAACTTAAAATTAAGGGCAAACTTGAGGAGATCGAAAAAGATACTAAATTCAATGCAATCAGTCTTTATCACGTTCTTGAACACATACATAACCTGAGAAAAACAGGGAAAAAAATTGTGGACTTATTGGAGGAAAACGGTACAATCTTTATTGCAGTTCCAAATAACAATTCCAATGATGCCAAACAGTATGGCACTTTCTGGGCAGCATTGGATGTACCAAGACACCTGTATCATTTCAATCAAGATACAATTAAGGTTTTTGCAGAAAAAATGGGGCTCAAAATTGTAGCTATTGAGCCAATGAAATTTGATAGCTATTATGTTTCAATCTTATCTGAAAACTACCTAAACCCTAACAAAGGAACAATAAGCAAATTGATAAACGCTTTTATAAATGGTTATAAATCAAATACTTGGGCCAAAAAAAACAATTATAATTACTCAAGCTTATTGTTTATTTTAAAGAAAAAATGAAACATTCAAATTACCTATTAGGCATAATATTACTTTTTACTGTCGTTTCATGTGCGAAACAAGGAACGCCAATGGGAGGACCCAAAGATGAAGATCCACCAAAACTTTTATCCATAAATCCATCAAATGAAAGCACAAATGTCAAACCCTCAATTATAGAACTTGAATTTGACGAATATGTAAAAGCGGAAACACCAAACAAACAAATTATCATAACTCCAAGAATCAATAAAGATGAAATGGAGGTAACGACAAATAAGAATAGAGTAATTATTAACCTAAACCAAGAACTTGAAGACAGTACAACTTATGTATTTAACTTCCAAAAATCCATAAAAGACATCACCGAAAACAACATTCCGGACAACCTCAAACTTGTTTTTTCGACGGGACCCAACATCGACAGCCTTAGTTTTTCAGGAAACGTTTCATACATTCTCCCCCAAAAACAGAAGAATATTACCGATGTTTTGGTAGGGCTATATGCCGAAAATGACACAACCAATGTTCTTACCGCCACACCCTATTATATTGGACAAACCGATTCAATAGGAAATTTCAATCTCAGCAATATAAAAGCAGGGAATTATAGAGCATATGCTTGGCATGACCAAAACAACTCTTTAAAAGCAGAAGAAAAACAAGAGGAATACGGATTTATATCTGATACAATCAGCATTTCAGAAAACGTAACAGATGCGAAACTCTACCTTTCAAAGGCGGACTTATCTGCATTCAAAATTAACAGAGCAAGTGCATCAGGGCAGAATTTCGACATCTATCTCAGCAAATACCCAACAGACATCATCATTGATCATCAGGATATAAACAAAAGCTTGTTTTACAGGCAAAATGAAAAAACAATTAGATTATACCATACAAGTATAATCAATGACAGCACAGCTGTAAAATTGATGTTAAGAGACTCTGTTGGATTCAAACTTGATACAATCGTTTATGCAAAATTTGAGGAAAGTGACAGAAAAAATGAAAAGTTGGAAACCACTGTAAAAGCCAAAAGAAACTTTTTGAAAGAAATTGAAGCAGAAATTAAATTCAACAAACCAATAAACAATGTAAATTATGATTCACTATATATAAAATACGACAGTGCTTCTTACATTCCGATAAAACCTGAAATGCTTTCATTTAAAGACAGCTTGGACAGAACATTGATTTCCATCGCAGTAAATGTCCCAGACTCCTTAAAACAAGAAGAATACACCTTATATGCGATGGACTCAACATTCCAAGATATAGAAGGGGAATTCAATACAACAAAAATTGAAAACCTATTCAGAAAACTTGACCCAGAAACTTTGGCTGAAGAAATAAAGATTACAGTAAACACCGAAAACTTACCAATCATAGTCCAGATTATTGACAAAAAAGATGAAGTAGTAGCAGAACAATACTTAACTGAAACAAACGTAGCAATATTCAAAAATTTAGAAGCAGCTACATATTATATCAGAGCAATCTTGGATTTAAATAAAAACAGACGATGGGATACTTCCAATATGAATGAAAATCGACAAGCAGAACCAATATATTACCTAGAAAATAAAGAAAGCGATAATCCAAAAGACACAATAATTAGAGGGGGATGGTCACTTGATGTCACGATAGACCCTCAAAAAATACCTGGAATACCAAAAATTAAAGAAAATATTATGAAATAATTGTAGATAACCTAAACAAAACATGTGCATAAGTTCCCACAACTTGGGTATAAAAGGAGACTTATCAATAACAACCAAAATTTGAACCATCAAAAAATTGGACAAAGGGAATAACCCATCATTCATCCACAGTCATTCACAATTACAGACACAGCAAAGAACACACATTTATATATTTTCATTTTCCCACAACAATAAATCCTTTTTTTCAATACGATTGAAATTCAACAAATTAAAGTAAAAACGACTGTGGATTAAAAGTGGAGAAAGTGATGAAAACTAAACACAAATATGTGGATTACTTCAACCAGATTTTTTATCCACAAATCCACACCTTAATAACAACAGTAGTTTTATTTAAATAAATAATATATTAAATATATAAAGGTGTGGAAAATTCTTGAATTCCCGTTTTTTGGTTTACTGCAAGCTTTTATCTAATTTCAAGAACCTTATTAACCCAAGATAATCATGCAAATCCACAGACTCTTCGACCTGATCAATTTCCAAATTGCAACATATGACAAGCCAGTTGCCTTAGCCCAAAAAATCAATGGTTCTTGGAAAACGTATTCAAGCAGGGATTTAAAAAAAATAATTGATAATATCAGTTTGGCATTTTTAAAAAATGGCATCAAAAAAAATGAAAAAGTTGCCATTATATCAAACAACAGACCTGAATGGAATTTTATTGACCTTGCATTGCAACAGATCGGTGCGATTTCAGTACCCATGTATCCAACCATTTCAGCCGAAGATTACAATTACATTTTCCATCACGCTGAAGTAAAAAAAATATTTGTGGGTGATGAAGAAATCTTCCAAAAAGCCAAGGAAGGATCTGCTGACATGGAAGCGCAGATAATTTCGTTTGACAAAATACAGGGTTGTGACTATTGGGAGGATTTTATGGCAATGGGTGAGGATGGAGACCTTGCAGAGCTTGAAGACATCAAAGACAAAATAAAATATGAAGACATTTTTACAATCATCTATACTTCAGGAACTACCGGTAGACCAAAGGGTGTGATGCTTAGCCACTCCAATGTCATCAGTAATCTTTATGCTATTGAAGATAGGATGATTATCCCTAGAGGAGAAGCCAAAGCGCTAAGCTTTCTTCCGTTATGTCACATCTATGAACGAACGGGATCATTTTGCTTTATGTTTATGGGAGTATCCATTTACTATGCAGAAAGCATGGAAGCAATTGGAGAAAACCTCAAAGAAGTACAGCCGCATATTTTCAATACTGTTCCAAGGCTTTTGGAAAAAGTCTATGACAAGATTGTTTCCAAAGGATATGAACTTACAGGTGTAAAAAAATCTCTTTTCTTTTGGGCGTTAAATCTTGGTTTGAAATATGAACCAAACAAAAACCAAGGCTCTTTTTATAATTTTCAGTTGAAACTTGCCAATAAAATAATTTTCAGCAAATGGCGTGAGGCATTGGGAGGCAATGTGATGCAGATCAATTCCGGTGCTTCTGCATTGCAGCCAAGATTGGCAAGGGTGTTTTGGAGTGCAGGTATTCCTGTCAACGAAGGTTATGGACTTACTGAAACTTCCCCTGTTGTTTCTGCCTCTATCTGTAACCATCAGGATATCCGGATTGGCATGGTAGGGAAAATCGTCAAAGACGTCGAAGTCAAAATAGCCGCTGATGGAGAAATTTTGGTCAAAGGTCCCAATATCATGCAAGGATATTACAAGCAGCCTGAATTGACTGCTGAAGTATTAGAGCAAGATGGATGGTTTCATACGGGAGATATAGGTGAACTTCATGAAGGTAATTACCTCAAGATTACTGATAGGAAAAAGGAAATGTTTAAAACATCCGGAGGTAAATACATCGCCCCTCAGCCAATGGAAAACAAGTTCAAGGAATCATCTTTGATTGAACAGGTTTTGGTAGTAGGGGAAAATAAAAATTACCCGGCGGCTTTGATTGTTCCAAGTATTTTGGGTCTTCAGGATTGGTGCAGACACAAGGATATTCCTTATACCACTGATGTTGAAATGCTTCAAAAACCCGAAATTCTTGATAAATTTCAAAAGGAAGTAGATCATCTCAATAAATACTTTGGCAAATGGGAGCAAATCAAAAAGTTCAAAGTTCTGACACAACAATGGACTATCGAATCAGGTGAACTTACTCCAACCATGAAGTTAAAAAGGAAAGTAATCCACCAAAAATTTGCTAAAGAAATCGATTCCTTATACGCTTAACAATTATTTCAATTAAGAATCTTCTTTTGGGATAATCTCCAATTATCTATTCTAACCAATATTTAAAACTATATTCTGTAAATATTCAGAATATAGTTTTTTTTATTTACCCAAACCCTAAACTTAATTTCTTATGCATGCATAACTTTTTTTCAATTTAGTATGCATGCATACAATATTTTTATTACATTAGGCGTACTAAAATACACCTATGAAGCGCGAAGAGACAGTTGACTATCATATCAAGAGTGCCTGGCATGCGATTTCCAGGATGTACAATCAAAAAGCAGCACAGGAAGATTTTACCACAGCTATTGGATTTGTATTGATCAATATCAACTCAAAAGAAGGTACCCCGGCTACAAAAATTGCCCCGCTGATGGGCTTGGAAGCAAGAAGCCTTACCCGCATGCTGAAGAGCATGGAAGAGAAAGGGCTGATTTACAAGAAACCTGATCCCATTGACAAGAGATCGGTGAGGATTTTTCTGACTCCGGAAGGAAAGAGGAAAAAGGAAATCTCTGTGCAGACGATCATGGAATTCAATGAGCAGGTAAGAGAAGTGGTCAGTAGCGAAGAATTGGAGACCTTTTTTACTGTTTTCCAAAAGATCAATCATGTCATAGATAATTTACAAACAGAAACTATAAACCCCAATGAATACAACAGTCAGTTGTATGAAATTTAAAACCAACACATTTTATGAAAAGAACCATTAAGAAAGTAGCCATTTTAGGTTCAGGAGTGATGGGGTCAAGGATTGCCTGCCATTTTGCCAATATCGGCGTGCAGGTTTTGCTTCTTGATATTGTCCCCAACGAGCCTAATGAGGATGAAAAGAAAAAGGGCCTGACCGTCAGTGATAAATCCGTCAGGAACCGGATTGTGAATACTGCGCTTGACAATACCTTAAAGGCAAAGCCTGCGTCATTGTATGATGCTTCTTCGATCGCGAGGATTACCACAGGAAATTTTGATGATGATTTGTCAAAAATCAAAGACTACGATTGGGTAATGGAAGTAGTCGTCGAAAGGTTGGACATCAAGCAATCACTTTTTGAAAAAGTAGAAAAATACCGCAGACCAGGAACTTTGATCACTTCCAATACTTCGGGCATACCGATTCACATGATGAGTGAAGGAAGATCAGAAGACTTCCAAGCCAACTTTGCAGGAACCCACTTTTTCAATCCGCCAAGATACCTCAGGTTATTGGAAATCATCCCCGGACCAAAAACAAATCCCGGAGTCATCGACTTCCTCATGGATTTTGGGGATAGGTTTTTAGGCAAAGAAACTGTTTTATGTAAAGATACTCCTGCATTCATCGCCAACAGGATTGGGGTGTATGCCATCATTTCAGGGATGCATGCCATTGAGAAAATGGGGCTGAGTGTCTCAGAGGTAGACAAACTTACCGGACCTATTATCGGTCGCGCAAAGTCGGCTACTTTCAGGACCATGGATGTTGTCGGTCTCGATACAACAGTCAATGTCTCCAACAACCTTTACAAGACCTTGACCCACGATGAATCAAGAGATAAATTTCTTCTTCCAAACATTGTCAAAGTATTGTATGACAACAAATGGTTAGGGGACAAAACAGGTCAGGGATATTTCAAAATGATCCGCCATAAAGACGGGACCAAAGAACTGAAAGAACTTGATCTGAAGACTTTTGAATACAAAGACACTGAAAAACCAAAATTTAAAGCCCTTGAGGCATCCAAAGAAATTGAGGACCTAAAAAAGAGAATCAAATTCCTTGTGAACTTCGATGACCGTGCGGGTGAATTTTACAGAGCATCTTTTTATGACCTCTTCAAATATTGCTCCCACCGGATCCCCGAAATCTCCGATGAATTATACAGAATTGACCAAGCCGTTTCAGCAGGTTTTGGTTGGGAATTAGGTCCCTTTGAAACATGGGACATCCTTGGCGTCAAAGATACGGTGGAGAAGATGGAAGCTGCAGGAGAAAAAGCCGCTGCTTGGGTACATGAAATGCTTGCTGCAGGACATGCATCTTTCTATAAAGTGGAAGGCGGACAGCGTAGATACTACGACATTCCTTCTAAATCCTATTTGCCAATACCCGGCGTGGAAGATTTTATCATCCTTGACACACTCAAGGCAGCCAACAAAAAACTTTGGGGCAATGCCGGAACTACCGTTTATGATTTGGGGGATGATGTCATCGGTTTGGAATTTCATACAAAGATGAACTCTATCGGTCAGGAAGTAATCGAAGGCATCAATACTGCGATCAACATGGCCGAAAAATCATATAAAGGCCTTGTCATCGGAAATGAAGGAGGAAACTTCTCCGCAGGAGCTAACCTTGCCATGTTGTTCATGTTTGCCGGAGATCAGGAGTTTGACGAAATCAACTTGATGATTGCCGGATTTCAAAACACCATGATGCGTGCACGGTATTCTTCCGTTCCGGTTGTGGTAGCACCCCATAATATGGCCCTTGGAGGAGGTTGTGAACTTTCGCTTCATGCAGATGCCGTACAGGCCCATGCAGAATTGTATATGGGTTTGGTGGAATTTGGCGTGGGATTGATTCCTGCCGGCGGTGGTACCAAAGAGATGACGCTTCGTTTTTCGAATGAATCCAAAGCAGGTGATGTGGAGCTCAACAGGCTTCAGGAATATTTCATGAACATCGCCACAGCCAAGGTATCCACTTCGGCTGCTGAGGCAAGAGGATTGGGATACCTGCAGGTGAAGGATGCGATCACCATCAACCGTAAGCGTCAGCTCGCTGACGCCAAGGCTAAAGTTTTGGCTTTGTACGATGCGGGATACATCCAACCTGTGCAGCAGACCAATATCAAAGTCTTGGGAAAAACCTCCCTGGCACTTTTCGAAGCAGGTATCACCGGTATGGTCTACGGCAATTACATTTCCCAACATGATGCCAAAATCGCAAGGAAATTGGGTTGGGTCATGTCAGGAGGCGATCTGTCATCCGCGACCGAAGTCAGCGAACAGTACTTACTAGATCTTGAGCGCGAAGCATTCTTGAGCTTGACAGGGGAGAAAAAGACACTTGAAAGGATACATAGTATTCTATTTAAGGGAAAACCGCTGAGAAACTAAAATGAGTATCAAGTATCAAGATTATAGTATCAAGTACTAACCCTAAAATATTCAACCATGCATAATTTCAAAGATTTAAAAGTTTGGCAAAAATCAGTTGATCTAGCAGTAAAAATATACAAATCTACTGCTCTGTTTCCCAATGAAGAGAAGTTTGGAATGACTTCCCAAATGAGAAGAGCAGGTGTTTCTATTCCTTCCAATATTGCTGAAGGTTCTGCTAAAACATCAAAAAACTCTTTTGCCAATTCATTGGAAATTAGTCTTGGTGAGAGTTTTGAATTAGAAACCCAAATTGAAATTAGTAGGAGGGTTGGCTTAATGTCTGAAAACCTTTCTTCTGAAATAAATGAAGACATCGTTGAAATTCAAAAAATGATTATGGGACTTAAAACCTCACTTGATCGCCAAGGTACTTGATACTAGTGTCTTGATACTTGATACTGTTAAATAACACCAAACTCAAAAAAACACACCATGGAAGCATATATAGTAAACGGATACAGATCAGCGGTAGGAAAGGCCAAAAAAGGAGGCTTCAGATTCTACCGGCCTGACGATTTGGCCTCAGATGTCATTAAGCATCTTGTGGCCAACACGCCCGGATTGGAAAACAAAATGGTCGATGACCTGATTGTGGGCAATGCCATCCCGGAAGCCGAACAGGGCATGCAGATGGGAAGGATGATTTCCCTTTTGGCACTCGGTATCGACAACCCGGGTTTTATCATCAACAGATACTGCGGTTCGGGATTGGAAGCGATAGCGCTTGCAGTAGGAAAAATCAAAGCTGGAATGGCTGACTGCATCATTGCAGGTGGCACAGAGTCCATGTCCATGCTCCCGATGATGGGATATAAGACTGTCCTCAACTGGAAAATCGCCTCCCAGACTCCGGAATATTACCTGAGTATGGGTTTGACAGCTGAAGAACTCGCCAAGGACTATGAAATCACCCGAGAGCAGGCAGATGAATTTTCTGCAAATTCACATACCAAAGCTTTGGCAGCCATCGCCGCCGGCAAATTCAAAGAGCAGATTGTCCCGGTAGAAGTAGAAGAAACTTACCTAGACGAAAAGGGAAAAAGGAAAACCAGAAAATACATCGTTGATACGGACGAAGGGCCAAGGGCAGGAACGACTCCTGAAGTCCTTGCGAACCTCAAGCCGGCCTTCAAAATGAATGGACAGGTCACAGCAGGAAATTCCTCCCAAACCTCTGACGGGGCAGCGTTCGTGGTCGTCATGTCAGAGCGGATGGTCAAAGAACTCAATCTTGAGCCTATCGCAAGGATGATGTCTTATTCCGTAGCTGGCGTAGATCCTAGAATCATGGGCATCGGTCCAAAAGAAGCCGTACCTAAAGCGTTGAAGCAAGCCGGATTGACATTGGATAAAATTGACCTCATCGAATTGAATGAGGCTTTTGCTGCCCAGGGTTTGGCAGTGATCAAATCCCTCGATATGGACATCAGCAAAGTCAATGTCAATGGAGGTGCAGTTGCACTTGGCCACCCACTCGGCTGTACCGGAGCAAAGCTTTCCGTACAACTCTTCCATGAACTCCGCAGACAAAACAAAAAATACGGACTTGTCACTGCCTGCGTCGGCGGAGGTCAGGGTGTGGCTGGGGTGTTTGAGTTATTGCGGTAATGTTTGAAGTCAAGTGTAAGAGAGACAAAAGACATAAGACTCAAGACACAAGATTTTAAAAACTTAAATCTTAACGATATGCATAATTATAAAGAATTGAATGTCTGGAAAAGATCAATCAAGCTAGCTGTCAAAGTCTATAAATTATCTCAAAAATTTCCTTCTGATGAAAGGTTTGGATTGACATCACAGATCAGAAGATGCGCTGTATCAGTTCCATCCAATATTGCTGAAGGAGCAGGAAGAAGAACAAACGGTGAGTTTGTCAATTTTCTCGGAATATCCCATGGTTCTATTTGCGAATTGGAAACCCAACTCTACATAGGTTTCGAATTGGAATATATTGGCGCAGACCAATTAGAAGAAATCTCTTTAGAAGTGACAGAAATTCAAAAAATGCTTTATTCACTCATCATAAAATTTGAAAAATAAATAACCAAACATAAGCGGTAGTCTAGTTTATCTTATGTCTAGCGTCTTGTGTCTTATGTCTACAATTATGAGCACAATAAGAAAAACCTCAATCAACGGCGGCGAATTCCTTGTCAAGGAAACCGAAGCGAAGGACATCTTCATTTTTGAAGAATTTACTGAAGAACAAAAAATGATGGCTCAGGCCTGTCAGGATTTTATCGATACCGAAATCCATCCACGCAGTGAGGAAATCGACAGCATGAAACATCCTGAACTCGTTCCCTCCATATTCAAAAAAGCCGGAGATCTCGGTCTCCTGGGAATCGCCGTTCCTGAGGAATTCGGCGGCATGGGGATGAGTTTCAACTCTTCTATGCTCATCGCTGACATCATCGGCGGAGCGGGATCTTTTTCCACCACTTACGGCGCACATACAGGCATCGGTACACTTCCGATTTTGTATTATGGTACTGAGGATCAAAAATCCAAATACCTACCCAAGTTGGCTACTGGTGAATGGGCAGCTTGCTATTGTCTCACAGAGCCGGATGCCGGTTCGGATGCCAACAGCGGCAAGACCAAGGCTACTCTGACCGAAGATGGCAAACACTACCTCATCAACGGACAAAAAATGTGGATCTCCAATGCGGGATTTGCGGACCTGTTCATCGTCTTTGCCAAAATCGAAAACGATAAAAACCTTACCGCATTTATTGTGGAAAAAGGATTTGGTGGCATTACCATGAATGAAGAAGAGAAGAAGATGGGTATCAAAGGTTCTTCCACCCGTCAGGTATTCTTCAACGACTGCAAAGTTCCTGTGGAAAACATGCTTTCCGACAGACAAAACGGTTTCAAAATCGCGGTGAACATCCTCAATATCGGAAGGATCAAACTCGGTGCAGGCGTTTTGGGTGGCTGTAGATCGGTGGCTTCGATGTCGGTGAAATATGCCGGAGAGCGCAAGCAGTTTGGAGTTTCCATCAATTCCTTTGGTGCAATCAAGCAAAAATTGGCAGAAATGGCTGTCAGAACTTATGCCTGCGAATCACTTTGCTACCGTGCCGGTCAGGACATTGAAGACAGGATGGAATCCCTCACTGCAGAAGGTATGCCTGATGCCCAAGCCAAATTGAAAGCCTTGGAGGAATTTGCCATTGAAGCGGCAATAGCGAAAGTTCATGGGTCGGAAGTACTCGACTATGTTGTCGATCAGGGTGTGCAGGTCTATGGTGGCATGGGATATTCAGCGGATGCACCGATGGAGCGTGCTTATAGGGATGCCCGTATCTCCAGGATTTACGAAGGAACCAATGAAATCAACCGCATGCTGATGGTGGGCATGTTGCTCAAGCGGGCAATGAAGGGTGAAATCAACTTGTTCGAACCTGCTATGGCTGTTTCGGCGGAATTGACTTCTGTGCCGAGCTTCGAGACAGTGGATACTTCAGAGCTTTTTGCAGCAGAAAAAGAAACCATCAAGAAACTCAAAAAAGTATTTCTGATGGTGGGCGGAAAAGCAGCCATGGCCTTGGCAGACAAAATCGAGTCCGAGCAGGAAGTAATGATGAACCTTGCTGACCTGATGATTGAAATCTATGCTGCTGAGTCTGTCATCCTGAGAACAGAAAAACTCGTGGGCCTGAGAGGTGAAGAGGCCTGTCAGCCGCAGATTGCGATGACGCAGGTGTACCTTTTTGAGGCTGTGGAAAAAATCCAGACAGCAGCCAAAGAAGCCATTGCCGCATTTACCAAAGGTGACGAGCAGAAAGTGATGTTGATGGGATTGAAGCGATATACCAAAGCCGATCTCGTCAATACCAAAGAGTTGAGAAGGCAGGTGGCGGATTATATGATTGAGAAAGGGAAGTATCCTTTTTCTTAAAATTTAGAGGCCCACAAAGGCACCAAGTCACCGAGATAAAATCTCACGCAAAGACGCAATGACGCAAAAAAAGCCTCCAGAAATGGGGGCTTTTTTGTTGCTATTCTGCTTCTCCAGAAGCAAGAGAACTGCTATTTATTTCTCGCAAAGCCGCTAAATCGCAAAGGGGAAAAAAAGAGACTCTACTCCCAGTTCCCAACTTCCTCACCTCTCACCTCAGCCTTCATCCCTCATCCTTCATCCTTTCCACCCTTTTCCATTATATTCGCAGGATTCCTTTTTTCTCCGAAACATGTTTTACTACAACTCCAAAGACTGGCTCCTAGCCATTTTCAGAATTCCAAAGGCAGATACCCTCCGCCCCTTAATACCAACATTGATTTTTATAGCGCTATACTCTTGGGGGATCGTGTATTTAGAGGTCAATTACTTGAAGTTGTCTGAAAACAGCGATGCTCGAAACATCACCATCATGCATACACTATTGGGTTTTGCGATCTCGATGTTACTGGTTTTCAGGACCAATACGGCTTACGACAGGTGGTGGGAAGGAAGGAAGCACTGGGGAAGCCTTGTGAACAACAGCCGGAATCTCGCCATCAAACTCCAGGTTTTTTTGCCGGTAGAAGACCACGGCTCCAGGACATTTTTTAAGCAGGTGATTCCGCTGTATGCTTTGGCTCTTCGAAGGCACCTACAAAAAGACAGTACCATGCTCCAACTTGATGAAAATCCCCATCCCGAGCTGCCTGACTTTGGTCACAAAGTACATGTACCCAATAAAGTCGCTGAAAGCATGATTTTCAAAGTCCACAACTTATACAAAAATAAAGTCATCAGCGGTGACCAACTCATCGTCCTCAATGGAGAGATCAGTTCCTTTACCGACATCTGCGGTGCCTGTGAGCGGATCAAGAATACACCGATTCCATTTAGCTACAGCGCTTTTATCAAGAAATTTATTTTTATCTATGTGGCGACGCTGCCTTTTGGCTTGGCGCTGTCGATGGGATACTTTACCATTCCGGTGACGACTTTTATATTCTATGTATTGGCGAGTTTGGAACTGATCGCCGAGGAAATCGAAGATCCCTTTGGTACCGACAGCAACGACCTGCCGATGGCCAAGATCGCCGAAAACATCAAAGGGAATGTTGGGGAGATTTTGGGGTAGATTGTAAAGAAAAGAGGTGAGAACAAAGAAATCCTTTCCCATCCAATTTTGGATAGTGGAACAGATCTTCGTTATGTTCAGTAGATTGTTGGACAACAAAACGGCTGGAAATGTGAAATCCATACTCATGTCAGGTGCAACTGTATTAAAAAAATCAAATCGCCATTTGTGATCTATAAATAAAAGTAAGAAAGGTATACATACTCCGCTGAAATGGAAGGGTATGTATACCCTTGGTATATATAAGTAAGTTAAAGGGCATTTTAAAAGACGACCATGTTCAACTTTTTTAAATCAAATAAGAAATACGAGCCACTCGACAAAGAGCTGAGAAAGTACTTCGAGAACAATTTTCTTTGGCTGATGCAGGAGTTTCCTGAACCAAAAATAGAAGAGCGTAGAATCCTGACGCCAACAATATCAGACTTTCCAATAAAATGGAATAAAAGCAGAGACAATGCATTTGAAGCCCTTAAAATTATTTGTAGCAATATGGAGCTTGACCCAAATGACATTAAGGTTGACTTCTATGACAATGGACTAAAAGACATTAACATGGGGACATCTGTGATATTTATTGAATCAGACCCCGAAAATCCAGAAGCCGCAGGATTATATCATCATGAAAAAATTGATGGCAAGTACAGTATTTCACTTGACGACGCATTATTAGAAAGCCCCGACAGGTTAATTGCAACAATTGCTCATGAACTTTCTCATGTAAAATTGCTTGGTGAAAAAAAGCTTGAGCAAAACGATGAAATGCTCACTGACTTTACAACAGTCTTTTTCGGACTTGGTATTTTCAATGCGAATTGTTCTTTTCAGTTTTATAATCAAACAGACCGTTGGAGTTACAGTAATTTAGGATATTTAAAAATTGACGAATGGGCGTATGCGTTGGCTTTGTTCGCATTTATTAGACATGAAGATGAACCTCATTGGAAACAGTTTCTAAGCAAGACTGTTAAAAGTGACTTTGAAAAGTGCCTAAAATATATGATTGACAATGAAGAAGATATCTTCAAATTTGACGATGAAAACCAATGAAAAAAAACGCCATATAACAGCACCTACCCAAAAGTGGCGGTTCAGTGGTTAAATCATGCTTTGTGCTTCTATCAAAGTTTGTGCTTGGTTGACAGTGAAGTGCTTCGAAATCGCCACCTTATGGTAGCTGCAAACCGTTAGCTAAATTAAAACCAAAACATGTTAAGCATTCAGCGATTTGTGTTAAGGAATTTCATAAAGCCATGGTAGTTTTGGAAAAAATATAGGATGAGAGAGCATATTATTCATTCAAAATCAATAACTGAAATCAGGGCTGTATTTGGCTTGGATAAGCCAACACACCCGTTGATTACCATTCTTGACACCCAAAAACTAGCTTATGGAATGGAAACGGTTGGCAAAAGATTTACTTCCGATTTGTACTGCATTGCTCTAAAGGATTCGAGTTGCGGGATTGATTACGGGCGAAATTCTTATGATTTTGATGATGGTGTTTTGATTTTTACCGCACCGAAGCAGGTCATTACTGTTAAAAGACCGCAAGCACTAAACGAAGTACAAGGTTGGATGCTTTACTTTCATCCTGACCTTATCAGAAACACTGCCCTTGGCTCAAAAATTGACGCTTACAACTTCTTTAACTACGAAGTTCACGAAGCATTGCACCTTTCTGAAAATGAACAAAATACGCTCAATCAAATTGTTCTGCTGATTCAAGATGAAATCAAAGAGCGAATTGACAATCACAGTCAGCAAGTATTAGTTTCGAATATTGAATTGTTACTTAATTACAGCAAGCGATTTTACGAAAGACAATTCAATACCCGTGCAGCAAGCCATATTGATATTGTCTCTAAAGTTGAGTTGTTGTTGAAAGATTACTTTTCCGAAAATCAACTTATTGAAAAAGGACAACCTACTATCCAATATTTGGCAGACCATTGCCATTTATCGGCCAGTTATTTGAGTGACCTTTTGACAAAAGAAACAGGACGTTCTGCAAAAGACCACATTAACGATTTCCTTATAGACAAGGCCAAACATTTGCTACTCGGTTCTACCGATTCTATAAGTGGAATAGCCTTTACTTTAGGCTTCAATTACCCCCATTATTTCGGGAGACTATTCAAACAAAAAACAGGCAAAACGCCACAAGAATACCGTCAATTAAACTAGCATAAAGGGAGCAAAACAGCTTCCTATTTTTTTCCGCGATTTGTGTTTAACCTTCCCCTATTCGTGTTAAGCCAACATTCTTATCTGTAGGATATTTGTTTCATCCAATCTAAAAAAATTGAAAAAGATGAAACATAAAATTTTAATTACCGGGGCTAGTGGCGCTTTCGGAAGTCTGACCTGTATTCTATTGGCAGAAAACGGACATCAGGTGGTGGGAACAATGCGATCGATGCAGGGAAAAAATGAAGCCATCGCCAATGAGCTTAAAGCAAAAGGTGTAGGGGTGGTTGAAATGGATCTGAGCAATGAAGAAAGTGTAAATGCAGGGGTAAAGTCAGCAATTGAACTGATGGAGGGCTTGGATACAGTTTTCAATAATGCAGGCATAGGTGCAAACGGAATTCTAGAGTGCTTCACAGCCGGAGACATCCAAAAATTGTTTGACGTAAATGTGTTTGGCGTTCAAAGGCTAATGAGAGCTGTTTTGCCACATTTGAGACAACAAGGAAAAGGAACAATTATTCATACATCAAGTTGTATCGGTAGAGTAACCACTCCTTTTTTGGCTTCCTATTCTGCCTCAAAATATGCTTTAGAGTCTTTGGCAGAAGGTTATCGAGCAGAACTTTCAGGATTTGGGATTGAATCTTGCATTGTAGAGCCGGGCGGATTTCCTACGGGTTTTATGAGTGGAATGATCAGCCCAAGCGATACCGATAGAATGAAGCAGTATGGCGAAATGGCAAGTCTTCCCGAAACCGCTATTAATGGATATGTAGCTTATGTAGAATCCATTCCCGAACAAAGACCTGAACGGGTAGCAGAGGCCGTATTGCAATTGTTAAATACGCCTTTTGGCGAAAAGCCTTTCAGAACCGTTGTTGATTTTTCAGGCTTAAAACAATCCATTGAAAACTATAACAAAGTGCTGAGCGAAACCACAAAAGCCATTTATAAAGCCAACGGTGTAGAGGATTTATTAATCTTAAACAAGGAAGTTTAACCTCACTCCATAAATAAAAAGTCATGAAAAATCTTAAGAATTACGTATTTATCCTATGCCTGATTCTTGTATCAGGCTTGCATCAAAATGTTGCGCAGGCACAAGATGATTCCAGCGCTGAGCGTAAAAAAGGCCCTCAAGTAATCATCATCACAGGCACTGCCTCGGGTTTTGGCAAAGCCACTGCAGAGAAATTAGTGGCCAAGGGTCATATCGTTTACGGAGGCGACATCAATGTTGAAGGCAATGCTTATCTCAATAAAATTGGAGGCCATTCTCTTGAAATGGACGTGACCAATGATTCCCAGGTTCGTGCCGGAATTGAACGCATCATTTCAGAACAAGGCCGCATCGATGTATTGATCAACAATGCGGGTTATGGTGAATATGCTACTATCGAGAACATAAAAATTGATGACCTCAAGCATCAGTTTGACGTCAACGTGTTTGGTTATGCCCGTTTGCAACAAGCTGTTCTTCCCTATATGCGTAAGCAACGGTCAGGACGTATCATCATTGTTTCTTCAGTAATCGGTAAATTCTCACTACCCATGCTCGGTTGGTACGCATCGACCAAACATGCCGTTGAAGGTATGGCAGATGCACTGCGACAAGAAGTGGCACCGTTAGGCATTGAAGTAGTAAAAATACAGCCGGGAGCTGCTAATACAGGGTTTGGCGCAACAGCCTTTGCCCGACTTGAGCAGTCCTACATTCCGGATGATTACCGTGCAATAATAGATGCCAGCGTTAAATCTTTAGAGAACAATTTCGCATCTGCACCATATGCCGAGGATACCGCAGAAACGATCGTTGATGCTACTGAATTAGTGAGACCAAAAATCGCTTATATCACGGCAAATGCACATGAAATTGTACGTTTGAGGAAAGAAATGACAGAAGAGGATTTTTACAAGATGTTTTTAAATAGGTAATTTTAAATAAATGAAAAAAACCATATTGATCACAGGGGCAAGCAGTGGAATTGGAAAAGCAACTGCCCGGCATTTTCAAAAACAAGGATGGAATGTAATTGCCACCATGCGTTCACCTGAAAGGGAAACAGAACTAAACAATTTGGAAAACGTCCACTTTGAGCGATTGGATGTACTCGATTTAGTATCCATTGAAACAGCAATCAGCAATGGAATTTCAAAATTCGGAAAAATAGATGCTCTTCTCAACAATGCAGGTTATGGAGCTTACGGACCTTTGGAAACATTCCCACGAGAAAACATTGTTCGGCAATTTAATACGAATGTGATTGGCTTAATGGATGTTACGAAAGCGATTATTCCACATTTCAGAAAAAACCGGAGTGGTGTAATTGTGAATATTTCATCAATCGGTGGTCAAATGACATTTGCCTTGGGCTCGCTCTATCACGGGACCAAGTTTGCGGTTGAAGGTATTTCAGAGTCATTGCACTATGAAATGGCCGCCATTGGAGTAAAAGTTAAGATTATAGAACCTGGATTCATTGCGACTGATTTTGGCGGACGGTCTTTCGACTTTCAAGCGGGAAGTGTTGAAGACTATCAACCCATCATAAAGGCCTTAATGAAACAATGGCAGGATCCCAATAACACTGTTTCCCCACCAAGTTTGGTTGCAGAAGTAATTTACAATTCAGTAACTGATGGAACAAATCAGTTGAGATACAGGGCAGGACAAGATGCTGATTTCTTACTTGACAACCGAAAGAAAATGACAGATGCGGAGTTTTTTGGAATGATGAACAGTCAATTGGAATAATAAAAACGGTAGCCAACAGGATGGATAAGTCATAGCGCTTTAGGTGCAAACTTGAACCGCTTTTGCATTTTAATAAGTATCTTACTTTCCTAAAAGTTAGAGGAGATAAATTAGCTGCTGCTCATACAGCAGACGGTAAGTTTTTCTTTTACCTTAACCGAAATTTAAAAAGTGAAATTGGCAACCTTATTTCAAGTATGGACTGTGCATGAATTGGGTGAAGGCAAAGACCTGAATCAGCCCTAGTCTATAAAATCACTGAAGTAAAAACAATCATTGACCATCAAACCTAAAAAACCCATGAAAAAAAAGCGAATATTCTTTACAGGTGGATCTGGAAAGGCAGGAAAGCATGTCATCCCTTACTTGCTTGACCAAGGACATCGGGTCATGAATGTGGACTTGACTCCTTTGAAATATCCCGGGGTGGATAACCTGACGGCGGATATCACTGACTCTGGACAGATGTTTAATGCCATGAGTTCCTATGCCGCATTGGATGAGTTGGAACCGGGGAATGGCATCCCAAAGTTTGATGCTGTCGTGCATTTTGCTGCGGTGCCCAGGATTTTGATCAAGCCTGACAATGAGACTTTCAGGGTCAATACCATTGGGACTTACAATGTGATCGAAGCGGCTGTCAAGTTGGGTATCAAGAAAATCATCATTGCTTCCTCGGAGACGACCTATGGAATCTGTTTTTCAGATGGGCCGACCGATCCCAAATCACTGCCCTTAGAGGAAGACTATGATGTCGATCCCATGGACAGCTATGGCTTGTCGAAGGTAGTGAATGAACATACGGCACGCAGTTTTCAGCGTAGGTCGGGGTTTGACATATATGCCCTTCGCATCGGAAATGTCATTGAGCCCCACGAATACGCAGAACTTTTTCCTCACTATTTCAAAAACCCCGAAGTTCGACGCAGAAATGCCTTCTGCTATATTGATGCGCGTGATTTGGGACAGATTGTGGACCTGTGTCTGCAAAAAGATGACTTGGGATTTCAGGTTTTCAATGCCGGCAATGACCACAACGGAGCGATTATCCCAAGCAAAGAATTGGCTGAAAAGTTCTTTCCCGGTGTGCCCCTCACCCGTGAATTGGGCGAACATGAAGCCTTGTTTTCAAATCGCAAAATCCGTGAAGTCCTTGGATTCCTAGAGGAACACAACTGGCGGAAGTATGTGAAAGGGGAATAGGGTATTAACTAGCATTTTTTAGTAGTCCATTCAGAATCAGCTCTTTCATTTTCAGGAAATGATTAACTTTAAAGGAGAGGATCTTACCCAATCTCGGGTAGCTTCCTTCTTCCGGTAGGAGGATTTTTATTTATGCCGGAGAAAGAGATTTTAGTGATTTCAAATTTCCATTTCAGGTATCGGTCATATGAAAAGAAGAAAATTCCTTAAAACTTCCATTACTGCAGCCGCATCACTTTCGGCATTTAGCACACGGGCATGGGGTAAGCAGACAAACCAAAATAGTGGCTTTTTTATCGGCACTCCCGTTTTACCCGAGTATCTGTTTGACAAGGGAATAGCAAATAGCCTCGATGCCATGCAGGAAATGGCCGGGATTAATACCGTCATGACATTTAGCCATGACCACGTATTTAATCAGTATCAAAAAAATTTCCGACCAAAAACCGATGAAAACGGTAAAGAATACACCAACATATGGGGGAAATCTGATCCGGCTTTGTATCCAAACCCAGAAATGGGCAAGCAAGATCCGACAGCCAAATATGCAGGCCGTGATGTTTTGGATGAATTATGGGCTGAGGCTGAGCCGAGGAAAATGAAAGTGTATGCCCGCATTCTTGAACCTTATGTCATTACAGGAGCCATACCGGGTTTTGAGGAATTTGCGGAAGTGGATGTCCATGGCGAAAAAGGGAAAAATGTGTGTTTCAACCATCCAGGTTATATCCGCTATTGGGAAGCCGTAATTGAGGATCTGGTAAAAGCCCATCCTTACCTTCATGGATTTAAGTTTGGGCAGGAAAGGGCCGGTCCTTTCCTGGCTGCATTGGGAAAAAATACAGCGGGAACCTGCTTTTGTGAGCATTGCCTCAAATTGGCTGCTGAAAGAAACATTGGTATAGAAGGCGCAAGGAAGGGACTCATTGAACTCCAAAATTATGGCAACAGCATTAATGCAGGAAAAAAGCCAATTGACGGTAATTTTACTGCTTTTATGCGCCTCCTATTTCAATATCCAGATATGCTTAAATGGGAGCAATTTTGGATGGATTCCCGGGAAAACCAGCGCAAGCGTATATACACACAGATCAAAAATATCAATCCCAACATTCAGGTAGGTTGGCATATTGATCATGGCATGACTTGGGACTTGATGATGCGCGCCTCTTGGGATTATGGAAAAATGGGACCCTATTCTGATTGGTTGAGCGTGGCTGTTTACTTTGATAGCATGGGGCGCCGATCTCTTGGACATTACCAGCGCAATTATGAGAAAATTCTGTTTGGTGATGCGGATCAGCGGTATTCCTATCCCATGTACCTGAGCATGTTGGGCTATGACCCGGAGTTGGAACCAACACTTCATCAGCATCTGGAAAAGGATACTGCATTCAGTTCCGATTATGTTTTCCAAGAATGCAGCAGGGCTGTCAAAAGGGTAAATGGTGAGGCTTTGGTTTATGCCCGACCAGGATTTGATATGCCTGGATATGATTGTAATGTCTCTCCAAGCCAGGTATATGAAGTAGTGACCAAGGCATTGGAAGCTGGAGTGAATGGACTTTGGTGTGGCCGTGAATGGGATGAACTCAAGCCTGAAAATGCTGTAGCCTTTGGAAATGCAATAAGGGATTGGGAAAAGAAAAAGTAAGAAACAATTAGGATTTTATATTCCTATTTGACCTCGTTCAAAAGGGTTTATATTGGAATAATAATAATCAAAATGATTCTTGACAAATCTGTATCCGGTTTTAGATTGATTTTTCCGATCATTAAAAATGAAACAAATATTTATTAACCTTCCAGTTCAAAACCTAGAAGAATCACAGGTTTTTTACACGCAATTGGGATTTTCTATCGACCCTCTTTTCTCTGACAACCAACAAAAATGTATGGTTTGGAGCGAACAGATCTATGTGATGCTACAGACGATGGAGGTATTCAGATTGTACAACAGAAAAACAATATCTGACCCTAAAACCTATATTAATGCTTCTTTTACACTGCCCGTAGAAGGCCTCGACCAAGTCAACGAAATTTTGAACAAAGGATTGGAAGCAGGAGGAAAAGAACCAATCCCAATGATTGATGAAGGATATATGCAGATCAGAAGAATTGAAGATTTGGATGGGCATACCTGGGATATTATTTATCTTGATCGGGTTAAATTTAGCCAAAACAGATGAACTACTTGCTCAAAAATGTCCACCATATTGCCATCATCTGTTCGGATTATGCCAAATCAAAGCAATTCTACACCGAAATTTTAGGCTTGGAAATCATCCGGGAAGTTTACCGACAGAAGCGTGGTTCCTATAAGTTGGATTTGGCCTTGAATGGGCAGTATATCATCGAACTTTTTTCTTTTCCCGATCCGCCAAAAAGACTTTCGAGGCCCGAAGCGACCGGCTTGAGGCATTTGGCTTTTTCTGTGGATAACCTTGAGGCTGTATTGGCAGTGATGGAAAAACACAAAGTATCCTATGAACCGATCCGAACAGATGAGTTTACAGGAAAAAGATTCACTTTTATTTCTGATCCGGATGGATTGCCGATTGAGTTTTATGAGAGGTAACAAAAGTCAAAAAATGGGTGAATCCCAGCTTTCCTGTTTGATACATTTCCAAAATATTTAGGTAATTTTCAGCCACCTTAATAGCTACCCAATGATCCCCTCTAATCCCAAAGCCAAGGAAATGGCTTCCAAAAGAAAAAAAATCATCCTGTTTTTTGGATTGATAATCATTTTGACCGGTGCATTTGCAATTAAAAAACTCTTCTTTACTGACTCTATTTTTGACAGGCAGCTGTATTCACTTTCTCAGGAAATCAACCAGTCTACCCCCATCATGATAGATGAAAACATCCGCCTTGAACGTACCTCTGTCAAAAGGGGTGAGATTTTTGTCTACCATTATACTTTGGTAAACATGGAAAAGGGGAAATTTGAGGAAAATGAGTTGAAGGAATTTTTCAGGGAACAGATATTGGATAACATCAAAAACAATCCGGATCTCAAGTATTTTAAAGAAAACCAGGCTTCTATGGTATATGATTACAAGGATAAAAACATGGAGTCACTTTTTGAATTGAGATTTACCCCCAAAGACTATAACTGACAAGAAGCCCTTTCTTTCCTTTTCCCTTTCAATCCAAAACAAGTTTTCCTTCACGGTAGATCAAACACGATTTTTTTAAGTTCTTTTTACTTAAATTTTGGTTGAATTTTAACCTGTATTCTATGAAGCTGTTTTTTGCTTTGGCGTTTATTGTTGCCGCCTGTTCCAATAGTCCATCTGAAAATGTAGATTTTGTCTCTTCAGATTTTGAAGTAGTCCAAGAGATACCTATCAGCAGACAAGAAGCACCTCCTTCAGATTCAAAACTTCTTTCCCCCGAAATCAGCCAGAAACTTGTCCGCTCAGGAGGGATCAATTTCCAATCAGAAGATTTGGAAAAAGACTTTCAGCAGATCAAAGGTATGCTTGGTAGATACGAGGCCTATTTGGAGAATGAAACCCAAAACAACGACCAATTCAGAAAAAGCTATAACCTCAGTATCCGTGTTCCTTCCGACAGGTACGACAGCCTGCTGAATGCGATTTCGGGAATAGCCTTCAGGGTCGAAAACAAATACTCCAATGTAGATGATGTGACCGAGCGCTACTATGACCTGCAAAGCCGGATCCAAAATAAACTTGAACTTGAAAAGAGGTATAGAGAAATATTATACAAGGCAAATGAAGTCAAAGACATCTTGGAAATCGAGCGGAACCTCAACGAAGTCAGAACAGACATTGAGATGATGGAAGGGCAGTTCAACTACCTCAGCAAGCAGATTAAATTCAGTTTGATTCAGGTGCAGTTTTATGAAGAACTGCCCTATGAATTGAACTCAGATAAGAAGAAGGGTTTTTGGGTACGCATTATCAATGCTTTGGATAATGGCTGGCAGGTATTTTTGACTGTTTTTGTAGGATTGGTGACCTTATGGCCTTTTTACATTGCTGGTGCTATGGTTTTTATCTTAGTCATGTATCTCAGAAGAAAAAACAAATCACACTCATGAGACCGGGTCTTTTTGGTTTATACCTCAGTTTGGTTTTTTTGTTCGCTTCTTGTGCGAGTGTTCAGGATTCGAATATCAACCTACGTCTTGACAAGAGCAATTGCTTTCAGGAATTTTTCTATGATTATCAAGAGGACCAGATCCCTGCACCCCTGCATAGCCTGTCATTGCCCGAAAGCCTTCAAAAAAACTTTTCCAAGAATAGCCTCAACGTCGCAAATGCGATGGGGATTTTGGAATTGTTGGAAAGGTACATCATCAGCTTGGAAGCTTTTTACGCCAATCCAACATTAGAAAACAGGATTAGCCACTTGGAATTGTATCAGAAACTTTCCCAAAGAATCGGATTTGCGGAGCTTGAAATTTCCTCGGAGTCGGCCGAACTTGGATGTGAAGAGGAGCGCATTGACCAAATCGCCAATTACCTCAAAGCAAAAGAAGGAGATACAGATACCAAATTGACGGTCTCCTCCATTATCATCGGCGCAGCCGGGGCGATCCTGACTACTGTATATCTTGATCAGGGAAATACCGGTGAATACATTGCCCTTGCCACAGGTATTGCCGGAGCGACTTTGGGTGTGATGATTTTGGTCAACAAGAAAAAGGTCACTTTTAACCATGAACGCAACCACCTTCAGGAAATTTGGGAGGGACCGACAGCCTCTAAGTATTTTCCTGCTTCGGTTTGGTACTATCTCAATTATATATACCCGGAAAAGGAAGTACAAATTTCAAAAAGAGAAGAAATCATCGAAAAATGGATGGGTTTGGGAATTTTTGATAGCCTTAATCCCAAAGAGAAAAAGGAATTGGTCGGAAAGTTTTTTGGATCCGGAGGTATTTACCTCAGCGATGAACTTGTGGAAAGGGCAAGTATGTACGATCAGCTTGGTTCACAGATCAACCTTATGATGCAGGACCTGAAGAGCCTTTCGCGAGAACTGGAGGTCCTGCAGGCGGGCAAGATTTCAAAACCATAAGTTATTGAAATCGGATTTCTATCCCTTTGAAATTTTTGACAGGCATTCCACCAATTTATCCAAATCCGAAATCTTGGTATACACATGGGGTGAGATTCTGACCACATTCAGTTTACCCAATGCAATGGGTGAAGTTTGGATTTTGCCCAATTTGATCAGTTGAGAGTAGATTTCAGATGGGCTTAGCCCATCTATTGAGATGCAGGCCAAGGCACAGCTGTACTCCTTTTTTAAAGAAGTATGAAGCTTAAGTTTTGGGATTTCTAATGCTTTGGTAGCCCAATAATCTTTCAGGTACCTGACTCTTTCCTCTTTTCTTTTCGTGCCAATGGCATTGTGAAAGTTAATGGCTTCCCCGATTCCCTGCTCGATGGGAAAGCTTCTTGTCCCGAGATTTTCAAATTTTCGTATATCTCCTGATTTTGGATCCCCTGCACAGATCAAAGGCCAAACCTTGGAGATCTTTTCTTTTTTGACCCAAAGCATACCGCTGCCAATCGGTGCGGAAAGGTACTTGTGGAGGCTGGTACCAAAGTAGTCACCTTCCAAATCAGGAATATTGAATTCCAATAAGCCATAAGAATGTGCTCCGTCTACTATGACTTCTATGCCTTTTTGATGGGCCATTCTTGCGATCTTTTGGACGGGCATGATCTGACCGGTCCAATTGACCACGTGGGTTACATGGATGATTTTGGTTTTTGGGCTGATGGCATTTTGGTAGGCCCTTACGATCTGTTCATCATCTTCTATAGGAAATTCGAAATCAAGCTGTTTGTACACTATGCCCTCCCTCATTTCCCGCTGTTTCCAAGCCTGCATCATGTTAGGATAATCTTGATGGCTCCCGATCACTTCATCTCCTCTTTGGAGATCCAAGCCATAGATGACCGTCACCAAGGCTTCTGTGGCATTGCGGTTGATCGCTATTTCTTCCGGTGAGCAGCCACCTAACTTGGCGAGGCTTTCACGGAGATTTTCTCTCCCTTGGTCCAAAATCTGCCACATGAAGTATGAAGGACCCAGATTGGTCATCTGATTAAACCGCTCCACAGCTTGTTGTACTACTATCGGACTTGGGGATACGCCCCCGTTATTGAGCATGACGATGGGGGCAGTGCTTGCTGAATACCCCTGCTGAATTACTGCCCAATAATCCTCATTGGATGCCATTTCCACGGCATCGCGGCCATGGTAAGTTTTCTCCAAGTTATCCCACTCTGCTGCATGAAGCTCGTTAAAAATACTGTTTGCCGAAAAAGCCCCGAGCATGGCAGTAGTCTTTTTGAGAAATGAGCGACGGTTATTGGATTGATTCATTATTTGATTTAAAGATTAAGCCTACTGGGACAGGGGTATAATTTATTTCATTTTAAATCGTAATTCAAGGCGTTTCATTTGGAATTAAATCTGATCTTTTGGGAATAAAAACTTTGTCTTTGGACAGCCAACTCCTAGACTTATAAAGCGGAGTATGGAATCCGAAATACCTGAATATGAACTAGATAAGATATTTAAATCAAAATCCGAAAAAAAGTCAGAGCACAGATTTTCGTTTTTAAAAACTACGCAAAAAATTAAGTAAATTCAATCTGCAAAATGATAAATGGTGCTTTTTGATCAATATTCTATCATGAAATGAAAAGAATCCACCTGTTTGAATTTGAGGACATGCCTTGGTTTCCGGATTGGATCAGGGTATTGATGACGCGGTATATCATGACCTTTCATAAAATCCTTGGGACAGCAGGTCTATTGGAAAAACTGGTGGAAAAAGGTTTGCAAAAATCGGAAGCTCTTTTGATTTTGGATCTCTGTTCAGGAAGTGGTGGTCCGATGCTGGATGTGGCAGAAAACCTCAGGACTTCTGGAAGATTTCCTGATCTCAAGTTGATGCTGAGTGACTTGTATCCCAACCATGAAGCTGCAAAATCCATCAATCAAAAAAATGATGCGTCGGTAGCTTATCTTACTGACCCACTAGACGCTACACAGGTTCGCAAGGGTTTGGTTGGCCTGAGGACTATGGTCAGCAGCATGCATCACATGAAACCGGAGCTGGCCAGAAAAATATTGAAAAATGCCAAAGAGGCCAATCAGCCTATCCTGATTTTTGAAATTTCTGACAACTCCGTTCCCATTTTTCTTTGGTGGCTGGCAATGCCTTTTGCTTTTATCATGACCTTTATTTTTACTCCTTTGGTGCGTCCCATGTCCTGGCAACAATTGGTTTTTACTTACCTGATTCCGATACTTCCCCTATTCATCGCTTGGGACGGGGCTGTTTCCAATGCCCGAACCTACACTTTAGAAGATATGGAAGATTTGATTCAAGGATTATCGGACAAAAGCTACAGCTGGGAAATGGGCGAATTGAAAGGAAAAGGAGGCAACAAATTGTATCTTTTGGGAAGTCCTCTGCATTGAACCCCACCGCCCAAGGATTCAAAGTCTTTTGATTTTTCGTTCCTGAGGCTTAGTCCACAATCCTTCTTGGGATATCCAATGGCAATCTTGTAAGCAATTCATAATTCACCTGTTGGCTTGACTCTCCAAATGAAGCGACGGTGATTTCATGGTCGCCCTGAACACCGATGATGACGACCTCATCCCCTTTTTGAACTTGTTCCAAGTCTGTGATGTCCACAGCAATACTGTTCATGGTCACTGTTCCGGTAACAGGCACAATCTTACCCGAAATCAGGACTTTGCCCTGATTACTCAGCCATCTGCTGTATCCATGTCCGTACCCGATCGGGACCAACGCGATCTCCATATTTCGAGGAGCCATATAGCTGGAACCATATCCGATGAATTCCCCCATCTTGACAGACTTTGTATTCATGATGCTGCTTTTCCAGCTGATGAGTCTCCTGAGCGGGTTTTTATTGTTTTCTGCCAATGATTGAAACCTGTACATATAAGTTTCTTGTGTTGGCCAAAAACCATAAGAAGCTATTCCAATCCTGACAAGGTCCATTTTTGTTTCAGGATACAACAAAGTAGCCGCTGAACAGGCGGTATGGTATTTTTCAAAAAAGATATTTTGTGCATCAAACCACTGTTTGAATTTTTTGTACTGTTTGATCTGTTTTCGGACCCTGACATAGTTACTGATACTTTCCGCCCCGGCATAATGTGTGCACAATCCTTTGAGTGAAAGTTGTTCGGCATTTTCTTTCAGAATCTCCAACAATGCTTCTTTTTCTTCCCATTCAAATCCCGTCCTGTGAAATCCCGTTTCTACCTCAACATGGATTTTGGCTTTGATTTGTATCTTTTTGGCGACATTTATTGCCTCCTTCAATCTGTCAAATTCAAAGACATAAAAGCTGATTCCTTTCCTGATAATTTCTTCCAAATCCTCATTTTCCAACATCCCCATGACCATCACCTCACTGTTTGATTTGCTTGCTTCATGTACCCGCAAGGCTTCATCTGCGCTAAAAGTGCTGAAGTGCTTGATTTCGTTTTCTTCTGCCAAAGCTACAATATTTTCAATACCGTGACCGTAGGCATTTCCTTTGACGACTACGGATATTTCGGTTTTTGGACCTATATCTGATTTCAAAAAATCCATGTTTTTCCCGTAAGCCTGTCTGCTGATTTCTATGTAAGAAGTATGTCGCATGGGGGCAAATTATAAAATTTGAAGGGATTGATGCCTAAAAATTCCAAATTGCTATCTTCTTTGAAAAAATTTTACTGGAAAAACATTGCCGAAATTGCTTTGTGAAGAAGTCACAAAATGGCTTATTTCAGTTTTTCAATAATTTCAGCAGCTTCTTCCCTTCCTGAATTTTGGAGGTATTTTAATGCTTCGGCATTATTTCCTGATTTTAGATAGGCGAGCCCAAGATACCAAGATGCCTCTTTTAGGAAAATTCCGCTTTCGGTTTCAAGAGTTTTTTGAAGGAATGGTAGGGCAAGTTTATCATCACCTACAGCGAGGAGCGCAGAGCCAAGGAAGTAATTGAGGGTATCGTTATGTGGTTTTTGTGCCAATAGTTTTTCCCACCTTGTGATGGCTGCCTGATAATCCCCGGTTTTGTAATCCACCATACCGCGGTCAAATTCATAATTAGAATTGGTACCCATCGCTGTCACCATACCGGGATCTGGTTGGTAATAGGCCGTGAATAATTTTTCATTCTCAGTAGTATTGCCCAAAAAGACCCAAAGCGTAATCGCCAATAGAAAAAGCAGGGAAGCAGCTACAGCAAGTGGCTTCCAGGTAAATGGTTTTTTGGAATTGATCGGGACTACCGGAGTGGAAGATTTCAATTCGGCATGGAACACTTCCATGCTGTCCTTCAGAGAAGCCAATTCTACCTCCTGTAACAGGACCTTGATGTCTTCGTATCTGGTCTTGAGGTTTTGGTCAATCTTCAGTTCTGATTCAAAGGAAAGCTTTTCTTCTTCGGTCATCAGACCCAGGATGTAGCTTTCAATTCTTTCAAATTCCTGTTGCGAGTATAAATTGTTAGAGTCCAATTTTCTAATTATTTAGGGTATTCATTTTTTCTTTGAGGCGCTGAATGCACCTGTATTTGTTATTTCGGGCAGTTGCCTCCGTCCACTGGAAAGCCTTGGCGATGGTCTCCATGGTTTGCTTTTGGAAGTAAAACCTTTTCAGGATTTCCCGGCAGTTTTCTCCCAATTTTTTGAATTCGGCTTCCATGTGGTTTTGCAAGGATTCCGAATTTCCTTCCTCCTCTTCAGACCTGTCATGTTTGGTATCGAGGTTGGTGGTTTTTTGATATTTGGATGACCTTAGGTAATCCAACCATTTGTTTTTTGCGATTTGATACAAATATCCTGTGACTGCAGTACCGTTTTCGGGTATGAATTTATCTGACCTGACATTGTTCCAAACTGTTATGAAAGCTTCCTGAAATATATCCTTGGCCTGATCTTCATCACCGTTATTGGCTGCCACATATTTTTCAATTTTTGGGTATTGGGATTGGTAAAGCCATTTGAGCACTTTTGGCTCATTTGACTTGATTCCAAGGATCAATTCATCTTGGGTAAAAGGATTAAAAGTAGGTTCCTGCATGATTCAAAACATTACAGAAATATACTATTTAACGGCTTTTTTACAAACTGAATTTCTTAATAGTCTTATATACTTACATCGAAACAAACCTTAAATGTCATCAATTATTCAAAAAAAAATCGGCCAAGAGAACTTGGCCGATTAAGGGTTGGTCGTCCCAGTGATAAAAAAATTAATTTCATCTTAAAACTGATCAATGTCCAAGTAAACATTGAGGTCCTTGGTAATCAGGTCCACCAAAAGTGCCTGATGGGCCTGTGCAAATGGGTTATAAACAGAGTTGTTGGTATAATCAGCGTTTCCATTGAATATCAATGCCACAGCCATGCCGTTGTTTTCTGTCATATAAGAAGACCGGGTACCTGGAAGTGCGCCATAAAATAGATACCTGGTATTCCATTTTAGGATTCCGTTGCCGAAGTTGGGATTCAATGGTGCCGGTCCTGAACCTTCAATGAATTTTTGAAAAGTGGAGGCATCCAAAATATCCGGACGACTTGGATTCCCATCAATGGCCAAGACAAATTTCAATAGGTCAGAGGCGTTGATTACCAATCCTCCATCTCCATCCCTTCTTTCTATGTTGAGGTTATATTCATATCCTTTTGTTCCTCCCTGCCCGTAATATTTGGTCTCATCGGGATGAAGGTTTGTCATGGCCGATTTTCCATATACTGCTGATTTGATCCCTAACGGGGTGAGAAAATCATCCAACATAAATTGGTAAAATGACTTCCCCGAAACCTTTTCGACGATTCTAGCGGCGATGAAGTAGTTGGTATTGATGTACCAATATTGGGAACCAGGATTGTATTTTAAAACCGCATTGTCCATCATCCAATTGAAAAAAGCGGTATTGTTCATCGCAGGATTCGAATCGATGGCATCCCGGTCATTGGGTAAAACCCAGCCTCCTGTTGTCATTTGAAGGAGGTTTTTGACAGTCACGCTTTTTACCCGGTCATTATAGGCTTTTTTTCCATAGGTGGTACCCAAAATTCCGTCAGCTCCAAATACTTTGTCCTCAAGGCTTAGTTTTCCAGCCTGCACCAGCCGCATGATAGCCACTCCGGTAAAAGTCTTGGACACACTCGCCACCCGCATGCGGTGGTTGGTAGTCATGTCCACATTGCCTTCCACATCGGCTTTTCCATACCCTTTTTTGTAGACTAGTTTTCCGTTTTTAGAAATGGCAAGAGATGCCCCGGGGATTTTGTAGGAGGCTAGAAAAGCTTCTATCTTCCCATCAATCACGGGAATGTCTACTTGGGTTACAGGCTTGGCTGGAGTGGGGTCAGCGTCTTCTTTTGGACTGCATGACCAAAAGTAAATCGATAAAATGCCAAAAAAGACGATGGAGCGAAACAAGGTTTTGGTTAAGGATTGAGATTTCATGGTGAAAAGGTTTTGGTGAGCAATGGATTTTTAATGACATCGGGATTACTCCAAAATGTCATCAATAAATCCCGAATTTATTTTCCTTTTGCAAACCGATACCTTCTCCATCCGATTAGCAGGATGGCTAATACTGCCATCACCATCAGATAAACCCACCATTTGACCGACTTGTCAAAAACCATGGGACTCGGATCTCCCATCAAAATCAACCCTGCCCAAAAATCAGGAGACAATTCTCTTCCTTTGGAAATAGAGAGGTAATTTAGCTTGGCTTTTTGGAGTGCTTCAGCTTTGTCCAATCCTTCTGATAGGTTTTTGTAAAATTCCTCCACGATGATGCTGCTTGCCTTTTCGTCTATCTGCCAAAGCCCAATCAGCAAACTTTCGCTCCCTGCGTAATTGAATGCATGTGCAAGAGAAAGCATGCCTTCTCCAGGATCTAGGGTATTTTTTCCGGTTTCGCAGGCTGTGAGTACTGCCAACTTGGCTTTGAGGTCGATGTTATATATATCAAATGCATATAAGGAGTTATCCTCTAGCGAAATTTCTCCGGCTGTTTCTTTTGAGAATATGAGTCGGGAATATGCCGGACTGAGGTTGTTGGATTCTGCGTGTGTTCCGATGTGGATGATCCTGTTCAATCCGGCCGACTCCCGGAATTTGGATACTGTGGATTCATCCTCTACAAATAGAGAACCACCAAATATTCCCTTGATCCTTTTGACAAGTTCCTGGGTAAAAGGTTGTGGAATCAATGTCAGATAAGCTTTGTCGAGATAAAGGGAATCTGAAACATTGGAAACATACTCAGATTTCATCCTGTCAAAAAACCCAGGTGCAAAAGCAACAAAGTTTGAGTTATAAGTCTGGGTTTGCGCGGGCTTTTCAAGCAATAAAGAACTGTAATGGTAACTGATGGTGTATTTTGAAATGAGGCTTTTTTCTGCCAAATCAGCATAAGATTGAATTTTTTGAGGTGTCAATATTTCAAAACTTAAATTGAATAATTGACCATCAGGTATGATGATGACCTTATCGTGCGAAAGTTGATTTTCAATCGGTCTCCAAAGATAACGGTATAGTTCCTCCAGTTTGGTGATGGTAGCTACCTGGTCGTTCCAATGTTGCTGCAGAGATTGGATGTGATTTTGGATTGGGTTGTAATCAAGGGGAATCAGTATTTTTTTATGCTGATCTATGATGATGGCAGACAGGCTTTGACCGACAAAAATATACCTGACCACGGAGGTGTTTTCCGGTATGTTTTTTTGGATGTTGTCCAAAGAGCTTGAAATATTGGCGTATCTAAACTGGAAATATGTGGGAAAATCAGTCTTGAGGTAATCCAGAAAACTTTGCCATTCTTGACTGGCCATCAAGAAAGGCTGGATATCAGAGGATTCCTGATTGAGGGATTGGATGAGGTTGGCTTTGATAGCTGCTTCTTTCTCCTGAACTGATTGGGGCAGATCCGCAAATTTCACGTTGTCCACTTTCTGCAACCGTGCCCTTACCTTGTTGTAAATCGAGGATTCATGTCGGCTGAGAAAATCATTCAGGTATTTTTCATCTCCGGTGAGATTGTGGAGTTCGAGGTCAATCTTTTTGGAGAAATCGAACAGCTCACGATTTTCTGAAAGGAGTATATTCAGGTCTTCATCAGAGGTGAGCGCTGTTTTTCTTTTTTCGAGGATGAGGATGGCTTCGTCTATACTTTCCTTTAATACTATTAAAAACTCCACATCTTTTGTTGGCTGGAGTTCATAGGAAGATTTTGCCCTGATGAGCATTGCTCTCGGTTTATTGACCTCGGTATTTACCGAATCCAGCCAAGTCATTTCAGCATCATACTGCCCGTCCATGATCTGAAGAGCCTCTCCACTCAGGCGAAGGGACTGGGTATATTCTTTCAGGATATAATGGATATCTGCCAGGTTTAGCATTTGGTGGAAGGCTAGCAGGCTGTTTATCCCCTGGTTTTGGATGACATAATCCAAACCTTTTTTGCCTGTGTTTTTTGCTTGAGCGGATAATCCTGATTCTGCATAAAAAGTGGATGCGCTTGTCAAAAAATCCAGGTAGATGTTATCAAATTGACCTTCCAAAAATTGTTGGTAAATCGAATCCGCCAATTGATAATAATGAAGGGCAGACTGGCTTTCGGCTTGCTCCTCCTTGATTTTTGCCAAAGTATGAAAAGCATCAGCTTGCCAAAACAGGTAGTCACTGCCAAGTTTTTCGATCAGCGCAAGTCCATCGAGCAGGAAATTTTCAGCAAGTTCATTTTCATGGATGGCATGATACATCTGTCCGAGCAAGATCTGGGACTTGAATACCTCAGGACTCTCCGGCCCAAAATTTAATTTTTTTTGTTCGTAAGCATATTCCAGCAAATCCTTTGCCCTGGAATAATTGCCAACTCCTTTATGCATGCCCGCGAGGTTGTCAATGGCCTGGTATTGAAATTCTTTGCCTTTTGCGATTTCCTGTACATCATCCATGGCTTTGATATAAGAACTAAGATGTTTGATGGTTTGTTCCATAGACTTGATTCCGGCGGAGGTTTTCCCGAAAACAGATTGCACTGCCGCAAGGTTATTAAGCACCATAGCCGGTCTGTAATACTTGTTTCTCGGAATATCGGACATGGACTCAAATTGTTTCAAGGCCTCCAAATAATAATACTCCGCGGAATCCATCCTGGAACCATACCAATGCATATTTCCGAGACCGTTATAACTCAGGTAAAGGGATTCTGGATCTAATTCGGATTCTTTTCTGTATAGGGCAATGGCCTGGTGCAAATGTTCCTGGGCTTTGGGGCGGTCTCCCAGGTAAAGGGAAAGCGTCCCCATGTTGTTTTGGATTTTGCCAAGCTCTTTGATTGAATACTCCGGATCTTTTTGTCCCCATTCAAATGCTGATTGGTTGGCTTGGTAAGCAAGATTCAATTCCCCGATATATTCATAGAAGCCTGCGGCTTCTCTGTATAGCTGTGTGTTGAGTTTAAGGGCCTGTTTTTTTAAAATGAAATCAGTGATAAACTCCTTTACTTTTGCAATAGCCCTACTTTTGCCCGATTTTTCATTTTCAATCCTCCCAACATAAAAAAGATATAAAGGAAGGGAATCAAGTAATCCCTCTGATTTAATGGCTATTAACTGTGCATTCAAAGCAGAATCGGCGGGGATCAATTTGTCTTCTTCCAATGCGGTGTCTATCCATTCCAATCCTTTTTTGCCGACCTGTGCATGTCCATGTGGTATGCTTGGGAGAAAGCAGACAAAAAAAAGCAGGGTCATTATTTGCTTCATCTCAGAAAATTAAATGGCCTAAATTTTGGCCAAACCTTGAAGGATACCGGAGAAAATTCGGGTTCCTAAAGATTTGGCCAAGTTTGTATCAGTGTAATTTATGGAAAATATTGTGATTTTGTCAGACCCTAATCTTCAATCTCAATCACAATATTTGCCCTGCCACCGTATTCCGCATAGGCTGCCTCATACCGTGGAATGGATGAGCCACAGGAAGAATTCATAGGCCCAGAGCCCCATGACCTTCCGATAGTAAAATAATAGTTTCCGCCAACAATCTGATTTTCGCCAGCTCCGGGGAAGCCGTAGGTGACGGGAGGCGTTTGACCTGGACGCCAGGAGCTGGTTCTGTTTTCCCAGCTTGATGCTTTTTTGAAACCATAAAATGTGACGGTGTATTTTTTGGCTTTTGGGTGTACAGGAACAACTGCCATCATGTTTGTTCCGACGTTACAACTCTTATCTGTGCTGATGTCCCAAGATCTTGTCTCCAATGCAATATCCATAATTATCTTATTGGGATCGTTATCGATTTTGATGGTCCCTTTTACCGTTTCTCTCAATGACCACTGGGTATCATCTTTTGCTTTGAAATAGACCCTGGCTGTAATCGATTCTTTGGCATCTCTCACATCATCGTCAAGCACTTCATAATTCAAAGCATTACCCATGGTAGTGGCACTTCTTAGTCTTCCGTTAAATTTCCCATAAGCACCGGCAGTTTCCCATTCCACTTTGTAATCTAGGGCCACATTTGGAACGATGTCATTTACCCCATCTGTCCGCTCCAGATATAATCTGACGTTTTGCCCACCTTGAAGTGTGATATTGTCCGGCTTCATGACGAGCTTAAGCTTCTTGACATTGATATTGGCTTCGGCATCACCGATCCTTGTCAGCGTTGTTCCTTTTTTGGTAAATACCTCTACTTTGATAAGGTCGGGATTGTTGTCATCAGAAAGGTCTGCCGCTTTAGTGTCACTTCTGTAAGTCATGGTTGGAGTACTTGTTTCTACCTCAGTACTTTTTTTGCTTTGGTGCCATAGGTAAATAAATTTACCTGGTGTTGACCATTTATAGACAAAAGATTCTCCATCTGCCAAGGTTGTCTTGGTTTCTACCTTTACTGAATAATATTTGGAAGTAGTGATAGTTTCCTCCCTAGGTGTCATCACCAGGTCGTCAGCCTTTACTTTTGCAGTAAATTCCGCATTGTAATCCGACATGGCTATATGGTTCATCAATCTGTTGTAGTCCACGACCTTGATGATGATGTCGGCGTATTTCATCGCATTGAGGAGGCTTTTTGCTTTTTTTCCAATGTCTTCAGCTGATTCTGTCACCCATTCCGCCTTGTTTGCTCTGATCATTTCAAGACCTCCAAGCGCCACAGCTTTTACCATATCATCAAAAGCAGCATTGGCGAATTCATTTGTGCCTAACAGCATTGCTTCCTGAAGCGCCTTTCCATAATTCCCGTCTTCAAGTAATTTTTCGATAATCGGGGTAGACTTTACAAAATTGTCTATGGCAGTGATCAAGGTTGTAAAATTGGATTGAGGGATCGAAAGGACATCCTTCATACCTATCACATCGAAAATTAAAGGAAGGAAAAAATCCATTGCAAAGGTTTCTAAAACCAGTCTGTTGAGTTTGTCCCTTTCTGCACTGGTCAGACTCAAACCTCCGAGATTGCCCGTTCCGGGTCCAATAATCCTGATTTTATATGTGGCTTCGGATTCAGAATCTTGGATGGGGAGGTTTACAGGGCCGTTTTCTGTCATTGCAAAATCCGCTCCTTTTCCTGCAGCCCAATCTCTGAGGGTTCCCGTAAAAGAGGTGATTGCACCTGTTGAGCTTACTGGCAAATCCTTAATTGATGCTTCTGTTCCTCCTATTCGGTCTTTGATGAGGGTTTCAAGGCCATCTTTATCTTTATATGCTGTTTTATAAGCAAAAGCATGTGCCCTTCTTCTGTATTGATTTCTGATCTGGATATTTTGGTGATCCAATTCATAAACCTGAATACCGCTTTTAAATCCATTGGGATCAACTTGGATTTGTTTTGCACGAATGTCGATGGTATCTGCAGGTTCAAAAGTGCTTACATATTGGTCAAGTGCTGTAGAAAATCCTCCTGACTGTAGAAATTCAGGATTGGTTGCCATTTCTGATGAAAGGGCGTCGGTAAATTCTGCCATCCCATTCATGGATTGAAAGCCATCCAGATACTTCTTTTTGATTTCATTTGGCTGGAGGGAAATTCCCAATCCAAAATATACCAAGACTGAAGCTGTCGTTTCGATGGATATTTCTTTCTTGGTATCAGAAATGAAACCTGACATCAGTGTATTGCCTTCTTCATCTACCAAAAAAGCCAGCTTGGTTGTTCCTGAAGCAAACCGGATTTTGGATTTCCCAGAATTGTCAACGGAAGATTCCGAAAATCCTGACAGGATTTTTGTCTTGGAAAGGTCAATGGATGTACCTTCGGGCAATACAACATTTACATCTGTGTTTGGAAACTCTGTTACTATTGGTCCCGGGCCCGGCATCGGATCAATGGTGTCTTCCTGGCATGAGGATACGGCAAATAAAAGCAGGATTGAAAAGAGGATTGATTTGATATTTTTCATAAAAAGAGAGGTTTGATACTTCCTCATCGTTTTTGAACTTCATTGTCATCACATTTCCCCAAAATATTTTTTAAAAAGTGCTAAGTACAAAATCGGATTCTGGTTTTCAACATTTTTGTATTTCAGTTCATGGGTATTTTTGTTAATATTCCTGTTCAATTGGATATGATGAAAAAATACCTCCTCCCACTTTTGATTTTTTTGGCCTGTGAAGGCAAAGAAGTTAGCCCTCCGGCTCCCGTGGAGCCAATTCCCTCCCCGAGACAACTTACTTGGCATGAGTTGGAATATTATGCTTTTGTGCATTTCAACATGAATACTTTTTCGGATATGGAATGGGGAATGGGAGATGAACTTCCTTCTGAATTCAACCCGACCGCTTTGGATCCAAGGCAATGGGCAAAAGTCGCCAAAGAAGCAGGGATGAAAGGGATCATCATTACAGCAAAGCACCATGATGGTTTTTGTCTTTGGCCTTCCGCCTACACGGAGCACTCGGTAAAAAATTCCCCCTGGAAGGATGGCAAGGGTGATCTCATCCGTGAACTGTCGGAGGCCTGTAAGGAATACGGGCTGAAATTCGGGATTTATTATTCCCCTTGGGACCGCAACCATGCCGATTATGGCAAACCGGAATACATCACCTACATGCGAAATCAGTTGACCGAATTGCTGACCAATTATGGGGATATTTTTGAAGTTTGGTTTGACGGGGCAAATGGCGGTGACGGCTATTATGGTGGGGCCAATGAAGTTCGGACAGTGGATAAGCTGACATATTACGATTGGGAAAACACGTATAACCTTGTCCGTGAATTACAGCCCGGAGCAGTGATGTTCAGCGATGGTGGACCCGACGTACGTTGGGTTGGCAATGAACATGGGTTTGCATACGAGACTACATGGGGAAATCTGATGCGGGATTCTGTTTACGCCGGGATGCCTGACTATCCGGAGAGATTTGCTTCAGGCCAAGAAAATGGGACGCATTGGGTTCCGGCTGAGTCAGATGTCTCAATTAGGCCGGGTTGGTATTACCACGAATATGAAGACCATAAAGTCCGGACTTTGCCACAGTTGTTGGAGATTTATTACAAGAGCATCGGTCAAAACAGTTCTTTGCTCATCAACTTTCCTGTGGATAGACGGGGTTTGATCCACGAAAAAGACGTGGAGCAGATTATGAAACTGGCGGATAAAATCAGGGAAGATTTTGCTGTCGACCTTGCAAAAACCGGCAAAGTATCAGCAACCAATGAGCGGGGAAAAGGATTTGAAGCAATTAACATCACTGATGAGGACAAGGAAAGCTATTGGGCTACGGAAGATGGGGTAATTGAGAGCAGTATTGTTTTGACCTTGTCTGAACCGACTTTGATCAACAGGTTTGTGGCACAGGAATATATTCCTTTGGGACAGCGCATCAAGTCTTTTACTTTGGAAGTGGAAACAGAAAAAGGTTGGGAGCAAATCTATCAGGGAACCACGGTGGGGATCAAGAGGATTTTGAGGTTTGATGACATCCTGGCGAAGCAAGTTCGGTTTACAATCACCGATGCAAAAGCCAGTCCGACAATTTCCAATATCGGCATATTCTATGCGCCAAAACTCGTCACGGAACCGGAGTTGATCAGGTCCAAAACCGGAGAAGTTACACTCCAAGTTCCTGAAAAAGGAGTGGGAATTTACTATACCATGGATGGTTCAGAACCCAATGAAAACAGTAACAAATATGAAAATCCGATAGCCGTTTCTGAACCAACCACCCTTAAAGCTATGGCCTTTGACAGTCAAAGTGGAAAGAAAAGTGAGGTTTTGGTCCGTCACCTTGATATCCCCAAAGCCAAGTGGAAAGTGATCAACCAAGACGAAAAGGCTACAAAAGTGATTGACGAAGATTCACAGACCTTTTGGGCAAGTGAGCAAAACGAAGTAGTCATTGACTTGGGAGAATCCATTACCATCAATGGTTTTACCTATTGGCCTCCACAGAATAGGTTTATGAGTGGGGTCATTTCGAAATATGTTTTTGAGGGAAGTATGGATGGAAAATCTTGGAAGACTTTGATCTCAGGGGAGTTTTCAAATATCAAGAACAATCCCATCGAGCAGGTGGTCAGCTTTGCGTCGTACTCAGTCCGCTTTATCAAACTCAAATCCCTTTCCACAACAGATAACCAGCCTGCTTCTTTTGCCGAAGTCGGTGTGTTAACGAAGTGAAAGAATTATTTTCAACCACAGATTTTCACAGATGAGCACAGATAAAAAATAACCTCATTAATTTTTTCTTTATCCTGTAGAGGATTGTAAGCGGAAAGTGACTGAATCGATGAAGTGTAGATTATGTAAGGCATCTGTGTTCATCTGTGTCCATCTGTGGTAAAAACTTATGCTTCACCACAGATGAGCACAGATAAAAAATAACCTCATTAATTTTTTCTTTATCCTTTAGAGGATTGTAAGCGGAAAGTGACTGAATCGATGAATTGTAGATTATGTAAGGCATCTGTGTTCATCTGTGTCCATCTGTGGTAAAAACTTATGCTTCACCACAGATGAGCACAGATAAAAAATAACCTCATTATTTTTTTCTTTATCCTTTAGAGGATTGTAAGCGGAAAGTGACTGCATCGATGAATTGTAGATTATGTAAGGCATCTGTGTTCATCTGTGTCCATCTGTGGTAAAAACTTATGCTTCACCACAGATTTCACAGATGAACACAGATTAAAAAAATCAACCGTAACATTCATTTTCCTTTCTTGACTTGTATGATATAACTTTTTGGATTGCAGAAGGATAAATTTGGTCAAGCATCTGTGTCCATCTGTGGTTTAATTTTTTTCCTAAACGACATTAGTCGACTAATTTCATAATCAATTTGATTTTGTTTGATATTTTTAATCTCACAAAAATTTTGGTAAAATGGACGATATCAATTTAATCACGAAGGAGATAATCGGAAAATCCTTCAAAGTTTCAAACACCTTGGGAAATGGTTTCTTGGAAAAAGTTTATCAAAATGCCCTATCCTATGAATTGACAAAAAGTGGGTTGAATGTCAAGCAACAATATCCCTTGGAGGTCTTTTATGAGGATAAGGTAGTGGGAGAATATTTTGCAGATTTATTAGTTGAAAATAAAATTATTTTGGAATTAAAAGCTACCAAAGCATTGGAGGACATCCACCTGGCCCAAATACTAAATTATCTCAAAGCCTGTAACATGGATTTCGGTTTATTGATAAATTTTGGTACTCCAAGAGTTGAAATTAAAAGAGTACTTAATAATTTTTAAACTCATATTTTTAAAGTTTATCTATCAAACAGGCTAAGTTTTTCCACCAAATATCATTCACTAAATTATGCTCCCAACTAGCCCACATTTCCTTTATACAAATAGGCTATGAAATTTCCCTAAATCGTTTTACCTTTTTACCTTGATAATAATTCAACCCTAATGACCTTACCATGAAAAGAAGAGACGCCCTCCGGAGCCTTGCCTTGATTACCGGTGGTTTGGTGTTGGTGCCATCCTGTGATTTCTCCAAGGAAGACATCCTCACTGCTTACCAAAACCTCCAAATTACCCCTTCGCTTCAACAGTTGTTGAAAGATATTGCCGGAACTATCATTCCTGTCGGAAACATCAAAAGTGCTGCCGACATAGAAGTGCAGGACTTTATCCTTGTCATGGTCAACGATTGCATTGATGCAGATGGTCAGAAATCCTTTATGCAGGGACTGCAGGGATTTGAAGATTTCAGCAAAAAAAGCGGGGGATCTGCATTTGCAAAATTAGATCAGTCAGGCAAGGAAGCTGTGGTGAAAGCTGCTTTGGCAATAGAATTGCCCGAAAATACCAAACCTGAAGATCCTCAGAAAGCTACCAAAGAGTTTATCGGAATGGCCAAGCGCTTCACCGTACAGGGATTCATGATGTCTGAATATATCCAAACCCAAGTGAAACCCTATTCCCTGATTCCCGGGGATTATCAGGGAGCAGTATTAATCTCAGACCTCAAACCCGAAAGAATCAATGGCTAATCTCAATATAGACGCAGTAAAAGAAAGAACTTTCCAAGCCATTGTCATTGGCTCTGGCTTATCAGGGAGTTGGGCGGCAAAGGAGCTTACCGAACATGGTGTAAAAACTTTGGTCATCGAAAGAGGCCGCGATGTGAAGCATATCAAGGATTATCCGACCACTAGCATGCTTCCCTACGAGTTTGAACACCGTGGACAACTCACCCAAGAAATCCAAAAAGAAAACCCGATCGTCAGCCGCTGTTATGCTTTCAGGGAAGATGCGGCCCACTTTTTTGTCAAAGACAAGGAGCATCCGTATGTGCAGGAAAAACCCTTTGACTGGATCCGTGGATATCAGGTCGGAGGCAAGTCTTTGCTTTGGGCAAGACAGGTACAAAGATGGTCGGACTTTGATTTTGAAGGTCCTGCAAGAGATGGATTCGCTGTGGATTGGCCGATCAGGTACAAGGACATCGCCCCTTGGTACAGCCATGTTGAAAAATTTGCGGGTGTTTCAGGCAACAAAGACGGATTGGCAAGTTTACCTGATGGTGAATTTTTGCCGGGATTTCCGTTGAACGTTGTAGAGGAATATTTTCAAGGCAAGCTCAAGGAGCATTATGGAGATGAGCGCCACATGATTTTGGCACGCTGTGCCCACATCACCGGTAATTTTGATTATTACGCCCAACAAGGAAGGGCCAAATGCCAAAGTCGAAATCTTTGTCAGAGGGGATGTCCTTTTGGCGGTTATTTCTCGGCCAATTCATCCACTATCCCTTGGGCTGAAAAGACCGGAAACATGACTTTGCGGACTGATGCGGTAGTACATTCCATCATTTATGATGAAGAAAAAGGCAAGGCAACTGGTGTCATGGTCATTGATGCCCATACCAAAGAAATGGAGGAATATTTTGCCGATGTCATTTTTGTCAATGCAGCGGCATTGAATACCAACCTGATCCTGTTGAATTCTACATCGACCCGTTTTCCAAACGGACTTGGCAACGACAGTGGTCTGTTGGGTAAATATGTCGCTTTCCATAATTATCGCGCAGGAATCTCCGCCCAATATGAAGGTCACTTGGAATATACAACCCAAGGCGGAAGACCAACTTCAGGGTATTTTCCACGATTCAGAAATTTGAAAAAGCAGGAAACTGATTTCCTCCGAGGATATGCAGCAGGATTCGGGGCCAACAGGGGATCTTATGCTGACCAAAATGCTATCGGCATGGAACTGAAAGAAAACTTGCTCAATCCGGATCAATATGGCCCTTGGAATGTCGGGTCACATATGATGGGGGAAACCATTCCCAAGGAAAGCAATTATGTTGCTTTGGACGCCAATGCAAAAGATCCATTTGGCATGCCTCAGTTGAAAATCAACGTCGATTATGATGACAACGATGAGAAAATGATCAAGGATTATTTGGAGCAGATGACAGAGATGTTTGAAAAAGCAGGCTTCACCAATATCAAAACCCGTGACGACAAGCGTGCCCCAGGATTGGATATCCACGAGATGGGCGGCGTAAGGATGGGAAAAGATCCAAAGACTTCTTTGCTCAATGGCAACCATCAACTCCATGCCGTTCCCAATGTCTATGTGACCGACGGCGCTTCGATGACCTCCACGTCTACACAAAATCCATCATTGACTTACATGGCATTTGCGGCGCGGGCGGCGCATCATGCAATGAAGAACTTTGGTTGACCAGCCTTTATTCAGTAAAACAAAAATCCCGGTCAGGAATACCTGACCGGGATTTTTTTATGGGATTAAATTAGAACTTTAATTTTAAGCCATTACCTCAATTTCTTCCGAAACAACTTCTTTTTCCGAAGCCCTTCCTGCTGCTTTCAAGAAATCATAGTGAGATTTGAGCGCAGAGCCAAAGGTGGCATTTTCATTATATGGTAAGCCAAATTCCTCTGCGGTTTCTTTGACGATTTCTGATATTTCCACATAATGGATATGGCAGATTTTTGGGAAAAGGTGGTGTTCCACCTGCAGGTTCAACCCACCGCAAAGAAAATTGACTACTGAATTTTTTCTCGCAAAATTGGCAGTTGTCCTCATTTGGTGGGCTGCCCAGGTCTCCTCGATGTTTTCATCGCCTTGGGGATTTGGCATTTCGGTGTCTTCCACCAAGTGCGCCAATTGGAATACCAAGCCCAATACAAGTCCTTCAGCAAAATTCATGACCAAGAACCCGATCATAAACTGCCACCAAGTGATGTCCATCACTACCAGAGGAATTATGATAAATAAGGTGTAATAGACTATTTTGTAAAAGAACAGGTTGAAATATTCGATTTTAGGATGCTTGTTGACGTGTGAGCCAATATTCTTCTGAAAGAACTTCACATAGTCCTTTCTGAAAAACCAAGACAAAGAAGCCAAAGAGTACAAAGCAAAGGCATAAATGTGCTGGTATTTGTGGATCGGTTTGAGAGGTTCTTCAGGAGAAACCCTGACCAAACCTGGTGCGACATCCAAGTCCCCGTCATGACCGATGATGTTGGTATAGGTATGGTGGACTTTGTTATGGGTAATGTTCCAGACATACACATTGGCACCGATGATATTGAATATGAAGCCAAGGGATTTATTGACAAAGGCATTTTTGGAATAGGATCCGTGAAGGGCATCATGGCAGACGTTAAATCCGATAAAAGCCATGTTCATACCGAGCGCAATCGCCAAAAACAGCGAAACAACTATGGGGAACACCTCAAACAAGATCAAGAAGTATAACCCAATAAATGAGGTAAGATAAACAATGGTTTTGAGAACCATTGCCGTATTGGCGTATTTGGAAATGTTGTTTGCTTTGAAATATTCATCTACGCGTTTTTTGATTGTAACAAAAAACAGGGAGTTTCCTGAATCAAGAAACTTTAAGGATGTATTCATACTTATTTAGTAATTCAATTGTGATTTTTTTCTTGAGCAATTCAACTGGCTGGGGGTGACGAAAATTAGATTCAACAGCAGAATGCAGAATAAATAAAATTTTAATCTGTTCCAAGTACGCCAAACTTGGCCGTATTTCCGAATATTTAACAGATTGTTTTAGGAAATTAAGGAGAATTAACTTTTTATGACCAAAAACCTAGCCAATAATTCCTTTTAAGTCAGCTGGGGAATAATTTATCGATTTCAAGGTTTTTCGGTCTTCCTTCCTGTATACTAGGAAAAGTTCCCCTTCTTTTTCATAATGACAATCCACGCCCTGGTTTTGGTAGAGGCTTACGGTTTGCTCAGCCTCGGCTATTGTTTTGCATGCTTTGCTCATGTTGGAGCGTTGCACTTCGTCAAACAAGGCTTTGAATTTTTCCGCCAATCCAAATTCCAAAATTGCTCCGGACAACACATATTGGATGTCACAAAGCGCATCTGCTATTTCTACGATATCCTGATTTTTGATGCCTTCTTCAAGTTCTTTCAATTCTTCGGCAATAAGAGAAACCCGCAACTTACAGCGCTTGGCATCGGGAATTTGTGGCTCAGGCAAAATCGGGTGTTTGAATGTCTGATGGAAAGCTGCGACAGAAGTGAGGCTTTTGGGATCTTGCATGGTGATTTTCTTGTTTGTTTTGAATGCCGCAAAATAAAAAAACGGAGCTGTAAAACCCCGTTTCTTTCTTAAAATATGGAATGAATTCTTAAGCTCCTTTCACGATCGTGTTGTAACGATCACCGACAGCTTTCCAGTCAATCACATTCCAAAATGCCGTCAAATAGTCAGGCCTTCTATTTTGGTAATTGAGGTAATAAGCATGCTCCCACACATCCACTCCTACCAATGGAATTCCCTGAAACTCCGAGATGTCCATCAGTGGATTGTCTTGGTTTGGGGTACTTCCAATCTGAAGCAGGTTGTTTTTGTCCAAGACAAGCCATGCCCAACCTGAACCGAACCTGCCTTTTCCTGCATCTTCAAATTTGGTTTTGAAATCTGCAAAACTTCCGAAAGCACCGTTGATGGCTTCAGACAAATCTCCTCCCGGCTCACCGCCTCCTGTCGGAGACATGATTTTCCAAAACAATTCGTGGTTATAATGGCCACCGCCATTGTTTCTCATTTTTGTTGAATATTTGGAAATATTCATCATCACTTCTTCAAGGGGCTTACTGACATCCACATTTTCCTCGGAAGCAGCTTCACCCAGATTTTTGGCATAGGCAGCGGCATGTTTGGAATAGTGGATTTCCATGGTCATGGCATCGATATGGGGCTCAAGAGCAGTGTATTCATAGGCCAATGGCGTTTGCTCAAAGCCGGTGCTGAGGAGAATTTTTCCCTCTTCGGTTTCTTCTCCTTCACCGCCGCATGCGGTCAAAAATGCTGAACCGACTAGCGAACTGCCTATTCCCAAGGCGATAGTGGCTTTGGAACTGTGGCTTATGAAGGTTCTTCTTGAAACGTTGTAAGTCGTCTTTTTCATAGAGAGTTATTTCCTTTTTATGGATTTTCGAAATTGAATCGACCAACAAGTTAACCAATTCAACCACATAATGAAACCTAAAAGCAGACAATAAGTCTGATTTTGTGACAAGATGGTTATGTTTGTAAAACCAAAATATGTTGGTTTGGTTTTTGAATCCAATCAATTTCTTTCAATGAAAGCCAATGGCTATGGAAATTTCATTTTATAAATATCAGGGAACGGGTAACGATTTTGTGATGATCGATGACCGGGCAGATATTTTTCCTGACAAGGATCTTTCCTTGATCCAAAGGCTCTGTGACCGCAAATTCGGAATTGGTGCTGATGGATTGATTCTGATCAGAGACGATGAGGAGCATGATTTTGAGATGGTGTATTTCAATGCTGATGGGTCGCAGAGTATGTGTGGAAACGGCGCAAGGTGTGCAGTTGCATTTGCAAAGTATTTGGGAATCCTTGAACGAAATACCAATTTTCTCGCCATCGATGGGGAACACCAGGCGGTAGTCGCCGGGGATTGGATTGAATTGGAAATGCGTCCCGTCCTTAGCCTTGCCAATTCCGGTCAGGATTATTTTGTCAACACAGGCTCTCCCCACCATGTGAGGTTTGTGGAGAATGTTTCCGACTATCCTGTCTTTGAAGTAGGAAAAGAAATACGCTATAGCAATGCATATGCACCAAAGGGGACCAATGTGAATTTTGTCACTCCTTTGGGAAAAGATGAAATCCATGTCCGAACTTATGAGAGGGGCGTAGAAAATGAAACGCTTTCATGTGGGACAGGAGTGACGGCATGTGCTTTGGTGTATGGCTATCAGCATGAGCTACATGAAGTAAATATCAAAACACCGGGAGGAAAACTCAAAGTCAGATTTACTGAAAATGCAGATGGAAGCTTTCAGGATATTTGGCTAATTGGCCCTGCTGAACAGGTGTTTGCAGGAAAGATTGAAATTTAAGCCATGTGAAGTACCGGGTAATTTGAGATTGGCAGATACATATTTGCAAAAGTCTATCTCCCATTCTCCGCGCTCATATCTTCCTGTTGATTACTATTATTAAGAAAAACGAAGTAATTTTACCCCCCATTAGATACAAAATACCATATGTTAGATTTTATAGCCAAAGGACTGGCAAAAGTTTTCGGTACCAAGTCAGATAGAGATGTCAAGGAATTGAGTCCTAAAGTTCCCCTCATCAATGAAGCTTTCAAGAAATTACAAGGCCTCAGCGATGAAGGTTTAAGGGCAAAGACAGGTGAAATCAAAGCCATCATCAATGCTGATTTGAAACCCTTTGATGATAAAATAGCTGCTTTCAGGGAAAAAATCCTATCCTTGGCCCCGGATAAGGTCCATGAAAAAGATGCCCTGTTTACCGAAATAGAGAAGACTGAAAAATCAAGAGACGAAGCATTGGAAGTCGTTTTGGAAAAGGTCTTGGTAGATGCTTTTGCAGTAGTCAAAGAGACAGCAAGAAGATTCAAAGAAAACGGAAAGTTGGTCGTGAAGGCTACATTGAGAGATCAGGAACTTGCAGCCAAAAAATCCAACATTGAAATCCAAGGAGATAATGCCATTTGGCACAACAAATGGATGGCCGCAGGAACTGAAGTCGTTTGGGACATGGTCCATTATGACGTACAGCTTATCGGCGGGATGGTGCTTCACAAAGGTAAAATAGCAGAAATGGCTACAGGTGAAGGAAAGACTTTGGTGTCAACACTTCCTGCTTACCTCAATGCACTTTCAGGCAGGGGCGTTCACATTGTTACTGTCAATGATTATTTGGCCAAAAGGGACTCCGAATGGAATGCCCCGCTTTTTGAATTTCATGGACTTACAGTAGATTGTATAGATAAGTATCAGCCTAACTCAGAAGCCAGAAAGAAAGCTTATGCCTGTGACATTGTCTATGGGACAAACAACGAGTTCGGCTTTGATTACCTGAGAGACAACATGGCACGGGAAGCCGGTGATCTTGTTCAGGGCAAACACCATTATGCCATGATTGACGAAGTGGATTCGGTTTTGATCGATGATGCAAGGACTCCTTTGATCATCTCAGGACCTGTTCCCCGCGGAGACGAGCATGAGTTTATGGAAATGAAGCCAAGGGTCGCCACGCTTGTAGACGAGCAACGCAAACTTGTGCAGGGATTCCTCAATCAGGCCAAAAAATTGATCCAAGAAGGAAATGAAAAAGAGGCAGGCTTACCGCTTTTCAGAGCGTATAGAGGTATGCCAAAATACAAGCCTTTGATCAAGTTCCTGTCTGAGCCGGGTATCAGGGTAATCCTTCAAAAAACCGAGAATTATTACCTCCAAGACAACAAGAGAATGATGCCGGAGGCCGATCAACCTCTGTTGTTTACCATCGAAGAAAAGACCAATGGCATCGAGCTTACTGATAACGGCATCGAGGTCATTACCCAAAAGAATGAAAATCCAACCTTCTTTATCCTTCCTGATATCGGTATGGAAATCGCCGAAATGGAGAAAAATCCTGACATCGACGACAAAGAAAAACTCATCAGGAAAGAAGAGTTGATCAAAGATTACGGCGTAAAAGCACAAAGAATCCATACTGTCAATCAATTGCTCAAGGCATATTGTATGTTTGAAAAAGACACCGAATATATCTTGGTAGATGGCAAAGTGAAAATCGTCGATGAGCAGACAGGCCGTGTGATGGAAGGCAGGAGATATTCCGACGGACTCCATCAGGCGATCGAAGCCAAAGAAAATGTGAAAGTCGAAGACGCCACACAGACGTATGCGACCATTACACTCCAAAATTACTTCAGAATGTACCACAAGCTTGCAGGTATGACGGGTACTGCGGAGACTGAAGCAGGTGAATTCTGGACGATTTATAAACTCGATGTGGTGGTGATCCCTACCAACAGAAACATTATCAGGGAAGACCGGGAAGATAAAGTATACAAAACTGTCAGGGAGAAATTCAATGCAGTGGCGGACGAAATTGTGGAACTGACCAAAGCAGGAAGACCAGTATTGGTGGGTACGACTTCAGTGGAGATTTCGGAAGTCTTGAGTAGGATGCTTACTATCCGCAAAATCCAGCACCAGGTATTGAATGCCAAGCAACATGCCAGAGAAGCAGACATTGTCGCAGAAGCAGGAAAACCCGGAACCGTGACCATCGCTACCAACATGGCCGGTCGTGGTACAGATATCAAATTGACTCCGGAATCAAGGAAAGCCGGTGGACTTGCTATCGTCGGTACAGAGAGACACGAGTCGAGACGTGTTGACCGCCAGCTTCGTGGACGTTCAGGACGTCAGGGGGATGTGGGTTCTTCCCAGTTCTTTGTCTCATTGGAAGATAACCTGATGAGGATGTTCGGTTCGGACAGGATCGCAAAACTCATGGACCGCATGGGCTTGGAAGAAGGTGAAGTCATCCAGCATTCGATGATTACCAAATCCATCGAAAGAGCACAGAGGAAGGTGGAGGAAAATAACTTTGGCGTAAGAAAGAGACTTTTGGAATATGACGATGTCATGAATTCCCAAAGAGAGGTAGTCTACAAGAGAAGAAGAAATGCTCTCAAAGGAGAGCGTCTGGAATTGGATATTCTCAATGTGATGTATGATGTCTGCTTTGATATCATACAGATGGGCAAGTCCACCGAAGATGCGGATAATTTGAGGATGAACATCTACAGTTCATTGGGCATAGACCATCCATTTAGTGCAGATGACCTGAAATCCAAAGACACAGGAGTTCTTACCCAACAGTTGTTCGATGCAGCATATCAGCATTATGTAGGGAAAAATGAGACTATTGTCAACAAAGCACTCCCCGTTTTGAAAGATGTTTATACCAACCGAGGGGCCACTGTAAAAGAAATCATGGTTCCAATTTCAGATGGATTCAAACAAATTGGGGTTGTTGTCAATCTTGAATCAGCAGTGAAAAACGAAGGAAGGGATTTGATCAGAAATATCGAGAAAAATGTCACTTTGGCAATCATTGACCAAAATTGGAAAGAGCATCTCCGTGACATGGATGATTTGAAGCAATCTGTTCAGAATGCGGTTTATGAACAAAAAGATCCTCTTTTGATTTATAAGTTTGAAGCATTTGAAATGTTCAAGCGCTTTGTAGGCAAACTCAATGAAGATACCATTTCATTCATTGCGAAAGCCGATCTTCCTGCCCAAGACCCAAATCAAGTAAGGGCAGCCCAAGCTCCAAGAAGGGAAGAAGCTCATGTAAAAGCATCCAAAGAGGAAGTTGGCAGCAGCTTAAATCCTGGTGGAGGCAGACAAGCTGCGGCGGCTGTTGCTAATCGAACGGCTCCACCACAGATCGTTGCGCCAAGAAAATCTGAAAAGGTATATGGCAGAAATGACAAGGTGTCTGTACAGTATCCTGATGGCAAAGTACTGAAGGATGTCAAGTTTAAAAGCGTGGAACAGGATGTTGCTGAAGGCAAATGTGTGGTCATAGAACATTAACAAAAGCATCATGAAAAGGTCACTCCTGATTTTGATATTTCCGGTAATTTTGATGAGCTCCTGCGGACTCATAAAAAAGACTGCTTCACCCTCAAGTGAATATGAAAATTACAATGAGGATTTAGATGACTCAAGGGTAATTTATCCTGACCTGGAGGAACAGGTCGTAAAAGCAGAAACTACTACTGAGTATGAAGGCGAAGTTGGAACAGCAGATGCAGACCTGGAAATCGCACTAAATAACCTCAAGGAGGCCAATAAAGCAGAAATGTATTGGAGTGGATATACAGTTTTGGTTTACAGCGGTATTGACAGGGACTTGGCATTCAAAACAAGAAATGACTTGTTCACCTTTTTTCCTGATTTTAAAACAGACATGCAATACCAACAGCCACGGTACCTTGTCAAGGTGGGAAAGTTTGTCAACAGAATCGAAGCCCTTACTTATTACCACCAATTGAAAGAAAATTTTCCTTCTTCGAGAATCATTCAAGACAGGTTTTTGAGAGAAGGATACGTCATTCCTGAACCGGTTACGGATGGTCAACAACAGAATTAAGGAATTAGCGGCAGCTTATAAATCAGAATTTATAGCCAACAGGAGGCATTTGCATGCCAATCCGGAACTTTCTTTTCAGGAATTCCAGACGGCTGCTTTCGTAGAGAAACAGCTTAGAGGTTTTGGTATCAATCAAATTGAACACAAAGCAGGAACCGGAATTCTTGCCATCATAGAAGGAAATAGCCCATCCAAAAAAGTAATTGCGCTAAGAGGAGATATGGATGCTTTGCCGATTGTGGAACAGAATGATGTTTCCTACAAATCTACCATTCCCGGTGTGATGCATGCCTGTGGACATGATGTTCATACGGCGTCACTTCTTGGTGCTGCCAAAATCCTAAATGAAATCAAGGACCAATTTGAGGGAACTGTTAAACTTATTTTTCAGCCCGGTGAAGAACTTATTCCCGGAGGAGCTTCCCTGATGATCAAAGACCAAGCCTTAGAAAATCCAAGACCTTCAGGGATCATCGGACAGCATGTGATGCCATTTATCCCTGTGGGAAAAGTAGGTTTCAGAAAAGGGATGTATATGGCAAGTGCGGATGAATTATATATCACTGTCAAAGGAAAAGGAGGACACGGCGCCATGCCGGAAACTTTGGTCGATCCTGTTTTGATAGCTTCACACATGATTGTTGCTTTGCAACAAGTGGTTAGTAGAAATGCTTCCCCAAAAATCCCATCTGTACTTTCATTTGGTAGAGTGGAGGCTTTGGGTGCAACCAATATTATTCCCAATGAAGTGAAAATACAAGGCACCTTCCGGACACTAAATGAAGAATGGCGTGCCAAAGCCCATGGTCATATGGTGAACATAGCCAAAGGTATTGTAGAAGGTATGGGAGGAGAACTTGATTTTGAGGTACGAAGAGGCTATCCCTTTCTTAAAAATGCCGAGGCACTTACTGCGAGAGCCCAAGAAGCTGCAATCCAATATCTTGGACAAGAAAATGTAGTAGACCTTGATATCTGGATGGCAGCTGAAGATTTCTCTTATTATACTCAGGAGATTGATGGATGCTTCTATCGGTTGGGAACAAGAAACGAATCCAAAGGAATTGTTTCAGGAGTCCATACCCCCACTTTTGACATAGATGAAGATGCTATGGAAATCGGAGCAGGTCTAATGGCTTGGATTGCCATCAATGAGCTAGGATCTTTGTGATTTAATAAGAAGCAGAATTGAAACAAGCTGAAATATATCAATCTTATTTCTATTGTATTTCAACCTTATATCTCAAGTATTTAAATTGTATTTCCACTTAATTTCAAAATAGAAATGAAAAGTACCAAATCAATAATCCTGACTTTGCTGATTTCTCTGACATTGACTACCCAGTCATTCGCTTGGGGGCCAATCGGTCACTATGTGATCGGAAAACTTGCAGAATGGCAGATGAAACCAAAGACTGTAAAAAAGGTGGAGGAGATACTTCAGCATCAGTCTATCTCAGGTGTCGGAGTCTGGATGGACAATATCCGCTCTGACAAAAAATACGATTATACCAACACCTGGCATTGGGTGACAACTGCCGATGGGAATTATGATCCTGCCATTCAGGAAAAAAACGGGGATGCCTACGAAGCATTTTTGAGAATCAAGGAAAACCTTAAAAAAGGCGGACTTTCTCCGGATGAGGAAAGAGACCAATTACGGATGTTGATTCACATCACAGGGGATTTACATCAGCCCTTTCATGTGGGAAAGCCAGGCGACCGAGGAGGAAATGATGTCAAGGTCAGTTTTTTCAACAAAGAGACCAACATACATGCTATTTGGGATTCCGACCTGATCGAAGGAAAAAAAATGAGCTACACAGAAATAGCCACTGAATTGCAGAAGAGGATCAACCCGGTTTTGATCCAAAAATACACCAATACAGTTCCTGCAGACTGGTTAAAAGAAGCCGCCGCAATGAGGCCTGATATGTATGATATTCCTGAAAATGGCCGCATAGGCTATGAATACATCTACAAACATTACCACCATGTAGAGGAAAGACTGACCGCTGCGGGAATCCGTTTGGCACAGGCGTTAGAAGAAATTTATGGATAAAAGCCAATCAACCATTTTCTTGGAACCGACGCTGTGAAGGGTCGGTTTTTTTATTTTAAAAAATAGGATGAATCAATATCCAAGGCATAAAAATAGGGGAGGATTAAAAAACAGAGTAATTTTGAATTCTAAACCTAATTCAAAAGGATATTTGGCATAAGCACTTGACAATCTCAAATTTGTTATAGAATTTGTACAATTAATAGGAAAAACAAGTTTGGTTGGATAAGATTTTCGTTTGAGTCCATTTCACCCTGTCCCTTTTTGAAACTTATTTCAAATGAAAAATCACTATAGGCAAGTCTTGGCTTTCTTGGTATTTTTCAATGTAATTTTTACTTTTTCAGACGGCTTAGCCCAAGGCAAACCCAAAGGCATGGTCAAAATCCAAGGAACTCCCCCTGAAGAATTTCCTGTTTTTTATGAACGTTTTCACTCCGATTCGGCCTTTCAAATGTCAAGAATCATATTTCCCCTTCAAGGATTAAGGGCCGAGGGAATTACTTGGACTGCTGACAATTGGGAACTGATGCGGACAAGGATTTATCAGGTCGACACGACGCAGTTTAAGACCAAAATAAAGAAAAAGAAAAAATATTTTGAGCAGACCCTTTGGATCGAAGGTACCAAATTTTCCTCCAAGAGGAGGTTTGAACTTCGTGGCAACAGGTGGTTTTTGGTATATGCTTTTGAGGGGAGCCTTTAGATTAAAAAAATGATGGTGGGATAATCACCCCACCATCATTCATTTTTGCTTCACTTTCTTTTTGCCTTAAATGTCCCATTGGGCTGGACAAACAATACCTCGGCAATATTGCCTGACTCTCCTTCTACAAATTCCAGTTTGAAACCATCCAGGATTTTTAGGGCAAATTTGTGCTTTTCCAGGGGGAGAAGTTCGTATTCAGGTTGACCCGGGACTAGCAAGTAGAGGGTATTTTCACCCTTGATATAGATTTTGGCAACGATTCCAGGCAGTTCGTAATCGCCCACATATTTTTCCAATTCAGCTTTGTCCATGATGACCCCTTTTGGCGTCCTTTTGAATTCGAGAGGGTCTATCGCAGGCTCAAGCTTGGAAACAAAAGAAGAAATCTCCCCGCTGTCATTAGTCCTGAAGTTGAACTGAAGCCCAAATCCACCGACCGTATCTACCTTGCCTTCCACCACTGGATAAGGAGAAAAAATGTTATAATGGTAATGCTTCAGCCACATGTTGTTTTTTCCGGCCTTGGCAAAAAGAGAATCGTTTTTAAAGTAAATGTCCAAGGTACCATATCCGGGATTTGAGTAATCTCCGGTATATTCTACCAAAAGATGTGAAGGTTTGGTTCCTGTTTTTTGAGAAGAGGTTTTGGTCGCCAATGCTTCTTTCTCGGCTGCTTTGGCTTTGTCAGAGCGTTCCTTGTAGGTTTTATTCCAATCGGTTCTCGTTTCTTTCAGCACCCTGTCACTGATGATATTGCGTGCCAGACTCGGGATGACCGAGCCGTTTTGATTGGCTAGTACTATGATGCCGATGCTGTCTGATGGGAAGAAACTCACATTGGCAGAAAACCCATCGATATTGCCACCATGTTCGACCCGGTAGTGGCCTTTGTAAGAAGACATCATCCAACCATAGCCATAGCTACTCATGTGCAAATCCGGAAACTCTTTGTCAGGGACTCCACCGCTCATGACCATTTGAGAACTCATGGCTTCTTTGACATAAGATTCTGGAAGGATTTGTTTGTCTTTGAACTTGCCACCGTTGATCCATGTCATGACCCAATTTGACATTTCTGTCACGTTACTGTTGATGCTTCCTGCCGGACCCATGGCCGCTATGTCGTAATAATCCATTTTTTTGATGGCAGAATCATTTTTGACTTGGTAGCCAAAAGAGGCTTCTTTTCCGTTTTTGAGCCCATCGATATCTGTGCTCGAGGTTTTCATTTCCAAAGGTTGGAAGAAATGCAAGTCAATATTTTCTTCCCAACTTTTTCCTGTGATGTGCTCGGCGATTACACCTTGGGCTAGAAACATGAAGTTGTTATAATACCATCTTTCTCTGACTTTGGCGAATGGTTCTTGGTAGGCTATCCTTTGCATGAGACTATCCCGGGAATTAGTGGAAAAAAGATACCAGCTGATATCATGTCTCGGAAGACCCGTACGGTGTGTCATGATGTCCCGGATGGTGATAAGTTCATTCATTTCGGCATTTTTGAATCTCAATTCAGGAATGTGCTTGATGGGGCTGTCTTCAAATGTGAGTTTGCCTTCTTCCTTTAAAATGCCAAGAAGACCGGATGTAAATGCCTTGCTGCTTGATCCGATGGCAAAATTTGTATTGGGAGTGACGGGAGTTTTGTTTTCATAATCCCGATAGCCAAAGCCTTTGGAGTAGACGATTTTGTCTTTTTCGACCACAGCGACCGCAAAACCGGCAGCATGCCAATCCTTGAGTAAGGCATTGAGTTCAGCGTCTAGACCTGAAAACCTGTCTGAGGAGGATTTTTTTTGACCAAATGCAACCGTGGCGGAAAAAGTAAGAAGGATAAAAAGGAATATGTTTTTCATAATGTGCTTTGGTTAGGAGGGATTAATTTAAAGAATTTGTCTGAGAAACAGTACATCACACATTTTAACTTAGTCTATTTTGACTTTGTATTTAGGATAAAATAAAATTTATAGCAATTCCACTCCTTCCTCTTTAATTTGGCATTTGAACCAAGTTATGCAAATTGTCCTCCTTTTTTGATACCAAAATAGATTACCTCCGCGGTGTAGGTCCCCAAAAAGCAGTTCTCTTCAATAAAGAGCTGTCCATATTTACCTATGGGGAATTGATCCAACATTACCCCTTTCGCTATGAGGACAGGACGCAGTTTTTTAAGATCAAAGACATCAACGAGGACCTGGAACATGTGCAGGTTGTAGCCAAAATCCGGTCGATTGAGACGATCGGGGAAGGAAACAGAAAAAGACTTGTTGCCCATATTTTTGATGAGACAGGGGAAATGGAACTCACCTGGTTTAAAGGAATCCAATGGGTCACAAAAAAACTCATCATAGGTGTTCCTTTTGTCTTCTTTGGCAAGCCCAATAAATACGGAAGGAAATTCAGCATCGCCCATCCAGAGATGGAACCGGTGACAGCCGTACAGGAAGAAAAGAGTTTTTTCCAACCGGTCTACCCGACTACTGAAAAACTCAGGGCCAAATTCTTAGATTCCAAAGGGATTTCCAAAATCATGGAGGGACTCGTACAAGTCGCATATCCCCAAATCCAAGAAACCATGCCAGAGGATATCCTGCAGCGGTTCAGCCTCATTTCCAAAAAAGAAGCTGTCAAACAAATCCACTTTCCAGACAATCCGGAAATCCTCAAAAGGGCAAGATTCAGGCTGAAGTTTGAAGAGTTTTTCTTTGTGCAGCTCAGGTTGCTGAAGTTGAAACTTACCAGAACCGAAAAGTCAAAAGGTCAGATTTTGAACCAGACTGAGCTGCTGACCAAATTCTACAAAGAGCACCTTCCTTTTCAATTGACAGAGGCGCAAAAGCGTGTCGTCAGGGAAGCCTTTGCTGATATGAAATCCGGAAAGCAGATGAACCGCTTGATCCAAGGAGATGTAGGAAGCGGCAAAACCATGGTGGCTTTTATCTGCATTCTGATTGCCATCAGTTCCGGGGCGCAGGCTTGCCTGATGGCGCCAACAGAAATTTTGGCAAACCAACACCATGAAGGCTTGAAAGAATATGCAGGCCTGATGGGATTGAACATCGCTTTGCTTACCGGATCTACCAAGAAATCCGCCCGTAAAGTAATCCATGAAACATTGCTCTCAGGCGAGCTGCATATCATCATAGGAACACATGCACTGTTGGAGGATGTAGTCCAATTTAAGAATCTTGGCTTGGCGATTGTCGACGAGCAGCATCGGTTTGGAGTCGCCCAGCGGGCTAAACTTTGGGCCAAAAACGAGCAATTTATTCCCCATGTCCTGGTTATGACCGCTACACCGATCCCGCGAACCTTGGCCATGACACTGTATGGTGATCTGGACATTTCGGTGATTGATGAAATGCCTGCCGGAAGAAAACCCATTCAGACTGTGCACCGCTATGACAAGGACAGGTTGAAGGTTTTTGGATTTATGCGGAAGCAGATCCAAATGGGAAGGCAGATTTATGTGGTGTACCCCCTGATCGAAGAGTCGGCTACATTGGATCTCAAAAACCTGATGGATGGTTTTGAAAGCATCAGCCGGGCATTTCCAGAATATCCTGTCAGCATTGTCAACGGAAACATGAAACCTGCCGACAAAGACTTCGAAATGCAGCGCTTTGTCAAAGGAGAAACCAAAATCATGGTGGCCACCACAGTCATCGAAGTCGGGGTCAATGTGCCCAATGCATCCGTCATGGTGGTCGAGAATGCCGAGCGCTTTGGTTTATCTCAGCTGCATCAGTTAAGAGGCCGGGTTGGTCGGGGTGCGGACCAATCCTACTGCATTTTGATGACCAAATATGAATTGTCAAAAGACAGCAGGGTCAGGTTGGAGACGATGGTCAGGACCAACAATGGATTTGAAATTGCAGATGTGGACTTGAAGCTCCGTGGACCGGGAGACTTGATGGGAACACAGCAGAGCGGCTTGGCGGATTTGTTGATCGCTGATTTGAGCAAAGATGCCCCGATTCTGACGATGGCAAGGGATGCGGCCCAATTACTTTTGCAGGATGATCCCGACCTGAGTTTACCCAATCACGCCATGGTACTCCGTCAGATCAAAAACCAAAAGAAGCACGCGATTAATTGGAGCAGGATATCTTGATCCCTTAAAATAGCCTGAATCCAACCATGAGATAATTGTTGTTTATCATTGCTTTCCAATTTGGATAAAAGTAATCCAAGTTTCGGGGAACATCCCTTCTATATTCTATTTGGAATCTATTGGCACTAAATCCGAGTCCAAAATTTAAAAACCTGTGATTTTTTGTGAGTTCAATATTAAAGTTATCCACCTGTATGGATGAATCAAGATTTCTTGTAATTACAAAAGCGGAATTGGCGTAAAGTCTGCCCCATGTTCGGTTTAGGAAATAATACCTTACACCTAATGGGAATTCCATTGCTTTAAAATCCAGATTTTGGGTTTCTGGATTTTTGATCCCGTTTGATGTGGTTTTTTGGTAATTTACTTCAAAAAGCAAAGCCCAGGATTTATGTCTATATGGTAAAACATACTCCAGCTGAACTCCGGCATGAAATCCCAAAGGGTTTTCAAATGGATAAAGTACTTGATTTGGAGATACTTTTTCTACTGAAAAACTTGAAAAAATTGTGCCTGCGCGAGCATATAAGTGAAAAGGTTTTTGATTTTTATTCGGCTCAAATACAAGTTGCTCAGAAGAATTTGCATTATTAAAGGTCTTAAAATAATCCCTAAGGTATTTAGTTTGGTAACGGATTTTTTCTAAATCCGCTTCATTGAAATCACTGATATTCAATTTTGTATTTAGCTCATTTATGTAGAGTTTGTTCTCTGCAATTCCTTGAGGAGTTTGATACCTTTTATAGACCAGTGGTTTGATGTCAGATCCATCCAATGTATAAAAGAACCTGATTAAATTTTTTGCCTCGTATTGAAACAACGTCGCTTTTCCTTCTACCAATACCTTCAGAAATAAGGTTTCTGTTTCAAATTCCGGATTTCGGCTTGCAGACAAAAAGGAATCTAAATTTGATGATTGATCTAATTGAACTGTAGCCCTGACAAACTTGAATGTACTTCCAATGCCAAATTCCGCAACTTGACTGATTTCTTTTTTTTCCGATCCGGAGGCAGGATTTGCTTTAAATGAAAATTCTTTAGGGTTGTTTTTCCAGTCGAGGTTTTGGATCAGTACATCAGATTTTTTTCCTTCGTTGTCAATAAAATATCCTGGCTCATATACTTCTTGAGCGAAGAGATTTGCGATGAAAATTAAATTCAAAGCAATCAGAAAGAATAATTGTTTTTTCATACTTGGGTGAATCCTATTGGTGGGTGAAATAAGCATGGCAAAGATATTTTTTTTGATTGAAAAAAAGTCGTTTTAGTCAAAAAACTAATAATCAAATTTTAAACAAAAAAGTAACATGTTGAAAATGAGTTTTTTATTGAAAATTAATTAAAAAAATTTGGTCTTGGAGTTTCATTTTTTGAATCTCCAAGACCAAAGGATATACGGCTATAAGTATTTATTATTTTACTTTTCAGGGATTATATCATTACCTTTTTCACCGTTTTGGCGGATTCGAGGATGGCATTGACGATGCGGATATCTCTCAATCCTTCTTCGCCCGGAACAGGTATTGGCTTGCCTCCCATGATGGCCAAGGAATCCATGTCCATTTGGTTGGCTTGTTGCCAAGGCACCTGGTAAGGGAAGTTGATCTCTCCTAATGGGCTTTTTCCTTTATTGCCTGAATAGGCCGAAAACGGTGCCATTTCGATCAAGCCTTTTTCGCATTTGATGTTGAGGAAGTTGGTGTTTTCAGCAAAGGAAGTTTTGATATTGCCGATCACACCACCGGGAAATTCCAATTGGGCTTCGACTATCTCACCCAACCCATCCTTGTAGATTTCTGGTCTTTCGGTCCACACCTTGGCCGCATTGATGGCAATAGGTTCCATGCCGCTGCCCAATCGTGCGCCCTGAATGGCATAGACACCCATGTCATAGATCACGCCTCCGCCCATTTCTTTTTTTTGTTTCCAATGGTCAGTCCTTCCTTCTCTATATCCTGCAGCACAGTCCACTTGAAGTACTTTACCGAGTTGACGTTCCTTTACTATTTTTTGGTAGGCAAGTGTGTTTGGTTCGTGTTGACAACGGTAGCCGATCGAAAGGCTCACTTTATTTTTTTTGCAGGCATCGATCATGGTCTGACATTCCTGTACAGTCATGGCCATGGGTTTTTCACACCATACATGTTTGCCGGTAGCCGCCGCCTTGACCACATATTCCATGTGCATCGAAGGTGGAAGGACAATATAGATCACATCGATATCAGGATTATTGGCAATACCCGACATGTTTTCATAATTGTATATGTTCTTTTCCGGGATGTTGTATTTGGCTTTCCAGGTTTCTGCTTTTGCAGGAGTTCCTGTTACAATTCCGGCAAGGTGGCAGTGCTTGGTAATCTGAAGTCCCGGTGCAAGTAAATCAGTACTGTAATATCCCAAGCCAACCAAAGCAACGCCAAGTTTATCTTTCTTTTGAAAATTGCTCGAGGCAATTAAGCTAAATGGAGAAAAAAGACTTGCTCCTGTTACAAGAGTGAGGGTTTTGAGGGTATCCCTCCTGTTGAAGTTTTTCATATTTAATAGGTTTAAGGTTTATTGTTGTCGTCAAAAATCTTAACATCCTGAATTTAGCCATTTTTGGACTATCGTTCAAAAAAATCCTTAAATTAGAAGGGAATCCGATTTTTCACATAATCCAAAACACTATGAAAATGCTCTTATTAACCGTTTTATTCCTCCTTCCTGTTTTTGCTTTTGCCCAAGGAACCCATAAACCAGTACTTACCCTAGAAGAAGCAATGCGGATGGCTGACGCAGCCGAAGCCAAAGCAAAGCAGGAAAACTGGAATGTGGTGATTGCGATTTTGGATGATGGCGGACACCTGATAACGCTGAGACGAATGGATGGGGTTCAGCTGGGGAGCATTGACTTGGCACAGACCAAAGCCAAGACCGCTGTTTTTTACAAAAGAGTATCCAAGGTTTTTGAAGATCAGGTCACACAGGGAAATAACCGTCCTTTATCCATGCCGAATGTTTTTGCTTCAGAGGGAGGAGTTCCCATCATAAAGGATGGGGTAGTAATCGGGGCAATCGGGGTTTCAGGAGTGACCTCTGTTCAAGATGGCATCGTGGCAGCCGCGGGGTTGGGAGTGCTTTGATTTTTTTTAACCAGATTAAATTCCTTCAAAAATCATTCCTTGAAGGTTTTATATAATCATTCAAAAAATCATAGTGGGCGCAAAAAATCCCCTTCTGAAATTATCAGAAGGGGCTATGGTTTAATAGGGAGCGAAGTTATTTGTTGTTCTTAAAGAACCTGTCATGGAACCGGTACCTTGCATCATTGGTGGCCTTGACAGTTTTGGATTCAGTATTGATCACCATCACAGGAGGATTGTCATCTTTAGGCAATGCCTTGGGCCATTCAGGTAGGCCTTCTCCATTGGGATTACCTGTTTTGACAAAGTTGGTGAAGAATTCCAGCATGGTTTCTGAAGTTTTATAATCATCTTCTGTCCAGGCAAATTCTTTGATTCGGTCAAGATTTCCCATGGCATACTCGATTTCGGCGGCATGTGGTGCGCCGAGGTCTTTTGGTCTTGGAGGCGCATTGTTTGCTCTTTTGGAAGTCCCTCCTGCTAGGCCTGTTTCCAAAGTCTGATCCACCAACGGCGGTCTCAGTTTGGCATACAGGTATCGGTAGACAGGTTGATCTGAGTTGCTGCGGTGAAGGTCAAACCACTTCCAAGTGCTGTAAGAAATGAACCTGTCACCTGCCAAATCCATGGCCGAGTAAGCCACCTGCTCTTCTGTCTCATGCGGATACAGTTTCAACACTTCCTCAAAATCATTCGGATAAGCCTGCTTTACTTTGGTGATGAAATTTTCTTTGGTATTAGGTAAACCCTGCATAAATGCTGCGGCAGGATTTTCCTGGGTATTCCAGCCCAAAAGCAAAGGAACCTGGGCCTGCTCTCTTGCATTGAATATTTCCACCAAACTTTTTGGAAGTACATGTCCATCAAGGACAACAGGGAATCCAAACCTGCCTGATTCATTGTACATCTCATAAATATCGCGGGCAGGCATTTTTCTCATTTCGGCAATGCTTTTGACCCCGAATTTCTGCAGGAATTCTACTCCGATTTTTTCAGCTTCTGCCAAAGTGGTCGGGGCCAAAGCCGAAACACCTGATCCACTTTCTCCTATGGCACCCGCAATCAGATTTCGGGACAATGGAGAGGCCATTTGGTAACTCACTGCAATTGAGCCTGCAGATTCACCTGCAATGGTCACTTTCTTTGGGTCTCCGCCAAAAGCGGCAATATTTTCATTGACCCATTTCAGGGCCATTGCTTGGTCCATCAAGGCGTAGTTTCCCGAAGCTTTGTAAGGGGCTTCAGCACTCAGTTCAGGATGGGCAAGGAAGCCAAAGATGTTGAGTCGGTAGTTGACTGTCACGACGACGACGCCTTTTTTGGCCATGCTTTCACCGTCATACCGCGGCTCGGCACCGTCGCCTGCTACGAATCCCCCGCCAAAAAAGTAGACCAAAACCGGCAGGTCTTTGCTCGTCCTGGTTGTCGGAGTCCAGATATTCAGGTAAAGACAATCTTCACTCACGCCGTTAGAGCGGGAATTCATATCGCCCCAAATGAGTTTTTGCATAGGTCGGGGTCCAAATTCTTTGGTGACCTTCACTCCGCTCCAGTTATCCAATGGTTGTGGCGCTTTCCATCTCAATTCTCCTACCGGAGGTTTGGCAAATGGAACTCCAAAGTAGGTTTGGATTCCGGTCTTGGTGTTGTAATCTCCTTCAATGATCCCGTTTTTGATAGTGGCCTGTACCGGAAAAGCGTCTTTTCCCTGAGCAAACATGGCAGATGAAGTCATAAGAAGGAAAACTAAAGTGAATAGGCTATGTTTCATTTTGGGTTGGGATTTGGTTCTATTGTAACATATTGAGACAATAATAATTGTTTGTTAACATTTTTCCTATTTACTTGATGCTTGATTCATTCGCCCCAAAGCATGACAGTCCTTGAAACGCAGGGTTTTTTACCCCATATCGCATTTGATTCGGTTATTTTTGGTTTCTCAAAAGGAAAGTTGAAAATCCTGCTCATGGAATACCATGATACAGGCTGGCTGGCTTTGCCCGGAGGTTTTGTCAGGAAAGAGGAGGACTTGGATGAGGCGGCAAAACGCGGACTGAAAGAAAGAACGGGTCTGGACAATATCTACCTGGAGCAGTTTTATACTTTTGGAAACATGGCAAGGTTCAAACCTGAGGTGATGCAGACAATCTTGGAAGCGAACGGTTTTTTTTTAGATCCGGACCATTGGATGCTGGACAGGTTTATTTCAGTCTCTTATTTTGCCTTGATAAATTTTGAAAAGGTGATCCTCACCCCTGATGAATTGTCCGATTCGATTGCTTGGTACGAAATCGACAGCCTACCCAAACTGATTTTGGACCACAATGCGATCGTGGCCAAAGCATTGCAGACCTTGAGGGAAAATCTGGAAAGGAAGCTTATAGGTGGAAACCTGCTACCTGAACGCTTTACTATGAATGAACTCCAACAGGTTTATGAAGCGATTTTTGGCGAAAAAATCCGGAGAACGACTTTTCAAAGAAAGATGCTCGGGCTCGATATCCTCGAAAGACATGAAAAGCTCTACACAGGCAAAAGCCATAAAGCCCCGTACCTGTATAGTTTTAAGAAGGTCTAGCATCTCAAATATTCTTGGTTTCAATCTCTTCATTATATTTTTTAAATTTTTTTCACCAAATTCAAAAAAACCAATCAACCTTTAGCATGAAAAAACTGATTTTATTCGGCATGATACTTTTCATGTCTTTTCCTACTTTTTCCCAAAGAGGAAAATCCAATCCTGCATCTGTTCCTCAGTTTGATGCTGAATTGTACCAAGGACTCAAATGGAGAAACATTGGACCATTCAGAGGAGGCAGGTCCAATGCCGTCTCCGGAGTGCCAAACAATGATCAGGTGTTTTTTGTAGGCTACACAGGTGGTGGTCTTTGGAAAACAGACAATGCCGGTATTTCATGGCACAATGTGTCAGACGGTTTTTTCAAAACAGGTTCTGTGGGCGAAATCGCAGTAAGTGAATCGGACCCCAATGTGATCTATGTTGGAATGGGTGAACATGCCATCCGGGGAGTGATGACTTCTTTTGGAGATGGTGTATATAAATCTACCGATGGGGGTAAAACCTGGAAAAACATGGGATTGGAGAAGACCCGTCACATTTCAGACATCAGCATCCATCCCGACAATCCTGATATTGTATTTGTAGCGGCACAGGGTGCGGCACACGGGCCAAGTGAGGAAAGGGGAATTTATAAAAGTACAGACGGAGGTACTACTTGGACCAAAGTACTGTATGTTGACCAAAACACCGGAGCTTCTTCCCTAAGCATGGATTTCAATAACCCGAGGATTTTGTATGCTGCAATGTGGGAATACCGCAGGTTGCCTTGGCAGGTACAAAGTGGCGGTGCAGGTTGTGGTATCTGGAAATCTGTAGATGGTGGAGATACATGGGCAAAAATCAACAATGGTCTTCCTGCAGAAATGGGGAAAATCGGGGTAAGTGTCTCAAGAGCCAATTCAGAAAGGGTTTTCGCCATTGTGGAAGCTGAGAAATCAGTTGCCGGTGTCTATCGTTCGGATAATGGCGGCGAAACTTGGGCACATATGACAAACAATCAATTGCTGACCTCAAGGTCTTGGTATTATATGGAAGTGGAGGCTGACCCGGTCAATGCCGATGTGGTTTATGTACTGAATTCACCCTTGACCAAATCAATCGATGGTGGCAAAAATTTCACTGTTGTGGCGGTCAGGCATATCGATACGCATGACCTTTGGATCAATCCAAACAACCCATCCAATATGATTTTGGGTGATGATGGTGGCGCGGAGATTACTTATGATGCTGGCAAAAGTTGGTCTACCCAGGACAATCAGCCTTCTGCACAGTTTTATAGGGTCAATGTGGATGCAGGTTTCCCTTATAAACTTTATGCAGGACAGCAGGACAACACGTCTTTGGTCATCGCCAGCAGAAACAACTACATCGGACTGACAGATAAGGATTGGTTTATCGGCCCGGGTTGTGAATCTGCTTTCATTGCTTTTGACCCAAATAACCCTGTTTTGCTATATGGAGGTTGTTACCAGGGATTGATTGACGTGATGGATACCCAACACGGACATACCAAAGACATCAGACAATATCCCTCCAATATTTTGGCCTATGATGCCAAGGATATGCGGTTCCGTTTCAATTGGAATGCGCCGGTCATTGCTTCTCCACATGATTACAATACCATTTACCATGGAGGAAATGTTCTTTTCAAAACCACTGACGGAGGCATGTCATGGGAAGAAATCAGCCCTGACCTCACCCGAAATGAGGAATCCAAACAAGGACCTGGTGGGGCACCGATTACCAATGAAGGTGCGGGTGGAGAAAATTACAATACCTTAAGCTATGTCATAGAATCTATCCATGAAAAGGGAGTGATTTATACAGGAAGTGATTGTGGTCTGGTCCATATCACCAAGGACGGCGGAAAAACATGGGAAAATATCACCCCTTCCGGTTTGCCCGAAAGTCTGATCCAATCCATTGAAGTTTCCCCACATGACAAAGGAACCGCCTATGTGGCCGCAACACGGTACAAGTTCAATGATTTTTCGAATATGTCTTTCAAGACTATTGACTATGGAAAAACCTGGACAAAAATAGATGCAGGTATAGATAAAGACGATTTTATCAAAGTGATCAGAGAAGACAAGAAAGCCAAAGGTCTTTTGTATGGAGGTGCTGAAAGGGGTTTTTACATTTCTTTCAATGGCGGCTCAAATTGGCAAAAACTCCAATTGAACCTTCCTTTGGTTCCAATCACCGATATGACTTTTGCTGATAATGATTTGGTCATCTCCACAGCAGGAAGGGCTTTTTGGATTTTGGATGACCTCAGTGCCCTTCAGCAGTCTAAAGGGAATTTCTCAGGACTGAAAATTTATTCCCCAAAGCCGACATACAAGTACGAAGGATACATTCCTTCTTGGATGGACCTTCCTCCGGGAATCGGACAAAACCCTGCAACGGGCGTGATTTTGGATTATTATTTGCCCGAAAAAATAGACTCATTGGAAGTTACACTTGAAATCCTCGACGGGTCAGGCATAGTCATCCGGTCTTATTCTTCGATGAAGGATGAAAGTTTCAAACCCTTTTCCGGCGGACCTTCTCCTGAACAGGTGATTCCTGCCAAAAAAGGATTGAACAGGTTTGCATGGAATTTTAGAGGAGAAACGCTATTGGATATTCCCAATGCTTTTGTCTATGGGGATTACAGCGGACACCGTGTAGCTCCGGGAAAATACAAGGCGAGGCTTAGCTATAATGGAGCTGTTTCCGAAACCGAAATCGAAGTAGTACAGGATCCAAATCTCAAAAACATCAGCTCACAGGATTGGAAAGAACAGCAGGCGTTGCTCGAAATGGCAGCATTATCCATCACAGATATCCACCAATCAGTGAATGACATGAGGAAAGTTAAAAGTCAGATAGAGCACCATAATTCATTGTTGGAAGATAAAGAAGATGCAAAAGCACTCTATCAGGCCGGTAAGGATTTGATCCAAAAGTTGGTGGATTGGGAAGCCAAGCTCGTCGAAACCCGTCAGGCTAATTTCCAGGATGTCATCAATTTTCCGAGTCAGTTAAATGCCCAATACTTTGACCTCAGGGCAACAGTAGATGTGCATGATCCAAGGCTTACAGCGGGTTCAAAACAGCGTTTGGTGGATTTGGATAAGGAATGGGAAGGATATAAATCGGATTTGAAAAACTTGATAGAAAATGACATCAAGCAGTACAATGAAAAATTCAAGGCACAGAATCTTCCTGCCGTAATCATCAATTAAAATTATGTAGATTAAATTAATCCAAAAGAATTAAACTTTTTTCTTTCATATGAGTCTAAAAGAGAGGTTTTCAAAACCTCTCTTTTAATTTACTCCAAACCAAAACAATTACACATTATGAAAATCATTGCCTCATTCATTATCCTATTAGCTTCAGTAATCACTTTTGTTGATAGCCCTGTTCCGGCTACAGTAAGTATTTCAGAAAGTACCCTCACTTGGAAAGCGAAGAAAGTAACCGGAGAACATTACGGTAAAGTGCCTTTGGCTGATGCCAAGCTTGATTATGCAAACGGAAAAATCACCGGTGGTTCCTTTGAAATGGACATGACATCCCTGACTGTGGAGGACATCACCGATGCAGGTTCCAACAAAAGATTGACAGACCATTTGAAGTCTGATGACTTCTTCTCAGTTGCAAAGTTTAATAAATCAACCTTTGTCATCAAGCAGGCAAAATCCTCCAACGGAAAAGATTATGAAATCACAGGTGACCTTACCATCAAAGGCATCACAGCCCCTGTCACCTTCCCAGCCAAAGTCGAGGTAGCAGGCAATAAAATCACTGCAACCGGTACCATCACTTTTGACAGGACAAAATATGATATCAAATACAGATCAGGAAGTTATTTTGAAGATTTGGCTGACAAACTGATCTACGATGATGTCACTTTGGATGTCAAATTGGTAGCCATGAATTAATGATAAATTTTATTTTCGAAGCCCAATTCCGAATTCGGAATTGGGCTTTTTGTTTTTAAGGGCTATCAAGTGTTAATTTTCCTAAATAATTGAATGAGGCGAAGGTAATAAAGGCAAACACTTTAGTAATTTAGCCAAATGGAGTATAAATGGATAATCAGGGAAAAAGCAGATCCTAAAGCCGTGGAATCTCTGGGGAAAGAAATCAATCTCAACCAGACCTTGGCCAATATGCTTGTCAACAGAGGGGTGGATACTTTTCAGAAAGCCAAAGATTTTTTTAGACCGGATCCGGATAAGTTACATGATCCTTATTTGATGAAGGACATGGACAAGGCTGTGGAGAGATTGGCATTGGCTATCCAAAAAGAGGAAAAAATACTGGTATACGGAGATTACGACGTAGATGGTACCACCTCCGTGGCCATGTTTTATGGGTTTTTGAAGCAATTTTATTCCCATGTCAGTTTTTATATTCCTGACAGGTACAAAGAGGGATATGGCATTTCTGAAAAAGGTGTTCGCTTTGCAGCAGAAAACAATTTCAGTTTGGTAGTTTCTCTCGATTGCGGGATCAAAGCCATCGAAAAGGTAGCTTTGGCCAAAGAGCTCGGAGTCGATTTTATCATTTGCGACCACCACACTCCCGGAGATATTTTGCCACCTGCGGTAGCGATTTTGGATCCAAAGAGAAGTGACTGCGAATACCCTTATAAAGAATTGAGCGGTTGTGGTGTCGGATTTAAATTGGTTCAGGCATTTTCTGATTACAGAAAAGAAGATCCGGCCAAAGTAATGGCCTATCTGGATTTACTCGCCGTAAGCATCGCCGCAGATATTGTCCCGATTACAGGAGAAAACAGAATTCTGACTTTTTATGGCATTGAGAAGATCAACAACAACCCAAGACCTGGGCTGAAAGCATTGATCCTGAGGAGCAAAATAGAAAAGGAAATAGAAATTTCAGATATTGTATTCAAAATCGGACCAAGAATCAATGCTTCCGGGAGGTTGGAACATGCCAAAGCATCTGTCGAACTTTTGATCTCTGATGATCTAGAGGATGCCCTTGCGAGAGCTGAAATAGTGGATACAGTAAATGCTGCCCGCAAAAACTTTGATGAAAACATTACCAAGGAGGCGCTGACGATGATCCATGGAATGGAGGAAATCAGGCACAGAAAAACCACAGTATTGTTCAAAGAAGATTGGCACAAAGGAGTCATCGGAATTGTTGCGTCAAGGTGTATAGAAAAGTATTACCGTCCTACCATCATCCTCACCGAGTCCAATAGCAAGGCAACAGGAAGTGCCCGTTCGGTTTTTGACTTTGATATCTACGAAGCCATCAGCGAATGCAGCGACCTGTTAGAGCAATTTGGAGGCCATAAGTACGCTGCAGGATTGACACTTTCGGTAGCCAATGTACCGGCTTTTCAGGAGCGCTTTGAGGAAGTAGTCAGTGCCCGCATCAATGAAATTCACATGAAACCTGTCCTTGAGGTGGATGATGAGATCCTCTTAGACCAGATCAATTACAGGTTTTTCAATATTTTGAAACAGATGGCACCATTTGGACCGGGCAATCCTGAACCGATCTTTTGCGTCAATCAGGTGTATGCAGAAGATGTGAGGATTCTCAAGGACAAACACCTCAGGTTCAATGTGGTGCAGGATGGTCAGGAAACCAAACCAGTTTGTATTGCTTTCGGAATGGCTGACAAAAATATGTATCCAGATGAGATCATGTATAAGATGCTGAACCGAAAAATGCGTTTTGATTTAGCATTTGAGATCCGGGAAAATACATTTAGAAATAACAGTAGCTTGCAACTGTACGTGAAAGACATAAAATTTGATTGATGATGAAGCTGAGGGCAGACAACCTAGTGAAAATATATAAAGGCCGAAGGGTGGTCAACCACATTTCTGTGGAAGTACAACAGGGAGAAATCGTGGGATTGCTTGGGCCAAACGGTGCAGGAAAAACAACGTCTTTTTACATGATCGTTGGTTTGATCCAACCCAATGAAGGGGAAATTTTTTTGGAAGACCAAAATATCACCAAGCTGCCGATGTACAAAAGAGCCAAATTGGGTATTGGTTACCTTGCTCAGGAAGCATCTGTTTTCAGAAAATTATCTGTGGAAGAAAACATCATGGCCGTATTGGAGATGACCAACAAATCCAAGGTGGAGCGCAAGGAAAAAGTGGAATCACTCTTGGAGGAATTCAGCCTGACCCATGTCAGAAAAAATCTCGGTATGGTGCTTTCGGGAGGAGAAAGAAGAAGAACGGAGATTGCAAGGGCTCTTGCAGTGGATCCAAAGTTTGTGTTGTTGGATGAGCCGTTTGCGGGCGTGGATCCTATAGCTGTGGAGGAAATCCAAGGCATCGTCGCCAAGCTGAAGACCAAAAATATCGGAATTTTGATCACGGACCACAATGTCAACGAGACGCTTTCCATCACAGACAGGGCTTACCTGATGTTTGAAGGAAAATTGCTCAAGGCCGGAACTGCCGAAGAATTGGCAGCTGATGAGCAGGTCAGAAGGGTTTATTTAGGACAGCAATTTGTACTCAAACGCAAAGTTTTTAACTGATGGAAGTCGTCAATACTTTTATGACCTGGATTTTTAAGAACAGGATAGGTCAAATCGAAAATTTTAAAACCAACCCCATTGAAGTACAGGAAAAGCTCCTTTTTGAATTGATCGAAAAGGCAGAGGACACCGAATTTGGGAAAAAGTACTTGTTTTCAAAAATCCGTACTTACAGGGATTTTGCAAATCAGGTTCCGGTCCACAGTTACGAGCAGATGACTCCCTACATCGAAAAGACGATGAAAGGAAAGCAAAACGTACTTTGGCCTTCAGAAATCATCTGGTTTTCAAAATCCTCCGGGACTACCTCGAGCAGAAGCAAATACATACCTGTTTCTGAAGAATCTCTGGAAGATTGCCATTTCAAAGGAGGAAAAGACATGCTTTCCCTGTATGTGGGCAATTATCCTGACAGTAAATTATTTACAGGCAAAAGCCTGAGTATAGGAGGAAGCCTTTCCAAAAATCCATTCAACGGCGAAAGTGAAAGTCAGGTCGGAGACATTTCGGCCGTCATCATGCACAACCTTCCGCTGTGGGTACAGTTTGCACGGACGCCAAGTCTTGATGTCGCTTTGATGGGAGAATGGGAAGCCAAAATCGAACGCATGGCACAGGAGGTGATGGATGAAAATGTGGTCAGTATCGCCGGGGTTCCGACTTGGACCATCGTCCTGATTCAGCGGATCCTCGAACTCAAAAATGCAAGAAACATCCTAGAAGTATGGCCAAACCTTGAAGTGTTTTTTCATGGGGCAGTGGCTTTTGGGCCATACCGAAATCTGTTCAAGGAATTGATTCCGTCATCCAAAATGCGGTATCTGGAGATTTACAATGCCTCAGAGGGCTTTTTTGGAATTCAGGACCAAAAGGAGTCCGAAGAACTTTTGTTGATGTTGGATTATGGGATTTTTTATGAGTTTATCCCTATGGAAGATATCACCAATGAATCCCCAAAAGCAATTCCTCTATCTGAGGTTGAGGTTGGTAAAAATTATGCGATGCTGATCACTACCAATGCGGGTTTGTGGCGGTATGCCATCGGTGATACGGTTAAGTTTACCAATACCTCGCCCTATCGAATCAAAATCTCCGGCAGGACCAAGCACTTTATCAATGCATTTGGTGAAGAAGTGATCGTCGAAAATGCCGATAAGGCCATTCAAGCAGCGGCAGAAGCAACCAATGCTACCATTACCAATTACACCGCAGCACCAATTTATTTTGGAGATTCCAAAAGCAAAGCGGCCCATGAATGGATCATAGAATTCAGGCAGTTACCCTCAGATGAGAAAAAATTTCTTGAAACCTTGGATGCCACCCTACGGGAAGTCAATTCTGATTATGATGCCAAGCGGTACAAGGACTTGGCCTTGATTGCGCCAAAAATCCATTTTGTCCCTGAGGGCGTTTTCGAAAAATGGCTCAAATCCAAAGGAAAATTGGGAGGCCAAAACAAAGTCCCAAGGCTTTCTAATAGCCGTGAATATATCGAAGAGGTGTTGAAGTTGATGTGATTTATTTCAACTCCCAAACCCTATCGGGGCAAGGTTATTCATCTGTCGCAAGATCCAGGATTGCCTGCCACGGATATAGCCGGTTGGTTTTGCCGGTGACCACCGGATGGGATTGGGCAATACAGCTGCAATCATGGCCGCCTGCTGACGGGTGAGTTTGGAAGCCGGACGGTTATAGAAAGTCTGTGAGGCCGCTTCGATGCCATAGATGCCAGGGCCCATTTCGATGACATTGAGATATACTTCCATGATGCGTTCTTTGGACCAAATCAATTCTATTAAAAATGTAAAATAAGCTTCCAGTCCTTTTCTGACGAGGTTTCTTGACGGCCAAAGGAAGACGTTTTTGGCAGTCTGTTGACTGATGGTGCTCGCGCCTTTGATGCGTTTGCCTTTTTTGTTTTTCTCCCAAGCTTCTTCCATTGCCTTCCAATCAAAGCCATTGTGTTCCAAGAATTTTTGGTCTTCGGCCGCATATACTGCCTGTGGCATGTGCTTGGAAATATTATTTATAGAAACCCAATCTTTGTATAACCTGACATCTTTCTTTTCGTCCCAAGCCTGTTCCCAAAGTCGGATCACCATCAATGGTGTCACCGGAACAGGGATAAACCTATAAATAAGGGTTAGACCAATGGATATGATGAAAAACCAAAGGGCAATTTTAAAAATGAATCGGAAGATTTTCTTGATGAATTTCATGTGGTTTATACAAAAGCGGTGGCTTGGATAAATCTATAATAAAAAACTGAATTTGGCATCTCCCTTAATTGGTCCATCGCCCCGATCATGTCTTTGATCTGCATTTCGCTGACTAATCCTTCGGATAGCAATGCCGGTGCGCCACTGTTCATCAGGGTTTTCCAGTAATTGAAAACGGTGGTTTTTTCTTCGGGATGACAGCTGTCAAGGTGAAATCCTCCACTCCTCAGGCTGATGTCACGGTATCCTGATTCGGACAATAAATCACCGAGTTTTGCCCCTAACTGTGGATCGCCTCCGATTTGGACTTGGTACTCATTGTATATTTTCCAATAATCCATAATGGCGGGGATGACGGGAAAAGTATAGAAAGTGCTGTTGAAAACTTCTGTGATGGAGACTTTTGCTCCGGGCCTCAGAAATGGTTTCATGCTGATGAGCACTTCGATTGGATCGGGAATGTGTTCCAAAACCCAACAGATAAAAGCCCCATCGTACTGTCTGTCTAGCTTTAGGTTTTTGGCGTCCTGATGAATAAATCTTATTTGATCTTCCCCAAAACCTGCATTGGACATGTTTATCTTGGCTTTGGCAATCTGACGGGATTCGTATTCTACTCCCGTGATAGAAAGATGGGGAAATCTCCTTAGCAAAACTTCTGTCTGAGCCCCGACGCCGCTGCCGATTTCGAGTAGTTCCTTTACCTCCGAAAAATCAATGAAATCATAAATCGGCCTTTCGATCACCCAAGCCTGTTCCCTGAGCCTTTCCTGCTCTTCTTCCTGATAGCCGTGGATATATTTAGGAGTAGATGCGCTGCTCATTGAGGTTGGATTGTTTCGCAAAGTAAGGAGAATAATTGTTCATTTTAAAACACCATGAGGCCGTCAGGGATTTGCTGTTTTTTTGAGGACCACAGGTTCTTTGAGTTTGGTGGTGACTAATTCCATGAAATACTTGAGTTCGGAATATACTGTTGGTGAAACTAGCGGATATTTAAGATTTAGAGAGGTGGTAATTTTAATCTGACCTTCCCATTGGGAAACTTGATAGGTAAAAATCGCAGTGCCTCCAGGAATGGTAATATTCGCATCTTCAGGATAATCATCGACTTCATAGCCTTTTGGAACCTCAATGATCGAAGTATAATTGTCTGAAAAAGTATAAAGGAAGTCTACCGGAAAAGTCCTGAATTCAGATTGGAATGGGTTTTCCGACCAACGGGTATAAGAAAAAGGCGAAATAAAGGCGGTCTCTGCATCAAAATCAGTGAATGCATATTTGAATTTTGCCTCAAGCTGTTTTCGGGGATCTGTCTTTTCCGTTACTCCGAACTCCAACAGGTTTTCAGGAGAAGGCCCAAGGATGTACTTTTTCAAGGTATCTACCTCATCGACAGTGCTTCCGTTCATTTTGGTCAAAGCATCATAATCCGAAAATCTGACGGTAGATTCTGAAATCAATTGGTTGTTTTCATCCAGTTTGGTATTGACCATCTGAACGATTCCTGATCTGTGGGGAAGTGATATGGGAATCAGACCGCTATCCTTCTCTTTCATGATATACCCATATGCCACATGTTGGTTCAACGGCAGGTATCCAAAAGGTCTTTCCGGATTAGTGGCATCCAAAAAGTATTCCTTGTCATCTACTTTGGTGTAGACTATCAGTTGGTTAAACTGATCAATGAACGGAGTATCCACCAATTGGGAACTTCCGTTTCCTTTGCTGCTTATCAGCATCGGATAGGCCATCAATCCGTTTGACTTTAGGAAGGCAAGCAAAGTCAGGTTTATGTCTGCCCTTTGTCCTTTTCGGGATTCGAGCATTGCTCTCAGATTTTTGGAAGGAAATGGGCCAAACTCTCCGTTATAGCTGTATTTTTCTTTGACATGGTTATATATGTCCTTGGCCTTTTGTGTTTCGGTATCTCCCTTTGGGACAAAGGTTAAAATCTGGCTTTTTTCTCCTGCGTTTGGTTTGAGGTAGTGAACAAAAAGCTCAAACTCACTGATGCTTTCTGTCAATTCCTGCCAAGAAGTATAAGTCTGCTTGAATCCCGATGTACCGCCATAGGTCTGTAAGTTTGAAAAAGCGTAGCCGGCAAGCTGAAATCCGATTTTCTCCAGGTAATCCTGGTAATTTGCCATCATTGGCTCGGATTTGATAGCACTCAGGTTGGTCACAGTCCAACGGTAAGTTCCATCATAGCTCGTCCGGTAATCGCATTTTTGTGTTTTCTCACCCTGTGCCAAAAATCTGTAGTTTAAAAAAGAAGGAACCTCTATGGTATAGCTTGATTTCAAAGTTGGCATGGGATTATGGAATACCCAGTTGTCCAGGAAAGTGATCCCTTTGTCCGTCTTCAGGTAGGAATATTCAATGATCGAGCCCACTTTGACATCCTTAAAAGTAAACCTGACTTCTTTGTAATTGTCGTCCAGTTCCACTTCAAAAAAATCATCTTTACTCAGTTTTGTAACTTTTTCGATGCCGTTTTCGAAACTCACTGTTTGGGCATTTAGCTTGCTGATGTTTTGGATACCATCACCTGCATAAAATGAAATCCTGACATTGGCTGCATCCAAGCCACTTTCCTTTAAGATTTTTATTCTTCGGTGTATGGTGGAATGTTGGATAGCGCCCAAAAATTGATTGAAGGAATTTTCTTCCAAAACCACCGATCCTGCATCTGGTTCAAAATCAACTTTGGTCAGTTCCAATTCTGTTTGGGAGTATTTACCATATTTCATGTCCTGGGCTTCGGCTTTGGAACATATTGAAAAAGTCAGGAAAAAAAGGAAGGGTATCAATTTTCTCATGTTATTCAGATTTTTTGAGGATGATGTTTTTTTGAATTTGGGTATTGATCTGTGCAATGATTTTGGCCTTATCATCTTTACTGATTTCTTTGGGAATGTTGATTTCCAGTCTGTTGCTGATGGTGATGATTCCATCTTCACTTATTTGGCTGTCTACAAAGTAGGAAAAGTGTTCTTCCTTGATTTCAATATTGGAAACTCCGGATTCGATTTCTGTTTTTCGGTCTGACTTGATGGTAATTTCTTCCTGAAAATTCAGGAGTCCATTGTCCAACATGTCGGCTTCGATTTTTTTCAGATGGGTCGGAAAAATAATCCGCTTTGTAGTCTGCTGCCCAAATCTTTGGATGTTGCCGTCAAAAGTCACAGTGGCTATCGGGACCTCCCTCTGATTGCCGGTTTGGATTTGGTAATCTTTGATAATAATGCCGCTTCCGCCGATATTTCTGTTGAGGTAGTTTTTCCGTTGATTGTCATCCAAAAATTTATTCAAAGCAAAAAAATCCATTGCTGGAAATCCCTGAAATGAACTGCTTCCTTTAAAAGTCCCGTCCCCATTTTCCAGGAGTTGTATATCATAAGAGTTTTTTAGGGTGTTGAATTTGAATTCCCTATAATCAGGAGTTCTTTCTAAAAATCCCCCATTTTCAGTGATTACCAAAGCATCCCTGTCTTTGGTAAAATTCCCTGAAAATCCGGCCGGAAGGTAATTGTTGGTACATTCAAGCCAAAGGACTTCGTCTTTCAAAGGAACCCTCAAAAAGGCGTGGTTGAAATTTTTGATTGGAAAATCGGGATCCAAAGGCCTGATTACATCACCGGCAAAGACCAAGGAATATTGCGATTCGATGCCGACGGTTTTGAGCATGCCTTTCATCAAAGTGGTCAGTGCTTTGCATTCCCCATACTTGGTATTGATCACATCTGAGGCATACCTCGGTTCCCAACCGCCTATTCCGAGGAATATGGCCACATATCTGTAGTTTTTTTGCAGGTATTGGTAAAGGATCGAAATTTTTTCATAGTCATCTTCAGCGTTTTGGACCATCTCAAAGATTTCCTTTTTGAAATCTTCGGGTATTTCGTCCTTTTGATCAATCAATTGGCTATAGAATTTTCCCAGACCATCCCAACTTTCCATAGTGGAAGTGACACCTTCCAAAGAGAATTTATTGGGTGCCAATTGTACATTTGGCCAATCGGTTTCTTTTGAGGCATCCAATACGGGCAGGTTTTCGGTTTGCCATTTGAGGATGGTTATATTGCCGTTATTCACTTGGGTAGGAATCGAATCCAGCGCCTCCACCCTGTACCTCATGCCGAGTTCATTTGGATAAGAAATTTCAACACTAGCTTTGTTGACTTTTTGGTTGGGATATTCGATCGGGTACCATACTCCCATAAACATATTGGAAGTACTAAGGGCCTCCTCCACTATCTCGACTTTGACCGGAAGTGGAACGCCATCCAACCGAAATACTTTTTTCTTGTCTTCTTGGTAAAGGGCAACATCGTCTATCACCGAAACCTCTTCCATATCCTTTAGCTTCACTTTTTTCAGCACTTTGTTGTTAGCAAGACTGGTGACGGTGGCCTCAAAACTGATGGCTTTATTGAGCTTATCGACATATAGAACCCTATTGGCATGCGAAAGACCTTTTGAATCCCAAATCTGAATGGTCAAAATCGATTTTTGATAGACGGTGTAATCCGGATTAAGGGTAATGAAGTCTTCTTTTTCCAAAACAGAATAATGAGGAACTACTTCCTGGGAAAAACAAATCCCAGAAATAAAAATAAGTGCGGAAACAGCGATAGCACGAAGACTTAGGATACTCATAAAATGGGATTCAAGCTTTACAAATTTATAGGGATAGTTGAATTAAGAAAGGGTTGAGAAGAATTTAATTTTATGGGATGGGATGCCCGTTTGAAATTGGCTGTTTTTTCTAAATTGACTGTTTTCTATTATCGGTTTCCTTCCCATTGGGAATTTTTTTTACCTTTAAATTTTTAAAAACAACAATCTATTATGGCCAAAATCACAATTGGGAGTTTTGAGGATTTCGAAAAGTATATCGGTCAGGATCTTGGAGTCTCTGACTATCATCAAATTACCCAAGAACAGATCAATCAGTTTGCTGTCGCCACCATAGACCATCAGTGGATCCATACCGATCCTGAAAGGGCAAAAAAGGAAGGGGCATTTGGAGATACAATAGCCCATGGATACCTGACGCTTTCCTTGGTTCCTTACCTTTGGGATCAGGTCATCCATGTCAACAACCTCAAGATGATGGTCAATTATGGGATTGAAAGCCTGAGATTTGCGCAGGCTGTATTGGTCAATAATGAAGTAAGACTCAATGCCAACTTGAAAAATGTGGTCAATCTCCGTGGAACTGTTAAAGCAGAAGTCAATGTGAAATTGGAAATCAAAGACCAAAAGAAACCTGCTTTCACCGGCGTATTGGTGTTTTTATACCATTTTGAATCCTGATTCGGTAAAGAACAATAGGCTAGCTTTTCAACAAATCGTTGATTACCACCGATGCCGTGACGCATCCAAAAGTTGCCGGCAAAAAAGACATGGTTCCATAAGCAGATTTTTTGAAATTGCTGCCGTCTGTCATCATCAGGCTTTCTTTGATATAGAGTTCAGTGGAAAAAACAGCTTTAAAACCTTTGTGGATTTGCTTGGCTTTTAACCGTTTCCTTACCATTTGGGCAAGTTTGCAGCTGTGGGTCTCGGAGATATCCGCGATCTTTACTTGGGTGGGATCTATTTTGCCCCCTGCACCCATCGAACTGACCAAAGGAAATCCCCTTTTCATCGCACCTTCTATCAGGTGAAGTTTTGGCAGCAGGCTGTCGATACAATCCACCACAAAGTCAAATTCATTTTCTTCCAACAATTGAGTCATTTTTGCAGGCTTCAAAAATTCCTTGATGACATGGATTTTCAGATAGGGGTTGATGCTAAGCAGCCTTTCTTCCATCCATTCTGCTTTGGATTGTCCAAGATTTTTTTGGGTAGCAGGAAGCTGTCTGTTGCAATTGCTGATGTCCACCACGTCCCCGTCGATAATGGTCATCTCGCCGATTCCGCCTCGGCAAATCAGTTCTGCAGCAAAGGAACCGACTCCACCAAGCCCTACGATCAAAACATGTTTCTTCGAAAGTTTTTCCAGCCCTTCTCTTCCTGTTATCAGTTCCGTCCGCGACAGCCAAGCAAATTCACTCATGTTATTTTTCTTTTTGAAATCCTGTTCCAATTCTCCTCGACCTGACCGGCAAGCTGCCCGGCGGAGAGGCCCAAAAGTAAAGAAGCTTGCTGATAAATCACTGATATGGGAATGTCCGAATTGTCGGTTTCAAAAAAAATCCGATCTAAAGGACATTTCAAGAGATATTGTTGTGCGTTGGAATCTTGTTTCAAAATGGCTTTGCCAAAAGAAAAGTAGATCGGAAAAGACAATAATTTTTCAGCGATTTGAGGATTTTGGTTGAAACCATGCCAAATGATTGTTGGTGGTTCGGAATGGTTTTTTAAGTATTCCTGAAGCAAATGTGTTCCTTTGACACAGTGTAGGATGATGGGTAATCCGAGTTTTTTTGCCAAATCAGCCTGAGCTGAAAATGCTTCCATCTGAAGTTTTGGACCAGGTCCTTTGATCAAATCAAAACCGCATTCACCAATGGCTACCAAGTTTGGGTTTGCTTTTGCTGACTCGATTTTCTCAAACTCCTTTTCCCAATTTTCATTCAAATACCAAGGATGGATTCCCCATGAAAAACACTGATCCGGAATGCCGTCGTCAGGAAGGACATTGAAAATGCTGAAGACATTACCTTTTTGATGGCTATGGAAATCGGGAAAGTGAACCAAATCGGATTGGATATTTTGGTTAATCATGGAGCGTTTTGGCAATTTCTGCAAACATGCCGACACCAGTCTTTATCAACTCATCGGGAAAATCAAAATTGGGTTCATGGAGCTGCGGATGGTCCAATCCTGACCCTAGGCCAAACAACAAAGTTTTGGTATGGGAAGAAAAAAGGCCAAAATCTTCTGACCACCTGAACGGTTTTTCGACATGGCGGATATCCAAATTCAATTTTTTGGCAGCATCCAAACCAATTTGCCATGCTTCGGGATTATTGTGTGTCGCCGCGAAACTTTCTACATAATCAAAAGAAACTCCCAATCCATATTCGTCGGCAATTTGTGTAGCCAATTGTTCGGCATAGGAAACCAAGAGCTCCCGGGTTTCATTTTCAAATGCCCGTAAGGTCGCCCTGACCACGGCGGTACCGGGAGTGGTCCCAAAGGCAATACTTCCCAACTCCGCATGGATGACGGTGACAAGGGAAAACTTTTCGATTCCTTGAGGAAGTTTTTCCAATGCCACAATGGTTTTCGCCATGGCCTCGGCCGGGCTATTTCCCGCTTCGGGATGCGCAGAATGCGAGTTTCTACCTTTGAGATGAATACTCATCCCCACAGATGCCGCGGCAAAAGGGCCTTGCTTGATCAAAATCTGATGAAGAGGATAACCGGGAAGATTATGAAGGGCAAAAGCAAAATCCGGCTGGATTTCAGCGAATTTGGGGTCTTTGATAACTGCTTCTGCTCCTTCGCCTGTTTCTTCAGCAGGCTGGAAAAGTAAGACAATCCGTCCTCTTTGGGGTTTATTGGCAGAAAAGTAAGTACCCAAGCCACTGACAATAGCCATGTGTCCGTCATGCCCACAGACATGGGAGGTGTTTGGGATTGTACTGAGATGGGAAATACTGTTTTCCTCTTTGATGGGTAACCCATCCAATTCACAGCGGAATAAAGTGGTCGGCCCTGAATCTTTTCCCTGGAAAACAAAAGCCAAACCTGTTCCTCCAAGTCCTGTGATGGTTTTGTCAGGATTCAATCCGGAGAAAAAGTCTTGGACTCTTTTTGCTGTTTCGGTTTCTTCACCGGAAAGTTCGGGGAATCGGTGGAGGGTTTTTCTGAATTCAGTGAGTTTTTGGATCGTGGGATTGTCGAGCATTTTGTGGGATATTTTCAGAAATTTAAAGTTTTGAAAACCCAATGGCAACAAATTTTACTTGGGATTCAATTTTGTGCAGGAAGAAAAATTTTTGCAAAGGCTTCCATGCACTTACAAAAAATAAAGAACTTTTTTATATTGGATGCTGTAACCACTTAAATCCATTTGAAAATGACAACTGAACAAAAATCTGCCATCGAACAGGAAATCGACAACCTGAAGGGCACCTTGACCGGCAACATGTTCCAAGACATGGAAGCCCGTGACCAAATCCACAACCTCGAAATGCAACTCAAAGGCGTGAAGCCTATGGACAGCCATTTTGACTGCATCGGTTGCGGAAGCTGATATTATTCCAGATTTAGATTGATAGGGTTTTTCTGTTAATAGAAAGTAGACAGAAAAACCCTTTTTAATTTTATCAAAAACTATCCCTAAATATTGATTTCGAAGATTCATATTTCCGAATTCAGTTACTCGCTTAATAGAACATAACACTTGTAGCGCCACCTTCGGATGAGTCGTTCGCATTTAGAAGCCTAAGTCTTTAAAAAATTGAATACGATTTGGTATTCCATCCTGTATTCTTTGAACTGTGGTGGATGAATTTCGATTCGAATTTTTAACAATTAAATAGGCCCCGTAAGACTCGGCTAGATCTTCTGTTTCAGCGAAATCTCTCGCATATTCCGAAATAAATGCGATATCGGACTTCTGAGCTTGATTCCACTCCCTCGATCCTAGGTACAATGGGTCAATAGACGCATGGACCGCTTCATGGGCCATGACTTCTTCAAGTGTGCCTATAGGAGTATAATCCTTTTCAGCCCTGCCCGTATGGGCAACAATCATACCTACCGGGCCGGTAAAATTGGCATCACCTGGATGAATAAAAACCGATTCAATTCCTCCAATCAAAACGGGGTTAAGTTTTCCCAAAATATCTGCATAAAGCTTTGCTTGACGCTCAGCTTCAGAAAGAGGGGAGATTTGCGTGTTGACAACCATTTCGATCTGTGTCCCATTCGTATAAATAGCCTGGAAGATGTGCACATTAGCTTGTGCGTTGTTCGGGAAGCGGTTGTCCGGGACTGTTCTTGACTCTGTCGTTATGAAATTTACAGTTTGAAGGATGCTGGGATCTGCGGGGGTGATTGTATTCGGGCCAAGAAAAACAGAACCATCTCTAAATAAGAAAGGGCCTTCAGGATCATGGCGTGACACCTCAATAATCACTAGTTGCGTGTCTGAAGCTAAAGAAGGGTCTTTGACGGTTACATCGATGAAATAAAAATTATCTCCGTCTACACTAGCCGGAGCATCGACATCAGGCGCAACCCGAAACGTTAGTTCACCGGTAGATGCATCTAGGGCGAAAGAGGCAGCATCTGGTCCTGAAATAGAGTACAAAAGTTTATCTCCGTCTGGATCAGATCCGATGATCGTATAAACGATCCCCGTCCTTGTTTGAGGAAACACCGCTTCACTAGCAGAAATGAGTATTGGTGCACCGTTTGGTTCATTCATTTCACTACCACATCCTAAAGAGGCCATTAAGGCTACATACCCGATCAAAAAGAGAACTTTATTTTTCATTGGTTTTTAGGTTTGATTTAAGATTATTAAAAATTGTCCATGGTTATTTCACTTAATTCAAATTTCTGAATACACTTGGACTGACTCCCATTTTCTTCTTAAACAGATTACTAAAGTAATTCGGGTATTCAAATCCTAAGGAATGGGCAATTTCTTTCACGGAGTCATTACTTCCTAAGAGGCGATCTTTGGCGATTTCCAATAGGTGGTAGTGAATGTGTTCTTGCGTGGACTTTCCTGTTTCTTTACGAAGTAAATCACTCAAATAGTTGGGAGAGAGGTTCACATGTTCAGCGCATTGCAAAGCTGTTGGAAGTCCTTTTTCTATAAGTGAAGAGGAAGCAAAATAGTTAGATAAAAATTTATCAATGGCTCGAAGTATCGTGCAATTCTCATTTTCACGGGTAACGAATTGTCTATCGTAATACCGGCTGCAATGATTTAGTAATAAATCGATAGCAGACACAAATACATTTTTTGTGTGCTTGTCTATTGGCCGATTGAGTTCTGTTCGAATAGAATTTATAATGATGGAAAGGCCCTCCTTTTCATCCTCAGATAAGTGTAATGCTTCATTCACTTCGTATCTAAAAAAGGTGTATGTAGCTATTTTGGATGCTAGCGGAGTGCCAAGAATCAAATCCGAATGAAAGATTAAGCCCCAGCTATAACGGGAATCTTCAAAAACTGCATTTTTCAATGTGACTACTTGATCTGGATAGGTAAAGAACAAGCTACCTTCCTGAAAGTCAACTTGTTTTCTTCCATAGATCAAAGTACCTTCTTTCAGGTGCTTTAGTGTAATGGAGTAAAATGAAGAAGATATTTTGGTTCCGTCACTTTGAGGGGGTTGTTTTTGGTCGTTTAATATGGATAAATCAACAACGCTTATCAAAGGATGTTTTGGTGGTGGAATCTGCAAGAGACTGTGAAATTGACTTATGCTTTCAATTTTAAAAACATCGTTCATCTAATTAATTGTTGAGAGTTGTTCAAAATAAGCACTAATTGATTGCTTTGATATGCTTTCTATGATCATATTTCCAACCAGAAAAACGACTAAAGCAAAAAGTATCCCGTTCAAAAACGGCTTATCAAACAGGAGGTTTGTAACTAAAGCTGCAATGATTAAGACTGCAAAAACAAACTGAATTACAGGAAAGTTTTTTACTACTTTTTGCATGCGCTCTTTTTCAACTTGATTAAACTTATTGGCATTGGCTTGATAAATTGACGTTTGGCTTTTTAACAGTTTATCTTCTGTCAACTTGTAACTGTAACCCCCGATTAACGAAAAAAAGCCAAACACCAAGAGACCAATTTTTAATCCATAAAAAAGTGAGTCTGTAGTGGAAAAATGCATGAGTATGGCTACCAAAACCATAATCAAACCAAGCGCCAACATGTAGTTGCCGATGGTTTTTTGTGCGCTGATGTAAATTTCAAGTTGTTCTAGCATAGATTTTCTTTATGATTTTGGAATCCTTCTTTCGACTTCCTTTCTCTAGGATTGATTAAACATAGGAATAGACACCCGATTGGGTCTTGGCAGCCATTCCTCCTCCTGCATTTTCCCTCACAACTATTATTTTGATTATAACGAAACCTAATTTTTCGGCATTTTGTTCTGTCCAAACTAAACCGGCAAACCAGACTTTCATGCCTTCCGGATGTTTGTACTCAGGGGCCAGTATGTACCATCCTTATACTACGGTACATTTTAAACTTTCTTAAAATAAAATTCTGTTTGGATTGGAATAAAACACCTACTCAAATCTCGGATAAACATGCATTTTTCTCGGATTTTATATAGAAAAATGTGAGTTGATATGGGTTTCAATTACAGCTAACTCAATGATTCTAAGCAAAAAATAAGTCCTTTAATGAAAATCACAACTTCTCAAAGCCCAAAAAATATATATAATACTAAATTTCTCCAAAAGTCAATTTTGCTTTGTTTGTCCAGATAATCACATAATCCATATTTTTCCCGGATCTGATCCATTACCAAATTCTGCGATGAGGTTTTCCCTTCCAAAATTTCTTTTTCAGCAATATCCAGCATTTGGTTGATATAAGTCAATTCACCCTCATCAGCGTTTTTTTCGATGTCATAATCCTTGCTTTCAAAAAAGTAAGTAAGAATTTTATCCTGTTCATTGCTTTTGATTTTTACCAAATGGATTTCATAATTGTATGTCAAACAGGAATGGATTTCATTAATACTCGTAATTTGCCAATAATTTTATGCCTAACAACAGATACTTCGTCCTGTACAAACCCTTTGGAATCCTAAGTCAATTCAGCGGTGAGGAGGATACGCTTAAGTTTGTATCAGACTTTCCTCCCAAAGTTTACCCTGTCGGTCGCTTGGACAAAGACAGTGAAGGATTGCTTTTGATCACGGATGACAAATCTCTAAACCACCACCTGCTTGACCCAAAATTTGGACACCTCCGGTCATACCTTGCCCAGGTGGAAGGATTACCGACCGAGGAAGCCATCTCCCAACTTCAATCCGGAACAGAAATCAATGTGGATGGGAAGTTGTATCGGACCAAAAAAGCCTTTGCAAAAATCCTATCTGAAGCACCTGATCTTCCTGAAAGAAATCCACCGATCAGATACCGTAAGTCCATTCCCGATACTTGGATTCAATTGACATTGACTGAAGGGAAAAACAGACAAGTCCGCAAGATGACCGCCGCCGTTGGATATCCGACGCTAAGGCTTGTCAGGTGGTCAATGGAAAAACTGACCATTTCAGGTTTTGCTGTCGGAGAGGTCAGGGAATATGAAAAAGAAGAAATCTACAGACTTCTGAATATACAGCTCAAGACCTTTGAAAAGGACCAAAATAAAAGCTCTGGCAAAACTTTTTCCCAAGCATCCGTAAAAAGGAGGAAGTAACAAAAGACCCATTTTACCATTTATCAATAAGTAAAAAGCATAAATTGGGATAAAGGGTATTTTGTTATAATTTAGCCCGATTATTAGACACAAGACATGAGACAAAAGACGCAAGACTGATTCTCCTTAGTTTTGGGATTTGCCTGAAAATTAAGGCTATAGGAGATGAATATTTCAATTTATTTCTACTTTAATTCAAAAGGTTTCTAATTACCAACTAACTATTAACCAAATACCATTAACATAATTACCAAAAAATGCATCAGCAGAAGATACAGCAAGTTATAGATGAAGTAAGAAAAGTGGTGGTGGGGCAGGACCGAATGGTCAACAGGCTTTTGATCGGGCTTTTTACCAATGGACATATTCTCTTGGAAGGTGTGCCGGGATTGGCCAAAACCCTTACCGTAAATACCTTGGCCAAGGTGCTTCACCTTGATTTCAAAAGGATTCAGTTTACCCCCGATTTGTTGCCTTCGGACTTGGTCGGAACGATGATTTATAACCAGCAGGAGGCAAGTTTTCAGGTAAAAAAAGGGCCGATTTTCTCCAATATCATTTTGGCGGATGAGGTCAACCGATCTCCTGCCAAAGTTCAATCCGCACTTTTGGAAGCCATGCAGGAAAAGCAGGTGACCATCGGTGAGACGACTTATCAGTTGGACAGACCTTTTTTGGTACTTGCCACCCAAAACCCTGTGGACCAGGAAGGCACTTATCCGCTACCTGAAGCACAGGTGGACAGGTTTATGATGAAAGTCCACATCGATTATCCTTCCAAAGCGGATGAAATGGAAGTCATGCGACGCATGGCCAACATGCACTTCGTTTCGGAAGTGAATGCAATACTTTCCAAAGAAGATATTTTTGCCATTCGTGCCCAGATCAACGAAGTAAAAATCGCTGAACCTTTAGAGAACTATATTATTGAATTGGTATTTGCGACAAGATTCCCTGAAAAATACGGTTTGAAAGATGAAGCCAAGTATATTCAGTTCGGTGTTTCGCCAAGGGCAAGTATCAATCTCAACCTAGCAGCAAGGGCGATGGCATTTATGGAAGGGAGGGATTATGTCCTTCCGGAAGACATCAAAGCAATCGCCGAGGATGTACTCAATCACAGGATTATCCTCAATTATGAGGCAGAAGCTGACAATGTCAGCACCCGTGACTTGGTGAAGATTTTCTTGGAAAAGATTCCAATTAACAAATCCGTAACATTGAAATAGCTTCTATTGTCAATAGAACCAAATCCCCGGAAGACTGGGGATTTTTTTTGTTTTCAAGGTTAATGGAATATTAAATTCTGTTTTATTTTTTAAAAAAAGGGTAACTGCAAAAATTGCCCCGGCTACTTTTTTTGAGTCAGTTTTGCATCATCAAAAACTGAAAACCTAAACTAAATTATAATTCACATGAAAAAAATCACTTCACTCTTCTTGATGATGTTGACTGCAGCGGTAGTCTTCACCAGCTGTAAAGAGGACGAGAAACCAAACAATCCGGTAACTATTTCCGGAATTCCGGCTACGGCTTCGATTGAAGCAGGTGGTACGGTTGGACCTGTAACTGCAACTGTTTCTGCACCTGATGGTCTTGCTTCTTTTAGTATTAAGAAAGACGGTGCTACAATCGCAACTGTTCCTTTTGCAGGAGAGACTAGCGCAACTCAGGAATTTTCTTACACTGCCACTGCAGCGGATGCAGGCAAAAATTTAGTATTTGAATTTACTGCAACTGATAAAGATGGTTCTTCAGCTACTGTTACACATGTATTGACAGTAGGCGCGGAAGCCACTACCATTAGAGTAACAGGAAATATAACAGGAACTGTAAACTGGACTGCAGACAAGACCTACATTTTAGGTGGAAGAATTACTGTCGTCAGTGGTGGTATCCTAAACATTGCTGCCGGAACTGTTATTAAAGGTGAAGCAGGTTCAGGTGCTAACGCTACCGCTCTTGTAGTTGCAAGAGGCGGAAAAATCAACGCAAACGGAACAGCTGCAAGTCCTATTATTTTCACGTCTGTTGCAGATGAAATTATGTCAGGTGAAATTGCTAGCCCTAACTTGGATCCAAATATTAACGGTCTTTGGGGTGGTGTTCTTATTTTAGGCAGAGCTCCAGGTTCTTTTGCAGGCAATGTGACCGAAGTACAGATTGAAGGTATTCCACCATCAGATACCAATGGACTTTATGGAGGAAATCTTCCTGCTGATGATTCAGGTGTATTCAAATATGTCTCTATCAGACATGGTGGTGCCAATATCGGAGAAGGAAACGAAATCAACGGTTTGACACTTGGTGCAGTTGGTTCGGCTACGGTAATTGAAAATGTTGAAGTAGTAGGTAACCAAGATGATGGTATCGAGTGGTTTGGTGGTACTGTTAATGTGAAAAATGCAGTAGTTTGGAATGCAGGTGATGATGCCATCGACACAGATCAAGCTTGGGCTGGAGAATTAGATAATTTTATTGTGGTATGTGGTTCTGAAACAGACCATGCACTTGAAATAGATGGTCCTGAAGGTTCATTGAATGCAGCACATACTGTAAAGAATGGAACTGTGGTTGGAAGTTCTGTAGCAGAGCTTGGTGATTTCAGAGCAGGTGCTAGAGGTACTTTTGAAAACATTTATTTCTTCAACTTCCCTAACCCGGCTACTAGTGGCGGAAGAGGTGATCTATCCTTAAGTGGTGAAGTGGATGCAAACGGAAATCCAATCGGAAATAAATCTTTAGACAATTTCACGAATGGAATCTTAGTCTTCAATATGCTAGAAGTGACTTCTCCTGCAGGCGTCGCTTTGACATCAATATTCAGAAACGGTACCCATGTTCATGCTACTGATGTTGCACTTCATGCCAATACAATCGGCGCTACAAAATCAGCATTTGCTGGCTGGTCTTGGGCTGCTGCATCAGGAAACCTTGATGCCTTGAAATAATTGAAAAATATTACCACAGAAAGAGGCTGTAATGCAACAGCCTCTTTCTTGTTTTTTTGACTCAAAAGAGTAATTGAAATTTAGAACGCTGTACAAAAAAAATAATATTATGAAAAAATTGATCTTGTTGCTATTGACGACGATCATCACTTTATCCCCTTTGTTTTCCCATGCACAAAAAGGAACCATCAGAGGGACAATATTTGACGAAGGAACCGGAGAGCCTTTATTTGGTGTCTCTGTTTTGGTCGAAGGACTTCAAATAGGTGCTGTTACCGATTTTGATGGAGATTTTGAAATACTTGTTGACCCGGGGACTTACAGTCTCAAATTATCTTTCATTTCATACAATACAATTCAAATTGGTGGAGTAGTGGTGACTGAGGGAGAAACAACGGTATTGGAAAACATTAAAATGGCAGAATTTACTTCTGACCTTGAGACTGTCACCATTTCAGCAGAAGCGATCCGTACTACCGAAGCCGCTTTGATGTCAGTGAAGAGAAATGCTGCCAACCTGATGGATGGAATTTCAAGAGCATCCTTTAGACAAATAGGCGACGGCGATGCAGCAGCTGCCATAAAAAGGGTTACGGGAGTTTCTATTGAAGGCGGAAAGTATGTTTATATCCGTGGTTTGGGAGATCGCTATACCAAAACTGTTTTGAACGGGGTACAGGTACCTGGTTTGGATCCTGACAGGAATACCATTCAGATGGATATTTTCCCTACCAATGTGATTGACAATATTATTGTCTCCAAATCATTTACAGCCGAATTGCCTGCAGATTTTACAGGTGGTGTTGTAGATATTGAGACAGTTGACTTTCCTGAAGAAAAAACCATGGTCTTGAGCGTAACCGGTGGTTACAATCCTTCCATGCACTTTAATAAAAATTACCTTGCCATCGAAGGTGGAAAAACAGATTGGTTGGGTTTTGATGACGGAACAAGAACCATTCCTACTCAAGGCATTGATGACATTCCACAGTTTGCTGAAGTTGTGGGTAATCCAAGTTCGCCAAGAGGTCAGCAGTTTCAGCAGATATTGAGAAACTTCAATCCGGTATTGGGCGGAACACGCCAAAACAGTCCGATGGATTTTGGAATGGGTTATTCGATCGGCGATCAGTTTAAAATTAAGAATAAGAGATTTGGGTATAATATGGCTTTCACTTACAGAAATGAAACCCAATATTTTACCGATGCGCAATACAACTTATTTGGAAAACCAAGTGATGCCAATAACTTCGAAATGGAGGCCTTGGAACGCTCAAATGGTGACTTTGGAGTCAACAGCGTTTTGCTTGGAGGCGTAGCAGGACTTGCTTACAAGTCTGATAATTCAAAAATCAAATTGAACTTATTGAGACTTCAGAGCGGTGAATCCAAAGTAGGTCAATTCTATTTTGTGAATACCAACCTTGGTGCATTGTTTGAAGCCAATCAATACAATATTGAATACAGCGAAAGGGCTATGACCAACATTCTACTCAATGGAGAGCATTTTTTGAATAGAGGAAAATGGAATCTTGAGTGGAAATTGTCTCCGACAAGATCTTCTATTGAAGATCCGGATGTGAGGATCCTACGATTTAGGATCCCGAACAATAATATCGGAACTGAGGTGGGGCTACCAACACGTATTTGGAGATCTTTGGATGAGGAGTCATTATTCGGCAGCTTGGATTTGAGCAACAATTATAAGTTTAAAGATGCCGTTGCCAAACTTAGGTTTGGGGGGGCTTATGTATACAAGGACCGTGACTTCCTGATTGAAAGTTTCCAATTTCCTACAGGGAGTACCACTTTTACCGGAGATCCAAACAGGGTGATGGATGAGGAAAACCTTTTCTCTTCTACCAACAGAAATGGTCTGAGGTATGATCCAACATTTATCCCAATCAACCCTAATGCATACAACTCAAACCTGAACAGTTATCAGGCTTATATTTCTAATGAATTTACACCTTTCAATAACCTGAAGGCAATCATTGGAGTCAGAATGGAAACATTCAGTCAGTTCTATACCGGTACCAACCAGACGGGAACTATTGTATTTGACAATGAAAAAGTATTGGATGATATCGATTTCTTCCCTACTGTCAATCTGATCAAGTCATTCAAATCTAATCAGAATTTCAGGGCTGCTTTTTCAAGGACTATTGCAAGACCTTCCTTTAAAGAATTGTCTTTTGCTGAAATTCTTGACCCAATTACAGGCAGAACATTCATTGGAGGTCTTTTCCCTGAGACGACAAATGGTGGTACAGAAATCCTTTGGGATGGAAACCTTCAGTCTACCAGGATCAATAACTTTGACCTAAGATGGGAAAAGTTTATGGAAAGAAGCGAATTGCTTTCTGCCAGTGTCTTTTACAAGTCATTTGACAATCCTATCGAAATGGTTCAGTTCTTATCTGACCCTGGTGCATTCCAGCCAAGAAACGTAGGTGACGGACAGGTAATCGGTGTGGAATTGGAGTTGAGAAAATCTTTGGGCTTTGTCTCTAATAAAATCGAAAAGTTCTTTTTCAATACCAACCTGACTTATGTCAAATCCCAGATCGAAATGTCTGAGTCAGAATTCAGATCAAGACAGTTATCTGCAAGAGAAGGAGAGAATGTTTCCAGAACAAGGGATATGGCAGGTCAGGCACCTTATATCATTAACGCAGGTTTTTCTTACAATGACCCGATCATCGGATTGGAAGCAGGTGTGTTTTACAATGTACAGGGACCAACTTTGACTTTTGTCGGTTTCGGTAACAGAACAGATACCTACACAGTCCCTTTCAATTCCCTTAACATCAATATCAACAAAACTTGGGGAAGAGATGAAAGATTACAGACGACTTTCAATGTAGATAACCTTTTGGGTGACAAAAGAGAGGAAGTCTTCAGAATGTACAATGCTGAAGATCAGATATTTTCCAGCATCAACCCAGGCAGAAGGATAGCCTTGAGGTTCAGATACACTATTTGGTAAAAATTTTCATTTCATATCTAAAGCCTCCACTAAAAAAAGTGGAGGCTTTTTTTTGCATTAATGTTATTCAAATGTTAACTTGGCTTAACAATTTGGTAACATTAGAAAATGAAACGATTTCTACTCTTGATTTTGGCCCTTTCAACCTCCTATACGGGGATTGCTTTGTCCAATAATGAAAAGAAAGAATCCTTGATTTCTTCGAATGACTTCATCGCTTTTTGGGATTCCACAAGCACCAAATTTGAAAAACTGAACATCAAACTTCAGAAAGACTTTGACCGCTATGGTGAAAGCGAAAAGTTTTTAAAAATGCTTTTTTTCAGAAGTCAGCAATATCTTTTGGATGATTACAACCAATATGCGAGTGTGGAAGAGTTGATTGAAACGGGAGCGTTTGATTGTGTCAGCGGATCTTTTTTGATGGCGGTGTTTTTGGACCGGTATGGTTTTGATTATGATATCATGGAAACTTCCTTTCACGTATTCCTGACAGTCAATGTAGAAGGCAAAAAAGTCGTGTTGGAATCGACAGATGGCTTTACCGGTTTTATCAATGACAAAAATGAGGTCAAGGCATATTTGACTGATTTTGAAAAGGAATCAAAAAAGAATCCACTTTACCTGAATCCTGAGCAACAACTTGTGCAGAACCTTTTGCAGCCTGCAATCTTTCGGGCTATCAACCTTCAGCAATTAAAAGGATTGGAATTGTTTAACCGTGCTATTTTTTACAATAACCAAAAGGAATACGATATTGCCTTCAAAAAAATCAAAGAAGCAGAGACTTTGTATCCTTCAGAAAGGATATCTGCTTTGAGTAGATTGTTACAAAGTCAGCTTGTAGTCGCCTCAAACCTGTAAAAAATACCCTGTTTACGGTATTTTTTCTTACTATCCCCCTGTGTAAATTTGTTTTAAAGAGAATAGCATTTTTCCACGGTTTTTTTGATATGAATTGAGGGGATAATAAAAATTCATTTTTTATCCCCTTCTTTTTATTTTAATACCTCAAACCAATTTTCATTCCCCCATAAAAATTTATACCAGGAGCGGGTTGGAAATACCTGTTGGCAAATGCGTTCAGGTCATTTCCTAGACTGTATTGTTCATCCAATAAGTTGTCTACCCCACCGTAGGCTTCGACATCCCAACGGCTGCCAAGTGTGGTCCTCCAACCTGCTCTTCCGCCGATGAGGTTATACGATTCCTGAAAAACCGTATTGGCATCATTCAGCGGAATGGCATCCACATATTGGTGGGTGAAATTAAGATAGAACCCCGGCTTGGTGCGGACATCAAGGATATTGACCAGGGTATTTGGTGCGACTCCTGTAAGTTGATTTCCTGAAAAATCATTGCCTCCGCTTTCATATTCCCCAAAACTGAAATAGTGCCCGGTGAAGGCATGGTTCAACTTGATTTCCTGAAAGAAAGCATTTTGGTTTCGGACCAAAACATAATCTAGGCTTGTCTCAATTCCTTTCTGATCGGTTTGCCCAGCGTTTCTGAAAAGCACAACACCCTGTTCATTGGTGTAAGAGGTGATGGTCTGATCAAGCTGGAAATAGAATGCCGTCACATCTACATTGAATATTCCGAATTTTCCCCTGTAGCCGGCTTCGTAATTGACTCCTCTCTCCGCCTCCAAGTCTAAATTGATACTTCCCTCATTGGTGCGTACTTCGGCAATGGTAGGGGGAGAAAAGCCCGAACTGATACTACCGTGGATTCCGGACCATTGATTGACTTTGTAGACCAAGGCGATTCTCGGGATGACTATAGGATCAAAATTTTTGGTATTGTTGCTTGGATCATTTGGTCCTGCGTCGATGGACCTGTTGATGTCATACCTGCCAAAGTTTTCGCTCAAACCCAAAGTCATGAGTACTTTGGAAGTCCATTCAATTTCAAATTGCTGGAAAATAAAAGCCTGCGTGCTGATCAGGTCATCAGAAAACCTGATCGTATCAGCCTTTCCCTGTCTGTTGCCAAAGTTCTGGGCCAGGGTTTTTCCATATTGGTATTCAGCACCTGCAATGATTTTTACCGGGAAGGATCCCCATTTATCATCAAAGGTGAATTTCGTCCGACCTCCGTAGCTGAATGCCGTTTCCCTTTTGTAATCAAGAATAAATGGATTCTCAAAATCCGTATTGTTCATATACAGTGCGGTGGAATTGTCCCATTTCTTCCCCAATTCGATCTGATGGGAAAGTGTCCCATAGATGGTTTTTTGGGCGATGGAGCTGTTTTGGGCAACAGAACCCGGTCTGGCTTGGGTTCTGTCAACCTCCACCTGTGCCTGATTCAAGGCTCCGGGAATCTGGTAATTCAGATCTGAATAAAGTATCTGTGCAGAAAGCGTCTGCGTATCAGAAGGCTTGGTATGCATGGCCAATTGGAAAACCTGCCTGTCAGTAGCACTGTGTTGACGGTAGCCATCGGATTTTTGGGAAACATAGGAAGCGCTGATACCACCATTTCCTACTTTCTGATCGATGCCGACTCTATAACGGAGCAAACCAAAATCCCCAATGCCAAAATCTGCGGAAAGGTAATTCTCAGTTACAGTTTTGCGGCTGGACATGCTGATCACACCGCCGTTTCCTGCACCATAGATGCTTCCTGCGGGACCTTTGATGATTTCGGCATTCTGAATATTGGACAGGTCGAGGAGGTTCAGTGCAGTCGTTCCATCCGGAGAGGTAAAAGGAATGTCATTCCAATATACCTTGACATTGCGGACGCCAAACGGCGAACGGAGAGAACTTCCCCTGATAGATATCCTGTAACTTGCCGGCGCCCTTTGCTCCACCCTAATGCCGGGTTTGGTATTGAAGGCACTCAAGATCGAGTTCTCATTGAAACGGTAAAGCTCATTTTCCAAAACCTTGCTGATCGCTCCAGCCTGATGGACGAGTGGTCTTTCCGATTCAAATCCCGTCACAATCACCTCCGAAAGTGACGTAATAACCGGTATCAATTCTAGCGTTAAGGATTCATTTGGTGCAGCTGAGATAGACAGCGTTTCATAGCTGATGTGCAAAAAAGTCAGGATTCCGGGATTATTCAGGTCAATTTCCACCTGACCGTTTTCATCGGTGACCTGATTGGCTTGTCCCTGGATTTTCACCAAAACACCGGATATGGGCGCTTTGCTGTTTTTATCCAAGGTGGTGATTTTGGTTTGGGCAGAGAGAAAAAGCGGGCAAAGCCAAAGGAGAACAGAAATCCAGAGTTTCATTTGATCGGAAAGTTATTGCCGAATTTAATCACAAATGATAAGGAATTGTTTACAGGATTTGATAAGTGGGGAATTTGGAGGGATTTGGAAAAATTTCAAAACCCCAAAAGGTCTTGAAGTTTAACACATATGCCACAATTGTCTAATGAAATCAGTCTTTGTGATTTTCCTTAATTACCAACCTTCTTAACCCATCAATTGAGTCCGCTTATTTTTTTATCACCAAAATGTCTCGTCTGGAATAATCTGATGGTATAGTCAAGCAAGCTGCTGCCGCCGTGTTTTCCGTGTCCAGGGACGACAATTTCAACATCAGGGAATCTATTTTTAATTTCCTCCACAGTAGCGGACCAAATCTCCACATTTGCATCCCCTAGAAATCCTTTGCTTGCATTCATTTCTTTTATCAAACAACCTCCAAAAAGTACGTCTTCACTAGGAAAATATCCCACGATATTGTCTCTAGTATGTCCTTCTCCAAAATACCGGGCCATGATAATTCCATTCCCCACACTTAGGGTAAGGGAATCGCTGAAGCCATTTTGGGGGATGACAAAATCATTTTCTTTGGCAAGTGCAATGGTTTTGACATGTGCGTAAGACGGGATGTTGTGGTCATTAAATGCCTGAAGCCCGGCAAGACAATCATTATGGAAATGGGTTGGAATGATGGCGTTTATCTTACAATTCAGCTCTTGATTGACCCAACTGATCAATTCTTCGGAGCTTTCATTATTAGTGGGTGTGTCAAAAATGATGGTTTCATCGCTGTTTCTGACAATCAGCCCGTTGCAGGGAACGTTTCCAAAATCATTTGTCTGCAAAAATGAGGTATGCACAAAAGAATTCGGGGCAACTTGGGTAATAATCAAATCATTGGATTTGTATACTTCTTTAGGACTGAAGGCATCTTGTCCTTGCGCAAAACAATTAACAGCTGTCAGAGAAATTACAATTACAAAAAGGCTTTTGATGATGGCTTTCATTGGATCAGTAGTGGTTTTTTTCAGTTTCTAAAGATATATCATTTACCTTTTTGAATTCCGAAAGAAATCTAAGCGGTTTTAAGAATTTTCTTAAAAGCCACACTTATTAATCCTGTTATCAAGATGAATCCAATACCCACTAAAAACTTATAATCCTTAAAAATATTGTCGGGATATATGTCAGTCAGGGCTATGATCAAAAATGCTAAACTCAAGGTCCATACAATTACTAAAACCACTTTTGTAAGTTTTTTCATATTCATAAAGTTTATAGGCTTCTTTCTTTATCAATTTAAAAAGTTGTTTCAATATAGCATGTTTTCCCTCGTATAAAATCCACCCTTCCGTCCCTCCTCCTGCGCAAGCTTCCTTTGGTGATGGAATTACTTCAAGGTTAATTTATAAATCTTAGAATTTTTGTCAGGAAAAACATAGCCATTGGGTAAGTTTTGTTTGTCTGATTGGATAAACCCGTTTCTCTCGTAAAATTGATGGGAGGCAGTTGCCACTGCAGGCGTATCAAGCCAAATGGTTTGAAAGCCTTTCATTTTTGCCTCTTCAAATAATGTGTCGAAAAGTTTTTGGGCAATACTTAATTCTCTCCCCCTCAACTCTTTCTTGACAAACATTTTTCTCAGCACTGCATTGTGGACATCTATTTTTTGAAGTCCTATAGTGCCTACAATTTCGTTTTGGCTTTTAGCTGTCCAAAAACCACCGTCACGATAGAAATGTGCAATATCAATAAGGTCCGGCTGATCCATTTCTGAAAAACCTAAAAGGAATTCGTTATTCTGAATGTTCAGAACAAAATCTTTAACCTCATTTTGGTCATTCAATTGAAAGCTCTCTATGGTGATCATTTGGCTATTTTTCAGTTATTTTTTCAACCCTCATATAAAATCCACCAATCCTTCCAGCTTTATGCCGTGACTTCCCCAGAGTCCCCCGGTTCCGCTCGCTGTATCCAAGTTAATGTTAGCGAAAATTTATTTTATCTCTTTACCCAATTTTCGATTTCAATACCTGAAATTCTTTCAAATTCTTTTTGATTTTCTGTCACCATAATCAGGTCTTTATCCACTGCGGTACATCCGATTAATAGATCAAAATCGCTTATCATCAAGCCTTTTGACCTTAATCGGGCTTTCTCTTTTCCATATAGGTAGATGGCATTAAAAATCGGGAGGATTAATACTTGATTTGAAAAAATCTCAATTAATTCAAGATTCTTTTTAGGATTAGTGCTGTTTTCAGCTCCAAACACTAGTTCAGCAAATGTAATTTCAGAAATAGCAAAGTTTTCAGTTCCTAATTCCTGAAACTTTTCTATCATTCCAAATTTTCCTCTTAAAAAATGGATGCAGATATTTGTGTCTAAAAGATATTTCATTCGAAACCAGGATCTTCTGCTTTTTCAACTCTTGATTCTCTAATTTCTTTGATGATTTCATCAGAATCTTTGTTGTCTTCCCATGCTCCAAAAAGGGTTTTCATGTCAACTTTCTCTTCTTTTTTTTCAAGAGATTCGGTTAATTTTATGATAAGCTTTTTCTTGGAAAGATCATCTAGACCTCGCAACATACCAAAATACTTTTCCAAAGTCTTATTATTTAAAGTAAGGTTTGCCATGCTTTTTTTTCTTCAATTTACGGAATTAATGGATTGAGGGTAAATGATTTGGAAAATTAAATTCCCAACTCTCTTTTCTTTTTCTTTATTAAGTCGCCCATTTCACTTGTATCCCGAGTAAATCCACCGGCGTTTATAAATTGATTTTCAGTATTGAACCAATAGACTATATTATCCCCTTTAACTTTCAATTTATACAAAGGAGGGTAAACAAACTGTATGAGAGAAAGGGATTCCACTTCCATCCAATTTATTTTTCTTTCGTTCTCGCTATTTTTTATAGTTACATTTTGGCCTCCTAATTTTACTATCACAAATTTATCCTTAATAGCAATAAATATTAGGAAGCAAACTATTCCTATCAATCCAAAAACTAACGTGGTAACGATGCTTTGTTCCATTTTCTCACCATTTATCCAAAATAATTCAGGAAAGAACCAAGATAAGGTACACGTAATTAACATTAACATTCCCAATCCCAGAAACAGATATTTCAGAAAGTGGTGATATAGATTATTGCTTTCCATTGTTTTTTCAATTTTCGCTAACTTACTTATATATACAGAAGTATCCACACCCCGCCGAAATGTAAGGGTTAAAATACCTTTGGTGATTCAATTAAAGATCTTCCAATCAGGACTCAACTTACTTCCTAAATTTAATTACCCGTGTATCTTCTCCTGTACTCATTGCTGAAAAAAATTGGTATCACCATTCCCTCGACAATTGGTTGTCCACGTGAATAAAAAACCTGGATTGTCGGAAAAGTCTTTAGTATTGATTCAATTTCCTCTTCAAATTCCTTTTCAATCTCTCCATTTAATTCAGTTTCACTAATCTTGCCTTCTCCGTCAAATTTCATTGTCAAGAATAGTTTCTTGTCTTTAGAGAGTTTGGGCAATCTGTTCCAATTAATCCTTTTATAAATTTCTTCTTGTATGTTTTTTGGGTCCCGTGAAAACCTGTTGTCATTTGGTTCAACTCCGTTTTTGAATTCTTTCTCGGTTTCAATGATTCCCCCGTTGACAGTTGCGACAATCTCCATTTCATAATACCGGTCATATCCGGAATGGTTGTATTTAATAACCCTTCCCTTTTGAATATATAATTCTCCAGTAAACCAATCAGCAAATATCTCAGAATCTTGTCCTTTAAATATTTGGTCTTTGATGCTCCGTTTTTTGTCACCACAACCATAGACATCAACAAGGAAAAGTTGGTTATTTTCAATTCTCCAAAGTCCAACATAGCCCCTCCAAAGAGCTGTCGAGCAACCGTTTTGTAATGTTGGATAGAATTTTTGTCGTGGTTCATTCTTTTGAAAGAAAATTTCCAATGGTTCACACAACATTGTCAAGGTATCACCTTTGTAAATTATTCGTTCACCTTCTTGTCCAGTTGCATAACATATGGTTGTCCAAAAAAAGAATATAATTGTCGATATGTATTTCATTGCTTGGTCGTCCAAAGGTATGTGCTCCAACGTGATTCAGTTTGGAGACGGCGGGCATTCGGAGCCGTACCCTTCATACTTTCTCCTAACTTATTAAAGATACTGATTTCATATTTACTCGGTACCGCCCGCTGTATCCAAGGTGATGTTGGCGTGTCGTGGTTTTCTCTTCCTAGTAATGTGCCCAAATCAGTCTTATTTCAATTTTTAAAATATCTCCCAGGTTGCGTATTAGTTCATTCTTTTGATTATCATCATAATCAGGATCAATGATATTAAGTTGGTACTTTGAAAATCCCGCTGGCATTTCATAATTCAAGTCGTTTAGATTTGATAATTTATGACAACAAGGAGTTTGAATAGTTAAGTCAGAAAATGAATGTTGATAGGAATTATCCATAGCTTCTTGCCAAAATTCAACTTCTATCGTTTGTCCGCAATGATTGCAAAATACCGAATCAAAATTTTCTCCTTGGTCTATGAATTCAACTTGGCTGGTTAAAATTGATCTTATCTCACTGTTCTTGTACTTAGCAACCAAATAATTTATCGAAGCCTTCTGTTGCTCCTTTGTCGGTTCAAAATATGGATCAACAGGAATAATTTTTAATTGCTGTCCAGAGTGGGTTGCAGCTTCAGGTTGATAAATAATTTCAAATTTGTCTCCAGTCTGAATTTCTTTCATTTCGGTCAAATTATTTCTTTGTCCGCAACATACGAGAAGCGCAATAATTGTCAATATATATAATGTCCTTGTCATTCTTTCCATGCACGCCAACTTACTTATATATATACCAAAAGCTTATATACCCCACCAAAATGTAAGGGTTGATATACCTCTTGCTGTTCAATTAAAGATCTTCCAATCGGGACTTAACTAGGTTTCCTCAAATAAAATCCACCAATCCTTCCAGCTTCATCCCCCTGCTTCCTTTGATCAGGATCAGGTAATCTTCGAGCTTGGAGTCCTGAAGCCAGTTTCTGAAGGAAAATGGATCGGGGAAGTACAGGGCAGAAATCGGGGCCTTGGAAAGTGCCGCCTGCACATGCTTGCCGGTAAAGCAGATCTTGTCAAACTTGTATTGGCTGACCCATTCCCCAAGTTTCTGGTGTTCCGGTTCGGTATGTTCACCCAATTCGTACATATCGCCAAGGATGATCATCTTGTGTTTCTTTCCGCTCATTTCGCCAAAAGTCTTGATCGCCACTTCCATGCTGGATGGATTGGCATTATAGGCATCGAGGATGATGAGGTTGCTTCTTTTTTCGATCAGTTGCGAGCGCATGTTGGATGGCTGATAGGAAACAATGCCTGCCACCGCTTGGTCCATCGGCACGCCAAAGTACTTTCCAAGTGTCAGGGCAGTGGCGATATTTCCAAAATTATACGCACCGATCAGTGCGGAGAGGTGGATTTTATCCTCTCCTCCCACCCGGAATCTCACAAAAGGATCGGCCCCTTCGAAAGTCACTTCACAAAAATCTCCTTTTGCCGGATAAAGAATCGGATTTTCAAACCGCTTGGCCATGTTGGAAAGGATCGGGTCTTGGCTGTTGATAAAAACGGTTCCTTTGTTTTGTCTCAGGTGTTGAAAAAGCTCGGTTTTGGTTTTGAGCACACCTTCCGGACCGCCCATTCCCTCGAGATGCGCTTTGCCGATGTTGGTGATAAACCCATGGGTCGGTTCGGCGATATCGCAAAGTTCCTTGATGTCGCCTTGCTTGTTAGCACCCATTTCTACGATCGCGATTTCGGTATCTTTTGAGATGGCAAGCAAAGTCAGGGGCACGCCGATATGGTTATTGAGGTTGCCGACAGTGGCAGAAGTTTTGAATTTTTGCTTCAGGACGGCATGCAGAAGTTCTTTGGAAGTGGTCTTTCCATTGCTTCCTGTCAGTCCGATGATCGGAATAGGAAGTTGATGCCGGTGGTGGTTGGCCAGTTTTTGCAAAGCCAATAAAGCATCTTCTACCAAAAAGTACCTCGGATCACCTTCGGGAATTACTCTTTGCTCATCGACTACCACCAAGCTTGCCCCTGCGTCCAAAGCTTTTGGAGCAAAGTCGTTGGCATTGAAGTTTGGACCTTTCAGTGCAAAAAAGATATTGCCTAGGCCGATCTTTCTTGTGTCTGTGCTTACACCTGTGGATTGTAGAAAATGGGAATAAAGGGATTCGGTGCTCATAAATATTTTTGTATGGCTAAAATTATATGATTATCGGGAATGTTGCCAGAAAATAATTGACCACAGACCACGGTCGACAGTCCATAGCCACTGCTCTTGAACTTTAATCCAGGTTTTAATAAGCTGACATTTACAGAGTCAAAATACCAATAATGCTCAAATTCTAGAAAGATGTCCGTAAATCTTAAATCAAAAATCGTAAATCAAAAAGGACCTCCAAACATCTTATATCAAATTCATTCGTTTAATTTTAGGGCTTATACGTTTCCGTTTTGATGAGATATTTGATCCTGATTTTGTTTTTTTCGACCTGCACCTTGGTAGTGGCGCAACAGACTTTTTCTTTTGACCAAAGCAAAAAAATCATCCATGATGGAAATGAAATCCCGCTTCCATTTGCAGTAGGGATCAATGCTTCCCAATATCAGAGAATGGATGTCAACGCAGACGGAGAGGAAGAATGGGTCGTTTGGGATATCAATGCAAGAAGAGTTTTGGTTTTTGAAGAAATCGGCGAGAAGTTCAAATACCTTCCCGAAATGAGCTATTTTTTCCCCAATGACATCAACGGGTTTTTGATTTTGGCAGATTTTAATCTGGATGGCAAAAAGGATTTGTTTACAAGTTCGCCATTTGGCATCAAGGCTTATAAAAATGTCAGTAACTCGGGAGATCCATTTCCAAAGTGGGAAGTCGCCCAAAATTTTCTCCGACTGGAAAACGGCTCCAACCTCACCGCCAATAACCTAGACATTCCCATGGTCCTGGACATTGACGGAGACGGGGATCTGGATATTGCCTCATTTAATTTGGGAGACTATGTGGACTTTTATCTCAACACAAGTGTGGAAAGAAAAGGAACTGCAGACATCGATGCTTTTGCTTTTCCCGAACCTTGGTGGGGCAGATTCGAATTCTGTGGATGCGGGAATTTCAGTTTTGGGATTACCTGTGAAGGACTTCCTATGGGAAGGTTGGCAGATGCCGGACCTGAAAACCGGATCCTGCATACCGGCGGACATTCTGTTTTGTATGCAGACTTTGATAATGATGGGGTAAGGGATTTGCTTTTGGGAAGGGATGAATGCAATACGCTTTATTTTTTGCCTAACAAAGGAACAGACCGGCAGCCATTGTTTGATGCTTTTTCGCAGGATGTTCCTGGTTTTGGGACTTTGCCGGAATTCCCCATCTACCATGCTGCTTACCTTTGGCAAAATAGCCTTATTGTGAGTAGCAATTCCTCGGCTTCGTCGGGAGTTTTCAAATCCAACTTTTCCGAAAATGTGTTTCAAATTTCCAAGGGAAGTTCTGGCTTGCCAAGCAAAAGCCCGTTTTTGCAGTCGGAGATATTGGATTTGGGAGAAAACAGCAGGCCATTTTTCAAAGGGCTGTCCACTTCTGGAGAAATGATTGTCACTGCCAATTCGTTTGTAGGTGGAAGAAACATTGGTATGGCATATCAGTATGTGGTAAACAATGAGAGTTGGGAATTGGTGGAAAGTGATTACTTGAATCTTTCTGCACTGGACTTTACCGACCTCCATTATTTTGAATACCTCAATGCTGCCAATGAAGAGACATACTGGATCACGGGCCTTGATACTGTGAATAATTCATTACGCCGTCTGGTTTTTTATGGTACTAATCCTGATTTTGGTCAAATGAGACAAATATTCATACCAAACCGATCTCCTGTTGGTCAGGATCATATCGAAATGTTTTCTTTTGAAGGAAAAGATTATCTCATGCTTGCGAGACAAACAGGAGAATTACTCCTTTATTCTTTTGATTTTTCGAATTCTGAAAATATCAATTTGATTCAAAGCGATTTTTTGGGGTATACTGACAATCCCGGATCCCGCAACCTAAATGTCCATGTTGTCCCGGGAAAAAACCCCTCTCTTTATGCCGTTGACCAAAGAGGAGTTTTGGTCTATATCCCTGACTTTATGAATCAGGTGGAGCGAGAGACCATTTTGGTAACAATATCTCCTACTGCCACTTCTCAGAGCAGGTTGGGAAGAAATACCTGGATCACTTCTTTGCCAAAGCCATTTACTGACGAAAGGGATTTGGTCTTGGGAAATACAGCGGGAGGGTTGGAATACCTGAAATTTCAGGCAGAAGGTCCCTTGCCGGGTGAAGAAGATTTGTTGGTCAAAGTTTATCCCAATCCCAACAGAGGTTCATTCAAACTTATAGCTTCCCAAACATCTTCTGTGACTTTGATCAGCAGTTTGGGTCAGGAAATAGTGGGCAGTTTTGAGTTGACTGCAAATTCAGAATTGGAAATTACGCTTCCTTTGGCGCCAGGATTGTATATCGCACGGTTTACCAACGCAGAAGGGAAAAGTAAAAGCCAAAAAATAGTGGTGTGGTAATTCTCAGATCAAGCCGTTTTTGTATGCAAACAATACCAATCCTGCCAAAGTGTTGTTTTTGGTTTTTTTGAAAATATTCTTTCGGTGGGTTTCCACCGTCCGTTCAGAGATATAGAGTTTTTCACCGATGCTTTTGTTTGGGATTTCCTGCACAAGAAGTTTGAGGATTTCCTTTTCCCGTTCAGACAGCAATTGGGTTTCTTCTTGAAGCCTTTGGCTGCTTTCCAATACCGCATTGATCCCTGAGCTAAAATAAGTCTCGCCTTGGTTTATAGATTCTATGGCTTTGAGCAATTCCTCATGTGATTCACTTTTCAAAACATATCCATTGATTTCTTCTTTGATGATTTCTCTTACCAAATGAATCTCATCGTGCATACTCAGCATGAGGATTTTTAAATCAGGCTGTATTTTTTTAACCATCCTGATCAATGAAAGGCCATTCATTTCCGGTAGATTAAAATCTGTAACCATCAAATCCACCGGGTTGGTTTTGATAAAATCCAAAGCTTTGTATGCTGTATTGACTTCACCGATCACTGTCAATGAAATTTCCTTGGCCAGGATACTTTTGATCCCGTCAAGTAAAATTTCATGATCGTCGACCAACAATATTTTTAATGACATATCTATTTTTCCTGCTTTATCGCAATTAATTTTTCTTTTGAAGGTATAGGAAGGAAAATAAGCATAGTACTTCCCCTACGGTCCGGTTGGGAATCCAACTCCCAAGTTGCAGAGATTCTTTGCAGTCTGGATTGGATATTTCGCCAACCGTTTCCTTTCCCTTTTTCCAATATTGCAGGGTCAAACCCTCTCCCGTCATCTTCAATCATGATGCTCACCTCATCCTCATGACGGACCAATTGGATTGTTATTGAGGAAGCTTCAGCATATTTGAGGATATTATTCACCCATTCTTGGATCACCCTGTATAAAGAGATTTCCTGCATTTCGCTCAGCCTTTCCTCCAGCCCATGAGTATAGGTTTCGACTTTGACGGCTCCCGAAGTGTGAATCCGATGAGCGAATTCACTGATTGCTTCCTTGAGGCCTGATCGAATCAAAGTTGCCGGCATCAGGTTGAATGCGATATTGCGAATTTCGCTGTGCATTTCCTTTAAAATCAACTCACTTCTCTCCACGGTGATTAATTTTTCTTCCAGGTTGGTCTTGTTTCTGATTTGAAGAATATTGAGTTGTAAGGCAGAAATGAGTTGTCCGAATCCGTCATGCAGGTCTTGTGCAAAACGCTTTCTTTCTGTTTCCTGTGATTCCAAAGCGGCATGCAGGTAAGCTTCCTTGATGCTTAATTCTTTTTCTTTTTGGAGGATCTGCTGCTTCTTTTTGAACCTGTTTTTATTCAAAAAATGGACAGTAATCAAGAGACTGACGATAACCATGAGCAAAAAAGTAAGGATCAAAACCCGCTGAAGACTTTGCTCTTTTTCGAGGATTTCTGCCTCTCTATCTTTGATCTCTTGGTCTTTAAGAGCAGTTTGGAATTTTATTTCCAGGTCTTTTGCGACCTTTGCCCTTTCTGATACAAACAAGGAATCTTTGATACCCAACAAATTTTCCATACTGCTGATTGCCTTGGGATAATTACCTGTGGCTTTATAGATCTTGGATTGTTCGTCATAAATCCAGGTGTAGAGTTCGGCATATTGGGATTTTTCGGTGTAGACAATGCCCGAATCCAACAAAGCCAAAGCTAAAGGGTATTCTTTCGCTGCGTTTTCAATCATTCCAAGATTGATATAGATCACAGCTTTGGCGTAATCATTGTCTGATTTTTCATATAGCCTCAATCCAGCATTGGTAAAATCCCTTGCTTTTTCGATATCGCCTTTCAGCAAATATGCATATCCGGCATTCACGATGGTGGGCGCCACTGTCATGGAATCCAAGGCAGGGATGAATTCCAATACTTTATTGTAATAATGGACCGTACTGTCAGGAACCTTCATTTCACTAAAAGCCGCCCCGATGATATTTAAGGCCCTTGATTTATAAGTCAGGAATTTTTCCCCTTCAAATTCAACTGCTTCAAAGGATTTTTTACCATAAAAGACCGCTTTGTCATAATCCTTAAACAAGCGGTGGACTTGGGACAATGACCTGTATAAATCACTGATAAGTTCAGCCCTATTGGTAGGCAAGATCTCCTCTACCGCCATTAAGTAATGTTGGATGGCTTGGTCGTACAATCCGGCACTTTCATAATAGTAGGCAATACGCTCGAATACATTTGATTTTCTGATCCTATCCGAAAAAGAATCCAACAGGGGAATCAGCTCTTTTTCTACCAAAAGCATGGAGTCTCTTTCATTGCGAATACTGTGGTAGCGGTGAAGCGCAAAAAGGTAATCCGCTTTGTCCTTATTATTTTTGATCAGTTTTTTAGCCTCCGAAAAAAAGTATTGTTGTTTTTCACCTGACTGCAATGCACTGTCCAAAATCACCCCAAGATCTTGGGCATTACCGGAAAAGGAAATGAGGAGAAAGGCCAGAAACAGGTATTTCATGGGTGGGCTTAAGAAGCATTTTTCAATTGGAAAGTAAAAGAAATTATTCTATAAGAATAGATAATTCCAATAAAAAATATCAAAAAAAAATTTTATTCAAATACAATTACCAAATAAGGCAAAACTGTCAAAATGCCAAAATGACTCAAAAACCTGATTCAAACCCTCAATAACTCTCCTCTTTGGTTGGGAAGTTCTTTGATTTGACATCCTTGATATAATCTTGAACCGCTTTGGTCATGATGCCCTGAAGGTTAGCATACTGACGCAGAAACCTTGGTTTGAATTCCTGATTGATACCTAGCATGTCATGCACCACCAATACCTGTCCATCTACATCCGGACCCGCACCGATGCCAATGACCGGAATGCTGACTGTTTCGGCAACCTGCTTGGCCAAAGAAGCCGGAATTTTTTCCAATACAATGGCAAAGCAGCCGCAAGCTTCCAGCAATTTGGCATCTTCGATCAGTTTGTTTGCCTCTTCCTCTTCTTTGGCACGGACGGTGTACGTTCCAAATTTATAGATAGACTGTGGAGTCAAACCCAAATGACCCATGACCGGAACACCTGCACTCAGAATCCTTACGACTGATTCTTTGATCTCAGCTCCTCCTTCCACTTTGATGCCATGGGCACCGGATTCTTTCATGATTCTGATAGCAGACCTAAGTGCCTCCGAACTGTTGCCCTGATAGGAACCAAAAGGAATGTCGACCACCACAAATGCCCTTGAAACTGCCCTGACCACTGAAGTGGCATGGTAAATCATCTGATCCAAGGTAATCGGAAGGGTAGTCTCATGTCCGGCCATGACATTGGAGGCGGAGTCGCCGACAAGGATGATATCAATTCCTGCAGCATCAATAATCCCCGCCATGGAAAAATCGTAAGCGGTCAACATCGAAATTTTTTCACCACGGGTTTTCATTTCCTGCATGGTGTGGGTGGTGATTCTTTTGATATTGGAGGAATTGTGGACAGACATGGGAGGCTTAATGAAGGTGTACGGTGTGGTTTTGAGAAGAAAGGTCTACGGATATATGCTCGCTGAGCGTTGTTGCCAATTCCAATCCTGTGTAATCCGGACTTACAGGAAAAAGCTTATGGCTTCGGTTGACCAAAACAGCAACCTCGATTTTTTTGACAGAAGATTCAAGAAATGGCAATAAAGCATAGACCAAAGTTTTGCCGGTATTGAGGACATCATCTACGACTACAATACATTTATTGGTCAAATCAGCATGTGAAGAAAGGGAGACTTCACCTCTTGTGACGTCTGATTTGTCAAGGATAATTTCGAGCACAGTGATTTCTAAAGGTGAAATTTCCTTCAGAGCGCCTGCCAATGATTCTGCGAGCTGATGACCCATTCCTGTAATCCCTGCAAAGACAATGCTTGATTCGGAGGCATTGCGCTCATAGATTTCATAGGCCATGCGGGTGATTTTTTGGCTGATCTGATGGTGGTTCAGTACCAAAGTCTTTGTCTTGCTCATGGGCTTGTTTTTGAAAAACGAAAATTAAATCAATTGGCGGTGGTTTCAAAGCTTCTGAATCAAACTTCTGACTTCCCTCTACCGAAAGTCATCCTCTTCAGTCAGGATTTTGACATAGCTGTCATAGCGGTAAGGATGGATCAATCCTTCCTCAAGTTTTTGCCTCACCACACATCCCGGTTCATTGAGGTGCTGACAGTTGTTGTAGCGGCACTGACCGAGGTATTTTCTAAACTCCGGAAAATAGTGGGACAGCTCAAATTCATCGATATCCAAAATCCCAAATTCTTTGATCCCGGGAGTATCGATCAGGTAGCCTCCGTCTTCGATTTCAAACATCTCGGCAAAGGTGGTCGTGTGTACTCCTTTGGCGCTGAATTTGGAAATTTCCTTGGTGGCCTGCACCGCTTCGGGGACGATTTTATTGAGTAAGGTGGATTTGCCAACACCGGAGTGGCCAGAAAGCAAAGTGGTTTTTCCTTTGAGCAGCGGCAGGAATTGTTCCTGCAATACGGTACTGTTCAGGGCAGAAATTTCATAGACCGGATATCCCAAAGGAACATAGATATCCTTGATGTCTTCTAGGTATTCCATGTCTTTGTCTTTGTAATCCATGTCCATTTTATTGACCAAAATGGAAGTTGGAATCCTGAAGCTCTCCGTGCTGACCAAAAACCGGTCAATGAATCCAAGCGATGTTCTCGGATTTTTTAATGTGATGATCAAAAAAGCCTGGTCGATATTGGAAGCGATGATGTGTGAAAAATGGTTTTTTCTTGTGGATTTACGGATGATGTAATTTTCCCTCGGAAGGATATCCGTGATGACAGATGAGGGTTGGTCCGCTTCCTGCTCGAGCTCGACATAATCTCCAACTGATATTGGATTTGTCAATTTCAGATCATCCTGCTTGAATTTTCCCCTCAAGCGGGCATTGACAAGGCCTTTTTCTGTTTTGACCGTGTACCAGCTTCCTGTGGATTTGAGTACCCTTCCTTTCATATTTTGGAAGCCTTTAGGCTTTTAAATTCCCTTCCATCCATCTGATTATTTTCTCCTGATCGCTTTTATTGCACAATTCCAGACTTTGGACATTCATGAATTTGATCTCTGGATTTTCAACACATTTTTTGATTTTCCTGTCGACATACCCTTCCTTCCGTCCATAGGGATGCAAAAATGAAAATATAGGTTTCGCAAAATTGGTGTTACCGGATCGGATTTCCAGATGGTACGTCAATGATGCAAAATTGAACTGATCGTTGTGGCGGAATTTAAATGAAATCTGATTTTCCAGAATTTCCGGGTTCTCATTAAAATATGTTTCTAATGTCTTCTTGCTTACGGCATGAGGCGTGTGGCTTGAAAAAAAATACCTCCATTTAAACCCTAAGAGGGCAGCCGCATTCCATTGCCCAAAATGAAAAGACGGCTTGGGCTGAAAATCATGATTGTTCAAAATATTTTTATTCACACCCTTCCTTAAGGAATTCCATGCTTTTCGAAGCACAGGCGTCAACAGCCATGTCCCTCTCATGACCGGTCGATTTTGGACAAACAAGTCCTCGGGCTTGATTTCTTTGACCAAAAACATGTCATCACTAAAAAAAACAAAATTATCAGACATGCCTTCGATTCTCCAAATCACAGATTCTATGGACCTGCTGTTGAATGTGGGCAGGTATTTTTCATATCCCCTGAAAATTTCCTGATGATCTACAATCCTGATGTCATTGACCCTTTCTGGGAAGTCTTTTTCGATAAAGGGAATTACATTGGGGTCTTGCTCATCTGTGACAATAAAAATCTTTCTGATAAATGGAGCAAAAGTGAGGATGGACAGCAAGCAGTATTTCAGTTCATTGGCATTTCCAAATCGCGTGTTGTCTGCACCGGGGATTTTTTTTCTTGATTTACCCCCCAATGCTTTTTCTAATTTCAGTTGGTGTTTTGGATCATTGCCGTCAACCCAAGTGATCACTGCGTCTATCTGTCCTTGTTTTTCAGAATCCATAACTGTATTTTAAACAATGCCTTTAAACCGCTCAGGAATCTTGACTACCAATTTCCACTTTGCCATTGAAGGTTTATTGAGTGCATAGATCGGCCTGAATAAAGTCTGAAAAGTACGCGCTCTTGCCAACCATTTTTCGTCTTCTTTGGCTTTCGAGTTGGTGATGATATCTATGGTTTTTGCTCTTTTTTTGATGTGGCCCTCTCTCCCTGTTGCCATCCTGTCCTTGTCCAAAAAGCGGTCCTGAATCATTTTGTAATCCACAGACCCAAAATGGAACAGGTATAAATTAGGATCAATCCTAAAATTGTGGCCTTTTACGCGATGAAAACCTGAACCCCAATTAACTGGTTTTGCGATCACAGAAGGTTTGGTATACCGGGACGAAATCAGTGCATATTCCCTTTGGTCTAGAAAAAGTAAATCCATATCCAGGTCTTTTTCTTTTCCCAAAACCTGCCCTACATCTATTCCAAGTCCGGAAACCGATGGATTGATTTCGATTTCGCTGAGATATTCGACCAATGTTTTGCCGTAATTGGGATCAACAAGCAGGAATTCATCTGCATCCACACCGATGACGATGTCGTATCTTTTGAACAAAGATTTGGCAACGTCAGATAAAAAGCCCAATCGGCGTTTTTCTGCTGAAACCACATGTTCAACAACCCTTTTTTCATGAAATACATTGACACCATCGGCGTTTTTTGGGATTGGCTGATCTTCTCCGTCCAAATAAATATAGAGGTTTTCTTTACCCAATTCCCGGCCGTAATAATTGATCCACCTTGTCAAGAAAAAATCATCATTTCTTGCCATGGTAATCACTGCAACCTTCTTGATATTTTTAGCTGTAGGAGTTTGAGGCATATATTTTGAATAGCTTCTAAGCTCTGTAAAGGTACTCGTATTGTTACTAAAATGAAATGAATGGGAATTTTAAACCAGTTGAATTTAAGTGAATCAATTAAAAAAGGATTTAAATGGGAATTGGTAACTGTCAGTTAATAATATCAGGGCTGGTTGTTTTTCATGCCAATTGACAGGTCATTGTAGAATTAGAATTCAATCAGCCCTGAATGGTATGATGAGACAAAATCACGTAAAGAATAGCTGCGTAAAAAATCAGAAAGCCTTGAAAAAATTTCAAGGCTTTCCGGTTTTAATGATGGAAGGATAAATAGACTGGGATTTTTTGTTGGAGCAATTTTTAGCTAAACCTTTGATAAAATCAGGAACTTTGATCGGGACTTTCCTCTGATTTTCCAAGGCTCATTCTGTTCCAATCAATGTTTCTAGTGATATACATCGTTGTCGCCAATATTATAAATAAACCTATACTTCCCATCAAAAGCGCATAGTCTTCCATCTGCAAAGTCACAAACAGGAATCCAAATGAACCAAGAAGCACTGTCGCCAAGATGAAGGTATATTTTTTTACCTTGAACAATGAAAGTGAATAAAGACAGATCGTACCTACCACAGCTATGGTAGAAATCAGATAGGCAATATTGAAACTGACCTGTTCTGAAATGGAGACTAACAGGATATAGAAAAGGCAGATGGCAAATCCCACCATGGCATATTGGAAGGGATGGATGTTCTTTTTTCCTAAGACTTCCACAAGGAAAAACATCAAAAATGTCAATCCTATGGTCATCAGTGCATATTTTGCTGACCTGGTGGATTTTTGATAATCCTCCATCGGCGAAAGTAAATCCACTCCAAATGATGCTGATTTCAGGTTTTCAGCATAGGCGTTGTTGACCCAGGATTGAGGGAAATTCCTGTTTAGTTCGAGGACTTTCCAGTCTGCGGTAAATCCTTCTTCGCTCAGGTTCCTGTTGTTGGGCAGGAATTTTCCATCAAATTTTGGGGCTGTCCACGGAGATTGGATGTGTACATCGGTGGTCTTTCCTGTCGGGATAAAGGAAAGATTTTTGCTTCCCTTCAGCTTAAGCCGGATGGTAAATGGGATACTGTCCCCCACGACAAGTTCGCTTCCTCCCATGGAAATGCTGAATCCTGATGCAATCATCTTGAAGTTTCCGGTACCGGGATTGACCTGTTTTTTTTCACCATTTATGGTAAAATCGACCTCATCCTCAATTCCCCGGAGATCGGTGACTCCGAATGAAACTTTGGCCTCTGGGGTTTTGAAACCCACAAAATCCTTTTTGTCAAAATCATCCAAGACGACAAAGCTTCCCTTTATCACGAGGTCAGACCGGTAGACAACTCCTTTGTATATCCCACGCTTCAGGATTTCGGGAAGTACTTTTCCTTCGATTTTAAGTTGGTGGGGGAGGATCTGGTAATCTTCATTTGTGATGGTTTTTTTTCCGTCTTTTTCAGTTTCGTAGACAAGAGGAATAGATAGGATCGGCCCAACGATTTCTTGTGATTCGGCCCATTTGGAGCCGATTTCTTTGATGGCCTCCTCGTTGAGAAAAGACCTTTCTTCGATGATAGATACGATAAATGCATTGGGTATTAATAATACCAAGGCCAGAAATCCAATAATCAGTAATTTGAGCGTGACTGAATACTTGAGGGAGATAAGGGGTTTGAGCTGAGAGTTTTCCATAGTTGTTTTTGAAAGTACTTTGAATTTCAAAGTGAGTGAAGAAATTTTTTTATTTCAGTAAGTTTTCAATTGCTTTAAGGTGTCTGAGAAAAGCATCTTTGCCGGTCTCGGTAGCCATGTATTTGGTATTTGGTTTTCGGTCCAAAAATTCTTTTGTAAAGGTGATATAACCTTCTTTCTCCAATGTTTTGAGATGGCTTGCCAGATTTCCGTCTGTGGCATCGAGGATTTCTTTCAAGGCATTGAAATCCAGGAAATCATTGACCAGCAGTGCTGACATGATTCCAAGCCTGAGCTTATTTTCAAAAGCTTTGTCCAAATCCTTCAGTATGTCTTTCACGATCCGTAGCGGTAGTGCATGATAATGCCGTACACAATATGCAATAAGCCAAAACCGATTGCCCAAAATAAAAGTCCAAATCCGATGAAATAAGCGGACATAAGTCCCAAAATGATCTCAATGATCCCGAGACTCCGGATTTCTTGATGGGTATATTTGGATGCATTGACCAATGCGAGTCCATAAAAAATAAGTGTCAGTGGGGCAATGATTCCGATAAATCCCCTTGATAGAAATATAAGGCTGAGTAATCCTCCTGTGACCAAAGGAATGGAAAGGTTGACCAACAGTCTTTTGGCTTGGGAATTCCAGATTTTTTGATTGGACTTTTTAGCTTTTTTTGCTGTAAAAAACAATCCTACTCCTATGGCCAAGGTTAAGATCACCGCTCCCAATCCGATCAATGACCTGACGTCTCCGGAGCTGAGCAGGATTATATTGTAGCTGAAGTAGTCACTTTCGGTGTAGATGTAATTATAGGCATACCAAGCTCCGGCCAAAGCAATAACACCGGCTGCGATTCCGGATAAGCCACTGAGCGAAATAAACTTGGAAGACCTGTCCATGATCTCTTTGATCTGTCGGAGGTCTTGGATATATTTTTCTTTTTCCATCTAAAAGTACTTTGTGATTCAAAGTAAAAAAATAAAACAATAGAAACCAAGAAGACAAAAAATAAAATCTTGATGAGCGGAATGGCAAAGGAAAAATTTCTAAAATCTTATCATTGGAATGTAAACAAAATGATGAAATTTTGAACTTTAGGAAACCGTTCTTCGCTTTCGATTTTTATGATTTGAAAAAAAATTGAAAAACGAGTAAAAAAATTATCAGAATTTTGTTTGGAATAAATTGCTGTTATCCAGAAAAACCACATTAAAAATATGGAAAAGTTTAATTTTTTCGCATGCTATTCCTGCAAAAATGAAATAATACAAAATATTATTTTGAAATTTCCTCCTATTCTTTGCCGGAAATAATTTCTGATATCAAGACATCAACAAAAATTTTATAACTTGTACATCTCTTTCACCTCGAAAACCTATAAGCCCTGGAGTATGGTAAAAGTCTTGTTCATTTGTTTGGGAAATATCTGTAGATCTCCTTTAGCGGAAGGTATTTTTAACCATAAAGTCAAACAACTTGGACTTGAAGGAAAATTCACGAGTGACAGCTGTGGAACTTCGGATTATCATATCGGAGAATTGCCGGACGAAAGGACTTTGGCTTGTGCCAAAAACCACCAAATTCCCATTTCTCACAGAGCGCGACAGTTAAATAGAGTTGATATCCGTGAATTTGATTACCTCGTCGCTATGGATATGTCCAATAAGCGGAACATCCAAAATGTAATGACAAGGTATAATATCAGTCATGACCAATTGTTTTTGTTAAGGGAATTCCATCCCGACCCGGACCATTTGGAAGTTCCGGACCCCTATTATGGTGGTGAAGAAGGTTTTGAACAGGTATACAAGATTATCGATGAATCTCTTGACCATTTTTTGGAGAAGCTGAAAGTGGAGCATAATCTTTATGTTTGAGCACAATGCCATATTCGAACGCATTTTATTTCTAAGTTTTGGTCCCACTATCCGCCTGAAGCAAGCAAGGCTTATTGCAGCAGGAAATGTAAACCAAGGTGTATTTTTAGAAACCTCAGAAGGCAGTTTTTTTTTGAAAACCAATTTTGAAGAAGATAATGACATTTTCGAAAAAGAAGCTGACGGCCTGAATGAAATGCGGGCCAACAGTCCTTTAAAGATTCCTAAAGTTTATCAATTTGGAAAAGAAGGGGACTATAGATTTATCCTGATGGAATGGATTCAGACTGATAAACCAAACCCTGTTTATTGGCAGGAACTTGGAATGGGATTGGCCCAGATGCATATGACTACCCAACAGGATTTTGGGTACAAGACCCCAAACTACATCGCTTCAATCCCACAGAAAAATACAGTAATACATGCTTGGTCTGAATTTTTTATCCAAAACAGACTTGAGCCACTTATCGGAAGGGCTTATTATGAAAATCTTATTGACCTGGATTTTTTCAAAAAATTTCAGCAGATCTATCCGGTTTTGGAAGATTTTTTCCCAAAAGAAAAACCCGCCCTGCTTCATGGAGACCTTTGGTCAGGCAATATCATGCGGGGAAAAAACGGCATGCCTGTATTGATTGATCCAGCTGTTTATTATGGTCACCGTGAAATGGATCTGGCATTTTCAAGACTTTTTGGCGGATTTGAAGCCCCTTTTTATGAATCCTACGAGACGGTCTTCCCCTTGGAACCGGGTTTTGAAGATCGGATTCCTGTCTATAACCTCTATCCGCTATTGGTTCATTTGCTCCTTTTTGGCAAAAGCTACCTGCCGGGAATTGAAAAAACTGTCAACAGGTTATTGGGCTAAAGGCTTCACAACAATCTGAAAAGTCGTCCTGGTAACTTGTTCCAAAAGGACCTCCTTTTCTGACATTAACTCTTCTGTAATCTTTCTGTTGTGGTTTTTGACTGTGATGAGTTGCAGGGATTCATTGTATCTGATATCAAAATCCTTTGCCAAAACAGCGATCAGTTTTTCCATTTTAAATAGTTGTTTGTCTATCACAATCGAAATACTGATAGCTGAGGTCTGCAAAAGATTCACCCTCAGTTTGAGTTTTTCGATTTCGGTATACACTTGATGGATGTGTGATTCATTGATAAAAGTGAAGTCCGTCACCCTGAAACTGACCAAAACCTGTTCATCCTTCACTACGATGCAGGGAACAGTATTCGGCTTGTCAACATGGTGGATTTGCGTTCCGCTTCCATCAGGATTCAAAAATGACTTGACAAAAAGCGGAATGGAAAGATTGGCCAAGGGCTTGATGGTCTTGGGATGGATGACCGACGCCCCATAATATGTCAACTCAGCGGCTTCCTTGTAATCCAACTCCTCAAATTTCACTGTGTTGGGAAACCGCTTCGGGTCGGCATTGAGTACGCCTTCCACATCTTTCCAAATGGTGACGGATTGGCTATGTAGGCTGTGGGCAATGATGGCAGCTGTAAAATCCGAACCTTCTCTTCCTAAAGTAGTGGTTTTCCCTTTTTCATCCGAACCGATAAATCCTTGGGTGATGACAGGAAACCGCTCCAACTTTGCCATGAGGTGTTTTTGACATTGGGAGGCGGTTTTATCCCATTTTACTTTGGCAAACCGATAATCACTGTCCGTAGAGATAATCTCCCGCGCATCTTGCCAAAGGCAAAAAATCCCTTCTGCACAAAGGTATTCCTGGACAATCCTTGAGGAAATCAGTTCCCCGAATGAAACTACCTGATCGTAATATTCATCATAGTTTTCTTTGCTCAGGGGTTTTTCCAAGATCCTGTCCAGTTGGGAGAAAAAGTTTTCAATAGCAGGAAAGATCAGGTTTTCTGGTAGGAAAAGTTCCCTGCAGATCTCAAGGTGATAATGTTTTAATTTTGTACTTTTCTCATAAATAGGCTTGTCTTCCAGTTTGAGATTCAATAATTCTTCCAAGGCGTTTGTAGTTTTTCCCATGGCGGAAACAACGATTACCGTATGATTCCGCAATCGATTGAATAAAATTTCACGTAAGTTTTTGAAAGATTTGGCATCTTTCACGGAAGCCCCACCAAATTTAAATACAAATGTTTTTGCCATAAAAATTAATTTGTAATTTTAAATATATAAACCCAATAATTGTATTTTTCCTATTTTATGAAAATTAAACATTACACCCATTCTGATTCCTCTTTGGCGTATTCTGTCGGCACCACTTTAGACCGTTTTATCAAAATGAAACAAGAGGAATTTCCCTTTGCCTCCGGGGAATTGTCCCAACTGCTGAGAGATATTGCCCTTGCTGCCAAGATTGTAAACCGCGAAACCAACCGTGCCGGTCTGGCAAATATCGGTGGTGCATTTGGACAAACCAATGTGCAGGGCGAAGAACAGCAAAAACTCGATGTCATCGCCAATATCCGTTTCACCCGGGCCTTGACAAAAGGCGGAGAAGTCTGCGCTGTCGTCTCTGAAGAAGACGATGAAGTCATCGACTTGCAAAACGGCTCCGGCAAATATGTAGTCGCAATTGACCCTTTGGATGGTTCATCCAATATCGATGTGAATATCTCGATCGGGACGATTTTTTCAATCTACAGGAGAGTGACGCCCATCGGCAGTCCGATCCAACCTGAGGATATCATGCAGCCCGGCAACCAACAGGTGGCGGCTGGGTATGTGCTCTATGGTTCTTCGACGATGTTGGTTTATACGACGGGACATGGCGTCAATGGCTTTACCTATGAACCTTCGTTGGGGGAATTTTTCCTTTCGCACCCCAATATGTGTGCTCCGGAAGACGGCAAAATATACAGTGTGAATGAAGGAAGTTACAACCTTTTTGAACCGGGATTAAAAGCCTATATAGAAAAATGTAAATCCCAAGAATACAGCGCCAGGTATATCGGAAGCTTGGTGGCGGACTTTCACCGCAACCTGCTCAAAGGCGGCATCTACATGTATCCTGCAACAGCAAAATCCCCAAAAGGAAAACTCAGACTGCTCTATGAAGCCAATGCCTTGTCCTTTATCGCTGAACAGGCGGGAGGTATGGCGACAGATGGACATGGCCGGATTTTGGATATCCAACCTACCTCCTTGCATCAGCGGACGCCTTTGCATATCGGTTCCAAAAAAATGGTGGAGGAAGTAGGGGAGTTTTTGAATGTTGGAAAAGAAAGTACTGTAAAGATTTAAAAATATTTAGCTTTCTGAATACTTCCTTCTGATTTCTGCTTTCAGGATTTGTCTTGCGACCAAGGCACGGGCAAGGTCGGAAGCCAATGTTTCTGTATCTGATTTGTGGAGGATGGTTTTCAGCTTTTCTTCCCCTAAATCTACCCGATAGCAGATCTGAAGAAGTTTTTCGAAATCCCGGTCGAGCATGGTTTTGATCAAAGGAGTCAGCAGGGAAACCAACTCCTCCTCTGAAAATGCTTCCGCTATTGCCGGGAGTGCAAAATCCTTTTGGAGGGAATGTGCTGCTTCTGTGATCAAAGGAAGATTCATGGTAATTCAGAGTTTGGTATAAACAAAGAAAGTGGGGAAAGCCCCCCACTTTTATTCTAAGATTTAATCCTCAATACATTGATTGAAATCAAGCTTCCGGTTCTGTTTCTTTGGTTTCTTCGGTGTTCTCAACTTGATCTTCCAAAACTTCGGGAGCATGTTCGCGGATGATTTTGTACCAAGCGACGAGTTTCTTGATGTCGGATGGATATACTTTTTCCTCGTCAAAATCAGGGAGTACATGCTTAAGAAATGCTTTTAGTTCGTCAGTGTCCGCATCTGCCTCAAGACCGATATCGCCCTTGAATTCTTTTTCGATGCTCTTGAGGATATTTTCTAAAGGCGTCGCACCTTCTTCAGTCATGGTGTACATGGAGATTTCGGCAAGAACAGACACCCTGTGGTTGGCACCGGCGATGAGTTTTCCTTTTTTTCCATCCATAGTTTCCAAGATGACTCCACCACGGGAAGGTTTCAGTATTTTATAAAGACCCGGCTTGCCGGAGATGGTAGCGATTTCGTTGAATTTCATTTTCTGCTTTGATTTAAAGGCTGCAAATATAGGAAGATATGATTATCCGCAAATATGTATGAAGGTTAATTATGAGTCAATTTGGGTGCGGATAATTGTCCATAGTCTATAGTCCACAGCAGATAGTTTTTTCCTTCAGGGATTAATTTTCTAGCCACAACAATTAACATTTAACACTTTAACCAAATAACCATTTTCACTTTTTCGATTCCAAATATTCCCTGACTTCCCCTTCAATGAACGCACTCAGTTCCTCCCGGCCTTCTTTCTTTTCGGCGGAAGTGATAAAGTATTGGGGTTCTTCGCCAAAGATTTCAATGGCTCTGTCCAGAAAAACACGGGCGTTGGCAGTGGACTTTTCGATTCCTTTTTTATCTGCTTTGGTAAAAACAAGTACAAACGGGATTCCGTTTTCGCCACACCAAATGATAAACTCAAGGTCTATTTTCTGGGGCTCAAGTCTGCTGTCGATGAGCACAAAAATGGCCGCAAGGTTTTCCCTTTTAGTCAGGTAATTTCGTATCATTTTCTCCCAAGTTGCTTTCATGGCCTTGCTTGCTACCGCAAATCCATACCCGGGAAGATCGACCATGTACCATTTGTCATCTATGTGAAAGTGGTTGATCAATTGGGTTTTTCCGGGTTTTTGAGAGGTTTTCGCCAAGCCTTTGTGGTTGGTGAGCATGTTGATCAAAGAGCTCTTGCCTACATTGGATCGACCGATAAAGGCAAACTCGGGTTTATCCGGAGGTGGACATTTGGTGTAGTCAGAGTTGCTGGTAAGAAAGACCGCTTTTTTGATCATGGGAAAGAATGTTTGGCACAAAGGTAAGTCATTTGGCTTAAAAATAGTCAAATACCCGCAAGGGCCAATTTTCACACACTTTTGGGGAGATTACCTCTTGATGGATTAGGTAAGTTCATTTAAATTTTTTAGTGTACCCAGATTAACGGAACTTCCAAAATGAACTTTAAAGAGATTCTCAAGGCTTTATGAAATCGATCATTTATTTTTATAGCTACTTTTTTTCTTGACAAAAAAAGTAGCCAAAAAAGTCAAGACGGCGGAATCCTATCCGCGCACAAGGCTTGTGCCGTCCCGGTCCGCCGTCATTCCTCCCCACCTCGATCAAATGGAGTTCAGTTTTCAGGTTGAAAATTTCGAAATCCGTCAAGTACGTGTAATAATTCGGATACATATTTAAATATTTATCTAGGATTAAAACCCCTTGAAGAAATTGAAAAGGCATTAATTCTCAACAATTTTAGATTGCTCGGGTTTCCTTAGTAATATTGCACCACAGTTTCAAAAATGACATGTCAGTAGTTCCGTACAAAGAAAAGCAGGAAGGCAAAAAAGAGCAGGTTGCCGAGATGTTCAACAACATCAGCAAGAAATATGATTTTTTGAATCACCTTCTTAGCCTGGGTATAGATATTACCTGGAGAAAAAAAGCAATCAAACTATTGCAGAAGGACAAGCCAAAGTTGATTTTGGACATTGCGACCGGGACGGGTGATTTTGCCATTGAGGCATTGGCACTCCATCCTGATAAGGTGATCGGAGTGGATATTTCTGCCGGAATGCTTGAGGAAGGCAAGAAGAAAATGAAGAAAAGGAAACTCGATCACATCATCGATTTGCAGATGGGTGATTCGGAGAAGTTGCTTTTCGAAGATAATAAGTTTGATGCTGTCATCGTTTCATTTGGTGTCAGGAATTTTGAGAATCTGGAAAAAGGACTTTCGGATATGTACAGGGTTTTGAAACCGGGAGGCAAGACGGTAATCGTCGAATTTTCCAAACCCAAAAAATTTCCGATGAAGCAAGGATATAACTTTTATTTCAAATATATTTTGCCTCAGATCGGAAAATTGGTGTCAAAAGATAATGCAGCATATACCTATTTGCCTGAATCAGTCCAAGCATTCCCTGATGGAGAGAATTTTCTTTCAGTATTGAAAAAAGTCGGATTTAAACAAACCCAATGCAAACCACTCACTTTCGGAATCAGCTCAATTTATATCGGAGAAAAATAGCCTTCTCCATTTTTGGCGTACTCATTCTGATCGGCGAGGCAAGTGGTCAATCCCGATTCAATGAAATCAGTAAATCCGGGCAGGATGAAAAATTTATTTCTTATGGATTTTTCTTGGCTGGTCATTCCAATACCTGGAGGATGAAATATTCCGAGGCCTTCCTAGATCCCAATAATGCGGACCTTAGAAGAATCCAAAGTATTGTACCTGTCTATTCAGCAGGTTTTTCATTGGGATTTTTGGCGACTATCAGGTTACATGATCAACTCAATTTGCTATTCACACCCAAAGTCGGTTTTTACGAGTTCAGGACAGATGTCAATTATTTTGAACCAAACACCGGCAACAATAACCCAAACAACGAAATTACATTTAAAAGAGAGACCTACATCAACGAAGCCACTATGGTGGAATTTCCATTGATCTTCAAATACAAAGCCCAACGTTTCAACAATACAAGGATGTTTTTTACAGGAGGTGGGTCGGCGATGTTTCGTACCAAAGACCAGGAAGAAGCAAACATTGAGGATCTGGTCACCACAGGAAGGGACTTTACTGTAGACTTTGGAATGGGTTTCGACCTCTATTTCAAATTTTTCAAATTTTCTCCGGAAGTCCGGTTTTCCCACGGTTTGTTGGATCTCTATGTACCGGAAGAGTCAAATCCTGCATTCAGAGATGCCATTTCCCAAATCAGAAGGAAATCGATCACACTCTATCTGAATTTCCAATAATGGGATAAAGTCAGATAGTCCATGGTCGATAGTCAATACTTGTCCGCCGTGTCGGAGCCATAAGATTGCATTCTGACTACAGAGAAACTGAATACTCCCTACTGACACCACCTCTCACTTTTCACCTCTTACCATTTACTTCCAATACCGCTGTCTCAGAAAACTGCCCAAGCCTTTTTTCCTCCTTTCATAGATTCCTTATTTCATTCCATGGCAATAATTTTTAGATTCAGGCTATGGAAAGGAAAATTGCCTGCATCACAGGTGCTACTTCAGGAATAGGAAAAGCCACAGCCATTGCTTTGGCAGGACTTGGCTATGCCATCATTGCAACAGGAAGGCGCAAAGAACGCTTGGAAGATCTTTCAAAAGAACTTCCGGCAGGAACTGATTTATTGACGCTTTGCTTTGATGTCAGACAAAAAGAAGCAGTCCAAAAGATTTTGGGCAACCTTCCCAAAGGATGGCAGGATGTTGATATCCTCGTGAACAATGCAGGAAATGCCCACGGCCTAGATCCGATCCAAAGTGGCAGTCTCGAAGATTGGGATGCCATGATGGACATCAATGTGAAAGGATTGTTGTACGTTTCGAAAGAAATCATGCCGGGCATGATTGCCAGAAAATCCGGCATAATCGTCAATATTGGATCCATTGCAGGCAAGGAAGTCTATCCAAACGGCAATGTCTACTGTGCTTCCAAGCATGCTGTAGATGCTATTACCCAAGGAATGCGGATGGATCTCAATCCATTTGGGATCAAAGTGATCGGCATACATCCCGGCTTGGTGGAGACAGAGTTTTCCATGGTCAGGTTCAAAGGAGATGCCGAACGCTCCAAAAAAGTTTATCAGGGTTTTCAGCCCTTGACTCCGGAAGATATCGCAGAGACCATTGCATTTGCAGTAACCAGACCGGCACATGTGGTTTTGGCAGATATAGTAATGTTACCCACAGCACAGGCCTCAGCCACTGTCATCAACAAAAAACTTTAAAATAAATCTCCCTTGAAATACCTATCCTATTTATTCTTCCTTCTAATCTTATTCGGCTGCGAGTCTAAGATCAATGAACAGACTTCCAACGGAGTGGAAATCGACGACTTGGTGGCTATAGGCGATGAGCAGTTTAAGATCAAATATGAGGTCAGCGAATTGGAGCAGAAAATCATTGAAGCGGGGTTGGTGGATGTGGAGGTAGTGATTCCCGGGATTTTTGTGGATTTGAAATATTCAACCACCGATAATTTCTTTGGCAAAGATGTGTATGGAGACCTGACGAGATGCTATGTGCAGCCCGAAGTCGCCGAGATGCTCAAAAAAGCCCATGAAAAACTGAAAGAAGAACACCCTGATTTGACTTTTTTGGTTTTTGACGGTGTCAGACCACAGAGTATACAACAGATCCTTTGGGATGAATTGGACAAACCTGACAGCGTCAAGCCGCTGTATGTTGCCGACCCTAAAGTAGGGGGACTTCATAATTTCGGTGTTGCAGTAGACCTTACATTGGCTTATCAGGAAAACGGCAAAGAATTGGATATGGGAACGCCTTTCGATTTCTTCGGCTATCCTGCCTATCCCGAGCGTGAAGCCCAGATGCTGTTGGAAGGGAACATCACCAAAGAACATATTATGAACCGTGAAATCCTGAGAATGGCCATGAAACATGGAGGATTTACGGGCATCGGCTCTGAATGGTGGCATTTTAATGCATTTTCCAGAAAGGAAGCAGGGGAAAAATATGAGATGGTAAAGTAGAAGTTAGATAGTTAAAAAATTGAAAGGTTGGAAAGTTGCCATGCCTCGAAAATCTTGTTTCTCGCTTCTCGGCTCTAATCTCTCGCTTCTAAATACTTGATACTAAAATCTTGATACTAAAAATTAACATGAACCTAAAAACCTACTTATCATCCCTACTGCTCGTCTGCATCATGATGCTGGGCTTGAGCTTGGAAACATTTGCGCAAAGCAATCCCCAATTCCGTGTCCTGGTTTTCAGCCGGACAAAAGGATTCCGCCACCAATCGATTCCTGATGGTGTTGTTGCATTGAAAAAACTAGCAAGAGACCAGATATTTGATATTTTCACCACCGAGGATGAAGCCTTCATCACAGACAAAAACCTGGAGCGTTTTGATGTAATCGTCATGATGAGCACTACCGGGACGATTTTCAACGACGAGCAAAAAGCCGTTATTCAACGTTTTGTCCAGGCAGGAAAAGGAATAGTGGGTATCCACAGCGCCACTGATACCGAATACCAATGGCCATGGTACACCAAACTCATCGGAGCGCAGTTTATGAACCATCCGCATCAGCAGACTTTGAAGCTGAATGTTGTCAACCGTGAGCACCCGGCAACCTATCACTTGCCTGAAAAATGGGTTTGGTCCGACGAGATTTATGCTTTCAAAAATTTCAATCCTGATGTAAAAGTCTTGATCACAGCAGATGAAAGAACCTACGATCCCAAAAACGGTATGGGAGAATTCCATCCTATGTCCTGGACCAATGAATATGACGGAGGAAGGATGTTCTATACTGCCATGGGCCATACAGATTGGGCATTTTTGGACGCAGACTTCCTCAAACATATCTATGGAGGAATCTGGTGGGCAGCCAAAGGATTCCCGATAGATTAAAACTTTGAATTTCATCTCTTTAATTCAAGGCAGGTTTCCCAAACCTGCCTTTTTTAATTCATTTTTTGGGGAAATACTTTCTAAAAATACCATTTGCAATCGATCAATTATTTCAATTTATATCTACCATATTTCCTTTTAAAATCACTCTTCCCAAAAATTCTTGAAGTACTTTGTCATATAATCTTAACTTTTTGAAACAAAGGAGTACAAATGAAAAAACACTGGCTCGAAACCATACTCAAAGAACTTCATTCCGAAGCTTACCATTGGTCGCGGCAGTGTTGTTCATTTGATGAAGATCGGGCCAAAGATGTCCTGCAGCTTGTGTATCTGAAAATACTGGAGGGCAAAGCTGTCTACAAGGAAAAGTCCCAAGTCAAAACCTGGCTGTTTTCAGTCATCAGGTTTACAGCCTACGAAGAAATCAAAAAGGAAGGAAAAAACGCTTCTTTGGACAAGCTTCCGGAAATGGCTTATGAAAATGATCCTCCTGAAAATGAATCGCACGAGGCTTTGCTCCAAGCGCTTCCTGACCGGCAAAAGGAAGTGTTGCTGATGGTATTCTACCACAACATGACCTTGGAGCAATGTGCCGAGGTGATGCAGCTACATATTGGCACGGTGCGGACCCATTATGACAGGGGAAAGAAAAAAATGAAAGAGCTTATAGTAAAAAAGACCTTACATGAAAACAACAGATAATATAGAAGACCGAGAACTGCTTAATTTCTTTTCAGAAATGAAAGCCAAAGACAGTTCTTATGAATTGCCTGAATTTCCCCAACCCAGGCAAACAAAATTATGGCAATTAATTCCGATAGGAATTGCAGCTTCGTTGGCTTTAATCGCCTGGTTTTACATGGCGAATGAACCCAATCAAAATCTCGATCAGGACGTGATCATCATTACCCTGGAAGAAGGAAAAAATAATGAGCTCCAATTCAGAATTGAAACTACAACCGAATTGGAATCATGGGAATCTTCGACTTCTTCACTATTGACAGAATTTTAATCAAAAATGTATGAAAAAGCTACTTATAATTGTAATGGTTTTATGTTCAGGTATAACCTATGCTCAGGAAATTTTTCAGGAAGTACTTTTTCCCGCCAATCTGGTTTTCCAACACAGGTTCACCATTTCTCTTACGGACCAACAGGCAGATAAAATCAACAAAATAAATATCCAAAATGCCAGTGAATTCAGGAAGATCAAATGGGATTTGGATGAGGCTAATGTAAAATTGAGAAAAATGCTCTTAGAGGCAAAGGTAAATTCTGAGGCTGTTTCCAAGCAAATGGATATCATCCTGGGATTGGAAAATTCAATGAAAAAGAAGCAATTATTAAACTTGGTTGCCATCAAAAATGAGCTTAATGAGACCCAGCAAAAAGAGCTTCAGGAACTCAAAGATATAAGTGACATATCAATACCATTTTCCCATGGCCGAAGTAAAACTGCGACTGAAGCCAACACCGATCCAAACGTTAAACTCAAGCTTTCAACAAATTCCGAGAATAGCCCATTAATGTTATTATCAACAAAGGATGGTATAGTCAAGATAGAGGATATTAATAAAATCAATCCTGATGATATTCAAAGTCTTGAAGTCATAAAGGACAAGTTTTTGCTCGAGAAATATGGTGAAAAGGCCAAAAACGGTGTTGTTATCATTACTCTCAAAAAAGATAGGCAGTAAGCGATACCCTCTAAAAGTTCGGACTCTAAGATTAGAATTACATTTTTCCTCAAACCAATTCAAACCTCTTTAACATGAAATTCATACTCCTTGCATTTTCAATTTTAATTCTCTTTTCATGCGCAACTTCAGTAAAAGAAAATGTTGAAGATTACTCGAAAATCACCCTGACAATGGACACGGTGGTGGTGGATTCAGGTGATGATATTATTAATCTAAAATATGGAATCTGGACCAATACCCTAAGTGAAGACAATAAATTTCTTTATCTGTGGAACACTGGAGAAAGAACCATGGACAAAATCAACCTTGAAGCATTGCGGTTGGAGAAAAAAATCCCATTTGAAAGGGAAGGGCCTAATGGTGTAGGGGATTACGTGTCTTGGATGAGTTTTTTACATGAAAATGAGGTATTGTTGGCGGGTTTCGGGACGCTGTTGAATTTTGACATGGAGGGGAAAAAAATCCGTGATCTTGATTTAGGTAAAGTAACGTTCGGGAAAGTCAATTTAGAGGCAGGCGATGGCTTTGACAGAAATCCAATCCCGATAGAAAAAGGAGATGTTATTTACGGATACCTTGGCAATGGAATTAATGGTACGTGGACTTTTGTCAAGGCTAATTTTAAAGAAAATAGACTGACAAAAATTGAGTTACCCGGGATCAATGAGCTTCCCGACTATAAAATTTTATTAGAAGGAGATAACATTAATTCCTCCGCTTCACCCGAAAGGGTTTTGAAAAAAGCCGGCGATAGAATCATCATTTCCAGTTCGGCCTATAGTACCCTGTATGTGTTAAATTTAAACAATGATTCTGTTTATCAGGCCAATTATACCCCCAAGCTTTCTCCTAAACAAAAAAAAGGAGGATATCCTGAGAAAGTGGAATCGGTGGAACGATTTAGAGAAGTAATGGCGGAAATTGATGCCGAAATTAATTTTCAGGCACCGGTTTGGGATGAACAAAACCGTAAGTTCTACCGCTTTTCGTTCGAAACCCTACCTACCGATATCTATAAAGGTCCCTTGTTTATAAGCGCGCATCAACGACCCATTTCGAAGGTTTACCTTAGTATTTTAGATGAAAACTTGAACCTGTTAGGGGAGACTCTTTTGGATATTAAACAAGTTCCGAATACTGTTTTCGTCCGTGACGGCCAAATATGGTCCTATGTCAATGTGAAGGATGAATTGGGTTTTGTAAGGATGAGCATCAAATACGAGTAACCCTCCAAGGTCTTCTGGTTAAATTTTTAATGACTGATTTGAAGAATTTGAAAATCTTCGAGGTCTTGAAGACCACAAAGATTATATCATACGGCCTTTGAGTTTTATATCAAACCTCAAAGGTTTTTTTTTATTATAGACCCCAAAACCCTCGAGGTCGAAAAGACCTCAAGGGTTTAGAAACCTCCAATTACTTTTGAAATTCCGGGGAAGATTTTCTTCTTTCATCCTTGCACGGAGCAGTTCGATCGGCATATAGTTTTGGCTGATAAAGAAATCATGGAATTGCTTTTCGGTCATTTTTCCCGAGGCCAACATCTCGTTTTTCAAAGCATAGACCTGCAATCCCCCGATCATATACGCCAACTGGTACAGTGGCCCATAGCTTCCTTCAAATGACCTTCTGACTTCCGCTTCGGCATTTGCCCGCTCATGACCGACCTTGTCCACAAGGAAGTCGATGCATTGCTGCGGTGTCCATTTGCCAAGGTGGTAATTGAGCGAAAAGACGATCCTTGCCGCCCGATGCATTCTCCAAAACAACATGCCCACTTTGTCTTCGGCATTTCTTGGGAAATTTTTGTCCCAAAGGTTAAACTCCCAATACAATGTCCATCCTTCCACCCAAAACGGCGTATTGAACATCCTTCTGTGTGGAAAATGCCGCTGATTCATGAATTGCTGCATGTGGTGTCCGGGGATGAGTTCATGCTGCACTGTCGCCCTAGAGAAGTGGGGATTGTTTCCCCGCATGCTCATCATTTTGTCGGCATGCGACATTTCGGAGGTGGGATAGGAGATGATAATCGTTTCCCCACCCAAAAAGAAGGGACTGACTTTTTGCCTTTCTGCCGACATCATGGAAGTCCGCCAGGTTTCTTTGGCCATCTCCGGAATGGTCATCAGGTCTCTTTCTTCCAAAAAGGTGATCGCTTCCTCTGCCATTTCGGTGACCATCTGCGGCCATTCTCCGGCAGGAACGTAGGTATTTTTGACTTTCTCCAAAGCGGCTTTCCAGTCATTTCCAAATCCCAATTCCTGCGAGGCTTTTAACATTTCGCGCTCGCACCAGGCATACTGCTTTTCCCCTTCTGCCAAAAGTTCTTCTGCTGTATAGGGAATCATGTTGTAAGCCAGTTCCTTTTCAATGGCTGTTTTGCCTACCACTTTGCCGATGATTCCCGAACCGTCATCCTTCACAACGGTATTTTCAAAATGGTTTTTCAAAAATTCGCCATAGGCTTTTAAGCTTTTGTCCATGCTAGACATGGGTTCTTTCATCCACCAAGTGAATTCCGGGTCATAATCAAAGTAAAACTTGTAAGCTTCTTCTGTACTCTTTCTCATCGCTTCTACCACTTGGGAGGCAAGTTCCGCTTTTTGCCAATTGTCGTAAGGCTTGCTTTTTTTGCTTTGCTCTAATTTGCTTTTCAATGCCATTTCGACTTGGGTAAAAGTAGCCGCCAATTCCTGAGCATTGGGTTTGATGGCCATCCTTCTTGCCTGATAGAATTTTTCTAGCGGAGCTGCAAAGTCCACCACATTTTTTACGTCTTTATATTCTTCAAAGGCTGCAGAATGAAAGTAGCTTTCCTTTTCAAGGTAATTTTTGAAAATCTGATAGTCCAGTTTGCCATCTGCCGAATAAGAATCATAAGGCATATTCTCGAGGGCTTTCAGCCAATCAAGATATAGGCGGCCGATCCTTTCAAAATATTCATCCGAGAGGAAATTGTTATATTTTCTGTTGAGGGCAGTACGGTCAGCCTGATAGCTCATGATGGCAGGATAGAGTTCGGAGGCGGATACCTGCCAAGCCATCAGGAATATGATTGAAATAAGGAGCAGTTTTTTCATAGGTTTTGAAAATGGATTTGTTTGCGGAATAATTTCGGGGTGGTCAGTATATATTTTTTAAAGGCCCTATTAAAGTAAGAAAGATTTTGGAAACCTGTCTGATACGCTATTTGGGAAATGGAAAGGTCGGTTTCTTGGAGCAGGTGACAGGATTTGTGGATGCGGAGTTCGTTGAGGAATTCGGTATATGTCTTGCCGGTACGCTCCTTGAAAAACCGGCAAAATGCTTCCTTGCTCATGTTTGCGGTTTCTGCTACTTCTTTGAGGCTGATGTTGCGGTGGTTCTCGGCGAGGATAAAAGCCATGACATTGCCCATACGCTTGCCTTCAAGTTCTGAATAATCCCTGATAGGAAGCAGTCGGTTAAGTGGCAGCATTGCATGGGGTTGCTGCAAGTACCGGATCATTTCCAAGGCTGAAAGGACTTTTTCCATTCCTGTTTTTTGGGCAAATGTCCGGATGATGTTTTTAAGGAATTCCTGATTTTCGCACTTGACCACATAGCATCCTTTGATATTATTGACCCATTGTCTCAGCTCAAGGAATTCTTCTACTTCCCAGATTCCTTTACCGAGAGCTTCAAAATCAAAGAAGATCGTGTTGCTGACGGATTTGATGGAATTGGTTTTTTGGAAGTATTCCTCATCAGAACGGAAGACATGCGGCACATTTGAACCAAGCAGGTAGATATCCCCAGGTTCAAACCTTCCTAAATAATCCCCAACCATCAGTTGGCCTTTTCCCTCCAAGATGAGGGTCAACTGCCACTCAGGATGCTGGTGGAGTTTATCATAGAAGTGGCTCCCTTCATCCACTTGGAAGCGGACAAATTCCTTTTGTGATTTGGGGATTTTGAAGGGGATAATTTTTAGACTCATAATTGAGAAGCGAGAAGCGAGAGCCGAGACAACTAGAGACTATCTAGTTTGATTACTTATGAAGAACATTGAATATAATTTGTATCTGCTTTCATCCACGTAGCCAAATCAAAACCATGGTTGGAAAACGATTAGCAGCTCTGTCGACTGTCGACCATGGACTATAGACTAATTTAATTCCAATATGATATTAATACAATTGATCCAAAAAATCTAATTCAAAATCAATATGGTATTACTATTGACTAATCAAGTGTAAGTATCAAGCCATTAATCATTTTACCTTTGAATAAAAAAATCTACGACTATGAATTGGCAAGGTGTATTTCCGGCAGTGACGACCAAATTCCATCAGGATGGAAGCTTGGACATGGACATGTTTTTCAAAAACCTCGATGCGCAGCTCGAAGCCGGCGTACATGGTATCATTCTCGGAGGCACTTTGGGTGAATCCTCGGTGCTTAGCTTGGAGGAAAAAATCCAATTGACAACCGAAACGGTAAAGTATGTCAATGGAAAAGTTCCCGTCATCCTGAACATTGCCGAAGGAGCAACGAGAGATGCTATATTTTGGGCACACAAGGCAAAGGAAATGGGCGCTTCAGGTTTGATGCTTTTGCCTCCGATGCGGTATGGTTCTGATGCGAGGGAGACCGTCGCTTATTTTAAGGCTGTGGCCAACAGTACTGATTTGCCGATCATGATTTATAATAATCCCGTGGATTACAAGACTTTGGTGACCTTGGCCATGTTTGAAGAATTGACCGATTGCCCAAATATCCAAGCCGTCAAAGAATCTACCAGAGACATCTCCAATGTGACGAGGATGAGAAACCTATTTGGTGACAGGTTCAAAATCCTATGCGGAGTTGATACATTGGCAATGGAAGAATTGCTGATGAGCGCTGACGGGTGGGTTGCCGGGTTGGTATGTGCTTTTCCAAAGGAGACTGTTGCCGTCTATAACCTCGTGAAGGCCGGAAAGACAGAAGAAGCTTTAAAAATCTACCGTTGGTTCTTACCTTTATTAGAACTCGATATCCATCCCAAGTTGGTGCAGTACATCAAGCTCGCTGAGCAGATGGCTGGAATCGGGACAGAATGGGTTAGGGCCCCAAGACTGACATTGATCGGTGAAGAAAGGGTAAAAATAGAAAACATCATCAAGAGGGGATTAGAGCATAGACCGAAGTTGTAATCTAAGTACGTAGTACGAAAAGAGGTACTAAGTACTAAGTAGCTGAACTTTATTTGGTTTCTTGGCCTTTTGATTGGAAGAATCTGGATGTCACAAAACTCGACAACTTGATAACCCGAGAACAATTAGAACCATTACAACAAATACAACCAAGCATCAATAACCAATTAACCATTAACCAAACTCCTCTCATGACCTACGACCAGATTTTTGCCAAAGCACAGGAAGCATTTTTGTTTTATAAAAACCTTCCAGGAAAAGAGAAAGCGGCTTTTCTCCGAAAAATCGCAGATGGATTGGAGGCTGAAAAAGCCACCATTATCCCTTTGGCATCCAAAGAATCAAACCTTCCCGAAGGAAGGATTACCGGTGAACTCGGTAGGACCACAGGTCAGATCCGCATGTTTGCAAAGTTGGTGGAGGAAGGAAGTTGGGTGGAAGCGACCATCGACCATGCAGATCCAAACCGGACTCCGGCACCAAAACCGGATATCCGAAGGTTTTTGACACCACTCGGTCCGGTCGTCGTATTTGGAGCGAGTAATTTTCCCTTGGCATTTTCTACAGCCGGAGGTGATACGGTCTCTGCTTTAGCAGCTGGTTGTCCGGTGATTTATAAGGCGCATCCTGCCCATCCTGAGACTTCCAAACTTGTTGCCCAGGTCATTCATAGAGCGGTCACAGATTCAGCTTTGCCGGATGGAATATTTCAGCATGTGGAAGGTGGAGCAAAAGAGGGACAGGCCTTGGCAGTCCATCCGATTGCAAAAGCCATCGCATTTACCGGTTCACATTATGGTGGTATGGCACTGTTCAAGACAGCAAGCCAAAGGAATGAACCGATACCTGTTTATGCCGAAATGGGTTCTGTGAATCCGATTTTTACCTTCGAGCAAAAACTTTCCAAAGACATTGCAGGAAGTGCCAAAGCATTTATATCTTCTTTGACCCTTGGGGTGGGGCAGTTCTGTACCAATCCGGGTTTGATCTTTGTCCCAAAAAGTCTGCAAAAGGAATTTGCGGCAGCAATAAAATCCGAAATCGAGGACATAGCCGCCGCACCGATGCTGCATGAAGGCATTGCGGATGCTTATTACAATGCACTGCAATACCTTCAGGGCAGAGAAGAATTGGAATGGGTCAAAGTAGCTGCAGCCAAAGACTTGATCAAAGGCCATCCTGCCTTGGCAAAAATCAAAGCCAAGGATTGGTTGAGTGATGACAAATTCCAACAGGAAGTTTTCGGGGCATTTGCGCTGATGGTGGTGTATGAAGGGGAAGATGATTTGCTTGCCATAGCCGAAAAACTCCATGGGCAGCTGACCATTACCATTTGGGCGGAAGAAGAAGAACTCAGCGACAAACTTTTTCTGATCAATCTTCTTGAGGAGAAATGCGGCAGAATGCTGTACAAAGGCGTTCCGACCGGAGTGGAAGTCGGCTATGCCATGCAACATGGAGGTCCTTATCCATCCACCTCTGACAGCAGAAGTACTTCCGTCGGTGTCTATGCAATCAAGAGATTTGCAAGACCGATAGCATTCCAAGACATGCCGGATATTTTATTGCCTGATGCACTGAGAGAAAGCAATCCATTGGGGATATGGAGAACAATAGACGGAGAATTCATAAAGTAGGCAGAAAAAAATTGTTTTTGTCAACAGTCAACAGTCCATAGTCCACAGATCGGCTTAAATTGGAAGTTAGGTGATATATAACATTCCAACTTTCAAAACCTTACAACATTGCAACATTAAATTTTCGGATTTTCCCAATCTTCCAATTTCTTATGTCCACTAGAAGTACCTTCTCCTGTATAGACGCCCACACCTGTGGCAACCCTGTACGTGTTGTCTCAGGTGGTGTGCCTTTTTTGAAAGGTAACAACATGCTCGAAAAGCGTCAATATTTTTTGGATAAACTGGATTGGATAAGGAGAGGTCTGATGTTTGAACCACGGGGTCACGATATGATGTCAGGCTCCATGCTATTCCCACCCCATGACCCTGAAAATGACTTTGCGGTGCTTTTTATCGAGACCTCAGGTTGTCTTCCTATGTGTGGGCACGGGACCATCGGTACCATCACCATCGCCATTGAGGAAGGATTGATCCATCCAAAGACTCCGGGATTTTTGAGGATGGAGGCCCCGGCAGGATTGGTTTTGGTATCCTACAAACAGGAAGGCAAGAAAGTTAAATCCGTCAAACTCACCAATGTCAAAAGTTATCTTGCTGCCGAAAGTCTGGAGATCGAGACCGAAGAACTCGGAAAACTCATCGTGGATGTGGCTTATGGCGGCAACTTCTATTGCATAGTCGATCCGCAAAAAAATTTTCCTGGATTGGAGCATTTCAGGGCAGAGCAGTTGATCTCTATGGCTAGGAATCTCAGACAAAAAATGAATGAAACCTATGAATTTGTTCATCCTGAACATTCCCAAATCCGCGGTTTATCACATGTGATGTGGACCGGAAAAACCCTTGATCCAACAAGTTCCGCAAGAAATGCGGTTTTCTACGGAGACAAAGCCATCGACCGCTCACCCTGCGGGACGGGCACTTCGGCCAGGATGGCTCAGTGGTTTGCCAAAGGACTTTTGAAGCCCGGAGATGATTTTATTCATGAGAGTTTTATCGGGTCCAAATTTACAGGACGGATAGAAGAAGTGACTGAGATCGGAGACAAACCCGCCATTGTTCCAAGTATCGAAGGATGGGCCAAGGTATATGGCTACAATACAATCATCTTGGATGATGATGATCCTTATGTGCATGGATTTCAGGTAATCTGAAAGAAGCGAGAAGCTAGAGGCGAGAACCTAGAACCGAGAGGCGAGAAGCGAAAAAGAAAGAAATTAGAACCCTTTACTATCCGCCAACGCGTAGCAGATAACTATGACAACGCGAAGCGGACAACAATTACACCAACAACAACATTTAAATCCAAACATTACCAGAATTCAGTCTCATGTCTCACGTCTTTCATCTTACGTCTAAATGAAACCAACCATCATCATCGGCGGCGGGATCGTCGGACTGTTTACTGCGTATTTCCTTCAAAAATCAGGAACGGAAGTCATCATCATCGACAAAGGTGACATGCAGGTCAATTGCTCCACCGGCAATGCAGGTATGATCGTGCCGAGTCACATCATTCCGCTAGCCGCGCCTGGCATGATCAGCAAGGGGATTTCATGGATGTTTTCCTCCAAAAGCCCCTTCTATATCCACCCTAGATTTGACCGAAAACTGTTGCAGTGGTCATGGTTGTTTTACCAATCAGCCAACAAATCCCACGTCGAAAAGAGCATTCCTTATCTGAAAAACCTCAGCCTGATGAGCAAAGCGTTGTACCAACAGTTCAAGGCTGAGCACATCGAGTCAAACTTGGGGTTGGTAGAAAAAGGTTTGATGATGATCTACCAAACTGCCGAGGTTGAAAAGGAAGAGATTGAATTTGCACATTTGGCGCAGAAACATGGTTTGGCTGCAGAAATCCTAAGCCCCGCGGATATCCGGAATATTGAACCCAACCTTGAGGTAAAAGCACGTGGGGCAGTTTTATTTCCCGGTGATGCCCACCTTTCCCCCGCTGCTTTGTATGGCTTTTTGAAAAATCATTTGGAAGAAAATGGTGTGCAGTTCAAGAACAAAGTGACAGTCACCGGATTTGAAACAAAATCCGACAAAGTCATCGGCGTATTGACTTCGGAAGGAAAAATCGAAGGGGATAAGTTTGTGCTTTGCGGAGGCGCTTGGTCTGCCGAATTGGCTAAGATGTTGGATTTTTCACTTCCTATGATGGGCGGAAAAGGGTACAGTTTTATCCAGGATAACAAGCCTGAAATCAAGCAGGCGAGCATTTTGACGGAAATGAAAGTTGCCGTCAGTCCTTATGGCAATCAGATCCGTTTTGGAGGCACGATGGAAATCGCCGGCACGGACGAGTCCATCAACATCAACCGGGTCAAGGGAATCTTCGAATCCATCAACCGGTATTATCCGGATTTTCAATCCAAATTCCCCGAAACCGATCAGATCTGGAAAGGCCTGAGACCCTGTTCACCGGACGGTTTGCCGTATATCGGTTTTGCGCCAAATTGGAAGAATGTCCTTGTCGGCAGCGGCCATTCCATGATGGGAATCAGTTTGGCACCCGCGACAGGAAAGATCCTTGCAGAACTCTATGCCCAAAAATCCCCAAGTATGGAATTGGCAGGGTTTAAGGTGGATAGGTTTTGAGCATTCCCCTGTGTATGGATTGGATAATTAACTAAAAGAGTTTAAGTTTAGGTAATTGAAAATAACAGCAATACTGTTGATTCCAGCCCAGATTGGGTAGATTTAAATTGGTCTTGTTGATTTACAATTGTTGGCAGCAAGTTTTTTGGGAAAAAGGATGAACAAGAAATTACTTCCATTATGGATTTTTTTTGCAGGGATAAACTTATTCCTAACAATTTATTTTTACCGTGGGACAATTCAAGAACTCGGACACATCTTCGCGTTAATAGGACTCTTTGGAATAGTGATGATTTTTGAAATCATTAGAAAACACAAAGACTTTAAACTATCGGGAGACAAATTAATTATCCGACAAATATTAAGACCCGAGAGGAAATTGAACTTAGGACAGCTACAGAGTTGGACTGAAAACAACTTCTATTTCCACGGACAAGTGAACAGAAACTTGATTTTAAAAATTAAAGACAGTGACAAAATTGATTTATCAGAAAAAGACGACTTGACCGAGTTTGAGCGACTCTTTCATTATTTGAGAGTTAACCATTTGAAGATTCGAGAATAAAAACCAGCTGCCAATTTTTTGCTTATGCTAGCTGTGGGTGCCGTGAGATTAAGACTAAAAGGAGAAAGGGATGTTTACGAAGATTTGGGTGCCACGCCCTTGAAAAGGATAGGGATACATGTTCTTATGTCTTCTCGTTTGATGAATATCCCAATGGATTTCAAATCAAAATCATTTCAGATTGACAATGGGGCGTAGCCCTTCAATCTTTGTAATTACCAAGTCAATATCGGTACCAAGAGGGGCGTAGCCCTGAAATCATAATGCCTATGGCAAATACGCATGAATGATAGATCTCAGGGCTACGCCCCTTTCGTTCATTTACCATGTCAATTTGCTACGAAGATTTAAGGGCTACGCCCCACCTATTTATGTATGCTATGATGCCAGCAAAATGATAACTTGATATAATTCTTGGCCAAACACTGAGAAGCCCGATACTTCCGACTTCCGACTTTGGTCTTCCGTCCTGTTTGAAGTATAATTTAACCTTACTGGAAAAGAAGCCGATAACCACTTAATCCTATTCCTCAAAAACCTGATCTTCTGCATCGATAATAATCCTGATAAACCGGATGATATGGTCTATTTCCTCCCATGAAAAACCCAGATTTCCCTGAGAGTGGGCAAGTGCATCGCGCAACTGTCCGATGTCATTCATCATCTTGACAAAGCGGTCTCTGCTATACTCCGGATCAAATTTTTTGAAGCGTAGGTTTTTGGAAAAGATTGAACCCAAGTCACCAAACTGCAGGCATTGCACCAAATCTATTTCTTCCTTCCTTCCCTTTTTCCACTCATAAAGTGACCGGGCACTGTTGAGCCGGTTTTCGGAAATGCTTTCTTCCCAATGCGGCAGGTATTTGCGGATCAGTTCCTTCAGGTGGGTTTCCAATAGGCTGATCAATCCAAAAAACCCAATCCTGAGCGGAATCTTGTCGAGGTCAGTCCGGGTGACGATGTGTGCGATTTTCCCATCTTCTTCAATGAAATACCGTCTCTTTTCGATAAGTTTTCGGAAAGCAAATAATAGAGGCGTATCTGACGGCAAAATATCTTCCGAAGCGATAGGAACCGGCCTCTCGTCATCCAAGTCAAACTTCATCAAAACCCCATTCACGTCCACAACGGCCGATTGGAAATTCCGTTTTTCCATTTCTTCCCTGTAATTTTCAATTCCAAAAACAAGCAGATCTTCAGCGATGGGCATGACATTGATCTGTTCTTCAAATAGCAGGCGGAGCCGGTCAAGGGATTTCATACTTTGTTGTTTTGGTTTTGTGAATTTATAAAAATACCCTTTATATTGACCGGATAGTTAGGTAACAAAATCATATATTTTATGTCAGCAATGGAATTGGGAATCGGCAGTCAAGTCAGACATCCAAAATTTGGAAAAGGGGTAGTCGTGGAGGCAGACGCTTCCTATTACAAGATTTATTTCAACTTTATCGCAGAGGTCAAAACCATCGCAAGGGACTTTCAGCATTTTGAACTCATCGAAAAGAAAGAAGCAGAACCGATAGCATTCAGCCTTGCGGATATCGAAAGGGCAGTAGAAAACGCCATCAAAAAAATCCCACCTGCGGAAGCTTTGCCAAAGGTCAGCATGGCCCAAAAGTGGCTCAAAGGTACCATGATTCTCAATCCCTACAATCCCGAACTGAGCAACAAGGAAGTGCCGATCGCGACATTTTTTCACAAGATCGTCATGGTCAGGGAGCGACTCCGCGTGCTTGAGCAAAATATCAACAACCACGAGAAACTCGACGATCAGGACAGGATCGCACTGCAGCAATATATCACCCGAGCATACGGTTCACTGACCACTTTCAATGTGCTCTTTGCCGATAAGGAAGATTACTTTAAAGGGGCGGGGAAGGAGGATTGATTAAGTTTGAAGGTTTCAAGGTTAAAAAAGTTTTAAAGTTGGGAATTGGGTAAGAAGTTGAAGGTTTGAGGTGAAAAGTAGGAGGATCGAAGTTTTTGAGATATGGAAAGATGCGGATTGTCTTAATGACTTGTTAAAATTGATTTTGTGAAATGTGAAAAATAAAGAGTTCGATTCGAGGTATTCTGTTATTGAAAACACATTTTTTTTATATTTGATTAAATCGAAGAGGTATGTTGACAAAAACTATGGTTAAAAAGCAATTGGAAAAACTGCCTGAAGAGTTTTCTTTGGATGAATTGGTAGGACAATTGATTTTGATCCAAAAAGTAGAAAAAGGCTTGATGGACTCCAATGAGGGAAGATTTATTTCTGAAGAAGAACTCGAAAAGGAAATCGGCAAATGGTTCGAATAAATTGGACCGCACAATCGGTTATTGATTTGAAGGAAATTGCGGAATATATAAGCAAAGACTCAAAAAAGTATGCCTCGCTTCAAATCCAAAGAATTAAGAATAGAACGCAAATCCTTAAGACAAACTCATATTCTGGTCAGATTTTAGAATTCTTCGGCAAGAAAGAAATTAGACATCTTGTTGAAGGAAATTATTTAATAATATATAGAATTGTTGATGAATCAAGGATAGATATTCTGACAATTCACCATTCAGCTAGAGATCTAGGAAAAAGGATTGATATTTTTACTCCAATAGTTTAGTAGGAAGAGCCATGGATACTAAAAAGGAATTGTCAAGCGATCAGCGCGAAGTGCTTTTCAGAACGTTGAAATCCAGGTTTGAGAAAAACAAAAACCGTCACCAAGGCTTGGAATGGGCTTCGGTCCAATCCAAATTGGAATTCCATCTCAATGGCAAAGGAAGCCTAGAAAAGCTTTGGTCACTGCATCAAATGGAAATCACAGGCGGAGAACCTGATGTGGTCGGCTTCGATGACAACACTGGAGAATTTATTTTTTATGACTGTTCGGCAGAAAGCCCAAAAGGCCGTAGGAGCATTTGCTTTGACCGGGAAGGATTGGAATCGAGGAAAGATTTTCCCCCTGCAAACAACGCTGTAGACATTGCTGCTGAAATGGGCATTGACATCCTGACCGAATCCGAATACCGGGAATTTCAGCAGTTGGGTGAGTTCGATACCAAAACCTCAAGTTGGATCCAAACACCCGATGCCGTCAGGAAACTTGGGGGAGCACTTTTTTGCGACCGTCGCTATGACCATGTTTTTACCTATCATAATGGAGCCCAATCTTATTATGGAGTCCGGGCATTCCGCGGGAAGCTTCGGATCTGATTTCAATCTTCCAGAATGTATTTTCAGGTAATTGTTTTGGATCAATGATTTGCGATGAGTTATAAAAATCAGATTTATAACTCATAATTTGCCCAATTTTGAGTTATAAAATTTTACCCAAGATTCTATTTCAATCAAAATCAATATTTTCTAAAATGAAAATAGCTACCCGATATCTCAGGTAGCTATTTCTATTTGGTGACTATCCACCGTGGACCGTAGACCGTCAACTGTGGACAATTATTACTTCTTCCAGCTTGCTTTTCCGCCTTTGGCAGAATCTACATTGATGCTGTAGCTGCTGTTGCCGGAGACGATCCATCTTACTTTTACCGCACCCATTCCCGGGATATTGGCAACTGAGATTTTTTCAGGATTTGTCTTTTGCTCGGAAAGTCTGTTGAAATCCTCATTGTCCACCACAAAACCTGCCACTACTTTGGCGCCGGTGATGCTGACATAATCAGGTCTTTCGATTTTGTATTTCAGATCTTGGCTGGAGTGGGTTGGGATCAATCTTTCGTTGTAGATCGTCGCTGTAACTGCTTTTAATCCTCCTCCAAGGTCTTCTTCTTTGACATCCATCACGCTGAGTTTTGGAGTATGGTAGCCGTGGAGGATGGTGAAGGCGGCATTTCTATGGGCATCTTGCTCCAAAAGGAATCCCGGGTGCAGACGGCCAAAGTTTTTCTTGAATCCGCCGACTTCGATTTTGCCATATTGAGGGTGGTCATATTCTGCCCAGTTGACAAATGCATCGCCAAAAGTCAGGTAAGTGTCCACCATCATTTGCTCATCCTGATTGCCTCTTCCTGCATTTTTGTGCACATAGAGATAAGAAGTCATCAATTCATTGGAATAGGTGAAAATTCCCCTTCCGCCATAGAACCAATCCAATTGACCGCCAAATACGGAGTAAAGGTCTTTGTACACCACCAGGTATTTATAACCCGGCATGAATTCTTCGCCTTTCTTGGCAATAGCATCATAGATTCGGATGTCAGTTTGGTTATACGTTCCCAAGTCCTCTTCAGCCCCCGGACCTCTGAGGATCATGCCGCCATAGTTGTGGTAGCTTTGCGCTGCGGCAATGTTGGGATGCTTCATCACATATTCCATTACGGCCTTGTTTTCAGGCACGCTGAAAGGATACTTCCAAGCACCGCGCTGTACATAATCCGGCTGCCAGTTCCATCCCCAATCACGGTTAGGGTCATAATACCCGATGGCATCGTCGTTGATTTCACCGTCACCGTCATTGTCTATTCCTTCAAAACCCAACATTTCATATTCTCCTTTTTGATCAGGAGCGACCATGATGAGCTTTCTAGGATCCATTTGGTCCTTGATATAACGGCCTGTAGGTGATTTTCTGATCATCATCGTGATATGACCGTCTTTGTTGATGTCATCAAAAGGATCCTCGCCGATCATCCCGTCGCCGTCATCATCCATATTCATCATGCCTGATCGTGGAGAATTCAGCGTGTTTGGTTCCTTGATAAAGTTATCGTGCGCATCCGGATTGATGGTAGGTGCGATATAGAAGGTTTTGTCTTTGAGCAATTGGGTGATGAATTCCAGTTCGCCATACATTTCAGAAAGGTACCAAGCGGTGTAAAGGGTGAATTCAGTTCCCTGAATCTCGTTGGAGTGGATGTTGCCATCGATCCACATACCCGGTTTGTCCTCAGCTTTGCCCGCTTTGAAGTCCGTGACGATCAATACCCAAATGTCGTTTCCTTGGAAAGATTTACCGATACTTTCGAGCTTCACCAGATCGGGATGCTTTTTGGCCATATCCTTCATGATTTCCTCCAAAGCAAGGTTGGTATGGTACCTGTTCCAGGAAACAGGAACTTTGGGATTGTGCGGAGTACCGATGGCGCGGAAATATTTTTCCTGTGCGTTGGTCTCCTGAATGCCTGCAAAACCGATTGCCAGTCCTAAGGCAGTTGTATATATCCAGTTTTTGAATTTCATTTTTTTGTCGGTTTAGAGTTTCACATTGAGTGTGGCGATACCGGTATGTGCTGCACCGGCTTTGATATCCACTGAGCCGCTTCCTTTGACGACCCATGACAGCGTAATTTTGCCATAAGCATCAAGCTTATTGATCAGCTTGATTTTTTCACCGGAAACTAAGTCCGCAGCATCTTTGCTGATGTCTACCCTGATATTCCTCAACCAACGGGATTTTTCACCCATTTCAGAATGTGTCGGCAAAGAAGAATTGTTGAAAAGGTCTGCGGTGATTCTAGTCAGACCGTTGCCAAGTTTCTCTGATTTCACATTGTGAAACTCCAGCTTTGGACTCATCTCGGCTAGCTTCAAGATAAATGCCGTATGCTCAATAGCAATTGAATCCACTTTGGCAAAAGGAGGATTGTACATCACAAAAGGCTTGATGCCGCCTACTTCTACTTTTTGTCCCGGGAAATCGGGGTGCGTCACCGCTGTCCAAGGTGCGAATACATTGGAAAGGTTTTCTTTGGCTGCCCAAGCGAGGAAGTTGATTTCTGCATTGTTGTTTGACTTTCCGTCTTCTCCTTTGACCTCAGGAACCCACCATCCCGGGGTGCTGAAGCTGAGTCTTCCAAAGTGGAAATATGCCCATTGGAAGAAGTCTCCATCTGTACCCTGATTGTTTTGGTTAAAGGCCTTTTGGCTGATGGTTTCATTGTAAATTCCTGAAACCATACTGTTGAGCGCTACATCTTTTTCCAACATAGAGGTGATGATTCTCTTTCTTGCATCACCGGCATTGTATTTAAGTGGGGCCGAAAGGTTGTTAGCCGGACTGAAAGTCACGAAAGCGAAGATGTTCCACTGATTGAAAAGGTAATCTAATAAGGCGCGGCTTTCCACTTGCGATACCGCAAAATCACCTGCCAATGGTTGGAAAATCGGGAATTTGTAAGTCTGATTTTTGTTGAAGGCGATACCTTCAGACAAGTCTTCACCAAAGCTGCCATCTTTGTCTTTGTCCATGCTTTCGGGCATCATTATGTAATTCCCTTTTTGGCCTTTGGACCTGTCAGCTTTGACCAATACCCTGTCATCTTTGTCACTGACCATGTACTCACCCATCGGGCTTTCGACACGCATCATCGTGATGAGTCCGTCTTTATTAAGGTCTTCATATCCGTCCTCTGAGACTTGTCCGTCACGGTCGTGATCGACTTTGGCAGCATTGCCTCTTCTTTCATATTTTAGGGCAGCATGGTACTGCTCATAGGCATCAGGTGACATGTTTGGAAAAACGTAAAAAGTATTTTTGTCCAATGCTGCTGCATGGTCTTTGACCAGTCTTTCGGCAAATTGGACTGCCAATTCCACGCTGAGGACATGGAAACCTTCTGCTCCGCCGACTACTGCGATGGCGGGCTTGTTATCCAGATCTCCTTTTCCGATTTTGACTACCCAGATGTCTTTCCCGCCCTCGGTCTTGGTTAGGGAACTGAGTTTGGCTGCACTACCGCTTCCGGAAATTGCCTGAAGCCTTTGGGTAACCTGGCCCAATGTGGGATAATCCCCTTGCGCCAGCGTGAAAGCGTTTACGGAAAAGAGCAATCCCGCACCCGCTACCAACGATAAATACATTTTCTTCATAAAGTATATCAGGTTTAGTTCTTTAATGAAAAAAGACACGGTCGGTGTCTTTTGCCGTGCTATGTTACAAAATTTAAACCGTTAAATAAAAGCGGTTTCGTCCTATTGATTTGCACGTTTTTAAAAGGTTTTCAGCATGGATAAGTGGGATCTGATTTTGGGCCGTTTAAAAAACAAAGCTGAAAAAGTTATTTCCAAGCCAAAAAAAATGGTATTTTTCCACAAATACTGGTTCCTAGTTATGTTTCGTAAAATTGCCCTTGCTATCGCTTTCTCTCCAAGAATGGAGGCTTTGATTGCCGAATCCAAAAGACTAAAAGATCTCTTTCAAGCCGAATTGTTGCTCATCCATGTCGGAGAAAAAACCGTGGCCTTGGAAGAAAAACTCAATGAACTGCTTCAAAAACATGGTCTTTTGGGAAGCGAAGTGAAGACGATCTGGACCGAAGGCAAGCCTGCCAAAAGAATACTTCAGACCTGTGAAGCCGAAAATGTGGATCTTCTCGTGGCTGGGGCGCTCAAAAGTGAAAGCCTTTTGAATTACTACATTGGATCTATAGCAAGAAAAATCATAAGGAATTCAAAATGTTCTGCATTGGTATTGATAGAGCCCTTGGAAAAGCCTACTCCGTTTGACAAAGTTGTTATCAATGGAACAGAACAGGATCAGACTCCTCTGGTCATTCAAAAGGGACTTGAATGGTGCAAAAAAGACGGAGCCAAACAGATCTATATAGTAAACGAAATCAAAATGTATGGCTTTCAAATGGCAACTGCCGGAGAAGGAGGAGAAGAAGAAATTGCATCGACCCGTAGGAAACTTGTTGCAGATGAAGTTGCGTATGTCAATAATATCCTAAAAGACCTTGACAAAGGTGACCTCAAAGTCAATGTTAAAGTCACTTGCGGCAAATGGGCAATTGAGCTCGCGAAATTTGCTGAAGATGTCAAAGCAGACTTACTCATTGTAGGCGATGAGGGAAAACTTGGGTTTTTGGATAGACTTTTTCCCCATGACTTGGAAGAAATCCTTAACAACCTACCCTGCAATTTATTGATACTTAAAAAATAACAAGGCTACATGGAGAGTTTATCACATCAAGATGTAGTCAATCTTTTTCTGCAATTGGCAGCAATGCTGTTGCTGGCAAGGATTTTTGCGGAGGTTGCGCAAAAGTTCAAGCAGCCTGCTGTTGTTGGGGAATTACTCGCAGGAATACTTTTGGGACCGACGATCCTTGGTACCTTTGTTCCAGAATTTCATGAATACCTCTTCATGAGCAATCCCAATGCAAATCTTGCTTTGGATGGTTTTGTGCAGATTGCTGTTGTGCTTTTATTGTTCATCGCAGGTCTTGAGGTAGAACTGCACCTTGTATGGTCCCAAGGAAAAGCCGCATTGAGCATTAGTTTACTTGGGTTGTTTGTCCCGTTTATTCTTGGATTTGTATTTCCCTATTTCTTTTCATCATTTTTTGGTTTGGCAGATGGAGACAGGCTTTTGTTTTCCCTTTTTATGGGGACAGCTATGTCCATTACAGCCTTACCGGTGGTGGTCAGGATCTTGATGGATCTCAACCTTTTCAAGACCAAAATGGGGATGTTGATCGTGGCATCAGCGATGGTGAATGACATTATAGGATGGCTGATTTTCTCGGTGATTCTTTCCTTTATGGGAAAAAGCGGAAACCTTTCCCTCATTCAGACGGTGGGGATCACACTTTTATTTACCTTTTTTATGTTGACCTTGGGTAAGTTTATTATCAACAGGGTGCTGCCTTGGGTCAATAAAAAACTGGCCTGGCCAGGAGGAGTGCTTTCGCTTTCAATGGCTTTTTGCTTCCTGGCTGCGGCATTTACTGAATGGTTGGGTATTCATGCTATTTTCGGTGCTTTCCTTCTCGGGGTTGCTTTAGGAGATTCGGAACATATGTCCGAAAGAGCCAAAGAGATCGTCCACCAATTCATCAACAATATCTTTGCGCCGCTGTTTTTTGTTTCCATTGGATTGAAAATCAACTTCTTTACAAATTTTGAAATCCTCCTTACTCTGGCAATTCTGGTGATTTCTTTTGCCGGAAAGATAATCGGCAGCGGATATGGCGCTTCAAGAGGGGGATTCAATTTCAAGGAATCATTGGCAGTTGGGTTTGGGATGAATGCCCGAGGTGCAATGGAAATAATCTTGGGTTTAATTGCTCTGGAAAATGGATTGATAGATGAAAAAGTTTTTGTCGCTTTGGTAGTAATGGCCATTGTCACAAGCATGTCAAGCGGTCCGTTGATGAAGTGGGCTTTGAAAAAGTAAATATTTACCTTGAGTGATAATTCCCCTATAAGCAAAATCCCTGTCCATTCTGAACAGGGATTTTGGTTTTTTCTGAACTTGGTATGAATAAGTTGCTGAAAAAGACCTGCCATCCATCGTCATACTTTCCAATTGGATATTCACTTTTACCTATTTGTTAGGATTTTATCTGTGGGTAATTATGGCCAAGAGATGTTCAATATTTCCCCTATCTCTGGAAGTAAACTTTTGTGTTGGATAAAAAATTTTCGGTTTATTTTATTATCCCTGGTAATATGATTTGTCTCATTTATTATCCGTTTCATACTCCAAAGGCAATTGGTCACCGATTTTTTCCCAAGCCATATAACCTTGCAGAAAAAGGTCAAATGGATGGTAGTAGCTCCCGTTTTCAAATACCTGTACAGCTTTGGCCCTCAGCAACAGGATACTAAGTTGACCGGGTCTCTTTTCTTCAGATTCGCCGGACTCTGATCCCAAATTCCGAATGGTAAAATTTAGGTTCCTCAAACTATAAGGGAAAAATGAGCTTTCCTCGATTTCCCGTGAAAAATTGATGTAAACCGGCTTATTGTATGTGATAAATACCTTTCCGTCTGCTGTTTTTTGGATTAATTTCGCCGGATCAATAGGTTCGTTGAAAGGGACATCTAAGGAATCCATAGCTTTGAACCCTACAGGCCTTTCTTGTTTAGCAGGTCTGTCTTCATCCTTTGAATCATCATCCGGATTAATTATTTCCGAAGAGGCCTGTTTTTGGGAATTGGGATTGGGTACCCTCTGAGTAGCAAAAACCTTGAAACCTGAAGATTCTATTTCATCCTTGTACAGACTTCGCATAAAATGCATCACACTTCCCTGGTAGGCTTTTTCCCTGTTTTCATAAACTTTTTTCTGTCTCCTTTTCGGGAGATTTTCTTCCTGGAAATAAGGATATCCGGCATAGGTAATCTGCCCTTGCTCTTTGTCATATTCAAAGCCTGTCAGTACATATTTGATGTTATAGCCGAGGTTAGGGTTTTCGATTTCGAGGATATCTTTTGCGCGGGCGGTAAGGCGGCCGGGTACTGTCTCCCCATCCAATATCAATACTTCGGGGTTTTTGATTTCGCAATTGGAAGCGTTGACACTAGTTCCTAAAAACAAGGTCTTGAATACCGCAAGGTTATCATACCAAGATTTGTCTCTTTTTTCTTTTACTTCACTTTCTTCGAGCTCTACGGTTTCCTGCAATATTCTAAATTCATAAAAGGGTCTCAACACTTTGGTCGATATGGCATAGCTGAAAGTTTGGAAACCGATATAGCTGATTACGAGTTCATGGTTTCCTTCGGGAATGGTAAGTTCAAATTCCCCGCTCTTGTTGGTAGAGGTTCCTATGCTTGAATTACTGATAAATACAGTAGCAAAAAGTAAGGGCTCCAATGTTTCCGCATCCACCACCCTACCTTTGAGACTGTATTGGGCAAGAATTTCAGTGGTTACACCCAACCAGATTATCCCAAAGGCAACCAAAAATTTTAAGTTGTACTCGAAAGTGTAACTTTTCATCAAACAGTTTATTTTACCTGAAATCGATATGTAGCACGGATAGGTTCTCCGGATTTTGAGATTCCCTGTAGGTCGACATTAACCTCCGGTTTGCTTTCCGTCAACCTAAATTGAAATCGGGCTTTGCCTTCACTGTCGGTGATGACTTGTGGATTCCAATAGATGGTGGACCTGAAGTCTATCGCAATCGGGGCATTGATGTCATATACACCTGAAGGGGTATAAAATTCCCGAATAGGATCATAGCCTTTGGCTTTGATGGCGGCATTTCCGATGACGGGTTCGTCTTTCCAATCATAGTTTGGATTTCCGGCTTTGGTCAGTACATTGATGACTCCTCCTGCCCCGTCAGCACCGTAAACCGCTCCTTTGCTTAGACCTGTAAGGATGTCGATCCTTTCTATTTCCGAAACAGGCAGCAATGCTACCATTCCAGGCATGGCTCTCATGCCATCAATTAAAAATGTCGCACCACCGGCATTTACAATGGACGCACCTCCACCACGGATTATTACACTTGGGGGTGGGTTGATGCTAAACACATCTCCTACCACATTCACACCGGGAAATCTTCCCCTCAGCAATTGGAATATATTCTGAAAATAGTAATATTCTTCAGTCACAGGCAGCGCCCGATCCGGGCTGTTGTTATATTGTATAGCACGCTTGTCCGGGATAGGTTCACTTCTCCTTCCTCTGACTGTAACTTCCCCCAATTCTATCTCTTGACTGAGTCTAAACTGCTCAAGCATGTCCTTGGCTTCTTTGACCGACACAAGGTATTCATCGAAATCCTGAAATTTATCTCCTGAAGGAAGCAATGCTTTGTTTCTGATTTGAAAGTCGGGTGTTGTTGGCACAGACATCACTACCTCATTTCTTTTAAGTTCAGTGGTATCTCCGTTGTTTTTTTCTTTTTCGGTAAATGCCTGCAGGTAGATCCCGACTGAATCCTGATAATCCATTCCTACAAAAGAAAAACTGCCGGATTGGTCCGTTTTGCCTTCATATAAAATGGGCAATCCATATTCATGGGTTACCAACATACGCAGTTCGTGTGGAGCTTCAATCGGTTTGTCATTTACCTTGTATACTTTTCCGCTCAAAGAAAGCCCCTCTTCAAATCCAAAAGCCGGAGGGTTGGCTAATTTTGCCAGGTTTTCCCAAGAGAACCTTCTCCAGCCTTGGGTCAAAAGGAGGTTATCCAAGTATTTTTCAGCATTTGGGTTTTCAGGATTGAAGTAATAATCGGGTTGCTCGATTTCTCCTTTGACTTCCGAACTCAGCTGAAAGTAAGAATAGATGTTTTCCCCGTTTTCAGGGTGCAAAACCTGGAACGCGTCCGTTATTGATACCGAGAAATTTCCTTCCACAGGACTGCCAAATTCATCCACGATGGCGATCTCCATCTGCACAAGTTCTTTGGGTTTATATTCTGGTTTTTCAGATTTGAAATTTGCCATTGCCTGAGAAAATGGATAAACATAAACCAACCTTTCTGCCAAAAGGGTGGTTTCCTCATCCATCAGGGTAAACGTGATGATTCCCGGGAAAAAATCCTCTTTGGAGATCAATACAGAATGATCGGCCTTTTCTCCATCAAATTCCTTTTCATATACTTTTTGGCCTTTGGACAAACCTATCAAGTATAATTTCTTGCGCTCATTCCCCTTCCCTAGGTTGTGATGGATAGTCACTTTGATCTCACTTTCTGAATAAAGTGGATCGAAATCAAGCACATATCCTTGTTTTAAAATCCGGCTTAGGGCAAACTTCATCCAATTCTGTTCGGCAGATTTGGCATAGACCTCATAAGCTTCATTCTCTTTTGGGGTAAATTCAAAGCTCCCTATCCCCAAATGTTCTGATTCAAACCTAATCAGTGTATCAGATTTGCTGTTGAGTATGTATCCAATGACATCCGTACTCCGTCCATAAGCATCGGTGGCTTTGAATCCGATTTTGCTTTGAATCCCCTCCACGAGGTCACCGCTTTCGGGAAAAAACCCCAGATTCAGCTTAGAGTCTCCTCCAACATATTCCCAATTTTCACCCAGTTCTCCCACCCAAATATCTTTATGAAAAAATGCAGGATCCCCAAAGTTTCTCATCCATTGGGTATAGGCCCTCAGGGAATAGGATCCGGGTTCAAGGTCTTTTGGTAGCACAATATCCCCCTGACCTTTGCCTTCTTCAAGTTTGATGATGATCCTGTCGATATATCTTTCAAATTTGGCATCGTAAAGGTCCACATATAGTGGTACCGATTTGGTTGCTTCAGGGGATTCTCCGCCATTTTCAATCATCCCATAGGCTTTTATCCAAATGGTATCGTTCAAGAAATAATGGGGTTTATCGGTATGGAGGAAGACTTTTTCCCAGGGGTAAGTTTTATTGTACTCCTCGAAGGATTCGCTTAGTTTATCTTTAGCAGTCTGCGCAAAAAGGCTAAAATTTAAAAAGGTAAATATCCCAAGGCTGAGAAATAAAGACAGACATTTTTTCATAAGCTTGAACAGGTTTTTTAAACTTAATAAAATAACGTCTGAATAAAAAAATAGTTTTTGCTTTTTTTGGGATTCTAAATCACCTCATTTAAACCAAAATAAAAGGCGCGCTGATCTCCAAAGGCTATGTCCAAACGGATATTTAATCCTTCATCATTGAGTTTGTACCGAAAACCAAATCCTGCGCCATACCTAAACCTTTTCCATCCAAAATCTCCGACTTTTGGAGCCACTTGTCCTGCATGACCAAAAAGTACCATTCCGAGATTTCGGTAAACAGGTAAACGGTACTCTGCTTGATGGACCATGGCATGATTGTCCCTAAATCTTCCTTCAAAAAATCCACGCATTCTGTCGCTACCACCGATTAGGGAAATATGCTGAAATGGCGGATTTCCCGTAGTAAAACTCCACCAAGACTGCAGAGCAAGGACGTGGGTATCTGAGGTTTTGAAGTATTTTCTAAAATCTGTCGTGTATTGGTTGAAGCTGAAGTTACTTCCCAAAAAAGAAGTAAATCCCATCCAACTGAACCTGTTGTTCCATCCTTTGGTGGGTTGGAAGATATTGTCTCTTGTGTCATGGTTGAGGTTTAATCCCAAACCGGAAAGCCGCTGCCCGTCGTATCCCGGGACTTGTGTGGTTTCCAATATTCCTCCGGGAACCCGCCTGTAAATGTCATCTACCCGAAATTCATATCTCGGCCCGAAGAATATTCCCGGTATGATTTGGCGAAGGTAATTCAGGTGAAAATAGGCGAAGCGGGTGGTGTAGGATTCGCCTTCATCTGTGATGGGGTCATTGCCAATGCCATAAAATTTGAAAGGAAAATTGGAAAGTTCGAGGCGTGCATTCAGGTATTCCTTGTTTTCATTTGCCCACAGGTCAAGTTCTGTGGTGAAGATCGTCTGATTGTTGAGGGTGTACAAAACCGTGATAGGAATCGAGGAAGGACGGAGGTTGGGATCGGTCTCTCCCTTGTGTTTGAAAACCCTGATTGCACGGACCCCAAGCCCTAATCTTGTCTCAGGGGAATAAGTGACCGCCGGAATAAAGGCCCATTTTTCCCCCGAAATCAAATCGATGACTCGATCTCCTACATCAAAAAATTTATCAATTGCTCCGGATGTCGGAATGGTATCATTTACTTCTTGAGCATTTGTCAAAGAAATCGTGATTGAAAAAAAGAGAAACAAAAAAAGGGCTGTTTTCATCAGCCCCAAAAGTAAGGAATGTTTTCAAATACCTTAATCCATAAATTTTTCAACTTCTTCTCTGATGATGACATATTGGAAGAGGTCGCCGACTTTACCGTTTTTGATGTAGGCATGTTTCAAAATAGCCTCAGGTTCATAACCTGCATTTTCTAGGATTTTCATTGATGGCACATTGAAATCAAAAACCTGGGCATAAATCCTTTTTATGGACGGAAATTTTTCTAGCACATATTCAGTAAACAACTGCACAGCTTGTGTGGCGATTCCCTTTCCCCAAAACTGTTCAGCCACCCAAAATCCGATTTCCATATTTGTCCGGAGCTCTTCCTTGCCTATTTCACATCCCACAGATCCCACCAATTTGCCTTCATATTCGATTGCGAAATTTTGGGGTGGGTTGAATTTTTGATTATGCTCGATCCAGTGTCTCGCATCGTGAATGGTGTAAGGAGAGGGAAAACTGTCTCTCAGGTTTTTGGCAATATTTGGGTTGTTGGCGATAGGATATAGGCTGTGGTAATGGCCCTCATGCCATGTTACCAAACTTACATTTCCTTTTCCTTGAATCTTCATTTTATGGCTGGTTATTGCTCTTTAAGATAACGGAGTTTTTTGAGTTTCCTTAAAAAGAATTCGTGTTTTTTTGATTTGAGGCAATCATCATTCCCTTTTTAAATACCCTTGAGATAAAATTCCAATTTTAATTTAAATTTTGATGAATCTTCTTCCACGCTATTCTGGCCAATGATTTTGAGAATATGTTTTGAGGTTCAATTTCTCCAACTGTCGACTGCTGCCTGTAAACTGTAGACTTTTTCCTCAATCCTCCAAACCTGAAGCATTCATCCTTTCAAGATTTTCCGAAAGTCTCAATGCAGAAATGAAATCTTCAATATTTCCCTCCATCACATCAGGAAGATTATAGACAGTTTTGTTGATGCGGTGGTCAGTGACACGGCTTTGGGGATAATTGTAGGTTCGGATTTTGTCAGAGCGGTCCCCGCTACCTACCATTGTCCTTCTTTGGGCGCCTACTGCTTCATTGTGTTTATCCAATTCGATTTCGTACAAGCGGGACCGAAGTACTTTCAATGCTTTTTCAAAGTTTTTGATCTGGGATTTTTCATCCTGACAAGTTACGACTAGGCCTGATGGAATGTGTGTTAACCTGACTGCTGAATAAGTCGTGTTGACCGATTGTCCACCCGGACCGGAGGAGCAATAGGTATCCTTTCGGATTTCATTCATGTTGATGTTAACCTCGACTTCATCCATTTCGGGAAGTACTGCGACGGTGGCAGCGGAGGTATGGACACGGCCTTGAGTTTCAGTGGCAGGTACCCGCTGCACTCGGTGGACACCTGATTCATATTTCATCATTCCATACACATCCTCGCCGGTGATGGTGCTGATGATTTCCTTATATCCTCCCGAGGAGCCAAAAGTAAGGTCGAGTACAGTCAGTTTCCAACCCTTTTTTTCGCAAAAACGCTGGTACATCCTAAACAAATCCCCGGCGAAAATCGCCGCTTCATCTCCTCCGGTACCGCCCCTGATCTCGAGGATACAATCCTTGGAATCATTCGGGTCTTTTGGGATCAGTTGCTGTCTGAGTGACTCCTCCAATTCTTCTTCCCTTTGCTTCAGTTCGTCAAGTTCAGCTTTGGCCATTTCGCGAAAGTCCGGATCTTTTTCTTTTTCCAGAATTTCCTTGGTACTGGTAATATTTTCTTTGACCAACTTATATTCATCATACAGGTTTACCACTTTTTCGAGGTCCCTGTATTCCTTGTTTAGTTTGGTGTACTTGGACATGTCGGACATGGAGTCCGGCTGAATGATCAGTTGGCCTACTTCTATAAATCGGTCTTTAAGCGCTTGTAATTTGTCAAGCATAATTCAAATATTGATTGGCGGGTGCAAAATTAACAAAAATATCGGTTTTGGGATTTTAAACCTTTGTCTATCGGGCATCGGAATCCTGTTATCTTTGTGCCTCATATAAATATTTGCCATGAAACTCTTTACCAACACAGTCAGCGCTGTCATTGAATCCCTGGATGAAATTTTTAACCAAAACAGGTATGCTGATAAAGTGATTGAAAGAAAATTGAAATCCAATCCAAAATGGGGAGCAAGGGACAGAGGATTTATTGCCGAGTCTATCTATGAAATGGTAAGATGGTGGAGGCTACTCAATCAACTTAGCCCATCGGATGACTTCTACCATCTTTTTGGTACCTATTGGGTGCTTCAGGGAAATGAACTTCCGGATTGGAGGGAATTCAAAGGCTTGGATCCAAAATTCATCAAAGCAAATTATGACAGGATCCAAGAAAGGGCAATCCTTCAATCTATTCCCGATTGGCTTGATGACATGGGTGCTGAACTTTTGGGAGAAAATTGGGAGAAAGAAATCGAAACTCTCAACCAAGAAGCAGATGTCGTCCTTAGGGTCAACACACTCAAAGTCACCCGCGAGCAACTCATGAAAAGGCTTGCTGACGATGGCATCGAATCCTATGCTCCCAAAGGCTACAAAGACGCATTGGTACTTGCCAAAAGGCAGAATATTTTCAAAAATCCGGCCTTTAAAGAAGGGCTTTTTGAGATTCAGGATGCCTCGTCCCAACTCGTGGCAGCAGCTTTGGAAGTGGAACCTGGCATGCGGGTGATTGATGCCTGTGCGGGTTCTGGAGGAAAATCACTTCACCTAGCCGCCTTGATGCAAAATAAAGGTAGGATCCTATCCATGGACGTGGAGGCATGGAAACTGCAAAACACCAAACTGAGGGCGAGAAGGAACGGGATTAGCATCATTGAACCCAAAGTAATCGAAGGAAATAAGACAATTAAAAGATTAAAGGAATCTGCTGACCGGGTGCTGTTGGATGTGCCCTGCTCGGGATTGGGAGTATTGAAACGCAATCCGGATACCAAGTGGAAACTGACTCCTGAATCCATAGAAAAGGTTCAGACTATCCAACAGGAAATTCTTCAAAACTATGCCGGGATGGTCAAGCCGGGCGGATTATTGGTCTATGCGACCTGTAGTATCCTACCGACTGAAAACCAGATGCAGGTGGAAAAATTCCTTGCTTCCGAAAACGGCAAAAACTTTGAGTTGGTAGAAGACCAAAAAGTCTTGGCACAGGATAGCGGGTATGATGGTTTTTATATAGCAAAGATCAAGAGGAAATAAAATTAGGGTTAGAAAATGATGGTATTCATTTAAACTGAACTGTTTTTTTTGAATCAGAGATTCTTGTATTCTAGCCTATTCTAGAATAATAATTACGTTTCCAAATTTTTCTTCGTGCCTTTGCGCCTTTGCGGGATAATTTTCCCTAAATTTAAAATAACCAAACATCCGATCCGCATGACACTAGAAGCTGTTTTTGGCATGGCCAGCACGTTGGCCTTTTTTTCATGGATTGCACTGTTTATTTTTTATCCAAGGAAATGGATTTACCAAACGTTGTTTTCAGGAGTTTTTATTTTGATGGCAATTACTTATGGGTTTTATATCATTCCGGCTTTGTTTAATGGAGGGGAAGGGGGATTCAGTACATTGTCTGAAGTGAGGTTGCTTTTCGGTTCAGATGAAGCCCTTTTGGCAGGATGGATTCACTACCTTGCCTTTGACCTGTTTGTCGGGATGTGGATCGCTCAGGATGCCTGGGGAAAAGATATCAGCCGGTGGTTGGTTCTGCCCTGTCTGATTTTGACCTTTATGATGGGTCCGGTTGGCTTGTTGTTGTACTTTTTAGTCAGGGCATCCAAAATCAAAAGACTCAATCAGAGTCCTTATCACCCATGATATTTATCAGAAAGATTTTCAAAAGAAGCAAGTCCCTTGGGCAGTTCGGCCTGCTCAATTTTCTTGCATTTTTGGTTATGTTGGTCATTTCGTTTTTTGATGACAGGACTTTAAATGGGGTCAATGTCTGGATGAAACCGATGAAATTTGCTGTTTCCATTGGAATCTTTTCTTGGACAATGGCTTGGTATTTATTTTATCTCCCCCAAATCCGAAAAGTCCAGAAGATCAAACTAACCATTATCACCGCTATGATAATCGAGATGGTAATCATCATCTATCAGGCTTCTAGGGGAGAGCTCTCCCATTTCAATGTCAGTTCTGTAGGCAATGCGGTTTTGTTCCAAATCATGGGCATTGCCATTCTCATAAATACCATCATGGTTTTTTGGGCCTATCGATTATTTTCAGTTGTGGAATCCCTTTTTGCAGGATATAAGAGAGGTATCCAACTTGGCATGTTAATATTCGTGGTGGCAAGTATGGAGGGATACTTGATGGCTGCCAACCTGAGTCATACCGTTGGAGCGCCCGATGGCCAGGAGGGAATTTTCTTCCTGAATTGGGCAAAGGCCTATGGTGACCTTCGGATTTTTCATTTTTTCGGAATTCATGCCTTGCAGGCAGTACCGCTTTTTGCCTGGTATTTTGCAAGAAAGGATGTCAAGAAGGTAAATATTTTTGCTGTCATTTATTTCATTTTCTCCTTGGGCACTTTCTGGAATGCAATGGCAAGTAGGGGGATATTTTGGGGATGAAATGGTTGTAGTGGTTATAGTTGTTGTAATTGTTGTCAGCTTCGCGTTGTCATAGTTGTCAAGTTATCAGGTTGTCAGGTTGTCTAGCGTCACCCTGAGGCACGAAGGGTCTCACCTAAGGCAAATGAGATCCTTCACTTCCCGAAGAAAACGGGACAGGCTGTTCCTCTTTCAGGATGACGAGGAAACCAATGTAAGTTTCTGAAGAAAACGGAACAGTCTGAACCTCTTTCGAAATGACAAGGGAATACGTTTTTGGTAAGATGATCCAAGTCTTGAATCTTGTGTGTTGCGTTTACAATCTTAAGTCTTCCATCTCATGTCTCACGTCTCACATCTCCGAATTAATTTATTTTCAAACCGATTTGATTGACAACTGAAAATGTTCTTATCTTTGACGGGCAAATAGGGTTACCTAACCGAATTTGCTATGAACCTCAATTCCAATAAATTTCTTTTTGAAGCACTCACCTACGACGATGTGCTTTTAGTGCCGGGATATTCTGAAGTCCTTCCAAGAAATACAGACACATCCTCCCAACTCACCAAAAAAATCCGACTCAACATTCCTCTTGTTTCCGCCGCGATGGATACTGTGACGGAATCCGAATTGGCTATTGCCATTGCGCTAGAAGGTGGACTTGGTTTTATACACAAAAACATGTCCATCGAGAAGCAGGCCGCCCAAGTCAGAAAGGTGAAACGTTCTCAGGCCGGGATGATTTTGGATCCGATTACCTTGGATATTGAATCCAAAGTAAGGGATGCGGATGCTATCATGCGCGAATACCATATTGGAGGGATTCCTGTTGTGGACGAAAACAGGGTTTTGAAAGGAATCATCACCAATAGGGATTTGAGGTTCATCAAAGATCCAAATGTTAAAATCAAAGATATTATGACAAGTGAAAACCTGATTACTGCCAAGGCAGGAATTTCACTTGAACAGGCTGAAGAGATTCTTCAAGAATACAAAATCGAGAAACTTCCGATTGTAGATGAGGATGAAAAACTTACAGGTCTGATCACCTATAAGGATATTTTAAAAAGAAGGGACAAACCGCATGCCTGCAAAGATGAATTTGGAAGGCTTCGTGTAGGTGCTGCTGTCGGTGTCACCGCTGATATTGTCGAAAGGGTCGAAGCCCTTAAGATAGCAGGTGTAGATGTTGTTTCCATAGACACAGCACATGGACACTCCAAAGGCGTCATGGATGCATGCAGAAGAATCAAAGATGCATTTCCGGATTTGGAAGTTATAGTAGGCAATATTGCGACTCCGGAAGCTGCAATTGCACTTGCTGATGCAGGTGCAGATGCAGTGAAAGTGGGAGTAGGTCCGGGAAGTATTTGTACCACAAGGGTGATTGCAGGTGTGGGTGTTCCACAGCTTTCGGCTGTATTTGAATGCGCAGAAGCTCTGAAAGGTAGAAATGTTCCTGTCATCGCTGATGGTGGAATCCGCTATTCGGGTGATTTGGTGAAAGCCATTGCTGCAGGCGCAGGATCTATCATGATTGGGTCTTTGTTGGCAGGAACAGAAGAAGCTCCAGGAGAAATGCTGATTTTTGAAGGAAGGAAATTCAAAACATATAGAGGTATGGGTTCGCTGGAAGCCATGGAATCCGGTTCCAAAGACCGTTATTTCCAGGATGCAGAAGACAATATCAAGAAGCTTGTACCGGAAGGAATCGTTGGTAGAGTAGCATACAAAGGTTTGGTTTCAGAAGTCCTTTACCAATTAGTGGGTGGACTTCAGGCTGGTATGGGTTACTGTGGTACCCCAACTGTGGAAGATCTGCAAAAGAATGGCAAGTTTGTGAAAATCACTGCTGCAGGTGTCAAGGAATCACATCCGCATGATGTAAGCATCACAAGAGAAGCCCCAAACTACTCAGCTAAAATGTAAGCAAAGTTTAAAATGAAAGTGATAACTACTAGAAAAAGCGGCGGGTCCTACCCGTCGCTTTTTCGATTTCAGAGGGAATAAGACCCGGAGAAGATGGGTAATTTGCTAAAAGGGAAATTCCTAAGTTCCACAATGAAGTCAACACAGGAAATTTGTGGCAACGAAAAAAGAGTACACAAATTCAATTTTGAATTCAATTTCTTAAATCAGGATCATAACTCAATTTTTTAAGCATATCATCTGTCAGCGGATCGGAGTATATACCATAGCCATTGACCAAGACCCCTTTCAAATTGAATTTGTCGGAAGATACGGCATAGAGGACCGATTGGTCATCAGGATCAGAATTTCCCTCAAATCTAAAAACCTTATCTATTTGAAATTCATCGTGTAAAATGCGGAATTCACCCCCACGGCATTCAATGCAAAATTCTTTGAGGTTGAAATCCTCAGTATATCCTTGACTTTTCAGTCCGTTTATTGCTTGTGATAGTGTTTCGTAATTTTCCATAACTATCTAGGTTTATTTGATTACAGAATATTGAATAAGGATAAGACCAGGGTCTGAATTTGATAAGAGTTTTTCTCCTGTTTCGGATTGAATCTTTATTCAGAAAACGAAATTTTTGAAAATCGGTTTTTATAAATATTGGTTGTTATATGCTTTTAATATTATTTTCTGACCGGTTTCGTCGATTCGTATAAGTAGACTTGTCAAGTCTTAAAGTCCGAGGCTGTCCATTTTTGCCTTAAGGTAATCACCATTTTCAGCAGGATAGCGGAGATCTTTGTCATACTTTCCACTTTGCTTGGCAAGGGTCCAAATTAGACTTTCTCCGGCAGGAATTACCATTGGGACTTCTTCAAATATGGGATCCTTAAAGGCCTCATCCGCATCCATGATTTCCCATCCTTTTTCTTTGAAATGTACGATCAGGTCATCCAAGAACAATGCCGACGCAAGGTTATGGTGAAGCAGGATCGTATGGTTGATTTTCCTACCGGTCAATTGGTCAGCCAATCCATCATAAAATAAAGCTCGGTCATACATGTGTTCGATGTAAAAATCCCTAAACCCGCTGATGTCGGCCTGCGGATTTTCTTTGAGCCTATCTACCAATCTGCTGGCGATATACCAATCAGAGGCATCTATGGTAACATGGCCGTTTTTGTAACCTTTTTCTATCATAAAAGCCCTGAATCCTTCCACTTTCTCTTTTGTTTCACCCTCCTTGAGGTAAGGGAATCTGAAGTATTGGTAGAAGTTGGGATAGGCACGGATCACAGCATCATTTCTAATGAGCTCTGTCTTGAACATCTCCAAAGTCGTCTTCGGATCGCTGAATCTCGGATGGGTAAAAGTGTGGTTTGCAATCCGGTGGCCTTCTTTGTCCCAAGAAGAAAGTACATACCTGCCTTTGTCATTGTCCAAGGGTCCGACAGTAGCAAATAGAACCGCTTTGGCATCATGTTTTTTCAAGCTTGTAAGTATCATTTGGTTCCACTCCTCCAATTTTAGATTAGGCATATCACGTGTGGACCCATCATCAAAAGTAAAAGCAACCTTGGGTCGGATGGATGATTGTTCCTTTTCCTGTGATTTGATTACTGTCATATCGCCTAGATTTAGAACGATGGACAGAATTAGGAAGTAGATAGTATTGGCCATTTTGGAAGACTAGGTTTGGTATATATTTACAATCTAATCAACATTCAATTCGATAGTAAGGAAGATTATGCAAATGGATAAAAATCCGGCTTAAAGTAAAACAGGCTTACATACTCCTTGGGAGACTTCTTTTGAAATCTCCTTCTTTGGATTTATTGTATATTTGGGAAATATGGACTTTTGTTTGCCAACATTCCATAATCCGATCAACAAATCAACATTAACAAGCCCAAAGATGAGAAACCGGTTTTTTATTTTATTTGGATGGCTATTGATAATTGCATCCTGCCAATCTCCAAATGAAACTCAGGGAGAAAAAGAGGAACAGACAAAACCACAAAAAGTCTCTATTGCCGAAATAGAAATAGGGATCAAAGCCTATATTGAAAAGGAAACAGAGACAGGTGACGGCTATTTTCAAGTCAATGACGAAAGAGGAAATTTCAATTTGAAGCTCGTTCGTGTCCATACTGAGTACCTTTCGAACCTTGGTCCGAAAAAATATTTCGCCTGTGTGGATTTGGCGGATGAAAAAGGAGATGTCTATGATGTGGATTTTTTTATGGAGGGTGAACCGGGAAACATGAGGGTAACAGAAACTTCCCTTCACAAACTGAACGGCAAGCCATTTTACACTTGGAAGCAGGTGGTGGACAAAACCTGGCGGAGAGTCCCGGTTGAAACTGCATCCACGGATTTGTTAGGAGTTGTCGAAGGTCAGGATGAATTTGATTTTCATTACTATTCCAAACTTCCCAAGATTGACGGATCTGCCAAAATGTGGATTCCTATCGCCAAAAGTGACAGTTTCCAAAATGTTGAGGTGGTCAAAATGAACCTTCCTGGAAAACATCAAATGTTGAAAGAACAGGATTTTGACAATACGATTCTTTACCTAGAACTCGGGCCAGAGGATAGCGGAAAGGAAATTGACATTACCTATCAGGTGGCAAGGAAAGAAAAAGGTCCTTATGATGCTTTTGATCCCGTCGACAAGAAATACTTACAGCCAAATCTTTTGATGCCAATCGGCGGTAGGTTTGAAGAAATAGCCAAAGAAGCCATCAAAGGCAAGGAAAATGACAATAAACTCGTCCAAGCTCGGGCTTTGTATGATTATATTATTGACAACATGCGGTATATGAAATTTGGTAAATTCGGCCGCGGGGATTCCAATTATGCCTGCGATTCCAAGACGGGAAACTGCACTGAGTTTCATTCTTTTTTCATTTCCTTGGCGAGATCAATTGATATTCCGGCGAGGTTTTCCATAGGCGCCTCAATTCCCTCAGATAGGGACGAGGGAGGTATTGATGGGTATCATTGTTGGGCCGAATTCTACGCAGATGGCAAGTGGTGGCCGGTGGATATCAGTGAGGGTAACAAGTACACAGCCCTTGCTACATATTATTTTGGAAGGCATCCTGCCAATAGGATTGAATTCAGTCAGGGCCGCGACCTCAAAGTAAGCCCTGGTCCATCTGGAGGACCGATCAATTTTATGGCTTATCCCATCATGGAAATAAACGGAGAACCTGCTTTTCCACAAACTGTATTTTCATTCAACAGAAAATCAGAGTAAACTTGACCATTTTTCTGAAAAACGTGGGAATTCCTTTCATGGGATTTTGATAATGCCTTCTGATTTTTTTGATTTGGTAAGATTGGATATGGAGGAAAAAAGAAGTGTCTGAAAAAACCATATCCTGAGAGCCGGTTTCCAGACACTTTTAAAACGCCTTTTTGAAATTAATTGGTAGCAGTTGTGTCTGCAGGATGTTCTGAAGTAGAATCAGTGGGGTGTTCTGCACCATCGGATGGATGTTCAGCACCTTCAGCAGGATGCTCGGCACTTTCTACTTGTTCGGTTGATTCTTCTCCTTCTTTTTTACCTCCACAAGAACTAACGGTTGCTACGAAAAGGAAGCCAAAGGCCAATACCAATAGGGTACTTGATTTCAGTTTTTTTAACAGGGTCATAGTCTTTCTGTTTTGTTGTTGGTGATTTGTTTTTAGGCTAATCTAATTTAAGCCAAAACAAATTTACGATTTTTTGCCAGTTTCAAGAATTTATTTGCCATTTCAAAAGTCTTTGCCATTTTTTTTCTTTGGTTTTGAATTGGTTTTCAGATCACCGGATACTATTTTTTTGCCTTGTTTCAACCTTTTGTTTTGACTTTGAATTTTATTTACTAATGATCACCCTAGTCGGGGTTGGTCCGGAGATACTGTTTTTGTCAAAAGCTGATCTGATTTCTTCTTGAACAGAGAAGAACGCATCCCAATAATGTGCAGGAGATGAATAAGGCCTGATGGCAAGAGTGACCATTCCATCACCTACTTTCAATACATTGACAGAAGGAGCCGGTTCTTCCAATACAAACTCATTTGCTTTTAATACTTCTAAGGCAACATTTTTTGCTTTGACCACATCACTGTCTGGGGCGACAGCCATGGTGATATCTACACGGAGATTGCCATGACGGGAATAATTGACGATCGTACCGTTAGAGACAGCGCCGTTTGCAAGAATGACGGTTTTGTTTTCTGCCGTCAGCAGGATTGTATTGAAAATTTGGATTTCGTTGACCACGCCGGTCTGACCGTTTGATTCTATCAGGTCTCCGATTTTAAAAGGCTTAAAAACCAGGATCAATACCCCGCCGGCAAAATTGGCAAGCGAACCCTGTAAAGCCAAACCCACAGCTAAACCCAAAGCACCGACGACTGCCACAAATGAAGTAGTCTGAATTCCAAGCATGCCCGCGACAGAAATCAGCAATAGCACCTTTAAACCCCCACTCACGAGACTACCCAAAAATGATTGCAGGGAAACTTCTATTCCTCTTTTGTTAAGTGCCTTTGAAACAAGCTTCGAAATGAAATTGACCACGTAAAGGCCAATGATAAATACTGCAAATGCACCTAGTAATTTTGGACCGAAAACGTATACCCAGTCCATAAACTTTGTTGTGTAAGTGGTTACTTCTTCCATAGATTGTATTTTAAATGAAGATTGTATAAAATTAAAATTCTATAAAAATATAAAAATGATGTGAAATATTTTACCGTTAAGTAGGCCTAGTTTATTGATTTATTATGAAAAAAGAGGATAAAAATCAAAGATATCTAACCTTGGCAATAAATTATTAATTAGCAATTTAATAGGGACATTGGTCTTAATCTTTGGCAGGATCTTCAATATAATAAGTAAGTTCAGGAGCATTAAAAGCAAAAAACCCAATGATATTTATCATTGGGTTTTTTTAAGAAAGAACTTATTTCCTAAGGTTGGATTGGATTTCACCTTCCAGTTCCATCAGGAAGCTGTCAATCGTTCCCGGCTTGACGTGGGGCATGACGACGATTTTGTACCATTCCGGTTCAAATTCATAGGAATTGGCAACGAGGTAGTATTTGTATGCCAATTCTTTGGATAGGTATTTGGCTTTTATCGCGATGATATTCAGGTAAGGATTTCTGAAATATTCCACTCCCATTCTTTCTAATCTCTTGCAAATTCGCTCTGTTTGGTCGCAAAGGGTTTCCATTTTGTATTTCCATCCTTCCGATCCATGGATCTGCAATATCATCCACATAGAGATGGCATTGGCTCCGGACCGGCTTCCGCTGACGGTATAATCTTTTCCGGGGATATATTGCGCTTCTTCCGTTTTGACATAGTCAAAAAACCCTTTTCGGATCAAGAAAAGCCCTGTTCCGTAGGGTGTCTGAAGCATTTTGTGTCCATCTGCTGTAATGGAATTCATGTAAGGATTTTGGAATGTAAACCTGCTCATTGGGTTTGTAAAAGGGTAAATAAACCCTCCATAAGCGGCATCTACATGGATTTTGAATGGTACATTGAGATTAGTGAAAAAATCGCCTAGTATATCGATGCCATCTACAGACCCAAACATGGTAGTGGAAAGATTTGCGATGACGATGAAATACTTAATGCCTTCTTGCATGGCGGTATTTACTTTGGACTCTAAGGATTCCTTGGTGATCTGCCTGCTTTCCGGTTCCACTTCCAGGATGATGCTGGTAAGGTTAAGCAGATTGGCACCTTTAGGCATGGAATAATGAGAGTCTTGGGAATAAACCAGTCCGATTTCACCAAGTCTGGCATCATATTCTTTTTTGAAAAAATTCCTGTAAATCCACATGGCCTGAATATTGGCTTCTGTTCCGCCGGTTGCCACATATCCGTCTTGTTGGTTTGGATCTCCATTAAGGATTTCCTCTGCTACCAAGCGGATCAGGTCCTTTTCGATTTTCTGGGTACCTTCAAATATCTCCAGGACCGATTTGTCGCTGAGGGTATGCACCCCGATGTGATTGGGATTGCGGACCATTGCGGACATATAGGGAGCATCCTTCAAAAATGGGGCATCAGGATAAAATTCTGCCGTATCCAGGTATGTTCCGGGAATTCCAAGTATGGGGTGATCGCCTCTATAATCCAGATTTTGGGAAAGGGCATTGAATATAGTTTCTTTGATTTGTTCGTGTGATTGTTTTTTCCAATACATGGTAATGATATTAAAATGTGAAAAGAAATCAATTCCAGATCTTCCAGGCAGCTTCTGCCTGAAGTTGGAGCATTTCCAATCCATTCTTTACCAATGCACCGCGCGCCTCAAGGGAGCGCATCAAAAAAGTTTTTTCAGGATTGTACACCAAGTCATAGACCTTGTGCATTCCTGTAATGTAATTTGGGTTGATTTCCGGCATTTCTTCGGTTTTTGGAAATGTCCCTACTGGAGTGGTATTGATGATAAGCTGATGGGACTCAAGTATGGTGGGATTTGACTCCAAATCTCGGTAATTGATCCAACCAGGTTTTTCAGAAGAATTTCTAGAAACCATCAATAAAGAAATTCCCATATCTGAAAGCGCCTGCACCACTGCTTTGGATGCTCCTCCGGTTCCCAGAACCAATGCTTTTGGCTTGCTCGATCCAAGAAAACCCTCAAGTGATTGTCTAAATCCTATATAGTCGGTATTGTAACCTTTGAGTTTTCCTCCTTTGATTTGGATGCAATTGACTGCACCGATTTCTTTGCAGGCAGGATCCATTTCATCTAGAAATGGAATAACCTTTTCCTTGTAAGGAATGGTGACATTAATGCCTTCCAGTTCAGTATTTTCGGACAGGATTTTGGGAAAAAGTGAAATTTCGGGGATTTCATATAAATCGTATTGACAGTCAACGATTCCCTCCCTTTCGAATTTAGAAGTAAAATACTTCTTGGAAAAAGAATGGGTCAACGGAAAACCTATCAATCCGAATTTTCTCATGATCGCTTCAGGTAATTAGCTGTTCTTTCAATTCCCAGAACCAATAGGATTCCAAACAAAAATGACAACACTGCATAAAGTATCAGCGGTTCCTGTCCAGTCACTTCCAAATAATGTTGGGGCCAAATATTTTCGGTTAGGAAAGGTTTCTGTTCTCCAGAAGAAGACATCCTATAAGAGAGGATTTCTTTCCAAGGCCAGATTTTGTTAAGTGATCCTAGCATAAATCCGGACAGAACACCGATAGTCACTGCATGGTAATGTTTCAGCAACCAAGAAATCAACCTACTGAAAGAAAGCAATCCGACAACACAGCCAGATCCGAACAATGCGATGATCAGAAAGTCTCTTTCACTGACAGCATCAAGGATTCTTTCATATTGACCCATCACAAGGAGCAAAAAACTCCCCGAAATGCCGGGTAAAATCATCGCACAGATCGCAATTCCTCCAGCAACAAAAGTGAACCAAAGGGTATCAGGAGTGGTAGTGGGCGGTAAGCCGGTAATCCAATAGGCAGTTATTGTTCCTAAAAGTAGAGAAAGGATCACGCCAACATTCCATCTCTTGATGTCTCTTAGGATAATTACCGCAGAAATGATGATCAATCCGCAAAAAAACGACCACAGAGGAATCGGATGGTTGTCCATCAGGTAAGTGATTACCTTTGAAAGAGAAAAAATACTTGTCAGAATCCCAGCAAGCAAGGTGAATAGAAAACCCCCATTGATATGCTCCCAAAGGCTCTTAATTTCAAATTTGAATAGAAAACCTAGGGCAGTTTTATCAATGGACTTGATACTGTCGAGAAGTTTTTGGTAAATGCCTGCTATCAGGGCAATAGAACCTCCTGAAACTCCGGGAACGACATCAGCAGCTCCCATGGACATGCCTTTGAGGAAGGTTAAAATATAATCTTTGAGATAGTTCATTGTGGATCAAAAAAAGGACTGCCTTCTTAATCAGGCAGTCCAGAAATAGTATTACATAAGGTGTGCACCTAGAAAATGGTCAAAAGTGTCTCCTCTGAGACCTAATCGGATGGTTTCTAGGGGAATAAGTTCATTTGGGGCAATATTGCCCAGATTGACGTTGGCTCCAAGAAGTTTTACAAACCAAACTTGTTGCTCTTTTTGGGGAGCTTCCCAAATAATTCTGTCCTCAGGGATTTTGGTAAGAATTTCTTCCACCAGACCCTGTCTGACTTCTCCTGAATCTCTGAACAAACCCACGTTTCCGCCTTCTCTTGCTTCCCCGATTACTTTCCACGAACCCGCATCAAGTTCACTTTGCATCTGTTCGATCCATTTGTATGGAGGGATGATTTTAGCAGCATCTTTTGATCCAACTTCTGACAAAACGGTGACATCCTTAGATAAAATTTGGATGTATTCACATTTTTTGCCGTGGTTGAGGCTGATTGATCCGTCAGAGACCTCTGCAAAGGAAAGGTCAAATTTTTCCAGAACCCTTCTGTAATCCTCAAATTGACCTCTGATGACAAATGCCTCAAACAAAGTACCTCCCAAATAGACAGGGATCCCTGCATCTTTGTAAATCTGGATTTTCTGTGCAAGATTTTTAGTGAGATAGGAAGTAGCCCAGCCTAGCTTGACAATGTCCACAAAATCACTGTTGGCCTCAACGAAGTTTTCAACCTCCCTGATACCCATGCCTTTGTCCATAACCATGGTAAACCCCGTAGTACGTGGTTTTTCAGTTCGTACAGGCAGATTCTTCAGAACGTAATTCATTAAGTTCGAATTTCAGGTAATTAATTGTTTAGATCGGATGATGTATCGGCATCCTTATATTGGGAGATGATTTTGAAAATAGCCTTTTGGTGTTTGATCTCCGGCATCAAATCGTACAACAATGTGTGTCTCCCAAAGTCCAAAGTTAATGCATTTTCTAAATATGAAAAGGCTTCCTTGTATTTAGCTGATTTAATCAGATAGACCACGAGTCTGTAATATAATTCAGCTTCTTCGGGCAATTCTTCAATACCTTCCTTGATGACGTCTTCAGCTTCCTCAAACCTGTTTTGGTCAAAATAGATGATAGAAAGGTTGACATAGGTTTCTATAATCCCCGGTTCAAGGGTGATGGCTTCTTCATACGCTTCAGAACTGGCCTGAAGGTTGCCGAGGTTGTATTCCGCATCCGCAAGTCCTACCCAATAGGTGGCATTTTCTTTGGTAAGTTTGATTGCTTTTTTGAAATAATGAATGGCTTCAAAGAATTTTTCTTTTTTGAGCATGCACATTCCCAATCCAAACCAGGCATCGTCATATTCAGGATCAAGCTTGGCTGATTTCTTGAAATTTTTGAAAGCCAGGTCTATTTGATCCAATTTTTCATAGGCGGCACCGAGATAGCAGCAGTTTTCGGCATTTGCACCCTCACAGTTAATGGTGTTTTGGTATGCTTCAAGTGCAAGCTCAAATTGGTTGGTATTCATATAGGCATTGCCCAAATTGAAATAGGCAGAGGCGAAAGCATCATCAATAATCAGGGCATAATCATAGGCCTGTATGGCTTCCTCAAACCTTCCAAGTCTGTTGTAAACCACGCCTAGGTTATACCAAGCACCTGCGCTGTACGGGTCCTGATCTATAAATTCCCTATAAAAATCAAGGATTTCATCAAAAGAACCCTCTTCCTCAGTGATCATTGCCAATTGGAACAGTGCATCCTCATGGTTGATCCTGATTTTGACACATTCCTTATAATAATATGTGGCTTTTTCGTTGTTTTCGTTGGCTTTGTAAAGGTTGCCAAGTGTATAATACACTTCAGCTTTGTCCTCGGCCATAGGTAAAAAATTCTCCAGCAGTTCGATCGCTTCTTTGATATTGCTGTTGATCATCAAGGCCTGACTGAGTGCTAAAACGATATCCTCGTTGTTCGGAGACAGGTTGTTGAGATTCTCGAGAATTTCCAATCCCTCCTCCAGTTCATCATTGAATATTAGGCACTGCGCCTTCAACAGCTTGATTTCGACGCTGAAGGGAAATTTTTCCAAAGCATGTGCAGATGCTTTTAGTGCTTTTACAAATTTCTGTTGATCAAAATAAAACCGGACTATGTTTTCTAATTCCTCTTCCTCAAAATAAAGATCCATATTGGATTTAAGTGAATTTTCAAACCGTTCTACGAGTTCTTTGTCTTCTTCCCAATCGTTATCAAAATCTCCGGTCATCTGTTTCTTTTAATAGTTTACTTAAGATAAAAAATTATTTTTTGGTACAAAACCCCTCTTTGATTATTTTTTTATGGAAGTGGCCAATATGTGCCAAATCCCCCAAAAAGAGGATTTTGAAATTTTAAATGGATTAACGTCCAGAATTTAATTTTCGTTCGACTTCGCCCACCTGAAACTGTCTTCCAAAGAATGGTACCTGAATTTGATTGCTTCCGTCACTTTTCTATTGTCCATGGTAATCGAAAGCTGTGCAAGCATCGCTGTCTGCTTGTTTAGCGGATTTTTGCTTATTCCCAAGAGCCTTCCTATTCCAATAAAAAATATCGCTAGTTTGATCTGAAAAGGGCTGACTTTCTTGGCAGGAGCCTTTTTTTCAAAAACCTTTGCCATAGTTTCAAAAAAATCCTTGTACAATACAGCGCTGTTGTTTAGAATAAATTTTTCTCCCCAGAGGTTTTTTTTAAATAGTTGATGGGTGATTTCTACGGCATCCCTGATATCAATGAAATTGACAGTACCTGCAGGGTAGTATTTACTTTCTTCCAGGACATAATGGTAGATCTGTGTACTACTGCGGTCATCACTGACTTTGCCCAAAATGATCGAAGGCAGTATCACTATTGCCTCCAAACCTTCCTGTACGCCCCTCCAGACTTCCAGTTCGGCCTGGTATTTAGAGATAGCATAGGGAGTGTTAAGCGTAGATTCTACCCAAGGGGTATTTTCATCAGCAACTTTTGCCTCGGCGGTTCTTCCCAAAGCCGAAACTGAACTGACATGGATCAGTTTATTGACTCCTTTGGCTAGCATTGCGTTTACCACATTGGCAGTGCCATCTACATTGATTTTCATCAATTTACTTTCATCTCCGGGATTGAACGAAACCATTCCAGCTGCATGGATTACGAGATCTACTTTATCCATAGCCTCCTCCAAGGAAAGAGGATCCAAAATATCTCCCTCGACCCAAGTAATTCCCGAATCAGAATTTTCCAATAAACCCTTAGACCTGTGCTCTCTTTTCAAGGCCAGGATTTCCCCTTCTCCCATAAATTTTTTAGAAAGGTAACTTCCAAAAAGTCCGGTAGCTCCTGTGATCAGAATTTTCATAGATAGGTATTGAATATGGAAATTTCCTGGATTTTGTCGTAATATTTACTCTGGGTCAATGATTCCAAAGCATCTAGATATCGGTGATTATGAGTGTCGGTTCCTACGTATTTAATCCTGTTTTCTTTCACCAGCAATTCAGCAAAAGCCTGGACATGCCTGGAATAAAATCCGGTAAGGGACAAAAGATTGAGCTGAAAATAAATATCCCTATCAATCATTTCATGAAGCAATTTTTTGTCTTGGGCAAGGTATTGATAGCGCTCAGGATGTGCCAGTATCGGTTTATATCCGTTCATTTCCATTTCAAAAAATATCTCCACCAGCATCAGCGGTTTTGTTACAAACCCTGTCTCCACCAAAACGTGATTTTTGTATACAGTGAGGAGTGGTTCGCCACTTCTGACTTTTTCGAGGAAGAATTCATCTAGGTAATATTCTGCGGCTGCGTTTATTTCTATGTCAATGGATTCTTTTTGAAGGGCTTCCTTCACTTTTTTCAATCCACCAAGAATAATCTCAGGCGTATTTTTATAAAATTCGGACATGATATGGGGGGTAGTCACGATTTTCTTGACCCCAAAGTCCTTTAACCTTGAAATCATTTCCAAAGATTCTTCCAATGACTTAGAGCCATCGTCTATGCCCGGAATAAGGTGCGAATGCATATCAGTCTGCATCCAGCCCAGATCGAGTTTATTTGGGGTTAGTGCTTTGCTTTTGCTCTTCAAAAAATCAAATAATCCCATTATAGTCCTCCTTTGGTCATTTCTGTAAATTCTTCGAATGTTGGAAGAATTTGGTCTTTGGCAGAAATTATGGGTGTATCCACCTGCCAGTCAATATTTAAAATTGGGTCATTCCATATTACTCCGCCTTCGCTCGCTTTGTTGTAATAATTGGAACATTTATAAGAAAATACCGCATCTTCCAACACAGAAAACCCATGTCCAAATCCCTCAGGAACGAAGAGCATGTTATGGTTTTGGTCATCCAGAATTTTGCTGTACACTTTTCCATAGGTCTTTGAACCTTTTCTTAGGTCAACCACTACATCTAGAACTTTTCCGCTGATAACTTTGACAAGTTTGGCTTGAGCATGAGGTTCATTTTGATAGTGAAGACCACGAATGGTGCCAACTTTGGAGAATGATTGGTTTTCCTGAACCCATTCTTTGTCGATGCCCTGAGAGAGGAGAGCTTCTTTTCTGAATGACTCGAAAAAATAACCGCGTTCGTCCTTAAAAATCACAGGATATATTTCAAAAAGACCCTCAATGGGCGTTGCTGTTATTTTCATTGTTTGTTGTTACAGGTAAATATGATAGCTAGAATCCGATAATTAATTTTGGGTATAGACCAAAAAACGGAAACTATTTGTGAGAATTGAATTTAGGATATTACCAGGTCATGGGGTTTTAATGTCGCAAATATAAGGCTTATTGTCCTTAGGATGTTAAATTTGTAGGACATTCCTGTTTGGAACTATTTTCAGTCAGCTTCTCTTTTTCCAATATATCGCCAAAATGTATGAGTAAAATTTCAAGGAAATTCCAAAAATTATTTGAAACTGCCCCTATTCAGGAAACTGCCGTCATGGTAGCCCTGATCCGTCAGGGTCAGACCGAGCAACAGGTCCATGAATATCTTGAAGAGCTTGCATTTCTGACAGAGACTCTTGGTGCAAAAACAGTATATAAATTTACCCAAAGGCTGGAGAGACCTGACGTGCGGACATTTGTGGGTACCGGAAAGCTGGAGGAAATCAAAGCATATGTGACACATTTTGAGGTGGATATGGTGATTTTTGATGATGATCTTTCTCCCTCCCAAATGAGGAATCTTGAAAATGAGCTCAAAGTAAAAGTCTATGATAGGTCTTTGTTGATTTTGGATATTTTTCTCAATAGGGCGCAGACGGCACAAGCCAAAACCCAAGTTGAGTTGGCAAGGTTCCAATACCTCCTACCAAGACTTACGCGAATGTGGACTCACCTTGAAAGACAGAGAGGCGGTACGGGTACAAGAGGCGGAGCAGGTGAAAAAGAAATTGAAACAGATAAAAGGGATATCAGAAATAAGATCACCCTGCTCAAGGAAAAGCTGAAAGAAATAGAAAAACAGAGTGCTACACAGCGAAAAGGAAGAAAGGGAATCGTAAGGGTGGCTTTGGTTGGATATACCAATGTCGGCAAAAGTACATTGATGAACCTGACCACAAAATCGGATATATTGGCTGAAAACAAACTGTTTGCCACCGTCGATTCCACGGTCAGAAAGGTGGTATATGAAAATATTCCTTTCCTCCTTTCAGACACTGTCGGATTTATCAGAAAGCTGCCGACACACCTTATAGAATCTTTCAAATCAACTTTGGATGAAATCAGGGAAGCCGATCTTTTGGTGCATGTGGTTGATCTTTCCCATCCAAACTTCGAGGACCATATCAATGTCGTCAACAATACGCTCAATGAGATCGGCGCAGGAGACAAACCGGTTCTTTTGGTATTCAACAAAATTGACCTAGTTCCAAAAATGCCCACAGAGGAGCAGATGATGCACATGACAGAATTGGAAGTGGCGGAAAGTAAGTACTTGGATTTTGAAAAACTGTCAATTGCGTATCAAAAGAAATATGGGATAACCCCCGTATTTATGGCTGCCGGTGATGGGACCAATGTGGAGGCATTTAGGGAATCCCTCGTGAAAGAAGTAAAAAAACAACACCTCAAAATCTATCCGCATTACCTTGAAGACGAAGTGGTGGATATGTCAAAGTTTGAGGGGGAATGAAAATAGCCCACAGGTTACAGTCCACAGCAATGGATTTCAAACCTTTATTATTTGTTCAGATGCAAGTAATTGTATAAAAATTAAATTTTATTAAGTAAAATCAGGTTGTATAAAAAACAAGCTCTGAAAAACTATTTCATCCTGATCCGCCAATCTTTTGGGTAGTAATTGTTGGTCCGGTTGCCAAGGTTTTTAAGCCATCCCAAAGGCATGTTTTTAAATGTCACCAAAACCCAACCTTCCGGTAAATCCTTTAAAGGAATATCCTCTTTTCTCAAATAATCCAAGGCCTCCTTCAAGTCAAGGTCATAGGTCAAAAATCCTGATTTTGGTAAAATACTTACGGCGAATTCATGGTTGGGAATGAATTGCTGCTTGTTGATTTTGCCAAGTTCTACTCCAAAATACCGGATATTCAAAAACCTGCACAGGTATTCGAAATGCTGCTGAAAATCTTTGTTAACCCAAAAATAGCTGTCCTGAAGGCTATAAAAACCGCTATATTCAGGTAGTCCAATTTGAACCATCAGCTTTTCTGCTTCTTGTTTTCCAACTGGTTTGATATAAGGATGCTTGAAATCTTTGGTTCTTTTTGGCTCGTGAACTAAAGCGTTTTCCGGCCTTTTGAAAACTGTAATAAAAAATCCCTCTCCTTCCAAACGGTGAGGGAAAAATCGGTACCCAAAAAAACTGATTCCGTCTATGTCAACTTGCGATTCCACAATTCCCCAAGTGCCATCCAAAGTAATTTTGACAGGTTCATATTCGTATTCAGACACGATAAACCTGATCATTTCCTCATTTTCTTTTTGGTTGAAAGTACATGTGCTGTAAATCAGATAGCCTCCGCCTTTGACAAATGAGCCAGCCTGGTCCATGATTCTTTCCTGTCTTGCGGCACATAGGGCCACGTGATCTGGAGACCATTCCGACATGGCGTCCGGATCTTTGCGGAACATCCCTTCGCCAGAACAGGGAGCGTCCACCAATACCAAATCAAAAAAACCTGCCAAATCCCCAAAATGCTCAGGGTCATTCTGGGTGACAAGGGTGTTTCCGATCCCCCATTTGATGATATTTTCTTTGAGAATACCTGCTCGGGATTTTATGACCTCATTGGCCACCAAAAAACCGTTGTTCCCCAAATAGCTACTCAATAAAGTAGACTTGCCTCCGGGCGCAGCAGCGAGATCCAAATAAATGCCGTCTTGAGGAGCCTCGATACTCTTCAGTATTTGTTGGATAAACATCGAGGAAGCTTCCTGTACATAATAACATCCTGCGTGAAAAAGTGGATCTAGGGTAAATGAAGGCCTTTCCTCCAAAAAATAGCCATCTTCATTCCAAGGTACGTGTTTGCAGTTTTCAGGTTGGAAGTTTGTTTTATGCCTGTTGAGCCGAATGGACACCCTTGGCTCTTTTTCCAATGCCTCGACAAATTCCCTGAATTCATTTTCGCCCAAATAGGATTTCATTTGGGTTTCAAATGCTAAGGGAAGGTTGATTTCGGACATCTTGGTTTTTTAACAAAAATAGGGATAAACATGGAACAGGAAGGAATTCATTCCTGGATAATGGCCGTTTCATCTAAATTCATGGTCTTTATTTCAAAATCTTTTTTCAATTCCTTGATTTCGGCCAATTGCTCTTTGAGAGTTGTTTGGATAATTTTAAGACTGCTTTTATTGGCCTTGTTCTTTTTCATCCAAAGTTCCGTCCGGTGGAGGTCATGCCATTTTCCGATTTTATCCTGAAGAAGATCCAGGTAAGACCAGTTTAACTGCAGGTCTCCGATTTGGTCGAATGCAGGTATTTCATGGAGATGAATCAAAACCTTAAGGGATTTTCGGCTTTCATGTAAGTGGTTGAACAGAAGCTTTCTTTTAAGATTTTTAGCCGCGAGATTTAAATGGAATCTGTAAAAATCCAATCCTTTTTCTTCCTTTATTGGTTCTATTCTCTTGAGGGTTTTTTTTAGACTTTTATTTAGCTGATCCTCAAAATCCCCGATTTTAGAAAGAAAATCTTTTGTTTGTTTCTGGACAATATTTTGAAGACGAAGCTTCATTTTCTCATCTTGAATTTGAAATGATTCCAAGTTTTCCAGATTCAACTGAGCTTCTCTAATTAGGCCTGCCTTTTTAAAAATTTTCCTTATAGGACGAAAAAAATAAACGGTTTTGGTTTTGGGATTTTTAAACTCCAGAAGTTTCAATAGGGAATTTGCCTTTTTGACTTCAACCCTCACTTGGTGGAGGGCTTCATGGTTTTGGTCTTTGACAAAAAGGGATAAATGGTCTGATACTGATTTTATCCTTTCTTTGATGTAATCCTTTTGGGCAGCTTTTTTCAACCTCTGATTATTTTTAGAAGTTAAATATACCGGTATTTGATTTTTTCTGGAAAAAAGACTTTGCTATTTCCTTTTGAAAGAAAAACCAATGCCCATGTTGTATCGAATTTTTGAAAAATCAAATCCCACAAGACTTGTTCCCCCACGGAGATTGAAACCATTAAAATCCAAAATAAAGCCACTTTCTACCAATGCCTGATTGAGGTTGATTTCAGTGTTTCTTGCCCAAATTTCACCCAAGCTGTTGCCGTTTTCTTCAAAAATTGTTACCTCCCAAAACTCCCTGGAGTGGTTGAGTCCTGCACCAGCATACCACCATAAAGGTTGGTGTATTTTCCACGTCACCCCCATGACAAATTCAGCGGTTCCTTTCCTTATTTTACCTGTTGCCTCTGAATCTTTATTTTGGGTACCATAAATATTCCCATTGCTCCTTACAGTGATTTCGCCACTTTTTGTAAGAATTTCTGAATTTCCTCTGACTTGAAGATAAGTAGCGATCCCATGATGGTTGATACTGCCTACTGCTATGCCAAAAGGTAATTTAGAATCATATGAAAAAGAAAGGAACGACCTGTCGTAAAGCCTTATTCCTTTTTTTGGATCATAGTTCAAAAAGAAAGTTTCTTTGATTCCCTTGTTTTCACCCGAATTCAATCTGTCATGCAGTTCTTTTATTTTGGGGTCTAATTCTGTTTGATCCATTTTTCTCAAGTGGTTCATATAGGGCTTGGCCATCTTATTTTTTCCAAGGTTATAAAATGCAAGGGCTGAATAATAATATCCTTCTTCGCGTTCAACGTCAGATTTGATCTGTGATTTTGCAAGTTCAAGTACTCTCAGCCACTCCCCATTATTGATTGCAGACTGAACCTGAGCGTCCAAATCAAGGAATGTAAGGTCTTGTGCATTTACACTGATAGTAATGACAAATGGCAGAATAGCCAAAAATAGAATACGTCTTAGGCATTTCATGGGAAATGAAATTTTTGCTGAAAATTGAAGAGTTATAGTTTAAAATGGGGGGTGATCGCATTTTAAATTCAGATGAAATAACAAATAAAAATCAAATTTACCAAATTTTATTTTGAATATAGAGACTTGCCTTTCGCCTCCAAAAAAATGTGGTTATAACTTATATGAAATAGGCAGTTTAGTTTGTCTTGGAATTAAATTGTAAAAACATATTAGTTTCCTTCCATTGCTAAAGATTGCCGGAAAACTTTTTTTCTTCTTCAAAAAATCAAGTCATAGCTTTTTGGCTTCTTCCCAGTAAACATCCATCTCGGCTAGGCTCATGTCTTCTATTTTTCTGCCGGCTGATTTTGCGGCATTTTCGAGGTATTGGAAGCGTTTGATAAACTTGAGGTTGGTCCGTTCCAATGCTTCCTCAGGATTGATATCGATAAACCTTGCGTAATTGATCAAAGAAAAAAGTAAATCTCCAAACTCCCCGGTTGCCTTTGTTTTGTCAATTTCCTGTCCCTCCAAGGTGTTGAATTCTTCCTTGAATTCCTGCATTTCCTCTTCCACTTTTTCCCATACCTGATGCTTTTCTTCCCAGTCAAAACCCACGCCCCGTGCTTTTTCCTGGATCCTCATGGCTTTGATCAAGGCAGGCAAGGACTTCGGAACACCGCCGAGAACAGACGTATTTCCTTTTTCACTGAGTTTGATTTTCTCCCAGTTTTGTTTGACGGTTTCCTCATCTTTGGCCACGGTATCCCCATAGATGTGTGGGTGACGGCGGATGAGTTTTTCACATAGACTGTCAATTACTGAGCCGATATCGAAGGCTTCTTTTTCGGATCCTATTTTGGCATAGAAAACAATATGGAGGAGAATATCCCCCAATTCCTTTTTGATTTCTTCTAGGTTGTTTTCAAGGATTGCGTCTGACAATTCAAAAGTTTCTTCGATAGTAAGGTGCCTGAGGCTCTCAAGGGTCTGTTTTCTATCCCAAGGGCATTGCTCTCGGAGCTCATCCATAATGGTCAAAAGTCTGTCAAACGATTCCAGTTGGTCTTTTCTATGAGATATATCAGTCATGCGTGGGAAACTAATCGGAAAGTGAGGACGTTTTCAAAGTATTACGTAAATTTGCGCAAATTATATTGATATGGCAACCTTGTATTTGACTTTGGGATTCTTGGCATTGTTCTTCGTTTTGATGTCTGTAAGGCTTATTTTCCTCAAAAACGGTGAGTTTAAAGGTACTTGTGCTTCGCAAAATCCTTACCTGAACAAAGATGGAGGTACTTGTAGCTATTGCGGCAAAACAGTAGATGCAAACAGTTCCTGTGGCAATCCAGACAATGAAGTGGACAAAGTTTTGGCCAAATTCAAATAAAAACTTTTCATCTCCCGGATTTACCGGGATTTTTCAATTAGCACTTAAAACTCTTCAATGTGGCGTTAATCAAATCTATTTCCGGTATCAGAGGTACTATTGGAGGTAAACCCGGTGAGGGCTTGACTCCTTTGGATGTTGTCAAATTTACTTCAGCCTATGGCAGTTGGGTGATCAACCAAACAAAAAATCCAAAAGTGGTCATCGGCAGGGATGCAAGGATTTCAGGTGAAATGGTCTCCAAACTTGTTGCTGCGACCCTTCAGGGTTTGGGAATTGATGTGATCGACCTTGGTCTGAGCACTACCCCGACTGTCGAATTTGCCGTTCCTTTGGAAAAAGCCGGTGGAGGTATCATCCTTACCGCAAGCCATAATCCTATTCAATGGAATGCCTTGAAACTGCTCAATGACAAAGGAGAATTTATATCAGACCTGGAAGGAAAATCCATTTTGGATAGCGCTGAGAAAGAAAATTTCTCCTTTGCTGAAGTCAAAAAATTGGGGAAATATACCCAAATCGACGATTATATTGACCGACATGTGCAGCATGTTCTTGGTCTTAAGCTTGTAGACAAAGAGGCCATTGCTGCCAAAAAATTTAAAGTTGTCATTGATTGTGTGAATTCTACAGGAGGCATCGCCTTACCAAAATTACTTAGAGCCCTTGGAGTGGAAGATATTGAGGAAATGTATTGTACCCCAGATGGGCATTTTCCGCATAATCCCGAACCGCTTCCAGAAAATCTCCGCGACATTTCCGACAAGCTTCAAAAAGGAAAATATGACCTGGGTATTGTCGTGGATCCTGACGTTGACAGACTTTGCTTTATGAATGAGGACGGCAGTCCTTTTGGTGAGGAATATACCTTGGTAGCTGTGGCGGATTACGTGCTTTCGCAGACTCCCGGCAATACCGTTTCCAACCTGAGTTCTACACGGGCGTTGAGAGACGTTACCGAAAAAAGAGGTGGACACTACCACGCAGCGGCTGTTGGCGAAGTCAACGTTGTCAATAAAATGAAGGAGACAAATGCGATCATCGGTGGGGAAGGCAACGGCGGGGTCATTTATCCGGAATCCCATTATGGACGTGATGCATTGGTGGGAATCGGTTTGTTTTTGACGCATTTGGCCAAGTTTGGTAAGACAATCTCCAGACTGAGAGCGAGCTATCCGAATTACCATATTTCTAAAAACAAAATCGAACTGACTCCAGAAATCAACGTGGACAAGATCCTAGAGGAAGTCAAAAAGAAATATAAAAAGCAGCCGATCAATGACATTGACGGTGTCAAAATAGAGTTTGACAAGGAATGGGTGCATTTAAGAAAATCAAATACAGAACCCATCATCAGGATTTATTCTGAGTCCGAAAGTCAGGCCACTGCTGACCACTTGGCCAATAAAATCATTCTTGATATCAAAGAAGTGGTGACGAGCTCAAAGTGATTTCAACTATTGTTTGTGAAGACACAAACAATGGCTGATAAAAACAAAATACCCGGACCCAAATAGAAGAAAATGAGAGTTTATTTAGACAATGCCGCCACCACTGCCATGGACGACCGCGTGATCGAGGCCATGCTTCCTTTTATGAGACAGCATTACGGCAATCCTTCATCCGTGCACAGTCATGGAAGGGAAGTCCGGTCTGCTATCGAAAAGGCAAGAAAGAAAGTGGCGGAATTGCTCAATGCCTCTCCTGCTGAAATATTTTTTACTTCAGGCGGTACAGAAGCTGACAATACTGCACTTGTCTGCGGCATAGAAACTCACGGGATCAAGCATGCCATCACTTCCCCGATAGAGCACCATGCCGTTTTGCATACCTTGGAAGATTGTGCCAAAAAAGGAAAGGTGAAGCTCAGCCTTTTGGATGTCAATAATAAAGGAGAAATCAACCTTGACCAACTCAGGGAATTGCTTCAGGCAAATCCCAATTCGTTGGTTTCCCTGATGCATGCCAACAATGAAATCGGAAATATCAATGACTTGGCTGCCATCGGTGGTATGACAAAAGAATACGGGGCTTTCTTCCATTCGGACACCGTGCAGACCATGGGACATTTTGTCCACGATCTCAAAAATCTTCCCGTGGATGCCATCGTGGCCGGTGGGCACAAATTCCATGGACCAAAAGGTTCAGGTTTTTTATATGTGAGAAAGGATAAAAAAATCCATCCCTTCATCCACGGCGGTGCGCAAGAAAGAAATATGCGAGGAGGTACCGAAAATGTCATCGGCATCGTAGGCATCGCCAAAGCATTGGAACTTGCCTATGAAGACATGGCAGGACACCGTGCACACATTGAAGGATTGAAAAAACATTTTATTGAATCACTCCAATACCATATTCCTGAAGTCGGATTCAATGGGCTTTCAGCGGATTTTGGAAAAAGTCTTTATACAGTTTTGAACGTGAGTTTGCCTCCTTCTGAAGAAAACAGAGGCATGTTGCTTTTCAACCTTGACCTCCATGGGATATCGGCTTCCGGCGGTTCGGCATGCAGCAGCGGTGCCACTGTCGGTTCGCATGTACTCCGGGCAATCAACCACGATCCCGAAAGAGAATCCGTGAGGTTTTCCTTCAGCAGGTTCACTACCAAAGAAGAGATCGATTATACTGTGGAGAAGTTGAAAGAATTGTATGGGGTGACGGTTTGAAAGGGTTTTAAGGTTGTAAAGTTTTAAGGTTGAAAGGTTTGGGATACTGACTTCAACTTATTTTCCTTAATGATTAATTAAGCCATGATGAGACCATGGCTTTTTTTTAACTATATCTTCCATAATTTGAATTGGATCCTTATTTTTCCCGAAACTTCTTATAAATGAATAAGCTCTTTCTTTTGGTCGCAATACTGATTCTTATATCCTGTTCAAAAAATAATAATGAAAACTCCACAGGTGCAATTGGTGAAATTAATTTGGAGATAGACACTGTCCTAGTTGATTCTAAAGGAGAAGTGCTAATGGCAGGGACTTTTTTGGGAGTGTTTGATTTATCTGAAGATAAAAAGTACCTATATAATTTCGATGGCAGTTCCCATCAGATCGAAGTTATTGATTTGGATAAACTTGTGTTGGATAGAAAAATCCAGCTGGAAAAGGAGGGTCCAAACGGTATCGAAAATCCCAATGGCCTTCTTGATCTTGGTGAAGGCCGTTTTCTTTTCTCAAATTTTAACTCGTGGACTGTAGTTAACCAAGATGCCCAAAAAATTTCAATGTTCAATTATGAAAAAGAAAAACTCTCCGGAGATAGTCTTTTTGGAAAGGAGGACCTTAATCCTCATTACTTATTCGTGGAAGGTAAAAAAGAGTTTTACACCATTATTGATCAAATTGATCAAAACAGTACCACAATTGGATTGGTCAATCTGGATACTAAAACCCTAAAAAGAATTGAAATTCCCCAACTGGAAAAACTAAAGGATTTTAGAGTGTTGATGACCATGTCTGGTTCTATAGCGTCAAATAAACCAGTGGTAAGCATGTATTCATGGAATGATAAAATCTTAATTGGTAACAATGCCATAAATCAATTTATCATTTTTGATCCAAAATTGGAATCAGTTAATGTAAAAACCTTTGAAAGTAAACTTACCCCTAATCAAAAAACGCCGAATGAAAAGGTTGAAGTAGGTTCCATTGAAGAATTAATTGCGGCAGGCAAAAAATTGAATGAACAAATTGATTTCAAGAATTTAAATTGGGATTCCGATTCCCAAAGATTTTATAGGCTTTCTAGTATTTCTTTACCAAAGCCTGAGGGTGAAACAATTAATAAGGCTGATGTATTCCTAACGGTTTTTGATAAGGAACTCAATATGATTGGGGAGATGAAGTTGGATGGTTTTACCAAACCGCCGGTTACAAGTTTTTTCAAAGACGGAGCAATCTGGATACACCAAAACCTCAATGATGAATTGGGTTTTATAAGAATAAAAGTTTTAGAAAATTGAAGGCTTGTGAGGAAAGTCAAGATCTGCAAATTGCTTCTTTAATAACTCCACGTTAATGTTTAAAAAACCTCTAAATATGAACCCATACCCAAGTGTGAGATTTGTTTGTCTGATCCTTGCTTTTACGCTTGTTAGTCACTTTTCCATGTCCCAAAAGATAGGTTTGGGAGAAAAAATTCCTTCCTTCGAAGTAATTGATCTTAAAACTGATGAAGTGAAGAAAGTTGAAAGTGATTCTGAAAAGATTATCCTAATCGACTTTTGGGCAACATGGTGCGGACCTTGTATTGCGGGAATGCCGCATTTGGAAAGTCTCCAAAAGACTTTTTCTTCTGAACTTCTCGTGCTCGCCGTCAGTGATGAAAGTCCGGAAAGAATTAAAAAATTTATGGTGAACAGGCCCTTCGGTTTTTCCTTTGTATCAGATAAAGAGAAGAATCTGCAGAAATATTTCCCACACAGGATTATCCCTCACACAGTTTTGATTGATAAGTACGGCGAAGTGATAGCCATTACCTCACCGGATCAAATCACCGAAAAAACAATCCGGGACTTATTGGATGGAGAAAAACCTATTATGCCATTAAAACAGGAGCAGGTAGGTTTTGATCCCAGCCATGATTTTTTTGAAGTGGCCGAGGATATGGATCAATATTTTGTGATCCAAAAGGAATTCGAAGGTGTTCCCACTTTTTCTAAGGTTCCAAATCAAGGAACATTTGCTAATAGAAGAATAACAGCCCATAATTTCTCAATAGAAGGACTTTATAGGTTGGCATTTCAAAAAAGCTCCATGAGGTTAGAGTATTTAATTGATAAAGAATTGGTAGCCTATAAACCTGGAAACCTGTATAGCGTGGACGTGATTGTGTCGAAAGGAAGTGAATCTTACCTTTATGAGTATTTTGCAAAAGGGCTTACTGAATGGTTTGAGATAAAGGGAAAACTTGAAAAAAGGACTACCGAGGTAATTGTTTTGTATTCAAAAGGTCAGGCAAACCTGACAGAATCAAAAGATTATAGCTCCTACAGCGGGCGAAGCGGTACCTTTCAAAGTGAGGGAGCTTCTTTGAATGATTTGGTCGAATATCTTGAGGATTTTGATATTTTGGGCTTACCTGTAGTAAACGAAACCAATCTCAATGGCACTTATTTCTTTGACCTGAATTTTGAACCGGAAAATCCCCAAAGTCTAATCGATGCCTTAAATGGTTTAGGCTTGGCAATCAAAAAAGAATCAAGAGAAATTGATGTATTGGTGTTGTATAAGGATTAAGGTTTCAATTCCATTTCTACTCCGCAAACTGCAACCTCACCAGATTGGCATAAAACCCATCTTCCTGCAAAGCCAGTTGTTCGTGGGTTCCCTCCTCGACAATCTCCCCTTCCTTGAGCACATAAATCCTGTCCACCTTGCGAATCGTGGATAAGCGGTGCGCGATGATAATGGTCGTCCTGTTTTTCATCAGTTCATCCAAAGCCTCCTGTACCAATGCCTCAGATTCAGCATCCAATGAGGATGTCGCTTCATCCAAAATCAAAATCGCAGGATCCTTCAGTATGGCCCGGGCAATAGCCACACGCTGACGCTGTCCACCGGAAAGTTTGATCCCCCGCTCACCGACTTTGGTTTCCATTCCTTCTGGAAATTTGCTGATAAACTGCCAGGCATTTGCTTTTTTGGCGGCTTCGATGATTTCTTCCTCTGAAGCATCGGGCTTGGCATAGGCAATATTTTCTTTGATGCTTCCACCAAATAATAAGACCTCTTGAGGGACGATTCCGATGTTTGATCGGAGTTGCTTCAGGTTCCAGGTGTCGATTGATTTGCCATCAATCAAAATCTGACCTTTGTCTATCGGGTAAAACTTCAACAAAAGCTGGATAATGGTAGACTTGCCAGCTCCGCTTTGACCTGCTAAAGCGACTTTTTCGCCGGCAGGAATTTCAAAGTCTATGCTTTTGAGCACTTCCATTTCGGGACGGGTAGGATAAGAAAACCGCACACCCCGGAAGCTTACTTTTCCTTCCATCGGGACTTTTTGGAAATCTGCTGTGGAGACTTCCGGTGCCTCGCCCAAGATTTCCAAAACCCGCTCAGACGATCCTATGGCTTTTTGGAGTTGGCCATAAATGTCTCCCAAGCCCGCAATCGACCCGCCGATAAAGGTGGTATACAGTACAAATGAAACCAAATCTCCCACGCTCATGTCTCCCGAAGCCACCAAAGTCGCCCCGTACCACATCACCGCTACAATGCCGCCAAACAAAGCAAAAATGATAAATGAGATAAAAGCGCCTCGGAATCCCGCAGCTTTCAAAGCCACAACCACGACTTTATTCAATCCTTTTCTATACCTGTTGGATTCGTATTCCTCACCAGCAAAGGATTTGACAGTCATGATGGACTGCAATGTCTCTTCCACTATCACATTGGCAGCAGCAAGTTCATCTTGGGTTTCTTTGGAGAGTTTACGGATAAATTTCCCAAAGACCATCGCAATGATCACCAAAACCGGGAATGTCGCCAACATAAAAAGCGTCAATTTGGGCGTGGTCATCATCAGGAAAATCACCCCAGCTACCAAAGTGATGATTTGTCTCAGGAGTTCAGCCAAGGTTGTCGAGAAAGTATCCTGCAACATGCTGACATCTGCCGTGATCCTGCTGATCAATTCTCCTGTTCTTCTTTTGTCAAAAAAGGTCATCGGCAACTGCACCAATTTACTGTACAATGAAATCCTGATGTCCCGCATACTTCGCTCGGATACTTTGGCAAAAAGCCAAACCCTGAAAAAAGAGAAAATACTCTGAACCAATAATATTCCCAGCAGGATAAAAGCGATTCCGTTGATGTCATCTACCAACCATGTTTTCCCTGAAGCTGTATCGATGAGTTTTCCCGCCACATAGGGAAAAGTCAAAAGTGTAAGACTTGAAAATATGAGGAAAAGCATCCCCAAGAAAAAATTCAATTTGTAAGGTAAGATAAACCTAAAAATCCCCCCAAGCTTACTCAGATTCTGTTTGGTCAGCTTGCGCTTTTCGTGCTCTTCAAGGGCATTGCCTCTCTTTTTTGCCATGGATACTTTTAATTCTGAATTCCTAACCTGCAAATCTAAACAATATGCCCGTAGACCGAAGATAAAAGATCAGATTTTCAGGGAGAGAACCTGACTGTTGGAATATTTATTTTGAAAATAGGCTGGCAGTCCAATTACAAGTTGTGTATTTTTATAAAAAACCAAATTCCAAACCCATGAGCCTCTCTACCTTGACTCCCGCCCAAGTAGCTGATTTTCACCGGGACGGTTACGTCCTGGTCAAAGGATTCTGTTCTAAAGAAGAGACAGAAAAAATGTACAGGACAGCCATTGAAGACGATGCCATGAGAAAAAACGCATTGGACCTCAATGACCTTTCAGGGAAGAAAACAAGACTTTCACTTTGGTTTAAGCCTGGCAATGATGTTTTTGGATACCTGACAAGGAGTGAAAAAATGGTGAAGTCAGTGGCTAAATTGTTGGACAGTGATGCACCTGTCTGTCACTTTCATTCCAAACTCATGCAAAAAGAACCACGTGTTGGCGGAGCTTGGGAATGGCATCAAGACTATGGGTATTGGTACAAGAACCAGTTTGTGTTTCCGGACCAACTCCTCAGCGTCATGGTGGCATTGACGGAAGCCAACAAGGAAAATGGCTGCCTTCAGGTAATAAAAGGTTCCCACAAATTGGGCAGGGTTAATCACGGGTTTTCCGGGGAACAGGTCGGTGCGGACATGGTCATGGTCGAAAATGCCCTCAAAACAATGGAATTGGTTTATTGTGAAATCGATCCGGGAGATGCCTTGTTTTTTCACAGCAATTTGCTGCACAGGTCAGAAGCCAATCTTTCTGACAAACCCCGTTGGTCGATCATTGCCTGTTACAATTCCCAATCCAACCTAGCCTACAATGAAACATCCACTTCTTGGAAAACTCCTGTAGACATGGTTCCGGATGAAGCCATTTTGGAATGGGAGGCAGACTCACTTTCCTCTGCCGATTTTCTCAAAAAGGAAAATGATCCCGCGCTCAAAGAAACAGGTTGGGAAAAAGATGTAAAGTCCTCTTGATTCCAATTTCATCAATATGAAAATAGCATACTTTTGCCCGCTTTGGGGCTCCGAAGCCATCCCTTTTGAAGATTTCTTAAACCGTGTTTTGGAGGTAGGGTATGACGGTGTGGAAATGAGTTTTCCTTTGGATGAAAAGGAAAGAGATCAAAGGGCAAATCTGATTAATTCCTATGGTTTAAAATTGATAGCCCAACATTGGGAAACTGTCGATGCTGATTTTGTGGTCCACAGCAAAAATTTTGAAAGAAGGCTGAGAAATTTGGCTGCGACCAATCCCCTTTTTATCAATTCCCAAACAGGAAAGGATTACTATACTTTTGAGCAAAACAATGCCCTTTTTATCTTGGCAGCAGAGATTTCAAAAGAAACAGGGATTCCGGTTTTTCATGAAACCCATCGTGGTAAATGGAGTTTTGCTGCCCATGTTACCAAAGGTTACCTTGATCTCCTTCCTGAACTGAAAATCGCCTTGGATATTTCGCATTGGTGTGTGACTGCGGAATCCTTTTTGGAAGACCAAGAAGAGGCTGTTCAAGCGGCCATAAGGTCGACAGCGCACCTTCATGCGAGAGTGGGATATACGGAAGGCCCACAAGTCCCTGATCCAAGAGTTCCTGAATGGAAACCCGCTTTGGAAAGGCACTTTATGTGGTGGGATCAAGTAATAGAAAAAGCTGCTAAAGAAGGTGAAAAAACCTTCACGGTGACACCGGAATTTGGGGCTCCTCCCTATATGGTCCTGCATCCTCAGACTGGTAAACCACTCGTCAATCAATGGGAAGTAAATGCATGGATGATGGAAGCTTTCAAAAAAAGGTATCTTTAATCAAAATTTATTTCCCGCAGATCACACATATCAAGCAATTTAAAACAACACAAAAGCAACTCATCAGCTTGGCAAAAGAACTTTATATATTCAGTGGACTTGGAGCAGATGAAAGAGTTTTCCAAAATCTAGACTTCTCTGACTTTTCGACAACTTTTATTAAATGGATTATTCCACATGAAGATGAGGCAATTGAGAATTATGCAACTCGGCTTCTTGACCAAATTTCGACTACAAAACCCACACTAATCGGACTGTCATTTGGTGGAATCATGGCAATTGAAGTGGCCAAACAAATTGACACTAAAAAGGTGATTGTGATTGCTTCAGCCAAGACAAAAAAAGAAATTCCATTTTACTATCGTTTTGCGGGGAAACTTGGATTATATAAACTTTTGCCGATAAGACTTTTAAAGAGCTCAAACTTTATTACAAATTGGTTTTTCGGAACAAGTTCAGAATTTGATAAACTGCTTTTAAAACAAATCCTCAAAGACACTGACCCTACTTTCCTAAAATGGGCTATTGGCAAAATTGTACAGTGGAAAAACCTTTTACCTCCAAAAAACATATTTCATATTCATGGTACGAGTGATAGAATTTTACCTTTAATTTTTGTAAAGAGTAACTTTAAAGTTAAAAATGGTGGACATTTAATGACTTTAAACCAAGAAAAAGAACTGAATCAAATATTGAGGTCACAGCTTTGACTGAAAAAAATGGCAAACAGTCAAAATGATTTGTGCCTATAAACCTTATTCTTGCCAAGTTTATGTGTAGTTTATTTCTGCGAAAATCTGCGACATCTGCGGGATTTTTCCTAATGATGAATCTTATTAAAATCATAACCAAAAAGATCAAAAAATGAACAAGTTCTTATTTACCACATTGATAATAAGCCTGCTTTTGGTAGGAAATAGTGAAGCCCAATCCAAAAAAGCACTGTTTCCTGACACACCCGGGATGGTTTCTTATACTTATCGCGACAGTTTCAAAAAGGATGTAGCGGCCACTTTGGATACTTTGCAGGACATGGGCATCAAGGACATGGAGTTTTCCAATCTCTTTGGAAAGACGGCAGCGGACTTAAGGGCAATGTTGGATGAGCGCGACATGTTTTGTTCGTCTTTTGGGGTGAGTTATGCCGATATGATGGAAAAAACCGATCAGGTGGCAGAAAATGCCAAAACGCTTGGTGCAAAATATGTCCGAATTGCTTCGATACCATATACTGCACCTTTTGACTTGGCAGAGGCTGAAAAAGCAATCGCTGATTTTAATGCAGTTGGGAAAGTGTTGAAAGAAAAGTATGACCTGACTTTTTGCTACCATAACCATGGTTTTGAGTTTCAACCCCATGGAGACGCAACCCTTTTTGACCTAATGATTCAGAAGAATGATCCCAAATATGTGAGTTATGAAATGGACATTTTGTGGACGTTTTTTCCCGGAGCAGATCCTGTGTTGTATCTCGAAAAATACGGAGAAAGGTTTGCTTTGATGCATTTGAAAGACTTGCGAAAAGGAGTGGAAGGAAACATGTCGGGAGGAACACCTGTAGAAAATGATGTCGCTCTTGGTACCGGACAATTGGATATTCCGGCGATATTGGTTGCTGCCAAAAAAGCCAAAGTAAAGCATTACTACATTGAGGATGAAAGTCCGGTTTATTACAAGCAGGTTCCCCAAAGTATGGAGTATTTGAAAAGCTTGAAAAAATAATTAGTCCACAGTCCACGGTCGATAGTCCATAGCCACAGCAATTGGACTTCACTCCGAGTGTTAGAATGGTTAATGGCAAGAATGAGTAGCTATGTAAAAAACTGTGGGCTTAGGATAATATCCATGAATATCAAATATCTATTAATATCCATTTAGAAAAATTCGGTTCATTCATTTAATGACCTATTTCCTTCCAATTATCCTCCTAAAAAACTGTTTCTCCTTTTCCCAAAAGAAGGAAAACTGACCAAATACAAATCCCCACATCAGGAGGATAATCTGGTAAAGCGGCAATACCAAGACCAGGTAGAGTACGGTTTTCCAAAACCCGCCCCTTTCCATACTGACTCCCAAAAAGTCAAAAATCGGTTTTTTGATAAATAAAATCGTAAAGCCAGTCAGTGCAAAGACGATGAGAATCAAGATAACCTGCATCAAGCTATTCAGTTTCCATTTGGTCTGAAGGCGGGTGAGAAAATTCGGTTTGGGTTCTTGAGACATTTTTGATTTTTTAATGTAAAGGGAATCTCGGGGATTTTCAGAAATTACTTTGGGTGAATTTTAAGGGAGAGTAGATTCAATTTTCGATCCTAAAGACAGGATAGCGGTTGTGTTCTTTCTCCTTCCAAGGGGAGCGCTCATGAACCCATCTCAATTGTGCACCAGCATTCTTGGCCAATTCCTCATCTTTTGCTTTTTCCTCTTCAAGCTGTTTCCTGAGTTCGGGATTTTGCTTCAGGTATTCAGCAGCCAAATCTTCAAAAACATAGGCTGAAAAACCCTCCTTGGCTTGGAGAATGGTGTCGAAGAAATTCCATGCAAAAAAGCTGTCCTCTCCTTGCGGTTCCAATACTTCCATGATATAGCGGTTGGTTTCCTGATTCATTTCAATTATGAAATCCCCTTTTCTGAAAGTCAATGCAGACTGAGATTTTTCAACCTGTATCCCAGTATGCAGGTAATGTCCTTCAAATGGACGCTGCCCAGTCTGGAAATCCTTGATATGATAAACTGTAACCTGGATTGTCGTATCCGATTTCAGCTGTTCGGTTCTGATTCCGTTTCTTTGGAGGTTTTCAATCACCGGATACCAAGCTTGGGGAATGATATAGGCTTTTGGTTTTTCGATAACCAAGCCATCTGAATAGGTGTCAAAGAATTTTACTTCTTTGGAAAAGGGCTTCCTCCGGTCATAATATAGCCTGGGAAGCCCTGAGATTTCTGAAGGTTTTTGACCTGATTCATAGCCGTTAAACTCAATCAGTGAATGTTGATTTTTGTCCAAGACGTGGTTTAAGGCAAATTCTTTTTGGGTTTTTCTTGCCATCCGGTCTGCCTTGGCCATTTCAACCATTTTTTCACCGTCTTTTTGGAAGACTTCAATAAAGGTTTCAAACAGCGCATAGGTGGATTTCACCCTTTGGTCATAGGGCTTCAGCATGTGAGTCTCCGGCATGAAACTCAGCGTACTGAAAAGCGCCGCATAGCCGCTGCTATACCTGCCGCTGTCCTTGAATTGGTTCCAACCGTCTTCGGGCTTTGAACCATAAGCATTGACATAGGGAACCATCGGGAATTCCCTTGCTTTCATCTTTTCATACAGCATTGGATTCATTTCTTGATCCAGATAGCTGCCCAATTTGCCACCAAGTCTGTTGTGTTGGGTGGAGATCAAAGTCATCACATGCTGGTAATCGGCACCGTTGCTGACGTGGGTATCGATGAATACCTGCGGCCTCAGCCAATTGAAAATCTGCTGGAATGACTTGGCATTTTTTGTATCTGCTTTTATAAAATCCCTGTTGAGGTCAAAGTTTCTTGCATTGCCTCGGAAACCGAATTCCTCTGGACCGTTTTGGTTGACGCGGCTAAATGAGCCTCTGTTCAGGTGGCCGCCGATATTATATACCGGGATGATGGCCATGGCGAGGTTTTCTGGAACCTCGATTTTTTTGAGCAAAACATCCCTCAAAAACATCATCGAGGCGTCTATGCCATCGGGTTCGCCGGGGTGGATGGCATTATTGATGAAGAGCACGAGCCGGTTGGTATCATGCCATTCTTTGGGATCAAATGCGCCTTTTCGGTCAAATAGGACCACATGCAGTGGAAGTCCGGCATCTGTCATGCCCATCTCCACAATTCTTACTTCCTTAAAATCATCAGCCAGAATTTGAAAGTATCCGATCACATCATGGTAAGTTGGCGTTTCCTTTCCGCCGCTGGATTCAAATTGGGTCTGATATTTCTTTTGGGCAATAGCTGAAAAGCCAAGGCAAAATGCCATCAATAGGAAGAAAGGTTTTTTCATTCCCGAATTTGGATAAAATGGTCAAATAATGCTAAAAGAGATTGCAATTATTGGGATTGAAAATCTGAAATCCATTTTACCCTTTGGGTAACGGAACTCTAAAAAATCAGATTTGTAAATGATAGGTTTCGAGAAATAAAAAAACCCACCCGATCAAGTGATTTTGGGTGGGTTTTTCAATTCTGAGGATTATTGCTTACCATTCAAACAAACCTTCATTCAGGCTTTTCAAGGCCTCATTTTTATACTTTGCTTCCAAAAGGAGAGACACATTGTGGCGGCTTCCTCCATAAGAAACCATCCTGATCGGATAATCCTTCAGGCAATTCATGATTTTGGCCATGGTTCCTTTGGATTCGGCTATCATATTTCCCACGATCGAAACGATTGTCTGATTGCTGTCCACCTCAACTGTTCCGTAAATTTCAAGTTCTTTGACGATTACTGCCAAATGTGAAAGGTCATCAATAGTCACCGAAACAGCCACCTCTGAAGTAGTGATCATGTCGATGGATGTTTTGTACTTCTCAAATACCTCAAACACTTTTCTCAAAAAGCCATAAGCCAAAAGCATTCTACTGGATTTGATTTTGATGGCAGTGATGCCATCTTTGGCTGCTAGGGCTTTCACTCCTGAGCCCTGTTCTTTGGCGGTGATGGTAGTTCCGGGTGCATCCGGTTCCATGGTATTCAGCAACTTGACCGGGATGTTATATTGTTGGGCAGGCCATATGGAGGCAGGGTGGAGGATTTTTGCTCCGAAATAAGCCAATTCAGCTGCTTCATCAAAAGACATCTGTGCAATAGGACGGGTTTTGTCCACGATCCTCGGGTCATTGTTGTGCATGCCATCGATGTCAGTCCAGATTTCAATCACTTCAGAATTGATGGCTGCCCCGATCAGTGATGCCGAATAATCAGAACCTCCTCTTTTGAGGTTGTCGACTTCATTTCTGTGGTTTTTGCAGATATAACCCTGTGTCACAAAAATCCTGTCTTGGGGATAGTTTGCGAGAATAGCTTTGAGTTTTTCAGAGATTTTCTTCAGCTCAGGCTCATGGTTTTCGTCGATACTCATGAAATCCAAGGCAGGCAAAAACACTGCATTAATCTCTAATTCCTGCAACAGGGTAAAGAAAAGCTTGGTAGAAAGGAGTTCTCCCTGAGCCAGAATATCCCTGTTGATGGCTTCATTAAAGGAGATTTTCAAAATAATATTCAGGAACTCAAAATGCTCTTTGATGATTTTTTCTGCCTTGTTTCGGGCGGCTTCTGTCTTCAGCAATTCTTTGTAAAAGGTAAGATAATGCTGGTGTAGGACATCGATTCTTTGTTTTGCCAAGTCTTTATTGGCATCTTCCAAAGCTTCTCCAATCCCCACAAGGGCATTTGTAGTCCCGGAAAGTGCTGAGAGGACAACGATTTTTTTGTCATTGTCTCGGGTTATCAGGTCTTTGACTTGGTGCATTCTCTCGGGTTTGCCTACTGAGGTTCCCCCGAACTTCATTATTTTCATAATGGATATGGTTTAAAAGGTTTGTTCTTTTTGGAGTGGGTCAAAAGCCCAACATTTTGATAGCGGTGATGGCTGCTTCATCTCCTTTGTTACCGTGTTTTCCACCGGACCTATCCAAAGCCTGCTGAAGGGTATTGGGAGTCAAAACACCAAAAATTATCGGTTTGTTGAACTTCAGAGCAACATTGGTAATTCCATGGGCTACGGCATCACAGATAAAATCAAAGTGCCTTGTTTCTCCCTGAATTACACATCCTAGGCAAATGACGGCATCGATTTCTTCCAATTCAGCAAGCCATTGAGCCCCAAGGGTCAGCTCAAAGGAACCCGGCACATTCTTTCGGAATATGTTTTCTTTCTTGGCACCGTGCATCAACAATGTTTCTACTGCACCGGAGAAAAGGGATTCCGTCACCTGCTCATTCCATTCAGAAACGACTATGCCAAATTTTTTACCGGAAATATCCTGGATGTTTTTGTCAGAATACTGACTTAGACTTTTCAATGAAGTTGCCATGGGAGTTTGGTTTTTGGTATAAATAAAAAAGAGTAAGACCACAGGGCCTTACTCTTCCAAAATGCTTTTGAAATATCAAAGCATTACTTAGAGGCAAGGCCTTCCAAGCGCGCTTTGTGTTTTCGTGCGTTAGTATATTCAAATGACTCAAAGTACTTGTCTTCGATTTCGCCATATGCTTTGATAGCATTGTCAAGGTCGCCTGCTTCTTCGTAAGCCACGGCTAATTTGCTCAGGTAACGAGGTGCGAAAAATTTATTTTCCTTATGGTCAATGGCTCTTTTATAAGCAGCGATCGCGTCTTTGGTATTGTCCAACTCCATGTAAGCATCTCCCAATAGGGCAAATGCTCTTGCCTGAACAAAAAAGTCATCTGCAGAGAATTGCTTTAGGTGATCGACAGCTTTTTGAAATTCGCCTTGAGACAAATAAATCGAACCTACATAGAAGTGGGCAAGGTTAGCTACATCTGTTCTTCCATAGTCATCAATGATTTTTAGAAAACCTGCGTTAGAACCGTCACCGTTCAGCGCAAATTCTATGCTGTCCTGCTCAAAGTAATACACAGCCTGAAACATTTCAGCCTGGGCTTTGGTGTTTTTATTTTGTGTATCTATCTGCAAGTACAAAATAGCTGCGATCAATAAGATTACACCAACGAGTATACCGCCAAATATTTTTGAATTCTTTCTGATAAAGGCTTCCCCTCTTTCCAATCTTCCTTTGATTTCTTCCGGATTTTCCAGAAGCTCATGTTGATGTTCAGATTGGGATTTCTTTGTTTGTTTCGTAGCCATTCTTTAAAATTTTCCGCCGCAAATATAAGGCTTTTACTTAATTCACAAATAACAATAAAAAAAACCAGTCATGAATAAATGAATCTATATCCAAGACCGGTTTTGTTTTAGGTTTTAATTATTCCATTACAAAAGGATAATCCTCCTGCATATATACATCTTCAAATGCCTTTTGTCCATCAGGCCAAGGAGATTCTTCCGCAAATTTGACAGAATCATCCACTTGCTGTTTTACTCTTTTATCGATTTCGGCTAATTTTTCCTCTGTCAATATTTTATTGTCCAAGATGGTTTTTTTAACCTGCTCGATAGGATCTCTTTGCTTATATTCCTCTACTTCCTCCCTTGTTCTATATTTTTGTGGATCTGACATGGAGTGACCCTTGTATCGGTAAGTTCTGAATTCCAACAATGTCGGTCCATCGCCTCTTCTTGCCCTGTCTGCAGCTTCAGCTACAGCTTCGTGGATCGCTTCTACATTCATCCCGTCTACCGGGAATGAAGGCATGTCGTATGCTTCGCCTATAGTGTATAATTCAGTGACATTGGAAGTTCTTTCTACAGAAGTTCCCATAGCGTAGCCGTTGTTTTCGATGACGAAGATGACAGGAGTTTTGTACAGCATGGCAAGGTTCAACGCTTCATGCACTGCACCTTGTCTTACAGCACCATCACCCATGTGGCAGATACAAAGGTTTTTGGTCCCTCTGTATTTCTCAGCAAAACCGATTCCAAGGCCCATAGGAACCTGTGCACCCACGATTCCGTGGCCTCCCATGAATCCTCTTTCCTTGTCAAAAATGTGCATAGATCCACCCTTACCTTTTGTGGTGCCGGTAGCTTTTCCATACAATTCAGCCATCACAGCTCCTGGATCAGTACCCAATCCAAGTGGATGGGCATGGTCACGGTAAGCTGTAATCCATTTATCATCTTTTTCAAGTGCAGTGATCGCGCCAGCTGCGCAGGCTTCCTGTCCGATATATAAATGACAAAATCCTCTGATTTTTTGTTGTCCGTATAATTGACCTGCTTTTTCCTCAAACTTCCTCATCAACAGCATGCTTTCATACCAGAATGCATAAGTTTCTTCGGAATATTTCACTTTCGCTTTGGGAGCTGTACTCTTCTTTGCCATATCGTATAATGTAAAATATGCTAAATTAGGCCTCAAATATAATCAAACAGGCTGAATTTTAACGCCGAGTGCGAAATTAGTCAAAAACCCCACAGATTCTAAGCATGCACCTCAAAAATATCCGCCTTAAGCAGTTTAAGAATTACCAAAAGGCAGAAGTGCAGTTTTCCACTGATATCAATTGTTTTGTCGGAATCAATGGCAGCGGTAAGACCAACCTTTTGGATGCGATACATTACCTCTGTCTGACCAAAGGGGCTATCAACGGCGTAGACCAACTCAATGTGCTTCATGACCAAGAATTTTTTACAGTTTTTGGAGACTTTGACCTTGAGGGAAAAGAAATCGAGGTCAGGTGTATTTTTGAGAGTGGAAAGAAAAAGCAGTTGCTGCAAAACGGTAAAGCAATTGAGAAAATGAGCGAACACGTTGGGCTTTTGCCGATAGTCATGATTGCACCTGATGACACGATGCTAATCAAGGATGGAAGCGAAGAGAGAAGGAGGTTTTTTGACAACATGCTTTGCCAAATGGACAAGCAGTACCTTGAAAAACTGGTCAGGTACCAGCATTTTCTCAAACAAAGAAATGCCCTGATCAAGCAATTTGCCGATAGAGGAAGGTGGGAAAAGTCCCATGTTGAGCCATATGACAGGGAGATCATTGTGCTTTCGCAGTTCTTGGCAGCGGCAAGGAATGCCTTTTTGGAGGAATACCTTCCTCTGCTCCAAGAATATTATGCCATCATATCAGATAACCACGAGGCGGTGAGCATCACTTACGAAACCACGTGTCTGGATGGGAACTTCCCAAATGAATTTCTTCAGAATGCCCAAAGGGATTTCATCTTGAAGCGAACCAATATGGGAATCCATAAAGATGATTTTGTCTTTGAAATCGGAGGTTATCCTATCAAAAAATTCGGATCTCAGGGACAGCAGAAATCATTTGTAATCGCCCTCAAGCTGGCGCAGTTTCAGATTTTCCTGACCCACAAGAAAACCAAGCCTGTTTTGCTGTTGGATGATATTTTTGACAAGCTTGATGACAACAGAATCGAAAAGCTGATGAAGTTGGTGGCTGACCACCGCTTTGGTCAGCTTTTTATCACCGATGCAAGGCCAGAGAGGTCAAAAGCGATCCTAAGTGAAATTGGTGCCGAAAGCAGGTTTTTCCTAATCGAAGATGGGGGAGTTTCGCTCTGGAATACTTAATCTTATTCATGACCAAAGCCGAGTTACCTTAAGTTATAAAAATCAAGGGTTGGGGTTTAAAAGCAATTGCTGTTGACCGTGGTCTGTGGTCAATTATCTGCACACCAGCTTTCAAACTAGTTTATTGATCCAGTTGCGGATAATTTTCACTTTTTGATCTGACCATCAACAGAATATTTTCCCGGTCCTGCAAAAAACAGGAAGATGAAAATCAGGAGAAAAAGCAAGGGTTTTTCTTTTGAACCAAAGGGATCATCCGCATGGGCAATAAAGGCAGCGACAGACATCGTAATCATCAATGGGATCAGTGAAAGTCTGGTAAGAAAACCAAAAGCCAACAAAATCGCGCAGAAAAACTCTGCAAAAATAGCGAGCTGAAGAGAAATAGCCGGGCCCAAGCCTATCGGATCGCTGAATTTGACAAGGTAGGTGCTGAAATTTGCAATTTTCGGCCAACCATGTGTCAACATCAGCAAAGCTGCGCCGATCCGTAAAATTGCCAATGAGATGTCCTGAAAATAGGATGAGGTCGAGAAGATAAGTTTTTTCATTTTTTTGGAAATCAAATGGATAAGAATATGGTTTAATCAATCAAAGGTAACAAGAAATCTAAATCAGATTTCTAAATTGTACCCCTAATACCTCGAATTAATCATCCAAACAATTGATATGAAATCATCTCGCAGTTTCATTTTACAGGCTTTGTTCCTGTTTTTCACCTTTTCGGCCCACTTGACGGCATCAGCCCAAACCCCAACCCAAGCTTATTTGGACTATATGTCAGGCTTGGAAAATTATGTCCAAAACGACCTCTATGGAAAAGTTTCAATCATCCTGTATGATGCTGAAGCCGCACCATCAGCGGATGATTACATCCAATTTTGCAAAGGAGTGAAAGCCGAAATCGGTCAATTTTACGAGCAAAATTCCAAAGGGCTTTTGGAACAGGAGAAAATCGGGGCCCAGACCTTTTCCCATACCATGTTGCTTCAACTTGGCGAACTCTATCTGGATAGGGTGCAGGACCTAGAACCCGGACAAAAACTGGGTTTCTTGGATCAATATTTTGAAGGTATCGGCCTGAATTCAGACATTGATCGCCTTTCAGAGGACCTGTCTAGGTCGATGATGATGACCTTACATGCTGCCATGGGGATCCCTTTTGGGATGCCAAACACCGAAGTCGAAGCTTATATCAATGGAATGGCTGAACCAAAAAAAGAGCTATTTCAGGCAGCCTTTATCTTGAATGACATGCTTATGCTGACAGGAGGCTATGAATCGAGCAAAAATCAAGTGGCAGGTTTCAGGAATTCTTATCCCAATTCCATCTATTTGGCAGATGTCAATAAAAGTCTCTCTGCCATCGAAAAACTCAAAGAAGGAGCAGTTATAGAAAATTTTTCTTTCGTCGATTTGGAAGGAAAGTCCGTTAGTCTGATGGATTACAAAGACAAGATTATATATCTAGACCTTTGGGCATCTTGGTGCGGACCGTGCATCAATACTTTCCGGACCAAGACACCATTTTTCGAAAAGAAGCTGAAAGGAAATCCAGACATTGTCCTGATGTATATATCTATCGATGAGCAACCCGAACCGTGGAAAAACTACCTCAGCAAAAACAAAATGGGCGGCGTACACCTCTTTGCAGGCAAGGGATTCGAAGCAGAGATCATGAAATACTTTAAAGTATGGGGAATACCCCGCTACCTGATTATCGGCAAAGACAACAAGATCATTGATGTCAATGCACCAAGACCTGGAGATGAGGCCTTTGAGGTTTTGAAGGATATTTCGGGGATGTGATAACCTTGTCTGTTTAGGTAATAGAATATTGTTAAGATTTCATTGGGATATAATTTTTGATTGCTTCATCACCCTTCATTTTTATAAACTATTTATATAGAAATCATAATGAATAATTATTATAAATTTTGATATCAAAATTTTGCAATAAAAAAAAAATAGTTTTAAGTTTAAGCAACTTCTAGTTTGAAGCGACTTTTGGCCGAAAGTTAATCTCACATTTTAAACTTAAAAAACAATGAAAAAGATTTTATTCGGAAGCCTTATGGTTTCATTCCTACTTAGTCCAATGGTATTGTTTGGGCAAGCATCTATACCTCCTGATACGGGTTTTGCTGCGGCAGAACATCTTTGCCCGGGTTCTGACAGGTGGATAACAAGATGCATGTTTGTTTCTTGGCCTGCAGAATGTGATCCAAGTATCCAAGAATTCTGTTAGCTTAATTTTGTATGGCGAGGGAATTCCTTGCCATACTTTTTAAACTTAAAAATAGACCATGAAAAAATCTTTATTTTCAGTTTTAGTAATATTCTTCATTTCATGTTCAGAAAAATCTAATAAAGACTTATCTGAAATAGAAGTTGACTTAGATCGTTCTGAAGAAGGTAAATTATCAGATTTTGCTGAATCAATCGAATATATTCTGCTGGATTATCCGGAAGAATTTCCAATGGTTTGGCCGCATAATGTGAAGTTTGATAAATACAATAATATCTATATCAGAGACTTGGAAACCAATCAGTTGTTCGTCTTTGACAGTGAAGGAAAATTCAAAAATATATTTTTACCAAAAGGTAAAGGTCCTGGTGAATTTTTTCAAATCAGTGACTTTCAAATAACGGATGGCAATGCTATTATTTTTGATACTTCGATCAATAAAATCATTGAATTTGATTCCTTAGGGAATTTTATAGAGGAACTTAGAATAGTGAATAAAAATTTAAACTTTTTTCAAGGGGAGTCCTATATCCTCAATTTTACAAGCTATAATCCTGAATACAAGGGTTTTAATTTTATAAAAATTGAAGATGGAAAAGATGGATTTTCAGGTTTTTTACCGATTTCACTTGGGAAAGAATCGATAGGTAATTTTGATTCCCAAGTAGGCTTTATGGAGGATTTCCATAGGGATAAGGTTTATTTTAATGTTCCAATGTCTTATGAAATTGTTTCGTTTGATAAAAAGGCCGGAAATTTGACAAGAACTCAGATTTTGAATTTTAATAAGTATAACATGCCAATTGAATATCTAAAACTTCCAAGGCCGGAAATTTATTCCTTAATAGAAGAGAAAAATTTGGTACGGGATATTTCTTCATTTTTCCCGTTTAATGGGTTTTATTTTTATACCATCAGGCAAGGAATGGGTAAGAAAAGCCATGTCCTGATTCTGGATGAGAGTGATGAAATCATTTATCATAAATACAATCATTTAAATGACATTGATGGTATGGGAATTTTAGGTTTCCCATGGTCTTTTACCAAAAATGAAGTGGTTCACTTGGTTTCATCCGGGGATTTTTATTTTGAGTATCTTAAATCTTTTAATGGTAAAAAAGTAAAAGGTTCGGCAAATAACATTCATGGCTTTTTCAAGGCAAATGAATCAAAACTTAAAGATGATTACAGAATCCTTGTGAAATATAAACTCAAGGATTTCTCATAAATTTTACACAAAAAAGGCTGCCTAGAGTGATCTAGGCAGCCTTTTTAAGTTTTATAAATCCTTACTTCCAAAGTTTCTCCGGATATTCTACCGACTCGTGCATTTTTTTAAGAGAATCGATCACGACAGGTTTGTCTTCGGTGTAGGTAACGCCAAACCATGTTTTGCCACCTTCCAGGATTTCGAAAGCAGCTTCGCCTGATTGGATCAGGTTATTGGCCACAGTCGGGATATAAAATTCCGACTTGAGATTCTCTTTGTTGGCTGGCAGGAAATCAAGCCACATCTTTTCAATATCCGAAAACACATCTTGATGAAAACCCCAAAAATTCATTGACACCGGCGTTCCTTCTTTTATTTCTAGGACTTCACCATCTCCTTTGGCAAGTATTTTGTCTCCTTCCCTGGCGATGGAAGTCCTTTCTACCATGCCGATGAGTTGGTTGGATTCGTTCATCGCACATACTCCTCGGCTTACGGTACCATGCTCAGAAAGTACATTCTCTATCGCATAGCCTACCATGGCATGCAGGTCAGGTCTCACATTTTCGATAAGAAATTTGCCCAACACTTCAAAAGCCTCTTTGCCATAAAAGTCATCCGCATTGATCACGGCAAATGGTTCTGCTATGGCGTCTTTGGCACAAAGCACCGCATGGGCTGTTCCGTAAGGTTTTACCCTTTCTGGATTTTGGAATTCAGCAGGAACAAAACTTTTGATCGACTGAAGTACAAAATCCACTTCAATTTTACCCTCCAGTTTTGGCAAAAGTAGGTCTTTGGCAGTTTGAAGTATTTCTTCTCTGACGATCAGGACTACCTTTCCAAATCCTGCACGGATGGCATCGTAGATGGAATATTCCAAAATCGTTTCGCCACTAGGGCCAAATCCGTCTATCTGTTTGTTGCCACCGTACCTGCTTCCCATACCGGCTGCAAGGACTAAAAGTGTTGGTTTTTGAATCATAAAATTTCAATGTCTTTTTTACCGCCCCAAAGTTAGTTTTTTTGCTATTCTCACAAAGATTTAGAAGATTTTAATTTATGAAAGCGGATTTTTTGCCAATTTCTGATTATTTCTTACATATTGGTTTAAAAAAAGACCATAAAAGTATTATTGAATATAAAAAATTGAAATAGTGGATTTGTAAATATGAATAAAGCTTATAAAATGTGCTTTTTTTGCATAAATAGCTTGAATTTAAAAGCAAAAATGTTTTTAAATCAATTTTTAGCTTACATTAGCGGTGTTTTTCCAACAAATCACCGTTAAAATTGAATAAAATGAAAAAAATAGAAGCAATCATTAGAACATCCAAATTCGATGAGATCCATAAATGTATCGCAGGACTTGGAGTGAAGTTCCTGACATTTTATGAGGTAAAGGGAATGGGGATGGAACATGCCAAGGCACAGACTTACAGGGGTATTTCTTATGAGCCAACCTATATTCCAAGAACCAAGCTTGAAATCGTGACAGTAGATGAGCTTGTTCCTGCGGTGGTTGATTGTATTCTCAAAATGGGAAAAACCGGAGAGGTGGGTGATGGGAAAATCTTCATTTATGAGGCGCTTGAGGCCTACAGAATCCGAAACAGTGACAAAGGAGAGGAAGCTTTGTAAAAATAAAAGAATGAAAAATCAAGATTAAAGAACTTAAAAACCTATCAAACCTATGACTCAAGAATTATTTACCATCAATAACCTATGGATGATGGTGGCGACCATTTTGGTTTTTATCATGCACCTTGGCTTTGCAAGTCTGGAGGCAGGCCTGACGAGGGCAAAAAATACCGTCAATATTTTATTTAAAAATACGCTTATTCCCGCCATTGGCTTACTTTCCTATGCTTTTGTAGGATTCAATCTCATGTATCCAGGCGGAGATTTTGCGGGTGGATTCATGGGATTCGCCGGTTTTGGATTAGCATTACCAGAAGGATGGGATTCCAGTAATTACAATGCAGGATATACATTCTATACAGATTTTATTTTTCAAGCGATGTTTGCGGCTACAGCTGCAACTATCGTCTCTGGCGCTGTAGCAGAGAGAATGAAACTCGGACCATTTATTTTCTTTTCAATCCTTTATGTTGGCCTTTGTTATCCAATTGTCGGAATGTGGAAGTGGGGCGGAGGATTTTTGCAAACAATGGCAACACCTTTTTATGATTTTGCAGGTTCTACCATTGTCCACTCGGTAGGCGGATGGGCGGCTTTGGCTGGAGCATTTTTGTTGGGCCCGAGATTGGGAAAATATACACCTACAGGTATGAAGGCCATCCCAGGTCATAATATTCCCATGGCGACAATCGGAGTGTTTTTGCTTTGGTTTGGCTGGTTTGGGTTTAACGGAGGTTCAGTTTTGACAGCAGATCCGGGCACTGTTTCACTGGTATTTGTAACCACAGCAATTGCCGGAGCCGCGGGTGCTTTTGGGGCTTTGATCGCTTCTTATATGAAATTCAAGACTTATGACATCACCATGGTACTCAACGGCATCCTCGCAGGATTGGTAGGTATTACAGCCGGAGCGGACCAGATGGGAGTGGGTGAATCTGCCATTATAGGTTTCATCGGGGGAACATTGGTGGTATTTGCAGTGGTGTTTTTTGATAGGATCAAAATTGATGATCCCGTAGGAGCCATTTCAGTACATTTGATCGGTGGTATTTGGGGTACCTTGGCTGTTGGTTTGTTTGGAAATCTTGCTGGATTCCAACAAATTATCTCTCAATTGATTGGAATAGGTATTGTTGGGGCCTTTTGTTTTGGGTCTAGCTGGTTGATATTCTTTGCTTTAAAGAAAACTGTGGGTATAAGAGTTGATGAAAGAGAGGAGTTGGAAGGCTTGGATATCAATGAGCATAGCATGCAGGCATACCCTGATTTTGCCTCCAAAGATTAAACTTAGTCTATCATATAAAATCAAAATGCCCAAGAATTGATTTCTTGGGCATTTTGGTTTTTGAAAATTTAATTATCTAAAAACTTCAATTTTTTTTAACCTATTTAGGCATTCTACCGGATTCAATATCCATGTATATCATATATCAATTAATATCGAAATTAATAGGCCTTAAGACTGATATCCATGCTTCTCACATGATGAGTCAATGCACCGACTGAGATAAAATCAACGCCACATTCGGCCACATCTTTTAATGTTTCTTCGGTAATACCTCCTGATGCTTCAAGAGGGTATTTGCCGTTTACGATTTTGACTGCTTTTCGCATGGTGTCGTAGTCCATATTGTCGAGCATGATATAATCTATGCCTCCGACAGCAAGAACTTCCTCGACTTCGGTTAGGTTTCTTGTTTCGACCTCAATTTTGAGTTGGAGTCCCTCTTTTTCCAAATATCGCCTTACGTTCCTGATTGCATTGGATATTCCTCCCGCAAAATCAATATGGTTGTCCTTCAACATAACCATGTCATATAAAGCAAACCGGTGATTGAGGCCTCCGCCAAGTACCACAGCCCATTTTTCGATCATTCGAAAGTTTGGAGTAGTTTTGCGGGTGTCCATCAAGCGTGCCTTGGTATGGGATATCATTTTCGAAAGCTGATATGTTTTCGTGGCGATTCCACTCATCCGCTGAAGACAGTTCAGGACAAGTCTTTCGGTAGTCAGGATAGATGCCGCTGAACCCTTTACCTTCAAGCCAATATCTCCCGGAATTACAGGATCACCATCTTTTAATAGAATTTCCACAACTAGACTCGAATCGAATTGATGGAAAATCATTTCGGCTAGGTCAAGACCTGCGATGATTCCGGCCTCTTTGATGATAAGTTGGGCCTGCCCATATTGGTCTTTTGGGATGGACCCCAAAGTTGAATGATCTCCGGAACCGACATCCTCTAAGAGTGCCTGCTGTATAAATTCATGAATTTTTTCCGCTGATAGATAAGGTAGATTTTCCACACCCAAAATTAAAAAATATTGTTGGTGTACCCTTAAATTTTGGTTTTAATAATGTCGATACTGAAAATTCTCAGCACCTCTGATTTGGAATTTCCCTTTATCAGGACCCTGAATTGTTCACCTTTGCTTTGATAGGAACCCACATAAAAAATAGTCGGTCCGGGTGAACCGGCTTGATGCAAAACATTGAAATCCAAAGGAGGATATTTGAGAAAAAAATCCCTTAAAATATACTCAGCCTGAGATTTCGAATAGTCCCCGTTCTTTCCATTGATATTCAACAAAACCGTCTGGTCAAAATACCTGGCAATCTCTTTGCTCGAACCGCTTCTAAAATAAGTAAATACATCGTTGATAGTCAATGTATTATTCCTTACTTCATTGGCTTCAGAAAACCAAATGATGGCAAATAAAAACACAAAAAGAAAAGGTAAATTTTTCATGGCAAAAAATAGTTCAAATATTAAGCCAATTCTTTTTGGAATTTTAGTTTTTTAAGAAAAAACAAAAAGGAAATTCTGAATTCAGGGATTTAATAACCGAATCATTGCGCTCGTACCTGAAGATTATAAAAATTAACACGATGAATTTTGTGCGCTTGATAAAGAATAGGCAACTTTACAAGTTGATTGAATTCAATTTTCAATATTCCAATTTCTTTTTCCATGAATAATAAGAAAGTAGTATTAATGATTTTGGATGGATGGGGCATTGCCACCAATCCGGAGGTGTCTGCAATAGATAAAGCCAAAACTCCATTTATAGATGGACTATACAGCAAATACCCTCATTCCAAACTTCAAGCTTCAGGTTTGGCTGTCGGATTGCCGGAAGGCCAAATGGGAAATTCGGAAGTCGGTCACATGAATATTGGTGCCGGCAGGGTTGTTTATCAGGATTTGGTTAGGATCAATCAAGCTGCCCAAGAGGGGGAATTTGATACACATCCCATTTTGGTCGAGGCATTTGAATATGCCAAAAAATCCAAAAAGAATGTTCACTTTATCGGTCTATTATCTGATGGAGGCGTACATGCCCATATCAATCATCTCAAGGCCCTTTGCGACGCAGCCAAAGCAAATGACTTTCATGAAGTTTTTATCCACGCATTTACTGATGGCAGGGACACAGATCCAAAGGGAGGTATCCACTATATTAACGAACTCAAAGAGCACTTACAGCATTCTGTCGGGAAGATAGCTTCAGTAATTGGAAGGTATTATGCCATGGACAGGGATAAAAGATGGGAAAGAGTAAAACTCGCTTATGATGCCATGGTACATGGAGAGGGAGAAAAATCCAAAGATATCATCGCTTCGGTTACCAAATCCTATTCCAACGGCGTTACAGATGAGTTTATCCGACCTATTATTCAGGTCAACGAGGCAGGAAAGCCTTTGGCTATCATCAAAGAAGGAGATATAGTGATCTGCTTTAACTTCCGTACAGACCGGGGCAGAGAAATCACCCAAGTCCTAACCCAACAGGATTTTGAGGATTTCAATATGAAAAAACTCAAGTTGAATTATATCACCTTTACCAATTATGATGATACTTTCAAAAATGTCAAAGTCCTATATGACAAAGACAATTTGAACAATACACTAGGAGAAGTACTTTCCAAGCATGGCAAAAAACAGATCCGTATCGCAGAGACTGAAAAGTATCCCCATGTGACATTCTTCTTTTCAGGGGGAAGAGAGAGTGAGTTTGAAGGTGAAAGCAGGATTCTTTGTCCTTCTCCGAAAGTAGCTACTTATGACCTCAAACCTGAAATGAGTGCATTTGAAATTGCAACCAAAATCAAAACTGAACTCAAAAAGAAGGAAGTGGATTTCGTTTGTCTCAATTTTGCGAATCCTGATATGGTCGGCCATACTGGGGTTTTTGAAGCTGCGGTAAAAGCCTGCGAGACTGTTGATGAGTGTGCCAAACAGGTGATATCCACAGGACTCGATAATGGCTATACTTTCATCGTCATTGCTGACCATGGAAACAGCGACATGATGATCAATGAAGACGGTACCCCAAATACTGCCCATACGACTAATTTGGTGCCATGTATCATGGTAGACGGCAAGGATCAGATAATGGTAAATGATGGAAAATTGGGAGATCTAGCACCTACCATCCTTACTTTGATGGGTGTCCCCGTACCTTCCGAAATGACCGGAAATATCCTGCTGAAATAAATCAAGCCATTTGTGGACAAAGAGTTCATTCATAAATATTTGGATGGATTCTTTGTCATTTTATACCGATTTGAAAATATCAAGAGAATATGAAAAATAGTTTGATCGCAGTTTTGGTTTCTGTCACCCTGTTAGGATGTGTTGCTGAAAATAATAATGGGAACGATTCTGAGACAGTATATTTTCCCGTGAAAGATTATATTGAAGTCACAGCTCTGAATTTGGAAGGGGCCGGGATTATCAAAGAATTGAATTTGAACGGGGAGAAGGAAACAATAAGAGATACTTTGACTGCTGAAAAATGGCTGGAGGAGCTTGACTTTTTTATTAAAGCGGATATCAGCAGGCCAAGTTTGGCAGGATCCTATGAAACCCAAAGGAGTCCTGAGTTCCTAATCCATAGCCTGAAGGAAGGCGAAAAGGGGGAAGTACAAAAGATTGTAGTAAAATATGAGGATGAAGTGATCAAAGAAGTTTCTTTTTCTATCAAAAATTCAAACTTATTTTACACTTCAGAGACTCGTGGTGTGATCTTCAATCAAAGCTTGACCGGCAAACTTGACCATTTTGTAGTAGAAACCATGCAAAAAGTGATTTTTTTGAAACCTAACAAGATGATCATCAATGCCTCTGTTGTTTGGTAACAATCCGACCAATTTTCAGCAATTGGTCGGATTGGAATTAATTTTTTTAGACAAAGGCAAAAAATACCAGCCAGACTATCAATAAGATCGGGAGCAGAATCGGGAGTGAGAACCTGATGATGTACCCAAAGAATGAGGGCATTTTAATACCACTTTGCTCAGCTATAGACTTAACCATAAAATTGGGACCGTTTCCAATATAAGTCATCGCCCCAAAAAACACAGAGGCAAGTGAAATAGCCATAAGCTCAAATGATGAATCTACATAATTATTGAGGGCAAAATTTCTGACATCTTCAATGTTGCCGATTTCTGCACCTTGTGAAGCCATGGCTGCTGCAAGGAAGTTGAGGTAAGTTGGAGCGTTGTCCAATACTCCGGATAAAACCCCTGTACCCCAATAAAGCGTATTGTGGGTGATCAAAGCAGCCCCTTCAGGGGATTTGGCAAAATTTCCAACCAATTCCAAAGCAGGCATCATTGTTCCAAATATTCCGATGAAAATGAAGGCTACTTCAAGTATGGGTTCAAAGTTAAACTCATTTCCTTTTATGGCTTTTTGGTCAGCAAACCTGTAACTCATGTAGGCCACAGATAACATGATGATCTCCCTTACAAAAGAGAATTTTTGCCCATCATAATGGATGGCAGGTACCCAATCCAACACATTTGGATCCAAAAATACAGAACCAATGATCACCATCAACCAAATAAAATTCCTAGAGCCAATCAAGGCAAATTTATTGGTATAAGTCACTTCTTCAAGGTTTTCCTCTTCATTTGCTTTGCCAAGTTTTCTGTCAATAACATAAAATACGCCTGCCAACAAGAGCAATGCCAACATCCAAGCAGGCCAGTTATGTTCGATTGTCCAGAAAAAGGGCACGCCCTTAAGGAAGCCAAGGAATAATGGCGGATCACCGATGGGAGTCAGAGATCCTCCGATATTGCTGACCATAAAAATAAAAAAGATGATGTGGTATGGCTGGATATTGCCTTTGTTCAACCTGATGAAAGGACGTACCAGAAGCATAGATGCACCAGTGGTCCCAATAAGGTTGGACACCACAGCCCCAACCAAAAGAAGTGTCACATTGGCAAATGGTGTAGCTTTTTTATCAATTTCGATTAGAATTCCACCGGATGCAATATAAAGGGAAGAAAGAAGGGCAATGAACTGGATATATTCTGCCAAAGCATGGACGGGACCATGGACATTATGCAAAACAAACAGATAATAGAAGACTACTAAAATAGCCAATCCGACAGCAATTTTTGGATAATTATGGTGCCAGAAATTTTCATAGAATAAAGGCCCTGTTGCAATCATCAACAACAAAGCCACAAATGGAATAACCAGCCATACAGGAGCGGAACCATGAACATCATGTCCATCTTCGTGACCGCCTTCACCCGAATGTTGATCCATGGATTCCCCATCAATCAGTTCTGATTGGGTCTCTGTTTGGGCTTTTGCATCGGGAACAGTGGCTAAAAAAACCATTCCAAAAACAAATATGAAAACGGCAAATAGGTTCTTCATTAATTTTAAAATTAAGCAGTCTTTCTCAACAGTTTTTGGTTTCCGAAAACCCAATAATTTACATTAATCAATATACAAATTTGGACTTTACTTTCGCTAAACTACTTATTTTGATTGAAAAGGTCAGCATACTAAATAAGCTCCGAGAGGAATTAATTTAAAATTAACGCCTCTCGGCTGATGATTGGTAAAATGTTTATACCAACTGTTTCGTTTATACCAACTGTTTCAACGCTATCTCCAGTGAGGTTTCTCCAAGTTTGGTTTTTGAGCTGTTTTTATCAAATGTAAGGTTGAGAGCATCAGCAATCGTTTTGCTTACATCACCAAATATCGCCTCATCGGTCAATACCGCATTATCAGACATCAGGTAGGCAAATACCCGCGCCATTCCACAATTTGCGATAAAATCCGGGATCAGTGATATTTTTTCATCAAGCCAAACCCCAATAGGACCAAAGAAAATCTCGGGATCGGCAAAAGGTACATTAGCGCCACAGCTGATCACTTCCAATCCAGCCTTGACCATTCGTTCAGCTTGGTATTTGGTCACCAATCTGGAAGCAGCAGCCGGAATAAATATTTCACATTCCACATCCCAGATTTGCTCATTCAGGTCCGCAAAAGGGATCATGTTATCGGCAATCAGTTTATTACCTTCTCTTTTGATGAACAATTCTCTGATTTCATCCAATGTAAATCCTGCAGGATTGATCAAGCCTCCGTCCCGGTCAATGATTCCGACGATTTTTACCCCTTCGACTGCTAAAAAACAAGCGGCCGCTGCCCCGACATTTCCCCAGCCTTGAATGATGGCACGCTTATTTTTGATTTTTCCTCCCCAAATGGAGTAATAATGCCTGACCGCCTCCGCTACGCCAAAGCCTGTAATCATGTCAGCTACTTTGTATTTTTTTGGACCGTTGGGAGTGTAATGAGGATCTTCCAATACTTTGGATACCCCCTGCCTTAACTGTCCTATCTTTCTGATTTTTTCTGGCTCTGTGGCATGAAAATGTCCGTTTACAATTCCTTCTTGGGGATGCCAGAGACCATAATTTTCTGTAATGGGAATGACTTCATGAATCTCATCAATATTGAGGTCCCCGCCGGTCCCGTAATAACTCTTTAATAATGGCATGACCGCCTTGTACCAGCGTCTGAGCACCTCTTCTTTTCTAGGGTCATTTGGATCAAAATTAATACCTGATTTTGCGCCTCCGATATCAGGTCCAGAGATGGTAAATTTGACCTCCATGGTTTTGGCAAGGGACTCTACTTCTCTTCTGTCAAGCCCTTTTCGCATTCTGGTGCCCCCGCCGGCAGCACCACCTCTAAGGGAATTGATGACAACCCATCCTTCTGCCTCGGATTCGCTGTCACTCCATTCAAAAATAATTTCGGGTTGTTTGTTCTCAAACTTTTTGAGTAGTTCTTTCATGGTAATTATTTGGGTTTATAGCTGGCAAAAATAGAAATATTCTCCATGCTAAAAAGCCCTTCAGATTCATAATCCATGAAGAAGACCACCACTGTTGTCTCTCAAAGCTCCAGTCACCGTTGAGAGCGAATTGTTTTCACCCCTTAATCGTAACACTCCCAAAAATGCAAAAATAAGGGCCTCTTTGAAATTGATGAGCATGGGATCTGCTTGGGTGATTTCAATATCCTCTCCAATGAATTCACCTAATTTTTCCATAAAAAACGTGTTGAAAGCGCCACCTCCTGTCACCAAGACTTTTGTTTTTTTACCCGAGTGAGGAATCATTATTTTACTGATTTGTTCGACATAATGAATGACCAAGGTGTGGAGCACATTTTCAGGCTTATGCTTTCCACTTACTTCCAATATTTTAAGATAGTCGTCGAGGTCTTCTCTTCCGAGTGATTTGGCTCCTTCTATCTGATAATAGGGCAGGTTGTTGAGTTGCTTAAGTACTTTTTTCAAAAGCTTTCCTTTTTTCGCCAGTTTTCCATTTTTGTCATAAGGTTTTCCACAGATTTCCGCAAAATGGTTGAGAAGAAGATTGAAGGGACAAATATCAAACGCGATCCTCTTATCCTCTAAATCCATGCTGATATTGGCAATTCCGCCAAGATTGATACAATAATCATATTCTGAAAAAAGAAGCTTATCGCCGATCGGTACCAATGGTGCTCCCTGACCTCCGAGCTGTACATCCAGCATTCTAAAATCATTGATGACAGGAATTCCGCATGCAGTGTGCAATGCCCAGCCATTTCCAATCTGAAGACTCAGTTTTTTGGACGGCTGATGGAATACTGTATGTCCATGAGAGGCAACAGCTTCGACTTCAAGTCCATTGTTTTGGACAAAATTCCGGACTTGCTCCCCCATCCATTGCCCAAATTCCACATCAAGAAGCGATAAACGATAGCCATTCATGAGATGGGATTTCTTAAGTTTTTTTCCCAAGTTTTTTGGAAAAGGAACCGTTTCACTTCTTTGGATCTGAAAAGTCCAGTTTTCCTTTTTTTCAAATTCGCAATAAGCGATATCCAGTCCATCTCCTGATGTGCCGGACATCAGTCCGATTACTTTATAGGTATTGGTAAGCGTCTTCATGGGTTAATTTTTGTTAAATAAATCTCCCTAAAGTTAAATTTATTTTATTCAAAAAGTGGGATGTTGGATTTTGACTAATTTCGCCTAAGTCTATCGATTTTGAAAACTTGAATTTGAAACAGCTAGTAGTAGATATCGGAAATACTAGGATCAAAGCAGCCATATTTGGAAATGATATGCTGTTGAAAGAATTCATTTTTGAGGACTTCAATTCGTTTTTGGAAGAATCCAAAATTCAGGAATTCGACCATGCAATCATCAGTTCGGTGACATATACCGAGGACAGGCTTAAAGAATTGTTGGATTTTGAGTTTTTATTCCTGGATTCCAAAACATTATTGCCTTTCAAAAACTTATACGCCACGCCTGAGACATTGGGAGTGGACCGCAAAGCTGCAGTAGTAGGTGCCAGGACTATTTTCAAAGACTGTCCTATACTCGCCATAGATCTGGGAAGTTGCATAACCTATGATTTCATGGATGTAAATGACCGCTATTTAGGTGGCGCGATCACTCCCGGACTGCAGATGAGATTAAAGGCAATGAACCAATTGACTGCAAGACTTCCCTTGGTGGATTTGGAGCAGGGAATTATCCCAAAGTTTGTAGGAGACAGCACCGTCTCCTGTTTAAGGTCAGGAGTATATTATGGAATCCAATTTGAAATGAAAGGGTTTATCCAAGAATATCAGGAACAATACCATGGTTTGAAGGTCATTATTTGTGGAGGTGACTCAAAAATCTTTGAAAGCTTAACAAAAGACCACATATTTGTAATCCCTAATTTGGTCCTGCATGGATTGAATAGAATATTAAGCTACAATGTCAATTACCAATAGGATTAGATTTCTGGGTGTGTTATGCACCTTTTTCATTTTCTCACAGGCCTTCCCACAGTCAAGTTCCTCAACTTACAGTGCACTTGGGTTGGGTGAATTTAATTATGCCGGCCTTACCCAAAATCAAGGTATGGGCGGTTTGGGTATAAGTTTTGGTACCGGATGGGGGGTCAATTACATGAACCCTGCTTTGACCACGAGGAATACGATTTTTAATTTTCAGGCAGCTCTTAACTACAAAAGAATCAACGTCACGAGCTCCTCCGACAATCAGACTATTGATGGAGGAGGTATTTCATATGTGGCCTTGTCTTTTCCTGTCAAGTCCGGAAAAAGGACCCTAGGGATGGGATTGGGAGAAATTTCAAGTGTCAATTACAGCATTCTTGTCAGTGGGGAAGTGACCAATTCTGACTTCAATTCTATCAATAGAGTGGAAGGAGAAGGCGGAATTTCGGAGGCATATCTTTCATATGGTTTTGTTTTAGCCAAAAATTTAAGCCTTGGAATTCATGGTTCTTATTTGTTTGGATCTACCATAAGAACAAACCAACTGGCCTTGTTGAATCCGGAAGAAGAGGAGTTTGGATTCCAAACTGAATACTATGAAAGATTGACTGTAAGCGATGTTACTTTCAAAGGTGGGGTTCATTATTATTTCAAATCAGGCAGCAAAAGTAACATCCACCTTGGAGCCACCTATCATGCATTTGGAAATATTAATGGAAAAGAATTTGCTAAGATTGCCGATTTTGGTCAAGCTAGCAAACCCGATTCGGATGGTGACATCCTCAGGAACAATGAAAAAGGAACGGTATTTATCCCAAGTAACTTAGGTTATGGGATTTCTTATGAAAAAATAAATAAATTTGTAATTGGTCTAGAAGCTCAAATGCAAAATTTTAGCCAATATCGTTCCTTCTCAGGAGTTCAGGGTGAACTAGGTGATACTTACAGGGTTGCATTGGGAGGACAGTTGATTCCTAATTTCTCAACGGTCAATTCTATATTCAAAAGGTCGACAATTAGGTTCGGCGTTGAATACCAGCAAACTCCCTTCATCTTGAACCAGACTCAGATCAGTGATATTGGCATCAATTTTGGAGCTTCAGTACCTATCAACAGTTTATCATTGATGAACTTTGCAGTCAAATTTGGTTCGAGAGGTACCCTCAACAATGGATTGATCAAAGAAGAATACTTTGGCGTCACCTTAGGATTCTCATTGAATGACAATAGCTGGTTTTACAAACGCGTATTCGAATAACACTAACAGATATGAAACTTAAAAACGCACTCATCGGGTTATTTACCCTCAGCCTAGTAGGTATGGCTCAAGCACAGGACGGTTGGAATTGGCCGACTGATGCTGAAACTGAAGCAAAAGCACGTGAATACAATGCGGCTTATGTGGATTATATGAAGTCAGAGCAGTTTGTGGAAGCTACCAAGCCTCTCTATTGGCTTCTTGTCAACACCCCTAAGTTGAATGAATCCATCTATATCTATGGTGTGGATGTCTACAAAGGTGCAGTAGCTGCCACTACTGACCCTGCTCAGAAAAGAATCTATCAGGATTCTGTCATGAAGGTGTATGACCTTAGAAAAGAAAATTTTGACAATGAGCCAAAGTGGATTGAAAACAAGGCATATTATGGATACCAATATTTCAGAGATGACAAAACCAAACTGGCAGAAGCCATTGGAGTTTATGACAGGGCTTTTGAAGTAAACGGTACCATCAATCCGGCCTACACTGCAGCTTACTTTGATTTAGTAAGAAGGCACTATCTGTTAAACAAAGCTTATACTGCCATTGAGGTTTTGGAAATACATGATAAAATTACAAAACTGTTGGATGAAGCTGAAGCAAATGGTAAAGATGTTTCCACGCCAAAGTCAAATGTAGAATCCCTATTAGTTGCCATGGAATTGATCAATTGCGATTTCATAGAAAATACTTTGGGACCTAAATTGACTGCTGATCCTACAAACATGGTTTTGGCACAACAGATATTTAATTACTCAGTAAAATATAAGTGCTTTAGTTCTGCATCGTTTCTATCTGCATTAGAAATCATTGATAATCAAAACCCTACTTATGCAACATCTCAAGTCCGAGCAATGAGGTATATGCAGAACAGGGAATATGAAAAGGCACAGCCTGTGTTGGAAAAAGCATTAACACTTGCTGAAAATGATGTACAGAAAGCCGAAATTCATTACGATCTTGCCAAAGTTCATGCTCAGGCCGGCAGAAAAAGTTCTTCAAGATCTGAAGCTCTTGAAGCAGCTAAATTAGATCCTGAAAAAGCAAAAGAAGCATGGTTACTTATTGCACAGCTATATATGGGCTCTTCTGGAGATTGTAGAAAGGGAATAAGCAGAGTAGATGACCAGGCAATATATATTGCAGCATACAATGCTTATTCAAGGGCTGGTGACAGCAAAGGTATGGCTGAAGCGAGGGCAAGATTCCCTTCCAAAGAAGAATTGTTTACCGAAAGCAGACAAGTAGGCGAGACTGTTAATGTAGGTTGCTGGATCGGAGAAACAGTAACTTTGGCTACAAGAGATTAAGTTTACATAACATAAAATCAAAAGGCAGTCAAAATTGGCTGCCTTTTTTTATGGTCTCGATCATTTAGCAATCTTTCCTATCTTTGTGGGCATGAGTACCATTGGCAGAATTAGATTTCCTATTATAGTCATTTTACTTTCTCTGGCTTCCTGTGGAGAGGAGGTCGATAGCAGTATTTTGGAGACGTATAAAGGTCCTATCGGTCTGGCTATGGACATTGAACTCTTCCATAGCGATTCTACCATCATCCGTACTCAGGTCAAAGCCAAGAAGCAGATGAAGTTTGGGACTGGTGATCTGGAATTTCCAGAAGGAATAGAAATCTTTTTTTTTGACAAAGACGGTAACACTAGTTCCACAATGCGGGCGGATAAAGGCTACTATGACAAGACAAAAAATATCTATAGAGGTGAAGGTGATGTGCAGGTCCATAATCTCGAAAAAGACCAAAAGCTATCCTCAGAAGAATTGTTTTGGGACCCAAATGCAAAGAAAATTTATACCGAAAAATTTGTGACCATTCAGGAAAAAGAGACGATTTTCAATGGGACAGGCATGGAGGCAGATGATAGATTTGTTGAATATAAGCTATTTAAAGTAACAAACAGCAGGACCATTCTCCCCGGAGAAGGATTATAAAAATGAAATTACCTGACTTCTTAATTTTATCTCTTTCCGCAGCCTTGGTAATCATCGGTACTCACCTTACCTTCACGTCAGGGTTGATCAGTTCATATCCCGTTTTCATGTTTGCGGTGGCACTGCTCTTTTGGTACAGGTACCGCAAAAATGAAGCAACACTCAAATCAGAGGCTGAAAAGTCCAACCCCATCAAAAAAGTAAAAAGCCGTAAATCAAAATGATAGTATCGCCATACCTTATTTACGTCGCCATCACCTTGCTTTTTTCTGCGTTTTTTTCGGGAATGGAGATGGCTTTTGTATCTGCCAACAGGCTTCAGATAGAACTTCAAAACAAACAAGGTTCAGTTTCGGGAAAGATCCTTTCAAACTTTATCAAAAAACCCGGACAGTTTATCGGGACGACACTGATAGGAAATACCATCGCTTTGGTGCTTTATGGTATTTTCATGGCTTATTTGCTTGAACCTTTGATTGAAGGTTGGCTTGAAAGAATTCTTAATGGTAATTTCAACAACCAAGCCTATGTGGTGATCATTCAGACAGTATTGTCAACGATTATCGTTTTGATTACAGGGGAGTTCCTACCCAAAAGTATTTTCATGCTGAATCCAAACAGCCTGTTGTCTTTATTTTCCCTGCCATTTCAAATTATTTATTTTTTGATGTATCCTTTAGTATGGATGATTGTAGGGCTGTCAAGGTTGTTTATTACCAAGGTCCTTAGATTGGAATACAATGAAGATAAGCCGGTATTTAAGGTCACGGATTTAAACAGCTTTATTAAAAACAGCCTACACCACAGTGGTCAGGATGTGAAGGTTGACCTTGATGCTAAGATTTTTGACAACGCCATAGAATTCAAAACCATCCGAGTTAGGGAATGTATGGTTCCTCGGACAGATATTGTGGCGGTTGACATAGAAGATTCGATGGAAGAGCTCAAACAAGTATTTGCGGAAAGCGGCCATTCAAAAATAATCGTATACAAAGAATCCATTGATGATGTGATTGGATATTGCCACCAATTGGAAATGTTCAAAAAACCAAAAAAAGTATCGGATATCCTTACTCCGATTATCATTGTACCGGAGTCTGCCTTGGCTAATGAGCTTTTGATCCAATTCATCAAAGAGAGAAAAAGTCTTGCATTGGTCGTGGACGAATTTGGAGGGACCAGCGGGATAGTAAGTATGGAAGATATCATAGAAGAAATCTTTGGAGAGATCCAAGATGAGTATGACCAGGATGATCTCATTGAGCAAAAACTTTCAGACCATGAATATTTATTGAGCGCAAGGCATGAAATAGATTATTTAAATGAAAAATATGATTGGGATCTACCCTATGGAGATTTTGAAACTTTAGCGGGATTTATACTCTCCCTTACAGAGGATATTCCCCAAAAAGGTGAGTCAATTACCTTTGAATCATATTCTTTTAGCATAGTTTCAAAACTAGACCATAGGATAGAAACAGTAAAAGTGAAGATCCATTCGGGGTCAGAATCCAATAAGTAATTTATTGACAGTGATATTATTTTGAATTTACAGGTAGATTGAATTATTTTGCGGCACTTCAAAAAACAGGAGAATGGCTTTAATTAAAAAAATCAGACAAAGAACAGGTCTTGCAATCGGTGTTATAGCAGTTGGATTAATATTTTTCCTCGTCGGAGGGGATCTATTGGGCCCTAATTCTACCCTTTTGGGTAGTAGCGCAAACAATGTGGGAGAGATTGCAGGTGAAGACGTTTCCTATGAGGAATACATCCGAAAGATCGAAGAGATCAAAATTTCTTTCCAACAAAATACAGGAAGAACTCCTTCCGAAAATGAAATGAGCACTTTGCGCGAGCAAGCTTGGCAGGCATTGATTGTCGACAAAGTTTTTGCAGAGCAATATGAAGCCTTAGGTCTGACCATCTCCGATGCTGAATTGGTAGATATGGTTCAGGGAAAAAACATCATCGCCGAATTGAGGCAGCAACTGACCAATCCCGCAACGGGAGAATTTGACAGGTCTCAGCTGATTTCTTTCTTGCAATCCCTCGAAACCGCAGGTCCTGAGCAAGTAGCATTCTGGGAACAGCAGGAAAAAATGTTTGCAAAAGGAAGATTAAGAATCAAGTACGACAACCTGCTTTCAACTTCTGAGTATGCAAACTCCAAAGAAGGAAAACTTGAGCACAGGATGGCAAACAGCATTGCAGATGTGGATCATTTATTTATTCCTTTTTATGCAATTTCAGATTCCTCAATAGAGGTTTCTGACAGTGAATTGAAGGCTTACATATCCAAATATCCAGAAAAATTCAAAGTCAAAAATGCTGCTGACTTGGAATATATCAGTTTTGAGTTGATTCCAAGTTCTGAAGATTCTGCCGCTGTTATTTCAGAAATTAAAAAGTTGACAGAGGAATTAAGAGCTTCCGACGCTGATTCTGCTTTTGTATTACGTAATTCGGAAGGACAAAATCCTTTTGCAGTAGTTGCTCCCGGAGAAGAATTGCCAAATACATTGACTTCTAATGTAGATGATATCCAAGTAGGTGAAACTTATGGCCCATTCCTTACAAACAGGTCCTCATATGTTACCCACAAGGTGACTTCAAAATTTGAAGGAACTCCTAGAATGAGAGCGGCACATATTTTATTTGGCACGCAAGAATTATCGGATGACGCAAAAGCCGAAGTAAAACAAAATGCAGAAAGAGTCCTCAAAGAAATTCAGAACGGACTTGATTTTGCTACTGCAGCTGCGCAAAATGGACAAGACGGAACAGCACAAAGAGGTGGAGACCTTGGTTGGTTTGCCAAAGCGGATTTCGTAGAAGCCTTTGCTGATGTTTCATTTGCAGCCAAATCAACAGGTCTAATCAACAGATTGGTAGAAACTGAGTATGGTTATCATATTATTTCTGTTACTGAATTGCCAAAGACTACCTCTTACAAGATCGCAACGATCGAGTTGGAGTTGGGTCCAAGTGATGTGACAAGAAACGAAGTTTTCAGAAGAGCTGACTCCTTTGCTTCCACTTCAGGCAATACTGCTGAATTTTCAGCCAATGCTGAAAAAGATGGCTACAGAATCATCCAAGCTAACAATGTAGATGCATTTGCCAGGACTTTGAATAACCTACAAAATGCAAGGGAGGTTGTCAGATGGGCATTCAATGAGGCTTCCGAAGGATCTGTTTCCCCGGTGTTTGAATTGGACAATGCTTACATTGTGGCCAACCTTAAAAAGAAATATGAAGAAGGTACCGCTACTTTGGATCAAGTGAGACAGCAGGTATTGGTACAGGTAAGAAACGATAAGAAGGCAGAAATCATCAAAGAAAAACTCGCAGGAAAAGCAACGCTTGAAGAAATGCAGGCCGTATTTCCAAACGAGGCTTCCCTTGACAAATCGCCTGACCTCAGAATGAACGCATCTGTTTTGCCAGGCGTAGGTTATGCTCCTAAAGCAATCGGAGCTGCTTTTGGATTGAAAAATTCAGGTGATATCAGCAAGCCTATCCATGAAGATGTAGGTATCATAGTAATCAAATTGAATTCATTGACTCCTGCTGCAGACATTGCAAGCTATAACTCTTACCAAAGCCAATTGACTTTGAATGCTTCCCAAAGGACAGCTTACATGATCATGATGGCATTAGAAGACCTTGCAGATGTGAAGGATTATAGATATAAATTCTTCTGATATTTTTATCAGAAATAAATAAAACCCGTGGGATTACTCACGGGTTTTTTTGTGCAAATGGATTTTATTTTTACACAATGGTGTTTATCCATTAAATTCGTAAAAGATGGAAGATACATTTAACAGGCAGGCTTTTAAAGACAAATTGGAAGCTCAGACTACTTTCCCTACATTGTATATGTTCAAATTTATCGTTCCCAATGGCAGGGAATCACAAGTGGCCGCATTATTGCCTAATAATAAAATGACCTTAAAACATTCCTCCCAAGGAAAGTATGTCTCCGCTACAATCAAGGCCCTGATGCCAAACAGCGATTCAATTATGGACATATATGAAAAGGCTTCGAATATCGAAGGCGTAATATCACTTTAAACCAATCAAACCATGTGGACTGAAAAAAATAACAAACTAAGCAAAACCTTTAAATTCAAGGATTTTCAGGAGGCTTTTGCCTTTATGACTAGAGTGGCTTTTTTAGCAGAATCACAGGGTCATCATCCCAATTGGAGCAACGTCTATAATACCGTAGTGATCGAACTCAATACCCATGATGCCGGTAATATCGTTACAGAGAAAGACCACAAACTTGCCAAAGCCATTGATCAGATTTAAATATGTCGGAAGAGAAGTCGATCAATCTGTTTCTGGTTCCTACGCCCATCGGAAATTTAAAAGATATCACGCTTAGGGCGATAGAAGTACTGAATTCCGTTGATGTGATCTTGGCAGAAGATACGCGTACCACGGGAAAATTATTGAAACACCTAGAAATCAAAAGGCCGCTTCAGAGTTACCATATTTTCAACGAGCATAAAGCCGTCGAAAAATTAGTAGAAAGGATGCGGCGTGGGGAAGTGTTGGCCCTTGTCAGTGACGCCGGTACGCCGGGTATCTCAGACCCGGGATTTCTTCTTGTAAGGGCCGCTAAGGACGCGGGTCTTGAAGTCAACTGTCTTCCCGGCGCTACGGCTTTTGTGCCCGCATTGGTCAACTCAGGGCTTCCAAATGACAGGTTTACTTTTGAAGGATTTCTTCCCCATAAAAAAGGGAGAAAAACAAGGATCGAATCTTTGTTGGAAGAATCCCGCACCATGATATTCTACGAATCACCGCATAGGTTGATGAAGACCTTGGAGCAGTTTGCCGAGGCATTTGGTCCAGATAGAATGGCAAGTGTATCCAGAGAACTGACAAAAATCTATGAGGAAAATGTCAGAGGAACATTACAGGAACTTGTCGCCTATTACCAAGAGCATCCTATCAAGGGTGAGATCGTATTGGTAGTACAGGGAAGGCAAAAAAATGATTCCTATTCAAATGAAAACTAATCCGGCTTCTTTCTCTTATATGAACAAGTCCTGAAAATTGTTGAATGCAGATAGATTCACAGCATATCTTTGCATCGGTATATTTTTCACTTCAATAAAATTAACCTTCTCGCAATATGATTGACCTTTTACCAATCCTCCAACAAACAGAAATAGTCGCCAAGGAAGCCGGCGCATTTATCCGCAAAGAAAGACAATCCTTTGACCTCAATAAAGTCGAGCAGAAAGGGCTGAACGACCTCGTATCTTACGTGGATAAAGAGGCTGAAAAAATTATTGTTGACCGACTTAGCCGGATTTTGCCTGAGGCGGATTTTATCACTGAGGAAGGAACAGGATCAACCAATGGCAAAGAATATACCTGGATCATCGATCCTTTGGACGGTACCACAAATTTTATTCACGGACTTCCGATTTTCTCGGTAAGCATAGGATTGAAGTTTCATGATGAAGTTGTCCTAGGCGTAGTCTATGAGATCAATTTTGACGAGTGTTTCTATGCTGTCAAGGGTAAAGGCGCATTTTGCAACGGTAAGCCGATCCATGTGAGTCCCGCCAAAACATTGGGAGAAAGTCTGATTGGGACAGGTTTTCCTTACAGTGCCTTTGGTCAGATTGATAATTATTTGAGTGTTCTAAGGCTTCTGATGGAAAAATGCCATGGCTTGAGGCGAATGGGAAGTGCTGCAGTTGACCTTTGTTATGTGGCTTGTGGAAGGCAGGATGGTTTTTTTGAATATGACCTTAAGCCTTACGATGTGGCGGCCGGAATCATCATCATACAAGAGGCCGGAGGAAGGGTTTCTGACTTTGAAATGGGGGATGATTACCTTTTTGGTAAGAAAATTGTAGCTACCAATGGTCTAATCCACGACGAACTCGTAAGTGATATCCAAAAAATCTGGAAAAAATAGAAAAGTTGGGTTCTTCCAATCGGAATCCAAAAAACATCTTCCTCCGTTATTAAGATTGCCTTAATCCATTCAATCATGAAAAAAACGCTGCTCATCATATTCGGTATTTTTATTTTTTTACTTGTTTCTCTCTTTGCTTTGCCATTTATTTTCAAAGACAAAATCATAGCGCGCATAGATCAAGAAATCGCCTCTTCAGTCAATGCCCAAGTTTATTATGACATCAATAATGTCAACCTGAGTGTATTTAAAAGATTCCCTCATATTTCGGCTACGGTTGGAGATTTTGGAATTGTAGGAAACGAGCCTTTCCAATCTGATACCTTGGTCCATATGGATAAGTTACAAGTGGATTTTAACTTAAAGTCAATCTTGTTTGAAGATATCCCGACATTGACGGGAATCCACTTAGACGGCGGAAGTCTGTTTGTCAAGGTTTTGGAAGATGGGACCGCCAACTACGATATCACCTATCCTTCAGAAGCAGACACAGTTCCTGAAAGCAACTTTCAGATTGCAGTTGATCTGATCCAAGTCAATGACCTTAATTTGATCTATGATGACATGTCGCTCGGGTATTTTATGGTCTTGGGCAATGTCAACCTTGAAGGAAGTGGAGACTTTACCGCAGATGTATATGACCTTCCTTTAAAAATGGATGCCCTGATCGGGGATATATCCTATGATGGCATCAGCTACCTTTCAGGCAAGCAATTCAAAGGAGAAACGACCATGAACATCGACATGGCCAATATGAAGTTTGCCTTTGGAGAAGGGGAATTTGCCCTCAACGATTTTTTGTTTGATTTGACAGGATTCATAGCCATGCCTGCCGAAGACATTGAAATAGACCTTGCGTTTGGGGGAAAAGACAATACATTTAAAAGCATTCTTTCGTTGGTACCGGGAATCTATACTGAGAGTTTTTCCGATTTGAAAACTTCCGGTAACATGGATTTTGAAGGCTTTGTAAAAGGTATTTATAATGAAACCAGCATGCCCTCCTTTGATGTATCCTTGAATGTGACAGATGGGATGTTCCAATATCCGGATCTTCCACGGCCTGTTAGCAATGTAAACATTGAATTTCAGGCAAAAAATGAGACTAACAATCTGGACAATACCATCATTAATATTCCTACTTTCAACCTTGATTTTGGTAGCAATCCGATTTCTGGGCGTTTCTTTTTGGCAAATCTGACCAGTTATGAAATGGATGGAGCTTTGATCGGAAAACTGAATCTTGAGGAATTGACATCCATTTTCCCGATTGAAGGATTGACTTTGAAGGGACTTTTAGATGTAAATGCAAAGGCGAAAGGAAAATATGATTCTGTAGCACAAGTTATCCCAAACATCGATGCCAAATTATTGCTCAGCAACGGGTACATCAAAAGCGCGGATTATCCTGCACCGATTGACAAATTGAATGTTTCAGCCTCTGTTCAGAACAATACAGGAAAAATGAACGACTTTATTGTGGACCTGAATCAATTTGGTTTTGTCCTTGAAGAAGAATCAATCAACGGAAGGCTAAAAATCAATGATTTTACGCGACTTAACTGGGATGGTGCTGTTAACGGAACAGTGGATTTGGGTAAAATTTTAGCAATTTTTCCTATGGAAGGGATGGACATGACAGGAAAAATCCAAGCAGATATCCAGACCAAAGGTTCCTATAAAGACGTAGAAGATGGTCAATATGGAAAACTTGATACCCGTGGCAATGTCGGCATCAATCAATTTTCCTTCACTTCTGCTGATATTCCTCAAGGCATCAAGATCAATCAGGCAAAAGCTGATTTTTCTCCCGACCGTATTTCATTAAGCCAATTTGATTCGCAGGTGGGGCAAAGCCCAATTCAGGCTACAGGATTCCTTTCCAACTACCTGAATTATTTCCTTAAAGAAGACGAGACTTTGAAAGGACAGTTGAGTTTGACTTCAAGCAAGTTCAATGTAAATGAATGGATGACCGCATCTACCCCAGCAGATACTGCTGCACTGACAGTCATCGAATTGCCAAAGAATATAGATTTTTCCATGTCTGTGGCAGCTGAAGAAGTTTTGTATGATAACCTCTCTTTGAAAGAAGTCAAGGGGAATATGCTCCTTAGAAATGGTGTCCTCAGCTTTTCTGATGCATCTATGCGGACACTTGGTGGTCAGATGACTCTAAATGGCACTTACGATCCAAGCAATTTGGCAGAACCTAAATTTGATTTCAGCCTTAATCTTGCCAATCTCAGTATTCCACAGGCATTCCAATCTTTCAATACGGTCAAGGCTTTTGCCCCGATTGCCCAGCACCTCGCCGGAAACTTCAATTCCACATTGGCTTTCTCGGGTAAATTGGGACAGGATATGATGCCAATTCTTTCTTCATTGGATGGGAAAGGGTTATTGAAAGTGGCAGAAGCAGCGTTCAAAGACAGTCCGATCATCCAAGGTGTGACGAGTCTTACCAAGCTGAATGACACCAATACACTTCAGCTTAAAAACATCTCTATTCCAATAGAAATCAATAACGGTGTTCTTGATGTCAAGCCTTTTGATGTCAAGCTTTGGGACTATCAGGCAAATATCCAAGGAAGCACCGGTTTTGACGGGACCATCAATTACCTGGTCAACATGCAGGTTCCTGCAGGAAAATTCGGGGCGCAAGCAAATACACTTTTGGCGGCTATTTCCGGAAATGAAGTCAACGAATCAACAATCATACCGGTGGCAATCAGCCTTGGAGGAACTTATAATGCGCCTAAAGTTGGTTTGGCAGGTGGCAACAGTATTGAAACCCTACTTGCAAATTCTCTCAAATCAAGAGTGAACAATGAAAAAGAAATTATCCAACAGGAAGTAACCCAGCAGTTTAAAGCGGCGGAGGACAGTTTGAAAAAAGAACTGAAACTCAAGGCTGATATGGTTCAGGACAGTGTCAAGAAAGAAGCAGACAAGAAAATAGAGGAAACAAAAACCAAAGCAGTAGACGAAGCCAAGAAAGTACTAAAGGGATTGTTGAAGCCCAAGCCTGCCAAGCCTGATACGACGAAGGTTAATTAATTGGTTATTTGTTAATGGCGTTAAGCTAATTAGGCCACGATAAAGTACCAGATTCCCAAAGTTAAAAAAGAAAGCGGTATCCCAATTCCTACCAAAAGGGAGGCAAGTTTTGGTTCGAGATCATGGGTGATGGCAATTATCGACCCGGTAATCATCGGCGCCATTGCAGCTTCCATGACAGAAACCTGAAAGATCAGACCTTGCATTTGAAACACATATTTGAAAAGGATCAGAATCACAAAAGGAATCAGGACGAGTTTGTACCCCAATCCATACCACAAAAATTTTGACCTGAAGGCATCAAAGTCCATTTTTACCTGTAATCCCACCGAGGTCAAAGCTACTGGCGTCAAAGTGATGGTGATGAGTTGAAGGATAAAATCAATGTTCGCACCAATTTCCACTTCAAAGACGTTCAGCCCTATCGCTATCAAAAAAAATATGAATGGAGGAAAGGTGAGGATCTTTCTGCTGATGTCTCTTTTCCTCTTTTTCTCAACACTATAGATTGAGGCTACTATTACAGCGACGCTGCTGACAATGATAAAGGATCCTGCCTGATCAATCAACAAAGCAATCTGTACAGCCTCCTCTCCATAAAGTGCCTGTATGATAGGAATTCCGACGAATGAGGTATTGGCCAATCCTGCTGTGATGACCAGGCAACCTGTAACGGAATTTCCCCAATTATATATTTTGCCCAGTGTTCCAAAGATCAGCCAAGAAAGCCCAAAACCAATCCAAGCGGAAGCCACAGGTAACAATAGCTCTGGATTCAGATCGATTTTGGGTAGGTACCGTAAAGCCAAAGCAGGTAGGACCACATAGATGAGGTAGTTGTTCAGGTATTTGGATGTATTGGGAGGAACGATTTTGAACCGCTGAAAAAAAATACCCAAAAGTAAAAAAACAACAATGAGACTGATGTTTAGCATGTTCTGAAGAATGTTGGCCTACAAACAGATTGACTTACGAAAGCCAAAATAGGGTAATTCTAAAGTTAATACAATCGTAATTTATAATTAACCAGTTCCGGCTGAGATTCCATTTCATTTGTAATAAAATAATTGAGAAATGATGAAATTGATCCCATTAGTCATCGAAGGAAAAAGAATCGTTCAACTCTCCCAACTCACCATCGATCAGGCCAATGACCTGAGGAGTTGGCTGCCTTCCAACAGCATAAAAAAAGTAAATTTTCAGGGAATGGAAATCAGTGACTGTATTTCTTTTGAGACGTATGAATATTGGTTCAGAACTTACCATAGTATGACCCGTGCATACGAAACCATGTTGGATTTTTAATCCAATCCAAAACCTTTCCTTTTTTCGGAAAAATATTTTTTCAGCTCAGGATAATATTTACTGTCCACTTCCGGGATTCCCAAGAGTGTCAATCCCATATTTCCATGAGAATTTTCCCAATCAGCTTCCATAGTCTCCAGCATATAAATTACCTCTTGTGTGGACAAAGGATCCAAGCTTTTGGCGGGGCTTAAGTTGATGTCATTGCCATAAAAATCTACTGCTTCAAAGTGAATCATTCCGTCTAATAAGTTGGCATAGATACTAATGACTTCACCCCACTGACTTTCGGGGAAGTCCAATCGGATCAACAAAACTGAAGTCAATCCGGATTCGAAGTATTCTTTTGGTCTGTATTTGAAATCAATCATACCGGAAAATTACTCAAATTATGTCAAAAGGTCGTTTTTTTGACAGTTCTAAAAGTGAAATCTGAAAACCAAAAAAGTATGAATGGTAATTTTTGATTAACATTCTTACTTATATTTGTGTTATCTGTCTGTATTGTTGAAATAAGTGAAAAAATTTAGAAACATAGTCCCATTCCTCAGTCATTTCAGCTTGGCCCTCATGCTCAGCATTTTGGCTAATGGGGTATTGTTTTTTCACTCTCATGAGTTGAATGGGAAGATCATCACCCACGCTCACCCCATTCTGACTTTAGAACAAGAATCCCAACCTGACCATGGGCATACAGAGGAGGAACTGATCATCCTGGATCTTCTCGCACATGCTGATTATATTGTTTATCAGTTTGAAGTTCCAGTTCCTGAATCTATTGTTTTTGATCAAAGTTTTGAATCTTCATTAAATTCTATTGAGTTTTTTACCCAAGTCCAATTGGGATTTGACCATCGGGGGCCACCTGCTATTGCTTGATTTTTACCTTGTTGAGTTCATTATAACCCAACTCAATTTCATTTTAAATTTCTTTCTTACTTTCTAGCAATTCTAGCAATGCGACTATTATTCGTTATTGCCTTTACCCTGATTTCAGTTGGTGTATTGGCAGCACAAGATCTTACTATCACAGGACGTGTCCTTGATAAAAATACCAATTCTCCTTTGCCGGGTGTTTCTGTTTTCGTTCCCGAACTTAACCGCGGCGTGGTTACCGACTTAGATGGAAACTTTAAAATCACCTCTCTTCCTGAGAAAAACATTACTTTCCAAATTTCATTTATCGGATATTCCACTCAGGTACAAACAATCAGGCCTGGCAATTCGGCCAAGTCCCTGGTCATCCAACTGGAAGAATCCACCACCAATATTGACGAAGTGGTGATTTCCGGCGCTTATATCATGAGCAAGGAAAGTTCACCGATCAGCATCGAAAAGGTGGACCGAATGGCAATTCTCAAAATGCCTTCACCAAGTCTGATGACAGCATTGACCAGAACCCCGGGAGTAAATGAAATCTCTTTGGGACCCGGCATCAGCAAACCTGTCATCAGAGGCCTTTCTTTCAGCAGGGTTTTGTCAGTATACCAAGGAGGAAGGTTTGAAAACCAACAATGGGGCGCTGACCATGGATTGGGATTGACTGAAACAGGTATAGGAAATGTGGAGCTGATCAAAGGTCCTGCTTCCTTGATTTATGGTTCAGGAGCGATGGCAGGTGTGGTCAACTTGATAGAGGAAAAAGATGCTGCCCAAGGCGATGTTGACGGGTATGTCAACTTGCGTGGATACAGCAATAACCTTGGACTTCGGTCAGAGGTCGGAGTGAAAGGAGCCGGAGAAAATGGTTTTGTATGGTCGATGAACGGGGCCTTGGAATCCCATGCCGATTACATTGACGGTGATGGCAGGACTATGGGAAACACAAGATTCAATACCCAAAACCTGAAAGCAGGTGTCGGTCTTCAAAAGAAATGGGGTGATACCCGACTCAGGTATACGTACATGAAACAGAAGCTCGGAATTTTGGATGAAAACGCCATAGATGAGTTGGCAACTTTTAGAGGAGACCGCAGTACCCAAGTTCCTTATCAAAATGTAACTGACCATTTCTTTTCCTCCGAAACCAATGTGTTTTTGGGAGAGGATAAGTTTAAAGCTACTTTTGGATTGCATAAAAACCTCCGGGAAGAATTGGAATCCGGTGGGTCAAGTGTGGATTTGGGTCTGAACCAGACCAATGTAATGTATGACCTCAAGTACTTTAAGTCCTTGAATTCACATTTGGAGGCAATATTTGGCGTTCAGGGCTTTGTACTCAACACGATCAATTATGACGACGCTTTAGAATTTCTGATCCCTGATGCCAGGAAAGACGACCGTTCTGTTTATGGTTTATTGAATTATAACAAAGACAAATGGGTAATTCAAGGTGGATTGAGGTATGATTATAGAAAAGTAAATGTAGATGCAAGTGCTCCTCATTTTATCGATTTTGGGTTTATCCTGCCTGGAGAACCTGAAGACAGGAAACTTGAGAGGACATTCGATGGAGTGACAACGAGTGGTGGGGCTACCTTTAGACCGGATGACAAATGGAGATTCAGGTTAAACATTGCGCAGGGTTTCAGAGCTCCTGATTTGGCGGAATTGTTTTCCAATGGCGTACATCCCGGAACCAGAAGATTTGAAAAAGGAAATGCGTCCTTTGAAAGAGAACAAAACATTCAGACTGACTTTGGTATCCGTTACAGCGGCAAAGGATTTGCGCTTTCCGGAGAAGTTTTTTATAACAGCATCAACAACTATATTTTCTTTGCCCCAACCGGAGAAGTGCAGGAAGATTTGGATATTTGGTCATTTGAGCAGGCAGATGCCAGGCTTTATGGCGGCGAAATCGAATTGGATATCCAGCCAACATCCATCAAATGGATCAGTGGATCGACTTCGTACGCTATGGTCATCGGACAGAGAAGAAATGACATGACATACCTGCCTTATATTCCGGCATTCCGTTGGAATCAAAATGTAGATTTCAGGTTGAAAGATATCGGGATTATCCAAAAACCATACATCAGCCTATTGGGTTCTTTGGTTTTTGATCAGGAAAGAGCAGCACCTTTGGAGGAGGCAACTCCGGGTTATTTCCTTTTGGGGATGAATATCGGTGGGAACCTAAAAATCGGAAGCAACACCATGGATATTTATGTCAGTGGAACCAACCTTTTGAATAAAGCTTACTTGGATCACCTTTCCCTTTTTAGGCCTTTTGGCGTCAATCAGATGGGAAGAAATATTGCGTTGAATGTCAGAATTCCTTTTTGAAAGGAATAAATATCTATAAATGAACAAGATTGTCAAGGTAATATTTTGGGTTTTCTTTTTGGGACTGAATGCATGTATGGAACCAAGGGAAAACCCATCTTTGACAAAATCTGATCCCAAAATACTTGCTATCGGAAACAGCATTACCTGGCATCCGCCGGCTTCTGAAATCGGTTGGAACGGAAATTGGGGCATGGCGGCAAGTGCTGGGGACAAAGATTATTTTTCTGTGTTAGGCTCTTTGGTCAAATCTATAAAGCCGGAGGCTAATCTGAAAAGGGAAAACGTGTATCCTTTTGAAAGAGGCTTTGAATCCTTTGACTTTTCTTATTATGATCATCTCCGAGATTTTAATCCCGACATCCTGATTATCAGATTTGGAGAAAATATCGGAGAAACCGAGGTCAATGGGAATGCACTTGCAGAATCAATCAAATTATTTTCTGATTACCTGGCAAACGGCAGAAAGATGGAAGTCATCGTCACAACTACTTTCTGGTACAGCGAAAAAGTGAATCAGCAACTTATTTTGGCTGCCCAAACAAACGGTTGGGAACTTGTAAACCTGACAGATCTTGGATCAAAGGAAGAGAATATGGCCATTGGGCTATTTCTCCATGAAGGTGTGGCTAAACATCCTGGTGACTTGGGTATGGAAAGGATAGCAAAGAGGATATTTGAAACTTTGAAAAAGTTAATTTGAAATAAATTCCATTTGCAACAGATCAAATGAGGCAGATGCCTTTTCGAATGGTTTTATCCAAGCGCTTTTGTATATATTCCATTGGATAATCCATCGAATAAAACTAATTTTGGCCGACCTATTAAAATACCCCCCCATGAAAAGAGATCAGGCTATTTTTGACCTAATTACCAAAGAGGAAAACCGTCAAAAAACCGGAATTGAGTTGATTGCTTCGGAAAATTTCACTAGCAAGCAGGTGATGGAAGCAGCAGGAAGTGTATTGACCAACAAGTATGCAGAAGGCCTCCCGGGAAAGCGCTACTATGGCGGTTGTGAAGTTGTAGACCAAATCGAGCAACTTGCAATCGATCGGGCAAAAGCACTTTTTGGTGCCACTTGGGCCAATGTGCAGCCACATTCCGGCGCTCAGGCCAATGCAGCTGTTTTCTTGGCTGTCCTTAATCCGGGAGATCCGATTTTAGGTTTTGACCTTTCACATGGAGGTCATTTGACACACGGTTCTCCGGTTAATTTTTCAGGAAAATTATACCAACCGCATTTTTACGGTGTAGAAGAAGAGACAGGAGTAATTGACTACGACAAAGTTGAAGCTAAAGCATTGGAAGTAAAACCAAAACTGTTGATCTGCGGTGCTTCTGCTTACAGCAGGGATTGGGATTATGAAAGGTTGAGAGACATTGCGGACCAAGTTGGGGCATTGTTATTGGCAGACATTTCACATCCTTCGGGCTTGATTGCAAAAGGACTTTTAAATGACCCTCTTGAGTATTGCCATATTGTGACCACTACCACCCACAAAACCCTCCGTGGACCTAGGGGTGGATTGATCTTGATGAGAGATGATTTTGACAATCCTTTTGGACTGAAAACACCAAAAGGTGAATTGAGAAAAATGTCCTCTCTCTTGGATTCAGGCGTATTTCCCGGAACTCAAGGCGGACCGTTGGAACATATCATTGCGGCCAAAGCAATCGCATTTGAAGAAGCACTTTCAGATGAGTATATGGACTATGTCCTGCAAGTCAAAAAGAATGCCGCTGTCATGGCTGAATCATTTGTGGGCTTAGGCTACCAGATTATTTCAGGTGGTACAGACAATCACATGATGCTGATTGACCTCCGGAATAAAGACCTGACGGGTAAACTGGCTGAAGAGACCTTGGGTAAAGTTGACATTACTATCAATAAAAACATGGTTCCTTTCGACACCCGATCGCCATTTGTCACTTCAGGAATGAGAGTGGGAACAGCGGCTGTCACCACCCGTGGGTTGAAAGAAGAGGACATGCGCAAAATCGTATCCCTCATAGACAGGGCATTGACAAACCATAGTGATGAGGCAGAATTGGCCAAAATCAAATCTGAAGTCAACGGTTGGATGGTTCAGTTTCCATTGTATTAATTATTCTAAAAAAGCGTGGCCTTAGATCAGTATAAAGAAGAAGAGGAAGAAGAGGGCATGTCCTTTTTGGATCATTTGGAGCAGTTGAGATGGCACTTGCTGCGGTCTGCGGCTGCCATATTAATATTCACCGTTGCTGCTTTTCTAGCCAAGAGTATTGTATTCGGCGTTGTAATCCTTGGTCCTTCCAAAGTTGATTTCATCACCTACAGGGTACTTTGTCAGATTTCTGATTATTTTAATGTACCTCCTTTGTGTATAGATACACTTCCTTTTACCATCCAAAGCAGGCAGATGACGGGACAGTTTTCCATGCACCTGACCTCAAGTATGGTAGTGGGATTGATCGTCTCATTTCCGTATTTATTTTGGGAAGTGTGGAAATTTATCTCTCCCGGGCTTTATTCCAAAGAAAGACAAGCGGCCCGTGGTGCGGTGTTCTTTGTCAGTTTGTTGTTCTTTTTGGGGACCGCTTTTGGATATTTTATCCTTGCACCGCTTTCTATCAACTTCCTTGCAAACTACCAATTGGATCCAAGCATCCTCAATGAATTTGACATCACGTCTTACATCGGTACCTTGACCATGCTGGTATTGGCTTCTGCCATTATGTTTCAGCTTCCTGTTGTGATTTATTTCCTTTCCATGTCAGGTTTGGTGACAGCAGCGATGTTGAAATCTTACAGAAGACATTCTATCGTGGTCATCCTGATTGTTTCTGCCTTGATCACTCCACCGGACGTAATCAGTCAGGTTTTAATTGCAATGCCGATTTTGGTATTGTATGAAGTGGGGATACAGGTAGCAAAAAGGCTAGAGAAGAAGCGCGCCAAAAAAGAATTGGAAGACAACTTGAAATACAAAGACAATGGATAAGAAAATTGCAGTCGGAGGAGACCATGCGGGTTTTGAATATAAAACCAAATTGATCAATGTGCTTGAAGCTGCCGGGTATGAGGTAAAGGATTACGGTCCGTATACTTCGGCTTCAGCTGACTATCCTGATTTCGTACATCCGCTATGTAATGCCATCGAAGCCGGGGAATTCAAGCAGGGAATCTTAATATGTGGCAGTGGCAACGGTGTTGCAATTACCGCCAACAAACATCAGGGAATCCGGGCAGCACTGTGCTGGAATGAGGACTTGGCAGCTTTGGCAAGACAACATAACGATGCCAATGTATTGGCTTTGCCTGCAAGGTTTATTTCATTTGACCTAGCGTCAAAGCTTTCAGAAATATTTCTGACCACAGAATTTGAAGGGGGCAGACATGCCACTAGGGTGAATAAAATCGCCTGTAAATAACAAATCCTCCTCATGAAAATGGGGAGGATATTTTTTTTGTTCATTGTCCATGGTTGATAGGCCTTAGACGATGGAAAAAAAGTGAATTGACCACAGTCCACGGTTGACAATCCATTGCCGCTTCAATTGGACTTCAATCCAGGTTTTTCCAAGATTCCTTTAAAACCCACCGAGATACTAAAAATGCCCAAATGCTAGAAAAATGTCCGTAAATCAAAAATCGTACTTCGTAACTCATACTTCCTTTCAAGCTTTTTTCACAAATTCAGACTTCAAGGCCATGGATCCGAATCCATCTATTTTGCAGTCGATATTGTGGTCACCCTCTACCAATCTAATGTTTTTCACTTTTGTGCCTGCCTTAATTGGATGCGCAGCACCTTTGACGGGAAGGTTTTTGATGATGGTGACAGAATCCCCGTTTGACAATATTGCCCCGTTAGAATCTTTTACTACCAAACCCTCTTCAGCTTCTGCCTCCTCAGCTTCCCATTCAAAAGCACATTCCGGACAGACAAATTTGCCATCCAATTCATAAGTATATTCAGATTTACAGGCTGGGCAAGAGGGTAGATTTTCCATGGGGTGAATTTAAGGTAAATACTTAAAAATGTATGGTGGGAATCCGAATTCTTAAATAAAATTACTTTTAGTTTTTTTTAAATAGGTTGAAAAAATTTTATCCAATGTCAAAAAAGTTTGCCTTTGTCTAGGAATTTTCGTGGGTAAAAAATTTGAGTAATTATTGGCAAGAAGAATCAAAAATACTTAATAGTCATTTTCATTTTTTACCAGAAATGCATAATTTAAAATCTAAATAACTGAAAGGCAAAGTATTGTATTTTACCTGTCGAATTTTTGGAATCTAAATTATTTTGAAAAATGAGCACAACGGAATTGATCAAATTTGTACAGACTTGGTTAACCGAAAAAGGATATTTCCAAGGCGCAGTAAATGGAAACATGGATCCCTCGACCCTACATGCCATAAGTAAGTTAACTGAAATTCCATCTGACTGGTCAGGGAAGAGAAAACTCATCGGATCTGTCCAACTAATCTGCAAAGAATATGGAGTTGATCCTGGACCTTTGGATGGATATTGGGGACCCGATACAAAACACGGTTATGAGACCGTTATCTTCATTAGAAACAAGGGACAAAAGCCTCCGGTTTGGCGCCCTGAGGAAATCACCCTACCGGTCAGTAGATGGCCCAAGCAGTTTACACAGGAGTTTGACAATTTCTATGGTCCCAAAGGAAGTAGTCTTGTTATAGCCCAAAGTGCCTATCCGCTTAAATTATCCTGGAATCCTAGCCAAATTGTAAATCGGTTTACTTGCCATCAAAAGGTAAAGACAAGTGTTGAAAAGGTTCTGAAGGATGTCCTGGCCCACTATGGAATCGAAGAAATCAAACGATTGAGGCTGGATTTTTTTGGAGGATGCTATAATGACAGGGCAATGCGTGGAGGGACTAAACCAAGTATGCATAGTTGGGGAATTGCCTTGGATTTCGATCCAAAAAACAATGACCTGCACTGGGGAAGAGACAGGGCTACTTTTGCAAGACCGGAATATGAAGCGTGGTGGCGTATGTGGGAAAATGAAGGATGGACAAGTCTGGGACGTCAGAGAAATTTTGATTGGATGCATGTCCAAGCAGCCGGGATTTGAAGTAATTGAAAGGATGCCTAAGAATTTAAATCAGAAACATTGTCAGTTTTTGTATACTGAATTAATTCACCCTCTGGGGTTAATTTGACTATTGAACTTCCGACGACACTTTGGTTATAGGATTCATACGCAAGGTTTATAGTAATTCTTACAGCTTGGCTACCCTGATGAATGGTATTGTTGAATGAAACATTTATTGTTAATTCCCCATTTTGTTCACTCTCAATTCTATCCAATTTTGCATCCGTTATCCTTAAATTTTTTCCGTTGGATTCAAATTTAAAGGAAATGCCGATTTCAATTTTATCAATAAATCTAAATCTCAGTTCAGATATATGGGAATATGACTCTCCTGAAATTTTGGTCTGAAGTTTATGGCTATCACTTACTTTAAACGAAGTTTTTATCATTTTCTTATTTGTCTTATTGATAGACTTTTCAGCCTTTACCCGATTTCTGTAAAACCAAAATAATCATGAGATGTGATACTTAAGTCACCATCGCCACCTCTCAAACGCAATTGTATTGATCCTGGCTTTTCACTTACAAACCAAGAGTTGGTTTCATTGACATTTATAGTAAATCTGAAAGAAGCACTTCCTGAGGCCAAACTTCTTGGTGTGATATTGACATTTACGCTTCCTCCCCACCCCGGCCAATCGTAAACATCCAAAATTGAAAGTGAAATATTTCCTATGGCACCGGCGTCATCATATAGAAAAGTAATTCCGAATTTTATTCCCATTTTCCTGGAATCACTAGTTCCTCCCCAAACAGCAAACCTATGTGTAGCTTCATAAATCTGGGCGCTGGGATGTGCGGTTTTATGTGCTGCAACATCACTTCCACCGCTCGGCAACAATACTCCCTCAACTTCATCGAATGTATAGGAAACATCACCCGATGCCGCTGATGTCGCATCATTTGCTACTTGATATCCCAATGCACCTGCCGCTATCCACTCTGCGGCACCCATTGCGGCAACCACAGCTGGAAGGGCAAATTGGGTAACATTGTTTTGGCTTTGCGGGGAACTTCTCTTGCGATTATTGGATAGGGTATGTGGAGATTTAATTCCTCTAACTGCATTTTTACCCAAATCTCCGGCTTGGGATTCTAAATGATTTTGGTCATTTATGGGAGATCCGAATATATTTTTGGTAGGGTTTACCATTCCTTCCCTTTGTTGTTTGACATGGGTAAATTCATGACCAATGAGGTTTTTTCCTTCTTCAGATTCAGGGTTAAAGCGATTTGGAGCAAAATGAATCGTTTCTCCTCTTGTAAAAGCAAGTGCTTGGAATCGACTTGTTTCAACAGAATCTTTAACAATATCAACTTGAGAAAAATCTTCTCCCAATCCTTTTTCTAAATTATTCTGGAGATTTTTGGGAATTACATCTTTGGATTTCCCCTGGCTTCCATTTGGCTTAAAGAAGTTTCCCTGAGAGTTAAAAAAATCATTTTCTTCGCTTTTTTTAGAAAATAACCCTGTAACCTTTCGTGAGTTTGTTGGTTTTTTTGACATCAGTTCTGAATTTTTCATGTCTATCTCAATTAATTCCTGATTACTTTATTTTTTTTGCTTTTCACTTTCCTTCTTTTTCCAGTTCTCTCCTTATTCCTTTTACCATAAGTTCTTTTGTAAGAATGGAATTTTTGGTATCTAAGGATACCAAAGAAATATATTGGATAATATTCAAAATATGGGAGCCTGTGAGCTCAAAACCATCAGCTATATCTTTTAGAATAAGATCCTGACCCATTTGAAGATTTTCAGGGATAGATTTTTTCCACAAAGCCAATCTATCCTCGGCTTTTGGGGCCGGGAAATAAACAATAGAATTGAATCTTCTGATAAAGGCTGTATCAATATTGTTTCTGAAATTAGAAGCCAATATCACCAAGCCGTTATAGCTTTCTATCCTTTGAAGCAGGTAGGAAACTTCCTGGTTGGCATATTTGTCATGGGCATCCCTGACCCCGGTCCGCTTTCCGAAAATAGCGTCTGCTTCATCAAAGAAAAGGATCCAATCTTTGTTTTCTGCTTTGTCAAATAAGGCTGAAAGGTTCTTTTCAGTCTCCCCGATATACTTCGAAACGATCATAGACAAGTCAATTCTGAAGACTTCCTTTCCTGTATATTTTGCCAGTAAAGTGGCAGTGATTGTTTTACCTGTCCCCGGTGGGCCGTAAAATAATGCCCGGTACCCCGGCTTGAGTTTTCTTCCAAGATCCCATTCTGCGTTAAGGGTCTCTTTGTGCTTGAGCCAAATCTGCAATTCCTTTACCTGATGCCATACTTGATCGGGTAACACAAGGTCTTCCCATGTCATTTCCGATTGGAGATGCTCGGCTGGGAAATTGATGCTCAGCGAAGGCAGGGAGATTTTCCCTGTTGTCAAAACTTCCACATATTCGGGATCCATGACCAATTTTCCACCTAACCTAGGTTCTCCTATTTTCACTGGTTCCAAATAAAGAATGCGATGTTTGAAAAGAAGATTGCTCTTGTCTAGTAGAGGTAAGTATTTCAACCTTTCTTGAATATCCAACCCTGCCAGTATGAAAAGAATGGTTTCTCCTGTGGGGACCATTCCCCTGTGTTGATCTAGTTTGACTCCACCGAATTCAGGAAAATCCCCACCGTGGGGAAGAAATTTTTGAATGATTTTGTCAAAAAACCCGGGAATAATATGAGGCACCAAAGTCGTTGTCAACAGGAGGAGGTTTTCTTTGGTTAAGTTGTAAAGTCTTGAAAGCTTATATAATGTGCTTTGGTTGTCTAAGATCAATGTTTTGGAATTAAAGTCTTCTATACTTTTCCCTTCAAAAAAGTTTTCAAGTCTGTTTTTCGTACTGACCTCCAAAAAATCAATAATGGTTCTGATATCTTCCATAGCTTTCTTATTCCCATTCGACAAACATCATGTCCTCCATCCAAGGCAACTTGACGATGCCCATTCCCCAAGGTAGCTTGGCCAGCAGCACATCCACAGTCTTCCTTTCCACTTGAAGTTTCCAGCCTTTTTCAACCCGGCTGATTTTGCCGTTTCGCTGCAGGAAGGTTTCCCTCAATCCGCCAATACTTGTATTTTTCAATACTGACCAATGTCCGATTACTGCCTGAAGCAATTCCTCACATTCGGTTTTCGATGATTCTGTAATTTCCAATCCTTCTCCCAAAAACTGGGAAATCCCCATTCTGCAAAGGATTTTGTTGAGTGGATAGAAATTTTCGGTCAATTCATTTTCACCATAAACCAAAAATTGAAGCACTCTTGCAGCAAGGCCTTGGTCATATTCAGCCACAAACTTTCCGTTTTCTGTCAATTGAAGGTTGCTAAAAAGCCCTGTCAAAAAAGGATGCAACAAGACCAATCCGGCATTTTCCACGAATATTTCACCGGAAAATTCTGATTCAATCTCGATTTCTTGTCCCATTTCTTCCTTGTTTGTTATTTTCTCCAATCCTGAAAGGGACTCAGAAAAGCCCATTTCAGCTCCTTCTTCGGCAAGGTTTATTCCATTATGTGTGGCTTCGGTGAGAATCTGAAAATCCAATTCTGGCAAGGAATTTTTTAGCTTTAAAATAATTTCAGGATCAATTCGCAGGATTTTTTTCCACAGAATCATTTTCTTCTTCTGAAATCCAGGATTAGAAACTTCTGTAAAAAGTGCAGTGAATGCACCTAGGAGTTTTCTATCTCTAACTAATTCCTGACCAAAATATTCCGCCAGAGCGGACAGGTTTTCTTGTGAACATTGGTTGATCAATATTTTTAGAAATTGTCCAGATGAAGCAGGGTCTGGATCGGAAAAGGTAAGTTCCAAAGTTCGAATCAGGATTTTATTTAGAGCCGTATTCCTGCTCCTATTTAGGTATTTGACCAAATCTGATTCTTGAGAATTTAATTTCTGAGACCAGGCTATGATTATTCTGGAGATAAAATCTTCTGAAAATGAACCAAATAGCCGCTGAAAGGAGGCAGGAGATTTAATTAAGATTTTTTTGAGGTTCTCTAAAAATGACATTTCAAGCACCACTGAATCTTCCAATTCCCTTGGACTCGAAAAAGGGCTGTTCCATGGGAAATATCCTTTTTCCAAAAAGTGGGTAAATACTTCCTCAGCCTTTTTTTCGACAGGGACTATTTCCTTTTTTCCGAATTGTGGGAGTTTCAAATTTTCCTCTAGTTGGACAAGGATTTTTTGTAAAAACTCCTCTTCCCAATTGGAATAGGATAAGTTTCCACAATCCAGCTCAAGCTTATCCAAGACTATTGTTTCATTGGGATTTCCATGGCGGTCAAATACCTTCTCTAAAGCCGGTTTAATTTTTTCGTAGAAGAACAATCCAAGACTATCCTGCAAACCCAATCCTTCCTCCAACCCTTCAAAATCTACCTGAAGGGATGCAGTATATATTTTATGGTTTTGCAGCACTGACATTCAATTTCTATTTAGAGGATCCCACTGATTTTTTTGAGTTGGTTGAGGTATTTCGGTTTGGTGTTTACCTCGCCATTTTCCTCGGTCTGTACAATAGCCACGCCTGTGTCGTTGGCAATCCTGAGTACAAGCTGGGACTCAAGCCTTCCGAATTCTCCGCTCGACCTCATATCGGCCCAAATAACCGCGTGTTCTTCGATGACTTTGAAAATATTTTCCATTGGTATTTTAGCCTCATCAAAATCCTCTTTTTGGATGCACACTATATATTGTGCCAACAGATTCAATATCCTATAGAGCTCAAACCCAAAACTTCTGAATTCTTTTATCTCTAAAATTAAATTTTGAAGCCCCTGAAGCCATTCTACAAATTGGGACAGCAATCCTGTGCTGACAAATTCACTTACAAAAAAATCGATTTGTTTATCAGCAGTCTCATTTGCGATGACTCTCATGGCCTTAAAAAATCCCTGTATTTGGTCATAGGAGTCATACATTTCTTTAAACCTATTGAAAAGATCGTTGGAACCTGTACTGTCAAATCTTACAAATGCATTAATAATGTCACTAAGTGGACCACAGGTTTTGGTTCTGACATCATCTTCTCCGGTTCTCGCATCTACTTTGACATTGACCGAATCGGTACTGCTGTTTCCACTTGGATCAGTGACTTTCAGTCCAAATTTGTATTCTCCAACCAATAAACCGGTCACTGTGGTCTGGACTTTGTCAGGGCTCGTAATTGTAGGTGTCATGGTTCCTCCTTCAAATGTCCAGTTGAATGAAAGTGTTTCGCCCTCAGGATCAGAAGAATTACTCCCATCCAAAGTTACCGTACCTGGAGTATTTGGGTTCCTGATGACAAGGGACTGGTCCGGACCGGCATTTGCGATTGGGGCATTATTCTCAGGAATCGTTACCATAATGGTAACTGAATCTTGAGCAGAGGCACCTTTGTCGTCTGTTACTTTAAGACCAAATTTGTATTCTCCTTGCAGCAATCCAGTAATTGTGGTTTTGGCCTTATCAGGAATTGTGATAGTTGGTGTCATTGTCCCACCTTCAAATGTCCAACTGAAGATAAGCGGGCCTCCTTCGGGATCAGAAGAATTACTTCCATCCAAAGTTACCGTCCCCGGAGTATTGGGGTTCGCAATCCTTATGGATTGGTCATCACCCGCATCAGCAATTGGTGGTTTATTATCAGGTTCTTTTTCCTCAGGAATTACATAAGCGATCGGTGGACTCTCACTGCAGCAGAGGTATGGAAGGTAGAAATCTGCTATCACCGTACCTTTGGCGATCGGCGTAGCCTGGTCTCGAATCTCTTTGTCTCTGATATTGAGCGCATCAAGAACGCTTTTGGCTGAGTCTCCAAGATTCAGTTTTTTGATCAGGTCAGAGGCAAATTCAAATTCTGTGCGCTTGGAGGCAATCGCAAGGTCTTGCACATCCTTGCCAAAGCTTGTTGAAATACTGGCTTTTTGAGGTTCAGCTTTTACTGCCAAAGTCTCTTTAGCCAACACATTTGTCAAGGTATTTCTTGTAAATAAATCAAGGTTCTGGTTGGGTATTGTCAGGTCAGGCAAAGTCAAAACCCTTTCTACTTCACCGTTGTAGACTAAAATGAATGTACCCCCTTTGGTTACCCCCGCCTTATGTTCTAATCCGGGATGCTTTTTGAAATACTCATTGAAATTGATGGCTGCGTGGTATTGCTCCAGTCTTTTGACGTATTCTTCTTTGAGGGCAAAGAGTTTTTCATTGGCACATTTGAAAAGCAGTTCGCTGTTGCCTTCAGAGAAATACCTTTTGATTTCTTCATTTTCTGAGTTTGCAGCTTCTTTGATCAGACTGGCTACGGTTTTGGAATAGGGAGTCCATAGTTTATTGTAAGCATCTTCATCGAACTTGTCAAGTTCAAATGAAAGCAGGTACTTAACTATTTCTGCCAATTGCTGCAGGAATATCAGCAACTGATCCGGTTGTTTGATGATGTATTCGAAAAAAGCTTTTTGATCAATTATGAAATTGGAAACATCCTTAGACAAAAAATCCGCAAGCTTTTCACCAGGTTCGACATCCCTCAATGCGAGGTTTTTGATAATATCAGCATTTGAAATGCTGATAGCCTGGTTTTTGGAAAGGTCCGCCTTAATGGTTTTTTGCATATCCACCAGATTCTTGGAGATATAAAAATCCCGCTTTAGGGTCAATCCTCCCAGATCTCTACTTGGTTCAATAGGTCTTTTTGGACGGAGGTTTCCGACATAGGCCATGATTTGTTGCAACTGGCAGACGATGCCAGTGATCATCACCCTATAGTCAGATTCCAGATCCTGGACATGGCAGCGGATTTCTTTGCCGTTCAATATTGCCGAAAGGTCGATGGCATTGAGTCCCAAAACATCAAAGGGAAGGTTGAAGCGCTGCTTTTGACGGATGATTTCTGTTAGGGCTATCCGGTAATTTTTTCCGATATGACCTTCGATTCTGAATGCATTGTATCTCTCAATATCATACAAGAGTGGGTTTTTGACAGGTTCAGGAGCGTCTGTTTGGAGGGCGGCACGGTAACCGAGATTGTACCTTTGGTTGCCACTGTAGCTTCGGCTAAAGTACCAGGATGGATTGACTGCCTTCCAGTCAAAGTAATAAGGAATGGCCCTGTAGCTGATAAAGTCATTTCCCAAAGAGGTTGGGGTAATGGCGATTGCCTCGGAACTTTGGAGTTTGTCTCCCATAAATCCTTTGACCATCGCTACCATTCTTTCCAAAAGCAAAGTTGCCTCTTCGGCATTTTTTCCCTGCCCATTCAAAATTGGCGATGATTCGAAATATTGTCTATGGGCATTCCTTTTTCCCAAAAGGGTATTTTCATTTGCCAATCCCAAAGTCAGGTGCATAGGAAAATCCATTTCTTCGGGGCAACATTCCCCAAAAACCTCTCTCACTTTAGCCCTGAATTCAATATAAGCCTTGAGCAGGTCGTCCACAAAATCGTAGAAATACTGCACAAAAATTCTTTGGCCGGTTTTGCCTGAAAGCTTCTTTTTGACTGTGATGAGGTTTAGGCCTTTTAGCGGATTTTCGGCAGGAAGTCCAAGAGGTACTGCAAACCTGTCCCAACTTCGAATCAGATTTTCGGAAAGCTTGGTCAGCGTATTGTCGTCTGTGATTGCCAAAAAACCATTCAGAATATCCTCAGCGGTTTTTAAATCTGCCACAGGCACATTGTAGCGCTTCAAAAGTATTGAGTTGAAAGAAATGGTTTTGCCTGAATCAAAAAGTGTTTTTTTAACCAAAAGAACCCGCAAGATAAAATCCATCCGGCTTCCTTTGTCATTGCAATCTTGGGTATCACAATTTTTGAGATCTACTTGTTCAGCTTCAAGAAATAAAACAACGGCATAATCCTGGTTATTGATTGTACTTATTGATTTTTTCCCTTCAGTGTCTTTATCGCTGTCAGGGATGAGTTGGAGGATATCCTTGGCGCCATAATAAGGGATATTACTCCTGTCTTCCTCACTACACTGGGTCAAAAAATACAGGTCATTTGGAAGCACAGGTGGAGAATAGGGAATAAAATGGGTGAAATTAGTATCGCACAACTGAATTAAAAATCCCTGCGAAGTCAGTCCGGAGCCCTTGCTTATCTGGATAGCAGCATTGGAGGTGCTGATTTCCAACCCGCAGACGATACCTCTGCCTGCGAGTTTGATACGCGTCAGCCTTTCCTGCTGCTCCAGGTAGTTCAACAAGTTGTTCAGGTGTCCGTTGGACAAAACCTGATCAGCTTCAAAAACGGGGTATGATTGAATAGGCTGCATGATTATAATTTTTGAGTTCCTAGAATTGTTTTGCCCAGCATAACCGGGTTTTTGTCGGCATCACTTTCCTCACAGTCGTGAAGAGTGGCCTTTGGATACACAGAGTTGAGTTTTGCCAATATTGCCAGCATCCTGTCATTGGCCTCCTGATACGTGGCATGGTTGTTTCCTGTAGCCTTGTAGCTTGCCAGTTCTTTGATCCATGCCTTAAAACTTGTTTCAAATTCACGGAGCTTTTCATTGCTTACCCAACATACTTTGAGTTGGATGTGGGCTGGAGCTTCCTCGCGGATTTTCTTTTCGAAATACTGACGGAATGCCATATCGTCGAAATGTTTTGGCCAATGCGGCAAGACCACAGATGCCCTAAAGGAATAAATATCCTCCTCGCATGGACATTCGCAGTCATGAAGACAGACTTCCATCAATTTGAAATTCTTGCTTTTTGGTCTCAAAAGAAGATGTTCTATAAGGTGGAGGCCTTCCGGCTCATTGCAATCCTGGGTCAGTTCCTCAATGATTTCTTGTATTATTGTAAGGGCATCTTCTTCAGTGGCAAAGGTTTTTTCACTTTCCAGAATGATGATGTTCTGCTTTTTGAGTTTTATTTTTTTGGTGGTGTAATGGTAATTTTCCGGATTGGTTCCCAATTCCATCACTTCTACCAATACCGCTTCAGCTGTTGCTTTGTCTTCGAATTGCTTTGAAAGCATTTTAATCCCGTTTCTGGAAGTCAGAGAAAATGAATGCATACAGTGGATTGTTTCTCCGACTTCTTTTTCTTCGCAAATGATCTCCACGTTTTTGATACAATACAAAAACCGTCTGGTAAAATCCCCGATTCCGGTCAGGTAGCTGATCCTTTTTTCCAAGCCGGACACATTATCGGTATCCCAAAGCCTGGTTTCATCAAGTTCAAAATTTTCATCTTGAGGAAAATAATTGAATGCCAAGGATCTTGAATAACTGATTTCGGGATAGGCTTGCAGGGTCCGGATTTTGAGGTCAACGGTTTCTTGGGGCCCGATTTTTTCAAGACTGATGTTATCGAGGTTGATCCGGTACATGAGTAAGGCATAGTCGTTAAAAGACTCTGCAAACCTTGCCAGAAGGTGGTCAAGAAACTTGTTCCTTCTCTCAAAAAATAGGTTTTGGTTTTCATAAAGTCTTTGCCACAAAGCCTGACTCTCAGGATCGAGCGGATCGTTGGCAATGGCTTTTTCAAGGTTTGTATGAAGGATACCATCGATTTCCCTGATGCTTCCAAGGTATTGGGCAAAATAAGTTTGCCTGATTTCATCAGTCGAAAAAAGACTTTTGGCATTGGTGAGCTGTGCATTGAAGTCGGCCAAAAGCTGCTCATAGAACATCAGATAGCCTTTCAGTTGCTGCTGTTGGGCTATTCGGAGGTCATCTGCATGTGGCGGAAGACCAAATTCTCCTACACCATAGACCATCGGCAAATCATATTGGACCGGCCAATAGCTCATGGTATCTCTTTGTCGTCCTTTGGGAACAGGGAGATCGGCAAAAGTGGGAACCAACTTTCCGATGGATCTTTGGGCATGAAGCAACTGAACGGTATCCCTGACTTCCTCATATTGGGAAAGAAATGGGAAGCCGTCTTTGAAGAATAAGATTTTTGAAAAACTAGTACTCAGCACAGGCTTGTGCAATGGTACAATGGGCATGCACCAAGAGATGCCTTTTTTGCCGGGAACAGGTTTTCCGTCTTTGTCATATTTGGTCATGAGAAAATTTCTGATCCCATTTACTCCTTTGATGTCCATCAGTAAATTGATGATATCGGAGGCATAGATGACCGACCTCAGCTGCGCGTTTTCTATTTCTTCGGTATCGATAAAGCCATGTGCCAGCCTTGGTCCTTCAAAAATTTCTTCCGTTGGGATACCTTTTTCCATCAGTTCTTTTAGGGTATAAAAAGAAACAGGTGGATTGAGGTAATGCTCAATGGTAAAATAGATCTCCGCCTGAACCCGCTCGATATCAGTGTCTGCACTTACATCCACATCAAAGCAAAAGGCAACTTCCTCAGAATCGATCGGCTCAACACGGATAAAATCCTCGCACAGATTCCTGTTTTCTTGAAGGACCTTGATTGCATTTTTGAGAATGCCCTCAGCTTTAGAGATTTTTTCCAGGTATGTGTCAAAAATCAATTGTCCATACGCAGGGTCTTGGAGCATAAAAGCGACATGGCTGTCAAGAATTTTTCCTTTGGAAGGGTTTTTTGGGATGCTTACCCTGAATGGGATTTCGATGATTTCCCCGTCAGGCAATTCAATTTTGAAGTTGTATACCCAATTTTTGGAAGGGTTTTTTTCTATGGAAAAATTGGAAGGGTTTTCTGTCAGCACTTTTTTATTGACTTCCTTGATACTTGGAAGCTCGAATTTGACTTGAAACTCGCCTGCTTCGATATCTGTCATAGGAGAAAGAGGGAAAGCGATGTTTTCAAGTTCAATATCCCCGGTATTGAGATCACCGAGTTCCTGATCGATGGACAGGTCCAAAAGCACTGTGTATAGGCCTTTTAATACCAGCTCTTTATTGGTTTTTTCATATTGCAGTTTGTCTTCCTCACAGTTGAGATAAATTGGGACTTCCTGTTTTCCGTCAGTAAAAAGCCAGGCGTTATTGATTCCCTGGATGTCCACCAAGAGTTTTCTATAATCCGTAATCGTCAAGGGCGCCGAAGTCAAAATCTGCCTGGCTGTGAAAAAAGTCTGGCCGCTTGCTTGAGTGAGAAGGTCTTTGATTTCAAAATTGGACCTATAACCCAACTCGGTAATGGCATAGCAAAGCGCTTCCAACATGGTAATTCCCGGATCGTGGCTATTGTAATCCGTCCATAGATTGCTTGAAAGCTGTTCGATATGAGCCAATCCTTCCTGACGTAACCGCTCATAGTCCATGGAATGGGCCAGTGTGGGATTTTTTGGTATGGTCGGAGAGGTTTTCATCAGCAGTCGCAGGTTTGGATTACTTGGATGATATGACGGGGAGCACTTGTATTGGATTCTTCATAATGTGAAACCAATACCGATCTGGAACTTGAAGCAATGATCTCTTCCAAGTCATTTATTTTCTTGGAGATTTTTCCTTCTTCGTTTCTGATGATGTGGTGGATTTTGAAGCAACTCAAAAAATCCACATAAGGTCTTTCCTCCACAAAATTGATTAGCGTTGATTTGTTGATTTTTCCTCCAAATGTGATTTTTTGGCTATTGTGCCAAGCCCAAGGACAGAGGAATTGCTCGATTTCTATATCCAAAAAATTCCTGTAAAATACCTCGTCCATAAAGTCATGAAACCTGACCTCAAACTCCAGTTGGACCTCCTCAAATAGTGGGTTGACGACATGGAGTTGCGTAAAAGGATTTTTTAATTTTTCCAGAAAAATGGCTGTATCAGTAAGTGTGGCTATGGGAGTGTAAGGTCTGAGTGGATTGGAGTTTGATTTGTTTTTGAGATCGGGAATGCAGATGACAGTGACATGGCCAGGAAAATTTTCACAGAAAACATTCTCCCCGTTTTTTTCATAAAATCCGGTATGGTTTAGGCACTTGACCTGATACAGTATAGGAAATTCCTGCAAGATGAGGTGTTCATAATCCCAGATGCTGACCGCCCTTTGCTTGTGTCTAAGTCTCTCACTGACCTTTTGGTAATAATCAGGATCACTTTCTCTTACCCGTCCTCCGATCGAATCTGCAGGTTGGGTTATGGATTTGATGGCACTGTCCGAAAGCTTAAGTTTGCTGACAGTACCTGCAGGAAGTGTACTTCGGAATTCGATTTCTTCAGAATCTGATTGAACCAATTCAGCCAAAGCACCTTGGGCTTTGATATCAATGATTTTGCAGACTGCGTCGGTGTTGCTTGCGACCGATGCTTTGATCCAAATAAGTCCGGAAGTCAAGGCAGTATGTGCCAATCCTGCTTCTTTTGGAATATTCAAAGTCACGATTCCCGTTCTGGTGAGATTGATTGTCCCGTCGATGATCTGGTTATCTTCAAATTCAGACCATTGGTTTTCTTGAAGCAAAAATGACCAAGTGATGGTTTCCTGGTTTTTCAAGGGATTGGAACTGCCATCAGCAAGAAGAAAAAGCAAATTGATAGAAACGGGAGTAGCAGCTTTCGCTATTCCTATCAAAAGCTCCCCTTCTTGGCTGAACCGGGGGACAAGCGACATTTCTCCGGGTACAGGCATGTAATACCCAAATGGAGACAGGTTAAAAAATGCATGTTTTGGATTTGGATTGCCTGCGATCGGGATATTTTCGGAGGCAGTATAATCAATGGAAAACGATTCGGAAATGATTTCTTTTGGAACAGGCACAGAATTGCCGGAGACTTTGAGCAGACCTGAAATCTCAGCTACCTTTTGAAGGTTAGCAGTCAGATTTTGGTCGAATGTCAGGTTTTCAATTTCTATGGCTTTTGCCTCGATGGCTTTGCTCTCCACTCTAACAGCTTCAACCGGCTGAAAGCTTCCCTGCTGTGAATTGATTACAATATTGTCCAAGGCTTTATTGACCTCTGCCATGTGGGAAGCCAAAGAATAAGAAGAAGAATTCAATCTGATTCTCAGGAAGCCTTCATATGACTTTGCCTGAAGAAATTCATTGCTTCCAAAGCCAAGAGAAGCTTGTTTGAGAAGATTGCCTGCTGTGCTTTTTTGAACCAGATAGCCATCCCCATCTTTGGGAAATGGATAAGATTCCCAATCGTTTCCATGCAGATACTCACAATAGATCGGGACAGAAACAGGAAGGTTGACCTTGAGGTAATCCAGTTTTTTTTGGAATATTTCTTTGGAACCTATATAAAAACTGGCATTTAGTTTTGGAAAATCACCAAAAGGTTTGAAGGGTTTGGAAGCATCTATCGATCCGCCATCACTGCTGAGCGCAAGGTCTTTTGCTCCAACAACATTGACGGAAAGATTGATGGAATTGATTGTATTATCCATCAGGTCTTCATACCAAATGTTGCTTGCACTTTGGTCGAGAAGGGCCATCATAAGCGGCAATGCAGTATTGAAATTTTTCTTGTGGGTTTTTTCGGAATAGGGGAAAATCGGTGGTTCTTCTACCCCTAAAGAAAATTTTAAAGTCAACAAATTTTGATTGTCCGAAAATGAAGCGTCAACGTCCTTTGAAACCCAGTCCTTTTCTCCGGTCAGGGAAATATTGAAAGGAATGGATTTTGAATTCCCAAACAATCCAAGTTTGGAAAAGGAAGTCTTGGCCTTCAGCGGCTTTGCAAAAGTCACTGACAAGGTGATGCTCCTTTCGCCTTCTTTGAGATAAAGTAGATTGGAAGCTATCGCAAATCCGGCTTCTTGGGTTGGGATCATTTTCCTGTCACCGAATGCATACCAGCTTTTGTCATCGCCTTCAAATTTTCCGCCGATTCCGTCGGAACTATTCAGCACTGGGTAAGCCAACAGGTTTTTGTTGTGGATCTGAAACGCCTTGATTTCTTTGACTTCAGCCTGATTGAAAACCACGTCTTCGGTCAGGCTATAGTGCATTTCTTTTCCGTTAGGGTCTTTTCCTCCTTTGAAAAGCGTTCCTTTTGTCAATAAATGCTGAGAGATGTGTTTTTGGAGACTGACGGTAAGATGGACTTGATCAGGAATCGGATTTTGGTTTTTAAGCCGAAGGACATCTTTGTAATAAAAATCAAGATGCCTGAAACCAAAGTCATTGAGGCTGATTTGGGCGGCATTGAATAATTTTAAGAATGTCAAAAACAGCCCATAATGCGGTTCATGGCTGGAATAGTCAGTTAATGATTTTGTAAAAAGATTCTTGGCATTTTGGAGTATAGCTGAAATCCCGCTTAGCAGTAAGGAAATCTGATTATTGAAAATATTGTGGTTGATTACGTGGCTGATTTTTTCGTTTATAGCTGTACCGGGAATGGTAATTTTCAACCTTTCAGCTGTGGGTGAAAAATAAGTCAGGGACAAGGGTTGGTTTGAATCAATTGTATTTACGGGCGAGGTAGGATCAGTTTGGTTGGAGCCCGAAAAAAGCCCGAGGTTGTCAGCCCTGAAATTTGAAAGCTTAGAAAAAGGTGAATTGAGTTTGGTCTCGATGACTGATTTAATGGTCTGCCGGTAATCTGTCTCCTCCTTTAAAAATCGGCATTGTTCATCTACTGTTTTGACTAATGAAAACAGTAGATCATAGAGAAATTTGAATTGTAACCTTGCTTCGACCTCATCAGAGGAAGCTATTCCAAGCTTGATTCTTTTGTAGAGCAGCTTGTTGTAATCGGACACTTGGAGCATGTCGAGAGAAAGTAAAACTGCCAAAACCAGAGAAATATCGACTTTCATCAAAGGCTCCCAAGTGCCTGCATCCGTATTGTCAAGGGCTTTGAACTTCAGGTATGCAGCATAATTTTTTGCCCAAAGAATCAAATCTTCCATAGACCTTTCGTCCACCTTGGCAAAGGTGGGAGAGAGTGCTTCCAGTTTTCTTGTCAACCGGTCCACTCCTTCTCGGGTCAATGGGTTTTTGTCGTTGCAGGCCATATTGGTCTATGTCAATTCGGTTCCTTCAGTTTTATAAAATGGAAATACAAAGTTGAACCGTGAATTGGTGGCTCTCACCTTGTATGTTATGGTGATCAATATCCTTCCTTCAAGTTCCCCGGTATCATTGAGCTCGATTTTTTCGACTTCAATCCTCGGCTCATGGTATAGGATCGAAGTTCTGATCAGGTCAATGATATAGGTTTTGAATGTGGTGGTAAGCGGTTCAAAAACCAATTCGTGAAGGTCACAGCCATAGTCAGAGCGCATCACCCTTTCCCCTCTTTTGGTAGAAAGGAGAATTTCCAGGCTGCTTTGTATATCTGCCTCATCGCTGAGCATTTTGGTTTTGCTCCCCTCACTGTCAAAGTGTGGGGGGAAAGACCAGCCTGTACCAAGAAATGAGCGGTTTATGTTTTCCATATTTTATCCTCCAATGATTACTGTGGGACATCCGATGATAATCACTCCCCCATGAGCTGTGGAATCTCCCATTCTGGCGGCGGGTTTTCCTCCGATCAATACCGTCCCCGAACCCGCAATGATCGTATCAGGCGGGCCTGCACATGTTGCCATATCTCCGAGTCTGGCTGCAGGAAGTCCCCCGATCAAAACAGTTGGCTCGCCCGCCGGCAAAATCGGTCCACCGACGTGTGGCGTTCCTCCCGGCGTGAGCATCGGGCAAATATGCATATCTGTGATTCGCGCGGCTAAAGGCATAATTTCTAATTTATTTTGACCAGACTTCCTTTGATATTGACCATTGCTCCCTCGAGGTCAGCAGTGCCGCTGCTTTTTAAACTTAATCCTGCAGATGCCTCCAAACTGAGATTCATATCTGCTTTGATGGCAATCTCGGGAGCGGCAAAACTGATTTTGGTTCCTCCCTTCAGGGAAATCTCTTTTGGAGATTCCATTGAAATCCCATTGTCATCCATCACCATGACATTACCGATCGGATCTTCCACCTTAACAGTGCCTGAGGTATCATCCATCGTAAATTTCCTTCCCCCTGGAGTTTCTATCACTATGCTTTTGTCGCCGTCATGGATTGTAATTTTGATTTCTGACCTGGAGACATAGCCTTTTTTGTCATTGGAATCTTCAGGCTCCATGGGTGTAGGCTTAGCACTGCTGTGTACCATGCCCAAGACGACTGGATGGGAAGGGTCTTCATTGATAAAACCAACAATTACCTCATCATCTATTTCGGGTCTGAAAAATGTGCCCCTGTTGTTCCCGGCATCCAAAGTTGCCACTCTGGCAAAAATCCCTTCGTCATTTATATTGACCATGGGAAGTCTGACCTTGACCCTGCCCTCACCCAAAGGATCCATGATGTCTGTGACGACTCCGACTTGCAATCCATGGATTCCTGAGAATTGTCCACTTCCTGAACTGGCTGAGTGTGAATTGAATTTCTCGGCATAAAAATCTTCATGCCAGCCTAAAGTCGCTTCTGTTTCCCAATTTCCGTTTCTTACCTGATGCTGAACAGCACTTACAAATGCTTTTCCGCTAAATTGTTCACCTACTCCATTTAACTCGACCCAATCGCCGGGATTAACTTCAGAATTTCCCATAAAGGTCGCTTTACCCTTTATTTTGGAAAGAGCCTGTTTCTGTTTTTTTGCATCAGCCAGGGATTGCAAGGCTTCGTTTGAAAGTTTAACAGCAGTTTTGATTTCAAATTCCTGACCGTTGATTTCAGCCAAATCCGATGTCTGAACATTTCCCGGAGATGCCCCCGCGAGATCTTCCCCTTCTGATTCTAGTAAAGATTGATTGGTATAATCCCATGAAAATGCTCTTACCGAAGTGGATTGGGTCCTTACATCTGTATCCATTTTCATGGAAATGATGTCTTCTCCATAGGTAAGTGATAGGACCGCTTCTAGAGAAGGATCAGGTTTGAAAACAGAAAAAGTACTTCCGTTCATTCTCATTACCATACCATTGGTGTCAATCCTGGAGAGAATATAATCCCAATCACTGACTTTGGCCTGAACCAATTGCTCATGTTGACTCCCGAAAGTTGGAATATCCAAATCGGTCAGACCGTTTTCCTGGAGGATATTCTCTACAATTTCATTGTCACGGAGTTCATTGAAATGTCTGCTTTTCTTTGAAACAGTCATTTTCACCGATTCATGCTTGCAGGTAACCTGGAGCAATGTCTGACTTCCATTGATCACATGGGAGTTTCCGATGATGATTCCTTTAAACACAGATCGGTCCTCGGTATTGTAACCAAATTGGATATCAATGCTTTTTCCCAGTGCAAACTCAGCGCTGTTTCCAATCAAAAAATCCGAATCCGAAGCCGAACCATCTACGACCCTGATTACGGCAAATGGTATTTTGTTCAGTTCCTTGTAGACAGTCATGTCAATGACCTGGATCTGACCGGATACTTCCTGATCAGTCGGCGCACCTGGACCGTTGCCCAATAAGATTTTTGAGGTCACAAGTTCATGTCGGTCGGTTGAGATCATTGTCTTGGGTTTATTTTGCTAGTGGTGGAAAGAAAATCTTTGAGCCGGTTTTGATATTTCTAAAACTGTCAAGGGAGTTGAAACTGGCAACATTGATATAATGGATATCACGTTCATAGATTTTTTCGGTGAGAAGGTCGATCCTGTCTGTACCTTTAAAAACCCGTTCATGGGTAATGTCAGGACTTTCCCGGTTTTCCTCTGCTGCCCTTTCCACATCTGCAATACTCTCCGCAAACTGGCATTTTGCAATGGCTCTGATAGGTTTGCCATCGGGAGCAAAGACTTTGTATTCAATATCCATCTGCTTCAAGACACCTTTGAAGAGAAGTTCTCCCCAATGGATCTTCAAGTAATAAGGTCTGTGTTTATCAGACTGGTAATCAATGATTTTGTGCTTGAATGCTTCAATCTGCTCTGTGACATTGGCTGGCTTTTCAAAGGGATTGGCGATCCCGAGGCTCAATACCGACATGTCTTTGACCACTCCTGTCGCATCAAAAAGAAAATCAAAATGGAAATCACCAGGAAGAATCCTGTTGAATTTCATGTTGGCGCCTGATGTGCCCGGAGCCTGAGTAGCGTCAAATTCAAACTTATACGAAACGTTATAAGTGGCAGGATTTACCAATGCACTGAACTTGTTGTCAGGTACAGGATTTTGGAATTCTGCATCCGAATAGGCCTGTACGTATAGTTTTTCGGCTTTTTGGCCAAGATCGATCATTACCTTTCGAGTTTTAGCTGTATCATTCTCAAGACTTCTTCTGTCACTTCTTTGATTAATTCCTGCTTCATCTGATTCATATCAGGTGGACTGGAATTCTGAGGAGTTGAATTCCCGGCATTGTTTCCCACTGCTGCTCGGATCTGGAGTTCTTTGATTTCTATTGGCATAAGAAAAGGATTAAATTCCAACACTTCCTGAAGCGCTGATATTGCCAGCCATAGAAAGAGCAGAATCCAAGCTGATTATATTGAAATACTGGTAGCTCAAGGTAATGGACTCAATGACTATGGAACTTTGTTCCGCATTGAAACTCGAAACAGACCATTTTTTTGGGATGGCATTGACCACATACCATGATTGGATAGGAATGTGCTGTTCGTTAAGCAGGCTGATGATGATGTTGACCGGTTCAAAGACAAAGTTTTCAAATGCGTTTTTACACCACATCAATATTCCCGAACCAATGAACATGCCTCTTTTCAGCACCAAATCAGAGTATTTTGCACGGACTGGTAATTCCCACGTAAACCTGTTTTGGCCGCCTTCGATGACAGTTTCCATCATCATTTCCATATCAAGGCCACTGACTTCCTGAAACCTGAAATCATTTGGCGTTTGGGGAAACAGTTGGAATACAACTGAAAAATGGAAACCTACCGGTGGATATGAAAACATGGCTACTCGTTTATCATGGTGAGACCTTCATGTGCTATTTCCAGGGTTTCAATGGCTGTTTCATTGCCGGTAGCATTGAGGTCCGTAGATTGGACCTTGATGGGCCAGGCATTTTTTACCCGCCAAACGACTACCGGCGCATGGCTTTCATCCAACAAAGAAATGATCAGATCCCTTCTCTCTATGGTATTCAAAGCCACGGTATTCCACCATTGATAGAATTGGTTGTCGCCTTGGAAGGTGCCACGTTTCAGGGTAATGTTGGAGAAGCTTTGCATCCCCGGCATTTTGATTTTGGAATATTCGGGACTTGCGCCGTCTCTGTATTCAATTGGTTCGATGGTTACTTCAAGTCCGGTTACTTCTGTAAATCCGATTTTGGTTCCGCCCCAGTCAACCTGGAAATGGAACTTTGGAAGAGGATAATTGGCCATGATATTTTAGGTTAAATGATTTTAGAATTTTTTAAGTGAAAAGCCATTAGGATTCCTGCATCTTGTGAGAGAAGCGTAGGATGATGAATTCTGCAGGACGGACTGCAGCCATGCCGATTTCGACTATCAGCCTTCCTTCCAGGATGTCCTGTGCCGTCATCGTTTGTCCCAACCCGCATCGTACATAAAATGCATGCTCAGGTTTTGCACCTGCCAAGGCCCCCTGTCTCCATAGTAGTGTCAGGTAGTTTTCAAGCATGGCCCGAAGCTTGACCCAAGTGTTCGCATCATTAGGTTCAAATACGAATTGCATAGTGGCTTTTTTGGACGATTCCTCAACCATGATAAAAAACCTCCTGACATTAACATATCTCCATTCGTTGTCATTTCCTGCCAATGTCCTCGCCCCCCACACCAAAAATCCTTTTCCTTGAAAAAATCTGATGGCATTGACTGATTTCCCGGAAGTTGGATCTATGTTCATACTGCCTTGCTCTGCTTCACTGATTTTGGCAGTCAAGTCATATACCGCGTTGAGAGAAACATTTGCAGGCGCTTTCCATACACCCCGGGACCCATCCACTTTGGCATAAACCCCCGCCATAGCAGAAGAAGGTGGCAATGTTGGGCTTAATTTTTCTCTGATTTTAGCCAATGCAAAATTATATATCGCAGTTTCGGTGTTGACCAAAGTTGATAATGCTACCGCTCCTGCTGCTGTTCCGTCAGTAGTGATGGTGACATCTACTTCAGCTTCATCGAATGCAAAATCAAAAGTTGTTTTTAGCGATGGATAATATACAGCTCCATAATTGAGGCTGTCATTTTTTGTAAATGCATCTCTGAAGTCGCTGATACTTGTGGTATTGTTGGTACCCGGAGTATGCACATCAAGGATGGTAAATCTGTCCTGAAGTTTGGCACATTGGTCAATGGCAGAAGAAACCAAGGTATAATAATCAGCTTCATTTAGTGTATTGACCGCATCAGGAAATACAAGAATAGTAGGTTCATCTTCCGCTTCACAAGCCAAGAGGCCATCATCATAATCCCCGGGATCTGCAGCTCCTGTGGTGTCTCCTATAGAAATAATGTAGCATGGTCCTCCTCCGTTGGTAAAATACATCCTGAGGTTATAATACATCGTATACTCCGATGGATCTGTGATGGTGGCATCACCTGTCATCGAAACCCTCACGCCACTATTGGTGGTGATATCGACGGTTACAGCTATGCCTTGTTCATTTTCAGCTTTCCCAAAGTAATTTTCATATTCTTTGAGGGAAAAAATTTTGGTGGGAACATTCAGAAGGGATTCCCCGATTTCATTAATAGCAATCTGCGTATAGCCGATAAATGCCGGAATAGCGGTTTCGACTTGGGCTACTGAAGGAGGAAAGAGAGGGATTTCATTGATATAGACTCCCGGTGTCTTAATGGCGGATTCATTGATTTGTGACATTGGATAATGGTTTTATGGTTTCTTGATTTTTTCAGTTGTTTAAATGAATGGTGAACAAGTGTTCATTTTCATTACCATTTGCAGCAGTATAAAATAGAGATTGGGAAGGTACATCCGTAAATAATCGATGGGTGCTCGAGCCTTCAGTCACAAGGTCAATGACACCAAAACTTCCACTTAGATTGATTGTAGCAGTGGTCCAGGTTCCGGGATTGCCGGGAGTAAAAATCCGGACAGTATCCCTAGAAGTGAGCGTTCCTAAAGTAGCCCCTGAAAGTGACATGGAATTGGCAGATGCCCTGACATTTATCCGAAACCGGAATAGGTTTTCTTTGCCATGGTTTGCGGGAACCTGTGTTTGGTCTTTTAAGGAATTCTTGATTTCGAATAAAAATCGCGCACTGAAACCATTTGGGAGCCTAAAATAAGGAGTATCTTCAGCCGAATTGATTCTGATAAAACACAGCAACATGTCCTGTCTGATTCTGAAATGGATGTCATGTTTTTTGAAAAGTGATTTTGTAAGAAGGTCTGGTTCGATGCTGATGAAGTCTGTGAGAATACCTCCATTGGCAGCGGAAAAAGGGAATGCTTCATGGGCAAACCGGATAGAAAATAACTTTTCGAACTTCCAAAGAATCCTGTCCATAGTCAGCGTGGGATATTGTTGAACTGAGCATCGATTGATTTGACAAGTGGGATTTCCATACCCTCCTCCAAGCTGTCTATGTAAGCAAGCCTCATTTTATACACCACGGAAGGGATATATTTTCCCCCCATGATTCCCCATAATTGATTCAACTCCTCAAAATTTGTATAATGGAGGTCAAAAAGGATTTTATCCAAACCAAAATCGGGAAGAGTAGGGATTTCCGAGACTGTGAAAATTGAGTTTCTCTGGAAGAAAGCAATGACCTGGGAAATCCTTTGTAGACCGATATTATACTGTTCTTTGTTGGCCCCAATCAGCAGGTAGATATTTAGAAAAATTCCGGGATTCCGGGCCACTCCTCTTGGGAGTCCCGAATTATCGAAAATCTGCCTGTTGGCAGCCATATTCCTCAGTGTACTTTCTTGTTGGATATTCACCACGGATACTACCACGCGGTCAGTAATATTGCTTTCGCTTCCGGCCTGGGCAGAATCCACCATGGACAGATTACCAAGCATCACATCAGGTTCTGCAGTGCCGATATGGGCATTCAACAAAACAATTACCGTATTTAAAACCTGGTCTATCATGTTGCGAGATAAAATGTCAAAAATGAATCAAAACAATATCTTGGGGAAAAATCGATTGATCTAAAACCCCAAGATGGTGTGGTTATTCAAAGTTGACTATTAAAACCCGCAAAAAAATCCATGAAAATATGGATTTTAAAAAGTCATGGAATTCATGGATATGGGATAGATGTTTCTTGCGACCGCTTCCCTGACTAATCCGGCAGTATTGCGCACTCCCATTTTTTGAATCAGGTGGAGGCGATGGGTCTCTACGGTACAAAAACTTATGAAAAGTTTATTTGCGATTTCCTGTGTAGTGTATTCTTCTACGATTAGCTGCAGTATTTCCTTTTCTCTTTTTGTCAAAGAGTGTTTCGCCGGAACAGCGGGTACAATGTCTAGAATATTTTGGGTTAAAAAATGCCGGAGTTTTGGATCAATATAAATCCGCCCTTTGATACTTTGACTGATTGCTTCTTTGATATTTTTTGTATTGCAATGCGGAAGAAAATACCCTGAAATTCCTGCCTTTAGAAAATTTTTGACTATCAGGGGATCTTTGTTGTCACAAAACACGAAATTTTTTGATTCAGGAAATTTTTTATTGAATTGCTGACAGATTTTCAAAGCAGGTTTTATTTCGTTTGTTACATCCATCCATAAAAAATCCGGTTTTTCACTTTTGTTAAAATCCATTGTTGAAGATTCACCAAAGGTCAATAAAACCACCTTTGTCCTTTCAAAATTTTCCAACACCTGATTAAGTCCTTTGGAAAGCAATGTGTTGTTGCCGATGATGCAGTGATTTTCCATTGTCGTCTGCTTTTTAAAAGTGAGAATATCCTAAAATTTCAAAGCCTATTTAGAGTAGGTTGTTTTGGAATGGCATTTGAAATTCAAAACCAAACACGAGAATAATTTGATTCGGAATGTTCAATGCATGATAGAAACAGGGATTATAAACATAGCAATAAAAAATCGATTATTTACAATTGAAAAAGTGATAATAATAGAATTAAAAAAATAAAAATTATTTAATTATCAAGATAAAAAACTAGTTATTTTTTTTGAGAAAGTAATTTGTCCCTTGCTTTTCATATTGCTGAGAGAGAATCGGAATACTTTTCAAAAGTTCGGCAAAAACACCATCCTCGTCAATGACTATTTCCGGCTTTTCCTCTAGAAAGTTGTTATATACCTCCACCGTATTTTCCAAGTCCTCCTGATTCTGGATGATATTTTTTGATAAGCGATAATGAAGGTAGGGTGTGGCCAAAGAGGATTCATGATAATATCCCAAATCTTCCCCGAGAACAAGAATCCTTTTTCCTTTAGAAATCTGGTGTTTATCTTCGATTTTTACAGCATAAGTATCGATTTTACCCGTATTGATTTGCATCAAAGTCCATACAATGCCAATGGCAGGAAGTCCAAAGATGAATATTGCTGTAAGCACTTGGATGGCAATTCCTTTCTTATATACCACCAAAAGAAGTGAAATGAAATAGGCCAAAGCAGGCAAGATGACGATAAATTGGTAAGGTGTGCGCCTGTTGGTCAACAGAAGAGAGGAAACCGCAAAAATGGAAAAGATAAGATTCAGCTGAAGCTGCTTCTGTTGGTTGACTGTCTGGGATTTTACAATAAAACCTACAAAAAAGCCCAGCACTGAAAAGAATAAGGGCAATGCGAAAAGCAAAGCCAAATCTCGGTAGGAAACATGGGCATAGCTTTCGATAAGTCTGGGTGCAATGGTAAACTCGAAAAAGAAGGCCTCAAAACCATCAATCCAAAAGTAGTACAAGGCACAGAATACCAGTGGCATGGCGTATGCAATCAAAGAAACGATAATCTGCTGGAAGGAAAAACCACTGACTATTATGCCCGAAACCAACAAGAAGGGGAGAAATGTAGCCAAAGGGAAATGAAAACAAGCGGCAATACCCCCAAAAATACCTACCAACAATACCGCATCCGAACCCTCTTTTTGTAATACTGTCTGTGAAAACAACTGTCCCAAAGCAAGCACGATAAAGGTACTTCCCATCAATGCGGGCGAAAGCGTCACCAGGTCGAAAGAAACATAAAACAAAACCGTCATCACAAATGCCGGTATATAGGTATTGTCTTCAAATGATTTGTACCTGATAAACAGGTAATTGACATACACTACCTGGAAAAGGACAAAAAAAGCTGCAATAACTTTATAAGAAAGTAAAGATTTGCCAAATAAGAGGTACACTACCCAATAGACTCCTGCTGATAAAGGTCCAGTATCGTCAATGATATCAATATACATATGCTTGCCTTCGGCCATTCTTTCACCCAAAAGCATCCAGATCATCTCAGGCTGAAGGATAGGAATATCCACTATCCAGATATAGACTGCACTCATCAGCAGCATAATCCCCAAAATGGCGATTAACCTAAACGGATCGTTGATTCTAAAAAAACTTAACAAACTGAGGCTATTTCTAAGGATTGGACAAACTGCAGGGTCGAAATTAAGTGTTCCGCATTTAATTCACTAAATTTGTCACAATAATTAGAGATATGGAAAGTAAAAGACAACAGAAATTCAATAAACTTATCCAAAAGGAATTGGGTGGAATTTTTCAAAAAGAAGCAAAGCATATTATCGGATCTGCCTTCATCACAGTTTCGAGGGTGATTATCAGTCCTGACCTGAGTGTGGCGAGAATATACCTCAGTTTTTTGGTAGACAAGGACCGCGCTGTTTTTGAAATATTAAATGATAAAAAAAGCGAAATCAGAAAACATCTGGGAAATAGAATCGGCAAATCGGTGAGGATTGTTCCTGAACTGGCTTTCTTTATAGATGATTCCGCTACTTATGCCCAGCATATGGATAAGGTCATAGGAGACCTGAATATACCTGAGGCCACAGATGAGGATGAAGAAGAATAATTAACTTTTCACGATCCTTGAACCTCTCCTTTTTTATAGCCTATCGTTATTTCCGTAGTAAAAAGAAACGGAACTTTATCACAGTGCTTTCCCGCATTTCGATGATCGGGGTGGCTGTGGGAACCATGGCCTTGGTGATCGTTTTGTCCGTTTTCAATGGTTTGGAAGACCTGGTCAGAGGTTTGTATGCCTCTTTTGATGCAGAACTGAAGATTGAATCCAAGATGGGCAAATCATTTTTAGCCGAAACGGAATGGCTCGAATCCATTTCCGAAATTGAAGGGGTGGAAGTTTTGACAGAAGTGATTGAAGACAATGCCCTATTCAAATACCGCGATTACCAGCACCTTGCACGCTTAAAGGGCGTCTCCGAAAATTACATGCAGCAGGGAAGGTTTGAAAAAGGCTTTACTTGGGGAAATCTTAGCTTAGGCACCGAAAACCAGCCAAAGGCGATCATGGGTCGGGGAGTCGGGTTCTTTCTTTCTGTCGACCTCGACAATGATCTGGATTTGCTTCAGGTCTTTTATCCCAAAGCCCCAAGAAGTGCAGGTTCCATTGACCCAAGTCAGTTGTATAATAAAGGAATTCTAAAGCCGGGTGCTTTTTTTAGTGTGGAGAAGGAATTTGATGATAATTATATCCTAGCGCCCATTGGATTCGTCAGCAAGTTGCTCAATTATGGTCAAAAGAGAACTGCCCTTGAGGTGAAAGTCAAAGAGGGCGCAAACATTCAAGATGTCAAAGCCAGGTTGATTTCATACTTGGGAGAGGAATTTACGGTCAAAGATACCGATGAACAGCATGCCCAAATCCTCCGGACGATCAAGATTGAAAAGCTTTTTGTCTTTTTGACCCTGAGTTTCATTTTGGCTGTGGCTTCCTTCAACATCTTTTTTTCCTTGTCTATGCTTGCAATAGAAAAGAAGAAAGACAATGCCATATTGTTTGCGATGGGTGCCAAAGAAAGTCTCATCCAAAAAATCTATCTCAAGCAAGGAGCTATTATAGGATTGAGTGGAGCGGTCATCGGCTTGGTTTTAGGATTTTTGATCTGTTGGATTCAAGATAGATTTGGCATTGTCACTTTAGGGATATCCTCTTCGATTGTGGACGCATATCCTGTCAAGATGATTTGGTCCGATTTTCTTTGGACGAGTATTTCGGTTTTTGCAATTACTTTTTTCGCCTCATTCCGCCCTGCGTTTATTGCCTCGAAGGTCACGCCAACGGACCTTTGATGGAATGTAGTAAGTACAATTTAAATTGGGAATTAAGATTTACGAATAACGAGCTCGATTCTTTGCTCCCTCCAACTCCGTAGACTCTGTTCAATCTTCGGTAAAAAATTCCGATTGTTAAAAAAATAAAAAAGCTGTGAATACATGCTCACAGCTTTAGTCAATTAACAATAAACCCAAAATAACCAGCTGTAGGAGAAGGATTCGAACCTCCACAAGGCAGTTAGGCGAAACACGAGCTCCATGTTTGCTTTATCCTGAGATCCTTACCCCCGAGAAAGGAGGGCTTGTCTGCCAGTTTCAACACCCTACAATATAAAGTTTTCAATTTTTTGAGTGCCTTTTGCCCTCATTCTTATTTTGTGATCTATGCTGTAGGAGAAGGATTCGAACCTCCACAGGGCAGTTAGGCAAAACACGAGCTCCATGTTTGCTTTATGCTGGGATCCCTACCCCCGAGACCGGAGGGCTTGTCTGCCAATTTCAACACCCTACAATGTGTAAGAAGACCATTTGTCTTTCTTGATGATTCAAAGTTAGTAAAACATCCATTAGATTAAAATTAATTCAATAAAATAGCTAAAAAAATACATTATATTTAATAATGTACCATTAATGTTAATGATATGGAAAAATATCAATCAAGATTTATTTGGATGTTAAAAAATCGGCAATCAAAATTTGGTATGAAATTCTGGTTCCAAATGTTAAATTGAAATTCTTTCAACCTTTTCGGATCCTTAACCACACGAATTATATGAAATATTTCCTTTTGGCAGCTTTTGTTCTTGCCTTTACTGTTCAGGTTTCGGCCCAAAATGAGAAAAAGGACCCGACTTTTGAAGAAGTTATCTCTCTTAGAAGTGTTGGTGCAGTGGTCATGTCTCCAAATGGAGACCTTGTAGCTTTTACCCAACAGGCTTCTGACTGGAAAGAAAATCGGTTTGATACAGAGATATGGCTGGTCAAAAACGGTAGTGACCCCTTTCAGGTTACCAACAATCCTAAAAACAGCAGTTTTGCTCCGGCATTCTCTCCCGATGGCAAGTGGCTGGCTTTTTTGGCTGACAAAGGAAATAAAACGCAAATCCATGCGATCCGATTAAATGGTGGAGAGTCCATCGCAATCACAGAAGAAGAGGAAGGTGTAAGTGCATTTCAATGGCATCCTGACGGAAAAAGGATGATTTTTGCGAAAAGGGAAAAGGATGATCCCTCCAAAAAGAAAATCGAAAGCAGGTACGGTGGTTTCTTTATGGATGACAAAGATTATTCCTTGACGCATTTATGGGAAATCGCTTTTGATCCAAACCAGCCCAATCCATCTGAGTTACCTTGCTATGAATCGGCCGATTCTCTCAAAACTACAAATGAATGTATCACGAGAGCCAAGCCAAAAAGACTGACTGAAGGGAATTTCAATGTCAATGCTTTCAAAATTTCTCCTGATGGAAAAATGGTTGCATTCAATCATCAGCCCAATCCCCTGATCAATTCATTTGCTAAATCTGATATTTCAATTTTGGACCTGGAAAGCGGACAAAGTCAGATTTTGGTCCAAAATCCAAGTGCTGATAGCTTTCAGGATTGGTCACCGGATTCTAAACAGTTGCTTTATACCAGCCATGTGGATGACAGCGTTTCGAATTTCTACACCAATTCTAAGATTTTTATCATTGATTTGGGTACCAAAAGCAGCAGGCAAGTTGCTGCCAAACTTGATGAAAATCCATCAGGACTGACTTGGAATCCCAAAGGGATTTATGGACTTTTTTGGCAAAAGACCCTGAGACATCTCTATAGGATTGAACCCAAAGACGGTTCCTTCACGATCTTGAAAGGATTTCCGGAAATGGTGACGGGGGTTTCTTTTTCCCAAACAGGGGAAAAACTGGCTGTCAATGCCCGCAACGGAAACCAACTCAATGAAATCTGGGTAAGTAACGTCCAAAAATCTGCTGCAAAAAAAGTCACCAACCTGACAAAGCAGATTGAAAATTGGAAAGTATCCCAAAGCGAAGTGGTGGTCTGGAGAAGCAAAGACGGAGCCCTGATAGAAGGTGTTCTGCACAAACCTGTAGACTACGATCCCACCAAAAAATATCCTTTGATGGTGGTGATTCATGGCGGTCCAACGGGGATAGATACCCCTTCTCCAGTTCCGGGCTATGTCTATCCGATAGTGCAGTGGCTGAACAAAGGCTGCCTTGTCCTTCAACCCAATTACCGTGGGTCGGCAGGATACGGTGAGGCTTTTAGATCTCTCAATGTTGAAAATCTCGGTGTGGGAGATGCCTGGGATGTGTTGAGCGGGGTGGATAACCTGAGTGCCAGCAACCTGATCGACACGACTAGAATGGGTGTGATGGGATGGAGTCAGGGGGGGTATATTTCGGCATTTTTGACTACCAATACTGACAGGTTCAAAGCAGTGAGTGTGGGTGCGGGTATTTCCAATTGGATGACCTACTATGTCAACACGGATATCCATCCATTTACTATCCAATACTTGAAAGCCAATCCTTGGGACAATGAGGAAATTTACCGCAAAACTTCCCCCATGACCAACATCAAAAACGCAAAAACCCCTACATTGATCCAACATGGGGAGTTTGACCAAAGGGTTCCGATTCCAAATGCCTATGAATTGCTTCAGGGATTAAGAGATCAGAACGTCCCTGCCGAATTGGTGGTGTACAAAGGTTTTGGACATGGCATCACCAAACCCAAAGAAAGATTGGCCGCCACTTGGCACAACTGGCAATGGTTTGCAAAATATGTCTGGGGAGAAGAAGTCGAAATACCGATTGGAGAAAGCAAATGACCATAGATAAAAACCCATCCATCAATTTCTTTTGAATCCCATAATTAGCTTAACAATCTCAAATTAACCGATGATATGAATCATATATTGAAAAGAACTGGCATTCTTGTAGTGATGGTTTCCTCCGTATTGGTGACAATTGCTTCATGGAAGTTTTTCGAGCAAGAAGCTTTTATTCCCTATTCCCAAAAGATTCCTGATTCGGGTCAAAGTTTTGGAATGGTACCGATTCAAGGAGGTAAATTCATGATGGGAAGTGAGGGAATGACGCCGGATGAAAGTCCGGTCCATGAAGTAGAAATTTCTCCCTTTTGGATGGGAACGCATGAGATTACCTGGGATATTTTTGAACTCTTTTTGGACAAAAATTATGAGGTCGCCATTGCAGAAAAAGCCCTACCTGCACAGGTAGACGGTCTTAGCAGACCGAGTATCCCGTATCTTGACATGACAGCCGGGATGGGCAAAGAGGGCAAGCCGGCCATCGGAATGACCAATTACGGTGCGATTCAATTTTGTAAATGGCTGTATCTCAAGACGGGGATTTTCTATAGACTGCCTACCGAGGCAGAATGGGAATATGCCGCAAGGGCAGGTTCAAAAAGCAGGTATTTTTTTGGAGAGGATGAAAAACTCTTGGATCAATACGCTTGGTACGCTGCCAACAGCGGAAACATTACCCACAATATTGGGCAGAAAAAGCCAAATCCTTGGGGATTGTACGATATTCTTGGCAATGTAATGGAATGGACCTCAGACCAATATGCAGCGGATACCTACCAGAGCAGGAAGGATAAGCAAGTGAAAGATCCTACCATTGAAATCAAAAAACTATATCCCGGAGCGATTCGCGGCGGACATTACAACAGTCCTGCTACAGACCTGCGCACCGCCAAAAGAACGGCATCAAAGGCAGAATGGAAGAGGATAGATCCACAGATTCCCAAAAGCCAATGGTGGTTTCCTGAAGCCCCTTTCCTTGGTTTGAGGGTTGTTAGACCGCTCAACCCGCCAAGTCAGGCAGAGATTATGGCCTACTATGACAGGGCTCCGATTACAGATTATTAAAGCAAATAACCATATAACAATACACTCATGAATAACCAAAATCAACGCAGGGACTTTATCAAAACTTCCGCAATCCTTGCCGGAGGAATGATACTTCAGCCTTTTGGCATGCCGGGGGCTTATGCTTCAGGAACGGATCAAATCAAACTTGCCGTCATCGGCTGTGGAGGCAGGGGAACGGGCGCCGTTTTTCAGGCCTTTGACACAGGACACAATATCAAACTCGTCGCGATGGCAGATGCTTTCAGAGACAGAATAGATAAGAGTTATACGCCGATCTTTGAAAAATATGGAAAAGACAAAGTCGATGTTCCTGAGGACAGGAAGTTTGTGGGCTTTGAAGGTTACAAGGAAGCGATCAAGCTTGCCGATGTCGTGATATTGGCTTCACCTCCGGGATTCAGACCGGACCATTTTGAGGAAGCAGTAAGGCAAGGCAAGCAGGTTTTTATGGAAAAGCCCGTGGCAGTCGATGCAGTCGGCATCCGCAAAGTGCTGGCAGCAGCCGAAGAAGCCAAAAAGAAAAAACTCAATGTCGTGGTTGGTCTTCAAAGACATTATCAGGACAATTACAGAGAAACCATCAAGCGTCTTCATGACGGGGCCATCGGTGACATTGTCGGTGGACAAGTTTATTGGAATGACGGAGGTGTATGGGTCAATCCAAGGCAACCTGGTCAGACCGAGATGGAATACCAAATGAGGAATTGGTACTACTTCAATTGGCTTTGCGGTGACCATATCAACGAGCAGCACGTCCACAATATCGATGTGGCCAATTGGGTAAAAAACAGTTACCCTGTGTCGGCTTACGGTACCGGAGGCCGTCAGGTCCGAACCGGTAAAGATCACGGTGAAATCTTTGACCACCACAGCATCACCTTCACTTATGCTGACGGAACGGTAATCTTCAGCGAATGCCGCCACTTCCCGGGAGCAGCCAATAGGGTTGATGAGTCTTTCCAAGGAACAAAAGGCAAAGTATATATGAGTGCCGGAAACCACGGGAATATCACTGATTACAAAGGCAACTCGATTTATTCCCACAACAGGGAGAATAATCCCAACCCATATCAGGTGGAGCATGATGAACTTTTCGCTGCCATTGTTAAGGGAGAATATAAATTTGCTGATGCAGAAAATGGCGCAAAAAGTACCATGACCGCTATTCTTGGACGAAATGCAACCTATTCGGGCAAAGTAGTCACTTGGGATGAAGCGCTAAATTCTGAAATAAGTCTGATGCCGGATACCTTGGCTTGGGATGCGATGCCGAAAGTCCTTCCGAATGCGGACGGCTATTACCCTTTTGCGATTCCGGGCAAAACAAAAGTAATCTGATATGAAAAGGAGAAATTTTGTTAGAAATATTGGTTTGGGATCTGCAGTCGCTGCCCTCGCAGGTGGCACAAGTCTTTCTTCCTTTGCAAAAAGCAATGCAGCCGGAAAGCCATTTAACCTGGATTATGCTCCCCACTTTGGGATGTTCAAAGCCCACGCCGGAGACGGACTTGTATCCCAACTGGAATTTATGGCCGATCAGGGATTCCGGTCTTTGGAAGACAATGGACTGCTTGGCCGTCCGGTAGAAGATCAAAATCTCATCGGCAAAACCCTCGAAAGGCTCAACATGCGCATGGGGGTTTTTGTGGTTGATGGAGGTGACAACTGGAAGATTTCACTAGCTTCAGGCAAGCAGGAGTTTATCGACAACTTTGTCGCGACCTGCAAAAAATCCGTGGAGGCCTCCAAGCGTGTCAATGCCAAATGGGCAACTGTGGTTCCCGGCTTTTTTGAAAGAAAGCTGCCTATGGGAATCCAGACTTCGCATGTGATCGAAGCGCTGAAGCGTGGTGCCGAGGTGATGGAACCAAGTGGATTGGTGATGGTTTTGGAGCCATTAAGTGATACCCCGGAGCTATTTCTAAGGTTTTCGGATCAAACCCACGCCATCTGCAAGGCGGTCGACAGTCCTTCCTGCAAAATCCTCTATGACGCCTATCACATGCAGCGCAACGAAGGCAACCTCATCGCGATGATGGATGCCTGTTGGGATGAGATAGCCTATATTCAGATCGGGGACAATCCTGGGCGAAAAGAGCCCGGAACAGGTGAAATCAATTACCTGAATGTCTTCAAGCACATCGATGCCAAAGGCTTCAAAGGTGTCTGCGGTATGGAACACGGCAATGCCATTCCCGGAAAAGAAGGGGAGTTGGCCCTGATTGCAGCTTATAGAAAAGCGGATATGTTTAAATAAAAAAATCACCGCAGAGGACACTGAGACCACGGAGAGAAAGGAAAAAATAGCCAAGGCACGGAGATAAAAAGAAAAATGAAGCCCGAAAAGACGGCATTGGCGCAAAGAAGGTAGTCACAAAAGAGGAGAGGGAAACAGCATTGATTGCGGCGTATAGAAAAGCGGTTATGTTTAAGTAGAATGTACTTTCAAAAAAATGTAAAGAGGTGGGGTTTTTGACCGCACCTTTTTTTTCTAAAATAAACCCACGTGATGTTTATTATTGTCACCCAAAAGAAACAATAGATGAGATTATTTTACAAAGCATCAGAAAAAGAACTGCTCTTAATCAGGAATAGAATATTCCATGATAAATGTTTACCGGCACTAAAAAAGAACGGATTTGAGCAATCACCATTTTCAACAGCGTGGTTTGGTAAAAATAATTTAGGTGATTTTACTTATGAATTATGTAGAGTGCGAATAGATTCAATATTAGAAATTGTTGAAACACATGTATCAAAAGGAGATAAGTGGATAAAAGTATACTTAAACATATTCAAACTATCACCCGATTTGAGGTTTTTACAGCAATTACAGGGAGTTGACGGCCTTCAGTATCATTTGCCTCCAAATAGTTTAACAAAAATGCGATTGAGAAGTGATGATATAAAAGGAATGCCTCTTTTAGATTATCATTTTATGTTTGGAGGGCATAAAATACGGTCTTATCACACCAAGACAGGTTATGATAGGGAAATAAGAAAATTAAATAACAGAATTGAAAAAGACCTGAACAATATTGACTCTTTTGTAGAAAGGTGGCATGAACTTCACAAGCCTAATTTGACGGACTGGAAAGGGAATCGTTTACAAGATTGATTTTAGGATATATTGAGCTTTTTATTGCCCCACCTAGATGTAGAATTGGGTATCTCCCCCAAACTAAAACGATCAATTCGTTTGGTTTCCATCATTTAGCTTTAATAAATAATATGTATTCCAATCTTCTTCCCCAAGAAGCCTTTGATTTTTTTGGACAAAAATTTGTCCCTCTTTGTTTACGATAGGGGTTGAGATTGTTCCTGATGGCAATTCAATATCGTCTTGGAGCAATTTGTAATCTGAATCAAAAACTGCAGCATATATTGGTAAGGATCCTAAGAAATCCAACCACTCAGCTTGGTTTTCCCTGTCGTAATTCTTCACGATATTTTCGTCAGCGCCTTTTTTGTAAATAAGAATGATTTTGTCTTCGATCACATAAAGTTGTTCTATCATGGATGGTACTACCATTTCCAGCTTGGAGAATAACTCCGATGTGTTCTGTAAATTGGCCTGTGGAAAAGGGATTTGATCTTTCACATTCAGACTGATACTTTCTTTAAAAATCAGATCTTCGTCCTTTTCTTCATAGACATGAAACTTCATTTCAGCCATCAGGAATAAATACCAAAGTTTTCCTCTTTTAATGATTTTGGGATGAAATAAGAAATGAAAATTGCCGTCTTTGTAGATTGAAGTTTCAGGGATTTCCATTTTCAGCGCTACTTCTTTTGTAATTGGATCAAAAACTTCGAGCAGTGGTTCATTGTAATATTTTCGATAGAATCTCTCTTGGTCTTCCCAATCTTTTAGATCCCTCTCAGGACGGTAGTATGCTATTTTATTCCCCAAACTAAATGCCGGTCTATTGTATGGATGCATATATAGATAATCCTTTGGTATGGGGATTTCATTGATTATTTCTCCCTCATTTGAAAACTGGATCAATCCCTTATGTAAATCCATTATGGTAAATTTCCCATCAAAAAAACCTCCTGAATAGACCATGTTTATCGCATTTGGTCCGTCTGTTTTGAGCTCAATAGGAGAGGTGATGCTACCGGATTTGTCAAAAATAATGTAAGATGAATTCCCCTCTTCTTTTGCCAAGAACATTCCGTCTTCCATATCAATTAATGTCAATTCTTCCAGGTGATTGACTCTGATTGAATCTGAAATTTCAAATTTATAATTTGTTGAAATGGATTGATCTGTGTTTTTGTCTTTTGCGCAACCAATCAATGCTGCAACTAGAATCAGGCATATAAAATATTTCATGCCCTAATTTAAATCAATTGGAAATTTCAGGCATGTTAAGTTATGTTAGAAAGGAATGCATAACTCTTAATTTATCTATAATTATTACTTGGAATTGCCCCACCTAGGTGAATAATGGCATTTCTCTAGCTGAATTTGTAATTCAAGCTACCTAGAACTATCTTTCGTTTGAGTGTTTGGCTGATTAGTCCAATTACATCCCGATGGCTATCGTGGATGGAATCATAAAAGGGTGGAATTTCATGCCGATAGCTATCTACATACACTCAGTCGCAGCATCAGTCGCTAAACTACACCCAGGCGCAGGAAACTAAAAAATATGAATTTACTATATAAAATAACTTTTGAAAATTCATTAAGCCATTTTCGATCAGTTTTTTATTACCTGATTGCAATTGTCGTTTTTGTTTTGGTGATGGCATTTATTTTTGGTGTATCTGATTTACGTGCTTTTATCGAAATTGGTGTGTTCTTTTACGGAGTCTTAATGGTTTTGCCAACGATAATCATTCATTTAAACTATTTTTTTGTAAATAAAAATACTGAAATGGTAATTTATCCGGAGAAAGAATCAATTCGTTTTTTTGAAAAAGAAGCTTGGAATCAATTTGGGTTTCATGAAATAGAAAAGGTTGAAGTGTACATGAGTCCTCAATTGTATAGGAAATCTACTGGTTTTACTCCATGGGATTCATACCATTACACGAAATTATCCCTAAAGGATGGAAAATCTTTGTTTATTACATGTTTAATGGCTAACGAATGGGATATTCTATTAAACGATTTACCGAGACAAATTTTTCAATCCCAATTTCCAATAGTTTTTATGGATAGGTCTAAAAAGAATTAGGTGTTTTAAGTCATGTTGTATCTGAATTCGTGTAGAATGACGTTCGAAATAAGTCCCACCTCCAAAATATTTATATTTCAATCTTGACTAAAAATTTTTAGGTTTAAGGTAATCCCAAGAAATGCTTTAATGAAAAAACAAGCCCTTTCCATTGCTTTAGCTTTACTGCTGATTATTGGATGCAACTCAAAAAGTAACCATCCTTTTGGTCAGGATATCCCTACTGACTCAGAACAAATAGCCATTGGAAAGTCCTTGTTTGAGCAAAATTGCTCTTCCTGCCACAACTTCACCCAAAAGACTATCGGTCCCAATCTCAGTGGCCTGACTACCCAAATCGAGTCTGATTGGATCAAATCCTTTATCAAAAATCCACAGGATTTATTGGAGAAGGGAGATGTTCGGACTAAAGCGTTGTTGGATGAATACAAGGTGCTGATGCCGGCTTTCAGTCAGCTTTCAGAGGCCGAAATTGATGCTTTATTAAGTTACATGCATTCATTTGGGCCGGAGGCTCTATTAGAAAGTGCAGCCGAAGAAGCCTTGGAAGATCCGATTCCGGAGAAAACAATGGATTCAGGATTGGCTTTAGAACTTGAGTTTTTTACCCAAATTCCCGCCTCTGATTCTATTTCACCCTTGGCCAAAGTCACCAAAATGGAAAGTGAACCTGTTTCAGGGAGGCTGTTTGTGCAGGATCAGCATGGAAAAATGTATGAGTTGGTCAAAGGAAAGCCAAAGCTATTCTTTGACCTGAGAGCCATTCGTCCGGATTTTGTATCCAAACCGGGATTGGCTACAGGATTTGGCAGTTATTCATTTCATCCCGAATTTGTCGACAATGGATTGCTCTATACTTCCCATACAGAGAAGCCGGGTTCCAAGGCTGCGGATTTTGCCTATGCCGACAGCATCAAAGTCACAATGCAGTGGGTACTCACCGAATGGAAAACCGCAAACCCCTCCTCAAAATCCTTTGTTGGGGAAAGCCGAGAAATTCTCCGGGTAAATGTCGTCACACAGATTCATGGCATGCAGGAAATTGCCTTTAATCCACATGCCAAAAAAGGGGAAGAAGATTATGGCTTGCTCTATATCGGTATCGGTGATGGCGGCAGCGCCGAAAATGGTTTCGACTTTATTTCTGATCACAAAGGCAGTGCTGTTTGGAGCAGCATTCTCAGGATAGACCCGAAAGGGAAAAACAGTCAAAACGGAAAATATGGCATTCCAAAAGACAATCCATTTGTCGGTCAAAATGATAAAGCCCCTGAAGTTTTTGCTTATGGATTCAGGAATCCAAATAGGATTTTTTGGGATCCAAAGGGAAGGATGATGGCTTCAGAAATTGGTCACAAACATATCGAAGAAATCAATTTGATCGAGCCGGGGAAGTTTTATGGTTGGCCGCGGAGGGAAGGATCTTTTGTAATCAATCCAAATGGAGATATGGACAAAGTTTATGCATTGCCTTCAGATGATGAAAAATTTGGAGCGACTTATCCGCTTCTTCAGTTTGACCATGATGAAGGTTCTGCGATCATTGCGGGCTATTTCCCAAATTCAGGGATTTTCAAGGGGAAATTTCTTTTCGGAGATGTTCCATCTGGAAAAGTTTTTGTTTCCGATCTGAATGAATCGAGTCCTAAAATGCAGAAAGTCGGAATCAAATATGAAGGAAGGGAGACTACTTTGCAGGAATTATGTGGCAAGCCTAGGGTAGATTTGAAATTCGGTCAGGATAAATCAGGTCAGGTTTACGTTTTGACCAAAGCGGATGGTAAGATTTATAGGGTAGTAAATTGATACTGATTGATATTCATCCCTAAATGGAGGTTTTGCACAAGCTTTCTAATAGAGTTTTTATGCAGACTATGGGTAAGAACCAATAGGGTTTTTTAGGTGGGAGGACAGTATGGATGGTCATGTTATCTTTTGCTCTGTTCCACAAACTTTTCCCCCTGAAAATCAACAGTCTAAGATTTTCCTTTTTGTTAACAATCTTATTTTCTATTGATACAATGGTAATCTATTTTTTATTTCTCTATCTTTTTACTAACAAAAACCTAGTAAATTATTAACCTATGCCTAGAGCTAAATCCGATAAAGACCGCAAAATCTTTGTGTTGGATACTTCGGTGATCCTATACGCACACAACTCGATCATGAACTTTGCGGAGCATGATGTGGTCATCCCGATTACTGTATTGGAAGAGCTCGATCAGTTCAAAAAGGGAAATGATACCAAAAACTTTGAGGCCCGTGAATTTATCAGGCTGCTCGACGGGTTAGCCAAAGATAACATGATCCACAATTGGACTCCACTAAATGGGAAGACCAAAGGATATTTTCGGGTATTGATGAACCCCGATAATAATATCAATGCAAACCTCATCTTTGGTGAAGAAAAAAACGACCACAAAATCCTGAATGCCGCGCTTCATTGCCAACAAATGGAAAAGGGCAGGAAGGTGATCCTAGTCAGCAAAGACATCAACCTCCGGCTCAAAGCAAAGTCCCTTGACATACATGCGGAAGATTACGAAACAGGTAAAATCAAAAACCTTTCTGAACTTGAAAATACCGGAAAATATTACTTGGAAGGCATAGAACCGGATATTATCAACAGGCTTTATGAGAATCATTCGGTCGAGTCCAAGCATGTTTTGGGAAATAAAAAAAGAAAAGCCAATGCTTTCTATATCCTCAAAAGCGAGAAAAACTCGGTGTTGGCCTATTACAATTCTGATGACAACATGCTCGAAAGGGTAGATAAGAAACTTGCCTATAACATCAAGCCAAAAAATGCAGAGCAGGCTTTTGCTTTGCATGCCATCCTGAATCCAAGGATCAAACTTGTCTCCATCCAAGGTGTGGCGGGAACGGGAAAAACGCTTTTGGCGCTTGCCGGCGCATTGGAGCAAAGAAGGGATTATAAGCAGATTTTCCTGGCAAGACCCATTGTTCCCCTGAGCAACAAGGATATCGGCTACCTTCCGGGCGACATTAAATCTAAGTTGAATCCTTATATGGAGCCACTTTGGGACAACCTGAAGTTTATCCAAAACCAATTCAAGGAGTCCGATAAAGAATTTCAAAAAATCACAGAATTGGTAAATCAGGAGAAATTGGTCATCCAACCTTTGGCTTATATCCGGGGAAGGTCACTTTCCAATATTTTCTTTATCGTGGATGAAGCACAAAACCTCACGCCACATGAAATAAAGACCATCATCAGCCGGGCAGGTGAAAATACCAAGATCATTTTTACTGGGGATATCTTTCAGATTGACACCCCTTATCTCGACAGTCAGAGCAATGGTTTATCTTATTTGATAGATCGGGTAAAAGACCATCCTTTGTATGCCCATATCAAGCTAGAAAAGGGAGAAAGATCGGAATTGGCGAATTTAGCAAATGATCTTCTGTAAAAATTGATTTAATTTTTGTAATCCGATAGAATATTCCGAAATTCTATCGGATTTTTTATTTTTTTATCGTATTGGCGCAACCTTTGGCTCAGGTTTAAAGTTATCCAACTGTATCATTTCAGAAAATGTCATGTACGATATCGTACATATAATATCAATCATTTTGAATTTAAAAAACTGATAATCAATAAGATATAAAATTAGGATCAGAATTTGGCATAAGGCTAATACCTGCCACATTGAAAGCAGGTAAAGAAATTAAACCTTACACAATTACAAATAAAAGAAGAAAATGAAACCAACTATTTTAACTCAAAAAACAGTTTGTGCCTTTTTAGGATTAATGATGGCATTGACAATCTTGTGGGCTGCTAAGGCCGAGGCGAAAGTTGATCGAATCAACGAGGTAATCCCGATGGAATATAATTTGGGATTGGGTGAAGTTCAGGAGAATGTTATCCAAGAATTTGAATTGGATCTTTCTGATCTGAAAGAACTTCCGACTATCACCATTATCAATAAATATGGAGAAGTGGTAGCCGAATTTTATGGTGATAAAGAAGAAATTAAGAAAAAGTTTAAAGGATCTTTTGAAAAGGCACTATTCGTTACGGCCTCAGTAGGCCAAGAATTCTACCTTGTAAGATAGTTTAGTTGATTGTTTGGTTTTTTGAATAAAAAAAAGGTGAGCCATGCTCACCTTTTTTCTTTTTGGTAATGTGGTCAAAAATAGTTGGTGACTTTTACTAAAAAAT
>NZ_JANSUY010000020.1 GCF_024741135.1 Aquiflexum gelatinilyticum
ATTTTTTAGTAAAAGTCACCAACTATTTTTGACCACATTACCTTTATCACAAAAGGCACAAAAGGAATTTTTCTTTTGTGCCTTTTGTGGTTTATCCAATCAACCTAAAAAAGCTCGAACTGTCTCAATCACCGAAGCTGGCTGTTCGGCGTGAAGCCAATGTCCTGCATTTTTGATATAGATGATGCTACTGTTTGGAAAAAGTCTTGCAATATCAGCTTTGTCACTTTCTTGGATGTAATCCGAATTTTCCCCTCCCATAAACAAGGTCGGATTGTCAAAGGGATGGTCGGAGTCGATTTCTTCACCTACAATCTCAATTTTCTCTGTAATGGTTTTAAGATTGATTTTCCATTCAAATCCCCCTTTTTCATTTCTCCCTAGGCTTTTGAGTAGGAACTGTCTGATCCCCATATTCCGGATATACCCGGCAAGGATATCATCCGCATCTTTCCGCGATTTGATTTTGTCAACAGGAATTGCATTCAGTCCTTCCAAAATAACCTGATGGTGAAGGGGATAGTACCTTGGCGCGATATCGGCTACGATCAGTTTTTTTACTTTTTCGGGAAATTGCAGGGCAAATGCCATGACGGTCTTTCCCCCCATGGAGTGCCCCATCAGATAAGCGGCATCAATTTTCTGATCATCCATCAGTTCCATGAGATCTTCTGCCATTACCTTGTAATTCCAATCCTCACTTTGGGGAGAATCACCGTGATTACGCTGGTCGACAAGGTATAAAGTATAGTCTTTCTCGAGTTCTTTGGCAATGCTGAACCAGTTGTCCGCAGATCCAAACAGTCCATGAAGGATTATCAGCGGTTCGCCGGTTCCGGTTTTTTTATAGTTGAGTTTCATACAATTTAAGATTTTACAAAAGTTATTTCTTGGTCAAATTCAAATTACAGAAATCACCTTCTATTCCCAATCCATACCCCAAAAATCACCGCCACTATTCCAAAGTAATGCCCGGGTAACAAAACCTCCCCATCAAGCAATCCCCACATTATGGCTACTACGGGAATCAGGTAAGTGACAGAACTTGCAAAAACAGGAGTTGCTACTTTCACCATGATATTGAAAAGGATCAGGGCAATCGCTGTACCGAGTACACCAAGTAAGGAAATATATCCGGCAGCAGCTACAGCACCTTCAACATGGAGTATTTTGAAGGAAAACTGCGTAAATGCAAACAGGTAAATCAAAGCTGCAGGTAATACCATTAACAGGGAAAGTGCGGTAATGGCAACAGGTTTCAATTCTACAAAACGGTACTTGATGATATTCAGGTTAAATCCATAACAAAGACATGCTAGCAGCACATAAAAAGCGTAGGAATTGATCTCTGAAAAATCCCCGAAATAGGTTCCTTCCTTGACCATCAAAAGTATTACCACTCCGACAAAGGCAATAGCCAATCCTATTCCGTTTCTCTTGGTGATCCTTGCATTAAAAAAAAGTGCTCCTATAATGACCACAAACAAAGGCGTCATGGCATTAAAAACACCTGTCAGCGAGGAACTGAGTTGTGTTTGGGCTTTGGCAAATAGAAAGGCAGGGATAAAACTTCCCATCAATCCGACGATGACCAGATTTTTGACCTGTCTTTTTTTCAGATTCTTCAGCCTTGGAAGAGAGAGCGGCAATAAAACCATTCCGGCTGCTACGATCCTAAAGGCCCCAACTTCACCGGGAGAAAAAATTTCCAGTCCTCTTTTGATCAAAATAAAAGAACTTCCCCAAATCAGCGCCAACACAATGAGAAATCCCCATGCCCTAAAGGCGCCTTCTGCTTGGATATCTTTAGTCATGTTTTGAAACTGGGGAGGAAAGGAATGATTTTGATGGGGAAAATCGGGAATTTTTTACTGAAATTCTGCTTTAAAATTGATAGTCGGCAAAAACTTCACCTACTTCTTCCAAAATGGCAGCTACTTCTTCATAGGTTTCTGCTGTCACCATCTGGCTTCTGTATGGTTTGAAATTGGGCATGCCACGGAAGTAATTGGTGTAATGCCTTCTCATTTCCAGGATTCCCTGCTTTTCGCCTTTCCACTTCACTGAAAAGTCAAGGTGTTTTTTGGTGACATTGATCCTTTGTTCAAGGTCTGGTCCGGCTAGTTTTTCTCCTGTTTCTAGGAAATGTTTGATTTCGTTGAAGATCCAAGGATATCCAATTGAGGCACGGCCGATCATCATACCGTCCACATTGTACTTGTTTTTGTATTCCTGGGCTTTTTCAGGCGTATCTATGTCACCATTTCCAAAAACAGGAATATGTAACCTTGGATTGTCTTTGACTAAGTTGAGGTAGGACCAATCAGCATCACCTTTATACATCTGCTGACGGGTACGGGCATGGATGCTGATGGCTTGGATTCCTACATCCTGAAGTCTTTCCGCAACCTCTACGATACGGATGGTATCATGTGACCATCCCAATCGGGTTTTGACAGTAACTGGAATGTTCACCCTCTTGACAATCTCTGCGGTCATGGAGACCATTTTATCTATATCGAGCAAAATCCCTGCACCTGCACCTTTACAGGCTACTTTATGTACAGGACAGCCATAGTTGATGTCCAATATATCTGGACCGGCAGCTTCTGCAATTGCAGCGGCTTCCCTCATGGATTCTATTTCTGCCCCAAATATTTGAATACCTACCGGGCGCTCATATTCGAAAATGTCCAGTTTTTGGATACTTTTTGCAGCATCCCTGATCAAGCCTTCAGAGCTGATAAATTCTGTATACATCAGGTCCGCCCCGTTATCTTTGCACACTGCCCTGAATGGCGGATCGCTGACGTCCTCCATTGGTGCAAGCAGCAACGGGAATTCCCCTAATTCTAAGTTTCCGATTTTAACCACTTCCTAATTCTAATTTTCGTGTAAATTTACCGCAATTATGGATATATATAAAACCCAAGTACCCATCACTTCCAAAAGTAATTGGCTTTTGTCTATTGTAGTGATGGTTTTAGTCACATTTGGCGTATTAATTCTTTTGCAGGGTCTTGGACTTTTACTCCTTCCCTTCCTTTTTGATATCCCCCTTGATGAGCTGACAGCATTATTCACTGCAGAATCCTCCCATCCAAATGGCCGGATGGCCTTCCTTTTTGTACAGGGACTCGGTGGAGGACTTGGCTTTTTGGTTTCGGGATTATTGATTTCCAAAGTGATTGATAAAGCTGATTTTGGTTGGCAACAACAGATGTCAAGGTTTAAGTTCATGGGATTTGCCCTTACCTTATTAATCATGGTAGGCTCGGTTTTGTTCAACAGCCTTTTGATTGACTGGAATGCCAAAATCGTATTACCGGAATTTCTCAGCAAATTGGAACAGATGATGCGGTCCAAAGAAGATGAATTGATGGCTTTGACAAAATACCTGACTGATTTTGAAAATGTAGGTGAGTTTCTGATGGGAATTTTGGTAATCGGAGTTTTGGCAGGAATAGGAGAGGAATTTTTATTTAGGGGAGTGCTTCAGCCCAAGCTTCATTTATTCACTGGGAATGCTCATGTGGCGATCTGGTTATCTGCTTTTATATTTTCTGCCATCCATTTCCAGTTTTATGGTTTCTTTCCCAGAATGATGCTCGGTGCAGTATTTGGCTACCTTTACCTGTATTCGGGCAGTTTGGTTTATCCCATAGTCGGACATATTCTTAACAATACTTTTACTGTTGTTTTGGTTTATTTGAATAAATTGGGCCAAGTTGAATTCAATATTGAAGAGACAGATCAGGTTTCTTTGCCAATTGCCATTCTTGGATTGGTGATTTTGGTGGTTGGATTCAAGGTATTCAAGGATAAAACCCAACATATAAAAACTGATGGATAACTGGCAGAAAGTGTTCTCTGATGGCTCGCCTGTAAGGGCTGAGATCGTCAAATCAGTCCTGGAGGAAAACGGAATCCCTGCAGTCGTGATGAATAAAATAGAATCTGTCTACCGGATACATGGACAGTATGAGGTTATGGTACCCCAGGTTGAGTTTTCAAAAGCACTAAATATTGTCAAGAATGAGATCTCCTTTTAGAGTCAGAGACAGATTTAACATTAACAATTACAGTAATCTTGGCCAAAGGGTAATCACAGGAATCATCGGAGCAGGCATCATTGTGGCAGGCTCGATCATCAGTCCTTGGCTTTATTTCTTGATTTTTGGGCTGATTCTTGCATTTTCCCAAATGGAGTTTTACAAGCTTTCAGGCCTTGACGGCATGTTACCCCTAAAAAGTTTCGGGACGTTTTTAGGCTTGAGTATTTTTACACTTTCCTTCTTTATTGGCATGGAGCACCTGAATGAGAAGTATTATTTCCTGATTTTCCCTTTGGCTTCTCTTGTTTTCTTCATCAAACTATATAGAAAATCAGACAAGAAACCATTCACTGGAATTGCATATACATTCCTTGGTTTGTTTTATGTGGCTGTGCCTTTCTCCTTGCTCAATGTAGCTGCATTTTCGGTAGATGATACATTTCACTATGAGGTGATCGTAGGTTCTCTATTTATACTATGGGCTTCAGATTCGGGTGCATATTTTGCAGGTACCAAATTTGGGAAAACCAAACTGTTCGAAAGAGTTTCTCCTAAAAAATCCTGGGAGGGTTTCTTAGGAGGAGCAGCATCCGCATTTCTTGTGGCGTATTTTCTTGGCAAAAACTTCAAATCCATTGAGGAATGGCAATGGCTTGGAATGGCGACTATCATCATCATCGCGGGGACATATGGAGATCTGATAGAGTCACTTTTTAAGAGAAGTATAGAAATCAAAGACTCAGGAAAATCCCTTCCGGGTCACGGTGGGTTTATGGACCGTTTTGACGGATTGTTATTATCGGCACCATTTATAGCCGCCTTTTTGAAAATCTTCTAATTTTGCCTATAGGATATTAAAAAACTCCTTAATATTGTACCAAAATCAACAGTCAACTAAATAAACCCAATATGGCTTACATTGAACCGGCTCCGATCAAGGATAAAGAAAATCCGCTGGAGTCCATGATGGAAAGGTTTCACATTGCAGCAGAAAAGTTAGGCCTATCTGAAGAGGTCTACAACGTGCTAAAAAATCCCGCCAAACAAGTTATCGTCTCCCTTCCGATTACCATGGATAATGGTAAAATCAAGGTTTTTGAAGGAATCCGCGTTATCCATTCCAACATTTTGGGTCCTGCAAAAGGTGGAATCAGGTTTGCTCCTGATGTCCATTTAGATGAGGTAAGGGCACTTGCTGCCTGGATGACGTGGAAATGTGCCGTGGTGGATATTCCTTATGGAGGAGGAAAAGGCGGAGTGAGGTGTAATCCGAGAGAAATGTCTGCCGGAGAAATTGAAAGATTGGTCCGGGCTTATACCTTGGCGATGATAGATGTCTTTGGTCCGGATAAGGATATTCCTGCGCCGGATATGGGTACTGGACCAAGAGAAATGGCATGGTTGATGGATGAATACTCCAAGGCTCATGGGATGACTGTCAATGCTGTTGTTACAGGCAAGCCACTGGTTTTGGGAGGTTCGCTTGGAAGAACAGAAGCTACAGGTCGCGGCGTTATGGTGACTGCTTTAGCAGCTATGCAGAAGTTAAAGATCAACCCTTTTCAAGCTACCTGCGCAGTTCAGGGATTTGGGAATGTGGGTTCATGGGCGGCCCTTCTTTTGGAAGAAAGAGGTTTGAGGATTTTAGCTATATCTGATATTTCAGGAGCATATTTCAATCCCAACGGTATCAATATCCAAGAAGCTATTGCTTACAGAGACAGTAACAAAGGGACTCTTGAAAATTTTACAGGAGCTGAAAAACTGGCTGACGCCATGGATTTGCTTGAATTAGAAGTGGACGTGCTTGTCCCTGCAGCAGTGGAAGATGTCATTACGATAGCCAATGCAGATAAAATAAAAGCCAAATTAATCGTAGAGGGAGCAAATGGCCCCACTTCCGCAAAGGCTGATGCCATTTTGAATGACAAAGGAATCATGGCAGTTCCGGATATTTTGGCCAATGCTGGTGGCGTTACTGTTTCCTATTTTGAATGGGTACAAAACCGACTGGGTTACAAGTGGACTGCAGAAAGGGTAAACAGAAGGTCTGACCGAATTATGAAGGATGCTTTTGACCATGTTTATGAGGCTTCAGTCAAATATAAAGTACCTATGAGAATCGCTGCATACATTGTAGCCATCGATAAAGTAGCAAAAACCTATACCTTTAGGGGTGGTTTTTAAGGTCGAAAAAAAGATTTTACTATATTTGGGGCGTGAAAGTCGGCTTTCACGCCCTTTCAATTTTATAGCCCATGAGTATTCATAGAGAAGGTAGGACATTATTATTTTGGCTGTTGCTCATCTTAGTAGCAGTCAATTTTGGATTGAACAGGTGGATTCCGGAACAGGAAACTGTCCTAAATATCGTATTGCTGGTCAGTATTGTTTTATACCTTTTGATTTTACAGTTTTTCAGGAATCCTTTTGTCCAACTTCCAAACGAAGAAAAATTAGTATTTGCCCCTGCTGATGGTAAGGTGGTGGTCATAGAGGAAACTACCGAATCGGAATACTTGAATGACAGGAGAAAGCAGGTATCCATCTTTATGTCACCGATAAATGTCCATATCAACAGGTCGCCTATCGCAGGTGTAGTGGAGTTTTTTAAATACCATCCCGGAAAATACCTCGTCGCGTGGCATCCCAAATCCAGTACTGAAAATGAAAGGACTACCATGGTCTTGACCCACAAAAGTGGTGTAAAAATCCTTGTTCGACAGATTGCAGGTGCTTTGGCCCGTCGCATCAAATGGTACGTTAAAGAAGGGACGCCTCTTGCCCAAGGAGGAGAATTCGGTTTTATCAAATTCGGTTCAAGGGTAGATGTCTTTCTTCCTCTTGATGCCGAAATCTTGGTAAGCTTAGAGGAAAAAACAAAGGGTGGTAGGACACCAATCGCAAGGTTGAAGTGATTTTCAACTTTTTAATTTTTTCCAATTCAAAAAAGCCAATACGGCTGTACTCAGGAATAATATAAAAGTCAGCCACTCATAGGTTCTGCTTTCAGATTTTTCTTCGATTACTAAGCCTTCCTTTTCTTCCAAGGCTCTTTTGAGCATGGCTATTTCTCTTTCCTGCTTTTGGGAAATGAATTTGTAGTCATTTTTTTCGTAAGTGATTTCGGTTTTTTCGATCTCGCTGAGCATCTTTAGTTCTTCCATGATCTGATTATCTTTTTGGATGATTCTTTCCATCCATTCGTTGGTTTCGATCATGTCTTTTTTGGTACGGTTACCAAAAATCCCTGTTTTCTTTGATTCTGAAACTTTCCATGCAGCATGCATTTTATTCCTTTCTGACACTAAGTTATCCAATTTTGCCTGGGCAAATAGGGACAATGGAGCCAGCAACAAAACAATCAAGAGGTATCTTTTCAACATTTTACGGTCTTTTTACTAAAATCCTTTCAAAAGTTATGCCGATCCCAGGCTTACTCTATCTTGTTTTTAATTTGGCCCCTGGTTTCCTTTTGAAAGTTCCCTGCCTCCTTTTTCCGTTGGTATAAAAATTATACATAAAGTTGATCGCAAAGACGGCAATGGTCAAGGGGACAAAAAAGTCAGGTGCCATAATTTTAATCCCAAAAAGGATCAGCAGTGAAGCTAAAATGCCGGATTTGAAAGTGGTATGACTTTCGGGATAAACCTTCCCAATCAGATAAAGGCTCAATGCTTCTATCACCAAGATAAGTATGATAAGGTATGTCAACATGTCTTTAATGGTGGTATCATTTGACCACACCACCCAAGCAAGACCGGCGGCAACAAGTATCAAACTAGCGGATTGTATCGATGTATTCAGTCTTTCTCTCATAGGTCAATGGGTTTTCATGTTTGATTAATTTAGGAATTTAACATATTAATTCAAAAAATATGCGTTCACTTTTACGGGTACCGGAAATAAGGTTTCTTTGATAATTATTCCAAAGTCGATATGGATCTTCAATACCCCTTAGAATTGATAGGAACATTTGTGTTTGCCATCTCGGGTGCATTGGCAGTCCGGGATCGGGAGCATGATATTTTTGGAGCGGGATTTACTGGATTCATTACCGCCATTGGAGGAGGGACACTCCGGGATGTATTGTTAGGGGCTTATCCCTTGGTTTGGATCGGAGATGTCTATTTTTTGTATGCGATTTTCGCAGGGGTATTTACTGCTTTTGTTTTTCCAAAGATCATGTTGAAATTGAGGAGAACAATGTTTCTTTTTGACACGCTTGGGATAGGGTTTTTCACCGTCCTAGGTGTTGAAAAATCCTTGAGTCTTGGTGTAAGACCCGAAATTGCCGCTATCATGGGGATGTTTTCTGCAGTGATGGGTGGGGTCATCCGCGATACACTTACCAATGAAATCCCCATTCTCTTCCGGAAGGAAATCTATGCTTCAGCATGTCTGGTAGGCGCCATTCTTTATTTGGTATTGAATTACTTTGGACTGCACAGAGATGTCAACCTGCTGATTTCAATTTCTGTGATCATCAGCATCCGATTGGTTGCGGTCAAGTATAAGTTAAGCTTGCCAAGACTCGATTGATGGGTTTCAGTTATTTGGAAATTAGATTTTATCTTATGGTCATTAAGGAAAAACTTCCGATTTGGGACAAACCGGATTATTTTCAATAAATTATTGATCCTTAGCTTTCGCAGAAGATCAGGTAACCATAACCCAGAATGAACAAAACCCTTATTCTTTTTTTATTGCTGTCCTCGACAATATTGGTATGCTGCCAATCTAAATCCCGGTCTTATCCTGAATACACCCTTCGATTTGGGCACCTGGCCAATGAAAACAACATTTGGCACAAGGCAGCCCTGAAGTTTGCAGAAGAAGTTTTTATCAAATCAGAAGGCAGGGTACAGGTCAAAGTTTACCCCAACGAACAGCTTGGAAAAGAAATGGACATGTTGACAGGCATCTTGGGGGGAAGTTTGGATATCATGATTACGGGTGAATCTTTGGAAAATTGGAGCCTGCCTTTGGCAATTCTTTGTGCTACCCCTTTTGCAATCAGAGATTCTGACCACCTTCAGAAAGTAGCTGGTGGACCCATCGGTAAAGAAATCGAAGCCCATATTACGGAAGTGGCAGGTTTTAAACCTATTGCATGGTTTGAGCGGGGAGCGAGAAACCTGACCACAAATGTGCCTATCCGACACCCTGATGACCTCAAAGGATTGATCATAAGGGTTCCAAATGTTTCCCTATACGTCGCTACTTGGAGTGCTTTAAGCGCCAAACCTACTCCTATGGCTTTTTCTGAAGTTTTCACTTCTTTGCAACAATCCACGATTCACGGACAGGAAAATCCTTTTGCTTTGATCCGGAATGCCGGTCTCTATGAAGTTCAGAAATACTGTAACCTGACCGAACATGTCAAAGGCTGGGCTTATGTGGTCATGGGAAATAAGAAATTTGAAAGTATGCCTCCGGACCTGCAGCAAATTATATTGGAATCTGCCGAAATCATGCAGGCCTATGAACATGAATTGTACCTTGAACAAGAAGAATTGGATTACCGGTTCTTGAAAGAAAAAGGGATGGAATTTATTGAAGTAGACAAAGTGGCTTTTGAAAAACTTGCAAGCGCAGCAGTAATGGCGAGTTTTACCGAAGAACAAAAAATGCTGTATAAAAGGATTCAGGATGTGAAATGAAAACAGCCATCGATAAAATATTGGAATGGGCAGTCACCATCAGTTTTATGTTGATGATTTTGACGGTGGTCATTCAGGTTGTTGGCAGATATGCTTTGCCATGGTCTCCACATTGGACAGAAGAAATGGCAAGATTCTGTTTTATCTACATGGTAAGCTTGGGTGCGGGACTTGCGGTCAAAGAAAGGGCCTATATCAACGTGTCCATTTTTCTTGATGGATTAAATTCCAAATGGAAAATTTGGATGGATTCTATAATCCTTTTTTCCATTATGGTTTTGATGCTGTTCATGTTGGTTTTTAGCATTCCTTTACTGAAAATAGTCAGCCTTCAAGATTCTGCCTCCATGAGAATCAATATGGGATTTATTTATTTTTCTATGACCTGCATGTCTTTTTTTGTGGCTTATTATTCTTTACTCGAGCTTATGAAAAACCTTGGAAAAATTCTTAGAAACCGATGACCATACTCCTCTTTCTGATTTTTCTGTTGTTATTGGTTTTGGGTATTCCCATCGCATTTGCCTTGGGTTTGGCCTCTTTTGTTTATATTCTTTTTTCGGATTTGCCTTTTATTATCATCCCTCAAAAAATGTATGCTGGGCTCGATGTCTTTGTGTTACTTTCTATTCCGGGATTTATTTTGGCCGGCAATCTGATGAATGCAAGCGGAATCACCAACAGGATAATCCAATTGTGTAATGCACTTTTTGGACACATCCGAGGAGGTTTGGGCTTGGCCAATGTCGGGGCCTCCATGTTGTTTGGAGGAGTTTCTGGAACAGCCATAGCTGATACGGCAAGCATCGGTTCGGTAATGATTCCGGCCATGGAAAAAGAAGGATATGATACTGATTTTTCCTGTGCTGTGACAGCTACCTCCTCGACCATCGGGCCAATTATCCCTCCAAGTTTGCCCATGATCATTGCAGCAACTTTGACAGGATTATCGGTGGGAAAGCTATTCATCGCAGGGATTGTTCCCGGATTGTTATTGGGACTTGGATTGATGTTGGTCACTTACTTCATTTCGGTCAAAAGGAAATATCCAAAAAGGACAAAAGCTTCATTGAAACAAATGGCAATAAGTTTTTACCAGGCTTTTTGGGCGCTCTTGATGACACTTTTGATTCTTTTTGGAATTATTGGGGGAGTATTTACTCCGACTGAAGCATCAATTGTAGCCGTGGTCTATGCCATGGGTATAGGCCTCTTTGTCTATGGTGAACTCAAACTCAGGATGATCCCCAAGATTATCCTAGAATCCGCAAAGATGACTGCCTCACTGATGGTTTTGGTAGGATTTGCCAATCTTTTTGCCTGGATCATGACTGTTGAGGAGATTCCCCAACTGATCGCCCAAAGCCTCTTGAACATCACAGAAAATAAGATTATGCTCCTGCTGCTGATCAACTTGCTGTTGCTATTTGTTGGTGCATTTATGGAGACCATTGCCTCTTTGCTGATTTTATTCCCTGTTTTGCTGGGGGTTGCAGTTTATATAGGAGTAGATCCGATTCAGTTTGCGATGATTATGGTGATGAATCTGGTCATCGGACTGACTACTCCTCCTGTAGGAGTCTGTCTTTTTGTGGCTTCCAGTATCGGCAAAATCCCGATGGAAAAAATTGCGAGAGCTGGAGTTCCTTTTCTTTTGGTGAGTTTGTTGGTCTTGATGCTCGTGACCTTTGTGCCCGGTATTTCTCTATACCTTCCTAGTCTGTTTTATGATTGAACAATATCCATAGACCATGGTCAATAGTCCATAGGCAGCGGCTATGGACCATGGACTGTGAACCATGAACGAATTCACAATCCCCCATTTCCTACACTTCATCCACCTAATCCGACACTTCAGTCAGCTTTAATTTTTTGGATTTGCCTTTCTCCACACTTTTGGATCAAATATCAAAGCAATGAAGGCACTTTTCACTATCTGTTTGTTTTTTCTCGTCAACCTTACTCTGGCCCAAACCACGATCAAGGGTATTGTCAAAGACAGCAAGGGAGAGACTATTCCCGGTGTGAATATTTTCTTGAAAGGAACCTACGAAGGGACATCCTCGGAGGTCGATGGAAGCTACGAATTGGCAACTGACGAAACAGGAAAGTTCATTTTGGTTTTTCAAGCCATGGGTTTCAAATCTCAGGAATTTGAAATCGACCTGAACGGGTCAGCCCAGACCTTCAATCCCATCCTCAAGGAAACCATCAACGAGATGACTGCGGTAACCATCACAGCAGGTGCCATGGAAGCTTCGGATGAGAAAAAAGCCGTGGTCTTGAGACCGATTGATATTGTGACTGTGCCCTCAGCTATGGGCGACATCATCGGTGCTTTTCAGACATTGCCCGGCACAGCCAATGTGGGAAATGACGGCCGCCTTTTTGTCCGTGGCGGCGATGCATCAGAAACTTCGATTTTTATCGATGGGATGAAAGTCGGAAATGCTTTTGGTACCACGGCTTCCAATGTTCCCACACGAACACGCTTCAATCCCAATCTATTCAAAGGCTCTTTCTTCAGCACAGGAGGCTATTCGGCAGAATACGGACATGCACTTTCGTCGGCTTTGGCACTCAATACGATAGATATGCCGATGAGAAACCAAGGCGACCTCAGTATCATGTCCGTTGGGTTAGGTTATTCGCAGACTTTGGTTGGGAAGAAAAACAGCCTCACAGCTACCGCCAATTACATGGACCTGTCGCCCTATCAGGCCATGGTTACCCAGAATTTTGATTGGGAAAGAGCTCCTTACGGCTTTGACGCTGAAGTCTCTCTTAGACAAAAATGGGGTAAAAGCGGCATGGTCAAGGCCTATGCCCACACCGAATCGGGAGGAATGAAAATCTGGCAGAAAATCCCCGGTTCAGAAGGTCGCGGCCAATTGATTGACCTCAAAAACCATTACACGTTCACCTCCGGATCTTTCAAACAAATCGGGAAAAATGACTGGAGTTATTATGGAGGCATTTCCTATTCCAACAATGTGGATGAATTTACATTAGACCAGATAGCTATCAGAAACCAAAACCAGGTAGTACATGCAAAAGCAGTGGCATTGAAAGGTTTCTCAGATAAATTTTCCCTAAAGACAGGTTTAGAATCCTACGTATTCAGCTACGAGGAAGGATTGAAATCAGAAAATCTGGTCAGGGATTTCGATGATTTGCAGGTCAATATTTTTACAGAGGCAGATTATTATGTCAGCAACAAGCTGATCTTCAGAGGAGGACTGAGGGCAGGACATAGCACTTTGGCAAATCATACCTGGTTGGATCCAAGGTTTTCTTTGGCCTACAAATTCGAAAATGAAGGACAGCTTTCCTTGGCGGCAGGTCAGTTCAGCCAAATGCCTGTAGAGGAACTTAGGATCGCAAAGCCTGAAGTTCAAAACACCATAGCGAACCATTTGATCTTGAATTATTTCCTGACCAAAAACGGCAGAACCGTCCGCGCCGAGGCATTTTACAAGGATTACAAAAAGATCCTCACTTACGAAGGAACCCAATATTTCTACCGAAACATCCAGCAAAACGGTTCGGGCTATGCACAGGGTTTCGACGTTTTCTACAGAGATCAAAAAACTGTAAAAAACACGGATTTCTGGGTGACTTACAGCTTTGTGGACAGTAGGCGGAAGTTTGCGCAGTACACCGAAATGGTGCAGCCGGGTTTTGCTCCAAGACATAATGCCTCGATCGTAGTGAAGCATTTTGTATCGGGATTGAAATCCCAACTCGGAGGATCATTCTCTATCAATGATGGCTATACCTATACCGATCCGAATTTTGCAGGACAGATGAATGCCAAGACCAAAGGATTCCAGGATTTGAGTCTGAGTTGGAGTTACCTGCCAAAACCAAATCTGATTATCCATTTTGCCTGCTCCAATGTATTGGGAAGGGACAATATTTTCGGGTATCAATTTAGTCCCACACCAAATGAATCAGGCAAATACGAGAGTCTGCCCATCAGACAGACTGCGCCGAGATTCATATTTCTTGGCATATTCCTGACACTATCCAAAGACAAAACAGCAAACAATTTAAACAACTTATAAAACTAGAAACCATGAAAAAGCACACACTAATTATCGCATTGATGATGTTCGTTGCCACTTTTGCCAACGCCACAAATGAAGCCTACGAAAAGGCTATGATGAAAGAAATCCAGGCTTTGGGGAAGGCAGGACCTGTTGCAGAACTGCAGAAATCCGCCAATGCATTTGCAAGGATCGCTGATATGAATGCAGGAGAGTGGCTTCCGAATTACTATGCTGCCTTGGCTTATGCCAATATGGGATTCAGGACTGAAGGTGGATTGGAAGAAAAAGACGGATACTATGCCCAAGCCAAAAAACACATTGAAAAGGCCACTGCCCTTTCTCCAAACAATTCAGAAATAGTGGCAGTGCAAGGCTACATCATCATGGGTGAACTTGCAGCAGATGCGAATTCCAGAGGACAAAGCCTTTCTGGATTGGCGATGCAGACTTTTGGCAAAGCCATCGAACTCAACAGACAAAACCCGCGGGCAATCATCCTGATGGCACAGATGGAATACGGAATGGCTCAATTTTTTGGTCAGGGACCTGAAAAAGCCTGTGGCTTGGTAAATGCTAGTTTGGAGCTTTTTGCCAAAGAAGCTGCTGAAGCCAAAGAAGGAAACCTCAATCCGTCTTGGGGAAAAGGTATGGCGGAAGAAATGAAAAATAATACCTGTAAATGATAATCTGACCTTCCTGAAATGATTTCAGGAAGGTTTTTCTGATTTTCCTCAGATTTGTAAATTTCTGATTCCCATGAAAACCACACTACTTTCCCTAATGATCTTGCTGTTTTTTAGCTCTTTGGTTTTTGCCCAAAAGCAAAAAAAGCCCAATTCCGGTCTTGGAGTTGGTTTCCAGCTCAGTCAGTTTCAAGATGATTTTGCCTTTGGACTGAATATGACCAGTCCTGAAATTTTAAATGGAAATGCGGCCTTTCGGCTCAAAGCCAATCAGGTCTATTTTGAGCACCTGTTGGATGGCGAGTATGTTTGGAGCGGTTACCAAAATGTCTCCTTGGGTTTTGTGGGATATGGAGGAAAAGTTGGCCAAGATATCCGCCTGTATGGTGAAGGAGGCTTGGTTGGCATATTTCCTTCCGACAGAATTTCCTCAGAATCCTTTAGGATGAGTACTTATGGGACTTTTGGCTTTGAGTTTTTCCCAACCCCGAGGTTCAACTACTTCCTAGAATTAGGAGTGATGACCTCCCGTGCCAGAGCCGACAAAATCGCAGGAAGCCCATTTTATTCCAATGGATTTGTGGCAAGTGTTGGGTTCAGAATTAATCTCAAAGATTGAAAAATACCTTTTTGTAAAAATGAAAATCTGAATTATCTATGTCCAGTCTATTCAGTAGTGAAATCGGTTTAATCCATTTTATCGCCTCTGTTTTGGCTTTGATACTTGGTTCGGCAGTTTTGCTGATGACCAAAGGAAGCAAAACCCATATCCGGATGGGGTATTTCTATGTGGCAAGTATGGTGCTTTTGTTGGTGACAGCCTTTATGCTCTACAACTTATTTGGCAAATGGGGGATTTTTCATTATTTCGCAGTAATCAGTTCTGTCACTTTGGCTTTGGGGATGATTCCTATTCTCTTACGAAATCATATCAAAAATTGGGCTTATCTTCATTTCTCCTTTATGTATTGGTCGGTGATCGGTCTCTATGGGGCATTTGTCAGTGAGATGATGACGCGAATTCCCGAAGTGCCATTTTACAATATGGTCGGAGTAGCCACCGGGGGAGTGATGTTGGTAGGTGGGATTCTGTTTGGTATCAACAAAGCAAAATGGATGAAATTGATGGCGGCCATATCCAAAAATTAGACAAACGGAATTGTATCAAATCTGACCCAATTGAATGTAACCTAAGTAAATTGACTATGAAAAAGAGCCTTTGGAATGTTAAGTCTGGCAATTTTCTGATTGCCGTTTTGCTGGTGATTCTTATTTCTTCCTGTGCGGCAAATGAGCCCCTTGATGAATGTCTTACCGGAAAGACCTATGGTTTTTTTTGGGGAATCTGGCATGGAATAATTGCTCCCATCAGTTTGGTGATCAGTTTATTTGACAAGGAAGTGGCTATGTTTGCGATGAACAACACCGGGTTTTTCTATGGATTGGGCTTCCTGATCGGATCTGGTGGTTGGGGGATTTTGGCTTCCAAAGCAAAAAAGGATTGATACATTTAGAATCAAATAGGAATATCTCAAAATAAACCCTCCTTCAAGGAAAAACCCATGAGCAAAAGCTTCTATAGTTCAGCCACCATCTTCAATTCTGCGAAGCGGTTTTTCCTACTGAATTTTGGGATTTCTACCATGTTAATGCTGATTTTCTGTCCAAGCTGTTTTTTGTCTTTGGAGGGGATTTCTTCCATTATCCCTGACTGGATCTTTTCTTTTCTGATGTCAGCTTCTTTGAGTATGGGGGGCTTCAAAGTGGAAGAATATTTTGACAAAAGGATATCCTGGATTGAAAAACCGGTAAAAAGACTTGTCCTGACGGCTGCAGCTTACATGGTTTATTCTTTTATCGTCAGCTTTATTTTAGTATTGGGTTATGTATTGGTCACGGTGGACGGGGTCAATTTGATAAATGTCCAATACACACGAATCTTGGAAAATACTCTGATGCCGATTTCAGTTGCCTTGATGATCATTACCATTTTTATTTCCAGGTCTTGGTTGTACGAGTGGCGATCCGCCGCTATCGAAGCCGAACAACTCAAATCCGAAAAACTCGCCAGCCAATACCAATCCCTCAAAGACCAACTCAATCCCCATTTCCTTTTCAATTCCCTGAATGTCCTTTCCAACCTTGTTTATGAAAGTGCCGACAAGTCTGCGGAATTTATCCAACAGCTTTCAAAGATTTACCGGTATGTGCTCGATGTCCAAAACAGGGAATTGGTAGGCTTGGAAAAGGAAGTGGTTTTTGCGGAAAACTACCTGAGTCTACAGAAAATCCGCTTTGAGCAAAGCTTGGAATATTTCATTGAGGTCAACCAAATGAAAGGATTCAATATTCCGCCGCTTTCGCTGCAACTGCTTCTGGAGAATGCCATCAAGCACAACATTGCGAGTATGGAGAAGCCTTTGAAAATCTTTATCCAACAAACTCCGGATTCTCTGATCGTCAGGAATAACCTCCAACCCAAACTTACCAAAGAAGTCGCTGATAGCGGAATAGGTCTGGAGAATATAGAAAAGCGATATGCCCTTCTCAGTGACAAAAGCCCCAAAATAACCAAGACCGGAACAGAATTTATCGTCGAGCTCCCACTCCTTAAACTGGAAAAACTATGAAAATCCTGATCATAGAAGATGAGCGGCCTGCTGCAAACAGGTTGAGGCAATTGGTGTTGGATTTGCTTCCTGATGCAGAGATTTTTGGACACCTGGACAGCATCACTTCGGCTGTGAAATGGCTGGAAACAAATGTATTTCCAGACTTGATTTTCTGTGATATCCAGTTGGCCGACGGGCAGAGTTTTGAGATTTTTGAAAGGGTAAAAGTCAGTTCTCCGATTATTTTTACCACAGCCTTTGACCAGTTTGCGATCAAAGCTTTCAAGTTGAACTCGGTCGATTACCTCCTCAAACCCATCGATCCCAAAGAATTGGCGCAGGCCATCCAAAAATTCCAATCCCAACAAGTCAGACCGGGCATTGAACTCCAGCAGATACGGGAATTGCTTTCCCCACATTCCAGCCAGTATAAAAGCAGGTTTTTGGTGAAGTTTGGCGAAAAGATCCAAAGCGTGCAGACGGAAGATGTTTCCATTTTTTACAGTGAGGAAAAAGTCACCTTCCTGCAGACTGTGGAGGGGAGAAAATATATTTTGGACTATACGCTTGACCAGTTGGAAGCCATGTTGGACCCAAGGAAGTTTTTCAGATTGAACAGAAAATATATCGCTTCCTTTTCGGCCATTGCCGAAATCCACACCTACTCCAACAGCCGCCTAAAAATCAAATTGGCCAACTGTGCCGACAACGACATCCTGATCAGCCGGGAAAAAGTCGGGGATTTTAAGGATTGGTTGGATGGATGAAAGGGAAGTACGAAGTAGTAAAAGGTAAGAAAGTACGAAGTACCATGTACCAAGTACCAAGTATCGGAACTGAAAGTGGTTAGAGATGAAATTAACCTTGCCTTGTCATATAGACCAAAGAGAGATATCTTTTCAATTCTTCGGACCTAGAACGCACTTAATTCTCAGATAAAACTCCTGAAAAACTCCTCAGACCATGGTTGCATGGTAGCAAACTGAAATTTAAAATTAGGATAGGTATCCAAAAACAATTGATACTTTTTGATTTTGGACATTCTTTCATCAAATTTTGCTTCTACGGCCAAAGGTGGATTTTCATCCGGCAGCACAAAGTCTATTTCTTTGCCGTCTGCTGTCCTCCAAAATCGGATTGCATCAGTTCCAAATCTGTCAGCCAATAGCTTAAAAACTACCTGTTCCCATAATTCGCCTTTGTCAAGTCGCTGATTGACAGGGGTAAAATTATTGAGCAAGGAATTTCTCAGACCTGTATCCATTAGATAACCTTTGGGCATCTTTACCAATTCCTTTCTGATATTGGCAAAAAACGGCTTTACCAAGGACAGATGAAAACACTTCTCCATTACTTCAAGGTAGCTAAGGATTGTTTCGTTTCTGACTTTCAAAGTGTTGCTCAATTCATTGACATTGACCAATTGGCCTGTTTGCGAAGCAAGAATTTGAAACAATTGATAGAATACAAGTTCATTTTGAACGCCTGCTTCTATGATGTCCCTTTTGATAAACGAATCCCTGATTTCTTTGAGGATTTCTATCTTTTCACTGACCAAAGGTTCGGTGATGACAGCGGGATAACCGCCATACAGCATATATCCTTCCCATTCCACGCGGAGCAAATCTATTTTCAGGCTTTTTGCTTCCTGTTGTTCTCTTATCCTGACTACCTCCTGCCAAAGATCTTCTTTGCCCTGAAGCATCAAAAAATCCTCAAAATCACAGGTCATTAAGTGAAAAATCCTTTTCCTTCCCGCCAATGAATCCCTGAATTTTTTGTCAATGTAAAAGGCGCTGCTACCACTTGCGACGATTTTGATCAGGTGACTGTACTCATCATAGATCAATTTAAGGAAGTTGGAAGGGTCGGACAAATATTGGATTTCATCCATGAAGACCACGGTTTTTTGGTCTTGCGACGGGCGGTAAGCCAATAAGTTCAGCGGATTGGCATCGAGCTCCGCCAATAAGGATTTGTTTTCGAGGTTGATAAAAATCTGGGGGATTTGCTGTGCCTGACAATATGCCTTCAGGTCTAGCAACAAGGATGTTTTTCCTGTTTGTCTTGCTCCTGTCAGGATTGTAAATTCCTTTTTGGGTAGATGTTGGAGTAGCTTTTTGTAGAGTTTCCTTTTCATTTTCGCAGGATTTCCTAGTCAAATGTACGAATTCATAAATGGAAATTTTATAAGAATAGTAAAAATATCCGATAATTTACCTAGTCGACTAGTAAAATTATCCGATAATTTACCTATTCGACTAGTAAAAATATCGGATTTGGCTTTTGATGAAAGTTTAATTTTTTTCTTAACTCTCTTTTTTCAATCGAAAGAATTGAAACTTTTGTTCCCACCAACAACTTTTAACGTTTTGATTTTTGGATTTCATTACGAATCCACTATTTTTAGTTTTACCCCAAATTTTATGAAAAACTACCTGATACTAATTTCAATGCTTTTTCTCTTTTCCTGCGGAAGCAATACCGAAAAGCAAGCTGATTTCTCCCAAATGACTTTTTCTTTGGATACGGTGATGGTGGATTCCAAGAATGAGATTTTATACCTCAATGCTTACCTGACGCAATCAAGCCTAAGTCAGGATTTGAAATATTTATACAATTTCAATCAACAGGAATTCAGTCTGGAAAAGATCAACCTAGACCGACTTGAATTCGAAGGAAAAATCAAACTTGAAAAAGAAGGACCAAACGGAATAGGAGATTTTGTTTCCAATTTTAACCTTCTCGGAGACGACAGGTTTCTGATTCAGGGTTTTTCAGGACTTTTTATACTGGATTCTTTAGGAAAAATTTTGAACAAAGTGGAATATGCCGGTTTAGGAGAAGGTAGTCTTTCGCCTGATGAATTTATGATGAGATTATTTTCCTTACCAAGTGATCCTAATACACATTTTGGATTTTCGGTCGATTGGGAAAGTAACAAAAATGTATTCAATAAAGTCGAAATCGAAAAGAATAAGAACACCAGATTTGAGATCCCGGAATTTGATAAATTGAATGAATACCGAATCGAACTGATTATGAATGGAGCACCTGCAGGAGGAATGGGGCCGTCTTTATTTATTTCAACTTCTATGGACAAAGTTGTTTTGAGTAATGAAATCGCCAATGAATTTTATGTTTTGGCGAACGATGAACCGACACTGAAATATATTTCCCTTTTAAGTTCTTTGACGCCAAATAGAAAAAAAGAGAATTCAATAAATCAAGTTGAGTCTATTGAAGCTTTGTCAGAACTATATAAAAAGTCGCAAGAGGATATTAATTTCAGTAAACCTGTTTGGGACAATGAGAATCGGATTTTCTATCGATTTTCCTATTTTAAAAGATTTTTAGAAAAAGAAGATGAAGGGGCTCAACCACTGGACCTACCTGAAAGTAACGATGAAGTTTATTTGACGATTTTAGATGAAAACCTACAAATCATAGGCGAATCTAAAGTTCCCGAGCTAAAAAGAGCTCCCACCACCCACTTCGTCAAAGACGGCAAAATCTGGATTTTTGAGAATATAGACGATGAGTTGGCTTTTGTCCGCTTAAGTATCGATTCCAACTAACCCTCCGATGGTTACAAACATTTGGAGGGTTTGCAAAAATCCAATCATCAAATCAAACCATCAAACCACACACTTATGAAAAACCTACTCCTCCTAATTTCTGTCTTTTGCCTTCTATCCTGCGGGACCAATACCGAAAAGAATGAGGATTTCTCCCAAATGACTTTTTCCTTGGATACGGTGATGGTGGACTCCAAAGGGGAGATTTTATTCCTCAAATGGGATTTGACCAACGCTTCCATTTCTGCTGATGCGAAAAAACTATATAATTTCAATTCAGAAACTTTTGCCCTCGAAATCATCAATTTGGAATCGCTTCAATTGGAAGCAATCAATAAGTTTGAGAAGGAAGGACCTAATGGTATTGGCAATAGCATTCATGGGATGATTGACCTGGGAAATGAAAGGATTTACATGGGTGCTTGGCCTAGTCCTTCAATATTTGACTTAGATGGAAGAAAAATTGGAGGTTATGAAAATCTTGCCTCCATTAAAGAAAAGTATTTGTCAGCAGAAGAGTATTTCATGTACGAGGTTATCGATCCCAAAAAAGAAAAAACTGTTTATGGTTTGGTCAATGAGTTCCCCGGCAAAAACTTTCAATTGGGGATAATTGATCTTGAGTCTGATTCCCTTAACACAATTCCATTAAATGCTTTTGAAAAAATGACAGGATTTACCATCACCTATGATGATGGACAGATGTATGACCTCATGGGCCCTAGGTCGTTCCTGAAAGTGATTGGAGACAAAGTTTTTATTTCCTCCGATATTTCAAATGAATTATATTGGTTTGACCCCAATCTTGACAGCCTTTTTTACAAATCCTATCAAAGCCGGCTTACCAAAAATGAAAAATCCGGCAAGCATCCCAACCTGGTGTCGGACCCCAAGCAATTCAATGCCTTGTATAGAAGTATTTATGGCGAGCCTTCCTTCCTAGCGCCTGTTTTTGATCCTATGACGGAGCTGTATTATAGATTTTCTTATGAAAGTACCTTTGAACCCGAGACCGCAGAAGAAGACATGTATCCTAAGTTGAAAGGTGCAAAAGTATATCTTTCTGTGTATGACAGTTCATTAAACTTGCTGGCAGAAAAGGAAGTGCCGAAAATGAATAAAATCCCCGGTTTCCACTTCGTCAAAGACGGCAAAATCTGGATTTTTGAGAATATAGACGATGATTTGGCTTTTGTCCGCTTAAACATCGATACCCAATAATAACCCTTCAAATGTTCGAATTCCTTGGAGGATTTCCCATAAACATTCTTTAAAATAAAACCATCAAGGCTGCATCCCATGAAAAATATACTCTTTGTAATATTCATTCTTTTTATCTTTTCCTGTGAGAACACAGTCAAAGAAGAGGTCAAAGATTATTCCAAAATCACCTTGACAATGGATACAGTGATGGTAGATTCAGGAGATGAAATCATCAATCTGAAATATAAACTATATACCAGTACCATGAGTGAAGATAACAAATTCCTTTACCTGTGGAACAATGGTGAAACCACTTTGGATAAAATCAACCTAGAGGAATTGCGGTTGGAGAAAAAAATTCAATTTGAAAGTGAAGGACCTAATGGAGTAGGTAGGTATGTGGGTTGGTTAAGTTTTTTAAATGAAAATGAGATTTTATTATCCGGTTTCCCATCGCTCATGCTATTTGATATGGAGGGTAACAAAACCAGAGAATATCCAATAATCGAAAAAACTGATTTTAAAGAGGTAAATTATTTTGAAAGAAACCCAATCTTATTGGAAAATGGAGAAGTAATATATGGATATTTAGGCAATCGGTTTAACAATACTATGACTTTTGTGAAGTCTGATTTTAAAGAAAAGAAGCTTACAAAAATTGAATTGCCGGGGATTTCCGAGCTGCCTGACTATCGCATTTTATTGGAAACGGAAAACATGGGATCCCTTGCAATACCTGAGAAATTTGTGAAAAAAGTAGGTGATAGGCTCATCATTTCCAGCACTGCCTACAGCACCTTTTATGTGTTGGACCTGAAAAATGATTCTGTTTTTCAAGTCAGCTATACCCCTAAGCTTACTCCCAAAGAAAAGAAAGGAGGATATCCTGAAAAAGTTGAATCTTTGGAAAGATTCAGAGAATTAATGGCAGAGATTGATACCGAGATCAATTTTCAGTCGCCCGTGTGGGATGAACAAAACCGCAAATTCTACCGCTTCTCATTTGAAGCCCTTCCTAGCGAAATCAACGAAGGGCCGGTGTTTTTAAGTGCTGACCAAAGACCAATTTCCAAGGTTTATCTCAGTGTTTTTAATGAAAGCTTTAACCTTTTGGGAGAGACACTACTAGATGGACTCAAGAATGTCCCAAATACTGTATTCGTCCGTGACGGCCAAATATGGTCCTACGTCAATGTGGATGACGAATTGGGTTTTGTGAGGATGACCATCAATTATGAATAACTAAAACCAATAAATTTGAATCAAAATCCCAAACTATGAAACATATACTCTTTGTCCTTTCAGTTCTTTTTCTCTTTTCCTGCGGTGGAGAAAATGAGGAAAAATCAGCAGAAGATTTCAGCAACATCACCTTTTCCATGGACACTGTCATGGTGGATTCAGGAGAGGACTTTATCAATCTTAGTGGAGGTCTTTGGGTTTCGGCCATCAGTAAGGACCACAAGTACCTGTACAATTGGAATCAGGAGGCTTCTGAACTAGATAAAGTCAATCTTGATCAGTTGGTACTTGAAGAGAAAATCAAATTTGAAAAAGAAGGTCCAAATGGCGTTGGAAATTACATTTCCTGGATTTCCCTTATGGGAAATAATGAGATCGTCTTTGCTAACTTTCAGGATATGGCCTTGCTCAATTTTCAGGGAGAAAAGTTGAGAACTTACAAACTCAATGGAGAGAAGTTTGAGGGAGATTCACTTGAGGCATACGAGAGCTTCACCAGAAGAGCCATTATTTCGGATGATGGAAATATTATGTATGGCATTTTGGGCAATTGGACAGGGAAAAACTTCTACCTAGCCAAAGTCGATTACCAAAACAAAACCCTAAAAAAACATGAACTTCCTGGATTTGAAAAATTGGCGGATTATTCAGTTACGCTCAAATCAGATCAAATGATGATGATTTCTGCCCCTGACCAATTTATCACTGAAGTCGAAGGCAAATTAATTATTTCGAATTCAGCCTTCAATACCATCCTTGTCTATGAAGAGGCAAATGATTCCTTGTATCAGGTGGACTATGATACCAAGCTTACCAAAACCGGCAAAACCGGCAAATATGTAACTGAGGTCGAATCTGAAAAGGATTTTAACAATGCTATGAATGAAATTAATCAGGAGATCAATTTTAGGAATCCTATTTGGGACAGTAAAAACCAACGTTTTTACCGGTTTTCATATGAAACCCTACCAAAAGAAAACATTCAAGATGAAGAGGAAAAACAAAAGAGCAAAGTGTACCTCACTATTCTGGACAAGGACTTCAAGGTTTTGGGAGAGACCTTGGTTAAAGAGTTTTCAAAATATCCATCAATGCATTTTGTCAAAGACGGCAAAATCTGGATGTATGAAAATGTGGATGATGAATTGGGGTTTATAAGAATAGGAATAAATTGATAACCAAGCCTCCAAGGGTTTTGAACTCTTGGAGGGTTATTATTTTTTGGAATTCCAAGGAATTGAAACAAAAAACACCATCAATCATTTCTGTATGAAATTTTTATTCTTTACAGTTTCAGTCTTTATTCTTTTTTCCTGCGGAGCGAAAAAACAGGAAAAGTCGACAGAAGACTTTAGCAACATCACCTTTTCCATTGATACTGTAATGATTGATTCCAAAGAGCAAATTTTGTACTTGGAGGAAGACCTGATTAGGTCTGATTACTGTCTCCAAGACGGGTTTCTTTATAACTTCAACGGATTTGACCACAGCATTGAAAAGATAGACCTAGACAGGTTAGAGTTGGTAGAAAAGTTTCCTCTGGAGAAAGAAGGGCCTAATGGAACTGGGTTTTATATTTTTGGTCTCACAGGTATTGGTGGAGGAAAGCTGTTCCTGACTTCGGAGACCGGAGGATCAATTTTTTCTTTGGAAGGAAAGCTGTTAAGGAAATATGATTGGAGTAAAGTTACGCCTGCAAATGGAGGTATTGCTGAGGATGAATATTTACAACAGCATATAATGAACCCCAATTTTGATGAGTTTGTTTTTGCATTGGCGATGGATCAAGTTTTAAACAAGGTTTCATTAAAGAAACTAAGCGCCGATGAAAAACTGATTTCTAACTATCGAATAGATCCCAATGAAAATTTCAAAAAATTCACTTTGGGAGATCTTACGACTTTTAACAAATGGATTCCAAGAGTTTTTATAGGCAGTCAACATGATCGGATTATTGTTTCCCATGAGTTTTCAAATGATTTTTATGTTTATTCTCCAGAAACAGACCTTCTCCAAACCGTTTCCTATTTCCCCAGTTTGACTCCAAACATGGTGACTGTTGCAGCGGAAGGCGATCTCATTAATTCCTTTGATGATAGGATTCTAGCTCTCGAATCTTACCTCGGTCAAGTAAGTTTTGGACAGTTGGTCTGGGATACCCAAACAAGGAAATACTATAGACTTTCTTTCTCAAGTAAATTCAATGATAAAAAAAGAGAAAAAAGGTTGCTTCATGAAACGGTCAATGTCAAGGTATTTCTAACCGTATTTGATGAGCAGTTTAATTTTATTTATGAATTTGAAATTCCTGATCTCAAAATCCTTTCACCTTCAAAATACTTCGCCAAAGACGGTAAGCTTTGGGTTTATCAAAACTTCTCTGATGAGTTGGGGTTTGTAAGAATAGGAATAAATTGATAACCAAGCCTCCAAGGGTTTTGAACTCTTGGAGGGTTGCTAGTTATTATCCAAGTTTAAATCTGATCGGAACCCTCATACTCATCCTCACAGGTTCTCCATCCTTGGTCCCGGGATTCCATTTGTAAGGATATTTTGTGACCACCCGTAAAGCTTCCCTCGCCA
>NZ_JANSUY010000021.1 GCF_024741135.1 Aquiflexum gelatinilyticum
GCTAGTTATTATCCAAGTTTAAATCTGATCGGAACCCTCATACTCATCCTCACAGGTTCTCCATCCTTGGTCCCGGGATTCCATTTGTAAGGATATTTTGTGACCACCCGTAAAGCTTCCCTCGCCAATAGTTCGTGAACTTCCTCCGGATTTATAACTTCTGCCTCTTCTATATTACCTTCTTCATCCACAATAAAATGGATGTAAACTGTTCCCTCAAAACCGGCCCTTCTGGCATCAATCGGATAGATCAGGTTTTTGCCAAGGAATTCATTCCATCCTTCCAATCCTTTCAACGCCATTGGGCTTACAAAAATTGTAGGAGGTACTTGATTGCCCGATTCATCATAGTATGTTTCTTCAAATACTTCTTTATTCCTGGTCTTGGTGAGGGATCTAATGTTTCCACTTTCAAAGTATTCAGTTCTTACTTTTACTACTGATTTGATATTTTCCTGCTCGATATATTCTAACACTCCCTTGTCTGAATATCCTTTTTTTAGTGCTCTGATAATGTTTCCAAGACTATCCTTTGAGAAAACATTTTCTTCCACCATGATCTTTTCCATTGTAAACACTTTTTCAACCAAAGTTCTCTCTCCTCCATTTTCTTGTATCAAGTAAAATTGGGGTTCATATTTTTTGGTATCATAAATCGGCTTTCTGAATTTGTTCAGATATATCAATTCCTGGGCTGTTGAGCTGAAGATCAAGGAAAATGAAAATATAAAAATTGCTGCTATGTGAAAGATTTTCATTCGGATGGTATTTTTGAATTTTACTGTACTTTTTCTTCAATGTTTTTTTTCGCTTTCGGTGGCTTACAATCTTTGCAGAAATCTCCCAATTCAGCAATTTCAGCCAAGACTTCTTGATGAAGTTCTTTTAAAACTTCTGATTTTATTCCGAGATTGCTTACCTCCCCTGCCTCTGAATGCCTTTCATTCAATTCTGATTGGATTTCATTATAAATCGGTTGGAAAAAAGTCGGATTGGAAAAGGCTCCTTTATTCTCATATAATTTTTGTCTGAATTTCCTTGCATACAGTTCCACCAAGTCAAATTGGTAATTGGCAAATGCCAATAAACTGTTTGCAATTTCAAGATTCGGAGCAACCAATACAGCAGCATTTTTATTAAATGTATTTGTGACTTTTGAATTAAAGTTCTTGGTAAACATCCATTCATAATTAGTCATTTGGAATGAAAATCCCATTCCGGCAGTGGAATTGATCTGATAAGTATCCCCAAATCCGATTTTTGTTTTTTTGGAAAGAAAATCATCAAAAGTCAGTTCATATTCCGGGCTCCAATCAATGATCTGCTGGGCTATAGTAGAATAAAGAGTGACAAAAAAAAAGAACAGAACGATGAATGAATTTTTCATATTTTGGGGGATTAAAGGTGCCAATTTAGTTGAAAATTTGATATTCAAACAGTGTTGGATTAATTTTTTAATAAAGAGATAAAGCGATTTTAATTTGCCATTTTCTTGATGTAAAATGTGCTTTTATTGGAATTATTACTCTATCAGGCTAAATTCGGATAAACCGATTCCTATGGCAATTTTTCCTTCCAAAGCCCGCTTGGCGCATATTGTTTTTGAACATAACGACAGGGCTTCACGTAATTTTGATGTATTTATTTTGGTCTTGATTTTGTCGAGTGTAGCGGTGGTCATATTGGATTCGGAGCCGTCGATCAACAAGAAATACCATGATATCCTTCATTTGTTGGAATGGATTTTTACAGCCTTATTCACTGTAGAATATATTCTGAGGCTATGGCTGAGCAATAGAAAATGGGGATATATCACCAGCTTTTATGGGATTGTTGACCTACTGGCGATTATCCCGAGTTACCTCAGTTTGTTTTTGTTGAACACGCAGTTTTTGGTCGTGATACGAGGGTTGAGGTTGTTGCGGGTTGTCCGGATCCTCAAACTTGGCCGCTATGTCAAGGAAGCAGAAACTTTGAAAAGTGCTTTGAGAAGCAGCAGGGCCAAAATCCAGCTTTTTGTAGGATCAGTTTTGACAATAGTATTGATAGCCGGGACCCTGATGTTTATTGTGGAAGGGCCGACAAGTGGATTTACCAGCATACCGATTGCGATGTATTGGGCCATCGTGACATTGACTACAGTCGGTTATGGAGATATCACGCCGGTGACAGCTTTGGGCAAATTCATCTCCGCCGTCATTATGCTTTTGGGTTATGCGATAATCGCTGTTCCCACAGGGATTGTGAGCTCAGAACTGACCCAAGTCAAAAGAGACCAAGCCGATGGTAAAAAGAAAAAATGCGGCACATGCGGGAATTTCAATGAGGCAGATGCCAATTATTGCAAAGTATGCGGAGAGGGATTTTAGGTCGGTTTAATCCATACTCAGGACTGTTCTCAGGTCTTTGATATGTCCAAATAGCAAAAGGATATCACCTTCTTCGATTTTGGTATTTCCCGTGAGTACGCCCTGTACCTTTTTTACTTTAGTTTTGTTCCCAAAAATGTTGGCCTTTTCCTCCATTTTGATAATGGTGAGGATATTGATATTGTAATTTTGCCTGATTTCGGTTTCTGCCACGGTCAGACCCACGTAACGGGCTGGAGTTTTCACTTCAATGATATTATAATCCTCTGAGACATCCAAAGAGTCCAAAACATCCTTCATCTGAAGTTTTTTTGCCATTCTTTCTGCAGAATCTTCTTCAGGATGAATGATTTCGTCCACACCGATAGCATTAATGACAGTTTCGTGGACTTTGTTGATCGACCTGCTGATCAGTCTTTTGACTTTCAGTTGTTTGAACAAAGCCGTCACCATGATGGAAGCACCAAAATCCTCTCCAATGGCGACAATGACAACATCCGCATCTTTTAAAGGCAGCGTTTTAAGCGCCTGTGCATCTGTGGCATCCATCATGATGACGTGTGTGATGCTGTCCTTGAAAAATTCGATTTTTGATTCCCGGGTATCAATCCCAATCACCTCATGACCCAAATTAGTCAGACGGGTAGCGAGATAACCTCCGAAATTTCCCAAACCAACGATGATATATTTCATAACTAAAGGATTTAAATCAACTTATAAAGACACTTTCCTCAGGATACTTATAATTTTGGCTCCTCGCTTTTTTGACCACGGCCACGAGTACTGTCAGTGTCCCTACCCTGCCCAAAAACATGATCAGGGTCACTACGATTTTGCTGCCCGTGGACAAACTTGCGGTTATGCCCAAGCTTAATCCTACTGTGGAGAAAGCTGAAAATATCTCAAATGCCACATCAAGAATATTCATTTCAGGATTGAAAAGCATTACCAAAAATACCCCCAAACCAATAACAAGAAAAGAAAGTTGGATTACTGCGAATGCTTTTTTGATGGTGTCGCTGCTGATTTCCCTGCTGAAAACTTCCACCCTTTCTTTTCCTTTGGCCACACTTAGGGTGTTGAGAACGGCTACTGCAAAGGTACTCGTCTTGAGTCCACCTCCCGTGGAACCGGGAGAGGCACCTATCCACATCAAAATCAGATAGATTAATATCGTAGGTAAAGCTAATGCTGACATGTCCACCGTGTTGAATCCTGCCGTCCTAGGAGTGACCGAACCAAAGAATGCAGTTACAAATTTACCATATCCCGTTAATCCTTTGAGGGTATATTCAGATTCGAAATAGTAGTAGGAAACAAAGCCAATACACAATAAAATGAAGGTAGTGTAGACAATCAACCTGATATTGATATTTACCACCCTTGGAACATGTTTGAATTCTGTGCCTTTGAAGATCATTTTACTCGTGCCTACAAAAACATGTTTGAGATAATTGATATAGCCAACGACTACCGGAAATCCGATTCCCCCAATAATAATGGTCAGGGCGATGATCAGATGGACATTGTATTGTAGTCTAAATCCCGATTCATACAATCCATTCTGTAAGGTGGAAAATCCGGCATTGCAGAATCCGGATATAGCATGGAAAACAGAGAAGAACAGCCTGTCTCCCGCCCCTTGAAACAAACCTTTGTCCACAAGAGAATAGACAAGCAGAGCTGCGACTCCTTCAACCACAAGAGTAAATACGATGATTTTGACAAGGGTGGAATTGATTCTACCAATATTATCCTCGTTGATGTAGTCTTTGAGAAAAAGCTGATTTTGGAGTGAATAGCCCCCTTTGAAAAAGAATCCAAAGAAACTCGTAAATGTCATCATTCCCAATCCACCAACCTGGAAAAGAACCATGATGATGAATTGCCCCATAAATGTAAAGTCCTTGGAGGTATCCAATACAATTAGACCGGTCACACACACTGCAGAAGTCGAGGTGAATAACGCATCTACAAGTGAAATCCCGTTTTTTGTCGCATTTGGGAGCATCAGCATTCCCGTACCAATGATGATGACAAGCAGGAAGCTCAAAATGAATACCACAGCAGGATGTACTTTCAGCTTATTGATCGCCAAACTCAACCTACTCAATTCGATCAGAAAAAGGATGAAGATAAGCAGGTTTACCAAAAAAGACTTTATCTGAAGATTTGCAATCCTAAAATCTTTATCAAGCTGAATACCTGTAAGGTTCAAGACTGCTGCTGTAAGCAAAAAAAGGATAATGGATATTTCGATGATTAATCTGGGAGTCTTGTATTTTTCAGATTTTGAAAACAGCCGGATGGTATAGCCTACAGAAAGTGCAATCAACAAGATATTATAAAAAACCGCGAGTTTGCCGCTTTGGACGACTTTGCTGAAACCAATATCAAAAACCAAAATACCAAAAGCGAGGAAACTTAAGACTTGTAATATTTTATCATTCCAATAAAAGACTTTTTTGGTAAGGTTGATTTTTTGGTCAGGGTTCTGAATAAAAGGGAACTCAGGCATAGGTTGGATAAGTCTCGAAATGTAGAAAAAATTTAGGGAACACTTGAAACAATAGGCCAAAAAAAACCCTTCAGAATTTCATCTGAAGGGTTTTGGAGTCAGGCGTTTTCTTCGCCTTCTATAAACTGTTTTTGGATTTCATCCACATCTTCTTCTTTCTTGGGAGCGATTTCCTCTTTGAAAAATCTTCCTTGGAATATCAGAATGATAGTAACTCCTACAAATATCGAAGCATCTGCGATATTGAAAATCGGCCAAAGGGCAGTATAACTTCCGCCCCATATCGGTACCCATTCCGGAATAAACCCTTCCCAGATATCAATATAAAACATGTCAATCACCTGACCGTGAAGCCAAGGGGTAGGAGCGTTGTATGGCGCATTGTTCAGCCAAACACCATAAAATACACTGTCCACCAGGTTTCCTATCGCTCCTCCCAAAATCATGGAAATACAGACGATATAAGCAGGATGAAGATTTTTCTTGATGATGTAATAGAGGTAGTATCCTATCCCAAACATGGCGATCAACCTGAAGGAGGTAAGCAGAAGTTTTCCATATTCGGATCCTATCTGCATCCCAAAAGCCATCCCGGGATTGGTGGTATAATGTAGCTTAAACCATTCTCCAATGACCTTAATCTGACCAGGTGTCCCAAAATCCATCTCGTAATGGACAATCATTTTGACAGCTTGGTCAATGATAATCACCAATAGGGCGATTCCAAAATATTTCAAATACTTCATCGATAGCATTATAAAGCCACAGATTTAAGGATTTTTTATAGAATCTCCCCTATCTGTGGCGTGTTAATTTGATTTTATACTTTCTCTACCTTGACTGTCAACTCAAAATCATCCATGTCAAGTTTGGTTCCGTCACTCACCGAACCGTTCACTTCCAACGAGAGCGCCTGTGTTTCGGTTTGGATGTAAGTTGCAAAATTTTCCAAAGCGCTATTGACCATGTCATCATGTTTGGCCACTTTGATGGTGATTTTGTCCTGAACTTCCAGACCCATGTCCTTACGAAGATTTTGGATCCTGTTGACCAAGTCTCTTGCAATTCCTTCCTGCTTCAGTTCTTCTGTCAAAGTCACATCCAAAGCCACCGTCACCCCATAATCAGACGCTACAGACCAACCAGGGATATCCTGCGAAGAAATCAATACATCCTCCAAAGTCAATGCAACTGTTTCTCCATCCAAATCAAGATAATAAGTGCCTTCTTTTTCGATTGCGGTAATTTCTTCTTTTCCCCAAGCATTAATCGCAGCAGACACCTGCTTCAATTTCGGACCAAATCTTTTTCCTAAAAGCGCAAAATTTGGCTTAACAGATTTTACCAAAATACCGGAAGTGTCATCTATATATTCAATGTCTTTGATATTGACTTCAGATTTGATTAGGTCATCTACATGTTGGATCTGTGCTTTGGTTTTCTCATTCAAAACAGGGATCAATACTTTTTGTAGAGGCTGTCTTACTTTGAGTTTTTCCTTTTTCCTCAGCGAGTGCACCAAAGAAGAAATATCCTGCGCCAACTGCATGCTTGCTTCTAGGTCTTCTTTGATCAGGTTTGGATCAGCATCATTCCAATCTCCCAAGTGGACGGATTCAGGCAAAACCTGTCCCGCTTCCCTGCTACTTTCAGTGAGGTTTTGGTACAACCAATCAGCGTAGAACGGCGCAAAGGAAGACATCAACTGCGCAAGGCTTGCCAGACATTCATACAAAGTCTCATAGGCTGCCTGCTTGTCTTTGTTGATTTCTCCTCTCCAGAATCTTTTCCTAGCCAGTCTTACATACCAGTTGGAAAGCTGATCGACCGTGAAATTCATGATCGCACGGGTTGCCTTCGTGGCATCGTAATTGTCCATGGCCGCTTCCGTTTCGGAGATCAGGGACTGAAGCTTGGAAATGATCCATTGGTCCAGTTCCGCTCTTTCGATTATAGGTACTTTTTTGGCAGGATCATAGACAAAATGATCCAGGTTGGCGTAGAGGGCAAAGAAATTATAGGTGTTTTGGAGTGTACCAAAGAATCTCCTTTGTACTTCCGCAACTCCTTCAAGGTTGAATTTCAGGTTGTCCCAAGGATTGGCATTGCTCAGCATATACCACCTGAGCGCATCTGGGCCATATTCATTCAGGGTTTTGAATGGATCAACAGCATTGCCCAATCGCTTGGACATTTTGTTGCCGTTTTTATCCAAGACCAAACCATTGGCAATGACATTTTTGAAAGCAACCGAATCGAAGAGCATCCCCGCGATGGCATGCAAAGTAAAGAACCAACCCCTCGTCTGATCCACGCCTTCGGCAATGTAATCTGCAGGATAATTGGCTTTGAAGATGTCCTCATTTTCGAAAGGATAATGCCATTGTGCATAAGGCATTGCCCCGGAATCAAACCAGACATCGATCAAATCCGGTTCACGAAACATTTTTTCTCCTTTCGGCGACACCAACACCACATCATCCACATATGGACGGTGGAGGTCAATTTCTTTTCCTTCAAAAGGAGAAGCTGTCATAAATCCTTTAGAAATGGACTTCGCCATTTCTTCATTCAGTTCTGCGATCGAACCGATGCACTTCTCTTCGGTTCCATCTGCTGTTCTCCAGATCGGAAGCGGCGTACCCCAAAATCTGGAGCGGCTTAGGTTCCAATCCACCAGATTTTCTAGCCAGTTGCCAAATCGGCCTGTACCCGTTGCTTCAGGTTTCCAGTTGATGGTTTTGTTCAGTTCTACCAATCTGTCCTTGTAAGCTGTGGTTTTGATAAACCAGCTTTCCAAAGGATAATAAAGGATCGGCTTGTCAGTCCTCCAGCAATGCGGATAGGTGTGCTCGTATTTTTCTACTTTGAAAGCCTTGTTTTCATTCTTCAATATGATGGAGATGATCACGTCGGTGTTTTTGTACTCCTTGTTGCTCTCATCGTCTTCGAGGTAATTTTTGACATAGAAATCATTCGCTCCCAATTCCTTGTGGGCGCTGATGCCATGTTCTTTCATTTTTGCAGCAAGGTACTCACCGACAACAGGCAGGAATTTTCCTTGTCTGTCTACGACCGGAATCTCATTTCCCAAGTCGTCTTTGACAAAAACTCCCGGAATATTTTGTTGAACCAAAGTCCTGAAATCGTCCGCACCGAAGGCTTTTGCCAAGTGCACGATTCCGGTACCGTCTTCAGTCGTGACATAATCCCCTGCCACTACTGTAAATGCAGGGTTTGGCAATGCCAAACCTTCGATGGGGAAAAGCTGCTCATATTCCCAACCCAAAAGATCTTTGCCTTTGTATTCCTCTATGATCTCATAAGGGATCAATTTGTCTCCGGCTTTGAAATCCGACATGGCTATTTCCAGCGCTTTTGGATTGAGGTAGGCGCCCATTCTGGCTTTTGCCAATATGACATTGACCGGTTCGAAGGTGTAGGGATTGAAAGTTCTGACTTTGACATAGTCAAGTTTTTCGCCGATGGCCAAAGCCGAATTGGAAGGCAAGGTCCAAGGTGTGGTCGTCCAGGCAAGGATGTAGGTATTGTCCTGCCCTTTGACTTTGAACTGCGCCGTGATGGAAGTGTCTTTGACGTCCTTATACGTACCGGGCTGATTGAGTTCGTGCGAACTCAGACCTGTACCTGCCGCAGGAGAAAAAGGCTGAATCGTATATCCTTTATAAAGCAAGCCTTTGTCATACAGCTTCCTCAAAAGGCTCCAAAGACTTTCAATATATTTTGGCTCGAAAGTGATATAAGGATCATCCAAATCTACCCAATAGCCTATTTTCTCGGTGAGGTCATCCCATTCATGTTTGAAACGCATGACCGTCTCACGACATTTTTGGTTGTATTCTTCGACGGAGATTTTTTTTCCGATATCCTCTTTGGTGATGCCGAGTTCTTTTTCAACCTGCAATTCCACAGGAAGTCCGTGTGTATCCCAACCCCCCTTTCTTTTTACCTGAAATCCTTTGAGTGTTTTGTACCGGCAGAAAATATCTTTCAAGGTCCTTGCCATCACATGGTGGATACCAGGCGTACCGTTGGCGGACGGTGGTCCTTCAAAAAAAGTGAAGGTTTCGAAACCCTCTCTGTTGTCCACAGATTTTTTAAAAATGTCATTCTCTTTCCAGAATTGGAGGATATCTACTCCTATTTTGGGATAATCAACTTGTTTGAACTCCTGGTATTTTTTCACGGTATTCCTTGGGGTTTTATTTTTTCCCACCCAAAACTCCAGATTTCTGAATTGATCCTTGGGTGGATTTGTCTATATGAAAAGGGTCAAATAACTAACCCTTTCAAAAGCAGGCACAAAGTTAAGAGATTTTGGGGTTAAGAAGGAATACTTTAGGAAAATGATCATCAGGACATATTTTATTTAATGAAGGTTTGTGAAAATTAAACCAATTACTTATGTTTGACGTAAGTAAACTTATTTTTGAATGATCAACTCATTTGGCAGCAGGGAAACAGAAAAAATTTGGCAGGGAGAAGTTTCCAAAAAGCTTCCATTTGAAATCCAAAATACGGCAAGGCGAAAGTTGAGAATGATCAATAACGCAGCAAACATCAATGATTTGAGAATTCCGCCGGCAAATCATTTGGAAAAATTGAGCGGCAACCTTGTTGGATTTTATAGCATCAGAATAAATGATCAATGGAGAATTATATTTCAATGGGATGGTAGCCACGCCAATGAAGTGGAAATCATAGATTACCATTAAGCAATATTTGAGTATGGAAAAATTGAATAATATACATCCGGGAGAAGTTTTGAAAGTGGAATTTCTCGAGCCATTGGGACTGACAGCTTACAAGCTGGCCAAGGCGATATTCATTCCCCAAAATAGATTGAGTGAAATCATACATGGTAAAAGGAGTATTTCGGTAGATACAGCCATAAGGTTTTCCAAGTTTTTTGGAACAAGTCCTAAATTTTGGCTTGGCCTTCAGATGGATTATGATTTGGAGGAAAAGAAACTGGAGGAATCCTCGGATATTCAGGAAATTAAAGCATTTCAAGAATGAGCAAAACGATCCTTTCCTCCCAAGCAGTCAATGAACTTCTTGTCAGAACAGAAAAATTGAATCCCGATATTAAAGCCAATTGGGGTCTGATGACCGCTACCGAGATGCTTGTCCACTGTAATTTGGCACATCAGGGAATTCTCAAAGCTCCCAAATCTGACAAAAGCGCGACATTCAGACAACTGATGTTCAAGTTTGTCTTCTTCAATATCAGAAGTGAATTCCCAAAGCTGGCCAAAGGTCCAAAGAGATTTCAAACTGCAGGAAATGCTCCGGACGCTTCCTTTGAAGAAGAAAAGTCAAAATTTGTTCACATCCTGAGCAAATTTCCTAAAATAGATTATGCCTTGGATGCGTCCCATCCCGTTTTTGGTCCACTGACCCACCAGCAATGGGGAATATTTGTGTGGAGGCATGTGGACCACCACCTCAGGCAATTCGGAGTTTAAATCGGTAATTTTTTTCTGTTTGAATCAGGTGCCCGGAAGTGAAATACCTTTTACTCTCCGGTAAAGGGATAGCGCGTACCTGTCCGTCATTCCTGAAATAAAATCCACCAAAGCCCGAAGCAACGGATAGGGATTGACTTTGATTTCCCATCCATCTAAAGGGAAATCTTCTGGCAGCAACCTCAGGATACTTTTGTCTTTGCCTGAATACAGTTCGGTCTGATAGAATTTATGGTTCAGCGCTTTTGAAAAAACTTCAAGCAATCCCTCCAAAACCTGAAAACCTGCAGCTTCTTTTTCCAAAACAGGTTTGGACCTGTAGATTTTTTTCACAGAAAGGTGGGAGATTTTTTCAAGCGGTTTGGCGGATGGAATAATGTCAGTGAGAGCCTGGTCAAAGTCGCCGCTAAGAATCGCCTCTTCATTGGCACAAAAAGCTTCCACCGCTTCGCTGATCAGACTTCCGATCGTCATGGCCCTCAGAATGGCCAATTTTTGAGAGTCTGTTTTGTATTTCTCTAATTTTTCAGGTTTGAATTTGTCCCCCAATATCTCGGCAAGCAATTCAACGGTCTGCTCAATACTTACCAAACCCATGGTGCAGCCGTCTTCGAGGTCAATGATGCTGTAGCAGATATCATCGGCTGCTTCCACCAAAAAAGCAAGTGGATGCCTCAACCAACATTCTGCGTTTATTTTGGTCAGACCCAATTCTGAGGCGAGTTGGGCGTAGTCTTTTTGCTGGTCGGTAAAGAACCCAAATTTCTTCTGACTTCTGCGGTTGTGGTCTCTTTTGAAAATATGGGATGGCCTTGGATATTTTGTAAAGGCAGCCAAGGTTGCATACGAAAGTTTCAATCCGTTATCCTTGGAAACCAACATCCTAAAGCCCTGGGCATTTCCTTCAAAATTTGTCAAATCATCCCATTCATGGGGTTTGACATGGGTGCGCCAAATGAAACCATAAGGATGATGCTTGAAAAAATCAGAAATAGCTTCCTCACCGGCATGTCCAAAAGGTGGATTACCAATATCATGTGCCAATGCCGCTGCTGCCACGATGGCACCAAAATCAGAGGAATGGATACCTTTTTCGGCGAGATTGGGATATTTATTGATGAGGTATTCACCGGCGGATTTTCCCAAAGACCTGCCTACGCTGGATACTTCGAGGCTATGGGTAAGTCTGGTATGGACAAAATCATATTCAGGAAGCGGAAAAACCTGGGTTTTGTCCTGAAGATTTCTAAACGGAGCAGAAAAAATGATCCGGTCGTAATCTATTTCAAACTCACTTCTAAAAGATTCAGGTGAGGAATTTTCTTTTTTCGAAGAATCAAACCTGTCCGAACTCAATAATTTTTCCCAATTCATCATCTCCAAAAATACTAAAGCTATGTGTTTTAAGACCAATCATCGTCAAAAAATTAACCAAGAAATCATCTTGGCACAATGATTGGAAGTATGGCTACAAGTTAAAACCCATTTAAATTTTAAATTTTATGAAAAAACACATTTATTCTATCTCAGCAATGTTGGCTACAGTGTTCTTTTTGGTCTCTTGTGATGACGAGGATGACATGCAATCCTCTGCTAATGCAAAAGTGAATGTTTACCTGATTGACGCACCCGCAGCTTATGATGAAGTGTGGGTTGAGGTATTGGGAGTCGAATTTCTTCCAAAAGGCGAAAGTGAAGAAAATGGAAGTGCATGGATTACTTTGGGACATGAAGGAGAAGATAAAAAGCTTAATCTTCTTTCTTTGGTAGCTGATAACCCATTTTACTTTGGAGAAATTGAAGTCCCTGCAGGGGAAATTTCCCAAATAAGGTTATTGCTAGGCGATGACAATTACATCATGGATGGGGAGCAGCGCATAGACCTTACCACTCCTAGCGCCCAACAAAGTGGATTGAAATTGAAAATCGACAAACCATTAGAGGCAGGAATTTCTTATGATTTGGTGATAGATTTTGATGCTTCAAAATCGATTGTGAAAGCTGGGAATTCAGGTAATTATATCCTTAAGCCTGTTTTGAGAGTGATTGCGGAAGCCTCAGCTACTATTGAGGGTACCGTATTGCCATTGGAGGCATTTCCTGTACAGGTTTCAGCCATTATTGATGAAGACACCGTGGGCACTTTCACAGACGAGAATGGCATGTTCATGATCAGAGGATTGAAAACAGGGAGTTATTCTTTGCTCGTAGAACCTAATGAATTGTATCAAGTCAAAAAAATTGAAGGAGTAGAAACCACAATTGGGGTGGTTACAAAGCCGGAACCTATCCAACTTGATTTGGTTGTAATTGATACAGAGAATTAATCCTCATCATCTCATATATTTAATGTGAAAGACAGAGAGCCCGAAGTTGAAAAACTTTGGGCTTTTTTATTTCGTAGATGTCAAACTCCCATTGTGATAACTTTTCCTATTTTTGAAGTGTGAAAAAATTCTCTTTATTCATCCAGATTTTTATTTGTCTGTTTCTAACTTCCTGCATGACAGATGGAGAAAGAAGTACTGCGCTTGTCAACGTATTTGTGATTGATGCGCCGGGAGATTTTGAAGAGGTTTGGGTGGAAATTTTGGGTGTGGAAGTCAAAACCACCGGTACAAGGGGTCAGGACAATGCAAATCCTATCTTTTTTGAAAATGTCCAAAGCAATAAACAGGTCAACCTTTCAAGCCTTATTTTGGATAAACAGTTTTTGGTAGGTAGGGGAGAATTATTAGTTGGAGCAATCACAGAATTGACCTTAAAGTTGGGGACAGACCATTATGTCGTCATTGATGGAGCAAGGATTCCTTTGGTGATTGAAAATATTGAGAATCAAAATCCTTCCTTAACAGTCAATTACCCTTTAGATCCAGGAATTTCTTATGATATCTTTATTGATTTTGAAGTTTTTAGATCAATTACAGCCTCACCCAATCCTGCAAATGGCTTTGTTCTGAAGCCCAAACTTCGTTCCTTCACGAGGGCAGATACCGGAGAAATAGCCGGTTCAATTCTTCCTGTAAAGGAAAATGCGGTCGTCTATGCTATTCAAGGAAAGGACACCGTTTCCTCCACTGCTATTGACCTTGCAACAGGAAAATTCAAACTGAGAGGTGTTTTGGGAACCCATACCGTTTCGATCATTCCTTTCAATACAAACTATCAATCGGAGACAATCCCCAATGTCAATGTTGAAAAACGGGAAATTACCCAAATAAATGCCATTACACTCCGGCTAAAACCATAATTCCCATGACTCAGGATGAATTGTACATGCGAAGAGCCATAGAATTGGCGGAGTTGGGGAGAGGGAATGCAAGCCCAAATCCCATTGTCGGTTGTGTCATTGTGCATGAAAATACAATCATTGGGGAAGGATACCATCAGGTTTATGGAGGTCCACATGCCGAACCCAATGCCATCAATTCGGTTGCGTATCAGGATTTATTATCGGAATCGACTGTTTATGTATCCCTTGAGCCCTGCGCCCATTGGGGCAAAACTCCTCCTTGCGCCAATCTTTTGATAGAAAAAAAGGTGAAGAAGGTTGTGATTGCAGCGGTCGACACCAATCCTTTGGTGGGAGGAAAAGGGATTCAGCTTTTGAAAGAAGCAGGAATTGAAGTTGTATCGGGAATTTTAGAAAAAGATGTAAGGGAGCAGAACAAGCGCTTTTTTACTTTTATCGAAAAGAAAAGACCTTATGTTATTCTCAAATGGGCCCAAACCCGAGATGGTTTTGTAGCTCGGGAAAACTTTGATTCCAAATGGATCAGCAACCAATATAGCCGACAGCTTGTCCATAAATGGAGGTCTGAGGAAGATGCCATCTTGGTCGGAACTTCCACTGCCAACTATGACAATCCACAGTTGAATGTGAGGGATTGGGAAGGAAGAAATCCACTTCGGATTGTTTTGGACCGAAACTTGACTTTAGATCCAAATCTGAATCTTTTCGACCGCAGCCAAAAAACGATTTGCTACAATCAGGTCAAAACTGAAAATTCAGAGAACCTTGATTTGGTAAAATTGGATTCAGGATTTGGCTTGGAGAAGGTTTTGGAGGATTTGTACCAAAGGAAAATCCAGAGCCTAATCGTTGAGGGAGGGGCACAGGTTTTGAAAAGTTTTATTGAAAATGAACTTTGGGACGAGGCTCGGGTTTTTACAGGTCAGGTCCAATTTGGAAAAGGCATTCCGGCACCCTTGATCAAAGGTAAATTGCTTTCCGAATCAGAAATCGTGGGGGATAGGTTGGCTGTCTGGGAAAGAAATTGAAAGATAATTCAAATTATTCCTGTAAATGTCATTTCAAGTTGATAAAAATGGTTTTACAGAAAGGGTGATTATTCTTGGTGTGGGCTCATCTTGAATCCGAGGTACGAGGATGAAAGATCTCAAAAAATTAGAGACTCTTCGCTTCACTCAGAGTGACGGCCGAGACAACATCAGCCATCCGTAATCGCTCAACATTTAGTTATACCCACAAATTGTTATAAACCATGTCCGAATCACTCTACTTACCAGAAGTCGCCACGAAGGCAGAAAAATACCAAGTCATTCTTCCACAGATTGAGTCTTTGATCTCCTCAGAGACAGATAGCTACGCCAATCTCGCCAATGTTGCAGCGGTATTGAGAGAGGCATTCGGTTTTTTTTGGGTAGGATTTTACATTGTCAAAGGCGAACAATTGGTCTTGGGACCATTTCAAGGTCCTTTGGCCTGTACTAGGATAGCATTTGGAAAAGGCGTATGCGGGACTGCTTGGAAAGAAGCTAAGACCCAATTAGTACCGGATGTGGATGCTTTTCCGGGTCATATTGCCTGCAGTTCTGCTTCCCGGTCTGAGATCGTAGTTCCGGGATTTAAAGAAGGGAAAGTTTGGATAGTCCTTGATGTCGACAGTGATCAATTAGACGATTTTGACCAAAGCGATGCTTTTTACCTCGAAAAATTGATGGCCTTGGTGGACCAATACTGTTAAGTGAAGCCTACTTCACCTCCCACTTTTCGATATACTTTGGTTCAAAAGAACTCATTTTATCCAACAGTTCCACAGGATCACTGCTGACAATCAACAAGTCCAACTGCGCTTGGTGCAAGAATCCTTCTTTAGCCGAATGCTGAAGAAAAGCAATCAGCCCATCATAATACCCATTGACATTGTAGAGTGCCAAAGGCTTGCTGATATAAGCCAACTGGTTAAGGGTCATGATTTCAAACAGTTCCTCAAATGTCCCGATTCCACCAGGCATGGCGATAAAACCGTCTCCTTTTTCGGCCATCAGCCATTTGCGGTCGCGCATGGTTTCGACGACAGTCAGTTCGGTCAATCCTCGGTGCGCTACCTCGATGTCCACGAGTTTTTGGGGAATGATTCCATAGACATCCATCCCTGCTTCCAGCATGGCATCGGCGATGACGCCCATCAACCCGACATTCCCGGCACCATAGACCAAAGCCATGTTTCTTTTGACCATTTCCTTTGCCAAAGCTTTTGCGCCTTCTTCGTAAACAGGATTTTTGCCTTTGTTCGAACCGCAGTAGATGGTGATTTTTTTCATAAGTTGATTTTTGGACAAAAGTAATTGTATTTACCCTATTCTGCGAAGGTCTTCGAAATCCGCGGGAGTAATTTTTTGAATTCTGAGTATTTAAAGTCCTGCAGACATCGCAGATGTCCGCAAAATAAATAGAAGGTGTCCCGCGAAGATGCAAAGAAAAAAATTTACCTCAGAGGACGCGGAGGGCAGGGAGAAAAAAAATCATGAATTATATCACACTGAGAAAAAAAGAGCAAAACCCATAAGAAATGCACCTTCCGGTAATAGCTAAGCCATTTGGGTCATTGCGGTAAAAATTTTCAAGAATAACCAATTATCATCTGTGAAAATCTGTGTTCATCAGTGGTAAATATTTTTTCCCGAAGACTACGCAGATGTCCGCAGGCATATTCTTAGCAAGCCATAAAGAAGTATACCTGATTTTTTTTTTCTGCGAAGGTCTGCGAAATCCGTGGGAGATATTTTCAGGGCGTGGGTCATTTTATCCTTTTTCAATTATTCTCCTTAATTTCAACCCCATGAAAATCTGCTTTGCCACCAACAACAAAAAGAAAATAGAAGAGGTCAAATCTGCCCTTGGAGAGGACTTTACTATAGTCTCCTTGGAGGAAATAGGCTGCAAGGAAGAACTTCCCGAAACAGGTGACACCTTGGAACACAATGCCTTCCAAAAAGCCAGGTATGTCAAAGACAACTATGGAGTGGATTGCTTTGCAGACGATACCGGATTGGAAGTGGAAGCCTTGGATGGCGCGCCGGGAGTGTATTCAGGGAGATTTGCCGGCGAGCCAAGAAGTGATGAGAGGAATGTAGACCTGCTTTTGAGCAAAATGGCTGGAAAGGATAATAGGAAAGCAAGGTTCAGGACCGTCATTGCACTAATTATGAATGGAGAGGAGCATGCCTTTGAAGGAATTGCTGAGGGAAAAATAATTTATGAGAGAACTGGTACAGGGGGGTTTGGATATGATCCTGTTTTTGTACCAAATGGATTTGAAAAGACTTTTGCAGAATTGACTTTGGAAGAAAAAAACCAAATCAGCCACCGTGGCAAGGCTGTAAAAGCTTTGGCAGACTTTCTCAAATAAATTTTTAAATTTGTACCCCATGAACAAACCATTTATTCTAGGGATTACCGGGGGAAGCGCATCAGGCAAAACTTTATTTTTAGACAAGCTGCTGCATTCATTTGAACCCGGGGAAGTTTGTTTGATCTCCCAGGACAATTATTATAAACCAAGGCATCTTCAGCCTGTAGACGAGAAAGGAATCCATAATTTTGATACCCCAAATTCCATAGATTTTGGACAATATGCCGAGGATATCAAAAAAATCCGGGAAGGCGAAACCGTCTACAGACAAGAATATACTTTTAATAATCCCAACAAAAAGCCCAAAACACTGGAATTTGCTCCCGCGCCTGTAGTGGTAGTGGAGGGAATTTTTGTGCTCTATTATCCCGAGTTGGCGGATTTGTTGGATCTGAAGGTTTTTATCGATGCCAAAGAATATATTAAACTAAAAAGAAGAATTGTCAGGGATAAAGTAGAGCGTGGCTATGACCTCGATGATGTTCTGTACAGGTATGAGATGCATGTAATGCCTACTTATGAAAAGTATATCGAGCCTTTCAAGAATGATGCAGATCTGATCATACCAAACAACAGGAATTTTGACCATGCCTTGGATGTAATCAGGACTTACCTGAGGTTAAAAGCAAAATAAGCGGAAATGTCTAAGGGTCAGTTTTTTTTAGTGTAGGCCTTTTGTAATTGCAAAACTTTATATATTTGCTCCCCCGTGAGAAAAGCAACCAAAAATATCGGCTTATTGAGACAGAGAGCAACAATTTTGTTGGTCCTGTTCTTTTGCATGCTGGTAAGCGGTACTGAATATTTTCCAAAACCTGCAGATAACGACAATAAATCCAAGCAGGAAAAATCACAGGAATCAGATTCTTCATCAGAAAATCAGACTTTTTTAAATGTTGCCGTTGACGCTGTAGTCCCGTTTGTGACTGTGGTTTCTCAACAGGTTTTTTACCTGATTTATGAAACTTTCACTATTGAAAAGCCTACAGTAAACGGGGTCAGTGTTACCCTTCCATTGAATTTTCCCTATTGGGAGATCCTATTGGAAAGGATTATTTCACCCAATGCTCCCTGATTTTTTTCATCTCAGAATACCTGAGCCGCTATCGGCATATCCAAAAATCTTAGAATAAATAATCAAACAATCAAAAATCAATCATATGCGTAACCAAGGAGTCATTGTGTTTTTGACCGTGGTAGTCACAGCTTTGTGCCTGTATTACCTGTCATTCACTTTCGTATCAAACAATATCCAGCAGAAGGCCGTGGAATTTGCCACTGACGATGCAGGGAATCTGGATTTTGCAAAAAAGCAATCCTACCTCGACTCTATCTACAGAGAGCCGGTTTATAATTTTCTAGGTGCCAAATTCACCTATAAAGAAATCAAAGAAACTGAATTGGGACTTGGCCTTGACTTACAAGGCGGTATGCACGTTACCTTGGAAGTTTCTCCTATTGAAATCCTTAAAGGTCTTTCTGGCAACAGTAAGGACCCTGCCTTCAATACTGCACTTGAAGAAGCAAATCAAGCATCTAAAACGAGCAACAGCAAGTTTGTAGATCTGTTTTATGGAGCATGGCAAAATCAGGCTCCCGGTCAAAAACTGAGTGCAATATTTGCTACCGCAGCTAACAGGGGCCGAATTTCATTGGAATCTTCTGATTCTGACATTCTTCAGATCATCGATACAGAGGTTGAAAATGCCATCGAAAGGTCATTCAATATCTTGAGAACGAGGGTTGATAGATTTGGAACTTCTCAACCAAATATTCAGAGAATCCAAGGTTCAGGCCGGATTCAAATTGAACTTCCCGGAGTGGACAATGCTACCAGGGTGAGAAATTTACTTCAAGGAGTTGCAAAGTTGCAATTCTGGGAAGTGGCTGAGGTGAATGAGTATTTGTCAGAATTAGAAGCTGCGAACAGCCTTTTGGTAGCAGAAGCTCAAGCAAAAAAAGCTGCAGTTAAGCCTGAAATTGCCGAGACAGATTCAGCTAAAGCTGCTGCAGCATTATCAGAACTTGAAAAGCAACTGGCCGGAACAGCAGATTCTACTGACGTTTCTACTTCTGTTTCACCGATTTTTTCTTTGACCAAATCCCAGCAAGGATTGGTATATGAAATCAGGGATACTGTAGCGATCAACAGGATTTTTGCCAGAGAAGATGTGAAAGCCGTATTGCCTAGAGATGTGAAATTCCTTTGGTCTGTTAAACCTGAAGTAGCGGATAACCTTGAATTATTGGAGTTATATGCCATAAAAAAGAGCAGAACAGGTGATCAAGCACCTTTGGAAGGGGATGTCATCACAGATGCCCGCCAGACTTTAGACCAGACTTCCCGTCCTGCGGTAAGTATGCAGATGAACGCTGACGGTGCCAGAAGGTGGAGAAAACTTACGGGTGATAATATCGGTAGAAGAATCGCAGTTGTATTGGATGATTTCGTGTATACTGCACCGATGGTTCAAGGAGAAATTCCTTCAGGTCAGTCAGAAATCACAGGAAATTTCACCATTGAGGAAGCTAAAGATTTGGCAAACATCCTAAAGTCAGGTTCACTTCCTGCACCCACAAAGATCGTAGAAGAAGCCATTATCGGTCCGACTTTAGGTAAAGAGGCTCAAAGCCAAGGTATCATCTCCATGGTGGCAGGTTTGCTTTTGGTTGTGGTTTTCATGGTAGCATATTATGCTAAAGGTGGATTTGTTGCCATTGCAGCTTTGATATTCAATATTTTCTTCATCCTTGGTATTTTGGCTCAGTTGGGAGCAGCATTGACATTGCCCGGTATCGCGGGTATCGTGTTGACGATCGGTATGTCCATTGATGCCAACGTATTGATATTTGAAAGAATCAAAGAGGAACTAGCCAATGGCAGCGGTTTGATAGCTGCTATCAATGAGGGTTATAACAAGGCATTTTCCGCGATTTTGGATTCAAACGTTACAACCTTCTTGGTTGGCGCGATTTTGTACGCAGTGGGACAAGGTCCTGTTAAAGGATTTGCCATCGTATTGATGATCGGTATTGCATCTTCTTTCTTCTCAGCTGTATTTATCACAAGACTGATTGTGCACCTGATGAGCAAAAAAGGTGATGATAGCAATATCTCATTCTCTACTCCTTTGGCTAAAGGTCTTTTGAGTAACCTGAATATTGATTTCATGAGCAAAAGAAAAGTAGCATATATTTTCTCTACCGGGATTATTGTCATAGGCCTTGCCATTGCATTGATCAGCGGATTGAAATTTGGTGTTGACTTTACAGGTGGTAGGTCCTATATCGTGACCTTTGCAGAGCCTGTGGTCGCTTCTGAATTGAAAGTGGGTCTTGATGGAGAATTTGACGGATCAGTGGAAGTCAAATCCTACGGTGCCAGCAACATCATGAAAGTGACTACTTCATATTTGATCAATGAGGATGATGATGCCTCCAATGCTGAAGTGGAAAGCAAAGTGAAAGAAGGCATTGCAAACATAATGGGACTGACTTATTCTACAGATGCAGCAAATATTCAGGATGGTCAGTTTTCTATTACAGGCTCTTCCAAAGTAGGAGCCACAGTCGCGGATGATATAAAAAAATCCTCTGCAGAAGCCATGTTCTTCGCATTGGTAGCAATTTTCCTTTACATCCTTTTGAGATTCCGCAAGTGGCAGTTTTCTTTGGGAGCGATCATCGCATTGGCGCATGACGTACTTTTTGTTATCGCAGCCTTTGCCATTGCAAGTGCCTTCGGAGCTACTTTCGAAATTGACCAAGTATTCATTGCTGCAATCTTGACAGTGGTGGGTTATTCCATCAATGACACGGTAATCATTTTTGATAGGATCAGGGAAAACATTGAACTTAGAGGTACATCCAAGTTGGTAAAAATGTTCAATGATGCGATCAACCAAACCATGGCAAGAACATTGATCACTTCACTGACAACGCTTATTGTTGTCTTGGTACTCCTTATTTTTGGGGGTGAAGTTTTGAGAGGTTTCTCTTTTGCGTTGTTCATTGGTATTGTGGTGGGTACTTACTCATCAATTTATATCGCTTCACCGATTGTGGTGGATTTGATGAAAAAAGAAATCGAAGCAGAAAGCGCTCAGGAAGTAGCAAAAAAGACAGTTTAATTTAAAGAATTTCAAAAAAATATAAGGAGTCAAAGCGATTTGACTCCTTTTTTTTGCCTTTTCCATAAAAAATACCCCAATCACGGGATTTTTTGGCATTTCTATTACTTATAATTTTGGGGAATAAAAATAGCTGATATGTCAGGGACGATTTACCTACTTGTGATTGGATTGAGTGTATTGCTTTCGCTCATTAATTTTGGTCTGAAAAAAAACAAGACTAGAGGCCAAGGTATTATTTTGGGTTTATTGATTTTGGTATTGGTATTTGAATCAATCGGTAGCTATACTGCGGATTTGAATATCAACAATTCCTTGCTTTATAATATCTGTTGGGTTTATGTAGAATCCTTGCTCTTGGTCATGTATTTCTACAAGTTTGAAATAAGCAAAACCGCTAAAAGATATATCATCACCACTTCATTTCTTTTACTCCTTTGGGGAATTGCCAATTCAGTATTTTTCCAGTCTATTTCCATAGTCTTTCAATTTTATTCTTTTTTTCCCATCAGTCTTTTTATTCTTACTCTCTGTGTCCGGTTTCTTTACAATATGCTGAATCTCCGGATTTTTAAGGATTGGAATTTGATAACTCTTCCTCATTTTTGGATCTGTACAGGCATTTTGTTTTTTTATGTTGAAGCGATCTTTGTTTTTGGACTATACCAGTTTTCTCCCCAATTCGTGATTGAAAATGTAGCTGTAATTTTTGGGTTTAACAGGCTTATGGCGGGAACAATGTACCTGATCTTTGGATTTTCATTTTTAATTCCTAAGGTATTCAAATCTTATTTTGATGAAGGAAATTCAGTGGTAGCATTATAAAAATCTATTAATTTTTTCTTTATTGGATATGTAAATCTCAAATGAAAGAAAATGACCAAAGATCATGTGGAGGCCTTTAGATTGGCATATGCAAAATCTGTAAAAAATTGCCTCAAAGGAAAAGACAAAAATGGAAAGGATATAGCAGAACAATCTGATTGGGTATTTTTGAAAGGAAGTTGATTCCTTATTTGCTTGATATGTGCAACAACCCCAAAGGCGGCGGCTTCAAATTGTTTTTGCACTATATGAAAAAATATTCTCGATATTCTGCCGGTCGACAGAAAGGACAGGGATGATTATATTGGAAGGATTTCCATCGTGATCGCTGCGGCAAATATTATCGAAAGTGAACTGCGACATAGAGACAGAATCAAAAAAATTCAACTGATTTAGCCTTTGATTTCGGTGCTCCCACGAGAAATGGAGGCAAACTTTGTTCCCTTAACTGCAAGCCATAATTCATATGAACTTATTCAATTGGTATACCATAATGATCCTTACGGGCTTGCTATTGAGTATACCCTGTTTTTTTTTAGATCTAAAAAATTTCAAAAAAGGGCACCAAATGGTTTTTTTTATTTTGGCTTTGGTGTCGATTGTTGAATTTTCTGGAGCATTTCTAGCAAGGCAAGGGATTAGAAATCATTGGGTTTATAATATTGGATTTGCTTACGGAGAAACGATTTTAATTTTAATTTATCTTTCTCTGGTTTTGAATGGCCAAAAAAGCAAAGTGATTTTGAATTTTACAGCTTTGCTATTTGGAATTTTTGGGATTCTGAATTCTCTTTTTTTTACCCCGATTGATAATTTCCATAATTATAGCCTCACAATTGGAAGTATTCTGATCATTTTTGGATGTTTTTATTTTTTCTTTGCTGTCATGACGGAGGACACCTATTGGGATGAAAAATTATGGCAGGTTCCTGATTTTTGGTGTGTATCTTTTTTTCTTCTCTTTTACAGCGCATCGATGCTTTTTTTTACATTTTTGTACAACATCATTGAAATGGAAGATGCCATGTGGAAGCAGTTAAATTTTGTTTTAAAAGTCATCGGTGGTACTATGTATCTGGTTTTTGGATTGGTTTATTATATTCCTGCTTTTTCAAAAAAATAGCTCTTTGTATTTTCAATAAATTTGAAAAGTCAGATTTTAGATTTTTATTCGTCTATCATCTTAAAAAGAGTATTTTAATTTGAAATACTGATCAAATCATTTCAAATTATTCGTTTTTATTTTCTTTCTTAGGTGGCTGAAAAACAAATCAAAAAAAATATGACTAAAGAAGAATTAAAAAATTTTGTTTCTGTATATAATAAATCGGTCCGGAAAGGAATCAAAGGAAAAAACAAAGAAGGCAAAGATGTACAAGAACAGACCTCTTGGGCTTTTTTTACCAGAGAGGAAATAGAAAGACTTTTGGAGATAACTGATCCTAAATCCGGAGGAATAAAGATTTATTTCGGACAATATGACAAGGAAAACCTTGATTTGGTACCAAAAGACAGAAAAGACCGCGAGGATTATATAGGAATGGTTTCTTTGGCACTTTCTGCTGCAAATCAAAAAGAAGATGGTATTTTTGATGTTTTTGATAACCAGTCAGAAGAGGTTTCAGATACAAATTCAATCGCCAATGGTGGCAAAATCTGTCCCCCATATTGCCAGCCTCCGATAAATATTTAATCAATGTCTGATTATTTATATTCTGCTTTCTTATTTATTGGGATGCTCCTTAGTGTCCCATTATTTTTTGTTAGGGATTTCGAGTTTAGGAAATTACACCGCATCATGTTTGTTGTCATCTTTTTGATAACGATCCTTGAAACACTCGGAACTTACACAGCAAGCAATGGAATGCAGAATGTAATCTATTATAATTTGGCATTTGTTTATTTGGAGACAATTTTGATCTTATACTTCTTTCAAATTGCATTCTTATCGGATAAGGCAAAAAAAATTGTCTCTTTAGCCATTGGAGGGTTTTTCTTTTGGGCTTTATTTTATTCCATTTTCTTCCAATCCTTGTTTGTTTTCCATAATGTCTCTTATGTCATAGGAGGAGTTTTGTTGATTTCTTTTTGTATGTATTTTTTTTATGGCCTGATGAAAGAAGATTGGTATCAAGATAAAAATTTGCTTATCCTCCCAATATTTTGGATAGTGACCATGATCATGTTTTTCTACTCCGGATCATTGTTATATTTCGCTTCATTTAGGTTTATCTCAGGAGCAAATATTGAATTGATGATAAAAATCAACTACATTATCCAATTCCTAAGTGTGTTGATGTATTGGGTGATGGGAACTGCCTTTTATATCCCTTTTTGGTTGGAAGGAAAGCAACCCAATGTAAATGGAGGATTAAATACCCCTACCGAAGTTTTAAAATAACTCTAAGAATTCCCCTACCAAAGTTTTTGTTTTGCCACAAAAGTCCCTTTGGTTTTCAAATATGATTCTGCTATTTTGGATTATTCATCTTTAGTTTAAAAAAACACCCATGGAAAATGACGGCTCTGATCTTTTTTTAATCATCCTATTGGGTTTTTTCTTAATGATTGTGATGGTGTCATTTATCGTGATCATGGTTGTTTTTCACCGACAGCGTCAGATCAAAAACCAACAATTGGTTAAGGAAATCCAAGCTGAATATGAAAAGACCATTCTGAATGTAGAAAAAGAACTGAGAGAAGATATCCTTTCTTATGTTGGGAGAGAATTGCATGACAATGTAGGACAGTTACTTTCTCTTGCTAAAATGAATCTCTCAAGTTCCAAACCTGAGAAAGTCAGCGAAGGGAAGGGTATAGTCAACGAAATCATCCATGAAGTCAGGGCCTTGTCAAAATCCTTGAATCTTGACTGGGTAGAAAAGATTTCTTTGGAGGATTACATCCAAAGAGAGCTTAAAAAATTGGAATCTTCCGAATTCTGTAAAGTTGTATTTCACCAATCCGGCGATATACTCCACTTAGAAAAAGACAAGAAGCTTGTTTTGATCCGAATCATCCAAGAAAGTCTCAATAATGCCATCAAGCATGCACAACCCAAAATGATTGAAATTTCCATCGATTCTGACACATCCCGATCTTTGATCAAGGTAATTGATGACGGCAAAGGTTTTGACTACACCGGCGAATCCTCAGGATCGGGAATTTATAACCTAAAAAACAGAATGGCCACAATCGGTGGTGAGATGAAATTACACTCTATCCCAGGTAAAGGGACTGAAATAAAACTAATATTGCCAAATCAAAAAGCTTGATTTATCTTCCTGCAACAATAATAAAGTTATGATCCGTATTGCATTAGCAGATGACCATAAAATGTTTGCCAAAGGGATAGCAAGTCTTTTGGATGATGATGACGATTTAAGGGTTGAAGGTGTTTTTTCAAATGGACTTGAGCTGCTTGAGTTTCTGAAGTCCAATGAAGTGGATGTGATCCTTACGGATATGAATATGCCTTTTTTGGATGGTGCAGGTGTAATAGAATCTGTCAAAAGATTGATTCCCAATTCAAAAATCATTGTCCTTTCCATGTATGATGATGAGGCCATTTTTCTAAAATGTCAAAAACTTGGCGCCGACGCCTATGTCTTGAAAAACGCTGATTCAGACGAATTGATCTATACCATCAAGGAAGTTCACGAAGGAAACCATATCATGAGTTTCCAGAAAGTGCTCCAACAGAATATTGATGACGGATATTCAGATTTTTATAAAGAAAAATTCAAACTCTCCAAACGTGAATTACAATTGGTGAGAATGATCAAACAGGGATTGACCAACAAGGAGATTGCCAAAGAACTCCACCTGAGTGTACATACTGTCGAAGCCCACCGCAAAAAAATCCATGCCAAATTGGGTGTAAGTTCTGTGGCTGAACTTGTAAAAAAAGCTTTTGAAATCGGGATATGAGCAAAATCAAAACAGCACTTGTAGGATATGGTTCTGTGGCTGAAAATTTCCATGCACCTTTGATTTCAGTGTGTGATGATTTGGAGTTGGTGGCAGTAGTGGAAAGAAGCCAACAGAAATCAAAAATTAAATATCCTGGTGTTCAGGTCTTCAAAAGTCTGGAGGAATTATTGGAAAATGATGCAGCGGATTTGATCGTGATCGTCACTCCCAATGAATTCCATTTTTCACAGGCAAAATTGGCTTTAGAAGCAGGCAAGCATGTAGTCGTCGACAAGCCCGTCACCATCCATTCCAAAGAAGCCAAGGAATTGAAAGAGTTGGCAGAATCCAAAAATTTGATCCTGTCAGTATTCCAAAACCGCAGGCTTGATGGAGATATCCTGTCCATCAAAAAAATCCTTAGGGAGCAGATCTTGGCAAGGATAGTCCATTTTGAATCTCATTTTGACAGGTTTAGGCCGAATTTGGTAGACAATTGGAGAGAAAAGGAAGTTCCAGGAAACGGCATCACCTATGACCTCGGAACTCATCTGATCGATCAGGTAGTGATGCTTTTTGGTAGGCCTGCTTGGATTTATGCGGAAATTCTGAAGCAAAGGACCGGTGCCGTAGCGGACGATTTTTTTGACATTACGATGATGTATGATGGGATCAATGTGAGGTTGACGGCAAGTGTTTTGGCCAATGCACCGATTCCGAGATTTTTGATTTTGGGAGAAAAAGGTTCCTATGCCAAATACGGGTTGGATGTGCAGGAGAAAGCTTTCAAAGCCGGACAAATCCCTGTAGGAGTCAATTGGGGAATGGAAAATTCAGAAGTTTGGGGCAAACTTCACTTGGAAAAAGCAACCGTTTCCTATCCAACAGAAAGGGGAGATTACAGGATTTTTTACCAAAATATCGCTGATGCGATCCATGGTAAAACATCCCTGGACGTAAAAATGAGTGAAGCCATTGATGTACTGAAAATCATCGAAGCAGCTTTTTTAAGCAACAAAGAAGGAAGAAGGGTCTACAAAGAGGAAGTATTTAGGTAATTGGTCTTTTGTTTTTTATTCTTCCCCTTGCTATTCAGTCATTTTCTTTAATTTTGCGCCCATGGCAAAAATTGAATCCAACACAGAAAATACGCAATTGAAAGATATAATCGCACATGCCAAAGAATATGGCTTTGTGTATCCTTCCTCTGAAATTTATGACGGCCTTCAGGCAGTATATGATTACGGGGCTTATGGCGTAGAGTTGAAAAATAACCTGAAGCGCCTTTGGTGGGAAACCATGACGAGGCTCAACGACAACATCGTTGGGATAGATGCAGCGATTTTTATGCACCCGACCACTTGGAAGGCTTCCGGACATGTAGACAGCTTCAACGATCCGATGATCGATAACAAAGATTCCAAAAAGCGTTATCGTGCGGATGTGCTTGTTGAGGAGCATGCAGCGGTTTATGAAAGAGCCGGAGACATTGAAAAGGCCAATAGTTTGACAGGGGCTTTGGCAAGGTTGCTTGAAGCCGAAGATTTGGACGGAGTTAGGGATTTGATCACCAATGAAGGTATCAAGTGTCCGATCAGCGGAACTTCCAATTGGACTGAAGTCCGTCAGTTTAACCTGATGTTCTCCACGCAAGTTGGTTCCGTAGCGGAGGATTCCACGACGATATATTTAAGACCCGAGACAGCTCAGGGTATTTTTGTCAATTTCCTGAATGTCCAGAAAACCGCCAGGATGAAGGTTCCTTTCGGAATTGCACAGATTGGAAAAGCCTTCAGAAATGAAATCGTTGCCCGCCAATTTATTTTCCGAATGAGGGAATTTGAACAGATGGAAATGCAGTTTTTTGTACGTCCGGGTTCGGAACTGGAATGGTACAAAGTCTGGGCTGATACAAGGATGAGATGGCACAAGGCTTTGGGAATTCCTGAAGAAAAGCTGAGAAGACATGACCACGAGAAGTTGGCACATTATGCCAATGCTGCCATGGATATCGAATATGAGTTTCCTTTTGGATTCAAAGAAGTAGAAGGAATCCATTCGAGAACGGATTTTGATCTGAAAAGCCATCAGGAATATTCCAAAAAGAAGCAGCAATACTTTGATCCGGAGATCAACCAAAATTACATTCCTTATGTCATTGAGACCTCAATCGGGGCGGATAGGTTGTTTTTGATGACTTTGTGCAATGCTTTTGTTGACGAACAGTCAGAAGAAAAGCAGCGGACTTATCTTAAATTGCACCCTGCCATCGCTCCTGTAAAAGCTGCCATCCTTCCTTTGATCAAAAAGGATGGACTGCCTGAAAAAGCAAAAGAGATCGTGGAATTATTGAAGTATGATTTCAATATCATCTATGAAGAAGCAGCCTCCATAGGAAAGCGATATACCCGTCAGGACTTGATAGGAACGCCATTCTGTATTGCTGTCGATCATCAGACATTAGAAGACAATATGGTGACGATAAGACACAGAGATACCACCGAGCAGGAAAGGGTGCTGATCTCTGACCTTCATGCAAGATTAAGTCATGCATGCAGCTATAAAAGAATCTTTGAAAAGTTTTAAGAAAGCGAATTGTTAAAATAGATCCCTTTGGAAGGCAACTTTCAGAGGGATTTTTGTTTAAACCAATCAATAGCAAGATTTCAAATATCCTTTTCAGTTATTTTTTGTTCTTTTACTTGGGTAAAGAGTAATTGCAATATGAATAAAAAATCGATCATCATAGGATCAGGAATAGCAGGTTTGGCAGCTGCCATCCGTCTCAGAAACAAAGGTTTTGAAGTGAACGTTTTTGAAGCCAATTCTTATCCTGGTGGCAAACTTTCAGAAATTATAATCCAAGGTTATCGATTTGACGCGGGGCCGTCACTGTTTACACTTCCCGATCAGGTCGAGGAGCTTTTTCATATTTCAGGGAAAGATCCGAAAGCCCACTTTGACTACATCCGCCTGCCTGTTGCCTGTCATTATTTTTGGGAAGACGGGACACAGATCAAAGCCTTTGGCGATACCAAAAAATTTGCTGCCGAGGTCGAGTCCAAGTTGGGCGAACCCGCCTCGTATGTTTTTGAATCGCTTCAAAAATCGGCTTTTATCTATGACCACCTTGCGCCCTTATTTATGCATAAATCATTGCATCGGTTTGGGACTTGGGCAAATAAAGATGCGATAAAATGCTATTTCAAATTGGGCAAATTGGGGATTTTTTCGACCATGAATAAGGCCAATGAAAAGCAGTTTTCAAACCCAAAAATGGTTCAGCTATTCAATAGGTACGCTACCTATAACGGCTCCAATCCTTATGAAACTCCTGCCACGTTAAATATCATCCCCCACCTTGAATTCAATATCGGGGCCTTTTTTCCCAAAAAAGGCATGCATGACATTACCCTGAGTTTATACAAACTTGCGGTGAACCTGGGTGTCAAGTTCCATTTCGATTCCAAAGTGGAGGAGGTCATTGTCAGGGACAAAAAAGCAATAGGAGTCATCGTTTCCGGCAATTCCCATTTTGCAGATGTCATAATCAATAACATGGACATGGTCAATGCCTACAAGACCATCCTTAAGAAAGAAAAGCAACCAAACCGATTGCTTGACCAGCCAAAATCAAGTTCTGCACTGATATTCTATTGGGGAATCAAAAAGGTATTCCCTGAACTCGACTTGCACAACATCCTTTTTTCAGAAAATTACAAAGAGGAATTTGACCATATTTTCAATAAAAAGTCCATCTACCAAGACCCCACAGTCTATATCAACATCACCTCTGTCAACAAGCCGGACGATGCACCCGAAGGATGCATGAATTGGTTTACGATGATCAACGTCCCCAATAACCAAGGGCAGGATTGGGACAGACTCATCCAAGAGGCAAGGAAAAGCATCATCCAAAAAGTCAACAGGATCCTAAAAACCGACATTGAGAACCTGCTCGAAGTGGAGGAAATCCTAGAACCCAGAACGATTGAATCCAAAACCTCAAGTGCAAACGGGGCACTCTATGGTAACAGTTCCAACAACAAATATGCTGCTTTTCTTCGGCATGCTAATTTCTCTTCGGAGATCAAAAACCTTTATTTCTGCGGAGGCAGTGTACATCCGGGGGGAGGGATTCCCCTTTGTCTGCTTTCTGCCAAGATCATGACTGATATGATTAAGGGATAAAAAAATCCTCCAAAGGTTTTTTCGCCATTGGAGGATTTAATTTAGGATATCCAAAATTATCTCGCTGTACCTGACTGAATCGTCTGTCCAAAGAAGATGGCATTCAAAAACAGTTTGTTAGTACCAAACCAGAATCCCCTGAAATTGGGATTGTCCACAAATCCGATTACCCTGCCTCTCCCAACTCCTGATACTCGTATCGCTCCGGAATTTTTGATCTGTTCAAGGTTACTCGGATGGATGTAACCACTTGCCAAAGGGTTGGCCGTATACACCATCGGATTGGCATAAGCGTTTTCAGAAGGAACCATAAAGAGGTTATCACCTCTGAATGTGAACATTTCCGGTTTTTCGTAACCATATCCTATTGGGTGTGTAATGTCAAGATGGACATTGAAAATCGCTCCTCCTGTTACTTTTGCCCCCATTGCCCTTTCAAAATCAGCATATTTTCTTTGCACCACGGTGTCTTTGCCCTCCTCATTTTTAAATTTGAAGGCTGCAATTTCATTTTGACCAAACCAGTTCAAAGCTCTTCCTGTTGCGATGGCAGTTCCTCCGGCCCTAACCCAATCTTTCGTTTTTTCGACGCCTGATTTTCCAAGTTGGTTGTAATTGCCGTCAGAGAAAACAATGACATTGTACCTGCTCAAATCTGTAAAATTGAATCGGTCAACCGGAAGAAGTGTCGCAGGCATTTGGAATCTTTGGTCTAACAAGTGCCAGACTTCACCTGCATCACTGCTGCTGACTCCTCCATCTACCAAGATGGCGATTTCGGGTTTTTGTAGTACATCTATACTCGGCGAACCGATATTGACTCCTCCTGTATACCCGGTGGTTACTGCATGGATTTCTATTCCGGATTCCTCAGCTAATTTTACCAAGTCATTGTATAATTGTTGGTCGGTAGCATCTGATTGTCCCTTACCCACGATGATACTTCCACGTTTCATTTTGACGTCATCAGGCAAAGTGATTTCCTCATGAGCTACCCTTACCAAATATCCTTTGTCCATCAGCGCATACGCTGCTTTTGGAGCATAATATTCGCTCCATCCAAACATGTAGCTATAGGCTCCAGGTTGACCAATGACTTTTCCTTTTGCTTTTGGTGAATTTTTCGGCACTTCTTCCACATTGGCAAGATTTAGAATCTTACTGCTCAGTGCCATATAGTCTAAGTTAAAAGCCATAGGCATTGTCCAAGCCGATACATCGTAAAACAAGCTGTCAGTAAACGAAGTCCGGGTTTCAAACAAAGACTTGATCAACCTATACTGTGGCTGGTTGAGGGGCACGATATAGGCTTTTTCCTTTTTGAATTCTACACCGTTTACAGAGATGTCCTCTTTGAGGCTAAATAAATCTATGTCGTGCTGAAGGATCAAATCTGCCAAGTGGTAGGTTCTTCCGGCATCTTCTTTGGCTCCGAAGATGTAAGCTTTATTGGTATCGGCATCGTATTCTGACTTTGCTTCTCTGTAAAAATCCCTGAGGTAAGTATTCAATTCCACCCGCATTTCCCTTGAGGCTTCGAAAGAAGAAAGGGTAGTGGTGAACTGGTTTCTGATCGTAAAAGCAAAAGACAATGGGCCATAGATGGTTTCCTGAAGGTGTCCCCTTGAGCTTGCCTGCTCAAAAAGAATCCCGATCGAACCCTGCACATCTGGATAGGTAGATCCTTTTCCAAAGTAGAAATCATCAAAATTTTCCTGAGTGTAATACAAAGAACCGATCTTATCCAAATGCTTTGCATGGTATTGTCCGATTTTTTCGGTCAGTTCAAAACTCTTCTTTGGTGTCAAAGGATGGTTTCTAGCAGGAACGCCAGGCTGAAAGAAAAAGGTACTGTTTGCTCCCATTTCATGGAAATCAAGGTGTACGTTAGGGAGCCATTCCTGAACTTTGGCCACACGGTTTCTTGATTCGGGATGCTGTGCAGGCAGCCAATCCCTGTTCAGGTCAAACCAATAATGATTTGTTCGTCCTCTTGGCCAAGCTTCATTGAGTTCGCGGTTGACCGGATCTCCGTTCATGTTATAACTTTTGTGCGAATTGACCCAAGAGGCAAACCTGTTGACCCCATCTGGGTTCAGTGCCGGGTCCAAAAGAATGACAATGTTCTCAAGGTCCCCAGCAATTTCGTTCGCCGCTGCAAAGTAGTAAGCTGCCAAAAGGGAGGCATTTACCGCACTTGGTTCGTTGCCATGGACAGAATATCCCGCCCACATGACCAATGGCATTTTTTCAATATTCACATTGGACGAAGGGTCCCGGAGCTTTTTTCTTTCAGATTTGATCTGTTCCAACTTGCCATGATTGGCCGGAGAGGTAATAGTCAGGACGATTTGCGGACGCATTTCATAGGTTCTACCTATGACTTCAATGCTCACTCTGTCCGATGCCGCTGCGACTGCCTGCATGTACATGACCACTTGGTCATGGGTGGCATGCCAGTCTCCGACTTCAAATCCAAGGACCTGTTTTGGAGTAGGGATGGCAGGATTATAGGTGTATCCTTCTGGCAGGTAATAGCTTAAGCTATTTTGTGCCTGAACAGGTAAGATCATCCATGCCATTAAGGCAATCATAAAAATTTTGGTGGTTTTCATGCTACAATAGTTTTTGATTGGGACCCAATTTTAAGGTAATGTTTTCAGAAAAATGAGTAATTTCGTTTAAGAGGTAAAAAAATGATGTACTATGGTGATGTTTATTTTAAATTTTCCGGGTGGTCTGATGATATTCGGACTATTGTTTTTAGCATTTTGGATTTATGCTTTGGTGGATGTGGTGAAGTCAGATTTCAAAGATCCAAACATGAAATTGATTTGGATCATTGTATTGCTTTTTGCCAATCCAATAGGGCCATTTGTTTATTTTGGCTTGGCAAAAAACCAAAAAGGATCACGCCGTCGCAGCAATTACTTTAACAGATAAAATATGTTTGGACTGGGATTTCTTGGATTGGCAATATATGTCTACACCATTTATGATGTAGTGAGCAGTAAGTTTGCCGGCAATAACGACAAACTTGTTTGGGTTTTTATCGTGATTTTTCTTCCATTGATTGGAACGATACTTTGGTTTTTGATGGGCAGAAAGACGGCGAGTAGGTAATAGGATAGAGAAAAAGGAATTCATTTTAATTTATAAAACTCCATTTTTGTACGATAAAATACCGTACATTTGTGAAAACGATAATATCATGGAAACACAATCTTCCCTGAATAAAGATGAAAGAATTGAAATTCGGCTATCATCTTCAGACAAGCAAGTATTTATGAAAGCGCAAAAGCTTAGTGGGGATAAGACATTTAGTAGCTTTATCGTCAGAGTCGTCAAAGAAAAGGCAGAAGAAATTGTTGCAAAAAATGAATCAATAATTGCTAGCGAAAAGGATAAAGAGAAATTTTTTGAGGCGGTATTCGGAAACCCCCAACCAAACCAAAAATTAATCGACGCAGCCAATAAGTATAAATCACAAACAGCGTTGTTGTGAAAATTGAATTATTGGAAAAAACCCACAATAGACAGGAATTTAATTGTGAGGAAGCATCATTGACTGATTATATCAAAAACCAAGTTAGCCAAGATATTAGAAAGCGACTTGCGACTTGTTTCGTTTCAGTCGATGAAGGAGGAAAAGTTTTAGGATACTATACACTTACAAGTGAAAGTCTTGGAAGAGACCAAATACCAGAAAAATACATCAAACAAATTCCCAAAAGCTACAATGCACCTGTTATTTTGTTGGGAAGGTTGGCAAGAGATATTTCTCAAAAAGGTACAGGGCTTGGAGAATTTCTGCTATTAGATGCCTTGTTTCGTAGCTTTGTTTTATCCAACAAGAGTATTGGCGCAATGGCAGTTGTCGTTGATCCTATCAATGAAAAAGCCGTAAATTTTTATTCAAGTTATGGATTTGAACTGCTTTCAGATAGTGGAAAAATGTTTTTGCCAATGAAAGTAATTGAGAAACTAGTTTAAGTAAATCTTTTGATTCCCAAAAGCTTAAAATTAGGACATTTGAGTTTCTTTTTTTAGCTAAAATTCCACCTCACCCATAAACCCCCTTCATCGCCTCATCCAATTCGGGATATTTAAATTCAAACCCTGCGGATTGGATTTTTTTGGAAGAGACTTTGTTGCCTCCCAAGACCATCATGGCCATTTCTCCCAAGATCAACTTCAAACCAAAACCGGGAACACCAAAACCGATAAAGGGTTTGCCTGCATTCTTCGCAGCCGCTTTGGTAAGTTCCGCATTGGTAGCTGGATGGGGTCCTACGGCGTTGTAAATCCCTGAGACTTTTTCATTTTTAACAGCAAAATAAAACATCTGCGCCAAGTCATCGATTACGATCCAACTCATCCATTGCTTGCCACTTCCGAGTGGCGCGGCAATGGGGGGTTTCATCATTTCTTTGAGCGCACCGCCGTCTTTATCAAGGACAATGCCGATCCGTAGCAAGACTGTCCTTAAACCCAAATCTGCTATTTTCTTCACTTCATTTTCCCAAGCCACCACAACCTGTGCAAGGAAGTCAGTTCCGGGTTTTTCATTTTCAGCCACAGTTTTGTCTCCGGTATCAAAACCGTAATATCCCACCGCCGATGCAGAGATAAAAGCTTTAGGTTTATTTTTAGCGTTTTTTATCGCTTCGTAAAGCAGGGCAGAGGATTGGGTCCTGCTTTCCAAAATGGCTTTTTTTCTTTCCTCAGTCCATCTTTTTTCAGCAACTCCTTCTCCGGCAAGGTGGATAATCCCATCTGCCCATTCGATAGCAACCTTGTCGATGGTGTTTTTATCTATGTCCCAAGCAAAAGATTTTTGGGTGTATTTCTTGGGATCCCTACTTAGCCAGGCGACAGATAGACCTTCCGATTCCAATTTTTGGGTGATTTTTTTCCCAACCAAACCCGAACCTCCTGTGATCAATATATTTTTCATGTTTCTTTTTCTCTAGGTTATAAACCAATTGAAGGGCTTTTGTTTACTATTTTTAACCTACTTAGTAAATTCTCTTTGCAACAACCCAATTCACTTCGTCAACACATATCCCAAAAACACAGCCAATATTCCAATAACCACGCTTCCAACAATATAAGTCAAGGCGGTGAGGTAATTTCCTGCCTGAAGCAAATTCAGGTTTTCAGAGGAGAAAGTTGAAAATGTCGTAAATCCACCACAAAACCCGGTGATCAACAGCAAAGACCAATCATTTGGAATATGTTCATTTTTGGTAAAATAACCCATCAACAGACCGATCAGCAGGCAACCAATGATATTTGCTGAAAAAGTAGCGAGGGGAATTTCTTCAGAAAATCTAGCGGTCCATATTTTGATCAGGTAACGGAATATACTCCCTACACCGCCGCCGATGCCTACCAAAATGATTTGTTTCATGAACTCAAATTTGTATGAATGTTGATTTTTAAGAATGTAAAAACCTGTATGGAATTAAAATTAGAGAAATTAAATGGAACAAAACCTAAAAATGGCACTGTCCTTCCTAGGTTCATGAAACATTTTCCCGAAATTTTGACTTGATTTATAGTCAAATATCCAAAAATCCAACATCAAAGATGAAGTTCAAAAATATATACCAGGTACTCTTATTCATTTTTTTACCCTTTTCCTCGCTTTTTGCACAGAGCAACTTTGACCAAAAAGTACCGCTCGATCCAAGGGTGAAGGTAGGCAAACTAGAAAATGGCCTGACTTACTACATCCAACAAAACCCAAAGCCTGAAAACAAAGTGGAGCTTCGGCTTGCAATCAATGCAGGCTCTATCCTGGAAGATGATGACCAATTAGGTTTGGCGCATTTTACGGAGCATATGGCCTTCAATGGAACGAAGAACTTTGAAAAAAATGAATTGATCTCCTATCTCCAATCTATCGGGATATCTTTTGGGGGAGACCTGAATGCCTATACGGGATTTGACGAGACGGTATATATCCTGCCTATTCCTTCTGATGATGAAGAAAAGCTGAGGAATGGGTTTTTGGTTTTGAGTGATTGGGCAGGGGGAATTCTGATGAATGAGGAGGATATCGACAGCGAACGAAGCATCATCGTCGAGGAGTGGCGCACGGGTCAGGGGTATACCCAAAGGATGCGCGACCAATATTTTCCAGTCATTTTCCACAACAGCCGCTATGCGGAAAGACTACCGATCGGGAAAATGGATGTCATCGAAAACTTCGAATATGAAACCATTAGAAGGTTTTACAGAGATTGGTATCGGCCGGATAACATGGCGGTGGTGGCTGTCGGAGATATGGCACCGGAAAAATTGGAAGCTTTGATTCTGGAATATTTTGGAAAACTTGAAAACCCTGCCAATCCTAAAGAAAGAAAGCTTTTTGAAGTTCCCGAGCACAAGGAGACCTTCGTCAGTATCGTGACCGACAAGGAAGCTCCTGGCATCCAAATCCAGCTTTTCTATAAACATAAAGCCCTTCCCACCCAAACCAAAGCAGATTACCGCAACTTTCTCTTGCGTACATTTTATGGGGGCATGCTGACGCAAAGGTTGGATGAAATCCGTCAGAAACCAGACGCACCTTTCATATTTGCCGGAACAGGATATGGGAATTTTGTCCGTGACCTCGACTATTTCTCAGCTTCGGGCGTGGTGGCAACTGGAAAAATAGAAGCAGGAATCCAATCCCTTATTGTTGAAAATGAGCGGGTGGCACAGTTCGGGTTTACTCAGGTTGAACTCGACCGGGTGAAGCGTGCAGTGCTCAACAATGCCGAGAGGTCTTTCAAAGAAATGGACAAAGCAGAATCCCGGTCCATAGTGAACCGCTATGTCAACCATTTTTTGGAAGGAAATTTTGCAGATGGTGAAGCGTGGAAATATGAGTTTTACAAAGAGATCATCCCAAATATCACACTGGAAGAAATCAATGCCCTTGCCAAGCAATTGGTCAGAGATGAAAACCGTGTGATCGTCATCACTGCACCTGATTCAGAAAAGGAAAACCTGCCCTCCAAGGAAGCTGTTTTGGCGCTTTTCGATGCCATAGACCAAATGGACCTTGAACCCTACCAAGAAAAATTATTGGCAGACAAGCTGATCCAAAACCTGCCCCAACCGGGTAAAATCGTAGAAATCAAACATGTGCCTTCTATCGACATCCATGAAATCCTGCTTTCCAACGGTGTCAAAGTATTTGTCAAATCCACCGATTTCAAGAATGACGAGATCCTGTTTACAGCTACGGGAAAAGGGGGAATTTCCCTGTATGGGGAGGAAGATCACCACACAGCCTATTATGCAGGGGTCTTGGTGAATGTGATGGGAATCGGGGATTTTTCGCCATCGGACCTGAGAAAAGTTTTGGCAGGAAAAACCGTGTCAGTAACACCAAATATTGGACTGTATTCTCAGAATATTGCCGGTTCATTTTCACCAAAAGAAATGGAAACGGCCATGCAATTGATCCACCTGAATTTTACTGCTCCTCGAAAAGACCAAGAGCTCTTTGATGTCTATATCGCCAACCAAAAGACCCAATTGGCAAGTGCACAGGCGAATCCGGATTACCAGTTTTCAAAGCAGGTAAATAAAATTTTGGCAGACGGACACCCACGGGCAGCCGGGATTTTTGATCCGGAGGATTTGGATAAAATTGACTTGGACAGGGGTTTGGAAATGTATGCCGAACGGTTTTCAAATGCTACAAATTTTGAGTTTTTCTTCACAGGAAATATTGATTTGGAGACCTTCAAGCCAATGTTGGAACAATATATCGGAAGCCTTCCTTCCAAACCTGATTCTCTTGATACATTCAGGGATTTGGGGATCCGCACGCCAAAGGGTAGGTCTGAAAGCATTCATGTCGGTACAGATGAAAAGTCTCAGGTTATCATGCTTTTCACAGGGGAGACGGATTACGACCGAAAGAAAGCTGCGGATCTTATTTACCTTGGAGAAATCCTGACCATCAAGCTGATCGAATCCCTTCGGGAGGAAATCGGCGGAGTTTATGGTGTGGGTGCCAATGGAAGCATGGGAATCTTTCCGGTGGGGAATTTTTCTTTTTCGATCGGTTTTCCTTGCAGTCCTGATATGGTGGACAAACTGATCGAAGCAGCTTGGACAGAAGTCGGAAAGATCCAGGAAAGCGGTCCGACAGACGAAGACCTGAACAAAGTCAAGGAGAAAAGAAGGATATCTTTGGAAGAAAACCTCAAGCGAAATAATTATTGGCTTGGACAGCTTTCTGCGGTGAGGACGTACAATTTGCCTTGGGAAGCATTGTTGGACGGGCAAAAAGCCATCGAGTCAATGACCAAGGAAAGGATCCAAAAAGCAGCACAGGAGTTTTTGACAAAAGAAAACCTGTTGGAGATCAAGAAATTTCCTGCATTGAAATAAACTACTTGGTCTCATAGTCTTTTTATACCTTAATTCGCTCTATGGATTTACAATGGATTTGGGAAGGAATGAAGGCGGGAGTCGCGCAGATGACCTGGCTGGAGGCTTTTGCAGTATTTTTTGGGATTGCGAGTGTGTATTATTCCATCAAAAAAAACATCCTTGTTTTCCCGACCGGCATGGTCAGCACGATCATCTATGTCTATATCTGCCTGAAGTATAAACTGTATGCAGACATGGGCATTAACGCATATTACTTTGCCATGTCGATCTACGGCTGGTATCTCTGGAGCAGACCTACTGATGGTAAGGAAGAGTTGCCGGTCACATGGCTGGACAAAAAGGGCATCATTCAATCTGTGTTACTGTTTTTCGGATCATACGCAGTACTTTTTTTGGTGTTGAAAAACATTACCGATAGCGATGTGCCGGCATGGGATTCTTTTACGACTGCTTCAGCCTTTGTCGGTATGTGGCTGATGGCCAAAAAGAAAGTAGAAAACTGGATTGCCTGGATCGTTACAGATATTGTTTCAGTGCCTTTGTATTTTTACAAAGGACTGATGTTGACTTCTTTTCAGTTTTTGTTTTTCACAATTTTGGCCGTCCTCGGTTTGATTGCCTGGATCAAAACTGCCAAAGTAGAAAAGGAGGCATATGCTTAAAAAAGTGGTCATCATCGGTCCGGAATCTACAGGAAAAAGCACCTTGGCAAAAAACCTTGCAGATCATTTTGGCTGCCTTTGGGTTCCCGAATTCGCAAGAGAATACCTTGACAACCTGGACCGACCCTACGCCTATGATGATCTGACTGAAATTGCAAAGGAACAGATTGGTCTCGAGGATGAATTTGGCTTGAAATCCAAAGATCTCTTGGTATGTGATACCGACCTGAATGTGATCAAAGTTTGGAGTAATCATAAATACGGAAGAGTTCATCCATGGATTGAGGATCAGATCAAAACCCGCAAATACGATTTATACCTATTGACGGACATCGATATTCCTTGGAAGGATGACCCGCAACGGGAGCATCCTGATCCTTTCATGAGGAAATATTTCTTTGACCTTTACCAAAAAATCCTTCTTGAATCCGGGGTTCCTTTTGCTCTCGTATCCGGAAATCAGGAAGATAGGATGCAACTTTCCATAGATTTTATCCACGAAAAATTGATTTGAGTCAGAATCAAAAATACGGGATTAGTCAAAATTTTTTCAAAAGATGATTTTTGTCAGGATAAAATTGTAATTTATGAAATAGTTTTGAAGACTCTAAGCATGATAAAACCTATTGGAACCGTCCGTAACCGGGTTTTTCAAAAACACTTTTAAACTAACCCAAAATGAAAAAAACCATCATTCTGATCTTTGCCTTGGGATTGATTTTTTCTACCCGGGCTTTTTCCCAAGACAAACCCAATCCTACCGAGCCTTCAAGATTGGCAGGATACTTTAGTGTACTTAATCCCTTGGTCAAATTCAGTGGTGGGGAGACCACCAATAATTTCAGTGATGGCTACGTGATAGGATTTCCGTCAGGATTTGTACTGATGGGAAAAAGCAATAAAGCAGGATTTATCTTTGAATTGGTTCCTTTGATCCAGTTCAGTGAAGGGTCAAGCAGAATGGCAAATCTGGTTTTCAATCCCGGTGTTCAGTTTCATTATCCAAAAGGATGGAACTTCAATGCCTTATTGTCGTTTGAATCTTCAGGAAGGTATGGCTTTACACCCGTAATCAGCAAGACCATCAAAACTGGCCAATTCAGCAGTTGGTTTGTGACAGTTCCGATGCCGGTCAGATTTGGAAATGATGATCCCGGTTCTCTGGAATTTGCTTTGCAATTGGGAGTCGCCTTTTGATCAAGTTAAAAATCCTAACTATAGCGCCACTCATCATTCTTAATTTAGAATTATAATAAATAAGCCTACCTTTACATTTAACTAACAGAATTTCACCTGTTTTATAAAAATAACCAATACAATTTCTACAATAAATCATTATGCGTCCGCCTCGATTTAGCACAGCAACTTCCTTTCATGCCGATCTGAAGTCCAGAATCAAAAATTACTTTACCGAAAAAAACCTAGAACCAACCGGTAACGGTTCACTCTACTTCAAGGCCATCTTATTTGTGGTGTTGTTTGTGGCTGTTTATGTCCATCTTGTTTTCTTTACCCCATTTTGGGCCATAGCACTTCTTGAAGCAATCTTGCTTGGAGGTTTGGCCTCCGCCATAGGATTCAACGTGATGCATGATGGCGCACATGGAAGCTTCAGTAAAAAAGAATGGGTTAATGAACTTGCTGGAGTCACTATCAATTTTCTTGGAGCAAATGTTTTCATGTGGAAGACAAAACACAACGTCGCCCACCACTCCTTCACCAATGTGGCAGACCACGATGATGACATGAATGCTAGACCTTTCTTGAGGCTAAACCCATCCCAAAAACACTTCAAAATTCACAAATACCAGCATCATTACTTCTTGTTTGTATATGCATTGCTATACCTGTATTGGGTATTTGTTACAGATTATAAAAAATATGTCCAGAAAAGAGTCGGTTCCGTACCCATCCAAAAAATGAGTTGGAAAGACCATGTTTCTTTTTGGGGATTCAAAGTAACCAACCTTTTCCTGTTCATTGCTTTGCCCATTTACATGGTAGGTTTTATGCCTTGGTTGGTAGGTTTCCTTGTTTTTGGTGTTTCAACCGGCGTCTTCCTAAGCGTAGTATTCCAATTGGCGCATTCCTTGGAAGAGACAGAATTTCCCTTGCCGACGGAGGCTAATAAACTTGAAGATGAGTGGGCTGTCCATCAATTGAGGACCACGGCTAACTTTGCTACGGATAACAAAATCCTTTCTTGGTTTGTCGGTGGATTGAATTTTCAGGTGGAACACCACCTTTTCCCAAACATCTCACACGTACACTATCCTGCCATCAGTAAAATCATCAAGGAAACTTGCCTGGAATACAATATTCCTTACCTGGAGCATCCAAAGATGAGATTAGCTTTCTCCTCCCATGTGAATCATTTGAAACATCTTGGAAATAGCTATTAAAAATTAAAAGGTTTTCTTTTGAAAAAAAGAAATCAAGCCATGGACTAAATCCATGGCTTTTTTCATTTCAGGAAATGGTAAGGAAGCAAAAACCCAAAAGATTCCTTCCGGCTTTTTTTTTGCATCTGATACATTTCCAATTACATTTGCGTAAAGATCATTAGGGGTGCCTTAACAAATCGGGCTGAGATCATACCCACAATACCTGATCCGGGTAGTGCCGGCGAAGGGAAATGAGTAACTCAAATTAAATTATTGAACATAGGGGACTAAAGTCCGGATTGGGATGATTCCTGTCCAAGCATGCATGCAAAACACTATGTCGATTTTTTTGATTTGGGTAAAAGGGTAAACACAAAACAGAAAATCTCCCCTGGTTTTCTGATGTTTAACCAAATGTTGCTAAGGCAATATGTATTAAATTAACCATGAAAAAATCAGTTTTTATGCTGGCCATTTGGCTGGTATCCTTGTCTGCCTTTGCGCAGTCAAGCCTCCGGGGAATAGTCAAAAGCACTTCCGGAGAAGGATTATTGGGGGCCAATGTGGTCCTCTTGGGAACGGGAAGAGGATCCAATTCCGACCTCAACGGAAATTTTGAAATCAGAAATATTCCTGATGGAAAATATACGCTGAGAATTTCCTACTTAGGTTTTGAATCATTTTCACAGGAAATCCAACTACCAAATCCTACAGAACTCCAAGTAGTCCTTTCACCAAGTAGCTTGCTTACTGAGGAGTTTATCGTGTACGCTACACGTGCCTCTGAGAGGACCCCCACTACTTTCAAAATGGTGGATAGAAGCGACATAGCCAAACTCAATTTGGGTCAGGACATCCCTGTTTTGCTAAACTTCACTCCTTCGGTAGTCAGCTTTTCGGATGCAGGAGCTGGAGTAGGCTATACCGGATTGAGGATCAGAGGCTCGGACCAGACCAGGATCAACGTTACCATCAACGGTATCCCCTTGAATGACGCCGAATCCCATGGTGTATTTTGGGTCAACAAACCGGATTTTGCCTCGTCTGTAGAGAATATCCAGATCCATCGCGGTGTCGGAACATCCACCAACGGAGCGGCTACTTTTGGAGCAAGTATGAATATCCAAACAGACAGCCATGAGAAAGAAGCTTACGGGGAGGTGGACAATTCCTTCGGTTCATTCAATACCCGGAGGCATATGGTCAAAGTCGGAAGTGGTTTGATCAACAATCGATGGGGATTTGATGCGAGATTATCCCAAATCAGCTCAGATGGGTTTATTGACAGGGCTTTTTCGGATTTGAAATCTTATTTCCTGACAGGAGGGTATTATGGAGAAAACCATGTCGTCAAGATGAACATCATTTCCGGCAAAGAGCAAACCTATCAAGCTTGGGAGGGTGTTCCGGAATCCCTGCTCCAGACTAACCGAACTTTCAATCCCTACACCTACGACAACCAGACTGACAACTACCAACAGGATCATTACCAGCTGATTTATACCGGAAATTTGGGGAGTAATTGGAAAGCAAATGCTGGATTGCATTATACTTATGGAAGAGGGTATTATGAGCAGTTCAGGGAAAATGACAGACTTTCCAATTATGGTTTGGATCCAATTGTTATTGGGGGGGAAACTATTTCAAGAACAGATATCATCAGAAGAAGGTGGTTGGACAATGACTTTTTTGGAGGTGTTTTTTCCTTCAATTATGTCACGGATGATGATAAATGGAATGTGATTTTTGGCGGTGGTGCCAACCGGTATGACGGAGACCATTTCGGGGAAATCATTTGGATGGGAACAGCAGGCAATACCCAAATCCGTGACCGGTATTATGAGAATACTGCTGTCAAAGATGATGTCAACCTCTATGCAAAAGCCACATGGGAAGCTTCAAAAGGATTATTCCTTTTCGCAGACATGCAATTCCGAGGAATAGATTACTCCTTTGTCGGCGTCAATGATGACAGGAGGGATATAGAGGGAGACTATCAGTTCAGGTTCTTCAATCCCAAATTAGGCTTGTCCTATGAAACCGGAAATGGAGAAACCTGGTATGTTTCGTATGCCGTTGCCAACCGAGAACCTGTAAGAAATGACTTTACCGACAGTCAGGTAGACCGAACACCCAAACATGAAAATCTTCAGAATATCGAAGCAGGGATCCGTACCCAAAAAGGAAATCTGAGCTACAACGCTAACTTCTTTTACATGAGATACAAAGACCAATTGGTTTTGACTGGACAACTCAATGATGTCGGTGCATATATCCGTGAAAATGTAGCCAATTCTTTCCGCACAGGAATTGAGTTGGATGCTGCCTATAGGTTATCGCCAAAGTGGACGATATCCGGTAACCTGACTTTGAGCAGAAACAAAATCGAGGAGTTTACCGAATACATTGACGATTATTCAGTGGAGGATTTCAGACAGGAAGTGATTGTCCACACCAATACGGATATTGCTTTTTCTCCCAAAATCATCAGTGCAGCGATCATAGATTTCAGGCCTTTCAAAAACTTTGAAGTAAGCCTTCTTAACAAATATGTGGGGAATCAATTTTTGGACAATACCCAAAATGAAAGCCGGATGTTGAATTCCTTCATGACCAATGACCTCAGGTTCAATTATGCATTGAGACCAAGGTTTGTCAAAAACCTTGAATTTACGCTTTTGGTGAACAATATCTTTAACCGGATGTATGAACCAAACGGCTATACTTTCAGCTATTTCCTACCACTTGAAGGAACGACAGGAAGGGAATTGGTTACCGAGAATTTCTTCTATCCCCAAGCCGGCACCAATTTTCTTGCAGGGGTTAAAGTGAGGTTTTAGGATTTTTATTTGACCCCAAACACGGAATTGAATCTTCTGGTTTGGGGTCAATTTTCAAAAAGAAAAATCAATTGAAATTCCATTTGATTTGGGCAAGAAATTTATTTGGTTTTCCCAATCAACTTTTGATAATCTTCGATGGTTACCATCACAGCGTTTTTCTCCTTTTCATCCTCCCATAAAGGAATCCAGCTCTCATTTACCAAAATTTCAAAAATGGCATTATCTAAAAGTAAAGGAGTAATTTTTTGTGCAAATTCAAAATGCGCAAATTTATCGCCTCCTTTAAAGGTAATTTCCCCTTCCTGATTTTTTTCAGGACCAAGCCACTTAATACGGATAGGAAGATCTTCAAAATTGGGTTCTAAAAATATATAGGCTTCGTCATTGACTTGATTGAGAATGATAGAAAAAACAAGGGTTGGCTCCTCTGGATTTTTCGCACGCTTTCCATGCCGGTAGACAGTCATTTTTGCATCTCTCCGGTTTTCTATATCATAATATGCCGACCGTACATTCTTGAAATAAATTCTTTCTGAATCGGTCATTCTCATCGGACTCGGTTCCTTCCCTGAGTTGTTGGCTCTTTTCTCATTGAAAAATGACATCACCAAAACAAAAACCAAAGATCCTATTCCGAAGATTTTCAATAATCGAATCAGTTCCGGTGATAGGGTGTCTTTGTTATTTTTTGCCATGGCAAAGTAATTGAGGACCTAAATTTTCAGAGAAATCCGAAAACCATTAAGCCAATAATAAAATCCTAAAAAGAATTGGTAAAGAAAATTATATCTACTTTATATCAATTTATATCTACCATATATCATTTAATGTACATAGGAACCGGCATTGATATCTATCGTGCAGCCGGTAGCATGGTCCGCAAGACCTGAGCATAATAAAGTCACCATCGGGGCAATATCCTTTGGTTCGGTTAATTGATTAAGGGCAATGTCGTTCAATGCAAATTCCTCACCATATTGAGAAAGGATTTCATTGGCCATGTCAGTCCTAGTAAACCCAGGTGCTATTAGAAAAGCCTTGATACCTTCTTTTCCATAATACCTGGCGATTGATCTGGTATAACTCACGATAGCGGCCTTGGAAGCAGCGTAAGCCAGATAATCAGGCGTATCTCCTCTAAATGCCGCACGGGAAGAAATGTTTACTATTCTTCCGTTTTTATTTTGGCGGGCATGCTCGATAAATTCCCTGCTGATAATGGCCAGGGCATGGATATTAACATCCATGGTTTTATGCCAGACATCCATCCATTCTGCGGTGGGGGCATTGTCTGGAATTCCGATTGCGATACCGGCATTGTTTACCACTGCGTCGATTTTCCCATAGTTCCTGATGAGTTCTGGTATCCAACCTTTAACCGATTCTAGGTCAGATAAGTCACACGGAACAAGGTGTGAAGGGTTTGGTAAAGAATCTTGAAGTTTTTTTGCTTCAGTAACATTCTTGTTGAAATGGAGTAAAACTTCTGCTCCGGATTTTGAAAGTTGGGAGGCAATGGCTGCTCCTATACCACGGGAAGCTCCTGTAACAAGGATTCGATGGTTACTTAGGTCTATGTTCATAAGGATTAAATTCTAATAATTGATTTCAAAATTTACGGTTTCCTGGGATACTATTTTTACGGTTTGAGTAAAATCAGGATGCAAAGGATTGATCAAGAGGTTATGTTCAATGGGAAAAGAACTTGCAGGAATCCTTCCGGAGGGTATCTGTAAAGCAACAGATGCCATCTGTCTCGCCCAGTAATTTCCCAATTGCTGTGTGCTGACCGGATGGGGACGTCTTTTCCAATCTGAAGGCCAGTCAGAAGGTTCCAAATAAGGGATTTCCCCTGAGATTTCCATGGTAACCAATGACCAGGATGCCTGACTTACAGTAGGGCCTTTGATGCTGAGCAATTCCAAAAAGTTAAGGGAAATTTGGTTGCAGGCATAAATCAAAGGCGTACCATAAGGATTCCATCTACCTGCCCCCAATCCAAAGCCCAATGGACTTCTTCCGGGCAGATTTTCTATAAGTCGGTAGTATTTCAAAATGGAGATTACATAAAATTACCCCAAGACAAAGCTTCTAAAGCTTCCTCTACTAATTCCAAACCATAAGGATCCCGCATCATATCAGCAGGAATCCTGTCTCCCAATGAGACATTTGAGGTGTGGAGCCATTCAGAAAACAACGCCTCAGATCCAAAAATCCGGACTCCTTTAAATACGATCTTATCCATATCCATGATACTTTTGGTAAGCAATCGGGTCAATGTCTTGTCTTCTTTTTTCCAACGGGATAGTGTGCTTGGATCCACCTCCATAAGCTCTGACACATCATGCTGACTGTAACCCAAATAGTCAAACAACGGCTTGGTATCTGCAAAAGACATCGAAACCTCCATATAAGCACTTGGCTCTGCAACCTTATCATTTGGCGCTTTGAAAAAGTATTGGGAAGCAAATAAATCCGGAACATCGGATGTATCCCGGTAACCTGAGAGTGAATAAGTGTAACTGATGGTCATAGCTGATCCATTGATATCCTCTTCAAAGATAATAAGATTTTGTTATTTGCAATAATATTATATTGCATTTGCAATAAATTTACAGAATCTTCTTAATATCTTCTGATTGTAAGTTACAGTTGATCCAACCGCTGTCGAGTTCAGCCCCGTATTTTTGGTAGAAGTTGATTGCAGGAGTATTCCAATCCAAAACCTGCCACATCATGCCGGTACAATTGGCCTCGATACATTTCAGCATCGTGCGGTCAAATAACAATTTGCCTGCACCATGACCTCTTTCGGTTTCTGTGACCACGATATCTTCCAAGTATAGCCGCTTTCCTTTCCAGGTACTGTAGCGGTAATAAAATATAGAAATACCAATGATTTCACCTGTGGAATTCTTTTCTGCAACAAAAAGTCCATATATGGGATTTGGTCCAAATCCGTCTTCCTGCATCATTTCCAATGTATTGGTTACTTGCTCAGGGGCTTTTTCGTAAAGAGCAAGTTCTTTGACCAGTTCCAAAACCCTTGGCAGGTCTTCTATTTTTCCTTCTCTGATGGTATACATGATGGAAAATTACCAAAAAACACAAAGGCAAAAAATCAATTTATATATTTGGATATATGGCGCTTTGGTAAGGTGCCATATACGAACCAGAATACCTAACCTTGATAGAATCATGTTTTTAGCGATTGACGCCGGCAATACCAACATTACCTTTGGGTTTTTTGATGAAGATTTAAAAAAATGGATCCATGAGTTCCGGATCAATACCCTGAAAGAACTTACCGTACTTCATATTGAAAGAGAGATTCATCTGTTTTTTTTAGAAAATGGTATCAAAACAGATAAAATCACGGCTATTGGTATTTCATCTGTTGTGCCCGAAATCAATCCCATTTTACAACAATTCTGCAAAGAATATCTTGAAAAAAAGTGCTATCTAATTCATGGAAAAAGCTACCAAAAACTAGCGGTAAGCACTTCTAGGCCAAATGAAATCGGTACCGACCTGATGTGTAACGTGACTGCAGCGTTCAATAGATTCAAATCTGCAACAATTATCGTGGACTTTGGAACCGCCCTGACCTTTTCTGTGGTCGGAAATGAAGGAAAAGTTTTGGGCGTCAACATTGCCCCCGGACTGAAAACGGCGATCAAATCCTTGTTTACCAATACTTCGAAATTGCCGGAAGTGGAGTTGAAATTGCCCGAATCTGCTTTGGGGAAAAACACCATCCATTCCATTCAGGCAGGAATTCTTTATGGTTATTCCTCTCTTGTAAAGGGAATGCTTGAAACCATTCAAAATGAGTTGGGCTATTCCTGTCACATCATTGCCACAGGAGGACTCTCTTCCATCATCTCCACTTTGGAAGGATCATTTGAAGTTATCGACCGCAACCTTACCTTAGAAGGGATCCGCCTCATCACTTTGGCAAATCAATGACCGATCATGATCGCAGGATCAGGACAGATTGTTTTGAATTTGTCAATATCCCGATGTGAACATACTCCCGGAAAATCACCATGATTTCCCATCAAGTCCCACATTAATTGAAAATGCAAGTGCGGGGGCCAATCTCCGTTTTCAGGAAAGGGGCCGAGATGGCAAAATTTTTCTCCTTTGGAAATGGCTTGACCAATTTTTAGATGTACCAAATCACTTTTGGCTAAGTGACCATACAAACTGAAAAATACTGTCCCTTTGATTTTATGCTGTAAAATGATGGTCGGGCCATAGTTACCAAAACCTGCATTGTCATGGAAACTGTGGACCATGGCATCCAATGGCGCAAATACCGGGGTTCCTGCCTCCCCCCAGATATCCACGCCCATATGGATATCCCGGAAATCTGATTCTTGCGTTGCAAAAACTGCACTCCTGCTGTAAATGACACGGTGTTCGAAATATCCACCATGGCCAAACCTTTTTCCGGCCTTTTCCAGCAATCCAAAAACATAGCGGTTAAAAGTTTCTGTATTGGAAATATCAACAGTTGGCAATTCTTTATTTTTAGGAGAAAAGTCCATTTTGATGGAATTGGAAGCATCCAACCATTTTCCCATTACCGGAAAAATCGAAACATCCAACAGTAAGTTTTCTAAAGAAGGCATGGCTTTCATTTTGCTGCAAGATAAAAATTTTGTCAGTTTTAAGACCTTCGCTTATCTTTATTTCCATGAATGACATTACTGTGTTTCCCACTATTGATGATATCATGGCTGCGCATCAAAGAATCCAGCCATTTATCCATCGTACACCTATCCTGACATCTGAAGCCATCAACCAAATCGCAGGTTGTGAGATTTATTTCAAATGTGAGAACTTCCAAAAAGTAGGTGCTTTCAAAGCCCGCGGTGCTGCCAATGCAGTAATGAAACTGACTGAGGAGCAAAAGGTAAATGGCGTTGCCACCCACTCAAGCGGCAATCATGCCGCAGCTTTGGCAAGGGCTGCGTCTGTCGCAGGGATCAAGTCCTACATTGTCATGCCTTCTAATGCACCCGAAATCAAGAAAAAGGCTGTAGCAGGTTATGGTGGTGAAATCATAGAATGTGAACCTACATTGATTGCAAGAGAAACCACCCTGAAGGAAGTAGTGGCAAGAACAGGAGCGGTTTTTATACCTCCTTATGACTATTTGGATGTGATAGAAGGACAAGCGACATGTGCACTAGAAATGTGGGAAGAAGGGATTCCTTTTGATACAGTGATGGCACCGGTAGGCGGCGGGGGATTGCTCAGCGGAACCGCGCTGACTTCAAAGTATATTTCCCCAAAAACAAACGTCATTGCCGGAGAACCAGAGGGAGCCGATGATGCTTCCCGCTCATTCAAAGCAAAAGAATTGATTCCGATGGTCGGTCCCAAAACCATTGCCGATGGCTTACTTACTTCCCTTGGAAAGATCAATTTTGAGATCATCATGGAATATGTCGACGACATCCTCACGGTCAGTGAAGCAGAAATCATCGAGGCGATGCGCCTTGTCTATGAAAGGATGAAAATCATCATTGAGCCAAGCTGTGCTGTACCTTTGGCTGCATTACTGAAAAACAAAGAAAGATTCAAGGGTCAAAAAGTAGGTATTATCCTTTCGGGAGGAAATGTGGATTTGGGAAAATTGCCTTTTTGATTTATTTGGTACTAATTCTAATAATGAAATCTACACTGTATAATGATGCATTTCTGGTCAATTCCTTTTGTTCCAGTTATTAAGTAAACTAACCTGTGTTCACCGGTAATTCTTCTAGACCAATATCCTTTCAATCCAAATTTTAGCGGTTCCGGTTTCCCAATTCCATTAAAAGGGTCTTGTCTTATGGCTTTGATGAGTATTTTGATTTTTAGAACTATATCTCTATCATATTCTATCCAATATGAAAAATCCTCCCAACCATGAGATGTAAATTCTATATTCATTATCCTAAAAAAATTTTAATCAATTTCAAAGGCAACAGTCTTTCCCGATTTGGATTGTTCGATTGATTCTTGAAGCCTATTTCTATTGGCATCAGTCGAAAGTAGGTATTCGGTTTCTTTCAAGGCATTATATTCTTTGATGGACATTATTACAACAGCTTCTTCCTCTGTGTTTCTAGGGACAATAATCACATCCATACTTTTTGAGACATAATCAAAATACTCTTTCATGTCTTTTCTCAACGTGGAAATGGAAATTGCTTTCATATAAGTTAATTTTATCTTGTACGTTTTTATGTACGTAATTTAGTACAAAAATATCATTTTTAATTCAATTTAGAGAGATAAAAATATACTAAAAATTAACCCCCATTTTTTCGAAAAATGGGGGCGAAATTGTCAATGGTAATCAATGATGATGTCCACCTTCACCATGCACATGACCATGGTCAATTTCTTCTGGTGAAGCATCCCTGACGGATATTATTTCCCCTTCAAAGTAGAGATCCAACCCCGCCAACGGCGAATTGAAATCCATATGTACTCCTCTAAAATCAATCTTGGTGATTTCTCCCCTTAGCTGATTCCCCTGATCATCCTGCATCGGAACAACCTGTCCGATCCTTAGGGAATTCTTGGCTTTTTTACCGTCCTCTTTGAAGTTGGCCTTTGGGACGATCACTTTTTTACTTTCGTCATAGTCACCATAGCCGTGTTCGAAATCTATAAAAACCTCAAACTTATCCCCTGCTTCTTTGCCTTCAAAAGCAGCTTCCAAAGCCGGGAGTACGTGACCTGTGCCAAAAAGAAAATGAAAAGCCTGCTCTTTTTTTACACTTTCAAAATGCTCCTTCCCGTTTTCCCCGTCGTCGACATGCAGCTCATAGCTGATAGCCACAACTTTGTTTTTCTCTATTTTCATGATATTGTTGGTTGACATTTTTTTTCAAATTAAGCCAAAATTGAAGAAACGCGTTCAGCAAAAACAGGAAATCATTGGATTTCATTTCTAACTTTATTGAGTAATAAAACCTGGCAATCATGAAATGGATGAAATTTTCAAATGAAAAAACCGATTTTCTTGTAAAGAATATCCTGAAAGGCTTTTTCTTTTTGGCAATCTTGATTCTCATTTTTTATCTCCTCAGAAGAGGGACCACCGAGGAAGACCGTTTGCTTTGGTTTGGATCAATTTACAATAATCCATATTTGGTTTTGGCAGTTTTTGTCGGATCAGAGATAATATTCGGGATCATCCCCCCTGAGATTTTTATGCTATGGTCGATGGAAACCGGGTATTTAGGGCCCTATTTTCTCAGTATAGGCACGCTCTCTCTTATCTCATATGCGGCAGGATTTCTGAATTTTACTATTGGAAAGTTCCTCAAAGGAAAAGTCGGATGGCTAAATGGAGAAAACAAATACCTCAAAAAATACCAAAAAATGTTTGAACAGTATGGAAGCTATTTGGTGATTGTGGCTTCCGTCACGCCAATACCATTTTCCGCTGTAGCATTGCTTGCTGGTGCAGGTGGACTTGACAAAACAATTTACCTCCTCTATAGCCTTTTCAGGATATTGAGGTATTTTGTTTACGCTTATATACTTTGGATGATTGAGATGTAAACTTTCCAACAAATTACCTTTTGAGCTGTTGTTTGGGTAACTTTGCATTTATGAGTGTAAGCACCGAATTTCAATCTCCTTCCATAGAAAACCTTGATCCCAAGGAATACATCATCATCAAAAATGCCAAGGTCAACAACCTCAAAAGCCTGAGTGTAGCCATCCCGAGAAACAAACTTGTGGTAATTACCGGACTTTCAGGTTCAGGCAAATCCTCTCTCGCATTTGACACATTGTTTGCCGAAGGCCAAAGGATGTATGTAGAAAGTCTGAGTTCCTATGCGCGTCAATTCCTTGGCAGAATGGAAAAACCCGATGTCGAATACATCAAAGGTGTCTCCCCGGCCATAGCCATCCAACAAAAAGCAAGTACCAAAAATCCCCGGTCAACAGTGGGGACGACAACCGAAATATATGATTACCTTAAGTTGCTCTTTAGCAGAATCGGCAAAACAATTTCTCCTGTCAGCGGAGATGAGGTGAAGCACCACACCGTCACAGACGTGGTAGATTTTATCCACACCTTTGAAGAAGGAGAAAAAGTAATGATCTCTTGTCCCCTTCAGCAAATGAATGGCAGGACAATGCTCAAAGAAATGGAACTGCTGCTTCAGAAAGGATTCACCCGTGTACTTGTAGATGGGGATGCATACTTTGTGGAGGATTTGGTAAGTGCTCCTTCCCTTCCAAAAGGAAGTTATCAAATATTGATCGATCGTATTTCTATCCAAAAAGAAGATGAAGATAACCACTTTAGAATTGCGGATTCGGTGCAAACAGCTTTTTATGAAGGCCACGGCGAGTGTTTGATTACCATTCCCGGTAAGGAAAAGAAAACATTCACCGATCGTTTTGAATTGGATGGGATGAGTTTTGAACTCCCATCAGTCAACTTTTTCAGCTTCAACAATCCCTACGGGGCCTGCAAAAGATGTGAGGGATTTGGGTCAGTACTAGGACTTGATCCGGACTTGATCATCCCCGACAAAAGCCTCTCTGTCTATGAAGGTGCTATCGCTCCATGGCGTGGAGAAAGTTCAGGCAAGTGGCTTGAGCCATTGATCAAAAAGGGAATCTACTTCGATTTTCCGATCCATAGGGCATACGAAGATTTGGATGAAGCGCAAAAAGAACTCATTTGGACAGGGAATTCCTACTTCCAAGGGCTCAATGATTTTTTTGCAGACTTGGAAACCAAAACACATAAAATCCAATACCGCGTCATGCTTTCCAGGTTCAGGGGCAAAACCACCTGTCCGGATTGTAGGGGGACAAGGTTGAGAAAAGATGCCTCCTATGTCAAAATCAATGGAAAGTCGATCACAGATATTGTCCTTTTACCAATTGAAAAGGCGTTTGACTTTTTCAAACATATTGAGTTGACCGAGGCAGAACATAAAGTAGCAAACCGTCTCCTCAAGGAAATTCTAAACAGGTTGGAATATATTGATAAAGTAGGGTTGGGGTATCTGACATTAAACCGTCTCACTTCCTCACTTTCAGGTGGGGAATACCAAAGGATCAAATTGGCGACATCCTTGGGTTCGGCATTGGTGGGTTCTATGTACATTCTTGATGAACCAAGTATCGGCCTTCATCCAAGGGACACCGACAGGTTGATTGAAGTGTTGAAAGCCCTGAGGGATATGGGAAATACCGTGATCGTGGTGGAGCACGAAGAAAAGGTCATGAAAGCAGCGGATCAAATCATCGATATCGGACCTGATGCAGGTGTTTTGGGTGGGGAGTTGGTTTTTCAGGGAGACCTGACCGAACTGATGATCAAGGGAAATACCTACACCGCACGCTATTTGAAAGGCGAAGAAAAAATCCAAAATAAGGCCCAGAACCGAAAATTCAGGGATACGATTATCGTCAAAGGGGCAAGGGAAAACAACCTCAAAAACCTGACTGTCAAATTCCCATTGAACACCTTGACCTGCGTCACAGGTGTCAGCGGATCAGGTAAATCCACCTTGATCAAAAAGGTTTTATATCCTGCTCTGGGAAAAACACTAGGCACCGTCATCGATGAAACAGGCAAGTTTGACAAATTGGATGGCAGTTATAAAAAGATTACACAGATTGAATTTGTCGACCAAAACCCCATCGGCAAATCCTCAAGGTCCAATCCGGTCACTTATGTAAAAGCCTACGATGCGATCAGAACCTTGTATTCCGACCAGACTTTGGCCAAGCAAAGAGGATACAAACCGGCATTCTTTTCCTTCAATGTGGATGGCGGACGATGCGAGGCCTGTCAGGGAGAAGGTACGGTGACCGTCGAGATGCAGTTTATGGCGGACATTCATCTGACATGCGAATCCTGCAAAGGAAAACGATTTAAAAATGAAATCCTCGATATCAAATACCATGACAAAGACATCGCCGATGTGTTAGACATGACGATCGATGAGGCCATGGAATTTTTCAAAGGGAAAACCCAAATCATCAACAAACTCCAACCGCTGCAGGAAGTGGGATTGGGGTATATAGGAATGGGACAATCATCCAACACGCTTTCCGGAGGTGAAGCCCAAAGGGTAAAACTCGCTTCATTCTTGGGAAAAGGAGGTACCAAACCTGGCGATCACATCTTGTTTATTTTTGATGAACCTACGACAGGACTTCACTTTCATGACATCAGAAAGTTGCTCCATTCTATCAATGCTTTGATAGATCAAGGACATTCGGTCATCATCATCGAGCACAATACCGAGGTGATCAAAGCGGCTGATTGGGTGATTGATTTGGGACCTGAAGGGGGAGAAAAAGGAGGTTTCGTAACCTTTGAGGGAACGCCGGAAGCCCTAATGGAAACGGAAGATAACTATACAGGTAAGTACCTGAGAGAATCATTTATCTAAAAATGTCATCCTGTGGTTTTGTGCCACAGGATGATAAATTTATTTGGCAAAGATCTGACTTTCGTCCTGAAAGGATTTGAACTCCAAAGCATTGCCGCAGGGATCCAAGAAGAACATGGTAGCCTGCTCGCCAATTTCCCCTTTGAACCTGATATAAGGTTCAATCACAAATTCGATCCTGTAATCCCGAAGCTTGTTTGCGAGTGAATGCCATTCCTCCCAAGGAAGGATTACTCCAAAATGCCTCACCGGCACATTTTTTCCATCCACTTCGTTGGCTTTAGCAAGGGTAAGTTCTTCAGGCTTGATGTGCGCCGAAAGCTGATGTCCAAAGAAATTGAAATCTATCCACTTGTCTGTACTTCTGCCGATGTCACAGCCCAAAAGATCTCCATAAAACTGACGCGTTTCCTCGATATCTCTGATAGGAAAAGCAAGGTGAAAAGGCTTAAATTGACCCATAATTGCTTAATTTCGTTTTTCGAAATAGAAAAGTAGCATTCATTTTTCATAATTTATTTAAACCATGAGCAAAAAAACAGTTTCATTGGTACTATCAAGTGGCGGAGCAAGAGGAATGGCACATATCGGAGTCATTGAGGCGCTTGAAGAATCCGGATATGAAATTGCGTCAATAGCAGGCTGCTCTGCCGGAGCCCTGATCGGAGGCATGCATTCAAGTGGCAATCTTCCCAAATTCAAAGATTGGATATGTAACCTAGACCGAATAGATGTATTCTCCTTGATGGATTTTACACTTTCAAGCAAAGGGTTTATCAAGGGAGACAAAGTTTTTGCTGCACTCAAAAAAATCATTGAAGACAGATTGATAGAGGAATTGGACATTCCTTTTGTTTGTACCGCTGTAGAAATTCCCACAGGTAAAGAACATGTTTTCCGAAAGGGAAGCATGTACGCAGCTATCCGTGCTTCAGCATCGATTCCGACGGCTTTTACTCCCGCAAAAATCCATGGTAAAGAATACATCGATGGCAGTATTTTGAATCCGATTCCATTGAATCTGATTCCCAAGGAGAAGATTGCTGACTTGGTTTTTGCAGTTGATTTGAACGGTCCCAAAACTGCTTTTGTGGAAAATTTAAAAGAAAAAGAAAAGAAAGAAAGTGAAAATTCTAAAGTTAAGCTTCCCAATTGGCTGACAGAATACCGGCAAAAGTTTTCCACCTATTTTTCTTCCAATGAGAAAGAGGAAAAAATTAAAGGAATGAGTTCCTTAGACCTGCTCAATTATTCTTTTGATCTTCTCCAGGACAAACTTTCGGAGTTGGTATTAGAAAGACACCAAGTAGATATAATTGTTGAAATTTCACGAACCCAGGCAGGAACTCTGGAATTTCACAGGGCAGCCGAATTGATTGAAATCGGAAGACAAAAGGCCTTTGCAGCCATAGAAAAATACGAAAATGGACATTAATTCCCTCAACCGACTTCTCGGCAATATTGACATCTATCTGCTTGACCAAATTCTGAAAGGGAGATTTACAAAGGAAATGAAGATCCTCGATGCAGGTTGCGGAGAGGGTAGAAACACGATCTATTTTCTGCAAGGGGGCTACCAAATATTTGGTGTAGACAGTAATCCTATTGCCATCCAAATGGCGCGGATCTATGCCCAGACCATACAGAAGGAATATGATGTTTTCAGGTTTCAGACATCTTTGGTAGGGAACATGCCATTTCATAAAGGAGCATTTGATGTTGTCATCAGTTCAGCAGTGATGCATTTTGCCACAAGTGAAACCCATTTTTTGACAATGATGGATGACATGATGCGTGTATTGAAGCCCGGAGGCATTTTTTTCTTGAGAATGACTACAGGCCAGGGAGAAATTCAGGAAAAATCTCCGCATTTAGGAGATGGGGTTTATTTGTTACCGGATGGATCGGAGCGGTTTCTTTTGACTGATTCATTGGAAAAAGAGATTGTTTCAAAATACAAACTCCAATACCTAGAACCTGCCAAGAGTGTTTTGGTACATGGCCAAAGGGCAATGGGGGTTTTCGTTTGGGAAAAAGGTTGATCAAGTTTTTGTTTTTTTTAATCTGTTGATTTTCATATATTTATTTGATGGTCATTTTGGCTTTAGCTGACCGTATTGGAAAGAGATTGTGTAATACAAAAAGCTCCTATATTTTGTAATCTTATGAAAACAGTACTTCTAAATAGATCCTTAGCCTTATTTTTCTTGGGGTTATTTTTTGGAATTTCAGGTTGTAAAATCACACTTGTCCCAAGTTATGATGCACAGCTCAAAGAACAGATTGAAAGTACTTCCAAAGAGATTGACAGGTTTTACCTGAATATGATGGACATGACTTCCAATGCGGAAGGTGGCCGGGCTTATGACCAATTCAGGGAGGGATATATCAATATTGAAGTTGAATTGCTTTCCCTTCTAAATAAGAATAAGGTAAGGCCACTGAATACCCACTCTACTAGGATATGTGAGATCACATTGCAAATCTGGAGAAAATACAAACAGGAACACAAGGAAGACGATGCCATTCCCGATGGCTTGATCAAATTAAACATGCTGGCCATGAATGACCTCATGTATGCCATGCTGATTGCCGAAAAAGGAAAAGCGATAGCTGATAATCCACCAAATTAACCTCTTAGAAAATGAACTTTGATATCAATGAAGTCCTGTTTCAGATGACAGATGCCATCAAGCAAAATGTGGCCGAAAACTGGGATGAAGTAAAAACTCCTGCCAATAATTTTCTTCAAAACCGCAAGGAACGCTATACTTTATTAGCTGATCTGTTGATCAATAATGAGATCTCCCAACCAAGATTTGACTCTCGCATGGAAGATGAAAAACTGATTGCCGAGGCGGAGTTTCATGCCATCGCTGTGATTTCGAAAGCCATAGCACAAAAAGCTGCCAATGCTGCCATAGACATTTTTCAAAATGCAGTAAAAGCGGCTATAACCGTGGCAACTTGATACAGTCAATCAAAATTGAGATTTTATTTTTCGCAAATCTGATTTTTAGAATACATGGCTTTAAAAGACCTCTTCTTATCCTCTGAGCAGCTTTCACAAATAGAAGACATGGAGTCTTCTCTTATACGTCGCAAAAAAACCAGTTCGGTAGCGGGTTATCTCACGATTATACTTGCGGTTTTACAGGTGGTTTTTTTGCTTTTAGAAAAGGGCCAAGAGCTATTTGCAATCGGATTACAATGGAAAGATTTTTTGGATTCTTTCTCTAGTCCTTACCATGTGGTTTTCCTAGTGCTTTTTTTATTTTCGGCTATCTATTTTTTCTTGGCCAGGTATACAGGCTTGTTGCTTCAGGAATCCAAAGAGCCGTTTAGATATACATTTTGGATTGAGGGATTTCAATATTTTGATTCCGAGCTTAAGGTAGCTTCGCTTTGCAAAGGTGCCGACCAATTGAGCCTTTACCTCCACAGAGACCTGATGGAAATGCTCAATGAAAGGATCAGAAGGTTTTCAATCTTAGTAAAAGAAAGTAATTCCGGTGTATCAGAAAAACTTTCTTCTAGAAATAGAAAGTCCTCACATATCCATGTTCATGGTTCATTTGCACTTAGGGAGGATTTGGAAGGGAACTTATTTGTCCAGGTCAGCCCCATGGTCAGGATAGGACCTGAAGATGCTCCATCTACTTTGGCAAGTCCAGTAAGATTCAGAATCGCAGAAAAAGGAGATATTGACCCTGACCTTAGTCCATCTGAATACAAACAGATTTTGGAGAGGGTTTATTCCAGGGTTTCAACAGAGATTTATGCTAGGATAGAGGAAGATGTAAAGGAAAAGATCAAACTTTTTCCTACAGATTTTCTCAAAGCTCAGGCTTTGTACTTTGAAGCAGATGATTTTGCAAAGTCCAATACAATTGATGGATATGAAAAAGCCATCGGTCTATTCAAGGAGGCTTTAGATTTATATGCAATCATCGGGATACCTTCCCATTGGTTTAGGAGGTTTTTGAGGTTGAGATGGAATTCTATCATCCACCACATTGATTTCAGGCATGCCTGGGCAATGGCAGTTATCGGATATTGCAAATGCAGGATTTACCGAAATTCTCTTGCAGGCCAATCAGGACGAAAAAGAAACCCCATTTTTTCCCTTCCTGAACTCCTTGAACCTGTAATCGAAAATATCACTGAACTATATCAGCGCGATGGAAAAGTCAAGGAGCGAACCAAACTTGAATTTCTTCGCCGAAGTCTCGAATTCGGAAAACAACAGAATAGAAAAGTTTCTAGTATATTTCAAAAACATTCAGAAGTGCTTTTAGAAGCGCACTTGGTTGCTTCTATGGCATCTTGTTTTTTGAACTCACTGGATAAAGCAAAGGCACATCTAGAGTGGGTCGAAGCAATTGGACCCAATAGGACTTCTATAAATCCAATGTATCAGTTGGTCAAAGGTCTCTTGGAATCTGATTCCAATATGAAGTTGATCTACTTTCAAAACGCTATAGACCTGGACAGGAATTTTCAGATGTCGCATTGGTTTTTGGCCAATCAACTGGATTTCAATTTTAGACGCAGGGGAGAAATCACCCTTGACAGGTCTAAGCGCGTGATTCAGGCTTTTGAAAGGGTAATAGAAATCAATGCAGGAAATATAGCTTCTTTGGGTGCTGCCGCAAACCTTCTTTGGCTTGCCGGTGAAAATGAAAAAGCCAGAAAAATCCTGATTGAAGCGATAGACATCAAAGCGATTACCTCACAGACTTTTATCGGTGAGCTCAATTATAGGCTTGCTCGAATTGCTGCTGAGGAGGGTGACTTTATGCTCTGTAGGGCAAAGTTTCTGGAAGCTATCGCTACTGATCCTTCATTAGGCTCTTTTAGCCTCTCAGAATATGGGGGATCCCACAACTCAGATTATGATTCCATCAGTTCTGAAATGCTGCTGAGATATGAAAAATTTGGGAAAACAGTTTCCTCCCATCTTAAAGCTTTTAAAGAAGAATCGGACAGCTCTGACCAAAAATTAATTCCTGAAAATGCATTCAAAACGTCTGAAGCCTTTGTTTTGAACGACCTTGGCAATGCCTACCTTAGGTATTTTCATCATTTTGGGGATCAGTTGATGTTACTCAAAGCCAAAGAATTGTACGAAAAAGCCGAGAACCTTTCTCCTGAAATAGCAGCTGTGTGGTCCAACTTGATCAATGTATTTGATTGGTTGGGAGAGTGGGAAAAAATAAAACTTTGCTATGAAAACGCCAAATTGATAGCACCGCATTGGAAGATGTTGGCTATCAAATCTGCGCCATATATTACTTCAGCAGCTTCAGAAAAGCTAATAAAGCTCCAAAAAGCCATTGACGACTCGGAGTATCGAACGAAACAAGCCGAAGCTGAAATTGACAAAATTGAAAAAGAATTAAATGAAATTTCCGAAAAGGAAAGAAACCCTAAAAAAAGAGCGGCAACAGTTTCAATAGATCAGGGATCAGATATCAATAGGATTTCAGATTTAAGGATGGAAAGGATTGATTTGGATCAATCCTCAGAATCCAAAAAATTGGAAGAAGACAAAGTCAATCTGGCAATAAAAAAAGCGAATCTCAAAAGCGAAATCAAAACCCTGTCAGAAGAGACATTTAAGCATTATCAAGAAAAAGAAAAATTTGAAAAAGAAGCCAAATTAATATTTCAAGAAGCCAAAGAAACTATAAAGAAACACAGCCGATTATCTTCTTTAATGGTGGATGATGATAATCTGCTGGTGGATTACTTTGTAAATCTACCTTCAGAACAACTTATCGAAGATGATTTTTTGGTAATTGAATCCCTCATCAATGTACTTTCCGGATCATATCTTGAAAAAAGCCAGGATAATGTCATTGCGCTTTGCCACAGACTTTTGGCAATCACTCCCCAAAATCACAACATTATTTTATCCTTAAACGCCGCTATTGTTAAAAAAATCTTTTTCAGATTATTAGACCAGCTTGAGACCTTATCCAATAATTTCTCCATGGAATCAAAAATATCCAGTGAGGATATCAAAGACTTAATGCAAATCTGGGAGCGGGAGAAATCCTTTGGATTTGACTCTGGAAAATTTTTTATCATGGATTCCACAGTGAATTTTCTCCAAAACCATCGTCAGGGATTACAGACCAAAATAGCGACACCCGAAGAAAGCTTACCATCCCACAATGGGTCCGGGATTGATTTGGATAAAAAACTGATTGCTGTTTTCATGGAATTGAATAAAGTACTTGGAAGCCATTCAGGATCAAATAAAAATATCTCCAAATCTGTTGAAAAATTGTTTCAGGATTTCGAAATCAACCGTCGTGAAATTCTTTCAATTGTTCGCATATGGAAGAATACCGAAAACGGAAGCTTCCTAAGTTTGTTCTGGTATTTTTATTACAATGAAAACAGGCATGAATCAGAAATTCAGGAAGTTGTTTCCAAATACTCTTTCAAATCAGCTTCGGTTATTAAAAATATTTTGGGAAATGTCTATTTGAGATTTTATATCACAGCCCGGGGAGATGAATTCTTAAACAAGTCCATGTTATTTTTTAATGAAGCAATTGCTTTGGATGATTCTAGACCGGAATGCCACGTAAACCTCAGTACTGCTAATTTTTATAAACTCAGCTGGAAAGAAGCCGTGTTTTCACTACGGGAAGCCATTAAACTGGATAAGAAAAACTCTTATAAAAGTGTTTTGGAAAGTGAGTTGGCAAAATCAATCAATAGGGCTGGAAATCAGTATTATTCAAATTCAGAATTTGAAGATGCTATTGATAACTGGAAGAATGCTATAGAATTGGACGGATCCCAAAGTTCGTATTTCCACAATTTGTCATTGGGGCTAGAAAAAAGAAACCTTAATGAATACCCAAATTCCATCAATGAAAATATAAATGCGCTTCAAAGGGCGATTACTTTGGATGGGAGCTTAGAAAATTACCGACCTAAACTGAATCAATTTAGGAGGAGATTGAAACTTATGGATTCTATTGGCAACGGCCCCTTGAAATTGGTCCCAGTGGTAACCCCGATTTTAGTGGAATACCATCCTGACTTGGATATGCTGATCATGAAAAAATCAGGGATTGAATTGCAGGAAGAGGTCACTCAGAAATTAAAGGAATTGAGGAATAAAATTGAAAATCGGTATGGGGTAAGGATTCCGGGAGTTCTATTTAGGCCAAATATTTACTTACATCCTGAAAGCACCATCATGATAAGTGTCAATGAAATACCCTTGGTAAAAAATTTCATTTATCCTGATAGACTTTGCGGAATCTTAAAAGAGGAGGAAATCGGCAATTACCAAGATAAAATTGAGGCATTCAATCCTTTGCAAAACGGGAAATCATTTTGGATTCCCAAAAGTGAAATTCAAGAAAATTCTGCCATGAATTTCCTTGACCCAATAGAATACCTTTTCCTTTATCTTGAATACGTTTTCATCAGGAATTTTGGTGACCTGATAATTCTGGAAGACATCAGCATCAAATGTGAATTCAACCCAAACCAAGAAATCAAAGCAATTGTAAATTCTCCTGATCAGCTAATTGGATTGAATGAAGTATGCAAAGCATTGCTTGTCGAGCGTGTACCAATTCTGGATTTTAATGAAATCGCAGAATTTTTCTTAAAACAATTTGAAAAATCCTCTTTGGAGGAAATAATTGAATCATTAAGGATCAAAAATTCCATAAAGAAAAGACTTCCGGGCAATGATTTAATGGAGACAGCAAGTTGGCTGGGTCCAAGGTTCGAAGAAGTATTGAAAGAGAATCTCAAATTCACAGGCAAATTCCATTACCTCGCGCTCGAACCCCAGCTTTGTCAAAATTTATTGCTGAGTTTCAGGGATGGTGTTTTGGCTCAAAATCCTAAAATCGTCATCGTAACCGACCACAAAATCAGGATTCATTTGAAAAAGCTAATAGAGCTAGAATTCCCTGATTTGTTGGTCATGTCCCAAAGGGAAATCATCGGGGATTATGTAGCTGAACCTTCTAAAGTCATAGAATTCAAAGATTAATTTTTTGTTTTAAACCCATCAGACTATGGCCGAATCTTCTATAAAAATTGAATTGCTCCTAAATCCTGATGTCTCCAAGGAGATTCACAAGACTGGTATCAGTGAATTGGAGGGGTACTTTAAAAGTATCTGTTTGGAATTTTCTGAAGATATGGGAATTGAGGCACCTGTTAAACTGGAATTGAGAAAAGTAAAAGACCAGTCGGAATCCCTTATCATCAGAATCAACGAATTGGATTGTAGGTTTTCTTATGGGTTTCGAAATATAACTGATATAGATTCTGATTTTTTGAAATCCGAAGTGCCCAAAATACTTTTTCAAAACCGGGAAAGTTTCATCTCTTCTGAAATTTCTGATGAAATCCGAAAGAGTATTGGACAGTATCGGCTAGAGAACAGGTTTCCAAATCTTTCAAGAATGGAATTCAAAAATTACCTACGGTCTTTTGTCAGGTATTTTTTTTCTATAAGAAAAGGCTTAGTACCCTTAGAGTCCAAGAACAATGTCATTTTAATGGAAAATGGTGAAGAAATTTATGAGCATATCTCCAATGATTTACGTTTCTTGAAACTCAAATTATTTTTACCCGATGTAATAAAAAATAAAAAGAATAAGCAAAGAATGAGGTTTAATGAGATGGGACCTTTGATGCAAGATGGCTTGTTTTTTGAGTTAGGAGTACGCATCCCAAAGATTGAAATAGTGTGGGACACAGCCATACCTCATAATCATTTCTGTCTTCAAATCAATGACTTTCGATTTCCTCCTTCGAAGACTATTGGAGAACAAGATGTAGTCTCGGATATTCCTCTTGATGAATTGACCAAATACCAATTAGAAGGTATTCCGATCCTAAATCCTGCAAATAATAGGACTTTGAGCTTGGTCACTGATAATGGCGGATTGCAACAAATGCTTGAAAGCAAAGGGTACATGACTTGGGATTGGGCGGGTTATGTGATCCTAATGGTCAGTGCCATAATTAGAAAAAATATTTCGGCATTATGGAATATGGAATTGCAGGATTATGAAATCGAAAATTTAAGGCAAACATATCCTAATCTTGTACAGGCAGTTTTAAAAAAATCCTCCCTTTTGTTTTTGGTAAAAACCATTAGGAATTTGTTGGAAGACCAGATTTCGGTAAGGAACTATATTGAGATACTTGAAACCTATATTTCAATAGACCAGCCCATTTTGGTGGATTCTGCAAAATACATCACTTTTATTCCTTACCAGTTCAACCCAATACTTTCCAGCCTCAATTCCAAAACATATACTTCGAGTGATTATGCCGATGCCATCAGGGTAAAATCAAAAAGATATTTGTCAAATAAGTTATCTAAGGGAAACAATACCTTACTTGCGTATTTACTTGACCCGACTGTAGAAGATAAATTTTTGAAGGATGAATTAAATGAGGCGGATAAGGATGATATTTTTTATGCCATCAATTCTGAGCTTTCTCATTACCATGATCCCAATAATTTACCATGTATTCTGACGATGGTAGAAATCAGGAGAAAAATACAAGACCTGATCAAATTGGAATTTCCAGGCTTGGAAGTGTTGGCTTATCAGGAGCTTTCACCTGAACTAAATATCCAAGCTATTTCTAGAATCACCTTACTTTGATAAGATATCAAAACAGGATTTTGAAATCCCAAAATCATTACTGATTTTAGCAGCCTCAAATCGGGATCTTAGCTCAGTTGGTTTAGAGCGCTGCTTTGACAGAGCAGAGGTCATGGGTTCGAATCCCTTAGGTCCCACTTTTTTTATTGCTGAATTAGCATTGATTATTTTACTGTTATTCCCCCTTATTTCACCAGCTATCCCCCAATCTTTGTTCCTTCAATCCAATTCTTTTGCAGGGTTTTGCAATTCCCCTTATCTTACCGCCCTTTACATTCAAATATTCCTTTATGAGAAAAATTTACGCTTTGGTTTTGGTCCTTTTCCTGACCTTCTCCGCATTTGCCCAAAAAAGCCCTGAAGAATTCCTTGGGTACAAATTGGGTGATCGATTTACGCCCCACCACCGTGTTGTGGCCTATTTTGAGCATTTGGCTGCCACCCTTCCCAATGTAAAGCTGGTTTATTACGGAGAAACTTATGAGCACAGACCGCTCTTTGTTGCCATGGTTTCCACTCCTGATAATATGGGTAAACTGGAAGATATCCGCAAAGATAACCTTCGCAGGACCGGGGTTTTGGAGGGTACACCTTCCACCAAAGTTGCCCTGAATTGGATGCAATACAATGTCCATGGCAATGAAGCAGTGGCAACAGAAGCCGCAATGATGACTTTTTGGCAAATAGCAGATCCAAAAAATACCCAATCCAAAGAATGGTTGAAAAACCAAGTACTGATCCTAGATCCTTGCGCCAATCCTGATGGAAAGGACCGATATACAGTTTGGTATAACCAAAAGCAAAACAAAAGGCTTCAACCTGATCCGCAGTCCATGGAACATTCAGAACCCTGGCCGGGTGGACGCCCAAACCATTACCTTCTGGACCTCAACAGAGACTGGGCTTGGCAGACACAGCAAGAAACGCAGCAAAGACTGAAACTGTACCATGATTGGATGCCGCATCTTTTTGTGGATTACCACGAACAGGGGATCAATGATCCGTTTTATTTTGCCCCTGCAGCACAGCCGGTCCACGATCAAGTTTCCCCTTTTCAAAATGAATTTCAGGTCATCTATGGGAAGAATACAGCCAAAAAATTTGATGAGCAAGGTTGGATGTATTTTACCAAAGAACGGTTTGATTTGCTCTATCCTTCTTATGGAGATACCTATCCCATGTACAATGGAGCAATCGGAATGACCATCGAAAAGGGAGGTTCTGGCCGCGCAGGATTGGGAATGCTCAATGCCCTCGGTGATACAGTAACCTTGAGAGAAAGAATCGAGCATCAGCATACGGCAGGAATTTCTGCGGTGGAAGTCACTTCCCAAAATGCGGAAAGGCTTGCAGATGAATTTGCCAATTACTTTAAAACAAGCAGCAGCAATCCAAAAGCCAAATACAAAAGCTTTGTAATCAAAGGTGACCAAAACCCAGAGCGTGTCATGGCGCTTTTGGCATTGCTTGACAAAAATAAAATCCAATATGGCTATGCCAAAGCGGCATCAGGTCTGAAAGGTCTGGATTACAATACCGGTAAAGCTGCGACTTTTGCCGCTACAGACAAAGACATTGTGGTCAATGCTTACCAATCGAAGTCTGTTTTGACACAGGTATTGTTTGAACCTGAAGCCAAACTGCAGGACAGCATTACCTATGACATCACTAGTTGGGCTCTGCCTTATGCTTATGGCGTGCAGGCTTATGCCTTGGAGACAAGGTTGGATGCAGGAAAGAAATTTGAAAAGACGCCATTTGAAGCCAATAGAGTAGACGGAACTCCTTTGGCATACCTTGCCCCTTGGAATGCAACACAACACGCCAAGTTTTTGGCGGCTCTGATCAATCACAAAATCAGGGTTCGTTTTGCAGAAAAAGCCTTTGACATCAACGGGAAGTCCTATCCCATCGGGACTTTGATCATCCACCGAAACGGAAATCAATATGTTTCCGACTTTGACAAGAAAGTAACTGACATTGCTAACAAGTTCGAGATAGCTTTGGACAGGAGTAATTCTGCTTATGTGGACAAAGGAAGGGATTTTGGTTCTTCGGAAGTCAAAACCATAGTAGCACCAAAAATTGCCATCATGAGCGGTGCGGGTACTTCTTCTTTGAACTTCGGTGAACTTTGGTATTTCTTTGAGCAGGAGCTCGACTACCCTGTAAGCATCCTTGATGCGGATGGCCTTGGCAGATTTGACCTGAGCAAATACAATGTCATCATCCTTCCTTCAAGTTGGGGCAGTTACCTTTCCGAAAACAACATGAAAAAGGTGATGGATTGGGTCAGGGCAGGCGGTAAATTGATCGCCATGGAAAATTCGCTGAATGCTTTTGCAGACAAAAACGGTTTTGACCTCAGCCAATACGATACTGAGGACGAGAAAAAAGCTGCTGAAAAAGAGCAAAAGGAAATCCAGAATATAGAAAGACTCGAACCTTATCAAGAACGTGAAAGGATGGGAATTTCTACCACTGCCGCAGGAGCCATTTATCAGGTGAAAATCGATCCGACACATCCGCTGGGATTTGGAATGGATGGCAAATTCTATACTTTGAAAAACAACGGTTCCCGCTATGCTTACCTTGACAACGGTGTCAACGTAGGAATAATCCCGGATGCTGCTGCCTATAGATTTGGCTATATCGGAAACAAAATCAAACCAAAAATGCCAAAATCAATGGTCTATGGTGTAGAAAACCAAGGTCGTGGTCAGATAGTCTATATGGCTGACAATCCGATGTTCAGGGCGTTTTGGGAATCAGGAAAGCTCTTGGTTGCCAATGCCGTATTCTTGGTGGGACAATGATTTGGAAACAAGAGCCGAGAGGCGAGAAACGAGATTGAAAAACCCTGCTTTGTGAAGACAAAGCAGGGTTTTGCTTTTTATCCCGGTTTAATATGTTTCCCAAAATAATTGAGATTTAATACTAGAACAGTCTAGTAAGGAAGTGATATTATTTGACGTAACTTTATAAGACTTTGTGGGAAGTTAATAGCTGATCTTAAACACTCCAAACCAACCTTCTGAACTTGAACTACCTTCAGTTTGTCCGTAAAAACCGCGTGATGGTGATTTTTGGAATCATCATGACTGCCTTGTCAAGTTTTGGACAGACATTTTTGTTGGCCATGTATGTCCCGTTTTTGATGGAAGAATTCAAGCTTTCCAATGGATTGTTGAGTACTTTTTATGGGCTTGCTACCATCGGTGCTGCGGTGGCCTTACCCAAATTAGGGAAACTCATTGATTCCGTTCCTCTACCAAGATTCACCTTGGCCACCACTGCGACTTTTGTCATTTCCTTGTTTTTTCTAAGTATTTCTCAGGCTTGGTGGTATATCCTTATTGCTTTTTTTGGATTGAGATTGGCAGGTCAGGGACTCTATAACCATATCGCGATCACCACCATGTCCCGGTATTTTGAAGAAAACAGGGGCAAAGCCATCAGCCTGGCTTCATTGGGGCATCCCTTGGGACAGGCGGTTTTGCCTGCGATTATCTTGATTGTGATAGCGAAGATAGGGTGGCGGGAATCTCTTTGGCTCAATGCGGCTTTGGTCAGTATGGTAGTAACGGTATTTACCTTATTGGTTTTGAAACCTGAACATTTGGTAAGCGAGTCGGGAGAGGTGGTGGTTACAGATTCAGATGAAAAAAAGGTGGACCGTGTCAGACAAAGAGACATCATGAAATCAAAGCCGTTTTGGCTTTTGGCTCCAAATATCTTTTTTATCCCATTTGCAGTTACAGGACTTTTCTTTTACCAATTTGCCATCATTGACTTCAAAGGTTGGAATATAGGATTGGCTGCTGCGGGACTTACTTCCTATGCTGTCGCTAGTTTTTTGAGCATCCTGCTTTCGGGTCCGCTCATTGACAAGTATAAGGCTAAGACCTTCTTCCCATTTTATCTTTTCCCACTAATGGTCGCCTTGTTGATCATTTGGATGATCCCCAATGTCTGGGGGATTTTTGTTTACAATATCCTGATGGGTTTTTCAGTGGGTTTTGGGAGTGCTACTGTTGCAGCCCTTCAGGTGGAGTTTTTTGGACAAACCTATATAGGCACGGTCAGGAGTCTTTTTACATCCATTATGGTGTTGAGTTCGGCAATAGGACCTGCATTGTTTGGGATTTTTCTCGATTTGGGTTGGGGATTCCAAACCATTTTTCCTGTGATTTTGGGAATTCAGGTTTTGATTATGGTCCAATCATTTAGGGCTGTTCCCAAACATTCATGGGCAAAGTGGAAATACAAATACAAAAAAGTAACAGGCAAAAAAAGGAAATCCCCAAACCTTAGGATTGGGGATCGTTTTTGATCAGAGACCTCTGTTAAACATCTGGATGACCCGCAGGATTTCTGCATCCATCTCTTTGTTTCTCATAACATATTTTTCTTTGGAAATATAACCTCCCTTGATGCTTATGTAGTACACCATTTTTGTTTTGGAAGGAGCAAAAGTCACCGAAAGGTTATTAGCAGACTCGATTTTCAGGATGTTGTCCGTACTTCCCGCAAAGGAATTCACTTTATCGGTGAGGATATTGAATTTGACTCCTTTCTTATAATCAGTGACACTATTAAGAGGAAAAGTAGATTCAAGGGATTTTGGATTTTTCCTGAGGTTATCCATAATCGAAAGTAAATGCGACCGCTGTGCATCTGTATTTAAATCCACCGTAATGGTTTTTTCCTTGTAGAAGCCAAATTCATTGTAGATTTCCATCAGGTAATCAAAGAAAGTTTGCCCTGAAGATTTCAATTCATTTTCTTTTTGGGCGATCTCCACTATGATTTTGGAAAAGTCCAAAGCGGAATGGCAGACCTGTTGATCGATATTGAAAGCACAGATTGGGCTATTTTCATAGACCTTTTGAACCTCCGCCATTTTTGTTCTCAAATCTCCCGGTTCAATGATTTCGCTTTGGAATTTCAAACCTGATCTAATGGCCATATTTTCTATCAAGTCCGAAGTATGGATGGATTTTAGGCAAACCATGTCTTCATATTTCCCTGAATCTTTCCAGATTTTCAATAAAATTGCTGCCAATTGGTGGCTGTTGAGGATTACAAATCCACTTTTTTCATCCTTTTTGACAGCTATAGTCACTCTTTCGTTTGTCAAATCCGTACCGATGATCAGGTTATACCCTAAGTCGGTCGCTTGCTCGATAGCAGGTTTTAGGTTCATGAAATTGAAAACGGGATTGGGGTTTTCTTTTCCAGCATCCAACAGAATCTGATCATAGACAAGCTCAGAATCGTCTAAGAGGTTTGTAATTGGATCAATTTTTTCAAATGAGGCAAATAAGATTTTGGCTGTATCCATTTCGACAAGCTCTTCTGTTAGTTCTTGAACTGATGCTAAATTCATGATTATTCTTTTTGAGACGTTGGAATTACTATTTCAGATTTATTTCAATTACTAGGCATTCAACATAGTTTTTGCAATAAAATCAGCAAATCCAATGGCGGCAATAGGTGTTGGAGGAGTACCGGTAAGCGTTAAAAAATTGATAAAAGGTGGACTTTCCTACAAGATCAAATTTGAATTTCAAGTGCTTACATGACGTAAAGATACCAAATCAGGCTTGTAGAAAAAAGGATTAATTGATTTAGCTTTGATTGACCCAAAGTTTTGATAAATGATTTATGGCTAAATCCACTCAATCAAGATAATACACACGCTTTACCCGGCTGCTGATATTGGTGAGCAATTCATAAGGGATGGTTCCGATCCTTTCAGAAAGTTCTTTCAGGGAAATTCCGGGGCCATAGATAATTACTTCATCCCCTTCATTGGCCTCGATTCCCGTGATGTTGATCATGGTCATGTCCATGCAGACATTGCCGATGACAGGCGCCTTTTTCCCATCGATCAAGACAAAACCTTTACCGTTGCTGAATCTCCTGTCATAGCCATCTGCATAGCCCAAAGCGATGGTTGCGATCTTACCGTCTTCATCCATTTTTCCCTTTCTGCTATATCCGATTGTTTGACCTTGGGGGATTGATTTGATTTGGGAAATGGTGGTTTTCAGCGTACTGATAGGCTTGAGATGGGTTTCAAATTTCCCCGACACCTCGACGCCATAGAGACCGATTCCCAACCTGACCATATCCATTTGGTATTCAGGAAATTGGATGATGCCTGCCGAATTGAGTGCATGCCTCATAGGCTTATAATCCAAAGTACCGCTGATGGTATCACACATTTCTACAAAACTGCGAAGCTGCGCCAATGAAAAATCCCTGTGGATTTCCTCGTCTGCACCCACTAGATGAGTGTAAATGCTCTCAATGATCAATTGTGGATAACTTTTGATCATTGAAATCAATTCTTGAACATGTTCCTGTTCAAAACCGAGCCTATGCATGCCCGTATCCATGTCCAAATGGACCTTCATGGAGATATTCCTGTTTTGGCAAAATTTACCTAACTGCCTAAAAAAATCAGGACTGTACACTACAGGTTCTAGATCAAACTTTTCAAGGTGGATAAAAGACTCCTGAACAGGATTGAGCACCATAATCGGCAGTCGGATGCCTTCTTCCCTGAGTGCAACCCCCTCGTCAGTATAGGCCACAGCAAGGTAATCTGCACGTAATTGCTGCAGGTGGTTGGCGATTTCGGCTGCCCCACCGCCATAGGCAAAGGCCTTGACCATGACCATGACTTTGGTGTTTGGCAAGATTTGGGTTTTGTAAAAATTGTAGTTATGGGTCAAAGCATTGAGGTTAATCTCCAAAGTCGTCCCGTGAATCCTTTGTTGAAGCCTGTTGACAACCGCCTCAAATCCGAATTTTCTGGCCCCTGTCACCAGTATCAGGTCATTTTCAAAATCCTCTTGGGAAATATGGGAAATCAATGCTTCTGTATTTGGGAAAAACACGGATTTACCTTGGTAGCTATTGGTGACCAATTTTATCTTTTCTCCGACCCCGATGAAGAAATCGATTTGGTGGAAATTCAGAAGTTCGCCAACTTCTGTATAGACGATTTCAGTATTTCCGACCTGAAGCATGTCAGAAAGGACAATGACTTTCCTTCTTTTTGGCCTTTGCGCAGCCATAAAGTCCAAAGCCAACCTCAATCCAGCCAAATCATTGTTGTAGGTATCGTCGATTATCAGACAGTCATTGATTCCTGGTTTTAAAGTAAGCCGCATCTCGACCGCCTTGAGGTGGTTAAGGCCTTCCTGAATCAATGCCTCATCTAGCCCCAAAGAAAGAGAGGCCACAATCACATGTCGGATATTCTCCAAAGAAGCTTGGTCCGCAAAGGGCACCGAAAAAGTAAAAACACTCAAATCCGGCTTCATCAGCAGGATTTTGGATCGGTCTGATTCCTTTTTGATTGAAAGTGTATAGTCTGCTCCTGCCGTATCTGACCAAGAGATGAGTCTGTTTGAATCATATTTGGAAGTAAGCAAATCATGAATTTTTGAATGTTCTTTCCTGTATATGATAAGCTTGCTGTTTTCAAAAAGTATAGCTTTCTCAGCCAATTTTTGATTTTGGGATTCAAAACCCTCCTCGTGTGCAGTTCCGATATTGGTAAAAATTCCAATTTCAGGCTTGAGAATAGCTTCAAGTTTCATCATTTCCCTAGGCTTGGAAATGCCCGCCTCCATGATAGCAACCTGATGGTTTTGCTCGATTCCAAATACCGAAAGCGGTACACCCACTTGACTGTTGTAGCTTTTTGGGCTTTTGGCTACTGCATATTTCTGCCCCAAAACTTGTCCTAGCCATTCTTTGACAATGGTTTTGCCGTTGCTTCCTGTGATGCCGACCAGAGGACCGGAAAAAAGGGACCGCTCATAGGCTGCTAACTTTTGTAAAGCCTCATGTAGGTTATCCACAACAATGAAGGTACTGTCTGTAGTCAAATTATCTAAAACGGTGCTTCCTTTCTGAATCAAAAAGCTTCGTACTCCTTCCTCATGTACAGATTTGATAAAATCATGTCCATCAAACTTCGCCCCTTTGAGCGCTACAAAAAGTGTTTTTGACGGTTCAAGGATATTTCGGGAATCAATGGAAATCCAAGCTACAAGCCCTTGCCCGGATTGGGAAATCACTTCACCATCCACCAATCCACTTATTTGATGAGTTGTGAGAGATTGGATCATAGAATAATATTAAGGGTTTGGCTTTATTCTTCTTTCTTTTTGAAAAATACCTGCTTGATCCATCTTGGTAGAAAAATGGCTCCTAATATCAGATAAGGATAGTAAGAAAGCATTCTCCAAAGAATACTAGTGACAAAAGTGTAGCCGTTCAGGAACTCTGCAAAGAACTGCCCAAAGAAAAACTCCGCAGTGCCGCTGCTACCGGGGGTAGGGGAAATCATCATTACGATCCACATGATTACCTGTCTTGCAAAAATCACTACATGCTCCGAAATGCTCAATGATTCATAAGCCCCGATCAAAGCATTGAGCATAAGGTACCTTGAGCTCCAAATAAAGATAGTAGCCCCAACAATAGGTAGCCAATATTTGTAATTTTTTCCTATCAGTTCCTTTGAGGCTTCGATGATTTGATTGCCATATTCATTGGCTGAATGCTTCCATTTTTTTAGCCACCTGATGGAATAAATCTTAAGTAAAACCCATTTGAATACCCTTGGCTTATAGAATAATGCCAGAGCCATCACAAGAGAATAGGAGGCATAAAGGCCATAACTTACCCAAAACAAAACTTCAAGGCTTCTTCCTAGCCTCATTTCCATCATTCTACTCGCCGGAAATATATGGCCTTGGGCAAAATAAAGGATGATGGGTGCGCCAATCACAAAGAATAAATTATCCAAAATAGCAGTCACCATGACATAGGCGATGGCCTTGCCAAGTTTGATTCCTTCCTTGTTTAAAATGAAAATCGCCACAGCGGAACCTCCCACCACAGATGGCGTCACTGCCGAGGCAAATTCCCAGAGGATGATGACATAAAGTGCACGTCCCCAAGTGAGTTGTTGGTCTGTGACCGCCCTGATCCGGTATATATATCCCAAATCCCGAAACAAAATGACAACAATGGCTAACAGAATCCACCAGATCGATCCATCAAATACACCTTTTAAGGTTTGGGCATTGATATTGGGATCGAGATAAAACATCAAAAAAACTATTCCCAAACCAATAAGTATCGGAAACCAGACCTTATTGGGGTTGAGGGTTGCAAAAATCTGCTTGTTATCTAGTTTCATATCCTATACCGAAGGAACTGTTTCTTGCTTTTCTACCCAAAAATTGTTGAACCCTTCACCTATAGTAATGGTAACCATAGATAATTGTAATAATTCCAAAATCGCCAAGAAAGTGTAAATCACAAAGATTTTTTCAGGCTTGTAGCTGATAAACTCAGTAAAAGCGACCCGGTCTTTCCATGACATTTTTTCGAGGATAAAGTCTTTTTGCTGCCCAATGGTATAAGGATACTGTATGACGGTATGTTTTGTTTCATCTGTTCTTGAACTGTACTTTGACATGACCTTTTGAAATACTTTCAAAAGCTTGTACAGGTCCAAATCTTGCATTTCTGCATCGACATCATCTGCCTTAGCCAGCTGTTTGAGTTCTGAAAGGATGTTCCCTCTCTGCTGTTTGGCAAGCCTCGCCTCTTCCAGTTTCCCTAATTCGAGGATGACTGATTTGTACTTTTTATATTCCAATAAATGCCGGATCAATTCTTCCCTTGGATCAATTTCTTCCCCATTTTCGTCCAATTCTGGGCGGGGAATCAGCATTTTGGATTTAATTTTCATCAATGTAGCGGCAAAAAGGATGAAATCACTTGCCACCTCGATTTCCATTTTTTCAAGATGATGGATATAATCAAGAAAATCCTGAGTGATTTTTGAAATCGGAATATCATAAATATCCAGCTCATCCCTTTCGATGAAAAACAGCATCAAATCGAATGGCCCTTCGAAAAGTGGTAATTTGATTTCAAAACTCACTGTAAACTATTTTATTTTCTTAATTTTGCACATTAATCTTGTCCAAAGATATCCAAATAATGGTAATTTATTCATTTGGGACATAAAAAGACCCTTTTTCAATCCTGATAAAATTCAAAGAAAATTTTGAAAAACAATTGAGGTTGACAAATGTTAATTACCTTTATTAAGAACCGTATTGCTGATGATCATCAAACCAGGAAAATTACTCGCAAAGATCGATTCACCCGCCGATCTTAAAAAGCTTTCTAAAGACCAATTGGTACAGATCTGTGATGAACTGAGACAGTTTATCGTTGACAATGTGTCTGTTTATGGAGGGCATTTTGGTGCGAGCCTTGGTGTAGTGGAGCTTACAGTAGCGCTGCATTATGTCCTTAATACGCCAGAAGATCAGCTTGTTTGGGACGTGGGACACCAAGCATATGGGCACAAAATATTGACCGGAAGAAAAGGTCAATTTCATACAAACAGGCTTTATGGCGGACTTTCTGGTTTTCCCAAAAGGAAAGAAAGCGTATATGATACTTTTGGAGTTGGGCATTCAAGTACCTCTATTTCAGCTGCCTTAGGCATGGCAGTGGCATCCAAATACAAGGGAGATTCCAAAAAACAACATGTAGCCGTCATCGGAGACGGCTCCATGACCGGCGGTATGGCTTTCGAAGCAATGAACCATGCAGGAGTTTCAGATACCAATATGCTGATTATCCTCAATGACAACTGCATGTCGATCGACCCTAACGTAGGAGCATTGAAAGATTATCTGACTGACATTACCACTTCCCATACCTACAACAAAGTCAAAGACGAAGTTTGGAATCTGCTTGGCAAGATCTCGATGTTTGGTTCCTCGGCGCAGGATATTGTATCCAAAGTGGAAGGAGCCATCAAATCTGCCGTCTTGAAGCAAAGTAACCTCTTTGAATCATTGAATCTCAGGTATTTTGGACCGGTAGATGGCCATGATGTCCATCATTTGGTAGAAATACTTGCAGACATGAGAGATATTCCCGGTCCAAAAATCCTTCATTGTGTCACAGTTAAAGGCAAAGGTTATGCCCCTGCCGAGACTGGAAACAAAACCACTTGGCATGCACCCGGGCTTTTTGACAAAGTGACCGGTGAGATTTACAAAAAAATCCCTACCACACCACAGGCTCCAAAATACCAAGATGTCTTTGGCCATACCATCGTTGAGCTTGCCAAAGAAAACGATAAAATCATGGGGGTTACCCCGGCGATGCCATCCGGTTCTTCCATGAATATCATGATGAAAGAAATGCCGGATAGGGCTTTTGACGTGGGGATAGCAGAGCAACATGCCGTCACCTTTTCAGCAGGACTTGCTACTCAGGGATTGATTCCTTTCTGTAACATATACAGCTCTTTCATGCAAAGGGCTTATGATCAAGTGGTCCATGACGTTTGTCTACAAAACCTCCAAGTGGTGTTTTGCCTGGATAGAGCAGGTTTTGCAGGGGCTGATGGTCCGACCCATCATGGTGCCTATGACATTTCCTTTTTCAGATGTATCCCCAATATTGTGGTTTCTTCACCCATGGATGAGGAAGAATTAAGAAACCTGATGTACACAGCCACCAAATTTGAGGGTCCATTTTCCATCAGGTACCCAAGGGGTCAGGGGGTGATGGTAGATTGGAGAACCCCGATGAGGGAAATTCCAATTGGTCAGGGTAGGATTATTCGTGAAGGAGAGGACATTGCGATTTTGACGATTGGCCACATAGGCAATTACGCTGTGACCGCCTGCGACATGCTCGAAAAAGAAGGCTTCAATCCTGCCCATTATGACATGAGGTTTGTAAAACCCCTGGATGAGGCAATGCTGCATGAGGTTTTTAGTAAATTCAAAAAAGTAGTGACGGTGGAAGATGGATGCCTCATGGGGGGATTTGGGTCTGCAGTTTTAGAATGGATGGTGGACAACAGCTACCAAGCACAAGTCAAAAGATTGGGTATCCCTGATAGGGTAGTGGAACATGGTGAACAAATCGAACTCCACAGAGAATGTGGCTTTGATCCTGAAGGCATTGCAAATGCTGTAAAGCAAATGGCTGAAACTGCGGTAGAAAAGTAACCAAAAAATTACCCCTAAAATTTAAATCCCGGCCATAAGCCGGGATTTTGTATTTTTGGACATATGATCAAATTTGTTTCAAACGGCAAAGGCAACCCCATCATTCTAATCCATGGATTCTGTGAATCCAAGGAAATGTGGATAACTCATTCTAAGGAATTGGCCAAAAGCCATACGGTTTATTGCATTGACCTGCCCGGTTTTGGTGAAAGTCCTTTGGAACAGGATAACATAACTTTGGAAGAAGTTGCAGTTATACTTCATGATTGGATAGAAGAAGAAGGTATCCAAAATCCAGCTGTCATCGGTCATTCATTGGGTGGATATGTGGCCTTGGCTATGGCAGAACTGATGGGAAATGACTTGGCAGCAATCGGCTTGTTTCACTCAACTGCATTTCCGGATGATGAAGAAAAAAAGAAAACCCGAAACAAAACCATCACCTTCATCAAAAAACACGGTGTGGATAAGTTTATTGATTCTTTCGTTCCCCCTCTTTTTAGCGAACAGCACCGAATTACCCATAAAAATAAAATTGAAGAATTGACTGCCTTGGGTAAAAAAAGTTCCAAGAAAGGAGTCCTTGCTTATTTGTCTGCCATGCGGGACAGAAAGGACCGTATGGAGGTTTGGAAAAACTTTCTTGGCAGAAAGTTGATGATCGCCGGAGTTTTAGATGGGGCAGTCAAAATTGAAGGTAGCCGAATGCACGAACCTTATGCCGATGACTACTTCGAATTACCGGAGGTAGGGCATATGGGAATGTTTGAAGAAGAGGAAAAAACGTTGATAATTATCCAAGATTTTCTTTCAAAGATCGGGTAATCCTATTTTTTTAATACCTGCTTTTTTCCTTGACGCCTAACTTAACCATTGGAAAAGGATAATTTCCCCCCAATGCAATCCCAAATTGTTTCAATTCTTTTGTGGATAAATCAGAAGGTTGATGGATATCAAATCCCGGAATCTTTGATAACTCAGTAATCCAATACCTGACAAAATCCCCCTTTTTGTCATAATTGTTGGCTTGCTTCAGAATATTGAAATACCTGTTTTCTCTTAGGTCATTGCCGACTCCGGCAACATACATCCAATTTCCCCAATTGGAACAGACGTCATAATCTATCAGTTGGCTTTCAAAATACATGGCTCCCCATCGCCAATCAATTCCCAAGTCATTGACCAGAAAGGAAGCCACATTCTGCCTCCCTCTGTTGGACATAAAACCTGTTGCATTGAGCTCCCGCATATTGGCATCTACAAAAGGAATCCCGGTCATTCCATCAGCCCATTTCCGGAAAAGTTTTTCATCTTTTCGCCAGTTATCCACATTATCTTTTATACCCTGAATTTGAAAAATTTTGTTGCCATGTTTTTTGCTGATAAACCTGAAATAATCCCTCCAAATCAATTCAAAAATCATCCAATAAGTAGAATCATTCTTTTTTCTTTCATTTTCATAGCGCCCTACTTCTTCATAAATGAACCTGGGAGAAATACAGCCCAAAGCCAACCAAGCTGAGAACTTGCTGCTGTAATCCGGTCCCAATAAGCCATTTCTGGTTTCTTTATAAGTCTTCAGACAGTCATTTTCCCAAAAATAGCTTTGGAGACGTTGAATCCCGGCATCTTCCCCGCCAACAAATGGCAAAACACCTTTTTTGGCAACTGAAGGTTCACTCAATCCAAATGTGGATAACTCAGGGATTTTTCCCAATTCAATACCAATTTCAGGAAATTTGATCTTTCTAGGCTTTTCAATGGACTTTCTGACCTGGCTGAATTTTTCGCACTCTTTTCTGAATTGGGTAAAAATCTCAGGCGTCTGACTTACAGGGAAAGGCAAATCCTCCATGTGAAACATGGTGCTTTGCCAAAAAGTCTTGGTTTCAATTCCTTTTTTCCAAACAGCATTTTCAAGATTTTTTTCAACGGATTTTTCTTCCTGAGTCACTTCCTCTGAGAAAAAAATAGCCTCGGCCTGAAATTCAACTGCCAATTCAGGAAGCAATTCTTCGGGTTTTCCAATTCTGACAATCAGGTTGGCACCTGCTTTAATCAGGTTTTTTCTCAAGTTATCCACAGACTCTATCAGGAATTTTGCCCTGAAATGCCCTGTTTTTTCGATTCCCAAATCTACTTTTCCAAATTGCCTTGGGTCAAAGCAATACACAGGAATAATTTCAGAAGACTCTTTCCAAGCTGAAAATAAGGCTGCATGATCATGCAACCTTAAATCATTTTTAAACCAAACTATTACTCTATTGTACTTCATTTGTAGGATGAACAGCCTGTATAATAAAAGTGTTTGGGCAAAACCCGTATATTGTAGAAGAAATCGATATAAAGTTTTCTATTAGCCTCCATTAATTTTCCTTATGAAACCCTACTTATTTCTCCTATTGATTTGTTTTTTGAGCTCCCAAATTTCAGCCCAAGATAAAGAAGCCAATCAGGTTTTTTGGGAGTCATTAACAAAACATTGCGGGAAATCCTATGAAGGAATAGTAACCACTCCCATCTCTGAAAATGATCCATTTGCCGGCAAAAAACTTGTCATGCATGTGGTAGATTGTGGAGAAGGATTTATCCACATCCCTTTTTTTGTCGGGGAAGATAAATCCCGGACATGGGTTTTGACCATGGATAATGGTTTGATGAAATTGAAGCATGACCACAGACATGAAAATGGGCTACCGGACAAAATTACCCAATACGGAGGGACTGCATCCAATACCGGAATGGCAGGGACACAGTTTTTCCCCGCAGACCAAGAGACTGCCGATCTAATACCGGCTTCAGCAACCAATGTGTGGTGGATAACTTTAGATGAAAGTTCTTTTACCTACAATTTGAGAAGGATGGGGACCGACCGGTTCTTTTCTGTAAAATTTGACTTGACCAAAGAAGTCAAAAGCCCGGGGCCAGCCTGGGGTTGGGAAAAATGAAAGTTAAAAAAATGGAATATTAGTTTTTATTGAATCAAAAAATGAAAATACCTATCACCATTAAAATGGGTTTAATTTCATGTTTTATTTTCCTGGCAGGGAAATCCCAAGGATTATCACAGGATCTTAATCTTTTTGATTCGGAGGAAATCCTCGAAATCTCTATGAAAGGTGATTTTGACAGGCTTTTTAAAGACACCAAGGGGGAACCGCAGTATTTTGATTTTTCGTTATCCTATGTGGATAACTCCGAAAAGAGCCTTGATATCCCTTTGAAAATAAGAACAAGGGGCCATTTCAGAAGGGAAATGAATATTTGTAATTTTCCACCGCTCTTGCTGAACTTTGCGAAGGAAACTACCATAAATACCGTATTTGAGAAGCAGGATAAACTCAAACTTGTCATGCCCTGTAGAGGGGAAAAGTACTTGTTGCGAGAATTTTATGTGTATAAATTATACAACCTGATCACCGAACAGAGTTTCAAAGTGAGGTTGGTCAGGTTGACATTTGAAGACCTATCCTCCAAGCCAAAAGATTTTGAACCCGTTCTTGCATTTCTGATAGAAGATGAAGACCTGATGGCCGAACGCAACGGGATGACTTCAATCAACCAAGAACTCATCCGACCTGAAAGTATTCCTGCACCTGATTTTCTTAGGATGGCAGTATTTCAATATTTGATTGGAAATACAGATTGGTCCATCCAATACCGACAAAACATCAAATTGATCAATGTGGATAAAGCCTCCCTGCCCATTGCTGTCCCATATGATTTTGACCATGCGGGAATTGTGGAGGCACCTTATGCCAAGCCTGCCCCTGAACTTAAAATGCTCTCTGTAACAGAACGGAGATATAGAGGCTATTGCATGGAAGACATGAAAGTATTTGATGAAACCATTGCCCTGTACAATTCAAAAAAAGAAGCGATTTACAATTTGTATGCTGAAAGCAAGCTTTTTGATGAAAAAACCATCAAATCAACTGTTAAATATTTGGATGGGTTTTATGATTTGGTGAACAATCCCAAAAGACTTAAAACTGAATTTCAATATCCATGCCTTGAAGATGGGACTGGAAATGTAGTTATCAAAGGCCTCAAAAAATAGACCCCAAAGTCAAATGAAAAAGTTATCCACAATATTCTTTTTATTTTTTGTAACCCTGTCTTTTGCGCAAGAAAGAACTTTGGCCGAAAAACTTGGCTACACCAAAACCGATAAATTACTCATCATCCATGCTGACGATATAGGTTTGTCCCATTCTGAAAATATCGCTACCATTTCCTCTATGACCGAGGGTTTTGTGAATTCCACCAGTATTATGATGCCCTGCGCTTGGTCTACTGAAGTGGGAGAACTGATCAAAGATCACCCAAACCTTGATATAGGAGTGCATATTACCTTAACCAATGAGTGGTTCAATTACAAATGGGGACCAATGGCAGACAATGTGCCGGGATTACAAGGGCCGGATGGCTACATGTACCCCGATTGCGCCTCAGTAGCCAAAAATGCTAGTCCCGCGGAAGTGGAAAAAGAAATCCGTGCCCAAATCGAAGCTGCTTTAAGGATCGGAATCAAACCTACCCATCTTGATTCCCACATGGGCTGCATCTTCTATGGCAGGCCTGAGTTTCTTCACTCTTACCTCAAATTGGCAAAAGAATTTGGTTTCCCTGCGATGGTTGTTCCTGAAATGGTCGAATCCATTATAAAAACTAACCCCGAATTGTTCAAAGACATCGATGTGGATAACTTGCTTGTCATTGATCAGGTAGCTATTGCCTCTCCAACTATCTATGATGAAAAAGGAATGGAAGGATTTTATTCGGATTTGTTCAGCAACCTGGAATCTGGTATCACTGCACTTCTAATCCATGTCGCCTATGATGATGAAGAAATGAAGGCGGTCACCGTTCGTCACCTCTATTGGAATTCTACTTGGAGACAGGCAGATTACGATTTCTTCACCAGTGAAAAAGGCCGGCAATTGATCAAAGACAACAACATCAAACTCGTTACCTGGAGAGAAATCGCATCAGTAAACTAGCTTTTATGGAAATAATTTATTTGATTGGTATCGGATTAAGCTGGCTATATAATTCCAACTTCATCTGATAATTTTAATTTACTATCTCGCAAAATATTACGGTTATGTTTAGAAATTCATTTATCAACACCTTGGGTGTTGGATTGTCGTTGCTTTTGTTCACCTCCTGCGAAACCACCTGTAAAGACACCCTCTTTGAATTGGAAGAATTGTCAATGGTTCCAAGGACTATTGATGGAGCAGGAAACAGTATTTGGTACAATGATGACGCACTTCCCATCGACAGGCTGATTGTCAATATCCGAATGGTAAAACCAGTTCAGGTACTATTTAATCCAAGTCCTGAATGTCCCTTGGTTTACAAAAACAGTAATCCTGTCACTTCTTTCCAATTGGTCAGCAATGAAGATTTCAATGATGCATATCCTGCCGGTTCGGATTTGTTTGAAGTTGTTAGTTTTTCAGATTTAACAAAGGCCTATACCAAAGAGGAATTTGTAGATAACTTTGTAAATGAATCCAATTTTGGCACCTTCTATTTCACATTTACCGAAAGTCCTGAAGTTTCTGAAATGCATTCCTTGAAAATTATTGCCAGGTTTCAAGATGGTTCTACCAAACAATCCTCCATCATTCCGGTATTGCTGACGCCATAAAATGAGAGTAAATAGAATCTTATCCACAATTTTTTCAATCATTTTCTTCTTCCAGGTGTTACCTGTTTTGACCTTTTCCTGCATAGAGGATTGTTCGGGTCAAGCACTGTTCCTACGATATAGTGACTTGTCGGCCATGCCTTTGGAGTATATTCCAAGCAATCCTGGTTGGAGGGTAGATGAATGGTCAAATCAAAAAAACCTGACGACAGGGAAGCTGTTAATTATGTTTGACTTGACCTATGAATCAATAGCGGAAGTTAAACAAACCACCTCGACATCGGGGTTGCCTTTTGCTTTTGCCTGTGATCCGGCAGTCAACTTTGAATCACCTGTCAAAACATGGGAATTGCACAGCAATAAAAATTTCAACGACAATTATCCGGCAGGCGCTTTATTGAATGACATCGTTTTAATTGCACCTAGAATAGGAGGACAATTTTTTCCATTTTCTGAATATCTTGATCCAATATCGGGAAATAGGGGTTTGGGCACTTCATTTGTTCGATTTTCAGAGTTATCCACACAGACATCTCCCTTTGATCTCACTTGTACCATCACATTAGAAGATGGAAGGGTTTTTTCAAACACAGTAGAAAACATCGTATTGAGGGTTGAATGAAAAGGCTTAACTTTATTACTTAGCCAACAATTCCAACTTCTATGAATCTTCGACCTTCACTGTTTTTATTTGGGTTATTGCCTCTGTTTCTTTTTTCCTGTACAAGTAAAACCACCGAAAAATCCTTATTTTCTCAGTTAAATGAAGTGGAGGGCCTAATTGGAAAAGCCGAATACTTGTCCTCACCCTATGTCACCCCCGGAGACCGTGTCTATATGGTCGGCCATCAAGATGGCACATTTCCGGATTTGGGATGGCATGTCAAAGGCGAAATGGGAGGGATATGGAACCACCCTATCAAACTCATGGATGGTCTTACGGCAGCAATAATACAAGCGGATAACAGCTATTGCCTTGATGCAGCACATCAGTTCATCAATTATCCCTTTGCCAACAAACACCTTTTTCAAACCCATATCCCAGGCTTGGAAGTTGAGAGGTTTCAGTTTGTCCCGGAAGGAGTGCAGGGTTTGGTCATCGAATTCACGTTTAGGAATGTGGATAAGTCCGATATTTCATTTGATTTTGAGTTTTCAGGCCATACTGATCTCATGCCGGTGTGGTTGGGAGAAAAAGCAGGCATGGTTGATTTTGAGGACCAACTTTCATTTGATGAAAGTAGACAGGCTTGGCTTGGAAAGGACCAAGGCAATGAATGGTATGCGATGTTTGGGTCAAACCAAAAAGCAATTCCTTCTGAAGGTCCATCTGCAGTTTGTAATTATGAACCACAGGGAAAAGGAAAAGCTGCCAAGTTGGGTTATGAAATCAACTTAAAATCCGAATCCACTCAAAGTATCCGGTTTTTTATCTCCGGTTCTTACACCTCTAAAGCCGATGCAGAGGAAACTTTTGACAAACTCAAGCTGAATGCGGAAACCTACCTCAAAGACAAACAAAAGCATTACAGGCAGCTTGCTTCAAAAGCCAAAATCACCATCCCTGACAAAGAACTTGAAAAAGCTTTTGAATGGATCAAATACAATACAGAATGGCTCGTGAGGGAAGTGCCTGAGGTAGGAAGAGGACTTGGGGCAGGCATGCCCGATTATCCTTGGTGGTTTGGTGTGGACAATGAATACACCCTGAAGGGCGCCATTGCTACAGGTAGAAAGGATTTGGTCTACAGCACCATCGAACTTATCCACAAACTTTCTGAAACCAATGGAAACGGAAAAATAATCCATGAAGTGAGCTCAAACGGGGTGATTTTCAATCCCGGCAATATCAATGAAACACCACAGTTTGCCTCTTTGATTTGGTGGGTGTACCAATGGACGGGTGATAGGGAGTTTTTGGCTACATATTACCCAACTGTAAAAAAGGGTCTCCAGTGGCTGATGGATGAAAATGACAAAGACGGAAACCTCTTTCCTGATGGCTATGGCATGATGGAAATCCATGGTCTCCAATCAGAGATGATCGACGTGGCTTCTTATACCCAGAAAGCCTTTGCAGATGCTGCGCAAATCGCTTCAGTGATGGGTGAGGATTCGGTTTCTGTAAGTTATCAACAGACCGCTGACCTGATCAGAACAAAGATCAATAAGGAATTTTGGGTCGAGGAATTCAATGGCTACGCTGACTTTATAGGAACTCCTGCTGAAGCCATCCACCTCGTGGAGGCGGCAATCATCAGGGCGGATACGCTCAACAAACCTTGGGCAGTAGAAGAATTGAAAGCCACAAAAAGAAAGTTATCCACTTATTCTCCAAACAAAAAGCAAGGTTTTGTGATTTTTCATAATTGGGTAGTCAATACACCTATGGAAATGGGGATAGCCGATTCTGACAAAGCCATCAGGGCATTGGAAAAAGGCCGAAAATTCACCAATCCATTTGGCGTCTTCGTCACCGGAATCGACAGGGATGAATCTTCTGAAATGGCTGACGGGACATTTGTAGGTAGCAAAGCCTTTTCATATACAGGTGCTGTGATGACTTTGCCTACCGGCGTATCTGCCATAGGAGAAAACAATTATGGAAATCCGGATCAGGCGCTTGATTACCTGAAGCGGATGACCAAGTCATTTGGATTTGCTCTCCCGGGTTCAATCTATGAAGTTTCTCCTGATTATGGCATGATGGCGCAGGCTTGGAACCTATACAGTTTTGGTGTGCCTATCGTGACCCAGTTCTTTGGTATTCAGCCCGAAGCTGCGAATAAAGTTATCCACATATCACCTGCCTTCCCTACTGACTGGAAGGAAGCAAAAATTGAAAATGTAGAAATCGGTGACAATGCCATTTCTTTTGAATACAAAGTGAATGAACTTGGGGAGGTGGAAGCATATCTCTCTCAGGAAAAAGAAGACTGGAGTATTGTGTTCTCTTGGCCTGCATCCATACATACCAATGCTGACCTCAATGGAAATAAAGTGGAGGTAGAAAACCAAAAAGACAAAAACAGGATTACATTTACAGGCAAGAGCAATAAGGTCAGGTTATATTGAGGTCTCAGGGATATGATAAATCCCACTTTTGCAACAGCTTGTAATTAACCTAACAATTTGATCCAAAATCCATTGGGTCTGATTGTCGGAAAAATGAAATTTGGCCACTAATTTTGTTAATTATCAAAATACCATTTCACCACAATCTTTGAGATTAAAGATGATAAACAGAAGCTTAAAAACGTTTGGAAATGTTGAAGTTTCTTTCCTGGATAGGATAGTGGAAGTGTTGAGTCTTTTGGTGTTGATCGGCTTATGGTCATTGACCTATTATTTCCAACATCAAAGTCTAGATATAGTCCCCGAGGGGTATGATTTTTTCAGCAATCCAAATGAATATTGGGCAAGCAGGATGACCTATTCTGTTCCTTTTGTGGCCACCATTTTATATGTAGGATTGACCCTCTACAACAAAAGGGTTCAACACGGAGATTTTGCGGTTGAGATAAACAAAGAGAATGGGCCTGCATTAAGTCAAATCAACAAAAGGCTTTGGAGATGGCTCAAACTCAATATCCTGCTGATGTTTGTAGTAGTCGAATACTTTTCATTCCACACAGGTTCCAATGCTGGCTCGGGGATCTCAGGATGGTTTATTTTTGTTTTTCCGCTATTGCTCTTTGGTCCAGTCATCTACTTTTTTGTAGAATTCTCCAAAAATCAATTGAAGTAAATTTGATACTATTTTAAGGATAATTACACCTAATCTTTTTGTCCAAGCTTTTCTGATCTCGATATTAAATCTCTTAACATGCCAGTTGTGGAATTCTAAGCACCAGTTTAGGATTTTTGATAATTTGATTTCCTTTCCAGTATCAATCAATATCTATCTTCCACACCCTAATAACCATTAACTCATAAACCCTATAACCAATAACCCTATAACCCAATAACCAATTAACCCCCTTTTAGATATTGAACCAATAATTCAGCTTCATGACCAAAGCCCGCTGTTTTGAAATAAAAGTAGAAGGGAAATAATTGTCCGTATACACAATAAACAAATCTGAGACAGGTGCATAGCGCCATTGCAACCTAGTATTGATGTTGATATTGTCAATCTGATTGTTGTACTGAAAGAAGGTTGTCCAAAAAAGACTTTTGGTGAAAGTCAGGTCAATCCTTGGCCCGATCAGGAACAGGTCAGCATCATTTTGTGGCTCCGGCAGCCTGATGTTATTATAACTGAAATTCATTGAAATATTGGCAATATAGCCCATCCTCCAACTCATCGTCCCTTGTATGGTTTTGATATCCCCCGTGAAATATTCCCCAAAATCACCTCTCAATGACACATATACCTTTTTTCGGGGATTACTGATATACCGAAACCCAATCAGGGAATTGGAATAATCTGTCCCTGCTAGCAATGGCTCACCTCCGGTCCTCGTAGGATCAAAATCAGAAAACAAATACGTGTACCTGTTTGATGCCGTCACAGTCAAGATGGAGAGAGATTGGAACCGAATCCTGTAAAACAAGGAGTGAAGTCCATCTGTCACTCCCAAATCTTCATTCCACAATGTCTCCGTCTCTACCCCGGGACCATGCCGGTTGATGAGTGTGGATCTTGGGAAAAATTGATATTCAAAGGTTGCGAAGCCCCTTTTGTAATCGTTTCGAGGTGTAAAACCAACAGCAGGATTATAATTTTCTCCCACTTGGGAAAAAGCCACCGAGGCGGTGATGGCCGGAGTTGCATAATTCAATGCTGCATGGGCAGTGGCAGATTTATCCAGATCTTCTTTTTCAAATGTCTTGTGGTAAAAAAACTTGCCAGTCCATTTGTTATCCTTCGAGGCAAGGTTATAGTCCACCCCGAGCAGCCTGTTGGAAAGGCTGTCATTGAAGAGGGGAATATCCAATTCCTGATTCAAAGTTTCCCTGTTGACAAAGATCACCCCGATGTTTGATCGGGTAAAAACCTTCCTCTGTATGGCTGCCACCGAGAAGTTTTTGCCAGCGATGCCCCTTTCTTCATCATTGGCAGTCTGCATGTTCATCGCTCCGATCCGCCAGTTGTCGTCAAGCTTTCCACTCAGCCTGCCCCCAAATAGTATCTGGTTTTGTACATTTTGACCGGTAGTTTCATCCCTGTCTACGCCGATCCTTCGGGAAAAAAACGGGCGAAGATTGGTAGCACCAAAATCTGCAAACAAGTCTGCATTCTCTAGGAAAAACTGTCTTCGTTCCGGGAAAAAGATCTCAAATCGGTCTAGGTTGGTCACCTGTTCATCCACTTCTACCTGCGAAAAATCCGGATTTACTGTCAAGTCCATGTTCATCGCCGGTCCAATACCAATCTTGGCATCACCGCCAAAAGTAGGAGTCAACGGATTGGAAGTGCCTGTAAGGAAGTTTCTGTCAGTAGCCATCGCCGCATAAGGAATCAGGGAGAGGTTCGTACTTTCTTTTTTAAGGGGTTCAGAGAATATCAATTTCCTGCTAAAAGCCAGGTTGATCACGTTGAAGTTTCTCGGAATCGGTGACCATGTGCTTCTTTCATTGTACTTGCTGTCGATCCTGTAAAAATTCACATTCCAATTGCTCGCACCGTCATTGTACCTAAGTGTGGAAAATGGAATAGCAGCCTCTATGATCCAATGGTCTTCGTAAATCTTGGCCTCCGAATACCACTTATTGTCCCAGGCGAGGTTAAGGTCAGAGGACTGCATGCCGCCATTGGCGATCAGAGACTCCCGCTGCACTCCGAAGGGATTGATCCCAAACTGAAATCCACTGCTGTAATCATTGAAAGTGTCCAAGACAAAACTGACACCGTCATTTTGCTCCCCTCGGTAATCCCTTCTCAGGGAGGTACTCACATATTCCTGTGGAGTGCGGGGACCAAGGTTATACATCACCGCAGCGATATAAAGAAATTTTTCATCAAAGGCGATTTTTACCCTTGTTTGGGCTTTGGCAAGAGAGGTATCTGACGGGAAAAACTGCTGAAAATCCTGCGCCCATCCTTCCTGTTGCCAGATCGGTTCATCCAAAACCCCATCCAGCTTGATTTCCATCTTGATCTTGTCCGCAATGATGCCGGGAAGGTCCTGTCCGGTGGTTTGGGCAAAGGAAATTCCGGCATGGACAAAGAAAAGAAAGGTAAAAAGGCGTTTCATTCCCGAGACTTTGAATCCGAAAATAGCCCATGGAATGTTGGGGGCTCCCCTGATTTATACCAAAGGCAAAAAAAAAGCATTTGAGGTATTATATAACATTTTGAAGGACTCCTTCAATCAGACTCTCAAATTTCATCTTCTGCAACAAAATGATACTGTCTGCACAGCTTCTCCTTTTACTCACCCATAGCAGTAAGGACAATGTTTCTTGAACCCCCATGATTTCTGAATTCACACAGGTAAATCCCCTGCCAAGTTCCAAGATTGAGTTTTCCACCCGTGATTGGAATCTGTAGGCTGTTGCCAAAAAAACTGCTTTTGATGTGGGCAGGCATGTCATCGTCACCTTCATCATTGTGGATAAACTTCGGATACCCTTCAGGAATCAGGTCGTTGACAAAGGTCTCGAAGTCTTTTCTCACCGTCGGATCCGCATTTTCATTGATCGTCAGACCTGCCGAGGTATGTTGGATAAATATATGAAGGATACCCATCTTGATCTGTCGTATTTCTGGAAAATGCATTTCTATAATAGAAGTGATGAGGTGAAATCCCCTAGGAAAGGGTTTGAGGCTTATGGTTTTTTGGATGGTCATGAGTATAATTAGGCTAAGGCTTTTTTCTATGCTTCATAAAATTAAAAAAATCCATCTTCTTTCCATTTTGAAGGATTGTTTTCAATGTATTGGGCAATTCTTTGATAAGCTCCCTCATCCCTGATGATATGGTCATGGTATTTGGATTGCCATCCAAATTCAAATCCCAATCTGTTGGCATGTTTTGTTACAGCAGATTTATAAGATCTCAATATTGATGGGAGAGAATCTTTCTTTGGGGAAATAGCAGCCATATGTTGGGAGAATTCTGTAATTATGGGAGATTCCTTTCCTTTAAGGAATCCCCTTGTGGAAGAGAAATCCAATGTGGAGTCGTTGCATGCAACGACTGTACTGGAATCCCCTTCCTTATCTAGATTTCTGGAATCCCCATCTTTATCCTGATTTCTAAAATCCCCATCTTCCTGATATCTGGAATAATTTTTCCCATTTTCTTCCTTTCTCTGATCCTCCTTTCCAAAATCATTTTTTTCTTCTTCCCTTTTTTCATCCGGCTTATTGATGATCAATATTCCATGGATATGATTGGGCATCACTACAAAGGCATCCAATTCTACATATTTGTGGTGATTTTTGATTTCATACCAAAATACATCGGCAAGCACTCCGGCCCCGGAAAGAATCATTTTCCCATTGCTCACCTTTCCAAAATAATGCCGCCTGTTTAAAGTGCAGATCGTGACAAAATAGGCTGCATTCCAGGTATAATCCCACCACTTTGCCCGGAAAGATTCAGTTCGGTATTTGTTTTTATATTTTTCAGCCATAAAAAAGACAAGGAATAGTATACAATGCTCCAATTTACCCCATCCCCATTCCTTCCCCAAATCAACAGCCGATCTTAAACGTTTAAGTTGAAAGGCAAAACTCCAATCCAATTTTAATCAAGGTTTATATTACTTTTGGTAAAAATGGCCATCAAAAAGGACATGTGGATAACTACCGGCTTTTTATTTTTGGATTGAAAATAGTGTTTTCCAAGATTTGTATTTGACTGATTTTTCGCCCAACTTTTGTTCATAAATCTATTTGCCCGATGGCTTACAAAAAATCCTTTCTGATTGCATCGATAGTATTGTTTCTTCCATTTGTCTCCCACTCCCAAGTCCTACAGTATTTCAACAGACATTTTATAGCCATAAAGGATACTGCTGTATACAAGCCTGTCTATTACCTGCAGCTAAGCGAAGGAGAACCGGATCCAACTTCCAAGTATTTCAGAATGGACAATTCCCTTGCTTTGGAACAAACCAATGAAAAAGATGCATCAGGAAAACTCATTCGAAGGAATACCGCCCGTTTTGCGGAGGACGGGTACCTCAGTAGCAAAACCTTCAGGGATTATGTCAGAGACAGTATCGTGGAATTCACCTTTTTTGCAAACGGCAATCTCAAATCCTCCAAAACCACAGTAAAAAACGAAGTCCTTGAAAATCTTTCTTTTGATGAAAAAGGAACTCCAAGAACTGCCCCGACCTACGAAAATGCACTCCCGGTGGGTGGGATGGGAGCATGGAGAAATTTCCTCATCCAAAACCTCAAGTATCCAGAGCCTCTAATCGACGCTGGGATAGAAGGCAAAGCAGATATTTTCTTTGAATTAAATGAAATTGGTGAAATCACTTTCTATGAGGTCATGAATGCGGAATATGTACATCCCGATTTGGCCAAGGAAGCAATGAGGGTATTTGCCCTTTTTGCCAAAAAACCTTGGAACCCCACTAAAGTGGATGGTATTGCCGTCAAATCAACCATGATTTTGCCGGTTACTTTTAAACTGGAAAATTAATTTTTCTTTGAAGTAATGGAGCTCATCTATCATTTCAATACCTGCATATTGCCCAAATCAAGCAATTATGTAATTCTTATTTTTTTTCTGTAAGCCATAGACTTTTGTTTTGAGTCACCTTTGCGCCACGGATAAGATTCCTTATTGTGGGAATTACCCGCCCAAAAAAACAAAACAAAAACTTATGAAATTTTACCTCATTGGATTCATGATGGCTTTCATCCTGACAAGCAGCGCATCAGCCCAAAATATCAACATTGGTGTCAAAGGTGGCCTGAATGTGTACAACATCACTGATGGAAGCCAATACAATCCCAAAGCAGGACTCAACTTGGGTCTCCTTGGTCATATTCACTTGACTGACCAATTTGCACTGCAACCCGAATTATACTACTCCGGCCAAGGCGCAAAAATTGATAACCTCAATACCAACCTCAATCTTGATTATATTAATGTACCTGTATTGCTTCAATACATGTTTGACAACGGATTCAGGGTTCAGGCAGGACCGCAACTTGGATTTTTGGTGGCGGCCAAAACAAAATCTGGAGACACCTCCATCAATGTCAATGACCAATTTGAAAGCATCGATGTGGGCTTAGGAATCGGCGCAAGCTATATCAATCCTGCAACCGGATTTGGAGTGGATGCAAGATACAACCACGGGCTGAGCAATATCAGGGCTTCTAGCAACTCCGAATCAAGAAACAGAGGATTCCAGTTGGGTGTCTTCTACCTCTTCAAACACAAAAATTAATCTATTTTGCAAGAATATAGGGACAGCATTAGCTGTCCCTTTTTTTGTGTTTAAATTTTCGAACTGAATAGCACTCCGATTGGAATTAACTATAAGAGCTCGAAAAGTAAAAAGAAACTTTCCCTTTAAAACAGTCAAAAACCCTCCCAATCCCTCACCATCCCATCAGGGATTTCTCAGGCTAAAGGGATTCTGTATTTTCAACTAAATTTCTGACTACTGAAAACTGACCACTTCCTACTTTCTCGCCTCTCGCTTCTCGTCTCTCGCTTCTTAATTCCTATTCACCTTCCCGATCCCTGAAACCTTCTCGCTGATGATGGTTGGATTGCCGGTGTAGTTGACCACCCCGATGCCATCAACTTTCAGGGTCAACTCACCTTCGCAATGAACGGAAACAGCTCCTATCCCTGAACTCGTAAGATCCACATTTTGCACCGAAAAATCAGAGGCATCAATATTCCCGATGCCTTCGTTGACAAGCGTCATTTCATTTGCCCTTCCTTTCAGCGTCATGTTGCCGACGAAGTTCAGCCTTGCATTAAGACTTTGTGCATCGAGATCCAAGGATAAATTTCCGACTCCGTTTCCTGCAATCAGCATCTCACCCACATCCAAAGTTCCTGAATTCTTGATATTGCCCACTCCTTCAAACCTGATTTCACTCAAGTCAGTAATATCGAGGTCTATCTGAAGCTCCTCTTTCATAAAAAATGCACCCGACTCTTCTTCATCCAAAGTCAATTCCAAAAGGTCTCCCGTCTGCACCACCTGAAGTTTATTGACAAGATCCTCATTTCCTGAGATCACCATGGTTTCCTTACCCCCCTGAGTTATGTTGACACTGAAAATTCCCTTAAGCTTTAACTTGCTGACGCCTTCTATGGCTTTTTCCTCAGTGTAACTGTTGTTATTGCTGTTGCAGGAAAACAGAAACATCCCTGTCAGAAAATAAATGATCAAAATTCCTTTGGCTTTCATATTGCTGTGGTTTAAAATTTAAAACAATGTCATGAAAATAAGGAATATCTCTGAAAATCATTGAAGTTAATGGATTGAAATAGAAGAGAATCAAATCTTATCATGGAATTCAGACAAAATCCCTGCTTTCGAGATTGGAGATTACAAGGCAGTCAATGGAATGGTATTTGCACTGTTTAACACAGTTAATGGATTTGTAACCTTAAACGAAAGTAACCATGAAAACCAATGAATTGATTACCAAACTTCAAGAATGTGCCAATGCTTGTTTTCATTGCGCAGATGCATGCCTGCATGAGGAGGATGTCAGTCATATGGCAGCCTGCATCCAGACGGATCAGGTCTGCGGGTCAATATGCCTGACTACCAGTAAAATTCTTGCCAGTAATTTCAACGATGTAAATGACTTGATTAAATATTGTGCTAAAATCTGTGGAATATGTGCTGAAGAATGTGCCAAACATGATCATGCCCATTGTCAGGCTTGTGCCAAAGCATGTGAAAGCTGCAAAGAAGCCTGCCTGTCTTATCTGAATAATTAAACCTAAAATTGGAGCCTGATCCTGAAAAGATCAGGCTTTTTTTTGTCCTTGATCCATTCAAAATTCTTAAAAACCGAAAATTCTAAAAGTGAAAAACTTATCCTTTTTCTTAAATTTAAAAAAAAGTATCCCCTAATGTCCGATAAAGCACTCAACAGAAGAGATTTCCTTTCCCAAACCATGGCCCTCACAGGTGCCGGGATTCTTGCACCCTCATTTTCATTTGGAAGTACTCCCGTCAGCACAAAACAAAAAGGCGAAAATTCAAGAAAAGTTTTCAAAAACGTCAGGATGGAAACAGGCTTTGTCCGCGACGAGATTGAAGTCATTGCGACCAAAACAGCACTTTTTTCCATGGTTGTCGAAAATGGAAAAATCACCGAAATCCTACCCAACAGTTCAGACCACTCAGCCATCGATGCCAAAGGTTTGCTGATGCTGCCTGCCATGAAGGACATGCACATCCACTTGGATAAAACCTACTACGGCGGACCTTGGAAAGCCCGAGAAAGCAAGTTCAGAACGGTCAAGGAACTCATTGAACATGAAAAAGTGGTCATTCCAACACTCTTGCCACATTCTACAGAAAGGGCCGAAAAGCTGATCCAACTCCTCCAATCCAAAGGGACAGACTATGCCCGTAGCCATGTCAACATTGAACCCACATCCAAACTTGATTCCCTGAAAAACCTTCAAATAGCCCTTGAAAACAAAAAAGATTCATTCGGCGCCGAGCTTGTTGCTTTTCCCCAACATGGCATTTACTATTCAGGTTCTCAGGACTTGATGCGGGAAGCTGCCCAGATGGACATTGACTATATAGGTGGTGTGGATCCATTTTCCCTGGACGGTCAGATCGAAAAAACCATGGATTTTACTGTGCAATTGGCTTTGGACTACAAAAAAGGCTTGGACATCCACTTACACGAATCAGGAGAGTCAGGTCTCAAAACCGTTCAGTACCTGATCGCCAAAGTAAACGAAAACCCTGTCCTTAAAGGCAAAACCTACCTGAGTCATTGCTTTGTGATGGGAAAATTGGATGACACAACACTGAAAGCGACCTGTGAAGCTTTGGCCCAAGCGGATATCGGAATCACCACCACGGTGCCTATTGGTTACAATGTGATGCCCATTCCTGCTATGTTGGGCCATGGCATCCGGGTCATGTCAGGAACAGACTGTGTGACCGACCATTGGCAACCCTTTGGCACAGGAAGTATGCTGGACAAAGCCAAAAACATGGCCGAACTCTATCGCTACAACCACGAGTATGGATTGTCCAGAAGTCTCGGTATAGGTACCAAAGGCCTGACGCCATTGGACAATCAGGGCAATCAGGTTTGGCCCAAAGTCGGTGATGAAGCAAGTTTCAACCTGGTAGATGCCTCTTGTTCCGCTGAAACGGTGGCTAGACTGTCACCCATCATGCAACTGTATCATCATGGAAAACTGGTTTTTGAAAACAGCGTACAGTAAAATCTATTAGGCAAAAAAAAATGGTATTCAATTATGTGTATCCACTTTCTTTCACGTAGCCAAACAAAAATTGGTTATAGGATCGATTATCGGCTCAGTGGACTGTGGTCTGTCGTTCGTGGACGAGTATCCGCATTCGAGATAGTCTCTTATAGCCCAAGGTGCAACATTGCGGATACTCATATTTTTAATTAAGTAGCAAGACATAAAAGATATACCCCCATGAAAATCTTTATTCCTATTCTTCTTTTGTATACGCTGGTCTTCTTTTCCTGCAATTCTGAAAGCCAAAAAGATCTCCCCCCGCCCAACATCCTGTGGATTTCCACCGAGGACATTGATCCCGCTTGGGGATGTTATGGTGATGAATACGCTACTACACCCCATATCGACAATCTGGCAGCGGATGGCTTTGTCTTTACAAGAGCAAGCGCTAACTCTCCCATCTGTGCGCCGGCCCGCTCTACGCTGATTACCGGCATGTTTGCCACTTCCTTGGGAACCCAACACCTACGTTCCGATGTGCCCCTACCCAATGACCTGAAAATCCTCCCCGAAATCCTCCGGGAGCATGGCTATTATACCTCCAACAATGTCAAAACAGATTACAACTTCAGTGCCGAAGGTCGTTGGGACGACAGCAGCAAAGATGCCCATTGGCGAAACAGGAAAGAAGGTCAACCGTTTTTCTCCGTAGTCAATTTTATGATCACCCACGAAGGCCCCACCAACAATGCCGACCCCGAATCGGTAAAAAAGGACCTGAAGCTAAGACATGACCCCGCAAAAGCACCCATTCCGCCCTATTTCCCCGATACCCCGAAAATGCGGGAAATCATGGCCCATGCCTACGACCTGATCAGCATTTTTGACCAAGGAGTTGGGAATCTTGTCCAACAACTTAAAGACGACGGCCTCTATGACAATACCATCATCTTTGTATTTTCCGACCATGGCTTTGGCCTTCCCCGACACAAACGCTGGCTTACCAACTCTGGCTTACACATTCCCCTCGTCCTTCATGTACCGGAAAAATACCGACACCTGGTATCCAATCTGAAAACCCGACAGGTGGATGACCTGGTGGGTTTTGTGGATTTTGCACCTACTGTCTTGGGCTTGGCAGGTATTGCCCCTTCTTCCTATATGGAAGGCAATAATTTCCTAGGGCCCAATGCAGTGAAAAACCAGTACAGTTTTGGCTTCCGAAGCCGTGCGGACGATTGCAATGAGATGTCGCGTTCGGTTTCGGATGGGCGATACCTATATATCCGCCATTACCTGCCCCAACTTCCCTACATTCAAAATGCCATCATCTTCACCCAAGGCAAACAGGCCATGGAGGAAATCTACCGGGCTAGAAATGAAAAGACCCTGCCTATTCACATGGAACAATACTTTCATCCCAAAATGACCATAGAGTTATATGACCTGGAAGCAGATCCTTATGAATTGAATAACCTGGCGATGAAGCCTGAACATCAGGAACGTATCGGTCTATTCCAGAAAGAGCTGGATCAGTGGATGATCAAGCACCGGGATTCCGGCATGCTCAATGAATCTGAATACATGCTTCGGGCAAAAGGAAGTTCCGTCTATGAAATCTTAAGGGATGATACCCAATTCGATCCAGAGAAAACTCTTGAGGCAATGAACCTGGTAGGGCAAATCGATGGCGGATCAATCCTACTACGCATGCAGGATCAGGATCCACTGATCCGATATTGGGGCTTGATTGCTTTGGAATATGCCGGGTTGAATTCCAGCTTGTTAGTTCAGGAACTGGAAATCATATTGGATGACCCTTCTCCAATCAATGCCATTCAGAGTGCCAAAATGCTGATCCAACTCAAAGAAGATCCCAAAGCCTATCAGACATTGGGGAAATACCTTCGGGCAGAAGAGGAAACTACCGTCCTCCATGCAGCCATTGCGCTAAGATTACTGGAAGAAAAAGCCAAACCGCTGATCCCTTTGGTCAAAGATGAAATCTATCCCAAATATGCGGGAGAGGTATGGGGCAGGTATAAATCCTGGAGCTATCCCATGTTTATCGGCATGGCCTTGGACCAAGTCAGAATCAATTGCGGCGAAGAAATTGCGGTGAGAAACTAAAATGTCCAAAAAGTCAAAACCTACCATCCCCAAACCCTATCCCTTACCCAAAATCACAGTCCCCGTATTCTGTGAGGAAAACGGCTTCTATACCACCAAGCAGCGGTCGTACAACATGTCCCAAATCAAGGGCAAGGACACCAAACCTGAAAAACTCCTCAAAAAAGCACTTTGGCACGCAGGACTCAGGTACCGCAGCAACAAAAGAAACCTACCCGGTAAGCCCGACATTTCATTGATCAAATACAGGTTCGTGATTTTTATCGATGGAGCTTTTTGGCATGGCCACGATTGGGAAAACAGAAAGCAAACCATCAAATCGAACCGTGACTTTTGGATTCCCAAGATCGAAAGGAACATACAGAGGGACAGCGAAATCAACCATTTCTACCGATCCGGTGGTTGGACCGTCCTCAGATTTTGGGATTTTGAGGTGGAAAAGGAGTTGGGGAGATGTGTGAAGAGGGTGATGGACATCTTAAGTTGACATGTCTAACCATATGCCCATTTTTTTTTAATAAATGAACATATCAAGTTTTTGCGTCCATTTTAAGGAAAGCCTGATATATCAATTTCAAGTGGTTGATTTTTATAGATGGGGCATACTGGAATGGGTATGATCGGGCAATTCCCTAATCCACCATCATATCCCACCAGGACTTCTGACTTTCAAAAATTGAACTGAAAAGGAAAAGCCCGGAGATCCACCATTACTACCAACTGATCCAAAGTCCCGGTTAACATCGTAATTGAAATACTAGAAAAACAAACAATAGTTTAATCCTTAGGGTTAGACTAATAAGTAAAGTAAAAAACACATCAAAATCGACAGTAGATCTTGAGTGAAAATTTAAAAAAATTATAATCCCATGAAAAAGAATCTATTAATCAATCGAATCAGACAAGGAGCCATCCTACTCGCAATGGTTCTGACTTTTGCAGCTTGTACTGACGACCCAAACCCAACTATTGATCCCGAAACAATTTTGACGGGCCAAACAAAAACTTATGTCTTAAAACCCGTAGGAAATTCGGGGATCAGTGGAACTGCCTTGCTGGAAGAAACTTCAACAGGAAATTCCAAATTGACTATCTCTTTAACTGGAACGCCTAATGGAGGGTCCCATCCTGCACACATTCACTTCAATTCTGCTGCTCAAGGCGGTGGAATAGCGGTCTCCTTAACTCCGGTAAATGGAACAACCGGTATCAGTGAAACAACTTTTTCCAAAGAGGATGATGGAACTCCTATAAGTTTCAGTGATGTTTTGGCCTATGATGGTTATATCAATGTCCATTTAAGTGCCACTGACCTCGCAACTGTTGTCGCTCAGGGTGACATTGGGTCAAATGAATTGACAGGTACATCCAAAACATACACGTTGAATAGTGTTGCGGACCCATCTATATCAGGCGAAATAACTTTTGAAGAAAGAATCAATGGTTTTGCTTTAGCGACAATTTCATTGACTGGAACTCCAGACGGTGGATCACACCCTGCCCACATACATGCCAATTCAGCAGCTATAGGAGGTGGAATAGAATTTACTTTCAATCCTGTGAATGGAACCACAGGAATGAGCAAAACAGACACAAGGGAAGGAATAATGGATGGAGAAGATGGTTTTACATACGAGGAAATATTGGAAGTTGATGGATACGTAAATGTGCATTTGAGCGCGGATGATTTAGGAACGATAGTCGCTCAGGGTGACATTGGGTCTAATGAATTGACAGGTACGTCCATTACTTATCCTCTGAATAGTGTTGCTGTGCCATCAATATCCGGGGAAATAACCTTTGAAGAAAGAATGAATGGTTTTGCTTTAGCGACAATTACCTTAACAGGTACACCGTCAGATGGCATGCATCCTGCCCACATCCATGCAAACAGTGCGGCTGTGGGTGGAGGTATCCTATATACTTTTAACCCCGTCATCGGTGCCACAGGAATCAGTGTAAGTGATACGAGAAAAGGAATGATGGACAATGAAGCTACGTACACCTACTCGCAAATCTTGACTGTAGATGGTTATGTCAATGTGCATTTAAGTGCAGAGGATTTAGGCACCATAGTTGGTCAAGGAAATATTGGCGCAAACTTTGAATAATAAATTAAGCTTTCAAATTTAATTTTGAAAACACCCACAGAACATTTTTAAACTTGGTCTGTGGGTGTTTTTCTGTGATGCTTTACCATTTTCTGATTTTTGTTATATTCCCCTTCTTCAAGGCCATATCCAAAAAATCAAACCCTGCCATCATCAGGATAGGCCTTATATCATGAGCAAGCCATCCAATCCAACCGTGACCTTTGGATTCCTAAGATCGAAAGAAACATGCAGCGGGATGCCGAGATCAACCATTTCTACCGCTCAGGCGGTTGGGCCGTCCTGAGGTTCTGGGATTTTGAGGTGAAAAATGAATTGGGAACTTGTGTGAAAAAGGTAGTGGATGTACTCAGTAGGTGAGGCTTGGGATATGCATTATCCTTCCAAGATTTTAACCTAGTATCTTCCGGATTTGGTGGACATATTTTGATCATATGTCCAATTTTTTTAATAAAATGGACATATCTGATTTTTATGTCCAATAAAATGAAAGGATTACATAGCAATTCATTGGCCTAAACAGACCCCAAGGATCGCTAAATCAACCTAACTTACTTTTTACCAATTAAACAAAATATTTACTTGATACTTTCGTTTTTAAATTTTACGCACTGAAAACTGAAAATAAAAACGCTTAACCTAACCATCCCTGTTGAATAAAAGCCATGAAAAAAATCTACCTCTTGTTCCTTCCCATACTGTTTTTTTCTTGTATGGAATCTTCAGAAAAAGTCGAAATGGAAAGGCTTCTGGGAGTGTGGATGCATGAATTCTCAAATGAGAATGAAACCATTGAATCCACGATTTCCTTTAATGCCGATGGTACCTATATTATTGAGAATAGAAGGGTCCAAAGTGCAGAAGGTTTTAACCCGGGACTTTTAGACGCCTACAAGGGCAAGTATACCCTAGAGGCAGAAAAGCTCACTTTTTCAGATAAAATATTTTTCTTTTCTGAGGATTTTGTAAATCCTCCTGCCACTATAGAAGCCCTGCGACAGGGGGAAAATGTTAAATATCCAAAGGAAACGGCAAATGTTTCATTTGAAGAAAACAACCAAGTCATGGTCCTTTTATATGATTGCCCCGGTCCGGAACCTGAAGAAGATGAGATCGTAGTCGCATGTCTCGGCTTAGGTCCGTCGCCTTACACTAGGGTAGAAAATTTTTAAGCTCATTTATTCAAGATTCCTTCAGTTCAAACCTTTAGCAACCCTGAATTTTTATTCCCAAAATCGAAAGAAACATGCAGCGGGATGCCGAAATCAACCATTTCTACCGCACCGGAGGCTGGATCGTCCTTAGATTTCATATCCCTTTTCAATCCTTTCCAAAAATTCAGTTACATCTCTTTTATCAGTAACTTCTTCATCTGTCAATTCAAATCCATCAAATTCGTGCCATTCGTGATCAATTTCAGGATCATAGGGATGATGGTGAAGCCTTGGCAAACCCCAGTCTTGTGGAACAAAAAACTCATTTGAGATCAATTTTTCTCTTAATATTTCTGAAGCCTTAGTTGGCGAAAGAAAACTTGGATTAGGGAAAATGACAGCCCCAAATTGTTTGTAATTCGCTCCATCTCTATATAAATAATTCAACTTAAGATTGAGAGTTGTTTTTGCATTACCTATCGGTAGCTTTTCCAAAAAATCATCTAAATCTTTCTCCGATTCGAAAGATACAACTGGTTCAATCCCTGATTCAAAAAATTGGATCAATCCAATTAAGCTTTCAAAAAACCTAAAATGCTTCCCTTCATAATTGTAAATATAAACCTGTCTATTTTCTTCAAACCTTACCAAGTTTAGGATTTCTATGGTTCGAGAGGGTGAAATATATTCGGTGGAAACAGGAATGATTTTGTTCATAAAGTGAAATCTGACTTTACAAAATTAACATTTATTCTTGTTTTGTAGACTATAGTCCGTGGTACAATAGGCCACATTTTTTCAGATTGCAACATGGACATCAAAGTAGCTTATGGCGAAAAAGTCAGAGCCATTAGAAAAAGTCAGAATGTATCTCAGGAAAAGCTTGCTGAACTAGCTGAGTTGGACCGCACATACATTTCTGATATTGAAAATGGGAAAAGAAATGTTTCAATTGAAACAGTTTTTAAAATCGCTAAGGCCCTTAATTCTCCAATGATAAATTTTTTTGAATTTTAAAAAATCCACTTGTGCCTGGAAAGTATATAAATAATATCTCTAGTTTTTTAAATTCAGAAAACGAAACTGTTTTAGGTTATTTAGCTATAGGTGTGACAAATCATCAATTATTGATGCAACAAAGAACATCTTGGAACCACCAGATAACTTTTTTAAAAGATTCGGTAAAGAATTTACCTCAAGAATGGACTTTAATTTTTGAATATCCAATCCCTAGAAGATCAAAAAGGATAGACTTAATACTTTTAGCGGAGGATTTAATTTTTGTAATCGAATTTAAGGATAAAGAAAAGAAGTTTAACTCAGATGCTATAAGCCAAGTCGAAGATTATTCATTAGACCTTCGTGATTTTCACAAAGAATCTTCAGGAAGATCTATTATTCCAATAGTTTGGGCTTCAGAGGCGAAAGAAAAGCAAAATTCATATGATGATATTGGTGATTTTGTAAAGCCAACACTATTTGCAAATAATAATACTCTACATTCAGTAATTAGGTCTGCTTTCGAATATTTCACGAATTCTGTAAACAAAAAAGTGATTCCTGGTTTATGGAATTCAAGTGAATATTTTCCAACCCCAACAATCATAGAAGCTGCTCAGCACTTATTTTCTGGCCAAAATGTAAGAGAAATCTCTCGATCACATGCCGGCTCAGAGAACTTGACAGATACAACTGATGCAATTTTAAATGCTATAAAAAAGGCTCAAAACAACAATGAAAAAATAATTTGCTTCATAACAGGGGTTCCAGGGGCAGGAAAAACTTTAGCTGGATTAAATATTGTTCATAATGTCGAAAATAATTCAGGAAAAGGTGTTTTCCTTTCCGGAAATGGCCCATTAGTAAAAGTATTAACTGAAGCTCTATCTAGAGATAACTCTAAAAGAAACCAAATTCCACTTGCACAATCAAGAAGAGAGATTGCCTTCGTTCAAAACGTCCATCAATTTTTAGATTTTTACCACAATAACGATCAAATCCCACAAGATAAAATAATCTTATTTGATGAAGCTCAAAGAGCTTGGAATGCAGAACATTCAAAACGCAAATTTGATAGAGACTATTCTGAGGCTCAGATGTTGTTTAATATCATGAATAGAAATTCAGGTTGGGCTGTCATTGTTGCATTAATTGGTAGTGGTCAGGAAATAAACACAGGGGAAGCAGGATTGGCTGAATGGGGTAAAACCATAAATAAAAATTTTTCTAATTGGAAGATTTACATTTCACCAGAATTAAAAGAAGGCAAATCAAATATTGCAAATTATAAGCTTTTTGAAACTGCTCCTGTTGACCTGTCTATTACAGAATTACCAGAATTACATTTAAAAGTCTCAATTCGATCATATAAAGCAGAAAAATTATCAGAATGGGTTGTCGCTCTTTTGGAAGACGAACCGCTTAAAGCCAAAGAACTTCTTCAAAATCATCTTAAAAATTATCCCATTTTTCTGACTCGTAGCCTAAATACTACGAGAAAATTTTTGAGAAATAAAAATCGGGGGAATAGAAGGACAGGTTTAGTGGCAAGCTCTGGAGCTCGACGTTTAAGGCCATTGGGACTTGATGTGACAGCAGAAATTGATGTTGCCAATTGGTTTTTGAATCCTAAGGAAGACATTCGATCTTCTTGCTTTCTAGAATTACCCGCAACAGAATTCGCTGTTCAGGGTCTAGAATTAGATTGGGTTGGACTTTGTTGGGGAGATGACTTTCGGAAGGAATCAGAAAATTGGTCTTTTCACGCCTTTAAAGGGACCAAATGGCAATTGGAAAAAAAGGATGATAGAAAGCAGTTTATAAAAAATAAATATCGTGTATTATTAACTCGGGGAAGAGAAGGATTAATTATCTTCATTCCAGAAGGTTCTGACACAGACCATACAAGACCCAAAAATAATTATGAAAATACCTATCAGTATTTAAAAAAGATAGGAATACCAGAGTTATAAAATGATTTATTATAAAGTGTTCCTATTTTTAAAATTTCAGTAAAACAACATATTTCTCCCTTTCAACTATCCGCAGAAGTATCCTCTATGAGATGGCAATTATGCAGTAGGTGGATTTTCTCGTCAAATGATAGAATGGAAGTTTTGGGAAAATGATAGAGGAATCAGCTTTATTATTAAAAAAGAGAATATTTCTTCTTTTCCCAAATTGGATCAGTTTTACTTGAAACACCCCACCACCCCAATCGCACCACCTTCCTTCAGGGTATAAGTTTGGCCATTGACCACATCGATAAACTTGATACCTACGATTCCCAAAATCAGTCTGTGGCTTTGGGGAGTTTCAAAGGACAGTACCTTTTCTCCCAAGACCGAAAGGCTTTGTCTCCCATCCAAAATCTCACTTTCCTGCCAAACCACAACAGTTTCCGCATCTTCTGACAGGGACACCAAGCCGAAAATGACCTGACGTTGACCTTGCTGTTTTCCGGTAGTTGCTGAAGCCGTGACCTCTCCAAAGTCGAAGCTATAGGATTTGCCTTTCTTTATTTCTGCCATAACTGGGAACCCTCCCAATACAGAACGCAAGTTGCTATCTGCCGTAAAATTGACACCCACCAATTGGCTAACATCTCCTGCAGTGACTTTCCGCATGCCTTTGGGATTGATGGGGTCTGTCCCCAAGATGGACACAAAAAGTTTGGTAAACCTACCATTGAAATTCGGGTCCACGTTGGGACACGGCTTAGATAAAATCGCCCTTCTAAGTTTCCCAGCCACGCTACTTGCCGTCCCAAATTCCGAAGCATTTTTCCTCGAATTTTCAAAGGCATCGTCATTTTTGAATTGTTCGGTCGTCGGACCTGTCTTTGTCCGAACCATATCCACCCCCTCGCTTTGGTAAAAATCGAGGCCACCCATTTTGCCTTTAAAGCGAAATATTCCTGTCTGTCTAGCCATAGTTCCGTATACTTTCCGTTATAGTTCCCCTATACTTCCGTTATAGTTCCCTTACCCATACTCCGTGTCTGAGTTACCGATACTCCGTGTCAGAGTAGGGGATACTCCGTGTTTGCCTTACCTTAGCCTTACCTTTGATACCATGTGAAACTGACCCAGAGTGCTTGTAGGGGTGATCAAGAAACTCTGATTACTATAAACCTAGTAAAAAATATTTGAAAATCAAATTTTGTTTATTGCCTTTGTATCTTTCAAACTATCCTCCTTTTTCTAATGCTATTTTTTTAATTAATCTTAATTGATAACAGCGCGGAGGAATGATCCTGTAGCTTCGGGAGGCCGGCCTAGGCCTTGTGGGTTGATAGGATTTTGCCGTCTTGACTTTTTGGGCTACTTTTTTTTCCAAAGCCTGCCCCGTATTTATCGGGGAAAAAAAGTAGCTGTAAAAAAAGAGTTTAATTAAACTAAAGGGTTTAGAATATTTTATGCCTGATATCCTATAACCCTCTACTTTCCTTTCAACTCATTTATGGTTATAAAAAAAATTTACACCTCAACATTTCTTGCCTTCTTCCCGTCATGGTTTCAAAATCGTGACCCTATGAAAAAATCCTTTCCAATGCTCGCCATTTGTTTCCTGCTTTTATCATGCATAGAACAGGAAACGCTTGAATTAGAATCCGGTGAATTTCCCCTCGGTACCTGGACCAATATCCAATTTGAAGAAACCGGTTTTACTATGGACCGCAGCAGCAAACTTCCTGAGAATACCTACGGCTATGTTTTCCAAAAAAACGGCAAACTTATCCACCGTGCCAATTCAGGTTTCTGCGGAACACCTCCAATTGTCACTGCAGATTTTGCAGGAAAATGGACCCTCAAAGGAGATATTGTCGAAGTGGAGGTAAATTTTTGGGGCGGAAAATACAGGCAGGAATGGAAAGTAACCCAGCTTTCAGGCAAAACAGTAAAGGTCGAGCTGCTCAAGCAGGAATATTTTAACGATTAGATATCACTATCCAGTACCTACTTTTCACGGAAAGACTAGGTAGAATTTTTCGGATTAAAACGGAACCTCATATGTTCGAGGCGGGGAGGAATGATACCCCATCTTTTTGTATTGGCTACTTTTTTTGTCAAAGCCTGCCCCGTATTTATATCGGAAAAAGTAAAATTCCATGTCTACTTCTAAAACTGAACCTCTTATGTTAGAGGCGGGGAGGAATGACTGCGGACCGGGCCGGCACCGGCCTTGTGCGTGGATAGGATTCCGCAGTCTTGACTTTTTGGGCTACTTTTTTTGTCAAGAAAAAAAGTAGCTGTAAAAATGAGGTATCGGTGTTTCAAAAAAGTCAAAGAACATCTTTTATGTCAATGTAGGTTAGTGAAATTATTGTTATTTAATTCTTTAACAAAGAAATAAAATAGGCTATGATTTAAATTGATAAGGAAAAAATCAATTTAGAATAAAGTAGTCTACAAAAACATTAATCTTTTTAACTCCTCAAAATCCGCCACCACCCATTCACAACCCAAGGACAGCAAAGTTTCCTTGCTTTCTGACGTACTGATCCCAACAACCTGGATTCCGGCACGCTTTGCCGCCAAGATTCCTCCTTGGGAATCTTCGATGACGAGGCATTCTTCCGGCCTCAGCCCCGCCTTTTGCATACTCAGCAGGAAAATCTCTGGGTCGGGTTTGCCCTTGCTGACTTCATGCCCGCCGGTGGTAAAGGAAAAATAAGAACGGATCTCGAGGCTGTCCAAAGTAAAATCAATATTGGGTTGGTCACCCATGGTGGCCAAAAGGGATTGGAGGCCTTTGGCCTTTATGGCTTGGAGAAATGCGGTCAGACCATTTACTTCCTGGATATGGGGTCGGTATATTCCACGGTAGGTGCGTTCTTTTTCCTGTCCGAGCTCATATAGCTGGTAAGGATCTTGGATCTGTGGAAAAAACCGCTGCATCATTTCATCTATCGTCCCATGGTTTTGGGCATGGAATTGAGATGCATTGAGGTGGATGCCGTGTTTCTGCAAAAACTCCAGCCATGCATCCCGGTGATAAGGAATATTATCCACCAATGTCCCATCCATATCGAAAATAATTGCTTTGGGTAGTTTCATGTTTGAGACAGGAGATATGAGACCTGAGACAGGAGACTGAATTCTGGTAAAGTTAAGAGAGATTGTAAAATAAGAGTTTTAAAGTTAAAAAGTTGAAAGGTTTTAAAGTTGAGTCCAAAGGTCATGTTTGACGGGTCCGTCACTCTGAGTCCCCAACATTTAGAAAATGTTCAGAAAAGGAATGACGGTTGGTCTTGCGTCATCTTGAATTCGAGGTACGAGGATGAAAGATCTCAGAAAAAAGAGACCCTTCGCTTCACTCAGGGTGACGATCAAGAGATTCACGTCATTGGTGGTGCAGCGAAGAGTCCCACTTAAAGTATATGAGATCCTTCAGTCGTACCTCCTTCAGGATGAAGGGTAATTCTCTCCCACTCGTATACTTCGTGCTTGGTACTTCGTACTCACCACCTCTTACCTTTTACTTTTTCATACTTCTGACTTCTCACTTCTCACTTCATCCTTTAAAAAGATATCTCCCTCTGGTCGATATGACAAGGATAGGTTTCTTACACCAATTTCCCTTTTCCTTTGGGATACATGGTACTTGGTTCATGGTACTTATATACTCTTCTCACTTCTAACCTCTAACTAAACCAACCTTTCAACTTTAAAACCTTCTAAACTTTTAATTTTTCAATCTTCCAATTCAAGAATCTCCTACTTACTCCACCTTTCCTTCTCTCCCTCATAATCATAAACCGGATCCAGACCTGCGTCTTTTTGTTTTTTGAAATCCTTCAGCGCAGCCAAAGCTGGCTTACGGAGCAGCAGGATGGCGATGACGTTGAGCCAGGCCATCAGACCCACCCCGATGTCACCAAAGGTCCAGGCCAATTCGGCCGTACGCACCGAACCATAAAAGGTCGCCACCAGAATCAAAACCCTCAAGACATAAGTCGGCCATTTTTGCTTTCCTTCTTTTTGTAAATAACTCAGGTTGGTCTCGGCGATATAGTAATACGCCATGATAGTCGTAAAAGCAAAGAACATCAAAGCCACAGCCACAAAACCTGCTCCGATGGAAGGGAAGTGGTGACTGATGGCATTTTGGGTGTATTCTGCTCCGATGGAAACCCCAGGCATATTTTCTACAATAAATCCCCCTTCGGGATTGATGACGTTAAACTGTCCCGTAAACAAAATCATAAATGCCGTAGCCGTACAGACAAATAAGGTATCGATATACACCGAAAAAGCCTGCACCAATCCCTGCTTGGCAGGATGACTGACTTCTGCTGCGGCGGCGGCATGAGGCGCGGTGCCCTGTCCTGCTTCATTGGAATATATCCCCCTTTTTACTCCCCAGGCGATTGCCATTCCAAACACACCGGAATAGGTAGCTTCCAGATTAAATGCCGATCCAACAATGAGTCGGAAGACATTGGGTATTTCAGAGAAATTAAGAAAGATGATCGTCTGCGCCATCAGGATATAGCCCAATGCCATAAAAGGGACGACGATCTCAGCTACTTTGCCAATCCTTTTTACCCCGCCAAAAATGATCAGGCCAAGCAGCAAGCAGATAATGCCTCCAGTGATTTCAACAGGAATGGAAAATGCGGATTGGACACTCAGGGCAATGCTGTTGCTCTGTACACCGGGCAGCAGCAGTGACATACTCAAGATGGTGACAAAGGCAAAAAGAATTGCGTACCACTTGATGCCGAGACCCTTTTCAATGTAAAATGCAGGACCACCTCGGTATTGCCCATCCTTCACTTCACGGTACAAAACCCCCAAAGTCGCTTCGATATAGGCTGAAGCTGCCCCTAAAAAAGCAATCACCCACATCCAAAAAACCGCTCCGGGTCCACCCATGGCAATGGCTGTTGCCACACCGGCGATGTTTCCGGTTCCGATTCTTCCTGACATCGCTATCGCAAAAGCCTGGAAAGAAGATACTCCTTTGGAGGAGGATTTACCGACAAAAAGCAGGCGGACCATTTCCTTGAAATACCGCACCTGCATAAAACGGGTAACAACCGAGAAATAAATGCCGGCACTGAGACAAAGAAGGATGAGGGCATTACTCCAGACAATGTCATTGATAGAATAAACGATTTGCTCCATAAAGGGAATTCTGATTTTTAATGAGGTATGGTTTTTTGGGGAGGCAGGGTCAAAGAATCATAAAACCCTTTTGAGTTGCATTCAAATATATCACCTTCCGGAATTAAATTCCTCAAAATATTCCAAAAGTCCCAAATCGGTAATTTTTAGGTTTTGATCAGATCAAAAAAGTAAAGAAAAAGGGGTTTCCAACTTCTGACCCCTTCCTTAAGGGGGCGTCACCCTGAGTGATGCGAAGGGTCTCTGATGAATGAGATCTCTGTCACCTTTTTCCCATTCAGAATACTTAGTACTTGTTAACTCTAAACCTTTCCCAACCTTTGAACTTTACAACATTAAAACTTTCCAATCTTCCAAACTCCCAATCCCCTTACTTTCCGTACAAAACCCCAATCCCCGCTTCCTGCAAGGATTTGTTATAAGCAGGTATGGTGGACTTCAACAGCTTTTCGCCCTTGGCTTTCAGGACTTCCCATTCCTTGGTCAGTTCCTCGAAGCGGTCTTTGGATCCTTGATTTACCCTTGGAATCGAACTTTCGGTCTGATTAATCAGGTAAAGGTAGTTGGCAGTGAATTTATTGGGGAAGTTTTCGACATCGTCATAGGCCTTGGACTTGCGCTGAAGCATATCCTCGTCCCAAGCCTGCATATCCTTCAGCAGGTTTGCTCCGGCGGTGTGCAGTTCTTTTTTGGATTCATCGCCTTTGATTTTAGCCAAAAGGGGCTTCAGTTGCTGTTGGTAAGCCATAGCTTCATTGATCATGGTATGCATGGAAGTAAGCTCGGCTTCCATCTTGGACAAAAAGGCGTGGTATTCCTGATAGTCAGCAGTACTCAGTCCAAAATCCGGGTTGTCAACGATCTTGGCGGTGTTGCTGCTTTCTCCCAGAGGGGATTTCAATAATAAAGTGTAATTACCCGGGATGGCCTTATGTCCTGAGAAACTTGCTTCCAAGTAGGCAGAAGGCACACCCGGCATAGTAGTATAGCGCATGTTCCAGACAAATCTATTTACTCCTTTTTTGACAGTCAAAACAGGTTCTGGAGAGGGGCCTCCATCATATCTGATGAATTTGGGGTCTTTCTTGCTAGAAAAAGTCCTTACCAATTCCCCGTTTTCGTCCCTGATCTCCAAGCTCAATGCTGTCGAGTCATTCACAGCTTCCGGCAAGTGGTAATAAATCACCACCCCATTGGCAGGATTGACACCTTCAAAAGGATGCGTTCCCTTAAAATCCTCACTGTTTCCATTCAAAGGAGAAGACCAACTTCCCAACATCGCCTCGTCAGGTTGATAGAGGAGGGGTTTATCAACTGATGGTTTGATTTCTCGGACAAGGTTAAGGTCGTCCAAGATCCAATAAGAGCGGCCCGAAGTGGCAACGATCAAGTCATTGTGGGCTACTTTAAGGTCAGTGATTGGAGTGACCGGCATGTTCAACTGAAAAGGTGCCCAGCTTGTACCTCCATTTCGGGAAAGGTAGATCCCGGTTTCTGTGCCTGCATACAATAGGCCTTTTACCACATTGTCTTCCCGCACTACTCTGGTAAACGCACCGTAAGGGATTCCTTTACTGATATTTGTCCAGGTTTTTCCATAGTCTGTGGTTTTATAGATAGCAGGAGTATAGTCATTGAATTTGTAGCGGGTGGTAGCAATATAGGCAGTTGCAGGATCGTGTGGGGAAACTTCAATAGCGTTAATAAGACATTCTGTCAAGCCTTTTGGCGTCACGTTGGTCCATGTCTTTCCATTGTCACGGGTCAGGTGCACAAGTCCGTCATCGCTGCCTGTCCAGATATGTCCTTTTTCGTGGGGAGATTCCATGATATAGCTGGTGGTACCATAATTTTCTGCACCTACTGCCTCATTCGTGTAAGGACCTCCACCTTTTCCCTGCTTTTCCTTTTCATTTTTGGTCAGATCGGGAGAGACTACTTCCCAATTTTGGCCCATGTCTTTTGTCCTCAGGACATACTGCGATCCATGGTAATAGGTGTCGGGTTCATGCTGTGACCAGATGATCGGGGCATTCCAGTTGAATCTGTACTTCATGTCGCTGGCATTTCTGCCAAGGTATTGAATCGGCGCGATCATGATATTGGTACTTCCCAAGGATTTGTGGTCGAGTACTTCGATGGTACCGAGGTAGCTGCCTCCCAAAACATATCTAGGATCATCAGGATTGAATGCCAAAAATGCACTTTCTCCACCTGCGGAGTAATTCCAATGCTCTTGAGAAATACCACCCCTTCCCAAGGCCATGCTGTTGATCACCAAAGAGGTATTGTCCTGCTGTCCGCCATAGATACGGTAGGGGATTTGGTTGTCGGTATTGATCCGATACATTTGGGCAGTCGGCATATTGGCTTGGGTGGACCAGGTTTTGGCCCCATTGAATGAAATAGCCGCACCACCATCGTCTGACATAACCATGTTTTTTGAGTTTTTGGGATTGATCCATAGGTCATGGTAATCGCCATGGGCACTCGGTAGAACTTCCCAGTTTTTACCCCCATCGATCGAGCGAAGGGCCGGGGCACTGAGCACATACACCGTATGTTCATCCTGTGGATCCGCAAAAACTTCTATGTAATACCAGGCTCTTTGTACCAGTCTGTTATCGCCACTGACCATAGACCAGTCAATGCCACCATTTTCAGAAACAAAAAGTCCACCCTGATCTTTGTCTGAATCACTTTCTATCAAAGCATACACCTTATCTGAATTGGCTCTAGAAACAGCAATGGCCATTTTCCCTTTTTCTTTGGGAAGTCCGTTGGAAAGCATTTTCCAGGTTTTGCCTGAGTCTGTAGACTTGTAAAGACCGCTGCCCGGCCCTCCGCTGATGACTTTCCATGGAAGACGCTGATGCTCCCACATAGCGGCATAGAGTACTTCCGGATATTTCATGTCCATGGACAGTTCCACGGCACCGGATTTATTGTCTACAAAAAGTACCTTCTCCCAAGTCTCACCGCCGTTGCTAGATTTGTATACACCTCGATCTTCATTAGGCGCGTGGAGCGCACCTTGTGCAGCTACATAAACGATATCTGGATTGGTAGGGTGGATGACGATCCTTGAAATGTGTTGGGTTTTTTCCAATCCCATTTTCTTCCATGTTTTGCCGGCATCGGTAGATTTGTAGACCCCATCGCCATAGGAGGTCATTACGCCACGGGGTGCATGCTCACCCATGCCGACATAGACGATATTGGGGTTGGATTCGGATACAGATACCGCACCGACCGAACCGGTAGAAAAAAATCCATCAGAAATGTTATTCCAATGCTGTCCCGCATCCTCTGTTTTCCAGACACCACCGCCCGTGGTTCCCATATAGTAGGTCAGAGGATCGCTGACCACACCGGAAGAAGTTACCGACCTACCCCCACGAAAGGGGCCTATGTTTCTATATTTGAGGGTGTTGTTGATTTCTTTGAAATCCTGTGCCGAGAGTTGGAAGGCGCCAAGAAGGAGGATGGCAAGAATGAGTTTTTTCATCAGAAGATAGGTGGGTATTGAAGGCATTCAAGATATATAAAAATGTCGGTTTTAGAATAGGGTATTTGATGGATGACTTTTGGAGTAAAAAATACCTTTGCTTTCAGTCGTACTTCCTACCTCCAACTTCGTACTTCAAAAAGATATCTCCCTCTGGTCGATAGGACAAGGTGAAGGCTAAACCACCTTTCACCTCTTACTTTTTACCGCCGTGTGGACCAAAAAAACCTTTAAACTTTCTAATCTTAGAACCTTCGAACCTTTCAACCTTAAAACCCCTTTCATCCCTCAACCCCCAAAAGCCTTCACCTCTCCATCCTCTTCTATGTGTTTGATTCCTTTGACTTTCAATTCCTGAAGGCTGGATTCATCCCCAAATATTTCCCCACAAATTACCCCGGTAAAGGAGAGGATATTGGTGATTTTACAGCCTTTGCCTTCAAGGACCCGAGCAATATCTTGGATATTTGCGATCTCTTTTTCCTCTATGGAGGCTATGAATTTGGTTGGATGCTTTGCCATTTTTTAATAGGTATACTGGTTAAAATTACTGAGGGCTTTGGACAAGTCCTGCCCCTACGTCACTTGACGGCAAGCCAATGGGTCTTGCCGAGGACACAAGCAAGTCCCAAATCTGCTTGGGAGTGGCGCTTGGGTTTTTCTCCCACAACTGGGCTGCCACCCCTGCCACAAATGGGGTTGCCATGCTGGTACCGCTGATCGAAATGTAGTTTTGAGGTGCTTTGTATGCACTCATCACTGATACCCCTGGCCCGGCAATATTGATTTCCCCTCCGTCTCCATTGATGGCACCGCAGGAAAAATCAGCAACTTTGAGGAACCTGTCTATTGCTGCTACCGCCATGATAGAGGGGCAGTTGGCAGGATGCCCGACAGGTTGGATAATATTGGAAGACCTTCGGCTTTCATTTCCTGCTGCTGCGATAATCAATGTGCCTGATCCGAGCGCTTTTTTGGCAATGTCCTCATAAATCCGGGAATAACTTTGGCCGGGTCTTGTGGCCGCTCCCAAAGACATCGAAATTACCTTACATCCATTAGCCATGGCCCAATCCATACCTGCCAAGATGCCCGAGTCCGAACCGGAACCCGCATTGGACAGGACTTTTCCTATAAAAATCTTTGCTTCGGAAGAGACCCCATACCTGCTGTTGTTGGAACCCCGCAATCCTCCTGCAGCTATTCCGGTACAGTGCGTCCCATGACCATTGAGGTCATTGACATCCTCTGCCGAAATAAAGGATTTTGTCTGTATTGTTCTTGTCTGAAAATCAGGATGTGCAATCAGGAATCCGGTGTCAAGTATGGCTATTGGGATGTTTTTCCCTGTATAGGGACTACTCAAAGCCCTCACTGCTTGTACCCCCCAATACGCTGAAGCATTATCCGAATAAGAGTCTGGAAGTTTGGGATCTACAGGCTTGGGATCGCTTGGTGGAGTAGTGACTGGGGGTTTGGGGCCGAACCCCAATAACCGTAAAAGCCATTGCCAAAAACCGCCTCCACCCGAGGCCCCAACCTCTGCCAAGGCATAAACAAAGCGCTCGGGTTCATCATAAAGGAATACACTTTTTGTTCTGGAAGCTGTCGTTAGGGTATTGATCTCTGCTTCATGGTTTTCATTGATGACCGCGACACCGAATCTTTCAAAAACAATCCCATCCGCCTGATCAAAGGCATTGATATAATCTTCCTCGTGGGATTTGTATTCTGAAGAATTTGCAAGACGGAGAGAAGCATCCTCTGCCTGTGAGGCGATGTCACTGAATTTTGCATCAGGAGCAAGCATCACAAGGCGCCTTCCTGTAAATTCTGGTTTTGAATCGAGTTTTTCTGGTTGGTCTGACATGGCTATGGGATTGAAAAGTGAATAGAATTAAAAACAAATCTAATTTACAAAAAAATATTATATTATTGATAATCAGAGGTATAATTGAAATTTAAGGTATTCGATTTCATTTTACCTCAAAGGACCCAAAGGTATCTCAATGGAATTTACCACAGCTCACGAATGGCTCATAGAAAAATGAAAATATTTCACGCAGAGACAAAAAGAGCAAAGTCTCTAAGAAATTAATCTTACGTTCTTAACTAAACCATTGCGCACATTGTGGTTAAACATGTCCCTCGAAGGCGCAAAAACGCTAAGAAAAAGCCTCTAAGAAATTCACCTTATGTTCTTAACGAAATCATTGCGATCAATGCGTTAAAGATTTTCCAATGTTACCTCTAACCATCTGTGAAAATCTGTGTTCATCTGTGTTAAAGATTTTTTCCCGCAGATAGCGCAGATTGACGCAGAAAAAAAGAGAATGTGTCCCGCGAAGGCGCGAAGACGCAAACATTAAATTCAGCTCAGAGGACGCGTAAGACACGGAGAAAAAACTATAATTTATATCATGCGGAGTTAAAAGAGCAAAGCCTCTAAGAAATTCACCTTGGGTTCTTAGCGAAACCATTGCGATAAATGCGTTAAAGATTTTCCAATGTTTCTAATAACCATCTGTGAAAATCTGTGCTCATCTGTGGTTAAATCTTTTTTTCTACCAACTAGGACACGGGCACAGAGATCACAGCGTTTTTGTTTTTTCTCGGTTCAAGCCCTGAAAGGGCGAGATACCAAAGGGATGGGTGCAGCCCATCCTTAAATTCAGATTAGATCCTCATGAGCCCTGAAGGGGCGGAATAATCTCTTAGTCAAATCTCGCCCTTTCAGGGCTGAAGGGATAGCCGCAATTATCTACCACCGAGGGCATGGCACAGTGGTCACAGCGTCCATTTAGCATTCTAAATTCATCATTTTTAATTCGAATTCCCCACCAGCCTCTGATACATTTCTTCAAGTTTGCTGACAGCAATAACCCGAATCTTGTACTTGTCTACATCCAAACCCTTGATGGCATATTTGGAAACCATAATCCGCTTGAAACCCAATTTCTCAGCTTCTGCAATACGGTTTTCAACCCTGTTGACAGCCCGGATTTCTCCTCCCAATCCCACTTCCCCTGCAAAACAGATGTCCTCCGGAACAGGATTGTCTTCATAAGAAGAAACCAGAGAAGCACACACCGCAAGGTCCAAGGCAGGGTCGTCAACTCGCATCCCGCCGGCGACATTCAGGAAAACATCCTGCTGACCCAAGCGCATTCCCCCTCTTTTTTCCAGGACTGCCAAAAGCATATTCAACCGCTTTGCATCAAAACCTGTACTGCTCCGCTGTGGCGTACCATAGGTGGCAGGGCTGACCAAAGATTGGATTTCTATCAAAAGGGGGCGGTTCCCTTCGAGCATGGCACCGATGGCGACACCGTTGAGAACCTCTTCCCTTTGCGTCAGCAAAATCTCTGATGGATTGGCTACCTGTCGCAAGCCTTCGGCACGCATTTCATAAATTCCAAGCTCATTGGTGGAGCCAAACCTGTTTTTGGAAGTCCTTAGAATCCGGTAGGAGAGGTGTCTGTCTCCTTCAAATTGAAGCACGGTATCCACCATATGCTCGAGGACCTTGGGGCCTGCGATAGAACCGTCTTTGGTAATGTGGCCGATCAGAAAGACCGGCACGCCTGTTTCTTTAGCAAATTTCATCAACTCAGCTGTGCATTCGCGGACTTGAGAAACTGAACCTGCAGCCGATTCCACATATTGACTATGCAATGTCTGGATCGAATCGATGATCAATAAATCAGGCTGAAGTATTTCTATCTGTTGAAAAATCTGCTGCGTGTTCGTCTCAGAAAGAACGTAGCAATTATCCGATTTGAAAGCCATCCGCTCTGCACGCATCTTGATCTGGGCCTCGCTTTCCTCTCCCGAGACGTAAAGTACTTTTACTTTTGGCAATGAAAGTGCAATCTGCAACATCAACGTGGACTTCCCGATACCAGGTTCACCCCCAATCAACACCAACGAACCTGGCACGATTCCTCCGCCCAAGACCCTGTCCAATTCGGCATCATGGGTCACCGTCCTCGGCATCTCTTCAAAGTTGATTTCCGACAGGCGCTTTGGTGTGGAGGCCCTTTTTTCCCTTGTTCCTAAAGCTTTCCAATTTCCCTTGCCTGCTTCTTCCTTTTGAATGACTTCTTCTACATAGGTATTCCATTCCCCACAAGCGGGACATTTCCCGATCCATTTGGGGCTTTGTGCGCCACAGTTTTGACAGAAGAAGGTGGTTTTTGTTTTAGCCATTATTTAAGATGTGAGACGCAAGATGTGAGACAAGAGACAGATTTCTCGTGAATTGAAGATTTGGTGTAAAAGAAATTGAAATTTTTGGTTTTGAGTTTTGTGTGGATTTCTTCAAGATTAGGGATTTCTAATTTATAAGATTGCTTCTATTCCTTCGTAGAAACTATCTCAAATCTCATGTCTCATATCTTGTGTCTTTTTAGTGAGCTTGCAGCCAATCTTTTCCTATTCCTGTCTCGACCTCAAGTGGAACATCGATTTTGACGGCATTACACATGAGTTTGGGGATTTCTTTTTGCAGCAATTCCACCTCGTCCTTGTGGGCATCAAAAACCAATTCATCATGCACCTGAAGGATCATCTTGGATTTGAGTTTTTCTTTTTTCATCCATCTGTACACATGGATCATCGCGACTTTGATGAGGTCGGCGGCCGAACCCTGAAGCGGGGCATTGATGGCATTCCGCTCGGCAAAGCCACGCATGGTCATGTTGCGGGAATTGATATCCCTGAGGTAGCGTCTACGCCCAAGAATGGTCTCTACATATTCATTTTTCCTGGCCTTTTCGATCGCGCCGTCCATATACTCTTTTACAGCAGGAAATTCTGTGAAATAGGCATCTATGATTTCTTTGGCTTCTGACCTCGGGATAGCCAGTCTTTGGGAGAGGCCAAACACCGATATTCCATAAATGATCCCGAAGTTGGCTGTCTTTGCCTTTCTTCTCATGTCAGTAGTCACTTCTTCCAAAGGGACTTTAAAAATCTTGGCAGCAGTAGTAGCATGAATGTCCCTGCCCTGTTTGAAAGCTTCGATCATGGATGCATCTTGGGAAAACGCAGCCATGATGCGCAGTTCGATCTGAGAATAATCGGCCGATAGGATCACATGGTTTTCATCTCTCGGCACAAATGCCTTCCTGATTTCACGGCCTCTTGCAGTCCGGATAGGGATATTTTGAAGGTTCGGATTGATGGAAGAAAGCCTTCCTGTGGCGGCGACAAATTGGTTGTAGGTGGTATGAACCCTTCCTGTTTTTGGATTGATCATGGTCGGAAGTGCATCCACATAAGTGGATTTCAGCTTCACCATTTGACGGTATTCTAGGATTGCCTCCGCAATTTCATGTTCGTTGGCAAGCTTGCTCAAAATCTCCTCTCCCGTGGCATATTGACCGGTTTTGGTTTTTTTGGCTTTGGGATCGAGTTTGAGTTTTTCAAAAAGTACCTCACCCAACTGCTTTGGGGAAGCGAGGTTGAACCGAACCCCGGCCAATTCATAAACCCTTTTTTCGATGACTTTACTTTCTTCATCCAAAAGAACTGAGAGTTCAGCCAAACTTGCAGTATCTATTTTTACTCCCTCAAATTCCATATCTGTCAAGACTTCAATGAGGGGGTTTTCAACTTCATGGAGCAATTTTTCAAGGCCATTCTCCTTGATGATAGGGTCAAATTTTTGCTTCAGTTTTAGCGTAATGTCAGCATCTTCTGCTGCATAAGCGACAACTTCATCCACGTCAACATCCCTCATGGTACCTTGATTTTTACCTTTTTTACCGATAAGGGATTCGATGGATACAGGCTTGTAGCTCAGGTATTGTTGAGCAAGCCAATCCATGGAATGCTTTCCTTCAGGTTCGATCAGGTAATGGGCAAGCATCGTATCGTAGAGTTTGCCTTTGACTTCCATGCCGTAGTTTTTCAACACAAGCATGTCATATTTGATATTCTGACCTATTTTGGTGATGTTTTCATTTTCAAATATCCCCCGGAAAAGCTCAAGTTGTTTCCTTGCTTTTTCCTGATCTGAGGGGAAAGGAATGTAAAATGCCTCACCGGGAACATAGGCAAAGGAAAGTCCGACCAATTCGGCCTCATTGGGATTGAGTGAGGTAGTTTCGCTGTCAAAACAGAATTCATCCTGAAGCTCCAGATAAGAGAGTAATTCCTTAATGGCTGTTTCTCCCTCCACTTTATGGTAATCATTTGCCGTAGTGAGGATACTGTCATAGACTTGAGGGACTTCCGGAGTAGGAACTTCTTCTTCTGTCAATTCTTCTTCTTCTATGGCTGGGGAAACAGTTTTTCCTGAATCCACAGGTCCGAATAATCCCAACTGCTCACTGATTTTTGCCGGAGCCTTTTTCATTTTTTCCCCAAATACCCTTTGTGTCAAAGTCCTGAATTCAAGTTCGGAGAAGATGGCTTTTAACTTTTCTTCATTTGGTCCATCGTAGTGAAGGGCGACTTCGTCAAAGGACACAGGAACATCGATTTTGATGGTGGCGAGTTCTTTGGAAAGCAATCCCTGTTGGGCAAAGTTCTCCACATTTTCCTTTTGCTTCCCTTTGAGTTTGTCCGTATTCTGAAGCAATCCCTCTACGGAACCAAATTCCTTTAAAAATTTTACTGCAGTTTTTTCACCTATTCCGGGGATCCCGGGGATATTGTCCACAGCATCTCCCATCAGTCCCAAAATATCCCTGACCTGATCCACATGTTCGATGTCCCACTTGGCACAGACTTCCTTTGGACCCATAATATCAACTCCGTTGCCCATAAAGGCCGGTTTGTACAGGAAAATATGATCATCTACAATCTGTCCATAATCTTTGTCCGGCGTCATCATATATACCACAAAACTTGTCCGCTCTGCTTTTTTGGCAATGGTGCCGATGATGTCGTCGGCTTCAAAACCATCCATTTCCAAAATGGGGATATTGAATCCTTCCACGATTTTCTTGACCCATGGAATACCCACTTCAATATCCTCTGGTTGTTCGAGACGGTTGGCTTTGTATGCCTCAAACTGTACATGTCTAAAGGTGGGTGCTTTGGTATCAAAAGCCACAGCGATGTGGGTAGGTTTTTCTTTTTCCAAAACCTCCAATAAGGTATTGGTAAAACCGAGCATAATGCCGGTATTTAGGCCTTTGGAATTGATTCTTGGGTTTTTGCTGAAGGCAAAATGGGCCCTGTATATCAAGGCCATGGCATCAAGCAAGAAAAGTTTTTTATCTCCTTTTGGGGACATGAGGCAATTGGGTTGAGGTATATATAAGGTTATTCTGAAAAACCGAGTTTCAAAGATTGGCTAAATTACAAATAATAATCAAACCTTAGGAACCAAAAAACGGGTGAATGGCCACTTAAAATTCATTTTACTTGATTCTAGTTTGGCTTAATTATTGAATTTTGAAGGGATAATTCTATATTCAAACTATCTTAAGGACTCAATTAAAATCTAATCAACATGAAAAAGTTAATGTATGTACTGTCTTTTTTTGTAATGGTTTTTGCATTTGAGGTGGAAGCCTCAGCCGCTTCCAACAAAAAAGTGAAGGAAGAATTGTCACCGGAGCAAAAAGAAAGACTTTCCGAAATCGAAGTGAGGGTAGAAGAAATCAAAGCGATGGATTTCTCCGAAATGAGCAAGGAAGAAAGAAAAGAAGTAAAAAACGAACTGAAGGATATGAAAGTGGAAGCCAAGCAAATGGGAGGTGGTGTTTACCTTTCAGTGGGGGCGATCATCATTATTCTATTGTTATTAATTCTGTTGACTTAGAACCATCTGGAAACAAAAAATCCCGCAGAGATTTTTTCTGGGGGATTTTTTTTGGGTTAAGTGGATCAGTTGATTTTTCCGTTCATAGCATCCACCAGTTCTCTTTTGAGTTTACGCTCCCTCTCCAGTGTATTTTTTCGATGTTGGTCAAATTCCTCCAATGTGTCTGAAAGGTCTTTTTGTGCTTTTGAAATCAGCTTGTGGCTTTGGCTGTATTTGAATAAAAAAAACAGAAACGCGGCAGTCAAAGCAGCGACAATAGTCCACATGAGGTTATTGTATGCAGATTTGGAGATTGGCATTCCAAAAAATTCAAAATTGTCTCTAGCCGCCTCTGCAGTACTGAGTTGAACTTTTGTATCGGCAATTTCTTTCTCAAGTCCTGCAATTTTAGCTTGCTGTTCCCCCAGGTTTTGGTTGACAGTAACCAATTGATTTTTGAAAACATTCAGGGAATCGATGACATTGGATTTGAATTTTTCAATGCTTGTTTTTTTGATGACCTTATAGTCTTGATAATTATTGGAAGATTTCATCAGGAAATCAAACTGACTGCTGATACTGCCATTGCTTGATGAACTGACTGAATCTGATTGTTGGGCAAACAAGGGCATTGATAAAAAAATAAACAGCGCTAGATAGATAAGATTTTTTTTCATTGAAATTGGTGTTTATAACTTTCTTTATTCGATTTTTAACTTTTCCCAGTTGCAAATATAAGCAATAAATATGCCTGTATATTTAAAGAAAAGCAAAAAACACTGGATTCAAAATCTTTTTTTCCTGACAACTTGTAAGTTCTTACAGATTTTTGCCCAAAGCGATACTTCAGTCAATAAAAATGGATGAATTTTGATGCGCTTTGCCATTTTTTTGATAATTGAAAATCACAGATCTTCTTTTCTTCTGACAAGCAAATCCGGCATAAGGAAATTTAGCAAGCGATCCATAATCGATGGGTATATATAGTTTTTCGAAGAAATGATGTTATTATATTTTTGATTATCAACAAATTTTGTATATTCAATCCTATTTTTAATCAAAATTTTTATGGGTTTTAAGAACTTCAAAATTTGGGGAGTCTTTTTGGTGGCGATTGTTGTCATTGCCTTCCTACTTTTTCAACAGTCAAATACCAATAAATTAGAGCTTGAAGGTCAGGCTATCAGGAATATTGAACTGGTGAAAGGTCATTTCCAATATGCTTTTCAATCCAATTTGGACAAGGTTTTGTTCAGTCTGCAAGGGAGAAAAAGCCAATTTAAAGGTGCTGTAGAAATTGAACTTGTTGAAGATGGAAACAAAGTACCTGATATCAGCATAAAGAATACTGAATTTACATTTCCATTAAACAACCTTTTTGTAAAAATTGACAGACATCAGTTTTTTGAAAAAATATTTTTGGCCGACACTTCAGGAAAGGTGATTTTTCCCCAAAGCGAAGTAGGAAAAATGCTCCCGGCTTTTGATAAAGTTGAAGCTGACCCATTTAGATTGCCTGTCATCAAGCATGAAATAATCTATAAGGATGAGGTTTATCTACTTTATTTCACTCCTGTGGTGATTGAAAATATGCGGTTCTTTTTGGCGGGAGTGATCAAAAAATCATATTACGACTCCATAGGCCGTCGGGTAGACTTTACTAACCTTACCATTTTGGTGTTTTTGCTAGCCTTGATGCTTTTTTCTCTTCCCATCATATCACTTTTTGGCCTCCAGAAGGGAGACAAGCTGACCAAATTCAGGGTTTATAATGTGGGCCTTTCTCTGATTGGTATAATGGTAATGTTGGGATTTGGGTTTTCTTTTTTCAAACAGCACCACCCCATCGAAGAAGAAATCCATGAAAGGAGTGTTCTTGAAGTTAGAGAGGGGTATTCATCCTATTTGAATGAAAGGAAAGGTACAATCGAATCTTGGGATTCTGATCGGGATGGATTCAATGAATTGATAGAGATCAAAAATGACGGTATCGTGTCCCGGCTTTACATCAATAACTTTGGATTGATTGATGACCCTTCATTTATCAACCTGAATCAAAGGGCATATTTTCTTTTTTTTGGTAAGAAATCCTTTCCGGGAGAATTTGAAAAAGGCAAGGACCAGGTCAATTATATCGGCTCTCATTATTCGCTAGACAGTGCAATAATCGAGTCTGTGATCAGCAAGCTTGACTTTAAAAAGAATCGGATTGAGGCAATTACTTTTTCATGGGATAAATACCAAAGCCCCTATGATTCCATTCGAAGGTATATTCTTTTTAAGGAAGATGGCTTGGTCATCCATAAAAGCCAAAAAATAGATGCACCGGTGGATAACCTCAAAGAAATGCTTTCAGAGACCAAATGGAAAGAAATCACTTCCATCATGAAAGGAAACAGTGACAATGAAAGTGCATTGGAACATAGTTGGGAAATTCCGCTTTATCTCGATGGCCATGCCTATGAGGCGGTCCTTGTTCCTGTCAAAAAACGTAATGAATACGATCAGCCATTATGGATGATTTATTTGGTAGACGGTCATTTGGAGCATGTTTTTTCATCTTTGATCACTTTTGAAACTATGATTCTTCTTCTGGTTTATCTTTCGATATTGGCTTTGATTTCTTTTTTCAATAAGCTGATCAAACCGGAATCAAAATACAAGCAGTGGGAAAAGTTTGCCTATTATTATCTGTTTCCCAAACAGAAAAAGTCCTTTGAATTTATGGTCATGATTGGGTTTTTTGTAGTCTATTCATTCCTTTTGGTTTATTTTTATAACCAGCCCAATTTCCATTTTTTTGCCATGTATGTCCTCATTATTTTGGGCGCACTTCATACCAAAATGTTGATGTATATATGGCTGGGTCCTGTATGGGGTGGACCAAACCACCGGCAAGCGGTCAGTAACATACTTGCTCTTACGTTGATTCTGGTATTTCCTTTCTGGGGTTTGTTTTTTTTGGTAGGTCCTGGCACATTTTGGTTTATCCTGATATTTGTAGCGCTAACCCTCGTTGGTTCTATTTATATCAGAAAAATGATAAACAATGAAAACCAAAAAGAGGAAAGGCCTTCCGAAGAAAATCATAACACACTCCCCAAAGATCAAAGGACTCATTCCCCCTTTCATAACCTCTATGTTGCCTTTTTTATAATGTGGATTTTCCTCATTGGATTTATTCCTGGCTATGTCTTATTTTCCAAGGTATACCAATATGAAAAAAATCATTGGGAAGCAACAAAAGATACCAGGGATTCAGTTCAGCCAAATAGGTTTTGGAACTCTTATGACGAGGCAAGGAGGCTTATTTTTGGAAGTTTATCCACACAATATGAACCTGTTATTTCTGATTTTATAGCTTTGGACAAGTTGAAGGTTCAGCCTGATCCCGAAGCAAAATATGAAAGGGCTTCATTTGGGTTTTTGGGTACCTACTACCGTAACATTTCCCACCAACCATTTTTGTTTCTTTTCGTGAGTATTGTCTTTTTTACTTTCATAGTACTTGCAGTTTGGCTGATCAGGAGCCTGACCAATAAGATTTATTTTTTAGACTTTAATTTTGACTTGATAGAATCGGGGACAGGATCTTCCCAAAAGCACTTATCGCAAGTATTTATCTGTGGGCTTGACTCTGACTTAAACCAGAAATGGGTGATGGAAAAATTCAACAAAAAGCCTACGGACATTGGGGTCATTGATGCCGTCCTTAATCCTACACTTGATAGGGGAGGAGAAATGGTAGAGAAAATGAAAGGTAAATCAATTTGGCTTATCCAAAACCTACATTGTATTGATCTTGGTGAGGAGATGATCAGACTTTTGCCCATCATCATGGAAGAAGCTAGACAGCAAAATAAAATCTTGGTATTGGGTTCGGGTATTTCATGGAAGGAAATGAATAAAAAGCTTGTCGATAAGTTCCAACAAATCCGCTTTTCGCAAATATTCAGCAATTTTTATTTTGAATATATTCCGATAATTGCTCCTAAAGATTCCGATGATGAATCGGTTCTTGAATCGATCCTTCTTACAAACCAAAGGTCAAACAAGGCATTCTATACCAATATTTGGTCGGAATTGAGTTTTGATGAAAGGAAGGTTTGTTACTATTTCAGTATGGAGGGGTTTTTCAATTTTTCCAACAAAGAAGTCATTATTGAATTGCTTCAAAAGGGGATTCTCGTAAGGACTGAAGTATATGAAATGCCCAAACTGTTTAGTAAAACTTTTAGGCATTTTGTCGTCAGCCATGTCAGCCAAGAAGAAATCCTGATATTTAAAAAAGACGAGCAAAAGAATGGCAACGTGAGGACAATCCAAATAGCAGTTTTCAGCTTTATCCTTCTGACAGTTGCCATGATCAGTTATTTTGATAAAAATTTCCTAGACCAGGCTACCACTTTTGTGACGGGGATTGCCGGCGCATTAGGTGGGTTATATTCATTGTTTAGCAAAGCCATTCCAACTTTGAAATTTGGCAGCGGTGAATAAATCATTTCAGCTATGTCGGGTGAATTACTGAAAATGGCAGACCATTTTTTCATAGTCTTTCATACATTTTTGATTTGTTTCAATTTGTTTGCTTGGATTTGGAAGCCACTTCGAAAGTGGCACTTGGCTGTTATTTCTCTTACTTTGGCCTCATGGGTTTTTCTTGGGATTTGGTATGGTTGGGGTTATTGTCTGCTTACAGACTGGCATTGGGAAGTTCTCAGAAAATCAGGGATTCAAGATTTGCCTGATTCATACATCAGCTATATCTTACAAAGGTTTTTTGGATTGAATTTCAAAGACAAAACAGTGGATGGATTTACTTTGGTCTTTGCTTTATTGGCTTTTCTGGTTTCTATCAAAGTAAATTTCTTTTCGAAGGGGTTATAAATTTTATGTTTTGATTAAAACGGTAATGTGGTCAAAAATAGTTGGTGACTTTTACTAAAAAATTT
>NZ_JANSUY010000022.1 GCF_024741135.1 Aquiflexum gelatinilyticum
GACTGTTAGAAGGTGTTTTACCAACTATTTTTGACCATTAGATCTAGTTTTCAAGACCAAAATATCAGTACTCAGTGGTGTTTACTGCCCACTGAATACTGAGACTTATTACTGATCAACCCAACCAGCTTGACCAAGGGATTCTTGACAGAATCAAAACCAGACCAATCGCGTACATCATGTAAATGGAGCGGAAGCGCGCACGGCTTTCAGTCATTTTTTTGGCACGGATATATCCAACGGAGATGATGATAATCGCAAGGATATTGATGACCGGATGTTCCAAGGCTGTCAGTCTAGCAACTTTATCTCCCATAGCACCACCACCAGTCAACAATGAAAATCCAAGAGGACTTACAAAGTAGAGGATCAGGCCAACCAATAATTGGATATGGGCCAAGATGAACCCAATCATAGCAAATTTTCTGTCCTTTTCGGTGAATTCCCTACCACTCAATGAGCCGATCAAGGCGTAAATCATCACGATGACCAAAGCAGCCAAAGCCAGATAAGCCAGACCGGAATGTAGATGTTGTAATCCTGTGTACATATTTCGTTTATTATTTTGGTTTAAAATTAAGCCTAATTCTCTTTATGGAACAAAAGGAATGGTCAAAAAGGATGAATTCTTTTCATTTGATAAGGTTCTTTACTATGATCAAATCCAAGAATGGAAATTTTTCCCGCAGATCGCGCAGATTTCGCAGAGGGAATAATTGAGTTAATCTTGTTTTAAATCGCCTTCCTCTTAACATCCCTACATACTATTTCCAACCTTCATCCTATCCCTTCCAATAGACTTCTCCCTCTGGTCGAAGTGACAAGTATAGGTCTTTTGCATTCTTAGCTCTTTCACAAGCGATACATGCAATATCAAAGAATTCTTTTTCTTTCTCTCATCCAAAACATCCGTCATCTGGCATCCGCCATCGGTCCTATCTCACATCTCAAATCTCACATCACAAATCTAATTTCCTCCTCAATCCACATAAACCACCAACCCCTTCAAATACTCCGTTTCCATATGGAAAATATTGATCGGGTGGTCAGCGGGTTGGGAAAGATAATGGAGGATTTTGACATTCCTGCCTGCTTCCATGGCTGCCGCCGTGATAGTATTCGCAAAAAGCTGTTTGTCCACTACCTGAGAACAGGAAAATGTAAATAGAATCCCTCCTTTTTTGATATGCTTGAGCGCTTCGAGATTCAGCCTTTTGTAAGCCTGAACAGCATTGTGTTTGGCTTTTAGGTTTTTGGCAAAAGCAGGTGGATCGAGGACGATGATGTCAAAGTCGGTTTCGATTTCCCGGATGTACTTCACCACATCAGCAACGATGGATATGTGCTTTCCTTCAAATCCTGCGTTCAACGCCACATTTCGGTCGGTCAGTTCGATGGCCTTGGCCGAAATGTCCACCGAGTGGACTTCAGATGCACCGGCTTTCAGGGCCGAAACCGAGAACCCTCCGGAATAGCAAAAGGTGTTGAGTACTTTCTTGCCTTTGCTGTATTTGCCTAGTAAATACCTGTTTTCCCTTTGGTCAACAAAAAAGCCTGTTTTCTGTCCCTTTTCCCAATCGATCTCATACTGACAGCCATATTCCACCACCATATTGGTATCAGGTTGACCAAAAACCACCCTGTTTTCAACCCCCAAATCCCTTGGCAAAGTCTCCGCACTTTTGTCATAGACACATTTCAATTTTGTTCCAAAAACAAACTGTAGCCCCTGACTGATATCCTTCACGTGCCTATACATGCCGATATGATGGGTTTGGATGACAGCGGTGCCGTTGTAAAAGTCAATGATCAAACCTGGCAACCCATCGCTTTCACCATGAACCAAGCGGTAGACATTGGTCTCCGGATTGTCTGTCAGCCCGATAGCTTCACGCAGACGATAGGATTGGGCAAGTCTCTTTTTCCAAAAATCCAGATCTATTATTTCCTCCTCGAAACTCACCATCCTAACCATGATCGAACCGTATTGGAAATGGCCTACACCAAGAAGTTGGTCCTTATTGCTGTGAACCTGTACCAATTCTCCGTTTTTTAGCGCTTCATCTTTGGCAGCAATCGCCCCCGAAAAAATCCAATGGTGTTTCCTGAGACTTGAAATCTCTTTTCCTTTAAGAAGTTTGATGATGGGATAGGGGAGCATGGTATTTGTTTTTAGGGAAAATCAAAGTTCCCACAATCATAGCGACAGCGCTGACGCACAGTGCAGGGATGTGGGTATAAATCGGCAAATCAAACATTTCTAACATAAGGTAAGCAATCATCCCTAAGACGATCGACATCAAAGCGCCCATTTCGGAGGCTTTTTTCCAATATAATCCTGCCGTAAGCGGCACAAACAAGGAGACCAACAAGAGAATCGAGGCACCTGCCACAAGCTCATAAATATTGGTTTTCCATTGTGCCATGACTGTTGCTATCAAGGCAACGGCCACAATATTGCCCCGCAAGATCCAAAGAAAATATTTCTCTTTTAATCTTGATCCAAAATAGGGTTTGATGATGTTTTCTGATAAAATGGCGGAAGGGGCCAACAATCCCGAACTCGTCGTACTCATAATTGCAGAGATCAACGCTCCAAAAAACAGGATCTGAACATGCATCCCACTGTGACGGAGGACCATTTCAGGGAGAAGAAGCTGTTTGTTTTCGAGGTAGATTTCGGGATAAAGGAACTTGGCACCAAGCGCAATAAACAATGGCAGGAGGCCAATCGTTACGTAAAATCCCCCTGCCAAGTAGGTGGATTGGACAGCGACTTTCTCAGATTTGGAGGACATGACCCTTTGGTAAATGTCCTGACTCGGAATACTCCCCAAACCCAAAACCATCCATGCTCCCAGGTAATTGAGCCATGAAATCGGGTCCGGATCCGGTAAAAACTGGAAACTTCCTTCAGGCGCAGATTCCAAAATCGGCATCACCCCGCCGGCTTTTTGGGCTACCAAAACAGCTACCCAAACCAAGCCTACCACGATCAGCGTCGTCTGAATAAAATCGGTAATCGATATCGCCCACATCCCACCAAGGAAAGTATAAAAGACCACGACTACCGCACTGATGATAATTCCCTGCTGGATGGTCAAGTCGGTAACAGTTGTTAAAATCAAGGCCATAGCTACCAATTGCGCAGCCACGTACCCGAAATAAACCGGAACCATAAGGACGGAGGCGAAAAACTCGACCCTTTTACCAAAGATTTTTTTATAAACATCACCCAAAGTCAGGACATTCATCCTATACATCGGTCTCAAAAAGAAAGCGCCAAACAAAACCAGACAAAGTGCTCCGCCAAATGGGTCTTCGATTACTCCCTGCAAGCCGGATTCAAGGTATTCGGAAGAAGCGCCGAAGATGGTCTCTGATCCAAACCATGTCGCAAATAATGCCGAGGCCGACAAAAAAAGTGGCAACTGCCTCCCTGCCAATACAAAGTCCTTGGAGTTTTTGACCAGCTTCGATGACCAAGCACCTATCGCTACAGTGACTAAGAGGTAGATGATGATGGCAGTTATAAGCAACTTTGGCTATAAATTAAATGTGATCTACTAAAATGGGATATTAATGGATACTGATTGATATAGGATATTAGGCTTGGGAAGATCAAAATATCAATAAATATCCAATATCCATCAAATATCTTAATTTAGAAATACTCCTGTAATTTGGACCATCAAAGTCTCTCGTCTCACGTCTTGCGTCTCAAATCTATTTATACATCTTCTCCTGAAGGGCCTTGATCTCGGCTGATTCAAGATAATCATCGTAAGGCATCCTTCTGTCGATGGTTCCTTTTGGGGTAAATTCGATGATTCTGTTGGCAGTGGACTGCACAAAGGCGTGGTCATAGGAAGTCATCAACACCGTTCCGTTGTAATCTATGATGGCGTTGTTGAATGCCGTGATGGATTCCAAGTCCAAGTGGTTGGTAGGTTCATCCATGACAAGGAGGTTTGGATTTTGGAGCATCATCCTCGAGATCATGCAACGCACTTTTTCCCCTCCGGAAAGCACTGCACATTTCTTGAGGGATTCTTCCCCTGTGAACAGCATCCTTCCCAAGAAAGTCCTTACATATGCTTCCTCCTGATTGGTTGAATATTGCTTGAGCCAATCGATCAGGTTGAGGTCTGTCTGAAAAAACTTGGAGTTGTCATTTGGCAAATAGGCTTTGTTGATCGTCACACCCCATTTGAAGCTTCCTTTTTGAACAGGGATTTCTTCCATGATGGTCTGGAAAAACTTGGTAACGGCCTGCTTGGTCTTGGAGATAAACGCGATTTTGTCTCCTTTGTCAATCATTAGGTTCACATCCGTGAAATAGATTGCGTTGGCATCTTTTAATTCCAGACTTTCAGTCATAAAAATCTGATCGCCTGCTTCTCTTTCTGGTTTGAAGATGATGCCCGGATATTTCCTTGTAGAAGGCTGAATGTCGTCCACATTGAGTTTTTCGAGCATTTTCTTCCTGGAAGTCGCCTGCTTGGATTTGGAAACATTGGCAGAGAAACGCAGAATAAACTCCTGTAATTCCTTTCTCTTTTCCTCTACTTTCTTGTTTTGATCCGACTTCTGTTTGGCGGCCAATTGGGAAGATTCGTACCAGAAGGTATAGTTGCCGGAATAAATCCTGATTTTGCTGAAGTCAATGTCCACGATATGGGTAGAAACCGCATCGAGGAAGTGACGGTCGTGGGAAACGACGATCACGAGGTTTTTGAAATTCACCAAGAAATCCTCCAGCCAATTGATGGTTTGGGCATCAAGGTCGTTGGTTGGTTCATCGAGGATCAGGATATCAGGATTGCCAAAAAGCGCCTGTGCTAAGAGTACCCTTACCTTTTGGTTACCGGCAAGTTCCTTCATCTTAAGGTAATGCAAGTCTTCACTGATACCAAGACCGGAAAGGAGGGAAGCGGCATCGGATTCGGCATTCCAACCGTCCATTTCCGCAAACTCCGACTCAAGTTCGGAAGCTTTGATCCCGTCTGCCTCAGAAAAATCCTCCTTCATATAGATGGCGTCCTTTTCCTCCATGATCGCATAGAGTTTTTTGTGGCCCATGATGACAGCTTTCAGCACTTCTACCTCATCAAATTCAAAGTGATTTTGCTTCAAAACGGCCATCCTTTGGCCAGGAGTGATATGAACCGAACCGGATGTGCTGTCCTGATCTCCGGATAGGATTTTCAAAAAAGTGGATTTTCCGGCACCGTTGGCACCGATGACACCGTAGCAGTTGCCGGGTGTGAATTTAAGGCTTACTTCATCAAATAAGGTTCTCTTGCCGAACTTGAGGGAGAGGTTATCTACAGTAATCATTTTTGGCTAAATTATTTCGAGGTGCAAAGATAGGTATTTCCCACAAAGGGACTAAGGGAGAGGGGAGAATTGGTGGGAAATTAAAAAGTGGGGGATTCTTTCAATAATAAAATCACAGTATAATGTGATTTTTTGTGAAAAAGATAAAAGTAAGTAGATTAAAACCGTCATTATCACAGTATAATGTGATTTTGAGGGTTGTTTTTTTATAAATTTTTTTCCTTTGATTTTGAAACCCCATCCCCCAACCAAACCATTCCAATAAAATATCCGATAATCGGAGAAATCCCATAACCCATCACCATTACAGGGAAGTTTCCAAAAATGGTAACCAACAGAATCAGGGAGAAATACAAGCCTAAACTGTAAGCCATTGTCCTCTTTTCTTTGCTAGCCAATACAAAAAACGGAAGGGGTAACAACACTAAAGAAAGCACTGAACAAATGCCAAAAACCCAGCTGATTTTCCAGGCTAGTGATAGGATATCTTCCACGTAACTGACAGCAGGCAAACTGTCCAAATTGTACCAAGCAAAAACCGAAGCACCAAAAGCGGCAATCAAAATCAAGCCTTTGGTGATGTTTGAGCTATTTTTCCTGAATAGTAGCATAACAGCCGCTGCTGAAAAAGCGGTTACCAATGAAGCATCTGGCTGAAAAAGGAAAATCAAAACTGAAAGTAAGGAAACCAAAAGGGCCATGATTTTATTTTCCATTTTATGAATCTGGATCAGAATCAGGGGACTTACAATCAAACCAATATTGACCTTAAAGTTCCCAATACTGACCCATCTGTGGACATCCTGGTAGCCATCATCCCAAAAAGTCAGAAGCAATAATAGTATCGATATCAGGATAATGGGGTAGGGGTTAACCTTTTTGAAAACCGGTCTAAACCTGAAGAACACCCACTGCAAAGCGATGCCCATCATGCCGAAACCAAGATTCATCATCCAAAGAGTTCTCGGAACCTCTGAAAAAGCCATGGTGTAGGTTCCAAGCAAGAGTGCCGGAAGGATTGCAAGAAATAAGAATGGGGAGAACCTGGGTTTTTGGTCTGTTTGATCCGTCATGCAATCCCGATAGGGCAAGAATTTTAATTCTGAATTTAGAGAATATTTTTATTTTTATTTCAGCCAAAGTGGCGTCCCGTCTTCCCATTTATTATGGGTCAATCTGATTCTTTGTTTGGTGATAATATTGTAGGCTACGATTTCGCCATACATCTGGGGCGAAAAAATAATAGGTTGGATAAGTGCCTGTTCATCGTTTATTCCAAAACCTTCTGTTGTGTAAATCACCCATTCGCCATCGGGAGAAAAATGGGCATGTGCATTTTGTCCTTCTCCACTTGAAATTTTTTCCGGTTCGGTCCAGCTATTGTCTGCCTGTAACCTCATCATAAAAATGTCCATTGTCTTGTATTCATTTTCCTCTCTCAGTCGGTCCGATGCAAATACTATTTTATCGCCTTGCTTGGAAATAGCAGGAAAATTATCCCGGTGTACATCGTTGGTAAGGTTTGTCAGTTCACCATTTGTTTTAAGGTAGATATCAAAATTACCGGTTCTACCACTTCGAAAAACCAATTTACCATCATCACTCAAGTCTGCAAAGCCATCATTATAGGGAGAATCTGACACTTTGCTCACATTTTTTGTCTGGAAATCATAACTCCAGATATCCCCTTGTGTATGTGGTCTTCCCCTGAAACTTCCTGTCGTAAACAGCAATGCTTTGCCATCGTGGGTTACCTTACTGTCGATAACACCAAAATTGGCAGGGTTGGTATTCGCTTCTTTGTCAAAAATAAAAAGCGGCTTTTTCTCTCCTGAAACATAATCAACCTGGTGAAAATGGATTGCTGTTTGGACCAAATGATTGATAAAGACCGCGCAAAGAAGGGAAAATACCGCAAGTCCAAAAAACAGGATACTGTAAAGGCCTGATACCCGATAGACCGCTTTTTGATTCGATTTTTGTCGGGTTTTTCTTTTATAAAACCACCAACCCAAAGCAACCAAGGCCAAAGTCAATATTGCCATGACCAACCGGATCACATTTATGGACATCGGGTTGATGGCATCCACAAAAAGGAAAATTCCCGCAACGGTAATTCCTGAAAGTATTACAATTAAGCAGAGCAGCAAATATTTCCAAAAGGGGATGCTTTTTCTGTTTATAATACCGCTTACAATTCCTGCCAGAAACATCAGAATCACAAGTATAGGAAGCCAAAAAACACTGTATCCCATTGGTTTGAGGGTATCAAAAAATCCTTGAAAATCTGAGGCGTCATAAAAAAGTAAAGTATTTCCCAATTGGGGAGGTGCTACAAATGCCCTTCGGACACCGAAGATTTGGATTGGCTTGCCTGAAATTGATATGGTGTCCGGTCCTTTTGTCAATACATCACCTTCAAATCCGAATATTCCTTTTGTATCTTGATTCTTAGGGTATTTGCCTCCGTGAAAAACCATCAATCCGTCTGGATGTACATCTATATTGAACATCAAATCCGGTGCGCTAGAAAATAGGGGAGTGACTTCTTTGGTCCCCAATTCCGCCTGCATGATTTTAAAATCGCTTTCGCCTTTCCAAGTTGTAAAAACCACTTTACCATTTTTCAGAAATTTGGGAGAAACTGCCGGTCCGTCAAATTCGATAACCTGATGTTGGTCAGATCCGTCCGAGTTCATTTCAAAAATTGCCGGATCCCCGTTCCTTGCGCTGTAGAAGATAATTTTTGAGCCATCCTCTTTCCAAACCGGACTTCCGTCCCACGAATCTGAATCCGTCAACCTTTTCAATTGCTCTCCCATGATATTCATCGAATAAATATCCCCTATGCGCTGACGTGCAAATGGGAATTGGGGATGGGGTACGATTTTGTGGCCACGGTCACTGCTGAAGGCAATGTGTTTTCCATCAGGAGAGAAAGCAGGCCTGAAATCACCACCAGGATTTTTGGTCAAATTCTTTGCATTGGAAACATCCTGAAGGGAGTCCGGTAAAAACGGGATGATATATATTTCAGAATTTCCTTCGTGCGAAGCGACAAAAGCCATTTGTGTCCCATCTGGTGAAAATGCTGCCTGATCCTGAAAAGAGTTGCTTTTCACCAAAAGCCGAGGAGGAATATCTCCGTCAACAGGTTTGATGTAGAGTTGCGGAATACCGGACCGCTCTGAAGTAAAGACAATCCATTTTCCGTCCGGGTTGATTACCGCATCGTAGTCAAGCGAAGGATGATCAGTAAACTTTCCAAAGCTTTTTCCTGAATCTTTGGAAAGATAAATATCCCAATCCTGTGGGCTGAAAGAGGAATAAAATATCCTTTCTTTGGATTGGGCAAGTCCGTTGACAGAAAATATAGTGATCAAAAATGCGGCTAAAAAGGTCCTTGGATTCATAGATTTTCAAATTTGATGGTAAATAGATCTAAGCGGACTCTGATCGGTTTTTGGGATGATTTCCGATTATTACTGGTATAATTTGAATTGGGCAAATAGATTAGACTATCCTTCACCAATATTTATATTTCAGAATAAGAATGATCCAAAGGATTTGAAAGAAACTTTATTCCGAAAATTTGATGTGAACAAATTCAAATTACATGTTCAATATAAATAAAAAGTATAAAATTTTGATCTTCAATTTCAGAAAAGCTATTGGTGGAGAAGGTAAAATTTACCTTAAGCAATCCTAAAATAGCCTATTTTAAATGGTAAGAATTAAGGTAAATCTTAAATGTTCATTGATTTCAAATAATTGAAGCGAAAGGATCCCTTCCTCTCAAAACTCCACCCTATAGCTCAATATAGGAATCAGGGGTGTCTGATAGGCAGTTTTGATAACACCTTCCATGGGTTCAAAGTAACTACCAAAGACATTGGCCCGATTGGTTACATTTTGGATGTCTAGGGCGAGGGTCCTTGTGGACTTTGCTCTGTTGCGTTTCAGACTGAGCCTTAGGTCGGTCCTGAAGTAAGCAGAATTTTGTTCCTCAAAGGCATATTGCTCCAAAAAAACTGTCTCTCCGCTTGAAATAGAAGCATCCAAGTCAATCGGGGTATTCCACAAACCGCCTCCATATATGGTCCGTAGGTTCATGCCAAAAACCCGGTTCTTTTTCCAGTTGTATTCTTTTCCTGCGGTGATGGCGAGGTTTGCTTTGCCGTTGAATCTGGTATTTCTCCATTTATTTTCCTCCGTTTTATAAAGAGAGTTATACACAGAACCTGAGACCAAGAAATACAGTCCTTTGTGCGTAAACTGCTCCAAGGTGAATTCTGCCCCATAGTTTTTACCAAATCCGCTATTTACCAATGGATCAGTCATAAATGACCACTGTTGGTTGATGATGGAGTAGGTCTGATCTTCGCCCGGTTTGACAGGAATATCAAACAAATGCTGGTAATAGGTTTCGATTTTCATTCGGAGATATGGATTCAGAGACCGGTCATAGCCCAAAACCAGATGATGGGATTTGCTCAGACCAAGATTTTTATTGGGAAGCGAGATGATCCCGTTTTCTTCCTGTTTGGCAAAGTACGTTCCCAAAGGCTGAACCTGACTGTGGAGACCGTAGCCCAAACTGATTCTTTGCTTTTCATCGATTTCATAGGAAGCGCTGAGCCTCGGTTCAAGAGAATTGGAATTGTTGAGCAAGAGTTGGAGGTAATGCACGCCGACATTGAAGCTGAGACGCTCGGTGGCCCTGAGATTGAGCTGGGAAAATGCCTGAATACTTTGGGTAGCCCCTTGGGCATCAATATTTGTGACCAATTGCCCCAGGCTTTCATCATAGCCTTTTTCGAAGAGGTTATATTGGAGGTGGTTGAGGAAAAAGCCGCTTCGCAGGTTACTTTTCGCTGATAGCTTGGTATTCAAAACCGAGCTGAAAGTGATTTTGGACTGGGAGAAATTCTCATAATACCTTTCTTCAGTTTGGTATTCTCCATTGAGCCGTTCAGCCTTGTCCCCAATTCCATTTCCAGATGCGAGGACCGTGGTTTGGAGGAAATTTGATTTATTGATCATGTAGGCGTGCTTGATCCCTACCGCGCCTGTGTTTGAAAAAAAAGTAGAATTCAACCTGTCAAATTCTCCCGTCCAAGTCAGGGAATCCTTTTCGGCTTCACTTTTTTGATTACTCAATCCCCCAAAACCAAATATTGAAATTGCACTTTTTTCTCCTGTCGGAAGATAAAAGTTGAAAGACAGGTCCTGAAAGTCAGTCACAAAGTCTCCCAACGGAACCCCGATTTTGGAAAGTAAGGAAAGGGTAGAGTATCGGTAATTGATCAGGTAAGATCCTTTGTAATCTTTGGCCATGGGTCCTTCAGCTGAAACATCAGTTCCCAAAAAGCCGGCCTGAATTGTGAATTCCCGTTTTTCATTGTTTCCTTTCCGGAGGTTCAGGTCAAATGCTCCTGAAAGTGCATTTCCATATTCCGCAGGAAATGCTCCTGTGATGAAATCAGAGTTGGCCAATAACTGTGCGCTGAGAATGGAAACACCGCCTCCTGAAGTTCCGGGATTGACGAAGTGGTTTGGGTTTGGAATGTCGATTCCTTCCATTCTCCACAGCAGGCCATTCGGGCTGTTGCCCCGGATGGAGATGTTGTTGTTGCCGTCGTCTGCACTCACAACTCCCGAAAAAGAAGCCGCCATCCTTGCAGGATCATTCACTGCTGCCGCAAATTTCCTTGTTTCCTCTACCGAAAATGTCCTTCCACTCACTGCAATCATGTCATTGACGGTCCTGTCTTTTTCATTGGCAAGGACTACCACTTCCTCAATCTGATTGAATTCTTCTTCCAGATTCAGATCAAGGACAACCTCTTTTCCGGAATTTACTGCCACCTGAGGCAAAATCAAATCCTGGTATCCAACGAAACTGACCCTTAGGGAATGAGAACCCACCGGAACTTGTTGGATTTTGAAAAATCCTTCTTCATCAGTGACAGTTCCGACCAAAGGATCTGTTCCCAAAATCATGACTGTTGCGCCGGGCATGGGAAATTTCGTTACTTGGTCTACGACTTTTCCCCGGATGGTTTGGGTCAAAGTCTGTGCATGCAGCGAATTGAGCCCAAATAAAAAAATAAGGGCAAATATTTTGGTAAATGATTTCATGACGTTGGTTTAGTTTTCTGTAAGCAGATGAACTGAGGTTGCTATCCTGCTTCTCCAGAAGCAGGATAACCTTTCTAATTATTTACATACCTGCTTCAGGAGAAGCATGTGAACTGATTCAGATTACCTTTCCCATTTGCCGCCACCGACAAAGTAGCCAATCGTAAACCCGAAGTATTCATTGGTAGCTTGACCGATTACTTCTCCGTTGATGTTTTGGAGATCGCTTTTAGGGACAAAATTATATTCAGCGCCTATCCTGAATTTGCCCAGTTCCACGCCCGCCCTCAACATTGGCGCCCAAGCAAAGTTTGCCCTCAGGTCTCCCAGATCATCCGAGTCAATATCGGTGCTCTCAATGTTGACATTACTCATGGTATAGTAGCCAAAACCGCCACCGATATAGGGTGCCGCTTTTCCTTTTCCGTAGTTGAAATAGTAATTTGCAGTTCCGGTTATAGAGGCATTTGCGCCTAATTCTCCTGTGTAATCATCCGGGATTTCATAATAGACAATGTCTTTGGCAAGTCCTGCTACGCCCATTCTCAGACCCAAAGCAAGGTTTCTTCTGACAAGTATCTGTGGTTCCAGATTGACCAAAGCACCGATTCCACCTCCTTTTGGAGCAGCGGCACCAAGGTCCATTTGAAATCTAAATCTGTCAGCTTCTTGGCTATAAGCTGTTTGGACGATTAGCAATGCGATAATGATTGTGAATAGTTTTTTCATTGTGTTTTAAGTGTTTTTGATTTTTTGGCAGATGTCCTGCCCAAGCTCATTTTGAGCCGGGCAGGTGCTGCTGTTGGTTTAGCTTCTGATGTAATGACAATTCAAGGGGATTTTACCCCTATCTGATTTTTTGATATTTCTATAAAAAAGGGCTATCAGTTAGAAAAATCTAAATCCGGATCTGAATCCCCACCACCATTGACTGGAGATGTTTTCAGGATGGGCCCTTTCATTTCGGACCTGTGTTTTGGTATAGGTAAAAAGTTCAGGATGGCCATCAAAGGAATCGTCAAATACCCTGAAATTAATCGTCGGTCCGGCAAATAAGGCCAACTTTTTCGCAACCTGATAATCCCCGCCGACATAGAGTTTGTTGATCAGATTGAGTGCTTGGACTTCTCCTTTGTTCAGTTGTTCGGAACTGACTTCTACATTCAGGAAAGTTTTTTTTCCCAATCTTGGAGAAGTTCCTACGCCGTAGCCAAATGACCAAGTGACATCTTCGTTGATTTCTGGTCTCATACCTGCAAAAAGGATGTTATAGAATTCCCTCTTTCCGGTTCGTAATGCTATGTTAAGTGGAAGGACTTCATTGACACCGAACTCAACTGTGTGGTAACCAGAGCGCACGAAGCTGATCAGACCCACCGGAACCCCGCTCATGCTATCGGCATAGTTGATCACACCAAGCTGAAAGCCATTGACTTTACCTCCAAAATTAAATGTTCCTACCTGCGAGCCTTTCACTTCATGGGGAGTGAAATTCGCCAAACCGGCAATCTGTGATCCTTCGGTATTTTTTCCGGAGAAATTGGCTAGGCCTGCGATTTGAACTCCTTTGACTGATTTGGGGGTAAAGTTCGCCAAGCCGGCAAGCTGTACACCTTCTACTTCACCTGTGGTAAAATTGGTCAATCCTGCCAATTGAACACCTTTGACAGATTGAAGATTGGAGTTGAAAAGACCTGCCAACTGTACCCCGTCGACTTTTCCACCTACCTGATTGAATAGGCCTGCCAACTGCACGCCTGTCATGTCGCCACGGTTGATATTGAAAAGTCCTGCCATTTCAAAAGCACGGGTTCCTGCAGAATATCCTCCGAGCAGGTTGAAGGAAACATCATTGATGATGTTACCGGATTGGGTGCCATTCGTCCCGACAAAAGGAACAAATGCAAACTGTACAGATACAATGGTGGTATCTTCAGGATTTACGCTGAAGGGTTGGAATTTTATTGTGCCGATTTTTTCACTGATTCGGTGAAATGAAATCTTCGAATCCACCTTTTCGAGGCTATCGGTCGGGTTTTCTTCATGACCGGAAAGAGCTTTTGTTTCCACGGGAGAAAGGGAGAAGAAAGCCGCTGTTGCTAAGATTTTGCTTATGGTATTCATTTGTTTGGATTAGTTTCAATCCTATGACAAGCGAAACCAAAGACACCCCTATGCGAAATGAAAAAATTTTTTAAAAAAGACAGAAGACGGAAGAAGGGAAAAAATTTTGAAAATTCGATCGGGAAAGTACAACTAAGCAATGAATGGACGAAATATTTTTGGAAGATAAGTGATCCCGTCCTTTTTGGGCTTTTTGGAAATGATTAATGGAATTTAAACGGTTTTTACTCAACAAATGGACTTCTTGGAATTTTGTGAAGTTATTGGTTTTCTGTCAATTGAACATTTAACATAATTCCGTCGATTGCAAAATCAGGATAAGCTGAAAAGTCAATATTTAAATATTCATCATAATGCTCCTTTTCAAAAAGATGAAATTTTTCAATTGATATCCAATTGACTTTCTTTTTATAGGGCAAAAAAACACTGTCTATGCTTGATTTTAATTTGGTTTCCATTAAGAATTCCTTTTGGGTCAGGACGTCAATATTTTTTCGTCCATATTTTAATTTATAATCCCTAGATAATTGAATACAAATGTCTTGATAAAAAATTGGTGGATCAAAAACTAGACTTTCGATTCTTGTTAAGTCAAAATCCTCCTTTACAAATGGCAAAAATCTATCAAATTTCTTTAGTAAATCTTTGAACATTATAGATTTATTATTTCGAAAATCAATATTTACCTCGCCCGAGGTTTTGGATTCATTTACTCCAATTGAAATGTCTAAGGTATCTTTACCACTTATCGAATAATAACTGATTGACTTTGAGGAAAGGCTGTAATTAAATTTTGAGACATCATAAATCTGCCTTACAATAATTGTGTCTTGACTTTCAACCTGCTTTATTTTAGTACTGATTTTTGATTTTTCGGAACAAGAAAAAAAGCTAAAGACAAAGATGAAAAAATAAACCTTTCTAAGAATAAACCTTTTGTCTTCAATTTTCATTGGATTTAAATTTAGAATTAAAGAAAATAAAATAATCCGATTAATATACCCCTAATAATTTCTTTGAAGATTTTGTTTCCAAAAAATAGCTTTTAATGCTGGTTCTTTATAAATAATTTTCAGATTTATTTTCGCATATATTATTTAATCCAACTCAAAAAAACCTGAATCCCCCTCTTCCTCCAATCCACAATTGTGTGGCAATATTTTCAGAGGGATAGCTGCTTTCAGAAATGATTTTTGGATTGGTATAAGTAAAAAGTGGAGGATGCTCTGTATAAGTGCTGTCATACACCCGCAGGTTTAAACTTGGTCCGGCGAAGAAGTGGATTTTATTTGCCAACCGGAATTCCATTCCGATGTAAAGTCTGTTGACAAGGTTCAAAGCCGAAACGTAACCTTTGTTCACTTGTTGGGCACTCAGTTCGATATTCAGGTGGGTTTTCCTGCCCAAAGCAGGGGAGGTGCCAATCCCATAACCAAAGGCCAATGTGGTAGAGTCAGCATTGTCAGTCCTGATTCCTGCAAAAAGCATGGTATAAAATGACCTTGTTCCTGATCGGAGTGATACATTCAAAGGCAACATTTCATCTGCCCCTATCTCAAACTGATGGTAGCCTTTCCTTACAAAATTGATAAAACCTAACTGTACTCCTTGTATGCTATCAGCATAATTGAAAAGACCGATTTGGGTACCTTTAACATTGCGTCCTACATTCAGTAAACCTGCCATCTGCACTCCATCAACATCCCTGTTGGCATAATTGGCTAGTCCGGCCATTTGTAAACCCTGGAAGTTGGAGGTTCCCACATTCATTAGACCTGCCATCTGAAGGCCTTTGACATTTCCTGTGGTGAAATTCACCAATCCTGCAGCTTGAACGGCATTTACTGAATCCAAAACAATATTGGATAAACCCGCCATCTGGACGCCTTTGACTGTACCGCTTACCTGATTCAATAGCCCTGCCATTTGTACTGACTTGACATTTCCACGGTTGAGGTTAAACAAACCCCCTAATTCAGCCTTGTTTGTTCCTCCCGAAAAACCGCCCAGAATATTGAAGGAAAAATCATTGACCACACTTCCCGCCAATTTCTTGTTGGTGCTGACAAATGGGATCAGGGAAAGCTGGAATCCTCGATGCAGTGTATCACTCATGTTATCCATGTTGGTGAAGGCCACTGATTTTTTGGTCCATACCCAAAAGTTCTTCATCGGTTCTGCAATGCTTTTTCCAACTTCTTCAAAGTCAATTTCCTTGGATTTGAGCAAGATCTTTTGGAATGGTGATTGCTTCTTATCAATTTGAAGGGTATCCGTATACATTTCACTGTTGATCACCAATTGAATGTCTTCTGCCGGATTTTTTACTGAAAGTTGAAAATAGCCAAACTCATCGGTCAGGGAGGATTTGAGCGTGATCGGGTCATAGACAGTTGCATCACGAACCGGCTTTCCGGTACCTTCATCTACCACATAGCCACTGATGACCACATCTTTTGGAGAATCCGGTTTTGGAGTCAGAATGACATAAACACCTTTTTGCTTGATATCCACTTTCCCTTCCAATACTGTTTCCAAAGCTTCTCGCAAAGGGATGTTTGAAAACTCGGCAGTCACATTTCTTTTAACATCTATCGCGGAAGGACTGTAGGAAAAAACTGTTCCCGACTCATGGGAAAGTCGCCGGAGGAAAATATCAAGCGGTTCGTTTGTCGCAGAAATAGAAACTTTTTTTTCTAAAACAGGGATCTGCTGTCCAAAAGATGCGGTGGAAATGCAGAGAAGAAAAAGCAAGAAAATGAGACCACTGAGGTCCTTTTCTCTTTTTAGAAGATGAAATTTAAAAGCAGCCATCCCCGGAGATTTTGATTTGGGAACCTTCATCTTTGACTTCAAGACTGAGCGTTTCAGCAATAATTTCAAGAATTGTATTCAGGTCTTCATTTTCAAAATTAACTGTTAACCTACAACCTGAAATGTCACCTTCCATTACTATTTTTCTTCCATATACCTGAGAAAGACTGATCAAAATCTGACTGAGTTCTTCTTCTTGAAAATCAAATGACCTGGTGACAAATGCTGCAACATTCGGATCTGCCTCCAGTTTGGAAAAAGTATTCAGGTCTTTGTCATAGATTCCTTTTTCCCCGGCTGAGAGCGTAATACCTTCTACATCATCCTTGTAAAACCTGACCATTCCCTCCTGAACAGTAACTTCCACAATGGCACTGTCAGGGAAAGCCTTGACATGAAATACAGTGCCGATATCATCGATATGCAGCTCTCCAGCCTGAACAGTCCAATTGACTTTTTTGGAATCAGGGATATTGATCAAAGCCTCACCGGACAAATGGATCGTACCTGTTTTTTCTCTTTCGTTATAATCGACCTCGACTTCTGAATTTTTGTTGAGTGATATTTCCGTAAGGTCAGGCATCTTCTCCGTAACCACTGTCAAGTCGGCGGTGAAATCGAATTCCTGGGTCTGAGATGATTGTCGGATGGAATAAAAAATAAAGGACAAAGCGAAAATCAGAATCAACCCAGCGGCAATTCCCCATATCGGTAGCATGATTTTGAATTTTCTTTCTTTACCTTTTATCTGGTTTTCCACTTTTTCCCAAGCAGCATCTGCATCAAATTGCTCTTTGCCGGGCAACTGGGCTTTTTCATATATCAGCTTGGCATCATCCAGGTATTTTTGGTTTTCAGCCGAATGCGCACTCCATTCCCGCAGCTCACGAATTTCAGCCTCGGAAGCTTCATCAACAATGAATTTGCCGATCAGGTCTTCGATATGTTCTATATTCTCGTTCATGGTTCCAACAGCCTTCCTATCAAGATGGTGATCAATGGAATATAGTCTTTCAATTGTACGCGCATCAGCTTCAAGGCTTTTCCCATTTGGTTTTCAACTGTTTTGACTGACAACTGTAATTGGTCGGCGATTTCTTGGTATTTGAGTTCTTCGAACCTGCTCATTTTGAAGATCAACCTGCATTGCTCAGGTAGGGTTTCCAAAGCTTCCTGGATTTTGGTCTCCAATTCTTTTCGGATTGCCAAATGATCTGAAGGCTGACTTTGCGGTTCACCTTCAGCTTGAAGGGAATCAGCGTGCAACTTTCGGACTTTCTGTCTTTTGATCTCATTGAGACAGGCATTTCGTACACTTCTGTATAAGTAAGATTTCAGCGAAGTATCTACCTGAATGGTTTTTTTCTTTTCCCAAAAGCCAATAAAAACAGCCTGCACTGTTTCTTCAGCATCATCCGGATCCTTGAGAAAGGACAATGCAAAGCGGCAAAGGGGATTATAATGGGTTTTGAACAGCATCTCAAATGAGGCAGTATCTCCGGATTGAATGTTAGAAAAAACCTGTTGGTCTGTCGCCTGCATGAAAAATCCAATGCTTTCGTGCAAGTTAAGATATTGGGTCTTTATATAAAAAGAAACCTGAGAAGCTGTTTACCCCTATGCAGAATAAAAATATATACCGATTGATTACCTGTTTGCTTCGCTGATCCAATGGAATTGCCTTTCTGTCAATGGAAAATGGCGCTTGAGTTTTTTTAAAACCACATAAAGCGAATCCTCTTCTTTTTTTCCTGTCAAAATTATTTGGTCCTTTTCAGGCATTTGCATTTTGAAAGTTGCAACAGGCAAACTGTCCCAACTTGATAATCTCCATTCCAACTGCGTCCCCAAACTGTCCGGCAAATAACTGAAATAAGCCCTTCCATATCTCATCCTCAGACTGGAATCCTGGGCCGAAAGACTTCCTGAACCGTTATAATCAAAGATAACATCCCGCCATCTCAGTGAATCAGCGAGACTTTCGGGTATGGTATCGCTGTTTTTTACAAACAACTCCACATGGTACATACCAGGTTGGATGGGTTCTAGAATTTTGGAATTGTTGCTGTGAAATTCGAGGTAATATTGGTAATAGTTGTAGGTGCCAAACCCAAAACTCATCACGATAAGAACTACCTTCAGGACGATCCTACCGATTCGCTGCCATTTCTTTGAAAAGTATTTTTCATATAATTCAGAAGGTTGGACAGTCTGATTTTGAATGAAGAAAGCAAACAATCTTGACCTTTCTTGCCAAGCCAAAAACATGGAAGCTACCAAAAGATTCAGGGTATAAATTTTGACAGGAATGTCATAGGCTAGGTTTAACATGGCTACATTGGCAAATACTCCAATAGCCAACAAAGCCCCCAAAAGCGCTGTCCTTCTCCACACCAAAAGCAATGCAACCATTACTTCAGCGAAGCCTGAAAACATCTGATAAGGCGTACTGTAACCAATAAACATCCACGAAAAACGCATCGGCAGATAATCTCCTAATGGGGTTGCCAATTGACTCATGTTTGGAAAATACATCTGCATGGCAAAGACTTTCAAAATCCCATAAGTAAATGCAATTCCCGCAAGACTGTAACGAAGCAATATGCATAACCAATAGTGGAGCTTGGGGTAGGCTGTTTTTTTAGAATCCAGAATTGACCAAATCAAAGCGCCGATACATGCTATGAATAGGAATGAATAAAGTTGCGCCCAACCATAGCTGGTATCACCGCTTCCACCCATTGGAACCAATTCTTTTCTGATATGGAGGAAATTGTCATTAAACCAATGGATAAAAATATCGAATGGGTAATTGATCGCTTCGGTCAAATAATACATTCCCGGAATTCCACTTATTAATCCGAGTGGATTGAAATAGATCAGGTAATAAATGAAAGCGAAACGGAAGGATATTCTTCCAAAGAGGGACCAAGTTGTGGTTGTTTCTTGCATATGCATGAAATTAAATGCTCAAAATATTGAAAAAATTGAGAAAAAGGAAAATCATAATCTTTGACACCGGTAATCAGGTCACAGCTTTTTCTTTTCTTCAGTAGTAGAGGGTTATTATGTCAGAAAAAGCATGTTTAGGAAATAGTTCGCTAGGCATTTCATACTTCCCTGTTTTTGGAGAAAAGCATCTTTCTCAATCGACTTTGTTTCAGCCAAAAACCAAAGAATGTTAGTCTCGTTTTTCCCGGGGTTGCGTTCCTTACCCGGGGTTATTAATATTTGACCACTTCGTGGTCTACCAATACCAAGGTTTGTGTTTCGAGAGATTTTCTTATTTTTTTATTGTGAAATAGTGGCTTTGCGGGATATTCCTTGTTTTTTTTTTGGTCTTAACGACTTTGGGTGAGACAAATCCTGCTTTTGGAGAAGCTGGATAACAGAAATCCTCCTTGTGTCTTGGTGCCTTCTTGGCATATTCCTTTTTCTCCTCCTTAGCGTTTTTGCGACTTTGGGGGAGACAAATCCTGCTCTTGGAGAAGCTGGATAACAGAAACCCTTCTTTGTGTCTTCGTGCCTTCGTGGGATATTCCCTTTTCTCTTCCTTTGCGCCTTCGCGGCTTTGCGAGATATTATTTTTTCTTTCTCCTAAATCCAAAAACTCCTACCACCACAAAACATAGCAAAGGCAACACAAAAGAGAAATTAACTTCCGAAACTCCCATGATCAGGATGTCATCATAGGCAGGTCCTCCAAAATCGAGAATGACTCCCTGAAGTGTCGGCATGATTGCTCCGCCCACAATAGCCATCACCAAAAAAGCAGCGCCATATTTCCCATCTTCTCCCAACCCCTCCAAGGCAATCCCATAGATCGTCGGAAACATCAGCGACATGGCAAATGAGATCCCTACCAGGGAATAAAGCCCAAAAATCCCCTCGATAAACATGGCTCCGAGAGTGAAAGCTCCCGCCAAAACGGAGAAATAGAACAGCAATTTGGCAGGATGAAAGTACCTGAACAAAAATGTACAGATCCACCTTCCCACTAAAAACAGGATCAAAGCCGCATAGGCATAATTCACGGCGGAAGCATTGTCAATGCCGATGGCTTCGGCATATTGGTAGATATACGTCCAAACCATAATCTGCGCCCCAACATAAAACATCTGAGCGACGACCCCTTCAACAAATTGGGGTTGTTGTGCCAGCCGTTTCATAGAAGGCCAAAAGTCAAGGTTGCCATTGTTGGTTTTGCTTTCAGGCATTTTGGCAAAGGCAATGATCAATCCCAAAACGATGACCACCAATCCCAACATCACATAAGGGTCTCTGATTACCATCAGATCATTGGTGCGGACAATAGCTTTGGCTGATTCATCCAAAGTGTCATAGATAATATTTCCTGCAGCATCTGTATTGTTGGATTGGAGGGCATTGAGGATAAATTCTTTTGCCACAAAAAGCCCGGCCAATGCTCCCATGGGATTGAATGCCTGCGCAAGGTTCAGTCTTTGGGTTGCTGTTTCTTCAGAACCCATAGCCAAAACATAGGGATTTGCGGTTGTTTCCAAGAATGCCAATCCAAAAGTCAAGATATAAAGAGCAAGTAGAAAGAAGAAATAGCTTTCCCAAGCAGCTGCAGGGTAGAAAAGCAAAGCACCAAATGCGTACAATCCCATTCCGATCAAAACGCCTGTCTTGTAACTGTATTTCTTGATAAAAAGCGCCGCAGGAAGTGCCATGGTAAAGTAACCCCCATAAAAAGCCATTTGGACCAAAGACGCTTGAACGTTGTTCAACTCCAAAACCCGCTTGAATGCCGCCACCATAGGATTGGTAATGTCATTGGCAAATCCCCACAACGCAAACAAAGAAGTAATCAAAATAAAGGGGAGGAGAAGGGCTTTTGGGAGAAGGGTGGTTTTGGGCATTTTGCGGTTAAAGGTTAATTGGTTATTTGGTTAATTGTTAGTGGGTTAATGGTTATCTGGTCAAAGGTTATTTGGTTAAAGGTTAATTGGTTAACTGATTTTGAATAAATAGCTTGGATATGGTATTTAGGCCGTTTCTTGAAACTTATTCTGATACTTGGTACTTAGTACTTGATACTTCGTACTTATAGCGCCCTATCCAAATGCGTATACCCTCCATCTACATAAATCAATTGTCCGGTGGTATGTGAAGAGCGATCCGATAATAGGAAAACCACCATATCCGCTATTTCGCGGGGTGTGGTCATTCTTTTTTCTAAAGGAATTCTCTTTTGAATCTCGTTCAATTTATCTTCCGGGTTGTCAAATGTCTTCAGCCAACTTTCATATAATGGTGTCATGACTTCAGCAGGAATTACTGCATTGACCCGGATTCCGTATTTGAGCAGTTCTACGGCCCATTCTCTTGTCAGGGACAATTGGCCACCTTTTGCAGCGGTATAGCCACTGGTATTTCCCTGTCCGGTGACTGCGGTTTTGCTGCTGATATTGACAATACTTCCTTTTGATGCTTTGAGGTGCGGAAGTGCATAGTACACCAGATCGTAATAATGGCCCAGGTTTTTTTCAACAGATGCCCTGAAAGCTTCGGGAGAGCCTTTTTCCAAGCCGATTCCATCATTGACACCGGCATTATTGATCACGCCATCTATCCTTCCAAACTTCTGAAAAGCCATTTCCACGGCTTCTTTTGCCGCATTGGAATCTGTCAGCCTTCTTGGTATATGAAGCGCCTTTCCTCCATTTGACTCAAATTCAAAAACAAGGTTTTGGCCTTCTTTCACAGACGGATCGATGATGACGGGATAGGCACCTTCCTCAGCCAAAACTTTGCTGATGGCACCGCCAATCCCTTTTGCCCCACCGGAAACGAGATATACTTTTTGGTTGATGTTGAGATTCATAGTCTAGTTAATGAGGATTTGAGATTATAGCATTAGCTAATTCATAATTCTGAATTTTTAATTCTGAATTATTTAAGCTTGCTCTGCAACCTGCCTCGCCGTTCCCAATCCATCAATTCCCAATTCGACCACATCTCCGGCATTAAGATAGCGTGGAGGTTTTAGTCCCAATCCTACGCCGGAAGGTGTTCCCGTCGAAATCACATCTCCAGGTAACAATGTCATGTATTGGCTGATGTATGAAACCAATGTTGGAATGTCAAAAACTAAGTCTGAGGTATTGCTGTCCTGCATGGTTTCGCCATTGACTTTGAGCCAAAGTCGCAGGTTGTGTGGATCGGAGATTTCATCTTTGGTGACCAAATAAGGGCCGAGAGGAGCAAAGTGGTCAGCACTTTTCCCTTTGACCCACTGACCACCATGATGCAATTGAAAATCCCTTTCGCTGACATCGTTGTGAAGGACATAACCGGCCACATAATCCATCGCATCTTCTTTGGATACATAGGTTGCTTTCTTGCCGATTACCACTGCCAACTCAACCTCCCAATCTGTTTTGGTGGAATTTCTCGGAATCAAAATCGGATCAAAAGGACCACAAAGTGACGAGGTTGCTTTCATAAAAAGTATAGGAACCTCGGGAACAGGCATGCCGCTTTCTTTGGCATGGAGGGAATAATTTAATCCCACGCAAATGATTTTCGATGGTCTTTTGATTGGTGAACCAAAACGTGTTTTATCACTGATTTCCTGAAGGTTATGAATATTTGATTCAAGCCATGATTGCAATCTTTCTAGACCATTGTTTTCTAAAAATTCTTCTGACCAATCTTCACCAAAACCGCTGCAGTCCAGCCATTTTCCATTAGATGCAACGATTCCCGGTTTTTCTTTTCCTGTTTCTCCAAAGCGAATAAGTTTCATGTATTTGAGGTTATTAGGTTGATAAGGTTACAAAGTTTTAAAGTTAGCAGGTTTTGGGTTTTTCCTACAACCAAAAATAAAAGATTGGAAAATAGCTGAGATAGCCGATAATGACCAATATCAATCATATGTTGGCATATGACAAAAAATATTCCTTCTCATTTGTGATTTTTTTGAAACTTGACATACTAATGCAGTGAAGATTGATTCTTGATGGATATAAAAGAGCATTTTACCAAAGTCATTAAAGCCAATGAAGGTCTGATATACAAAATCACGACGCTTTATACAGATGAAAAACAGGACAGAAAAGACCTGTATCAGGAAATAGTCTACCAGCTTTGGAAATCCTTCGGCAGCTTCCAAGAACAATCAAAACTCAGTACATGGATGTATAGGGTAGCGCTCAATACTGCCATTTTTCATCTGAAGCAATCCAAAAAACGGCCTGACACAATTCCCTTTGAATTGGAAATGGACAGGCTGACAGACGAAAGCGACAAGGCGGAGGAAGATAGAATCAAGCTTCTTTATAAGCAAATCCAACAATTGAATCTGCTAGAAAAAGGCATTATCCTGCTTTTCCTCGAAGGTAAATCCCATGAGGAGATAGCGGAAATTGTAGGGATGTCAATCAGTAACGTGGGCACGAAAATCTCCCGAATCAAAGAAAAACTTAAATCTCAAATCAAAAAAAACACTGATTATGGAACTTGAAGAAATGAAGCTCGCCTGGAATGACTTAAGCAAAAGAGTAGAAAAACAAGAAATACTCAACCAACAAATGATAGAAAAAATGACAAAAGACCAATTTCAATCCAATTTGAAGAAAATTGCCCTTCCAGAATATATCGGAACCATCATCTGCTATTTGGGTGCAGCGTATCTTTCAGTAAATGTCCCAAAATTGGAAGAGCCTCTGATTCAGTTTTTTGGGGTGATTTCGATCGCTTTGCTCCTGATTCTCCCCATCATTTCCCTTCAATCCATCAGAGGGATGAGAAAAATCAATTTATCATCTCATAGTTATCTGGAAACTATTCAGATTTTTGGACAGCAAAAAATCAGATTCCTGAAACTCCAAAAACTGAATATTTCCTTAGGATTGTTTCTGTTGGTCATCGGTGTTCCGGTATTATTGGCTCTTCAGGGAAAAAGTCTGAACCCGACTCCACTTTTTTGGATGTTGTACTTTCCATTGGGCGTAATGTTCTTTTTGGGCTTTTCTTATTGGGTTCTTAAATATTACAACAGAAAATTGCAGGCTACCGAAAAGTTGTTGACAGAGGTAAATGAATAGATATTCATACCATTAATAATTCTGTGGAAAATAAAAGCCCTCGTTTTAAAACTTGAGCTTTTTTTATTTTTTTTGACTCTCGTTCAGCCACACTTTTATCCCATCGATTATCATTTTCGGTTCCTCTTCCTGCGGAAAATGACCAGCTGAGGCAATCTTGAGAGTTCGGTGATTTGGAAATCCACCTTGAAATTTTTCTAAATTGTGGTGTTTTATCACCGGATCTTTCATTCCCCAAATGAACAAAACGGGCTTTTCTTGAATAGCTGACTTCTTTTGCCAAAGTTCTTCAAACCAACTTTGGTCATCTCTCAAGGAATATGCAAAGGCCAAGGCTCCGTTCCTTTCGCTACTGTTGGCAAAAGGTTTGATGTATTGTAACTTTAGTTTACGGTTGAGTTTTTTCTCTCCAAATGAACCTGGCAATATTAATCGTGGAGAGAAATTTAATTGCCTGTATAAAAATGGCAGCAAAGGACTGTTAAGGATTTTCTTCAATTTGATGTAATCAGGCTCGGTTTCACTGCTCCAAAGCCATGAGTTGAGAATTACAAATCCGGTGAACCTCTCCGGATGCCGGATCGCCACATCCAATCCAATCGGACCTCCAAAATCGTGGACAATCATGGTAATATTTGAAAGATCCTTTTCGAGGATAAATTTCTCCAATGTTTTACTGTGGTTTTGGGTGCTATACTCATAGACTTTGGGTTTATCTGATAATCCAAAACCGATATGGTCAATGGCGATACATCTGTGGGTTTTGCTCATGGACTTGATGACATTCCTGAAATCAAAACTCCATGAGGGTGTTCCGTGGACAAAAAGCAAAAGTTCTCCATTGCCTTCATCGATAAAATGAAGTTTTTGATTACCTATCTCAAAGAATTGGGATGGAAAAGGGTATTCATTTTTGTCAAGCCAGTCCGACTGCTTTTTGACATTGGGAGATAATGATGTAAGAGTATTTGTGATCATCTGAAATGGAAATTGAGGTTAGGTATGTTCCAAATTTCCGCAATAGAAGGGTAATGAATCTTGGTCTAAACCAAGATCGATCAGACGGATCAGATTTTTATTGAATTATAAAGCTTTGAGAAGTTGGTAGGATCGATGCCAAGGTATGAAGCAATGTACTTGTGGGGAACTAGCTGGAAAAGCTGGGGGCTTCTTGCTGCAAAAGAACGAAACCTCTCTTCGATAGACAAAGTATGTAATTCAAGGTGCCGGTTGATAACCCCTGAAAGCACGGATTCAGTTGCTTTTCGGAAAAACCTTTCCAAAGACCTTGATTCGTCAAAAAGTGCATTCAACTCGGAAAAAGAAATTGAATTCATCTCTGAATCTGAAAGACATTTGATGGCATATCTGGAAGGTTTTTGAAAAAAGAAAGACTCCGGAACTGCACACATTTCACCGGAATAGGTAAAAGCAACAACATGCATTTTCTTTTCATTTTCAAAAAATGACATCTGAACACCTGAATGCACCAAATAAAGGTTTTCCTGCACCTGACCTGGAAGCGTTATGTATTCTCCTTTTTTGATGAAAACAGGCTTTAACCTCGAGTAAAGAAGTTCTTTGTCAGAAGCCGATAAATGATTTAGCAAAGTAAAGGATGTTTTTTGGAGACTTTAATTTAGACATAATTTGAGAAATTGGTTTTGAATGAATCAATAGTTAGACAAAACAGAAATTCAAAATATACCTCCAATTTGAATGATTGAATGAAATGAGAGATCCATTGCTTCTCACCATCCCTCTAAAATTCATTTATTTATTAAAGTATTTTTTTTAACTTAATGATTTCCAATCGGTTTTGAGAGTGAATAGGGCAAAAGTATAAATTAAAATACCAATTTTCTGATCACCTTTTACCTCCCTCCATTAACCGACAACCAAATAACCAACCCTTCGACAAGCTCAGGGACCTAAAACCAATAACCAACCTAAAATATGCAATACTCATTTATACTCAATGAAAAACCTGTTCAAGTCACAGCCGAGGAGGATGCCAACCTGCTTTGGACTTTAAGGGAAAGGTTGAAACTGACCGGAACCAAGTTCGGTTGTGGGGTTTCCCTTTGCGGAGCCTGCACAGTCCATTTAGATGGCAAACCTGTTAAGTCCTGTATAACCCCGCTTTCTCAAGCTGTTGGTAAAAAGGTCACCACCATTGAAGGACTTTCGGAAGACCGATCACATCCGCTTCAAGTGGCTTGGATCGAGGAACAGGTTCCCCAATGTGGGTATTGCCAGTCGGGACAGATCATGCAGGCGGCTGCTTTACTTGCAGAAAATCCAAATCCAAACAGGGAGGAAATCATCAAGCATATGAACGGTGTGCTTTGCCGCTGTGGTACTTACTTGAGAATCCTGAAAGCAATCGAAAAAACCGCCCAAAAAGTCTAACTATGGAAAAGCAATTGGAATCACAGGGATTAAGCAGGAGGAAATTCCTGAAAGTAGGAGGTGGCATTACATTTTTGGTAACTGCAGTCGGATTGCCTGCATTGGTTTTTAAGAAGGGAGAATTAGCTGAAAGCAAGCAGATTTCCGCTTGGGTTCATTTATCATCCGACGGTACAGTGACCATCTACAATCCCGCTTCCGAAATGGGGCAGGGGACAATGACTGCTTTGGCAGCAATTTTTGCGGAGGAAATGGACGCAGATTGGTCCAAAGTCAAAATCGAAAATGCGCCGGTTGAGCCTGAGATCTACGGAATCGGTTGGGGAGGTGAACGAGGTGGAAGCATGCTGACGGTGGGAAGCCGCTCGGTAAGTGGGCACTTCAATAATCTCCGTCAATCCGGTGCCCAGGCAAGATATGCCCTGCTCTCTGCAGTTGCAGAAAAATGGGGAGTGGACAGAAAGGAATTGAAAACCGACTCAGGTTTGGTTTTTCATCCAAAAAGCAATAAAAAAATCACCTATGGAGAAATAGTTGAGTTTGTCAAAATCCCTGAATCAGTTCCTGAAATTCCGGATTCTGATCTGAAAAACCCGAAAGATTTCAAATTGATCGGCAGGGATTATCAACGGTATGATGTGCCATTTAAAGTGGATGGTTCGGCCATTTACTCCGGAGATATCCATGTACCGGGAATGGTTTACGCGGCCATCGTCCGATCGCCGGTGAACGGAACCCAACCTGAACTCAAAAATGAAACCGCGATCAGAGGTATAAAAGGAGTTTTGAATTTAGTCAGTTTGGAGCATGGTATTGGGGTAGTTGCCAGCAATATGGAAACCGCCTTGAAAGCCAAAGCCATGATGGAAATCACTTGGAATGGTGACCCAAAAGCCAAATCCCATAACAGCCAAGATGCTTATGAAGAGTATGAGGCACTTTCCAAATCATCCCAAACAGGAAGCATTGTAGCCCAATCGGGTGATTTGAACAGAGAACTTCCGAAGGCACAAAAGACAATTCGGGCAGATTACAAAAATGATTATATCTACCATGCCCAGATGGAACCCCTCAATGCGGTAGCCCACGTGAAAGCCGATTCGGCTGAACTTTGGGTCGGTACCCAAGCTGCTGATGGTACCAGAAATGATGTGGCAAACCATCTTGGTTTGGATTTCAAAGCCGTTAACCTGCACACCTGCTATTTGGGTGGAGGATTTGGCCGAAGGTCCATGACAGATTTTGTGATCGAGGCGGTGGATATTTCCAAGGCAGTAAACCTCCCTGTCAAATTGCAGTGGACACGGGAAGATGACCTCCAATACGGCGCTTTCAGACCGATTTCTTTACAAAAATTAGAGGCAGGAATTGACCAAAACGGTAACATCAATTCGTGGAAACATGTGGTCGTCGGAACAGGAGGCGGACTGTTGGGTTCGGGTGCAGACATTCCTTTTTATGACATCCCAAACAAATTGATCGAAGTCAGAAACATTGACCACGGAGTCCGGACCAAGCATTGGCGGGCAGTGGGACATGGACCGAATAAGTTTGCGATTGAGACTTTTGTAGATGAAATAGCTTTGGAACAAAAGAAAGACCCCTACCAATTGCGAAGGGAACTGATGAAAAACCATCCACGTGAACTTGCGGTTTTGGATAAAGTGGCTGACATGGCTAAATGGGGTTCTTCGGTACCAGAAGGCCGGGCCAGGGGAATTGCTTTTGCAGAAAGAAGCGGTTCATTGGCTGCCGGAATCTGCGAAATCTCTGTGGACAGATCCACTGGAAAAATCAAAGTCCATAATATTTGGGGCTCTTTGGATGGTGGGGTAGTAGTCCATCCTGCAAATGCCAAATACCAAATGGAAGGTTCATTGGTGATGGGGCTTAGCAGTGTGCTTTTTGAAAGCATTACTTTCAAAGAAGGACAGGTGGAGCAATCCAATTTCTATGATTATCCGATCTTAAGGATGGAAGATGCTCCTGAAGAAATCATGTTGGAAATCATTCCTTCAACAGAAAAACCAACCGGAATCGGAGAAGCAGGTTTGCCGTTTATGGGTGCTATCATTTCCAATGCATTCGCGGCCTTGACAGGAAAACGCTTGCGGCATATGCCTTTTACCCCTGAGAAAGTTTTGGAGGTTCTCGCAAGTTGATTTAGAGAAGGAATAATTTGGGATAGGGTTTCCAACAAAAATAAATTCAATTTTGTCAAAGACTTCACTGTGTCATTTAGAGATAGAGAAGTCTTTGATTTTTTCAACATGAGATAATAATTTAAGAAATCTCGGCTATACGTTTTTTGAAATTATAAGGAGGTTAGAATAAGCTTTTAAAATCAATGCTTTTCTGCCGGAAATGGAAATGATCCGATTCCTATCTTTAAGCTTTTTTGATTGTATCAACATTTTAAGTTTTCAAGTATTCACTTGGATATAGTTTACCATCAACCTTTTTTCAATTTGTATTTCCCAAAAAATGCTTTTAATATGCCCATTCATTCAAACCACAACACATGGGAGATTTTATAATTGACTTCAGTAACTGGATTTGGGACATGCCAATGCTTGTGTTGCTGATGGGAGGAGGCTTGATTTTGTTTATTTATTCAGGTTTTTTGCCTTTCAGGTATTTTGGTCATGCCCTTAAAGTTGTCCGTGGGAAATATGACAATCAGAACATGCCCGGACAGATTTCTTCCCAACAGGCGCTTTCGGCGGCGATTGCTGCGACTGTCGGCCTTGGGAATATCAGTGGTGTTGCGATAGCCATCAATATGGGAGGTCCCGGAGCGATTTTTTGGATGTGGATGTCTGCTTTTGTAGGCATGGCTACCAAATATTTTACCTGTAGTCTAGCCATCATGTTTAGGGGAAAAGACACTTCCGGGGAAATTCAAGGAGGTCCAATGTATGTGATCGAGCATGGCATGGGTCCAAAATGGAAACCATTGGCAATTCTGTTTTCTGTGGCAGGTGTGTTGGGATTGTTGTCTATTTTCCAGGCCAACCAACTTACCGAAGTTACCAGAAGTGTGATGTTGGAACCCTATGGATTGGATAATGGAGAAAGCACAAAATGGATTTTAGGGATATTGATGATGGTGGCAGTTGCTGCTGTGATATTGGGAGGAATTCAAAGAATTGCTGCAGTGGCTTCTAAGTTGGTGCCTTTTATGGTGATCCTATATTTTGGTACGGTTCTTTTGATCATGTTTCAATACATCGAACGAGTTCCTGAAATGTTCTTATTGATTATCGAAGATGCTTTTACAGGAAATGCAGTAATGGGTGGAGCTGTTGGTGCGGTGATGGTGATTGGAGCAAGAAGGGCTGCTTTTTCCAATGAAGCCGGAATCGGCACTGCCCCTATGGTACATGGAGCTTCCAAAAACAATGAACCTGTCAGAGAAGGATTGATTGCCATGTTAGGACCATTTATTGATACAGTTGTGGTCTGCACATTGACTGCCTTTGTGATTTTGTTGACAGGTGTGTGGGAAACAAGTGAAAATAACGGGGTGCAATTGACTCTTCAGGCATTTGAAATGGGACTTCCGGGAGTTGGAAAGTACCTGCTGATGTTGGCTGTACTTGTTTTTGCACTTTCGACCATGTTCACCTATTCATACTATGGTCATAAATGCTTCAATTATCTTTTTGGAGCAGAAAAAGCGAATTACTACAATTACTTTTATCTGGTGACAATCGTCGCCGGGGCAGTGGTATCACTTGAAGTGGTGGTGAGTTTCATAGATGGAATGTATGCCATCATGGCCATTCCGACTATGATATCGACGATCTACCTAGCACCAAAAGTCAAAGCTGCTACAAAGGATTATTTTGCAAGGATGAAGGGGGAGTAGTCCTGAAAGGATTGTCCGGTTATTGATAAATAGTTGTAATTGTTGTAACCTTCGTGTTGTAATTGTTTGGAGGAAATGGGGTTGTCAGTTCGTCCGCAAGATGTTATCAAGTTTTCCGCAAAAGCTGTTGTCCATTTGGTGAAAATGTTGTCAAGTTGTCAGCTAATGCTGTTATCAGGTTAGAAAGGAGTCAAAGAGAACTCGATAACTTGATCAAAAAGACAAACAAAATAGTCAAAGAGACCCTTCATGCCTCAGGGTGACGCAACCCGACAACCCGACAACTTGACAACCCGACAACAATTACAACAATTACAACCAAATCAACCTGCAAAACCAATGAACTTCCTCATCGCCCCAAATGCTTTCAAAGGAACAATTGAAGCTGACGAAGCGGCGGAAATTATTGGGAATGCGATATTGGTAAAAATGCCGGATGCGAATCTGACGGTCTGCCCAATAGCGGATGGTGGGGATGGAACATGCTTTTTGCTTGGAAAAGCATTGAATCTTGAACAGGTTTTTGAAATTGCCTTAGATCCTTTGGGAAGGCCGATAAAGGGATTTTACTTTTTGGATCCTTGGCGAAAGACAGCTTACCTTGATGTTTCCACCGTTTCCGGAATCAAATCATTAAAACCTCACGAGCGAAATCCTTGGATTACAAGTACATTCGGAACTGGGGAACTGATCAAAAAGGCTGCAGACTCCGATGCCGAACATATCATTTTGGGATTGGGAGGAAGTGCGACAGTGGATCTGGGAATCGGGATTTTGATAGGTTTGGGTTTTTTGTTTTTGGATGAAAAAGGAAGGGAAATCCCGGTTTTTTCAGAAGGTTTTATTTCCAAAATCCGATTTATCCAAAGCCCGATACCAAAACCAAACTTAAAATTCACCTGCCTCTGCGATGTGAACAACCATTTTTTTGGTCCCTTAGGAGCCATTCCTGTTTTTGGTCCTCAAAAGGGATTGAAAAAGGAGGATCAGGAAAAGTTTGAAAATGATTGTTCCAAGGCATTGGAATTAATGGCCAAAAAATCAGGAAAGCAGTTAGCAGACAGAGAAAGTTTTGGCGCTGCGGGAGGAATTGCCTTTGGGCTTTCATTCTTTTTTCCGATGAAGATAGAGATGGGTGCAAAATGGTTTTTCGAAAAAGTCGGAATCGAATCCAAAATCAAAACCGCGGATATCATCATCACAGGAGAAGGCCGCTATGACAGCCAATCCGCTTCAGGAAAAGGAAGTTTCGAACTGTTACAGTTGGCAAGAAAACATGGTAAAAAAACAGTCCTGATCACCTCAGGAAACGGTGGAAAAGATTCAGGTTTTGACGAAGTGATCCAATTGCCTGACCTTGATTTTTCAAAAAAAGATTTTCATGAAAAAGCCAAAGAGAACTTTGAAAAAGAGGTTTTATCCTACGATTTTTTTGGATAAAACATCAACTATGTCACGTTGGTTAAATAATAAAATTTTTCAAAACCATTCTCCTTTCATCTCCACGGTCAGCATATCATCGGAAACCAGTCTTTTTCCAAGTCCATCCATTTTGACAAGTTCGTATTCGAAGAAATAGCGCATGGCCATCAGTTTTCCCTTGTAGAAATCAGTTTCAGGACTTCCTTTATCCAAAGCTTCGTGAGCTGTAATTCCTTGACTTAGCCATTGCCAAGAGATCGTCAGGATGCCGATGTATTCAAGGTAAAGCGAGGCATCTGAGAGAAATTCTTCCGGATTTTGGGAAGCTTTGCCAAATAAATGGAAGCTTGTTTGTTGGGCTCGCTGGAGGTATTTTTCTAGTTTTTCAGCAAATGGTATCAGGTGGTTGAGTTTTTTTGCAGAGCTTATGGTTTTTATGATTTCAGCAGCGAACAGCTGAAGGGCTTTTCCTTCCTGCATCAGAACTTTTCTTCCCAATAGGTCCAATCCATGAATCCCGGTCGTCCCTTCGTGAATGGGATGGATGCGTGCCTCACGGTAATATTGCTCTACCGGAAAGTCAGTCGTATAACCTGCTCCTCCCAAAATCTGTACCGCTGCAGATGTCGTCAGACAGCAAATTTCTGAAGGGTAGGTTTTGGCAATAGGTGTCAGCAGGTCAAGCAGGAGGGAAGCTTCTTCTTTTTCTTTTCCCTCAGCCACATGGACCAGGTCGCCCAATTTGGCACAAAAAAATAAAAGAGAAAGTGCACCTTCCGTCACTGATTTTTGGAACAGTAGCATGCGTTTCACATCTGCATGTTCAATGATCGGAATTTGGGGTTTTGAGGGGTCTTTCTCTGTGATTTTACGCCCCTGAGGCCTCTCCTTGGCATAAGCAAGGGAAGATTGGAAAGCAGCAGTCCCTATGGCAGCAGCATTCATCCCAACTCCCACTCGAGCTTCATTCATCATCTGAAACATGTAGGACAATCCCTTATTGGCCTCGCCAACAAGGTAGCCTTCCGCACTGTCATTTGATCCGATCATCAGGTGCGCTATCGGTGCTCCTTTGTAGCCCATCTTGTGGTAAATTCCTTCGGTAAGCACATCATTGGGTTCATTGTCCGGAACTCGTTTTTGGGGAACAACAAACAAAGAAATTCCTTTCACTCCTGCCGGGGCGCCTTTGATACGGGCGAGCATGAGGTGTATGACATTCTCACAGGCATCATGGTCCCCACAGGAAATGTATATTTTTTGGCCTTGGATTTTAAAAACCCCTTCCTTTTCAGTTGGAATTGCCATTGTACTGAGGTCAGTGAGCGAAGAACCTGCATCTGGTTCGGTTAGTGCCATGGTTCCCTGCCATTTACCGTTGTACATGTTTGGGGTGAAGGTGTCGATCAGTTGCTGACTGCCAAAAGTCCTGATCAGGTTGGCTGCACCTGTAGTCAAAAAAGGATAAACGGAACTGGAATAATTGGCTGCCTGAAATATAAACCCTGCAGCAAGGTGGATGGTATTCGGCAGTTGTTGTCCACCTTCTTCATAGCTAAAAGTGGCATTGATCCAACCGTCCTGCCCAAACTGCCGGACAATCTTTTTCATGCCTTCATGCACTTTGATTTTCCCTCCGATAAGCTGAGGTTCATTCCTGTCCATGTCAGTCAACAACGGAAAAAGTGAAGTCACTGCAATCTGATCTGCTGCCTCCAAAACCATTTGGAAAGTTTCTTGACTGTGGTCTTCGAAATATTTGAAACAGGTCAGTTCAAGTACCTTTTGGTTTTCGAAAAGCTGGAATTGAAGGTCACGTTTGGAGTAGAAGGGCATGGTTGTTTGGGTTGTAATGGTTGTAATTGTTATAGTGGTTTAAAATGTTTTCGGGTTGTCATTGTTGTCTGCTTCGCGTTGTCAAGTTATCTGGTTGTAGTGGTTGTATTTGCTTTCTGGTTTTCATTGTTATCGAGTTGTAATTGTTGTCGGCTTCCCCGTCATTCTGAACCGCAGCCTGCAAAGGTGAAGAATCTTTCTTTCCTGAGACACTTCTCCTCCGCGGCGGAGAGGTGTGACGATCCAGTTTGTCAGGTTTTCAAGTTTTTGAAAATCCCTTTACATCTCGACATCAGCTTTAGAGAGGGACTTAACAAAAGCTTGTGGACAACAGCTTTAGCGGACAACCTGACAATCCTAATTCCTCCCAACAATTACAACACGCATGTTACAACAATTACAACTATTTTTTCCAACCCGAAAACAGCTTTAGCGGCCAACCATGACAACGCGAAGCATAGAACAATTACAACTTTTTAATCACCCTACATGGATTTCCTGCGGCGATGACATCATCGGGGATATCTTTAGTGACTACAGATCCTGCGCCTATGATTGACCTCGATCCGATGCTGACTCCCGGACAAATTATAGTAGAACCTCCGATCCAAACATCATCTCCGATTGTGATGGGTTTTCCAAATTCTGCAAGACTTCCCCTTTCTTTGAAATCCATAGGATGGGTAGCAGCATAGAATTGGACATTCGGGGCGATCAGCACCCTGCTCCCAAGGGTAACCGGCGTCACATCAAGCACCACACAGTTGAAGTTGAAAAACACGTCATCTCCTGCCGTGATATTATAGCCGTAGTCACAAAAGAAAGGCGGTTCAATCCAAAAATTCTTGCCTTTCTTCCCGATAAGTTTGGCAAGAATACTTTCCCGCAATTCCGTTTCGTCAGGATTCGAATCATTGAGTTGCTTGGTCAGTTGCCTTGCATGTAGTCTTTCTGCAACCAATTCCGGATCTGAAGCAAAATACAATTGGCCGGCAAGCATTTTTTCTTTTTCGGATTTCATAAATTAGACTTGAGATTTGAGACAAGAGAAATGAGATGAAATAGAGTGGAAATAGATTGAAATATGGTAGAAATAAATTGAAATACGGCGGAAATAGAGTAGAAAAGGATATTTATTGATATTTGATATTAGTGGATATTGAATACGAGTAGGATTTCGAATTGTGCGCTTATATCATAAATTAATATTTCGCTGAAAGCGTATTTCGCCAAGCCTATATCCCCCATAAATCCGTCCCTATAATAATTTTTTTGCCTGATCGAGATGTCTTTGCTCATGGGCCACGATGATGTCAATTGCCTTTTCTAGGGAATAGACTATCAATTTGTTGGCAGGAGAATGGATGACGGTCTTTTTTTCAAAAAACGGTACCAATTCAATTATCCATTTTTTGAGTTCTTCTTGGTGGTTTTGAAACCTTTCCAATACGGTGGCATCGCCCTCTGTCACTTTTGGTTCCCAAAGAGGGAACGTCCTGGCTTTTTTCTTTCCACCATCAGAAACTGATTTTAAAATCAAGTTGCCAAAGAGATTAGAAAAATAAGGGAATCTTGAAATGAAAGCCCCTTGAAAACTCCCGTTTTTCAATTTTTCAAAAATTGGAAAATAGGTTCGATTAATGGTAATGAGGTGTTCAAAGTTCTCGGCTATGCTCCAGGTTTCTGCATTGGGTTTGAGGTGCATTTTCTCTACCGAAAGTGCAATGAATCCTTCAATTGCCTCTTTGGTTATATTATCAATGGAATCAATCCAATTCTTAATCTGCGTTGTCATATCAATTGGGTAGTTGGGTGTAATTTTGCTTAGAAAGCTTGGTAAGTTCTTCCATCAATACATTTCCTGTTTCCTTTCCTAAAGACATTCTTGTCAAATAGGGGGCATGCGGAAGGTTTGGATTTTCAAAATAGCTTGGTTTGACGATATATCCCAAAGCATCCTGACTTAATCCAAGGATAAATTTTGGGCCTTCAGGCATAAGTTCTTTGGTTTTCATCCCATAGATCGGAGCGGTTTCTCCAGGATGGCTTGCAAATGTAGCTTCCCCAATGGAAAACCATACAACTTCGGATTCGATCACATCAGTGACTTTTCTATCGACGATGATTCCTGCTTCAGAAAGTTGCTGCCAAGCTTCATTCATAACAGGAAAAAACACGGTTTTTCTTTGGAAATTGAGTTTGGATTTGGACAAAGTTTTTGGTTCCAATAGAGAAGCAGTCGCTGATAAAGCCAATTCTTGCCCTCTTTGCAAGGCTTTTTGATATCCACCCTCTTTGTCGGAAGGCTGTATCCATCCTCCGATCGCACCTTGGAGAAAAAGATGTTCTCCACCCCATTCTTTTTCCATTTCTTTATAAAACCCTGCGAGGTAATCAGCCGAAACCTCTGAATAAACAGCATCCATATAAGTTGGGTGACAGGCAAAATTGGTAAGGGTGACTATATTTTTTTGGTTCTTGTCCAGAAACTGTAACACCGTGACGGACCTGTCGATTTCCTCCTGACAGATATTGGCAACCCAATCTTCTCCTGATTCATTTTGGCCATACCTGATGGTGCTTTCCTGTAGGTTTTTGGAAGCTTTTTGAATCTGTTCGGCAACTGTCTGTACCAAAAAGTCCATGTATTGCTTGTTTACACCACTTTCTGAGAAATCTTTTCCCCAAAGCCCGACTATGTCAGGTCCTGAATGGGTATGTGTGGAACTGATGACAATATTTTCAGGAGAAAAAGAAATGTCGAATTCCATTTGGGCAGTTCGTTCTCTGATTTTTTGTAAGTCCTGATACAGCAATCCGATGCAATCCAAGGTGACCAATGCCATTGATTTTTCCCCGTCATAAAGCACAATGGCCTTGGCATAAAGGCTATCCAAAACGCCGGTAAAGGTTCTATTTTGTTTGTCTCCGGCGATGAATGAACCAATAGGAGGGTTGATGACTGCCTTGGACACTCCTATCTGAATCTCAGACAAGGTTTTTGTTTTCTTTATGGAACAACCAAAGTTGAGACAAATTAGAATCAGAAAGATGCCTAGGTTTTTCATTTAAAGGATTATTGAAATTTAAACATCAATTATTGAGTAATTTAGGATGGAATCTTACTTTTTTATCTAACCATATAAAAAAAATTATGACACATCTTTGGAATCTGAATAGCCAAGGTTTGAAAACTGAATGTGGTTGGCACATAAAAACATACAGATTAATTTGTTGGTGTTTTAGATAAAATGATTCACCTACTTAAAGAACTTATCTTGAGATAAAAATTGTTACAATCTGTTTTTAACCCTTTACCATGACTAAAACCAAACCAAAAGAAAATAGGGTCACCATGGCCCATGTGTTCAAAACCATCATTTGGCCCCGCAAAAACCAACTTTTCCTAGGGCTTTTTCTTATTATAATCAGTAGACTTTCAGGTTTGATTTTGCCTGGCGCAAGCAAATACCTGATTGATGATGTGATCCCTTCCAATGACCTTGATATGCTGAAATGGCTGGTTTTGATTGTCGTCGGAGCAATAACAATTCAGGCAGTTACCTCATATGCCCTTACACAAATTCTGAGCGTGGAAGCTCAGCACTTGATTTCCCAACTGAGATCCAAGGTCCAAAGACACATCATCCAATTGCCGATCCGTTTTTTTGACAATACCAAAACAGGAGAGTTGGTGTCGAGGATCATGACAGATGTTGAAGGGGTACGAAACCTTGTGGGAACAGGGTTTGCACAGATGATCGGTGGGGTTTTGACCGCTGCGATTTCTTTAGGATTGTTGATTTATATCAGCCCTCTGATGACTTTATATGTCTTGGTTCCGGTGATTATTTTCGGGTTTATTTCACTGAAAGCCTTCAGTAAAATCAGACCGATTTTCAGAGAACGGGGAAAGATCAACGCTGAAGTCACAGGAAGGTTGACCGAAACCTTGGGAGGAATCCGAGTAATCAAAGGTTTCAATGCAGAAGCCCAAGAAATTAGAAGTTTTGAAGCAGGAGTGGAGCGCTTGTTTTTGAATGTGAAGGCAAGTTTAACAGCAACGAGTTTCGTAACTTCTGCTGCTACTTTTTTGCTGGGTTTGGCCTCTGCAGGTATAATGGGGATAGGAGGTTATATGATCATGGATGGACAGATGACCTTTGGTGATTTCTTGGCCTTCACCTTGTATCTCGGTTTTATGATAGCCCCGATTGTGCAGATGAGCAATATTGGCAGTCAGTTTACTGAGGCCTTTGCTGGATTGGATAGAACGGAAGAGATCATGAACAGGCCTTTGGAAAGTTCCGGCGGCCAAAGAATCATTGCGATTCCACATATCAAGGGAGATATCAGGTTTGAGGATGTTTCATTTGCTTACGATGAGGGGAAAGAGGTTTTGAAGAGAATTTCATTCAATGCACCTGCCGGATCTGTAACTGCCTTGGTAGGAACTTCAGGTTCTGGAAAAACGACCATAGCGGGTTTGGCGGCCTCATTCCTCAATCCCGAATCAGGATTGATTACAGTGGATGGAGTTGATATGCAAAAAATTACCTTGGAAAGTTTCAGGTCTCAGTTGGGTGTTGTTTTACAGGATGATTTTCTTTTTGAAGGAACCATCAAGGAAAATATTCTTTTCCCAAGACCTGATGCAACAATAGAAAAATTAATGCAGGCAGTCAAGGCTGCCCACGTGCACGAGTTTACTGACAGGTTTGAAGATGGTTTGGACACTTTGATAGGAGAGCGGGGAGTCAAACTTTCCGGCGGACAAAGGCAGAGAATCGCCATAGCAAGGGCGATATTGGCGGATCCAAGGGTATTGATTTTGGATGAAGCCACTTCCAACCTGGATACCGAAAGTGAATCATTGATTCAGGCTAGTTTGAAGGAATTGATGCATGGCAGGACGACTTTTGTTATCGCCCACAGGCTAAGCACAATTCGCCAAGCGGATCAGATTTTGGTCATTGAGCAGGGAAAAATCGTAGAAAGGGGTCAGCACGAGGAGTTGATAGCCAAGCAAGGCAGGTATTATCAATTATATACGTATCAGGCAAGGATATAAGAGATTTGATTGGTTTATATGCCAAAGGAAGCTGAATTTCATATTCGGCTTCCTTTTTTATTTTTTGATTGAAAATTATTTCAATGAAATTATTTAAGCCTATCGGATTTTATCAAACTTCGATGAATTTCTTTTATTTTAAAACATGGCTACCCCAAAAATAAGCTGAATGTATTGATCAAAATTTATAATTAACCGATCAAATAAATCCTTTGAAATGCATCAGGTCAAATGATTGATTCCGAGAGGATAAACAATTACCTTTAAATATATGAAAAAGCAAATCTTCCTCTACTTCCTTATTCTTTTCTTGGGTTTAAGAAACGAATCATCAGCCCAATCGGCTGAAGAACAAAATGTATCAAAATCAATTGACAGGTTGGTGGTAGCCATGATAGCCGCAGATAGAGAGATGCTCAATCCACTTCTTTCTGATGCGCTCCACTATGGACATTCGAGCGGATTGGTTCAGGATAAATCAGGATTTGTAGATGAGGTGGTCAGCAAATCACCGCTTTCATACATATCTATTGATCGTGAAAAAGAGGTTATCCATTTATCAAAAAAGACAGCCACAGTAAGCCATATATTGACAATAAAGGGCAAAAACCCTGCAGGAGATCCAGTTAATATCAGGATTGGAAATATGATGGTTTGGGAAAAAGAAAAATCAGGGTGGAAGCTTTTGGCAAGGCAAGCCTATAAATTATAAACAGAAAATAGCCTTCTATTGAAAAAAGTCCTTGACTATTTGCCGGATTGGCTTGGTCAAGGACTTTTAAATTGGATTGAGGCTAGATTTATAAAAAAATGGCATTGATTTGATTTTTTAACCGTATATCAGTTTTTTCATGTGGTCTACTGAGATCGGTTTAATGATGTATTCTTGTATTTCAGGTATTTTTGTGATCGGATCAATGTCATCAGGATGGATAGAACTGCTGATCATTACGATTTTAAATTTATTCTTGGTCCTTTTATCAAACTTCATGAATTGTTGTAAAAAATTCCATCCATTTGTCTTTGGCATGTGCAGGTCCAAAAGCACAAGTTGCTTTTCTCCCCGTTTTCTTGGTTGTGGCTTTTCAATATTTGAACTGATGTAGTTCATGGCTTGACTGCCATCCGGAAGGGAAATCACTTCTCCATCAAAACCTAAGTGGCTGATAAGTTTTTTGTGAACATGATTTGTGACAACATCATCATCGACCAAAATGATTCTGTTCCATTTATTTGTGTAATTCATAGTGGGGTGAACTATATAATTCCGGGTGAGGTATTTGGTATTTATGAATTTGATTTTTAAATCTAGTAAATTACTTTTTAAAAAAAGAAATTTTGGTTTGACATTTATATGAAAAAAGTACAATTCATATATAAGTATCTGATTAATAGGTCAATAAAATAATGCCATTAAACTCATATTAAGAAATTAATATGCTTTTTATCCCAACAAAAACGCATCTCAACCCTTTTTGAACCAAACGCCCCATTCAATTATTCGATTTTTTCAAGAATAATTGAAAATTTTCAAGTAAAAACAAGAATTTTAAAGAAAAACAAAATAAAATAGAAGTACAATTAGCTCTTTTTCAATTTTGTACTCTACTAAAAACTGATCAAAGTCATACTCAAACAGAAAATTTTCAGTTTTTGGATTAATTCCAAGCGGGTCTTTATGATCTTAAATCTCCTTTAAAAATACAACCATTTATGGAAAAAGTCATTGGATTTTCATCATATGTGTTTTTTGTAGGTATTTTTCACTTCTTTATTTAGGATATCGAATTCATGCCAAAATACTTGGCTATTTAATATTTATCTCAGGATTTGCCTTACGAATCGGATACTTCCATTTCCTGACGGTCAGTTTCAAAAAATCTTCCCCGTCCAAAAAAAGGAAAAACTGAGGTGTTTTTTTTATAATGGTTTACCTTTGCGCTATTGCAGTTATTCACAAATTGATTTTTACCAAATAATGGAAATAGCATATTTACATCAATTTTTTCAGTTTCCTTTAATTAATAAGATTGGTTTCGTTTTGTTTACGAGTGTTACAAGTTTTTTAAATACTACAACGGTTTCGAATCCAAATGTCAAATTGATTATGGTTTTGGCCTTGCTGATTGCTGCTATTTTCATGTTTGTCAAAAATAAACCGAGAATGGATGCTGTGGGGGTAATTATGATTGCGGCCCTTCCAATCACTGGGATTATCACTGTAGAGGAAGCGCTCATTGGTTTTAGTGATCCCAATATTATCTTAATTGCTGTTTTGTTTGTAATGGGGGAAGGATTGGTCAGAACAGGGGTGGCAAGGAATGTTGGTGATTGGATCAATGAAAAGGCAGGAGGGAATGAAACAAAACTTCTTGTTTTATTGATGCTTGCTGTGGCGGGATTAGGTTCAGTGATGAGTTCCACGGCCATTGTTGCCATATTTATACCGGTAGTTTTTAGAATCTGCAGCAATACTGGAATTTCTCCGAGTCACCTCATGATGCCTATGAGTTTTGCAGCACTGATCAGCGGGATGCTAACTTTGATTTCCACCGCTCCCAATTTGGTGGTGAATTCGGAACTTATCCGACAGGGTGAAAAGGGACTTGGTTTTTTTACCATAACTCCATTTGGTTTGGCGATTTTGGCTTTGGGGGTTGTTTACATGTTGTTTGCTAGAAAATGGCTCCCTGATAATGCAAGTAATTCCAACAAGAAGAAAAGAAAGCCCAATTTCAAGGACTGGATAAAAAAATATGAACTAATCGATAGGGAATACAGGGTCAAAATAATGCCTGACTCTATTCTTTTAGGGTTTAAAATCAATGAATTGGATCTTAAACTAGATGGTTTAAAATTATTGGCTGTAGAAAGAAAAGAAGGAAGCAAGAATGTTTTTATAAGGCCTACCAAGATTATGGATTTCTTGGTGGATGATATCTTGTTTTTGGATGTAAGAGTCCATGATGTTGACTTAAAAGGCCTTTCAGAAAAATATGGCGTCGAAAAAATCAATCTTTCAGGAGGAAAAGGTTATCTCACTTCCTTGTCCCAGGAATTGGGTATGATCGAAGCGATCATTCCTGCCGAATCGGATTTGATTGGGAAAACTGTTAAAGAAGCAAGGTTGAGATCTGAATCAGGATTAACAGTAATTGGACTTTGGAGGGGCAATCAGCCTATTTTAGAAGATTTTTTGGAAAAGCAGCTCAAGGTAGGGGATACAATTTTGATAGCCGGTTTTTGGGAAGATATCAAAAGGATGGGACTTGAGTCTGATGAACTTGTCCTTCTCAATTTGCCTGTGGAATTTGAAGAAGTCCTGCCTGCTGCAGATAAAGCCCGTCATGCTATTGTAATTTTGTTTTTGGTCGTCATGGCCATGGTGACGGGTATTTTGCCTAATGTCCATGCTGTAATTTTGGGTTGTCTTGCCATGGGATTTTTTAGGATTATTGATATGAACAGTGCGTATAATTCCATTTCATGGAAAAGCCTGGTTCTGATTGTGGGTATGATGCCGTTTTCAATTGCACTGCAAAGGACCGGCGGTGTTGAATTGGCTGCCGATGGTTTGATCAATCTTGTTGGTGAAAGTGCACCTTGGGTAGCCATTGCTGCATTGTTTTTTATTACAGCGGTTTTGGGGTTATTTATTTCAAATACTGCTACTGCAGTATTGATGGCTCCAATCGCCATAGCTATGGCTTTTGATTTAGGACTTTCACCCTATCCTTTTGCCATGTCGGTGATATTGGCAGCCTCTTCTGCATTTATGACTCCTGTTTCTTCCCCTGTAAATACCTTGGTCGTAGGACCTGGGAATTATAAGTTTGGTGATTTTGTGAAGATAGGAGTGCCATTTACCATCATCGTTATGATCATTGCCGTTTTTCTGATCCCTTTGATTTTGCCCTTTTAATCATTAAAAATAAAAAATCCCAAACCTCCGGGATCGCGGATGATGATATTGTCTACGATACCTTCTTTGTTAAAATAGGTAATTTCCTCTGTGATCGGTATTTTTAAAGTCCTGATTTTGGAGATGATTTCTGGATTGTTTTTCCCGTTGAAATAAGTCAGTGAAGGATTGAAAAACAGATGGGGACAGGAATTCGGTTTCATCAAAGTAATTGTAAATCCATGGTTGGCCAATGAGAAAAAACCACCTTCCAACGTACCAAAAACCAACTCAAATCCGATGGCCTGATAGATTTCAAATGATTTTTTTGGATCGATTGACTCTAGGCTGATTCCCATATAATTTCCCAAAACACTGTAAGAAGCTTCTTTATCGCTGCATACTAATTCAGGAATTCTTTCGATCAAATATATCCAAACCCCATTACCATCTGAAATCAGATACCCTTCTTTGATTTGGATGACTTTTGTGATGGATTCTAGTTTTTTGATTTCTTCTTTCCAAGTTTTCTTAAAAAATTTAAATCCTGACCTTGAATACCTATCCGGACTGATTTCTATAAAGGATTTTCCATCAGTCATAAAGATTGGATTTTCAGAAACCTGAGAGAATCCAAGTTTTAGATAAAAATCAATGCTAGAACTTAAATGTGGTGTTGGAGTAAGGATCAATGCTTGCATAAAAAAGGAATGTTGTACTGGATTTTAACCAGCGTTTTCATAGGCTTTCCTTAACCAATCAAAGACTTCTTGGTCTATGTCATTGATTTGGGTCAGGTTGATTTTGTGCGTACACATGGCATTGCCGCTTGGGAGGAGTTTTCCACTTGGTTCCTGACCTTTGAGATTGATCCCAATTTCAAACCTCGTCTTTGTGACAGGGTGAAGCAAAGCAAATTGTTTTTTCCTTCGCAAGCTGACATTTGCCATTTTTGGTGAAATTTCAATATCATCTCCAAATTTGGAGATTTCCTCAATCAACCTGTCATAAACAGGTCTAAAGTGCTCTTTCCCTTTGTATTGGCTGTCTATCAGGTCATCTTTATTCTCGAAAGAACCGGCGTCTGTTGCCAATGTTTTTAATGCGATCAGGTTGGCAAAACCATGGGTTAATCCCAATTCCTCTTTGAGGTGCTTCATGATCTGACCATGTTTTACGAAATTGAGCTTTTTGACTTCGTCTACCCATTGCGGCAGCGTTTTTCCTGTGTTTTTGTAAAGGTTTTCCAACATTGTCTGTTCTGCTTTATCCATGGTTTTCTGGGTTTAAATTATTTTTTCATGATAAAAATTGAAACAATTGCTGTTGTAACCAATCCCATTATTGGCGCTCCGATCAATCCTTGGATGATGTAACTTTCAAGGTTGAAATATGCTTCTGCCGCTTCCTGTGTTGTTTTTCCAGAAGAAACTCCATAAGCTATGGCATTTTGGAAATAATCCGGAGTTATGAAGGTCGAGGTAATATATTGGGTCAACGGACTGAGGACTGTGACAAATACTGTGATGATCAAACCGCTTATAAAACCTTGTAAATAGGTCATTTTGCCATGATAAAAATTTTTCCTTTTATCCATTAATCCAAAAACATAAACAGCAATAGCCGGAATGGCGATAAAATTGGTGTATATGACGTGTTTGTCAATGTGGGCGTCATGCAATCCAACGGCTTTTTCCAATAACATCCAAAGCAGGGACATTATGGCAAAGATGATTGCCCATTTGATTTCAATTTTGATGTTTTTCATATAGCCGGAGTTTGGGTTTTGTGGCAAATGTCCAAAATCAGGACATGTACAATGAAAATTTAAAAAATTTAATTTTGTATAAAAAAAATCGAGAGGATAATTTTAACGAAAACTAGTTAATTATATAAAATTATTTGGCTTTCATTTTGTTTCCTTTGGAATCATGTGTGACTTCGGCTAAGCCAAGTCTTTCCATCAAAGGAGGAATATACATTCCGAATCGTCCACGCAAGCCTTTTTTTAACCCATACCAGCCACCGATTGGATTGGATTCAGAGCGGCCCCAAGCTTCAACTGTACCTTCTTTGGCAGGTTTTTGTTCGTCTGCGCTTCCCAATTCTATCCAATCACCATTCGATTTAAGCATTTGGTGTAGGTCATTTAAGCATCGGAAATCATATAAAAGTGTTGTTTTTCCTACAACACATACGATGACTTCTTTACCTTCTTTGACATCCAAATACATTTCATATTCAGATGTCAGTGGGGGAGTTTTAAGTTTCCAAGGGTTGTTTTTTGTGCCTTCTTCCATTTTGGGTCTTTTCTAGTGGTTTAATCCAATGAACTTAAATGAATTAAAAACCGGATTGATGGCTATTGGTACCTTTTTTTTCCTATTTTGAATATTTGTTAACGAAAGATATCCTTAAACACTAATATCAAAAGTCATATTTGATGTTCTCAGGAAGTTTTTCAACCACCAACTTCATCCATTCTCCATTGACTTTGATGACCACGATATTGTTGTCTTTGTCGTAAAACATGGTGCCGTTTTCACTTTCTTTTAGTGCTTTGTGATTGACATATTTAGCGCTTTCTTCAAAATTCACTTCTGCATCGCCTTTTGGTTCTTCTTCTCTCAAATCCTCTTTGCCAATGTTTCCCAAGGTAAGTGTGTTGGACAGTTTCAAAGAACCATAAAATATTGCCTTGTCCCTGCTAAAAAGAAAGGAATGTTGCCTGACATCTGAACCAATCCTAAACCAATTATAAGCAAGTTCTGAATGGTTGTATTCTGTTCCGTAATAATACAGTTCAGCTACCGGTTTATCATTTTCGACATGCTTGTTGAGCAACAGGGTAATACGGGATTTGTCATCTTTGGCATATCCTTCAAAAACATGGAATCCCCACCTTTTTCTATTTCTTTCTATCTCATTTCCACGGACCTGTATCATGTATGGTGTGCTGAGGATACCATTTACCGTGGTGTAAATTGGCGTAAGCTTGGGATCGAAACCAAAATTATAGCCCCGAAATTGCCAATTTGCCCAAGTGGTATCAATATCAGAATAGAGTTCTGTTCGGAAATTATTGGAATTTTCCGAAGCTTTTTCAAGTTTGAAGTATTTGCTTCGGTCAATTTTAGAAGAGGTTTGAGCAAAGGAAATGTGCATCACAAATGCGAATAGGATTAACAATAGGAAGGATTTCATAAGATGGGTTTTAAATTTTCTAATTAAGATAGGATATACCATTCGAAATTCTCAAAAAATCATATACAATTAAGCTCAAGGCTTAATTTGTGAACTACAAAAAAATAAATGCTTTCTTATTTATAAAAAATAAAATCAATTGAGAAGAAGATTTTTCCCAACCACAGGCTCAACCAATTTTCCTTTGATAGATTCTTTATTGGATACCAAGACATCCCAAGGTTCCATCCTAGGTTCATCTGAAAGGTTAAAAGTGCCAAAATGCATGGGGACAAAATATTTCCCTTCCAAGGTATTGAATGCATCAATTGCGTCTTTTGGGCTGATATGGGCTTGGTGCATAAACCACTCCGGCTTGTAAGCCCCGACTCCCATCAGGCAAAAATCAGGTGTTCCAAGGGTATTTTTGATGTCTTCAAAATGCTCACCTTTACCGCTATCTCCCATAAAGAAAATGGACTGATCTCCGTTTTGGATGTAAAAACCTCCCCAAAGACTCTTGTTTTCATCAGTCAGCCATCGCCTGGACCAATGCCTACTCGGAACATAGGTGATCGTCAGACCACTATCCAAAAGCGAATACTGTTGATACCATCCTGCTTCTTCGATTTCATGACCGTTGGTCCAACCTTTAATTACACTTTCAAGACCCAAACCTGTCAGGATTTTCAGGGAAGGATTGGCGTTGGTCAGGTATTTAATCGAGTTTTCATCACAATGGTCCCGATGATTATGCGACAATAGGATATAATCGAGTTTGGGCATTTTTTCCAAAGGAAACGGCAAAGGGCTCTCTCTTTTCAGAAAAGTATTATCGATGAGAAGCGGATCTGTTAGGAAAACTTTTCCTTGGATTCTCATCAGGTACGAAGCATGTCCCAACCAAATAAGGTAGTCTTCTTGACCAAGAAAGACAGTGGAATCGAATTCCACTGTCAAAAACCTGGTTTCTGCTTTCTTCTCTGCTTTCTGTGGATTTTTGCTAGTTTGCCATTTCAATACATCTCCAAAACTTGATTCAAATGGCTGGTACAGATTTACAAATCTTCCATTGTCATCCAATGGATTTCCTTTCCAGTCATCATTGGGTTTGATGGTAGTAAGTTGTGGATTTGAGGTGAATTTAGGTTTCATAGGTGCATCATCTTCATTTTTTAGGAAAATGAAAATCAATGGAATCAGTAAAACCAGAAGGTAGGATTTCTTTTTCATTGCTTCATTGACCCAACAGCTTAACTGAAGGAAAGTTTATGCTGCCAATAATTCCTGAAGCAATTCAGATGGGGTTTCTAAAAGTGCTATTTTTTCTTCTTCCAGGATTTTGTTGAGTTCAAGTTCCAACTCGAAGATCAAGCCATCCACATAGACTTTGTCCATGTGGAGTTCTTTGTAAAAATTAGCCGACTTTTGTTTTCCTGACAATGGGATGCCATAGCTTCGGAATACACCGATCGCCTTTTTCATGTTTGAAATTTTGTTCATGGTGGGTAGAGGTTTTAAATAATAATTGGTTTGTTTATATTTTTTCAATTCAAAGTCTTACACACATTCTAAGCTGGAATTCCGATAACTTGTTCTCTCTATGAAATTTTTTACTTTTTAATCAACAATTTTCACTGAATTGCGGTCACTGTTTTTCTGAAAACTGATCCCTGAAATACTGCTTACTGAATTCTAGGTGGTAATAACTTATAGACAACCGGGGTCACGATCCTAGATAAGACAGTCGAACTGATCAATCCCCCTATGAGCACTATTGCAAGAGGTGATATCAACGGGTTAGTTGACCAAGCGATTGGCATCAGGCCGCCAATAGCAGTAAGGGTGGTCAATACTATCGGTAAAAACCTAATTTCTCCCGCTTCCCGTATGGCTGCGTCGAGTGACTTTCCTTCTGCCCGGAGTTGGTTGGTAAAGTCTACAAGCAAAATAGAATTCTTCACCTCAATTCCTGCCAAAGCGATCAAACCGATGATCGCAACGAATGATAGCGAGTTTCCGGTAATCCATAAGGCCGCCAACGCACCGACCATTCCCAACGGAATCACGGATAATACGATGATTGTACTCTTAAAGGTTTTAAATAACAATATCAAAACTGCGATGAAGAGGAAAACCGTAACGATAATCACCGTCTGAAAACCGCCAAAAGACTCTTCTCTTGTCTCGGCTTCGCCTGCCATTTTGAAATTATAACCTTCCGGCATGGTAACTTTTTCTACTTTGGCACTTACTTCATTGATAACCCTATCTGCCAAAAAACCCTCTTGCACAAAAGCCGTGACGGAAACTGTACGGGTTTTGTTGTAGTGGCTGATGAGAAGCGGGGAACTTTCAAATTCCAGATCTGCAATCTGCTCAATGGGAATGGCGGCACCTTGATTGTTGTTTATAAAAAGTTTGTTAAAACTTATTAAAGAGGCCCTTTCTTCCTTTGGACTGGTGACAATGATCTCTTTTTGGTCACCGTTGGCATCAGAATAGGAACCCAATTTCAGTCCTGCTACAGCTAACCTTACTGTGCGGTCTACTTCCATGATGTTGATTCCCAAAGACCTTGCTTTTTCTTTTTGGATTGCGACTTTGATGTCAGTTTTAAGATTGCTGACAGGATTGTTGATATAGATGGTTCCTGGAGTTTCCTGAATCAGTTTTTCAACTTTAGCGGAAATGACCCTTAGACTATCGAGGTTTTCTCCGGAAAGGCGCACTTCAACAGGTGCTGTAACCGGGGGCCCCTGTTCAAAGTTTTTGACTTCAATTTTTGCCCCAGGAAAAGTGTTGAACTGGCTTCTGAGGGATTCTGTAATCCTGACTTTTTCTTTTACTGAGGAATTGGGGTCCAACTGTACAAAAATCTGCGCAAAATCAGTCCTTTCATTTTCCGGAATTACGTTGTAATAAATCCTTGGATTTCCTTTTCCCACATTGGTGGAGAAAAATTGGATTTCAGGAATGTCTTTAAGGACTGCTTCCACTTTTTTTGTAACCGCATCAGTTTCTCCGATTTTGGTTTGGATCGGAGTGATGATGTTGACCAGGAATTGTGGCTTTTCTGAAGCAGGAAAAAGGCTGAAGCCAATAACAGGAAACAAAGCCATTGATGAAGCGAATACAACAAGAGCAATGACTAAGGTTTGAACTGGTTTTCTTAAAGATCTTTCTAACAGAGGAGCATAACTTACAGAAATCGCTTTTTGTAGTGACCGCAAGAATAGATTTCCCTGATGGCCTTCAACATGTTCTTTCAAAATTCTGCTCGAAAGGAAGGGAATTATTGTAAGAGAAACAAACATCGATGCCAATACACTAGTAATGACAGCTATTGGAAGACTTCTGATGAAATCTCCTGAACCTTCCGGAAGGAAAACCAAAGGCATGAAGGCAATGATCAATGTGATGGTACAACCTATTACAGACAGACCGATCTGTTTGGTCCCCAACAGCGTAGCTTCCATCCTTGAATGCCCTTCCCGAATCCAACGCTCAATATTTTCAACAACGACGATGCTGTCATCTACCAATAAGCCGAGGGCTACTACAAGTCCGACAATACTCAACTGATTGAGGCTATACCCTAAGGCATTGAGCAAAACCAAACCTATCGCTAATGATAGCGGTATGGATATCATGACTATTGCAGCTGCACGACCGCCGAGAGGCAGCAAAGTGATGGAAACCAAAAGAATCGCAATGACAAAGTCAAAACCTAGCCCGCCCAATCTTTTGTTGACAAATTCAGCTTGATCAAAAGCCAAAACCATGTCAATATTGGAAGGAAGGCTGGTTTTGAATTTTTCCAATACTGGAAGGTATTGCTCCTGAACCTGAGAAATATTACTGCCTTCTTTTAGTGCAGCGTTGACAAAAACTGTCCTGTATCCATTCAATCTAGTGATGTGTTTGTTTTCCTCATAGTCAAAATGGACGTCAGCAATATCCTTGAGAGCCACATTTCTTCCTTGGAAAGCAATGACCTGCGTATTGGCGATTTCCTCGAGGTCTTTATAATCTCCGGAGGTTTTTACATTGAAAGCCTTGTTTCCTGCCTCAATAGTTCCACCGGGAATATTACCAATTTCACTTTGGATGCTCCCGAGTACTGCCTGGACAGGAATGTTCATTCGGGCCATTTGGTCTAAGTGAAGGTCTATCCTGACTATTTCGTTGGGAAGCCCAAAGATTTCTACTTCCTTGAGGGCATTGACTTTTTCAAGTTCTTCCTGTAACCTTTCGGCATATTTCTTCAGGTTTTCTCTGGAACTGTTTTCACTTATCAGTCCAATCTGAAGGATGTTGACATTGGAAGGTGAAACCTTATTGACATCTATGCTATATATGTCCTGAGGCAATTCATTCCTCATACTGTTGATTTCACGGACGAGTTCTTGATACTTGTCATTCACATTTGACTCATATTTGTAATCCACATTGAGCACTGCAACACCGTCAGAAATGGTGGTTTTGATTTTCTTAATATCCTCAAGGGCATAGATTCTTTTTTCTAAAGGGTCCACCACCAACTCTTCCATATCTGCAGGGCTAGTTCCCGGATATACTACAATTACAGGAAATTGCGGTCCGTCAGTAGCAGGATCCTCACTTCTTGGCATGTTCAAAAATGTCGTCAACCCCAATGCGATCGTCATCAGGAAAATAACCAGGGTAAACTGGTAGTTTTTTACTGCAAAATTAGAAATACGCATATCAGTCTTGGATTGAAATAGGAGATAGGTCTGTCAAATAGGCACTTCCTGAAACGATCAGCTTGGAATATCCTTCCAACCCTTCGGTAATCTGTACTTTATCGGGATAGATTTTACCGATTTTGACACTTACTTTTTGGGCAGTTTTCCCATCATTTGTTACAAAGACAAATCCCTTACCGGAATTGGCATCCAAGATGGATTCATAGGGGACAAACCATGTTTGTTGACTTGTTTCTGATAGGACCTTTGCAGTTCCAAACATACCGGAAGCAAGATAATCAGGAGCTTTTTCTGTGAATTCAATTTCCACCTGATAGGTGCCTGTCGTCGGATCGGCGACTTTTGACTTTCTTTTTACCTTGCCTGTATATAATTTCTCTGGTTCGACAGGAGTTGAGATATTGACCTTATCACCTTCTTTGACCATGGCCCATTCTTTGTCACTTAAAGAGACCTTCAGCTTCCAGCTTCCTTTCCCGGATCCGTTGGTCTGAAAAACCGGTGAACCTGGCGCTATCTGCTGTCCGGGATTGACAAATTTTTTCAGCACATTTCCATTGCTGATTGCTCTGATCTGAGAGTAGTCTTGGTTGAATCTGGCAGCCTCTAGGCTTTCCGCAGCAATGTCCAATGCTGTTTTGCTGTTTTGAGCCTGTTCGACTGTAGCGACAGAGTCAGCCAAAAGTCTTTGTACCCTTTCATAGTCTCTTTTAGCTTTTTCATAGCCTAACCGGGCTTGATTCACAGCAGTGTTGATTTCGGTTAGGTCCAAAGTTGCCAAGAGTTGGCCTTTTCGGATAACATCGCCTTCCGACACCAAAACCTGTGATATGATGCCGCCGGTTTTGAAAGAAAGCATGGTCTCGTCATCGGTAGTGAATTGGCCTGTGGCATCGATTTCAAGGTTCCCTTCGGAGACAGATATTTGCTTGATTTTGACAGGTATCTCTCCGGTTGGGATTTCGGTATTCATCGAATTTCCTTTCGTGCCGCAGCCTTGGAGGAAAGTAATTCCTATGATAGGAAATAGGAGGTAGAGGAATGTGGATTTCATGGTAGTATCAGTTCAAAGTTTGTAGTTCTCTTTCAAGTTCGGCCACAGCGGAAAGCAGGCTGTAGTTAGCAATGGTGAGTTTCAATTCTGACAGTGTGAATTGGTTTCGGGCATCGATGAATTCTATCAAAGAATTGGTTCCTTCTTTATAGCCCCGATCAATCAACCTCAAGTATGCAGTGGCTGATCTTAGGTTTTGTTCGGCAGAGTATTTTGCCGCTTCTGCCGCTTTGATGTTATTTTTTGCGGCTCGGATAGCCATTTCAATAGAATCATCCAAAAGCTCAGTCTGGTAAGTCAAATTTGTAATTTCATTTTTGGCTCTAGTGATGGCATTCCTGTTTCTGCCGCCTTGGAATATCGGAAAGGACATGTTTACGCCAAGCATGAAATACCGGCTTTGATCGCTGACATCGAATTCAAAGCCTTGCATTCCAAAATCCGCAAAGGTGTTGAGTCTAGGTATGGCAAAATTCTGATTCATTCTCAAGGCTGTTTCCTGAATTCCTTTGGCCGTATTGATTTTGTGGATTTCAGCCCTGTCTGAGAAGTCTTCTTCCTGCATCAGGTTGTCAATTTCCATTTCATTGATGGACTGTGTCTCAAAAATGACTTCACTTTCGATAGGCCTATTGATCAGGAAGTTGACATAGTAGGCGGCATTTTTCATCCTGTTTTCCGCTTCAATGAGTTGTGAATTGATGTTTTCAACTTCACTTTCAGCCCTTAAAACCTGGGCAGGAAGGCCTTTTCCGTTGGCTAATAGGGATTTATTGTCTTTGAGATTTTGTTGGACAAGGATTTTTGATTCCTCCAAAATCTGCTTGGCAGTATAGGCTAGGCAATATTTGTAATAAGCTTGTTTGATATTTTTGGTCAGTTCGGCTTTATAGATCTCAATTTCAAATTCCTCAAGCCTCACCGATTGGTCACGGATCTGTTTGTTGAAGTGAAGGTCTGGGTTAATGACAGGGTAGGAGATGCGTACTCTTGCATCGTAAAAGTTATTTGCCAGGAATTGCTCTTCCACGTTTTGTATCTGGGGAAATGCTTGCCTATCCAACAGTGTGTTTAAGGAGGAATAAACACCATTCAACAGGTCGCCGATCGGAAGGACAATAGCCCTACCTCCATCTGCCACCGTATATGTGGCTCCAAAATCAATTGAAGGAAGGAAAAAACTCTTGGCATCTTTCAAAGCCAATATGCTCTGATCCAAGGATATATTCTTTTCCTTTAAGACCAGATTGTTTTGCAGGCCCTCATCTAGGTAATTGTTAAGTACCGATTGGGATTGGACTTCCTCCAACATTCCAAAGAAAAGTAGGAAGCCGATAAAGAATTTTTTGTGGCTGTTTTCCATTTTATATTTTAATGTTAATTTAATGAACACTGTTTAATGATACGATAAAAAAATATCAGCTACGATCCAAAATCAATAGAAAGGAGTTGTAGCTGTTTTCAATAATCTGATCAACTTCACCAACATCAAGCACATTTACCCTTTTTCTGATTTTCAGCGAAACCATTCCGTGTACAGTAGACCAAATAAGGAAAGAGATTGCCTCGAGATGATGACCCTCAAAGTGCCCCTTTTGCATGCATTGATTGACTGTAGATCTTAATAAGTTAAAAGTAGAATCTCCTTCGATCCAACATAAGTCATCCCTTTTTACTACAAAATCTATGGGTGCTTCTATGATAAACATCAGGTCGTACATGTCAGCATTTTCGAAAGCATATTGGATATAAATCCTTCCCATAGCCTTCAAGCGGCTCATTGGGTCTTCTACAGCACCCAGGATTTCCATTCTTTTCCTTAATTCCTGAAATCCTTCCTGATGCAATGCATAAAAAATCTCATTCTTATCCTGGAAATAATGGTAAATGATTCCTGGGCTGTATTCGATCTCATCAGCGATGTTCCGGATAGAAGTTTTTTCAAAGCCTCTTTCAATAAAGAGTCTCTTTGCTGCTTTTAGGATTTGGTCCTTCAGCTCTTCTTTTTCCCGTATTTTTCTTTCGGCTACGCCCATGATGATTTGTTGTACAAGCAAATTTAATTGAACAGTGTTTAATTTTCCAAATATCCACCGGATTTTTTTCAAATTTTATTTAAGGACCAATCGAATTCTGTGATTTTTGGATAAGTTACATATTGCCTGATATCATCTTTGCTCAAATTTGATGGATTTAACCAATTCAGCTTATTAGCCCTTTTGATTTTCAAATTACTGTTTTTTACTCTAAATTGAAATTGCTTGAAAAGAGCCTTCCCTAATGTTTCGGCTTAAGTTCTCCTTTTCAATCAAATTCAGTCAAAAAAACAAATAACTTACAAACCAAAACCTTTAAATAACCATGAAATCCCGAAGAGACTTTTTACAAAAACTGACTGTCGGTGCAGGTATTCTGCCTTTTGCTTTCAGTTTCACACCAAATGAAAATCCTATGAATATATTCGATGATGTGCAGGACGGACCTATCCTCAGAGTTGCAATTATGGGATTGGGGAGCTACGGCAATCGGGTAGCAGAAGCAATGATGGATTGCAAACGGGCTAAAATCACCGGTGTGATCAGCGGAACGCCTTCAAAAATCAAAGAATGGCAGAGCAAATATGCCATACCTGATAAAAACTGCTACAATTATGAAAACTTCGATGCGATCAAAAATAACCCCGACATTGATGCGGTCTATATCATTACTCCGAATGCCCTCCATCATGGACAATGTCTCCGAGTTGCGGCTGCAGGCAAGCACGTCATCTGTGAAAAACCCATGGCTATCAATGCCAAGGAAGGTCAGGAAATGGTAAATGCCTGCAGGAAAGCCGGAGTAAAACTATTGATCGGATATAGGATGCACTTTGAAGCAAATACCTTAGAAGTCGTCAGATTGCGAAAAGAAGGAGAATTTGGGACCATCAAATTCTTCCAAGGCCTAAGTGGTTTTAAAATAGGTGATCCTACCCAATGGAGATTAAACAAAGCATTGGCAGGAGGTGGTGCCATGATGGATATCGGGATCTATTCCATCAATGGAGCTAGGTATATGGTAGGAGAGGAGCCCGTTTGGGTCACTGCACAGGAGGAGAAAACAGATCCGGTTAAATTTAAGGAAGGCGTAGATGAAACGATTACTTTTCAGTTGGGTTTTCCAAGTGGTGTAATTGCTTCCTGTCTTTCTACTTATGCGATAAGCTACCTTGATAAATTTTTCTTAGTCGGAGAAAAGGGATTTGCCGAAATGCAGCCCTCAACAGGATATGGTCCTATAAAAAGCTGGACGAACAAAGGCAGACTTGATTTACCACATGTCACGCATCAGACAACGCAGATGGATCAGATGGCCATGATAATTTTGGATGGAAAGAAACCGATTATCCCTGTGGATGGAGAAGAAGGCGTCAAGGACATGAAGATCATTGATGCAATTTTTGAGGCAGCCAAAAGTGGAAAAAGGGTTCCTTTGAAACTGTAATAGAACCTTAAAAATCTTAGGCCTGTGAGAATCCGTGCTTGAAATCATGGAGTTTCACAGGCTTTTTTTATTCAAATACTTTTTCAACAAATGATTCAATTTTTTAGGCTTTAAATTTCCTTTGAAGATCAGTTAAAGTTAATTTTTTGAAAGAAGTAAAATCTTAATATTTTTCTTTTGAAAAGATAAACCGACATCATTTTGAAAATAAAATAAAGAGGCTCGAAAAATTAAATAAAAATTCGTTTTTAAAATAATTAAAAAATTGATAATCAATTAAATACAAAAATTTTTCCAACTGCATATAAACAAGTATTACCTCTTTCGACAAGGCCTTTAGGACACAAAATTTCAAAAAGATTTTTTCATAGAAAAATGGTAAAAAATAAATCAGAAACACCGTTTTTTTTGAGGTTACTTCTATTTAAGTTTGGTACAAATTTATAATGATATATGAAGATTATTTATTGTTTATTCGTTGTATTCTTCGCAGCTCAGTTTCAAATAAATGCCCAAAATGAAACAGCAACTGTATATATCTTAAGACCACTTTTGTGTGGAACTAAGTGAGACAAGCGGAAAAAAAACACTTGGTTTATTAGAAGAAAATAAAGAATGCCTTTGAGGCAATTTCCACCCATTCAAAACTACTCAATCCAACATCATTCTTTGCTCTAATCTATTAGGCAATTGACTCACATTTAATATCAAAGGTATATTAATCAAAAACTTGTGTCCTGACAATTAACTCTCAAAACCAAATTCAAATTAAACTCAATTCCTCAAAAAAAGTAATTTATGAAAAGAACAATTTTAGTTTTATTCCTATTGACGGGTGGTTTATACAATTATGTTGCTGCCCAAAACACCACGCCTTTAAGATTTTTAATTGAAGGTGGATTGGCATTGGGAGGCGATGACGTCGCTACTGTCAATTTTACCAACGGGAATTCTCAGAGGGTAAATGCAGGTCAGGGAATATCCTTGGGAGTTGGGGCTGAATATGCCATTCCAAGCCTTGAGAGTATCAGACTGAGATCTTCTGTAGGGATCAAATATGTAACCACCGCAGCAGACAATGCCCATATCAGACTTACCAGAATTCCAATTAATGTGAGTGGAAATTATGTTTTCAATGATACCTGGAGACTGGGATTGGGAATGTCCTTTCATACCAATATAAAATTCAATGCGGGTGGTATCGGTGATAATTTCACTCTTGGAAATGCCTCAGGCCCTTTCATTGAATTTGCTTACAAATGGGTAGGTCTTACTTACACCATCATGAACTATGAAGGTATGCTTGGAGAAACTTATAATGCCAATTCAATTGGTATCACATTCTCAGGAGTATTGCCTAAGAGAAATTGATAAAATTCACAACATGACCTACACAGATTGTTGATTTGGTCAAATGAAAAAGGAATCCATCAAGCAAAAAAAAAACCTGTGATTTCACAGGTTTTTTTGCTTTGTGCGGGAATCTGCTTAATCCTCTTCGAGAATCAATTCTTTTGCCGGAACAGGAATACCTGCAACCTCTTCCAAAAATCTTTTTGTTTCCCTTAGAACTCCTTCCCAATCTTTAGAGGTAATGCTGGAAGCGATGACATGGTCACCGGATTCGGGAAATGCCACTTTGACTTTTTTATTCTCCGGGGTCTGGACTTGGTCAAACATTTCAAACATCTTAGGAACGGAGACAACCTTGTCCTGTTCTTCTTCATTTTTGTAAAAATATCCCAAGAACATTGGCTGATGGATTTCTTTAAACGTCTCGGCGTTCATTTTACTCCTGATCAAAACCCCCAAACTCCGGTAACTGTTCAAGTGATATTCCCTGGACCAATATTTTGCTTTATCACCTTCTCTTTCGTTGACGATTGTCCCGTTTTCATATTGAAATTTCTCAGCCAAAAAAGATAACCAAGGTTTAAAAAAGATTTCCAAAGCATCTCCATATTCTCTGACACAGGGAGAATAAAGAACCAAAGCCTTCATATCAGGTCTTTCAGAAGCTAGAACCAAAGACAATGCACCACCCATAGAGGTCCCCACGATAATGACTGAGTCTCCAAGGCTTTTTCCCACCATAAATGCCTCTCTGGCTTCATCTACCAACTTTTGGGCAGTTAGGTGCCTGAATCCATCCGGTCTGCTGATGCCATGTTCGGGTAGTCTGACTAGATATAAATTGGCGTCAAAATAATCCGCAAGTTCCCGGTGCACAGGATCTCCTTCCATATTACTAGCACCAAATCCATGGATGTAGACTATAGAATAGGGGGTTTTACTCTTATTGATACTATCTGCCCAAACAATTTTTGCTTCATTGCCCGGTTTCAATCCCTTCACTGTATCACTTTTTGCTTGGATGAAGGCCTGAAGTTCTCCCATCCGGGTTGGAACCGCAGGGTATTCTCCTGATAAATCTTCGATTTGGGATTTTGGACCTAGCATATAAACTATGGCTAAGATGATCAAGAATCCAAGTAGAAACTGCAATGATTTTTTCATGTTGCAACTTTTATGAGTATTCAGTAAAGCTAAAACCTTACTGGCATTTAACCAATCCAAATCTTGAATCCCGATAGCAATATTCCATCCAAATAATGCCTGATTTTAGATTGGGGTATTTTTGTTATTTTTGGCTAAGACCAATTCAAGATGAAAAAAACTTATTTGCTTACAATCGCCTCATTGATTCTTCTGGCAAGTTCATGCCAATCTCCTGAAGATAATCCTTACCAAATTTCGAAAGACAGTGTAGAGCCTCATATTATGGAATTGGCCTCCGATGAATTTATGGGAAGAAAACCATTTACCGAAGGGGAAACCAAAACAGTACAATACCTTGAGCAGGCCTACAAAGACCTTGGTGTAGAGCCCGGAAATGGGGAAAGCTACTTTCAGGAAGTGCCTATGGTTTCTATTTTGACACAACCTGCACCCACAATGACTATTCAATCCAAAAGTCAATCCATTGAATTGAAGGGATTAGAGGATTATGTCATCTGGACGCAGCGTACAGACTCCTTACTTACTGTGGACGGAGCAGAGTTGGTTTTTGCAGGCTATGGAATCGTAGCTCCTGAGTATGGTTGGAATGATTACAAAAACATAGATGTCAAAGGGAAAATTGTAGTCCTTTTGGTCAACGACCCTGGTTATGGTACTGAAGATGTTTCATTATTCAGGGGCAATACCATGACCTACTACGGTCGATGGACCTACAAAATGGAAGAAGCTGCCAAACATGGAGCCTTAGGAACATTGATCATTCACGAAACAGGTCCTGCAGGATATGGATTCAATGTCATCCAAAACAACTGGAATACGTCAAGACTTTCTTTGGATCTCAGAAATACCCCAACTTATCAGGCCATGTTTGAAGGATGGATTGCTTTACCTATTGCAGGCCAATTGTTTTCCTTGGCAGGTCTTGATGAAAAAGAGCTTTTTGAAAAAGCTAAAAAACCTGATTTTCAGGCTATTCCTATGAACTTGACTGCAAGTACTTCCCTAGAAGTAAAAGCAAAATATGATGTATCCAAAAACGTAATCGCCAAAATTACAGGAAGTAAGTATCCTGACGAATATATCATCTATACAGCCCATTGGGATCATTTGGGAATAGGTGCTCCCGATGCTTCGGGAGACAGTATTTACAATGGCGCTTGGGACAATGCAAGTGGAACCGCGGCACTATTGGGAATGGCCAAAGCCTTTATAGAAGATGCCAAGCCGGAAAGGTCTGTTGTGTTTTTGACAGTGACAGCCGAGGAACAAGGCTTGCTTGGGTCTGCCTATTATTCCCAAAATCCTGTTTTTCCAAAAGAAAAAACAGTGGCCAACATTAATCTAGATGGAATGAATCCTTATGGTAAAATGAAAGATGTGGCACTCATTGGATTGGGTCAGTCAGAACTTGAAGACATACTTAATGTAGAATTGGAAAAAAAGGGAAGGTACAGTACTCCTGAATCTATTCCTTCAGCAGGATGGTATTACCGGTCTGATCATTTCAATTTTGCAAAAATAGGAATTCCTGCACTCTACATCGGAATAGGTGTCGATCATGTGGAAAAAGGGAAGGCATATGGGAAGGAATTGGAATCAAAGTACAATTCTGAAGTTTACCACAAACCCGGTGACAATTATGATCCTGCCAATTGGGACTATGAAGCCATGTTGGGAGACGTGCAGCTCCTTTATGAAGTCGGTAAAAAGTTGTCAAACAGTACCGCTTGGCCCGGCTGGAAAGAAGGTTCAGAATTCAAAGCAGTCAGGGATTCCTACATGAAGAGATAATTCAAAACCTGTTTATTAATTTGATGGGTTCACATTTTGTTAGTAATACAAACTTTTATTGAGTATTTTAAACTATTTGTGAGAACTGCACGTTTCCTGATTGTTGTGAAATGAAAAATGGAAAACATTCTCAAAAAAATACGAGTTGAAATCAATCCTGATATTTATTTGAAGGATCCTTTCAGTTCGGAACTTGGAAAAGACATCATTTTGAAAAGTGTTTCTATGATGCAGGAATTGGGATTTGAGCAATTCACGTTTAAGAAACTGTCTTCAAAAATAGATTGTACAGAATCGGCGATATACCGGTATTTTGAAAACAAGCATAAACTGCTTTTGTTTTTGAATTCTTGGTATTGGGGATACTTAGAGCAAAATTTTGTTTTTGGTACAGCAAACCTTACAGACCCATTTAAAAAACTTGAAATAGCCATCAAAATATTGGTGAATGGTCCGATTTTTTCCCAAAATGATTTCATTGATCCTGTTTCTTTGAGAAAATTGATTACAGATGAAGCAAACAAGGCGATCATGACAAAAGAAGTGGATGAAGAATACCAAAAAGGTTTTTTCAACCATTTCAACAAATTGAGTGAAAGAATTGCCGATATTATTTTGGAAATCAATCCTGAATTTGAATTTCCAAAAACTTTAGTGTCCACCGTAATGGAATCAAGCCTGATTCAGTCTTATTATGCCAAGCACCTGCCGGGATTCACCGAACAGGTTCCGGGAGACGAAAGGAGGATTGATTTTTTCAATAACCTAGTTTTCAAAACCATCCAAAATGAAAATTGATTACGCAATAACTCCTTTAAAAAGGTTCTTTAAACTTCTTAACGAAGAGAAGAAAGAGGTTTATTCCATCTACTTTTATTCAATATTGAACGGTGCTGTTTCTTTGATTTATCCCTTGGGGATACAGGCGATCGTCAATTTTGTTTTGGGTGGAAGGGTCAGTACAGCATGGCTAATTATGGTTTTGGTGGTAGCACTGGGAATCGCTTTTGGAGGGTTTCTTCAGATTTCCCAATTATATCTGACAGAAAAACTGGAGCAGAGGATCTTTACCAAAACAGGTTTTGGATTTGCTTACAGGTTGCCAAGGCTCAAATTGGATGAGTTGCACGGTCAATATCCGCCTGAGCTCGTCAATAGATTTTTTGACGCGGTAAATCTCCAAAAGGGAATGTCAAAGATTTTGATTGACTTTTCATTTTCGATGGTTCAGATCTTCTTTGGGATGATTCTTCTTGCATTGTACAATGTGTTCTTCCTCATTTTCAGTTTGATTTTGATTGGCTTGGTCGTTTTGATTTTCTATTTCACCAGCCCAAAAGGAATGGAAACCAACCTGAAAGTATCTACCTTAAAATATAAAACAGCTTATTGGCTGGAAGAAATAGGCAGGACATTAGGGACTTTCAAATTGGCCGGAAATTCTAATTTACCATTCTATACTATTGATAAACTACTGACTACTTATGTTGAATTCCGAAACAAGCATTTTGCGGTTTTGGTATTTCAATATAAAGTCATGATTGCATTCAAAGCCTTGATAGTTACAACCCTGTTAATTGTGGGGAGTTTGTTGCTGATTGACAATCAGATCAGTATCGGGCAATTCGTTGCAGCAGAAGTGATTATTATCTTGATTGTAAGCTCAGTAGAAAAGCTTATCCTTTCACTTGATGTGGTATATGATACTTTGACAGCTACTGAAAAAATCGGACAGATCATGGATATGCCTATCGAAAGGCAGGAAGGAACTGAGAAATCTTTGACCACAAATAGCGAAAGCCTTCAGTTCCAAGTCAGAAATCTTAGCTATAAGTCAAAGGATTCTACTTTTGAGATTATTGACGACCTGACATTTGATTTGAATGCCGGCGAGAAAGTAATTCTTACAGGAAAGAGTGGAAGTGGAAAGAGTACCTTGATGTACCTGATTTCAGGATTGTTTACTGATTATAGGGGGCGGATTATCATCAACGGATTGCCGATCGATACGATGAACCTAGACCGTTTAAGGAGTTATATTGGAGATAGTCTTTCCCATCAGTCTATTTTCCATGGGACAATTTTTGAAAATATAACACTTAAAAAGGACGTAGCAGAAAGCCATGTCAGGGAAATCATGAAGATGGTGGGGTTGAAGGAATACATCTATAAACTGCCGGAGGATTGGGACACCCAATTGATGCCTGAAGGTCAGGGTTTGAGCAAATCAATCATCAGTAGGATTGTGTTGGCAAGGTGTCTCGTAAACAATCCAAAAGCTTTGCTATTGGAGGATATGATTGCGTTTTTTGAACCTGAGGAAAAACAAAGGATTGTCGATTACATCCTGAACGGCCCATGGACAGTCATGATGATATCTGAAAATGCAGATACCATTAAAAAGTTTCCAAGGGTGATCCAATTGGATCATGGTAAGCTGGTATTTGATGGAAGCAGTGAAGTTTATGCAAAAGCAAATGGAATTTAATTTAAAGAGCGATGTTAGGGATTTCTAAAAATAAAATTTCAGATAGTGTGTCTTTTGATGGTTTCAAGAGCATTTCAATGACCATTCCAAAAGATGAAAGTAAGAAAAGAATCCAGATTCTTCTTTGGACGATGATCGGAATGTTTCTTTTCCTGTTTTTGCCATGGACCCAGAATATCAGGTCTAAAGGATTTGTAACCGCACTAAGACCAGACCAAAGACCGCAGACAGTTCATTCCATCATCGCGGGAAGAATAGAAAAATGGTATGTGGCAGAAGGTGATTACGTACAGAAGGGGGATACTATCTTAAGGATTTCTGAGATAAAAGATGACTATTTTGATCCACAACTTTTGGAAAGAACCCAACTCCAGGTCGAAGCCAAGACACTTTCGGCAAAATCCTATTCTGAAAAAGTAAAGTCACTTGAGATCCAGATCCAAGCCTTGAAGGAAAATAATGTGCTTAGAAAGGAACAGGCTGAAAACAGGCTTAGGATGGCAGAACTCAATGTTATTTCTGACAGTATCCGTTTTGAACAATCCAAAGTGAATTTTAAAGTGGGGACTGAACAGCTAAAGCGTACCGACAAATTGTACCAAGAAGGGTTGAGGTCTCTGACGGATTTTGAACAAAGAGAGCTACGTTTTCAAGAAGTACAGGCAGGTATTGTGGCAGCAGAGAACAATCTTTTGAAAAGTAAAAATGCCCTTATAGCTGCTCAGATAGAATTGAATGCGATAGACAATGATTTTAGGGACAAAATGGCCAAAGCTTCAGCAGATAAATTTGAGGCCATGTCTGCCCAATTTGACGCAGAAGGTACAGCCACCAAACTTGAAAATCAATATACCAATTATGAAGTCAGGACTGGTTATAGGTTTATTTTGGCACCACAGGAAGGCTACATTACTGAAGCCATTCAGGTAGGTATCGGTGAGACTATCAAAGAGGGAGCAGAAATCATGAGTATTCTTCCGGGTAATGCACAGCTTGCCGTAGAGATGTTTATAGAACCAGTAGATTTTCCTCTCATCCGAATCGGAAATAAAGTGAGGTTTATATTCGATGGATGGCCGGCAATTGTATTCTCGGGATGGCCTCAGATTACCAACGGTACTTTCGGCGGTGTGGTCACAGCGATCGATAACTTTGCAGGGCCTGATGGCAAATACAGGGTTTTGGTAGTGGAGGATTTGGAAGAAAAACGTTGGCCGACCCAATTGAGAATCGGATCAGGAGCTGATGGAATTGCTTTACTCAACGATGTTCCTCTTTGGTATGAAATATGGCGACAGCTTAATGGTTTCCCTGCTGATTATTATACAGCAAGAGAAAAGGCTGAAAACCAAAATAAGAAATAAACATGCGCAGAATTATACTTTTGTTGGCATTTGGTCTTTCACATTTGGCCCATGGTCAGGAAATGCTCTCCTATGACAATTATTTGACATGGGTGAGGGCATTCCATCCTGTTGCCAAACAAGCTGATATTACTGTGGAATTTGGGGAATTGGAACTCCGCGCCTCGCGGGGAGGCTTTGATCCTAGGTTGTATGGTGATTATGAAGCTAAGAGGTTTAAAAACACAAACTATTTTGACAAAAGGGAAGGTGGAATTGTAATTCCAACAATGGCTGGCGTAGAGTTAAAAGGCTTGGTGGAATATAATACCGGTACTTTATTGAATCCCGAACTGGAAGTTCCTGAGGATGGATTGGCGGCTTTTGGCGCTTCTTTCAATCTCGGACAAGGACTTCTAATTGATAAGAGGAGGGCTGCTTTAAGGCAGGCCCAAGTGTATGTGGAATCTACCAAGGCAGAAAGGGTTCAAATCCTCAATGACCTTTTTTTGGAATCCACTGAAACGTATTGGGCTTGGGCATCGGATTATCAAAATGTGAAAGTTTTAGAAGGTGGGGTTAAGCTTGCGGAAGAGCGTTTTCAAATGGTCAAGGAAAGCTACATCCAAGGAGATTTTCCTGCCATTGACACAGTAGAAGCTTATACACAGTTGATGGATAGGACATATAGGCTTCAGACTGCCCAAATCCAATTCTTTAAATCCACACAGTTTTTGAACACTTTCCTTTGGGATGAAAACAATGAGCCTGTTGATCTATTAGAGTCAGTTTTTCCTGAAAATGTCCTCGACCTGACAGTATTTGATTATAACAAAGAGTCTATGCGGGAGTATATTTTCCAGCATCCTGAATTGAAAATGACTGATTTTGCCATCGAATCCCTTCAGATTGACAGGAGGTATAAGGCAAATATGTTGTTGCCAGTCCTCAAGGTCAATTATAATTTCTTGGTTGAAAACATCAACGATTTTCAGGTGTCACCTTTCCTTGAAAACAACTACAAACTTGGAGCGACTTTTTCTATGCCTTTGTTCTTGAGAGGTGAAAGAGGAGATCTGGGTCTTGCCAAGGCCAAAATAAACTTCAAAACCTACGAAAGGGATTTGAAACTTCTCAAATTGACGACAAAACTGGAAAGTGAAATCTATAATTTTGAGACTGTCGAACAACAATTGGGCGTCTATACCAACAATGTGAACGGACTTCAAAAACTTCTGAAAGGTGAAATGACAAGATTTGAAATAGGAGAAAGTTCTCTGTTCCTTGTCAATGCACGGGAAGTAAGCCTTATCAGTGCACAGACCACACTAAATGACCTAGCTGCCAAAAGAAAATCAGCATACGCCAAAATGCTCAATGCTGCCGGTTTGGGATTTGATAATTGATTTATATTGTTTGATAGTCAACATGTTGCTATCCACAGCTCGTTATTTTGAACTTCAATCAATTATCCACAAGAATCTGGAGAAATAAATTTTGTTAGAAGAAAGAAAATCCAGCAAATCTTCCGATTTGCTGGATTTTCTTTGATCCTTGAATACTGAGACTGAAAACTGCCTACTGCAACTGTTTACTGCCTACTGCAACTGTTTGCTGCCAACTGAGACTGTTTACTGTTTTCACCCCAGCTTCCAGCCTTCTCTGTATTCTCTTTTCACAAATTGATTAGCTGGTTCAAAATTTGTGACTTTCATATTCGGGCCATCCCAAACAAGCTTGATACCTCTTCCCGGATAATTGAATCCATTTCCGCTTTCCCTCGGAACCCTGTAATCATAGCTTCGGATGGCAAGATTTCCCATTAATACAGATTCTGTCAATGGACCTGCCACAGAAAACGGTGAACTCAATTGATTAAACTCTTTACTCCCATGGCCACCGATGCAGGCTTCCACCCAATTGTTGTAATGCCCCCTGTCACCAAGAGGAACTCTGTATATTGTTTGGGGAACATTGATTTCTGCGGTCTTGGATGTCGGCAAAAGTTGGGGGTTGACGCCATATGTTCCACACATCATTTTCCCTTTGGTACCTTCAATGATGACCCCATTTCCGCCATCACCCATGACCTCATTTGGACCAAGTTCTTCAGGTCTGGCTGGTTGGATTCCTCCATCCATCCAATGGAACTGAAGGTCACTTTTCCCTTCTCTTTTGAACCTAAGTGTAATGTGTGAGGAAGGAGGACAGCTCTCCGGGAAATATCCTCTGCTAAATTCACCGACGTATACAGAACCTACGCTGCATTCTGCAGATTCGGGATATCCCAATCCCAATACCCGGAATGGTGGCTCCATGATATGGCATGCCATATCACCCAAGGCACCTGTCCCATAATCCCACCATCCACGCCAATTGAATGGAATGAGGTTGGCCACGTATTCTTTTTTAGGAGCTGTACCTAACCATAAATCCCAATCAAGGTCAGCAGGTGGGGTTGCAGGATTAGCTGACCAAGGAATTCCCTGAGGCCATACAGGTCTGTCAGTCCAGCAATACACCCTTGTAGCCTCACCGATAAGCCCTGCATTATACCATTCTACCATTTTTCGAACGCCTTCTCCCGAGGAACCCTGATTGCCCATTTGGGTTACGACCTTATATTTTTCTGCTGCTTCAGTCAGCATCCTTGCTTCATAGATATCATGGGATAGTGGCTTCTGGACATAAACATGCTTTCCCAATTGCATGGCCGCCATCGCTTGTACCGCATGCATATGGTCAGGGGTTGAAACGGTAACGGCATCAATATTTTTATGCTCTTTGTCAAGCATAACTCTATAGTCCTTATAGTATTTTGCTTTGGGATGTGCTTGAACGCTGCCTTTTGCTCTAGTATCATCCACATCACATAAGGAAATAAATTCAGCCTTGCCGCTGTTGAAAACTCCCCTTACATCCCCCATTCCCATTCCGCCGACACCGATACCTGCCACCCGCAACCTATCAGAAGGCGCAACAAACCCGGGACCGCCCAATACATGTCTTGGCACAAAGTAAAAACCTGCCAAAGCTGTTGCGGATGCTTTGACAAAATTTCTTCTAGAGTTGTTCTTTTTTGGTAATTCTTCCTTTTTCATTCGGTTTATGGTTAAAATGGTCCGTTACAGATTTTACTTTGTCAATTTATTAAAAATGAGGTTTGAAAAGGGATTATTTTTTTGATTTTGGAAAAAAGGATAAATGAGTTGATAAATGGAGATAAGAAAGAATTTGCTAAATGGTAAAATCTTAAATAAAAATTTTAATTAAGTTTGTTTGGTTGAAAACCCAAAAAGCTACCTTATTCTATGAAAATCACTAAAATCATCTCTAACCTGATCCTCCTCACCATTTTTGGATTGGGAATCATCTCCTGTGCAGACAAAGCCACTCCGCTGAGTGAAAACAACATTATTCCAAAGCCACTTTCAGTAACTGAAGCAGAAGGTTCATTTACATTAACAAATGAAACCAAATTGGTTACCTTAGGAAATGCTTCAGAAATCAATCCTGTCATTGAAATTTTCCAAAGTCTGATCAAGCCTTCCACAGGCTTTGATTTACAAAAAGTCGAATCCGGTGAGTCCAACGTAATTGTTTTTGAAATTGAATCAGCTTCCCAAAAATCACCCGGAGAATATTCTATCTCTATCGATGAAAATAGCATCAAAATCGCCGCTTCCAATGGAGAAGGACTTTTTAACGGTATCCAAACCTTGAGGCAACTCATGCCTGCCGGAATTGAATCATCCTCAAAATTAGATGGCAAGATTAAAATCGGCGCAGGCAAAATCGAAGACAAACCAGAGTATGCCTACAGAGGATTTATGTTGGATGTGGCAAGACATTTCTTTCCTGTGGAAGATGTCAAGCATGTGATTGACCTGGTTTCCAAATACAAAATCAATTTTCTCCATTTGCACCTTTCGGACGATCAGGGTTGGAGAATCGAAATCAAATCCTGGCCATTGCTGACAGAGATCGGAAGTAAAACCGAAGTAGGCGGGGGAGAAGGAGGTTTTTACACCCAAGAGCAATACAAAGACATCGTCGCATATGCCCAATCAAAATTCATTACCGTAGTGCCTGAAATAGACATGCCGGGCCACACCAATTCTGCTTTGGCTGCTTATGGACAATTGAATCCCGGTATTACAGTTCCGGAGAAGGGTGCAGTTGCATTTGATAGAAAAGATTTGGGTGTAGATGGTATGGCCACTCCGCTTTATACAGGTATCGAAGTTGGCTTCAGTACTTTGGATACGGACAAAGACATTACATATCAGTTTGTGGACGATGTCATCCGTGAATTGGTTGAACTGACTCCAGGTCCTTACATCCATATCGGCGGAGATGAATCCCTTGTAACAGAATTGGAGGATTATATTCCATTTATGGAAAAAGCCCAGGCCATCGTAACCAAATACGGCAAAAAATCATTGGGATGGGATGAAATAGCACATGCAAGACTTGAACCCGGAGCTGTGGCACAATATTGGGCAAAGGCAGAAAATGCTGTCTTGGCTATCAATCAAGGAAATCAGGTTTTGGTTTCTCCTGCGACCAAAACCTATCTTGATATGCAGTATGATTCTACCACCTATTTGGGCTTGCATTGGGCGGCTTATATTGAGTTGGATGATGCTTATAATTGGGATCCGACAGAATTGGATGCAGCTGTTAAGAAGGAGAACATTCTAGGTGTGGAAGCCCCACTGTGGTCGGAAACCATTACCGAAAGGAAAGAAATTGAATTCATGATGTTCCCGAGATTGGCCGCAATTGCCGAAGTCGCTTGGACCAAAAAGGAATTGAGAAACTGGGAGTCTTTTTCCGAAAGATTGAAAAAACATACAGCCCGTTGGGATGCGATGGGTTTGAACTATTACAAATCGCCAAAGTTGGTTTGGGAGGAGAAAAAGTGATCGGTCCACAGACCACAGTCCATAGTTGCGGCTAATGAACCTCACTCCGAGTAATATTTGGTTAGCAGCAAGAAAGCTTACATATCCAAAAAGTAAACAATTGAAATCATAAAATCCGGAAATCAATCAATGGTTTTCGGATTTTCTTAATATAGTGAGATTGTTTGCAATCCTAAATATTTTTCCAATTGATCAAAATCCCGATCATTATGTAGTAATTTGATTTCCTTTTCGATGCAAAAAGTGGCTATTACTATATCGATTGTTTTTCTTATAGTAACGCCACTTTTTCTAAGTTTTCTATAATTCAATGCTGATTTGATAGCAAGCTCCTTGTTTGATAAATTAAAAAAAGGAAGTGATTCTAAAATCTCTTTCGCAATTCCAAAATCTTTTTCACTGCTGAATCCCTGCAAAACTTCCACAATTATCAAGTCACCGGTAATTATTTCTTGTTTACCCAAGGTATTGTATAACAAAGAAACTTCAGGACTTTCTTTTCCATTAAAAAAGTCAATCCAAACAGAGGAATCAACCAATATCATTGATCAAGTCTCATTTTTTCAAGGTTACCTTCCCACTTTAACTTCCCTTTCAGCTGCTTGATTTTTTCTTGGTTTTTTAGAGATATAATTAGCTTTAATCCCGCTTCAACTGTTGCTTTTTTGGTATTTAGTCCACTGAGCTTCATTGCTTCATTCATGAGCTCCTCGTCTATTTCAATGTTGGTCCTCATATATTGTGTATAATTTTCAGAAATATACACATAATTTTCTTCTGAAATTCCTCAAATTAGTTTTTAATTAACTTAAACTTTTTTTAATCCAACTTAAAAATCCATAGCCATCCATAAGCCATTTCGGAAGGTGTGGAGAGTTGGGCATGGAAAATCTGTTTGCTGTTCCTCAGTTTTTGATAAATGGCTCATTGTATTTTTATAAATATATTATATTTCAGAAAAGCACCTTTTTACAAAAGATAGTTTTGTTAATCCAAATTTTAAAACAATTCCTAAGACCAGAGCAATTTTATGATATTGGAAATGCACTCACTTTCTACTGCCGTCAAAACTTTCTTTTTCTGTCTAGGATTATGGATGTTTATCTCATGTGAACCAAAAGTTAACCTTCCAGCTGGAGATGATGACAATGGTGGACTTTTTTTGCCAGATGGCTTTGAAGCGTTGGTGGTGGTTGACAGTATAGGAAGGGCCAGACATTTGGCCGTCAGTGAATTGAGGGATATTTACGTCAAACTTCGCGCACCTTATAAAGCCGGGAGAGGTATAGTAGGAATTAGGGATACCAATCAGGATGGCAAAGCTGATATTGTGGAATACTTTGGAGACTATCCTGATAAGGGAAACTATGGTACGGGAATGCGCATACATAACGGTTACTTGTATTTCAGTACGGCAGGTGAGGTGTATAGATACAAAATGAATCGAGATGGTTTATTGCCAACTGGAGAACCCGAACTGATTTTGGTCGATGATTACAAAAATGCAAAATATGGCTATGAACACATCGCCAAACCCATTGCTTTTGACAATGATGGCCACATTTATGTTGCATTTGGTTCGCCGGGGGACGTTTGTCAGGAGTTCAACAGGAAACCCGGAAGTCCGGGAATGTATCCATGTCCGCAGCTTGAATGGCATGGCGGCATCTGGCAATTTGATGCCAACAAATTAAATCAAACCCAAAAAGACGGAAAAAGGTATGCCACAGGTATCCGGTCTGTTGTAGCCATGGATTGGAATCAGGAGGAGAATGAACTGTACGTAGTCCAACATGGAAGGGATGATTTTACCAAGTCATGGCCTGATCTTTTTGGTCCATGGGAAAGTGCTGTTTTACCTTCGGAGGAATTTTTTAGGGTTGAAGAAGGTACTGATGGAGGTTGGCCATATTATTACTTTGACCATATTGAAGGCAAAAAGAAACTGAATCCTGAATATGGAGGAGATGGAAAATTGCAAGGTGATGCCCATTTAGTCGCCCAACCTTTGATGGGTTTTCCGGGGCATTTTGCGCCAAATGACCTTCACTTTTATAGAGGTGATCAATTTCCCGAAAGGTATAAGAATGGCGCTTTTGTCGCCTTTCATGGATCTACTATCCGTGGTCCTTATCCTCAGGGAGGTTATTTTGTTGCATTTGTCCCATTTGAAAAGGGAATTCCGGCAGGTCCTTGGGAAGTTTTCGCAGATGGATTTGCAGGATTGGACACCATCGTGAATACCGGTGATGCTTTGGCACGTCCAATGGGAATCGCCATGGGGCCGGATGGGTCACTTTATATTTCGGAAAGTGTAAAAGGCAAAATCTGGCGGATCATTTACAAGGGGAAAAAATCTGACTTTGGTGAGGCTTCATTAGCCAAACTTGAACAGCGGAAAAACCAAAGAACGAATATCAAAGATCCGGATAGGGAATTGGACAATCTGGAAACGGAAATGATAGAAACCGGGTCACAGGTCTACAACCTGCATTGCGGAACCTGCCACCAAAGAGACGGTAAGGGTGACGGAAGCAGGTTTCCACCAATCAATAATTCCCGTGTAGTAAATGGGAAAAACCAACCTTTAATTGAATTGATTTTAAAAGGTCTGGAAGGCGCCATCACTGTCAATGGTGTTGCCTACAATGGTGTCATGCCTTCGCATTCATTTCTTACTGATGCCGAAATTTCCTCAGTATTGACCTATATAAGAAGAAACTTTGGAAATGATTCACAGAGTATTTCTGCCATTGAAGTTGGCAATGTGAGGAAAAAGATAGAAAATCAATAAAATGAGGGGTAAAATAAGGTTTGATCTGAATTTTGTGATAGTCATGAGCTTGATTGCTATCACCACTAATGCCCAGCATATAAAGGAAACAAATAACATGAAGCGAAATATGGAAGAATCGGTTTATCACGTCAACCGTCTTGAGGGGAAAATTAAGATTGACGGAGTTTGGGAAAAGGAAGTTTGGAAAAATGTGCCTGCTCTAGAAATAACAAATTATATGGGAGACAAGCCCAAATTCCTTCCAACCACATTTGCTAAGCTTTTGTATGATGAGAAAAATATCTATGGGATTTTTCAGGTACAAAATCGGTATGTACAGTGTTTGGTTCAGGAGACCAATGGACACGTTTCCGGCGATTCCTGTGTCGAATTCTTTTTTTCTCCAGACAATTCCAACCCGCTTTTTTACTTCAACCTAGAGATCAATTGCGGTGGAGTGCCTTTGCTGCAATTTGTCACCGTTCCGAGGAAGGAATACCTTTTCCTCAAGGAAAGAGAAATAAGCAAAGTTGAAATTGCCCATTCTTTGCCAAAAAAGGTATTTCCTGAAATAGAAAAGGATACTGTTTGGACCATTGAATTCAAATTGCCCTTAAAAATTCTTGAAAAATATACAGCCATCACCCATCCCAAACCAGGGGTTAAATGGACTGCAAATTTCTATATGACGGCTAGTACTACCAGTAATCCACATTATTTGACTTGGTCAAAGGTGAATAATGCAATACCGGACTTTCACCTTCCGCAGTTTTTTGGGACTTTGGTTTTTAAGTAAAATCATGGGGGGAATTATCAATTATTGTACAGGTGGATGGATAATAATAGCAAAGGTTTGCGGTATGTTTTTTAAAAATTTAGATTTAGATAATATAATTCAGCTCCCAATTACCTCTTTAATTGATTTTGAAAATCGAACAACAAAAGATATGATCAACAGAAGAACATTACTGAAAAGACTTTCTGCACTTCCGTTGGTGGGAACAATTGTAGGAAGCAGTATTCCTGTCCAATCAGTATTTGCTGATTCCCCATCAGTTCCAAAAAGGGACCTGATCAAGGAATTGGGCTTGAGGACTTTTATCAATGCGGCCGGAACCTACACAGCCATGACGGCCTCTCTGATGCCTGAAGAAGTGATGGAAACAATTGAAGCTTCTTCCAAGGAATTTATCATGTTGGATGAAGTTCAGGACAAAGTGGGAGAAAAAATTGCTGAAATCTGCCATGCAGAAGCAGCAACGGTTACCGCAGGTTGCTGGTCCGCTATGGTGTTGGGGCTTGCCGGAGTACTGACAGGAACCGACAAAGAAAAAATCGCACAGATTCCAAATCTGAAAGGAATGAAATCAGAGGTGATTGTCCAAAAGAGCCACAACGTGGCTTATGTGCATTCTTTGACCAATACCGGGGTGAAATTGGTAGAAGTGGAAACAGCTGCTGATCTGGAAAAAGCGATCAATGAGCAAACTGCCATGTTATGGTTTTTGAATTATCAGGCTCCTGATGGAAAAATCCAACATGAAGAGTGGGTGGCATTGGGAAAAAAACACAACATACCTACCATGATTGACATAGCAGCTGATGTGCCGCCCGTTGAAAACCTATGGAAATTTAATGATATGGGATTTGATCTGGTATGTATATCAGGGGGAAAAGCCATGAAAGGGCCGCAAAGTGCCGGCATCCTGATGGGTAGAAAACACATCATTGAAGCAGCGAGACTGAGTGCACCGCCCCGTGGCAATACAATCGGCAGAGGGATGAAGGTCAATAAGGAAGAAATCCTTGGGATGTATGTGGCCTTGGAACTATATGTAAAAAAAGACCATGTAAAAGAGTGGAAATCCTGGGAAGAGAAAATAGGCTACATTGAAGAAATGGCTAAGAAAGTCAATGGTGTGACCACTTCGGTTTCGGTTCCGCCAATTGCCAATCATACCCCTTTTCTAAAAATCGCTTGGGATCCAGCTGTGATAAATCTCAACCGCACCCAAATGCAGGAAAAACTCAGGAGGGGAAATCCATCCATTGAGGTTATTGGATTCGGAGATCATGAAATCAGTTGTACTGTTTGGATGCTAAGGCCGAACGAAGAAAAGATTGTAGCCAAAAGAATCCAAGAAGAATTGAGTAGCGCTAAAGCTTAACGTTATCATTCAAAAAGATGAAGAAAATTGGATTTCTGTTACTCTGCTTTTTATCCTTTGGGTCAATAAGTCTTTCTGCTCAAAATTACCAAATGGTGATCAAAGGAGGTCATGTCATTGATCCAAAGAACAACATTGATGAATTGATGGATGTCGCCATTCAGGATGGAAGGATAGCTAAAATCGCAAAAAATATAGATACAACAGGTGCCAGCCAAATAGTGGATGCAAAGGGTTTATTGGTTGTGCCGGGTTTGATAGATATTCATGGCCATAATTTTTATGGTACCCGACCCAATAGTTACCTAAGTGACGGTCTTGTGGCAGTCGACCCGGACAGTTTTACCTTTAGGGTTGGAGTAACTACTATTGTGGATTGTGGTGGACCGGGCTGGAAAAACTTCCATGTCTTCAAAGAAAACATCATTGACCATTCAAAAACACGGGTTTTGGCATTCATGAACATTGTGGGAGAAGGCATGCGTGGTGGAGCCTACGAACAAGACACTTCTGATATGAATGCCCAACTCACAGGTCAGGCTGCACTGAAATACAAAGAACACGTCGTAGGATTTAAGGTGGCCCACTATGCCAAAAGGGATTGGATTCCGGTTGATAGGGCTGTAGAAGCAGGGAATATTGCCAATATGCCTGTCATAATTGATTTTGGTGGATCTATGGCCTTTGCTCCACTGAGATTGAGGGAATTGTTTTTGGACCACCTGCGTCCCGGGGATATATATACCCACGTTTTTGCGGAATTGGGAGGTGCAAGAGAGCCTGTTGTTGACTATGAAACCAGGAAATTCAAACCATTTGTCAGGGAAGCCCAGGAAAGAGGAATTATTTTCGATGTGGGATATGGTGGTGCGAGTTTTGATTTCAGGCAGGCAATTCCGTCATTGGAAGCAGGATTTTTTCCCAATACCATCAGTACGGACCTTCACAAAGGGAGCATGAATGCGGCCATGAAAGACATGCTCAATGTCATGAGTACATTTCTGGCTATTGGAATGGAAATCCCCCACATCATCCAGGCAAGTACTTGGAATCCTGCCCAAACCATCAAAAGAGAAGAACTCGGTCACCTATCAGAAGGAGCAATAGCCGATTTGGCCTTGATTGAAGTGAGACAAGGCCAATTCGGTATTTGGGATAAAAACGGATACAAAGTGGAAACTGATAAACGGTTCGAATGTGAAATGACCATCAAAGACGGTGTAATTGTCTACAGTGTCAATGGCCGGAGCGAACCGGTAGTGTTGAGGTAATCAGTTGGATGGGTTAGATATAAGCAATACAATCCATCTCCACCAAAGAATCACCGGGTACTCCTGCGTAGGTGGCTACTGTGGTGCGAACAGGAGGTTTTTTTCCAAATCGCCCTTTGTAAACCTCATTCATTCCCTTGTAGTCATTCAGGTCATGGAGGTACACATTCACTTTCAACACTTTTTCCATGGAAGAACCTGCTTTGACCAGTTCTTTTTCCAATTCTTTGAGAACATGATCGGTATGTGCTTTGATATCACCCTCAAAATGAGCGCCTTTACCCGCTACAAAAATCATATTTCCCAGTTTGGTTGAGCCTGAAAACAAGGGGACATCCTGATCTTGAACGACATTGAATACTTCTTTTTCTGGCGTGTTGTCCGTTTCAGCTTTTGCTACTATTCCTATTCCCACAATACCTGCTAGGGATGCGATCATTTTTTTTAAGGTGGACCTTCTTTCTATTTTTTCCATGATTTTAGGTTGATTATTTGTTTCGTATTGAATCATTCAATATATAGTTTTGCTTGAATTACAGCAAATTCTAGCCAAGCCTATAACCGGTTTTAAAGATTGTTTGCTCATATTTTCCATGGCCGGAATACTTGGTATTTCCCGAATAGTAAGAATGGATTTTGAAACACGCTGTTAGCGTCAGTGAAATCCATTATTTATTCAAGACATTTTTTCAATCCTTCCTCAATACTGATTGCCTTCAACCCAAAAGCCTTTTCAATTTTGGTAGAATCAAAGCAATAATCCTGATCCAATTGGTACCTCAATTCCTTGATTTCTTTCAAAACCGGGATGAATAAAGATACCAGATTGAGCATAAAGGGGCCAAGTATCTGAAGTTTGGGTTCTACACCCAGATGCTTGGCTAGGATGTCAACCGTTTCCTGACCTGTAGGATAAGCGTTTGAAGTGGGTAAATGCCAGACCTGATTCCAGGCATCTTCCTGTTGGGCAAGAAATGCCGTCGCAAATGCCGCATCCGGAATATAAGTAAAGGAATGTTTCTTGTCTCCGGCATACATCCATTGTGCGGTTTTTCCCGCTTTCATGCGGTTGATAACAGATTCATTGAGGAAACTCAATTTTGCTCCCGGTCCATAGAAGTCTGCCGCCCTGACGATCATGGCTGTCAGTTTGCCTGCCTTGATTTCATCCAAAATCAACTTTGCAATTTTGGCACGGACCTTTCCTTTTTGGCTTTCAGGATTGACAGGTGTGTTTTCAGTCAGATTCCCTACATGCTTCGGGTCATAGCAATACATGTTGTCGAAGAAAACCAGTTTGGCTCCATGTTTTTTACAGGCATTTATCGTGTTTTTCATGATGATAGGCCATTGTTCCTGCCAGATTCTGGTTTTGTAAGTGATTCCTGCCACTAAATAAACAGTATCAGAACCAGTTACTGCGGAATCTACTTCGGATGGGTTCAAAAACTGAGCCTTCATCAACTGGTCATCAGGATTGATCTTGGAAGGATTTCGACTGACAAGGCGGATATTGTCAGTGTAGCGATTGAGGTCTTTGGCAAGTGCGGTTCCGATATTTCCGGTGGACCCGAGGATAGTGTGGAGTGGGGAGGATGGCATATAATTTTTTTTTTGAATTTAACCCAAAATCTATTGGCGTAAAAAGGGATAGAGTTAAGAAATTGCCAATTTTTGAATGTTTTGAAGATTTACCCAATTTAGTATTTCCATTTCATTACTTCAATTTTGGAAAAAGCCTGTCAATAAAAAAATAATTTCTAACCCATGTCCCATATTTGAAAAACCATTTGTCTTCCATTAAAATCTTTTATTCCATCAATTTTAAAAACACATTTATGAAAGAATTTATTTTGATTTTCAGACATGAAAATGCCACCGGCAAAGTTTCTCCCGAACAAATGCAGGCTTGGATGAAGCAACAAATGGACTGGGTGGGAGGCATCGCTGCTCAAAACAAATTTGTTGGCGGTACAGGACTTTTGTTTGACGGGGCGAAAGTTGTAGACCATCAAAAGATGGTAACCAATGGCCCATTTGGTGATATCAAAGAGACCATCGGTGGCTACGTCATCGTCAAGGCGGAAAACGCCGAAGAAGCAGCCGAATTTGCAAAAGGTACTCCCATTCTGCAGGGAGAAGGCAATACCGTAGAAGTTCGAGAGATTGCCAAACATTGATTTCCAAACAATCCTATCAATCTTCATCTATATGTTGATTGATAGGGTTTTGATACCATATGCAAAGCCAAGATTTAATCCCCCATTTGTTCAGGACGGAGTATAGCAAGTTGGTTACCGTGCTATCCAAATTCTTTGGCTTGGATCATATTGAAGTGGCAGAGGACATCGTAAGTGAGACTTTTTTGGCTGCCATGGAAACCTGGCCTTATCAAGGAATTCCTGACCTTCCAACTGCCTGGCTTTACCGGGTTGCAAAAAACAAGACACTTAATCATGTTAAAAAGCACCAGCTTTTTAACAAGAAAATTTCTGATGGTTTCAAAAAATCCAATAGCTGGATTGAGGAATTGGAAGTTGACTTATCTGAACAAAATATCCGTGACAGCCAACTTCAGATGCTTTTTGCCATCAGTCATCCATCTATCTCTACTGAATCCCAAATCAGTCTTGCTTTGCGGGTTCTCTGTGGGTTTGGGATTGATGAAATCGCAGATGCTTTTCTGACAAATAAAGAAACAATAAACAAGAGACTTTTTAGAGCAAAGGAAAAATTGCGGACAGAAAAAATCCAGTTGATTTTGCCTTCAGATGAAGAGATCAACAAGCGGTTGGAACCTGTTTTGAAAACAATTTACCTGCTATTTAATGAAGGTTATTACTCTGAAAGGTCAGAGACTTTAATCCGTAAAGAGCTTTGCCTGGAAGCCATGCGGCTTAACTTTCTTTTGCTTGAAAATCCTCTCTCCAACCAGCATTTGACCAATGCCTTGATGGCGCTGATGTGTTTTCAGGCATCCAGGTTGGAAGCGCGGGTAGGGGGAAGCGGCGAAATTGTGCTTTACCAGGATCAAGATGCCTCACTTTGGAATGTTGAATTGATCTCCCGGGGAAACTATTACCTGACCAAAGCTGCAGCTTGGCCTGTGATTTCGGTGTATTTTTTAGAAGCAAGTATTGCATACTGGCATACAATTCAGGAAGACTCCGATGAAAAGTGGGAAAATATACTTCATCTATACAACCAATTGCTTGCCATTGCCTATTCGCCGATTGCAGCGCTCAACCGCACTTATGCCCTTGCAAAAGTGAGGGGAAAGGAAACAGCTATTCAGGAAGCTGAGAAACTGGGTCTTTCCAATAACCATTTTTATCACATGCTTCTTGCTGAACTTTACCGGGATCAAAACCCAACAAAAGTCAAATCCCACCTTCAAAAAGCTTTGGAACTTTGCAAAACGGACTCAGAAAAGAAATTGATTGAGAAAAAACTTTCACAGGTCTAATGTTTGGATGGTTGACCGATGTTTGAAGCTACATAGATGACTGTAAAAGTGGGTTGAATTAAGGAAATGAATTTTACTTTTTTCGATATTCTTAAAACCTCCGAGGTCCAAAATAGACCCAGAAGGTTTCAATTCATTCAAAATTCATCATTTATCATTTGACTATTTCTCTGTTACCTTCTTCACATTGTCCTCCGGCATCCTGTCGACAAGGTAGTTGTAAGGGTCAATGCCGGCATTCTGTGGCTTTTCTTTGACTTTGAAGGTGAAGGTGTTTTCAGGTTTGGTGATCTTGAGCCTTTTGTACACCAATGGTTTGCCATAGGTTTGCTTTGACTCAGTCTCCCCAAAAATCCCGATATCAATAAAGTCAACCAAAGGAACAGCCGTTTGCTTGCCGAGTGAATCTGCCCTGAATTTCTCCGAGAAAGTCGTCAAGGTGACTTCATATTCCTCTCCGGATTTGACATAATTGACATCTGTGACCCGGTTTGAAAATACAGTGATATTCTCAAACATATCATCGATCAGGTACTGCAATGAATCCGGAGTGACCTCACGGAAAGCATTCACCGCAGAAATCGAAGTGGGGTAGGGAGGTTCCTGATAACCATGATCCTTAATCAGCTTCTGGAGTGCGAGGTTTACTTTGTCTTCACCGATCATTTCTTTCAGGTAATACATGACCACTGAACCTTTGTTGTAGTGGATGTAGCCTTGATTTTCTGTTTCCATAATCGGCCTTTCGGCTTCAAATTCACCGCTTCTTCCCCGCAGATAGCTGTTCATTTCATATTTCAGAAACTTATTCATTTTGTCTCTCCCATATTCCTTTTCCATCACCATCAGTGCAGCATATTGGGAGAAGCTTTCGCTCATCATTTCAGTACCGCGCATATTGGCACCGATCAGCTGATGTGCCCAATACTGATGCGCCATTTCATGGGCGACTACATAATAGACCAAATCAATGTCATCTTCAGTCACATTTCTCAGGTCGGTGATAAAGCCAATTCCTTCACTGTAAGGCATGGTTCCGGGAAATGCCTGTGCAAATGAACTGTACCTCGGGAATTCAATGATCCTACACTGCTTATGGAAATAAGGGCCAAAGTTTGAGGTATAATAGTCGAGGGATTTTTCCAGACTTTGAAGCATATTGGGCACATTGTATTCATGGCCCTTGATGTAATACACTTCCAGATCCACACCTTTCCATTCCTTTCTTGCGACTTCATATTTTGCCGATATGAATGAATAGAAATTTAGGGATTTGTGATCGAGTTGGTATTCAAAATACTTTCGGCCATTTTCTTCCCATTCTTTGACCAAGCTACCAGGTGCTACAGCTATCTGATCGGCAGCCGTACTGATTACAGTATTCATTTTGACCCAATCCGCATCCTGGTTAATGTAGGAATTCTCTCTTGCTTTCAGATCAGACTCATCCAAGGCAGGCATTCTTTTCCTTACAGGAAGTTCAAGTTTTACCCGCTTGTTTTTGTCGGAGATCTCGTATCTGTTGGAATAGCCAATGATCGGCAGGATATCAAAATTGTTGAAGAAGGTACCATTTTGAGTCAATTCGGTAAAGCTGACCTCATTTTCAAATCCTTTGGTAACTTTGGAAACCACCAATTTGATCGGTAAAGTATCTCCTGGTTGCATTGGTTGGGACAGGCTGTAAATCCTGTAATTGAGTCTTTTATCGTCCAACTTAAGACTTGCTCCCGGGATGTCTATGCCCAAGGTATCAGGCATCATCGGGATGCTAAAATGGACTTCTGGAATAGCTTCCTTCGATTTATTCATGAGCAAAGCCTCCACGGTCACAAACAAATCCCGGTCATAAGGATGTATGTCTATCTGATAATCCAAATCTATCCACCTTGGCTGCGCAATCCCTTCAAATTTCTTGTAAGTCAGTTCGTATTCTTTTTGTCTCGTTTCCTGTTCTTTTGGATTGAGATAGGTATTCAGGATTTCTGTATTGTAGAAAACAAATCCACCGCAAACCAAAAATGCTATTCCGAATATGGCCAAATATCCCGTTTTGGATTTCAACCGCTGTACAGCATATTTCCTTCTGATAGCGATATCACTTTCTTTTCCCCTGACATAAAAGGAATAAATGATGATACAAAGTATCAGGCAAAACAACGTCCAGTATATATTGAACCAGACCAATCCGGGAATAAATGGCCCAAAACCATTCATATCAGAATAAGTGACGCTCGGTGTGGCCGAATAGCTCAGCATGTTGGAATTGAGCTCGAGAACCGACCAAATGAACTCATTCAGGATGATAAATGCCACAAAAGCAAAGTAGGCGATGTACCGGTTGTTGATCAGGTAATGGAAAAGCAGGGCAATCACGACCATATATCCAAATCGGAACATGTCCAAAACCAGAAGAGATTGGGCATAAACTCCTAGCTCATACCTCGTGTAGCCAAAGGCCGTCTGTGCGATGACTCCCACTAAGATGGTACTGCAAAGCACCAAAAAGATACTGATCATCATGGCGATCAATTTAGAAGAAAAAAGCATTCCGGTCCGGACAGGCGTTGCATCCTCGATTTCCGAGATTTTTGCATCCCGCTCCTTCCATACCAAAACCCCGGAATAGAATGTGATGATACCGATCAGAAAAAGATAAAATGCTCCCCTGATCGCATCAATTACATCATAAGTCACAGGGTACCTATCCGTTCCATACCCACCGGTAAAACTCGTCAGGCTTGCAATCAGGTTGATCAAGCCAATCAGCACGATAATAATAAAGGTTTGGTTTTTAATGATGGCTTTTGTTTCAAAACCTATCATATGCCGAAATGCCGACCAAGAAAATCCTTTGGTACTGGGGATTTCAAAAGTCCTGATCACAGTAGGATCAAATAAAGATGATTCTTCTTCGACCTTGATTTTGGATTTCTTAACCTTTTCTTTTTTTGTATTAAAAGAAAAACGGGAATACATAAACATCAAAAGTACCAGACTCAATCCGATCCAGATGATCCTGTTGATCAAAAACTGTCCTTCCAGCGCAGTAGGCAAAAGGTTCTTCTCTTCGATGGTCTTGTATTTCGATAAGGTACTCAAAGGTTGAAAACCAAATGGATCGAGGATATTAGCGAGCCACTCTTTTTCAAGGTCTGCTGTAAATCCCTGGGATACCACATAAAAAACAAGGATCAGCATCGCTCCTACAAATGACACGATGTTGTTTCGAAATACAACCGCAAGGCTATACAAAACCGCTCCCGCAATGATGGTATTCGGAATGGCAAATGAAATGATCCCTTGGATATGCCCACTCCAGATTATCGGGCCATACCGCTCGGGCTGTGCCGATGGCATCAGTGGCCCGATCAAAGCACCAATTGAAACACCTAAAAGCGGGATCATGGATATCAATAAGGCGCCAATAAACTTGCCGAAAAAATAATCACTTTTTCTAATAGGAGAACTGAATACAAACTGGTACATCCCGGTGCTGAAATCCCTGTTTGCAGAGGCATTCATAAATGCCGTGGTCATCAGCAGACAGATCAGTGACATCACGCCATAATACGTTTGGATGACTGAAGGGGCATTCTTATAGACGCTTCCTACACCTCCGCCAATCTGAATCTGGTCTGATGATACAGCTCCAAAAACCAACAAAGCCACAATAAACAAGAAAATCCAAAGCATCGGGGACCTAAACCAATACTGCCATTCGTGCCTGATAAATTTCCACATAATGAGATAGTTTAAGGTTTAAATCAATGAATTCAATTTGGCAAAGAATACATCTTCCAAGGTTTCTTCGGCTTTTTCAAACCCGGAGTTCAGGCTGGTTTCAGAGAAGACGTGGATTTGGGGTTTCCCCCCGACAAGCTTGTTGCTGATGATTTGGTAGTTGTTTTGATATTCCTGGAGTTCATTTTTGTCTACCCTTTTTTCGTAGACTTTGTCTTTGATTTGGGCGAGGGCATCGTCAGTGGTACCACTGTAGAGCAACATACCTTTGTCCATGATGGCCATATTGGTGCAAAGCTCACGGACATCCTGAACAATGTGTGTGGATAGAATGACAATGGTCTGCTCACCGATTTCACTCAGAATATTATAGAACCTGTTTCTTTCTCCCGGATCCAAACCTGCTGTCGGTTCATCGACGATAACCAGTTTTGGGCTTCCGATCAGACATTGGGCGATGCCAAAGCGCTGACGCATACCACCTGAGTAGCTGCTCACAGCTTTTTTGCGGTGCTCAAAAAGGTTGACTTTTTGGAGGAGGTATTCCACCATTTCGGTTCTTTCTTTTTTGTTGTCAAAACCTTTCAGAATTGATAAGTGGTGCAATAAATCAGTGGCAGAGGTTCTTGGGTACACTCCAAATTCCTGCGGCAGATAACCAAGTACTTTTCTGACTTTGTCCTTTTCTGCCAATACATCAATATCACCTAAAGTAACTGATCCGCTGTCCGCTTCCTGAAGTGTTGCAAGGGTTCTCATGAGGGAGGACTTTCCGGCACCGTTTGGTCCAAGTAAACCGAACATGCCTCTTTCGATTGAAAAACTGACATCTTTCAGCGCATGTACACCGTTTGCGTATTGTTTGTTGAGATTGGTAATGGTGAGTATCATAATTTAGATATGAGGTATGTGATGTGTGATCTGAGTTACAAAGAGCAAAATGATAAACTCATAGAAGTAAAGGAAGGTGGATAGTTTTGACTAAGTCTCTTCCGAGAATAATGCCAAAAGGTTAAATCAGGGTTTTTGAACTTGAATTAGGGTATCTACAAAAACAAATGTCCGATTCTGATCATGAATCGGACATATTGTTGTATCGTTATTTGACTGCTTCGACAGTATATCCCGCATCCCTCAACAATTGGATAACACCGGTATCTGAACCAAGGTGGCCTGAACCTACAGCAATGAATGTGGATTGTGCTTTGACCAATTCTTCGATTTTTGGAATCCAGGCTTTGTTCCTGTTTTCCAATAACAAGTCTCCGTATTCCTGGAACATTTCATTTTCGGAAATGAGCTCATGCAGTTTATCAACGTCCTGATCGAGGTATGCACCTACAAGTTTGTCGAATTCATCCATCCCTTCAGGATTTGTGACCATTTTGCCCAGTTCATCAATCTGCAGTTTTTGAGGGATCTGGTCAAAAACCCCCATCTGAAAAGCAACTGTTTCCAATCCTTTTACAGTTTTTTCTTGGGATTTGGCCTTTTCTGTAAAAAACACTTCATAGCTGCTTTGTTCGGGACAAGGCAACATTTTGACCATCACCATCGATGAAAGTACAAAGGGTTTGAGGATTCCCAACTGATCAAGTCCTGCACCATAAGAATCCTTCAATAGCTTGTCGAGCGCAGCAGCTTGTTCAGTTGAAAACTCTCCTTTGATATTTGCAAAACCCGGATTGACGGAAAGCTGCTGCATTTCTGCCATCAGATTTGGGTCGGCCATATTCAGTTCCATAGCTAGTACTTTACTTGATTCAAGCGCCTTTTCGATTTTATCATTCATGTAAAACTGATCTTTGCAGATGATATGAATAGTGCCAAAGAGGTAGGAGTTTTCTTTCAACCCTTTTCCACTTATCTTCCAAAGTAGCGAGTTTTCTTCTTTTTCATTGGCAAATGCCTGAAATACCGAGATGACAAATACCAAGGTGACAAAAACGTGTTTGAAAATTGATTTTTTCATAAGAATCATTGAATTGTCTAAGGTTAATTTTAATTTAAAAGTAAGTTATAAATTAAATGAATTATCCCGAAAATACAGCGATGCAGATTTAGAGGGATAGTTGCATACGATTGGTTGTAATAAAAGTCACAGATTTAACTTCAAAAAAAAATCATATTTGGAGTATCAAATCTAACTTGGGAAAATCTATTCCTTTTCCAATAAACCCTTTAAGACTTCGGTTAAAACCAAAAATCGCATGATTTAATTTTCCGATGTCTGTCCTTAACCAAAACCCAAAATGAAGCAATCAAAAAGAGATTTTCTCAAAAAACTAGGAGCAATGAGTGCCGGAACAGGTTTATTTTCTTTTAGTCCACTCTTGGCGAGCGAACTATCCAACGAACAAAAATCAAATAAAGCCAAAACAAATTTCAAAGTAACCATTTTTCAGACTACTGACGTACATTGTCAGATCCATGAACATGACGAGCTATTTTGGGAAAATGGTCAAACCGTATTTAGAAAAACGGGAGGCTATGACAACTTAGACGCCTTCATCAAGAAGCAAAGAGCAAAATGCGAACATTCTTTTTTGGTGGATACAGGAGATATGTTTCAGGGATCCATGCTTTCTATCAAAACCTCAGGGCAGGCTATGGTTCCATTGCTCAATGAACTGGAATACGATTTATATCTCCCGGGTAACTGGGAGGTGATCTATGGCAAAGCGCAGATGCAAAACCTGCTTGGTTCCCTTTATGCACCCAAAGTCTGCGCCAACATGTATCACGACCTCGGTGATGGCAAGAAAGGAGAATTGATTTTCCCACCTTACTATGTCTGGAATATTGATGGAGTGAAAATAGGCTTTCTTGGCTACAATGATCCCATGATCCCGATGCGCCAATCTCCCAATTACAGCAAGGGTATCTATTTTTCCAAACCGGAAGATAATCTCAAGCATTACGTTGATGTATTGAAAAACCAGGAGAAATGTGCTTTTGTGATTATTTTGTCTCATATCGGCCTTTCGCAGGAAATCCATCTTGCAAACCTTCCCGAATGCGAAGGAGTTGATTACATCCTTGGTGCAGATACCCATGAAAGGGTTAGGGTTCCGATCCAGGGTAAATATGCAAAAGTCGTGGAACCCGGGGCTTTTGGCTCATTTGTTGGCAAACTGGAACTGACCATTGAAAACGGGAAAGTGGTGGCAGATGATTATGAATTGCTGGAGGTAGATCCCCAAAAAATCAAAAGTCCTTCTAAAATGGAAAAACTAGTCTCAGAGGTGGAGGCTCCATATAAGGCAGAGATTGAAAAAATCGTAGGATATAGCACAATTCCACTTTACAGGTATTTTGTGATCGAGAATCCCATAGACAAAATTGTCTTAGATGCCCTGGACTATCAATTGCCTGATATTGACATCAAACTATCCAATGGATTCAGATTTTGTCCGCCTCGGACCACAAGAGACCATACAGGGAATATTCCGATCACTAGAGGTTTTATTTCTGATATGTTGCCCGTGGACAGCAGAGTTAGGACAGGCGAGGTTACAGGTCAGCAGCTGTACACCTGGATGGAAAGGGAGTTGAACAACGTGTTTGCGGAAGATGCATCCAAGAGGTTTGGAGGTTGGGTGACCAAGTTCAAAGGCATGGAATTGACCTTCAATGCTTTTGGGGAAGAAGGGAAACGCATTCAGTCTTTTACTGTAAAAGGTCAGCCTCTCGATCTGGCAAAAATTTACACTATCAGTGCCTGCGAAAGAGATGGTGACCCATCGGATATGGTGTGTAGGATCAAGAATGTGAAAAATACAGTGGATTTGGATATAACCCTTCACCAAGTCATGATCAATTACCTTGAGGATAATTCTCCTGTGACACCGACTCCTGTCGGAGCGGCCAAAGCTTTGGATGCACCTGCGACATTGCTGACCCAAGTGCATGGTGTGGATTATGAGTTTAGATAGGTTTTGAGAACGTCGACGGTCCACGGTCAACGGACCACAGCAGGTAGTAATAAGAATAGATAATTAGCTCAAAAAAAAGAATTGTAAACAAAAAGGCAACGGTGCGAATCGTTGCCTTTTTTTGAGTTTGGAAAGTGAATTTCAAGATTTATTTCAGACTTATTTCAATTTATTTCTATCGTATTTCAACCATATTTCCACTTTCTAAACAATTAACCAAATAACCAAATAACCAAATAACCAATTAACCATTAACCAAATAACCATTAACCAATTAACCAAATCAATACCTTCTCCTCTGCCCTTGTTTCGGCTTCTTCCTCGCCAATTCACCGGCTTTTTCAGAAAGGGTTCCTTTGAATGGATATGGATGGTCTTCGACGACCGGGATTTTTTTGCCGATGAGTTTTTCGATGTCTTTCAATTCCTTTACTGTTTCTTCATCACAAAAGGAGATCGCTATGCCCGAGTTTCCTGCCCTGCCTGTTCGGCCGATCCGGTGAACATAAGTTTCAGGAATGTTAGGCAAGTCGTAATTGAAAACATTGGCAAGCTCATCGATATCGATACCACGTGCTGCGATATCGGTAGCGATCAAGACTTGGATTTTGCCGTTTTTGAAATCACTCAATGCATTCTGACGCGCATTTTGGCTTTTGTTTCCGTGGATGGCGGCAGTTTTTACATGCTCTTTTTGAAGTTGTTTCACCACTTTATCCGCGCCATGTTTGGTTTTGGTAAATACCAAAGCCGAACCGATTTTCTTCTTTTGCAACAGGTGAAGCAAAAGCTCAGGTTTGTTGCCTTTGTTTACATAGTATAGGTGTTGATCAATCTTATCAACAGTGGATGAAGGTGGAGTCACTTCCACAAAAGCTGGTTTGGTCAGGAGTGAATCTGCCAGTTTTTGGATTTCGGGAGGCATGGTAGCCGAGAAAAACAAAGTCTGCCTTTTGGCCGGAATGATAGCAATCAGTTTTTTGACATCATGGATAAAACCCATGTCAAGCATCCTGTCCGCTTCATCAAGAACGAAAATTTCCAATTGTCTCAAATCAACAAAACGCTGATTGATCAAGTCGAGTAACCTTCCTGGAGTTGCGACTAGCACGTCTACGCCTCTTTTGAGTGCATTGACCTGATGGAGTTGGGATACACCGCCAAATATGACGGTATGTTTGATATTGGTGAATTTGCCGTAAGCGGCAAAACTCTCGTCAATCTGGATGGCGAGTTCACGTGTAGGTGTGAGGATCAAAGTCTTGATTCCTGATCGGATCTGCTTTTTCTCAGCAAGGTGTTGGATGATGGGTATGGCAAAAGCTGCTGTCTTGCCTGTTCCGGTTTGGGCACATCCGAGCAAATCTCTTCCTTGGAGAACCAATGGAATCGCTTGTTGCTGAATGGGAGTGGGGGTAGTGTATCCTTCATTGGCGAGCGCCTTGAGGATAGGATCAATAATTCCTAAATTTTTGAATGCCATGTTGGCTGATTGTGAATTGGCCGATGGAGATGTTGTATGTTCTGTATCAGCGGGGAGATTTATTAAAAGCGGCTTACAACTTGCCGTGCTTTTTTACAAAGTGGAACAAAGGTAGGCTTTTTTTAACCAGCTATCACAAATTTCATTTTTCTTCCTTTTCAATCTGGCTTAGAAATTTGGCGATATTATTATTTTAGCAAAATATCAAAATCCGAAAATTTGAAAAGATCCCTCTTTTATGGTTAGAAATCAGCATATTAAAGCGGTTAGCAGAGGAAAAAATCAATTAAAATACAAAAATATCCTTTATCTATTCTTCTGTTTTGATTCTTAGAAGATTGGGTGCATATTTACCCCATAATCCTTAGTGCACCCTGCCTGTTTAAATTTATCCATCTCGTTCATTATTTGAAGTATTTGTTATGTTAATCGTAATATTACTGTACCTTTCGTTTACAACACCCGTTACTCCCCAACAATCGTATTCCGATAGCTTGCAATCAATTATTAATCAAGCTGACGATGAATCTACTAAAGCGCAATTGTTTTTTAGCCTGAGCAAACATTATTACACCTTTGATCAAGACAGTGCAATTTATTTTGCTAACCGGTCTATTGAAATTTCTGAAAAGTTAGGATTTAAAAAAATCCAAGGAAATGCATTAAACATAATTGGTGTGAGTAATCTGATCAAATCTGATTTTGAGGCTGCTTTGAAGGCTCATATTGAAGCACTCAAAATAAGAGAATCGCTTTTAGATTCAGTAGGGATGCTGGAATCTAACCTTAACCTTGGCAACATTTATTACAGGACAAAAGAACTTGATAAAGCCGCAAAATTCTATCATACTGCCCTAATTTTTGGATTGAAAACCAATAATCTAAGAGGCTTAGCGCTCATCTATAATAATTTAGGAAGTTACCACCTAGATCGTTGGCACGCAGCAAAAGATCAAACAGACTTTGACTCTGCATTGGAATTCCTTCAAAAAGCTTTAGAGATCAAAGAGACTTTGGGTGACAGTAGAGGAATGATCAATACGCTCAACCAGTTGTCGGATCTTTTTGAAGAAAGCGGTGATGAAAGTAAGAGATATGATTTAATACAACGTGCTTGGACTATTGCCAATAAGTTCAATGATATCGAAAGCAAACTTGCCGTATTGGGTAGCCTTGCGGAATACCACTTTGAAAAAGGGCAAATGTATAAAGCCCTAGACTATGCGAACCAAGGATTTGAGATTGCGGAAAATTTAAAATCACATTATCAAATTTCAGTTGCTGCAGAAAAGGTTGCAAAAATTGCTGCTTCACTCAAAAATTACTCCCTAGCCTATGAATACCTGTCTATTCAAAAAGAAAGTGAGGAAATATTGTTCAATGAAAACAGGCAAAAAATCAGGGATGAGCTGACCATACAATATGAAACAGAAAAGAAAGAACTGGCAAACCAACAACTGCTAAAGGACCGGGAATATTATAATCTCTCTCTGAAAAGAAAAAATGAGTTGTTGATCGTCATCGTCATTGCTGTGCTGGGGTTGTTGGTTTTATTGTGGATCCAAATTAATAATCATAGGAAACTAAAATCCACCCACGAAGAATTAAGAGAAGCACATGCTTTGGTAAACTCTCAGCATCTTCAGATACATGAGCAAGCCCAAAATCTGCATGAAACCAACCAGGCTTTGAACGTAGCCAACAAATTCAGAGATAAGATATTTTCTGTAATATCACACGATCTCAGGGCGCCTTTTGCCAATATCCAAGGGACCATTTCACTCTGGAATTCCAAGTTGCTTTCAACTCAGGAAATGGAGGATTTGATTTCAATGATATCAAGAGATACATATGCCGCATTTTTGATGTTGGAAAATCTCTTGGACTGGGCGAGAACCCAAATGGGTTCAAATGAGGTTCAGAGCAATCAAATCAACTTAAATAGGCTCATTGAGGAGAATAAAGACCTTTTCAATTTTCAATTGAAACGGAAAAACATAGATCTAGTAAATCATATTCCTTTGAAAAAGTTTATCAACAGCGATAAGGAGCGGTTGAATTTCATCATCAGAAATTACATACTGAATGCGATAAAATTCACCCCGGAGGGTGGCAGAATTGACATTGAATATCGGGATATTGAAAATGCGGAAATCCTTGTCAAAGACTCTGGTACGGGTATAAAACCCGAGCTGATTTCCAAGCTTTTTAAGAATCAAAATATTACCACAAAAGGCACAGCCGGCGAAAGTGGTACTGGGATAGGTTTAATGCTTTGTAAGGATTTTGCCGAAAGCATAGGGGCTGAATTAGCGGTAGAAAGTATAGTAAATAGCGGGAGTACATTTATAATCCGGTTGGGGGTAAATTAAGTTTCACCGCAATGTTTATAGATCTTTCTTAGCTATGTCTTAATATATTTCAACCCACCTGCAAAATATACCCTCTTCCCCGGATGTTTTTGAGTTGGATATTCGGATCGAGGAGCAGTTTCTTCCTGAGTTTGGATACAAACATGTCTAGACTTCTGCCGACAAATACGCCCTCATCTTCCCAAATTTCCTTGAGTAAGCGGTCTCGCTCCAGGATTTCGTTTTGGTGGGAGGCAAAAAATTTGAGCAGCTTGTTTTCTTTTTGGGAAAGTTCGATTTCTTCTTTTCCGATTCTCAAAAGGTAGCTGCCGTAATTGAATTCAAATTTTCCGATAACCATAGATTGGCTTTCGTCAATTGGCTGTTTGCTTTGTGGTTTTGGTGTTTTCATTTTGAAAAGAAACAAAAACCCAAAGGCCAAAATCCCTATGATGATCGGAACCGAAAAGTTTGAAGCTGTCACTTGATTTGATTCAAACTTGATTTTGATTCTATAGCAATCTTTAGGTTGGATGCGTCCCCGGCACGGAACAAGGGTTTCGTCTTTTTGACCGGACATTTGGTAGCCATATACAATCTGATTGCCTATGCATTGCAGCACATTCACCTGATAGCTGTCTTCAGGATTTTTGGTGACCAATCCTTCCTTCAAACCTGCATGAATCACCTTGACCAAAGTGTCCGGCTCAAATTGGAAGGGACTTTCAAATAAGATAATGAATTCACAGGCACTGATTTTATTGATCGGCAAAACCCGGGAGGTGGTATCCCCTGAGGCAAGCAGGATTTGATGCCCGACATTCCTTAGCCTGATTTCCCGGTTTTCCGCAAATTCATCATTCTGCCATGGCCAAAGTATGACCAACATCAAAATCATGGTAAAAATTCCTATTAGCGCAGGTTGCAATAATTTTTTCATCAATCAAATTTAAGATTTAATATGAGGCAAAATTCAATTTTACCCTGATTTACATTCTTTTTACAAACCATTTACTGTCTCCACTTTGGATAGGTCTATGTTTGGGCTTGCTAAATAAATAAAAATGAAAAATTACTTCAGATTATTCTCAGGGTTCGTGATGGTTGTTTGTTACACTTCCTGTGGGCCACAAAATAGGACCGAGTTAGCAACAAACGAACTCAAGCCCGAATCCAAATATTTTATAAATTCGGATTCGCCTTCCAGTATCGTCCGAAATATTGAGCAGGATAGGATCGGCAGCATTTGGATCGCTTCTTGGGAAGGTGTTTTTTTATCTGATGGAAGTTCATTTACAAACTTCACCAATACGGTAAGCTCTGCCCGATTTTTCTCTGTTTTGGAAGATAGCAAAGGCAATATGTGGTTTGGTTCTATCGGTTCAGGAGTTTTCCGCTATGATGGAAAAAGAATTAAAAATTTCACTACCAAGGATGGACTTCTGAATAATGATGTCGTCAGTATTTATGAAGATAAAGCAGGCAATATCTGGTTCGGTGTTTGGGGAGGAGCGAGTCGATTTGACGGTAATTCTTTTCAGAATTTTATCATCAATGAAGATGAGATGAACGAAGACCTGACGGGCAAAACATTTTCGGAAAGACCCGAATTTGAAGTTAATTCCATTATTGAGGACAAAATAGGCAGACTTTGGTTTGCAACAAGAGGAAATACCTTTGTATTTGACGGAGAGGTCTTTGCCTCAGTCTCACATTTGGGCAAACCATTTACAAATGTCCGTTCGGTCATCGAAGATCAAAAAGGCAATATTTGGCTGGGTGGCAATGATGGTTTGTGGCGATATGACGGAAATGTATTTACCAATATTGCAAAGGGGTTTGTTGGGTTTATCTACGAAGATAAAAAAGGAAACATTCTGACAAGTTCAGAAACTTCCGATGGTTGGGCACTTTCTCGATACAATGAAAAATCTCTGACAAATAAAATTGCTGTTGTACCTGAAATAATTAAAGCAAATGAAGGGATGATTTTTGGAATTCGGGAGGCCAATGATGGCAGTATTTGGTTTGGAACATTGGATGGGGTCAAGAGATTTGATGGAAAGACCGTCAACAGTTTCAAAGCCATGTCAAGTCAGGAATATTTCTCTAGACTGGTGGCAGCGAGGGATAATTGTTAGCCGCCCGCAAAGACGCCAAGTCGCAAGACAAGAAAGAATAAATCCCACAAAGACACGAAGCCACTAAGAAAAGTTTTTATACAATATGAAATTTAACGTCCGATCTACGATTATCATTTCAATTTTCACCGCGATATCTGCCTGTGGTATGAATACCAATGGCACCGCGAATACTGAGCTCTCGGACACCAATATTGATCAAAATGAAAAGTTGTCCATTGTTCAGGTATTTAAAAAAAATGAAGACCTGCCAATGAACGAAAGAATTGAACTATTCTATAAACTTAAAAAAGAAAGCCCGACTGCTTATGACTTTGAAAATGAAGAGGCATTAAATTTTTACGGCTATCAATTGCTTTGGAATAATAAAGATCAAGATGCCTTTTTGATCTTTAAAATGTTGGTTTCGGAATTCCCTAATTCACCAAATGTTTATGATAGTTATGGAGAAATTTATCTTAAAATGGGAGATAAAAATCAGGCTTTGATCAATTACAAAAAATCGCTTGAACTAAACCCCGATAACTTCAATGCCGAAGATCAAATTGCATTCATACTTGATCCGTCTAAAACGCCGGAAAATCCTGCAGATAAGTTTTTAAAGGTGTATCAAGTGGCTGAATATAAAAAGGACTTAGATGAACTAGGTAATAAAATAATCACGACGCATCCAAATGTGTTTAAATTCATTTCTGAAAAAGACTTCAGGAAACTTATTGACGAAAAGAAAAGTCTAATCACACCTACAACAACCTTCGCTGAATTCATATGGCATTGTGATGAAATAATTGCAAGCGTTAATTGTTCGCACACATCGGTAAGTGGATTCTATGAGGAACTGGAAATGTTACCTGTAGCATTGAGCTTTCCAATGCAGACTCGTTGGATCAACGACCAATTATTTGTCATAGATCCCATGAACAATGGAAGTCAAGTGAATATTAAAGAGGAAATCATTAGCATAAATGGATTACCGGTACGTGATTTAGTAAAAGAAATTTATAAGCATTTACCATCACAAGGATATATCGAAACAACAAAAAGACATTTATTCAATGTGTGGTCAACTTGCTTGATTCCTTATGCCATGAATTTTCCTGATTCCTACACGATTACTTTAAAGGGAAGTGAAAAGCCAATAGTTTTGAACAAAGCTCAGGAAAAAAGAATACTCCTTACTGACCCATCAATTCAGAACTGTAAAAAGGACTTATGCTTGGAATTCATTGACAATGACAAAACGGCCTTGTTAACCATTGGTTCTTTCAATTACTATAAATTCAGAGATAGTTATGCCTATTTCAAGGATTTCATTGACAGCTGCTTTCTGGAAATCAATTCGAAGAAATCTAAAAACCTTATTATTGATGTTCGACATAATGGAGGCGGCTCACAATCTGCAAGTATTCATTTGTTAAGGTATTTGGTTGACAAGCCCTTTACCTACTATTCAGAGGCACAATTTGATGGCAAAAAAGAAAAAATCGAAGGCGAAGAGTCTGTAAATCCTTATGAAAACAGGTATGATGGAAAACTCTATTTTTTAATAGATGGTGTTGGGAATTCTACAACCGGACATTTCATGTCGATAGTGAAGGTGCTTAACCTTGGAACGGTTATAGGAGAAGAATTGGGATCTAATCAATTTTGTTCTGCCGGAGGTAAAACATTTAGACTTCCAAATACTAAACTGGTATACACCGTTGCTGATAACACCCACGAATCAATGGCTACCTCGCTTCCTGACGAAACTGGAATTTTACCTGATATTTATGTTACACAAAGTGCTGACGAATATTTAAACAAAATTGATGCAGTGAAAGAAAGTGCGTTAAAACTTATTGAGAAAAATGAAAAATAAAATATTAACTATTGGGTTCATATTACTTTCATTAGAGGTATTTGGACAAGAGAAAAGTAATTTCAATTTGTTGGAGACGGATAGCACTTGGAATCAAGAAGTTTTCCATTTTCCAATCCCATTTGCTCCTGAGATTAAATTTGAGGGATTTGAAGATGCCCGTTTTCCTATGTTTTGGGCAAAAAGAGATAGTGCTGATTTTTGGTCCTATGTTTTTGTATGGAGTATAAATAATCCTGTGGAAATAACTTCAAGTGCATTGGAAAATAATATTGAAATGTACTTTAATGGCTTGATGAATTATCAAAATTCTGTGGCTCATTTTATTAAAAATGAACCCTCAAGAAATGCCAATAATTATATTGGGAAATTGAAAACATTTGATGCACTTGTTACAAAATCGAATATGACATTAAATGTTACCGCTGAGCATTTTTATTGTAACCAAAGTAGAACAACCTACATTGTTTTTAGATTTTCACCACAGGACTTTGGATCTGTTGTTTGGGATAAGCTTGAGAACGTTAAGTTGCGTAAGGATTTTTGTGATTTGTAGAATTTCCAAACCCAAATAAGAGGAGAATATAAATGATTGTTTTCTCGAAATTAAACCGATTATTCCTAAGTATTGGGACAATAGACCAATGATATCATTATAATCTATATTATCATCCAGTTTTGATTGATTCAAAAGATTGGAAGACATTTTGGTGGATGTTTTTCTAAAGTAAAAACGTCCGATTTTTACCAGCATCCTGATCTTGGTTCAGGGTATTTTTGTCCATAATCTTTAACCACAATAATTATGGAACGGAGAAAATTTATTGTCACTACTGCTGCGCTTGCTGCCTTCGGGTCAGATCTGATGGCATTCCCTTTTTCAAAAAATGAAGTAAAAAACGGATTTTTGGTCAAATCCGGTGAGGCGAGATTCGGGAAGCATACACCTTTCAGGGGTGTCAATCCCAACGACCTCAAAATTTCCTCCAAAGATACAGGCGGACAAATGTCAGCATTTGAGTATATTGGAGTGGAAAAAACCGGACCCTCGCTTCATGTCCACTTAGAGCAGGATGAGGTTTTTTATGTAGTAGAAGGAGAGTACCTATTCCAGTTGGGAGACAGTCAGCATCAGCTCAAAGCAGGAGATACCATTTTTCTGCCAAGAAATATTCCACATACATGGATTCAGACTTCTGATAAGGGCAAGTTGTTCTATATCCTGCAGCCTGCTTTCAAAATGGAGGAATTTTTCCAAACCATGACTGACCTTGGGCGACCTCCAACAGAGGAGGAAGCGCAAAAAATTTCCTTGGCACATGGAATCAGAAATGTCGGGCCGCCATTAACTTTAAAATAAATACAAATGATACTCAGGGATTTTTTGCCCAGTCCTTCTTTGAGAGATTATGTCAGGAAGCACCAGGTTATAAGGTTTGAATTCGGGGCAGGAGATGCAATTCATTGTAAGGTTTATTGTCCCCGTCCCGAAACATGCCTCATGTTTTATTTAAGGGATTTACAAGTTGTCAGATACCAATATGAATCGAAGATTTTGCGTCATCCAAAATGTACTATCAATGGACAACATACCACGTCAACAGAAAGATTCGTCCAAGGGTACACTTGGTTACTCCAGATTGTGTTACAGCCTAGCGCACTATACCTGCTGACAGGGATTCCGGCGCAAGAGCTTACCAATACTTTTATTGATGCCGAGGATGTTTGGGGAAAAGAAATCAGGACTGTGCATGAACAGATGTGCAACACCGATGGCGTGGAAGAGGTGATCCGAATTGCTGAATTGTTTTTGGAAAGACTTATCAGACGGCCAAAATACAGTTTGCAGGGAATAGATAAGGTGAGTTCAGTGATTTTGAACCAAAACCGGTCGCTTTCTATGGACAAACTTGCTGCCGATTCCTGTCTCAGCAACAGGCAGTTTCAGCGGAGATTTACCGAAAGAACCGGGATCGGCCCAAAGCTATTTGATAAGGTTGTCCGTTTTGAAAAAGCATTTTTTATGAAAAACGCCAATCCACATTTGGATTGGTTGAGTATCGCTTTGGCCTGTGGGTACTACGATTACCAGCATTTGGCAAAGGATTACAAGTACTTTACCAATCTGACCCCAACCGGGTTTTATGAATTGGATACCAAAGCACCCGAAAGGACTTTTGGGGTCGTGGAGGTCAAGCAGGAGCTATTGGTTTGAGCCAATTATTCAAAATCTATTTCAAAGTATTTCAGAAGGTTTTTATATTGGTCCTTTCTGATATTATCGGCAAGAAAAAATCTGCTGTTTGACAAATAGATCATTTTTTGCCGATATCGGCAAGAATTTCTGTTTTACATTGTCCTGCTTCTCCATAAGCTGGATTATTCGGCTCACGCAAAGACGCCAAGTCGCAAAACAAGAAAGAGTATAGCCCACAAAGACACGAAGCCACAAAGAAAAGTTATCCTGCATCTCCCAAAGCTGGATACCTTTTTTTCCCGCGAAGACGCGAAGAAAAAAGTCTTTTCTAAAAATTGATCGAATTCGAAACCTTTATTAAAATAAATATCATAGTGTATTTACAGGGATTGGATATCTAACTAAAAGAGATTAAGTTTAAATAATTGAAAAATATCCGCAGATCTTGCGTTTTATATTTCATATGGGTTAAATATTGCAAAAGTTGTGTTAAGCTAATTGCTACGGGTTTTTGTAAAATACAACCCAACCAAAAACAACAGTCATACCTATTTCCAAATAAAAAGCAGAATTGAAATAAAATATAAAGACTTTAGTTTTTTAGGTTTATTGACTTAAGAATTGGATATGGCAAAGAGCAAGAAAATACAAGTAGAAGGCAAAGAAATATCCATCATTCTTGACAACAAGCAAGAGTTTATTTCCCTAACCGATATGCTTAAAGCCAAAGACGGAGATTTCTTTATTTCTGACTGGCTTCGTAACAGAAATACTGTTGAATATCTTGGAATTTGGGAGACAGTATACAACCCGGATTTTAATTATGGCGAATTCGCCACAATTAAAAGTCAAGCAGGATTGAATAGCTATAAACTCAGCGTGAAAGATCGGGTTGAAAAAACAAATGCAATTGGTTTGAAAGCAACAGCAGGCCGATATGGGGGAACTTACGCACATCCGGATATTGCTTTTGAGTTTGGAATGTGGATTAGTCCGCAATTCAAAATCTATCTGATTAAGGAATTTCAACGTCTAAAAAACGAAGAAAACAACCGGCTGAAATTAGAATGGAACTTACAACGAACTTTGGCAAAAGTTAATTACCACATTCACACAGACGCAATCAAAGAAAACTTAATTCCGAGTGAAATTACTAAACAACAAGCAAGTTTTGTTTACGCTAATGAGGCTGATTTATTGAATGTTGCACTTTTTGGGATTACAGCAAAAGAATGGCGAGACAAAAACCCAAACAAAGAAGGGAATATCAGAGATTATGCAACATTGGAGCAGTTGGTTGTTTTGAGCAATTTGGAAAGCATAAATGCATTGCTTATTCGACAAGGTTTGACACAAAACGAACGACTAATCCAACTCAACAAAACCGCCATTTTACAAATGAAATCATTGCTCGAAAACAATACTATTAAAAAACTAAAATAGAAGGAAGAAAGAACAACAAACCGCCTGAACATTTTAAACACGAGTTGGGAAAACGTCTAGACTCTTCTTATTTCCCCCCATGCCGCAAAGAGAAAATGCAAGTCTTTTCGATAACTTGATAAAATTCGAAGTCTAAATAGAAATAAATATCAAAGGGTATTTACAGCGATTGGATATCTAACTAAAAGAGATTAAGTTTAAATAATTGAAAAATATCCCCTACTTATGGCGTCAATGCTTCCCATAGGAATATTTGGCGCCATAAGTGGGGTAAGGCAAAACGTTAGGTGCAACTTTAAAAGACATAATGAAACTAACAGATTTTCTCATATCTAGACAACA
>NZ_JANSUY010000023.1 GCF_024741135.1 Aquiflexum gelatinilyticum
CCTACTTATGGCGTCAATGCTTCCCATAGGAATATTTGGCGCCATAAGTGGGGTAAGGCAAAACGTTAGGTGCAACTTTAAAAGACATAATGAAACTAACAGATTTTCTCATATCTAGACAACACGGTTTATCAAGAAATATCTCGAAAGACAATGAAAGAATACGCTTCCATGACATTCATACAACTTTGGAAGTTAATGAATGGAATATTCTCCAAATCGAATGCTTTCGTGACTTTATTTCAAAATACACATTTCCTTTGAATGAAGAACTTTCAAAAACTGACCGTAACGGAATCAGAAGTAATATTCCAGAACCACAGGTACTGATTCAAAAGAAAATTAAAGAGAAATCTGAGAGCAATCCAGTAATTGCAATGTATCTGTATGAAAAATCTCAATTGGCAGGTGACTCCGTACTACATTTGAGGAGTATAAACAAATTTGAACAAATGTGGCTGCCGTATTTCATTAATTTTAGACCGGAAAGAAGAGATAATCCAAAAGTTCATAAAAGGCAATTCTTTGAATATTGTCAATCAACTGATATAAATTTTAAATATTCGCTTTCAGACAGTCAGTTCGAAAGTGACGGAAGAGTTAGAACCCTATCCTTTGCATTTAATTCTTACGTTCTTTTAATGTACGTATTTGACAAAGACAATTTAACCCAAGAAGAACTATTGACATTTATAGACAATCTAAAGAGCAGCACCTAACACGGGTTTTGCGTCAGGCGGGCTGACGTGTAAACTTGGAGCGTAGTGCTTCTTATGAACTTTAGTAATAAATTGAAAATTTGTGCTTCGAAACCCGCCCGAACGCAAAGCCTGAAAACGTTAATAGAATCGAGTTCGGAAAAAGTTTTGAACATTTTGTCGCAGAGAGCTGAATTTCCCAAATCTTTCTTCATCCTTTATCCTTCCGCCCTCATCCTTTAAAACATTCCTTTAATCTTTTGACCCAATTGTTTACCTTTGTGGCTTCTTAAAAAAGGCTCCAAAAAACGCTCATGATCCTCTTTTTCCAATCTCCCAAAGCCCTGATTTATGCTGTTCAGGCCAAAAACCCTCTCCCTCAACAAGATATTGACAAACTGAATTGGCTCTTTGGCGAGTCCAATCAAATCCAGGCTGACAAAGTCTCCGGGAAGTTTGCCGGACCTAGAAAGGAAATGATCACGCCTTGGTCTACCAATGCGGTAGAAATTACGGTCAACATGGGGATTTTGGGAATCCAAAGAATGGAAGAATACTTCCCGATAACCGAAAATGACAGCATTGACCCGATGCTTCAAAAAGTATATGAGGGATTGGATCAGGATATTTTTGATATCCATTTGCAGCCTGAAAGCATCATTCCGGTTACTGACATCAAAACTTACAACCAAAAAGAAGGTTTGGCTCTCAGTCAGGAAGAGGTGGATTACCTGGAAGGTGTAAGCAAAGCTTTGGGAAGGCCTTTGACAGATTCTGAGGTATTCGGATTCAGTCAGGTCAATTCGGAGCATTGCCGCCACAAGATTTTCAACGGCACTTTTGTGATTGACGGGGTTGAAAAGGACAAAACCCTTTTTCAACTCATCAAAGAGACTTCCAAAAGACATCCCAATAAAATTGTATCCGCTTACAAGGACAATGTAGCCTTTGTAGACGGACCCAAGGCTCAGCAATTTGCGCCAAAAACACAGGATAAAGCGGATTTTTTTGAGACTGAAACCATTCAGACAGTCATCTCCCTCAAGGCAGAAACCCATAATTTCCCTACTACTGTCGAGCCTTTTAACGGTGCCGCAACCGGTGCCGGTGGAGAAATCAGGGACAGGTTGGCAGGCGGAACAGCCTCTATTCCATTGGCGGGAACGGCTGTTTACATGACTTCCTATCCAAGGTCCGAGGCCGGAAGAAGTTGGGAAAAAGACTTGACCGAAAGAAAATGGCTTTACCAGACTCCGATGGATATCCTGATCAAGGCTTCCAACGGAGCTTCAGATTTTGGTAATAAATTTGGTCAGCCTTTGATCTGCGGATCGGTATTGACCTTTGAGCATGAGGAAGACGGGAAATCTCACGGATTTGACAAAGTCATCATGTTGGCAGGTGGAGTCGGATTTACAAGGAAAGAATACGCCAAGAAAAATGAACCTAGCAAGGGTGATAAAATCATCGTCATGGGCGGGGACAACTACCGCATCGGGATGGGAGGAGGAGCGGTTTCTTCCGTGAATACAGGCGAATTCAGCAATGCCATCGAGTTGAACGCCATCCAACGTTCCAATCCGGAGATGCAAAAGCGGGTTTCCAATGTGATCCGAGCCATGGCCGAGTCTCATGAGAATCCCATCATTTCCATCCATGACCATGGAGCTGGAGGGCATTTGAATTGCCTTTCTGAATTGGTGGAAAGTACAGGAGGAACGATCCATTTGGATAAATTGCCTGTGGGTGATCCTACGCTTTCGGCCAAAGAAATCATTGGAAATGAGTCTCAAGAAAGAATGGGATTGGTGGTGCATGAAAAGGATGTGGCTACACTTCAGCGGATTGCAGAGAGAGAAAGAGCGCCATTCTATGTCGTAGGGGAAACTACAGGAGACATGCATTTCAAATTCGAAAACTTTGAAACAGGTGAGAAGCCTGTCGATTGGGATTTGGCCTATATGTTTGGAAGTTCACCAAAAACCATTTTGGAGGATACTCCGGCAACGACAGCTTACGAAGAACCAAAATACTCAGCCAACGAGCTGAAAACATATATTGAGCAGGTTTTGCAATTGGAAGCTGTAGCTTGCAAAGATTGGTTGACCAATAAAGTTGACCGTTCTGTCACAGGAAGAGTGGCCAAGCAGCAGACCACAGGTGAAATCCAATTGCCTTTGAACAATGTGGCCGTAATGGCTTTGGACTTTACGGGTGAAAAAGGAATTGCAACTTCCATCGGGCATGCACCGGTTGCGGCCTTGGCAAATCCTGAAGCCGGATCAAGGTTGGCGATTGCAGAATCCCTCACCAACTTGGTTTGGGCACCAATTACAGACGGTTTGGCTGGGGTTTCTCTCAGCGCCAATTGGATGTGGCCCGCAAAGAATCCCGGAGAAAATGACAGGCTTTACCGCGCTGTTGAGGCCATTTCAGACTTTTCCATTGCTTTGGGAATCAACGTTCCGACAGGAAAAGATTCCCTTTCCATGACACAGAAGTATCCCGGAGGCAAGACAGTCTACTCTCCCGGAACAGTCATCATCTCCACAGTGGGGGAGTGTTCAGCTCCGAAAATGACTATTTCTCCGGATTTGAAGCCTATTGCGGGAAGCAAGGTTTATTACATTGATTTTTCAAAAGACACCGCCAAATTGGGTGGGTCCAGTTTTGCGCAGGTATTGAATACCATCGGAAACGATACGCCGGATGTGAAGGACAGCCAATATTTTGCGAAAGCATTTATGGTGATCCAAAAGCTGATCGAAAAGGGTGAAATCCTCGCAGGGCATGACATTTCTTCAGGAGGAATGATCACTGCTTTGTTGGAAATGTGCTTCCCTTCGACCCAAGTTGGCCTGCAAGTGAAAACCGAAAGATTGGCTGAAAAGGACATTGTCAAAGCTTTGTTTGCCGAAAATCCAGGTGTATTGATTCAAGTGGCTAATCCGGAAAGAACCCGTTCGGTTTTAGAAAACCATGGCATTTCCTATGTTTCAATTGCTGAAGTGACATTAAATGGGAAAGTGGAATTGGCAGGTTGGGACCTAACACTCGATGTGGTTGAAATGCGGGATACCTGGTTCAAATCTTCTTATCTCCTTGACAAAAAGCAAAGTGGAGAGAAGTTGGCTTTGGAAAGATTTACCAATTATAAAAAGCAGCCTTTGGCATACAATTTTGGGGAAAAATGGAAAGGTACTTTGGACGCTTTTGGGTTGAATCCATATAGAAAAGAAGCCTCAGGAAAGCGTGCCGCCATCATCCGTGAAAAGGGTGTCAACGGTGACCGTGAGATGGCTTATTCACTTTGGTTGGCAGGTTTTGACGTGAAGGATGTCCACATGACAGACCTGATCGCAGGACGTGAAAACCTCGAAGATGTGCAGATGATTGTTTTTGTGGGTGGATTTTCCAACTCAGATGTATTGGGTTCTGCCAAAGGTTGGGCCGGCGCATTCCTGTATAATGAAAAAGCAAAGCAGGCTTTGGACAATTTCTATGCAAGAAAAGATACCCTGAGTTTGGGTGTTTGCAACGGTTGTCAACTGATGGTGGAGCTTGGACTCGTCACGCCGAACCATGATGTCAAGCCAAAGATGCTGCACAATGCAAGCCATAAGTTTGAATCGATCTTTGTCAATGTGAATGTTCCTGAGAATGAATCAGTGATGTTCAAATCCCTTTCAGGCAAAAGATTGGGTGTTTGGGTGGCGCATGGAGAAGGAAAATTCCAATTGCCAAAACCGAAAGACGCTTACCAAATCGGCATGACGTACAGCTATGAAGGCTATCCCGGCAATCCTAACGGTTCGGATTATGCAGTAGCTGGAATTGTATCCGAAGACGGCAGGCACTTGGCGATTATGCCCCATATTGAAAGATCGCTTAAACCTTGGAATTGGCCATATTATCCTTTCGACAAATCAAGCGACGAAGTCAGTCCATGGATAGAGGCTTTTGTGAATGCTTATCAATGGGTGGGAAAGCATTAAGGAAAATCCCACAAAGACACTAAGGCACAAAGAAAAGGAATAGGAATCCCGCAAAGAAGCCGCTGTATGCTCCCACGAAGACACGAAGGCACAAAGAAATAATCATAGTTTCTTTGTGCCTTTTTGTTTATATATCTTTATAAATAACCATCGATTTTTCGATGTATTCCATCTTTGATGAGATTGACTTTGAAGTTGATCAGTAATCCAAGCTTGATATTTTTTAATCGCATGTAGGTCAACAACATTTTATGGTGGACCTTCTCGATTGTTTCAACAGATTTTAATTCAATGATAAGTTTGTCATCTAAAATCAAATCTGTCCTAAATCCTTTTCCAAAAGACAATCCTTTATACTTAACGATCACTTTTTCCTGTCTTGTAAAGGCGATATTTCTTTCTCGCAATTCATAAGCAAAAATCTCCTCGTAAATACTTTCAATTAAACCTGGTCCAAGTTCTTTATGAATTTGATATGCGATATCTACCGCTTCGGTTGCCAATTCATTTTCCGTCATGTTCCAAAAGGGATTTTTAATTTATTTCCAATAGTTTAGTTAAATATAACTTTAATCAATTAAACCAAAAATTCCTTCGTGCCTTAGTGTCTTTGTGAGAGAAAAAAATTTGCGTCTTTTCTCTAAGGATTTGTGGGCTTTCTTCCTAATTTTAAGCCATGCTTTGGACTACTTCTTTTGATATCCCTGAGGGGGAAAGTAAGATTAATCACCACAAACCAATCTTTTCTATCGGTTCTTGTTTTTCGACCATGATCGGGGAGAAATTGGCCGAAAGAAAGTTTCCCATTCTCAATAATCCCTTCGGAACGCTTTTCAACCCCATCTCCATCGCTCAGGTAATGGAAGATGCCGCGCTTGAGATGCCGATCAATACGGATATGATTTTGGTCAGGGATGGATTGTACCTACATTTTGGGATGCATTCTGATGTGGTGGCGTACAGTCAGGATTCTTTGGAAAGGTTGATCCATAAAAAGCAACAGCACACCAAACAGGTTTTGGAAAATGCATCTCATATTCTGATCACTTTTGGTACCGCTTGGATTTATGAATATGGAAATGATGGTCAGATTGTGGCCAACTGTCACAAGCAGCCTGCAGATCTATTTGAAAAGAGATTGCTCCATCCCGATGAAATCCAAAAATCATTCAGCGGGTTTTTCAATATTCTGAGGCAAATCAATCCCGATGTACAGGTATTGTTGACCGTCAGTCCTGTCAGACATATCAAAGACGGCATTCCTGAAGACAGGTTGAGTAAATCCATCCTGCGTTTAGCAGCCCATGACCTCACCGAAACCTATGATTTTGTGCAGTATTTTCCTGCTTACGAGATCATGATGGATGATTTGAGGGATTATCGTTTTTACAAGGAAGACATGATCCACCCCAATGCGCAAGCTGAAGAATATATTTGGGAAAGATTCAAAACCGCTTGGGTTGATCCAAAGACTTTCCCTTTGATTTTGGAATTTGAAGGGATCAAAAGAGACCTTGCCCATCGTCCATTCAACCCTGACAGCCCGGCCCATATCAAATTTTTAGACAATCTTCAGAAGAAATTGGAACGATACAGCCGGGATTTTGATTTTTCAAAGGAAATGGACTTGTTGAGAAAACAGGTGCATTCTAGGGGGAAGTGAGGTGGAGGTTGGAAGTTAGGAAGGAAGTTTGAATCAGAGTAAATACTGGTGTTTTTGACCGATGACGGATGACCGATGGCCGATGTTAAAATTTTCAGCAAACAGTTCAATTTAGGAATTACAGTTGGTATTGCGTCATCTTGAATCCGAGGTACGAGGATGAAAGATCTCAGAATTAGGAGATACTTCTCCACTGTGGCTGATCAGTGTGACGACCAAGAGATTCACGTAATTGTTAGTGTAGCCAAGTGTCCTAACAAAGTTAAAAGAGATCCTTCAGTCGTTCCTCCTTCAGGATGACGGAACCCACCCGACAACAATGACAACCTGACAACATTTTAAACAATTACAACAACTACAACCATTACAACAACTACAACCCTTACAACCACTACAACCCTTACAACCAACGAAATGTCCAACCGCCTCATCCACTCCCAATCACCTTATCTCCTCCAACATGCCCACAATCCTGTGGATTGGTATCCTTGGGGAGAGGAAGCTTTAAATAAAGCCAAAACCGAAAACAAACCGATCATAGTCAGCATCGGCTATTCGGCTTGTCATTGGTGCCATGTGATGGAAAAGGAAAGTTTTGAAGATGATGCTACGGCTGCCATCATGAATGCCCACTTTGTCTGTATCAAAATCGACCGTGAGGAGCGTCCTGATCTAGACAATATCTATATGGAATCGGTGCAGGTCATGGGCGTCAATGGCGGTTGGCCGCTCAATGTCTTCCTGATGCCGGACCAAAAGCCTTTTTATGGGGGAACTTACTTTCCCAACAAGCAATGGAAAGCATTGCTCACCAATATTGCGGATGCATATGAAAAGCATTTTGACCAACTCGCTGAAAGTGCAGAAGGATTTGGTAGGAGCCTTAACAGGTCGGAGTTGGAGAAATATGGATTGGAGTCTGCCAAGACTGAATTGTCAAGTGAGGAGTTGGCCTATGCCATCAAAAAATTAGAGGATCAGTTTGACTTGGAATGGGGTGGAATGAACAGAAAACCCAAATTTCCCATGCCGGCCATTTGGTCTTTTGTGTTGGAATATGCAATCCTGAAGAAAGATGAAGCCTTGACTGAGAAAGTACTTTTTACACTTCGCAAGATCGGAATGGGCGGTATCTATGACCATCTTCGCGGAGGATTTGCACGGTATTCGGTGGATGGGGAATGGTTTGCACCGCACTTTGAGAAGATGTTGTATGACAACGGGCAGTTGATGACGCTTTATGCCAAAGCCTATCAGGTAAGTGGCGAGGAACTTTTCAAGGAGAAAGTGACCGAAACCATCGCTTGGCTGGAAGCTGAAATGCTTCAGCAGGAGGGAGGTTTCTTTGCAGCCCAAGATGCGGATTCTGAAGGAACAGAAGGAAAATTTTACACTTGGACGTCAGATGAGTTAGAATCCATCCTAGCGGAGGACATGAGGTGGTTTGTCAAATTATACAACATCAAGTTCAAAGGAAATTGGGAAGATGAAGTCAATATCCTTTTTCAGACAAAATCATATGAGGAACTTTCCAAGGAAGAAGGTCTTTCAGTTTCAGCTTATGTAAATAGGCTTAACCGAATCAAAACCAAGCTGTTGGAGGTGAGGAATAAAAGAATTTATCCGGGTTTGGATGACAAGGTTTTGAGTGGTTGGAACGGACTTATGGTGGAGGGACTCGTGCAGGCTTATCTATCCATAGGAGAGGAGAAAGCATTGAAGTTAGCCCTTGCCAATGGAAATTTTATTTTGGACAAAATGTACCAAGACGGGATTTTGTATCGGTCATACAAAAACGGGAAAGCATATACTTCCGGATTTTTGGAAGATTATGCTGCGGCGACCAGAGGATTTATCTCCTTGTACAAAGCTACTTTTGATCTGAAATGGCTCCACACAGCCAAGGAATTGACTGAAATTGTATTGGAGCAATTTTATGATGAGACTGACGGTTTTTTCTTTTTCAACAATCCTACTGCTGAAAAACTGATTGCCAATAAAAAAGAATTGTTTGACAATGTCATTCCGGCTTCCAATTCCATGATGGCGAGAAACCTTCAGGATTTGGGTCTGTATTTTTATGAAGACAGGTATCTTGAGATTTCTGAAAAAATGCTTGGAGCCATGAAGAAGCTGATCATCACCGAACCGGGTTTTCTATGCAATTGGGCATCGCTGTATCTGAGTACTTTGGTGCCAAAGGCCGAAATCGCCATTGTGGGCAAAGGGGCACTAGCGAAAGCCAAGGAGATGCAAGCCTCAAATTCATCCAATTTTGTCGTTGCTGCGTCTGAAACTGTCGTAGAAAATATCCCATTATTGGAATACAAAACAGCGGATTCTGAAGGAAATGCCTTAATTTACGTTTGCTTCAATAAGGCCTGTCAAAAGCCCGTTTCTGAAGTAGCCGATGCTTTGGCACAGTTTCCATCTTTAGCCTGACCCACCTTTTGGAGAGTTTATTTGGTGATTTATACCCGCAGGAAGACAGCAAATCCAACTTATTTGCGGACATCATATTGCCGGTACCCATTCCCAAGATGTTTACCTACAAAATTCCGCGGAGTATGGCGGAGCAGATCGGCATCGGTTTTCGGGTGATTGTTCAGTTTGGGAAAAAGAAAGTACTTACAGGCATTATCGGCAAAGTCCACCAAAAGCCACCTGCAGCTTACGAAGCCAAACCCATCCTTGATATTCTTGACAACCACGCTACGGTCAATCCTTTGCAGATCCGTTTTTGGGCTTGGATGGCGGATTATTATTGCTGCCACATCGGAGAAGTGATGAATGCGGCCTTACCTTCTGGACTGAAACTCAGCAGCGAAAGCAAAATTCAACTCAATCCCACTTACGATTCAGACACCTCGACCTATCCATTGGATGACAGGGAGGGAATTTTGCTTCAGGCATTGGCAAACAAAGGCGAAATGACCTATGAGGAGTGTGAAAATGTACTTGGTCTCAAATCAATCCATGGTATCATCAAAAGTTTGGTCATCAAGGAAGCCATTTTGGTTTTTGAGCAATTGAGAGAGAAATATGCGCCCAAAGTTGAATCAAGAATCAGGCTTTCTAAAGAATATGCTTCCGACAAGAAAGCCTTGGAAGCGCTTTTCAACGAAATCGCCAACAAACCAAAACAAGAGGAAATCCTCCTCAAGTACCTGCAGGAAATCCCAGTGTACAAGCAACCTGAACTGAATCAAAAAGGCTTGGACAAAAAGGTAATTACCGAAGCCGGGTTGTCTGTATCTTCACTCAAAACTCTGATCAAAAACGGAGTTTTGGAAGAATACAAAATTATAATCAGCCGTTTTGAGGAGGAAGAAGGAAATGGAGAAGAGATTGTCCTTTCAGACCTACAGAGCAAAACTCTTGGAGAAATAAAAAGCCAATTTGAAGAAAAAAACACAGTCCTTTTTCATGGAATAACCGGAAGCGGCAAGACTGAAATTTATATTACCTTGATCAAGGAAGTCTTGGCCGGTGGTTCCCAAGTATTGTTGCTATTGCCCGAGATTGCCCTTACGACCCATATGGTCGGCAGGCTGAGAAAAGTTTTTGGGAGTAGCATGGGGGTTTACCATTCCAAATATTCGGACAATGAAAGGGTAGAGGTTTGGAATGGGGTTTTGAGTGGAAAAATCTCTTTTGTGATCGGTGCAAGGTCTTCGATTTTCTTGCCATTTGACAGTTTGGGAATGGTGATCGTCGATGAAGAACATGAGTCATCTTACAAGCAGTTTGACCCGGCGCCAAGGTTTCAGGCAAGGGATGCGGCAATCATGCTTTCCTGGATCCATCAAGCCAAAACTTTGCTCGGTTCAGCGACGCCTTCCTTTGAGTCTTTTTACAATGCAAGAACCAAAAAGTATGGTTACTTGGCTTTGGACAAAAGATATGGGGAAGCACAACTTCCCGAGTACCACTTGGCAGACATGTTGGTGGACAAAAAGAAAAACCTGCTGAAGCTAGATTTTACACGGCTTCTCAGGGAGAAAATACAAGAGGCTTTATCAAATCAGGAGCAGGTTTTGATTTTTCAGAACAGGCGCGGTTATGCGCCTTATATTGCCTGCGAAGATTGCGGATGGATTCCTGAATGTGAACATTGCGATGTCAGCCTGACTTATCATCAGTTTGGGGAGGAGATGCGCTGCCATTATTGCGGGTTCAAGGAGAAAGTTCCGCATGCATGTCCTGCCTGTGGGAGCAATAAATTGGGAGCGGTTGGCTTGGGAACAGAGCGGATTGAAGAAAGTCTTTCTTTACTTTTCCCTGAAGCCAGAATCGCAAGGATGGATTTGGATACTACCCGAAGCAAATACGGATACCAGCAATTATTGGAAGAATTTGGAAGTGGGAACATTGATATTTTGGTGGGCACCCAGATGATTACCAAAGGCCTGGACTTTGACAGGGTCACAGTCGTAGGGATCATGGATGCAGACAGGATTTTGTATTTTCCGGACTTTAGGGCCGGGGAGCGTGCTTTTCAGCAAATCACCCAAGTGGCAGGTCGGGCTGGACGGCGGGACAAAAAAGGTGCCGTCATCATTCAAACACGAAAACCTGAGGAAGCCATTTTTGGGCAGGTGATTTCCGGGGATTACAAGAATTTTTATATCCAGGAAATGGGGGACAGGCAGAGGTTTTTCTACCCTCCATTTGTCAAAATCATCAAAATAACGACCCGGCATAAGGATTATAAAATCTCTGAAAAAGCTGCAAGACATCTCCATAACCTGATGGGGGAAATCGATGTCAAGAAAATCATGTTGGGGCCGGAAAAAGGCTTGGTCGGAAAAATCAAGAACCAATACATTTTTGAATCTATCGCGAAGTTGGATAAATCAGGTAATGCCCAAGCCCAATTTAAACATGATTTGCTCCTGTTATTGGAAGAAATGCAGGTGCATAAGGACTTTAGAGGAGTGAGGTTTGTGGTGGATGTGGATCCGTATTGAGTATCAAGTACCAAGTATCAAGTATTAAGAAAAAGTCCTCAGTACCAAGTCTGAGTTTTGTTTTCAAAATCAGTTAACCAATTAACCATATGGCCATTAACCAAATAACCAATAACCAAATTAACACATGGAAATAGAATCATTAAAATTCCCCGTTGGCCGCTTTTCCGCACCAAAAGAAATCACTGCCCAACAACTTGAAGAATGGGTGGGAATCATAGAAGAATTCCCCGCATTGCTCAAAACTGAAACCTATAAACTTTCAGAAGAACAATTGGACACACCTTATCGGCCTGAAGGATGGACGGTGAGGCAAGTGGTGCATCACTGTGCCGATAGCCATATGAACAGTTTTATCCGGTTCAAGTTGGCGCTGACCGAGGATAACCCAACCATCAAACCTTATCATGAAGATCTGTGGGCGGAATTGGCTGATGCCAAAGACATGCCTATTGGACCAAGTTTGAAGATTTTGGAAGGATTACATTATCGCTGGGTAGTTTTAATCAAATCTTTATCAGCTGATGACTTGCAGAAAACCTTTTTCCATCCTGCCAACCAAAAAACAATGTCACTTGCCACCACCATTGCACTGTATGCATGGCACTCTAGACATCATTTGGGTCATGTGAAATTGGTGAGTGGAGGAAAATAGATGGGAGATATGAGACATGAGATATGAGACAAAAAAAGCGAGAGATAAGAAGCGATAGGCTAAGGTTTAATTTTTAATTCTGAATTCATAATTCTGAATTTCGCAGAGCTCTTGCCTTTTTCCATTTATTTTTTTAACTTTTACCTTGATTTTTAGAGTGTTATATATTTTTTAGAAGAGTGTATTCAATTTAAACTTTGAACTCAAGTGAAAAAGTCATTTCAATTCAGGCGTTTTTCCTTCCTGATTCTTTTCAGTTTAACCTTCTACATTGCTTCATGTGCCAATCTGAGGATTGTATCCAAGTATGATTCCGATAATCCCGCGCCGGTTCAGGTAAACAGAACCACTTATTTTTGGGGTTTGAGGCAGCCCGTAGATGTCAAAACCGAAGCAAGCTGTAAATCCATTTGTCAAATTACAGTGAAGACCAATGTTGGTCATATCCTGATTTCTGTCATCACATTGGGAATTGTTGTCCCCCAATCGGTCGAATATTTTTGTTGCCCGGAGGTACCGATTCCGGGAGAAATTTAAACCCATTTTGCCATGACCTATCCTGAAGGAGTTATTCCTTGGAAAATCAAGGAATTCACCAATGTCCACCAAAACTATACCCAGCCTTTGGATGAAGACCTTTCCTTTGATATGGTCTTGGATGATCCATCTTTCCAAAGCCTTGACCAGTTTTCCCAATACAAAAAATGTACGGCCAATTTCCAATGGATCATCAAACACGCCTTGGAAAACCAGCTCAATATCCGCGCATTAGGAAGTGGATGGTCTTTTAGCAAAGTTGGTATGAGCGAAGATGCGATTATCAACACCAAGAGACTGAGGCACAAATTTGCCTTGAGTAATGAAAATTTCCATCCCGATTTTTTGAATGCAGGCAATAAGCCTGAAAATTTTAAGTTTTTGCAGTGTGGAAATACCATCATCCAAATCAATGAATACCTCGAAAAGCAATCACAACCTTCCAAAAGTCTGATGGTGAGTGGCGGAAGTAATGGCCAAACCATTGCGGGTGCCTTTTCCACGGGAACCCATGGGGCAGCTGTATTCAAGGGTGCTTTGCCCGAAATGGTTGTTGGCATGCACGTCATTACCGGTCCTGACAGGCATATTTACGTAGAGAGGGCTTCGAGACGAATTACTTCCGATGCTTTTCATATGAAATTAGGAGCAGAAATCATCATTGATGATGAGTTGTTCAATGCGATTTTGGTCAGTTTTGGGAGTTTTGGGATTATCCATGGAGTCTTGGTGGAGGTGGAAGACAAATTCCTTTTGGAACAAAAAATGCAGAGAGTACAATTTGACAATGCCATGACCGAAGCTGTCACCAAGATGGATTTTTCAAAAATACAACACCACCTCAAATACACATGGAACGATCCGCAAAGGCACCTTTATCATTTTGAGTTGGCAGTCAATCCCCATGATTTCGCCTTCGACGATCCTCAAAAAGGGGTGTATATGCGGTCCATGTTCAAGGTTGCCTACAGGGAAGAGTATAAGAGAATTGAACATGCGACCTCGGGATTTACCTATGGGGATGACACGCTTGGGTTGATTCAAACGGTTTTGGATCAAGTTCAGGCTAAGGTTGGATTTTTGAATAGAATCTTGGTTCCCCAAATCGTGAATTCACTTTTCGGATTAGCCTATAGCAGACCCGAGGATCTGACAGGAACAATCTCTGAGACATTTACCAATACACGTTTTAGGGGAAAAGTATTCAGTGCAGCTATTTGTCTAGATGTAAAAGATGTGGTCAAAGCAATTCAAATTTGCTTAAAAATCAATGAAAATGTTAAACTCGCAGGTGTTTTAGCTTTCCGGTTTGTAAAAGGAAATGCTGCGACACTTGCTTTTACCCGGTTCAAACATTCTGTAGTGATGGAACTTGACGGCGCTGATGCCGCGGTCAACCATCAGTTTTATCAAGCGGTTTTGGAATCTTTGGAAGCCGCTGCGATTCCCTATACCATCCATTGGGGAAAGCTAAACCGCATCGTGGACAAGAACCGCTTGAATTATATCTATGGAAATGAAAAGATTCAACAATGGAAAAAGCAACGGTCCAAGGTGATGACCCAAGAAGTACAGCAGCTTTTCAACAATGAATTTATGCAGCAATGTGGGTTGGATGGGTATGTTCCATAATTGAGAATATCAAAATTCTAACCCAAAACCAAATTTAAATTAGCCCTGAAAGGGCAAAATAACAAAGGGATGGGTGTGAAGCCCATCCATAATTCATTAGATAATTACCTTAAGCCCTGAAAGGGCGGGATCATTTCTTTCTTGTCCTTAGAGATATTTCGCCCCTTCAGGGCTTTCTTCAAACATTTCCTACAATTACGATGAGCTGCACCCATCGCTAAGGTTTTTCGCACCTTCAGTGCTGTAACTTTTATTCCTACATTCCAACATCCTGCCTCCGATCCAATTGTATTCAAAAAGACAACTAAGACTCATAATTAGCATTTCTAAATACCAAGCCTATCTAGATAGTTTTTTGATAAAATTGCTAATTGCCCGTTACATCCGTCTTCCGTCTTCGGTCTTCCATCCCAAAACCAAGGATTTTCCCTTCAAGAAATGTAGAGGTTGCGCATATACTCATTTACCTATACCCCGCATTGATCTCCTTCAAAACCTCAGTTCCCGGACAAAGATCTGTTTCCTTCAGTTTATTCAAGGGTGTGCTGCAGGTGCTTAAGGTGCCATGAAGGTCTTTCCATTCGGTATTGACATAGAGCAAGCCTGTCAGGATTTCATTTTTTGTTCTTGCATGCTGAAGGGCATTGGCTACAGAAACCCTGTCCTCGGGATTCCAATCTGTTGCTAATTTGTTGAGTTGGATCAAGGTACCATCATGCATCGCTACTCTGGTAGATTTTCCTTTTTCGTAATTGGTTTTGATTTCGGGCATTTCCGGAACAAAGTCCAAAGTCGAAGTGGCTTCGATATGTTCCCTCACATAATCGTAGGATTTGGTAGAACCGGGGTTGTTGTTGAAAGTCACACAAGGAGAAATCACATTGAGAAATGCAAAACCTTTATGGTGCATGGCGGCCTTGATTAGCGGAACCAATTGTTGCTTGTCCCCGCTAAAACTCTGAGCTACAAAGGTTGCTCCCAATTCTATCGCCAAACTCGCTAGGTCGATGGCTTGAAATGGATTGACGGAACCGGCTTTGCTCCGCGAACCTTGGTCTGCGGTGGCGGAATCCTGTCCTTTGGTCAAGCCATAGCAGCCGTTGTTCATTACGATATAGACCATATTTAGATTTCGCCGGATGACATGGACAAACTGCCCCATGCCGATTGAAGCGGAGTCCCCGTCCCCTGAAACCCCAAAATACACCATGTCCTTGTTGGCCATACTCGCACCGGTAGCGACTGAAGGCATTCTGCCATGAACAGAATTGAATCCATGTGAATTACCCAAAAAGTAGGTAGGTGTTTTGGATGAACATCCGATTCCGGAGATTTTGGCGACTTTATGGGGCTCCACGGACATTTCAAAGCAAGCCTGCACAATAGCCGCGCTGATGCTGTCGTGTCCACAACCGGCACAAAGTGTGGAAAGTGAACCTTCATATTCCTTTTGGGTATAGCCAAGTTTGTTTTTCGGAAGTTTCGGATGTCTAAAGAGCGGTTTTAGATAACTCATGGTGTTGGGTATTTTCTAGGTTTAAATGCTTTAAAATTTGGTTTTTGATGGCGTCAGCCGTGATCGGCATGCCGTCATAGTTCAAAACAGGAATCAATTTGGCAGGATTGGTTTCCAATTCCATGATCATCATGCTGCGCAATTGGGCATCCCGGTTTTGTTCGATGACAAAAACAGTCGAATGGGAATGGATAAATTGAACCACCTCTTCCCCAAAAGGAAAGGCTCTGATTCTGATCGCATCTACTATGATTCCATTTTCTTCCAAAATGTCCTTAGCTTCCTCTGCCGAAAAAGTGGATGTTCCATAAAATAAAATCCCGATTTCTGACTTGTTTTCCTTTTGGTACAAATGGGCTTTCGGAACGACTTTCTTCGCCGTTTCCCATTTTACCATCAATCGGTCCATGTTTCTTTTGTATGCAGCACCGTCTTCGGTATAGGCAGCGTATTCATCCCGTGAAGTTCCTCTGGTAAAGAAGGAGCCTTTGGTAGGATGGGTTCCCGGATAAGTTCTGTACGGTATGCCGTCACCATCCACGTCAAGGTATCTACCAAATCGCCCGATATGCTCCAATTCCTCCGCATTGAGTACTTTTCCCCTGTCATACTTTCTTTTTTGATCCCAATGAAACGGTTCGCTGATATGGTCATTCATGCCAAGGTCCAGATCGGTCATGACCATGATAGGGGTTTGAAGACGTTCAGCAAGATCAAAACTCTCAGCTGTCATTTCAAAGCATTCATGCGGTGTGGCAGGGAAAACCAAGACATGTTTGGTGTCACCGTGAGAGGCATAAGCAGCAAGGAGAATGTCCGATTGTTGGGTCCTAGTGGGCATGCCTGTACTTGGGCCTGTTCTTTGGACATCCACAAGAACAGCAGGTACCTCGGCAAAGTAAGCCAAACCTAGAAACTCATTCATCAAAGAGACTCCGGGACCGCTTGTAGCCGTAAATCCTCTTGCACCGTTCCAGTTAGCTCCAATGACCATGCCCATCGCGGCAAGTTCATCTTCGGCCTGGATAATGGCAAATTTTTTCTCTCCTGTTTCAGGATCAGTCCTGTATGCTTCGCAATAATGCTCAAATGCCTCTGCTACAGAAGTTGAAGGCGTAATCGGATACCATGCCATCACTGTGGCACCTCCATAGACTGCTCCAAGGCCGCATGCAGTATTCCCATCAACGAGAATTTTGTCTTTGATGAGGTTCCTTCTTTCAAGATGAAAGCTTAAGGGATAATCGAAATTGGCCTCGACATAATCCATTCCCAATTTGAGGGCTTGGATATTGGCATCGATCAGTTGCTTTTTACCTTCAAATTGTTCTCCAACCAATTTTTCAATTTCGGAATAATCCATGTTTAACAATTTGGCCAAAGCTCCTACATAGATGATGTTTTTTAGGAGCTGCCTTTTTCTTGGGTCAGAAAAGGCCTCATTGGACATCTCCATCATAGGAACACCGAGGTAATGGATATCTTCTCTGAAATAAGGGGTAGGGAGTTTTTTGGTACTGTCATACATGAAATAACCACCCGGCTTGACGCTTTTTATATCCTGCGCCATGCTTTGAGGATTAACTGACACCAAAATATCGATACCTTCCCTTCTCCCCAGATATCCTTTTTCACTGACACGTACTTCATACCAAGTAGGAAGTCCCTGAATGTTGGAAGGGAAGATGTTTTTTGGAGTGACGGGTATTCCCATACGGAAAATGGCTTTGGCAAACAGGTAGTTGGCACTCGCCGATCCGGTTCCGTTCACATTGGCAAACCGGATTATAAAATCATTGACTGTTTTTGTCATTTCTGTATCAGGGGAAGTGGGGTGATCATTTGATTGGCTTTGGTGGTGGAATAGAGGAATTTTTGCATATCCCATGCTGAGGTTGGACATCTTTCTGCACAAAGCCCACAATGAAGACAAACATCCTCATCTTTCACCATGACCCGTCCGGTTTTGAGTTCTTTGGAAACCAAGAGATCCTGGGTTAGATTTTCTGCCGGTACCAAGAGATTCTGTCTTAATTCGGATTCTTCTGCATTGACAGTAAAAGTGATACAGGAAGTAGGGCAGACGTCCATACAGGCATCACATTCGATACAGCGATCTTCGGTAAAAACAGTCTGTACATCACAGTTGAGGCATCTTTGTGTTTCTTTATAAGCAGTCGCAATATCAAATCCCAATTCAACTTCTTTCTTTCTGTCCTTGAGTGTTTGGGATTTTTTGGCTTGTGGCACAATGTATCTTTGGTCAATGGCGACACTACTGTCATAGCTCCACTCATGGATTCCCATTTTTTGGCTGATAAGGTTGGTGTAGGGAGAGGGTCTTTCGTAGACATTCAATCCTTCACAAAATAAATGGATGGATACTGCAGCTTGGTGGCCTTGGGCTACAGCAGTGATGACGTTTTTGGGCCCAAACGCTGCATCTCCCCCAAAGAAAACCTTGGCGTTGGTGGATTGGAAAGTGACTTCATCCACCACCGGCATTCCCCATTGGTCAAACTCCAAGCCGATGTTTCTTTCTATCCAAGGGAAACTGTTTTCTTGGCCGATGGCTATCAAGACTTCATCTGCTTCAATGAAAACATCATCTTCTTCCGTTGGGAGCAGTTGTCTTTTGCCGTTTTCGTCATAGACAGGTTTTACTTTCTGGAATTTCATCCCGATGAGTTTACCGTCTTTGACTTCAAAACTCAGCGGAACATGGTTATCAATAATATTGATGTCCTCATGGAGGGCATCTTCTTTTTCCCAAGGGGAGGCCTTCATTTCATCAAATGGGCTGCGGACGACTACCTTCACCTCTTTGCCTCCCAACCTTCTGGAGGTCCTACAGCAGTCCATTGCGGTATTGCCACCTCCTAATACGATTACTTTTTGAGCAATGGATTTTGTATGTTCAAAAGCTACACCTGCCAACCATTCAATTCCGATATGGATGTTTTTGTCCCCTTCTTTCCTTCCGGGCAATTTTGGAAGGTCTCTTCCTTTGGGGGCTCCTGTCCCAACAAATACCGCATCATAACCACCCTCCAATACTTCCTTCAGACTCTTGACATAGGTCATAAATTGGGTATGGATCCCAAGATCAAGAATAAAATTCACTTCTTCATTGAGTACCTCTTCGGGAAGCCTGAAAGACGGAATCTGACTGCGCATCATTCCCCCACCTGCGATCTGCTCATCAAATAGGTGGATTTCATATCCTAAAGGAGCCAAATCCCGAGCCACAGTAAGTGAGGCCGGACCTCCTCCGATTAGAGCAATTCTCTTTCCATTGGAAGGAAAAGGACCTTGGGGCATGTGCTGTTTGACATCCCCTTTGTTGTCTGCTGCCACCCTTTTGAGTCTGCAGATAGCGACCGGTTCTTCTTCAACCCTTACCCTCCGGCAAGCCGGTTCGCAGGGTCGGTCACAGGTTCGACCGAGTACACCCGGAAAAACATTGGATTCCCAATTGACCATGTAAGCTTCTGTGAATCTTTCAGCAGCGATAAGTCTGATATACTCAGGTACAGGGGTGTGTGCAGGGCAGGCGTATTGACAGTCCACTACTTTATGGTAGTATTCAGGGTCTTTGGTATTGGTTGGCTTCATGGTTGAATGGGTTTGAATTCACTTTGCCTTATTTTTCTAAAGAAAAAGACAAGGCTTTTTAAAGCTAAGAAATTTCAGAATTTAATGCAGATACCTTAAGATAAAAATTCTATTTTATTTTGAAGGTTGATAAATATGCAAAATGACGCATACTTTTGACCAAGGAATGCAGGTATATATTTAAATAAATTTGGTTATGAAACTCCATCAAAAATCTTTTATCCTCACAGGGGCAACAAGCGGAATGGGAAGAGCCATTGCATTGGATTTTGCCAAAGAAGGAGCAAATCTAATCCTGAGCGGAAGGGATGAAGAAAGGGGAAAATCACTTTTGGCCGAAATAAAGGCAAATGGGGGAGAAGCCTGTTTTTTGTCAGGAGACGTCGGAGACATACAATACAACAAAAAAATGGTTGATTTGGCAATTTCCTCATTTGGTCAGTTGGATGGATTGGTGACCAATGCAGGAATGCTTGGTTTGGGTTCAGTGACGGAATTGGAGCCCTCAGATTGGGACATCACATTCAGAACCAATGTGGATTCGGTCTTTTATCTTTTGAAATTCGCCTTGCCAGAAATGCTCAAAAGGCCATCTGCAGCTGTGGTGGTCAATTCCTCCATCGCAGCCTACAAATCATTTCCAAACCATCCTGCCTATTGTGCTTCCAAAGCAGCTTTATTGGCTTTGGCAAAACAGACTGCGGTAGATTATGGACCAATTGTCCGGGTCAATACCATTTGTCCCGGTCCGGTAGACACGCCGTTTATCCATGCTTCTGCTATTGCATTTCCTGACCCTGCCCAAGCAGTGGCCAATGCAGGAAAAGCAACTTTGCTTAAAAGATTAGGCTTACCGGCAGACATTTCCAAATTGGCACTTTTTCTGGCAAGTGATGATTCTTCCTGGATTACAGGTAGCGCATTTACGATTGATGGGGGAATATTGGCAGCAGGTTAAATCCCGATAAATTATACTTTATTTAGCATCCGGTGAAGATCATCTTTGAATTGTTTTCCGACCGGAATTAATTTTCCTGCAATTTCGACATGGGATTCGGCAACGGCGTCAAGCTTTGAAAAATTGACGACAAAAGACCTGTGGACACGAACAAAATTCTTCTGATCCAGTTTTTCACACAATTTATTCAGTGGGCTTACAATGAGGTAGTTTTGGTTAAAAAGATTGATTTTACAATAGTTTCTTTCAGCTTCAATATAGAGGATTTCTTCCAGTAAGACTTTGATGAGTTTGTTTTGGTTTCTGATAAAAATCCTGTCGCCTTGGTATTCCACCATGGTTTCATTGGAAAGAAAATCCTGGTCTTTCTCCTTGATTTTTTCCTCTACCAATGCGATGGTTCTCTCAAGGTCTAATTTCTTGAAAGGTTTGGCAATAAAGGCAAAAGGATGTGTTTCTCTCGCTTTGATAAAAGTGGCATCGTCCACATTCGCAGTAAGGTAAATGATGGGGATGTCAATGTATTGTTGGATGGTTTTTGCAGTTTCTATTCCGTTTATTTTTCCTTTTAGCTGGATATCCATCAATATCATGTCAGGTTTATTTTCCAAAGCATGGTGTACAGCTTCTTCACCCCGAGATTCCAAACCGGTAACTTCGTACCCGAGATTGGTCAGCTGCAGACCTATGTTTGCAGCTATTATCATGTCGTCTTCTACTATGAGTATTCTTGTTTTTTGATTCATGCAGCTTTATGGATTTGAAATTCAAAAAAGACTTCTGTTCCGGAATTCGTCACAAGGGACATTTTTCCATCAAGTTGGCGGGTGAGGAGTTGGATCAATTGGGTTCCAAAACCGGAACCATGGACTTCAGGATTGGTGCCGATTCCGATCCCGTTATCCGAAACCTGAAGATAGAGGTGGGACTCTCTTTCTGACAAAGAGACTTTGATTGAGCCTTTGTTCCCGTTTGGGAAAGCGTATTTGAGTGAGTTTGATAATAATTCGTTGACAATCAATCCAATCGGGATTGCTTGGTCTATTTCAAGTTCCAATGGTTCCATAGTACAGATCAAGGATACACGCTGCGAAGCATTAAATGTATCAATGATGTACTCACCGAGGTTTAGGAAGAAATCCTTCATCTCTATGGTTTTTAAGTTTCCTCCCTGATAAAGCCTCTGATGGATCATTCCTATACTATGTACTCTGTTTTGGGTTTCTTCCATGATTCCCTGAAATTCTTTGTTATCAATCTTGGCTGTCTGAAGCGCAAGTAGACTCGAAATCGTTTCAAGATTGTTTTTTACCCGATGGTGGATTTCTTTGAGTAAATGTTCCTTTTCGAGATTCTGCTTTTCCAAAAGAAGGTTGTACTTTTTTCTTCGGACCAAGACAACATATGAAATCCCAAGAATGACCACCAAAAATCCGGCTAGTGTCAGGATAAAAATCTGCAGGATTTTTTGCTTTTCCAATCGTGCCTCCTGCAGGTTTATGGTATTTTCTTTTTGGGAAACATTCATTTCTGTTTGTAGGAGCGAAATTCTTTGGTCAGCTTCTGCTGTAAAAACGCTCTGCTTGAGTTTGTCGTAAGTTCTACTTGCTTCCAAAGCTTTGGCAAACTTTTTATCACCTTCATAGGCCTTACTTAATTCAAGATAAACCAGACTCAAATAATACTTGTCTCCAAAATCATTTGTCGCTACCTGAATGCTTTTTTCTAAAAATTCAATGGCATGGGAAAAATGTCCGATGCTGTTATTGGATTTGCCCAAAGAAAGCAAAGACCGCATGATCATAAAATCATTTTCCAATAATTCGGCATATTTCAATGCTTCGAGACCTGATTTTTCGGCAGCTATATAATCACCTTTCTGATTGTATAAATCCGAAAGAGCGATATACGTGTCACTTAGGTTGTTATAAAATCCATATTTTTCACCGATGGCAATGGATTTTTGAAAGTATCCCAACGCTTCATCAAGCCTGTTAAGTTTGATCAAATTATTTCCAACGACATGGAGCGTAAAATCAAAATCTAAGTCAAGAAGATTTCTTTTTTCAAAAAGCGCCAGGGATTTTAATCCATATTCCAATCCGATACTGGGTTTTCCCTGTTTCCAAAAAAGGTTGCTCATGTCAGAATAGGCCATGGCTATTGCTTTTTCGTCTCCGTACTTTTCACCGATTTTCAATGTTTTGGAAGCATATTCAAATGCTTCTCCAAGATTTCCCCTTCTTTCAAACACATATCCAAGATTGGTGTAGAGCAGCCAAGTTTCATTTTCGGGGATTTTTTCAATGGCGCTTTTCAAAACCATCTCAGCCCAATCCAGCTCATCGAGTCTCAAAAGGATGGCCCCCTGTGAAACCTGTAATTTTCCTTCCCAATACACATTGCCTTTTTTCCTCGCTTCTTCAAGCCCTTTATTGATGATGGACAATGATTTTTTTAGATTTCTGGTGTGGGTAAAATAACCAAGGTCATTTAGTACTTTTAATCTCAAAGAGTCATTTTTTAATTTTTCGAGACTTTTTTCAAGGTTTTCAAGGTAATCATCTCCAAAATCATCGGTATCTAAAAATACCTGCCTGTATTTCATTTCTCCATTGGAAAAATAAACCTGAGCCTCTGTTTTGAGGGTAATTGAAAAAAACAGAAAGACAACAATCCATTTCATTTATGAAATATAGTATTTAAAAAACATCAAAATAACCTGATTAGCAGATAATTATTCCTCCGAAAATTTTTTGGCATCATTCGGACAATATAAGCAGTCATTAGTCCTAAGTAGATTTTAAATCCAAATTTTCATGTTTTTATTGAATCAGTTTAAGGCCAATAGAGTATTCTCCTGTGGAAGAGATTTAATCTAAAGACTTCTGATTCCATTTGCGATAATCGACATATTTATCCTAAACCTTGTTCCATAAAATTATGAAAAATGCAATGTTAACCGGAATTATTGTCCTGACCATGGTTGGTTGTGAATCAAAGCAGAGGTATACCCAAAATTCAAAGGAGATCGAAACGGTAAAGACTATTTTTGATAATTACATCAATGGAGATTGGGATGCATATAAATCTCATTATGCGGATAATGCACAGATTTTTATCAACGCTACAGAAAACAATCCTGCTAATATTCAGGAATTGATCGCACAGCAAAAAATCGAGATTGAAGGCCTTTCGACTTATTCCATCGACACTGAAAATCAAAATTTGGAAATGGTGCTTGACGATAAAGGAGAGACATGGGTCAATTATTGGGGAGTTTGGAAAGGAACTTTGGCAGCTAACCAAGAGACCTTCGAAATTCCAATCCATATAACCTTCGAGTTTGTGGATGGAAAAATCGTCAAAGAGTTGGGTTATTGGGACAATTCAAAAATTACCTTGGCAATGATGCAGATTCAGGCTGCAGAAGCTGCCAAATCCAAAGATACTGATCCTGAACAATAAGGACCCATGCGGTTAATTGCCGTTGGGAATTTGCTTTGGATTTTATTTCACATTAGAATTTTGTAAACCCTTGTTGAACAAATAGTGAAGATTCAAATGAAACGGTTTGAATTTTAGTTGATGAGAAAATCGGGGTAGGGAACCAATAGTAATTTTGAGGAGCTCTATCCCGATTCTTGTTTTTATTTCATTTATCCCCCCCAAATTTACTGTGATAACACAAACAAGTTATGCTGCTTTAACCCCTATTCAGACCGATGAACGAGTCACTTCACTCGATGTGATGCGAGGAATTGTACTCTGCGGGATTTTGATTATGAATATCAATGGGTTTGGCTTGGCTTTTGGCTATAATGATCCTTCTGTCTTGGGCGGAGATACAGGTTTGAACCTGTACACTTGGATGATGAGTAACCTCTTTTTTGAAGGAACCATGCGCGCATTATTCTCCCTGCTTTTTGGTGTTGGGATGTTTATATTTTTGGATAGGTTGCAAAAAAAAGGAGCCGGTATCAATGCCGCCGACATCTATTTCCGCAGGATAAGTTGGCTTCTGGTTTTTGGTTTGATCCATGGCTATCTTTTGCTATGGGTAGGAGAGATTCTATACAATTATGCCCTTATGGGATTTTTGGTCTATTCCTTTAGGAATATGGTCCCCAAAAAACTTATGTATATCGGTTTAATTCTAATGATTGTAGGGACCGGATGGAATTACTATGACTATCGCCAAGATGAGAAATGGTTTGCCAAAGTGGAGGAGGCTGACTTGGCCTTGGCTTCCGGTCAGGAACTTACTAAGGAATTAAATGAAGCCAAGGATTCTTGGGAGAAAAGAGAATCTAAAACCTCCCCTGAGGCAACTGAAAAATTTATTGAAGAAATGCAAAAGGGGTATTTTTCAGTTCTGGCACACTTGGCACCCATCAATTATGATTTTAATGTCAACGAACCTTACAGAGGAGACCTTTGGGATGTCTTGAGTATGATGTTGATCGGGATAGCCCTCTTTAAGTGGGGAATTCTTTCAGGGGAAAAGTCATCTTCTGTTTACTGGCTGATGGTAGGTATTGGTTATCCGATTGGGATTGCCGTCAACTATTATGAGATGAAGCTGGTTTTGGATGCCCAATTTTCAACCCTTTCTTTCAGTGAGTCCAATTTAACCTACTATTGGGGGAGATTTTTTGTGGCGATGGGTCATGTAGGTCTGATCATGCTTTTTTGCAAATCTCCTTTCTTCATTTTGCTGAAAAAATCTCTCGCAGCTGTCGGCAAAATGGCCCTGACCAATTATCTCATGCATTCTGTGATATGTATGTTCGTATTCACAGGAGTAGGGTTTGGTCTGTTTGGACAGCTGGAGCGGTTTGAGCTGTTGTATGTGGTTATTTCCATCTGGGTTTTTCAATTAATCCTAAGTCCGATCTGGTTGAAATATTTTCATTTTGGACCGGTCGAATGGATCTGGAGGAGTTTGAGTTATATGCAAAAACCTCCATTTAGGAAGGCTTAGTCAATTTGTGATCAGACGCTATCAGGTAATATTTTAAGAATTTGACCTTGGTATCTAAAAGAATAATAATTATTCAACGGGAAAGCTGAAAACCGATTAGAGTAAGCACCAAACTATAAGAAAAATGAACATGAAAAATTATTTCCGAATAGCAACAGCTTGTTTTACCCTTTCTCTATTTACTGTTGCCTGTAGCTCACCTGCCCCTGAAGAAGCAGTTGCTCCTGAAGAAATGGCCCCAACTGTAGCCCCCGGACCGGATATGGCTGCTATCAAAGCTGAAATCCAAACTTTGGAAGATGCTTGGGGTGCTGCTGATAATTCCGGTGATGTAAATGCCCTGATTGCCTTTTATGCTGACGACGCAGTGAGTATGGGCAGTGGAAGCCCAATGGCTGTAGGCAAAGCCGCGATTCAAAAAGAAATTCAAGAAAGCATGGCTTCCAGACCTGCCGGAACTATGGTAAAATACGAGGTATTGGATGTTTTTGGTGATGAAAATACCATCACCGAAGTAGGAAAGACAACTAGGATGGATGCCTCAGGAAAAGTTACTTCCAGCGGTAAGTACATGGCAATCTGGGAAAAACGTGATGGAAAATATGTCTGTATAAGGGATATCAGCAATAACGACTCTAAAGAAAATTAATTCCTTTCAGCTATTTTTAAAACTAAGTGGGTTGTTTCGAGGTCTGCTTAGTTTTATTTTTTTTATCTCTTTCTATTTATTTTTAAATCAAAGCAACTTCAAAGACCAAAAAAGGAGAATACCTGAAAAAGGATCATAATCATTTTTTTGTGGGAAAATGAATTCCTCATTTGGGACATTTTTAAGGTTGGTTCGTCCTAATCCATGATTTAAAATCCTAAATAAAATTGACATTGATGTATAATTTTTAACCGATTCAAAACTAATTAAAACCGCTTTAACCAAAATGACCATGAAAAAAAGAATGAATTATGTAATCATCCTGACAATGGGAATAGCGCTCAATTGGGCTTTATTTTCTTCCTCCATTGCCCAAACAGAACCACTCGGCCCATTGATGTCAGTGACGGAATTTACCATCAAGCCCGGGCATGAAATGCAGTTTAGGGAAGGCATCAAAGCATGGAAAGCCTGCTACCTGGAAAACAAAGGGGATTGGACCTGGAGAATGTGGCAAAGACAGCAGGGAGAAGGAAGTGTCTTTGTGCTTGCTTCTGATATGGCAAACTGGGCTGAAATGGACAAAACCGACGAGTCAAGCAAAAAATGCCAAGACCTTGCCCGGACGCTGATCAATCCACATATCGAGAAAGCGACCTCACATGTGACCAGGTTTCAACTTGGAATGAGCAAAGGTTCTGCACTTACAGAAGATATCATCAGGGTTTCTTTCTATGATTTGAACCCCATAAATGGCCATCGACTGATGGAGGTTGTCAAAGAAGTGGAAGGAATCCGCAAAAGTGCAGGTCTTGAACCCGGGGGTTATTGGTATCAATGGCAGACAGGGGGACCCGAAAGCCCAAGTTTCCATCACGTGATGCCTTACAAAGATTATGCAGCAATGGACATCATTCAGGAAGGAGTTTGGCAGACTGTTGAAAAAAATGCAGGAAAAGCTAAAAGGGATGAACTTCAGGCAGCATTTCGATCATCCCTTCAAAATACTTGGAATTATATCTACACCTTGGACAAGGACATAAGTAGGCCAAGTAAATAAAGAAAATCGGTAAATGCCACCAAATAGAGCATCAGTTACCATATAGCGTATTTGCCAATTAATTGATAAAAATAGGGTAGAGGCATCTGGAGAAATCCTTTTTGCCAATGCCCTTTTTTTTTCGGGTAATAAAACCATGGCTTAGGACATAAAATCGAGTGCTTCGTCCCTGATGGTTTTATTTATCTAAAATCAAAAAGTAAATTCTGTGCTGTTACCAAGATAAAGTGATATGAAAACAGAAAAACCTGAATTTTTCAGTTTGAGAGCTGAAATCGAAAAAGCATACGGCTACAGTCATGCCGTCAAGATTGGGAACAGCATCAAAGTATCCGGCGCAGTCAGCATGGATGAGGAAGGAGGACCCACTGCAGTGGGGGATTTTCTCAAGCAGATGAAAAACTGCTATTCCGATCTTGAAAAAGTATTGACACACTATGGATGCACATTCGATAATGTAGTGGTTGAAAATGTTTTTACCACAGATATGTCGGCATTTTTAGAACATTCTGGTTACCGGAATTCCATCTATACGCAACAGTTTCCTACAGGATCCTGGTTGGAAGTCAAAGGCTTGGCTTTGCCTGAATTCCTGATAGAAATCGAATTGGAAGCGCATAAAGAGAATTAAAAAAATCAATAAGCAACAAAAAGGATCTCATGAAAACAATTGAAAATGATTTAAAAAATGCAACCCAAAACAGGGCGGTCATAGATGGACTTTACAAAGCCTTTGCTGTGGGTGATATCCCCGAAGTCCTTGGTGCTATGGATGCTAACATAGTCTGGAATGAAGCCGAAGGCAATGCCTATGCAGACCGCAATCCATACTTAGGACCTGAATCGGTCTTGAATGGGGTTTTCGGCCGGATAATGCAGGAGCATGAGTATTTTAATCTGGAAGATATCGAGCTGCACGGGATGCTCAATGACAAAGTATTGGCCACCTTACGCTATGATGCCAAGGTCAAGAACGGAAAGCATTACAATGCCCAAGTGGCCCATTTCTGGACATTGAAGGACGGGAAAGTGGTGGCTTTTCAACAATATGTTGATACCAAAAAGTTAAGTGATGCTTTGAATTAGTGAAACAAACCTTATTCCTGACTAGTGTGAATTTATAATATTAGAAAAAAACCATTAACCCCTTTATTGATACCATGGCAAAAACCCTCACCCTTATCCCCGAAAAACCCAAAACTTGGCTAAGCCTTTTGGCTTGGGGTTTCCTTATCGTTTTCGCCGGAAAATTTGTCCTTGTTGAAGCTTTACCCTACTTCGGATTTGACAAAGAAGTGTACGGCAGATTTTGGGAGATGAAGTGGCCGCTTATCGGGCATATTACTGGTGGATTGCTTGCCCTGGTCTTGGGCCCATTCCAGTTTTGGGTAGGGTTTAGGAACAGGTATCTTAAAGTCCACCGATGGATGGGAAGGTTATACATGACCGGAATTCTAATAGGCACAATCAGTTCGGTAGCGCTTGCTTTGACCACAGGAATGGCCATCCATTTGTCTTGGGCCATTTCTTTGATTGTACTTGCTGCGGCTTGGTTTCTGACTACCGGGATGGCATTGAGATTTATTCTCCTTAGGCGGATCAATCTTCATAAAGAATGGATGGTCAGAAGCTATGTGGTAACCTTTGCTTTTGTCCTTTTCAGATGGCTGAACAGCACTCCCTATTTTGTGGAATTAGGAAATTTTATCGAGCGAGGGCCGACAATGATCTGGGTTTCTTGGGTCATTCCGCTATTGATTACAGAAGTCATTTTGCAGTGGAATAAGAAATAATCCGGTACCACTTTGTTGCCAAAAACCAAAAAGTCGCCTTTCTTTTGATGTCACTTATAAGCCCCAATGACCACAATTTCCAACGCTAACCAAAGAATTTCCTCCATCGATCTTGTCAAAGGACTTGCCATGCTCATCATGGCATTGGACCACGTGAGGGATTATGTCCATGCTCCAGCTTTTTTGTTTGATCCTGCGGATCCTACCCAGACGACTTTGGCCATTTTCTTCACCAGATGGGTCACGCATTTCTGTGCGCCTGCTTTCAGTTTTTTGGCAGGGATGTCGGCTTTTATGGTTGGCAAAAGGAAATCATTAAACGAATTGTCGGGATTTCTCCTGAAGCGAGGAATCTGGCTGATTTTTATAGAACTTACTATAGTAGGGTTTGCGTGGTATTTTGACTTAAGTTTTGGGACCTTTGGTCTTTTGACTATTTGGTCATTGGGTATCAGCATGGTGGTTTTGGCAGGATTGGTGTATTTGCCCAAAAAATTTATTTTGATTTTCAGCATTGTCCTGATTTTTGGTCATAACCTCTTGGACAATATCCAATTAGATGATTCCATTTTATGGGCAGTCCTTCACAGGTTGAATATTTTCATGCTTTCAGAAAACCTGATGTTTGTGGTGGGATACCCCATGATTCCATGGATTGGAGTGATGGCTTTAGGCTATTGGTTTGGGACTTATTACAACAAATCCGTTGACAGTTCCAAAAGAAAACTGACCTTCAACATGGTTGGGATTTGTGCCATTATCCTTTTTGTAGTTTTGAGATGGACCAATGTCTATGGAGATCCTGTCCTTTTCCAACAATATGATAGACTCAGTCAGGATCTTGTTTCTTTTCTGAATCCAAGCAAATATCCGCCTTCCTTGCTGTATTTGTTGATGACCTTGGGAGGAACATTTATCCTTTTGGCCAATTCGGAAAAGTGGAAAGGAAAGGCCGTGGACTTTATCTGCACTTTCGGTAGGGTTCCTTTTTTCTATTACATTATCCACATTTATCTGATCCATCTGATTGCAATCGGGCTTGCCTCTCTTTCGGGTTTTGAATGGAAAAAGAACATGATTTTGGCAGCATGGGGAGCAATCGAAAATCCACTTCCCGGATATGGATTCCCACTTTGGGTGGTATATGCGGTTTGGATTTCAGTGATATTGTTATTGTTTCCGGTTTGTAAAAAGTTTGACCAGTATAAGCAGGGAAATAAAGACAAATGGTGGCTCAGCTACCTCTGATTTTAAAAAACTGTAACACCTATCATTGGATATTCAATCCAATATGATTCTATTCCCATTTGAAATGTAAATTAATAAGAATGCTTCTTCATTTAAATTCAATTTCCGGTATATTCAATCCTGTGAATTAAGAAATATTACTCACAGATTGTATTCATACTTACCAATTGAAAACCACCAAAAATGAATCATTTTAAGCATTTTCTCCTTAGTTTATTCCTTGTTCCTATGCTGGGTTTTGCACAGCAGACCGATCATGCTGAGTATCTAAATCAGCTAGATTTCAGGTTTATAGGACCTGATGGTAACCGTACCATTGCTGCTGTCGGCGAACCAAACAACCTCATGGTCATGTATGTCGGTATGGCTTCAGGGGGTCTTTTCAAAACAGAAGATGGGGGGACAACATGGCGGTCTATTTTTGATGAGCAGGATATATCTTCTGTTTCAGCATTGGCTTTGGCGCCATCAGACCCTAATCAGGTCTGGGCAGGTACCGGGGAAACTTTCCTGATCCGTCCGGCCCATGCGATGGGTAATGGGATCTATAAATCCAATGATGCGGGGAAAACTTTCCAATACATGGGTTTAAAAGAAACGGCCCGTATCGGGCAGATTGTGGTAGATCCCAGAAATCCGGATATCGTCTATGTAGCTGCCTTGGGCCATACTTATGGTCCACAAAAAGAAAGAGGAGTGTATAAAACCACAGATGGTGGAAAGACATGGGAAAATGTACTTTTTGTCGATGAGCATACCGGTGCTGTAGATTTGGCATTGAATCCCAAAAATCCTGAGATTTTATTTGCGGCTTTTTGGTCTATAGATATCAAAACCTGGGGGCTGAACAGCGGAGGGGCCGGTGGAGGAATCTATCGCAGCAAAGATGGAGGCGCTACATGGGAGGCAATGAAAGTAAGAGGATTGCCGGGTGGGGAAAGGAATCCGGTGGGCAAGACCTCGGTAGCAGTTGCCTATAGTGATCCCAATGTGGTGTATGCCTTATTTGAAATGGACAGTCCCCAACTTTGGAAATCAACTGATGGAGGGGATACTTGGGAACTGACCATGATCAACCATGACATCAATGAAAGGGCCCCTTACTACACCAAATTGAGGGTTTCCACGGATGATCCTGATGAAATTTACTTTGCTTCGGTAAAATTCAGCACTTCCAAGGACGGTGGCAAAACGCTGGCCAACGCAGGTTATCGGGCAGGTGGAGACAACCATGACATCTGGGTTGATCCATTAAATCCTGACCGAATCCTTGTCGCACATGACGGAGGACTTGGAGTGACATGGAACAAACAGGAATCCTACAAGCAGCATGTGTTCCCCAACGCACAGATGTATCATGTATGGACTGATAATCAGATTCCTTACAATGTCTATGGAAACCGACAGGATGGCTATTCTTACCGTGGTCCGAGCAATAGCCGTCAAGGAAGTATTCCACTTGGACTCTGGCAGGCAGTCGGAGGTTGTGAGAGTGGGTGGGCCATCCCTGACCCTGTAGACAACCATATTGTTTGGTCGGGATGCTATGATGGTGGACTGCAGGTATATGACATGCGAACAGGTCATGCCCGCGACGTTCGGGTTTGGCCGGAAGCAGGTTATGGTTGGGCTCCAAAGGACATGCGCTATAGATGGCATTGGTCTTTTCCGATTTTTATCAGTCCTCACAACCACAAACGTGTTTATGTTGGAAGTCAATTTGTGCACATGACAGAAGATTATGGGCAAAGCTGGAAAATCATCAGCCCGGACCTCACCCGAAATGACAAATCCCATCAGCAGTCTTCGGGAGGAATTGCGACAGATAACCTCATGACTTTTGATGCCTCGGTTCTTTTTGCCATAGCAGAATCTCAATTAGAAGAGGGACTTATTTGGACAGGAAGCAATGATGGTTTGGTTCAGTTTACAAGAGACGGCGGCAAAACCTGGACAGATGTCACAGAAAACATGGTGGGAAAACCTGAGTTTGGGACAATTTCCAGCATTGAACCTTCCCGACATCAGTCAGGTGTGGCTTATGTAACAGTCGATGCACATCAGTTGGGAGACTTTGATCCCTATATTTTCAAAACCTCCGATTACGGTAAAACTTGGGAAAAAATCAGTGGCGGAATTGAACGCTCAGAATCAAGTTTTGTCCATGTCACGAGAGAAGACCCAAAAGTCAAAGGAATGCTTTATGCAGGTACAGACAAAGGGCTATACATTTCAAAGGACGACGGCAAATCCTGGTTCAGACTAAGAAATAACCTACCTCCGGTACCGATTTATTGGTTGACAATCCAAGAGGAATTCAATGACATGGTGATAGGTACCTATGGAAGAGGATTCTATATTTTGGATGACATTGGGTCTATCCAGGAATTGAGTCAGGAGGTATTGGCAAAAGAGGTTCATCTCTTCAATCAACGGCCTGCTTACAGGTTTCAGGAAGTTCAAGGTATCAAAACTGAAGGCCGGACCATGACCACGGGATCAAATCCCCCATATGGCATGGATATCAATTATTATTTGAAAAATCCGGCAAAAGAGGTCAAGGTGGAAATTTTTGATAAAGATGGAAATCAAGTCAGGACCATCAATGGTAGAAAAGATTCAGGCGTAAACAGGGTTTGGTGGGATTTGCGTCATGAACCTACACTTCAACCAAAATTATTGGTTGCGCCACAGGATAAACCTTGGGTAAAACTAGAAGGCAGGGAATTCAGACCGCTTGTTACTTGGGATTTGGACCTTTATCGAGGCCAATTTGGACCTCGGGTAATACCCGGAGAATATGAAATCAGGATCACTGTTGACGGACAAACTTTCAGTCAGATGGGAAAGGTCATCAAGGACCCAAATACTGCAGGAACAATTGACGACATTCAAAAACAAGTTGAATTCTCATTGAAACTCAATGCGGCGATGAATGAAGTGGTAACAGCAATCAATGAGATAGAAATGATCCGTGATGAGCTTGCCCAATTGACAATGATGAATGACGACAAACAAATAGCTTCCAAAGCAAAAGAACTTGAAGATAAAATCCTGGAAGTGGAAGGAATGTTATTTGATGTCAACCTGACCGGTGCAAGGGAAGATGCCTTTAGAAATCCGATGAAACTCTATGGAAGAATCAGTGCTTTGGCCAGCGATACGGGCGGATTTGGAGCTGATTTCAGGCCAACTAACCAACAAATGGAAGTATACAATGTCTTCAGAAAACAGCTGGATGACATTCAAATCCAATACAAAAGACTGATAGAGGAGGAGATCCCGAAGTTCAATCAGTATCTATTGTCAAGAGATATCCAAATGATTCTGAAAAGGTGATTTTCAATTGAATCGGACTATAAAAGCATTGGAGAAAATGAAAAATTTAATAAGTATGAAATCAATTTTACTGACAAGCATTTTGTTTTTGTTTGCTTTCTCAGTATTTGCCCAAGTCAAGGTCAATGAGAAACGTATTGAACAACGGATTTTTGAATTGGCAGAGTTTGGGAAAAATGAAAAAGGAGAAGGCCAAAGGGTAGCTTACAGTCAGGGAGATATTTCCGGCAGGGCTTACTTTATGGATCGGATGCGAAAGGCTGGTCTTGAAGTTCATATAGACTTTGCGGGCAATATCATCGGAAAAAGGGCAGGGAAGGACCCTTCCAAAAAACCCATTGCCTTTGGTTCACACATCGATATGGTTCCAAATGGCGGAAACTATGACGGTGCTTACGGTTCCATCACTGCTCTCGAAATCATCGAAGTTCTGAATGAGAATAACATCATAACCGAGCATCCTTTGGAGTTGATTATTTTCCAAAACGAGGAAGGAGGATTGGTAGGGAGTAGGGCTTTGTCAGGCAATCTGAACAGGGAAGCTTTGTCCCAAAAGAGTGCTAGTGGTCTCACTTTGGAGGAAGGCATAAAGGCTATCGGAGGAAACCCCGATAGGCTGGAGGAAGTCGCCAGAAAGAAGGGTGACTTGGCAGCTTTTATAGAAATTCATATTGAGCAGAGCAAAGTATTGGAAAGCCGTGGCATAGATGTGGCCATTGTCGAAGGCATTGTTGGTATCGAAGATTGGGACATCACTGTCACCGGGATGGCCAACCATGCCGGAAGCACGCCCATGAACGACAGGCAGGATGCATTGATCGCTGCTTCCAAATTGGTATTGGCAGTGAATGAGGTAGTCAACAGCTATGAAGGTGCGCAAGTAGGGAGTGTGGGAAAAATCTCTGTTCCTTCAGGTGCTCCCAATATCATTCCGGGAAAAGTGGAAATGAGCCTTCAGATGCGTGACCTTTCTTCAGAAAAAATCATGAAAATGTTTACCGATATCGAAAAACGTGCGGAACAGATCGGCCGAGAAACCAATACTAAAATCCAATTTGAAAATCTAAACCTCGGGACCACTCCGACCTTTGCAAGTCAGGAAATCCGGAATAAAATGGCTCAAGCTGCCAAATCCCTTGGGATTACTTACATCAACATGCAGAGCGGTGCCGGTCATGATGTCCAGGAAATGGCAAAATTGGGACCTATCGGACTGGTCTTTATCCCGAGCAAAGACGGCATCAGCCACAATCCAGAGGAATATTCCTCTCCCGCAGAAATGGCAAACGGAGCCAATGTGATGTTGCAAACGGTACTGTTGTTGGACAAGGATTTGATCCTAAAAATTGATAATTATTGATACTGGGGTACCAGATAATAGACAAGGTTAGGGCAGAAAAAAGGGAATATTCATTAGGGTAAAGCATTTCCTTTGGGACAAATATCTATGAATATCTAATATCCACTAATATCCAAACTCCTAACAAAAGAAAATAATCATTTAAGAAATGACATGGAAACAATAGAATACCTCCTTAGCATTGACATCAATTACATCGCAGTCGGATTGATCGCACTGTTTTTTACTTTGGAACATGTACTCAGCACCCAATTCCCATTTAAAGAAAGGGGAAAGCATTTTTGGAACAGCCTCCTGTTTCAGGTGGTATTCCTGATCGGCAACCTATTTTGGGCTGGTTTCTTTGTTTTCTGCATTGAATGGCTCAATCAAAATGAAATAGGATTGTTCTACATGCTTGAATTCCCCCTTTGGCTGAAGCTGATTTTAGGTATTTTGATTTTGGATTTGGGTACATATTGGTTTCATAGGTTGTCGCATCTTTCTCCTGTGCTGTGGAGGTTTCATAGGGTTCACCACAGTGATACTACCATGGACTCATCCAATTATTTCCGTTCCCATCCGATTGAAGTCCTTTTCTGGTTTGGAAGCGCACCCATTTTTATGTCGGCCATTTTCGGATTGGATCTGTTTACCATAGGAGTGTATTTTTTGGTATTGACTCCTTTTCTGGTCATTGAGCATTCCAATTTAAAGTTCCCTGCCTGGTTGGACAAAACTATTGGATTGGTGATCACAACGCCCAACTTCCACAAGATTCACCACGATCAGGATCAACATTATACTGACTCCAACTTTGCGGATATTTTTATCCTTTGGGACAGGATTTTCGGGACTTACAAATACAAACCTGCTGAGCAGGTCAAGTTGGGATTGGCTGAATTTGATGAAGAAAGAAAACAGACTTTCTGGTATTTGATTAGAAGTCCATTTTTAAGAGATTGATTGTCTACTTTATTTTTTCTTTGTGTTTATTTTTTAATTTCCCATGAAAATTTCAATATCAAAATGACTGCTGTTTGGGAGATCATCCAAAGAGACTTACCCAAATTGAAATCAATGGTTACAATTATGCTTGAAACTGAGTTTTAACTGTTGCACAAGAAAATTCTAAATAGCCTTTCCCAAATATGAAAAACTTCAAATCCATTATATTCCAAATCCTCTGGTTAGCCTCCCTCTTTTTTACTCCATTCCACCTCCATGCCCAAACCTACGGCCAAAACGGCATGGTCGTCTCTGACAATGTCCTTGCTTCTGAAGTGGGAATTGACATTTTGAAAAAGGGAGGGAATGCCATCGATGCGAGTATTGCCACGGCATTTGCTTTGGCAGTGACACATCCCGAGGCAGGCAATATCGGTGGAGGAGGATTTATTGTTTTGATGAAATCAGATGGGGAAGTCACGACTTTTGACTTTAGAGAAAAGGCACCATTGAAAGCAACCCCTGACATGTTTCAGGATGCCGCAGGTAACCTGATCGAAAACGCGAACAGCAATGGCTTAAAGGCCGTGGGAGTGCCGGGTACAGTGGCAGGCCTTTACCTAGCCCATCAAAAATACGGGAAATTGCCTTGGCCGGATTTGGTGCAGCCTGCTGTTGATTTGGCTCAAAAAGGGTTTCCCATGACTTGGGGATTGTATAAAGCAGCGCTGAACATGGAAGATTGGGACGATTCATATGACATCATGACCAATTATTTCCGCAATGAAGCTGGAGAGATCATCAAGCCAGGAGAGCTTTGGACACAGCCTGCCTTGGCCAAAACCCTTTCACTGATCCGGGACAAAGGTCAGGATGGATTCTATAAGGGTGAAGTTGCCGAAGAAATAGAAGCCTACATGAAAGCAAAAGGAGGGATCATCACCAAGGAAGATTTGGCAAGATATACCGCCATCGAGCGCAAACCTGTAAAAGGTACCTACAAAGGCTACGAGATTTATTCCATGCCACCTCCAAGTTCGGGTGGAGTTGCCCTGATCGAGATGATGAACCTGATGGAACAGGCAGACCTCCAAAAAATAGAATTCAATTCTACGGCTTATGTGCATTTGGTAGCTGAAGCGATGCGAAGGGCTTTTGCCGATCGGGCGGAGCATCTTGGTGATCCAGATTTCAATCCTGAGATGCCTTTGGATAAATTGACCTCCAAGGAATTTGCCAAAAAACGTTTTGAGAATATTGATCTCAAAAAAGCCTCCGTCAGCGACTCTTCGAAATTTGGACAATTATATGACGGAAGCAGCACTACGCACTTTTCGGTAGTGGACAAAGAGGGAAATGCCGTCTCCATGACCTATACCCTTGAGCATTCCTATGGGGTAGGGATGGGTTCTGCCAAACTCGGCTTCATCTTCAACAATGAAATGGGGGATTTCAACCCCGTGCCGGGAGTGACAAATAGCGATGGACAGATCGGTTCCAAACCAAACCTGATCGCACCTGAAAAGAGAATGCTGTCCAGCATGACGCCCACCATCGTCGCCAAAGACGGAAAGCCGCACCTGATTATCGGAAGTCCCGGAGGAAGGACGATCATCAATACAGTTTTTCAAACAGTCCTCAATGTCCTGGAATACAACATGCGAATTGACAAGGCCATCGAAGCCATGAAAATCCACCACCAATGGCTTCCGGATGGGTTGGTGTATGAAAAGCACTTGATGTCCCCTGATACCCGTGATGCGTTGACGAAGATGGGACATAGGCTATTTCCTTACAACAATCTCGGTGTCTTAATGGGAATCACCTATGATCCCAAGCTTAAAGTCTATGTCGGTGCCGCCGATTCCTCAAGTGAGGATGGGGCAGCGGTGGGGTATTGATATTTTTGGATTGAATGATTTTGGTTTAGAAAGTCAGACCTTCAACTCAACCAATAAAAAAATGATCGTAAGAATTATTCCCAACCATTTCGGTATTGAGAATTCTCCTTTTTAGAAGATTCGTGACCGAAATACCAATCGCCCTTAAAATTTACCATGGGCTGCGGTGCAAATAGACTTTCCAAAGTAAAGGATTCAATGAAGCACCTTGCCCATGGCTATTGTTATTGCGCCCGCTTCGGGGCTGTAACTATCTTTAGAAATAGTTTCCAGAAACATCAACTTTTGAAAAAATCCCATAATGAAACACTAGCGGGGAGGAAGCGCA
>NZ_JANSUY010000024.1 GCF_024741135.1 Aquiflexum gelatinilyticum
ACTGTTAGAAGGTGTTTTACCAACTATTTTTGACCATTAGATCGATTTATACATTCACATGTCTCTCAGCGTGGTAAGAAGACCTCACCAATGGCCCCGATTCGACATATTTTATCCCTCTTTTCAAACCCTCTTCTTTATAATGAGCAAATAAATCAGGATGGATAAATTCCGCCACTTCAATATGCATTTTGGTAGGCTGAAGGTATTGACCGAGTGTCAGAATGTCACACCCGTGTTCGGCAAGATCATCCATCGCTTTGTAAACTTCCTCTTTGCTCTCACCCAAACCAAGCATAATCCCGGTTTTGGTTCTTTTCCCATACTCCTTGGTCAATTTGATCTGTTCCAAAGATCGACTGTATTTTGCCTGCGGTCTCACCCTTCGGTAAAGAGCCTCCACCGTTTCCATATTATGGGAAACCACTTCTTGCCCACCACTGATCATTCTATACAATGCATCCCAATTGGATTTTACATCAGGGATAAGGGTTTCAATAGTAGTCTGAGGAGATAATTTTTTCGTTTCGACCACAGTCTGATACCAAATCTCAGAACCTTTATCCTTGAGTTCATCCCTATTTACCGAAGTAATTACAGCATGCTTAACTCCCATCAACTTGATGGCTTCTGCCACTCTTCTTGGTTCGTCGGTATCATATTCAGGTGGTCTTCCTGTGGCAACTGCACAAAATGAGCAGGATCTGGTACAGACATTTCCCAAAATCATAAAGGTCGCTGTCCCGGCTCCCCAACATTCACCCATGTTTGGACAGTTACCGCTTTCGCAGATCGTATGGAGTTTATGTTCGTCAACTAGTTTTCTGACTTTGGCATATTCCTTTCCAATAGGCAACTTCACTCTCAACCAATCAGGTTTTTTTCTTTTGGTTGCCTCTTCGGAAATTATTGGTAATTCGATCATGGTCTTAAAATTAGGAATGCAAAATTAAGTTCTGTGGAGGATTAAACCCAATAAAGGATTTATTTCCTGAACCCATAGAAAAACGTGAAGTAAACTGATTGGAATACCTGACGGTTTTCAACAGTTGGCATCAGCGGGATTTCTTTGGTAAAACCTTCCAATTGGTATCCAAGTTCCAAACCTGTCACATTTGATTTAAATACACCAAACTCAAAAAGTACTGCTGCTTTTGCATTTCCACCAAAAGCTATATCGGATCCACCAATGCCTTCGAATACCCTTCCAGGTCCCAAAATATTGAATCTGCTTTGATGGACTTCAGGATCAAATTGCTCTCTGACTGTCTCCAACCTATTGATGGCGTATTCAATATAGTAAGGTGCAATAATACCGATAGTGGGTCCAATAGCTCCCAAAAGCGAAACCTGAACCCCTTGCTGTGGTGCTTTTTTGAATACAATCAATTCCCGGCCATAATAGGGTCTGATTGAATATAGGTAGTTTGATTTTCCGAAAATATATGAATTTCCCAAAACAGTAGAATATCTGACTTCTTTTGGGTTTTTGACATTTACTAGATCAAGACCAAAAAAATGAAAATTGGTTTCATCGATCCTATATCCCATTTTCAAAACAAAGCCCCCAATCAAACCTCCATTGGTATTTTTATTGATTCCAAAAAGGACTTCTCTGTCATATTCATAATTTCCTGCATCCTCTCTTTGGGCGAGGACAACGGAAGCTGAAACAAAAAAGAAGAAAATTGATATATAGGCGATTTTTTTCATTTCAACGAGGTTAACGATTAAACGGAAACTTTTTAAGTAAGTTTTTAACCAAATATAAAAGTAAGAGTTTAAGGCAATGATAAAAAGTTACATATCAAGAAATCTTTGAATAGAACTTTACAAATAACTTTAGTAAGTAATTGAAGCGTTTTTATTTCGGATTTCCCTAAAATGGCTACTTTATAAGATGCTGACAAAAATTTTTCTTCAATAATAGAATTAACTTTGCTTTTCAGTCATACAAAATCAGTTCCATCCGAAACCCTTGTCGGGAAATTTAAGTCTGTTTGGTGTACAATAATTTTTAACCTTGGTGTCGCATTTTACAAACACGGGCCGTCTTTAAAAGAGAAGGCTTAATAAAAAGCAATAATCTTTGGAAAAACACCTTATCCAAGAAGCAAAAAATGGAAACAGAAAGTCCATAGAAATGCTCTATAAGCAGTTCTATGGCTATGCCATGAGTGTAGCTTTAAGGTATTCAAATTCCAGAGAGGAAGCGTGTGAAATCATCAACGACAGCTTTATGAAAGCTTTTGATAAGATTGGTCAATATGACAACCAAAACTCTTTCAAAGGTTGGTTAAGACGTATTCTGATCAATACTTCGATCGACTATTACAGGAAAAACATAAAACATACAGCTGTAATGGATATCGAAAAAGCCGATACAGAAACACTTGATCCTGATATCATAGACCAACTTTCAGCCGATGATATTCTCGGAGTTTTAAGGGATCTTCCTGAAATCTTAAGAATAATTTTCAATATGTACGAAATAGAAGGGTATTCTCATAACGAAATCAGCGAACAATTGGGAATTCCTTCAAGTACATCGAGAACCTATTTGGCAAGGGCAAAAAAGAAATTGCGAGAAAAAATCCTGGAGTTAAATCAAATCAAAAATGCGGGAGCAATTCGATAAAAAACTTGTAAACAAAATCAAATCCTCTTTAAGTGAAAAAGAGGAAATATTTGATGCTTCTGAATGGGATAAATTTTCAAAAATTTATTTCAAAAAAGAAGCCAAACCAATGCTCTTTTGGATAAAATGGGCTTCAGGTATCGCAGCGACAATACTTTTGGGAATCACATTGAATTCCTTGTTTACCCCAATTCAACAAACGACAAACCAAACTCCAAACCTGATTACCCTCAAAGAAGAAGATAAACCTGAAGAAAAAAATACGGCAATTTCAGAAGAAATCCATTCTCCCATTGATTTGCCTGATACCGATCAATCAAAAAATAAAGATTTAAATGAAGATTTTGGACAAAAAAACAATACTTCAAACAAAGCTCCTCACCTATCCAAAACCACAGCAACAAAAAAAGACGCTTTAGAAGAGGATACCTATTTAGCAGAAAAAACAAAAAGCACCCTATTGCCTGACCAAAAACCAGCGGGAAATTCCAACTTTTTAAATACTCCAAAAACCTCCTCAGAGCTGATAGGAAAAAGCGAAAGTGAACAAATGACCCAAGAAGAGGCCATCGTTCAAATCGAAGAATGGAAAAGTGAAAAGGCAATCGCTTTGGAAGAAAATGAGGTTGAAAAAAACTCATTTGGAAAGGAACCCATTAAACTAGGGGTTTTGGTTGCGCCACAGACCATTTCCAATTCAACCCAAAGCATCAACATGGGAGCCGGACTGATGTCCGAATTTTCAATATCCAAAAAACTTAAGTTTGATGTGGGTTTGGCATATGCAAGACAAAATATTTCGCCAAATTCAAATTCAAGTCCAATGTTGGCAAGCAATCCAAATGCTATGGAAAATTTTGACATGAAAATTGCTTCATTTACCGGAAACGTAATCAACTCCTCCCGGGAATTAAGTTTTGGACAATTGGAAATTCCATTGAACCTCAAATACAAAGTCTTTGAGAAAAAAGAATCTGACCTTTATTTGATTTCGGGTGTGTCCAATATGGTATATCTCAATCAGCAGGATGTCACCACTTTCAGCACTGCCAATATCGCAACCACAAATTTTGCAAATAGCCAACAAGCAGTTGAGACTATTACCCAAACCTTAGAACCAGATTCCCAAGAAAGCGGCATTGATACGGGGCGGATGTTGAATTTTGGAGTAGGATTTGAGCAAAACCTTAAAAATGGGACATTTCTTTCCATAGAACCTTTTTATAAAATCGCTCTTGGAAACCAAACCTTTACAAACCAACAATTCTCAATCGGAGGCATAAATCTTAGAATGAACTTTCAATTAAAAAATAAAAAGAATAACAATGATTAGAAAAATTATATTACCTGTCATGCTTGGATTGCTGGTAGGTATTTCAGGATGTTTTCCGGAAGTTGAGTCAGATTTACAGATTGCGATAGAAAGAGACGACAAGATCTTGTCTGATTATCTTTCTAGCAATAATATTGATGCCATAGAGACCCAAGTGGGTTATTTCTATAAAAAAGACATCTCGAATGAAACTGGGAATCAGATCGTTAACAATGATAACATTGGTGTATATTATGAAATCAAAACCATTGATGGTCAATTGATCGAGGATTATACTGATGAAACTAAACCTCCGAGAATATTTAGGTATACCGAGGGAGGATTGATTCCTCGGGCAATCAATTTTGGTTCAGGACTTGCTAAAACAGGGGAATCATTTACACTTTATGTCCCCTCCTATCTCGCCTACCAAGAGTACAGTTACCAGCAATTGATACTTGCCAATTCCAATCTTGTGATAAAAGTAAAATACGCGGAAACCTATACCAATAATGAAATCAAGGAAATCGAAGAGGAGATGATTCTGGATTACATTTTAGAAAAAAATCTGGAGGGATTCATAAAAACAGCAGACAGTATCTACGTAAAAACTACCAAAGTAGGTGATCCTGAAAGTAAAGTGACTGCAAATGGAGACATCATCAATTTTACATATAAGATCCTTCAGCTAGACAGTCAAACTCCTTTTGCCCAGTCAATAGGAACAACTCCTTTTCAAGTTACCGTAGGAAGTGAATCAAATCCCAAATTTTTAAATCTAAGTTTAAAAGGTTTGAAAAAGGGTCAGGAAATCGAAGTAATCATTCCCTCCCATTTAGGATTCGGGGTCTCTGCACAAGTGTTCCCATTTACTATCAGAAAAGATTTGTTTGACAAAGGGTTCTTGACACAAATCGCCAGGCCATTTGAGCCCATGATTTTTAAGGTCACGGTTACCAATGTCAGGTAAGTAAAAAATCCAAAATTCAACAAGCCTCTGCAGACATACTGTGGGGGCTTTTGTTTTATTGGATTGTTTGTACAAATTTGTCCATACTATAGCCCAAATATTATATGCGATTCTTGTTTGATAGTTTTGTTGGGTGGAAATCCCATTGTGAAAAAAATCAAATCAGCTTACACCAGGCTGTTATTGATTTCGAAATTTCTCAAAAAAACGGAGTTGAAGAAGAAATATTGGCAGGTTTGCAAAAAGCCTACAATGTCATGAAAGAGGCTGTAGACACAGGATTGGTTGCTGATATGACTTCAAGATCCGGAATGATCAATAACGGTGCAAAAAAAGTATTTAATTTTCCTCTTGCTGTTTTATCAACAGATTTTCAAAAGCTGATCTCAAGAGCTTTAGCAGCCAAGGAAGTCAATTCTTGTATGGGAAGGGTTGTTGCTGCACCGACGGCAGGTGCATCAGGTATTTTACCGGGAACTTTGTACACATTACAGGAAATTCATGGACTTTCTGATTCAAAGATTATAGAAGGATTATTGGTTGGGGCAGGTATTGCCTTAATTATCGAACAGAAAGCGAGTTTGGCCGGTGCAGTGGGCGGTTGTCAAGCCGAAACTGGTTCAGCTGCTGCAATGGCATCAGGTGCAATTGTATATTGTCTTGGGGGAACAATTGATCAGGTCTTCAATGCAGTGGCCATTACCATCCAATGTATGCTCGGACTTGTATGTGATCCTGTGGCAGGATTGGTCGAAGTTCCTTGTGTAGTCAGAAATGCAAGTGCCGCAGCCATTGCATTCAGTTCAGCCCAAATTGCAATTGCTGCTGTTAGTTCTGTCATTCCTGTCGATGAGTGCATCGAAGCAATGGGCGAAATCGGATCAAGTATGGAAAGTAGATATAAAGAAACCGCAATGGGTGGCTTGGCGGCAACACTTACAGGACAGGAAATATCAAAACGTGTTTTGATTCAGGATATTGAAATCCTACCTGATGAGCATTCAGCGGAGTAAAGTATCAAAGAAAGGGATGCTCAATATCCAATTTATTGAACCTCCAAGAACAAACGCCCAAAAGAAAGCACTGATGGACATGTAAAGAATAATTATCTTTTTATCTACATTGAATGCATTCATTACAATTGTTCCTCCAATAGGAGTTAGAAAAATAGGCGTGAATACAGCGACACCGATGGGACCAAACTTTCTCCATACCCTTACAATTTTCCGTGACCTTGGGGAAAATCTTTTTTTATTGGGTGAAATTTTTAAGTCCCAATAGGATTTAAACCAATCCCCGACATAGGTCAATGATACCACTGTGGTCATCATACCCCCAACCGAAACCAAGACTATCTCAACCAAAGAAAAACCTGCCGCAGCACCCAAAACTGGTCCTGATATGAATTTGAAAAGACAGGCAACATAAATCCCAAGAAATTTCAAAATATAGTTTGTCATAAAATAATGAAAATGTAAGTGAAATAGCCAACAAACAGGAAAACACCTTCAATTCTGGAAACCCTGTTACCTGTTCTCAAAATGGGAAATAAAATAAATGTAAATCCCAACATCCAGAAAAAATCTTGTTTAAGGAAACCTTCAGAAACAGGAATAGGGCTAATGGCCGCAGTTGCCCCAATTATAGCCAGAATATTCATGATATTGCTTCCAAGAATATTCCCAACAGCAATATCGGTTTTTTTATTAATGGCTGCGATAACTGAAGTGGCCATTTCAGGCAAGCTAGTGCCAATGGCTATTACAGTAATTCCAATAATCCTTTCACTCACTCCAAAAACAGAAGCAATTTCAACAGCACTTTCAACAAACAAATCAGCACCGTAATAAAGTCCAATAATACCTAAACCAAGAAAAAGAAGGGATTTCCAAACCGGTATTGGTAAGATCAAATCACTTTCCAACTCACTGAGGTTTGCGTTTCCTAGTTTATGAAAAAAATAAAGATTTATCAAAAAAAGAATCAGAAGAAGAACAAGCCCTTCAATACTTGAAATAATACCATTATAAGATAGAAGATAAAAAATAATTGAACTTAATATGAGCACCAAATAATCAACTTTGAAAACAGAAGAGTTTATTTTGATCGGAAACAAAGTTGCGCTGATCCCCAAGACCAAGGAAATATTTGCAATATTAGAACCTATAACATTCCCAATTGCAATATCGCTTTTACCATCCAAGGCAGCATTGATACTTACTAAAAGTTCAGGAGCGGATGTTCCAAAAGCGACAATTGTAAGTCCGATAAATCCTTGGCTTAAGCCAAACTTAAGTGCCAACGAGGACGCTCCATCCACTAAAAACTTTCCTCCACCTAATAGAATTATTAAGCCTAGACATAAAAACAAATAAATCATCTATTGATTAGATTTTATTTCCAAAGCAAAGATCTCCAGCATCTCCAAGGCCTGGAATAATATATGATTTCTCATTTAGACGTTCATCTAAAGAGCAAATCCATAATTTGAATGGAATTTTGACATTTTCATTAACATACCTAACACCTTCCGGTGCAGCAATTACACTTACAATATGAATATTTTGAGCAATCCCTTTTATTTGTAGATTTTCAATAGTCTTGACAATTGATTTTCCGGTTGCTAACATTGGATCAACCAAAATTAGATTCTTGTTATTGATATCAGGAGTCGCCTGATACAAATACTCTATTTCAATTCCTTCATTTACATTTTCCTCCTCCTTTCGATAAGCCCCTATAAATCCGCTGTCAGCTAGATCAAAAAAATTTAAAAATCCTTGGTAAAAAGGAAGTGCAGCCCTCATTACTGAAATGATGATTGGTTGTTCTAGGATCAAACGTGATTTTTTTGTTCCTAAAGGAGTTTCAACATAAACATCCCGATAAGTCAATGTTTTCGATATTTCGTAGGCCATTATTTCCCCCAATCTTTCGAGATTCCTCCTAAATCTTAACCTGTCTTTTTGATGATTTTTATCTCTGAGTTCAGCGAGAAAGTGGTTGGCCACACTATTATTTTTTTCTAAAATAAACATAATGCAAGAATTTTATTTTGGTCAGATTAAATGTCACAATAAATAAAACAACCATTAATCGGTGAATTTTAAAATATAGTCAAAAAAAAAGCCCGATTCTAGGAATCGGGCTTTGAATGTTATTAGATGAGATTATTTAACTTCAAAACTAGCTCTTCTGGACAATTGTCTTGCGTCAGCTGAGTTTTTGTCTACACTAGTGTCTTCACCGTAACCTTTGTAAGAAAGTCTTGATGCATCAATACCTGCTGCGATCAAAAGATCATATACAGCTTTAGCACGTCTTTCTGACAACTTCATGTTGTAATCTTCAGGACCTAATTCATCTGCAAATCCTTTGACTTCCAATTTAACTCCTGGATTTCTTTTCAAGAAATTAGAAACATAATTCACTGAAGAAGCAGAGAATCCAAGTGGTTTAGCTGAATCGAAAGCATAGTAAACGTTAACATAATTTTCATTTATAGCTCTCTTGAAGAAATCAACTTCTTCTTTTACTTGCTCGATTGGGCAGCCGTTGTTAGAAGCAGGGCCTGGAGCAAATGGACATTTATCCAAATGATCAGGAATACCATCACCGTCAGAATCAATTGTTCTGCCGTTAGAATCAACTCTTGCGCCTGATGGAGTATTTGGTTCTTTATCTAAGTAATCAGGAATACCATCACCGTCAGAATCTTTAAGCATATCCTTGATCTCACCGATTTGTTGAGCCAATTCTGCTTTTGTAGCATATTTATCAGCTTCCACATACCAATCTGCATGTGTTGCACTTTTCCCAAGATAGAAGGTCAAACCAAGAGTTCCTGTCCACCAAGTTCCGTTAGTACCATAGAAACCATTGTCCAATGATGGACCAATGTTGGTATTACCGTCAAAAGTAACAGTTTGTCTACCATTAAGGATCGTACTGATATCTCCTGTTAGAGCAATTTTCTCAGAGAGTTTAATCTGAGTGGTTAACCCTGTGATGATGTTGTAAACATTATCATCGAATGTAATTGGAGGACCATCATGTCTAACCTGACCGATACCTGCGCCTAAATGACCAAGCAAGTTTACTCTTCTAGTAAATGATTCAAATTTCATTATTCTACCTAAGTTGGCGATACCTTGAAGGTTTAACCTGTAGTAACTAGTAGAAAATGCAGGATTGTTGTCTTTTCCGGATTCACTGAATGAACCCAAGCCATAATCCAATTTTGCACCAAATTTGTCATTGAACATATACCTTACACCAAAGTCGATATGACCAAGATTTAATGTAGGTGAGAAATATCCAGGTGACAAAGGAGCCATCGGTTTGTTGAAACCTCCATTGAGTTCTAAAGACCACTTGTTATAGTCGTCTTGGGCGTTAACTCCTAAAGCTAAACAGCCCGCCATAATTGTAGATAGTAATATTTTTTTCATAATAAAAAATTTTTTGTTCAGATTTTTAGGTGTTTAATTGATTTGACTGCAAATTTATAAACTTTTAACTATTCACAAATGTATATTAATATTTTAAAACTATACCAAAATTCTTTTTGATTTTTAATGAATTTACAATTTAGAACTATACAAAATACATTAAATCATGTCAAAATTATTGATTGATCTTTTAAAGATAAACAGCGTTTCGGGAAATGAATCACCAATGACAGATTTTCTCATTGAATATATATGGAAACGCAAAGATCATTGGAAGGTTCAGCCTGAGGTATATTTTGGAGAGGATTTCCATGACTGTCTGTTACTTAAATTTGGAAAACCGACGGGCGCTGTATTTTCTCATATAGATACAATCGGGTTTTCCACAAGATATGAAAATCAGCTTATCCCAATAGGAGGCCCTGAAATTGAACAAGGAACTAGACTTATTGGGCATGATAGTCTTGGACCAATTTCATGCAAAATAATATTGAATGACGATTTTGCCTTTCATGATTTCCCAAGGGCAATAGACCGGGGCACCTTACTTTCCTTTGAACAATCCATCACTATTGACGATGAATTTATCCAAGCAGCTTATTTAGACAACCGACTTGGGATTTACAATTGTCTGAAATTATGCGAGGAATTAGAAAATGGATGGGTTGCATTTTCGACTTATGAGGAACATGGAGGTGGAAGTGTTCCCTATTTGCTAAGATTTATAAACGAAAATGCACCGATCAAATTCGCCTTGATTTCTGATATCACATGGGTCACTGAAGGTGTTCAGCATCACAATGGGGTTGCGATTTCTTTGCGGGATAAATTTATCCCCAGAAAAAAATTTCTCGAAAAAATACTGAGTCTTGCAGAGGAGAGTGGTATTCCTTATCAACTGGAAGTTGAAGGAAGCGGTGGAAGTGATGGTCGAGAGATCCAATTTTCACCCTATCCTATTGATTGGTGCTTTATCGGAGCCCCTGAGGATAATGTACATACTCCTCAAGAAAAAGTTTCATTAAAAGACCTTCAAAACATGGTGGACTTGTATAAATATTTGATGAAACGATTATAGGATTAACAATTAAATAGATGGAGAGGAATCTTTTTTTTTTATATTTGCCCTGCCCTTGAAAAAAGGGCATTTTTATTTGATCCTATGATATCAATTAAAGAAAAAATATTTGTTCCATATATTACTGCCAATTCTTTGAAGAAGAGGGTTGAAGAAATCGGGAATGAAATATCGAAGGATTTCAAAGAGGACTGTCCTGTTTTGCTTGGAGTTCTCAATGGTTCCTTTATGTTTTTGTCTGATTTGGTAAAATCTATATCCACACCTATGGAAGTCAGTTTTGTCAAAGTTTCTTCTTATTCGGGAACAAGCTCTACCGGAAATGTCAAAAACCTTATGGGTCTAGATATTGATTTGAAAAACAGGTCTATTATTATTGTAGAAGATATTATTGATACAGGGTTAAGCATGACCCATCTCTTAGAGATGGTCCAAAAAGAGCATCCAAAAAAAATCGCGATAGCAACATTGCTATTAAAGCCTGAAGCTCTTAAATATCCCATGGAAATAAATTATATCGGATTTGAAATTCCAAATAAGTTTGTGGTAGGATACGGAATGGACTTTGACGGATTGGGAAGAAATCTTCCGGAACTCTACCAATTGAAATAAATATAATCATATTAACTAAATCAGAATATGCTCAATATTGTATTATTTGGCCCTCCGGGGGCAGGCAAAGGAACCCAAAGCGAAAACATTATATCAAAATATAACCTCACCCATTTATCAACAGGGGATTTGTTTAGAAAACACCTTGGAGAAGGAACAGAACTCGGAAAGCTTGCCAGAAAATATATGGATGAAGGCAGACTCGTTCCGGATGAAGTAGTCATCAGTATGGTGGATGATAAAATAGCAAATACACCTGAAACAAACGGATTTATATTTGATGGATTTCCCAGAACTGTAGCTCAGGCAGAAGCATTGGACAGATTAATGGAAAAAAACAATATTAAAATTTCGGGTATGATTGCCTTGGATGTGGCCGAAGACATATTGAAAGAAAGAATCAGAGAAAGGGGAAAAACCTCAGGGAGAACTGATGATCAGGATGAATCAAAAATTGAGACCCGGATAAGGGTATATCTCGATGAGACACTTCCTGTAGCTGAATACTATGAAAAGCAAGGAAAATTCACCAAAATTAATGGTGTCGGAACTATAGAAGGAATTTTTGCTGACATTACAAAAGTGATTGACCAATACTAATTCTGAATATTTCTTACCTTTGCAGGGAAGATTATCCGGCTAAGCCTTCAAGCTTAGCCATTTTTGTTTAAAACCTTTAGAAAAAGTGGCAGATTCCAACTTTATAGATTACGTAAAATTCTGTTCCAGATCAGGTGCGGGCGGAGCAGGTTCAGTGCATTTTCGAAGAGAAAAACATGTACCCAAAGGAGGTCCTGACGGAGGTGATGGGGGGAGAGGAGGACACATCATATTAAAAGGAAGCACCCAGGTATGGACATTACTCCATTTGAAATACAAAAAACATGTAATCGCTGAGGAAGGAAAAGGCGGCGAAGGTGGGCGAAGAAAAGGAAGAGATGGGAAGGATGTAATTTTGGAAGTTCCACTTGGTACTATTGCCAAAGATGCTGAAACTTTTGAAACTAGGTTTGAAATCACCGAAGAAGGACAGGAAGTGATCCTTACACGTGGAGGAAGGGGTGGTCTAGGAAATGACCATTTCAAAACAGCCACCAACCAAGCCCCACATTTTGCCCAACCTGGCGAAGATGGAATTGAAGAATGGATTATTCTTGAACTCAAACTTTTAGCTGATGTAGGATTGGTCGGTTTTCCAAATGCGGGAAAATCAACTCTACTATCAAGTATATCTGCGGCAAGGCCTGAAATCGGTGACTATCCTTTTACCACCTTGGTCCCTAATCTCGGTGTCATTCCCTACCGAGACGAAAAGTCTTTTGTAATGGCTGATATTCCAGGAATTATTGAGGGTGCTGCCGAAGGAAAGGGACTTGGATTGAGATTCTTAAGACATATTGAGCGGAACTCAATTTTGTTGTTTATGATACCTGCCGATTCTGACAACATCAAAAACCAATACAAAATACTTCTTGGCGAATTGCAGAAATACAATCCCGAGCTTTTGGATAAAAAGAGGTTATTGGCCATAACAAAGGCTGACATGCTCGACGATGAATTGATCGGACAGATGAAGAAAGATGTTCCTAAAGATTTGGATTCAATTTTCATCTCCTCAGTTTCAGGATATAATCTTGACAAATTGAAGGATATGCTTTGGCAGGCCATAAATGTCCAGTAAATGTCAAGTTGTCAGTCATTAGCCCTTGGCAAACAAATTGATAAAGTATAAAAAGTCAAATTTTGAGAAATAAAATGGAGGAAAAACAAATATTCAATGAGGATCAGATCGCTTCCGATGAACAGGGAATGAAAGAGGAACAAGTTGTAAATGAGGCGCAAAAAGAAAATTCAGAAAAAAGCAATACTTCCCAAGAAGATAAACTTACAAAGGAGGTAGCTGAACTGAAAGACAAATATTTGAGGCTTTACTCTGAATTTGAAAATTACAGAAGGAGAACTTCAAAAGAACGAATTGACCTGATCAAAACTGCTTCAGAAGATTTGATGACAGAAATACTTCCTGTTGTAGACGACTTTGAAAGGGCTTTCAAAGCACATGAAAAAGAAACCGAAGCCTCAAAAGTTAGAGAAGGAAACCAGCTTGTTTTCCATAAATTATTAAGAATATTAGAGCAAAAAGGGCTTAAGCCGATGGATAATCTGACAGGAAAGCCTTTTGATGCAGAAACCCAGGAAGCAATTACCCAAATAGCTTCCCCAAGTGAGGAAATGAAAGGAAAAGTCATTGACGTTATTGAAAACGGATATGTCCTCGGAGATAAAGTCATCAGATTTGCTAAAGTGGTAATCGGAGCATAAGACAGGAATATGGCTAAAAGAGACTATTATGAAATTTTGGGAGTTAGTAAAAGTGCAACTCCCGATGAAATAAAAAAAGCTTATAGAAAGCTTGCAATCCAATACCATCCTGACAAAAATCCGGACAATCCTGAGGCCGAAGACAAATTCAAAGAAGCTGCTGAAGCCTATGAAGTCTTAAGCAACCCTGAAAAACGTCAAAGATACGACCAGTTTGGACATCAGGGACTTGGCGGAAATGGTGGCTACAGTGGTGGAGGAATGAACATGGATGATATTTTTTCCCAATTTGGAGACATATTTGGCGGCGGCGGATTTGATTCATTCTTTGGTGGAGGAAGAGGTGGAAGAAGGGTGAAAAAAGGAACAAATCTCAGGGTAAAATTAAAAATGAACCTGAAAGAGATAGCCAACGGAGTTGAGAAAAAAATCAAAGTAAAACGTCATGTAATTGCCGATGGCGTTACATTCAAAAACTGTTCAACCTGCCAAGGTTCGGGACAAATAAAAAAAGTCGTCAATACCATGCTGGGCCAGATGGTTTCTGCCAGCGCCTGCCACGTATGTGGAGGAAATGGTCAAATAGTAGACAAAAAACCTGCTGAGGCAGATATCAGAGGACTTATTCTCAAAGAAGAAATCATATCTATCAATATCCCTGCAGGTGTAGCTGACGGAATGCAGCTCAGCATGTCCGGAAAAGGAAATGAAACAGCAGGTGGTGTTCCAGGTGATTTATTGATCGTGATCGAGGAGATCGAAGATGAAGTCCTCCAAAGAAACGGAAATGACGTCATCTTTGAATTGTATGTCAGTTTCATAGATGCAGCCTTGGGCTCACAGATAGAAGTCCCTACTATTGAAGGAAAAGTAAAAATAAAACTTGATGCAGGAACCCAAAGTGGTAAAATGCTTAGGTTGAAAGGAAAAGGGATAAAAGATATCAATGGTTATAGCAGAGGAGATCAATTGATCCAAGTCAATGTATGGACTCCAAAACAACTATCCAAGGACGAGCGGCAGATTCTTGAAAGCCTCCAAAACTCGGATAACTTCAAGCCAGATCCTGGAAAATCAGAGAAAAGCTTCTTTGACAAAATGAAAGAATTTTTCTAAAAAACTTGCAGCCGGATGAAAATCCGGCTTTTTTTATACCTTTAATAACCTTTTAAACCGATCGCCGTAACCTTACCGTATGTTGAACAAATTTTGCTTACTAATTGGATTGGTTCTGGGAAGTACGTCTTGGTCCGATGCCCAAATTACTAAGGAGTTCAAAGTCGAAGAGAAAAACGGCTACAACCTTGTATACTTAGATTTCAACGTTTACAAAGGAACATCTGACATTAAAAGAGCTCAGATTGAAGGTCCCTTGACGATCTATTCAGAACTCAATAAAGTGAATATCCTTCCTTCATTTTCATATAGAATTAAGGAAGATGTGCTATTTGCAAATCTTTCTCACAGAAATGTCGAGTCTGAAAACCTTGGAAAAAGTCTTTCCTATAAGCTTTTTTCCAGCTCTAATGAGGACTTTGACCACAAATGGGATGTAGGTCTAAACTCACACAATCTTTATAATCTCCATTTTTATTTTGGGATTGGCTATGCTTCATTGGATTTATCCCATTTGCCTATATCCAACTGCATGATCAAATCCACAAGTGCAGACATCAAACTTGACTACAGTAAAAACTTTGCCAATTCCGTAAAAATGGATACACTTTCCGTAGCCATCAATATGGGAAATCTAGAAGCTGACAACCTCAATTTTACCAATGCAAAAGAAATGATTTTTGAATCCAATTATGGGACATTGAATCTGTCGTTTTCTGATAAAATGGCTGAACCATGCAACATCAAGGCAATGGTCGGTGTGGGAAAAGTAAATATTCAACTACCAAGTGAAAATAATCCCTATATCCTGAAAATCACCTCTACACCCATGTGCAGGACATATATTCCAAAGCACTTGAAAGACCTCGGAAACAACACCTATGCAAGTAAAGCATACAGGGCAAACAGTGAAAATCTAATGAGTTTCACCATTGATGTATCGGTTGGGTCGGTTACGATTAAGTAATGAAGCAAACCGGATTTTTTTTCTATTTTTAGCAAAACTCATTTAATCTTGGAAATTCTTGAAATCAGAAATCTGAACAAAAGTTATGGGAACCAAAAAGCCCTAAACAACATCAGTTTGACAATTCCAAAGGGTGGGATTTTTGGCCTTCTAGGTCCTAATGGAGCGGGAAAAACTACTTTGATCAGAATCATCAACCAAATCATAGAAGGGGATTCAGGAGAAGTTTATTTTAATGGGGAAATCCTCCAGCCAAAGCACATCTCCCAAATAGGATATCTACCTGAAGAAAGAGGGTTGTATAAAAAAATGAAGGTCTGGGACCAATTGGTGTATTTTGCCAGACTCAAAGATATGCCTGCGGCCTTGGCAAAAGAGAGGGTCGCCTTTTGGTTAAAAAAAATGGATATCAGCTCATGGCGAGACAAAAGAATCGATGATCTTTCCAAAGGAATGGCTCAAAAGGTCCAATTTATTTCAACCATAATTCACGAACCTGAACTCCTGATTTTGGATGAGCCTTTCTCAGGCTTTGACCCTCTTAATGCTGAAATCATCAAAAATGAAATTATTGAGCTGAAAAATAAGGGCATTACTGTTGTGTTATCCACCCATAGAATGGAATCCGTAGAGCTTCTCTGCGATCAGATAGCTATGATCCACCGGTCAAATAAAATATTGGAAGGAAGGCTTACTGCGGTCAAACAGATGTTTAGACCCAACACCTATGAGGTGATTCTTTCAGGAATCAATGAAACACTTCCGGAAAGTTGGAATGCCAGCCAAGTCAACGGAAACACAATCTTCAAGATACCACTTGGACAGGAATCTCCCAATAGCACTTTGCAAATGTTGATGCAATATGGCGAACTGCTAGGATTCAGAGAAATCCTTCCAACTATGGAGGAAATCTTTATCCAACAGATTAAAAATCATTCCTATGAATAAAATTTGGCTGGTCATACAAAGAGAATACCTTTCACGGGTGCAAAAGAAATCTTTCCTTTTAGCCACCTTGTTGACTCCCTTGATTTTCCCTTCCATCATGGGGATTTTTTTATGGATTTCCATTGGAGAATCAGAGAATCCTTCCCTTCAGATCATTGAAGTCGTTGATGAAAACAATATCTTTTTCATAGAAAGCTCCGAGCAATACGCCTTTTCTTTTTCCAAAATAAGTACAGATGAAGGAAAAAAAATGGTAAATGACGGGGATCGTTTTGGTTTCCTTTATATTCCAAAAATCGATCTCAGCAGTCCGAAAGGCATAACTTATTATGGGGAAAAAAACCCAAGTATGAACCTGATTTCCTTTCTGGAATCAGCCTTAAAAAGGCGAATTGAGGAGCAGCGTCTTTTTGAATCGGGAATTAGTCCTGAAGCCATAAACGCATACCGCACCAAAGTATCAATCCAAGCTATCACGCTGGATAATAGCGGTGAAGAAAAAGTCACCGACGCTACGGTAAATTATGCCATTGGATTCCTTGCAGGAATCATGATCTATATGTTCATATTTATATATGGCAATCAAATCATGCAAGGCGTCATCGAAGAAAAATCAAGCCGAATCATAGAAATCCTTGTTTCCTCGATCAAACCATTCCAACTGATGTCAGGAAAGATTATTGGAATCGGCGCAGTTGGCCTGACCCAGTTTTTAATATGGGTTGTATTGATTGGGGGAATTTCCTCCATAGTCATGGGATATTTTGGCGTACAGATGCCACAACAACAAGCGATGGAGCTTGCAAACCCTGAAATCGGTCAAATGATGGATAGTCAAAGCAATCTTCAAAACATCATTGCGGTTATCAATGGGGTTGACTTTATTCAATTGACCCTGACCTTTATATTCTATTTCTTGGGAGGCTACCTCCTGTATGGAGCTTTTTTTGCAGCAGTTGGAGCAGCAGTGGATGCACCATCCGAAGCCCAACAGTTTATGCTTCCCATTACAATTCCTCTGTTGATCGGATATTTGGGTTTGTTTGTTTTTGTCCTTAATGATCCCAACAGCAATGTCTCATTCTGGCTTTCTATCATACCATTCACTTCACCCATTGCGATGATGGGAAGAGTAAGTTATGGTGTTCCCTTATTTGATCTAGCACTTTCAATGTCTCTATTGATTTTGGGATTCTTTTTCAGTACGTGGGTGGCAGGAAAAGTCTACCGAATCGGCATATTGATGCATGGCAGCAAGGTGAATTACAAAACACTTTGGAGATGGATAAAAACGAATTAATTCGATTTTGAAAAACCTTATAAAAAAAGAAAGGGCCATAATTGGCCCCTTCTTTTTTAATCTTCTGCATAATTGAAGCTGTCTATCTGTTCTTTTATCCAGTCTTTATAATTTTGAAGTCTGAATTCTTTCCATACTTCATTATATTTTCCTGAGCTATCAATCAAAAACTTGAACGCAGTCGCTGCTTTGGGTTTACTCAATGCATTGACCAATTCATCCTGAAAAACCCTTTCTTTGACAATTCTATCAGCAAACCTCTCCATCATCTGATGTTCTTGGTTTGGCTCCATTTTCACGAATTCCGCAAAATTATCCGGATTATCCTCAATCTCATCCAGGATATCTTCTTCTTCAGGAGTCAAATCGTAATTGAAATAATCCTCATCATCGGGGAGTTGATAGATTTTTTTATTGTCTAATTGATAAAAACAAATCATTCCCTTAAGCAGCTGCACTGCTATTTTCTCTACTTCTTTTTCAGATAGGGTAAGCATGTTAGAATTAAAATAAATTTTTAAGAAAATTAAATAACTGTCGGATTAAATCAAATTTTTTGCCATCTAAACTGTAACATGAGCGGTCATGCAAAAATACTTCTCAGAGTCGGTAAATCTAAATCATGGCCACCTTTAAATTCTACCCTTGTTACTTCAAAAGGTAAAGTTGCAATAAATTCATTTTGTTTTTGAATCGATTCATCAGTAATCATTGGATCTTCATCCCCCAAAACTACAATTACCTCTGTTTTTTTCAGCTTTTCCCCAGCCTGAGTAATGTTTAGGTCATGGGCAAATCCCCCACTCCATAAAACAAGTTTATCAACTTGGACAGCCAATTGACTAACCCACCGGGTGGCTGTAGCTGCTCCCTGAGAAAATCCAAAAACCTTAATGGAGGGCATCACCTCATACTTAATCAAAACTGATTCCAAAACTGAATTCAAATAATTATTATTATTCTCGATCGCAGTTTCTCTTTCATGGCTAGTCATCCAAATTGCTCCTACCCTTCCTGAAAATCCCTTTTGATAAGCGTAATTTGTGGCTTCCGGAACTATAATCAATCTCTCCTCTCTGAAAATCGGCTCTAGTTTTTTAAGAAAAAATTCTGCCAATTGGCCATAACCATGAAGGACAAATATAATTTCATTTTCATTTCTGTTGGGAAGGTGGGACATATGATAGTGTCCTCTGTGCCGATAAGTGATGGAAGCTTTCATTTAGCCGTTCAGATTGTGGAACCTAAAGGGTAAAAGATGTTCGATCCCCTTAGCTTTCAATATCTCTTCTTGTCCGTTAAGCATCAATATTTCGATGGAGCTACCAAACTTTATCTCATATTCATTGATCATCTGCCTACACATCCCACATGGAGTTACATAAGCATACCCTTTCTCACCCATTCGCTTGGCAGCAATTGCGATCTTGATTGGTTTGGTATTTGGAAAATTTCCCATCACATAGCTCAAAACAGCCCTTTCTGCACAAACACCGACAGGAAAGGAAACATTTTCCTGATTATTGGCCGAAAAAATTTCCCCATTTTCAAGCAATAAAGATGCACCCACAAGAAACTTGGAATAGGGGGCATGTGCAAGCTCCAAAATTTCTTTTGCTTTCAAAATAAGTGTCGCTTCTTCCACTGTCCAATCATTTTTTGCTATTACCTCCAATGAGGCGGTCACTTCAATTTTTTTATTCATTATCCGGTGTAAAAAGGGATGGAATTAACAAAAAAAAAATGGGAAATGCACTATTTTCCTAATTAAGCCTATTTGATTTTTAGCCTTCATCCTTTTTTTACAATTTCGGGAATTGATAATCTTTTCATGACTTTATGCAAACCATTTTAATCATCGGTGCCGGTAAATCATCTTCTTATTTAATAGATTTTCTATTGGATAGTGCCGGCATAAAGAACAGAAAAGTAATTGTAGCAGACGTTTCGGTTAAAATTGCTGCCGAAAAGATCAAATCAAATCCATTTGCCACAGCTGTAGCCATTGATATTGATAATCCTGAAGAAAGATCGTCATGGATTCAAAAATCAGATATCGTGATATCCATGTTACCGGCTTTTTTGCATTCGGTCATCGCAAAAGACTGTCTTGCATTGGGTAAACACTTTTTTACTGCCTCTTATGAATCTGAGGAGTTGAGAAAGCTTGCTTCCGAAATCAAGGTCAAAAACCTCCTTTTCCTCAATGAATGCGGTCTTGATCCAGGAATAGACCACATGTCTGCCATGAAAATCATTGAACAGGAGAAAGCAAAAGGCAATGAAATACTCTCCTTTAAATCTTTTTGCGGTGGGGTTCTGGCACCCGAAAGCGAAGACAATCCCTGGAAATATAAATTCACATGGAATCCCAGAAATGTAGTCTTGGCAGGTCAGGGCGTTTCAAGATATTTTCAGGCTGGACAGATCAAATGTATCCCGTACCACAAGCTTTTTGAAAGACTTGAAACTGTGAATTTTACCCAAGCAGGTGAATTTGATGGCTATGCGAACAGGGATTCTTTAAAGTATAAGACCATTTATGGTTTGGACAATATTTCTACCCTTCTCAGGGGTACACTCCGAAGGTCGGGCTTTTGTCAGGCTTGGGATGTTTTTGTTCAGTTGGGGATGACAGATGATTCATATCAGATAGATTTTAAAGCAGACTTAACCTACAGGGGTTTTCTCAATACTTTCCTACCCTACCACTCTTCCAAAACAGTAGAAGAAAAACTTCAGGAATACCTTCCGAATATTAATATTGAAATACTATCAAAATTGGAATGGCTGGGATTTTTTTCCAATAAAACACTTCCCAAAACCTCCGGAAGTCCAGCTGCTTTACTTCAGAAAATATTGGAAGAAAAGTGGCAACTGAGTCCCAAAGACAAGGACATGGTTGTGCTTCAACATCAATTTATTATAAATGGAGCTTTTGGAACCAAGGAAATTATTTCGAGTTTGGTCTGCATAGGTGAAAACCAAGAATATACCGCAATGGCAAAAACCGTCGGACTACCACTTGCCATTGCTGTGGATTTATTTTTAGATGGAAAAATCAAATCAAGAGGATTGCAGATTCCTATCGATCAGGAATTTTACAATCCGATTTTGGAAGCGATGAAAAGTGAAGGTGTTTTTTTCGAGGAAATTGAAAAGCCGAACATTCAATGATATAAGGTTTTGTTGCTCAAGAAAAAGGACATGGATTGTGAATCCATGTCCTTTAATTCCTTTTAGTCAAGGTTTTTTCAATTATCAGAATTCCAACTTGCAGGAGGATTCAAGGTAGCTCCCCTGACGGTAAGACAATCGTCAGGAATTATTTTTGGGGTTTGCAAAAACTCAAGGTTATTCCGCTGAATGAATACTTCTTTATTTGAAACTGAAGCTGCTATAAAATAACCCAAAACAGTTTCATCAGGGTCATCCAAGCTGATGATATTTCCCCTGATGTTGGCAGGAGGCTGGTCAAATACACTTCCTGTCAGGCTTATCTGCTGTTCAATCAGTCTCAAAAACCGATGTGCTTCTCTTGACACAGACATTTGCAGGATTTCAGCCCGATAGGTATCCTTGAATCTTAAGCCATCATCTTCTATGAAAGCTACCGGAATGTTTTGACTGAGGCCATTAAAATCAATATCTGAGGCTAAAGCAAAAGTCTGAATCCTAGATTGCTCCTCCAAATAACAAGTCGAGCAGCAATCTTTTGGAGCAGAACCTCTTGGATTGGTAGGATGGTCCGGAGGTAAAGTGTACAATTCAGGATTTGCTACAACAACAAATGATCCTCTGTTCTGTCTCCAATAATAAAAGTTTGTCTGGTCACTCGGATCTCTAAATTGAGTAAAAATCTGTACCCCAATCTTATCCTGTAGCCTGTTTGCAGTTTTGACTTGGATAGCTCTGTAAGTCAAGGACTCTATCTCGGGAACCGAATTTACCTTTTCAGGCAAAGATGTGTAAGATTTCCCATCTTGAAGCTCAATAAGCAAAGAATAAGAAATCCCAACTCTTGCCTGAAAATCAGCGGGGGTTTGATAGACGCCACGCTCCTCAGTTTCAGTCAGAAAAACAACATTCCCTTCACTATCACGAATGGCAACCCCAGCTTGAGAAACAGGCCTGATAAGTCCTTCAAAAACACTTCCATATGTATCACTCCTTGTCAACCTGATAATATGTGGCCCGGGTTCTGTCGTCACAAATCCATCTACAGTTAACAATTGTTCTCCTTGGGGCAGCTCCACCTTATAGGGTTCAATGCAGGAAATAGGTAATAAAAGCAATAAGTATAGCAATCTTTTCAACATCACGATCAGAATTTAAGCGAATAACTTAGGGTTGGGAAAGGTACTCCAAGAATAGCCAATATATACGATTGTGGAGGAGATCCTGCTTGGTCAGCAAAGAATACCGAGAATGGATTTTTTCTGCCGTAGACATTCATTACCGCAAAAGTCCAATCACCGTCATGGAACTTGGTATTTCCTTTCAATTTAAAATTCAAAGAAAGATCCAATCTGTGGAAATCAGGGATTCTTTGGGTATTTCTTTCTTTGAAAAATGCCAGGGAATTTCCAGCGAAGTCAAATTTTGCTTCAGGAAAAGAAACAGGTCTTCCTGTGCTGTAGGAGAAAGTCGCAGAGATTGAGGCATTGGTCGCCAATTTATAATTTCCTATTAGGGTCAAGTCGTGCGGTTTGTCAAAGTTGGAAGCAAACCATTCTCCATCATTGATAATCTCTTCTTCAAACGGTGTTATAACCCTTCTCAAAGATCTGGAATAGGTATAACTTGCCCATCCTGTGGTTCTCCCAAGATTCTTTTTTACATAAACCTCCACTCCATATGCCTGACCTTGACCGGGGACAATTTCGGTTTCGAGATTTTGTTGCAACAAAAGCCTGGCACCGTCTTTATATTCCAACACGTTATCAATTTCCTTGTAATACACCTCAATCGAAGTCTCAAAAATATTTCCTTTTAGATTCTTATATATTCCCAAAGAATATTGGTCTACGATCTGTGGCTTAAAAAACTGATCACTCAACTTCCAGACATCTGTTGGCGCAATGGTAGCTGTGTTTGAAACCAAATGAATGAATTGATACATTTTATTATATCCTGCCTTTATTGAAGTCTTGGAATCCAATGAATACCTCAACGAAGCTCTTGGCCCCCAACCATCATAAGTCTGAATTGTTTCTCCAGATGCATAGGTTCTTTCACCAATGACGTTTCCTTCGTTGAGTGGCAGATTAGGTGCATATTCTTTAACTGTTCTTGGACCATAGTATTGGTACATATCATACCTGATGCCATAAGACACACCTATTTTCTGACCAAATTCAAGTTCATGTTGAAGATAAAACCCTGATTCTCTTGCAAATTCGTCTTGTACTTTTTTAGGCAATATCGTTGATTCACCTTCAGATGTTCCGGGAATAAGTTCTCCTGGTCTAATGGTGATGTTTTTTGTGTCACCACCAAAAGAGACCCTGTTGTTTTCTCCCAAAGCATAGGTGAAGTTCAGCCTTAATCCTACGTCGGTTATCCCTGATTCAAGATCAAAATTGTTGATCCCGGATTTGTTAAAAATTGAAAAGTCATATTTAGAGTAATATCCAACAACATCCGTAGCCAATCTTTCGGAAAATTTGCCTTGATACCTAACGGTATGGCTCATGTTGGTCCATGATATTGTCGTATCCGATGCCAATGCAAAATCATCATAGCTTCGGTAAAAGCTATAAGTCACATTGTGGTTTTCATTGATCTCGCCGTAAAGAATCCCGTTTACGTCATTGAAATTAGCCTGACTGGAACGGAGATCAGGGTTGTTCATGGCGCCTAAAAGCCAGTTAATATAGGAGCCTCTAAATCCTATTTTTGCAGAAAGTTTGTCTTTGATCACAGGACCGTTTACTGATAACTTACCTGAAACCGTTCCGACCATCATATCACCACCCCATTTATCCAAACTTCCTGATTTGGGAGCTATGTCCAGAATTGAGGAGCCTCTTCCACCAAATTTGGTTGGGATTATGGCTTTATACAAAACAAAATCATTGACAACATCCGGATTGAAAGCAGTGAACAAACCAAAAAGGTGTGAAGGGTTATAAATAGGCGCCCCTGCAAAAAGAATAAGGTTTTGGTCAGCCCCACCTCCCCTTACGTTGAGGCCTGAGGAAGCTTCACCTACCTGACTTACTCCTGGTAATGTGGCTAGGGACCTAATAATATCCACTTCTCCCAAAAACGGCGGGAGTTCTTTCAATGTATTCATACTCACACTGATCGCTCCCATGTCGGTACTTCTGATATTTTTTTCAGGATCACGGCCATAAATCACCACATCATCCAAAGTAAAATCCTCTTGGATCATTGTCAGACTTATCCTTCCGTCTCCTACTGCCACAAATGGATAAATGACAGTTTCATATCCTACATACCGAATTTCCAGAATATAATCAGCTCTATCGAGCACCAAGTTAAAAGTACCATTGGTGTTGGTGATTTCAGTTTTATTAAGCTCCCTGACAGTAACCGTAGCTCCTACAAGAGGATCTCCTGATATCTGATCGATAAGCCGTCCACTGATTTTGATATCCTTCAATTGGCCGATGTCCCTTCCTACAATATTTTTTTGCTGGGCAAAAAGCTCACCTGATACGAAGATGAGGAAAAGGAAAATATATGGTAATGTTTTCTTCATAAATCAACTTTTATAGGCCAAAGGGATCAAGAACCCAGAACTCCATAGGTACAGCCAACTGTACCTCTGCACTTCTAAGAATATAAATAAGATTATCATGGACATAAACCCCAACATTTCTTGCAATAGGGTTTCCAGGAAAAATGTTTTTGCGGACCCACAATCCATTCGAAAGATTCAATTCCCAAACTTCCTGAGATCTATTGGCCATACCCGTGATCACCCTGTCCCCGATGGTCACACCAAAAGCTGACCCTGAATTGATATCTCCCGGATATATACCATAAAAGGACCATGTCTCCAAGTCTCCATCAAATGCATAAATCTCCTTGGTGACGGGATCAACAAGGTATTGTTTGTTATCGTAGCTAAAATTCAATACGGTCCGATTGACTGGAAAAGGAGAGTTTGCAATTTTTTGCCATTGACCTGTAGAAATATTGAACCTGTAAACATCAGTCCCAAATCCAACTGCCCCTCCCACTACAAACAATTTATTATTCAACTCAAATGAAAGAGAATTTACTGCTGTAAAGGGCAATGGAGGAAGCTTTATAAAATTATTGTTTTCATATTTCCAAAAATCAGTAGAAGGTGAACTCAACGAGTTTTGACTGATAACCAAAGCTCCGCCACCAAAATAGTTGCTGCTATTAAAAGCCCTCCAAAGAGGGTCTCCCTGAAAATCAACCTGAGTCCAGTTACCTGTCAATAGGCTATATTTCCAGAATTGGGAATTGATTGTTTGTCCGTTATTTGCTCCCAATCCCGCGAAGAATTCAAGGCCATTCTGAAAAGAAACGTTATCGAACAACTTCAAACTCGAAGGGAAATTAGGTAGTTGAGTAAACTTTCCGGTCGTATATTCAAACTTCTCTTCGAGAAGAATTTCCTGATTTTGGACAACCACCCTTACTTCCTCCAGTGCGATGGTTCCACTGCCGGGTACAATCGCGGTGATCAGTGATTCAAAATCTATTTTAAGGATCTGAGCCTGACGGTTACCAAAAAACACTTTTGTATCAGCTGTGAAATTTTTCCCCTTGATGGTGACAGTCGTACCTACAGGACCATTCAACGGTGAAAAACTGAAAGCGTCAGGTGATAGGGTGGTGATTTCTAACACATTGCCAAACTGGATCCCGTCGGGAAGGGATATGAAAGATTTGACAAAATATTTTTTTTGAATATCGAGTTCGCTTGTTTCTCCGATAAATCTCCCCGGAGCGACCCTTTCTCCCAATGAGATGATTATCGGTTGGGAAAATGATTCATTTTCCGAAATGTAGAAACCATGGTCACTTGCAGCAACATTTTGATTGGTAATAATCCTCCCAAGGACCCTTGCTCTTTCTCCACTCAGGTAAATTACTTCTTCTGTAATCAGTGAAGTTGTAACTTGGCTTTCTTCCTCACAGGAAGAGAAAATACCAAAAAAAATAAGGAGCAATGAAATTAACCCAAACTTACTTCTATCCATGTAAATTATTCTTAATGCAGGGCTAAAAATACACCAATATTGGATTTAAAAAAAAAAATCTACTTGTTAGGGCTAAATTTAAACTAAAAGACAATCAGAAATTCTTTGAGTAATTCGGAATAATCTTTTGAATAATTTCCATTTTTATCTTTGATCGAAATGTCTTTCGAATACATAGCATGATTTAAAAATGAAAATCCCAAAATTACCCTAAGAATATTTTTTGCGGGATTATCCTTTATAAAGGTTCTTGTATGGATTCTCAACCCTTTTGAGACCATTAATTTTTCCAATTCTTCCATTTGTACAGGTGGTAAAATGGCCCAAAACTCAGAAAATGGATGAAAAAGGGAAATAACGCCAGAAACCAATTCCCCAAAGGAAAGTGTATCATTGTGCAAAGCAAGATTTCGCTTTGGGTCGAGGGATTTTAGGTGGTTTGGAAAAAAGGGAGGGTTACTGACAATCAGATCATATTTTTGGGCTTGGTTCTCACAAAAATCCTGAAATGAAATATGTTTGAATTCAATCCTGTCCTTCCAAGGACTTTGCCTTGCATTTTCGGAAGCTTGCTCCCAAGCTTCTTTGTCAATTTCAACTCCTGTGATTCTTGCCTCAGGAAATCTCTGCGCCAACATTAATGAAACAACTCCAGTCCCTACTCCTATTTCTAAAATACTTTTTGGATTTCCCGAACCTGATATGCTTCCTAAAAGGACTGCATCTGTACCCACCTTCATTGCACAACGGTCGTGATTGACAGAAAATTGCTTGAACCGAAATGGGGTATGATTGCTCATAATTTTAAATTAAGCGGAGAAAAACCAAGGGAATTAAAGTTGAAATTGCTGAATCGGACGGTGAAGGAATCACCCTCCTCTTTCATATTCTTCATCTGGAGGAAGATTGGGTTTTTCTGCCGCCGCAACAGCCAATTGGTCACAGCGTTCATTTTCAGGATGACCCGCATGACCCTTTACCCAAACCAATTTGGGTTTATATTTGACATGCAAAGGGATATATTGCTTCCAAAGATCGGGATTCTTTTTATCCTGAAATCCTTTTTTCTGCCAACCCCAAAGCCACCCCTTTTCAATAGCATCTACAACATATTTACTGTCAGAGTATATGGTAACAGGAATGTCTCTTACCTTCAACTCCTGAAGTGCACGGATGACCGCCAAAAGTTCCATTCGGTTATTTGTAGTATACCGAAAACCCTCTGAAAGTTCTTTCCGATGTTGGTTGTATTTCATTACCACCCCATATCCCCCCGGACCGGGATTTCCTTTCGCAGCTCCGTCAGTAAAAATTGAAATCATTTATTTTTAATCTCTAATCAATAAAATACTATAGAATGAACGTGTCAAAATTTTTAAAATCAACCTATTTCTCCGGTGAATAGCGCTCCTTTGAAAATCTTGATGGCAATCGAAAGGAGAATAATCCCAAAGATTCTCCTCAAAACATCTAATCCTGTCTTACCCAATTTTCTTTCAAGCCAATTTGTACTTTTCAAAACAGCATATACTATCCCAAGGTTGATGATCATCCCCACGGCAATATTCGCTTGGGTATATTCTGCTTTCAAGGTCAAAATCGTCGTCAGGGTTCCTGCACCAGCTATTAGAGGAAAAGCAATCGGGACAATGGAAGCACTTGTAGTCGAAGCTTCAGGATCCGGTTTGAAAAGCTCAATCCCTAAAATCATTTCTGCGCCGATGGCAAAAATGATCAAAGCACCTGCAATGGCAAAGTCATCTACTCCGATACCAAACAATTTCAGGATAGATTCCCCAAAAAATAAAAAAAGGATCATCAAAAATCCTGCAGCTATGGTTGCTTTGCCGGATTGGATATGGCCGACTTTTTTCCTCAGATTGATGACAATGGGAATTGATCCCAAAATATCAATCACTGAAAAAAGAATCAGTGTAACTGAGAAAATTTCTTTGAGATTAAACATCCGGTCAATATTTCTTTAGAAAATCCACCAACTTTGAAAATTCGGAGTCATTGATGGCCGGGAAATTGGCAATTCTGAAGCTGGTCGGCTTCAGTGGACCATAGCCGCTTCCCAACTGCATTCCTTCCTTTTCTGCAGCTTTTTTGATTTCTGAGATGAATTCCTCCTTTCCTGAAATAGCCAATACTGTACTGCTTCGGGCTTCGGGATTTTGGATAAGCATCCTCAGCTTGGACGTATTTGCAATGGTATCTTCCAGTTTCCTCATTCTGTCCCTGGTCTGTTGGTCGGTTTGCTGGATTTCAGGCATATCCTGCAGCACACGGTATAGCAGGTATATTCCAAAAACATTTGGCGTGTAATGGGTCTGATAGATTTCTGCATTTTCCAACATGAAATTCAGGCTGTTGTACCTGCCTTTTTCCCCTTTGTCTTTTGCCTTGGCAATGGCTTTGGGAGAAACAATCAAAATCCCCAATCCTGCTGGAAGACCAAAACATTTTTGAACTGAGGCATACCAAATATCTGCCAAAGAAAAATCGAGCTCGATTCCTGCCATGGAAGAAGTCGTATCTACAGCGATCATTTTTTCGGGATACTTGTTGGCAATCGCAGCGATTGTCTCATTCGTCACCTGAGTGGCATTAGAGGTCTCATTTTGGGTAATGGCGATCAGGTCAAATTCCTCTCCGATTTGTAATGATTCCACGTCGACAGTTTTGTCTGCATCAAGCTTGTGGGCAAATGTTTTGGGTTCGATATACCTGGCATATTCGTACCATTTTTTGCCAAAAGAACCAGAGAATATATGGTAGCCTGCAGACTGCACAATAGATTGGGAAATAATCTCCCAATTTTCGGTAGCTGAAGAAGTGAAAAGCAGCTTGTAATCATGGGGCATGTGCAGCTTTTCTCTCATCAGGGTTTCTGTTTCCTGATAGAGGTTCATAAATACTGCAGAGCGGTGATTGGCACTCAAAATACCTTTTTCGTATGCTTCCTGCATGTATTTTGGAAGACTGTCATAGACTTTGGAAGGTCCGGGAGCAAATGTTACCATGGTCAATTAATTGTTGAGAAAATAACGGATAGCCAATTCATAGCCTTTTAGTCCAAGGCCTGAAATCATGCCTACACATTCTTTGGTGATGATACTCTTGTGACGGAACTCTTCACGCTTATAGATGTTTGAGATATGCACTTCCAACACAGGGGTTTTCACTCCCGCTATTGCATCAGAAATGGCCACCGAAGTGTGCGTATACCCACCGGCATTGAGCAAAATCGCATCATAAGAAAAGCCCACCTCATGGATTTTGTCAATAATTTCTCCCTCAATATTACTTTGGAAATAGGAGAGATCGATTTCGGAAAATTTGGTTTTGAGCGTGTCAAAGAATTCTTCGAAAGAAGTGCTCCCGTAAATCTCAGGTTCTCTTTTACCCAAAAGATTGAGGTTGGGGCCGTTGATGATGATGATTTTCAAGGCAAAATAGGTTTAGTGGTTATCTGAGTTCAAAGTTAAGGAAGGATTTGTTTTAAAAAGGATAAACCTTTTGTTTTAAAATGGTTTGACTTGATAATCCAAGAAAAGGACAGTCTTTGTGTATAAAAATTATTATTTTTGTGTATAGATATGTATTCCATGAGAACCAATATAGAAATAGATGAAAAATTGATGAATGAAATTCTTCAAAAAACATCCATCAAAACAAAAAAAGAGGTGGTGGATACTGCGTTGAGGGAATTTTTAAGAAAAATCAAATTACAGGAATTGGCCGACCTCAGGGGAAAAATCAAATGGGAAGGAAACCTTGAAGAAATGAGGTCAATTTAAAATATGGATATTCTTGTAGATACCTCAAAGTGGATTTCGTTTCTGAATAATCCTGAGGATAAAGACTCAGACAGGTTTTATGAGTTAATTTTGGAAGATAGAATTTGTGTCTGCCCGCCCATAATCCAGGAACTTCTCCAAGGTTGCAGAAATAAGAAAGAGTTCAAGATTTTGGAGGATAAAATTTCAGGATTGAAACAACTCATAAATGATCCCTACGATGCCTCCATCGGAGCAGCAAATCTATATTTGGAACTGAGACAGAAAGGAGCAATGATTAGAAAAAGTAACGATTGCCTTATTGCATGGTATGCAATTGAACACGATTTGAAGGTGTGGCATTTCGACAGAGATTTTGATATGATTGCAGCCCACTCCACACTTCAGATCTTCTGAATACTGCTTTTGGCACAGAAGTGCTTGAGTCAGAATTATATGTTTTCTTTACCTCTTTAAAAAAAAAACTCACCCCAAAAAATCAAAAATGTCCAACCATTGGGATGCTTCCCTCCGCCAGTTCCAACATTACCTTAAGCTAGAGCGCTCCCTAAGCCAAAACTCCATCCTAGCCTACCAGCAGGATATGGAAAAACTGAGCAGGTATATGGAAAAGAATTTTCCCTACACCAAACCCACGGAGGTACAGCTACAGCACCTCCGATATTTTGTGAATGGACTCGCAGAACTTGAAATTTCAGAATATACACAGGCAAGGATAATTTCGGGGATAAAAGCATTCTTCCGCTTCCTGATGTATGAGGACCGTATATCCGAAGACCCTGCCCAACTTTTGGAAGCTCCAAAGCTAGGCCGCAAACTTCCTGACACACTCAGTTATATCGAAATCACCCAAATTCTTGAAAGCATTCCACTCGGCGAGCAAGAAGGTCATCGCAACAGGGCTATGTTGGAGGTGCTGTACAGTTCGGGATTGAGGGTATCTGAATTGACTGACCTGAAGATTGGAAATGTCTATGCAGATGTCGGTTTTCTAAGGGTGATAGGAAAAGGCAATAAAGAGCGGCTGGTTCCCATAGGAAGGGATGCTTTGAAGTACCTGAAACTTTATGTCGAAGAGAAAAGAAAAGAGGTCGAACCGGTCAAAGGTCATGAACAATATGTTTTTCTAAACCGCCGCGGCAAAAAACTTAGCCGCGTGATGATTTTTCTCATCATAAAAAAACAGGTCGAGGCTATCGGGCTGAATAAAAATGTTAGCCCCCATACTTTTCGACACAGTTTTGCGACCCACCTGATCGAAGGCGGGGCCGATCTCCGTGCTGTCCAGGAAATGCTCGGCCATGAAAGTATCACAACCACAGAGATTTACACCCATTTGGACAGAGATTATCTGCGACAGGTACTGAATGAGTTTCATCCAAGGAAATAAGCCGTATTTTCTTCTGTTTTCCCGAGCAATTCATTTAATTTAGCGAATTGAAAAAACCCCGATCATTGTGTATAAATCTTTGCTAAAACCAATACTTTTTGTCAAAAACCCGGAAGACGCGCATCATTTTACTTTTTCTTGGATAAAAAAAACATTCAATATACCCCTCATCAAAAACATCATTGAGGGCATTTTTGATTACCAAAATCCTATTTTGGAAAGAGAGGTATTTGGACTTCACTTCAAAAATCCTGTCGGTCTTGCTGCAGGCTTTGATAAGGATGCCAAACTGATCGATGAAATGGCCATGTTGGGGTTTGGGTTTATTGAAATCGGAACATTGACTCCAAAACCCCAGGAAGGCAATCCTCAGCCACGGTTATTCAGGTTACCAGAAGATGAGGCCCTGATCAATAGAATGGGATTTAACAACGGAGGCGTGGAAGAAGCAATCAAAAGACTCCAAGATGTAAAAACCGATGTCCTCATCGGAGGGAACATCGGAAAAAACAAATTGACTCCAAACGAAAAAGCAGCCGACGATTACCTTTATTGTCTCCATGCTTTACATCCTTATGTGGATTATTTTGTGGTCAATGTAAGTTCGCCAAATACGCCCAATCTGCGGGAACTTCAAGAAAAAGAGCCTTTAAAAAAACTTCTGATCGCTGTCAAAGAGGCGAATTCCAGAAAATCAAGACCAAAACCCATACTCCTGAAAATTGCCCCGGACCTCACCGTAGGCCAATTGGATGATATCATTGAGATCGTCATCGAAACCAAAATAGATGGCGTCATAGCGACCAATACCACCATTGACAGGTCACAATTAAAAACTGGCACTTCTAAGGTGGAGGCCATGGGTGCGGGTGGCGTAAGTGGAAAAGTTCTTGCCAAAAGAAGTACTGAGGTTATAAGATACCTTTCCAGTCAATCCAATAAAGCATTCCCCATAATTGGGGTAGGTGGTATTTTCTCTGCCCAAGATGCCATCGATAAATTGGAGGCCGGCGCTTCACTCGTTCAGGTTTACACCGGAATGATTTATGAGGGACCAGGATTGATCAAAAAAATAAATAAAGGATTGGTCAAGTATTTGCAGGGCAGATCAAAATAATACTTCCTGATTTTAAATACATCAAAGTTAATTCTTTACAAATGGTTTAAGGAATTTGTAAAACTCCTAGTTTTGAAATCTGTATATTTCGCCCATCTTCCATTAATTTGGAGATTGACAGTAAAAACAAAATATGGCTTCGAATACCCCAAAAACAAATACTTTCAGAAATAAAGGTGACACCAAACCCAAAGCCCAGGAATCCACTTCGGGGAAATTTTCTTTGGCCTTTGCAAAGGATAAAAGGATACCTCTTGCCATCGGAATCATTCTGATGTCTTTTTCTGTTTTTTTGTTTTTTGCGTTTTTGAGTTACATTTTTTCGGGCAAAGCTGACCAAAGTCTTGTAGTGTCCGAAATGGAGGAAGGGATCAGGACTACGGCATCTGAAGCAAGGAATTGGCTCGGGCTTTTTGGAGCCAAAATGTCTGACATCTTTATCAGGAAGTGGTTTGGATTGGCGGCATTTCTACTTCCGCCCTACCTGTTTTTCCTGGGTTTCAAAATGGCTTTCAAAAAATCCCTTGTTTCCCTCTCCAGATACAGTGGTTTCGCGTTGTTTTTTGCGTTTTGGATCGGGCTAGTGACAGGGTATTTTGTTCAGTTAGCAGATGGGTTCAGCACATTGGGGTACATAAGCGGTGGTTTTGGATTTGAACTCGGACTTTTGGCAGATGAATTTTTAGGTTGGGGAACCATCATTTTGATCATTGGCTCCCTCTTGGTTTTCATCATATTCTATTTCAATATCAACCAACTCGATTGGATATCCAATCCGATTTTTAACAAATCAAAAACCAAAAATGCCGGTCCTGAGCCAGAAACCGACTTTAGGGACGAGTTGGAGGAAACAAAAGATGAAATTGGTTTTGAGGATGAACTGGAAGAAATAGACTTGGAGGAAGAGGCAAGTTCATGGACAATCAAGTCTGAGGAAAAAGAAAAAGTGCTTCCGGTAAAGGGCCACGTTTTCAATATCCAAGGTGATGATGACTTGGAAGACGAACCGGTTATTGAAAAAATAGAGGAAAAGAAATTTGCGATCAACAAACCCAAAGAAGAAAAGACAGCACTTGAGGTAGAAAACCTTGATCCCTATGACCCGACTTTGGATCTGCCGCATTATAAGTACCCGACGTTGGATCTGCTCAATGAATATGACGTCCAAAAAGTGACCGTATCAAGACAGGAACTTGAGGAAAATAAAAACAAGATTGTGGAGACTCTGGTCAACTTCAAAATCGGAATCCAGGAAATCAAAGCCACCATCGGCCCGACTGTCACCCTATATGAAATTATCCCTGACCCAGGAGTAAAGATTTCCAAAATCAAAAACCTGGAAGATGATATTGCCTTGAGTTTGGCGGCACTCGGAATACGGATCATAGCCCCAATGCCTGGAAAAGGCACTATCGGGATTGAAGTTCCAAACAAAAACAGGGAATTGGTTCCGGCCAAAGCGGTTTTGGGAACAGAGAAATTTTTGCACAGCGACAAAGATTTGCCTGTTGCATTGGGCAAAACCATCTCCAATGAAGTCTTCGTGATGGACTTGGCAAAAATGCCTCACTTACTGATGGCAGGTGCCACAGGTCAAGGAAAGTCTGTTGGTCTGAATATGATTTTGGCTTCTTTGGTGTATAAAAAACATCCTTCACAATTAAAGTTTGTTCTCGTCGATCCCAAAAAGGTGGAATTGACCCTTTTCAATAAAATTGAAAGACATTTCCTAGCGAAGCTTCCCGGAACTGATGAAGCCATCATCACAGATACCAAAAAGGTGATTTATACGCTGAACTCTCTCTGTATTGAGATGGACAACAGGTATGATTTGCTCAAAGATGCCGGATGTAGAAACCTTAAAGAATACAATGCGAAATTTGTAGCGAGAAAACTCAGTCCTGAAAAAGGCCATAAATTTATGCCATATATCGTCTTGGTGATAGATGAATTGGCGGATTTGATGATGACTGCGGGGAAAGAAATCGAAGCACCTATAGCCAGACTCGCCCAACTTGCAAGAGCCATCGGTATTCATTTGGTAGTCGCAACACAAAGGCCATCTGTCAATGTCATCACAGGTATTATCAAGGCAAACTTTCCTGCGAGATTATCCTTCCGTGTGACTTCCAAAATCGATAGCCGAACTATCCTCGATGCCGGAGGTGCCGAGCAATTGATCGGTATGGGAGACATGTTGCTTTCACAGGGATCAGACGTGACAAGAATTCAATGCGCATTTTTGGATACGCCCGAGGTCGATTCTATCTGCGATTGGATCGGAGCCCAAAAAGGCTATCCAGATGCCTATTTATTGCCCGAGTTTGTCGGTGAAGAAGGTGAAGGAAGTCTATCTGATATTGATTTGTCTGATAGGGATCCGTTATTTGACGATGCGGCAAGACTGATTGTTTTGCATCAGCAAGGAAGTACTTCTTTGATTCAAAGAAAACTAAAACTTGGCTATAACCGTGCCGGCAGGATAGTGGACCAACTTGAAGCTGCCGGGATTGTTGGCCCCTTTGAAGGCAGCAAAGCCAGAGAGGTGCTGATTCAGGATGAGGCAAGTTTGGAACGGTTATTGAACAATCTGTAAAAATCCGGATTAAAATGCTGGAAAAAATATATTCCTACTAACCAAAATGAAACAAATCACATTCTCCTTCATTCTTTTCTTTTTCATCCTCTCTGTCGGCTTTTCGCAGACAAAAGATCCTAAAGCCAAAGTTGTTTTGGATGGAGTAAGTCAAAAATATGCCTCCATCAAAGGTCTTAAAGCTAGCTTTGACTTTTCTTATTCGGATGTTTCTGATAGCCGGGTCCAGAACCAAAGCGGTGAGATTGCTATCAAAGGAGACAAATACCATCTAAAATTACCCGAGCAGGAGATTTTTAATAACGGAAAAACTGTCTGGACCTACATCGCAACAGACAATTACAAAGAGGTGACGATCAACAATGCCTCTGATATGGAGAATGAACTGACACCTTCCTCGGTTTATAACATTTACCAAAAAGGATTCAATTACAGGTTGATCGGCGAAAAAACAGAAGGCGGTATTGTCATCCAAGAAATTGAACTGACTGCAGAAAAATCAAACGCGCCTTTTAAACGGGTAAAACTTTTTGTTGATAAAAACAAAAAAGACCTCATCAGTTGGGAAATCTATGATGACCAAGGAGGAATTTTCAAATACAAATTCAAATCAGTCAATACCAATGCCGAACTGACAGATGAGTATTTCACATTCAATCCGCAGAAATACGGAAGAGTAGAAATAATCGACCTCCGCTGATTTTGATTTTTATCCCTACTTTTGGGAAAAATATTTCAAAATGACCCGACAGGAACTATTTGAACAAATCAAAATCAAGCAATCCTTTTTGTGCGTAGGTCTTGACACGGACCTCAATAAAATCCCCAGCCATCTTCAAAAAGTGGCGGATCCCATTTTTGAATTCAACAAGCAGATTATTGATCAGACTGCAGACTTTGCGGTAGCCTATAAACCCAACATTGCCTTCTATGAGGCATTGGGTCCAAAAGGCTGGGAAAGTCTGCAGAAGACCTTGGATTATATCCCTAAAAATATTTTTAGCATTGCAGATGCCAAACGTGGCGATATCGGAAATACCTCCGGCCTTTATGCCAAGGCATTTTTTGAAACCATGGATTTTGATTCCATCACCGTCGCGCCATATATGGGCATCGACAGCGTCAGCCCATTTCTTTCTTACGAAAATAAATGGGTTATTTTATTGGCATTGACCTCCAATGAGGGGAGTCTGGATTTTCAGTTTTCTGAATTGAAAAACGGAAAACCTGTCTACCAAGAGGTCTTGGAGAAAAGCAGTAAATGGGGCAATCCTGATAATATGATGTATGTAGTCGGAGCCACACGGGGAGAAAAAATCGGTGAGGTAAGAAAAATTGTCCCTGAACATTTCTTTCTTGTCCCGGGAGTTGGAGCACAAGGTGGAAGTCTGGAAGAGGTGGCCAAATATGGAATGAACAGCCGTTGCGGACTATTGGTCAATTCATCAAGGGGGATCATTTATGCAGGAAAAGGTACTGATTTTGGAACTGAGGCCAGAAAAGAGGCTAAAAAGCTACAAGGGGAAATGGAAGTTTTACTTAACCAATATTGCTACTAGGTCCATATCAAACCATAAAAAAAGCCATGGGAACATATAGAAGTTCCCATGGCTTTTTTTATTTCTACCATTTGCTTTATTTCTCGGCCATCACTTTTTTGATATAGGCCACACTTTGAGGGATTTGTTGTACAGATCTTGAAGATTCATCTTCAATAATCAGGTATTTCGTTCCTGACTTTTGGGCTTGTTTGATCAGTCCTTTGATATCGATGTCTCCCGTTCCCAACACTACGTTAGTTTCCACGTCACCCTTGCCATCTGAACTTCCCGGGGTTCCTTTTGCCCTGTCTTTCAAGTGGAGCAAAGGGAATTTGTTAGGGTATTTTTTCATGATTGCCAAAGGATCGCCTCCACCCATCTGAACCCAAAACACGTCCATATTGAAGGCGTAGTTTTTGGCATTTTTGATCAATTCATCAAATAAAACGCCTTTTCCATGTGGGGTAAATTCATATCCATGTGGATGGTAACAGAGGGTAATGCCCGCATCCTTTAGGATTTTTCCTGCTTTGTTGAACAGCTCCACGGCTTCCTGTGTCTCTTTGATGCTGAATTTTCCGGAAGTGTGGGGAATCCAAAAACAGGTAGCGTATTTTGCACCATAAGCTTTTGCATTGTCGATGACGGCCTGAGGATTTTCCTGCAATTGCTTGTAATCTGCCCCGACAGCCACTACAGAAAGGCCAAGTCCTGAAATAAAAGTCTTGTATTCATCCTTACTCATGCCATAAGTTCCACCGCCTTCAATGAAATTGATTCCCATTTTGGGAATAAGCGCGTGGGTGCCCTTGACATCGGTTTTCATTTCATTGCGCAAGCTGTACATCTGCAATGCGATCTCCTGTGCCTGAACCTGTGCCGATACCAGAATCACAATTGCTAAACTGAATAATTTGAATAGAAAATTTTTCATAGGTTTTATTATTGGGTTTGTTTGATATGAATATAATAATGACACTCAAAATGTCATTGAGGAATTTGACTGATGGAAATTTTACCATCCAAGAAAAACAAAATGTGATTTTTGTGATACTTTGTTAAATTACTTATTCAAAACTCAATAACCCATGACAGATTTCACCAGAAGACAATTTTTAAAGCAATCCGCTTTGGCAGGTGCCGCAATGGCGATACCAACTTCCTTCTCATTTGCATCAACGCCTGACACTATTATTGGTCATGGTGATTTCAAATATAAAGTAAACACCTCTTGGGGAAACCTCGATCCTGCCAAATATCCTGTGGTCAATTGCCACGAAATGGTTATGGACAAGAAGGGCAGAATGCTGATGGTAACCGATGAATCCAAAAACAACATCATTATCTACGACCAATCCGGAAAGTACCTCGATTCGTGGACTTTGGGATTGGGATCTGCGCATGGCCTGAGCCTAGTCGATGAAGGTGGAGAAGAATTTTTATGGATTGTAGACAATGGCGGCAGGGTCATCAAGACTGATCTAAAAGGAAAGATAATCACAGAAATACCTACACCGACAAGTCAGGGAATCTATAAAGAAGGGATGCGTTACACCCCAACCGAAACGGTCGTCGCGCCAAACGGCGACCTGTACATTACCGATGGTTATGGTTCACAATATGTGCTGCAATATGACAGCAAAGGAAATTTTATCCGGATGTTTGGCGGTGACGGACACGGTGATGCCCAATTCAAAACTGTCCATGGAATAGCCGTCGACCAAAGAAAAGGAGGAACTCCTACCCTACTTTGTACATCCCGTGGTCATAATTCATTCAAAAGATTTACTATGGAAGGTGAATATTTAGAAACTTTTTTCCTTCCCGGTGCTTTTGTCTGTCGGCCGGTCATTCATGGTAAAAACCTCTATGCAGGCGTTTGTTGGTCCAGATCCAAATACCTGGAGCAAATGGACAACTCCGGGTTTGTGACCATTTTGGATGAAAACAATAAAGTAGTCTCTAATCCGGGAGGGACTGAGCCAAAATATATTGACGGAGAGCTCCAATTGATGATCCAAAAAGAACCAATTTTCAAACACTGCCACGATGTTTGCATTGATCAAGACGAGAATATATACGTCTGCCAATGGAATGCGGCAAAAAGTTACCCCATCAAACTAACGCGGGTATAATTTTTAAGGTAATTTAATTCCCAGAGGTCAAAAGAGGGGCAATTTGTTCGGCTGAGATGACTGCTGAAGGCAATTCGGTGATTTTCAGGTTTCTGAAATGAATCGGAGCGCCTTCAGATTCCAGGCAGATATATCCTTTCTTTTGACTTGATTGGCTGATGCCATTGACAAACTTACCGTTTACTGAGAGTTTAATGACGCCATCTACACAAATGACAACATAAGTATTCCACTCTCCTTTGCCCAAGCATCTGTTTTCAATGGATTTGCTGCGGGTTCCACGTGGGTTATCAGGTATAGTAGTCACTCCGCCCACTCCAAACAATTCGCCATGGACATAAGCGATTGGAGGCAAGACGCCGTCTTTTTTATTTTGGTTGACCCAATCCAATTCCAGCATCTGCACCTCGACACCATCGGGCAGCCTTTGCTCTCCAGGGACAGCACCGCTCCAAACAAAAGTTCCTGAGTTTCCTCCGAGTTCCATATGCTTCCATTCGATGTGCATGATGAAGTTTTCATATTGCTTTTCGGATCGGATCACTCCGATAGGCAATCCCCTACATACCAATTCCTGTCCCTCAAAATACCAGGTGTCTTTTTCTGTATTGACATTATACCATTTCAATGAATTTTCTTTTGGTGACTGATCTGAAACGAGGGCTTCTATCCCCCTTGATTTCCCAAACTCAAAAAGATATTCCTGACAAAAACTCGGGGAATTTGTCAGTAGAAATAGAAGAAAGACTTTGGATAATGGTCTCAGGATTTTCATTTGGAGTAAATTTTTTGGAAAGGGTTTTTAGAAAAAAAATCTATCGAGGATGGAAAGATTGATCAAAAAAACTTGGTCTTTCCCGGGATGGCCACCTCAGGAACAGGCCATTTGAGATCCCAATCATATTCTTCCAATTTAGGTCCTAAGGATTGAGTGGAATTGAGTGCTTCTTGCCATCCGATGGTTTGCCCGGTGTAGCCGACCATTCTCCCCAAAACCGCCAACATTGTACTGTTTGCCATCAGGTCACCTTCGTTGATAGACTTCCCTGACCTTATTGCCGCAAACAATTCCTCATGTTGGGTTTCATAGGGATTGTTTTTTTCACCCTCATAATTCCAAGGATTTTGTCCTTCTATTCGATGGATTTGCCTTCCGATGTCTACGATGGCATTTCCATTTCTTCCCATGATTTCCGCTTTATTGATATTGGAAGCCCCTTGTTGTTGTCTACTGAAATGGATTCCTTTTGCGCCGTTCTGATATTCATATTCTATGGCAAAATGGTCATAGATATTCCCGTATTTTTCTTCGGTTCTGGATTGTCTGCCACCTGACCCTGTGGCATTGACTGGAAGTTTGTCGCCAAAAGCCCATGACATCATGTCAAGGCTATGGACCATCATCTCTACGATATAATCACCCGAAAGCCAATCGTAATAATACCAGTTTCTCAATTGGTATTCCATTTCTTTCCACTCAGGTTTCCTGTCTTTATACCACAATCCTCCACCATTTCTTACCGTAAGCACGGAAGCTACTTCACCTATGTCCCCATTGTTGATTCTTTCAAAAAGAGCCCTTTTGGGAAAATCATACCGGAAAGTGAATCCTGAAACCACGGAGAGATTTTTGGACTTGGCTAGTTTGGCTGTTTCCAAAACACTCCGAACACCGGGAGCATCCACAGCGACGGGCTTTTCGCAAAAAACATGTTTTCCGGCCTCAATAGCAGCTTTGAAATGACCAGGCCGGAATGCAGGAGGTGTAGTAAGGATAACCACATCCACGTCCGATTCTATGACTTTTTTGTACGCATCAAATCCAACAAAACGGTTTTCTTTACCCACTTTGACTTGATTGGGATTTGCTTCGAATAATGCTTGGTAAGATTCATCCAGATAATCGGAAAATATATCTCCCATACAGGTCAGAACTGCGTCAGTATCTGCTTTCAGAGCCTGCAGTGCCGCTCCGGTTCCCCTACCTCCACAGCCAATCAAGCCCACTTTGAGGGTATTGTTCTTCATGGCAAAAGCAGGATTGACCTGAAATACAAAAGGGAGAGCGGCACTTCCAATCAAAGCAGTACCGGCGGATTTTAGGAATTCCCTCCTGTCTTTTTTTTCGGGCGAATAAATTTTATCTGACATATAAATGCTGTTTTATTTTGGGTCTGTAAATGGAAATTCATTTTAATCTTTCCAATCTATTAATTATCAGTAAAATACAATAACTATCCACTAATTCAAAAAAATCGGTTTTTTGATCGAGCTCTCTAATTAAAATCCTTCAATAAACCATGACTCCTTGGAGTTTTGGACTGATGGCAGTTGGAAAAAAAATGACTGAAGGCTTATATAAGCAGCCATTGAAATAAAAGTGAAAGTTGGGAATTACCTGAAATAACCTGTCCCGTAAAAAATCTTTATATGCGAAGTATTAATCAATATATTGTAAATGATGGAGAAATAATTTTCCAGTCATTTCTTCAAAAATCACTTTAACCCACCACTACGTAACATGACAACTTCGAAAGATTCCAGGAGAGATTTTCTCAAAAAATCCATCGCAGGTACTGCAGTATTTTCAATTGGAGGAGTACTTCCTGCATTCAGTCCAAAGAGCTACGGAAAAATCCTTGGAGCCAATGAAAGAATCAAGGTTTCGGTGATGGGAGTGAACAGCCGTGGAAATGCCTTGGTTCAGAATTTTGCAAACCAACCAAATGCAGAGGTGATCCATATCTGCGACGTGGATCAATTGGCCGCAGAAAAATGCATCAGCGCAGTTTCCAAAATCCAGAACTCCAATCCCAAAGCTACTCCGGATTTTAGAAAAAGCCTGGAGGACAAGGATGTAGACGTGTTGGTGATTGCTGCTCCGGACCATTGGCACGCACCTGCAGCCATTCTCGCATGCAAAGCAGGAAAGGATGTTTACCTGGAAAAACCTTCCAGCCATAATCCCAACGAAGGGGAAATATTGCTCCAAGCTGCTGCAAGGTACAAAAGGCTGATCCAAATGGGTAACCAAAGAAGGTCTTGGCCCAACGTGGCTGCAGCCATAAAAGAAGTCCATGACGGTACTATCGGAAGACCATATTATGCAAAAACCTGGTATACCAACAACCGAGGGCCTATTGGAATCGGTAAAAAAGTGGCAGTTCCCGTCCATTTGGATTATGACTTATGGCAAGGTCCGGCCCCAAGAGAAGATTATCGGGACAATATCATCCATTACAATTGGCATTGGTTCTGGAATTGGGGAACAGGCGAAGCATTGAACAATGGCACCCATATGGTCGATTTGGCGAGATGGGGATTGGGTGTGGAATTTCCGACAAAAGTTACCTCCGCGGGAGGAAGGTACCGCTATCAGGACGATTGGGAAACCCCAGATACCCAAATGATCAATCTGGAATTTGAAAATAAAAGTATGATAAGTTGGGAAGGAAGAAGCTGCAACGGTATCAACAATGAAGGATCGAGTGTAGGCGTGATTTTCTACGGGGAAGAGGGTTCTGTTAATATTGGAGGTGGCAATGCTTACTCCATTTATGACTTAAAAAACAAACTCGTAAAGGAAGTGAAATATGACCGGCCTGTGGATGCGAGAAATCTTTCCGACCCAACCCAAGAACTCGACGCCATCCATATCCAAAACATGTTTGACGGAATCAAAAAAGGAACTCCACTCGCGGCTGAAATTATCGGGGGACAGACGAGTACACTCTTGGTCCAATTGGGAAATATTGCACAAAGGTGCGGTGAAACATTGAACGTGGATCCTAAAAACGGCCATATTATCGGCAGCAAAGAAGCGATGAAATATTGGAAAAGGGATTACCAACCTGGGTGGGAACCAAAAGTGTAAACCCAATTTCCCACTCCTCCTCCACCCGACCATGAAGCTCACCTCTTTTGACCTGATTGTAATCACAGCTTTTTTTCTCCTGATGTTGGTTATCGGGGTTTACTCTTATTTTCGAAACAAAAACGCCGACGATTATTTCGTTGCCGGGGGAAACTTGCCTTGGTGGCTTTCAGGAATTTCCCACCACGTCTCGGGATATAGCGGGGCGGTTTTCGTTGCTTATGCCGCAATTGCGTATACCCATGGATTTACAATATATGTTTGGTGGGCATTCACTATCGGCTTGACAATTTTGGTAAGTGCCAAAATATTTCCTGTACGTTGGGTCAGGCTTCGCAAAAAATTCCATATCCAATCCCCACTTGAATTTCTTGCCCGACGCTACAATATCCTCACCCAACAGATCATGGCATGGAGCGGTGTGCTGTTAAAACTATTCGATATCGGGGCCAAATGGGCCTCGATTGCCATTTTGCTCAATGTTTTTACCGGCATCAGTCTTCCAATCGGCATTTTGATATCAGGTGGAATTTCTCTTTTGTATATCACCTTTGGAGGATTGTGGGCAGTTGTCATGACAGATTTTGCGCAATTTATCATTCAACTTTTGGGAGGACTAGTTATGTTCTTCGCTGTGCTTTACAATCTCGATGGACCGGAAAGCATTTTCACCATGTGGGAAAAATTGCCTTCTGAAAATAGCCAACCGTTTAATGACCCTTATGGTGTAGGTTTTGCACTTGCATTTTTGTTCATTAATTTTCTGTCATACAATGGTGGTCAATGGAATCTTGCCACACGCTATATTTCTTCCCCTTCAGAATCACAGGCAACCAAAGCAGCTAGGCTATCAGGTTTGCTATATTTGATTTGGCCCTTGATTTTGTTTTTTCCGATGTGGGCTGCACCTATTTTGCTTCCAAATCTTGCAGTCCCAAGTCAGTCTTATGGTCAGCTGACCCTTTTGCTTTTGCCATCGGGGTTGGTAGGATTGGTGATTGCCTCTCTTTTTGCTAATACGATGTCCATGACTTCCTCTGATATCAATACCATCTCCGCCGTAATCACGAGAGATATTCTTCCAAACATTTCCAAAAAATTCAGCTTAGATAAAATTTCATTGCTCACGGCGAGGGTTACGACTTTCATATTTACCCTGCTGACTATCATTGTCGCCCTTCAATATGAATATTTTGGTGGAATTCTCGGCTTGATCATTACTTGGTTTGGGGCTTTGGTAGGACCGATTGCAGTTCCTATGCTTTTTGGGGTTATTCCGGCTTTCAAATCTTGCGGTCCGGTCGCTGCCATCAGTTCTATTTTTGCAGGCCTCCTTACCTTCATCATCACCAAGAATATTGAAATCAGCAGCTTGGCCTTGCAAGTTAGCCTTCCCCTGATAGTCTCCACCTTGGTATATATATTCATTGGACTAGCCCAAATCCGAACTGTTCCCGACAAAGTGAAAGCAATGCTTCAGGAGATCAGTAAAGAATAAAAACCCCATCAGAAATAATGGAAATTAATGTATTCGATTCAAGAAAAGAAATGGGCGAGGCTGCTGCAAAAGCAGTAGAGGCAAGAATCCTGAAAGTATTGGAAGAAAAAGAAAACGTGAGAATTGTTTTTGCAGCGGCTCCTTCACAAAATGAATTTTTAGCAGCTTTAAGCACTTCTTCTAAAATACCTTGGGAAAAAGTGACCGCCTTTCATATGGATGAATATGTGGGTTTAAGTAAGGGTTCACCTGCACTTTTTTCCAATTTTCTCAAAGAAAAATTGTTTGACAAGTTGCCCTTCGGGAAAATAAATCTTATTGATGGCAGCCAAAATCCGGACGAAGAATGTGACAGCTATGCCTCTTTGCTCCATCAGGCTCCTATTGACTTGGTCTGCATGGGAATCGGTGAAAACGGACACATTGCCTTCAATGATCCTCCTGTCGCAGATTTCAATGATGCCAAGACAGTAAAATTGGTCGCGCTAGACCCGGTATGCAGGCAGCAGCAGGTCAATGATGGTTGCTTTTCAGCTTTGGAAGAGGTACCAAGCCATGCTTTGACACTGACTATTACCGCCCTGCTTGACACTGCTTATATCTGTTGTGTAGTGCCCGGCAAAAACAAAAGACAAGCTGTCACTGATACCATCTCAGGTCGGATCAATACACAATGTCCGGCCTCGATTTTGAGAATCCACGGAAATTGCCATCTCTTTACAGATATTCAAGCCTATCCTGAAAAATTGGAACCAATTGATAAAGATGAATCTATCGGAATTGATTGCCTGACCGGAAAGCTGTCTGTCTTCAATTCAAGTGGGAATTTTTTAACCACAAGCGTCAAACCCTCCAAAAAACAGTTGAATGACCATTTTTTTATTGGTCCCGGTTTGGTTGATTTACAGGTAAATGGAGTCAATGGGATTGATTTCAATGATCCAAATCTCTCTGTGTCGGATATCGAAAGTGCCACACACTTTTTGTTGAGCAAAGGAGTCACCACCTTTTTTCCAACCCTGATTACCAATGATGATCAAGTCATCATCTCCATTTTATCCACCTTAAAAGAAGCCTGTGATAATAATCCCTTGATTGCTGCATGCATCGGAGGGATTCACTTGGAAGGTCCTTTTATTTCTTCGGAAGAGGGGGCGAAAGGAGCCCATAATTCTAAATATATCAAAAAACCAAAATGGGATTTGGTAAGCAAATTTCAGGATGCATCCTGTGGAAGGATCAAACTCATCACCATTGCGCCTGAGTTGGAAAGTGCTTTTTCATTCATAAAAAAATGTTGCGACAATGGAATAAAAATAGCCATTGGACATAGCAATGCTGCTATGGAGGACTTGAAAAAAGGAGTAGAAGCAGGCGCAAGCCTTTCAACCCATCTTGGAAATGCCGTTCCGCTGATGCTTCCGCGTCATCCCAATATCCTTTGGGATCAACTCTCCTTGGACCAGCTTCATGCGAGCTTGATAGCAGACGGATTTCATGTGGCGGATTCATTTTTGAAAGTGGTTTTAAAGGTTAAAGGAGAAAAAGCTTTTTTGGTGAGTGATGCAACAAAGTTTTGCGGAATGCCTCCCGGAGAATACAACACCCATATTGGAGATAAAGTAATCTTATCACCAAACGGAAAATTATCCTTGAAAAACGGCAATTGATTATTGGCGGGAGCAAGTAAAACCATCCTTGAAGGCATGGAATACCTGATTGAAAAAAAGCTTGCAGACCTTTCTATTGCTTGGAAAATGGCCTCGGTCATACCGGCGGCTTATTTAGGAATCGGTTTTCAAAAACCAAATGCTAAGACCGACCTCGCATTTTTCAAACTCGGAGACGGCGGAAAAATTAAAATCCACAAAGTCGTTAAGAACGGAGAGGTTTTCAAAATGTGACGTGAAACAGACCTTTCACGACAAATTTTTTTTATTCGCGACATTTTTTGTCGTGAATTAAGAATAAATTGTCGCAAATATTAAATTCACGACAAAAAAATACATATATTTGTCGCGAATAGAAAGAGATGAAAATTCCAAAAACCAAAGAATTAAATGCCATCAAGGAAATTTTGGTAAAATTTCCTGAAGGAATCACTTTGGAAGAAATCAAAGAAAATCTTGATTTTGAAATAGAGCTAAGAACATTACAGAGAAGACTCAAAATCCTAAAAGAAAAGGGAGAAGTTTATGTAACAGGAGGATCAAAGGCGACAAAATACCATCCAGTCTATGAAAAAAATGTGGTCAGGGAAAGTGAACCACCAAAGTATATCGTTGAAAAAAAGGAAGAAATTCCAATTTCCAAAGAAGGAAAAAAAATCAAAGATGCTTTGGAGAAACCATTGATCAGCAGACCAAAAGTAGGGTACAACAGGCAGTTCTTGGAATCCTACCGACCCAATGTAGACCAATACCTCTCAGAAAAAGAGATCAAAACACTGACAGAATTGGGTAAAACCGGAAATCAAAACCAACCGGCAGGAACCCATGCCAAAGAGGTTTTGAGCAGGTTGCTGATTGACCTGAGTTGGAATTCCAGTCGATTGGAAGGAAATACCTATTCCTTATTGGATACTCAGAGGTTGGTGAATTTCGGAGAATCTGCCGATGGAAAATCCATCGAAGAATCCCAAATGATCCTCAACCATAAAGAGGCTATAGAATTTTTGGTATTGCTAGGGGATGATTTGGAATTCAATTCCTATATCATTCTTAATTTACATGCCCTCTTGGCTGATAACCTGCTGCAGGACCAGAATTCCATAGGCAGGCTGAGGTCCATTCCGGTAGGAATCCATAAATCGGCCTATACGCCATTGGCAATTCCACAACTGATAGCAGACCAATTTGAGTTGATCTTGCAAAAAGTCAAGGAGATTCAGAATCCCTTTGAGCAAGCCTTCTTCATTATGGTGCATTTCCCTTATTTGCAGCCATTTGATGATGTCAACAAACGGACCTCGAGACTTGCTGCAAATATTCCGTTCTTCAAACATAACCTGTCTCCTCTTTCGTTTGTGGATGTCCCAAATGAGGTCTATGTACAGGCGATTTTGGGGGTTTATGAGCTCAACAGGATTGAATTGCTGAAGGATGTATTTATTTGGGCTTATGAAAGATCAGCAATCCGGTATGCTGCTATCAGACAAACAGTAGGAGAACCTGATGCATTTAGGACCCGATACAGAAATGAAATCAGAGAACTTGTCACTGAGATCATTTCAAATAACCTGAGTCCAAAAGAAGGATCGGAAAGGATCAAAAGGAAAGCTAATCAAATCCTGAAAACCGATCAGCATAAGTTTATTGAATATGTGGAATCAGAATTACTCGGTGTCCATGAAGGGAGTTTTGCACGGTTCAGGGTTTCTCCTGCTGAATTCCATATTTGGAAAGAAAACTGGTCAAGGTAAAGACCAAATTTTTGCCTTGACCTTTCTTTATTTTTTATCCAATAATTCTCTCACAGAAACAGATTTACCACCAAGCTTTTTGCTGATATCCGCCGCTTCCATAAAAGCCAAAATTTCAAGAGTTTCTTCAGGCTGCACAGGCACGACGCCCGTCTCAAAATATTTTACAATATCCAAAAGTAAAGGCTCATATCCGGCATAAGGGCCTAAAACCACGTTTCCCGTTTGGGTAAAAACCGTTCCTCCATAATCATGCTTGCCTGTTCGGGTTCCTCTAAAAGTCCCGACTCTTCCATCTTCCCAAATCCCGGTGACCACATCTGTATCATTGGTAGACACCCTCACAACCGACTCACATCCTGTGCCCATTACGGTAAATAAGGTTTCCACTCCGTGAATCCCATACCAAAACAAATCCGGATGCGAAGGTTCCAATTCGGCAGGGCTAAATGTAATGACACCTATAACGGTGCTTTTGTCAATTTTTTCTATCCCTGTAATGTACCTCAGGGAAGAAGCGGAAAAAACCGGGATTTTGTATTGTAGGGAAGCTTCAAAGATGGCCTTGGCATCTTTCAGAGAAGCCGTCATAGGTTTGTCTATAAACATGCGCTTCCCTGCTTTGAATACTTCCATAGCCTGCTCCAAATGAAGTTTCCCATCATTGGTTTCTAATAACACCACATCTACTTTTTGAAGTAAGTCTGCGATTGAACCTACGATTTCCACTCCCATTTTATGAATTTCTTCAGTGTAACCCGGTATTCTATCCATGCTCGATTTGATATCCTTACTTCCAAAAGGATAAGCGGCGACGACATGGTAACCAAAATACATTTGGTCATCTTTATGTCCATTCAATACCTTGGTAAAGGCGATACTGTGCGACGTATCCAATCCAATTATTCCGACTTTTTTTCCCTGGGAGTTCTTTACTTGATCTGAAGAAAAACCGAACGAATTTCCATAAAATCCCATACCGATACTGGCTATTGTGGAAGTTTTTAAAAATAATCTTCTGGAATTACGGCATTTATTTTTCATAAGACTGCTTTTTTGAAATGGGAAATTTTGGATGAATTTATTTAAATTTATTCTTTAAACCCATTACCACTATGAAACATGTAAGCGTTGGCTGGTTTGAAATTCCGGTCGAAAATATGGAAAGAGCAATGGCTTTTTACGAAGCTGTTTTTGATTGTAAGCTTGATCGTCACAAAATGGGTCCCATCGATATGGCCTGGTTTCCTTGGGATGAAAGCAGACTCGGTGCAGGAGGAAGTCTGGTCAAAGCCGAAGGGTTTTACAAACCAAGCACAGAGGGCACCAAAATCTATTTTTCATCTGAAGACGTAAATGTCGAACTCAACAGAATCGAAAAAGCTGGGGGAAAAATCATGCAGCCCAAAACCCAAATAACACCTGATATTGGATTTATGGCATTGTTCCATGATTCGGAGGGAAATGAAATTGCACTCCATTCAAAGCAATAAGGCTAAAATGAGCCAAAGGCGGAATTCAACCTGTGGCTCATTTTTCATTTTTTCCCTAAACTATATTTTTGCGCTTTTTTTAAATTCCAAAGGGCTAAAAAGAAGGTGAAAATTGAAGTTGCCTCTTTAATAAACAGGTAATAAAATAACAAATGAAGCGCCTTCCCCATTTTTCTTTTCCAAGAGCAATGAGCCGTTATGCCCTTGCGTTATAATCTCATAACTTAAACTGAGACCCAATCCAGTTCCTTCCCCTGTAGGTTTGGTGGTAAAAAAAGGCTCAAAAATTTTCTCCTGATTCTCAATAGGTATTCCTGGACCATTATCCGAAATCCTGATTCCGACTTTATCCCCGGCCATAAAAGTGGAAATCGAAACCTCAGGTTCATATCCTTCAGGGTTGTTTTTGCTTTTCTCCCAAACCGCATCAAATGCATTTCCAATAATATTGATAAGAACCTGGCCAATCTCCTGTCCGGAAATTTTGACTTTCTTCAAATTTGGATGGAAATCTTTTTTAACTGCCGTAAAAAAACCCGGATTATGAGCTCCTTTGCTGTTGTAGGTTAGATCGATGTATTTTTCGACAAGATTATTGATTTCAACAATTTCAAAAGTTGATTTCCCCTGACGCGTATGCTGCATCATTGACCTTACAATTGCATCCGCTCTCTTTCCATGTTCCTCAATTAACCCCGCATTGATTTTTATATTTTCCATCAAATAATCAATTTCAACTTGGTTATTATCCCTTATTGCCTGGGTCAATTCATCGACCAATTCACCGGAAAGAGCGGCAAAATTATTCACAAAATTGAGAGGATTCTTTATTTCATGGGCAATACCAGTCGCTAGCCTTCCCAAGGAGGCCATTTTCTCCGCTTGGATCAACTGATTTTGAGCAGCTTTAAGTTCTTGGTAAGCTTTTTCTAATTCTTGAATTTTTTCCAATTCTAATGCTTTTTTTTCGTTGTCAGCTTTTAATGCCCTTGCCTGCGCTTCTGAAGCCAATGACCTTGCTATCGCCGCTTCCGCATGGAGTTCTGCTTCCCGCAATTTTGCAATTTCTCGTTCTTTTCGTAACACCCGTCTTCTCTGGACTCTATCAAAAGAAAAAATAACTATACCGAAAATAAATATTAAGATCAAAAATGCCCACCAACGGAGCCACCATATTGGCTTTACCATAAAAGTATATGTCATTGGCTCCGATGATTCCACTCCACTGTCATTGATAGCCACTACTTCAAGTGTATAGGATTTGGACCAAAAAAAAGCCGGTAAATTGGTGTATCGCAGACGCTTTTGATTTGTCTCTAGCGACCATTCTTCATCATAGCCCAACAGTCTGGTTTTGTATCTTACCCCCGAAATATTTGAAAAACTAAGTGCCGAATATTCAAATATTGCTTCATTACGGCCTTCTGTTCGATAAGAAATGAGAACAGACGTAAGCTTTACAGGTGGGGGTATATTGTTTTTTCTGTCTAATAAGGGATTATAAATTGATAAGCCATTTGCAGTACCGAAATAAACAAGCCCATCTTTATCCACCTTGACAGAACCATAAAGCCATACTTCATCATCTATCAACCCATCTTGTTTGGTTACTTTTTTGATAACTTCCCCACTTTCAATATCAACTTCTGCAAGACCGCTGTTGGTACCTACCCAGAGATTTTGAGTTTTGGGTGCCAAAGCAAAACTAACAGCATTATTAGCAGGTAATCCATTTTCTTTGGTGATATGATTCAAGATTGCACCTGTGTCCTGGTCAAGTAGCAGTAGGCCTTCTTGCGTACCAACCCACATTTTACCGTTTTTCCATAATAATTTTTCAATATGATTTGTTGGAGAACCATTTTGGGTTGACCAGAACTGCTCAAAAAGATTAGAATCGGTTGGTAAGTCAGCATTCTCAGAAAGGTATTCTCTGGTTATCTTTTTGGTGCTACGGTAAATACCTTTGTCCACTGTACCCACCCATAAGTATCCATTTCCATCGAAGGCTATCGATTTATTTAATACCGGAGGTAGTCCTGACTCGATACCAAAGGAGTATATTTTTCCAGAAACAACTCCAATTATACTCCTTAAACCCGCAAACCAAATTGAGCCTAGGTCTTCATTCTCAGGAGAACCCTTTATGAAAAGATTTTCAGAAGCAATAATAGGTGGGCTGTCAGGAATTGTAAAGATTATTCCTTGCTTTCCATTGATATTGATGGTTCTGATATCTTCAGCCTCTTTCAAAATCAATTTCTGATCAAAGACAAGCCCATTCAAACCTTGTGTAGTTGCTATCCAAATCCTACCCTCAGAATCAATTTCGAGACCATTTACCCAATCTCCTGTAAGACCATCTGCTTGGGTAATATAGGTAGAAGTACCCTCTTCGGAAATGCATGAAACACCTCCCTCAGTCCCTGCCAAAAGCCGAAACGGGTAAGTACCAGAAGGAACCCTCAGTATAGAATTTACTTTAGCAGAGGGTAAAATGGGCTTTTCACCAGCTATAGAACGGGTACTGAAATTCTCAAAAGCATTGAAATTAAATCTTAGTTTTGAAATCCCACCGGATTGGGCAATCCAAACGTTACCTTCCCTGTCTTTGCTTACATTAAAGACGTTATCGCTCAACAATCCGTTAGACCTAGTGAAATGGCCTATAATTTCTCCTGATTTTTGATTGAATCTGATAATCCCGTTGACTCCGCTTACCGCCCATACATTTCCTTCAGTCACAGTTGCTAAGCTTGCTATATTGGATTGTTTTAATTGGGCAATTTTCTTTGGATCGGTTGATTCATTTTGAAAAAGCAGGACTTCTCCATTTTGACGGTAAGCCCAAATTTTCCCTTTCTCATCTTCTAGAATGGAGGCGAAATTTTGATCTTCAGAGATTTTGTCGGAAGAATAAATCAATTGGATTTTATTGCCTGATATCCGAACAAGTTGGCCTCCCCCAATCCCTGCCAAAATTCCTGTCTTCCCTGAAAAAAGTGTGGTAATCTGTTGTGGTGTACTGCCTTTCTTTTCGATATTTAAAACATCTACTTCTAAATTGTTTTTTTCATTGATATGGTATTTCAAAAATCCTTTCGCAACAGTACCCACCCAAACCATCCCACTGCTATCCACTGCTATTTGATTGAGATTGACGATTTCGGAATAAAGAGTTTTACCCCCAAATTCTGAAGTAAAAGTTAACCTCCTCCCATTTTTATAATTAGATACAGGCTCCTCTGAAACCACCAATCCGGAATTGGAAGTAACCCAAAGGTATCCTAATTTATCTTCCACTATCTGCCAAACCCCAAGGTCTTTGACACCTTCCTTTTGAACATAAAGATCCATCTTGGTTCCATCAAAACGAATCAAGCCAGAAGAGTGAACAGCCATCCACATAAATCCCTCACTGTCTTGAAAAACATTTGTAACCATGGCTGAAGGCAATGGATTCAATTCATTGTCAGGGGTATAATGAACAAAGGGCAGCTCTTGGGCTACCACTTTGAAACTAAAAATGAATAAAATAGAAATGGCTAAACAAAAACGGAGGTTCATCTAATGAATATAATCATTTGCATCAATTAATTCCTGATTCCACCTGTGCCATTAAAAGCAGATAATGTATTAGTGGCCTCAATCAATCTGGTATTCATTATCCTTGAACCTGCTGATTGGGAGATTGAATGTCTGTCATTGACACCCTCACCACATGTACCAAGCTCTTCGCATCCTACAGCTTCACAATGAATCAATAATGCCTGATTATAATTATCCCATATTTCAAAAACTCCATCAACCTCCCTAAGTGCACCTCTTCGGCTGACTACGTTCAACTCAGCAGTAAGCAATTCTTTAAGGAACATTTCAATTTCCGATGTCCCTACAGGTTTTAGAATTTCCAGGGCTGTTTTGATTTTTTTGTTCCCAAACTGAAAAGGTTCAGTCAACAAGAGTTTTTCGATTTGTTTTAGGAATTCCAAAATTTCTTCCTCAGTGTAATCACCCTTAGATGATCCACAATAATTTAACTGATCGACCCAATAATCGGTACATTCAGCGGTGCCTTCGACAATTCCTTCTTTTAATTCACGTGTTGTTTTTTCTGAATCTATTTCGAATCCAAAATTGATGCAAGATCCATCTGTCTCATCAGTGCAAAAGTGCACACTCGATGGTGTCGTTGCTTTATAACTGAGCTTAAGCAACTCGTCGGTAGTTTCTACAAAATATTCACCTTTCAAAACCTGGAAGGAAAAGGATCCGTCTTCTGAGGTCATTACTGATCCCAATATTTTATTTGTTGCTTTGCTCTTCAAAAATATTTCAATTTCAGGAATTCCTGATTCAGAGTTTTGCTTGACCCCATCCGCATTTGCATCAATAAAAATACTGCCACAAATTTCTGTAACACCCTCACAAGGACCCATTATTTTGCATTTTTCTCTTTTGGCATTCCTCGTGATACTGCTTTCGATAACCCCAAGAGGGATATCGCCTGCAAAAGTCATGGAAAAGTTTTTACTTTCATCTTTTCCGATTTCAATATTCCAAGTAATCCCTTTTGAATCCAATTTAGATGATTGAACGGGTTCCCATGAGGAAGGAACGCCGGCACATGGGGGAACCTGAAGAAAAAATTTCTCCAAATCTGAAGATTTGCCTGTGCCGCTAACTTTATAATAAAATGTTGTACTTGTAACCCCATCTATTTTCTCAACATTTCTTCCCACAAATTCTACATCATAATTGTTAATCCTTGCTTTTTCAAATTCACCCAGCTGATCTGCAAAATACCCGGGTAATTCTACCCTAAAATCTTCCACATTTATATTTCGAAAATTGGCATCAATTTTTTCTATGACGACTTCTTGATTAGAAAACTGACAACCGGAAATGATTGAAAGTAAAAGTAGAATCAAAAGATTTAGATTATTTTTCATAATGTTATCGTTTAATCAATGCAGTTAAAAATTTGATTGTTATTTTTTGCTAGTAGGCTTAAAAAGCCCTGGATTTTCTAAAATTCCTTTGGCTTGAAGAATCAAAAACAACCTTATAAAACAAATTTAAGATTGCGAAGAACACTTTTATTGGGATGTAATTCTTTTTGAAATTACTGATTTTTTTAAGAAAAAAACCAGTTTCCCAATCCCATAATTGTTATCATTTACCTACTAAAAATTTTCTAAAATTTAATTTGGAGAAATTTAGTACAACATTTCAAAAAAAAATTTTTTATATAACACATTATTATAAATTATAATATATTTTTTATTTAAAAAGTTATATTATTATATTTTGAAACTTTTTCCCGAATCAAAAAAAAAAGCATTAATTAAGTATAATTCACCTGCCTAAAACTTCAAAAAATCATAAATCAAAAAAAGAAGCTGATTATTTCATCAGCTCCTCTATCTCTTCTGCTTCAATTGGAATTTTTCCCATCAGGTCAAAATACCCTTTTTCCAAGATTAAAATGTCATTTTCGAGACGGATACCAAGACCTTCTTTAGGAATATAAATCCCGGGCTCCACTGTAAATACCATTCCGGCAGTTATGGGATCATGCATAGTGCCTACATCATGCACATCCAATCCAAGGTGGTGGGAAGTTCCATGCATAAAATATTTTTTGAATGCCGGCCATTTTGGATCTTGATTTTTGATGTCAGTCTGATCGATCAGTCCCAATCCCAACAATTCAGACTGCATGATCAGCCCCACCTCTTTGTGGTAATCCTGAATGTTGATTCCGGGCCTTAACATATCGGAGGCTTGGTTTTTGACTCTGAGAACTGCGTCATAGACAGCCCTTTGTCTTTTGGTAAATCTTCCATTGACAGGAATAGTACGGGTCATATCGGCATTATAGTTACCATATTCTGCTCCTACATCAAGCAGGATCATATCACCGTCCTTGCAGACTTCCTTATTTTCAATGTAATGAAGTACACAGGCATTGCTACCGGAAGCTATGATGGGTTCATAGGCAAATCCTTTACTTCTGTTTTTGACAAATTCATGGATAAACTCTGCCTCAATTTCATATTCAGTCACTCCCGGCTTTACAAAAGATAGAATGCGTCGAAATCCTTTTTCGGTAATGTCACAGGCAATCTGTAACTGATCTATTTCCTCTTTTTCTTTAACCGCCCTTAGCTGATGCATCAATGGCGCTACCCTGTGATATTGATGCAGAGGATATCTTTTTTTACAGTTTTTGATAAACCTGGCATCACGTGTCTCGACCACAACAGCTGCCCTCAAATGTTCATTGGCATTCAAAAAAACATGCTCACTCAATGCCATGAGCGTATTGAATAGGTTGTCAAAATTTGAAACCCATTGAATATTCTCAATCCCGGAAGTAGCAAAAGCCTCTTCTTTGGTATACTTATGCCCTTCCCAAACGGCTATATGGTCATTGGTTTCCCGTAGAAAAAGCACTTCTCTAAGATTGGGATCAGGAAAATCAGGACAAATCACCAAAACAGTCTCTTCCTGATCTATCCCTGACAAGTAGAAAAGGTCATTGTTTTGTCTGAATCGCATTGTTCCATCCGCATTGGTGGGCATTATGTCATTGGAATGAAAAACCGCAAGTGACTTTGCCGGTAATTTGGCCTTGAGTTTTTGTCTGTTGTGAGTATGGAAAGACTGAGAAAGTGGTTTATATTTCATATACAGGATCTTTAGAGTGACAAAATCGGAATTTTAAATTGAACCAAAAATACCATTTATCCATTGGCTAAAAAAAGACTTCAAAAAGTCTTTTATTTTTGTACTTTGAAGGAAGGAAAACAAAAGAATGCAATATAATCTGAAAGAATTGCCCAACGGCATCCGGATCGTCCATCAGGAAGTCAATCATACCAGGCTAGTTCACTGTGGTTTTGTTCTCAATATCGGGAGCCGTGATGAATCCAAAGAGCAGGAAGGGCTTGCCCACTTTTGGGAACATATGGCCTTCAAAGGCACAAAAAAAAGAAAAGCCTATCATATCATCAACCGATTGGAAACTCTGGGCGGTGAACTTAACGCCTACACCACTAAGGAGAAAATCTGTTTTTATGCGAGTACATTGAAAGAACATTTCGATAAAGCTGCCGAGCTACTTTGTGACATTACTTTCAACAGTACGTTTCCAAAAAAACAGATAGATAAAGAAAGGCAGGTTATTTTGGAAGAAATGGCCATGTACCGAGATTCTCCTGATGATTCGATTCAGGATGATTTTGATGAAATCATTTTTGAAGGACACGCTTTGGGAAGGAATATCCTTGGCACGGAAAATACCGTCAAAAATTTTACCCAGGAGGACTTTTTCGGGTTTCTTTCTTCCAGACTTGATACCACACAAATCGTTTTTTCGGTAGTGGGTAATGTCACTTTCCAGAAAGTACTGAAGGAAGTTGAGGGTTTTCTTTCAGATATTCCAACAAAAAGAAGTCTTTACATCCGAAATGGATTCTCCAATTATAATCCGAAAAACAAAACAGTAGAAAAAGAAATCACACAGTCTCACTGTGCCATCGGTCAGCCTGCATATTCTATGTACGATCCCCGACGGTTCAAATTGTACCTTCTGAACAATATCTTGGGAGGGCCAAGTATGAATTCAAGACTTAATCTTGCTTTGAGGGAAAAACATGGATATGTCTACAGTGTGGAATCACATTACCAAACTTATTCTGATACGGGATTTATAAGTGTATATTTTGCCACTGAGCAAAATAAAGCCAACAGGGCAAGAAAATCCGTGCTCAACGAGATGGAAAAACTTCGCACAAAAAAGCTTGGTACCATGCAACTCCACATGGCCAAAGAACAGGCGATCGGACAAATGGCCATGTCAGAGGAGAATTATGCCGCATTGATGCTTGTTTTTGGCAAAAACTTATTGGATAAAGGGAAAATTGACTCCTTGGATACTATCTTTGGAATCATGAGAGAAACCACTGCCGAAGAGTTGATCGACATTGCAAACGAGGTTTTTGACCCAGCCAAGCTCAGCTTTCTTAATTACATTCCTGCTTGATATGGAGTTTATTGCACCCGAATTATTGGCTTATTGTGAAGACCACAGCAGTATAGAGGATGAACTCCTTCAGCATGTCAAGCGTGAAACATTCGCCAAAGTACTGATGCCAAGAATGCTGTCAGGACATCTTCAGGGCAAAACATTGGAGCTTTTAGTCAAAATGCTTAACCCAAAAACAATCCTTGAAATCGGTACATATACAGGTTATTCAGGTATTTGCCTCGCAAGGGGTTTAGGCAAAAACGGGAAACTCATCACCTTGGATATCAATGACGAGCTTGAAAAAATGGTAAGGGTATTTTTCGAAAAATCAGGACTATCCTCCAAAATCGACTACAGGCTCGGCAATGCTTTAGATATCATCCCGAAAATAGAAGGGAATTTTGATATGGTGTTTATTGATGCAGATAAAGCAAATTATATCAAATACTATGAACTTGTCGTTGAGAGGGTTAATCCCGGAGGAATCATCCTCGCAGATAATGTCCTTTGGTCAGGCAAAATCTTGGTAGAGGAAGGTAAAAAAATCGATAAGGACACTCAAGTGATACTGGATTATAACCTGATGGTTCAAAATGACCCAAGAGTTGAAAATGTATTACTTCCCATCAGAGATGGATTGATGCTGGCAAAAAAACTATGAAACAAAATATAAGTCCCCTATTCAAAGCTGCTTTTTTATTAATTCTGACATTTTTTCCGACTTTCTTGGCATTGGCCCAAGTACCACAAGTTCCTTCTGAGCTTAGATTTGCTGACCTTACTATCAAAATCAATGAACAGGCAAGGCGTGAAATACAAAGCGATGTAGATGCACTCTACCGCAATCCGACTTATTTTAAGGTCAAAGCGGAAAGGGTTAATCTTTACCTTCCGATAGTGGAGCGCGAATTAAGAAATGCCGGTGTGCCAACCGATTTCAAATACCTGGTCATTCAGGAAAGCAGTCTTATTGCCGACGCCGTTTCTACATCCAATGCAGTCGGTTTTTGGCAATTCAAGCAAGGAACTGCAGAAGAAGTTGCGCTTAGGGTAGATGGACAAATCGACGAAAGGAAAAACATAGTCGCATCTACTCAGGGTGCCGCAAGGTATCTTAAAAAAAACAATGCCCCTTTTGATAATTGGATGTGCGCTTTGGTCGCCTATCAAATGGGTCTTGGAGGTGCAAGGTCTTATTTTGGGACAACATACAACGGAAAGAAAACTGTAGAAGTAGACAGAAATTTTCATTGGTATTTCAAAAAATTTTTAGCCCACAAAATCGCATTCGAAGCCCCGACTGTCATGTTGGCAAGCAATAACGGTATTCTGGAAGAAGTACAGGTACAGGGACCAACATCCTTAAAAGCCTTGGCACCTCGGCTTGGTGTGACCGAGGATCACCTCAAAGAATATAACAAATGGACTGCAAAAGGAAATATCCCGGATGACAGACCTTATTCTGTGCTGTATATTAGAGAAAACACCCCAAGACCACGTCAGGCAGTTGCGCAAAGTCAACCGACGAATTTGCCTTCTATTCCCGTATCAACAGCTGAGGTTAAAAAATCCGACTTCCCGAAAATCACTGGGGATGCTCAAAAGGCCACCCAACCTAATCAAATCAAGGTAAATAATATTGATGGTATAAAAGCAGCTTCAACTACAACTTTGGATAATTTCAGTGAAAAAGTCGGGATCAAAGAAGCAAAGCTAAGACGTCTCAATGATTTGGATAAAACAGACAAAATAGAAGCAGGGCAGTACTATTATACGAAACCAAAAAAGACCAAAGCCGATGCTGAAACCCATATAGTCCTTCCCGGAGAAACCCTTTGGTCCATTTCACAAATGTACGGAATCAAACTTTCGGCATTAAAATCCAAAAACAGAATCAATGATGAAAGAGAACTGAAAGCTGGGATGATCCTAAATCTCCGTGATTTCCGGCCTAGAGGTGAAGCTATTCCAACAGTCCCGGCGACTGAATACAGAAAAATCATTGCTAACCAGGGAAATAATTCAGTTCCTTCTAATTCCAATTCACAACAGCAAAACAGGTTTGAAAATAATCCTCCTGTTTCTTCGCCTTCCAGTTCCCAACCTAACAAGAAAGTTACACACACTGTTCAAGCAGGTGAGAATCTATTTAGAATAGGACAAAAGTATGGAGTCACCGTAGAAGAAATCAAGAAATGGAATAAGCTCCCAGATAATAATATTAAAGTTGGCCAAAAGCTTATTATCGATAAGCCTTAAAGCCTTTACTTAAGTATTTTGACCCATGGTGAAAAAATTTTCGATATTCTTTTTGTTATACTGCTGTTCAATTTGGGGGTTAAAAGCCCAAGATAGACTTCAGCTAGCAGATACCCTGCTGATAGACGGAGACACAATTATCATGTTGGGCGACTCCATTATTTTCAAACAGGAGGTCAAGCCTGTTTATTGGGAAAAAGGGGGGAACTTCAACCTGAGTATTCAGCAGGTCAGCCTTTCTAACTGGAATGCGGGGGGATCGAGCAATCTTGCTTGGAATACGGCTTTGGTTTTGTTTGGGAATTATAAAAAAGACAAGATCATTTGGGATACCAAGCTGAATATCAATGTGGGCTTTAATAGGCAGGCGGGAAGAAGCTATCCTTCACGCAAAACAAATGATAATTTTATTTTCATAACCAAATACGGTCGGGAACTGACTGAATCCTGGTTTTTGTCAACCCAGCTTGATGCCAGGACACAATTGCTTGAGGGCTTTAGATATTTTAGGCCATCAGGTGCAGAGTTGGATTCAAGGTCAAAACTATCGGACTTTCTAGCACCTGCATATATCCAATCCTCCACAGGTTTGAACTATAGGAGAGAATTCAAAAACAAAGACAGGATTTCCCTGATTGCCTCACCTTTTACAGGAAGATTTACTATCGTCATGGATGACTCATTGAGTAATGCCGGGGCTTTTGGAGTGGTTCCGGGAGAGTTGGTATTGCCTGAAGCAGGGCTGTCTTTTGGTTCTACCACAGACATTCAACTTTATGAAAATATTCGCTGGAGAGCAGATTTAAACCTTTTTACCAATTTCGAAAGTTTGGGAAATTTCGTAGTCAACCTCAATTCTGTTGTCTCCATGCGAGTGAATAAATTTATTACCACAAGGATAGAAACAATTCTGATTTATGATGAAAAGGTTTTTATCCAGCAGGATTCCGGACCTCCCAAGCAAGCGATTCAGCTCCAGAATATGTTCAATTTTGGAATAGGACTGGATTTCTAAAAGTCTGTTTCCAAACCAAATCTTTGCTTCAAATCCTTCAATGCAGGCGATTTTTCAAGCAAATAGTTCAGCTTGTCTGTACTTGTATAGAGTTTCCTTTTACCATCATTTTCCTCCTCTTTGATAATCGCATCTAAATGAATGCTATAATTATTCAGCTTTCTCCTCAAGATTTGAAGAATATCAGGTTTGATTTTTTGAAAAATTCCTTCTTGAATTTCTCCATTGAGTTGAAAAATGATTGTTTCATTTTCTAACACCACAGGCTGCTTCAGAACTGTCATTTCAAGACTACGGTGTTGTGATTTGTAATCCTCAATGATTTCATTGATTTCAGATTTTAACTTGGCAAGGTCAAAAATCTCAGCGAGTTGTTCTGATGGTTTGGTTGGCTTTTCTTCTACATCTACTGTTACCATGGCCACTACTGTCGATTTTTGCTCAATAGCTACTTTGGCAGAACCAATACTCGTGGGAATGGATAGGGTTTTTTGGACAGGAGTTTTCTTCGCTGCAAAAGTATTTGTTTCTTTAAAAAGTGGTGTTGCTGAATTTTTTAAGTTTTCCTGAGGGACCTCAATCAGCCTTTTTTTTTTGAATCCTCCTGTGCCAAAGCCGCCAAAGTAAGTGCTTGAGGCAATTTTGACATTTTCATCAATGCCAATTCAACATGCAACCTTTGATTCTTGCTCGCCTTATATTGAATATCGCATTGATTACAGATGTTTAACGCAGACAACAAGAATGAAACGCTTGCCTGCTGGGATTGCATCAAGTACCTGTCTCTTGCTGATTCGGAAACCTGAATGAGATCAACCGTCGCAGGATCCTTGCATACCATAAGGTCCCTCAAATGCTCCGAAAGACCCACAATGAAATTGTTCCCGTCAAATCCTTTTTTCAAAATCTCATCGAAAATCAGGAGCACATTTGATATACTTCCTGCAAGCAATGAATCTACAACCTTAAAATAATAATCGTAATCAAGAATATGGAGGTTGCTGATGGTTTCCAGATAAGTCAATCTGTTGCCTGATGAATAAGTCACAATCAAATCAAACATTGAAAGTGCATCCCTCAATGCCCCATCCGCTTTGGTTGCAATAAGTCTCAACGCCTCATCTTCAGCATCAATTTTTTCTTGCTCCGCGATATATTTGAGATGCAAAGCAATATCGTTGATAAGGATTCTGTTGAAGTCAAAAATCTGACATCGCGATAATATCGTAGGGATTACTTTGTGTTTTTCTGTAGTGGCTAGAATGAAAATAGCATACTTGGGTGGCTCTTCAAGTGTCTTCAGAAATGCATTGAACGCTGCATTGGAGAGCATGTGCACTTCATCTATGATATAAACCTTATATAATCCTTGCTGTGGGGCGTAGCGGACTTGTTCAACCAGGTTTCGGATATCATCTACAGAGTTGTTGGAGGCAGCATCCAGTTCATGGACGTTAAATGATGCATTGTTATTAAAGGCTAGGCAGGAATCACATTGATTACAGGCTTCGAAATCTGAAGTCCTGTGTTGACAATTGATGGTTTTGGCAAGTATCCTTGCGCAGGTTGTCTTTCCTACACCTCTAGGTCCACAAAATAGAAAAGCCTGGGCCAGATGGTTGTTTTTGATCGCATTTTTTAGCGTAGTCGTAATGTGCTGCTGTCCTACTACACTATTAAAATCGGAAGGCCTGTATTTTCTGGCTGATACTACAAAATTTTCCATCGCCGCAAGATATAAAATAATTGGAATTCAGAGCTTGACTGCCGAATTGTTATTTGAGGTTTTTTTTATAAAATATTCATTTTGTAGGGGTTAATTTTAGAATTGGAAAATTGAAAAATTACAAATTCCATTTTAGGCAGCTTTCTAGTTAATATTTACTTCTTATTCCAATCACTAGGCCCAAATATCCTGAAGATCATTGTCATAGTTCTCGTTTCTTGATACCTTGTACTTAAAAAATTCCCTCCGTGGAACCATTTTTACACTATATTTGTCTCCCATTACAGAAAAATGGGGCTGACCGGTTTTGACAGTAGGTGTAAGGACTGGGCTCGCATGCAGGCCGGAGTATGTACGGCCTTGAATAATTCATACGAACATAACTGGCGAAACTTCTTACGCCATGGCTGCATAATCTAACCCTTCGGGGACAAGATAACGCTTAAAGGGTTGAGCCTCGATAGATGCTCCCCGGCCACATCCCGCAACCCCCCGTCCTTTCGGGGTTGAATCTGGGGTGTCGAAATGATCGGACTAGTATCGGCAATGCTACTAAGCCGGTGCGAAATCTAAGTAGCTAAGCAGTGGATAGGTGTGTCATCCAGCAGTATACTGACGAAAACCCAACAGATGACTAAGCATGTAGACGGTACGGTGTTTCCCTATCTGGACGCGGGTTCGAATCCCGCCAGCTCCACAAAAAATGAAGCCTTCCTCTGACCTCTTGTAAGGGTTCGAGGAAGGCTTTTTGGATTATTCTCTGAACAACAAAGAAAATGAAAGTTTAAAAAATCACCCACTAAGGCTTATATTTTTAGAATAACAAGGCGCTTTTGATGCCCTGTGCCAATTTTGTGCTAAAGGAACTATAAAGTTCCTTTTTCTGATCTTTTTGTATCGAAAGAAAAGAAGTCCTGTTGCGGATGACTTCCCAAGCATTGTCTTTTGCTTCTCTTTCACTGCCTGCCAAGGTCTGGATTTGGAACTCAATACCATTGATTTCCAATTTGATTACATACTTTACCATTTTTTCCAAATTTTAATTTAAAACCTAAAAACTTTTAATTCTTAATGACAGTCTTATGACTGTACCTTCAACTTGCGATTGATCTTGTAAAGCGTTATTGTTTATACAAATTACATTTTTATATATTTAAAAAACAAATTTTTGCTAAAAAATATTTAAATAAAAACGAAAAACCTGAAAAATAGCAGGATGTAACCTTATACCTAACCAAAAGAATGTCCCATAAAAGCCAAAAAAAAAGGTTTGAGAAAGGGAAATTCCCTGTCTCAAACCCGAATCTCAAGCTCAATCTAATCTTATACTCCGAAGTAGGTGTTTAATTCCTCCGACATGAGTGCTTTCTCATTGAGATCTTTGATTACTTTCCCTTTTTCCAACAAAACAATCCTGTCGCAGATTTCAGTCACATGGTTCAAATCATGGCTCGAAATCAAAAAAGTAATTTTTGAATTTTCCTTGGACTGAAGAATCAGTTTCTTTAGTCTGTTTTGTGAACTTGGATCCAGATTTTCAAAAGGTTCATCGAGAAGTACAGCCTCAGGATGGCCCATCATTGCCGCAGCTATTCCTACTTTCTTAAGATTGCCTTTGGAAAGGTCTCTGATATATTTCTTTTTTCCCAATATCTCGTCATTGAAAAGCTCTTTAAAGTTTTCAAGATGAAGCTTCAAATCTTCTTCGGACAGCCTGTAAATCTTCCGCAAAGTCTCAAAATATTCATCCGGAGTCAGGTAAGACAACAACATGTGTTCATCAAGATAGGCACCAACTCTGCTTTTCCAATCCTCGCTTTTGCTTACATCGTTGCCTTCAAAGGTTACTTTTCCGGCTGATGCACGGACAAGGTCAAGCATAATTCGAAAAAGTGTTGTTTTGCCTGCACCATTGTTTCCAACCAACCCAAAACATTCTGATTTGGGAATTTCCAATGCTTCAACATCAAGCACTACTGCTTCTTTGTATTGTTTTTTAAGTCCTTCTACCTTGATCATAATTCTTGTCTGAATGAAGATGATATTTCGTATCTGTTTTGTAAAACTTTATCAATTGAAATCTTGGATAAATATGGAAATGCCAAAATCCCGGCTATTCCAACTATCCCTAATGCCAATAAGCCCGCATATTGACTGACCAAAAGCGCAAAGGGAAGGTAAATGACATAAGGAGCACCAATCATCGGGATGATCATCAGGAATTGGGCAATGCCAACGCCTTCATAATTGAACATCGCACCTTTATTGAGGTCCATTGGTTTTGGTTTCCAAAGCGACAGGTAAATCACCAAATGCATGATGACTCCCATATTGAAAAGGAATGTGGCCACATGAATCAACAAAATGTCCCAACCAAAATAAACATATGGCACAGAAGCCAATAGGCAAAGGCAGGAGGTCACAGCAAACAAAAGATATTTGCCTTTAACAAGTGCCTCAACTCCTGTTCTTTTTTGGAGGAAAAAATCAAAATTGGCTGAATTCCAACTTAGGAATAGCTGCCCATACTGAAGCATAAAGATCCCTGTGATAAATGAACCTACAAATACAAACATGTGGCTAAAACCCGTCTCGGATTTGTATGCAGGATTGGTATAGAAAATCAGCCCGTAAAGCAGAAAAAATCCCGCCAACATCAGGTAAGTCCGGCTTTTTTTATGTCTGATGATCAGCTTCCACTCGAGGTTTGCCAATTCGCCGGCAAGTCCAAATCTTGAAAATATTCCTAAATCCTGATTGACAAAGCGGACATTCTCCTCTTGGGTGAGATCTTCTAAATAGGCATTGTTGTAATAATATTTGTATGCAAGCCAATAGGTGGCTAAAAAAAGCAACCCTAAAACAACCACAGGCAAGGGGCTTGTCAATGACAAATCGAAGATCGGTTTGACCAAGCTGCCGAGATTAAACCAACCATAATAAGTAGATCCAGCCCCGATAAGCAATAAAGCAAAAATAACCCCGATTCCTATAAGGCTATCCTCGAACCTCTGCTTGAACCACAACATCAGCCAATGCAGCGACCAACTTGTAAACAGGATACAAAACAGCCAAGACCAAGCTGCACCAGCCCCAAACCTCGGAGCAACTTCCTGAATTGCAAAAGGAGTAAATAACAAAGGTGTGATCAAAGTCAGCGGTGACACGAATGACCTTCCCAAGAGGAAATGGATAATGTTACTCTTCTTGATTGGGAGATGAAGAAACCGTTCCAATTCAATGACAGGTAGCTTTTGTACAAAGTACCTGTACATAAATTCGAAAAGGAAAAAGTAAACCAACGCTCCACTCAATGTCGCATATGCATCGGAACTTTCGAAACCTTTCTCTATGATCGGCTTCAGGAATAGCCCGAGCATTACTACATAGGAAAGAAGCAAAAGAGCCATAAATGCCAAAAATATAGCCACCAAGGCACTTTTGGCAAATGACGTGGACCGGATGGTTTTCAATAACTCCAAACGGATCAGTTCTAAAACCATAATGGATTGAATAAGGGTTAAAAGATAAATAAATGTAATTTTGGTTTTGAATATAGGTAAAAGTAACCAAGCCTATAAACCAACCAAAATTTAATTGACCAAATGAGGGAAAATATACAGGAAATAGGATTTTTCGATATAGTACAAGGAAGAAGGTCAGTCAGGATTTTTGACCAAGTGACACTTTTTGACCACCAAATTGTACAGAAATGCCTTGAAGCAGCCACACTTGCACCCAACAGTTCCAATATGCAGCTGTGGGAATTTTATAGAATTCCTGAAACTTCCATGCTCAAAGATCCCATTTCCCGACTCTGCATGAATCAAAAAGCGGCTACTACAGCGCGAGAACTAGTAGTCATCGTAACCCGAAGAGACAAATGGAAAAGCAGGGCTGCGGCCAACCTTTCTTACATTAGGGAAACTTATAAAAACTCCCCCGGCAAAAAACAAAAGCAGGCCGAAGCCTATTATGGGAATCTCATCCCAAAGTTATACTCAAAATACCCTTTGTGGTCGCTGACCAAACAAATCATCGCTTGGTTTATGTCATTGAAAAGACCCATGGTCAGGGAAGTAACCGAATCAGATGTACGGGTGTCTGTGCACAAAAGTGCAGCCTTGGCTGCCATGACATTCATGTACGCTATGAAGGCTGAAGGCTATGACACTTGTCCTATGGAAGGCTTCGATTCGGTGCGGGTCAAAAAACTTTTGGATTTACCTAAATCAGCTGAAATAAATATGATCATAGGCTGTGGTAAAGGATTACCTGAAGGGGTTTATGGAAAGAGATTCAGGGTGGCAAATGATGAAGTGATTTTTGAAAAGTAAGCCAATTCTTTTCAATACCCATACTTACCCTTCCACTTCTCTTTCAGGTATTTTCTCAATTCATTTTCCCGGGCATTGTTTCCAGGATCATAAAGCTTGAGGTTTTTGATTTCATCTGGTAAAAATTCCTGCGTCACAAAATTCCCTTCATAGTCGTGTGAGTACTTGTATTCTTTGCCATAATTAAGATCCTTCATCAGTTTGGTAGGCGCATTGCGGAGATGTAGCGGAACAGACAGGTCCCCTTTTTCCCTGACCAAAGCTTGGGCCTGATTGATGGCAAGGTACGCGGCATTGCTTTTTGGCGAGCTTGCCAGATAAGTGACACATTGGGAAAGGATAATCCTTGCCTCGGGGTATCCTATGATTTTGACAGCTTCAAAGCAATTAGTAGCCAAAAGAAGTGCATTTGGATTAGCATTGCCGATATCTTCTGAAGCCAAAATCACCAACCTCCTGGCAATAAACTTTACATCTTCGCCACCTTCGATCATTCTCGCCAACCAATACACAGCCGCATTTGGATCCGAACCGCGAATAGACTTGATAAAGGCCGATATTATATCATAATGCTGTTCTCCTGATTTGTCATAGAGCGCTACTTTCTGCTGAGCTATCTCGGTGACAATGTCATTGGTTATGACACAGGGATCCTGGTTGATCCCATCTATGACTATTTCGAGTAAGTTCAAAAGCTTACGGCCATCACCTCCCGAAAGCCTGAGTAGTGCTTCTGTTTCTTGCAGTTCAACTTTTTTCTTTTTGAGGTCAATATCCTTATCCAAAGCCTGCTTGACCATTGCTTCCAACTCGGATCTTCCGAGGGGATTGAGGGTAAAAACCTGACACCTTGACAAAAGGGCAGCATTGACCTCGAATGAAGGGTTTTCAGTGGTAGCTCCAATCAGTCTGATCGTTCCCTTTTCGACAGCCCCCAAAAGAGCATCCTGTTGGGACTTGTTGAACCTGTGGATTTCGTCAATAAAAAGCACAACACCAAGTTGAAATTTTGCTTTTTCGATAACCTCACGGATGTCCTTTACTCCCGAACTCACAGCGCTCAGCGTATAAAAAGGGGCTTTGATTTCATTGGCAATGATATTGGCGATGGTGGTTTTGCCCACCCCCGGGGGTCCCCACAAAATCAGAGAAGGCACATTGCCGCATTTGATCGCTTTATGCAAAAAAGAACTAGGCGAAGAAAGGTGCTCCTGACCGATCAGGTCTTCCAACCTGTGGGGGCGCATTCGTTCGGCTAATGGGATTTGATTCATTTAATTTTTCAAAAGCTGTAAACAGAAAGCAAAATGTCTAAATCTCATTGACGAGCTTTTTCATTTTCTCTAACCCTGTTTTGGCTACGGTCAGAGCATCTTGTTTCCAATAATCCTGGTTGAAAAGCTCAAGCGAAAGTACCTTATTTCCACCCATATTTTTCAGATCTCTCAGTATCTCTTTCATTGGGGCAGCCCCATCTCCGGGATAAACACGGTCTTTGTCTGCCTGATCTTCCCTTGGAATGGACGCTACAAAATCATTCATATGGAAGATTTCGATGGCCGATCCGTTAAGCATTTTCAATCCATCATACCCCGATCCTCCCCTAAAGAGATGATACACATCGGGCAGAATCCTTGTATCGGGATCATTGGCTACCGCTGCCACCATCAAAACCTGGCCCAAATGGTGAAAAAATGGAAATGCTCCCCAGAACTCCAATTGAGGCATAACTCCTGTTTTCCTACCCAAATCCAATAAAGCTTTGTACCGTCCTCCTGCCTTAAAAAGGTCCAAAGGGGCTGACACGCCGGCTGCAGGTGCTGCCACCCTTGTACATCCTAAGGAAGCCAAAAGCTCCATTTCCTGTTCCATTTGAATCATCCCGGCTTTTCTCTTTTCCTCATCATCTACCATCCAAGGTGCAAATCCAATGGCGTTTTCAAATTTCAATCCTGAGTCAGAAATATATTTTTTCAAACCAGCCGCTGAATTTCCTGCTGATATATATTCCTGAATATCCCTGATCCATAATTCTACACCATCATATCCAGATTTAGCAGCGATATCCAAATACCCAATCAATCCAGGTTTTTGACCCATGATGGTACTTGTATTCAAACAAAAACTGAATTGGCTTTCTTTTTTCTTTTTTTGATTTGCTTCCAAAATGCCAGCGGTTGCAAACAAACCTGTTGTCAATCCGAGGGTCTTAAGAGCGGTTCTTCTTGTAGTCATATAGGCAAACGATTGATTGGATTATTTCAAGAATTTTAAAATTCAGCAATTATGCTTAAAAATAATGTACCATATCTATAAAAATTTACCTTTTGTATAAATCCTAAATACTTCTGTTTTCACCGTGTTTTTTTTATATATATTGATTTCCAATTATCATTACTCCCAATAAAAACCTATGAAATCCATTTTTTTTCTTCTCGCTTTCTGCGCTTGTCTTGTCTCAAATCTCAAAGCACAGTCGTCTCAAGAATTAGAAGATGCCTACAAGGCAAATATCCCACTCCACCAGGAAATAGTAAGCGGCGGATACTATGTAGATCCGCCCCAAACCATAGAAGGATACCCTTATTTTAAATCGAAAAATTTTGAATACGGGAGCCTCACTATCAATGGACTGACTTATGAAAATGTCCCTTTGCTCTATAATACATTTACAGACGAAGTGATTACTTTTCATCCTGTCCATAAACAAAAAACATTGATCAAGACCGACAAGATAGATGGCTTTACCCTACCTGATAAATTCAAATTTATTCGGATTCGGGATAATCCTGAGTATAGTCACCACGGAAAGGGATTTTATGAATTGGTCGAGGAAGGAAATAAAGCTAATCTGTTGTGCAAATTCTTCAAAACAACCAAAGCCAAAAGAGAAATGAGTCAATACAGCAGTATTTTTTTAGAAAAGTCAGATTTTTTGATCCAACATGGAGAAAAGATTTATCACATAAAAAGTAAGGGACAAGCCATCTCTGTATTGGGGCTAAACAAAAAAGAAATTAATCGCAGTGCCAAAGAAAAAAGCATGAATTATCGGAATGACCGCCGGAGCTACTTGTCTTTTTTGGTAGCATCATATAACCAATCTGCACATGAATAAGCTTTTGGCATTGCTCGTTTTTTGTGTGATTTGTTCCATTCCAAGAACCTCGGCTCAGGAGATCAAACAAAGTGAGGAAAGGATTTCTGGGTTATTTCCAGGTTTAAGTTTTGAGCGATTTACGCAGCAAATAGAATCCCAAACTTCTTATAAGTTTTATTATTCCAAAGAAGATGTGGCTGATTTGGTCATCAATATCAGTGCAAAGGACAACACCATCGAGCAGGTTCTGTCAGGAGTATTTGAAGGAACTGAACTGAAATATCATGTGGATGAAAATCATCGGGTTTTTATCAGCAAAGGAACCGCACTGGACACTTCATTACCCAAGGATTTTTTTTCCAGGGTATCCGAACAGGAAAAGGACAGTCTTTTGAGACAGTCAGACATTGACAGGGCTTTTTCCAGAAATAAGCTTTATGTCGTAGGCAAGCCAGATAATTCAGGAAAAACAGAAGCGGTATTGCGGGGAAAGGTTACAGGATTGGAAACCGGAAACCCTGTTTTTGGTGCGGTGATTTTTGAAAAAATCAATTATACCCGCGCCATTGCCAATCAGGACGGTCAATTTGAAATCAAGCTTCCATTAGGAAGACATACTATTTTCATCCAAAATCTTGGTGGGTTTGTGGAACAAAGGCAGATTAGTCTTCAGGGGGACGGCGTTTTGGATGTAGCCATCGAGGAGAATATCATCTCCCTCTCAGAGGTTACCATTTCTTCAGAAAAAATGACCAATATCTCCCGTCCGGAGATGGGCGTTCAAAAACTGAACATGGAAACCATGAGGCAGATTCCCGCCATATTGGGAGAGGTAGACATCATCAGGAGCATTTTGACCCTTCCGGGTGTGCAGACCGTCGGGGAGGCTAGCGTTGGATTCAACGTCCGAGGAGGCGCTGCCGACCAAAACCTGATTCTGTTCAATCACGCCACGATTTACAATCCTTCACACTTATTTGGTCTGTTTTCCGCCTTCAATCCTGACTTGGTGGAATCTGTAGACCTCTACAAAGCAGGTATTCCTGTCCAATATGGTGGAAGGCTCTCCTCAGTTTTGGATGTGCATGCCAAATACGGCAATGATGAAAAAATTACCGTTCGGGGAGGAATCGGATTGCTGACAGGCAGGATTTCGGTGGAAGGCCCTGTTGGGGAAAAAACGACTTTTGCACTTGGGGCAAGGTCTACGTACTCTGATTGGCTTTTGGATATTTTGGAAGAAAACACCGATTTCAAAGATGGTAGGGCAAATTTCTATGACTTAAACCTCAATGTTTCCCATAAGCTGAATGACAAAAACATCATCAGGTTAAACACCTACGGGAGTAGTGACAGATTTGCATTTGACCGGGATACTACCTTTATGTATCAAAACCGAAGCATCAATTTGGGTTGGACCCATTACTTCAGTGACCGGTTGGAAGGCGAATTTGTAGCGGGTAGAGACCATTACCAATTTGGTATTGAAGGCAGAGACAATCCGTCCAATGGATACAATTTCGGATTTGGCATCAAACAGGATTTTTTCAAAGCCAATTTCTCCTATGAATATGACTTGAGACATACTTTTACTTTTGGACTCAATACCATCAGATACCGACTAAATCCGGGATTCATCGAACCTGCAGGTGCAGAATCCATTGTCGTTCCCGAGGAAGTAAATCCCGAACAGGCCCTTGAGACTTCCATCTATATCGGAGACAATTTCGAAGTGACAGATGAATTTTCCATCAATTTCGGGATGCGTTACGCTGTTTACAACTATCTCGGACCCAATACTATCCGGGAATATAAACCGGGTTTGCCAATATCACCACCCAACTTAGTCGGTGAAACGACTTTCAACGGAGGGCAAACCATCAAAACTTACAGCGGTCCCGAGTTCAGAATCTCTGCTAGGTATAGCCTCAACAATATTTCCTCCATCAAAGCAGGATACAATACCAACAGGCAGTTTATCCATTTGCTGACCAATAATGCAGCCATTGCACCGACTGACATTTGGAAACTGAGTGATCCAAATATCCGCCCACAGTGGGGAGATCAGGTTTCTATCGGATACTATAGAAATATCAAAGTAGATAAATTTGAGTTCTCGGTGGAAGCTTATCATAGGTCAATGAAAAACCTCATCGATTTCCGGTCAGGCGCATCCCTGATTTTGAATAATGCCATTGAGCAAAGTGTCCTCAGGACAGAAGGACGGGCATATGGTGCGGAATTTTTGTTAAGAAAAAACACCGGAAAGCTCAATGGGTGGATAAGCTATACTTACTCTCGGTCTTTGTTGAGAACTGCTCAGGATGAAATGGCCGAGAAAATCAATGGAGGAGAATGGTATCCTAACAACTTTGATCAACCTCACAATGCTGTCTTGGTGGGTAATTATGCTTTGAGCAAGCGCTTCAGCACTTCCATTAATGCCAACTACAGCACCGGAAGACCTATCACATTGCCAGTTGCCAAGTTCAATTATGGGGGTTCGGAGCGGGTTTATTTCTCAGATAGAAATGCGTACAGGATTCCGGATTACTTCAGAATTGATTTCTCCATCAACATTGAGGGGAACCATAAAGTCAGAAAACTCGCCCATTCATCCTGGTCAATCGGAGTATACAATCTTCTTGGAAGAAGGAATCCTTACTCGGTATATTTCACTCCTGTCAACGGAATTTTACAAGGGTATCAATTATCCATTTTTGCTGAACCGATTCCATTCATTACTTATAATTTCCGAATCTGATGGGAAAGAGGTTATCCTATGTTGTAGCAGTTTTGTTGCTTTTTTTGTGGGGAAGCTGCCGTGACCCCTTTGAACCTGAAGTGACCAATGCAGATATTGCAATCCTTGTAGTAGAGGGATACATAGAAACAAATGGAGAAGAATCCACCATCTATTTGAGCAGAACCAACCCGATAAGAAGTGATTCTGTTGCACTACCAGTGATCGATGCTTCTGTATTTCTGATTTCCAGTACAGGGGAATCGTGGTCTTTCAGTGAAACTGATTCCGGAACCTATTCCTATTCAGGTTTCTTTGATACTGACAATACTTACCAATTGGGGATCAATCTTCCCAATGGCAAACAGTATCTTTCCGACCCCATAAAGCCTATTGTCACTCCTGAGATAAATGAGCTGAATTTCTTGAGAGATGAAGCGGGTGTCGAAATATTCATCAGTACCAAAGGCACGGATGAAGCCCAATACTTCCTTTGGGATTATGAGGAACATTGGATTTTCAGACCTGGGGTGATTTCATTCCTCAAATTTGAAGGAGGGCAGGTTGTCAGAAGAGAACCTGATGAAAGAATTGACCTCTGTTGGAACAGTAACATTTTCCCAAAAATCATTCTACAGAATTCAGCCCGTTTTGAAGACAATACCATCATCCAACGTGAACTTGTCAGAATACCAAACGAGTCTGAAAAATTGACCCAAAGGTATAGCATCAAGGTCAGGCAAAGAGCCATAGACCAGGCTACTTATGATTTTTGGGAAATTTTGAGAAAGAACTCTGATGATATCGGGGGCATTTTCAGTCCCCTGCCCTCGCTGATTGGGGGTAACATCAAAGCTGTCAACCCAGGTGATGAGGATGCCATTGGATATGTAAGCATGGGCCAATCTGCCAGCCAAAGGATTTATATTGATTATGAAGATGTACAGCCTTGGAGAGTTTTTATACCAGAATATGAATTCTGCTTTGTACTTCCTGATACCATTCCGCCCAATGAAGCGGTGACAGCATTTAACAATATTGACAGGGTACCGGCAAGGGAGGTCTTTGACGGGATGTTCTTTCTTGGATATCGTGCATCTACCAAACAATGTACAGATTGCACGCTGCGTGGAAACAATAAAGCGCCTGATTTTTGGGAAGATTGACAGTCCTTAAATAAATAATTAAAGAGGTTTTAAGTGAACAGAAATATTAAACATGTTATCAAAAGCCTAGCTTTGGCAATCCTATTTTTATCAGGATGTAGAGATCCCTTTGACCCTGAGGTGACTGACCAAGACCTTGCTGTCCTAGTGGTAGAGGGATTTATTGAAACAGGCGGGGAAATTTCAGAAATCACATTAAGCAGGACTAATCCAATCCGTAGCGGCGAAAGCTTCAGGCCTGAGTCAGGTGCAGCGGTATTTCTTAGATCAGAATCAGGTGAAGAGTGGTCTTTTCAGGAGACCCAAACAGGAGTTTATACTTTTTCAGGATTTTTTGATCAGGAATTAAATTACCAATTGGGGATCAACCTACTTAATGGCAAAAGATATCTTTCAGACCCGATGAGCCCAATCATCACTCCTGAGATTGAAGAACTTGGGTTTTTGAATGACCAAGAAGGAGTAGAAATATTCGTCAGTACAAAAGGCAATGAGGAAGCCCAATATTTCCTTTGGGATTATCAAGAAGACTGGATTTTCAGACCCGGAGTCAGAAGTCAGTTTTTTTTCAATCCGGCAACAAAAGATGTAGAATTTAGAAAAGCTGACCAGAAAATAGACCTCTGCTGGAAGTCAAATTTATTTCCGAAAATCATCTTACAGAACGCCTCCCGATTTGCAAATAATACCATTCTTCAGAGGGAGTTGGTCAGGATACCAAAAAGGTCGGAAAAATTGACCGAACGCTTAAGTATCAATGTACGTCAAAGAGCAGTAAACCAGGAGACTTACGACTTTTGGGAGATTTTGAGAAAAAATTCTGATGATATCGGCGGGATTTTCAGTCCATTACCCTCACTTATCAGGGGTAACATCAAATCTGTTGATCCCAATGGGGACAATGTAATCGGAATAGTCAGTATGGGGACATCGACGTCCAAAAGAATCTATATCAATGCAGCAGATGTGGCACCTTGGCCATATTTTATAGAGGAATATGAATTTTGCAGACTAGACCAAGACACTGTTCTTATTTCAGATTATGAAAGGGAGTTCGCATCCGGTGCAAGAATACCTGTCATTCCGGTTGTGGTGGTGACCACTACCATCGGATTCAGGGCTGCAACAAAAGAATGTACTGACTGTACTTTGAGAGGAACCAACATCAAGCCTGATTTTTGGGAAGATTAATATTCAAAAAATGACACCAAAGAAATTGATTGCCCTTCTGTTCTTTATTTTCACAGTGATGCCCAAGATAAGTTGGGGCCAAACCAAGGTGGAAGAATCTGTATTTGCCCATATTTCCAAAAATATAGCGGTCACGGGTGAAACGATTTGGTTTTCTATGTCCGCCATGGATATTGATCAAAATTTTTACTCGAAAATCGGCTATGCTGAATTGGTGGACAGAAACGGGATAGCTGTACATCAAATAGTTTACCCCATGCAAAACGGTAAGTCTGACGGATATCTTGAAATACCCAAAGACCTGGAATCAGACCATTACATTTTGCGATTCTATACACGAATCAGCCCAAAGATGAGCCAAAACGGTGTTTTCAACCAATTTGTCACTGTCATCAATCCAAAAAAACCAACCAAGTCCAAGGCTTTGGTACAAATAGGAGGAATTTACCCATCCATAAAGCCTTCAACTTTGGGTCAAGAAGAGATGGTTTCTTTTCCAAAAAAATCAAGTACTCGGCTTGATCTTTCCAATTCAAATTTGGGGAAAGTGTCTTCGATTTCTATATCTATATCAAATCCATTCTTGCCAGAAACCCATTCAGGCTATTACCAAGGTGAGATTTACCAGGAAATCGACAAAACCTTGGAACTCATTCCTGAACCCTATGGGCATATTGTCCACGGAAAAAATTTGAACTCAGAGATTGATACTACAGAAACTTTTTTCCTATCGACCCATGGCGTTCAATCATTTTTGAGTTCCGCCAAACCCAAGGAAAACGGAGATCTTTATTTTGAAATCGGGGCATTGAAGGCCTACAAATACCTGATAGCACAATCTTCAGACATAGAAAAGCAGCTCAATTTCTCTCCTGAATTGCCTTTTTTGCCTTTGGTCTTCAAAAAGGATTTTGTATTTCCAGAACTGAAACTAGAAGAAAAAGATAGGGATTTTATTTCTGATTTGATCACTGCAGGACAGGTTAGCACCTATTATTACTCCAAAGACTCTGTGGAGTTTGCTCCTATTGTGATCGGATTTGATGCTGACAAAACCTATTTACTGGACGATTATACCCGGTTTGAAAACCTTGAAGTCACACTCCGGGAGTATGTGCCGGAAGTATTGGTGAGGAAGCAGGACAAAAAAACCTTATTTAAAGTACTAAACAGCCCTTTGGGTTCTGTTTTTCAAGAAAATCCGTTGATCATGATAGATGCCATGCCGGTTTTTGATACCGATGCACTGGCAGCTTTCAATCCTGTGAACCTCAAGAAATTGGAGGTAATGACCCGTGAATTTTCTTTCAATCAGGATAAATATTCCGGCGTGATGAGTTTCACCTCTTTCAAGAATGATTTTGGGAGTTTTCAATTGCCTTCCAATGCATTATATCTCAACTACCCTGAAATCCAAAAAATAAAAAAACCCAAGTCAATCCATTTAAATCAAAACCCGACTGAGTCAAGTTTTCCGGATTTCAGGAGCACTTTGTATTGGGAAACTTCATTGAATTTGAAGGATTCTATTCAAATCTTTAGCTCAGAAATATCAGGGGATTTTGAAATCATCGTAGCCACCCTAGAAGAGAATGGCAAGATGAACTTTTTAAAAAACAGACTCAAAATTCAAAATTAGGTTTCCTTTTTTGTCAGTTCCTTATCCAAAAATTCCTGTAACCGGGCTTTATAAAAATTCATGTCATTGCTTTGCGAAGGAGCAAGTGATTTTTTTTCAGGGAAGCTTTCCATATGCATGGTCTGGGTAGGAAAGGCGAACCTGACTCCCAAAGAATTGGCAAGGTTGATTATCTGAATCAATATTTCGTGACGACATTTTAATTCCTCCTGCCAGGTAGGAACCTGAAAAAAAATGTAAAACATAATGTCAAGACTATAGCTTGAGAGGTTATTAAAGTAGATATTGAATACATCCTTGCGAGTATCCGGATGAGCTTCTACTATTTTTCTCAATCCCAAAACAAAAGTCTCTATCAAATCAGAAGGCGTATCATAAGTGATAGTCAGGGTGCAATAAAATCTCCTGTACTGCCTTAGTCCATGGTTATCAATGGTAGCATCGGCTATTTTTCCATTGGGTATATACATCACCGAATTGCGAAAAGTCCGGATTCTGGTAGATCTAAATCCCACCTCTTCGACAGTTCCGTCAACTTCACCTGAAGTAATCCAATCCCCCACCTGAAATGGTCGGTCGATGAAGATCATGATAGAACCAAAGAAATTTTTGATGGTATCCTGTGCAGCCAAGGCAAATGCAAGACCTCCAATCGATAGCCCTGTCAAAAACGGAACTATGTCGATTTCCAGCCCATCTTTCAACACAAACAAAGTACCTACAATGATAACAAGCGTTTTGAGGGATTTCCTTAAAAGAGGAACCAACTGGTCATCAAGATTTGATTCTGTCTTTTCCGCAAGTTTTGAAAAATACATGGAAACGATATCCGCAACCTTATAAAAGACAATGGTGATCACCAATGGTTTTGCGACATTTAGGATTTTTATCAACCATGATACAAATTCAGCAGGAAGCTGAAGTACCCTGATAAACAAAACTGAAAAAACAATGATCAGGTAAATGCTCATCACCTTAGCCACAGGCAATAAATATTTTTCACCCAGGTATTCATATCCAAACCTCTGGAGAAAATAAAGCAATCCTTTATCCAAAACTACTGTGAGCAATTTATGGGATAAAAAAAGGAGGAATACCAAAATAAAGATCCCTGCCAACTGCCAAAAATGTATTCCAAAGTAGACTTGGGTTCCAAGTTTGGGGAGGAGATTAAGCAGTCTGCCTGTGCCATAAGGGTAAGTCTCATGGTAAAGTTTATCTATTTGAGAGACTGTTTGGGAGCTGAATTTCCATTCTTCTCCCTTTTTTTCAAGATAAATCTGAGGAAAATGTCTGGAATCGAAAAAATATTTGGATTGGTTGTTAGCCAGTGAATCTGTGAAATCAGGGTCATCGGGAATTTGTGAAAAATTTAGAATTATGCCATTTCCCTCAAATATTTGCTTGAGCCGGACAGCTAATTTTTCCGTGTCAATATTGTTGTTTTTACCGATTTCCAAAGCCTTGGATGCGTCTTCAGGACTGTAATTGACCTCATCCAAATGGAAGAAAAAAAATAGAATTGTGCTGTATGGTGTACTTAGATCAGGTTCTTCGCCGTTTTGGGCATATTTTGAATCCCAAAGTTCCTTTAAAGTTGTTTGGGCTTTTAATCCTGAGAAATAAAAACCCATTAAAAAAATCAATATTCCAAACTTTCCTGCTTTAATCATTTTTGTTTTTTTTTGATTTAAGAAAAGGAATTCAGGCGAGACTGACTCCGGATGCATAATTCATCTCCAACCAAACAGATCAATAGCGGAGACTAAATCTCTTAAATTCTTTTCCTGAAATTGCGTAAATCAGGTATTCATTTTGGCTAGGCAAATACGTAACATCAACTTTTTGGCTCCCTGTTATCGGAACAGGATTAATCAGACGACCTTCAAAGTCATACAAATAAACAAATTCCTGTACTTTATCGACAACCACAAATATGCTTTTGTCCTGTCCAAAAGTATAATACTGAAACTGTAAATCCTCAGACATAATGGGTTTTGAAAAGACTTCCTTGTAGTCAGCATCCAAAACCGTTATTTTATTGTACTCATGTACAACAAACAAATAACGACCTTCTTCCTGATCTTTGATAAGGTAAAACCTGCTTTCCCGGTCCGGCCTCAACAATTGGTTGCGAAAAGTAATCTCACCGAGAAGATTGACCATGACCACTTCTCCCTCTTTTGTAACAGTTACAAGTTGGGTTTCCTTTGAGGTTCCTCTTTCCAATAATATATAATCAGATCCCAATTCACCTTTGACCTGAACCGGTGAACCTGCCTCTTCTTCGCCTCTTCGATTGAAAAAATGGATATTCCCTTTCATTCCTAAAGCCAACATCCTGTCTCCAATACCTGCCACTCTATGGTGGGCAGGCTTTACAGCTAATGGCGATCCAATGGGTTTTGGATCCCATCCCTCCAAAAGTTCCCCATATTGATCATACAAAAAGAGGTTGCCTTTTTGGGTGGATGCAAAAATCCTGTAATTCCTGTTACCCTCATAATCCAGTAAATTCAGATGGGTGAAGGTTTCATTCTGATAGGTCAGCGGAAAGTCAACCAAAGGCTGTCCAGTTCTGTCAATAGCATAAATCTTATCATTTGTGGCAAAAAGCAATTGGAGTTTCCCATTTTTATAAAAATCAAACTGAAAAATCTCAGATATAATCGGACCATCCAAATCCAAGGAGAAAACTTCCTCTCCTTCATTGGTCAGTAGAAAAATCCTGTTCATTTCATCCTGTACAACAAATTCGACGCTGTTGTCATTGAAATTACGGATGCCTACAGGACCGAAAACGAGTCGGTTTTCAAATGCTACGGAAACATTTTCAATCAGAGAAATGTCCACGTCGGAAGGACCAAGGTCAGTTTGCTTGTGACTGATTTCAATATGGATCTTCGCATCATTGCCCTCTTCAAATGTCTTTAAATACATTTTATCAAAGGTTTTTAATTCCTGCTTGTACCTCTGAAAAAAGGATTTCCAACCCGGGGAGGAGGATTCTTCCATAGTATCCCAAAACTTGGGTCCGTCCAATGCAAAGCTGAACCCCGACTCTTCTTCCAATTTCCGGATGATATCCTCTTGGTTTGCAGACTTTCCCCAATTCTTTCCTTTTTTCCAATCCTCGATAAAAAGTTTCATGGCCTTGCTACTGTTTGCCATCACAATAATCTCTTCAATTATCGTGAAATAGGTATCACCAAAACCCACAAAATTTCCATTGAACAAGTGGGCTGGGAACTCCTCGGTTCCAATAACGAAAATTTCAATTCCTTGATGGATGTCAGAAAGCTGCAAGATATCTATTTGTTGATTTTCCCCTAAACCAAATTTTTTCAACAATTCAAGCTGGACATTCGGATTTTCTGTCCTGAGCAATAATATTTTATCCTGAGCCTCATTGGAGATTTTTTCCATATTGAGCAAAGCAATATGCCCTGTAAGGTATTTTGCGAATCCCTTTTTGATTAGTCTGGTTTCAATATCCCCAATGACAGTACTGTTGAAAGGGAAATCAGATTCAAATCCTGAAAAAAGCGCAAATGGATCTTCGAGTTGGTATTGGAAATATATTGCTGTCCGGCTTGGGATCAGGTTTTTGAAATATTCGATAGTAGAAGTGGGGATACTTTTAAGGCTTGGTTTTTTTTCCCCATCAAAAAACATCGTACCATCAAGTGATACTTTTTCTTCTTTAAAATCTATCTGAAAATTTGCGGACAATTTGGTTTTCCCTTGATGCAAAACAGAAAAATTGTTCTTCTCAGGAGTGATTACTTTGGCTATTCCGGATAGGCCGCTGCCCCCAATTCTCAAAACACCCAATCCTTTGGAAGTCGGTAATTCTTTGAATAGCTCTTCATATTGTTCGCTGAAAACAGAAAGTCCATCATTTTGAGAATGTCTGATGGCATCTTCTACTAAAAAAGAGGTGAAACTCAATGCCAAAAGGTTATCAATCTTGGCATAAGTCAAAGTCACGCCATTTCCATTTGTTTTAAGTTCTTTGATGGTTATTTCACTATAATTCCTTAAAGTAATTGTCCCTTGGCTTTGTATCTTTCTTTCAATTTCTTCTAACAGATAAAAACTTTCAGGATTTTGGTAGGCCAAAACATATAAAAAATCAAATTCCTCTTTTCCCGTTGGATGAAGGGAAATAGCCAACTGATTTCCTTTTAGATTTTTTTGAAGGATTCCCGATCTCCCGGCCAGGCTGTCCAAGAACAAAAGATTGTTTTCAGCATTTTTCAAGTAAGGTATTCCTGAAACTGATTTCCAAAATGGCTGACTTACTAGTTGGTTCCAGGCCAAAACAGGTTCCTGAGTTTCAAAAACAAACAATGCTTCTGCAGAAATGACTTCTAAAGCATTCAGGTTTGTTTCTTTGAGGATATTTTTCCAAACTATTACGGCCGCAACTCCAATACAAACCAGAACAGAAAAGACGAGGATTATTTTTTTCAATTGTCGATCATTTTGGGGAATGGCTAAATTTTCCCCTAGGCAGCAATAAAATAAAAAATCCCGATAATAAACCGGGATTTTTTTACAAAAATGAAAATTTAGATTATTTCGAAGAAATCTTGTCCAGGACGTTCATCACTTCTTTTACATGTCCTCTTGAAACTTCAAGCATGGATTTTTCTTCATCATTCAGATCAAGTTCTATAACTTTCTCCACGCCGTTTTTACCCAAAATTACAGGAACGCCCAAGTAGCAATCATCAATACCATATTCTCCGTCAAGCTTGATACAGACAGGGAATACCCTTCTCTGGTTTTTCAAGATTGCTTCTACCATTTGTGCAGCAGCGGATCCCGGTGCATACCAAGCCGAAGTACCCATCAATTTGACAAGCTCACCGCCACCAAATTTAGTTCTTTCGATGATGGCATCAAGTTTCTCTTTCCCAATCAATTCAGTTACAGGAATACCGGCTACTGTGGTGTATCTTGGGAGCGGCACCATGGTATCACCATGACCGCCCATTAGGATTGCCTGAATTTCTTTGGAAGAAACATTCAACTCTTCAGAAATAAATGCCCTGTATCTTGCAGTATCAAGAATACCTGCCATTCCGATCACTTTGTTTCTTGAAAAACCGGAAGTGATGTGGGCCTGATAAGTCATGACGTCAAGTGGATTGGATACCACGATGATGATCGCATTTGGAGAATGCTTCACCAGGTTTTCGGTTACTGACTTTACGATTCCTGCATTGGTTTCGATCAAGTCATCCCTTGTCATTCCAGGTTTTCTCGGCAGACCCGAAGTAATGACAATTACATCAGAATCAGCGGTTTTGCTGTAATCATTTGTGCTACCAACAGTTCTGCTGTCATACTGATTGATCGGTGCTTTTTGCCAGATATCAAGGGCTTTGCCTTCGGCAATCCCTTCTTTGATGTCTACCAATACGATCTGCTCTGCAATCTCTCTATAGGCCAATACGTCAGCACAGGTGGCACCCACGTTACCGGCACCAACTACGGTTACTTTTGTCATGATATAAGGTTTATTTTTAGTGTTAACATTGTTTTCAAAAGTGGCGCTAAGTTATTAAACAAAGGTTTCTAAATAAAGTATTCCGATTGAATACTTGATAATCGGACTTTTGTTTTCCCAATCTTTGTTTGGTTTTACGGACCTAGCTGTTAGATGTTAACTCTTGCAATTCAAATTAATGATTGCAGTCCTATTTTGAATGAAACTTTTGAATCAAAATATCGGAAATCACTTTTACTGAGGAGTCTCAAACATCTCACCAAGATTAAAAAATCCAAAGGAGTTTTTATAGGATTTGAAAAGTCTCCTGTTGTTTTCATTGTAATATTCTGCCAAGGAGGTCATCACTTTGGCTTTGATTTTTGGATTGCTGTCAAATACCTCCTGAATCGCAAAGTGAGGTATGACCATCAATTCTGCCTGATCCGTGGCGACGATGGCGGTATATATCCTTTTGGTGTTTTCCAAAAGGGCATTTTCTCCAAAAGCTTCAATCTTTCCCAATTCTTTGATGACTTCAAATGAATCTTTGATGTCAATTGTAAGGTTTATTTTCCCGGATTTGATGATGTAAAATGCCTGACTTGGATCTCCCCTGAAGAAAATAACTTCGTCCTTTAAATACTTCCGGTTATGGATAGCAGGCAGAAATCTTGCCATTTCAATGTTTTTGAGTTTTTCAAAAAAATTGACTTGAGAAAGAAACTGAAAAACTTCTAACTCACTTTCATTGAAAGTCCTGGAAAAAGGATTGATCATGGTTTACCTGTTTTTGAAATAAAGTACTTTTTTTGTTTTTGAGTCACATTTGAAAAGCTCCCCAATCCGAATCCCCACTACCCATGCTATCTCTCCACCGGACCAAAGTACCAAAACCTGCTTTTTTTGGATCAAAGGCACTTTCAAATCTACTAATAAATCACTGATTTTTTTTGGCTTGTCCATTCCGAGCGGGATAAATCTGTCTCCTGATTTCCATTTTTTGATCACAAGAGGAAACATCAATTTGTCAAAATCGAGCATCGCATTTTCCTTAGATTTATCGATATCTATTTCTCCTTGGAGTTGAAGGATATCATATTTTTTATCCTTTATCAGAATAGAGATATCATGGATTTCAATCTTTTTGGGTTCCCATTCAAAATCGTTTTTACCCAAAATCAAATAATCCCTGTCCTTATTCAGCATGGATTCTCCGGCATAGAAAGTCTTTCCCGATTCTCCTTTTTCGATGGAGGTAAATACATCCTGTACATCAGCAAATGAAAATCCAAAATCCCTCAACCAATAATATAACATGGAATGCTTTCCCGGAATTTTGCCGATTTCTTTGATGGAAAGATATTGGTAGTCTCCTTCTTTGATCACCATCTCATTTTTCCACTTTTCATACAAGAAAAAAAACGCCTTTCCCGTATCTTTCAATCGACTGAAACTTGAATCCATTCCCTTAAGACCTTCAGTAAATCCTTCTTCCAACAGCGGAAATACCTTATTTCGAAGGATATTTCTTTTGTATTCATTTTTCTGATTGCTGCTGTCCTCTCTCCATTTAAGGGAATTTTGAACCATGTAAGATATAATTTCAGCACTGGAAAACCCAAGCAAAGGACGGATAATATCTCCCCTGACTTCTGACATCCCATAAATCCCTTCTATTCCTGTCCCCCTCAATAAGTTGAGGAAAATGGTTTCCAATTGGTCATCAGCATGATGCGCTACCAAAAGCGCCTCATACCCATTTGATTTTAATACCTGATCAAACCATTCATACCGGAATTCTCTTGCAGCCATCTGCAGCGACCCTTCTCTCTCATCCAACTCTTTGATATTAGTGTTGATCAAATGAAGTTCAACTCCCCATTCTTTGGCAAGACTCCGGACAAAAGCTTCATCACCATCGCTCTCCTTTTCCCTTAGTCCAAAATTGACATGGGCTATAGCAAAGCCAATTCCCGAAGACCGAAGTAAATATCCAAGGCAAACAGAATCAATCCCCCCACTTATGGCGAGTAGGTAGATTTTGTTTTGATCCAAAAGTTTTTTTGAACGTAAGTGGTTTTTAAAAAGCTCTTCCATAAATCAAAAATACCAATTTTGGTTAATTTGCGGCCTGATTCAAAATTCTAATGTTCAAATACACCACATTTCTCCTCTTCCTGCTATTCATGGCAATCCTTCCGGGTTTACAGGCCCAAAATCTGCTGGAGATCCAAAATGCTGAATTGCTTCAAGGGGCCAATGGGTTTGAGAGATTGCTGATAGACGTTAGAATGAAGCATCAAAATTCCTTGATTTACTGTGATTCGGCTCATTTTTATAGAGCCGAAAACCGCGCCATTCTATATGGTAGTGTCCGTATTACAGATACCGTGGATCCAATCACCACTACTAGCAGGTATGCTGAATATGATGGAAATACCAAAACAGCCAAATTAAGAAACAATGTGGTTTTTAAAAACCAAACCACGACACTCTACACTGATTTTTTGGATTATAACAGGGCGACAGGGGTGGCTAATTATTTCAACAAAGGGAAAGTAGTAGACAGCACAAATGTACTTACGAGTGAAAACGGCAACTATGAGACGACTTTGGAGAAAATCACTTTTACAGACCAAGTGATATTGATTAATCCTGATTATACCTTAAAAACAGATTTTCTCATCTATAGGACTATACCAAAGACAGCAGAAACTATTGGTGTCACTAACATTGTCTCCAAAGAAGGGCACCTTTTAAATGCCCAAAAAGGAAGCTTCTACGACACTGAAAACAAGATTTTCAGGTTTTATGATGGGGATGTAGAAACAGAAACCAGTTTGGTGTATGCAGAAACCCTCTATTACGAAGAAAATAATAAATACTATGAAGGCAAAGTCAATGTAAGCCTTTACAACAAAGAAAGAGAAATTGAGATTTTTGGAGAAGAAGGCAAGTATTGGGAGGACAGAAAATACAGCATCGTATATGGAAATGCATTAGTAAAAAAATATATGGAAACTGACACGATGTTTGTGGCGGCAGACACCCTTATTTCTGAAGAGAGTGCAGATTCAGCGCAAAGGTTCCTTTATGCTTTTCACAATGTAAGGCTCATCAAATCGGAGCTTCACGGCAAATCTGACTCCTTGGTATACATCAATTCGGACTCAACGATACATCTTTTCAAAGACCCCGTGATTTGGGAAAACAAAAGTCAGATCACGGCAGATAGTATCAGTTTCTTGATTGCAAATGAAGAAATAGACAAAGTGTTTCTGAACCAAAACGCATTTACCGTTAACCGTGACACCATCGGAAATTTCAACCAAATGAAAGGGAGGAAGATGACCGGATATTTCAAAGATCAAAAAATCAGCAGGTTGCATATCCAGGGCAATGGTGAGTCCATTTATTTCGATCTTGTCGGAGATACCCTTTTACGGGGAATGAACAAAATGCTTTGTGCAAATATTATGATGTTCTTTGAAGAAGAAAATATAAAGAAGATCAATTGGCTAGTTAAACCCGAGGGCAACTTCAAACCTCCACATATGATAGAAGAAAAAGACAAACAATTGGAAGGTTTTAATTGGCGAGAAAGCGAAAAACCGACTATGGAGGCTATCAATGAATGGCGAACACCAAAAAAAAGGGATAAAAACAGATTTAATTTTTTTAACGAACCAGATGCTGTCATACCTCCTCCAACTGATGAGGAAATACAAAAACTTTTAGAGGAAAAACTAAAATCAGGAAACTAAATGAAAAATGGTGAAAACCAAAATTTAAATGGCCGAAGTCAAACGGCCTAACCTTGAAAAAATTTTATAAAAGGTTAACAATTTTTAACCGTCATAGTATGAAAACACCAAACCTATTTGTTAAATTTATACGTATCAAGTTTAACTGTAACACAGCGAATAGGCCTATTGATAGACATCTACATGAAACGGATTTTCTTACTTTTTACCTGCATCCTGTTCATGCTTCCCTTATTTTCGGAAGCACAGGTTAGGGTTCTGTCCGAAAACATCGAATTCAGTGGCACCATCGGCAGTTCTCAGAGAAAATCCCTGATCATACAAAACGAAAGTAACCAGGAAAAAGAATACAGCCTCAAGTTTCTCAGAGGCAATATCGGTTCTTCACAAAATGTAAAAATCTGTATCGGTGAAAAATGCTTTGACCCGAAAAGAGACCTTTCCAAAATAAAAATCAGCCTAAAACCGGGAGAGATCTTTACAGACCTTTACCTTGAGTTTGAATTAGGCATCACAGAAACCAAAGGAAACTTTGATCTTCATTTCTATAACAGTACCAACATCAGAGATGTATTTGTGATAGAATCCGTATATGAAGTATTCAATCCAAGTGCAGATGAAACCAACCATAAAGATATCAGTATAGGTGGTGCCTATCCAAATCCAACCAACAGGATGGCACAGATTGATTATATGATCAAAAATCCCAAAGCAGTTGTGAAAATAAGCATCAACAGTTTCATCGGAAACCCTGTTGCTGAATACCAATTAGATCCACTTCAAAAGAGCCTTGTGATCAATGTCGCAGATTTCAACCCTGGAGTTTATTTTTATACTTTATTCGTTGACAACAAAAATATCGTCACCAAAAAACTCGTTGTAAAGAAGTAAGACCTTCTCCCGTTTGTTAAATAATTGGTTTCAAATGAATATTCCTTTATATTTGCGCCTCCAAAAAGCAATGAAAAAATTCTCCCTTTACATTATCCCTTTTATTCTCCTTGTTTCAATTTCAGGATGTTCCGGATTCTATAAATTAGAAAAAAGCACAAATTGGGAGGAACTTTATGAAGGGGCCAATAAATATTACAATGAAGGGGAATTCAATAAAGCTATTATCTTATATGACAAAGTCCTTCCTGTAATCCGAGGAAGTGAAAAAGCTGAGCTTGCGGATTTCAATTATGCCTACTGCCATTTTAAATTAAAGAGATACATAGAATCTGCTGGATACTTCAATACTTTCTATCAAACATACAACCGAAGCCCGATGGCTGAAGAAGCTTTGTTTATGAATGCATATTCCCTATATCTTGATGCTCCGGATTACAACCTTGATCAGAAAAGCAGTCACGATGCGGTAAATGCCATTCAGATATTTATCAACAGATTCCCGGAATCAGATTCATACGAAAGGGCAACTGCAATGATCGAGGACCTTCAGATCAGATTTGAAGAAAAAGCATATCAGGAATCATTGCTTTACCTCAGACTTACGGAAGGTTTATACCCTGGAGATTTTTACAGGGCATGCATCATCAATTTTCAAAATTTTGCAAAAAGCTATCCAGATAGCAAACACAATGAAGAACTTGGCTATAAATTAGTAGAGGTGTCGTTGGCTTATGGAGAACGGAGTGTTTTTGACAAAAAGGAAGAGAGGCTAAAGGATGTTTCCAAATTTGCATCGCAGTTCAAAAGGAAATATCCTGAAAGCAAATATATTGGCAGTGTAGATGAATTGGTCAAAAAATCCCAAGTTGAATTACTTGCACACCAAACATTGAAAAAGGAATATGAGGATGAGTTGGCTAAGGCAAAAGCTCTCAATGAAGCTGATAAAAGTGAAGACCTCGAAAAAGACAAATAATAAAGCAGCAATTTAAATTAAAAAAATATGGCAGTTAATCCATCAATTATCACTAGAGATTTGGATAAGATTTCTGAAAAATCTGGAAACTTATATGAATCCATCCATATTGCTTCCCAAAGAGCAAAACAGATTTCTTCCAGCATGAAAGAAGAATTGAACAACAAGCTTTCTGAATTTGCCTCTACTGTGGATAATCTTGAAGAAGTATTCGAGAATAAAGAGCAAATCGAAATCTCCAAATTCTACGAAAGAATGCCAAAGCCATCTTCATTGGCTATGGAGGAGTTTTTGGAAGATAAATTGTATTTCAGACGTCCTGAGGCACCAACTGAATAATGCTTTTAAAGGGGAAAAAAATTTTATTGGGAGTCACAGGAAGCATAGCGGCTTACAAGTCTGCTGTCCTTACCAGGCTTCTTGTCAAAGAAGGAGCAGAAGTACAAATCATAATGAGTACTTCTGCTCTTGATTTTATTACCCCTTTAACCTTAGGCACCCTTTCCAAAGGGCCTGTGCATCATCGGTTTCACGATCCAAATTCCGGGGTATGGACCAATCATGTTGATTTGGGCTTATGGGCTGATCTATTTTTAGTGGCACCAATCAGTGCCAACACTTTGGGCAAGTTTGCCAATGGTATTTGTGATAATTTACTCTCTGCTACCTACCTCTCCGCGAGATGCCCTGTGATGGTCGCTCCGGCCATGGACTTGGACATGTACCAGCATCCTTCTGTAAGGGAAAACCTTAACAGAATCAAATCATTTGGCAACATCATACTTGAAGCTGAAACAGGCGAATTGGCAAGTGGACTTTCCGGACAGGGAAGACTCATGGAACCTGAACACATTCTTGATTTTGTGATCAGTCACTTCGCCAAAGGACTTGAATTCAAAGGAAAAAAAATACTGATTACTTCTGGACCTACCCAAGAAGCCATTGATCCTGTAAGATTTATCAGCAACCATTCTTCAGGTAAAATGGGTGCTGCAATCGCTGATTCATTTGCTGACCAGGGTGGAGAAGTTCATCTCATTTTGGGTGTGGGTGCTGTAAAGCCGGAAAATCCTTCCATAAAAATTTATCCTGTCAGGAGTGCGGAAGAAATGTATCAAGCTACATCCAATCTTCACAAGGAGATGGATATTTGTGTTTTTGCAGCAGCTGTGGCCGATTATGCCCCAAAGCATGTAGCTTCAGAAAAAATAAAAAAAGAAGGAGATGGAATGACCATTGAGTTGGTTAAAAACATAGACATTGCATATACACTTGGAAAAAACAAAGCTCCAAGTCAAATTCATGTCGGTTTTGCATTGGAAACAGAGAATGAAGAATTTCATGCAAAAACCAAACTCCAAAAGAAAAACTTTGACTTGATCGTGCTCAACTCAATGAGAGATGCCGGTGCTGGATTCCAATTGGATACTAACAAGGTCAGGATATTTACCGAAGATGGAAAATCCCTTGAATCTGCAGTCCTTCCAAAGGATCAAATCGCTCAGATGATTTTAAGAGAAATTAAAAATCTTCCCGTAAAAATCTGACAAAAAGAATATCGTTATCTTTAAAAGAAAACCCATTCTCCATGAAGATTCGACTTGCGGTACTACTTCTGATTTTTTTTATATCAACCCCCTCTTTTGCTCAAGAATTGAATTTTTCAATTATCATTAACAGTGAAAGAGCACGTACCCAGGAGACTGCTATTTTCGAAAACATGAAAACCAGTTTCGAACAATTCCTCAATGGCAGAACATGGACAGGTGACCAATTTCAGGCCTTTGAAAGAATCAAGGGGAATATTTTGATCACCATTTCAGACATGCCACAAGTAGGGGTCTACAATGCTACTGTTCAGATTCAAACAGTAAGGCCTGTATATGGAACAAACTATGAAAGTATGATTCTCAATTTCATAGATCGGAATTGGGGATTTGAATACCTACTCTCCCAACCTTTGGAGTTTAACAGGTTTGCATTTTTAAACAATATCAGTTCTTTGTTGGCATACTACGCTTACATAGCTTTGGGATTTGATTATGACAGTTTTTCATTACGAGGGGGTACTCCCTATTTTGAAATTGCAAACGGAATTGTCAATAATGCCCAACAATCCAACCGGGCAGGATGGGCACCAAATCCCAATGATAGGAGAAACAGGTATTGGCTGATCAATGACATATATACGTCTTCGGTTTTCGGACCAATCCGTGAGGCCATATATCTTTACCATAGAAAAGGCTTGGATTTACTCTTAACAAACCCAGAGGAAGCCTACCAAAATATGATAACGGCATTTCAATTGGTGGAAGAGGCAAATACGACTCAGCCCAACAGCATTTTTGTGATTGCTTTTTTAGATGCCAAAAGAGATGAAATCATGCGGGTTCTTCAGAATGCACCAAAAGAAACACGAACTGAAGCGGTAGAAATCCTCCTCAAAATTGACCCTAACAACTCAAAAAGGTACAATGACCTTCTTAAAGGTTGATACTTATATTTCCTAATTTCTTTCAAAAAAATTCAAACCCATAAATGCTCCGCTCCCTTAGCATTGCCAATTATGCCCTGATCCAAGGCCTGGAAATGAAGCCAAGCCCAAATCTCAGTATGATTACCGGTGAAACAGGGGCTGGTAAATCAATTATGCTGGGAGCTGTTGGACTATTGCTTGGGAATCGGGCAGATACCAAAGCACTCTTGAACCCTGACAAAAAGTGTGTGGTAGAAGGGAATTTTGCTATTGGAGATTACGGATTGGAAGATTTTTTTAGAAATGAAGACCTTGATTTTGATCCAGAATGCATCATCAGAAGGGAAATCAGCCCGAACGGTAAATCTCGGGCATTTATCAATGATACTCCTGTAAAGCTTGAAACCTTGAAAGACCTTGGTAAGGCACTGATGGATATCCACTCACAGCATGACAACCTACAACTTGGAGAAGGTGAATACCAATTGGATTTGGTGGATGCATTTTCGGGAAGCCATCAAGAAAAAGCTTCTTATTTATCAACTTTCAGGTCATTCCAGTCTGCAAAAAAGGCATTTGAAAAGCTAAGTCAAGAAGCTTTGGAAATGAAGAAAGAGGCTGATTTCAATAGATTTCAGCTGGAGGAATTGTCTGAATTGAAACTTCAGGAAGGTGAACAAAATGAGCTGGAAAGTGAGCAGGAAATCTTAGAAAATGCCGAAGACATCAAGTCCAAAATCCAGGAAGTCCTTTCCCAAATGGAAGACGAGCAATTTGGCGCCTTGAAGCTTTTGGCTCTGGCCAATCAAGGTGTGCAACAGCTTTCAAAATATGCACATAGATTTGAGACATTTGGTGAACGATTTCAAAGCGCTTTGATTGAATTGAAAGATATCTCAGCAAGTCTCGAAGAAGAGGATGAGCAGATTGAAGTTGATTTTGCAAAGCTTGAGGCTGTCAGGATGAGGTTAAGCAAAATTTACCACCTGCAGAAAAAACATGGTTTGGATACAGTGGAAGCACTGATCGCTTTGGAAAACGAATTGGCCGACAAAGTCTTTTTGGTGGAGAATCTGGATGAAGAACTGGAGAAACTGAAAAAATCCAAAGAAGCCGCAGAGAAAGAATTGACCGAAAAAGGCAAAGCCCTTTCCGAAAAAAGGAAATCAGCATTTCATCCATTTGCCTCCCAACTTGCAAAACTTTTGCATCAATTGGGTATGGAAAATGCGCAGGTTGAGTTTTCACATCAGCAAGTTTCTCCAACCAAAACTGGAATGGATCAGATTGATATCCTTTTTTCAGCCAATAAAGGAGTCAAACCACAGGCATTGAAACAGGTGGCCTCAGGTGGTGAATTTTCCAGATTGATTTTTGCCATCAAGTATATCATGGCTGATAAAATGGCACTGCCGACTTTGATTTTTGATGAAATAGATACAGGTGTTTCTGGTGAAATCGCCCTTCAAATGGTCCGGATGATGCAGGACATCGCCAATCAGCACCAAGTCATCTGCATCAGCCATTTGCCACAGGTGGCTGCCAAAGGCGACCAACATTACTTTGTATTTAAAGATAATAGTTCGGACAAGACAATCAGTAAAATCAAACTTTTGCAAGGTGAAGAAAGAATCCTTGAAATCGCCAAAATGATAGCCGGTTCCAATCCATCTCCAACTGCGTTTGAAAGCGCGAGGGAGTTACTTGGGAGGTAATTGATAAAGGGTTGTAATTGTTCTAATGGTTGTAATTGTTGGTTGGTTAATTGGTTATTGGTTATATGGTTAACTGATATTAGGTTAGATATATTTCTTGAATCTTGATAATTTCTAATTGTTATTAGGATGTTAGGTTTTCGAGTTAGCTGTAATTTTAAGGCGACAATAAAAAAAACTTTCATTGGCTTCTAATAGAAAAAATAATACCAGAAAAAAATCAGAAGGGTTTGACCTTAAATATTTAGTAATTGCGTTGGGAGTAATTGGGTTGCTATTAACATTTTATATTGGCTACAGAGCTTCAGTAAGCGACAGGAAATTATTCTCAGTAAGTCTATTAGCACTATTTGCAGGACTATTATTTGAGAGTTTCAGAGTTTCGAACAATTGGAAAACAGTTATATTAATATTTGTTGGTTCATATTTTTTTAGTTTGCTCAATTTTCTTCCCGGGAAAAGAGAACACACTTACATTTTCGAAAACCATATTGAAAGTTGGCCTTACTATTTCATTTTTTTCTATGCGTTAGCATTTGCAATTTCTCATAAAGAAAGAGTAACCGTAAAGCTAACAGAAGGAATTACACTTCTTTTATCACTTTCATTGGTATATTGGACTATTGACTATGGATTTACAAACTACCGTAATTGGTTTGCCTATTCCATATTGACAATTGCTTTTTTGTTAGTAGCATTTTCAATTTTAAATGCTTTCACAAACCTACATTTATCGAAAACAACGCGATTAACATTAAGTGTTTGGAGTACGGTAATTATGTTTGCGTTTGCTGTAGATAATATTTTTAGAGTATTTAACAATCCAGACATTGAAAGCTCATACCTATCTGACGGACTTTATATTGGACTTCAATTTTTCTTATTAGGTGTTTCAGCAGTTTATATAATGCAAAACTACATGCTTCTTGCAGCATTTATCCCAAGTAAACATGGGAATTATAGACGCGACCTAAAAGAGAACAACAAAGACCATATTGACAGATATTCAGACGAGCAAGTTTACTTTGGGCATTCTTTACTCTGTATAATATATGTAGGGATTGTTTATGGTCTTAATTACAAATATCAAATCCTCCCAAGACATACAATGATATGGTTAGTATTTCTTACTTTCCCACTGATTTTAAGACTAACGGACTTTATTATAAATGGAAGAAAAAACTACAGCTAACAATTAATATTATACCAACATGGGCTTTGCGTTAGGCAGAATGATCTGCAAACTTGAAGCTTTTTACTTTTGTTCAAGTAATTGTGCTGGTTGAAAGCAAAGTGCTCAAAAAACCCCTCGACCGATTAGCTCAAAATCATTGTAATTCGGCCAATTTTAGGTTCACTCATTCCATTTTCCTCTTACCATTCCCTTCTAATCCCATGCCTTTATCTCGCATCTTGGAACTCGGTTTTGAATTCTCAGCTCTCGACTCTTGATTCTCGCGTCTTGATACTTGAAACTTGGTTCTTGGTACTTAATTCTTGGTGCCCTATACTTTTTACAATTACTACTAACGCTACCCTTATCTCCAAATCTTATTTTTTTCCTTATTTTTACACAATATTTGACCAAATCAAAAGAACATATCATGCCAGAGAATTTATTGAAAGGAAAACTCGGAATCATCACAGGAGCTTTAGATGAAAACTCCATTGCTTGGAAAGCTGCCATCAAGGCACACGAACAGGGTGGAAGGTTTGTATTGACCAACGCACCTATCGCCATGAGAATGGGAGCTATCAAGGAATTGGCAGAGCAATGCAATACCATCGTCATTCCGGCTGATGCAACTTCTTTGGAAGATATCGAAAAACTATATACCGAAGCCCGTGAGTATTTGGGTGGTAACTTCGACTTTTTGCTTCACTCCATCGGCATGTCCCCAAATATCCGTAAAGGACGCTCCTATGGGGACCTCAATTACGAATGGGCTGCAAAATCCTATGATGTCTCTTCAGTATCTTTTCACAAAATGATGCAGGTAGCAGAGAAAATGGACGCCATGAACGAATGGGGTTCTATTCTTGGACTTTCTTACATAGCAGCACAAAGAGTTTATCCTTTTTATACCGATATGGCTGATGCAAAAGCACTTTTGGAAAGCATCGCGAGAGGTTATGGATATAGATATGGCAAGCTGAAAAAAGTAAGGGTAAATACCATTTCCCAATCCCCTACCAAAACTACGGCGGGGACAGGTATCGGCGGATTTGATACCTTCTATAACTTTGCAGATTCCATGTCACCACTTGGAAATGCCTCTGCTGAAGCTTGTGCAGATTATATCATTACCATGTTTTCAGATTTGACCAGAATGGTCACCATGCAGAACCTGTTTCATGACGGCGGTTATTCCAATACAGGGATTTCTGAAGATATCATGAACAAGTTTATGGACCTATAAAAACGAAAACTTGTTCCCCTTTTAATTGGTAACAAAATAGATATCAAGATACCGATTAGGGTAAGAATAAGGGCTGAAATTTATCAGCCCTTATTTTTTTGAATTCAACCCTTTCTAAAACCAATCCATTTGCAGGAACAGCAACTGATATAGGACTTGTATGGTCTGAATCCAAAGCATTTTTCAAATCTTCCAATGTTATTTTTCCCAATCCCAAGTCCATCAAAGCCGCCATCATTATCCTAACCTGATACCTGAGAAATCCTTTCCCCTTGACGGAAAAAGTGAAAGCTTTTTCCGGAATAAAGCCTTTTCCAGCATCAGAATGGGTACAAATGTCAGACTCTAAAATTTCCCTGCTATAATCATCTGTCACTTTATCGATGGAGCAGTATCGCCGGAAATCATGTATCCCAACAAAAAGTTTTGCGCCCTTTTTCATCAAATCAAGATCAGGTTTTTCTTTAAAAAATGTCAGGTTTCCTGCCGCAAATGGGTGAAATTTTTCCCCAATTGCAAAATGATATCGGTATTCTTTCCAAATGACATCCTGAATAATATTAAAGGTCAAGGGAACAGACTCAAACCCCAAGAGCCTGATATCTGACGGGAGAAATGAATTTAATGTACTGAGAAGATCTGAAGAGATTTCATGTTTCAAAAACAATTCAAAAGCACCACGATTACAGGAAACATCTGCATCAGTCCGGCTTGCCCCGAGGATGGTAAAATCCTCATGACCTAATACGAAGCGAAATGCCTTTTCCAACGTCCCCTGTATCGTTTTGACTCCGGGTTGCTTTTGCCAACCGTGATACCTAAGTCCTAAATACTGCAGGTAAAAAAGATAGGTAAATGGTCTATTTTGCATAAAGCAACATTTTTTAAACTTTGAATTGGTAATTATTAAAAATTTCTTTTAGATATTTTTTTTAAATAAATAAAAATTAATATTCATTTTTTGCCCATTTTGAGGCAATTTTTTCGCCCTCAAAAAACAGAATTATTTCTTAAAAAAGATAGCCTTATCAAAAGACTCTAGGAAAAATATTATTATTAATTGTAATGTCATTATTATTATAAAAAGTATGATAAAAATCATATATCTGTTATTGAAATTCAATTTTGAGGTATTTTTAAATTTCTATAAATTAGAATAACAATAAAAAAACCCAAAATCATTATGAAAAAATTATCTTTTTACAGCCATCTAAACAAGGTTTGGATGCTAGCCCTAGTCGCCTTTATGGTGGCTTGTTCACAGTTTGAGGACCCTGTGCCTGACGATGTTAGTAAGGTAAGCAGTGAAGAACTTTCTGCTTTTAAATTGAATCCTTATGGAAATGGATTGGAGAATGCGAGGATTCCTTCAACAGGAACTGCTTCTACGCCAGAATCCCAAGTTGGAATTACTCCTTATATAATTGGCGATGGAAACGTAGATTGTGGTCAAGTCGCAACCGCATACGGAATCGGTTCTTTTGAAAATTCGTTTGGCCAAATAGATACTCCATTCACAAACAATACTGCCACATTTGGTGCAATAACAGCCAATACAGATGGCACTTTTGTTTCTTGGAGCATTGAAGTTCCCGACGGATACTGCGTGAAATACCTTGCTGCTGTTGTAAAGGGTGGTGCAAATGCCAACGTATATTTCTATGAAGGAGATATTAGAAGTGATTCTGGATTGGCTTCTCCAACCAATTCCAGTGGTGGCCCTGCTGATTTAAGTAACCTTCGTTTTTGCTACACTTTGGAGAAAAAACCTGATGCACCAATAGTGAAAGGTGGTGAGTCATGTGATGAAGAAGGCCTGGTACTGAGAGCATCATTGGATGGTTCTATTCCTGAGGGATATACACTACAATGGTATGAAAAAAATGAAAGTGAAGAATTTGTACCAGTTGAAGATCCAAAATTGGATGAAGTGGGTTCAAAAACTTATTATGCAGCTTTTGTAAACGGTTGTTCAAGTAATATGTCTGAAGGCGCCGTGTTGACTATCCATCCTTTGCCTGCTGCACCGATATCAGGCGGAGATCAAGAAGGGGACTGTGATGATATACTTACTGCTACTGTTATAGATGTTCCCGAAGGAATCACCATCGTTTGGTACGATAAAGATGGAAATATAGTTGATGATCCTTCCTTAACTTATGATGAATCAATAGGTGGTGTTCAAACAGTGACTTATTATGCTGAAGCTGTGGATGATGAGACAAAATGTGCCAGTGAAAGGACAGCGGTTATGCTTACGCTCAATGAATGTGAGGAACCTTGCTATGATTTCGTTTGGAAAGGTGAGACTGCCTGGGCAGCAAATGGAAATACTTCTGGAACTTTAAGGTATATCAATCGAGGTAACTGGGCTACTTATACTGCTTATTCAGGAAGCGCCAAATCAGTAACCTTGTTTGCTGGGCAGACCAAGAATGCCGGTACCGTGGCTTTCTCCGCCGCTAGTGGAGGAATGGTTACAATCACGATTACTTTGAATGAAGGATGGAGACTTAAGGCAGGAAATGAAGCTGTCAAAATCCAGGGTTATCCTTCTGCTCCATCAGGAAATCCTTCTCCGGGACTATTTACGACATATAAAGGGAATTCACTCTCAATCATGGTACCTCAAAGTGCCTTCTACGGTGTCCATTTGGATGTTGAATGGCAAACAGAAGAACTAATAGAGGTGGAATGCCCTGAAGAAAAGTAGTTATTCTAGGCAAAAGTCACCAATTAAGACAAAGCCGTTGGGAGTTCCCAACGGCTTTGTCTTTCTATTTTTTCAGGACGTCGATTGATCAAATATTGGCTGCCAGCCAATCCCCTACTTCAGAGGTCTTATACGCTTTTCCGCCTTCGGCGATATCCTCTGTTACGATTCCTTCAGCCAAGGACCTGTTTACAATATCAGAGATGGCCTTTGCTTCTTCCCTAAGATCAAATGCATACTCAAACATCATCGCTGCCGAAAGTATCGTGCCCAATGGATTTGCGATGTCTTTACCTGCAGCTTGCGGATAAGAACCGTGTATAGGTTCGAAAAGCTTGTTGTCGGTACCCAAGGAGGCAGAAGGCATCAAACCCATAGAACCTGAAATCACTGAGGCTTCGTCTGTCAGGATATCTCCAAATAGGTTTTCAGTGATCAACACATCATATGCTTTTGGCCATTGGATCAAACGCATGGCGACAGCATCTACAAATTCATATTCCACTTTGACGTCAGGATATTCCGGAGCCAATTCCTGCACTGTTTCCCTCCAAAGTCTGGAAGTAGCCAAGACATTGGCTTTGTCCACACATGTCAATAATTTCCTTCTCTTTTGGGCTGCTTCAAATCCCATTCTTGCCAACCTCGTGATTTCTTCCTTGGAATAAACATTGGTGTCAAATGCTTTGGTGCCCTGCTCGTTTCTTCCTCTTGGTTCACCAAAATATATCCCTCCGGTCAACTCCCTAAAGAAAACCAAATCCACTCCTTCGATCCTATCCAATTTCAAAGGAGATTTATGTACCAAAGAAGGGAAAGTAAAGGTCGGCCGGACATTGGCAAACAATCCCAATTTCTTTCTCATTGCCAATAATCCCTGTTCAGGTCTAACTTTGGCTTTGGGATCATTGTCATATTTGGGATCTCCTATAGCTCCGAAAAGTACAGCATCCGCTCTCAAACATACTTCATGCGTCTCATCCGGATAAGGATTACCTGTAAGGTCAATCGCAGCAGCCCCTACGGGCGCTTCCTCAAAATGGATGGTGTGACCAAATTTCTTAGCTACAGCTTTTACAACTTTGACTGCCTGTGCAATTACCTCCGGGCCTATGCCGTCACCCGGCAATAGCGCTATATTCATTTCCATAGAAATTCTTTTTATCAAGTTCAGGGTTTTCGTCCGGGTGAGTTCCGATTCCCGGCTCTGTTTTTTTTATTTTTTCAATGATGTTCAGCATTTTTTCAGTAGCCTTCAATGCAGCCACTGTCTGATCGCTGTCCAATCCTTTGGTCTTGAATATCCTTCCAAAATCCCAGGTGATGACTGTTTCCACAAAAGCATCAGTCTTTCCTCCTGGAGGAATGGTCACACTATAATTGGTCAAAACCGGCAATTCTTTATTCAAGGATTTGTAAATCTTTTTCAATGCCTTCATGAAAGCATCGTATTGACCATCCCCTGAAGACCCTTCTTCATAGCTTTCGCCATTGATGTTGATCTTCAATTGCACAGTGGGTCTCAAGCCCTTAGAATGGCTGAGGTTATAGCCTTCAATGAATATATCATGGGAGATGGAATTGTTCTGCAACACATCAGAAATGATATAAGGCAAATCTTCTGTAGTCACACGTTCTTTCTTGTCCCCCAATTCAATGATCCTTTGGGTAACTTTTGTCAGTTCGTCAGGTTCAAGCGAGATTCCCAATTCCTGCAGGTTTTTGACAATATTGGCTTTTCCTGATGTCTTGCCCAAAGCATATTTTCTTTGACGGCCAAATCGCTCGGGAAGCAAATCATTGAAATAAAGATTTTTCTTATTGTCCCCATCGGCATGGATTCCGGCAGTTTGGGTAAATACATTTTCACCTACTACCGGTTTGTTGGCAGGGATGTGCTGACCGGAAAATTGCTCTACCAACTTGCTGACGCGATAGATTTTGTTTTCTTTGACGTTCAGCTTAAAGTCTGTAAAGTCCTTCAAAACCGCAATTACTGATTCTAATGGCGCATTTCCGGCCCTTTCTCCCAATCCATTAACCGTGGTGTGGATACCACCAACGCCGTTATAAATTGCCTCGAGCACATTGGCTACTGACAAATCATAGTCATTGTGTGCGTGAAAATCAAAATGGGTGTCGGGATATTCACTCGTAATCAGCTTGAGAAAATGGGACACTTCTCTGGGATTGAGCAGTCCCAAAGTATCGGGAAGCATAATTCTCCTTACCTGAAGCTGTACCAATACACCAATCAAATCCATGGTGTAATTCATGGAATTTCTCATGCCATTGGACCAATCTTCCAAGTAAACATTGACCGAAATACCATTTTCACGGGCATAGAGCACGCTTCTTTCAATATCCTTGAAATGTTGCTCCGGGGTTTTCCGAAGCTGATGGGTCAGGTGATTGAGAGAGCCTTTGGTCAAAAGGTTAAGAACCTTCCCTCCGGCTTCCTTTATCCAATTGATAGAATCGGGGGTGTCGACAAAACCCAACACTTCTACCCTATCCAGATATCCTTTTTCGGCAGCCCATTGAGTAATCCTTTTCACCCCTTCCATTTCCCCTTCAGAAACCCGGGCAGAAGCCACTTCGATCCTATCCACCTTCATTTCATCCAATAGCAGTTTGGCTATCTGAAGTTTTTCTGAAGGTAGAAAGGAAACTCCCGAGGTCTGTTCTCCATCCCTCAGAGTGGTATCCATGATTTCTATTTTCCTGTGATGACCCATTTTTTGGAGTTTGGCACAAAGTTTACAAATGCGTGCTGCTGGTTTTAATGTTTAAGAAGGATGATTAGAATCCGCTTACCTGTTTTCGGCGAAAGCAGCAATTTCATCCTTGATATTCAAGAGATAATCAATATCGTCAAAACCGTTTTTCATGTTTTCCTTTTTGTAGGAATTGATGTCAAAAGATTCAGATTCTCCTGTACTTAGCAGTGTGATTTTTTGTTTGTCGATATCTATTTCAACTTCTGTCTTTGGATCAGCTTCAACAGCTTTAAACAAAACCTCTGCAAATTCGGGACTGATGGTCACCGGCAAAACACCGATATTCAGACAGTTATTTTTGAAAATATCAGCAAAGAAACTTGAAACAACTGCCCTGAATCCATAATCATAGATTGCCCAAACCGCATGTTCACGGCTGGAACCTGAACCGAAATTTTTTCCTGAAAGGAGAATTTTTCCTGAGTACGTTGGATCGTTGAGCACAAAATCCTTTTTGGGATTTCCTTCTACATCATATCTCCAATCCCTGAACAGGTTGTCTCCGAAACCTTCCCTTTCGGTAGCTTTTAGAAAGCGGGCCGGAATGATTTGGTCCGTGTCGACGTTTTCGGCAGGTAAAGGAACAACTGTGCTGGTAAGTATATTGAATTTATCGTAAGCCATTTTTTCTTTCTTTTTGATTAAAATACTTCCCTTGGATCTGCGATTACGCCTGTTACGGCTACAGCTGCGACCGTAAGTGGACTGGCCAAAAGTGTTCTTGCACCTGGACCTTGTCTTCCTTCAAAATTCCTGTTGGAAGTAGACACGGCATATTTACCTGAAGGAATTTTGTCGTCATTCATGGCAAGACAGGCTGAACAGCCCGGTTGTCTCAATTCGAAACCGGCATCTTCCAATATTTTTACCAAACCTTCTTCATGCGCCATTTTCTCTACTTCTCTTGATCCTGGAACAATCCAAGCGGTGATATTATCCGCCTTGTGTTTTCCTTTGACAAAAGCAGCTACCGAGCGGATGTCTTCGATCCTGCCATTCGTACAGCTTCCTACGAATACATAATCCACCTTTTTCCCTTTGATTGGTTCACCTGGGGCAAAACCCATATATTCCAAAGATTTGAGATAGGAGATTTTATTGCTTCCTTCCATTCCTTCGGTTGTCGGGATGTTGCCTTTGATTTTGATACCCATACCAGGATTGGTACCGTAGGTTATCATCGGCTCGATATCAGTGCCATCAAAAGTATATTCTTTGTCAAAAACAGCACCTTCGTCTGTTTTCAGCGTTTTCCAATAAGCTACAGCTTTGTCCCACGCTTCACCTTTTGGTGCATACTGTTTTCCCTTGAGGTAGGCAAATGTGGTTTCGTCAGGAGCTATCAAACCTCCACGGGCACCCATTTCGATACTCATGTTGCAGATGGTCATCCTTGCTTCCATGCTCAAGCTTCGGATAGCCGAACCTGCATATTCCACAAAGTACCCTGTTGCCCCTGCAGCCGAAATCTTGGCAATGATATAGAGAATGATGTCCTTGGAAGTCACTCCGGCCCCTAATTCACCATCTACAGTTATCCGCATTTTTTTAGCCTTGGTCTGCATGATGCATTGTGTCGCCAAAACCATTTCCACTTCAGAGGTTCCGATTCCAAATGCAATCGCCCCAAAAGCACCATGGGTTGAGGTATGGCTGTCGCCACAGACTATGGTCATGCCCGGTTGGGTGATGCCCAACTCCGGACCAATCACATGGACAATACCATGGTGATCTGATCCCAAATCATACAGTTCTATGCCATACTTTTTACAGTTTTCCCTCAGTTTTTCAACCTGCATACGGGAAAGCTTGTCCTTGATGGTTTTGTCCTGATCGACAGTAGGTACATTGTGGTCTGGCGTGCCGACTGTCCTGTCGGGATGAAGAACACCAATGCCTCTTTTTTCCAGATTCAGAAATGCTACCGGGCTTGTCACTTCATGGATAAAATGCTTATCAATGAAGAAGACATCAGGACCATTGGGTACGGAACGCACCACATGTGAATCCCAGATTTTATCGAATAATGTATTTTTTTCCATCTTAACTTACGCTACAATCACTTTGTCTTTGACAGGTATTTTGTTCAGGGCATCCACAAATGCCTGTGCTGAAGCCAATACGATATCTGTATTGGATGCAAAACCATAATAAGGTCTGTCACCCTGAATAATCCTCATGTGTACTTTGGCAACATCATCACTTCCATGGGTTATCGCTTGGATGAGGAATTCCTCCAGCTCAATCTGTGGTTTGACAATGGATTCAATTGCCTTCAAAACCGCATCTACAGGACCGTTGCCGGTTGAGTCTGCCTCAAAATTTTTCTCCCCAACCTTCAGTTCCACATGGGCTTTGATTTCACCGTTTGACTGGTAGCTTACTTTCCCAAGTTCAATAAAGGAGGAACCGTCCATAAACTTCCCAACAAGGGAAAGCAGATCCTTTGTTCCGATATCTCTTTTAGAATCAGCCAAAATCAAAAATTCCTCATATACCTCACGCAGCGGTTCACCTTCAAGTTCTACGCCCAAAGCATCCAAATGGTACTTGAGTGCAGCCCTACCGCTTCTCGCAGTCAGGACGATAGTAGATTCATGAACGCCAACTTCTTTTGGGTCGATGATCTCGTAATTTTCTCTGTGCTTGAGGACGCCATCTTGGTGGATGCCAGAGGAATGGGCAAATGCATTTCTTCCTACTATCGCTTTGTTGGGCTGCACCGGCATGTTCATCAACTTTGAGATCAACCTGCTTGTCCCATAGATCAATTCGGTCTTGATATTAGTATGGACCGGAATGGCATGGTGGCATTTGATCGCCATGACCACTTCTTCCAAAGAGGTGTTTCCTGCACGCTCCCCAATGCCGTTGATCGTAAGTTCTGCTTGTCTTGCGCCGTTTTGTACCCCTGCTATGGTATTAGCAGTGGCCATCCCCAAATCATTGTGGCAATGTGTTGCAATAATCGCTTTGTCGATATTCGATACGTTTTCCTTCAGGTAGCGGATGATCGCGCCGTATTGCTCAGGAAGACAATAACCGGTAGTATCCGGGATATTAACTACCGTTGCGCCGGCTTTGATCACTGCTTCGATGATTTTTGCTAGGAATGGCAACTCAGCCCTTCCTGCATCCTCAGCGTAGAATTCAACATCCTCGACGAAGCTTTTTGCATATTTCACCGCCCTTATACCTCTTTCGATGATGTTTTCAGGAGTGGATCTCAGCTTGAATTGAATATGGTAAGGGGACACTCCGATGCCTGTATGGATTCTTCCTTTTTTGGCATACTTCAAAGCATCGGCAGCGACTTCTATGTCTTTCTCCACTGCCCTTGAAAGGGCGCAGATGATAGGATTAGATACAGCTTTGGAAATTTCTACTACCGAATTGAAATCGCCTGGACTGGAAATTGGAAATCCTGCCTCGATGATATCAACTCCAAGTTCTTCTAAAGCTTTCGCCACCACTATCTTTTCCTGGGAGTTTAACTGACATCCCGGTACCTGCTCTCCATCCCGGAGGGTAGTATCAAATATCCATAGCTTTTCACTCATAATTATCTCAGTTATTTTCTGGTCTCAATTTTCTGACAGTAGCGCCTGCTTGCCACATTTCAGAATCTCTCAATTCTTTCAATTCAACTTCCAATTTTTCTCTGTAATCAGGCTTGCTGTTAGAGTCAATTGATTTTTGGGCTTCTTTTCCTGATTTTACACTGTTATACAATTCCTCAAAAACAGGCTTGGTGGCATCTCTGAAAGGTTTCCACCAATCCAAAGCACCTCTTTGGGCAGTTGTGGAGCAATTGGCATACATCCAATCCATTCCGTTTTCGGCTACCAATGGCATCAAGCTTTGAGTCAATTCTTCCACTGTTTCGTTGAATGCTTCAGATGGCGTATGTCCATTTGCTCTCAACACTTCGTATTGAGCAGCAAAAATCCCCTGAATCGCACCCATCAAAGTACCTCTTTCTCCGGTAAGATCGGAAGTCACTTCTCTGTAGAAATCTGTTTCGAACAAGTATCCTGAACCAACTCCGATTCCAAGAGCAATTACCCTATCTTTTGCTCTGCCTGTTCCATCTTGGAAGATAGCATAAGAAGAATTCAAGCCTCTGCCTTCGACAAACATCCTTCTTAAAGAGGTACCTGATCCTTTTGGAGCAACCAAGATTACATCTACATCAGCAGGGGGAATAATGCCTGTTTTTTCCTTGTAAGTGATCCCAAAACCATGGGAAAAATAAAGGGCTTTTCCAGGAGTAAGGTATTTTTTAACGGTCGGCCAAAGTGTAATCTGACCAGCATCAGAAAGAAGGAACTGAATGATTGTGCCTTTTTCGCAAGCTTCTTCCAATTCAAACAAAGTCTCACCCGGTACCCAGCCATCAGCAACAGCTTTGTCCCAAGTTTTGGAGTTTTTCCTTTGTCCGACGATGACATTGAAACCGTTGTCTCTCAGGTTGAGCGCCTGGCCGGGGCCTTGCACGCCATATCCCAATACCGCAATGGTTTCATCCTTCAATACTTCTCTTGCTTTCTCCAAAGGAAATTCCTCTCTGGTGACTACGTTTTCTTCTACTGATCCGAATTTCAGTTTCATAGTGTGATAAATTAGGTTTGATTATTTAAATATTCTGTGATGGAAAATTTGGGTTTGGCTATAGCTACCCTTCCCGAACGGGAAAATTCCAAGAGGTTAAATGGTTTCAAAATTTCAAGCAAAGCCTGTGTGTCTTCTTTGTGACCTGTAAACTCCAGTACAACAAATTCTTTTTCAGCAGCAATGATATGTGCGTTGAATTGTCTGATGACTCTTTCTAGCCCAGGATCCAAACTCTCGATCGGAATTTTGTACAATGCGATTTCCTGATATACCACTTCATCATCCATGAAATAATACACCTTGATCACATCCACTACTTTTTCAATTTGCTTGGAAAGCTGTATAATTTGCTCATCTGTCACGGTGACCTCAATGGTAATTTTATGAATACCATCAAGGCGGCTCTCTGATGCAGTCAAAGCATCAATGTTTATTCCCCTTCTTGTGAAAATAATCGTGATGCGGTTTAGAATCCCGATAAAATTTTCTGTATATACTAATATGGTGTAGCGGTTCATAAATTCAATTTCAGTCCTAACTTAATCTTACCTCTTCTACCGAACAACCAGTAGCAATCATCGGGAAAACATTGTCTTCTTTCTCCACCACAACCTCAAGAAAGAATGGTCCTTCATGTAAAATCATCTGAGCTACTGCATCTTTCAATTCTTCTCTTTCGGTCACTTTTACAGCTTTGAGCTTGTATGCTTCCGCAATTTTTACAAAGTCAGGATTTTCAAGCTCCGTAAAAGAATATCTTTTATCAAAGAAGAGTTGCTGCCACTGTCTCACCATTCCGAGATAATTGTTGTTAAGTAGGACAACTTTAACGGGGGCCTTGGTCTGCATGATGGTTCCAAATTCCTGTATGGTCATCTGTATCCCGCCATCTCCGACCACACAGATAACCTGTCTTTTGTAATCATGTAATTGTGCCCCCAAGGCTGCAGGAAGTGCAAAGCCCATAGTTCCCAAGCCTCCTGAGGTAACTTGTGTTCTGGATTCTTTGTAATTATAATATCTCCAGGAGATCATTTGGTGCTGACCAACGTCTGTCACGAGAATGGCGTTTTCATCCTTGAACTGATTGATCAATTGAATGACTTCTCCCATATGCAAGCCACCATGGGTAGATTCCAAATCGTAAGACATGACGGCAGCTTTCTCCTCTTTATCCAATTCCCTGAATTTCTGGATCCATTCACTGTGGGTATTGGAATTTACAGCATCGGTCAATAAAGGTAAACTGGTCTTACAATCCCCCAAAACCGGAACTGCACATTTCACATTTTTATCAATCTCCGATGGATCCAATTCCAAATGGACTACTTGTGCTTGCTTTGCATATCGCTTCAAGTCACCGGTAACCCTGTCATCAAACCTCATTCCGATGGCTATCAACACATCGCATTGATTGGTCAAAAGATTCGGTGCATAGTTACCATGCATGCCTAATTTCCCGACATAACAAGGATGATCTTGAGAAATAGCTCCAGAACCAAGCAAGGTGGAAGCAGCGGGGATTCCGGATTTATCCAAAAACTCTTTCAGCTCCTTTTCGGCGTTGGCAAGGATTACTCCCTGTCCATACAGTACGTATGGTCTTTTTGCGTCATTGATCAGCTGAGCTGCCGCAGCAATGGCTGTCGGATTGATTGTAACATATGGCCTATATGATCTGATTCCCAAACAAGGTTCATAATTGAATTCACCAAACTCTACCTGTGCATTTTTGGTGATGTCCACCAATACTGGTCCCGGCCTCCCACTTTTGGCAATATGAAAAGCCTTGGCAATGGCAGGTGCAATATCCTCCACCCTTCTGACCTGAATGTTCCATTTGGTACCCGGCATGGATAGACCGATCACGTCAGTCTCCTGAAAAGCATCTGAACCCAATAGATGGGCAGCTACCTGTCCTGTAATGCAGACTAGAGGGGTGCTGTCGATTTGAGCATCAGCCAGACCGGTTATCAAGTTGGTGGCGCCGGGACCTGAAGTTGCAAGTACGACTCCTACTTTTCCTGAAACCCGTGCATAACCCTGAGCGGCATGGATCGCTCCCTGCTCGTGACGTGTCAGCACATGCTTGATCTGATCGCTATAATCATACAAAGCATCATAAACCGGCATAATTGCTCCACCGGGATAACCGAAGATGAATTCTGCATTTTCGGCGATCAAGGATCTCACTACGATGTCTGCTCCTCTAATCATAGAATTTGATGATTTTAAATTACTTATCAGTCACACATCCTTCCGAAGCGGAGGACACGAGTTTATTATATTTTTTTAGTGTACCCTGAAGGTCACTCAAATCCTTATTTTTCCAATTCTTCTTCCTTTCCGCCATTTCAGCATCACTGACCGCACAGCTCAAAGTCAATGAATCCGCATCAATGGTAATGATATCGCCATTTTGAAGAAGACCAATAGGTCCTCCTGAATAGGCTTCGGGCGTCACATGTCCAACCACAAATCCGTGCGTTCCACCTGAGAATCTTCCGTCAGTGATCAATGCCACATCTGAACCCAAACCTGCTCCGATAATCATGGATGTAGGCTTGAGCATTTCAGGCATTCCCGGTCCACCTTTGGGACCTATATAGCGGATAACAATAACTTCACCTTTGTTTACCAATTTATTTTTGATCCCTTCATTTGCTTCCAATTCAGAATCAAAAACACGGGCAGGTCCTGTGAATGATTTTCCTTCTTTTCCTGTGATTTTGGCAACAGCCCCTTCAGGAGCAAGATTTCCTTTCAAAATGCAGAGGTGTCCGGTTTCTTTCAAGGGAGTTTCCAATGGATGAATGACATTCACCATAGAAGGAATAACAGGGTCAATATCTGCAAGATTTTCAGCGACAGTTTTGCCTGTCACAGTCATGCAGTCGCCATGAAGCATGCCATTATTCAATAAATATTTCATAAAAGCAGGTAATCCACCCTGCTCGAATAAATCTTCCATTAGGAATTTACCTGAAGGTTTGAAATCGCCCAAAAGCGGGGTTTCATGATTTACTCTTTCAAAGTCGGCCAAGGTAAAGTCCACTCCGGCAGTTTTGGCAATGGCCAAGATATGCAATACCGCATTGGTACTTCCTCCCAGCGCAACTGCTACCCTGACAGCATTTTCAAGACTTTTCTTGGTGACAATATCTTTTGGCTTGATATCTCTCTCTAAAAGAATGGTCAAATATTTGGATATATTCTTGCACTCTGCGACTTTTTCATCTGCTGTAGCAGGTGTCGATGAGCTGTATGGCAATGACATGCCCATGGCTTCAATGGCCGAGGACATAGTATTGGCAGTATACATCCCTCCGCAGGCACCTGCACCCGGACAGGCATTTTCAATGACACCCTGATAATCCTGATCGCTGAGTTCACCTTTTACCCTTTTGCCATAGGCTTCAAAGGCAGATACGATGTTCAATTTTTCTCCTTTGTAATTTCCGGAACGAATAGTTCCACCATAAACCATAATGGAAGGTCTGTTGATCCTCAGCATCCCCATGATGGCTCCCGGCATGTTTTTATCACAGCCGGCCACTGCGACACAGGCATCAAAAGAATGGCCAAGGATAAATGATTCGATGGAATCGGCAATGATCTCTCTCGACACCAATGAATACCGCATCCCGGAAGTTCCCATAGAAATCCCATCAGAAATCCCGATGGTATTAAAAACCAAACCGGTCAGACCATGAGCTCTTGTAGCTTCCTTGATCAGACCGGCAAAGTCATTGAGGTGCATATTGCAGGGGTTACTTTCATAGCCACAACTAGCTATCCCTACAAAAGGCTGATTCATCTGTTTATCAGACATTCCCGTGGCATATAGCATGGCTTTTCCTGCGGGATGTTCTTCATTCTGACTGATTTCCCAACTGTGTTTTTTCAAACTCATGGTTACTTCAGGTTGGTTTAATAGGTTTATAAAAAAAGTGCCCCATCATCTGAGGCACTTAACATTGTATGGTTGTAGGTCAAATATGTCAGTGCCTCAGTTTTTATTACAAATGAGAATAATAAAGCTTAGAGGAGTGACTATTTGAAACATGTGGTGTGGTTCTTTTTTCTTGGCTAATGTGCTACAATATTAAACCTCTATTTCCAGAGATACAATATTTAATTTCATTTTTTATGGTAAACATATATTTATAATGAATGAAAAAGTTTTAAATATAGTATTTTATTCTGCAAATTATTCATTTATAAAACTTTTACCTATCCTGAACTCATATTTATTCACAAATCAAAAGAATGTATCGATTTCACATATCCCTAACCAAAAGCTATTTTTCTTGGTTTTTTTTCAAAAGAAAAATAATCATATATCAAATTCAACAATGGATATGGATAATTGCTATTCAACTATCAATAGGATAAAAAATGTAACCTGTTTGATTTTGATGATTTACAGATGGAATTCGTAAATATTCGGTTCAAAAATTTTTCAAAGAACAATCCATATCTTCCATTTCAATTTTTAATTCTAATTTCAAAGCTGAATCATTGATACTGAATTCTTCAAAACATCCTGATTTTACCATGATTTCATTTCCAAATGCCAAAATCAACTTAGGTCTACATATTACCGCCAAAAGAAAGGACGGATACCACGACATCGAAACGTGCATGGTCCCGGTTCCTCTTTATGATGCCTTGGAAATTATATTGGCCAACAAGACAGTGTTTGACACTTCCGGGATTGCTATTCCCGGTGAGGAAAAAGACAACCTGATATTGAAAGCACTAAAAATCCTTAGAAAGGATTTTAACGACCTGCCACCTGTACACATTCATCTGCACAAAAACATACCTATGGGCGCGGGTCTTGGCGGCGGTTCAGCCGATGCAGCTTTTGCGCTGACGCTGATGAACAACCTCTTTGACCTCCATCTGGAAAACTGGTTTTTGGAAGACTATGCAGCACAACTTGGAAGTGACTGCGCTTTTTTTATCGACAATACTCCAAAAATCGCAATAGGCCGAGGCGAAATCATGGAGCCTGTCGAAGTAGACCTGAAAAGTAACCATCTTTTGCTAGTCAAGCCTCCTATCCATATCGGCACCAAAGAGGCCTATGCAGGCGTAAATCCCAAGAAACCTGAGAAAGACCTTGCTCACATCCTAAAGGATAAAACTGTTTGGAAAACCGAGCTGCAAAATGATTTTGAGAAAAGTATCTTTCCGAAATATCCTGAATTGGCAGCTATCAAAAAATCCTTGTACGATATGGGCGCATACTACGCCGCGATGTCCGGTTCCGGTTCTACATTGTTTGGATTATTTGATCAAAAACCTGAACCAAAAGAATGGGACAAGGAATATTTTGTTTTTGAAGGGGAAATGTAAATTGAGAAAAAATTTAAAGACTTTGGATTGTCTTCAAATCCAACTTGTACCCCGTTTTGGGCTAGGTTCCCAACATTCTCTTTGGCATTCTTCTTTTTAGAATGTAATTGTAAATCGGATAGATCAGCACTGAAATCAAGATAATCAAAGTCCCATAGTAGAAACCCGAAGTCATTTTTTCCTTTTCTCCCAAAATCAAAACTGCCAGGATAATCCCATAAACAGGTTCAAGATTTACAGTCAGGTTAACCGCAAAGGCTGTAATCCTCCGCATCAATTCCACCGAAACAGAAAAGGCATATACTGTACAAATGCCGCTTAAGATCAACAGCCACAACCAATCCATCGGTGCAGGGATCAGCTGTAGTCCATTTTCAGCAAAGAAAAAAGCATAGACCGGAAGCATCATGAATGCAAAAACACAGGCTCCAAACATTTCATAAAAAGTCAGTACATAAGGATCATGCCTTTTGGTAAGTCTTCCATTGATGACTGAAAATAAGGCTCCCATCAATGCTGACCCTATAGCCATAGACAATCCCAACCAATACCCCCACTCAAACCTGAAAATCACATAGATCCCCGATATCACAAGCAGACCCAAAAAAACCTCAAATCCTTTGATCTTTTTTTTGTTGATGATAGGCTCGAGAAATGCCGTCCAAAGGGAAGTTGTCGCCATGCCGGCCAAGCAAACTGAAGCCGTAGAAACCCTTGCCGCCCAGAAAAACAGAATCCAATGGATAGAAATGAGGAAGCCTGTACCAATAATTTTGACCAATTCGGATTTGGAAACCTTGATGGAGGTTTTCTTCCAAAGGAAAATCAGGCCAAGCATGGCAGATGCAATAAGTGTCCTGTAAAACACCAACTCTACCGATGCGATACTTATCAAAACTCCAAGAATGGCAGTAATGCTCCAAATAGCCACAATAAAATGAAGCATGAGGTAATCCTTAATGCCTGAATTTCCTATCATATTATCTTGGCACAGTTTTATACAAAACCAATCCTGTAGCCGCAAAAACTATATTTGGAATCCAGACTGCTAAAATCGGATAGGCCGTCCCCGCTTCTGCAAAAGTCCTTGAAAGCAAAAAGAGGATGATGTAAACAAATGCCAACATGAATCCCAAAGCGATCTGAAAACCTGATCCGCCCCTAGTCTTTTTGGCTGAAACAATCACCCCGATAAACGTCAAAATCACTGCCGCAAATGGCGACATAAACCGGACGTATTTTTCAATTTTGTAAAAGTTGACATTGTCAGCTCCCCTTTCTTCCAGTACCTTAATTTGCCTGTTTAATGCCGGAAGTTTTAGTGTCTCATGGTGATTGATCGGCAAGTCGAAGTCATTGGGAGTGATAGAAAGCAAAGTATCCAAAGATTCGCCTACAGTATAATACTCTCCACCTTCGTGAAGCACCCTCATCCTCCAGTTTTTGGCTGACCAAGAATTGATCGCGGTATCCCATACAATCCTGTCAGCTGACAGCTTGGCAACCAACTTTCCCTCCCGGATTTCTTCCAAAGTAAAATTATAACCCGTATTGCCTGAGGTATAATATCTTGAGATATAAGCATAAACATCAGGAGCCACTTTGATATGGATATTCTGTTGGGTAAAAAATTTGTCATCCTCCAACCACCTCGATTTGAATTCAGTAACACCCGCAGTTGCTCCCGGAAGAATCCATCCATTCATCAGAAAACTTACAATTCCGATCATAGAAGCAGAAAAAAGAAAAGGGAAAAGCATCCTCACGAAACTTGTTCCACTGCTCAAAATGGCAACAATCTCAGTTCTTCCTGCCATTTTGGAAGTAATGAAAATAACAGAAATAAATACTGTAATCGGGGTCAAAAGATTATTCAAGTAAAGTCCATAGTTGCCCAGATAAACAAGGATATCTTTTGCAGGGACTTTATTACGGATAAAAGCATCGTTTTTCTCGGTGAAGTCCAACACCAATACAATCATGATCAGCATCAAAACCACAAAGAAATAGGTTTTGAGAAAATCTTTGATGATGAGCTTGTCGAGAATTTTCATGTTTAAAGTCTTCTACTCACTTTTTCGACCATTTCTGTTTTCCATATTGCAAATTCACCGGACTTGATTTTTTCCCTTGCCTGACCTACAAGCCATAAATAAAAGGCAAGGTTATGGATACTTGCAATCTGTGCAGCCAAAATCTCCTTTCCGATCACAAGGTGTCTCAGATATGATTTGGAATAAAAAGTACTAACGTAGGAATTGATATTTGGGTCAATGGGACTGAAATCTTCCTTCCATCTTTCATTTTTGATATTGATGATCCCTTCAGATGTGAAAAGCATGCCGTTTCTTGCGTTTCTTGTCGGCATAACACAGTCAAACATGTCGATGCCCAAGGCTATCCCTTCAAGGATATTGGCAGGTGTACCAACCCCCATGAGGTATCTAGGCTTGTCTTTTGGCAAAATATCCGTGACCATGTCTGTCATCTCATACATCATTTCCACAGGTTCTCCCACCGATAGACCTCCGATGGCATTCCCTTCCCGTTCGCAGGAAGCAACAAATTCCGCAGACTGTTTTCTCAAATCTTTGAAGACACTTCCCTGTATTATCGGGAAAAGTGTCTGATTATACCCGTACACACCCTCAGTACGATCAAATCTATCGATACATCTTTTTAGCCACCTATGTGTCAGGTCCATAGATTTGCGGGCATAAGAATAATCACAAGGATATGGTGGACATTCGTCAAAAGCCATGATGATATCCGCTCCGATGATCCGCTGAATATCCATCACTCCTTCGGGGGTGAAGGTATGTTTGGATCCGTCAATATGTGATTTGAATATGGCCCCTTCCTCAGTCAGCTTTCTGTTTGCCGCCAATGAAAACACCTGATATCCTCCCGAATCAGTCAAAATCGGCTTATTCCAACCGTTGAATTTGTGGAGTCCTCCTGCTTTTCGAAGTACATCTAAGCCAGGCCTGAGGTAAAGATGATAGGTATTTCCCAGGATAATCTGGGCTTTAATGTCATACATTAATTCCCGCTGATGAACAGCCTTGACCGAACCAGCCGTACCCACAGGCATAAAAATAGGGGTTTCTATATCCCCATGGTCAGTTTTGAGTAATCCTGCCCTTGCTTTGCTATTTGGGTCTGTGGCTTCTAATCTGAATTTCATTCTGTTTGAATTTACCCCCAAAGCTTTATGCCGTCTAGGGATAGGTTCCCATTTTTGAATCACAAAAATATAAGCTTATTCTTAAATGAATGCTCAAATTGATTTTATATTTGCCCCACAATAACAAGAGGATGTTTATACAAATTTTGTGGATCGTTTTTTTTGTAAGCCTTGCCATACAATTATTCTATCTGCTGATACTATTCGGTCGATTCGCATTTTTTTATAAAAAGAAAACCGAAAAACCTTCCATTGAAAAAGAACCTGTGACTGTGGTTATCGCCGCGCATAATGAGCGGTCAAACCTTAAAAAAATCATCCCGCTGCTTTTCCAACAGGATTATCCCAACTTTGACGTGATGGTCATCAATGACCGGTCCTATGATGGGACCAAAAAAGTCCTTGAACAATTGATGGCCATTTATCCGAAACTGCGTACCGTAACAGTCAACTATACCCCAAACCATGTCACCTCAAAAAAATATGCGCTGACCCTAGGTATCAAAGTGGCAAAAAATGACGTCCTGCTTTTGACGGATGCAGACTGCAGACCCAAAACTGACAAATGGATAGAATTAATGACGGCTCCTGTGCGTTTAAAGGGAAAAGATTTTGCGTTGGGTTTTTCACAATATGAATCCCAAACCGGCTTACTCAACAAATGGATCCAAATTGAAACCTTGTGGACAGCCATCCAATATTTTTCATTTGCACTTTGGAAATCCCCTTTTATGGGTGTTGGGAGAAACCTCTGTTACAGAAGAAGTTTCTTTATGGCCAAAAAAGCATTCAAAGGACTTTGGGATATCGAATGCGGAGACGACGACCTGTTTGTAAACTTACATGCCAACAGTTCAAATGTAGCCGTGGTGGTAGATCCTGACAGCATTATCTATTCTGTACCCAAATCCACTTGGGAAGAATATTTTATTCAGAAGAAAAGACATTTTCATGCAGGCAAATACTACACTACCGGAAACAAACAAAAAGTAGGTTGGTATGCTTTCTCCCATTTTCTGTTTTGGATAACAGGCTTGGTATTGCTTATATTTTCAGTTATTCAGCAAAATTGGGAACAAATTTTGGTTATAATGGGTATAATAATTATCCGGTCTATGTTAATCACCTCGTTATTCCGTCTTTCCAGAAAAAAACTTGAAGGCAACATCAAGGTTTTGTTCGCGCCGGTTTTCGATGTCATGTATATAGGGTATTTTTGGATTCTGGGTTCATTGGGGTACCTATCAAAAAAAGTTAAATGGAAATAAACGAAAGAGGATTTTCAAGCAAGGCATTAGAGGATTTCGAACTCATAGACAAAGCCGTCCTTGAGTTGGACCAACAGGCTTATGCCATGCTGATGAAGCGGTATAAAAAAGCCGTTTATTTCATGATTCTCAAAATGATCAGGGATACGGATGATGCCGAGGACCTGACGATGGAAGCATTTGCCAAGGCTTTCAAAAACCTCCATAAGTTCAAAAAGGATTATACTTTCAGTACCTGGCTATTTAGAATAGCCACAAACAATACCATCGATTTTATCAGGAAGAAGAAACTCAAAACTATGAGTCTCAATACAAGTATGACTGATGATGGGGGCAACTCTGTGACTATTGATGTGGAAGATGATGACAACAATCCCCAAGATGAATTTATCAGATCCCAAAGAATCGAGATGGTGAGGATTTTTGTGGACAAACTTCCCGCCAAATACCGTAAATTGGTAGAGTTGCGCTACTTTGATGAATTGTCCTATGAAGAAATCGCCCAAGAACTTGATAAACCATTGGGAACTGTAAAAGCGCAACTGCATCGCTCAAGGGAACTGTTGTATGAGATCGCCTCAGGAAAAGAGGATCATATTTAGACTATTCTCCTTTTAGAAATTTCGATCTAATGGTCAAAAATAGTTGGTAAAACACCTTCTAACAGT
>NZ_JANSUY010000025.1 GCF_024741135.1 Aquiflexum gelatinilyticum
ATTATCACAAGCCTTTGGAGTAATCCAAAGGCTTTTTGCGTTTTAGGCCTAAGGCTGAATATTTGATCCAAATGAAATTATGGTATGCCATAATCAATTGGATCGTCAGCCATATTTTACTTTTCTTTTGCTCGGAAATGGGTTAACTTTGAAGCCTATTTGAGAATAATAATTATCTCCGAATCAAGATTGTCCCTTATGAGAGCATACTTCTTTTTATTGGTTTTAATATTTACTTTTTCTTTACATGGATTCGCTCAGGATAATTTAGCCGCCTACAAAAAAGCAAAAACTTTAATCGGTTACGGAAATTATGCCGATGGAATGGAACTTATGAGGCCTTATATGGAGCAAGCCAAATATGGTAACCTTGCACTATATGCACAATATCATTTTGGATTTGCTGCTTTTCAAAATAAACAATTGGAATTGGCGAAATCTGTAATCGAGCCATTGGCAGTTAATAAATCTTGGGAAAAACAAGATGACGCAAGGTATTTACTCGCATTGATTTTATTTGGTGAGGCCAAAAACCTTGAAGCTTTGGAGGAAGTTTCATATATCAAAAATCCGGAGATCTTTGCTCTTAGCGAACGTGCGAGTTTGAATCACCTCAAGAATTCATCCGTTAGCTTTTTGATTGCCAATTTAAGTAAATTCCAAAGCAATAGGGGGTACTTAATCGCCTTGAGAGATCAGCTTGAAAAGCAATCCATCATGTCTTCAGATGAAAAAGCTGTTTTGCAACAATTGAGTAGTTTGGATAAATCGACAACAGCACAAAAGTCAGGTACCAAAAATCTCCAAATTCTTGAAATCGCAATACTTTTGCCTTTCAATTATTCAGGTGGAACCGATGTCAAAACTATTTCACAAGGGAATTTTATTTTGGAATTATACCAAGGTATCGATTTTGGAATCAAAGAATTGATTTCAAATGGATATAAAGTTAATGTTAAAACTTTTGATACCCAAAGAGATAATGCCAGGCTTCAAAAAATTCTGTTAGATGATTTTTTATTGAAAGCAGATGTCATCATAGGGCCGATCTATCCTGAAGAAACAGAAATCGTTTTACAGTTTTCACAGGAAAACAACATCCCATTTATCAATCCACTTTCCAATTTGGATGATAAAATCCAAGGCAATGATTTTGCATATTTGTTCAGGCCAGCCATTGCATCTTTAAGCAATGGCCTGATGAATTATTTGAAAACCAACATTCAGGGAAAAAGACTGGCAATAGCCTATTCCGGTGCTTCCCGAGATGAGCAACTTGCAAATAAAATTGTAGAGGAAAGCGGTAGTCAGGGATATAAAACCGTTTCCAAAACGTTGATTTCTCCAAAAAATATCAACCAGTTTTTTGACAATATCCAACTTGATAGAGACCTACTTTCAAAAACAGATGCTGTCATAATTCTTTCAGATGATCCCAATATTGCACAAGCTACATTTGGATACATGGAATCCAAAAACCTTCAGGTGCCGGTGATTGTGATGGACAGTTGGCTTTACTTCAATTTTGCCAGTTATGAAATGCTGGAAACCCAGAATTTTGTCTTTTTAGGAAATAATTCCATTGATTTTAGCAACGCTAACCTTGAAAGTTTCAGGAACGGTTTCAATGAAGAATATGGGAAATTTCCTTCTCTGAATATGCATTTGGGCTATGAACTTGCCTATTGGATAGCGCAGACGATAAGCCCGGCTGAAGGATTTGATTTTAGAAGTAACCTGAACAAAAATGGCTTCAGCCAAGGAAAAATTACTTATGGTTTTGATTTTAGAGATTCCAATAACAACCGTTACGTTCCTGTGTTAAGATTGTATAACGGAAAATTAGAAGTTAATTAAAGAAAAAATTCATGCAGATTACCCATAGTAAGGCCTTGTTTGAAAAGGCGAAAAGATATATACCGGGAGGAGTCAATTCTCCCGTTCGTGCGTTTAGGGCTGTAGGAGGGGATCCGATTTTTATTAAAAGAGCTGACGGCGCATTTATCTATGACGAAGATGATAATACCTACATCGAGCTTATCAATAGCTGGGGACCGATGATTCTTGGTCATAACCATCCCATGATCAAAGAAGCCATTGTCCGGGCCCTAGAATTTGGGACATCTTATGGGGCGCCTACAGCAAAGGAAGTTGAAATTGCGGAGTTGATTGCAAGCATGGTACCCTCTGTCGAAAAGGTCAGAATGGTAAATTCCGGCACGGAAGCCACCATGTCCGCTATCAGGGTGGCAAGAGGATACACAGGAAGAGACAAGTTCATAAAAATGGAAGGACATTACCATGGGCATGGAGATTCTTTTTTGATTTCTGCAGGCTCGGGAGCGATTACAATGGGTAATCCTGATTCACCCGGTGTGACAAAGGGTACCGCAAAAGACACCCTCCTTGCCCCATACAATGACCTCGAAGCCATTGAACGGCTTGTTGCGGCCAATAAAGATGAAATTGCTGCTCTGATTTTGGAACCTGTTCCAGGCAATATGGGACTGGTTTTGCCAAAAGAAGGATACTTGCAGGGATTAAGAAATATCTGTACCCGAGAAGGAATTGTCTTAATCTTTGACGAAGTTATGACTGGATTCAGGTTGGCAAAAGGAGGTGCGCAAGAGCTTTTTGGTGTGATACCCGATATGACTACTCTCGGAAAGATTATTGGGGGCGGGCTTCCTGTCGGAGCTTATGGAGGAAAAAAAGAAATCATGGAGTTTGTCTCTCCCGCAGGCCCTGTGTATCAGGCAGGGACGCTTTCCGGCAATCCCATTGCCATGGCGGCGGGTTTGACGATGCTGAAACACCTGAACCAAAATCCTGAGGTTTATACCACTTTAAACAATATTGGAGATAAACTGGTAAAAGGATTTCAAACTTCTTTGAACAAACTAGGCATGAATTATACGATCAATCATTTGGGAAGTATGTACAGCCTTTTCTTCACTGATCAGGCAGTTTTTGATTTTGAATCTGCAAAAAAATCAGATACTGTCCGCTTTGGAAAGTATTTTCAAAATATGCTTAAAAGAGGGATTTACCTTGCACCATCGCAGTATGAAAGTCTTTTTCTTTCTACTGCCTTAACTGATGATTTGGTTGAAAAAATAATCAAAGCCAATGAAGAATCGCTCAAAGAAAGTTTTTGAAATAAAATTTAAACCAAAATGACCCTAAAAATTTACGGCATCAAGAACTGCAATACCATGAAAAAGACCTTCGATTTTTTGAAGGAGAATGGCATCGAATATATTTTTATTGATTACAAAAAACAGGCGCCAGATGCGAGCTTGTTGCTGAGATTTGCTTCCAAAGTAGGTTTTGAAGCATTGGTCAATAAAAAAGGAACCACCTACAAGAAACTTACTGACGAAGAAAAATCCTTACTTGAAAAAGAATCGGATGCTTTGGCTTTGTTAGGTACAAAAAGCAGCATGATCAAAAGACCGATAGTTGAGTTTCCAAACGGAGATTTGATTTTGGGTTTTGAACCGGAAGCCATCTTGAAAAAAATATAAAATTTGCCTTACCTGCTAATATTTCACTTGATCTGTTGGCAGGGAAGGCAATTCAAAATTTCCCAATTCCACCTTAAAACTCAATTCCTTTAACTTTTCAACGTTGATCTCTTTGGCTAAAGGAGTTTCAAAAGCAAATACTTTTTGGAGGCTTGGATGGGAATTCAGCTTCTCTAGATTGTCCCCACTGACCATTGATTTGGTCAAATGCAACTGAATCAAGCGGGTATTTTCCTCCAGCATTTCAAAACTTTTACCTTCAATTTTTGTCTCATTCAGTTTGAGAATGGTGAGGTTTTCCATTTTTCCTACAAGAGGAATAACATCATCGGTAACATTCGAAAGACTTAAATCAAGGATGGTGATATAGGCAAGAATAGGTTCCAAAGATTCCAAATCCTGATTATCGGCTTCAGGGAAATTGATGGTACTGACTTTGAGTAAGGGAGATGTTACGCTCAACTTTTCGATAAAAAAACCTTGGCCTTTCAATTTTTTTAAAACATCCTCCTTCAATGGTTCGAGTTGGACTTCAGGATAAATCGAGGTTTCATTTTTCGCGAAAAAAGAAGAAACCAAATCCACTGAAATTCCCGATTGGCCGAGTGTCTCCTCAAAAGATGCGCCGGTAAGTAGCCATGCTTTTATCAATTCCACCTCGGCTTCTACAGGTTGCCTTTTCTCCTTTGGTGGCATATGGTCTTCATGATCCAAAGGCAGCAACATCCTTTCAAGAAGTTCGCTTTCCATGGGAGTTTTATGGAAAATCACTTCTCCATTTTTCCCGCCTTCCAACAAGCTTTCTTTGGAAGTCAGGATCAAATCCCCCTTGCTGTTCTTCTCATTATGGCAACTGTGGCAGTTTTGATTCAAAATGGGTTGGACTACATCTTCATAGAACAAAGCTTCCTCCCATGCTTCCCCATCAAGGGAAAGAGGCTCAAACTGCTCCTCTATTTTCCATCCGAAAGTTTCCTGAATCCCTTCCGGCAAAACCTCCGTCAGGTAAGTTTCTCCGTGTGTCAGATTGCCACCGAGATGCCCGGTAAATGTCAGGCAAAGAAAAAGTATTGCTGAACCAACATGGATTTTCGGATCCGATAGGGTTTGATGTTTTTTGACAAGAAGAAAAAGGGATAAGCAAGTCAATGCGGTGAGAATGCCCAAAATCAAATGGTTTCGAACCGTGTCAAAAGCATAACCTTCCTGATTGTAGAGAATAATTCCGGTGATACACGCAAAAAATGACATCAAGGTGCTTAAAAGCAAGGCAAACTGCACAGTGGGCAAAAGCAGGTTTTTGTCCTTTCTGGGATAATACATCAAGATCAGGGCAAACAAAATGAACCCAATCGGTAAATGGACTATCAAAGGGTGGAAGCGTCCAATCAGTGGGAAAATGAATAACGGCATTGGTCTTGTTTAGGCTAAAATGTCTCTGATGATTTCACCTTCCACATCTGTCAGTCGAAAAGGCCTTCCTTGAAAATCGTATGTGAATTTTTCGTGGTCAAATCCCAAAACCTGCAATATCGTAGCGTGGACATCATGTACCGAAACTTTTCCTTCTACCCCCGAAAAACCAAAATCATCCGTTTGGCCATAACTTGATCCGTTTTTGATCCCTGCACCGGCCATCCACATTGTAAATGCATCCACGTGGTGGTCTCTTCCTTTGAAACCCATAGTCTTTCCCTCTCGGTTTTCCTGCATCGGCGTTCTTCCAAATTCGCCTCCCCACACCACCAAAGTATCCTCCAACAATCCCCTTTGCTTGAGGTCGAGCAAAAGCGCAGCAATCGGTCGGTCGATTTCGTTGCATTTGTTTCTTAATCCCAAATCAATTGCCGTGTCATGGTCAGTCCCGTGGCTGTCCCATCCCCAATCATACAACTGAACAAAGCGAACCCCTTTCTCTACCAATTTTCTAGCGAGAAGGCAGTTATTGGCAAAGGCCTCTTCTCCCGGTTTTGTGCCATATAGTTGATGGATATATTCAGGTTCGTCATTGATGTTCATCACATTGGGAACCTCGATCTGCATCCTATAGGCCATCTCGTATTGGTTGATCCGTGCCAATGTTTCGGGGTCACCAAATGCTTCAAATTCGGCTTTGTTCACTTCATTGATGGAGGAGATCAATGTTTTTTTGATGTCTCGGTTGATTCCTTTTGGGTCTTCAAGGTAGAGTACCGGATCACCTTTTGAACGACATTGGACTCCTTGGTAAACTGAGGGTAAAAACCCGCTTCCCCAAACGCTTTTTCCTGCATCAGGGGTTTTTCCGCCGGATGTCAGGACAACAAAACCCGGTAAATTCTGATTTTCTGTTCCGAGGCCATAGGTAACCCAACTCCCTAAACTCGGTCTTCCCAATCTCGGACTTCCTGTTTGCATGAAGAGTTGGGCAGGACCATGGTTAAATTGGTCGGTATGCACAGCCTTGAGGAAGGCGACTTCATCTACCACTTTTGAAAAATGCGGTAGGTAATCAGACACCCAAGCACCGGATTCACCATGTTGGGCAAAGTTGGATTGGGGACCAAGGAGATTAGGCACACCACGGATAAATGCGAATTTCCTTCCTTCCAAAAGAGATTCCGGACAAGGTTGGTTGTTGTATTTGACAAGTTCTGGTTTGAAATCAAAAAGCTCCAACTGCGATGGTGAACCCGCCATATGCAGATAAATAACCGATTTTGCTTTCGCAAAATAAGGCGGAGGCAAGGGAGAAAGGGGATTCAAATCCCTGTCTGAAAGTTGAAGTCCCTGAACTTTGGGCACGCCGGGATTTGTATCGCAGCCAAATAGCAAGGGTGCCAAGGCCAAACCGCCCATTTTGCTGACGCAGTCCAACAGGAAGTGACGCCTAGTTTGTTTTTCAAGTTGCGTGCGGTGAAGCTCGGTCAATAGGTTTTCCAGCCTTTTCATTTCAGGATTTGGTTAGAAATTCGTCCAGGTTCAACATGGCATTGGCTACCAAAGTATAAGCTGCCAATTCCGGATTCCCTTCGACTTTTTTGTCTTGTAAAAATTCTTTCAGTTCCTCAGGTTTGGATCTGTAATTGGTCAATGCTTCTTGATACAGGTTCAACAGGCTTTTCTTCTTGGATTCAGAAATTGTCACCAACATCATTTTTTCATAGGTTTCTGCAATGACAGTCCCTGGATCTTTATTGGTTTCTTGGGACATTTTTTCCCCAAGTTTCAAAGCGGCCTCGATATACACCGGATCATTCAAAGTCGCCAATGCCTGAAGCGGTGTATTGGTCACGATCCGCTTGCTAATGCATACTTCCCTGCTGCCTGCGTCAAAACTGATAAAGGAAGGATAAGGACTGGTTCTTTTCAAAAAGGTATATACCGACCTTCTGTATTGGTCTTCGCCTTCACTTGTTTTCCAGGATTCCCCGTTATATACGGTTTGCCAGATTCCGTCAGGTTGATGTGGCATGACCCCTATGCCATACATTTTGTCACTGATCAGCCCCGATACTGCCAAGGCTTGGTCACGGACTTGCTCGGCACTCAGCCTAAATCTCGGACCTCTTGCATACCACCTGTTTTCAGGATCTTTTTCATGCAGTTGGGGACTGATCTTGGAGCTTTGCCTGTAGGTATAGGAACTTAGAATTTCCTTGATCAGGGATTTGATGCTCCAATCATATTCGTACATCAGCTTCCAAGCCAAATGATCTAATAACTCAGGGTGGGAAGGCAGATCCGATTGTGTTCCCATATCCTCCAAGGTATTGACCAATCCACGTCCGAATATTTGTGCCCATATCCTGTTGACCAAGGTCCGGGCTGTCAGGGGATTCTCTTTGTCTACCAACCAATAAGCTAGTCCTAACCTGTTTTTGGGCCATTCAGGATTCCAGTTGTTCAATGTTTCTGGTGTTTTTGGGGAAACTTCTCCCCCGAGCAACATCCAATTCCCCCTTTCAAAAACATTGGTTTTTCTCTTCATGAAATCCGGATTTTCGATCATGATGGGAAGAGTCACAGGTTTGGTAGCTAACAAGTCCTTCCACTGCTGTTCGATGCTGAGGTATTCTGGTTTGTCTTTTCCGGGAAGGGATTTTACAAATGCAAACCACACAATCGCCGAAGTAGATTGTTGTGGTTTTGCTTTTGGGTTGGAAGCAGTTATAAATAAGTCCGTATTCCCTTTTATTTCTTTAAATGGAATAGCCCATGTAATCCGGCCTTCCGTTTTATCAATGGTAAATTCGCTCAGGATTTCACCTTCAGGCCCGCCTTTTCGGATTTCCATTTTGGTGCCGTCTATATCTGCCCAATAATTCAGCAGGAGCTGATCGGAGTTTTGGGTATCTACATTGCGGAGGTAGGTCGTCCCGTTGTGCCACATGCCAAGCCATTTGGTATCGATCAGTTCGGCATTGACAAAATCCTCGCAAAGATGGGCGTGGTACTTGGGTTCAAGATAGGTTAGGAAATTGGCCTTGGCCAAAGCTTCCTCGTTGTTGCTTTTTTGAGCCACCCAGGTTTTGATTTTTTGAACCTGAGCTTTTTCTTCCTCGGAGTAAAGTCTCAGTTTTGGTTCCTCATCATGGGTGTCCTCGTCCCGCGAATTATTAAAAAATGCCTTGATCTGAAAATATTCCTCATGCTTGAAAGGGTCATAAGGATGGCTGTGACATTGCACACAGGCCATGGTGGTACTTTGCCAAACCTCAAAAGTGGTATTGACACGATCCAATACCGCCGCAACCCGAAATTCTTCATCCTCCGTACCGCCCTCGTCATTGTTCATGGTGTTGCGGTGAAAAGCCGTAGCGATCAACTGCTCCTCGGTAGGATTTGGCAAAAGGTCCCCGGCGAGTTGTTCCACCGTAAACCGGTCAAATGGCATGTCGTCATTGAGTGACTTGATGACCCAATCCCGATAGGGCCACATGGTGCGGGAGACATCCCGTTCATAGCCCTTAGTATCTGCATACCGGGCCATGTCGAGCCACCAAGTTGCCCATTTTTCGCCATAGGTAGGCAAGGAGAGGAGTTGATCCACAGCTTGGTCATAGGTTAATTTACCGCCATTCCAATCTGCTACTAATTTTTCTGATGGGGGAAGACCTGTGATATCCAAAGCCAACCTTCTCAAAAGCCGCAGAGATTCTTCCTCTGGCGATGGAGATAGTCCATTTCCAATCTGTTTTTGGAATACAAAATGGTCAATGGTTGAAATAGGAGATTTTCCAAGAATTGAGGCAAATGAGCGAAGTGAAGGGGAGGGTACTTCATGCTTTTCTACAGGAACATAAGCCCAATGTTTGCCCCAAGCAGCGCCTTGATGGATCCATTTTTTGAGTATTTTTATTTCTTCCTCAGACAATGCAGGTCTGTGATACGGCATCCGCATTTCGGGATCGGATTCATAAAGTCTTCTGATGATTTCACTTTGGCCCGGTCGGCCGGGAATGATGGCAGGTTGCCCTGATTCGGTAACCGCAAATGCTTCCTCCTCAAAAAGTACGCTAAAGCCGCCGTTTTTTTTGACGCCTCCATGACAGGAAATACAATGCTTGTTTAGGATGGGTTTGACATCGGTACTGAAATCAACTCTTTTTGGTTCTTTGAAAAACAAGATGGTTCCCACCAAAAGGAAGAGCAAAACAGAAAGGAGAGCGGGTAAATTCTTTGTTGGCATTTTGGATAAGCTACTGCAACCAAATTAATGATTTTTGGTCACCTTATCAAAATGTCTTTTGTATCTAGGGGAAATTGGGTAAAGATTATGTGCTATTCGATCAGTTGGGGGAAAGAAGCCAATATATTGGTCTACATATCTCACATAATCATTTTCGGCTAATGATCCTGAAGGGATCAAAAATTAATAACCCCGGGTAAGGAACGCAACCCGGGGAAAAAAGAGAGAAAGCGTCACCGGTTTTTGGCCGAAAGAATATTATAAAGAGAGTATAAGCCTTCCGCCAAAAACAGGGAAGTTCAAATCAAAATTTCTTATGCCATTATCTAAGGTACAATACATTCAACCCTTTCAGGGTTGGAGCTGATTTTGGTCATTTCCCATCCCCGGGTTTTATCCGGGGTAATTAAAAATTAGACCATTTTGGGGTCTTTTCTCATATTAATCAATTTTCTGCACGCCCAGACAATTCTTTAATTTGATTTCTTAGAAAATCAAAACGAATAAGACGGAAGATGCTTGAGGATATCGGCGGTCATTTTTTCCAGACTGTAGTCATGTTGCCAACCCCAGTCTTTCCTTGCGCAGCTATCGTCAATACTATCTGGCCAGGAGTCTGCTATTTCCTGTCTAAAATCGGGTTTGTAACTTATACTAAACTCAGGATAATGAACTTTGATGCTTTCAAAAATTTCTTTTGGAGAAAAACTCATCGCCGACAGGTTATAACTCGACCGGATTTTCACCTGCTCTTTTGGCGCATGCATCAGGTCTAAAGTGGCCTTGATCGCATCGGGCATATACATCATCGGCAGGTAGGAATCTTCTTGGAGGAAAGAAACGAAATGCTCGCCTGCTATCGCTTTGTGGTAGATGTCCACCGCATAATCGGTCGTCCCACCGCCGGGAAGTGACTTATAGCCAATAAGTCCCGGATAGCGCAGGCTTCGTACATCTACGCCGTATTTCTGAAAGTAATACTCACACCACCTTTCTCCGGCTTGCTTCGAAATACCATAGACCGTATTGGGTTCCTTGACACAATATTGCGGTGTGTTGACTTTTGGGGTATTTGGACCAAAAACAGCAATGGAAGATGGCCAATAGATTTTATCCAGTTTTTCTTCTTTAGCCAGTTCCAATACAAAAAGCAAACTTTCCATATTGAGGTTCCATGCAAAAAGGGGATTCTTCTCCCCTGTGGCGGAAAGGACTGCCGCCAAATGGTAAATCTGCTTCACGTTTTGGTCCTTGACCAAATCTTTCAAAGCATCTTTGTCCATCACATCCAAGACAGCAGTCCTGCAGTTTTCGAACTTTTCCAAAGCTTTGGGATTGATGTCTGTGGCGATGACATTGTCTCCACCGTAGATGTTGGCTATGGCCTGCGTCAGTTCCGAACCCAATTGTCCGGCTGCGCCAATGATCAAAATTCTTTCCATTTTTAAAATATTCCTTATCGGTGCTCCGGAAAAGCCCTTGGGATTTTTAATTATATTTGGGACTTAAAGCGACAAAAATAGTGATTTCGATGAATGTATTTCACTTTAATTGTACGAGTGTTTTTTTCTTTTAAAACCCCCAATACAAAATATTATGTATGATACTTTGAAACCCAAATTAGAGAAAGAGTTACAGGAAATCGAAGCGGCAGGCCTGTTTAAAAAAGAACGCATCATTACTTCTCCCCAAGCTGCGGAGATTACCATTGCCGGAGGCAAAAAGGTGTTGAACTTCTGTGCCAACAATTATTTGGGGCTTTCTTCGCATCCCAAGGTCATCGAAGCAGCTAAAAACGCCATCGATTCCCATGGTTTTGGCATGTCTTCCGTGAGGTTTATTTGCGGCACACAGGATATCCACAAGGAATTGGAAGCCAAAATCTCCAAGTTTTTGGGAACAGAAGACACGATTTTGTATGCTGCGGCTTTTGATGCCAATGGGGGAGTTTTCGAACCGCTCTTTGGTCCGGAAGATGCGATTATTTCTGATGCCCTCAACCACGCTTCCATCATCGACGGCGTCAGGCTTTGCAAAGCGATGCGCTTCCGATACAACCACAACGACATGGAAGACCTCGAAGCCCAACTTAAAGATGCAGACGCCAAAGGGGCCCAAAATAAAGTCATCGTCACAGACGGCGTTTTTTCCATGGACGGCACCATCGCCCAATTGGACAAAATCGTCGCTTTGGCAGAGAAATACCAAGCTGTAGTCATGTCTGACGAATGTCATTCTACCGGCTTTATGGGCAAAACAGGCCGTGGCGTCCATGAATACCGCAATGTGATGGGGAAAATTGACATCATCACCGGGACATTGGGCAAAGCCCTTGGCGGTGCTTCGGGAGGTTTCACTTCAGGAAGGAAGGAAATCATCGAACTGTTGCGTCAACGATCGAGACCTTATCTGTTTTCCAATACCTTGGCCCCATCCATCACAGGTGCTTCGATTGCGGTTTTTGACCTGCTGTCGGAGACTACCGAACTGAGGGACAAGCTAGAAGTTAACACCAAATACTTCAGGGAAAAGATGACAGCGGCAGGTTTTGATATCAAGCCCGGCGAACATGCCATCGTCCCGATCATGCTGTATGATGCGGTACTGTCCCAAAAGATGGCCGAGAAGCTTTTGGAGAAAGGGATCTATGTCATCGGGTTTTATTTTCCTGTGGTGCCAAAAGGTCAGGCAAGGATCCGGGTACAGATTTCTGCCGGCCACGAAAGGGCACATTTGGATCAAGCCATTGCAGCTTTTATAGAAGTGGGGAAAGAATTGGGTGTGGTGAAGTAAAAATCATAACCTGATTCAAAATCAAAAATCCCCTTGGGGGTAAGGTTCCAAGGGGATTTTTGATTTTTTTTTATTGTAGGCAGTTGACTATGGACTTTTTTCACTTTCTCAAATTCTTTGTCTCAATCCTATTCAATTCCTGTTGGAGGACATTTTTTGGAATCCACTCGCCACGGACCATGACACCTTGGACGTTTCGGAGATTGGACAGATTTTCCAAGGGATTTCCTTCTACCAATACAAAATCCGCTGAAGCACCCTTCGCAACCACGCCAAATTCCCCTTCCCTCTCAAAATACTTTGCCACGTTTACAGATCCGGTTTTTAGGATTTCATAAGGATTCATGCCGGCATCATGCATGGCAGAGATTTCATTGTGGATAGAAAATCCGGGAACGTTAAATACCTGCGGAGAATCTGAAGCCATGACCATCGGCACGCCGCCACGGTGCAAGGCCATCAGCATCGTCTTTCTGAATTCAAGATAGGGCTTGACATTTTCTTCCTTGAGCATGCCTTGGTTTTCGAGGAGTTTCTTTTGGTTGACCCACTGCTGTACCTGCAGGCCGGGCATGTATTTCATGTCTGATTCCAGACGAAACTCATCAGCCGGAATGTACCCAAAGAAGCGTTCAAACAAGGTCAGGGTGGGAGCGATCCAAGCTTTTTTCTCCACAGTTAATTTTACCAGATCGGGGATCTTTGACATGTCCGCATATTTCAGGGCGAGCATGCTGAAGGAACCGGCTACCTGTGGATCAAGTTTTGACTTGTCAGCGACCAAAGCTTCAATATAGCCATCCATGTGTTCTACAGATCGGTAACCATTCTTCAAAGAGTTGACCAAGCCGACATCCAAGGAGATGTGTCCTCCAAATTTGATGTCCACTTCTTTTGCTGTATTGGCAATGGCGATAAACTTCGGCATATCCAATCCCGGGTGTAATTTGAGGTGGTCAAAACCTGCCGCTTTTTGGTCACGGACCATTTTGGCACCGCTTTCAGGGTCTGCGACGGAAGTACCGTTGAGCGACGGTCCCGCTGCAAAAATCCTCGGTCCGGTAATTTCACCTGAAGCTATTTTCTTTTTGAGTTCAAGGTGGGAATCATGGCCGATCATTCCTCGGACATTGAGGATTCCATTGGCTAAGTACAGCCACATGACGTCCTGCATATAGGAAAAATCGCCATTTTCAGTTACCGGGATATGTGAATGCATTTCTGCCAAACCCGGAAAAGCATAAGCACCTTTGCCGTCGATCTTTTCCATTTTCTCAAACTTGCCCAAGTCCTTTTTGGGAAATATACCGACAATCTTATCTCCCTTGATATGGATAAAATGGTCTTTGAGCACCTTGTCATTTCGCATACCGATGACATGGACATTGGAGACGATAAATTCCTGTGCTTTTGACTGGAGGAATACCAATAAGGTCAAAAAAAGGGTTAGGAGATATTTTCGGATTGATTTCATGATTTTATCAGATCTTAGAAATGGATATTTATTGATACTGGATATTTATTGAAATTGATCCTTGGATTGGAAGCTTTGGTACGTTTTTATCCAAATTTTCAGATTGAAATTATGGATATTTATTGATACTGGATATTCATGGATATTTGACAGGAATCTGATCTTTAATTTTCGAGATTAATGTTTTGGAATAAATCCCTTTTCTCTTTTGAATTTGAACCATTAACCAAATTACCCATTAGCAAAACAAAATTTTTTTTTCTGCCTTTAGAATCAAATTCGCCTTTGAATTTTGAGACAATATCAATCAGTATCTAATATCAATAAATATCTAATTCTTTGAATTCATGCATATTTAACCAAATAACCAAATAACCAAATAACCCATTCCCTAATACCCAATCTCCATACTTCCCACCTTAGGGATACTTCCTTTCCAATCCGAATGATGGAATGGACCATTGGGATCGTCTCTTCGCTGATAGGTATGTGCGCCAAAGTAATCCCTTTGTGCCTGAATCAGATTGGCAGATGAATCGGTGGTAATCCTTCCATAGAAGTAATTGATGGCGGCCGACATGACCGGCAAGGCATAATTGTGCTGAATTCCCAAGCCCACGATATAAGAGAGGTCATACCGGAGTTCTTTGATCTTGGTTTTCATCTGTTTGGCTTTCAGCAGCGAACTGTTTTCCTTGTACAAAGCAACCATGTTTTCCATCAACGTCGAACGGATAATGCATCCATTGGTCCAAATCCGTGATATCTCACTCATATTGAGGTTCCAGTTTTCTGTCAGGGAAACCTGATTCATCAATTCAAATCCTACTTCATGGTTGATGATGCGGGTGAGTGCGTAAGCGTTTTTGATTTTCTCAATCGGAATGACCTTGTCTTCTCCGAAAGCTCCAAAACGGTGACCGAAAAAAGTAGCCAATTCTTCCCGTTCGTCTTTGTTGCCGGACAGCATCCTAGCGGTGACAGCTTCCGAAAGAGGGCTATAGGCGACATTGTATTTCAATGCGGTGGTCAATGACCAAGAGCCTGTTCCCTTTTGTCCGGCTTTGTCCAACACCTGATCGAGCAGGAAGTTTTTCCCTTCCTTGGCAAGAAGGATGTCGGCGGTGATTTCGAGCAGGTAACTTTTCAGACCTTCATTGGTCCAGGATTTCAGTGTTCTTGAAATTTCGGGATAGGAGAGTTTCAGCCCATACTTCATCAGGTGGACAGTTTCAGCCAATGTCTGCATTTCACCGTATTCAATGCTGTTATGGACCATTTTGATAAAATGTCCCGCACCCGAATTGCCGATAAAGCTGACACATGGCGCGCCGTTATTGTCTTTGGCGGCTATTTTTTTGAGGTAAGGGGATACCAAGTCATAAGCTTCCTGATTTCCGCTTGGCATCAAAGACGGTCCTTTTCTCGCTCCTTCTTCCCCTCCGGAAACTCCCATCGGGATAAAATGGAAGCCTTTGGAATTTAGCTCTTCGTACCTTCTTTTCGAATCTTCAAAAAATGAATTTCCCCCGTCAATGATGATGTCTCCCGGCTCAAGCATCGGAAGCAATTGGCCGATCTGCATGTCTATCGCATTGCCGGCAGGAATCATCAGGAGGATTTTCTTGGGTTTTTCGAGGGAAGAAATAAATTCCTCTAACCCGTCAAAACCTTTCAGAAGTGGAAGATCCAAATTTTCAGTTGCAAATGTGGAAGCGATTTTTTCCTCTTTTCCTTCGACATGCCTGTTGTACACTGCCGTCGGGATTCCGTTGTCAGCAAGGTTGAGTGCAAGGCTTTTGCCCATCACTCCCATACCGATGACACCAAAGTGAAGTGAGGGCATAATTATTTCATCTATTTTAAGAATTTCCACAACCATTTCTTCAGGAGTTTTTGAGATATCAATCCGATGTCCATATTCGGGTTCCTCCCAAGTCTCCAATTGGGAATCCAATAGGCCGGGGTTCATATAGTGGCCTTTCCGCAAGGAAAGCCTTTCGGTCAAAATATCTTTGCTGCCAATTAGGTGCAGCCATACTATCGAAGGAACTACTTGGAGGATTTGTCTGTAGTGTTCTCGCAGTGCCGAACAGGCGAGGATTCCGCCGCCTGCTGATTCCCATGCTTTGATATTATCAGCAAGGTGCTCGAGCCAAGGCTGTCGATCGTGGTCGGTCAGGGGAATTCCCTGTGTCATCTTTTCCACATTGGCTTTGGGATGAAAGTCATCTGCATCAAAAAAAGGCAGCCGAAGTTTCTTGGACAATAGGGAGCCCAAAGTTGTTTTTCCGCTTCCCGAAACACCTGTTACAATAATTATCATAGCCGAAATTAAGAAATTTAATTATTTTCACCATGAAGAGTTTGGGAAGGAATGATAACCACAGCTGAAAATAATATTGACCACATCTACACCAAAAAAGTCGGAGACCTCCATTTCCGAAATTTATCGGTTTGTCCGGTCCATACCCCTGTTTTTGAAGTTGCCCGATTGATGGCTAGAGATAAGATTTCCTGTTTTTTTATTGGAGATTCTCCCAATGAAATTATAGGATTTGTCACTGATATCACGCTCCGGGACAGGATTATCGCCGATAAGCTTTCTTTTGATACCCCTGTGGGAGAAATCATGGACAGGAATATCGTTTACATTCAGGATTCAGCTTTCCTGTATGAAGCGCTTTTGATGATGTTCCGGACCAAGACGCGATACCTTTTGGTCAAAAACAAAGAAACATTTGTCGGCTGGATCAGCAGAAATAAAATCCTTTCCGAGCAGGCGCAGGGCCCTTTTGTTTTTATCCAATCTGTGAAGCAGTCCATGGATACGGAAGAACTGAAGGAAAAGTGGGAGCAAGTTCCTCAAATTATCCATCAGCTGATTGATAAAGGGCTCAAATCACAGATCGTCAATCAGATCATCACCACAGTGGCGGACACGATCGCCCTGAGGATCATCGAAAATACCATCAGGGAAATAGGAGAACCCCCGGCCAAGTTTGTGTTTTTTGTGCTTGGCAGCGAGGGAAGGGCAGAGCAAACCCTCAAAACCGATCAGGACAACGCCATCATCTATGAAGACAAGGCCAATGAACACCGCGAAATGGTCAGGGAATACTTTTTGGATTTTGCCGAAAGGGTTTCTTTTGCCTTGGATCAGGTCGGATTTGTATTTTGCAAGGGTGGTTTTATGGCCAAAAACCCAAAATGGACGCATTCTCTTTCCCATTGGAAGCGGAATTATGAAAGCTGGATTCAGGAATCCACTCCCGAAACTGTCATGAAGTATTCGACTTTCTTCGACTGCAGGCCGATTTATGGGGAATTTGGGTTGTTGGAGGATTTGAGGAAATTTATGGACCAACAGCTTGAAAATCCTTCCGAGAAGTTTTTTATCAATATGGGGACCAATGCACTTCAGTTTGAGCCGCCACTGACTTTTTTCAAAAACATAAAAACCTACAAGATTGATGGGGAGAAACATTTCAACATCAAAAAAACCATGACGCCTATCGTGGACCTTGTCCGCATATTTGCTTTGAAATACAGGATTTTTGAGACCAATACAGGAGACAGGATCAGGATGCTCGAGGAGCAAAAGATTTTTACCGACAAGGAAGCAAAGGAGATTTCCCATGCCTACTATTACCTAATGGGGATCAGGTTGGAAAAGCAGTCGTTACAGCTTATGGAAAACAAAAGCAATCCGACCAACCACGTCAGTACCGATGAGTTGACCAAGGTGCAGATGGTAACATTGGTTGAAATATTTAAGGTGATCAAAGAATTTCAACTGAAAATCAAGATTGAATTTACTAAAAATATATTTTAGTAAAATTTGAATATCTTTTTTAAAAATTTTATAAAAGTCTATGATTTAACGTAAAAGTTTTTTTATTTTTGCATAGAAATGCTGCTAACTGAATTTTGTTAATTAAAGTTTAATGCAGAAGGTAATCAAAGTAAGGTTGCTTATTTCTTTTAAATGATTGGGTTGAGACCAAATTTAAATCGGTTTTCCGACTTTCGGCTAGAGAAAAACAGTGTCATGCGAATTGTCAATTATTTCTAAAAAATCTGAATCAAAAAAACAGTCTTATGCTTAGCAATTATCCACTTTCAGAAGTAGAAAAAGCTTTCCAAAGAGAATCAGGTGTTGAAAAAATCACTACCCTGATTCCCTATCTCATGGTTGATAATTTTCCCAAACTCGGTCTCATCACGGCTTGTCGGTTTTTGGAATGGGTTTCTGAAAATCCTCAGGGAGTCATCAGTTTGCCGACGGGCAAAACTCCTGAGTATTTCATCAAATGGACCCAATACCTATTAGAGAATTGGGACACCAAAAAAGGAAAAGAGACAAGAGAAAAATATGGACTTGGATCAGTCAAAAAACCTTATTTGAAGGATTTGACCTTTGTACAGATCGATGAGTTTTATCCGATTTCTTCTAAGCAAAAGAACAGTTTTTTTGATTATGTCAACAAATTTTATCTTGAAGGATTTGGCCTTAGTAAAGAAAAGGCCATTCTGATCAATTCTGATGAAATTCCCTTGGCAGGAGGGAAGCATTTCAAGGAAGTTTTCCCAGATCTGAAGGTAGACCTTTCGCTAAGGTTCCGTGACCCAATCAACAACCTAGAAAAAATCCAACAGGAGTCGATTTACAAAATTGACCATTGGTGTGGTCAATATGAACAGAAAATCAGAGATGCCGGCGGAATAGGTTTCTTTTTGGGAGGAATCGGTCCTGACGGACACATCGCATTCAATACCCGTGGATCGCATCTTTTTTCAACAACAAGATTGACTGAAACCAACTTTGAAACCCAAGCTGTAGCGGCAGGGGATTTGGGAGGAATTGAAGTTTCGGCCAATAGGCTTGTCATCACAATTGGCTTGGACACTATCGTTTACAATCCAAACGCCGTTGGAATTATCATCGCTGCCGGAGAAGCCAAAGCCCAAATCGTAAAGGATTCCTTAGAGACACCTCTGGACAATGTCTATCCTGCCACAGTATTACAAAAACTGAAAAATGGCAGGTTCTATCTGACCAAAGGAGCTGCGGTTAGGTTGACAGATTCAGTGGATGCTTATTACCGTCAAGGGGAATGGACTTGGGAAAAAACCGAAAGGTCTATCATTGACCTTTGCAAAAAGATCAAAAAATACGGTCACCGTCTCAAGATGGAAGACCTAAAAGCTGATAAATATACCGCCATGATTCCGGGATTGTCCGAAGAGACAGTCAATCAGGTCATGCAGAGCACAATTGCCAAACTGAAAAGAGGAACTACCCAAGAAAAGGATGAAGTTCTTTTGCATACAGGACCTCACCACGATGATATTTCATTGGGAATTTTGCCGCATATCACCAATCAATTGCATGAAAACAGCAATGAGGCACATTTCTCGGTTTTGACTTCCGGTTTTACAGCCGTGACCAATACGTTTGTGATAGACACTTTGCTCCAAACCAAAAAATTATTGGATGAAGGCAAAATCCAAATGGTCAAATTTGAAGACTTTTTTGAGGTTGGTTATAAATTGAAGACCGACAAGGACGTCTATCATTTTCTTACCAATGTTGCTTCTGAAGATTTAGATGAAAGAATCAGAGGGCTCTGCCACAGGGTTGTCCGTGCAGTGGTGGATGTCTTTGAAGTCAAGTCAGCAACCAAGTTGAGAGAAACCATCAATGACATCATCAGTATCCTTCGAAATTCTTATGACGGAGAAAAGAATCCTTCCAAGATCCAAAAAATCAAAGGAATGATCCGTGAATTTGAGGAGGAATTGGTTTGGGCGCATTTTGGGGTTCAGGTGAAAAATGTCCACCATTTGAGATTAGGTTTCTATACAGGTGATATTTTCACAGAACAGCCTGACAAAAAGAGGGATGTTGTTCCCATTGTAGAATTATTCAAAAAAGTCAATCCTACCAAAATAAGTTTGACGCTTGATCCGGAAGGATCAGGTCCTGATACCCACTACAAAGTATTGCAAGCCACTGCAGAGGCGGTCAGACAATGGGGTGAGGAAAAAGACCTGAGTAAGTTGAGGATTATCGGATATAGAAACGTTTGGTTTAAATTTGAACCACATGAAGCCAATGTCATTGTGCCTGTATCATTGGGTGACATGTCAGTGATGGAGGATTCATTTTCCAACTGTTACCTTAGCCAAGTGAATGCTTCATTTCCAAGTTATTCGCACAACGGTAAATTTTCTACTGTTGCCAAGCGTACTTGGGTTGGACAACTCGACGATATTCAGTTACTTTTGGGTAAAAATTATTTTTACCTTCATGAAAGTGCCAAAGTCCGGTCTAGTCATGGCCTGATCTTTTTCAAAGACATGAATGTGGAAGAGTTTTTGGCACACGCCCGGGAGCTTGAGAAGTCAATAGAAGGGATGCTGAATTGACCGGCCCGAAACAAAAATTTTTGGGAAAAGGAGAATGAAAATTCATTCTTCTTTTTCTGTTTAAAGCTTAAAAACCTTAAACCTATGCTGAAAACCGAAAAACCTATTCTTGGACTTGACATTGGGGGCACCAATATCAAAGCAGGAGTTCTTGTTGGTTCTGAATTGATAGATATCCGTACTATTGCTACACCCTCACAAGAGAGTCAGGAATTTATCCTGGAAACCATAGCAGGATTGATTTCTTCTTACAGCCATCATGATTTCTATGCCATCGGAATAGGAATTCCCGGTTTGATAGATACAGATTTGGGATTGGTGCTCAACTTAGAAAACATACCTTCATTCCGAAGGGTCCATTTGAGGGAATTTTTGGAAGAAAGATTTTCGAAGCCTGTTTACATAAACAATGATGCCAATTGTTTTGCACTCGGCGAGTATAAGTTTGGTGCGGCTAGTGTTTACAAGCATGTCGTCGGCATTACCTTAGGAACTGGACTTGGGGCTGGGATCATCGCAAACGGTCATTTGTACTGTGGGTTTAACTGTGCGGCAGGGGAATGGTGTTCTGCTCCTTACCTCGATCAGGATTTTGAGTTTTATTGCAGCAGTAAATTTTTTAATGCCAAGTATGGTTCCAAAGCCAAGACCTTGTCAAAAAAAGCTAAAGAAGGTGACCCTGAGGCAATCAAAGCTTATGCTGAGTTTGGACATCACCTTGGTGAGTTGATCAAAAACATCCTTTATACCTTGGCTCCCCAAGCAATTGTTTTGGGAGGATCGATCAGAAAAGCATATCCTTATTTTCAGGAAAGCATGTTGGCCACCATCGCTACGTTCAAATATCCCTCTGTTAGCCAAAATCTGAAAATTCTGATTTCTGATCTTGATGAAACTGCGATTCATGGAGCTGTGGCCTTGGTCGATGAATATGCTATACAGGTAGAGTCAGTGGCCAAAGCCTCTTGATTTCCAAATAACCTTTTCGAAATATTATTTGGATACTCCCCTCAGAAATCGCTGAGGTTTAAAAATATTCGTAAATTCGGGCTTTATAACCCAAAGTTTATGATTTATAATTCCATTATTGAAACCATTGGAAATACACCGATGGTAAGGTTAAACAGGCTGAACAAAGGCATCAAGGGAGAGATTCTCGTCAAAGTAGAATATTTCAACCCGGGAAATTCGATGAAAGACCGGATGGCCATCAAGATGGTCGAAGATGCGGAAGAAGCAGGATTTTTGAAACCTGGAGGAACAATCATAGAAGGAACAAGTGGCAATACAGGAATGGGTTTGGCCTTGGCAGCCATTGCCAAAGGGTATAGGTGCATTTTTACGATGGCTGACAAGCAGTCCAAAGAGAAAATCGATATCCTTAAAGCAGTTGGTGCTGAAGTGATTGTTTGCCCAACCAATGTGACGCCTGATGATCCAAGATCTTATTATTCTGTAGCCAAAAAACTGAATCAGGATATTCCCAACTCTTTTTATCCAAACCAATACGATAACCTATCCAATTCATTGGCTCATTATGAGACCACGGGTCCCGAAATCTGGCGTGATACAGAAGGAAAAGTTACCCATTATGCTGCCGGGGTAGGTACAGGAGGATCTATGTGTGGTACGGCCAAGTATCTCAAAGAACAAAATCCGGATATCGTGACCGTAGGAATTGATACCTATGGTTCTGTATTTAAAAAATATAAGGAAACAGGAATCTTCGACGAAAATGAAATTTACCCTTACCTGACTGAAGGGATTGGTGAGGATATTTTGCCAAAAAATGTTGATTTTTCACTGATTGACAACTTTATCAAAGTGACGGATAAAGATGCGGCCGTCATGACAAGAAGACTGTCACGGGAAGAAGGACTTTTTGTCGGATGGTCTTGCGGGTCTGCAGTCCATGGCGCTTTGGAATATGCCAAAGAAAACCTGAAAGAGGGAGACCGCATGGTCATCATCCTTCCGGATCATGGAACAAGGTACCTCGGCAAAATCTACAATGACGATTGGATGAGAAACCACGGCTTTTTGGAAAATAAATCTTTTGGTACAGCCCGAGATATCATCGGTTCCAGAAATGGCAGTTACCAATTGGTAGTTTCCCACAAAAATGACAAAGTCAAAGATGCCATCCACCTGATGAATGGGAAAAGCGTTTCCCAGATCCCGGTTTTAGAAGATGGACATGTTATAGGTTCATTGACAGATAGCAAGCTCCTTTCCAAAATAATAGAAAATCCGGAGCTGAAAGACGCAACAGTTGCCGATGTGATGGAAACATCCATGAAATTTGTGGCTTTGGACAGCACCTTGGATGTGTTGAGTTCGATGTTGGACAAAGAAAAAGCCGTCTTGGTCCGAGATGATAACCATCAGATCCATATTGTCACCAAACATGATATCTTGGAAGCTATGACAAAATAATGGTTAGTGGTTAATTGGTTATTGGGTTAATTGTTCTCCACAGTCTCTATCAAATCAACTTTAATTGATCAATCATTTCCATTTAGCGCTGATGTTTTTTGTCTCAAATCTTGCGTCTCAAATCTCAAGTCTGATTATCTAAATGAGTAAGGAAAAATTAGAACAACTTCGGATCAAAGGTTACGACTTTGATTTCAAGTATATATTTTCAAGAGCTTGGCAAATGTTTTTGAAGCAGCCGGTCCTGAGTGTGGCTTATACCATGCTGATCATTTCTCTTCAACTTTTGGCAAGTATTTACTTGGAAAAATTTGCTTTTATATTTGCCTTGTTTTTGGCACCTCCCTTGTATTCAGGTTTTTACCTTGTAGCAAATAGGGTCAGTTTAGGAATGCCGGTGATCTATCCTGATTTCTTTAAAGGTTTCAGTTTTTATATGCCGGTTTTCTCGATATGGCTGATAGGGCAAATTTTGGTAGCTTTGGGGCTTTTCGCATTTTTGGTTCCCGGCATTTATCTCGCAGTGGGATATAGTTTTGCAGTTCTAATGGCTTTGTTTGGAGGTTTTGATTTTTGGACAGCTTTGGAAGAAAGCCGAAAACTGGTCACCGTCAGATGGTGGAAGTTTTTTGTATTTACCCTTATCCTGATCATCATCAACCTTCTCGGAATAATAACGCTCGGCCTTGGACTGTTGGTAACTGTTCCTATTACATTTTATGCCACTTACATACTCTTTGAGGACCTGACCAAAGAGGTTTTTTCTGAATAGCTAGAATCAATTCCATAAATTACCTTTGAATGGAACAAGGCTGTTTTAATTTCACTGCCCATTTCTTAACTTCCATGTATGAATCACTTTAAGAAAATCGGTTTTTTTTCTGCCTTCATCCTTCCTGTTTTGTTGATAGGAGGATTCTATTTGGGTGGTTTAAACCTGCTTTTGATCCATGCATTTGTTTTTGTTTTAGTACCTTATTTGGATTTTCTCATTAGGACCGACAGGACCAATATTCCCGAAAATGAAATCTCCAATATTTCCAAAGAGCGTTTTTACCGTTTTGTGACTTTCATTTGGGTATATGTGCAGATTGGTGTTTTGGTTTGGGGCTTTTATGTTGTGGCAGCTTTTACTCTTTCTTTTTGGGAATGGCTTGCATTTACTACAGGAATTGCATTGGTTACAGGAGGGGTTGGGATTACTGTTGCTCATGAGTTGGGTCATAAAAGTGAGGATTTAGAGCAGGATTACTCCAAATTTTTATTGATGACAGTCTGCTACATGCACTTTATCATTGAGCACAATCGGGGGCATCATGTACGGGTGGCGACACCCGATGACCCCGCAACAAGTAGGTTAGGGGAAACATTCTATTCATTTTGGTGGAGGTCTGTCACAAAGGGCTACTTCAGCGCGGTACATTTAGAAAAGGAGAGACTTCAAAAAAGAGGAATTCCTTTTTGGTCCATAGATAATCAAATGATCTGGTTTGCAATTTATCCACTTTTATTTGTCGGGATTTTCACCTTTATATTCTCATTCTTTCTGGGCAGATTTATGTGGGAAGTTCCTGTTTTCTTTTTTGCCCAAAGTTTCTTCGCTTTCAGTCTGTTGGAATTGGTAAATTACATTGAGCATTATGGGATGGTTCGAAAGAAAATAGATGGAAGGTATGAAAAAGTGACACATTTGCACTCTTGGAATGCAAGCCATATGGTCAGCAATTTCCTTCTTTTCCAGCTACAGAGGCATTCCGACCATCATGCCTTTGCGTACAAGCGCTATCAGGTTTTGAATCATTATGACGAAAGTCCCCAATTGCCACAGGGATATTCGGCGATGATTATTTTGGCTTTGTTTCCACCTTTATGGTTCAAGGTGATGGACAGGAGATTAGAAGATTGGAAGGAGAAGGTGGGTGTTTGAGTTTTTTTCTTAATCCAGCAAAAAGTTATTGAAGAAAGTACTTTTCAACCCAAGCCAGGCTAAGAACAATAGGATTCCCCAAAAAAGATATACCCTATAATAATCAGTGGTTTCCTTATATCTGGATTCCAGGATTTCAGCTTTTTCCATGGTATTGATCTGGTCAAAAATCTGCTCAAGTGCATTGTCGTCAGAAGCCCTGAAAAACTCCCCGTTGCCGATTCCTGCAATTTCTCTGAGGGTGGTTTCATCAAGGTAACTCTCGACCATCTGCGGTCTGCCAAAGAAGTCCACGCCATAAGGAACCATGCCGTCTTTTCCAACAGCAATGGTGTAGATCTTGATGTTCATAGCAGCAGCCAATTGCGCAGCAAATAGCGGATCGACATTACCCGCATTGCTCTCGCCGTCACTAAGGAGGATCATGACTTTACTTTTGGACTCGGATTCCCGCATCCTGTTGGTGCCAGCAGCCAGAGCTGATCCGATAGCAGTACCTTTAGCGTCCATCATATTGAAGGAGATGTCCTTGACCAAGTCAGTCAGCAGCGCATAATCTGTGGTCAATGGCGCCAAAGAATAAGCTTCTCCTGAGAAAATCACCATTCCGATCCTGTCTCCAAAACGCCCGTTGATAAAGTCAATCGCGGTTTCTTTAGCGGCCTCAAGTCTGTTGGGTTTGAAATCCTGCAGGTCCATTGATTCCGAGATGTCCATCACGATCATGATGTCAATGCCTTCTGTGGACTGCTCGACCCTTTCGTTGCTTTTCTGAGGACGTGCCAATGCAATGACAATCATCCAAACTGCAAGGATAAACATCAGCCCGGGAATCAACCGAAGGTAAGTCCATGGATTGTTTTGCGAAACTGTACCAGGCAATGAAAGCTCCAGAACAGGGTTCTTAAGAAATTTCACAAACTTTCTCAAAACCAAAATCAATGGTGCAATCCAGATGAGGTGAAGCGCCCAAAGGTTTTCCCATTCAAAAGTCTTTAAGGTTTCAGGCAAAAACCAGAACCAAGAAAAAAAGTCAGCGATATTATTTGGATTCATCTTGTTCGGTTATCTTTTTCTTGAAAGAATCAGTGCAGATTTCCTTCAGGTTGTTGCAGGTTTCGGTGATGTCTTTTCCTTCTTTGCCGGCATAGATTACCATTTCGATGGCTCTAAAATCCTTGATAATTTCCTTGTTGTCCAGGAATTCTGAAATCTCCGTCGTGGTCCACTCCCTAAATGGTTTATCATTGAGATGTTCCATGTAAGTCTTCCAAAGGCCAAGAATTTCATCCGCTTGGGCCATGTCCGGCGTAGCTGCAAAGGCTGTTTCGGCTGCATTCCACCTTTTGACAAAGCGCTTGTATTTTTGTTTTTCTCTCCAATTGTTCCACTGTTTTTTGATTTTCTTTCCAAAAATCACCAAAACAATGGTTGCCAATACTACGATTACTCCCAATATGATCAGCAAAACAAACGTATTGAATTCAGTGGGGATCGGCTGATAGACATTGTTGTCCTTAAATCCGAGTTCCTCCGGCAGCGGATTTATGGTCAGTTTTAATACCAGACCCGCTTCCAAAGGTTTATGCACCAAACTGTCAAACCGGAATACCTCGTACACCGGCAAAGAAAGTGTGGCTACAGGGTCAAGTGAAAAGTTGCTAACATAATACACCACCGAATCTACAGTGACATCCTCTTGGGTTGAGGAGATAAAAGATTTTTTCTCCAAAAGAACAAAAGGGGAGAAATTATGGGTGGAATCCGGAAATACGATATTGATTCCCGGTTTTGATTTTGCTTTGAGGACATACGCAACCCTTTCGCCAAGCATGGCCGAGTCCTGCATGAAATAACCTTCCACTTCAATATCCTGGGATTGGGCTTGAAGAGGCACCAAAAAACAGCTGAAAATGCAAAGGAAGAATAATATTTTACCCACGTTTCATTGTCCGGTTACGGTTTTTAAATAATTCTATCAAGGGAATCACGATGTCTTCCCTTGTGCTGATGCCCAGATAATTGATCTGGTTTTTCTTGCAAATGGTTTTGAGATGCTCCCTTTCGGAGGTAAATGTATCTGCGATTTTTTTGGAAAAGCTTCCAAAGGCAGTATTTACCCATGTTGTCCTTCCTTCTTCCTTGTCATACACAGGGATGATACCGAGGGCAGGCAGGGCGGATTCCCGGGGATCTGTCACTTGGACAGCTACTAGGTCATGTTTTTGTGCCAAGGCTTTGAAAGGTCTCTCATAACCCTCGTCAATGAAATCTGAAATCACAATCACAATGCTTCTCTTCTTGATGAGGTTCAACGCAAAGTTGAACATTTCGGTCAGGTTGGTTTTTTGGGAAATGTTTTTGTGACCAAAAATTCCCTGAATGATTTTCACACCTTGTTTTGGACCTTTTCCCGGAAGGATGATTTTTTCTTTTTGGTCAGAATAAGAAATCAACCCGACTTGGCTTCCTTCAAATATGGCAGCCAAAGTCAAAACGCCGGCAATCTCTTTTCCGATATCTATTTTCTTTTTTCCTTCTTGTCCGATATCCTGGGATCCGCTGATGTCAATGAGGAAATAAACCGATTGGTCCTTGTCTTCTCTGAAAGTTTTGACGAATGTTCCATGGCCTTTGGCAGAAACTTTCCACTCTATTGTCCTGACATCATCGCCATATTGATAAGGTCTGAGGTCATCAAATTCCAAACCTGCACCTTTGAAAATAGATTGATAGTCACCTTGGAGTTGGTTGTTGACCACCTTTCGGATCATAATCTCGTATCTTCTGAGTTTTTTGAGCAGTTCGTTCATGGCTACTATTTCAAAGGCCTAAATTAAGGGTGATAATTGAATTAAAAAACGATATGTGATCATCGGGTGTAAGGTAAACCAATCAATTTTCTTGTTCATTGTCGGAATTGATTAATTTTGGTCTGTGAAAAATAAAATTGTAATTATGTTGATGCTTTTTGCGGGTTTTGCCTGCAACAAGCAAAAAATTCCCGAAGGCATTCTTTCTGAAGACAAAATGGTGGAAGTGCTCATTGATATCCATTTGGCAGAAGGTTTGGTTTCGTCTTTCCCTATTCATTATGATTCCTCAAGGGTATTATACCCCTATTTTGAAAATGAGGTTTTTTTGAAACATGATGTGACAGATTCTGTTTTCAAAAAAAGCTTGGAATATTACATGTTGGACATCAAAACCATGGACAGGATATATGCCAGGACAATTGATTCCCTTCATGTGGTAGAAAAAGCAAGAAACCCCAATCCCAATCCATGATTTACCCTAAAAATCTCGAAGAGAAAATCAATTTCACCAAAATCCGGGAATTGTTAAAAGAAGCATGCACCGGTCCGCTTGGGATGGATTTTGTTGACAAAATGGGTTTTTCAAAAGATCCAAATCTTGTCGGAAAGCTTCTCGACCAAACTGCCGAATTCAAAGCCATTATTGAGTCGGGGGAATTATTCCCCTCTTCTAATTTTACCAATATTTATCCGTACCTGGAGAAAGCAAAAATCGAAGGGAATTTTCTATACGAGGAAGAGTTTCATGAAATGAGACTCTCCCTTTTTACCCTCAGCCGGTGCATTGAATTTTTCAAGGACCATGAAGAGATTTATCCTAATTTATTCAATTTGCTCGGTTTGGTGGCTTTGGACAATACGATCCTTAAGGCTATTGAGCGGATAATTGACGAAAAAGGTAAAATAAGAAACAATGCCTCCCAAGAACTTTCTCTAATCCGGTCACAGATTTTGTATGAAGAGAACCGCCTGAGAAAAGTTTTGGATAGGATTTTTAGGGATGCAAAAGCCAAAGGACTGACTCCTGAGGATGCATCGGTGACGATTCGTGGCGGTAGGATGGTTATTCCGGTCTTGGCTGAAAACAAGAGGAAAATCAAAGGGTTCATCCATGATGAATCCGCAACAGGTCAGACAGTTTATCTCGAACCCGCTGAGGTTTTGGACATCAACAATGAGCTGAAGGATTTGGAATATATGGAAAAAAGGGAAATCCAAAAGATTCTTACCAAACTCACAGATGTGGTCAGACCAAGTATTCCTGAATTGAGGAGAGCTTATCATTTCCTTGGGATGGTGGACTTTATCCGAGCCAAAGCCAAATTTGCCATCAAGACCAACTCTTCCCGTCCAATTCTAAAAAAAGAAAGACAGCTCGATTGGAGCAACGCGAGACATCCGTTATTGGAGTTTGCACTAAAGCAGCAGCAAAAAAAAATCATTCCTTTAAATATCTCTCTTGATCATAATAGAAGGCTATTGGTTATTTCAGGACCCAATGCAGGCGGTAAATCCGTCACTTTGAAAACGGTAGCCATGGTACAATACATGCTGCAATGTGGGCTTTTGGTTCCCTTGGATGGACATTCTACATGTTCCCTCTTTGATAATTTTTTCATTGATATCGGAGATGAGCAGAATATTGAAAATGACCTGAGTACCTATAGCTCGCACCTGATGAGTATGAAGTATTTTACTGAATTTGCGGATAAAAGGACCATACTTTTTATCGATGAATTTGGGACGGGAACAGAACCACAGTTTGGGGGTGCTATTGCTGAAGGGATCTTACTTGCCCTAAATAGGACAGGTGCCTACGGAGTGTTAACAACTCATTATGGCAACCTGAAGCAAATTGCCTCCAAAAATCAAGGACTCATCAACGGAGCAATGCGCTATGACGTGGACAAATTGGAGCCTTTGTACCAACTTGATCTGGGCAAGCCGGGGAGTTCATTTGCTTTGGAGATCGCTTCCAAAATCGGTATTTCGAAAGACATCATTGAATACGCCAAAGGTCATATCGGCGAGGATCGGGTGAAGTATGACAAAATGCTCACCAAGCTGGAAAACCAATTGGCAAACTACGAGCAACTTGTCAATGAAAATAAAAAGAAGGAAAGGATTCTGGACCTGAGGGTAAAAGAATACACTGACCTAAAGGAAAATATTGATCAGAATAAAAAGAAGTTTTTACAAGATGCAAAAGTAGAAGCAAAGTTGCTTTTGGATGAGGTAAACAAAAAGATTGAAAACACAATCGCGGACATCAAAAAAAGCAAGGGAGACAAAGAAACTACCAAGCAGCTTCGAGCAGAAATCGAAGACCTGAAAGTCAAAGTCAACCCTGAAAAAAAGGCGGTATCCATTCCCGAAGTCAAGGATGTGGAGGGAGATATTCAGGTAGGTGATTATGTGAGATTGATAGACAATGGCACTATTGCGCAGGTTTTGGCTTTGAAGAAAAAGGAAGCAGAAATCAGCATCGGTGATCTGAAATCGAATGTCAAAATCAACAGACTTCAAAAGATCTCTCTTTCGGATGCTAAAAAGGAAAAGAAAAGCTTTGCTAAAAGGACAGGCTTTGACTCCAACAGCAAAATGCTCGAGTATTCTCCCAATTTAGATATAAGAGGCATGCGTGGAGAGGAAATTTTACCTTTGGTACAGTCTTTTGTGGATGACGGTTACATGCTTGGACTCAAAGACCTTAGGATAGTACATGGCAAAGGAAACGGTATATTGAAAGAAATTACCAGGAATTTACTCCGCAATATGAACCCTGTTGCAAAAATGGAGGATGAACATGCGGATAGGGGTGGGGCAGGCGTTACCTTGGTAACCCTTAAAGCATAAAAAGGGCATCCCAAAAATAATTGGGATGCCCTTTTGATTTTGAGAGGATGATTTTTTATGGTTTCTTTTTCAGCGTAAATACATAGCTTCCTAGAACTGCAGTAGTTCCCAACTGACGTGCACCCGGCGCTACAATGCTAAATCTCAAGACCAAGTTATCTCCTGTTCTTGTCCAGGAAATCTCATTATTGGCCGCAGGCTTGGATCCTGTAAAGAGGAGCTTATCAAGGCCACCTGTAACAAAAGACCAATTTCCATTAGCATCAAAAAGGTCACCACTGTTGATTGTTGAATATGTTTTGCTAGATGAATTCGCAGCAAGAGTAAGTTCGAAGGTCTGATAAGTGCTTGTCACTGAATTGCCATCCCTTGTTACCGTTCCACCACCTGCAACTGTCCAAATCTGTGAAGATCCGTTAGTGAGTTCTTCGATCGCTAATTCTTCAGGAGTTTTGCTTGGAGTTGGATCATCTTTTTCCTTACAAGAAAACGTCCCAAAGGCCAATAATGCCATCAATAGAAAGCTGAATATTTGTTTTTGCATAATTAGTAGGCGATTAAATTTTTGTAAAATTAATAAATCAGTACAACAATCAAAGATTTTGTTTAACCTTAAAATCTTCAATTTTGATTTCATTGGGGCAAAAAGAATACTCTTTGGGGTCATTGGAACAGATAAAAAGTGTCTTGTCCTTCGAAAATTGCTTTACCAACTGCAAATACCAAGATATACCCTGCTCATCAAGATTGGAAGTTGGTTCATCTAAAAAAATCAATTTATTTTTTGAAAAAAAACATAATCCAAGCTTCAGTCTTTGTTTCATTCCTGAAGAAAACTGGGAAATGGGTTTGTTTTGGTGAGGTTTTAAGTATAGGATATCCATCATCTCCTCCAAATTCAGATTTTCTGAAGGAATTTTGAATTTGAAATGGAATTTAAGAAGCTCCAACAAGGTAAACTCCTCCGGTAATTCCATGTAAGGAGCGCTGATAACAAGCGACTTAAAAATATCTTCCCCCTTAATTTCTTTTCCCGAATCAAAATATTGGATTGAACCCGATGTCAAGGGGTTGATTCCGGTCAGGCATTTTAATAATGTGGACTTTCCTGATCCATTGCTTCCTGTAATGGCCCAATGGGATAATGAAGGTATAGAGAGGTTGATATTTTTAAAGATCCATTCGTATTGATATCTTTTTGATACCTGACTCAGCTTCAGCTCCATGTTGATTTAGCTGATATATCCTTTCATCACACCTCTCTCTGATGACCTGATAAAATTCACTATTTCATCCCGTTCTTTGGTAGCAGGAAGGTTGATTTCAATTTCTTCGAGTGCTCTGCTATTATTCAAGGAATTGAGGAAAAGATACCTGTATACTTCTTGGATATGGCTTATAGTTTCGCTCGAGTATCCCCTTCTTCTTAAGCCAAGGGAATTGACCCCTGCATAGCTGAGCGGTTCGCGTGCTGCTTTTGTAAATGGAGGAACGTCTTTTCTTACCAAAGATCCTCCTGAAATCATAGAATGCATCCCTACTTTTACAAACTGGTGGATTGCGCTGCTTCCTCCTACAATAGCCCAATCGTCAATTGAAACGTGACCTGCAACCTGAACTGCATTGGCGATGATAACATTATTGCCGACCATGCAATCATGGGCGATGTGTACATAGGCCATTAACAGACAGTTGCTCCCGACTTTTGTAGTTCTTTTATCAATAGTCCCTCGGCTGATGGTGACACATTCTCTGATTGTGGTGTTTTCTCCAATTTCGACAGTAGAATCTTCCCCTTGGAACTTCAGATCCTGAGGAATCGCTGCGATGACAGCCCCTGGAAATATTTTACAGTTTTTGCCGATTTTTGCACCGGAATAAATGGTCACATTCGATCCGATCCATGTTCCTTCTCCTATTTCCACATTTTCGTGAATCATCGAAAAGGGATCAACATGCACATCCTTTCCAAGGACAGCTTTTTCGTGTATAAATGATAGAGGACTGATCATGATTCTTTTCGGACTATACTTGCTGTCATAATTGCTTCGCAAACAAGGGTGTTACCCACAAAAGCTTCTCCTTTCATCTTTGCAATCCCTCTTCTGATGGGAGCAAGTAGCTCGCATTTGAAGACCAATGTGTCTCCGGGAAGTACCATCTTACGGAATTTGCAACTTTCTATACCTAAAAAATAGGTCCAATACTTTTCTGGATCATCTACGGTGCTCAATACCAAAATCCCTCCGGTCTGCGCCATTGCTTCTACTTGAAGCACTCCCGGCATTACGGGGTTGTTTGGAAAATGTCCCATGAAGAAAGGCTCATTGATAGTTACATTCTTCACACCTGCTACTACGGTTTCATCTAGGTAGATGATTTTATCCAATAGCTGAAAGGGATACCTGTGAGGTAATATATTGCTGATCTGATTGATGTCCATCACAGGGGGGAGCTTAGGGTCATAATGAGGGATATGAACCGAACCAGCTCTTTCCATCGCCCTTTTTATTTTTTTTGCGAAAGCGACATTCGCGGCATGACCGGGTCTAGCAGCCAATATCTGTGCCTTCAAAGGTCTTCCTACCAATGCCAAGTCCCCGACAACATCCAAGAGCTTGTGCCTTGCAGGTTCGTTTTTGTAACGTAACTCTACATTGTTAAGTATGCCCTCTTTCCTTACTTCGACTTTTTTCTTATTGAACATTTTTGCAAGATGTTCCAATTCCTTTTCTTCAATTACCCTGTCTACCACGACAATGGCATTGTTCAGATCACCTCCCTTTATCAGATTTTGGTTATAGAGCATTTCCAATTCATGTAAAAAACAAAAAGTCCTGCAGGATGCAATTTCGTTTTTGAATTGGCTGATGCTGGTGATGGAGGCATGTTGACTTCCCAAAACAGGTGAATTATAATCAACCATCACCGTGACCCTGTAATCATCCAATGGCAAAGCCGCCATTTCAACCTCTCTCGACGGTTCTCTGTAAGTGATACTTTCCGGTACCTCGAAAAATCTACGGAGGGCATTTTGTTCCTCCAAACCTACATCCTCCAAAACTTCAATAAACTGTATGGAAGACCCATCCATAATTGGAGGTTCCGGTCCGTCCAATTGAATAAGAATATTGTCGATTTCCAAACCTACCAAGGAGGCAAGTACATGCTCGACTGTAAAAACCCTTGCTCCATTTTGTTCTAAGGTAGTTCCTCTCGAAATATCCACTACATTGTCGACATCAGCATCTACCACAGGCATTCCCGGAAGGTCTATTCTTTGAAATTTGAATCCATGATTCGGCGGAGCCGGTAAAAATGTCATGTTCGAAATTACGCCTGTGTGGAGCCCTACTCCTGAGACGGTAACTTGTTTTTTTATGGTATGCTGTTTGACTCTCATCCGATCCTGTTATGCTACTTCAATTTAAGAACCGTAAATTTATGTTTTTTTTTCGAGTTCTTTGATTCTGTCATGGAGTTCGGGTAGTTTTTTGAAAAGACCGTAAGATTTTAGAAAATCTTTGATTTCATAGCCCATATATCCGAAAATAGTCAGACCTGGTTTATGTATGCTTTTTGAAATCCCTGTATTGGCACCAATTGTCGTATTATCGGCAATTTTTAAATGTCCTACTATTCCTGCCTTTCCTGCAATCACACAGTTTTTGCCGATTTCGGTAGATCCAGAGATCCCGGCCTGTGCAGCAATAACCGTGTTCTCGCCTATGGTAACATTATGTGCGATTTGAACTAAATTATCGATTTTAGCTCCTTTTTTTATCAAAGTTGAACCCATTGTTGCACAATCTATCGTGGTATTGGTGCCTATGCTTACATTATCCTCGATAACAACATTTCCCAATTGGGGGATTTTTTTATAGCTACCGTCAGGAAGCGGGGCAAATCCAAAACCGTCTCCGCCGATTACAGCACCTGGATGAATTTCACAATTATTTCCTATTTGGGTATTGTCATATATTTTGACTCCAGCATGGATGATTGTATTGTTCCCTATTTTCACCATGTTGCCAATGTATACATTGGGGTATATTTTTACCGAATCACCCAATAAACAGTTTTTCCCGACATATGAAAATGCTCCTCTGTAAAAATCTTTCCCGATTGTACTCGTAGGGTCAAAAAACGAAGGTTCTTCTGTACCGGACTTTCCAGATGTCACCATCATGGCGTATGCTTCAAGCAACAGTGTAAAACCCTCATATGCATTCTTTACCCTGATTAAATTAGTACTGATTGGTCTTTGTGGTTCAAAACTTTCGGATACGATAACCGCAGTGGCCTTTGTGTCATAAATAAAAGATTCATATTTTTCATTAGACAAAAAGCTTATTCCGCCCGGCAAGCCTTCTTGGATTTTATCCAAACGACTTACTTTAAGACTACTGTCTCCTTCTACTTTTCCGCTAATTAATTCTGCTATTTGACCAAGAGAAAATTCCATAAATTGGGTTTAGAGCTTACAAAGTTAAATTTTTGGCGTGACAGATATAGTGTTTTTTCACAATTTTACTCATTGCCTTGATATTTGGAAGATCCGCTGCTAGTGCAACATCAATGATATTTCCTTTTTTGGTCAAAATAAAAATCTGCTCTGTATTGAGGTAAGCATGGTTACTCAAAACGCCATGGTTAAAGAAATAAGGCAGATCTTTTTCCGGAATTTGAAGTTTTTTCAGAAGTTTTGATTTTTCATCTTCAATTTCAGCTTGAGAAAATTCCTCATTTCGCAAGTTAATTTTGAATAAATTTCTGTCCAAAAACATCCTGGATAGATTTTTCAGAACATAATCCTCACTGTTTTTCCATAGTTTGATGGCTCCCCAAATGTCAAAATCATCTAGCGATAGAAAATTTTCTAAGGAAGCTTCATTATTTTTAAAATCACTCAACGTAAAATTTCCCTTTAGGAAATAAGAGAGCTCATCAGTGGCAATGAGATTTTGGCCGTTTTGAATGAGGTATTTAGCTCGGTTGATGAGACTGATCATCATCTTTTCAGCACTTACTGTGGTCTTATGAAGATAGACTTGCCAATACATCAACCTGCGTGCACTCAAAAAATTCTCGATACTGTAAATTCCCTTTTCCTCAATAACCAAACGGTCATCTTTGATGTCCATCATTTTGATAATCCTGTCAGCACCAATGGCTCCTTCAGATACTCCTGTGAAAAAACAATCTCTTTGTAAATAATCAAGCCTGTCTATATCAAGCTGACTGGACACAAGTTGGTTGAAAAATTTCCTTTCATATTCTCCTTTGAATATTTTTATAGAAAGGTCGAGTTTGTTGTTCAACTCGATGTTTAGTCTTTGTATAACAAGTAGGGACAGTGCTTCGTGTGGAATATTTTGGAGAATGCTGAATTCCAAAGCATGAGAAAAAGGGCCATGGCCAATATCATGCAGCAATATAGCAATCAGTCCGGCTTCGTATTCTTCTTCACTTATTTCGATACCTTTATGTCTGAGGTTGTCCAGTGTAATGCTCATCAGGTGCATAGCACCTATAGCGTGGTGAAACCTGGTATGGAGCGCACCTGGATAGACATAATCAGTCAAACCTAGTTGCTTGATACGACGTAACCTCTGAAAGTAGGGGTGGTCAATAATGCTAAAAATCAATTCACTGGGTATGGTAATAAATCCATAAACAGGATCATTAAGAATTTTATGGCGTTTCAATGTCGCTGACATTTGATAGGTCTCAAAAGTAATTATAAATTTAAAAGAAGTAAACCATATTTTATGCAAAGGTTCAAAATCCTGTGGGCAGATGACGAGATAGATCTATTGAAGCCACATATTTTATTTTTACAGCAAAGAGGCTATGAAATATCCACAGTCAACAGTGGTGTAGATGCCATTGAAATGGTGGAAAAATTCAATTATGATGTAATTTTTTTGGATGAGATGATGCCCGGAATGACAGGCCTTGAGACTTTGCAGCATATCAAAATGGTGAAACCCCAGATTCCTGTAGTGATGATCACAAAAAGCGAGGAAGAGCACATAATGGATGATGCCATTGGGGGTAAGATTGCTGATTACCTGATCAAACCTATCAATCCAAATCAAATACTGCTCTCTGTAAAAAAGATCCTACAGAATAAGCAGTTGATCACAGAAAAAACTAACCTTTCCTACAGACAGGATTTCATGAATATCAGCACAGCTTGTGGGGAGGCATCCACCTATCAGGAGTGGACAGATATATACAAAAGACTCACCTATTGGGAAATGGAGATAGATGGTACGGAAAACAAGTCCATGCAGGATGTTCTTGATACCCAAAAAACGGAAGCCAATGCTGCTTTTGCAAAATTCATCAAGAACAATTACATCGACTGGATCAATGATCCCAAATCTGAAAAGCCAATACTTTCCCACAGACTGATGGCTGAAAAGGTGTTTCCGCAAATCAAACAGGGCAAGCCTCTCTTTTTTGTGGTGATTGATAATCTCAGACTGGATCAATGGGAAGTAATCAAACCATTGGTTTCAGAATATTTCAATACTTCAGAGGAAAGTACCTATTTCAGTATTTTACCGACTACCACGGCTTTTGCACGAAATGCCCTTTTTAGTGGGATGATGCCTTCCGATATGGCAAGATTCCATCCCGAACTTTGGGAAGGAGAAGATACCGATGAAGGAAAAAACAACCATGAGGAAGATTTTTTGTCCGAAAATCTTCACCGAAATAAACTGAATATTAAATTTAGTTATAACAAAATCCTTCAAGTGTATCAGGGAAAGGCAGTTTTGGATCATTTCCATCAACTTTTGAATAATGATCTCAATGTCTTGGTATACAACTTTGTAGACATGATGTCTCATGCCCGTACAGACATCAAAATGGTAAGAGAACTTGCTCCGGATGAATCCGCCTACAGATCTTTGACAAAAAGCTGGTTTGAGCATTCTACCCTTTTTGACCTTTTTAAAAAAATCCATGCCGCCAAAGCAGATGTGATAATTACCACAGATCACGGAACCAAAAGAGTGAACAGGCCTTATAAAATTATCGGAGACAAAAATGTAACAACAAACCTCAGGTACAAACAAGGTAAAAACCTAAATTTTGAAAGTGGCAAAGTATTTGAAATTTCCCGCCCAGAAGAAGCCAAACTCCCGAGGTTTAATGTTTCGACCAGCTATGTTTTTACAGTCGAAGATTATTTCTTTGCATATCCTAATAATTACAATTATTACGTAAATTACTACAAAGATACCTTCCAACACGGTGGTGTATCACTTGAAGAAATGATAGTTCCTTTTGTCCGTCTCGAACCGAAGAATATTTAATTAAATTTGGAAAAGTTTTATTGTCCGGAAATTGGTAATTTACATGAGACGGCCCTTAAAATAGTCTCTTTTGCAGGATCTGAAAAAATCTGGGTTTTCAAAGGAGATCTGGGAGCTGGTAAAACTACCTTAATTACTGAACTTGCAAGAGTATTGGGAGTGGTTGACAAGGTCAGCAGTCCTACCTTCTCTTTGGTAAATGAATACCAAAACACCAAAGGCGAAATATTTTACCACTTTGACTTTTACAGAGTGGAAAATCCCGCAGAGGTTTTTGAAATTGGGATTGAAGAATATTTTTATAGCGGTAATCGCTGCTGGATAGAGTGGGCCGAAAGGATTGCAGCGTATATTCCGCTGGACTTTATCCACATCTACATTGAGGTGGATGAGGCAGGGGGTAGAATGATTACCTTACAAAGGGTTATTAATGGTGAAACAAATGGTTGAAATAGGGGAAAAGGTTGGGTTATTTCCAAAAGAAAAGGTTGCGAAAGTCAAGAATTCACAGAATTCATTGTTGATAGGATTGCCTGTTGAAACTGCTGCCCAAGAAAAAAGGGTGGTATTAACTCCTGATGCGGTTGCTCTACTAGTCAATAATGGACAACAGGTTCTGGTGGAGACAAATGCGGGGAAAGAATCCAAATTTTCGGATAAAGAATATTCAGATGCCGGGGCCAAAGTGGTCTATTCTGCCAAAGAGGCTTTCGATGCCGAGGTGATTATCAAAGTAGAACCTCCGACAGAGGAAGAAATCAATTATATGAGATCTGGTTCATGTTTGATTTCAGCTCTGCAGTTGGGTAAGCAAAGCGCTGATTACATCCATGCATTGAACAAAAAAAGAATCACCGCCGTGTCCTATGAAAATCTCGAGGATAAAGTTGGAGGAATGCCTGTGGTCAGAGCCATGAGCGAAATTGCGGGCAGCACGGTCATGCTCATTGCAGCCGAGTACCTCAGCAGCGTAAATAACGGAAAGGGCTTGATCATGGGCGGAGTCACAGGTGTACCGCCCACACAGGTAGTTATTGTCGGGGCAGGTACCGTCGCTGAATATGCTGCAAGGACAGCTTTGGGATTGGGAGCTAGCATCAAAGTTTTTGATAACCATATTTATAAACTGCGAAGAATTAAGCATCTTCTGGGTCAGCAGGTATTTACGTCAACAATTGATAACTATACTTTAGGAAATGCAATCAAAGAGGCGGATGTTGTAATCGGTGCATTGAGAGCAGAAAAAGGAAAAAATAAGGTTGTGGTCAGTGAGGAAATGGTTGCTGCCATGATGGAGGGAAGTGTAATCATTGATGTTTCTATAGATCAGGGTGGATGTATAGAAACCTCAGAAATGACTTCTCACGATACACCGACTTTTGTCAAACATGGTGTAATCCATTATTGCGTTCCCAATATCGCTTCAAGGGTTTCAAGAACAGCATCTTGTGCATTGAGCAATATTTTTACACCTATTTTATTACATATGGCTGATTTGGGAGGAGCTGAAGAGATGATCTTCAATTATAAATGGTTTATGAAAGGAGTATATACCTACAGGGGAAGCCTGACAAATGCCTATTTGGCAAGAAAATTTTCCATGACCCACAAAGAACTCTTGCTACTGCTGGCTGCCCGTTATTGAACCCTTATCTTTGTTGAAGCATCAGCTCAAGACTTTTGTTGGTCTCAACGAGATCGTCCATTAATTTTCTGTTTTCTTTCCTTAAGGAGAACAACTCAAAGGCATTTTTTATTACAGTCCTCATGTACTCTTCTTCCCATGGTTTGGTGAGATAATGATATACTTGGCTCTTATTGATGGCATCTATCACTGCCTGGATATCAGTGTATCCGGTAAGCAGAATTCTGATTGGATCGGGATGTTCAGGGATAATGGAGGCTAAAAAATCCACCCCTGTTTCATCAGGCATTCTTTGGTCAGTAATTATGATATCTACCTCATTTGATTGCAATAGCTCTCTTCCTTCCTCAGCAGAAAGGGCAAGATGGATTTTGTAATCTTTCCTAAAAGTAGCTTTAAATGCCTGAAGGTTGTTTTCTTCATCATCTACATAAAGGATTCTTATTTTTTCTTCGGGTGATTCAGCCATGGGGACTTACTATTAGTGAAACTTTAGGTACAAGTTTAAGTATATATTTATCTTAATGGTAATTTTACCGAAAAAAAATTTTCCAATATTGGATTTATCGAAATGTCGGTATAAAATTCCTTTTTTATAATTTTTTTTACATTTCTCTTATGATTATTGTACTAATAACATAACTTTACTGGTAGTACCCACCCTTACTGCCTCTACATGAGATTGGCTTCATTGCTTGATTTACTCGGTCAGAATATATATGTAAATGGAAAGTCGAGATTCCCTATGCCTTTGAATGCGTTTAATAGGTTTTTGGGCTCTAAACTGAATTTTGGGTTGAATTCAACAGAAAACCATTATCAAAAACTGGACCAAGGGGAAACTTCTCTATTTTCTGTTTTGTCTAAAACATCACCAATTCTTTTTTGGACAAAAATGAAGCTGAATTTAATCCCTCCTTTCTTTTACGATTTCAATGTTTCCTTAACAAACTTTGAACTGTCAGAAAGACAGGGAGATTATTATTACAGCTATTTAAAAGTCTACAGTTTAGAAAATTCTTTGATGTACAATTCGCAATATGGGAGAAATGTTAAGAACTTCAATCAACTCTTGGTTCTATGATAGGAAGTCTCCTTACAGTTTTTCTTTTTTTGATTTCTCCAACAATACAAATGGACAATGCACCGGGGTTGGTTGATGTTTCAAAATATGAATTCCTGATTCAGGAAGCAGGTGATTCAGAAATCAAGGATATCATTTCCAACCTAAATTTTAAACCGGTAATTTCCCAAAACCCTAATTTCGGACTTGGCTCCCAGTCTGTTTGGCTTCGGTTTAAAGTTGTATCGGCAAAAGATCTTGAGGAACAGAAATACCTTTTGATCAATAACCCCAATTTAGACGAGGTTTATTTCTATCAGATCAGAGATGGAAAGGTCATAAGCTCTCAGGTTAGCGGCAGGACTCATGATTTTGGCCAAAGATTGATTCCGTCAAGAAAATTGATTTTTGAAATAAATTCAGAATCTGGTCAAAATTCTGACATTTACCTAAACATCAGAAGTAGCGACAAAAAGATTATTTCTGCAAGTATAGCAGATCTTAGGACTATTAATAAAAGTCTAAATTTTGAAAATATCCTGTTCGGTTTGTTTTCGGGGATCTTGTTTGGACTGTTTTTCTATAATCTGTTTCTTTACTTTTCACTCAATGATTATACCTACCTGATTTATGTAGCTTATATATTTTTGGTTTGGCTTGGCCAATCTTCCATTCTTGGATATGCTCAAGAATTGTTATGGCCTGAATGGGTTTGGATGAACCTGAGGTCTAATGTTGTTTTTTCTGTTTTGGGTAGTATTGTTGCGATTTGGTTTGTACAAGCTTTTTTAAAAACAAGATTGAATCTCCCCAAATTGAATAAAGGGCTACAAGTGATCTATGTAGTTTATTTGATTATTTTGAGTGGTACATTTTTTGGTTTTTTGACACTTTCCTATGCTGTTTTTCTGGTTACTCAGGCCATAGTTATTCCGTATGTATTCATCATGTCATTATATATTCTTAAAAGTGGGTTCAAGCCTGCAAGGTATTTTTTGATTGCCTGGTCTGTTTTTATGGTAGGCATTCTTCTCTTTGTATTGACCGAAATGGGACTAATTCCATTTTCTCCATCGTATTTCTACCTGATGCCATTTGGTGCAGGGCTCGGAGTTATTCTTTTGTCATTTGCCCTAGCTGATAGAATCAATGACCAAAAAAGAGAGTATGAAAAAGAACAATATGAAAAGCTAAAGCTTCTGGAAGAACATGAAAGCAGAATAATTGAGCAAAATGAATTTTTGGAGGAGAAAGTAAAGCAAAGGACTGAAGAACTTGAACTTACCCTTCATAACCTTCAGAATACCCAAACCCAATTGGTCAATCAGGAAAAAATGGCTTCATTGGGACAGCTGACAGCTGGAATTGCCCATGAGATCAATAATCCGATCAACTTTGTAAGTTCAAACATCTCACCTTTAAAGAGAGACATCACCGATCTTCTTGATATTGTAAATGCTTACAGAGAGAAAGGTAAACTCGAGTTTTCGGATGCCTCTAAGAAAGACCTGAAGAGGGTAGAAGAAGACATTGAGTTTGATTATATCCTCAAAGAAATCGACCAACTCCTGAGAGGAATGGAAGAAGGTGCGAAAAGAACAGTGGAAATCGTCAAAGGTTTGCGTTTGTTTTCAAGAGTTGATGAGCAAGATGTCAAAAGAGTGGATATCCATGATGGTATCAACAGCACCCTGATATTGCTCAACAGCTCTATGTCAGGAAAAATACAGGTTTATAAGGAATTTGGTAGTATTCCCATTATTGAATGTCTGCCCGGAAAACTTAATCAGGTATTTATGAATATCATTACCAATGCCATTCATGCACTTTTGGAAAATCTGGATAAAATACCCGAACCAAAGATTACAATAAGAACTTTCCACATTGGTGAAAAAATTAGTATTGAAATAGAAGATAATGGGTTTGGAATGCCTGCGCATGTCAAGCAACGGATTTTTGAACCTTTTTTTACAACCAAAGCAGTAGGAAAAGGTACTGGTTTGGGCTTGTCTATTGTCTATACCATCATCGAAAACCACAAAGGCACACTTGAGGTATCGACGGAACAAGGCAAAGGAACCAATTTTATCATTACCCTTCCAATTTATCAAAATATCCAGCAGCATGACTGACAAGATAAAAGTACTTTATATCGATGATGAAGACAATAACCTGAATTCCTTCAAGGCTAGCTTGAGGAAGGATTTTATGGTAATAACAGCCATCGATGCATTTGAAGGTCTTAAAATAGCGGAAACAGAAGAACTTCATGTGGTGATTGCAGACCAAAGGATGCCTGGATTGGATGGAGTAGAATTCTTCGAAAAACTGATGGAAATCAATCCCGAGCCTGTCAGGATTTTACTTACTGGATATTCCGATATAGCTGATGTAATTGATGCAATCAACAGAGGGCAGGTTTACAGGTTTATTGACAAACCTTGGAATATTGAACAGATAAAAAATGCCATACAGACTGCCGGTGATATATATTTTGCAAGGAAAGAACTCAAAGATAAAAATGAAAGACTCCAGAAAATCCATTCTGAGATGAACCAGTTTGTATATTCCCTTTCACACGAACTTAGAGGTCCGCTGATGAGTATTTCAGGCGTTTCTAAACTGGCCAAAATGGAAACCAAAGATCCCGCAGTCAAAGAATATTTTGATTTGATAGATACCGCTACAGATAAATTGGATGAGTTTATTTATAAAATGCTGGATTTTTACCGGTCTACTAAAATAGAAAACAAGGTTACTGAGATAGATTTTAAAGAAGTGGTTTCCCAACAAATTGAAATATATAAACAAAAATGGCCACTGGAAGAGATTGATGTCATAATTGACATCAAACAATCATCTTCCTTTTTCTCAGATGACCCCAAAATTCGTGTGATCCTCAATAACCTCTTTCATAACGCAGTAGTATTTCAAAAAGAGGACAATCCAAAAAAAATGATAAGAGTTGCAATAGATGTATCGGAATATGCCGCAACAATTGTTTTGGAGGACAACGGTGTAGGAATTGAGGACAATCTCATCGATGAGGTATTCAACCTTTTTCAAAGAGCCACCCAAAAGAATGTCGGTTCAGGTCTCGGACTCTATATGGTCAAAGAATCAACCATACAAATGGGGGGTAAAATCCATTTGGAGTCTGAAGTAAACAAAGGCACCAAAGTCACCGTAATATTACCAAATCTGGTACCTGGGAAAAACTGATTGGTTTTATTGACAAAGTAAATTGCTTTCTTATATTGTTGGATTGCCTTAATTTTTATTTGATTACACGCGATTTTCGCTTTAATTTGTTTTCAATTTCATTTTCCAAACCAAATAGTTTTTAGATATGATCAACCCTTGGCACGATGTCAATATTGGTAAAGAAGCTCCCGAATATGTTATGGGAGTCATCGAAATTCCCAAAGGAAGTAAAGGCAAGTACGAACTCGATAAGAAGACGGGCATGCTACTATTAGACAGGGTTTTGTTTTCTGCGGTCCATTATCCTGCTAATTATGGCTTTATCCCTCAGACTTTCTGCGATGATAAAGATCCACTTGATATTTTGATTATATCCCAGATTGATATCCCCTCAATGACATTGGTCAAAGCCAAAGTAATCGGCGTAATGAGGATGGTTGACGGTGGTGAAGCAGATGATAAGATCATTGCGGTGGCATCTGAAGACCAATCTGTAAACTATATCAATGATATCGATGAACTTCCTCCCCATTTGATGAAAGAAGTCCATAGGTTTTTTGAGGATTACAAAAAACTCGAAAATAAGGAAGTCAAAGTGGAAGATTTTTTGGGAAAAGAAGAAGCTTTCAAAATCATACAGGAAAGTGTAGACCTTTACGACAGGAACTTCAGAACAAAAAGATAATTCAAAGCCCGGAGTTAACCTTCCGGGCTTTTTTTGTTTCCGCCTATGAAAAGATTGTTTATCATCTTTTTCTTTTTTTTCAGAACGCTTGCCGCAAAGGACGATGTTGACCGAAATCTGATTGTGTCGGGATATATAGAAGCATATTACAGCTACGATTTTAACCAACCCGAAAACAACCTCAGACCTGACTTTTTGTATAATTTCAATAGGCATAATGAATTCAGTATCAATCTTGCCTTGCTCAAAGCATCTTTCCAAAATGATAGAATAAGAGCAAGTCTTGCTTTAATGGCGGGTACTTACGCCCAATATAATCTTGCTGATGAACCGGCTTGGGCCAAATTTATTAACGAAGCATCTTTGGGGATTAAGCTGCATGAAAAGCTGTGGGTTGATATCGGTGTCATGCCTTCTTACATAGGATTTGAATCATGGTATGGAATGGATTGTATGAATTTGTCCAGAAGTATCATGGCTGAAAATTCTCCGTACTTTTTTACAGGAGGGAAATTTACTTATACTCCGCATCCTAAATGGGAAATTCAGCTTTGGTTGACCAATGGCTGGCAGAATATGGTGAGGAATGAAAATAACAAATCTTTGGGTATAGGTACAGGGATCAAATTCATTCCCTCAGCCAATTTTACCTTCAATTACTCGAATTACTTTGGCAATGAAAACACCCAACCTATTCGTTTAAATAGGTTTTTTAATAACTTTTATTTGTTACATGAAAAAGGAAAATGGGCTACGATATTTGGTGCGGACTTTGGAATTCAGGAGAATTTTTCAGGAAAAACGGATTCATGGTTTGGATTTATAGGATCTATAAGTAGGGAATTAGGCGAGAAATTTACGCTTGCCGGTAGGGCAGAATATTACTCGGACCCCAATGCCATCATCCTCACCGATGGACTAAAAATCACAGGGTTGTCTGCAAATGTTGATTTTTCGATAAGGGAAGGTGCTTTATTGAGAATTGAAGCTAGGAGATTTATTAGTCCAGAAGATTATTTTCCACTTCCAGACGGAAATTTCGGAAGACAAAATTCAGCCCTGACTACTTCTCTGGCTCTCAGGTTTTAGGATTTTTTCCTGCAATTACCCTTTTCTTGGGGAGCTTTTTACTGAGGTGTTTTGTAAATTCCTCATAATTGAGGTGCTCATGATTGCTGATTGTGAAGGAGGTTTTGTCTTCAAAAACAATGGTCAGCTGCTTGAATTCACGTTTGTTTGTAATAACTGTTTCTTCTTCCCATACCAAAACCTCAGCAAGCGAATATGTAGTCGTTTTTCCCCGAAGAGGGAGTCTGGTAATTATGCTGTCCTTGCTTATTGTGATGAATTTATAGGCTGCCATCATTTTAACCAAAAGCAAGACAATCACCAAAGTGAGGATCACAGTTGCGATCAGGTAGATGACAAGACCAAATGTTCTTTTGGTAGCAAAATGGTTGAGGATGTAAACCAATCCAAAAATTTGTACGAGGACGATGAGACCAAGGGCAATAAATGTGCTGGGTTTTGGCCTTGAATGAATCATGTGTTTCGTAATTCTGCGAGTGTTTTTTTTGAGAAAGCTACCATATCCTCAAAGAAGTCACCAAAATGGACTTTTAAATATTCATGATGTTCATCGAGAAAAACATGGGCAGTTTCCATTTTTGAGTTGAATGTTGCCCTTTTTGCCATCCCTGTCATGGCTCTTCTGATGCCGTCCAATTCACCATATCCGGCTAACCAATTGTAGTATTTCATGTAGCCAAATGTCTGTAGAAATTTTTCGGGTAAGGTATCTCCATATTCGTCAATGGTATTATAGACATCTTCTGCAAATTGATCCAATGGGATGTGGTGGTAATTTTTCCAGTACCTTGCCAGAAAATAATCAAAATACATATCTGTGATTACCATAGAATATCTTCCATATTCTGGTCTCAATATTGCCTGGGCTTCCTTTACCACCGGATGGGAGTCGGTAAATTTATCGATATTCCAATGAAGTTTTATTCCTGCAACAATATCCTTGTCATAGGTGTTTTCAATATCGCCTCTTACAAAATCTCCTATAAAATTTCCTACAAGGACCTTGGGATCTCCGAATGACAAATAGGCATGTGCTAGAAAATTCACGGTATAATTATTTAAAGTGGTTGGTTTGTGAGATAGATTATCAGTTATTTTCGGTTTTAAATGTAATAATAGATGGGAAATATTCAGGAGGAATTAAGAAATTCTTTGAAACTTTTAAAGCAAGAATGGGAAGAAGATCTCCAACAATACAAGAAAAAGTTTTTATATACCTCAATTTCAGATAAAAAGGAAGAAGGGGTATGTTGGTATCCTGTTCAGCTTAAAAAATCAAAAATCGGTTTTGGAGAGCGCTTAATTCTCGAGTTTGAAAGGTTTGATCCCGGAGCACCACATGTTTTCCAGTCGGGCAAGTCGGTTTCCATTTTTTCCAACCAACCCCAATTTCAATCCCAACGGGTAAACGGAGTGATCAACCAGGTAAAGAAAGATGCCATGATAGTGACCTTGCAAGCTGAGGATATTCCGGATTGGATGCACCAAGGCAAGTTGGGCATTGATTTGCTTTTTGATGAGGCAAGTTACCGGGAAATGGAATCTGCCATGAAAGCTGTGATCAAATCTGAAAAAGGAAGGCTTGGAGAATTAAAGGAAATTTTACTAGGTGAAAGGGCTCCGGTTTTGACTGTTTCTGATTCAAAAATGGTGAATCACCTTAATTCAAGCCAAAATGAAGCGCTTTCATTGGTAAGTGGATCAAAAGATGTCGCCATCATTCATGGCCCTCCCGGAACAGGAAAGACTACGACACTCGTGTTTGCAATTGTGCAGGCTTTGGAGGAGTGTAGACAGGTTTTGGTGTGCGCTCCGAGCAATTCGGCGGTGGATTATCTAGTAGAAAAATTACTTGAGTATAGAATAAAAACCCTCCGGATTGGGCATCCGGCAAGGGTCGAAGACCATATTCTATCACAAACACTGGATGCCAAAATTGCGATGCACGACAGCTACAAGGATTTGAAAAGGCTCAAAAAATCAGCTGATGATTACAGGAAACTTGGTCAAAAACGCAAACGTACATTTGGTTCGGAGGAGAGGTTGGAGCGACGAAGACTTTTGGATGAGGCAGCAAGGTGTAGGGACGAAGCGCAAAGTCTCGAAGATTATATTACTTATGATATTTTTCAGGACACACAGGTTTTTGCCTGTACACTAGTAGGTGCCGCCAATTCTGCTTTGAAAGGGATGAGCTTTCCGATAGTTTTTATTGATGAAGCAGCTCAGGGATTGGAAGCGGCAACATGGATCCCTATCCAAAAAGCTTCAAAAGTAGTCATGGCAGGTGATCATTGCCAACTTCCTCCCACCATCAAATCCTATGAAGCCGCCAAAAACGGTTTGAGTGAAACTCTCTTTGAAAAAGTAATCAAAAGAAAGCCCCAAGCTTCCAAAATGCTTAGTCTACAATACAGGATGCCACAGTTAATCATGGGTTTTTCAAGCAAATACTTTTATCATAACGGGTTAAGAGCAGCTGACATTACTTTGCATCATTATCTGGCACCGGAAGAACCTGTGTTAGAATATATTGATACCGCGGGCAGTGGATTTACAGAACAACAGGAAGAAGAATCTCTCAGCACTTTCAATCTGGAGGAAGCGCGGTTTGCATTGCGCTACCTTGAAAATCTCATCAAAAGAATCGGGATTGCAGAGATCAAAACCAAACAATGGAATATAGGACTGATAGCTCCATATCGTGCACAGGTCAGAAGATTCAATGAACTGATATTTGAAAGCTACGAATTCCCAAACCTAAGGTCTTTCTCTGAACTCCTGACCATTGACTCCATAGATGGATTTCAGGGTCAGGAGCGTGACATTATTGTCATCAGCCTTGTCAGGTCAAACGCCAAAGGTGAAATTGGCTTTTTGGCAGATACCCGAAGGATGAATGTTGCGCTGACCAGAGCAAAAAGAAAATTGATCGTTGTGGGGGACAGTTCTACCCTTAGCATACACCCTTTTTACAATGCTTTTTTTGATTATATCGATGCCAACAGCTGTTATAAAAGTGTATATGAATTTTTAGAATAATTCAATTTTGCCTGGTCTTGCTTTCCTTTTGTTTAAAGTAGATCCAGTTAAGGTAACTTAAAATATCCCCAAAACTGTCATTGGCTTCTAATATCTCGGCAGGAACTTCCCTGCTTCTGAGTCTTGCCAGTAATTGTCCATAAATGGCGTTGATCGCAATCTGGATTTCATGTTTGGGCGCATTCTCTCCAGCTTCAAGGAGAAGACGGATCAAATGTGGCTTTGCATTTTGGTACAGGTCAAAATAATCCTTATCTGTTTTGAGCAGAGTCCAATGTAGGGAAGCAAGCTGGTCAACCAATTCCTGAGTAACGGGAAGGTGGCCGGTCTCTTCGACTTTTGCCTTTTTCATTTCAAAGGCCAAATGAGCAAACCAAATTGCCGCCTCTGTTTTTTCTGCTTCCGAAATTGGATAGTGAGAGATTACATATTGCCTGATATCCTCCATATTGAAATTATAAACCCTCAACAAATCCTCCATTTGGTACATATAAATGATGTATTCAGGAATGTTTTTGGCTTTTTTCTTATCTGCGACCGCTTTCATATCAGTTGGATTTTTCTTCCTGCAAAGAAAATAAGAATGGTTGGTTTTTTGTAAAAAATGCAGCACTCAGATCATTCTAAATAAAAATCGAATTATTCCATCCTTACAAAATATTCAGTTTTTTATTTTTTGAGTGTGCTAAATGGATATCCACCTAAAGAAATTCGATTAAAATTTGGTAACATGTCTACCCAAGCCATTATTTAAAAATTAATTTCAAACATTGAATTGGTTCAAGAGTTTTTAAAAAAAGATTTGGACTGTTTCCTTGAGATAAATTGATTTTCTTTTGGATAGTTTGAGTGTATACCAATTTTACCCACAATTTTATCTATTTTTGCGCCCAGAATGGATATGCAAAGAATTAGGAATTTCTGTATTATTGCCCATATTGACCATGGGAAGAGTACATTGGCAGACCGTCTCCTACAGTTCACCAATACAGTGAGCGACAGAGAGATGCAGGATCAGTTGTTGGACAATATGGACCTCGAGCGTGAGCGTGGGATTACCATCAAGTCTCATGCGATCCAGATGAAGTATAATTACAAAGGGGAAGTATACACACTAAACCTTATCGATACCCCCGGACACGTTGATTTTTCATATGAAGTTTCCAGGTCAATTGCTGCCTGTGAAGGTGCTTTATTGATCGTGGATGCCTCTCAGGGAATCGAAGCACAGACAATTTCCAACCTTTATTTGGCAATCGGACATGACTTGGAAATCATACCGGTTTTGAACAAAATAGACCTTCCCGGCGCAGATCCGGAAGTCGTGGCAGATGAAGTCATTGAGCTGATTGGCTGCGACAGGGACGACATCGTCCTTGCTTCAGGCAAAGAAGGAATTGGAATTGAAGATATACTTAATGCTGTTGTGGAAAAAATCCCTGCACCCAAAGGAAATATAGATTCGCCATTGCAGGCTATGATTTTTGATTCAGTTTACAATCCTTTCAGAGGAGTGGAGGTAATCTTCCGGATTTTTAACGGTACGATCAACAAAGGCGATAAAATCAAATTTGTCAATACAGGTAAAGAGTATTTTGCCGATGAAATAGGGATTTTGGGAATCAATCAGATTCCGCAACAAACCATGTATGCCGGAAATGTAGGATACCTGATCTCAGGGATTAAAGTAGCTAAGGAAGTAAAAGTCGGTGATACCATCACGCACGTAAAAAATCCTTGTGCTGAATCCATAAAAGGCTTTGAGAACGTAAAGCCAATGGTCTTTGCCGGGATTTATCCTGTCGAAACAACGGAATTTGAGGAATTGAGGGCTTCCATGGAGAAGCTCCAACTCAATGATGCTTCTCTTGTTTGGGAGCCTGAGACTTCTGCGGCTTTGGGATTTGGTTTCCGCTGCGGTTTCTTGGGAATGCTTCATATGGAGATCATTCAGGAACGCTTGGAGCGTGAATTTGATATGACGGTAATCACAACCGTGCCGTCCGTTCAGTTCAAGGCTCTAATGAATAACAACGAATACAAGCTGATCAATGCACCTTCCGATATGCCTGATCCCACGCTTTTCAAGCATATAGAGGAACCATATGTCAAGGCAATCATCATCACGGCGGCGGAATTTGTAGGACCTGTGATCCAACTTTGTATGGACAAAAGAGGTCAGATCAAAAACCAGGTTTATTTGACTTCTGACCGTGTGGAATTGTCATTTGACATGCCCTTGGCTGAGATTGTTTTTGACTTCTTTGACAGGCTCAAAACCATTTCCAGAGGATATGCTTCTTTGGATTATGAAATGATCGGATTCAAACAATCCCATATGGTGCGCTTGGATGTGATGCTCAATGGCGAAGTGGTGGATGCTTTGTCAGCGATTGTTCATAGGGACAAGGCATATGAATGGGGTAGGAGACTTTGCGAGAAACTGAGGGAATTGGTACCGAGACAGATGTTTGAGATTGCAATCCAAGCTGCGATCGGAGCCAAAATCATCGCCAGAGAAACTGTGAAAGCCATGCGTAAAAACGTTTTGGCCAAGTGTTACGGAGGTGATATTTCGCGTAAGCGTAAGCTTCTCGAAAAACAGAAAAAAGGTAAGAAACGCATGAGGCAAGTCGGCAACGTCGAAATCCCGCAGGAAGCGTTTATGGCTGTTTTGAAGTTAGATTAATGATTCCCGCAAAGGCGCAAAGACACAAAGGATTTATTTTGTAGTTTTTGCGCTTTTTGCATCCTATAAAAATTCAACAAGAACCTATTAAGTCGACTTTATTATGAGTGTCGTGATTGATGGTAAAAAAACCTCTGAGGAAATCAAAGGTGAGATCGCCCAAAGGGTGGCAGAAATAAAGAATGAAGGAGGCAAAATCCCTCATTTGGCAGCTATCCTAGTGGGAAGTGACGGGGCCAGCCAAACCTATGTGGGGGCAAAAGTCAAATCCTGCGAGCAGGTTGGATTTGAATCAACTTTGGTAAGATTGGATGAAAATGTCACCGAAATTGAATTGCTCAAAGTAGTGGAAGACATCAACCAAAATCCTGAAATTGACGGTTTGATAGTTCAACTTCCTTTGCCCAAGCATATTTCTGTTGAAAAAGTAACTGATAAAATCAAACCCGAAAAGGACGTAGATGGCTTTACACCTTCCAATGTCGGCAGGATGGCTTTGGGTTGGCCGGCTTACGTAGCTGCGACTCCTTATGGTATCGTTGAATTATTGAAAAGGTATAAAATCGAAACAGCGGGCAAACACTGTGTGGTCATCGGCAGAAGCCATATTGTTGGTTCACCGATGAGTATTTTGATGGCGAGAAATGAATATCCGGGAAACTGCACGGTCACGCTTACCCACAGCCGTACTAAAAACCTTTCTGAAATTGCCAAGACTGCTGATATCTTGATTGTAGCTTTGGGAAAACCTGAATTTGTAACTTCCGAAATGGTCAAAGAAGGCGCCGTAGTGATTGATGTGGGAATCCATCGAGTCGATGATGCCTCCAAGAAATCCGGCTTTAAGTTGATCGGAGATGTCAAATACGAGGAAGTTGCCCAAAAAGCATCTGCCATCACTCCAGTTCCAGGTGGAGTCGGTCCGATGACCATTGCCTCATTGCTTTACAATACCTTGTTGGCAGCTGAAAAGAAAATCTATCATTAATCAATTTGAAGGTATTTGGTGGTTGAAATTTTAATCAAAAACCATTTAAAAGTTAAATTAACCCTTGCAGGGAATAGCAAACCTTTCTACTTTTGCAGACCTCAAAAAACGCGCACGTGGTGAAATTGGTAGACACGCCACTTTGAGGGGGTGGTGCCCTTACGGGTGTGGAAGTTCGAATCTTCTCGTGCGCACATGGCCTCGGATCTTTTCCGAGGCTTTTTTAATTTATATCAGTTGAGTTACAAGAGAGGTTAGTTTTTATTTTTTGAATTTATTCTTATTTTGAAAGGAAAATCCTTTCTATGAAAATTCTCCAAACGGCGATTCTTCTGATTTTCACCCTACTTGTCGTACCTGTTTTCACCTATTTGTTCGGAATTCCATTGGGAGATCGTGAATGGGAGGCACTTTGGGTCTTGATCAAAATTTGTGGAGTGTCTGTTGCCTATTGTTTTTTGGTAGGTGAACTTACCAATAACAATAGTCAGGTGGATAAGTATTGGAGTATTTTGCCCATTATTTACGCTTGGGTAATGGCCTATTTCGGTGATTTTTCACCGAGGATGGTTTTACTTGCTGTGCTTGTGAGTGCCTGGGGAGCGAGGCTTACTTATAATTTTGCCAGAAAAGGTGCTTACAAATGGAAGTTTTGGGAAGCTGAAGAAGACTACCGTTGGGAGATTTTGCGCAAAAAGCCTGAATTCCAACCCAAATGGAAATGGACCTTGTTCAATCTCTTTTTCATTTCAGGCTACCAAAATGTTTTGATTTTGTTGTTTACCCTGCCCATGCTTGTGGCGATTCAGTTTGATGACGGAGGCATTGGTATATGGGATTATCTTGTGGCAAGTATAGCTTTGTTTTTTTTAGCCCTTGAAACTGCTGCCGATGAACAGCAATGGAAGTATCAAACTGAAAAATGGAGGCTGATAAAGGAAGGGAAGTTGTTGAGGGGAGATTTTGCAAAAGGATTTTTGGACAAAGGGCTTTGGGCTATTTCAAGGCATCCAAATTACCTCGGTGAACAGGGGTTTTGGGTTTCTTTTTACTTTTTTTCCGTAGCTGCATCTGGTCAGTGGCTCAATTGGTCCGTAGTGGGGTGCCTCCTTTTATTGATCTTGTTTCAGGGAAGTTCCAATTTCAGTGAAGAAATCAGCGCTTCCAAATATCCTGCATATAAATCCTATCAGGCGCGTGTCCCCCGTTTTGTACCAAGGCCCCAAGGAAAAACTCAAGAAAGTCCGGCGCCAAGTTCATGATTCAAGGAATAAGAAGAACAATTACAGTTTGAAAACGTTATTTTTATTTATGACCCATAGTTTCTTTTCTTTTTTCAGGATTCAGGTTTTTTTGATTTTGCTTTCGTCAAGTGCCTTTGGGCAGGATTATATTTTTCCGGAAATAATACCGATGTCGCCGGGATTAAAAATTGATGTAATACCGGGTGAGGATTTTGTGCTTTCCTATGTAATGGACGCCAATCAGGGAATACTAACACTGACCATCAAGGATGGAGAATTCAATCAAAAACACCTTGAGCAGTACAGTATCGGTAGGGGTTTAAATAAAGTAAATCACGAAGTGAATGGGGAAAAAGTTTACCTGTTGCTTTCAAACGAGGGCCCCTCTAAAACTTTGGCTGTGATCAATACCCTAAACTCGGAAGTTCAATTTTTTCCCTTTTCAATTAATCTTGGTAAAATTGATCAATTTAAAGTTAATGGAAATACACTTTTGATGATAGAGTATCTTCCGCAAGGGGATCTGATCCAATTCTATGATTTCCAGACTGAAATGTTGATTACTTTATCTGAATTTACTTTTCCTAAAACCAGCATTTGGGATGTTCAGGTCAAGGATGGAATTTTTGACATCCTAGTCTATAAGAAAGGCAAATTTAGAAGCCAATCATTGATGATGATTGGGTTCAATGATTCAGGGTCAAAGTTGTTTGAAACTGAAATTTCCCTTCCCGGAAAAAAGAAATATATTTTCAGGTCTGCAAAGTTGATACCATCCCAAGAAACAGGTTATAGCATAGTGGGTACTTACAGCAGAAAACAAGGGGAGCAGTTTTCGGGATATTACCATGTCGGGATTAACGATGGTTTGGAACAGAATGCTACAATACATCCTATGAGGTCTCTGGATGGATTTTTTGATTACAAAAAGAATCCTGGTCTAAGAATAAATACCAATAATTTTAGAAGAAATATGCAGGTTTATCAGACTTATGCCAATAGGAAATATATCGCTTTAGCTACCAGTTCGGATAATGTTCCTAAGGAGTTTGTACATTTTATCCTTGTTGGCCATAACGGTGAACGGGTTTATGATACTGCTCTAAAGGTTCTTTATGAATTGGGAGGGTCTTTCAGTTACAGTACACTTGCATTGAATGGCAAGGAGTTGTATTTCATTTTTGAAGGAAATTCCAATATCAATGTTTTTCCTAGTTTTAAGTTTTATCAGATGAAAAATGGCCAACTCACCAGAATACTGAAGGATCAAAATTATCTTGAAGAGAAATCAAAGGATCCTGAATGGATCGAAATAAAGTATTATCACTGGAAAGAAAATAAATTTATTGTGTCGGGAATTGAAACAATCAATGGACAGAAAAGGCATGTGATCCGAAAAATAGAAATTTGAGGAGGGTGATTTTTTGTGTATTTTTTCAGAATTATACATATCAAAATTATGTTCCGAGCTGCAAAAACCTTCCTAGCAACACTTTCCCTGGTTGCATTATCAATTTCCGCATATTGCCAAACACCACAATTTCCGATTGTAAAAGGTTTTGGTGGCATATATGAAATCCCCGAAGCGACAGAAAGACCCGATCCCAAAGCGGAATATAAAATCATTATTGACCTTGTTTCAGCTGCTGATGATCCAAAGCAAATCAACAGGATGGTGGACAATATCGCCCGTATGGTCAACCTTCACGGAATTGCCGGTGTCCCAAAGGAAAACATCAAAGTCAAGGTGGCCGTCCATGGAGGAGCGATCTTCAGTATCTTAACCGATGAGGAATACCAGAAAAGAAATGGTGTAAAAAATCCAAATTTGCCGGTTTTTCAAGCATTAAAAGATGCCGGAGTAGAATTTTATGTCTGTGGACAATCCTTGATTGCCAGGAATATGAAGCCTACGGATGTGTGGGAAGGGACCGAAATTGCCTTGTCCATGCTGACAACCCTTACCACTTATGTACCCCAAGGTTACATGTTGATGCGTTTTTAAAAGTCAAAATCCAACTGATCGGGTAAATGCTTGAAAGACTTCCTGTGAAGAGGAGTCAATCCTAATTTCATGATTCCTTGGCGGTGCAAAACTGTAGGATAACCGGCGTTTTTATCCCATCCATATCCGGGATATTCTTCAGCATAGCGTTCCATCATTTCATCTCTGTATACTTTTGCCAAAATGGAAGCAGCAGCAATACTCGCGTATTTGCCATCACCTTGTATGACGCAGGTGAAAGGTATATCAAGATGGGATTTGAATCTGTTGCCATCAATCAGTAAATGTTGGGGCCTAATCTTCAGCATCTCCACCGCTCGGCTCATGGCCAAAAAAGAAGCATGAAGGATATTGATCCGGTCAATTTCCTCCACGCTTGCTTCGGCAATAGCCCAAGAAATTGCTGATGATTTGATCTCAGAAACAAGATTTTGGCGGTTGGATTTTGTAAGTTTTTTGGAATCATTGACAAACTCATTAGCAAAATCACTTGGCAAAATCACAGCCGCAGCTACTACCGGACCACATAAACAACCCCTTCCGACCTCATCACATCCTGCTTCTAACCTGTCAGATTCTAAAAAAGGAATCAGCATCTTCTGATTTTTTTGTTGTCGGTTTGTAATATTTGTAGATCATCTCTGCTACCAATCCTGTCCATCCGGTCTGATGGGAAGCACCCATTCCCCGGCCATTGTCCCCGTGGAAATATTCGTAGAAAAGGATATGGTCTTTGAAATGGGGATCTTCCTGCATCTTTTTGTAATGCCCATAGACGGGCCGATTTCCATCTTTATCTTTCAAGAAAATCTTGATGCATCGCAAGGAGAGCTCCTTGGCAATTAGGTCCATCGTAACATAGTTGCCTGATCCTGTGGGGTATTCAATAGAAAACTCTCCTCCGTAATAATAATCAAACTTCCTGAGTGATTCGATGATGAGGTGGTTGATGGGAAACCAGATCGGTCCCCGCCAATTGGAATTTCCTCCAAACATCAAGGAATCAGATTCGCCAGGTGTATATCTTACTGTCAATTGATCACTGTTGATTTTTACAGAGTAAGGTTTTTTCTCGTGGAATTTGGACAAGGACCTGATGCCATAATCACTCAGGAATTCTCCCGGATCGAGCATTTTGTTAAGGATACTTTTCATCCTGTGTCCTCTCAACAAAGAAAAGAGCCTTCTTTTTTCAAATCCCGGTTGAATCCAACTAGATACCAAGGCTGCAAGTTTTGGTTTTTCTTTCAGGAAAAATTCAAGCCTGGCCTTGAATTCAGGCAAACTGTCAAACATATCCAACCTGATGGATTCCACTGCAAACAGAGGGATTATACCCACGATCGATTTAAGCTTCATCACTTTGGGTTCCTTTCCGGGTAGATGGAAAATATCAAAATAGAAGTTCTCTTCGTCATTCCAAAGGCTGATTTTTTCACCTGAAATATTGTTCATGGCTCCCGCGATATATAGGAAATGTTCCAGAAATTTCATCGCAGTGAATTGGTAGGTCTTGTTGAACTCGCAGAGGTCAAGCGAAATCCGCATCATATTCAATGAAAACATTGCCATCCAAGAGGTAGCATCAGCTTGTTCTAATTTGCCTTTGTAATGGTGGGCATGAGATCTATCGATCACAGAGATATTATCGAGCCCTAGAAATCCGCCTTCGAAAATGTTCTTTCCGTCACTGTCTTTCTGATTGACCCACCAGGTAAAGTTGATCATGAGCTTATGAAACGCCCGCTCTAAAAACTCCTGATCGCCTTTGCCATCCCTCATTTTCTTGTCTATCTGATAGACCCTTTGGACTGCATAGGCATGCACAGGTGGATTGACATCGCTGAAATTCCACTCATATGCAGGAATCTGACCATTGGGATGCATGTAAGATTCATTCAAAAACAATAACAATTGATCCTTTGCAAAATCCGGATCAATCCTTGAAATCGGTATACAATGGAAGGCTGAATCCCAGACGGCATACCAAGGGTATTCCCATTTGTCAGGCATGGAGATGATGTCCTGATTGTAAAGATGCCTCCAGTCACTGTTTCTGCCTTTCTTTCTTTCTTTGGGTGGAACGTATCTTCCTGAGTCGCCTTCCAGCCAACGTTCCACATTGTAATAATAGAATTGCTTGCTCCACATCATGCCGGCATATGCCTGCCTCTGTATGGACCGCATGTCTTCATCCTTTACCCGATGTTGGATTTCGGCATAAAACTCATCAGCTTCTTTTTTTCTTTCTTTCAGGATTTCATCACAAATTTCCGTTGCGCCAGTTGATTTTTGGTGCACCATCCTGAATTTGATCACCGCCGAACCTCCGGCAGGGATTGTCATCTTGTATATGGCTGCGGCCTTGGTTCCGTAATTTGAAGGATTCAAATATTGGGAGTATTTGTGGACTACATAGTCGTTTATTGCGTCTTTCAGGTATTTTTTATCGTTTGGAATATGATAAAGCCGCTCTCGGTTGGTTTCATTGTCACAGAATTTGATTTCGGGATTCCCCTCGAAACTGATGAAATAATTTCCGTTGTTTGGAGAAAATGCTTTGATTCCGTTTTCCTCTGTTTTAGAAAGTTTTGGCATAAAGGGTTCGTGGCCGGTATGCCAGGTCTTTCTGAACCAAAATGTAGGCATCACCCATATTTCCGAATCTTCTTTAGCCCGGTTGTGTACCGTCGCAAAACCTGAAATGTCTTCTACATCTCTTTTTGCATATTCGATGAAAATATCGAAGTAGGCATCGTCATCAAAGATTCCTGTATCTATGATTTCATATTCGGGATCTGCCTTGGATCTTGCCTTGTTTTCTTCTTTTATTTTGGAATAAGGGAATTCGTTTTGGGGGTATTTGTACAGCATTTTCATATAGCTGTGGGTTGGCGTAGAATCAAGGTAATAGTAAAGTTCTTTTACATCCTCGCCATGATTTCCCTGTGGCCCTGTCAGTCCAAAAAGTCTTTCTTTGAGGATTCGATCTTTGCCATTCCAAAAAGCCCAGGCAATACAAAGATTTTGTTTGTTGTCCGAAATACCACCGATTCCTTCTTCCCCCCATCTATAAGCCTTGCTACGGGCTTCATCGTGGGTGACATTGTCCCAGGCTGCGCCATTGGGACTGTAGTCTTCCCTCACTGTTCCCCATTGTCTTTCTGTAAGGTAAGGTCCCCATTTTTTCCAATGTTTTTTTCCGTCACGGTCTTCCTCAAGCCTTAATTTCTCTGTATTCATTGATGCGTTTTCCTAATTGCCAGAACCGAATTTACCATTTTTTGGGTTTCTTGGTTCAGGAAAAGCAGTTCCGGAATACTATTTTTAAAAGTTTTTTTTACCGCAATCGTTTTAAATCAAGCTTTTTGCTTGGACCAAATTGAATATTCTACTTTGGAAGATCAAAAAAAAATCCCTTGTCAAAAAGCAAACTATGCAGAATGGCCGATTTTCAGGAAATAGAAGGTCCAATCGGATTCGTCCTATCTCCAAATTCCAGGTATGGAAAATCCTCCTTGTTTTCTTTTTGGAAGCTTTGTAAAGCATATCCAAATCTGGTTTGAAAGCTATCTACCCAATCCCGGTTTTTTTCTTGTTGAGAGGCTGAATTCACCAATGCAGTTTCTAATTTTCCGACATCAAATTTTTCAGCGATCGTTCCCACACCTGAGATTTGTGCATCTAAGGCATTACAAGCCTGTTCGTATTGTCCGGCAACAGGTACCATCAGCACATGTTTTCCCAAGTACATGGCTTCACATACCGACTCAAATCCGGCTGTGGAAAGGAGTCCTTTGCAGGCTGCCATTTTCTGCAAAAAAAGTACGTCATCCACATGATGAAACGTGAGGTTAGGCAGCGGCCATTGGATTTTTGCTTCGTTTTTTTTATCCCAAAAAGCCTCAATTTTGATCTCCGGATTGTCAACAGCTTCTTTGATTACTTCTTCTGCATAGCCGGGATTGACCATGTAAGCCAAGAAAAATCCCCCTTCAGTCGATTTTAGATTTATGACTTCCTTTCTTAATAGGGGAGGAAGAACCAAAAGATTTTCGATGTTGTGCGCTTTCATTGGCCTAAATGAGAGCGCCAACAGTAAATCCGCACCTAGTGAAGTGATATGGGTATTGGTTTTAAAAAGCAGTTTTTGGAGTGGTTGCCCGGGAGCAAAAGGAAAATCAGGATGGTGGATCAGGTATTGGTGACCGATCACCCAAAACTGGCATTTCGGTTTGTAAAGTGCATTGTATATTCCTCCCAAAACATCGTAAAAATTTAAGATGACATCCGGTTTGTGTGTTTTTACCAAATGATCGATCTGCTTTAGGCTTGTTTTAAAAACCTTGAATTTTAAGAGATTTTGCCAAATTGTTTTGGACAAGTTGATGGACTTTTGTGATTTGTCAGTCACAAAATTCGGACTTTCAAAAAGGCTTATCGGAACCTTTATGTTTTTTGTGACAAATTCCGGGATTTCCCTCCTCTTGCTTTTCCCGATGCAAACCGCACTTACCTCATGTCCCAAATTTCCGAGCATTTGGAACATGGAGATTGCCTGCGTCATATGGCCGCGGCCTTCCCCTTGGACAATAAATAGAAATTTCAATTTTTTAGAAGAAGTTTGGAAGCTTGAAATCACCGTCGAACTTATTGAAGGCCACTAATTTTAATTCAGGAATGGGTTCTGAGGAAGTTTCTTCAGTTAGTGGCTTTACCTTAAAATCAATTTCATTGTAAAAAATCAATTGCCAATTTCCCTCATGATCTTCTGCCAATGCACTCATGGTCTCCACCCAATCTCCCGAATTGAGATAAGTGATGCCATCGATGGTTCTGTTTTCGGCTTTGTGTATGTGACCGCAGATAATCCCGTCACAACCTTTTGATTTTGCCATTTTTGACAGTTCTTCTTCATATTGATCGACATAGGCCACAGCTGTTTTTACTTTTCCTTTGACGTATTGGCTAAGAGAAAAATAGGGCATGCCTCTTTTCCTTCGATGATAATTGACAAGTCGATTGAGCCAAAGAAGGAAGGTGTAGCCCACATCTCCGAGGTAGGCGATCCATCTCAGGTTGGTGGTGACGCTGTCGAAAATATCCCCGTGGGTAATAAAAAATTTCTTTCCGCAGCTTTCATAAATCATGTCAGCCTGAATAGAAAGATTTCCGATCTGAAGGGGGAGAATCTGATCCAAAAAGTCATCATGATTGCCGCGGAGGTAGTAGACCTTGGTGTGGTCTTTTTCAATCATTTTTAGCATTCTGTTGAAAAAGCGGGTGTGTTTCCGCTTCCAGGAGCCGGACTTTCTCAGTTGCCAGCCGTCGATGATGTCTCCGTTGAGGATGAGGTTTTCACAAGTATATTGCTTGAGAAACCTTGCCACCTCTTTGGCCTTTGATCCCTTTGTGCCTAGGTGCACGTCTGAGATGACGATAGTTTTAAAATTGGTTTTCAAATGGATTTGTTTTTCCCAAATCTAAAAACCGCTTATAAACTAGGTGTGAAATGGATGTTATGAAAATGATATGATTTTGACAGCTAGCCTGTTGATTGTAAAAGCAAGGTTAATTTGACGTTAAAACCAAAGGTTAGAGAACCTCCTACAAAATAGTATTCAAGGTTTAAGCATTAAAAATCAGCTTGAAGGTTGATCCTTCACCTAATTTTGACTTCACTTGGATGTTCCCTTTGTGTCTTCGCATGATCTGCTTTGACAGACTAAGGCCTATACCGGAGCCTTTCTTTTTGGTAGTAAAAAATGGAATAAAGATTTTCCCTAGTGCCTCTTCTTCGATTCCTTTGCCACTGTCGCTGATTTCAATGATGATTTTCCCCGATTCATCTATAAATGCCTCAAGCCTTACTACTCTTGTTACGGAATCCTCAACCGCCTGGATGGCATTTTGGATCAGGTTGATCAATACCTGCTCGATCAAAGTCTGATCCCCAAAAAGGATCAAATCCTGAGGTTCAATGCTTTTTTTGAATTGGATTTGATGGGCATCGAATTGATTTTGTAACAAAACTTCCAATTGGTCAAAAAGTTGTTTTAACCTGATCGCCTGAAATTTTGGTGTCGGGATATGGGCAAGACTTCTGAAATCACTTACAAAATTGATCATGCCCTCGCTTCGCTTTTCTATGGTGGAGATTGCCATCAGGTAATCCTCCAAGTCGCTTGCATCAATAGGGGCATGTGCATCGATTTTGGATTCTATGTCCCCTTTGACAGTGGAAGCCAAAGAAGAGATGGGAGCGATGCTGTTCATGATTTCATGGGTGAGGACACGGACAAGGTTTTGCCAAGCTTCCATTTCCTTCTCCTCAAGTTCGCTTTGGATATTCTGAAGGGATACAAGCTTGAATTTGACATCACGCAATACAAGCTCGATTACATAAACCGAAAGCTGCATGATTCCGTCAGGATGTGCGATTTTGATCAATTCACTTCCGCCGGTTCTTAAGGTATGGATGGCGATGTGGAGCTCTTTGTTGATTTTTTCGACTTCTGAAATGTTGCCGAGTTGCTGAATGCTGAGCATTCTTTTGGCTGCAGTATTGACTATTTGAACCTTTCCTTCTTCATCAAAGGTGATCAGTCCGATGCTTAGGTGCTGAAAGACAGAACGGAAATATTGGTAATTCGCTTCCTTTTCCGCCTGATCTTCCTTCAGTTTGGCAAGGATGGCGTTGAATTCGATATGGAGGTCATCTGTGTCAGTACCATCAAATTTGACAGGATAGACATTGGCATAATTGTCTTGTTTGATGTTATTGAGAAACTGACGTACTTTTTTGAAGGAACTTTCCGCATATCCCAAAAGGAAGATGATTTGGGCCAATACCAAAATGATGAATAATGAAATGGCAAAAACCCCCGCACCGTTGAGGATGAAGTATGACAGCAAAAACAAAGAAACCGCCAAAAGGAGAATCCTTCCAAGTAGACCGATTTTATAATCCATATTTTTCTAATCTTCTGTACAAAGAAGCCCGGGTAAGCCCAAGCTCTTTTGCGGCTTTTGAGATGTTGCCACCGTTTTTGTCAATGGCACGCTGTATTGTACTTTTTTCCATCTCATCGAGGTTATAAGTGGCCGTAGCAGCAATTTTTTCATTGGTTGGTTTTGCCGAAAGAAAGAAAAAGTCACGGCTGTCAAGCATGTCTCCTTCTGCCATGATTATGGCCCTCTCGATAGCATGTTGAAGTTCACGGATGTTTCCCGGCCAATTGTACTTTTGCAACAACTGTAAACCCGCAGGAGTGAATCCTTTGAAATCCTTCCTGTATTTTTGTGAATAGGACTTTAGGAAATGGTTGGCCAAAGTTGGAATATCATCCTGTCTTTCCCGTAAGGGAGGAAGGAATATCTCCACGGTATTGATTCGGTAAAGTAAATCCTGCCTGAAAGTATTGTCCATGACCATCTCGTGAACAGGCATGTTGGTGGCGCATATCAATCTGATGTCGATAGGGACAGCTTTGTTTGAACCTATTCTTGTCACTTCCCTTCTCTGCAATACCGTCAAAAGTTTGGATTGGAGAGGCATGCTGAGATTCCCGATTTCATCTAGGAATAAGGTTCCTTTGTCTGCTATTTCAAACCTGCCAGCTCTGTCGTCTTTGGCATCTGTAAAAGCCCCTCTTTTGTGGCCAAAAAGCTCGCTTTCAAACAGTGTTTCTGTGATCGATCCCATGTCCACTCCCACAAATATTTCATCTTTTCTATTGGATCGGTCATGGATTGCCCTTGCGATCAATTCCTTTCCTGTTCCGTTTTCTCCCAAAATCAGGATATTGGCATCGGTCTGGGCTACTTTGTCGATGATCGAAAAAATATTCTTCATTGAGGCACTTGCACCGATGATGTCAGCATATGGTTTTTTGAGCTCTGACTGAAGCTGCTTTTGCTTGGAAGACAGTTTTTCAACCTGATTGTAGCTTTCTTTAAGCCTTGAAGCAGAGGTAAGTGTGGCAAGAAGTTTTTCATTTTGCCAAGGCTTGAGAATAAAATCTGTAGCTCCTTCCTTGAGTGCTCGCACAGCCATCTCTACATCCCCAAAAGCGGTAATCAAAATCACTACTGCCTTTGGATCGATTTCTTTGATCTGCTTGAGCCAATGAAATCCTTCTTTGCCAGAAGTGGTGTCATCAGTAAAATTCATGTCCAAAAGAATCACATCAAAGGAATTGTTATTGACCAAAAAGGGGATACGTCGCGGATCTTTTTCAATGGTCACTTCTTTAGCATGTTTTTTAAGAAACATTTTTGCTGCAAAGAGCAAATCTTCATTGTCATCTATGATCAGGATTTTTCCTAGTGCTTGGTTTTCCATGTTTTCGGATTATTTGGTTCTTACCTGTATGAGAAAATGATGCCATCAATCAAAATCATCATTCACATGACTCAGGACAGTAAATATAGGAAGAATATGTTCAATATTGGACATAGGTATTTCATTATCGGACACTGTCCGCCTTAAGGTCAAAATGGTTTTTGATCCCTTATAAAAAGTCTTACCTTTGGTCATTGTATTTAAAAAAAGAGATATTATGTCAGTTGCAACTAAAGGAAACGCTGTAAAAGTACATTACACAGGAAGACTTACAGACGGAACCGTATTTGATTCTTCGTCCAACAGAGAGCCTTTGGGCTTTGTACTTGGAGATGGAAATATGATTAAAGGATTTGATGCCGCCGTAAATGGAATGGCAATCGGAGAGATGAAAAGCGTCACAATTCCTTCTTTAGAGGCATATGGCGAGAAAAGAGAGGATATGATGATTGACATCCCTATGGATCAGGTTCCTGCAGATATCAAGCCTGAAATCGGAATGGAACTTTCCCTACAGAATCAAGCAGGTCAGCCTGTCCCCGTTAAAGTTGTCCATGTAGACGAAGAAAAAATTGTTTTGGATGCCAACCATCCTTTGGCAGGTGAAGACCTGATTTTTGATATTACTTTAGTGGAAATCGGATAATTCCAACATGAAATATTTAAAAAGGGAAGCTTAAGATTTTTGTCTTTTGCTTCCCTTTTTTATTGGCCTTTCAATGGGGTATTTTTCCTTTGATAAATCCTGATTTGAGTGTTGTCAAACAAAAGGATAATTTGTTGATTTAAAAGGACTCCAGATGGTTTGAAATCATCTGAGAGTAAAAAAGTATCTTTTTTTTCAGACTGAAAGTCCATCGAAATCACTTTTTCATTTTCAATGAACACAGTTTTGTTTTTCCAAAACCCAAAATTTCGGGAAGGATTGGCCTGTATCTTTTTTATCAGATTTCCTTGATTGTCGAGGATAAAAATCCCTTCACCTTTGATATGGATAAAGAGGAGATTTTGGTATTCCCTCATCTCAGTGATGTCGAGAGAAGACCTGTCAAGAATCAGATTTAAAGGCTGTTGCTGTACAACCTGATTTCTCATGTAATCAAATTGCTTGAGAGAAAGGTCCGCTTCATCATATACCCATATGATATTATTGTTCCCGAGTGTAGCGGCTTTGGCAAGGGTAATAAGATTTAATGGGATTCTATTATCTGCAACAGGATTAATAAACCTGTCCAAAATCCTGTATTCTTGAAGATCAATAGAAAAAGTGAAAATATTAATGGTCCACCCTGCTTCCAACTGACTGATTCTGCCTTGTCGGTGGGGTGAAAAATTATTGATTACTTTTCCTGATTTGTTGAATTGATACAGGTTTCCTTCAAGGTCTGTGACAAAAATGAAACCCTGGTTATCCATGGAAACTTTGTCCATTCTTGGCAGGTTGATCTCTTCAAAATCACCCCATTCAGATTCTTGTGAAAAAGCCATCTGACAAACAGCCAAAAGAAAGGTGGATATGAACAGCAGATTTTTCAAACTGTGTGCTTTTTTATTTGAAATTCCTTTCCATCAAATACACCATACGTATAATGATTTACCCATTCACCGAGATTATAATATCGGGATTTGTTGTTTACAGGCAAATCTAAGGGAAGATGCCTGTGACCAAAAACATAATAATCAAAATGCTTGCTTTGTGCTACTTGTTTGCAATAAGCCCAAAGCCATTCATCATCTCCCTTAAACTCATTCTCGTTTTTGGCGACATTGGTAATTCTACTCTTGCTTGACCATTGGTTTGCGATCCTGACACCAATATCGGGATGCAACCACCTAAACGCCCATTGACATGCGGGGCTGGTAAAGAACTTCTTCAATACTTTATAGGAATTGTCACCCGGTCCAAGCCCATCTCCGTGTCCTACAAGAAAAGATTTGTTTTCGACGGTCAGTTCAATAGGATGGTGAAAAACTGGAATTCCCAATTCCTTGGTAAAATAATCTTTCATCCAAAGATCGTGGTTGCCTGTAAAAAAGAAAATCGGGATATTTTTATCACGGAGGTCAGCAATTTTTCCTAAAAATCTGATAAATCCTTTTGGAATTACTTCTTTGTACTCAAACCAAAAATCAAAAATATCACCCACCAAAAAAATCGCGGCCGCTTCATCCTGGATTTCATTGAGCCATTGAATTATTCTATTTTCACGGGCTTTGCTGCTTTTGGCATCAGGTGCACCCAAATGGAAATCCGATGCAAAAAAGATCTTTTTTTCGTGAAGTTTTAAATTCATAGAATTTTGACAATGCGGTAAAGGTAACAGGAAAATAAAAAAGCCTCCAAATCGGAGGCTTCTTATTGGGATATTATTTTGTCTTAATCCTCACTTTCTTCCACTTTCAGAGGCTCTTTGGTGTCACCGTGATCGGCTTTTCCGTTACCGTTTTCCTCTACTTTTGCGATGATTGTGTCTTTTTTATCTGCTTTTTTTGTATAAGCCTCGTAGGTAGTTTCTTTGGCAAAAGGTCTTTTTCCGATAAGATTTTCAAGGTCGGATTGGAAAAGTATTTCTTTTTCGAGCAGCTCCTTAGCCAATGTTTCTAGCTCCTCTTTCTTTCCGCGAAGCAAAGTCTTTGTTCTTTCATAAGCAGATGCTACAAGCTTCCTTACTTCTTCATCAATTGTTTCGGCGGTTGTTTCAGAATAAGGTTTTGTCATTCTATAATCAGCGGATTTGCTGTCATAGAAGGAAACGTTTCCGATTTTGTCATTCATACCATAAACAGAGACCATGGAATAGGCCATCTTTGTTACCCTTTCCAAATCGCTCAAGGCACCTGTAGAGATTTTGCTGAAAATGATTTCTTCAGCTGCCCTTCCTCCCAGAGTCATACACATTTCATCCAAAAGTTGCTCAGTCTGATATAGGAATTGTTCCTTTGGAAGGTATTGTGCATAACCCAATGCTGCTATTCCCCTTGGGACAATGCTGACTTTGACCAATGGATCTGCATGTTCCAAAAACCATCCCGCAACAGCGTGACCTGCTTCGTGGTAAGCAACAATTTTCTTTTCTTCCGGAGAAATAATCTTGTTTTTCTTTTCAAGACCACCTATTACCCTGTCAATAGCATCTTGGAAGTCCTGCATATCAACTGCTGTTTTGCTTCTTCTTGCAGCAATAAGTGCAGCCTCATTACATACGTTTGCGATTTCAGCTCCGGCAAACCCCGGGGTCTGCGCAGCAAGTTTCTTGGGATCGATGTCATCACCGGTTTTTATCGGACCAAGATGGACTTTAAATATAGCCTCTCTACCCACAATATCTGGTTTGTCAATACTGATCTGTCTGTCAAATCTTCCAGGTCTCAACAATGCACTGTCCAAAACGTCAGGCCTGTTGGTCGCAGCTAGGACGATTACGCCAGAGTCCGTACCAAAACCATCCATTTCAACCAAGAGTGAATTTAGGGTGTTTTCTCTTTCGTCATTGGATCCCGGCATTTGGCCTTTTCCTCTCGATCTACCTATGGCATCGATTTCATCTATGAAGATAATACAAGGTGCTTTTTCTTTGGCTTGCTTAAACAAATCCCTAACCCTTGCAGCACCTACACCTACAAACATCTCCACAAAGTCAGAACCTGACAAGGTAAAGAATGGAACTCCTGCTTCACCTGCAACAGCTTTGGCCAACAAAGTCTTACCTGTTCCCGGAGGTCCTACCAACAATGCACCCTTTGGAATTTTACCGCCTAGTTTGGTGAATTTTCCTGGGTTTTTAAGGAATTCTACGATTTCTTGGATTTCTTCTTTGGCCTCATCCAATCCTGCTACATTGTCAAAAGTAATTTTGACTTTGTTTTCCGCATCGAAAAGTTGGGCTTTTGATTTTCCCACATTAAATATTTGTCCGCCCGGACCACTTGGTCCTGACATCCTTCTCATCATGATCCAAAAGAACACAAAAAGGATGATCAAAAAGCCGAAGCTACCAAACCAATTGGACCAGCTTTCTTCATTTTTCACATTATATCCGATGCGCTGGGATTCAGGTACCTTACTTTCCAATTCTTCAAAATCCTTTTCGAATTTTTCTGCACTTGCAACCTCTATGGAATAATGGGGACCTGTTGGATTAAAGAAAGGACTATTTGCCTCAAGCTCGCTTTTGTATTTTTCATTTTGAAGTGCGGCCTCTTTCAAGGTCACATCGATTCTGTTTTGGTTTCTGATGATCATAACCTTGGCCACGTCATTGGCGAGGTAAATGTCTTCAAACCTACTTTTCGTAATATTGATTACGGTATTTCTCTGGTTGAACCAGGTAATTCCAACCAGAACAATCACAGCCGTAATGATCAGCCAAAGCTGAAAATTAGGCTTTTCGGGTGTTTTGGGCATGAAATTTTTACTCTTCTTGTTATCAGCCATTATTTTTTATTTCAAACTTTTTTTAAAAACGATTCTAGCTCCTTAAAGTTTAACCTGACTTTAAGATTCAATTTTTTTGATTTTTGCATCTCCCCACAATTCCTCCAAACCATAAAACTCTCTTTGTTCTTTGAGAAAAATATGAGCCACTACATTGACATAATCCATCAATATCCACTGATTGTTTTGCCTGCCCTCATTTCTCCATGGTTTTTCTTTGAAATTTTGGGTAACTTCTTCTACCGAGTCGGAAATTGCTTCGATTTGAGTGTCAGAGTTTCCTGAGCAGATAACAAAAAAATCAGTGAAAGCATTCTTTACACCTCTTAAATCCATCACTACAATATTGGAAGCTTTTTTCTCCTGCATTCCTTTTACGATAATTTTGCTCAGCTCCTCTGCTGTCATCATTTATTTACAGTAATTTTACAACTTAAATTTACAATAGATGGAGAGCAAACAAATTTCTTCATTGCTTTCCAAATAAGCTAATTTGAGATGTATAAAATCCTTGCCAATACGGTATTTCTTGGTAAAGATATCATTTACCTGACAGAGTGTCACTCAACTAATGATGAAGCGCTTGAAAGACTACGCAGGCGGGAAATAACTGAAGGCAGCATCATATTTACTGACAACCAAACCAGGGGTAGAGGCCAAAGGGGCAACGTTTGGCTTTCTCAAGCAGGAATGAACATCACTTTTTCGCTTTTGTTGAAGCCTAATTTTCTGATTCCGTCCGAACAATTTTACCTCAATATGATTATCAGCTTGGCTGTTGTCGAATTGTTTTTGGAGTATCCTGATGACATTAAAATCAAATGGCCAAATGATATCCTCCATCGGAGTGATGGTAAAATTGGCGGAATCCTGATTGAAAACATTATCAACCAAAAAGGAATTGAATATTCGGTGATTGGAATTGGACTCAATATCAACCAAACCGTTTTTGAAATCCCCAAAGTAACATCTCTCAGGTTACTCACAGGAAAGGATCATGAAAGGTGGGAATTGCTGCAGATACTTGTTGCCAATATTGAAAGGAGGTACATGACCTTGAAAAAAAAAGAATTTAAAAAGATCAAGGCCGATTACCTGGCACATTTATACAGATTTGAGGAATGGGCCATGTTTGACGATGGAGAAATTTTTGAAGGAAGAATCAAAGGGATCGATGAAAACGGCAAACTCAATATCCAAAAAAGAGACGGAAGAGACTGTTTTTATGGAATGAAAGAAGTCGCCTTCTTGTAACAGGCAAATTTTATTTTGGGTACAAAAATCCTAACTTTGCATTTTCAAATTGAAATTCAATTAATTAAATCATACAACTATGTCTGAAATTAAATCAGAAAAATTTGTCCAATACAAGGTGAAAGACATTTCCCTTGCAGCGTGGGGAAGAAAAGAAATTAAATTGGCGGAAGCTGAAATGCCGGGTTTGATGGCAATAAGAGAAGAATATGGACCATCACAGCCTTTGAAAGGTGCAAGAATCGCAGGCTGTCTCCACATGACCATTCAGACTGCTGTTTTGATAGAGACTTTGACGGCTTTGGGTGCTGAGGTAACCTGGTCATCCTGCAATATTTTTTCCACACAGGATCATGCCGCTGCAGCGATTGCAGCAGCAGGAATTTCTGTATATGCCTGGAAAGGAATGACAGCTGAGGAATTTGACTGGTGCATTGAGCAGACGATATTCTTCGGAGAAGACAGAAACCCATTGAACATGATCTTGGATGACGGAGGAGACCTTACCAATATGGTCTTGGACAACTATCCTGAATTGGTAGCAGGCATCAAGGGACTTTCTGAAGAGACCACCACAGGTGTTCATAGACTTTATGAAAGGATGAAAAACGGCACGCTTCCTATGCCGGCGATCAATGTCAATGATTCAGTTACCAAGTCAAAATTTGACAACAAATATGGTTGCAAGGAATCTTTGGTAGATGCTATCAGAAGGGCAACAGACATTATGATGGCAGGAAAAGTCGCTGTAGTGGCAGGTTACGGAGATGTTGGAAAAGGTTCAGCAGCTTCATTGAAAGGTGCAGGAGCCAGAGTAATCGTTACCGAAATCGACCCTATCTGTGCCTTGCAGGCTGCAATGGACGGTTTTGCTGTGAAGAAAATGGCAGATGCTGTAAAAGAGGCTGATATCGTAGTCACTGCTACAGGCAATAAGGATATCATCACCAAAGAGCATTTCCTTTCAATGAAAGACAAAGCCATCGTTTGTAACATCGGCCATTTTGACAACGAAATCGATATGGCTTGGTTGAATAAAAACTATGGTCATACCAAAGATGTCATTAAACCACAGGTGGATCTTTACACAGTGGAAGGAAAAGAGATCATCGTTCTTGCCGAAGGAAGGTTGGTGAATCTTGGCTGTGCCACAGGCCATCCGTCTTTTGTAATGTCCAATTCATTCAGCAATCAGACTCTTGCGCAACTCGAGTTATGGTTGAATACCGATCAATACGAGCCCGGAGTTTATGTATTGCCAAAGCATCTGGACGAAAAAGTTGCAGCTTTGCACTTATCCAAATTGGGCGTTGAGTTGGATACACTTTCTAAAGATCAGGCTGAATATATTGGAGTGACCCCTGAAGGTCCGTTCAAACCAGAATATTACAGATACTAAGAATCTGAATAAATTTTATGAAATAGCCTTCAGGAGAGATCCTGAAGGCTTTTTCTTTGGCTTCAGTAAAATTGCTTCCTCCAATTTAAAAAAAGGTACTTATTCTGTAAGTCTGAAAACCATCAAGCGACCATCCTCTAAAGTTATCGTGGCACTCGAATTACATGGATCAACTAAACTGTAAACCAATCTGTGGTTTGTAGCTTGGGTTTCATTTCTAAAAATCTCCCAATTTTCCGACCCTTGTCCAGGCAATAAAAGTCCACTGTTTATACAATTGATTTTATAATTCTTGGCTACTGTTTGATTCATTTTGATGGGCCTTCCTGCAATATTTCTTCCTTCAATCGCACCGCTGCTTGAAAATTCTGTTAATAATCCGTTCGTTAAAACCAATTGATGGGTATAATCTCCATCTATTTTTGAGGAAGAGTTATTCTTATTTATGATTAATAAATTCTGAAATGATTCAGCCCTTCGGTTGGGATTAAGTAAAATGTTTGCACGCTTAAATTCCCTGTAGCCTTCGATTTTTATTCCGCGAACTGAATAGTTTTCATATTCCAACCTCACTACTGATTCCAAAATGGAATTGGAAATATATTGAAGATGGATTTTCCCCAATCTTGGAACATAAAGGTTGTTGACACATTCTTTCTTTACGGAAAAATCCAAGGTTACTTTTTTTAAATTTTCATCAATGCTGACATCAGGACAGCCGGGTATTGCAAGACTTTCAGCAAAACGGAAATAGTCGATGGTCTGAAAAGGAAAAAAAAGGGATTCTTCAAGGGAAAATGAAATATTGAAAATTTCATTTCCTTCAAACTGTAAATCCGTGCTGATGTCCTTTTCAATATCCCCAAAACAGGAACCTAAAACCAAAAGCAATAAAAAAAAGACAGATTTCTTCATTGAATAATTTTCTTTAGACAAAGCTAATCCCTTTGTTTTGTTTATAAAATGATAAATGGAAGATCGGTGCAGCTCTTTTTTTTAGAGGTTCTATTCCCTATCTTCAACGGTAATTAATCCCAAAATAATATGTCATACACAGATGGAATGCTTAGAGATGGTGCTTTAAAGGGAAAAACCATTCTTGTCACCGGAGGTGGTACAGGTCTTGGAAAGTCTATGGGCCTTTATTTTTTGAAACTTGGAGCCAACCTAATTATTACAAGCAGAAAATTGGATGTTCTCCAAAATACCGCCAAAGAAATGGAAGCAGCTACCAGCGGAAAAGTCCTGCCTCTTGCCTGCGATGTGAGAGAAATCGATCAGGTCGAAAAAATGTGGGCTGACGCTGTTGCCCATTTTGGAAGAGTGGATGTCGTGCTCAACAATGCTGCGGGCAATTTCATCAGTCCAACGGAAAGACTTTCGAGCAATGCTTTCAATACAGTATTGGATATAGTGCTAAAGGGGACATCCAACGTAACCTTGACTGCAGGAAAATATTGGATCAAAGAAAAACAGCCGGGAACATTTTTGAACATAGTAACTACCTATGCTTGGACAGGATCGGGATATGTGGTCCCAAGTGCTGCCGCAAAAGCCGGTGTTTTGGCGATGACAAGGTCACTTGCTGTAGAGTGGGCAAAATATAAAATCAGGTCAAATGCCATTGCACCGGGGCCTTTTCCTACTGAAGGGGCATGGAGCAGACTGCTTCCCGGAGACTTGGTAAAGAAATTTGATCCAGCAAAAAAAGTCCCTGTTGGAAGAGTAGGGGACCATCAGGAGTTGGCAAACATCGCTGCTTACTTGGTTTCGGATTTCTCTTCCTATGTCAACGGGGAAGTAATCACCATAGATGGTGGCGAATGGCTGATGGGTGCAGGAGAATTCAATAACTTAGACGCCATCCCCCAAGAGCTTTGGGATATGATGGAAGCCTCAAGAGGAAAAAAAGCATGAGCCCCAAAGTAATTTGGGGCTATCTGAAAGCAAAATGGAAAATCAGGAATTTGTAAAAGAAAAGGACATCCAAATCAGGATGTCCTTTTGTATTTTAAATCTATTTGTCTTCTCTGAAGACTGGTGCTTTTTTGAAAGGCAGCAACATCGAATTGTCCCAACTTGCTAAAACTTTGTTGACATTCCCGTCATCAAGTGAAGTAGTCTCTATAATATACCATCGGGTATTTTTTTCTGCTCCCACTACAATGATATGACTTTCCGTAATGACTTTACCACCTGGAACTTTCGAAACCGTCGTTACCGGCACGATGGCATGGGTCTCTTCACCGGTTTCGGTTAATTGGATGTGGGGCTTGCTTTTGAATTCCTGCAAAACAAATCCTTTTTTCCGTTGTGTGTCATGAATCAACTCAAGAGCCTTGATGACATTCTCCGGACCACCTGCTTTTTCTACCACATCGGGATAAGTGAAGTTCAGCAAAGTCTGGTAATCGTCACACATTTTGGCAGAATAGTAAGCTTTTGCCGCTTCCTGAATATCAAATTCAACCTGAGCAATACTTTTGAAACTGAAAAAAAGGCATAGTGCCAATACGCTACTGTATTTGATTGACTTTCTCATGAGATAGATAAACTTTGGGTGATGGGCGAATATATCGAAAACTAAGAAATACCCAAACATCTATTTCATTTTTTTATTTTACATGCTTGCCACCATATAATATAAAGGAAATCCTATGGTTATATTGAATGGGAAAGTTACAGCCAAGGCCATTGGGAGAAAAATTCCCGGATTGGCTTTTGGAACAGCGATTTTCATGGCTGCAGGGACTGCAATATAGGAGGCTGAGGCAGCCAAAATGGCAAACATAAACCTGTCGCCTACATTGGAAGTGATGAATCCACTCAGAAAAGCTACCATGCAACCATTAAAAAGAGGGACCAAAACAGCAAAAGCTGCTGTGAATTTTCCCGATTCAAAAAAGTCTTTCAGTTTTTTGCCGCTTGTAATTCCCATATCCAAAAGGAATATTGCCAAGAATCCTTTAAAAATATCTGTAGTGAAAGGTTTGATTCCTTCAGCTTCTTTTTCGCTTGCCAAAAATCCAATCACAAGACTTCCCAAAATGAGTAAAACAGAACCGTTGGTAAAGGAATGGCTGACTACGTTCCGCATTTTCGTGGCATTGGTTTCACCGAAGGATTTTACCAAAAGTACCCCTATTATGATTGCAGGAGCCTCCATCAAAGCCATGATTGCGACCATATGACCACTGAAGGCCTGCTGCTGGATCTCGAGAAACGAAACCGCTGTTACAAAAGTCACTGCCGAAACAGAACCGTAAGCTGCTGCAATTGCACCGGAGTTTTCGATACTCAGTTTCCTTTTCAGGATAAAGAAAGTATACAGAGGGATCAGACTCGCTGCTGTTATCCCAAAAAACACAGCCCAAATTATTCCCAAATTGAATTCAGAATGGGCCAGTTCTTGTCCGCCTTTAAATCCTATGGCAAACAATAAATATAGTGATATGAATTTGGAGGAGTTTTGAGGTATTTCTAAATCACTTTTGACCTTGACGGCAATGATACCCAAAACAAAAAACAACAAAGCGGGATTTGTAAAATTGTCAATCAATAATTGAAAGTTCATAGTTGCTGAAAGTCCATTTGGATGTCAAATTGAATTGATTTTCTTTTGTCAATTTGGGAAAGTAGACCTTGGATTGAAATTTTATTTTCAATGATAATGGCAGATAACCTCGGGTGTCGTAAAAAGAGATTGACTTGATGCTTCATGTGAATCAGTGCAAGTGAAGCGACTTTATTTGGTTCCTGTATGATGTCACAATAATTTTCTTTGTACAATTCTGACAAAAATTGATGTGAAATTGAATTATAGGTAACTTCCTCATTCACAATTGACCTAAGTAGGGGTGAGTTTATGTCATGGACATGAAAGATTTCTGTGATATCCTCTTGAAGAAGTAGGTGGATCAGAGAATCAGCATAAGCCTTATTGTGGAAGTCAAAAACAGAACCCAATGCTGTCATGAAAAATGATTCATTTCCAAACCGATTTCGCAAATAAACCTCTCCATGGATCAAGGGGCAAAGCAAGAAGAGTTTTTTCGACATTTTTCTTTTTTAAATAATTGAAACCTTTGACAAAAATCTTGAGTATATATCATATATTATTATTTATATTTATAATAAAATACATTAAATATATTTATGCATTATACGCTCCACCAATTACAGGTTTTTCTTAAGGTTTCTCAGACTGAAAGCATCACAAAAGCTGCTGAGGAACTACATCTTACGCAGCCGGCGGTATCGATACAGCTGAAAAATTTTCAAGACCAATTTGAAATTCCTTTGACAGAAGTAGTTGGGAGGAAACTTTATGTGACAGATTTTGGTAAGGAAATAGCCATCGCAGCGGAGCGGATAGTTGATCAAGTATATGCCATTAATTACAAGACCATGGCCTTTAAAGGCCAACTAACTGGGAGATTGAAAATCTCGGTGGTGTCGACTGGGAAATATGTCATGCCTTACTTTCTCGGTGATTTTATTCGAAAAAATCCAGGAATTGAACTCAAACTTGATGTCACCAACAAAGCCATGGTGGTCAACAGTTTGGATGAAAATGAAATAGATTTTGCTCTTGTTTCCATTTTGCCTGAAGCTTTGCAAATTGAAACTGTAGAATTGATGGAAAACAAACTGCTTTTGGTGGCTGGAAGGGACTTTGAGATTCCTGGTTCTGTTTCCGGTAAGCAGATTTTTGAACACATTACATTGATATACAGAGAAGTAGGATCGGGAACACGGCTGACGATGGAGCGTTATCTGAGAAATAACAACATCCCCGTTACCAAAAAACTGGAGCTTACCTCAAATGAAGCTGTGAAGCAAGCAGTAATTGCCGGTTTAGGATGCTCTATCATGCCACTCATCGGGATTAAGAACGAACTTAAAAACGGCGATATAAAGATCATCCCGGTTGATGGACTTCCGATCGTAACAAACTGGAATCTGATTTATCTCAAAAACAAAAAATTCTCCCCTGTTGCCGAATCTTATCTTGAGTATATCAAAGAAGAGAAAAACAGGATTATGAAAGAGAATTTTGATTGGATTTGATTTTCAAGGAGTATGAATTGCTTACCTCAATAAGTAAAAAGTATTAAATATTGGTTACTCCAATAAGCAAAATAGGATAGACTTAAATTTCGATTTTCTTAAGGATAGCACATAAAAACGCTTAACTGCTACCGGTTTATTAATACTTTCAAAAATTTTATAACTTTAAAACGCAAAACCTGATTACCTTTGAATCGTAAATCTCTCTTGTGAAGCAATTTATCAAAATAGCGCTCCCTGTTTTCTATGTGTTTTTCAACGCAGGGTTGAGTTATTCCATGCATTTTTGTGGAGATGATTTTCAGTTGATCAATCTTTATGGGGATTCCAAAACCTGTTGTGAATCAGAGGAATCAATGCCGGGATGCTGTGATGATGTCTCAAACCTTGAGTTACCCAATTCAGATCAACAGCTAACAGAAATCATATATTTTCAGCCTCTTGGGTTTGATTTTGTTTTACCCACTTTTCAATTTGAATTGCCCGAAAGAGTAATTGGCATTTCTGAGAAAACAGCTTTTTCTGATTCCTCACCACCAATATTACAGCATACTCCAATTTATATTTTTTGTCAGGTATTCCTGATATGATTTTTTCTCTCTTAAGAGAAGTGAATCCCACAATGGGACATAGTGAACTGCATTTCTATTTTACATCCATTTAGCTTACAAAAATTGTAAGATAAAAGTCCGGCCTGGCCTAATTGCATTTCACCAATCATTTGTCTTTAATTTCCAAATCAAGGTTCAATTGTAGGAGCCTAATATCTACCAATATCAAATATCTATTTATATCTTAATCTACTGAAATAAAGCAGATTATATAAATGGAGGTTAGTTTTAGAAACTATGCTTAATAAAACAATAAAATTCTTTCTTGAAAACAAACTGGTAACGGTGATCCTTTTGGTACTCGTAGTCCTTTGGGGAATTGTCGTTGCTCCGTTCAACTGGAACACCGGTTTCCTTCCCAATGACCCCGTTCCTGTGGATGCGATTCCGGATATCGGAGAAAACCAACAGATCGTTTTTACCGAATGGATGGGACGCTCACCCCAAGATGTGGAGGATCAGATTACTTATCCTTTGACGACATCTCTTTTGGGAATGCCTGGTGTCAAGACCATTAGAAGCACTTCCATGTTTGGGTTTTCTTCGATCTATATCATTTTTGAAGAAGACATCGAATTCTATTGGAGCCGTTCGAGGATATTGGAAAAGCTCAACTCCCTGCCTTCAGGATTATTGCCCGAAAGTGGGCAGCCCAAGTTGGGACCGGATGCCACGGGTTTGGGACAGGTTTATTTTTACACTTTGGAAGGCAGGGATGAAAAAGGGAATCCTGTCGGAGGTTGGGATTTGAATGAACTGAGAAGTATTCAGGATTTTTATGTGAAGTATGGACTTGCCGGGACAGCAGGTGTGGCGGAGGTTGCCACCATTGGCGGACATGTCAAAGAATATCAGGTTGACCTGGATCCGGTGGCTTTGAAAGCCCACAATGTCACCATGATGGAGGTAATGAATGCCATCAAGCAATCCAACCTGGATATTGGTGCCAATACCATGGAAATCAACCAAGTCGAGTACATCGTCCGTGGTTTGGGATATGTCAAATCCTTGGAAGACATCGAATTGGCGGTAGTGAAAGTAAGTAACAATGTTCCCCTTAGGATCAAGGACATTGCCAAAGTTAACATCGGTCCGGCGAGTAGGGCAGAAAGGGCGATCTTGGATAAAGGTGGCGCTGAAGCAGTAGGGGGTGTAGTCGTGGCAAGATATGGGGACAATCCGCTTCAGGTGATCGATGCTGTCAAATCCAAAATTGAAGAAATCACTCCGGGACTGCCAAGCAAAACCTTGGCCGATGGGACAGTTTCCAAAGTCACCATTGTACCGTTTTATGACCGCTCAGGGCTGATCAAAGAGACACTCAACACACTCAATGAAGCCATTATACTCCAGATACTCATCACGATCATTGTAATCATGGTGATGGTTTTCAACCTGAGAGCTTCGCTTCTGATTTCCGCTTTGTTGCCTTTGGCGGTGCTGATGTGCTTTATCATGATGAAGTATTTTGGGGTGGATGCCAATATCGTGGCGCTTTCAGGAATCGCCATCGCGATAGGGACCATGGTTGATCTCGGGATTATTCTGAATGAAAATATTCTCAGACACATAGAAGAATCCGGCGGTCAAAAAACCAAACTTCAGGTCATTTACGAAGCGACTACGGAAGTGGCCTCGGCGATAGTCACCGCGGTGATGACTACCATTGTGAGCTTTTTGCCGGTATTTACCTTGCAGGCAGCCGAAGGAAAGCTTTTTGGCCCATTAGCCTATACCAAAACTTTTGCGTTGATAGCGGCTTTGATTTTTACTTTGGTATTTATGCCGGCTTTTGCCCATTGGGTTTTTGGCACCAATGTCAAATCCAAGTCATACAAAAACATACTCAATTTCGCCTTGCTTTTGTTGGGCTTCGTCTTGCTCTTTTTCTTTGCCTGGGCAGGATTGGTATTGATTGCCTTTGCCATCAACAATCTGGTTCATTCCTATTTTCCTGAAAAAACACAGCACGGAAAATACAAAGAATGGATTTCCATGGCCATTGCCGTGGCGGCAGTTTCCGTTTTGTTGGCTGAAATGTGGCGGCCTTTGGGGCTGAGTCAATCCGTTTTTGTCAATTTTATTTTCATCGGGTTGGTGATTGGGCTGAACCTTGGCGGGTTTTCACTTTTCATCCGTTTTTATGCACCTATTTTGAAATGGTGCCAAGAAAACACGAAGACATTTCTTGTGATACCTGCCTTCATTATTTTCCTTGGGGCCAATATCTGGCTGGGATTTGGGAAGATTTTTGAATTCTCTGCCATTGGATTTGATAAAATCGGATGGAATATCAGGACATCTTCGCTTTGGTCGGGGATGACGCATACTTTTCCGGGGATGGGGAAGGAATTTATGCCGGCTTTGAATGAAGGATCATTTTTGCTCATGCCAACGTCCATGCCACATTCCGGGGTGGAGGCCAACATGCAGATCGTAAAGCAATTGGATATGTTGGTTCAGGCGATTCCTGAAGTGGAGATGGTTGTCGGCAAAGCAGGGAGGGCCGAAAGTCCGCTTGACCCTGCACCGATGTCCATGTATGAGAATATCATCAATTACAAAACCGAATACCTCCAGGATCAAGATGCCCAAAAATTAAGATTCAAGACCGATGGGGATGGTTTTTTCCAATTAAATATTGAAGGGAAAGACTATTGGTATGACCGTGTCTCGGGTACTATCTGGGATAAGGATTTCAATTATTTGGAAGAAAATAAAACCAAATCCATTGTCAAAGAAATCCAAAAGCACCTGATCCTGGATGAGAAAAGCGGCCAATACTTCCGTCAGTGGCGGGATCAGATTGAATCTCCTGATGATATTTGGGATGAAATCCAACTCAGGACCTCCGGTATTCCAGGCGTTACTTCTGCGCCAAAACTCCAGCCTATCGAAACAAGGTTGGTGATGTTACAGACCGGAATGCGGGCACCTATGGGCATGAAGGTCTATGGACCTGACTTGGAGACGATAGAAAATTTCAGCTTGGAACTCGAAAAACTGCTTCAGGAAGTTCCTTCAGTCAAAGCGGAAGCGGTATTTGCAGACCGGTCCTTGGGCAAGCCCTACCTGGAAGTGGATCTGGACCGGGTGGCTTTGGGGAGATATGGACTGAATGTCGCCGATGTGCAGGAGTTTATAGAAGTGGCGATTGGCGGCATGACTTTAAGCACCACTGTCGAAGGCCGGGAGCGTTATGCCATCCGTGCCAGGTATGCAAGGGAGTATCGGGATGACCCTGAGGCCTTGAAGAAAATCCTGGTCAACAGCCCCACTGGAGCTCAGATTCCATTAGGTCAAATTGCAGAAATTACCTACCGCCCCGGTCCGATGATGATCAGGGGAGAAAATACCTTTTTGGTCGGCTATGTGATGTTTGACAAAAGGGATGGGTATGCAGAAGTCAATGTGGTCGAAAGTGCCAAAAACCTGCTGGATGAAAAAGTAAGAACCGGTGAACTTGAGGTTCCTGCCGGGGTATCCTATGTTTTTTCCGGCAGTTATGAAAATCAGATCCGGGCCGAAAAGCGCCTTGCATTGGTTATTCCGTTGTGTTTGGCGGTGATATTCCTGATCCTTTATTTCCAATTCAAGTCCACGGTACTGACCATGATGGTCTTTACAGCCATCGCGATGGCTTTTTCCGGAGGATTTATGATGCTGTGGTTATATGGTCAGAATTGGTTTTTTGATTTCAGTTTCCTCGGAACCAATATGAGGGACTTGTTCCAAATGCGTACCGTCAATCTCAGCGTGGCGGTTTGGGTGGGTTTCATAGCACTTTTTGGAATTGCAACAGATGACGGAGTAGTGATGGGAACCTACCTGACGCAGAGTTTTGACAAAGTCAATCCGACAACTGTTCCTGAAATCCGAAAGGCAGTATTGGAAGCCGGATTGAAGAGGGTGAGGCCATGTCTGATGACTACCGCAACGACTTTATTGGCCTTATTGCCTGTTTTGACCAGCTCCGGCCGGGGATCCGACATCATGATCCCAATGGCCATTCCGGCATTTGGAGGGATGGCGGTGGCCTTGATTTCACTATTTATTGTTCCGGTTTTATATGGGAAGTATAGGGAAATAAGGTTGAAAAGGGTTTGATATTGATATTAATTGATATAGGATATTGGTGGATATTGATTTGGGGATCTGGGTATTCATTGTGATTTGAAAGGAAGATTGGATATTAATTGATATTGGATATTGGTGGATATTGATTTTAGGAACAAGCGTGATTAGGAAGAATTGATATGGAGGAGAAAAAAGAATATATAAAACTTGAGGATTTGGAGGTATATAAATTAGCCAGAGAACTATCAAAAATGGGATGGGCCATTTATTCAAAAATGACATGGCAGACAAGAAAGATCATAGGCGACCAGTTTATTGAATCCATAGATTCGATAGGGGCAAATATTGCGGAGTCTTATGGCCGATTTCATTATTTGGATAGGGTCAAGTTTCTTTACAATAGCCGTGGTTCTATGTTGGAAGCCATCAATCATTGGTTAAGCCTTATGGAGGAAAGGGAAATCATCTCAAAGGAAGAGTTTGCCAATTTTAAGTTGATTTCTGATAAGCTTTCCCTTAAACTGAATAACTACATTCAATCAATTTACAATTCAAAAAAAGAATTGAAATGAAAAAATTCAAAAGCATAAAATCCTTTAAGGAATGGTTTGAAGCCGGTCTTTCCCGCCAATATCCATCAATATCCAATATCTATAAATATCTGATGTTTGCTGCATTGATGCTCAGTGGAAAAGTAAATTCCCAGTCCTTGGATAACTACCTAGAAATAGCAATTGAAAACAACCCTGGGATAAGGGCTTCTTTTAAAGGCTACGAAGCTTCTTTGGAGAAGGTAAACCAGGCCAATTCATTGCCGGATCCGGAACTGAATGTCGGGTATTTTCTCAGACCGATGGAATTGCTTATGGGTAACCAAAGGGCAGAAGCTTCAGTCATGCAGATGTTTCCATGGTTTGGTATGCTCAAAACCCAAAAGGATGAAGCCACTTTGATGGCTGAGGCAAGGTACGAGGCTTTCAAAGAGGAGCGGAATAGGTTGATGCTGCAGGTGAAGGAGACGTATTTCCAGTTGCAACAACTTGAAAATACCATTGCCATCACCCAATCCAATCTCGAAATTCTTAAAAGTCTCGAACGGTTGGCCATCATCCGCTACCAAGGCGGAAATACCTCTGAAGCGGTGTCATCGGTAAGTTCGGCCGTCAGGAAACCTATCCAGATCCAATCTTCCGGAAGTTCTTCCGATGGCATGGGAATGGGAGGAGGCAGTCCTGCTGCTGGTACAACCCCATCCAGTCCTTCCTCAGGAATGAATGCCATGGGCGCCACCGGCAGTTCCGGCAAATTGACAGATGTACTCAGACTTCAGGTTCAGATCAAAGCCCTCCAAAGCGAACTGATCCAGCTGGAGGTCAACAAAAAACCTTTGATTACCAAATTCAACCAACTCTTGGGAGTCGAACAAACTGAAAAAATCAACCTTTCCGAGAAGTTTGAACCGATCAATATTGCCGGATTGGAAGAACTGATGTTGGAAGGAATTCTGACAAACAATCCCATGGTGCTGATGCTGGAAAAAGAAAGTGAAGCTTATTGGAAACAAGCCCAAATGGCCAAACTGGAAGGAAGACCGATGTTGGGTGCGGGTTTGAATTACATGGTTTTTTCTCCAAGACCCGAATCAGGAATAATTGGAGGAATGGATGGAATGGAATATATGCCATCCGGAATGGGCAACAACATGTTTATGGTTATGGGAACGGTGACTTTACCCATTTACAGAAAAAAATACAAGTCGATGGAAACGGAAGCAAATTATTGGAGAGAATCTGCGATCAAGCAAAAAGAAGATCTTCAAAACAGCCTGGCCACAGAATTTGAAAGTGCCATTGCCCAGCTCAAAGATTCGCAAAGAAAACTTGAATTGCTGGAAGAACAGATTGAACTGACCGAACAGACCATGGAGCTTTCCGTGACTTCTTATGCGACCGATGGAAGTTCCTTTGAGGAGATTCTGAGTATTCAAAGAGAACTCCTGAACTTCAGGTTGGAATTGCTCAATACCCAGATCGAGCAGCAATTGAACTACGCAAGGCTTGAAGTCCTTACAGGGATTTAAAGGATATTGATGGATATTAATTGATATTGAATATTGAGGAAATTAATAGATAATGGATATTGAAGATATTATTGGATACTGGATATTAAAGATTAATGATATTAGTTGATACTGGATATTTATTGATATTAATTCCGATACAAGAAGATTCTGAAAGTTAAAACCGCATCGGTCATCGGTCTTCGGACTTCCAACTTCCGTCCTGCTTGAAAATGAATAAAAGCTTGCTTTTAAAAAGCGCAAAAATAAAAATGAACATTGAATCATAAACGCCATGAATACAAGAAAAAATATCGTCATCATCATCTTTGGTTGCCTCCTTTTTGGAGCAATTTTCGGATGGATCATCAGAGGTGGAGGAGAGCCTGAAACGGAAAATCAGGAAGCGCTTGCCACAGACGGGGAAACCATCTGGGTATCCCCGATGCATCCCCATATCCGTCAAAACGAACCTGGCCAATGCCCGATATGCGGCATGGATCTCGTTCCGCTGTCACAACTCAGTGGTTCTACCAACGAATACCAGTTGGAAATGACTCCCGAAGCCATGGCGCTTTCCAAAGTCATGACGACCAAAGTCACCTCAGGCGCTTCTGCCTCGAGGCTGCAACTTTCAGGAAAAATCCAACCCGATGAGCAAAGGATCAAAAGCCTTACCTCCAATTTTGCAGGAAGGATAGACAAGCTTTTTGTCAATTTTACCGGTCAGGAAGTGACCAAAGGCCAAAAATTGGCGACCATCTACTCACCTGATTTGGTCAATGCCCAAAAAGAACTGCTGGAAGTGGCCAAGATCAAAGACCGTCAGCCGGCATTGTACCAAGCTGCCAAGGAAAAACTGCGCCTTTGGAAAATCTCGGAAGGGCAGATTGCGGAGATTGAAAAAAGTGGCGCCGTTCAGACGCAATTTGACGTCTATGCCGATGCTTCGGGAATTGTGAGCGCAAGGAATGTCTCTTTGGGGGAATTTGTCAGCAGGGGTTCTGTCCTGTTTGAACTCATGGATTTGAGTCAGGTTTGGGTAATCATGGATGCGTATGAATCTGACCTGGCCGGAATCAAAAAGGGTGATAACATCACTTTTCAGGCAGCAGCTTATCCGGGAAAGGAATTCACAGGAAAGGTAACTTTTATTGATCCGACTTTGAATCCCGAAACAAGGACAGTCGGAATCCGTGCGGAAGCTGTCAATACAGGCATGCAGCTGAAGCCCGAGATGTTTGTCAGTGCCACGATCAAAACGTCCGCTACAGCCAAGTCAGGCTTGATGGTTCCTAAGTCCGCCATCCTATGGACAGGGCCGCGGTCTGTGGTGTATGTGCAGGTGGGCAACAGCGAGTCCCCGGCTTTTGAAATGCGCGAAGTGACTTTGGGTGCGCGCTCGGGTGACGATTATATGGTGACCTCCGGCATCAGCGATGGAGATGAGGTTGTCAGCAACGGGGTTTTTGCGATCGATGCCGCAGCTCAGCTATCAGGAAAATACAGCATGATGCTGAGGCCTGAGGCCAAAGCTGTTTCACAGAATCAGGACGTCCCCGAGCAATTCCGTAAACAACTTACCGCATTTGTAAAAAGCTATTTTGCGATCAAAAACGCCCTTACTGTTTCCGATGTTGCTTCCGCCCAATCGGCGGTATCCAAATCCAAGGCCTCTTTGACCAAGGTAGAAATGGGTCTTTTGGATGAAAAATCACACGATGTTTGGATGGGATTGTTGAAACCGATCCAAGGAAGTCTGGACAAAATCCAAAGCACCAAAGACGTGGAAGTGCAGCGTTCCCATTTCGAAACACTCTCGGACAACCTGATTTCGGCAGTGGGTTATTTCGGAGTGGAGGAAAACACCGTTTATAAGCAATACTGCCCTATGGCATTCAAAGACAAAGGGGCATTTTGGCTGAGTGGGGAAAAGGAAATCAAAAACCCATATTTCGGAGAAGCGATGCTAAGTTGTGGGGAGGTGAAGGAGACTTTTCAACCCACAAATCCATAAAAAAACCCTTAAATCATCAATGCCTGATTTTCGGATTGGGGTGGGGTAATCTGCAGGCTGCTGGAGTCGGAGATGCTTTTTCTCAGTTCTTCGTCCAATTTTCTAGCTTCTGTTTTGATCATTTTGATAAAATGGGCAACTTCCATAGCTGATTTTTTGGGATCGATGATTTCCAATATCCCAAGGATATTGGCCAGTTTGGCGCGCATCAGGTGTGTTTGGTTAAAAGTCACCGTCGTTAGGTATTGGGTTTGTTGCCGGAAAAGTGATTCTGTTTTTTTTCTTTCAGAAATATCAAAGAAACAACCTGCCATCACCAAAGGATCTCCTTCAGGACTCCACTGCAGGACTTTGCCATAGCCCAATACCCAAATGTCTTTCTTATGTACGTTTTTGATCCTGAATTCGCAATGAAACGGATGTTTGCCATTACTCGAAAAATGCTCCTTCAAATTTTCTTCCACTTTGACTTTATCTGAAGGGTGAACATGTTTTTTCCATTTCACATTCTTTTGGCTTTTACTCTTTTGGATAGGGCTGTATCCAAAAACCTCATTCAGAGAAAGGCTCAGCTGATCGGATTGCTGTGCAATATCCCAAATCCAAAACCCGATCAGGTTTTCTTCAAGCAATCCTTCCATCAGGGAATTTTTTGCATGCAGGTCATTGATACTATCCGGAAACTGAACTGATTTTTCATTGACATTTTCTATGATGTGACCAAGTCCCAAAATCTCAATGCTTTCACTGTTGCCTGAGTTGATGGTAAACTCCCATTTGGTCCAATAAAAATCCAGCCCATCCGATTTAATCTTCCTTATGTCAAGCTTGAACTTCCTTTCTCCTTCAATCAGTGATTTTTCCAAGAGGGACTGATAATTTGAAAAGTCTTTGTAGTAGACCAATTCTGAAAAGGAGGAACCTTCTAAGGCATGATTCAAAAACCTTGTTTCTTTTTGAAGATGTTCATTGCTATCCAATATATTAGCATCCCTGTCCAGACAGATATAATAAAAGTAATCTGAATGCTTAAAAAAATCTTTCATGTGGCAAACGGGTAGATAGGTGGGAGATAATTTTGAAAGTTCAAAATCGTATTACAAATTACATAAATACTAATGTAAAAAGCAAAAAAATTGTTTTTAAATCATAAATCGACCCCTCATGGAATCTATATATTTATTAAACCGGCAAGAATTTGGTTCTGAATCGAACCTTGGACAAGTAATGACATTAGAGGAAGCGATGGAACTGTTGAGCCTTTGGGTCAAAAACGACAAGCTGCTTTTTCACATGAAGCAGGTGGGACACCTGATGAAAGCCTATGCTGCCTCAAAAGGTTATGACGAATCCATGCAGCACATGTGGCATTTGGCGGGTTTGCTTCATGATGCCGATTGGGACCAATGGCCTGATCAGCATTGCCGCAAAATCATAGAAGAATTGGAATCAAGGAATATCGATCCACGCATCATCCGCGCCATCGCCTGCCATGGACCGAGGTATTTTGGGGTAGAACCTGTGACCGAGATGGAAAAGATGCTCTATGCCTTTGATGAATTGTCAGGTTTTGTCCATGCCTACTCCCTGATGCGGCCACAGGGATACGAAGGAATGGAAGTCAGCGGTGTCAAAAAAAGGCTGAAAGACAAAACCTTCGCTGCCCAAGTGAGCAGGGAAGATATTGCCGATGCTTCAGAAAGGGCAGGAATACCCGTGGAGGATTTGATCAAGTTTGTGATAGCGAATCAGCTGAGGGCATAAAAAAAAAGGACTATTCGTCCTTTTCTTCATATTCTCTCAGTTCTGCCTGAACCTCCCGCAGAGGTTTTAGATTTTCGGGAATCGGTGGATTCAGTTCCTCGTCTTTTTCATAAGGGAACACTTCTATGATCGGACTTTCGGTCACTTCTGTCACCCTGAAAGAAACGAGCATGTTGTTCAGACTTTCAAAGATCCTTTCGTAAGCTTCCTTCACATCATGCGCAGTAACAATCATGAACTGTGTCACTTTCTTTTCTTTGCCGCTGTCGCCATCAGCTACGATATAGGTGATTTTGCATTTGTGCCAAATGTCGATATCCTCATAGAAAAACACATCTACAAGATTGCTTTTGCTGATATTGGTCACCTGAAAGTCTCCCCGGATGACAGAACCAAGCATGTCATAAATCCTCGCCTCAGCCTCTGTAAATGACACTGCATCTACCAGATATTGCTCGGAAACATTTTTGAGCAAGCCTTGCTCAGTTTCTTTGGCATATTTTACTTTACACAAAAACCAGGTTCTCATAATTCAATTTTTCAAATTCAGGGAGCGAAGGTAAGTGATATTGATAAAAGCCACAATCAAATTGGTGATTTAGAATTCATTTAAAATTACCCTATATTTTGGGAGAACAATTCGTATATGTGGGACAAAATCATCTATAGTTTTCCGATCCAGCTGTTGATTTTGCATCTGAAAAAGAATCTTTTTCTGGTAGCACTGTGGGTTATTTTGGCGATGATCATCCTGCAGCAGTTTGGGACAGTGCTTGGGATTCCATTTCTTTTTCTAGATCCTGAGTATCTGAATCAGGTCTCCTGGCAGGGCTTTTTTCTGGTAGGGGTGACGCTTGCAATCTTCACAATGTCATTCCATATGACGACATACATCCTTGATGGCTCCAAATTTAAATTTTTGGCGGTTGTCCCAAGACCTTTTATTCATTATTGTGTCAACAACTCCATCATTCCTTTCGCTTTTTATATCCTATACCTTGTCGCATTTATTTCATTTCAATTTGATAACGAGCACGAGGATAATACCATCATCTTGGTCTATTTCCTTGGTTTCTCTGCCGGAACATTGACTACCTACACCTTGATTTTCGTTTATTTTGCACTTACCAATAAGGACTTTTTCAAACTCTTTGCAGATAGTGTGGAAAAGAGACTTCGCAAAACCAAAATCCCGAGGGCCAATATGCTCAGAAGGATCAAGGAAAGTCAAAAAGCCAAAGACAAGGTTGTAGACTATTTGGACATAAGCTTGAGGTTTAGACAGGTCAGGCAGGACTTATCCAGGTTTGAAACACATCAATTGCTCCGTGTTTTTGACCAAAACCACCTCAATATGGTTCTGATTCAGATTGCATTGATCGGTCTGATTTTGATTTTGGGTTTGTTTAGGGAAAATCCATTTCTTCAGATCCCTGCAGCGGCAAGCAGTATTTTGCTTTTTTCGATTCTGACGATGGTGGTAGGCGCCTTGGCCTTTTGGCTGCGAGACTGGTCCACGCCAATTGTCATCGCGGTCATAATTTTTTTCAATTTCTTATCCGGTACAGAAATCTTCAACAGACCCCATGCTGCTTTTGGAATGAATTATGATTCCGAGCCTGCCATATATGACCTCGACCACCTTAAGGAAATGCTACATCCCGATAGCGTGGAAAAAGACAAAAACTATACGCTGCAGATTCTTGAAAACTGGAAAAGCAAATTTCCTCAGGATTCAAAACCCAAAATGGTTTTTGTCGCCACAAGCGGAGGAGGCCAAAGGGCAGCTTTGTGGACGGTAAGGGTCTTGCAGGAAGCAGAGAAGGTGAGTTCAAATCAATTTTTCAAACATACCCAAATGGTCACAGGAGCATCAGGTGGGGTGGTTGGTGCTGCTTTTTTTAGAGAACTTTACCTGCGAAAAGAAGAAGAAAAGCTCGACCTTTTTGATGCAAAATACCTCGATCAGATCTCTGCGGACAACCTCAATCCGATCATATTTACCTTATTGGTCAATGACTTACTGATCAGAAACCAATCCTTCGAATACAACAACCGCAAGTACCTCAAAGACCGGGGGTATGCATTTGAAAACCAATTCAATATCAATACCAAGGGTATTTTGGAAAAGAACATCGGTGACTATAAAATTCCTGAATTTGAAAGTTTGATCCCCATGCTTCCTGTGACACCTCTGATTACGAATGATGGAAGGAAATTGTACATTTCACCCTATCCAATGTCTTATATGGGGATTTCATTGGAAAGATCGGAAGGGAATGAAGAGAAAAGTCAGGGTATAGATTTTCAAAGGTTTTTTGCCCATCATGGAGCCAATCAGCTGAGGTTTATCAGCGCCTTGAGGATGGGGGCGACTTTTCCCTTTATTACCCCCAATATCCAATTACCATCCACACCAGGGATGGAAACCATGGATTCGGGATTATCTGACAACTTTGGCGTGCAGGATGCGCTTCGGTTTATGTATGTTTTTCAGGATTGGATCAAAGAAAATACTTCAGGGGTCGTTTTGGTTTCCATCAGGGACTCTGAGAAATTCTCTGAAATCCAACAAAAACAACCTCCCAAACTTTTGGAAAAACTTTTTACTCCAATTAAAAACATATACATCAATTGGGACAATGTTCAGACGTTAAACAATGAGGTATTGTATAACCGTATGAAAGAGACCGCACCTTTCCCTATCGAAAGGATTGAATTTGAATATTCCACCTTGCAATACCTGAAGGAAATGGGATTGGCGGATCAGGAAGGGGTTTTTAATCCAAATCAGCAGGAGATTCTCAGGGCCTCACTGAATTGGAGACTTACGGCGAGGGAGAAAAAATCCATCATTGACAATATTTACAGCTACAAAAACCAAATGGCACTGGAAAGACTGAAAAATGTAATGTTCTTAGAATAAGCATTTTCAATCTATTTCCACCTCTTTTTCAAAGGCAAGCAATGATTCGGATTTACCCACCACATAAACGAGGTCCCCAAGTTTGATTTTCATATCTCCTGAGATTTCGGAATAGGTTTTTTCACCCCTTTTGATAGCCACGATATTGACACCTATCTCCTCCCTTAATTTCACTTCTTTGAGAGGTTTGTTAATAAATCTGCCGGAATCTTTTTCCACCTTAAATCCCACCATATTGATTGGGGGAAGTTCGACCTTAAGTTTGCTTGCTTTTTGGTCTGCGGGTTTTCTGAACATCTCATAATTGAAAGACCTGACTTCCTCTGTAAAATGCTCGATTTCATGTCGGGAGACCAAGTATTTCCCCAACACTCTGGTGAATATTTCTATTGAGGTTTCAAATTCCTCCGGAATCACTTCATCCGCCCCGAGTTTGTGGTTTTCTTCCATCTCGTTGACATACCTTGTCCTTACGATGATGTAAGGGTTGGTGGTCATGTACCTGATATTTGAAATGATCCTTTTGGTTGCAGCGGCATTGGATATGGCAATGACAGCCACCCGTGCTTTGTGAATTTTGACATGCTCAAGGACCGATTCGTTTGAGGCATCTCCAAAAATAATGGGCTCTCCGTTGGCAGCTTCCTTTCTTACCGTTACCGGATTCATTTCGATGATCACATAAGGGATATTTGCCGATCTTGCGGCTTTTGCAAGGTTGTGGCCATTCAGCCCAAAACCAATAATGACAAGGTGGTCCTTAAGATCTGTTTCAAGTGTGATGTTTTTTGGGATATCCTCATTGCCAAATTTTTCATTGAGTTTGCTAGGCAAAGATTTGTTGAGGATACTCAGCGAAAGCGACTCTCTTTTGTTCAAAAAAAATGGTGTGATCGCCATAGTCAAAATTGAAATAGCAAGAAAGAACTGATAGGTTGTTGGGTCCATTAGTTCATATTTCATGCCTTCTTTGGCTAGCAACAATGAAAATTCACCGATCTGAAATATTGAAAAACCTACAATAAATGCTTCCTTGAAACCTTGACCGATGGTTCTGACAGAAAATGCAACAATGATGAATTTGACCAAAAAAGTCAATACGGTCAAGCCCAGAATCAGCAGGATATTGGAAAACAGGAATCCAATGTCAAAAAGCATTCCCACTGACACAAAGAAAAAACTCAAAAACACTTCTCTAAATGGGAGGATTTTGCCGGTAGCATGGTGGCTGTAATCAGATTCACTGATGATCAATCCGGCCAAAAATGCCCCCAATCCCAAAGACAGTCCCAACAGTGAAGTTAGATAAGCCACAGCAAAGCAGATGACAATGATGCTAAGAAGGAAGAGTTCTTCATTTCTTGTTTTTGCGATACGGAACAGGAGCGAAGGGATAAGGTATTTGGCGCTTAAGAAAGTCAGGATTATCACTGCAATGCCTTTGCCTGCCATCAGAAGCAGTGAAAGGGCAATATTTTCTGTTTCCCCTGCCAACATGGGTATAAACAGCATCAATGGAACGATCACCACATCCTGGAAAATCAAAATTGCCAAGGTTGTTCTTCCTGAAATGGTATTGACCTGACCGCCTTCCTGTAGTAGCTTGAGAACGATCGCAGTGGAACTGAGCGAAAACAGGAAACCAAGAAATACAGACACGTTCCAATCAAAGCCCAAAAAATGAGCAATAAAAGTTGTGGCTAAAATTGTGGTAAATACCTGAAGTGATCCCCCGATAAAAACAGCCTTCTTGATTGATAAAAGACTTTTTAAAGAGAATTCCATACCGATCACAAACAATAGAAGGATTACCCCAATCTCTGATAGCGCCTCAACCGTAGTGGAAGCAGTGACCAAAGATAAGCCGTACGGACCTGCCAATGCCCCTGTAAATAAGAAGCCGATGATGGTGGGGATTTTTAATCTCATGAAGAGCAAAATCACCAAAGTGGCCAAGCCAAAAATCCATACAATGTCAGATAGCATGGGAAGTTCAACTGCTGCAAAAATAAAATGAAGCATGTTTTTAAGCTTTGATGGATTTTACTGTTTCACAAAATACAACTTAAAACCTTAGAAAATTCCCGAAAGAAATTTATAAGGCCGAAAGAAAATGATAAAAAGCAGGGATTTGGTTTGGAATGACTATTTCACCATCCTGAGAATGAGTGCTTCACCCATCAATAGGCGAGCCCAAGTTTTTTGTAAATGAAATGCATCAGCCAAGCGGGCCCGATCATCAAAAACTGAACATCTTTGAAGAAAGAAGGTTTTTTTCCTTCGATTTTATGTCCATAAAACTGGAATATCCAAGCCAAAATAAAGATGGCGATGCTGACTGCCCAAAGGGGAACAGGAGAAACCAAATTGATTAAATTAGCGACAGCGAGGCACAATGCAGAGAAGAAAAACATTCCCAAAGCTAAAGGAGGAGACAAGGAGACATAATAAAACAAAACGACAATCAAAGCTAGGGTGGCCCAATTTGCAAAATCTCCCAAAAATGGCAACAATGATTCAACTGAACCGGAAGGAATGCTATAAATCAAACCCACAATACTGAAAAATATAGCAGGGACACAGATCCAATGTATGGCTTTATTGGTCTCATTTTGATGGCTTTGACCATATTCCAATAAAAGTTCATCAATTTTTCTCATGGTTATTTGGATGGGGATTTAGTGGAATTTTTTGGATTCTGAGCTTTAAATTAATAAATAGCCTTAAATATTTTACCCGATTTTAAAATAATGTTGAGCTATTGGGAAAAGAAACATTTTGTGGACCATGATCTGATCGTCATCGGTGGAGGAATAGTGGGATTGTCTACCTCCATTCAATACAAAATCAGATTTCCGCATGCAAAAGTTATGATTTTGGAAAGAGGGATTTTTCCCAGCGGTGCAAGTTCCAAAAATGCAGGATTTGCCTGCTTTGGGAGTTTGACAGAAATCTTGGATGACCTCAATCACATGTCTGAACCCGAAGTCCTACAATTAGTAAGCAAAAGATATCGTGGACTGCTTTCCATCAGAGATTTTTTTGGGGATGAAAACCTCGGTTACCTTCCTTCTTTTGGTTTGGAGTTACTAACCGAAAATGAAATCAAAGCTTTGGAATCCCTTGATACAATCAACCAATTATTGGCGCCGATTTTCCATGAATTGGTTTTTGAACAGATAGAGGATGTCAAGCCGTTTGGTTTTTCTGCCAAAGTGAAGGCTGTTATCAAAAATAAATTTGAGGGTGAATTGGATTCAGGCAAATTTTTGAACTCACTTTGGAAAAAATGTCTTGAGCTGGATATCAAAATTTTGACAGGTTCAAAGGTTTCTAGAATCGACTTGGATGGCAAAATGGTTTTCGTCCAAAACCCAACAGATAAGGAAGATATCTGCTTCCATGCAGCAAAAATAGCGGTTTGCACCAATGCATTTACCAATCTCCTATTACCCGGATTGGATATCCAACCCGGTAGGGGTTTGGTGATGGTCACCAAACCGATTTCCAAACCTATCCCACTTTCAGGAACATTTCACTATGACAAAGGGTATGTTTATTTCAGGAAAGTGGAAGATAGAATTCTTCTCGGTGGCGGTAGGAACATTGATTTTGAGGGAGAAAGAACTGTTTTAATGGAATCAAATCCCAAAATCAGGGAATATTTGATCCATATTCTTAACAACATTATCCTGCCGGAAAACGATACGGAAATAGATTTTGAATGGACAGGGATTATGGCTTTTGGGAAAAATAAAAAGCCGATAGTAGAAATAGTAAGACCAAATGTGGGAATAGCAGTCAGGTTAGGGGGAATGGGGGTTGCAATTGGATGGCAGGCCGCTGAAGAATTGGTAAACCTCCTAGCGGAAGTGTAATTTTCCAAAAAATTCTTAATTTCAGTTTTTTAAAATTTCAATAAACATTAATGATAACAAAACACAAAGAGCCCACCATCCTTGAAGCACTGTTTCCTATCGCCTTCTTAATTGTTTTGTTGGTAATCAATATCTGGATTTTTGGAACGGACGCATTGTCGGGATCCAATCAGATGGTACTCATATTTTCTGCTGCCGTTGCGGCGTTGATGGCAGTCTATTGGCTAAAATTCAAATGGGAAATTTTGCAGGATGGGATTGTAAAAAGCATTTCCTCCGCGATGTCAAGTATCCTGATCTTATTGTTGATCGGGGCATTGGCCGGTACATGGATGTTGAGCGGAATTGTGCCTGCGATGATTTATTATGGACTTCAGATTCTAAATCCCACCATATTTTTGATTGCCGCCTGTATGGTCTGCGCGATAGTTTCCATTGCGACAGGAAGTAGCTGGACTACTGTGGCTACGGTGGGGGTAGCATTATTGGGAATAGGTAAAGCGTTGGGTTTTGAGGAAGGGATTATCGGAGGGGCAATTATTTCAGGAGCCTATTTTGGAGATAAGATGTCACCGCTTTCTGATACGACCAACCTTGCACCGGCAATGGCAGGAACGGACTTGTTTACCCATATCAGGCATATGACCAAGACCACAGTGCCTTCCATGTCCATTACCTTGATTATTTTTGGAGTGATAGGTGTTTTTTCGGGAGCGCAGGGTTCTGTAGATCAGGTAAAAGATATTTCTGCGGTTATTTTGGATCAATTCAATATTTCGGGATGGCTTTTCATCGTTCCTGTTGTAGTGATTGTCATGATCGTAAAGAAAGTTTCGGCTGTTCCGGCACTCTTGGTCGGTGCAGTGCTCGGAGGAGTTTTTGCCATTATTTTCCAGCCACAGGTGATACACCTGATTGCGGGAGATACCGGTTTTGGGTATGCTTACCAATCATTCAAATCGGTGATGATGGCTTTGTATGGAAGTATCAGCATAGTCACTTCCAATGAGATCGTCAATGAGTTGTTGGTCACTAGAGGAATGTCAGGAATGCTCAACACCATTTGGCTGATCATTTGTGCGATGGCTTTTGGGGGGATTATGGAAGAAAGCGGCATGCTCAAAGTATTGGCAGAGGCAGTGATCAGGAAAGTTCATTCCATCGGTTCGCTGATTGCTTCCACAGCAGCGACATGCGTGTTTTTCAATGTAACCACTTCAGACCAATACCTTGCGATTTTGGTTCCGGGAAGGATGTATGCCAATGTTTATAGAAAGCGGGGCTTAAAACCCGAGAATCTTAGTAGAACTTTAGAGGACAGTGCCACTGTTACCTCTGTGTTAATCCCTTGGAATACATGCGGTGCTACACAGGCTTCAGTGCTTGGTGTTGCGACATTGGCTTATGCTCCGTATTGTTTTTTCAATATCATCAGCCCGATTATGACAGTATTATTCGGATACTTCAAATTGGGTATAAATTATTACAGTGAAGAAGAAATGAAGGAGATAAGAAAGGAGTTTGCGGTATGATACCAATGAAAATTTCGAAATTGGAAATCAATGACTTGCCTCTCGGACAATTTGAGGGGGATATTGTATTGGTGGACAAAAAAGAACAAGTCAAAGAGATAATCGATGAAATCAGCAGACACGAACTCATTGGATTTGATACCGAAACCAGACCTTCCTTTACCAAAGGAACTCAATATCAGGTGGCCTTGCTACAGTTAGCTACAGATGATATTGCCTTTTTGGTCCGATTAAATCAAATTGGGATGCCAGGTGAACTGAAGGAACTGTTGGAAACAAAGCATATCGTCAAAGTAGGTGCTGCTGTCCATGATGACCTTAAGGCATTAAAAAAACTGAGAGCTGGTTTTATTCCTGAAAATTTCTTTGACCTCAATGAAGAGCTCAAAAAAGTTGGATTTCAAAATGTCGGGGTAAGAAACCTCGCAGCCATGGTATTGAATGTCAGGATTTCAAAATCTGAGCAGGTATCCAATTGGGAAGCCCAAACTTTGACGGAAAAGCAATTGCTCTATGCTGCCACGGATGCATGGGCCTGTCGGGAAATTTATAAAAAGCTGCATTATCAGGGATATTTGGAGACTTTTTTTAACTCTCAATGATTTTCACCCCTTCCAATTCCAAAGCTTTTGCAAGAACCATCTCCAAGATTCCGTCGGGGACCAATAATTTTATTTCGCAGGAATTGTCGAATTTTTGACCTGAAATTTCAAGTTCATGGTCTTTGACCAATTTCATCACCTGATTCATTTCCGGATAGTTGAAGTGTAGGTTCAGTTCTTGACTATCTTCTGTTTCTATGATTTGGTTGTTGGCAATTGCTTCAGCCGCTGCGGTTTTGTAGGCATTGATCAATCCCCCTACACCAAGTTTTGTACCCCCAAAATACCTGATCACGACAATCAAAACATTGGTCAAAGAGTGGGATCTGATTTGACCTAAGATCGGATCACCCGCAGAGTGGTTGGGTTCTCCGTCATCATTGGCACGGAATACATCTTTGTTCTTGCCAAGCATATAGGCATAGCAGTGGTGCCTTGCATCAAAATATTTTTTGCGTAAACCATCCAGGATTTCCTTTATCTCCTGTTCACTTTTGACCGAATAGGCAAACGCCAAAAACTTGCTACCTTTTTCTTTGAATAGGCCTTCTGAAACCGCGGAAAGCGTGAGGTAGGAGGCTTTGTTTTTCAAGATGATTTCAGATAAATGTTGGGAAAGGGAAATTAGGTTTTTTTAAAAAGACATGGAGGGAGACCAAAGCTTTTCGACAAATTAACCTACAAATAAAAAACTATTCAAGTATAAGTGATAATTTAGCAATGTGTATGAGGTTATTGTCAAAACCGGAACTGATATTCCTGGAGCCAAATGGGAATGAAAGCGGTCAACTTCACTTTGTAGAAGAGCCGACAAAAATCCCTTTTCCTATCAAGAGACTGTTTTGGCTTAATAAGATTGCTCAAGGAGCCAAAAGGGGCATACATGCACATCGGGAAGAATCACAGGTTCTTGTCTGTTTGTCGGGGAAGGTGTCTGCCTTACTTGAAGTGCTTTCGGGGGAAAAGTTTTTGTTTGAATTGGATTCCCCTTCCAAAGCCTTACTAATACCTCCGATGGTTTGGACAGAATTTACCTTTGACAAAGATTCTGTACTGTTGGGGATTTCTGATAGACAGTACTCGGAAGGAGATTATATCAGAGAAAGGGCTGAATTTGAGGTTTTTCAGAAAAAATTCAGAAGCAAATCCGAAACCTTTCCCGTTTGACCAAAGTATCTCAAAGGGAATAAGTTTTTTTTAGCATTAATTGCAAGATTCTGAGTAAACAAAGTATCGTAACCATTGCAAATACAAAATAGCCATGGAACCAACACCTTTAGTCACAATTATCCTTACTGCTTTCAATCAAAGTCCATTCATCGAACAAACTTTGGAAAGCATTAAAAATCAGGGATATCCTAACCTGGAAGTTTTTATTATTGACAATGGAAGTACGGACAATACCAAGCAGCGCATCACTGGATGGTTAGAAAAAAACAGCCCTGATTTTAATGCTTTCACTTTTTTCAGACAGGAGACGATGCCTTATTGCAAATCTTTCAATCAGGTTTTTTTGAAAAGTAAGGGAAAATTCCTCATAGACTTATCAGGAGATGATGTGCTGTTGCCTGGACATATTTCTAGCTCAGTTTCAAAACTCCAACAGTCTATCGGTGCTGCTGTTTGTTTTTCGGATGTGTTGATGGTTTATTCCAATGGAAAGGAAAAAACATTTTACAAAAGAACCCCCGATGGACATCTCAACCAAAAAGTGAAGATCGGAGATGTTTATAGCAGTCTTGTGCAAAGAAATATTATTTCTTCTGTTTCATTGGTTTTTGATGCTTCCATATTTACAAAAGTAGGAGGATATGATGAAAGCCTGGCTTATGAAGATTTTGACATTATGGTCAGGTTGGCGAGGAATTACCAGTTTGTTTTTTCAAACCATATCGGAGTCAAAAAAAGAATCCATTCCAAATCCTTTGCCGCGGGGCAGTATCAGCCAAAAAAATCGAAAATGCTGCCATCAACACTGAAGGTCTGTCAAAAGATAAAGACAATGAACAGAAGACCAAAAGAGGACAAAGCATTGATCAAAAGAGTACTCTTTGAAGCAAAACACGCACTATGGTCTGCGAATTTTGAGTCTGCAAGGGGTTTTGTTTCCCTTGCAAAAGCACTTGGTGCGAAGGGATTGAAAATGTCTCTTTATGATTCTTGGGCAAGCATGAAAATGGATATCTCAGGGTTATACCTACTTTTTAAGAAAATTAACCCACGATAATCTCCACCATTTTTTCTCTTTCCAGATATTTCTGGGCCACTTCCATAATGTCCCTAGGTTTGGCGGTCAGGATATAGTTAAGATGTTGCTTGTAGAACCCAAAATCCAATCCTGCCTGATGAATAGATTTATACCTTCCAATGAGTTCAAATCCGGAACTGAATTGGGACAATAACTTGCCCACCAAATAATTTCTGACCACTTCAAGTTCTTGTAGGGATATTGGCTCGTATTTGAGTTTGTCTATTTCTTTATATACTTCCTCGATGACAGCTTCATCGTGTTCTTTGATCACATCTGCCATCACTACCCAATAATCAGAATTTTTCAGTCCACCAATGCTGCTGTATATACCGTAGGTGTGGCCCTTGTCCTCCCTGATGTTTTTAATCAACCTGCTTCCGAAGTATCCTCCCAAAATGGTATTCATCAGATTCAGTTTAAAATAATCGGGATGGTTTTTTGGAATCAAATGACAACCAATCCTGATACTGCTTTGGACGGATTTTGCTTTTGATTCTATGACTCTAGGGTGGATTTGATTTTGAAATCCGGATACGGGATTGTCAAAAAAAGATACTGGGATATTCCCGATTTCTTTGATAATATCTTCCAGTTGGGAATCATCAAGATTTCCTGTCAGAAAAATCTCAGAATTGGTCCAAAGGTCTTTTTGATAGAAATCCACCAAATCCTCCCGGTCAATCACATATACATCATTTTCTTCTGTAATCTTACCAAAAGGATGGTTTTGTCCAAAAAGTGTTTTTCTGAATAATTGTGATGCCCTGTGGCTGTTTTTGTCTCGGTTGATATGGATACTCAGTGCTTTCTGTTTTTTCCTTTTAGCCAGTTCCTTTTCAGGAAATGTAGCTTCAGTCAGTAATTCCCGAAAGACCGGCAATACGGTACTGAAATGTTTTTTGGTGGTCAATAAGGAAAGCCCATGGTTTTCAAATCCTGATTCTGTCTCCACCTCGGATGCGTAGGTATCAAAAAAATCATCCAACTCTGCAGCATCTTTTGAATTGATTCCTTCTGTGACCATCTCCAAGGCGAAGTAAGGTGCCAACAACTTATTGTTTGTGGATTCATTGATAGAGGAACTAATCTCTAATTTGACCGCATCAATTTCAGTGGTAGGTATAAAATACAAATGGACTCCGTTTGGAAGAGTCCTTTGTATTGGTGTAGGAAATTCTATTGATGTTGGTATTTTAAAATCAGGTGCTTTGGATCTATCCAGCATTATTATTTTCCGGCAATATTATAGGAAAGAGACAACCTCAAAGTTTCTGCAAGGGGATGGTTTTGTACCTGTGGTACCAAGTAGGAAAAATCAAATCCAAGCTTGTTGTAATCAATTCCAAAACCCATTGTAAAATACCTTCTTCCACCCTTGTTTGGGTTTTCATAGAAATAACCCGTTCTTAATGCAAAAACATTATTATAAATATATTCAACACCAAAAGAAATCATGACTTCCTGCAATTCTTCACTGAATCCTCCCGGAGCATCAAAAAAGGAAGTAAACATTCCATTAATCAATGGTCTGTTTGGATCCCTACCACTTTCAATAATAAAATCTCCATTGTCGTCAGTTACCAATACACCGTTTTCATCTCTCAATAAAATCGGAGGACTTGGTACCATCAGCTTATTGAAATCTAGGGTGAAAGTCAATGAATTATATTCATTGAGATTCATTAGATAAGCGGTTCCTATCCTGAAATTTGTTGGGATAAAATCCAGATCATCTGCACTGTTGTAGGTGATTTTTGGACCAATATTGTTGATTGCAACACCCCAAGAAAACTCTCCTGTTTTATTTCCGGACAAAACTTCAGTGTTGTAATAAAGACCTACGTCTGTTCCAATGGTTACACCTGGTCTGCTTTCTGCACCTCCGGCCGAAGATATATTCCCTGAAAGGTTAGAATGGATAAATCTAGCTGAAATACCCAAACCCAATTTCTCTGATAATTTCCTAGAGTAGGTTCCACCCACAGCGATATCTCTTGGGGTAAATTCTCCAAGTTCATTTCCTCTTCCATCAGTCAACTGGATGTCACCCATGTTAAAATACCTCAAGTCAAAACCCCAAGCGGATTTATCATCTATTTTTCTGTAGAAAGTCAGGTAACTCAAGGACATGTCATTGACCAGCCTGCCCAACCAAGGGGAATAAGAAAGAGATACACCCATATCATTGTCGATAAAGGATAATTTACCGGCATTCCAATGCGCGGAAAAAGCATCAGGGCTTGTGGCCACACCGGCATCTCCCATAGCAGAATGTCTGCTGTCAGGCGCAAAATTCAAAAAAGGAACTGCGGTGGTAATTACTCGCCGGGTCGGATCTTGGCCGGATACAATTGGGCCGTTTTGACCTGATACATGAAATGTAAATAGGAATATCCCTGAAAAAATCGATAGGGTGACAAGGGTTTTCATCTGTATTTTCATTGAATGATAATTTTTCCGCTCTTTGTTTCAGATGAATTGTCTTTTTCTGAAATGAGCATTAGGGTGTAAATATAAGTTCCTTTTACGGGATATTTGGTTGTTGAACGGAAAAAATTCCATTCGATTCCATCCAGTAAAAAATCAGCTTCTACATAACGGCGCTGCATTGAAAATATTTCACTGCCGTAAATAGAATAAATTTTTAATTCAAGGTTGATTGTCTCATTAGGCCTATTGTGCGCAATTCTAAATTTGCTGCTTTCTGTGGTCGGATTTGGGTAAGTACCGTGCTCTAAGATCTTTAATTGTAAAGATCCCTTGATTTCTATTTCTTGGGTCATTTTCGAACTATTTCCGACATTATCCCATGCGGATACGGTAATTGTGTTTTTACCTTCTTTTAAATCAGCTAACAATGTGTTGATTTCTCCTAGTTCAAATCCATTATTTTTGGCTTTGAAAAATTGATTGAGGATTATGGGACTTTGATCATTGATAGTCAACTCGATGTCATGGCCATTGGCTTGGGAAGAAATATTGATTCCACTTTCATCCTCCAACAATATTGTCAGAGGAAGGTTTGAAAAAGGAAATGATCCGCTAGCATCTGATTGGTTTTGTCCAAAACGAAGTGCAATATCAGGTCCAAGTTTGTCATTTGAGGTGTAGGATGCCGTGCCGCCGATTGGGATTTGGATGGCACCGATTGCTTCATCTCCCTGATTTAGACTCGCAAATAACCGGATTTTTGCAGTCCCAATATTACTGTCAATATTTTTGGGGATAAAAACATCCGAGATAAACTCACCGTCTTTGACTTCGCCCTTTCCTCTGAACAAAACATTGATTTCTTCTAAAAATTCAGTAGGTGGACTTTCGTCCCCTAGAGAGGTGATGGTTTGGGCTTTGTCCGTAATTTGGATATCATAAGTTCCGCTACTTGTAGGAAGCATGGCTCCGGTAATAGGGTCGATTATTTTTCCTTTGATCTGAATTCGTTGTAAAGCCCGTAAAGTATCGGTCTCGGTTTCCAGTACGACATCCCAAACAGGGTCTGTCTGTGTGGTCAGTTCCGGAATGGCCAACTTCAGCGATGGATCCCCAAGCAAAGAAAAATTCCGGTTAAAAGGTCCGTTTAAGCTGTTGTTTTTGGTAAGTCTAAAAATCTCTCCCAAGTCGCGGGTTTCACCGTTGTCTTTTTCAAAAACTGATTCCACAAAAGCGGTATTCAACGCAAAATTGACTGAACTGAATACCGGTCTGCCTGTGGTGAGCAGGCCTATTGCTCCCTTTTTTTCGGCAAACAAAAACTCTTCAGCACCTGACCTGATAAAAGGACTGTCATGTCTTCCAAATTCGCAGGTAGCCGTCACAATCAATGGAAGAAGTGGGTTTTCAGGCCAGTCATATAGATCCGAAACTGTAAAGACCCTTTCCGCAGAAAGGACAGTTTCATTGCCATGCCCGATGTAATTAAGTATCAAAACCCCCTCTTCAATTGTGGACTTTAGGGCTGCTTTGGCTAAAGGAGAACTTTGGGCTGACCCTGATCTCTGCTGCTCAAACCTATCCAAATAAAGCTTTTTGATTAGGTATTCGGGATGGTTTTTGGACAAATACCCGTAATGAACCTCGGCGTCCCTGAGGTGAATATTGTTGTCAGCATCATCAGCAAAAAAAGCCAGATTCCTTTTCCACTCACCACGGTTATTCTCCCCATTTTCATAGGCGATTATTTTATTGACCATTTCTCCTGCTTCGCTGACGGAAATTGCAGGAATCCTTCCTACGCCGATTTGCAATTGCTCATCTCCGGCATTTGATTCGTCCCACTGACCTTGTCCCCAATCAACAAATCCAAAGAAATCATCTGAACTGTAAGTAGTCAGAGGATTCAGGCTATTCCGCGAGCTATAGGTCGGCACTAAATTTGGTCGGCCACCCTGTTTCGATTTGTAATCATAGGTTCCTTTACCAAAAAACAAGACATTCTTTAATCCTCCGGAATAATGAAAATGAAATGCGATCAGGTTTCTGATGGCTGTCACATCCCGATTGCCATATCCAAAGCTGTCATAAATATCCTCCAATACAACTACTGAACTCTGGATTCCTTTTTGGTTTTTGTGGGAGGAAAGCCGCTGCGCTTGGGAAAGAAGTGATTTATGGGTGATGATCAACAATTGGGGATCTGAGTCGTCTGTTCTCAAACTTGTATTGGCCAATTCGAAATCTGTGATTGCCTTTACGCCATTTGGCTCAAATGCTACAACCATTTCACCTTTTCCAAGGAAAATACGGTCGGATTCTTCGGTGATCTCATAAGTATTTTTGATTTTCCACGTGGTTTTTGCTGTAGAAAATGAAAAAGAATTATCCCCATCAAGATTATAAAATAATCCCGATCCGATTTTATCTGATGGATAAGGTGTGGCCAAAAGTGCATAGTCCAAATAGCCGGTACCATTGGGATTTGGACTTTGGTAATTTACACGAAAATCCATCTTCGATTCAGTGGATTCCGGAATTTCAAACTCCTCTGATTTTTCCCTGCCTTTGATTCCATATGTGGTATTTGGGATTGGCAAGATGGTGCTTTGTCCGATATTTTGTCCTCCTGCAAAAACCCGGAATACATTATCAGCCAATGACTGTGACATCAGTCCCAGTTTTATTTTAGAAGGGCCACTTTGGCCACTAGGAAGCTCAAAAGAAAATGTCAAGGATTGCCCTATAAACAAAGGTTGGGAATACCAAGCCCTGCCTGAATTCAACAAGTTTGTTTCCTCCCATTTTTTGCTTTGGATCAAAAATAAGTTCCCAACAGCTATAGGACCTGCAGGTGGATTATTGCCTTCAAGAATCTCATTTCCTTTGATTTTATTTCCCACCATATAAAAAAGTGTATCTGAATATAAGTGAGGTTGAAAATTTACTCCGTCTTCGTTTACAATGATTTGATCCGGGCCATAGGCAAAGAAAAAAACATCATTTCCGATGATTTTGGAAGGGATTTCCCGTAAGGTAAGTTGCAGGCTATCGAGTTTTTGAGGCAACATTCCTGGGTTTCCAAATATTGAAACCCCTTCGATATTATCAAAACCCAAATCTTTTAGCTGTCCTTCACTTACCTTATATACTCCAGGCTCCAGGATTGGAAATTTAAAGTACAAGTCTTGGGTCTGGGCTATAGATCCAAAGAAAACGAACAGCTGAATGAATATAATTCCGGCTGAAAAAAGGATTTTAATTTGCTTGTCAAGCATTCCGGGTGATTAATGCCTCTGTAATTGAGAGCGCAATATACAAAATAATTGCAAAAGGAATACCTGCTATCCCAAAGAGGATGAGCGAGATAAGGGCTGAAGCCACCACCAAATACCTGAAGATGTTTTTGGAAAATGAGAAATCTTTGAATTTCAAAGCAACCAAGGGAAGCTCAGCAATCAACAAATACGACATGATAAGTCCAATGGCAACAAGGACTGTTGGGTTGGACAATAGATTACCGAAAAAGGGAGATTTTTCTGAAAGAAAAGGAAGGGTACTGATGAATAAGGCATTTGCCGGCGTAGGAACACCAATGAATCTTTCAGATTGTCGGAGGTCTATGTTGAATTTGGCCAATCTCAGGGCAGAAAATATACCGATCAAAAAGGCTGTATATGGCAGATAGGCATTGTCCGATTTGGATTCGATCAAGGAAAACAAGATAAAGGCAGGGAGAACTCCAAAAGTCACCATATCAGCCAAGGAGTCAAGCTGCTTTCCAATCTCACTGCTAACCTTTAAGATTCTGGCCACAAACCCATCCAAAAAATCAAATAAAGCTGCCAAGAAAATCAAATAAGCACCATAATCAAGTTGGCCCTCAAGTACAAAAAGAATACCTGCCATGCCGGAGGCAAGATTTAGGGAAGTAAGCGCGTTAGGAATATGTTGCTTGATCATTTAGAATCTGGCCCGTTTGCCAACAAATGGATTGTTTTCTTTCTCTTCGCCTATGGTAGTTTCCGGCCCATGACCGGGGTATACGGTAGTTTCTTCCGGCAGGTTGAACAACTCCCGTCTGATCGAAGACAAAAGTGTCTGATGGTCACCGCCGGGAAGGTCAGTCCTTCCTATACTTCCCTGAAACAAGGTGTCTCCTGCAATGCATATGCCTGAAGGTTTATGGTAAAATACCAAATGTCCCGGAGCATGACCGGGGACGAAGAGGATGTCCAAAGATTGATTTCCGATGGTCAGTTTTTGTTTTTCATCTATGAAGTCATCCGGTTCAGCTTCTTCATATCCCGCAAAACCGTAATTAGGAGCGTAGACTTTAACCGATTTGAGAACCGGAATTTCATTTCGGTGAATACAAAGCGGAACTTTATAGGTGTTTTTGACAAATGCATTTCCCAAAACATGGTCTATATGACAATGCGTATTGACCAATTTGGCGACCTTAAGACCTTCAATTTGGATGAAGTTGCTCAGGATTTCTTTTTCTTTTTTCTCAAAACATCCCGGATCAAAAATTATCGCCTCTTTCGTCTCATCAAAAAGAATGTAGGTGTTTTCGTAAAAGGGATTGAAAGTGAATGTTTTGATCTGCAGCATGGGAAATCTTTTTATAATCACCTCAAAATAACGAATAAAGAAACTAATTTTGACCATGGAAGTTGATTTTTTACTTATCGGTCAGGGATTGGCAGGTACGGTATTGTCACATAGATTATTGCAGCTTGGCAAAAAAGTGGCAGTCATTGACCTGCCTTCTGCCAATCAAAGCAGTCGCATTGCTGCGGGTCTGTACAATCCGATCACAGGGAAGAAGATGGTGAAAACCTGGAATGCAGATTTGCTTTTTCCGGAGATTGAACCGCTTTATTCTGAACTGGAGGAGCTTCTCGGGACCACATTTCTTTACCGAAAAAACATTTACCGTCCTTTTTTGAATATAGAGGAGCAAAATGAATGGATGGGAAAAACAGGCGAACCAGGATTCGAACCTTATTTTGAAAAGATATTCTCCAAAGAAGTTTATCCCGAAGCTGTCAATCCATTTGGAGGAATCCTTTTGAAAAACTCAGGGTATCTAGACATCAATACACTCCTGAGTGCTTATTCGGCATTTTTAAAGAATAATAACCTCCTATTGGAGGAAAAATTTGAGGAGGATTTTCTTGAAGTCCTGGAAGGTGGATTTAATTATCAAGGACTTTACGCAAAGGGAATTGTTTATTGCAACGGACTAGGTGCAATGAAAAGCCGGTATTTTTCTTTTTTGCCTTTTGCTCCCGTAAAGGGTGAAATTCTTGATTTGGTTCAAGATTTTTATCCGGAGGAAATCATAAACCGTGGGGTTTTCCGAATTTCTCTGCCCAATGGAAACCAAAGAGTAGGCTCTACCTACACTTGGCATGACTTGGATCAGGGCCCCACCGAAAATGCCAAAAATGAATTGTTGGAAAAACTGGAAAAACTTGTACCTGCACCGGTTCATTCCATCCAAAACCATCGCTATGGGATCCGGCCTGCCACAAAAGATCGAAAACCATTTTTAGGTGAACATCCTGCTGTTTCGGGCGTTTATATTTTCAATGGTTTTGGTGCGAAAGGCGTATCTTTGATTCCCTTTTACAGCAAAATGATGGTTGAAATGCTTTTAAATGGTGACCAACCTGAAAAAGAAGTAAACATTGACAGGATTAAAAAACATAATTCAAATTTTTAAGTATATTTAAAACCCAAGTGAATCAGGTTAGATGAAAAATAAGATCGTATTCTTAGTCTTATCAATCTTCTTTTTGCAGCTCCCATTGCTGTCTTTAGCACAGTTCAATGGGGATAAATTCGGTAAAAACCGAATCCAACACAAAAATATTGAATGGTATTACTACAGCTCCAACAACTTCGAAGTTTATTATTATGACGGGGGGATGAACAATGCCAAAATGGCCATTGATTACCTTGAGAGTGAATTCGAACGACTTACCCAATTGATAGGCTATGTGGCCTACACGAAACCGAAAATTTTCATTTACAATTCTCCTGAGGAAATCCTCCAAAGCAACGTCGACCTGAATAAAGATGAATTTACCATCGACGGACAGACCTTTTTCAGCAAACTGATCGGAGAAGTGGCTTTTCCGGGAACTTGGGAAAGTTTCAAACGGGAATTGATCTACACTACTTCCAAAGTGATTATTGAAGAAATGCTTTATGGGTCTACCATTGCGGATGCATTTCAATCTAACCTGATCAACAGCTTTCCGGAATGGTACATAGACGGAGTAGCCATGTATCTCGCCCATGGATGGAGTATGGAAATGGACGACTTTGTCAGGCACTATTTCAAAGAAGAAAAAAATACCAAACTCCATAAGTTAAAAAGTAGGGAGGCTGGACTTGTCGGACAGTCTATTTGGAATTTTATTGTTGAGAAATATGGAAGGCGTTACATATCTAGTATCCTTAACCTTTCAAGGATCAACCGAAATGAAGAAAACAGTATTGCCAATACGATCGGACTTAACTACAGAGTATTTCAGGATCAGTGGAAGCAGTTTTATGTCGGTACCAACCAGCAGGTTTTCAATACTTTCAAAGATATCAATACTGTCAACGAAATAGCTGAGACTTCAGAATCCTACCTTGGCATCATCAATGACATCAAATTTAGTCCGGACGCCAAGCATCTTGCTTATGTAATCAACAGTGGAGGCAAATACAAAGTGCAGGTAAGGAATCTCGCCGACGGTAGGGAAATGACCGTTTTTTCCGGTGGGGCTGTTTCTGTGGATCAGCCAATAAACCTCACAGTTCCGGTTATCGCCTGGAAAGACACTCTTAATTTAGCCATTGCCACTTTCAAAAGAGGAACGACGACTCTAAGGTCAAGGGCCATTGACGGTTCAAGTCAAGACAAGATATTTTTAAGGAATATTACACAGGTTCTTAGCTTGGATTTCAATTCCACAGGAAAGAATATGGTACTTTCCTCCATCGCCAATGGAAAAACAGATGTTTATTCTCTCAATGTCAGGGGAGTAGGAAAAAGAATCACAAATGATGTTTTTGACAACATCACCCCAATGTTTTTGAATGATTCCACCATTATCTATTCTTCCAACTTTGTGCAACTCCCTGATTCGGCGCTAACAAAAACACCGGATGTCAAAATCCTTCCTGATTACTTCAACCTGTTTCAAGTTGATCTTTGGGATTCCTTGAAAATCACCAAACTTACCAACCTCAACAACAAAAATATCAAGCCCCGTGTCCTTAACGGAAACAATATTCTTTTCCTAAGTGACCAGAGCGGGATCAATAACATGATGCGACTGACGGTGTCAAATGGAATTTCAAGTCAGATGACTGCTTTCAATAAGAGTCTCGAAGCATTTGATTATTCTTCCAAAATAAATAAGGTTGCTTATTCCTATAGGGATGGAAACCAAAGCAGGTTGGTCATTGAAAGCTATTCCAACGTCGACCAGTTTACGCCAAGTACGCCAAGAATCCAGCTTTCTCAGGCCAAGACCCTCTCCGAGAGGATTTCATCAAGGAGATCAGAAATCGACGGGGCAGGTAAGAAGCCGACAGTAGAACTTACCCGTCGTGCCGAGCAACCCACAGTGAAGAGGGATACAGTTTTGAATGTCAGGTTGGAAGACTTGATGCTCACCACACCTCCTGTCAACGATCCAAAACCGCAGCAAGCAGCCAAGGATTCTGTCCCTGCGCCTAAGAGTCTCACAGGAAGTATCAACACAGACAGACTGAGATTTGAAAGAAAAGGTGGAATAGATACAGAGAATTATGCTTTTGACACGGTTCCCAAACCTGCCTCAGCACAGCAGTCACCAACTCTTGGACAATCCTCTGGAAGAGGTAACATGTTGGAAAATTTCAGGAGGCAAAGTCTTCAGAAGAGAATTACTGGTCCTGCCAGGATGACACCCCAATTCATCACTTCCAATCTGAGTACAGATTGGGTAGTCGATCCATTACGGGGATTTGGATTGGCCTTATCGGGTAGGATGACTGACATTCTCGATAACCATAATTTCAAAGGAGGCATCATGTTTCCTTTGGATTTCAGGTCCGGAAGCGACGTATTCTTCGAATACGAATACCTAAAACAGCGGATTGATTTTTCACTGAGGTATGATAGGAGGTCAATTCAGATTGAGGAGTTTGACCGGATTGTATTCCAAAAATATGTTTTGAATAAAATAGAGTTTGGATTTTCCTACCCATTCAATGTTCACTCAAGGGTGACGGCAGCGCCTTTGATTGCCAAAACCCAATACTTCAACCTCAATTCCGACTCCATCATCCGTGGCCAGGACCCTGACCAAAACAGGTTTGATGTTACTTATGCAGGCGGAAGGTTTGAATTTGTCTATGATAAAACACAGCAGTTGGGATTATATACCCAAAGAGGAGCCAAAGCAAAGATGGGAGTTGTTCATTATCAGGGATTGAACAATGCTTCCAGGTCTTTCTCCAATTTCTATCTTGATTTCAGGAATTACCAAGTCATTCATAAAAACCTCATTTTGGCAACAAGATTGTTTGGGGGCTCCTTTTTTGGAAAAAATCCACAAAATTATCTTGTCGGTGGAATGGACAATTGGCTCTTCAACGAGTTTTACCAGCCGCCGTCCAATAGACCTGAGCAATCTCCCGTCAGAAATCCTGGGGGAGTGGAAAATTCAAATATCCTCTTTGCGGATTTTGTAGACCTCAGGGGTTACTTGTTTGATGAAATTAGAGGCCGAAATGTCGTTACATTTACTACAGAATTGAGGATTCCTTTGTTTTCATACCTGTCAAGGGGAAATATCACTTCTAATTTTGTAAAGAACTTCCAGATGGTTGCTTTCTATGATGTAGGATCGGCATGGAATGATGCTGCACCTTGGGAAAGGGTCAATGACCAAAATACGGAGATCATCACCACACCGGGTTCGCCCTTTGTCATTACGCTGAACAACTTTAACAATCCTTGGCTCCAAAGCTATGGTGCGGGCCTCAGGACCGTCCTGCTCAATTATTACTTTAAGTTTGATGTAGCTAGACCCATCAGAAATTACCAAACCGATGAGTTGAAATTTTACGTTACCTTGGGCTACAATTTCTAATCACAAGAAAAATTTTATGATAAAGTCAATGACAGGCTATGGTTTGGCCGGTTTTGAAGATGACAGTTATGTAGTCAGTGTCGAGGTAAAAACCCTCAATTCAAAATTTTTGGACCTTTCGATCCGGTCCCCAAAGCAATTTTCGGACAAGGAACTAGAAATCCGAAACTTGGTAAGTGCGGTTCTTGAAAGAGGTAAGGTGAATCTAAACCTTGATTTTTCTTACAAATCTGCAGCCGAAATGCCGGTTGCGGTAAATGAGGATTTGTTTTTAGCCTATTATAAAACCTATCAAAATCTTGCTGAAAAGACTCAGACGAGTTCCCCAGACTTATTCAAATTGGCCTTACAATCCCCTCAGGTGCTCAATTCCAATGTGGAAAAGAAAACGGACACAGATGAATGGGAAATTGTAAAGAAGACTATTGAAAAAGCCCTGAGGCATTGCGATGCTTTCAGAAAAGATGAAGGCAATACCTTAGAAAGTAAATTTTTGGAAAACCTAGCTGTCATCAGGGAAGGTTTGGATACAGTCAAAACCCAAGATCCGGAGAGAAAAAGCAGGATCAGGGAAAGAATCAAGGGTAATTTCAGGGATTGGATGGAGGAGAATAGCTTTGACCACAACAGGCTGGAACAGGAACTGATTTATTATTTTGAGAAAATTGATATCACCGAAGAAATCGTCAGGTTGGAATCTCATCTCGATTATTTTGAAAAGAACCTTAGAGCAGGAGACAGTCAAGGCAAAAAGCTGGGATTCATCAGTCAGGAATTAGGAAGGGAGATCAACACCATCGGATCCAAAGCCAATGATGCCATGATCCAAAGAAGTGTGGTGGTGATGAAAGATGAGCTTGAAAAAATAAAAGAGCAGAGTCTGAATATATTGTAAAAGAGTGCCAAACTTCCTTACTAAGTGAAGAATTGTTAAGGCGCTAGGTGTAGATTTCCTGCCATGCATTCTGCCTGCTCGCAAAATAGCCTTATCAAAGCGATTATTTACGCACACCCTTACCTTTTTATTTTTTGAATTTGTCGTTCAATTGATCTTGAACTATCTTTCGTTTGAGCGTTTGGTTGGAGCTATGCCCTGTATGATGCTGACAGCAACCTTTATGAAAAAGAGGACTGAGCGTTAATAAATGATCCCTTTGGGTCATTTTAGCGAAGGGCCGGGCTGTAGGGTGGGATCCTTAGCAAAAAAGCCCGAAACGAGCATGAAGAACTGAAAACCCGTATCTTCGTACCACAGGATGGGTTTATGAGGACCTTTCTTGTGAATGAAACATCAGAAAACGTCTGGTTTGATCAGTTCAGGATAGAGACTACCACTCCGGTCATCCTCCAGGAGACGCACTATGATCCTTGGGGCGTAGAGCTGCAGGGACTGGGATATCAGCAGGCAGGGATCAAGGCGAATAAGTACTTGTATAACGGCAAGGAATTCAATGACCACCTTGGTATCAATCTCTCCGACTATGGGGCGAGGATGTACGATGCGAGTATAGGAAGGTGGTTTGTGGTGGATGCATTAGCAGATGAACCCGAGCAGGTAGATAAGTCACCCTATGCATACGCATGGAATAATCCAATAAACATTACTGATCCCGATGGTAATTGTCCATGGTGTTTAGGCGGGATTATCGGAGCAGCAGTAGAATATGGAAGTCAAGTAGGTGCAAATATTTATGAAAGTGGCTTTTCAGCAGATGCATTTACTAAAAACATAGACATCGTAGATATAGGTGTAGCTGCATTGGAGGGTGCAGCCACTGGAGGGTTTAGTGCAGTTAGAAGGACGGCAGCAAAAGCCACACTAACTGTAAGTGCAGAAATAGTTAAAAATGCTGTGGATGTTAAAACAGATGGAGAAGGAGGTGTCAGTAAAAAGGTAAACTCGGTAGAAAAAACTGCAATCGATACAGTTATCGGTCTAACACTGAATGCTGCCGGTGGATCTGGTATATTAAAGAATGGGGAAATTTTAAAAGAAACAACCGCGGCTGAAGCTGTTAAAGCGGCTCGACAATCTGGCCAAGTTGTTACAAGAGAGGGAAGACAGGCTCTTGAAACGCAGGCTAATGCAACACTGGCTAATGTTAGAGCAGTAAATAGTCAAACTCAAACAGCAGTCGCTCGGACTGCAACTGGAGGCGTTTCCGAGAGATTAAAAGATACTCATAACCGACAGTATTAGATGAAATTGATCGAAAAGATAAAAAAGCTAAAGTTAGCTCGGCTGGCTTTCCTTTTATTAATTGTCTACTTTTTAAAGGGTGCTTTTTTAAGCTTTTATAATAATTCCAAATTGGGCAGGTATGGAGTTCCGGGTTATGCTATAATTTCACCTGAAAAGTATGTTGGTGCAAGGAGACATGGGCCAGGCAAATATTATTTCACATTTGAACTCAATGGCACTTCGTATCGTGGAGTTGCAGAAAAGGAGGCAGATGTATTTGTTGGAGATACTATAAAAATCTTTTATTTGCCAGATGATCCAAGCGTGAATTGTAGTTATCAATATGCAAAAGGAATTTTTTTTCAGCAATTGATTGAAGATTAGCGGAGCCTCGGCTACCAGCAGGGTGGGCTGAGGGTGAATAAGTGGCTGTATAATGAGGACCGAGCGTTAAAAAATGATCCCTTTGGATCATTTTTGCGAGGGGCCAGGTTGCAGGGCTGGATTCAACGACCACCTCGGCCCTTCTGGGCGTAGAAAAGCATGTCTCTAGGTGTAGTTTGTAACTACACCTTTTTATTTAGTAGGATTTGCAATTCATTCTATCAAGAATTACCTTTTTTTGGGTGTTTGGTTGAATCCAATTGCATCCCGACAATTGTAGTGGAGGGAAGGATAAAAGTAAAGGACCAGGTGTTTGGAAATGATCCCAGAATTTCGAAGCGTTTTATTTATTTTTTATACATCCAGTTCCAAGCTATCAATCATATCTTTGAGTTCATTTGGTTTTAGGTCGGATTTTTCACCTTTGTCATAAATGGTAAGCAGATAAACCGTTTCGGTATCAATGTATAGATAAGTGATAACCCTTGCCCCTCCGCTTTTACCTTTACCTTTGCTACCGATGGACAAACGAATTTTATAGCAGTTGTTACCAATGGAAGTGCCGGCTTCGGGATTAGCAGTAATTTTTGCAATCAGTTCAGCAAACTCATTTTTGAGTGACGGAAACTTTTTAGCCAATCGTTTGAGTTCCTTCTCAAAGCGATGGGTAGGAAAAATACTATAACTCATTGAGTAAATCTTGAGCCGTTTTTAGTTTTAGTTTACCTTGTTTGTGTAGGCGTACTTCGTAAGCAGCTTCATTTAAATCTTCCCACAAATCCACCGTAGCCTCACTCATAGGCTTTGCTTTTTTTACAAAAGAAAGGCTTTTTAAAACTTTCATTGCGAAAGATGCTTCATTATCAGGTATATCTATTAATACTTTCATGGTCTTTGGTATTCAAACGGTTATACTTATTGCATTGTTAAAAGCTCATTTTACGGGAACCTTAATACTGTAAAGTTACGAAAAAGCCAAAATAGTCAATATTTAAAAATCTAGTGTAAAAATAAAAGTAACTGTTAAGTTTCTTAAAGTTGGGAGTGGTTGATTATTTCCATCTTAAGAAAGAAATTCAAAATGAATTGACTTTTCCACCTTCCCTGTTTTTGGCGGAAACTCCATTCCTTACTTTACCTTTTTGCTGCCAAAAACCAATGACATCACATTTTCATTACCCCGAGCGGTGGTGCCTAGGGATCGGTGAGTAATAAAAATCTGAGAAGCACCTTGCCCGGGGCTAATAATATTTCGCTCCACCGCGGCGGACTGTTGGTCTAAGTTGGAAACTTATACTTCAAAAAGATTCTCTAATTGAACACCTGTGGGGAGGAGGTCGGCGGACCGGGCCGGCGGTGGGA
>NZ_JANSUY010000026.1 GCF_024741135.1 Aquiflexum gelatinilyticum
TAGTTTTTTCTCAGCATCTCTGCTGATTCGTTTCCTAGCCCTGTCAATCTTCTGCCTTCAGGGTCGCCCCTTCAGGCCTTTTAATGTCGTTTCTCCAGTATTTCAATGAACTTTTACCGCCTCATCCGGCAGTATCGTAAGACTCTCGCCCCATCTCTTTTTCCCGTTCCTTACAAACAGGAGTGCAAAGGTAAGAATAAAATTTACAATCGGTGAAGAAAATAAAATTATTTTTTTGACCTTCTTATTTCAACAATTGTTCCCCCGTTTGGGAGTGCAAAGG
>NZ_JANSUY010000027.1 GCF_024741135.1 Aquiflexum gelatinilyticum
GGTAAGAATAAAATTTACAATCGGTGAAGAAAATAAAATTATTTTTTTGACCTTCTTATTTCAACAATTGTTCCCCCGTTTGGGAGTGCAAAGGTGTAAATCATTTCATTAAACACAAAGTTGTATTTTAAAATAATTAATAAATAGGACAAATGTCACTGATGGTCAGCAACAAAAATTTAAAAAAAATCCTGCCCCGATTTTTAACCGAGGCAGGATATCAATCAAAACCTGATATTTTCTTAAAGTGCCTTCAAAGTGATGTTTCTCCAATACACTTTGATCCCACCGCCATCATGGATCTGCAATAAAATCCCACCTTCGCCTTTACCAATCTTCTCGTCTGTATAATCCACCATTTGGACACCATTAACATAAGATGTGACTCTATCACCATTTACAACGATCTTCATTTTGTTCCAATCGCCATATTTCAAGGCTTTGTCCTTTTCGGGATCAGGCTTGATCAACCAACCTCTGCCATAACTTTCATAAATCCCACCAGTATCGTTTCCCGGAGGGGCAACTTCTACCTGCCAACCTGATACTTTGGTACCGTCAACCGTAGATCGTATAAAAACCCCGCTGTTACCATCCGCTTCTTGCTTAAACTCAAGGTTGATTTCAAAGTTTTTGTAATGCTTTTCTGTTCCCAAATAGCCGTAACCTTTATCAGGACCACTCTCAGATACAATCAATCCGTTTTCCACATACCATTTTTCGGTACCGTAGACTATCCAACCCATCAAATCCTTGCCGTTGAACAACTTCTCTTTTTTCTGTCCAAATGAAACTTGCGCCAATAAGAGGAATAAACATACAATCAATAACTTTTTCATAATGGTCTAATCTTTATGTTTTTGTACCAAACTTCGCTACCGTGATCCTGAAGAGCAATCAATCCGGATTTTGAAATTGCGTAATCGGGAAAAACATCCCACTTACCACTGTTCCGCTTTGTTTTCCAATCCTCAGAGTAAGGCACGAATTCCACTGTCTTCTTTCCGTTCAAATAGTATTCCGCCTTTTCATTGGTGAAAATAATTTTCGAAACATTCCATTCGCCGGCAGGCTTAACTACTCCCTCGAAATCAGGGACGTACATCGCATAGTCAGCCGCCAATGATTGCCAATCTTCCAAAGGCTGCGGGAATCCAAGCTGATCTATCACCTGGTATTCAGGTCCTGTGTAATAAGGTGCCGCATATTTTGGATCCTCCACTACATGATAGAAGACGCCACTGTTTCCACCTGTAGCTATTTTCCAGGTAAACTCCATTTCAAATTGCTCGAAATCCATTGGTGCAAATACAATATCCCCTCCGACATCTCCCCCATCATGACCTAGGCCCTTGAGGGCCCCATCTTCTACGGTCCAATTTGCAGGCAAAGAATCACCATTAAATGCCCTCCATCCATCTGTATTGACACCATCAAACAACAACATCCAACCTGTTGATTTTTCATCCTCTGAGAGTGAATTGTCAGGAAGGATTACTTCAGCAACTTCTTCCGTCACTTCTTCGGCAGGCTTTGGGCCACAGGCCCAAGCCAAGGATATCAAAGCTATCCAAGCTATTCTTGTGTATTTCATAATTAAATCAATTTCATATTTACGGGATCCCATTTCATAAACTTATCTTGAAAGTAACTGTCGTTGCAGAGCAAGGCAGGTGCCGCAGCCCTGAATCCAAAAATCGGATCCTCGGCTACTGTGCCGTTTGTCCTTATGGCATTGAACCAATTTCCAAAATGGTCATAATGCGCGCCTTTCCAGCTTCTTTCGGCAGCGTATACAGTCTCACGGGGAGGAAGGATTTTGGCTCTGCTCTCTTCGGTAGCCCCTCTCAATTTCGCTTGTTCTCTTAAGAACGGATCATCACTTTCAGCATTTTGATTGAGTTTGACGACTACTTCTTCCCACTTCACGTCCATGGAACCTTTGGTACCCACTATTCTCAAATAAGTAGTACCGCTCGTGCCATCCACAAAATTACATCTTAGAGAAAGGTTGAATCCGGGATGCTCAGGAGTCTGGGGATAATCAAACATACCCAACAACACATCGGGAACTTCCCTTCCATCTTTCCAATACCTCAAGCCCCCCATGGAAGATACCTTGGTTGGACCTTTGGAATTGGTAATAAAATGCAAACTTGAAAAGAGGTGGACAAATAAATCGCCTGACATGCCTGTGCCATAATCAAGGTAATTTCTCCATCTGAAGAATCTCAAAGGATCCCAATCTCTAGCTGTGGTATTGGAGATGTATTTTTTCCAATCAACGGTCTGTTCATTTCCATCCTTTGGAACATTATATTGCCATGCGCCTTCAGGAGAATGTCTCGCCCAAAATCCTTCTGCATAAACAATGTCCCCAATGGCCCCGGCGGCAAGAAGTTCTTTGGCCTTTTCATTTCCCAATGAAGAAACACCTTGGCTGCCCACTACCATCACTTTCCCTGATTTTTTCCAAGCGTTGACGACTTCCATTCCTTCTTTGACAGAATGGACCATCGGCTTCTCGCAATAGACATGCTTTCCAGCATTCATGGCATCGATACTGATCTGCTTGTGCCAATGGTCAGGAGTCGCAATGATAACTGCATCAATATCTTTTCTTTTGAGGACTTCCTGATAATCTTGGGTAACAAACAGATTGGCTCCCCACTTCTGCTTGGCCGACTCAAGTCTGCCTTTGTACAAATCACAAACAGCCACCAACTTGACATTGGCATGCCTTAGCGCAGAATTGGTATCTTCTGTACCCATGATTCCAGCTCCAATTAATGCCAAGTTGATAGGAGTATCGTTTACCATTTCAGAGGCAGGACCTCTTTCTAGGAAATTTTTATCGGGAATTTCTTCTGAAAATGCCAAAGGGCTGATCGCTGCTGCGGCACCTGTAGCACCAAGCTTTTTTAAGAAATGTCTTCTATTTTGCTTCATTTTCTAGGATTGGTTATTATTGATATTTGGAATCGAAAAGTTAATTAAAATTTTTATAAAAGTATTTTCAAATGATCTATATTTTTATAAACGGGGGTTTTCCCAAGTAAGCAAACTCTTCTTTAAATACTTTCAAAATATCTTCCAGCAAAAAGCAATCTGCTTCCATACCAAGAAAACATTTCCCCATCCACTATCTTGATTTTAGTTTTGGGTAATTTTTCCTGAAAAAATAAAATGTGTTTTTCTTCGAATGGAAACGGCTCTGAACTGAGCAAAAGGAATTGCGGATTCAAATTGACGATTTCTTCCAAATCAATCTCAGGGTACCGAGATGGATTGATGAGATTTTTGAAACCTGCTTTTTCCAACATGAAATCTATAAAAGTATTGGAACCGACTGCAATCAAAGGATCTTTCCAAATTAGGTAAATAGCAGAACCTTTGAGTTTGAATTCTTTTTCTAAACCATGCTTAATCTCAGACACGATCTCATTGGCTTTTGAAAAAGTATCAGTCAATTCCCCAATGCTCAGAATCATCCGGTAGGCATCTTCCAAGGTGTAAATGTCACTCATCCAAACCGGAAACTTTTCAGCAAGTTTTTCAATCCCTTCCTGATAGTTTTCCTCCTTGTTTCCAATAATCAGGTCAGGTTGAAGCGATTCGATTTTATCAAAATGGAAATTCTTTGTGCCCCCAATAACCGTTATTTCTTTTTTCAATCCTTTGGGATGGATACAAAATTTGGTAACGCCAACAATCTTATCTCTCAAACCCAAATCCACCAAAAACTCTGTCTGCGATGGAACCAAAGAGACAATCCTTTTTGGTGGATTAGGAAGGGAGATGGTGCGATTGAGTTGGTCTTTGTGATAGGGCATGGTTATTTGGTTATTTGGTTATTTGGTTAATTGGTTATTTGATAACACAAAACCTCTGATTGTAAATCTTAATAACTTATTAACTTATTAACCAATAACCTTATTTAATATATCTAAAATCAAACTCCGGATCCAATTCAGCCAAGAATTGATACATCAGAAGAATGATATTTTCGATATCTTCTTTGCTAGCTGTCTCCACGGTCGTGTGCATGTATTTCAAAGGAAGGGAAATCAAGGCAGACGGAACGCCTTCATTGGAATAAGCAAAAGCATCTGTATCTGTTCCGGTACTTCTCGAAGCCGCTGCCCGTTGGAACGGAATGCTGTTTTTCTTAGCGGATTCGATGACCAAATCCAATAACTTTTTGTGAACTGCTGCACCATAAGTCAAGACAGGTCCTTTTCCTGCTACCTGCTCGCCACTTGTTATCTTGGAATACATTGGTGCAGTCGTATCGTGGCACACATCGGTGATGATCGCTACATTCGGCTTGATGCGGGCAGCAATCATTTCTGCGCCACGGAGACCGATTTCTTCCTGCACGGCATTCACTATATATAAGCCGAAAGGAAGCTTGAGACCTGCCTCTTGGATTTTCCTCGCTACCTGTGCGATCATATATCCCCCAATCCTGTTGTCCAAGGCCCTTCCTGAATAGAATTTTCCATTCAATTCCTGTAGTTCATCTTTGAAAGTAATCACGCAACCGACATGGATGCCCAATGCCTCCACTTCTTCTTTGTTTCTTGCCCCGACATCGATAAAAATATTATCCAAAGTCGGCCCTTCTTCTTTTCCTTCTTTCCTGACATGGATCGCCGGCCAACCAAAAACTCCGGGAATAGCAGCTTTGTCTGTGTGGATATTTACTCTCATGGATGGAGCAATCATGTGGTCAGACCCGCCGTTTCTACGGACATAGATATAGCCGTCCCCATTGATATAATTGACAAACCAACTGATCTCGTCGGCATGGGCTTCGATGACGACCTTGTATTCCGCTTCGGGATTGATCACCCCGACGACTGTTCCATAGCTGTCAGTAAAGTAGCTGTCCACATAAGGTTTGATATAATCCAACCAAATCTGTTGGCCCGAGGCCTCAAATCCTGTCGGAGAGGCGTTGTTGAGGTATTTGTAGAGGAAGGCTTGTTGTTTTTCCATTTTGAGTTTTTTTATATTCTAGTCAACAGTCGACAGACGACGGTCCACAGCAGGTTTACAGGTTAGTTTATGTTGTTTCGTAAAGATTGAAGTTTCACAATTAAATTCTCTATAGAAGCATAGAGAATTTAAAATTCATCTTCAACAATAATTCCTCTCTTTCTCCCTAAGTAAAGGCAACCTACTACCTCAATTCCTGATCGGATAGAATATCCTAAAAATTTCTTGAATTCTGCATTCGATTGACCCGTTGATCCCTCTGCAATATTTAAAGCAATCGAATCAGCAGCTCGTTGAAGTTGCTGAGCTAAAACATACTTTTCATCTGCTGGGAATTTTTTAATTAGTTTATTTATCTCCAATGAATAATCCAACGACATTTCCCAAACCCTCAAGTTTTCGAACTTAAAAGCCATACCTTATCTATTTGTTTCAATTACTATTTAAACCATGGTAATAATACCTTTTGCCGGGATCTGTCGACCGTGGACTGTGGTCTGTTGACCTTTTACAATGGAATATTCCCATGCTTCTTCCTTGGTAATTTATCCACTTTGTTTTCGAGCATTTTGAAACCCCGGATAAGTTTTTCTCTTGTTTCGGAAGGGATGATCACCTCATCGATAAAACCTCTGTGGGCAGCGCGGTATGGATTGGCAAATTTGGAAGTATAGTCATCAATTTTTTCCTGAAGTTTGGAGGCCGGATCTTCTGCTTCAGCGATTTCTCTTTTGAAAATAATCTCTGCCGCACCTTTGGGACCCATTACGGCGATCTCAGCAGTAGGCCAAGCAAAATTCAGATCAGCACCTATATGCTTTGAATTCATCACATCGTAGGCTCCTCCATAGGCTTTTCGGGTGATGACGGTAATCCTTGGAACTGTCGCCTCTGAAAACGCATAGAGCAACTTGGCCCCATTGGTAATGATTCCGTTCCATTCCTGATCTGTTCCAGGTAAAAATCCCGGTACATCCACCAAGACCAATAGCGGTACATTGAAGGAGTCACAAGTCCTCACAAACCTTGCTGCTTTCATTGAAGCATGGTTGTCCAAAACACCTGCAAGTGATTGTGGTTGATTTCCGACTATTCCGATGCTTCTACCTGCAAGTCTTGCAAATCCCACAACAATATTGTCTGCATAGTTTTTATGAACTTCCAGAAATGATCCTTCGTCACAGATTCCATCCACTACATCGCGGATATCATAAGGATGATTGGGATTATCGGGAATGATGGTATCCAAAACTTTCCTGGACTCATCATCTTTCAGATCATAGGCATAAACAGGAGCGGTATCCTCGCAGTTTTGGGGCATATAACTGAGTAATTTTTTGATGTTTTGGATACATTCCAATTCATTGGCACAAGCAAAATGAGTTACCCCACTTTTGGTGGAATGTGTGCTAGCCCCGCCCAACTCTTCTGCAGTGACATTTTCGGCAGTGACGGTTTTTACGACATTGGGTCCGGTCACAAACATGTAAGAGGTGTTTTCGACCATCAGGATAAAATCTGTGATAGCAGGAGAATACACCGCCCCGCCGGCACATGGTCCCATGATGGCTGATATCTGAGGCACTACGCCCGAGGCCAAAGTATTTCTATAAAAAATATCCGCATATCCACCCAAAGAGACAACGCCTTCCTGAATCCTTGCGCCTCCCGAATCATTCAAACCAATGACGGGCGCACCGTTTTTCATGGCCATGTCCATGATTTTGCAGATTTTCTCCGCATGTGTTTCCGAAAGAGATCCTCCAAAAATTGTAAAGTCCTGTGAATACACATAGACCAAACGGCCATTGATTTCTCCATATCCTGTCACCACGCCATCGCCTAAATAATGCTCTTTGTCAAGACCAAAGTCTTTGGCACGGTGCATCACAAATTTGTCAATTTCCTGAAAAGTACCTTCGTCTAGCAAAAAATGTATCCTTTCCCTTGCCGTAAGTTTGCCTTTCTTGTGTTGGGCAGCAATTCTTGCTTCTCCCCCGCCGAGCAAAGCTTCCTCGTTTTTTTTATTCAGTAATTCAAACTTGTCCTTATTGGAGGGAAGGGTATACACGCCTTTGATTTTGCTGTCCATGTCTCTAAAGTTATTTGGTTTGGTCAAATATAATGCGGGACAATCTAGTGAGGAAATTTAAATTGAGGAACATCCCGGAAATTCGATTTCGTGGCAATAGAAAAATTCTTAACAATGGAATTAGAATAAACTTTTTATATTCGCGCATTCAAAAATCAAGGTGGTATGATTCCGACCAAAGCTGCAATCATCGACATGGGTACCAATACGTTTCACCTACTTTTAGTGGAATTGTATGCAGACAGGTTCGAGACAATTTATAAGGAGAAAATCCCTGTCAAAATCGGGCAGGGTGGCATCAGCCGCAACACCATCCATCCGGATGCTGAAAAAAGGGCTTTTCATACATTGCATCATTTCAGAAACCTGATCGATGGAGAAGGAATCACCAGCATTTTTGCCTTTGCCACAAGCGGTGTACGAAATGCAGACAATGGAAAAGAATTTGTAGCCAAAATCAAAGAGGAATTTCAGATTGATGTTCTCGTCATCGATGGGGAACAGGAAGCCCAAATGATCTATGAAGGCATCAGATTTAGTGGTTCTTTAAATGGGGAAACCTGTTTGATGATGGACATAGGTGGCGGTTCGGTAGAATTTATCATCGGTAATTCACAGGAAGCATTTTGGAGAAAAAGTTTTGAAATTGGTGGACAAAGAATGCTTGATTTGTTTCATTACCATGATCCAATTTTGCCTGGTGAGGTGGAGAACCTGACTGTTTATCTTGAAGAAAAACTTGGAGACCTTGTCAATGCCATCAAAAAATATAATCCAACAGGAATCGTAGGCTCTTCAGGTACTTTTGATACGCTGACAGACATTTATTTTGCTTCGTTGCATGAAACCAAGTTGAAGACACAACAGGTATTTCAGCTGCCAAGAGAAGAATTCGAATTGATAGTCCAAAAGCTTTTGACCCTAAATAGAGAAGAAAGACTTTTGATCCCGGGCATGATCGAAATGCGAGTGGATATGATTGTCGTGGCAGCTTGTTTGATAGAGTACATATTAAAGTTTGTTCCTGTTTCTACCTTGACATGTTCGAGTTTTGCATTGAAAGAAGGGGCAATTGCTGAATTGATGGGTAAGCATTCCCAAGCTGTCTCTTTGATGAGCAGGTAATCAAATCATCCTACTAATCCGGATCACAAAAACATGGTATTTACTTACGCCGAATTATTCGATTTCACCAAATCCATACTTTTAAATATCGGATGTCCTGAAAAAGATGCTGCTCTGGCTGCGGATGTTTTGCTTTCTGCCGATCTCAGGGGAGTTGATTCTCATGGCGTGGCAAGGCTTTCGGGTTATGTGAGACTGTGGGAAAAAGAAAGAATCAACGCAACCCCAAATATCAAGATCGTCCATGAAACCCCGAGTACAGCTGTTGTTGATGGCGACGGTGGTTTGGGTTTGGTTGTCGCACCTTTTGCTATGCAAGTGGCAATTGACAAAGCTAAAATTGCAGGTACGGGATGGGTTTCGGTGAAGCATTCAAACCATTACGGTATCGCAGGTTATCATGCTATGATGGCTCTCGAACATGACATGATCGGGATCTCGTTGACAAATGCCAGTCCTTTGGTAAGCCCGACTTTTTCTAAAGAAAGGTTGCTAGGAACCAATCCGATTGCAGTGGCAATCCCTGCCAAAAGCCAACCCGCTTTTGTGGCAGATATGGCCACCACAACGGCAGCAAATGGGAAATTGGAAATCCTGCAGAGAAAAGAAATGGATGCACCACTCGGTTGGGTGCAGGACAAAGACGGCAATCAGACGACCGATTCCAATGGCGTTAAAAAGGGAGGCGCTTTGTTGCCTCTGGGAGGAGACAGGGAACATGGTTCGCACAAAGGATATGCATTGGGGGCGATAGTGGATATATTTTCCGCAGTCCTTTCGGGAGCAAATTATGGGCCATGGGTCCCACCTTTCGTGGCATTCCTTGAGCCGGATCCCAATCCTGTCGGTGAGGGTTTAGGCCATTTTTTTGGTGCGATGCGCGTAGATGCTTTCCGTCCTGCGGATGACTTCAAATCCCATATGGACAATTGGATCGGTAGATTCCGTCAGGCAAAACCTACCGAAGGAAATGAAAAAGTATTGATTCCTGGAGATCCTGAGCGTGAACTTGAAGCAGAAAGAAGAATCAGTGGAATCCCTTTATTAAAACCTGTAGTTGACGATTTGCGAAGTTTGGGAGAAAGGTTTGGAGTAAAATTATAATCAGAGGTCTACCCAAAACATACCCCATCTTCATTTATTTTTTGAATAAATTTTCCCACTTTTTTTTTATTGGCAAGATTGACCTCTAAATAATTTAAATTAGTTCGTGGTTGATCAACCACCCATCAAATCCCATTTGTTTGGTTTTTACCTTTTTGTAAATTGTATTTCTTTCAAATCTTTTACCTATATCCCCAAAAAAAACCTATGAACACATCCAACTACAACAGAAGACAATTCCTAAAAACCGGCGGTTTTGCCACCTTGGCATTGGCAAGCATGGGAATGATGGGAATGAACCCCATCCAAAATGAGAAACCGCTGAAAGTAGCACTCATCGGATCGGGTTGGTATGGCAAAAGTGACCTGTTCAGATTGATCCAGGTAGCGAATGTGGATGTTGTTGCCCTTTGTGATGTGGATCAAAACATGTTGAAGGAAGCAGGCGATCTGGTATCCAAAAGACAAAAATCAGGGAAAATACCAAAGTTGTATACTGACTACCAGGAATTGCTGAAAGAAAACAAACTAGACATCACTGTGATCGGTACCCCCGATCATTGGCATGCCTTACAGGCCATTGCCGCCATCAAATCAGGTTCGCATGTTTACCTTCAAAAACCGATCTCAGTCGATGTCATCGAAGGAGAAGCAGTGGTAGCTGCTGCGCGAAAATACAACAAAATGGTGCAGGTGGGTACACAGAGAAGAAGTACGCCACACCTTTTGGAAGCAAAAAAGCAAGTCTTGGAAAGTGGTATGTTAGGAAAAATCTCACATGCTGAAGTCTGTTGCTATTATCACATGAGAGCCAATGGCAATCCCCCGGTAGAACCTGTTCCTGCATTTTTGGATTATGACATGTGGACAGGTCCGGCTCCGCTCAGGCCTTATGATGGAATCCCACATACAAGGTGGTGGAGAACTTTCATGGAATATGGAAATGGGATCCCGGGCGATATGTGTGTTCACATGTTGGATACAGTACGTTGGCTTCTTGGATTAGGATGGCCAAAAAAAATCACCGCAACAGGTGGAATATATGTCCAAAAAGAGGGGAAATCAAATATTGCAGATACCCAAACAGCCATCTATGAATTTGATGGACTGAATGTCGTGTGGCAACACCGTACTTGGGGCAATCCTGTGGATCCTGAATATCCTTGGGCGTTCAAGATCTTTGGGGAAAAAGGTACTTTGGCAGGAAGCACCATGAAAGCCGAGTTTATTCCTATTGGCAAAGGTGAAAAAATCCTTTTCGATGTCTTGTATGAAAAGGAACAATATCCTGAAGACCTGACCGAAAACAGGATCGAACTCAATGCGGCTCCTGCTACAAGAAGACAGATGCAAAACCTATTGAATTCCATGAAAACAGGTGAACTTCCTGTAGCGGATATTGAGCAAGGCCATATTTCAACAGCAAGTTGCATTTTGGCAAATATGTCTATGGAATTGGGAAGACCACTGGTCTATGATCCAAAAAAGAGAATTGTGGTAGGTGATGAAGAGGCAACTCAAAAACTCCGAAGACCATACCGCGGGCCTTGGGTACATCCCGAACCAGACAATGTTTAATCCAAATCCCCTGAAAAATTTCAGGGGATTTTTTTATAACAATTGTCGCGATCCATGACCTCAAAGCGTCTTGAGGGAGAAATAACAAAAACCAACTATGAAAATTACTGGATTGCAAACAAACTTTACCGGCCTAATGAAGTCGGTATCAACCTTATTTCTTTTTCTGATTTTATTTTCAGGATGTGTCAATGATTTGGAACAGCCGGCACAAGCTCCATCTGCTTTTGTTTCCATTTTTCATGGATCACCCGATGGTCCTGATTTGGATATTTACGCAGAGTCAAAAAAGATCAATAACCAACCTTTACTGTTTGGTCAGTCTTTTCCTTACAGCGGTTTCTTTGCCGGTGAAAGAAGACTTCGATTTAATCCATTTAATGCGCAAAATACACTTTTGGAAAAAAATGTATCCCTCTTACAGGATAAAATCTATACCGTCTTTCTGGTGAATAAAGCAGCTGACATAGACGCTATTCAGGTCGAAGATATTTGGGAAGAACCTGACGGATTAAAAACCCAAATGAGACTTGTACACTTATCCCCTGATTCTGGAGACCTCGAAGTAAGCATAGCAGAACAAACTCCTTTTGGCCCTTCCACCACTTACCTTTCCATTTCAGATTTTCTTGAAATGGAAAAAGGTAAAGTAAAAGTTGTAGTCAAATCCAAATCCACAGGAGAAGTCCTTGTCACAGTCAATGAAATTGAATTGCTTGGAAATAGGGTATACACTTTGGTTGTAAGGGGATTTGCTAATCCTTCCAACGGCAACAACCCAATCAGTGTCCAACTGCAAACCAATTTTATCAAATTCTAAAAATTTTGTTTTTTTGTGGAAAACCCGGGGGCAATGCTTCCGGGATTTTTTTTACCCAAAAAGGTCTGAACTCAGATACCTATCCCCTCTGTCACAGGTAATGCAGACAATTGTCCCGGATTCAAGTTCTTCCGAAAGCCGGAGCGCAGCATACAATGCGCCCCCACTGCTCATTCCTGCTAATATACCTTCTTCCTTGGCCATCCTTCTGGTCATATTCGTTGCGGCTTCCTGACTGACATCTATCACCCGATCTACCCGGGTAGCATCAAAAATCCTTGGCAAAAATTCCGGAGTCCATCTCCTGATTCCAGGAATCTGAGAACCGTCAGTAGGTTGTGTACCTACAATCTGAATCGATGGATTTTTCTCTTTGAGGTATTTCGATACCCCCATGATAGTACCTGTGGTACCCATTGCCGAAACAAAATGGGTGACTTTTCCTTCAGTATCTTTCCATATCTCCGGACCGGTACTATAATAATGCGCCATATAATTGTCCGGATTAGAAAACTGGTCGAGCATAAAATACCCTTCCTCCGCAGCCATTTTATCCGCCAATTCCCTTGAATACTCAATGGTTCTTTCTGCAGGTGTCAAGATTACTTTGGCACCATATGCTTCCATGGATAAGATCCTTTCTCTGGTAGAATTGTCAGGCATAATCAAGGTCATTTTAAGACCGAGAATATTAGCAACCATGGCCAAAGCAATCCCTGTATTGCCTGAAGTGGCCTCCACAAGCCTGTCTCCGGGTTTGATATCCCCTCTTTCAAGAGCACACTTGATCATATTGTATGCAGCGCGGTCCTTTACACTTCCCCCGGGGTTTTGTCCCTCCAGTTTACAAAAAATCTTCACCCTTGGATTGGTAGGGATTTTGACTGCCTCTACCAAAGGTGTATTTCCTATCAGGTCAATTAATTTCATCCTTCATTTTTTATAATATAGGTATCAGTTTGATCCAGATCAGGATTATACATTTTTGCCTGATAATAAATTTTACTGTTGGCAGGAACGCTTTTAGTGATCCAAACATTTCCTCCTATAGTAGAATTCCTTCCAATGACCGTATTTCCTCCTAAAATCGTCGCTCCTGCATAAATCACAACATCATCTTCTATAGTAGGATGTCTTTTTTTATCCGCATCTTCTTTGTCAACACTCAACGCACCCAAGGTGACTCCTTGGTATATCTTGACACAATTACCGATTACAGTAGTCTCGCCGATTACGATACCTGTACCATGGTCAATACAGAATCTTTCTCCGATCTTGGCACCGGGATGAATATCCACGCCTGTTCTGCCATGGGAATATTCAGTTATCATTCTTGGAATCAGAGTCACTCCATAGGAATGTAACAAATGTGCGATTCTGTAAGCCGCAACCGCATAAAATCCGGGATAGCACCTGATGATCTCCGTCACGGATTTGGCTGCAGGATCTCCGTCATACAAAGCCTGTACGTCCTGGATCAAAAGATCATAAACCCGTTCCAGATTGTCAAAAAAGCCATTGGCTATTTCAATTCCATCTCCCTTATAGAGGTGCTTATTTCTCAATAAAACCTGGGAAAGTTTATGCTTCAGTTCTTCGATTTTTTCTGCAACCTGCTCTTCTTCTTTCAAAATCTCTGATGCAAAATCAGGAAAAAGCAATCCGAGTACACTTTCAAAAAAAGTATGGATCAACTTTGGGGAAGGACATTGAGGGCAATCCTGATGTGATTTACTGAGTTTTTTTATCAAAGAATTCATATTCTTTTTATTGAATGATTAAAGAAAAAATCCAACCCTGATGACATAAGGCTGGTTATAAGGAGACCTCAAAGGGTCATATAAGAAGTTATACAAAATGGTGAAATTGGCTCCTCCCCTATTTCCAAAAGGAGTAAAATATCCTCCTCCAAGAAATAAACCCGGAACCCATTCTCTTTCAAACCTATCCAAACGGGGATTGTACAGGTCAAGGTTAAGACTTTCAAATTCGGAATGCAAAAAGAAATTTTGAAAAACATTATTTCTCAAAAAACCCCTTCCTCCATAAATGATATTGTCACCTTCAGGAAATCTTGAATCATTAAAGTATTGAAAAGTCCCACCTAGGCCTCCTGATAGGGTATTGGTTAACATCACTCCAGCGAGCGGGGAAATATCGACAAAAGTGATGGTACCAAATGAGAGCCCTAAATTCCCCCCAAAATAAACCCTGTCTTTAAACGGTGCTTTTTCGCCTTGCTGAATTTCTCTTTGGGCAAGTGTAGGAACGGTGACTAGCAAGAAAAAAAACAATCCTGCAAAAAAAACCGCTCTATTCTTCGACCACCACATATAAATCCTCACTTTCTTTTTTCATCAAATACCTTTCACGGGCAAACTTTTCCAGAAGTTCGTAATTGCTCATCAATTCCTCCCTGTCTGCTAAGATTTTTTCTTTCCTATCTTGGTAGAATTCCTTTTGCTTCTCTAATTCTTTGATTTTTGAACGAAGCTTAAACTGGGTGAGAATATCATTAGAATCAATAAACACCATCCATACAATAAAAAATAGAGTAAACAGGAAATAGAAATTCTTGGTGTATTTGAGGTACTTTTTCATGGTATTCTCCTTGGTCAAAACAAATATATACATTGAAGTCAAATATTTCCACTATTGGCCATTATTTGAATATCCCCGTTTTTTTCAAGTACGGCTGTATCCGATCAAACAGAAAGCAAATCAGTTTATACCTTATTTTACAAATTTAAATTCTTGAATAATTATATTGTTGGAATAACAAATCAATCTTATGAGAAGAAATTTAACAAAGGTCTGTACCGGTTTGAGCCTGGCTTTATCTCTGGTTCATTTTTCGGCTGTTAAGGCACAGGAAATAAAACCCACCACAGCCAAAGAAATGAAAGAAGCGGTAATCTTACATCAAGAGATGTTGACCAATTCTCCTTTTAGAAACTATCCGGCAAGAAATATCGGTCCTACCAATATGAGCGGAAGGATAGTCGACATTGAAGTGACCAATGATTTCAAAACATATTTTGTTGCAGCGGCTTCAGGTGGAATTTGGAAAACCAAAGACAACGGACAATCTTTCAAACCAGTTTTTGATCATCAAGGAGCATTAGGAATCGGTGATATGGCCATTTCCCCATCCAATAACGATATCATTTGGATTGGAACAGGAGAGAATAACTCTAGCCGGTCCACCTATGCCGGATCAGGAATTTATAAATCAACAGATGGCGGAGCTACCTGGGAATTTATGGGATTGCCGCATTCGCAGCATATAGGTCAGATTCAGATCCATCCAACCAACCCGGATATTGTTTGGGTTGCTTCTATGGGATCTTTGTATTCCAAAAATGAGGAACGTGGAATTTACAAAACCAAAGACGGAGGGAAAACCTGGAAAAAGACACTTTTTATTGACGATAACACAGGGGTTATCGACCTAAAATTCCATCCATCCAATCCAAACATCATGTTGGCAGCATCTTGGGAAAGGTTCAGACAAGGTCATGATTTCATCGGAAATGGAAAAGGGTCAGGTATCTGGAGATCCGAAGATGGAGGTGACTCTTGGAAAAAATCAGGTACAGGTTTCCCACAGGATGAATTTGTAGGAAGAATTGGGTTTGACTTCAGTCTCAGCAATCCTTCTGTAGTCTATGCCCTACATGATTATCAAAAAATGCAGGAAAGACCAGCCAGACAAAACCAAAATCAAAACAACGAGGATCTGAAATTTGAAAGTTTCAAAACAATGTCTGCCTCAGATGTAGAAAGTATTGACAATGATAAACTGAATAAATTTCTAAGAACCAATCGATTTGCTACTAAATATAATGCGGAAAGTGTCAAGAAACTGATAAAATCAGGGAAAATCACGCCACTTCAGATAGCGGAATATAATGGCTCTGGTCAAGATGCCAATTCGAATCTCTTTAATGCTTCAGTCATAGGCGCTGAAGTGTACCGCTCAGATGATGCGGGTAGTACTTGGAAAAAAGTCAGCGAATCCAATCTTGACAGATTGTATAATTCATATGGATATTACTTTGGTGAAATCAGGGTCAGCACACAAGATGAAAATGAAATGTTTATTTTGGGCGTACCTCTTTTGGTTTCAAGGGATGGGGGAAAGAATTTCGCAAGAACCGACACAGTCGGAGACGTCCATTCAGACCATCAGTCCATGTGGATCAATCCAAAAGACTCTAAGCACATTCTTTTAGGAACAGACGGTGGTATCTACAGTTCATTTGGAAGTGGCGAAAGATGGACCCATCTTAATGACCAATTGACGATCAGTCAGTTTTATTCCATTATGGTAGATGAAAAAACACCCTACAATGTCTATGGAGGTATGCAGGACAATGGTGTTTGGTTTGGTTCCTCTACCAACAAACCCGAAGTGCCTTGGGCCTCACTCATGGGTGGAGATGGAATGGTGGTTGCGGTAGATACCAGATCCAATGATGTGATTTATACTGGATTCCAATTTGGAAATTACTTCAGAATCAATACAAAAACTGAAGAGAGAAAATTGGTTACGCCTGGACATGACATCGGGCGTGCCCCAAATCGATGGAACTGGAGAACGCCTGCTATCCTGAGCAGCCATAATCAGGATATTTTCTATATGGGTTCCCAGTATGTTTACAGAAGTTTGGACAGGGGGGATACTTGGGAGACCATTTCTCCTGATCTGACCAAAAACCAAAAAAGCGGAAATGTTCCTTTTGCCACACTTTCAGTGATTGAAGAATCCCCTCTTGAATTTGGAACTCTCTATGCGGGTTCGGATGATGGAAATATCTGGGTGACCAAAGACCATGGAAATTCTTGGATAGATATATCCAAAGGTTTGCCACAAAATAGATGGATCAGTAGCATTTCACCTTCTCAACATGCTGAGGGAACTGTATATGTTACCCTTACCGGATATAGGTTTGACGAGTTTACCCCATTTGTGTATAAAAGTCAGGACTACGGCAAGACTTGGGCACAAATCTCAGGCAATTTGCCAAAAGAGGCTATCAACATCGTCAAAGAAGACCATACCAATCCGAATATTCTTTATCTGGGAACTGACCACGGTCTTTATGCTTCCCTCAACGGCGGAAAAAGTTATGATTTGTTTCAGGGAAATATCCCAAATGTCGCAATCTATGATATGGTGATCCAAAAAAGAGAAAATGACTTGGTAATTGGTTCTCATGGCAGAAGTGTATTCATTGTGGACTTGGACCCACTTCAAAAGCTCGCCCAGAACCCTGCTGCTGAAGCAATATTGTTGAGTGCCTCTGAAATAAGGTTAAACCAAAGGAGATCACCTTGGGCAGAAGCACCTACGACAAAGCCTAATCAGTCGATAATGTTTTTTGTAAATCAGGCCGGAGAAACAAGCTTCGAAGTGAAGAACGAAAATGGAGATAGTCTGAAATCTTGGTCCGTGGATTCCACAAAAGGAATCAATAGCACAAGTTGGGAATACGGAAATATCGGGAAAGGAAAATATAAAATCCTGATCAAGAAGAATTCAGGAGCCGATGAGTTGGCCTTTGAAATCAAATAAAAAAGAGGTCCGGAAATCCAGACCTCTTTTTTTTAGAACAATCTAAAACCTGCTGATAAAATGATTTGATTTTGGCGTTGATCGGTCTGGAATAAAGGAGAGCTTTTTGAAATCTTGCTCAAGGAACTTTCGTATTTGAGGTCAAAAATCAAATTGCCCACATCAAGACCAATGCCTGCCTGATAGCCAAAGGTGGAAGTTTTGTAATCCAGATCCAAAGGCACGTTCAAGGCATCTTCGATTTTATAATCTACGAGAATCGTCGCTATCGGCCCTGCCTGGACCCTGAAAAAATCGAAAAACTTAAATCCAAACATGAGAGGAATGTCGAACCTGTCAAAATTTGCATCAAAGGTAGTTTCGGTATTTCCATTGTCAGTTTTGATCACAGATCCTCCTGTGTTAGTATAAAGGAATTCGGGCTGAACAAAGATGGAACTTCCTCCCATTCTGACAAAAAGTCCCAAATGATAGCCAAATTCATTACTTCCTGATTCAAATTCATCGCCGTTAACGTGAATATTTGCAGATGAAATCCCCGCTTTAGGGCCTATGGAAAAGTCCTGACCATAAACGCCAATACTAAGAATCATCGAAGAAATAAGGAAAATAAGTTTTTTCATTGTCGCAGATGTTTAAGTTCTCGACAATTTAACGAGTAAAAAACAGGAAATTGCAAAAAAAATGATTTTTTATGCTTTGAATAAAAGTCCCGGATGAAACGGTTAAATGATTAATCTTTTGTTTGAAAGTCTAGAATTCCTTAATCGAAAACAGTTTAAAAGTCCTATTAATTTAACCGATGGAATTCCTACTCTAGGCTTTGACAAATGAGCAAATTCAATCCAAACAGTAATCATTAACCCCTTAAATACCTAAAAAACTTGAGAAGGTATTGTTTGGACCCGGAAAAATTAGGATGCTCTATCTAATACAAACTGATTGGCAATATTATACAACTCAGTATAATCCATCGGTTTTGGCAATAATCGGTCAAATGGAATAACAGTGATGCTTCTAAAATAATCGATATCCCCTGCGGTAAATCCGATAATTGGAATCTGTCCGGTCTTATCTCTTTGTTTGATTTCAGCAAGGAGTTCAATCCCGTCCATTTCCGGCATCATGATATCAGTGATTACAATATTGATTTCATCATCACCTACAAACAAATCAAGCGCCTCTTGTCCGTTTTGTGCAGTCACAACGGTATTGTTTCTCCTTTCAAATAATTTTTGAAGGATCAGTCTGTTTATAGCATCATCATCGACTACTAAAACTTTCATATGTCAGATCAGGTGACCGGGTGATAAAAACGCTTTGTGGGTAATACCTTTAAATAAGGCTATTTTTTAAACAAAAAGCAAATTTGATTACTCAAAACAAAAAAAGGGCCAAAAAATTGGCCCTTTTAAATTATTTTTTTTGAAATGATATCAACCACCTTCCTGAGGAGTTCCGAATACACCTAAAAGATCTAACAATACCAAAGCAATGACAACAGGACATACCCATTTGATAAAGAATATCCATGTTTTTCTAGCCGCACCCTTAAATCCGGGAGATCCTTGTGCAATTTCATCGGCAAAATCCCCGATTTTCTTAGCCCAACCTGTATACAAACTTAACATCAAACAAATCACCACTACTGCAACAGTACCGAAAGTGAAATCCATGATGTCAAAAAATCCGATTTTGGTATTTCCCAAAAATGATATAGACATGCTATTGAATATACTTCCTTCGATTGAAGACATAGCTGAAGGTATGGAAAGAGCCATGGCCGCAATCCCGACAATCCAGGCTGCTTTTTTCCTGCTCCATTTTCTATCATCAATCAAATAAGAAACAGGTACTTCCAACATAGAAATCGTAGAAGTCAAGGCCGCAACCATTAACAATAAGAAAAACAAACCTCCTATGATATTTCCACCCGGCATTGCATCAAAAACTCTTGGCAATACATCAAAAACCAAAGCAGGACCTGCAGCAGGGTCTTTTCCAGGAAGCAACGCAAATAAAGCAGGGAAAACCATCAAACCACCCATCAAGGCAACCGCAGTATCCATACCGGCTATCCATCCAGAAGAAGCAACAATATTACCGTTTTTGGGCAGATAAGAACCAAAAGTAATCATCAGACCCCAACCTACAGACATGGAAAAGAAAGCCTGTCCCAAAGCCTGAAGCACAACTTTAGAATTAATCTTTGAGAAATCAGGATTCAGGTAATATTCAATACCGGCACTTGCACCTTCAAGGGTGACACTTCTACCCGCAATAAAGACCACAATGATCAGCAAAAGAGGCATCAAAAATTTTGCTGCCTTCTCGATTCCTCCTGAAATACCGCCCAATACAATTCCGATTGTCATCAATATAAAGGCAAATGTCAAAGGAATGATATACATCGGGGTTTCTTGGAACTCCTCAAAATCAACTGGGATATTGATTACTTCAGTGAAAATATATCCAAGCGTCCACCCGGCAATCACTGAATAATAACTCAACACAAAAAAACAAACCAAAACGCAAAGGATACCTGCAAGCTGCCAAAATTTGTTACCTCCGGTACCTCTGATAGCACCTATGGGGTTTTTACCGGACAATCTCCCCAAAGAAACTTCATTGAGCAAAAGTGGAAGTCCGATAAGCAATACGCAGAGGACATAAACAAATACAAAGGCACCTCCACCATTTTGTCCTGTGAGGTATGGAAACCTCCAAATATTACCCAAACCTACCGCTGAACCGGCAGCAGCCATAATAAACCCAAAACTTGAGCCGAATTGACCCCTACCTGGAGCATCTGTTTTAATCGCCATAGTCTATCAATTACTTGTGATTTGATTAATTTTTTATTTTTAAGAATCGGCTAATTTAAGTTGTTTTGCCAAAATACCAATCCCAGCCAAAAAAGATTTGGGGGAATACCCAAGTTCCTTCTTTGCCTTGTCAATTATAAAACCTGTTCGTGGCGGACGCCTAGCTGGCTGTGTAAAAAGTGTGGAATCCGACTCAGTAATCAAGCTTTTATCAAGTCCGAAATATTCAGCAGTCTGAATCGCCATGTCATATGGCGTCAAAAAATCAGCTCCGGAAATATTAAAAATCCCCGTTGCTCCTTTTTTCATGATCAAAACACAGCCTTCCGCAAGGTCTTCTGCCAATGTCGGAGTTCGCCATTGGTCATTCACAACTTTGATATTCTTCCCTTCCTCTAATGATTTTTTGACCCAAAGGATAATATTGGATCTGCTCATGTCCTCGGCAATTCCATATACCAAAACTGTCCTGACAATCGCCCAAGGGATTTTTGATTGAACCAAAAGGTTTTCGGCTTCCATTTTTGTAACTCCATAATAATTAACCGGATTGGCTTTAGCTTCCTCTGTGTAAGGCCCATCAGCTCCGTCAAAAATAAAATCCGTGGAAAGGTGGATCAGATGGGTGTTATTATTCTCACAAGCTTCGATCAAATACCTGACTGCCTCCACATTCAAAATCCTGCACCCTTCCATGTCTTTTTCACAGTCATCCACTTGGGTCATCGCCGCGGTATGAATCACTGTGCCAGGATTTTTAATAGAAAAGACTTGCAAAACCTGGTCTCTATCTGTGATGTCTAAATCTACCCAAGAGTAACTTCCTACCCATTTTTTGGGTAATCTTGATGGTCCCTTTCCAGTTGCAATCACCTCTACAGAATCATCTAATCTTAAAAAGCCGACTAATTTTTGTCCCAAGAGCCCATTTGCCCCGGTGATCAAAACCTTTTTTTTATTTATTGATTTCATAGACGTAGCCGAATTCTTTGGAGATTTTAGCTTTTGAAATCAATTCCACTGTGACCTTCATATAAATGGGATCAAGTGGCTTACCTCTTTGCCCTGTCTGAACAGATGCGATTTTTTCCATAACATCGAGTCCCTTGATCACTTCCCCAAAGACGGTGTATTCTCCATCCAAATGGGGTGTACCTCCGATTGTGGTATAGGTTTGTACCTGTTTGGGAGTCATTGGCTCTTCTAAATTCAAATTGTAAAAAGCTTCCAGATTGGCCTTTTCAGAAAGCATCCGTTGTCTAAGACTGTCAAACTGTTGGGCTTCATAGAGTCTGGCATATTCCTCTTTCAAGGCTACGTTACTGCCCAATTGAATGTACTTGAAATAGGTCTCCGACAAAAGCTCCATGTCTGTCACTAATTCATCAGGGGCGTAGGTTTTTCCTTGAACAATATAAAACTGCGAACCGCTAGATCTCTTTTCAGGATTTACCTTGTCATCCATCCTTGCAGCGGCTATCATCCCCTTTTTATGGATCAATCCGTGAACAATTTCCGCCTCAATTGTCGGCCAAGTATTTGCAGGAAGTTTCTCTTTGGCAAATACATCTCCGCCCTGAATCATAAAACCCTTGATAATTCTATGGAATTCGGTCGAATCGAATCTTCCTGCTTCGGCTAATTCAATAAAATTTTGCTTGTGTTTAGGTGCCTCATCAAACAAAACAGCGTACATGTCTCCATGCTTTGTTTGGATCTTGACAACATAATCCTTTTCGACCGAACAGGAAAAAAGTGCCAAAACCAATAATACAACAGGAATAAAACTTAATCTTTTCATTTTTTCAGATCTGATTTAATTTGTTTCAATATCTCATCTCCTCCACTTTCCAATACCAATTTGGCCAATTCCTTTCCCAACTCTTCAGCCTGAAATGATGGGCCCGACACTTGGTGAATAATCCTTTTAGAACCATCTAGCGAAACGATTCCTCCTTTGAGAAGAAGTTTGTCTGCTTTATTTTCTGCCAAAGCAAAAACCGGTATACTGCAACCGCCTTCCAAAACTCTCAGATATGCCCTTTCTGCAAGCAAACGGTATCCTGTGGCTTCATGATGGCAGGCTTTAATGATTTTTGACTTGAGCATGGAGTCTAGGTTTACAGAAGACTCTATCGCCACAGAACCCTGACCTACTGCCGGTGTAAATTCATCCAATGAAAGTTCATGTCGGATCATCTCATCGTATCCCATTCTGTGAGCACCTGCATAAGCGAGCAGCAGTGCATCGCACAGTCCTGCTTCCATTTTGGAGATTCTCGTTTGGAGATTCCCCCTAACTTCTACTGTTTTGATATGGGGATAAAAATGCTTCAGTGTGGCTACTCGCCTTGTAGAGGATGTTCCCAAAAGCAGGGGTTTGTCAGAGTTTGTATAGTCGATATCTGTCTGATGGCTTAGTATGATGTCATTTTCTTTTTCCCTTTCGGTAAAAGCGATGATTTCAAATCCATCGGGCAACTTGGACTGCATGTCTTTGGCACTGTGGACGGCAATATCGATGGCTCCGGTGGTAAGTTGCTCCTCCAACTCCTCCGTAAAAACTCCTTTGCTTCCGATTTTGGCAATGGAGACATCCAAGATTTTATCGCCTTTGGTATCAATTTGGACGATCTCAGTTTCAAGTCCTTTTGCTTTGAGAAGGTCAGCGATGTGATACGCCTGCCAAAGGGCTAATTTACTTCCCCTAGTGCCTATCCGGATCGGTTTGTTCATTCTTTTTTTTCTTTTTATTAATTCTCTTCTCTACAGATTCTTCTATGAACTTAACAATCTCTCCGGCGATATTCACTCCAGTGGCCTGCTCAATTCCTTCCAATCCGGGAGAGCTGTTTACTTCCAATATCAAAGGTCCTCTCTCGGACTGCAACATATCCACCCCAGCAATGTCCAAACCAAGGGCTTTTGCTGCGCCAAGGGCAGCGGCTTTTTCTTCCTTGGTCAATTTGATAACTGTAGCCACACCCCCCCTATGTAAGTTGGATCGGAATTCACCTTCTGCGCCTTGCCTTTTCATTGCCCCCACTACTTTGCCGTTGACGACAAATGCCCGGATATCAGCTCCTTTTGCTTCTTTGATAAATTCCTGCACGATGATCCTTGCTTTCAACCCATGAAAAGCTTCAATGACTGACTGTCCGGCTTTTTTGGTTTCGGCAAGGACCACACCTAATCCTTGTGTTCCTTCCAACAACTTGATGATTAGCGGTGCCCCACCCACCCTTTCGATCAGGGCTTTTTCACCTCCTTTGGAAAAATTAGTAAATGCCGTCTTTGGCATCCCTAGACCTGCTTTGGACAAGATCTGAAGACTTCTGAGCTTGTCCCGACTTCTGACAATCGCCTGAGAATCCACCGCAGAAAATACCCCCATCAACTCAAACTGACGGACTACGGCTGTTCCATAAAAGGTGACCGAAGCTCCGATTCTTGGGATAATTGCATCGACACCTTCCAGTTTTTCACCTTTGTAGATGATATAAGGCCCCTCCTGCTCAATGATCAGATCGCAAAGGGAATGGTCCACGACCAAAGCCTCATGCCCGGCAGTCCTGATGGCTTCTATCAACCTTTTGGTAGAAAAAAGGTGTGGATTTCTGGAAAGTATTGCAATCTTCATTTTTGTGATTTCTTTGACAGGTTAATAGAATCTACGTCCACTAAAAATCTCCCTCTTAACAATTTCCTTCCAATCAATATCGGAATCCTCATTTTTGACCTGTCTGTAAGGGTAAATTCGGCATCAAATTCCTCCCCAAACATAACGACTTTTGTATTCACTTTGTACCTGACTTCTGCCTGACCAAAGGAATTCTTTACTACCTTTTCAGTAAAATCTTCAGTCCGAATCACTTTGCTTTTATATTTTTTGTGGTTTGGGGAAAGAACTTTGAAATATAGTACCGGAATAGAATTTTCGATTTTCTCCTCCGCAAATTCACAATGGATCGAGGAGGTATAGGCACCGGTGTCAATTTTGGCAGTGACATTTTTCAAACCCCATATTGGGATGTAAATTTTTTCCCTTCTACCGATTGTCTTTTTCATAGTCAGGTTGTTTGGGCAGGTCTCATGATCCTAGCTATCCGGAATGACAGATCAGCAAAAAGTATCCGGACATTGGCGTTTCTTTCTATATGGTAATGAGTCTCATTCAAAGCCTGATAGATCGCCATGAGCTTTTCCTCATCGAGGACATGTACACCGAGGTTATGTATAAATTCACGGTCAGATTCAATACTGCGCATCAATTCCCCCAATTGTGACTTGTCCAGCATCACTTCTCTCATCACATTGATCCCGCTAAGAAGGAGGGATTTTTGGGCTTCTTTGTCTTTGGAACTGAATATTTCAACAAATTCCAACATCTCGTTGACATTCACAGAATAGCAGGAACGGAACCAATCCCTGACCAACCGCGTAAATTCATCACCTACCTGATCCACCATCCTGTAAGCCTCCCGCATATTCCCATCTGCCAAAGGTGCTATCTGCATGGCTGTTTCCCTTGAAATCTTATGCTCCTGTATCAAGTGCTGCATCACTTCTTCATCAGTAAATGCCCTGATCATGATCTTTTGGGTTCGGGAAAGAATGGTCGTCAACAATTGCTCAGGATGGGAAGTCACGAGAATAAAAAGTGTCTTGGCAGGCGGTTCCTCCAATATTTTCAAAAGGGAATTTGCAGATTGGGCATTCAGATATTCCGAAGACCAGATCAGCATGATCTTGTACCCGCCTTCAAATGATTTGAGCGAAATTGTTTTGATGATCTGCTTTGCAGCTGCTTTAGAAATGTTGAGCTGCTTTTTCTCAAAGTTATTCTTGTAAATCCAGTCAGAAACATTCCCAAAAGGAGTCTCTATTGCAAAACCTCTGAATGAGGATGGGAAGTCGGTCTTTTTTCCTTTATTTTCCTCATCCTCGTCTTCCTTACTTTCCCCCACCAATGGAAACACGAAGTTCATATCCGGATGGACAAGCCGGGACATTTTTTGGCAGGAAGGGCAGGTCCCACAGGAATCATTGTCACCGGGTTGTTGGCAAAGCGAATAGGTCGCCAATGCTATGGCCATCTTGAGATTTGCAGAACCCTCCGGCCCATGAAACAACAGGGCATGCGCCAAATGGTTATTTTTGACAGCTTGGACAATTTTCTCCTTTACTTCTTCCAATCCTGGAATAGATGAAAACAGCATATTTTTATCAGGCTTCTTTGTCCCAAATACGGTAATGTCTTGTCAAATCGAAAACCTTTTGGATAATTTCTTTTTCGGTTTGGTTGTATTCCATTCCCCTTCTTTTCATTACCGCAATGGCCGTTTCTTCAAATTTTCTCACCTGAAAAGTACTGAACCCTGAAGCACCGCCCCAAGAAAATGATGGGATAAAATTTCTCGGAAAACCGTCACCAAAAACATTGGCCCCTACGCCGACTACCGTCCCGGTGTTAAACATCGTATTGATGCCTGCCTTGGCATGGTCTCCCATCATCAGGCCGCAAAACTGCAAGCCTGTATTGGTAAATCCACCTTTGGTATAATCCCAGATTTTGACTTCTGCGTAGTTGTTCTTTAGGTTGGAAGTATTGGTGTCGGCACCGAGGTTACACCATTCGCCGATCACGGCATTGCCGAGAAATCCCTCATGTCCTTTATTAGAGTAGCCAAATAGAACCGCATTGGAGATCTCTCCCCCAACTTTAGAAAATGGTCCCACAGTCGTATCTCCCCGCATTTTGGCCCCCATATTCACGGTGGAACCTTCGCAAAGCGCAAATGGACCTCTGATCAGTGAACCTTCCTGCACTTCGGCGTTTTTTCCGATATAGATCGGCCCGCCTTCGGCATTGAGGACAGCGGCTTTGATTTTTGCCCCAAGTTCAATAAAAACCTGTGACGCATTATATACTATGGTATGTGGATCTTCCAAAGGTTCCGACCGTCTGCCGGCAGTGATCAGCTCATAATCTTTTCTGATCTCAGCAGCATTGACCTGAAAAATATGCCATGATTTTTGGATGGCTGTAACCGATCCTTCATAATGGATCTTGGTCAAAGATTTTGCCTGATCTGGATGAAAGGAACCGGGATTTTCTGAAAAGGCAGCAACCAAAAGGTTATTGGACCAAAGTGACTCGGTGCTTTTCAGTTGGTGGATGGCTGACCAAAGCATCTGGTCCGGGCAAACGGCTCCATTGACCATCAAAGCAGCACCTTCTCTTTTGGGAAACTTTACAGAAAGGTAATCCTGCGTCAAAAACCCAGGTTGGTCGCCTGAGTATTTTTCCCATTTCTCCGAAATCTTCAAAATCCCCACCCGGATATCCCCGATAGGCCTGGTAAAAGTAAATGGCAACAAAGAACCCCGGATGGCAGGGTCATCGAATAGAATCAGATTGTCCATGGTACAAAAATAAAAAAGTCTCCCGGAAAACCGATTCCGGGAGACCTTTACCTGCTAGCAGGCTGGTAAATTTATTTTTTGGCGTACCTCTTGTTGAACTTGTCAACACGACCTGCTGTATCCAACATCATCTTCTTACCTGTGTAAAAAGGGTGTGAGTTGGAGCTTACTTCGACTTTGTATACCGGATAAGTGTTACCATCTTCCCATACGATCGTCTCAGAAGTCTGGATGGTGGATTTGGTGATGAACTTATATTCACTTGAAGTATCGTAAAATACGACATCTCTGTAATTAGGATGAATGTCTTTTTTCATTGTATTGCTATTTATCTTTTTATCGCTTTTCCGAAATGAGGCACAAAGTTATTTCTTTTTTGAAATGTATCCAAATCTTGTTTGGTAATAATTTGACGGGTGAAGGAATTAAGTATCTCGCAAAGACGCAAAGGAGCAAAGGGGGTTTGGGGATTTTGGTAATAATCGTTGTAGTTGTTGTATAGGTTGGGTTGTCAGGTTATCAGGTTGTCAAGTTTACGGATTCCGTCACCCTGAGGTACGAAGGGTCTCTTGTCTCTCGATATTTGGGTTTGAATTTTGGGTTTGTTGAAGAAAAAGAATCACGCAAAGACGCAGGGACGCAAAGGAAAAATCTAAAACCCATTAATAGAAGTTAAGAACATTTTTTTTGGGTGGTTAAAATTTACGCTGATATAACATTTGCTAAAGGCTTTACCTTGTCACCACGACTTAGGAGATATCTATCCTTTTTTAAACCAACCCTAAAAGATTTCTCAACCGTACCTTCTTCTAAATGACAAGGGTAAGTTGTTATCTGAACTTTTTCCGCTATTTGGTCTCGGCTCTAAAATCTCGTCTCTACCCTCTCATTTCCCCCGTCCCTCCAAAGGAATCCCAAACGAAATGAAATTGGTTATTGGCGGGTTGGAGAAGGTATTTCTGCTTAACGGAACTGCTGCATCTCCAAAATTATACCTGTCCAAAGCTGACCTGGTGTGGTTTCTTGCACTTCGCCGAACCTGACCAGATACAATGCTCAAGCCGAGGCTGGTAAAAACCAATGGCAGCAGGATATCATTAGGGGTGGAAGATTGAAACTGTGGAGAAATGAAATACCATGTAAACACCAACTGAAGGCCTAATCTTGTCAAATCCAAAGCATTTACGAAGGTCTGTTTTCGGATTGCTTTTTCATAGTCCGCATACATGTCAGGCCTGTTTTCCATCAGGGTTCTGATTTGCGCTTTATTCAGCATATTTGGACCGTCATAGATGTTGATTTTTTGGCCGATCAGGTTTCCTTCAATTTTCATTTTCAAGTAATGCGATCCTAACCTATCCTTATCTATCACATAATTGTAAGATTCTAGAATATTGGACAGGTGCATTTTGGCATTGCGCTCCATGCCTCCACCAACACTTTCCAAAACCTCCCCTCCAAGTGTCACCAAGAAGAAAGTAGTATAATTTTCTTGAATCAATTCAGTGGTAAATAAGTAAGCCATTGTACCCAAACTGACAGCTCGTCCTGCAAAATAAAGTGCAGAACCGATTCGTAATTTGGAAATGTTTGCCGCAAAATCCTGTGCATCTCCCGGCATGATTTCGAGGTAAGCAAGGACTTCCTGGGGCTTGGCTTTTTGGCCATTGATATAGTAAACAGGCTGGTTTAAGAAATTTTCCCGGAAGGTGATAAAGGGATAATCAGCGTATTTGTTTTCCTGATAAAACGGCGACCGCTTGTCTTGGGCTTGGACGGAATGGATGGAAAGAAGACAAAAACACAACAAATTTACGGCTAAGGAAAAATTAAAAACTCGGGGCCTTTTCATAAATAGACTGATTTATGGTATAAAGTCTTTCCCATCTAAATGAAATAGAACTTTTCTTTAGAGCTAAAGATACTTTAGGATTATTAAAACTCAAACTATATCCGTAGCCATTTTTCAAAAGGATGTTATGGGCCTGAAATATCACCAGTCCCATTTCAAAAAAGAGTATAACAAATCAGTTGATAATCCGAGAATAATTTTTTTAACTCCATAAAAAGTTTTCTATCTGAGAAAGAAAGACATCCCAGTCTTTGAAAACCTGATCCCCTCCTTCCATTTTCCACTGTTTTTTTTAGCTTTACACCATTATAGCATCACCCCTATGAAAAAAAAATTTCTTTTGACTTTTTGTCTTGCTGCTTTTTTTACCCTTGATGGTTTTGCCCAAGGTGCTTACATCCCTTTCAACAGGGATTATTACCATATGCTGGAGCGGTACGAAATCCTGGAAGGCAAAAACAACCCGAATTTTCATACAGGCTTCAAACCTTACAGGAGAGACCATGTTGCGGCTTTTCGGGATTCACTTTCTGAGGCTGATATTTCCCGCTCCAAAGCTGACAAGTTCAACTTCAACTACCTGAGCAACGACAATTGGGAATTTATCAGCGGAGAAACTGAAGCCTCCAAAAAACCATTTCTGAAGCACCTTTACACCAAACCTGCCGACTTTTACCATTACCGTGATTCGGTGGTAGACATCCACATCAATCCGGTTTTATACCTTGCTGCGGGATTTGAGCCCGGGATAGATGAGATGCGCTTCCGCAATTCCCGGGGAATAGAAATCAGGGGAAGCATAGACAGAAAGGTCGCTTTCTATACTTTTATGACTTCCACACAGACTATTTTTCCCTCTTGGGTCAAGGACTTTGCCGAACACAGCGGTGCAATACCGGGAGAAGGATTTTGGAAAAGGTACAATGAAACCGGCTATGGCTTCTTTTCGGCACGGGCACATTTGAGTTTCAATGTCACAAGGCACATCGAAGCCCAATTTGGTCAGGACCGGAACTTTACAGGAGAAGGTTACCGTTCTATGATCCTTTCGGATTTTTCCAACCCCTACCTGTTTTTCAAGCTGAATACTAAAATCTGGCGATTTCAGTTGACCAACCTTTGGGCACAGCAGACTGCGGACATCTTTTTTGACAATCAGGGCCGGCCAACAGACAAAATCCGCTATCCCAAAAAATGGTTTGCCATGCACCGACTTGGGGTCAATCTAGGGAAAAAGCTAAACATAGGTATATTTGAATCCATCATGTCTGACCAATTTGACTGGAACTACCTCAATCCCATTATCTTTTACCGGTGGGTAGAGCATCAGGGCGGTTCACCTGACAAGTTGATGCTTGGTACGGATTTCAAATGGAACATGACCCGTGGCATGCAGCTTTACGGACAGTTTGCCTTGAATGAATTTGTCTTTACCGAATTTTTTGAATTGGAGGGTGAAAATTCTTCCCGCAACAAACATGGGATACAGGTGGGTTATAAATACATCGATGTGCTAAAAATCCCAAACCTCGACCTGCAACTTGAATACAATCAGGCAAGACCCTATACCTATCAGGAAAAAAGGCCTTACCAGTCCTTTTCCAACTACAGGACACCACTCACTCACCCACTTGGTGCCAACTTCAAGGAGGCCATTGGCATCATCAGGTATCAGCCCGAGTTTCTGCCGCGTCTCTTTGCCACATTTACTGGCCTGTACCAATTCTATGGCGATGATCCTTCACCGGAAGTGAACTTTGGCAAAGATGTGCTGAAAAACCGCACCGTAACCAATACCGGAAAAGGCCTCTATGGCCACTATATCGGTCAGGGCGTGGAAAATACTGTGATCATGGGCAACCTGAACCTGAGCTATATGGTCAAACAAAATGTATTTTTGGACCTAAGCCATAGCTACAGAAAGCGAACCGCGGAAGACCTTTCCAGCCCGGAGTCAACCAATTTTACCCAGTTTTCGATCAGGGTGAATATGGTGAGGAATGATTTTAATTTTTAGGATTGGTTATTGAGTTAATGGTTATTGGGTTATTTGGTTATTTACTATAGGTTATTGGAATGAAATTGGGTTTTCTGAATTTTTACAAAAAACCAAAACCTATTTTTATTCCGTAACTTGCGCCACTAATCCGTAAAAGCATTTCATGAATACTTACCTCCGTATTTTGTCTTATGCCCGGCCTTACCGCAGGTATTTTCCGATATACGTTCTATATACGATTTTAGCCATTGTTTTTGGCTTGCTGAATTTCACTTTGCTGAAGCCTCTTTTCGATGTGATCTTCGAACAGGCTCCGCAGGCTGACATGAGCAAATACCTCAACAAGCCTGATTTTACTTTCACAATTGACTATTTTCTGACCCTGTTCAATTTCTATTTCCATCAGATCTCAGAGGCTTATGGAAAGTTTGGGACTTTGGTCTATGTCTGTATCATCATCGTCATTTCCGTTTTTCTTGCAAATCTTTTCACCTATCTCTCTGGGGTAGTTTTGGCTAAAGTCCGTGCAGAAGTCATCAAGAAAATGAGGATGTCGATTTTTGAGCAGGTGTCAAGGATGCACATCGGGTACTTTTCCAATGAGAGAAAAGGCGACCTGATGTCCAAGATGACGAATGATATCCAAGAGGTGGAAAACAGCATTGTTCAATCCCTGAGGGTGGTTTTCAAAGAACCTGTAACCATCATTCTTTACTTTGCCGTGTTGTTTTTCATGTCCGTTAAACTGACTTTGTTTACCATATTGGTGATTCCGATTTCCGGGGCAATTATCGGCGGGATTACACGAAGGCTGAAAAAGAAGGCAGTCGAAAGCCAAGAATCACTTGGAAGGATTGTCAATATATTGGATGAAACCATAGGTGGCATGCGCGTCATCAAAGCATTTGGTGCACAGAAATACATCAGAAGCAAGTTTGATGGGGAGACTGATTATTACTCCGATGTGAATATTTCAATGGCCAAGAAAAACGAATTGGCTTCGCCGATTTCCCAGTTTTTGGGTGTATCAGTAGTAGCGGGGATTTTGGTCTATGGAGGGAGTTTGGTATTGAACAACAGTTCGGACTTGAGCGCTTCAGATTTCATCACCTACATCATCATCTTTACGCAGGTACTCAATCCTGCCAAGGAAATCTCCCGGGCGGCAAGCAGCATACAAAGGGGTTTGGCCTCTGCCGACAGGATCTTCAAAGTAGTCGATACGCCAAGCGAAATCAAGAATTCAGACAATCCCATTATTATCGACACCTTTACCGATTCTGTACAATTTCACCATGTTTCTTTCAGCTATGAAAAGGAAAAGGTGTTGGATAATATTTCTTTTAGTCTCCAAAAAGGAAAGACCATTGCTTTGGTGGGACCATCAGGCGGGGGGAAATCAACGATTGCAGACCTTGTTCCAAGATTCTATGATCCCACAGAAGGGAAAGTGACTTTGGATGGAGTGGATTTGAAAGCCATAGAAATCAATTCTCTGATCAAACAGATGGGAATTGTCACCCAAGAATCCATCTTGTTCAATGACTCGGTTTTCAACAACATCGCCTTTGGGCTTGAAGGAATATCCGAGGAGAAAGTCATCGAAGCTGCCAAGATTGCCAATGCCCATGAATTTATCGTCGAATTGGAAAATGGCTATCAAACTTCCATCGGGGAGCGTGGTTCGAAGCTTTCAGGTGGTCAGAGGCAGCGACTCAGTATTGCGCGTGCGGTATTGAAAAACCCTCCGATCCTGATTTTGGATGAAGCGACTTCGGCTTTGGATTCGCAGTCAGAGAAACTGGTCCAAGAAGCCCTAACTAATCTGATGGCAAACCGTACAACATTGGTAATCGCCCACAGACTCAGTACCATCCAACATGCAGATGAAATCCTTGTGATCAAAAAAGGGCAGATCGTGCAGCGCGGAACCCATCAAAAACTCATTTTGGAAGAAGGTTTGTATAAGAAACTTTCTACAATGCAGTCAGTTTAATAAATTTGGAATAACTTAAATTCAGCAATCATATGAAACAAATAGATAAAATCTCGCACCTGGTTACCACTCTCTATTTTGCGATAGCGTTGGTCATTTTCCTGTTATTTGACAATATTAAAGGCATATTGAAGATCGAGGAACTGACCCCAACTTTGGTAGTCAATTTTCTCCTGATAGGATTATTGCTTTTCTTAATTTCTTGGGGTATCAGTACAATGGCAAAAAACAACTTGGAAGCAGAACTTTCAAAAAAGGAAACAGAGAAAAACGAACTGAAAGCAAAACTCTATGACTTCGAACAAGGCATAAAACTCAAAAACATTGAGAAGAAATTAGATAGCATTGAGGAAGAAAGAGAGGCCTCAGTACTTCGCAAAAGACAAAATTTTAAATAACTAAAGGATATTTGCAGTAAATAGCTAATTTAGGAAACCCAATAGGTTTCCTTTTTTTATTGCCTTAATTTTAATACAATGGTCGCAAAAACTTTTGGATGTGCTGTTTCGGGTGTTGATGCCAAAGTCATCACCATAGAGGTCAATGTCGGACAAGGAACGAGCTTTTTTATGGTAGGATTGCCTGATTCTGCTGTAAAAGAAAGTCAGCAGCGGGTCGAATCTGCTCTCAAATACTTCGGTTACCGCATGCCTAGGCAAAAAATGGTAGTCAACCTTGCTCCTGCTGATATCAGAAAAGAAGGTTCAGCATATGACCTTCCCATCGCTTTGGGGATTATGAAAGCCTCCGAACAAGTGCTTTTTCCTGAATTGGAAAGCTATATCATCATGGGTGAACTCTCACTTGACGGCAACTTGAGACCCATCAAAGGAGCCTTGCCGATTGCGATTGAAGCAAGAAAACAAGGATTCAAAGGATTTATCCTCCCGGTAGAAAATGCTTCAGAAGCTTCCATAGTGAATAAACTTGACGTCATTGGAGTCAATACTTTGGAAGAGGCAATCAAATTTCTTGAAGGCGAATTGGAAATTGAACCCTTGGTGACTGATACCAGGGATATATTTTATAATTCTCTGGAGCAATATGAGTTTGATTTTGCAGATGTGCAAGGACAGGAAAACATCAAAAGGGCGATGGAAATCGCAGCGGCCGGCGGGCACAATGTCATCATGATCGGACCTCCCGGCGCAGGAAAAACCATGCTTGCCAAAAGACTTCCCTCTATTCTCCCACCGCTTTCCTTACAAGAAGCTTTGGAGACTACCAAAATACATTCCGTAGCCGGAAAACTTGGAAAGCACGCTTCTTTGATAGCCAACAGGCCTTTTAGATCTCCACACCACACCATCAGTGATGTCGCTTTGGTCGGCGGTGGAGGCAATCCCCAACCAGGAGAAATATCGCTTTCACATAACGGAGTATTATTTTTGGATGAATTGCCGGAGTTCAAGCGTACTGTGTTGGAAGTGATGCGTCAGCCTTTGGAAGAAAGGAAAGTGACGATTTCACGGGCGAAGGTCTCAGTAGAGTTTCCAGCCAATTTTATGCTGATAGCCAGCATGAATCCATGCCCCTGTGGCTATTATAACCACCCCGAAAAGGAATGTGTCTGCGGTCCCGGAATTGTGCAACGTTACCTGAACAAAATCAGCGGCCCGCTTTTGGACAGGATAGATTTGCACGTCGAAGTCACACCGGTACGGTTTGAAGAAATGACCTCAACCCGAAAAACGGAAAACAGCAAATCCATCAGAGAGCGGGTTATCATTGGCAGGGAAGTTCAGATTGAGCGCTTCAAAAACAACCCTGAAGTATATTGCAATGCCATGATGCCGTCACACCTCGTCAAAGAAGTCTGTCAGATCAATGAGGCAGGCAAAGCCCTTCTTAAAACAGCTATGGAAAGACTTGGACTTTCGGCAAGAGCATATGATAGAATTCTGAAAGTATCCCGAACAATTGCTGACCTTAATCAAAGTGAAACCATCAAAGTTGAGCACCTTGCCGAAGCAATCCAGTACAGAAGTCTGGATAGAGAGGGTTGGGCAGGTTAATCTATTGCCAAATTAAGTTTTGGTAAAATTTCGATGAATAAGAAAATAATGGATTAAAAATTTCACGAATTAAAAAAATTTTATTTTATTTACTAAGCATACGAAACAGTTGTGTTGGTCGCCCTTTTTTAGCTTACCGTTTCAAAAATATAAAGGCTGTCCTGAACAGCCTTTATTCTTGTAAGGCCTGACTCAAATCCTCCAATAAATCATCCAAGTGTTCCAAACCCACTGACATTCTGATCAGATTTGAGGGTGTTTTAGAATCCGGTCCTTCGACCGCCGCTCTTCTTTCGACCAAGCTTTCTACTCCTCCTAGACTAGTTGCGTTGGTAAAATATTTCAGTTTGGAAATTACCCTGTCTGCCTCTGCCGCACTGCCTTTGACCATAAAAGAAAGCATCCCACCAAAACCTGACATTTGTGAAGCAGCCACATGGTGGTTTTTGTGGGATTTCAATCCAGGATAGCAAACTTCCTCCACATTGGGATGGCTGTAAAGAAATTCGGCAATAATGCCTGCATGTTCCGCATGGCCTTTCATCCGGTAAGCCAGGGTTTTGATGCTTCTGACCAAAAGGTAGGTATCAAATGGAGAAGGGACTGCCCCTCCAACATGTTGGATCATTTTGATTCGTTGCCAAAAATCATCTGCTTTTTTGCAAATCAGAGCCCCTCCTAAAATATCGCTATGCCCACCGAGGTATTTGGTGGTGCTGTGCATGACGATATCTGCCCCGAGAAGGATTGGATTTTGAAAAACAGATGTTGCAAAAGTATTGTCGCAGGCCACTTTCGCCCCGATTTCTTTTGCTATTGCCACAAGTGCACGGATGTCTGTAATTTTGAGCAAAGGATTGGAAGGGGTTTCGATCCAAAGGAGTTTGGTATTGGGTTTAACAGAAGCTCTGACCATTTCCAGGTCTGCCAAATCCACAAAACTAACCTCCACAATTCCTTTCAATATCTCCACCAATTGGCGGTGGATTCCATGGTACATGTCGTCCGGTGCAATTATATGGCTTCCCGGTTCCAAAGCCTGAAAAACTGCCAAAGCAGCGGCATTTCCTGAAGAGAAAGCAGCCGCATCTTCGCCATGTTCCAGTTTGGCCAATACATTTTCCAAAGCCATCCTGTTGGGATTATTAGCCCTGGAATAGATCACGGAACCTTCATGGTGTACAAAAGTGGTAGAAGTCGTGATCGGCTGCACAGCAGGTTGGTGGGAATCCGTGATGATATTTCCGGCGTGTATGGCTAGTGTTTCGAGTCTCATGGCTGTTTTTTTTCAAACTTACTATTTATAAAAAGAAAAGCCAGCGAAATCAACCGCCGGCTTTTGTATCATTATGTATATGGTAATTTTATCGGATTCTGTCCACAGACCTGACAAGCAATTCATCTTTACGGATAAATCTATTTGCAAGCAGGTTACAGATCATTCCCCCGAAAATCGCCCAAAACCCGGTCACAAAAGCACCGTTGACCTCGGGATTGATGAGGGCATTGGCTGTGTGAGTGGTCCAAATTATGAGTCCGACATTTACCACCATCACAAAAGAATTGACCATATTGAGAAACATCTGCCTTGTTCGGTTTTTATATTGCGTCAAGCTGAAAATTGCAATCCCTGCAGAAATGACTGCAAGAATGCCAATAAAAATTTTGGAGGAAGTATCCACAGGTTCCTGACCCACAACATCTAATGTCGTCAGATTCCAGGCAGTGAGGGTCATCAGTTGGGTCTGGCTTGGGTTGACTTGCTGCCAGATGGGGAAGGAAATTACCAATATCATGGCTACTGCCACGAGAAACAGGAATATGGTCTGTATGCGTTGTATCATTTTGACTTTAAATTTTGACAAAGAAACGGGGTAATTTTTTGAATCGCAAGGTTTGTATAAAAGGTGGTTTTTATTTGCCTCCGAATAATATCTTTGCACTGTAAAATGGAAATCCAAAGGTATTTTATAGAATTCGCTTACCGCGGGACACATTATCATGGCTGGCAATTCCAGAAAAACGCCCATTCTGTGCAGGCAGAAATGGAAAAAGCGCTTTCTGTGATTTTGAAACAGCCTTCATACCTTACCGGTAGCGGAAGAACGGATACTGGTGTACATGCTTCTCAGCAGTTTGCGCATTTTGATACTGATTTAAACCTTGACCAAGAGGATTTTGTCAAACGCATCAATGGCGTCCTTCCAAAAGACATTGCGGTATATTCTTTGCTTAAAGTGAAAAATGATGCCCATGCCAGATTTGATGCAAGGTGGAGAAGCTACCTTTATCGCATTACTTTGCGCAAAGACCCATTCGAAGAAGAAAGTGCTTGGTTGGTATACCACAAGCCCTGCATTGACAAAATGAATGAAGCCGCAAAATTGCTGTTGGACCATGAAGATTTTCAATGCTTTTCGAAAGTCCATACCGATGTCAACCACTTTAATTGTAAAATAAAAGAAGCGTATTGGGAACAAAATGACCATCAATTGCTCTTTCATATAACTGCCAACAGATTTTTGCGTGGAATGGTTAGGGCGATTGTAGGAACTTTGGTCCACGTGGGTTTGGGTAGATTGGATTGTGGGCAGTTTCAAGAAATTTTGGACAGTAAAGACCGGAGTCAGGCAAAATCTGCTTCTCCGGCCCAAGGTCTATACCTTTGCAGGGTTGTTTATCACGAAGATATATTTATTTAAATACTGAAATATTTTGAGCCTGGAAAAAGAAAATATCAAAAGTGGTGACATCATTGACGCCCAGGTATTAAAGAAACTATACGAGTTCGTCAAGCCATACCAAGGCCGGTTTTATTTTTTGGTATTCCTTACTATTGCCATGGCTGTATTGGCACCGACAAGGCCGTATTTTATCCAGATAGCCATCGATGATTATGTGGCTATAGGGGATAGTAAAGGATTGCTGAATATCATCTACCTATTGATTGTGCTGCTTTTGCTCCAATCGCTTGTACAGTTTGCCCATACTTACCTTTCAGGATGGATCGGGCAGGTGATTATCAAGGACATCAGGATCAAACTTTACCGTCATTTGCTTAAAATGAGGTTGAAGTTTTTTGACAATACACCGATAGGCAGATTGGTGACAAGGAATGTATCCGATGTAGAAACTCTTGCTGATGTTTTCAGTGAAGGCTTGGCAGCCATTATCGGGGATTTGCTGCAATTGATTACCATTCTGGCTGTGATGTTTTATGTGGATTGGAAACTGACCTTGGTGAGTTTGAGTACTTTGCCACTCCTGATTATTTCCACCTATATTTTCAAAGAGAAAATCAAAGTAGCCTTCAATGACGTCAGAAATGCCGTATCCAACCTGAATTCGTTTTTGCAGGAGCATATCACAGGCATGAATATTGTTCAGATTTTTAATAGAGAAAAAAGGGAATACGATAAATTTAAAGAGATCAACAAAGAACATAGAGTAGCGCATGTCAAGTCGGTCTTGTATTATTCGATCTACTATCCTGTCGCTGAAATCATACAGGCGATCGGTACAGGTGTAGTGGTGTGGTATGGCGCAACGGGGGTATTTGACATGGAAATCCAAATCGGGATCCTGATCTCCTTTATTATGTACCTGCAGCTTTTCTTCAGACCAATAAGGATGATTGCAGATAGGTTCAATACCCTGCAGATGGGGGTAGTAAGTTCCTCCAGGATTTTAAAACTACTTGAAAGCGATGACCAAATCCCGAATGAAGGAAAGTTCAAGCCAGAAAAAATTGAGGGAAACATCAAATTAGAGAACGTTTGGTTTGCGTATAACGACGAAGAATGGGTTTTGAAAAATATCAATTTTGAAGTAAAACACGGGGAAACAGTCGCCATGGTCGGGGCCACCGGAGCTGGAAAATCTTCCATCATCAACCTGATCAACCGCTTCTACGATATTAACAAGGGCAAAATAACACTTGACGGCACTGACATCAAGGAATATGAACTAGGTACTTTGCGAAAACATATAGGCGTGGTATTGCAGGATGTTTTCCTTTTCTCAGATACGATATTGAATAACATTACCCTTGGGAATCCTGAGATTACGAGGGAGGAAGTTATGAAAGCCGCCAAATTGGTAGGTGCAAAGAAGTTTATTGAAAGACTTCCCGGAGGTCTGGATTACAATGTCATGGAACGGGGCGCCACACTTTCAGTTGGTCAGCGACAACTGATATCATTTGTAAGGGCAATCGTCTACAATCCTGAAATCATCATCTTGGATGAGGCTACCTCCTCGGTGGATACCGAAACTGAGGAAATGATACAAAAGGCCATTTCTAAAATGATGAAAGGCAGGACGTCCATTGTGATTGCCCACAGGCTTTCGACCATCCAAAAAGCGGATAAAATCATGGTTCTGAACCAAGGAGAAATCAAGGAAACGGGCACCCATGAGTCGCTCTTGGAATTGGGAGGCTACTACTCCAAACTCCATCAGATGCAGCTGAAGTCGATGGCCATTGGATAAAGGTAGGAAGTGGGGAAGAGGGAAGTACGATTTACGAAGTACGAGAGGGAAAGCGGGAATTACAAAGTATAAGGTGGAGTTCAAAATGGGAATCAGGATTTAAGAGTTCGGGATAAGAAGTGGGTATTTCAAGGTACCGAGCCGTCACTCTGAGTGAAGCGAAGAGTCTCCGGGAAATAGAACCTTCACCTCCGATAGCTCCGGTTCAGGATGACGGGACAAATCTCTGACCTTGATTCTCATCTCTCGCTTCCTGTTTCTCGTATCTTGCGTCTTATGTCTCACATCTCATATCTAGTAAAGAAACTAAACCAAAAATAAAAACACAGTGAAAAAGTTGCTTGTTTTGGCTTTTGCCATGCTACCGTTATTTGCTTTTGCTCAGGAACCGGGGATCGGTCTTAGATTTGGAGAACCATTTTCAATTACCTACAAAACCTTTATCGATGATAAAATTTCCTTGGAAGGAATGGTCGGAAGAGTCGGACCCAACAGCGGTCAATATTACCGGAGAGATTTTGACAACAACAGGCCAAGCCCCAATGCATTTTATGTAGGCCACAGTACCTCCAACACCTGGTCATTGAATTTCCGCGGAGCATATCATGAGGACTTCTCGGATGATTTCAATATCGGTTCAGGTTACTTGTTGGGCTATGCAGGGGCTGGTGTTCAGCTTCGTTCTGTATTGGTAGATTACGCCTTTACTGATTCTTCCATTTCGCAGGCGACGCTTAGAGAAACACGAAGAAATATGGATTTTGGCCCTGAGGCATTTGGCGGCGCGGAGTATTACTTTGATGAAGCTCCGATCAGTGTTTTTGGGGAAGTTGGTTTCTTTATGGAATTGTTGGACCGTTTTGGGCACTTTAGGCTGCAAGGCGCAATCGGAGTCCGGTACTTATTTTGATCTAACTACCTTTAAGGAAAAACCTTATGAAAACATTTTTTAATATCATCCAAGTAATATCCCATTCATGAAAAAAACTATTGTTCTCATTTTTGTCATTTTATTGACTGCAATTGGTTTTTATGTTTTCAATAAAATGGGAGGCTTCAATGAAGTCCACCTTGAGGTTGTCGAGGATGTGAATATTAATTTGGTTGGAAGAAAGTTTAAGGGAATTCCTCAAGATGAGAAGCTTACAAAGGCCTTTCAGGAAATTGAAAGTATCAAGAATAACAATCCGGGAGCTGCACTTTATACCATTTACTATTCTGAACCTGCAGGAAAATTGGATACGATGGAGGTTTTTGTAGGTCTGGATTCCAAATGGATACCTGATACTGCCGGATTTGAAACCATTTCATTTTCAAATGAAAATGCAATTGTTGCCACCATTACTGCCCATCGTTTTGTAATGCCAAGCCCATTGAAAATCAAAAACAAAATCATTGTCTTTGCAAAAGAAAATAGCTTGCCTGAACCTGTGGTATTTATTGATCAGTTTGTCGGGCTCGACGAAGTCAAAGTCATTGGGATAAAAAACACAAAATAAAACCTGTTTCAATTTTACTTCGTTGAGTTGAAACAAATCAAATTGAAATTTCTCTTTCTTAGCTTTTATTCAAAATTTTAAACCAGAATTATCATGAGAAAATTACTTTCTTTATTACTAGTGGGAGCTTTGGCTACCATTTATGCCTGTGTAGGACCTGTAGGACCTCCGGGGGTACCGGGACCTCAAGGACCACAAGGTCAGGCAGGAGTTAATATAGTTGCTGAGGCATTTGAAGTGAATGTCAATTTTACATCTGCAAATAACTATCTGGCTGTCTTTGATTTTCAGCCGCCAATTTTTGACAGCGATGTGGTCTTGATGTATGTCCGATGGGAAACAGCCAATGGCAATACAATCTGGAGGGCATTGCCTCAGACAGTCCTTTTTGATGAAGGTACTTTGATCTATAATTATGATTTCAGCAAAGATGATTTTAGCGTCTTTTTAGAAACAAATTTCGATCCTAGCCTGTTGGGAACAGATTGGACTGCAAACCAAAGATTCAGGGTGGTAGTTGTTCCGGCGGATTTCAGTTCTAGGATTGATTACAATGATTATGAAGGAGTGGTCAAAATGCTTGGACTTTCCGAAAGCGATTTTGTGAAACTCGAAGCAAGAAAATAAAATTCAAAAGCCTCCAAATCGGAGGTTTTTTTTTGCTTTTGAATCATCCAAATGTACCCCAACTCCGTAAATCGGAATATAAAAAATAGGGCTTATGAACTCAAAATTGGTTTTTTAATGAAAAGGAGTGTTATTTTCTTTGACAAAGTCTTTTATAAGTTTTCTATCCTTACCTCCTAATTCAAATTGGGATTCTATATTTGCAGCATGCAATTGAAGAATGATTTATTGATACGTGCCGCAAAAGGCGAAAAAGTAGAAAGAACCCCTGTGTGGCTGATGCGACAGGCAGGAAGGATTCTTCCTGAATACCGGGCAGTCCGTGAAAGTGTGAGCGGTTTTATTGAATTGGCTCAGACACCGGAATTGGCGGCTGAGGTGACCATACAGCCGGTGGATATTTTAGACGTTGATGCGGCGATTATTTTTTCAGATATTTTGGTGATTCCTGAAGCCATGGGATTGCCCTATGAAATGCAGGAAAAGCGAGGGCCTTGGTTTCCAGAGACTGTAAAGGATGTTTCTGACTTAAAGAAACTGAGGATTGCTGATGGAGTTGATGACCTCAGCTACGTAATCGAAGCGATCAAAATCACCAAAAAAGCACTGAACGGCAGGGTTCCGTTGATAGGATTTGCCGGAGCGCCTTGGACGATTTTCGCTTATATGGTCGAAGGGTCAGGAAGCAAGACTTTTTCCAAGTCCAGGGCGATGCTATATACCCAACCGGAGTTTTCGCATCAACTGCTGCAGATGATTACTGACAGCACGATCAACTACCTGAAAGCACAGGTTGCGGCAGGTGCTAACCTCGTGCAGATATTTGACAGTTGGGCAGGAATCTTACCTCCAAATCATTACCTCGAATTCTCCCTTCCCTATATCTCACAAATCTGCGATGTCATCCAAAATGTACCGACAACGGTTTTTGCGAAAGGTGCTTTTTTTGCAAGAAAAGAAATGGCCGGACTGAATTGCGACACCATAGGATTGGATTGGAATATGGGGATAGCTGAATCAAGAGATATCATCGGTCCCAATAAAACCTTGCAGGGAAATTTGGATCCTGCTGCACTTTATGGCTCTGCCAAAGAAGTGGAAGCAGCCACGAGACTGATGATGGACCAATTCAAAGGGACTAGGCACATCGCAAACCTTGGTCATGGCGTCTATCCTGACATTGATCCCGAGATGGTAAAAGTGTTTATTGAGACAGTGAAAAATTATTCCTAATCATAAGGAAACTTTATTTACCGCAATGGACGCAAAGGTTTCGCAAGGGTCGCAATGGACTCAAAATTAGGCCGGCGGAGTTGTAAGTGGGCGACCAGAATACGCTATCCCTATTTCAAAAACGGAACCACCTCATCCCCTACCTTAACCTTGTCTCCTTTAAGTAAAAGCAAATTTTGGCCAAACATCACCTTATTGTCAAAAGTCCTGAATGTTGCCAAGGTCTTTAAGGGCTCTTTGCCTTTTTCAGCCGTTTCCTGATTGACTGTCGTCATCACGCAGCGGGCGCAGGGTTTGGTGATTTTAAATTCAGCCTCCCCTACTTTGATTTTGTCCCAAGCATCATCTTCAAAAGGTAATCCTCCCGAAAAAACAAGATTTGGCCTGAACCTGTCCATGGGGACAGGTTTCTCCAGTTTTGCATTAAGCCCATCCAACGAAGCCTGACCTATCAAGAGATATGGCATGGCATCAGCAAAACCAACAGATTCATTGTTGACCGCATATTTAGGAGACAATTTCCTTTTAGTGGATTCAGGCATGATGACCAAATCACATTCCATTCCAAGGATTTCTGAAAACCATTTGCTGACTTTTTCTCCCACTATCTGACCGATTACCTCATCTTCCCATACCTGAACAGACTTAAAAATTTCAGATTGGGGGAGAAACGGAATTTGAATCCTATATACGTTGTCTTTTTTATGGAAAACCAAAAGACCTTGTTCCCCAACCTCTACCTGTAAAAGTGCCATTTCAGGAAAAGTCCTTTGGGACAGAAACATCCCCTCTTTATCTACCAACATCCACCTCCGGTCAAATTTCAATCCCCTCTCTTCCAGTTTAGATTCTTCTAACCTGATGCCTCCAAGTGATTTGATGGGATAAATATAGATGTCTTGTAGCTGCATTATGTTTTAAAATGGATTAAACGGCTGATATTCTTTGATTTTAGCAAATTAAAATCCAAAGGTAAGAAGTCTTTCAGGGGTTAAAATGTTTACCTCTTGAAACAAAAAATCTAATTCCATTCCTTGAGTCTATCGGGAATTTCTTGGGGAATAAATTTGGTAACAATGTTCCTAATTGGATTGCCCTCACCATTACTCCAAGCATAGAAAGGATTAAAAAGTTGGTATGCCATGGTGTTTTTGGAAGATTGATTGGAATAAAAAAAAGCGGTACCAATGCAAATCAGGAAGACGAGCACCCATTTTTTTCTTTCATGGTTTCTTTTCTTAGTATCCAAAACCTTCATACGGCTAAGATACAGATAAGAATAAAAAAGTTGCATCAATTAAAGAAAAAATAACAACAAAAAAATATAAAACCACTCAGTTAAAATAGAGATAGGGAAATTTTTTGACCAGGTTCCTAAGGAAATCCACCTGATTTTCCCTCAAATGATTCATAAATATTTAGGGCTTGCTATCAAAAATTTACCTAGAAAAACAAGGCTTGTCACCTCAATTTCTCAGCTTTTCTTTCTCCAATTTCCTTCGATAAAACGGACGTTTTTTCACTTCAATCTTGCCAAAAGCTGATCAAAATAAAACCAATGTAAATTCCTGATTATTGATGATTTAGACCTTAAAAACTCCAAATGCAAAAATAAGCTTGCTCAATGGTAATATGGTACAGCATCCTGTTTATTTACCCAAACGATTAATTTTAACAGCCAATTTTCACATTTTTAATAAAATTGAAAAATTTTAAGTATTCGAAAAATTCAAACGTTTTCGGTTGCTGATTCTATTTGTAAAAATAGATTTTGTTAACGATTAATAAAAAATAACATTATTCTGTTAACAGGCATTTGACCAAAAGCCCAAATGGCCATTTGTTAAAAATTGCAAAATATAATTTAAACATTCAATTTAGAATTGAAATCAACTACATAAACAATTTCGTTTTTTTCAAAACAACAAACCCTATGAGAAATTATTTACAAAAACTAAAGGCTTTTGCTATGGTTTCAGTACTGATGATTTTCAGTATTGCCTCGGCATTTGCTCAAGGCAGGGAGGTATCAGGAACTGTCCTGGATGCTACCTTAAGAGATCCCCTTCCGGGAGTAACAGTTCTGGTTAAAGGTACTACAAGAGGTACCACCACTGACCTGGATGGAAAATTTAAATTAGACGTACAGCCGGGAGATGCTACTTTGGTTTTCTCTTTCGTTGGCTTTACGGCACAAGAAGTAGCGATTGGAAACCAAAGTGTATTCAACATCGAATTGGCTGAGGATATCCAAAGCTTGCAGGAGGCTGTTGTAATCGGTTACGGTACACAAGACAAGAAGGAAATCACTTCAGCTGTTACGAACGTCGGAACAGAGCAATTCAACCGTGGTAACTTCCCTAACCCAACCCAATTGCTTCAGGGTAAAGTAGCCGGTCTTTCTGTGACACGTGCAGGTGGTAACCCCAACTCACAGCCTACTTTGAGATTGAGAGGTATTTCTTCTTTCGGTGCTACGCAATCTCCCTTGATCGTATTGGATGGGGTCATCGGTGCTTCTATTGATGCGGTCGATCCAAATGACATCGAATCTTTTGACGTATTGAAAGATGCATCTGCTGCTGCAATCTATGGTACAAGAGGGGCTGCCGGTGTGATTTTGATTACTACCAAAAAGGGTTCTTCCAAAAAAGGGGTTTCCAATGTCACCATCAATACTTTTGGTGCAGTTGAAGTTCCTACCAACCTGATTCCTATCCTTTCTCCGGAGGAATTCGTGGCAAGAGGAGGTACAGATTATGGTTCCAGAACCGATTGGAGAGATGAAGTTACCCAGACTGCTTTGAACGGAACAGTTAATGCTTCTGTAACAGGCGGTTTTGAAAACACCAACTACCTTGCTTCTGTCAACTACCGTAATAACGACGGTATCGTAAAAGGAACTAACAGGGAAACACTCAACACCCGTTTCAACTTGAACCATGGTGCATTGCAAAACAGGTTGAGAATGAATATGGGATTGGCATATACGCAGACAAATACAACTGATGTAAATGGTGAAGCGGTAAGATATGCTACTATTTACAACCCAACTGCTCCTATCTTTGAAAGAGACTTTATCGGCACAGGTGAATCAACTGTCGACAGAGATACTCGTATTGCAAATGCAAACAGGGATTTTGGTGGTTATTTCCAAAGACCGTTGTTTGATTATTTCAACCCAGTTGCTTTGATCAATCAACAAAAATTCACAAACGACATTAAGAGTGCGATATATTCTTACAGAATGGAATATGACTTGAGTGATAAATTTATCATCGCAACACAGTTTTCAGAAGATAGATTGTCAGTCAATTCTACAGAGTTTTTCTCTTATCAGGATTATAATGTCGGTTTTGGTAGAAGTGGTTCTGCGGGTCAAAGTTTATTTAACAGAACAACCAGTATTTGGAATGGAACCATCAGATTCCAAGATGAAATTTTTGACAAAATGGATTTCACGTTCTTGGGAGGTGCTGAAACCCAGATCTTCAATGAAAACGGTTTTAACGCTTCATCTTCAAGATTTCTATTTGACCAAGGTGCAAACAACCTAGGTGCAGGTGGTCTAAGATTCGGTCCGGGCACAGGCATGGGTTCATTTGCTACTAGAGCGGTTTTGAATTCTGTGTTTGGAAGGGCAAACTTTAACTACAACAATACTTATTTCTTCTCTGCCTCAGTAAGGGCTGAGACTTATTCAGGATTTGGTAAAGAAAACCAAACCGGTATCTTCCCTGCAGTAACCGCAGGTGCTGATTTGACGCAGGTTTTGGACATGGGGCCATTCAGCCAATTCAAGCCAAGAGTCTCTTTGGGTGTTGTAGGTCAGTTGCCTCCTTCCCCAACATTGGCTTTGGGTATCTTCGGGAACGGTAATAGAATCCCTTTGAACCTTGCAGAGCCAATCAACTCTGTATTTGTGGGAGTTAACCAACTTTCAAACCCTAACCCTCAGTTGAAGTGGGAAACAACCCAAGAATTGAACTTCGGTTTGGATTATGCTTTATTGAATGGTAAAATCACAGGTACGATGGATTACTGGAGAAGAAACATCTCTGACTTGTTGTTCAACACACAAGTTCCTGTAGGTGCTCCAAATGAATTCCTTCCAGGCAACTTCTACACCGCCACCACCATTTGGGCGAATATCGCTGATCTTTCAAGTGCAGGTTTTGAGTTCTTAGTAAATGTCAATAATATAAAATTGGGTGCTGTCAATTGGAATCCTTCTGCGAATTTCACGATCTATAGAAGAACAACTATCGATCGAATCGGCGTTGGTTCTATCAGCCTTCCTGAAATCCGTCAGGCAACTCCAGGATCTCCGGGACAAAACAATAACGAAATCGTCTGGAACAGAGTGGGTGAGGAAATCGGTAATTTCTATGGACCGAAATTCTTGGGCTTGACCGAAAACGGAGAGTACATCCTCAGCACAGAAAGACCTGAAGAATTTGAGAACTTAGGAAATGGACTTCCTACGGCTGACTTTGGTTTTTCTAACTCATTCTCTTACAAAAACTGGGATTTGAATTTCTTACTAAGAGGTAGTGTTGGCCACTTGATCTACAACTCTTTCAGAGGTTTCTATGAAAATGCTGATGGCGCTTCTAATACTTGGAACTCTGTTGTGACCAAAAATACGCCAACCAACCCACTTGTTACATCTACACCAACATTCTCTGACCTTTATCTGGAAAGAGGAGACTTTGTAAGGTTGGACAACTTGCAGTTGGGCTATAACCTTCCTGTCAAATCTGCTGCAATCAGCAATTTCAGGTTGTATGCAGGTGTTCAAAACCTTTTTACGATCACTCAGTTTTCAGGTGTAGATCCTGAAGTTAGATGGACAGATGATGGAAATCCATTAGCTCCTGGTATCGAAAGAAGAAATACTTATTTCGTGCCTAGAACCTGGACCGCAGGTTTAACCTTTACATTAAAATAACATAAACTCAAAATAAATATGTTACGATCAATTAAATCATTATTTGTTGGAGGTCTCGTGGCAGTATCCATGGGATCATGCTGGGAATTGGAACAGGAAGTTCTGACTGGGGTAACCCAAGAAGATTTGGCAAATAGCCCACGTCCCGAGTTGATTGAAGTACTGAAGCAATCTGCTTATGCTGCCGTAGTCGGCAACTGGGGAGGTCACGGAGGTATGTACAGTATCAACGAAGTTTCATCTGACCAATTGGCAATTCCTCAAAAAGGGGCTGACTGGGAAGATGGAGGTATTTGGCTAAGAAACCACAGACATACATGGGCTGTTGGTGACGGAGCTTACAACGGTGCTTGGCAATATTGCTTCAGAATCGTTGGTGAGACCAACTTGTTGTTGCAGCAATATCCTGATGTGGAAGCCTTGGGTGCAGAATTGAGAGTTTTGAGAGCATTGGCTTACTTGTGGTTGATTGACAACTTCGGTAATGTGCCTATCATTGTGGAAACTGATAGAGGTGGAAATCCTCCACAGAACACAAGGGCTGAAGTTTTCGCTTTCATTGAAAGCAGCATCAAAGACAATGTGGATTTACTTCCAAAAACCAATGTGAAGACCAACTTGAACTATTGGACCGCACACATGATCTTGGCCAAGCTTTATTTAAATGCTGAGGTTTATTTGAGCACTACTCCGGGAGTATTGGATCCTTCCAAAGGAAGATGGGCTGATGCTGAAGCTGCTTTGGATGTGATCATCAATTCAGGTCAGTACAGTTTGACTCCTAATTTCTTCCAAAATTTCTCAGCTACGAATGCAAATTCAACTGAGAATATGTTTACTCTTCCTTATGACGCAAACAATGCAGGTGGTTTTAATATCCACCACATGACATTCCATTATGTCAACCAAGCTACTTTCAACTTGGTAGAACAGCCATGGAATGGTTATACAGCCTTGGAAGAATTCTACAACAGCTTTGAAGCAGGAGACTTAAGAAAAGGTTCTTTGAGAGAAGGAATCCAAAGATCCTCTACAGGAGTTGACTTGATAGATGCCTCCGCTGAAGCTGGAGATCCTGACGGACCCGTTGTAAACTTTACTCCTGAAATCAATCAATTGGCTCCAAATGCTTTCAGACAAGCCGGAACCAGAATCAACAAATTTGAAGTTCCACTTGGATCTGCAAACAGCTTGAACAACGACTTCCCGATCTTCAGATATGGTGATGTCATCTTGATGAAAGCAGAATGCGCATGGAAACTCGGAAGGACCGCAGACGCCATTGCTTTGGTAAATCAGATCAGAACAAGATCTTCAGCGCCTGCTTTGACTACTTTGGATGCTGATATCTTATTGGCAGAAAGAGGAAAAGAATTCTTTGCTGAAGGCCAAAGAAGATCTGATTTGATTAGATTCGGAAAATACACTGCTGCATGGTGGGAGAAGCCTGCTTCTCAGCCCTTCAGAACATTGTTCCCGATTCCTCAAGGACAGCTTCAGGCTAATCCAAACCTGACACAAAATCCTGGATATTAATCCAAATATTTTGATATTACAATGATAAAAGAAGTGCACATCCGTGCACTTCTTTTTGATTTAATGGATACCTTCGGATTAGAAAACAGAACCCAATCGCATATTAACCCTTCCAAAATGTCTTCACTGACACATAACATCTTCTTTTTTTTAATTGGCTTACTCCTCTTTTCTTCCTGCGCAAAAAAGGGAGAAGAAAAAACAACTCTTTTTGAACTGATGGATAAAAAGTTGACAGGAATCAACTTCAACAATAACCTAGAATATAACGAAAAATTCAATCCTTATCTTTTTAGAAATTTTTATAATGGGGCAGGTGTAGCCCTTGGTGATATTAACAATGACGGTTTGGTTGATATCTTTTTGTCCGGAAACCAACAAGAAAATAAATTATACCTCAATAAAGGAAATTTTCAATTTGAAGACATTACCGCAAAAGCAGGATTGGCTGTAAAGGGAATATGGTCGACCGGAGTAAGCATGGCCGATATTAACGCTGACGGTTGGCTTGATATATATGTATGTAAATCCGGCCCTTTGGGTGGAACTCAGCGTTATAATGAACTTTTTATCAACAACGGTGACTTGACATTCACAGAAAGTGCAAGAGAATTTGGAATAGCCGATGAAGGGCTTTCCCAGCATGCAGTATTTTTTGACTATGACAAAGACGGTGACTTGGACATGTACCTGCTCAACAATTCCATCAGGTCTATAGGTGTAAATGACCTAAGGATCGGACAGAGAGATATCCGAGATCCATTTGGAGGGAACAAACTTTACCGAAACGACAGTGGAAAATATACCGATGTAAGCGAATCTGCTGGTATTTATGGTTCCGCCATAGGTTATGGATTGGGTGTAACAGTAGCTGACCTCAATAAGGATACTTGGCCGGACTTGTATGTCTCCAATGATTTTTTTGAAAAAGACTACCTGTACATCAATAATGGCGACGGTACCTTTAGCGAATCTCTTGAAGACATGATGACTGAAATCAGCATGGGTTCTATGGGTGCTGACATCGCCGACCTGGACAATGACGGTTGGCAGGATGTCTTTGTCACTGAAATGCTACCGGCTACCATGGCGAGGGTGAAAACCAAAACTCCATTTGAGGAATGGGACAAGTATCAAGCGAACGTTGCAGGTGGGTATTTCCATCAGTTTACCCGAAACACCTTACAAAGGAATCTTGGTTTTCAACCCAACAGTAATCAGATTCATTTTTCGGAAATAGGCAGACAGGCAGGCGTACATGCTACCGACTGGAGTTGGGGGGCTTTGATTTTTGACACTGACAATGACGGACTGAAAGATATTTTTGTAGCAAACGGAATAGTCAAAGACCTGACAGACTTTGATTATGTCGACTATTATGTCAATAACCAGGACCTGATTGCCCAATTCAAGCGGGACAGTATTTTGTTAACCAAGATGATTGATGAATTTCCTTCTAATCCTCAGATGAACTTTCTGTTTCAAAACGAGGGCGATTTCAAGTTCAAAAACATAGCTGCAGAATCAGGAATGGAGCAATTGACTTTTTCTACAGGCGCTGCTTATGCTGACTTTGACAATGACGGCGACCTTGACTTGGTGGTCAATAACCTCAACGGTGAGGTTTCCATATTCAAAAACAACAGCAGGGAAATCAACAAAAACCATTTTCTCCAATTTGATCTCAAGGGTCAATTCGGAACCCAAGTGACACTTTTTGCCGGAAATGATCTGTTCTTTGCGGAGCACAATCCAGTCAAAGGCTATATGTCATCCGTAGACCACAAGCTTCATTTTGGACTTGGCCAGGTAGAGAAAATTGATTCTGTGATCGTCCTTTGGCCAAATGGAAAAGCCACCAAGATAACCGATGTATTACCGGATCAATTGTTGGTATTGGATCCTTCCACAGCGACTGAAGATTGGAAATTTGTCAAAGCGGTCACAAATCCCCTCCTCTTACCCTCTTCTATCAAACTTCCATGGAAACATCAGGAAAGCGATTTTATCGATTTTGACAGAGACAGGCTGAGGTTTCATATGATTTCCAATGAAGGACCAAAAATGGCTGTAGGAGATGTCAACAGCGATGGACTCGATGACCTTTTTCTTCCCGGTGCAAAAGGTCAAGCCTCCTCCATTTATATTCAAAAGCCCTCAGGAGACTTTCAAATCCATCAAAAATTCGAGGCAGATTCAGTCGCTGAAGATGTCGACGGATTGTTTTTTGATGCTGACGGAGATGGTGATCTTGACCTGTATGTAGTTAGTGGAAGCTTGGAATTCAGTGCTTTCAACATGAATTACCTGGATCGGCTTTACCTCAACAATGGCAAGGGAAATTTCTCCAAAACAAAAGAAAGCCTTCCGATGGTTTTTCAGAGTTCCTCTTTTGCAAAGGCTTTTGACTACACCGGAGACGGAAAAATGGATCTTTTGATCGGGACGAGAACAGTGCCTTTTGCCCACGGTGTACCCGGTGATGTGACACTGTTGGAAAATCAAGGCAATGCTGTTTTTGTGGATAAAACCATGGAGTTTGCTCCGGAATTGAAGAATATCGGAATGACAAGGGAAACATGGATTGGGGATTTGAATGGGGATGGAAATGAAGAAATTCTGATTGTCGGGGAGTGGATGGGAATCAAAGTATTTAAAAAAGCCAGTGGAAAATATTATGATGCTTCCTCTGAATTTGGATTTGACAAAACCGGCGGTCTTTGGAATACCCTCCACGTAGCAGATGTCAATGGAGACGGGTTGCCTGATATTCTTGCAGGAAATTCAGGAACCAATACACGTCTTCAGGCTTCTTCTGAAAAACCATTGCAATTACAAATCAATGATTACGATCAAAACGGAAGCGTCGAACAAATCCTTACCCAATACGAAGGTGACTCCACCTATCCATTGGTTTTGAAATCCACCTTAATCAAGCAATTACCTGCCTTGCGAAAGCAATTGTTGACTTATGATTCCTACAAAAGCAAAAGATTGGAGGACTTATTCCCCCAAGAGATATTGTCCCGAAACATGGTCCTGAATGTACATACTTTGGAAACAAGCCTGTTTATCAATCAGGGAAATGGTACATTTGTAAAAGCATTTCTGCCCTACACCATCCAACGAAGCCCTGTCTATGCTATCCATTCCTTTATGGATGATTTAGGAAAAATCCATTTGCTGTTTGGAGGAAACCAAAGCCGGATCAAACCTGAATTGGGCATCAACATGGGAAGCTATGGATGGCACCTAACAGGATCAAATGAAAAAGACCTCCACTTGATTCCTGCCAATCAATCGGGATTCTTTGTAAGAGGAGAAATTAGGGATATCAAAAACATCAAAACTTCAAAAGGAAACAGAATTGTAGTCAGTAGGAATAATGAGTTGCCGGTGGTTTTCGAAATCCACGGCAGTGGGAAGTAATGGGTATGAAATATGGAAGTTGTAATGAGGAGTTAAATTTGTATTTCCGGTATGGAGATGACGGATGGTTTCGCGTCATCCTGAAGGAGGTACGACTGAAGGATCTCATTTACTTTAGGTGAGACCCTTCGCTTCACTCAGGGTGACGAACCCAGAAATCTGACATATATACCTTTTAGAAATTTTGAGAAATAAAAGAGTAGAAGCTTAAAATTTAGAATCAAAAACAAATGATCAGAGTATTTATATTGTTCATCGCTTTGGGTTTGGCATTATCATGCAAACCAAAGACTGAATATGATTTGGTAAAAGAAAGAGAGCTTGCTTCAGGGAAAATTGAGGAAGATCTTTTTTTGGATATCCGATTTGGAATGGGCCGTAAAGAGTTCTATGGCACCTGTTGGGAACACAACAAAAATGGGATTTTGGTAAATGGTGACCATTACCTTCAGATCCAATACCTGCCAAAAGTGGCCTCGGGAAAAAGTGTTGTAATGAATTTTTACCCTGAATTTGAGGAAGACAAGCTGTTTTTCATGCCCATGGAGTTTGGATATACACAATGGTTTCCGGGAAATGAGGAATTCACAAACGAAAAATTAATCGTCGATGTAGTTGATCTTTTGGAATCCTGGTTTGGGGATGGATTTTTTGAAGTTTCTGACAAAGACAAAAAAATAAGTGCTATGGTCAAAATAGATGGAAATAGATTGATCAGAGTCTTTAAAAAAAATATCAATACCATTCGGGTCGAAATCCTTGATTTACGTGTAAAGGATATCACCGAAATGACAAAAAAAGTAGAAGATGCATCTTAATAAATCCCTCTCTGTTTCCTTTTTGATCATTGCGGCATTTGCCTCCTGCAAGCCATCTGAATCTGAAAAAAAGGAAACCCTATTTGAAAAAATCGATTCCTCTACCTCAGGCGTCAACTTCCGGAACGACCTTCCATTTGATGAAAAATTCAATATTTTCACCTACCGAAATTTCTACAATGGTGGTGGAGTAGCTTTGGGTGATGTCAACAACGACGGTCTTATTGACATGTACCTGACGGCCAATTTGGGGGAAAACAAACTTTATCTGAATGAGGGCGATTTTAAGTTCAAAGATGTCACTGAAACCGCCGGAGTAGCCGGTACCCGTGCATGGAGCACAGGCGTTGCGATGGCAGATGTCAATGGCGATGGCTATTTGGATATATATGTCTGCAATTCAGGAGATATTGCCGGCGATAACAAACAGAATGAGTTATTTATCAATAACGGAGACGGCACTTTCACAGAAAAAGCCGAAGAATTTGGCTTGGCAGATCAAGGATACTCTACCCATGCAGTATTTTTTGACTATGACAATGACGGGGACTTGGACGTCTACTTACTCAACAACAGCTACCAATCCATCGGAAGCTTCAATAAAATGCAAAATGAACGTCCGAAAAGAGATCCTGTCGGTGGTGATAAATTATTCAGAAATGACGGTGAAAAATTCTCAGATGTTTCTGAAGTAGCGGGGATATATGGAAGTACAATCGGATTTGGATTAGGTATCACAATCGGTGATGTCAATCAGGACGGTTGGATGGACATTTTCATTTCCAATGATTTCTTTGAAAGGGACTATCTCTACATCAACAATCAGGACGGGACTTTTACTGAAAGCCTGACCACTTACATGCGCGCCATCTCAGCAGCTTCCATGGGTGCGGATATTGCGGATATCAACAATGACGGTCATTTAGACATCTTTGTCACTGAAATGCTTCCCGAGCCCTCAGAACGCCTCAAACAGATCACGACATTTGAGAGCTATGACAAGTTCCAATTCAATGTCCAACACGATTACCACTACCAATACACGAGAAACATGTTCCATATCAACAATGGCGATGGGTCGTTTTCGGATATGGGAAGACTGGCCAATGTGGAAGCGACAGATTGGAGTTGGGCAGCATTGATGTTTGACATGGACAATGACGGTTTGAAAGACATTTTCGTGGCCAATGGTATCTATAAGGACTTGACGGATCTGGATTACCTCAATTTCATCGACAATGATGAAACCAAACAAAAAATCATCAGTAAAGCCGGTGTAAACTACAAAGCATTGGTAGACCCGATGCCCATCAATCCAATCTCTAACTACGCATTCAAAAACAAAGGAGACCTTGTTTTTGAAAATGTCATCATCGAATGGGGAATGGGAGATCCGATCCATTCCAACGGTTCAGCTTATGGTGACCTTGACAACGATGGCGCCATGGACCTTGTCATCAACAATGTCAACAATGAGGTCCTGATTTATAAAAACAGGACCAAAGAATTCGAACCCGAGAATTCATTCCTTAAAATCCAACTTATCGGTAAGGACAAAAATACTGCTGCCATCGGCACCCAGGTGAGGTTGGTAGCTGGTGAACAGGTTTTTTATCTGGAACAGATGCCCAATAGGGGTTTTCAATCTTCAGTGGATCCAAGATTGAATTTCGGTTTGGGAAAAATAAGTAGGCTCAATGAAGTACAAGTCAGGTGGCCGGACGGAAAAATTACCTTGCTCAATGATGTAGCTTCTGATACCACTTTGGTTTTGGAATGGGAAGATGCCAAAGAAGCAACGGAAGGATCTGCCTTTTTTGAAAAGCCTGCAAGTCAGATTTTCTCCAAAATTGATCCCAGTACCATTTTGAACTATACCCATCAGGAAAATCTCATGGTAGATTTTGACCGTGACCGACTTACCTACCACATGATTTCTACCGAAGGTCCAAAGGCGATTTGGGGAGATGTCAATGGAGATGGCCTTGATGACGTCTTCATCGGTGGAGCCAAAGGATTTGCCGGACAGCTTTTTATCCAAAATGCCAATGGAAATTTCAAGCCAAGCAATCAGATAGTGTTTGAAAATGACAAATTCTCTGAAGATCGCAGTGGCGTATTTTTCGATGCAAACGGAGACGGAAGTCTTGATTTGGTGGTGGCATCAGGAGGCAATGAATCCGGATTCGGTTCACCGGATCTGGCAGATAGATTGTATTTGAATGACGGAAAGGGAAATTTTAGCAAATCCGAAAACAGTGGCTTACAGTTTTTGACCAACAGCACTTCGGTCATCAGAACCTTAGATATCAATGGCGATGGGGCATTGGATCTTTTTGCTGGATCGAGGTTGGTACCATTTGTTTATGGAGTCAATCCCAACTCATCTATTTTGATCAATGACGGAAAAGGGAATTTTACGGACGGGACGGCACAATTTGCCCCCCAATTGAAAGATTTGGGAATGGTTACCGATGCCGCTGCGGTCGATTACGATGGCGATGGGAAAATGGATTTGGTGATAGTGGGTGAATGGATGGCCCCGACATTTTTTAGAAATACAGGCAATAAGCTTGAAAAAATAGAAATGCCTGAAATGAACCGGTATAAAGGGTGGTATCAGGCGATCTTGGTGGGAGATTTTAACAATGATGGTCAGCCGGATTTTGCCTTGGCAAACCATGGATTGAACACCCGATTCAAAGCCTCTGAAGAAAGTCCGATCAAAATGTATGTCAACGACTTTGACCAAAACGGTTCTGTAGAACACGTTTATGTCAAAAAGCAAGGTGAAAAACATGTTCCTTTCACACTGAAGCACCAACTCGAAGGTCAGCTACCTGGAATCAAAAAAAGATACCTGAAATACAGCTCATTCAATAACCAAACTTTGGAGGATATCTTTACTCCAGAACAATTGTCTCCTGCGGTTGTCAAAGAAGTGAATTTCCTTTCCTCGGCAGTATTGATGAATCAGGGAAATGGGAAATTTGAAATGAAACCATTACCTAGATTTGCGCAGCGCTCGTGGATGTATACCCTTTTGATCACAGATCTAAATGGCGATGGCAATCCGGATCTTATCATGGGAGGAAACCTGAGAGGTGCAAAACCTGAAGTAGGTCAATATGACGGAAGCTATGGAGAAGTATTGATTGGAAAAGGAGACGGCACATTTGACTATTGGACAAACAGAGAACATGGTCTAAGATTAGATGGTGAAATCAGAGATTTGAAAATCCTAGATCTGAAAGGAAAGAAAGTCTTGATGGTAGTCAAAAACAATGAACCCGTGGAATTTTGGAAAATAGAGAAATGATTTTTCCCGCAAAGACGCAAAGACACAAAGTTTTGAAGCTTAGAAATTTTGATTTGAAACCATCGGCCTATTTAGTAATAGGAATGTTTTATTTCATTTTTATAGGATTATTTTCCTGTTCCAAACCCAAAGAGGAGACACTTTTCAAACTTTTAGATCCCAAAGAAACCGGAATCGAATTCCGAAACGACCTGGTATCCTCCGAGGAGATGAACATTCTCGAATACCTGTACTTCTACAATGGTGGCGGTGTGGCTACAGGGGACATCAACAATGACGGTTTGGTAGATATTTATTTCTCCTCAAACCAAGGCGAGAACAAACTATACCTAAACAAAGGAGATTTCAAATTTGAGGATATCACCCAAAAAGCGGCGGTCACAGGCGATGGCGGATGGTCAACCGGAGTCACGATGGGAGATGTAAACGGAGACGGAATGCTGGACATTTACGTCACCCAAGTCGGGGATTACAAAGGCCTGACCGGAAAAAACAAACTTTACATCAATAACGGTGATTTGACTTTCTCTGAAAAAGGTGCAGCATATGGAGTGGATTTTGTAGGCTTTTCAACCCATTCACTGTTTTTTGACTATGACCAAGATGGAGACTTAGACCTCTATTTGCTCAATCATTCCATCAAAAAACCAGAAGTATTTTCCCATGCCGACACCAAATTCACGAATCAGGATGAAAAAGGAGGAGACAAACTTTTCAAAAATCTTTTGGCTGAAGGAGAAAACAGGATGGTTGAAGTGACCGAAGAAGCAGGAATTCTTTCAAGCAGCTTGGGTTTTGGGTTGGGTATAGGCATGGCTGACATCAATGGGGATGGTTGGATGGACTTGTATGTTTCCAATGATTTTACCGAGGACGATTACCTCTATATCAATCAGGCTGACGGAACTTTCAAGGAATCCTTGAAAGAATACATCTCCAACACAAGTCGATATAGCATGGGAAATGACCTGGGAGACATCAACAATGATGGCTTGTCGGATATTTTTACAACAGACATGCTTCCCTCCGATCCTCAGATCTGGATGAAGTCAGTAGGTGAAGACAAGCAGGAAGTATTTGATGTCAAAAAGCGTCTCGGCTACGGCGACCAATATGTCCGAAACCACCTCCAACTCAACCGCGGTGACGGGAGGTTCAGTGAAATCGGTCTCTTGACCAATACCTTTGCAACAGATTGGAGCTGGTCTCCCCTGATTTTTGATATGGATAATGACGGCCAAAAAGACATCCACATCACAAACGGAATAGTCAAACGCCCAAATGACCTCGACTTTATACAATACAGTCAGGAACCTAGCCCGGGTTTGTCGGAAAAGGAAATCCAAACGAAACAGATTGAAATGCTCCCGACTGTCAAGCTGTCCAATTTTTCATTTAGGAATGAGGGCGATCTGAAATTTACCAATATGGCCAAAGAATGGGGTTTGGACCAACTCTCCTACTCCAACGGTTCTGCTTATGCGGATTTGGATAATGACGGCGACCTTGATTTGGTGATCAATAACATTGACCAAGAGGCATTTGTATACCAAAACCAAACAGCTGCAAAACTTCAAAACCATTTTGTACAGTTTGATTTGAAAGGAGAATATCCAAATACTTTTGGGATTGGCACGCAGGTTATTGTGTATGCAGGAAAAGAAATATTTCACCAAACGCTGAGTACTTCCCGTGGATTTCAATCAGGGACGTCTACAACTTTGACTTTTGGTTTGGGAAAAAATCCTGCTTTGGATTCTGTCGTAGTTGTCTGGAATGACGCACATTCGGAAATTTTCCGAAATCTTGCCGTCAATAAAAGACATCTATTGGAAAAAGGAAAAGGTGAAAAATCAGCTTTTCCCAACAAGGAATTCATTCCCATATTGGAAATAACCGATCTTGGAATTGACTGGAAACATGAAGAAAACTTTGAATTTGATGATTTCAGAAGGGAATACCTGATCCCAAGAAAGTATTCCACAGAAGGGCCGGCATTGGCTGTGGGAGATGTGAATGGTGATGGATTGGAGGACATTTTCTTTGGTGGGGCCAAGGGTCAAGCAGGAGTTTTTTATTTTCAAAAAGAAGATGGCAAGTTTGAAAAAGCAAATCAACCTGTATTCCAAAAACTCAATATGGCGGAGGATGTGGTCGCCATCTTGGAGGATTTTAACCTTGACGGCACTTTGGACCTTTACGTGGGAAGTGGCGGTAACGAATCTACCAGAAAAGAATTTTTCAATTTTGACAGGCTTTTCCTGAACGATGGCATGGGAAATTTCTTCTTTTCCATGAATTCGCTCCCTCCTATTGCTGAAAATACCTCAACCCTCGCAGTCCATGATGTCAATGGCGACGGTGCCCCTGATATTTTTGTAGGATCCACTATTGTAACTGGAAATTATGGTGAAATCCCCAAAAGTTATTTGTTGCTCAATGATGGCAAAGGTCAATTTAAAGAAGCAACTACCACCTATTTCGGGGAAAATTTCCAGCCTGGAATGGTTAAAAAAGCAAAATGGGCCGACTTGAATAAAGATGGAACAAAAGAGCTCATCTTGTCTGGAGAATGGATGCCAGTCCAGATTTATCACCATAACCCTCAAGGTAATTTCGAAATTGCCCAAGATGAAACACTTCAAATCCCCGGTTGGTTTTTTGGTTTGGAAGTGAAAGATATGGACGGAGACGGGATGGAAGATATCTTGGTAGGAAACCTGGGATTGAATTCCAAACTCAAAGCTAGTCCCGAGAAACCAGTTTGGCTTTACCACGGAGATTTTGATGAAAACGGGCAGGCTGATCCCTTGATTTTCCATTACATGGAAGGTCATTTAGTACCATTTGCCACTAGAGATGACCTGATCAAGCAGATCCCGGGCATCAAAAGAAAACATTCAAATTATATTGAATATGCCAGTATCCTAACCCCTGCAGATCTTTTTGAAAGTTCTCAGATTGATAAGGCTTCCAAATACCAAGCTTCGGAATTTAGATCAGGGGTATTTTGGAACAAAGGTGAAAAAGGGTTCGAGTTCAGTCCTTTTCCAACAGATGCCCAGTTTAGTCCAATCCATGAATTTGAAACCTTCGAAAAAGACGGAGTCCAATACCTAATAGGTGTTGGCAATTTTAATGGATTTAGGAGTGATTTTGGAACTGCTGATGCACAGCCATTGGTTTTGATGGAGTTTGAAAACGGAAGCTGGAAAACAAAACCAACCGGAATCGCAGCGAATGACTATTGGGGTGAATTCAGAAACATTTCAAAAATCAAGGTTAATAGGGAAGAAGTTCTGATTGCTGTAAGAAACAATGCCCCGCCTCTATCTCTCAAAGTCCAATAATAAAACATGCTTAAAATCAGTTGATTTGGATTTTGAAAATCCATGATTTTATAAGAATATTATTTAGATTTGAACCCAGAAACCCGAAAAATAAAGTCCTTACATCCTCCAAAGGACTCAAAGTTGCTCAAGAAATAGCCAAAAACAATTTATGAAAAGTTTATTCCAAAAATTATTAATTGCAACCATAGCTTCATTTCTGGGCTTTGGCTGTGGGCAGAACAAAGATTACCAAAATGCCATTTCGGATGGTTCTTACCAGATTGCTGCACAGGACAAACTCACCACAGTCATCATCAATGATATTTTTTCCCCACCGGTTGCGAGCAGGATTTATGCCTATTCTTCCCTTGCAGCATATGAGGTAACTGCGCTCTCAGATCCCAATTACCAATCCTTGATGGGTCAACTCAATGGTTTTGAGAAAACCGAATTTGATACCACAGGCCAAATCTATTATCCTTTGGCCTCACTAGCGGCATATTATAAAGTGGCGACAGCATTGATATTTTCGGAAAATCTAATGACAGAGCACAGAGACAAAGCCTATGCTGATCTTCTTGAAAAAGGAATTCCTGATGAGGTTTTTGAGCGGTCTATCAAACTTGGAGATGAAGTTGGCGCCTATGTCATAGCCTATTTCAAAAAAGACAATTACCATGAAAGCCGCTCTTTCGAAAAATATACTGTCAGCAATGATCCAGGTACATGGCAGCCAACTCCGCCTGCATACATGGAAGGAATAGAACCACATTGGAATAAAATCCGGCCTTTTGTCCTTGATTCTGCAGCACAATACAAAACCATCCCGGGAACCGAATTCAGTACCGATCCTTCAAGTCAGTTTTACAAAGAGGCCGAGGAGGTTTTCAAAATCGTTAATGAATTGAACGAGGACCAAAAGGATATCGCTATGTTTTGGGATTGCAATCCCTACAAAGTCAATGTCAAAGGACATGTGATGTTTGCTGAAAAGAAAATCACTCCGGGAGGACATTGGATGGGTATCGCAGCCATTTCATCCAAAACAGCAGGACAGGACTGGAAAGGAACCTCTGAAACCCTCGTATTTACCAGCATCGCCATTTTTGATGCATTTATAGCTTGTTGGGATGAAAAATACAGAAGCAGACTAATCCGACCTGAGACATATATCAACCGCTACATTGACGAAGATTGGTTGCCACTATTGCAGACTCCTCCATTTCCTGAATACACAAGTGGACACAGTGTGGCATCCAATGCGGCTGCGGAAGCATTGACCAGTCTTTTTGGTGAGCCCTTCCATTTTGTGGATTCTACAGAAGTTAATTATGGACTTCCTGTAAGAGAGTTTGACTCATTCAGACAAGCGGCAGACGAAGCAGCAATCAGCAGGCTCTATGGAGGAATCCATTATATGCCGGCAATTGTCAATGGTTCTACAAAAGGAAAAAGCATCGGGAATCATCTTGTGGAAAATGTTAAAACCAAATCTCCTTCATTTTCCCCAATGGCTGAAAACAAAAAATAAATCAATGATTTTCTATTTTAAAGGGACAAATGATTGGATCATTTGCCCCTTTTTTGTTTTTATTCTATACTGAAGAAACTTTCCTGCCAGAAAGCTTTAATTTTGAAATTCAAATTCAAATGCTTTTATGGATTTAATCCTCAAATACTTTCCAGATCTTTCTGAATCTCAAATAGAAAAATTGACCAAACTTGGTCCATTGTATGCTGATTGGAATGAAAAGATCAATGTAATCAGCAGAAAAGACATGGAACACTTTTACGAAAAGCATGTCTTACATTCATTGGGAATTGCCAAAGTGATTTCTTTTGAACCAGGTACGAAGGTTTTGGATATCGGGACGGGAGGAGGTTTTCCCGGAATTCCATTGGCGATCATGTTTCCCGAAACACATTTTCACCTAGTGGATTCGATCGGTAAAAAAATCAATGTCGTCAAGGACATCGCCAAGCAGCTCAAGCTATCCAATGTCGAAGCCCAACAGGTTCGAGCTGAAGATTTGGTGAGGAAATACGACTTTATTCTCAGCAGGGCTGTGACACGTTTTGCCAATATCCTTCCTTGGGTCAAAAACAAATTCAAAAAAGAAGATTTCAACGAACTTCAAAACGGACTGCTGCTGCTCAAAGGCGGTGATGTCGATGAAGAAATGGAAGAAAGAGAAGTCAGCTATGTCTCTTACCACCTAGACGATTATTTCCAAGAGGATTTTTTTGAGACCAAAAAAGTGGTCTATGTACCTTGGGAAGGGAAAAGGTGAGAAAAAGGGAAGTCAGGAAGTTTGGAAGTAGGAAGTAAGATCCAAAAAAAGGTTAAGCATAGAAAATAACTTATTCTTGTCATATCGACCAGATAGAGATATCTGTATAAAAGAAGGGTGGAAAGACGAAAAAGAAAATAAAGCTTTCCTTAATCCTTTTCAGGACTTCCGGTATTTGCATCTTCATCAAAATCACCTTTTTGGGTTTCAAAACTTGACCTGAAGTGAATATCCCTTTGAGGGAAAGGAATAACGATTCCTTCTTTTTTGAACAAGACATCAACCTTATTGATGATGTCCCCTTTGACAAATGGAACTTCAAGGTAATGCGTTACCCAAAAAGCAATTTCAAGATCTATTCTACTGTCACCAAATAGTAATGGAAGGACTCGTGGTACCGGTTGTTTATTAATCCGACCATCATTCATCAACATTTCTTTGATCAAATTGGATGCCTTTTCGAGATCTGTTCCATAAGCAACACCTACTACAATGGATACTTTTTTCCCTTTGCCCATGGTCCAGTTCACCAATTGTTGACCAAGCAAATCCCCATTGGGAATGATAATGCTTGCCCCCTCAAACATATTGACTACACTGCTTCTAAATCCGATCGATTTCATCACTCCGGGTTTTCCGTTGATTTCGATCAGGTCACCTACCTTGACAGGATTCTCAAATGCAATGATGACACCACTCACCAGGTTATTGAACAATCCTTGCAGACCAAGTCCTATACCCACTCCCAAAGCACCAAGTACAATGGTGATTTTGTCGAGTGGAATCCCTGATGCTGCAAAAGCCAAAAACAATCCCATACTGATAATAAAAATCTGTACCAAAAGAAGCCAACTGCCCAAACTGATGTGTTTTCTTTGGGCAGGTGAATTTGCCACATCCGGATCAGAACTGAAAAATGATACTATCCTTGACAAAAGGACCGAAACAACCAATATCACCAGGAATATAAAAAGTCCATTGATCGTAAAATCATAATTCCCTAGTGTCCTGGGATCATTAAGAAAATTATTAAAATTACTTGTGATCAGGTGAAAGGTGTAGAAATTCCTGCCAACCAAAATAATCCAGCCGATACCTAGAAGGAAATAAAATATACCCGGTACCTTTTCTCCAATCCTATCAAAGTTTATGAAAAATAATTTTTTGTCAGGTTTATTGTACATGTTGGATGCCAATGCCAATACCTGATTGATCAACCTCACTGTCCATAACAAAATGATGCCTGCCACCACGCCCAAATAACCACTGACTAAGAGTGCTTTGGATAAATTAATGCTGCCAAAAAGATTGAATATCAGGGACAGAGTTTGCATAAAAACCATGTAGCCAACAAAATACAATATCCTTCTTTCCTTTAATTGGGCTCTTTTGTCATTCAGAAACAAAAAGCTGCCATATACCATTCCGATTATGGATAATAGCAAAATTAGAATTCTTTCAATTTTGGTGAATATCAGTATCAGGTTGATGGAATTTGAAATAAAAAAAACCAAAAGCACAACAATCCAAAAAGTCAGCCAATACCTAGATAAAAACCGAAAAAACAGCACTGTGAGCGCAAGTCCTGCCACCATCCAAAGAAAAAAGTGAAAAACAAACGGAGGAGAAGGGAAAAAAAACTGAAAGAAACCGATGATTATGATCAAAGCCGATAATAACGGGTTTTTGACGACAAGGTGTTGGTTGTCGCTTCCCTCAATCAATCCTTCCTCATTTGCCCGAACTTTTAAATTGTGAATAAAATATGCCAACATTAACACCAAAATTACCATCAACCCTATTCTACCTCCATACAATTGGAAATAAAGACTGAATGCAATGATTTCTTTTTCGTTTGAGATTTTGATGACCTCTTTGAAAGGCAAGTCAGAAAAACCAAGCCCCATAAATCCAAAAGTCTCTTTTGAAAATAATACACTGTTAAGCTCAGTACGTTTGGTTTCGATTTCCATTATCGAAGCTTCAAGTAAAATTAATTCTCCATCCACCCTTGCCAACAATTTATCCAGACTGTTTAATGTATTGTGGAGCATGTTGAAAGTAGGTTCGATCTCTTTCCCCACTAGGACAAATTTGGAAGCATAAGAGGCTGCAAGAACAGAATCCTTAGAAAATCTGTAAACCTCTTTGATGGCGGACAGGGAGTCTATCTTAAAACTCAGTTTGAAAAGTTCATCAGATCTGATTTCAATTTTCTCTTTTAAGGAAATAGCGCTTTCCAGAAGTTCATTCAGAATAGCTCCGGAAACTCCCAAGTTCCTGTCAGATTGAATGACAGAATCATCTTCAAAAACACCGGATAATACTATTTCTCTTTGTTTTTTTATTTGTTCGATCTGCCTGTCAATTCTAACTGAATCAACCCCACTAGCCATATACATCCGGGCATCTTGTATGGTGCTTTTTACGTCTGCCATTACAGCTCTTTGGATTCCTTGGATTCTGGTTTCCTCAAATTCCTCCAGACTTTGGAGATATCCATTTTCACCTATCTTCTGAAGCTTTTTCGAATATTCAGATTGGGAAGTAGAATCTTGTATGACAGGTTGGGAGGAAAGGTTTCCCATAGCATAACCTTCAAAAACCGATAAAAAAGCAATCAAAATAGAAAAAAATCGATAGGCTGCTTTAAGAAATTTGGGCCCTTTGCATATAAAGGAAGATATGTAGTTCATGAAAATATCTGAATTCAAAATTTATTGGAGAATGTAAATCATTTGGTATTGAAAATAATCAATTGATCCAATAAATAATAAAATACATCCAAAATAGAAGAAGAACCATCAAAAAAAATGGAACTGACCAAGCAAATTCCATTTCTTCCAATTAGGCCAATAATGCCTGCTATTTTTTCCCATATTTTGAACCAAATGGAGTCCTTCTCACCATGTATTCAATGCTTCCTTTATATGCGTCGATATTGGTTCCGAACGCATGTCTGGATTCAGAGTAAAGATTTTCCCCACGGTCATTGAACAACCTGAAATCTACCATGGTATCATAGTTAACTGTCGTTGTTGAAGAACCTGTGCTTACAGCAGTACCGGTGGATTTCCTATTGTCCGAATTGTTATTGTAGGTGTTACTTTCTTTTTCTTTGTATGTACCTACAGAAGAACCTACGGTCGACGAACCCTTATTGACAATATTTACTGTTCCAAAAACAACAAATTCCACTCCTAACAATTGGGCAATTTCTCCCGGGGTAAAACTTGCGGCATTTTCATGATTAATATTGTTCTTTCCCAAAATGGCATTGGTAGTAAGAGGGTCCTGAAGTGTCAAAAGTCCATATTCTTTCTTTATAATATTGGCTGTACTGTTTTGAGTAAGGTTTCTCATAGGATCAACTGACAAACCAGGATCATTTGTCACGAATTCGAAAGGCAAGACTGCAATTTTATTATGCGTATCCACACTGCCGACAGGCCCTGAGGAGGCTCTGGGACTTGGGGCAGCCGATCCTGACATGGCATTCACTACTTCTACTCTTCCGCTGGCAAACTCAATTTTTGCTACTGTCTTTTTGTCGATTTCATAATCAAAATCCTCACCCGGATAGCGCAGTTTGATTATAGAATCAGTAATTCCAGTAATCTTACCGTCTTTGACTTCCCCACTTAGAAGAGTGATTTTGTCCTGCGCAAAAGATTTTATTCCTATTGTCATCAAAAAGACCACAATCAAGATTGAAATTTTTTTAAATACTTCCTCCATAAAACAATATTTATATTCTGTGAATAAATTAAATCTAAAAAAGAATGGATAAAAACACAAAAATAATTTTTAGAAAAGATATAAAAATTTAATTTTTTAGAATTACAGTTCATCAACTTTTACCTTAACAAATTTGATCCTTTCTCTATTCCAGGTGTAGCAAAAAACCAAATAGCCTTCATCGTAAATAATGGAAGGATACGAAAATTCATTTTTGCCTTCACCTTGTTCGATTACTTCTTTGATTGGCCAGGTCTGTCCATTGTCAAATGAAATTGCCAACTGCATCGGATAGCGCTTGCCCCAGTTTTCACCAACCGGATTATAGACCAATGCAATGGTTTCATGTTTGATCTTGACTAGGTCTATGCCGCTGTTATTGTTGGGCAAGTCCGTCAATTCCACAGGTGACCAAGTAAAGCCATTGTCCTTGGAATCGCTCCTTCCGATTTTACCAGCAGAAGTTCTCAAAAGCATATGGATCATATTCGGCTTTGATTCCCAAAGTGCCGGTTGGATGACACCTTCACCGATTACCTGTTTTCTGTCCAAAATCAAAGTTTCTGAATTAAACCAGGTTTTACCTCCATCTTCGGACCTGTCTACAAATGCATTCCAAACCCTGTCTTTTTCCAAAGAAGCCGGTGCCAACCAAGTGCTGTCTGATAATACTAGGATATGATTACGGACAGGTCCCCTTCCACCACGGTCACCTTCCACAAGTTCTTTTGCCTTTGACCAAGTATCACCACCATCTTCCGAATACTGCACCCAAGTCTCCCAATCGTCGATTTCCTTTCCAACTTTGAAGTAGAGATACAATTTTCCATCAGGAGCATTGAACAGTACAGGATTCCAATGCGGATCGTTTCTGACTTTGACCAGCATCTGTGGGGCTTTCCAGTTTCCGGGTTGGCCTTTGGACATCCAGATACCGACGTCATCGTTTTTCTCATGCGTACCCGCAAACCACACAATCATGTATTGCCCATTTCCTAATTTCTCAATCGAGGAAGCATGACATTGGGCAAAAGGTCGATCATCTCCAAAAATGAATTCATTGGATTCAATCTGATAATCAAAATACTGGGAGTATGCCGCAGTAGAAATAAAAAACATGGAAACAAAAATAACAAGCTTCATAGGTTGATCATTTTTTCTTCAAATACTAAACTTGGCAGGTTCAATTACACGATTAAAAACCGTCTATTTTTATCCCTGAATTGACATTCAAAAGATCTCTGATCACTTCCTCGTTGTCTTCAGGTGCAATGTAAACCTCATCATATTTCATTTTAATGACCAGGCCTTTGCTAGCCATAGCAGGCTTAACACCTGACCATGAAGTCTTGTTTTTTGTGATCCGGCTGATCTGATTTATTTCCAAATTGCCCTTCAAAAAACCAGACCGATAGTAAAAAATACCATTTTCGATCCAATAGAAGGTACCAAAATAGACCCAACTCACAAACAGAAACGGGGTCAATAAAAGTAAAAACATAAATAGGGAAGAAAATCCAAATTGGCCATCATAGCTTATTTTTATAATTGGCAAAAATGCAAAGACCACCAACATCACCTTGATACCGACCCCCTTTTTTGCCTGATAAATTTTCATAAGAACAGTATAAGTTTTGGACAATTTATTGATTTTGGGATTTAAATAAAATTCTGGAATTTCCCCGACAATTTCCGCCACTCAAATAGCAGCTCCCGAGGATATGTCTTATTTTAGACCATCCAATTTTGAGTAGCACCTATGTATATTATTTTCGATACCGAAACCACCGGATTACCAAGAAGTTACAATGCCCCCATGTCAGATGATGACAATTGGCCAAGGCTGGTTCAGATCGCATGGCAGCTTCATGATGCCAAAGGCAAACTCCTTTCCAACCACAATTACATTGTCAAACCGGAAGGATTTACCATTCCTTACAATGCCGAAAAAGTCCATGGCATCTCTACGGCGCGTGCCACAAAGGAGGGCCATGCTTTGGATAAAGTACTCACGGTTTTTCATGAGGATGTTGAGAAAGCAAACTATCTGGTAGGCCACAACATTGGTTTTGATATCAATGTGGTAGGATCTGAATTTTTGCGCAAGCAAATCCCGATGAAGCTTCAGTCCATGAAGGAAATGGACACCAAAGATCTTTCGACGGATTTTTGTGCGCTACCTGGCGGCAAAGGAGGAAAATACAAATGGCCAACTTTGACGGAATTGCATCACAAGCTTTTTGGCAACGGATTTCAGGATGCCCATGATGCTGCTTATGATGTGGCGGCTACCGCAAAATGTTTTTTTGGTCTCATTTCCCAAAAAGTTATTTCTCCGGAGAATGGAGTCCTGGTTTCAGAAGTTATATATGAGGAGCCAATACTGGATGTGGCCAACTTTGCCAGTTCCAAAGACGAGCAAAAAACAGCAGCCAAAGATGTTCTGAAAGCAGCGGGATCTGCCGATATCTCGGTCATGACAGACATGCCTTTTTCGCACCTGCATGTCCATACCCAATACTCAATTCTTCAGGCTACTTCTGAAATTCCTGCTATGATAGCTCTGGCCAAGGAAATGAAAATGCCCGCCATCGCCATGACTGACCACGGTAACATGATGGCAGCTTTCAACTTTGTAAAAGAAGCCCTTGCAAAAGAAATTAAACCCATCATCGGCTGTGAATTTTACCTGACCAAAGACCGAAATAACAAAAGCCAAAAAGATGACGGTTATCAGACTGTGCTGTTGGCAAAAAATAAAAAAGGATATCATAACCTTGCCAAACTCTCTTCCTACGCCAATATCCAAGGTTATTACTATGTTCCGAGGATTGATAGGGAAGTATTAGTCGAGTACAAATCTGACCTTATCGCTACCACAGGAGGACTTTGGGGAGAGATTCCTTACCTGATTTTGAATGTGGGTGATACGCAGGCCGAGGAGGCTTTTGTCTGGTGGAAGGAGCAATTTGGAGAAGACTTTTATGTAGAACTCAACCGGCACGGGATTCCTGAAGAGGAAAAAGTAAATGAGGTTTTGTTGCATTTTGCACACAAGTACGGCGTCAAATATTTCGCAGCCAACAATACCTATTACAACCAAAAGAATGACGCCAAAGCCCATGATATTTTGCTTTGTGTCAAAGACGGGGAATTAGTTGAGAAGCCGAAAAAATATATTGGCAAGCGAGGTCGTGAATTCCGATATGGATTTCCCAATGACGAATTCTATTTGAAAAGTCCTGAGGAGATGAAAAAACTCTTCGCTGACCTTCCTGAAGCTATTGCCTGCACCAATGAGATTGTCGAAAAAATAGAAACCTACAAACTCCAGCGGGATGTTCTGCTTCCCAATTTCCAGATTCCAGACGAATTCAAAAATCCTTTGGATGAGGAAGATGGAGGCAAAAGAGGCGAAAATGCCTATTTGAAATACCTGACCTACGAAGGTGCGAAAAAGCGCTACCCAGTTCTCTCCGACGAAATCAGGGAAAGACTTGACTTTGAATTGGCTACTATTGAGAAAACAGGATACCCAGGTTACTTCCTGATCGTGCAGGATTTTACAGGTGAAGCTAGAAAAATGGGCGTATCAGTAGGTCCGGGAAGGGGTTCGGCAGCCGGATCAGCGGTGGCGTATTGTACAGGAATCACCAATGTAGACCCTATTGCTTATGACCTACTCTTCGAAAGGTTCCTGAATCCTGACAGGGTATCACTTCCCGATATTGATATTGACTTCGATGATGAAGGACGTCAAAAAGTAATTGATTATGTTATCAAAAAATACGGTTCCAATCAGGTCGCACAGATCATCACTTACGGCACCATGGCTGCCAAATCAGCCATCCGAGATACTGCAAGGGTTCTGAATCTGCCTTTGGCTGAAGCCGATAAACTGGCAAAACTTGTCCCTGACATCAAGCTAAAGGCGCTTTTTGACCTTTCCAACGACCGGGCAAAATTGGCCGACAAACTCAAAAACAACGGAGAGGACATCGGCAAAGCGGATGAACTGATCCGTATTTACAAGGGTCAGGATGAATTGTCCCGAACCATCAAGCAAGCAACGGTTTTGGAAGGTTCGGTTCGAAATCTTGGAATTCACGCCTGCGGGGTGATCATCACACCGGGAGACATTACCAATTACGTTCCTGTGGCTTTGGCCAAAGATTCGGACATGGTCTGCACGCAGTTTGACAACTCCGTTGTGGAAAGTGCCGGTTTGTTGAAGATGGACTTTTTGGGATTGAAAACCCTCACCTTGATCAAAGACGCTGTCAAAATAGTCAAAGAAAGACATGGCATCGACCTCGATCCGGATGAGTTTCCGATAGATGATGTAAAAACTTATGAGCTATTCCAAAGAGGAGAAACTGTCGGGATCTTCCAATATGAATCTGCAGGGATGCAGAAGTACATGCGGGAATTGAAGCCTACCGTTTTTGCTGATTTGATTGCGATGAATGCACTTTATAGACCGGGACCTTTGGAATATATCCCGAGTTTTATCCGAAGAAAACACGGCACAGAACCCATCAGCTATGACCTTGATGACATGAAAGAATACCTGGAGGAAACTTATGGTATCACCGTCTATCAGGAACAGGTCATGTTGCTTTCCCAAAAATTGGCAGGATTTACCAAAGGCGAAGCTGACGTACTCAGAAAGGCAATGGGAAAAAAGCAAAAAGATGTTTTGGATAAAATGAAGCCAAAATTTGTAGAGCAGGCTTCTGCCAAAGGCCACGATGCCAAAAGATTGGAAAAAATCTGGAAGGATTGGGAGGCCTTTGCTTCCTACGCTTTCAACAAATCCCACTCCACCTGCTACGCTTGGATCGCCTATCAGACCGCTTACCTCAAAGCCCATTATCCGGCGGAGTATATGGCATCTGTATTGAGCAACAACATGAATGACATCACGCAGGTGACATTTTTCATGGAGGAATGCAAGCGTGCAGGCATCGCTGTATTGGGACCGGATATCAATGAATCCAATAACGGTTTTACAGTAAACAAAGAGGGTCAGATCCGATTTGGTCTTGCTGCCATCAAAGGTGCAGGGGGAGCGGCTGTAGATACGATAATCGCTGAACGTGAAAAATCAGGACCTTACAAAAATATTTTTGAGTTCTGCAAAAGAGTCAATTCTCGCGCTGTAAACAAAAAAACCTTGGAAGCTTTGGCAATGGCTGGCGGCTTTGATTGCTTTAAAGAACACCACAGAAGACAGTATCTCGAAGCTTTGGAAGGAGATGTGACGGTGTTGGAAAAAGCAACTAAATATGCCCAAAAAGTACAACAGGAAGCTGACAGTTCCCAAGTCAGTCTGTTTGGAGGTGGGTCCGGGATGGAAGTTCCGCTTCCCTCGGTGGCACCAATGGAGCCTTTCAGTCAGCTTCAGCAGCTCAATATTGAAAAGGAGGTTGTCGGTCTTTATATTTCCGGACATCCCTTGGACCAATTCAGGGTAGAGATAGAATCTTTTACAAATACCCCCTTGACAGAATTCAATGATATTGACACCTTACGGAAAAAAGGTGAAATCAAGGCCGCCGGTTCTGTAACTTCATTTGCTCATCGGACTACCAAAACCGGAAAGCCATTCGGAACACTGACCATGGAAGATTACCACGGAGCACATACTTTCTTCATTTTTGGAGAAGATTATATCCGATTCAAAGAATATTTCATGAATGGTTGGTTTCTTTACCTGACAGGATCCACACACCTTAACAAATGGAAAGAAAATGAATATGAATTCAAAATCAATTCTATGATGCTGTTGAGCGAGGTTAGGGGAAAAATGGTGAAAGGTCTGCGTGTCAATATTGACCTTGATGACCTGAATTTTGACTTGATGGAAAAACTGGAAGCCATCACCCAAAAATACAAAGGAGATGCAAAACTGTACATCAATGTCATCGATAGCAGGGAAAATATCACGCTGGACCTAATGTCAAAGAGATATTCGGTGGATCCATCCAATGATATGATCAAAGCTCTTGGCCAAATCCCAGAGGTAGTTTATCAAATCATTTAAGCCAATGATTTAAAAGGAAAATAAAGAAATAGTAAGGCCTAATATTTAAGAGAATATTTTAGAACCACCAAACTATTCATTTTGAATACATCATAAATAGATGGTGTGTTTTTTTATATTAGGCAGGAACTTATTCTGAAGGAAAGTGCTTTAGAAGTATATTTGAAAAATTAGAAACATCCAAAAATATAATACAATGGCAAAAGCAATAGAAATTACTGACGCAAACTTTCAAGAAATAATCAATTCCGAGCACCCTGTTTTAGTGGATTTTTGGGCTGAATGGTGTGGTCCTTGCAAAATGATCGGCCCGATCGTAGAGGAACTAGCCGGTGATTATGCAGGAAAAGCGGTGATTGGAAAAGTAGATGTCGACTCCAATCCTTTGGTGGCATCACAGCTTGGAATCAGAAGCATCCCAACTCTTCTTTTCTTCAAAGATGGAAAAATAGTTGACAAGCAGGTAGGTGCAGTTCCAAAAGCAGTTTTATCTCAAAAACTGGACGCTCAACTTTAATTGATATAGAAATTAAAATGATAGCCACGGAGATTCGCTCTTTGTGGCTATTTTTATTTTTGGATAATTTGGATAATGAAAGAAACCCTGATAGACCTTGACCGATTTTTAGCAATGCGGGAAAGCATTCCTATTTTAGATGCCCGGAGTGAAGGTGAGTTTATCCAAGGACATATCCCAGGTTCCATCAATCTTCCTATCCTTAACAATGAGGAAAGGAAAATCGTGGGAACAATTTACAAGCAACAAGGAAATCAGGAGGCCATCATCAAAGGATTTGAACTCGTTGGACCAAGATTTAGCAGTATAATCCAAGAAGCATTGGCACTTTTTCCTGAGAAAAAGATTTTAACTTATTGTTGGCGAGGAGGTATGCGCAGCGAAATCATGTCTTGGCTTCTCAGCATGGCAGGATTTCAGATTTTGCGGTTGAAGGGAGGCTACAAAACATACCGGACACTCACCTATGAAACGGTACGTGCAAAAAGAGATTTCATCGTTTTGGGAGGAAAAACAGGTGTTGGAAAAACTGTTTTGCTTCACGGGCTAAAAAAAATGGGGGAATCCGTCATTGACTTAGAAGACCTGGCCAAACATAAAGGTTCTTCATTTGGAGGAATAGGTCAGCCAACCCAACCAAGCATAGAACATTTTGAAAATTTGCTAGCTGAAGAACTTTTCAAAATCCCACTTTCAGAAAAAATATGGATAGAAAATGAAAGCAGGAGAATTGGAAAAGTGAATCTTGCAGATGAACTCTATTCCAATATCATAGCTTCACCTTTGATAGAAATATCCAAATCGGAATCAGAAAGGATCAACCATATTGCTGAAGAATATGCCATCTTGCCTCAAAATGAATTGCTCGAAGCTGTAAAAAGACTCCAGAAAAAATTGGGAGGCAAAAGGACAGCCGAAGCAATTGAAGATATCATTGCACATCGCCATTCTTCATGGATTGCAAATATGCTCGTGTACTATGACAAAACTTATGGCTTTGAACTTGACAGCCATAAAAGAGAACAAAAATTCCCACTAGACTTGAGTAATATGGATATAGAAGAATCTATCCAACAGCTTTTGGCTATAAAACACAACATCCAATGGAAAAACCAACTATCAGATTAACTCAATTCAGTGAAGGTTCAGGCTGCGGTTGTAAAATTGCCCCTGCAGTTTTGGACAGCATCTTAGCCAATAGAAAGTCTGTGGATTTGGTGGATACTCAACTATTGGTGGGGAACTCCTCCAAAGACGATGCCGCTGTATATCAGGTCAATGATACCGTTGCCATGATCAATACAGTTGATTTCTTTACCCCGATCGTTGATGATGCTTACGACTTTGGAAGGATAGCTGCGGCTAATGCTTTATCGGATGTATTTGCCATGGGTGGTCAACCTCTTTTTGCTAATGCAATCTTGAGTTGGCCGGTGGAAAAAATTGACCCCTTATTGGCAAGCGAAGTTTTGGAGGGAGGAAGGGAAATCTGTCATAAGGCAGGTATACCCTTAGCGGGGGGACACAGCATCGCAGCCAAAGATCCGATATTTGGGCTATCGGTGAATGGAATCATTCACCTTGACAACATCAAAACCAACAAAGGTGCGCAGGATGGAGATCTGATTTACATCACAAAGCCCTTAGGGATAGGTGTTTTAGCCACAGCCCTGAAAAGAGACAAGATCAAGGAGGATGATTATACCAATATGATCTTTTATGCAACCCAAATCAACTCGATCGGAAAGGATTTTGGCCTATTGGAGTATGTTCATGCCATGACCGATGTGACAGGTTTTGGGGTTTTAGGGCATTTGGTAGAAATGGCTGAAGGAGCAAGACTCACTGCTGTCATTCAAGGGAATAGTCTACCGTTGATAGAAGGAGTATCGGATTACATCTCCCAATTTGTATTTCCTGACAATACTTACAGGAATTGGAATGCTTACAGTGGAAAATCTGAGGGAATCGTAGGAATGGAATTGGTCAAATTCTGTGATCCGCAGACCAACGGAGGCCTAATGGTTGCTGTCGATCCAAAATCCCAAAAAGTATTTGAATCAGTTCTAGAACAACACCAACAAAAAGCATGGCTGATCGGAGAGTTCAATACCCAATCAGCCACAGTTGTCAAAGTCGTTTAATCAAGAATTTTCACCTTGATATTCCTATAATAAATCACGCTTTCGGGGTCATGTGCCTGAAGTGCAAATGTTCCCTTATCGATTTTCTTCTCGCCGGCATTGGCTGGTCGGTTTTTATCTTCTGACTCGATGTATTCCATCACGGTTTTGCCATTGATTTTTACCGTGACATGGTCTCCCTTGACGATAATGTGTTCGGTGTACCATTCCCCGTCTTTGACATAGACTTCTTTCACATCATTGAATGAATACAAACTCCCGGTTTTTCTCCAATCTGAATGTGTTTGGTTTACCTGTACTTCATAGCCTTTATTTGGCCACCCTGACTCCTGATATGCGGTATGGAAAAATATTCCCGAATTGGCCTTAGGCATGGTTTTGACCTCTGCGATGAATTCAAAATCTTTGAACTCTCCATTATTGACATCGCCAACATAGAATGCGTGTGCACGTGGCCCGTCGATTTTGATTTCTCCATCGACCACTATGAAAGAAGATGGGTTCTCTGAGACCTTCCACCCATCAAGATTTTTTCCATTAAATAAGGAAATCCAACCGTCTTTTTGCGCAAAGGAATGGAATGAGAAAGAAAGTAGAAACAGGATTACAAGGAGCTTTTTCATGGTTTAAGGTTAAATGGTTATAAGGAAAGATAGCGCAAATAATTAAGTCGAGTTCAAGAAAATTGACTGGAAGGGAAAAAATACAATGATTGGCAGAATCTTTATCCCATCAGTCATGCAACGGAGAAACCCCTCCTGAAACGATCAGTTTCATGATATCGGCACTTTTGACATTTTTCAAAATTCTCACATTATCTCGAGGTACCAAATAAAGATTCCCTGAAAAATTATAACTGTGGGGGAAATAGATGGCAACCAAATTTTCCTCCTCTATAATCGACAAGTCATCCTGTGTGATAAAACCCAATCGGGACATTCCTTCGGACAACTTTACAATTACTGGAGTATTGAATTTCTTCTTGTCGCCCACAAAAGCAGACATTAGGTCTTTGATACTGGTATAAAGAATATTAATCAAAGGAAGCTTAAAAACCCACTTTTCAAAAACGTCAAACAGTGGTTTGGTAATAAATATACTTGCCAAAAAACCAATAAAGGTGATAAAAGCAAGCATAATCAAAATCCCAAGTCCAGGAATTGGAATAGGTAGAATTCCATCCAAAAACTGTATGATCAAATAAATCACATATATAGTGAGGGCAATAGGAACAACAAACAACAGTCCCCTGAAAAAGTAAGTAATGATTCTTTTATAGGTAAAAGCCATGATTGAACATTTGTCTTAAAAATACAAAAAAATGATTGTTTATTGAGAGATAAATATTCATCCAATCATTCAATCTTCAAATATCATTTCCAAAAGGGCATAAAAAAACCCCGGAAAATTAACCGGGGTTTCAACAATAACTGAAGTTTATTTACAGATCAATTCCCATAAATGACATAAATGCAATGCCCATCAGGCCAGTCAAAAGCATTGTAATGCCCAACCCTTTTAGACCATTTGGAACATTTGAGTATTTAAGTTTTTCCCTGATTGCTGCCAAAGCTACAATCGCAAGGAAAAATCCTGTTCCTGAACCAAAGCCATACACAGTAGCCTCAGCTAAAGTATAATCCCTTTGTGCCATGAACAATGAACCACCCAATATGGCGCAGTTTACCGCGATCAAAGGAAGGAAGATACCCAATGCTCCGTACAAAGCAGGAGCAAATTTTTCTACCACCATTTCTACTAGCTGCACAATGGCTGCAATAATGGCGATAAACATAATGAACCTCAAAAAAGAAAGATCAATAGTGGCAAACGTATCACCTGCCCAAGACAAAGCTCCTTCTTTCAATACATATTCATTCAAAAGCCAGTTGGCCGGTGTGGTCACAGTCAATACAAATATAACCGCTGCTCCAAGACCAAGAGCTGTACTCACTTTTTTGGAAACTGCCAAGAAAGAGCACATCCCCAAAAAGTAAGCGAAAATCATGTTGTCAATAAAAATTGACCGAATACCTAAGCTGAATAATTCCATGTCTGATGATTTAATTAATGTTCAACATAACCTGTTTTGGTACGCTGTACCCAAATGATCAATCCCAAAATGATAAATGCTCCAACAGGAGTTACCATTAGGCCATTTGTAGCAAAGCTGAAATCATCTCCTATAAAGCCTGCGACAGTGTCAAAGACAGGGACTCCGAACACACTGCCCGAACCAAACAACTCCCTGAAAAATGCCACCGCAAGGATAATCCAAGAATATCCCAAAGCAGATCCAAATCCATCAAGAATGGAATCGTAAGGCTTATTTCCCAAAGCAAAAGCTTCAAGTCGGCCCATTACAATACAATTGGTAATAATAAGTCCTACAAACACGGATAATTCCTTGTACATGTCATATGCAAATGCTTTCAGCAATTCACTTACCAAAGTAACCAAAGTGGCCACGACGGCTAACTGAACAATGATCCTAACCCTTGAAGGAATTGTATTCCTCATCAGAGATATTACAAAGTTGGACATGACAACTACGAAAATTACCGAAATGGCCATGATCAGTGTTGGCTGCATTTGTGTAGTAACTGCCAATGCAGAACAGATTCCCAAAACCTGAATGGTAATAGGATTGCTATCTACAAGTGGATCTGAAATTAATTTCTTTCTTCTTTTCGACAAAAGTGCTTCAGCAGGCTTTTTTACTTCTGTCACTGTAGTTTCTGTACTCATTTATTTATAGTTTGAAACGTTCGAGATTTAATTTTCTGCAACAACTTCAGTTTGGTTACCGGATTTTTGACTGCTCAAAAATGAACTATAGTACTGAAGGTAATTTTTCAACATGTTGTTTACACCATTTGCGGTGATAGTTGCACCGGAAAGGCCATCAACTTTGTGAGTATCACTGGAATAATCTTTCCCTTCGCCTTTTTGCATGGCTACAGATTGAAGATTACCAGATTCGTCAAAAATCTGCTTGCCTTGGAAACGTTGCTGCACGTCAGGGGAGGTAATTCTTGCTCCCAGACCAGGTGTTTCGCCTTTGTGGGAAAAAGTCACACCTTCTATGGTACTTAGATCAGTCTGTAAAGCGACATAACCCCAAATCTCATCCCAAAGTCCTGCTCCATAAACAGGAAGGATATAGGATTCTGCAGAATCAGGATTTCCTTCTGCATGAAATATGAATACGGGAAATAACCTGTTTTCAGGAGCCATTTTGTAGTTCTTTCCAACATTGACTTTTTCTGCAACCATTGGACTGCCATCAGGATTTTGGGTTACTTCTTTCCCTTCTATATCCACAACTTTGGATGAAATCCTTGATTCATAAAAGGTCAAAACTTCTTCAGGCTTCATGGCTTTCAGCTGATCACCATCCAATACCGCACCCAAAATTTGTTTTTTGGTATCCAATTCTTCAGCTTTTCTCTGCAAAGGGCCCAATACTTGGGAAGTTCCCGAGAGCAATAATCCCAATACTACAGTCAGTATTATGGAGAATGTGATAATATATGTGTTAGACTGTTGCACGTTGTAACCTCCTATTCTTATTAGCTTTAACTACATAATAATCAATCAATGGCGCAAAGACGTTCATAAACAGAACAGCTAGCATAATTCCTTCAGGATAAGCAGGGTTTGTTACACGGATGATTACTGTCAAAAATCCGATTAACAAACCATAAATCCATTTTCCGGTTTCTGTCTGTGCGGCTGATACCGGGTCTGTTGCCATAAATACGATACCGAAGGCAAGTCCACCCATTACCCAATGGTATTCAGGTGACATGGCCATATATTCATTTACCGCAAAGATATTCATCACTAATCCCATGATATAGGCTCCTGCAAAACCGCTGACAATAATTTTCCAGCTCGCAACACCTGTTCCTATCAAAATGGCTGCTCCTAATAATGCCATTAGGGTCGAAGTTTCACCAATGGAACCAGGAATCCATCCCATAAATAAATTGGAAAAACTAAAAAGCCCATCGCCCAGCACCGTGTTATGTTCAGCCAAAGCCTGTGAAACAGGTTGACCTTCTACCCCGGCATTGTAAGCCACTGCCAAAGCAGTAGCTCCAGAAAATCCATCTACAGGTGTTTTATCTCCCATATAAGTCCATACCTGATCACCTGATATCTGTGCAGGATAGGCAAAATACAAGAAAGCTCTAGCAGTCATGGCCACGTTCAAGATGTTCATTCCTGTCCCTCCGAATACTTCTTTTCCGATCACAACCGCAAAAATCGTAGCCAAAGCAACCTGCCACAACGGTATTGCAGGAGGCATTACCAACGCAATCAACATCCCGGTGACAAGGTAACCCTCACTGATGGGGTGGTTTCTAATCACACAGAAGGTGAACTCAGTCCCCAATCCAACAGCATAAGAAACAATCAATATTGGTAGTACAGAGATCGCACCGATTACAGCCTTATCAAGCCAAGTAGCTTCCTCTCCTGACATCAAAAAATGCTGATGTCCAACATTGAGGATTCCGAATAAAAGCGCCGGTACCATGGCAATCACCACTGTAATCATCACTCTTTTCAAATCCACAGCGTCCTTTATTTGGGCACCTCTTGGACCGGTAGTCAAGTCAGGGGCAAAGGCAATTGTCCTATGACCTTCATATAATGTGTGAAATTTTTCCCATTTACCTCCCTTTTCAAAGTTTGGTTTGAGATTATCGAACAGATTTTGTAAAAACTTCATATGTTAACTATACATTAATAATTCAATACCATTTCTAACCAGTTTTTGCAATTCATTTTTGGAGGGATCGATAAATTCACAAATCGCAACATCTTCTTCGATCACTTCATAAAGTCCAAGTTCTTCCATCTCATCAAAATCTTCAGAAACTATTGCCTTAAACAGGTAGGTAGGAAGAATATCCATAGGAAGGACTTTTTCAAAAGCGCCGGTCACGACAAATGGTCTTTCCTCGCCATGGGCATTGGTGTCTACTACATACTCCTTACTTCTATTCAAGAAGGAAAGAAGACCCAAAGCCTTGTGAAAACTCAACTTGGTAGAACTTGGTTTTAGCCATCCCAAAAACTCCTCATAATCCCCTTCGGGAATTAGGGTTATCTGATTGGCATAATAACCTAAATATCCGTCCGGAGCTATTTTTTCGCCTGTAAGGACATTTCCCGACACAACCCTGATATGGTCATTTTTAATATTTCCATTTACCAAAGTATCTACACAGGCACCGATGAAGGTTTTAGCATAAGCGGCATTTTTTGCTTCAGAACCAGTAACTGCTACAATTTTGGAAGCATCATATCTTCCTTCAATGAAAAGCTTGCCTATCTGGACCACACCAAAAGGGCTGATCGTCCAAATTATCTCTCCTTTATTGATTGGATCTATGTGATGGATATGGATTCCAACGTTTCCTACAGGATGCTGACCTGAAAATTTATTGACCTGAACTCCTTGCACATTGGCAAAAACAGGTGCAATCTCAGCATCAAGCTCAAGACCGAGGTGAACTTTGCCGGATGTCAGTTTTTGTAGAACCAAAACGCCTGCTTGAAAATATTTTTCTTCTCCTTTTAAAGTAAAGGCATAATCAGGTGACAATGGGTTGGTGTCAAATCCTGATATAAATATTGCTTTGGGTGAATCCTGCGGGTTTGCAACAATTCCAAATGGCCTTTGGATCAACTGAGGCCACACGCCCCCTTTACAAAGCAGGGCAACAGCCGTTTCTTTGGTGAGGGTTTTTAAAGAGGATTCTGTGAATTTTTCGAAAGATTCATAGGTGATTTCAGCGTCTGCAAGGATTTTGATTTCCAAAAGCTTCCTCTTTTCTCCTCTTTTGATTTCAACTATTTCACCTGAAACAGGGGCGACATATTGCACGCTTTCCATAGCTTTATCAAACAAAATCGGAGTTCCCGCTTTTACAGAATCTCCTTCATTTACAGTGACTTTGGGCCTTTGCATCCCCATAAAATCAGCAGGTTTGATGGCAAACGTTTTGGCCCGTTTGAAATCCACAAGCTGTTTTTCAGCTTTTCCGGCGAGCTTAATATCAAATCCTTTCTTAAGCTTTATTGTTTTTGACATATGAATTGTGAACTATATGGTCTATATAAAACGCCTCAAATCTAATAAAATACATCAGTTATTAGAAGATAATTCTGGTAATATTTGTGAGTTTTCGCACAGTAATCAAAGGTTTTATTTGAATGGAAGATGGGTCAGTTTTCCAATACCATGCCTTGTTCCAAGGATTGGATATGGTGCATCACTCGCTCCATCAGCCACATAGGCGTAGAGGTAGCTCCGCATATCCCTACTTTGTCCTCAGGGCTAAACCAAGACGGGTCGATTTCTGTTTCGTTTTCCACAAAATAACTCCTGCTGTTTTCAGCTAAACAAACTTGGTAAAGAGCCCTTCCGTTTGAGCTTTTTTTGCCTGAGACAAACAAAATGACATCATTCTCATTCGAAAATCGCTGAAGCTGCGGCTCCCTATTGGATACCTGTCTGCAAATCGAATCATTGGCATTGAAATCAACCTCAGACAAATCACCCTTCTCTGCCTTAATTCTATCCTCTATTTTGGATTTCAATTCATAAAAACCTTTAGTACTTTTTGTGGTCTGACTAAAAAGAGTTACAGGTCGGCTGTAATCAACCTTGTCCAAATCTTTGTCTTCCATGACCACGATGGCTTTTTCTAAAGTCTGTCCGGTGAGCCCGATAACCTCTGCATGGCCTTTTTTGCCATAGATGACAATCTGCCCCTGCTCCCTTTCCATTTTATCAAATGCGGTTTTCACTCTATGTTGGAGTTTCAAGACCACCGGGCATGAAGCATCTATCAATTCAATATTATTTTCTATGGCAGTCCTATAGGTCTCAGGAGGCTCCCCATGGGCCCTTATCAACACCTTACAATCTGTCAATTCCTGAAGCTGTTCCCTGTCGATCACCACCAATCCTTTTTCGCTCAGCCGCTTCACTTCCATGTCATTGTGGACAATATCTCCAAGGCAATACAACTTCTCAGATACTTCCATTTCGTCCTCCGCCATTTTGATGGCGAACTCAACTCCAAAACAATACCCTGAATTTTTGTCAATGGTCACTTCCATAGTCAAAACATTAAATGCCGATTTTTTCTTTGGCGAATGATACAATCTGATTTACTTGATCTTCAAATTCCAACAAACTCGTGTCCAATTCTACTGCATCTTCTGCTTTTCGGAGAGGACTTTCCTTTCTTGTTGTATCCACCTGATCTCTTTCTGCTAGATTTTGCACTATTTTTTCAAGTGCTACCAAATCTCCCCTTTCGAGAAGTTCCTTTTGACGCCTTTCGGCACGGATATTCAAATCCGCTGACATAAAAACCTTTAGTTCAGCAGAAGGAAATACCACTGTCCCGATATCCCTCCCATCCATGACCACACCTTTCTTTTTACCCAATCTTTGTTGTTGGGCAACGAGTTCGGTCCTTACCTCTTTGATCTTACTGACTTCACTTACATAATCAGAAACCCTCATGGACCGGATTTCATCCTCTACGTTCAATCCATTGAGATAGGTTTCCTGCTTTCCATTATCGGGATTCAGGTGAAAGGAGATTTCAAGAGATTCGAGATATTTATTGACCTCCTTGGGATTGGAAAGGACAACATGGTTGTTTAAAAAATGCAAGGTCGCGGCTCTGTACATGGCCCCAGAATCGATATAAGTGTACCCCAGATTCTGGGCCACGGCTTTAGCAGTAGAACTTTTGCCACACCCTGAGTATCCGTCAATTGCGATTACAATTTTCTGCATCAAATAAAAGTAGCCCTGGCTTTTTTTAATTTCAGGCGCAAATATAGTAGTTTTAAATCTATTTCCTTTCCAATATGTATGTATTACAAAACTTGGTAAGGCTATTTCATATTATCGTAAACATATATTTTCAATCTTTCAAAAACATTCCATCATGGGAAATTTTCAGGTCCTCGGACAACTTGTTGACATTTCAAACCGGGAGATATTTTCTGCGGAAATTTCTGTGGAAAAAGGCAAAATTGTTTCCATTCAAAAAGTTGTTGAAGACAAAACACTTCCCTTTCTCCTGCCGGGTTTCATTGATGCCCATGTTCATATAGAATCTTCCATGCTCGTTCCTTCGGAATTCGCGAGGCTTGCTGTCCCACATGGCACAGTGGCCACCGTATCTGATCCGCACGAAATCGCCAATGTTTGCGGAATGGAAGGAATCAATTATATGATTGACAATGGCAAACAGGTTCCTTTCAAGTTTTACTTTGGCGCACCATCCTGCGTTCCTGCCACGCCTTTTGAAACTGCAGGAGCGGAAATCAGTGTGCAGGATATCCATGATTTGTTGGAAAGGAAAGAAATCAGCTACCTCGCAGAGATGATGAATTGGCCGGGAACAGTCCACAGAGATCCTATTGTCATGGAAAAAATTGCCCTTGCGAAGAAATGCGGCAAACCTGTCGATGGCCATGCTCCGGGATTGAGAGGAGAAATTGCAGCCCAATATGCATCCGCCGGCATTACCACAGACCACGAATGCTTTACTTTGGAAGAGGCTCTAGACAAAGTTAAGTTAGGAATGAAAATCTCCATCCGTGAAGGCAGCGCTGCCAAAAATTTCGATGCACTGATCGATATCATCGATGATTATCCTGACATGGTGATGTTTTGCTCGGACGATAAGCATCCGGATAACCTCGCCATCAGCCATATCAATGAACTTGTTGTGCGGGCAGTAGCTAAAGGAAAGAATGTCTTTGATGTTTTGAAAGCTGCATGCATCACGCCAGTACAGCATTACAGCATGGATGTCGGTCAACTGCAACTCGGTGATCCTGCGTATTTCATTATTGTCGAAGACCTCAGGGAATTCAAAGTCCTTCAGACATATATCGATGGACAGTTGGTGGCGGAAGACGGAAAAACTTTGATCCACAAAATCCAAAACCCAATAATCAACAACTTCAATACAGGATTAAAGACTGTTGAAGATTTTAAATTATTGGCAAAAGGAAACAAAGTCCGGGTAATCAGCGCTTTGGACGGACAGCTTATCACTCCTGAGATCCAAGGTGAAATTCTTATAAAGAATGGCTTTGCCGAATCAAATCCTCAATCTGATATTCTAAAATTGACGGTAGTCAACCGTTACCAAGAGGCAATGCCTGCCATTGCTTTTATCAAAAACTTCGGATTGAAATCCGGAGCAATCGCTTCTTCAGTCGGCCATGATTCACACAATATCATAGCAGTCGGCGTAGATGATTGGTCCATTTGGCGGGCTGTCAATTTACTGATCCAAGAAAAAGGAGGCATTTCTGCTGTCAATGGAAAAGAAGAAATGGTATTGGCATTGCCTGTCGGAGGAATTATGTCACCGGACGATGGCTATGAAGTGGCAAAAGCCTACACCACCATTGACAAAATGGCGAAGGAAATGGGTTCCTCTCTCAAATCCCCTTTTATGACATTGAGTTTTATGGCTCTTTTAGTCATCCCCGATCTCAAACTCAGCGACAAAGGATTGTTTGACGGGCAGCGGTTTGAGTTTGTTGATGTGTTTCTATCCTAACCTTCAACCAGTTGTATAAAAACTTTTCAGTTTTTGGCCAAAATTAAATTTTGTCATATCTCCTATTCCCTCACAGAAATATCACAAAGCCTTATTCTCAAAATCGGAAATTGCTTCAGATGTCAAATGGAGGCTTTTAGGCTGAAATCCAGGAAATAAGTCAAACTTTCCCAATGAACAGGAAGTTTGTAACTTAGAACAAGTAAACCCAAATATTAAAAAAATAGAATTATGATGAATTTTGAGCTCAATGAAAATCAGGCGATGATCGCAAAGATGATACAGGATTTTGGAGCAAAGGAGATTACCCCTTTCAGAAAAGAATGGGATGACAAACAGATTTTTCCTCTTGAACTTTTCAAAAAACTTGGCCATCTCGGATTGATGGGCGTCCTCGTCCCAACAGAGTATGGAGGTTCAGGTTTTGGCTATTTTGAATATGTGACAGCGATTGCTGAATTATCCAAATTGGATCCGTCGGTCGGTTTGTCTATGGCGGCGCACAATTCACTTTGCACCAACCATATCCTTATGTTTGGCAATGAATCCCAAAAGCAAAAATATATCCCAAAATTAGCCACCTGCGAATTGCTCGGAGCCTGGGGATTGACGGAACCGAATACAGGTTCTGATGCCGGCAATATGAGAACTGTTGCGGTCAAGGACGGCGATCACTACATCATCAACGGCGCCAAAAACTTTATCACACATGGAATTTCCGGTGATGTAGCTGTGGTAATCGCAAGAACCGGGGAAATAGGTGATTCCCACGGGATGACTGCTTTTGTGGTAGAAAAGGGAACTCCAGGATTCAAAGGCGGAAGAAAAGAAGACAAACTCGGCATGCGCGCATCTGAGACATCTGAGATGATTTTTGAAGATTGTAGGGTCCACGAAAGTCAGATTTTGGGTGAGGTTGGAGACGGTTTTATCCAATCGATGAAGGTTTTGGACGGGGGAAGAATTTCTATTGCGGCACTTTCTTTGGGAATTGCTGAAGGTGCTTTGGAAGCGTCCATCCAATATTCAAAAGAACGCCACCAATTCAACAAACCGATCAACAGTTTTCAGGGCATTTCTTTTAAATTGGCAGACATGGCCACTCAAGTCGAAGCCGCAAAACTTCTGATTTACAAAGCAGCAGCATTGAAAAACAAAGGCCAAAAAGTGACTTTGGAAGGTGCACAGGCAAAGTATTATGCTTCTGAAGTTGCGGTATCGGTATCAAATGAAGCCGTACAGATTTTTGGCGGATATGGATTTACCAAAGATTATCCTGTGGAGAAATACTACAGAGACTCCAAACTTTGCACCATTGGAGAAGGAACATCAGAGATCCAAAAGATCGTGATTGCGAGAGAGGTTTTGAAGTAAAATAAGAAAAACCCTCCAAGGTTTTACTTAAGAAGTAGAACTTTGGAGGGTTTCTAACAAATTATTTCTTCTCAATAATCCGACCTCTATACACCACAAAATCTTCATCTTCCACATCTTTGGAAGCGGGCTTCATCCACCATAATTCCTCATCAATCAATTTAAAGCTTTCATATCGCATCTGCGGAAAATCAATAGGACTGACCTCTTTTGTTTTCAAATCAAAAAGCACAGTTTTTATCTTCGTTTCTTCCCTCAATCTATCTTTCAATTCTTTTGTTGCTTCGTTGTTTCGGACTATTTCCAAATCCGAATCGCTGATTGGACTTGGATTATAACTGATCAAAAAATCATTTCCGATTTTCTCCAAATTTCGAATGCGGGAAGGAAATGGCGAGCCCAATTGTCCTGCATTCAGCAAACCATATTCCACGTCTTTATATTCCCATCCTTGGTGACTAGAAAATCCCGGCAAATCAATCAATATAGTTTCCTTATAAATAGGTTCATCACCTTTCCAATCAAAGAGGTATAAAACCGCTTCATTCTGAAACATCAGATAAAGCACTTCCTCCTTTTCATTAAAAAAGAAAACAGGTCTAAAGTCTTCGAAGGGAAATGCCTTGCCTGCAAGAAATTTGCTTTTTTCGGGAAATGGCAAAATCTGTTTGGTTTTCCCGTTGGTTAAATCGGTCAGGAGAAGATTTTTTCGACTTTTATAAAATTCCTCGCCTATCTGTTGGACATCATCCATCAAGTCCAGATGATGGATCAAAAATTCTTTTCCATTCTTATTTATCACTTGGTTCTTTCGAAACAAATCCACAAACATGTGAAAACCAGTCTGTGGCTGATACGTCCTGTTTTGCAAAACCAATTGTCCATCAATTGTAAAAACCCGGATACCAGCCATGTTGTCGCCAAGAACGATATTGTGGTTTTTGTCGAAAACAAAATTATCGGCGGCCATGGAAAAATTACCGGGAACATCTCCTGATTTATCCCATGAGTAGAGAGGCATCCCCAAGGAATCAAATACAAAAACTTTGGAAGAAGCCTTGTCTTTAAAAACCAAATTATCTCCGGATTTCCCTTCAAACGCAAAAGCAGGCACGAGGACATTTTCAACCTCAACACTATCAAGGACCTCGATGCTGTATCTGAAATTTAACCCCTCAGTCTCAGCTGCCTCTATGCTTTCATTTTCAGTGGTATCTGACGGTTTACACCCTTGATTGAGAAATAATGAAAATATTATTACGAAGCCGATTAGATATCTCATTGAATTTTGATTTTTGAAAATTCAAATTAGAAAATCTTTTTTAGTTTTTATTCATTTGTAGAAAAAATTAGGCATAAAAAAACCCTCAGTCTCACAACCAAGGGTGTTTTCAAATTTTGCTTTCTCGCTTCTCGTCTCCCGCTTCTCGCTTCTCCTTTCAAACCAGATTCCCTTCACTCAGCAAAAGAAAAATCCCGGCAGCCATTGCAGCACCCAGAATCGGGCCCAATACCGGAACCCAAGAATAAGCCCAATCACTTGTTCCTTTTCCTTTGATCGGTAGCAATTGGTGCATCAACCTTGGTCCAAAATCTCTTGCAGGATTGATGGCATAGCCCGTCGTACCACCCAAAGCCAATCCGATCACCCAAACCAAAAAAGCCACCGGCAATGCGCCAAGAGCCCCGAGACCAATTGGTATTTGCTCACCGTCGGTATATTGGATCACAGGATTTGTAGAATAGAGGATCACGATGATCAAAACGGATGTTCCTATGATTTCTGAAAATAGGTTGGATGGTAAGTTCCGGATGGCAGGTGCTGTTCCAAAAGGAGCAAACTTAGATCCCGGATCTTCCGTGGCATCAAAGTGGTCTTTGTAAATCAACCAAGCAATCCCTGAACCAAACATCGCTCCCAAAATCTGGGCGAAAATATAACCGGGAACCATCGCCCAATCGAAAAGACCTGCAATGGCCAATCCAATACTTACGGCGGGATTGAGATGCGCGCCGCTGTGTGGACCTGCCACGACAACACCAATAAATACTCCCAAAGCCCAAGCAGTGGTAATCACCATCCAACCGGCATTGTTTCCTTTAGTTTTGTTCAAAACCACGTTGGCCACGACTCCCGAGCCCATGGTGATTAGGAGTGAAGTACCGACAAATTCTGCTATCAAAGTATCCATTATTCTACCCAGTTTTTAGATCGTTCTACTGCTTTATGCCAAAAGTGAAGGAAATAATCAACTTTTTCCACTTCCATCTTTGGTTCAAAATCCTTGTCTGATTCCCAAAGCGCCTGTAACTCTTCCTCGGATTCCCAAAAACCTACAGCCAAACCTGCCAAAAAAGCCGCTCCAATTGCTGTTGTTTCTATGATTTTTGGTCTTTTGATTTTGGTCTGCAGAATATCTGACTGGAACTGCATCAGGAAATTGTTTGCTGTAGCACCGCCGTCCACACGCAATTCTTTGATGGGGGCGCCGCTGTCTTTTTGCATTGCATCCAAGACATCCCTGACCTGATAGGCTATGGCTTCCAAAGCTGCCCGAGTCATGTGCGCGATCGTTGTCCCACGGGTAATTCCAAAAAATGCACCTCTTGCATTTTGGTCCCAATGCGGTGCACCGAGTCCTGCCATGGCAGGCACAAAATAGACGCCGTCATTATCATCAAGACTTGTGGCAAGTTTTTCACTTTCCTTGGCATGGCCAAATAATTCAATCCCATCCCTGAGCCATTGGATGGCTGCACCTCCGATAAATACCGAACCTTCTAAAGCGTAGTTGACTTTTCCGTTGACTTCCCAAGCGATGGTTGTCAGCAATTTATTATTGGATCTCACAGGTTCTTCTCCTGTATTCATCATCAGAAAACAACCTGTCCCATAAGTGGTCTTTGCCATTCCGGGATGGGTACACAACTGTCCAAAAAGTGCGGCCTGTTGGTCACCAGCGATGCCGGCAATGGGTATAGGCACAGGAAACAAGGATTCGGAAGTATGTCCATACACCTCCGAACTTGACTTCACTTCGGGCAATAAGGATTCCGGAATATCGAAAAGTGAGAGGAGTTCTGTGTCCCATTTTTTTTCAAATATGTTGAATAGCATGGTGCGACTGGCATTTGATACGTCTGTGACATGAACCTTCTTGTGGGTCAGGTTCCAAACCAGCCATGAATCCACAGTTCCAAAGGCCAATTCTCCGTTTTCGGCCTTTTCTCTCGCTCCCTCGACATTGTCAAGCAGCCATTTGATCTTGGTGGCCGAAAAATAGGCATCCAACACCAAGCCGGTTTTAGAAGCGACCATTTCTTCTTTACCCTCTGCTTTAAGTTGGTCAACATAGGCGGAAGTCCTACGATCCTGCCACACGATGGCATTGTAGATGGGTTTCCCCGTTTTCCTATCCCAGATAATGGTGGTTTCCCTTTGGTTGGTGATTCCTATAGCAGCAATATTTTTAGCTTTGATACCACCTTTGGCCAAGGACTCTGCCAAAACCGAAGATTGGGTTGACCAAATCTCCATTGGGTCATGTTCTACCCATCCTGATTTTGGAAAATGTTGTTTGAAAGCTCTTTGGGCAACACATACTATTTCGCCCTGTTTGTTAAAAATGATGGACCTTGAACTCGTCGTCCCTTGGTCCAAGGACATGATGTACTGGGTATTTTGGGTCATTGCTTAGGGTTTTATGATGTATTTATTGGCAGTCTTTTTAAATTCCTTCAATTCATCCTCTATCCAATTTTGATCCATTCCAAGTTCTTTGGCCATGATCTCTACCACTTTTGGAGCCATCTCCATGGCAGTCCTGGCATCTAGCAAAAGAATCCTAAACCTTCTTGAGAGTACATCTTCCAGTTTGACTGCCATTTCATTTCTAATGATCCAGATCACCTCGGCGATGGTATAGGGATATTTCGGATGCAGTTTTTCTCTCCATTCGGGATGGTCTTTGAGCATAAACCTGATCTGGAAAGCGTCTGAACCATAGATGGCCATATGCCCTTCATCCGGCTTGATGGTGAATCCATGAAGTTTTTGAGTGGCAGATTTGCTTTCAGACATATTTTTGCCCGATACTTTAGGGAAATATTCAACCGTATCCTCTCCCATCTTTCGGAATGTGGTCCACTTACCGCCGGTCAGGGTGACCAACTTGGAATCTGAAAGAATCACTTTATGTGTACGTGAAATCTCCTTGGTCTTGGCGCCATCTTCCTTTGGCGCAGCCAAAGGCCTCAATCCAGCAAAAACAGAAAGGATATCTGCCTTGGTGGGTTTCTTGGTCAGGTAGGCTTGGGCAGTTTCCAAGACAAAATCGATTTCCTTTTCCAAAGCTTCCGGTTCTAATTGGGGTTTGTCCTTCAGGGTATCTGTGGTCCCGACGACAAGCTTCCCATGCCAAGGCACGGCAAACAACACCCTGCCATCAGAAGTTTTGGGAATCATCAAAGCATCATTGCCTCCCAAAAAAGACTGGTCAAAAACCAAATGTATGCCTTGACTTGGCTGTATGCTTTTTCTCGCATCAGGATTATCCATCTTCAAGATCTTGTCAGCAAAAACACCGGTGGCATTGACAACCATTCTTGCCTTGATCTGTAAATGGCTTCCATCCAATTGGTCGATAAAATTCAGGCCATCGACTTTTCCATTGGTATCTTTGGTCAAGGATTCTACTTTGGAATAATTCAATACACAACCGCCGAGTTCGTCACAGGTCTGTGCCAAAGCAATGATCATTCTGGCATCATCAAACTGACCGTCATGGTAGACTACCCCGCCTTTCAGTCCTTCCTGTTTGATCTGTGGCATCCTTCGGACAGTTTCTGTTTTATTGATAAACTTCGATTTGCCAAGCCTCCACTTTCCTGCCATCAGGTCGTATAATTTGAGACCGAAAGAATATAGTAACCTGTCAAACCAAGTATAAATGGGAATGATAAAAGGTTGGTTGTAGGTCAGATGGGGAGCATTTTCCAAAAGCCGTCCCCTTTCTTTCAAAGCTTCCAACACCAACAATACATCGCCTTGGGCAAGGTAGCGGACACCGCCATGAAGGAGCTTGGTACTGCGGCTGGAAGTGCCTTTGGCAAAATCCGATTTTTCTAACAAAACTACCGAAAGACCTCTCGAAAGCGCATCCAAGGCGACGCCAAATCCTGAAGAACCGCCTCCGATAATGGCAATATCCCAGATTTTTTCCTGATTGTCTTTGATTTTACTGAGGTTAGCTGACCTGTGCATAACGAAAAATTTTTCTTTCCAAGTTAATGGAAAAAAGAGGGAAAGAAAAATATTGAAAAAAGTTTAAAAGGATGATTTAAGCCACCCCAAAAAGTATTTCGAAATATTAATTATTTGGTAAAAAACTTCAATAATCCTTAAAAACTTTCCTCTCCACCGTACTGCCATCTTCCTTTAGAGAAACTTCGAATATAAAATCATACTCAATGTCCTGAAGCTCGGGATATTTTTCACCTGAACCGACAAAATAATTAGCCAAATGATTTATTGTGTTGCTATGACCCACAACAAGGATATTTCCTGTTCTTTGCCGTAGTTCCTTGACTAGGTCATCATGATTTTTAGGATCGTAAATTTCGATAGTCAGGCCTACAGCATCCGCCAAAGGCTGTGCGGTAGTTTTGGTGCGGATGGTATTGGTGCTAAAGATGTGTTGGATTTCTTTTTGTCCAAGTATCTGCGCAAGTTTTTTGGACCTGGCTGTTCCGGCTACGCTGAGTCCGGGGTCATCGCCTTCCAGGATTTTCTCTGCATGGCGGACAATATAAACGGTCTTTGGTTCCTGCTTGGGTGAACAAGAGAGAAACAATAAAGAAACGATGAGAAGGGTGAAAAGACTTTTCATTTCAATTATTTAAATTTTTTAGCGCAAATAAAAAGTGAAACCAATTTGTATCAAGAATGACTTTCATTCCTTACCGCCTTGATCTCTGCATCAATTTCTTCCAACGTCAATTCTGCTAATCCTACCTCTTTGGCAATATTTTGACATTCTTCGAGTGCTTTCCTTGCAAAATCGAGGTTTATTTTTTCAACAAGAAGCTTGAAATCAATGATTGGGTCACTGTCCAGATTATACTTCTCTAAATCCTTTTCACTTACTTTGACTTGTATTGTTTTCATAAACTCAGGCTTTGAAACATCAATTTAATAACTATTCTGAAAACCATGGCAAGCAAAAAATAATTCGGAAATGAAATTACCCGCTAAATGTATTTTCCAAATGCTGGTCTTTACCTCTTACAGGCTCAAACTCTAGATATTGTTCCCAAAAAGCTTCTTCCGGCAATGCTGCTCTTAAGAAGATCTTTTCCTTTTTGATAGGATGGACAAATACCAAGTGGAATGCATGGAGATTGATACTCGCATCAGGATTGGGTTTGTGAAAACCATATTTCAAATCTCCCCTGATAGGGCAGCCCATAGAAGCCAATTGCACCCTGATCTGATGCGGTCTTCCGGAAACCGGGCGTACCTCCAACAGCCAATGGTCATTCAATTTGCCCAAGGTTTTGTAATTGAGTTCGGCTTTCTGTGAACCTTCGACTTCCTTTTCGTGTGCAGTGACAAAGTTTTTAACCTCATCTTTCACCAGATAATGGGTAAGTTTACCGGTTTCTTCCTTTGGCCTATTTTTGACTATTGCCCAATACACTTTATGGATATCCCGCTTGCGGAAAAGCTCCATCATGCGCTCGAGTCCTTTGGAAGTCCTCGCAAAAACCACCAATCCACTGACAGGCCGGTCAAGCCTGTGAACAGGATGTAAAAAAACATCACCCGGTTTGTTGTATTTCTTGGCTATATATTCCCTGCAGTAATCCGTGAGCGTTTTGTCCTTGGTCTTGTCACCCTGCACGAGCACACCCGCAGCCTTATTGACTATAAGGAGGTGATTGTCTTCATAGACTACTGAAAATGGTTTCTTCTTCATAAAACTTGAGCTAAAGGTTTTTCTCCCACAAAGACACTAAGCCACGAAGGAAAATATAATTGAATGTTAATAAATATTCACAAACAAAAACTTTGCGTCTTTGTGGGATTAAATTTAGAATTCGGAAGTGAAATGGAATTCTATCTCCGGATAGTTGTCCTGCACCATCTGAAGCCAAGCACTCGATTCGGCCATAAAGACCACTTTTCCGTCTTTGTCATAAGCAATGTGCCTGCTCTTCGACCGGATAAATTCATCTAACTGCTTTTTGTCTTTGCTGCTGATCCAACAGGCTTTATATAAGTTCATCGGAGCGAATTCCACCGAAGCGTTGTATTCATTTTTCAACCTGAACTGAATCACCTCAAACTGCAGCTGACCCACAGTACCCACTACTTTACGGTTACCCATTTCGTAAGTGAAATATTGGGCAACACCCTCTTCCATCAATTGCTTCAAACCCTTTTCCAATTGCTTGGTCTTCATGGCATCTTTGTTGATGACTTCTTTGAAGATTTCGGGGGAGAAACTCGGAATACCTTTGAAGGTCATGTTTTCACCTTCGGTAAGCGTATCACCGATTTTCAAATTGCCTGTATCAAACAAACCGACGATATCACCCGGAAATGCCTCATCGACGATTTCTCTGTCCTGCGCCATAAATTGGGTCACGTTAGAAAACCGAAGCGGTTTAGGTCCACGGACATGGTTGTAAGGTTTGTTTCTTTCAAATCTTCCAGAAACTATCCTCAAGAAAGCGATCCTGTTTCTGTGGTTCGGATCCATATTGGCGTGAATCTTAAAGACAAATCCTGAAAACTTTGGCTCCTCAGGCTTTACCTCACGCTCCTCTGTATTCCTACCTATGGGGGCCGGTGCGATCCGGATAAAGGTATCGAGCATTTCATTAACGCCGAAGTTATTGACGGCAGAGCCGAAAAACACAGGGGCAACCTTTCCTTCAAGATATTCTTTTGGATCAAAATCAGGATAAACTCCCTCAATCAATTCAACATCTTCACGCAGTTGCCTGGCATTATTTCCTCCAATCAATTCATCCAATTTCGTGTCTTCCAAGTTTTGGATCGTCTCTCTGGCATCGCTCAGTTTCCGCTGGCTTGGGGTGAAAAGATTGAGCTTTTTGTCATAAAGGTTATAGACACCTTTGAATCCCTTGCCCATTCCGATTGGCCAGGAAAGTGGCCTTACCTGAATGTTCAATTTTTCTTCTACCTCATCCAACAACTCATAAGGATCTCTTCCTTCACGGTCAAGTTTGTTGATAAAACAGATCACAGGCGTATTTCTCATCCTACAGACTTCCATGAGTTTTTCGGTCTGGATTTCGACGCCTTTGACACAATCGATGACCATGATGACCGAATCGACAGCTGTCAAAGTCCGATACGTATCTTCCGCAAAATCCTGGTGACCGGGCGTATCCAACAGGTTGATTTTGACACCCTGATATTCAAAACCCATCACAGAGGTAGCCACTGAGATCCCTCTTTGTTTTTCTATTTCCATCCAGTCGGATTTGGTAGCAGTGTCGATTTTGTTGGATTTCACCGCACCCGCAGTCTGGATCGCTCCTCCAAAAAGCAGCAACTTTTCAGTCAAAGTGGTCTTTCCCGCATCAGGGTGGGCAATGATGGCAAACGTCCTTCTCTTTTGTATTTCCTTAGTCAAACTCATGTAAAGTCCTGATTCTGTAATTTTTCAGCCTGCAAAGGTAGGCTTTTAATTCTAAGGTTGGAAGGGTGGAAAGTTTAAAAGTTGAATATGGAATTTTGGATTGCTTTAAATGACCAAAAAATTAATCTATTTCTTGTAAAAGATATTCATGGATATTGGATATTCATAGATACTAATTTTTAAAACAGAAGTTTTGAATAATTTGGAATGCTACTTTCAAAATTGAAGATGAACTTAAAATCAGATATGGACAATAAACCAAAAGCAAAACTCAAACTTTCTGACCCAAAAAATCCTCCTGTTTGAATCCCTGAATGCCTTCTTTGCTCCCGTGAAGGATAATTCTAAAAGTGGTACCAACACCCAATTCAGAGTTTTTTACAAAAACTTTTCCTTTGTGGTAGCCCTCGATGATTCTTTTGGCAAGGGTCAGTCCAAGGCCCCAACCTCTCTTTCTTGTTGTAAATCCCGGATTGAAAACCTTTTTGAACATGCCTTTGTCCATGCCTTTCCCATTATCAGTGATATCCACAAACACAAACTTTTCACTTTCCTTGACAATATCTATCGAAATGCTCCCTTGTCCCTTCATGGCATCCACGGCATTTTTTACAATGTTTTCTATTACCCATTCAAAAAGCGATTTGTTAAGCATCGCTTCGATGTTATCAGCATAACCGTTGACTTGAATGTCCACTTTGGTAGAAATCCGAGGACGGAGGTAACTGATGGCCTCATCCACTACCGAAAATACATTTTCAAGCTGAATTGAAGGCGTACTCCCTATCGAGCTAAACCGCTCCGTGACCATCCTCAATTTGACCACATCTTTGTCCATCTCTTGGATGACCTCTTTATTTTCTTCCCAAATAGGTGAATTTTTGAGGTAATCCATCCATGCCATCAAGGAAGCAATCGGCGTCCCTAATTGATGTGCCGTTTCTTTGGTCAATCCTGCCCAAACCCGGTTTTGTTCAGCAACTTTTGATTGGTTGAAAACAGCAAAAGCCAGAACCCCAAACACCAAAATAACTGATAACTGGACGTAGGGATAAAACTTCAAAGAAGTCAAAAGCTCAGAGTTTCTATAAAACACCAAATACTCCTCACCTCTGATAGGTTCATACTCTTGCTTCATTTTTTCAAGTTCAGCTCTCAAGACTTTATCAATTTCTTCTTGATTGGCATTTTTCTTGAATTTGATGTTCTTATGGTCAGTAGGATTGCCGTTGGCATCTACCACTATGACCGGAATGGAGTTGTTTTGTTGAATGATCTCAGAGGTGATAAAGCTTAGGTTTTCCGCATCAATAGAAGCACTTGACGCGTATTCAAGTGCTCTTGCCAGGAGTTCAATCTGACGCTTTTCCCTATCCTTCAATTCCTCCACCAAAATATTGGTGTAGTAAATAGATCCAAAGCTGATCACAACAGAACTGATAAATATGAGCCATTTGATACGGTTTTTGTTTTGGTAAAAATCCAAAATTCCAATATCCTGAAGTGTATTCCGCATGGGGTGTGATTAATTGGACTGAAGGTTTTGTTATAGAAAACACAATTTTGCGATAGATATTATCAATCTGACAAAATTACTTGATTACCTTCTGTGGCTTCATTTTTGTACAACTACTTATATAACTAACCATAAATATAAATATTATGAGCACAAACGATATAGGATTAGAAATAAAAGAAAGCAAGGTCTTGGTAAAGAAACTTAATGTCCTCCTTGCAAATTATCAGGTATATTATCAAAACCTCAGAAATTTTCATTGGAATGTATCCGGACCCAATTTTTTCGAGTTGCATGCCAAATTTGAAGAATTATATAATGTCGCCAACCTTGGGGTAGATGAAACTGCCGAAAGGATTTTGACTTTAGGGGAAAGGCCTTTTTCCTCCTATGAAGAGTACATTGAAAACTCAGAAATCAAAGAGGCTAAAAAAGTACAAGACTCAAAAACAATGGTGGAGATCGTCAGAGACAATCTTAATACCCTTTTGAAACTTGAAAGAGAAGCCTTGGAAGCAGCAACAGAACAAGGTGACGAAGGTACTGTTTCGTTGATGAGCGATTATATCACTGCAAAAGAAAAGACAGTTTGGATGCTCTCCGCTTATTTGAAATAAAACATCAGATTTAAAAAAAAGAGGATGGGGTTTAGACCTCATCCTCTTTTTGATTTTATGGTAATGTGGTCAAAAATAGTTGGTGACTTTTACTAAAAAATTT
>NZ_JANSUY010000028.1 GCF_024741135.1 Aquiflexum gelatinilyticum
GCTTACAGCAATATTGCTCAAAGTCACGTTTCCGGTATTGGTCACCACAATGGTATAGTTCAATACATCGCCCACAGCGGCAAAGTTTGACTCGGTTGCTGTTTTAGTAATGGAAAGCTCAGGGTTTTGGGTTGCAGTTACAGACTCGGAAGCGGAAACATTTACTGCTCCGACAACAGCCGAAGCGGTATTGTCCACTTTTCCTGCATCGATATCCGATTGTGTTACGGTATAAGAAGTCGGGATTGATTCAACCGCACCCGGAGCAAGGCTTGGAATAGAAACATTCAAACCTGTCAAAGGATCGCTTACAGCCACATTGCTCAAAGTAACGTTACCCGTGTTGGTCACTACGATGGTGTAGTTCAATACATCTCCGACAGCGGCAAAGGTTGACTCGGTTGCTGT
>NZ_JANSUY010000029.1 GCF_024741135.1 Aquiflexum gelatinilyticum
GATCGTTACTGGGGTGATTGCTGAAGCAACAACCGGCCCTGGAACTTGATTGCTTGTGACATTGACCACATTTATAAGATTGTCTCCAAGGTCAAAAACTGCCTGTGTTACAGTATAAGAAACATTGTAAACCCATGTTTCATCTACGTTCAGGATACCTGGTTCTGTAACATCTCCGCTCAAAACTGTGAGATTGATTCCCGAAGTGGTTCCAGGTAAAAAATCCGTGGTAGTTAAATTTGTAACTCTGATATTTCCCGTATTGGTGACAGTGATTTCATAATCAAGTTTTTGGCCGGCTGCGGTAACCGGATTAGGGCCACCAATCTGGGTTTTTGTCACCAATAAATTGGGGGCCTGGATGAGTGTTTCAGTATGAGAATCAGTTGCTGAGACATTAATATTGCCCGCGGAAGCAGAAACTGATGCATTGTTTGTAAAAAATCCCGCATCTATGTCTTCCTGTTTTATATCATAAAATCCTGTAAAACCAGTATTATTGGAAGCTCCAACAGCTAAAGAAAAGGCAGATCCATTAAGGGTAATAGTCGGATCTGTTACCGTTACATTTGAAAGTGGAAAATTCCCGGTATTGGTAACCAAGAATGTGTAATTAATTCTGTCTCCAACATTTTGTATACCGTCTCCATTTAAATCTACATAGAGGCCTGATTTGATGAGACTGATATTAGGTAAAGGCGATGTCATGATGAAAGTTTCTGTCTTTTGACAGTTAAATTCATCTGTAACAGTAGCTATATATGTTCCGGCAGGTAAATTGGTTCGGTTTAATCCCGTTGTTCCATCGTTCCATGTTACTGTTTTTGTACCTGTGCCACCATTGACCGTCAATGAAATAGATCCATTATTGGTCCCGGGAGTAGGTTGACTCACCGATGAGGAAATAGCCAATTCACTTGGTGGCGTAATGGTTTTTGTAAAAGTATTGGTGACTCCCTTTGAATCTGTGACAACCAAAGTGGCTGTACCGTTGGAAGAATAGGTAACGGTTGGATCAGCCAAAGTAGAAGTGGACGGACTTGCATTTGGACCAAAAGTCCAGTTGTAACGGTAGGGTACGCTACCTCCATTTGTGGTAGATATGAATTTTACACTAGTCGAACCGTTTTGTGTACAGGCTGTATAATCAAACTGCACAGCTAATGGAGCGTCTACTGTTATGTCAGATCCAAATTGACATTGAGCACTTGGATAGTCATTACATTGATAACTTGAAAAAAGATTTGCTGAACCTGAAGTAGTCCAAGCCAAAAGTGGGTTTAGTAACTTTACTTGTGCACCACAAGACCAAGTAAATGAATGGTTAAGGGTGACGATTTTGTCTCCTGATTTTGCAGATGGTAGGACGCCCAGCCAAATATTTATGAACTGAGTCGATCCTCCGATAGATAAGTCAGCAAAAAGTCGGGTATTACTTGTACTTGATCCAGAGTTCGAATTGTAAACGATAGAAATATAAGCGGTTTGTTGAACACCTGGAGTACAAGTGGCGAAGGAATCTGACAAAGGTACCCCTGAAGCATCACTCAGATAAACCTGCTTGATGGTAAAATTATTTGACGAACATGAGCTTCCACAGCCTCTCAAGTCTATGAGATTTGGCTGGTTCTGTGCATGAGTTTCTGTGGGGATTATCCCCAACAACCAAACGAAAAATATAGCCAAATAGGCTATAGTAGTTTTGAATTTTCTCATAATTACTACTATTAATTGAAGAGTGTGGTGATTGCTCACCGAAAATTATTTTCAAAAATCAAAACCTAAGTGGAATCTGATTTCCGAGTAATTAGTGCTAAGCTTTCTGCCTTATATTTTATTAAGGCTTTGGCTAGGTTAAAAGATTAAGATTTACAAATGGGTGTTTTTGTAAAGCTTTAAAATTGAATAACAACTACTAAAAACCTTTGGAAAGTCAAAATCTTAAGAATAGGGTGATTTGTTGATCTTAACTTCAATTCAAAAGTTTCAATTTTATTTAGAAAAAGAAAACTTGTGTTTTACAAAGCAAAATTGTGCGCTTTATTTACTTTTTTATTCGGATTTTCGTAAAACCAATCATGTAGTTTAAAAGCTTTTTTACCTAAAGAGAGCATTTTTTCCATAATTGAAATGAATATTTCCAATTATGGTTCTTCAAAAAGTGTTCGGTGGTTAAAACAAAAAAAAGCTACCTGTAAGAGGATTAGTCCCAGGCAGCCTTTTTGATAAATAGACTCTAAACATTAAAAAGTGCAACAAAATTTAATTTCTTTCGGGATTTACTCCCGTTAATTGAGAGTTATTAAAACCATCTAGGGTTTTTCATGGTAACTTTTCTTGCTGAAAGGTAGTATCCGACTGAGATTTCATGCGAGTTAGCTCTCATGTTTTGGAGTACGTTAAGATTTTGGTCATAAGCATATCCAATTCTAAGGTTAGGAGTGGCAAAGATTTCACCGATAAAAGCAACTGCATTTCTTTTGCTTAAAGAACCTGCTTCCGGATTTTCACTCATGATATTTAGATTTGATCTGTAAGAAGCTCCTAACCAAAGTCTATCCATAAAAAGCATCATGCCATTCAAATCATAAGTGGTAGGTGATCCTTTTACTTGCTTGACAAGGAAAGATGGTTTGAATTTTACGTTCTGAGAAACATCCAACAAAGCGCCGGCAGTAAGGTAGAAGTGAATGTCATGATAAGCTAAGGCGATGTCTTCTTTTTCTAAGGAACCCTTTCCTATTAGGTTGTAGGCACTAAGTCCTGCATAAAATTTATTGTTGTGGAAAAACAAGCCAAGATTTGCATTTGGCGTCATCATATTTATCGTGCCTGTAGGAATTTCAGGATCATTATCGTGAAGTGCTTTAAGCATATCTCCATTAATACTGTATTGGCCTATACCTGCACTGGCTCCTAAGCCAAAGAATGATTCTCTTCCTGTCTGTATCCTGTAAGCATAAGTCAACATAGCAGAAGTGGTCTTGGTCGGGCCGATTTTGTCCGATAAAATAGTAGCTCCAAAACCCATCATGCCTTCATTGGCACTAAAATCTGCAGTTAAAGTGAATGTTTGGGGTGCGCCTTCGAAGCCAACCCACTGACTTCTATAAGTGCTTTGGACATATCCTTCATTTTTATATCCGGCATATGCTGGGTTGATATGCAGTCCATTAAAAATGTATTGGCTAAACTGAGGTAATTGTTGTGCGGTTGATTCAGAAAAATTCAAAGAAGAAACCAATAAAATGATTGCGAGTAATCTAAATGTTGTTTTCATAACTTTTAAAGTTTACGGCCGGGTGACCTGATTGCGAGAAGATTATTTGTTTAGAGTTTTTAAAAATGATCTAAATCGTTATGAAAGGATTCAAATACATTATTATGATGTAAATATAGTATAAAATGTATTTCAAATCCAAATTTATTTTAAAAATAATTTTACAAAATGCATTTTTTAACATTTAAAAATGATTTTTATGTGTGTTTGTTGTCAAATCACTCTAGCCTAAAATGCTAAAAAATTATTATTCAAAAATCTCTGAATCACCAAAAAAGTGCATTTAAATTGAGATTTGGCTGTTTTTGATTTCCAAAAAGTAGAATTTGAGATTTATAAAATGGAAAAAATGACTTTAAAGTCATTTTTTCAATAAAAATCAGAAAAGGAAAAAAAGTAAAAAAAATTGGCCACCGAATTTTTCGGCAGCCAATTTAAATTCAAAATATTTCGGTTTAAGGAATTTAATTATTCCTTTTTATACAATTCTTTGCTGACAGCCTCATATTTATCGCCAGACATCCAGACAGGTCTCTCGTTCCAATTAGCTATGTTTTGTGCAGCCAAAATATAGGACTTCCAATAAAGCAAAGCATAGTCTAAGTCAAAGTTATCGACATGGTCTCCCGGCTGGTGGTAATATTTATTGATTTCATCATCAAAAGCTGAAAAACCCAAACTGAAAGTTGGAGCAGGGATACCCTTTCTGGCAAAATTCACATTATCCGACCTGTCATATAATCCCTGTTCAGGAGAAGGATCTGTGGTAGCTTTCAGTCCGAATTCTGTAGCTGCGACTTCGATTAATGGATCGGCTGAAGTTCTGCCCAATCCAATAACAGTTATGATGGATGTATCATTGTATCCACCATTGTCAATATTTAGGTTGAAAATAATTTGATTAAGCGGGATTAAAGGATTTTCAGAGAAATATGCAGAGCCCAATAAGCCCTTTTCCTCAGCTGTCCATGCACAAAGTAATATTGACCGCTTGGGAGGGTTTTTTGCAAAGTATTTTGCAGCATTGATAACGGCCACCGTTCCTACTGCATTATCCCTTGCGCCGTTATATATGGAATCCCCTTCTGCATTGGGTTTTCCCACACCGACATGGTCATAATGTGCAGAAAGCATGATATACTCATTTTTAAGCTTTGGATCTGTTCCTTCAATTATGGCAACCACATTTTTTCCTGTGATTTTTCTATTGATTTTTCCTTGTATTTGGACTTCTGTTGTCGAATACTCTCCTTTCCCAATTGCATTGATTGATTCATTGTTTAAATCTTTCAACCATATATAAGGAATAGTTTCTTCCCCTTTGGAATTATCTACTGTCAATTGCGGTCTGTTCAGATAGTTGGCAACAAGATTCCAAGGTACAGAGGGGACATTATACATTTCAATTAAGGCGATGGCACCTTTTGATTTTGCCAAAGCAATTTTGTCTCTTCCTGCACTGAATAGATCTGCAGGACTTAATCTGTTGGGTGCTCCTACATTGGTCACCACAATTTTTCCTTTGACATCTTTACCTTCAAAATCAGCCTCCTGTCCATATCCGACTACTACCAATCCAAATTTACCGGATAAAGAAGGACCATCTAATACCAAAAGTCCATCTCCTTGTTCAAAAATATTCTTCCCCAAGGAAACAGTTCCTTTTGATGGGGGAGAGGATAATCTAAAAGGAATATTTTGGTAATATCCATTGGCACCTTCAATTTGATGTGCGCCGTATTTCCAAAACTGCTCTGAAATATATCTTGCTGCAGCGTCTATTTCAGGTCGAATTGGGTCCCTTCCCATTAATTCATCTGATGCCAAATACCTGAAATGGGAAATGGCTTCCTTTTCGTTAAACTCTTTTTCAATGCTGCTTTTTTGGGCCTGTACTTGAAATGCAAGTGCCGATAGTGCCAACAATAGTGTTTTCCTTTTTGACATGGTGGTAATTATGTTTGTGGCTGAATATATTATAATTATTGCTGAGTACAAAGAATCCATAAACTTAGACCTATTCAATAAAAATGAATTCAATAAAAGTCAGACCTTAAGGTTAAATTTTGACAAAAAAAAACAGTCTAAGTGACTGTTTCATTTGAGATCCTTTTTTTAGGATTTTTTTGAATGATCAAAGGTTTTCTTCCATTTCACGGTATGCAAGTATTCCGCCAAGCAAGTTCCTAACTTTATTAAATCCTTGGGTTTCAAGGAATCTTTTTGCATTCCCACTTCTTGCTCCTGATCTGCATTGCATTACAATTTCTTTATCCTTGAAATCTTTGATTTCATTAAGTTGATGTGCCAATTGCCCCATTGGAATATTGAGTGCCCCAAGGTTATCTTCTTCATATTCCCATTCTTCTCTGACATCTATAAATACAAAGTCTTCTTTGTCATCCAATTTCTTTTTGAGCTCTTCTACAGTAATATCTTCCATGATTTATTTATTTTACCAGTATTCTAAATGACTTTTGTTCTTTCCCAATGGTGGTTTTGACTACATATATACCGCTTTGCATTCCCTCAAAATTAACATTTTTCCCTTTATCATAATCTGATATGGGAAGTATAATATTTCTTCCCATTGGATCATATACATTGATGGTATCCACTTTGCCTTCTATCAATAATGAACCTACCACAGGATTGGGGTAAATTTTTAAAGGAACTGAAGCCTCTGACTCACTTTCAAAGGGGGGTGTTCCCAATAGATGAGCCCTGATCATAAGAGAACCTTCGACTGTCTCATTCTGAACCCAAGATCCGGTGGCATTAAAAAATATCTCACCACCATTATCATATGTTTTGTCTAATCCCACGTATAGGAAGTCATTTGTAAATTGGGTAAACCCAATATAAAATGAACCATCGATTGCTACATTTTGATCTACTTCAAAGTAGGCAAATTCATTCAGGGAAGTTTTTGTTGGGATAAATACTTCTTTTTTGAAGATAGGTTCTTCTTCCAGTTCCTTCCAAACCATCAGGTCTATAACTCCCCCCAATTGGGTGAAGTTTGTAAAGTTGATGCTGATACCTTTTAAATAAACAGTACTGCTTACCTCGTACCTTACAGCAAGCATTCCTGATCTTTGATTGATTCCTGCAGAATAATCCACGCTTCCATCATCATAAGCCAAAAAATCGCGAATAGGAAGTGTTGTTCTGACTGTGTCATTGATCCTGAAATCCACTTCAGGATAGGTGATTGGTATCCCATTTTCAACACCATTCAATAAGCCATCACCTGTCACCAAGTAGCTGATAAGTTCATAATCCATTTCTTCATCAGGTAGTGGAACATTAGAAATGGTATTGCTTCCGAATGTTCTTCTTTCTTGCCCTACAGGTACAGGATTGAATGGAGTGTTGCTGTTGATCGTCTTGACTACATTCTGATTAGCTTTTTCACGGATTTCAAATGTGTATTCCATTGCTCTGAAACCATTGTCAAGATTTTTGAATTCGTTTGAAGTTGTATTCCAAAATGTATCCTGGTCTTTTTGTAAAATAAAAAGTGGAATGGCAGAATATTTTTCGAATGGCCTTGAATTAGAAAGTGTAAGCGCTCTATCCGGAAATGATAGATCGGTCTCAGTTCGGTTTTTATGGAGGAATACATAATCCAAAATCCAACTGTCAAATGGGCCGGAACTTCTGCCCTGGATCTGAAACCTGAATTGGAATTTATCATGTAAGAATTTAGGAAGGACCTTGATGGTCTCCTGGGTAAAGAAAAATTCTTCTGCGGTAAGCCCTCCTGATTTTTCCCAGACATTGACCCATAAGCTATCTTGATCCAAAAATTGAAGGGAAAGAAAATCATTCGGATCGGGCATTTCTGCTTTTCCACCCGGCTGCCAAAAAAAACTTAAATAAACAGAATTTGCCTCCGAAGTGCTTAATCCGGATAAATCGATAGGAAATGAAGTGATTTTATCAGTCAGTCCTTGTTCAAACTGTACTGTCGAATAAGGCCTGCCTGCTTCGTCTATTCCATCTAGAAGCAAGGTTCCTATTGTCGGAGCGGCATTGGCAACTGTTGTTGACTGGGTTGCGCCTTCACTGATCCATTTGTTTGTATCCAATTGGGGGCCTGAAAAATCATCCCAAAATGGAAGCGTTAGCCTCTCAGCTTTGATTCTTTTATTTGCAAAGGAATCAGATTTTTGTGGTGCTTGAATCGGGGTTGGAAGCTGTTGAAACTGGGCAATGGAAGAGTAAGGACTTAATATAAGTACCAGGATAAAAATTTGAAGAAATATTGGTTTCAATAATCCCATTTAAAAATTGTTTGTTCCTTTTTTTCCTTCAGAAATCCAGATTTCTATGGGTTCACCGGTTTTGACTGATACTCCCGCAGGAGGCATTTGCCTTATAATAATTCCTGGAGCAACACTGTCGGTTTCGACATAGTTGATATTACCCATTCTTAAACCTGATCCGATGATCAAAAACTCTGCGTCTATTTCATCCAGACCAGTCAGAGACGGTACTTCCAGGATTTGGTTTCCTAAACCATCTCCAACAACCAAGTCAATTTGAGATCCTTTTGGGATTTCAAAACCTTCGTCTATGTTTCTACCTCTATATTTTTGTTCCAAAACTACGTTGATCCCGATATCAGGTACATAGATGATTTCCCCACGGACCAAACCTATATTTCCAAGAATTTCCTGGGCATTTTTCAAAAGGCTGTTTACCAGATTTGGCATTTTTATCAATGGTGCATTTCGGGCATTGAGGGTGACATAGATCTTCCTGCCTTTTTTGACTTTGCTGTCAGGACCGGGATTTTGCTTAAGTACAGAGAAAGGTTTGGCTTCTACGCTATAACCGCTATCAATATTTACTTCATAAGTAAGATCTCTATCTGAAAGAAATTTCTCTAGTTCTCCTACCTCAAATCCTTCTAGATTAGGAACAGTCACAGTCTGTCCATGATTGGTGTATGAAGGAAGGTAAATCTTCAGAAAAATAAAGGATAGAATTGTAATGGTCAGGAAAACCAAACCTAGGTGGATGGCAATTTTCTTAATTGAGTCTTTTGTATTCCCCATGAATCAGATGTAATCTTTATGCTAACGTATAAAGGTAAAATTATATTTGCTTTCTAAACAACAAATATCATCAATTCGAGTCTTTATCGGCAGGTAATCCCAAAAGAAAAAAGTCGAATACCCAAAACCAGGTAACTCGACTTTTTTCTTAGATGTGTCATTTTTTGTTTTTCTGAATCGAAAACGAGATTCATCAATTGAACCATCTATACAATTATCTTTTCCGAATTTTGAACGGAAGGGTTTAAGGTTTATTGAATAAATAGTTTTCTGGTTTCCGATACTGATCTACTTGTGATCTTCACGATAAACAACCCTTTTGAAAATTGCTGGGAAGCAAAAGTATAAGTTTGGTTCAAGGTATTGGCGTAATCCACATCATGCAGAAGGGCACCTGTAGAGGAGAATATCTGGATGTTTACCGATTCATAATTTGCAAAATTGAAAGCAACATTGAAGTATTCTACTGCAGGGTTTGGATAAAGGGAAATTTCCCCAAGTTCAGGTACTACAGGTTCAGGGTTTGCTGATATAAATAGCTCAATATTATCTAGGTAAACCGAACTGCTTTCCTCATCACTGTTTTCAATTACGAAAGCTATTCTTGAATTTTTCTTGTTTGTACCGGCAAAAGGTGTCAAATCCACGAAGTCCCTTACAAATTCAGAAGCATTGTTTGGATTTGCATTTGCGGCTTGAACGGTCGTTATTTCCGCACCTGTTTTTCTGTATACTTCAGTGTAAGTATCTCCGCCATTATCGCTTGCCATTACTTTTAACACTGTATTTGGATTCACAATACCAGCAGCCCTGTCAAAGAAAACACTTGCTTGAGGACTGATTGACAGATCCAATATTGGAGAACCCAACCAGAAGCTATTTTCTGTTGGTGTGATTTCTACCTTACTGACATTGCTCCCTATGCTTCCTGATTGAAGGGGAGAAATAACCCAAGAAGGAAACTGGTTTTCAGGATTGATGCTGATCCATGGCCCAATGGTAGAAGTTCCGTTGAAATTTTGCCTAAAGGGAGCCCTTGTTTTTTCGGTATCCATGTGGACAAATCGACTTAAAGTAATTTCTTCCCGAGCATTTTGGTCAAAATTTGGAAATAGTATTGTATAAGATAAAGTGTTGATTCCTAGGCTGGTCGATTTTGGAAGGTTTATGTTGGCTGTTTCTCCTGCAGCCAATGGTTCTGCTCTTGCAATGAAACCTTGGTTTGATCCACCTGAAATCCTCCTGAATATAAATCCCGAAATAGGTAGATTTCCGGTATTGGTTACAGAAATCACTTCACTTTCATGGTTATTGGATCCAATTGGTGTTGGACTGATCAATTCTTCGAGCTTAAGGTCATACTTGAAGGTCTCCTCTTGGAGGATTTCTATATCTTTTATGTATAGATTATTTCCGAAGCCATTTCTTCCGATAAATGCCACACGGACATTTCCAAAACCTGCAAATTGACTTAAGTTGACAATTTCCCTCCTGAACTGGGAATTACTAGTAGGTATAAATTCATCAAGGGTAGGTGTCGAAGTGCGAAGGAAATTAAAATCCTTATCATAAGGAGCATTTATGATATCGAATGTATTGCCGCAATCTGTAGATACCGCTACCAACAAGTAATCCCCAAACGAGTTGTTGTTGAATGGACCATAGGCCATATTGAACGTTAACTGTGCATTTTGGAAAGTACTGAGATCTATCTGAGGAGATATGAAATAATCCAATTCTCCGAATGCCTCATATTCATAATTCCTAATAAACAATGCCTGTTCAGCTTGTCCGTCTAACACAACTTGGGTTGCTTGCCATGTAAATAAGCCATCAGGATTATCGATTACCCACTTATTTCCGATATCATCAAAACTGAATGCGTATGGAAGTGGAACTACGGGTTGAATGCTTGGGCTCGACTGAATCGTATTATTTGAAGGGTTTTGATCTGCTGTACCGTTTACAAGTCTTATCGTGGCAACAAAGTTATTTCCTGAAGAATTTAAACTGATCGGATCAAAAGACACAGTAGTTTCTTGACCTGTATTCAAGTTTAAATTAAAGTTCTTTGATTGTAGAAGTGTTCCGTTGTTTCTAATTTCTATCGTCGCAGAAGTAATAACATTTGTACCCCTATTCAAAATTTCCAAAACTGGGGTCAGGGTCAAATCACAAATTAAGTCCTGAGGTTCCACTATCTTTTGTAAAGCGAGGTCACTTGAAAAAAGCTCCGGAGCAATAGTCCCTCTACCATTTACCAAGGAAGCCCTTCTTGGACTTTCTGCCAAGACAACATCCATTCTTGCGACTTGACCAAATGTGAAGTTATTCATGCAATTATCTGGAGTGTAGTCCATGTAATTTTCCACAAGGTCTCTGGTATTACAGGTAAATCTTGGATTTGAAGTTCTACAAGCATTGTTTGAGCCACTTTGGAGGGGTGTATCTTCCACAAAGTCGTCAACAGAACAATCTCCATCTCCCCAAATATGACGCAATCCGAAAAAATGTCCGACTTCATGGGTTGTAGTCCGCCCTTTTGAACCTGAAACAGCATTGTCACCTTCTCCAAAATAACGGTAATCTATTGTCACACCGTCTGTTTCTCTTGAATTGGGAGGAAAGTTGAGTCCGGGTAAGTTCGAAACCGGAAATGAAGCATAACCTATAAACGGAGACACTAAAGTTACTACCCAAATGTTAAGATAATCTTCAGGTGGCCAAAGAGAAGTCTGGCTTATCAATTCGACATCACTTGAACTGTTTGGATTAAATGAGGTCTTAGGACTCAAAACCCTGACAACCCCTGTAGTAGGCAAACCATTAGGATCTTGTTTGGCCAAGACAAATTCAACATTTGCATCTGCAACAACCCCCAAAAATTCTTCGGGAGTAAAAATCGTATCTGCATTGAGTCTTCTGAAGTCCTCATTCAAAATACGAATCTGGCTTTCAATCTGAGAAAATGGAATATTTGTGGATGCTCCTTCTGGGGTACCGTTGTGAAGGACATGCACAACCACAGGTATTACCCTTTTTTCTGCCTGTACTCTTTGTTGGGGGTTAAAATTTTTCTTCTTTTGGTTGATTTCTTTTGTAATCCATGATTCGAAATACTCTCTGCTGCCATAAATACCCAGCTTATCCTCTTGCATTTTTTCCATGAGCACATGGGCACATTTCTCATCATGAATATGCTGATAGGGTTGGCCAAAAAAATTCTGGGCCTCAACTTTGAGATTTGTCAGGGAAAACAAAAGGAATAAGGCATATCTTATTCCTTTACCAAAAGACTTTAATTTCATCCGTGTTAAATTAAGCAACTAAAACATTTACAGCTTCAACCTTGGTAATCTCAGGAACTGACCTTTTGATTGCTTCTTCAACGCCAGCCTTTAGGGTCATGGTTGACATTGGGCAGGAACTACAGGTTCCGGTCAATTCTAATCTCAGAATAAAATCATCCGTAACTTCCACAATTCTTACATTTCCTCCATCAGCCTCCAAATATGGCCTGATGCTGTCCAATGCTGCTTCAATTCTTTCACTAAGAGGTAAACTCATTTATTTTTTTAATTTACTTGTACAACTTCAGTTTTATTTTTTTCAGCATTCCTTATGGCAACCTGTCTGGCTACTGCCTCTGCCAATGCTGAGAAGGCTTTTTCGGTAATTCCTGATTTCAATACGGCAGGAAATCCAGAATCGCCGCTTTCCCGGATGCTTTGAACGATCGGGATTTCACCAAGCAGAGGAACATCAAATCTCTCTGCAAGTCTTTTTCCTCCCTCTTTGCCAAACAAGTAATACTTGTTTTCAGGCAATTCCTCTGGCGAAAAATAGGCCATATTTTCCACAACACCTAAGATGGGAACGTTTATTTGGGGCTGTCTAAACATAGTCAAACCTTTTGTTGCATCCCCTAAAGCCACTTTTTGTGGAGTAGTGACAATGACCACCCCGGTGACAGGAACTGTCTGGACCATAGTCAGGTGAATGTCAGAGGTACCCGGTGGCAAATCGATAAGCAGGTAATCCAAATCACCCCATTCCACATCGCCTATAAATTGCTTCAAGGCAGAACTAGCCATTGGTCCCCGCCAAACCACCGCTGAGTCAGCAGGAGTCAAGAAACCAATGGACATCAATTTGACACCATATTGTTCTATGGGTATGATGATGTTTTTTCCTTCTACCTGTTTTACTGACGGTTGCTCGGCTTCTACATTGAACATAATGGGGATCGAAGGACCTGAAATGTCAGCATCTATCAATCCAACTTTAGCTCCCATTTTTGCAAGTGCGACCGCTAGATTAGAAGCAGTAGTGGATTTTCCGACCCCACCTTTGCCTGAGGCAATGGCAATTATGTTTTTTACCTGTGGCAGCAAAGGAGCATTTGCCCTACTGCTCGTCACATTGGAAGTCATGTGAATATCCAAAACGATATTCCTTCCAAATGTCTCTTCCAAGACTTCTATGCAATTATTTTTGATAACTTCTTTGAGCGGACAAGCAGGGGTAGTGAGCACTACCTTAAAACTGATTTTATTTTCTGCCACATCAAGATTCTGAATCATTCCCAATGTCACCAAATCCTTTTTTAAATCAGGATCCTGTACCTTGGAAAGCGCTTTAAGAATGTCGTTTTTTTCTATTTTCATTTTTTAATGAGGTAAACCCGACTGCAAAATAGGCTATAATTATAGCAATTGAAAAACCTATATGATACATCAAGCACGAAATATTTCAAAATCATTAACTTTCTTCCCTAGCAATAAGTTTCGTATTTAATCTGTCCTGTTTTTGATGGAATACTTTTTATCTTTGATTCCCAAAATTTAAAAATAAGTGATAAGCAGAAATACCACAGACAAGGTCAGGGAAAGGGTGGACATCGAGGAGGTGGTCAATGATTATGTGCCATTGAAAAAAAAGGGGCAAAATCTTTGGGCTTGTTGTCCTTTTCATAATGAGAGTACTCCTTCATTCTCTGTCTCACCTGCCAAGCAGATATATAAATGTTTTGGCTGCGGAAAGGCAGGGGATCCTATCCAATTTGTAATGGATATTGAAGGAATAGGTTTCAATGAGGCTATCCGGCAATTGGCGCAGAAATACGGTATAGAAATCGAGGAGGACAAGCAAGTTACTCCAGAGGCTGTTCAGGCATTTAATGAAAAGGAAAGCTTATATATTGCTTTGAATTTTGCCAAGGAATTTTTTGTACAAAACCTTCAAAAGGAAGAGGGGAAAGCAATCGGTCTGAGTTACTTCAAGGAAAGGGGATTCAACCCTTCTATTATTGAAAAATTTGATTTGGGGTATGCTTTGGACGGATGGGACAATTTGCTCAAAGCTGCTAAGGAAGCAGGCCATTCTGAAGAAATTTTGCTGAAAGCCGGTTTGATTCTTCAAAAAGAAGGAGAACCTGAAAGACTTTATGACAGATTTAGAGGAAGGGTGACTTTTACTATCCATAACCTCGGAGGAAAACCCATCGGATTTGGAGCAAGAATCCTGACCCAGGACAAAAAGCAACCCAAATACATCAATTCCCCTGAAACAGAGGTTTATCACAAAAGTGACATCCTTTATGGAATCTTTCAGGCCAAGAAATCCATCAGGGAAAAGGATAACTGCTATCTCGTCGAAGGCTACACCGATGTGGTTTCGATGCATCTTTTAGGAATAGAAAATGTGGTCGCTTCCTCAGGTACTTCCCTGACCGAAAATCAGATCAAACTGATCAAACGGTTTACGGATAATATCACCGTCCTCTATGACGGGGACGCCGCAGGAATCAATGCTTCTCTCCGGGGTATAGATATGATTTTGGAAGGGGGCTTGAATGTCAAAGCTGTTGTCTTTCCGCAGGGTGAGGATCCTGACAGTTATTCCAGAAAAGTCGGATCACAAGTTTTCAAAGAATATCTTGAGGAAAAGGCACAGGATTTTATTGCCTTCAAAATCGGTCTTTATGCCGAAGAAGCTGCAAAAGATCCCATCAAGCAAGCAGATCTCATAAAACAGGTTGTAAGTAGCTTGGGGAAAATTCCAGATCCGATCATCAGGTCAGTCTATATCAAGCAGTCCGCAAATCTTCTCGATATAGATGAAGACATCATTCAGACCGAACTGAATAAGATATTTGTAAAGACTGAAAAGGAAAAACACTTTAGGGAACAGAGGGATTCGGAACAGGAGACCAATTTTGAAAATTTACTTCCCACCAAAGAAACGCCTGCGTCTTCATCTTCGCTTATTTATATTCAGGAAAGGGAGATGATGCGACTTTTGGTCAGTTATGGTTTTGAAATGGTGTCTGCAGAAACAAGGGTTTGTGAATACCTGCTTCAGGAGACGGCAGAACTCAACTTTGAAACAGCAGTTTTTAATAAAATTCTCTCTATTTATAAAAATGCTTTGTCTGAAGGAATATTACCCCAACCTGAATATTTTTTGAACTTCGGTGACCATGAGGTAAAAAATGAAGTCATCCATTTGATTACAAGAAAATATGAACTCTCCACACTTTGGGAAACAAGGTTTCAGATTTTCACACATCATGAAGCTGATGATTTGGCTAAGACTGTATATGACAATGTTTTGCATTTGAAGAAAAAAGTAATCAAAAAATTGCTTGAAGAAGCAAAACATAAAATCAAAGAAGCTGATGATGAGAAACTGGATGTAGAAGTAATTAGCCAAAGGCTAGAAATCTACATGGAACTCAAAAAGTTCCAAGTTGAAATCGACAGACAATTAGGAATAGTCGTCAGTTATTGACCAAACTTTAATTGGTGAAATCCTGTTTTGTAAAGCAAAGGGTACTAATTTTGTCACCAAATTATTCAGCATTCAAAAATCAACCATGTCAAATTCAATTCAACTCGATTCAATAGAGGAGGCAGTATTAGCAATAAAAAACGGTGAGGTAATCATTGTTGTAGATGATGAAGACAGGGAAAATGAAGGGGATTTTGTCTGTGCAGCAGAAAAAGTAACTCCCGAAATCATAAACTTTATGGCTACCCATGGCCGTGGATTGATCTGTGCACCGCTTATTGAAGACAGGTGCGACCAATTGGGTTTGCAGCTCATGGTCGGAAATAATACAGCAGCATTTGAAACTCCCTTTACCGTATCTGTTGACCTGATTGGTCATGGCTGTACCACTGGTATTTCTGCTAGCGACCGAGCCAAAACCATCCGTGCCTTGATTGATGACAGCATTCATCCAGATGAATTGGGTAAGCCCGGACATATTTTTCCTTTGAAAGCAAAAAGGGGAGGAGTCCTTAGAAGATCAGGTCATACAGAAGCTGCTATTGATTTTGCAAGATTGGCAGGGTTATCTCCCGCAGGCGTCCTCGTCGAAATTATGAATGAAGATGGTACCATGGCACGATTGCCGGACCTGGTTGAAGTGGCCAAACGATTCAATCTCAAATTGGTGTCTATCAAAGATTTGATTGCCTATAGGTTGAAAAACGAAAGCCTTATCAAAAGGGAGATAGGTGTTGACTTGCCTACTAGCTTGGGGGATTTTGACCTGATTGCATTTAGACAAACCAACACAGATGACCTTCATCTAGCATTGATAAAAGGCTCTTGGACTATCGATGAGCCCATTATGGTCAGGGTACATTCTTCTTGCATCACCGGAGATATTTTTGGCAGTTGCAGATGTGATTGTGGCCCCCAGCTACACAAAGCCATGGAAATGGTGGAAAAAGAAGGTAAAGGAATAGTCCTTTACATGAATCAGGAAGGGAGAGGAATCGGATTATTGAATAAACTTAAGGCATATAAACTCCAAGAACAGGGAATGGATACCGTTCAGGCTAATCTTGCGCTTGGTTTGCCGATGGATAAAAGAGACTACGGTGTCGGTGCACAGATTTTGAGGGATTTGGGTGTGAGCAAAATCAGGCTCATTTCCAATAACCCAACCAAAAGAGTTGGTCTTCTTGGATATGGTTTACAGATTGTAGAGCAAATCCCTATTGAAATAGCGCCAAATCCTCATAACGAAAAATATTTGACCACAAAACGAGATAAGATGGGACATACCATTCTTAAAAACGTCAAGTAGTGGAAGCAATTGTTGGCTTAAAATTCGATATTTTGCATAACATAATATAAATTGTATCAACCAATTCAATTTAGGATTCGTTATTGACTTGAACCCAATTACTGAATGAGATGAGGTATATACAACTTACATTGGTTTTATTATTAATATTTAACCTTTCGGCAAAATCCCAAAACGGTCAGTTTCCATCTCAGTTATGGCATAAAGGCCAGATCATCACGACTAACGGTCAGGTTTTTCAGGGGAGTTTGAAATACGACCTTGAAAACAACCTTGTTCAACTCCAAAACAGTGGAATTGAAACTTTTAGTGCATCTAATGTGGAAAGGTTTGAAATCTTTGATGAACAATATGGCGGAATCAGGACCTTCTATTCATTGCCTTATTCCCTTTCGGGCGACTATGAATCTCCCATATTCTTTGAGATTTTGACAGAAGGCAACAACATTGTGTTATTATGCAGGGAATATATTACTACTGACAACAGGGGCATGGGAATGTATTCTCCCATGGTAATGAATCCGATTTGGGGTCCACCTTTGTCAGGTGCATACAGACTAGCTTTCAACTTTTATTTTCTCAAAGACGGAGCAATTCAGAAATATTCCCAAAAGAAAAAGGAACTGTTGGACATTCTTGATGATAGGTCTGATGAAGTTGAACTTTATATGAGAAAAAACAGGCTTACTCATGACCAGCGCGGTGATTTGCTGCGAATTACAGCTTACTACAATCAAATAAAATAATTTTTATGTCAAAAAAACCATTGATTTTGGTTTCCAATGATGATGGAATTACTTCCAAAGGCATCAGGGTATTGGTAAATGTAATGAAAAAACTAGGGGATGTAGTCGTGGTGGCACCTGACAGTCCCCAATCCGGAATGGGACATGCCATCACCATCGGTGAGACTCTGAGACTTTACGAAGAAGATATTTTTGAAGATGTTATCGCTTACAAATCCAGTGGCACACCTGCAGATTGTGTCAAACTTGCAAAACACCATGTAATGAAAGACCGGCAGCCGGATCTTGTGGTAAGCGGAATTAACCATGGAAGCAATACCTCAATATCCGTTTTGTACTCAGGGACAATGTCTGCTGCCATTGAAGGTGCATTGGAAGGCCTTCCCTCGATTGGATTTAGTCTATGTGATTATTCTTCAAAAGCTGATTTTAGCCATGTCGAAGAATATGTATATAAAATTTCCAAACAAGTTTTGGAAAATGGAATTTCAAAAGGAGTGGCATTGAATGTGAATTTCCCACCAAAAAGAAACGAACCGATTCGTGGGGTAAAAGTATGTCGACAGGCCCATGCCAAATGGCAGGAAGAGTTTTCAGAAAGATTTGATCCTAATGGAAGGAAATACTATTGGATGGCTGGTAACTTTGTTAATTTTGACAAAGGCGAAGACAATGATGAATGGGCGATAGCAAACAATTATGTTTCAATTGTCCCCTGCCAATATGACTTGACTGCGCATCACGCGATGAGTCAGATCAACGAGGAATGGAATTGGGATGAATTATAAAAAAAGGGAGGATAATTTTCCTCCCTTTTTGTTAATAACCGGATTAAATTCAAAGCCAGCTTTTTAGCAAGGCTTCACTTTCTTTCCATAACCTTTCCCTCATTTTCTTCGAATTGGCTTCTGAAGATGGTTTTAAAGGTTTACTTTTCTTAAAGTAATAGCCATTTTTCAATGAATCTATTTTTGTTTTTGCAAGAAAAATAGTCGTTTTGGCACCTTCCTCGGCAGTAATCATAAAAGGAGAGGCCAATTTCCAAAAGAAACTAAAAACTCCAGAAGTTTCTTTTCCAAAATTGGTTTTCACCACACCGGGATGTAGCGCATAGGCATTCAAACCTTTTTCTCCATATTTATCAGCTAAAGATTTGGTAAACAAAATGTTGAAAAGTTTTACATTGGCATAGGAAACAAATGAACTGAATTTTTTCTTTTCATAATTTAGGTCATCAAAATCCACCTTTGCAGCCCTGTGCCCTTCTGAACTTACATTGATTACTTTCGCTCCATTCGAATTTAATAGAACTGGCATCAAATGATGGGTCAAAAGAAAATGGCCTAAATGATTTGTTGAAAGCCCCATTTCAAATCCATCTTTCGTTACTTCTTTGTTCTGAAAAATCCCACCGGCATTATTGATCAAGACATCCAAAGTGGATGTTTTGTCAAGGATACTTTTTGCAGCTGAGACCACTGAGTCCATGTCAGCAAGGTCGCAGTAGATAAATCTGACCTTTTTTTGATCAGGGGAGGAAAGAGATTGGATCAGCTTATTGGCTTTCGATTCATTTCGGGCTAATAAAAAAACTTCATTGAAATAGGGGGTAAGCTTGGAGAAAGCAACTTCTCCAATTCCTGAAGTGGGCCCTGTGATAGCAAGTTTCATTTGTTTTTTGTTTTTTCTAAAACAATTAAAAACTCATATGGTTCAAGAAAACTAATTTTATTGATATTAAATTTTAACCCTCACAAATTAAAAAATTTGTATTTTTAGCCATGTGATTTTCAGAAAATTACATAAAAAGAAACTTTCAATGCCAATGATTTTCCGTTCACGTTGGTATCTAGGAAGTTATAAGAAACCTGCTTATTCATCGATCGACCTCACTGATACAAAGTGGAACAACAAAAGCCATTTATTGACATAGATCAAGTTTTTAAAAACAAAAATCCCAACCTACATAGGTGGCTTCCGGGATTCGTTATCAATTATGTCAAAAAAGTTGTCCATGAAAATGAAATTAACAAAGTCATGGCCAATATTGGCCATCTGCAAGGGATGGAATTTGTTAATGCTCTCATAGGAGAATTTGGCGTGGAGGTGACTTTGACCGGGGCGGAAAATATCCCTTTGGACAAGCCTGTGATTTTTGCTTCCAATCACCCTTTGGGAGGAATGGATGGAATAGCATTTATGTATGCATTGGGCAAATACAGAACCGACCTCAGGTTTTTGGTCAATGACATCCTGACCAATATCAAAAACTTTGAGCCACTGTTTGTTCCAGTAAATAAACTAGGCACCAACAGTCGGGATGTCTCAAAATTGATAGAGGAGACTTATGCTGGAAGGTATGCCGTTTTGGTTTTTCCTGCCGGGTTGGTGTCACGAAAGCAGCCTGTTGGGATCAAAGATTTGGAATGGAAAAAAAGTTTTATCAGCAAATCCAAAAAGTACCAAAAGGACATTGTACCAGTCTTTATTGAGGGGAGAAATTCAAATTTCTTCTATAACTTCGCTAATCTCAGAAAACGAATCGGTATCAAAACAAATATTGAAATGTTTTATTTACCCGATGAAATGTTTTCTCAAAGAGGCAAAAAAGTCATCATACATATAGGAAAACCGATTCCTTACAGTTATTTTGATAAGTCAAAAAGTGAAAGCGAATGGGCCGAGGAAGTAAAGCAGATTGTATATAAAATGGCCTAAATGATAGATTTATGCAAGCAGTAATCCCTGCAGTAGACAGAGAATCAATAAAAAAGGAACTTACTCCGGAAAGGTTTTTGCGTTATTCAAACAACGGAAACAATTTAATCTATCTGGTCAATTACCACAACGCACCCAATACCATGAGGGAAATCGGTCGTTTGAGGGAATTGACGTTTAGACATGCAGGTGGTGGTACGGGTCTCGAGGTGGATATTGATGACAATGATATTCTTCCAAATTGTTACCAGCAACTCATTACATGGAATCCCGAAGATGAGGAGATTGTGGCAGGTTACCGCTTGATCAAATGTAAAGAAGCCGGAATAGATAAAGATGGTAATATCAACTTATCAACGGCCCATTTATTTGCATTTTCTGATAAATTTATCCAAGAATATATACCCTACACCATTGAGCTTGGACGCTCTTTTGTCCAACCGCAATACCAACCAAGCCTTGACAACAGGAAAGGTATTTTTTCACTGGACAATCTTTGGGACGGCTTGGGTGCTGTGGTCAAACTTAATCCTGACATCAAGTACCTTTTTGGTAAAGTGACAATGTATCCTCATTACAACAGGGAAGCAAGGGATTTTTTGCTATATTTTATGCAATACTATTTTCCTGATCATGAAAAATTAGTCTCACCACATCCTGAATTGCTCCTAACCTACGAAACCGATATTTCAGCTTTTTCTGAACAGCTTAAGGGGCTGGATTATAAAGAGGGATATAAAGTTCTTAACAGTAAAGTAAGAGCTTTAGGAGAAAATATTCCACCCTTGATCAATACCTATATGAACTTATCACCCACAATGAAGTCATTTGGTACGGCAATGAATGATGAGTTTGGTGCAGTGGAGGAAACAGGGATTTTGATCACCTTGGAAGATATATTCGAAAGTAAAAAGCAAAGGCATATCGAGACTTTTGATCGAGATAGGGTTTTTGGAAGCAGAGGGTAATTATGAAAAAAACAGTAATCATAGGAGCATCCACCAACCCTTCAAGGTATGCCTACCTGGCGGCAGAGATGTTGTCAGAACGTCAGATTCCGATAGTGCCTGTTGGTATCAAAACAGGTGTCGTGTTTGACAATGAAATTTTGAACATTAGAGAAAAACCCGCAGTGAAGGATGTTGACACAGTGACACTTTACCTTGGGCCACAGAATCAACTTGAATGGTATGATTATATTCTTTCACTTAAGCCAAAAAGGATCATATTCAATCCCGGAACAGAGAATCCTGAGTTTGAAAAATTGGCTAAGAAAAATGGGATAGAAACATGGGAAGCCTGCACTTTGGTACTACTGAGTACCGGTCAATATTGATTTTTTCTTGCTTCCAAAAAAAGGTTCATATACCAAATATGTGGAGCAGAGATCAAGGATACCAAGATGAAAAAAAGCAAAGTAAGTTGGTCGAATTCCATCATTTGGTGAAAAAATAATAAGATAAGGGCAATCCCAATCAGACTCATCGATGTGAAAGGCAAGAGTTTTTTGATGAAATTTTTTAATTTTTGATTTTCAAGGTAATCTTTCAAAGCGTCAAATTCTTCGGTCATGCTTGGTAATGAATGCCAAAATCCGAAGTAAATGATGAAGCCAAGAAGAAGAGGAAGTTGATACAATAACAAGCCAAGTAAACTTATCTCCAGAACCAGAATCAATCCTTTTTCGCCAAAATTAACTCCAATCAGAGTTGCCGAAAGACCCCAAAAAAAGGCAATTACAAATATTCCATATTGTGGTAAACCTCTTACATCAATGATATTTGCCAAAATGGATTGGGTATAATTAAAATCTCCCCATAAAATGGTGCTTAGGATAAAAGATCCGAGAGAAATATAGGTTAAGCTAGAAAATTTATTAAGTGGAGTTTTTAAAAAGTGGCTTTGTCCAAAGTGGTAAGCAGACATAATAAGAAAGGCTGCCAAAGCCAAAATAGGGAAAATAAGCCAAATTGCGAGATAGACCGCGATGATTAACAGATATTTAAAGATGAATCTGATTAGATTTTTTCTACCTACAACAGGGTTAAGCAAAAGATGGTCAATCGCTCCATGGGGAATTCCGATGGATATCAGGATTGTGGCAAAACAAATCCATTGAAACATTTCATTTCCTTCAAAAAACAAAAGGTAGCTGATTCCCAAAGTTGCTCCAATAATTTTCCCCGCAGTCTCAATGCCTTTCATAATTCAAAAGAGATTTTAGAAAAACGCCAAACTTCAATCTCGAAAGAAGACTTATTTCCTCCCAAATGTTGGTTTCTTCATGGAGGAATTTCAGGACTAGGTTAGCTTGGTTCTTAGAAAACATTTGCCTGAAGATATCAGGTAAGGCTCCGGGCCACTTGATAGCTATATTTAAAATGATATTGTCATAAAATCTGAACCTTGGTTTCCTGTTCCACTTTCTCGAGCTTACAGTTCCATTTTTATTCAATTCAGATACAATGGACATGCAGTGTTTTTGGATATCATAAAAAGTGTATCCTGTTGATGGCTTGGAACAGCCGGCCAATGTTCCAATGCTGATGATGTTTGGGTTTTGGTGAGTGGGGATTTCAAATGTAGTCATAGGAATGCTACCTGATTCTTTGAAAGTGATTTCATATTCGGATTCTCTAAGTTCACTTTCCATATATTCAGAAAGTTTTCTTTCCATTTCTGACATTTCCACCCCGTTTTTGGAATAAAGCGTATATTCAATGAGTGCCTCTTTTTTATTGTATGGAAGGATATAAAAGAAATCAGTTTTTTTTTGTTGATCTGTGACAAAATGCATCATGGATACCGCACTTGGATCAAAATAATCATTCTTGCAAGAAACTTTCCAACCGACAAATGATTGCTTTAAAATTTGATTTTCGCTCCTTTGTGAAGGAAAAGGAATGCTGTTAAATAAAAAATTAGACTTGAAAACACCGGATTTTGAAGTCAAAACTTGTACTGGACCTCCGACAATGCTTTCAATTTTTTCCACGCTGTCTTTTAAAATTGAGACATTGGGAAATCGCTTTATTTTTTCGATTATCTCTTTATAAAAATCTAAAGATTTGACATGAAAGTATTTGAGGTTTTGAAGATCAGCTGAAATCGATTTTTTGGATTCAGTAATGCTGATTGAGTCCCAATAAACCAAAGGAGTATTTTTTGGATGTATTCCGAGTGGTTTTTCTGCCCAATAGCACCACGTTCTGTCATTTTCAGTTTTGGAAGAGTGGTCAATCAGCAGGATTTTTTTATCCTTGAGTGGGCTGTCAAGTAAATAATAAACCAAACTTAAACCAGCACATCCAAGTCCTGTGATAATGTAATCGTAGGCTACCATGGGTCTCTTGGGTTGATAAAGAAAAAGGCCTCTCCTGTCCAAGAGAAGCCTTTTCTATTTTAATTATGCATGTTGTACTTTTTTGTTTTTGTTGGTTTCAGAAATGGCAACTGAATAAATTACCAAACCGAATCCGATTTTGTTGATGGCATCAGCCAAATTGTAGAACAAATCAATGCTGCTAACTTCAAAAGCACCTGATAATAAGTTTCCAGGCAACACCATATAACCCAAAGGATAGATAGACCAACCTAATGTGATGAAGATTTTCAATAAAAACATCGCTCTTCCCAGTGCAGGGCTATCAGATTCTTTAGCAAGTTTTGCCACGTCTCCTGCAAATACTTCATAAACAATATATAAGTAACCAACAGTTGAAATGATACCCCACATTACATTGTTTTCAATTCCTGAAGTCTCACCTATATATCCGGTAATCAACATCAACAAAGAAGCAAGGATAAGTTTTGTAAGTGTACTTGTTTTGGCACCAAAAGGCTTGGTCAACAAATAAAACTCTACGCACATCAACGGAACAGTCAATGTCCAATCTACATACCTAAATGCGGTTGGACTTTGACCTGTCTGAAGATAAAAATCTCTCATGTAATAATAGTGTACTGCTGCGATTCCGGTGATAAGTCCGGATACCAGTAAGGATGTTTTCCATTTGTCGCTTACAGAGCTTCTTTCTACGAAAAAGAAAACTGCTGAAGCGAACATAGCCATGTATCCTATAAAGAAAGTAATGGCGACCGGGTCACTGTTGATGATCTTATCGAGACCAATCAAATCTGCTGCTAAGAGGGTGTTCATAGATTAATGATTTTAGTTAGAATGGATTTTTGAAATATTATTTGGGTGAGACCTCGTGTACATAAGCTAAACAGAATAAATTTTGTTTAATTATTGGTATATAATATTAAACAATTGTAAATAAAGTGTTGAAAAACAGGTTTAAACAGATGTAAAATGTCTGATAGAAAAAAAATTTATATAATTCGGTATTTTAGAATTAATTCAGTAAAAAATTCTGAAGATTTAAGAATTTGAAAAATAGATTAAAAATGAATGATTAAGGGCGGTTTTAAGGTGAAATTAGGGTAGGTGCTCTCGATTTTTTTGTGTATAATTACGGGTTAATTAAAGAATGAAAAAATCTCTTTTTTTTCATAAAAAAGGCGTTTTAAACAAGGTATGAGCGAACAAAAAGAAGGAAATCATCAGGATTATTCAGCAGATAATATCCAGGTTTTAGAAGGTTTAGAAGCGGTTAGAAAAAGACCTGCTATGTATATCGGTGATATTGGAGTCAAAGGACTTCATCACCTTATTTGGGAAGTGGTTGATAACTCAATTGACGAAGCGCTTGCAGGTCATTGCGATACTATTCATGTGGCAATCAACGAAGATAACTCCGTTACAGTAGAAGATAATGGAAGAGGTATTCCGACAGATATGCACCTGAAAGAGAAAAAATCAGCTCTTGAGGTCGTGATGACAGTGTTGCATGCAGGCGGTAAATTTGACAAGGATACCTACAAAGTATCCGGAGGTCTTCATGGTGTAGGGGTGTCTTGCGTCAATGCCTTGTCTACTGATTTGAAGGCCACAGTCCATAGAAATGGGAAGGTTTTTGAGCAGGAATACAAAATAGGTGTTCCTCAATATCCTGTTAGGGAAATAGGAGTGACAGAAAAAAGAGGGACGATTATCCATTTCAAACCGGATGCTTCAATCTTTACCCATACTGAGTTTAAGTATGAAACAATTGCGACTAGGTTGAGGGAAATGTCTTTTCTGAATGCCGGGATCAGGATTTTCTTGAAAGATTTCAGGGAGCTTGAAGAAGACGGTACCCCTCGGACTGATGAATTTTATTCAGAAGGTGGATTGGTGGAATTTGTCCAATACTTGGATGAAACCAAAGAAAAGATCATAGAATATCCGATTTACATAGAGTCAGAAAAGGGAAATGTGCCTGTTCAGGTGGCAATGAGCTATAATTCTTCTTATTCTGAAAATGTTGTATCTTACGTCAATACCATTAATACCTATGAAGGCGGGACTCACGTTTCCGGTTTCAGAATGGCGTTGACTAGGACACTGAAGAGCTATGCCGATAAATCAGGTATGCTTGAAAAGCTGAAACTTGAGGTTTCGGGTGACGATTTCAGAGAGGGATTGACAGCAGTAATTTCTGTAAAAGTTGCTGAACCTCAATTTGAAGGACAGACTAAAACAAAACTTGGGAATTCTGATGTTCAGGGAGCAGTGAACAGTGCGGTTTCTGAAGTTTTACAATCTTGGCTTGAAGAGCATCCAAAAGAGGCCAAGATTATTGTAGGCAAAGTAGTATTGGCAGCACAGGCAAGACATGCGGCTCGCAAAGCCCGTGAAATGGTGCAGCGGAAAAACGTACTTGGAGGCGGTGGTCTTCCCGGTAAACTTGCTGATTGCGCCAATTCAGATCCAACTGTCTGTGAACTTTACCTTGTCGAAGGGGACTCTGCTGGAGGCTCAGCCAAACAAGGCAGAGACAGAGATTTTCAGGCGATTCTTCCTTTGAAAGGAAAAATCCTAAATGTCGAAAAAGCCCATGAACATAAGATTTATGACAATGAGGAGATAAAAAATATTTTGACAGCATTGGGTGTCCGGTTCGGAACTTTGAATGATGACAAAGAATTGGACATGTCATCTTTGAGATACCATAAAATTGTTATCATGACGGATGCTGATATTGACGGTTCACATATCAGGACCTTGATTTTGACATTGTTTTTCAGGTACATGCGCCCATTGATTGAAAATGGATATGTCTATATCGCCCAGCCCCCATTATATTTGTTGAAAAAAGGCAAAGACGAGAGGTATTGTTGGAATGAGGAAGAAAGAAAAAGACTTACCCGTGAAATGGCAGGTGAGGGAAAAGAGGACAGTGTCAATATCCAGCGATACAAAGGTTTGGGAGAAATGAATCCTGAGCAACTTTGGAGCACTACGATGGATCCAAATACAAGGACATTAAAACAGGTTACAATAGAATCCGCAGCCGAAGCCGACCATTTGTTTTCCATGTTGATGGGGGATGAAGTTGCTCCAAGAAGGGATTTTATTGAAAAAAATGCCAAATACGCCAAAATTGATTCGTGATTTTGATAATTTCATTTAAAAAAGGGCCAAAAGCCCTTTTTTTTTGTTAATTAATGAATTATTCACTCCTTCGGGAAAAATGATTTCCACAGATTATTAGATTTGTAGCATACAGCAAATAGTCATGAGAGTAACTTCTAGAGATAAATTTGAAAGCATCATTGAGAGCAGTGATCTGGTCAGCAGAGATTTGAGTTGGATGAAGTTCAATGACCGTGTTCTTGACCAATCCAAGAAAAAAAGCAGGTGTATTTTTGAGAAATTGAAGTTTTTGGCCATAACAGCTTCCAACTTGGATGAGTTTTTTATGATCAGGGTTGGATCGTTATACAATTACCTGGATTATGATAAAGAAAGAGTAGACTATTCAGGTTTGCGGGAAGAGCCTTTCAAGATGAAACTGATGCTTGAATGTCAGGAATTTCATAAGCGTCAACAAGAGCATTTTCTAAAGGAACTTCTTCCTAAAATGTCTGAGGATGGTTTTATTCTCAGTAACGTCAGAAATCTCGAGTCCGAGGAACAAGAATATATCAAGTCTTATTTCAATAAAGCCGTCTATCCGATGCTGACCCCTATGGTTTTTGATGGCTATCGGACCTTTCCAATATTGATGAATAAGCTTTTGATTTTTGGAGTGGTCACTTTGGCACCCGGCGATAAAAAAGAAAACAGAAAGCTCTCTTTCGTACAGATTCCGGCTAACATCCCGAGGTTTTTTGAGATCGAAAGAGAAGATATGGTCGTCTATATTCCCATCGAGGAAGTTATAAGAGAAAATATCGTTTCTTTATTTCGGAATGTAAATATTGAATCCATAAACCTTTTCAGGATTACAAGAAACGGTGACTTTACTTTAGAAGAAAGTGAGGACATGGACGCCAATTTCCTTGAAGAAGTCAAAAGAAAACTCAATGAGCGGAAAACAGGAAGGGTTGTAAGAATCGAGATAGAAGAGGGGTACAGCCGATGGATGGTAAGTTTGCTCAAAGAACGATGGAATATAGGGGATGACAGTATTTTCAAGGTAGAGCGTGCCAGCATGCTCGACTTCACAGGACTATGGCAAGTGATTGGCAATAGACGTTTTAAGGATAAATTGCCCCAGATTCCGGCGCCTGTTCCGCCCTTGTCTTATCCTGAGGAAGGATCGGAGGATATTTTCCAGGTACTCAAGGAAAGAGATATTCTTTTGCACCATCCTTATAATAATATTGACCCAATACTTGAATTAATAGAAAAAGCTGTTGATGACCCAAATGTAATGGCCATTAAAATGACCATTTATAGATTGGCAAAGGAAAGCAGAATCACCAAAGCCCTACTAAGAGCCGCTGAAAACGGAAAGCACGTATCGGTGCTTTTTGAAGTCAAAGCGAGATTTGATGAGGAAAATAACATCCGGGAAGCTAAAAAACTCCAAAAAGCCGGTTGTTTTGTGATCTATGGAATCAGTAATCTAAAAACCCATACCAAACTTTTGCTTATTGTCAAAAAGGATGAGGATAGGGTTATGCGTTTTGTACACCTTGGTTCAGGTAATTACAATGAAGATACCGCGAGGCTATATACCGATATCGGTTTATTGACTACCAATGAGACATTGGCAAATGATGTGTCGGAGTTTTTCAATGTAATAACGGGACATTCTATGCCTTCTACTTATCAAAATCTGATCACGGCTCCACGGGATATGAGGAATCAACTCGTCGAATTCATCGAGCAGGAAGCATATAACGCAAGGGCAGGACTTCCTTCAGGAATATTCATTAAAGTCAATTCACTTGAAGACTCTGAGATTATTTATGCTTTGTACAGGGCTTCTCAGTCAGGTGTACCTGTAAAACTGATCATCAGGGGAATATGCTGCCTTCGTCCAAGAAGGATAGGTCTGAGCGAAAACATTGAGGTTTTATCATTGGTAGGTGATTTCCTTGAACATTCAAGAATATACCATTTTCATAACAACGGGCAGACAAGAACTTATGCCGGAAGTGCCGATATGATGGTGAGGAGTTTTGATAAGAGATTGGAATCTCTATTCAGGATTCAGGATCCTTTCCTCGAAAAGCAGTTGATGAACATTATTTCTTTCAACCTCAAGGACAATGTCAATGCCTATATCATGCAGGAAGATGGAAATTACCTGCCAAAGGTTCCCAAGGAAGGAGAAGAAGAATTCAACGTCCATAAGGAATTTTTCAACTTAAATGCAGATAGTATCAAACAAGTCAAATTGATCGATTAGCAGATTGTTGCTTATTCCAAAAAACAAAAGGCTGTGGGTTAGCTCACAGCCTTTTGTTTTTGTTTTTTTTGTACAAGACCTGCATCATCCCATCTTTGAGTCCCACATCAGGTACCATCATTTTTTTGGAATTGGCTGCTGACATCGCAGCAAGGTAGATTTTTGTGGCAGGAATTATAACGTCTGCCCTGTCAGGATTGAGGTTGAGTTTGTTAATCCTATCTTCATAAGAATAGGACTCAAGAAAGGCTTGTACTTCTTTGATTTTTTCTATGCCTAAGCTCCGCACATTTTTCCTTGGATTGGTGAGCTCCAGTATTTTGTTGATGTTTCCACCTGTGCCGATACAGGTAATATTATCCTGTTTGGTCACATGGTCAGTGATGAATTTATTCATGCTTTTCCATACTGATACTGGAATATTGTCATCCAAAGCCCTAACAGAGCCAATTTTAAAGGATTTGGTTGCGATCTTTTCCTTATTGATATAAATATTCAATTCAGTGCTTCCTCCTCCGACATCTATATGCAGGTAGGATTTTTCATCAATTGATCCACCAAGCGCCATATTAATCAACTCCGCTTCGTGGTTTCCATCGATGATATTGATTTTCATACCAATATCCTCTTTTATTTCATCACATATTTCCCGCCCATTCATGGATTCTCTCATTGCGGAGGTTGCGCAGGCCATGTAGTCATCCACTTCATACAGGTCAATGAGAAGCTTGAAAGCCTTCATCAATTTGATGAATTTCAGGCGGTTTTTGTCGGAAATTTTTTGGGTATGGAACACATCAAGACCCAATCGAAGCGGAAATCTCAGGTATTCTAATTTTTTGAAATTCGCAATTCCTTCGTAGTGGGTGACGTTGGTGATTTGTAATCTGATGGCATTGGAGCCTATATCAACTGCTGCTAATCTCAATTCTTGTTGTCTTAAATCAAATTCCTCTCTGAATCGAAATACTAATTTACCCAAAAAACTCTTGGCAGTTTACAAACTATTCAATTTTTTGGGACTTTCTTTTTATCCGAATATATAGGAACTCAAACAAATCTGAGTGGTATTGGAATAAATCACATTTTTTGATAATAATGTTTCCTGAGCCTTTTCTTGACTCTGAAAAAACTGTATATCCCCAAAATCAAGGTTCCCAAACTCAAAGCAAAAGCTACCCATCCCAAATTTCTGACATGTTGCAGTGCATTTACTTCCATCAGGGCAGTGCCACTCACCAAAAAATACAGAGATGTTCTGATAAAGGATAGTAAAGTCCGGTCATTGGCAAGATAGGTTCTTTGTCTGGCCAAATAGTCCCTTACAATCAAGTCTTGTTCTGATAAATTTTCTTTTTCCATTGCTGATTAAATAATTCCGAGTGCAAAGAAAGCCTATTTTCAGCTTATTTATCCGTGATTTTACACACAAACCCAGTATTTATTGATTCTTCAAAAATTATTTCAAGGTTTTATTACTTTTGGCTTTTGAAGAAAATTGACAAGAAAGGGCATAAATTGCCATGGTAACAAGAATTAAATGAAGAATCCAGATAGGCCTCATTTTGATGATATTTATATGGAGTTGGCGGTCAATTTGGCCAAAAGATCTCACTGTATCAAAAAGCATGTTGGCGCAGTATTGACCAAGGACACAAGAATTATTTCTATCGGATACAACGGACCTCCTGCAGGCACGCATAATTGTGATGAAGAATTTCCGGATACGGGCTGTGCAAGAGATAGTAAAGGAAGCTGCACACTAGCTTTGCATGCCGAGCAAAATGCCATTCTTTATGCCGTCAAAAACAGCACCTCGGTGGAAGGATCAACATTGTATGTGACTTTGGCACCATGTCTTGCATGTGCCCGGATTATTTTTTCGATGGGAATTGCCAAGGTAGTATACATGTATTCCTATGCAGAGTACAAAGGTTTACCTTTCGATGAGGGATTGGAATTTCTAAAAAAATTCGGTGTAGAGGTTTTCAAATATGACAAAGAAGTGATTTTTGAAGACCCGCTGATTTAAAGAAAATTGACTTCCGGTTGGAGAGGCACATTGAATTTATTAAGGACTGATTCTTGGATCCTTAAGCTCAGTTCTTTGATGTCATTTCCTTCACCTCCACCGTAATTTACCAAAACCAAAGGCTGAAATTGGTGGACACCGATGTTTCCAAATTTTTTGCCTTTCCATCCTGTCTGTTCTATGAGCCAGGCAGCAGGGATTTTTACTCCTTCTTCATTTGGAAATCCCGGAACATTGGGGAATTCTGATTTTATGTTTTCAAAAATTGAAACTGGAACCGTAGGATTTTTGAAAAAGCTTCCTGCATTGCCTATATGCGCAGGGTCGGGCAATTTGCTCCTTCGGATATCAATGACTGCATCACTGATATCCTTTATGGTAGGTGATTCGATTCCTTTTTCTTTCAAAGTCTGTCTTATGGCCCCATATTCAGCATGGATGACCGGGGATTTTGAAAGACGAAACACAACATGGGTTATGACATATTGTTCTTTTAAATCATTCTTAAAAACACTTTCCCTGTACCCAAACTTACATTCCTCGGAGTAGAATTTTCTGACTTCATTGGTATTCCTGTTTATTGCTTCCAGGTGGTCAAAAACTTCCTTGATCTCGATGCCATAAGCCCCGATATTTTGCATAGGAGACGCGCCTACTGTGCCCGGGATCAAGGACAGGTTTTCCACTCCGCCCCAGTTTTTTTGGATGCAATACAATACGAATTCATGCCAGCTTTCTCCTGCACCCACTTTTACCAAAACCCCGTTTTCATCTTCTTCTATCAATTCAAAACCTTTGATCTCAATTTTCATCACCAAAGCCTCGAGATTCTTTGTCAAAAGAATATTGCTTCCCCCTCCCAAAATGAAGAGGGGGACATTCATTTCCTTCGATTTTTGGATAAGTTGTTTTACTTCTTCAGTGGAGGTCGCAACGGCAAAAAATCTTGCATTTTTATCAATTCCAAAAGTGTTGAAAGGCAATAGAGAAATGTTTTCTTGTATATTCATGGTGCTGATCCGATGCTGCGAATTAAGCAAGAATTTGGTCAAATAGAAAGAATTGGACACTTTTAGAATCACCACCTATGAAAGAAATGGTCATCAACGGGGTCAAGGTCAGACCCGGCCAATCCATGAATATTGACATCGCCATTGCGAGGCTCCCTACACATACTTTGATCGATCTTCCGATTTTTATCAACCGTGCAAAAGAAGATGGACCTGTTGTTTTGATATCAGGCGGAGTACATGGTGATGAGATCAACGGCATTGTTGCTGTAAGGAAGATGTTAGAGGAAAATCTAATTTCGCTGATGAAGGGGACGGTGATTTTTATGCCCTTGGTAAACGTTTATGGTTTTTTGAGCAGTTCGAGGACCTTTCCAGACGGAAGGGATTTGAACCGAAGTTTCCCTGGAAATAAAAAAGGTTCTTTGGCATCCCAGATTGCCTTCATTTTGTCCAATGAGATCATTCCTTTGATTGATTATGGTATTGATTTTCATACAGGTGGCAGGATGCTTTCCAATTATCCGCAGATCAGGGTGGATTATAAAGACAAAAAAGGGCTCGAACTAGCCACTGCTTTTGGTACCCATTATATCTTGAATTCGCCCCATATTGATAAATCTTTTAGAAAAGAAGCCTATAAGCGTCGAAAACATATTTTGGTGTATGAAGGGGGAGAGTCTATGCGTTTGGATGAATATGCTGTGGAGGAAGCGCTTTTGGGTACACAGCGAATGCTTATTCATCTTGGGATGATGGAAGGTAATGTTACCCCAAAATCCACCATTATGATATCTGAAAGCTCATGGGTCAGGGCAAAAGTTTCAGGGATTTTTACCTCTACGGTCAAGCTAGGGGATGAAGTAAAGAAAGGCCAGATTTTAGCAAAAATCACAGATCCATATGGGCAAGTCAAAGTTCCTGTAAAAGCTACCCACAATGGACATGTGGTGGGCCTCAATAATAATCCTGTTGTCAATTCAGGAGATGCATTGGTACATGTAGGCAGGGTTTGAAATGATAAATTTTAAAAATAAAAAAGCCTGCAAATGATTAAAATCCATTTGCAGGCTTTCCTTTAGGCAGATATTATTATAGGTTTGAAACAAAATTTGGTAAGAAAAACTTACCCTCAGTGATCAATAGTGGAATTCTCTGGTCAAGAGGCCGCGGATCTGCCAGGTCAAACAAAACACCTTCAAATTCACCTGTCGAACCTTCGGTGGTAAAGTCTGTAATTTTGAAAGAACAATCATCAGCAGCTCCCGGATTTGAACTCTGTAGCAAAGTTGCTCCATATTCCTTGCCATTTTCATCAAAATAGACCAAGGCTATAGAAGGGGCTAATGTTCCGTTTACCATGATTGGATTTTGCATAATATAAGTCAGTCCCAATTGGATTTGTTCTTGATTTCTAAAAGACATAATCATGGCATTTTTGCTTAAATTATCGCCAGTAACCATGTTAAATAGCGTAAATCTATTTGGCCCATCTTCAAGGAAGGTGATTCCTGCATCGTTGTTGGCCTTGAATTCTTTCTGAACACCATTTACTTTGAAGCTATAGAAATAATTGGGTTTAGGTTCTTCTTTTTCACAGGAAGAAAATGAAAACACTGCAATTAGCAATAGGATGGTTAAGCCAATATTTTTCATAATGAGGTTTATTTTTTTGAAATAACGGAAATTATTATCGGGAGGATGTTTTGCAAGGCACAAAAATAAGGTAAAAATTAAATTTATGTACCCTAATTATTTTCGTATTGGGTTTTTTAACATTAATCAAACAAATCCCAATAAAAAAGCCACTCCTGATTCAGGAATGGCTTGATTTGATTTTTTGTTACTTTTTTTTTAACTAAAAAACTTCTTTAGTCCTTCGATTTTTCTTTCCAAAGAACCTTCCACCGCTTTGTAAGCTTCTTTGTTTGGAAGAGGTTCATTTACTGAGAAGTAGTATTTGATCTTCGGTTCTGTCCCTGAAGGCCTTGCCGAAATCTTGCTTCCATCGGCCAGATAAAATTGGATAACATTTGATTTATCCATTTTTAGTGCCGATTCGGTCCCATTGACGATGTCATACACTTTGCTTTCTTTGACGTCAACTACTTTAACCACTTTCACACCGTTCATTTCGGTAGGTCTGTTCGTTCGGAATCCTGCCATTAGATGTTGGATCTGTTCAGCACCATCTTTGCCTTTTTTGGTAATAGAGATCAGGGATTCCTTGTAGAAGCCAAACTGGGTATATATCTCTGCCAATACATTTTGGACAGTTTTACCTTGGGATTTGTAGTAGGCCACTATCTCAGAAACCATTGCACAGGCGGAAACTCCGTCTTTGTCTCTCACAAAATCGCCGACGAGATAACCGTAGCTTTCTTCGCCACCGCCGATAAATTGTTTTTTACCCTCCAGATTTCTGATGATTTCTGCAATGTTTTTGAATCCTGTAAGAACCGAAAAGCAGGTGACCCCAAAACCTTTACAGATCTCATCTATGAGTTCTGTGGTCACTATGGTATTTACCATGAATTGGTTTCCGTCAAGTTTTCCAAGTTCTTTCCATTTGCTGAGTAGATAATAGGTCAGCAATGCACCTGTTTGGTTTCCATTCAGTAAATCATAACCTCCCTTACCATCCGGCACACAGGCTGCATAGCGGTCCCCATCTGGATCGCAAGCCAATACAAGTTCAGCGCCGGTTTTTTTGCCAAGATCAATAGCCATGGTCAGGGCTTCAGCTTCTTCGGGGTTAGGATAAATAACGGTTGGGAAAGTTCCGTCAGGTTGTTCCTGTTCTTTGACAATATGGACGTTTTCAAATCCAAAGGCTTTCAAAGCAGCAGGAACCATCTTGCCCGAAGCTCCATGAATGGGAGAAAAAACGATGGGCATGTTTTTCTGTGCCTGGATTTCATTTTTGGAAAGGCTCAGCTTTTTGACTAGATCCAAGTAGATTTTGTCGAAATCTTCCTCAATATATTCGATAAGACTGTCATTTTTATTCCAATTCACATCATCCATGGATGTTATTTTCAAAACTTCATCAATGATGTTTTTATCATGTGGAGCCACTACCTGTCCGCCGTCATCCCAATAAGCTTTGTAGCCGTTGTATTCCTTTGGATTATGAGATGCAGTGACCATTACACCACTTTTACATCCAAAATGGCGGATAGCAAAAGACAGCATGGGAGTTGGTCGCATTTCCCTGAAATATTTGACTTTGATACCATTGGCCGTAAATACGTTGGCAGTTGTTTCTGCAAAAAGCGTGTTGTTGATTCGGCAATCGTGCGTAATGGCCACTTTGATATCTTCACCTGGAAAGCATTTCAATAAGTAATTTGCTAAACCCTGGGTAGCCATTGCTACGGTGTAGACATTCATTCTGTTAGAACCTACACCCATTAAGCCTCTCAAACCTCCTGTACCAAACTCAAGATCTCTGTAAAAAGAATCAATCAATTCGGTTTTGTCAGGGGAATCAAGCAAAGCATGTATTTCTTTTTTACTCTTTTCGTCAATGTTACTGTTTAGCCAGCTGCTTGTTTTGGCTAGAATCATCGGATCTACTGTTGTCATCTGGGAAAAATTTTGAATGAGTTTCTAATTTAAATATTTCAATAAAATTACCTGCATTCCTTCTGTTAAAATCAGGAATTAATTAAAAAAAGAAGGGGAAAATTTCTCTCCCTATTCTCTTGGGACTTTCTGCTTTGCTGTAACTGACAAGTCAAAATAAGTCTGTCATGCCAATATCCATCCCTTAAAGATTACCCCTCAATTCCTGTTCTCTTTCGATGGCTTCAAATAATGCCTTGAAATTCCCTTTTCCGAATGACTTTGCGCCTTTTCTTTGGATGATTTCAAAGAACAGCGTAGGACGATCTTGAACAGGCTTTGTAAAAATCTGTAAGAGATAACCTTCCTCATCCCTGTCCACCAAAATGTTAAGGTCCTTTAGCGGCTTCAGCTCTTCTTCAATCTTTCCGACCCTATCCAATAAATCGTCATAATAAGAGGCAGGTACTTCCAAAAACTCCACGCCTCTTTTCCTTAATTCTGAAACTGTATGGATGATGTCATCTGTCGCTATCGCCATGTGCTGCACACCGGGACCGTTGTAGAAGTCAAGGTATTCTTCAATCTGGGATTTCTTTTTGCCTTCAGCGGGTTCGTTGATAGGAAATTTGATAAAGCCATTTCCATTTGAGACCACCTTGGACATCAGGGCAGAATATTCTGTAGAAATATCTTTGTCATCAAATGTGATCAGCAATTCGAATCCCATTACTTTTTCATAAAAATCCACCCATTTGTTCATTTCTCCCCAACCAACATTGCCTACGCAATGGTCAATGTATTTCAGCCCAATGGGAGTTGCTTGATACTCACTTGTTCTTGGTTTATAACCGGGTAAAAAGACACCCTTATAATTTTTTCGCTCGACAAAAGTATGGATTGTCTCACCGTAAGTTTTGATGGAAGCTGTGACTACCTCACCAAATCCATCTTTGTGTACTTTTGGTTCTTCATGCGGAATAGCGCCACGAGTCACTGTTTCGTTGAAGGATTTTGTAGCATCATCTACCCAAAGGGCCAATACCTTGACACCATCTCCATGTTTTTTGATGTGGTTCGCGATAGGATGTGTTTCTTTCAATGGGGTTGTCAAAACGAGCCTTATTTTATCCTGCTTCAAGACATAAGAGGCTCGGTCTCTGATACCAGTCTCAGGCCCGGCATAGGCTATCAGCTCGTAACCAAACGCATACTGATAAAAAAGAGAAGATTGCTTTGCATTGCCGACATAAAGTTCAACATAGTCTGTCCCGTTGATGGGAAGAAAATCCTGGTTCATAATCTAAGAGTTTTTGGGTTTATTTTTCCTTGACCCAAATATAGGGAAATGGGGAGGAATTCGGGCAGGATTCAGAAAGCAGTTTTCAGTTTTCAAATGGAAGTGATCAGTTGACAGTGTGTGTCGCAGGATACGGTTATCAGGATTCGGTTGTGGTTGAAAAGTCAAAATAGATTAGGATATCCATGATTGACAGTAGACCGTTTAGGAATTTGTTTTCCAATCTTCCCATTTTCTGTTCTTCAAATTTTGCAATTTTCGAATTCCTACTCCTGACCGTTTCTGTTTGCCAAAAGGTAAATGATACCCAAAAATATCCAAGAGAGAGACCATTGCGTAAGGCCTAATTTGGGAAGCCCAAAAATTAGAAAGCCATACCAAAGCGGAATCATAACAAGACCGATTACAAATTTGAAAGTGGCATAAAAGACCAAATCCTTGATTTTTGGCTGAATCCATAACCAAATCCAATAAACAGGAAAATGGAGGACCTTCATGACTTTGTTTGAAAAATAGGGTTTTGAATAGGTTTTGTCAGGATTTTTGTGATTTTTTGTGGATAAAAATTCCCTTACCTGATCTGGTTTGGTAAGGTCAATCCGGTTTTGGATGATTGCCTCTAAATCTTTTTCATAATTTTCTTCGGGAATTGAACTTACCAATGGTTCCAAAGCCCTGAATGCAGATGTCATCAGGGGTTCAAAGAGGGGAAAGTAATCCTTTGGTTGGATGGTTTTCCCAAATACCAGGCTGACCTTACTACCTGAATAACGGTGATTACTGTAATTAATTCCCACTGGGAGGATGACCAAATCGAGTTCAGGTTCTTTTTCCAAGGTTTGATAGGCAATCCGAGCAAATCCTTTTTTCAAAGGCCTTAGGTTCCTTTGGTTGCTGTGGTTGCCTTCAGCAAAGATCACAATGCTTCCTTTTTCCAACAGTATGTTGACGCTCTTGTCAAAGGTTTCATTGTTTTTTTCCATGTTGTTGATACCGTCTCTCACTCTATAGATAGGGATCATTCTGATGAAGTCGAGCAATTTTGCAACGATTGACTTTTTGAAAACAGAAGCTCTGGTCAAAAAATGAGGCTTTAAGTTGGTGTGAGTAGCAATAAGGATCGGGTCGATCAAGGCATTCTGATGGTTGGATACGATCAGGACAGCCTTTCCTTTTGGAATGTTTTCCTTTCCGTGTACCGTGATTTTAGAGAAATAAACATGAAGTGCTACTTTGACTATGAGCCTTAGGACGGCATTGAAAAGGTTTTTCATGAATCTGATTTTTCTTGGCTATCCTTTTTGCGTAATCGGAACTGGATTTGTTTCTTTTATTCTTTTCCAAAACATGGCTAAGCTCATTCCTGAAATGATATGCCATATTCCCCACCAAGCGGCAATGATCGCCATACCGCCCAAACCTTCAAAATAGGTAAAAATCAGAACCAATGCCAAGCCTGAATTTTGGATTCCTGTTTCAATGGTCAAGGTTTTGGTATCGGCAAGGTTCAACCTGCCGATTTTTGCGATGGAATAACCTGAAAAAAAGGCTACAAAATTATGTCCCAAAACCCAAAGAAAAATCAATCCGATGAACTTAAGAAACAAATCATAATTCCCTAGAAATGCAATGACAACAAATGCAGCAAAAATCAGGATACTGACAGGCTTTAGAATTTTAGTCGCTTTTGCTGACCAATTTGGAAACCTGTTGTTGACCAGCATGCCCAAGATCAGGGGAATTCCCAGAATCAATGCAACTGTCTGGAAAACATCAAAGTAGGAAAGAGAGATTTCTTGAAGCAAGTTAGCCGTAGGGCCATAAAAGCTAGACCACAACGCAAAATTGAAAGGAGTGATAAAGATTGAAAATCCTGTTGAAAAGGCGGTCAGGGACACGGATAGCGCAGTGTTTCCTTTTGCAAGGTGGGTGAGAAAATTGGAAACATTTCCCCCTGGACATGCCGCAACCAAAAACATTCCCAATGCTACAGAAGGAGGTGGGCTGATTAGGTAAACCAACAACAGGGTCAGGAAAGGCAAGAAAAAGAATTGTGAAAAGATGCCCAACCAAAATGCCTTTGGGTTTTTGGCGATGTACTTGAAGTCAACCATCCTTAGCTCTAAAGCAACACCGAACATGATAATTGCAAGTGAAATATTTAGCAGGAAAAGAGAATCCTGATTGAAATTTAAAGTGCTGCTGTCAAGTGCTTCGATCATTTTTTGAAATCGGATGGTTATGGGAGAACAATCAAATAGATGTTTGGGTGATTCATCGTTAAATCAATTTTAAATATCTGGATAATTTCGGAATTTGGATTAAGCGGAGAATTTTTTCAATGATTTAGCAGAAAATATACCTTGAATGAATTGTTTTTGAATACATAACCCATTCATAGCTAAAGTTTCTGGATTTTGTCAATCCCTAATTTCAAACATAGTAAAATAATACCAATTTATTGGTTTGGGTTTTCTCTTCGTAATTTTGATTCAATAATTTCCAAAGACCTAAATACCGTACTTAGGAAATAAAGATCAACCGCATCAATGACATTTCTCATGGTTTCCGGTTTTGATTTTCCATAGCTTCACGAATAATAGAGGAGGAAAAATGGGTTCAAAAAATGTCCAAAAACTAAAAGGAAAAAAGCAAAGGGCCATTTACTTGCATCATTTGGTGCGTGATATGGAAGCACTTGAAATAATGATTCAACAGGGATTGATTGAAAAATCACCTGTCCGAATCGGTGCCGAACAGGAATTCTGTATTGTTGATCCGGAATTTTTGCCCAACAACAATTCCCTTGATGTCCTAAAGGAAATCAATGACAGACATTTTACCACCGAAATAGGTAATTACAATCTTGAAATCAACTCCGACCCTCTACCATTGGACAATGATTGTTTTTCACTTCTCCATCATGAACTTGATTTATTGGTAGAAAAAGCCAAAAACGCTGCCCAAAAATCCGGTTCACGTATCATCCTTACCGGAATCCTGCCAACCATTGCACCAAAACACACGACTTTGGATAGTATGACGGCTGTAGACCGTTACTTTGTTTTGAACGATGCTGCAAAAAAATACAGGGGTCAGGACTTCAGCATCCATATCAAAGGAGTAGATGAGGTGACCATGCTCCACGATTCGGTCATGCTGGAAGGTTGCAATACCAGTTTTCAAATGCACCTTCAAATAGATCCTGATGAGTTCGTAGACATGTTTAATTGGTCTCAGGCCATCACAGGACCTGTTTTGGCAGCATGTTGCAATTCACCTCTTCTTTTTGGGAAGGAGCTTTGGAGCGAAACCAGAATTGCACTCTTTACCCAAAGCGTGGATGTGAGAACCAACTCCTTTTTGCTCAATGAAAATCAGCCAAGGGTCAGCTTTGAAAGTAAATGGCAAACAGGTTCAATCTTGGATGTATTCAAGGATAACATTGCCAGATTCAGAAGTATCCTGACAGCGGAATTTGAAGACGACAGCGTAGACCTGCTCAAAAAAGGTGAAATTCCCAAACTTAAAGCCTTATGTCTTCACAACGGTACGGTTTATCGATGGAACCGTGCCTGCTATGGCGTGGGCGGTAGCAAACCCCATTTAAGGATAGAATGCAGGTATATCCCTTCGGGTCCTACGGTCATTGATCAGATTGCCAATTTTGCATTTTGGGTAGGTTTGATGAAAGGCAGGCCTGAAAAATATAAAGAAATTCACCGTATGATGGATTTTAAAGAAGTGAAATCCAATTTTTTGGCTGCGGCAAGATACGGATTGGCGGTGCAGTTTCATTGGGACGGAAAATTGTATACCGGAAGGCAGGTGCTTTCTGAAATTTTCTTACCAATGGCAAAGGAAGGTTTGAAGAAATCCGGAATTTCAGAAAATGATATCGACAAATACCTTTCTGTAATCCAAAACCGCATCAATACCCACAATGGATCCGAATGGATCAGCAAAAGCTACCGCAATCTCCTCACCACCAAAAAACCGGATGCAGCACTTCAGGTATTGACTGCAAACATGTACCTGAATCAGGAATCGAATAAACCTGTTTCGGAGTGGGAGGTGCTTTCTCCTGATGCCATGTCCCAATTCAACATTACCAAAAGAGTTCACCATGTGATGAGCACAGACATTTTCTCAGTGGAAGAAATTGACTCCATTGAATTGGTTGCCCACATGATGAAATGGAAAAATATCCACCACATGCCAGTCATCAAAGGAGACAAGGAACTGGTAGGCATTTTATCCTGGAATGATGTCAGTCAATTATTTGAAAATGGGAAGGCTACCAATGCCTCAGTCAGATCTCTTATGAAAACCGATTTGATTACCATTGATCAGGATAGCAGGGTAGATGACGCCAAGGTATTGATGGAAAAACACAAAATCCATTCCCTACCTGTGGTGAGAGATAGCAAGCTTGTTGGAATATTGACTTCAAATGACCTGTAATGGACGCCCAAGCCCTTACCACAAAAATAGAAATGCCTACCAATAGGGTAATGCAAAAACTGAAGGGTTCTAAATCAGGACCCACAGTTTTATTTTTTGCAGGAGTCCACGGCAATGAACCTGCCGGCGTCATGGCTTTGAAGGAGGTTTTTGAGGATCTCTCCAAAAAGGAAAATACCCTGAGAGGAACCGTGTATGGCTTGATTGGTAATCAAAAAGCTTTGGCTAAAGGCAAAAGGTATGTTGACATGGACCTCAACAGACTTTGGACCAAAGCCAATATCAAGATGGTTTCCAATAAAAAAGTCCTTTTGGAAGAAGAAAAAGAACTCTTGGAACTCTTGGATTTACTTAGGGAAATCATCAAAACAGAAAAAGGGCCTTTCTATTTTATCGATTATCATACGACCTCGAGTAAGACATTGCCTTTTATTACCATCAACGATTCTATGATCAACAGGAAGTTTGCTAGGCAATTTCCCGTTCCGATCGTACTTGGGATTGAGGAATTCCTAGAAGGCCCATTGCTCAGCTATATCAACCAGTTGGGTTATGTTGCAGTCGGATTTGAATCGGGGCAACACACAGATCCTGCTGCAATCACCAACAGTGTCGCTTTTACCTATATGACTTTAGCAGCTTCAGGTGTAATCGGTAAAATGGATGTGGAGGATTTTGGTCATTATCCGCACCAATTGGAAAAAGCAGCAACTTCGGTACGGGATATATTTGAGGTAGTTCACCTTCACAGGATTACCGGTGTGGATGTATTCAAAATGTTACCTGGATTCGAGAGTTTCCAGAAAATCAATAAAGGTACCCATTTGGCTACCAATAACTATTTGCCTGTTTATTCAGGTTATGATGGGCGACTGTTTATGCCCTTGTACCAAAATCAGGGAAGCGATGGTTTTTTTATCATCCGGAAGATCCCGGAATTTGCACTTATGTTGTCTGCTCTTTTAAGGAAAATAAAAATCGATAATCTTTTCACTTTGCTTCCCGGGGTAAAATGGGAACACAAAGACAAAGAAATCCTACGAGTAAACCTCAATATTGCCAAGTTTATGACCAAGCCACTTTTTCATTTGCTCGGATACCGAGTCAGGCAGCTTGACGGACAATACCTCAGACTCTATAACCGTGAGAAAGCCTCCAAAAAGAAAATGTATAAAAATGAGGGCTGGTGGTAGATTTAAATTTGTTGGGATCAGAGGACGGACGCAGTAGGAAAGATGAATTTGGTAAGAAGTGAAAAGTTAGAGGTTCCGATGAAATAAGGTCCGGGGAAAAAGAATGATAAATTCTGAATTAAAAATGAGGAATGGATTTCTATGGATCTTAGGAGATCCCAAACACAATACCAAAGACCTTATAGGGGATAGAGAAAAGGTACCTAAAGGGTAACGCAGAGACGGAGTATGGTTAGGGAGGACACGGAGTTTGGGTAGGAGGAACACGGAGTATCCTTAGGGGAAGGTGGGGGAGACTACAACGGAACCATAGGTATGGGATAGGAGATCCTTCCGTTTTGGTAGGATGAAACCATTTTATCTTATAACCTATAGGAAGTTTTTAACTCAGCCTGATAAAGTTTTTGAGGTTATGATGGTGGCGGAAAATATTGCTTCCTTTGTTTCAGGATTGACCGTTAACCTAATAACAAATAACCATTTTTTCGTCAAGTAGGAACAATTCCCTAATTTCATGTTGTTCCATCCTAAAACCGATCTAAGATGTTTGAATATAATCCCGAAAAGCACTATCCAAAGGAAACCGAAAGTCGAGTTGTGATCAGGTTTCAGGATTGCGATCCATTGCAGCACCTCAACAATGCCAAATACTTTGACTATTTTTTCAATGCCCGGGAAGATCAGGTTCCCAAGCTATATGGGGTAGAGGTGATTGATTTTATCCGAAAATACAAATCGGCTTGGGTAGTATATAACCACAACATTTCCTACGTCCGTCCGGCCAAAGTAGGAGAGTGGGTCCGAATCATGAGTAGACTTCTATGGTTTAACCATAACACGATCATCGTCGAATATTACATGACAGATGATACGCAAAAAGAACTCAAGACTGTACTTTGGACTACGATGCGGTATGTGACAGTAAAGGAAGGCGCCTCGACAAACCACGAAGGGGCGGTTTTGGAATTCCTTCGGGCAACATCAGAAAACCTCGATATCAGCAATATGACCATTTCCGAAAGGGTCAAAATCATCAAATCAGAATTGTAATCAGCCGAATGTCCGCAATTCTTGACCGATGAAGAACGGAACCTGTACAAAACCGTACAGGTTTTTTTATTTAATCTGGATCAAAAAAAAATGTAAAAATTTTTTCAAAATTAATTATAGTTAAAATTTTTCCTTTCATGCAACCTTTGGCAAAGTGGTAAAATTAGTTTTTTATCAAAATCTGTTACGAAACAGGACACTTTGCTGTCTGATTGTATCATGATAATACAGTTTTTTGGTTTGTAAGTTATTTCCGCAACCGATTGAATGTTAAAAAATTAACGATCGGGTTAAAATTCTTTAACATGGGAATTGGCATAAAGCAGTGCCAAAATTAATTGGTACAGAAGATGGATAAGAGATCATACCAACTTATAAACGACCACACAAAATGAAAAAGTTACTCACATTAGCATTAGCCGCCACACTAGGTGTAGCCAGCTTTGCAAACGCATCAAATGAAGGAATCGAAGAGTTATCTTCTGTACGTTCCAAGGACAAGAAAGTAGCCATCTCCCTTAAAGAAGGTTTGGGAAAAGTCAAACTTGCAGTACTAGACAGTGATGGAAAAAAACTCCATCAGCAATACTTCAAGGTAAAAGAAGATATGCAGATTCCTTATGACTTTTCTTTGCTTCCTGCCGGAGAGTATCAGATCTCCATCGAAAGCAATATCAAAGAACCAACGGCTGAAAAAATGATTTATACAGTCGAAACCAAAGAGGCACCCGCTCCGCTTCCTTTGATGGCCTACGGAAAAAGCATCGATGAAAACTCGTTCAGATTGGCAGTCATTGGATTGGAAGAGCCAGGAACAAAAGTTGAAATCTTGGATGAAAGCGGAAGGGCAATTTTCACTGAAAAAATCGACCAAGCTGAAGCTTTTACCAAAGTCTACCACTTAAAAAACTTAAATACCAGCGATGTGTCATTGAAAATCACTGACGCGACCGGACGAACAAAAACCCTTTTCTTGTAAACTTAACCACTATTGAAGACCAAGCCCTGGAGATGATTCTTCAGGGCTTTTTTGTTTAAATAGGTTGTCGGTTGATAGCTTTCATTAAAAAAATATTTATGAAATCGCTCAAATTCAAGTCAAAAACGGTCCTGAAAAAGACTTCTTAAATTTTCAAAGCGAAGCTTTTCTATTGCTTTATTTTCCTTCTGTTAAATTTTTATATAAAGATTCAACCTTACTCATATCCGGTTCTAACCTCATCCAAAGGGTTCGTTCTTGCTGCATAGGCATCCATCTGTAAAACCAAGAAACTCCCCATTTTTGGTAATACTGATTTTCTTGGTTGTAGACTGGGTCCTGAAGAGCTGTTTCCAGACTGATGAAATTGTAGTTTTCCACTTTTAACTTCCGGACGATTTCACCGAGGTATTTGGAGTTCAAAGCATTATCATGACAAAGAAAGATTTGGTTCACTTTTCTTCCATATTTTTCTACAGAAAGGGAATCAAAAAAACGGAAATAATCTAAGGTTTTGGAAACATATAATTCACCGATTTCCTTTGCCTTTTCAGGTTCAGCATGTGAAAGATAATACTCATAGATATGATTGATCATCCAATCCGAACTTTCCACTGTGAAAGGAGTACTGATGTACTTTTTTTCTTTGAGAAAGCTATCCATCAAAACATGTTGGACAGAATCTTTCCCTAAATCATTGAAAGGGAAGCGAAAATATTGAAGTGGTTTATTGTATTTGCCTGCGAGCTCCTGGCTTATGAATTCACCTTTTTCAATATCTACCTTGAATGGTTCAAACCCCACATCTGAATACCTGAGATGGCCAAAAGTGTGGTTGCCAAGAGTAACAAAATACTTTTTTGCCCAATCAACCAAGAGTTCAAAATTTCTGGCAATTGAATCAGTTTTATAAAGCAATCCTTCATTGATAAAAACAGCAACCGGAATATTGAATGAATCCAGTTTATAGAGTAATTGAGATTGAAAATTATCCGTTTTTAACTGCCGGGTGTTTGGTACATCATCTATCGTTATTGCCACATTCGTTTGACTATATGCAGAAAACGATCCAAATAAAAGGTAGGTCAGTAAGCAGAGAAGCCATTTGTATGTAGGTTTTCTTTTCATTTTTTTTCGAGAAACATTAGAGTCCCAAAGAGGCTTATGATTTCAAATTGACCTTTCTATTTGGCTGATTTCAGATAGGTTTCTGGAGTCATTATGGATAAAGTGCTCGATTTATAATCTTTGATATTTCTGGTGATGATGACTTTGATTTCTTTATCATTTATGGCAGAGAAATTTTGAAGAGCATCCTCAAAATCTTTGAATTCAGAGTTAAGTGCCTCAATGACAGTTTTTTTGTTTGTTGTGGTGACATCGATGATGTTCATCAGAATTTTTAGATTTTCAATCACCTTTTCATGGCTTGCTGTTTTCCGCAATAAATAATAGACATTGCTCAACATGAAAGAAGTAACAAAACCTTTGACTTCTCCTTTTTCACATAAACTCAAAAGTTTTGATGCTTCTTCTGAAAAAGGCTTTCTGTCAAAAAAGAAATCGAGGATAACATCTGTATCTATTAAAACCGTATCCATTACAAATATTTTTCAGATAGACGGTCTGTTAATTCTTTATTATAATCGAAATTTTCCGGCATTTTAAATGAGCCTTTCAAAGATTTGACAATCGGAGTCAATTCATTTTCTGTTAAAGGTTCTTCATCAGTCAAGGCCTTCAAGTAGTTTTCAATCAAATCCGAGAGACTCCTTTCCTTCCTTCGTGCGTACTTTTTGGCGTTTTCAATGACTGATTTCTCAATCGTTAGCGTCAGTTTTGTATTCATGGCTTTGAATTTGAAAACCAAATTAGCAATAATAATTACACGTGTCAATGTTAAATTTTTTACACGTGTATTTTATTTAAAATGTTTATTTAAACAAGGCTTCAAATATCCAATTAACCATTAACCAATTCACCAAATAACCCTTAACCCACTCACTTATACCTCCTCAATAAATTCTCAGTCATATTCTCCGACAATTCCTTCAAGTCAATGTCGAGTTCATTTTTATTGACCTCGAGAACTTGGTTTTTCATCTGCTCGGGGAGTCGGTCGAAACCATAATATGCACCCAAAATCCCCCCGGCGATGGCTGCTGTGGTGTCGTTGTCCCTGCCATAGTTGACAAGGAAGATGAGTGTTTTCTCAAAATCAAAATCCGCAAAAATCATGGCTGTCAGAACCTGAAGATGGATTTCTCCGGCATGGAAAGGCATGTCTTGAAGGTGTTGGTCGAGTTTTTCGAAGGCGGGCTGAAGGTACTCGGGAGTCCATTTTTGGACGTTTGCGATCCTTTCATCTTCGGTGGTGGCCTTGGCTTCGTTGAAGGCTTTGGCCTCCTGCACGATCTGCAGGGCGGTCTGCAGGATCCTGTAGGAACTTCTTCCCACCAACCTTGCCCCATAATATTGCTCCGGATCGACTGACCTTAGCACGTCGAGGACTTCGGTTTGGGTTGCCTCTTTTTTCATGGCAGCGGAGGTCATCGCTGCGGAAAGTGCCGTGATGTCTTTCGCATAGCCGATATCAAACAAGGCTAATTTGAAGGCTTCAGAATAGGCTTTTTCGGGTTTTTCCGGGAAAAAAGCTCCGATCGCAGGGGCATAAAGCAATCCGGCGCAGACCATTTCTCCGCCATAAAAAGTGCTCAGACCGATCTGATAGCCGTTAAGGTCATTTTTAACATAAGGGCGAGCGGCTTTTGCCCACTCCTGTAGCCAACCCACTTTGAGGGAATTTGCTTCAAAGGGTTCGGCGGTTTCGCTTTCGATGGTTTTGTACTCAGCGAGATACCCGTCAAACTGAGCTAAAATATGAGAGGCGAACTGCTTTGGATCGAGTGATTTTGGATTTTCTCCTGCAAGGTATTCGAAAGCGAGTTTCTTCCATCTCGTGTCGTCAGTGGTACCGCCGGCGGTCAGGTTTGCCTTCCATATTCCCTCAGGCGATACTTCCCTGACCATGGAGTCCAAGTCCTGTACAAATCCATATTCTGCGCTTATCATTTCCCGTGACCACATTTCTGTTGGTGCGCCCATGGCATCTCCGATCGCCGAACCCACTAGCATTCCCAATACTTTGTCTTGGAGTTCACCCTCTGAAAGGCTCAAAGGCTTGGTTTCTTCCTCAGCTACGTCTTTTTTGGTTTCGGGACTTTGGCAGGAATAGACACAAACAGCTGCAGACAAAAGGAGCGAAGCAATGATTTTATTTCTCATGGTTTCAATATCAGTTTTTTTGCCTCCTCTACTAATCCGGATTTTTCTTCCAATGTAAGGGATAGCGGCAACTGCGCCAATCCAATCAAGCGACGGAGTATTTCAGTCCCGATATATTTATGAAGCAGTTTCTCGTCCAACTCAGAATACAAGGAGTAGCTGTTTTTAATGGCGTTGATGGTATTTTGATTTGATTTGGCCATTTTGAGGTGGGCGATCAAAACCCCAAGGTCAAATTCGGCATCGCCCATAAATGCAAATTCCGGATCGATTACCTTCAGTCCCGAGTCTACCTTGATCCAACTTCCGGGGTAAAAATCCCCGTGAAGTAGGTGTTTGCCATTTTCAAGATATCTTTTTCCTAAGTTTTTTATGGCATTTTTCAATTTCAAATCGGTTTTGATTTTCATTGACATGGCTTGCAGCCCTGGTTGCACGCCGTCAAGGTCAAAGCCGTTGAATTCCATATAGGGATAGATAAAAATATGTTCATGATTAAGTTTTTTCATTTCTATGTTGTCAGGGAAATTTGTCACTTTCATCTGATGGAGGGAAGAAAGATATCCTGCCAAAGCGCCTGATTCCTCTTCGGAAAAAGAAAATCCGCCTTGGTACACACCCATGAAATCTGACCCTTTTCCCAAATCATCCATTGCCACAAGGTGGTTTGCTTTGTCCCGGGCTATGATTTTTGGTGAATAAGAAGAAAGAAACTCATTTTGATTGATTATTCTGTAAAAATCATCCTCGATAAAAATCCTTCCTAAAGGTGCGGGAATGGTGGGGTATTTGTTTACAAAGGGACGGGACTGTTTGAGAATGATTGACCTGGTTTCTGTTTTCAGCCTGACGACCACATTCATATTTCCTTCTCCGGCTTTGGAATATTCGAGTATGTTTTCATTTGAGAGAAGTAGTCCGGACTTTCTGAGGTATTTTTCTTGTCGAGGATTTAAAGGAATCTGTAAAATCATGAAACAATATTTGGGGCTAATTTAGATTATTACATTAAAGGCAAGGTACGTTTTGGATTTTTTTAAATTGTCGGATGATATAATAAAGAAACAATCCTTTCAATTAATTCTAAATAATGTCAATAAGTTTAATTGACTTTATCATTAAATCCAAAAAAGAGTCCTTTAGAAAAAAATGAACTAACTATTACAAAAAATATTTAAATTCTCTTTTTAAATTAAAAATTACTTTTTACTTTTCAATGGTCCAAATTCAACTGTTAACTGAATAAGCAATGAAAAATTTCCACTCTTTTTTTATCGGATTTATCTTGATTTTATTTTCAGTTTGTCAGGAAAAAGAAGAACTTTTTACTCCTGAATTGATCGGTACTTGGGAAAAAACAGGCTTTGACCCTACCAATGGATATGAAGGGGTTTTAAGTTATAACTTTAAAACCGATGGAACTTACACTTGGAGTATTAGCTACAGAGAACCAGGTGCCACCGAGAATTTAGGCTACCAATTAATTTGGAAGGGAAATTTTCGATCCACTGAAAATCAATTAACACTGATGCCTCAAGAAATTTTTTATCCTGCGGAAAATTTTAGAACCCCACCAGGTGCCAAAATGGAAGATATGGTAAAATCACAAGAATATAATCCAGATTCGCCGGGTTCGGTTAATATTTACCGAATTAACATTTCAAACGACGCAACTGAATTTCTACTATATGCCCAACCTGTTGCCGGCAATGGACCTCCATCAGACGATATTCTTTTTGTCAAAGTTAAGTAGGAATTTTTTTTCTCTTTCATTGCTATCTGATTGCGAAAAATTCAATATAGAATTGGCCGAGAAAAATGTATGACCGTGTTGTTTCCCATTCATCCTATTTTTTTAAGCAGATAATCCGTTTCAAAAACTTACTGCCTATCTGTAAGTAGAGTTTGACTTCAATGTTTTGGACCAAAATCTTCAAAGAATATTAGGTTTTCGGAAGATTGATACTTTTAAAAGTCCGAATATTACATTGATGGCGGGTACCGTTTTGGATTTTTTTACATTTTTGGTTTCTCGATCAAACAAACAATCGATACATCGGTCATCGGTCATCGCTCAATAAAACTAGATTAAAAAATTCAATCAATACTTTATGAACCAACCCAACAAATTATCTCTTTTATCCCTCGCTTTTTTACTGTTCATTGGTCAAACATGGGCACAAGAGCAAGTTGACCTCGAGATGATGCACCGCATCAAAACCGAAGGCATCAGCAAGTCCCAAATTCAGGACATTTCTTTTCACCTGACGGATTACCTTGGACCAAGGCTTTCAGGATCCACCAACTTACGCAATGCAAGGGCTTGGACATCGGAGAAATTCCAAGAGTGGGGACTTTCCAATATCAAAATCGATTCCTACGGGGAATTTGGCAGGGGATGGAATGTAAGGAAATCCTATATCGCGATGAAGTTGCCTTACTACGCCCAAGTTATTGGCTATCCGAAAGCTTGGACAGACGGGACAAACGGTTTGGTGGAATCTGAAGTAACATTACTCGAAATCACTTCCGATGCCGATTTTGACAAATACAAAGGCAAGCTCAAAGGTAAAGTGGTCATGGCACCGGCGACACTGACGCTCAATCCTGCTTTCGAAGCAGAAGCCAAAAGATGGACTGACCAGGAATTGGAAGACAGAAAGAGTATCAATATCGGCGGTAACAATGCCCGATATACTCCCGAAATGTTGGCCCAGATGCGCGCACAACGTGACTTAGATCAAAAGCTTACAGCATTCCTTTTGGCAGAGGAAGTTGGATTGAGAATTACAGGGACAAGAGGAAGCTTCGGAACGGTATTCCATACAAGAGCAGGATCATACAGCACAGATAAGAAGCCTACCGTTCCAGAAATGGAAATCGCGGCAGAGCATTATGGCAGGATTTATAGGTTGTTAAAAAACGGCAAATCGGTCAGCATTGAAGCCGAAATAGAAGTGGAATGGTTGGACGATGATTACAAAGGATACAATGTCTTGGCTGAAATCCCAGGAACTGACAAGAACCTCAAAGCCGAAATCGTGATGCTTGGTGCGCATATTGACAGTTGGCATGCCGGTACAGGCGCCAATGACAATGCTGCCGGAGTGGCTGTGATGATGGAGGCGATCAGAATTTTGAAAGCCTTGAATATACAACCGAAGCGGACTATCAGGATTGCGATTTGGGGAGAAGAGGAGCAGGGATTGTTCGGCTCAAGGGGATATGTCCAAAAATATGTAGCCGACAGAACATCCAAAGAGAAAAAGTCTGAATGGGATAAAATCTCCGCTTACTACAATTTAGATAACGGTTCAGGGAAAATCCGTGGCATCTACGTGGAGGGAAATGACATGGTGGTTCCGATTTTCGAGAAGTGGTTTGAGCCTTTCCATGAATTGGGTGCCAAAACCATCACAAGGAGAAATACCGGTTCAACAGACCACGTTGCTTTTGAGGCGGTAGGTGTTCCGGGATTTCAGTTTATCCAGGATCCGATTGATTACGGCAAAGGATACCACACCAATATGGATTTGTATGAAAGAATGCAGATTGCGGATATGACACAGGCGGCGGTCATCATTGCGGCAATGGTCTATAACACTGCTCAGCGGGACGAAAAACTGCCAAGAAAGCCTTGGAATTAATTCTTTTTTACCACAGAGGGCGCAGAGATCGCGGAGAAAAAACTAACGTAAATACTCTGAGAACTCTGGGTGCTCTGTGGTGAAAATATAACCGCAATGGACTCCAGGGTTCCGGTATGGTTTACCACATAAACAGATAGACCACATAGATTAAAGAGTGGATATCATTTTTTCGCTTTTCCTCTGCTTCTCTGCGAGAGATTTAACCTTCCGATAAATCCCCTCCCAAAAAATTCCGTGTCAAGGTAAATTTTTGATTAATTTTAAACTTTGTTATATCCTCTTTCTTTTATCCATAGGATATAATTCTGCAATCTTATAAACCCAAATTCTCATGTATTCAGTACCCCGAACGATTTTTACCGAAGAGCACGACATGTTCCGTCAGTCGCTCCGAGATTTTATTGCCAAAGAAATTACACCCAACAATGCCCAATGGGAAAAAGACAAGCAGGTGACCCGCGAGTCTTGGAAGAAATTGGGAGAAAATGGTTTTCTCTGTCTCCAAGCTCCCGAGCAATATGGAGGTTTGGAAATTCAGGATTTCAGATACAATGCTGTTTTCATCGAAGAATTGGGACTTTCGGGTTGCTCAGGTCCTGCGATCGGCTATCCGCTCCACAGCGATATCGTCTTTCCTTACATTCACCATTACGGTACCGAAGCCGCCAAATCCAAATACATCCCGGGCATGATCAGCGGAGATTTGATTTCCGCCATTGCCATGACAGAGCCGGGTGCCGGTTCTGACCTGCAGGCGATCCGGGCCACGGCGGAAGATAGGGGCGACCATTACCTGATCAATGGTTCAAAGACTTTCATCACCAATGGTTTTCTCTGTGATGTGGTGGTTGTGGCCGCCAAAACAGATCCGAGCAAAGGAGCAAAGGGAATCAGTCTTTTTATTGTGGATAGGGACATGGCCGGATTTTCCAAAGGTGTTCCTTTTGACAAAGTGGGTTTGCATGCTCAGGATACCTGCGAATTGTTTTTTGAAGATGTGAAAGTTCCAAAAGAAAACCTCCTAGGCAATGTTGGCGAAGGATTCAAATACCTGATGACGGAGTTGGCGCAGGAGCGATTGATAGTAGGGTTGGCGGCGATTGCCTTGGCAGAATCGACTTTTATCTCCACAGTGGACTATGTCAAAAACCGACCTGCTTTTGGCAAAATGGTTTCTGATTTTCAGAACACTCGATTCAAACTCGCTGAAATGGGAGCTAAGCTCGAGCAGGGAAGGATCTATGCCGATCAGTTGGTGATGCTGCACAACCAAAAGAAAGTCGATGGGGCTATGGCCTCTTCAGCCAAATTTCTTCTGACCGAACTCCAATGTACTGTCTCAGATGAATGCGTACAGCTGCACGGGGGATATGGATATATGTGGGATTATTCGGTGGCAAGGGCTTTTGCGGACGCAAGGGTGCAGCGGATTTATGCCGGAACCAATGAGATTATGAAGGAGTTGATTGCAAGGAAGATTTTGCAATGAAAACAAAAAAGTTTTGAGTTGGAGCCAATTTCAGTCAAAGGAAATTGGCTTTATTTTTTTCCAAAAATTAATATTTTATATTTAGTACTGTAAATTTCCCAAACTCAAATTCAACCCAAAATACATACCCTGCTATGCATAATTTCCCATGGTATAAGTTTTATCCAAAGAATGTCAAAACCGACATTGATATTCAGGCATACAGTTCTGTTGTCAACCTTTTTGAAGAAAGTGTCAAAAAATTCGGCAATTCCACCGCATACGAATGTATGGGAAAAACCATGACATTCAATGAAGTGGACAAGTTGTCCCAGGACTTTGCTTCCTATCTACAAAATCACCTTAAGCTGAAAAAAGGAGACAGGGTTGCGATTCAGATGCCCAACTGTCTCCAATATCCTGTAGCAATGTTTGGGGTGTTGAGAGCAGGAATGGTGGTGGTCAATACCAATCCCTTGTACACGCCGACAGAAATGAAGCATCAGTTCAATGACTCAGGTGCTTCCGCAATTGTGATTTTGGCCAATTTTGCCTCCAATCTGGAAAAAATCTATGAAGAAATTGAAGCCAAACATGTAATCATCACCGAACTCGGAGACATGCTTGGAGGCCTTAAAGGAACCATTGTTAATCTGGTAGTTAAATATGTAAAGAAAATGGTACCGGCATACAGCCTTCCAAAAGCCATTAGCTGGAAAAAGGCAATGTCTTTGGGCTCCGGAAGCAGCTACAAAAGGGAAGAGATGACCTTAGAAGATGCGGCATACCTTCAATATACCGGAGGAACCACAGGCGTGTCCAAAGGTGCTGAACTGACTCACGGAAATATCTGTGCCAACATGCAACAGATCTCAGAGTGGATGAAACCAAAGTTGAAAGAAAGGGAAGAAGTCGTCATTACTGCACTTCCTCTTTACCATATTTTTGCGCTGACGGTAAATTGCCTCGCGATGATGAAGATCGGAGCCCACAATGTGCTGATTACTAATCCCCGTGATATGCCGGGATTTATCAAAGAACTCAGCAAAGTGAAATTCACGGTCATCACAGGTGTGAACACACTTTTCAATGGTTTGATGAACGCTGAGGGATTTGCAAATCTTGACTTCTCAACACTCAAAGTGGCAGTCGGTGGTGGGATGGCTGTACAGGAGGCCACAGCCAAAAAGTGGGAAAAAATCACCGGAGTACCATTAGCTGAAGGGTATGGATTGACAGAAACCTCACCCGTGGCCACCTGCAATCCTATAGATGGAACAGAAAGGATCGGGACAATCGGGATTCCATTGCCCAATACTGATGTCAAAATCATAGATGACGAAGGCAATGATCTTGGTATAGGTCACCGTGGAGAAATCTGTATCAAAGGACCACAAGTAATGAAAGGCTATTGGAACAGGCCTGAGGAAACCGCTAAAGTAATGGAGGGAGAGTGGTTCAAAACCGGAGACATCGCCATTTTGGATGAAGATGGTTTTGTCAAAATCGTCGATAGGAAAAAAGAAATGATTCTTGTTTCGGGATTCAATGTCTATCCAAATGAGGTTGAAAATGCCATTGCACTTCATTCAAAGGTGTTGGAAGTCGGGGTCATTGGCATGCCCGATCCAAAATCCAATGAAAAAGTAGTGGCCTATGTCGTAGCAAAAGACAAATCAGTGACCGCCGAAGAAATCATTTCCCTTTCCAAAGAAAGCCTGACCAATTATAAAGTTCCTAGGGAAGTGTACTTCGCTGATGAACTTCCAAAATCCAATGTGGGTAAAATCCTGCGTAGGAAAATTAAGGAAATGCATGAAAAAACAATTTCGGCCTGATTTGTAAATCCGAAGAACAAAAAGGATGCGACACTTTGAAGAGTTCGCATCCTTTTTTATTTTAATCCAATAAACCCAAATTTTACCCAGATGCAATTCGACTACATCATTATCGGTGCAGGTTCTGCAGGATGTGTTTTGGCAAACAGGCTTTCTGAAAACCCACAAAACGCAGTCCTCCTAATAGAGGCAGGTTCTCAGGATAAAAAATCTGAAATCCAAATACCCGGTGGTTATGGAAACCTTCACGGTACAGAGGTGGATTGGGCATTTTGGACAGAACCCCAGTCAAATGTAGATGGAAGGAGGCTTTACGTACCAAGGGGAAAAGTTCTAGGTGGAAGCAGCAGCACCAATGCCATGGCGTATGTCAGAGGAAATAAGCTTGATTTTGATGAATGGGAAGCCTTGGGAAATAAAGGATGGGCTTATGAGGAGGTGTTGCCCTACTTCAAAAAATCAGAACACAATGAGGATTTTTCTGGGAAATTTTATGGGAAGCAAGGTCCTTTGCACATAGCCTATTCCCATCAACCACACCATCTGGGACATGATTTTATTGAGTCCTGCCAGAGAAATGGGATTCCCCACAACAAAGAATACAACGGCGATAAGCAGTTTGGGGCCTCTATGCTTCAGTTCAATATCAAAAACAACCAAAGGCAAAGCGCGGCAACCGCCTTCCTCAAACCTGTCTTACATAGAAAAAACCTGATGGTAAAAACAGGTTGCATAGTCACCAAAATCCTGATCGACAACCAAAAAGTGACAGGTGTGGAAGTCATCAATGCAAAAGGTGAGAAAGAACATATTGCAGCAGCCAAAGAAGTCATTCTGAGTGCAGGTGCGATAAAGTCCCCACAGATTTTGATGCTTTCGGGGATCGGAGACCAAGATTATCTAGTCAAATTTGGGATCAATCCTACCCACCAACTTCCGGGAGTGGGCCAAAATTTGATCGACCATATTTGGTCAGGGGTGAGTTCTTGGTCTACTGTCCCTACCAACAATCATACCCTTAAACCCCTCCAAATGGGGAAAGCGATTTTACAATACCTGCTCTTCAAAAAAGGGCCTTTGGGCAATAGCCCTTTGACGGCCAATGCTTTTTTAGCCAGCGAAAAGAATTTGGAAAGGCCTGACCTTCAGTTCCACTTTGCCGTTACCGCCATCGCAGAAGATTACAGTACTGATATTTATAATTTGAAGACTTTTCCCAAAAAGAGTGGCTTTTCAATTATGGTGATTTTGATCAGACCTGAAAGCCGGGGATTTATTGGTTTGAAATCTGCCGATCCTATGGAAGCTCCTTTGATCCAGCCCAATTTTCTTTCGGATAAAAGGGATTTGGAAGTGTTGCTCAAAGGTATGGTGAAAGCCAGGGCCGTCTTAGAGACTTCTCCTTTGAAGGATTTCAGTGAGTCAGGGATTTATTTACCCAAGAAATTTGATGAAAAGGGCCTAACCGAACATATCAAGAAAAGCTTGGAAACTCTTTACCATCCGGTCGGCACTTGCAAAATGGGTCAGGACAATATGGCGGTTGTGGATGAAAAGCTCAAAGTCAAAGGGATATCAGGACTCAGGATTGCCGATGCCTCCATCATGCCCACCATCATCTCCGGCAATACAAACGCAGCCTGCATCATGATAGGGGAGAAAGCTTCGGATTTGATTTTGTTTTCCAACAAGTAATCAATCTCGTTGAAAAATATAGTCGAATCTCCCAAAACGGACTTCGTATTTTTTTCCTGAATTATTCATGGCTGTAAAACCAAAAGTGCCTGCTAAGGCATTTGTACCGGGAATATACTTCACGGTAATCTGACCGGATTCCGCAGGAGTTCCCAAATCTTCTTGTTCTGAGTAGGTAATTATTTTGCCAATTACGTCGGGATTGTCCAAGCTGAATTTTTTCCCAAAACCATTTTCCATTTCTTCCCAATCTGTTTGGGTCAGTTTCTCAAGAGAAAAGAAAATGGTGACAAAAGCATTTTCTTTATTTCTTTCAACCAAATGAAAATTAAAAGTAAGGCTCGTATCGGCCTGATTTAGTAAATATCCCGAACTTTCTGTTCCAAAAATACTGTAGTTTGGGTAGTCAACGAATGGCATATTGTTGATCATGGCACCGGATTGATTTTTGCCTGACTCCGAATAAACCGGCAATCTTGGATTGATCGGATCGGGGATGAATCCGTCACAGGAATAAAAAAGGAAAACCAATGCGAGCAGGAGAATAGCTTTAAAACCTGATTTTTTCATGGTGGATGTTTAATTGGAGGCCAAGCATAATAGTGGTGGTATATAGGTCGGAGATCCTTCCTTGAATCCCCTCTATCGGGTCAATGTCATAATAATCAAGGACAGGAGTAAGTCCAAATGATGCTCTCGTATAGAACGAAAGTCTCTTCGAGTTGAACAGATCCACGCCAAAAAACACGGCTTTTTCGTTTTTTCTAAAAGTAACATCCTCGCCTACATTTGAACCCATAAACCTGTTGAATTCAATACCGCTATGAATTGAGAAACCTTCTATGATGGCATATTTGACCATCGGTGCAAAACTTCCGTATTCCAGATTGACGCGATATCTGCTACCGTCAAGCCTTGGGGTATAGCCTTTTTGTACCAGTATTAAATCAGTTCTCAAACTTAAGTTTGGGATACCTTTTATCGGAACAACTTCAATATTTGCACCAAGATGAAGGCTCATTTGTCCCTGAGTTTTCTCGAGAAGGCCATCATGCCTGACATTGGAATAATTGGTGCCAAACATCATCCCGACCTGGGCAAAACCTTCCGGAATCTGAATGAAAAAAACGAAAAAAGTAACCACTATAAACTTGTATCTCATCAAGGAAAACAATTTATGGTTTGACAAAAAGGACAGCCGAAAAGCTGCCCTCTTTACTTGACGAATTAAGCCAATAGAATGTCCTGAATTGGTAAAGCTTTCTTTCACTAAAATTCTTTGTTTTGTTTTCCAAATTCGAAAATGTTTAAATCCTGAGAAAGCATTTACTCAAAAAGATTTTGTGTTATTTTTAACATTGCCTAAAACAACCAACGTATGAAACTGAAAATCAGCCTCTTTTTTCTTTCCCTTGTATTCCTTGCTTCCTGCCAAAAAACCGAAAAATCAGAAGTCGAAGAAAATAAATACAAGCTCCTAGCCGATGAAATGGAGACTTCTCTTCGGGAAAATCTTTTAGAAACCTGGTATCCCAAAGCGATTGACTTGGATTCCGGAGGCTACTTCAGCAATTTCACTTACGACTTTCAGCTCAAAGACAACAGTCAGGAAAAGATGATTGTGACGCAAGCAAGACACCTTTGGTCCAATTCCAAAGCCTCAGCACTATACCGTAGGCAGAAGCATTATGCAGACGGTGCCAAACATGGTTTTGAATTTCTGAGGGATAAAATGTGGGATTCAGAAAAAGGGGGTTTTTACCAATTGGTCAGCCGGTCAGGAAAGCCGCTTTTGGACAAATCCCCTCATAAAACAGCATACGGAAACAGCTTCGGTATTTATGCTTTGGCCGCCTATTTCGGTGCAACAGGCGATTCTGCAGGTTTGGATATGGCAATCAAGGCCTTCAGATGGTTGGACGAACATAGCCACGATCCGGTGCATAAGGGATATTTCCAGCATTTGGAGCAGGATGGAACCCCGGTAGTCCGTCCTGCAGACACGCCTTCTACTTCAGAACTTGGCTACAAAGACCAAAACAGTTCGATCCATTTGTTGGAAGCATTTACGGAATTGTATATGGTCTGGAAAGACCCGACATTGAAAGAAAGGCTAGAGGAAATGCTGCTTCTCGTCAGGGATACCATTACCAATGACAAGGGTTCTTTGGTGCTTTTCTTCCAACCGGATTGGACGCCTGTTTCTTTTCAGGACCAATCCGAGGAAGTCATCATGCAGCACAAAGGTTTGGACCATGTGTCTTATGGACATGATGTAGAGACCGCATACCTGATATTGGAAAGTTCGCATGTGTTGGGTTGGGAAAATGACCAAGAGACATTGACCAAAGCCAAAAAGATGGTGGACCATGCGCTGAGCCATGGATGGGACAATGACCTTGCAGGATTTTTTGATGAAGGCTATTATTTCTTGGGGGAAGAAAAACCAAGGGTTATCAAGGATACCAAAAACTGGTGGGCACAGTCGGAGGGGATGAATACCCTTCTTCTGATGTCGGAATATTTCCCCAATGATGAATGGGATTACTTTGGGAAGTTTGAGCAGCTCTGGAAATACAATCAGGATTACCTCATCGACCATGAGCACGGAGATTGGTATTCAGGAGGATTGGACAAGCAGCCCGAACTCAAAACTGCAGATAAGGGACATATCTGGAAAGCCAATTACCATCAGTTCAGGGCGATGCAGGGGTGTATTGAGAGATTGGAGAAATTTTAAAATTGAAAGATTGAGGAGAAAAGGTTAAAAGGTTTCAAGGTTTAGAAAGTTGGAAGGTTAGCCCGGGCTCGGTCGCAGGACTACTGGCTTGAATTGGGAAAGCAATTATGAAGGAGCCATCACTGCTAATTGGAACTTACCACTTCACCCGGAAACTGACTGTTGTCCATTTATTTCTGTGTGAATAATGCAAACTACCAACGTTATTGAGCTTGGAGACTGGGGCATTCGGGCCACTTCTCTTCCTACCTACGCCCAAATTCTTAAATGCCCTGATTATCTTATTTACTCTAAACCTACCGCTGTATCCAAGGTGAGGTTGTAAAACGTATTATTTTCTTCCAATATTATGAATTCTACCTTTCAGTCTAATTCGGTTGAATGAGTTCACTCTTGTCCGGTCTTGTTTTTTTATTATTCTGTACACAATAATAGGAATGAGTAGAAATCCGCTGACAACATATATCACATAATGATTTCGGCTACCAATCAATATCGGATTTACAAAAAAAAGAACATTAATGGTGTTCCAATTAAAAAAATTAGTCCTGCTCCAATTTGAGCTATTTTTGATTCTTTCTTGTATAATTCGTCAATGTGAAATTCCGTTTTCATTCCGCAATTTTTGCAATTCAGAATTTTCTTTTCTCCAATTTGTATTACAAACTCAACTCTCGTATTTGCACTTGTCGAGTAACTGATTTCAGTTTTGCAATTTTTGGATTTCCCGTAAACTTTCATTTGTTATTGTGGTCCGCTTAATATGGTTTACAACTGCCTATTGACTATTGCGACTTCTCACTGCTACTGTCTACTGGTTACTGTTCACTAAAAACTGACCACTGAAAACTATCTATTGGATAAAATACACCTCCGCGATTTTCCCGTCTTTGATCTTGTAAATGGCGATGGCGTGCATGGGAGGGTCGTTTTTGGAAATGGTAACTTCTTCCTGATCGATAACGGTATTTCCCATAACGATGCGGTTGACCAACTTGCAGTGTAGGTCAGGCGTCCGTGCAAACATCCTTCCGTAGATGTCATACATTTCTGTTTTGCCTTCATACAAAAATTCATCTGGGAATTTGTACACCCTTACATTCTCCGCATAGGGTGCCACAAAAGCATCAATATCTCTCTTATTGTAGGCTTCAAGTTGCTCTTGTGCCAATTTCTCTGATATCTCTTCCACTTTTTCCTGCGCGAAAATTGTTCCTGTTACCAAAAACAGAATGAATGTTAATTTAAATTTAAACACGTCTGTTGTCCTCCTGCCAATTGGTGATTGCCATCTTGATTTCTTTTGCTTTTAAATTTTCTTTGATCGCTTTTTCCATCAAAGGAAGAAATTCCTCATCTCCTGCAAATCTCAAAGCGATGATTTGGGAAAGCCTCAATTTACTTTCTTTTTCTTTAAATGACTTTCCTGTCAATTCAAAATAACGGAATCTCATCTCCAACCTGATAATCCTGTCCTGATTTTTGAGACCATAATATCTCGCTACAAAAGGCAATAACAAAAGCACTGTGGCCGCGATTAGGTGGTAAAAAGAATAAAGAAGATCAGTACCGCCCATGATGGAATGGATAAGATCCGCGACTGTCCAAAGGAAAAATGCCAGTGCTAATGGAATTAAAACATAATTATGGACTGCGAAACTGCGGGTATGGTTCTTGTAATTTTGCATAAAAATGGTTTTGGATTTTTCTGAAATTTAAGCCCATTCTGACCAATTATCAAAATGATGAATTGATCGGAAAGTTATTTTTTAATTTTAAAAGCTATGAGCCTCACAAACAAATTCTTATTCCCCAAAATTCTCCTTATCCTGATTTTGGTTTTGAATTTTCAGAATGGATTCAGTCAGGAACCTTCTTTCAAAACGGAGATTTTGAAATGGCCTGATGGAAAAAAAGCAGCCATTTCCTTGACCTATGATGACGGGACTTACAACCAATTCCGTGTCGCGCTGCCCATCATGGAAGAACTTGGGATGAAGGGGACTTTTTATATCAACACAGGAGAAATTCCCTCATCTCAAACCCGCGCACAGTTTTTTGGAAGGGATCCCAAAGTGATCCTCGCGGAGACAGCTTCTATTCCTACCAATGAAGAAAATATTTTTGAAAGAGCCTCTTTGATCCGATTTTTGGATATGCCGGGCGCTGTTTCTTACCATGACAGGTCCGGTTCCACTTATGAACAGGGAAGGGTTGAGCAAGCCTGCAAAATACTCGATGAAGGATTTGCCAAGGCTAGGGAATTGAATGTCAGTGAACTTGTATATCCCAAAATCATTGATGGTCCGATGATCGATTGGGATGAGATCCGAAAGTATGCGTCTAATGGCCATGAGTTTGGGGTACACACGATTTCACATCCAAGGTTGGCGGTGTTGGATGAAAAGAATCTGTTGTTTGAATTGGAAGCCTGTCGGGATGAGATAGAAAGGGAATTGGGAAGAGAACAGCTTTTTTCTGCAGAATGTCCTTTTGGAACTGAAAATGAAAGGGTTATGGAATATGCTTTGAAGATGTTTCCTGCGTTGAGAAACAGGATGCCTGAAGCATATTTGGAAGAAATCAACAGATCCGGAAAGTTTGACGCGTCCCAGGATTATGGCAAAGAATACATCCAATGGCAGCGTGGGCCGCTTTCTAAAACAACTCCTGAGCTTATGAATTCATGGGTAGATGACATCCTGACAAGGGAAGATACCTGGTTGGTTTTGGTATTTCACGGCATCGAAGGTATCGGTTGGGAAGCCATTCCTGAAGACAGAATCAGGGCTTACTTTGAATATATCGCCGGCAAATCCAAAGATATTTGGGTGGCACCTTTCAGGGATGTGACACAATATATGAGGCAAAGGATGAATACCAACATGATCAAGACGGTCAAAAAGGATATGATTTCCCTAAAGTTGGAGTCGGATTTGGACCCGTATTGGTACAGGCAAAAATTAACTTTCAAAACCTACATTCCTACTGATTGGAAGTCAGTCACTTTCGTTCAAGGTGGAAAAACCGAAACTCTTGAGGTCCAAAAGGATGCCGATGGATCATTTGTCCAATACAATGCCGATCCAAACGGAGGGGAATTGGCTTTGAAAAATGTTGGCCAATAAGATTTTTGAAAACCTTGTCTTAATTTTTACCTTCGTGCTTTTAAAAATAAAAACGCCATGGATTTCAGAAAATTGGATCAGGATCTTTCAGTCCTTGTAGAGAAAAAAATCGCTTTGAGCAAAATCTCCTATGCCGACGCCGCTTATGATGACATCGAAGAAGAACTCCATGACTTGGAGGATGACTTCAATGAAGAATTCGGTGATGAGCTCGAGTCGATTTTGGAAAAAATCTACAACCAACTGAAATCAGACAATGACGTGTTGTTGCCTACAGCTTACCTGGCAAATAATTATTCGCCTTTGGCTCCGGATTCTTTTGGCAAAGTGACTTATGAAGTCAAAGGAAAAGAAGGCGTTCCTATCGAATCAGAGCAGTTTGACAAAATGGATGTCAGGCTGGTCTTTGTTCCAAACCCAGCACGCTTTGTCCTTCAGATCAACGGTAAGTCCATGAAAGACCTTTGGGTGGGGAGGTAAGTTTTGATTTACGAATTAAGATTTACGAATTGTGATTTGGGAAGTCTGTAAGTAGGAGGTTAGGAAGTTGAAAGTTTCCAGTGTTCAGTTGGCAGTAGTCAGTCGCTGTGGGCAGTTTACAGTGGTGAGAATGCAGTCTGCAGTGATCAGTACAGTTTTCAGTGGTCAGTATTCAGCCACATTGATATCAAAATCAGTTTTCATTTCCCAATTATAATTCAGCAGCCAAACAAACGAATTCAACTTGGTGGACAGTCGACCGTGGAACTTGGTCAATTAATCAGTTAACCATTTAACCTTTAACCACTAACCAAATAACCCATTAACCTTTAACCATTCCCCAATTAACCAATCACCCCAAATCCCAACTTTTCTCTTACCTTGTTCAAATAACTTCTTGCGATGATTTTTGCTTTGGCTTCCCCTTCGGAAAGTCTTGCTTCCAATTCAGAAGGGTGGTTCATAAAGTAATCGTACAGTTTTCTTTCTTCGGCGTATTTTTCCATAATCAAAGTCATAAACTCCTGCTTTGCGTGGCCATACCCGAAATTTCCCGCAAGGTACTTTGATCGTAATGCAGCCGTTTGGTCTGCATTTGCCACCAAAGAATACAATTTAAACACGTTACATGTATCCGGGTTCTTGGGTTCTTCCAATGGCGTACTGTCGGTGATGATGGAGTAGATGTTTTTTTTCAGTTCCTTTTCAGGAAGGAAAATGTCAATGTAATTGTTGTAGGATTTACTCATCTTCTGTCCATCAGTTCCAGGAATGATCATCACATCTTCACTGATGCGGGCCTCAGGAATGACTAGGATTTCTTCTTCCACGCGATTATTGAAGGTCGTTGCGATGTCTCTTGCAATTTCCAAATGTTGGAGTTGGTCTTTTCCGACAGGGACAATATTCGCCCCATAAAGTAAAATATCTGCAGCCATCAACACCGGATAGGTAAAAAGACCTGCATTCACGTCTGCCAACCTGTCCGACTTGTCTTTGAAGCTATGTGCATTGGCAAGCATGGGATAGGGCGTAAAGCAACTCAGGTACCAGGTCAATTCAGTTACCTCAGGAATCATCGATTGCCTGTAAAAAACCGTTTTGCTGATGTCCAAACCGAAAGCCAACCAAGCTGCCGCTACTGCCAATGTATTCTCTTTTCTCAGATTCCCATCCTTGATAGAGGTCAGGGAATGCAGGTCTGCAATGAATATATAAGAATCGTTATTGTCTCTTTTGGTTAACTCGATAGCAGGGACGATCGCACCCAATATGTTTCCAAGATGGGGCTTGCCTGAACTCTGTATGCCTGTCAGTACTCTTGCCATTGTTTTAAAATTTGGCGCAAAATAAATAAATCAGGGTACAATTCGCTGGTTTTTTATCGTTATTTACCAGTATGAAAAAAATTGCATTCTATCTCACGACACTCATCTTGCTGACTATGAGCAGCCTTCCTCTCGCTGGCCAGACAATTGAAAGAAAGACGCTGACTTGGGAAAAGAGAAAAATTGATATCGGTGCCGTATTGCAGGAAAAAGGAGCAGTTGAAGCGGAGTTTTTTGCGCTGAATGAAAATCAGGACAGCATCTATATCACAGATATTTTTACAGATTGTGGCTGTACCACCGTCCAATATACCAAGGATACCTTGGTCAATGGGCAAATAGCTTCTCTCAAAGTAAAGTTCGACCCTGACCAAAAAGGAGGGGAATTTTCCAAAGGCATTATTGTCAGGACCAATTTGGATATCTATGGGGATACTTTGTTTTTGGAAGGAATCAACATGCCGATTCCCGAAAATGCTGAAATGGCTTTTCCCCACCGTGTCGGGACTTTGGGTTTTAGGCTGACAGCTGTCAATATGGGTTATATTTTTACCAACGAACCAAAGGTCAAATATGTGGAGGTCTATAATTTTGGAAACAGCCCCATCGGTTTCAAAGAGGTTCAGGATAAAATCCCCAATTATATGGCGGTATCATTGGAACCTAGCCAACTTCAACCTTTGCAAAGAGGACTTTTGGTAATGACATATGATGGAGCTGCCAAAAATGACCTGGGCTTTTTTGATGAGGTCATCAGCATCGGGCTAGATCGGGATGACCTGAACCTTGGTATCAGGGTGATGTCTGTGGTCTATGAATACTTTCAACCTGTGCCAAAAAGCCTGGAAAACAGGGTTCCGAAATTGGGAATTGCCAATGTAGAGATTGACTTGAGGGAGATTTCTGCCAATTCCAAAGTGTCCCGATCCATCACTATGACCAATATGGGACAGGAACCGCTGAATATCAGAAAAGTGGCAACCAACTGTGATTGTGTAGAAATTGAATTGGATAAAAATGACCTTCAATCAGGAGAAAGCACTGAACTCAGGTTTACCTTTGATCCCAAAGGAAGAAGGGGAATCGACCATAAGCACATCTCCATTTTCAGTAACGATCCTTTGAATCCTGTTAGGACAATAGTGGTAAGGAGTAGTGTGAAATAGATGGTCAGGTTCAACTTCGAAAGGGAAAAACATTTTCTTTTATCAAAGAATAGTCCTTTAAATGAGAAATTTTACTTATTCTAATTTTTAAAAAGGTATTTTGTTTTAGAAGTAACTTGGAGTGATCCTTCTTTATATCCTGAACATGAAAGGTTATTTTTCCATTCGGAACTGAGATTACTTTCCGTCGGTTTGAGACCGATCAAAGCACTGTTTTTTAATTTTGGCCAAATTGGAGAATATCAAAAATCATCAATTGAAAAAGTGAAAAATTGAACTCATTCATTTTAAAATCGTATTAAAATTAGGGATTTTCAATACTTTGGTACGATAAATGTTTAAATTTAGAGTAATCAGAAATCCTGAAGTTTTATATTTTCAACTTAAATAAAATACAGCTATGAGTTCAACAAAATTTATTTTAGGAGCATTGGTAGGTGCAGTGATCGGTGTTCAGATAGGAATATTGATTGCACCGGATAAAGGTGAAAATACCAGAAAAAAAATCACCAAGAAGAGTGGAGAATACCTTGACGAAGCAACAGGAAAACTCAATTCGTTTTTTGAAGGGCTTACCAAAAAGGTATCCGATGTGAGCAATGAAGTTGACAAATTGGCTAGAAAGGCCAAGTCTGAAGTGGATAAGGTTACGAAATGATCAAATTCAGAAAATAAAAAGGGGGATATTTTCCCTCTTTTTATTTTCTTTCAACCTACAAATCAAAATTTTTTCATAAAAATGAAATCCCTGCATTTCAGATTTTGATAACTCAAATCGAGTCAAGCGGTTTTTAACTTTTGTTACGTTTTCAATTTATTATTTGGGAAAATATCAAGTAGAAAGTATTTTTTTTATCTTTTAGGAATAATCAACCCAACAAATGTTTGTCAAAGTATTTTTGGTTTGCTCCATCACTTTTATTTCCTTAAGCCTTTTGGGACAAGAAAATGTCAGTGACTACCCTATTAGAATTAACTCGGCGCCGGATTATCCTATAGGTGAGCATATTTCCTTTTGGAAAGACAATGGAAATTCTGCTCCGGAAGAAGCCTTACGAAAATTTCAACATGGCTCTTTTTCTCAACTTGCGCATCCCACCTTGTTCAACAAAGGATATACTGAGTCCATTTGGTGGTTTGCATTCCGGATTGAAAATGAGCTTGACTCTAAAAACACAGTCATTTTCAGTCCTGCAGGTGCTGCAATAAGAGAAGGAACCTTGTATACTTTTGATAATAATGGGAAGCTTATAAAAACGGCTTATTCGGGATTTATCCATGCAGGTCAATCGCGGGATATGCATTCGAGGTTGAATTCCTATGAATTGATTCTTCCTGCAGGAGAAGGCTTTACATACCTTTTCAAACTAGATAGCAGGGGATTGAATACCTATGTGCCTTTTTACCTAGATGAACCCAATTCCTATTGGGAATATGAAATCAGCAGGACAGCATTTTTTGGGACCGTTACCGGCGTTCTCGTGATGGCAGCATTATTCGGATTGTTTTTGTGGGCCTATTTCAGCGAAAAGCTGTACATCATCTTTGTAGGATATTTGCTTTCCTGCCTTGCTTTGATCCTTGAAGAAGACGGTTTTCTTTTTCTTTGGATTTATGGGGATTACCTTGGAAGATTTTCATCGATCATCATCCCGTTTTTCAGCCTGATGATGTCAGGAATGCTCGTGATATTCATCATCCGTTTTTTTAATTTAAATGCCGGAAAAAATAAGCTCCATACTTACAGTGTCCAATACATCAAGGCAGTTTTTACCTTTAGCCTTTTGCTTTTTTCTACTTTGCTCTTTGAGTGGAACCCAAAGTTGAACCTGATTCTGACAGGGACCGGGTTATCACTTTCTTTTACCAATATGTTGTTGGTGATACTGATTACTTTTTTCCAGATCAAAGCAAAAAAAGAAATCGCCTATTATATCCTGTTGGCCAACCTGATGTTGGTTTTTGGATTTACTAACTACATTCTGAATCTGACAGCAGTGACCGATTGGCATCCCCTAAAGCCAAACGGATTGATAGTAGGGTCCATTTTCAATGTTATTTTACTTACAATCGGGATTATCCATAGGTACTATTTTATGAAAAAGGAAAAGGAACTGTTGGACCGACAGTTTATAGAACAGGAAAGGAATATAGCAAGAAGTATCATCGAAGCACAGGAGCGGGAACGGCAAAGAATAGCCAAAGACCTTCACGATGACCTTGGGGGTTTGCTTGCATTGATCAAATTGAAAGTAGATAGCTTGTATTTGGAAGCAGAGGCTATGCAGAAGGAATCGAAGACAGGATTGGCCGAAACCCAGAAATTACTCACTATGGCAATCCATGACCTCAGGTTTATTTCCCATGAACTGATGCCAATGGAAGCTGCCGAAAAACGGTTAAAAACGATGGTGTCAGAGGTACTTGACTTGGTAAAGATCCAAAACAAAATTTCCATTACCTATAATATTGAAGATTTACCTTACCTTACTTTGGATACAAAAATCAATCTTTTCAGAATCATCAAAGAACTGCTTAATAACATTATCAAGCATGCTGAAGCCAAAGAGGCTGATATTCAGTTATTCTATGATGAGATTGATCAGACAGTGACATTGATTGTAACTGATGATGGTAAAGGTATTCCCAAGGAAATTTTGGATAAACCCAATGACGGCATGGGACTAAGAAATCTCCAAAAAAGAGTTGACTATCTTAGAGGAAATTTACATTTTGATTCCAATATAAATGGCACCACAGTTATAGTCACTATTCCATTTCAACAGATCACCCAAACCAATGAGTACACAGATAATTATAGCAGATGACCATGAATTATTTACTTCAGGCTTAGACAATCTTGTCAGTACAAATCCAAATATCAAGGTATTGGCGCATTTCAGAAACGGTAAAGAAGTCCTTTCTTACTTAGAACGTGGAAACAAAGCTGATGTGTTGATCCTAGACCTCAATATGCCTGTGATGGACGGACTTCAATTGCTTGGGCATTTGCAGCGGGATTATCCGGTTATTAAGAAGCTCGTGATCAGTATGCACCAAACAACATCTTCTATTGAGTTGTGCAAAAACCTTGGTGCTGATGGTTTTATTGGCAAAGACTCCTCACTTCATGTAATGTTGAATGCCCTGAATGTAATTATTGAAGGAGGTAAATTTTTTCAGGAATCCAATCAAGTGGTTTTTGATTCCGAAGGAAAGGGCTTTTACGAAAAACTAAATCATCAATATAAGCTTTCAAAACGGGAGGTTGATATTATCCAACTTATCCTCAATCAATATGAAAGCAGCGAAATCGCTGATAAACTCAACCTCAGCCCGCTTACAGTAAAAACCCATCGCAAGAACATTTTCAGAAAACTTGGAGTCAGGAACCTGGCTGGATTGGTTGCATTGGTCAAAGACCATCCAAGGTTGTGAGGTAAGGGACTTATTTTTCTTAGATATTTTGGCCAGGACAGGATTAAATATATTTTGCTTTAAAAAGGATCAACTCGGAAAAAGTTGTAGTTCAATTTAACCGTCCAATTATTTTTACTCCTTTTGGGGTATTTTTTTAAGGTGCAATTCATTGGAATTTTAGGTTGAAAAAAAACTATCAACCATGAAGAAAAACGCATTTGCCTTAATCGGACTTCTTTTTTTATTGATGGTCTCGTTTTCCTGTTCTGATGAGGAAACGACTCCTACTGTCCCTGTTATTAATGATCCGAATTATACCCTAAATAAACCCAAAGACCAGGTTTATCCCTACGAGATTGTCTCGGTGGAGGTATCAGGTTTGAGTGATCTAAAAACCGAATATGACGGAAAATTCGGCAGTTTGGCCATTAAACTTTCCAAAGGAACAGGGAATAATTTGGTTTTTTTGGTTCCTGACATCAATGAAGGAAAGCAGACCTTTGAGCTTTCGCTCAACAGCAACAAAAAAACCCTGGATTTTACTGTATTGAAATTGCCCGATCTCGGGAATCCTGAAACTGTACTTGCCGGAATATTAACAGGTGCCAAAGGCCAACTTACCTCGATGGATCAAAATCCGGGTTTGTCCGATCAAGTGGCCAAACAACAGGAATGGGTGACATTATTCGAGCAAGAAATCGCCAAATTAAGTACCAAGGAAAGACTGGAAACTATAGGCGTACTCAAAATCAATAACCTTTTTCGGACCCTTTCCGCAAATCCTTCTGGAAAATATGCCTGGGCCTGTACTGCAGAAAGTGGAGAGGTCTTTCTGAAATACCTGAATGAGGTAGTTTTTGATCAAAGTATGGTTGACAAGCTGGTACAGGCGCCATCCAATGCTGTAGCGAAAGCGGCCGCCATAACCGCTGTTTTAAATATGCGTTCCAATTTCATCCAATTGAAAGAACAGGCTTTGAAAGTGACGGATTGTAAAGTACTCCGGACCATTGGGATTGATGAGTCGGGCGCAAGGGTTTTGGCCGTTTCCAATGATACTCCTGTGAAATTTGAAAGTGGAAAGGCTTTTGCTTTGAAAATATATGGAAGTTACCAAGCGCTCAACCAAGGTGACAAGACATCAACCATTGCGCTGCTTACCCAACTTTCCTCGGGAATAGAAAAAATAGGGGAACATGTTGACAAAGTCATCACAGCAACCGCAGCACTTAAGTCCAGGTTTTCACTAAGCCAACCTAATCTGGAGTCTGGAGATAAAATGCAGCTGCCTACCAATCCCGAAAAGGAAGTGAAACCCATTGACAATCCTGTCGCCAAAGCCGAAAACATCAGTAGCGATCAGGTCACATTGAAGTCAATCGCTTCTTTGGCGGAGGCCATTTCCATTAATTTTGAAAGCAAAAAAGGAGGAGATCAGGCATTTACTTTTGATTTGACTCTGGAGGATGGCCCTCTAAAAGTAAAAAAGACCGTTAATGCCTCTATCCTTCTCAATTGTACCTTGGCTGTGACGGTAAATGTTTCAGGAGGTTCGGCTACCCTTCAAGTTACAGGAGGACTAGCCCCATTTACTTACACTTGGAGCAACAATGGTACAGGAAATAGTCAAACTGGCTTAAATCCCGGAAATTATACCATAAAAGTAACCGATGCATTGGGTTGTGAAGTGACCAAAGAATTCACCGTTCAGGAAGAGGCTATGGTAGGTACAGTCACTGATGTTGACGGGAATCAATACGCTACCATCAAAATCGGAACCCAAGTCTGGATGGCTGAAAACCTAAAAACTTCAAAATTTGCTGATGGAACTGATATACCCAATGTGACCACAAACGCGCAATGGATGGCACAAACTACTGCTGCTTTTTCCTACTATAACAACGATGTCACCAACAACGAAAAATACGGAAAGCTCTACAATTGGTATGCCGCCACTTGTTGCGCTATCTGTCCTCAAGGATGGCATGTGCCTACCCAAGAAGATTGGGAAAAAATGAGGTCATTTTTGCTGCCAAATTCAGGAAATAAATTGAAATCGATCACAGGTTGGAGGGAATCTGAAATAGCAGGAACGCAAGGAACAAACGAAAGTGGATTTAATGCCTTGCCAGGAGGTGTGCGTGGATTCGGAGGCAATTTCTTTTCCTTGACAGAATATGGACACTGGTGGATGAACAAATCTACCAATGCAACGACAGCACCCTATATTATCCTTTCATTTAATCAATCCATTGTATCGCAATCCAATTTTAATCCAAAATGGAATGGCGCAGCCATTAGATGTGTCAAGGATTAACGCTGTTGGAAAGCTTTTAATTTGACATTTCTGTGAATTGGTAAGACTTTGGATACGGCAGTTTATACAGATGGATCTTTGATAAAGCTATCCTTATTATTTCCTTGGATCGGCAAAAAATACTCCTTTTGGGGTATTTTTTACTGACTTTGTTCCATCGATATTTATGATATTAATAACCGAAAAGATTTATTTGACATCAATTCCATGATAGACTTACCCTTTGTTGAACATTTTTTTGACCAATGCTGTTGCTGATTTTTTCGGCAGCAGCTTTTTTTATGAAAATCTGAGAAATGAAATAAAACTGAATTTAACTTTAACCGATTTTTACAAATAAGAAAAGACCATATGAGATTATTAAAAATCACCAAAATCATTTTTTGAGTTTTCATTTTTTGCCAAACAAAGACCTCTTTTTAGTCTTTGGAATGTCAAAGGTTAGGTAACTTTATTGTACAAAATCAAATGCTTTAATTGAGTTTGATGAATGTAGGCCGGACCATTTGAATTCCAAAAACCTGAATAGCGATGAAAACCTCTTTTAGAATTCTAATCTCTATTTTTTCGATCCTACTTCTTTTGGGATGCAGGGAAGAAGAGGAAGTACCTGTTTATAACCCGATTATTGTGGAAGATTATGTTACCGCATTTGACTTGGTCAAAGTCTATGCCCCCGGCCTTGGAAAAAGTGAACAGATTTTTAAGGGCTATTTTTCAGAAATCATCCAGGTCACTTTGGGCCGCTCCGGAGAGGATTCGTTGGTTTTTATCATGCCTGAGTTGCCCATGGGACGCGCAGAACTCAAAGTAGAGATCAATGGGAAACCGAGGATATGGAAATTTGATCTCGGTATTTATTTTCCTCCTGCTTCAGAATCAGTTTTTGATGGCCTGATCCGAAACAGTGAAGCTTTATTGTCGGAGATGCAAGCCTTTGAATCATTAGAGGGATTTTCTCAGGATTATTTGAAGTGGATCAACCAATTAAAAATGGAATATTCACAACTTAACGAAAAGGAAAAAAAGGATTTCGAAGGTGTTATGACCAAGCCTTTTAATAAATTTTGGCTTAATTTTTTAAAAGATTCTCCCTCGAAACTGAAAGTTCCGGCCTGCGAAGATTATCCCATTATTGATTTTTTAGGGAGGATTAATTTCATTGAAAATTTGTTTTCGTCACCCTTTTCCCCAAGAGGTTTTGAGTATTTAGCAAGGTATACGGAATTGCCTGATTCAAAATTTTATCGATCAATCAAAACCGGAATCGGTTTGTCATTTTGGTATCAAATCGGTCTTATTGAGGCGTTGGCAACCAAAAATTTGACTTGTCCGATCCTCAGGAACCTTGTATTCAAAATACCCGGAGACCAGCCGGGGTCATTTGTTGAACAGCCGACTTTGATTTTCGAGTCAGGTGAAATGAATGAAGTTTATGCTTTTGGGGAATTTCAAAAACCCAATATGATTGGTCTTAATTCCTTTTTTGAAGATCAGTTCAGAGTAAAAGTGGAAAGTTTCAAAACCTTAAAAAAAAGCACCTCCAAAATTCTGGTTATGTTGGATGACAGGGCTGATCTTCCAATTATGGATGATGAACCTCTGTATATCATTCCTGCAACGGCTCCTCTTGAACAAATTCCTTTTCCGTCCTCTTTTCCAATGACGGTCCAAATTTTTGACAATCCGGAGATCAGATTTATTGGATATGTATTTGAAGAGGGTAAATTAAAGATGGAATTAGAAAGCTTAACAGGTTTGGAACAGGATTTTGTTTTGAATATGAACTCTTTAGGTTTTGAGAAAAATGTTCCTGCCAAACTCAAGGTTTTCTGTCCCATGTTGGCACAGGTAGTTTTGGATGAGGGAAAGATCCAGATGGATATACAATACGGTACTACTCCTTATCAGATTACTTGGAGCAATGGGCTGACAGGAACAGGGCCATTTGATTTTGCTCCTGGAGCATACACTGTACAAGTACTGGATTTTAATGGATGTGAAGAGGCAATTGATTTTGAAATGCCGGAATTCAGTACGGTGACTGATATTGATGGAAATGAGTACAAGACAGTCAAGATCGGCAATCAATGGTGGATGGCGGAAAATCTCAGAACAACCAGAAAAAACGATGGCTCTCCAATCACCAAAGTCAGTGCACCTTCAGAATGGGTGGGGAATCCGGATCTAAGCGTTTATTCAGTTCTTGAAACCAAACCGGGAAACGATCAGAAATATGGTAATGTATATAATGGAAAAGCGGTTTGTTGCGAAATCTGTCCAACAGGTTGGGCAATCCCTGAGGGAGAAGATTGGGCACAGTTACAAGATTTTTTAGGCCCAAGGCATGCTACCAAGATGAAAACTTATCAGGATTGGGAAAACAATGTAGTCAAAGGTTCTAATATCAGCGGGTTTTCTGCCCAGCCAACAGGATATATAGAGTGGACTGGCATGTATGAAGGAGAGGGTTCAGTAACATATTTTCGTGTACCTACCAAATCCGAACCTCCCTTCAGCCATAACTTTTTTTTGTTGGGTATAAGCCTAGGTGAAGAGATCTTTGCAAGTGCAGAAAATCCCGGTGGGCTTTATACGGTAAGGTGCGTCAAGGATTGAGAAAGGCCAAATTGTCAAGTCCATATTAAGTGTTACGGTTTTAAAAATAAGTTTTGAAAACAATAGGTTTTGGTTCGGTGGCTTTTTTGTGAAAAACCATTCATTCAGATCTTAAAGGGAGATGATTTTCTTAAAAACTACCTTTGTGCTCAATATTTTTCAGAATTGGAATGACCTTTTATTAGACTTCTGTTTTTTTTGCATTTTCTCTTTAAACTGCCTCATTTCCCATCAAAAAATATTCAAATAAAATGACTAACTTTTCGTTGTTTTGATTTAACCGCATGAAATACAGGGTCTTACTTTTTATAATTGCATCAATTTCTGTGATTATCTTTTTTTCCTGCAAAGAGGAAGAGGAACCCCTCCAAGTCCTTCCCCCTGTAGAAGGAGGTGAGTGGATAATCTATCAATTGGCCAAAGTCCCTGCAGCGGATATTCCTGTGGGGGACAAGAGTTTTTCAGGGACAATAGGTGGGGTGGAGATCAGTTTAGCCAGAATCCCCGGAGATTCTTTAATTTTTATCATCCCGGATATTGGGACTGGGCCTACTCAAATGGAAGTAACTATGGGCAGACAGATCCGGACTTGGGATCTGCAGCTTATCAAATGGCCAAATAACACAGACACGGGAGTTTTTTTTGATAAATTTCTAAAAAGTGCCCTTGACCTACAAATTAAAATCCAAGAGGTTGATGAACTTAAGGAAATGGCTATTCCATTTGGAACCTGGATTACCTTTTTTACCCAAAAGCTGCAATCCTTGTCAGATATTGAGAAAGAGGCTATGGCAGGAACATTTCAAGCGGGACAGAATCACTTGTTTTTCGAAAATCCAAAGAAATCCTTTGAGTTAAGCTGCCTAAATGGTCCTGAAGATACGATGTCCTCCATGACCTATGGGTTTGTGACATATGATATTTCTTATCTGAAGCACATTTCCAAACTTCCCAAAACCTCTTTTCATGAAGCATTGGTTGCGGGATTTGGTTTGTCTTTTTGGTACCAGAAAATCCTTTTGGAGTATTATGCCTACCAGACTTTACTATGCCCGGTGATTCAAGATATTCAGTTAATAGAATCAAGTACAGGGAAAATACTTCAACCTAGTGACATAGTGAGCATTGAACCTTTGGAGCCGATATCATTTAAAGCTGTTGGGACATTCCGAAAAATCACCAAAACGGACATAGAACAAGGATTAGATGCTATATTTTCTCCAACTTATGGTTTTAGGAGAAAGGCATTGCTTTCTAAATACTTTACAAGTTGGATACAAACATACATAGAAGATTACAAATGGGATTTGCCTATTCTCAATGAGAGATCATTGGTCTTTGCTCCCGATGAAGCACCGATCACTACAGGTCCGGTAATTGGTCAGTCATGGTACCTACCTTATATGGATAATCCGGATGTTAGATTGGTTGAAAACAATTTTGTGGGGGACAGTTTAACATTAAAGTTTGAAAATTATCTAGGGGACCCACTTCCATTCAATTTGAAATTAGAACTATGGGCACCTTCCTTCAATAAGGGTTTTGAGGTTTCCGCAGTCCTTCAGACAGGTTGTCCTTTGACAGTGGATTTGTTAATGATCGGTAGGACCCATTCTCTAGATATTGTATCAGGGCTGCAACCTTACGAAATTACTTGGTCAAATGGAGTCTTGGGAGTCCTCTCCCAAAACCTTGCTCCAGGTAATTATGATGTAAAAGTAATTGATGCAGATGGATGCGAAAGAACAATACCTTTCCCTGTGCCGGAATTTGGAACGGTGGAAGATATTGATGGAAATGTCTATGAAACAGTCAAAATCGGCAATACCTGGTGGATGACGGAAAACCTGCGTACTACCAGAAAGAAGGATGGGACCGCCATCCAATTGATCGAAGCGGATGCCGCTTGGAGTTCAGCAACAGGACCTGCCTATTCCTGGAAAGGAAATGATTCGAGTATTGATGAAATCTACGGGAAACTATACAACTACCCTGCAGCCTGCTGTGATATTTGCCCTGAAGGCTGGCGACTTCCGGGTATTGCAGAATTCAGTTCCTTATCGGGTATTTTCGGAATGAAATACGGAAAACACATGAAAGAAGTGAATGGATGGCCAATGGGTTCATTAAAATCTACGAATCTTTCAGGATTACGAATTTTGCCAAGTGGTGCTCGCTCTGGAACAAATGGGCATTTTGGTGGTCTGTCAGGAGAATTGGCCACATTCTGGACTAGTGCGAAGGATGCTTATGGATTGCCTCAAATAGGACTTCTCCTAGGATCAGCTGATTTTTTTTCAGTTACTTTTTCCACAAACTCAAGAGATGGTTTAAGTGTACGTTGTGTCAAGTAATAGAGGAAGAAAGAGGTCAGAATATTTTATAAATTGATTTTTTTGCTTTTTAGAAATTTTTCCGATCAGATTTATTTGAGATAAAGGTCGATTGGACTTTTCTTGATTAGGTAAATACCGATATCTCCCCATCGTCTACCATATTCTAATCCAAAACAGCATTTTACTAAAGGCTAATGGACAATGACCGGAATTTGAAATAGCTTTTAAGGACAAAGGGAGACAGATTGTTTTCTGCAGTTTAAATTCAACTCCAATACTACTCTGTCGGATACTTGGAAAAAATCTAACGGTAGCTTTTTAATTTAAAATTTTTAAATACCCCTTTCCGAGAAATCAGGAAAGGGGATTTTTTTTGGTACTCTTAAATTGGCCGATAAAATAATTCGCCCTAGAGACCTCAAAGGGTAGTAATTTTTCATTTTACCCCAAAGAGCGCCTTGGTTTCGCTAAGGACGCAATGTGAAAGCCTTCCAATAACCTTTGTGTCTTCCGAGGCCTCTGTTTAGGTGCCCTTTTGACTTTTTCTCTGAGACCCCAGTGCACTCTGGGGTGATTTAATTTTTTTACCTCCGTCTCTTTGTGGTAAACAATATCTGTATACCTATTTCTTTGAGCCTTAACGCCTTAGCAGGAAATAAACCCTACTTAAAAGCCGGTATTCCCGTAATCTCATTTCCTAAGATCAGCAAATGGATATCGTGTGTTCCTTCATAGGTCACGACGGATTCTAGATTCATCATGTGGCGCATGATAGGGTATTCTCCGGTGATACCCATGCCTCCGTGGATTTGGCGGGCTTCGCGGGCGATCTCCAATGCCATGGCCACATTGTTTCTTTTTGCCAATGAAATATGGGAAGTGGTGGCTTTGCCTTCATTCATCATTTTCCCGAGTTTCCAGACCAATAACTGCGCCTTGGTGATTTCGGTCAACATTTCTGCAAGTTTCTTTTGAATCAATTGGAAGGAAGCAATCGGCTTGTCAAACTGTATCCTTTCCATCGCATACCTTCTAGCCGAATCATAGCAATCCATTGCAGCGCCTAATGCACCCCAAGCGATGCCATACCTTGCCGAATCCAGGCACATCAATGGCGCACCCAATCCGGATTTGTTTGGCAGGATATTTTCTTTCGGAACTTTCACATTGTCAAAAACCAATTCACCGGTGCAGGAAGCCCGCAATGACCATTTGTTATGGGTCTCCGGTGTAGTGAATCCTTCCATCCCTCTTTCTACAATCAGGCCATGGATTCTTCCGGATTCATCTTTTGCCCAAACGACTGCGATGTCTGCTTTTGGTGAATTGGAAATCCACATTTTGGCACCGTTGAGGAGGTAATGGTCTCCCATGTCCTTGAAGTTGGTTTTCATTCCACTCGGGTTGGAACCATGATCGGGCTCTGTCAGTCCAAAACAGCCAAGCATCTCGCCTGAAGCAAGTTTGGGAAGATATTTCATTCTTTGTGCTTCAGAACCGAATTTATAGATCGGGTACATCACCAAAGAACCCTGAACAGAAGCCGTAGACCGCATGCCTGAGTCACCTCTCTCGATCTCCTGCATGATGATGCCATAAGAGATATAATCAAGCCCGCCGCCGCCGTATGCCTCAGGAATCTGTGGGCCGAAAGCACCCACATCTCCGAATTTCCTGACGATTTCATAAGGAAAATGGGATCTTTGTGCCCAATCTTCTATGTAAGGACTGATTTCTTTTTTGACAAAATCCCTAATGGATGAACGGATGAGCAGATGCTCCTCGGTCAACAAGTCATCGACCTGATAAAAATCAGCACCTTCATAAAGGTCCTGCTTCAAAGATTTGTGTGCGGTGGCGGTATGCTCCATGACTCTTTTGGTTTATTGCTATTTAAAACGGATTTTTGCAGCGTATTGCTCAAATCCTGCCTGAAATAAATAAGAAGGCCGATAAAAAACTACCTAATTGAACAAAAAATTAGCACATGAGCCCAGCCCAGACCCAAAAAGACATTTTAGATAAAATAGAGCTGCTTCAGCAAAAATTCAAAACTTCGGGTCAAGACCTATCTTCCTACCTAGAAGGCTTGTTGTATTCGGATTATTTGACATATTGGGATTACATCAATCTTGATATTCTGTTGTCTCTGCAACAACCCAGAACTTCCTTCAAGGATGAGAAAATCTTCATCATGTACCATCAGATCACGGAGCTTTATTTCAAGCTGATAATTTGGGAACTTGAACAGATTGCCGAGAAAGAACCTTTGTACGGAAAGTTTTTCAAAGAGAGACTGGAGCGGGTCAATATGTATTTTGACCAGTTGATTTCTTCTTTTGCGGTGATGTGGAAAGGGATGGAAAAGGAGCAGTTTCTTAAGTTCAGGATGTCTTTGTTGCCTTCCAGCGGTTTTCAAAGTGCACAATATCGAGTGATTGAAATTTTGGCATGCGATGTCCAACAATTGCTGTTTGTGGATATCAGGGAAAAGATGCAGAGCGAGCAAAATGTGGATGTCTTGTTTGGGAATCTCTATTGGCAACATGGTGCGGTGGAGTTGGCCACGGGCGAAAAAACATTGACTTTAAAAACTTTCGAAGCCAAATACGGAAAAAGGCTCAAGGAATTCATTGCAAATTACAAGACAATCAATATCTGGAGAAAATACCTTGCCTGTATAGACAAGGACGAGGAATTGACCAAACTGATGAAAGACTTTGACCTGAAGGCAAATGTCTTTTGGCCTTTGGCACATTACAAATCGGCGGTGAGATACCTTCAGCGTGACCCTGTGGATATCGCCGCTACAGGTGGTACCAATTGGCAGAAATACTTACCGCCACGCTTTCAGAAAGTCATTTTCTACCAAGAGCTTTGGACAGAAAAAGAAAAAGAAGAATGGGGCAAAGGATGGGTGGTAAAGGAGGTCTTTGGAGAAGAATAAAAAAAGTATCAAGACACAAGACACAAGATTCAAGACTGGTTCAGTTGGAGGGTCAAAGTGTTGTTGAAATTGAAGTTTAAAATTCGGATGAGAAATATTATCGCTTCTCGGCTTTTATCCTCAATTCTTAATAGAGATTCTTCACCTCCACAAGCTGCGGTTCAGAATGACGAAATTGTCGGGGTTGTCACCCTGAGTGATCCCGATAAATGTACGGGACAAGGGTCTCACCTATAGTAAATGAGATCCTTCAGTCGTACCTCCATCAGGATGACGGAACTATTGTCATTCCCCTTTCTGTACATTTGCAAAATGTCAAAAACTTAGAATGACGATAGAGGTGAATTCAGTCTTGCATCTTGTGTCTTATATCTAAAGTCTTATTTAAGGATAAATACCTTACAAAATGAAAAAAGAATTACTATTACAATTGTCCCCTCAGGAAGCTTACGACGAGGAGGTTTTTAGGGAAACGGCGCTAAAGAGAGCGGGAATTTCTGCAGAACAGCCAAATGCTTATGCCCGTCAAGTCAAGCGCTCCATCGATGCCCGGGGAAGGCAAGTCAGGGTGAATGTCACGGCTGAGGTATTTGTCAATGAAGCCCCAACGCCACTCCTGACGACTCCCAAAGCTTACCAAAATGTGAGCAATGCAGATCCTGTTATCATAGTCGGGGCAGGACCGGCAGGACTTTTTGCGGCCTTGAGAGCAATTGAATTGGGTGTGAAACCTATCCTCATCGAACGGGGCAAGGATGTCAGAGCCCGGAGAAGGGATATCGCCGCCATCAACAAAGACCATATCGTCAACCCTGAATCCAATTATTGTTTTGGAGAGGGTGGGGCAGGCACTTACTCTGACGGCAAGCTGTATACCCGTTCCAAAAAGCGTGGAGACATCCGAAGAATCATGGAAATATTGGTTGCCCATGGTGCCACGGAAGATATCCTGGTCGATGCACATCCCCATATCGGAACCAATAAATTACCCATTTTGGTGGCCGAACTGCGAAAGAGCATTCTAGACGCAGGTGGGGAGATTTTGTTCGAAACGAAAGTGACTGACCTGATTTTGGACAGCAATGAAATCAAGGGAATCACCACACATACCGGAGAAAGGATATTAGGAAAAGGGGTAATTCTTGCCACAGGACATTCTGCTAGGGATATTTTTCATTTGCTCCATTCCAAAAAGATTTTGATCGAGGCCAAGCCTTTTGCCTTGGGGGTCAGGGTCGAGCACAGCCAAAACCTGATCGACCGCATCCAATACCACTGTGAAATTGACCGGGGTCCCTACCTTCCCGCTTCTTCCTATGCCTTGGTCAATCAGACCATGTTCAAAGGAAGGCAGCGGGGCGTTTTTTCTTTTTGTATGTGTCCGGGTGGATTTATCGTGCCTGCGGCCACTTCTCCGGGTGAGATCGTCGTCAACGGCATGAGTCCGAGTAGGAGAGACAGCAAGTTTGCCAATTCAGGAATAGTCGTGGCCGTCGAATTGGAGGATTTGCCCCAATATCAAAAGTATGGTCCATTGGCAGCGATGATGTTTCAGGCCGAAGTGGAGCAAAAAGCCTGGAAAGTAGGCGGTGAAACGCAAACAGCTCCAGCCCAACGATTGGTTGATTTTACGGAGAAAAAGGTCAGCAAAAGTTTGTTGGACACTTCCTATCAGCCGGGTTTGGAATCAGCGGATATGTATGAAGTTTTACCTGATTTTATTTCAGAAAGGTTGAGACAGGGATTTATTGATTTTGGCAAAAAAATGAAAGGATACCTGACAAACGACGCCCAGATTATTGGGGTGGAAAGCCGGACTTCCTCCCCTGTACGTATTCCTAGGGACAAAGAGAGTTTTGAGCATCCGATCATCAAAGGATTGTTTCCCTGCGGGGAGGGCGCAGGATATGCCGGAGGAATCGTCTCTGCGGCTATGGATGGCGAGCGATGCGCCGAAAAATTAGTGGAAATGTATGTTTTGAAATAGTCCACAGACCACAGTCCATAGTCCATAGTTTTCGGTAATGTGGTCAAAAATAGTTGGTGACTTTTACTAAAAAA
>NZ_JANSUY010000003.1 GCF_024741135.1 Aquiflexum gelatinilyticum
CCGTTGGTAGGGTAGTTTTGGTTGGATTGGAGCCGGTATGTAGTACCATTGGTAGTCCCATTGAACCTGAATTCAATTTTTCCGTTGGTTTGGTTCATCAAGAAAAACCCATCCGGAGAACCTTTGGAAATAATGGCCTTTTTAGCCAATGAAGAAGGTTTGATCCATGCGGCAATGGTAATTTCATTGTTGAAATCAAGACTTGGATTGTGGGGAACAGTACCGAAGCTGTTGGAACCGCCACTGAGCCTGAGTGCAAGACCTTCCTGACCGCTTACCCACGACATTCCGGAGGTGTTTCCCACTGTGGCATTATTGCCATTGCCCGAGTGGTCAATGAGTATGTTTCCGCTGTTTTCCTCCAGTTTCCAATAGCCTACAAGGTTAAGATCAGAATGAGTGTCTAGAACTGAAACAGACGAAGAGGAAGTAAAATCCCCATCTTCGGACCTTGCTGTAATGATAGCATCCCCAACAGATAAACCTGTTACCAATCCTGTAGAGTTAACTGTGGCAACCAATGGATTGGAAGAGGACCAAATTACATTTTTATTCGAGGCATTAGAAGGAATGATTGTGGCTGTTATTTGTTGGCTATCACCTACATTAACTGAAGTTGCCGTAGGAGAAGTACTTATTCCGGAAACTGGAACTACAACAGACTCAATTATGGAAAATACAATCGTTGTGGTAGGTCCCTCAGTTCCACTTCTGTTAGACCCTGAATACGGAATTGCAGATAAAGTATAAGTCCCTGCTGGTAAATTTCTACCGCTGTAATTTCCATTGCTATCACCAAATAAAGAATATGGAGCTCCGTTTTCTGTCCTTGATGCCGTGATTGGTCCTGTCAAAGAAATAAACACACTTCCGATTAACGAAGGTAGGGTATTTACTCTAAAATTAAGACTTAAGTTTTGTAGTTGTTCTAAATTTAGAATACTGCTATTTTCTAAGATGATGACATCATCATTTGTACCGGCGTTGACCAAAGTAAAGCTTTCAATACTGATAGAGGAGGTGTTTGGATTAACGGTTATTGAAGTACTTGCCGAAAAATCACCATCCTGAGTCCGTGCGGTAATCAAAGCTGAACCAACGGAAATTCCTGTCACCAAGCCAGTCGAATTTACACTTGCAACAGAAGAATTGGATGAAGTCCAGTTTATAGACTTATTGGTGGCATTTGTAGGTACAACAGTCGCAAAAATCTGTTGCGAACTACCTACCAAAACCAATGCTGTGCTAGGATTGACAGAAATACCCGTGACTCCGATTATTGAAGTGTTTGGTGAAACGGTAATAGTAGAAGTACCTGTGAAATTACCATCTTGAGTTCTTGCTGTAATGTTGGTTGTTCCTTCCGAAACTGCAGAGACCAATCCATTAGAACTAACAGTTGCAATAGCCGGGTTTGAGGAAGACCAAATAACAGTTTTGTTGGTTGCATTTGCAGGTGATACACTCGCAGCGATTTGTTGAGAATTACCAACTAACAAATTGGAATTGCTTGGAGTAACTGTTATACCCGAAACATTTATAATAGGGGGTTGTATTGAACAAGTAGTTTCGAGCTTATTCAAATCTCTTGGGCTTGATGCATTTTGATGAAGAATAATCCTATCTATTAAATGGTAGGAAGACCTTGCGGACAATTCCATCGTATACTCACCCGGTTTATCAAATTGGACAAATATAGGGTAGCCATTTCCATCGTTAGTTTGGGTTGTAAATGACCAGTTTAAATTGCTTGCAAAAGCTTTAAACCAACCTCCTGAACCTGCACCACTGACTGTTGGGCTTTTTCCACTGCCTCTTGGATATAGTTTTATACCATCTTTCTCAGCAAAAAAATCGTCGGCATCAGGAAACCTAACCCAAGCATCGTTATGTTCAGATTTTAAATCACCTCTTCCTACAGCGCTTCGAAATTGAAATTGATAGACTCCAGGTGTATTAATAAATATTGTAGTTGTGATTAGACCATTTCCTGGAACAGAGGTATATTGAGGACCTGTCCAAACTAGATATCCTGACCCGGTAAATCCTGTAACCGAGCTTTGGACAACCCAATTTGGTGAATAAGCCAGGTTTTCAGCTTCCATCACCACTAGACCATTGATTTCCTGAAATTGTGATTCACAATTAAATTCAGGAATTGAAGAATTATACCTTAAAAAATGGTCAAAAATAAGATCTGGATTCCTATTTGAAAACTCCTTATTCAGCAAGGAGTTGGTTTTATAGAGTGTATTAGGAATAAAAGAACTAGATAAAATAAAAACAAACAGGAGCTGGAAAATTGTTTTAATTTTTAGCTGATTCAAAGAGTTGATATAATAATTCATTTTATACTTTTTTATGTAAAAATTTTATTTTAAATAAATGCTTTTTTGATGATCAACAAATAATACTCTAAGAAAAACATGATTTCAATTGGAATTAACAGTCGACTTTAATCTATTTCTCCAAACTGGATTGATTTTTTTTAAAGTTCAATAACGCTGATTTCCAATCTTATAACACCCAATTTTTCCATTACATGATTGGCCTGATTTATATTCAGGCCAATCATGTAATGGAAAGTTCAACTTTTATTTCTTGATAAATTTGACTTGAGTAAATCTGCCATTACCCATATCTAACATGAGCAGATAAGTTCCTGCTGCCATTCTTGATTGTTTAAGATCAAGCAAAATCTCCCCATTTTCTGTAATAGTGGACTGATTGACATACATTCTACCCATCATGTCATATACTAAAATCCCAACTTTTACATCATCTAAGACATTCATTTTTATGGAAAGGACATCTTCCACAGGATTAGGATAAACTTTAAGGCCAAATTTGGAATTTTCAACTCTTTCCTGGGTATTTTTTTCGAGTGCTGAATTATTTTCTTGAGAGTTTGCTGATCCTCCTTTTATGACCGGATTCTCATTGGTTCTAAAGGATCCCCCTGAATTTGCCAAATTTAATATTTCGGTACTGTTTAGTGCTCTTCCGTACAGCCTGACTTCATCAAGGTCACCGGTCCACCTGTTGATACCGTCCCAAGCGCCAATTTGCAGATTGGTGGTATTAGGTCTGATGGTCACAGGAGCGTATGTTGCCGAATTGTCTTCTACACCGTTGATATAGATCACGGATTTTGTACCGTTGAATGTGACGGCGACATGCATCCAAGTTCCGTTGGTAGGGTAGTTTTGGTTGGATTGGAGCCGGTATGTAGTACCATTGGTAGTCCCATTGAACCTGAATTCAATTTTTCCGTTGGTTTGGTTCATCAAGAAAAACCCATCCGGAGAACCTTTGGAAATAATGGCCTTTTTAGCCAATGAAGAAGGTTTGATCCATGCAGCAACAGTAATCTCATTTGTGAATTCGAGGCTTGGATTGTGGGGAACAGAACCAAAACTGCCGGAATTTCCGGTGGGTTTGAGTGCAAGACCTTCCTGCCCGCTTACCCATGATATTCCTGTAATATTTACTACTGTTGCGTTGTTTTCATTGCCTGAGTGGTCAAAGAGTATGTTTCCTCCGTTTTCCTCCATCTTCCAATGGCCTACAAGGTTAAGATCAGAATGAGTGTCTATAACTGAAACAGACGCGGAAGAGGTATAATCCCCATCTTCGGACATTGCGGAAATGATAGCATCCCCAACAGATATGCCAATTACCAATCCTGTGGAATTTACTGTAGCCACATTTTCGTTAGAGCTAATCCAAATAATGTTTTGGTTTGTAGCATTGGTAGGAGAAATGGTAGAGACAAGCTGTAATGTACCTCCAACCTCTATGGATGGGTTAGTTGGACTAATAGATATTCCGGTAACAGGAATGTTGGGAATAACATCATCGACGATGGAAAATTGTATAGAAAGGGGTTTACCTGCTATGCCTGTACCGCCGGCTCCTGTGTATGGAGTAGCAACTATTGAATAATCGCCTAAGGGCAAACTGATGCCTTCATCACCCAGAAGGGAATAAGGTGCCTCATCATCAAATCTTGATAAGGTTACAGGCCCGGTTAAAGATAAGAATACGCTTCCAACTGAAGTTGGATTAGAAATTGCCTTTAAGTTTAATTCTAAGCCATTTATTTGACCCAATTGAACCTGTGAGCCGTCAGCCAGTTCTACCAAATCCACATTGTTTTCATTATTTATCAATGTAAAACCATCAACTTTTAATAAGGAATTAATTATGGGTATTTCTAACTCAAGGCCCATATCATATTTAATAAGCAAATTTGCCTCTGGATTGTCTTTTTCTCCAATATATTCAATTCTTAAAGTGTGGCTTGAATACGGCAATAACATTGAATTTGTAATACCACCTAGCACAACTGTGAAATCCCCTGCATCTATCCCTGTAAATGTGATTTCTTTTAAAATGATACCTTGATTTCCTTCAGAAATATCGATTTCAAAATCTTCTGAAATTCCATTGACCATATTGATAGCATTTGGACCAACGAGAAGGCTCTTTGATATAGAATTTCCAAACGGTTCATTCAATCCGTAAAATTCCATGTTTCTTTGACTTCCGCTTCCTCTGTTAGGTGAACCACCAGCAACGAATAATCCTTTACCCGAAACAATTCCCTGCGTACCATGTCTTCTGAAATTTAGATTGGGTCCTGTTGACCAGGTCTGAGTTTGTGGATCGAATATTTCTGTGATGTTTAGTGCTAATTCATTCCCAACTCCAGGAATTTCACCTCCGGCTATAAGCAATTTATTTTCAAAATTAGCAACGACAGCACCGGCCCTTGGTGTAGGAATATCTAAGCTACTTGGGAGTGTACTCCAAGTTTCTGTTTCAAAATCATAAACATCGACCTCTTTAATCACAGGTCCAAAAGTACCACCCGGTCCACCTGATAACCTCCCTGACGCGACATATATTTTATTCCCAATCGTTACTGCATGAAAATGATCTCTAGGTCGGGGTGCATCGCCCAAAACAGTCCAAATTCCTGTGGAAGGATCAAATTCATCAAAATAAGGCACATATTGACCGTTATGACCTAATTTATTACCTGCAATCACATAGAATTTATCATTATGAACAACAAGACCCGCTGATCCTCTTCTTCTATCTTCGGGGATTTCCGGTCCTTGAAAATATTGCTCTAAAACAGGATCAAAAATCCATACATGGGTCGCTGGTTTTTCATTCGGGAAAGCATTGTCTTCGAAAGCACCGATCACCCAAATATATCCTTTATACTCAGTCGCTTGGAAGTGGTTGAAACTTACTGGGGCTACTCCGCTAAGTGCTCTCCAGCTATCTTGATGGTAATCATAAACATCAATGGTTTTAGAATTTTCTCGGCCACCCATCACATAGAAATTTTCACCCGCCTGTACAAATGAAGCTTCGTGTCTCTCAGAGTAATTTTGATTTTCATTGACAATATTCCAATTTTCGAAAGGAAGAATAGTCCAAGAAAACGTAGTAAATTCTTGATTTGGTACAGGACTATTCGAATCAGTTGCCCAAATGGTTACATTATAGGTTTGGTTGGTTTGTGCAGTAGGGCTGACAGTTCCATATAGTCTTCCATTAACCGGTTCTATGTCAATCCCCGGAGGTAGGTTTAAAGCACTGTAAAGAATTGTACCTATACCTCCTGTGGCGGAACACAATAAATTACCATCAAGTACTTGATTAATAGTATTGATTTGATCCGGGATTGGATTTGTAAAAGATATAGGTGTTGAAAGAGTAGTTCCAATGACCTCTATGGCATTGATTATTGGATTACCTGTTTTTTTGACAAATTCAATATTCAATTGTCCGTCTGATACAATGACCTCAAATTGTTCTACAGCTGCAACACCCTTTCCATATTTCTGTACCAGATCCAAATTGCTTCTAACGGTGCTTCCTTCCAATCTGATATCAAACTTTCTTTGATCGATATTTATCGGACCTTCACTATTTTCACCCAAATAAAGATTAATGATATATACACCGTTTGGTAAAGGTATTGTGTATCGCAAATTACCCGCATCTGTTTTTTCTCTTTGGTTTCCAAAAATTGAATTGAAGGTAGATTCAGAAATATAGCTAGGAATTGATGTATGCTTGTTGTTAAAGAGCAGAGAACTGCTCGAGGAGGTTCCTCCGTTTACAGAATACCCTATCCCATTATACGTGCCGTTTTGATCGTTTGGAACCCAGTTGGGTGCATTATTTTCTCCTATTACCTCTTGTCCACCTGCATTGATTCTGTAAATGATTTGGTTTGCCCTAACGACTGAAATTTCAAAACTTTGTTCTACAAAATAACCGAAGGAGTCAGTGGCCCTCACGGTGATCACTCCTGTATAGGGAGAATCAGGAAATGTCAGGGTAAGCATATTGCCTTCAATCTGAACTCCAGTCAGAGATAATATGGTAGAACTGTATGAAAATGAAAGGTTTTCTACGCCGAAATTATCTCCAAAAAATTGTGACAAATCTATTTCCCTTGGCGGAGAGGATACCTGCCTTGTAATATTGGGAATTTGGTTGGTCAAATAAGGCTGTTCTCCATCCACCTTAAAGAAATCATAATTAATTAAAAACTCTTTTGAAGGATTAGCGGATGTGCCAAAGATACCAACAGCAAGGGGTTTGCTGATGTCCTGGACAGCCTCCAACACTTTCCCTGTGAGAATCATTGTCCCAAGACTAATAATTTCTCTGCTTCCGATTTTTATTTGAGGTTCTACAGTTCCAAGAATAGGATCAGCATTGATAATAAAAACAACTGTTTCGGAACCCATAGGGCGATCTTCAACTGACAAAGGAATAATAATAGGATTTGGATCTTCGATATCGTTAATTTCCAGTGAAGCCTTAATACTGGTTTTGGTTAAAACCAACTTCAAGAAATTACTCTGGGTACCATCACCCATTTGAATACCCATTTCACCATCATGGTCTATATCATAAAACCCATTTATTGCCTGAAATCCCAAAAGTCCGGCTGATATTCGAAATTTTCCTGTTTCATTGCCAACATTGATTCCAAATTGAAAACCTTTTTCTTGGTTATTGGCCAAACCATTTGCTGTACCGCCAGTCATAGCCATCAGCATTGCACCGGCAGCCCCACCATAAATATCGTTTTCTAGTGGGCCAAAACCGGGTTTGTCCAGCCAGTTTAGCCAATTTGGGTTTGATTCTCCATTATTCATCAACCCCGTAAGACCCAATCCTCGAAAACCAAAAGGCCTTCCTAATCCATCCGTTTTGTCAGAGAAAAGTTCATTATTTATAGGTAAGTTTAATACATCTCCTAATTGAAAAGGGTCTAATGCATCAAGTATGCCGTCACCATCATCATCAAGATCATTCAAATCAGAAATAAAATCACCATCAAAATCATTAGGTCTTGAGGCGCCATCGCAATAAGCAGTTCCATTATCAATTTCATCTTGGTTGGTGAATCCATCATTGTCATAATCTGCACTGGGATCATAAAAAGGATCACCTGGAGGAGGACAAAATGGGACGCTTGAAGGGGTAAGAATACTTATTCGACTATCATAAGTCGCCACCCAAATCGTCCCGGGAAATATGTCCTCATCTCCTTGGGTAGTAATGCCAAGAGCATTTCCTCCATTCAAAAACCATTTGTCTTCCTCTAAGGAAAGTAAAGTACCATCAGAATTTAACCTGACCAAATGCAAATAACCATCATTTCTGCCTGCAATAAGTGACCCTTTCAATACCCCATTAAAGTTTGATGCTTTATATTCATCCATCCCATTAGTATTTTTTTTCCACATTGTGACAAATGTAGGTTGCGGACCATTTGGATTTTGGTTTAAGGGGTCTCTATAATCAGCTTCATTTGGATTGGCAAGACTCAAAGGAACAGGAGGCCAGTTGACTGGTAGAGAATTTTGTGCATAAAAATCAAAACCCGGTTGGCCTGGAGCAATGGGTTCTAAAATCTCGGTACGGAATACTTCATTTGGAGTATAGAGTGGTGGTAAATTTACCCAGCCACCATCATCACCAATTGATTTGGTATACAATCCAGCTCCTCCGGGATTAAATGGAAAAGAGGCACCTAAGGAATAAGGGACTCCAGGGTTTGCCCGAATTGGTGTTGGATGCCCTCCATAATAACTGCCAAATTGATAATTATCTTTATCTTGCGTTATCAGTTCCAAATGGTCTTGATTCCTGACCCATTCGCCACTTGGTGATTTCTGGCCACTCGAGTTTCCGGGTTCTAAGCTATTATAATTATTGTTTACTATACTTGGAATCCCTTCATTTTCGGGCAATCCTCCCCAAGTTCCATTTGGCCCATTATCTGAAATAAATATCTTGCCTTCTTCGGTCACAACAAAATCGTATGCATTTCTATAGCCTGCAGAAAAAATCTGTACAGGTCCGTTTTCAACTATCATCCCCATATTCAACCCGTCATTTCCACCAAAGGGATCACCTACATCGATGCCATCATACCCCGGTTCATTGGGATTATAAATCCCATTGACATTTGGCCTTGAAGGATCATCTAAGGTAGGGATGTCGTATTTAAACTTTCTGCCTGATCTAGAATCGGTTTTGGTAGGCAGAACCTCAATTGCATCTAAATCAATGCTTAGCAAAGCAGCTGATAAAGCATATTCTGTAATCCAGGCAAAGCTTGCACTAGGGGCACCCGCATTGGTAAACCCCCCGCTGGCTACCAATAAATATGGTTTTCCATTAATAACAGTATATTCCACTGCATTAGGAGAATGATTTTCCTCTGATCTTGGCAAACCCCGTACCAAATCAACAGCATCCCAATTACTGCCAGTCCAAGTCAATTTTGTAATAATCCCAGAGTTGGTATCCAAGACTTTGTCTCCGGTGGGCCCCCCCCATTTTGGGTCACTGGAACTGACATAAATAATAGGATTTGATGCTGTTCCAACCACATCAATCCCAGTTATTTGTCTGGTTTTTCTTGATGATAAGTTCCCATCCCAAGCAGGTGTTCCAAGGTCATCGTAATTAGGAATGTTTTTGACATTAAAAATAATTTCATGGTTTGAAACAGTGTAACTGTTATTGGCATCTTTAATTATGGTATATACCTGAATTTCCCCTTTTCTTCGGGTTAAATACAAACGATTATCCGGGCCAAAAATTAAGGCTGTACCTTCGGAAGGTGGAGTAAAACCATTAAAATTTAAAGTGCTTAGGTCAAATTGCACGCTTTGACCATAAACAGGTATTTGGCCAAATGCCAAATAAAACAAAATTAGAGAATTTAGGAAAAGAATAGGAAACTTTAAAATATGACTCATGAAGATAAAATTTAATTGTTAAAAAAAACCTAATTTTTACGTTTGAGATAAATAAATTTTAAATGAATAATTAAATTTTGATAGAATAAATGCTATAAACATGGGTTATTTCTTATATTTTTAAAGTGGTGTAGATATACAAATCCATGCAGAAATTATTCTATAATTGTAAATTAAAATAACATTCAAATGTAAAAAAAAAATTTTAAAACGCAATAAACTGAATATGAAATATATTTTTTTGAGTTTAAAACAAATAATTTCTGAGAAACAATTTTTAATGAAGGGTAAGCTCTGCTTATAAAGCCTACCCTTTTTTCTGTATTTTCAGTTTACCACAAAATACAAATCTTTACATGAAAAATATAAATTTCTTCGGAAAGCCAATTTTTTCTCAGCTTCTTTCTTTCATTGACAGAACGGCTTTATCTCAGGTCCAAGCCATAGTCTAATAGTTGTTACTAGAAATTTTATACCTGGCAACATCTTGTGACCATGGTTTTCTTTTCTTTTAATTGAGTAACCTCGCTGTCAGAGCTTTCTGTCGGTCTTTTAGATTGGCAGAACAAACCTATATACCTTGGTATACCATCTCCGATGGTAACAGTAAAAGGCTCAGCAAATTGTTTATCGACATTTACTTGAGACTATTTGAAAATACTGTAATATTTTAACGGATAGCAGACTCAGAATGGAAGTTATTCAAAAGCTGTATATAATTATCTACTATTATAAGCTTGTTCAATGACAATCTTAGGGATATTGGAAGCCCCCAAAAGACTGAAAAAGAAATAAAAATTAAAAAATACGTTAAAATATTTGTTATTCGAGCTTATGGTTAGTGTAGTCAGGTTTACCGAAAGAAGCCGTATTGCCAAACTATCCTTAAACATTTCAATATTCCTGACGTCCCTTTTGTTGTCATGGATATGGGGAATACAGATTATCCGCAATACGCAAAGTGAACTGACAGAGGTAAGAGGTATTTATTTTATCACCAGAATGAGGGAGAAAGCCCTTTACAAAAGTATAAATGAATCCGATCCTCCTGATGAAAGAAACCTTGATATCCTCAAAGACGGAACTTTCTCGGTCAACCATACCGGAAATGGGGAATAAGAGGCTTGGAAGCTAATTAAGATTGCAAATTGGAATTATGAAAACTCTAAACTGCTTATCTTTTTTATAAAAAGCAAAGTTCAGGAAGCCTCCACTATTGCGGGGATATATAAGCACAATTGGCAGATTGAACTGCTGTTCAAAAAGCTCAAACAGAACTTCCCTCTCATATATTTCCTGGGCGATAACCAGAATGAAATTGAAATCTGAACTGGTGCTCCCTAAAATCACTTTTGCTAATGGAAGTTTTCAATAAGACAGTCAAAAGGAACTGGGTCTGCTCCAATATGATTGCTTTGGTCAGATTCCTCATGTTAAATTATATCCACCTGATCAATGTTCTGAACAATCCTGAAAAAGTGCTTAAAGAGGAACTATAGAACTCAGGTCAAACATCTTTTTTTTAACGTATAGGCTTGCTTTTCAAAACAAAATTATAAAAAACTACATTTCCCTCGCATTAAAACTCCTTTCACTATTTTCGATTTCAGTCGACCTTTTGTGGAAAAAAAATGATAGAAAAAAAATTCGGCAAAGTATTTGCTAAGAAATTTAAAAATTCACGTAAGTGATTTTTAAATTAACTATTTATTTGAAAGCCCTAGTAAATCACAAGCCATGTATTTGTTTTATAAAAAGACTCTGTTTCTTGCCTTTATAATTTTTTTCAATTCTCCCTTCGTTTTTTCACAAACTTATTCTGTTTCAGATTTTGATCCTAATCTTCAAAAAGTTATTGCTTTCCCCGGGGCCGAGGGTTTTGGCAAATATGCCTCAGGAGGAAGGGGAGGTCAAGTTCTCAAGGTGACAAATCTTAATGATTCAGGCCCTGGAAGTCTTCGGGATGCTGTAACAAGCTCTGGTTCAAGAATCGTAGTTTTTGAAGTGTCAGGGACAATCTTTTTGCAAAGTCCAATCAACGTGACTAGTCCCGATCTTACGATTGCAGGACAGTCAGCTCCAGGAGATGGGATCACAATAGCTAATCACCGCTTGAACTTCACCAATGCTAAAAATATAATCGTCAGATATATCAGATTCAGACCAGGAGATACCTCTGGATTGGAATTGCAAGCCGGTTTTGGCGTATACATAGACAATGCAATTTTTGACCATTGTACTTTTTCATGGGGCACAGATGAGATTGCATCATTTTACGCTGTCCGAAACTTTACCATTCAATGGAGCATTATCTCTGAAGCCTTAAACAACAGTGTACATTCGAAAGGCAGACATGGATACGGTGCGATTGTAGGTGGTAAAAACGTGTCCTGGCACCATAACCTTCTCGCCCATGCCATCGATAGGATGAATATGTTTGATCATATGGGTTTGTACAAAAACTCCCAAGAACTGGTGGAATGGAGGGGAGTAACTGATTTTAGAAACAACGTAATTTACAATTGGCAGGACCGTGCCTCAACCAACGGAGATGGAGGGAATTTTAACTTGATTAACAATTTTTATAAACCGGGTCCTGCAACTACATCATCTGAGGCCCGAAACTTTTTCTTGAATGCAACAGGAACCTTCAATGGAAGTAGCACGATTTATGGCAAGTTTTTTTTGAATGGGAACATATTGAATGGCAATTCCTCCGTAAGTACCAATAACTGGACAGGGGTAAAACTGGAAACTTCGGAGTTAACAAAACAATTTTTGGAAAGTACAAAGCTCAACTCCGCACTACCTACCAATGTCTATAGCTATATTCCCACTGGTCAAGAATCGTATTTTAGGGTGTTAGATTACTCAGGGGCCAGCTTAGTAAGAGACCCCGTGGATACAAGAGTCGTCCAAGAAACAAGAAATGGTACTTTCACCTTTTCGGGTTCAAAAGGGTCTCGATTTGGCATTATTGATAGCCAAAATGATGTCGGCGGCTGGCCAACACTAAGAAGTCTTCCAACGCCTTTGGATACTGACCGAGATGGTATACCGGACGCTTGGGAATCGGCCAATAACCTAAATCCAATACGTTCCAATGACCGAGAATATAATTTAAGTCCCTACTATACGGATATTGAGATGTACATCAATTCATTGGTGGATATTTTGGTTAAAAACCAATATCCTAACACGCCGCTTACAGTGGTACCTATTTTGCCAGCAGCTAATGCAAACAATATTTCACCAATGGATATTAGTTTTGCTTGGGAACTGGTACCCAACGCAGATACCTATCAAATTCAAATCTCAAAGTCCTCAACTTTCGCCAGTGGCAACATAATACTCAGCAATTTGAGAAACCTCAGTATTGTATACCCGAAATTAGATGCCAACAGCACCTATTTTTGGCGAGTAAGAGGGGTACGTAATGGGGTATCAGGATCCTATTCAAATACAAGGAGTTTTCAAACCAATTCGGTGAGTAATACTCCAGGCCAACCTTTGCTTCTTGAGCCCGATTCTGGAAAGGAAGGCGTTTCTTTAAACCCTGCAGTCAGCTGGTCCAAAGTGCCTAATGCCCTTAGTTATGACTTGCAGATTTCAACGGTTTCCAACTTTTCATCCACTATATTTAGCCAAATAGGAATCACTCCCACTAGTTACCAAAGTCCCAAATTGTTGGAAAACACAACCTATTTTTGGAGGGTTCGAGCCCGAAACTCGAACGGAATAGGATCATATTCGGCCACAGGAAGCTTCAAAACGGTTTCAATGAGTAGTGTTCCTGGATGGGTTATTCCTATTCGTCCGACAAATGGGGTTATCATCAATCCTGTTAATGTGGTTTTGGAATGGGAAAACCTCCCTGAGGCAGACACTTACAGATTAGTAATATCAACTAATAGTAATCTAAGTTCGCCATTTTTAGACAAGTCCGGTCTCACAGATAATTCTTTTACCATTTCCAATCTGGATCCAAATAAAACCTATTATTGGCGAATTGTGGGCGTAAATCGGACTGGGACTGGCTGGTATTCACAAAATTTTTCCGTTTTTAAAACCGGTTCTTTCACACAGGTCCCCGCTGTAATTCAATTGGCCAGTCCAGAACATGACTCAAATATTTTTTCCACTTCGATTACGTTTTCTTGGACGGAAAATCCAATTGCACAAAGCTATACCCTTCAGGTTTCAAATCGGGAGGATTTTGGAACCATGGTGGCCAATATTAACAACATTACTGGAACTTCGAGAACTATTAGCAACCTTCAAGTGAATACGCAATACTTTTGGCGGGTATGGGGAAGCAACGAGGCGGGGAACGGACCCGTGGGAGAGGTAAGGAAAGTGAGATCCGCCTCAGCTTCAACCGTTCCTTCTATTGCAATTCTCTCAAGCCCAAAGAACAGTGCTGTAGTGGGTGCCCAAAACGTGGAGTTCGTTTGGCAAAATCAGCCAAGTGCAGAGTTTTACCGTCTTGAGGTTTCTGAGTCTATAAACTTCAATTCCCTCACTTTTTCCCGTAGCTCGATCAGGGGAACCACCTGGATTGTTCCCCAACTTACAGCCAACAGAACTTACTATTGGAGGGTACGGACTTACAATCCCATAGGGACTGGACCATACTCAGCAATATCTATGTTTAGTACAACAAATGGGGATATAATTCTAGATCAACCAATTTTGGTGTCACCAACTAACGCAGCTTTAAACCAATCTAGGAATCTTACTCTTTTATGGAATCCCGTCCAAAATGCAACGGCTTACGAAGTCCAAGTCTCTGAAAACAGTACATTTTCAACAATTGCATTTTCCCAGACAGGCCTTTCTTCAAACAGTGCAAATTTCCAGAGTCTAATAGAGGGCAAGACTTATTTCTGGCGAATTAGAGCAAAAGCAGGAAGTATCGATTCCAATTGGTCGGCAGTCTGGAATTTTTCAACACAAGGGCAATCCGGAACCAATCCCTTGAATGTAGGCTTAATTGGATATTGGACCATGGAAGAAGGTAGCGGAATGACCCTCATGGATCAATCCGGGAAGAACAACCATCTTAGTATACAAAACACAACAGGTGCGACATGGGTACAAGGAGTAAAAGGAAATGCCCTAGCTTTGGCTGGCAGAAATTTTGCAAGTATTCCACATAACTCTAGCTTGGAAATCACCAGTGCCTTGAGTATGACTGCCTGGGTCAAGGCAACAAGTGTTCATCGAGGTACTATTCTGTACAAATCAGCTGGCAAGGGTTTTGAGTTGTGGTTCACTATTGATGGTAAAATTGAGTTTCGATTGAACAGAGCCTCAAACGGAACAACATACCGAATTCTTTCCAATTTTAGTTATAACAATTCACTTAACCAATGGATACACGTAGCCGCCTCATTTGATGGAAGGACCATGAAAATTTATGTCAACGGTGAAGAAGATGCATCCAAAACATTTACCACCTTCAACATTGGCACCACTTCTGGTAATTTGGTATTGGGATCAATGGATGGAATTCAACGCTGGCAAGGATCATTAGACGAAATTCGTTTGTTTAATCGGTCCCTTAGTCTAGAGGAGATCCTTTTAGCGATGAATAGTAGTTCAATACAAGAAAAACCTCTTTCAGATTTGATTGGCCATTGGCAAATGGAAGAAGGGTCAGGTAATTCACTTAAAGACGAAACTATAAATGGGCTCCATGCCACTTTTGTCGATAATTCAGGCATCACCTGGTCCTCCGGTAAGATAGGACAAGCTATATATTTGACCGGGAAATCCGACCGATTCGCTCTAGTGCCTCATCAGGAAGTCCTTTCAATTCCAAAGGAAATCAGCATTGCAGCTTGGGTAAAACCTAACATTCTTCATAGAGGTACTCTTGTTAGCAAATCGTCAGGAAATGGTTTTGAACTATGGTTGACAATGGAAGGAAAAGTAGAGTTTCGTCTGAATAGGACTAATAACGGAAGTACCTATCGAATAGTTACCCCATACAGCTATGCCGGTGATTTGGGGAAATGGATACATATAGCGGCAACATTTGACGGACGGACAAGCAAAATCTACATCAACGGTGAAGAGAATGTTAGTAAAACCTACGGTACAACGATTGGAATAAGTACTAGTGCTGGAGACCTTGTTATTGGTGCAATGGGGGATATCCAAAGGCTTAATGGTGGTTTTGATGACCTGCGTATCTACGGCAAAGCACTTACTGCTGATGAAGTTTTGGCTTTGGCAAAACCTGCGCAACAGGCCATGCGATTAATGGAGGAAACGAATGAGAAAGGTCAAATCAACAATCCCTCTAAAGCTGTAAATGATGAATTATTGCAAGATCATATAGTCGACGAACAAAAAGGGTTAAAGAAGGTCATTTTGTTTCCAAACCCGGTCGACAGTCAAATCAATTTGCGGAATCTATGGCTTGAAAATGATAAAATTTGGATAACCATCTACGACATTAACGGTCGCTTAATTCTGAATTCATATAGTCAGGTAGTTAATAGTACATTGTATTTGGATATCAATGATTTGGCTCTAAATAATGGTATTTATGTTCTCTTACTGCAGGATAATTCACACAGGGAAGTTTTGCGGTTTTTTAAGAAGTAGATAACTAGAGAGAGGCTATGCGAATTGACTTGGAAAATAAATTTCACAAATTAATGCATAAGTTATATTTGCAGTTAAAGTTGAATTGGTTGTTATATGGAATCTGTTGTCAAGATTCAAAGAAGATTTTTTGAAAAGTGCTGCTAGAAAGTCACTTTTTCTTGTTCTAAAAACTGTCTGAAATAGAAAAAAGTCCTTTTTTAGATTGTAAGACATAAAATTGTCTTTTAAGAGCTCGATAAAGAAGGTACTTCATTTTATCCAATGCTGAACAACTGTATCCATTTGATAAATCCCATATTTCCATATAATTGGCTATATCGCAAGGTTGTAAAATGGAAAAAATAATCAAAAACGATTATTATGTCCTGTTTAGCAGGTACTAGGTTTTTGGATAGAGCAAAGTTCCTTTCTCAAAGGAAAAGGGTGTTTCAAGGACAGCATTTTATTATTTGTGTAAGAAGTTCAGAATGAAGGAAACTTCTAAAATTTGACAACCATCATTTTCTGTTTTCACCCCTGATCTTGGTTTCTAAAGAAAACTGGTCGTCAGAATTAGTTGTCCATCGAGAGTAAGCAGTTAATTTTTCGAAAATGTGGATATCGAATTAATCAAAAAGCTTCTTTGTTGCTTGCTCTGCCGAGCTAGACCAAGAATATACAGCCTACCTATATTCGCTTTTGTATTAATTCACCCGCATGCCCGGTATTTAACAAAATACTTTTGATCTGATCGACATAGATGTTTTTGTATTTTTAAGCAAACGGTCCAATCAGATTCGGGTCCTGCATTAAAATAAGGTCGTTTTCTCCCTGTATATCAAATAGCTTGTGTAGGGGACTTTTTAACTCTCGGTAATGGTAATTTATCGGGTTTAAAAATGGCCAGATCAGCCAATTTTATGGAAAAAGACTTGAAAAGCAGTAAACTATAAAACCTGCATGAGAACAAAACAGCTTTGGGATGACGTTAATTGCCCATGGTCGATTTCTACAACCCTATTTCTAAATTGAAATTAATTTAAATAATTACAAGTAATCAGTTTGTTTGAAAATGTTAAGTGAGTCAATAAATTTTTTGATTTCAGAAACGGAATTTTCCCAGGTGTACTGTTCTTTCACTTTTTTATATGAAGTTTCACCCATTTCTTTGGCAAGAGTCGGTTGGTCCAATAATTGAATTAACCTATCAGCCATGATTTTGATTTCTCTATGATTTACTAAAAATCCTGTTTTTCCTTCTTCTACAAAATCAGGTAATGCCCCGATTTTGAGTGCAACTATTGGAAGTTTATAGGCCATGGCTTCCAAATAGACGATCCCAAAAGGTTCTCTTTTGGAAGGCATACAAAAAATTGAAGCCGATTCGTAAATTTTTTTAACTTCTTTGATAGGAAGTTTGCCCCAAATTTTAACATTTGGAACATCAATCTTGGGATTACATCCTACAATATCCAATTGTGCTTCAGGATGTGCTTTCAGGACTAATTTGAACGCTTCTATCAATTCTGGTCCTCCTTTTCTTTCCCAATCCACACCTACAAACAATATTTTTTTTCGCTGATACCTACCTAAAGGATAAATAATATCTGTTTGAGTGATATTGGCGCCAGCAAAAACGCATTTAACTTTTTTTGGATCAATTTGGTATTGGTTAAGGAGAGAGTTTTTAACATGGTTGCTCATGGTAAATATTCCTTGAGATCTTTTATAAAAATCCTTTTCTTTTCGCTGCCAAGATTTAACATTCAAATTTTCCTCTAAATATTCAGGGTATTCCAGATTAACCAAATGGGTATGGTCTGTATAGATAAAATGAGGAAAAGGACCTATTTTCCCATCAAAATTGGATTGGGTTTGAAATGTGAACAAGTAATCCTGACTTTTTGCGGCATTTTTGATCAACCTATTGGTGAGTTCCCAAAAGTAGCCACTTTTTTTTTCGTTTTCCTTGAGGCCTTTCCGAGTCAAATTTTTTGTAATTGGAATAGCATTAAGGGTCAATAAAAGCTTGTTTTTTAAGGACATCCTTTTCAGAAGTAATTCCAAATCAATTATTTCAATTTCATAGGAATGAAATATTGATTTAAATTCCTGGATTACAGCATTGTTTATGTGAGAAAATGATCCCAAATGGACAAACAATATTTTTCTTTTTTCCATTACCGTATTAAAATAAAATTGAAATATTCCTCTAAATTAATAGAATTTATTGCCCCTTAAGATAGCAAACACTAAAAATATTTCTTTCTTTAAAAACTGATTTTCTTAGGTTCTTTTTGTAAATAATGATTAGGATTTTCCTCAACTTTATATTCAGGAAAGAAGAATTGAAAAAGGAATATCACTCGGTATGTAGCTTTAATTTTCTATGTAAACTAATTATAACAATGTCTAAATTGAAGCAATTTCAAGAAACTATTCAGGCATTTTTTCTTAAATGAAGCTTAATTTTTTTACATTGATGTATATTATTTTATGAATAGCGATCATACACAAACTTAATCCAGAAAAATAAAATGTTATAATATTTTTGTTTTTTTTCTGATGTCAAATCAAGATATCATGTTTAATCGCGTAAAAAAAAATCATAGATAAAATCGACTTAAATTTTTGTATTTCCCCAACCCGAATCAAGCACAATAAATAATGTAATTTTATGAAAATCAAAACCATTATTGATTTTTACAGGTTTAGGTCATTAAAATAATTCTTTATTTATTATGTTTCTACCTGTTAGTTTTAATTTACTTTAAAAAAATAGATTAAGCTCCCATTTTTTAACGAGAATTTTATTTTCTTTGAGTTTAAATTAAAACTTATGAAAAGAATTTTGATTTCTGGGGGAGCAGGTTTTTTGGGTTCCCATTTATGTGATAGACTTTTAAAAGAAGGCAATGAAGTGCTATGTGTTGACAATCTTTTTACAGGAAGAAAAGTAAATATCCACCATTTGTTGGACAATAAAAATTTTGAATTTTTGCGACATGATGTCACTTTTCCATTGTTTGTTGAAGTTGACCAAATTTATAATTTAGCTTGCCCTGCAAGTCCTGTACACTATCAGTTTGACCCCGTTCAAACCACCAAAACAAGTGTTATTGGTGCGATCAATATGTTGGGATTGGCAAAACGTTTGAAAATCAAGATTCTTCAAGCTTCTACATCGGAGGTTTATGGAGATCCTGAAATCCATCCCCAACCTGAATCATATAAAGGATCAGTAAATACAATAGGAATTCGTGCTTGCTACGATGAAGGAAAAAGATGTGCAGAAACTTTGTTTTTCGATTACCATAGGCAACATAAAGTGGATATAAAAGTCATGCGGATTTTCAATACCTATGGGCCAAGAATGCATCCAAATGATGGTAGGGTGGTTAGTAATTTCATTGTCCAGGCCTTGAAGGGGGAAGATATTACTGTTTTCGGAGATGGAATGCAAACAAGGAGTTTCTGTTATGTAGATGATTTGATAGAAGGAATGTATCGCCTTATGAATTCAAGGGACGGATTTACAGGCCCTGTTAATATCGGAAACCCCGGAGAATTCACTATGTTGGAATTGGCCCAAAAGGTCATAGAACTTACTGAAAGTAAAAGTAAATTGAAATTCTTACCTCTACCTCAAGATGATCCGATGCAAAGACAGCCAATCATTGATTTGGCTAGAAAGGAATTGGATTGGGAACCAAAAGTACAATTGAAAGAAGGTTTATCAAAAACGATCGAATATTTTAAGAAAGTTATAAATTAGGTTTTATTCTCTTTTTCATAATCCATATTTCCTAGTTGTTATTCGAAAATAAAATTCTAAAGGGAGCTATCTATAAAATTGGATACAAGTGGGTTATTTTATTCGGGTATATTTTATTTCCATTGAAATAAAATAAGGTTTGAATTCGATTTGACTTAATTGATACTTGCTGAATTTAAACGATTCTCCTAAAATAATTATGGCTGAATCAAGTTTTAGAGAAATTCTTGAATAATGCTTTTCTAGATATTTAATGAGTTTGGTAATTAAACCAACGCAATTACTTAAAATCACCCTGAAAAAGAAGATACAACCTGGAGGCATGTCGAAATAAGATAAAAATCGGTTGTCTTGTTTTGTTAATGAAAATTAGTGCGTTAAAAGAAAAAATAAACCTAATCTTTAGTAGTATTTATCGGATCGATGTTAAGTAAAAAATGTTGAAATGATAATATTCCAATTAATTAAAGGAGGTTATTGAAAGTGAAAGTCTTTGAGCCATTGAGGTTGCATTCAATCCATTTATTTTCATGAGTAAAAATAAAAATTATGAAATCGACTAAATTGTTTCCTTCAATATATCCTCAAGCCTTTTAGCAACCTCCTTGGCATAAAAATTTTCTTTGGCAAACTGAAAGTTATAATCACTGATTTCTTGAATTGCATCTAAGTTAGATAGAAGGTCCTGAATTTTTCCAACTGTTTCTGTAGACAATGCTTCGAAGGGATTAATTGAAATCCCCATTTTTCCCTCAATAAAAAAATCTTTTACTCCTCCAACAATTGAGGTAACCAAAGGTAAACCAAATGCCATTGCTTCCAAAAGGCAAATAGGCATTCCCTCGCCATGCATACTTGGAAATAGAAATACATGGGAGGATAAAAAAGCATCCTTCTTTTCCTTGCCCGAAATATGTCCCAAAAATTCAATATTTGTGATCATTTCAGATTGGACATAATCTTTCAAAGAATCTAATGCTGAACCACTCCCTGCAATTTTGAATTGAAGTTGTTTATTTGGGAGTTGGTTTTGAAGTTCCCTGAATAAATTTACAGCTTCAAAAATTCCTTTTTCCTTTTCTATTCTTGCCATAAATAAGAATACAATAGGAAAATTAGTATGTTCATTCCATATTTTCCTCGAAATTAGGCCATCGGTAAGGAAAGAATCAACTACAGTCGTTTCAATATATATTTTTTGATTAAAACCCCATGAAACCAATTTCTCCTTAAACTCGGAGGCTAAGACTACCATAGAGTCTACTTTTTTGAATGATTTTAGAGGATATGCATTTGATTGCTTGTATTTGTCTGTTTTTATTTCATATTCTTTATCCCAACCATGAAAAAAAACTACCATTTTTTTGTCTAAAAGTTTGAGAATATTGATATACACTTGATCTCTTTTACACCCTGTGGCTGCAAAGGAGGTGTTTATCAAAAAAACATCATATTGGTTATTGATTAAATGAATCAAAAATTTGGAATAATCTAAAATGTATTGAAAAATAACTTTAGGACTTCTGATTGTACTCTTATTCCCCCTGAAAAAAAATTCATAATTATTTCCCATTACTTTTTTGAGGGAGGAAAAATAAACCGCAACCCCTCCGGGTTTGTCAAAATATGGAGTAAGTATCAATACTTTCATAAATCAGTGTGGTGAAAGTAATTCTTAGCAAATCAAATGCTTTAAATTACAAATGCAAAAACTTTCAATAACTTTCAATAACTTTCAATAACTTTCAATTATTCATTTTAAATGTGTAAATATAACAGATAGCAAAATTTCCTTTCAAATTGAAACAATTTTTGTTTTCCATTATTTAAAAACCCAATATTTACTTCCATCCCAATGAAATTGGAATTAGGCTTAAAAAACCTCTTTTTAGTAGTCTATATCCATCAGTGTTTTCAATTACAAACAAATGGGACTATCCAAATTAGAATACTGGATTGAAATAATATTTTGGTTATTGAGGGTTAAGATTTTACTTTCTGGGCATCTTTGTTTTTTTAAACATTTATGTGCTTTCAGTGAAAGTATCTTTTGTAGTTTCTATGATAACTTAAATGATCGATTCTTCTGTTCCTTATTTTTTTTGCAGGATTTCCTGCATAAATAGACCATGGTTCAGTATCCTTAGTTATGACAGAGTCAAGGGCAACAGCCGTACCTTCTGCAATTGTTCTTCCGGGAAGCACGGAGACACCCAAAAAAAGGCTTGCATTATCCTGAATAACCACCGAAGCACCTACGGTAGGGTATTCAGGATCATCCAAATCGTGTCCTAAAGTCATAATTTTGATGTGCCCTGCTAAATCAACATTGTCTCCTATTCGAATTCCTCTCCTTCCATCCAATAGTGAATCGTGTCCAATGGAACAATTCGACCCAATAACAATATTCCAAGGGGAATATACCCTCAAGCCCATTTGGATATTGGTGTCCTTACCAATTTTCATTCCATAAATGTATTTATAAATTAATCTTCTCAGAAAATAACTTGGAATCCTTGATACAATATGGTTGGCAAAGCTTAAATAAAAAAAATGAAAATATTTGATGACTTCACCTTTAAATCCGCTTTTTTTGAACCTATTTGTTTTCATATTCTTTATTATGATTTTGATATAGGTAATAACTTAAACCTGCAAACATCCATGCATTGTTCCAACGCATGAAAATAGTTTTATCCTTGTAATGCTTATGTATCCTAAAATAAAAACCACCGTTTTTATCTTGCATGTTATTGCACATCCATAATCCTACTTTCTTGGCCAAGTCCAACTTTCCAAATCGACTTAAGGATAAGAGAGACTGCGCAGCGGCAGTGCTGTCTATGGGGAAAATTTTGTTGTCATAAAATTTTGGAATCTCTTCATTTTCAAAAAAATTTGTGATATAAAATTGAAGGCCCTTTTCAAATTCATTCTTAAACTCTTGATCCTTACACAAATTCATGTAAGCGTCAATGCAATCCAAATTATAACCGGTATGGTAGTTGTCTGCCCAAGATCTTGCATCATGCATGGCATAAGGCCAAGAACCATTTTCTTTCTGAACCCTTGTCACATATTGGACAGCTGTTTTGGCTATCTTTTTCAATTCAGGGTCTGAATTGAAAAAATAAGCTTGTGAAAGTAATCTCGCTGCTTTTAAAGATGCATTCAATACAAATTGTTTGTCAACCGGCGAATATGAAAAGCAAAAGAGATCACCTTCATAAGAGCGGTTGAGGTCTTTTAATACGAAATTAACAGCATCCAAAATAATTTCTTTGATCTTTTCATTTGGGAAAATCAAATAACTTTCGAAAAGTGAGTTAGTGATGATGCCAGTGGCAACGCTTGTAGGTACATAAGCATTGATTTTTGTATACCTCGCCTCCCAATCAAAATCATAACCCCAACATATACCGCTATAACCAACTGACTTGTTTTTGACCAAAAGTTCGAGAAGAAATCCAATTTCTTTTTTATAAAACGCCTCATCTGAAGGGATTGCTTTTGCCAAATACGAATAAGCTTGAATACAAAGACCGATTGTAACAGGGTTTAGTCCCTTTTTTACACCAAGAACCTTCCTCAGATTGATGGGTATCCTTTTACAAACTTGTTGGGCCCCAAACCTTATCAACCTAGATCTAAGTAGAGGGAGTTTGAAGTAGGGAGACAAAAGAGTATCATAAGGATCGTAGCCTTTATATTTATTGTTTATTATATGCTCCTGAAGTCTAAGTGTGCCTGAAAGAATATCATTCATTTGAAGAATATTATATTTTTTTAAATAAAATGCAACTTATTTACCAACACAAACCATGATAATTGGCTAAATCCTCTAATTCTTCTATTCTAACAAGATCGATTACAGCCGATTTTTTTGAAAGTTCAGATTTAAATTTTTTACCTTCAAAGTTTTTATGGTTGATTAAAATGATATCCGCACTGTCAATGGCTTCCACCGGATCATTGGTGATGAGATCCGATAAATGGGGCAAATGTTCATCTATAAATTGTTTATTTGCGCCAACTAATTTTGAAAGGTGTACGTTTTTATCATATATTGACAAAGAATATCCCTTTCCAATCATTTTTTCTGCCAAATCTACAGATGGACTATACCTCAAGTCATCTGTACCCTCCTTGAAACTTAAACCCATCAAAGCTATCTTTTTCTTTCCTGTTCTTTGTATTATCTCAAATGCAAGTCTTTTTTGGTTTTCGTTAGAATCATGTATCGCATTGAGAACCGGAGAAAGTAAGTAATGGTCATGTGCTAAGGTGACCATACCCTTCAGATCTTTAGGAAGACAAGATCCCCCATATGCAAAACCGGGTTTGAAATAAGCAGGTGAAATATTGAGATGGGTATCTTTGCAGAATATTTGCATCACTTGATGTGAATCTATTTCAAGTGCCTTACAAATATTTCCAACTTCGTTGGCAAAGGTGATTTTTAGGGCGTGGAACGAATTGTTCACATATTTTATGATTTCTGCAACTTCTATTTCAGTTATCTCAATAGGAGCATCAAGTTCTTCATAAATTGAAGCTACCTTTTTTAAGGCAAGTTCATGATCACCCCCAATTACAGTAACTGCAGGGTTATAGTAATCTTTTACAGCCGAACCTTCTCGAAGAAATTCAGGATTAGATACAACGGAAAAGGCAACCCCTCTTTTTTTGCAGGAACTATTTTCTATAATTTCGCCGATTTTTTTATTGGTGCCCGGCATTACTGTACTCCTGATGATGACAACATGGAAGCTATCTTTCTTAGCGAGAGCTTCCCCAATTTGTTCAGCTGTTTTATAAATATAACTCAAATTTAAATGGCCCTGAGGAGAAGAAGGAGTACCTACACAAAGAATACTTACTTCTGAATTCAAAACGGCTTCCTCAGCAAAAACAGTTGCAGTTATTTTGCCTCTTTTAAACTCCTCTAAAATAATTGAATCTATATCTTTTTCTACAATAGTAGGCAATCCCTGATTAATCAGGTCTACTTTGAATTGATTTACATCAACTCCGATGACGTTGTGTCCATTTTTTGCGAGACAACCCAGGCTTACGCATCCAACGTAACCAAGTCCAAAAATTGAGATTTCCATTTTTTTTTATTTAATATATTGTTTGATTTTATTTTCCATAAATGTGTTCATATCATCCCATTCGAGCAATAAATCTTCCCGTATTTTATCTTGAAGGTGGGCTTTAGTTTCAGATTGGAGTGATGAATTAATTGGTGCTATCGCATTTTCCAAAGGGTAATGTTCTAAAATACCACGATCAATCAGCAGCTGATTGGCTTTCATTTCTCTGATACCGCAATAAATGCTAGGGACACCGAGCATAGAACCTTCCCTCGCCATGCTGTCACCCGAAGAAACAGTGAGTTTCGAATAGTAAATGAGAGAATGTATATCCTCTATAGGCTCCTCCAATAGGATCCAATTTGAAGGAAATTTATCTTTGATAGTTTTGTCTTCTAGTGAAAGTAAAAAAGGAAAGTTTTGATCGAGTTGGCTTGAAATACTGCAAACAATGGCATCCATCTGATTATAATAATTAAATGATTTATTGCTTACCTCTCTTACAAAAACGTAACCATAAGGCTTTAATCCAAATTTATCTAAGACAGCGGGGTTTGCTTTGAAGTAGGATGGGCTCAAGTAACTCCATTCCTTTAAACAGTTGAACCACTCAATTTTTGATGATTTCTTTATGATGGGTGGGAAAAATAATTTTGTAGATAGAATTTCGTTTACTTTGTTGATGCCTTTTCTCTCTGGATCATCATAAAACTGTAATAAAGGTACCTTGCAATATAAACATGCCAAGGCCAATGGCGCACTGCTTGCAGCAAGGCAAAGGTCAATTTTTTTTTCCTTAATTATTTTGATAAAATCAGCGGTTCTGACAACATTTCCATCCCAAAAAATTGACCATTTTGTTCCTCTACTACTTCCAACTTTAATGCATTCAAAACTTGGGTATTCCTTTTGTATGATTTTTGGCAATTTTCCCCGATCAAGGTAACAGATAATTACATTCCAACCCTGTCCTTGAAGATTTTTTGAAATGTTTTTAAATAGATTTAATTGAGCTGGATGTTTTATATCGATTAAAATATTTTTCATAATACAAGAAAGCAGAGATTAACTTATTTTAAAATAAATAAAAAAAAAAATCAAGATACAAGACTGGGGCTTTCCTTTTCAAGTTTTTCAAAAACCTGTTTTATTTTTTGAGATTCGTTTTTGTTAAGAATTAAAAATGCATCTTTAGTATAAACAAAGATGGTGTCTCTTAGACCTACAAATTCTAAGTGAATATCTATTCCTATTCCCATATTGCCATTTTCATCGGTCGGATGTCCTTTTGATTTCAGATATTGATAAATCGATTCAAATGAACCCATGTCAGACCATTCAAATGAGGACGGAATCACTTTTATTTTTCTCGTTTTTTCCATAACTGCGTAATCAACCGATATCGAAGGGATTTCCATCGTCTCAATTTCTGGTAAGAAGTTATTTACCTTTTTTCTGAAGGCGTTAAAGGAGGTTTCGAACACTTGAGGAGCATGAAGTTTAAGTTCTTCCAAATAAGCAGAGGCTTTGAAGCAAAACATGCCGGAATTCCATAGAAAGTTTCCTGATTTCACAAAATCAGAGGCAATTTCCAAATCAGGTTTTTCCCGGAAACTGATTACATGTTCCCCTTGGTATTCAATATAACCATACCCTGTCTCTACCCTTGATGGTAAAATTCCAAAAGTAACTAAATATCCATCTTTTGCCAGTTTTATTGCCTTCAATACATTATTTAAATATACGTCCCGGTTTTCAATCAAATGATCTGATGGAGTGACAAATAAAATATCGTCAGGCTCTGAGGAAAATGCTGCGAATGCGATGGCAGCTGCAGTATTTCTTGGACATGATTCAATTATTTCATCATAATCTTGAATCCCCAATGAAAGTAAATCAGCATTTGATAATGAATAATTATCTTTATTTCCAACTACCATAATTTGATCGCAAAATCCTTCATTTCTAAAAACGGTCTTCTGAAAGAGGCTTTGGTTGTCAAAAATCGGTATATATTGTTTTGGCCTAGACTTCCTGGAAAGCGGCCATAACCTGCTTCCAACCCCTCCCGACAAAATTACATTTATGATTTTCATGAGATAGATAGTTTATTAAATTAGATTGAAATTGATGTAAAAATAACACAAAAAACAAAAAACAAAATATAAAATACAAAAATATATATTTAAATTGGTTTTTAATCAAAAGTATCTTCTACAAATTTCTCCCAAAATGCTACATACTTTTCAAAAATAAAATAATTCTTTGAAATTGCACACCTGTTTTGAAAACAAACATTTGAAGAATGTATCTGATTGCCATCAAATTAAGAAACAATGCAGGATTTTTTTTTGAAGGATATATTGGTTAGGAATGCTAAAATTAATTAGTATTGGAATTTATTTGATCGAAAATTTATCTTAAATGGATTCCAGAAAAATGACAATTTTATTTTTTATCGGTTCCTTAACCTCAGGAGGTAAGGAAAGAAGATTGCTTGAACTCATTACTTTCTTGGGAAGGAATGATAAATACCGGCTTGTTTTGGTAACTAAAAAGACTGAAATTTATTTCGAAAATTTCAAATTTCTAAATATCGAATGGGTGCAAATGGAAAGTGAAAAAATTGGTTTAAAGACTTTTTCTGGCTTTTTTCAAATTGCAAAAAGAGTAAAACCCGACATCATACACACATGGGGTAATATTCAAACCTTAGTAACTATACCTTTTTTGGTAAAATTCCATAAGACAAAACTGGTAAATAGTCAAATTACTTCGGCCCCACCGAAAATTTTTTTAAAAGAGAAAATTGTTTCAAACATTAACTTCTTCTTTTCGGATGTAATCCTTTCTAACTCTTTTGCGGGCTTGGAAGCCTACAACCCACCAAAATTAAAAAGCAAAGTGATTTACAATGGGGTTAATTTTAATCGATTCCAAAAATTGTTACCCATAAATGAAATAAAAGAAAGATATGACTTAAACAAGAAATTTACCTTTGTTATGGTTGCCTCTTTTTCAGCAAATAAAGATTACCTAAGATTTTTTAAAATTGGAATTGAAATTGGAAAAATAAGGGATGACGTCAAATTTATTGGGATAGGATTTTTTAAGGGTGGTGGAGAGGGCCTTTTTCAGGAATGCGAAAAATTGACAAGTGGACATCCTAATCTTGTGCCAATGGCAGGAACCACCCATGTTGAATCCCTCATCAATGCAGCTGACATTGGGGTGCTATTTTCGAACAAAAAAGTACACGGGGAAGGAATTTCCAATGCATTGATTGAGTATATGGCTTTAGGTAAGCCTGTAATAGCAAATGATGCCGGAGGAACCAAAGAAATTGTAGAGAATGAAATTAACGGATATTTGGTCAATGACGAACCAGAGGTGGTTATTGCTAATTTGATAAATGATTTATTAAATGATCCTGAAAAAATGGAAACTATGGGGAAAAAATCCAAAGAACGGATATTCAAGGATTTTTCTTTAGACAGGATGGGTAAATCTTTTGAGGAAGTTTACAATGGTTTGATTTTGGAATAGGTCAATTCTTTTTCCTTCAAATCATTGTTTGCGTAAAATTTAGGATTATCTCATTAGAAAATTTAAATAAATAAAATGAATAGTTTAGGTATAATTTACCTGTCCTGATTGAAGCAACGAAGCATGACCCTGAGTGAGGTAACAAATTATAGGCCATTGACCAATTAAATTGAAAGTCATATGTCCTAACTAGAGAAATGGCTTTAAATCAAATAATGTTAAAAATACCTCGATTGAGGATGGTAACATTCCATTTAATTACTGATAAATATTTTTTTGAAGGAAATTTGTGGAAGGTATTCTCGATTTGATTTGAAATATTGACTATCCTTAAAATTATTGTACCTGTGAAATCTTCTTGCAACTTTCATTTCTGATAATAATATTTGTTTTATTGATATGATGGTCTTACCCCATAAAGCCTTATCTATTGAAGAAAATAAAAATTGAATTTATCTCTGCAGACTTCCAAAAGGGTTTAATAAATAGGTTAATTGGTGAACTTGCTTAAATTTAATTGATCGAATTACCTATGGTAAGTATGAATTATAAAATAATTCACACATTTGTAAAAGAATAGAAAATATCCAAAGTTGTATTCATTCCTTATCTCGTTAATCACCAAATTATTTTTCAATTAATTACTACCAAAATGCTCGATATTGAGTCCCACAAAAACACAAAAATACGGTTTCTAGAGGGTGATGTTTGTCTGAAAGAATTAAAGGAAACTGAATTATTGAAACAATGGAAAGATCTGATTGATAAGTCAAAGTCATCTTCAGTTTTTCAAACTCCTGATTTTGTGGTTCCTTGGATAAAAGAAAATAAGAATGAATTTTCACCTTTATTTGTTTTACTGTATTCCGAAAGTGAATTGGTAGGCCTTTTGGCCCTAGCCAGAAAAATAGACCCCAAAACAGGAAGATTATCCAAGCATTTAGTCGGTGCAGGACATTTTTATGCACTTTACCAGAATTGGGTACTTCTCGAAGGCTATGAGACTGTTTTTTGGGAGAAAGGGCTTTTAGGTTTAATTAAACATATTCCGGGTTGTGAAATCAACCTGAAATCATTGCCAAATTTAACTGCATACCAAGGAATAACTTCTAAAAATAGCGTTCTGAAATACAGTGCTATTGAAAAATATCATAATCCCATCCTTGACTTTGAATCTGAGGATTTTCAAAAAATAATCAATAAAAGGCATTTTAAGGCAAAATATAATAGAGTTAACAAATCAGGTAACCTTCACTTCGAAAATTTGACTTCCATGGAAAGGCTTTTGTTAGCTTTGGATCAAATTGAAGTATTTCATAATCTAAGGCAGGGTGCAGCTTTCAATAAAACACCATTTCCTTTGGATAAAGATGAAAGAAATATATTTATTGAATGGTTTAAAAAGGGATTGCTTCATGCAACAGCTCTTTGGTTGGATGACAAATTAATTGGAGCCATCATTATGATCAGAGATGGTAACCATACTGTCCATTTGGCCGGATTGATAACTTATTCTCCATTTCATGGAAGATATTCTCCTGGTTTGGTTCATTTATATTTGCTTGTTTTAAGATTAAAAGAGGAAGGGTTTCATTTCTTGAAGCTATCACCCGGATATGATTCTTACAAAGAAAGGTTTTCTAATGATAATGAAGAGATATACGAATTGTTAATTTCCGGGAATAGAATTGCTTTAATGAAAAGAAACCTCAGGGTTTTTTTTAGAAGAATAATACTAAAAAAGGGAATCCGACCCATGGAGTTAAGTGTTTGGATAGATAAAAACCGTGCAGCTTTCAAAAATAAATTGTTCAGATTCAAAAAAGGAAATGCACATAAAAACGTAAATTGGAGTCACATTTTAGGGAAAATTAATCCGGAAAAAGAAGTAAAAATATTAGATGATTTTGAATTCAAAGTATTAGACCTCACCCAATTGCTTCTTGTAAACGATTGTACTTTTGAGATATGCAGATGGGAATTCCTTCAGGATGCTTTAAAAAGATTGGAAGAAAACCAACTTTTTTTTACACTTACTGACAAAAAGAGATTGATTTTGTGTGTTTGGTATAATAATCCCGATGTTGTATCAAAAAAAATTAACAAATCGGAATTTCCTTATAATTCTAATGATATTTTTGCAGCCTTGGATGTTGATTTTAATCAATTAAAATTCTTGAAATAAAGTACAAAATTTAATTTGATAGTAAACACAAAAGTTTTTGATCAATGGAATTTTTATTTGATTTTTATAAATATTTTTGATCGAATTTCACTCACTTAAATTATTGAGAATATATAGTAATATTCCCTTGTTGAAATCATTAAAATGGCAATTAAATCGAATTCTTGGATGATGACCCAAAAATCCTATCCAAAGGCCTTCATATATCTTGTTTCTTATAAATTATTGAGAAACCGGTAAAAAATAGTTGGTTATCTCTATTTTTTCTACCCTATTTATAGCTGCCAATTAAATGACACTAAGGATTAAAATCTAGTTCTAAAGATTATAGGTTGTGCTCTATTTACAGTAAAAGAATATTTGAAAACCTGAGTCCTACATTAACCTATTTGTTGAAATTGCTTTAATTCTTATAACTTTATTTTCGCATCTTGGTCAACATATATTTAGGAATTAGTAATTTAATTGAAGAATCCCTTCGGCTATTGATATGAAATTTAAAAACACTGTCATAAACTTCCATGTAATTAAAAATTCAGATTGGATGGAGCGTATTTTTATTTTACTTAAAAAACATTATAATTTCGTTTCACTTTCTCAGCTTGAGAATTTCTACTTTAGAGGTTTAGAACTTAAGAATGCCTGCCATATTACGGTAGATGATGGAGATTTAAGCGTTTATACCCATTTGTTTCCCCTAGTAAAAAAATATAAGATTCCTATTTCAATTTATGTTTCGCCCCTGTGTGTCAAAACAGATAGCAATTTTTGGTTTCAAGAAATAGTTGGTTATGATTTTCAAAAGTTATTTGAGTTTTATTCAAAGATTTATGGCAGTACATTACGATTCGAAGGAAGGCACCAACTTTATGCAGTTTTGAAACAATTACCTATAAAAGATTTGATAAATCTTATTGATGCTTTTAGGTTGTCACAAGGTATTGAACCAAAACCTCGAATGGGGCTAAATTTAGAACAGTTATTAGAATTGAAAGCATCAGGACTTGTGGAAATAGGTGCACATACTTACAATCACCCAATTTTGGCCAATGAGGATATGAATACAGTTGTGTTTGAAATTAAGGATTGTATTTTGGAGTTAGAGGATATGATTGGTGAAAAAGTAAAATGGTTTGCATATCCTAATGGTGTACCTACCCTAGACTTTTCCAATCGCGAAATGGAATTACTGAAAGAATGTGGAATCAGATTGGCCTTTTCAACAGAAAACAAAAGGTTTTCGATGGAAGATAATCCCTTAAGTATTCCTAGGACAGGAATTTCTAAAGGAAACCTATCTTTTATTTATCTAAAATTGCTTTTTGGTAGCGGTTGGGATATATTGAAAGAATTATTTAATTCAAATAAAGAAATTAAGATTAGAAAAAAATATTTTCAGAAAGGAAAAAGGCTTAATCTTTCATAATGAAATCAAATGGACTAAAAGTACTTGTTTTCGTTCCCCATTTTTTCAAACAGGGGGGGGTTGCCTTGTTTTATAAATCATTACGGCCATTTTTCGGATCAAACTTCAAATATTTTTTCAGGGGGAATAGATCCTCACACAATGAAAATTGGGCAATTTTCAATTATTTCATTGATTATATAAAGTTTTTAATTCATTTATTATTTCACAAAACTGATTTTATTTTGATCAACACTTCCTTAGCCAAGTCCGGATGCAGTAGAGATGCTGTTTTTATTTACATACTTAAGCTTTTTCATAAAGATTTTATGGTTTTTTTTCATGGTTGGAATAAGGACTATGAGCAAAGGATTGAAACAAACAAAGGGTTTAATAAATTTCCGTTAAACCAGTTTAAAAAAGCCTCAACTGTGGTTGTATTGGCAAAAGATTTTAAATCAAAATTGGAGTCTTGGGGGTTTGATCAAAAAATATACTTGGGGAAAACAGTTGTGGAAAATAACTTGATAGAAGGATATGTTAACCCTACCAAAAAATTTCTGGATGAATCTATTTTCACTTTTATTTTTTTAGCGAGAGTAGAAAAGGCAAAAGGTATTATTGAAGCACTTCAGATTTATAGGCAAATTCAACTTATTAATCCGAGCAAGAAAATGCAATTTAAGATAGGGGGAGAGGGTAGTTTTCTCAAATCTGCCAAGGATTTCGTGACGATGAATAATATTCAAGATGTTCATTTTTTAGGTCATGTAGAGGGTCTTGAAAAGAGACTTCTTTTGGAAGAAGGTCATTTTCTCCTTTTTCCGTCCTATTCTGAGGGAATGCCATTGTCAGTTTTAGAGGCAATGGCATTTGGGATTCCTTGTATGGTTACAGCTGTTGGAGGCTTAAAAGATTTTTTTGTTGACAAAGAAATGGGTGTATTACTTGAAGACCTGGATATGATAAAGGCCGCAGAAAATGTGAATGCGATCATTAACGATCAAAATTGGTTAATCCAAATTTCAGAAATGAATTACCATTTTGCCCAAAAAAATTTTCTTGCTTCCCATGTCGCAGAATCATTAAAGGAACTTATTGTTGACGTTTATAAAAAGAAAAGTCATGCTCAGAAATTTTAATGGGCGATCTTTTGTGAAACCAATTATTTTAAAAAAATTCTATTCAATGAATTGGCATACACTCAAAATTTCAACCTAAATTAATTTTGGTGTAAAGACCTGAAATTTAGAAAAATTAAATAATCACACAATTAACACCTTTATTTTTAGGTTAACATAGTATGCCAGTTTTTAAATTTAAAATACCTATTATTTTTCTACCTTAATTTTGGGAATCCATGTTTGTGGGTATATAAATTAAAATTAACCATCAAAATCCGATGAACAATTACAGTTTACATTTGCCATTGCAGTCTCGAGCTTTAATTATAAATGAGGATTTCTTGAGGGCATGGGATGAATTACATTCTTTCTGCCCTTGGGCTACAATTTTTCAATCAAAAGATTTTGTTTTGACATGGTTTCAATGTTTTACAAGCCATGAACCTACCATAATTTGTGATTGGGATGGTAAATCCATATCAGGACTATGGGTTTTGACTGAGTCAAATGGAAGATTTACGGGTCCGGGATTTGATTTAGCAGAATACCAAGTATGGTTATCCACGCCTCAAAGGCAAAATGATTTTGTGGAATCCGCTTTGAAAGAATTTCAAAAGACTTTTCCTTCTAAATCCATTTACATGAAATATGTCCCTGGAACTACACCTCTTGATGTCTTCAAAACAAGCAGCTTTCTTAAACATCATTCATTTTTTAGACATTACATTCATCCAATCATGCAAACGGATAAAGAAAGCCTTCAACTTGAACTTAAAAAGAAAAATAGAAAAGAGAAAATTAATCGTTTAAATAGGATAGGAGAATTGCGCTTTTCAAGAATAACTGATTTTAAGCAATTTGAATTATTGATCGATGAAATGGCATTGCAAAGTGATTTTCGGAAGGGTGCCCTTTACAACAAAACTTTCTTTTTTAATGAACCTCATAGGAAGGACTTTTTACTTCGATTATTTGATTTGGGGCATGTTCATGTAACTTCCCTGTCAGTTGACAATATACTTATCGCATCCAATGTTGGGATAATGGGTACAGATATTGTCCACCTTCAAGGAATAAACTGCCATTCCCCTTTCTATTCAAAATATTCACCTGGAATCTTACATTTTTTAATGTTAGGAATAGAATTAAGTGATACAAACATCCCCTATTTCGACTTGACTCCAGGAGGGGCGGATGGGTATAAATCCATTTTAGCCAACAAACAAGGAGATGCGTTTGAATGGTGGTTTGGCCCCAAAACCTTTGCATGGGGGGTGAAATTCAAGGAAAATTTAAAGCAAAAAGTAAAAAAAGGATTGGAGAAACAAACTAATACGGCTTTCAATTGGAAAGAAATCTTTGATGCTTATCTTATTTGGAAAAATTATTTAATGGGTTTTAAAAATAAAATATTGAATGCCCAAATACCATTCACCACCTATTTCTTAGGTTCAAAATCCACATGTATAAGACTTAATGTCTTAGATATTTTAAGGCCATATCACGGTGAAAGTTTAACTGAAAATGAAACATTGAGTAATCCTATACTTCGCAACAACAAAATTTCGGACCTTTTCTTTTGGGACGAAAAAAAAGCAGGAATACCTAGATCATCTTTGTTTTTGGATTGTCTTAGCAGAATTGAATTTGGGCAACAAATGTTTACGTTAACGCAAGACAATGAACTATTTGGAGTTGTTTGGATAATCCCAATTGATGCCAAAAGAAATAATGAAGAAGAAAGGAACATTTCTGGAGAAAAACAATACGTTTTATTATGTTCCTGCTATGAATTAGGCAGAGAAGAGGAATTATTAAAAATGTTATCCAATATTCATAGAAAATCAGTTCCAGAAGATTTTCATTCAAACTGTATTTTTGAATTAGCAGATAATCAAAAAAAACTATTGAATTATATAAAAAATAAAAAAACCCAATTTTCTAAGGTATAAAGTAGAAATTCATGTTGAGGTAGTTTTATACCGCCTTTCTGACCAAAATATAAGTTTTCAGGTTTTAAGATTAATTCAAAGTTTTTGAATCCGGCATAAAGGAATTGATTGTTTATTTCAATGTATAATGCTTTACCCGATTTTTAGATCCAATTCAAAAGTAGCAAGATAAACCGACAACAATTATGACTATTAGAACAATTACAACTTTTCAAATTCGGCAACCTGAAAATCCGAGAGGACCTAATTACTTACTTTTATGAACGGTTTGAAGGAAATGCACAGTTTAATGAACACTCCCCTGACAACCCGAAAACTCGACAACCATTATAATAATTATAACAATTATAAAAATAATAACCATTATAACAATTACAACTCCCAATCTTCCACCCTTCCAAAAATCCTTTATCCGTCTTCCAACCTTAGTTCTTCCCAGCGCCATTTTTTCATTCTTAATTCATCAATCTTCATCTCCACAAGAAAATTTCCCTTCTTCCCTCCTGAAAACCTGATACTAGAAAATCGGACTTCCCTAGAACCTGACAACCTCGAAAACTCCAGAACCATTACAACAATTATAACCATTACAACTCCCCATCTTCCATTCCTCCGAGTAGGAGCAAAGCCCTACCAAAGTAGTACCAAAGTAGTAGCAGAGTAGTACCAAAGTAAGGGATAGTGCGAGCTTACCCCCCTAGATACATACTTTCTTAAAATTCTCCGACTTCACCACCCCAACTCGATAACCGGACTCCCGACAACCATCACAACAACTACAACCCTTCCAACCCCAAAAAAATAAGCCGAATAACCCTTAAACAAATAACCTCCAATCCTTCCTCATTTTCCTAACTTTCCTTTTTTTCCGTATAGTACACTTTCGTTATGATTTGAGCAGACTTAGTTTCAATTTTGAGTATGTTTCACATAAACCATAACAAAAAATGGCAAGACAATCCAGTTTCTTAAAGTTAGAAGGCACCATTGGAGATGTTACCTTTTACAAAGGAGCAAACGGTTCCTTTGCAAGACAAAAAGGAGGAATCAGCAAATCTAGGATCCTCAATGATCCTAATTTCCAGAGGACTCGGGAAAACCTCGCAGAATTTGCAAAGGCAGCTGCAGCCTCACAGCTTTTGAAAAATGCTTTCAGGGAAATCACACTCAGGTCAAAGGACCTCAGAACCCACAACAGGCTCTATGCCCTGGCAATGAAAGTAATCAAATCCGATCTCGTAAGCCCAAGAGGAGAAAGGAACTTCGCTTTGGGTGACCATAACCTGATCAATGGCTTCCACTTCAATGTCAACTCCCTTTGGGGTACAGCAGTGTTTGTCCAGCATACCATGGAGACTACGCCCACTGACCTGAACGTGGCATTTCCTGAGTTTATTCCTGGTACCAAACTAGCAAGGCCAATGGGAGCTTCACACGCGAGGATGTTTTTGGTGGCTACTGCCCTAAACCTCGCAGAGGGTACTTATGAGACCAACTTGGTTTCATCTGTGGATATTGAAATCAACCAGCAGCCTTTAACAGGGTTTCAGGTTTCCATCCCCAAGATTGCTACTGCCGGGACCATACAGGTCTATGCGATTGGGGTGGAGTATATGCAGGAGGTCAATGGGGGAATGTACCCATGAATGACAAAACCCACAATTCGGCAAAAATCATCTTTATCGAATAGGACCATGCTGATACACCTCGAACGCGAATATTGGCCCGGTGGTACCAATGGCACCATCAGGTTCGACGGATACAAAATCTGCCATACCGTTATCCACATGGCGGAGAAACAACCCCGATTCTTGTATTCCTGAAGGGGCATACCCTTTGGAAAGGGAATATTCTGAGGAACACGGTTGGCACCTTATTATCAGGGATGTATCTGGAAGGGGATTGGTCAGAATCCTGCCGCAGGCTCCGAAAATTGGAGCTGCCACCTCAATCACTCCTGTTTCTAAAATCATTGGAGAAGGACGGGGGTCACAATCACGCCATGCTTTTGAAAAGTTCAAAGAATTGGTTTACTCCATCATGGACCAGAATGAGGATGTCATCCTTGAAATCAGAAGTTTTCCAGATGCGGCTTTAAACCTTGTGCAGTTTGAACTCTCATGGATGGATTAGAGATACAGCCGATGATGGAAGGGATCATCTCCCTTTTACTCACCATCATCACCTACCACCTGAGTTCCATTTCCCGGGAAATGAAGCAGTTCAAAAAGGATTACAGCGAACTGAGAAACACCTGTAACGGGCTGATTTCTGAGCAGGTATCCATCCGGACCAAATTGGATGGGTTGATGAAAAAAACCAAAAGGAAACCGGAATTACCGGATTGAATAATTTAATTTAAAATTAATCAGGGGTCAAAGTGATCCCTGATTTCTTAGACAATCAACTATAGATGTCTAAATTTATTTTGAAAAACATTTGTGATAAATTGAAATTAAACTTATGTTAACATTAGTTTACGTGAAAAACAACATGGAGTGACCTATTCACCCACAGATTTTATGGTCATTGACCTTTTGCTACCGGAAGGGCCTATCAGACTTCCCTTCCCCGGTTTTTATAACTTATGTCTGACCCAACATGAGTATGGCAAAAAGAGAACGAAGTGTCATTTATGCAAAGGACATCATGAAAATTACAGGAAGAAGCAAAACATACGCTTATGGTTTGCTCAAGAAGATTAAGGCTTTTTTCAGTAAAGATAACCACCAGTTGGTCACTATTGATGAATACGCCCGATTTCATGGTATACCGGTTGAAAAGGTGATGGAATACCTCTAAACAAAAATGGTGGGCAAATTGTCTCTACACCTTTGGTTTAGGTTTCCTACACCCTATAGGATCGAGAACTGGTATTCTTCCGGCCATTAGCCGCTTGAGGTTTTTTGTGTTTCTTTATTCAGGTCTTTTGAATTCCCTGAACACGGATCGTACAAAATTATTTGGGTTCTGACTTCCAGGAGTAAAAAAGTGGTGATGGTAGGACAGCGTTCACTAAGGTATTTTTATCGAAGATTTGCTTCTCGGCAGGACAATTTATATGTCCGTGGTGCGGTTTCAATTAAAATTGCTTTGAATTCTAATCACTTCCTGTTTCATTTATTTAAGAAAATTCAAGAAACAAACAGAATTCAAAAACAAAATAATGTCTCTAAGGAAAGGAGGAGGGATCAACAAAAAAATATTGAGGCAATCCTGCGAAAACCAACGTCTCACCTTTTGTCTTGAGGCACATTGTTGTTCCTAGACTTCCTGCTGTTTTCTTGGATGTAACTGCTTAAGAAGGTATTGCTCCGAAGTACAACAAACTTTTCATTCTTGGTTATTTTCACCTACGTATCTATTCAGCTTTAGTTTTAGTGGCAAAATTTTGCTGTTAATTTTACCAAACATACATATCTTAATATGAAAGGGATGATTTTTCTATGGTAGAACAAGATAAAACTTCAACTTCGTTTTTTTATTACTATTGAATCCAATTTTTTGCATGCACACATTTTTTATAAAAATTCCTGAATGAAAGTGAAACGGATAATTTAAAGACCCGGTAGAAGGTCGATAATTCCAAACATAGGGAAATCAGGATACAGTCTTTTGTTAAATTAAGGAATTAAATATTGGATTTTATTTCACAAAAAGTAATATGGCTTTTAAGAAAGAAAATATCTCCTGCCTTTTAGAAGGCAGGTTTTTTTCTAACCCAGTCCAATAATGAAAAGGAAAAAAGTAATCAGCTAATTTTATCTTAGAAATCTCTCAAATTTAAATTTTGGATGTGATACTTAACTTGTGCCTTTAATATTTAAAACCAAAAAGGTTACCCTATGCTTGGGTAACCTTTTGGATTTTATTAATGGATTATGAAGGACTTAAAATGCTTCCTCATGCGTCTTCTTACCAAAAACTGTCAACCAGATAATTTTGATATCGAAGAGTAAAGTCCATTTTTTCAAATATTCCAAATCATGGGAAGTTCTTTGTTTCTTTTGTTCTTCTGTCTCCATGGGACCTCTCCATCCATTTACTTGTGCCCAGCCTGTAATTCCCGGCTTGTAATAATGCCTGACCATATATTTATCTTCAGTTTCCTGCATCACTTGATTGAGGAATATCCTATGTGGACGAGGACCTACTACACTCATCTCACCCGTCAATACATTGATAAACTGAGGCAATTCATCCAAACTGTATTTTCTTAGAAATTTACCGATTTTGGTTATTCTTGGATCGTCCTTAACTGTCGATTGAGTCCCTCCAACTACACTGTCATTGGTTTTCATCGACCGGAATTTAAATACCTTGAATTGTTTCCCACCTTTTCCTACCCGAATAGGGGTATAGAATACCGGACCTGGAGAATCCATTTTTATCATTATACCGATAACCACAAATATTGGAGAAAGAAAAAGCAATACTGTGGATGCAAAAACAATATCAAAAATATTCTTTAAAAGGTTTGGAAACCAATTATCCAAGGGCAACTGTCTTATATTGACCAACTGTAGATCTCCAAATTGGTAAGTTTTAAAATTCTCACCAAATATTCCCTGATAATCGGGAACAAAACGAATTCTCGTCCCATGATAGTCAGCAATTTCCACAATTGATTTAATTTTATCCATTTCATTGTAAGGCAATGCAATGATGATCTCGTCAGCAAAATTATATTTTAAATATTCCTTTAAGCTATCAAGGGTAGCGACGGTCCTTTCATGCTTGCTTTTTCCATTTACCTCAGGGTTGCAATCAATAAAACCCTGAACTGCAAACCTCGCGTAAGAACTTGATTCTAAAAACCCTGCTACTTTATTTGCCAATTGACCAGAGCCTGCAATTAAAGTTGTACTCATTTTGGTTCGCCTTTCCTTGATTGGTGCGGCCAACCTGATTACCAAAGAATTTGTGATGATTCCCAAAGAAGGTATGCCTGCCAGGATTGCAATCAATAAATTCCTAACATCTTTTGGGAAAGAAAATACCAAATAAAGTATTCCGATGATTCCTGCCAGAATAAAGTAAGTTTTGAAATACTTACTTAATCTTGATTTTACAAATGAACTCCCAGTCCATTCTACATATAATTTATTAGAATAACCTATGATTAGCCAAAGTGAGATTAATCCAAGCAAAAAGACAATTTCCATTTTTTGGAAATTGAGGTCATTGATTCTGTAAAAATACAGTGAAATAAAGAATGCAATTGTCAAGCTGATTACGTCCCAGAAAACCAGAATTGGAACGTTTGATTTTTGATGATTTGTCATAGCCTTTAAAAATTTAATTGTAAGATAGATTATCGAGCGTTTTACCGTTTAAATAATTAACTGAAAGATGAAATGTCATTTTAGGCTTTAGAACGGTTGCAAATATACATAAAATTGTATTTCAATTCCGTTAATAAGCTTTTAAATAATCATGTCCACCAGGTTAATTTTCTCCGTTTGATGCTCCAAATATAGAAGCATAAAATTTAAATAAAAATAAAATGCATAAAAAATTATTCAAAAAGCAAAAAATATGATTTAAAAACTAAAATAAGATGAAATGATTTTTTAAAAAAAATGAAAAATAAATTCATATGTTTTTTAAAATTTCGAATTTTGGAGGTCAAAAGCTATTAAAATTTAATTTTCCAACAATTATTTACATTTTTTTGATACTTACATTTGGCAATAAATACCAATAATGTGTTTTTTTTATTTTTTGTGAATAATTTATGTTCCGATAAAATCAAAAGGACTTTAATCTCAGAAATTTGAATTACAATGTATATGCCAAATCAAGGATTCTATACTTTCCTAAGTTAGAAAAACGTAAAAGTTGGATTTGGAAGTTTGTTTTTCTATAAATATTTAGAAACTTAAATTCAGTTTATACAATTTCAGAAAAATTGATGAAAAGCGTTCCTCAAATACTGTCATTTAAACCTTGGAAAACTTGAACAGGATAATGTGAAATTAAGGGTATGTCACATAGGATGGTTTGATTTGGGTCTTTTTTATTAATTGGGTAAGTAAGGGTATTCTTTTATTATGATCCGCAATTAACATTTAATAATTACTCCTAAAAGTCATTTACTATGAAATTGCAAACACCTTATTCAAAAGAAATGTCAGCCAAATTTTTATTTCCTTATTTAGTGACAACTATTTAAGATAGAAAAATATGTCAATAAAAACTGCCAACTTTAAAATCGATTATTTACAATAATTAAACTACTTGGATTTGAAATTTTCAATTTCCTTCTTTTTATACCTTATTTCCATTTTCTTTTTGGGTTATTGGATTCCAAGGGAAGAATTTTGGCTGACTTTGTTTTTTTATACCACCTGCTTTTTATCTTATTTCATAATTTATTCTGAAATAAGTGAAAAGGGTTTTTCTTTTAAATTTGGAATGCTTTGGGCATTGGTATTAAGGATTACATTAATCTTAGCAATTCCAGAACTTTCAGATGATTTTTACAGATATATTTTTGATGGACACTTGCTGAAATTAGGCCTTAATCCATATTTGACGTCACCATCTGAAATACTACCAATGTTGGAAAAAACTTCAGATTCCTATTTAGGTTTTCTGTTTGAAAACTTAAATTCTCCTAATTACTTTTCGATTTATCCTCCTTTACACCAAGCATTTTTTTACTTAGCATCTCTTGCAGGTGAATCTTTGTTGAAGAACATTATAATCCTTAGAATTTTCATAATTCTTTTTGATTTTTTGAATATTTACCTGCTTTACAAAATCATGAACCTGTTAAATAAACCAATTTCAGGAATTTGGTTATATGCTTTTAACCCGCTTGTGATCATCGAGCTCACAGGGAATCTTCATTTCGAGGGTTTGGTTTTGACGGGTATTTTAGGCTTGGTTTATTTTTGGATCAAAAAAAGAAAAGGGTTTGCAGCCTTGGGTTGGTCCTTTGCCATAGGAATCAAATTAACACCCTTAATTCTTGGACCAATACTGTTACTTGGTTTGAAAAGAAATAAAGTATTTTCTTTTTTTCTATTTTCTTCAGTTTTTATTTCAACCTTTTTATTTCCTTTGATTTTCTCAAATGGATTTCAAAAATTTTGGCAAAGCTTTCGCCTTTTTCAAAGCACATTTGAATTCAATGCCTCTTTGTACTATTTGACAATTTGGATTTCAAGGTTTTTCATTGACTATAACCCCATTGCCTACGTCGGACCTATATTAAGTTTTGTGGCTTTCGTCTCCATCATTTTTTTTAGTTTAGTATACAAGGCAAGGGATAATGAAAAATTATGTTTAGGGATCATATATGTCTACCTTATTTATCTACTTTTCCAAAATGTTGTCCATCCATGGTATATCATACCGGCTTTTGGAATCAGTGTTTTGACTGGGAGTAGGATTTTTTTGGTTTGGACAGGGTTGGTTTTTTTGTCCTATTATACTTATTCAAATGAGAATTTTGATGAAAGTGGTGTTTTACTGCTGGTAGAATATGGGATTTTATTTGTCTTTATTTTAAAGGAAATTTATTTTAAACCTCTATCGCCTAAAAACAAACCGGGGATTGAATAATTTTTCAATTGCCGGTTTTTAGCGTATTTGATGTTTCTTCATGATAATTAATTGCATATCAGACCCTTATTTTTTTGAAAGACGCCATGATAAAATTCTGTTTTTTTAAATCCCTTTAAAATTTTCTATTATCATTTCGTTCTTAAAAAATCCGATTGTTTTTAAAAGATTTTATTTTGTTATTTGTTTGAATACAAGAGCTTAAGTTCAGTAGGTATTGTACTTTACTTTAAGTAGTCGGATCAAAAGACGAAGCCCAAATTTTGTGTTTTGATTTCCAGTAGTAAATGATTGTAGCCCGGTAATTAATTAATCAAAATCATTTCAATTGTAAATTCCTCCACTTTCTCTTTCATAGAATGCTGGCTGATATTATTGAAAATCTGAGAAATTTAATTCACATGGGAAAAGTGACCTTTAAAATTGAGTTTTTAAACTATTTGGGCTATACACAAAAGATCTGCATACTGTTTGTTTTTTTTATTGGGTTGAGTTCATGTGCAGGCAATCTTTTTGAGGATGAGGATTTCATTGATGATATAAGCATACAGTACCAGTCCCTTTCTTCCAAATATGGTAAAATCGGTATTTCTGATGCCGCCAATGATGGCATAGAGGAGTTTTACTTTCTTGCTCAAACTGTTGAAAAGCAACCAAAATTTAATGGAAAATTCAATCCGGATTTATCCCCAATTGTGGAAATAAGTGATGATTTTGATTTCAAAGTGATTCATCAAAGATTCACTTTAAATGAAAATGGGGAAAGTAAAGTTAAGATTGACAGGCAAGGGGAATTCTATTTTGTGAATTGGAACACACTTCAATCAAAACCTACAAAAGGAAAAATTTATAGAATCAGGGTTAGGGTAAATGACAATATCCTCGGTTTCGCAGATTTTGCGATCATATCAAACAATGCCAGAGAACCAAACAGTAACATCCAAACCCTGAGGCTAAATGAAAATTTGAAGTTAGCCTTCAGGATTGAGCAAAAAATATGTCCTGCAAAAATTGAATTGTCACCCAATGAAGCGACTGTAATGGTCTCCGGTAAGCAGCAGTATGTGGCTAGGGTCTACAATTATTATGGAGAAGTCCTGGAAAATCAAAAAATTAACTGGTCCGTTTCGGATGAGGAAATTGCTTCAACAGATCAAAATGGACTTGTGGTTGGGAAGAAATTTGGATTTTCAGCTGTTAAAGCTACTGCAAATGATGTTTCGGCAACCGCCTTTATTTTTGTTCAAGAAAATGATGATTCCCCCCGTCCTGGCAAGGATGTCGTTGTATTCAATGATGTCAATCCTTTTTTTGACGAAGGCATAGAGAATCCCAATAACCAATTGATGGTCAAGAATCTTGTCAATTTTTCTACACCCGGGATCAGGAATCTCGGTACCAAAATCTGGTTTGATTGCGGCAGATCCTCCGCCCATCTGAAAGAAAACCCCATTCCTTGCGGTTCCTCATCACGTTATGATCCTCTAAGGAATTTGATCAGAAATGAAGGATTTGTATTGGAGGATATTTCCTCTTCAGCTGGTACATTGATTGACATTCCGATTGATGTCAAAGTAATTTTTTTATGGCTTCCAACTGTTCATTTCCAAATCGAAGAAATCAATACACTAAAGAAATTTGCAGAAGAAGGAGGAAGGATCATTTTCATTGGGGAGTGGGATGCATTCTATGGAAATCAGGGATTGGATGTAGAAAATAAATTTTTGATCAACATGGGAGCATTCATGAGAAACATAGGAAAGGCAGTGGACTGTGGTTACAACACTCTCCCAAGCGCGTCTTTGAGAGCCCATCCAATAACAAGGGGAATTGAAAACCTAACCATTGCCTGTGCTTCGGCAATTGAATTGGGACCGAACGATTTTGCATTGTTTTATGATAAATCCAACCGCTCGGTACTGGCAGGCGTCGCCCAAATCGAGACTCAGCCTATTTCTGAATTGGTTTCTATGGGAAATCTTGAAGGGTTAAATCTTAAAATCAAATCAAATTCAAAAAATACTGCTGGCTATTGATAATGGGAATTGAAAAAAATGATTGAATCATGATAAATCCTGTGGTTATCTTTGGTGATTTTCCAACAGTGATTAAATGCTACCTTTCACTACCAAAGGCCTTTTAAATTGAGTTTTATTAATGTTTTTTGGATTTTGAGAGGTAATTATATTTTTAGAATTTTCAGATTTTTGGAACGTTGTCGAAAATTTCATTTAAAATCGTTTCTTTATTCTGGGTAATCCTAATCTTAATCCCGTCAACCATTTCTATCGTTCCTCCTTCAGATTTCAATATTTTTTTTATATAAATAGGATTGATTAAATGGGAATGGTGTATCCTGATGAAACCTTTTTTTGAAAAATAACTACATATTTCCTTAAGATTTCTGGACACTATTCTAACTTCAGTTTGTTTGGCATCATGAATATTGGGTGAGATTATTTTACAATAATTCCCATTTGCTTCACACCTTATTATTTCATAGATATTTAGGATTTCAAAACCATTCAATATAGGGATGGCAATTTTTGATATCATCATATTTTTTATCCTTTCCATGGTTTTATTAGGGTATGGATAGTATACAAAGTGGATTATTTAGAGGGCAATAACCCATTTAAAATCAAATAATTTATAATCAAAACATTACAGATTCAAAACAGAGGTACTTTTTAATACTCAAGCAGACATATTTTATTTAACCAATCATCTTGGAAAAAAGTAATTCCCACTTTGATTAATAATAAATATATGAAATTAAAATGCTGAAAAAACTATTTGTATAACATTTTTTTAGGGTTAAATAAATATTAAATATTTAAAAATAACTATTTTGAAGATTTTTTACACATTCAAAATAGGCAATGGTACCAAAAATGAAGGCAACTGTACATTGATCTCTCCCAATAAGAATTGTTTTAACCTTTAATGGATTGGAATTTCTAATTTTATCATTCCCAGCAGGTTAAAAAACGATTTTACTTCATTCAATAACTATATCAAATTCTAACCTTTAATTTTTAAAAAAAATGAAAACCTATTTTAATTACTTCAAGTCTATTCCAAAATTTAATCTTTGGAAAATTCAGTTTTGGCTGTTTTTATCAGTTGTTTTGGTAGCATGGTCATGTTCAGAAAGCATTTTTGACGATGAGGATATCAATAACGACATCGCCATTTTATCTCAATCATTATCCTCCACTTTCGGGAAAATGGGTGTTTCCGATGCTGCAAATGGTGGCAATGTGGATGAATTTTATTTTTTGGCACCTACCATAGGCCAAGAGCCAAAATTCAATGGAAAGTTTAACCCAAATCTATCGCCAATAGTGGAAATCAGTGATGATTTCGAATTCAAGACTGTACTTCATTCATTTTCAAGGGAAGGATCAGGTTCAAATAAAATCATTTTAAATTCTGTAGAAGAGTTTTATGAAGCTCAATGGGATACTTCAAAATCAAGGGCGGAAAAAGGGAAAATATACCGGGTTAGGGTTCGAATTGGGGAAAAGGTTTTGGGATTTGTTGATGTGGCGATCGTTTCCAAAGAAACCAAAAAATTGGATAACAATATCGTACCATTGGTCGAAAAACAAACTCTAAGAGTTGTATATAGGCTTGAAGATAAAACATGCCCTGCCCGAATTGAAATTACACCAAAAGAAGCGACAATACTGGTAGATGGCGAGCAAAAATTTGAAGCAAAAGTGTATAATTTTTATGGAGAGTTATTGGAGAATTTGAAAGTTGAGTGGTTTGTTTCAGAAGAAGAAGTTGCATCAGTAGACCAAAACGGTTTGGCAAAAGGTAAGAAATTTGGTTTGACCAAAGTCAGTGCAAAATCATTTGATGTGGAAGGTTCTGCTGATTTGTTTGTGCAGGAATCTGTAGCACCTCGTCCAGGTAGAGATGTGGTGGTGTTCAATGATGTTAACCATATTGATAATACTTCATTGAATAATCCCAACAATCTTTTATTGGTTAGGAATTTGATTAATTATACTACGGTTGGTGATAGGGCAAATGGTACCCGCGTATGGTTTGATTGCGGAAGAAACTCTGGCTATCCTGAATCTTGCAATACCTCTGGAACCCATTCGAGACTACATAATGAAATCAGGAATTATGGCTTTGACCTGGATTTTATCAATTCATCCAATACACCATTGACCTCAATTCCTGATGATGTCAAAATCCTTTTCTTGTGGCTTCCAAAAGTTCAGTTTTCTGTTGCGGAAATTAATGAGATGAAATCATTCGCTGAAGAAGGCGGAAGAATTATTTTTATCGGAGAATGGGATGGCTTTTATACCAGTGTAGGTTTGGCCGTGGAAAATCAGTTCCTAATTAATATGGGTGCTTTCATGAGAAATGTAGGAAATGCGGTTGATTGTGGATACAACATTCTTCCTGGCACATCCTTAAGGCCCCATCCAATCATGAGAGATATGACGAATGTGACCATTGCCTGTGCATCTGTAATCGAACTAGGACCAAATGATTTTGCCCTTTATTATAATTCGAGAAACAACCTCGTTTTGGCAGGCGTGGCTCAAATTGATACTGCACCAATAACCGAATTAAAAAGCAGCAGGCTTGATCCTGGGTTCCTTAATGCCCGTAGAAATGCCGAACTTGATCCTGAAAAATCTACAGGGTACTAAAAAGAACTTAAAACTTAATCAAATCAACCTGAGGGAAATCAAATTTCCTCAGGTTTTTTTATTTTAGGGGAAAAGATTTTTATGGAGTAATTGACTTGTTACATTTGAAACCATATAAATTCAAAAAGAGTCTATGAAATTCCGACCCGTCTGTATCATTGCCATTTTGATTGGTTTGTTTACCTGTTGCACCCCATCTGCTGAAAAAAAAGCAAAAGCAATCATCGAAAAGTCAATTATTGCTCATGGGGGTGGAGAAACTTGGAAATCTTTAAATTCCTTTTCATTGGAAAAAGAATCTTGGCTATTTCTTGAAAATGGAGAGGTTGAAACACATTCGGTCCAAAACCTTGAATTTAGGCATCAGCCTTTTTTTGAAGCTAAAATTACCTGGAAAAAAGACAGCCTTGTCCACAAAGTGATTTTTGACGGAGTTAAGACAAGGTATTGGATGGGGGAAAATGAAATCCAAAATGAGGGCTTTTTGGATAGTAAAAAAAAGGATATTGATGCTGCTTACTATGTATTGACAAAACCTTTTGACCTATTTGAGCAAACCAAAAAATTAGAGTATCAAGGGGTTCATAAATTGGAAGATGGGAGGGAAGTAGAGACTGTTCAGGTGATTGACGGCGATCCAAATGATCCTGCTGTGGATATTTGGTGGTATTATTTTGATAAAGAATCTTTTCAGATCATTGGCTACAAAGTCAAAACCAGCGATCATTTCAGTATGGTATATAACTTAGATTGGGATAATTCAACCGGATTACTTTTTCCCAAAAAGAGAGAAAGCTATCGGGTGGATAGCTTGGGAAATCATTTTTACCTGAGGGCGAAATATGACTTTAGAAACTATTCAAAAGAATAGCTACTAGATTTTTGCCCTACTCAGTGGCATAGTCATACATCTAGGTCCGCCAAGTCCCCTTGATAGTTCTGATGATGGGATTTCAAGAACTTCTACACCCATATTTCTCAAAGCACGGTTGGTGTGGATATTTCTGTTGTAGGAAATCACCCTTCTTGGCCCTATTGCAAATACATTGGCACCGTCAAACCATTGCTCTCTCATAGAATAATCAGGTTTTCCGTCAGCTGTCGAAAGGATTTCAAGATGAGGAATTTCTTTTTCCAAAACTGTTAAAAGGGATTCATTCAAAACCTGTCTTTTGATATTTACTTTGTCGTCATGTATATCTTTCAAAGTGTAAAGTGAAGTCTGAAGGACAGAGTTTAATGCATCAGGATAGGTCAACACAAGGTTTTCATCCAAGATCGTAAAAACAGTATCGAGATGCATGTATTGTCTTTTTTTAGGCAAATGAACTTCATAGACTCTTTCGACGCTTCCCTCAGCCAATAAGGCTTTGGCTACATGGTAAATTGCTTTTTCATCTGTCCTTTCAGAATTTCCGATGGCCACAGCATGTTTGGATAAAACAATTACATCCCCTCCTTCAATACTTGGCGGGGAATCATGACCGTTGATAGGATAGAGACGGTTTACATGATCTTTGAAATCAACATGGTTTTCAAATATTGCCCTAAGAATATTGGCTTCCCTTTGTCTCCCTTCTTTTTTCATACTTGAGAAAATGATTCCTCCGGGGGTAATGGCCATGGGATCCCTTTGAAAATACAGGTTGGGACTTGGAGGAATGACAAATGCATAATCCAACAACTCGCCTGAAGACAGGTTTGGGATTTTCCGTTTGAGTTCATGGACTTTTACTCCTGCAGTCAGGGCCGTTGCGCATTCAGCTGTGGACAATCGGTCAAGAATATGTTCCTTAAAATGGGTCAGACCGGATTTAGTCAAAGCGTCATGCATGAGTTTTTCCAATATTCCCCTGTTAGAGAGAACCTGAATCAACAATTCATGAAGCCTATATACCTGTGCTCCGGTGGTTTGTTTGATTAGGTCAGTAAAAAAATCATGCTCCTTTTGCATCGCCTCAAGATAAGGAACATCCTCAAATAGAAGTAATTCCTTGTTGTAAGGAGTAAGCCGGTCAATTTCTTTTCCGGGGCGGTGCATCAAAACCGCTTTCAAAGTTCCAAATTCTGAGTTGAGACGTAGGTTCATATACTTTAAAGAATGGTCTGTTTAATTGATAAATAATTAACAATTATATTTAATCATTGTAAAATTATCAAAAAATAGTGTAAAAATTTAATAATATAAAAAACTGAAATCAAATTTTATTGATGGGATTGGATGTTCAATTCATAAAAGAAAAAAGACCGAAAACATGTTTTCGGTCTTTATTTAGAATTATTCCTATATCAAGAAAGCCATTTCTCTACATCCTCTTTTGTAGGATTGGAAACTTCTAGTTTCAGTTTCTTTCTCCTTCCGCAAACATCATTAAAGAGCTTGTTTGGATCCATTTCTTTCAACTGCTCGATGGTTTGGATATTCATGTCTCTGATTACAGGCAGCAATCCGATAGGGATGCCCAATTCCATAAAATCCTCATCTGAAGCGATTTTCAATTTCTTTTCAGGCCTCATTTGCGGGAAGAATAGGACTTCCTGTATGGTGGTTTTGTTTGTCAGCAACATCGTGAGTCTGTCTATTCCGATTCCCAATCCTGAGGTTGGAGGCATGCCGTATTCCAAAGCACGGAGAAAATCCTCATCCATGGCCATGGCCTCATCATCTCCACGAGCAGCCAATTTCAACTGATCTTCAAACCTTTCCCGCTGAACGATCGGGTCATTCAATTCCGAATAAGCATTGGCGATTTCTTTTCCATTGACAAATAGCTCAAATCGTTCCACCAATCCTTCTTTGGATCTATGTTTTTTGGCTAAGGGTGTCATTTCTACAGGATAGTCGGTGATGTACGTTGGTTGGATCAGATTGGCTTCCACTTTCTCGCCAAAAATTTCATCAATCAATTTGCCTTTACCCATGCTGTTGTCCACCTGAATGCCCAGATCTAGACATACCTGTCTAAGACCTGCTTCATCCATTTCGCTAACATCAATTCCCGCATATTCCTTGATGGAATCAAACATCGTTAACCTTCTATATGGCCCGGCAAAATCAATCTCTTTGTCAGCAACTTTCACTACAGTATTACCATGGATAGAAAGGGTGACTTTTTCGATCAAATCCTCGACCATTTCCATCATCCAGATGTAGTCCTTATAGGCTACATAGATTTCCATACTTGTGAATTCGGGGTTGTGGGTTCGGTCCATTCCCTCATTCCGGAACATTTTACCAAATTCATATACGCCTTCAAAACCACCGACAATCAATCTTTTGAGGTACAATTCATTGGCAATCCTCAGGTAAAGAGGCATATCCAGGGTATTGTGGTAAGTATTGAACGGACGTGCTGCTGCTCCTCCATGAACCTGCTGCAGGATGGGAGTTTCCACTTCCAGCCATCCGTGGTCATCAAAGTAACGGCGCATATTGGTAATGACCTTTGACCTTGTTACAAAAACCTCTTTCACTTCAGGATTGACCGTAAGGTCCACATACCGCTGTCTATATCTCATCTCAGGATCCGTAAACCCATCATAGATATTCCCTTCTTCATCTCTTTTTACGACAGGAAGGGGTTTGATAGATTTTGAAAGAATCTTCAAATCTGTGACATGGAGAGATATCTCACCCGTTTGGGTAGTAAAAATATAGCCCTTCAAACCAATGAAATCACCGATTCCCAAAAGTTTCTTGAATACTGTATTGTAGAAAGTCTTGTCTTCATCAGGGCACAAATCATCCCTTCTGAGGTAGATCTGAAGTCTTCCCGTAGAATCTTGGATTTCAGCAAAGGACGCAGAACCCATGATTCTTTTGGTCATCAATCTCCCTGCAATTGAAATATCCTTATAGTCAGTTTTTCTATTTTCGTAATTTTTATGGATATCTTCTGCTGTCACGTTGACAAAGAATGATTCAGCAGGGTAGGGGTTAATTCCCAACTTCATCAATTCTTCCCGGTCTTTTCTTCTTTCTAATTCCTGTTCGCTTAATACCTGCATTTCTCTATATGTTCAGTTCAAATAATTTTTAACCAATAACCAATAACCAATAACCAATAACCAATAACCTCTATTTCTTAGCCACTTTTCGCCTTGCGATTTCTCTTTTTACCAAGTCAAATTCCCTGCTGCTTTGGCCGGCAACCGAGGTGTTTTCTTCTGCCCTTCGGGATAGGTAAGGCATTACTTTTTCTACCGGTCCATAGGGGACGTATTTTACCACATTGTAACCGGCTTTTGCAAGGTTGAAGGAAATGTTGTCACTCATTCCATATAGCTGAGCAAAATATACACTTTCCTCTGAAGGGTTGATTCCATATTTTGAGATCAATTCCGTCAAAAGGTAGTTGCTTTTTTCGTTATGGGAACCGGAGACCAAGCCCATCGATTTGATGTTTTCAACACAAAATTCAAGGGCGGCATTATAATCCTTGTCTGAAGATTCTTTGGTTGGTTGGATGGGGCTAGGATATCCTTTTTCTGCGGCACGGTCTCTTTCCTTCTCCATATATGCTCCCCTGACTAATTTAGCGCCCAGCAAATATCCTTTTTCCAAGGCAACCTTATGGTCTCTTTTCAATTTTGCAAGTGAATCATGCCGGTACATCTGATAAGTATTGTACACAATGCAGGATTGCTTATTGTATTTTTCCATCGCATCATAGGCCATTCCATCGATCACATCCTGGAACCAAGATTCCTCCGCATCTATCAATATTTTGGTATTTGCTTTATAGGCTGCTTTACAAAGCTCATCAATCCTGATTTTGAGTTTATCGAATGAAGTCTTTTCCTTATCATTTAAAGTTTTACCATCTTGGATTTTGGTCATGATCTCAAAATCACCAAGTCCTGTGACTTTAAATACGGCAAAAGGAATATTTTCATCACCGGCGGATCTTTCTATAGTCCTTAGGATCTCATTTTTTGTAACTTCATAACTCGCTTCATCGCCTTCTCCTTCTACAGAATAGTCGAGGATGGTATGGATATGATATTTGGCCAATTCTTCTAATGCATGCTGACAATCATTGATGTCTTCTCCTCCGCAGAAATGTCCAAACATTGTTTTTTTCATGATTCCCTTGATGGGGAGGCCAAGGGCAAAAGACCAGTTGGCAAGCTTGGTTCCAACACTTACAGCTAGATTGTTGTTGACTGTAGCGAAAATCAGGTACATTTTTTTTAGCTCGGCATTGGATTTTGAAGCAAAGGCAACTTCAAGATTTTCAAAAGAAATATTGGGTTTGACAGGCATATAACTCAAATTACGGGGCAAATATATTAAAAAAACCTCATGGGGTAGGGGAATGTTTTGTTATTTGATGCCATATATAATGGAGTAAATTACAAAAACCTGATTATGAATGTTTGGATATATGAATATCCAATAATCAGCGAAAAAGCCAATTTGATTTCATCTTTTTCAAACCCCAATGCAAAATTATATTTTGAAATATACTTATTTTCTGATTGTACTTATTGAATTCTTAATGGTTCGTCTGATTTTTGAATAAAGAGTAAGAAATTATTTATAAATTAATTTGTTTTTAAAAAAGAGGCTCTTACTTTTGAAACATGTTAATCGCAGCATTCGCCTTCTTTAGCTTTTATTACTTTTACTTTCGTCTTCAAAGCCGAATCGGAGCTGCTTATTGTCTAGAAAAAATCTAAAAAATCATAAAGCAAAAAAAGCCCGGTTCGAAAGAGTCGGGCTTTTTTTATTAAACCTATCAAATCATGAAAGACCATTTACAAATCAAAGACTGGGGATTCGGAATAGAAGGCCATGTCATCATCGCAGGACCTTGTAGTGCTGAAACTCCTGAGCAGATCGAAAAAGTCTGCCTGGACATGAAAAAAGAAAACATGGTTCCTGATATGTTCCGCGCAGGAATCTGGAAACCTAGAACGAGACCGGGAAGCTTTGAAGGAATAGGTGAAGAAGGTTTGAAATGGATGGAAATTGTGAGGCATCACCTCAATATCCCCATCACAACCGAGGTTGGTAATGCTGCTCACGTGGAATTGGCATTGAAACACAAAGTCGATGTACTTTGGGTAGGAGCCAGAACTACTGTCAATCCATTTGCAGTACAGGAAATCGCCGATGCGCTCAAAGGAGTGGACATTCCTGTGATGATCAAAAACCCAATGAATCCAGACTTGCAGCTTTGGATCGGTGCTTTGGAAAGAATGCATGCAGTCGGAATCAATAAATTGGCGGCAATCCACAGAGGATTTTCTGATTCTTATGACAAAAGATTCAGAAACAAACCAAATTGGTCTATGCCGATCCACTTGAAAAGAGAGTGGAAAGGAATGGAAGTGATCAACGACCCGAGTCATATTGTTGGAAACAGAGAAGGAATTCTCGAAACCGCGCAGAGGGCAATCAATTTTGGTCTTGATGGTTTGATGATTGAGACTCACCATGATCCGGATAACGCCTGGTCTGATGCCAAGCAGCAGGTTACGCCAAAAAGATTGAAAGAAATCCTTTCTTTAATTGATTTCAAAGATACCCTAGGAAGTGAAAACCCTGGAGAAAGATTGAATGATTTGAGATCTGCAGTTGATCATTTGGACGATCAATTGTTGGATATTTTACAGGAGAGATTTTCCTTGATCGATCAAATCGGTGCCTATAAAAGAGAACATCACCTTACTGTATTCCAATCTGACAGGTGGAAATTTGTCATGGAATCCAGGACCCAAAAAGGAGTGCAGAAAAACCTTTCAGAGAAATTCATGAAAGAATTGCTTTACTGTATCCACGAAGAATCTGTGAAAAGGCAGGAAAAGCAATTGAGAGAAGCTGATCCCGTGAAAAAATGAAGGTAAGAAGTAAAAGGTAAGAGGTATCTGTCCTCACCTCTTACCTCTCACTTCTTACCTCCCAAAATAGATTTTCTATTTATACCTTAAATCCCCAATATTTTGGAGTCAGTAATATTTTCAAATAATATCTCTTTTGATTTGAGTAAATACCTGAATCAATTGGGCTATTCCCAATTGGGAGTGATCTCAGATTCAAATACTTCAAAATTCTGCTATCCGATTATCGAGAAGCTTTTGCCGGAAGGCCATAAACATTTTTCTTTTCCTGCCGGCGAAGCCAACAAAAACCTCAACACCTGTTCCCAAATCTGGCAATGGATGACAGATGAAGGCTTTGACAGAAAAGCTTTGATCATCAATCTTGGTGGGGGAGTAACAGGCGACATGGGAGGTTTCTGTGCGGCAACTTACAAAAGGGGAATCCGATTTATCAATATTCCGACAACTCTGCTCTCTCAGGTGGATGCCAGTGTCGGTGGAAAATTGGGGATTGATTTCAATGGTTTCAAAAACCACATCGGCGTATTTACCCAACCTGAACTTGTTTTGATTTCTGAAATTTTCCTTCAAACCCTTCCTTTGGAGGAAATGCGTTCGGGTTACGCTGAGGTTTTGAAGCACGGCTTGATCCAAAATGCCAATTACTTTTCTTGTCTCAAAATCGCAGATTGGGAAAAGCAAAATTGGAGGGAGATCATCGAAAAGTCTGTTCAGATCAAAAGGGAAGTGGTAGAAAAAGATCCTAAGGAAGCTGGATTGCGAAAAATTCTGAATTTTGGACATACGATCGGCCATGCTTTCGAATCTTTTTATCTCAATACCGATAAACATTTGCTCCATGGTGAAGCCATTGCGGTAGGGATGGTTTGCGAGGCTTTTCTTTCCCATAAAAAATCAGGATTGCCAAAAGAAGATCTCCAAATCATTACTGATGCCTTGACTGAAATTTACGGGTTTTTTCAGTTTTTCGAAGCTGATATCGATGATATCATCAAATTGTGCAGTCAGGATAAAAAGAATGAAGGATCAACGGTAAACTTTTCACTTTTGAGAAGAATAGGCAATTGTGATTACAACATCAAAGGAACAGCCGAAGAAATCAAAGAAGCCATCTCATTTTACCAATCATTAACTTCACAAGTTCAATTAAACCAATGAATCCAACCTTGGAAACTTTATTTCTAAGCCAGATTAGTGCTTTTCAACCTACAGTCATCCCGCTTCCATCGTCCAAAAGTGAAAGCAACAGGGCATTGGTCATCGATGCGCTTACCGAAGGTGAGAACAAATTAAGCAACCTTGCCGAAGCGCGTGATACCCAGACCATGATCAGGTTGCTAGGAGAAAATCCTGCAATATTTGATGTCTTGGATGCCGGTACGACAATGCGGTTTTTAACTGCTTTTGTTGCTGCAACCAATCAAAATAAGGTCATGACCGGAACGCCCCGTATGTGTGAAAGGCCAATCGGGATTTTGGTGGATGCATTGAGAGAAATAGGTGCGGAAATCCATTACATGAATAAGGAAGGTTTTCCACCTTTGGCCATTCATGGCCTGAAAGAACAAAAAACAAATAAAATCACAATCCGGGGAAACGTCAGTTCCCAATACATTTCAGCACTGTTGATGATTGCGCCGGTGCTTCCTATGGGACTCGAATTGGAACTGACAGGAAAAATCGGATCGAGGACATATATCGAAATGACCCTTGAACTCATGGCTGCTTTTGGTATAAAGTATGCTTGGGAAGGAAATTTCATCAAAGTTTCCCATCAAGCTTATCAACCTACCCAATTCAATGTCGAAAGTGATTGGTCGGGAGCAAGTTATTGGTTCAGCTTATTGGCATGTTCAGATGAAGGAGAATTGTTTTTGGAAGGCCTGAAAGAAAACAGCCTGCAGGGTGACTCCAAAATCGTGGACATCATGGACAGGCTTGGTGTCAAAAGTGAATTTCAAAATGGTGGGGTCAAACTCACCAAACAACCTGTCAAAGGACTTGATTCCTGGGATTTTACACATTGCCCGGATCTTGCACAGACAGTGGCTGTGACTTGTGCGATCATTGGTCAAAAGACAAAATTTACAGGATTGGAAAGTTTGAGGATCAAGGAAACTGATAGGATTTATGCTTTGCAGCAAGAATTGGGGAAGTTCAATGCCCAACTCAAAGAAGGAGAAAATGAAGTTTTTACCTTGATTCCTTCCGTGACAATGCCTAATGAGGTCCATATTCACACCTATGATGACCACAGGATGGCCATGGCATTTATGCCGCTGATGACCAAAACGAAGGTGATTATCGAAGATCCTTCAGTGGTTAATAAATCGTATCCGAGTTTTTGGAAACACGTTTCCTTAATAGACATTAGACATTAGACATTAGACAAAAGACACAAGACTTTGGGTCTTTCCTCTCACATCTCAAATCTCCCGTCTCACATCTAGAAATGAAAGGCACCTACACAATCCTTCTTCTGATCCTTTCCAATACCTTTATGACCATGGCCTGGTACGGGCATTTGAAATTCAAAGACTTGAAGTGGTTTGAAAATCTCGGTTTGATCTCGATCGTTTTGATCAGTTGGGGAATCGCTTTCTTTGAATACATATTTCAGGTTCCTGCCAATAGGATAGGGTTCAGAGAAAACGGCGGGCCTTTTTCTTTGGTAGAATTGAAAGTGCTTCAGGAGGTAATCACTTTGGTTGTATTCATGATTTTCACTTTGGTGTTTTTCAAGAATGAAACCATCAAACTAAACCATATCATCGGCTTTGGATTTCTGGTTTTGGCAGTTTATTTTATTTTCAAAAAATAATATGAAAGTCGCCATTCAGGGAATTCCGGGATCTTTTCACCATCAGGTTGCGCTAAATTATTTTGGGGCAGAAACTGAAATCGAGGGTTTCAGGACTTTTGAGGAAGTCGCCAAGGCAGTTCAAAGAAGGGAGGTTCCTTACGGAGTCATGGCGATCGAGAACTCCATTGCTGGAGCCATTCTCCCAAATTATGACCTTATCGACAGGCACGGTTTACATATTTTTGAAGAATACTACCTGCCGATTTCCCACAACCTTATGGTTTTGCCTGGGCAAAAAATCACGGATATCAAAGAGGTAAAATCCCATCCTATGGCATTGCTTCAGTGCAAGCGATTTTTTGAGGATTATCCTGATATAAAATTGATCGATGATGTGGATACGGCTACTGTTGCAAGGCGGATTTCTGATGAAAAAATCAAAGGATTGGGTGCCATTGCAAGCTCGACAGCCGCAAAAATCTATGGTTTGGAAATCCTAGCCCATGACATTCAGACGATCAAAAACAATTTTACCCGTTTCATACTCCTGCAAGAAGACAAACCGCAGCAATCTGAAAAACCCAATAAAGCCTCATTCAAAATCACTATCAGAAATGAAAAGGGAAGTCTTGCCAAGCTCCTGACTTTGCTCAGTGAAAATGACCTTGACTTGAGTAAAATCCAATCCATTCCGGTTATTGAAAATCCCTGGCACTATGCGTTTTTCATAGATGCGCAATTTGACGATTACGCCAAATACCTGAAGGCCATCGACGCCGTCAATCAAAATGGGGGAGAAGTGAAGATTTTTGGTGAATATGTAAGCAGGAAATAAGATGAAGGGATTTTCCAAACGGACAGATAGCATTCAGGAATATTACTTTTCCCAAAAACTCAAAGAGGTCAACCGACTGCGGGAGGAAGGAAAGCCAATCATCAACATGGGAATTGGAAGTCCGGACCTGCCGCCTCATCCATCTGTTGTAGATGCTTTGCACCAATCTTCTTCATTGCCAACGAGCCATGGCTACCAAGGCTATCAGGGAATTCCTGCTTTGAGAACCGCCTACGCTGATTTTTACCAAAGTCATTATGGGGTAAACTTATTAGCCGATGCGGAAATATTGCCCCTATTGGGTTCAAAGGAAGGTATCATGCACATTTCCATGACTTTTTTAGACGAGGGAGATCAGGTTTTGGTCCCAAATCCCGGTTACCCAACCTACACTTCTGTGACCAAAATGCTTTTGGCGGAGCCTGTTTATTATGACTTAAAATCAGAAAATGGCTGGTATCCTGATTTTGATGAACTCGAAAAAAAGGACTTAGGCAAAGTCAAACTGATGTGGGTCAATTATCCGCATATGCCTACAGGCGCTAAGGCTGATTTGAAGGTTTTAGAAAAGCTGATTGCATTTGGGAGAAAGCATCACATCATAATCGTCAATGACAATCCCTACAGCTTTGTTTTGGAGGATAATCCAAAAAGTATTTTCCAGATTACAGGAGCCAAAGAAGTAGCTTTGGAACTCAATTCCCTCAGCAAAACTTCAAATATGGCCGGTTGGCGGGTTGGTTTTGTCGCAGGTAAACCCGAATGGATCACTGCCATCACCAAAGTCAAAAGCAATATGGATTCAGGGATGTTTCTCGGAATCCAACAAGGGGCCATCGCAGCCATGTCATTGGGAAGGGATTGGTATGGAGGACTGAATGAAATTTATTCCAAAAGAAGAAAACTGATTTGGGAATTGGCAGAAAAATTGGGTTTGGAATTTGAAAAGGACACAGCAGGCATGTTTGTATGGGCTAAATTGCCTCAGGGAAAAACATCTGATGAATTGTTAGATAACCTACTTTACAACAAATCTATTTTTGTTACACCCGGACATATTTTCGGAACACAAGGGGAAGGTTACATAAGATTTTCACTTTGTGTCAAAGAGGAATCCATCAAAGAAGCAATAAATCGATTATCATAAACGCATCACCCACATATATTTTCAACAATGAAAAAAATACACATTATCGGTTTGGGTCTATTAGGAGGATCTTTTTCCCTAGCATTAAAACAAGTTAAGCCGGAAATCCATTTTACCGGATTCGATTCCAATCCCCAAAACCTTCAGGATGCACTTACTTTAGGCATCATCGATGAAGCCAAAGAAAAGGCCGATGCGGACACAGATATCATCGTTTTGGCCACGCCTGCAAATACTTTGTCAGAATTATTAATCCAAACTTTGGATGAAATTGGTTCTGAAACATTAGTGATGGATTTCGGATCGACCAAAGAATTGCTTTGTCAGGCGGTTGCAGAGCATCCCAAAAGAGATCACTACCTGGCCGGCCACCCGATAGCAGGAACAGAATATTCCGGCCCAAAAGCTGCCAAAGCGGACCTCTTGGACAGAAAGGTTTTTATCATCTGTGAAATGGAAAAGACGGACATCCACCTGAAAGCCAAAGCATATGAGATATTGGAAGCGCTGAATATGAAACTGCGGTTTATGGATCCTGAGGAGCATGACAAGCACTTGGCCTTCGTTTCCCATCTGTCGCACATTACTTCGTTTATGTTGGGCAAGACCGTTTTGGATAAAATGGAAGATGAAAAAAACATCTTTGACATGGCGGGAAGTGGTTTTGCTTCGACGGTCAGGTTGGCCAAAAGTTCGCCGGGAATGTGGGCTCCGATTATGCAGGAAAACAAGAAAAATATCCTTGAGGCTATGAGCTTGTACATTTCTAACCTTTCGAAGTTCCGTGATAAAATCATTGCCGATGACTACGAAGGATTGTACCACGAAATGGAAAAAACCAACAAAATCAAGGATATCCTGGATTTGGGGAAATAATCAAGTTTGCAGTAATCAGCCTCTGTACAGTATCCACCGGCAACTTGTTTTTCTGTTTACTGAAAAAAAACTGGCCTAAGTTTTGAATCTTCCGTACAAGACTTAAAAAAAACCAATATTATGAAAAAGCTACTATTTGCATTGCCGTTTTTATTCCTGTTGGGATCTGTTTTTGCACAGGAAAATATTCCGCTTATTCAGGTCGAGGGAACAAGCGAACTCAGCATCATGCCGGATGAAGCATTGATGTTTATCAACCTCTCAGAAAAAGCACTGAAAGTTTCCGAGGCTACCAATGCACTGAACAAGAAGACAAAATCAATTGAGGATGCTCTCAAAAAAACCAGGGTAAGCGGATACACTTTTACCGTGGACAATTATTTTGTCAATGTCAACAGGGTTTATTCCAACAACTCTTCCAAAGACAGTGGCTATGTTGCTGCCCAAACCATCAAAGTCAGGGTAAAAATTGCAGAACAGAATTTGGTGAAAATCACTGAAGCATTGCATCAGACGACAGATATGACTTACAATGTGCAGTTTCAGGTTTCGGATGCCTTGAGAAAATCATCTGCTGCCAAATTGCTCGAACTCGCCATTGCTGATGCAAAATCAAAAGCAGAGGTAATTGCAAAATCATTGGGGTTGTCAAAACTCCAAGTCCATAATGTCACCTATACCTCAGGAAATAACAACTACATGCCCGTCATGCGTAATGCCAAAGCCATGTTGGCCATGGATACGAGTGAATCATACCAAGAACCGACTTTCAGTCTTGAGGAGCAAAAGCTCAATGACAGGGTGATGGTTTCTTTTTCATTTTCAAAGTAGAAATATGAAAAAGTAAGAATATCAAAATTGAAAGCCACTGCTGAAAAGTACCAGCCCTTTTTGGCGGTGGCTTTTCTGTTGATGATTTTATAGCAGTTTCTTAACAGCCCCTTCATCTCTTTTATTTTTCTTCTGTTTAGTATTGGTAAACAAAAATCCGGTTCCAATGCTGACATTCCTATTCCTTTTTTCCTTCCTGTTTCCAAATATTTCGATTCAATCCTCTGATTCAATCTCCAAACCTGCCAAAGAATTCTGGTTTTGGAATCAGTATGACCTTCCAAGAAATGCAGCTACAAAGTCTTCTGATGAAACCGTTTATTTGAAAGATTTTAAAAAGTTTGGTTCAGGTTTTTCTGACTCATCAAACAGCCTGAATCAACCGGTTTCTTCTATTTTTCAGCTGTTTGAAAACTTTTCTGTCGGTTTTTCCAAACCGTTTACTTTGGAGTTTTTGTTACTCACCCATGTCAATAATCCGGTTGGGATTTCTTGGGAATTTTGGAAAGAAGATGATTTGGAATTGGCTATTTCGGTATTTGATAAAAAAGTGACTACCGGCATGATAGAAAAAGGGATTTGGCAGAATTCAGAATTCAATTCCAAATCCTGGAAAAAATACTGGAATCACTACTTGCTAAACTTTGATGGGAAAAACATCACACTTTTTGAACAAGGCGAAATGGTTTGGCAAAAGGAATTGGACAAAACTTTGGAAGGAAGTCAGTTGGTCTTAAAATCCTTTTTGGAAAAGGAGCCTTACATGGAAGCCCATGATTTAATAAAGAAAGCGGCGATATTCAACCAAGACCTCACAGAACAGGAAATTGCCAGTATTATTTCGAAAGTAGAAAAGCAAATCAGTGCAGGAAAGCTCTATTCTGACAAGTTCCATTTGATGGTAGGTCCATATCTCAATGATATTGGTGAGAATTCTGCCCAATTGGTTTGGGAAACAGATCGGGCCTCCAAAGCCATCTTGACCTATGGAGAAAAACTTCCCTTGGAAATGTCTAAGAATTTTGACTCAGGAAACGATCTCATCAGAACCATTACTTTAGAAAATCTGAATCCCGGGACAACCTATTTTTACAGGCTGGATTTGGAATCTGAAAGCGGAGAGAAATTATCTACTCAGGTTCTTTCTTTCCAAACAGCAAAGCAAAGAGGCAATCCTTTTCTTTTTGGAATCATCAGTGATACAGAAAGCAGACCGCAGGTCAATAACCAAGTTGCCCAACGACTTTGGGAAGAAAGACCTGATTTTTTGATTCATCTAGGGGATCTGACGGATGGTGGATGGAAAGATTCCAAGTTTGAGTGGACAATGGAATATTTTCAGGGAACGGGGGTTTTAACTTCAAGGATTCCCATTGCGACTGTTCCGGGAAATGGGGACGGAGACCTTCATTGGTACAAACAATACCATCCGCAATCAGGTGAAAAGGGCTTTTACCGTTTCGATTACGGAGACGCTTCCTTTTTTATGCTCAACAGCAATCCCCGAAAAGACCTTCAGAAAGGAGGAGAACAGTATGTTTGGCTAGAAAATGAAATGGCCAAAAGTGGAGCAAAATGGAAATTTGTCGTGCTTCACCATGCACCTTATTCTGCAGATGAGGATGATTATGGCAATACCTGGAAGGAACCCGGAAATCAGGGTGATTCACAACTGAAAGACTTGATTTCACTGGTTGAAGCCAATGAAGTTGATATGGTTTTCTTCGGACATCTGCATACTTATATGCGGTCGCATCCTTTGAAAGGGGACAAAGTCGATTCTGAAAAAGGAACAATCTATGTGCAGGCAGGAGGATCTGGAGGCAACTTGGAGGACAATGCCCCTGCCAGAACCTGGTTTACCGCAAAAAATTACAGAGGACATCATTATTGTACCGTTCAAGTCGTTGGGGATTTTTTGGAACTTAGAACTTACAATCTGGAGGGTGGCTTGATTGATTCTTTCCAAATAAAAAAGTAAAATCAAGAGCTTATTCCATATTTTCAAAGAAATAAACAACGAGCATCCTTACTATTTCCTTTCCTTCATTGACGGGATTGTGCTCCAATCGTCCGTCAAAAAGCATGGAATCTCCTTCAAAAAGTTCGACGGTCTGATCACGGAAAATGTATTTGACTGTACCCTGAAGGATATATTTGAATTCAAACGCATCGGTGGTTACAAAATTTCTAACTGAACCGGGCAAGATTTCGAGCAAAACAAAATCGACTGCTCCTGATTTGATTTTTCTTGTGAAGATGCGCTCGTACTGATAGCCTGAAGCAGGTTCTTTTTCGAATTTGCTGTATTCTTCTTTCCTGAGAACCAAAACTGGAGCTTCCCTACCATCAAGGCTAAGGTCATTGAAAAAGAAGTTCAGATCCACTTCCAGGGCTTTGATGATCTGCATCAGCACGAGCAGCGATGGGAGTGTCCTCGAGTTTTCAATCTGTGAGATCAAACCCTTCGTGACGCCCGCCCTTTCGGCAATTTCCTGAATGGTAAGGTTTTTATCCTTTCTGATGCTTTTGATCTTTTGGCTGATCTGAACCAAGATTTCGTTTTCCATAATGAAAAATAGCAGGATATCTAAATATACCCTAGTCCTTAGCTTATTTTCTCTACCACCTCTTCGCCTAGACCAAATGAAAGCGTCATTCCCGCTCCGCCCATTCCATTGACAATCCAGACTTGTGGACTTGCCTGATGGATAAACTCCGTCGCTCCATCAGTCATCTTGGGGTAAATCCCATGCCAGGAAGATTCCAAAGTCCAGTCTTTGAAAGCCGCAAAAGTTTTCAAAAAATCAGTGATTTTTTTGTTGATATCCTCCCTGTCAAACGGATCCAAATGCCTGCCATACTCGTGGCTGTCACCGATGGTCAGTTGCCCGTTTCCATTTTGGGAAACCATCACATGGATACCGAGATCCAATAAATCAGGATATTGTTCCTCATATATAGACTTGAGTTTGGCCAAAGAAGGAGCTACATGAAAACCTTTGTAATGGATAAAGCTCAGGCCTGCACAAAGCGGCGGTCCGATACGCCAATTCTCCGGTTGCTTGGCAAGGCGCATCATCTGAAGTTTACATTTGGTGATGGGAGTGGCATCAAAAATTTCGGGATAGAGCGTTTCAAAATCTGCTCCGCTACAGACAAAAATCTGCTCAGCTTCCCAGGTTTGGTTTCCTGACCTGACTTTGTTTCCGTTGATTTCAGTGACTGCCTTATTCCATTCGAAGGTTACATTTTCTAGAGATTCAAGGAAAGCAGCTGTTTGCCAGATGGCTTCCCTGGGATCTACGATCATTTCTTCTTCTGTCCAAAGTGCACCTTTGAGCCCATTTACGATAGCGGCCTTGCTCTTTTCTGCGGTCTGTGCTGGATTTAAATGAAAGGCTGATTTGATGCCCTGCATTGCTGCCACATATTCTTCGACCACCTGATTTTCCAGGTCAGTATATGCAAGGTGTAATGATCCGGTTTCTTCTGCCCAGAATTTTGCCTTCTTGCTCATTTCCATCCAAATTGCCCTTGATCGCATAGCCCTGTCAAAGGTCGGACCTTGTGCTTGTCCGACTGGCCATACCATTCCAAAGTTCCGGATGGATGCACCAACCGGTTTGGGATTTCTTTCGATGACGGTGACTTTCCAACCTTTGTTTGAAAGTGCTCTTGTGACGGCCAATCCGACGATTCCTGAGCCAATGACGATTGCTGATGGTTGCATGGTTTATATTTTTGAAGCCAAAGAAATGTTTTCAACGGTTCCCGACTCGTAGGTTTTTGTTTTTCTTTTAAAATATAACAGAGTAAAAAGCATCATTCCTGTCCCGATACTTAGCATCACCAAGATGCCTTGGGTGTAGAAAAGGTGCCAACTCATGTCCTGCAAAATACCAAACTGTTTGATGGTGACGATACCCACCGAACCCAAATATCCGAAGCTATCTGCCAGGTACATCAGGAATCCCACATTTCCTGCTGACTTGAACGAGGCAATCAGCCTGTCAAACAACAGACAGTTGAATGGAATGTAGCCCATATAAATCCCTGTCCCGGTCAAGACAACCCAAAGGAAGGGTGGAATGAGGCCCAACTGTAGCAAAATAGTAGCGCCTACGGCCAGGACAAGTCCTGCAATGATGATCCAATGGTATAGGAACAGTGCCTTTTGGTTGTTTTTGACCAAAACCAAGAGCGCCATCATGACCAAAAGAATTAGGGTAATAGGAATTTCTGTTTGTGTAAGTAGCTCAGGATTGACATTGATTCCCATTGTCTCCCATATTTCCACCGCAAAATTGTCTCTGATGTCACGGAGCGCGGTAAGCACCACATAGACCAACACAAGAATGATGATTCCCGGCTTGAAAGCATTGAAGAAATCAACTCTTTCTTTTTTGGACATGGGCGTTCGGACAGAGCGCAAGGCCACGTCTTCGCGATTTGGTGGAGGAGTCTGATTGAGCAAAATAACAGAAATCACAAGCAAAGGCATGAAAATTCCACCCGTCCAAAATGGCATCCAAAGTTCGGAGACAGCCCATTCGTCCATCAGGTATTTACCTATTGTTTTGACCAAACCGGAGGAGAAAACAAAACTGACAGCCAGGATACTTCCCATCATTTCAGTAAATTTTCTCCCTTCCAGGTAATGGAAAACCAATCCCCAAATCAATCCCAACGGAAATCCATTGACCAAAAAACAAAGGATATTGAATGGTGCTGGTAGTACCGCAAAACCCAACAATCCCATCCACGAAATGCCGATTAAGGTTAAAATCAAAACCGCCCTCCTTTCAGGTTTGAGTTCTGAGATCATTTTGATACCATAGAATTTGCTCGCCATGTAGCCAAAAGTCTGCGCCAAAATCAGCCAGACCTTCAGGTCCATTCCCATAAATAACTCCCCCTCAAAAGTCGCTGCCGCAAAAGGTTTTCTAAAAGCATACATGCTGCTATAAGTCAAAAAGGCCATCACTGCCGCAAACAAACTCATGCTAAAGTTGCTGCTTTGGGCAAGTTTTTTTGAGACGAAAGGAAGCTTCAGCATGGGAAAAAAATAGAAATCTGAGTCGTTTTTTAAGGAACTCTCCAAGGGTTCCGAACCCTTGGAGAGTTTGGGAGACTTTGATTATTGGTCGATCAAATCCAGAATTTCTGTCAATGAATTGACGATGTGTGTAGGGTGATGCTTTAGCAGTTCTTCTTCTGAGAACGCTCCTGTGGTTACTGCTATATTCATCAGGCAACCTGTGTTGATTCCTTCATTGACATCGACTTCAGTGTCACCTATCTTGATGACTTCCTTGGGGTCCTTTATTCCTAGTTTTTCCATCATCACATGGATCATATCTGGAAAAGGCCTGCCTTTTTCCACTTCATCGCTACATACTGTGACGTCAATCAGCGGGGAGTTTTTCCAACCCACTCTTTCTAAAATTACATCTGTAATATCCCTGCTAAAACCTGTATCAAGGCCGATTTTAATTCCTTTTCTCCGAAGTGCATTGAATGTATCTTCCGCATCATCCATAGGCTCTATGCCGGGTGCATGACGGTAATATTCGATCATGTTTTGGACAAAATCCTCGTGTATGGCATCGATGAGATTTAAAGTAATGATTCCTTTATCCGATACATGGTTGGATAGAATATCACGGATGGCCAATGGCTTAGGATATCCCATCTTTTCGTTTGCCTCTGCCAATGTCACATTTTCAAAACCATGTTGGAGAAATGCATGCTGAAATGATCCTGCCACATTGCTATTGTCTTTTATGGTTGTCCCCGCGATGTCAAAAACTGCGAGTTTGATGGCTTTTTTCATTGGTGATATCTATTGATTTTGATGTTCTTGGTTTGAAATAAAGTGTTTAATTCTCATCCATTTGATTTATTGAATTAAACATAAGTTTAGCAAAAATAAACTTTGTGGAATTATTATTCAAAAAAAATACAATTACTATTCTGTTAACATTTAAGTCGCAATTGATGATTTAGCCTTAATCAATAAATAAATCATTAAATTACTCTTGATTTCAACATTTTTTTATTTAACCTTTTCTTAATTTAAATTCTATCGTGAATCGAATCGGATAGATTAATTTAGTATTTATAAACATTCAACAAAATGATGAATTCCCTTTCAAAGGAAGAAAGAGTCAAGATGGTTTTTGACTTGTATGAAAAATTTGGTCATGCGGATTATATCGGTGAACCCGTTTCCCAGATTGAACATATGTGCCAATCCGCCCAACTTGCCCAAAAAGAAGGTTATGACGACGAAGTGATTTTGGCAGCTTTTTTCCATGATTTGGGCCATTTGTTTGCCATGGATCGAGATCTTGAAAATATGGGAGGCTTTGGAGTAAAGAGGCATGAACAGATAGGCGCGGACTTTTTACGTGAAGTAGGTTTTCCTGAGAAAGTAGCCAAACTTGTTGAAAACCACGTGCAGGCAAAACGTTACCTTACTTTCAAATACCCGGAATATCTACAAAAACTTTCCGAGGCAAGCCTGATGACTTTGGGTTATCAGGGTGGTGTCATGACCTCCATGGAGGCCGGAAATTTTGAAAAAGACCCTTTGTTTGATCTTTCGCTAAAAATGAGAACTTGGGATGAATTGGCAAAGGAAGAAGAAATCCCAGTTCCGGATTTGGGATACCTTAAGGAAATGGCGCTGAAAGTGATCGATTGACTCATTTTTCAAGAGAAAAGGAGTCAATCACCTTTCCTGATTGGTTTACGGCTTTGAATTCCAGCTTTTTGTTAGTGGCATCAATCCTGCCAAAATGGTGCTCACGGATGAGTTTGTCCATAATAGGAAAATCTTCTTTATTCCCTTCAGACTCCAATCCCCCTCCGGCGCCACCAAGAATCAAAATGGCAGTCTTTCCATTTGGATGATCCAAGATCAACCTTTCATAGTCATGGGTATGGCCCGAAATCACCAAATCGGCCAAACCTGATTCCCAAACCGGTTTCAACAAATTTTCTATGCTTTGCTCCCCATGATACCCTATCCAACCTTGACTGAAGGGTGGCTGGTGAACCAATATGATTTTCCAGGCAGCATCTTTCCATTTCTTTGATTTGATTTCCTGTTGAAACCATTCGAATTGCTCCGTATTGGCCGGAATCCCGACAGGAAAGTTTTCATTGGGGTCCAAAGCGATAAATGAACAAGGCCCTGTTTGCCAGGAATAGTAATTTTTTTGGTTGTCTGCTTTGAGCACTTTTCGGAAAGGCTCAGGAATCCAGGTTTGATATGAACCATCATAATCATGGTTTCCTGGAAGTAAATAATGGGGAACAGCAATAGGTGAGAGGTACTGAAGCAATTTTTGGTATTCACTTTCAAGTCTGCCGTTTCCTACCAAATCACCGATTCCTACGGTGAAATCAGGATTTGCCTCTTTGATCTGTTCAAGGATTTTTTCAAACGATTTCCATCCTCCTTGGCTGTCTGCCCAAAGTGCAAAGCTGGTTTGGATTTTCGATTCCACCGAATTGGAAGTGTAGATAGGAGATTTGGTCTCTGACATCTCAAACCTGTAATGTTGGATTTTCTCATTGGGTAAAAATGCAGAATAGACTCCATCATCTTCAATCGCTAAAGTAGAAAGATGCAGGTTTGCCGAATCCTTACCATAAAAAATCCATGATTCATGTCCCTTTTCTCCTGTCCACCTGAGGAGAATTTGGTCTTTATCATATGGTAAAATAACCGGATCAGAAAACCAAATGGGATACCTTTTGGATGTCATCTCATCAAAATCAACCTCTTTCTGCCATAGCATATGCTTATCCTCCCTAACCTTCCCAAACCATTCTGAATCAAAGTTTATAGTGGCTTTTTCCCAGGTTGCAATCGGAATCCATTTTACAGTTCCAAGGCCGCCTGCCACAGCATTGTTAATCACTCTAATGGTAATTTTTCCATTGGTTTTAGGGATTTGATAGACATGATTTTTGTCAGGAAGGATGGGATTGTCATCTACCCAAACCTGTTGTCCATCGTCTGCACCAACTATCAACACTCCATTTTCCAGTTCAAAATCTCCGGAGTACCAGATGTTGGAATTGGGAGTTTGGATGCGGTGCGGAAGGTTTATTTTCAAGCCTGATTTCAGATTTGGAATTTCTGCTCCTATTCCTTTCAAAGTGTCCCAACCATGGAATTCCCAACCGATGGACAATTCATGGATTTCATCTTTTGGTACAAAATCCCAAACAGATCCCATTGACTTGTCCTTCCAATAGGACATGAGAGAGGACGAAAAAGTCGATTTTATTTCCTGCTCTTTAGGCTGGCATCCACTCAAGAGAATGAGTAAAATGAAAACCTTGAATCTCATTTTCCCAAGATTGTAGGAATGACTTCCCCTGCTTTTGTGACCGGATATTCAAATCCCAACAATTCCACCATCGTCCTTGCCACCTGCATAGCAAAGCTTTGCCCTTCTTGCCTGACTTCACCTAGTGCAGGTGTGTCAGGTCCTATGGCTGCTATCCAGATTTCATCTGAATTCGGTGTATTGACAGAATGGCTCTTCCAGTTTACTTTGGGATAGACTCCCCGGCCATGGTCTGTCATGATGATCATAGTAGTCTTATCTTGGTATTGGGGATCATTTTGGACAAAATCCCAGATCTCACGGATGTAAGCATCAGTCTGTCTTGCTGAGAGCAAGTATTGGTCATACCTATCGTCGTGGCTGTAATCGTCAGTTTCACCATATCCTATATAAAGGACTTTTGGCTTCCTTGTTTTCAACTCCTCCATCGCATAATGGTGGGTAAAAAAATCCAACCTCACACCGCCCCAAGGACCACGAATCTCATCTTGTGCACGGTTTAGGAAAGTCTCGATTTCAGTCAAATTTTCACCTTGGGCTTTTTCAAATCCTGCATTTAGTTTCAATCCGTTCCTGTCTCTGTTGAGGATAGCAGGGAACACATCCCAAGATGCAAAAGCTGCAATCCTATTTTCAAAACCTTGCTGCTTCTGGAGAAATTCCAAGAAATTAGGGTTTGGGTTATTTTCTTTGCTGTTACTATTGATGCGCTCATCGTCTGGATATCCTGCAAAAATCTCATTGTAGCAAGGTTTGGAAAATACCATCCTGTTTTTATCATTCACTTTGCTGCCAAGTTTTCTGTTGCCATGCAACTGTCCTTCCTTAGCAATGACTTCCCAAAAGAAAGGCATCAAAGTTTCCCTTCTGACTTTTGGGTCGAGGTGCCAAAAGGTTTCAGTGAGTTTTTCGGGATCCTGTGCGTATTTCGTATCCACTACCAAAAGAGAGTCTGCACCTGAAAATACCTCCTGCCATCTCAAACCATCCAAAGTGATGAAAATCAGGTTTTCAGTTTTAAGATTTTGAGATGAACTTTCCCGAATCAATCCCAGAAATACTAATCCGATCAAAAGTAATTTTTTCATACGTTGAATGTGTCTTGGTCTTGGATAAGGTTTCCCATCTGCGGATCTGTTTTTGAAGGCAAGCCGGTTTCTATTCTTCCTGCAAGTCTTCTTTCAAATGACTCATTGTCTTGGATTTTTAATGCATAATCGTACCAACCAAAACTTTTCTCGGTGTCCAATATGATCGTTTTCTCTGAGGTTGGATTAAGGGATATTTCAGTCCTTACTTTGCCGTAGGCTTGGTCTTCCAAGACCAAGTCCAGTGTTTTGACCTTGTCGTGGTTATTGATAGTGAGAATCAACTTGGGATTTTTAGGGTCTTTGAGGTCGTATGTTGCATTGACTTCGACCAAAGGTTCATTTCTCATTCCTTTGAAACTTCTGAAAAACCCATTTGGACCATAAGCATCCAAGTGGTATAGTCCGTTTTCAAAATTGACCAAAGGCCATTGGTAATCTAGGTCTGTCCCCGGCTCCAAGGCAAAAGACCATACTTTCATCGGCAGCCATTTGCCGTTTTCCAAATATTTGGCAGGAGCATAGACTTGGAAGGGTACCCCTGCTGTCTTTTTCCCAAATACTTTATCAGAATTTTGAAAAACTATCCTGAATGATTGTTGAAAGAAATCCATTCCCCCATCAAGGTATAATTCATAAGTGAGCGCATTGGAATTTCTTGTTCCGGCTTCCTGCTTAGGTAGGACTTTGGATTTCCGTCCCGCTTTTTTGACCGTTTGGATTTCGGTTGAGGTAAGGGGCCCGAAGTTGTCAGGCAGGTTTTTGAAACTTGCTTGGTGGATCATTTTCATAAATTCTTGCTGTACTACGGGTTTTGGAAATTCAATTTTCTCGCCATTATAGGGTCTGAAAGCAGAAGTGAGGTCACCACAAACGGTCCTTCTCCAGCTACTGATATTGTCTTCTATGATGTCTTTTCCTGTTTTGTGTTTCAGAAATTTCTCCAAAAACATCAGCGAAGAGGTTAGATCACAGACTTCTGAGTTGACCCAGCCACCACGTGTCCAAGGGGAGGCGATAATCAGCGGAACCCTATATCCCAAGCCAATCGGACTTTGTCGGGCATTCTTAGATTTCATCCCAGGTTTGGAGAGTTCTTCCTCCATGGTGACAAATTCGTCCTTGGTTTCGATGCCTCCTGTTACTTTTCCGGAATTTAGATCTGTGGGATGCGGGGCTACAAAAGGAGGGATATGGTCAAAATATCCGTCGTTCTCATCATAATTGAGTATAAAAATGGTCTTCTTCCAGACTTCAGGATTTTCGGTCAGGATGTTCATTGCCTCGGAGACATACCATGCGCCATACCAGGGGGCCGATGGATGGTCAGAGAATTTTTGCGGGGCAACCAGCCAAGATACCGTTGGGAGTTTTCCTTCTTTGACATCTTTGCGAAATTCGTGGAGGATGTCGCCTTTTGGGATCTTTGTTTTGAAGGCTTTTCCATCTTTTTCATATTCCATCCATTCTGTCTGGTGAAAATCCGGATCCTCTGAATTGATCGTAAAAGCTTTTTTGTGGAGGTTTTTCTCTGTTTCAGAAAGCTTGTCAAAGTTGTCCGGATGATACTTCACTAAAGTTTCCTGGACATATGCCAGCTTTGCTTTGTTTTCCTCCATTGCTTTTTCTATTCCATCGACGGGATTGGATTTCATCCTATGCTCTAGCTGGTCGATGGATTCTTGGAGTTCTTTTTCTGCTTTTTGTAAAAATGGGTAGTGGCTTTTGGCAAAACGAACATGGTATTGCTTGAACCATTCCAGGTTATTGTCTGTGAAGTTGGCTAAAAATGATTCGTCTTCGTCCTCTAAGCCTGATGACAAGCTGATTTCATTTTGGTAAACTCTCCATGATACACCGTTTTCTTCCAGTCTTTCAGGATAAGTCTTCCAATCCACTTCTTTGGAATAGGTGGCTTCAGAGTTGCGGACAACAGAAAAGCCGTCTTTGGGATTCCTGCTTTTTCCGGTCCAAAAATACATCCTGTTGGTAGTGGTACCGGTCAGGGCTGAGCAAAAATGCTGGTCGCAAACTGTAAAAGCATCTGCCAATGCATAATAAAAAGGGATGTCTTCTCTCTTATAATAGCCCATGGTCAAAGGCACATGGCTGAATTCCTTGTTTCCTGGTCTTTTGGATTCTACCCATCCATCATATTTTCCTTCATTCCTTGCATCAACCTGATTTTCCCAAGAGTGGGGAATGTCACCCATCCAGGTGGCTTTGGTATTTTGTATATCGAGGTGAAATGGCTTGTAGGTATTTCCTGCTTTGTCAGGTTGCAGCCATACAGGCAAGCCATTGGCAAGCTTGATCGCTCTTGGGTCATTGAATCCCCGGACTCCCTGAAGTGAACCCAAGGCATGGTCAAATGACCTGTTTTCCTGCATCAAAAAAACAATGTGTTCGGCATCTAAAAAAGTCGTGCCGGCTTCCGGACTGATAGCCATGGCTTTTTGGATGGCTGCAGGGATTCCTCCCCAAAGCGCCATACTTCCTGAAAAAATTGCTGCCTGCTTGAGAAATTCTCTTCTGTTATTTTTCATGGGTATTGTTTAAAATTCCTGCCTGTCCCGGTATCCGGAACAGGCAGGAATCTATCATTTTTCAATTAAATTATCTAGCTAAATCCCACCAAACCCTAGTAGAGATTCTGTCTTCACCTTGCCTTGCTAGTGCAGCTCTGTAGTTGTCTTCGTTCAAAGCCTGCACAGAAGAAGGATACATAAACCTCCTTGGAACGTTTGGTTCAAAAGCGGCCGGTCCGGGTACAATTGTTGGGATACCTGTTCTTCTCCAATCGTACCAGTTTTCCAGACCTGAGAAATAAAGGGCAATCCATTTTTGGGTACCGATTTTCGCAAGTTTTTCAGCTTGAGTTCCTGTGTAAGCTACACTTGGTTGGGTAAAGTATTCTGTTCCAACCATGAGTCTGTCAGCGATTTGTGGAAGATTTACTAATCTGTATCTAGCTTCGTAGTAGTCAAATGAAGCGTTGATGCCATTTAGGTAATATTCCTCAGCCGAACCTGTGCTGATATAATCTCTTTCTCTAGCTTCTGCAAGGAGAAACTGTAATTCTGAGAAATTCATCAATATGGTTTGGTATCCTGTTGGGTTTGCACGGGGAGTACAGGCAGAACATGCCCATAGGAAACCTACCCTTGAAAGGAAGTTGGAACCTCCTTTAGCGGGGTCACCGGAAGGGGAATATTGCAAAGCTTCTTCGTCTGAAAGCCCATTGGGTACTCCGCTATAATCATCAGGGTTACCGACTACACCCGCACCGGAGGCATTGGTAGGCTGTGCATATGCAAAAAGCCTTGCGTCATTGAGTCCTTTCAAGGTTAATTCCATGTTCTTGCTCAACCTGTACTCGTCAAAAGAACCTGAACGGGTTGTGTATAGATTGTGCTGATTGGGTACGTCCGAAAGATGCTGGAGCACCCCATGGTCATCATTACCTGTGAAAATCGGAAACTGTGCCGGGTTTGCTAGAATTTGTTGCAATTCAGCAGAAGGATTTTTTCTCAAAGAAATCCTCATCAAAACCCTGATGCGAAGTGAGTTTGCGAATTTTTTCCATCTGACAATATTTCCACCAAAAAGGATATCCCCCCGAACAGCTTCATTGCTTGATCCAAGAAGGTCGTTTGCTTCCCTCAAATCCTTCAAAATACCTTCATAGATGGCTTCTTGTGTATCAAACTCCGGGTAGTTGATACCGTCCTTTGCCTGGGTGGCCTGTGAATAAGGTAACTCACCATAGGCATCTGTCATGAAAGAATACTGAAGAGCACGTACGACTTTGGCTATTCCGACATAATTATTCTGGCCCAAGGGCTCAGAGATTTTGATGATATTGGTAATGTCCCTTTGAGAATTGTAAAAACTGCCATAAGGATCGCCAAAAGGTCCCCAATTGTAACGGTCCTCATTAGTAAACTGGATTTTGGCAGTATACTGCATGACCACATTTCCGATTCCCCATGCCTGACCTGCATGTTGGTTGGCGGTTGTCCTGAGAATCGTCGGCAGTAAAAGAGAAGAAGGGACAGTTTCCGGTGAATTGGGATTGCTGTTGATTTCTTCAAAATCACTTGTACAGGCTGCAAACCAACCCAATTGAAGGGCTAGGAAGGCAGTGAATAGTTTTTTGATATTGGTTTTCATAACAATATATGTTCAGAAATTTTTCTGGTTAAAACTTAAGGTTGATATTGAAACCGATACTTCTCGTAGATGGGAAGGACATATTTTCAACTCCAGGCTGGAGGGTACCTCCAGACATGGATAAGGTTTCTGGATCGAAGTGTGGGTTTTCGGTCCACAAAGCAAGGTTTCTGGCAACAAGGGAAATTTTGATGTCCTCAAAAGGTGATTTTCTGATCAATTCTCTAGGGATATTATATCCAAGAGTTACCTCTCTCAGTTTCACATAAGATGCGTCATATTTTGCAGCCTCCACATTATTTCGCTCGTAGTACCTGTTGTGCCAGTTTCTGGATGTGATTTTGATGGTATTGGGAGTAAATGTGCCATCTGCATTTTGGATGACTCCAGGGCTGATGATTCCGTTGCCTTCCACAGAAAGGTCATACCCGTTTTCTCTTCCAAGAAGGGTTTCTTCCAATTGTCCCGAAGTGCTTCCGATGGTTTTGGTTCTTGAAACTACAATTCCTCCATATCTGATGTCAAACAGGAATCCGAGGTTAAAATTTTTGTAGGTGAAGTTATTTTGGATACCAAGCATCCAATCAGGATTGTAATTTCCCTGAAGTTTCAATTCCGAATCCCTCAAAGGAGTTCCTGTGCTGTTATGGATGATTTGTCCAAAATATGGGCTGTTTTCATCTTCCACTCTGGCAAAGCCGACACCATAGATATTTCCCATTCTTTCTCCGATCCTTGCCTGTACAAAGGCTCCGTTTCTCTCTGTCAAGGTGTATGTATCAAGACCTTCAGTCAGTTCAAGGACCTTGCCTCTATTTCTTGTAAAGTTTGCCACAATATCCCAACGGAATCCGCTTTGCTTCTTAATTGGATTAGCAAGCATGACGATCTCAATACCTGAATTCTGGATTTTTCCTGCATTGATGATTCTGCTGTTATACCCTGTTGCGATGTCCAATGTGATCGGGATGATCTGGTCCCTTGTGACATTATCGTAGTAAGTGAAGTCAAAACCCAACCTGTTTTCGAAAAACCTCAAATCAAGCCCAAATTCAGTAGAAGCTGTTCTTTCAGGCCTCAAATCTGCATTGGAAAGAACTGAAGATTCTGTCTTTGCTTGGTCAGAACCCCATGCCACTTGGTTGTTAAACACATTGGTCAAACTGTAAGGGCTCGTATCATTACCGACTTCTGCATAAGCTGCACGTACTTTTACCAAACTGACACTTTTTGGCATCTGGAACATATCCGATACGATGGCACTCAAAGTCGCAGATGGATAGAAATAGGAGTTGTTGTTTACAGGCAATGTTGAGGACCAGTCATTTCTTCCCGTGATGTCCAAAAACAGGATGTTTTTGTAACCAATTTGTCCAAAACCGTAAAGAGAGTTAATTTTTTTGGTGCTGTTAAACTGAGAAGTCTGGAGTGCAACTGCCGTATTGGTGAAGTTGTATATTCCCGGGATAAGAAGCTCAGGCGCCACCACCTGCATGAATCTGTTTTCTTGAGACATCAGGTTGCCACCAAGTGCAATATTGTAAGTCCAGTTCATGTTTCCTGTTTCAGAATAAGAAAGCAAGAAATCAGAGTTTCTTTCCATAAAATAGACATTGTCTTCTCTGTAATTTCCTCTCGGGAAACGCTGTGTAGAGAAAGCCCTTTTTCTGTCTCTCAACTCATTGTAGGTATCCAAACCGGTCCTGACCATCAAGTTTAGTTTTTCGGTGATTTTGTAATTAAGAGAAACGTTTCCAAAGACCCTGTCTTTCTGTTGTCCATTGGTGTTTTCAAAAACGTTGAAATAAGGATTGTCGTGGTAGTTGTAGTTATAGTTAAACTGCTGAACTCCTTCCAAGCCCGGCATCCAATAGTCCCTCAGGTTACCGGTGTTCAACTGACGGCCATACCAAATCCACAGGTACATCAGGTTTTCTGTACCATAACTGATGTTTGGCCTGTTGCCTGAATTTGTGTTTTGGTAATTGAAAGTTGAGTTCAGAGTGAGTTTATCCGGAACAATGTTGATTCCGGTATTCATTGCCAAAGTATTCCGCTTCAAGTCCGTATTTGGCACAATTCCTTTCTGATCAAGGTTGGTCCATGAAAAACGCACATTGGCTTTATCATTTGCAGCGCCGACTGAGACATTGTTTGCCAAAGTCACTCCGGTCTGGAAAAAATCGTTAATGTTATTCGGTTGGGATACCCAGGGAGTAGGAGTAATTGTACTTCCTGTAGGAGCATTCAAATCACCACCTCTAAAGCCCGGAATATTTCTTGGTGAATCAAATTGGGGAATAAGTAATCCCTTGTCCAACTCAGGACCCCAGCTCTCATCTACGCCGTCCGCAATTCCTGAGCCGGCACCATCCACAAAAGAAAACTGGCCGTTATTGCCTTGGCCATACCTGTCCTGCCATTGCGGCATTACCAATGGACTGTCAAATGTTGTATTGGAATTGATCGTCACTCCAAATCCTTTTTTGCCTTTTCCTGTTTTGGTGGTGATCAGTATAGCACCGTTTGCAGCACGTGAACCGTACAAGGCTGCGGCAGCTGGACCTTTCAAAACCGTCATTGAAGCGATATCATCAGGGTTGATGTCACCGGCAGCATTTCCATAATCCACTTCCTGGTTTCCGCTTCCTGATGAACCGGTAAGGTTATTACTGATAGGAATTCCATCCACTACAAAAAGAGGTTGGTTAGCATTGATGTTCAAAGAAGATTCTCCACGGATTGTTACCCTGGTGGATCCCCCTAAACCACTTGAACCGTTTGTTACATTGACACCGGCCACTCGACCGCTAAGAGAATTGAGCACGTTGGTTTCTCTGGCTTCAGAAAACCTATCTCCATCCACGGTCTGTACGGCATATCCCAAAGCTTTGGCATCACGCTCCATGCCAAGTGCAGTGACCACTACTTCTCCGATTTCAATCCCTTCTTGTAAAGTGATATTGATGATGGATGAATTACCGACAAGTCTTTCTGTTTTTTCAAATCCAATAAAGGAAAAAACCAGAGTGTCGGAAGGGGTAGTCATTAAATTATACAAACCATCCAGATCGGACACGGTGCCTCTGTTGGTGCCTTTGACCAGTACACTTGTACCGGGTAGCGGTTGCCCTGCCGGGTCAGTAACTTTTCCTTCGACCCTTTTTTCTTGGGCGATGGCTGATAGTGTCAATCCAAAAAAGAGGACCAACATCCATCCGACGCGCTGTAATCTTGCCGTTTTCATGTTGTTTTGGTAGAAATTTTTGATATAGTTTGATTTAAAAGTTTTACCAAAGCTAAACTTTTGAGTTTTTTTACCGGTTAAGAAATGGTTAACTTAAGGTGAATTAATTTTATGTTAAATGATTAAAAAATGCCTTTTTTCGATCAAATATGAATATTTGGGAGATAATATTGGAGGGTAAAAAAGATGTAGTGTTTAGTAAAAGTTAGGTTTTTGTTAAATAAAAAAGTATATAAATAGTAAACAATAGGGAGGAAAGGATTAAGTACCTGAAAGTACTAAGTACAATGTACCAAGTACTAAGTAGCTAGACAGTGAGAAGAAAAAGGTAAGAGGAGCAGGAGGTTTAAAAAATTGGAAGTTTCCTGGGTTGGAAAAGACTTTGGTTTGGAAGTTGCAAAAGAATTGAGTAGGTATATGTGAAATTGAAGATAAATAGGAATACCTCATTGCTATTCTATCATTCCGTATTATGGTTATAATCTCGCACGTTTCGGGCTGAGATAAACTAGATTAAGGATATTCAGTTAACCATATAATCAATTAACCAATTAAACCCAAATCAGTTAACCAATTAATCCTTTAGCCAATTAACCAACAACCTCACCTCGCCACCTCAATTTTCACCTTGCTCTTTTTCAGTTTCTCATTACGGATTTTATCAAGGGTTTTTTCGACTTTCGATCGTTTGACAGCCACATAAGAAGAAAAATCCAGAAGTGTAATCAACCCGATGTCCGATGTTGTCAAGCCTCCTTTTTGTGTGAGCAAACCCACAATGTCGCCTTTGGAGATTTTATCTTTTTTGCCAGCACTGAAATACAGGCATTCAAAGGATGATGGCTGCACAGGTGCCAAAACCTCCGTCACAGTTGTTTCCTCAACAGATTTGTCAATATAATCAGGCAGAACTTCATCATTTGCCAAAATCAGATAGCCGTTGCCTTCAGCATGCATCCTTGCGGTTCTTCCATTTCGGTGGGTAAATGCATCTTTTCGTGGAGGCAACTGATAGTGAACCACGTGCATGATTTCGGGAATATCGAGGCCACGGGATGCCAGGTCGGTTGCGATCAGGAGATTGTAAACTCCACTGCGGAATTTGATCAAGTTTTTTTCTCTGTCAATTTGTTCCATTCCTCCATGCAGGACCCCATGTTCAAATCCATTTCCGGTCAGCAGCATACTGATCCGGTCCACCGCATCCCGATGGTTGCAAAAAACAAGGCAGGGTTCATTCTGAAATCCCGCCACCAAGCGCATCAAAACCTGGACTTTTTCCTTACTCGAAGTATGGAAAAGTTTGAGTTCAAGTTTGGAATCTTCCTCGTCCTTCAGGTAATTTATAGTAGTTGGATTGCTGAATGGCAGGAAGTCAGGCAATCTCTCCAAAACCGTAGCTGAAGTCAGTAAATGTCGCTGTGTCTGGGTCTTCAGGCCACGGAATATAATCCTCAACTGCTCATGGAAACCCATTTGCAATGACTTGTCAAATTCATCCAAGATGATCATTTTGATTCCTTTTGTATCAAAAGATTCCTTCTGGACATGGTCCGAAAGTCTTCCCGGCGTTCCAATTACCACAGCAGGCGCTTCGCTGAGGCTGTTTTGTTCGACCTTCATGGCATGACCGCCATAGACAGTACTTACTTTGAAAGGAGTTTTCATCCCCTTAAAAACTTGCTCGATCTGTATCGCCAACTCCCGTGATGGGACGATGATCAGGGCCTGGACTTCCTTTAGGTCTTCCTGAAGTGCATCCACCAAAGGAATCAGGTAAGCCAATGTCTTCCCCGAACCGGTAGGTGCCAAGAGCATGATATTGTCGGTTTTGGCAGCACTTTCTATAAAGTCCGATTGCATTTCATTGAATGCATCGATAGAAAGGTTCTTTAAATATCTGGCGTGGGATGAAGCGGTATTTTCTGACATGGGGCAAAGGTACGGAAATAAAGTTTGGAGGAGGAGGGAGTAATTAGGTATGGATGGAAATTAGAATCTTTTACTTCTGGGGAATTTCTTTTTGGAACACCGGTGGGGAGGAAGAAATTTTACCGGTCCGGCGAGGCAAAGTGTGGGCGAGGATTAAAATTACTTGTCCCGATGATTATCGGGATTGGTTACTTTTTGTTTCAAGACAAAAAGTGACACATGAAGAGAACTTCAAAAATTTGATTTAATGATTATTTTAGCTTTTTTGAATAAGGAAAAACTCCAACCTATGGACCGAAAACTCATCTTATATATCGCTATGAGCCTGGATGGCTATATTGCAAAGAAGGACGACAACATTGATTTTTTGAATATGGTCGAAGTTCCGAATGAGGATTATGGCTATGCAGATTTTTTGCAGGGCATAGATACAGTCATTTGGGGAAGGAAGACATTTGACAAAGTAGTTTCTTTTGGTCAGGGTGTTCCCCATCAGGACAAAGCGGTTTTTGTTATTTCAAGGACAAAAGAAGGAAAGCAAGAACATGCCACTTTTCACAATGATGTAGTCGATTTGGTCCGAACACTCAAAAATCAATCAGGAAAGTCGATTTATTGTGATGGGGGAGCAGAGATCGTGTTCGAACTGCTGCAACATCGGATGTTTGATACTGTCATTGTCAGCGTGATTCCACACCTGCTTGGAGATGGTATCCGCTTATTCAAGGAGGGAAATATCGAACAAAATCTCCGATTCAAAAGAGCCATCACCTATCCTTCGGGCTTGGTTCAGTTGTGGTATGAGGTGAAAAAGGAAAATGCCTGAAAAGCGTAAAGGATTAGCGTTTAATTCATTCACTTCAATTGGTGGAAAGGTGATCTGAAAAGGAATTACTTTGTCTGCTAGCCTTTTTTCTACATTAGATAAATGAAAATTCCCATCTTGTATATTCCATACTCCAACCCAAGTCAAACCATGAAAAACCTCCTCCTTTTTCTTTTCATTTGTTCCTTTTTTTTTCAATACTCATTTGCACAGCAAAGCAGTAAACCAGTTCGCATGGCGATGATGGGACTTTCTCACGGACATTCGCCCTGGATTTTCAATAGAAAAGACAAGACTGATGTGGAATTGGTGGGGATCTACGAACTGGATGCAGCCCTTGCTGCAAGCTATGCCAAGCGCTACAACTTGGATCAAAAACTGTTTTTTACCGATGCCAAAGCGATGCTTGATGCTACAAAGCCGGAAGCGGTTTTGGCTTTTGGTTCCATTTATGCCCATTTGGAAGCCGTGGAACTCGCCGCTCCTCGAGGGATTCATGTCATGGTAGAAAAGCCGCTGACATACTCTCTCGACCAAGCCAAGAAAATGGAAGCTTTGGCCAAAAAACACGGAATCCACCTCCTCACCAACTTTGAGACTTCCTGGTATGCAAGCACCGAGAAGACCTATCAATTGCTTCAGGATAAGGAAGCTTTTGGGCCGATCCGCAAAGCTGTTTTCCATCATGGACACCGGGGTCCCAAAGAAATCGGAGTGGGGAAGGAATTTCTGGATTGGTTGACAGACCCGGTTCAAAATGGCGGAGGAGCACTGATTGATTTTGGTTGCTATGGTGCCAATATCATGACTTACCTGATGGAAGGGCGTAAGCCTATTTCCGTCACAGCCATTACCAACACCTACAAACCGGACATTTATCCCAAAGTGGATGATGAGGCGACAATCATTTTGGATTATGGAGATGCACAGGCGATTATCCAAGCTTCTTGGAATTGGCCTTTTGACAGGAAGGACATGGAAGTTTATGGAAAGACCGGTCAGGTAATCAGCGAAAACAGGTCAAAGATGCGGACACGGATTTGGGACATTCCTGAGGAAAAAACCTTCGAAGTTCAGCCCGAGGAAGTCGGGGTGTATGTAGATCCTTTTTCCTATTTCGCAGATGTGATCCGGGGCAAAATCAAAGTGGAAGACTACAACCTTTATTCTCTGAACAATAACATGATTGTCGCAGAAATCCTCGATGCAGCTAGGAAGTCAACGGAAAAAGGGGAGACGGTATTTTTGGGGAAATAGGGGTTTTGAGAGGTTAGATTGAAAAAATTCTTTTAGTTTTATTGGATTTCTTACCTCAATGTTTGGGAAAGCATCCTGAATTGGAATGCTTTCTCTTACTGTTGGACAAAGAAAGATGTTAGCGGTAACCTTAGACGACCAACATTACGACAATGACGGACAAGAAAATTGACATAGACCAAATGATGATTGACGAGTGGCGACAGCTTGGTTTCTACTACGACCTTGACGAGAGACTTGGCGTAAACCAATGGAGATTTTACGGTAGCAAAAGCGGACTTCAGAATTTCGTAAAACTTCTTGACGATTATACGAACAGCCCAAGTCGGGACATAGTTTTTGAACACGACCATTACGGACCATATATGTATTTAAAAATTATTACGCTTGACGACCAAGCAATAATTACTGACAACGCTATAGGTGGGACAATTGCTGACTTGAAAAAATTAAGAAAAATCATTGCTGACAAACTAAGCAAAGCAGAGCCTGGACAAACTTTTAATATTGACAAGGACTACGGAATAAACAACACAGTTACAGCCAAGTTTTTTGTAATGGCTGACAACTTTGATCCCGTTTCAATGGATGAACTAATTGTATCTGGCCGACAAAAAATAGTAAATCATAAACACTCCCCTCAGGGTCTGGATTAACGTTTGATGTTAGGGCTAGGTGTAATTTGTAATTACACCTTTATATTTTTTGGAATTTGTAATTCCAATTTTCCTAAATAGCAGCATTTATTGAATCTCATCTTTCGACCGAAAACCAATGAATTTTTTCGTGTCAATATTGTATCAAATCGTATCAAATCGTATCATTTTGCAAATGTGGGTTCAAATTGATTTTTATTGCATAAAAAAATAGTAAGCCAAAAAACATAAAACGATTAGTCCTAAAATAAGGTAATAAAGCCTGGTAATCATTTTGGAAACCGACCTTCTCCAAAATCTATGTGCCCTGGATTCCAGGTAGAGCGTGGGGTTTCTTTTTTCCAGACTTACATCTTGAGTTGCATAGGGATTTTCAGCCATTTTCTTGCGGCCTTTTCTGAGGTTCTTATTGTCCTGAATCGATTGATTCATCTGTGACATCATCCCTTCCGCACCCATAAATTTTTGTTAATTAGTAATTAGAAAATAAGCCAAGCAACCCATAATCACAAATCCCAAAGCCACATAAACCCATTTGGTCAACCTGATTGCAGAATCTTTTCTCTCAAATCGGTGGTCGATCAATTCTTTGGTATAGGTTGAATTTCTCTTTTCAGCCTCGATAGATTTTGAACTATAAGGATTGTCTCCCAATTTACTTCTTCCGGACTTGATGTTCCGGTTGTTTTTCAAAGAGGAGAGCATGTTTAAAACCGATGTTCCGCCTGACATAATTCGTTTTTTAATTCCTAATTTCAATTTAAAAAGAAAATCCAGACCCTCAATAGTAATATCCATTTAGTATCAATAAAATATCCATTCCATTTCAAAGATTCTATTTCACCTTAATTTCAAAATCAATATCGCGAAGCATTTTCTTTTATTTATTTTTGAACCATGACTTTGACCAAACCTAACCTATTGCCTTTATTGGAGAATTTGGCTACCCAATTAGAAGGGGAACTTAAATTTGACTCTCTTACCAAAACTCTTTATGCCACGGATGCTTCCGTATATCGGGAGATTCCTTTGGCTGTCGCCTTCCCAAAATCAGAATCCGACATCCAAAAACTGATCCTTTTCGCTAGTCAAAACAAAACTTCCCTGATCCCAAGGACAGCGGGAACTTCACTCGCAGGACAATGTGTCGGTAATGGTATCGTGGTGGATGTGGCAAGAAACTTTACCAAAATCCTGGAATTCAACAAAGAAGAAAAATGGGTTCGCGTGCAGCCTGGAGTAGTCCGGGACGAACTCAACCAATTTTTGAAACCACACGGATTGTTTTTCAGTCCGATTACTTCCACTGCAAATCGTGCCATGATCGGCGGGATGGTGGGGAACAATTCCTGCGGGACGACTTCGATCGTCTATGGGACCACGAGGGATAAGGTTATTGAGTTGAAAGTTTTTTTGAGTGATGGTTCGCAGGTGGTTTTTGGCGAATTATCCCAAGCTGAATTTGAAGCCAAGTGCCATTATGAAACTTTGGAAGGACAGCTTTACCGTCAGGTCAGACAGGAACTTTCCAATCCGGAAAACCAAAAAAACATTGAAGAACAATTTCCAAAGAAAACCATTCACCGCCGCAATACAGGCTATGCAGTAGATGTTCTTTTGGAGTCCGAAATATTTACCGAAGGTGGAGGAAAGTTCAATTTCTGCAAGCTATTGGCCGGTTCGGAAGGAACATTGGCCTTTACCACAGAGATCAAAATTCTCTTAGACCCTGTTCCTGATCCATTGGAAATCGTGGTGGCCGCGCATTTTGAATCCATCCACCAAAGCATGAAAGCCGCGCAAGTGGCGATGAAGCATCCTGCGACTGCTGTGGAGCTGATGGACAAAATCATTTTGGATTGTACCAAAGAAAGCATTGAATACAGCAAAAACCGCTATTTCGTTGAAGGCGATCCGATGGCATTGCTGATGATTGAATTCACTGGAAAAACTGAAGTTGAAGCAAGGGAGAAAGGAGACAAACTGATTGCTGACCTGAAAGCTGCTGGTTTGGGATATGCCTATCCAGTGATCGGGCCTGACCTGACCAAGTCCGCCTGGGCTTTGCGTAGTGCAGGTTTAGGGCTTTTGGCGAATATTCCCGGCGACCCAAAAGCCGTGGCATGTATTGAAGATACCGCGGTAGACATCGATGATTTGGCGGATTATATTGATGAATTGGATGAAATCCTCAAGGGATTCAACCAAAATCCCGTTCACTATGCCCACGCCGGTGCAGGGGAAATCCACATGCGCCCGATTTTGGATTTGAAGAAAAAGGCCGATCAGGAGGAGTTTTACAGGATTTCCGAGGCTTCTGCCAAGTTGGTCAAAAAATACAATGGTTCCCTCAGTGGCGAACATGGAGACGGCCGTGTCCGTGCGCCATTTATACCGATGATGGTGGGTGAGGAAAATTACCAATTGCTCCGCAGGGTAAAATACACATGGGATCCTGATAATATATTCAATCCCGGCAAGATTGTGGACACAGCACCGATGAATACTTCATTGAGGTATGAAGCCGAAATGGTGACTCCGGAGCAACACACCCTGATGGATTTCAGTGCAGCAGGGGGCATTTTGAGGTTGGCGGAAAAATGTAACGGTTCAGGTGACTGCCGCAAACTGCCGGCATCGGGTGGCACGATGTGTCCAAGTTATCAGGCTACAAGAAACGAAAAAGATACTACCCGTGGCCGTGCAAATACTTTACGTGAGTTTTTGACTTTGGACAAAAAAGAAAATGCCTTTGACCATCCGGAGATCAAGGAGGCCTTGGACCTCTGTCTTTCCTGCAAAGGATGTACTGCCGAATGTCCATCCAATGTTGACATGGCCTCGATGAAAGCGGAATTTCTTTATCAATACCAAAAAACCCACGGAGTTCCTTTGCGCTCCAAAGCCTTTGCCCATATCAATGAACTGAATGGATTGGCGGCAATCCTTCCCGGTTTAGCCAATTTTACTTTGTCTAACGGAATTACAGGAGGATTGATGAAATCGGTATTGGGAGTTGCTCCAAAAAGGAATTTGCCTGAAATCAGTAAGGTAAGTTTGAGAAAATGGTATAAGAATAATTACAACAAACTTCCCGGAAAAACACCTGTGATCAAATCTTTGTACCTGTTTATAGATGAATTTACCAACCATAACGATACCCAAATTGGAATCACGGCGATCAAATTGTTCAAGAAGTTGGGTTATGAGGTGAAGGTAGTGGACCACGAGGAAAGCGGCCGTTCTGCTTTGTCCAAGGGTCTACTCGAAAAGGCAAAGAAACATGCAGAAGCCAATGTGAGGGTTTTTCAGGATATTATCGATGGAGATCATCCTCTGGTTGGAATTGAACCTTCTGCTATTTTGAGTTTTAGGGATGAGTATCCAAGGATCGTAGGAAAAGATTTGGTCGAAGGGGCAAAGAAACTGAAGTTCCACACCCAAACCATAGAGGAATTTATCGGAAAGGAAATTGCTGCAGGAAACATCAAATCAGAATCCTTTACTGAAGAAACCAAAAAAATCAAGCTTCACGGGCATTGTCATCAAAAAGCCTTGTCTTCCATGACTTGGACGCAGAAGATGCTTTCCTTACCAAGAAACTTCAGTGTCGAAACCATTCCTTCAGGTTGCTGCGGGATGGCAGGGTCATTTGGCTATGAGTCCGAGCATTATGACATCAGCATGCAGATTGGGGAGATGGTCTTGTTTCCGGCTGTAAGGAAGGCTGAAGAGACAACACTAATTGTTGCACCGGGAACATCCTGCCGTCATCAGATAGCAGATGGCACAGGCAGGAAAGCCAAACATCCAGTCGAAGTAATGTGGGAGGCCTTAAAATAAGAAATAGATTATTTTGTATAAAACATAACCGGGACAATGGCTATTCAAGACATTGTCCCGGAGTCTGTTAAAGCTGAAATTGTGTTTACGGTTTTTTTCAGAGTATAAAACTCCGGTTAAAAAATGAATACTATTGCCTTACTTGATTGATTTTAAAGTCTCGATGAGTTCTTTTTCTGGAAATTCAGTTGGCTGATTTTTGTTATATGCTGCTATCAGGTACACATTATTTTGCCTGATGCAAAAGTAGACCTGTAGATTTGGCTTTTCCCGGCTTTGCCTCCCCATAGACCTGTAAGCCAATTTTATCTTGAAAAACTGGTTTCCAAGCGGAGTTCCGGTGTCAGGGTTTTCCTCTAATCTTTCCAATAATAATTTAAAGTCGTGGCTGAAGGAAGGATGTTCTTTAATTAAGTTTTTGAGCTCTTTTTTAAAGTTATCCGTGCAAAGGATGTTAAAGTTCATTCAATAAGTCTTTAGCAGGTTTAAGTTTGATTTTACCTTCAAGATGTTCCTTGATTTGACTGACGGCCTCAGAAAGGTTCTCAGGGAGTATGATGACTTTTGGTTCTTTTACAGGTAAAGGAGCTCTAGGAGGTCTTACCCTTTCATACTTATATAGTTTCTCCTCTACTTGAGGGGATGTTGCATTACCATCCCATATTTTTTTTGGGGGAGGGGTTTTTGGATGCAGAATTTTGACATACTTAAAGTTGCTGAGCACTTCAAGGAAAAAATCTGCTTTTTCATCTTTTATGCTGATTTCAATTTTCATATTGTTTTATTAACATTTTTTTTTTTTGAATTTTGACAATAAGAATAGTAAAAAAATAATGTTTATAAAATAAATATTATTATTTTATCTTTCTTTTTTTCATAAAAGAACCAAAAATAAAGGTTGTTCAATATTTTTTTTAAGTTGTATAGATCAATAATTATAGTTCAATTGGATTTTTGCTCAAACTCGGATATGGTGAATTGTATATTTTTGTCTTTAGACGGTCACTTTGGCTCAAAATAAACCTGAAATTATTTTTTTAGAAATAGGATAAAAGCAAAAATTTTAGATTGACATTCTCCGTCAATCGTTTTTTTATCCTCCGTATTTCTACTTGTTTTGTCTATCTTGATTTTTGAAAATGGAAGACAGAAACTTTATCATTTACAAATCCTCAGCAGGTTCTGGTAAGACATACACCCTTACTATGGAATACCTCAAATTGGCCTTAAAATTTCCTGATAATTTCAAATCCATCTTGGCGGTGACTTTTACCAATAAGGCAACTGCCGAAATGAAGGAGAGAATCATCAAGGAATTGAAAAGGCTGAAACATTCCATTCAAACTGACCAGAAAATGGATCAGGAATTATTGGACGGTTTGAAAATCAGTGAGGAAGAATTGAAATCCCGTGCTGCTCAAGTCCTTACTGCCATACTGCACGATTATGGGAGGTTTTCTGTCAGTACGATCGATAGTTTTTTTCAAAAGGTAGTCCGCTCATTTGCCAGGGAAATGGATCTCAATGCAAAGTTTGAGGTTGAAATGGATCAGGATGCAGTTCTTGACCGCGTGGTAGACCGAGTGGTAGCAAAGGTGATGGATGATGAGTTTTTGCACAAATGGCTCGTAGATTATGCTGTCGAGCAAATCCAAAACGGCAAATCCTGGGATATCCGAAAAAATATAAAAGAACTTGGAAAGCAGATTTTTCAGGAAGATTTCAAGAAATATGGGAATAAGATCAGGGAATTTTTGAAGGAAAAAGAAAACATCAAAAACCTGAATGCTTTTGTTCGCGAAAGGAAAGCAGAACTCATCAAGGTCACACGTCAACTCAAGGAAGAAGCCAATCAGATCCGAATCAACAATGGTTTGGAATGGACTGATTTTTCCGGAGCGACCCTTTCTTTTGCTAAAAAGTTTGATCTTTTGGGCGACCGTTACCATCCTGTTCCCGAACTCAGCCCGACGCAGGTGGACAAAATCGACAATCCTGAAAGTTGGTATAAGAAAAAAGATCCGAATATGGAGCGGATCGAAAGTGCTTATCATCAGGGATTGAACCTGATCCTTTCTCAGTTTGATACCCTATTGACCAAATGGAATACTTTAGAGGCAATATCCAAGAATATTTTTGTTTTTGGGATTTTTAGAAACCTCCTTGAAGAACTGACCCTTCTCAAAGACGAGGAAAGCATCCTGTTAATTTCCGATGCAAATGAGTTTTTGAAAGAAATCACCAAGGAAAACGATGCTCCTTTTATCTATGAAAAAGTGGGCAACCAATACAGGAACTACCTGATTGACGAATTTCAGGACACCTCAGGGTTTCAATGGGCAAGTTTCAAACCATTACTTGAAAACTCACTTTCCCAAGGAAATACCAACCTGCTTGTAGGAGACGTCAAGCAGTCGATTTACCGTTGGAGAGGAGGGGAGATGAAGCTTTTGCTTGAGCAAGTCGAATCTGAAATCGGCGCCCAAAGGGTCAGAAACGAAAACTTGGACACCAATTTTAGGAGCCTTCCCAATATTATCAACTTCAACAATGCACTTTTCAAGCAGCTTCCCAAGGTTTTTGAAGAGGTAGTGGAAAGAGTCTATAGTGCAAGCGATGCAGGGATTATTTCCCGGGCATACCATGATGTGCACCAAAAGGTCTCTGACCGAAAAGCCAATCTGGAATCGAAAGGAAAAGTTCGATTTGAATTTATCGATGTCAAGGAAAGTGAGGAAGAGGGAAAATTTGACGCACAGGCACTTTCCCGACTTCCAAGAATCGTGATGGAGTTACAGGACAAGGGGTATCAGCTTCGTGATATTGCTTTTTTGGTCAGAACGAAAGATCAGGGAGTGGCGATCGCAGATACTTTGATGGCCTTTGGAGCAGACAATCTCGTACTTCCTTACAGCTTTGATGTACTCTCGGATGAGTCCATGTACCTACAGAAGTCGGCTTCAGTCAAAGCCTTGGTTGCGGGATTGAATTACTTGCATGAACCGGAAGATAAGGTACAGTTCAAGACGATGTGGTACTATTATTCCGTTCTGAAAAACGAACCGGTCAACCATGACTTGTTTGCTTTGGAGAAAACCCCCGATTACTTGGTCAAAAAGGAAAAGTCATTCAAAAAAAAGGAGACAATTCTTTTGCAGTTGCCTTTGATGGAGGCAGTGGAGGAGTTGATAGGGGAATTGGAGCTTCAAGAAAATGGCTTGGAGAAGGCTTACATATCGGGTTTCAAAGAAGCGGTCTATGATTTTACTGCCAACAACCGAGCCGATTTATCAGGATTTTTGGAGTGGTGGGAAGAAAACAAGGAAAAGCGGACTGTCAAAATCCCCGAAGGACATAATGCCATGAGGATACTTACCATCCACAAATCTAAGGGGTTACAGTTCAAAGTGGTGCTTATGCCATTTTTGAAATGGGAAATTTTTGATACCAGAAAGGGCAATGTGGTTTGGTCACCTTTTCAGGATTCTGAAAGGAATTTATCAGCTATCATTCCTTTGACTTTGAATGGCAAATTGGCCAAATCAGATTTCAATGAAACCTATTCTGAGGAGGCTACTTTGGCGTATCTGGACAGTCTGAATATGATTTATGTGGCTTTGACAAGGGCAGAGGAAGTGATTTGGGGTTTGGTGCCTTTTAAAGAAATCAACAGTAAATCTTCTGAAAATAACCTTGAAATCCACCTGCAACAAATACTTAGCGGATCTTTGGATCGCACCGGAGAATTGAGTCTTTCCGAATATTTCGATCCTGAAACCAAGGTCTTTGATTACGGAGCTTGGCCAAAAATGGAAACCAAGAAAAAGAAGGAGAATAATATGCCACAACTCCGGTGGGCATACCAAAATTGGTCTGAACTCCTGAAGGTGAAACAGTATGCCGTTGATTTTTCTGCAGAAGGAATGGCACAGCGGAAAAAGCAGAATTTCGGTTTGTTGGTTCATGAGATTTTGGAGAAATCCGGGACATTGGCCGAATGCCAATCTATCCTGCAAGCCTTTTACTACGAAGGAAGAATTTCAGAAGAGGAGCGTCTTCAGGTAGAAAGCCAACTTAAGGGATTGTTTGCTAATCCGCTTTTTGCTTCTTGGTTTGATACAGAAGGCGTTTTATTGGCCGAACAGGGAATCCTCCTTCCGGGAGGAAAGCAAAAGCGGCCGGACAGGATTATTCTCAAAGATAACGAGGCTCTCATCGTGGATTTTAAGACAGGGGAAGCCTATGAAAAGTATGAAAAGCAGGTTCACGAGTACATGGACTTGGTAGCTAAACTGGCAGCAAAGCCGGTCAGAGGATTTATATGTTATTTGGAATCAGGAAAAGTGGTAGAGGTAGTTTGAAATTATTCCCTAGGTCCAAATCAGAAAATCAGAGAGAAGTTTTGGAATGCCATTTATTTGGATCTTGAACTGGGTGAATAATGGCCTCAACCCTGACAATTTTATTTTCTTCATCTACTCTGAAATGTGCAAGATGTGGAAAAGGAACAATTTCCAAAAATCGGATATCTCTATATCTAATTTGATAATTCAGCGGGTTTTTGTTTAGTTTTTTGATGTTTGTCCTGACAGCTTTAAGAAATCTTTGGCCTAGAATTTCACTTTTTGTTTCTTTCCTATAATGGGCTAGTGAATCTTTGATATCGTCGTAAACCTGTGGGTTGAATATTACTGTGTAAGATTTGATCATAAACCATTTTCTAATCGGTTTTCGATTTCTTCCCAAGTCAAATATTCTTCAGGAGAGGTTGACTCCATCCGGCTTATAACTTCTCTTTTTTGCCAATCAGGGATATCTACAATTTCATTTTCCACTTTTTCAAGTCCAAGTTTTTGGATCAATTCCATAAAAAATCCATACATATTCTCCGGGATATTAATGGTTACTTGTTTCATTTCACACTTTTTTAGATATACCTGTGATAAAGATATAAATCTTGACTGAAAATTTCCGCAATAATGCAGGAGGAATTAATTCTTGACATCTACTGTCATTGATTTTTTACCTTCCTTTAAATCCGTTTCTTTTGTAGGAGTACTTAACTTTCTTTCATGCATAGTTTTTTAAGAAATACAGCAGCTTCCATTCTTCAAGAATATCAGGAACTCCAAAATCTGGTGATCGTTTTGCCCAATCGACGGGCTGGATTGTTCTTTACACAACATTTGGGAGCATTGATAGAGAAGCCGACCTGGATGCCGGAGGTAAAGACGATTGAGGATGTTTTTTACCAATATGCCGGGCAGCGGCCTTCTGACGATTTGACTCTGATATTTGAGCTTTATAAAGTTTACCAAAGCCTCCATCCTGAACCGGAGACTTTTGACAGGTTTTATTTTTGGGGAGAAATGATCCTCAAAGACTTCAATGACTTGGATCAGTTTATGGCTGATGCCAAAAAACTCTATCTCCATCTATCAGAAATCAAGGAACTGGAATCTGACCTCAGCTTTTTGAGCAACAACCAGATTGAATTGATCCGTCAATTCTGGAATTCATTTGAAAGGCAAGACAGAAGCCATCAGGAAAAATTTCTGAAGTTTTGGCAAATGCTCAGTCCATTGTATCAAGCTTATCAGGCTTCTCTGGAAGTTTCAGGATTGGCTTATTCAGGAAAATTATACCGGAAAGTAGCACAGTCATTGGAAGAGATTTCAAAGCCCGAAAAGCAATTTATTTTCATCGGTTTCAATGCATTTACAGGTACGGAAGAGAAATTGATCAAGCATTTCATTTCTGAGTTTGATGCCAGGATTTTTTGGGATATCGATGGGTATTACTTGGATGATGCCAATCAGGAAGCGGGACTTTTCTTTAGGGAATATCAAAAAGACAAAATCTTTGGACCGACATTTCCAAAGGAAATTCCCACCCATATCCAAAACAGGAAAGCCAAAATACATACCTATGCCACTCCACTCAAAACCAATCAGGCGAATTTGGTTGGGTCTATTTTAGAAAAAGGAGGACAGGATGAAAATTGGGAGGAGACCGTGGTGATTTTGCCGGATGAGCAGATGCTGTTTCCAATTTTACACACCTTGCCCGGTCAAATCGACAAGGTCAATGTGACAATGGGCTATCCCGTCAAAAATGCCCCTGTGTATGCTTTTCTGGAGGCTGTTTTGGAAATGCAGCGCTTTATCAAAGTCGAGGAAGGCAAGGTTTTATTTTACCATCAGCCTGTCAAAAACCTGCTGTCTTCGATTTACCTCAAAGCTGAAAATGAGTCTTTTGTAGCAAAGACTTTGGCAGACATGCAGGAGAAAAATCAAATCTATATTCCTGAGTATTCGCTCCATCAAGGAGGCACTTTGTTCCAGCTTATCTTTCAGCAACTCAAAAGTGAAACCCTATTTCCATATCTCTCTGTCCTGATGGAACAGCTTGCGGAGAGATTGACCGATGAACCATTGCAGCGCTCGTACCTATACCAATGCTTCAAGCAGTTGAACAGGTTAAGGGAAATTTTTGAAAAACAGGAATCGACGACTGTAGGCCGCGAGTTTTTTATCCGATTGTTCAGACAGGTATTCCGTGAGGTGAAATTGCCATTTGAAGGGGAACCGTTGCAGGGATTGCAGGTCATGGGTGTGTTGGAATCGAGGAACCTGGACTTTCGCCGTGTGATTATTTGTAATATGAACGAGGACAGTTTTCCTCCTTCAGCCGGGCTCAATTCCATGATTCCTTTTAATATCCGAAAGGCGTTTGGTCTGCCTGTTCAGGAACAGAATGATGCCATTTATGCCTATACTTTTTACAGGCTTTTGCACAGTGCGGAGGAAGTTCATATGATCTATACCACTGCTTCCGATCAGGGCAAGGCCGGTGAAAAGAGCCGGTATATCCAACAGATGATGGTGGAGATGGGAATTGAGATGAAGGAAGAAATCATCTATGTACCCATTGACTTGAAAAATACAGATGCCATTTCCATTCACAAAAACCCCGAAGTGCTCAATTTGCTGGAGAGGTATGTGGTTACTACCGAAGGTTTTTCCCAGACTTCATTTTCACCTTCTGCTTTGAGTGTGTATCTGGATTGCAGACTTAAGTTTTACCTGCAATACCTCGCCAACATTCAGGAAAAAGATGAGGTGAAGGAGGAAATCGATGCGGCGGTTTTTGGAAATATTGCCCATTACAGCATGGAATTTCTCTATGATGGATTTAGGAAAAGGAAAAATCGGGATGTTCTTGAAAAAGGAGATTTCGAGGATTTGAGGAAAAATTGGGTCTTTCCATCGATCGAATTGGGGGTGAGGAAGTTTTATCACTTGGAGGAAAATGCCGATACCAAACTCAGTGGACAAATGGCTATTGTCCGGGATGTGATGCAAAAATACATGGTACGTTTGCTGGAGATTGATGAAAAAGATGCGCCTTTCCGCCTGGTATCTATGGAAAAAGCCCACAAAGCCCAATTTGAAATCAACACTGGAACCGGAATCAAAAAGATCAGTCTCAAAGGATTTATCGATAGGGTGGATGAGAAAGAGGGTACTATTAGATTGATTGATTACAAATCGGGTGGTGACAAAAAGGATTTTACCAATGTGGCAAGTCTTTTTGATCGGGATGATAAAAACAGGAACAAAGCAGCCATGCAGACCATGTATTATGGATTGCTTTATCAGGCCATGCATCCTGAAAATTCCAATCCTCTGAAACCTGCGCTATTTAATTTCAAGGAGATTTTCAAAGAAGATTTCAATCCATACCTCAAAAACAAAGAACAAAAATCTGAAGTACAGGACTACATAGAATATGCAGTCGAATATGAATCAGGTTTGAGGAAAATGCTTGAAGAAATGTATGATCCTGAAGTTCCTTTTTCTCAGACTGATGACTTGAAAAAATGCGTGTATTGCCCCTATTCAGGTATTTGTGGAAGGTAAGTATTGAATTAATGAAACTTTTCTGCCGCCAATGTCCGTGTCTTCACGGACATTCTTTAAGTGAATTTGGCAGTGGAAACACTGCCAAATGCGAAAAGCTCGCCCAGTCTGTGCCTTCATTGGTGTATCCCCAAGATTTTGTAAAAATTTGGCAGTGGAGACATTGCCAAAGGCGATAGGCTTTTTTGATTACCAAATTGACTTGAGATAATGCATGGATCCAGGATTTTCAAAGCTTGTAAGTTTTAATCTACTGTAAGGCTCAGTCGGAAAAACCAATTCCGTCATGACCATTTCGCCATCATTGACAAAAATCTCAACAGACGAGCGGTCGATGTATATTTTGAGGGATTTTACTTCCAAACCATTAAGCGGAGCGGTATGGATTTTGGCAAATCTTGCTTCGAAATCTACCAAACCTGAAGCTGTTCTGTCAAAAACCAAATTGTCATCTGACTTTTTAAAAATGACTTTTTCTCCTTTTTCGTTTGAAAGTTCAATCTCAAAATTACTTCCGACGGTCGGTGTCAATTCTAATTCCACCAATTCTTCTTCCAATGCTATGGATTTTTCTGTGATTTCAATAGTGGATTTTCTTAAGGCTTGTAATTCTGCAGCAGGCCTTGAGGCTACTAGAAAGCCATCTCCAGATTTAACCAATTCTAGACTTCTAGGCAAAGTTGTCGCCGATCGCCAAGGGTGGGTTGGTACGACTTGGGCATAATCCCAATTGCTCATCCAACCAATAAAAAGTTTTCTACCGTCTTGTTCCGGTACATTGGACCAGGTGACCCCAGCGTAATTGTCCGCACCAAAGTCCAACCATTTGACATCTTCATGTTCTGCTGAGAAGTTTTTTCCATCAAAGTCTCCAATAAAATATTGGGTTGCGGAGCCGCCGTTTGGACCTCCGGGATTGATGCTGACAAACAGAACCCACTTTTCAGTTCCGTCTGATGCTTTCAATTGGAATAAATCAGGGCATTCCCAAACGCCTCCATAAGCCGCCCAATCCGGGTTGAAGGAACTTTCCAATGTCCAGTCCAATAGATTTGGAGAAGAATAAAAACTGATCCTGTCCAAGACCGCCAAGGACATGACCCATTTGCCAGAACCATCTTCTCTTTCTACCCATGACACTTTTGGATCTCTGAAGTCTTTGATTCCCGGATTTTTCAACACAGGATTCGCGGCGTATTTTGTCCAGGTTCTGCCTTTATCTGTGCTGTATGCTATCCCTTGAGTCTGGAAATCGATTCTTTTTTCTTTTTCTCCCACAGGATCATGGTAGGTATAAATGGCTACCATGGCGGGATTTTCTTTGGTTCCCAAACCACTTGTGTTGTCGTGGTCGATCACTGCCGAACCTGAGAAAATATATCCCAAAGAATCGGGTTCGATGGCCACAGGAAGGTGCTCCCAATGAACCAAATCAGTGGAAATCGCATGTCCCCAATGCATCGGCCCCCAAACGGTACTGTCTGGATAATATTGGTAAAACAGATGGTATTCCCCATCGAGATACACCATGCCATTTGGATCATTCATCCAGTTGTCGGTAGGCGTAAAGTGATATTGTGGTCGGTGAGGTTCGTTGTTTCCCCTTTCGGACTCTTGAATTTCTGACCCTTTTGGACCACAAGAAAAAATCATAAATAGGAACAGGGTTGATCTGAGAATATTTTTAGTCATCATGGTTTCGTAAGCAGGGAAGTCAAATGATATTTTTTAGAACAGAAATTGAATTCAATCTAATAACAAAATGTGGAGTTTGAATAAAAAATTTCAAAATGCCTTGTGTTAAACAAAAGGAGAATTTATTCTGGTAAGTCTGCGAAGAAACTGTTCACATAAGTTTTTTGTCCCTCTTGAAAAAGGTTTATCACATTGAAATTGAACATTATTCCCTTAGGGGATTTAAGAAGTTTCATATAATTTAAAAGCCTTGCCTCATCAATGTTGGGTATTTTTTCAACTGCTTTTAGCTCGACTGTTATAATATTTTCTATGAAAAAATCACACCTAAAATCAGTCCTTATTTCTAAACCTTTGTAATTAACAGGAACTGACATTTCAGAAATAAATTGAATTCCTCTCAATTCAAGCTCATGCGCCAAGCATTTATGGTAAACACTTTCCAAGAGACCTGGCCCCAAATGTTTATGAACCTCAATTGCCGCCCCGTTGATTTTGTAAGTGAGATTGTTAAGGTAAGTCTTCGTTACTTTCATAAAACAAAACTGGATTTAATAGTTTAATTAAAAACTACAAATAAAGCCTTAAATAAAAAAAATACTAGTTTAAGAATAAAATATTGATTGATTAATTTGACAATAATTAATGAACCACAAAGACACAAAAAAATACAAAGGACCTGATTCAACTTTGTATCCTTTGTTTCTTTATGGTTGTTAAATTTATTGCTATCAAAGCAGGAGAGTTTATTTAAAGATTAAAAATAGTATAGTTATTTTTTGAAACGAATTTCATCTGGTTTTTGTGTAAAAAAAAGAACCACAAAGAGACAAAGGACCTTATTCAAATTTGTGTACTTTGTTTCTTTGTGGTTATAATATTTAAAGCTTTTTCAGCCCCTTTATTTCTTCTTTACTTGCTTCCTTGATGCTGATGGCATAGCCACCGCCGGGAGCGCTCATTTGGGAAAGCTTGGATTTGAAGGTGACGACCTCTTTTCTGATGTTGTAGGCTTGGGGATTGTTTCGGTAGTGAGCGTCTTTTGCATCTGAATAAATGGTCGCAATGTAGGTTTTGCCTGCATCCAAGAAGTCAAAATTGATGTTGGAAACCCTCTCACTCGTTCCGTTCACGTTTCCGACAAACCAATTCGAAGCCCCTTTTTCTTTCCTTGCAATCGTAAGGTAGTATCCGGGTTCTGCTTCCAGGTACCTGCTTTCATCCCAATCCAAAGCTACATCTTTGATAAACTGGAATGCATCGGGAAACCTGTCGTAATTTTCCGGTAAGTCAGCAGCCATCTGAAGCGGGCTGTACATTGTCACATAAAGTGCAAGTTGGTTGGCCAAAGTACTGTTGACCCATGAGTTATTCTGTGGATTGATTTTGCTGATATCCATTTCAAAAATCCCCGGAGTATAGTCCATCGGTCCTCCAATCAATCTTGTAAATGGAAGGACAGTCACATGGTTTGGTTTGGAACCGCCAAATGCCTGGTATTCTGTTCCCCTGGCCGATTCATTGCCGATCAGGTTAGGATAGGTTCGGCCGATTCCCGTCGGACGAACAGCCTCGTGGGCATTCACCATGATTTTGTAGTCAGCCGCTTTTTCCAAAGCATATTGGTAGTGGTTGACAATCCACTGACTGTAGTGATTCTCTCCTCGGGGAAGTATAAAACCCACATAGCCGCTTTTCACGGCATTGTAGCCATTGTCCTTCATGAATTTGTAGGCCTCATCCATGAACCTTTCGTAGTTCCTGACAGAAGAAGACGTTTCGTGGTGCATGACCATTTCTACGCCTTTGCTCTTGGCATAATCTCGGATTCCCACCAGGTCAAAATCAGGATAGGGCGTGAGGAAATCAAATACAAAATCTTTGGAATTGCCAAACCAATCTTCCCAGCCAACATTCCATCCTTCCACCAAAACGCCATCAAAACCATGTTTGGCCGCGAAATCGATATATTTTTTGACATTGGCAGTCGTTGCACCATGCTTGCCGTTTGGCTTCGCTTTGGAGAAATCAGTTTCTCCGATTCTCACTGCAGGAAACTCGTCTGTATACGCCCAAGAACTTTTTCCGGTGATCATTTCCCACCAAACACCAACATATTTCATGGGTTTGATCCAAGAAGTGTCTTCTATTTTGGAAGGTTCGTTGAGGTTGTAGGTCATCCTTGATGCGAGGATTTTTCTTGCGTCGTCGCTTACGATAATGGTTCTCCATGGCGAATGGCTTGGGGTCTGCAGATAGCCTTTGTCCCCCAATACATCGGGTGTCAGCCAGGATTCGAAAACCATATTTTTATCATCGAGGTTGAGGTGCATGGTCGAGTAATCGATCAACGCCGCCTCGTGAAGGTTTATATAGAGACCATCATCCGTTTTCATCATCAGCGATGTCTGTATTCCTGTAGGGGAAAAGGGCTTTTGCGCTAAATTGGCTGTAACAGCAGATGCCATCAAAGGCCTGATTTCAGATAGTTTGGATTCGGTGTAGTCGTATTCTTGCGTATCATAATCTCCAGCAATCCAAAAAGCAGTATGGTCTCCTGCCATTGCAAACTGGGTTTTTTCTTCCTTGATCGCGAAATGCGCAAGATTAGGCTGGGAAGGGAATTCATATCGGAATCCCAGACCATCATCATACAGACGGAACCTGATGACCAAGGTCCTGCTTGTTTCTGGCTGCGTTAGGGTTACAGCCAACTCATTGTAATGGTTTCGGATCTCTTTTTCCTCTCCCCAGACTGGAGTCCAGGTTTCATTTTTGGAGTCTAGTTTGGAATCTTTCAGGCTGAAACCATCTGTAAGAGAAGGCTTGTTTTTCAGCTCCAAACCCAATTTGCTTGGCTTGATGACTTCCTTTCCTTTGAAAGTCAGTTGGTATGTAGGATGGCCTTCGATCAGTTCGAAGTTTAATTTTAGGTTACCATCTGGGGATTGCAAAGTCTGAGCCCAAAGTAGGATAGTCCAAAAACTCAATAGAAGGGATAGAAAGATTGATTTTCTCATGGGATTGATGTCAATGATTGTTGATGTAGCTGAGATTGGTCACACAAATTAGGGCTAGTTTTTATTTGAACCTAAAATATTTGAAAACTTCGGTGATCCAAAATACCAGAGAAGTAATGCCCGCCCAAAAGATGAATTCCCAGAATGTGATCGGAATAAATTTAAATAAAGTAGCCATAGAAGGAATCTCAATAATTATGATCTGAAGTAAAATAGAAATCAAGAGTGTATAATTCACCCATTTATTGCTGAAAAGCCCGATTTTGAAAGTTGAACCTTCAAGGTTCCGCATATTGAGCACATTAAAAAGTTGACTGAAGGCCATGGTTATAAATACTATGGTTCTGGCTTTTTCTAGGCTTTCCGGGAGGTAATAGAGATAAGCTGTCAAAGAAATTCCGGTCATTAGAATGGTGTTGATGATCAAAAAAGGGTAGACTGATTTGTTCAGAATATTCTCTTTGGGATCAATGGGTGGAGATTGGAGCTCGTTTCCTTTTCCTTGTTCGGCAGCCAAAGCCTTGTCGCAAAAGCCGTCTGTTACCAGATTGATCCAAAGAATCTGAGTAGCTGTTAGGGGCATGGGCAGTCCAAATGAAACTGCCAATATCAAGATCAATATTTCCGCAAAATTGGTAGAAATCAAAAAGAATGAGGTTCTTCTAGCATTATTGAAGACAATTCTCCCTTGCTCAATAGCCTTGACGATGGTAGCAAAATTATCATCAGCCAAGACCATCATTGAGGCATCTTTGGCCACATCAGTGCCCAAAATCCCCATCGAAATTCCGATGTTGGCCTGCTTTAATGCGGGGGCGTCATTTACCCCGTCACCTGTCATGGCAATCAGTTCACCCTGGTTCTGAAGGGATTTAGCGATGTTGAGTTTCATCACAGGGGTAAGCCTGCAGAATACATCGGATTCTTGGACAGCAAGGTCAAAGGTTTCCTTTGACATTTTTGAAAGATCGGAGTCGGTATAGACCTTTTCTCGTCCTTCTTTTACAATGCCAACAGATTTACCAATCGCCAAAGCGGTGTCAGCATGGTCTCCCGTGGCCATGATTACCCGAATACCTGCCAAATGGCAGGATTTGACGGCTTCATATACTCCCGGGCGGGGAGGGTCCATCATCCCTGCCAACCCAATGAATTCCAGGTTTTGGTCTGATTGGGGACCGGTGTGTTCTTCCTTAATGGCAAGGGCCAATACCCGCAGGCTTTCCTTGGACCAAGAAGAAATTTTTTCATTTATGATGGATTTTTCAGGCTCATCAAGGGTTTTTGTTTCCCCGTCACTCAGTTTAAGTGAGGTACAGATCTCCAATATGGATTCTGGCGCCCCGATATAAAACCTGATTTTTTTTTCTCCTTTTTCCACCAAAGTCGAGCGGTATTTGATGTCGGAGTTAAAGGCCACATCCTCAAGGATGGTATGGTCTTTGGATTTCCCCGCTTTGTTTCCCAACACCAAAAAGGCCGCCTCTGTCGGGTCACCTGTTACGACCAACATGCCTTTGTCATCTTCTTGTATGGCCGAATTGTGACAATGGGAGGCTATCTCTAGCAATAAATCGATGGCTTCGATGTCTTCTTTTTGCCCAGATAATTCCCCCTCACTGTCCCATCCTTCACCAAGTACGTCCACCTCTTTGGCATTGGGAACCCATACCTTTTTGATGGTCATGGTGTTTTGGGTGAGTGTCCCTGTCTTGTCGGTGACGATCGTGCTGACAGATCCGAGGCTTTCTGTTGCTGTGATTTCCCGGATGATCGCATTGTTTTTTGACATCCGATGTGATCCCACTGCCATGACGATGGAAAGGACTGCAGGGAGTCCTTCCGGAATGGCGGATACAAGTGCCGCGATGGAAATCAACAAAATCTCGTTGATCTCAAAATCATTAAAAAAGTAGGCTACCACAAATAGCACTACCGCACTCGCTATGGCTATGAGGGCCATCTGACGGGCGAGCTTATCAGTTTTGTTTTGGAAATTGGTCTTTTTGGGTTCTATCTGCAGGATGCTGGTGGCGATTTCACCAATTTGGGTCTTTAAACCTGTGCCAGTTACCACGGCTTTGATTGATCCTCCTGCCAAAAAAGTGCCTTTCCACACCATATTTGATTTTTCGGCCAAAGGAATTTCACCAAAAAGGGTATCTGAGGTTTTGCTGACAGGTACCGATTCTCCCGTCAGTGAAGCTTCTGATGTCCTTGCATTTTTGGCATAAATAACCCGCGCATCTGCTGGGATATTATCTCCCTCTTCCAAAGCAATTATGTCCCCCGGTACCAATTCCCTGGAATTGACGGTCTGCAACTCTCCGTTTCGGATTACTTTGCATTGTGGGACGAGCAGGTTCTTGAGTGCAATCAGCGCCCCTTCCGCTTTGTATTCCTGAACAAATCCAATAATGGCATTGATGATGATTATCGCAAGGATGACGTAAACATCAACGTAATGCTTTGTAAAAAATGAGATCAAAGCTGCCGCCAAAAGGATGTAAACCATCAGGTTGTTGAACTGCTTCAATACAATTTTCCAGATGGGTTTTCTACCCGCATCAGGAATTTCATTGGGCCCAAACTCCTGTAATCTTTTTTGCGATTCTTTACCTGAAATCCCGTCCTCCCTGCTTCCCAGCTGTCGCAGGAGCTCTTTGGCTTCAATGCTGTGGGGATATGCAGGCAATGAAATCATTTTTGGATAGCCGTCTTCACCATGACAAATTCACTGATATTTTCCTGGTCCAATATCCCGAGAAAATGACCGTTTTCTATTACAAAAGCAACTTTCCTACTTTCTGTGAGCATCCTTTTCCAAGCCTCATCTAAGTCTTCTTCAGTTTCCACTTTCATAGGATTCATATCAGCAACTTTTTCAATCAACAGGTTTTCTCCACCCTCCTGCAATCCCTTGATGATTTCATTTCTGCTCAATGTTCCTACCGCCACATCGTCTTTGACCACCACAAAATGCGTTGCCTGGGAATTGAGTAATTTCTCAACCGCCTTAGAAAGAGGTGCGTCAAAACCGAGAATCTGGAATTTCATCATTATCGCATCTTTTACTTTAAATCCCTTGAGCAAACTTTCCTGTTGGGTATGGCTGACCTCAGCTCCTGCACCAAGGAAAATAAACACCCCGATCAGAACCAAAATGGGGTTATTGAAAAGGCCAAAGAAAATTAAGAAAATAGCCAAAAACTGACCGATACTCCCTGCGATTTTGGTCGCTTTTGCCCTTGGCATACGGATCGCTAAAAATGCCCTCAAAATCCTTCCTCCATCCATAGGAAATGCAGGAATGAGATTGAAAAGTGCCAGGATCAAATTTGCAGAAGCAAGGTAAAGGACGATGGTGCTTGGGCCGATTTTGATACTTTCGAGCTGTTCCAGATTGGTTATATCAAATCCGGTAAAATTCAGGACAAGAGATAAAATCAAGAATATCCCAATATTCACCAAAGGGCCTGATATAGCGACCCAAAGTTCCTGCTTGGGTTCTTCGGGTAATTTTTCCAGCCTGGCAACACCACCGATAGGATACAAGACGATGTCCTTGGTCTGGATTCCGTATTTCTGGGCGGCCAAAGCATGCCCAAATTCATGAAAAACAACACAGGCAAAAAGAGCCAAAACAAAGATAATGATCCACAGAATGTCCATCCCTGGCATTCCCTGACGTGAATTAGAGATGATAATCCAAAGTAGCAAAAGTGAAAAAGTCCAATGGATATAAACCTTTACATTTTTGTAACTTCCCAAAGACAAGGATAATTTCATAAGAATCAAGTTAAAGTGTATGGTTGAATCCGAATTTAAGCCATTTTATCGGTGTACCCTACAAAGAAAATAATCAGAAATCTCAAAATTGCTGATATTGGTCAGGAATAAAAATGATTCTCTTTTTTGGAAAACAGTTGTGGATTCCCCTGAATTTTGAAGGGAAATCCAAAGTCTGTTTGGTGATAAGAATTATGGATATATAATTCCAAATAATGTTTGGATATGACCGGTTTTTTGACCTTTCGACTTTTTTATTTTTCTTATATTCGCATTCGATTATTTATGAATTAATTTATTCCATTTATCATCCAAAACACTGATGATCTTCGGCTGTTTGTAGGATATATTAACCCAAATAAAATGTCATTTACCCAAGAGATTTATAAACCCAAAAACCACATCAGACTTGTTACCGCTGCCTCTCTTTTTGATGGACATGATGCCGCGATCAACATCATGAGACGGATCATCCAGGCAACAGGCTGTGAGGTCATCCACCTCGGACATAACAGGTCTGTTCAGGAAATCGTCGATTGCGCCATTCAGGAGGATGTGCAGGCGATTGCGATCACTTCTTACCAAGGTGGACATGTGGAATTTTTCAAATACATGTTTGATTTGCTTCAGGAGCAAGGCGCAGGTCATATCAAAATTTTTGGTGGAGGTGGAGGCACAATTTTGCCCGAGGAGATCAAAGAACTGCATGAATATGGGATCACCCGGATTTATTCACCCGACGACGGACGGGCGATGGGTTTGCAGGGTATGATCAATGACCTCGTAAGTACCTCTGATTTTCCTGTTGGGGATGATTTCCAAAACATCAAACTGGACAAATCGAATCAATCAAGCATCGCGCGGATTATTTCTGCTGCGGAGAATTTTCCTGATGAAAGTAAATCCCTTTTGGAAGAAATCAGAAAATCGGCAAGCAACAGCAAAGCTCCAGTTTTGGGAATCACCGGTACGGGAGGAGCGGGTAAATCTTCCCTTGTGGATGAATTGGTCAGGAGGTTTTTGATTGATTTTACTGATAAAAACATTGCGATTATCTCGGTAGATCCTTCCAAAAGAAAGACAGGAGGAGCACTTTTGGGTGACAGGATTCGGATGAATGCCATCAATCATTCCCATGTTTACATGCGGTCGTTGGCCACAAGGCAATCCAATCTCGCCCTTTCCAAATATGTGCAGGATGCGGTAGATATTGTCAAAGCAGCTGATTTCGACTTGATTATTTTGGAAACTTCAGGAATCGGTCAGTCAGACACAGAGATCATCGAGCACTCAGACATGTCATTGTATGTGATGACGCCCGAATACGGTGCCGCCACACAATTGGAGAAAATCGATATGCTCGATTTTGCGGATATCATTGCATTGAACAAGTTTGACAAAAGAGGTGCGCAGGATGCCCTCCGAGATGTCAAAAAACAATACAAACGCAACCATAACCTTTGGGATATTGCTGATGAGGATATTCCAGTTTATGGGACCATTGCTTCGCAATTCAATGATCCGGGGATGAATAACCTATACAAAGGAATCATCCATAAAATGGTAGAGAAAACGGGCGTTGACCTGCAGACTTCCTTTAAGCTCAGTAAGGAAATGTCTGAGAAGATCTACATCATACCACCTTCCCGAACCCGATACCTTTCAGAAATCTCCGAAAATAACCGTGGTTATGACAAGTGGGTGGCTGCCCAGAAGGAAGTAGCTCAAAAGCTATACAGCATACAAAAATCCATAGAGGCAGTCAAATCCACCAAAGTGTCTGACGTTGATAGGTTGGTCAAAGAACTTCAGGAAGTCTATGCGCAGGTGGAATTGGAGCTTGATCCCAAGAACAAAAGATGGCTTGAACAATGGCCTGAAAAAGCCCAAAAGTATGTAGATGATTTTTATGTGTTCAAAGTTAGAGACAAGGAAATCAAGATTCAGACTTATTACACTTCCCTTTCACAATCCAAAATCCCGAAGATTTCCCTTCCTAAATATGAAGCTTGGGGAGATTTGTTGAAATGGGGACTGACAGAAAATGTACCTGGAGAATTCCCTTACACGTCGGGCGTATTCCCTTTCAAGCGGGAAGGAGAAGATCCAACGAGAATGTTTGCAGGGGAAGGCGGACCTGAGCGTACCAATAAGCGTTTTCACTATGTATCTAAAGGATTGCCAGCCAAAAGACTTTCAACAGCTTTTGATTCAGTGACTTTGTATGGTGAGGATCCGGATTACAGACCTGATATCTATGGCAAAATCGGAAATTCCGGTGTCAACATCTGTTGTTTGGATGATGCCAAGAAGCTGTATTCAGGGTTTAACCTTACTAACCCGATGACCTCGGTATCCATGACGATAAACGGTCCTGCAGCAGCCATGACGGCATTTTTTATGAATGCAGCCATTGACCAGCAATGTGAGATTTATATCAAAGAAAATGGATTGGAGGAAGAAGTCAAATCCAAAATTGAGGCTATTTATAAAGAAAAAGGTGCTGTAAGGCCTACTTACAATGCACCTATTCCAGACGGAAATAATGGCCTTGGGCTGATGCTACTCGGCGTGACAGGTGATCAGGTTTTGCCGAAGGAAGCCTATGAAAAAATCAAGGCATTTACTTTGGCTAATGTCAGGGGGACGGTACAAGCTGACATTCTCAAAGAAGATCAGGCACAGAATACCTGCATTTTCTCCACTGAATTTTCCTTGAGATTGATGGGGGATATGCAGCAGTATTTTATTGACCAAAATGTCAGAAATTTTTATTCTGTTTCTATTTCGGGTTACCATATTGCCGAGGCCGGAGCCAATCCGATTACCCAATTGGCTTTGACACTTTCCAATGGTTTTACCTATGTGGAATATTATGTGTCAAGGGGAATGGACATCAATCAATTTGCGCCGAATCTTTCTTTCTTCTTTTCCAATGGAATTGATCCGGAATATGCAGTAATCGGAAGGGTTGCTAGGAGGATCTGGGCAAAGGCAATGAAATTGAAATATGGTGCGAATGAGCGTTCGCAAATGCTCAAGTACCATATCCAGACTTCAGGGCGCTCGCTACATGCACAGGAGATTGACTTCAATGATATCCGAACGACCCTTCAGGCGCTGTATGCGATCTATGACAACTGCAATTCCCTTCATACCAACGCTTATGACGAAGCCATCACCACTCCGACAGAGGCTTCTGTTCGCAGGGCTATGGCGATTCAACTGATCATCAACAAGGAATTGGGATTGGCAAAAAATGAAAACCCGATCCAAGGAGCTTTTATCATCGAAGAACTTACAGATTTGGTGGAGGAAGCTGTGTATAAAGAGTTTGACAGGATTACCGAAAGGGGAGGAGTCCTAGGTGCTATGGAAACGATGTATCAAAGAGGTAAAATTCAGGAAGAAAGCCTCTATTACGAGACTTTGAAGCATACCGGAGAATATCCGATTATCGGAGTCAATACATTCCTGTCATCTGAAGGTTCACCGACTGTCATTCCGGGCGAGGTCATCCGTGCCACTCAGGAAGAAAAAGAAGCCCAGATTCAGACGCTTCTCCAACTTCATGAAAAAAACGCTGACCTTACACCAAGCCAATTGAACGAACTGCAACATGTCGCTGTTCGCAATGAAAATATATTTGAAAGACTGATGGAAGCTGCCAAAACCTGTTCCTTGGGTCAGATTACTAGATCACTTTATGAAGTTGGTGGTCAGTATAGGAGGAACATGTAGGGGAGGTGGGAAGTTGGATGCATGGAAGTATGAAGTTAGAAGTCAGAAGTATGAGGTGATGAAAACTTAACAACCAGACAACGCAAAGCAGACAACAATTACAACCACTATAACTATTACAACAACTAGAACCCAATAACCAATAACTCAATAACCAAATACCATTAACCTATAAACCAACCGCAATGAGCAAAAAACACGTCACCGTCAGAATGAAGGCGGATATGGAATATGAATCCACCAATCACTTCGGTAACAAAGTGGATATCGATATGTATGACAGCGAGCACAAGAAAGCCCAATCTCCCATGGAATTGCTTTTATCGGCTTTGGGAGGTTGCTCCGCTGTGGATGCTGTCTTGATGATGAAAAAGAAGAGAAGGACCATCACTGATTTTTTCATTGAGATCATAGGAATCAGGCACGAGGGCATTCCAAAATATTATACCGAGATTGATATGAAGTTTGTGTTGGTTTCTCCCGATGCCACTGAGGAGGAATTTGCAAAAGTTGTCACTTTGGCGGTCGAAAAATACTGCTCTGTAGCTTCATCTTTGAAGTCAGAAATCAGACATATCTCTGAAGTCAGGAGACCGGGATGAGGGTAGTCAGCGAGTTTTCAAAGGACGGGATCAGGGTTTCGGTGTTTTCTTGGAACAATAAATACCTGTTAAAATATGAATTGGGCCCTATGGAACAAACCTTCAAGATTCCGGAAACGGACATCTTGGAGGAATCTGACCTGAATTCATTTTATCAAGGGGAATTTTTTGATCAGGTAACCTTAAGATTTAAAGAAATGGGTGAAAGCTTTCAAAAACAGATTGAAAATCTTTAGATTTAAGAATTAACTTAATTGCTGAACATGAAGAGTTTATTCTATTTCTGTTTTTTTGTCTCTATTTGTTTATTTTCCTGTTCCCCGCCTAAAGAATCTGAGAGCACAACAGATTTCTTTGAAATCAATTCTTTCATTTCATTACTTGAATATGACCTTGAAGTTATTGAGGAAGAAATTGTGCGTCTCGGTAGATTTTCCGAAAATCTTTTTGTGGATAAGAAAAACAAACTCGCAAATGCCGATCCCGATAAATACGAAATAGTAGGCGTTGCGGCCAATTCCGAACCCGGGGCCAATCCTGAAAAGAGCTCTCTATTTATTCCTACCATTTCAGACAATAAAGAAGCGGTCAAAGAACTTATTTTATTGACCAATCCTTTGGATGATGAATTCAAAAGAATTGTAAGGGAAATCCCGGTAATATCCCAGGTTTATTTTAATTCCAAATACCATCTAAATAGGCTTTACCCTCCCTATGATGTAAATTTATTGGAACCAGATATTAATGTTACAAATTTCAATTTTTATTATCAGGGAGATGAGAAAAACAATCCTTCGAGAGTTCCTGTATGGGTGGATGAGATTTACATAGATCCTGTGGGTAGGGGTTGGATGATTACCTTGACATATCCTGTGTATGCAGAAAATGAATTAAAAATGGTATTGGGATTTGACATCACACTGAATGATATAATTGAAAATTACATCAACAAAACCTCAAATCAACTCCTCATCATTGATGGGACTGGGACAGTGGTGGCAGGAAAGGCCAAGGCTATAGAAGCCCTTTCATTACCTTCTTTGAAGAATTATACCTATACACAAACCATCACCTCAGACAGCTACCGAAAAGAAGATTTTAATTTGTTCAAAAGCAAGGACAAAAATGTGCGAGTCATAGCAGATAAGATCATAAATTCAGGTGAGAAAATCTTATGGCTTTCTGAAAATAAAACGAAATTAAAAATCATTTGTCAGAAAATGAGCAAGCTAGATTGGTATGTACTTGAAATCCAATTTTAAATGAATCCCCAAAATTATAAAATCCCCAAATCTGAAACTGGTTTCTACAGTATCCTGGTTGGATTGGGGATTTTTGTTGTTGTATTAATCACATTTTTGGGAACAGCATTTTTTCAGGTTCTCAATGACAATCAAATCAATTCCAGTAAAATCAACTTAAACAAGCAAGTAGAACTTTCCTCCAAACAGATAGAAAAGAGGTTTACAGCCTTTTATGACGATATGTTCTTTTTTGTGAATAATCTTGAGCCTTGGACATATGAAAAGGGTGACAATGAAGTTCTGGCATTTGAGAAAAGAGCAAGAAGGATTTTCAACAACCACCGTGATTTGTTGGATACTATTACTGTTTTTTTTCCAAATCAGACTGTGGTCTTTCATTTCGATAACCGAAACAATTTTATCAAGGAATACCTGGAAAGTAAAAAAAATCTTCCTTTTCCTGCACAGAATGAACTTCACTTAAACAATTTTACGACAAATGTATCTATCAGTGCCAAGGTGAATCTCGAAAGATTTTTTTTCGACGAGATGACAAATTATTATCTTGGCATATCGGGTGAGAAACTAATTTTTTGTGATGGTAAGCTAAGAGGAGCCCATGACCAAACACTTAAGGGCGGTTTTTCTATAGAAGAAACAATCTTGAATCAAATGTTGATTCAGGTCGCCGATGGTCTTAAAGGTGACTTTCGGGGTAATTTTTCAAACAAAAACGAAGAGAAAGAATTTGAAGCTTTGATCCATCATTATCCCTTCTCACTTTATCCATTAAAGAGTAAATTTTCCACTGTTTTTGTTGTCGACCGAAACATAATAACTACAGGTATTTTCAGTACCTATTTTTATCTGATTTTAGCTTTACTCATTTTATTGGCACTTGTAATTTTGATTTTGTTTAAGTCGATCAAAAATTCTCAGTTAACAAATGAAACGCTATCCAAAAATGCCAATGAGATTTCAGAATTGTTTAGGAGACAAGCTCTCCTGTTGCACGAAACCAAAGGCTTCATTTATTTCCAAGATGAGATGGGTAAAATGACAAGTGTAGGTGGCGAAGTCAAAGCTGTACTTGGATATGAAAAAGAAGATTTCAGGAAGAATTTTAAGGATTATATTTCAAAAAAGGACCGTTCCAGAATAGAAAAAACCATTTCGGAATCAATAAGTAAAAAAAACGGAAGCATTTCATTTGAATTGGACTTTAAAACCAAATCAGGTAAATACAAAAGAACCAAGATTTTTGAACGACTTGAATTTGATCAAAAAGGAAACTTTATTGGAAATGTCGGAATCTGTACCGATATACAGGAAAAGTATGAGAGAGAACAGGAAATCGTAAAAAGCGAAAATAGGTTAAGGGCTGTACTGAACAGTCTCCCGGATCTTATTTTTATTTATGACAATGAAGGCCGATACCTTGATTATTATGTAAAAGACCAGAGTCTGTTAGTTGCGCCTTTAGAAGGTGCTATTGGGAAAAAATTGATTGATATTTTACCCAAAGATTTGGGAAATCAAATACAGCAAGTCTTTAACCACACGATTAAGACCGGAAACATGCAGACTGCGGAATATGAAATTGATATTCCTTCGGGTAGAAGGTTGTTCGAAGCCAGATTTTTTAGACTTGATAATGACAAAGTAATGTCAATAGCCCGAGACATCACAGGTCAAAAACTTTGGCAGAGGGGTTTGATGGAGGCAAAAAAAGCAGCTGAAGAGGCCAATTTAGCCAAATCTGAATTTTTGGCCAATATGAGTCACGAGATCAGAACTCCCATGAACGGGCTTTTGGGAATCATTCCGCTCCTGGAAGCTACTACATTGGACGAAAAACAGAAGGAATACCTACAGATTATCAGAGATTCGGGTGATTCCCTACTGAATATTATCCGAGACATTCTTGATTATTCTAAGATTGAATCCGGGGAGATGACTCTTTATAATTCAGTATTCAAACTGAAGGCGGAAATTGAAAAAATATTTAAAATTTTCTCGGGCCTGGTAAATGAGAAAAACATCCAATTTACCTCTCATTTTGATGCTTCTTTACCTGAATATGTCGAACTGGACAAAGATAAGTTGAGGCAAATTTTGATTAATATCATTGGTAATGCAATCAAATTCACACCCTCAGGTGGTAAAATCGAAGTTGATATTACAGGAGAGATGGTTTTTGAAAAGCATGTTATTTTGAATTTTGAAGTGAAAGACAACGGGATCGGGATTCCAAAGGATAAAATTGAGATGTTGGCAAAACCATTTGTCCAACTTGACAGCAGCAGTACAAGAGAACATCAAGGAACCGGCTTAGGGTTGGCAATTTCCCAAAAAATAATTGAGTTGATGGGGGGGGAACTTTTGATAAATAGTGAATTTGGTGTTGGTTCCGTTTTCTCCTTCAATATTTTCGGGAAAGTTTGGAACAGAAGCGATAACTTTTTGGAATTGGTGGAGGAAGAGGATGATAATGAAGATTTTATTTGGAAAAATATGGCTCAGGAATATCCTCTTAAAATCTTGTTGGCAGAGGATAATTCTACTAACCTGCTTTTTATGGATATGTTGATGACCCAACTTGGATATAATTATGATGTCGCAAGAAACGGGTCTGACGCTGTCCGTATGGCAAAAGAGTCAGATTATGATCTTGTTTTGATGGATATTCAGATGCCTGTGATGAATGGACTCGAGGCGACCAAAATAATTAGGAAATCACGGGGAAGAAAGATTACTATTGTAGGATTGTCTGCAAATGCTTTCCAAGAAGATGTGGACCAAGCTATGGAAACAGGAATGGATTCCTATCTTACCAAACCACTGAAAATAAATGAAATTACAAGTGTGATCCGTTCCTGTTCTTCGAAGAACGGCATAAAAAAAGAGGTCAATTGACCTCTTTTTTTATAATTCAGTATTAAGATCAAATGCCTCCAAATAGTCAGCTACTCTTCTGACAAATATTCCTCCTAAAGAACCATCGACAACTCTATGGTCATAAGAATGTGAAAGGAACATTTTGTGTCTGATAGCGATCACATCGCCTGTCGGTGTTTCTACTACAGCTGGTTTTTTCTGAATAGCTCCAACTGCAAGAATCGCAACTTGTGGCTGCATGATAATAGGTGTGCCCATTACGTTCCCAAAAGAACCCACATTGGAAACAGTAAAAGTCCCTCCACTCAATTCGTCGGGTGAAAGTTTGTTTAAGCGGGCTCTGTTGGCTATATCATTTATTTTTTTTGAAAGACCGATGAGGTTGAGTTGGTCTGCGTTTCTCACCACAGGTACAATAAGGTTTCCGGAAGGCAAAGCTACAGCAACCCCAATATTGATATCTTTTCTTTTGATGATTTTTTCACCGTCCACTGAGATATTGATCATAGGAAAATCTTTGATGGCCTTGGCAACAGCTTCGATAAAAAACGGCGTAAAGGTCAAACCTTCTCCTTCTTTTTTCTTGTACTGATCTTTTACTTTATTTCTCCATAATACGATATTGGTCACATCGGCTTCTACAAAAGAAGTTACATGGGCAGATATCCGTCGTGAATCGACCATTCTTTGCGCGATCATTTTGCGCATTCTGTCCATTTCTATGATTTCATCCTGAGCTGAAATACTCATTTCTACCCTAGGAGAAGTTAATACAGGTTGTACTCCCGAAACTGAGAGATTGGATATCCCGATATTTCCTTCTTTACGGTTTTTTAAGTATAAGAGAATGTCTTGTTTGGTTACCCGGCCATCTTTGCCTGTCCCGGATATGGAGACCAATTCAGATTTGCTGATATTTTCTTCTTTTGCAATGCTCAAAACCAAAGGCGAATAAAACCGGTCATCTCCTGACTGTGGTTCCCCTTGGGAATAGGAAGAAATCACTGCAGTTGTTTGGGCCGGTGCCGCCGCAAGCAGTTCTTCTTTTGGGGATGTTTGGGTTTTTTCCTCATTTTGAGATAATTCAGAGGCTTGAGCAGTTGATTCAATGATTGCAATCGGAGCACCTACAGCAACAACTTCACCTACTTTGACCAATATTTTTTTTAAAATACCGGCATGAGTTGCTGGCACCTCAGTGTCCACTTTGTCTGTTGCAACCTCCAAAACGGATTCATCTTGTTCGATGAAATCCCCTTCTTTTTTTAACCAAGTGAGTATTGTTCCTTCAATAATACTTTCACCCATCTTGGGCATCAGCATTTCTACATTTGCCATTTTTTTATTATTTAATTGGGTTTATTTCCAAGTTTTAAAATTAAATTTTATTTTAACCAATGCAAAATTGGTGAATAATATTTTTATTCTGTTTTTTCTAAAATGGACAGACGAAGCAAATTCAAAACTGCTACGGCAGTCAATTGAATATTTAGCATCCTGTCTTGGGTGAGCTGCAACTTTTTGGTCACGGTTTTTCCTTCAAAATCACATGCAATCCAAACTGTTCCCACGGGTTTTTCTGCCCATCCACCTCCCGGGCCTGCGATTCCGCTACTTGCCAAGCCAAAATCTGCATTGAATTTCTTCCTAATGTTTTCTGCCATTTGGATGATTGTTGGTTCACTCACTGCACCGTAGGTTTCAAGTATTTCATTTTCAACACCAAGTAATTTGTTTTTGAATGTATTGTGGTAGGGAATCATACTACCCTGAAAATAATCACTGCTCCCAGCAATGCTTGTAATTAAATGGGAAATATATCCCCCTGTACAACTTTCTGCCAGGGAAACTTTTTTGTCCTTTTGCTTTAGCAATCGGCCAACAGTTTCTTCAAGCGTTTCTTTGTTGTAACCATAAATATACTTTTCAATTAGCGGCTTTACTTTTTCGATTTCATTTTCCACATCATTTTGAAGGTCAATTGGATCTTCCCCAAAGGCAGTCAACCTAAGTTTTACCTGACCCAAAGATGGAAGGTAGGCGAGTTTAATGTGGGATGGGAGGTTGTTTTCCCAATCTTTGATCAGGTCAGCAAGCCAACTCTCACCAATGCCAACAGTTTTTATTACTTTATGGTAAATATTTGGAAGTGTAAAAAGCGATCTGATTTTCGGAATGACATGCTGAGTCATCAGGTTTTTCATCTCATGGGGCACTCCTGGCATAGACATCCATTTCTTTCCATTTTCTTCAAACCACATTCCCGGCGCTGTCCCAAGATCATTTGGGACATAGTTGCATTTGGTAGGTAAGTGGGCTTGGAATCTGTTAAGTTCAGTCAATTCCCTTCCTCTCTTTTCAAAAAAGGTTCTCACAGCTTCTAATGCTTCAGGAACCATTTCAATCCCACAACCAAAATATTCAGCCAAGAGTGGTTTGGTCAGGTCATCGTTGGTTGGGCCAAGTCCACCTGTAATCAAAATTATGTCTGCTCTTTTTTCAGCATCTGCAAATGCTGCAAGAATTGAATCTCTATTGTCTCCTATTGTCGACCTATGGACTACTCGAACACCTATCTTGTCGAGTTCCTGACTGATCCATTGGCTGTTGGTGTCTGTAATCTGACCATATAGTAATTCATCACCAATGGATATAATCTCGGCTTTTACTTCTTTATAATTGACCATATTTCGGTTTACCTGACTTTCGCTTTTTTTATAAATTTTGAAAATATCAAAGGGAAAAATCTTTTTAAGGTAACTGCATAAATCTCTTTTCCACCAATATTTATTTCTTCTTTTTTGTTTGAGATGGCTGCAACTATTTTTCTTGCACAGACTTCAGGATTCATTCCTTTGTTTTGGGCATCATCCATTTGCTGTAGCGGGGTTCCATCTCCGGTCAGTGCATTGATAGAGACATTAGTCCGGATAAATCCAGGATAAACCATCGTTAGAGCGATTTTATCCTTGTGATGCTCTGCTCTTAAAGTATCAAAAAAACCATGAAGGGCATGCTTTGATGCTGCATAAGAGGATCGATATGGGGAACCGAACTTGCCAACGAGGCTGCTCACTACGGCAAAATGACCTTTTTTATTCTCAATAAAATGAGGAAGTAGCGCTTTGCTCAATCCAATTGTGCCAAAAAAATTTACTTCCATGATCTTGCGGTCCTCTTCCAATTGGGTATCATTGACAAGCGACCGTTGGCTGACTCCACCATTGTTTATCAAGACGTCAACTTTTCCAAAAGCATTGATTGCTTCAGATACTTTGTGAGAAAAACTTGGTGTATCTGTGAGATCCAAAGGTAAAACATGCACATTTTCTGGTTTGAAGACTCCGTTTTTTAGGGATTCAAGTTTTCCAATGTTTCTACCGGATATGATCAATTTACAATCAGTTTTGGAATTTTGATTGAATAAAGCTTCTCCGATTCCTGATGTTGCTCCGGTATTCCAGATTACCTCTTGATTCATGGTTTAGATTTTTTATAAACCACAAAATCAAAATCATATTCATTTTTCTCATCCTTGAAGTAGGAGGTAGTCGATACAACTTTCCATTCGTTTTTATCAATTTCAGGAAAAAAAACATCTCCATCAGGCATCGCATTTACTTCTGTTACCATCAATTCATCTGCGATAGGCAATGCCTGCTTATATATTTCTGCACCTCCAATAATAAATACATTGTCTAATTTTTTGCCGATACATAATTGTATGGCCTCTTCCAATGAATGAGCGACCATATGCCCTTCAGGAACTTTAAAATCCTGGTTATTGGTAATCACAATGGATGTTCTGTTTGGGAGAGGTTTGCCGACTGACTCATAGGTTTTTCTTCCCATGATGATGTGGTGACTTGTTGTATGGCTTTTGAACAACTGTAAATCGGCTGATAGCCGCCAAATCAATTGATTGTCTTTGCCAATGACACCATTCTTCGCCTTGGCAACGATAATAGATATTTTCAAGATTTATTGAGTTTTGGGCTAAGTTACCAAGGATTATTTAATCAAGAAATCCAAAGTAAAAAGAATAGGATTTTCAATTCAGGCTTATGGAAGAAAAAAAGCCTTGTTTCCCATCACAAAAAAATTGAAATCAGATTCATTTCATGGATTTTGTGATGCTTGGATAATCCGCCATGACAAAAGTCTCTTTGCTGTTTTCCTGTAATTCGATGGTAACCATGTCTATTTTGCTTTTATCTACTTTGCTCACAACATGGGCTTCCATCATATTTCCGGTAGGTAGATTATTGAAAAGGTCAGGGTTTTGGTCTTTCATTCTCGCCGTCAGAAACGGATTGTTTTGGCTCCAAAAAGGGGTATTTCCGGTAATAGGGGTTTTTGTAACCCAATAGTGGGTGATGTTTTCATCTGTTTCGATAAGGTATTCTTCACATTCCTTGCCTAGGATGGTTTTGGAATTTCCGGTTTTTTTGAAGGAGACATCTTCTGATTTATCTTGGATTTCAGCATCTTCGGAAATTTCTGTTTCACTCATAGCTGCATAGTCATAAGCAAAAGTCATCCTCATTTTTTCGCCTTCATTTTCAAGCAGAGTAATTCCGGCATTCCTGTTGAAGTCGTAGATAAGAACATAGGTTCCATCTTCTTTTTTTTCAGGATCTGTAAATTTCATTCCTGTTATTTTTGGATTTTCTGAATAGTAAGAGGTCAAATTGATAGGGTCGTTTTGTTTTCCTTTTTCATCTATTCCTGTAATTTCCAATACCGAAAAGCCTTCAAATTCGTAGGATTCATCCACCTCGATATCATTATAAACTGATGATATCATTTTTTCAAAGTCAACAGTTGGAATGGTACTTGGGTCATCAGTCCCATAAACATCTTTGAACATTTTGTCGAGCTTTCTTCTCGCCATTTTTTCCATTTCACTTTCCACCTTCTTTTCAATTGCCCTGCTAACGCCACGTTCAGCGGCATTTTTTATCTTATTTATAAATTGGGCATTTGTAGAAAACGAAGTCAATAAAAAAGCAAGAGTGTAGAAGAATTGGAATGTCCTTTTCATTTGAATAAATTTTTATTGTAAGATGTGGTTTTGATTATTCAAGAAATCCTATAAAATATTGGAATGTAAATTATTCTATTTGACTTAGAAAGACAAGAAAAAACAGGTCCAATAAATAGAGCATTTCAAAATTCCTTTTGCTTACTCAAGTATCAAGTAAGTTTGTACCCTCTTAAAAATTCAGAAATTTCTAACTTTTTTTTCCCTTCCAACTGAAGTTCCAAAATTTTCAGTGAACCAAGGCCTGTTTGAAACACCAACTCCTTTTTGTTATCGGTCTGAAATTCTCCCGGTTGGAGTCCGGTCAGGTTATTTTCTGAAATTTCACTTTTGAAAATCTTACAAATTTTACCGTCCAATTGAGTCCATGCAGCAGGATAAGGAGAAAGTCCCCTGATCAGATTGTGTATCTCTTTGGCCGGTTTATTCCACTTTATTTCGCAGGTCTCTTTGAAAATTTTAGGTGCATGGTGTATTGCAAGCGATTCATCTTGGATCGTAGTCTTGATTTTTTTACCTGCAATAGCTTCTACAGTTCTCAAGACCAATTGGGCACCCTTGAGCTTAAGCTTTTCGTACAAAGTGCCAATATTGTCTGCTGGACTTATAGATTCTTTTTCTTGAAATATTATGCTGCCTGTATCGATTTCATGCTTTAAAAAAAAAGTGGTTATGCCTGTTTCTTTCTCACCATTGATTATTGCCCAGTTGATTGGTGCGGCCCCCCTATAATTTGGAAGCAATGAAGCATGGAGATTAAAAGTACCTAGGGGTGGCATACTCCAAACTATCTCAGGCAACATCCTGAATGCTACTACAATTTGTAAATCTGCTTTTAAATCCCTTAGCTGTTCAATGAATTCAGGAGATTTAAGGTTGGTTGGTTGAAGGATAGGAATACCAAATTTTAAAGCGGCTTCTTTCACAGGGGAAGGGATCAGTTTTTGTCCGCGACCTTGTGGTTTGTCAGGTGCAGTAATGGACGCTACAACGTTCCAACCGTTTTCAATTAGGATTTCAAAAGACGGAACCGCAAATTCCGGGGTTCCCATAAAAATTATTCTTAAACTTTTATCCATTTTTCATCAATGTACTGTTGTGAAGGTCGGAAATTATTTATGGAACAATATGAAGAAAAATAATAAAAAATAAAATTTCCTTTTTTTGGTCAAAATAATGTGTTGTAAAACAACAAAAAGTATCACTATTATTTCATGAAAAATAATTAAAACAATGTATATTCATTAATTTGTAAAATTTTTAATATTTTCTAATTGTTAAATATTTTGGTAAAATCTTAAAGAATCATCAATAAATGAAGTAATTATTATTCTTATCGAAAAATATAATTAGGATTAATAAAAAATTATATAATTTTGCAACATGAATCAAGGTTTAAAATTTGGTCTTTCAAAAGGAATTAGACTTTTCGTCGGTTCCATGGCTATATTTTTTACTTTATTGGCTGTTTTTGACAGTTTTGTAAAAAGAGCAGAAATAGTTTATACGGGTGAATTTGTTTCTGAAGCAGATTTTAAATTTATTGAACTTCCAAATACCTTACAAATTCCTTCAGGGAATAAAATTACAAAGCTTGGTAAAATTGAAGTTATTCATTCCCTGATTTCAATTCCACATTTAGTATTTGAATTGCCTTTGGTCTCTCATGATTTAGAGGCAGAAACCCTTTATATTTTTTTACCTGTTTCAAGATTACTTAAGTTCTCTCTAAATACTCACGCACCCTGAAAGAACACAATTAATCTAATTCTTGCTGTTGATTTCTTGTAAGAAATCAATCTTAAAAATCCCCAAAATTTCCAAAATCAGTTTTGTAAACCTATTCTCTGTAAAGGTTCAAAGTGTGTGTTCCTTTGTAAGGAACACAATACAAGCCTGATTTTAAAGGATTTTCTTAACGCACAATTTAAAATAAAACATTACCAAAAAAAACAAAAATCAAACAAACCGTCCTTTTGGACATTAAACAAACAAACACTATGAAAAAGACAATCTTTGCAATGATGATCGCTGCTACTGCATTTATGGCTTCTTGTGGCAACAAAACAACTGAAGAGGTAGAAGTTGTTGAAACTCCGGTTGAAGAAGTAGCTCCTAAAGTTGTAGAAGAAGCACCAGTAGATACTACTGCAGCTGCAGCTGATACCACCGCAGTGAATTAATTAAAAAATTAATTTACAATAAAAAAATCCCCGATAACATCGGGGATTTTTATTTTGGGGTAAACCCTTAATTGAACTTAAACACTTTTCAGAGAGACTCTAAAAACTTATCAAACTTATGCAATTAAAAGCCTATAAAAAATAACCAATACTGGGTATTTTTCTAGGATGAAAATTAGAAAAATTATACTTTAAGATGTAAAAAATCTAATTAAGACTTTTTTTGGATTGATTTTATAGTTTAAAGTTTTAATTGTATTGCTCTGAAATTAAGTTTTTATAGATCAATCTTCTTTGACCAAATTTTATTTAACTGCAATGAATTATAAATAATGGAAAATAATAAAGTTTTGGAATTGATATTGATTAGGAAATAACTGTAAAGAGACGGTATAGAAAATCCAATCAGATAAATTTAAAAACATAGTTTAATTTCTTAAATCCGGATTTTAAGTACTTTTTAATTTGAAACTTATTATTGATTTTATTTTTTAAATGATTAAACTTAGGCTTTGTAATTAGGTATATTTCCATGCTGATTTCCCAAACAGGAGCTGAGATTTTAAATTTCATTGAAAGTCATTCCGCAATACATGAGTGTAAGAAATAAATTAGATATTTTAGGTTTTTTTGATCAATTAAAAGATCCGGTTGTTGTTTTTTCCAACAAAAACGACATTTTTTTCAATGATTATTTTATCAAGAATGTCAAAGGAAATTTCACTGATTGGAAGGAATTATTCAATTCTGATAAAATCCGTCAAGAGCTTGTTATATTTCTTGAAACAGGTAAGCTGCCTGAAAGTAAATTTTGTTCCACTCTGCTTTTATCAGATGGCCTTTCTCCAAAGATTAATTGGGAATTTAAAAGCATCTTTGATGCGTCCGGGCAAAGGTATTGTGTTGCACTTGGTGCCAAATCGATTCAGGAAAATGATGAATTCTTTGATAAAGAGAATAGTCTTGGTGTCCTTGATTTAAATTTTGTGGCAAGCGTCCTAAGGCATAGCCATGATATGGTTGTGATATTGGATAAAGATGGAAAGTATAAATTTTTGAGTGCTGCAGTTATTGATAAATTGGGAATCGATACCTCAAAGATCATCGGAAAATCATATAAAGATTTTGTAAATGAAGGAATTATAAAAATTGATGAGGGGGATATTGATCAGGTTTTTAAATCAAAGTCTGAAATAAATATAAACTTTTGGGTAAATATTCCTGATGGTAAGAAAGTATATATTGAAAGTTACTGCAGGAACCTACTTGATGACCCCAATATTAATGGATTACTTTTTAGTGCCCGTGATATTACTGCCTATTGGAAAGCAAAAAAGTCTCTTCAGAAAAGGTATGAACTTGAGAATTTGATCAACAGAATTTCTGCAAAATTTGTCAATGCAGGATATAATCAAGTCGACCAGGTTTTCAACCTTTCTTTAAGGATGTTGGGAGAATTTGAAAAAGCCGATAGGGCATATATATTTCTCGTTCATGATGACCTGCAGGAAATCGAAAATGTCTATGAATGGACAGCCGATGGGATAGAGCCCCAGATTCAATACCTTAAAAACCTTCCGATTACTGAAGATAACCTGACGATAGATTCCTTGCGAAAAGGTGAGGTTCTTGTTGTCCCTGATGTTGATCTAATGCCTGACGAATTTGGGGTAGAAAGAGACATTTACCAACAGCAGGGAATCAAATCCTTTGTATTGATCCCAATATTTTCTGAAAACAAACTGATAGGGTTCTTTGGGTTAGATGCAGTCCATGAAAAAAGAGCTTGGCATGAAAAAGATGAATATGTTCTCAGGCAGCTTGGAGATATTTATGCAGGAAGTTTTATCAATAGGGCCATAAAGAAAAGACTTGAACGGAATGAAAAGCTGTTGGCTTCTACAGAAATTCTAGCCAAATCAGGTTCCTGGAGATTTAGCAATACCAAAAAAAAGATTTTCTTTTCCTCAGGTTTAAAGAGGATTTTTGAATTAGAGGAAAATATGTATTCTTCTAATTTTTTGGGTTTTTTAAAAAGAATCAAAAAATCTGACAGAAAAGGGTTTGTGGAAAGATTGAACCAAGCTGTCATGACCAAAAGTACTACTTATGGAGAGTTTAGTATTTATACAGGAGAAGGGAAAGAAAAATTTATAAACTTCACCATACAGGTGAGAGAAATCCAAGGCAGTAAGGATGTAGAAGTTTTTGGATATTGCTCTGATATAACACATAAAAAAGATGCTGAAAATTACCTGAAACTTCAATCACAGATCCTCACCCAAGTTGATGACCCGATTGTGGTGACTGATTCTTCCCTAAAAATAATCTACATCAATAAGGCTGGTCTCAAAGAATGTAAAATTTCCGAAGCAGAGAATTTCCAAGGGAAAATCACCGACCTATTTGAATTTATATTCGAAGATTCCAACACACTTGAAAAGTTATTGGTAAGCCTGAAATCCAATGAAGGCATTACCAAACAAATGCAACTCAGGTTGAGGACAGGAGTGGTTGATCCTTATGAAGTTTCTGTGCAACAGTTTTTGAATGATGACCTCGAAAAAATAGGGTTTTCATTTGTGATCAGAAATTTATCCCTTCAGGTGAGGCAAGAAGCAATCGCCAGAAAGGCGCAGATGATTGTCGAAAACAGTCCTGCGGTTTTGTTTACAGTAGATCCAAATGAGAATTTCAGGATTCTTTATATCACTGACAATATCAGGCAGTTTGGTTATAACTCTTCCAAACTTGTCAATTCCAAAACAAGCATACTTGATTTGATTCATCCGGATGATGTGGTTAGGCTTTTGGATTATCATTATTCTAAAGAAAGTGAAAACGGTATCCCAGCTTTTTCAGGAGAATACAGAATAAGAAAAGGAGACGGATCCTATAGATGGGTCGAGGACCGGACACGAGAAGTGTATGATTCGGAGGGAAGGATTTTTGTGCATGAGGGAATTCTTCAGGACATCACCGAAAGAAAAAACAACAGAGAAGAAATTCTAAGAAGCCAAGAAAGATACCGTGTATTAGCTTCAAATATACCTGGTACAAGTATCTTTCTGATAGACCGTGACTTGAGATATATTGCAGCACAGGGGACAAATTTTGCTGATTGGGGAATGATGGCCTCAGACTTTGAAGGAAAGACCTTAGCAGAAGTCCATACCGGTAACCTTAACGAAATTCAACCTATAGTTACCAGAGCATTGCTCAAAAATGAGATAATCCAAAAGCACCTTGTGTTCCGTCGCAGGGTATATGAAATTACTGTCCGTCCTATTATGTACGGGGGAGAGATTGAGTATGCACTTGGGATTTTGAGAGATATCAACGAGGAACATCAGGCAAAAGAAAATCTGAGAAAAAATGAAGAAAAGTATAGAAAACTGGTAGAGGAATCTACCGAAATCATTTTCTCATTAGATCTTGACATGACGCTTATCTATATTTCTCCCAATGTGAAGCAGTTTCTTGGATATCCTTCCGAGGAAGTCATGAGTAGGAATTTGACAGAATTTTTGCATCCTGAGGATATTTTAATATTTGCTGAAAAGAGTGGATCTGAACCTGACTTTTTTGAAAAAAACCAGTATCTCGAATTTCGATTACGGCACCTGGAAGGGGATTATAGGGTTTTCAGTTCCAATGGGAAGTTGGTAATTGATGACGAAGGAAAAAAAATGTATTACACAGGGATTGCAAGGGATATTACCAGTCTCAAAGAAGCCCAAAAGGAACTTTTCCATGCAAAAGAAAAAGCCGAACAAGCCTCAACTATAAAGTCTCAATTTCTTTCCATCATGAGTCATGAAATCAGGACTCCCATGAATGCGGTAATTGGGATGGCTCACCTGTTGATAGAAGATGAACCTAGACCGGACCAATTGGAGAATTTAAAAACCCTTCAATTTTCGGCCGAGAATCTCCTCGGATTGATTAATGATATCCTGGATTATAGCAAAATTGACTCAGGAAAAGTTGAGCTTGAAAAAGTCAATTTTGAACTCAGCAATGTTTTCAACCGAATCCTTCATTCCTATTCTTATCAAGCTAGGGAAAAGTCACTTCAGGTCATTTTTGAAGCGGATCCCAAATTGCCTCAAAATCTAATGGGTGATCCAGTGAGATTGGGGCAGATTGTAAACAACCTGGTTTCCAATGCCATAAAATTCACCGAAAAAGGATTTATCAAGATCAAGTTGACCAACGAGAAAGAAAATGAAAAGTCTATTGCCATCAGATTTGATTTTGAGGATTCAGGCATAGGAATTCCCAAGGAAAAACTTGACTTGGTATTTGAGGCATTTACCCAAGCAAGTGCTGCAACGACCCGAAAATATGGTGGGACAGGTCTTGGATTGGCGATTGTCAAAAGATTGGTGCAGTTGTTCGGGGCTGAGATCAAAGCTTACCAAAGAGAAGAAGGGGGAACAAGATTTACATTTACTGCCGTATTTGAAAAGCCACAAACCAAGGCTGTTTTCTCCCAAAGTGACCATTCAGAAGGATTAAAATTTCTGGAAGAAGCAAGTATCCTTGTCGCTGAAGATAACCTTGTAAACCAGATCATGATCAAAAAATTTCTCCATAAATGGGGGGTTAAAAATGTTGTCATGGCAAATGATGGAAATGAGGCAATCAAGGCATTTATGGATCAGGATTTTAATTTGATCTTGCTTGACCTTCAGATGCCCGAGAAGGATGGTTTTTTTGTTGCTGAATACATCAGAAACTTGGATGAGGCAAAAAAGAAGAATGTTCCTATAATTGCCTTGACAGCTTCTTCGTTGATTGAAGTAAAAGACCAATTGGATAAAGTGGGAATGAATGATTATATAAGCAAACCGTTTAACCCTGATAACCTTTATACCAAAATACTCAAATACCTTAAGCCATAAATTTGAAAAAAGGAGTTCGCAATAGCCACTTTCATTATAATTTTGAAGGCAAACAAATTGGTATGAGACTTTTCTTGGTACTGTTTCTTTCATGTTCTTTTGGATTCACTGCTTTTTCACAGTCCCCAAAATCCAATAGGACTACCATGTACATGACATACGGCAAAACGGGGGCAAACCTGAGGGAGTTCAATCAGATGCTATCGGGTAAGGGGCTTTCTCCGATGAGAAACAGCTACTCCAACCTTAGCTTTGGGTATTTGACGAGATTCAATGACTTCATTATTGGATTAGAACTTTTTCAAAACAGCGGTCCTAAATCAATCTTTGACGGATACCAAATTGATTACCATACCACTAGGTTTTATGTAAACGTAGGTTTTGCCTTTACAGAAGAAGGTAATTTTCAATTGATCCATTACATGTCAGTTGGAACAGGATTTCTCAATTTTCAGATGTTAAAAGAAAACCCGGCTGAAAATCTAGGAGAGTTTTTCGAAAATCCTGAGCATGGCTTTATTCTGAGAGACGGAAACCTTCACAAAGGGACTTTGAATATGACCGGATTTCTGACCGAAATTGGGTTTCAAATGAGTTATGATTTTCCCATTCCGGGCAGAGGTGAAGCTATTGAGCTCTTGGCGAGGTTTGGATATTCTTTTAGCCCTTTTGAGGATTCTTGGAAATTAAATGGAATCAGGTTTAATAGTGCACAAAGTGGGGCATTTCTGAGATTGGGGGCAGGATTGACTATACCGGATCACAATTTTTTCTACAAAGATGCTGCCATTGGAGCCCATTTGCTCTATGGATTCCATTTTACCAAACCAGATCGCTTCAATGCTATTCTTCAAGAAAAAGGTCTTACGCCATTTAAGGGAAGACCAAATAATATCGGTCTAAAAGTATTAGGAGAAAGTAAAGGTTTCCTTTATGGAATCGATTTTTATAATCTTGGGCTTTCGGGAGAAGCAGATGAATCAAAAAGCCATACTTTAAACAGTTTAAGAGTTTATGGAAACGTGGGACTGAAATTCTTTGAAAGAAGAAATCTTGAACTTGGCGGAACAGGCGGATTAGGATATGGAAATATCCGATATAGTCTCATCAGTAATGAAAAACCTGATTTTCCAAGATTATTTGAAGAGCCCATTCATGATGCGTTTTTGAGAAAAGGTGGCTTGATGGCCAAGCCTGAGGTTTTTGTAGCTTACGGGATCCCATTGTCACCAAACCACTCCTCCAAAATCATGTTTGGAATCAATGGTGGCTATGAAATCCCTTTGGCCAATTACAAACTACTCGATTTGCCAATGTCTGATTACATTTCAAATCCTTATTTTCAGGTAAGCGTTGGTATCAAACATTAATTGTCGTCAATCTCTACGATCAGTTCTACTTCCACAGATATATCCATTGGCAGTGCATTCATACCAACAGCAGACCTTGCATGTTTTCCTTTTTCGCCAAAGACCTCTACCATCAAGTCAGAGAAGCCATTGATGACCTGAGGCTGTTGGGTAAAATCAGGTCCACAATTGACCATGCCCAAAACCTTAACCACTCTTTTGACTTTATTCAAATCTCCCAATTCAGCTTTTAGGACTGCCAATTGGTTGATTGCAACCATCCTCGCTGCTTCTTTTCCCTCTTCAATCGTAAGGTCTTGCCCCACCTTTCCTGTTATAAATGTTCCGTCAGGAAGTCCAGGACCTTTTCCGGAAAGAAAAAGAAGGTTACCGCTTCTAACCGCATTGACATAATTGGCTACAGGAGCACTTGCCTCAGGAAGAACAATTCCCAAATCTTTGAGTTTTTGCTCTGCATCCCAGACCTCCTGATTTTTGGGTAATTGTTGATTTTGATTTTCTGTGGAACTACAGGAAAATGTAATCAGCAATATCAGGGTTGATAAAGCGAAAGATAGCCATCTGAAGGTTTGGGCTTTTAAGTCCATAAGGAGTTTGTTTGTTGTCGGTTAAATTTCCTTTTAAAGGAAGTGTTTGATTTAGCAGATATGAGAAATATATACCTATTTCATTAAAGAATCTCTATAAAAAACAGCAAAATTCAATTATTGGATTTAAATTTGGATTGCTTATCGAGAAAGACTGAGGGAAAGGCCCTATGACGTCTTGGCAACCTGACTTACAAGGTGCTAATTCCTATTCCGGAAAAGCCGGAAGAAGATGAGCGGAAGAATGAATTCTTTTTTCCGGTTCTTGCTCGTATAAGTTTTTGAAATTTATCATACATGAACAGAACCGCGTTATTACTCTCCTTAGCCAAGAAAAAAATTCTCATCCTTGATGGTGCCATGGGCACGATGATTCAGCGTTTTAAGCTGAATGAGGAGGATTTTAGAACACCAGAACTTGCAAATCACCCCAAACCATTGAAGGGTAACAATGACCTGCTCTCACTTTCGAGACCGGATGTCATCAAATCCATTCATGCAGCCTACCTTGAAGTTGGGGCCGATATCATTGAAACCAATACTTTTAGTGGAACATCCATTGCACAGGAGGATTATGCTTTGCAGCACTTGGCCTATGAGATCAATTTCCAATCCGCAAAAATTGCCCGCGAAGTGGCTGATGAATTCACCGCAAAAAATCCTGACAAACCACGTTTCGTGGCAGGTGCCCTTGGGCCGACCAATAAAACAGCATCCCTTTCTCCAGATGTCAATGATCCCGGATACCGGGCAATCACGTTTGACCAATTGTCTGAAGCTTACAAAGAACAGGTTAGGGGATTGCTTGATGGTGGATCTGACATCCTTTTGGTAGAGACGATTTTTGATACGCTCAATGCAAAAGCGGCACTTTTTGCTATTCAGGAAGTATTTGAGGAAAGAAGTATCCCATTGAATCCTGAAGAAGGTGGCATTCCCATCATGATCTCAGGAACCATCACTGATGCTTCAGGCAGGACACTTTCAGGACAGACGACGGAAGCATTTCTGATTTCAGTTTCCCATGTACCGCTTTTCAGTGTAGGATTGAATTGTGCACTTGGAGCCAAAGAGCTCAGACCATACCTCAAAGTAATGGCAGACAATGCACCATTTCTGGTTTCGGCCTATCCCAATGCCGGCTTGCCAAATGAATTTGGCCAATACGATCAGGGAGCAAATGAAATGGCAGGGCAGATCGAGGAGTTTTTGAAAGAAGGGTACGTCAATATTTTGGGAGGTTGTTGCGGAACGACACCCGAACATATTGCTGCCATAGCCAAAGCGGCTGAAAAATACGCCCCACGTAAGGTTGAAATTGTCACAGCAGAAAATGAGTAAAATTCAAAAATATAATGCCATGAAATTGTCAGGTCTGGAACCGTTGGTTTTCACTCCTGAAATCAATTTTGTCAATGTCGGTGAAAGAACAAATATCACCGGGTCAAAGAAATTTGCCAGACTGATTCTCAATGGCCAATACGATGAAGCGCTTGGAATTGCATTGGATCAAGTCAGAGGCGGCGCACAGGTATTGGACGTCTGCATGGATGAAGGCATGCTTGACGGTGTGGTGGCTATGAAAAAGTTTCTTAACCTCATTGCTTCCGAACCGGAAATCAGCAGGATTCCGATCATGATCGACAGTTCACGTTGGGAAATAATCCTTGCCGGACTCAAATGCATTCAAGGAAAAGGAATTGTCAATTCGATCAGTTTAAAGAATGGCGAAACCGAATTTATCAATCAGGCAAAGACCATCAAAAAATTTGGTGCGGCGGTGGTGGTCATGGCTTTTGATGAAAAAGGTCAGGCCGATACTTATCAGCGCCGGATAGATATTTGCAAAAGGAGTTATGATATTCTGGTCAATTTAGTCAGATTCAACCCTCAGGACATCATTTTTGATCCGAATATCTTTCCTGTTGCAACCGGAATGGACGAGCATCGGAAAAACGCCCTTGACTTTTTTCATGCTACCCAATGGATCAAACAAAATCTTCCGGGAGCCAAAGTCAGTGGCGGTGTAAGCAATGTGAGTTTTTCTTTCAGAGGCAATGATCCTGTGAGGGAAGCCATGCACGCCGCTTTCCTCTACCACGCCATTCGTCACGGGATGGATATGGGAATTGTGAATCCAACCATGCTTGAGATCTATGACGATATTCCAAAAGATTTGCTTCAAAGAGTCGAAGATGTCCTTTTTGATAGGTCTGAAGATGCTACCGAGCAATTGCTTGCTTTTGCAGAAACTGTAAAAGCTTCCGGAAAGAAAGAAATTGTCAACGAAGCCTGGAGGGAATTTCCGGTAGAAAAAAGAATTGAGCATGCTTTGGTCAAAGGCATTATTGACTTTGTCATTGAAGATACGGAAGAGGCTAGGTTGAAATACCAAAACCCACTCAAAGTCATCGAAGGGCCTCTGATGGACGGGATGAATGTGGTTGGAGATTTATTTGGTGAAGGTAAAATGTTCCTTCCCCAAGTAGTGAAATCTGCGAGGGTGATGAAAAAAGCCGTTGCTTATTTGGAGCCATTTATGCCCAAAATCGGGGATTTGGATTACAATGCCGAGCAAAGCAGCATCAAAAAAATCCTCTTGGCTACTGTCAAAGGGGACGTCCACGATATCGGAAAAAACATTGTAGGGGTGGTTTTGGCTTGCAACAGTTATCAGATCATCGACCTTGGCGTGATGGTAGACGCCCAAAAAATAATCGATGAAGCCATCAAAAACAAAGTGGATATTATCGGATTGAGCGGTCTGATTACACCTTCCCTTGACGAAATGGTCTACGTCGCTTCCGAAATGGAGCGTCAGGGAATGCAGATACCACTGCTAATCGGTGGAGCTACGACTTCAAGAATCCACACCGCAGTAAAAATTGATCCGGTCTACAGCGGGACTGTCATCCATGTGACTGACGCTTCCAAGTCGGTTCCGATAGCAGGGGAATCCATCAACGAGGAGACCAAGGCAACTTATCACAAGCAGATCAAGGAAACATACAGTCAGGTGCGGGCCGAGCATGAGGCCAAGCAACAGGTCAAGCAACTCGCCACATACGAAGAAGCCAAAGCTAATCCCGTCTATATCGATTGGAGTCAATACGTGCCTGTGGTTCCCGCCAAATTGGGAGAAACGATCTTCCAAGATCTTGACTTGGCGGTTTTGAGAAAATATATTGATTGGACGCCGTTTTTCAGCACTTGGATGCTGACAGGAAGGTATCCCAAAATCTTTGATGATGAGGTAGTGGGAAATGAGGCGAAAAAACTGTTTGATGAAGCCAACAAGATGCTCGATCAGGTGATTGCTGAAAAATGGCTGCAGGCCAAAGCAATAGTGAATTTGTTTCCTGTCAAAAGAAATGGGGAAGATGTAGCTGTCCTTTCCAAAGGAGTTGAGACCGGCTTCAACTTCCATTTCCTCCGTCAGCAGGGCAAAAAGGGGAAAGGTGTTCCCAACAGATCCTTGGTGGATTATATCCATCCTTCAAAAACAGATTATATGGGCGGATTTGCGGTGACTGCCGGTTGGGGAATAGAATCCAAACTGGAGGAATTTCAAAAAAACCACGATGATTACCATGACATCATGCTCAAGGCCTTGGCAGACCGGCTTGCAGAAGCAGGTGCTGAATATCTGCATGAAAAGGTCCGAAAAGAGCTTTGGGGCTATGCCAAATCAGAAATATTGGAAAATGAAGCATTGATCAAGGAAGAATATCAAGGAATCCGACCGGCACCGGGATATCCGGCTTGTCCTGAACATTCTGAGAAAAAGACACTTTTTGATTTGATGCAGGTCGAGAAAAGTATCGGGATTACCCTGACCGACAGTTATGCGATGTATCCCACATCCTCAGTAAGTGGTTTTTACTTTGGTCATCCTGAAAGCAAATATTTTGGTCTGGGCAAAATAGGGGAGGACCAAGTTTTAGATTATGCCAAACGAAAAGGGGTCAGTAAGGCGCAGGCAGAAAGATGGTTATCACCAAACTTAGCTTACTCACCATTGTTACAAGTTCAAGAATAAAATACATGAAAATCACTGAACATATAGAACAGGCGAAAAAAACCCTGTTTTCTTTTGAAATATTACCCCCTTTGAAGGGACAGAGTTTGAATGAACTTTGCATTGGGATAGAGCCATTGATGGAATTCAAGCCACCTTTTGTGGATGTGACCTACCATAGGGAAGAATTTATTTATAAAAAGCATCCCAACGGGCTTTTGGAAAAAGTAAGTACCAAAAAGCGTCCTGGTACAGTGGGGATTTGTGCAGCTTTGATGAATAGATTCAAAGTAGATGCCGTGCCCCATTTGCTTTGTGGAGGGTTTACCAAAGAAGAGACAGAAAATGCACTCATTGACCTCAATTTTATTGGTGTTCAGAATGTGTTGGCTCTGAGGGGTGATGCCCCAAAAAATGAGGGAACATTCAGGCCTGAGCCCAATGGACATGAATTTACAAAGGATTTGGTGAAGCAGATCGTAGGAATGAACCACGGCAGGTATTTGCATGAGGAAACAGAAACCGGTTTCCATACTGATTTTTGTGTAGGGGTAGGAGGGTATCCTGAAAAGCACTTTGAGGCTCCCAATATGAAATTTGACTTGAAGCATCTGAAGGAAAAAATAGATGCCGGTGCCGAATATATCGTTACCCAAATGTTTTTTGACAACCAAAAATATTTTGATTTTGTGAAAAACGTCCGGGCTTTGGGTATAAAGGTGCCAATTATTCCAGGATTGAAACCAATCACAACGCTTGGTCAGATCAGCATGCTCCCGAGGACTTTTTTCCTGGATATGCCGGATGCTTTGATGGATGAACTCGAAAAATGCAAAACCAATGCTGATGTCAAAGAAGTGGGAATTGCATGGGCCATTCAGCAAAGTAAGGAGTTGGTCGCCAATGGGGTAGATGTATTGCATTATTACACCATGAGTAAAGCTGACGCCACTTATAAAATAGCAAAAGAGGTCTTTTGAGGGATTTTGCTACATTCGTGGCATGATCAAATTGGTAGAATGTCCCCGTGATGCCATGCAGGGCCGGGCGGAGTTCATAGATACTTCTATTAAAGCTGCTTATATCAACCAACTGCTACAAGTGGGGTTTGATACCATTGACTTTGGAAGCTTTGTCAGCCCCAAAGCCATTCCTCAAATGAGGGATACAGCTGATGTTTTGGAGCAGCTTGACCTTTTTGGAACCAAATCCAAGCTTCTTGCCATCGTTGCAAATGTCAGGGGAGCGGAAGACGCTTCCCATTTTGAAGAAATCGATTACCTGGGTTTTCCCCTTTCCCTTTCAGAGACTTTCCAACAGCGCAATACCAACAAGTCTATTGCTGAAGCTTTGGAGGAGGTAGAAGAAATCCAAAACCTCTGTGAGACCAAAGGCAAAACCTTGGTCACCTATCTTAGTATGGGGTTCGGAAATCCTTATGGCGATGCATACTCCCCTGATCTGGTAGCAGAATTTGTCAGAAATTTGGATCAAATGGGTATCAAAATCATCTCTTTTGCCGATACCGTCGGTACTGCGGATTCGACACTGATCTCAGAACTGTATGAGATCAGTTCTCATTCCTATCCTAAAATTGAGTTTGGATTGCATTTACATACCCATCCCGAACAGCTTTCATCCAAAATTACAGCGGCATTGAAAGCAGGATGTTTACGGTTTGACAGTGCGGTATTGGGATTTGGAGGATGTCCCATGGCCAATGATGACCTTGTAGGTAATGTGGCCACAGAATCCTTGATCCGGATTTTGGAACAGGAAGGGTTTGAACTGGACCTCAAAAGGATGGAATTTGCGGAAGCGATGAAACTTGCCAAGGTAGTGTTTCATTGAATTGGGAGATTATAGGCCTTTTTCTTGTATTCAAAAGTAAAAGTTTTTTAAAAAACCCAACCTATTCTAAAATCCATAAACTCAGCGACATGCCCATGGGCCTTAAGTCCGGCTCCAATTCGGATATTTTTTCCCGTCATGTAATTCAATGTATACCGCTGGTAAAACGCCCTATCCTCTTGATACCCCATTGGTTTGGACATGTACTTGACCATACGCTGACTGAAATCAAATTTTCCAAATAGGAAATGATTCTCCAAAAAGATTCCTGGAATCACAGCCTCTATTCGACTTTCCTGGATTGGCAGTGAAAAGTCCTTAGCAATCTCAATTCCTCCTCCCAAGCCAATTATTCCGGTAAATTTACGGTAAGTACCTCCGGCAAGGGTAAAGTTTGGTTGACGGTTTCCATTGTCCGAGTCTCGTGTGTTGAATCCTAAGTCTGCATAAATAGACCAATTGTTCGGGAGAGGGCTTTTTTCATAGCTTGGTAAATCGGCTTTTCGGGTGTAATGAACAACTCCCAATCCCAGCATTGGATAGTTCATCCCCCGATTGGGCTGACTTTGTCCCCCATTGGAAATGTGGTTGTATGAAAATGAGGCTTGCAATTCCCATTGATGGCTAAGTTCAAAGGAAAGTTTTGGCGCAATAAAAAGTAAAAAACTGATCGGAGCACTAAAGAAGGTATTCCTTGGATTTTCGAAAGGGTCATAAATCCGGGTAAGGTAGCTTACCCCCATTCCTGTAGAAAGACTGGCCGACCACCTGTCAGTTCTGAAAAGGTATGGTTCAAAACTCCCTGAAAGGTTCCATGCCTGCCCCAACTCTTTGGGATTTTGAAAATCTACGACCAATAGGTTTAGCCCCAAATAATGGAAACAATTGCAGGCTTCCCAGTTTTTGCGGGTTGTTCTCATCCATTGGGAAGATATGTTCAGGGAAATGGGTCGGCTGGAAGCCAGATCCTGGAGTTCAGGATTATGGGCAATTATCCATCCATATTGACTTTCCAGCCCGATCTTGTGAGAGTTGACCTGCGCTTCTGCATTTACAGTCAAAAAACTGAGAATAAGAAAAATAAAGACTGCCTTTTTCAATATTTTCTTTTTTTGATTTCTACGAAAATGAAACAAAGAGGTATAGGCCTTAAATATGTTTTTTTATTCTTTTCACTGATAAACTTTTCTGATTAAATATTAACCAAAAGGATTTTCAAGGTGAATTTTCTCCAAAATGAGTCCTCTTAATGTTTTGAAATAAACAATATCGGAAGAATAATCGCAGAATTTTGAGGTCTCGCTGGTATTCAAATTCCAATAATTTTCAGGAAACTGTGTTTCGCCTTTCCTTCAAGAAACCGCCTGAAAAAAATAAAATACATCTGCCTCGATTTTAATTATTTTCGCCGATCGTTATTGATTATTTCTTATGATTTCTAAAAAAGCCCATCAAACCCGTATCTACAGGCGAATACACAAATGGATTAGTATAGTCTTTGTGTTTTTCCTTGTGGTCATTGGCATTACGGCTATTCTTTTGGCTTGGAAAAAAGAATTGGGTCTCATCCCCAAAACCCAAACTACGAAAGTCGAGAATCCTTCGAATTGGATTCCCTTGGAGAGAATGATGGAGATCGGGCAAACATTTGTTAGGGACAGTCTTAAAAAAAGTGATTTGATCGACAGGATAGATGTCAGACCTGAAAAGGGAATTGCAAAGATTGTCTTTAAAAGGCATTTTACCGAAATTCAGGTAGATGGCTACTCGGGAGAGATACTTTCAGTAAGCCAAAGAAACTCTGATCTTGTTGAAAAAATCCATGACGGAAGCATTTTAGATTTTTTGATGGTTTCCGATTCCGAAATTTCCAAAATCACCTACAGTACCTTGACTTCAGTTGTCTTGCTTTTGCTTTGTTTTACGGGTTTTTTTTTATGGTATTTGCCTAGGTTGATAAAGAAATTAAAAAACCGGAAGGCCTCCTAAATCATTCTAATTGTCACCATTGCTTTCTATATTTGGTTTAGGTTGAAAGGTTATGGATCATGTTGACTTTGACTTTTGGAAATTTTTTGCAGGGATAGGGATTTTCCTATGGGGGATTTTTCAACTTGAAAATGCGATCAAGGAAATCGGCGGTAATTCTCTCAAGCATTTGATGCATAGGTTTACCGGATCTGCCTGGAAGGGTATTTTGACCGGGACTTTGGTGACTGCTATTCTGCAGAGCAGTTCACTTGTCACACTAATGGTATTGGCATTTTTGGGTGCAGGTGTGTTAAATCTCAAAAATGCCCTTGGGGTTGTCTTGGGAGCAAATCTCGGGACTACCGCCACAGCTTGGATTGTAGCTACTTTGGGATTCAAGTTAAGTGTGGAAGCTTTTTCACTTCCATTTCTCGGATTTGGTAGTTTCCTTTTTTTATTTTTCAAAGACAGGCCTTTTCTTAAAAACTTTGGAGGCATTTCCATAGGTTTCGGATTGCTGTTTTTAGGACTTGATTTTATGAAAACATCCATAGAAGAAGTTGCCGGCAGCATGGATCTGGAAAGTCTCCAAGGCTACGGCACTTGGCTTTTCCTGATTGTCGGATTGTTCATTACCGCTGTGATGCAATCAAGTTCGGCTGCCATTGTTATTGTCTTGAGTACAATGGATGCAGGTTTGATCGGATTGACGGAAGGCGCTGCGATGGTCATCGGGGCTAATATCGGTACAACAGTGACCCTTGGAATCGGATCCTTAGGAGGAACAGCAGACAAAAAACGTCTTGCATTTGCCCATTTTTTGTTCAATGTGGTTACGGGGATTTTGATTTTTCTTTTATTGGATTGGGTGCTTCAATTTTTAATGACCGTATTTTCAGTTGAAGACCCTTTGATGGAATTGGTGTTATTCAATACTTTACTCAATGCAATCGGAATCCTGTTGTTCTATCCTTTTATTGCTCCATTGGAGAGATTTCTTAAAAAGCTGTTTAAAAAAGATGAACCACAGGGCATTTCTAAATACATCAAAAACGTAAGTACCAAACTTCCCTCAGTGGCATTGGAAGCTTTGGAAAAAGAAATTCTATTGGCCTATGAGGCTACCACAAACTTCATTGTCAATTTATTGCATAACGGTGAAACAAATAATGAGAACATTTCGATTTGGAGGAAAATTCTATATCAGCCTATAGATTTGCTCAATGAATACAGTAGGATAAAAAGTCTTGAAGACGAGATTACCAAATACCACATTCTTCTTCAAGAAGAGTTTTTGAGTGAAAAAGAAGCACAAAAGCTGACTTCCTTGATGTTGTCTCTCCGGACTATGGTTTTCGCCGCTAAAGACATCAAGGATGTCATGCACAACATCAGAGACATGGAAGATGAAGAGGATCGTCTTGTAGTGGAACTGCATGGCAAGATCAAGTCCTATATCATGTCTTTTCTGGAAAAAATGGATGATTATAAAAATTTGGAAACAGTACCGGAAAAGGAACCTTCATGGATCAATGAAAATGCGAAGCAATATAAAATATGGATTTCTGAACTATATGAAGATATGAAATCAAACAACCTTGAGTTTCCTATCTCTACCTTGACCAATGTCCTCAAACAGGTAATTTCCAGTATGGACAACTTGGGAAGTGCTGTGATTCATTGGAAACACCAAAAGAAGGAAGTTATCGATGTGATGCCCTGATAAAAAACAAGCAGGCCCTTGAAACATCGTTTCAAAGGCCTGTAACCTTACATCAAGCTGGTGGTTTTGGCTATTCGATTTTGATGCTTAACACCGCTATATCAGATTTGTATAGGACTGTATCAGTCACTCCCACCTGGTAAGTTGACATGCCTTTTCTATTTCCTGAGGCAATACCTATAAAACCTATTTTTCTGGTCTTTGCAAATTCAACTATCCCATTTTCGGGTTCTGTATGGCAGTAGACATGTTTATGGATCACCAAATCTTCAAATCCTTTGGCGTAAGCATCCATTCTTGATTCTGCGATATCTGAATTGACAAAATGGGAAGGTGTATTGACAAACAAGAAATGGACAGAGGTATGAAAATCTTTCAATACTGCTTTCATTTTAGTAAAGGCAGGCCTTGAATCTTCATTGAACATGGAAGCAAAAACCATTTTCCTTAAGTCATTTCCGCTAAGTATTTTTTTGACCGCCATTACAGGACAATCCGCATTTCGGAGTACATGTTGGATGGTTGATCCTATAAACTTACCTTCCTGATACCCTGCGCCATAAGCGCCTATTACGATCAGGTCAGCTTTGTGTTTTTGGGCCACTTCCAATATGACATGCTGGGGTACTCCTATTTCTACTATTGTTTCGACAGGTACTGTATGCAGTTTATGTTCTAAAACAAACGCTTTCAACTTATCTTTTGCTTCTGCTTCCAGATCCAGTATTTCGATGTTCTTTGCTTTTTGTTCATTTGATAAGCTATTCCAGTCTAACAATGAACTGACCACATTCACGCAGGTAATGCTGCTGTTGGCTTTTTGTGCGATTTTCAAAGCACTCAATAAAGCAAAATCTGAATAGGAGGAAAAGTCGATGGGGACGATTATTCTTTTCATGGTTATCGGATTTTTGGTTGCTGATTTCATAAAGGTCTAGAATTAACCGAAAAAATTCTATGATCAAAATCATGTGAATATCTGATTATTTTCCTGTTTAAGTAATTGTCTATGAGATAGATTTGATAAATCAATATCAAAAGACCATGAAACCATTGCATAATAAATCCATCATAATTACCGGAGGAGCAGGGGGCATCGGTAAGGCCACTGCACGGATGTTTCTTGATGAGGGAGGCACGGATGTACTCTTGGTAGACATAAATCCAAAAGCATTGGAGGAGGCAAAAAAAGAGTTAAACCATGCCGGAGTGAAAACTTATGTGGCTGATATCAGTAAGTCCAATGATGTAAAAGCTTATACCGACAAAGCCGTTGAACTGTTTGGTAAATTAGATGTGGTTTTTTTGAATGCAGGGTATGAAGGGATAGTAAAACCATTGACAGATTATCCTGAAGATATTTTTGATAAAGTTCTTGATATCAATGTCAAAGGTGTTTGGCTGGGTTTGAAATATGCTTTTCCACATATGCAAAAATCCGGTGGCTCAATTATCATCACTTCATCCGTTGCGGGACTTACAGGAACTGCCCAGATGATGGCATATACCACCAGCAAGCATGCTGTGATCGGTAGCATGAGGGTAGCCGCTTTGGAAGGCGCTCCCCATAACATCAGAGTCAATTCGGTCCATCCTGGTCCTGTTGACAACAGAATGATGCGGTCTTTGGAGGAAGGATTTGCTCCTGGAGCTGGGGACCAAGTCAAAAAAGGCTTTGAAAGTCAGATTCCTTTGGGAAGATATGCAACCAATGAAGACATCGCTTCCATGGTTACTTTCCTTGCCTCAGATAAAAGCAAGTATATTACCGGATCCATGCATATCGTAGATGGTGGATTCGTCATTTAATTTCATAGGGTTAAAAAGGTTAAAAAAGGCTGGAAGGATTTTCAGCCTTTTTTTTTGTGATAGTTGTCACTAAATTGCTCCTGTGACAAGGATATTTTTGACCAAACTTTGACTATGGAATTAGAAGATTTAAAACAAAAATTACCCAACATAACTGACCCTGCGCTTTTGAAGGCACTTTTGGAAAATGGTAAAGAGTTGGTGTTTCAACCCGGAAAAGTAATTACTGAACCGGGACAATTTGTGAAAATGGTTCCGATTGTCTTGGAAGGTTCTATCAAAATCATGAGGATGGATGAAGACGGGAAGGAACTTTTTCTTTATTATTTAGAACCCGGCGAAACCTGTGCACTTTCTTTGACTTGCTGTACCTCTTCACGGCCAAGCGAGATCAAGGCAGTCACTGAGGAACGCACAGTGATATTGGCTGTGCCTGTAGAAAAACATGAGGAGTGGTCTGACCATTTTAAACAGTGGAAAGATTTTGTGGCTATGACGTATCAGTCAAGATTTCATGAAATGTTGGTCGCATTAGATGCAGTGGCATTCAAAAGAATGGATGAACGCCTAATGCGGTATATCCTTACCAAAATGAAACAACACAAATCCAATGAATTGCATACCACCCATCAGGAAATTGCAAATGAATTAGGAACCTCCAGGGAGGTGATATCAAGATTACTGAAGCAGTTGGAGAAGAAAAAATGGATAGAACTCGGTAGAAACATCATCTATGTCAGGGATGATTTCGAAGAATTGATCAGCTAAAATCATCAATAAAATAGAAAAAATAACCCCCGAAAGCGCTTTTGTTTTTCTTGGGTTATTTTTTTAGACGATGCTTGGTTTGATGTTATATTTCTTCTTCAGGTCATGTACCACTCCAGTATTGAAATCAAACACCCATGCATAAAGCTTTAACTTATTTCCTGAATCAATCGCCTGTCTGTAAATTGAAGTCTGTTTGATGTTTTCTATTTGTTCCAAGACGTTCAATTCAACAAGTCTGTTAAGTCTGGTATTTTGGTCTTCGATGCTGTTCAATTCTGATTTATGGTGTCTGATTACATCTTTGATGTTTGCCAGCCAATTGTCAATCAATCCGTTTGAATTGTTTTCATAGGCGGCTTTGACTCCACCGCATCCATAATGGCCATAGACAATGATATCCCTAACCCCGAGATTTTCTACGGCAAACTGCATTACAGAAAGGAAATTGAGGTCAGTATGTGACACAACATTGGCGATATTCCGGTGGATAAAAAGTTCACCAAGTTCTGAACCCAAAACCATTGAAGGCGAAACGCGGCTATCCGAACATCCCAATAGAAGTGCTTTAGGATGCTGACCTTCTTTCAAGACATCAAAATATTCTTCGTTTTGGGACAATACAGTTTTGACCCAATTTTGGTTATTTTCTAGGTAGTGGTTGATATCGGTCGCGCACATTACTTTGAATTGGTTTGGGTGGCGTAGGATGAATATTTTTCCAATGTTTCCTCCGTGATGGCATGGTCAAAAGCAGATAGTGCTGTATTGTCGTCCAAGAAGATATGGTCCGAACCTACGCTTTCCAGAAGTGCCCATCTATTCAATACATCCCGTACAGGACCTTTTATACTTGTCATTGAAATGTCCATGCCGGATTTTCTCCAGGTATTGATCCACTCATTGAGTTCATGGGCGCCTGTACTGTCTATATTGCTGACACTTTCCATGTTGAAAACAAGCATTTTCACTTTCTTTCCTTTTTCGGTAATCCACAGATCCAGTTTGTCTTTGATAAATTCCACATTGGCAAAATATATCGGACCATCAATCCTCACCATCAATAAGTCATCCCTTACTTCGAGATTTTTGAATCTGCTGATGTTTCTAAAAGTATTAGTGCCGGGTACTCTTCCGAGTTGGGCAATGTGGGGCCTTGAAGCCCTGTAGATGATTACCAACAAGGATAAGACCATACCTGAGATAATTCCTGTTTCAATCCCCAAAGTCAATGTGATCACAAAAGTGGCTACCAACATAGCGAAATCAGCTTTGTCTTTGTGCCATAAATGGACAGGTTCTTTGAAGTCAATCAATCCTGAAACAGCAACAAGGACTACTGCTGCAAGAATAGCGCTTGGAAGGTTATAAAACAGTCCTGTAAAAAACAAAAGCGTAAGTACAATCAATATGGCACTGAAGATAGAAGAAAGGGTGGTTTTGGCTCCTGCATCATTGTTGACGGCAGTTCTGGAAAATCCCCCTGTCACAGGATATCCCTGGAAAAAGGCCGCCCCAAAATTAGCCATCCCCAAAGCGGTCAATTCCTGATTGGCATTCAATCTATAGTTTTTATGTTTTGCCTGAATCGTTTTTGCCACCGCAAAGCTTTCTGCAAAGCCTACCAAAGAAATGGTCAAGGCTATTGGAATCAACGTTCTCCAAGTGTTCAAATCAAAAGAAGGAGTTGAAAATGAAGGTAATCCACTTGGGACATCACCCACGATTTTGACTCCTTGGCTTGTCAGGTCAAATCCCGAAACCAATGCAATACCTACTATGACAGCCACCAAAGGCGCTGGAAAGCTTTTATGGATTTTCTTTCCGTATTTGATAATGATGATGCCGACTACACCAATTCCAAAGGTTATCCAATGGATATCACCGATATTCTGGTATATGGCAACAATCATTTCTTGGATGTGCTCTGAATTGGGAAGGTTGATTCTAAACAAATGCTTGATTTGGCTCAATCCAATGATAATGGCTGCAGCAGAGGTAAACCCGCTGATAACAGGGTGGGAGAGAAAATTGACTACAAACCCCAATTTGAAAAGCCCCATACCAAACTGAATCAGACCTACCAAAAAGGCCAAAGAAAGTGCATAAAGTAAATATTGTTCGGGAGATGATGCATTCAGCGTAGCTATCCCGGCAGCCGTAAGCAAGGAAACCATCGCTACCGGACCTACTGCCAATTGCCTTGAAGTTCCAAATATGGCATATAAAATAAGAGGAACAGTCACTGCATAAAGTCCATGGATGGGTTCCAATCCTGCAAGCATTGCATAAGCCATACCCTGTGGGATCAACATGATGCCCACCGTTAGACCTGCCGAGAGGTCACCCTGAAGGTCGGATTTCTTGTAGTTTGGCAACCATTCCAAGATAGGGATATACCCTTTTACACTTTGTAGGAAATTATTTTTCATAGCTGAAATTCTATTCTCAAGTTAGCAAAATTCAAGGACTTGTTTATTTAGCCCTGAAATCATCCCCAAAATTCCAAAAAAATGGACTTGGAATTTGTGATGATTGTTACGCAATAAAAAAAGCCATCCTTTGGGGATGGCTCTTTGAACTTAATTTTAGTATTTGATTAATTCAGGAATTCATCAAATGTAATGGATACAAAGTACATGGATCCAACGGTTGGGTTACCCCAAGCCTGACGGTAGCCACTGTTAAGTAAGTTTGTACCTCCAACTTTGATGATGGATTTGATAGATTTCACTTTGTAGCTTACCTGTGCATCGAAGATGCTGAAAGCAGGCATCACAGACAATCCCTGAGTAGAAACGGTGTTCGATACGAAAGAAGACTGCCATACAAATTCATCCTGCCATCTCCAAGAGATACCAAAACCGAGGTTTTTGATCACTTCTCTATTTGCGAAGTTGAACACAGTTCTGTATTCCGGCGTGTTGAATGAAGGCTGGAAGCCATCCAAATCATCTATGTTGTCCAGTTTGTTGAAGGAGACGTTACCACCGATGGTATAGCCTTTAGGCAACTGGTAATCCAATCCCAAAGCCCAGCCATAAGACTTGATGATTTCCTCCCTGTTTACAGGCATAGAATACACATTTCTGGTATTGGCGCTCAAAAGATTTAGTCCTGAGAAAGACGCAGGATTGGTGGCACTTGGATTTCTGTCCTGAACCAATACCTGACCTCCAATGAAGTTTTCAAATCTGTTATAATAATAGTATCCGTCAATCAAGAGTTTGTTGTTAGCCACCAAAGACTTGTAGCCAAACTCATAAGATTTCACGATTTCAGGTTTGAAAGTTGTTGCTTGGTATTCTGTTTTCTTGTCTTGATTGGCCATGGCTGCACGGAAAGGAAGTAACTGAGAGAAAACATCTAAAACTGCAGGGTCATTAGGAGGTGTTCCTGGAGGGAATTGGCCTAGAACTTCCTTCATAACAGCCTCTTGGTTTGCAGGATTTGCTGCCCATTGTTGTACAGCTCCACCAAATTGGGTAACAGTGGCTAAAGAGTATACAGGGTTTGTGTTGAAATTATATCTTTCTCTGAACAATGGAAGTCCGCCAATCAATCTTGCCTGAGGAGTTACCAAATCAATGAATTGATCTTGGGTAGTAGGTAACCTGAAGCCTGTCTGATAAGATGCCCTGAAGTTGTGTTGTCCTGCAGTATATACAGCAGAAACCCTTGGTGACCACTGACCTTCAAAGTTCTCGTTTTTATCATAACGGATAGAAGCCGTCAATTTCAATTTGTCATTGATCATTCTTTTTGAACCCTGAGCGTATCCGCCATATTCTTGGATGGTAAATTCATTCCCATCATCATCTGTAGCAAAGAGGGTCTTTTCAGAATTTAATTGGTAAGTTCTGAAATTGGCACCCACCACAAAGTCAGCAAACTTGATGTCCTTGAAGCTATAAGAACCTTCATAGTGGTAAAGGTTTGTTTTGTCCACAAATCTTGCACCCACACCATTCTGATCGCCTGGAATTGGCCTGGAAGTCACATCTGCCAAAGCTTGGTTGAATTCAGGTGTGCCCGGAAGGTATCTTCCTGTATCAGCGGCACCTCTTGCGGCTGCGTGTGCTGCGTCAGGAGAAGCTCCCTGTGATATTGCACCTACATAAGTTCCCACATATTGACCAAACCATGTTGTGCTTGGCTTCCATGCTTCATTGATACCCTGGGCAGCAATACCTACTGCATAAGCATCACCTGATCTTTCCTGAGTAGTATATGCTCTTACAAACCAGTTTGAGCCTCTTAATTCAGCTTTGTATTGACCTAATTTAAAATTGGCAATAGAATACCTATCTGCACCGGTATAGACTGTAGTACCCATACCCTGGTTACCTTGGAAGATTGCTTCTACCTTATCTGAGATTCTCCAATGTAAAGCCGCATTCAATTTCAATGACCTTGTATTATAATCAGCCACATCTCTTTCAAGATAACCTGTTCTGGATACAAATGTATTTTGCGGAATCAAACCAAGAGCAGCTGATGGAAGCAATCCTGCATTCACTAAAGACTGACCTACACTTTGCATGCTAACGTTGGTTTCATCTCCGTAGATGTTGACACCGTTAAATCCTGGGTTGTTTGTTCTGCTGCCATTTTCAATAGTCGAACCATTCAAAAGAGATTGGTCTCTGAAGTCATTGGCTTGCCAATCATCAGCTGACAGATAGCTGACATTTACTTTGATAGCTACTTTGTCGCTAAGTGCGGTGGCATATCTTGCGGAGAAGTCATAAAACCCTGTGGATGGATTGGTTCGGGAACCTTCGCTCATCAAGCCGCCTTTCATCTGCACCGATAGTCCTTGGTACTGGAATGGATTTTTGCTGTTGAGCAACAAGATTCCATTAATGGCATTTGGTCCATATAGGGCTGAAGCTGCTCCCGGAAGCAATTCAAGACTTTCTAGATCCAATTCAGAGATACCTGCAATGTTACCCACAGAGAAGTTTAATCCAGGAGCTTGGTTGTCCATACCGTCAATCATCTGAACAGTACGCACGTTTCCGTTTGCATTGAAACCTCTTGTATTGAAAGATTTGAAAGTGAGTGATTGGGTACTCATTTCTACACCTTTGAGGTTGTTCAAACCATCATAGAAACTTGCTTGAGGAGCCTCTCTGATAGAAATGATATCCATTCTTTCCACGGTGACCGGAGATTGAAGAACACTTTCTTCTACACGGGAGGCTGAAACAACAATTTCCTGCCCTAGGATAGAAGCCTCAGCAAGGCTTACCTCCAAGTTTGATACATTGTCTTGCGTGATTTCAACTTCCTTGCTGGAAAAGCCTACCATCGAAAAAATCAAAGTAAGGGGAGGAGCTTGATTTACCCGAAGGGTGAAATTTCCATCTAAATCTGAGATCGTGCCGACCACTTTTCCTTTGACCACAATGTTGACGCCAACTAGGGTTTCTTTTGTACCTTCCTCTAGTACTTTTCCAGAAATAGTAGTCGTTTGCGCGAATACCTCAGGAGTAATGAAGGCAACCATCATGAGCAGCATTAGTACAACTTGCCACCTGTTTTTAGTAAATTTTTGCATATGTATTTTGGGTTTGTTATTTGATAATTTTGAGGGCAGATTTTTTGTTTGAAATTTAGATTAAATTACCAATTATCAATATAATTAGCCGAAAAAAATTTTAATTAAGATTCAATTTTTTTGCAATAAATATGGGCAATTGAGTTTCTCGACGCTGAAAATTGCCAAAAAAATAATAAAGTTTAGTGTTTATTAATTTTTTATCAGGATTTGCTGAATTTTAATGTTTCTAATCAGATAAAAAAAATAAAAAAACCCTGCCGTGATGCAGGGTTTGGATTATTTCAAAGTTTTTTTGTTTTCTTCGTTGACATGGGTGACTAACCTGTCGCAAAGGGTTTTGATTTCCTCGGAAATATATTCATCTCCTGTACTGTTTAGTATTGTTTGTCCCATTCCTCCCAAAATATCTATATAGAATCTTTTCATTTCTACTACAGACATATCCTCAGTCCAAAGGTCAATTCTTAAGGTACTTTGATTTAGGTTGTCCCAAACATTCAAGCTGATGCTTTTGGTGGTTTCAAATCCTTCTTCTTCCTTGTCAGAAGCATCCCATTGAATGGATTTTGGAAGGTTTTTATCGTCAAGATTTATAGAGAATTTTATTTCTGAATTTTTCATCGTGGTTTGATAATTTCAATGCAAAACTAGGAAAGGACTTTGCAAGTTCCTGAATACTCAATAATATTTTGTCTCTTCTATAATATGTTGAAAATGAAATTTTGTCTTTCAATCAAAAACCATTTCGGGGATTTCCCCCTCGACCAATAGTTTGCCATCAGTTTTACTGATAATTTCTTTCACAGTTACTCCAGGCGCTCTTTCTAGCAATTTGAACCCTCCCCCTGGAAGCACATCCAAAACCGCAAGATCAGTCACGATTTTTTTTACACATTTGATTCCTGTGATCGGAAGGCTACATTCTTTTAGTAATTTGGACTGTCCGTCTTTGCTGCAATGCTGCATGGCCACGATAATGTTTTCGGCAGAAGCTACCAAGTCCATCGCCCCACCCATTCCTTTGACCATTTTTCCGGGGATTTTCCAGTTGGCAATGTCTCCGTTTTCAGAAACTTCCATCGCCCCAAGGATAGTCAAATGGACGTGTCCACCACGGATCATGGCAAATGAATCTGCGGAATTAAACAAAGCAGAACCTTTTACCACCGTAATGGTTTGCTTGCCGGCGTTTATCAGGTCCGGATCTATTTTGTCTTCGGTAGGAAAAGGGCCGATTCCCAACAATCCGTTTTCAGACTGAAGTACCACTTCGAGATTATCAGGAATATAATTGGCAACCAAAGTTGGAATACCGATTCCAAGGTTGATGTATTGTCCATTTTTGACCTCTCGGGCTATTCTTTTAGCTATTTGGGTTTTGTCTAGCATGGGAGTTTTAATTTGTTGTAATGGTTGGAGTTGTTGTAATAGTTGTCTGCTTCGCGTTGCCAAGTTCTCAGGTTTTCATTGTCCGATCTTAAGTGGAAATTCTACTGCAACTCTTTTCTCTCGATTCTCGCTTCTCGTATCTCGTCTCAAACTTCTACCCTTTACTCACCGTCCTTTGCTCGATTCTCTTTTCATAATCTTCACCTTGGAAGATCCTTTGGACATAAATACCCGGGGTGTGTATATGGTTTGGATCGAGTTGGCCGGCAGGAACCAATTCTTCTACTTCGGCGATTGTGATTTTGCCGGCTGTTGCCATCATGGGGTTAAAGTTTCTGGCAGTTCCTTTGAAAATCAGATTCCCGGCAGTATCTCCTTTCCATGCTTTGACAAATGCAAAATCTGCTATCAGGCCTTTTTCCATCAGGTACATTTTTCCATCAAATTCCCTGATTTCCTTTCCTTCTGCGACTTCTGTTCCGACTCCGGCAGGTGTAAAAAACGCAGGAATTCCTGCGCCGCCTGCCCGGATTCTTTCAGCAAGGGTTCCTTGAGGAATCAGGTCAACTTCTAATTCTCCACTCAACAGTTGCCTCTCAAATTCGGCATTTTCACCGACATAGCTTGAAATCATCTTTTTGACCATGCGCTTTTTGAGCATCAATCCGATTCCAAAATCATCCACCCCGGCATTATTTGATATACAGGTGAGTCCATGCAAGTCTTTTTGTAGCAAAGCTTGGATACAGTTTTCGGGAATTCCACAGAGGCCAAAGCCTCCAAACATCAGCACCGAATCGGAGAAAACGTCCTTCACGGCTTCTGCAGCATTCGTAACGGTTTTTGTGATCATACAAAAATTTATTTTGGGTTTATACTTTGGTCAAAATCTGTCTTGCCAATTCCTTGTCTTTGGCCAATTGCTCTTGGAGAGACTCCAAACCTGAAAATTTGATCTCAGGTCTCAGGTAAGATTTCAAATGGACACACACTCTCCTGTCATATAAATCTCCATTGAAATCAAACAAGTGCGCTTCAATCGTCCTGCTACTTCCGTTTACGGTAGGTCGGTTGCCGATGTTGAGCATACCGGAATAAGTTACTTTTTCTATGTCAATAGTCGCTGCATATGCCCCGTCACATGGAATCAGCTTGTAATCGTGTGGAATATGGATATTGGCTGTTGGAAATCCGATAGATCGGCCAAGCTGCTGCCCTTTGATGATGATGCCATTAAGTTCATACGGTCTGCCAAGAAATTCATTGGCGATATGAACTTCGCCTACTTCCAATGCCTGTCGGATTTTGGTACTAGAGACGCCCACATCATCGACGTCTTCACGGGAGATTTCCTCCAATTCAAAGTGGTATCGACCGATGTTTTCTTTCAGGTATTCAAAACTCCCTTCCCTGTTTCTTCCAAAACGGTGGTCATATCCAATTACCAATTTACGGGTTTGGATCTTATCAATCAGGATGGTTTGGATAAATTCTTCCGAAGTCAATTCCGAAAATTCTTTGGTAAAGGGAATTGTCAACAAATGGTCAATCCCAAATTCACGGAGTAATTTTGCTTTTTCTTCAAATGTGGTCAGCAACCTGAGGTTGTGTTCCTCGGGGTGGAGGATTAGCCTTGGATGTGGCCAAAAAGTAATCATAACCGTTTCACCACCGATTTGGTCAGCGATGGCCCGTATTCTTTTGAGAATTTTTTGATGGCCTAGGTGGACTCCGTCAAAAGTCCCAATCGTCACTACCGGATTGGGAACTCGGCTGAAGTCTTCTATACCTTCATAGATTTTCATCCTGTCTGGCTTTTATTTTTTCGATGAGGTCAGTCAATTGAGATGCTTCATTCAAACTGAAATCACCAATTCTTGTTCTTCTCAAGGCGGACATATATGCCCCCACTCCCAAAATTTCCCCAAGGTCTCTCGCGAGGCTACGGATATAGGTGCCTTTGGAGCACACTATTCTGAATTGGACTTCAGGGTTTTCAAATGATGTAATTTCAAATTCAGAAACTGTTACCGGCCTGGCTTCCATTTTCACTTCAATGCCTTTTCTCGCAGATTCATATACTCTTTTTCCGTCGACTTTGATGGCTGAGTGCATGGGGGGAATTTGGAGGATATCACCTGTCAATTGGGCTACGGCTGATTTGACTAGGTCAAAAGTAATGTCAGAGGGATCTGAGACATCAGTTACTTCTTTTTCCAAGTCAAAACTTTCCGAGGTTTTGCCCAAAATAAAGGTGCCTGTATACTCTTTCTCTTGGGCCATGTAGGAATCTATGGATTTGGTTTTCTTTCCGGCACAGACAATCAGCAATCCTGTCGCCAATGGATCCAAAGTACCGGCATGTCCTACCTTTTTTATTTTCAAAGCATTTCTGACTTTCTTGACTACATCAAAGGAAGTCCATTGATAAGGTTTGTCAATCAGGAATACTTCACCGTAAGGTTCTTCCTGCATGTTACAAATATAAGCCTGAGAAGATGGCAATCAGGCCAACGATAGCACAATAAACCGAAAAATATACCAGTTTGCTTTTCCTGACCAAAGAAATCATCCAAGTACATGCAAAAAAACCAGCAATAAAAGCCGCAACAAATCCGGCTGACAAATAGCCAAAACTAGCTTCATTGTAAGTCAATGCACCATCCATGATGTCCTTGGCAATTTTTCCGAAAATCAATGGGACTACCATCAGGAATGAAAATCGTGCTGCTTTATTTTTATCGATTCCCAAAAGTACCGAACTCGAAATCGTAGCCCCTGACCGAGAGATTCCTGGAAGCATGGCTACCATTTGGGCAAGGCCCACTAAAACTGCTTTTCCGAATGTCACATCATTCTCTGTACTTTTTGCTTTATCTGCCAAAAACAACAAGACTGCAGTCACAAGGAGCATAAAACCGACAAAAACTACTTTCCCTCCAAAAAACTGCTCAAGCTGCTCTTCAAAGAACAAGCCTACAATCACTGCGGGAATCATCGAAATGATGATTTTGACGGTAAACTGGGTTTCTTCGTTCCATTTGAATTTCAATAATCCCTCCAAAAGCACTACAATGTCCTTTCTGAAAACCACCAATGTGGCCAAGGCCGTGGCAAAATGAAGGACCACGGTAAACAACAAACTTTCTTCGGGTAATTTGTCACTGCCGAGAATGACCGATCCCAATTCAAGATGGCCACTGGAGGATACAGGCAAGAATTCGGTCAGACCTTGGACGATTCCAAGAATGATCGCATCAATTATTTCCATAAATTATTTCTTTTCAGAATGGGCAAAAATCGCATAAAACTGAAATATGAATCCTGCCAAAGTAACTATAGGACCCAATGTCAATCCAAGAAAACCAAAGCCATGTGGCTCAGAATCCAGACCCATGATGACAAAACCCAAAATGATGATCCCGATTCCTATCAGCATCAATCGGTAATTTTTCTTTGAAAAAGGAAAAGGTGATTGGTCCATATTAATAAAGTTCGTCTAAAGACATGTTTAAATATTTGTTTACCGCCTGCAAGGTACTTAAAACCGAAAGTAATATACCTGTAATGATCAAGCCACCAAATAAGGCATAAAGCAAGTTGTAATCCTGTAACAACGCAAATCCGTCAATATTGGCCTTGGTATATTCGATGATCCCAAGCAAGATGGCAGAAGCCATAATTCCTGATAACACTCCAAATACAAAAGCCCTTCCCAAAAAAGGTTTTCGGATAAATCCTCTCGTAGCGCCAACCAATTGCATACTTCTGATCAAAAATCTCTGAGAAAATAGTGCCAACCTGATGGTATTGTTGATCAGCATCACAACAGTAAAAACCAAAATCATTATAAACCCTCCCATAACAAGGGCCACTTTGAAGAGGTTTTTGTTTATTGATTCCACCAGGTCTTCCATGTATGTCACTTCAAAAACCCCGTTCATGGCTTCGATTTCTTTGACTATCTCTTCAATTTGCTCAGCGGTTTGGTATTCTTCCGCAATGGCGATTGTATAGCTGTCCCTCAGTGGATTGTCATCCAAAAACTGTGTAAAATCTTCGCCTGTATCCTCAAGGAAAGATTTTGCCGCCTCATCCTGTGAGATAAATGTAATGGCAAGCGAATCACCTGATTGTAATACATAAGGCTTAGATTCAAAAGATTTGCCAATAGCCTTCAACTCAGATTCAGTGACATTTTTGTTCAAAAAAACCTGGATTTCGATATTCTCCCGGATGATTTTGGTCAAAGTCTTGGCCTGAATAATAATCACCCCAAAAAGTCCCAAAATAAACAAGGATAGGGTAGTGCTGAAAAGAACTGATGCAAATTTGAATTTTCCCAGTTTTGCTTTTTTCCTTGGATATGTACTCATCTTTTTTTTCTAATGGGTTCAAAATTAAACAGCTTGGCCAATTAAACCAACCTATTCCATGAAATTGACAGGAATTACTTTTTTGTCCGTCACGGCAAAGGCCTGATCGCTTTTTTCACATTTCATCCCATACAATCCGGTAAACCTCCCAAATGCTGGAAGAATCAATTGCCTTCCCGAAAGGAAAAAGCAGGGAAGCGTCAATCTCTGCCTACCGGTTCCATAGAGAGAAATCCCCGGATGGATATGTCCACAGAAATTGAACAATCCTTCAGGAACTTCATACATTGGTTCATGGGTAAGGATAAAATCTCCCAAAATCAGAGATTCGGGGTGGACTTTCCATATTTCCGAACGATAAAGTCTCTCAGGAAGTATGTCGTGGTTGCCTTTGATCAAATGAAACTGGCAACCCGGGAAATTTCCTGCAAATAATTCAAGATCATTCCAAGACTCATTCCAATCACTGTGAAAGAGGTCTCCTAAAAAGTAGATGTCGGTGGGCTCGTGTCTTTCAATCAGTTTTTGGATTTTGACAAAATCATGGATGTGTACTTTTTCGGTTACCGGGATTCCGGCCTTTCTGAAATGTGCAGCTTTGCCAAAATGTGGGTCAGCAATGAGCAATGATTCGAATTGGGGAAGGAAAACAGCTTTTTCGGGTAAAAGCTGCAAGTTATTTTGATTGAAATGGATGATTTGAATACCTTTTGGATTTGGTTCCATCTGTTGGATTTAGATCAGATAATGGAGGGACTCTAGAAGAAAATAATATCCCCTATTGAAATAGCACCGTAAAAGTATTATTATTCGATTGAGATTGAAAAATAACTTCATCATGACTCAGAAAAAAGCAATTTTGTCATTTATCGTTTTATTGATGGTCGGATTTGGGATCAATGTCCAAGCCCAATCTGCCGATGCCATTGTAGGCAAATGGTACAATACCGAAAAAGACGCCCAAGTAGAGATCTTCAAAGAAGGAAGCAAATATTCAGGCAAAATAGTTTGGCTAAAAGACCCAACCGAGAACGGCAAACCCAAAACAGACAAAAACAACACCGACCAGGCCAAGCGGACAAGGCCAATCATGGGGATGAAGCTGCTAAGTAATTTCGAACACACAGGTGATACTTGGGAAAATGGGACCATTTATGATCCGAAAAACGGTAAAACTTATTCCTGCATCATCAAAAAGAAAAATGACAAGACGCTTGAGGTTCGTGGTTTTGTAGGCTTTTCAATGATCGGAAGGACAGTGGAGTGGACCAAGGCGGAATAGCGGTGAATTATTCCTGATAGGTATATTTTGAGCCAATTAAAGTTTCGCCTTACTTAACCACTAACCGTCAATACATTCAATCCTTTACACATACATGAAACAGGTTGTTTTCATATTTATCGCGCTCTTTTTGTGTTTTACAAAAAACGGGCAAGCCCAAGAGCTAAGAGACGGCTATGTCGTTCTCGCCAAAAGAGATACAATCAATTGTAAAATTGTTTTTGGTGGGCCAAAAGGAACTGACAAAACCCAAATCTCGATAGTGACGAAGGAAGGGGAGGAGAAGATTTTTAAAACAAAAGACAAAAAGGTTTTTGCTTATGGTTTCAATCAGGTCGGTGTGCCGTTTGATTATTTGTTTGTAGATAGGGGAATAAAAGTCGAAACAGGATTTTACAAGTTGGTGGAAAAAGGAGACCCCTACAAGTTATACATCCAAAATATCAATTCGACCACCAAAGGCGTGACTGTCACGACTTCATATTATATATTGTTTGATGAAAATGGGGATTCAATAGATTTTTTTGTCAGCGGAGTCAGTGGTTGGAAAAAGAAGTTGGAAGTTTTTTTTGAAAATGATCCTGAAGCATTGGAGAAGTTGGAGGATGTTTCCCGGCAGGATATTGTCAAATTCATCAAAAGCCTTAATGAAAATTGAATTATTGAAAATCAAGTTCAAATCCATAGAAATCTGTCAGGGAAAGACCAGATAAGTTTTTCCAATTTTCTTATTCCCAAATCCCCACCGGCACAATCTCCAATACATTTCCAAAAGGATCGTCGAAATAAAAACTTTTCAATCCGTGGTTCCATTCCTGCTCGTGGGTGAGGGTGATTCCTTTTTCGAGTAGGTTGGATTTGGCCTTAAGGTAATCTCTCTTACTTACCTCAAATGCCAAATGCTGCTTTCCGTAAGCATAATGTGGAGGCAATGTCTTTTCAAATTTTGTTACCTCAGGCAGGAAACACAGCAACACAGAACTGCCGCAACGAAAAAAAATATGTCTGTCTGCCACTTTGGATATGATGGGCATTTCAAGGATTTGGCCGTAAAAATTTTCTGCCAGATCCAAGTCTGTGACGTACAGGCAGGTTTCCTTGATTTGGGTATATTTCATTACAGAAGCTACAAAAAAACAAATGCCGCAGAAAGATAAATGTGGAGGAGTGAACTATACTTTTTTAACCTTTCGGTTTTTTGGAATAAATGGTAAATGAAATTATCTAATTGGATTTGGACTACGCTGTTTTTTGATTTCAATATGCTGTCTTGTTAGTTTAATCCAATCCTATGAAATACCTGCATCCCATTAATTACTTTCTTTTGTTTTTGCTCCTATTTTGGTCATGTTCAGCTCCAGAAAAGAAGGAAGCTAAAACTGAACTCGAGTTTGTGGTCACTGAAAAATTCAAAACTTTTCCATTGCCACCGGATATCGGGCATTTGGATTTGTATTTTCAGTCCATTGAGGACAAGTATTTTTTTCTATTCGATTACAAAACCAAGCAACTTTTGACCTATTCCATCCCTGAAAACCGCCTGCTCAAAACCATCAAGTTTGAAGAAGAGGGTCCTGCCGGTGTCGGGAACAATATTGCAGGTCTTTTTATCGAAAGCCCCGATGTGATTTACCTGACTGCGGGGATCAATACACTTTTCAAATTTGACGGTGACGGAAACTTGCTCCAAAAAACACCGATCAATGTAGAGGGATTGGAAGAAAATGGAATCAGTTTATTCTCTAATATCTTCACCTTGGCGAAGGACGGCTTTTACTTTCCTGCCTTTCCAATGGTATTTGCATGGACATCGGTGACTCCTAAGGAATTGACTGAAATCCCTAACCTCATTAGGTATGATACCCTTAGTAAAACATTTACACCGGTAAGTTACTTTCCTGAGGAATTTGTGGGAGATAATCTCAACAAGTCAATCTTTCCTTTGCTGTCTTTGGGGCCTGACGACATGCCTGTGATCAACATGAATTTCAGGAATATTTACCGGTTAAAAGAGGGAGAAATTGTTTCATCGTTTGCAGGACATTCTGCTTTCCCTAACGATCCGCCGATATCCAAATCTCCCAATATGTTTGAAGACATGCCCGAGATTATGAAAATCATAAACCATGTGGATATCTATACTGACCTTTTTTATTTCAAAAATCTGGAGCTGATGGTAAGGGTCGCAAAATTTGAGGATGTCCCTGAAAACGTGTTTGAAACAGGTTCTTTTTTGGCTTCAAAGTGGGGATTGGTTTTTTTGGATAAGGAATTCAACAAAGTCGGCGAAATGGAATTGGAACCGAATAGGTATAATGGGCAATACATTTTTGAAGACGAGGAGGGGATTTGGATTTGTACAGACCATCCGGACAATCCTGCACTTTCTGAAGATTTTATAAGGTTTCAATTGATAGAGATAAAAAAATAAGGGACCTGTTTTTGCAGAATCCCTTTTCATTCAAAATCTATAAGTGCAATTACCCATTATTCTCTAGGTAAAATCCCTTCAAAATATACTGCAACTGCCCATATTCGATTAGAAAAGCATCGTGGCCGTAGGGAGATTGGATTTCTCTGTACGTCCCTTTGGGAACATGCCGTGATATGAATTGGGATTCTTCTTTGAGGAACAATAAATCCCGGTCTACGCCGATTGCCAACACTTTGGAAGGAATTTGTTGGAGTACTTTTTCCGTTCCTCCGCGTCCGCGTCCTAAGTCATGACTGTCCATAGCTTTGCTCAGCACCCAATAGGAAAATGCGTTGAACCTATTCCCGAGTTTTTGGCCCTGATACCTGAGGTAGGAGGAAATGCGGAAGTTGTCAAGTTTTTCTTCAGTATCGCTTTGCTTAAGGGCAAAATCCTCAGGATGTCTGTAAGAAAGCATCGCAATGGCCCTTGCGGCTTCCATCCCTTTTTTGCCTGCATCTGCATGGTTTTCTCCCCAGGTACAATCGGACTCGATCGCCATTCTTTGGGTTTCATTGAAGCCTATGGTCCAGGGGGAAGTCTTCGCATTGGATGCAAGGATGATGGTGTTTTTGACCTGATGTTGAAGAAGGTAAGCCCACTCGATAGCTACCTGTCCACCTAGCGAACCTCCAATGACCGTATTGATGGTATTGATTCCAAGATATTCTCTGAGATGGTCAAGCGATCTCGCCATATCTCTTGTGCTGAGGTTAGGGAAATCATAGTAGTAAGGTTTGCCTGTCAGGGGATTTTCTGAGAGGGGACTGCTCGAACCGTAGCAAGAACCCAGTAAGTTGGCGCAAACGATAAAATACTTGCTTGGGTCATAAAACTTATCTTCTCCGACCATCCCGTTCCACCATTCTTGGACTTTGGCATCTCCGGTGAGCGCATGGATGACCCAGATGACATTGTCTTTTGCTGTGGTCAGACGTCCTTGGGTGGTATAAGCCAGTTGGAATCCGGGAAGAGACTCTCCGGACTCCAGGTCAAATACGTCCTCATGCGTGTACGTTTCTTGCGCCATATCAATAATCAGGTAGTTGCTTGCTACATTCATTACTTTACTATTGAAATTCTTCTCAGGCTACTTGGCCTGATATTTTTAACTGTTGAAAGCTTGTTCTAAATCGGCTTTGATATCTTCAATATGCTCAATACCCAACGAAATCCTCAAAAGGGTAGGAGTGACACCCGCAGCGGCTTGTTCTGATTCACTCAGCTGCTGATGGGTGGTCGCGGCAGGTTGGATGATCAATGTTTTGGCATCACCGACATTGGCAAGGTGGGAGATCAACTTGAGGTTGTTGATAAAGTTGGAGGTGCTTTCTTTATCTCCTTTCAATTCAAAACTCAAAACCCCACCGAAGCCATTTCTCAGGTATTTCTTGGCAAGTTCATGGTAAGGAGAAGATTTCAAACCCGGATAATTCACCTTTTGCACTTTAGGATGGGCCTCTAGCCATTGTGCAATGGCGAGTGCATTGTCTACTGTTCTTTGGACCCTAAGGGATAAAGTTTCCAATCCTTGAATTAATAAAAAAGAGTTGAAAGGGCTCAAGGCCGGTCCAAAATCTCTCAGACCTTCAGTCCTTGCACGGATGATAAAGGCCATATTTGGAAGACCCAATGGGTTATTTTCTCCGAATACTTCCCAAAATTTCATCCCGTGATAACCTTCAGATGGTTCTGTGAATTGAGGATATTTTCCGTTGCCCCAGTTGTAATTTCCTCCATCTACAATCACACCACCGATGGAAGTACCATGTCCGCCGATCCATTTGGTGGCAGAGGCAGTGACGATATTGGCGCCATGCTTCAGTGGCTGAAACAAGTAGCCGCCGGCACCAAAGGTATTGTCCACAATGACAGGCAGGTCATGTTTTTTTGCCATGGCGGCAATAGCTTCAAAATCAGGAATGTTAAATTCAGGATTACCGATAGTCTCCAGATAGATGGCTTTGGTCTTCTCATCAATCAGCTTTTCAAATTCCTTCGGGTCATTGCCTTTGGCAAATCGTGCTTCAATGCCGATTCTTTTGAATGCTACCTTAAATTGATTGTAGGTACCTCCGTAAAGGAAAGAAGTTGAAACAAAGTTTTCTCCGGTCTGTAAGATGTTGTTCAAGGCTAAAAACTGTGCGGCCTGTCCGGATGCAGTAGCCAAGGCTGCCACCCCACCTTCCAAAGCAGCAATTCGTTGTTCGAAAACATCTGTAGTAGGATTCATGATCCTTGTATAAATGTTCCCGAATTCTTTTAAGGCAAAAAGGTTAGCCCCGTGTTCTGCGGAATTGAACACATAAGATGTAGTCTGGTAAATGGGTACTGCACGGGAATTGGTGGTAGGATCTGGAACCTGTCCTGCGTGCAATTGCAAAGTTTCGAAACGATAATTTGACATGGTATCTCTGGTTTATGGTGTTATTAAAAATTTTAGATTTTGAAAGGATTAAATTTAAACCTTTTGGTTTGGTAAAAGAAAAAAATTAGTTCCGAATACGGAAAGGTGCGCAAAATTTCACCCAAAACTGATGGCGTGTATCTTAAAACGAAGGGATGTTTGAAAAGGAATTGATCCATAATGTTAAGAATTTATATTTCCAGGAAATAAATTTTACCTGGCAGGATTTGGCACCTTGGATTTTCCTGGTTGCCAGAGGGTCACAGAGCCTGTCTCTTACCTCTTCTTTATAAATCCCCACACAAAAAGTGAAAGGACAGTACAAATTAATACGCCTCTGATGTCAATTGCAAAATATCTTGAAGATTATTTTGCAATTAGTTTTTTTGGAAAAACTTCAAGCATTTTCATTTGCCCTAATTAAAATGGAATTAATTACCGTTTCTCAAATTTTTTTTGATTCCGAATAGGGGTGATTCCAAGTTGGTTTGTCTTAGATAAAAGAGAGAAATCAAAAATATGTTTCTATCTAAATACAATGACGCTGAATAGAAAAAACTAAATCAAACCAACAAATAAATTTAATTATCATGAATACTATTAAGTTGAAATCAAGATTTTATGTCATCGTTTTGGGGCTTTTTGCCCTTGGAAGTCTCAATTCCTGTTTGGACAACAACCTTTCTACAGTTTCAGAAATCAACCAAGACTTCAGCGGCATCACTTCTGTAGAAGTAGACGGAGCTTTTTTGGAAGTTGAATACCAAGGGGAAACCGGAAAACAAGATGTTTCATTGGATGCTTTACTTAGGTCCAACTCTGACAAGAGGCATGAAATAGTTTTCAATGTCATCGACGGCAGCAAACTTAAAATCGAAGTAAAAACAAACAGTGGACTTTCTGGAAACCTCAGAACAGAAGGTTTTATCAGGTTGAAAGGACCAAAAGCGATGATTTTGGACCTCGAATCAGGTTCAGGAAAAGTAAGTGCAAAGGATGTGGTGAGTACTGAGACTAATTTACTTGTTGGATCGGGGGAAATCTTTGCCAAGAATATCAGTTCAACCTTAATTACCCTTAATTCTTCCTCCGGTAAAATATACGGGGAGGATATCACAGGTAAAGTGTCGGCTTTGGTTTCTTCAGGCAACCTTGAATTGTTGCGTATCGAGGGAAATATCGATGTGGAAGGTTCAAGTGGTCAAACAAAACTAATTGACATCAATGGGATGGTCAATGTTTCTGTCAGCTCAGGAAAAATTGAATTGTCAAAAGTAAAGGCTTTAGGAAAAGCTTCCTTGTCATCCGGTCAATTGTTTGCCACAGAGACAGGATTGGGTTCGGCAACTTCTCTTAAAGCCTCTTCAGGAAACATCTACATTCAATCTGTGAGTAATTTAAAAGATTTTAATTTCAACATCAGCTCAGGATGCGGTTTGGTCAGGGTAGGAGACAGTCTGACTTCAGGAAATCTTGTGATCAACAACGGATCACCCAATACCATCCGGGGTGAAGTGAGCTCAGGGAAAATTGAAATTGTGAATTAGAAGTTTTTCTCAATCTTGACTGCTGTGCCTGCAGCTGTTACCATCAGCATTCCATCTCTGATAGTCTCATAATCCAAGTCGATCCCCACTATTGCGGTTGCGCCAAAAGCCCTTGCCTGCATTTCCATTTCGGACATGGCAGTGGCTTTTGCCTCCCGCAAAACCTGCTCATAGGCACCTGAACGGCCACCCACAATATCTGTTATACTTGCAAAAAAATCTTTGAAAACATTGGCACCTATAATGGTTTCGCCTGAAACAATGCCGAGGTAAGCAGTAATTTTATATCCCTCTAGACTTGGTGTAGTACTTACTATCATTTTTTTATGGTTTATGATTCAACATTCTTACGGATTCCAAGACAATTGGATATCTCTATTTTCAGCAAGTTAACAAAAAAATAAACCGCAGCTTTTCGGGCTGCGGTTTGATTTTGGATCAAATCAATTTTCTTTTAGTCCTGGTGATCGCTGTAAAAACTCCTGATACAGCTTGATATGCCTGTTGCTCATCGGTACCCTGTAACCGTCTATGAATACATGCCTGATTTGAGTTTTGGTTTCAAAAGGATCTCCCGTGGAAACAAACAGCGTGGCATCTTTTCCCTGCTCAATGGAACCCATTCGATCTGCAACGCCGAATACCTCGGCGGCATTGATCGTAACAGCTTTTAAAGCCTCTTCTTTGCCCATTCCATAAGCAGCCGCAAAACCTGCATTAAAAGGTAGGTTTCTTGTGTTTTCGGCATCATTGGACCGGATGACCACTTTCACACCTGCTTTGGCCATTTTGCCTGGATTGGTATAGGCTGCATCAAAACGGTCAGAATTCCTCGTCGGGATCGAAAGCATGGGCCCTGTGATCACTGGGATTTTGGAGGCAGCGATTTTGTCGGCAACTCTCCAACCTTCTGCAACACCGGTCAATATAGCCTTTACGTTTTTAGACTGGATCCACTCTATTGCTAAAGTGATGTCAGAGGCAGCATTTACTTCGACAAGTAAAGGCAATTCTCCTGCAATAACTTTTGCCAATTGCTCCATTTCAGGATAGTAATCCAAAGTGGCATTGGCCTGCTTCAGCTGATGAAAAGTGACAGCCCTTTCCCAAATTTCATTGAGCGTTTTTTCAGCTTTTTCAGCATCTTTTTTGATGTCCTCATCACTCCTTCTATCCCAAGTACTGCGACGTGCAGAGGAAGGAAAATTCATGACAACACCTTTGAAGCCTGCATACATTTGATCAGCAGTATAGCCATTGAGGTTTATAAGGGCTGCCGTTCCCGGGAATATTCCTCCTGAAGGGACGGCCAATGTGGTGGTGACACCGCTTACCCTTGTCACCGGAATGGCTACAGAGTTTGGGTTTACTGCTACAATAGCCTGCATATTGGGTGTAACTTGACCAATTTCGGCATAATCCTGTGTTTCAGGCACAGAATTAACCTCAACCAATCCAAGCCTGCTTCCCCCGTCAAACATTCCAGGATAGATATAATGTCCTGTGCAGTCTATGACTTCCGCATCTCCCGCCGGGATGTTTTTTCCGACGGCTTCTATTTTCCCATTGGAAATAAGGACACTTCCATTTTCAATATTTCCTTTCGTTACAGTGACAATGGTTGCGTTTTGCAGCAAAAATCTGCCGTTTCTAGGCTTGATAAACTCTCCGTCAAATTGGGCTTGTGCCAAAAATGGGAGAACCAATAAAGCGACTGTAAATATGATTTGATTTATCTTCTTCATCTTCAGTATGTTTTGATCTTCCATTTAGATTTTAGTGTTCGTGGTCAAATAAGCTTCTACCAAAATTGGTAAAGAAGAAATCTACCCCATGCATACACTTATGATCATGTTCTTTAAGGAATATGGGTTCAATGGATTCTGTAGCAGATACTCTCAATCTCATGTCATTGGGATCCTCATTTATGTCAAAATATTTGACACCATCCACAAAAGTCATCTGAGGGATAGCATAAACTGAAAGTGGATGATCGTTGAAAATGACCAAATCAGCCTGTTTGCCTTCTTCGATGGAACCTACCTTGTCCGCAATTCCAAGTTGTTTGGCAGGATTGATGGTGATCAGGGCCAAGGTTTGCTCGTCTGTCAATTCGCCATACCGTTGTGCTTTTCCTGCCTCATGGTACAGGTGACGGATCAATTCACCGGAATCTGAATTGATAGAAGTGATGACACCGTTTTGGGTCAATATAGCGGCATTGTATGCCGTGGAATAATACACCTCAAACTTGTACGCCCACCAATCAGCAAAAACAGAAGCTCCCATTGTATAAGCTGCCAATTCTGGAGCTACCTTAAAGCCTTCATTGACGTGGGAGAAAACGATATTGGTAATACCAAACTCCCTACAGACATTGATCAGCATATAGATTTCATCCGCTCTGTAGGAGTGGCAGTGGATGATGATTTTGCCATCAAGGATCTCCGAAAGTGTTTGAAGCCTTTCACTGAATTTTGGAGGCACAGGGGTTGCTCCTTTTACTTTGAGTGCATTGTTGTAGTCTTCCCATGACTTTTTGTATTGTATCGCTTCGTTGAAGCCGTTTCTGATCACCGCTTCCACACCCATTCTTGATCTGGGCTGGATCCCGTTGCCTCTTCCGTGTACCCTTGTAGGGTTTTCCCCGAGTGCAAATTTAATTGTCCTTGCAGCATCTTTCATGATAAGGTCATCGGGATTGCCAGAACCATACCTGTGTTTGAGGGTAATGTTTTGTCCTCCGATGGCATTGGCAGAACCATGCATGGCGTGTGAAACCGTCACCCCGCCGGCGAGTGCACGGTACAAACCGATATCATATGGATCAATCACATCTGCCATCCTTACCTCTGAGGTAATGGGAGCCGTACCTTCATTTACCGCATCTAAAGCCACATGGGAATGGGCATCAATGATTCCCGGCATCAAATATTTTCCTTTTGCATCAATGGTGGTAATATTTGAGGAGGTAAGTCCCTTGCCGATTTTTTTGATTATGCCATTTTCTACTAGTACATCTGTGTCCTCTAAAGTCCCCTTAGTGACAGTAAGAACAGTGGCGTTTTTGATCAAAACAGATCCTTTTTGGGTCTGGGAATTAGCCGGATTCCAACCCATCACCATTGCAGCCGCTATGATATAAATTATCTTTTTCATGATTTCTGGTGATTAGCTTTTAAAATGATTTAGGTTTTTTGGTAGCATTCATCGGAAAACTTCCATATTCTGAGAGTGACAGGTTGCCTGTTAGTCTATCCCCGTTTACTTCACCGCTTACATTTACAACCAAAGACATTCCTCCTGCCGCAACATCAAAAGAAAAAGACAAATTGCTGCCTGAAAGAGTAATATTTTTCATTTCGGAACTGGCTTTTCCACTACCACCTGGATTGTCGTACGTGATGGTTCCTTTGAAGGAGTCTCCTTCTTTTTTGATTTCCAAAGTGCCTGAAGAACTTCCTGCCGGAGTATCTGAGGTATATTCCCAAAATCCATCAATCGCCATAGCTCCATTATTGCCGTTCTTGTCGCCATTCCCGTTTTTCTTTGCTTTTACTTCGTAATCGAATATATAGCCGTCAGCTACCACATGCTTAATCTGTGTTTCTTCGTCCAACAACGGAGCCGTTAAAATGATCATATTCGCCAGTTTGCCTTTTTCCAAAGTCCCTGCATATTTTTGGATGCCTAAGATGGTAGCTGTGTTGATAGTAAGTGCCGCCAAGGCAGCATTTTCTGATAAGCCATTTTCTACCATCAGTCTAAGGTTTTTGAAAGTATCTCCGCTTTTCGATCCTGAAGATGTAAATCCAAAAGGTATTCCTGCTGACTCCAAGTATGATGCCTGCTTCAATTGGCTTTGGTATGCCTCTTGAATTCTCTTGGTTCTAGCCTGCATTTCCTCAGACAATTCTTCCATCTTGGCTTTTGTTACCTTATCATCAGGCAATTTGAGAGAGAGCAATACTTGGGCGTTTGAACTTTTGATTTCATTGATGACTTTTTCAAAATTTGAACCTCCCAATAAAACCAGCCTGAATCCATTTTCTTTTTGCAAAGAAAGGGCTCTTCTGATTTCAATGTCATCGGATACTTCAAACAAAACCGGGATGTTTTTATCAACTACCGGATATAAAGCCTCATAGGTCTTGTTAATTTCAGGTCTGTTAAGTCCGGAATTGGAAGCAAAAAGTTTACTGTGTCTGGAAGCCAACTCTGTATTTTTGTACACATCCCTGAATTTTGCCATGACACCGAGTGGTGTTCCCGGGTAGACCCTTGAGCTTCCTCTTGCTCCTTGGAATTTTACTGATAAGGCAGAATTTTGTGATAAAATATTGGTGGAGGATTGGTTTCCAAAAACTACTACGGCAGTCTTTCCTGAAATCATTCCACCATCGGGGATTAATTGTGCGATGGTGAAACCACTCTTTCTCCAATCATTAATCTGGTTATTTTTGTTATCAAAAACGTCAATCACATTTCTCCAAGGAGTAATACCCGCCATTTCGTCAGGAGGATTGGCGGGATTGAAGTTTGCAGGTTTTTCGGGGTCTGCAAATTTTCCAACACCTGCACTACTTGCTCCGTCAATGAATCCCGGATAGATAAATAATGAGTCTGCCAATATTACCTGCGCCTCTTTTGGTATGGTGATGTTGGTGCCAATAGCCTCAATAAGTCCGTTTTTGATCAAAACCGTACTGTTTGGGATGGTTTTTCCGGGTGATGTTGTGATTGTGGCATTCTTGAAGGCAATGGTTCCTGTTACTCTTTTTTCTCCGCTTGGATCGCTTTGCGCTTTGATATTTTGAAAGGAAAGAAAAAGAGCCAAAACCAATACATGTTTGAATACCTGAATCTTAGGGTTCATAATCATATTGTTTGCTTGAAATGATAGAATTGTTCAGTGAGTAAGCTAACAAAAGAAATTTTTTCAAAAAAAATTTATTTTTTTTAAAACCCATAAACGGTTAGGAACGGCAAATATTTTTTTATGTAATACATTTTAATCCTATTGTATTTTTTCATAGAATTTTTTCAATTTTTCGAGAGTTTCAAGGCTTGTTTTTTTATTTTTTTTACTTCTATATTTAAATCTCTTATCACCCAAAAGATTGAAAAAAATGAAGAATATCCTAATCATCGAGGACGATAGACTTATATCCAGTCTGTTGAACTTTAGACTTAAAAAAGATGGATACCATGTGACAATGGCTGAGGATGGCTTGACCGGAATGGATGCCATAGATGCTTCTGAACCGGACTTGATTATCACCGATGTGATGATTCCTTTCAAGACAGGAATTGAAATCATAAACCATGCCCGGAAAGTATATCCTAAAGTGCCTATCATCGTTTTAAGCTCTCTAGGAGAAGAAGAAAGCACTGTGATGGAAGCTTTTAATCTTGGTGTTTCTGATTTTGTCCCAAAACCATTTAATCCAAATGAACTTGCAGTGCGTGTTCGCAGATTAATCAATAACTAAATGGGATGAATGGATCGGGAAAGCGGCATTTGCTGAAATTGTTTCAGCTACTTTTAATTTTGGTTTTTCCGCTTGGGTACCTTCATGCACAGGATTCCTTGAGACTTAAAATAGAATCCAGACTTTTTGAGGTATCACAAGAAATCCCCGGGCTTTCTTTTGTACTTCAGGTTCAAGAAAATGACAAGGACCTATCTGTTTTTGACCTAAATCGATCAGCGGAAAATGGAATTTGGGTTTCCGATACTATCGCAGATTTTAAGAGTATCGCCCAACTTAAGGATACCGTATTTTTGGCTACAGGCCATGAAGGATTGCTTACTTTTTTGATTTTCGGAAAAGAAGCTGAAGCAGAGGCTACAGGTGAATTTTTAGAAAACCTGGTTCGAAATGAACTCTTGCTGAAAAATGATATTTCAAACGCCAATGGCTTTGAGGAAGGAGCACTTTTGGTAATGGCATCCAAAGTTCCTTTTACACCTTATCATAAGATGAAAACCAAGATTTTGAGCGACACCAAAATGTTGCTTTTGGTATCTACTCTTGTCCTGTTTTTGATCGCTTCTGTAATTTTGGTTTCGATCATGTATGTGGTCAAAGTAAAAAAAGGGAAAAGGGATCTACTTACCCAAAAGTTTAAAGAGCTGAGTTTCGAACCTCTTTCAAATCTCCTTTTTGAGCATTCTTTGGAAGAATTGAAAAACTTTGACAAAAAAAGGTTTGAAAGTTTTTTTCCTGTAGACCACCTAAAAAACAATCTTTTCAAGGATGTGATGATCATGGAAATCATCAGCCTTAATAAAAACATGAAAGGTGATTTCAAATCCAAACTCAAAACGATCTACCGTAAACTTGAATTGGATCTTCATTCAATCAAAAAACTTTCTTCTAAAAAGTGGGATGTCATTACAGCTGGAATAGTTGAAATCAACGAAATGGATGTGGTGGAGGCAGTCGAAAAAGTCAAGAAATTTGCAGGATCGGAGAATTTCAATATCAGGTCCAATGCAGTGGCCACCCTACTCAACATTTCCAATGACCCTGAGCTAAAAGTGCTCGTAAACCAGGATTATCCGCTTTCCAAGTGGCAGCAAATGGTTTATTTTAGAATCATCAAATTCATAAACAACAGTCAGGAAAAAGTCCGGGTTGATTTTTTGTTTGAATCCAAAAATGAATCCGTACGGATTTTCGGATATAAGCTCGTCAGGTACCTTGGACTTTTTGAATTGCTAGATATCCTTTTAATCAAGTATAAAAATGCCACTATTGTCGAAAAAACAGAAATGATTAAATGTTTTGATGCTTTCAGTTACCAAGATGCACTTGATCTTCTTCACAGAGATTTATATACCAGTGACAAGGCCTTGTTTTTGGGAATAGTAGGGGTTTTACAAAATATAGGCAATCCGATTTCAGAATCACTTTTGCAGGAAAAGCTTAACTCAGGACTGGATTTTGAATCCAAAAAAGCTGTGATGCAATCTCTGAATGCTTTGAATCCTGAGGACTTGGCAAAATGGAATATCCAATCCAAAGATGCCGAAGTTCATCAAATTTATGATCACCTGATAGATCCTGTTCTGATCAATGTATAATTTACTTTTAGACATATTGGTTGATATTTTTGGAATCCTGTTCTTGGTTTACAGTTTTTCGATCATTTTATTTTACTTGACGATGACTGTTCTTTCAGCATTGGAGATGCGAGACCACTTGAAGAAAAACAAGTTTGCTGACTACAGAGACGTCATTACAAGTCCTGTTACGCCAGGGATTTCAGTCATTGCCCCTGCATATAATGAGGGACAAAACATTGTTCAGAATGCAAAAAGTCTCCTTACGCTGCATTATGGCAAATATGAGGTGATCATTGTCAATGATGGATCTAAGGATGATTCCCTTCAAAAAATGATTGAAAGTTTCGATTTGGTAAAAACCAAATATGCTTATTACAAACATGTCGAAACCGGAAATATCAGAGGAGTATATAAATCCACCAATTCATCTTATGCAAAACTTACTCTCGTAGATAAAGAAAACGGGGGCAAAGCAGATGCCTTAAATGCAGGAATCAATATTGCGGGATTCGAAATTCTTGCTTGCATCGATGTAGACTGTATCCTATCAAGTGATTCCCTAACAAGAATGGTGAGACCGTTTATGGAAGAGACCAATAGAAAGGTTATCGCCGTCGGAGGCGTCATTGGTGTTGCAAATAATTGTCAGGTCAAAGACGGAACAGTTACTGAATATCGAGTGCCTGAGACATTGTTGGGAAGATTCCAAGTAATTGAGTATTTCCGCGCTTTTTTGATGGGAAGGATGGCTTGGACTAGGATCAATGGTTTGATGCTTATTTCAGGTGCTTTCGGATTTTTTAATAAGGATTTGGTATTGAAAGTAGGAGGATATTTCCCGAAAACTGTGGGGGAAGACATGGAACTTGTCGTCAGAATGAGGAGGTACATGGAGGAGACAGGTCAAAAATACAAAGTCGGTTTTGTTCCTGACCCCTTGTGCTGGACTGAGGTTCCGGAATCTGAAAACATCCTTTCAAAGCAACGAAACAGGTGGATGCGTGGAACCATAGAAACACTTCAGCTCCATAAAAAGGTAAAACTGAATCCTAAATATGGGGTATTGGGATTGGTGTCCTATCCTTATTGGTCAATCTTTGAAAAGGCCGGTCCAATCATCGAAATGGCAGGATTTTTATATACGACATTGATGATTTTCAAAGGAGATATCAGCGCATTGTATTTTATCGGTCTTTTTGTTTTGATGTATGTCTTTTCGGTCATGATATCTTCATTCAGTATTTTGTATGAAGGAGTGGCTTATAATAACTATAAAGACAAAGCGGATCTAAACAAGCTAATGAGGACTGTATTATTGGAGCCATTTCTGATCCATCCCAAAATAGTTCTTTGGGGTCTAAAAGGTCATTGGCACTTTATCAAAGGCAAAGGCGGATGGGGCGAAATGATCAGGACAGGATTCAAAAAAGCCGAGGATAAGAAAAAAATAAATTCACCCATACAGCTACAATAAGCAGGTTATGAGAAATTTTAAAACATTGCTTTTTTATGGTTTCCTCTCTTTGGCTTTGTCAATATCCAATGCAGGATGGGCACAGGAGTCTTTTGATCCGGACCAACTTTTTCTTAATGCCCGAAAACTTATTTTGGATGGAAAAAGAGATGAAGGCAGGGAAATCTTGTACAAAGTTCTAAAAAAGTATCCTGAATACGGGGATGTTTTGATTTTGATGGGAAGGTCATTTGCCTGGGACGGCAAATACGATTCGGCTGCCATTTATTTTGAAAGAGCACTAGTATCGAGTACGACTTACGAAGACGCATATATTGCCTATATCGATGATTTGTTTTGGAGTGAAAATTATGAGAAGGCTGATTCGGTGGTCCAGTTGGGTTTGGAAAAAATCGGCCCCCAATCCATGGATTTGAAATACAGGTATTCACGATTGCTTTACTATAAGGAGGATTACAAATCAGCTTTGAAAATTGCAAATGAAGTATTTGCCAAAGCTCCTAAAACGGAGGGATTGCTTGGATACATCGAAACGCTGAGAAGAAAGACCCGAATCAATGCAGTAGGCGCCACTTATGATTATGATTACTTTTATGGAGAACTTACCCCTTGGAATACTTACACTGTGTATGGACGAACCCATACTGATTTTACAGGATCTCTGATTGCCAGGGTTACCCATTCCGAGAGATTTGATGGTAGAGGAACCCAAGCTGAATTGGATGCATTTCCGTCCTTGGGCAAAAACAAATACGGCTATTTCAATGTCGGTTATTCCCAATCTTCTTTTTTCCCAAAATTCAGATTTGGGACTAGCGTTTTTTGGAACCTTCCCAAAGCATACGAATTGGAAGCAGGTTACCGATTGCTTCAATTTTCAGATATCACTCACATCATAACCGCTTCCGCAGGAAAATACATCAGTAATTGGTGGCTCAATCTCAGGTTAAATTTCATTCCCGGTAAGGATGGTTCTTCTACAAGTGCCAACTTTCAGACCAGATATTATTTCAATGGTCCTGAAGATTTCTTCAGCTTACAATTGTCCACCGGAGTATCCCCTGACGAGGAAACAAGAGACTTTCAGTCACAATTGCTCAATTCTTATAGAGCTAGATTTGGATACCAACACCTTTGGACATCTAGATGGATGGGTTTTGGGTTTGTAGGCTATTCAAGAGATGAAATATCCGAAAATCAGTTTCGGAACAACCTCAATGTTTCATTAGGTACTGAATTCAGATTTTGATGGGGAATTTTTTAAACAAACATTTACCGATCGAATTCCGCGTTTTTTTTCGTGGGGTTTTGGTAGTGGTATTTGTTTTCATTTTGATTCCACTGACAAGTCTTTTGATTTGGCATCTGATTCCATCTGCTTCATTGGGTGTTGTGGTCATTGACAAAACGGTTTCCACTCAAAACTTCCAAGAGCATCAATCCCTTCATTGGCTGCTCAACCATTTCAAATTCACCAAAAGAGACGGTAGTATTTTTGACGAGTCTAAAGACTATTTTGGGTTTTTTCCCGGAGATAAAAAAGAACAATTCGAAATTGCCGACTTGTCAGGTCAGACCGATTCTCAAAAGCAACAAATCCTTAAAAATTCCCGGCTTGTTTATTTTTCGGATACCTATGGGGTTTATGAAAACGACTTGAAGCAAGAACCTTCACTGACTCCTTCAAAGAAAATTTATGGAGGAATGGATACCTTCGATCTGAGTTTTATGAAGCAAGCTTATCAAGAGGAAATTGACATCATAGGTGAGTTTAATACCATTGCCAGTCCCACAAAAAAAGAAGTAAGAAAAGAATTTGAAGAGTTTGCAGGCATCAAATGGACCGGTTGGATTGCAAGGTATTTTGATGAACTTGATACGGTGTTGAATGAGGAACTTCCGCCTTGGCTTGTAGCTAGCTACAAGAAGCAGCATCAGGAGGTATGGGACTTTTCAGGTCCCGCGATGGTTTTTTTACATGAAAATGGACAGGTCGAAATCCTCAGAGACAAAATTGAAATAAAAAATACAGTCCCTAACATCATGTCCAGCCCAAAAAGCCAGGATACTTATGGGATACCTGAGATAGTAAAATATCCCTATTGGATCGACATTATTTTTGTTAGCAGGGAATTTGAGGTGATTTCCTATTACGACCTTGCCCCGACAGATGCAGGTGTCGCAAAACTCAGTGAATTGGGTCTTCCAAGATACTTTCCCGCTGTAGTTATGAAGAAAAACGGTACAGGTAAATTCTACTATTTCAGTGGGGACTTTGCCGATAACCCCGTATCAGGAAGTTCATATAATTTCTATGGGATAGAAAAACTCTGGAGGATGTTTTTGCACTCAGAGGATTATTCCCAGCGAAACAGTTTTTTTTGGAATTATTATTATCCTTTGATGGGAAGTATTTTGAAAGATACCTATCAGAGAAATTAACTCAAGAAACAAAAAAATTAATTCTTTGGAATATACACAGCCAAGGAATCAGGAATAATCCTGTTGTTACCCGTGGCAAACCTGTTGGAGTTTTTATAAGTTTCGAATTCAGATTGTAATTTTTCTTTCATTGATACATCTGTTACAGGTTCTAATCCCATATTGTCAAAAAGCCGATAAAGTTGGTTGTCAACAAGAACGTATTCCCCACTGATGTAGTCGACCAACTGGTTTTTATTCCTCATCAAAGGATTGGATATCTTCGATTGAAATACGGATGAAGTGTCCATGACATATCCTTTCCAAGCCACTTTTGAAGGTAAATCCAAATCAAACCTATTTCCCAACAGACTGAGTAGTGTGGGAGTGATTTCAAAGTGACTGGTCACGCCGTGCATTCTTTTGGAAGTATTGAGTCTTGGAGAAAAAATCATAATCGGCACATGAAACCTGTCAATAGTCGTCGCAAGAGGAATCTCGGGAAGTCTGTGGTCTCCTGTAATGATAAAAATGGTGTTCTGATACTTTGACAGTTTCTGATAATCCTCAAAAAACTCCTTGATAGCTTCATCCACGTAGAGTATACTCGAATACATATTTTTATACTTGGTATATTCAGCCACTTTGGAAGGAGATATTTTTAGCTCATTCTTGATGTAATCCTCAAACATCGCAAAATATTTTTCTTCATCAGGAATAAGAAATGGGTCATGTGAAGTCTGGGTCTGAAATATGCTGATTTGTGGCTGATTCTGGCTGACAGGCAGTTTTCTCATGCCATTCTCAAACATCGCTTTGTCAGGATATCCCCAAGAAAAGCCGGACTTGGAAGGCGTTTCCTCAAAATCCGGATCAAAAGAAGTCATGTCCAAAATCCGATCAACTTGTTGGTATTGAAGGAAAAAATTAACATTGTCAAAATTTTTGTCTGCTCCGATATGGTAATTGACATAATAACCATTGGTTTTGAGCAGTGAGAGTAAGGTATGGTGAAGCGGCAGGTTAGGGGCCTGATCCATGAATCCTTTTTGGGCAAAAGGCAAGGAGCCAAATATTCCTGTCAATACTCCAAAAGTCCTTCCTGTAGTCGACAATCCATTTTTCCAATACAATGAATGATCACTTAAAGAGTCCAAAAATGGTGTAAAACTTTCCAAATAAGCATCCTCTCCTGAATAAGCTTTTCCGAGCCCTTCCACAATGACAAATACAATATCAGGCAAACTGTCAAACTCATCAAAATAGGGTCCCAATACATCTGGGTAATTATTGCTGTGCAAGAACGGGTATTCTGTTTCGGTCAGGTCCTTGGATACGAGTACTCCCTCTGAGGTGTTGGAGGCAAGAAAAAAGTCAAAATACATGTAATCATTGGAAGTGAAGTAATTGTAGGATTGGTCATAAAAGTAGGATGATTTATTGGCCAAAAGGTTACTTTCAAGTTCACTGGGGCGCTCCTTTTGGACATTTTTCATCAGGTCTGTTCCCAAGAGGTAAGCGTAGCAAATTACCGTCAAGACCATCGCTGAATTTAATCCCATAGGAACCCACTTTCCCAATCCAAGGACAATATAAACCAGGACCAGAATAAAAACGATCCCAAAGACATTGATCAAATTCAGTTCACCTGATGCTTTGATGGTAAGAAAAATATCATTGAGAGAATAGGCATAAAGATCTGTTCCAAGTGGAAGAAGCATTTTGGTAAAATAAAAAAGAAGTCCTCCCTGAAGTACTATGAGAAGAGTCAGGGTAATTTTGATTAAAACCCTAGTAGCCACAGGATAAATCGAGCTCAAAATTGTATTCAAAATCAAGAGGAAACCAAGCGTGTAAAATGCCCACTCCAGGTCATAAACCCATCCTATCAGGGTTATTTGGGTTTTTGAATACGCCAGACTGTGTAAATTGAATACAACAAAAACCTCTACCAAACGAAGCAGTATAAATATCAACAGAAAAGGAATTGCCAATTTCCAAAAGTTGATAAAGCTTTGTTTGAGATTAAGCAAAAAATTGGATCTGATCTGGGCCTGCGGGGAAGACATACTTAATTTAGGGAATACTTAATTTTTAGGGTATGACTACAAATATAAATTTTCTAAAATTCATATCTTGCGCAAATAATAAAAATCTATGAAGAATAAGGGAGCTTTGCTCAAAGAGCTTTTTACAAACCTTTCTACTACCGGTGCGGTTACTTTTAGTTCTAAACCCTTGGTAAATAAAATGTTGTCTTATGCTAATTTCCGGGGAGCAAAGCTTATCGTGGAATTGGGAGGTGGGGATGGTAGCATTACGCAGGGAATTGTGGATCGCATGGATTCCGATGCGGTTTTGTTGGTTTTTGAAATTAACAAATCTTTTTGCGAGAATATGGAAAAGATTTTTCCGCAAAAAAACATCAAAATTATCTGCGATTCAGCTGAAAATATGGATAAATACTTAGGAGGAAAAAAGGCGGATTTGATCCTGTCCTCGCTTCCATTGACCTTGATCCCAAAACCTTCCCGCGAAGAAATTTACAGAAAGTGCAAGGAAAACATCGTTGAAAATGGGAAATTGATTCAGATATGCTACTCTTATTTGCTCAAATTCCAGTTTGGAAAATACTTTGAAGAAATCAAGAGTCACCTGATGTTCAAGAATTTTCCTCCGACATTTATCCTTGTCTGTGAGCAGTAATAAATACCTTTTGAGATTCTAACTGGAGCCTATTTCTTTTTCATTTTGAAAAGAATTAGGCTTTTATTTTTTCTTTTCCGATAAGGATTGTTTTTTTAGTCTCATTGGGCAATATTGAATTGTTACTTGATTGCGGAGCTCAAGAAAATCAAGGTGTTGATTATGGCAAATTTTCCCGATTCTGAAAACCCGAATATTCTGACCCTAGCCATCATGGAAATGTGCAGGGTCAGAAAGGGGGAAGAATTCAGGCCTGAAGATGTGGTAAAATGGCTCTTTCCCGAATCTTGGGAATATTTTGTGGAGGATGTCCATGCCGCAATGGATGATCTTCAAAAGAAGGGGAAAATCGAGGTCTTGGAAAATGGGGAACCGGTTTGTTCCGAGGGGTTTGCTAATGCTGATTTAAGAATAAGGTCGAAAAGTTAAACTTCATCTTCCTACTTGGTGTTTATACTCCAAAATCAAATTCAAATGAAATTTATACCCTTTGTTTTCGGCTTCAGCATTTTGGCAACCATTTCTTGTGCTCAAGCTCCTACTAAAAACGAAAAAACTATGCAAAAACTACCCACAACCTCATTGAACATACCTGAAGGAAAAGAAGCGGCCATTTTGGGAGGCGGATGTTTTTGGTGTACTGAGGCGATTTATCAGGATTTGATAGGTGTTGAAAAAGTCGTATCAGGATATAGCGGAGGCCATATTGATAAGCCTTCATACCGACAGGTGACTTCCGGAACCACGGGGCATGCTGAAGTGATCCAGGTAGTATTTGACCCCAAAGTGATCTCTTTCGAAGAAATATTGGAAATATTTTGGGCTACCCATGATCCGACCACCTTAAACAGACAAGGCGCTGATGTCGGACCGCAATACCGCTCCGCAGTTTTTTATCTCTCTGCGGAACAAAAGGAAAAAGCTGAATTCTTCAAAAAGAAATTGGATGAATCCGAGGCATTCAACAGACCAATTGTCACCGAAATAACTGAATTCAGCAACTTCTATAGTGCAGAAGATTACCATCAGAATTATTTCAAGGAAAACGGAGGACAGCCTTATTGCCAGTTTGTAATCCGTCCAAAAATGGAAAAGTTCAAAAAAGCCTTTGCTGAAAAACTGAAGTAATTGATTGGCATTAAATTTTGGATTAGATTTTCCTCCTATTTAGTTTTGGTAAAACAATATACATTATGAAAAAGACCTTGATTTATTTCCTGATGATCGCTTCGGCTGGATTTTCATGTCAGCAAAGAGGAACTGAAGATTCTGAATCGCTCACCGAAACCTCAAAGTCAGAAACTGCTGCGGGCAAATTTGGAGCCGACATCAATGACTCCGGTGTTGTGACTTTGGCTGAATTAGTCGCTGAACTTGAAAGCAAAGACGAATTTTCAGGAAAAGTTGTGGGTGAAATCAAAGAAGTATGTTCCAAAAAAGGATGTTGGATGACGATTGACCTGCCTAACGGACAAAGCATGAGGGTCACTTTCAAAGATTATGGTTTTTTTGTTCCTCTTAATTCAAGCGGATATCCCGTTGTCATAGAAGGAATCGCTACCAAGAAAGTGACTGATGTAGAAACCCTCAGACACTACGCGGAAGATGCGGGCAAATCCAAAGAAGAAATTGAAAAAATAACTGAATCAAAGAATGAATATGCATTTGAAGCAGTTGGAGTCATTATCAAGGAGAATGCTTAAAAATTGTTTGGTTATTTTCCTTTTGGTAGGTATTGTTTTTTCCTGCAAACAAAAAGAACAGGAAAAAACAACTCCAGTTCTGTATCCCAACCAAGATGCACCTTTAGCCTTGTTGATGCGGGAAATGTACCTCGATATGGAGGAAATGAAGATGTCATTGGAAAAAAAAGAAGACATCAAATCCTACCTCGAGAAGCATAAGGCTATACTTACTGCCAAAGCCACAGATCCCAAAGTGAAAGATGCCAAGTTTGATCAAATGGCAATAGGATATCTTGAATCACTGAGGCAGATGGATCTTGGACCATATGAATTAAAAGAGTCAAAGTATAAGATCATTTACAGTTATTGTTTGGCTTGCCATGAGAAATATTGCCCAGGCCCGATCAAAAAAATCACAAACCTTCAAATTGATTAAGTATCATGGCAATAGCATTGGATAATCTTAGAGTAGGAAGAGTTTATGCATTTACCAATATGGGAGAAAAAAGGAAACTGGAGATTTTGGCCAGGTTATCAGGAGATAACTTCAAGGTTAAAGATATGGATACCACAGAAGTCTATACCATTGAGGAACTGCTGCGATGGGGAAGAGGTAAGGATTATGAGCTTGATGAATGGATGGAGGAATAATACAAAGGCTTTGGTAATCCCAAAGCCTTTTTTATTGGAACTAGTGACCCGGTTCATAAATAATTCTGAGAAATGTACTTAATCCACTTGTTTCCCTATTGATTGGAATACCTGAAACAATCCCGATCAGGAAATTTTCAGCAAATCCAACACGCATCTGGGGCCTTAGTACAGTTGTTAATTTTCCGCTTTGAATTTCCTGGTTGATTTCTACTCCTATAAAATTCCTTGTTCCCGAAAGCATGTAATGAAAGCTAGTGTTGATGTCATATCTTGCTTCCTTCTTTCCTTCAAATTCGTTTGTGATTTTTGGACCGGTATAGACCAAAGTGTGGAAATTTCTTCCCCATCGTTTGGCCGCAACAAGAAATGGATTAAAAATATTTCCTTTATATAAATTTTCCTCACCCCATTTATTGAGATCTGCCAATTTGAATTCATGCAAATAGCCTAAAGCGAGGGTGGTTTTTGCTTTTTCTGATACAAGGAACGACCATTGTGAAGCCAATTTCAGAGATTCAAGCCTATTGGATGGCTTTTCGATATTAGACGATAATTGGTTTGTTTTTGAAAAGAAAGTGGCAGGAAGTTCTATTTCCAATCCTAGTCTGTCAATAACTGCCCATTCGTATTCAATAAGCGCCTCAAATTCGTCAAAGCCCCTTTTATCCGTCATTCCCATTCCAATATTCCATTCTTTTTCACCTTTTCTAGCCCCCAAATCACGGATCAAGTCAATGTAAAGCGGTTCGGCGTGTAGGACTTTTGGTTTTTCGTTAGGTTTGGGTTCCTCTGTTTCGGCTAAAAAAAGACTATCGAGGATGATGTTTTCTCTTCTCAGACTATCTGATTTGATTTCTTGGCTATATGAATATTGGACAGTCCAAAATAGGATTGCCACAATGAAATATTTTTTTTTCATTTTGAATATTTTTTTGATTGAGATCCTAATTTCCTCTTTTAAAAAAAATCAGGATTAGAAATTATTTAAAAACTGAATGTGTTTAAAAAAAAATGGATTTCGGTGGAGGGTTGAGTTTTTCAGCCGCTATGTCTTGGTATAAGTTTTTGAAATAACAAATACAGGATTTTTCATACCGGATTGACATTTTTGGAAAGTGGAATTTCCGGTTGGAAAAAAGGCTTTTTAGATCAAATATTTTCCTTTTGTCATCTGGTAATTCTGTATCCGGAACAGTGTCTTCATCCATTTCCAAAAAATATTCCAGTACTATTTCTGCGACAGAATCATATGGGTCGTCGTATTTAAGTAGGGTTTGGTCCAGGTTGGATAATTGGTAAAAGTTTGCAGTCAGGTTGATGAAATTAATCAACAACAAATAGGTAATTGTATTTGTGATTCCTTTTTTGATTGCACCCCTTGACATTTGGCAAAATTAAAAGAAATAAGTAAGTATTGGAAAATTTGGCCCCATTCGAATTAAGTGGGTGATTTTGATCACAGGTATTCCCTTTAGATTGGCTATATTCGCAGTCTTATAGCTAAGAATTATGAAAGAGAAAAGTCTCGGATCAGCCATCCTTCAGGGAAAATGTCCAAGATGCAGGGAAGGGAATATTTTTCCAACCTCAATATTCAGTTACGATAAATTGACGGAAGTTCGGCATAAATGTCCACATTGTGAGGCAGTGTTGACGCCTGAGCCTGATTTTTTTTATGGAGCCATGTATATCAGCTATGCTTTTTCTGTGGCTTTGGTAATCAATGTGTTGATTATTCTGAATTATTTCTTTGATGATCCCGAAATGTGGGTTTACGGTGTTACGGTGGTGGTTACCAACCTGATTCTGCTTCCTGTGATGCTGCGTTATTCTAAAGTTTTGTACCTATATGGGGTGGGGAAATTGAAATTTGATCCCAAATACACCAAAGCATAAAAGAAAAATACCATCCCGGTTTTTGCAATCAGGATGGTATTTCGTTTGGGTTGATGATTTTGTTTTTAGGCAAAAAGTGATTTTTCAACTCCACAAGCCTGAAGCATGAAGTTGTGAAGTTCGAAATTTTTGACATATCCGGCCAGAGTTTCTGAACCCGGCCCAAACATGGCTAATTCAGCAAAGTCTGCAGAATGGTTACTTCCTGCCCATTGTATAGAAGTATGGGGAGATTGCATAGAGGCTAAAGTCATAAATGGAAGATTTCGCGGGTTATACAATCCGTCTGCCCCCCTTTGGTAGCTTTTCAGGATTGTTTCAGCTTCTTCTGTTTTGAGGGTTATTTTTTGGTGGCTGACGATCAAATCAATCACTTGGGCAGGACTTGTCTCGGGGGTGATTTGGTTCAAAATCCATTCATTTGAGGCCTTGGATTCATAAAGCTTCTCAAAATTCCTGTTTGCTTGATTGCTATAGAATAGCCCCGGATTGCTGTTTCCATGGTCTGTGGTGATGATGACGAGTGTTTCTTTATCTTTAACCGCAAAATCCATGGCTACTGCGACAGCTTGATCAAAATCAACCTGATCATAGAGTAAGGCAGAGGCATCATTGCCATGGGCAGCCCAGTCTACTTTACCACCTTCCACTTGCATGACAAACCCCTTTTGATTTTTGCTCAGAACCTCAATGGCTTTCCTAGTCATTTCAGCCAGGGTAGGAATTTCGCTTTTAAGTTTGTCATTATTTTCTCTGTCAATGGCATATGGTAGGCCGTCATTGCTAAAAACTCCTAGGATTGGCTTACTTCCATCAGCCTTCATCATATCACTTTTGTTTCTTGCTACTTCAAAGCCGCTTTGCTTATAGGCTTCAAAAAGGTCCCTTTTGTCCTGCCTTCCTTCTGCAGAAAAAAATTCCGCCCCACCGCCCATCATCACATCAAATCTCAATTTGAGGTAATCTTCCGCTATTTCAGGCATGGCATTTCTGCTGCTGTTGTTGACACAAAATGAGGCAGGAGTTGCATGGGTGATCTGCACAGTTGTGACACATCCGACTGATTTGCCTAAAGACTTGAATTTTTGTAAAATGGGGATGGGCCTTTCGCCGTTTGGGCCGATGTTCAATGCTCCGTTTTTCACTCTCATACCCCCGCCCCAAGCTGATCCTGCTGCGGCCGAATCTGTGATGAATGAATTGGCGGAAGCAGTATCCATCAAAGCCCGTTTGACGGTGTTTTTTTCATAGAGATTTATCCAGTTGGAAGGGCGTCCTTCTTTATTTCTCAACAATAGGTCTGCCATATTGAGTGTGCCTGCACTCATCCCATCACTGACGAGGAAGATGATGTTTTTCGCCTGTCCCAATTTGGAATTGGAGATTGAGGTAAAAGAGGAGAAGGAAGAAAGCACACCTAATCCGATGGTAGTGAAGGCTCCGTTTTTGAAGAAATCCCGTCTGTTCATGTCTTTAAAATTTAGATGGCTAATTCATTTTTTGTTTAAAATCACGTTGAAAATTACCCATATTCTGGTTTTGAAATGGAAATTAAAAATTACCCTATCATTAACATTCAAATTTCTAATCCAATGGTCAATTAAAGGTTTTAATTTTGAAATTACCCTGTTAGATTTAGTTTGTTCGAATGGTCTTGATAATAAAGCTTAGCCAAATAAATGGTAAAAATATTCTTTAAATATCTGCTGGGGATATTCTTCATCTTTGCGGGGAGAAATCATTTCGCAAATCCTGAGTTCTATTTGCCTTTGATACCGGATTATTTGCCTTTCCTTGACTTGATTAACAGTGTTTCAGGAATTTTTGAAATGCTTCTGGGATTGGGAATCTTGTTTAAAAAATACTCCAAAATGGCAGCTTGGGGAATCATTGTTTTGCTTTTACTATTTATACCTTCCCATATCTATTTTATTCAAATAGGGGCTTGTGTAGAAAATGGGCTTTGTGTACCAAAATGGGTGGCGTGGATAAGACTTTTGCTGATTCATCCGATATTGATTTTTTGGGCTTATATTTTCACCAAAAATAAATCATATGGCAAATAATGTTTTTGGTGAACCTCTTTTGATTTGTAGTAATGATCCCAAAACAGGGTATTACCGTAATGGTTGCTGTGAAACAGGTCCCGATGACCTCGGTACCCATACTGTCTGTGCCCTAATGACCGAAGAATTTTTGATTTTCAGTTACAAAAGGGGAAACGATTTGATCACTCCCAGACCGGAGTATTCCTTTGGCGGACTAAAACCCGGAGATCAATGGTGTCTGTGTCTCAGCCGTTGGATTGAAGCCTACAAGGCAGGTGTAGCCCCTTTTGTGATTTTGGAAGCGACTCACGAAAAAACCCTTGATTTCATTTCATTGCCGGAATTGGTAAAGTATGCCAAAGTTTAATCAGGTTTGATAAAAGGGGAAATGGATTGTTTTTTGATTTGAGAACCATCAACAAAGAAAATTACCATTTCGGTTTTTAGCTGGCTGATTGTGGAAGGCTTATCCCTGAGATTTAAAGTCATATATTGCTTCATTCTCGAAAATTCCCTCAATCTATTGATACTGCTTCCATCGGGAAGTAAAAAGAGGTAAGAAACATCAGAGCCGATCTGAATACCATCATAATTTCCGGTGAGAATGATGGCTATGTTTGAAATGTCTTGAACATCATATTCCGGTTCGCAGACAGGGTTTCTCGGTGTTTCGGTTTGTCCATTGTTCCTTTGGATTTTTTCAAACCCAAATTCAATATGGAATTTAAAATCCTTAAAATCCACTGTATCTGTTTTTGTTGAATATTCCTTGTTAAGGTATGGACTGAAGAAAATCTGATTGATGCTATCGAGCTCAGCCAAATCAGGGTAGGGACATTCACTGTCAATCTGGTTATCATTTATACACGAAAAAATACCTCCCAAGAAGATGAACGACAATGTCACAATGATTAGTCGGGTTTTCATATTGATATTTGTCAATCTTAAACCAAAACAAAAGATCCGAATATGATAAGATTATGTCTCTAATTTAATCAATGAAGCGCATTTTTGTTTCCGATTAAACTAAAAATCAGAAATAGATTTGATGAGATAAAGGATTCAAAACCGTCTTGGGACAGGGATGGATTTTTGATTTTAATGAATACAGAAAAAGATTTATGGGTATAAGATTTTTTGGAAGTATTGAATTCGGGAAATACGTTGGTAGATATGGCAGCCAAACCAAATGGAAATACTTTACATTAATTTTTTATAACACCGGCAAAGGAATTCATTATAAAAGCGAAATTATAAGGGTGTTTTAAAGCGAAAGCGTAACTTTATATCTGTCAGGAAATAAGATGGATTCAAGTTTGATATCTCACTTAAACAAAAATGACATGGATAAATTTTTAACCTTACTGATGTTTTTTCTTATTGGGATTTTGCCACAAAATGCTTTTGGACAAGAGGAAAAAGAAGGAAGTAATCATGGCGTTTTTTTGGAATTGTTGGGTAACGGTATTTTCTATTCGGTAAATTATGATACCCGGTTTTCGAAAAAAGTGGATGGTTTGGGTGGGAAAGTCGGTTTTGGATATATTAGCATAGATGGAGGCCATTATTCCTCCTTTCCCTTTTTAGTCAATTACCTTTTGGGAAAAAATGGTCACTATTTTGAAATGGGAGCGGGGGCAAATTTTTTGGTAACGGATTTTGACAATGGGGCTGGTCTTTTTGACAACCCTGAAATCGCCAAATGGGAGGGTTGGTCAGGGGCCATAAGTTTGGGTTATAGATATCATCCTGTTGGTGGTGGTTTTTTATTTAGGGCAGGATTCACGCCCATGATCAAAAAAGGGGAGTTTAATCCATTTTGGCCACAGGTCTCTTTTGGTTATGCTTTTTGAATTTCATTTCAAAAAATTAAGGACATTTTAATTTCGAATCTGTCCATCACCTTTGATGACCCATTTGTAGCTTGTCAGTTCATTAAGGGCCATGGGACCCCGCGCATGGAGTTTTTGGGTACTGATACCGATTTCCGCCCCGAGTCCAAACTGGTTTCCATCTGTAAATGCTGTGGATGCATTGGCATAAACTGCAGCAGCATCAACGGATTTTAGAAAGTAAGCTATGTTTTTTTGATCCTCCGAAATGATGGCTTCGCTATGTTTGGAGGAATATTGGGAGATATGTTCCAAAGCACCTTCTAGTGTCGAAACAGTTTTGATTGACATTTGAAGAGATAAAAACTCTGTGCCAAAATGTGTGGTATTGGCCTTCACGATCAGTGGATGTGGCTTCAAAAAATGGAAAGATGTCTCATCGGCATATATTTTGACTCCATGTTGCAATAGATTTTCGATCAATTCCTGTAAATCAGGCAATCTTTTTTCATGGATTATCAGACAATCAAGACTGTTGCAGACACTTGGCCGTCTGGTTTTAGCATTGAAAATGATGGCTTTTCCTTTTTCAAGGTCTGCAGATTCATCAAAAAAAGTATGGACTATCCCGGCTCCGGTCTCTATAACAGGTACCTTGGAATTTTGTCTTACAAAATCAATCAGCCCCTGACTACCTCTCGGGATGATGACATCGACATAGCCCACTGCTTCCAACAAAGCTTTGGTAGCTAAGCGGTCAGGCGGCAGTAGTTGAAATGCATCTTCAGGCAATCCATTTTCCTTTAGGGCGCGATGAATCAGAGACATGATTGCCCTGTTTGAATGGTCAGCATCCGATCCACCTTTTAGGATTAAGCCATTTCCAGACTTGAGGGCAAGTGCAAAAACATCGAAAGTTACATTAGGCCTGGCTTCATAAATCACACCCAATATGCCAAGTGGAACCGTGATTTTTTTGATAAACAATCCATTCGATAAATGTTTTTCATCCAAGACTCTGTCTAGGGGAGAAGGAAGGTTTTGGACTTGACTCAATTCCCCACAAATTGATTTTATTCTTTCTTCAGTGAGTTTTAACCTGTCGTACTTTGGGTCGTGGATGTCCATCAGCGATAAGTCCTTGTTATTTTCTGACAAAATGAAAGGAACTTCAGTTAAAGTGATTTTTACCAAAGAGGCCAATGTTTCTTTGATGACAGCGTCATCCGCGGCCATCAATTTTCGGGTAGCCGATTTTACTTTTTTAAAAATATGTATGTAATCAGCCATTTTGAAATAGGTAGAGATAATCGTAATGGATGAAAGGTTTTTGGTTTTTCAATCCGATTTTTTCTTGGACAATTGAAGCCGGGTATTCGGCTTTACCCAAGCCGATTTTTAGGCCATTTTCGTCGGTAATCCGGATAATATCCCCTTTGGAAAAATCTCCTTTGACAGAAATGATACCTACAGGAAGCAGGCTGCTGATTTTGTTAGAAGAAAGTGCTGTTTTTGCACCGTCATTGATGACCACTTCTCCTTTGAAATATTGGTCCCCGTGAGCTAACCATTTTTTTGGGCTTTGCTTCCTTTGGTTAGGCTCGAAATATGTTGAAGAAGCTTTTTGACTGAATACATTTAGGAGGATATCTTCTTTTTTTCCATTGGCTATCCAAACCTGAATCCCCAATTCTGCGGCTTTTTTTGCCATGTTTGTTTTGGTCAGCATGCCTCCCCGACCAAAGGATGATTTTAGCGGGCTGATTATTCCTCCAAGGTCAGGCATTTTGTTTCCTATCAAGCTGATAAGTTTCGAGTCCGGATCAGCAGGGTTGCCATTAAATATTCCATCTACATTGGTCAAAAGAATCAAACTGTCAGCATTGACCATTGCTGCTGTCAAAGATGCCAATTCATCATTATCAGTGAACATCAGTTCAGTGATGGCCACTGTGTCGTTTTCATTGATCACAGGTACTATTCCCTGAGCAATAAGTCCAAGGAGGCAATTTCTCATGTTGAGGTAGTGCTTCCTGTCCCTGAAGTCCTCTTTGGTAACTAGGATTTGTGAAATGTTGATTTCGTGATTTTTGAATAGCCTCTTGTATGTATTGATCAGTTCGATTTGTCCACTTGATGCCCAAATCTGTTTTTTCAATATGGGATCTGTTTTTTCAGGAAGCTTAATTTCCCCTCTTCCAAATGCAACTGCGCCGGAGGAAACCAACAATATTTTTATTCTTTCTGATTTTAGAGAAGCAATCTGGTTTACCAAAGAATCCATCCTTTCGACGTCAGGTTGTCCCCCCTCTTTTGTCAAGACGTTTGAACCTATTTTGATAACCAATATTTTGGGTTTTTGTAACATTCCCTATGTGTTGTTGCAGTTATGTTACAATATTAGCCTTTATGTTGACTTTTTTCAAAAGAAAGGAGCCGAATAAAAGAAAAACAAAAAAGTCCTGCTAAATCTAGCAGGACTTTGATTTGTATGATTTTTAAATCAAATCAATGGATTACGACTTTCTTGGTTTCCCAATAATGATTGTTTTTGATCTTGATGAGGTAAAGCCCTTTTGGAAAATTGCTGAGGTCCATTTCCACAAGCCTGCCTGTAACACCCTTAATGCTTCTAACTATCTGACCTTGATAATCTAAGACTGTAATCTCAGCATCCTCCATATTGGTATTATTTGAAAGGATTTTCACCAAACCGGTGGAAGGATTAGGATATACTTTATAGTCTATTTTTTCATTTTTAGAATTGATAGTAACTCCCACAACTTTAAATGTCTCACTTGTTCCGTCAAAGTCTGTTTGGGTAAGCCGGTAATACTGCCTTCCAAAAACAGGACTTTCATCTATAAAGTCATAATGAAGCACAATTTCAGAATCTCCTGCTCCAGGAATAAGGCCTATAGGAGACCATGTAGAAGCGTCAAAAGATTTTTCCAAAGTAAAGAAAGCATTATTTTTCTCTTGGGCGGTGGACCATGAAACTTTGATTTTATCATCTTCAATGATTTCTGCGGTAAATGATAGCAGCTCTACAGGTAGGATTCTGAACGATTGTGACAAAGTGAATATTCCTGAAGAAAAACCGGGAACTGCTGTTTGGTTTCTGACAGATCCGGAATTGGCATCGCCCGATAATGCTGTTTGACCCAAATCTATCCATTGGCTTCCGTCCCATTGGGTCACCATAAATTCATTAAAATCGTCAATGGGGCATGTTCTGTCTGATGACCAGGTCATCGTCAGGGTAGGGATGGCACTTGAGTTGGTATTCTCAAATTCCCAATATTCGCACTCGTTTACAATTCCGATTGATGGTTCTTTACTTTCTCTATCGTATGGGATTAGGTCTGGATTGACATGGAAATACCTTCCTGTGAAGTGTTGCGTCGCAGCTCCGCCTAATGCAGATGAAGTGAGAGGGGCATAAAATCCATCATTACCAAAAGGATAAGTAAACGCTGTATTTCCGATTTTTCTGATTCTTCCATTGACGTGAGAGGCATTGGAACCTCCTGTCAATGTTGTAAATGTGTTTGGGATGGTAAGTAAATTTTCATCATTATTGATTATTCCATTTTGAAGATCCAGTTCAATAGAAATTGTAATTGGGTCAAGAAGTTCAAGTGTCCCGGTACCGTTCATTCGAAGTCTTCTGAAAATGGGGATATTCGAGCTATCTGTCAATAATGTTTGGGCAGTATTGCCATTTATTTCTACAAATCCCGATGTCCCTAAACCGAATGTCAATACTGAGTTAGATCCCACTGTAGAAATATCACCTCCAAATGTGCTCACATTATTGTAGGCCGGTTCGATAGCTCCTGTTGAATTTTTGATGAAAGTCACATCCCCGACGAAATTGTCACCACTTCCTGAATTTGCGGTACGTACCCTTCCTGTTCCATTGTTGACCAATGTGAAATCACCAAAAGTATTTCCACCTATCCAATCATTGTTTGTGGCCCCTGTTCTTGTCATGACTGTTGAGGTTCCAGGATTGGTGCTAAAGCTGTTTCCGCCTGCAACTGTAAATGCTATACCGGCGCCTGAATTAAAAGTATTGTTGTCAGGAAATGAATTGGCACTGGAAATGGTGATTCCACCTGTAGTGGTTGTGAAAATATTATCTCCCCCAATATTATTATTGGTGGCTATTAAGATAGTAGTACCTGCGTTGAATTCATTACTACCTGAAAAGGTATTGCTATTGGAAATGGCAATAGAAGTAGCGGCATTGAAAATGTCATTTCCTGGGAAGGAACTATTATTCAGAATTGAAATCAAACCTGCAGAATTGAAAGTATCATTTCCTGCAAACAAACTTCCGTTTTGCAAAGTAATGGAGCCTGAAAGTGTGGTGATACCTATGTCACCCCTCAAAGTACTTCCTGATGCAGAAAATGTGTTCATGGAAAAATTCCCATTTGGATCTGAAGAGATCTGCGAAAAATTGTTCAAAGTCAAGGTATTTCCTACCGAATAATCTGTCGTCAACAAGCCCCCGGATATCAAGGTGCTTGTTCCTCCATTGATACCAAAATTCATAGTTCCCCCGGCATCCAGGTTGTTGATTGTAATGTCATCACCAAATAAATTAATACCCGCCCTGGCAATTTCGAATGTATTGGTGCCATTGTTAATGAATGTACTTGTACTCGCAAATGTATCTCCTTGGGTATTGGCCAATCTGACAAGCTTGTTTCCATTGTTGATAATAGTAGCCGGACCAAAAATATTACCGCCCTGCATGGTTAGATTTTGAGCGGAATTATCTGTCAATACCAATGTACCAAAAGTGTTTCCTGGACCCCATACCACCGCGGCTGGGCCTCCGTTTCTGGTCAAAATTGTCGTGTTTCCGGGATTACTGAATAAGTTGCCACCTGTCACCATATTCATTTGCCCGGCAGATATAAATGAGTTGTTTCCGGCAAAAGAACTTCCTCCCAAAAATGAGATAGTCGTTGCATTTACATTGAAATCACCCTGGAAATTACTGCTTTCTGACTCAAAAGTTACTGGATTAAAAGTGCTGTTAGCAACCGGATTGGTTTGGGTAAACCTTCTGATATTCAATACCCCTGAATTAAAGTTGGTAGTGGTCAAGGCCCCACTGCTGAGTGTGGAAGTACCGTTTTGAGTTGTTGTTCCTCCAAATCTCATTGTCCCGCCGGCATTGTTGTCTATTGTAATTTGGCCGGCAAATGATGAATTCCCATTGTAAGCTATATCGAAGATATCTGGGCTGTTGTTGATAAAGGTACTTGTACCGAGGAATGTATCTCCATTTGTATTGGCAAGCCTTAAATACCCACCCGGAGAATTATTTGTGATGTGGACATTTCCAAAAGTATTTCCCCCAAACCAAGCATCATCGGTATTTGAAGCAGCTCCTTTTATGAAAGTAGAATTGTTTCCTGGAACTGTGCTAAAAAAATTGGAACCACCCATGACTATTCGGGCATTGGAATTAAAAGTATTAGTCCCGTCAAACCTATTTGAACCTGTAAATGTCAAAGTACCTGTTCCTGTGGTATTGACCGCAAAATCCCCCAAGAAAGTGCTGTTGGCTGAGGTGAAGGTTACCGTATTGAAAGTGCCATTTGGAGCGTTGGTCAATTGGGTGAAATTGTTGATTTCAAGCACATTTGATGCTGCAAAATCAGCAGTTACCAATCCCCCTGATTGCAGCACAGAAGTTCCCCCCAATTCACCGAATCTGACTTCACCGGTCGGAGCAGAATTATTGATTGTGATTTGCTGCGCAAAAGTATTAGCCCCTCTGTAGGCAATATCCATGAAAGCAGTGCCATTATTTTGGAAAGTAACAGGTCCATTGAAAGTATCTCCCAAAGTGTTTGCAAACCTTAAATTGGTATTGGAATTATTGGTGATCAGTGTATTTCCATTAAAGGTGTTTCCACCTTGCATAGTAAGTGTGCTAGTTGAATTATCAGTTAAAGTAAGATTTCCAAAAGTATTTCCTTGTCCCCAAGTGATACCGCCACCACCATTTCTAATAATGGTAGTCGCATTGGTAGGTGAACTAAAGGTATTACCCCCAGCAGTCATTGTAATTTGCCCCCCTGAAATGAACGAGTTGTTTCCTTCAAATATATTGGCGTTGGTAAAGGTCATGTTACCTGAAGTCGTAACCCCGAAGTCCCCCAAAAAATTATTGTTTGCTGAAGTGAATGTTACCGTATTGAAATTCCCGTTGGGAGCATTTGTTAATTGGGTGAAATTATTGATTTCCAAGATATTGCATGCTGGAAATCCTGTAGTTACCAAACCTCCTGTTTGTAATACTGAAGTACCTCCCACTTCCCCGATTCTTACTTCGCCAGTGGTAGAAGTGTTGTTTATTGTGATTTGCTGTGCAAAAACATTAGTGCCATTGTATGAAATGTCCATGAAGGCAGTTCCGTTGTTTTGGAAAGTAACCAAGCCATTATAAGTATCTCCTGTTACACTTGCCATCCTGAAGTTGGAATTGGTATTGTTGGTAATCACCAAATTTCCATTAAATGTATTACCACCATTCCAATAGAAAAATCCGGGTGCATTATCTGTAAAGTTTAAGTTTCCGAAAGAATTACCCCCTGCCCAAGTAGAGTTTCCACCTGCATTTCTGGTAAAATTGGTTGTTCCTCCGGGGTTGCTAAAGGAATTATTACCAGTTGGCATAGTCATCCCATTTCCGGCAACAAAGGTATTGTTTCCTGCAAAGGTATTGTTTCCATTAAAGTTGATCGCGCCAGTAGTCGTGACTTGGAAATCTCCCAAAAATGTACTGTTTGCAACTGTAAATACTGCCAAGGAAAATGTACTGCTGGCGACACTCATTACTTGGGTCAAGTTATTGATCACCAAAGTTCCTACAAATCCTGAGGTCACCAATCCACCTGTGTTGAGTGTCGATGTGCCACCCCCGGCCCCGAAATTCATCTGCCCGCCGGTACTGGTATTGTTTATGGTCAAGCTTGAGTATGTGGTGGCCCCGTTATAAGCCAATTCAACGTTCCCTGTTCCTCCTTTATTTACTATCAATGTTGAATTGAAAGTATCTCCATTGGTGGATGCAAATCTCAATCTATTATTGTCATTGTTTGTAATCGTTGTCGGTCCATTAAAAATATTTCCTCCGGAGAGGTCATTGTTTCCCCCGGCTGTTTTTGTCAGTACGATGTTTCCGGAAAAAGTAGTATTCTGCATTGAACTGAAATCTACTGCATTTATAGTACCATTGCTTACTGTACCGCCGTTAAAAAACCCATCGTCTCCTAAAGTGAGTGTAAAACCTCCAAGATTGAGGGTCCCTCCGGAGATAGTAAGGTCTCTGATAGCAATATTAGAAGTAAGAACCGGCTGAAATGTACCTGCACCATTGATGACAGCATCTTCGTTGTTGGCATTTGGAATATTTGCCGGAGTCCAGTTTGCAGAATTGTTCCAATCGGAACTTACGCTACCATTCCAAGTTTGGCCTAAGGAGGCAAAAACAACGGAAATAAAAATAAGATTTAACAATAAAATTTTTTTCATTTTTCTTAGAGAAATGAGGGTCACATAGGCCTTGAAAACTGGGTCATTTAGAATCCAAATAATTGTACATTTTTCATATGCAATTATTCGGACTTCAATACTTATCAGATGTTTTTTGTAATTCTAGGGTGATCACTTCAGAAAAATAAATAAAAAATATTAAAATAAAAGGAATATTTATGTAAATAAACGGGAGCAGAATTAATCTTAGGTATTCGACACTGTAATCTTGTTAGCTATGTCCGGATAAAATTTTTCTAAATAGGTAATTCGAATGGAGCTTGCAGAAGGTCAATTCCAAGTTGATTCCTTAGGAATTCATCTTGAATGAATGACTATTGAGAGATTATACTAGAAATCAAAAAAGCGAAATGGATCAGAACCACTTTTTCTTTTTAAAATAATATACCATGGCAAGTGTCGATCCCAAGAAAAGGATCCAAATAAAAAAGTAGCCATATTTCCAGCCTAATTCAGGCATAAACTGGAAGTTCATGCCGTATACACCTGCAATAAAAGTCAAAGGAATAAAAATAGTAGCGATGATGGTAAGGGTTTTCATCACTTCGTTTTGTTTTAGGCTAAGATTAGACATGAACAATTCGACCAAAGCTGAAATAGATTCTCTTTGTATTTCAAGGTTTTCAATTATCTCAATGACATGTTCATAGACGTCATTTATAAAAGGATTGGTTTTTTTCTTAACCAAGGGATTTTCTGATTTTTTCCAAGCCGATAACAATTCCCTTGTCGGCCAAACATTCCGTTTTATCTGTTGGATTACCTTTCGCTGATTAAAAATTTCAGGTAACTTCGTTTTTTTGGATTGGCTAATGATCTGATCCTCCAGAGACTCAATTTTTTCTACAGCAAACTCCAGGCAATCAAAATATTTGTCAACGATGATATCTAGAAGCGTATAGGCAAAATAATCTGTGCCCATTTTCCTCATTTTTCCTGTTGGATTCTCTAACCTTGTCCTTATTGGGTCAAAAATATCATAAGGATTTTCCTGAATTGAAATTATGTAATTCTTTCCAAATAAGATGCTCACTTGTTCGGTGATTGGACTGTGGGATTTATTTTTATGATAAATCATTTTTGTTACCACAAAAATATTATCATCAAATTCCTCAAATTTTGGACGTTGAGAGGTGTTCTTTATATCCTCAAGGGTCAATGGATGAATATTAAAAAGTTCACTTATTTCTTTCAGTACCGCCTCATTTTCCAGACCGCATAGATTGAGCCAAAATTTATGACTGACCTCCAGAAAAGGTCTGATATCTTCGATGTTTTTGATGTGGTGTTTTTTCAAAACATTCTCACCAAATTCATAAACTTCCATGATTACATCCTTTGGAGAAGCTTTTTCCGATTTGATCATAAAATGTTTTTGATTTTTTCAGGAGAAAGTGGCTTTTCTATGAATCCTTCTACACATGAAAACTCCTTTGCTTTTTGTCTGTCCTGAAAATCAATTGAACTCGAAAGAACGATAATTCGGTCCTTTCTGAGCTTAAATTCTTTCAAGTATTGGTTAAGAAAATCCCAACCATTCATTACAGGCATATTGATATCCAAAAAAATCAGTATACTTTCTTCTTTGTCAATTTCCCTAATCCTTTCGATTGCCTGTTCTGCCTCTAAAAATTCTTCTATCTGAGGAGTTAATTTTAATTTAGATATCAACCTTCTGTTAATCAGGTTATTGATAGGATCGTCATCTACTAAAATAATGGAATAAAATCTTTGCATGAACGATTCTCCGAATTATGAAAGTTGTTTAAGTTATTTCAAATATACTTCTCTAATTTATAAAATAACTGATTTAGATGAAATTGATTTTTTATAAAATCATATCAAGTAAAGAATTTTAAAATAAAAAAGAGAGGAACTAATTTAGTTCCTCTCTTCAAATAGGGCAGATTTTGGAATTACATCATTCCGCCCATTCCTCCTCCACCCATTGGTGGCATTGCAGGAGACTCTTCTTTTACATCTGCAACCACACATTCGGTAGTCAATAGCAATGCTGCGATAGAAGCGGCATTTTCAAGGGCCAATCTAGTCACTTTGGTAGGATCAATTACACCTGCTTCAAATAGATCTTCATAAACATCTGTTCTGGCATTGTAACCGAAATTACCTTTATTTTCTTTGATTTTGTTTATAACAACAGATCCTTCACCTCCGGCATTTGCTACGATTGTCCTTAATGGAGATTCGATCGCAAATCTGATGATATTGATACCTGTATCCTGATCTTCGTTTTCACCTTTCAAGTTGTCCAATGCTGATACTGCTCTTACCAAGGCAACACCGCCACCTACAACAACACCTTCTTGAACTGCTGCTCTTGTTGCGTGTAAAGCATCATCAACTCTGTCTTTCTTTTCCTTCATTTCGACTTCAGTAGCAGCTCCGATATAAAGGATGGCAACACCACCTGAAAGTTTTGCTAATCTTTCCTGAAGTTTTTCTTTATCATAGTCAGAAGTTGTTTTTTCTATCTGAGCTTTTATTTCATTGATCCTTGCCTGTATAGCAGACTTATCACCTGCACCGTTGACAATTGTAGTATTGTCTTTATCGATGTTGATTTTTTCTGCGGTTCCAAGGTAATCAACTGTAGCGTTTTCAAGTTTGTAACCTCTTTCTTCTGAAATTACTGTTCCACCTGTCAAGATTGCGATGTCTTCCAACATTGCTTTTCTTCTGTCTCCAAAACCTGGAGCTTTAACAGCGGCCACTTTCAAAGCACCTCTTATTTTGTTTACTACCAATGTTGCCAAAGCTTCACCGTCCACATCTTCAGAAATGATCAACAAAGGTCTGCCGGATTGTGCAACTGGTTCCAATACTGGAAGCAATTCTTTCATTGATGAAATCTTCTTGTCATAGATCAAAATATATGGTCTATCCAATTCGACTTCCATTTTTTCCGTATTGGTTACAAAGTACGGGGAAAGATAACCTCTGTCAAACTGCATACCTTCTACGGTACGTACTTCAGTTTCAGTGCCTTTTGCTTCCTCTACTGTGATGACACCGTCTTTGCCTACTTTGTCCATAGCATCGGCGATCATTTTACCGATTTCTTCGTCATTGTTGGCAGATACAGTAGCTACTTGCTGTATTTCTTTGCTTGTAGAGATTGCTTTTGAATTGGCTTTCAATTGAGCTACAACAGCAGAAACTGCTTTGTCAATACCTCTCTTCAAATCCATTGGATTGGCACCCGCTGCAACATTTTTAATTCCAAGACCAAAAATTGACTGGGTCAAAACAGTGGCAGTAGTAGTTCCGTCACCGGCATTGTCGGCGGTTTTTGAAGCTACTTCTTTTACTAGCTGAGCTCCCATATTTTCGATTGGCTCAGACAATTCGATTTCTTTTGCCACAGTTACACCATCTTTGGTGATTGCAGGTGCACCGAATTTTTTGTCAATGATCACATTTCTACCCTTTGGTCCTAGGGTTACTTTTACTGCATCAGCAAGAGCATCCACTCCTTTTTTCAATCTGTCTCTTGCGTTGGTATTGAAAAATAGTTCTTTAGCCATTTTTTTGTTGTTTTAGGTTCTTTTGATTGTTTGAAATAGATAATTAGAGAATGGCAAAAATGTCTGATTCTCTCATGATAAGGTAATCATGTCCTTCAACTGCAAGTTCTGTACCTGCGTATTTGCCATAAAGCACTTGGTCACCTACTTTTACAGTCAACGGCTCGTCTTTTTTACCGCTTCCCACTGCGATTACTGTGCCCTTCTGAGGTTTTTCCTTGGCAGTATCAGGAATGTAAAGTCCGGATGCGGTTTTTTCTTCTGCTGCAGCAGGCTCCACCAGAACTCTGTCTGCAAGAGGTTTGATGTTTACTTTTGACATAATTATTGAATTTTTAAAGGTTAGTAACAAAATCTTGTAATGCATGATTATCACTTCTTGTGCCAATATAAATTAGAATTCATCAACTGACATATAGTCCGTCAATTTGCCCCATGTCATGTCATAATTCGCTTTTGTCAAAAAAAAATTCTGTCAATTTTTCCAATACGCTTTTTAAACCTGTCAGTTTTTTTTAAATTTTCATAAACGGAATGTTATGAAAAACTTATCTGAAAATTGGATTACAGAAGGTTGGATTGATTTTGAATACAAAAAATACCTTCTTTTGGCCTATTTGCAACATGTAGGCGGACAGTTTAAAGAGGTGAAACTTTACCCTCCCTTGGCCGATTTGATCCAGCATTACAGCCGGCTCAAGAGTTTTGAACAAAATAGAGATCAGATTAAATCTGCTTTTCCAAAAATGCTTCAAGGACCTGATACAAAAGAATTGAGATTTACTTACAAGCCATTGGTCATTGATGATGAAATGATGAAAAAGCTTGAAGAAATTGTAGCATTTTCCCTTCCACAACTCAAAAACCATATAGAAGATGGGAAGAATATTTATGATTTTTTGGAACGTGAAATGAAAATCGAACCAATCGGAATTTCTCCCCTTTATCAAAAAGAAGGGTATGTTTTTCTTTCGTTCGATAAGTCCAAAGAGGTTTTTGTTTATAGGTACAAAGTCAACCTATTTCAAAACAGCATAGATACTTTCAAAGGTATCATGATGCAATTGATTCAAAAAGTGCGAAGGTCTATTTTGAATACCTACGAACAAATCAAGCTTGATCTTATTAAAACAAACAGGGAACTTCCAAATCCTGCAACATACAGTATCTGTTGTACACAGCAGATTCCAATGGAGGAAAGTTTTGTTCCGATCAGTAAAAGGTTGCTTCTAAAAACAGTGGAATAAAAAAGCCCGCTATAAGCGGGCTTTAAACAATTTATTTTTCGTTTTCTGTGGTATCTGCCGGAGCAGTTTCGGTTCCTTCAGTCGGCAACAGGCTTTCCGAATCACCAAAAGAAGGACTGACTATTTGCTTCCTTGCATTTTCAATGTTTGGAGATGAGGATTGTCCTGGCTGAATAGTAGAATAAAAAGCCGATGAAGATAGGGAAAGTACCAATATGGCTATTGCCAAAACCCAAGTTGATTTTTCAAGTATATTTCCGGTTTTTGTGACTCCCATGATTTGCGATGCACCTGCACCAAATGCTGCACCAACTCCTCCTTTTGAATCCTGAGCAAGGATAACAAGAACCAAAAGAACAGCCAAAATGATAATAAGTGTAATAAGAAATGTAAACATATGAGTGATTTTATAAATCCAAGCCTTTTATTAAGTCCGCAAAGTAAATGTTTTTATCTGGAAATTTCACCATTAATTTTTGATAAATTTCTTTTGCTTTTTGTTTTTTACCTTGTTTTACCAGCAATTTGGCGTAGGATTCTGATAATAGGGTAGGGTGAAGATGCGTGCTGTTTTCAGATAGATCTGCCTGTTTTTGGAAATCTTCCATCTCTTTCAGTGTTGCAAGTTTAAACTCTTTTTTACTGAATGCTTTGATCAGGTCAATTTGTTCCCTTTTCTTTTCATCGAGGATTTCCTTTTTTTCTCTTTTACGGATATTTTCAATCAAATCATCGTTAGGCTTTTTCCTTTTGGGTTTCGTTTGTTCTTTTGACTCAGGTTTTTCTAAGTTAGCCACATTTTCTTTTCGGCTGTTGAGGTTTTCCTCAAGTTTTTTAAGGATTTTAGCTCTTATCTCTGGATCTGTTTCTTTGGTTGGTTCAGGAATAAGGGATTTTTCAAATCCCTCTAAAATTATTGATTTTTGATTGATTGATTTTAAGCTGGAGAATGTCTCCATATTTTCTTCAATCTTGTTTTCTAAAAACCGGAAAGGAGTATCTGACTCGATCATTAATTTAAGCCAAGCCCGGTCAGGACTAGTGATTGAGGCCTGATGAAGCAGATCAAGAGATTTTCCTCCTGATTTTTCAAATTCATATTTGGCAAGCAATACTTTTGGAACCTGAAAAAAAGGAAAACTTTCATGTAATTTTATGAGATGGGCAATATCCTCCTTTTGGAGGTTGTTGCTCACTTTCAATATGGAGAGAAGTTGGTGGCTGTTCACGGTTTGGTCATCGAATAAATTCCAATTTACTCATTTTTACCAATTGGCAACTGTGGCTGTAAAGATGTCCTGAATAATATTCTGGAAAATTTCCTCTATCAACTGGCTTTCGACCTGAAGAATGGAAGTAGTTCTCGGGTCATAGTCTTTGAAGAAGGAGAAAGTCCGCTTGAGGTTTTCTTCCTCATTCACTGTATTAAGGTACTCGACTTCAATGGAAATGGTCAACCTCATTTGTCCGGCTCTATCCGGTAGATTAGGATCTGTACTGGTCACAGTCGCCTGAGGAGTTATCGCATAGCGTTTGATTGCACCCAGAAATTGTATGTCTCCGTTGTTCCTAACCAATTCAAGCTGGGTATTGCGCTGATAAAACTCTTTAAGGGATTCAGTAAAAAGCTGTTCCATATTGGCAGGACCACCGCCGGAATCATTGAAGAAGTTTTCTACCGAAAATGTCTTGGTCAATTCATAATTTATATTCGTTCCGGTAAAGCTGTAATTGATTGCACATCCTTGAAGTAAAAACACTGGTATAAGCAAAGTCAAAACAAAGCTTCTTTTTTTCCTACTCAATGTCATATTGTTTGATTTTTCTATATAACGTCCTTTCGGATATCCCTAGGTCACTTGCAGCGTATTTTCTTTTGTTATTGTGTTTGCGGAGTGCTTTGAGGATCATTTCTTTTTCTTTTTTCTCCAAAGAAAGTGAATTATCGTCTTCCTCATGGATAATGTCCTCAATAGTATCGTCATCATAATCTTCTGTTTCCTCGTTTTGGTTTTGGTGGTCAATTACCAAAGGGACATTGGATGGAACACTAGAAGGCTTTTTCTCCTCGAATGAAGGGGAAGAGGGCTCTAAATCATCAAAAAGATTTTGATGTTTGCTCATTATATTGGAGTTGAGGCCTCCGGATTGAAATGCCTCAAGTACCAGTTTTTTGAGTTCATTCATGTCCTTTTTCATGTCAAAAAGAACTTTGTACAGGATTTCTCTTTCCGAAAAATCTGAGAATTCATTTGAGCCTCCTGAACTTCCTGTCAGGGCTGGAAGTCTGCTTTGGTCAGTGGGAAGGTATTTTGATAATGTAGCGGCGTCAACTTCTCTTGTTTCTTCCAATAAGGAAATCTGCTCTGCAATGTTTTTGAGTTGTCGGATATTTCCGGGAAATGGGAATTTTACCAGTAATTTCTTGGCAGCATCATCTAGGGAAATCGGCTTCACTTTGTAGCGCTCTGAAAAGTCAGTCGTAAATTTTCTGAACAGCATGACCACATCTTCTCCTCTTTCTCTCAATGGCGGGACATATATCGGTACCGTATTCAGCCTGTAATAGAGGTCTTCCCTGAATTCCCCTTTTTCGACGGCTTTAATCAGGTTGACATTGGTAGCCGCAATGACGCGTACGTTGGTTTTCAGGACTTTGGATGAACCTACTTTTATGAATTCACCATTTTCCAAAACCCTCAAAAGCCTTGCTTGTGTACCCAAGGGCATTTCTCCGATTTCGTCAAGGAAAATAGACCCCCCGTCTGTAACTTCAAAATATCCTTTTCTTGCTTCATGTGCGCCAGTAAAGGAGCCTTTTTCATGGCCAAAGAGTTCTGAATCTATTGTTCCTTCTGGAATAGCGCCACAGTTGATGGCAATAAATTTACCATGTTTCCGGAGGCTAAGTGAGTGGATGATTTTTGAAAATGATTCCTTTCCACTGCCGCTTTCTCCTGTGATCAAAACAGTCATATCGGTGGGAGAGGCTTGCATTGCCACTTGTATGGCATGGTTCAGCAATGGGCTGTTTCCAATAATCCCAAATCGTTGTTTTATACTTTGAATCTCTGAGGATGTGATCATTATTTCAACTTAAATATCAGGAAACAACTTCTCCAAACAATGTTGCCGGTGAGCAATCGGTAATTTTTACCATGACATAGTCTCCTTTTTGGTATGGGCCATCAGGAATAATCACCACCTTGTTGGCGGAATTTTTTCCTTTAAGCTGCTCATTTGATCTTTTTGATTTTCCTTCTATTAAGATTTCCTGGATTTTTCCTAAGTCAAGTTTATTTCTTTCATAGGATAGCTGACTTTGTTTTTCGATGATCTCGGCCAACCTTCTTTTCTTTACTTCTAATGGGATATCGTCTTCAAATTTCTTTGCAGCCAAAGTTCCCGGACGCTCGGAATAGAAAAACATGTAGGAGAAATCGTATTTCACGATATCCATCAAAGTCAGTGTATCTTGGTGTTCATTTTCAGTCTCGCTGCAAAAACCCGTGATCATATCAGATGATATGCCACATTCCTCCCCAAGGATTTCCCTGATTTTGCTGACCCGCTCCAAATACCAATCCCTGTCATAGGTTCGATTCATGAGTTCAAGAATTCTTGAATTGCCACTTTGCACTGGAAGATGAATGTATTTGCAGATGTTGTCGTATTTTTTGATGGTGTACAATACCTCATCGGTGATGTCTTTTGGATGGGAAGTAGAGAAACGTACTCTCAGCAAGGGACTGATCTCAGCGACCATCTCCAATAAATGATGAAAATGGACTACTTCTGACACTTCATCTTCTTTCTTGCTCAGTCTTGCTTTGTTGTTTTCTTCCGGAGACCATTTGTAGCTGTCTACATTTTGGCCCAAAAGCATTACTTCTCTATAACCTTGCGCAAAAAGGTCTCTTGCTTCACTGACAATGGAATGCGGATCACGGCTTCTTTCCCTTCCTCTTGTGAATGGAACCACACAAAAAGAGCACATGTTGTCACAGCCTCTCATGATTGAAATCATTGCATTCACTCCATTGGAGTTGAGTCTGACAGGTGCTATGTCTGCATAAGTTTCTTCCCTTGAGAGGAAAGTGTTCACACCTTTATTACCGAATTCAGCACCGGTCACAAGATTTGGAAGATCCCTGTAAGCGTCCGGACCAACGACCACATCTACTATTTTTTCTTCGTCAAGTAGTTTTTCTTTCAGCCTTTCAGCCATGCAACCAAGAACGCCTACTGTCAATTCGGGCCTATTTTTCTTAAGTGTATTGAATTGGCTGAGTCTTTTGCGGATTGTCTGTTCTGCTTTGTCCCTGATAGAGCAGGTATTTAAAAATATGACATCTGCCTGCTCAAAATCCGAGGTGGTATCATAACCATTGTCCTTCATGATGGAAGCGACGATTTCGGAGTCAGAAAAATTCATTTGGCAACCGTAAGACTCGATGTAGAGCTTTTTTTGCTTGCCGGTATTGACTTCCTCGGTTGTTTTGTAATCAGTGGCTTGCGCCTCCTCAGGACTGAGGATATCTATATCTTTGATGATATTTTCCATGGATATTTTACTTTGGATTGCGAAATTAAAAAAATACCGACAATTTGACAGGTTTTATTCTATCATTTCTGTTAATTGAATTCTTTTGTCAAAAAAAACTCCTTCCGTAGAGGAAGGAGCTCGATTTATTTTAGTGCTTGACCTTTAGATTGGTTTGATCATCAATTAATCTCCCAAACCTTGTCTGTTTTTCTATAGAACTTCCCATGTCAATCCTCTCTATCATTTGGATTCTGTCAGGTGAAGGCGTTCCTGTTATCTGTTCCAATGTGAGTTTCAACAAAAATTCATTCGTATCCCCCAATGGCAATAAGGTAGGTTGTGACAGCTCGTTGCCTTGAATGTTAGGCTGGAATCCTGAAGCGTAGTCAGACTGATCGTTTTTGTTGAATGATTGAGATACAATCGGCAGAAGACCATATTTGTTGGAAGGGTTTTCTTCATCTTCGATGGCGATGGAACCAACGTTTTTTCCGTAAGTCAATCCTCCAACCATAAATACTTCCATATATGGTCTAAGTCCATTGATAATCAGTTCGCTTGCAGAAGCTGTTCTGGAAGAGGTTATGATATAAACTTTGTTTCCCGACAGTATCGGACCAAGGTTTTGAGGCTTACTTTCAAATTTGATCTGTACATTTTTCAATTGATCAAATCCCATCAGGTAACTGTTGTATTTAATTTTGGTAAAAACATCATCGTTGGTCACATTAGGAGCGATCAAGCTTGCCAAGTTTACAGCACTTGATTGGTATCCTCCTCCATTATATCTAAAATCTAAAATCAGGTGGTTGATGCCTTCTGCTTTGAATTTTGCAAAGACAGCATCCATTTCATCATCATACCTAGTTGCTTGGCCTTCAATGCCCGGAGCAAAGAAATGATAAACCACGTATCCGATTTTTTGATTCCCAATGGTGTAAATGGAGTCAAGGAAGTTAGGGTCTTCAGAAAGCACTGATGTCGTTAAGTCCACGGGAGTCTGTGCGACATAATTAGAAGAGCTTTCATTATATCTCAAATAGGAAATAGAATGAGCCTCTGACCTTTGTCCTAATATTTCTTGGTAGTTGTCCAGTGTCATCCTCACACCATTGATGTGCGTGATCAAATCGCCACGTTTGAGGCCTGCGGTTTCTGCAGGGCTACCTTTTTTTGTGTAGGTAATAAAAGCAATTACATTGTTGTTTGTACTGCTTTCGCGGGCAAGTGTGATTTCATATCCCGCTTCTTTGGATACTCCTGAGAGGCTATTGATCAATTCCTGATAATCCGGATAAATGACGGAGAACCTATCGGTAGGTCTAAAAAGTAAAGATTCAAAATAATCTTCGGGGTCAGATTCAAGAGAAATGGGATTTCTCATATCATCAAGCCACAGGTAAACTTCATCCATTACTTCTTGAATCCAAGTATTTACTTTGGCATTGGCAGACAGTTCTGGTACAGGATCATCGGTTTTGTCTTTGCAGGCGTTTAAGAATATCAACGCCCCAAAAACCAGGGCAAGACCGGCTTTATTATAGGATAGGTATTTCATAAGCATTTACTTTAATGGATTGATCTCTAGGTTCTAACAAAGAACTAAACGCAGATATCAGTCAAATTGATTTGAAATATAATTGGTATTTTCAAATTATTGGGACTCAATAAGAGGTATTGATCGTAATGTCGGAGGTCTTACTGTCAAGGAGTTTCCCTTTTTCGCATTTCAATACACGATAGGGATATTTTCTCAATAAATCATGGTTGTGGGTCGCCATCAGGATAGCAGTGCCTTCGTTATTGATTTCCTGAAAAAGTTTAAAAATCCCATCTGCGACATCTGGATCTAGGTTTCCTGTTGGTTCATCCGCCAAAACTATGGAAGGTTGATTGATAAGAGCCCTTGCAATGACAACCCGCTGCTGTTCACCTCCCGAAAGTTGATGGGGCATTTTGGTGGCTGCATCTGCAAGACCAACTTTGAGGAGAACTTCAATCATCCTGTTTTTCATTTTTTCTTTATCCTTCCATCCAGTAGCCTTCATGACAAAGAAAAGGTTTTCGGCTATGGACCTGTCTGGGAAAAGCTGAAAATCCTGAAATACTATCCCAAGCTTTCGTCTGAGGTAGGGGACTTCGCTTTTCTTGATTTTTGAAAGTTGAAAACCAACTATTTCAGCTTGTCCCATTTTAAGGGAAAGATCGGCATAAAGGGTTTTCAAAAGAGAGCTTTTTCCACTTCCTGTCCTTCCGATTAAAAAAACGAATTCATCTTTTTCTATTGAAAAATTAACATTCTGCAGTACTGCATCCAATCCCTGAAAAATACAGGCGTCTTTGACCTCAATTACCGCATCCTTTCCAAATTCCATTAAATCTCAATTTTTTGTGTTTTGCCAAATGGCAGTTCCCTTATTAAGGTCTCGAGTTCTGTTTCCTTTCCTTCCAAACCGAATTTCTCAATATTCTTCAAGGGTCTGTCTGCCCTGAAGTAAGCCACCAAGACAAAATTATCATCTCTGATCTGTATATAATCCGGGATTTTGGCTTTTCCTTTTACTTTTAAGATATACATAAGTTTGTTTATTTTCTCTAATAGGTATGGAAAACAACTTTTTCCCGGATTCTGTTTTTTTTTGATTCTAATCAAACTGGGGGACTATGTTATTGAAACGAAGGAACCGGATTATGTTGCCAATGGTCCGGTTCATTATTTTAAGTCAATTACTTTCCTGCTGCTTTAGCATGGTCTGCAAGGAAAGTCGCCAACCCTGAATCCGTGAGCGGATGATTCAACAATCCCAAAATAACTTTCAAAGGACATGTCACTACATCTGCACCGAGTTCGGCACATTTGATCAAGTGCATGGTATGCCTTACTGATGCCGCCAAAACTTGGGTGGCATAGCCATAATTTTCATAAATATTGACAATCTGATCGATCAGCTCTAAGCCATCGTAAGAGATGTCATCCAGTCTTCCGATAAATGGTGAAACGTAGGTTGCTCCGGCTTTTGCGGCAAGAAGTGCCTGGCCTGCTGAAAAAATCAAAGTACAGTTGGTTCGGATACCTTCATTGGAAAAGTATTTGATGGCTTTTATACCGTCCTTGATCATCGGGATTTTTACCACGATCTTGTCATCGATTTTTGCAAGTTCTTTACCCTCTTTGATCATACCTTCAAAATCTGTGGCAATGACTTCAGCACTGACATTGTCATCCACGATATCGCAGATGGCTTTGTAATGTGCTCTAACTTTATCTTCTCCGCTGATGCCTTCTTTGGCCATCAAGGATGGATTGGTGGTGACGCCGTCCAATACGCCAAGATCGTAGGCTTCCTTGATATCATTCAGGTTGGCGGTATCAATAAAGAATTTCATATGTTGTTTGTTTATGTTGATTGTACAAAGTTAATTGATAAATCAGGAAATGGAAGGGGAAAAAGAATGTAAAATGATAAATGGATAATTGAAATGTTGTGTAATCCAAAATTCAAAAAATGGGAAAAAATTAAAAAAAAAGAAGCGGCATCGCACCGCTACGACTGCTTACCCTTGCTCCCTTCCGGACCTGGGGGATTCAGCAGGAGCTGGTCGTGCCGCTAGGACGCAAATGTAGGGTAAAATTCTCCGGTTTCAAACAGTTGAAATAAAAACAAAACCATTTATTCTTAAGTCGCTCAAAATCAGCGATAAATTTCGTGGCAAAGTTTTTGCAATATTTTAACTTGAAAAAACAATAAAAAAAATGAAGCAATTACTCGTATTATTCCTTTCAGTATTTCTTTTAAGTTCGTGTGGAGCATTTGGCCCCAATCCGGAGTATTACCAGGGTATGAAGGAAAAAAAATTTTTGAGAAGGAATGATGCTGCCGTAATCAGTCACCTCGATGGAAATCAGAGAACATACAGAGTAGTCAGGGATGAGAAATTTTATGTGCTAGCCACATTCGAAGATGGATACCTTGTCAAGCTTGAGGAAAAGGAATTTGGACCTGAATTGATGGAAGAATTGATCAAAGACCAATAATTTTATTAGTTGGCATTTTTCTCCAAATTCTATATTTAAGGAATTGCTTTTGGGTTTTTGAATTAAAATTCAGGGTGATTCCTTTATTTTTTCCTAAAAAAGCAACAAACAATGCTGAATCTTTGCTTTTTTTTGTAATTAGCCCCTATGCTGTAAGTCAGGTTTCGGGTAGTTAACAGACCTGTTCAATAATTAAATTATTTGGTTAAGTTTACGCATTAAGTTGCCTATGAATATTTCCTTTTATCTAGCCATGAGAAAGGTCGTTTGGAGCCTTCTGGTATTGGTTTTTATCCTTGCTTACTCTTCATGTGTACCTAATGAAAAAATTATGTACTATCAAAATCTTGAAGGAAACAAAGCTATTCAGGATGAGGAATTGATCAGCTATGAGTTGCCTGAGTATAGATTGCAGTTCAATGATATCATTGATATTCAGATCCAAACTGTGGAGCAGATTCTTGAAAATGGTATTACTTCCAAAATTCAAAATGAAGCCAACAATGCTGTTTTTGGTCAGATTGCCCAAAGTGGAGGAGATATCTATTACATGACAGGCTATACCATCGACAAACACGGCTATATCAGAATGCCACTTCTTGGAGAGATCCAAGTCAATGACAAGACCCTAGATGAAGTCAGGGTGATTGTAGAAGAAGCATTAAAAAAGTATGTGACCTCTGAGATTTTTGTACGGGTCAAACTTGGCGGGATCAGATTTTCAACTTTGGGGGAATTCCGCAGACCCGGAAAGTATGTTGTTCTACAGGATAGATTGACTATTTTTGAAGCTATCGCTCAGGCAGGCGACATGACTACCGTAGCCAAAAGAGATGAAATTCTATTGATCAGACAATATCCTGATGGCACCAAATTGCATAGAATCAATCTTAACGACAGACAGATTATTCAGACTCCTTTTTACTTCATTCAGCCAAATGATCAGATTTACGCCGAACCTTTGAAGGCAAGAGAAATAGGTACGGGAGAAAACACCGCCCAAACTGTTGCTCTGATCCTTTCATCTGTTACGGCTGTCGCTTTGATTTTGAATCTTATTCTACAAAATTGATGAGTAAAAGCAATCCTTATCCATTTATTCCAGATCCTTTTATGCCACCCCATGAGGATGACATTGAATTAAAGGTTGTTCTTTTTAATTACCTGAAATATTGGCCATTTATTGTGACGAGCACCTTGGTCTGTGTTTTGGCAGCATTCCTTTTCAACAAATACGCAACCCCGGTATACCTTGTCCAATCTTCGGTTATCATAACAGAAGAACCCCAAGCTTTGGGATCAGAAATTTTTGATGCAGTAGGAATGATGCCGATCAAAAACAACGTCGAAAACGAAATAGGGATTCTCAAATCCTACACCTTGGCGGAAGAAGCCATTTTGGAACTTGGCCTTGATGTTTTTTATTTTACCGATGATTTATTGAGCAGCATACAGGTCCATTCTGGGATTCCGCTGAATGTAGAAGTGGATTGGACCCATCCTCAATTGGTCAAAGGCAAATTTGTCATTGAGGTTTTGGATAATCAGACCTTCAGCATTGAACCGGACGGAGATGATTTTGAAATTTTCAACCCATCTGATCCTTTTTACAAAAAAGAAATCAATAGCATTCCCGAATTAAAACCGGTTTATGCTTTTGGAGAAAATATTGAATCAGAATTCCTTAAAATTAAGATTGAAAGCATTGATGCTAAAGAAGGCGATAGAATCTTCTTCCAATTGGTGGATACCCCGTCGTTGGCACTTTTTTTAAAAGATAAAATCAGCGTCTCACCCATCAACAAACAGGCTTCTATTTTGAATATTTCATTTGAAACGCCCGTCAGAAGGATGGGTGAGGAATATCTTAACAAGCTGATGGAAGTTTACCTTCAAAGAGAGTTGGATGAAAAAAACAAAGCATCAGAAAATACCATTCGTTTTATCGAAGATCAACTAAGCGGTATCACTGATTCATTGAGTTTTTTTGAAGGAAGCCTTGAAAAATACAGGTCTGAAAACAAAATTTTTAATCTGAGCGAAGAAGGTTCCCAGATTTTCCAAAGACTGCAGGAGTTTGAAAAAGACAAATCCCAAGCCGAAATCAACCTTAAATATTATCAGACACTTCAAAATTACATCAACAGGGATGATATTGAAGAAATAGTCGCTCCTTCCATAATAGGAAATACAGATCCTCTGTTACAGTCTTTGGTGGTAAGCATCAGTGAACTACAAGCCGAGAAAATGAGACTTTCTAATAATTTTTCGGAAGAAGCTCCACCTATCAGGGAAATCAATTCCCAAATAAGGATGACCAAAAAGGCCCTGCAAGAAAACATTGCCTCTTCTATCCGCAATACCAATACCTATCTTCAAGAAGTCAATTCTCAAATAAAAAGAGTGGAGAGAGAAATCAATTCACTTCCTGAAACAGAAAGAAGGCTATTGGGAATACAAAGGAAATTCACTGTCAATGAAAACATTTATGTTTACCTGCTCCAAAAAAGGGCGGAATCTGAAATCACAAGGGCATCCAATATGCCTAAAAATGCAATCTTAGATCTTGCCAGAGCCGGACAGATGCCTGTTTTTCCAAAGAAAATTGTCAATCTGGTGATTGGTCTGGCCATAGGTCTGTTTTTTTCCATCGGTTATATCTCTATCCGTGATTTCCTGAACACCAAGATCGAAGATCCGAAGGAACTTGAAAAACAAATCAATACACCACTAATCGGAATGATTGGAAGAAATCAAGGCAATGACCCCAAACCGGTCTTGAATAATCCAAGGTCATCGGTGACAGAATCATTCCGAAATATCCGGGCCGATATGTCCTATCTCAGCCCAAACAAAGAGCACTTGACAATCCTTTTTACATCGAGCATTTCGGGCGAAGGAAAGACTTTTGCTTCAGTCAATATGGCATCGGTATATTCCCTATTGGGCAAAAAGACCTTGTTGGTAGGCTTGGATCTTAGAAAACCAAAAATTGCAGAAGAGTTTGGACTGATCAATGACAAAGGTATGAGTACTTGCTTGAGCATGAATATGCCATGGAGAGAGGTTGTAAAACAGACAAAATACGAAAACCTTGACATCATCCTTTCTGGGCCGATTCCACCAAATCCTGCAGAACTTTTGCTTCAAAACAAATTTTCCAAAATCATGGCTGAAATCAAGCAGGAATATGAAGTGATTATTTTGGATTGTCCTCCGGCCGGATTGGTTTCTGAGACCAAGGAACTTTTTAAACATTCAGATGTGAATTTTTTCATTTTCAGACAGGGATTTTCCAATAAAAGCAACATCCAGATATTGAATAATCTGATCGAAAAAGGAGGGGTTTCCAAAATTTATGCTATTCTCAACGACGTCCACATAGACAAAGGATACGGATTCGGCTATGGTTATGGCTACGGCTACGGTTATTCCAGCCATTATGGCTACCATGACGAAGTACAGTTGCCTTGGTGGAAGCGTGCGATGAGACGGGGGTAAAGGAATTAGGAATGAAAAATTTAAAATGGCGGATGGAGAAAAGGTGTGAAAAGTATCCCTTTTCATTTACATTTTAATTTTGGTCACAAAGGGAATGATGAATGGTACAGCGTCATCCTGAAGGAGGCAAGACCCATGTAGCTCATTTCTATAGGTGAGATTCTTCGCTTCTTTCAGAGTGACGTCGCAGGTCTAGCCAATCGGCTTCAAACTAAACAATAAAACTGTTTTTATTAAAACGGAAATGGTTTGGTAAAGCTGGTTTAGACCTTGGTAGTTTTCCATCCACTTCGACTATAGTAAGAAGAAATTTACCTTTTCACTTATTTTACTGTGACCCAGGTGGCGGAGCTGTGCACAGTCCGAAGCTAATGATTGAATAAATGAAAAAAATTCAAATGGTGGACTTGAGGTCCCAATATGAAAAAATAAAGGAAGAAGTCGACGCTGCCATGCAGGAAGTCATTGATCAGACTGCATTTATCAATGGCCCACAGGTTAGGCTTTTTGCTGATGAATTGAAGCAATATCTGAATTGTAAATATGTAATTCCCTGCGGCAATGGAACGGATGCATTGCAGATTGCGATGATGGCTTTGGATTTTAAGCCTGGAGATGAAGTCATCGTTCCTGCATTCACCTATATCGCAGCAGTAGAGGTTATTGCACTCTTGGGTTTGAAACCGGTTTTTGTAGATGTGGATCCGGATACTTTTCAGATTGATGCCTCCCAAATAGAACCAGTGATATCTGATAAGACCGTAGCGATTGTCCCTGTCCATTTGTTTGGACAATGCTCCGACATGGAATCCATTTTAAAAATTGAAAAAAAACATACCTTGAAAGTCATAGAAGATGCCGCCCAATCCATTGGGTCAGTTTATACTTTCTCTGATGGCAACCAAGCCTTTTCAGGCACGATGGGTGAAATAGGCACAACATCTTTTTTCCCATCCAAAAACCTGGGTTGTTTTGGCGACGGCGGTGCAATGTTTACCAATGACCATGATCTTGCAGAGAAGATGCGGATGATTTCCACCCACGGTCAAAAAAAGAAGTATCACCATCATTCTTTGGGAGTAAATTCACGTTTGGATACCATACAGGCCGCAATGCTTCGGGTCAAGCTCCGTTATTTGGAACAATACCAAAAAGCCCGAAATGAAGTCGCATCGGCCTATGATTTGGCTTTTGAAAACCATCCCCATATTTCCATTCCAAAGCGTGATTCTAATTCCACCCATGTGTTTCACCAATATACAGTCAAGCTGAATGGTGTAAACAGGGAGAATTTTTCAAAACATCTTGCTTCCTTCGGAATTCCGACCATGGTGTATTATCCGGTTCCGGTTCATCTTCAGGTTGCTTACCAAAATCATGGGTTTCAAGAAGGAGATTTCCCTGTTGCTGAAAAACTCAGCCATGAAGTAATTTCCCTTCCCATCCATACGGAAATGGATCCCGGGCAATTAGAATTGATTATAAATACCATCAACAGCTTTTTCCAATGAAACTTTATTTTGCCCACGAATCTGCCTATATCGATCAGGGCTGTGAAATAGGAGAGGGGACCAAAATCTGGCATTTCAGCCATATCATGGCCAATTGCAAAATAGGAAAGTATTGCAACATCGGTCAGAATGTGGTGGTTTCCCCCGATGTGATCCTTGGTAACAATGTCAAAGTCCAAAACAATGTCTCTATCTACACCGGGGTAACCTGCGAAGATGATGTGTTTTTGGGCCCTTCGATGGTATTTACCAATGTCATCAATCCCCGATCTGCCATCAGCAGAAAATCCGAATACCTCTCCACCAAAGTCGGCAAAGGTGCGACCATCGGTGCGAATGCGACCATAGTCTGTGGCAATACGATAGGTTCTTACGCTTTCATAGGCGCCGGGGCAGTAGTGACCAAGGACGTAGCCGATTATGCTTTGGTGATGGGCAATCCTTCTCGTCAGATGGGTTGGGTAAGCGAATATGGACACAAGCTTGCCTTTGATTCTGAAGGAAAAGCATATTGCAGGGAAAGCGGAGAGGAGTATTTTTTGCAAAATGGCCAAGTCCGAAAATCAGCGAGCCAATCATGAAAAACTTTGCATTGATAGGGGCAGCGGGGTATATCGCGCCAAAGCATATGAAAGCCATCAAAGAAACCGGAAATCAAATGGTGGCAGCATTTGATAAGTTTGATTCTGTTGGGGTAATGGACAGCTATTTTCCAAAAGCTTCATTTTTTACCGAATTTGAGAGATTTGACAGGCATATGGAAAAACTCAAAAGGGAAGGGGATCCTGTCGATTATGTCAGCGTATGTTCTCCAAATTACCTGCATGATTCGCATATCAGGTTTGGGTTAAGACTTGGAGCGGACGTAATCTGCGAAAAACCGCTGGTTCTCAATCCTTGGAATATGGATGGGCTAGAGTCGGTTGAAAAGGAAACAGGCTCTAAAGTATTCAACATCCTCCAACTGAGACTTCACCCTGCGATTTTGGAACTCAGACGCAAAGTGATGGCAGAACCTTCCGATAAAATCCATGATATCGACCTCACTTATATTTCCTCCCGAGGCAATTGGTACTATACCTCATGGAAAGGTGACGAAAGTAAATCCGGAGGCATCGCAACCAATATCGGGATTCATTTTTTTGACATGCTGGTCTGGATTTTTGGGAAAGTCAAAACCAATATTGTACATATTCAGAACCATGACAGGGCCTCGGGTTTTCTAGATTTGGAAAGGGCAAGAGTCAGGTGGTTTTTGAGCATTAACCAAGAAACATTGCCCGAATCTGTATTGTCTAAAGGAAAAACCATTTACCGGTCTCTCACAATAGAAGGAAATGAAATAGAATTCAGTGAAGGTTTTGTTGACTTACACACACAGAGTTATTCAGAGATTTTAGAGGGAAAAGGATTTGGGTTGGAAGCTGCAAGAAGTTCTGTGGAGTTGGTCCATGATATCAGATTACAGAAAGGAGTAGGATTGGTGGGGGATTATCACCCGTTTTCCAAAAAACCATTGGCAGACCATCCCTTTTTGTGATTCCTTGTTCCTTTTTTTCATGATTCTGACACAGAATACTACCCAACAATATCCATCCTAGTAGACATAAGGATCAATACTAATATTTTAAACAAACCAAGATATGGACAATCCTCAGTATCTAAAGAAGATCTTCCTAATCGGCTATTCCGGACATGCCTATGTGGTGTTGGATAGTATATCGGAGCAAGGCTTGACTGTAGGGGGTTATTTTGCGAAGGATTATAACGTAGACAATCCATATGAACTTGACTTTTTTGGAGATGAAATGGCAGAAGATGTCGGTCAGATTTTGACAAATCATTACATTTTTCCCTGTATTGGAGACAATAAGGTCAGGGAAAGAGTTATTGGCTTTATTGCTAGCAAAGGTTTTTCACAATTGGCAATTATCGATAAAACTGCCTTGGTTTCCGAAAAAGTAACTATCGGACTTTCCACTTTTGTTGGAAAGAATGCATGCATAAATTCGCTGGTAAAGATTGGTAAAGGAGTCATCATCAACACAGGCGCCATCATCGAACATGAATGTTTGATCGGAGATTTTTCGCATGTCGCTCCCAATGCTACCTTGGCTGGAAACGTAACTTTGGGCAAGAGAGTCTTTTTTGGTGTTGGGGCAGTCGCAAAGCAGGGAATTACTATAGGCGACAACAGTGTCATCGGTGCAGGTTCAGTGGTGATTTCGGACATTCCTGCCAACGAGGTATGGGCAGGGAATCCGGCGAGGAAGATGAAGGAATTAGGCTAATGAAGTTGGGAACAGGATTCTCGGGCTTTTTGAAGAATAAAAAGTTTGAGTTTGATAATTTAATATTATTAGTTTTTAATTTTATTGCTTGACAGGTTCATTTTTTATTCCTAGTTATATAGAATTAAAAGTTGGAAAAAGATTACATTAAGAATATTTTTACTGTTGCTGGGGGCGTGTTTATGTCCCAAATACTTACGATATTAATTTCGCCAATACTTACAAGGATATTTTCATCTGAGAGTTTTGGAATAATTGCTGTTTTTTTGGCTATTGTGAATGTTTTAACTGTCATTGCAACATTTAGAATTGAAAATATTTTATTCTTGCCTGATACCAAAGAAGAGGCTTTTTCTTTGTTAAACCTTCTTATTAAAACAGTAATAATTTTTTCGATCATTTTTTGCTTAGCTAGTTTCTTTTTGCCTCTTCAATTTTCGATTTTATTGTTTGGTAAAGACCAAAGTCATTGGTTTTATTGGATACCCCTTCTAGTAGTTTTAAATGGATTATTTTACGGTTTTAGAAACTGGTTACAAAGCATAAAAAAATATAGAACAACCACTTTTTGGGGAATAGTTAAGTCAATTATTTTAAATGGAATATTACTCATTGGAGGTTATTTTTCTTCATCTCCTGAAATATTTTTAATTGCGAATATCATAGCTCAAACAATTGAAACTGGTTTTTTATTTATCCAAGTTATAAAAAACGAAGGTTCAAATTTCTCAATTCGTCCAAGGCATGAATTCAATCAATTATTTTTTAAGTACAAAAATTTCCCCAAGTATGCGTTACCAGCTGATTTATTGAATGTTTATGCGAATCAAAACCCCATAGTATTATTGGCTTATTTTTTTAATTCTGGTACAGTTGGTTTTTTTTCATTGACCCAAAGGGTTATTGGTATTCCTATCAAATTAGTCACTTCTTCTACTTCTGAGGTTTTTAAACAAAAAGCATCAGAGGAGTATAATTTGAAAGGGAATTGCAAAAAATCTTTTTTTGATACTTTTTCATTCCTTTTAACGGTATCAATACTTCCAACAATAATAATTGTTGCATTTTCACCTTTTTTGTTTGAATTGGTTTTCGGACCGGAGTGGATTGAAGCAGGGGTCTATGCTAGGTATTTATCAATTATGTTTTTTTTTAGATTTTGTATTAGCCCTCTGGGTTTTACTTTGATGATTTCCCAAAAACAGAAGTGGAATTTAATTTGGCAATCTTTTTTATTAATTGTCACTAGTTTGGGGATTTATACCGGGGTAATTTTTGATTCTCCAAGAGTAAGTATACTATCTTTTTCGATAGTATATAGTTTTATGTATTTGATTTATTTTTTTATTTCCTTGAGGGCGGCTAAAGGGTTCAAAGAAAAATGAAAAGCAATTTTTGGAATAATAAAGTATACATAGAAAATTTCATATTAGTATGTCTAATTGTATTTAAAAGCACCCAAGCTTCCGTTCTTGCCATTGCACCTGAGACAACAATAATTGTTTTAATCTACTCAGGATGGATTTTTTATAAAAGAAGAATCAAGATTGACCAGTTTATTCTTGTACTTGTAGGATTATATTTCGCATTGAATTTATTTTATTATATAAGTTTTGGGAGTAATAATTTTTTCCTCAGCTTTTATATTTTACTTAAAATGCTGTATGCTTACATCACAATAAAAATTGTAAGAGAAAGTTTCTTTGCTATTTATGAAAAATTAATCTATTTCCTTGTTCTTGTTAGCCTTCCACTATTTCTATTTCAACTTATTAATTATGAACTTCTATTCAAAATTGTAGGTGTTTTACAGAATAATATTTCAATTCTTGAATATCGAAATGATAGATTAGCGAATATTTTCATTTTTACTCTTGAAAGTAATGGCTCTCTAACAAGGAATTCAGGATTTGCTTGGGAACCTAAAGGATTTTCAAATTTTTTATTGATTGCTATCTTGATAAATTTGGTGTCGAATAGATTTTCAATAAACAAAAGGCTAATTGTTTTTTATTTGGCTATTGTTACCACTTTATCAACTACAGGGTTCTTAGTCGCATTTGTTATTTTTCCTATATTTTTTGTTTTGAATACAAAGAGTAAAAAAATAGTGTTCTATTTTCTGTTTTTTTCTGCTTTGGCCATTTATGTTTTAAGTCTTGAAATTGGTTATGAAAAAATAAAGAGAGAAATTGATGGAAGGGATAGGTATATAGAGTTATTGGAAGACACAAGAGAGTTTGAGACTCGATCTCTCGGTCGTTTTCCTTCTTTTATTCTAGATTTCAATGACTTTTTAAAAAGGCCTGTCTTTGGTTATGGATTTAACAGAGAAGAAAGGACTCAAAGTGAATATACCAAACTTGTAAGGGTAAATGGGGTGTCTGATATTTTAGCTGTTTATGGGATAGTGGGATTTTCAATCATTTTTTATTTTACATATAAGAGTTTTAGTTCCTATTTGAAAATTTATAATTCAAGGGGCAGTTATTTGATTTTATCTATGGTAGGAGTAATTTATTTTGCTTCAGCCTTAACCTCACACCCTTTTTGGATGATCTTTTATTTTTTATTTTCTATTAATTTAAGGTCTTATAATTTAAAATGTCTTTACGAATTAATTATTCATGAAAAGAGTCTTAATAGTATCAAACTCGAATTTAAAGAACGACCCGAGACCGTATAGGCAAATCTCAGAATTGAAAAAAAAATTCTATATAAGTTCCTTAGGATTATCACCATCTGGACTTGAAAATGAATTCTTTCAACTTAAAAAAAGATCAATCCATAGGGAGATTTTCCATTTATTTTTCCTAAAAATGGGGTTGGACAGATTCTATTTTTGGGACAATCAAGTTTTAGAGGTTTTAAAAAAAATAGATGATCTTGAATTTGACTTGATTATTATAAACGAGATCAAATCTGCTCCGCTTCTAAAGAGATTAAAGAAGAGTAGAACCAAGATAATTTTGGATGCTCATGAATACAGTCCTGAAAATTTCGAGGATGATTGGCTTTGGAGATTTTTATATAAAAAATACTACCAGAGGCTTTGCGATAGATATCTTAATCAATTTGACATTATTACTACTGTCTCAGTTGGAATCGCCAATTTATATAAATTAAATTATGATGTAGATCCTATTGTAGTTAAAAGCGCATCAGAATATTACGAAAAACTTGAGCCACAGCCTGTAGGTGAAAAAATAAAAATCATACATCATGGAATAGTTAGTTCTTCAAGGAGCTTGGAATTGTTGATTCAAATAGCTCGTGAATTAGGAGATGGTTATGAATTATATCTAATGTTGGTTTATCGAAGTAGCACCAAGCATATTTTTAGGGATTTAATAAGCAAATCAAAAGATTTGAACAACGTGAAATTTTTAACTCCGGTTAAGCGAGAACAGATAATTGAATTTTGTAATCAATTTGATATAGGGATTATATTTTTCCCTCCCAAAAATTCAAATCTAAAACATGCATTACCAAATAAATTTTTTGAAATGATCCAATCAAGACTTGTTTTATCCGTAGGGCCTGACGAAGAGATGTCCGGAATTGTAAAAGATTATTCTTTGGGCGTTGTTTCTGAATCTTGGGATCCGAAAGTAATGGCAAGAAGTATCTCAGGACTAAATAAGGATCAAATTTTCAAACTAAAGCTAAACGTTCATGATTCATCAAAGTATCTATCTTCGGACGGTGAAATGGAAAAATTCAATAATGCTATTGAAAGTTTAATTTCCAAATAGTGAAATCCATCCACATCGACATCATTCATCCTGCGAATGTGCATTATTTCAAGCATGCGATTTCTAATTGGAAAGCAATGGGTTATGAGCTTATCATTACCTGCAGAAATAAAGAAATTACTTATGAATTATTGGATTTGGAAGGCTTGGATTATGTTCCAATGGGAAAGAATCCAAAGTCCGTTTTGGGGAAATTCCTGTTTCTGTTTAAATGTGAATGGAATATATTTAAGCTTTACCTAAAGAAAAGACCTGAAATTGCTTTAAGTTTTGCAGCTTCCTATGTGGCCCATATGTCATGGATTTTTAGGTTGCCCCACATTTCTTTTGATGATACAGAGCATGCCTGGTTGAACAGAAAACTTTATCTGCCATTTACTGACCTTGTCCTTAATCCTGAAAGTTACCTTCTCGATTTGGGACCCAAGCAATTCAAATTTAAAGGGCATATGGAGCTTTTTTACCTGAACAAGAAATATTTTAAACCTGATGCCGGCATCTTTTCTGAATTGGGGATCAATGAAAATTCACCTTTCATATTCCTGAGGTTTGTGTCTTGGGGAGCCTTGCATGACCAAGGGCAAATGGGTTTTTCCGACGGATATAAAATGGATTTGGTCAAAAAGCTGAGTTTGGATTACAGAGTTTTTATTTCTTCTGAGGGGGTTTTACCTCCTGAACTTCAGCCTTTTCAAATAAGAATTAAACCTGACAGAGTTCATCATGTTTTATATTATGCCTCATTGTTTATAGGTGAGGGTGCCACAATGGCTTCTGAATGTGCTGCTTTGGGTACCCCTGCCATTTATGTGAACTCACTTGACGCGGGTACTTTGCAAAGACAGGAATCAGATGGATTGATAATCAATAAGCGATATCAAGATGGTACACTTGAAAAAGCATATGAAATTTTAAATGATGAACAAGCCAAAATCCGATTGAAAGAAAAAGTAAAAGCATTAGATCAGGAAAGGTATAACCTGACCGATTTTTTAACCTGGTTGGTGACAGAATATCCTGAATCCAAGAAAAAATTGCTTCTTGGAGAAGTTGATCCCAAAACCAAATTTTAGAGCATATGTGCGGCATCTTTGGTCTATTCATCAATCCTGGATCTGATTTTTCTGAGAGCGATATCAGGAAACTGACTTCAAAACTTGCCCTTTTGAGCGAGTCAAGGGGAAAAGATTCCTCAGGAATGGCATTTGTCAACCAAGAAAGCAGGCAAATCGAGGTGACCAAAGGGGATGTCAGAATCAGAAAATTGATTTCGACCAAGCCATTCAAAACTTCCCTTTCAGATTCATTGGAGAGATACAGGAGCCTTCATGGCTCTTTTTCGGTTTTTGGCCATGCGAGATTGGTCACCAACGGGTCACAGTTGAAGGAGGAAAACAACCAACCTGTCATCAAAGATGGTAATCTTCTCATCCACAACGGCATTATTGTCAATGCTGATTCACTTTGGGAAAAGTACAAGGAATTGAAACGGGAGTTTAAAATCGATTCGGAGATTATCCTCGCTCTTTTGCATCAAGCAATTTTGCAAAACCCAAGTGATTTGGGATTGGCCATCAGAAATTCCCTTTCCCAATTGGAAGGCACTTATTCCATTCTGGCTTTTATACCGCGGATTGGGAAATACATTTTAGCCACCAATACCGGTTCCCTGTATTGCCTTACTGACAGCAAAAAATTCCTGATTTTTGGTTCAGAAGCATATTATCTGGAGAGTTTGATAAAATACCTGCCTTCAAAAATATCAGAATCAGCCAAGCTAGCAATTACGAAAATCAATCCCGGTGAAGTATTGCTTTTTAGCATACCTGATTTGGAATTAGAAAAGCTTGATTTTGGTAAAGAACCAAAAAAGAAGATCAAATCTGAAGAAAATCTTCCTTACATGGTCACCGTATCAACGGTCAAAAACCCTGATTTTGGAAAGGAAATCGTCATCGAGCCGGAGCTAAATTTCAATAGAAATAGGGAAAGGCACCTGTTTGGATTATTGGAAAATCAGTCTGAAAAGATCGAAAAGATAAAAAGGTGTAGCAGGTGTGTCTTGCCCGAAACGTTTCCTTTCATAGATTTTGATCAGGCGGGAGTTTGCAATTACTGCAGAAACCACAAACCCAAGCCCAAAGCAAATAATCAGGAATACTTGCGACAGCTTCTTGAGCCCTATAAAAGCAATTCTTCTAAACCTGATTGCATTGTTCCTTTTAGTGGAGGGAGAGACAGTACTTTTGCCTTGCATATGGTCAAAAAAGAGCTTGGAATGAATCCCATTGCATTTACTTATGATTGGGGGATGGTCACCGATCTGGCAAGGAGAAACATATCAAGGGTTTGTGGGAAGCTCGGGGTGGAAAATATTGTGGTGGCGGCTGACATACATTGGAAGCGGAAAAACATCAGAAAAAACATAGAGGCTTGGCTGCGCAAACCTGCCTTGGGAATGATTCCTCTTTTTATGGCCGGTGACAAATACTTCTTTTATTATACAGACAGGCTCAAAAAGCAAACAGGTATCAACCTGAATATCTGGGGAGTCAATCATCTTGAAAATACTGATTTCAAGGTGGGTTTTGCAGGATTGAAACCGGAGTTTGAAAAACAGCGGATATTTTCCCTTTCTGCTTTCAACCAATTGAAGCTTTTTGGGTTTGTTGGAAAGGAAGTTCTTTCAAATCCAACATATCTCAACCAATCCGTTTTGGATAGTCTTGGCTCTTTTGCGGTAAGGTATTTGGCCCCCAAAAAGGACTATATTCAATTATTTGATTACTATCCTTGGGATGAAAATGAGATAAACAAACTGATTTTGTCAGAATATGATTGGGAAAAATCCCCCGATACCAATTCCACTTGGAGGATAGGGGATGGTACGGCGGGTTTTTATAATTATATCTACCATACTGTTGCGGGTTTTTCGGAGGTCGACACTTTCAGGTCAAACCAAATACGGGAAGGAATGATCACAAGAGAAGATGCATTGAAACTTGTCTATGAAGAGAACAAGCCTAGATTCGAAACTATCCGTTGGTATCTTGAGATAGTAGGCATTGATTTTCAGGAAGCAATCCAAAAAATCAATGGCATTCCAAAGCTATTTTGAGTGAATTATCAATAAATTGCGAATTGATTGACCTATTAATTTGTCAATTCTTTTCTGGTCAAAAAGAGTATTTTAAGTCAAATGAGTTTCAACGCATATCCGGATTCAGAAATTTTACCACAATCGGAGCTCCTTCCGGAAAGAAAGGAACTTTTTGAGCTTCCAATTAAGGCCAGGTTTTTTATCCAAAAACATGTTGAGAAATCGGATTCCAAGATACTGTATCTCAATGATCAAAAGGCCCTTTTTTCGCCCAATTCATCCACATTCTCATGTCTTGTGAGTCAATTAAGGCTGAATGATTATCCATATTGTGACCAATTTTTGTCAGCAGCCAATCAATCACTTTCAATTGGAGGTTTGTTGATAGGATCTGTGGAGACATATACCAACAGGAAAATTCAGATAAAGTCAAAGTACCCTGCTTTTCTTGGCAATTTAGCGTACAATTGGGATTCCGTTCTCCATCGGTTTATCCCGAAAATGCCAATTACTGGTAGAATTTACCGAATGGCGTACAAGGGAAAAAGTAATTTGATGTCTGAGGTGGAGGCATTGGGTCGGATATATGCATCCGGTTTTGAAATGATCGATCAGCAAGAAATAGGAGATAGGTTATATTTTGTAGCAAAAAAAATAATCAATCCATCCAAAAATGCCCATCCTACATTTTGGCCTATCGTCAGACTTAAAAGGATTGGAATAGGAGGGAAGGAGTTTGCTGTGTACAAATTGAGGACAATGTATCCTTATTCTGAATACCTTCAGGATATGGTTTACCAAAAGAACAACCTTTCGGAAGGAGGAAAGTTTAAAGATGATTTCAGGATTTCAAGCTTGGGGAGGTTTTTACGGAAATTCTGGTTAGACGAAATTCCAATGATTTGGAACCTAATTAAGGGAGAAATAAAAATCGTTGGAGTCAGACCATTGAGCAAGCAATACTTTAACCTTTATCACAGCGAGTTAAAGGAAAAAAGGATCCATTTTAAACCCGGGTTGATTCCTCCTTATTATGCTGATATGCCAAATACTTTGGAGGAAATCATGGAGTCCGAAATGCGGTATCTGGAGGCATATTCCAAATCGCCGGTATATACCGACCTCAGCTATTTTTTCAAGATTTTGAAAAACATTCTTTTCAAAGGAGCTAGGAGTAGGTAGGCAGTATTCAGTAGGCAGTCGCGGTGGTCAGTATCCAGTGAAATCAGTCGCAGTAAGAAAGTTGGCAGAAGAGGTTTTTAGGGGAAGTAATCCGTGTTAGTAGCCAAGTTGGTACTAATCTTTCAATCTTTTCTTAATCTTAAAACTTTTGAACTTCCCCAACTTTCTAATTTTTCAACTTTACAATCTTTTTAGACCGGTTCCACCAGAATCTCAAAATCATCAAAAAATGCCTCCCCTTTTGTCCCCGGCATCATTACTGCAAAGGGTAAAATAAATATTGTCTTTCGGGTAAAATTGGGGAGTCTCAATTCCAAAACATGGTTCTCTAATTTCCCATTTACCGGATTAGGTTCTGTGGTTAAGGTGTGAGATTCATTTGTAGTAGCTCCAGTTGTACCGATCTTGGTATCGTAAACTCTCATGGCGATAGCTACTCCGGGCCCTTCAAGGTTTTCAGCGTTGACTTTTGTTCGCAAAATTACCGTGGCACCTTCAGGAATATTGGGTACTTCTAACTCTTTATAAATGTAACCATTATTTTGGCCTGTACCTGAAGATGAAATCCCCAAATACGTGGTGCTGAATGAATTTGGATGAATTCCTCTTGAAACTTGGTATCTACCATTGTCATTAGAAAATCTCCACATAGGGTCAGATAAATCGTTTTTGAAAAAAACAGGATTTTCTGCAAAATTTTGCCCGAAATCAATGCACTGTTCATTGGCTGCTAACCTGTCAAAAAGTTCGTCTAAATAATATTCTCTGAGTTCAGGTTCATTTTCCTTATAGATAAAGAATTGATTGAAGTCATCAGTCATCATTGACAATGGTTTGCCATTACACATCAGGGCATTATCATGTAATAAACCTAGAAATGCATGCCCCATCTCATGGAAAAAAAGATTTTCTCTTTCAATATCTGTTTTTTTGGCCCAATCACAATGGCCGGGAGATTTTGAAATTTGTATGGTTCTTTTACCGGAAACAGGGTGTTTAATTATTCCAAGTCCACAATATTCAGATCCATCCGCCATCGTAAGTTTATCCACATAGACAAGGTCTAAATTGGAAAAATCAAAATTATAGCCTCTAAGTTTGGCTTCTGCTTCAAATTTGTCTAGAAAAATTTTTAGATCGGGAAACTCCTCCTTAGTTATTTCAGGGACATTATCCTCAGACTGATTACAGGCCTGAAAGCCTAATAGTACTACCAAAATTAAAACGAGTTTGAAAGAATATCTCATGGCTAACGGGTTTTATGGTAAATAATACTATGTCGTACGGTCAAGTTTGAATTAGAGTTTTAAAAATAGCTTTTATGGAATTAAAAAAAATCCCGTAACCCAAATTTTATTTGGATGACGGGATTTTTTTTGACTTTGAAGCTTTAAAACAAATGTTAGGACAATTTCGCCAGAGATTCTTCTAAAGCTTTGATTTTTGATTCGGCATCTGCGAGTTTTTTCCTTTCCACCTCGATTACTTGAGGAGGAGCACCTGCCACAAAACGTTCATTGCTGAGTTTTTTTAGTACAGTATTCAAAAACCCTTTGGTATATTCCAATTCCTTTTGAAGCGTTTCTTTTTCTTTCTCCACATCCAATTTATCCCCCATCGGAATAAAACACTCATCGGCCTTCACCACAAAACTCATGGCATTGTCCACTTTTTCGCCAAAAGAAAGCTCGGATAAGTTTGCCAATTTTTTCAATACGGCTTCGAAATTCCTATAAATCTCTCCTTGCTTGGTATTGACGGTAAGGGAAAAAGCTTCTTTTGGAGAAATTCCCTTTGAAGCCCTGGTATTTCGGATTTGGGAAACTACCTCAAAAATTTGAGATGCTTCGGCAATGATTTTGAAATCAAAGCTTTTCGGTTTTGGCCAAGCGGTGATGATAAGGGCCTCTTCTTTTTTCCGATCCTTGATTTGATGCCAAAGTTCCTCGGTTAGGAATGGCATGAAAGGATGGAGAATTTTGAGAATATCTTCAAAGAAAACGATCGTCTTGTCGAAGGTTTTTTGGTCTATCGGCTGCTGGTAAGCAGGTTTGATCATCTCGAGGTACCAAGAACAGAAGTCATCCCATACAAGCTTATAAGTTGCCATCAGTGCATCTGAGATCCTGAACTTCTGGAAGTGTTCCTCGATTTCGGTCAAAGCTTCATTGAACCTGTTTTCAAACCAAATTATAGCTGCCTCATTTTCATTTCCATCAAGTTTGGGATCAATTTCCCATCCCTGTACCAATCTGTAAGCATTCCATATTTTATTGGAAAAATTCCTACCCTGTTCCACCAGTTTTTCATCAAAAGGCAGGTCATTTCCTGCAGGAGAGCTAAACAGCATTCCTGACCGTACTCCATCAGCGCCAAAGGTTTTGATCAATTCGAGTGGATCCGGGGAATTCCCTAGAGACTTTGACATTTTCCTACCGAGTTTGTCCCGCACGATTCCGGTCAGGTAGACATTACTGAAAGGTTTTTCTCCCGTGTATTCATATCCCGCAATGATCATACGTGCTACCCAAAAGAATAAAATTTCTGGGGCAGTTACCAAGTCATTGGTAGGGTAGTAGTATTTCAGGTCTTCATTTTTCTCGCCTGTGGAAAATATATCAGTATCGAAAACCGAAATCGGCCAAAGCCATGAAGAAAACCATGTGTCCAAAACGTCCTCATCTTGCTTCAGGTCTTCCAAAGAATAATAGCTCTTGAATTTTTCATTTGCCAATTTTAGTGCTTCCTCTTTTGTTTTGGCAACCACATATTCGCCATTTGGAAGGTAAAATGCAGGTATTTGATGTCCCCACCACAATTGACGGGAGATACACCAATCCCGGACATTTTCCATCCAGGACCGGTACATATTTTTGAATTTGGGAGGATGGAGTTGGATAATGTCATCCATCACCGAACTGAGGGCAGGTTTGGTGATATCTTCCATTCTCAAAAACCATTGTAGGGAGAGCTTTGGCTCCACCACAGCATTGGTTCTTTCTGAGTGACCTACATTAGACTTATAGTCCTCGATTTTATCCAATTGAGCCGCTTCATCGAGAAGTTTGGCCATTTTTTTTCTTGCGATAAACCTATCTTCTCCGATGAGAATCTGCGCTTTTTCATTCAAAGTCCCATCGTCATTCAGGATATCTATGACAGGTAGTTTGTGTTTGATCCCTAATTCATAATCATTGATATCATGGGCCGGAGTGACTTTCAGGCAGCCTGTACCAAATTCCATATCAACATAATCATCCTCGATAATTGGGATGGCACGGTTGATCAAAGGGATGATGGCTTTTTTTCCTTTTAGATGAGAAAATCTTGGATCATTGGGATTGATGCAGATTGCGACATCGGCCATGATAGTCTCAGGTCTTGTAGTAGCGATGGTCAGGAATTGATCTTGAGCGCCTTCGATGCGGTAATTGATATAATAAAGCTTCGAGGCAATTTCTTTCATGATTACCTCATCATCAGAAAGGGCTGTTTTTCCCTGCGGATCCCAATTGACCATGCGGATGCCCCGATAGATTTTTCCTTTTTTGTGCAAATCCACAAAAACCGAAATCACAGCATCACTAAGGTCGGCATCCATGGTGAATTTGGTTCGGTCCCAATCGCAGGAAGCTCCCAATTTCTTCAGTTGTTCCAGGATGATACCGCCATATTTTTCTTTCCACTCCATGGCATACCTGAGGAATTCCTCCCTGGAGATGTTTTTTTTGTCAATGCCTCTTTCTTTAAGCATGGCTACGACTTTGGCTTCCGTAGCGATGGAAGCATGGTCAGTCCCGGGAACCCAACAGGCGTTTTTGCCTTCCATGCGGGCTTTTCGGATCAATACATCCTGAATCGTATTGTTGAGCATGTGTCCCATGTGCAGCACTCCGGTGACGTTTGGCGGAGGGATGACAATGGTATATGGCTCTTTGCTGTGGTCTACTTTGGAGGAGAAAAATTTGTTTTCCATCCAATAGGCATACCATTTTGACTCGGTTGCTTCAGGACTGTATTTGGTAGCTAATGACATAATTGATTTTGAGCTTAAAACTTCAAGGCGCAAAATTAAGAGAATTTCTCTATGTCAGTCATGAAATCCGGATAAAGACACTTTGTAGGAATCAAAAAAAATAGGGCAATTTTCGAAAAAAGAATCCAAAACAGCCGGATTGAATCTTTGGCTGTTTTGGATTGAATTTAAATTGAATGGTTATTTATGCCTAAATGGCAATAATTACCATTCAACTGTAACATTTTTAGTTTGCCCATCTGAGTCAATTGAGGAACTTCCTTTTTTCCAACAGGAATTAGGGAAAGTAAACGAAACGTTTGGATAAAATTCCCATTCTATTTTATAAAGCCTAGATCCATCCGCGGAGGCTGGAGTGTTGTTATAAAGGGATTCCCAATATGTGCCTTTTGAGTCGGATTTTCCGGAACCTGAAGGAATACCAATCGATGTTGTTTTAAACTGTTTAGTTTGCGGGCTATACCAATATCCCTTTAGAGTTCCACGGAATCCTGTGATGCCTGTTGAATTGGCACATGCGCCTTTTGGAGCGTATACCCTGAGTCTAAAGTTCCCTGTTGGAGGAGGGGTAGAAGGGTTCGCATTCGAGGAACCTCCGCAGGAATAGGTGCTTACTTTGGTGTAAAGGACATCTTCATGGGAATTTGAAGCCTGAGAGGGTACCCGGACAATGAGTTCAGTGCTGCTTTTAAATATCAGCGGAAAAACAATTGTATTGTTGCTGACAACAAAAGTCATCGAAGGTGTGGATGAATTGAATGTCCCAACTGTTTCTGTTCCGTTTGTACATACTTTAGCTGTCGAGCCTCCGAGGGAAACGAGAGTATTTGTTCCATCAGACCTTTTCCAATAGCTAGTACCGGCCGGGGCGGCAGTTCCACTTCCACTACCTCCAGAATTTCCTGAGTTGAACACGCCATATTTGTCCCCAAAATAGCTTGTAGATCCTGGTGATTCTTTCCCATTAGGGCTATAGTAAATCCCTAATTCGTCAATAGTATAGCCAAGGTCTTTGCAGCGTTGGCCTTCACTAGAATGAGTTTCATAAGATCCCCAATTTTTATAACCGAAGGTTTGACCTGGGAAAGTATTTCCTTCAGTACAATAACAATACGGTTTCCCATCACCATTGAAATCCTGGTGATATACCTCTGTAGTTTCCCACAATAATTCGTCTGATTCTTCTTGGCAACCAAAAGCAAAAAATGCTGCAACCAAAAAGATTAAAATAGGTTGAATTTTCATTATAAATTAAATAGTTAAGGGTGATTAATAAGGTCAAATATATTACTGGAATTCGAAAAAGTAAACCTTAAGACCCAGTACTTTATATTTTAATTATTTTGTAATGTATTATAAATCAGTTGTATATAAATAAAAATGTTAGTTTTATCATAAAAAATGCGATTGGTTCATTAAAATCATCATTTGGAGAAAAAATAAAAAAAAGGGCAAAATCTTGTAATAATTTTTTCCTAAATTCTTTTCAAAACAAAAAAACCGGAGAATTATCCCCGGTTTTATGATCACTTTTAAAGCTATGAAATTTTATTTTTTGATGACTGAAAAGTCAAAAGTCTCCAAAAATTTGGTGGTATAATTACCATTTCGGAATTCAAAATCATCCAACAAGGCGATATGGAAAGGTATAGTGGTCTTGATGCCATCAATGACAAATTCTTCCAATGCCCTTTTCATTCTGACGATTACCTCTTCTCTTGATTGGCCGCTTACGATAAGCTTTGCAATCATGGAGTCATAATTTGGCGGAATAACATACCCTGCATAGACGTGGCTATCCACCCTGACACCTCTTCCTCCTGGCATGTGAAGGTTCAATATTTTACCGGGACTAGGTCTAAAACCATTGGCTGGATCTTCAGCGTTGATCCGGCACTCCATGGCATAAAGCTTAGGAAAGTAATTTTTACCGGAAATTTTCTCACCTGCTGCAACTTTGATTTGTTCTTTGATCAAGTCAAAATCAGTTACTTCTTCAGTTATAGGATGCTCTACCTGAATTCGGGTATTCATTTCCATGAAATAGAAGTTGCGGTGCTTGTCCACCAAAAACTCCACAGTACCGGCACCTTCATAGGCTATGGCTTCGGCACCTTTGACAGCAGCTTTTCCCATGGCTTCCCTGAGTTCGTCTGTCATGAAAGGAGAGGGAGTTTCCTCTACTAATTTTTGGTGTCTTCTCTGGATTGAACAATCCCTCTCGGACAAATGGCACGCTTTTCCTGTGCTGTCGCCTACAATTTGGATTTCAATATGTCTTGGTTCCTCTACGTATTTTTCGAGGTATAGCGCATCATTTCCAAAAGCAGCACCTGATTCCTGACGTGCATCATCCCATGATTTTTTGAATTCTCCTTCATTTCGAACTATCCTCATTCCACGTCCACCGCCGCCGGCGGTTGCTTTAAGGATAACGGGATAACCCATTTCTTTGGCAATTTTAATTCCTTGCTCTATCGAATCCAATAATCCTTCAGAACCAGGTATTGTTGGTACGCCAGCTTCTTTCATGGTAGCTTTGGCTGTAGCCTTGTCTCCCATTTTATTGATCATTTCAGGGCTTGCTCCGATAAATTTGATTCCATACTCTTCACAGATTCTGGAAAATTCAGCATTTTCAGATAGGAAACCATATCCCGGGTGAATGGCGTCAGCATTTGTGATTTCCGCAGCGGCGATGATTCTGGGAATATTGAGGTAAGATTCCCTACTTGGAGGAGGACCTATGCAAACAGCTTCGTCTGCAAAGCGAACATGAAGGCTGTCTTTATCAGCTGTAGAATATACAGCGACGGTTTTGATGCCCATCTCCTTGCAGGTTCTGATTACCCTAAGGGCAATTTCTCCTCGGTTGGCTATTAATATTTTTTTAAACACAATTAATTCAGGTTAGTGAAACAAAAATCATCCCGCAGGATCAACTAGGAAAAGTGGCTGGTCGTATTCAACCGGGGTGGCGTTATCCACCAAGATTTTTACAATCTTTCCCGAAACTTCAGATTCGATTTCATTGAAAAGTTTCATGGCTTCGATAATGCATACAGTCTGACCCGAAGACACTGAATCACCCACGGATACAAATGGATCTGCATCAGGATTGGATGTACGGTAGAAAGTTCCGATCATCGGTGATTTTATCTCAATCAAACGGGAAGTGTCTTCCTTGACAGGAGCAGCTATAGGTGCCGCGGCTTGTGCTGAAGACATAGGGGCAGGGTGTGCTACCTGAGCGGGAGCAGCAGGAGCAGCCTCAAACTTTACAGCAGGAGCTTCAGAATATTTTTTGATAGAAAGTTTAAACTCTTCTGTTTCAATTTTCACCTCGGCTAAGCCGGAATTTGAAATAAAATCTATTAAATCCTGGATTTCTTTTGCTTTCATGATATGTCTTTTTGTTAAAACCCGCTTCTTTTTCGGGTTAATGGTTGATGTTGTATAAAAACAAAGAAGCTATGTAATTTAGGTAAATCACATAGCTTATTAAAATTATTTTACTCTTTCGGAATAAGAGCCGTCTCTAGTATCTACTTTGATCATGATGTCTTGTTCAACAAACAAGGGAACCATCACCACAGCGCCTGTTTCCAAAGTTGCAGGCTTGGAAGCATTTGTCGCAGTATCTCCTTTGATGCCCGGTTCTGTATAGGTAATCATCAACTCTACAAAAGGAGGGAGTTCCACCGAAATAGGTGTCTCTGTTTCTGCATGTACCAAAATGTCTACAGTCTGGCCTTCTTTGAGAAGCTTTGGTCTTTCGATGAGTTTTTCTTGAATGGAGATTTGCTCGAAAGTTTCGGTATCCATGAAATTATAACCCAAGTCATCTTGGTAGATAAACTGATGTGGTCTTTTTTCAACCCTTGCAGTGGTTACTTTTTCACCTGCTGTATAGGTTTTGTCCAAAACTTTTCCTGAAGTAAGGCTTTTCAGTTTGGTTCTGACGAAAGCTCCTCCTTTTCCTGGTTTGACATGTTGAAAATCCACAATTGTGTAGATGTCATTATTCATCTCCAGACACAATCCGGTTTTGAAATCTGCGGTACTTGCCATTATTATATTTTGGTTTTTTTGTTATTCGTTATTTTGGGTCATATCCCCATTTCAGGTAAATAGAACCCCACGTAAATCCGCCTCCAAACGCGGCCAAGATGATGTTATCACCTTTTTTTAGTCTGGATTCATAATCCCATAAACACAATGGAAGTGTTCCTGCGGTTGTATTTCCGTATTTTTCAATATTGAGCATTACTTTATCGGGACCGATACCCATTCTGTTGGCTGTGGCATCGATGATTCGCTTATTTGCCTGATGTGGTACTAGCCATGAGACATCCTCTGCAGTGAGGTTATTTCTTTCCATGATTTCGGCACTGACTTCTGCCATATTGGTAACGGCAAATTTGAATACTGAAGCACCTTCTTGGAATGCATAATGCTCTCGGGCTGCGACAGTCTCCATGGTAGCAGGTTTACGGCTACCTCCGGCTTTCATATGAAGATATGGTGCCCCGGAACCATCGGAGTGTAGGAGTGAATCCATGACACCGACGTCTTCCGTTGTTGGTTCTAATAGGACAGCACCTCCACCGTCACCGAATATGATGCAGGTTGCACGGTCTTGATAATCTATGATGGAAGACATTTTATCTGCACCAATGATGATTACCTTCTTATGCATACCTGTTTCGATAAACTGGCTTCCTATTGTCAATGCATATAGAAATCCAGAACAGGCTGCCGATATATCAAAACTATAACTGTTTACAGCACCCACTCCATCCGCTATGATATTGGCAGTAGCAGGGAAAGGCATGTCAGGAGTGACCGTGGCACAAATAATCAAGTCTATGTCCTCTGGATTTGTGTTGGTTTTTTTCAAAAGTCCTTTGACAGCGTTGATTCCGATGACAGAAGTCCCCTTGTCCTCACCTTTGAGTATCCTTCTTTCTTTGATCCCTGTCCTTGTGACTATCCATTCATCATTGGTATCCACCATGGTTTCCAATTCACGGTTGGTCAAGATATAATCAGGTACCCAACCTTGGACCCCCGTAATGACTGCTCTGGTTTTTTTCATTCAAATTTTGTTTGAGGCCCTAATGTAGGAGGAATAATCCTAATATATCAGGCTTTGATGTGGTAATGGAATTTGACCTTGAGGAGATTTTCAGATTTCCATTCAAGGCGACAAAATTATCTAAAATGTGCTTTTCCACCAAAGGTTTTTGGTTTTAGAATAGCAGCATTGACAAATAGACCCTTTGGGGCTTTTCAAAATGGATTTTCTTGAAAATAAAAATCCATCCCGAACAGCTCCGGGATGGATTTTATCAAATGGAAATTTCTATGATAGTTATGCAAGAACTTCTTTCTCCATGATAACCTGTCCTTTGTAGTACAGTTTGCCATCAAGCCAAAACGCTCTATGAGGTAAATGAAATTCGCCTGTGGTAGGGCATTGTGCAAGACCTGGAGCTGTCAACTTATAGTGAGTTCTTCTTTTGTCTCTTCTGGTTTTCGAAATTTTTCGTTTAGGATGTGCCATCTCTATACTATTTTAGATTATTCTTTTTTCTTTAATTTATTTAATATTTCCCATCTGGGATCTGCCGGTTTTTCTTCTTGAATTTCTTCATCTGAATTACCGGATTCTATTTCATCATCTTCATCAGAAAGATAAATTAAACTTCCTTCCTCATCGAAATCATCCTCATCTGTTTCATCCATGTAATCAGGATGGATTTTTTTGGCAGGAATAGCCAAAAGGATGAATTCATAAATCAGTTGGGCGACGTTGATACTCGGAGTATCTTTGGTAATCATGAAGACGTCTTCACTGATTTCCTGTACCATCGGACCATATTTGTAAATGACTTTTTCGGTCAATTCCAAAGGATGGTCAAATTCCTCCAAGCTCCTGTCACAAGTCAATCCCACTGTGCCATTGATGACAAAATCCACTTCCATGACGGAAACAGTTTTATTCACATTGATCGAAACAGTGATGTTGGCTCCGTTGACCCAATCTTCAGCTTCATTATACTTGAAGAACTCATCATTGACTTCAAAAGTAAAAGAATGCTTTCCATCCTTTAATTTGATGATATCAATATCGTAGTTTCTTAAGAATTTCACGAACCTCCTGCTATTTCAAGACCGCAAATTTAGGGAAATGCTTTAGAAAAATAAAATTTGGTGTAAAATTATTTTGGCAAGCATGAAAGATAAAGGATGAAGGATGGTTTTTCTATGCTTTTGTTTCAAGTTTTATCTTACAAATCATTCTTTTTCAAACTGTTACAATTCTCCTTCTTCCTCCCAGTTTCCATTGTGTCTGATGATATCATAGGCCTGTAAAATTGCTGCCCTCATGGAACCCTCATCAGCAACATTTTTTCCTGCAATATTGTAAGCTGTGCCGTGGTCTGGTGATGTTCGGATTACAGGAAGACCAGCCGTAAAATTCACCCCTGTTTCAAATGCCTGTGATTTGAACGGTATAAGGCCTTGATCGTGATACATGGCTAGAATTCCATCAAATTTCTTTTGGTGCATCATTCCAAAAAAACCATCTGCTGAATATGGGCCAAAAACCAAATGACCTTTGTCTTTGTATTCTTTAATCAGGGGCTTGATTATGTTTTCTTCCTCATCACCCAAGAGTCCATCTTCTCCTGCATGTGGATTAAGACCCAATACGGCAATTTTTGGCTTTGCTATTCCGAAGTCATCCTTTAGGGATTTCATCATGATATTAAGCTTGGATTTTATTTTTTCGGGAGTGACGTTCTTGGATACATCCTTTAGGGGAATATGTCCGGTCACCAAACCTACCCGAATCCCTTCGGCTACCAAAAACATAAGGCTGTCTTTACTTCCAAAAGCTTCAGTCAAATATTCAGTATGTCCAACAAACTTCTTTTCGGGACTGTTGATGTTGTTTTTATTCAAAGGTGCAGTGACCAAAGCCTCAATTTTATTGTCCTTTAGGTCTTTAATGGCATGGTCAAGGGCTGCAAGTGCAAGTTTTCCAGCTTCGTTGGTTTCCATTCCGGGTAATACCTCAGGACTTTCCTCTAAGACATTGATGACATTGATTTTTTTGTGGTGGACTTCATCAATGCTTTTTATCTGCATAAAGTTAAAATCCTCTATACCGAGATGTTTTCTGTAAAAAGTAAGCGCTTTGCCATGGGCATAAATCACGGGAGTGACCAGTTTGATCAGTCTGTTGTCTAAAAGTGCTTTGATAGTGACTTCAGCACCTACCCCGTTAATGTCTCCGATACTGATGCCAATGACCGGTTTGTTTTTTCTTTGGTTCATTAAAATTTATCGACTACTGATGGTTATTGATTTAGATTTATTGTGTTCAAAACTCCGGGATTTCCTTTTTTTGGAGAAAATGAATACTTCCAAAGTGAGAAAAAGCACCGCAATGCCTTTTTAAATAATAGTAGGGCTTTGTGATAATTCTCTTATTTTTGACACGCAATTTAGATAAAATAATTAGAGTATACCGCATGGAAAAGGTCAAACCCAAAAAACACCTTGGACAGCATTTCCTGATAGATTTGGGAATTGCCGAGAATATTGCCAAGGCCATTACGGGTCATGGAGCCATCACCAAAGTCCTTGAGATTGGACCTGGAATGGGGGTGCTGACTGATTTCCTTTTAAAGGAGAAATGGGACCTTTACCTTGTCGACATCGACAGGGAATCGATCAAATACCTAAGAGAGAAGTATCCTGATCTTGGTGAAAAGATCATTGAAGCTGATTTTTTGAGAAAGGATTTTGCGTCACTTATGCGGGACCCTTATGCTATTATCGGGAACTTTCCATATAACATTTCCTCACAGATACTTTTCAATGTATTGGACCAAAGAAATCAAGTGACAGAGGTAGTTTGTATGTTGCAAAAAGAAGTGGCCCAAAGGATAGCTTCTCCAAAAGGAAACAAAGATTATGGGATTTTATCCGTTTTGTTGCAGGCGTTTTATGATATTGAATATTTGTTTTCGGTACCTCCCGGGGTATTCAATCCTCCACCAAGAGTAAATTCAGGGGTGATCAGATTGAAAAGAAATCAGGTGAACAAATTGGAGTGTGATGAAAAACTGTTTTTCAGGGTCGTGAAGCAAGGTTTTGGAACAAGGAGAAAGACATTGAGAAATTGTCTAAAATCTTTAGGCATTTCTGAGGAACTTAGCAAAGATCCCATCATGGACAAAAGGGCAGAGCAGTTGGATGTGCAGGAATTTATCGGTTTAACGCTTAAAATACAGGAATCTTGGAACCAATAAAATCATTTGAACTTTCCAAAGAATATCTGGAAAGCCTTCAGGACAGTATTGAAATCCAAAACAACAGTTTCATCATTGAGTCCTTTGAAGGGGCTAATGTAGCGGATATCGCCTCCTTATTGGATGAACTCAATATGGATGAGGCGATCTATGTTTTGAGGTTACTTCCGGCAACTACTGCAGCTGATATTTTGATAGAGTTGGATGAAGATTCTTTGATTCAGGTAATCCGAGAATTGGAAACTACCGAATTGGCAGGTTTGATCGATCAAATGGAATCTGATGATGCCGCCGATATCCTTATCCTAATGCCTACAAAGGACAGGGAAGATGTCATCAGTCACCTACAAGAAAAAGAGAAATCGGCCAATATTCTGGACCTCCTTCGCTATGATGAAGATTCAGCTGGTGGTCTGATGGCCAAAGAATTTATTAGGGCAAACAAAAACTGGAATGTAGTCCAGACTATAGAAGAAATCAGAAGGCAGGCTGAAAAAGTAGAGAAAATCTATTCCATTTATGTGGTGGACAACAGGCAACATCTTTTGGGTAGGGTTTCACTTAAAAAGATCATCCTTGCTTCTTCAGATACCAAAATTTCTGATATCTATGAGCCGGAATTGATTTCCATCCCTACCCATATGGAGGGGGAGGAAGTTGCTGAAATTATGAGAAAATATGACCTTGAATCAGTTCCTGTGGTAAATGCAAAAAACCGGCTTGTCGGCAGGATTACAGTGGATGATATTTTGGATTTGATAAGAGAGCAATCTGAAGAGGACATACAGGCTATGACAGGTATCTCGGCAGATGTGGAGGAATCGGATTCCATCTTTAGGATTTCTAAAGCACGTTTGCCATGGCTGTTGATCGGGGTTATCGGAGGATTAATGGGAGCAAAGATCATCGGGTTTTTTGAAGTCGGCCTCAGCAAATATATTGCATTGGCTTCCTTTATCCCCTTGGTGGCGGCTACGGGAGGAAATGTCGGTATCCAGTCTTCCTCATTGGTCGTGCAGTCTTTGGCATCCAAATCTGTTTTTGATGATACTCCATGGCAGCGTTTTATCAAAGGATTGTTGATTGCTTTAGTCAATGGCGTTGTTTTGGCTACTTTTGTGTTTTTGGTTGTTGTTTTCATATATGGTTTTGAAAGTATTTTTGGATTTACGATTGGCCTTGCAATGTTTTGTGTTGTTTTGCTTTCGTCTTTTATGGGGACCGTCACTCCTTTGGTTTTGGATAGGTTTGGAATCAATCCGGCCATTGCTTCTGGTCCATTTATCACTACTGCCAATGACCTCTTAGGTCTATCGGTTTATTTTGGTGTGGCGATGCTTTTGTTAAAGTTATAAACGGATTTTGGTCAAGAATTTCAAGGTTTTTACAAATTTTCTTGACACAATTTCGCTGAATAAATAATTTCGTCCGTACCCAAAATAACCTGTATCTATGTTAAATTCGATTTTCAAAACCACGCTCATTTTATTTGCTGTGGCAACTTTTTCCTGTCAATCTAACGAACCTTTGACAGAAGTATATATGCCTAAGTTTTTTGCTGACCACATGGTTTTACAAAGAAATCAACCCATAAGAGTTTGGGGGGACGGCACTCCCGGCAAAAGAGTGCTTGCCAAATTCAATAATCAGGAAAAGGAAACGGAGATTGACGATGCGGGTTTTTGGATGGTAGAATTCGATCCCATGCCTGCCTCAGGACCATTCGAACTAGATGTTAACGGAAAAAAAATCCGGGATGTGCAGGTCGGTGATGTGTGGGTAGCCGGTGGCCAGTCCAATATGGAGTGGGTGATGAGTGCACAGGTGGAAGGGCTTCAGGAAGAAATTGCAGACAGTGATTATTCCCTGATCCGATTTTTCAAAATCCCCCATGATTATGATGCCGTCAAAAAAAATGATGTCAGAGGAGGGGAATGGAGAATGGCTAATGCGGACAATATCCTCAATTTTTCCGCTGTAGCTTGGTTTTTTGCAAAGAGAAATCATCTTGAAAAAGGAGTTCCGATCGGGATCATTGAAAGCAATTGGGGCGGAACACCCGCAGAAGGTTGGACGGCCTCGAGCAAATTGATTGATTTCCCGCCGTATTCTGAAAAAGCAAAAGATGTCGAAGAAAGAAAAGAATATTGGATCCAAGAAGTAATCGATAACAAGCTTAGGGAATTAAAAAGAAATGAACTTGTCGCTGCCCCACAAAACGGTGAAATCAAAGGAGTCGTCAATACCAATTTCGATGACAGCGATTGGCAGACTGTTAACCTTCCCAGAGACAATCCTTTCTCTGACATAGCTTGGTTTCGAAAGAAGTTCACTTTGACAGAAACCGAAAATATCACTTTAAACCTTGGTGATATCCAACAAATGGCCTATATCTACCTCAATGGTGGCAGACTCTTAGTAAAAGATTATGGAGATGCGGTAAAGGAATTTACTCTCCCAGCCGGAATGCTAGTCAAAGGAGAAAATTTATTGGTTGTGAGGATCGTCAATACTTGGAACAATTCACCTGTTTTGGGCAAAAGCGGTGAGTTTTTTATCAAATCACGAGGGAAGAAAATATCCCTTGAGGGAGAGTGGAAATATAACAATAAAGTGGAGGAGGAAATACCAAAGGTAGAATGGTACAATTGGCTTCCTGGGATGATGTATAACGCCATGATTGCTCCTATTGTGAAATATCCAATAAAGGGTGTGATTTGGTATCAGGGAGAAAGTAATGCCGGAGAACATCAATACTACAAACAGTTATTTGGCACAATGATTCAAAACTGGAGAGAAGCCTGGGGAATCGGTGATTTTCCTTTTCTATTTGTTCAATTAGCCAATTTTATGGAAAGGAAGGATGTTCAGCCGGATTCTGATTGGGCATTTTTGAGAGAGGCTCAAACCCAAATTTTAGAACTGCCAAACACTGGAATGGCTGTTACCATCGATGTGGGGAATGCTGGAGATATCCATCCCAGAAACAAAAAAGATGTGGGTCATAGACTGTGGCAGGCTGCCAAAAAAGTGGCTTATGAAGAAGAAGTAGTTCATGCAGGTCCTACTGTTTCCAAAGCCGAAAAGAAAGGTGACAAAGTAATCATCACTTTTGATTTTGTTGGGGATAGTTTGAAATTGACTTCAGGAACTGAAGTATTGGGCTTTATTCTTAAAGGGGAAGATGGGGATTTTGAATCGGCAAAAGGAAATATCATTGGTCCAAACCAGGTAGAGGTGTATAATGCCGCAATCAAAAACCCGACCGAAATCAGGTATGCTTGGGCCGACAATCCCGAAGTCAATTTATACAATAGTCTCGACTTGCCTGCAGTGCCTTTTAGACAAAAGATTCAGTAAATTCCTGAAGACTTCGAAAGGATTGATAACTTAAAAATTTCCTGAAGTTTTCTTTCCAAAGCCCCAACTTAAGCCGATCTGTATGTCGGCTTTTTTTGACTGATTTATTAAAGCCGTCATCACGGATTGCGAACCTATAAAGAATCCGCCATACCGGAATCCAAGTCCGCCTGTAAATCCAGTAATGTCGTAATATCCCCAAGAAGAATAAACTTCAAATTTTCCAAAAATTGCACTGGGAGTCAGGGCTATAAGGTTGATGGCCGGAATCTGAAGGTTATTGTTTTTGTTTTGAATGAATGTCTGTCCATAAAGGCTTACAAAAAACTTATCCGTTAATTTCAAATCTGCATTTGCAGCCCATACCGTAGGTAGTCCTACTACAAAACCATCCTGATTGGATTCTCTGGAAAAATAGCCACTTTCCAAAAAATCCCTTTCTATTGCTTTTAAATCCGGTTCTAAAAGGTCTATCCGGAATGATTCTCCTTCAGGGATGGACATTCTGAAGGTCTGATTGTTTTGACCACCTCCGAAAGTTAACTTACCGATATTTCTAAATGCCATACCGGTATTCAACCATACTCCTTTGTTATTTTTCAATTGATAATTGAACCCAATGTCAAATCCAAACCCATTCAAATTTCCAAATGACAGGTTATTGTAATCTATATTAAAATTTCTTGTATCCACGACAGATTCATTATAAGAAAAATTAATGATACCTTCAGCATTAGTCAAGCTGACTTCACTTTGATCCACTACCAAAGTACCCCTCAAATTTCCCACCCCGATATTGGTATATCCTGTAGGGAAGAGTAATTTGAAATTTGTACCCACCGATAATTTGCTTTTTGGGCTGTTCCAGATTTCTCTACCGACTACTATACCCGATTCAAACCATGTCGCGGTGTTGGCCCTTTGATTGTTAGGATTGTTTATCGCAAGGCGGATTAAATCGAAATTCACTTCATTTTCAGTTACATACCTTCCTAATTCAGGATTGAGATTCAAGATGGTGGCCCTACTCTGCACTTGGGAAATAAGACCAAAAGACCATTTTCCTGTCTTCATTCCAAAGGAAGGAATGATTACCGATCCGTCAGTATTTCCATTGACAGGCTGATCCGCCCTTTCCATCATTTTGTTCCAAAGGTCATTGCTGTATTCCAGTGTTTCCGAAAAAGTGAGTACGTTATTTCCAAAGGCCGCATTTCCTGCAAAAAACTGCACTTCCACCGCCCTAGACAAATTGTTCATTTCAGCAGGATTCATCATCGCACTGATTATCCCTTTTCTTTGGCTGTTTTGGATTCCGACGTAAGGAAACTGAGCCATTACAGCTGTTGGGATCAAAAAAGTAATTAAAAGAAGTAGTAGCGCTTTATTCATATTATCTGGATAAACTCTCGCAAATTAAAGATTAAAATGATATGCATAGGAATTTTTACAAATTGGAAAATCGGAAATTCTAATCTTCAGGATTCAAAATATAATCTTCTATTTCGAACCTTGCCCAAGTCCAATCCCCTGATTCTAATTTCCAGGTAACTTCACCGGAAGAAGGCACCATAATCCCCTCAAATTCTTTTGTTGAGGTGATATTTACTGTCCATTCGGATCTTTTGGCATCAGGACCACTACCCTGATATCTTAGGGCTGAAAAACTCCTAACATGGCCCACTTCATCAAAGGTGAAAATTCCGGATCCTGAAAGGCTTTTTAAAGTCATTGTGGCCTTTGCTGTTTGTGAACCCAAATCTTTCCATACAACATAATTACTTAAAGCAGCTGAAGGATACCATACCATTTCTCCCAAAAAGCGCTGCAAAGCAGCCTCATTGATTTGGGGATTTGGCCCATCATTAGCCACAGAAAAAACTGACAAAAGCTTAAAATCCATCTCTCCCTCTCCATTTATAAACTTATCTCTACCAAATGCACTGATCACAGGCATCATCTTAATCTCTGCCTGCCATATAAATGCAGGATCGATTACTGTCGTATATTGTTCTGCAAATGCCGGATACCAATTTTTTTGTTCTGGCTTTAGCTTGATCTGGTATTTTTGTGTCATGTAGACACTTTGGATAGCTGGTTTTCCAATAATACCCGAAACTTTAAGCCATTTTTGGATCGGTTCAGGTAGGGGAGAAATATCTTCAATAGTAATTATTGGTGGTATTTCTTTTGGTACTTTTTCCAAAATAGAAGAAACTTCAGACTGGGTTTTTTTGTCAAAATCATAATTTGCCCAAGCAATCAGCGATATTGATAGAATCAGAATATTGGGAAAGGTTCCATAAAGAGAGTCTTTCCAAAAAAGAATAATCAGCACCTGGGATATCAGGACGCCTATGATCGCAAATAGCCACCAAAGTGGATTTTTGAGGAAGATAAATACACCTGAAATGACCATTATCAAAGCTGCTGATAGCCATAGTAATCCCAACGGTTTGGATACGGGGTCGGTGATTTCGTTAAGTTCAGCGAGAAGGAACGCTTTCAAAAACCCAAGTAAGTGAATTAGGCCGTGAATCAGAAGGATAATCATGAATAAGATTTTCATGGCTTTCTGGATTTTTGATAATCAAATGTAATCCAGACCGAATTAAAATTCCCTGACAGATGTCAGGTTTTCAGGTGATTTTACATTGAAAATGGATTTTGTCTAAAGACTTTTCTATGGTTGAAAATGATTTTATATTTCCTCATCCGGCCTGAAGCGGATTTTTTGAGGGTAAGAAAATGCGTGTATGCCCGATCCGGAAATGATTTTTTCTTGGATTTTTTTCCAGTTTTCGGGATTAAAAAGATCTGTATGGTAATCGAAAAAATAGTTTTTGACATCTTTTCTTCCGATCATAAAGCGCTTGAAGTCTTGGGGAAAAACATCGTTTGGCGCAATGTTATACCAAGGTGTAGATGCATAAATCTGCTCGAAAGTCTCAGGTTTTGGTTTTTCCCTGAAGTTCATGTCAGTCAAAAATTCGATTTCATCATAATCATAGAAAATCACTCTTTTTTGTCTCGTGACCCCAAAATTTTTGGTCATCATATCCCCGGGAAAAATATTTGCTTTGGCCATTTCGAGAATTGAATTGCCATATTCTTCCACAGCTTGTTTGGCATCTTCGGTGGAACAGGTGTCAAGGTAGATGTTTAGGGGAGTCATCCTCCTTTCGATGTAAACATGCCTGAGGATGAGTTCATCAGAAGTGGTATATAGCAAAGAATTGACAGTACTGCGGAGTTCTTCCAACAACAAAGGATCAATTCTATTTAGAGGCAAATGAAATTCTTCAAATTCATGCGTATCCGCCATTCTTCCAACCCGGTCATGAAGTCCGACCATCTTGTATTTTTCTCGGACTTCCTGTCGCGTCATGGTTTTGGGTGGGTCAAAATAATCCTTGATCATCTTGAAAACGACATTGTAGGAGGGAAGGGTGAAAACAGTCATAACCATACCTTTGACTCCTTCTGAAAGGACAAAATTGTCTTGACTTTGACTCAGGTGATTCAAGAAATCCCGGTAAAATTCTGTTTTCCCGTGTTTGTTGAATCCTATGGCGTTGTAAAGTTCATGGATTTTTTTGTTTGGAATCACGGCATTCAGAAAGGAGATCATTTGAGACGGAATGTCTGTTTTTACCATAAAATAGGACCGGGAAAAACTGAAAAGTCCTGACATCAGGTTTGGGTCAAATATCATGGTATCGGCAAACACACCTTTTGGTCCGTTGAGAAAAGGGATGATGAATGGCATCCATTTTCCCCCAAACCTGATTCTACCAATGACATATGCACCTTTGTTTCTATAAAAAACAGATTTCAGAACTTGGGTTGTGCTGTCAGAAGTGGGAATATACCTGGTCAAAATCACATCTTTCACAGATTTGATCAAAAATTTAATATCTTCTTCCTTGTTCATATAAGGAACACCAAAATCGAAATCTTCAAGGATCTTTTGGATGATCCTGTCCAATCCCCAATCCGAAGGATAGCTATGATAAAGGTTGTCATTTGGATAAATGGCACAAGAATTATAACCTTCATGGACAAACATCAGGTCTTCATTTATGACAAGTCCTGAATAAGATTTTCGGATTACAGAATTAAAGTAAGTTTCTGCCAATTCTTTATCCTTTTTGTTCGAAATCAGCAAAGAATAATGAGCCTTTGCCGTTTTCCAAAAATCAAAACTGTTGGTATTTTCCAAGAGAATTTCATTCAAATTCTGGCGGGTAGTATTTACCTGATCTTTGTAAAGTCGAAGCCTTTTTCGATGGTTTTGCTGAAGAGCTTTCCAATCCCTTATTTTGAAAAAGATTGGCGTCAAATCCGTCAATTCATTGAAATCCCTTATGTAGGTTTCAAATCCTGCGAGGAGGAATTGTGCGGTCTTACCTATTAATTGTTCACTCATAGAAATAGCTCAAATGACCTTTTTTGGTTTTGACTTTTTATAAATCGAGAATATAACAAGGTTTTTTTTATGTCCTTGTGAAAAAAATTGATTTTGGTTTTTTTTCACAAAATATAAAGCTGATTAAAAAGTATAAAAATTTCTGTTGGATGAGGTTATTTTTAAGTATTTCAACATGTTATAAGGTAAGAAATCTGATCCAAAAAGCTGTAAAAAATGTCTGTTTTAAGATTTTGAGAAGCACAAAATATAATTTTCGCAATCGATTGTTTGGACAATATAAAAACATTATTTACCTTTCAAGCACGTTATTCATTCAATGAATATCTACAATAGGTTTAATAGGTTTGAGAGATAAAAAAGGTTGGGACAATGTTCCGACCTTTTTTGATTTTTGAGGTTTTTATATTTCATTCGTATTCCTTATCCTATCAATAGATGCGACGGTTTTCCAAATCCCTTCTCAATAGATTTTCTCTTGGCTTCTTGGTTTTCTTTGCTTCTTGCTCATTTCAAAAAGAAAAGACAGAAAAAACGGAGGAAGTGTCGTCTGTTTCTGAGGAAGAGGAGATCAACCAACTTTTGGCATCAGGACTTCAACAGCTGGATAATTGGACAGGTTATTGGAAATCCCAAGTACCGACTTTTGATGTTTCCGGATTTCAAATAGGAAGGGAAATTACCTATGAACCTTTGGAATGGCCCGAGGATAATTTTATAAAACAGGACCATCCGCTCTATAGATACCTTGTCCCTAATCCTGAAGGTCATGGTGTGGTTGATATTTATAGTTATAAAGTGGTCCGTCCGGAAGAAGCCCAGGTTTCATTCAATCCTGATTCTGAAGTCATTTATTTCAAATCAAATGGGATGAGAGAAAGATTGATGTTTATGGGGCCTTCAGGTGGCTTTGAAGATGCCATTTGGGTCAGTCCGGACCATTTGATGGTCGCAGGATTTTTTGAAGAGGAGGGAGGAATTACTCCCAAGATTTGGATTATTATGCCCAATGATCACAAATACCTGACATTTAAACATCCGCTTTATACCTCCAATTATCCAAAGAACGGATACCTTACCAAAAAGCTCCAAAACATCGATTTTTCAAATGGAGCTAATTAAAGTTGTTAGAAAATTAGAAAAGCTGTTGAAAGACCCATTGCCGGGTAGGGTAGGGCAGCTCCGGATGTTACCGGGAGGGGTCAATGAAGAGAGATTTTCAATCAGGGATGACCACCGAAAGGGAGCAGTTCTGATGCTTTTTTTTCCTGATTCCGACAGCAGTTTTGTTCCTTTTATCAAAAGGCCGGAATATCCGGGAGTACACAGCGGACAAATAGCATTTCCTGGAGGAAAATGGGAACCTGAGGATGGAGATTTGAGCGTCACTGCATTGAGAGAAGCCGAAGAGGAAATAGGAGTTTATGCTGAAAAAGTGACTTTGCTGGGAAAACTTAGCGATGTATATATTCCGCCAAGCAATTTCTTGGTTACACCATTTATTGGTTTTATCTCCGAAAAGCCGGATTTTATTCCTGATCCCATAGAAGTGGAAAGAATTATTAGCTGTCCTTTTCCTGTACTTGTAGACAAAGAAATCAGAAAACTTACCCAAGTAGTGGGCAGTTCAGGGTCAAGATTTGAAACCCCCTATTTTGATATTGACAATGAGGTAGTATGGGGTGCAACAGCCATGATGTTGGGTGAATTCACATATTTATGGGAAAATTCCAGGTTTTGAAGTTTCTCCTATTTGTGGTATTGTTGTATGTCTAACATTTTACAAGCATGCAAGAAAGCAGTCCATTGATCAGTAATGATGCCGTTGTATTTGGATTATTGATGACCATACTGGCTTTGGTATTTTCGACTTCCTCCAGTAAATCACCATTTTGGGTTAAATTTTATAGAATTGTTCCCTCTGTCCTTTTGTGTTATTTCATCCCTGCACTTTTCAATTCATTCGGGATTATTTCAGGTGAATCATCAGGTTTGTATAAAGTAGCATCAAGGTATTTACTTCCGGCATCATTGGTTTTGTTGACCCTGAGTATTGATTTCAAAGGAATCTTAAAACTTGGGCCCAAGGCCTTGGTGATGTTTGTAGCTGGGACAATAGGAATTGTTTTGGGTGGACCTTTTGCATTGTTGGTAGTGTCTGGTATTTATCCTGAGATATTTAATGGCGTAGGGCCTGATGAAGTATGGAGAGGTTTGTCAACGATCGCCGGAAGCTGGATAGGCGGAGGTGCCAATCAGACTGCAATGTTGGAGGTTTTTGGAGCAAGTCCCTCTCTATTCAGTCAAATGATTGCGGTGGATGTATTGGTAGCCAATCTTTGGATGGCAGTATTGCTTTTTTGGGCTGCAAAGCCTGGGAAAATTGACATCATATTCAAAGCTGACAGTTCGGCAATTATTGAGTTACAGCATAAGGTAGAAAAATATAGAGCCGGGATATTGAAAATACCAACGCTTTCTGATACCATGCTCATTTTGGGTATTGGATTTTCTATAACGGGTTTTTCTCATTGGATTGCAGATATTGTTGCACCTTTTATTGGAGAAAATTACCCTCAATTAAGTCAATATTCCTTAGATTCTACATTTTTTTGGATAGTGGTCATTGCCACTACCGGAGGTCTGATGATGTCTTTTACCAAAGCAAGAGAACTTGAGGGGGCGGGAGCATCCCGATTGGGTTCTGTGCTTCTCTATGTTTTGGTGGCGACCATCGGCATGCAAATGGACCTGATGGCTATTTTTGACAATCCCATATTGTTTTTGATCGGGATTATCTGGATACTTTTTCATATCACGATCATGCTTGTGGTTGCTTTCCTGATCAAAGCGCCTTTCTTTTATGTAGCTGTCGGTTCACAGGCTAATATCGGTGGTGCTGCCTCTGCACCAATCGTCGCTTCGGCATTCAATCCATCTTTGGCTCCGGTGGGCGTTTTGATGGCTGTTTTGGGCTATGCTTTGGGAACATACGGTGCTTACCTCAGCGGTTTGTTGATGCAGTGGGTCCATGGCTAATTTTGTAAAAATAAAACTGTCTAGCCCAAATACGCGTAACTTTATAATCCTGTTTAAACCCGAATAGATGGCTATCTACCGTAAATTTATTTTTGTATGTAATGGGTCGGACTGTAAAAAGGAAGGCTGTAAAAAACTCCAACATGAAATTAAGGACCTTGTAAAGTCTGAAGACCATAAAGGAAAGTACAAAATTATCAAAACAAAGTGCATGGATTTTTGTAAATCTGCTCCTGTAGTGGTCGTCAATAATGAAGTGGTCAAAAAGTCAGATTTGGGTGCAATAAAAAAGAAATTATCTTAAAAATATTTTTAGACGAAAGTTGGCAATTAAAAAAAGCCGGGATTCAAATCCCGGCTTTTTTGTTTTAGTCGATTCCGTTTAGGAATCTACTCCAACGTATCTTGTTAAACATCGACTTGTGCTTGTCAAGGGATAGCCATAAAAACCAAGCCTTGCCTACAATGTGGTCTTCAGGGACAAATCCCCAATACCTTGAATCAAGTGAATCATGTCTGTTGTCCCCCATCATGAAGTAATAATTCTGTTTGAAAGTGTAGGAAGTGACCTTTTGGCCATCGATATACAATTCATTGTCCTGAATTTTTACATCTCCGTGCCCTTCAAATTTCTCGATGGTATAAGAATATTTTGCAATGTTTTCTTTTGTCATCTCAATGGTCCAACCTTCTCCGGGTATTTCCAATGGACCCCAATTGTCTTTATTCCAACCGAAATAAACACCATCAGGGAAAATTCTCGGGTCTCCATATTCTTCTCTGTCCTGTCTCATAGTGATCGAACCGACAGCAGGCGAACTTTTAAGTCTTTCAATGGATTCTGCAGTAGCCATGACCATATATCCCGAACCATTTGAGAATGGCATGTAACTGTCCTGATTGATGCCATACTCATCAAAAAACTCAGGAGTAAGGTTTCTATCCGACATCACATCGTAAGAAAACTGCATTTTCTCAGGATTGGAGCTAGGCTCACCATTTACATAAATCTGTGTTTTTCTGATTTCAAGGATATCTCCGGGGACAGCCACCGCCCTTTTGATATAATTTGTTTTGAGATCGACAGGATATTCAAATTCAGAAGGATAATTGAATACTACCACGTCATTTCTTTTGACATCAGAAAAACCGGGAAGCCTGTAATAGGGTAATTTGATCCAATCCACATAAGATTTGGCTTCAGTTCCCCAGATTTTTTGGTGTGTCAAAGGAACCTGCAAAGGAGTTCTTGGAATCCTTGTTCCATAGTGCATTTTGCTCACAAAAAGAAAATCGCCAACCAGCAGGGATTTCTCCATAGATGCTGTGGGAATAGTAAATGGCTCAAGGAGGAGCCAACGGATTAAGCTTGCAGCAATTACTGCAAAGACCAGTGCATCTGCCCATTCACGAGTTGCAGATTTTTTCTTTTTTACTTCAGTCATTATAGTTTAAAATTTCAGAAAGATAGGAATTCGTCCATTGATAATACGCCTTTTTTATTTTTTATCCATTCCGCCACTAAAACCGCACCAAGTGCAAATCCTTTGCGACTATGGGCAGTGTGGGTGATTTCAATATCATCAATATCAGACTGATACCTTACGATATGGGTTCCCGGAGCAGGATCGATCCGCTTTGAGGTTATTGATAAAGTTTGTTCATTTTCGTTCAATTCTCCCGAAAGCGTCCAGTTTTCAATGCGAGGAACTTCTTTGATAATCCCCTCTGCTAGTGTGATTGCAGTACCGCTTGGTGCATCTTTTTTTTCAGTATGGTGGATTTCTTCCATACTCACTTTATACTCCGGTTGGTCTTTCATCAATGAAGCTAAAAACCGGTTTAACTTAAAGAAAACATTGACTCCGATACTGTAATTGGAGGCGTAGAAGAAAGCTGAATTATACTGCAAAGTCAACTGTTCGACCATCGGTTTTTTATCAAGCCATCCTGTTGTGCCTGAGACGACAGGAATACCACGCTCAATCGCCCAACTTATATTTTCAAGGGCTGATTCCGGTGAGCTGAATTCTATGGCAACATCTACTGTGGAAATTTCTACCAAATCCAAGTCCTGTCTGTTTTCAATATTGATTTTTCCAATGATATGGTGACCACGGGATTCGGCGATTTCTCCGATGATTTTTCCCATTTTGCCATAACCTAATAAAATAATGTTCATTTCAATAGAAATTAATTTTTAATGATAGTCCCATGACATTGCCACCTCCTGCACTCATTGATTCATAGCTCGGTTCAAAACGGAAAGTCAGGTCATCACTCACATCAAATGCGGATAAATGTGCATCTACATTGGCGTCAATGATATTGAGTGCATAAATACCAATAAACAGGAAGTAATTCAAATCCCGGTTCCGCTTCCAGTAATTGACATTCCGTACTAATCCGTCACGGTTAAGACTTGGGAAAGGCTGTTCAGGGTCCTTTGGATCTTCATCAAAGATGGCAAGCGCTTCTTTGAAGAGTTCATAACGCCTATTGTTGAAATCTATAAAATAGATATTGGCGGCAAAACCCGCATAGATGATCGGCACTTTCCATGGCTTTCCATTATAAACCTGTCCGGCTCCCGGAAGCATCGCAGAAAGGAGGGTGGCAGTTTTTGGGTTTTTTATGGCAGAATTGGAATAATCAACCTTTACGGTATCCGGAGCAACAATCTGGATTTGGGAGGCAACTTCGCTTATCGGTAATAAAACAAAAACAGCAATGATAATTAGGCTTATCATTGCTTTAGATGTTGTTTTCAAACGCCAGTTTGTGGTAAACTTTTCCAAGATTCAGATAATCTCCAAAATTTCCAGAATTCTGTTGAGGTCTTCGGTTGAATGAAAGGGTATTTTTATTTCTCCTTTGTTTTTTGCATCCGACTTTAGGTTCACTTTTGTTCCAAAATGACTCGCAAGTCTTTGCTGGATTTTAGTGATTTCATATTTCCTTACAGGATCTAATGGAGACTCTTTCTTGTTTTCCTTTTCCTCGCGATCCCCATTGATTGATTTTACGAGGGCTTCGACCTGACGCACACTCAATTCTTCTTGAATTGCTTTTTTGAATATGGCAAGCTGTCTGTCGATACTTTCCACATTGATCAGAGCCCTTGCATGTCCCATGGAGATTTTATTGTCTCTCAATCCAGCCTGAATATCAGGTGGCAATTTGAGTAATCTCAGGTAGTTGTTGACCGTAGTCCTATTTTTACCCACACGCTCGCCGAGTTCTTCCTGTTTCAGATTGCATTCTGCCAAAAGTCTTTGGTAAGAATGTGCGATTTCCAAGGAATTGAGGTTTTCTCTTTGGATATTTTCTATTAATGCCATTTCCAGCATTTGCTGGTCATTGGCAGTCCGGATATAAGCGGGGATTTTTTTCAGACCGGCTATTTTTGAAGCCTGAAATCTCCTTTCTCCGGATATCAGCTGGTATTCATTTTCATCCAGTTTTCTGACAGTGATCGGCTGGATAATTCCTTGAGTCAAGATGGAATCAGCTAATTCCTGTAATGCATCCTTGTCAAAGTGCGTTCTGGGCTGGTATGGATTTACCTGAATTTCATCAAGAGAAATCTCAAAAATCCCGGCCGTCGGATAAGAAGGCATGAGGGACTCACTTTTGTTTTTTTGCGGAGAATCCTGCAACAAAGCTCCCAATCCTTTTCCCAGTGCGCTTTTCTTTGGTGTAGGTTTTTTATCAGTCATAATATTCTTTCAATCAGTTAACTTTCTCCTTGCCGTTTTTAACAGCGATTTCATGGGCAAGGTTGAGGTAAGCAACAGCTCCTTTTCCTTCTGCATCAAAGGCGATTACAGGAAGCCCAAAGCTTGGGGATTCACTCAGGCGGACGTTTCTAGGGATAATTGTCTCAAAAACCATGTTTTTGAAATGCATTCTAACTTCCTCTACTACCTGATTTGAAAGTCTTAACCTCACATCATACATGGTGAGAAGAATTCCTTCTATTTCCAGTTCAGGATTGAGTCTGGTCTGAATGATTTTGATGGTATGCAGCAATTTGCCCAGACCTTCCAAGGCAAAGTATTCGCATTGCACAGGGATAATCACTGAGTTGGCTGCTGTAAGCGCATTGATCGTGATCAATCCCAATGAAGGTGAGCAATCTATGATTACAAAATCATATTTGTCTTTGACTAGGTGGATGACAGATTTCATCTTCTCCTCCCTATTTTCGAGATTGATCATCTCTACTTCAGCACCGACCAAATCGATGTGTGAAGGGACCAATTCCAGATTTTCTATTTCAGTTTTGAGGATGATGGTGTGGATGTCTATCCCGTCCACCATGCACTCATATATACTTGTGTCTATTTCTTTTGGATCGTGACCAAGACCCGAAGTAGTATTTGCCTGCGGATCCGCATCAATGACCAAAGTCTTGAATTCCAAAACTGCGAGACTTGCCGCCAGATTCATGGCAGTAGTGGTTTTTCCTACGCCCCCTTTTTGGTTAGCAATTGCGATAACTTTTCCCATAAATATTTTAGAGGGTAATACTGTCACCAATATTAAGCAAAATCAATTCTTTTCCTGCTTCTGAAACTGCTTTTTTTGCAGCTTCCAAATCTATTTCAATGTAGGGGAAGGTATCGTAATGCATTCCCACAATTTTTTTTGTGCCTACAAAATCCGCGGCCTTGATGGCATCATGGATATCCATTGTGAAATTGTCCCCAATAGGTAGTATTGCGAAGTCAATTTTAAATTCTTCCCCGATCAGCTTCATGTCATAGGTAAGTGCTGTATCACCTGCATAATAAAAGCATCCTGCTTGATGCTTGACCACAAATCCTCCAGGATTACCACCTGAGGAACCGTCAGGGAGCGTGCTGCTATGAATGGCATTCACATACTTTACTTTTCCAAAATCAAACTTTTTACTTCCCCCTATATTCATAGGATGGTGTTTTTCTACACCCTTTTGAGCAAACCAAACAGCTATTTCATAATTGGAGACCAACATAGCATTATTGGCTTTGGTGATGGATTCTGCATCTGCCACATGGTCTTCGTGTCCATGACTGAGCAATACATAATCCGCTTTGATGGAAGAGACATCTATTTTTGATGCTTTCGGATTAGGGCTGATGAAGGGGTCAAAAAGGATTTTCGTTCCGTTGATTTTTACTAAATAGGATGAATGTCCAAAATAGGTCAGTTCGATCATGGTTGCGAGAATGATTTTATTAGCTCTATTTACAAATATATCATTTAAATTTTTGGATGAAATGAATTGTTATCCACAGTATCTATCTGAAAATGTTAATAGTCTGAGGTTTAAAGGAAAAGACATAAAAAGAAAAGAGACCCTTTTGGGTCCCTTTTGTTATTTGTTTTTCTTATTGGCGTCTGCCGCTTTCATGGCATCTTCAAGCTTTTGCTGAAATTTTGACTTTTTCTTGTCCACGTTTTTCACTTTGTTCTGCTCAATTTTCTCTCTGATTTTGGCATCATCCACAAACAATTTGATCAGCGCTTGTTGTCCGAAGGTTACCATGTTGGATACAAAATAATAGAAACTTAATGCCGCGGGGAATGAGTTAAGGACAAACATGAATACCACAGGCATGATGTACCCGAGGTTTTTCATCGGTCCGGTCTGTGCAGTGAGCTGGTTGTTGAAATGAGTATAGGCTATTTGGGAAACCGTCATCAATATCGTAAACAAACTCACGTGAGATCCATAGAAAGGTATTGTAAAGGGCAACCTCAAAATTGAATCATAAGTAGACAAGTCATGGGCCCACAGGAAGGATTGCTGACGAAGTTCGATTGCATTTGGGAAGAAGAAGAACATTGCAAACAAGAAGGGCATTTGGAAGACCAAAGGCAGACAACCTGAGATCGGACTTACACCCAATTGCCCAAAGAGCTTCATCTGTTCCTGCTGCATTTTGGTAGGATCATCAGGATATTTTGCTTTCAGTTCATCAATTTCTGGTTTGATTACCCTCATTTTTGCCATACCGATATATGACTTGTAGGTCAGCGGTGTAAGGGCAATTTTGATAATCAAGACTATAATGATGATGATGATACCGTAATTGGAGAAGTACTTTTCAAGGAACTGGAAAAGGTTTACAATAATGTACTTATTCACCCAGCTGACAAAGAAATATCCCATGTCCACGTTATTCTCAAATCCCGGTGTGATTTTTTTCAGGGTGTTGTACCTGTTTGGTCCAAAATAATAGCTCAGTTCAACCTTGTTGTTGTCTAATGGTAAAACCATTGCTGCCTGAACATTTTTGATGGAGAGGGTATCTTGTGGGGTTTGTTGGTTAAACTTTGCCGAACTGAAATTATTATCTGCAATGATCCCTGAGGTAAAAAATCTCTGGCTAAAGCTTACCCATTTTAATGGTTCTTGGACATCAGCATCATCTTCCTCTGAGGTAGTACTCAAATAATCGTGGCTTGAATCTGAAGTAAAGAAATTGATGTTGGTTTTCCTCCTTGATTCCTCGATATCCTGTTCCTGACGTATAAGCTTAGCATCCCAATTGACTAAAATGGTTGTGTCTTTTAAGCTGTTGGAAAGTCCGGTAAATTCAAGAGATTTATCTAAAACAAATCCCCCATCAGCCAAGGAATAGGTTCTGGTAATTGATCCGGTTCCAGCTTTGGTAATGAAAGTGATGATTGACACAGGGACTCCTTCCACTTCAGTTGATGAAAGTGTAGGGTTGAAATAGAATTCATTTAAACTTAAAGGTCCTTTATCAGTCTGAATTGAATAGCTTAAATCTGAACTTTCATTGTCCAACAATACCAATGGTCTCTGATCCCAGGTTTTGAATTCCTTCAGTTCCACTTTGGTGATTTCTGCACCCTTGGTGGAGAAAGTGACTGCGATTTGGTCATTTTCGAGGACAACTTCTTCCTGCGTTCCTTTGGTCATTGGAGCGAAAACACCAAATTGACGCTGAGCGATCAGGTCCTGAATACTGTCGGGCTGAATAATGTCTTCTGTTATGGTATCGGTTTCCGCAGGTTCCTGTTGGACGTTCTGTGTTACATTATTTGTCTCTTCAGGGAGTGGTTCGGGGGAGGTAGCAAAGAAAATCGAATAAATCAGCAATACTGCTGCAAATAAGATTAAGCCCGCCGCTTGGTTTCTGTCCATATAGTTACTTTAAATGCCTTTTGAAAACTAAAGGTAACAGAAAGTATTGAGGAGGAATTCCCTTTTACTTTGTGTTACCTATCTCTCTAATAAGGCTGGTATTCAAATATTTGTTTTTTTGTTGGCAATAGTAGCTGTTACGAACTTCACAAACAAAGGATGTGGATTCAAAACTGTGCTTTTATATTCGGGATGAAACTGGGTTCCCAAAAACCAAGGGTGGTTTTTAAGCTCAATAATTTCAACCAATTGTGTCTCAGGATTGATTCCGGAAGGAATCATACCCATTTTTTCCATTTGTGACAGGTATTTGTTGTTGAACTCATACCTGTGTCTGTGTCTTTCCCTAATCTTTGCTTTGCCGTAGGCCTGGGCCGCCTTGCTTCCTTTTTTGAGTTCGCAAGGATAAGAACCAAGCCTCATGGTTCCACCCATCAGCTCCACATTTTTTTGATCTTCCATCAGGCCGATCACCGGATGTGGGGTATTTGGGTCCATTTCTGTACTGTTTGCACCCTTGAGTCCGAGTACATTTCTGGCAAATTCAATTACAGCCACCTGCATGCCCAAACAAATCCCGAAAAAGGGAAGGTTGTTTTCGCGCGCAAATTTAACAGTTTCTATCTTTCCTTCAAGTCCTCTTTCGCCAAACCCCGGAGCTACCAATATGCCGTCCAGATGTTCAAGCTTTTTGGCGACTGTTTCGGGAAGTAATTCTTCAGATGAAATCAATGTCAAATTTACCTTGCATTCGCAGGCTGCACCTGCATGAACAAAGGCTTCAATGATAGATTTGTAGGCATCAGGAAGGGATACATATTTTCCTATCAGACCTATGTTGACTTCCTGCGTGGGGTTTTTTAACCTGCCCAAAAAGTCCTTCCACTGTTCTAGGTCGGTATTTACTTTTGAGCTCAGTTTAAGTTTGCTCATGACGCGCTCATCAAGCTTTTCCTTTTTCATCAATAAAGGAACATCATAGATGGTCTCAGCATCCATGGCTTCAATCACACAGTTTAGCTGAACATTGCAAAACAGGGCCAATTTCTTTTTGACATCCAATGGCAAGTGATGCTCTGTTCTGCAGACTAAGATGTCGGGCTGAATCCCCGCTTCAAGCAATTGCTTGACAGAATGTTGGGTGGGCTTTGTTTTAAGTTCTTTGGCTGCGGCGAGATATGGAATAAGTGTGAGGTGCACAACAAGTATATTGTTAGCCCCGATATCCCATTTGGCCTGACGGACAGCTTCTATAAACGGCAGTGATTCAATATCACCTACGCAACCACCGATTTCGGTAATCACCACATCATATTTGCCTTCTTCTCCAAGTTTGAAAAAATTCCTTTTGATCTCATCTGTGATATGAGGGATTACCTGCACGGTTTTTCCCAAATATTCACCTTTTCTCTCTTTGGTGATGACGTTGTTGTAAATCCTTCCTGTAGTGATGTTGTTTGCTTGGGAAGTTGGGGTGTTGAGAAAGCGCTCATAATGACCTAAATCCAGGTCGGTTTCAGCACCGTCTTCTGTGACATAGCATTCACCATGTTCGTATGGATTGAGTGTTCCGGGATCGATATTAAGGTAAGGATCGAATTTTTGGATGGTGGCACTAAAGCCTCTAGCCTGCAAGAGTTTGGCCAAAGAAGCGGCGATAATGCCTTTTCCAAGTGAGGATGTAACGCCTCCGGTGATAAAGATATATTTGGTGGTTGAGCCCATAAGAAGGGTAGGATATAGAATATTGTTTGGATTCTTATGGGATTCAAAGGTAGGAGAAAAATTTGATTTGGACGTGAGGTGAGTAAAGGAAAAATATAAAGAAGTGTTTTGAGCTTTATAGTCAGGGATTCTTTTTTTTGCCAAAAACAAATCAGGCTTCTTTGAATCCATCTTAAAAGCTATTGTAGGAATTGTAGCTTTAATCACAAAGTTATCAAAACAAAAAAACTAAATTCCCATCATGAAACTACTCGGACTGATTGGAGGGACTTCCTGGCACTCCACCATCGAATACTACAGATTGATCAATGAACTTGCCGGTGAAAGGATGGGTCACGACCAAAACCCGCCTATGTTGATCTACAGTCAAAATATCCAACTGATGCGGGAACAGGATAAAGACCTGATCAACAAAACTTACTTGCAGACTGCTCAGAAACTTGAGGCAGGCGGGGCAGAATGCATCGTCATCTGTGCCAATACTCCTCACATGGTCTATGATTTTGTCCAGCCAAAGATCAATGTCCCGATTCTACACATCGCAGATGCGATCGGTAAACGTGCCCAAAAACAGGGTTTGAAAACGCTGGGTCTGTTGGGGAACAAACCAACGATGACAGGTGATTTTATTCCAAAGTACCTCAAAACCCATTTTGATATTGATACCATTATTCCTGATGCTGTATACTTGGACAAATCGCATTATTACGTCTCCAAGGAGTTGACACTTGGAAAGTTTACCGATGAGGCCAAAGCTTTTTATTTGGAACAAATGAGACTTCTCCAAGAAAAAGGAGCAGAAGGAATGATTATGGGTTGTACCGAATTACCCTTGTTGATCAAACAGGAGGAGACTGATTTTCATTTGATATCCACTACGCAACTACATGCTAAAGCAGCTGTGGATTTTATTTTTAGCTAAAATAAAATGATGGTAAATCTCTAAGCACATTTTACAGAAGTTTAATGAGCGAATTAGATAATTGGCCTTTTAATCACAAACTTTATAATCCCTTTTAGCACTCCTTCCAATAATCTACCTTATTTTTAGGGCAAAAAAATCAGAATGGAAATCAAAGATGCAGTCAAAATCCTCAAGGAAAAGGGAAGAATCAAGGTCAAAGATGGTCATGGTACCATTTTGGAGTTGGTTGCACCTCAAAGTTGGGACGCTACAAAAGATGACCAAGACGGTATATTTCTTTTTTTTGAAGTTTTCCAGATCAGGCATGTGGCAGAGCAGTTTTCGGAGGTTTCTTTGGATATCATTGAATACGCCACCAAGCCAACAATTTACCGTACGCCTGTCAACAGGATTTTAAAAAACGGACCGATATTCGAGGGCAAAGTCAAATTTGCTGTGATCAGAAAGGATTTTTGGAACAGGTTTTTGTTTGCTTTTTCTCAGCCCTTGATTCTTCAGTTTAGTAAATCCAAAGATTGGGATATGGCTACAGAGGAATTTTTCCCGCTTTTGAGTGCCGGTACCAAAGAGATGTTTTTGAGCCCTGACGGGGATGTCAAAATAATTAGAGCATGAATTTTAAATCCCATTTAGACAAACTTGAAATTTTCAGCCGAGTAGGGCGGATAGCCGATGAACTTGGGCTGGAAACCTATGTAGTCGGTGGTTATGTCCGGGATCTGGTATTGAATAGGCCTAGCAAAGACATTGATTTTGTATGCGTGGGAAGTGGGATAGCCTTGGCCAAAGCTGTTGCTGACAGTTTTCAGGAACATGTACCACTTTCGGTTTTCAAGAATTTTGGAACAGCCAACATCCGTTTGGAGGATTGGGATGTAGAATTTGTAGGAGCCCGAAGGGAATCCTACAGACACGATTCCCGCAAACCGATCGTCGAAGACGGTACCTTACAGGAAGATCAGGAGCGCAGGGACTTTACCATCAACGCCATGGCTATATCTGTCAATTCCCATAATTATGGCGAATTGATCGATCCATTTGACGGAATAGGAGATATCAAAAAGAAAATAATCAGGACTCCTACAGATCCGATCATCACTTTTTCTGATGATCCACTCAGGATGATGCGGGCGATTCGTTTTGCAACCCAATTGAATTTTGACATCGAACCTGATACATTCCTCGCCATTGTGCATGATGCACATCGGTTGCAAATCATATCAGCGGAAAGGATAATTGACGAACTGAATAAAATCATTTTGACAGCCAAACCTTCATACGGCTTCAAATTGCTGTTTGTGAGTAAACTCTTGCATGAGTTTTTCCCTGAAATGGTCGAGCTCCAAGGTGTAGACTCAGTGGGTGACAAATCCCATAAAGACAATTTCTACCATACCCTTCAGGTATTGGACAATGTATCCCAAGTTTCAGACGACCTTTGGCTGCGTTGGGCAGCCATCATGCATGATATTGCCAAACCTGCCACTAAGAGGTTCAATCAAAAAGTCGGTTGGACATTTCATGGACATGAGGACAAAGGGTCTCGGATGGTTCCGGGGATTTTCCGCAGGATGAAACTCCCGATGGATGAGCGGATGAAGTATGTCCAAAAGCTTGTCAGGCTTCACCTGAGACCAATTTCTTTGGTATCCGAAAAAGTCACAGAATCAGCTGTCAGAAGGTTGCTATTCGATGCAGGTAATGATATAGAAGACCTTATGAAACTCTGCAGGGCTGATATCACCTCCAAAAACAATAACAAAGTGCAGCGTTTTTTGGCCAACTTTGACAAGGTAGAGGAAAAAATGAAAGAGGTAGAGGAAAATGACCAAGTCCGAAACTTTCAACCTCCAGTTTCAGGAGAGGAAATCATGGCTTTGTTTGGCCTCAAACCTTCCAAAGTTGTAGGAGAACTCAAGGAAGAAATCAAAGAGGCGATTTTGGAGGGACAAATTCAAAACAATAAAGCTGAAGCTATGGACTTATTATATAAATTAGCCGCCACAAAAGGATTGACAACGAATTAAAGATAGAAAAATGAATAAAATAATGATGACAGTGACCTTGATGTTAGCAATGGTCATTTCGGTATTTGCCCAAGATAAACCTGTAGAATCTGAAACAAACCAAAAAAGAAATGAAATCGACAGGAAGATTTATCAGTTGGCTTTAAGGTACAATGACTTGGCTGTAGCCCGTATGAAACTCTTTGAATTGATAGAAAGGAATCCTACCAATATTACTTATCCTGAGACTCTTATTTCACTATATTTTGAAGCAGGTCAATATACTTCCGCGGCGGTTTCTGCTTTGGATGTTTTGGAAATGAATGACAAAAGCCTCATTGCCCTTGAAGTTGCAGCCAATTCATTGGAACAATTAGGCGCATTGGACAAGGCATTGCCAAATTTTGAAAGGCATTACCTGCTGACCAATAATCTTTTCAGTCTTTACAAAACCGCTTACATGCAATATTCTCTCAACAGGCAGGATGAAGCGCTTAACTCCATCAATATGTTGGTAAAGGCTCCTAAATCAACTGAAGAAAAAGTAGGCTTTCCAAAAATTGACAACACTACACAAGAAGTTTCCCTCAAGGCTGCAGCGTTAAACCTAAAAGGGATGGTTTACATGTATCAGAAAAACAAAGCCGAGGCTATTACAGCTTTGAATCAGGCATTGGAAATTCAAGCTGATTTTGAACTTGCCATCGAAAATCTCAAAGAAGTAAACAAAATGTAAGCGTCGTTGCAAAAAATTGAGAAAGCCAAACAGTGATGTTTGGCTTTTTTGTTTTTAGATTTTTTCGAATGAGTTGAAAAGGATTTCGATTATTTCATCCTTATTCTTGGAAATCCTGATTTTGGTTCCATCCTCCATTTCCACTTGCCCACCTTCTGATTTGAGAATTTTTTTTATATAAAGAGGATTGATCAGGTGGGAATGGTGTATCCGGAGAAAGCCGCTTTTTAAAAGTGCATTCTCCAGACATTTCAGTTGCCTGCTAACCATGATGGGAAAGTTATTTCCGTCATAGATGATTTTGGTGTAGTTGCCATTTGCCTCACAGCGTAATATTTTGGCAACATGCAAAATTTCAAACCCTTCCAACGTCGGGATGGCGATTCTCCCGGGATGGATATTGTCTAATACTTTATATTGGATCGGCTTAGTGGGAACTTCGGTTTTTGGATTCACCAGGCTGATTGTTTTGGTATTCTTGAATTTTTTTAATCCAGTACCAATATCGAATTTCAAATAACTTTCCATAGTCAGCGGTATTATAAAGAAAGGAAAAATCAACTGAGCTAAAATTCCAAAAATCAAAACCCTCAAACTATACCCCAAAAGGAGTATTTTTTGCTTTTTCTTATTTCTTGGAAATGATCAAATGTGAATTGAATATTAAGTGATTTTTTTGAAATACCTGGTCATAACTTTTGGATAATATTATTTATTTACTTGAAAATCAATCTTATATTCTGTTTTATATCATTCTGAATCAGAAGAATAATTAACCTTAAATTCTTCGATTTTTGCTTTTTTGATAACACCAAAAAATAGGCATAAGATTGAGTGTACTCTAGTTTTGTTATTTAAAAGAATAACGAAATGATGAGAAAAATTTACGGTTTACCATTTTTGATTCCCTTTTTGATTTGTTCCTGTCAAAAATCACCAAACACAGTCACGGAAGAGGTAATTGAGGTGCCTCAAAAAGTTAAGCCGTTATTTGTGACCGACTCGGTCATATATGATACCGACGATCCTGCCATATGGATTAATAGTGAAGATCCTTCCAAAAGTCTGATTATAGGCACAGACAAAGATGCTGATGGGGCCTTGTTTGTTTTTGACCTTGAGGGAAAAAAAATAGATTCTCTGACAGTCAAAGGTCTCCAAAGACCCAATAATGTGGATGTTTCCTACGGTTTAAAAATGGGAAGTACCTTAGTAGATTTTGCTGTAACAGGAGAGCGGATGACTTCCAAACTCAGGTTTTATTCCCTTCCTGAGATGAAAGAAATACAGGTTGGTGGATTGGAGATCTATAAGGAAGAAACCGGAGAAATGTTTCGTGACTTAATGGGAGTTGCCATTTATCATGACAAGTTAAATGGAAAACACTATGTCATCGCCGGAAGAAAATCAGGACCCACCGATGGAACCTATCTATGGCAATATGAAATCATTGGATCTGATTCAGGAATAAAACTTGACCTAGTCAGAAAATTTGGCAACTATAGCGGAAAGAAAGAAATCGAATCCATTGCAGTAGACAATGAATTGGGCTATATCTACTATTCAGACGAAGGAGTAGGGGTGAGAAAATACTATGCCGATCCCACCAAAGGAAATGAGGAATTGGCACTTTTTGCGACAGAAGGATTTACCCAAGACCACGAAGGAATATCCATTTACAAACTTGACGAGAAGACGGGCTATATTCTTGTTTCAGATCAGGAAGTCAACCAATTCCATGTTTTTCCAAGGGAGGGCGCCCCATCCAATCCTCATCAACATGACCTGATCACCATCATCAAAACATCCACTGTTTCCAGTGATGGTTCTGAGGTCACTAGTATGCCTTTAAACAGCAATTTCACAAAAGGACTCTTTGTGGCCATGTCAGACGATAAAACCTTCCAAATATACAGATGGGAAGACCTTGCAGGCAATATCCTAAAATCCAAAAAATAAAACTATCTAAACTTTATATGAAAATACGTTTACAACTTATTTTGATGCTAAGCTTGATCCTGTTTTCAGGACAAATTTTGGCGCAGGCTACATTCAGGGGAAAAGTAATCGATGACCAAAACCTTTCACTTCCAGGGGCCAACATTGTTTTGGAGGGGACAAATAAGGGAACTGTCACCAACCAACTTGGGGATTTTGTGATTCAGGGTGTTCCTTCCGGCAAGTATAATGTAGTAGTTTCCTACCTAGGATATACCTCATTGAAACAAGAAATTACACTTCAGGATGGGCAGACATTGGAAATGAGATTTCAGATGATGCCCGGAATTTTGGAAGGTGGCGAGGTAATTGTTTTTGGAGATAGACTTAAAGGCCAAGCAAGAGCCTTAAACCAACAAAAAACCAATTCAAATATCACCAACATCGTCGCGGCAGATCAGATTGGCCGTTTTCCAGATGCAAATATCGGAGATGCTATAAAAAGGATTCCCGGTATCACCATGCAAAATGACCAAGGTGAAGCTAGGAACATCATCATTCGCGGCATGGCTCCTGAGTTGAATTCAGTCATGATCAATGGAGAAAGAGTTCCATCTGCAGAAGGTGATAATAGAAGAATTCAGATGGATTTGATTCCTTCTGATATGATTCAGACGATAGAGGTCAATAAAACCGTGCTTCCGGATATGGATGCCGATGCCATCGGCGGTGCAGTGAATCTTGTGACGAGAAAAGCTCCTAACGGACTCAGAGTTTCAGGTACAGCGGCATCAGGCATCAATTTATTGACAAATAAACCTATCTGGACAGGTGGTTTGATAATCGGGGACAGGATTGCAAATGACAAATTGGGAGTGATTTTTTCAGGGTCCTACAATAACCATAATTTCGGATCTGACAATTATGAAGCTCAATGGGCGGAGACAGATGATCCCAATAATCCTGTTGTTGTAAATAATTTCGATATCCGAAAATATAATGTACAAAGGGTAAGAAGGTCAGCATCATTGGCTTTGGATTATGATTTCAATAAGAACCATTCGATAGTATTCAATACCATGTACAATTGGAGGGATGATTGGGAAAACAGATACAGATTTAGAGTGGACCGTACTGACAGGCCTTTTGAATCAGGAGATTTTACAACCTTGGCTCCAAATCTTTTTCAAATGAGAGGAAGGACTGCCATTCAGACAAAAGGTGGGATTGATAATGACAGGGTTAAGAATGCACGTCTGGAAGACCAAAGGGTAATCAACACCACGCTTTCAGGAAGCCATATTTTCAACAAATTGAAAATGACTTGGAACGGAACTTATGCCAAAGCTTCAGAAGATAGACCAAATGAAAGGTATATCACACATAGAAGTAATGCAGATGTTATTTTGGACATCAGGGATCCTTTTAAAGTTTTGACTACATTAGTCAACCAAGATGATGCATTGGGACTTGGTCTCAATGAAATCTATGAATCCAATAACAATACTTTCGAAGAAGACCTAAACGGCAGGGTGGATTTTACCATGCCGTATGCAGCCAACAAAGGAATATTGAAATTTGGCGGAAGGGTGAGGTCAAAATATAAAGAAAGAACAGACTCATACGATGTCTATGATCCGATTGTGGATTTGGGTCCGGGTGGAAATAATCTGGGTTCTTTGCCTTATAGCTTTCAAAATGACAGGGTGTTTCTAAACGGACCTCAATATGTTCCTGGAAGATTTGTCGACAAAGAATTTTTGGGAGGATTGGACCTAAAAAATGAGTCATTGTTTGATTATGAAGACGCCGTGGCTGAATATATTACCGGAAACTACCAAGCTTCTGAGACCATTTCAGCAGGCTATGTGATGACTGATTACCAGTTCAACTCCAAGCTTTCAGGTATTTTTGGATTGAGATTGGAAAACACCAACCTGGAATATCGAGGTTATGAATTTGATGAAGATGAGGAGACTTTCACCCAATCAGCGTCTGTTACTCAAAATTATTCCAATTTTATGCCAGGAGCCCACTTCAAATATGATATCAATGAAAACAGGATTTTGAGACTGGCTTGGGCCAATACCATCGCCAGACCAAATTATTTTGACTTGGTTCCTTTTGCCATATTCAGTCCTGAAAACCAGTCTTTACAAAGAGGAAACCCGAACCTAGTACCGACTACTTCAATGAATTTTGATTTGATGTTTGAAAATTATTATAAGTCAGTTGGTGTATTTACGGCAGGTGGTTTCTACAAAGACGTTGATAATTTCATCTACCAAAGCACCCAATTGAACGTTACTGATCCTCAGTTTGGTCAGTTAATTGAACTCACGCAGCCTGAAAACGGCGGAACAGCCAATGTCTATGGTTTTGAAACAAGCATCCAAAGACAGTTTGATTTTCTTCCTGGAATATGGAAAGGCTTGGGGATTTTTGCCAACTATACCTTCACTGATTCCAGAACTTCAGGAATTGAAGGTAGAGAAGATGATGAACTCAAATTACCGGGAACAGCAAGAAATATGTTCAATGCATCTCTTTCTTTTGAAACCGAAAAATTGGTCCTAAGGGTTTCTTTGAACCATGCAAGTGGTTACATTGATGAGGTAGGTGGATCTAATTTTGAGGATATATATTATGACCGTCAGACCTTCCTCGATGTCAATGCATCTTATGCAATCACCAAAAACTGGAGGGTATTTGCAGAAGCCAACAACTTGACCAATCAGCCTTTGAGGTACTATCAAGGAATCAGAGAAAGAACTGCCCAAGAAGAATATTACAATGCCCGGATCAATTTCGGGGTGAAGTTTGACTTGTTCGACTAATTAAAGACCTTAAAATAAACAGAAAAACCTCCGAATTCGGAGGTTTTTCTGTTTTTATACTTTGAGTATAAAAATGAAAATAGTGACATTTTCAATTAACCAATTAATCATTCTTAAGGCTTCAAAAAGAATCTCATTTTTTGCTTTCCTGTACTTCCAAGTCCGACGTAAAACTTGATTGCTCGGACATTGAATTCCGGGGTTTGCCATTGGATGTTGACACATTTGTTTTCTTTGGCCACTTCACGGATTCTACGCATGATTTCGGCGCCGATGCCCGTACTTCTACATTTTTCATTCAAAAAGAGACAGTCCATATACAAAAACGGAGCCGCATCCCAAGTGGAAAAATCAATGGTATAGGTGGTAAAACCCTCTGCTTTTCCATTTATTTCTACGATCCAACAGTTTAGTTTTTTGGTTTTTCCGAAGATGGCTTCCCTGAGGCCCTCAATTTTTCCTTCAGGAGAATAATCTGATTTTTCATGCTCGGCATGTGCAGCGCACAATTTTACCAAATCTGACAAATCCTTTTCTTCACAAGGTCTGATGATATAGTCCATGGGTTTTTTTGGTTAGGATAATGGAATTTTTGTGTCTGTAAAATGGGTAAAAAAATTGATATCTCTAAAAAAGGATTGATAAAATCCTCATATAAACTCATAGCTGGGATAAATAAAAAAATAAAACATCATGCCTGATAGGGCAGAGGCAATGATAAAACTGATTCCAAGTATTTTTAAATATTGCAGGAATTCACGGGTTTTTCCATCGTCCCCTTTTTCAATTCTATATCCTCCCGGAATATATCCCTGTACCAAAGCTAATACAGCCAAAAAATAGCTTGCCATCAAGAAAATAATACTGAAAAGGATGTGGGTCATTTTCAAAAGAATATTATTTGGTCAAATTAGTAAATTGATGATTTTAAAATTCGACATTTTGGAATGGTAACGATTAATTAACCTTGAGTTGATTGTTTCTTCATGTATACTTGAAAAATGGAGATTACAAATAGCATAATAATTCGTTATGAAAGGGGTTTAAACCTTATATTTGGGATTAGCCAAGACATCAAATTCCAAAGCCCATCAAAAAGTTTGTAAGGATATTTCTAAAAACTTTAGGCATTACAATAGCTGTAATCCTGCTTTTGTTGGTTGGGCTTTTCTTTTTCATCAGGAGTCCTTGGGGACAAGATATCATTGTCCAAAAAGCTACCAAGTATGTTTCCAATAAAACTGGTACAGCCGTCAGGATAGACAAGCTTTTCATCACTTTCGTAGGAAATATTTCCCTCAAGGGACTTTATCTGGAAGATTTGAAAGGAGATACTTTGGTATATTCTAATCATCTGGAGACAGGCATTGAATTTCTGCCTTTGATCAGAAATGGAGAAATCAATATCTCAAAAATAGATTTGGATGGTTTGGTAGCCAATGTCAAAAGGGATTCTGTTTATCAGGATTTTAATTTTAGCTTTTTGGTGGATGCATTTGTCAGTCCGGTTGATAGTGCCAATTCTATCAGTGAGACAGACAGTGTAGCACCTTTTCCAGAGCTCTCTTTTGGTCCCATTGACCTTAAAAATGTCAGTCTGCACTATGATGATCAGGTTTTGGGTATAGACCTAATCGCAGGTTGGAAAGAAATCCGGATTGAGTCAGACAGATTCGATCTTAATAAAATGGATTTTGGGATTCAAAATGTACTGATCGACCAAGCAAACATCATTTACCTTCAGACCCATCCTTTTCCACCTTCGGAGGAGGTGGATACACTTTCTGTTTCCCCTTTGCCATTATTGGTTTTGGACATGGTTGAAATCCATAACAGCAAAATGGAATACACCTCAACACCTGATGGTATTTCTACAAGAATGAATATTGGGGATTTATTCCTATCCCTTCCCGAAGCCAATTTGGAGGAAAACAAAATCATGCTAAAATCCTTGGCTTTGTCTGATTCCAAGATTGACTTGAGGATAAATCCGGATGACATCGGTCAAAATGTAGCACCTAGCCAAGAATCGGCAGCTTTTTTATGGCCGGATTGGTGGGTGGAGGTTGGCTCTCTCAAGCTGGAAAATGACGAATTCAATTTTTATTCAGGAGGCGGTGTGGTCAAAAAGGGTGTTTTTAATCCTGAAGCAATCACTCTGTCAAAGTTAAACCTCCAAGCCCACAGCCTTTTTCTGAAAGATCAAAAAGCAAAAGCTGCCATAGATGATTTTTCCCTAATAGAAGGAAGTGGATTGGAACTACAAACACTAAAGGCCAAACTCGGGGCGGATGACAATAAAATCAACATAGAAGGCATCGATGTCCAAACAGGAAAATCCTTGCTGAAAGGTGATTTTTTGATTACCTATCAAAGTTTGGATGGATTTATCAATAATCCTGAGAAAGCAGGTTTTGATATCCAGTTTAAGCAATTTGAAACGGATGCATCCGAAGCCCTCTTTTTTGTACCTGAATATAAAAATGATATCTATTTCAAGGAATTAACAAGGAACGGGCTAAAAGCCTCCGGGTCAATTTCAGGGAGTCTGGCAAGATTGAATATTCCTGCATTTGACTTGTCCTATGGGAAGCTTACCAAGTTAAAAATCAGATCAGCCGGGATAGTAAATGCAGTTGATTTTGAAAGAATGTCTGTTAATATCCCGGACTTTACTTTTGAAACCAAAGGTAGGGTAATTGAATCATTTTTGGAAGATGGGAGCTATCAGATTCCCGAAGACATCAAACTAACTGCTATGGCAATCGGTGGTTTTGAGGATTTCAAAACAGAAATATTACTGGAAACAAGTGAAGGGAATGTGTCTTTGGAAGGAACGGTCAATGGAGATGAAGTCTATTTTGTGAATTCTACATTGAATGTTCAAGAATTAGACCTTGGCAAAATCCTCGACCTTCCACAATTGGAGCCCATCAGTCTCGTCTCTCATCTAGAAGGGAGTGGCTCGGGATGGTATGATCTGGAAGGTTTGATGAAAGTTGATTTTGGCAATCTGGCTTGGGAGGATATTGACCTTTCTCAGCTTGGATTATCCCTTTCTGCCAAAGATACAGTGGCCACATTACAAGCTGTATTTTCAAAGGAAAATGTTGATTTTGACTTCAATGCCACTGCTAAAATAGATACGGTTTCACCTGAATTAAACTTCTTGTTGGATGTAAAAAAACTCAATACGCAAGCAATCGGGGCTACTAAGCAAGATATCGATACTAACTTTAAGATTTCAGGCGAACTTTCAGGAAAACCGGAAAATATGACTGCCGGTATCGAGATCTTTGACAGTTTTTTTCATTTAGAAGGGAGAGATTTTCCTATAGGACTGATAAAGGTGGATTCCCGTCTTTCAGATCAGCTGTCAGATTTGAAGGTTCAATCTGATTTTTTAAATGGTTTTTTTACAGTAAACAGTTCATTATCAAATCTTTCTCTTTCCCTTGAGAATTACTTTAATAAGGTGATAGTGGGCCATTCGGAATTGGCTGATAGTGTAAATGTAGTTGCCAAGTCCGAATTCAAATTTCTCTCCACACCTTTTATTGACCAACTTCTGCTCTCGGATATTGACCAGATGGATACCCTTCTGTTAAAATTTGATTTTAATTCTGCTTCTCAAAAATTAAATACATTAGTTAGGTTGCCCCATTTGCTCTACCTAAATGCAGGCATCGATACATTCAGGCTGGATTTGGACGGAGATGCATCGACATTGAATTTTGATGCAAGTTTTGACAGGTTTTTTTATGATCCGGTAAACATGGGCCAAACAAGATTGCATGCAGACTTCCGGGATCAAAAAGTAAATTTTTCCTTTAATTCAAAATACCAACAAGAAACTGTAATCAATTTTGCAGCCCAGGTTACCAATCTTGGGGATACTATCCAAGTCAGGGTTTTGCCTGAATCCCTTATTTTCAATAAAGAGAATTGGGAGATTCCCTCCAATAACCTTGTGACTTATGCTCCAAAATCTTTGAATTTTCAAAACGTTGAATTCAGAATGGAGGAGCAGTATTTTGGGGTGAAAAATGATTTTCCCAACCTGGTAGAAGAACACCTCGGGATAGGTTTTCGAAACTTCGCCTTACATACCGTGTTTGGATTTCTCAATCCCGAAAATCCCATTGCTGAAGGGGTGGTGAATGGAGATTTTATTGCTGTAAATCCATTCCATGCTATAGGATTGGTTGCTGATCTGACCATCAGTGATTTTGAATTGGCAGATATACCATTGGGGATTCTTGAATTAGAGGCAAAAGCCTTAAGTCTTCAAGAATACGACTTCAACCTTGCCCTGAAAGAAGGGAAAGTGGATTTGGATATTTTCGGATCAATTCTGGCGGATTCTTTAAATACAAGTCTTGATCTGGACCTGAAGCTCAATGCTCTGCAAATGTCATTTTTGGAAATTGTTTCTGACAGCGCTTTGAGGGAGGCAAAAGGTTTTATCACGGGAGATTTTAAAGTTACTGGATCAGTTAAGGAACCTGTTTATGAAGGGGCCATTGGTTTTAAAGATGTTGGCTTTTTAGTAAGCCAACTGAATACTAGCTTCAATTTTCCTGACGAATTGATTAAACTGGACAATCAAGCGGTGTATTTCAACAACTTCACCATCAAAGATGCTGAAGGAGACTCCTTTATCACCAATGGTAGGATCATTACTGAAAACATTGCTGATGTGGGCTTTGATTTAAAGCTCAAAACGCAGGGCTTTCAGGTAATGAATTCTACCAGAAAAGATAGCGATCTTTTTTTTGGTAAAGCCAATGTAGATCTTGATTTACAGATTGGCGGTACCTTTTCCCTTCCGATGATCAATACGCAACTCAAAGTAAATGAAGGGACTGAAGTGACATTTATTGTGCCTGAGGACAGGCTTGACTTGGTAGAACGGACAGGTGTCGTGATTTTTGTAAACCATCAGGATCCCTATGACCTCATTTACCAAAGGGAAGGAGACCTTACCACGCAGGGCATCAAAGGGTATGATGTCAAAGCAAACCTCAGGATTGACCCAAAAACGGTGTTTAACCTCATTGTCGATGAAAGGACCAATGATAACCTCAAAATCCAGGGAGAAGGTGATTTGAATATGATGATGAACCCTAACGGAGACATTTCCATGTCAGGCAGGTACGTAGTAAGAAGCGGACATTATGAAATGAATCTCTTCAACCTGGTAAACAGGAGGTTTGAACTTGCCTCGGGAAGCACGGTGGTATGGAGAGGGGATCCCTTGGACGCAACCCTTGACCTGACTGCCATCTATAATATCAGGACTTCTGCAGCCGAACTGATGCAGGCTCAACTCAGCGGGACTGACAATGATACCAAAAGCCAATTCAGACAGGTGCTTCCGTTTATGGTTTACCTCAAAATTGATGGGGAATTGATGAAACCTGAAATTTCATTTGAGCTTGATCTTGCCGAACAGGAGAGGGGCGCATTTGGCGGTAGTGTTTATGGAATGATCCAGCAGATCAACGAACAGGAAGATGAACTTACCAAGCAGGTATTTTCATTGTTGGTACTTAACCAATTCTTCCCTGTGATGGGAAATGACGGATCGGGAGGTGGATCTGTTAACCTCGCCCGCACCTCTGTCAGTCAGGTGCTTTCAAGCCAGTTGAATGCCTTGTCGGGAAAGCTTTTCGGAGACACAGGGTTTTCATTGGATTTTGACCTAGATTCCTACACTGACTTCCAGACCGGAGCAGGCCAAGACCGCACCCAATTGAATGTGGCTGCCAAGCAATCACTACTTGACGACAGACTTGTCATCTCAGTGGGAGGTCAAGTGGATGTAGAAGGAGGAAATCAGGAAGTGAATCAGGCAGATGCACTTTTTGGAGATGTAAGTGTGGAGTACCTCCTAGATCAGCGAGGACAATGGCGGGCAAAAGCCTACCGCAAAAACCAATTTGAATCCGTCATTGATGGACAGTTGGTGGTCACCGGAATATCACTTATTTTCAATAAGGAATTCAACGCTTTTAAAGAACTTTGGAGAAGAAGTGTCTTAGATGGAGTGAAGAAAGAAGAAAATGTGGAGGTGTCTGAGGAAAAAGAGGAGGATAATAAAATGCCACAACATGAGTAAGCAGCCATCAATCATATTGTCTATTTTTCTCCTGCTCAGCTTCTCCTGTGGGGTCAAAAAATTCATTCCCGAAGGTCAAAGGCTTTACACGGGACATGTCCTGAACCTTGAAGCTCCACTTACCAAATCCGAGAGATCCAACCTCCAAAGTGATCTCGATAACCTCGTCAAACCTGAACCTAATGCCAAAATTTTGGGAACAAGGTTTGGATTGTGGGCGCATTACAAAAGCAGCAAAGAAAAGCCCGGATTCATAAATAGATTTTTGGGAAAAAGATTTGGGGAGAAGCCGGTTTATCTCAGTGACGTGCAGCCTGAGCGAACCACGGGGATATTGATAAACAGGTTAGAGAATATGGGGTATTTTTTTGGTGAGCCAAAATATGAACTCATTGAAAATGGCAAATTCGTAAGGATAGAATATACTTTAAGTTTTGGAGAACCTTATCGCCTTGAAACCTATCAGCTTCTAGGAGATTCTTTGGAAGTCATTCAAGAAATAAAAACCTCGCTTGATAAGACCGATTTGGTCAAAGGAAGTAAACTGGACCTGGACAATTTAAAAAAGGAAAGGGAGAGAATAGATTTGGAACTCAAATCAAAGGGCTACTATAATTTCAATGGGGATCTTTTGATTTTCGAAGCTGATACCAACCAATATGAGGACAGGAGATTTGACCTTTATTTGAGACTCAAAGGGAATACACCTGTCAAATCCAAATTTCCCTACACGATTCAGGATATCAAAGTATTTCCAAACTATGCCATCAATGAAGATATCACGGATCCAGATACTGTAAATATCAATGGGATTGACATCATTCAATCTGAATTGGTTTTTAAGCCGGACTTACTGGCCAATTATATTCTGTTCAGGGAAGGTTCAAAGTTTGATCCGCAGATCTCCCGTCAAACATCCAATAGGCTTTCTTCCATCGGAAATTTCAGGTATGTCAATATTTCATTTGAAGAAGCAGACAGTATCAGAGGTGAGGATGGAAACTATCCGCTAAATGCCCGGATTTTACTTTCTCCTCTCAATCAAAGGTCGGTACGTGCAGAGGTTCAGGGAGTCACCAAGTCAAACAGTTTCGTGGGGCCTGCATTGCAGCTCAACTTCCAAAATAGGAACTTATTTAAAGGAGGCGAAATATTCAATCTGACAGCAAAGTTCGGATATGAAGTGCAATTGCAATCAGGAGACAGGCAAGCGCAGCAATCTATTGAGTTCGGATTGCAGGGTTCTTTGGTATTTCCGAGAGTTCTTTTCCCTGTCCCTGTTATGAACAGGTTCAAATTTGCGATTCCCAAAACCAGGATTACTGCAGGAGTGGAATATCAGAACAGGACAGACTTATATCTTCTCAATTCCTACAATACTTCTTTTGGTTATTTCTGGAACATCAATAAATACACCTATCATGAGTTCAATCCTATCAGTGCAAGCATTGTCAACCTGATCAGAACCACTCCTGAATTTGATGAAATATTGGAATCCAATCCTTTTTTGCGAAGAAGTTTTGAACAACAGTTTATCCTAGGGATGAATTATACTTTCAATTACAATCAACTGGTGGATACCCATAGGAAAAATGCGATATTCTTTTCGACGACAATAGACCTTGCAGGTAATTTTTTGAAGGGAATCAACACCCTGTTGGATACGGAAAATCCGGGATTTGTATTCGGACTGGAATATGCCCAATTCGTCAAAAATGAGATGGACATCAGATTTTACCACAAATTTTCAAAGGAAAGTATGATTGTCACCAGACTTTACGGTGGAGTCGGGGTTCCTTTGGGCAATTCGGTATCCCTTCCTTTTGTGAAGCAGTTTTTCTCAGGAGGTCCCAGAAGTGTCAGGGCATTTAGAATAAGGTCATTGGGACCGGGTATATTTTTACCTGAAGACGCAAGTACAAGTGGGTTTTTTGACCAAGCAGGTGATATCCGGCTGGAAGGAAATGTGGAATTGAGGTTTCCACTTAACAAGTACCTAAAAGGAGCGGTATTTACGGATGCGGGTAACATCTGGCTTTTCAATGAAAATGATGCCCTTCCCGGGGGTAAATTCTCCAGAAATTGGGCAAAAGAACTAGGTGTAGGGGCAGGCTTTGGACTCAGGATAGACATCAATCTTTTTGTATTGCGGTTTGACCTTGCTTTTCCTGTCCGCAAACCCTGGCTACCTGAAAACGACAGGTGGCTCGATACCTTTAATGTATTGGATGCTGCATGGAGAAGGGAAAATATGGTGCTTAATTTTGCAATCGGTTATCCTTTCTAAAATATAGATATATGCTTCGCGATATAATTTGAAATATGCCTTCGGCGATATTTAATAGATATAAGCTACACGATATAAAGGGATATATGCCTTCGGTGATATTTAAAAGATATAAGCTTCGTGATATAGGTTGATATAATGCCTTCGGCGATATAAATTTTCCAATCATCAAACCTATCCCTTTATTTTTAGCGTTTATTTTTAAAGAATTTATTTCAACTTTATTTCTATCTATTTCTACCTTATTTCATTTAATTTCGATCAATTCCATTTTTACCTGGTAATCGGCTGAGGGAATACGGCCATACTTTCATGTCCATCTGCACCAACCGCCTGTACGGCAAAGAAATAATTGTCTTTCGAATAGGGGATTGTCAAAGTAGTTGATTCTGTATAAAATTTCTTTTCCCATGTTGCCGAATCTGTTTCCCTCATCAATACATAATAACCTTTGGCTTTTCCTTTAGCAGGAACTTCCCATCTAAGGGTGGAGGTGTTGCTAAGTTTCCTGACATCAATCCCGACAGTTTGCGGTTCGGAAGGTGCTGAAGCCATTGAATATAAAGATGCCAAGTTGATCCCTGTCACTTTTCTCATGTACTCAAAATCCACGAACTCGGGCAAATCACCATATTGGATGCCATTTTCTATCCGGACATTTTCATGTTGGTGGTAATAGTTTTCATTCATTTCGCAGACCCTGATGGCTGTAAATCCTTCTCTTGCAAACGGTGTATGGTCTCCACCTCTGAGGAAACGGTCATTTCTGTAAACCAGTTTCACTTCCAGCTGATCGACATACCTTTCACCGACTTCTTTCATATACCTAGCAAGCTGACGTGATTTACTGTCGTTTTCTCCGTTGGTATACCGCCTGATGGCCGCCATCTGCTCAGTTTCTGCCGCAGGTACGCCCTCAGAAAAGATCCTGACACGCGTATTGTCATTAATATTGGTTTCTGATGAATTGGAGTTTCCGATCATATCATTGTTGAGCATCGCCACAAGATTCCAGTTTTCCTTTTTTGCTTTTTCAGCAAGGTAGGCAGCTCCTTTGAGGCCTTGTTCTTCACCGGAAACAGCCACAAAAATGATAGTGGAAGGATAAGATTTTTGGGACATTATCCTTGCCAATTCGATGACTGCGGCCACACCCGATCCGTCGTCATTGGCTCCGGGAGCATCGATATTGGTGTTCATCACATCCAAAGCCCTGCTGTCCACATGGGCGGAAATGATAAAAACCCTGTTGTCATTTGGATCAGTACCTTTGAGAGTAGCCATCACATTTGCGGATTGGACATCAGCAGGGATTCTTCTGTTGTCAGCAGGTATGGTATAAGTATCAAGGAAAGCTGTCAGCCTGCCACCGGATGTAGCTTCGAAGGATTTGAAATGGTTGAGCACGTATTCTTGGGAAGCAGAGATTCCATCTTTCGGATTGTTGGGACTAAGCGTATGGCGGGTTCGGAATCCGGCAAGGTCTCTGACATATTTTTCAAGATTGGTTGCGGATATCTCTTTGACCATCTTTTCTATCTCGACATCACGGTGGATGATTTGAGTCTGTGCGTTTGCAAAATTAAAAGCAAAAAAAGCTGCTATGAGTAAAATTTTTTTCATAATGGGTAATGCTCAAGGTGAATGGGTTAAATTTACCTTTAGATACCTCAATTTTAAAACAGAATTACATGAACGAATTATTAGTACCCCGCGAAGGTGAATACCAGTCATATTATACCGGATATGTGTCTTGGGTAAAAGGGAAGGATATTCCTGTTTTACTTTTGGAGCAAGTGACAGAGATCAGAAATTTTTATCAGGAAATGGGAGAGGAAAAAAGCCTTTTGGCTTATGAGCCTGGAAAATGGACTGCCAAAGAGGTTTTGGGACATATTATAGATACGGATAGGATCATGGCATTCAGGGCTTTGTGCTTTGCAAGAGGCGAAAAAGCATCTCTTCCTGGTTTTGACCAAGACCAATATGTGGCAACTGCTGATTTTAACCTAATCCCGCTTTCGGCATTGTTGGAAGATTTTGAATTGTCAAGAAAGGCATTGGTCTCACTTTTGAATTACCTGCCGGAATCTTCCTATTCCAATATCGGAAATGCCAATGGTTTTCAAGTTTCAGTCCGTGCGCTCTTTCATATTATTGCCGGTCATGCCCAACATCATCTGAATGTTTTGAGACAAAAATATGCCTGAGTTACTGCCTCGAAAGTAAGGATAATGAAAATTTAACCTTAGAGATTGGGTAAAAATGATTAAGTTTGTAGAATTTATCCAATAAAAAAATTTTAAAAACTATGCAAAGAACACGCGCACAAGAATCACGGGCAGCCATCGAAAAACTCTATATCACCATGAGACACCTGTTTATGAGGGGTTCTTACAAGCCGATGGGAGTTTCCGGTGAGTCGCTTGTAGATTCACTTTTGGTGTTGAGTCCTGAGATTTATGGGCTGTTGGGCGACGATGAAAAAATTGAATTGGACGGGTTATTGTACGTAATGGAGCGCCTTCCGAGAGGAATCGAACAATGTCGCTATATCAGGTTGATCAGCAGGGAAGGATATGAAAACTCTACTTTTTCGGCTATCATCCCTGCCAAACGGAAAAGAAACTGTTACCGTGTGGATCAGGATCAGATGTATGTCGAAATGACCCGCGGTCGATCAGATATTTATGATATCCTCACGCACATTACTTTTCTTTATATCGAATCAGAAAAAATCAAATCCAACAGCACAGACCATAAAGGAAGAATAGACCTAAACTGGGAAATGTTGGAAAAAACAGTCGAGAAAGAAGTGAACGGTGAGGAGTTTGACAGAGAAGTGGCTTGCTCTTATCTCAGTCATGTGATCGGAAGGACATTTGATGAGACCCACGAGGCTGTTCAGAAATTTGAATCTTCTCCGCACACAAGCAGCCTTTTTTCGATTGTATACCACTTAGGAAAACTTGCTATGGATGAGTTTTTCAACGGCAAAGACAGGGAGATATCCTTTTCGTCTACTTTGAGACAGCGGGTTGGGCATCACGTATACGGGGAGTTATGGGCCAATGCGATCAAATCAGTTCTTTTTGAAGCGGGATTGATAGAAAGGCCAATCCATATTATCTCTGCCAATCTCCATAGTGTGGCTAACACCATCTATGGACATCAGGCATTGGGATTAAATTCTTTCGAAGAAATAGAAAAAATCGCCATGGATATCAGTACCGGGGCAAAAGTCAATAAAGGCAAAGAGATTTGGAACTTTGCTTTGAAAAATGGCCTCATTGAAGTTCATGATACTTCAGGTACCAATATCAACGTGCAGCTCATTGATACCGCCAAAATGTCCAATGATTCCCTTATTCCCGGAGTCAAAATCGCTAAAGAAGACAAAAAGAAACCTGTGATTCTGATCATGGATTATGCATTTGGTGAGCAGGCTTATGAGTGCTTTGATGAATTGCTCAAACCTTATGACCATATCAATGGTAAGTCTTATCCTTTGAATGTGCTTTCAGCTTCTATTATGGGAAAAGCAGGAATCCTTACCGGAAAAAAAGGGGACATCATGATCCCCACAAGCCATGTTTTTGAAGGAACAGCTGACAATTATCCTATCAGGAATGAATTGAAAAAACAAGACTTTGAAGGATATGGCTTGGGCGTGTTTGAGGGTACCATGTTTACGGTTTTAGGTACTTCACTTCAAAACAAGGATGTACTTAGCTACTTGATGGAATCAAGCTGGCAGGCCATAGGTTTGGAAATGGAAGGGGCGCATTATCAGAAGGCCATTCAATCAGAAAGTAAGATCAGGCAGAACATCTCAAAAAATGTAAAAGTGCTTTATGCGTATTACGCATCTGACAATCCTTTGGAGACAGGAAGCACCCTTGCATCAGGCGCATTGGGTATGGAGGGGGTCCGTCCGACTTATCTAATAACATATAAAATTTTGGAAAAATTATTCAAATAAAATATAGTATTTATTTTATTGTGATTTTTTGTTGAAAAACAGAATTTTCTCTTGATTATAGGAGGAGATTCTGTTTTTTTATTTTGCTTTATTCCATAAAATATCGTTGTGCGATAAATCATACTATTTAATGATTTTCATCATGTTTTAATGAGATGCATATCCCCAATTTAGCATCATCAAACAAACACAACTGATTATGAAAAACAGATTGAAGACGATATCAACGATAATGGTTTTTATCCTGATATCAGCAATTTCGACAATTCAAGCACAAACTAAGTACACGCTTTCAGCCTCACCAACTTTAAAAATAGACGGCGGATCTAGTTTGCATGACTGGACTATGACGACCAATACCGCAAAAGGAGAAGCCCTTTTGGTAGTGGAAGGCAACCAACTCAAAGGCGTGAAAAGTGCTTCGGTATCTGCCCAGGCTGAAAGTCTAAAAAGTGGGACGAAGGGTCTGGACAACAACGCTTACAAGGCCCTAGACACAAGCAAGAACAAAGAAATCCGCTTCACTTTAAAAGAGATCACTGGCAGCGGAAGCAGTTTTCAGGCAAAAGGCGATTTTACAATCGCGGGAGTCACAAAACCTGCATCATTTCCTGTCAAAGTTACCCAAAGTGGAAACAAATTTACTTTTGAAGGAAGCTTTGATACAAAACTTACAACGTTTTCCATCACTCCGCCAACGGCCTTGATGGGAACTGTAAAAACAAGAGACGAAGTCAAAATATCATTTAAAACAACATTTCAACCTATCAATTAAAACCTTTACATCATGAAAAAGTATTTTATTGCTGCGATCGCTTTTGTGGGGTTATCCTTATCCACATTTGCCCAAGGACTACAGAGAGACTTGCAATTCTGGAGACCTTATGACCAAAGAGGTATCAATATTTTCGAAACCGGAAAAGCTGATACTATCGAATATGAAGGAATGAAAGTTCGTATTGGGGGTCATTTCACCCAACAATGGCAAAACCTAAGCCATTCAAACACTGCAAATGAAGTGTTGAATGCCAATAATGTGAACCTAAACAAATTAGCAGATATCGGTGCAGGTACCAACCTTGCCACTGCCAACCTTAACATTGACGTGGCCTTGGCAGATGGTTTGAGATTGAACCTGATTGCTTACTTGTCTTCTAGACACCACCCTGAAACCTGGGTAAAAGGTGGCTACTTACAGGTGGATAAATTGAGCTTTCTAAACGTAGGCAATACCGACTGGTTTGATAAATACCTTACACTACGAGTGGGACACATGCAGATTAACTATGGTGATGCCCAATTCCGAAGAACTGACAACGGTAACGCTATGTACAACCCGTTCATCGGAAACTACATTATGGATGCTTTCACTACAGAAGTTGGTGGTGAGTTGTTCTTCCAATCTAACGGTATATTGGCCATGGCTGCTGTCACAGGTGGTGAAATTCAAGGTGGTGTAACAAATCCTGCTGCAAGAAAGCCTTCATTTATCGGTAAATTGGGATACGACAAACAACTTTCTGACGATTTGAGAGTGAGATTGACAGGTTCTGTCTACACCACTTCAGGTTCAGCAAGAAACACTTTGTGGGGTGGTGACCGTGCAGGTTCAAGATATTACCTAGTGATGGAAAATACCTTGGCTTCTACTTCTGCCAACTTCACCTCAGGACGTATCAACCCAGGTCAAACAAATAACATCACTGCCCTAGTGGTCAACCCTTTCATTAAATTCCACGGATTGGAACTCTTTGGTAACTTCGAGCAATCAAAAGGTAGGGCTGCTAACGAAACAGTGGACAGAACTTGGAAACAAACTGGACTTGACCTTGTCTACAGATTTGGTAGAAACGAAAAATACTACGTTGCAGGAAGGTATAATGAAGTCAACGGTAAATTAGCAGGATCAGGATTGGATGTAAGCCTGGACAGAATCCAGATCGGCGGCGGATGGTTTGTAACCAAAAATGTTTTAGCTAAATTGGAATACGTTCAGCAGAACTACAGTAACTTTGCTGCTACAGATATCAGAAATGGCGGTAAATTCAATGGCCTCATGATTGAAGGTGTAATTGGATTCTAATAATAAATTAGCATGATGCGTATCCTTCTAGCCTTGATTTTGATTCTCCTGAATCCCGAAACAAAAGAGAGAGAGGTAATAGTTACCAGAAAGATGATCACAGTAAGTGGTCAGACCTCGATCGGCGGATTTAGCTGTGATTATTCAAAAGTAGGCTTGAAGGATACGTTATTTATTGACTTTGAAGGAACACCAAAAGAAATGGTTTTTGATATCCCGGTCAGGGATTTTTCCTGCGGCAATTTTTTGATAAACCGGGATTTTAGAAATACAATAAAATCAGACAAATTCCCCTCAGCCCGTGTCAAAGTACAAAACCTCAAGTCCAATTATGGACATTATACCTGCGATCTTTCAGTAACCTTAGTAGGAAAAAAATTAGATTTTTCATCCCTTGTTTTGAAAAGAGTTCCCGAAGGACTTCACGCAAATCTGATTTTGAGTTTTGAAGAACTGAATTTGGAAGCACCAAAAAAAATGGGGGGACTTGTCAAAGTTGAAGAAAAACTTACCTTAGATTTTACATTAGGTTTCTGAATTTGTTTTCGGGTAAATGCATTTTTTATTGTAGTAGATTGGTTTAATGAGCATGATATTTTTAGACTGAGAGAGTCAAGCCCTTTTCCTGTTATTACCTGAGTTTGTTATTGAATAAAGTTAAACTTTCAATTTTCAAAATTAGCTATGAAAAATACCAAAATTTTGATGCTTATAGCCGCTTGTTTTGTTTGGATGGCTTCGATTATTCATCCACTGCAAGGACAGACTTCCTACACGCTTTCTCCATCTTCTGAACTCAAAATCGTGGGCAAATCAAATATCAGGACCTGGACCCTTACCTCAACTTCCGCAATTGGGAAAGGTCAGTTTTTGATTGAGGGTACAGAGTTAAAAGAGATCAAAAGTCTTTGGGTAGAAATGGAATCTGAGAGTTTGAAAAGCGGGAACAAAGCACTTGATAAGCACGCCTATGAAGCTTTGAAAACAGAAGAATACAAACACATAAATTTTAGCCTGAAGGAAATCAAAGGTTCGGGCTTTCTTTTGGAGGCGAGAGGAGATTTGTCAATTGCAGGAATCACCAAGGAAGTAAATTTTCCTGTGAAAGTTAGTCAGGAAGAAAATCGGATCAATTTTAAGGGTGAATTGCCAATTAAATTTTCTGATTTCAAACTCAATACACCTACCAACTTGATGGGCTTGATAAAAACTTTGGATGACGCCAAAATTTATTTCAATACTGATTTCACGAAGTGACCATCCTCATCGGTTAGAATAAAATATTTGGCTCAGATTTTCATTAGGTTTTCCAAAGCCACATTCACTTTTTCAAAATCAAACTTCTGAATTGCCTTTTCCATCTTTTCAGTGATTTCATTTGAGCAAAGATTTCCGATACTGCCTTCATGGGTATGGGCCACTTGGTTCTGATCGGGATAGAATTCGCCTTTTTCTATATCCATGCCGACTTTTTTATACGCATCACGGAAAGGCATTCCTTTTAATACCAGATTATTGACCACTTCAACGCTGAAAGCATGTCTGAAAAATGGGTCTGCAAGGATGTTTTGTTTGACTTTTATTTCATTCAACATGAAAGTACTCATCCTGATGCAATCCAATAAATTTTCAATTCCCGGAAAAAGAACTTCCTTCAACAATTGAAGGTCTCGGTGATAACCTGTGGTGGTATTGGTCAACATCAAAGTGATAGTATTCGGCATTCCTTGAAGTTGGTTGGTTTTTGCACGGATCAATTCAAAAACATCGGGATTCTTTTTATGGGGCATGATGCTGCTACCTGTGGTCAGGTCATCCGGAAAGGTGATGAATCCAAAATGCTGGTTCATAAAAATACAGACATCCGCAGCCAATCTATTCAAAGTTCCTGAAATACCCGCTATTGCAAAAGCGATGGTCTTTTCTGTTTTACCACGGCTGTTTTGAGCGTTGATGACATTGTGGTGGAGGTCGTCAAACCCAAGAAGTTTGGTGGTCAGTGTCCGGTCCAATGGAAAAGAAGACCCATAACCTGCTGCCGAACCAAGTGGGTTTTTGTTGGAGAGTCTGTAAGCTGCATAAAGCAAATCCAAATCCTCGGTAAGACCTTCTGCAAAAGAACCAAACCATAAACCGAAAGAAGACGGCATCGCCAATTGGGTATGGGTATAACCCGGCATGAGATCGTTTTTATGTTTCTCTGAAAGTTGGATCAATAAGCCAAAGAGTTCCTCGGTAGCTTCTACGATTTCTCTGATGGCCGCCCTATAATACAATTTGAGGTCTACCAAGACCTGGTCGTTTCGGGAACGGCCACTGTGGAGTTTTTTTCCGGCTTCTCCATACCTGTGTGTCAATAGGAATTCAACTTGGGAGTGGACATCTTCCACACCTTCTTCAATTTTGAACTGCCCTTTTTCTATTTCCAGATAGATTTCTTTCAGTCCTGTTTTTAGCATTATCAGGTCATCAGCTTCTAATAAGCCAATTTTTTCTAACATGATGGCATGTGCCATTGAACCCAAAACATCAAATGGTGCAAGAATGACATCAAATTCAGGATCTCTGCCGATAGTGAATCTTTCAACTTCTTTTTTTGAGCCTGTATTTTTTTGCCAGAGTTTCATGGTTGGTAATTGAGTTATTGGTTAATAAGTAACTTGTTATTGAGTTATTTGAAATAAATGGAAATAAGGCGGAAATAGAAATGAAATAAGGTCGAAATAGTTCTTGAGTAATTTTAGGGTAATTGGAAGTAATTTTCAAGTAAAGCAATGTATCCGTGGATCCCTTCTTGGATTTCTTTGAAATAAATGAATTCGTCTGCGGTATGTGAACGTGCAGAGTCCCCTGGTCCGATTTTGACTGAAGGAAAGGGAATCAAAGCTTGGTCCGAAAGGGTAGGGCTACCGTAAGTTTCTAGACCCAACATTTTCCCTACTTTCAATATTTTATGATCATCGGGTACTTTTGAGGAATTCAACCGGAGTGATCGGGGATTCAATTCAGCTTTAAGAATGTTCTTTAATTCAGCGAGTGCCTCTTCCAAAGTATAGCTGTCAGTGACTCTGACGTCAAGTGTATAGGTACAGGTATCAGGGACAACATTGTGCTGGGAACCTGCTTGAATGATGGTCGCGGTCACCTTGGTTTTTCCCAGATAAGGAGATTCCTTTTTGAATTGGTACTCCCGCAATTTATTCAAATCATCCAGAGCTTTATATATCGCATTTTCACCTTCTTCCCTTGCCGCATGTCCTGCTTTTCCTTTTACAGTAGCGTCAATGACGAGCAGTCCTTTTTCTGCCACAGCCATTTGCATCAAAGTTGGTTCTCCTACGATGGCGAGTTCCAATTCCGGAAGTTCGTTCAATATACTTTCTACGCCGTTTTTTCCCGATATTTCTTCCTCAGCCGTAGCCGCCAAAATCAGGTTATAGGGAATATCTTTTTCGTAAAAATAACAGAAAGCCCCAATCAAACTTACTAAACATCCGCCTGCATCATTACTTCCCAATCCATAAATTCGGCCATCTTCTATGATTGCTTTGAAAGGATCTTTGGTATAACCCGCATTTGGCTTGACTGTGTCATGGTGAGAATTAAGTAGTATGTTGGGTTTTATGGGATTAAAAAGCTTGTTAAATGCCCAAATGTTATTTCCTTTTCGGTGGGCTTTGATGCCCATTTTCTCTAAAAAATCGGCAATTAAGTCTCCGGTTTTTTCCTCTTCCTTACTAAATGACGGAGTCTCTATCATCGAAACCAACAAAGAGATGGCCTCTTCATAAAGACTTTGGAACGAAGGATTGGAGTAATTCATAGTGAATTTATAATTTACCTGACTCGAGGTCAGTATAAGTCGTAGCGGTGTTTTTCGATAGTGGTACCCGAAAGTTTTCCTTTTGCTGCTAACAGAAGATTTTCTGCTTTTCCAATCCAAACAAAGTTGACTCCCTTGTTCAAGGCCGCGAAGGCGTTGTCCAATTTTGGGATCATACCAGAGTGGATGACGTTCTCTTTTTTGAGCTCAGCGTAGATTTCCTCATTGATCATGGGGATGATCGAGTTGTCGTTATGTTCATCGATCAGGACCCCTGACTTATTAAAGCAATAGTAAAGGTTGACTTTGTGGTTTTTGGAGAGGTTGGTGGCAAGCTCGGATGCGATGCTGTCGGCATTGGTATTTAGTAATTGGCCTTTCTTGTCATGGGTAATGGCACAAACCACCGGAATGATATCCTTATCGAGGAGCATTTGGATCAGGTCTACATTGACTTCCTTGATATCCCCCACAAATCCATAATCGATCGTTTTGACAGGTCTTTTATCAGACCTGATCAGGTTTCCGTCCGCGCCGGTCATACCAATGGCGTTTTGTTTGAGACCTTGGAGTTTTGCGACTACCTGTTTGTTGATCAAGCCTGCATAGACCATGGTCACTATATCAAGCGTCTCCTTGTCTGTAATCCTTCTTCCGTCCACCATTTCGGGCATGACCCCGAGGCTTTCGCCAAATTTGGTGGCCATGATTCCTCCTCCATGAACAAGGATTTTCTTTCCCGGAAATCTGGAAAAAAGGAAGAGAAACTCTTCCAACTTTGCCGGAAAGTCAATGACATTTCCTCCGATTTTGATGATGCTGATATTCATGATTTGTTAGGTTTGAGCTGATGGGTTTTTCCACTAAGGTTAGACCCCAGATTATTTTTGATCCAAAATATGGCTGATCACTGATTGGGCTGCGAAAATTCTATTATGTGCCTGTTGCATGACAAGGCTTCTTGGTCCGTCCAACATCTCATCTGACAATTCAAGATTTCTCCTTACAGGAAGGCAATGCATAATTTTGGCATTCTTGGCATGTTTTAGATGCTTTTCTGTCAGCATCCAAGAACTGTCCGTATTTAGTATTTTACCATAATCATTGAATCCTGACCAGTTTTTGACATAGACAAAATCAGCTCCTGCCAAAGCTTCTTTTTGGTCAAGGACGATATTTGCTCCTTTGGTAAAGTTCTCATCCAATTCATATCCATAAGGGTGGGTGATGGTAAGGTCATGACCGCATCCGATGGCCCATTCTGCAAATGAATTTGCAACTGCATGAGGAATTGCTTTGATATGCGGTGCCCATGTAAGGACTACTTTTGGTTTTTTATCAATTCCCCTGTTTTCATGGATGGTTACCATGTCTGCCAGACTTTGCAAAGGATGGCGGATCGCAGATTCCAGGCTGATGACTGGGATTCCGGAGTATTTGATAAATTGGTTGAAAACAAAATCCTCCAAATCTTCCTGCTTGTTGGTCAATGAAGGAAATGCCCGTATCGCAAGGATGTCAAAGTAAGAACCCAATACACCTGCTGCATCCCTAATATGTTCGACAGTGCCTTTGTTCATGGTGACACCTTCCCGCATTTCCAATGCCCATCCTTCTTTGTCCATGTTCATGACGATGGCTTCCATACCGAGTTGTTGTGCAGCAATTTGGGTACTCGCCCTTGTTCTGAGTGAGGGATTTAAAAAAATGCATCCAATTCTTTTTCTTTGACCTTTAGCCTGATCGATCCAAGGATCCCTTTTGTAATCAAGTGCCTTTTGGATGAGTTTTTCTGCGGTGGCTTTATCTTCAAATTTGGTAAAGTGCATCATTTTTATTCAATTTCTATCCAAAATTAATGGATGGGATGGGGTATGAATTTGAAATCAATTCAATATTTCTTTTAAACTACCTATAAACGAAGATAGCTCATTCGGTCCAATATTTAAAGGTGGAAGCAATCGAATGGTCTGTTTTCCTGCTGAACTGCCTGTGAAAATTTTGTATTTGCTCACCAATTCAGAACGAACAGGGGCAGCGTCCCTGTCAAGGTCTACTCCAATCATAAGTCCCTTTCCTCTGACTTCGGTCACCCCGGAGATTTTTTTCAATTCCGAAATCAAGAATTCTCCCATTTTCTCTGCGTGGGGCAGGAGATTTTCAGATTCTATTACTTCAAGCACTGCCAATCCTGCTGCACAGGCTAGGTGGTTGCCTCCGAAAGTCGTCCCCAAAAGACCGTAGGAGGCTTTGAAATCAGGATGAATCAACACGCCTCCGATTGGAAAACCGTTACCCATCCCTTTTGCCATCGTGATGAGGTCAGGGACCAAACCTTCCACCCATTGATGTGCAAAGAATTTTCCTGTTCTCCCATATCCTGATTGTACTTCGTCAAGGATCAGTTTTGCGCCATAAGTTTTTGCCAATCTTGAAACCTCCCATAGAAATTCAGGGGAAGGAACATGGATGCCGCCGACACCCTGAATACCTTCAATGATGATTCCTGCAATGTTTCCTACTTTCAACTGGTTTTCTACCGCTTCAATATTTTCCCAAGGAAGGATAAATACATCAGCCCTTTGATTGAAAGGGGCTACGATTTTTGGATTGTCTGTCAATACAACAGCACCAGAAGTCCTGCCGTGGAAAGCACCTGAAAATGAAATAAATCCGGATTTACCTGTTGCGAAGGAAGCTAATTTCAATGCATTTTCATTGGCTTCTGCTCCGGAGTTGCAAAGGAAAAGATTGAAGTCAGGATATCCCGACATTTCCCCCAATTTCTTGGCTAGTTGTTGCTGGACTGGGATATGGACAGAATTGGAATAAAAAGTGATCCTGTCCAATTGGTCTTTGATTCTTTGGTTGAAATGGGGGTGGCTGTGTCCGATGGAAATCACAGCATGGCCTCCGTAAAGGTCTGTGTATTCGTCTCCTTTTTCATCCCAAAGTTTTGACCCTAGCGCTTTTACTGGGGTGACATTGATCAAAGGATATACGTCAAATAGGTTCATGGTTGATAGGTTAGAAAGCGATACTTTTTAAATGCAGCCCGGCAGTTTCTTCCAATCCAAAAGCTATGTTGAAATTTTGGACTGCTTGGCCGGAGGCTCCTTTGAGCAAGTTGTCAATGGCAGAATAGATGACCAACTGCCCCTTTTCTTTTTGTAAATGAAGGATGCATTTGTTGGTATTGACCGCTTGCTTCATGTCGATATCTTGATCCGAAACATGCGTGAATGGAGCATCATGATAGAAATCTTTGTACACCTTTCTAGCATCATCCAAATCTCCTTCGAAAGGAAAGTAAGCGGTGATCCATATCCCGCGAGAGAAATTTCCGCGATAAGGGACAAAAAGAATTTCCTGATTGAACTCAGCAAATAGCTGACCAAAAGTTTGCTTGATTTCTTTGAGGTGCTGATGAGTGAACAATTTGTAAACAGACATATTCCCTGTTCTATAGCTGAAATGACTTGTATCTGCCAATTTCTTACCGGCACCGGTACTTCCTGTAATTCCCGAAATTTGGACTGTATCCTTAACCCAACCTTTGGCCACAGCAGGAATCAATGCCAGTTGAATCCCCGTGGCAAAGCAACCCGGGTTGGCAATTTTGGTTGAAGATTTGATTTTATGTTTGTTGACTTCAGGTAATCCGTAAACAAATCCATTGCTTTCGTCTCTGAAATCCGTGCTTAAGTCAATGATTACAGTGTCGGTGGAAAAGGTATGGTTTTCCAAAAAACCTTTGGTTTCCCCATGGGGAAGACCCAAGAAAACAGCTTCGATACCTTCTGTTTTAACTTTATCAGTGAAAACCAGCTCGGTGTCACCAATCAGGTCAGGATGGACTTCGGTTACTTTTTTTCCTTTTTGGCTATTGCTGTGTACATACACCAAGTCGCAGGCAGGATGATGTAAAAGGAGACGAAGGAGTTCGCCTCCGGTATATCCTGCTGCCCCAATGATGGCTGTTTTAATTTTCTTCATGGTTGTTTACTTGATGGAAAATCGCAGTTTGGTTTCCAAGGATTCTTGTAAAGCCTTTGACATCTTCGCCTGTATACCCTTTGTTCATTTCACCATAGCTGCCAAACTTGGAAGCCATCAGGTCATGGGATGATTCTATTCCCACCAATTGGAATCTGTATGGATGGAGGAGCACTTTCACTGTGCCTGAGACAAATTCCTGGGTGCTTTCCAAAAATGCTTCCATGTTTCTCATCACGGGGTCGAGGTAATGGCCTTCGTGAAGATGGTTGCCGTAGAATTCGGAAAACTGGTTTTTCCAGAATGTCTGCCATTTGGTCAAGGTATGTTTTTCCAACAATTGATGGCTTTTGATGATGATGAGAGGGGCAGCTGCTTCGAAACCAACCCTTCCTTTGATGCCGATAATGGTATCTCCGACGTGCACATCTCTTCCTATGCCATAGGGTGCTGCCAACTCCTGAACTTTCAGGATGGCATCTACAGGATTGTTGTAGCTGATGCCGTTTACAGCATTGATTTCTCCTTTGTCGAATCCAATCACCAATTCTTCTGAACCGATTTTGCTTACTTGGGTTGGCCAAGCTTCTTCCGGCAATGTTTGGTTGGAAGTCAATGTTTCCTTGCCACCGACGGATGTACCCCAGATCCCTTTGTTGATGGAATATTTTGCTTTCTCAAAATTCATGGAAACGCCATGTTTTTTGAGGTAGGCTATTTCTTCCTCTCTGCTGAGTTTGAGGTCACGGATGGGTGTGATGATTTCTATATCCGGAACAATGGTCTGAAAGATCATGTCAAAACGGACTTGGTCATTTCCTGCGCCGGTACTGCCGTGTGCTACGGATTTTGCTCCGATTTTTTTGGCGTATTCTGCCAAGGTTTTCGCTTGGAGGATTCTCTCTGCACTAACCGAAAGGGGATAGGTGGCGTTTTTAAGTACATTACCAAAGACCAAAAATTTAAGTACTTCCTGATAGTAGGTTTTGGTAACATCCAATGCTGTGAAGGAGGCTACTCCTAGACCGTTTGCCCGTTCTTCAATTTCCTGAAGTTCTGATTTTGAAAATCCACCTGTGTTGATCAATACTGCATGGACTTCGTAGCCGAGGTCTTTGGTCAAATGAAGTGCACAAAAAGTAGTGTCCAATCCTCCGCTATACGCTAATACTGTTTTTTTCATTGGTAAAATCATTTTTTAAGCCAATGGCATAGGGCTTAATAGGTTTAAAATAGGTTAAAGGTTTTGTCTTTGGTTTTCTTGAGGTTGAGCATGACGTATTTTTTAAGTCTTGTCCACCTTTCAAAGAGCTTGATGTTTTTCTTGAAATCCGTCCTCAAAGCCACCTCTTCCACCTTAGCTTTTTTGGATGGATCATAAAGCATGGCTGTGCAAAGGCAGTTTTGTCTGTTTTTGCTTTTGAGAATTTCCACATTGACACAGCTGTTGCAGCCTTTCCAAAATTCCTCATCATCGGTCAGGTCTGAATAGGAAACGGGAATATAACCGAGGCTTGAGTTGATCTTCATCACAGCGGCACCAGTGGTAAGTCCGAAGATTTTTGAATCCGGGAATTTGGTACGGCTGAGTTTGAAAATTTCATTTTTGATCAAAGTGGCTAATCCATATTTTCTGAATTGGGGGGCAACAATCAAACCGGAATTGGCCACAAACTTACCGTGCCCCCATGCCTCAATGTAGCAAAAACCGGCCCAAATACCTTCTTTGGTCAAAGCGATTACTGCTTTGCCCTCCTGCATTTTTGTTTTTATGTATTCCGGAGAACGCTTTGCGATTCCCGTTCCACGTGCTTTGGCTGACTCTTCCATTTCGGTGGTGATGGTCTCGGCAAAGACTACGTCTTTTTCTGTTGCAGGTCTGATGATAAAGGAAGGAATGTTTTCCATTTTGTCCAATTGGGAATAAATGAATGGTTATAAGTCTCTTTCGAGCTTTTTGATGTAATGACAGATTGAAGGTGCTATTGTAGGTCGTCCACGTAGGACACCAAATGTTAGGTCAGGGATGTCACCCTGAAGCTGTTCCTAAACCTCCTCAATGGAGTAAAAAATGGCATAGCAACAACTATCAAAGACAAAATCTTTGTTTCGGTTAGTTTGATTGCTATGAGATTAAGGTTTGACATGCTTTTTGAAAACGTGTGCAAATGTTAAAAGGTTTAAAACAAGATGCAAGAATTAATTTCAGTTATTTCAATAAGCATCTGTAATCTTACACTGATGGTAATAATGCGATAGAATGTTTGGTTTTTTGGCAACCTTAATTCGCTTTTGTTATTTCAAATCAATTTAAATTTGATTTGAAGTTTTGGAATTTTTATGGAGTTAAAATTTGAATGAAAATTTAAAAACCATTAAGATTTAGCCATTTCTTTCAGGGCATTGACAAAAACATCCAATTCTTCTGTGGAGGTATAAATATTTGGTGTGATTCTACATCCAACCACGCCTGCATAATTGATGCCGACGGTATAGATTTTGTGTTTTTCCATCAGGATTTTTGCCATTTCATTGGGATCCAATCCTTCTATGCCCACGTTAGCAATGCCGCAAGAACGGGAGGGTTCAGCGGGGGTATTGACATTGATTTTTGGGACATTTCTAACCTTATCACTCCAATATAATTGTAGGTATCTCAATCTTTCTTCTTTTCTCTCTGCTCCTATTTTTTCGAAATAGTCCAAGGCATTGTTCACAGCTAGGTCAGTCGCGACAGGATGTGTTCCGATGTGGTTAAGGTTTTTTATATTGGTATGGTCGAGTTCGTAAGGTGCCAATAGCGGCCAAATCTTATTTATTTTGTCCTTTTTGACATAAAGTAATCCTGCGCCTAAGGGAACACTCAGCCATTTGTGAAGGCTGCAAGCGTAATAGTCGCAATTGAGGTCTTCGATTTTGAAATCAAAATGGGCAATACAATGTGCCCCGTCTAACATCACTTCCACACCATGCCGGTGTGCCATGTCACAGATTTTTCTGACGGGAAGGATTTGTCCCGTGATGTTAATCATGTGGCTGACCATCATCAGTTTGGTATTTGGAGTGATGGCATCTTCGTAGATCTTGACTATTTCCTCATCCGTTTTGGGATGGTTTGGGATGGAGACGATTTTGTTCGTGATGCCATGCCTTCGTGAGGCAAGGATAAACATGTTTTGGATGCTGCCATAATCTTGCAGCGCAAATATGGCCTCATCTCCCTTTTGCCAAGGATAGCCCGAGATGATGATGTCTAGGGATTCTGTGGCATTGCGAGTGATGGCAATTTCATCAGGACTTCCTCCAAAGGCCTTGGCTAACCTTGCTGCTGCTTTGTCTTTGTTTTCCCACTGAACAGTCCGGAAATACCATGAGCCTTGATAATTGATTTCCCGGATGTGGTTGATGTAATTTTCTAGGGTTTCTGTGGGGAGAAAGCAATAATACCCGTTTTCTAGGTTGATGTAATCCGGCTTGAGTTTGTATCCGCCTCGGATCTTTTGCCAAAAATCCTCATCCTTCGCCAAGGCTACAGGGGAAATAAGGGTGTAGGCTTCGATGGTTTTGGAGAAGGCCTCAAATGAAGCAGAGGAGGCGATGCCGGTAAAAGTTAAGTTTTTGAGGAATGTCCGCTTGTTCATGGTGAGAAATTTAAAACAAAATGGTGAAAAAAATTTTTAAACCAAAAAATGTTGAATAAATTTGTCAACAAATTAAAAGTCAACAATGTGAGTACATTAGCGGAAGTTCTTTTTGAAAAAAGAAATGAAAAGGGAATTGTAGTGAGGAATCTGGCTTTTCAGACAGGGATTGATCCGGCATTGATTTCTAAATATGAAAAAGGGAACAGGTTGCCGACAGAAGATAATTTAAAGGTGCTTGCTGAGATACTTCAGATACCATTTGAGGAGGCGAGAAAGATGTGGCTGGCCGAGAAGGTTTATAATTTGTTGGCCTATGAAGAAAATGCTGGGGAGATTTTGGCTTTGGCTGAGTCTAGGGTTGCTTATCTTTCAGGGCAACAGTCTTTGACCATGCAGGAATTGAGTGCGTCTATTCAAGACAAGCTGAAGCATATCGATGATTTGAAAGGCAAATGGCAATCTAGAAGGCCTTTGAATCCTACACAATTGCAGAAAATGCAGGAATTTTTCAATGTGGCCTACACCTACGAAAGCAACAGGATTGAAGGAAACACACTCACCTTGCAGGAGACACACCTTGTGGTCAATGAAGGGATTACCATCGGGGGCAAATCCATGAGAGAGCATCTTGAGGCCATCAATCACGCGGAGGCAATTTCCTATATGGAGCAATTGGTGACCGATCAATTGGATTTTAGCCCAAGGGTTTTGATGGAGTTGCATTACCTGATATTGAAAGGCATCGATAGGAATAATGCCGGTAAATACCGTTCGGTACCTGTGAGAATCTCCGGGAGTGCCCATGTTCCACCTCAGCCATTTTTGCTTGAAAAATTGATGGAGGAATATTTTAACCATTACGATAGGCAGAAGAAACGTCTGCATCCGGTGATTTTGGCCGCTGAGATGCATGAACGATTGGTTAGTATTCATCCCTTTATTGATGGAAATGGGAGAAGCAGCAGGCTGGTGATGAATCTGATCTTGCTGAGGAAGGGTTATACAATAGCCAACCTAAAGGGAGACCTTACTTCAAGGTTAGCGTACTATAAGGCCTTGGAGGCCGTGCAGGTTGATAATAATCCTGAGGCTTTTTACCACATGGTGGCAGATGCGGTCAAGGATTCTCTTGAAAGGCATTTGGAGCTTGTTTGAGGAATTGTTAATTAAGAATTAAGAATTAAGAATTAAGAATTAAGAATTAAGAATTAAGAATTAAGAATGATAAATTATAAATGAAGAATTGAGAATTGAGAATTGAGAATTGAGAATGAAAAATGAAGGATGTTTAAAAAAGCATCAACATCAGCATCAGTATGGCTAGCAGTATGGCAATCCATTGGTAAACTGGGTTTCTTTTTGGAAAATGGTATTCGCAGATGGGGCAGAATTCAGCTTTTGGATCAATGTCCATCGCACAGGATGGACATTCTTTTGTATTTGATTTTTGAACCATATCATTTTAAAATTGATTTATGAATGAAGTAAAATTATCTGAATTATGAAAATAGAAATCTGGTCGGACATCATGTGTCCATTTTGTTATATAGGAAAAAGAAGGCTTGAATCTGCTTTGGCGGATTTTGAATATGCAGATCATGTTCAGGTCCAGTGGAAGAGTTTTCTGCTCAATCCTGATATGGTCACCGATCCATCAAAATCTACTTTAGAATATCTATCAGAAACCAAAGGTTGGAGCATGGCACAAACAAAGCAAGTTTCCCAACAAGTTGTGGATATGGCTGCAGCTGAAGGTTTGGTTTACCATATGGACAAGACTGTCGTCGCCAATGCGAAGAATGCCCATCGCTTGCTTCAGTTGGCAAAGACCCTAGGCAAAGGAGGTGAAATGAAGGAAAGGTTATTGAAAGCCTACTTCACGGAAGGAACAAATATTGATGATAAAGCCACTTTGACAGCATTGGCAATGGAAGTAGGTCTTGCTGAAAGCAGGGTTGTAGAGTGTCTGGATTCCGGTGAATTTGCAGAGAAAGTTGAGCAGGATATCTACGAATCCAGGTTAATAGGTGTGAGGGGAGTTCCTTTTTTTGTTGTAGACCGGAAATATGGGATATCAGGCGCCCAACCCAAGGAGGTTTTTGACGAAACGATCCATAAAGCCTGGGAAGATTATGTGAAGGCAAATCCTGTGCTACAGGTTGCGGAAAGTCAGGATGGGAATAACTGTGATTTAGAGGGAAATTGTAATTGACATGGGTCAACAGTCCCTGGTCGACAGTCCACACCTTTCCCTTGGTGATGTACTTCATAAATTCTTACTTTAAAACACCTATTAAATAGCGACCTTTTTAAATGTTCCATTTTTATTTAATGGACCATTTTCGGGAGAATTGATAACATCGAAAAGGGAGTCCTGAGGATTCCCTTTATTTTTTTGAAATTTTTTTTAGGGTTTGGATTTGATACCAAATTCATTTATCTCAGGCTGAATTTCATTTTTTATTTTGTTTAACTGAATATTTATAAATTATTATTTATCAGTGACTTATGTACATGATTTAAATCATTTGTTTGCACTTGTTTTTTTGTTTTCCCCGAGTAATTTTGTTACTCATGAGTAAGAAATTTACTCATTTCGGTAGGTTCATTTATGGGACTGAAAGGGCGAAGCTGGGCTTTTTCTGGTTACTTCTACTACGCTCAGTACATGTATTTGGTTAATGGTAATTGGTTATTTCGGTTACACACAGTACATGTATTTGGGTAATTGTTAATTAGGTTGATGGAAATTGAAGACTACGGATTGGATCATTTTTAGATAGAGGAATTTTGGCTTATGTATATTACTGATCAACAAAATGCTTGACTCCATAGTCACTTCCAAAACCCGGGTTAAACTTTTATTAAAGTTTTTTTCACATAATAATTCAAGCTACCTGCGTTCCCTAGCCAAGGAGTTTGATGAATCTACCAATGCTGTGCGGGTGGAGCTCAACAGGCTGACAGATGCCGGATTATTGACTTCAGGTGAGGAGGGAAAGACCATCATGTACCGGGCAAACAACGCCCATCCTTTTTTTCAGGAGATCAAAAACATGGTCTCCAAGTTTTTGGGTCTGGACCAATTATTGGAACAGGTGGTCCGTCGGCTTGGTAATGTAGAGCGGGCTTACATCATCGGTGATTATGCCAAAGGTATAGATTCAGGTACCATTGAGATGGTTTTGATAGGGAAAGAGATTGATCAGGAATACCTTGAATTTTTGGTCAACAAGACTTATGAAAAAGTACAGAGGAGGATTAAAGTGTCTGTTTTGGAAGAAGAACTGGAGGAAGTGGGGGGATTACTGGTGTTTGGGTAAATCAATTTGACCACAGACCATGGTCGACAGTCCATAGCCACTACAATTGCAATCTATCCGAGTTTTTTATAGTTAGCGTCAAGTAATCTAATGTATATATTCGATATTGATTGATATTGGATATTGATTGATATTAATTTGAAATTGGATATTGATGGATATTAATTGAAAAATGCGACTTTCCACTGATTTGAAAAAATAGATTAGATTTGAATTTCAGTCCTATAATTTAGGCGAAATCAATGTCCAAAAACAAAGATTACAATTAAAATAACCCAAAGATAGCTTGATAAGATTCACATTAATTGCCGCCCTTTTATCTGTTGTGTTTTTTCAGATTGTGGGAGAGAAAGTCCCCATTAACGAAGGCGCCATGGGAGATGGGCTCTTTTTTAGAAATGTAGCCGGAAATTTTCTAGAAAAAATAGAAGGGGGAAGCTACAATGCGTTTCAGATGCAAAGGGTGATGCCATTTGCTTTTGTAAATGTGATGTTTGGGGCGTTTGAAATTGTGAAAAGCAATGACAACCTGATCCGGGGAATGTTGGTTCTGCATTTATTGTTTCTTGGTTTGGGGGTTTATTGGTATTTCTCCTTGGCATCTAAACTTCAGCTAGGAAATAGTTTGAGCATTTTGGGCTTTGTGTTGTTGTTTGTGAATTTTGCAGTACTCAAAGAACCTTGGTATAATCCCTTCTCAACCGATCTTCCTACCATGATGTTGGCGATTGGTCAGGCCAATTATTTTATTAAAATCAACCGTCAAAAGCTTTTTTTGGTCTCTATTGTTGCCGGGTTTGTCTGGCCGACGATGATGATAACGGGATTGTTGCTCTTGTTTTTGCCGAGTGAGCCGCTGTTGCTGTATACTGAAGAAAGGCCGAAGTCAGTTTTCCCGGTTGTTGTTTCTTCATTTCTATTGGGATTTTTGGTGATGCTGGGTTTTCTTACAGGGAGGTTTGAAACCCTAAGTTTTTGGAACGGTGTCCTCTATCTTGGTTCAATTTTCAGCCTGGTTTTGTTTGTATTGGGCATGATGGTAAGGAATCCGGTGGACTGGGGCAAGAGTTATGTCCTGCTGGTGAAAAAAACCAAATCCCAAAAAATGGGCAGGTTGGTAGGGATATTTTTGGTGTTTGTGCTTGTTATTTTTCTCCTGTCAGGCAACAACAGGTCCATTCAAATGGGTGCAATTTTCTTTGGAATGGTAGCTGACACCTTACGGTTTCCGGGAGATTTTCTCGTTGGCCATTTGATGTTTTTTGGCTTTCTCATTCCATTTGCACTGGCTTTTTTTCCAAGGATGGTGAAGGAGGCCGCAAAGCTCGGAATGGGGATGACAGCAGTAGGCATATTGATGTTTATTTTTGCGCTACACCCGGAGTCAAGGTTGCTGTTGGCTTTTTTCCCATTCATGGTGGTACTGCTTTTGAAAGCAGTCAGGAGGTATAGGATTGTCAACAAAGACTTGATTGTGATCGGTATTGTCAATGTATTGATATCCCTGTTTTGGTTACCAATGAATGTACCCGGCATGGAAAAAGCTTTGGCAATGGGTAAGGTGGCTATGGGTAGCTTTCCTGCTCAAAGGTATTGGATGCATTTTGGCCACAAGATGTCTTTTGAGGTATATTTCATCGGCGGGATAGTTTTTACATTTTTGGTATTTTTAGCCTGGAAAGGGAAGTTGCGATATAAGAGAGAGGAGTACCGGAGGAATAAACCGGTTTCTTCTGTTTCCGGAGCTTGAAAGGGAAGGGTCGATTAAGTGCAAATTTTATTTGTTACCGCACTAATGACTATAGGGATGACGATCATCGGCATTTTTTTAACCTCATAGGTAGAAAGGATAATTTACCACAAATAGAAACAGGTTTTCAACAGATTTATTGAAGTAACAGACATTAATTTTCATATTCTTTCGGTAGCAGGAAGTTTTTTTTCCATCCTGATTTCTGATCATATTCATAAAGTTATGCATCTATGCACAATTACATTATTCACCCAATTTTTACAGCTTTGGAAATAAAATTCTATTCTCCATCTGATTTTGAGTCTTGGAATGAACTGGTTGAAAACAGTTCCAATGGGATATTTCTTCATTCGAGGAATTTTATGGATTACCATAGAGACCGTTTTACTGATGTCTCTCTTTTGATTAAAGAAGGGGAGGAATTGGTGGCTGTATTGCCGGGCAACAGCTATGAAAAAACATTTTTATCCCATCAGGGATTGACCTTTGGGGGATGGATTTTCAGAAACGGGATTGATTTCGTCAAGCAGCAGGAAATCATCCTCAGATCCCTGCAATTCCTTTCTGAAAAAGGATTTACAAGGATCCGTGTCAAGCCAGTTCCGGAATTTTATCACTCCCAAAAAACCGACAATGAGTCCCTTATGGTTTCTTGTGGCGGGGTTTTGGTGGATGAGGATCCCAATTATGCCATCGAGTTGCCAAAGGTGATTTCGGACAGGGGCAAAAGGTGGGGTGTACAGAAGGCCATGAATATGGGGATTCATATTGAAGAAGACGATGGTTTTGTGACGTTTTGGGATGAAATCCTGATGCCTTACCACAAGCAGGTATTGGGCTATGAACCTGTACACACCTTGGCTGAAATTGAATACCTTGCTGCAAACAATCCGGGGAAAATCCGTCAATTCAATGCCTATCACAAAGGGGAAATTTTAGCAGGAGTAACCGTGTTTTCCCATCCTGAAGTGGCGAGGACACAATACATCGCTTCAACGGATGATGGAAGGAAAAACAGGGCGGTGGATCTCTTGATAGGTTACCTGATGCGGCATGTGGGAGAAAAATACATCGACCTTGGGGGCGTCACTGATCCAAAAACAGGTTTGCCAAAAGAAAGCCTTGTGCAATGGAAAGAAAGCTTTGGAGGGGGGTTGTATATGGGGAAGGTGTGGGAGTTTGGGTAATTTAGAATGGTGAATTATGAATGAAAAATTAAGGATTAAGCACGTAGAATTGAGGTTAGCGGTATTTTTTTGAGGAAATGAGAATTGAGGTGAGCATTTTATTTATTTCTAAGATTTCGGATTGCAAAAAAATGAAGTCCGGGTGGTCTCCGATCAATTCTTTTCGATCCAGTAATTTGATCCAATATGCTGTTTCCCTCGCTTCTTTGGATGCAATGCTGATTTTTGAAATAAAGTCATTTTTTGATTGGGCTGCCTGTGCTTCTTCTACATTTGCACCAATATAGGTGCCTGAACCAACAATTTGATCTGCTAACCTGTAGTGATTATTTTCTCGAAGAAAGAAATAAATATTAAGTATCTTCTCTGCGAAAATGAAGCTTTTATCAACGATCGGATTTTTCATATTTAGTTTCCTTTTCCACTAAAATACAAAACGACCTTATCAGGATTAGTAAATTAAACGTTTAAATCTGAAAATGTATCTTAAAATATACCTTTAGTCCTCATTGTTCATTCAAAATTTATCATTTATCTCAGTTCCACATTGATTTCGTCGCCTTTGTGGATTTCGGCGGCGAGTTTGAAGTAGAGATGGCGGTTGCGCTTGTCGTTGATTAGGATGCCGTCATCCGTTTTTTGTGCTTCTTCAAAGTCTTCAATGGTCAGGGTATCGAGCCATTTGGATGCATTGATTTCGAAGATGATGGAGGGGTTGATGGTTCTGTCGGAGGTAAAGGAAAGGATGGGAGAATTGTCAGCATCAAGTGCTAAGTCAAATCGTGGCCTTGCCCCAAAAAGCTCTATGGTCACAGGAATCAATTCTCCCGCTGTACTGTAGTAAGACGCACTGATAAAGACGGATGGGTTTTGTTCATGATCTGACAGGTGAATTCCAAATCCCAACCTGTCATAGTTACCTTCCGGGATATTCAGGAAAAAATCTTCAGTCTCATCTGATTTGTCGAAGAAGACTTTTTTGATCTCATTGAATTCGATGTCAAGGTTTTTATTGAATTTGCTTGTGTCATTTTTTCCCCTGACACTCAGTTCGAGTTTTTTGATACAGATGAATCCCTCATGGATGATGATTTTGGGTTTGTGGGGCAAAAATACATCCATGTTGCCTTCGTACTTGTCTGTCAGCACAAATGCCAATCCTATAAAACTTTCGTCAAGCTGGTGTAGGAAATAATCGTGGGCACGGTATTGGATAATCAGCATGCTTTAAAATTACTAGGGGTTATCTTTTTCAATCTCTTACTTACAATTTTACCCGCTATTGGAAGGCAGTTATTTTTTTAACCACCTTTTTTCGGATCACCTTCCACATACCTTGTGGCTGTCGGGAATTTTCATGATATCGAAAAGCATCCTTTTGTTACAAAGGGTCGACCTGCAAATAGGTTTCGTCTACTTTCCAATAAACAGACATTTCTTAAACGACAGGAAAAATTTTATTTGTATAAAACTTTTCAATTTGATGACCAATTACAGTGCCAAGTAATACTATTTTTTTCACTTTAAATAATGTAAATCAAGGGAAGGGCAGGGTTCAAGAAGAGGTTGAATTTTGGGTTTTATGGTTATTTTTTTTATTTATAATTCATTGAAAAATAATTGTTTATATAATAATTGATAAAAATCAATTTAAAGATTTGAAATGCATTTTAGATTTATCGACCCTCATTTTCTTCAGGACGAAGTTTTTGGAGAAAATTAAGGTTTTCTTTAAGTTTTTTTTCATTGGCGAAAATGTTTTTAGAAGGTTTGCAAATCCCGTCTGCCCGAGTAATTTTGTTACTCATGAGTAATTTTAGTACTCGGTTGGATGTCCCAGATGGGATTGAAGGGGCGAAGCTGTGGGTAAGGGGAATCCGTTTGGGGGTTGTAATTGTTCTAGTGGTTGTAATGGTTGTGGGGTTGTCTGCTTCGCGTTGTAGAGTTGTCTGCTGCGCGTTGTCGGGTTTGGCTTCGTCCTTGGTACATGATACTTGGTTCTAGAAGTTTTAAAGTTAACTAGATCTCCGTTCTCGCTTCTCGGCTCTCTCTTCTCGCATCTATACTAAAACCGACTTCTGAGATAATTCTTAACTGGTTGCTCAAAAAAGTAATAACCCAAGATGGCGAAAAGGTATAACAGCAATAGGTTAGTCAAGATAGAAAGGCCAAGTGATGCCAATGCCAATTGGAATATCCCGATGTGGATCAGGTAAAACACGTAACTGCTGTCTCCCAAGATCCTAAACAGGCGCGAGGAAAGGAGTTTTTTGAATACTGTTTCTTCATGCAACAATCCCCAAAAAAGCGGCAAGATACCAAAAAGGGGTAAAGCAAAATTGTTGACCAAAATACCCAAATGAAAATTGTCACCTGTTTTTTCCCCATTGCCGATCATAGCCAAAGCCACTATTGAAAGCAGTATCCCTGCTGCGCCAAACAGCGTCAGGTGTTTGAGTGGTAAGCGGCGCTGCATATGATAAGCCAATCCCATTCCCAACAGAAATTCAAAGCATCTTCCAAAAAATGTGAAATTGAACAGGAACTGAAGATCTCCAAAAAAGCCGAAGGGAAACAGGTCCTTAAAAAGATTTTGAATCAAAATCCCTGAACTGATAATGGTTAGCGGTAAAAGCAATAAAGGCAAACGCCACTTTTTCCAGGCCAAAGCCAAAAGCGGTGCTGACAGGTAAAAAGTTTCTTCAACAGTCAAAGTCCAAGCTTGGGCAATTCCCGAGAATAGAAATTCCTGAAAATAGCCTTTCAAAAGGAGAAGATTAAGTATAAGAGCAAGGATTTCTTTTTCTCCAAATTGACTGAAATAAATTGCCCTCGCGAGGAAAATCAACATAGTCAGTATAAAGAAAACCGGATAGATTTTGGTGAACCTGTTCCAAAAATAGACGGAAAGCGAAGGTGAGGGGTTAAGAAAGTATTTGTGGGTGATGATAAATCCACTCAGAACAAAAAACAAGGTCACTCCGGTGTGGAATTCTGCAAAGAATCTAAAAGCGAAACCTGATGTACCTGCAAAAGGATTGAAATGATGGAAGTATACCATCAGTACAGCGATCGCCCTGATGCCTGTCAGTGCAGGAAAATATGTTGGTGTTGAGGTGTTCAAGGTGCCAAATGTAATGCTTGGAAATGAAGAATTTTGAATGCTGAATTAGATGTTGGAAAAGTGATACGTTTTCTTGGAAATTGGTCAAAAGGTAACGAATGGGTAAGGAGGGTGTAACGGAAGGGTAAGGGAAGGGTAGGAGAAGGGTAAGGGAACATGCTCGAAAAGTGCCGATTTTGAAGGAAAAAATATGGTTATTTATAAAAAAATATGATTATTTAAATTTTAATAAAATGGTCATCAGTCCACCGTCCACCGTCCACAGCAATAGTGTACCAAACCTTTTACTAATTTGAAAAAAATAGAGGACAATTTATTTTCAAATAAGAAACCACCATTTCGTTTTGTGATTTGAAGTCATTGGTTAATTTTTTTTCGCTCTTGAAGGAGTTTTATTACCCTGCTGTCAGGCATGAATTTTATAACCAAAAAAACAGAAAGGTTCATTTGTTGGTCACTCTAAGCCTTCTTCTTTTCAGGGCAAAGTTCAGGAATGACAGGGATGTCACCGTCAGTCTTTTTGGATTTAGGATAATTGCAAATTCTCCGCAGGTCTTGTTGCGCTTGGTCAAAGAGATTTTTTTGGAGGAGGTATACAAGTTTGATCCGAAAAGCGCTACACCCAAAATCATCGATGGCGGGGCAAATATCGGGATCAGCGTTTTGTATTTTAAATCCTTGTATCCCCAAGCTCAAATCATTGCCATCGAACCCAATCCACAGGCTTTTTACTATCTGGAAAAGAATATTGCAGGCAATGGTTTGTCCCAAGTGGAAGCAATCAATGCCTGCCTGTCTGACCGGATGGGAAAAGAACGTTTTTATGTTTCTCCCACAGGTTCGATCATCAATGGTTCCCTGTTTCCTCAAATCGGAAAATCCTTTCTGAAAGAAATAGATGCTGTCCGCTTGTCGGACTTATTGAAAGAAGCTGAATTTGATCTCGTCAAGCTTGATGTGGAGGGTGCAGAAAGGCAGGTCTTTGAGGACTTGAAGGAAAGTGGAAGCATCAAGCGCTCCAAACAGTACATGCTGGAGTATCATTCAATCCCCGGGTTGGGAGATATCTTTGGCGATTTGGTTGAAGTTTTTGAGGAAAATGGATTCAAAACTCCTTCTATTGTCAATGCGCAGGAATTTTCTACCGGAGGGAACTCCATGATTCACTACATCCAATCCCAAAAGCCAGTTTTTGCTTGAGGATTTGTCATTACAGTTAGATGCTCAATTAATCAATTTTAAATTCCTATAAGAACAATATATTCCAATCATTTTTATTTTAAAAACCTATCTAGCAATTTGATACCTGTAACAAAACCATTTTTGCCTCCCAAAGAGGAATATCACCGCTACCTTGATGGAATCTGGGAGCGTAACTGGCTGACCAACAACGGACCTTTGGTAAATGAGCTTGAACTGAAGCTCAAAAGTCATTTGGATGTCAATCACCTCTTGTTTACAAACAACGGGACCATCGCCATACAAATCGCCATCAAAGCGCTTGGGTTGAGCGGAGAGATCATTACTACGCCTTTTTCCTATGTGGCCACCACTAGCAGTATTGTCTGGGAGGGTTGTACGCCTGTCTTTGTGGATATTGATCCCAAAACGCTGAATCTGGATCCTACCAAAATCGAAGAAGCCATCAGCCCGCAGACTTCAGCCATATTGGCAACTCATGTATATGGAGTTCCCTGTGATGTGGAGGCCATTGAAAAGATTGCCAAAAAGCATCAGCTGAAAGTTATCTATGATGGGGCACATGCCTTCGGTGTCAAAATCAAAGGACGATCCATTTTTGAATATGGGGATATCAGTACCTGTAGTTTTCATGCTACCAAGGTATTCCATACCATTGAAGGTGGAGGGGTATTTACCAAAGATCCCGAGTTGCTGAAAAGAATGTCATACCTCAGAAACTTTGGGCATGATGGTTTTTTGAAATTCAACGGTGTCGGTATCAATGGCAAAAACTCCGAATTCCATGCTGCCATGGGATTGGTCAATATGAACTATTTGGCTGATATCATTGCCGCCCGCAAGTTACAGTTTCACCATTATCTTGATTTGCTCAAAGGGTTAAAAGTGAAATTTTTGGACATTGTAGGGATCGAATCCTACAACTACGCCTATTTCCCCATCATTTTTGAAAATGAAGGACAACTCGAAAAAAGCATGGCGCTGCTTTCGGATCATGAGATCGGGTCAAGGAGGTATTTCTTTCCGGGGCTCAACCACCTGGATTATACTTCGGGTGACACGCCTGTTTCGGATAGCATCAGCAGCCGGGTCTTGTGCCTTCCTTTGTATCATGGGCTGAGCAAAGAGGAACAAAAAATGATTGCTAGGATTTTACTCCGTGTACAAAACAACTTATAGATGGTCATAGGAGGTGCTAGCGGCCATGCTTTGGAGTGTTTGGATATCCTTTCAAATCAACCCAGTCTTGAATTTATAGAATTTTATGATAATGGGATTGAAATGCCATTATTCCTTAATAAATATAAGGTCATCAAAGATCAAATCTGCCTTCAAAACCATTTCAAAGTAGATCCTCAATTTATCCTTGCCGTTGGCAATCCTAAATTTAGAAGCACCTTTTATGACAGATTTATCAAGGCCGGAGGAAAACTGGTTAACCTATTTGGATTTAACAATACTGTAAGTGGGTCGGCTGTTTACACAGGAGCCGATGTTTTCAACCATTGCTTTATCGGGTCAAAAGTTTTCATCGGCAAAGGGACCTTGGTCAATACCGGGGCGCAGGTTCATCATGAGGTGGAAGTGGGGGAATTCTGTGAAATCAGTCCAAGGGCGGTGATCCTTGGGGATGCTAAAATCGGCAACCATACCCGGATTGGGGCCAATGCCACGGTCCTACCTAAAATCAAAATCGGCAAAAATGTCATTATCGGGGCAGGGTCTGTGATTACCAAAGATGTTCCAGATAATGTTACGGTTGTGGGTGTGCCGGGTCGTATTATCAAATCATGAGAAACCTAAGTTTATTTAAAGAATAAATTTCAACACCCTAATAGCCATTGATACTGCATTATATTTAATACAAAAAAACACATTCATGACAAGAGATTTAGTTATTGTTGGAGCAAAAGGATTTGCAAAAGAAGTTTTAGAGATACTTTATCAAATGGAATTTAAAGAGAAAATTTTTTTCTTTGATGATGTCACTCCAGATCTGCCCAATGATTTATTTGGTTACCCTATTTTTAAAGGAATTGATGAGGTAAAAAAGTATTTTTTAGATGAAAGTTTTGATTTTTCAATCGGAATTGGAAATCCACATTTGAGGAAAAAAATATTTGAAAAATTTTCTAGTATTGGAGGAAAGTTTGAGTCCACTATTTCCCCATTTGCCCAAATTGGACATTTTGATAATTTTATTGGTGAAGGATGTAATGTTATGACAGGAACTGTAATTACAAATTCAATAAAACTTGGGAAGGGTTGTTTGATAAATCTCAACTGTACCATCGGACATGATTCTGTTCTGGGAGACTTCGTCGAACTTTCTCCTGGTACACATGTATCAGGAAATTGTGAAATTGGAGAATTAACCCAAATCGGTACCAATGTAACAATTTTACCAAAAATTAAGGTTGGAAAAAATGCAATTATCGGCGCAGGGTCGGTAATTACTAAAGATATACCTGATAATGTTTTGGTGGTTGGGGTTCCAGGAAAAATCATCAAAACTTTTGATTCTGAATTTTAATCTGGACTATAATTGTACCTTCTCAAAAACACTTTATTTCTTTTTGACAATTAATGATCAAATCAATAATTAAAAATTATCTTCAACATTTCACTTATTTCTATTCTTACTTAGGTAATAGAATATTCATTTCATTTGGATTAAGCATAGGAGTTGCCCTATTGGATGGATTAGGATTAGCAATGTTTCTCCCATTATTAGAGATGATGGGTGGGGGAGAGCAATCAATAGAGTCTTTAGGCAACCTAAGATTTTTAATTGATGGGTTTAATTCCTTGAATATTTCCTTGACAATGACCTCCGTATTGGTGGTTATGTTGTTATTTTTTGTTTTGAAGGGAATTGTAAGGTTTATTGAAAGTTATTATAAAGTAATCCTTCAGCGTTATTTTATCCAGAAAATCAGATTTTCTCAAATTGACCTTTTGACAGAATACAATTACAAATCCTTTGTCATGTCTGACTCGGGAAGAATCCAAAACACTGTATCAGGGGAAGTCAATAAAGTATTAGGGGCTTATAATGGTTATTTTTTTGCAATGCAAGGACTAATAATGGTCATGGTGTACACGGGTTTGGCATTCACAGTCAATCCACAGTTTACCATATTGGTCATCATTGGTGGCAGCATGAGTAATCTCTTGTATTCATGGATATTCAAAAAAACCAAAGCTATCTCGAGAAAGCTGACTGACAGCAACCATGATTTTCAGGGCTTATTGATACAAAAAGTAGCATTCTTTAAATATCTTAAAGCTACAGGTCAACTAAAGGACTTTAGCAACAAACTCAAAGAAAAAGTTACTGAAATAGAGAATTACCTTAAAAGAATAGGATTCCTAAATGCGTTTATAAATGGCATAAGAGAACCTTTGGTAATTACGGTGGTTGTTGGTGTTATTATATTGGAAATCAATGCTTTAGACGGTAGTATCAATTTGATTTTATTGAGTCTCCTATTTTTTTACAGGGCATTAACCTACTTGATGAATTTGCAAAATTATTGGAATGCATTTTTGGCCAACCACGGGTCATTGGAAAATATGCAAGAGTTTTTGACTGAACTTGAATTTGGTAAAGAGGAAAATGGAAAGATAGAGTTTGAAGGATTTGAAAAAGAAATTAAATTTCAAGGAGTTGGATTTCAATACAGAGATGAAGTTATTTTAACCGATCTCAATTTTTCCATCAAAAAAAACCAAACTGTAGCCTTGGTTGGAGAGAGTGGGTCAGGTAAAACTACCCTCATGAACCTTCTATCAGGTTTGGTTTTGCCTGACCGAGGAACTATCACTGTTGATGGTAAGTCAATTTTAGATTTAGAAAGAGGTACCTATCAAAAGAAAATAGGCTACATTACTCAAGACCCTGTTATTTTTGATGATACGGTTTTTAACAATGTGACTTTTTGGGCGGAACCCAATGAAGCCAATAAACGAAAATTTTGGAAAGCTTTGGAACAGGCATCAATTGGGGACTTTGTGAAAGGATTGCCAGAATTGGAAAATACCCGTTTGGGGAATAATGGGATCATGGTTTCTGGAGGACAAAAGCAAAGGTTTTCCATTGCAAGAGAATTATTTAAAGATGTTGATTTTTTGATGATGGACGAGGCCACTTCTGCCTTAGATTCTGAAACAGAACAACTGATCAAACAAAATATGGAACTCCTTAAAGGTAAAGTGACAATCATAATGATTGCTCATAGATTATCCACAGTCAAGCATGCAGATCAAATTATTCTATTGAATAAAGGTCAAATTAAGGAAATTGATAATTTTGAAGGGTTGGCTTCAAATTCCGAAAGTTTTAGAAGAATGGTGGAGGCTCAAGAATTTTAGTTGTGAAAATTGCCGTATACACAGCTATTTTTGGAAAAAAAGATAAACTAAGGGAGCCTTTGTTTTATCAAAGAGATACCAAAATCGATTATTATCTGTTTACGGATAATTTAGAAGCAACTTCAAATATTTATCAAGTTTTATATGTCTCGTCAAGATTTAAAGATATTACAAAAAATGCAAGGTTTTATAAAATCTTAGGTGCGCCTGAATTGGATAGTTATGATTTATTGATATGGCATGACGGTAACCTTCAATTAATACATAATTCAATCGCTGAACTAGCGAATTTCATCACTATTGGCTTGATGGCATCATTTCAGCATCCTATAAGGACATGCATTTATGAAGAATCCATTACATGTATTAGAAGGGGGAAAGATCATCCCCGTAAGATATTTAAACAGATTTATGGGTATTTTAAAAATGGAATGCCGGTTCAAAATGGATTGTTTGAAACCTCAATTTTAGTTAAAACCAATAATGGTTCTCTCAAACATTTTTTAAGTTCATGGTGGACCGAAATAGAAAACAAAAGTCGGAGAGATCAAATTTCATTAGCATATCTACTTTGGAAGTTTAACTTACCAATTGAAATAATTCCTGGCAGTAGGGAGGAAAATAACTTCTCAAAATTTCAATCACATTTATACCAAGGATATACAGTCGATGGGCTAATCCAGAGAAAGCATTCAAGATTAAATAAGTTAGCTTTTATTTTTCTAATAAAAATTTTGAAATTTTTTCGACAAATAAATTAAGTCTCTAAATATGGCTTATTGATTTAATTTTTAAAGTAACAATTGTTTTTGTAGTAGTCCGAGATTAAAAAAGACAAGCCCAAAAATTAAACGGTATTTATGAAAAGAAAATTACATATAATAAGGGATCATATATTTTTTGACTCTGTTATCAGAATATTTGAAAGCATAGAACCGGACCTTCACGAATATTATATTTTATCATCAAGAAAAGAACTGAAATATATAAAATCAAAAAAAGTGAAATTCATAAGACCGGCTGTTTTATATTATTCTTTTTTTATTTTAAAATTTAGATTTGATTCAGTTATCATCCATGGTCTTAACAGTAAATTCTTAGGGCATTTTTTAATAAATAAATGTAAAAATATTAAGGTTTTATGGATAGGATGGGGATTTGATTATTATGATCTCATTGGAGAGGACCTGTTGAAGGAAAAAACAAAAAAAATGATTGGTAATGAGCAATATAACTTTGATTTAAAAGTGGAAAACAGATTTTTGAGATTTGTCAATATTCCTGTTGATAAAAAAAAGCTTTTTATGACAGTTGATTATTTCGCTCCTGTACTTGAATCGGAATACTATTTGATTAAGGAAAAAACTTTCTATAAAGACTTACCATTATTTCTTGATTGGAATTACCTAACTCTTGAAGACGACCTTATCAAAGGTTTTGAAGACTTAACAATACAGGGAAACAATATTCTTGTTGGGAATAATGCCAATCCCTTTAACAATCATTTAGATGCATTTACAGATATTCAAGGATTTTCATTCAGTTTTGAAAACGTTATTTGCCCTTTGAGTTATGGTGACAAATCAAAAAATGAAATTATAATTTCTGAAGGGAAAAGAGTTTTTAAGGAAAGGTTTTATCCAATAACTGATTTTTTAAAATATGAAGAATATATTAAAAACATAATAAGTTGTAAATTTGTGTTTATCAACAGTATAAAGCAAAATGCTTTAGGTAATATTGTAGTGATGCTATATTTGGGAGCATATGTAATTTTAGACGAAAGGAATCCTGTTTATGTTTTTTTTAAAAAGTTGGGAATTCAAATTTATTCAATTGAAGAAGCCAAAACTGGGTTATTTGAAGTCATAAATCTTAAGAGAACGCGTTTAGTCCTAAAGGATATTTGGGGGAGAGATAGTATCCAAATAAAAAGTAAAGCATTAATTCAAACTTTAAACAATTAATTGCCGATTGAAAAAGGTACTTCATCTTGTAAGGGATGAAAAATTCTTTGATTCCGCGTATCGGGTCTTTGAGGAAGCTTTTCCTGATAAAAACGAGTTTATCATTTTAGGTAAAAATCATAAACTATTTTACATTAAAACTGCAAAAGTCAGATTTATAAGACCGACGATTTTTTTCTTATTTAGGTCTTATTTTTTCAAAAAGTATAATGGGATTATTATTCATGGAATACACAGTGAGTTTATCAAATTATTGATAACTAAGGTTCCATCAAATATAAAAGTGGTTTGGATAGGATGGGGATTTGATTATTTTAGGTTTTGGGACTTGAAAGATTATAAACCAATCACACAGAAGTTAGTTGGTGATCCAGTGAGAACAATATTAATCAAAAAGAGAAATATTTTTTTAAAAGAACTTGAGATTCCGGTACCAGATGAAAAGTTTTTAAGTAGAGTAGATTATTTCAGTCCTGTATTGGATGTAGAATTCCATATTTTCAAAAAGTTTTTTCCAAATCTGAAATTTGAGTTTTTGGATTGGAATTATTTGACATTAGAGGATGATATAATAAAAGGTTTTGAAGAAAAATTTGTAAATGGAAATAACTTATTGTTTGGAAATAGTGCTCTTCCATTAAATAATCACCTTGATGGGATAGATTTAATCATCAATTTTAACTTAGATTATGACCAAATCCTTTGTCCGCTTAGCTATGGAGATAAGACAAATAGGAAGGAAACAATAATTAAAGGAAATAAAATTTTTGGAAACAATTTTATCCCGATTACTGATTTTTTAGATTATAATGAATATGTAAATAATTTGATTTCCTGTAAATACTTTTTTGTTAACAGTTTACGACAAGTGGCAATGGGAAATATTGTATTAATGTTGTATTTGGGTTCAAAAGTAATATTAGATAAATCAAATCCTGTATATGAGTTTTTTATCACAAGAGGAGTTCAAGTTTTTTCAATTGAAGAAGCAAATACGGGCCAACTTCCTTCTATTGACTTAGAAAACACGAGAAGTAAGTTAAAAGAAATATGGGGAAGAACCGCAATTTTGGAAAAAACGAAAAGCCTATTGGAAGCCATAAGTAAATAAATTAGTAATGGATTTTAAGGTTTCTATCATAATTCCAGTCTTCAATGTTGAGTTGTTTTTAGAAGAAGCGGTTACCTCTGCAATTAATATTAAAGAGGTTGGAGAAGTATTGCTTGTAGAGGATGGTTCAAGTGACAATTCCTTGGCGTTATGTGAGAAATTGGCAAAAGAATTCCCAAAAGTCAGGCTTATTGTCCATGAAAATAACGTGAATAGAGGAGTTTCGATTAGTAGGAATTTAGGAGTGGCGAATGCCACTTTTGATTATGTGGCTTTTTTGGATGCTGATGATTGGTATTTACCTCAGAGGTTTGAGATTGAAAAACAAGTTTTTGAATCAAATCCAGATGTCGATGGGGTATATGGTGGCACTGGCTTTTTTTTTGAAAACACAGGAACTTTGGATCCTCTGCAACTGACAACTGTAAATAAAATTACAGCACCTGAAGATTTGATTTTTACACTATTGGATGGAAAGGGTGATCGGTTTACAACTGATGCCATTACTTTTAAAAGGTCTTTTTTTATAGGATTGGGTGGATTTGACCAAATGCTGAAATTGGCAGAGGATACGGACTTATGGATGAGGGCTTCTGTAAAAGGAAAATTGTTTCCAGGACAAATAGATTCACCAATTGCCATTAGAAGAGTTCATGACAATAATAGTTTTAAGAAAATAAATCAGGAGACCACAAAAGCACTTTATGAAAAATTGTTTAGATATTTTTTGCTTGAAGGGGATATACCAAAAAAAGCTTTTGCAATAATTTTCAAAAGATACATTGGAACGAGGACAAACTCGATTTCTGGACGCTATTTCAATGCGATTATTGAAATAATGAAAAATCCAAAATGTATTCGAAAACTGATATAAAATGAAAGAAGAATTTAGACATTTTGTGTTTACAAGAGTAAATTTGGGATATAAAGACCGGATTGGAAAGATAAAAAAAGATTTATTTAATGAGGAATCTTGGCTTGAATACAGATTTGATATTTTTTACAATACCTGCCTTCCTGCCATGATGAATCAAACAAACCAAAAATTCGCCTGGTTTATTTATTTGGATATTGAAACGCCGCAAAAATTTATCGATGCTGTCAATAACAAAATTGAAGGGAAAAGCAATATGAAGGTACTCCTAAAAGCAGGTAGCTTTGGGAGTGTATTGCAACATGCTAAGGATTCCATCATGGAGTATGGCGGAGAAAATTCTGATTATCTAATTACTACAAGAATTGATAGCGATGATATGGTCCATTTCGATTATGTCAATGAAATTCAGAAAAGGTTTAAAAATCAAAATTATACTTCGATTAACTTCAATAAGGGGTTGGTATATGACCTGAGGTTAAAAATACTGGGAACTGCCATTAATAAATCCAATCCATTCATCAGTGTTATTGAAAAGTTTGATTCCTTTGAATCAATTAAAACCGTCTTTCATATCGAGCACAGTAAATTTATTTTTGAAAAAGAGCGAATTGAAATCAAATCCGGGGAAAGAATGTGGGCTATGACAATCCATGATCTGAATATAGATACCAATTTTTACGGAAATCCAAAACTCTTTTCTTTTTCAGAAAAAATCAATGGATTTCATTTTAGTTTTTTAAATAGAGCTCCCCTTAGTACAAAATTTAACTATAAGAGGGTGTTTTACAAAAAGCAATTAAAAAAAGTGATTCCTTATGTGCTGAAAAAATTGAAATTGAATGGATGATTTATATTTTTCTGTGATTATCCCAGCTTATAAAGACAATGATAGGTTAAAATCTTGCCTAGCTGCTTTGGTTAGTCAAACCTTTGATGCAAATAAATTTGAGGTAATTGTGGTAAACAATGATCCTAACGGAAGTGTAGAATTTGATAAACAATTCTTTGATCAATTGAATTTAAAGGTTTTGGATGAAAAAATTCCTGGCTCTTATGCAGCGAGGAATTTGGGAATTAAACAGGCATCTGCAAAAATATTAGCCTTGACGGATTCAGATTGCATACCGGAACCCGATTGGCTACAAAATGCAAAGAAATATTTTGAAGCTGATGCTGACCATTCTTTGGGGATTATAGCAGGAGATGTTCCATTATTCTTTAAGAATCCTAATAAACTAACCCATGCGGAAGTGTATGAAAAATATACAGGATTTGACTTTAAGGCTTATGTGAAAGAAGGGACCTGTGGTGCAGGTAATTGGTTTTCTTACAAGAAAGTTATGGATGAATTTGGTGGTTTTAATCCTCAATTGAAGTCCAATGGGGATACAGCTCTTTCAAGTAGAATTTCTAAAAAATACAAGATCGTATTTGCTTCCGATGTCATCGTCCGGCATCCATCAAGATACCATGTAAGTGAATTGGTTTACAAGTATAGAAGACTTTTGGGAGGGACCTATCACAGGAAGTTTGAAAACCAACCTGTTAAATTTTTGAACCATGTTATTAATTTCAGCTTTAGAAGGCTGAGATTTTCTGCCAAGAAATTTTTCACTGTTCCATTACATGAGTCCTGGTCTATTTTCATCGTCTGTTCGGCCGTTACTATAGGGGCTTGGAAAGAGTATTTTATATTGATTAAAGGTGGCGAAACCAAGAGGTAACATGTCTGCAAATATTTATTGTGTTATAGTGACCTATAACGGTATGACTTGGTTGCCGAAAACTCTTTCTAGTATCAGAGAATCACATTATCCATTAAAAACCATTATAGTCGATAATGGTTCTACGGATGTGACTTGTGATTTTATTTCTGAAGCTTTTCCTGAAATGCACCTGATCCAAAACAAAACAAACCTTGGTTTTGGAAAGGCCAATAATTTGGGTGCGAAATTTGCGATGGAAGAGGGGGCTGAATATATATTTTTACTTAACCAAGATGCCTATTTAGATGAAAACACGATTTCGCGTTGCCTTGCAGGTTTTGGCTTCGGTTCAAAGATAGGGTTGGTTTCGCCTGTTCATCTCAATGGCAAAGGGGAAGGATTGGATTTTGGGTTTCAAAGTTGTCTGACAGAAGGCCTTTGCCCGGGATTTGTTTCTGACATGACCTTAAAAAAGACAAAACCTTTTTATCCGATTTATTCGGTGAATGCCGCGGCATGGCTATTAGATGCGTCGATAATTAAAGAGATTGGTCTTTTTTCAGAATCTTTTTTCCATTATGGAGAGGATATTAATTTTCAACAGCGATTGCGGTATTTCGGGTATCAAGCTGTTTTGGTTCCAGGTTCGTATATCCGACATGATAGAGACCAACGGAAAGGAGAAAAAACCAAGATCGGCAAGGTTTATGAGATCAAGACCAATCAAATGACCATTTTATTGAATGTGAATGAACCTTTTGATAAGGCAATAAAAAAGGTATTTAAATATGCAGGATTATTGTTTTTTGAAGGAAAGCTTAATCAGTCGGTTAAAGTTTTAATTGATACCTTATGGAATCAAAATATATACAAAAAACAAAGGAATGAACTAATGAGAGGGATTCCTTTATGAAAGTTTGCAGGATAATTCCCGCTTTGGATTTTGGAGGAGTAGAACAGAGAATCAAATTGACTGCCTTTGGATTCAAAGATCATCCTGAAATCCAATTACAAATTGTTGTTTTGGGAAAAGGGGGCAGGATATCCACCGAATTGGAGGGATTGGGTTTTGAAGTTCATACTTTTTGTGAAAACTTCAGAATTCCTAATTTAAGACTTTTATATAGACTCCTTGATTTTTTGAAAAATCAAAAACCTGATATAGTCCATACATCGGGTAGCGAAGCAAATTTTCATGGATTATTGGCTGCGAAAGTCGCAAAAATACCTGTCAGAATCGGTGAAGAAATTGGCTTCCCAAATCATGGTATACTCTGGAAAATGATTTTCAACCTTACCTACAGGACTGCTCATTCTGTGGTTGGAATTTCAAAGGCAGTTGTGGATAAACTAGTTTCTCTTAGAGAAATCCCTGCCAAAAAAGCTTATGTAGTATATAATCCAGTGGCTATTCCTGAATACTCCGAGATTTCTTCCATATTGAAAATCGATAAAGAGGATAATTTTGTTTTTATGGTCACTTGTCGGCTGGTTCCTATAAAAAATATTGACTTGTTGATAAGGGCATTCAGTGAACTGATCAATGAAAGCAAAAATACCAAGATAATGCTTTGGATCATCGGATCCGGACCTGAACATAAAAACCTTGAAGATCTATGCAAAGCACTTGATTTAGAAAAGCATATTCAATTTTTTGGGTTTCAAAAAGACGTTTTTCCCTTCCTTAAACAAGCTGATGCCTTTGTATTACCCTCTTTATCAGAGGGCTTTTCAATTTCATTGGTCGAAGCAATGTTAATGGGATTACCTTCGATAGCAACAAAAGTGGGAGGTCCTTCAGAAATTATAGAGGATGGAAAAAATGGATTTTTAATTGATCCGGGTGACAAGGAAGATTTGAAAAGTAGGATGAAGATAACTTTGTTAATGAATTCAAATGAAAGAAATAGAATGAAAGAAAAGGCTGTCAAAAGAGGACAGTTTTTTTCGTTAAATAGCTATGTGGGCAACTTGTCTGACCTGTATACTGGGTTGATAAATGACAAAAGAGTTGGAAAGAAATAGCCATTCAAAAATCAGGGTTCTGCATTGTATTGAAACCATTTCTTCGGGTGGCGTAGAGAAAGTGAGGTTAGGGTTTGCACAGTATCTTAACAAGGAAAAATTTGATTTAAGGATAATTTGCACCAATTCCAAAGGCCCTATCAAAATGGCATTGGAAAAGGAAGGGGTTCAAATTTATGATGTGGGTCCTTTTAATAGCCCATTCGAATGGGGAAAATACCGTAAAGTTCTTTCAATTATCAGTACTTATAAGCCTCAAATCATTCATGGGGCTGTATACGAAGGAATGAGTATGGCTGCGGTTGGGGGCTTTTTGGGAAGGGTTCCCATAATTATTTTAGAAGAAACTTCCGATCCTCAAAACAGGTCTAAAAAAGCGATTTGGCTTCAAAAACAATTTAGTAAAGTAGCTGATAAAGTTATAGGTATTTCACCATCGGTTGTTAATTTTCTTTTAGATAAGGCAAGAATTCCAAAAGAGAAAGTTTTATTAGTAAATAATGGTGTGTCGATACCTTTATTGCCGGATAAAATGGAAAGTGACCTATTAAAGAGAAAATTGGGCATAGAAAATGGTGATATTATAATTGGTTCTGTAGGAAGAGTTTATAATGAAGTTAAGAGGTTTTCAGATCTTTTAGAAGCAATTAAAGGGCTTAAGAATCCGAAAGTAAAATTTTTATTGGTTGGGCAAGGTCCAGACTTAGAAAAATTAAAATCAAGGGCTTCTGAACTTGGATTAGAAGGGCAGTTTATTTCGGTTGGATACCAAGAAAATACTTCAACATTTTATTCCGTTATGGATATCTTTTCACTGCCATCGGCAAATGAGGGTTTTGGTCTTGTTGCAGCAGAAGCAATGCTTCATAGTCTACCTATTGTAGCAACTGCTGTTGGGGGATTGAGGGATGTTGTAATTGATGGTACAACGGGGTTTCATGTACCTCCATTTTCACCGAATGACCTTGGGGAAAAACTTCAGATATTGATAGATAATCAAGAACTTAGAGCGCAAATGGGAAAAGCAGGATTTGAAAGGGCTAAGAAAAATTATACTTCAGAATTGTATTGTCAAAACATAGAACAGCTATATATTAACCTCTTAAATGAGATTATTGGATAAGAAAGAATTCAAAATGAACTTAGAATATCGATTTAAGGATCATAAACATTTGAAACTTTTAATAAAAATCTTGAAATGAGAAATTTTAAATAACTTTTACAATAGAGACATTTTGCTAGATTTCGTTATAATAGTTATTTGCTTATTTGCTTTGGTTAATACTAATGCTAGCATTTCAAGGAGGTTTAAATTGCCTCCAAAATATGAGCTCCACCTGAACTATTTATTATTTTACCATTTATTTTTCAGCTTTTTCTTCACTTATTATATACTTAATTTTGGGGGAGATTCGCAGGGATATTGGAGGTTTACGATGCAGCAGGTGATGATTCGGGGAGAGGTAACTTGGTATTCATATTTTGGCGACGGTACAACTTTTATCCTTTGGCTTTGCTATATCCCAAGTCAAATAATGGGTTTGTCCTACCTTACAGGAAATATTTTATTTGGTTTTTTGGGTTTTATTGGGATCAGGTACATTTTTGTGATGGTAGCAGATTATTTCCCGTCAAACCATTCAGTCTTGAATGTACCATTGTTTCCAACGATATTTTATTTTCTCAATCTTCATTTTTGGTCAGCAGGGGTTGGGAAAGATTCCATCTGTTTTTGGGGGATAGCTTGGTTTCTTTTTGCTCTGCAACAATATAAGAGCCGTTGGTGGCAGGCCGTATTCGCATTGTTTTTTGTTTATATGGCAAGGCCTCATGTTGGTTTTGCCTTATTGGCTGGTTCTGGAATTGCAATTTTGTTGGGTTCTGAAATTAAACCTACAGTTAAGTTGTTATTAAGTTCTGCTATACTAGGAGGGGTGGTATACTTAAGCTCAAGTACCTTGGAAGCGTTACGAATCGAAGAATTTTCATTTGAAACACTGGGGGAATTGGCAGGTCAAAAAGTCGGGTACCTGAATAACTCTAGCGTTGGGTCAGGTGTAAATTTAGCTTCCTATTCCTGGCCTATGAAGCTGTTTACTTATATGTTTCGGCCTTTATTTATTGATGCCCATAATATTGTTTCGTTTTTCAGTAGTTTTGAAAACCTTCTTTACTTGTGGCTGAGTTTGTTTATTTACAGGAATTGGACTCCTGAGGCGATCCGGGATATGCCCTTGTTTATCAAGGCGGGAATGATCACTTTTATTCCTGTGACTTTGGCATTTATGAACTCGCTTAGTAACCTTGGAATCGTCATGCGGATGAAGAACATGACGATGATTTATTTTTTGTTGTTTTGTTTCTTTCTGATTGCATATAACAAGCATTTAAGGATGTTGAAGGTGCAGGAGAAGATGAAGTATTTTCAAAGGCGGGAAGAGATTATTAAGAAGAAGACTGCTACCCAACCCCCTGTGTCCCCCTGAAGGGGGATTTGGCGGTATTTTAAAGGATGGGTTTAAGAGGAAAATTCTATTTCCAATTTTAGAAGAATCATCATAGCTTAAGATTCTCCCTCCCACTTGGGGGAGGGTCGGGGTGGGGATGTTATCCGCCTGAAGGGTGAGGTTTGATCCTAGAGATTTTATCAAGGATCTTGAAGGAGACAGCATCCATATCAGCCCATAGTTCTTCATTGGTAATTCTCATTACTTCGATTCCAAGTTGGTTGAGTTCCAAAGTTCTGCCAAGGTCGTATTCTGCCTGATCCCGATTGAGGTGGATGCCTCCGTCAAGTTCAATAATCAGTCGGAGTTCATGGCAATTGAGGATTCATGGACAGATACAAACCTTTATGATGTTTTATTGGCTAATAGAAATAGATATGTCATTTTCTTCTGTCACTTTTTTGCTTGACCAAAAAAGTAACCAAAAAAGTCAAGAAATTTTAATCCTTCTGCCCGCTAGGCCGACGCCGGCCCTGTCCGCCGCGGCGGATCCTCCTCCCCGCAGCGTTACTGTATAAGTTTGCTTTAAAAACAAGATTCTCAGAAGATCTATCCCAGGCTAAGTTATTACAATTGTAACCTTCGCCTTCATTGCCCTGCGCCATAAACAAATAGCTTTAGTTTAATAGCGAATCTTTAGTAAAACCTGTTTTTAGGCTTTATGCAAAAAACTTATTCTAAATAACTTAGTGTCTAAAAAAATCCTTTTTCTTCCCAAGTATCCCAGGATGGGGGCGAGTAGCCGGCTGCGGACTTATCAATTTTTACCATTATGGGAAAAAGCAGGTTTTGAGGTCAAAGTTTCGCCTTTTTTCAATGAATTTTACCTTAAAGAAAAATACAAAGGACAAGGGGTTACCAAAAGCAATGTGTTGGCAAGCTATCTGAACAGGTTTTGGATATTATTGGGTTTTTGGAAGTATGATTTGATTTGGGTTGAAAAAGAGATGTTTCCCTTTTTTCCTGCATGGGCAGAGTGGGTATTATCAAAATTGGGCAAAGGTTATGTGGTGGATTATGATGATGCGGTGTTTCACCGTTATGACATGGCAAGGCGTCCGGTAGTGAGGAAATGGTTGGGGAAAAAAATAGATGGGGTTATGCGCCATGCCAATATAGTTTGGGCAGGGAATTCTTATTTGGGAAATTGGGCGACAAAGGCAGGGGCAAAAAGAGTAATGATTTTACCTACTGTCATAGATCCTGAAAGGTATTCCATTAAGGAATACGCTTCTTCAAATCAAGTTGTGGTAGGATGGATTGGTTCGCCAACCACACTGAAGTATCTCAATGAGATCATGCCTGTCTTAGAGAAATTAAGCAAAGAATTGGGTGTGGTGATTCAGGTGGTGGGGGGAAATAGTGATTGGAAGTTTGATGGGAGTCTGAAATTGATCCAATGGACAGAAGAAGGGGAGGTATCTGCTATCCAAGGGATGGATATTGGTGTGATGCCTTTACCGGATGATCCATGGGAGAAAGGGAAATGTGCTTATAAGCTGATCCAATATATGGCTTGTGGCTTGCCTGTTGTGGCATCCCCGGTTGGAATGAATGCGGATGTAGTTTTTCATGGTGAAAATGGATTTTTGGCCAAGTCACAGGAGGAGTGGTATGGCTATCTCAAAATGTTAATTTTGGATAGGGAGTTGAGAAGAGAAATGGGAGGGAAGGGGTTTGAGTTGGTCAAGGAGCATTATACTATAGAGCGGAATTTTGAAGTAATGGTTAGGGAATTAAGAATGCTGAATTATTAATGAAGAATTAAAGAGAAACGAGAAACGAGATACGAGAAACGACAAAAAGAGTCCGCAGTCTCAGGTAATAGTAGTACCAAATATTATGTACCAAGTACCAAGAAAAAGAGTTGGCAGTCTCAGTATGCAGGTAATAGTCCTAACAACCACTAGAACAATTACAACCACTGGAAAGAGACCCTTCGTTCCTTAGGGTGACGTTCGACAACCTGACAACGCACAGCAGACAACCTGACAACAATTAGTATCAAGTATCATGTACCAAGTACCAAGAAAAAGAATTGGCAGTCTCAGTATGCAGTTAATAGTTCCAACAACAACTAGAACAATTACAACCTGTTGTCGAGATTCTTCGCTACACTCAGAATGACGGTTCCCCGACAACAATTAGTACTAAGTATTATGTACCAAGTCCCCAACCCGACAACGCGAAGCAGATAACCACTAGAACAATTACAACCTGTTGTCGAGATTCTTCGCTACAATCAGAATGACGGGTCCCCGACAACAATGACAACGCGAAGCAAATAACAATTACAACCACTAGAACAATTACAACCCCTGAATAAGACAAAGAACCTTCTTTTTGTAACCTGGGAATCGGAAAGTACGAATTATCTGGAGTCCCTGTTCTTTCCGATTTTTAAGGGATTACAGGAACAAGGGGAAATTCGGGTTCATGTCATGCAATTCTCTTGGGCAGACCCAAAGGAAGTACAGCGGATTTCCGCTTTGGCAGATTCTTTCGATATCTCTTATGTTCAATATCCTATCCACAGGAAACCCATTGCTGCCATCGGGGCAATATGGTCTGTTTATCAAGGAGTTTTTTATTTGAAAAAGTACATCCAAGAGCATCAGATACAAATTTTGATGCCTAGGTCTACCATGCCGGCCATGATGGTCAACAGGCTTTGGGGTTGGCTGAGAAAGCAGTCGGTTTCTGTGGTATTTGATGCTGATGGATTGCCTTTGGAGGAGCGGGTGGATTATGCCGGTCTTGATCCTTCGGGAAGACAATACCTGCTCTTGAAAAAAGAGGAGGAAAAGATATTGAGAAAGGCAGACAAGGTGATAACCAGGAGTCAAAAATCCATTGCTATCCATTTGGAGAAAATCGGAATGGCACATCAAAGAAAATTCTTCAAAGTGGGCAATGGGCGGGATACCCGGTTTTTCAAACCTGATTCTGAAAGCAGGGAAAGAATCCGCAAAGGATTTGGGCTTTCGGATGAAGATATGCTTTGGGTATATACAGGAACCGTCGGTCCGCAATATATGGTGGAGGAAATGTTAGGGTTGTTTGAAAGATTTCACCAAAATAGCCCCAAGTCAAAGTTTTTGATCCTGACCAGAAATACCGATTTCCTAAAAGGAAAGATCCCCGGGATTCTCAGCGATTCTGTGATTGTCCAAAATGGGTCATACAAGGAAATCCCATATTACCTTTCAGCGGCAGACCTTGGTTTGAGTTTGAGAAAAGCCGCAATCAGCTTGGCAGGGATTGCCCCCATCAAGTTGGGGGAATACTTGTTGTGTGGTTTGCCTGTTATCGCCTCTTCGGGCGTAGGTGATACGGAAGAAATGTTAAAGGACAAGGATTTTTGTTTTCTTATAGGGTCAGTCGGGGATGGACTGATTACCCCGCAATTCCAAGAATGGATTGGTGGGTTGGCCAAATTGGATAGGGGAAAAATCAGAGAATTTGGATTGGAGAATTTCAGTCTTGAGCAGAGTGTGGGGAGTTATTTGAGAATGTTGAATGAAGAATTATGAATGAAGAATTTTGAATGAAGAATGAGGAATGGAGAATGGAGAATGAGGAATGAATAATGATGAATTATGAATGGAGAATGAGGAATTGAGAATTGAGAATTGGGAATTGAGAATTGGGAATGGAGAATGGGGAATGGAGAATGAATAATGAGGAATGAAGAATGAGGAATAATGGGAATTGAGGAAATGGGGGTAGAGGTGGTATTGATTTTTGGGTTAGTGGTTTTGCTGGTTTGGTCGAATGTGACCGTGGCAAAGAGCACAGGTATGTCGAAGATTCAGGCTTGGGGGTTACAGTTTATTTGGGTCTATCATTTCCTGTTTTCTTTTGTTTTTTACTATTACCTTCAAAAAAACGGAGGCGATGCGATCCGTTATTGGGATTTGACTGCGGACCTTTCCCAAGGAGCTTCTACTTGGTGGGAACATTGGGGAAGGGGGACTTTCTTTTTGCAGTGGTTCAATTTTGTGCCTTCCAAGGTTTTTGGTCTGGATTTTTTGTTTGGGAATGTGTTGTATGCCTGTATTTCTTTTTTGGGGATCCGGGAGATTTATTTGGTCGGCGTGAAGTATTGGCCTGAAGCTTCTCCCAAATGGATGGAATGGGGCTGGATGGGTTTGTTTTTCCTCCCGAACCTTCATTTTTGGTCTTCGGGGGTAGGCAAAGAAGCCTTTTTGATTTTGGGATTGGGTTGGGCAGTACGGGGCTTGGCAGATTTTCCGCGACATTGGATACTGATGGTATTTGGGGTATTGCTTTCTTTTTGGGTACGTCCCATTTCAGGTCTGGTATTGGGTTTGGTGGTATGGCTTGGTTTGTTGTCTGAGAAGCGGATTTCTGTTCTTTACAAGACAGGTTTTAGTTTAGTGATTTTGTTCGCTGTTGCCTATGCTGTTGAAAGGATTTTTGTGGCGATGCATTTGGAGGAGATTTCCTTGTCAGCCTTGAGGCAGTTCAGTGCTGGGCAAATGGAGTTTTTACGGGGATTTGGCGCTGCTTCAGAAGTTCCTATGGAGGAATATTCCTGGGCTGCCAAACTATGGACTGTGTTATTCATGCCAATTTGGACAGACATCCGGGATTTTTGGGATTTGGCGGCAGTTATGGAAAACATTTTGGCTTTCCTTCTCCTGTTGGGTCTGGTATTTGGTTTGGCTTACTGGTGGTTTACAAAAATCAACATGGATATTCCTGGGGTTTTGAAATTGGGTCTTGTCATGGCAATTTTGATGGGAATTGTATTTTCTCTGACATTAAATAATCTGGGAATCATGATGCGGATGAAAAGTACTTATATGTTGCTCTGTTATTTGGCAGCTTGGAGGGTTATTTATTCGGCGAATAAGTCATATTATTGTATCTCCTGAAATTTTTGGTTAGAATATAAAATTTTATTTCGTTTGGAAAGGCCCATTTTTACTATATCCTTAGACTTCGAGCTTCATTGGGGCAGGTTTGACAAATACCCCGTGGACAAATGTTTAACCTATTATTCAGAAACAAGGAAAGCCATTCCAAAGATGCTAGCCATGTTTGAATCCTATGGTGTGCATGCCACATGGGCTGCTGTTGGGGGATTGATGGCAGATAATCTCGAGGAGTGGCGGTCCTACTCACCTGATTTGAAGCCCACCTATGTTCAAAAGGATTTTTCGGCATATCATTGGGTGGAAAGACAGCAGCAGCTTTATCCTGAAACACTTTTTGCCCCTAAATTGGTAAGGGAGATCATCCAATCCAAGGGTCAGGAGTTTGGCTGTCATACCTATTCCCATTATTATACCTGTGAAAAGGGACAGCAATTGGAGCAGTTCAGGGCGGATTTGAAATCCTGTCAGCGGCTGGCATTGGAGAAGTTTGACATGAAGGTGGAGACTTTGGTATTTCCAAGAAATCAATATGACCATGAATCGATCCTTGTGGCTTCAGAAGAAGGGTTTGGTACGGTGCGTTCCAATCCGGAGGATTGGTTTTGGCGGCATACTGAGAGAAGGAGTTTAGTAAAGAAGCTTTTTCGGACCGGCGATACTTTGATTTCAATGGGGAAAGACAGTTTTTATCCATTGTCTGCTGTAGAACATAGTAATAATCCGGTGCTTTTGCCGACTTCCAGGTTGTTACGACCATTTGTAGGTAATAAGATGACTCATCAGCGCAGGATATCAAGGATCAAATCAGAGATGCAGCGGTCCGCAGAAAAGGGTATGGTGTACCACCTGTGGTGGCATCCACATAATTTTGGACATTTTACGCAGGAAAACCTACATTACCTCCAAGAACTTTTGGCATTTTTTCAACAGCTTAGGGATGCCTATGGGATGGTTTCTCTGAACATGAAGGAAACAGCAGGTTTGGTCAGGGGGAAGTGAGTTTAGTTTTAATGGTCAACAGGAAATAGTCCACGGTCCATAGTCCATAGTCAACGGTCCACTTACCACAGTCCACCGAAATATCAATTGTAATTCATACCAGGTAGTAATTGGATTGGGGTAATTGAGGAAGTTCTGATATTTTGTATACTGGGTTTGTATCTGGACTTTACTTGGAAGAAACATAGGTTATATTCCAACTCTTGGGTAATTTTTAAATGAAATTCTATAAAAAAGGAGCTTTTGCTTCAATATTTGTTTTGAATCAAGACTCTAAGATTTTTATAAACTTAATAATGGATATTTAAAGATAGATTGTGGGTTTGGTTCGAATAATTAAAATGCATATTGTTATTTTCATATATTCAACACTAATAGTTTAAAATAAAGAAAATAATTAACGGAATTAATAAAAAATACCCTGATCAGGGTATTTTTTTTTGCTAGGTCTTTTTATACTTTTGATACGGGTGATTAAGCGACTTTTCGCATTGATTTTTTATCGAAAGATTTCTAAACTAGGTAGGGATTGTCTAAAGAAAATTTTTTAACCCTACTTTTTTTGTTTTAGGTTTATTCACCGCAAAGGATTCAATGGTTTCGGAAAGGGTGGATGGAAGGTTTTTCTTTTTTACCACATAGATCACAAAGACCACATGGTTTTTTATTTTTTACCATATAGACCACATAGTTTTTTCTTTTTTACCACAAAGACCACAAAGACCACAAAGACCACATGGGTTTTTCTTTTTTACCATATAGACCACAAAGACCACATGGTTTTTCTTTTTTACCACAAAGACCACAAAGACCACAAAGACCACATGGGTTTTTCTTTTTTACCATATAGACCACATAGATCACATAGACCACATGGTTTTTTCTTTTTTACCGCATAGACCACATAAACCACATTGTTTTTTCTTTTTTACCATATAGACCACATAGACCACATAGTTTTTTCTTTTTACCACAAAGACCACAAAGACCACATGGTTTTTTCTTTTTTACCACAAAGACCACAAAGACCACAAAGACCACATGGTTTTTTCTTTTTTACTATATAGATCACATCGGCCGCATAGGCCACGTAGTTTTTTTCCTGTGGTTCTGCGTAGGAATTAAATTTAGGTTTACCTGATTCCTGTGGGTTGTTTTAGCATGAAGAGCAGGAGAAAACTTTCACCCGTGGGTAGGTAAATTCAAAATGGGGAATTTATTACCATATTTACTTTATTTATTTATATTTGAAGACTTATCGACCCCGCTTATCATCTATGAAGCAGCTTCTCATTTGGATTGTTTTCTTATTTTTAGCAGTTTCCTGTATCAGCAATAAGAGGATTACTTACCTTCAAAATCTTCCGGAAAATGAACCGATCGAATTGGATCAGTTTATTCCCTTTGCTGAGGTAGAATATCGGTATATCCTTCAACCCTTTGATATCGTGGATATTGATTTTGCCTCTTCTAATGAGGAATTGACCAAGGCATTTGAGTTTCAGGGTTCAAGGTCTGCAAGAGGCGGTGGTGGCGGTGGTGGAGGTGGTGCCGGCGATATCTTTTACTTTACAGGTTATTCTTTAGACCAAGAAGGTTATATCCTGTTGCCAAAGATCGGTAGGTTGAAAATTTCCGGTCTCAGTGAAGAAGAGGCGAGGGTTAAGGTACAAGAAGAAATCAGGGCTTATTTCAAAGAAGAGGTTTTTGTCAAGTTGCGGATTGGCGGGATCCGGTTTACAGCTATGGGAGAATTCAGCAGTGGAGGACCTATGGTGATTATGAAAAACAGGGCAACCATCTTTGATGCCATCTCTTTGGCGGGAGAGACAAATATTTTGGCAAGAAAGAACAAGCTGTTTTTGATTCGTCAATATGATGGGGGGACAAAAATCCACCAAATCAATCTGAACGACAGGGCTTTGTTGGCTTCTCCATACTATTTTATCCAACCCAATGATATTTTATATTTGGAACCAATGAGAATCAGGCAGATAGGCAATGCGGATAATTTTTCACAATCTTTGGGATTGATCGTCTCCGTCACTACTTCTCTTTTGTTGATTTTTGCGCTAATCAGGGGTAATTTATGATAGACGGGAAGATTGACATATCGAAGTTTGAGCAGGAAGCTAAGCCTATTGACATCAAGTATTACCTGATCAAGTATTCGCGTTATTGGCCTTTATACGCCACCTGTATATTCATTGCGATGGTTTTGGTTTTTTTGTTTCACCGCTATTCGGTAGAAGAATACCAAGTGCAGGGCAGTGTGCTGATCAAGCCAAAAAATTCTCCTGAGGTGCGAATTCTGGACAGATCCAACATTTTTTCCGGAAGTAATAACCTTGAAAATGACATCCTGTTGTTTACATCTAAAAACCTGGCAGAGGAAGCATTGAAAAAATTGCACTTTGATGTCAGCTATTATGCCTCGACCAATATCAAAGAAGTAGAGTTGTATGACAAGTCACCGATCAAAGTATTGGTAGATTGGGATGTACATCAGACTGAAGGAGGGACAGTCCATTTTACCATGGTTTCTGATACCGAGTTTACCTTGACCAAGGAGGATAAGGCCTTTTTTGATTTTTTCAATTCAAAGAATAATAGGCCTTTGGATGAAGCGATTTTGAATAAAACCTACAAGTTTGGCGAGGTGATCCAATCGGATCTTTCCAAGTTTGTCATCCACCAAAACAGGGACATGGAGGAGGGAGACAAGCTTTATTTTATAATCCATAACCCTGTGGATGTATTGGACAATTATTCAAGGGCGGTAACAGTTAGGCCGATCAATAGCTTGGGAACTGTCTTGCAGGTATCGATGGTGTCTCAGGTGGTAGAAAAGGGAAGGGATTATGTGAATGCCCTGATGGATTCCTTTATAGATTATGACCTCAAGGAAAAGAACAGGATTTCAGAAAACACCCTGCGGTTTATCAGTGATCAGATGCATATTCTGGAAGATACTTTGAAGATGGTCGAAAGTTCTATGCTGAACTTCAAGGTAGACAATAAGCTGATGGATGTGAACTCTGAATTCGGCGGGGTTTTGGGCAATATCCAAAATCTTGAAGACCTGATTCAGGACATTGAGTTTGAATTGAGTTATTACAAGTCCCTGCAGACCTACCTCGGTAACAAGACCAAAGATTATTCCGATATCATTGCTCCATCCATAGTAGGCTTGAGTGACGGGTTTTTGAATGGATTGATTCAAAGTCTGGTTGGGGTATCTATGGAGAGAAGGAAGTTGTTGGCAGTGGTCAATGAAAACCATCCCAATGTGGTGCAATTGGATGAACAGATCAGCAAGCTTAGGGAGAATATTTTTGAAAATATCAACAACTTGGTTTCGAATACGGAGCGCAGGAAGGCAGAAGCCCAAAAAAGACTCAAAGAGTTGGATGGAGAGTTTGCCAAATTGCCCCAGACAGAATCCGATTACACCAAGATTTTGAGGCAGTTTAAGTTGAGGGAAAACCTTTATAATTATCTTTTGGAGAAAAGGGCAGAGGCAGGCATTGCGAAAGCTTCAAATATTCCGGACAATTCGGTATTGGATTATGCCCGAAGGGGAAGTTTGATATTTCCAAAGAAGGCTCAAAACTATGGTTTGGCATTGGGACTTGGATTTTTTATCCCCTTGTTGTTTTTGTTGGCTTTTCATTATCTCAACAACAGGATCATGGATCAAATCCAATTGAAGAATGCAATTAGGATACCTTTGTTGGGCACCATCGGTTTGAGTAATAAGGATACCAATATGATCGTAGCCGAATTTCCAAAAGCCATGGTTTCGGAATCCTTCAGGTCATTGAGGTCAGCCTTGTTTTATATTGCAAGTGAGAAAAAGTGTAAAAAAATTCTGGTCACTTCTTCGGTATCCGGAGAAGGAAAGACTTTTATCAGTCTTAACCTGGCAGCCGCAATGGCACTGAGTGGCAAGAAGACGGTTTTGATAGGGTTGGATTTGAGGAAACCGAAAATCGCAGATTATGTGGGCGTAGGCAATAAGGTAGGACTTTCCTCCTATTTGGTAGACCGGTCAACCAAGGAGGAAATTGTCATTCCTACCAAATATGAGAACCTGTATATAGTCCCTTCCGGACCTATTCCGCCCAATCCTGCTGAATTGTTGCTTAAAGACAAGATGACTGAGTTTCTGACTTACCTGGAAGGTGAATTTGATGTAGTGGTGATGGATACTCCTCCTATAGGTTTGGTGTCGGAAACAATGGATTTGTTACGTTTCTCGGACGTAAACCTGTATATCATCCGCCAAGACTATACCCACAAAAAGTACCTGCTGATGATCAATGACCTTTATGCCAATGATCAGATTAGGGATTTTTATGCTGTTTTCAATGGCATGCGGGCAGGAGGAGATATTTATGACTTTGGAGGTTATAATTATGGCTACGGCTATAATTATTCCTATATGAGGAAAAACAAATATACCGGCAACTATTACGAAGACGATGATTCCAAGAAGAAACCGTCCCAATGGCTCGATAAACTTATAGGGAAGTTTAGGGTGTAAGGTAGTGTCATGCTGCGTGTAGCAAGGCATCTCAGGGGAAGACTTAATTGTTGTCTGCTACGCGTTGTTAGATGGGGTTAATTGGTTATTTGGTTAGTGGTTATTTGGTTAATTGATGTCAGGTTGTCTGTTTCGCGTTGTCGGGTTTTTGAAAGGGGTTGATTGGTTATTTGGTTATTGGTTAATAGTTAATAAGTTACGTTTATAAGAGTGGTTACCCTAGGGGGGAATCAAAGAAAAAGCCCTTGAGACTTAGTCCCAAGGGCTTTTTCTATTGCCTGAATTGATTGACTCATTTCGGTCAATCATTTTTCTTACCGTCTTTTTTGGCTTTCTTTTCAGCCCTTTTTTCTTTTAGGTTTTTACCAGGCTTCTTTTTCTCTTCCTTTTTTACAGTTTTTTCTTTTGACATGGCTAGTAAATTTTATAAAAGTTAGCTGTTAATCCGCAATTCTCCAATGAAGCAGTTAAGGATTATTTTTAATGACTACATCAAATGAGAAGAACCCTGTTTTAATCGGTTGAAAGTCTTTAGACTACCTTGTCAATTACCCTTTCCAATTTTTGTTGGACATCCAATGCTAATGGTCCGATGCTGCTGTCTCCCATGCTTCCCATGGCTGCCACCGGATCTACGGCAGATATTTCGATGTCCCCATTTGAAAGTTCCCGCAAGGTGACATTACAGGGTAAAAGGACACTCATGTGTGGGTCTATGGTCAGCACTTTGTCGGCATAGACAGGATTACAGGCACCTAAAATCAGGAAAGGCTTGTAGTCTTTGTCCAGTTTCTTTTTCATGGTGGCCTGAATGTCTATTTCTGTCAGGACGCCGAAGCCTTCGGATTTCAACGCTTCGGTGATTTTTTCTTTGACAGCGAGGAAGTCCTGTTTTGGGAGTGTTTTTGAGATATGGAAAGTCATGGATCTGTAAAGTTGATTTGGTTAAAGTTAGGGATATATACCTTTTAAAAAGGTGATAATTGTTACTTGGGGAAGGGTTATATGAATGAGTTGATGGATTTTATCAATCTTTCGGAGCCGCATCCTCTTCAATCACATCCTGCTCTACAGTAAATACAATGTCGTCTTTTGATTTGGTTTCACCCGTGTAAAAATTATGGACGCCCAACATAAAAGCCACAATCAAAGCCCAAGCAAGGTTGCGGATGGATTTCCAAACGGGTTTTAAGAATTTAGCCACTAGGTTCATCGGATTCGAATTTAGGTAATTTCCAAAGCTAATTATCATTTAAAAAAATATACCACTGTTTTTTCTGCCAAAAAGGCTTACAATCCATGTTTTTAAGTCAGGAAAAGATCTTTTCCTCATTGACATCTGAATCCTTGCATGGGGTTTTTCCAAATCCTTTTTTTGCTAAAATTATTTGGTTAGGGACATAATTTTTCACCGAATTCATAAGGGAGCAGGAATAGTAAACAGCACTTAACATTCTTTCACACTTTATAATTTTTAGCCAGGCAACGTCTGAGTAAATTTTCAGGTTCCGATTTTTGAAAACCACACAAACTCTTGGAAGAATCTGAAATCATAGCAGGTTGCATCAGGAATCAGCCTCATGCACAACGGTGTCTCTTTGACAGGCATTATAAGCGGACCTTCCATGTGGCGATGCGGTACCTAGCCAACTACCATGATACCGAAGATGTCCTATCGGTTTCCTACACGAGGATTTTCAAAAATATAAGTCATTTTGAAAATAGGGGAGAAGGGAGTTTTCAAAAATGGATCAACACCATCGTCATCAATGAAGCGATCAGGTTTTTGAAAAGCAAAAAAGCACTTCTTTTCCAAGAAGATGAAGACCTGCTGACATTGAATGTCAGCTTTCCGGATAGCAGCGATTTGCTCGATGCAGAGGAGGTATCGCAAGTAGTGGAATCGATGCCCAAAGGTTACAGGACTGTTTTCAATTTATTTGCCATCGAAGGATATTCGCACAAAGAAATAGCTGAAATGCTGCAGATCAATGAGAATACCTCCAAATCCCAACTCAGCAAAGCAAGAAATTATATGATTCTCAAATTAAAAAAATCAAGCCATGCACTTAAATGAGATAGATGAAATCATCAAAAGGAGTTTGCAGGATTCCGAAAGGAAGTCTGACGATTTTGCAATGGAAGCCAAACTCAGGATCTGGGAAGCCATCGAAAAGCCCAAGAAAAAATCCGGTTTGTATTGGGGACTTGTACTGGCAATGGCGGCAGCGGTGTCCTTTTTTCTTATCTCTACTTTCCTGTTCCTGAAATTACAATCCAAGCAGGAGGAACTTGTAGCGTTGAGAACAAATACATCCACCGAAACTCAACCGGATATAAAAACCAGTGAAAGCCTTCCAATAGATGAAACAACCAAATCAGAAACTCAGACCATAGTCATGAATGAACCGGTTCCTGATTTGAAAAGGGAGAAAAGTAATTCCCAGCAAAAGACTCCAGTCAAAAAGCAAGTCAAAGAAGATGCAGCAGAAGCAACAGTTCCGGAAATTGCAATCCCGCACGATTCAGTCACCGAAATGCCCACATCTGATATAGAAATTCCGGAAGTAGAAATTGCTGAACTTAAAGCTGAATTGATTTCATCGGATGAAACCAAAGAAGAAAATCAAGCCATTCCAAAAACCAAAACTCCTTCAAAAATTCGGTTTAGGTTTGGAAACAGTGAACCATCCTATAATTCCAATAATTCGCTCGCACTCACCATCAAATTTTAAACTAAACCAACTATTTTATGAAACCTTCCTTACGATTACTGACTTTGCTATGCCTTATGAGTTTCCAGTCCGTTTTTGCCCAAAGACCTGGAGGTCCACAGGATACCATCTATTATCATGGAAATGAGAATCTGAACATCTACATCCTGTCTTCCGATTACCACAAGCTGACCAAGGATGACCAACTTCAAAACATCCTGCTTGACTTCCAAAACAAGTTAAAGGAGATCAAAAACATGGTTCCTTCGTCCTCATCATATAAAATCGAATACCAATACAATAGCAAAATTGAAATCCTGAAGAGCGACAGAATTGCAAGTTTTACCATTTCAGAGGGTAAAAGCCTCAAGCAAGATTTTCAGAACCAAGCACTCATCACAGATCCGGGGAGCAGGTACCATGTGAATATTGGCTTTGATGGCTTGGAAACTTTGGTCAATGCGGATTTTACTCAAATCATTGGAGAAATCATCGCTGAACTTCCCGAAAAAGACAGGTACCTGAGGTATCTCGAATACCAACCTGAGGCAACAACAAACAAAGCCAAATTGATCCAAAACAGGCCTTCAGGGTATCTTGACATGCTGAGTTTGCAGGCCGGGGTCGGTGCCAATGTCTACAGAAGTAAATTTTTGACAGATATTACCGGGGAATTAAGTCTGCAACTTAACCAAAAAGGCATTTTGAGAAATCAGATTTATGTGTCCAATAACCTGATGTTTTCATTCGATGAGTCAAATTCGGCGGTGATCAACAATTTTACCAATATTGGATACAGAAGAAATTTTTCCAATCAAAGAGATAAGCCTAATTGGCTGGGAGTAGAATTCGGCACACTTACGAAAAGGAGCGGGGATATTTTTCAACCCAATACCATGCGGTTTGGATTTAACTGGAAAGCCGCAAAGCACATCACAGTTGCACCGCAGATGTATTTTGATGGATTTTTCAAAAATGTCAGTCCGGGATTCAGGATAGGAATTGGGCTATAAGAATTGCCTTTGTTTTTTGTAAAATGGGATTTTTACCAATTCCAACCTAAAGGAGAAAATGATGTTTTCTCCTTTATTTTTTACCATACTGTGATAATTTTCCGATTCCTGCGTCTAATACTTTTAAATACCAAATTCATCATGGAGTCAGATTCCAAAAAATCATTTGTTTCATTGATCCAACAAAACCAAGGGATTGTAAACAGCCTTTGCAGGCTGTATGCAACTTCCAATGAAGAAATGAAGGACTATCGGCAGGATGTGATGCTATCCCTTTGGAAAGGATTCCCTAAGTACAGAGAGGAATCAAAAGTCAGCACCTGGATTTACAGAGTTGCCCTCAATACACTGATATCCATCTACCGGAAAAAGAAGCAGGTTTTAATTACTGAGCCATTTTCAGAATCCATTGAATCCATCCATTTTCAGAATAGCGGTTCAGATGATGACCTATTGGTCTTGCAGCAGGCAATCGGTTTTCTCAAACCATTAGAAAAGGCTTTGGTCATCCTCTATCTGGAAGGATACGACAATAAGGAAATTGGAAAAATTCTTTCCATAAGTGAATCCAATGTCAGTACCAAGTTGAACAGGATCAAAACCCAACTCAAAAAAACAGTAAAAACCTTACAAAATGAATCTAGATAAGCTAAAACCAACCTGGGAACAATTCAAAGTCATCCATGCAATGGATGAAATGGATGAGTCCGACATTCTTTCCTGCCTTGAACCCAAAAAACAGGAAACCCATTTCAGGATTTCCAAAAGGATTGCCCAGAATGCATTGGTTTTTTCATTCCTAATCATGACACTCAGTGGAGGTTGTTCCATCTAAAATTAACCTGATGCTCCATTACATTCATTGGAGCCACGATGGCAGCATTATCGATCTGGGGTTTTATGATTTGAGAGTTTACTCTATGCTTTTTGCAGTGGGTTTTCTGATCGGATTTGTCCTGTTGCAAAAGCAATTCAAAGAGGCCTCCGTACCGCAAGAAAAACTCGATAAATTGTTTGTTTTCGCCATTATCGGCACCGTAGTGGGAGCTAGGCTAGGGCATTGTCTTTTTTATGAATTTGAGTATTATTCCAAAAATCCATTGGAAATATTTCTTCCCGTCCGGTTTTATCCGGAATTTGAATTCACAGGATTTTATGGACTGGCAAGTCATGGAGGCGCTATCGGGATATTGATCGCTGTATGGATTTATAGCAGGAAAGAAGAAATTAACATTTATTGGATTTTGGATAAAATAGCTTTGGTAATTCCATTGGCCTGCGGTTTTATCAGATTGGGGAACCTGTTCAACTCCGAGATGATCGGCAATCCTACCACTGTACCTTGGGCTTTTGTATTCCAAAGGATTGATGACATACCAAGACATCCGGGACAACTGTATGAAGCAATGGCATATTTTACCATCTTTATACTTTTGAATTTTTATTCCAAAAAAGTCAAAAAAGGAGATGGGTACCTGTTTGGTCTTTGTGTGGTGCTTTTATTTTCAGCGAGGTTTTTCCTGGAGTTTTTGAAAATCGATCAAGTAGGTTTCGAAGCTGAAATGTTCATCAATATGGGTCAGGTACTGAGTCTTCCTTTTATAGCCGCAGGTGTGTTATTGATGAAAATAAAAACAGTAAAATTATAAGCTAGGCGAATAGATATGATAGTAAGAAAATTTTTCATCGGTAAGATTTTAACCCATCGAATATTCTTTAATAGGATATAAATGTTGTTTTTTCTATTTTCACATTTTGAGACAATAGAAAAACAAATATGAAAAAACACAACCTGATTAACCTCTTATTGCTGTTCCTGATTGCATTTTCGGCGCAGGCACAGGAAGCACTGTTTCGTGCCCAACAGATCGTTTCCCCCGAAATCCACGATGACCAATCGGTGACTTTCCGGGTGTTTGCTCCGGATGCCAAATCTGTTCAGATCACAGGAGATTTTCTTCCCACTGTAAAAATGGAAACCCAATTCGGACCAATGGATGGACCAGGAAAAGCTGATCTTGTCAAAGGTGAAAACGGCGTTTGGGAATACAAATCTGCTCCTTTGAGTCCGGAATTGTATGGGTATTCCATCATTGTCGATGGCTTTACCACTACCGATCCCAACAACCCTTTTCTGATCAGGGATGTGGCATCAGTGACCAATATCCTTATCGTAGGCGCAGGTCAGGCAGATTATTACAGGGTGAAGGATGTTCCCCACGGTACAGTTGCACGCAGGTGGTATGATTCTCCGGGACTTGGGATGGACCGTAGGCTGACTGTCTATACACCTCCGGGGTATGAAACTTCAAATGAAAAATATCCTGTTCTTTATTTGCTACACGGTGCCGGTGGTGACGAGGAAGCTTGGATTGCATTGGGCAGGACAGCCCAGATTTTGGACAATCTGATTGCCCAAGGAAAAGCCAAGCCGATGATTGTTGTGATGCCAAACGGTAACGTCATTCAGGATGCAGCGCCAGGTGAAGGAAAAGATGGTTTTTACAAGCCGGTGTTTATGGCGCCAAGAACGATGGACGGAGGCTATGAAGCTGCTTTTATGGACATCATCAAGTTTGTGGAAAGCAGCTATCGCGTCAAAGCTGATAAATCCAACCGTGCAATCGCAGGCTTGTCCATGGGAGGATTCCATACCTTGCATATTTCAAGGTATTTCCCAAATACTTTTGATTATATGGGTTTGTTTTCAGCGGCCATCATGCCGCGTGAAGATGCCACCGGGAAAGTTTACAGCGATTTTGACAATACATTGACTGCCCAAATGAAAAACGGATATAAGTTGTATTGGATTGCCATCGGCAAAACTGATTTCCTATATAAAGCCAATGTTGAGTACAGAGAAAAGTTGGATAAGATGGGAATGAAGTATGATTATGTCGAATCTGAAGGTGGTCATACCTGGAGAAACTGGAGGGTTTACCTGACCCAATTTGCTCCGCAGCTATTTAAATAATTGTCGATTTTTGAAATTAGAACGCAGCCGGTAAGGCTGCGTTTTTTTTTGTCCTTTTGTTTCTTGTTTCGCCCTTTCAGGCCTGAAATGTTAAAAGTATTAATTTAAAGAAAACAGTGGGATGGAATGATTTAAAGAAATGTTCTCTTTTAAAAAATTGCTATTTAAGCAACTTCCAGCCATTTTTGGATGATTTCTTGGATTTTGGTTTCATCTTCCAGAATTTCTTGCATGGATGTAAATCTGATTACTGCCCGGTCGTTTGCAGCCCATTTTAGCAAACCGGAATCTTCATTGATCAGCTTTTCTTTTGGCAAATCTCTTTTCTTTGCACCCCGATGCAGGACCAGTTGAATACTGTCTTTTTTGGGAGAAAGGTTATATGTGATCTTGTCTTCGCCTTCCAGACAAAAACTCGGTGCATTCCATTTGATATGTTCGGTGAGATCGGGATTTGCGCTGAAAATGATTTCCCTGATTTTGAGGATTTCAGGTTTTAGGGGATGGTCTAATTGATCCAAGTAAATCAGGACCGGATTGGAAGACTCGGTTTTCATGGGTTTTTGGTTTTGAATACCTCAATGCAATAAGAGGATATTGAGCTGATTTTATTTTCCGAATCAAATTGATAGACATCGCAGGCGGAGATTTTGGAGACCGTTTTGCCTTCCCGGATAAATTCACCGAGACCAATGATTGCTACTTTTCCATTTTCTTCAATGGTTTGGTGGATTTTGAAATCCGTGCTCACAGATTGGAAATAGGTGGCGATATTTTGGCAATGGGTTTTTACCATTTCCTTCCCTTCGAGGGTTTGTTCTCCGATGATTTCCCATCGGATATTGTCTGCCATATATTCAAATACTTCAGCAAAATTTCCTAGAGAAAAGTCCGAAGCAATCTGTTTTTGAGTTTGATTCATAGTCTCCTATTTTATTTTCAATCAGGTAAAGTTTCACACTGAAATCCATGTTGAATAAATAGGGCAGGAATATGTTTGATATCTTCCCAACTTCCTTTGACCCTCAAAACCTTATCGCAATCGACCAAGTCGAAGTTTGCCATGATATCAATATAGCTGTTGTGGACCAATGCCAACAATTCTTCTGCCTCAGCTTCTGTTTGAACATTGGTTTTAAACACTTCTATGATTTTCAAGTTCCTAAAAATTTTGGTCAATGTCATTTTCCTTTTATTTTCTCAAAAAATCAAATGCTCCTTTTCTGAGGTTGATGCCATATTCGAGGTAGGCTTTGAGACAGCATAGGAAATTAGTCCAGCCTTCTGTATTTCCCATCAGCCATTTGATGCCGGATGGATTAGTGGGTCTTTCCTTTTCTTTGATTGTCACAAGGGTATCATTGTCTTTTCTGGATTCCAGAATTATCTCCACCAAATGGTCAAATGTCTCAATTTTCCAACTGAAAATGATCAATTTATCTGTTTCGATTTTCTTGACCTGGATAGGATCAGTACCTTCAAATTCCGGAAAACTCCAAAAGACAGTTTTTCCTTCCACCATTCTTCCGGAGCTTTCAGAGATAAAATATTGGGTCATATGTTTGGGATCCACAATGGCTTCAAAAACCTCAGAAACAGGTTTTTGAATCTGTAAAGCGACTTTAATGCTCAGTGTATTTTCCATACCACTCGGTTGGTTTAGGTATTAAAATTCAATCCCTCATCCGATAATGCCTGCCTCAGTATTGGAATCGAGGAAGGCCCGATTCCGTGGAGTTTCAGAATCTCGGATTCCTTGTATTTTGCCAAAATTGAAAGTTCTGAGATTCCTTGATTTTCCAGAGCCCTTCTGGCCGGAGCTGCCAATTTTGATATCCAGCCCGACGGTTGTTTCTTGGTTTTTTCACATTCTGGGCAAACCGGACAATCACTGGTTTTATAAAATCTATGGCCTTTTGGACATGTTTTGAACATGGATTTTTTGGTAATTTTCAAACAAATCTGGCTTACTTGGCTAAAGCTATTAGAGGCGCCAAAAGGAAAAATTAACTGGCTGGTTCAGTGCAGGCAAACATCCAATTCACGCCGAATTTGTCCACGCAGCTTCCAAAATAATCTCCCCAAAATGCATCCTCCAATTCCATGGTGACCACACCACCGGCCGAAAGTGCTTTAAACAGTCTCTCTGTTTCAGACCTTGTGTCCGGTTGTAGGTTGATATGGACATTGTTACCCATTTCGACCTTGAATCCCATGAATGCAGGTGAGTCCGAGCCCATCAATAGATGACCTCCGGTTATTTCCAAAGCGACATGCATGACCAGGTATTTGTCTGCCTCGGGTAATGGCGGCATGTTTTCCATTGGGGGCATATCTCCAAAGCGGGAAATACCTCCGATAAATTCTCCACCAAAGATTGATTGGTAAAAATTGAATGCTTCCTCCGTTTTGTCAGGAAAGTTGAGATAAGTGCCTACGCTTGCCATAGTTGTGGGGGTTTAGGGTTTATTTATGATTCACATATTGATTTGAGTTTTTCCAATGCCTTAGGATAAGTTTCCTCAAAGTAGGATTTGAATTCTTCATTGGAATCCAGGTCCACAGTTAGCAAGGTTTTCCCATTTTTCGCCTCATATGTATAATTTTCCAATGCTCCTGCCCATCCCTCGATTTCCGGTCCGGAGGTAATTTCCTCTCCATTATTCAGAATTCCAAGATGTTCGATTGAGACAAATTGGTTTTTGATGTTTTCTTTGATCCTGCTGACCATACCGCCTTCTTTTCCATCTTGGTCGGTGCCAACAAATACTATTTTGGAACCTTTGTCCCAAGAACCTTCAAAACGGGAAGTCGGATTGAACACTGCTGTCCATTCCGAATAGGATTTGTCTCCAAGCATGGTATTGTAAACCTTATCAACTGGTGCGTCTATTTCAATTTTGAAATTGAGCCTTTGTGGACCGGATTGGGATTCTGCGTGTTTTTTGAAATTGTTTAAAATGGTCTGCCAGCCTTCTTTTTGGAGCTCGATGGAGTTGGTATTTTCAGCTTCAAAATCTTCCTTGACCATTGTCCCTTCGCCCTGGGATTCAAAAATGACCGACATTTTTCTGCCGTCTTCAAGGATGGAGGATATTTTTTTGAATTCTTCCACTTCGGTATGGTTACCCCCAAAGTCAAATCCAAAACTTCCATCTTTTGCCTCCATTCTGGAAGAAAACTTACCTCCCGCTTGAAGGTCATTTTCAGCACGTGGACATTGCCAATCTTCAGATGCAAAGTTCCATTGGGTAATATGTTCGGGTGCCGTCCACATGTGCCAAACTTGCTGGACCGGGGCATTTACATAAGTTTCAATTGAAATAACGGTTTTTGGTAAGGAGTTCATAGTTTGTGGTTTCAGGGATTTTAGTATGAATAAAGATGTAAAGTTAGTGCTTGAGGTTAAAAAAAACATGTATAAAAACGACAATCAAGGGGTGATTTGCGACAGGTTTTCTATATTTAAATCATGATAAAAGTTTCTATTCTCGTTCCTGAAAATTCGGTTTTGCAGGCCATTGCTGACCCTCAGTACTGTTTCAGTGCTGTCAATCAGTTTTTATCCCTTTCGGGAAAAGAGCCATTATTTGAGGTAAGTCTGGTCGGAGCAAAAAAGGAAATTAAGCTCAACGGAGGAAGTTTTTCAGTTTTTCCTGATACCCTGATCGATCAGGTCAGGAAGACTGATTTGGTAATTATTCCGGCACTCTTTGGAGATATGAAAGCTGCTCTGGAATCCAATAGGGAATTGATTCCATGGATAAGCGAACAGTATAATAAAGGTTCTGAAGTTGCTTCATTGTGTGTAGGTGCATTTTTGCTTGCTTCGACAGGATTGTTGGATGGCAAAAAATGTTCAACCCACTGGGGTTTTGCCAATGAATTCCATGAAATGTTTCCTGAGGTGGAGGTTCAGGATGGCAGCATCGTCAGCGAAGAAGGGGGGATATATTCAAGTGGGGGAGCTAATTCCTATTGGAATCTTTTGCTTCATCTCGTAGAAAAATATTCTGATAGAGAAACAGCTATCCTAGCTGCAAAATATTTTGCTATCGATATTGACAGGAACAATCAATCTGCCTTTTCAATGTTCAAAGGACAAAAGGACCATAAAGATGACTTGATCATTAAAGCTCAGGATTACATAGAATCCGTGATAGATGAGCGGATCAGTGTCGATGAACTTGCTGCAAGGGTAGCATTGGGAAGGAGAAGCTTTGAACGGAGGTTCAAACAGGCTACGAGAAATTCAGTCTTGGAATATATTCAAAGGGTGAAAATGGAAGCTGCCAAGAGGAGTTTTGAGGGGAGTAGAAAAAATATCAATGAGGTAATGTTTGAAGTAGGTTATACAGACAATAAGGCCTTTCGATCCACTTTTAAAAAAATAACCGGATTGACCCCGCTGGAGTATCGAAACAAATACAACAAGCTTTCCTTGGCGTAGCTTGGTTTTAATTTTTGGTAATTCAATAAAAAATCCCGGTCAAAAAAGCTGACCGGGATTTTTATTTCATATTGAATTTAGAAGTTTAACTCAAAGACTGATTTTCTCTGCCTGACAGTTCGAGAATCTTATCAAACTCTTCCGGTGTAAGGTCTTTGAAGAAATAGTTGACGGGGTTTACAAACCTGCCGTCTTTCATGATTTCATAATGGACGTGTGGTGCTGTAGATGAACCGGTATTTCCCACTGTTCCAATTAAATCACCTCTTTTTATTTTTTGGCCTTTTCTGACTTTGAATTCATTCATGTGCGCATATCGGGTGACAAAACCGAACCCATGGTCGATTTCAATGTGCTTTCCATATCCACCAAAAACTGTTTTCACCGCTACCACCACACCGTCGCCTGTAGCATATATGGGAGTTCCTTTTGGTGCTGCAAAATCGACACCTTTATGCATTTTCCTCACTTTAAGGATAGGGTGGATTCTCATGCCATAACCTGAGGCAAGCATGTTTAGATTTTCATTTAAAATAGGTTGGATCGCCGGTACAGAAGCCCAATATTCTTCTTTTTTGTATGCCATGTCGGTCACTTCATCATAGCTGATGGATTGGACGTACATTTTTCTTTTCAGGGCATCCACTTTTTGGGAAAGTGAGACAACAAGGTCTTCCTGTTTGAGTCCTTTTTCTTTGATTTCCTTGTATCTGTCAGAACCGCCGACACCTGCATTCCTCATTTCATCGGGAATCGGTTCTGATTCAAAAATGATCCTGTACAGGTTGTCATCTCTTTGCTGAAGGTCACCCATCATGTGGTTGAGTTTGTTGACTTCCCCTTCAAGCAATTGGTAATAAAGGGTAAGTTCTTGATTTTCTTTCTTCAACATCAGCTCTTTTGGGCTTTCAAAAAAATAGTTGAAGGAAATCAACATGACAACGGCAATTACTGAAGCGAGTGAAAAGAATCCAAGGGAATTGAGGGCAATATCCCACTTGCTTCGCTGGTAGCGCTCGTATTTGCAGGTTTTGGGGTCGTAGTAATATTTTATTCTACTCATTACGGATTGCGAGGTAAATATTCTAATTTTGTGCCCCTGTGGCAGTTGGGTGATAGCGTGTTGGGGACCACAAATATAGTAAATAAAATAGATAATCCGAAAATAGTCAATAGGTTAGATGAAAGCCAAAGAAATCCGAAATTTATTTATTCAATTTTTTGAGTCCAAAAAGCACCATTATGTGCCCTCCTCACCGATTGTGGTCAAAAACGACCCAACACTTATGTTTACCAATGCCGGCATGAATCAGTTCAAGGATTATTTTTTGGGAAATGAAGATCCCAAATTCTTGAGAGTGGCCAACAGCCAAAAATGTCTACGTGTCTCTGGCAAGCACAATGACTTGGAGGAAGTGGGTGTGGACACCTACCACCATACCATGTTTGAGATGTTGGGCAACTGGTCATTCGGAGATTATTTCAAAAAAGAAGCAATTGAGTGGGCCTGGGAATTATTGACTGAAGTCTATCAATTACCAAAAGACCGGCTTTATGTTTCTGTTTTTGGAGGAGATGCGGGTGACAACTTGGAAAGGGATATAGAGGCTTTTCAGATTTGGAGCAAAATCCTTCCTGAAAGCAGGATTATTTTTGGTAGCAAAAAAGACAATTTTTGGGAAATGGGAGATACGGGACCTTGTGGACCATGCTCCGAAATCCACGTTGACCTCAGGTCAGATGAAGAAAGACAGAAAATTGACGGATTTGATTTGGTCAACAATGACCACCCTCAGGTAATCGAGATTTGGAACCTTGTTTTTATGCAGTTCAACAGGGTTGCTGATGGGAGCCTTAAAGAACTTCCTGCCAAACATGTAGACACAGGAATGGGGTTTGAAAGGCTTGTGAGAGCAATCCAAAACAAATCTTCCAATTATGATACCGATGTCTTTACACCTTTTATTCAGGCAGTAGCTGCCAAATCCGGGAAGGAATATGGAAAGGATGAAAAAATAGACATTGCTATGCGGGTGATCGTAGATCACATCCGGGCGATATCATTTACCATTGCTGACGGTCAGCTGCCTTCCAATAACAAAGCCGGATATGTCATCCGAAGGATTTTGAGAAGGGCAGTAAGGTATGGATATACTTTTCTGGGTTTCCAGAAACCGTTTTTATATGAATTACTTCCTTTGCTTACAGAGACTTTTGGGGATATTTTCCCTGAAGTAGCCGCTCAACAGGATTTTATTGCCAAAGTGATTATGGAGGAGGAAAACTCCTTTTTGAGAACCTTGGATAATGGATTGAAAAAACTTGATCAGATCAAAGAAGAAATGGCTGCTTCAGGTCAGGCTGTAATAGAAGGAAAAGTCGCTTTCGAACTGTATGATACTTTTGGATTTCCGCTTGACCTGACTTCTTTGATTGCTCGGGAAAATGGTCTGTCAGTAGATGAGAAGGGTTTTGCTATTGAGATGGAAAAGCAAAAAACCAGGTCTAGAGCTGCTGCAGAGCAGGAAACCGGCGATTGGGTTATGGTTGGAGAAGACGAGGGCGTGGAATTTATAGGTTATGATTATCTCGAATCCCAAAGCAGGATAATCAAATACAGACAGATCAAGGATAAAAAAGGAGACAGGTTTCAATTGGTGTTGGACAGGACACCGTTCTATGCCGAAAGCGGCGGACAGGTCGGAGATCAGGGTATATTGCAATCTGAAATTGAGAATATCAAAGTCCTAGATACCAAAAAGGAGAATGACCTCATTGTTCATTTTGTGGATAGGTTGCCTGTCAAACCTGAGGCTTTATTTGTTTCCAAAGTGAATGGAGAAAAGCGGAAGCTGAGCATGAACAACCATACTGCGACTCACTTACTCCATGCCGCATTGAAGCAAGTATTGGGAGACCATGTTCAACAAAAAGGATCTTTGGTCAATGAGGAAATCCTACGGTTCGACTTTTCCCATTTTGCGAAGCTAACTGAGGAAGAAATCGCTCAGGTAGAAAGTATAGTCAATACCAAAATCAGGGAGAACATTTCTTTGAATGAGCAAAGAAATGTCCCTATCGCTGAAGCCAAAAACCAAGGCGCAACTGCCTTGTTTGGAGAGAAATATGGAGATTTTGTAAGGGTAATCACTTTTGACAGGAATTTTTCAGTTGAACTCTGTGGCGGTACACACGTATCTTCCACAGGCGTGATCGGTTTGTTCAAGATTGTTTCCGAAGGGTCAATTTCAGCTGGAGTCAGAAGGATAGAGGCGATTACAGCTGACGCAGCTGAAGCTTATGTCAATGACCAGTTTCAATTGGTGAAAGAAATTCAGGAATTGTTGAAAAATCCCCGGGATGTCAAAAAATCCATTGAAGCCCTTATTCAGGAACGTAATGAATTAAAAAAGGAACTTGAATCTCTTCATACTCAACAGGCTGGAGCCCTCAAAGAAGAATTGATCCGTGGTATTGTGCAAGTGAATGGGACCAATCAGGTGGTTGCAAAAATATCCTTGCCTTCAGCAGACGCTTTGAAAAAACTGGCATTTGAGCTTAAAAACGAGGTAGACAATGTTATTGCTGTTTTGGCAGCAGAGATTGATGGAAAACCACAGTTGGCGGTTTTGATCAGTGAAAATCTGGTCGCAGAAAAGTCGTTGAATGCAGGGTTATTGGTGAGGGAATTGGCAAAAGAGATTGATGGTGGGGGAGGTGGACAGCCTTTCTTTGCCACTGCAGGAGGAAAAAACCTTGCAGGGTTACCTGGAGTCCTTGTCAAGGCAAAGTCACTTTTGGCAGGAATTTAAGAGAAATAGGAGGTTCCTAATTTGGTTTTGGTCTATTTTGAATCCAATTTTAGGGCGATTGTAATACAGAATAAAAGAGAAAAGATGCTTTCAGCAGAAGTCAAAAATAAATATGAATTGGTCATTGGACTGGAAGTACATGCCCAGTTGCTAACCCAAAGTAAGATGTACACTTCTGATTCTACGGAATTTGGAAATCTACCCAATACACATATTTCAGTCATTACCCTTGGCCATCCCGGTACACTTCCCAAAGTAAACCGAAAAGCAGTGGAGTTTGCCATTAAGATGGGTTTGGCATGTGATTGCGAAATTACAAGGCATAATATTTTTGCAAGGAAAAATTATTTCTATCCTGATCTTCCAAAAGGATATCAAATCACTCAGGATAAAAACCCTATCTGTGTAGGAGGAAATGTACCCATCACCCTGCCTGATGGGAGCAAGAAAACTGTGGCACTGACGAGGATTCACATGGAAGAAGATGCGGGAAAGTCAATGCACCTTGCAGGTGAAGTAGATACCTTGGTTGATTTTAACAGAGCAGGGGTTCCTCTAATCGAAATCGTATCTGAACCAGATATGCGCTCTTCCGACGAAGCCTATGCTTACCTTGCCGAAATCAAAAAACTCGTCAAATATCTTGATATCTGCGATGGCAATATGGAAGAAGGCTCACTCCGATGTGACGCCAACGTCTCCGTGAGATTAAGGGGTGCTGCCGAATATGGAAAAAAAGTGGAAGTCAAAAATATGAATTCCTTCAGGAATGTGGTGAGGGCGATTGAACACGAATTTGAGCGTCAGGTGGAAATGGTGGAAGCCAATATTGAGATCATTTCTGAGACGAGGACTTTTGACGCATCCACAGGATTGACTGCAAGTATGAGGACCAAGGAAGACCTGAATGATTACAGGTATTTTCCTGAACCGGATTTGAGCCCTGTGATTGTATCAGAGGAATGGTTGGAAAGTGTAAAAGAATCCATGCCGGCTTTGCCACGAGAATTACACTACAAGTTTATAAACCAATACGGCTTATCAGAGTATGATGCCGGAGTGTTGACTGACAACAAAGAAATAGCACTCTATTACGAGGAAGTTTGTCTAAACACCAAAAATTATAAAGGAGCAGCCAATTGGGTGATGGGTCCTGTGAAATCCTACCTGAATGAGCTTACCCTGCATATTTCTGATTTTCCGATTTCTGCCAAAAGCCTTGCGGAGCTGATTGCCATCATTGACGAAGGGAAAATCAATTTCTCTGTGGCTTCACAAAAAGTATATCCTGAAATGTTGCTCCACAAGACAAAACGCCCGATAGAAATCGCTCAGGATTTAAATCTTATTCAAGAAAGTGATGAAGGTTCTCTGATGCCGATTATAGAAACGGTATTGTCCGAAAATGCTTTGAAAGTGGAAGAATACCGTTCCGGGAAAAAAGGATTGATGGCCATGTTTATGGGGCAGGTGATGAAAAAATCCCAAGGTAAGGCAGACCCAAAAGTTGCCACAAAATTACTGACTGAAATACTTGAAAATTGATATGAAAAATCCATTTGTTGCTTCCTTATCTTTCCTGTTTTTGCTTTTGGTGATGGCCTGTGGTCAAGAAAGCGAACAGGAATTTGATGGTTCTGTAAAGGTTTCAGGAGTGGTTAAAAACGCTCCCGAAGGAAGGATAGAGTTGTATAAGTTTGTGAATGAAAGCACAGAAATCATCGGAGAAATACCAATGGGGTCAGGAGGGGATTTTGAGTATGAACTCAGCCTTGAGGGTCCTGCATTTTTTGAATTACACTTTATGAACCAAAAGATTGTCAAACTGGCTCTATTTGCTGAGGATGTGGAGGTTTTTTATGATTTCAATGATGAAGCAAGCCTTAAGGTAGAAGGGTCGGAAGATTCTCAAAATCTCCAAAAAATTGAGGCGTTGACTGCTGAATACCAAAAGACCTTCAATGAATTGAATACTGCCTATTTTGAAGCCATGAGCAAAAGGGATCAGGAAGCGATCAAATCCATTCAGACCACTGCCATGAACCTTGAAGTGACCCAAGGCCAAAAGGTGAAAGAAGTTCTTACCGGTATGGAGGGGAGTTTTGCCACGATGGCTGGGATTTCCATGCTCAATATCAAAAATGATTTTCAGTACATTGATGAGTTGGTGGCCGGATTGAATGAAAAATATCCCAATACCAAGATGATTCAATCACTGATGAACCAGTTAGACGATATGCGGGCATTGTCTATCGGTCAGGTAGCACCTGAGATTTCTTTGCCCAATCCTAATGGAGAACTTATTAAACTGTCTGATTTAAGGGGAAAGTATGTTTTGATTGATTTTTGGGCAGCTTGGTGCAGGCCCTGCAGGGAAGAAAACCCCAATGTGGTAAGGTTATACAACCAGTATAAAGATCAAGGTTTTGAAGTATTCGGTGTGTCATTGGACAGAACCAAAGAAGCCTGGGTCAAAGCAATTGCCGATGATAACCTTACATGGACGCATGTATCAGACCTAAAGTATTTCAATTCAGAAGCAGCTGCCATCTATCAGATCAATGCAATTCCTGCCACTTATATGCTTGACCCGGAGGGTAAAATTATCGGGAAAGATTTGAGAGGAGCGAGTTTAGAAAATAAGCTGAAAGAGATATTTGAATAAAGCCGGTGATTAATCCGAAAGGAAGGTTTGATAATTGACTTCTCTTCGGAATTAATTGATATTTTTTACCGACTATACGATCTAACTTGATAAAAAAAGGAAATTTCAATTAGATTTGTACAGGCTTAAAAAACGCGATTTTTACAAGCAATTGCAAAACAAGCCATTCAAAAATCAAAAAATCTATTTTGAAATTTGAACGAAACCTGATCATAATTACCCAAATTCTAACAGTCTATTAAACTAATCAATTAACTAAACATGAAAAAAAGAACCGCCAAATCAACGTTAAGCAGGGTGCTGACAATTGCCTTGTTTGGTTTGCTTGCTCTTGGAGCTTGCAAAGGTAAAAAGAAAGTCGTGGCTGCTCCCGAGCCTGCGCCTGTAGAAGAGGTAAAACCAACGCCGCCACCGCCGCCACCTGCAGGGCCTTCTGCTGAAGAAGTAGCTGTTGGAAAACTTGAAAATTACTTTAACAGCATTGCCGGATCTTCAAATGTAGATGCTGCCAACAGGACAATTCAGGAGGCAAAAGGTATGTTCTCCAATGGATCTACCCCCGTTTTGATTGTGATTCACGAAGCCAATGGCATTAAAGATTACGATGAGCCTACCACGATAGAAAATTACCTTAACTATCTGAAGGACACCAAGAAAAACCTAAACTTCATTTCTGATATCAGACTTGACGGAAACGGTAAAGTTTCAGAATTGGAATTGCGTCGTAAAAAATAATATCCACCGAAAAATCACGAGATAATGAAAAAATATATTCCTCTTTTCCTGTTGCTCTTTTTTGCTTCAGCGACCATTACGTTGGCACAAACTGACAACATCAGTCCTGCAAGAAAGCAGGCCATTGATTCCCTTGCTTTGGAAAAAGTAAAAGACTTAAGTAAATACATCAGCATTATCGGAAGCAAAGAAACACAATTCTCAGAAGCCAATCGCGTTATGGATAGGGCTGAGGAGTTGTTTGCTCCAGATGCAGAGATGGGGGTTTCTTCCTTGAGCCGCAAAGAGATAGCCTACTACAAAGTGAGAAATTACTTTGAAAGACTGATGGCATTGAACTATGACAAAGTCAACATCACTTGGTATGACATCCATTATATCAGTGATCTAGAAAGACAGCCTGATGGTCGCTATGTAGGTGTCATCACTGTTTATCAAAGATTTGAAGGTACTTCAATCGAATCAGGTCTTAACTACCGAGACACGACCAAAAAGGATATCACGATCTATGTGGAGAAAAAGCAAACTCAGATCGCAGGTAGAACAATCGAGTTTTGGGATGTGATGCTTGGAGATATCCGCGTGACAGAAACCGCTGCATGAGAAAAGTAATTATTGCAATAACATTATTCATTACTTCCTTTGGAATGGCACCGGGGCAGGGCTTGTTCAGCCCCGGTTCCCCCAAGGATGACGGCAAGTTTGCCGCTTCGACCAAACAGGTCAATCAATTTTTTAGACGATTCAATGCCGAAGAAAGTCAAGACGGCATGAAAAGATATTATTCGGGAGATGCCCTTTTCAGGGACAGGGAATTGAGGGGAAAATTTATCAGTATACTTTTTGACAATGAGACTTCCGGCATTTCAGGAGAATTGAAGACTGAGTTTATGCGTGATGTGTTGTCCGAAACACAACCACAGTTTTTGAATTTCCATGAAGGGGAATGGTTTGCCGAAGTGGTGTCCGTTTTCCAATACAAGGGCAGAAGCGAAAATGTGACCTTATTTTTAAAAATCCAACCTGAAGGATTGGGATATGAGTGGGTCATTGATAAAGTAGTCTTCCAACCCTTTAAAGATATTTTCAACAAACCAATCGGGACTGATAAAAGCTTTATCCATCCTCTGAGTCACGAACTCGGTTTTATGAATCTCCGCAAGGCATTCGAAAATTCCAATTCACCGGAATCTTATACCGCAAAGGAGTATGTTCCTGATTACCTTACCTTGTTTTTATACGAGTTAAAAAAAGGTAGCATCAAATTTGAAACAATATCTGATGTCAAGTTTCATTTTTTCCAAATCAACAATTGGTATTTCGAATTGGACCAGTTTAACAGGCCTGGATTCAATACAGGATGGTTGATAGGGGATTTGGTGAAACTGAAGCCGGGAGATAAAGAAACTATATTAGAATTCATATATGACCAGAAATAGACAATCCATTCTATTTGTTTTGCTTTTTTTTGGCATCCATTTCTCAGGATATTCACAGGATTTGGGTGATTATTCAAAAGCAGATCTGAAAGACCTTACCCAAAAAGTAGAGGATCAGGTTCAGTTTTTGGAGTTTTTTTTGAATACTTTGGGAAGTAAAGATACTCCTGCACGGGATAAGGACGTGATTATCAGGGAGAGCTATAAAAAGATTTTCAGAGACGGTAAAGTTCAAGTCGAAGATGACCTTCTATTGGATAGAAAAGTCATCACCAATAAAGATGTGACTGCATACCTGAAAGACATTGAGTTTTTTTTCGATGAAGCTAGCTTCAAATTTAAAGTAAGAGAAACAAAACCATTTCTTAGGGAAAATGGGGAGTTGTCTTTTTTGGTTTCAATGGACAGGACTTTAACAGCCACCGGATTAAATAAGGAAAAAATCACCAATACCAAGGCGAGATTTATTGAGGTCAATGTAGATAAGAAAACCAATGAACTCAAAATCGCCAGCGTTTATACAACCAAACTCAGCAGGGACAAGGAATTAGAAGAATGGTGGGCTACACTGTCCTACACTTGGACATCTTATTTTAGAAATAAGATTGGCATTGGTGAAGAAGATACTGTTACAGTTGACCATTTATATAAAATCAGCGCCATTGATTCCGTGGATTTTTCAGGAAATGAATACCTGATTGAGCTTTGCCCGCTTGAAGCTTTGAGAGACTTAAAATACATAGATATCAGTAATACCAAGGTGGTGGAATTGAATCCTATCAGCAATGTGACTTTCCTCAGCCATCTCAATATTTCAAATACACCAACGACAGATATTCAGTTTATAAAGTATTCTGATAAACTGCAGTACCTGGACATTTCGAATACTTCGATCGAGGACATCAGCGAATTGGGTAACCTTAAGAGCCTTCAAACCTTGCGGGCCGTCAACACCAAGATTATTTCTTACAGCGTGCTGAATTCCATGCAAGCCCTTAATTGGCTGGATTTGAATAACAGCAGCTTTACAAGTATTGAGGATATCCAAGAACTCAAAGGCTTGAAATACCTGGATGTCAGCGGAAACAGTTTGTCTAACATCGACCTTTTGGCAGGCTTGGAAAGTCTTACTGAAGTCAATCTGAGTCAGACCAACATTATTGATTTGACTCCTTTGGCGGCAATTTCTGCCCTGAAAATCATCAATGTCAACAACACCTCTGTTTCTAACATTACACCATTGAATAATAGGCCAAATCTGAGAATGCTTTATGCAGACCTTACTGAAGTCTCAGAATCCAGTGCCGAACAATATGCAAGAAATAACAGGAATGTTCTTTTGATCCATCATGTGGAGACTTTACAATCTTGGTGGGCAGGATTGTCTCAAGAATGGAAACAGGCATTGATAGCTGTTAATCCCCGACTTGGGATTCCTTCACCAACTATTGAAGATCTTACTGGTACATTGGGAATCGATTCATTGGATATATCCGGTACAGGGGTCAATAACCTGAACCCTGTATTGAAATTTAAGAACCTCAATTACTTGGCCTTTGATGATAATGAAATCATCGACCTACTTCCATTGGCTGAAATGAAAACCCTTGAAATCATTTCAGGAAAAAACACCAAGATTAAAGACTTGGAGCCTTTGGTGGGGATGACAGATCTTACCAACATCGACTTTAGGGATAGTCCCGTGACAGGTTTTATCATGTTGAAAAGTTTGCCAAAGCTTTCTTACCTGAACCTTGACAATTCAGAAATCGACCCTGCAAGTATTCCTGAATTTCTTTTATCCAATCCCAAAATCAACATAATCTATCGATCAGCACTGTTGGAGCAATGGTGGGCTGCTATAGAAGACTCTTGGAAAACCGCTTTTAAGAAAGCCTATGGGAATGGGGATGCAGTTCCGGACCTTGAGACACTTCACCGTTGGACTGCAATGCCGTCTCTGAAAGTTGAAAATTCGGATATTTCAAATTTACAGGCCTTGGCTGTTTTTGTCAATTTGAGGTCTCTGTCTGTTTCCCATATCCCGATGACTGATATTTCAGGGCTGAGTGAATTGAAATTATTGGAGGAATTGAAAATTACAAATGCTCCGGTATCTGATTTAACTGTCCTCCCAATCTTATGGAATCTCAAATCCCTTGACTTGTCGTATACTGCGATTGAGGACTTGAGGCCTTTAGGCCAATTGAATGAGCTCAAAAGTATGGTCCTGACAGGGACCAACATCACTGTTTTGAGGGGATTGGAGACGCTTACAGGATTGGAAAAACTGGACATCGGCGGTACCAACGTCAAATCTCTAAAACCTGTTCAGGGGCTGAATTTGAAAGAATTAAACTGCTTCAATACCAGACTGAATCAAAGGGCGGTCGATGCCTTTAAAAAATTGAATCCTGAATGTGAGGTACGGTTTTATTGAGTAGGTGGGCAATTAGCATCAATAAGAAAACAGACTTCTGAAGTAATGTTCAAGAAGTGAAAATTTCGAAAGGTATAAGGCTTTTTTAAAGGGAAGGAATTTCGCTATTAAAGTTTATTAGGTGAGGTTTATTTTTTCCTTACTTGATCTAAGCTTAGTCTCAGGATATTTCCCATGTTTTTACATTCAAGGAATCGGTCATTTTTATAATGTTTTGCGAGATCCTGCTTGAGGTTTTCTGTATTTTCCTGGGTAGAAATGGTATCAGATTCCATGGTTTCCAAGAGGTCCTCAATTTCTATTTGAGAACTTTTGAGCCTGTTGGCAATCAGGGCCCGTTCTTCCCTTTGGTATTGGGCCATTGACTCTGGGGTAATGTGCTTGAAGCCCATTTGGATCAAGGTGTTGTTCTGCTTGAAATACTGGGGTAAGTAGATTGATTTTTTTCCTTCGTAGGACTGCTGGTCAAAATCTATGGCCCTGATTCTGTAATGGGTTTCTTCAAAATCAGGTGTGACGTCGACCACAAAATTGGAGGAATGCATATCTCCAAGAAGCCTGACAAAACACCTTTCGTTGAATTTGACAAATTCTTTGGCCAATCGGATTGGGTTTTGTAATCCGTCATTGATATATAGCCGCATAAATTGCTCTCCAGGAATGCCTGCGATATGTTCTTCAATAAGTGTGTTTTGGTGAACTAGGTAATTGATTCGGTTGGGGGATAGGAGGTGTTCAAGTTCCAAGCCATAAATCCTTGATGCGTCGGCCATCTTTACGTAGAAATAGTCGAAGTTGTCATTGATTCTGTTGACTATCCTGACTCTAAATGGTTTGGTGTTCCCATACACGCAAAGGTCCACCCGGTCCACGTACAGGTGTTCCATGACGGTCATATCCCCTTGGGCTTTGAGAAGAGAATAGATTTTCTTCACATTGTAATGAATTTCCTCTCTATCTGATTCAGCAAAAAATACCGTCTCCCAAAGGGTGTCGTTTCCTTTGGAGTCATACAGTGCGATGGAGGTACTGTATCTCAGAAGGTCATTGTATTGAATGGGAAAATCGACTTCGCGGCCATATTTGTTGAGGAATTCCCTCAATTTTGGGCTTATGGGATAGATGATTTTCTTTTTGCTGATCAAGGCCATAAGGCAGTTTGTCAAGATTTGACCATTTCTTTTTCTTCTTTGGTCATGTTTTTGTCAAAAATAAAAGGGCCAAATGGAAGTATGGAAACTGCCAAAGCAAAGAATGTTTTTCCGAATTTCCATTCCATTTTGTGCGCTGTAGGAAATACAGCATAGATATATAGGATAAAGAGCAGCCCATGTGCCCAACCCACATAGGTGACGGCCAAGGGAAGGTCCATCATGTATTTCAAAGGCATGGCAATGAAAAGGAGAATCAAGAAGGAAAAACCTTCCAAGATGCTGATTAACCTAAACCGCTTCAACCATTTGGTTTTTTCTTCTATCGTTCTCATTTCTATTTTTTTGTTATGTTGAACAAGACCTGCAGTTCTTTCCAAAGTGCTTTTCGTAGGTCTAGGCTTTCAGAAATCTGCTTTAGATCGTCTGCAAAAAGGTACTCGATTTCATCTTCCTGATGAACCTCATATGTTTTTTTGACCGACATCATGATTTCGTGCCTTACTTTGCCAAACACGATAATCCGGTTGGGATTAAGTGCTGAAATGGATGCCATACTAGTTTTTTCTGTATTTTCAGAGCTAGCCAATGCAATGTCTTTGAGAGAACAGGATACAGCACCTAAAATCTTGAACAAATAATCAGAAAGGTTGCTTTCCAAAGACTTTCCTTCATAGATTACCAAAATGCCTTTTTCGAATCCTCCTTCATATTCCAAAGCCACAGCCTCTTCTTCAAATTCCTCTTGTTGGGCAATTGGATTTTCCTCCAAAAGTACATTTTGTCTTTTTGCCAAAAGTAGTTCGGTTTCTTCAGGCAGAAGATAAATTTCATTGTCTAAAATCAATCCCAAATCGTGGATACTCAAATTTTCCATGTGCCTAAATTGATTAAAAATTTATCTGAAAGCAAGGATTTGGGAGCGAGAAACGAGAAACTGGAAATAAGAACGTTGAGGATAGATGCAGGCGCAGAAATGAAGGTTAATGGTTCGAATTACCCGAAAATTTCATCCCAAAATTATACTAAGCTATCATCAAGGAATCAGAAACAAAGAAACAAATTCCTTTTTTTATGCCTTATTTTCTTCAAATCCAAAGATAGATTTCAATTCCACTGCATCTTTGGGATCCATTCTTTTTGCTAGGACCAACCTGAGTTGTCTTCTCCTAAGTGCACCTTCATACAATTCGATTTCTTCGGCAGTTTCCGCAATGGCTTCAGGGACTTCAATCGGCCTACCGTTTTGGTCTACTGCTACGAATGTAAAAAATGCCCTATGAGTAAGGATTTTTTTATTTGCAGGGATATCCTCTGCCCATACCTCGATAAAAACTTCGATGGAGGAATTAAATGCCCTGGTTACTTTTGCTTTGAGTGTAACCACATTACCGAGAGCGATCGGATGTTTGAAAGAAATGCTGTCAGCAGAGGCCGTGACCACGATCCTGTTGGAGTGTTTTTGTGCTGCTATGGCTGCGACTATGTCCATCCAATGCATCAATTTTCCACCCATAAGATTATGTAAGGTATTGGTATCGTTGGGTAAAACCATTTCTGTCATGATTACTTCTGACAGCTTTACGGGTTTCTGTTTTGGCATAAAAGTTAATTTTTTTGTAAAAATACAAAACCTTTTTCGTTCAGTGAAAAATTGAAGGGGTGAATTCAGTATAAAATTTGGTTATTTCCATCCCTCCATTCCCAAAAGGGGTACAAAGGCAAAGTTATCAAACTCTTCCTGTTCAATTTTAGTTTCGGTGATTTTGGTCAGCTTCATCATTTTTTGTGTTTTGCGGTCTCCAACCGGAATCACCAAAATCCCGCCAACTTTCAATTGTTTCAGCAAAGAATTTGGTACTACAGGTGCGCCTGCAGTCACAAGGATTTTGTCAAAAGGGGCATGTTCAGGCATTCCTTTGGATCCGTCTCCAAAATAAAAATGAAGCTGTATGCCCAATTTGGACATGAATTTCTTTGTCTTTTCGTAGAGATTTTTTTGGTATTCGATGGTGTATACCTCAGCTCCCAGCAAATGTAAGATGGCGCCCTGATATCCTGATCCGGTCCCGATTTCCAAAACCTTGTCACCAGGTTTTATATTTAACAACTCCGTCTGAAAGGCGACAGTATAAGGTTGGGAAATAGTCTGACCTTCGCCGATTGGGAAGGCTTTGTCCTCATAAGCATGGGAGTCAAGGGCCGAATCAAAGAAAAAATGTCTTGGCAGCGTGTTGATGGCATTCAATACCGCTTCATTTTTGATCCCTTTTTGCCGGATGATTTTGACCAATTCTTTTCGCTGACCTTTGTGGCGGTAGCTGTCCTCTAATTTCAACATGGGTGTTTTGTGATGGGAAACTTTTGTAAACGATGCTAAGTTAAGGGATAAATTGGCTTAATTTGAAGCCAGAATAAAGCTTTGAAGCTTATTGTCTGAAATATTGAACTTTAGATTAAAAATATGTTTACAGGAATCATAGAAACTTTGGGAACAGTCAGCGGCATGACCAAAGAAGGTACCAATGTCCGGTTTGAAATATCCTCACCGATTACCTCCGAACTCAAAGTTGACCAATCTGTTTCCCATAATGGGGTTTGTCTTACAGTAGTAGCGGTTGAAGGAAATACCTATTCTGTAACAGCCATTGATGAGACATTGAAAAAAACCAATCTGAAATCCTGGGCAATCGGCAAAAAAGTTAACCTTGAGCGCTGCATGCCTGCAAACGGCAGGTTTGACGGACATATCGTACAGGGACATGTTGATCAAGTCGGTAAAATTGAGAAGATTTCCGAACAGGATGGTTCTTGGATTTTTGATTTTTCTTATGACCCAAACATAGGAAACGTGACTGTTGAAAAGGGTTCCATTGCGGTAAATGGCACAAGCCTGACTTGTTTCAACTCAAAAAACGGGAGGTTTTCTGTGGCGATCATTCCCTATACCTATGAAAATACCAATTTCCATGCATTACAGATGGGAGATGAGGTAAACCTGGAATTTGATATTATCGGCAAATACATCCAAAGAATCATCCGAGGATATACAGATTAAACTAGTCAGTTTTGATCTTGTTTATTCCACTTTTCATCCTGATGAGATTGTAAATGAAACGGAATATGTGGAAAGCGGCCAATCCGCTGATCAATCCTACAAAAGCACCTACCAAAATGTCTCCGGGATAGTGTACCCCTAGGTATATTCTGGTATAAGAAAAAAATATAGCCCATAGAAACAGCCATTTCACTGCCGGATATTTAAAGGAAAGGCCTAGATACATGGATGTCGCAATGGCAAAACTGTTTGCCGCATGGGAGGAAGCAAAACCGTATTTGCCTCCGCAATTGCCGTAATTGTGCACCATTCCGTTCAACAGCACCTCATGACATGGTCTTAACCTCTCAAAAAACGGTTTCATCAGTCCTGAGGTGATTTGGTCAGCAAATAAGATGGAAAGCAGAACTCCCAAGATTACCCACCCACCCTGTTTGCCATAGGCTTTCCAGACCAGAAAAATCAAAAAAACATAAAGTGGAATCCAAGGAAAAGTACGGGTAGAGTAGTACATGATTGGATCCATAAAATCCGAGTGGTGTTGGTTTAACCACAAAAAAAGAGCCTCATCCCATTCACTGATTTTTTCCAGCATATTTCTTAAATATTCTTTTATGGGAAATTAAATATTAACCCAATCAATTTCTTTTTTTAGGTGGTCAAGGGTGAATGCTTCTTTTGACCCGGCTTGCGGCTGATTCATGTATTCCCAATTGGCTACAGGTGGCATACTCATCAGGATGCTTTCCGTTCTGCCGTTGGTATCCAAGCCGAATTTGGTGCCTGCATCCCAAACAAGGTTAAATTCCACATACCTTCCCCTTCGGAGGGCCTGCCATTTTTTTTCATTTTCTCCGTAGGGCAGATTTTTGTTTTTTGCCATGAAGTGCCGGTAGACTTTTGGGAATAAGTAACCTATTGATTTGACAAAATCAAAAATAGAACCCATTTCTTCTTGATCATTTGCTGTAAGTCTGTCAAAGAAAATCCCTCCAATTCCCCTTGTTTCATTTCTGTGTTTGATGAAAAAATAATCATCAGCCCATTTTTTGAATTTGGGATAAAATTCGGTATTGGAAAGGTCACAGGTTTCTTTCACTTGTTGGTGAAAATATTTGGCATCTGCGATATCTACATAGTGAGGAGTAAGATCGATCCCGCCGCCAAACCACCTGACGCCATTACTCATTTCAAAATACCGGATGTTCATGTGGATAATCGGCACCATTGGACTTTCAGGATGGATGACTATCGACACCCCTGTTGCGTAAAAATCAGCTTTTTCGAGATTGAGTTTCTGGAGGATTTTTTCCGGTGTGGGTCCTTCTACTGCTGAAAATGCCACGCCGCCTTTTGCTATGATGTTGCCGTTTTGAAGAATCCGGGTACGTCCGCCACCGCCTTCAGTCCTCGTCCATTTGTCCTCTTGGAATTTTCCTTTGCCATCTTCTATTTCCAGTTCCTTACAGATATGGTCCTGAATGTCCATAAAGTCACTGGTGATTTTTTCTTTTTCTAGCATTTTTTTATTCCAAATCAGTTTTAATCTTCTACTTCCAATACTTCCAAGATTTCTGCCAGCTGGTCAAAATCTTTCAGTCCCGGCTTGATTTCGTCACCCCCTTCAAGGGCAATTCCTTTTACTCCGGTCTGCTCCAACAAGTTTCTGACCGTTTCCGGTTCTATTCCAAATCCTAACAGAACTTCTACTTTGGAAGCCAAGGTGTGAAGCTTTTGGATGATGCCGGCATCTATTTCCAAGCTTTCGGAAACAAGGTGAAGCATTATATTAAAATCCTGAAAAAATTTGGCTTTTGCGATCAATTCATCCAAATCATCCTCTGAAGTCAATTCTTTTTTAAAAATTATGCCATACGAAGAATTGACCAACATCCTCAGATATATTTCCTCCCTGATTTCTATAAAGTTGATTCCTTTATATTCATTGAGGTTGCCGAGGATTTTTTCCGGATGGGTACTTTCAAATTCCGCCACGAAATCCACTCCAGAAAGCCATCCTGTAATTTCATTGTATTTCTGTGGAGAAGTGAAGTTTTTGCTGCTTTCTTCCAGGTCAAAACCTATCATGTTGACATACATTCCGGCGCAATACCTGGCGTCGGTGAGGTTGGTGACTGCACTGATTTTAACAAACGAATGAAGTGCCATACTGCTGTTTTGATGATTTTTGGATGCTAAGGTAGAAATTTCATCTTAAAATTGTATTTTTGTAAACGTCTAGAACTCGCTTATGCTTAAGATTCACCCACTTTACTTTCTTAGCTTAATTGCTTTTTTATTTTCCTGTGCAGATACTGAGAAGCCAAATGAAGATTTTGGCTTGGACTATCAACCTTTGGAAGTGGACCTTTTTTGGGAATATGAAGTCAGTGAAACAATAGTTTTTGGTGAAAATGATGAAGAAAGCAGCGATTACTTTTTGAGGGACAAGGTTGATTATACCTTCTTGAATGCGGAAAATGAATTGGTTTATGTCGTTGTCAGAGAGAAATCTCTGGACAGATCCAACTGGTCTGTAATTGGAAGCTACTCTTTGCATTATCGAAATCTTGCCTTGGTCAGGACTTTTGAGAACAAAAAGACAGTCAATTTGGTTTTTCCTCCTAAGTTACAGAAAACATGGGATGCCCAAGTTTTCAATTCCGAAGATCCCGATGAATATGAAATTTCATTTGTTGGTAAAATCGATGTCGGGCAACAGTCATTTTCCAAATCATTGAAGGTCCTACAAGAGGAAGATGATGATGAAATTACCTTTAGGGACAACAGGTACGAAGTATTTGCAAAAGGAATAGGATTGGTAGAACAATATTATGAGGTCTTGACTTATTGCTCAAGAAATGATTGTCTGGGACAAATGTTAGTCGATTCAGGGAGACGGACCCATTTGAAAATTATAGGATATGGTAAACTTTAACAGGTTTTTGCTTTCTGTTTTTTGTTTTTTGCTGGCGTCAGTTTCTTACGGCCAAAACAGATATGCTGTACATTTTAAATTCAAGCCCCAAGATACCTATTCCTTAAGCAGGCCGGCGGAATTTTTGTCAGCTGCGGCTTTAGAAAGAAGAGCAAAGTTTCAGATTCCAGTTGATAGCTTGGATTTACCGCTTTCAGCAAAATATGTTTCCGAGGTAGCTTCTAAATCAGGCAAAGTCCTTTACGAGATCACATGGCTAAATGCCACTTTAGTGGAAGCAAGTCCTGAGCAAATCATTGCTATCAGTGCGCTTCCATTTGTTGACAAAGTGGTTTTGGCAGCACCGGGCATGAGTTCCAACGGTAGATTGGGAATAGGTTTTGGCAATAAAGTCGGAACAAATTCATCAATACATACAAACGCGAAAACCGCTGCAACACCCTATGATTTCCAGAATGAGCTGGTAGGCATTCCTGTCATGCATGGAGAAGGTTATAAAGGAAAGGGCATTACAATCGCTGTTTTTGATGCAGGCTTTCCCGGAGTTAATACTATTTCAGCTTTTTCTCATCTGTTTACCAACAATCAGATCGTGGGAACGAGGGACTTTGTCCATTTAGAAAATGCCAATGTCTACAGTTTTAACCAGCATGGTACAAATGCCCTTTCTCTAATCGCAGCAAATCAAGAAAACTTGCTTGTCTCCGGTGCACCGGATTCCAAATATATACTAGGTATCACAGAGGATGTTCCCACTGAATACAGGATTGAGGAATACAATTGGGTACGGGCAGCCTCTTGGGCCGACAGCCTTGGAGCAGATATTATCAGTAGTTCCTTGGGCTATTGGGATTTTGATGATCCTAGTATGGATTACACCAAAGAGGACTTGGATGGAAAGACAGCGACTATCACCATAGGTGCCGATGTGGCTTCAGAAAAAGGTATCTTGGTCGTCACAAGTGCGGGAAATTATGGTTCCAGAGGAGTTTCCTCTATTATCGCTCCTGCAGATGCAGAGGGAATTTTATCCGTAGGTGCAGTCAATTCTAGCCTTACCAGAGCCGGGTTCAGTTCTCAGGGCCCTACAGCCGACGGCAGGTTTAAGCCCGAAGTTTCTGCTTTTGGCAACAGTGCGCAAGTAATCCGTTCCAATGGAACTCTAGGACCATCCAACGGCACTTCTTTTTCTGCGCCACAAGTTGCTGCTTTGGCTGCGGGATTATGGGAAGCACGGCCTGATTGGACCAAAGATAAACTGATTGAATATATCCTCAGGAGTTCAAGTCAATATGAAAACCCTGATAACCTCTTGGGATATGGCATTCCGGATTTTTCAAAAGCTTATTATGGAGAGATTTTGAGTATTTTGACTTTGGAAAAAGAAAGTGATTTTAAAGTTTATCCCAATCCCTTGAACGGAGGTGATCTTTTTGTCCAATTCGGAAAAAGTCTCATGGGAGAGTTTTCAATATATGATGTCAATGGGAAGGAAATCCAAAAAATTGATATCCAAAGAGAATCCGTATCGCAACCCTTTGAAATCAGCCTTCCCAATATTCCTAAAGGGATGTTTTTGGTTCAGATGCAATCAGGCAGAGAGGTCAAAAGGACAAAATTGTTAAAAAGGTAAAGCGTCAAAGAGATTTTTTTATTTCCTTTGCAGGCAATTCTATAACCCTTTCCTGCCATGTCTGTTCAAGTTGCCCCTTCTGTATTAGCATCTGATTTTGCCAACATCCAAAGAGAAATCGAAATGCTCAATGCCTCAGAGGCAGATTACATTCATGTAGACATCATGGATGGGGTGTTTGTTCCAAATATTTCATTTGGCATACCAGTCACTGAAGCAATCCATAGGCATGCAAAAAAACCTTTGGATGTTCATTTGATGATCGTGGACCCAGACCGGTACCTGGAAGCTTTCCAGAAAGCAGGAGCGCATATCATTTCTGTTCACTTGGAAGCTTGTAATCACTTGCACAGGACTTTGCAGGCCATAAAAGGCCTAGGCTGTAAAGCTGGAGTTGCTATCAACCCTCATACACCTGTTCACCTCTTGGAAGATATCATCCATGATATAGACCTAGTCTGTGTGATGTCCGTCAATCCTGGATTTGGCGCCCAAAAATTTATTGAACATACTTATGAGAAGGTTTCACAGCTGAAGTCTCTAATTTATAAAAGAGGGACATCTACTCTGATAGAAATCGACGGAGGAGTGAATCTAAAAAATGCGCCATTGCTTATTGCCGAGGGAGCGGATATTTTGGTTGCCGGTAATTTTGTTTTTTCAGCAGCAGATCCCATCCAGACCATACACGAACTTAAAGGGCTTTAAATGAGGCCATAAACCGTCTTCCTTTTATAATTCATATATTCCATTTAACATTTTTTAGGGTATTTTTTTTGATGATTTTGTTGTATTCATCAGGCTTAAGCCCTTTATTGAAAGTTGATACAATTTGAATTTATTTACCAAAACCCGTTTACAACATGAAAAAAGTGTTTTTATTGGCTTTCCTATTCATGGGAATTATGAGTGTGAAGTCTGTGGCACAAGAGGCAGCAGAGGAAGTTACAGAGGAAGAAATTTTGAAATTTGCGACGATGGAAGAGTCAGTTGCGAATTTTTTGGCAGAAAAACAGGAAGAGTTGGTGGAGATGATCAAGGGGGATTCCACTTTAGGCGGTGCAGCTAGGTATAATGAAATCAAAGGAGCTTGGGGGGATGATACAAAACTTGCAGAAATAAATATCACAGAAGAGGAAAAGGCTGCTTTCCAAAAGATCCAGGATTTTATGGATTCCTTGGGTGAATCAGTCAAGAATTATAAGATTGATTTCATCAAGGATGCAGAAAAATTAGGAGCAGGAACCTATAATAAAATCATGAAAGCAAAATCTGCAGATCCCAGCCTGAATGAAAAAATCAATTCCCTGATTTCGGAATTGGGAAAAAAGCGGGAAGAAGGTGAGGGAAACGTTTAAATGGTCGAATCAGCAACAAGACCCGGAAGGCTTTCATAATTGAAAGCCTTTTTTGTTTTAGTCAAGGTATTGTTTTTAATTTCGGTTTCGTTAATTATTTGTATGAAAAAACTAATTGCGTTGATTGGGATTTTGTCTTTGGGAATTCAAATTGGAAATGCCCAAGATGAAGATATATTCGGGATAGATTCAAAAGCCAAATCCAAAACTAGGAAAAGCCAGAGTAATATTGGGAATGTTTTTAGGAATGCGATTGGGAATTTCAGTTTTGAGGTTTTTACAGGAGGTGCCTTCCATACCAATAAAATGGTGTTTACGTCTCTTTCTCCCTCGCTATATCCTATTGAGCAATTCCAAAATATTGAAATCCCCCAGCAAATAACTGCTGAAGATACCCTTACTTTTTCAGGCAATAATTTTGCCATCCCGGTCAATGCAGCAGTCAAAATCAATCTTTTCAATACATTGACTCTTGGTGCAGGTTATGGAAGGGAATTCGGCGGGATGTCAAGTCTGCGTTCAGGTGATTTGGAATTTCGTTTTGACAGGACCAACTATACTCTGGATAGGGCATTTGGTTCGATAGGATTGGTGCTTTATGATGCCAACAAACGGGCTAAGTTTTTGAGATGGCGGTATAGGGCTTTTGACTCCAACAACATCATGATGCAATCCGAAATGAACCAAAGGATTAGACAGATTTATCCTTGGAGATTTATGGCTGAAAGTGAATTTGGAAATGTCTACATGAGGAAGAATTTTGATGCTTTGGTCAATACCAATAACCAGTCTTTTTTCAACTTGGCTTTGCGGGTAGAAAAAGAATTTTCAGAGTACACCAAGTTTTTTGTCAAAACAGGAGCAGAATTCCGTAAATACAATTACCAGACAGAAATCCCGGAAGAATTTCAAACCATTGGTCAAAATCTTTTTTTTGCACAGGTAGGATTGTCAATCAGTCTTCCTAGCACCAAGAGGTGTAAAGTTCCCGGTTGTGGGGTAGTAATGAAGCACTTGCACAACGGAGTGGAATACAGGGGCAGCTCTATTTTTCAACTACAAAACCGAAGGGTTGGGCAGTGGTATTGATGCCAAATCAAAACCTGCCCCAAGATCGCTTTCCCTTTTTAAAACCGTATTCTTTTTATTAACTTGCAGGCTTATTGATCACCTTTTAAAATATGGCGCAAGGAGAAAACGAGAATATAATCCCTATTACAATTGAGGATGAAATGAGAGGGGCGTACATCGATTATTCGATGTCAGTTATAGTTTCAAGGGCCCTTCCGGATGTTAGAGACGGACTCAAACCGGTTCATAGAAGAATACTTTTTGGTATGCAGGAATTGGGTGTGATGCATAACAAACCCTACAAGAAATCTGCAAGAATAGTTGGGGAAGTATTGGGTAAATACCACCCGCACGGTGACTCTGCTGTATATGAGACCATGGTCAGAATGGCCCAGCCTTGGTCTTTGAGATATCCATTGGTAGATGGACAGGGAAACTTCGGTTCCGTAGATGGAGATAATCCGGCTGCGATGCGTTATACCGAAGCTAGGCTTAAAAGAATTGCAGAGGAGTTACTGATAGACATCAATAAAGAAACTGTTGACTTCCAACTCAATTTTGATGATTCTTTAAAAGAACCTGTGGTCTTGCCTGCCAAAATCCCTGCATTGTTGCTTAACGGTACATCAGGAATTGCGGTCGGAATGGCCACTAATATGGCTCCCCACAACCTTGGGGAAGTAGTAAGTGGGATCATCGCCTTTATTGACAACAGAGAAATTTCCGTAGCTGAATTGATGGAGTATATCATTGCTCCTGATTTTCCTACAGGAGGAATTATTTACGGGTACAATGGTGTAAAAGCAGCCTTTGAAACAGGGAGAGGAAGAGTAGTCGTAAGAGGCAAGGCAGAGATTGAAACCCGGGACAATGGCAGAGAATCTATCATCATATCGGAGATCCCATATTTGGTCAATAAGGCCAATATGATTGAAAAAACTGCCGCACTTATTAATGAAAAGAAAATAGATGGCATTTCTGCGATCAGGGATGAATCTGACCGTCAGGGAATGCGGATTGTCTATGAGTTAAAAAGAGATGCGATATCAAGTGTTGTACTCAACAACCTATACAAGCAGACCCAGCTTCAGACTTCTTTTTCAGTCAATAACGTGGCCCTTGTAAAAGGCAGGCCACAGACATTGAACCTGAAGGACATGATTTTCCATTATGTCAACCACAGGCATGAGGTAGTCATCAGGAGGACAGAATATGAACTGAGAGAAGCTGAGAAAAGAGCCCATATCTTAGAAGGATACCTGATTGCATTGGATCACCTTGATGAGGTGATTTCCTTGATCAGGAGTTCAAGGGATCCTGAAACAGCCAGAAATGGTTTGATGGAAAGATTCAGCTTGAGTGAAATTCAGGCACGTGCCATTCTTGACATGCGTTTGCAGCGTCTAACCGGCATGGAAAGGGAAAAAATTCAGGATGAATACAATGAGATCATGACCTTAATTATAGACCTGAAGGATATTTTGGGTAGTGAGGAGCGTAGGATGCAGATCATCAAGGACGAACTCAATGAGATCAAAGACCGGTACAATGATGCAAGAAGGACAACTATCGAGCACAATGCCGAAGATTTCAGCTATGAAGACATGATTCCCAATGAGGAGGTAATCATTACTGTTTCCCATCAGGGTTATATCAAAAGGACAGCATTGACTGAATATAGGTCTCAAGGTAGAGGCGGTGTTGGGTCTAGAGGAGCGATCACCAAAGAAGATGACTGGACCGAATATCTTTTCACTGCTTCTACTCACAATTACCTATTGATTTTCACCGACTTAGGGAAATTATTTTGGCTGAAGACTTATGCGATACCTGAAGGCGCAAAAGCAACCAAAGGAAGACCAATCCAAAATCTGATCAATATTACTTCGGAAGACAAAATCAGGTCAATTATACAGGTCGGAGATTTGAATGATATTGATTATATCACCAACAATTACCTAGTGATGGTAACCAAGAAGGGGATTATCAAAAAAACCAACTTGGAACAGTATTCCAGACCAAGGACAAATGGGATTATCGCCTTGAATATCAGGGAGGACGATCAGTTGCTTCGGGTGGATATGACCAATGGAGATTCCCATATCATCATTGCAGCCAAGTCCGGTAGAGCAGTTCATTTCCATGAATCTACTGTAAGACCAATGGGAAGGACAGCCACAGGTGTGAAGGCAATTACGTTAAGTGATGTTAAAGACGAAGTGGTTGGCATGGTATGTGCTTCGAGAGAAGATGCAACACTTCTTGTGGTTTCACAAAAAGGATATGGAAAACGTTCACTGATCGAGGAATATAGAATAACCAACCGTGGTGGAAAAGGGGTGAAAGCCATGAACATCACAGAAAAGACAGGTTATTTAGTAGCGATCAAAGAAGTGGTGGACAGTGATGATTTGATGATCATCAATAAGTCAGGGATTACAATCAGAACTCCGGTGTCAGAATTGAGAGTGATGGGAAGGGCTACACAGGGGGTCAGGTTGATTAAATTAAGCGAAAGTGATGAAATTTCGTCAGTCGAAAAAATCACTAGGGAAGAAGAGGATGAAGTAGAAACTGCACCGGAATTATAATCCAACACTTATTATAGAATCAATAAAGAACCAAATAATTAGCAAAAAAGAAAACAAATGAAAAAGGTAATCTTATCATTGGCAATGGTTGCAGTCGCGACGGTTGCCTTTGCCCAGAAGAAAGTCGTCAGTTCCGCGGAAAAGAACTTCAAAAAAGGAGATCTTGAACTTGCAATTTCGGAAATTGATGCAGCTCTTGAAAACCCTGAAACCAAGGATGACCCAAATACCCCACTCCTTAAAGCCAGGATTTTGACAAAAAAATTCGGTCAGGATTCTTCCAATGTAGCATCAACTGTAGAGATTGGCAGAAGTGCTCTTGATCAATTCAACAAGGCTATGGAAATGTCAGGAAATGATAAAGAGAGTAAAATAGGAAAAGAAGTTTATAAGGAGGAGATACCTGATCTTCCTGAAAACTTCAAGCCATACTCGATCAGAACCCTAAAAAATGCCGCATTTGAAAAGGCGATCAAAACCTATGAAAATGACGACATGGAAATGGCCTATGAGTTTTTCAACCTGATGTCCGACATCGATCCTACTGACACAACCTCTTCCTTCAATGCAGGGTATATTGCCAATGACCTTGGTAAATATGAAGATGCCAAGAAGCAATTCAAAAAACTGATTGAGATCAAAGATTACAATAAGCTGAGTGCTTATTACCTTTTGATTCAAATCTTGAGTGCTGAGGATAAAAATCCGGAAGAAGCATATAAGTATGTAACCAGAGCCAGGGCTGATTATCCTGATGATAAAACGCTGTCTGAATTTGAAGTTCAACTTTTGCTTCAGATGAACAAAATGGATGAGGCAATGGCTTCCGTAAAAGAAGCGTTGGCTGCAGATCCTAATAATGCAGGTTTACTGTTGAGATATGGTTACCTATTGGAGCAATCAGGCGATATGGCAGGTGCTTTGGCTGAGTACAAAAAGTCTGTGGTTGCAGATCCGAATTTCTTTGAAGGAAACTATTATACTGGAGCAATATTCTTGGATCAGGCAAGGGAGATTTTGGCAAAAATCAATGACCTATCTGATGAAGAATGGGAAAAAAATGCACCAACAATGACCAAGCAGGCCGAAGGTCTTTATGCCGAGGCAGTTCCATATTTCGAAAAAGGTTTGTCTTTAAAGCCTGAAAATGTTGAAATCATGGAAATTTTATTCAATGTTCACACAAGATTGAAAAACACTGCAGAAGCTGAGAAATACAACAAAATGCTTGTTGCAAAATTAGGTGCTGACTGGATGGAAAAATAATCCTAAGCATTTTAAATTACTTGAAAGGCCGTCAATTTTGACGGCCTTTTTTTGTTGCATTTTCTGATTTTGTTTACTGCCAATAAATTTTCATTTTTGCCGATTGATATAAAAAATTCCTTGTCAAATGCCGGCAAATATCAGATTCAGGATTTTGGTTTTATTTTTATTTTTTTCCTTTGATCTGGCAAAGGCTTCCAATGAGTCAGATACTGTTGCCAATCATAATCCAAAATTCCAAAAGCACTTAAGCCTTTTGTTCGAAACAGGTCCTATGATTCCAAAAAATACAGATTGGGGGGAATTCATCAACAACGGGTTGAATTATAAGGCGCTGGATTTGAGGCTAGGATTCAGAAATACAAAAAGCAATCTTTACAACAGGATTTACAGGTACCCCACTTATGGATTTGGACTTTACACGGCGACCTTCAAAAACGATTATATCGGCAAACCCAATGCGGTTTATGCATTCGCAGATTTGCCATTTACCAAGACTTTTCTGAATGGTAAATTGAGATACAGTTACTTTGCGGCATTTGGTTTGGCATTTAACTTCAAACCTTATGATCCGGATTCTAATCCCATCAACCTATTCATTGGTTCTTACAGAAATGGATATGTCCATGTAGGATTCTCTATGCGATATGCCATTACCCCATGGATGGACCTTGATGCTGCATTTGGATTGAAGCATTTTTCTAACGGCTCTATTAAAAAACCAAATTCAGGATTGAATTTCATTCCGTTTTCCATAGGATTGAAATCAACCCTCAACCGTGCTTCTTTTGAAAACGCAGACCTTTCAGATATACCTCAATATATCAGTAACAACCATGTGAATCTTTGGACTTCCGTTGGAGCCAAAAACTATGAAATCGGAGGTGACATCTACTTGAAGTGGGGATTCAGTGCCAATTACTTAAGGCAGACAGGATATAAACTTAGATATGGTTTAGGCTTGGATATGTTCTATGCCAATAACGGGATCTTGCCGGGGGATTGGGTGAAAAACGGATTTATGGACAAAACCTCCTTTGCAGTAGTAGCTTCAGGAGAATGGGTACTGAAAAAAAATTTCTCTATTCCATTGGGCATCGGCGTGTATATCCATAGGAATGAATTCAATGATGAACCAAGTTTTTACTACGAAAGGATAGGAATCAGATATAGGTTTTCCAACCAAATGTTTACCGGCATTACCTTAAAAGCACATGGTTTCAAAGCTGATATCTTTGAATGGACAGTAGGATACTCCATTTTTAAAGATAAAAACAAGTATTGATTTAGGTATTTTAACAATTGGTACAACCCATTGATATAAAAAACAGTTTTTTTAGAAAATTGCTTGCAGTACATTTTATCCAAATTTTGAAAAACATGAAGAATCAAAAGTGGTGGCTATTTTGCTTATGTTATCTTTTCGTATTTCCTATTTTTGCACAATCCAATCCTTCATCTAAACTTTACCATAGCCTTTTGAGATTCAAGGAGACCAAGCGGATATTATTTGTCGCAGCGCATCCTGATGACGAGAATACGAGACTGATAGCCTATCTGGCAAATGCTGAACATGCTGAAGTAGCTTACCTTTCATTGACAAGAGGAGATGGGGGACAAAACCTCATCGGCAGTGAACTCGGGATAGAATTGGGTTTGATAAGGACACAGGAACTTTTGAGGGCAAGAGAAACAGATGGTGGCAGGCAGTTTTTTACCAGAGCTTTGGATTTTGGATTCAGCAAAAACCCCGACGAGACTTTCAACAATTGGGACAAAAAGAAACTCCTTTCAGATGTGGTTTGGATAATCCGTAAATACCAACCGGATGTGATTCTCAATAGGTTCAATACCATTCCCGGAACTACACATGGCCACCATACAAGTTCTGCCATGCTTTCTGTGGAGGCATTTGAACTGGCTGCAGACAAGAATGCATTTCCCGAGCAACTCAAATACGTCTCTGTGTGGCAGGCTAAAAGTGTCTTTTGGAATGCTTACAATTGGGGGGGGCAATATGAACCAGAAGAAGGGAAAACTTACCACAGATTTTTGGTAGGTGAATACAACCCATTATTGGGGACTACTTATTCTAAGATTGCCGCAGACAGCCGTACAATGCACAAATCGCAAGGCTTTGGCTCGACTTCACAGATCGGTCAAGGCAACGACTTCATTGAATTGATCAAAGGAGAACCTTTTAAAACACATCCTTTTGAAGCAATTGAAAGCCGATGGAATGATCTGCCAAATGGCGGTGAAATTACCAAATCCATTGAAGCCGTGCTTTCCTCTTTTGACTTTATACAACCTGAAAATAACTTGGAAGGCTTGTTGAAAATCAAATCATTACTTGATATTCAAAAATCAAATGCCCTTTGGCTAACAGAAAAAAAACAACAGCTTGACGGGTTGATCTTGGAGGTGCTTGGAATCAAAGCGGAGTTTAATATCAGGAAAGAAATCGGCTATCCTGGAGAAAAGATCAATGCTGAATTTGTCTTTAATAACCCATCCCAAAGTGTCGTGAAAGTCAAATCCTTTGATGGTACACTTTTCAAGTCCCAAATCGATAAAGAACTGAATGGCAATATTCCGCTGACCATTCCGATTGAAATTCAAATACCCAAGGACTATCCCGTTTCTCAGCCTTTTTGGCTAGAAAAACCATTGGACGGTTCATTGTTTAATATTACCGAGCCGGAGAAAATCGGAAAACCCAACAATAGCCCAAGTATCCTCGGGTCAGTGTCCTTAGAAATAAAAGGGCAGAAAATCAAGATGGAGCTCCCTCTCCAATACAAATACAATGATCAGGTGGACGGAGAAGTTAAGCAGCCTTTCACCTTGGTACCTGAGGTCAATGTACATCTCGACAAGGCAAACCTTTTCCTTGTCAACGGTGCCGAGCAAAAACTCCACGTAGAAGTGAGCTTCCGGGATCAGATTTTGGACGGTGACTTGATGCTGAAAGGCTTGGCCTCAAATCAATACCGTATAGTAAGAGTCGAAAAGGATGAAAGGAGAAAGAGAATACTTTATACACTTGATATCCTTGATTCTGACCAAGAGAAAAAGCAAGTTATGGTTACCTTCAGTAGTAAAGATGGCAGTGAATTCAACCAAGATACCAAACGGATTTCCTATAAACATATCCCTAATCTTACTTATTTCACAAGCACCACTTTGGGTGTAGTAAAGGCAGACATCAAAGTTTCCGGCCAAAAAATCGGATATATTAACGGGGCAGGGGATGATGTGGCTGAAATCCTTAAAAACCTCGGTTATGAGGTGAGCATCCTTGAAGATTCAGATCTTCAGAAAGACAGGCTAAAGGCCTTTTCCACGGTTATTGTTGGGATCAGGGCATTCAATGTCAATCAGGCACTCGCTTCCAATGTAGACCAGTTGATGGAATATGTAAAAGAAGGTGGAAATGTAATCGTCCAATACAATACTGGTTCTCCTTTGCTGACCAAAGACCTTGGACCGCATCCATTTTCTATATCAAGGGAAAGGGTTACTGTGGAAAATTCACCGATTCAAGTGGATTATTCCCATCCAATTTTGGCAGGACCTAATAAAATCACCCCTAAGGATTTTGAAGGTTGGGTTCAGGAAAGAGGGCTCTACTTCACCGCCAATTGGGACCCGAATTACAGTGCACCGATTGCCTTTCAGGATCCGGGAGAGGAATTCTTCCATGGATCTTTGATCCATACCAAATATGGCGAAGGGACATATACCTATTCTGGAATTTCCTGGTTCCGTCAGCTTCCGGCAGGCGTGCCTGGTGCAGTAAAAATATTTGTTAACCTTATTGAGCAGGGGAAATGAAAGATAAAATCAACTGGAACAACTGGTACTTAGGCTTGATGCTGACCTTGGGTGGTTTGGTATTGTTTTTTTACTGGCTTACCCATCATTTCGCATGAGTGCATTAGACTGGATTGTTCTTTTTGGTACCCTCATTACCATTGCAGGATATGGTGTGTACAAAACCTACAAGGTCAATGACATGGATGGTTATATCCGTGGCAGCGGTGACATGAACTGGTGGACAATCGGTCTTTCCATCATGGCGACACAGGCGTCTGCGATTACTTTTCTCAGCACACCCGGACAGGCCTATGAGGACGGGATGCGGTTTATCCAGTTTTACTTCGGATTGCCCTTGGCTATGATTATACTTTCGGTCACATTCCTTCCGATTTATTACAAACTAAAAGTATATACGGCCTATGAGTTTTTGGAAACTAGGTTTGATTTGAAAACCAGGACTTTGGCAGCTTTTCTTTTTTTGGTTCAACGGGGTCTTGCGGCAGGGATAACGATCTATGCACCTGCAATTATCCTTTCGACTTTACTGAATTGGAACCTCACGTTCACCAATATCTTTATCGGGATGATGGTGATTGTTTATACCGTTTCCGGCGGGACCAAGGCTGTATCCATTACCCAAAAGCAACAAATGGCTGTCATGATGGGAGGGATGCTTTTGGCGGGAATCTTAGTTATCTATATGCTTCCGGTGAAGTTTACTGATGCTCTGCATGTCGCGGGTAAAATGGAAAAACTCAATGTGGTCAATTTTGAGTTCAATTGGGCCGACAGATATAATTTTTGGTCGGGGATGACCGCAGCGCTGTTTCTTTTCCTTTCCTACTTTGGGACAGATCAATCTCAGGTGCAGCGCTATCTTTCTGGCAGTTCACTGACGCAAAGCAGGATGGGCCTGATGATGAATGGCCTGCTGAAAGTACCTATGCAGTTTATCATCCTCTTTATCGGGGTAATGGTATTTGTGTTTTACCAGTTTTTCCAGCCTCCTGTTGTCTTCAATAAACAACAGACCGAGCAATTGGAAAACAGTGCCCTTAAGGAAGATTACAGGTTTTTGCAGGATGAGTTCACACAGGTTTTTCAGGAGAAAAATAAGGACATCCAAGACCTTCTGAAAGCTGTGGAGTCGGAAGATGAAGCCGGTATGGCCATGGCGAAAGATGGGATCCAAAAGAAAAGCCAATACCAGGAAACCATCCGAAATGAGGTAAAAGACCTGATTGTCAGAAATGACGCCGCTGCTGTTACCCGGGACACCGATTATATTTTCATGAGGTTTGTAATGGATTATCTTCCCAAAGGCATTATAGGGTTGTTGTTTGCGGTGATCTTCAGTGCGGCGATGTCTTCGTCTGCTTCTGAGTTTAACTCCTTAGGTACTACCACGACCATCGATATGTATAAGCGCTCTATCGTCAAGAATGCTAGTCAATACCATTATATGGTTTCTTCCAAATGGTTTACGGCGATTTGGGGAGGCTTTGCGATCCTGTTTGCGATTTATGCTTCCCTGTTTGAAAATCTGATCCAAGCCGTCAACCTGCTTGGTTCGCTCTTTTACGGGACGATTTTGGGGATTTTCCTCGTAGGTTTTTATATGAAGTGGGTCAAAGGTCACGCAGTTTTTATTGCGGCTTTTCTCGCTGAAGCGATTATTTTATTGATCCATTGGAAAAATGGCAGTACACTTTTGGGGGTTCAGATTGATATTGGATTTCTTTGGTACAATGCAATTGGCTGCATTTTGGTGATGTCATTTGCGGCCGTGTTACAGTTGTTTTTTGGAAGGAAATGAAAGCGATTAAAGTAAAGAAAATTTAAAAAAAAAGGCGCAATATTCACTTGCGCCTTTTTGGTTATAGAAGGTCAGATTACTCAGCAAAAGGGTCAAAATCCCATTCATTGAAAATTGCAATTACTTTGGCCTCCAAGTTTGAGAAATCTTTCATGTCTGTCGCATCAAATGCGCCGGAAGCAAATCCCTGCCACAATTGAGTCCCTGTATTGGCATCTATAAAATTTACCATAACTGTGCCTGCTTTGACAGGTACCATTTTTGAGTTTGTTGTTTTTGGACCAAACCCCAAATAGTTTTGACCATTTGTCAGGGTAAAAGTCCTTAATTCTGTTGGCTTTTCAAGAATATGGAAGTTAACCAACATATCCGGACTGCTTTTATCGTGGCTAAATCCTTTGGCAGCCAATTGTGTATCTATGGCGTCTTTGACATTCTTATTGGCGCTTGTGTTGTTGTAAATCAACATGGTGCTTCCGTCAAAGATTAACTGGTCTTCGGGGATATTCTCTTTTGTGAAAATCCATTCATATGTTTTATACTCACTCAAATCTATATTTTCCCTTTTATCTGTAAAAGCCTTTTGGCCAAAGGCCAAAGTTGACACCAATGGTATAAGTAAAATTGAAGTTAAAATATATTTAAAATTTAAATTTTTCATGATTAAAATTGTTTTATTTCGTTAAACATCTTGATAAATATAACGAAATATATAACAAAGGGTTAAACACTGCTTAATGTGTGAAAAATATTCATCTAATTATTTGCTTAAAATAGAATTTTATGGTAAATGATTATGATATGCCATATATGTTTTCCTCAAATGGAGAATTACACAATAAAATTTTTTGTAATTTTCTAATAATTAGAGCGAATTCTCTTGAAAAAACTTCTAGAAAGACTTAAATCTCATGAAAACAACCCCAGAACACAATGAGCGTGTGGCAAAAATGACTTTTGCCTCGGTGTTTCCCCACTATATCAGCAAGGTGGAAAGCAAAGGAAGGACAAAGGAAGAATTGCTTCAGGTCATCACTTGGCTGACCGGTTTTGATGAAAAGAAATTGCAGGAATTGATTGATGAAAAAGCCAACTTTGAAATCTTCTTTGAAAAGGCCGACCTAAATCCAAATGCGAGACTTATCACGGGATTAATTTGTGGTTACCGTATTGAAGAAATTGAAAATCCCGTCACCCGAAAGGTCAGGTATTTGGACAAGTTGGTTGATGAGTTGGCCAAAGGAAAAAAGATGGAAAAGATTTTACGGGTTGGGTGAGGAGTTCCAATTCCAAATTTACTTAAACCAGCCCTTTACTTTTTCTATCCACATTGAATTTTTTGCAGCTTTTTTTTCATCCCCGGAAATATCGTTGCTTATCAGCATGGCAATGGGTTTCAATTGGTCAAACTCTTCGCAGATTACTTTGAGGATGGAAGCAAATGGCAAAAATAGAATCATGCCTGCCACTCCCCATACCGCAGCACCGACCAACAAACTCAATATGGCGACCAAGGCATTGACATTGAGGCTACTGCCAACAATCTTTGGATTGAGAAAGTTGCTTTCAATTACCTGGATTGCCCAAAACCAAATAACCACCGCCACGGGAACCCATAGAGAGTCCGAAGACATAAAAGCGTAAAGTACCGGAATAACTGCGCCAATGGTGGTGCCGACAAAAGGTACTATGGATAACAGTGCTGCTAAAAATCCAAATAGAAAGGGATTGTCAATCCCTATGAGAAGCAATCCTATACTGTTGGCAAAACCCAAAATCAAAATCAAAATAAACATTCCCGAAAGGTATTGTTTTCCAACACGCTGTATTTTTTGGAGCATCCTAAAGATTCTATCCTGATTTTCTACCTCCCCAAAAGAGACAAATGCTTTGGTCAAACCATCCCGATAAATCAGAATCAAAAATGTAAATATGATGGTGGTAAATATGCCTGTAAATAGTGTGGCTGTAGTGCTAAATGTACTTTGTAATAATGTCCCGGATGATGCCTGAAGCCAACTTATTCCTTCCTCAATCAATTCTTCCCTATTCAAATCTTCAATAAAATTGATATTTCCATTTATATAGACAATTACCTCGGATAGGGTGTCCATTATTTTTCCTGTGAATCCTGCAATCTGATCCGAAAAATTCATAATCTGGGTTGAAAATAAAGTTAAAAATCCTGTTAAAATCAGAAACATCATCAGTAAAGAAAGGAAGGCAGCAAGCAACCGATTGACTCCCCATGCCTCTAATTTTTGAACGACCGGAAATAAGATAAATGACACTAGCAATGCCATGCTAAGTGGTATCAAGACAGATTTGGCAATCACCATCACGGCAAAAAGACCAAATACGAAGGCCAGCACGAAGAATAATTTGGAGAAGGATAGATTCATAGGTTTTTCAATGTCATGTCTTTAGCGTAAAAAATGGCATAGAATTATTTATGCCTTTTTTGCTTGGAATCATTTAAGAAACCAAATTGAAACAAAAGAATTCGCTACAAAGGTCGGGATTTTTTATAGGAAAGAGCATTAAAATATCAATTGTGTTTTACATAATTCGCTGAAAACCCTAATTGGATCATTATTTCTGACATATCCCGCAGAACTGTCCTGTCGTAAATTCTGACGGAAAGAGCCAATCAAGGAAAAACAGAAAGTTGGTTAAGATTACGCCTACTTGAGTTAACTTCAAGCATGGGAACAACAGAACAAAAAGAAGACAAAGAAATTGAAGCCATCAAAAAAGATGAAAAAGTGCAAAGAGCCCTGAGCGAAACCTCCCTTGTGGCACAAAAAGAAGGTCCCGATGGTGCACAAAAGAAAGTTCCCTTTCTAGGCATCACAGCCATTGTTTTTTTGTCATGTGGAGCCCTTTATTTTCTCTTAGGCTGGAAGAGATTGCCTATTCCGATTACCTATATTCCACTTGCCCAAAAAATTTTATTAGCCATAATGTTGGTTTCTTTGGTATTGTTTGCGATTAGGCTTTTAAAAAATATCGTTAACAGTAAGATTGAAGATAAAACCAAAGAATTTAATTTCAACCGGATCGCAGACTTATTTGCAGCCCTGATCATTCTTGTCATTATCCTTTCCCTTCTTTTTGCGAATTGGTATGCGGCTGCGGTTTCATTTGGAATTATATCCTTGATACTTGGTTTTGCATTGCAAAATTTGATCACTAGTTTTTTTGGATGGCTTTATATTCTGATCCGAAAACCGTTTGAAGTCGGTGACCGAATTAAGATAGGAAATGTCTTTGGAGATGTTATCAATGTGGGTTATCTCGACACCACCCTTTGGGAATTTCATGGGGATTATTTGTCATCTGACCATCCAAGCGGACGTATTATCAGGTTTGCCAATTCCAAGGTATTCGGTGAATACGTATACAACTATTCTTGGCCCTTGTTTCCTTTTATCTGGAACGAAATGAGCTTCTTTATTTCATATGACAGCGATTTTAAATTTACCAGCGATACCATCAAGCGTGTGGTTGAAGTTAAGATAGGTCAAGCAATGGTCAGAAGGGTGAAGCGATTCAAAAAGATATTGTCAGAAACTCCCGTGGATGAACTAGATGTCAACGAATACCCGACGGTGATTTTGAAGGCGCATGTCAATACCTGGATAGAGGTGACAGTGAGGTACCTGGTCGAACCCAAAAATTCCGGCCGTGTGAAAAGAGAACTTTTTGAAGTTGTAATAGAAGAATTAAAGAAAAATCCGGGTAAGGTGATTTTTCCCAATACCAAGATGAAATGATCCTGCAAAAGATTTTTTTATAGGACAATGGAAATATATAACATAAAGATTGTCAAATACTTAAATCTCACGGTTTTTAGATTTTTACTTGAAAGTGGTAAAAGATGGAGAGTTTTTAATATTAATTTAATTTGACCAAAATTAACTATTGGGTTCAATGATCCATTTTGATTATCAGAATTATAGATAGAATTTCAGTAAAACCTTTTTACCTGTAATTAATTTTTGAGCGACATACTTTGGCGTTTCATACTTCTACTTTTGGAAAGACATTAGAAATAAAGAGAAACATGAAAACATCCAACCAAATATCAACTAATAACGGGAAGAATTTTTTTGATCTTCAAAACACATCTGCAAATATGAGTCTTTCAGAAGTTTTTGCAGAGAGAAGTATCTCCTATCTTAATGAATTGACACTATTTCTAGCCCATTTTAATTGTATTCCCAATTTAATTGAAGAGATAGATATTGATTGCAAAAAGGCCAATCTTTGGTTTAACAATAAGTTTGGATCAGAAGTTAAAGCGCATTATTTCAACAAAAGGTACTTCGGGGGAAGTGTTAAGGCAGAACTTGATGATATCTATTATTTTTTGGAGGAAGATTTATTGGTTGATTTTGACACCAACAGTTCCATAGTTAGATTTTTATTCAGAAAAACTGACCCTTCAAAAATTGAGGAAATAATTAAAGGAATTAAAAAATTCAAAAAAGGAAGGACCAAGCGAAAGCCTAAGATTTTATTGCTTGTTGGTGGCATGAAAGGGATTTATACAGAAGCATTGGCAATAACAAAGCCGAAATTGAATATTCAGGATAATTATAACGAAGGCTTTTATGAAGTTCATCAGACTATCATAAAAAGACTTTCCAAGAAAAATGATAAGGGTATAGTCCTGCTTCATGGCAAACCTGGAACAGGAAAAACTTCTTACATCCGGTACCTCATCGCATCACTTAAAAAGAAAATTATTTTTCTTCCGCCAAATATGGCAGGAGCCATTACAAGCCCAAACCTTATTTCCATTCTGATCGAAAATCCAAATTCCATCTTTGTCATTGAAGATGCCGAAAATATTGTAGTGGATCGGGAACGGGATGGAGATTCACCGGTATCGGCATTGTTGAATATTTCAGATGGATTGCTTGCTGACTGTCTGAATGTTCAAATAATCTGTTCTTTCAACATTGATATTTCAAAGATTGACAGTGCATTGATTCGGAAAGGAAGACTTATAGCAAAGTATGAATTCAAAGAATTAGAAGTGGCCAAAGCCCAACAGCTATCTAACAAACTCGGCTTCAAAACGACCTTTGACAAACCCATGACATTGACTTCAGTCTATAACCAAGAAGAAAAAGATTACCAACAAGCCAAAATTAGTAATCCGGTAGGTTTTCAACTTTTAAGCAAAAACAGGCAAGCCGAAAACTGTATAGAGTAGGCATCAAAATGAATTCAAAAAAATGGCAAATTTTTATTGTGAATATTGTGGGTCAAAGTATCCAAGTGTGGCTAGTTTGACGAGTGCCCAATGTATGAGGTTTCCCAATGGACCAAATAATGGAAAACACAAACTTTATGAAGGAAGCGAAAAATCACAATATGTCTGTAAATATTGCGCTACCAAATATTCTTCAGTTCCTTTCTTGACAAGCTATCTATGCATGAGGCATCCAAGCGGTTCTAATAAAGGGAAACACGCACTAGCTTTATAGATTATGGATTCATTTACCGCCATAGATTTTGAAACCGCGCAGGGATACCGATGGAGTATTTGTCAGGTCGGATTGGTCCGGGTGGAGAATCGAATCATCACAGAGAAATTATCCATTCTCGTCCGGCCGCCAAAAAATTACTATTGGAATAAATTTATTGACATACATGGAATTACTCCCGAACAAACTGCGGAATTACCAACGTTTGATTTAATTTGGGATCAAATTGAGCCTTTTATCACAAACCAGAATGTAGTAGCCCACAATGGATTCCGCTTTGATTTTCAATGCTTAAAGGAGACACTGGCGTATTATGGTATTTCAATTCCGGTATTTACAGGGCATTGTACCTACCGCATATTTGGAGTTAACTTGGCTTTCCTTTGCAAGAACTATGGAATCCAATTATACCACCATGATGCCCTGACCGATGTAATGGCTTGTGCAGAATTGTTTAAAATTTATTCACAAAACCAATAATAGGAAGTTGAGTTAAGAGGTTTTATTTGTTGATTTTTATTTAAATGAGTTCACTAACTGATGTCCAAACGAGGCTACATATCGCGCTACTTGCTTATTCTAAAAAAGTTGAAATTAAAACCTTATTCAACTTATGAGGAATTGCAAGCCTATATAGAAAATCAATTCGATTACCTGCAGGTGCAGGATGATACTTTGAATATTGGCTTTTCGAAGCGAACGCTTCAAAGAGACATCAAGGAAATCAGAAACGTTTTTGGGATTGACATCGAATTTTCAAAATCCAATAAGGGATATTTTATAAGCCAAAACGAAAATGAAAACATGAATTTCCAAAGAATGATGGAGGCATTCGATATGTTTAATTCTTTAAATCTGGCGCAGGATTTAACTCCTTTTATTCACTTGGAAAAACGCAGGCCACAGGGAACAGAAAATCTATACGGACTCCTTCACAGTATCAAGAATAGGTTAAAAATCGAATTTACATATCAGAAGTTTTGGGACGACGAACTGAGCCGACGAATAGTGGAACCCTATGCTTTGAAGGAATTCAAAAACCGATGGTATATAATTGCTAAAGACTCCAAAGACAATGACATCAAAAGTTTTGCTTTGGACCGTTTGACGCAGCTTGAAATTTCAAAGCAGACTTTTGTTTATCCCAAGAATTATAGCGTTGAAGAAAATTATCGCTATTGTTTTGGAATCATAAGTCCAAATGGAGAATCACCCCAAGATATTATTTTAGCATTTGACCCTTTTCAGGGAAAGTATATCAAAACATTGCCTTTGCATGACTCTCAGGTGATTTTGATAGACAATTCTGAAGAAATAAGGATCAAACTCAGGTTATGCCTTACTCATGATTTTTTGATGGAATTACTTTCTTTCGGAGAATACCTGAAAGTAATCGAGCCAAAGGCTTTGGCCGATAAGGTGAAAAAATCCCATGAGAAAGCATATAAGCACTACTGATTTTGGAGAAGGATTTGGTAATTGTTGAGATTAATCCGACAAATCTGATTCCTATAATCTCATCGTTTTTACCTTACGGTTACAAATAATTACTCCCCTTATTTTTTAACCATAAACTTCAGGTTCTGGATTTCATGGTGGGATGTAAATCTCACAAGGTAAACCCCGTTGGCAAACTCATTGACATCTATTGGAATCAGGTTTCCGTTGGTAGGAATATCATTCAAAGTTTGAATGACGGTTCCCTTTGAGTCCAAAACCTCTATATACTTGAGCTCAGGATCAATCATTTTAGGAAAGGCAATATGGATTATCCCTTGGCTTGGGTTGGGGTAGATGGTGATTTCATTTTTATTTTCATCTGGTGTGGATAAAATCATATCCACCCGCACGTTGGCAGTTTTGGAGCTTTCATTTCCATAAAGATCTCTGACGGTGAGTGTGACCAAATTTTCACCATTGTCTTCTTTGGAAAAGTTTGATTTTGAAAGACTTCGGCTTTCAATTCCACAATTGTCAAAAGAGCCATTGTCAATGTCTTCAGGCAAAAGCACCCCATTTCCATCTTCATTAAGCATCAAAGTAAAATTTCTGATCAAGACAGTAGGTGGGTTTTTATCCATAACTGTGACTATTGCTTTTTGAGTATTTTCGTTTCCATTGATATCAATCGCTTTGAAGATTATTTCATTTTCACCAATATCATTACAGTCAAATTCAGTTTTGGATAGAAGCAACTCACGGATTCCCGCGTTATCTGTGGTGCCATCGTCAATTTCATCAGGTGAAATTTTTACTTGCCCCATTTCATTTAAATTGGCTGTAAGATTTTTTAACCTGATTACTGGCGGTTCGGTATCGGCTTTAGTTACATGGATATATTGGGTCCTGTTGATGGTGGAGGAACCTAAAGCATTGGAGGTTTTCAATGAGACCTGAAAAACACCCTCATTTGGATAGGTAACGGTTGGATTTTGGAGGTTGCTGGTTTCGGGATTTCCTCCTTCAAATGTCCATTCCCATGCTGTGGGAGTCTCGTTACTCAAATCAAAAAAATTAACTTTTTGCCCTTCATATATTTCCCTGTTATCTGCCCCAAAAAATGCCAAAGGTAATTGCAAAGCTGAGGGAGCCGTCAGACTTTCTATTTTTTTACTGAGTTCATTGGTACACACCGAGCAAAAATCCCTTCCAAGGAATCTCATTTTACAATTTTGATGCGGTCTAAACCATGTCGGTGATTCTTCATGTGCATATATTCCTATTCCGTTTTGGTTAAGGAAATTTTTCCATCTGATATCATTAACATTGCTGGTTTGGGTCAAATTATAAGTTTCCCTGGCATATTGGCTTCCTGCCCAATACTCATCAGCCAAGCTGGAAAAAGTATGACCAAGTTCATGAATCATGATCTCTGCAGATTCGGGATTTGTCGAAAAAGTTGCAAATGTGCCTCCACCTCCTCCGTATCTTTGGTCGTTAACCATAATGAGTCCGATATCAAAAAATGGAGTATGGTTATTGAGAACTTCCAAAATCCTGTTGATTTGGGTTGGATATAGCAAGCGCTCTATATTTAAAGTATTGAAAGAGCTCCCAAAAAAATTATCAATAGGTTGGTCGGGACGGTTTGCCGCTCCTGAAACATTAGAAACCACCTTGACAGCATAAACATTGATTTTTTGAGAATAGGCATTCCATGGACTTTGGATAAGCATGCCGTCAATATTTTTTTTGACATCTTCGATGAATTTTTCCTGTTCGTTCAAGGTATATCCATCGCCCATTACTACCAAATTGAGCATTTGGTCAGGTGAACCGTTGTATCTGATTATTTCCATTCCAAAGTTTTGTCCAAAGGAACTTTGGTAAAGGAAGAACAATGAAATTAAATTGGCGATAAAAATAGCTACCTTCTTCATCGGACGTTTGGTTTATTATAGTTGAAGGTTTTTAATAATTCCCATTTATCCTCTGCGAGCTTTTCTACCTTGATTTGCTGAAAACAATCTTTCCATTGAAGCCTTATAAAAAATTTCGCTTCCTCTAATTCCACCGCTTCAGCAATCAATTTTCCCGTACTGTCACCTGATGAATATTCAACTTTCCTTAAAAGGGGATTGGCAACGATCATTTCTTGGCAATTAACCCCCTTCAAATCCAGAAATGTCAGTTTAAGGTCTCCATTGTAAGATGTGGATAGGCCTGTTTCATTTCCTTTGTAAACCCCCACATTGAGATAGGACTGGTCTATGGAAACAGAATCTTTTTGATTGATATAAAACAAAATCAGGAGGATTTCAGGATTGGTCCTTACTTCAGTTGAAACTTCATTTTGGATCCTAAACTGATCTTCAGGCTTTACACTTTTGCACGAGAAGTGAAAAACCAAGAATAAAATGATTTGAAAATTTGAAAGCCTGTTCATATTTTTCTTTTAAAAAATAGAACCTGAATATCTCAAAAAAATAGGTTTGATCCAAAAATCATTTCAGAATTCTAATCAGTTTTTAGTTTTTGAAAAAAAATGAATTCTGCCTAAGTCAATATTTTTGTCTTTAGAGATAAGAACAACTTCATTTCCTTGATTGATTTAAACCCTCTCACATCATAAAATTAAAACACTTCAAAACCCGGCTACGTTGGTTTCGGGATTTGGGATCGCCCATCAGGAACTGATATCGGAAAGATACTTCATGGGCGCCTTGGGTTTGGAAACCGATTTTGGAGATCATAAAGTCATAGCTATATCCGATTACCATGCCGTTGGACAGATTGATGCCAAAAAGAAAGATGATGGAATCCTGATTGGGAAGGTCTCTTACTCCGGGAATTCCCCTGAATCCCAATCCCCCAATAACATTGCCAAAGAGCATCTGTACACCGAGGTCCAATTGCTGAAAAGGATTTTGGTTTTTGTAGTTGGCAAGGATGGATACCTGATTGTCAAACTTTGACCCAAAATAATTTCTCGAGCCCAAAGGGAAATTGACTCCACCGTGAAAGCTCCATTTCATTGGCAGGAAGCCAGCTTCATTGTCCGGAAAAAAACTAAGGCTAGGCCTGTTGACATGGTGGGCAGATCCTCCCAACCAAAAATATTCATTGTTGACCAAGGCGCCAAAGGAAAGGTCTAGGTACCCGTTTGGTTCAAATTCAGGGATTTGGTCAATAGTAGTTTGGTTTATAGTGCGATTGAAAAGGTCCACCTGATCTCCAAACACGAGGTTGTCAAGCTGAGCGCTACGTCTTACCCAAGCTGCCTGCCCTCCAAATTTGAAGTTCCAGGTATCTGCTACCTGTAAGTTATAACTATAGAGTAGAGATACGTCTGTGGTATTGATTTGCATGTTTGATTCTTGGAAGCTGTTGACCATAAATCCAAAACCACTGTTAAGGTCAAAGCTGTAATGGTCAAAATAGGCCGAATAGGCATTGAAATCATAGTTCAGGCCAGGCCATTGTTTGCGGTAATTGACACCAACGCGGCTCAGTTCGGTAGATCCTGTAAGAGCAGGGTTGAGGTTGAGGGGAGAGGCGTAAAACTGCGAAAAATGAAAATCCTGTGCCGATACCTGCAGGAAGGCGAAAATACAGAACAGTCCGATAATGAATCTTTTTTCCATCATTTCAGTAAGAGGAAGACCTCCGTTTGCGTTTCTACCCGTCCATCTACGGTTTCAAATTTGAGCCTGTATATGTAATTGCCAGGTATGGCATAATCTCCACCGACTTTCCCATCCCAACCCTGCGAATTGATGTCCTCGGTGTAGAAAATGGTTTCTCCCCATTTGTTCAAGATCCAAAATTCCATTTTGGTGACATTGACAAATTTGGGAAAGAAATAATCATTGATCCCATCTGCATTGGGAGAGAATACATTAGGGACCACCAAAAAGAAATCCGTTATCTCGATTTCTTTTTTAACTTCCAGGATACACCCGTTTTCATCTATAGCTTGGAGGGTGACGGTATATTTTCCTGGCTTTTGGTATGTATGTGTTGGGTTGATTTCGGAGCTGCTGTTTCCATCACCAAAATCCCAGAAGTAGGAGATGATATTTCCTACAGATTTATTTTGGAAAGTGATTGGGATACCGACAAGGAATGATCCGTTTTGGTCAATCCCGGTGGATTGGATGCTGGCATCGATGACTACGTCTGTGTTTTCCACTTCAAATGACTCATTGAAAGAGCATCCTACCGCGTCAGTGATGGAAAGCAGGTATAGACCCGGTTGTCTTGTAGACATTTTCAATCCATCATCCTCTACTGATCCGTTTGACCATTGTATGGAATAAGGAGGTACTCCACCTGTTATTGAGATGTTGAATTCTTCTGTTATGGCTCTTGGTTCACAGACTACGTTGGTTTTTCTTACAGTGACCACCTCGATCGGAGCAGGCCTTTTGATTAGGAACTGACCTTCGATCGTGCATCCATTCGCATCGGTTACCTCAAGAGAATAAGGTCCTGAGGAAAGATTGATGAGGTTTTGCTGGGTACTTCCGTTACTCCATTTGAAAGTGAATGGCGGGGTTCCGCCGGCTACATTGACCAAAATATTTCCGCTCTGAGGATTGTCGCAGGAAAGTGCATCAGTCACGACAGATTCTAGGACCAATGGATCCGGCTGGATAATCGTAAATTCCCTTCTTACAGGACAGGTACCGAATTTGGTGACAGTCACCCCGTAGTTGCCCGGACCTAAGTTGAAAATCCCAGGAAGTTCCTGTCCGTTGTCCCATCTTATATTGACGCCTTCATTACCGCCTTCGATATTCAATTCAATAGCCCCGTTTTGCTCGCCGAAACAGGTGATTTGGGTTACCTCTGAACTCACTTTGAATAAGGGTGCATCTACTATATTGACAGATTCGGAGACGATACAACCTGCTTGATCCTCCACAGTGACGGTGTAAGTCCCCGGACCTACATTTTCGAAGGAAGTTGCATTCGAACCAAAATCCCAATCTATCTGATAGGGTGCTACACCGCCGATAATGTTCAGGTCTATTTTGCCATCATTGGCTTCGTAGCAAGAGATGTCTTCCTTGTTTACCTGAATCTGAAGCTTGACTTCCGGTTCGGCGATGAGAATCGGACCTGTTGAGACACTGCAATTGTTGTTGTCGACCAAAGTCAGTTCATACGTACCTGCCTGCAGGTTTTCAATAATTGGACTGTCTGCTTCAAAAATCTGACCGTCTTTGGTCCAATTGAATTGGTATCCTTCAGGTTCTACTCCTCCTGAAACCGCTACCTCAATCCTTCCAGTATTGTCTCCTGTACAGAATACATCGGTTTTCTCAACAAAAGTTGCTAACAATGCTTCTGGTTCCATGAGGGTATAACTCTTGGCGATATTGCAGCCAAATTCATCTTCGATCAATAGTTCGTATTGGCCGGGGGCTAAATTTTCTATTGTCTGGTTCCCTGAAGTATAGCCATTGGGTCCGGTCCAAGTGAAGATGAAATTCCCGTTTCCTCCTGAGGGTATGACTGATACCCTGCCATCATTCGCTCCAAAGCAGCTGATTTCAAATCCTGAAAAATCTGAAACTTGCTCTGTGAGGCTGATGGATGGATTGACAGTGATTTTATAGATTTGCGGAATTCCGGAGCAGGAATTTTGAACTCCGGTAAAGGCACTGACCTGATATTCCACTGTGAGCGGGTTAGGACTTGGGTTGATCAGATTTTGGACTGGAATGGTGTTTCCTTGGCCGGACAAGACTACACCTTCAACACCATTTGGGGAAGCAGTCCAAGTGAATGTTGCCGAAGGAACGGGACTGGAGATCAAAACTTCGCTACTTGAGGTACCTGTACAAAGGACCTGGTCACCAATTGAAAAATTGATACCCGGAGAAGGAAGTAGTGTAACAATCAGTGAAAACGGTTTTCCCGGACAAGATCCCAGAAAAGGTGTGACTTGATAGAGAAGATTTCTTGCCTCATTGGTATTGTTGGAAAGGGTATTTTGAATAGAGGAACTAGGTTGGGTGGAAGGCGCTGCACCGAAAACACCCGGAATTTGGTTTACCGTCCAAGTGAATAAAGAACCTGGGATCAAATTTTCTGGAGTAAAGTCCAAATTGGATCCGCTGCATATTTCCAAGCTATCATCGATGTATACAGGCTCCGGATTGACAGTAATCTTGTAGGTTCCTACCACTTCTTCACAAGCTCCTAAGTCCTCTGCTACGATTTTGGCAAGAAAAATGACATCGATAGGGGCGTTTGTGATATTGGTCAAAAGTTGGGAAGGAATCACGTTTATCCCGCTTGCTATTACCCCGCCAACGCCATTGCTTTGGGCGGTCCATTCTATATCATATCCCGGGGGTTCAGAAATCAGGTTGACCGCTGAGGTACTTTCCCCTGAACATATTTCTTGGTCAGGAATAGAGAATTTTACTGTAGGGGCAGGAATGACTGCGACCAAAACCTCATCAAACTCCAAACAGCCCGTGTCTGTGTTTCTGATTTGGACGGTATACTTTGTGGTTTGATCAGGTTGGATTGTTGGGCTTTTTGTGTTGGCATTTTCGATAGGGCTTACAGGATCTGAACTCCAGGAATAAGTATAATTACCTTCAGGAGAGGCAATGGCATCCAATGTCAGGATTTCCCCTTTGCAGATACTTTTATCTTCCCCTGCATCTACAACAGGTAGCGGATTGAGCTCAAACTGAATGGATTCCTGAACTGTTCCGCAGGAATTGGTAACTTCCAAGGTGATATTTTTTATGCCGGGAGTGCTAAATGTAATTGATCCTGGATCAAGGGTATTTGCAGTTGCCGGTGTTCCTCCCTCAAATGTCCATTTATAAACTGTCGATTCTGAACCGCAAGAGCTGACATTTGCTAGGGGGTTGAGAACTAGTTCCCCACAGGCATCAGGGATATTTTCAATTGCAACCAATGGTGGAGCAAAAACAGTTACTGTTTTCAAATCGGAAAAAACACCACAAGGAGTATTTAGAGTTTGTGTGATCAGGTAATTTCCTGGACTTGTAAATTCAAATACAGGGTTGATGGAGTTGGGACCGGTTCCTTCTAAAAATGACCATGTGTCAGAAGTACTGCATTCATTTCCTTGGATGGAAACGGACCAAGTCAGGAAATTCTCAGGTGCCGCACAGGTCTCGAGGATATTTGAGTTATTGGTAGTCCTCACCACGACTGGTCCACAACCTTCAAGTATATCCACTTCAAATGCAGGGATAGGTTCGGGGATGATACATACTGTTTCGGTGATTTCCTCTATGCCACACCTGTTGCCTGAAATAAGTTTGATTGTGTAGACTCCCGGTTCGGTAAATCTTGGAGTCAAGACCATTGATCCATTAATCCAGGAATTAGGGATATTTGGATTTGTAAGGGTTCCCAAGGTATTTCCCGGACTCAATTCCCAACCTGTGGTGGGGCTTATTTCCCAGACAAACTTACCAATGTTGGTACATTGGCCACTGTTGTTTGCTTCATTTCCATAAAGAGTCTGGTTTTCAATTTCAAAAAAAGTATTTACACAATAAACATCCTCTTCAATTCCAATGATGGGTTCAGGTTTTTCGGTGACATAAATGGGTACGACTTGGGCAGAAGATTTTGAACAGGGATTTTCTGCCAAAATGGTGGCTGAAAATGAATTTGGGAATCCTTGCCCACCAGATTTTCCGCAGGAAGTTTCTGTAAAAATATGACTTACAGAAGGAGGGGGAGGGTGGTTGAAAACCTGTGGTTCTGATCCGTCAGAGAAAGTGACAGTATAAACCGTTCCGGAAGGATTATTTTCTGTGCCTGTAATCGGGAATGTCAGTGCTTCTCCTGAACATATATTTGTATTGCCGGGATTACCAAATCCAACAGCAGGATTAGATCCTATGAAAACACCGATTCTTTTTGTGATGGAGCAGCCATTCCCGCCAACTACAGTATAGTCAAGGTAAAATACCCCTATGGGATAAGCATGTGATACCTCTTCCCAATTTTCTGCGACAAATGGTTCGGTTCCATCCCCCCATTCTATGGTGTAGGACACATTGGTTTCTTTTGTGGAGGAGTTATTAAAAAAAGTGAAGGCCGACTGTTCATTGTCACAGACTATAAAAAAGGGAAGGTTGTCAAAGTCCGAATCAAAACGGTCACTGATTACTGTGGTAGAAGGAATTTGGTTGATGGTAATGGTATCGGTTTTTGAGTCTGTTTCTACGCCCAATGAATCCGTTACGGTCAATTCTACTACGTAAGTTTGCGTGCCATTCCCAATGGCATTGTCAAAAATATGTTCAGGAGATTCCAAAGTAGAAGTTTGCCCATCCCCAAAATCCCAAAGATAGGTCAATTGGGAACCGGTAGATAGGTTGGTGAACACCACAGGCGAGGAACCGCAAAGATCGTTTTGGACAAAAGAAAAATCAGCTATAGGGGCTTCTATTAAACTGTTATTTATGGTGGTTTTTGGATAAATGGAATCCAATCTGCCAGAAAGTACCAACATGGCACTTACCCCACCTACCAAAAAGAATAAGGCTAGATAGAATGTGGCGAAAAACTTTTTAATGGAATTCATTTATCTAGCAATAAATAAAAATGTAATACGTATACAAACTATTGCCGAATATAATCAAACTATCTTAAAAAATATATCCAAAAACTTAAAACCAATCCAAAATCAGTTGATTTGATTTTTATTAAATGACCCTTACGGAATTCCTATGGCTAAATTTTTAACCAAGGCTATAAAAACGAAGTGTCATTGGCAGCTTCTTTGGTCATGACTTCAGCAACTTCTTTACCCAAGTACCGATCAATCAAATAATGTCCCAAATAGAGTAGGGGAGTAAGCAGGATGGCTACACTGAATTTATAGACATAATTGATAATGGCAACTGAGGCCACTTGTGCCCAACTCCAGTTTCCAAAAACATAAAAAGCAATTCCCAAGACAACAAAAGAGTCGATCAGTTGAGACACTAGCGTAGATCCGGTGGCCCTGAGCCAAATCATTTTTGAACCGGTGATTTTTCTCAGTTTCTGGAAAACATACACATCAATCAACTGCCCCAACAAAAATGCAGTCAGTGAGCCCAAAATAATTCCCAAGCCTTGTCTGAAAATCATGTTGAATGCATTGTTGATGTTGAAAGCATTGCCATCTGCATCCGGGGTGTTGACCTCAAGCCAAAAGGCTGCAGGAGGGAGAACGGTTACTACTGAAATGACCAAGAAAATGTAAGCAATGAAAAATGCAGTGATAAAGCTGATTTTTCTGACCCCTTTCTTTCCAAAATATTCATTGATAATGTCGGAAGTGATAAATACGACCGGCCATATCACCGCTCCCGCAGTCAGGTTGAAGTCAAGGATATAATCCCCAAAGATTTTCCAACCTACAGGCTCAATTCCCAATGTCTGCTCTCCTGAGAATATTTTGACACCGATTATTTCTGCTAAAATTGCATTGGTGAGGAAAAGACCGCTAAGGATGATGAATAAGTTTGTTTTCTTGGATTGAAAAGACTTTTGTTCGGTTATACTTCCCATAAAGTTGTGGTGATTTTTCAGTTGGGATTAGGGTCAGATTGAATAAGTTATTCCTTCTTCACTAAGGAAACTATTTTCAAAAACTTCTTTGGCCTGATTCAGGATTGGGATAAGGTCCTTGTACCTCGAGGAGTAATGTCCCAGAAGCAATTTATCAACCTCTGCTTCCTTTGCAATGTTGGCTGCCTGTCGCGATGTACTGTGAAAAGTTGTACCCGCTCTTTCTGTCTCGTCATCACCAAAGGTAGCCTCGTGGTACAATAAATCGACGCCTTTGATATAATCTACCAAACTCAGGTCAAAGATGGTATCAGAACAATAGCCATATTTTTTGGATTGTTTTGGAGGATAAGTATATTCTTCTACTCTGTATATGACTTTGCCGTCGGAGTCTAACACATCATTTCCTTCACGTAAAGAGACAATGGCTTCTACAGGCATTTTGGTTTTTACCAATTTCTCCTTGATCATGTTTCGAAGTCCGGGCTTTTCTTCGATCAAAAATCCAGTACAGGGAATTCTGTGTTGTAAGGGAAAAGTGAAAACCCTGAACATGGGTTCTTCCAGGATCAGGTTTTTTCCTTCAGCCTGAGTAGGAACAAAACGTAAGGGGAAACTCAGTTTGGTATTGGTATGCTTAAGCTGAGTGGTGATGATCTCATCCAGTCCACTTGGTCCAAAGATGGTCAATAGTCTTTCCCTTTTTACCAGATGGAAGCTTGAAATCAAACCCATCAGGCCATAAAAATGATCGCCGTGAAGGTGAGAAATCAGTATGAAGTCTATCCTTCCAAATTTTAGCTTGAATTTACGGAGTTGGATCTGAGTTCCTTCCCCACAATCGATCAATAAAAAAGAATTGCCCACGGATACCAGTTGTGATGTCTGGTTTCTTCCGTGGGCAGGAATGGCGGAATTGGATCCGAGGATGGTGACTTCAAATTCCAAAATTAATCTTCCTCTTCTTCTTGTTCTTTACCTTCAATTTCATGGATAAAGATAGCTTCGGCAGCTTCTTCAATGGTGTCCACAATGATAAAAACCTTATCGAGCATGGAAAGTTTAATTAATTTCATGACATGGTCCTGGGGAGAAGAAATGATGAAAATCCCACCATTGCGGCCAAATTCCCTGTTGCCTACCAAAAGAGCACTCAATCCGCTTGAATCAGCGTATTTCACATTACTCATGTCAATGACCAAGTTGTTATAACCTTCAGCCTGAACTGTCAAAAGTTCAGACTTGAGTTTTGGAGAAAGTGCTGAGTCCAGCTTTTCTTCCATTGGGGTAAAAATTACGTATTGTTCTTTTTTATCAACTGAATACTTCATAGCAATCGTTTTTGAATGTTGTCCCTCAAAATAGGACGGTTTTGTGAATTAAATATTTTCCAATATGGCTTTTTCTATACTTCCTTCCAAATCTGTATAAGCAGATTTAACAAATGGTTCACCAATAATATTTTCATAGAGTTCGATGTACCTGTTGGAGATTTCTTCAATGAATTCATCCTTCATTTCCGGAACTGATTGGCCTTCTTTTCCCTGAAAACCATTTGCTATCAGCCACTGTCTTACAAATTCCTTGGAAAGTTGCTTTTGGGCCAAGCCTGCATTTTGGTATTCGTCGTATTTGTCCGCATAGAAATACCTTGAAGAATCCGGGGTATGAATTTCATCTATCAGAAGGATTTGATCCCCATATTTCCCAAATTCATATTTGGTATCTACTAGAATAAGCCCCATTTCTTTGGCCATTTCGCGTCCTTTTGCAAATAGGGCATGGGTGTATTTTTCCAACACTTCATAATCCTCCCGGCTTACAATCCCTTGCGCGAGGATAGCTTCTTTGGAAATGTCTTCATCGTGACCTTCGGAAGCTTTTGTCGTAGGGGTGATTATAGGATGTGGAAGTCTGTCATTTTCTGCCAATCCTTCCGGAAGGGAAACACCGCAGATGCTTCTTTTTCCGGCTTTGTACTCTCTTGCAGCATGGCCGGCAAGGTATCCCCTGATGACCATTTCAACTTTGAAAGGCTCGCATTTTTTGCCGATTGTCACATAGGGATGTGGTGTGGCTGTTACCCAATTTGGGACCAAATCAGCCGTTGCTTTCAGAAACCGGGCTGCAATTTGATTCAAAACCTGCCCTTTAAATGGGATGGGTTTAGGTAAAACCACATCGAATGCAGATATCCTGTCTGTTGCGACTACGGCTAACTTATCCTCAAAAATATACACGTCCCTTACTTTACCTTTGTAAAAACCCACTTGATTTGGGAAATTGAAATGGGTTTCTTTTATGGCTGTTTTCATAGGTTTGATCTATTTGGCAAAATTAGAAAAAGATGGCTGTTTTGGGGATTTGTGAAGGATTAATTATCAGTTTTTTCCTATTTTTATTTTGTTGGCGGGTCGACAGGTTTTCCCTCTTTGAATAACCTTTCAGAAATCAGGTTGCCACTTTCATCAAATATTTTTTGGATACCGTGTGGTTTTCCCAACCTATAGTAAATAGATTCTTTAAGATTTCCATTGGGATGGAAAATTAGGACTTCCCCTTCCTCCAGTCCATTTTTGAAGTTGATGACCCTTTCTTTTTGGCCGTTTTCATGATACCCTAGGATTTGGACAATTTGTCCGTATCCATTGAAGTTGCTGATTTCGGAGGTTTTTCCATTTTCAAAATAGCTGATAGCTTTTCCGGTGATGTTCCCATTTTTATAGCTGACAACTTTTTCTGTTTTTCCGCTTTCGTAAAAACTTTCAAACTTGCCTGTAGGAATGCCCTTTTTGTAGCTTCCCTTTTTGGCTACCTGGCCGTTTTCAAAATAAAAAATAGCTTCACCTTCCTGTATACCGTTTTTGTAATTGATTTGTGAGGAAATTTTTTCCTCTGGATAATAAGTAAATTGTAGACCATTCAGCTTTCCGTCTTTATAAGTAGACCGGTTTGTAAGCTGTTCCTCGTAATAATTCTCCCTTATTTCGATGACACCTTCGTTGAATAATATTTTTTCAGAAATTGCTCCGGGCAATTCCTCGCTATATACCAAAGTCCAACCATTTGGTTTGTCATTTTTAAAGAAAGATTTCTGCTTGACTGTTCCTTCCTCAAAGTAAGAGGTGATTTCCCCCTCTATTTTATTGTCCACATAAGTTAATTCCTGAGATACCTTGCCGGAAGGAAAGTAATTGATCGATTTACCCTGCTTTTTGTCATTGACATAATTGACTTTTCGGAGCGTGTCTCCGGTCTCTGGATACCAATCAATAAACAAACCTTCTTTCTTGCCATCTTTAAGATGGCCTGTCTGCGCCAATTCCCCTGTTGCGAGGTAGAGTTTGAAATTTCCCTGTGGTACACCACCAACGGTGAAATATTCTTCCTTCAGTAATTTTTTATCTTCATCGTAGTATACTTTCACCAACTCCTGAGAAAATAACGGTGCTAAAATCCCAATTCCAAATAGTAAGGTCAGGGCGGTTTTTTTCCAAGCCCCTTGATTTTGATTAAAATACATTGAATGAGTGGGTGATTTCATCAGGAATTTTTGGGGTTAATTAGGTAAAAAAATACGGGGATAAAAGTAGATTTCCTTTATCCCCAATTCAATCAGAGTTTTTCGATGACGATGGCCGAAGCGCCACCTCCGCCGTTGCAGATACCTGCGACGCCGATTTTTCCATTCTTTTGATCTAACACGGAACAAAGTGTCGTAATGATCCTGGCACCCGAAGCGCCAAGCGGATGTCCCAAAGAAACAGCTCCGCCAAATACGTTCAGCTTGTCATTGTTGAGGTTAAGCTCACGCTGGTTTGCGATAGCCACAGCGGCAAATGCCTCGTTGATTTCATAATAATCAATTTCCTCAGCAGACAACCCTGCATTTTTGATGGCTTTTGGGATAGCCAAAGCCGGTGCGGTGGTAAACCAAAGCGGATCTTGTGCAGCATCTGCAAAACCTCTTATTTTGGCGATGGGTGTGAGTCCAAGTTCCTCGACTTTTTCTTTGCTAGCCAAAACCAATGCCGAAGCACCGTCATTCATGGTGGAGGCATTGGCAGCGGTTACTGTACCGTCTTTTTCAAATACAGGTCTCAGCGTGGGAATTTTGTCAAACATGACATTTTTGAATTCCTCATCTTCCTCTATCAGGATTGTTTCTCCTTTTCTTCCGGCGATTTCCACAGGGATGACCTCGTCTTTGAATGCCCCTGATTTCCATGCATCAGCCGAGCGTGTGTATGATTGGATGGCATAAGTATCTTGTTCTTCCCTGCTGATATTCATTTCCTTGGCGGTATTATCTGCACAGTTACCCATCGGGAATTTATAATAAGCTTCAAACAAACCGTCTTTGACCAATCCGTCTACCAGTTCGGCATTGCCGTATTTGTAACCGAATCTTCCTTTTGGAATATAGTATGGGACATTGGACATGCTTTCCATACCACCTGCTACCACAAGGTCGTTTTGACCTGTCATGATAGATTGTGCTGCAAACATCACTGCTTTCATTCCTGAAGCGCAGACCTTATTTACTGTCGTACAAGGAACATTGTAACCAAGTCCTGCTCCGATAGCGGCCTGACGTGCAGGTGCTTGTCCGAGATTGGCAGAAATCACATTCCCCATCATGACTTCCTGTACTTCGCTTGGATTTACTCCTGCTTTTTGCAAAGCACCTTTGATGGCGATACTTCCGAGTTCTACGGCAGTCAACCCGGAAAGCTTTCCGCCAAAACTTCCAAGCGGAGTTCTTACTGCGGATACGATATAGACTTCTTTCATTTGGGTTTATATTTTTAGATATGAGATAAGAGACGTGAGATATGATACATGAGAGCCGAGAAGCGGGAGACTAGATGTGAGAGCCAAGAACCGAGAATAGAGAACCGAGAATTGAAAGGTTCCACTTTACACTTATTACTTCACAACTTACTTTCTGCCTTTTTACTTCCTACTTCTAACTTCTAAACCTCCCCCTACCATTCCGGCAGTCCTCTTTGTGGTTTTTTGGTAGGTTTTTTCTTATTCTGTTGGATATATCGGAGTTCAGCTGCATTCATTGCTTCAAGGATTTGAGCAGCTTGTTCCGGAGAAAGATTCATTTCCTGAAGTTTTTCTTTGACCTTTTCCAAAGCTTTTTCTCTGTCGCTAAGGTCGCTTTCTATGTCACTTGCTTCTTCAGAATCCTTTTCTTCCTGAGATTTTTCTCCTTCTTTATCTTCTTTTTTCTGGGATTCGGATGCTTCATCCTCTTTAGTTTCTTCTTCCCCTTCACCGTCTTTCTTTTCTTCTGATTTCTGATCCTGCTTATCCTGTTCCTCTTGTTTTTCCTGATCTTCTTTATCCTGTTGGTCCTGCTGCTGCTGTTCTTGTTGCTCAGGATTTTTTTCTAACCACCTGCTTAGCAATTCATAATTGTACCTCGCGGATTCATTAGTTGGGTTATTGATCAGAGACATTTTGAATGCTTCGAGGGCCTCATCATATTTCTTTTCCCCACCTAGTATGACTCCGTTTTGGTTGTAAGCAAATGAAGCGATGTTTTTATCGGGGGATTGGTAAAGGCTTTGATAGGTGAGCCCCGCCTGTTCCAATTGTCCGCCGTAATGTTGACTCAGTGCAAGATCATAGGTGACATTGGGTGTTGTCAGGTTATATTCACTGACAAGTCTGAGGTGGTTGGTGATGGAGGCTTCATAGTCTGTTTCTTCATAGCTTTTTGTCGCAGCTTTGATGGCAGCATTTCTCTTTCCCACTTCATTCCAATTAGAAGTGATCATCAGAATCGATAAAAAGAAAACACGTATTGAAGTCATCATGTTTGTTACACGTTTTTACAATTTGATGGTTTTAAATGGCAACATCAGGTCAAGAAGCCCTAAGCCCAATGCAATTAACAGAAAATAAAAATACTTATTGGCGGAAGCTTCTACCATCCTGGACCCGGTTACAGTAGCTTCCTGTCTTTCCAAAGCAGAGATTAGGTTTGGTATTTCTTGTACATCATCACTGAGTTCAAAATAGGAGCCATTTGTTTGTGAAGCGATCAATTTGAGGTTGTCGGATTCCAATCGGCTGATGGCCGGTAGGTTGGTATTGGGATCTATGATTTTTCCACTTCCTTTGGGAATATTGCTTCCTTGACTTGTTCCGACTCCTAATGAAAATACTTTGATTCCCTTATCACTCAATTGTGAGGTGATGTCCTGAAAATCTTCCCCGAAATCTTCCCCGTCCGAGATCAGGATGATTGATTTTGAATTGGCTTCGGCAGATTCTTCCAAGTCAAATTTATTCAATGCCATATTCAAAGGAGCAGAGATGTCTGTACCTTGGTTTGGGACCAATCCTGTATTCAATCCGTCGAGATGGAGTTGAAGGACGTTTTGGTCGAAGGTCAGCGGACATTGGATAAATGCTTCCGAACTGAAGATGATCAATCCGATCCTGTCACCGGAAAAATTCTTGACCAGGTTTTTCAATTCAAATTTTATCCTTTGGATTCTGCTTGGGCCTATATCGGTGGCATTCATGGATTGGGAAAGATCTATCGCTATGAAGATGTCTTTTCCTTCCTCTTTGATTTCTTTCATGGAAGTGCCTATGGATGGCCCTGCCAAGGCGATCAAAAACAATATGAAATAAGAAAGCCTAAGCAGAAGTTTAAGAAAAAGCCTGTGTTTTTGGACAACAAGTTTTTTGTTGATCAAATAAAAACGGTATAAGTATACCAAATACAATAAGCCAAAAACTGCGGCCAATATATAAATCAATCTCGTGTCAGGGTATGCCCAAATCATGCCCTGAAATTATAAAATATTGATGAAAAGAAAAGGAAAAGAAATTAATGACATAAATTTCAACACCTAAAGGCCAAAATCCGTTATCCTTGAAAACCAAATTTTCTGCATGAAGTTTTTGACACTTACCTTTATTGTTTTTTTATTTTTGGGTAACCCATTACTTTATTCCCAAGAACAGTCGTTTATCTCAGGTACTGTTTATGAAGTTGAGGAAAATGCACCCTTGCCGGGTGCAAATATTTATTGGGAATCCGAACCGCAGAAAGGTGTCGTTTCTGATATCAATGGCAATTTTACCTTGCCAATCATCGCTCTACCTGCAAAAATTGTCGTTTCTTTTATCGGATATTCTCAATCTGTCAGAATACTGACTGCCAAAGATTTGGAAAAACCAGTAAAGTTTTACCTCAAACCTGAAGAGCTATCTCTTGAAGAGATCATTATCCGAGACGTCAATCCTGAGCAAAACGTCAAAGGAATAGAAATGGGGAAATCGGTAGTACCAATTGAGACGATCAAAAACATTCCGGCCTTATTTGGTGAAGTGGATATATTGAGAAGTTTACAACTTCTGCCAGGGGTGCAGACCGCGGGAGAAGGGACGACAGGCTTATTTGTTCGTGGAGGGTCTGCTGATCAAAACCTGATCAATCTGGATGGGGCCCCTGTTTATAATCCGTCTCACTTTTTTGGTTTTTTCTCTGTATTCAATCCCGATGCTTTGTCGGATATTGAATTTTACAAAGGAAATATTCCTGCAGAATTGGGAGGACGTGTATCTTCAGTGATTGATGTTTCGATGCGGGAAGGGAATTTTCAAAAAATCCGGGGTGAGGGTGGGATAGGAACTATCAGTTCGAGACTGACCATAGACGGACCGCTTTTTTCTGATCAATCTTCCTTTATTGTTTCTGGAAGAAGAACTTATGCAGACTTGTTTTTGAGGCTTTCCAACAATGAAAATATCCGAAATAACCAGCTGTATTTTTATGACCTCAGCGGAAAGTTTACTTTCAAACTTGGTGAAAAAGATAAAATCTCATTTTCCACTTACTATGGTTCGGACTTTTTGGGCCTTTCGGGGCAATTTGGGCTGGGATGGAATAATTTTATTTCTTCTTTCAATTGGAATAGAAATATCAGTGCTACCAAATTCTTTGACTTAAGCGCCTACCACAGCAGGTACCAATATCAGGTGCTTTTTGACGATCCACAGGATGGATTTAACTGGACCAATTCACTTTCTGAAAGCGGGGTAAATCTAGGTTGGACATGGTTGTTGGGGGATAACTCAGTGATTAAAGCCGGGTACCATGGGCAATTCTATCATTTTTCACCTATCAATTTGGAACTCGCCCCTGAATCTAACCTGACCGATATCAATACCAACCAAAAAAACGGTTTACTCAACAATCTCTATGTTTCGGGTACCACAGAATTTGGAAATAAATTACTCGTGGAGGCAGGAGTCAGGTTAAGCCATTATCAGGAAGTTGGCAAGGGAGTGCTATATCAATATGCGGATGGAATCCCCAGCCCCGAAGCAGAGGTGACAGATACCTTGACTTTTGGAAGGTTGGAAAGGATGAAGGTTTTTCAAAAGCTGGAACCAAGGATTTCTTTCAGGTACCTCCTTGCAGAAGATCTTTCTTTGAAAGCAGCATTTAACAGAAGCCATCAGTATGTCCAAGTAGCCTCAAACAGTTCTGCTGGTTTGCCAATAGACCGATGGGTTCCTTCTGGAACCTATATTGAACCCTTGAGAGGAGATCAGGTTTCGGTGGGATTGTTTAAAAACCTAGCCAATGGAACTTGGGAAGTATCGGTAGAAACCTATTACAAGGACTTTAGAAATGTCATCGACTTGAGGCAAGGAGCGAGTGTGTTGTTTACCGATAATGTCGAAACCGAATTGCTTTCTGGAGTGGGATATGCCTATGGTGCGGAGTTTTTGATCCGAAAAAATGTGGGTAAGACAACCGGTTGGCTTGGCTACACTTACTCCAGGACCTGGAGAAAAATCGAGGGCATCAGCAGTGACAATTGGTACAATCCCCGGTTTGACAGACCGCATGATGTAAATTTGGTTTTGAACCATGAGTTTTCGGATAGATGGAGTGCCGGGTTGACTTTTGTTTATACCTCAGGTCAGGCTGTTACTTTCCCTGTTGGCACCTATGTGGTAGATGCGCAAAGGGTTCCTGTATATGGAGATCAAAGAAATGCGGACAGGTTTCCGGATTATCATCGAGTAGATGCATCCATCACTTGGAGAAATCAGGATAAGGGCAGAAAATGGAGAGGAAGTTGGAATTTCAGTGTATACAATCTATACGGAAGAAAAAACCCATTTACATTCCAGTTTACGGATATTTATAATGATGATATCAATTTCGATCCGGAGGATGGAGGGGAGATTGTTTCCCAAAGACCGGGTGTGGTGATGACTTATCTTTTTACGTTTTTGCCTGCATTGACTTATAATTTCAAATTCTGATGAAATACCTAATCGTAATTTTTGCCTTGATTCTGTTTTCTTCCTGTCAGGAGGAAGTCGTTTTGGATTTGGATACCCTTGAACCGATCCCGGTCATAGAGGCAATCTGGACAGACAACAGTGCTATCAACCAAGTGAAGATCACCCTTTCTAAGGATTACTATCAGGAAGGGGATAATGAGGTCGTCGAAAATGCAGATGTGAGTATCCGCAACATAGATTCCGGTGGGGTAGTGATTTTCTTTTATTCTCCGGCAAACAAAAAATACCTTGCCCAGAATGGATTGAGGGGGATAGTTGGACAACGGTATGAATTGAGCGTAAGGATTGAAGACAAAGTATATCTTTCCAATGGGACCATTCTTCCTCCTCCTGTTTTGGACAGTGTCGTGGTTGAATTCAAAGATGAAAGACTTTTTAGGGACGAGGGATACTACCTGACAGTCTATGGTAAAATTCCATTTACCGAAAACAATAATTACAGAATCAGGATTGTAGAAAATGACACTTTGAAAAACAGCAGGTTTGACTATTTATTGTTTGATGATTCTTTTGGAACGGCCATATTGGATGATGGTTTTGAACTTTCAGGATTTCCATTCAAGGCAAATGATAAGATACGTCTTGAGCTTTTCCGTCTAAACCAAAGTGCTTTTGATTATCTAAACCAATTTGTGAGCCTTTTATTTAATGATGGCGGACTTTTTTCTCCTCCTCCACAAAATCCCCAATCCAACATCAGACAGGAAAATGGGGATGGACCAGTGCTGGGCTATTTTATGACAAGTCCTGTACTTATTGAAACTGTATTGATTCCTGATGATCAGCCTTGATTTTTAGCTTTTAGATTCAGTTAGGAGAATATTTTTACCTTTGTGGCTATGATAGATTTTGGATTGAAAGGAAAAGTGGTAGTCACCTGCAAGGATAGGTTTTCATCTTATCTTGAAAAAGAATTGATGGATTTGGGCTTTAAGCCGAAAAAAACCGAAAGAACAGCTATTGAATTGGAGGCCTCTCTGTCGGACTGTATTTTTTTGAACCTCCATTTGCGGACTGCAAGTCATGTTTTGTATGAAATCAGGTCCTTTTACCTTCATGATGCAGACGATATTTACAGAAGGATAAAGGCTTTGCCTTGGGAAGATTATATATCCGAATCCTCTTATTTTTCTGTCATTTCGCATGTAGATAACGGTAGTGTGGATAATCCGCTTTTTGTCAATGTAAGGATCAAAGATGCCATAGTAGACCGCTTCAGAGAAAAAACAGGAATCAGACCCGATTCCGGTTCGGCATTGGAAGGTGCTGTTTTTCAGCTTTTTTGGAAAGAAACCCAAGCCAATCTTTATATCAATACCTCAGGGGAAACTTTGGCAAAACATGGATACAGGAAAATTCCCGGAAAAGCACCCATGTTGGAAGCTTTGGCTTCAGCTACTATCCTTGCTACGGATTGGGACAAAAATAGTCCCTTTGTCAACCCGATGTGTGGATCGGGAACTTTGGCAATAGAAGCAGCGATGATGGCTACAAATAGGTTTCCTGGTTTGTTGAGAGACCATTATGCTTTTATGCATATCAAAGGTTATGATGAGGATTTTTATCAGTCAGAAAAAGAAAAACTCAAGGCAGAAATCATTGAAGTTCCCGGCCTAAAGATCATTGCAAGTGATATTAGTGAGCAGGCGATCCTTTTCAGCAAGGAAAATGCAAGTACCGCAGGAGTGGAGGATTTGATTGAATTTGAGGTTGGAGATTTTGAGGAAACGACAGTTCCTGAGTCTGATTCCGGCGTTGTGTTTTTTAACCCTGAATATGGCGAAAGACTGGGAGAGGAAGAAGACCTTGGATTAACTTATAAAAGAATGGGGGATTTTATGAAGCAAAGATGCCCTGGTTATACTGGATTTATTTTTACTGGTAATGTTGCGCTTGGCAAAAAAGTTGGCCTTCGGGCTGCCAGAAGAATTGAATTCTATAATGGAACAATAGATTGTCGGCTTTTAAAATTTGAATTGTATAAAGGGACGAGAGAGAAAGTTGATTAGTTATCATTTCCCAGACCACAGAGGTTGATTCACGGCATCAGGCTATATTTTAAATAGATATGTCTGGTGAGGAGCAAAAATGTATAAAAACAAAAAAGATCTAATGGTCAAAAATAGTTGGTAAAACACCTTCTAACA
>NZ_JANSUY010000030.1 GCF_024741135.1 Aquiflexum gelatinilyticum
ATTTTTTAGTAAAAGTCACCAACTATTTTTGACCACATTACCTTTTTCCCTGAATTTTTTTTCCGTCTCAATAAGTACCGCAAAATCTTATTTGAAGGTTATTGAGATTTCATTTTTGTCCGATAAATATTCAGATCAGAATATCAAGCCCCATTTAAGAACAAAGCTGTTGAATACATATTCTTCTTTGCGTACCGAAATGAATCCCGGTGGGATAGAGGCATCTCTAAAAGATGAAAATCCAATTTCTTTTGATCCCTCATAAAAGTTTGCTTCCTGTCTTTTGTATCCAATACTCAAAACCGAAGAATGCTTCCCTTTTTTTGAGTTGCGTCGGATTCCTATGCTGGGGTTCAAAAACAAACCTCCTTCATACCAGGATTCTGTCCATTCTGTTTCCACTTTTTTTTCCAACATGGTTGAGGCAGCCCCCAAATCCATTCCCGCAAATAAGGTATGCCTCTTGCCTTTGTCCAAAAAACCACGCCAACCCAAACCGATTGGCATCAAGGTAAAATTTGGATAGGTGTCTACTCCCACCAAAAATCCCGTGGCATGGTATTTATTGATCCACACACCATTCAATGTTTGGAATGAAAAATTTACTCTTTCAGTATATCCTTCAAAATCTGTCTTTACTTGTCCAATGGATAATCCAAGATCTGTTTGATTGAAAAAAGTCTTTTCTTGGGAATATGTTTTTCCCAAAAATGAAAAAAGGATCAAAATTAGAAACAGTATTTTCTTCATCGTCTAGTTTTTGAAAGGACATCTAACTCTTGAAGGGTTTTTTGAAATCAAACAATTACAGGATTTTTGACCTGAATGCAGCTCAATGGTTTGAGAACTGAGGGGGTTGAATAATCAAACTGACAGACTCCGTCAGGACCGATCACAATCAGAGATTTTGGACCGGGGATGATGTCTACCGATTTCATGGATTTCAAAAATTCCAATTGGTTTTTGTCTATATTCATGACGTCCGCAACTTTGAAGCTTTTGAGTCCGTGCTCCCCTTCTGCGATATAAAGAAAATCCCCTGCAAGGCCCAAACCGTGAGGATTCAGCATTTCATAGGCTTTCAATAACTTTGGATTGTAAGGGTCTTTGATGTCCAATACCTGTAGTTCATTGACACCTTGTCTGCAAAATTGACCATTGCGGAGCGTCACAAAGGCATAATCTTCGTTGACAACTACAGGGTCACAGGCAGTGAAATGTGAATACTCAGCCATTTTCTTTGGGTCTGAAGGAACCCTTGCATCATAGATATGCATTCCTGTATTGGAACCGATGAAAAGTTTTTCCTGAAAAGGGAAAATGGTTTCGATTCCCCAACCTAGGTCAATATTTTTGATAAAAACAGGCTCATCTTCTTTGTTGACATCAAAGACTCTAAGACTATATTCATCCACAGCATACAAGTGTCCGCTCATCAATGTGAACCTTGCCATTGAGCCTCCTTGACCATAGCTTTGACCTCCGCCTTTGCTACCGGCATCATTCGCCATTGCCAAAAACTCAGGACGGCCCCACCATCCTCCCCAACCCCACATCATATCAGATTCACTTGTCAGGACTGTATCTTTCCAAGTGATGATTTGTCCCGTATCAAAATTGCTATACATGTTTTTAAAAACATCTTCTTCCCTATCTACCATTTTGATACTCCTGACATCGCTGATATCAAAAGAAAGCAGGTCAACGTAATTGTCTGCATATAGGATTTCGCTATTGACAGCCAGGTCCACATTACCAGGGATGTTGATAAAATTGATGTTTTTTGGAGATGCAGGGTTTGAATTATCCAGAATGTGGATTCCCTTCTGTGGCTCATTGATAAAAAGGTAATCCCCATAAATGTAGATTTTTCCTGGGTTGTCCAGTTCCTTTCCCGGTTCGATGATGATGTCGGCTTGCCTTACTGTACTCATTTCCAGATAAACCGGATAGGATGTTTTGTAGGTGTAGGTGTTGGTGACCTCATCATGGCAGGAAGGTAAAACCAAAAACATCATGAACGCCAAAACCAAGTGCAGGTTTTTTCCGATAGTGGGGTTACTCTTATTTTTCATGGTAGTTTGGAAAATAGGTTAATTGATAAATAATCAGCTCAAAAGGCCATATCTCCTTGACGGTTATTTTGGCTTTTGTGCTACAGGGACAATAAAAAAATGTGAGAACTTCCGGTAAAAGTTTTTAGCTAGGTTATCATCTAATTTACCCAACCAATATTTTGTAGCTAGCCTGACATTTACTTCTAACTTAATCCAGCTTGTTTTTGAGCTTTCTTTCAAAATTTTCCAAAAGCTTGATATATGTCTTGGCTATGTTTTCGGCAAATTCACCTTGGAAATCTTCTGTATAAAGCGGGTTGAATTTGATCCTTTCTATGATCATTTCCAGCCAACCTTTACCGTCGTCAATCAGTTCTTCATTAAAAGCCTCAACAGTTGCATCCCGTGAACCTGAAAATGGCTGAATCCGACCTTGTTTTTTGAAATATTCCGCAATGGTTTTTAATGCCAATTCATGGGTAAGCTCAAATGTCCGGATCACCCTTTTTTGGTTTTTAGGTTCATTCGGAGCGGTTTTATAAAGCTTGACAACGTCCTGTAGCTCATTTAGAGCATCCTTATAGTCTTCAAAACACTTTTCGCAGGAGGGAGGAGCTATTTTCATAAGTAGTGGTGTCTATTTTGGAGTACAATTCATCTTGAAGATGTGGATTGCAAAACCTTAATTTAGGAAAATTATCTCACATTATAGGACTGCATAAAGGGTTGTCCGCTTGGGGTGATTCCCTCCAGCCTTAATCTGCCACTGAATTTTTCAAGATATTGGCCTACTTCATCAGGATTTTTGGCGGGTTCTCCATTGATCATGGTGATCACAAAACCATTGTTTAATCCCAGATCCCTCAAATATCCCCTTGTCATTGAAGTAATTTTGATGCCATAGTTGATTCCGAATTTATCTTTTTCTATGGTATTGACAGTCTCAAGTTTCGCCCCAAGCAAATTGGAAGTGTAATATTCCCTTTTGATCACTCCGGTAGTTCCCTCCAGATTTTGGAGAGTAAGTGTAGCACTCTTGAGTTCAGTGCCTCTTTTAAATTGGACACGGACTTTATCGCCTGGTTTATAATAGGACAATACTTCCTCAAAACTTCCTTTTCCTGTAATGTCAATATTTTCTATCCAAGTCAGGACGTCATTTTTTTGCATTCCTGCTTTTTCTGCAGCACCTTCCCGTACTACGTGTGTTATGATAACCCCATCCAATGAAGGTAATTTCATATCTTCAGCGAGTTCGGGAGTGATTTCAACTACTTCAAGTCCGGGAATGGCTTTCTGGACTTCACCGTATTTGATCAGGTCATTGGCGATTTTCATGGCAATATCTACCGGCACTGCAAATCCATATCCTGTATAAGAACCTGTTCTGGAAAGGATCGCGGTGTTGATCCCAACCAATTCCCCATTAATATTGACCAGAGCACCGCCAGAATTACCGGGATTGATCGGGGCATCGGTTTGGATAAAGGACTCCAAAGGAAATTCACCGCCCAAAATATTGATCTGTCTTTCTTTGGCTGAGACAATTCCCGCTGTTACGGTGGATGTCAGATTGAAAGGATTTCCTACGGCAATTACCCATTCCCCAATTTTTAAGCTACGGCTTGTCCCCAATTGGATGGCAGGAAGATTGGCCGCCTCAATTTTCAATACTGCAATGTCAGTATTCTTGTCCGTCCCGATCAATTTGGCAGGGTAGGTTCTTTTTTGATGGACGATTTCTATGGTTTCTGCACGGTCGATGACGTGGTTGTTGGTGATGATGTAGCCGTCAGCACTGATGATCACTCCCGAACCGGTGCTTACCCTTTGGGTTGGTTCGGTTCCAAAAAAATAGTCAAACATGCTGTAACGTCTTTGGTCCGTTCCCGAAAAATTCTTAATAAAAACGACTGATGGGGTGCTTTTCTCCGAAGCCTCTACAAATGATATCGGGGCATTAGTACTTGGCAAAGGCTGTGAATTATAATTGACATTATAATTTGGAATACCTGGAAATTCATTCGTTCCATTTTGTGGAATTTTTTCATTTGGGCCAAATTCCTGAAAGGCCCAAGCCCCTAACAAACCTGCTGAAAAGGCCAAAAGAATTGTCTTCGCATTTTTTATCATATTTGCCATAACGAATTACTCAAAATTTGGGTTAGTCCTTTTGTAGTACTGTTAGATGTATACACCGATTTATGTGCCAAAATTACCCCTTTTCAAAAAGACTGAAAAATTTGGAGGAAAAGTCCATTAACCTTGTAATTTTGTCATGTCTTAAAGGGAATTTATCAGACAGATAGACTTTGTCCCTTGATCATGCAAATTGAATTAATGTCAGGAAAAAAGAATGTAGCCATCCTTGGCTCGACAGGGAGCATAGGAACCCAGACCCTCGAGGTCATCAGATCTCATACCGAAAAATTTCAAGTTGAAGTCCTGACTGCCCAAAATAACGCTGATTTATTGATCAATCAGGCCATTGAGTTTCAGCCCAATTGTGTGGTGATTTCCAATGAAGCACTTTACGAAAAGGTAAGGGATAGTTTACTTCCTTTGGGGATCAAAGTTTTTGCAGGGGAAAAAGCCTTAGCAGATGTGGTTACTATGGAATCTATAGATATCGTTTTGACAGCTCTTGTCGGATATTCGGGACTGATTCCTACCATGAAAGCAATTGAGGCCGGAAAAGCGATTGCCCTAGCCAATAAAGAAACCTTAGTGGTTGCTGGTGAATTGGTTACCAAATTGGCCCGTGAAAAAGGAGTGAATATTTATCCTGTTGATTCAGAACATTCTGCGATTTTTCAATGTTTGGTAGGAGAGTTTCACAACCCTATTGAGAAAATCATACTTACTGCCTCAGGAGGTCCTTTCAGAGGAAAAGACCGATCTTATTTGGAAACAGTGACCAAGGCCCAAGCCCTCAAACATCCCAATTGGGACATGGGAGCAAAAATTACCATAGATTCTGCTTCACTGATGAACAAAGGTCTGGAAGTAATCGAAGCCAAATGGTTGTTTGGGTTGTCCAAAGATCAGATTGAAGTGGTTGTTCATCCCCAATCCATTATCCATTCTTTGATTCAATTTGAAGACGGGAGTATCAAAGCACAACTTGGATTGCCTGATATGCGTATTCCTATTCAGTTTGCTTTGAGTTACCCTGATAGGTTAAAGGCAGACTTTCCGAGGTTTGATTTTGCCAAATACCCAAACTTGACTTTCGAACAACCTGATATCCAAACATTCCGTAATTTGGGTTTGGCTTTTGAAGCACTTGAAAGAGGAGGAAATGCACCTTGTATTTTAAATGCCGCCAATGAAATCGTTGTGGCTGCATTTTTGAGGGAGGAAATCGGATTTCTTGAAATGTCGGACATTATTGCCGAGACCTTGGTAAAAGCTGATTTCGTTAAAAAACCAACATTGGAAGATTATGTAAATACGGACAAAATGTCTCGTATCATCACAGAAGAATTTATAAAGAGTAAAGTATAATGGATACACTGATTATGGTAGCCCAATTAATTTTGGGTTTGTCAATTTTAGTAGGCCTGCATGAGTTAGGCCACTTGCTTACCGCCAAAATGTTTGGGATGCGTGTGGAGAAATTCTCCATTGGATTTCCTCCAAAAATCATCGGCTTCCAATGGGGTGAAACAGAATATTCCATAGGAGCGATTCCTTTGGGAGGTTTTGTCAAAATCTCCGGTATGGTCGATGAATCCATGGATACAGAAATGCTATCTTCCGAACCCCAACCTTGGGAATTCAGATCAAAACCGGCTTGGCAGAGATTGATTGTAATGCTTGGGGGTATCATTGTCAATGTGATTACGGGTATCATAATTTTTGTGGTTTTGGTACACCAAAGAGGAGAAACTTATTATTCGCGCGACCAAGTCATTCAGAATGGAATAGTTGCTCTTGAAATAGGACAACAGATTGGTTTTCAGGATGGGGACAAAATTCTTGATATCAATGGCTTACCGTACGAAAGCATCAATGAACTGAGTGGGGGAGAGGCTTTATTGAGCAGTGGAGGTTTTTATACAGTGGATAGAGGAGGAGAAATTCTGAAAATCGAAATCCCAAGAGGGTTTATCAATTCCTTTAACAGTGAGCAGGCCATGGCCAGCTTCATCAATATCAGGATTCCTTTTGAGGTCAAAGAAGTAAGTCCAAATTCTTCAGCAGAGAAAATAGGCTTGAAAGCCGGGGATAAGATAGTAGGAGTAAACGGTTCTCAGATTGCTTATTTCAATGAATTGCAAAGCTCTCTTGCAGATCTAAAGGGAAAAGAAGCCACTTTGGTGGTTGAAAGAAACGGTGAAACCTTAGAAAAAACAGCCCAAATATCAGATGAAGGAACAATCGGTATTGCGGTGAATCCTTTATTGGAACCTGTTGTCAAAAAATATGGTATTGCGGAGTCTATCACCAAAGGAACTCAGCGGGCATTTGGAGTAGTTATTGTCAACGCAAAGGCTCTTGGAAAAATGTTTACCGGAGAGGTGTCAGCCAAGAATGTAAGCGGTCCGATAGGTATGGCAAAAATCTATGGCAACAGTTGGGATTGGGTTAAATTTTGGAGTATCACCGGTTTGATCTCCATGATTTTGGCATTTATGAACCTCCTTCCTATTCCCGCACTCGATGGTGGACATGTTATGTTTCTACTTTATGAGATGGTTTCAGGTCAGGCGCCTTCCGATAAGTTTTTGGAAAATGCACAAAAAGTTGGGATGGTTTTACTCCTAGCCTTGATGGTTTTTGCGATTGGGAATGACATCCTGAAATTATTTACAGGGCCTTAATTTGGTCAAAATCCAAGATTTCAAAGGGGATGAAAATTTTTTTCATCCCCTTATTTTTTAATATTACTTTTTTGGGTATCATTGTTCGATTTAAAATTTGATCGCCCATTTATGAAGATATTTGCCGCCATTATTTTGGTTTCGACATTGCATTTTTTTGTTTTTTCCCATTTTGCCACAGCACAGTCAGATGATTACATCATCCTAAAAGACGGCTCCAAAGTTTATGGTAAAATCGAAAAGAAGTTTGACTATGAATCTTATGATAAAATCCGTTTTTCAAAACCGGGTGAAAAACCCAAAACCCTTTTTCCAAGTGATATTGGTGGATTCGGGTTTGAAAACGGATGGCAATATTTGGTAAAAAAATTAGCCGAGGAAAAAGAACCTGAATTCGTTCAGGTTTTGATTTCAGGTAAGTTAACCTTATTGAGAAGCCAGAATATTTTTTACATAGACAACGGCACAGATATCATAGAATTGGTAGCCCACTACGAGGAGGAATCAATAAATGGCAGGGAGTTCAGTGACTTCAAGAGACCATATATCGCTACCCTGAATATGTTGATGGCGGGAAATTGCACCAATGAATTGTATCAGGATATCTTCAATTTAAAATATGAAGAATATGGTTTTATTTCAGTTTTGTCAAAATATCACCTTTGCGAAAATCTGCCTTTTGAGCTCCATTTCAAGAAAGAACCATTTACCAGGATTTCTCCTGTGATTTCTGCAGGGATGTCTTCTATAGTGCTCACCCCATCTACTATTAGCGGAAACAGAAAAGATGCTTTTGAGACCAGTATTTTTCCCATTTTTCAGATAGGTGTCAAAGCACATCAGTTTAGAAAATGGCCAAGGTTGTCTATGGATGTTTCTATTGCTTATCTCAGGCAGGACAATACAGTCCTTTCAGAATATGTTTCTACCGAGCAATACATGACAGCTACCGAGAATTATGCTGCAAGCACCATCATGGTCCCTGTAACCATTAACTATACCTGGATCAGAATGGGGAATGTCGATTCCTATATCGGATTGGGGGTTGTGTCCAATTATAACAAGATCGAAAGTGAATTTTCCATCATTGACCAGACATTGAATTCAACCGGAATCACCACCCTTTACGAAGAACCATTGACAGATATCAAAAGAAGGTTTGTCAGTCCTGTTGCAAAGCTTGGGAGTGTCATCAACTTAAGCAAAAAACTCGCTTTGATCGCAGAGTTTCAGATTACACAAAATTCCGAAGTGATGAGTGTAAGCCTTCCTTTCAATGTGGTAATCTATGACAGGATGGTCAGTTCCCTTCTTATTGGTTTACGTTTTTAAGTGGAGAAAATTATGAAAGCAAGAATAATAGCATTGTTGGTATTAGGAGTTTCAGTCTTTTACTCCTGTCAAAAGGAAGAAGATGTCAAGCCTGCCACAAATCCGAGATTTAGTGTGGCTCAAATCCAAGAAACCAATACGCAAGGTATTTCTGTGGCGGCAAATGTTTTTGATTATGGATCTGATGAGATTATTGAGTATGGTTTTGCTGTGTCTGTATTGCCACAACCCAAGATTCAACCCTTGAGTGTAACCAAGAAGTCGGGAAAACCTGAATTATTTTTTGATTTGGTCATCACCTCATCACTCACAAAAGGTGTGACTTATTGGGTTGCAGCTTTTATTAAGACAAATAAAAATATTGTTTATTCAGAACCGGTTTCTTTTGTCAGTACCGGTTCAGGAGGGTTTTTTGTTGAAAAAATTAATTTTAAAGACGAGGTTTATTATGGGGATACAGTGGAGGTTATTGGAAATAATTTCAGCGATGGAATGGCAAATAAATCTGTAAGTGTCTCTGATGCGGAGGCACAAGTGATTTATGGAGACCAAAACGGTATTAAGTTTATTTTGCCGAAGGAATTGGCAAATCAAATCAATAAAAAGAACTTAGAACTTTCAATCAAAATCTCTGATGGAGTTCTAGAAAAAGAATTCAAACGGGTTTTTACATTTGTTGACCCTATTTTTGAGGTTCAAGGTTTTCAAAGTTTTAATTTTGGTGATACTTTAACTCTCCAAGGGTCATTTTTTCTTGGTCAAGACATTTTTGTCAAATTTAATGGAAATCAAATTCAACCCATCTCAACTTCAGAAAACGAAATAAAATTCAAGGTTTTTGATTTAAATCACCCGCTTGAAAAGCCAAACCTAACAATTAATGTAAGGGGCAAAGATTATAATTTAGGCCAGATTTTTGGGATTAAACCCACTATAGTTAATCCAGGTCAAGAAATTGATGTTTATTTTTTCTCCAGCTCAATAATTGCAGGGGAGAATTTCGCCCCGGATCTTTCAGGGTTTAATCAATTAATAGATGAAAATGGATTTCAAATACCCTTTAACATGGTTTTTGTAAACCAAAATGAATTGCATATTAATTTCAATTCCGATTATATTTTTCCCCAAAGGTCAGGGAAATTTTTCATTAGGAATTTCGATAAATTATCTGAAAATGGGGTGAATTATAAAATCATAAGTCCATTATTTTTAGTTGCTAAATATAATGAGCAACAGTATGGGATAGATAGTGAATCAATTGTTTTAGGAAATAAGGGGTATTTTGTTTCCGAAGATAAATTATACAGTGTCCTGTTGGAGAGTAATTTTAATCAAAGTCTTGAACTTCAAATTCCATTTTATTTCCATAATTCTACCATGTTCAGGCAATTTGGCGGGAAGATTTATATGGGAGGAGGTGTATCTGATGAAGGTTTTGATATCAAGACCTTTTACGAAATTGATCCGATCTCTAAATCCGTAAGAAAGTTGGCTGATTTTCCTGAAAATTTCGGGAGACCCACAAAAATTTATGAGCATAATGGCGACATAATTTTTGAAGGAGGATCTTTTCAAAATTCACCGGAGCAGCAAGGATTTACTAACAAAAGATATAAATATTTGGTACAGCAGGATGCGTGGGCCAAACTGGATGATTTAGCAGAAAGTGTAGATTTCTATAACTTTCAAGAAGATTTAATTTTTGAATATAAAAATGAAATTTTTGCCTTAAGAAATAATGCTTCCACATACAGGAAGGAGCTTAAAAAGCTGAACAAAAGTACGCTATTATGGGAAAATTTGGCAATATATGATGTGTATGAATCCTTTAGGATGAATGAAGTTCTTATTTTTAAAGAATACGCATATGTCAGGTTTCAATCACTTTTTATCAAAATTAATCTTGAGAACTACTCCTTTGAATATTTAAATACCCACCCTGATAATCCCTTAAGTTTAGGATTTAGAGGTATTTTACTCCAAAATAATGATAAAGGCTATTTTCACTATGGCGATTTACTAATTGAGTATGATCCTTATTTCGGAAATTAACCAACCATTTAGTGCATTCTAAGTTAACTAAGGCGATTTCTTATTAAAGGAGAGCTCTAGGTTTAGGATTCTTGAACCAAAACATAAGTTTCAACAGGGTCCTATTTAGGCTTTATTCACAATAAAAATTATCATATTTTAAAAATCACATGAAAAAAATAATAACCCATTTACTATTGATAGCTTTTTTTGGTATTATCAACAATTATAGTTTTGCTCAAATTGACAAAAAAGATTATGTTATTTATTTAACAGGGGAAATTATCCGAGGCGAAGTAAAAAAGCCATTGGATCCTAGAAGGTATAAGGTTTTGGAATTTTCAGATGAAGGAATTTTTGACACAATATTCAAACCTGAAGATATCCGAGGATTTGGGCTTGCCAATGGTGCAAGATATAGATCTGCAAGTCATCCAAATACAGGAGAAATTGTTTTTTTTGAAGAGATCATTGTAGGGAGAAAAAGTTACTTAAGTTACAAAGATCAGCTATTTATAGAACTTGAGGAGGGTTTGAAAAGACTTGAATTTAAGCAAAATAAGGAAGTAAATATGAGGCAGGTTAAAACTGAATCATTCGGATATATAGGTTTGTTGACTTATGGGCTCGGAACAGGAATGGAATACGACTTTGTTGAAAAAATCAGAAATGTTCCACCAAAAAAAAATGCGATTAAAGAATTATTTGAGGAATATCATAAATTGAATGATTACGATTATGAAGAGTTTGGCGCCAAATATCCTTTGCTCAAAATCAGCCCTAATATAGGTGTGGGATATTACCAAATGTTTCAAAGTGTAAATGGTACTTATTCCTCAGTTCAACCTGTCAGTAGTTCTTTAGGGATCAACGCCTTGTTGGATTTTCACTTGGTCAGGGATGCTCCTAGAGTTTTTATAACTTCAGGATTTATTTTTCAAAAATTTCAGACTTCAATGGATATTAATTTTCCGGTATTGGGTGGACGTTTTATTATCTATGAGGATTTTGATATCAGCAGTGTTGGTATACCTTTATTGTTCAATTATTATCTGGCAGGGAATGATAAGTTTAAAGTTCATACAGGAATAGGGATGAATTATAGATTGTTGAATAAAACTACCAATGCGATCATTGCTGAAGCCAGAAAGACTAACGGAGAATTGATTGAATCATTTAACCCCCAAGAACTAGATGTAGGCAATAATATTGGATTGCTTATTAGATTGGGATTAACCACAAAAATCACAACAAAAACAGCTTTGGTTTTGGAGGGCCAAGTCCATAGAATGGGACGTTTTGGGGAGATTTTCGCTTCTGCCCCGGGAGCGCAGGCTTCGGGTCATTATAAATACACTTTGAATGGTTATTCTTTGGTTGCTGCGATTAAATTTTGATTGTTTTAGTGTTTTGAAAGAAATCAAATCGAATTCAATTGATATTAATACTTATTAACCTGCCAATTTGTACTTAAAATATCCTTGGCATGTTCATTGATTTTATTTGAAGAACCTTCTTAAATTGAGGGTTCTTCTTTATTTTATTATTTACTTGACAGCTTGTCTGTCATATTGTCCTTTATGAAGAATTTTGAAAACCAATTATACCAATCGATGATAACAGGTGATTATGCCGGAGAAGGCGATTTAATTCAGCTGATTGCTGACGATGAAGACGAAAGCCTACAGCAGCCGGAAAATTTTTCTACTGATATCCCGATTCTTTCTGTTCGCAATACTGTCTTGTTTCCCGGGGTAGTCATCCCGATTACCGTCGGTAGGCAGCGCTCTATAAAATTGGTCAAAAAGGCTCAAAAAGGGGACAAACTTATTGGAGTTTGCGCCCAAATCAATGCCCAAAACGACGATCCATCTTGGGAGGATATTTACCATGTAGGTACTTTGGCCAAGATCATTAAAATGATTATTCTTCCTGATGGCAATACTACAATTATTATCCAAGGAAAAAAGAGGTTTCGCATTACCGAAACCGTCACTGAGGATCCATATTTTATGGCTAAAGTAGAATACCTTGAGGAGAATTTTCCAAAAAACAGTAAAAAAATAAAGGCTTTAGAGGAATCACTGAAAGATTCCGCCGCCAAGATTTTACACCTCAATCCTGAGATTCCAAGGGAGGCTCAAGTGGCTTTGGACAATATAGACAATACCGCTTTCCTAACTCATTTTCTTTCCTCAAACATCAATGCGCCTGTTGAAGCAAAGCAGAAATTGCTTGAAATCAATGATGGTGTAGAGAGAGCCACACTCTTGTTGGAGTTTATGATGAAGGACATCCAAATGCTCGAACTCAAAAGCGAGATTCAAAAGAAGGTCCATACAGACATCGACCAACAGCAGCGGGATTATTTTCTACGTCAGCAAATGAAAGTCCTTCAGACCGAATTAGGTGAAGAAGGACCTGAAAAGGAAGTGGAAGAACTCCGTGCCAAAGGATTGCTTAAGAAGTGGCCAAAGGAAGTTGCCAGACATTTTGAAAAGGAACTTGATAAAATACTTAGAATCAATCCCTCTGCGGCTGAATATCCGATCGCTTTGAATTATGCAGAAACATTAGTGGAACTCCCATGGAATGAAACTACAGAGGATAACTTTGACCTCAAAAGGGCAAAGGCTATTTTGGACAAAGACCATCACGGTATCGAAAAAGTCAAAGATAGGATTATCGAATACCTTGCCGTTCTCAAATTGAAGAAAGACCTTAAGGGACCGATTTTGTGCCTTTATGGACCTCCGGGAGTTGGTAAGACATCTTTGGGTAAGTCCATCGCTACGGCGCTGGGAAGGAAATATATCAGGATGTCACTTGGCGGATTGCATGATGAAGCCGAAATCCGCGGACATAGAAAAACCTATGTTGGCGCTATGCCGGGAAAAATTATTCAGAACATGAAAAAAGTCAAATACTCCAATCCTGTATATGTATTGGATGAAATTGACAAATTAAGTTCAGATTTCAGGGGAGATCCATCTTCTGCTTTTTTGGAAGTTTTGGATCCGGAGCAAAACAGCACTTTCGTTGACAATTACCTGGAAGTGGAGTATGACCTATCCAAAGTTTTATTTATTGCCACAGCCAACTCCCTTGATACCATTCAGCCTGCACTCCGGGATAGAATGGAGATCATAGAAGTAACAGGATATACCCTAGATGAGAAAATTGAAATCGCTAAAAAACACCTTATTCCCAAGCAAAGACAGGAACATGGTCTCAAAGCAAAAGATATATCATTTGATAGGGCAGCGATCTCAAAAATCATAGAGGATTATACCCGGGAATCGGGTGTAAGAAATCTCGAAAGAGCCATTGGCAAAGTGGTCAGAAACCTGGCAAAATCTATTGCCATGGAGGAGGAATATGACAAGAAAATCACACCCGATATGGTACGGAAAATTCTTGGTGGAGAAATTTTCGACAAAGAAATGTACCAAGATAACAGTACTGCAGGTGTAGTGACTGGCTTGGCTTGGACATCCGTAGGCGGGGAAATACTCTTTGTAGAAACTTCCCTAAGTAAAGGAAAGGGAAAATTGACACTTTCAGGTCAATTGGGAGAAGTGATGAAAGAATCTGCAATGACAGCACTTTCATACCTCAAATCCAAGGCTGATAAATTGGGAATTGATGACCGTTTGTTTGATTATTATGATCTTCATATACACGTTCCTGCGGGAGCAGTTCCTAAGGACGGGCCTTCTGCGGGTATTACCATGCTGACAGCAATGGCTTCCATTTTTACCCAAAGGAAAGTGAAATCCAAAGTGGCTATGACAGGGGAGATCACTCTTCGAGGCAAAGTTATGCCCGTGGGTGGGATCAAAGAAAAAATCCTTGCGGCAAAAAGAGCTGGGATCAAGGAAATCATCCTCTGCAAAAATAACAAAAGAGATATCGATGAAATTGACAAGGAGTATATCAAAGGCGTAGACTTTCACTTTGTAGACAAAGTGGAGGAAGTGCTTGAGATAGCTTTGATGAAATCCAAAGTGGATGATCCAATGATATTTTCTTTCCCAAAAGAATCTGAAAACAGCAGGCAAATAGCATGAGGTGATTTTAAGCTGAAGAAATTTGGCTGATATTTTCTAAACCCCTTTTTTGGAAGGCATGCATCATACAAATCATCCAAAAGCCAAGCGTTCTTACCATTTCAGAATGTTTTGCAAAGTACCCTGTGGATCAAATGTTTTCAATATCCACCAAATTAAATGAATGGAGAACGTTTTAACGTCAACAATATGAGAAATGATTTTAGTGATTTGACTCCAAAACAGATTGTTGTGGAGCTTGATAAATACATTATAGGGCAGCACGATGCCAAACGAAACGTAGCGATTGCCCTTAGAAATAGAATAAGGCGAATGAATGTGAAGGGAGATATTCAAAAAGATATTGTCCCCAATAACATCCTTCTGATAGGATCTACAGGCGTTGGTAAAACAGAGATTGCAAGGAGATTAGCAAAAATCGCAAATGCTCCATTTACCAAGGTGGAGGCATCTAAATTTACAGAAGTTGGGTATGTAGGGAGAGATGTGGAAAGTATGGTCCGTGATCTTGTAGAGCAATCCGTCCATTTGGTAAGAGAAAAGAAAAATGAAGAGGTAAAAGGTAAAGCAGCAGAAGCTGTAGATGAAGCAATTCTTGATATTCTCATTCCACCGGTAAAAACCGCAGGCTTTGTACGTCCTTCCACCTCTATATCAATAGATTTTAATCCGGAGCAGGCTCCTGATGATGAGCTAAATGAAAGGACGAGAGACAGGTTTCGGGAAAAACTTAAAAATGGGGAGCTAGAAGACCGAAAGGTAGAAATCAATGTCAAGCAAAGTCCTCCTGTTGGAATCGGAATGATAGGCAACGGCATGATGGATGATGCCAGCATGGCGGGAATTCAAGACATGATTAGTGGCATGATGCCGAAAAAAACCAAGAAAAGAAAGGTTACGATTGCGGAAGCACGAAAGATACTGATGGAAGAGGAAACCTCAAAGTTGGTGGATTTTGATGAGGTAAAGGAGGAAGCTCTTCGGTTGGCTGAAAACAATGGAATCATCTTCATAGATGAAATAGATAAAATAGCATCAAAAAGTGGAAAAGGAGGAGGTGGGCCTGATGTCAGCAGAGAAGGTGTGCAACGTGATTTGCTGCCGATAGTAGAAGGAAGTGCTGTAAATACCAAGTATGGTATCATCAATACAGATCATGTCCTGTTTATTGCGGCCGGGGCATTCCATGTTGCAAAACCATCCGATTTGATTCCTGAACTTCAAGGAAGATTTCCAATTAGAGTTGAATTAAACAGCTTGACAGAGGATGATTTCTACAGAATATTGAAAGAGCCTAAGAATGCCTTGACCAAACAATACCAGGCTTTGTTTGAATCGGAAGAGGTATTTCTTGACTTTAATGATGAAGCCATCCGCGAGATTGCCAAATTGGCTTTTCAGATCAATGAGGAAGTGGAAAACATCGGGGCAAGAAGGCTCCATACCGTCATGAGTCACTTGCTTAACGATTTCCTTTTTGAAGTTCCTGATACCATAGAGGCAAATTCAAAAATCATGATTACCCAAGAAATGGTACAAGAAAGATTGACTTCTTTGGTCAAAAACAGAGACCTTTCACAGTATATCTTGTAAATAGATTATCTAAATCTCAATTTCAAAACTCCAGACTCCAAAGCATTTCTCTGTTGATGTCTGGAGTTTTTTTTATGTATAATTTCTAAAATCAATATCTTTGAATCATGTCAAAAGGATCACTTTTTATAATTACCGGTACTAGTAAAGGTATTGGCGAGGCTCTGGTGAGGCAGGTTCTTCAAAAAAATCCATCCCTTGTCATAGGTATTGCCCGAACCAAATCTCAAGTATCCCATTCAAATTACCGCCATGTGATCTGTGATCTGGGGGATTTAAAGAATCTTGAAAGCAAACTTGATGATATCTTCCCCAAAGGGGATTTTGATCAAATAGTGATGATCAACAATGCAGGGATAATTGGTGATATTGCGCATCTGGGCAAATTGGGAAGCCAAAGTATCCGTCAGATTTTCGAGATCAATACGATTGCACCGACCATTTTGATGAATGCCTTTGTTAAGAAATATGCGCGATTGGAGGAAGTGAAAAAAATCGTCGTAAATATAAGTTCAGGTGCGGCATCAAAGGCAATTGATGGATGGGCAGGTTATTCGGCTTCCAAAGCTGCCTTGAATATGTTGACCCAAACAGCCCAAAATGAAGCAGACCTTGATCGCAATGGAATTCGATTTTTTGCAGTGGCTCCGGGAGTGGTGGATACCGCTATGCAACAACAAATAAGGAATTCTTCTGCTTCTGATTTTTCTTCACTGCCGAAATTTATATTGCTTAAAGAAAACATGAATTTGAGTAGTCCGGAATTTGCGGCTGAAAAAATACTGTATCTGATAGAAAATGCAGATAAATTTGAGGGGGTGATTCAGGATGTTCGAGAATTTTAATTTTTTAAGGGCATTTTATTACAAAGATCAATCCTTTTTTGGAAAGTCAAAAAACCAGAATTTTGCATTTTTTGAACTGATTTCATCCCAGTTTTTTATATCGAATTTTAACCCAAATTGCCCCGCAGTCGGAAGGTTATCAATTTCACCGCCAAATTTCCAAATCAAATCATTTAAACCGGGGTTATGGCCCACTAAGAATAAAGTCTTGACTTCATCTCGGGTTTTTTTGATTTCTGACAATAATTGATTCACTGAGCAATGGTATAAATCTTTCTTGAAATCTATCTTTTTTGGTGAAAAATCCAGATATTCTGCGGTAATGATGGCAGTTGCTTTTGCCCTTTCAGCATCTGAAGAAATGATGGCATCGGGGTGGATTTTTTCTTTCTTTAACCTCTTTGCCATCTTTGGGGCATCTTTAAGTCCCCTCTCAGCAAGTGGTCTGTCGTGGTCATTTAGAAAGGGATCATCCCAAGAAGATTTGGCATGCCTGATAATTACAAGCTTTTTCATATGGCCAATTTAGCAAAATAAATTTTTGTTTTGTCATCTAGTATATTTACATTTAAAGGACATTTAACCACAAAATTCTAAAATTTATCATGCTTACCGGAACAGTAAAATTCTACAACGATGCAAAAGGATTCGGCTTTATCGTTGATGACGAGTCTCAAAATGATGTATTTGTCCATGCCACAGGACTTGTGGACAAAGTAGCCCAAAATGACAAAGTAACCTATGATGTTAAAGATGGCAAAAAAGGCCTAAATGCAATTAACGTAAAAAAATTATAGAAGTAGCTTTGCTTTGAAGTATAAAAAAAGGACTAAAATGAAATTTTTAGCCCTTTTTTTATGCACTTGTTGGAGTGACTTTCTTAAGCTTTGTTCTTTCGAATACTGAAATTGATTCAAATTTTTCATCAATATCTACTCCTGAAAGATAATCATTGATCAATTCCCGTAATTCTTGAAAAGAAAGGTTGTGGAGTATTTTTCCGTTTTTCGCCAAAGAAACCTGTCCTGTTTCTTCTGAAATGATCAATACCAAAGTGTCAGTTGCTTCTGACATGCCTATACCGGCACGGTGCCTCAGACCAAACTGGGCCGGTACTTCCCTTTCTGTCACAGGAAGGATACACCTTGCAGCTTTTACCTTTCCATTATAGATGATTACTGCTCCATCATGCAATGGGCTATATTTATTGAATATTGAAATCAGAAGTCGTTTTGAAATCTGTGCATCCAGAATATCTCCGCTTTCAGCATAAAACTTCAATTCGGTATTGCTAGACAAAACCATCAAAGCACCGGTATTTGTACCTGAGAGACTTTTTGATGCCTCGATTATTGGATTAATGTTAAATGCATGACTTTCTCTTTTTTTCCAAAAGAGCAATTCCTGAAAGAAATTTTCATTGGATAGGAAAGAAGACCTGCCTATTATCAAAAGAAATTTACGGATTTCCGGAGCAAATATGATGATTGCGGCGATCACACCCACTCCCATAAATTGGCCCAAGATAATCGAAAGGAGTTCCATCCTCAGAGCACTTACCATGAGGTAAATCAAATATATGGATAAGAAGCCAAGGAAAATTTTGATCGCCACGCTACCTCTCAAGAGTTTGTAAACCTGATATATAAGGATACTCACCAATGTGATATCTATGATATTCACAATGGATATTTCTAAAAATCCTATTTTGAAAAGTAATGTCAAGGGTAAATTTCTTTATATAATTTGATGGTTTCTTTTGCTTCTTTCACGTCATGAACTCTCAAAATGTTTGCTCCGTTTATCAGGGCGGCCATATTCAAGGCAGTTGTTCCATTTAGTGCATCTTCAGCCGTAACTCCAAGGATTTTTTGAATCATGGATTTCCTTGATACCCCAACCATTATCGGAGCTTGAATTCTTTTAAAATAAGCCAAATTTTTGAGAATCCAATAGTTTTGTTCCAAAGTTTTGGCAAATCCAAATCCAGGGTCAATCCATACATCTTTAATGCCAGCTTTCTTGCATAGGTTCAGTTTATTAGAAAAATAATGCATTATTTCTGATAAAATATCCTCGTAATCAGTTTTTGTTTGCATCGTCTTTGGGTTGCCCTTCATATGCATGGCTATGTAGGGAACATTTAACTTTCCGACTAGCTCAATCATTGAAGGATCAAGTTCTCCGGCGGAAATATCATTGACAAAATCTGCGCCTGCAGCAACTGCCTCTTCGGCAACTTTTGACCTGAAAGTATCTATTGAAATTAGGATGTCGGGAAATTCCCTTTTGATTTTTTCAATCGTAGAAATGGTTCTTTTCAATTCTTCGTCAATTGAAATATCCTCAGCCATTGGCCTGCTTGAGTAGCCACCGATATCTAAAATGTCTACACCTTCGAAAATCATCCTTTCTGAAACTTTCAAAAAACCTTCTTTTGATGTAAGTAACCTGCTGTTTTCAAAAAAGGAATCGGGAGTCACATTTAATATTCCCATAATCCAGGGTCTATCCAAAACCAATAGCTTTCCTTTGGAACAGAATGTTATTTTTGTGGGAAATAATATATCTTCGGAGGCGGAAGTCAGTTGAAAATCAGAAATCATTAAAATCGAAAATACTTTGAAAACGCAAACTGTCAGCGAATATAATCAAGTTATCGGCCATTGTAAAGAACTCTTTAAGAAGAAAACCCAAGATTATGGGACAGCATGGAGAATCCTTCGGCTTCCTTCCATCACGGATCAGATTTTCATAAAAGCGCAAAGAATTAGATCTATTCAGGAAAAAGGGAATCAAAAAGTCAATGATCCGATTGCAGATGAGTTTGTCGGGATTATTAATTATTGCATTATCGCTTTGATTCAGATTTCTTACCAAAATGACACACGTCTTGAGATCCCATTTAGTGAACTTGAACCTTTTTATGACCATTGGGTTGAGGCTACCAGAAGTTTATTGGAAGACAAGAACCATGATTATGGAGAGGCCTGGAGAGACATGAGAGTAGCGTCCATGACTGATATTATTTTGATGAAACTCTACAGGGTAAAGCAAATCGAGGACAATCAGGGAAAGACTTTGGTTTCAGAAGGAATTGAAGCCAATTATCAGGATATGATCAATTATTGTGTTTTCTGTTTAATTAAATTGAATTATCATGCTTAAGCAAACCATGCCATATATTATCAGGTTCTTGGTAGGAGGGCTGTTCATTTTTTCAGGATTGATCAAAGTTAATGACCCGGTAGGCACCGCCATTAAATTGGAGGAATACTTTGATGTGTTTTCCAATGATATTGCCTCATTCTTCTCTATTTTTAAAGATTATGCATTAGAAATAGCAGTTTTTTTGGTTGTAGCGGAAGTTGTACTGGGTGTGATGCTTATTCTTGGAGTGAGGTTAAAGCTTACCGTTTGGGCATTAGGAATCATGATTTTGTTTTTCACCTTCCTTACTTTTTATTCAGCCTACTTCAACAAAGTTACCGACTGTGGATGCTTTGGAGACGCTATTAAGCTGACACCTTGGGAGTCATTTACCAAGGATGTGATTTTATTGGTGCTGATAGGAATCCTGTTTTTTTTCAAAAATGATCTTTCAAATCAGAGTCCAAATTGGGCCAAATGGGTGGTTAGGTCTAGTTTGCTCCTTTCTTTTGTTTTGGCCATTACTGCCATCAGAAATTTACCTTTTATTGATTTTAGAGCTTACAAAGAAGGTGTCGATATCACGACAGCAATGAAGCCTTCAGCCCCTTTGCAGTATAATTATATCATGAAAAAGGATGGAAAGGAGGTAGTTCTAGACCAATATCCAACCGATGAATCTTATGAGTTTGTGGACATGGTTTTGGTAAATGAAGATGCGTTGCCTAAGATTTCAGATTTTGCTGTTTGGAATGAAGAAGGTGATTTTACCGAAGGTATTTTGACGGGCAATAAAGCGGTGATTTTTGTGACATTCATGGCCAAAATGAATACAGATCATCTTGGGAAAATTGATGAAATGATAAATGGTCTTCAGGGAAGCGGCATCACGCCGGTTTTGGTTGCAGCCTCTTCAGTAGATGAAATCGAAGCATTAATTTCTTCCCGGAACTGGGGAATAGAAGGTTATCAGGGAGATGCCACAGTTATCAAAACCATCATGCGTTCCAATCCCGGGATTATGCTGATTCGGGAAGGTGTGGTACTCAAGAAATACCATTACAGGAATACACCTAGTCCTGATGAGATAAAAAGTCTTTTTGCCCAATGAAATCACCATTGAAAATTGTATTGGTAGGAATGCCCGGTTCAGGAAAATCTACCTTTGGAAGACAGATTGCTAAGCAACTTAATTTCACATTTATTGATTTAGACCAGGTGATCGAAAAGGAAACCGGAAAGAAAATAAGAGAAATTTTTACTTTGGAAGGAGAAGGAAAATTTAGGGAGTACGAGACTTTTTTTTTGGAAAAAACTTTAGCTTCTGAAGACGGGCTTGTTCTATCAACAGGTGGGGGAACTCCCTGTTTTAATGACAATATGGAGGTCATTAACCAAAAAGGTGTTTCGGTTTATTTAGATGTTAGTTTGGAAGAGATCAATAAAAGATTATTGAGGGATCAAACAGGAAAGAGACCCATGTTTGCCGGATTAGATGAGGGGGAAATCACTTTAAAATTGAAAAATCTTATTCTTCAGCGCGAATTTTATTACTTAAAATCGAAAATAATACTCAGCGGAGAAGATATTTCCACTGATCACTTGTTATCAGCATTAATGGGATTTTTTAAAAATTGAAACCAAATGTCAGGATTCCGGAAGTGATGTTGTTTCTGATTTCGGTAAAGGGGCCTATATTGAATCCACCCTCCTCCACAGGAAAAGAATTGTAGAGTTGATCAAAATTGGTTGAAGTCAAAGCAAAATCAACGTACATGGCTTGTAACCTTACACCAAGTCCTCCTGAATACTGTTGGGTTCTTCTGTCAAAACTACTGTTAACAAAAGGATCTCCATAAAACCCGTACCCGCCTCTTACTCTCCAAATGTCAAATCTGAATTCACCTCCGACTCTGTAATTCAAAGTTTGGCCAAACAATGCACGGATTTGTTGATTATCAGCACCTGCATTGAAGTCTCTTGAATTTATTCTGCTTTTACTGTAGTCAAGATAGTCGATGTCTGCGGTAATGAAACCGCTTTTCCCCAAGAAAATTGTTGCCCCGCCACTCAACCTCAATGGTGTATTTAGGTTATAATTGCCAATGGTGATTGGAGTTGAGGCTTCTTCTCTGGTTAGTGTAATGTTTTCATCTTCAAAGAAAAAATTGTCAAAATTATTGACCATCCTAGCCTCATATTGTTCATTGAAATTATACCAAGTTGGAGATTGGAAATTGACCCCTAAGTTTAGCTGGTCTATTGGCTTGAATATTATTCCAAGGTTGATATTGGCACCAAAACCACTCATGGTGAGTCTTTCATCTATTGTGGAATTCAATAAAGGTTCATCAAAAAATTCTTCTCTATAATTCTTTCTTGAACTGTATCTTACTGACGATAAGCCCAATCCGCCACCAATAAAGAATTTGTTGAGGAAGTTTGCTCCATAAGAAATGGATGTTTGACTTATTCTTCCATCAGTGATTACTGTTTCATCCTGAAAAGGAAAGCCTAAAACAAATGAATCATATTGGCTCGGGTTGTTTATAGGATTTCCGTTGGAATCAAAGGCTATGGGATTGATGAGGAAGGTCTGATAAGCCAATCCTGTTAGTCCAAAATTTTCAATTTGACTTTCCGGTATTCCATTTGCCTGCTGAAGAAAGAAATCAATTATAGAAACATCTCCTTCTACATCTGAAAAATAGCCAAATTGACTGTTGAAATAATTCATTCTATTAAAGCTGATTCCAAAAGAGCCGCCTTTAAATGCATTGGTATTTAATGCTCCTTGTCTTGGATTGCTGATTACCAAACTCAAATTAGGTATAGAAAAATTTCCGGTACGGTCATCTTGGATTTGGCCCAAATAATTGGATTCTGTATTCCATGTCCCAAAAGCTGATGAGAAACTAAACTCTGACCTTCTGAAAAATCCAAGGCCTGCAGGATTGGTGTGGATATTTGAAATATCGCCACCCAGAGACATTTGAGCTCCTCCTAAACCAATTATCCTAGCAGAACCTGTAGACCTAAACTGGCTGAATCTTAGTGCATCTTCATAATATCCAAATTGGGCGAGTACCGTAGAAGTACCTAAAAAAACCATAAAAATTCCTAGCAATAAATGTTTTTTCGAAATCATATAAGGAATATGGAAATTTGATTTAGGGTATTAAACAAGAGAAGATTTAAAATTTTAACTTCATTCCGGCTCTATAAAAAAAGGGGAATTATCTTCCCCCTCTGCCTCCTCTAGAACCTCCGGAGCTCATACCGCCTCCTCGACTTGCTCCTCCCATGCTACTTCCACCACTTCTACTTGGTGAACTGAACGAAGGAGATGAACTTCGACTTGGGGCTGACATACTGCCACCCCTTGATGGAGCTGACATACTTCCACCTCTCGATGGTGTTGTAGATCTATTATTATTCATTGTGTTACCTCTGTTGTAAGAAGGGTTTGCACCTCTGTTTGTATTTGTTGTTCCTCTGTTGTTGAAACTTGGAGAGGTGGTGCCACCTCTATTGACAGTTCCGTTTGACATTCCGGAATTGCCCCTGGAGTTATAAGTTGGGCGGGCATTGTCAATCCCGGTCCTATTACTTGGTCTTGTTGCTGCGGCTGATCCTACATTTCTATTTCCGGTAGCTGCGGAATTAGCAACCCTACTTCTTGAGCTATTGTAGTAATCATTTTGTGATCTACCAAAATCCCTTCCGGCAGTCCTATTGCTAGCTCCGACAGACCTGTCAGGACTTACAGCATCTCTTCTGGCTGATCTTGCAGTAGATGGATAATTTGTTCCTGGTCTGTTCCCCACTGAAGCCATACCGGAGTCTCTACCGGGTCTACCCCCTCTTACTACTTGACGGCCGTTTTCACCGCCCCAATTTCCTCCGCCCCATCCTGGAGCTCCCCATCCCCATCCTGGCATACCCCATCCTGGTCGTCCCCAACCCCACATTCCGCCACCCATCCATGGGTTCATCCAAGGATTCATCCATGGGTTACCCCACATTCCTCCCATTCCCCATCCGATTCCCATATTCCATCCCCACATTGAGTTCCATCCCATTCCCCACATTGGCATTCCCCATCCCATTCCCATACCCCACATCGGAGCACCGAAACCCATGCCGAATCCAACATTTACGTTAAGTCCAGTGTTCCATCCTGCCCCATTCACTCCCGCACCTGAACCGTAGAAATTATTATAAACATTTACATTTGGATTTGATTCTTGTACCTCATTGTCGTCAAAATATACCTCACCGGTATTTTGGGATGCGTTCTGAGATTGATATTTGGCTATATATTCGGGATTTACATTTCTTGCTGAAAAATTTTCTTGCTCAAATTCAGCCGGATTTACAGTGTTTAATTCTCTGAAACTCTCCGGATTATTATTTGAAACTGCAAACTGGGTGGCTACCTTGACATCTGAAGCCATAAAGTATAGATCGTCGGTTTCTCTACCCCTTGTTGCTGTTTGACTAGTGCTGCAAGAAGAGAGGATAAGAACTGTACCTGCTCCAAGGATCAATATTTTGTTAAGATTTTTCATTTGTTTGGCTTTTACTAATTACCGTTATATACGAGTCATATAAGAGAGGGTTATCATTTTTTGGATTATATTTGCCCCCTACAGTAATTAGCGAAGATAATTAGATTTTTGAAATCAAAAAACACTATGAGTAAAGGATTGCCAAAAAGGAGTGAAGACTACTCTCTGTGGTACAATGAATTAGTAAAACGGGCTGATTTGGCTGAAAATTCCCCTGTAAGAGGTTGTATGGTTATCAAACCATATGGGTATTCTATCTGGGAAAAAATGCAGGCAGAGCTCGATAGAATGTTTAAGGAAACAGGGCATACAAATGCTTACTTCCCTCTTTTCATTCCAAAATCTTACCTTTCCAAAGAAGCCAGCCACATTGAAGGATTTGCAAAAGAATGCGCGGTAGTGACCCATTACCGACTCAAAAACTCTGAGGATGGAAAAAGTGTGATCGTCGATCCGGAAGCCAAGTTGGAAGAAGAATTGATAGTCAGACCCACCTCTGAAACTGTGATTTGGAGTACTTATAAAAATTGGATACAATCCTATCGGGACCTGCCGCTGTTGGTAAATCAATGGGCAAATGTGGTCCGATGGGAAATGAGAACCAGGTTGTTTTTAAGGACAACTGAATTTTTGTGGCAAGAGGGACACACTGCACATGCTACAAAGGCAGAGGCAATTGAGGAAACTGTTAAAATGATGAATGTTTATGCAGAATTTGCAGAATCATTTATGGCCCTTCCCGTTGTAAAAGGAGTAAAAAGTGCCAATGAAAGATTTGCAGGAGCTGAGGACACTTATTGCATTGAGGCATTGATGCAGGATGGTAAAGCCCTGCAAGCGGGAACTTCCCATTTTCTTGGTCAAAATTTTGCCAAAGCTTTTGATGTCAAATTTGCAACAAAAGAAGGAGGACTAGAATATGTTTGGGGAACATCCTGGGGAGCAAGTACCCGATTGATGGGTGCTTTGATAATGGCGCATTCGGATGACAACGGATTGGTTCTTCCGCCAAAGCTTGCACCAAACCAAGTAGTCATTGTTCCGATATATAAAGATGAGGAGGAATTAGATAAGATTTCTGCTAAAGCCAAAGAAATCATCGGTAAACTTAGGAGGAAAGGCATTTCCGTACATTTTGACAACCGAGACACACATAAGCCAGGATGGAAATTTGCTGAATATGAACTCAAAGGTGTTCCACTCAGGATAGCTATGGGACCTAGGGATTTGGAAAACAATACAATAGAACTGGCAAGACGTGATACCCTTACCAAAGAAACCGTAAATCTTGGAGAAATAGTATTGGAGGATTATATCAGTAACTTGCTTGATGATATCCAAGAAACCATCTACAAAAAAGCATTCAATTTTAGAGAACAGATGACCACTGAGGTCAATTCATGGTCTGAATTTGAAGAATTATTGGAGTCCAAAGGTGGATTTCTATCTGCCCACTGGGATGGTACTTCTGAAACAGAAGAAAAAATCAAAGAACTAACCAAAGCGACTATCAGATGTATTCCCATAGACAGAAAGGAAGAAAAAGGGAAATGCATCCTTACCGGAAATCCTTCCCAAGGTAGAGTTTACTTTGCAAGAGCCTATTGATAAATGTAAAACCTTAAAGGTGCCTTCTCATTTTGATGGGAAGGCATTTTTTTTGCTTTAATTTTATTTTCAATTTTTCTCGATCAAAAAACTGACTAATTTCATGAAAAATAAATAAAATGGTCTGGTTTATCTTAAGTACGCTCCTCCTGATTGGATTGATCTTGGTGATCGCCGAAATACTTTTTGTTCCCGGTACTACTGTTGTTGGAATCATTGGTGTTCTGGTGACTGCAGTGGGTATCTACTACGCCTTTGTGACTTTTGACAGGCAAGTAGCGAGTATGGTTTTGGTGGCTTCCCTTGTTCTTAATTTTGGGGCATTGATCTATGGCTTCCGTACAGGAGCCTGGAAGAAATTTGCACTTAAAAGCGCAATCAAAAGCAGGGCATTTGATGATCGGCTCAAAGGCTTGGAAGTAGGAATGAAAGGAATCACTATTTCTGATGTCAAACCAATTGGAAAAGCTGAAATCGGTGAAGGGATTTATGAGGTCAAATCAGAATCAGGTTTTATTTCGGTAGGCACCTCAGTTTTTATCACTAAATTGGAAAACAATACAATCATCATTAAATAATAATTTATGGACATGTCAAATTCGGCCATTATTTTGTTTACAGCATTTGCCGCGCTGATATTGCTTTTTGTGTTTTTATACTTTATCCCTGTCAATTTATGGATAACAGCCATTTTCTCAAATGTTAAAGTGGGGATCGGAGAGTTGATAGGAATGAGAATCAGGAAAGTGCCTCCCGGAGTTATTGTCAATTCGTTGATTACAGCCACTAAAGCAGGGCTTGACCTGACAACAAACGACCTCGAAACGCATTACCTTGCTGGTGGCAATGTCCCAAATGTAATCCGGGCCCTGATTTCTGCCGATAAAGCAAATATTACATTAACATTCAAACAAGCTACTGCAATTGATCTTGCAGGAAGGGATGTTTTTGAAGCTGTACAGATTTCTGTAAATCCTAAGGTCATCAATACGCCAAATGTGGCTGCAGTGGCTGCGGACGGAATTCAGCTGATTGCCAAAGCAAGGGTGACAGTAAGGGCCAATATTGCCCAGCTTGTAGGTGGTGCCGGAGAGGAAACCATTTTGGCAAGAGTAGGAGAGGGTATTGTAACCTCAATAGGTTCTTCTTTGAATCATAAGAGTGTGCTGGAAAACCCTGACAAAATATCAAAATTAGTGCTTCAAAGAGGCTTGGATGCAGGAACAGCATTTGAAATCCTTTCAATAGACATTGCGGATATTGATGTCGGAACCAATATCGGAGCCAAGTTGCAGATTGACCAGGCTTCTGCTGACCTAAAAGTAGCAGAAGCTAAAGCGGAAGAGAGACGTGCTATGGCAGTTGCATTGGAGCAGGAAATGAAAGCAAGAACGGTTGAGATGAGGGCTCTTGTAATCGCTGCTGAAGCAGAGATCCCCAAAGCTATTTCTGAGGCATTCAGAAGCGGCAACTTTGGTGTCATGGATTATTATAAAATGGAAAACATCAAATCTGATACTGAAATGAGGTCTTCAATAGCTGGTACTGATGTCGCAAGCGGCACCGAAGGGGGCAGAGGAAAACAAGGAGACAAGAAATAATAATATTTTAAATAAAAAAGGCCTGATCCGATTTCAAATTCGGGTCAGGCCTTTTCATTGCCAATAATCTAACGTTGGGTTCATGTACCCTTTTTCTTTTTGTTATTAATGTTTTCGATGGGTTCTAGGGGCGCAAATTGATAGTCATCTTCAGCCAGAATTTGATTGGTGCCGACATCGAATACTATACTTTTATAATAAACGGGGAGGATATAGTCGCCATTTTCATCCAAAATCCCATATTTATCCCCAAGCCTTACCAAGATTTTATTTAAATCTTCTCTTCTAAGTTCTTCAAATTTTGGTTCCACTATTTCTTTTCCTTCAGGTGAAATCAAACCAAACTTTTCATCATTTTCAGTAATAAAATAACTGTCGGCAGCCAATGAAATCCTGTCGAAAGTTTTTTCTAAAATTGGGAGACCGTCCTTGCCAACCAATAAGTACCTGCCTTCACGCTTAACAATAGCTTTTCCTTTATTGAAATCTGAAACATGCTCATATTCTGCCGCTAAGATTATAGTACCTTTGTTGTTGATATAGCCCCAATTCCCATTGAGCATGAATGCAGCGATTCCTTCTTTGAACTTCCTAACTTCTTCAAAGCGGTTTTCAACTACCCAGTTTCCTGATTTATCGATGAAACCAAAAGCACCGGATTTTTTTGCCGGGTAAAGGCTTTCACTTCCCTGAAGGATCAAATCAACTTCCGAAATGGGGGAAACTTCCCATCCATTAGGTCCTAAAAGACCCAATTTATTATCTCTCAGCCAAACATTGTAATGCTTTGACCCAACATCCGAAACTTTTTCCATCCCAACCTGGTCCAATAAAATTCCATCATTATCCATTACTCTACGCAGCTTTCCGTGTATATATTCCAAAAGCATTCCGTCCTCAAGTGTTATTTTATGGTATGATGTATATTTGATATCTGCTCTTTCTTCAAGGCACCTGACAAGCATGTATTGTTTCCCATCAAATGCATAAAAATAATCACCGTCAAGATAGACCATATGGTCTATAATAGGATCTAAAATGTAATCACCATCTCTGTTTATCAATCCGTATCCCGTACTTTCTTTTGAAATCAAGAAACTTTCATTTACCTCTTGAAGATGTTCATATTGCTTATCAGGAGTTTCGGAAATAGGCAAATAGTAACCCTCAGGATTCTTAGCGATTACCTGTCCGTTCATTGCCAATTTTGCTTCGAGAAAAACCCCTAAATATTCGGTTTTTCTTGAGGAATGATAATAAATCCAATATTTATTTCCTTTTCTGGCAAGTAGCCTGGTATACAAAATCTGAATTTCATCATATTCAGGAGCAAAAATTTCTTCACCATATTCATGAAATGCTCCTTTTCCGTTGGGGCTTTCCACGACTATCCATGGTTGTTCGTATTTGTATACAGAAATTGCCTTTAAGTCTACAAATGGCTTATATTCCTTGCTTAGCAGTTTAAGTTGATTGTTGGAAGTGCTTATCCTTACAGATTCTCCCAAAATACTGATTTGGTCAAATTCAATTCTCGACTTTAGTTTAAGGTTTTGGTCAAAAACTTCATAGGTCTGGGATTTTACTGTTTCAGCAGTGATTGTTACAAAAATGAGATAAAGAGGTACTGTCCAATAAATTTTAAGCTTCATAAATCTAGAAATTGACGAAGGTAAAATAAATGGATTGAATCTGTAATTCAAGATAGTGCGGGGAATATTCTAGACCTTTTTTTCTGGATCTTTTTCAAGATCAAAAAGATCCGATAAGATTCCGATCATTTTATCCGCTTCGTCTCTTTGGCATGCAGCGCGAAGCTGAACCACAGGGACTTTGAGGATTTTTTGCATCATGCTTTTGGTGATTTTATCAATCATGGCAACTTGTGCCTCATCAGCATTTTTAAGGAATCTTTCCATTTCTTCCAAACGGATCTGTTCCAATGCATTTTTAAGCTTATTGATGGTCGGAGAAACCATCATTTCTTTTTTCCAGTTAAAAAAATCTTCAATACTTTCAGTTATAATTTTTTCGACTTGTGGAATAGAAGCAAGACGTTTTTCGAGAGTTTCAGTTGCCTTACTTCTTATATTGTCTACGTTATAAAGCATCACCCCGGGAATTTCCTCCAGGTTTGTTTCTATGCTTCTCGGTACCGATAGATCTACGAAAAGCTTATAGCTGTTGATTTCGATTTCAGACACCATCTTCTTGGTGATATATGGCTCTGATTTCATGATTGAGGAAACAATTACGTCGGCCTCTTTCATGGCTTCAAAGCAATTCTCAAAGGGAATCACTTCAAATCCCATTTCATCTGCCAAAGCCTTTGCCCTTTCAAAAGTTCTGTTGGTGATAGTGACTTTAGCATCAGGGATGTGTACCATATTTTTGGCAACATCTTCGCCAATTTCACCTACGCCAATAAGCAAAACCCTTGGTTGGTAAGTATTGGAAGTAAGTTCTTCGATAAGTTCGACGGCTGCATACGAAACTGACGCTGCCCCATCACGGAAAGCGGTTTCTTGTACAAGTCGTTTACTTGTAAAGAAGATCATGTGCATCAATCTGTGCAAAAAAGGCCCTGCCATGTCCAAGTCAGCGGAAGCCTGATAAGCCCGTTTTACCTGATTGGAAATTTGCATATCACCTACCACTTGGGCCTCAAGACCCATTGACACCCTAAACAGATGTTCGATGGCATCTCTGTCCTCGTTATGGATTTTGAAATATTCCATGTAATCAACCACATTGGTCAAGCCCTTTTCCAGACCGATGAGTTTGATGATTTCTTCATTAAGGTCAATTTCGTGGGAATAATATACTTCTGTCCTGTTGCAGGTGGATAGGATAAGCGTGTCTGTAATGCTGAAAAAATCTTTCAGTTTAAGTAAAAGAGAATGGATGGAACCCTCATCGAGTGCGATGACTTCCCGTATTTCGACAGGAGCACTTTTGTGCGATAAACTGATGGCTCTAAACGTTTTTTGCATTTTAGATACTTTTGCGTTACAAATTTAATTCAGATTAGATAGCAAAAGATAATTTCCCTTTACTTCCGTTCAATTTAAATTCGGTCTAAATAAAAAAGACAAAACTTAAATTTTTGGTTTTCAATTTCAAATTTCGTAATAATTGTAAAATATTTCCAATCGAATTACTTTATCGGGGATAGATACGATTTATCGGTTGCGATTGGATCATGGTTTTTTATAATTATATCAAATGGCTAAAATTTATTTTTTTCTGAAGTCGTATTTTGGATTCTCCAAAAGAGAATCAAAGGGGTTCGTTTTGGTTGTGCCTGCCCTTATTGTCCTTTATCTTATTCCCTCAGGTTATGATTGGTTAGTCAGAAAGAAAAATGAAGAGAAATTTTTAGCCTACTCTATTAAAATAGACAGCTTGGTGATGGCCGGCTGGAAACCTTACCAGAGTAATTTTCAAAATCAATTGAATGATCTCAAATCAGATACAGTCAAAAGGGCCAATACATATCAAAAACCCAAAAGTCCACAACTGAACAAAATGTCATTCTCGGATGCTGACTCTGTTGTGCTTCAGATTGTACCTGGGATTGGTCAGACGATGGCAGGAAGGGTGGTCAAATTTCGCGAGAATATGGGGGGGTTATACAGCAAGGACCAATTATTGGAGGTCTACGGAATGACGCCTGAAGTATTGGAAAAGGTTTTTGAATATTTTGAATTCGTCCCCGAAATCAAAAACAAAATCCTGATCAATCAGGCTGATGTCAATGATTTGGCAAAACATCCATATATAAACTACGGATCAGCCAAAGTCATGATTGCTTTTAGAGAGCAGCATGGACCATATCAATCAGCAGACGATTTGCTAAAAATCAAAATATTCAATCAAGAATGGGTGGACAGACTCAAACCATACCTGGAATTTTGACTCTCTTTTGATCGCGAGGTTAATAGACCTTTTTTCCGCCAACGAATGTCCCTGAGATTTTGATTTCTCTTAATTCATTTTCAGGTGCTGTCATGATGTCTTTTTCCAAGACTACAAAGTCCGCGAGTTTGCCCGGTTCGATGCTTCCTTTTAGATTTTCTTCGAAGTTGGCAAATGCAGCCCAAATGGTCATACCTTTTAAAGCATGCTCTCTTGTGATTTTGTTTTCAGGCTGAAATCCATCCTCAGGCCAATTTTTTGCATCTTTTCGTACTACACCGGAATGAAACCCATAAAGGGGATTGATATGCTCTACCGGAAAATCACTTCCTAAGGCAAGCATACCATTTTGATCTAAAAGTTCTTTGTAGGCATAGGCTGTTTTTATCCTAAAAGGGCCAAGCCGTTGACCTGCCCAATACATATCAGAGGTGGCATGGGTAGGCTGAACAGATGGGATGACGCTGTATTGTGCAAATTTAGGCATATCTTCTTTGCTTACCACTTGTGCATGCTCGATCCGCCACCTGAGGTCATTTTTTCCTTTCAGGTATTTGGCATAAATGTCCAATAACGTTCTGTTGGCTGAATCACCTATACAATGGGTGTTCATTTGGAAGCCGTTTTCGTACATTTTTTTGGCGAGTTCATCAAATTCCTCCGGATTTTTGAGAAGGAACCCGTAGTAATCTGCATGATCATGATAAGGTTTGAGCAATGCGGCACCCCTTGAACCCAAAGCGCCGTCTCCATAAATTTTAAAACTCCTTACTGTGAGGTTGTCATCTTGGTATATTCCAGTTTTGAAATAATGCGCCATATTGGCTTCGGTTGGGTTAATCATTGCATATACACGCATGGTCAAAGAACCGTCTTTGTGCATCTCGGAGATCAAGTCGATAGTTTCTTTATCCAAACCTGCATCCACTACTGTAGTCAGTCCTACCGCAAAACAGTTTTCTTGAGCGCTAGTCATGGCTATCCGGGCTTCTTCTTTGCTTGGATCCGGAACTTTCGAGGAAACTAATCCAATGGCATTGTCAATCAAAACTCCTGTTGGCTTGTTACCGATTAGAATAACCTTTCCACCGACCATTGATGTGGATGAAGTGATCCCTCCAAGATCCAAAGCTTTTTGGTTGACTAGGGCGGCATGACCATCAATTCGCGTCAGAAGTACAGGTTTGTCAGGAAAAAGGGAGTCTAATTTGGTTTTGGTCGGAAATTCCTTTGATTCCCAAAGGTTTTGGTCCCAACCTCTCCCTAATATCCATGAAGCCTCAGGGTTTTTCTCTGCATGAATCCTTACCCTTTCTACCAATTCTGTTTCTGATTCTGCACCAAGCAAATCTGCGACCTGTAATCCTAATCCATACCTAAAAAAGTGGGAATGGGCATCGATAAATCCAGGGTAAATTGGTTTTCCTTGTAAGTCAATGATTTCCTCGGAGTCATATTTTGAAAGTATAGCATTGTTATTGCCTACTGCCACAAATCGGTTGTCCTTGACAGCAAATGCGTTTGTTATTGTGAAACCTTCATCTACAGTATAGACTAAACCGTTATGTACAATGAGGTCAACTTTCTCCTTTGTAGTACAGGAAAAAATTGAAAAAGTCGAATACAGAAGCGAAAAGAAAATAAATTTCTTCATTTTAGAGAGTTTGGTGGAAGTTTCTAACAAGAAAGCGGACATATTTGCGGAATGGTAGAGGATAGGTATGGTTTTATGCAGTTTGCCCTCAATTTTCCAGAATTTGAATTCAAAATTCAGGAAACTGATGGGAAATTAAGCATTTTCGATTCCCTTAGAAAGAAATATTTGATATTGACACCTGAAGAATGGGTAAGACAGCATATGATTTCTTTTTTGGTCCAATATAGGAACTACCCCAAAGGACTTTTTTCTTTGGAAAAAGAAGTAATGTATAATTCGCTTCAAAAAAGATTTGATATTTTGGTGTTGGATAGAGTCGGAAATCCATTCCTATTGATCGAATGCAAAGCACCCGAAGTCAAGCTTTCCAAAAAAACAGTAGAACAGGTGGCGGTCTATAATAAGACAATTGGAGCTGCCTTCATGGGAATTAGTAACGGTAGGCAGCATTTGTTCTTGAAATACAATTTTGAAGTAAATAATTATGAACAAATATCAGATTTACCTCAATTTCAACCTTGATTAATGTGATATTTGTCATGTAATCAATTATATTTATCATTTAAGTTTGTTCAGCGGTTTTAACCAATTGATATGAAAACGATAGAAAAAAGTACTCCATGTGAGCTTTGCATGAGCAGAAAATTTTCACTCTTCGCCAATCTTTCTGAACCACATTTATGCCATTTATCGGATCATAAAAATTTTATCACACACAAAAAAGGTCAGATTTTATTTTATGAAGGGACCAAACCCTTGGGTGTTTTCTGCATCAATGATGGGGTAGTAAAGGTTTATAAAACCGCATCCAATGGGAAAGAGCAGATTATCAGACTTGCAAAAAAAGGTGATTTTTTAGGATATGCTTCCCTACTTGGTGAAGAGTCATATTCCAATTCTGCCACAATTGTAGAAGATGCCAAAATCTGTTTTGTCCCAAGGGAATCTTTTTTAAAGGTATTGGCTGAAGACACAGAATTCCATAGAAGAGTTACCAAGGCACTTTGCCATGATTTAGGAATCATGGAGGACAAACTTACAGATGCCACACAAAAGTCAATAAGAGAAAGGCTAGCCTTTACGCTATTGAAACTCAGTGAGACTTACGGGATAGATGGGAATGCAGGTGAGAAAATTGACATTGTACTCACAAGAGAAGAAATCGCAGGCTTGGTGGGTACTGCAACCGAAACGGTAATCCGACTACTTTCTGAATTCAAAAAGGACGAGTTGATCGACTTTGAAGGAAAGAAAATCCTTGTTCTTGACAAGAGAGGTTTGGCAAGGTTGTCTGATTTCTATGGATGAAATTTCTTGAACTGAAAAATAACCATCCTTGCTGAAAGTTGTTGAAATCAGTTTTTTTAGGCTAATCCAATCATTTTAATTTTTTTTTGTTTGAATAAAAGTATCCATTTACTAGGTCCAATTTTGGAATTTAACAAGTTCAATCTCATGCGAATCCGTATTCTTGGAATTTTCCTCCTTGGATTCTTATTTTATTTCCCTGCTTTCAGTCAAAGTTTTGCATATAAAACCATGCTGAATGGGATTTATGATAATGAATTTCCATTGGTGTATTTGGACCAAGATGAAATTCTTGAAAAGGCTATTTTGTTCGATACCAGAGAAAAAGAGGAATACGAAGTGAGCCACCTGAAAAATGCAAGATGGGTTGGCTACGATACTTTTTCATTGGAAAGCATAAAAGATATTCCAAAAGATAAACCGATAGTGGTTTACTGTTCGGTAGGTGCACGAAGTCAGGAAATTGGTAAAAAACTCAAAAGCGCAGGATATAAAGAGGTGTATAACCTTTATGGAGGGATTTTTCATTGGATCAATGAGGAGCGTCCAGTGTACCAAGATCAAAAGAAGACAAACCGTATCCATACCTATAACAGAACGTGGAGTATTTGGGTAAATAAAGGAGAAAAAGTCTTTTGATTACATTTATTACTCCCAAATAGAATCGGTAAATTTCATATTGATAGGGAAGCGAGGCATGACGCTTTCGTACTTTAAAATTATCTCCCTATTTTTAGCCGCTTAATTAAAATCATGACTATGGATATTCTGGAGGTCAACAGTCCAGCCCTTGAAAAAGAATTTTTGGAAATGGCCGTAAGGCTATATAAAAATGAGGAAAACTGGATAAGACCTCTCGATAAAGACATACAGGGATTGTTTGAGCCGGAGACAAATAAGCTGTTCAAGCAAGGCGGAAAAGCCAAAAGATGGCTTGTCAAGGATCAAAAAGGAAACACTATTGGAAGAATTGCCACCTTTATCCATCCCAAATGGAAAGAGAAGCAACCGACAGGTGGAGTTGGTTTCTTTGAGGCAATAAATGACAGCAAAGTTGCCTTCCTTTTGTTTGACACCGCAAAATCCTGGCTTGAAAAGCAGGGCATAGAAGCGATGGATGGTCCGGTCAACTTCGGTGAGCGTGATAAATGGTGGGGTCTATTGGTTCAGGGTTTTTCGCCTCCTAATTACAACATGCCTTGGAATTTTCCATACTACCAAAAATTCTTCGAAGATTACGGGTTTCAAGTTTATTTCAAACAGTATACCTATATGAGGCCTGTACAAGGAGGAAATTTTGATGCCAAAATGGTAGAAAGAGCCAATAAAGTTTTGGCTGATCCGGATTTTTCATTTAGACACCTGACGGGGAAAGAGCTTTCAGAAAAAGCCCCAGAATATTTTATGGAAGTCTATAACAAAGCTTGGGCAAAGCATATGGGGAAAAGTCTCACACTTAGGGAAACCCAATTGATGTTTGCCAAATTAAAACCTATCAGAGATCCCCGATTGGTCTATTTTGGCTTTTATAAAGGCGTACCGGTTTCTTTTTTTATCAATATTCCGGAGATCAACCAGATATTCAAATATGTGGATGGGAAATTAGATTTAATGGGAAAACTCAAATTTCTTTGGTACAAAACTTTTTTCCCACCCAATAAAATGTTGGGCTTGGTATTTGGAGTAATTCCGGAATTTCAAGGGAAAGGTGTGGAAAGCGCCATGATTATGGCCTACAATGAAACTTTTGCCCGTCATGATTCTTTTCCTTACAAAACAATTGAAATGAATTGGATCGGTGATTTTAATCCCAAAATGATGCGCGTCTGTGAGCAACTGAATGCTAAAATTTACAAAACCCACCATACCTACAGGTATTTATTCGATAGGTCGCTGCCATTTGAAAGGCATAAGATTTTTGAATGAAAAAGGTCTGCTTTTGTGGGATCTCCCTTTTGGTATAAATAAACCAATTATTAATAAATCAAAAAACATGAAAAAATACGATGTAACGGGCATAGGCAATGCTCTTGTAGATATAGAATTTAAAGTATCCGACCAGTTTTTTTTTGACAATCACGTTGAAAAAGGCCTGATGACACTGGTTGATGAAAACCGTCAAAATGCTCTCATGAAGGTGATCAATACCAAAGAAGCAAAAAAACAGTGTGGTGGATCTGCAGCGAACACAGTCATTGCGGTGAGCCAATTTGGTGGAAATGCCTTCTATTGTTGTAAAGTGGCCAATGACGAATTAGGGTATTTTTATCTTGAAGATTTAAAAAATTCCGGAGTAGACAACAGCCTGGAAGGTAAAGTCCCCCAGGATGGAATTACAGGCAAATGTCTTGTAATGGTTACCGAAGATTCTGAAAGAACTCTGAACACATTTTTGGGAATTACCCAAAATTTTTCCGTTCTAGATCTGAGTGAGTCGGCTATCAAAGATTCCAAATATTTGTTTATCGAAGGCTATTTGGTTACCTCTCCAAACGGCAGAGAAGCCATGGTCCATGCCAAGAAAACTGCAGAATCGGCCGGCACTAAAGTCGCTCTGACGTTCTCAGACCCTGCAATGGTAAAGTATTTTCATACCGGTTTTGATGAAGTAATCGGTCCGAGTGTTGACTTGCTTTTTGCCAATGAAGAGGAGGCCATGCTTTTTACAGGAAAGGAAAACATTCTTGAGGCTAGGGAGGAATTGAAAAAGGCTGCCAAACATTTTGTAATCACACAAGGAAAAAATGGCGCTATGATTTGGGATGGAGACACATTTATAGACATAGAACCTTACAAAACAGTGGCAATCGATAGCAATGGGGCAGGAGATATGTTTGCAGGTGCATTTATGTATGGGATTACCAATGGACATAGCTATGCATCAAGCGGAAAATTGGCCTCAATGGCAAGTTCTAAAATTGTGAGTCAATTTGGCCCTAGACTGAAATGGCATGAAGCCAAAGAAATACTTGGTAGGTTATTGCCCTGATTCCAAAATGAGATTTATGGGAGTAAAGAAATTGACTGAAAATATTTAGTTGGAGATTTGTTCAGTTATTGATTGTGTTATATTTTTCGCAGAAATAACTTAAAAATTTCTTCACCGGTATCCGTTTTTATTCTTTTATCCTTTTTTGATAAACAAATCTGATTAAAAAAAGTAAAACTTACATGAACCAAAAACTAAATCCAAGTATATGAGAAAGTTTACCTTTACGCTGTTGGCGGGAGTCTTTTTGACACTTTCGGCGATAGCCCAAAACAAGATTGATTTCAAGGAATTTACCTTGGACAATGGTTTGAATGTGATTATGCACCAGGACAACAGTACTCCAATTGTGGCTGTATCTGTTTTGTACCATGTCGGGTCCAAAAATGAAAAACCGGATCGGACAGGTTTTTCCCACTTCTTTGAGCATTTGCTTTTTGAAGGTACAGAGAATATCGGCAGGGGTGAATATATGAGCAAAATCCAGTCTATAGGTGGTACGCTCAATGCTTTTACATCAAACGACGTGACGTACTATTATGAGATTGTTCCTTCCAATCAACTGGAAACTGCCTTATACATGGAATCTGAAAGAATGCTTCATCCTAAAATCGATCAAATCGGTGTCGATACCCAAAGAGAAGTCATCAAAGAGGAAAAAAGGCAATCTTATGACAACCGTCCATATGGTACAATTCTTCCTGAGACAATGAAAAGATCTTTTGTCAAGCATCCTTATATGTCACCTGTGATCGGATCCATGGAACATTTGGATTCAGCCAAATTGGAAGAATTTATGGCTTTTCATGAAGCTTATTATGTGCCGCGAAATTCCACCCTGACTATTGCAGGAGATATAGATTATGGTCAGGCTGAAAGGTGGGTTAGAGATTATTTCGGTGAAATCCCGTCAGGCCCATCTGATTTTTACCGTCCAAACATCACAGAACCGAAAAAAACAACTGAAACCCGTGACGTCATTTATGACAATATCCAGATTCCTGCTGTGATCCAATCCTACAATCTCCCTCCAAAAAACCATCCTGACTCATATGCCCTTTCTATGCTTTCGACCTACTTGGCGGGAGGGAATTCTTCCTTGATGACGAAAGAACTTGTGGACAAACAACAAAAGGCATTGGGAGTAGCTGCTATTCCATTGGATTTAGAAGATGGAGGTGTGTTTTTGATGTATTGCATTGCGAATATGGGAGTTGATCCAAAAGAACTTGAAAATGAGATGGATGTCATTTTAGCCAAGGTTCAGAAAGAAGGTATCTCCGACAAGGATTTTCAAAAATTAAAAAATATCATCGAAAATGACCTTGTCACTAAAAACAGTTCAATGGCAGGAATTGCACAAAATCTCGCTGAGTCAAAAGTGTTCTACGGGAAGACAGATTATATCAATCAGGAGATGGAATATTACTCAAAGGTAACTCCTGAAGACATAAAAAGGGTAGCTAATGAGTACCTTTCGTTGAACGGAAGGGTAGTTTTGTATTATCTGCCAAAGTCAGCACAAGTTCCTGAAACTCCTGCAGGAGCATCAATGAAGGAAAATAAAAATTGATAAAAGATACTTTCCCAATCACTTTTATTCATACTATCAGAAAACATGAAAAATATAATCCTATATATATTATTTGCCTTTGTTGTTCAATCAGGCTTTGCACAGATTGATAGGAGTTCCTATCCTGAACCGGGTCCTGCGAGAGAAATCAAACTTGGAAATGCAGACTCCTTTACCCTTCCAAACGGACTAAAGGTATTTGTTGTCGAAAACAGGAAATTGCCAAGGGTTGCTTTTTCATTAGTCTTGGAAAGAGATCCCATTTTCGAAGGAGATAAGGCCGGAATGCTCAATATGGTAGGTCAGATGATGACCGGAGGAACTTCCAACAGAACAAAAGACCAATTGGATGAGGAAATTGATTTTATCGGTGCTTCCATCAATGCCAGTGCTTCTTCCATTTATGCAGCCTCATTGAAAAAACACCAAGAAAAAGTGCTCGAATTGATGACGGATGTATTATACAATCCTGTTTTTCCGCAAGAAGAATTGGATAAACTTAAAAAACAGACGATTTCAGGCTTGGCCGCAAGCAAAGACGACCCAAATTCCATCTCAGGAAGGTTGACATCCACACTTAATTTTGGAACAAACCATCCTTATGGAGAATCAGAAACTGAAGCTACTGTCAAAAACATCACGGTGGAGGATATCAAGTCTTACTACGATATTTATTTTAAACCTAACATCGCATACCTTGCCATTGTAGGGGACATCAACAAAAAAGAGGCAGAAGCTTTGGTCAAGAAGTATTTCAGTAAATGGGAAAAAGGAAATGTTCCGACCCATTCCTATGAAAAACCAACTCTTCCTGCAAAAAATACCGTAGCATTAGTGGACAGATCAGCATCCGTACAGTCTGTCGTAGATGTGACTTATCCACTTGAAATGAACCTAAGCAATCCCGATTATTTGGCCTCAAGGGTTTTGAATTATATTCTTGGTGGAGGAGCATCTTCAAGGTTGTTTATGAACTTAAGAGAGGAAAAAGGCTACACTTATGGGGCTTATTCCTCAATCGGTGCTGATAAATTGATCACAAGTTTTTCTGCAAATGCAAGTGTAAAGCAAACTGCGACTGACTCAGCAATCACAGAGATAATTTATGAGATCAGAAACCTAAGAGACAACGGCATTACTGAAGAAGAATTAATCAGTGCAAAGGCCAATTTGAGTGGTTCGTTTGGTAGATCATTGGAAAGTCCTTCCACCATCGCCAATTTTGCTATTAACACTGAGAGGTATAAGCTTCCACAAGATTTCTATGCCACTTATCTTCAGAAATTGAATGCCTTGACTGTAGCCGATATCAATGCTGCAGCAAAAAAATTCATGAAGCCTGACAACATGTACATTACGGTCGTAGGAAACGGGGCTGCAATTGAAAAAAGCCTTCTTGCTTTTGGTGAAGTAAAAAGATTCACCAACACAGCGGAACCTGAGAGGCAGATTGCCATGAATACAGAAATGACCGCAGATCAGGTAATTGAAAATTACCTCAATGCTATCGGTGGAGAAGGCAAAGCTAAAGGCATAAAAACATCCAAAATGGAATCTGTCGCTGAAATACAAGGAATGACACTGAATTTCGTAGCTGTTTATGATGAGCCAAAATCTGCATTTGCCCAAAAAGTAATGATGATGGGCAATGTGGCATCCAATACTGTTATCAAAGATGGAAAAGGTTCAGTTACAGCAATGGGACAATCCACCGCACTCACTGACGAACAATACGAGGCTGCCAAAATGAGTATGTTTATTTTTCCTGAGTTACATTATGAGGAATTGGGATATTCTATGGTTTTGGAAGGAATCAAAGATGTAGAAGGAGAAAACGCATACAAGGTAATCGTATCCAATCCCACAGGTTCCAAGCAGGTCAACTACTATAGTGTAGAGTCCGGATTGAAAGTCAAAACGGAAAGTGCTGAAGCAGGCGATATGTTTTTTAGCGAATACAAAGAAATCGATGGAGTAAAATATCCAATGATGATGTTGTTGAAATCCCCGATGATCCCGATGCCTTTGGAAACAAAGGTTGAAAAAATCGAATTCAATGTTACTATTTCTGAGGACGATATAAAATAAATTTTAAGGAGGGATTCAATCCCTCTTTTTTTATTTAAATTTCAAAAATTTAACCAAGAGAAAATGAAGAAATTATTTGTTGCAGCACTAGCATTGGGTGTAGTTCTGATCGGATCAGATGTCAAGGCAAACATTACAGACAAAGAGCCATCAAAAGACCATTCATATGTTGAGAATGATCCTGCTTCTATTATTGAAAATTATATCAAAGCGGTAGGAGGCAAAGCTAATGTTGAAAAAATCAAAAATTCGGTTTTGCTAATGGAAGCAGAATTTCAGGGGGCGACCATAGTGATTAAAGGAATTTCTGACCAAGTCAACAGCAGGATGCTTCAAGAAACATCCGTGATGGGTAATGTTGCCCAAAAGACGGTTTTGGTAAATGGCAAAGGTAAAATATCCGGTATGGGGCAGGAGCAAGAACTGACAGAGGAAATGGTCACTATGCTAAAAGCACAAACATATGTTTTTCCTGAGATGCATTACATAGACCTTGGATATACTATGGAGGTTCAAGGTACAGAAATTATTAATGATGAAGATGCCAATAAGCTGATCATCACTGCACCAAACGGCATGAAAACCGTAGAATATTATTCAGTAGCTTCAGGTCTTAAGTTAAGAACAAGCTCTGATGCAGCGGGAGATATCACTTATATGGATTATTCTGAAATAGACGGAGTCAAAATCCCTATGAGGCTTTCGATCAAAAACCCAATGTTACCTGTGGCATTGGAAGCAAAGATGGTATCAATGAAATTCAATCAGGAGCTTTCTGACGAGGATTTCAAATAAATTAAAAGCATCAAAAAAGAAAAAGGGCCTCCGGATTTTTGGATGCCCTTTTTTTATTCCAATTACCTTTAAGATTTGATCTATTTTTGAAAAATCCTTATTAGCTTTTTTTGAGAATTCCCTTTGAAATCAGAAAGACAGTTATTCTCCAAGGAGTTTGTTGAGACTGAAAATGTCATCTTCCTTAATTTGGATTATAAATTTCGGAAAATACTTTTTCGTGTTCTTTGATAATGGTACTTCTTTGATTTTTCCTAATCTCTCTATTTTGAAATTGATTTGATCATTGGTTGCATTTTCAAAATCATATTCCAGAATTTTGTCATTTTTCATTAGGATGGCATATGCCCCAGAATCGGGATGCAGTTGTGTGATGATTCCTGATTCATCCTTTCGGATTCCCCAATGGTGCAATAGACCATCTCCTTCAAAATTTTCAATGATTTCGATTCCTATCTGTGCTAATAATTCTTTTATCAGCGTTAGTAAATCTTCCTTTCCAAAAACAAAGCTTTGGAAAAACGAAGTTATTTTTTCCCCTTCTTTTGATAGACTTCTAATTAGATTTTCAAAATCTCCAAGGTTATATCCAACTCTGGTTTTCCCAAATTTCTCCCACATTTCCTTCATTAATTCAGAAAGTGAGGAACCTGAAGATTTTAACATCAGATCTAGGCAAAGAGAAATTAGTGCACCTCGGTTATAAATACTGACTTTTTTGTCAGGTATTCCTGGTTTGTATCCATCTAGCCACAGGTCAAAACTTGATTCAACTATTGATTGATTCCTCCATCCTAAGCTATCAAATTCACGTTGGATCTGTTTTTGAAGAAGATCTATGTAATCTTCAAACTTCAAATATCCGGATTTTAATAGATAATAATCTCCCATGTATGTGGTTACTCCCTCCATAACCAATCCTTCGTTTAAATAAACTTCTTTGGAAAGATCATAGGTAAGAATCCCGGATGGCCTTATTCTACAAACATTCCAAAAGTGATACAGTTCATGCGAACTTACTCCGATAAGTTCATCTAGTTCGGATTTATCCGATAATGCATATGCAGGGCCATAGGTGATGACCGTCGAAAAGGCATGCTCTACTCCATGAAAATGTCGATATGACAAAAGTTGAAAAATAAAATGGTAATCCTCTGCCGGAAATTCTCCAAAGTCCTTGATTTGAGAATCAGTGATTGATTTCAAAACAGATTGAAAATAAGTTACATCAAAATGGATTTCTCCTTGAATCCATACGTGGAATTTGGAATCCAGGGCATCATACGAAAAATGCTTTAAACCTGCACTTGCCAAAAATGGACTGTCCATCAAGTGTTGAAAAGAGCCAGCTTTCCATTTATTGCCTTCGATGTTTTCAAGAGCGGTCGCTACTTGATAATCATTTGGCAATTCAATTGTAATATAGATTTCTTCATTTTTTCCTTCCTGAATATCAAAAATAAAATTTGAGAAATTGAGGTATAATTGTTCATCATCAGACCAACATCCTCCAGCATCCATTTGGTTACAGTAATACTCGTATTGAATTACATATAATCCGGACACCGGGGCAATAAACTCCCAAAGGTCTTTACTCGTTTTTTTCCAAGGAAGCTTCGTCTCATGGTAAGTCAATTCAAAATTTCTGATTTTCTGTGCATAATTAGCCAACTCATATCTTCCAGGCCTCCAAGCCGGCAATTGGAGATGGATTATTTGCTTTTCAAAGCAATTAATCTCCAACCGGATTTGGATAAATTGGGAAGTAAAGGATTTTCTGAAAATGGAATAATGCATATGCCTTTGACTTAGGATTCAAAACAAAAGTAAATCTACGGTTTGTAAATAAAAAAAGGTTATCTATCTTTGCAGTCCTTTAAAGGGAGACCTTCAGGAATTCTACAAGCAAAGCACAAAATATTAAATAGATAGCGTCATGAAAAGAACATTTCAGCCTTCTCGAAGAAAAAGAAGAAACAAGCATGGATTCAAACTTAGAATGTCCACTGCCAATGGAAGAAGAGTATTGAAATCCAGAAGAGCAAAAGGAAGGCACAAGCTTACAGTATCTTCTGAAAAGACTTTGAAGAAGTAATTTTGAGCATTCTGTTTCGTATGTTTAATACGTAAATCAAAATGCAATGAATTTCCGACTTCACAAGAATGAGAGATTACATTCTAAAAAGTTAATAAAGGAACTTTTTGACAAAGGTTCCTCTTTTTTTTTATATCCCTTTAAGGTAATGGTTTTGGAAATCAATTTTGAAATTCCAGAAACCAATCAGGTATTGTTTTCCGTTTCAAAGAAGAAGCTAAAAAAATCTGTCGATAGAAACCTGATCAAACGTAGGATGAGAGAGTCCTATAGACTCAATAAGCAAATTCTAGGAGAAATTAATGGGGGCAAAAAAATAATTGGCCTCATATACGTTTCTTCAGAAATTGTTACATTTCAGGTCATTGAGAACAAAATCAAAAAAATACTTACCACTATTAAGGAAAAGCCGCTTTCCGAAAAAAACAATCCATGAATAAAAATTTCAAAAAGCCTGTAATTCTACTTCTTGTATCATTCCTCACTTTAAGTTTGCTGTTTTCTTTTGCCACAAAAAATGACAAGCTATTTGCCATCGCAAAGAACCTTGACATTTTCGCTTCACTTGTAAGGGAACTGGACTCCTATTATGTGGACGAAATCAATGCAGATGAACTTGTGACCATCGGTATCAATGCCATGCTTGAGGAGTTGGATCCCTACACTGAATTTATTCCTGAAGAAAACTCAGATGATTTTAGGATGATGACTACCGGTGAATACGCAGGCGTAGGTGCATTGATTGGGAATAGAATTGGCTCGAACATGATCTTGATGCCCTATAAGGGTTTTCCGGCACAGTCTGCCGGATTAAGAATTGGTGATGAGATTTTGAAAGTAGATACCGTCAATGTAGTCAACAGTCTGACATCCGATATTTCAAAATTGTTAAAAGGCCCTGCCAATACAAATGTCTTTGTTCAGGTTAAGAGGGGTACAGACACCATTTCTGTAAATCTGACAAGAAAGAAAATCGTCATTAGTAATGTGCCATTTTATGGTAAACTTGATGACCAAACAGGCTACATCAAACTTTCAGACTTTACTACCAACGCTGCTTCAGATGTCAGAAATGCATTGGTTGATCTTAAATCACAGGGAATTACAAGGCTGGTTTTAGATGTGAGAGACAATCCGGGAGGGATTTTGAAAGAAGCGGTAGACATTGTCAATTTATTTGTACCGAAAGGGAAAGAGGTAGTTCGGACAATAGGAAAGCTGGAAAATGTAAATTCAGTATATAAAACGACTAAGTCACCTGTGGATAAAGATATTCCAATGGTGGTTTTGATCAATGAAAGAAGTGCCTCAGCAGCTGAAATCGTAGCAGGTGCGCTTCAAGATTATGACAGGGCCGTTTTGATAGGAAGAAGGACTTTTGGAAAAGGATTGGTACAGACAACAGTACCGCTTTCCTATAACGCACAAGTAAAAATCACAACTGCCAAATATTATATCCCAAGTGGCAGGTGTATTCAAGCCATTGATTATAGCCAGGAGAACAGGGATGAGAATGGTAATTCTATTTCAATACCTGATTCCCTGAGAAAAGAATTTAAAACCAAAAATGGCAGGATTGTTCTTGATGGTGCGGGAATTGAACCAGACCAAAAAACTGAATCAAAATCATTTGCCCCTATTACCTATAGTTTGGTAGCTAGAAACCTTGTATTTGAATATGGTAACAAATTTTTCTTGGAAAATGAAATGATCTCCAATCCTAGGGATTTTGTGGTAACTGACGAAATCTATGCTGATTTTGTAGCCTCTTTAGAAGGAAAGGATTATGACTACACTACTTATGTTGAAAAAACCCTCGATGATCTTGAAAAATATGCCTTAAGGGAGAAGTTTTTTGATGATATCAAACCAACCATAGAAGACCTTAAGAAAAAGGTGAGCCATAATAAAGAGCAGGATTTAATCACTTTCAAATTTGAGATCAAAGAGGCGCTTAGAGAAGAATTGGTGTCAAGATATTATTTTCAACAAGGTATAGTTGAAGCATCTCTGGTTAATGATGAAGATGTAATTGCTGCCTTGGGAATCCTTTCAAATCCTGCTGAGATCAATAGGGTTTTAACAGCCTCGGCAAAATAGAAAGTATAAAAACATGGCGTTGATTTTGTCTATTGAGTCCGCTACTTCCATTTGTTCTGTCGCACTTCATCGTGACGGTGAGATGTTGTTGTTATCTGAATATGACCAAGAAAATGCCCATGCGAGACAATTAATGCTTTTGATTGAGGGGATTTTTAAGGAATTGGGTATGAAACCGTCTGATCTAGCAGCTGTGGCAGTTTCTTCAGGCCCGGGTTCTTATACAGGTTTAAGGATAGGAGTTTCAGTAGCAAAAGGGTTGGCATTTGCATTTGGGCTGCCCTTGATTGCAGTGGATACATTGGAAGGATTGGCCTCGCAAGCTTTCTTTTTATGTGGCAAAAATGATTTTGTGATTCCATTATTAGATGCAAGAAGAATGGAAGTTTATACTAGTGTATTTGATGGAGCAGGTAAATTGATTGAACCATCTCATCCTCTCGAAATTATTGAAAATCCATTTTTAAATTATCATGAAATTGGCAAGGTATATTTCTTGGGAGATGGCCTTGCAAAACTTACCGGTATCCTGAGCCATGAGAAGGCTGTTTTCTTACCAAATTTAAACTCTGCTTCTTCGATTGGTTCATTGGCTTTCAAGAAATACCTTCATAATGCTTTTGAAGATATTGCATATTTTGAACCGAACTACCTAAAGGAATTTAGGGTTTTAACTTCAAAAAAGAATCCCCTGTTACTATGAGTGAAATTGTCAATAGAGTAGCGGCTAGCCCAATTATTACAATAGATCTTGAGACGTTGTATCGACATGAAGAAAGAGTGGGGTTTGATCTCAAGGAATTTCTTTTTCAGGAATTGGTTTTGAGAGAAAAAGATTTCCGGTCAGATTTGAGTAAAATTGATTGGGATCTTTACCGAGGTAAACTTGTTGCGGTTTTCTGTTCTGCAGATGCCATAGTCCCCAATTGGGCCTTCATGTTAGTAGGAACTTTTCTTTCCAAGGCCGGAATTGAATATGTAATTGGGGGAATGGATGACCTTGAGCAATACCTATTTGAAAAGGCAATTTCAGAAATCAATCCGAGAGAATATGAAAACAAACCTGTTGTTATTAAAGGATGCAGTAGATACCCTGTCCCCTTATATGCATATGGTAGAATAATGGCCGTCATTCAGCCTTATGCGAAATCAATCATGTATGGTGAACCATGTAGCACTGTACCCTTATATAAGGGTCCCAAGTAAAAACATTCATCTTGTATACAGATACTTAGGTTATGTATGCAGTTTTTTTAACATCACAGTTTGGTAATATTCATTCAGTCTGCTAAGTTTGCAATCCAATTACGGCTAAGATCACCCAAAAGAGGGTGAATAAGGTTGAAAAATCAAATCTCAATTACTGGTCAAAAATAAAAAATCTTTTTTTTGATTTAGATTTTGAAAGTTCAAATTTATATCCCGATATTTGCACTCGCTTTTAAGACAAGGGTCTTACATTACTGTAAAAAGAAGCAGTAAAAGTTCATTGAAGTACTGGAGAAATAACACAAAATACTGTCTGTATTAAAATACAGTCAGAATCAATAGGGCTAGGAAACGAATCAGCAGAGATGCTGAGAAAAAACTATAC
>NZ_JANSUY010000031.1 GCF_024741135.1 Aquiflexum gelatinilyticum
AACGTGACTTTGAGCAATGTTGCTGTAAGCGATCCTTTGACAGGTTTGAACGTTTCTATTCCAAGTCTTGCTCCGGGTGCGGTTGAATCAATCGCTACTTCTTACACAGTCACCCAAAGTGACATCGATGCAGGAAAAGTGGACAACACCGCTTCTGCTGCTGTAGGTTCAGTGAATGTTTCCGCTTCCGAGTCGGTAACTGCAACACAGAGCCCGGCGCTTTCAATCACCAAGACAGCCACCGAGTCAAGCTTTGCCGCTGTGGGCGATGTATTGAACTATACCATTGTCGTGACCAACACGGGTAACGTGACTTTAAGCAATGTTGCTGTAAACGATCCTTTGACAGGATTGAACACTTCTATTCCAAGTCTTGCACCAGGATCAAGTGAATCCATTCCGACATCTTATACTGTAACACAGGCTGATATCGATGCGGGAAAAGTGGACAACACTGCTTCTGCAGCTGTAGGTACAGTGAATGTTTCCGCTTCCGAGTCGGTTTCCGCAACACAAAGCCCGGCGCTTTCCATTACCAAAACAGCTACTGAATCAACCTTTGCCGCTGTCGGAGATGTATTGAATTACACCATCATCGTGACCAATACAGGTAACGTGACTTTGAGCAATGTCGCTGTAAGCGATCCTCTGACAGGATTGAGCACTTCTATTCCAAGTCTTGCGCCTGGATCAAGTGAATCCATCCCGACTTCTTATACAATCACTCAAAGTGATATCGATGCAGGAAAAGTCGATAATACCGCTTCCGCTGCCGTAGGTGCTGTCAATGTATCAGCTTCGGAGTCGGTTTCTGCAACGCAAAGCCCTGCGCTTTCCATTACCAAAACAGCGACTGAGAATACCTTTGCCGCTGTCGGAGATGTATTGAACTATACCATTGTGGTGACCAATACAGGTAACGTGACTTTGGAAAACATTGCTGTAAGCGATCCTTTGACAGGTCTCAATACAACAATAGCTTCTTTGGCGCCAGCAGCTTCTCAGTCAATTCCGACTACCTACACTGTAACTCAGGCTGATTTGGATAAGGGTTTTGTGACAAATAGAGCAACTGCCTCCGGCGTTTCTATAAACGATGACCCTGCAGAAGATAGTGATGAATTTACAGTCGAGGCTTCTGCAAACCCAAGTATTGAAGTAACCAAAACTGCTGATACAACCACTTTCTCAGAAATCGGTCAAGTCATTACTTATACCATCACGGTTAAAAACACAGGAAATATCACCCTGACCAACCTTGTGGTAAATGATCCTTTGACTGGTCTGACTCAGGTAATCCCAAGTATTGCCCCAGGTCAAACGATCGCCATCACCACAGAATATGTCGTCCAACTTAAAGACCTTACTGCCGGCTCGATTACAAACAATGTGTCCGTAACAGGCAAATCTAAAGACGGTAATGATGTGGGAGGAGATGATTCTGTGACCATCGGCGCATCTTCTACCCCTATAGATGCAATTGATGACGATATGGGTGAATACCCTGTAGATTTTGGAGGAATAATAGGTAACCTACTGAACAATGACCTATTGAACAATCAGCCGGTAACCTTCACTGATGTCAACTTCGAATTCACTGAATTAGACGGCATCGTAGGTTTACTGATAGAAGAAAACGGTGAACTTAGCCTGATCCCCGGACTCAATGAAGCTCGTGAATACAGATTAAAATACACCCTTCGTGAGGCATTGAACCCTAACAACAGTGATGAAGCATTTGTGGTGTTCGAACTTTTGGAAAATGACGTTGACCTAGCTGTAACCAAAACTTCAAATGGTATTGAAATCTATGAAGGTGATGAATTCGAGTATGAAATCGAAGTCAACAACATTGGGGAGACAGATGCCAAAAATGTGGTCATTGTCGATGACTTGCCAAACGGCCTTTCTTACATCTCTACAACAATCGCTGAAAGCAGTCCTTCGATAGAAGTTGGGACCTCAGTAAATGGCTCTAAAATCACCTACACGATTCCACTTTTCCCTGCAGGATCTAAATTATTGATCAAAGTAAGGGTAAAGGCAAATGCAATCAACAGCGAGAAAGCACTTCAGATTACAAATATTGTGAGGGTTTCATCTGATGGAGAGGATACCAATATGGAAGACAACAATGATTCCGACGTCAACCAGATCAATCCTTTCTTTATCCCTACAGTCATCACACCAAATGGTGATGGCCTAAACGACAGATTTGAAATCATGGGTCTCGGTAAATTTGAAACCAATGACATTGTCATCTTCAATAGAAATGGAGACCACGTATTTGAAAGAAAAAATTATGAAAATGATTGGTTTACAGAAGGACTTGTTGCAGGAACCTACTTCTTCGTTATGAAATCAATAGATCGACAAGGAAAACTTCACGAATTCCAAGGTTGGATCCAAGTAATAAAAAGATAAGCCCTAGTATTTATTTAATTAAAACATCAAACAATCGAAATGAATCTGATTATGAGAAAATTTTTGATAATAACAGTTTTTGCAATGCTGACGGGCTTATCCGCATTTCCTGTGCATGCTCAAAACTCATTGCTAAGGTATGCAAACAAACAATTTGAGTTGGAAAACTTCAGTCATGCAGCTGCCCTATATGAGCAAGCCCATGAGCGAAAGGCCACATATGCAAATGCACAAAAAGCCGCCATGTCCTACCAAAACATTCAGGAATATGACAAAAGCTTTGAATGGTGGAAGACTACAATCAGTTATGAAGAAGCCACAAGAGAGGATTTTTCAAATTACCTGTTGTCAGCGATGAAGGCTGAAAACGGAATGACATCCCAAGACCTACTTGCGGGAAGTCCATTCAAAGAATCGGCTTTCCCGGAAATAAACTTCGAAAAAATCAGGGAGATCAACAACAAAAAGGCAAATGTCAAATTGGTTCAACCAAAAGGTATCAATAGTGACGGTTCTGATTTCAGGATCACAGAAGATGTAATCGGAAACAAATATTTCACCAGTGACAGAGGCCCAGTATTTCCTTCAGAAAAACCTGCGGTAAGGTTAGATGCCAAAAGCAATGTCTTCAGTGAGGAAAAAAGTGATCTGAATGATCGTGAATTTTTTGGAATATACCGGTATACCAACAGTGATGCCCTTGAAAAATTGGCATTTGATGTACCGGGTGGTCTGGTTTACTCAGACCCAACATTGATGGAAAGCAAGAACCTTCTTTTTTATACCACTTTTAGAAATATCAGGAAGGTAAAGAAAACAAGGGAATATGAAGTCCATCCTGAGATTTTCTTCAGCACCATTTCTGCCGAAGGTACCCTCACTGACACCAAAGCTTTCCCGATCAATGATGCTACCAAGTATGGCGTCATGCATCCTTTTATTGATGAAAATGGAAAGAAAATCTATTTCGCATCTGATATGCCAGGAGGATTGGGTGGTTTTGATCTTTACTATATCTCCTATGATGATGCTTTGAATTTTGGAAGTCCGGTCAATCTTGGTCCCGTCATCAATACATCAGAGGATGAAAGCCATCCATTTATCATGGAAGGAAAATTCTTTTTTTCATCAAAAGGGCATGCAGGACTTGGTGGAATGGATATCTTTAATTCAAACTTCTCCAACGGGGCTTTTGGCAATGTTGAGAATATGGGGGTTCCTTTTAACTCACCAAGAGATGATTTTGGATACTATATCACGTCCAAAGGTAAGCGGTACCTCTCTTCAGACAGAAAAGGTGGAATGGGAATGGATGATATTTACCTCATTGAGGACTTGAATAAATTCCTACTTGCCAGGGTAATTGATTGTAACGGAAATATCATTTCGGAAGATTTTGAAACGACTTTGACAATCCGAAACCAAAATGAAAACCTTCCAACAAGAAGAGGATCCAAATCTGAATTGTTGGCTGATCTTCTTCCCGATTCAGATTATGATCTGACAATTAGCAAAAAAGGTTACTTTAAAATCCATGACAATACCATCAGCACAAAAGGATTGGAAGGAGACACTTTAAGAAAAGAATACCGGCTCGCTCCTATTCCTTACAACATGCCTGTATTTGTCGATATTGTTTATTACGACCTTGACAAATCCCAAATCAGAACCAATGCACAGCCGACTCTGGACAAAATCGCGGAGCTGATGAAAAAGTATAGCTTCATAGACCTCAAAGTCGGTTCTCATACAGATGCTCGCGCCAGCAAAGAATATAATGAGGCATTGTCGGAAAGACGTGCTGATGCTGTCAGAGAATACCTAGCCAAATACAACATACCCGAAAGCAGGGTGAAACTAGATTGGTTTGGTGAAGAAAAACGCACCAATGATTGTGGTGATGGGGTACCATGTCCTGAAACAGAACACCAGCTGAACAGGAGAAGTGAGTTGATCTTGGAAGCATTCCCGGACAAAAATATCGATTACGAAATGCCTGCTGAACTGATGGGTAAAGACATCTGCGATCCAGCAGCTTTATTTTCAGCACTGAACCATGATATTCCTACCATCTATTTTGACTTTGACAAATCTACACTCCGACCAGTCCATAAAACCGAGTTGGAACGTCTTGCCCTTCTCCTTCAAAGGATGGCCGGCATGAATCTTCAAATCGAAGGCCACACAGATCAACGTGGCAATGAGGCATACAATATGAAACTTTCAGAACGCAGGGCAAAAGCTGTCATGGAATACCTTACCAAAAGAGGTGTTGAGGTGGACAGGATGAGCAGCGAATGGCTTGGAAAAACAAAACCTGTCAATGATTGTGGTGCGGTGCCTTGCACAGAAGCCATGCATCAAATGAACAGAAGAACGGAATTACATCTAAGGTAAATTTTACAGGATCTTATTTTTTTAACTTTAATTGAAGAGTTATTCGATAGAAAAAGAGTCTCCTTCTGGGAGACTTTTTTTGTTTTCCCCTATGCTATCAAAAAAAAGTGAATCCAACAATCCTACGATTACCGGATTCACCCTTATTCCCCTATCTAAATGTGGATGTTTGCACCACAGGCAATTACAGGGGTGTCAAAAAAAATATTTTCCAAAGGATTACAGACTATTCAATATCAAAGTGCCTTCATTGCCATCTACCAGGTTTTTACCTGTTGTGGCCGAAGCCAACATTTTGAAGAAATTGACCATTTTGTTTCCTTCCGTATCCCAATAGTAAGCAGTAGAAGGTATGACTTTCACGACGGAAATATTCGGGTCTTCTTTCCCGTCAGGAAACCAAGCATTGAGAACTGGTGACCAAAGTTCTTCGATCTTTTCTTTGTCGTAAATCAACTCGGCCACACCATTTACGATGAGGAAGCTATCTTTTCCCGGATGGGAATAGAAAAGCTGGACATTTTCATCTTGTTTTATTTCCTTGTTTTTATCGCTATCCGAGTTGCTGAAAAACCAGATATTACCTTCCTCACAAACTTTCTGTGTGCTCATGGGTCTACAAGATGCGCCATCATCTATTTTCAGGTTGGTGCAAAACATACAGATATCGATGGATTCAGCAAGTTCCTTTAATTTGAGAATTGCCTCTTCGTTTCCAAGATTTTTTATTCCGATCATTTTACTTCTGGTTTAATAATTTAAGAATCCATTTTATCACATTCCTCTTTACAGGCTTTTGCGTGTTCAAGATGGGTTCTCATGGTTGGAAGTTTCTGTGCTGCCCAAGCTTTGATTTCAGCATCTTCTGAATCGGTAGCTGCTTTTTCAAACAATTCAATGGCATCCTCATGATGCTCCACCATCAAGTCACTGTAAGCTTTTCCAAAATCATTCCCTGTTTTGTCTACAAGATCTTCGTATGTTTCCTTAGAATCTTCTGTGATCATTGTTGGAATCGAAACTGATTTCGATTGAGATAATGCCTGAAGTTCAGAAAGAGTTTTTGTATGGTCTGCTTCCATCATTTTACCCAATTCCTTTACATGCGTGGAATTACCGTTTTGTTGGGCTAATTTTCCCAAGCTGATTTCTTCTAATTGTATTTCTGCTGCGGCCATCAAAAATTTCACGCCATTGTCATTGTCAATAACAACCATTGTTTCGTCGTCACTGGTAAGTCTAGAGACATTTTCTTCTTCAGCAACTTCCATTGAATCGGTGGTTTTAGTTTCTGAACAAGATGATGCAAAGAACACGGTGCCTGCGACATAAATCGTATGCAGCACAATGGATTTAATATTGATTTGAGTTTTCATAGTATAGTTTGGTTAAGTTTTATAAAAGATGCAAGGGACCTGTTATAGCCCCTTGCATAGGGTAATGTGGAGTTCTACCAGTGAATTTCTTCACCACGGTTGGTTCTCCAATTATTTTCCAAATACTTGGCGTCTTCAGCATTTCTTGGAGTCACAGAAATAACTACATTGCCTTCTTCGATTCCTGATTCGTACAATTTTGCCCTGGCTTCAGGTATACCTGAACCTACCAAAGCACCGATTACACCTCCTGCAAGTCCACCTGCACCAGCTCCGGCCAGTCCTGCAGCAATTGGTCCCGCGATTAATATCCCAAGTCCGGGAATAGCGACACTAGTGCCAATAGCAGCAATGACACCCACGATGGCCCCTAAAGTACCTCCGATAGCGGAACCTTTGCCGGCATGCTCTGCAGCTTTGGTCCCAATCTCCGTTTCTTCTGAAGCATCATCAGAATAATGAGTTTTTCGAGTCTTATCAGACATAATCAAGTTGATGTCATCTTTTGAATAACCTCTTTCATTAAGGGTATTGTAAGCATTTTCTGTGCTTTCGCGGTCACTGAACATGCCAGTCAAAATTCTTTTTTCCGAAGTCCCATCATGTAGAACTTCTCTCTCATTGCGTTGATTTTCCATTGTAAATTAAATTGGTTTAGTTTATTTGATTATGATTCTGCTTTTACACGATTAGGTGCATTGACCCAAAACAAAGTATATGATGACAAAAACGACGATTGTTCCAAGGCATCCACCTCCCATTTTTTTTGCGCCATAGCCTGCGATCAGGCCTTTGAAAATATTATTCATTCTTTTTCAGATTATGATACTTCTTCAGCCGCCTCGATATTGACTGCGTCCATCGCAACATCAGATAATTTTAGATCGGCTTCCTTCTCTTCTTGAAGGGTACTTTCCAATAGTTCTGCGACCTTTTCCAATCCCAAGGTTTCGGCAAACTGTCTAAGCGTGCCATAAGTCGCTATTTCATAATGCTCCACTTTCTGTGCAGCGGAAATAATACCCGCATCCCGCATTGAACCTTTCTCACAATCTTCCATTATACCGGAAGCTTCTTCAATCAGCCCTTCCATGGCATCACATTTTTTTCCTTCAGCTTTAACTTTGATCAAAGAGAAAACCTCCACCAACCTACTTAAATGGCCTTTGGTCTCTTCAAGGTGTGATGTCAATGCTTGGTTCAAATCTTCCGAAGTGGCATTTTTGATCATCTTTGGAATTGCTTTTATCAATGCATTTTCCGCCCAATAGATATCTTTCAATTGGTCTTCAAACAATTTCATTAATTGTGATGATTGCATGGCTGATTTTTTTCCTGATCCGGCGCTTTCTGATCCTGATGCAGACTTTGGTGATGTGTTTTTCTTGTTTTCCATTCTTTTGTGGTTTTTTGGTTTTGGTTATATTTTGATTTTTGAAGGCCTTTGAACCTACCTTTCCTATTTTGAAGAAATGTTGCTTTCTTGAAGCTTCGATTTTTCCTTATCCTGGTACACAGACCAACTCATGATGCCATTCTTAGGAGCTGTGGCATTGTCAACTGTTTGCTTCCTTTCTGCACTCAATTCTTTATTTGCAGATTGGACAGATTTTTCTGTACGCTCAGTTCCTTTGGCTTTTTCATCTCAGGCTCATCGTTCATCTCGCCTATGATTCCTTTTTTTCTATCAGAGTTCTCTGTTTTTTCCTTTTGGTCAGGATTGTCGTTTAACTTTGATAAGATTCCATTATTATGCTCAGGTTCTTTTTTTGAGGGCTTTTTCATACTATTGTTTTATGTATTTACTGAATTTAAACAGTACAAAAATGAGGATTTATATCTTGGAATAATTACTGATTATTGTGAATATATTATATAATTCACTTTTTTAAATCCTGAAAAATAATCTTTTACCTAGCTTATTCACTGCCCAATTCAAGTAAAAAACCATCTTACTTTCCATCCTGAGCAATTATTTTCAAAAAATCACCTCCTATTTTTCCACCGACGGTTATCTAAAAAAATCCCTTTTTAGTTAGTTTCGAATTCATAAACCAAATTGACTAATGAGAAAAATTTACCTGATATGTTCCCTTTTTATAATGGTGAATTCCGCCATTGGACAGGAGCTTCCCACAAAAGGCAACTATGAGCTTGCATCGAGATTTTCGCCGGAAAAGCTAAAAAAAATGATTTTTTCCACCGAAGTAGACGCACATTGGCTTAAGAGATCCGATCGCTTTTGGTATCAATATGAAACTACTTCAGGCAAAAACTGGTACATCGTCAACCCTGTAACCAAATCAAAAACCCAACTTTTTGACAAAGACAAGTTGGCTGCTGAAATCACCAAAATAGTCAAGGACCCTTTTGACGGACAGCACCTTGATATCAGCAATATGAAATTTTTGGAGGACGAAAACACCATCCAATTCAAGATCAAAAGCACACAGGATATACTGAAAAAAGATTGGGAAGAAATCAAAGCCAAAAACAAAAGCGCAAAGGATTCTTTAGAGAAGAAAACATTTGTTTTTCGCTACAACCTAAACAGCCAACAGCTTACAGAAGTCAAGGATCCTGAAGAGGAAGCTAAAAGATTGGCCTGGGCCAACATCGCTCCAGACTCTTCCAAAATCGTGTTTGTCAAAAATGAAAACCTTTATTGGATGGACAAAGTCAACTTCAAAAAAGCCATCAAAGATGAAAAGGACAGTACTATCGTCGAAACACAACTGACAACTGACGGGGAAAAAGACTTTGGATACAGTAGTGGTTTTGGAAGGGGTGATGATAACGAGGAGGAAGAGAAAAAGAAAAATGACAGAAAGCGGGCAGGTATTCTTTGGTCAGCAAATTCAAATGAATTTATCCTGACCAAAACCGACCAAAGAAAAGTAAAAGACCTATGGGTAATACACAACACCCGCGATCCAAGACCGACCTTGGAAACCTACAAATATTCCATGCCTGGAGAAAAGGAACAACCTATCTCCTACCTACTCCATTATTCTTTTGGAACGGGAAAAATGTCTAACCTGGAAACGGCTACCTTCAAAGACCAGACTTTGGGACTATGGTCAGAAAGCTTCGCAGCATCTGCCAGAGATGATGAATTTAAGCCTGTCAAATGGCTGGGTGATGAGAACTTCTTCTATTTTTCAATTACCTCAAGGGATTTGAAAAAAATAGATATCTGCAGGTGGAACATCAAAGAAGGGAAGAAAGAGGTCCTCATCGAGGAGCGAAGCAATACGTACATCGATATTACCAAGCCTGAGATCATCACAAACGGAACAGAAATTATCCATTGGTCAGAGCGTGATGGTTGGGGTCATTTTTATCTGTATGATACCAAAGGAAATCTGAAAAGACAGCTGACTTCAGGTCCTTTCCACTCAGAAAATATCGTCCAGGTGGATGAAAAAGGCCGATTCCTTTATTTCATGGCCAATGGCAAAGAAAAAGAAGAAGACCCTTACTATGAGCACTTATACAAAGTCAGCCTCAACGGTGGGACCATTACTTTGATGAATACGGGTGATTTCAACCACAGTACCTCGATGAATGACAAGGCTACATTTTTTGTCAACAATTACTCAAGGGTGAATACTGTCCCAGCTTCAGGACTTTATGATGCCTTGGGCAAGAAAGTAATGGACTTGGAAACAGCGGACTTGAGTTCACTTTTTGCGGCAGGATACCAATTCCCGGAACCATTTAAAGTGAAGGCAGATGATGGCATTACAGACCTATTTGGAGTAATGTACAAGCCGTTTGATTTTGACAGTACCAAGTCTTATCCCATCATTGAATATGTGTATCCTGGTCCTCAGACTGAAGCCGTCAACAAATCATTTGGAAGAGGATTGGACAGAACAGACCGTTTGGCGCAGTTTGGATTTGTAGTGGTCACGGTCGGCAACCGTGGAGGACATCCTGGCAGGTCCAAGTGGTACCACAACTATGGCTACGGCAATCTTAGAGATTATGGTCTTGCAGACAAAAAAGCGACAATAGAACAATTGGCAGACAGACATGCCTTCATTGACAAATCAAAGGTTGGGATTCATGGACATTCAGGCGGAGGATTCATGTCCACTGCCGCGATGTTGGTGTATCCTGATTTCTTCAAAGTCGCGGTGTCTAGTGCAGGTAACCACGAAAACAACATTTATAACCGTTGGTGGTCAGAGAAACATCATGGTGTCAAAGAACAGATTTCACCAAAAGGAGACACCACTTTCGTCTATCAGATCGAAAAAAATCCAGACCTAGCCAAAAACCTGAAAGGAAAATTACTCTTGGTCACCGGTGATGTGGACAACAACGTCCATCCTGCCAATACCATCCGCATGGCCAATGCCCTGATCAAAGCCAACAAGAGGTTTGACTTTATTATCCTTCCCGGTCAGCGCCATGGATTTGGGGATATGACCGAATATTTCTTCTGGAGAATGGGAGATTATTTCGTCCAACACTTATTGGGAGACAATACTCCTCCACCTGTAGACATGTTGGAAGTACAGAGAGAAAAGGCACTAACCAAATAGCATACTATTAAGCCTAATTAAAAGCCAAGAAATCAGAATGATCCTGAATTTCTTGGCTTTTTTTTAAATAATATTAAAAATCACAAACCTAATGACCCGTTTTTGGTGTTAGGTGAAAATACATTTTATACTTTTAAATACTTTAAACCAAACTAACATGAAAAGAAAAGCGACGGCCGTATGGCAAGGTACAGGAAAAGAAGGCAAAGGTCATCTGACAACCCAAACAGGCGTTTTGGACAAAACACAATATTCATTTTCTTCAAGATTTGAAGAAGGTATCGGAACCAATCCTGAAGAATTGGTAGCCGCAGCCCATGCAGGATGCTTTGCCATGAAATTGAGTTTTAACCTGACAGGAGCCGAATTTCCTCCTCAGGAACTTCACGTGGAAGGTGTAATTACTTTTGAAGAAGGTACCATCAAGCAGTCTAAGCTGATCCTGACAGCAAAAGTGGATGGCATTTCTGAAGAAAAATTCGCAGAATTGGTAAAGGATGCCGAGAAAAATTGCCCGATTTCAAAATTGCTCAATACAGAAATCGTAGTAGAATATACCCTGAATTGATAAGGGATTCAAAAATCTTAATCCCGCATTTTCCTCAATTTCAAATTTGAAAAAATAGGGATATGCGGGATTTTATAGAACTTTTTCTCTTTGGGGTGAAGAGGATACCAATTTTGCAATGACGACGGCAGGATACAAAATCCCAAAAGTCGAAAGGAATACAGACAACATTTTTGCACCGATACTGACAGGAAGCATGTCTCCAAATCCAACCGTGGTAACACTAACCAAACTAAAATAAATATAATTGCCAAAATCACGGTCTCTACCTTCAAAAGTCATGTCTCCCGATATCGCGTTTCCATTTGATAATTGCATCAATTCAAATCCGAATGAACCCATAAGCGCCACAAGCAAATATACATTGATGGCTCCAATGACGCGGTAAAGATTGACTTCGCTGTTTCTAAACAACAACCTGAAATTGATGATAGAAAATACAAGCAGGTTGAGCAGAATAACTATTCTTTCTTCAAAGTAAAATTCATAAGGATTGTCGCTGAATCTGATCATCCTCAGTACCAAATGGATCACAACCAAAGTTGCTGCTATGGTAAAAAACAGTCTTTCCCTTGCAGAAAACATCCCGATTACAAATAGCATGATAAACATGGTATTTAGAAAATAGGTTGAATCTTCCTTGTGGTGGATCAATATTGGCAGAAAAAAAACTGTAAATAAAAGCATTACTAATAAAGTGATAAAGGAGGCATCTGATTCCCAATATCTCTTTGACTTCTGAAGAATTCCTTTCATTAATGTTGGTTGTTTCTTGGACGGGCAACAAAATTTAGCTGATATTATTGGAATTTCAAAAGTGGAAATCAATAAAGACAAAAGCTTAAATCCATAAAAAAATCCCGGACTTTCGACCGGGATTTTGAATTTTATGCTGCATTCCTTGCCGCATTGATGATGCCAAACATTGTCCGCAAAATCAGCTTTTGCAACACGGGATCATCTTCTCCTTTGTCTAACATGGTCTGTATCGCATATTGCTGGATGGTGATCACAGGCAAAACGATTTTCTCCCGGATGGCTATGGATTCTTTGGAGGTGAGGTTGTCCTGAAGCAAAGTATCCATGCCCGAAACTTCAAGAAGCATCTGAATGGATCTTTGGTATTCTTCAAACATCAAGGTCCAAAGGTCACTGTATTTTGGATTGTCTTTGAGATAGGCTGTTGATTTGTAAAATGACTTGGCCAAAGACTGCATAGAATTTCCAAGCAATGACCTGAAAAACAGGGAATCATTATACAACTGCTGCGCTTCAGGAAATTTACCAGCTTTCTTCAAGGCCTCCAAAGAAGCACCTACACCAAAGAATCCTGGGATATTTTGCTTCATCTGTGCCCATGAACCTACAAATGGAATGGCACGCAAATCTTCAAATTTAAGTCCTGTATCTTTCCCTCTTTTTAAAGGACGGGAACCAATATTGACCTGTCCGAAATATTTCAAGGGAGTGACGTGTTCTAGGTAGGGCAGAAACTGTGGATGGTTTTTGAAATCTCTATAAAACCCGTAAGAGAAATCAGCCATCTGATCAATCAGAGCACGTTGACCCGCATTCAGCGTTTTTTCTGAGGAAGGATACAATTCATTTTCTATCCCTGCGCAAAGCAGTTGCTCCAAGTTGTAGGTACAAGAAACAGGCTTACCATAATTGGCAGAAATGGTCTGTCCCTGGATAGTCACCTGAATCTCTTCATTTTCTACCTGTTGCCCAAGAGAAGCGTAGAAGTTATGCATGTTTCCTCCACCCCTTGCAGGAGGTCCTCCCCTTCCGTCGAAGAAAACAACACTGACATCATTGAGTCTTGAAACTTTTGTCAGCTCTTCTTTTGCAAGGAGAATGGACCAATTGGCGCGGATATAGCCACCGTCTTTGGTACCGTCAGAAAATCCCAACATAATGGTTTGCTTTGATTTTCTGCTTTCCAAATGTTTGCGGTAAGCTTCATTCTGATAAAGCTGCTCCATGATATTGGGCGCCTTAGCAAGATCATCAATGGTCTCAAAAAGCGGAACAATATCCAAAGGCAGTTTCTCAACATCTTTTCCTAATGTCAATTGTGCCAATCTAAAAACCTCCAAAACATGAAGGGCGGACTGGCAATTTGAAATGATATATCTGTGTAATCCGTCCTCTCCGTTGTTTTTTTGGACAATCTTGATCGCATCAAAACTCCTCAACATGTCATGGTGAAATTCGTCCTTGAGAGAAGTGATTTCAGGAAGTGAATCTATCCCTTGGATAAAAGTGATTTTTTCTTCTTCGCCAAGCTTATGATAAGCTTGGAGCGCTTCTTTTCCGAATTGATTCTCGATGATTTCATCCCAAAGTCCATCATGCTTACGGCTGTCCTGACGCACGTCCATATTTGCAAAATGAAAACCGAATATTTTTACTTTCAGAATGAACTCGTCCAATTGCTCAAGGAATAAGCCGTCATGTAATTCAATAAGGGCTTTTCTTGCTTCCATCAAATCACTAATCAATGCCTCTTTGGATAAATAAAAGTTTTGGTTGTCAAAAAGAGAATCAAACAGACCATTCTCAATTTTCAACATAATCGGTTCGACATTTTTGAAAGTCAACCTTCTTTTAAGTTTTCTGACATCACGGTAATAGCACCTTACTATCCATTTTTGGAGTTTTTCAGCGACCTTCACTGTGGTATCATGGGTGACAAATGGATTGCCATCCCTATCTCCTCCCGGCCAAAAACCAACTTTCAACAATCCGGGGTTGTCCCACTCGTCTATAGGAATATCAAGGCTATTCAATAACCTGGTAATGATATCGGGCATGCTTTGGTAGAACACATTAACCAGAAACCATATCAAACTTACAGCCTCATCCAGCGGCGTAGGTTTGTCTTTGTTGATAAAACCGGTTTTGCCCAATTGCTGCAGGAGCAGGTTGATATTACCTAGGTCATTGTCTCTGATGGCGGTTTCAAGATCGGTGATGATCCCAAGGACATTGCCCGGATAAAACTGAGTCGGGTGGGCAGTCAACGTTAACCTGACCGAGAAGTTCTTCAGTTTTTCAATCAAAGCCTCCCGCTTTCGATCATTGTCGACCCTGGTGATTAAGGCCTTTACACTCCCTTTTCCTTTGATATCATGTATTCTTTCAAAAGCTGCATCTTCTATGGAATCAAACAAAACTACCTGCCTCTCTACATATTGTACCATTTTAAAAAGCAAATCATGGCGCTCTTCCTCTGAATTGTTGGCCATCATTTCATTAAAAAATCCCCTGATGATTTCTTTTGGGGTTTTGTCTTTTTCGAATCCTTCCTGACATTTACTGGACAAAATCGGCAGTAGAGTCCCGGTTCGATGGATATCACTGAAGGGCAAATCCAAAAAAAGACTGTTGTAAATCGTAAATCTTTTGGAAACTTCGGTTTGATAATGGTTTTTGGACATAATCGGATCAATAGGTTTATTGATCGTGAATTTAGCAAAAAATAATAAATCAGGCTAGTTTTTGGTTTATTCGATAATGAAAAGCTATTTTTTTACCTATTTTTCAAAATATATTGACTTTTTTTTCAAATAATTCTAAAAAATCAAATATCTCCTTCAAACAGCAACCCAACAACGAAGATTCTATCTAAGAAATAATTCGTATTTTGGGACGAAAAATTTTAAAAATCAGATAATCTGAAAAATATGCTTGTAGCAGTAGTTTTGGGGTTTATTTTCGCCTTACTTGTTCCTTTTTTCAGCAGGTTTACAAAAAGAGCTATTTCACTTGTATATCCGCTTATTCCTTTATTTTTATTCCTTTATTTTTTAGGATTTCTGGAAAAAATCAAATCAGAAGGTCAGATTCTCTTTCATTACAATTGGGTCCCAAGTTTAGGAATAGACCTTTCATTCAGGCTTGACGGTTTATCACTGCTCTTTGCTTTGATGATTACCGGAATCGGCACCTTGGTCTTTGCCTACACGGCAAATTACCTGAAAGGCCACCAATATTTAGATAGGTTTTATGGCTACCTGTCGATGTTTATGGCTTCCATGCTCGGAGTGGTTCTTTCTGATAATTTGATGAGCATGTTTATTTTTTGGGAATTGACGAGTATCAGCTCCTATTTCCTGATCGGATTCAACAATGACGACCCGGCTTCCAGAAAGTCGGCTTTGACAGCGCTTAGCATTACAGGTTTTGGTGGTTTGGTGATGCTTTCGGGTATTATCCTGCTACAAGTTGTAGGCGGAAGTTACTCTTTTACAGAATTGCTCAATTCCTCTGAAATAATAAAAAACAGCAATTCCTATGGTTGGATTATCGCTTTGATGTTTGTGGGTGCATTTACCAAATCAGCCCAGTTTCCTTTTCATTTTTGGCTTCCTGGGGCAATGAAAGCCCCGACTCCTGTAAGTACTTACCTCCACTCTGCGACGATGGTAAAAGCCGGTATTTATCTTTTGGCTAGGTTTACCCCTCTTTTGGGAGACACCATTTGGTGGAACAGCACCTTGGTGACTGTAGGTGCCATTACTATGGTATATGCCGCAATCCATTCAGTTTTCAGGGTGGATTTGAAAGGTATTCTAGCTTATTCCACTATTTCCGCTTTGGGGATTTTGGTCTTCTTGATAGGAATAGGAACCGAAAAATCGCTTTTGGCCGCAGGGATTTTTATCCTTGCCCATGCATTGTATAAAGCTGCACTTTTCCTTATCACCGGAATCATTGACCATGAAACAGGATCAAGGGATGTCAGTAAACTCGCGGGTTTACAAAAGGTAATGATGCCTGTGGCAATAGCCGGTTTTCTTGCAGCACTTTCAAGTGCCGGGCTGCCATTTTTACTCGGATTTATCAGCAAGGAAGTTATGTACGAGGCGACTTTGCAGTTAGGTAATTGGGCTTTGATCTTGACAGCATTGGCCGTATTAACCAAAATACTTCTCTTGGTCGCAGGATTTTGGGCGGGAATCAAGCCTTTTACAGGAAACCTTCCTTCTGAATTCAATAAAGCCCATATGCCTTCACCTTTACTTTGGGTACCTCCACTCCTATTGGGATTTTTGAGTTTGGGATTTGGGATGTTTCCTTTTTTTATTCAGGAATCCTTGATTCAACCGGTTTTCAGCAGTATTTCAGGGTCAGATACAACCATAGAACTTAAGCTTTGGCATGGATTCAATCTAGTCTTATTATTAAGTGTTTTAACTTTAGTATCTGGCGGGCTTCTTTATTTCTTTTTAAAACCTTCCAAAGCACTAATCGAAAAAACTTTCAAGTTTGAAGTCATTTCTCCTCAGAATATCATTGAAAACGGAAGTAATCTATTTGGATCCTTTGCCCGATTCTGGACGAGGTTTTTCCAAAATGGGTATTTAAGAAATTATGTCATTACCATTCTGGCGTTTTTGACTTTGTTGATGGCTTACCGCTTATTTGGGGAGGTCAATATTTACATTGATTGGGAACAAATATCAACAGTATCCTATTATGAAGCCATTGTAGTTTTGATGATGATCATTTCCATCATTTTTGCCATTTCCACCAATTCAAGGACTACGGCAATTGTCGCTCTTGGGGTGGTAGGTTTCGCAAACTGTCTGTTTTTTATTTTTTACTCAGCTCCGGATTTGGCCATGACGCAGTTTTCAATAGATACCTTGACAGTTTTGTTGTTTATGCTTGTACTTGTCAAACTTCCCAAAAACAAATCCTTTTCATCCAAAGGAATGAAATTTAGGGACGCATTCCTTTCTCTTACATTTGGGGTTTTGATAGCCATTTTGACATTGGAGGTATTTGAAGAACCTTCCTCTTCAGAAGTTTCCAAATACTTTGCTGACAATGCTTACCTACTTGCCAAAGGCAGAAATGTCGTCAATGTGATATTGGTCGATTACCGGGGTTTTGATACCATGATAGAGACTGTGGTTTTGGTGATTGCCGCAGCAGGTGTCTTTAGCTTAATGAAACTAGACCTTAATCCCTCTAAAAAAGACTTATGAAATCTTTAATATTCAAAACCGCCTCATCATATTTATTACCCCTTCTTCTTTTGTTTTCTATTTTCATTTTGTTGCGGGGTCATTATCTGCCGGGCGGGGGCTTTGTAGGTGGGTTGATGGCATCCATTGCATTTTTGATCCATTCATTTGCTTTTGGTCTCAAGGAAACACAAAGTATCATCAAGATCAATCCAGGATACCTAATGCCAATCGGTCTTGCATTTGCAGTTGGGGCAGCTATTGCTCCGTTTTTTGTTGATGCACCCTTACTCAAAGGTTTATGGTTTGAAGAACCTTTTAGGTTTATCGGTATGGTTGGATCAGCCTTGATTTTTGATATTGGGGTTTATTTAGTAGTGATCGGAGCCACTCTCACTATCATATTTTCAATCACTGACACTGTTTGATATGGAAATACTTCTCGTTGTTATTATCGGTTTTCTTCATGCGGGCGGTCTCTACATGTTGCTGCGAAGAAGCATGTTCAAAATGATCATAGGATTGATATTATTGGGAAACGGGGCCAATCTTTTGATTTTCCTGTTGGGTAGGCTTGTCAAAGGTAATCCCCCAGTAATTGAAGATGGCTTAAAAGTATTTACAGATATCTATGCGGACCCGGTTCCCCAAGCATTGGTTTTGACAGCGATAGTGATAGGATTCGGCCTTCAATCATTTGCGATTATTTTGATAAAAAGGGTGTACAATGTGCTCAATACAGACGATCTGGACGAGCTTAACTCTACGGATGAGGAGATATGAGTAATTCCATGATAGTATTGCCCATTATTTTCCAGTTTATAGCTGGGACGATTTTGTTGTTTTTCTGGAGAAAAATCAATTTACAGAAAGTTTTAAGCATTCTGTTTTCGGTTATTGGGCTGGGAATCAGCATTTGGCTTTTCCTCCAGGTCTGGGAAAAGGGTATCATGGTCACCCAATCTGGAGATTGGAAAGCGCCATTTGGAATCAGCATTGTCGCAGATACTTTTGGCGTGACCATGGTTTTGTTGTCCTCCATTTCGGGATTGGCTGTTTCCATTTTTTCCACAGGAAGTATGAGAAAAGAAAGGCTTGCTTTCGGTTTTTTCCCTATTTTCCACTTTTTGATTATGGGCCTTCAAGGGGCATTCTTAACAGGAGACATTTTTAATCTTTATGTTTGGTTTGAGGTTGTCATCATTTCTTCTTTCGTCCTGTTGACTCTTGGAGGAAAAAAACAGCAACTGGAAGGAGCTCTCAAATACGTTTCGCTTAATCTTTTAGCATCTTCTCTGTTTTTGATCGGAATTGGTTTTATATACGGCCTTACCGGCTCACTCAATATGGCCGATGTCGCAATCAAGCTTGATGGTCTTCAAAACCGTGGATTGGTAAGTGTGACTTCCGGTATTTTTCTGGTGGCTTTCGGAATCAAATCAGCCATCTTTCCGATGTATTTTTGGTTACCTGCATCCTATCATACTCCTCCACCTGCTGTTTCTGCGATTTTTGCAGGACTGCTGACCAAGTTGGGGATTTATGCCATGTTAAGGACATTTACATTGATGTTTGGCGGTGATGAATTTATGGGGGATATCATGGTCGTCTTGGCAGCACTTACCATCCTTTCGGGAGGATTGGGAGCTATTCTCCAACAAAATATGGGAAAGGTCTTTGGATACCTCATCATATGCCATATAGGTTTCCTTATCGCGGGATTGGGGATTTACACCGAATTGGCCATCATGGGTACCATTTTTTATCTCATTCATGATATCATAGTAAAGACCAATCTTTTTATGGTTTCAGGATTGATCTTAAAAATCAACGGTACCCAAGATATCAAAGAACTAGGCGGAATGTATAAAAACTTCCCCTTGTTGTCTTTGCTAATGGCAATCCCTTTGTTTTCCCTGGTTGGAATTCCTCCACTTTCCGGATTTTGGGCCAAAATATTTCTGATCCAGGCAGGATTGGAGACTAAAGACTTTTTCTTGATCGGGTTTATCGTCTTGGGAAGTTTTCTTACCTTATGGGTGATCGCGAGGTTGTGGGGAGAGGTTTTTTGGAAAAATAGTGTAGGGTTACCAAAAAAAGCAAATGGGCTTTATTTTGGTCAAATGCCTCTAATTGATCAATGGCTGATGGTATTTCCGATTTTCCTTTTGGCTGCAATTTCACTTTACATTGGATTTAGTGCTGAGAATATTATTTTACTTTCCCAAAAAATATCTTCCGAATTGATGGATCCGACAGGGTACATTGAGGCAGTATTGGGACTAAAAGCGATAACCCCATGACAAAATCACTGTTTTTGAGTAATTTGATTTTAGCCATCATTTGGGTAATGGCAACAGGAACCCTCACGGAGGAAAACTTTCTTTTTGGCTTTTTTATCAGCTTTACGATTTTGTGGGTAATCACTTTCAAAAAAGAGGAAAGAAAGTATTTTACTGTCATTCCAAAACTGCTAGCTTACATAGCGTTTATTTTTTGGGAAATAATCAAAGCCAATTTTCAGTCATTGAAGGAATCATTTTATCCCAAATCAAAACTTGAACCGGCTATTGTCAAAGTTCCCCTTGATGCAAAAACAGATGTTGAAATAAGTATCCTATCAAATATTATTTCTCTTACTCCGGGCACTTTAATCATGGATGTTTCGGATGATAAAAAGGTGGTTTACGTGCATGTGATGCATCTTTTGGACAAAGAAAATTTCATAAAAGAAATCAAGCTGAAGTTTGAAAAACCCTTATTGGAACTTATGCGATGAGCTTATACGACTACTTTAATTGGATCATTATACCAATATTGGGACTATCCGTAATTTTGGTTTTCATCAGGTTTTTGAAAGGTCCAAGCCTTCCTGACCGGGTGATCGCTTTGGACATGCTGATTTTGATTTCAGTGTGTATCATCGCTATTTACAGTATCCAAACCAACCAAAGTACATTTTTGGATGTGGCAATGCTTTTCGCCCTGATTGCATTTCTAAGTACTTCGGCTTATGCATTTTACCTTGAACAAAGACAAAGAAAATGAAAGATATCCTCATCATGATTTTGGCTTCATTTGGAGCGATATTTATACTTTCTTCATCCATTGGCTTGCTTAGAAAGCCCGATGTCTATTTGAGAATATCAGTTACAGCCAAAGCTTCTACTTTGGGCATAGGGTTGATGCTGACTTCAGCTGCACTTTATTTCAATGATTATTCGGTGACAACCCGGATAGTTGCCATTATTTTATTCGTATTTCTAACTATATCGATTGGTGGGCATTTACTTGCAAGGGCGGCTTATTTCACCAAAACTCCAATATGGAAAGGGACCAAAGTGGATGACCTAGCAGGACAATATGATGAAGTAACCCATGAATTGTACAGTGAAAAACACAATTCTTCCATCAAACCAGAAAAAGACACCTCAATATGAAAAAAATAGCCTATTCAATTTTGCTCTTTACTATCATAATCATGACCTACTCTTGCGATGAATCTCCTCAAGAAGAAAAAGTGGAACCTGTTTATTCTTTCCTTTTGGGAGCTTACACAGATTCTGAGGAACAGGGAATTGGGCTTCTCACTTTCAATCCTGATAAAAATATCCTACAAACCCAAATTCTGACTAAAGGTGTTTCCAATCCTTCATTTGTCATCAGCAACAGGGCCCAGACCATGGTATATGCTGTAGAAGAAACGTCAGGTGAAAACGGAGGAAAAGTGAAATCGTTTAAATTTGACAGACAAAACAATACACTTGAATTATTGGACACAAAGGATACCTATGGTGACCATCCCTGTTACTTAAGTTTGGATCCCAAGGAGGAGTTTTTGGTAGTAGGCAATTATTCGGGGGGTAATTTTTCTGCTTACAAAATTCAGGATGGAATTTTGAACCATGTCCAAACATACCAACACGAAGGACAAAGCATTAATCCTGCAAGACAGGAAAAAGCCCATGTACACAGTACCGTCTTTCATCCCAATGGCAAACAATTATTGGTGGGAGATTTAGGAACAGATAAAATTCACCTTTATGATTTCAATCCGACATATGCTGTACCATTCAATAATTCGGATCCCGGATCCGTCGAAGTAGCAGCAGGTGCAGGTCCGAGGCATTTGGCAATACACCCTAACGGAAGTATTGTCTACCTTATCCACGAAATGACAGCGGAACTTGGTGTTTATAATTATGAGGCCGGAAAAATGTCTAAAATACAGGCATTGCCTTTGACAGGAGAAGATTTTAAAGGTAATGTCGGTGCAGCAGAGGTCCGCATATCTCCGGATGCGAAGTTTGTATATGCTTCGAATAGAGGTGATGCCAATGAAATTACAGTATTTGAAATAGGAAAAAGCGGCACTTTGACTTTTGTAGAAAGGGTTAAAACAGGAGGCGAAAATCCCAGAAATTTTGTAATTACTAGTGACGGTAAATTTCTTATAGTAGGCAATCAAGGTTCAGGTACAATCGTTGCATTTGAAAGAAACCTAAAAACAGGAAAGCTGTCCAAGACCGGCGCAGAAACCAAATTCAATAAGCCTGTCTATTTTTTTAGATTGGATTAAAATCTGACAATTTGAAAGATTTCAAAATAATATTCACTAATTTTTTAAATGTAATTGCAATTATTTTAAAAAAACTTTTAAAATAATTTAACTCATTCGTTTTATATGTTAAAAGTATCCTTAAATTTGACGAAATATTAATTCAATACAATTTATCATGAACACAGGAAAAGTTAAGTTTTTTAATGAGTCCAAAGGATTCGGTTTTATCGTTGACAATGAGTCTTCTAAAGAGTATTTCGTTCACATCACTGGTTTGATCGACGAAATCAGAGAAGATGACGAAGTTACTTTCGACCTTAAAGAAGGTAGAAAAGGCCTAAATGCAGTGAATGTAAAGGTAGTTTAATCTATATACAACCCATTGACATCTAGTGAAATTAACCCCGAGCAATCGGGGTTTTTTTTATGCCAATTTTTTCTCAAGTCCCCATTTGCCAATGCCATACTTAATTTCCCCTTTCTCTATCCTCAAAGGAGAATCAATATTGTTGTGATAAAGTTGGCCTGTTCCCAACCCTTGAGGCAAAATAATGTTATAAATAGATGTAAACTGAGCGATCGCATTCAATCCTATATTACTTTCCAAAGCAGAGGTCATCCACCAACCTATATCCATAGATTCTGCCAATCCAATCCATTCTCTACTAGATCCAATTCCCCCTAACAATGTTGGCTTGAGAATAATATATTGAGGCCTGATGGTTTCCAAAAGTCTTCGTTTCTCTTCTAAATTATGAATACCAATCAATTCCTCATCCAAAGCAATTGGCAAGGGAGAAAGCCGGCAAAGACTTTCCATCTCAGGAAGTTGACCCTGTTTGATCGGCTGCTCAATACTATGCAAATCAAATTCATGAAGGGTTTTTAATTTCTCCAGAGCTTCCTTTGTAGTGAATGCACCATTTGCATCTACCCTCAATGTTACTTTTTCAGCCCCAAACCGCTTTCTGATATATCCCAACAAATCACACTCCTGATCAAAATCGATCGCTCCAATTTTCATTTTGATGCAGGAATATCCCTCGGCTAGCTTTTTGTCTATTTGATCTAGCATGAATTCACGATCTCCCATCCAAATCAAGCCATTGATCGGCATGGCTTTTTCTGAATGGAAAAAAGGAGTATCGAAGATCATTTTCTTGCCACCATGCAATAGGTCAAGGAGAGCCGTTTCAAATGCAAAATGAATACTTGGAAAATTTTCGGAAATATTGGTTTTCACCCATTCCAATACTTCAGATTCACTATCCATGACAGACATTCCTGACAGTTTTTTGACTGTACCTTCCAACACCTCCTCAAAATTTCGCACATCATCAATACTTAGTTTTGGCAATGGCGCTGCCTCACCCCATCCAATAACTTCAGGATTATGTTTTGAAACAGCTTTGAGTATATAGCTCACTTTCTCTTTCAAAACACCACGGGAAGTGCCTGCGTCAAACTTAAATTTCAATAAATAGGGCTGATATGAAAATTGAATATCCTTTAAAACTCCTTCCATTAGGTATATATTTGCGCTCTATTACTTAAAACACCCCAATGACAAAGATTAAAGAAATTGAGGATATTAAATTATCTGATTACGAATATACCCTTCCCGAGGAAAAAATAGCAAAATTCCCACTTGAAAACCGTTCTGATTCGAAGCTGATACAATACTGTTCTCAGGCGATTTCCCACCACCGATTTTTTGAAATTCCCAATTTCATTCCTGCCGGGAGCATGATGGTATTCAATAATACAAAAGTCATCCCTGCCAGACTTATCTTTCAAAGAGAGTCAGGTGCAAAAATCGAGATTTTTCTATTAAAACCTTTGTATCCAAGCACAATCATCAGTGAGATCATGACCAATACCTCTTCCGTTATTTGGGAAACCTTTATTGGCAACCTCAAAAAATGGAGAGAAAATGAAATATTGCAAGGGCAGATCATTATTCATGGGAAAACAGAAATTATCAATGCAAGAATTGTTGACAGGTCAGAAAAGCATGTGGAAATTACTTGGTCCGGAAACAAAGTCCCCTTCGTAACGATTGTCGAAGCTGCTGGAGAAGTTCCCATCCCACCCTATCTTAACAGAAAAGCTACCATAAAAGACAAAACCCGATATCAGACTGTTTATTCTAAAAAAGAAGGCGCAGTAGCTGCACCGACAGCGGGACTTCATTTTACCGAGGAAGTCTTGCAAGCCTTGGAAGAAAAAGGGGTAAAAAAAGAATTCTTAACCCTTCATGTCAGTGCAGGAACTTTTCAGCCCATTAAGGAAGAAAACGTAGCCTTTCATCCCATGCACAGCGAACAGATGGTTTTCACATTAGAAACCATAATTAACCTTGCCAGCCAAAAAGATAAAATCATTGCTGTAGGAACTACATCCATGAGATCTTTGGAAAGCTTATATTGGTTTGGTGTACGGTTGGGGCTCGAAAAAAGCAACTTGTTTGAAATACCAAAACTTTACCCCTATTCAGATTTTGAAAGTTTACCTGATAGAACCTCAAGTTTTGAAGCCATTTTAAACTATATGAAGCAAAATAACCTGAATGAAATCACCGGATCTACTGAAATAATGATCATGCCGGGTTATGATTTCAAAGTCTGCGACGCGCTTGTGACAAACTTTCACCAGCCCTCCTCCACTTTAATTCTTTTGGTTGCTGCCTTTACAAAAGGTAATTGGCGAAAAATCTACAATGAAGCTTTAGATAAAGATTACAGGTTTTTAAGCTATGGGGACAGCAGTCTTTTGTGGGGAAACTGAGAGGAGATACGGGATCAATCTCCTCCAGCAGAGCCCAATTTTTTGATTCCATTGATCAGGTCCTGGAAGTATGTCCTACCGACAGGGACAGAGTCATTGCCTATCATCACCTCCCGGGGATTGATGCTTTTGATTTCATCTAATCGGACGATGTAGCTTTTATGGATTCGGAAAAACTCTTGGATCGGAAGTACTGATTCAAATTCCTTAAGGATATTTCTTAGAGAAAAAACTTGCGTTCTGGTAACTAAAGTAGTGTAATTACCATCTCCTTTTAGCCACAGAATATCGGTCCATTTAACCTTTACTAAATTTCCCTTATTTCTAATGAAGATGCCGTCTTTTATTAAGAAGCCATCAACTTTTTCATTGGAATTGACATCTTCCACATTCCAATCCTTTTCAATTTTGATTTCTTTGAGTACTTCCTTCATTACCTAAGTCATTTGATCACCTTAGTCAAATAACATCTTGTTTATGGAATTGTTTTGAAGGAAAGCCAAATCAAAATGGATCGGATTCGTTGATCGTTTTCGTGTTTTTTCGGATAATCTGATCGAGCTCTTCTGCCAAAACTTTGAGATAGGAAAGGTATTTTTGATTTTCCTTGTCAAGTTGCTTTTTATCCAATAATTCCAGCAATCCCAAAATGGAGGATAAAGGAGACCTCAAAACCGTAGATTGGGTGAATAAAATTTCTTTAAGGACATTATTCTGATCAAGAAGTTTGGCAAAAACAGCTTCGTCATCATGGATATCCTTATTGCAATAAACAAAACCAATCACTTTTTTATGCATGTTTGTGACCGGAAAAAACTCATGCAGAAACAATCTTTCTTCATTATTGGCAATGCTGAACAAGGATTGTTTAAAGCTCAGATGGTTCCCTCCTATGATTGCTTCAAGATTTGTCAAAACTTTTTCTTCCATACCGGGAAGTAAAAAATGCAAGAATTTCTGTCCAATATCAAGGCTTTTACCTAAATAAGAGTTCACTTGATTTGAAGCCTTTACATTAAATTTTAAAATCCTTAAATCTTGGCTCATTAAAATATAAGCCTGTTCAGAATTATTTAGAATAGCTTCTAAAGTTGAGTCAAGCCGACCCACCTCATTGCCCAATAACTGCACATCAGAAACATCTTTGAAATAAATGTCCATCCAAGCCATTCTGGGATGGATTACTATTTGATACCACCTGCCATTTTCAGAAATAAAATCGTCAATAACAGTGATTGAATCTGATTCTTTGGCTTTTTTGAACTTCAATGCGTATTCATAAATCTTTGGATCCGGAAAAACCTGCCAAATTTTCCTGCCAATCAGCTGGTTGCTTGGGCTTCCAAAAAAGACATCCGCAAGAGAATTTGAAAACTGAATTTCCCAATCTGAGTTCAATTGAATATAAATGTCAGACTCTACATTGACATTAAAACCGATTTGCTTGGATAAATACTCAGATTCATTTTTGACTGTACCTACTCCAAGAATTCCCAAAAAATCCCCTTCAATATTTTTTAAAAAAGAAAACTCCCACGAAACCAAGCTGTTGAAACAAACTTGGGAGTAATGGATAATATTGTTGGGCCTACCAATCAGTTCAGAAATGAGTGGCTCAATCTCTACTTTTTGATTATCATTGAAAAATTCAAAAAAACAGGTTTTTTCGTCTGATGACAACTTGAAAAACGTATTAAAGGTGGAATTGGATTGGGCTACTTCACCTTCAAGATCCAAAACACAAACCAAGAGTTTGCTCTCCCGGAGGGATACAGGCAACAAATCTTTGATTTTTTTAGAATGTATCATCTTGATAATTAACCGGGGGGTGAGACCGTTTTCACTTGCGAGTGACTATTTTCCGAATTAGAGGCTGCAATATAATGAATTGTCCAAAGACAATTTCATGACGATCTATAAAATTGAATACCAATACGTTAGCAGAGAATATTAAAAAGTGATTAAATCTCAATAAACACCATTTTAATATATTGAAACCACAAAAATGCTGTGAGAAATTTTTTGAAAAAAATTCAAATTAAAATTTAAACCAAATAACACTTAAGTTTTTTAAACCTATAATTTTATATTTTTCTATGTGGTCTTCTCCACCAGAGATTTAAAATTTACCTCGTAAATCCCTTGCTTCCATAGTTCATTTCTTATTCTTTTTGAATTAACCTCCTATTCTTAAAAAATTTTGAAGTGAAAAGGACATCACAACTATTTTTTTTCTGATTGAATGTCAGAGTCTTATTTCTTCAGTCCCTGATTGAGGAAGGCTGTCGGATATATAATGACAATCCAGTTTTGTATATCTGATGAATATTCATTTATATTTGCATCTCTTAAATCAAAAAATAAAGCCTAGGTTTAAGAATAAGCAAATATAAAGTTTGGTAGGTAGTTTTTCCTGATATCCAAATGGTAATTGGGAAGTTAGCAGTTTACCGAAATTATACTGTAACAAACAGAGAGTTGGGTGAGTGGCTTAAACCAGCAGTTTGCTAAACTGTCGTACGGGTAATTCCGTACCGGGGGTTCGAATCCCCCACTCTCTGCAAGGAATCGAAGGATTCTTTAATTCGGGGTGTAGCGTAGCCCGGTATCGCGCCACATTTGGGATGTGGAGGTCGTAGGTTCGAATCCTGCCACCCCGACTTATTATTGATGCGCACGTGGCGAAATTGGTAGACGCACTGTCTTCAGGTGGCAGCGCCATTAGGTGTGGAAGTTCGAGTCTTCTCGTGCGCACAAAAACAAAAAAGAGGCTCTTAAGCCTCTTTTTTGTTTTTA
>NZ_JANSUY010000032.1 GCF_024741135.1 Aquiflexum gelatinilyticum
TTATTATTGATGCGCACGTGGCGAAATTGGTAGACGCACTGTCTTCAGGTGGCAGCGCCATTAGGTGTGGAAGTTCGAGTCTTCTCGTGCGCACAAAAACAAAAAAGAGGCTCTTAAGCCTCTTTTTTGTTTTTAACTTTTTTCAAAAACAGCTTCCAAAAATTTTCATTTTTTTCATTTATCGGAAATTTATCCCCAAGTAAGTAGCCATATGGCTCCAATGAAGGAATCCTATCAAAAGTTATTTTCAGAACACCCATCAATGGAATAAACAAAATCATTCCTGAAACGCCCCACAAACTCCCCCCGATAAGGATAGCCAATATCACCACCATCGTGTTGACCTTGACCTTGGAACCCACAATAACCGGAGTGATTAAATTGTTTTCAGTGAGTTGAATAATCCAAAGCATAAATAAGGTAATAAATGGGTAAAACAGGTTATCTGTAGTCAACAAAACATAAAAAACAACCAAGAAAGAACTGAGTATCACCCCAACATAAGGGATTAGATTCATGACTGCGATGAAAACTGCAAATAGCAGGTAGTATTTGATCCCAAGGAAATAAAAAACCACGCCTGACATTACCGATACAATTCCCGTCACGATGACCATGCCCACAAGATATGATTGAATGACCTTTCCTGAATCCTCTATCCAATTCAAAATCGAATTATTATCATTTCCTGAGACTTTCTTTAAAAACTCCATAAAGAAATCAGTATAATAAAGCATCAAAAAAATAAATAATGGTATGATGCCCGCCAATGTCAGAGATTTAACTGTTTCCCTCAAAGTTGTATTTAGGCTTTCCGGGGTAAAAATGTCGCTTATCTCAGGCATGGACATCCCTTCAAAACCGATCTTTCCGCCAAGGTCTGCGAAATACAATGAAATTTTTTTGTTGAACGAGTCACTTATCTCAGGAATGTCCAAAATCAAATTTACAACTTGGTTGATCAAAGTATAAAAAACCAATAAGGCAACAGCGGAAATCAAAACAATTGTCAAGGTGATGGCTAATCCCCGTGGAATCCTTTTTTCCTCAAACCAATTAGAAATAGGAAACAGAGAAAATGCGAAAAAAACTCCCCATACTAAAGGTATGATGATGAAAGAACCGACTTTTAAAATCCAAAAAACGACAACGATAATAAACAGCAAATATGCTGTTTTTTGGATCTGATGTGTTGAAGATGCCATTTGAGGTGATTTTTAATCAATTTAAAGATTTTATTATCCAATTCCATAAATACTATTAGATAATAAACAAACCACCACCTTCCAATATTTGCTGGTACTTCACCTTGTCAAACATGTACAAATTGGGGGATTTGTGGGCCAATCCTTTCTTTACTTCATTAAGCTTGATCACAATTCCTGAATTAAGAATTTTCTTTTGAAAATTACGGGGATCAATTTTACTTCCCAAAATGGCCTCATACATCCTCATCATTTCCGGCATAGTAAATTTTTCGGAAAGTAGGTTGTACCCTACGGGCTGGTAACTTAATTCCAACCTTAAAGAATGCAAGGCTTTTTTTAAAATCTCATTGTGGTCAAACAACAATTCCGGAACTTCCTCCAAAATCCACCATTGGCACTCGTCTGTAAACTGATCGGGATTGGGAAAAACCTCAGCGTAATCTACCAAAGCATAATAGCCTATAGAAATAGCTCTGTCATACCATGATTCAGGATCGATAACATGGGAAAGTTTAGAGATAATCTTTTGATTATCATACCTTTCAATTTTTCCAAAAGTATGAAATTGCCTCAAAAATATTTGGCCTAAACCAGTCCTTTCCTGCAAAATCCGGATTGCTGCATTGTCAATATCTTCACTTTGCCTGATTAATCCACCCGGCAAACTCCAATATTCAGTCCCTTTCCATTTTAACAAAAGCACTTTTAATGTTCCGTCATTGAATCCGAAAATGACACAATCCAATGAAAGTTGCGGAAATACCTCCTCATTGTCAAAGTCTTTATTGCTTGGTCTCTTTTTTGGCATATCGTTAATTTAAAGTCATCATGTACAATTTACACAATGATTTCAATTAATTTTTTATATTTGAAACTCAATTTATTACATGTCATCTGATTGAATCATACGGAACAATCCTTTGATTCAAATTCAAATAAATAACCCAATTGCTACAGATACAAGGTTGCTTAAAAAATCAATCAGTTCTATGAATTTTAAATTTATTAAGCCAAATTGAACTTAAACTATTCAAAAACCCCCTGATGTTTCGTTAGGGGGTTTTTTATTTATATCCAAAATCAATAAAAGCAAATATCAACCTTTCAACATTTATAAGCCTTTTCATTTTAAGGTTTGGATATATTTGTAAACAGGTGAATTCCAAAAAACATATTCTATGAAGAAACATTACTTACTGACATTTATTTTGGTCGGTTTGTTAGCCATTCAGCTACATTCCCAAACATTAGATGGTTATTCCAAAAATTCCGTAACAAAACAATTGGATTTTGAAAAGCAGTTCAAAGAGACTGTTGACTTTAGCAGGTTCAGGATCCATTTGGAAGCTATCACGTCCGAACCTCATGTCGCAGGCACAGCCGCCAATGAAAAAGTGAAAGATTATATGGTCGAATCAATGAATAAATCAGGATGGGATGTCAATGTTTACCCTTATGATTTGTATTTGTCCAAAGGACCGGGAGAATCACTCGTGGAACTTGTCACACCCGTCAGGCAGCCCTTAAACCAACAGGAAAATATCCTTTCGGAGGATCCCTATTCTTCCAATCCAAATCTCTGGAAAGGTTGGAATGCATTTTCAGGAAGCGGAGATGTGACCGCTGAGGTCGTATATGCAAACTATGGCACCAAAGCTGACTTTGAAAAATTAAAAGATTTGGGCATTGATATCACAGGCAAAATTGTCCTTGCCAGATATGGAGGAAACTTCAGGGGGTACAAGGCCAAATTCGCAGAGCAATATGGAGCAGCAGGATTGATCATCTTTACTGATCCTGTAGATGCAGGATATATGAGAGGTCCGGTATATCCTGAGGGTACTTTTTATGACGAAAGCTCCATCCAAAGAGGTTCTTTACTGACAGTAGATTGGACAGGAGATGCGCTGACACCATTTGAGCCTGCACTTCCCCTCGATGGAAAAACCAAAATCAAAAGATTGGATCCTTCCGAAGTTAAAGGATTACATACCATTCCTGTCACTCCCATTTCTTATGGCTCAGCCAAAGAAATCATAGGTAAAATGAAAGGAAAAGCTGTTCCTGCCGGTTGGCAGGGAGGCTTACCTTTTACATATAGATTAGAGGGAGGCAAAGAGCTTACAATAAGATTGAAAGTCCAGCAGGAAAAAGGCATGACAAGGGCCAACAATGTTGTCGGAACATTGAAAGGTGAATTGTATCCTGACGAATGGATTATCCTAGGCTGCCATTATGACGCTTGGGGTTTTGGTTCAACTGATCCCAACTCTGGAACGGCTATGCTTTTGAGTATGGCCGAAACGATGGGAAAAATGGCCAAAGAGGGAAAAAGACCAGCTAGATCCATACTGATCGCACATTGGGATGCCGAAGAACATGGCGTAATCGGATCTACAGAATGGGTTGAGCAATTCCGTGATGAATTGGGAGCAAAAGCTGTCGCCTACATCAATCTGGATGCAGCTGTTTCCGGAAAGTATTTTGGAACTGCTGCTTCACCTACTTTGAAAAAAGTAATCATGGAATCAGCAAAGCAGGTAGCCTATCCTGATTCTGCCAAGACAGTTTATGAAGTTTGGGCAGCAGGCAAGCCAGAACCGAGTATAGGAAATTTAGGTGGGGGCTCTGACCATATCGCATTTTATATGCATGTTGGTGTACCTTCAATCAGTGGCGGTTCAAGTGGACCATCTTTGTACCATACCAATTATGATGACCTTCACTTCTACAAAAAATTTGCTGATCCAACTTTCAAAATGGGAGGCACTGTGGAGCAAGTGATCGGAATCATGGCCCTCAGATTGGCCAATGCGGAGATCATTCCTTATGAAGCTTCAAGGTATTCCAAGGACTTGGCTACCCATTTTGAGAATGCAGAGAAAAACGTGAAAACCTACAATAAAGATTTCAAAGGTTTTGAAAAATCAAAAGCAGCTGTTGAAGCTTTAAAAACAAGTGCGGAAGCTTTGGACAGCAAAATCTCCTCAATTTTGGCAGGCAGCCAATTGGATTCCAAAAAGATTAAAGCCATCAACAAAGACTTGATTGCTTTGGAAAAAAGCTTCATTGACCCAAAGGGCATGTATTATGGAAACTGGTACAGGTCATTATATGCATCCACCGATCCATTTAGCGGTTATGCATCATGGATGCTTCCGGGTATACAATATGAAACTGAAATGAAATCTTCAGAAAGGTTGTCGGAATGGGATGACCGCTACAGCAAAGCCATCCTCGACCTCAAGTCCAAAATGGATACGCTTCTTAAAAATCTTTAATTCCAAAAAACAAAAAAACCGGCATTGGCCGGTTTTTTTGTGGTAATGTGGTCAAAAATAGTTGGTGACTTTTACTAAAAAATTT
>NZ_JANSUY010000033.1 GCF_024741135.1 Aquiflexum gelatinilyticum
CAAGAAATTTTAATCCTCCCCCACACGGTGCCACGCCGGCCCGGTCCGCCGCGGATCTTCCTCCCCTCAAGTGTTCCATAGGAAGATTTTTTTAAAGTATGAGATTCCAAAAATCTTATCTTAAATCCCTTACAGGAAACTATTTTTAATCCACCTACCCCTACCCCTCACCTTCACCCCTTCCTCTCCGTCCTCCGAGACGATTGGGGTAAATCCATATCAACCACCTATTTGCCACTTCAAACCTGCCTTTTTTCTCCCTTGATGCAAATCATGGCTTTAGCTGATTTATGTCAGGTTTTTATCTAGGTTAAGTGGATACTTTTAACACAATACAAAGATCCAATTCCAACCAAAAACATTCCTGTCATGAATAACCTGAAATCACACACCATCCTCGAAGAAGCCGATGATATGCTTGATATGGCCAAAGAAGAACTTTGCCGACCTGAGGAAGACGTCGTCCACTACAATGTCTGCAAGCACGCTTACAAAGCCATCGAAAAATACATGACAGGGTACCTCCTGCAAAACGGAGTCCACATCCAGCAGTCCAACCATATCAAGGATTTATTGAATCAGTGCAGGGCGCTAGACAGCAAATTCAACCAACTCAACTACGATCCTGTCATCAGTGCCGAAGATCCTGAGAAATTGATGATGAATATGCATACCGCCAAAACTTTCATCTTCCTGGCTGAGAAAACAAGAGATTACGTCGGCCAAAAATAACCCCAATCCAGCCTTTAGTTTTTTCTGTCAAAGGTCAGGCCTGAAGCGGAAGAAACTCCAAAACCTCTTCCTCCAAGAGCCATAGTCCATACATTTTATCCATACCACTTCGCGAAACCGTCATGGAAAACAAAAAAAACAATTTCAAATACCCCGGCACCAGGGTTGCGATGGACGGCAATACCGTCGCCATCATGTGTGAACGAGAATCCTCCGATGCCGCAGGAGCTTACCCGATCACCCCATCTACTCAAATGGGGGAATATTGGGCTGAAGAGGCTGCAAAAGGCCATCTGAATATTTCGGATAGGCCTTTGATTTTTATAGAGCCTGAAGGTGAACATGCCGCAGCGGCAGTCACCGCTGGTCTTTCGATGACCGGTTTGCGCTCTGCCAACTTCTCCTCCGGACAGGGTATCGCCTACATGCACGAATCACTCTATGCCGCTGTCGGTAAAAGACTCACCTACGTGCTCAACATCGGTGCCCGTGCCATGACCAAATCCACCCTCAACGTCCACGCAGGCCATGATGATTACCATGCCATCGACGATACAGGGTTTTTCCAACTATTCGCCAAAAAAGCACAGCACGTCGCTGACCTTAATATCATTTCACACAAAATCGCTGAGCTTGCCCTGAACCCCGGGGTAATTGCACAAGATGGATTCCTAACCACCCACCTGATCGAGTCGCTGATGCTTCCTGAAAGGGAACTGATCAAAGAATACCTCGGCCGACCCGACGACATCATCCCCACACCCACTCCGGCCCAAAGGATGATCTATGGCGATATGCGTCGTAGAATCCCCGAAGTATGGGATGTGGATAATCCGATGATGGCAGGTATCGTCCAAAATCAGGATTCCTACATGCAGAGTGTCGCGGCACAGAGGCCATTTTTCTTTGACCATATCAAGGATATTACCGATCAGGCTTTTGAAGATTATTATGCCCTCACCGGCAGGAAATATGAAAGGGTAATGACTTACAGGGCAGAAGATGCCGAATACCTGATCCTCGGACAAGGCAGTGTCGTGTCAAGTGCCGAAGCTGTAGTGGATTATTTGAGAAGAACACGGGGACTGAGAGTCGGGGTTGTTGACTTGGTGATGTTCAGGCCTTTCCCGGCGGATCTTTTGGGAAAAGTCCTGAAAGGCAAAAAAGGAGTGACGATCTTGGAAAGATTGGACCAACCGCTTTCTGAGGATTCTCCGATCATGCGGGAAGTCCGCTCTGTCATCACCAAATGCATCGAAAACGGTAACCACAAAAAAGACCTTCCCTATCCTGAACTTCCCTCTTACACTGCCGGCGAAATGCCCGCTTTGTACACTGGCTCTTTTGGTATGGGTAGCCGTGACCTTCAGCCTGAAGGTATCATCGGCGCAGTAGAGAATATGTTGCCGGACGGCAAACACAAAAAGAGGTTTTATCTCTCCATTGACTTTATCAGGGAAAATGCCTTTACCCCAAAACAAAGGGAACACCAGGAAAATATACAGGAAGCCTATCCCCATGTCAAGGAACTCGCTGTCCATGGTTCGGAGAATCCTAACCTGATGCCCAAAGACGCGATCACCGTCAGATTCCACTCCGTCGGTGGTTGGGGTGCGATCACGACAGGTAAAAACCTGGCCATGACGCTTTTTGACCTGCTTGGCTATGACATCAAAGCCAATCCGAAATATGGCTCTGAAAAGAAAGGGCAGCCGACCACCTACTATTTGGCAGCGGCTCCGGAGCCTATCACCATCAACTGCGAATATTACTTTGTCGATGTAGTGCTCTCTCCCGATCCAAATGTATTTAAACATACCAATGCCTTGGCAGGATTGAAAAATGGTGGCGCATTCATCATTCAAAGTGAAAGAAAAACTGCCGATGAAGTGTGGGCGGACATTCCTAAACATTACCAAAAAACCATCATAGACAATGACATCCATGTTTTTTATGTAGATGGATTCAAGATTGCAAGGGAAGAAGCCACCGATCCCGAACTCCAACTCAGGATGCAGGGAATCGCTTTCCAAGGGGCTTTCTTCGCAGCATCTCCGCTGATGAAAAAATCAGGGTTGACCGATGTCGCCCTACTCAAAGCAATCGAAGACCAACTGCAACACAAATTCGGTGGCAAAGGTCAGCGTGTGGTAGATGACAACATGCGCGTCGTGAGAAGAGGTTTTGACGAAGTCCATGAGATCAAAAACAAGGTGCTTGGACTGCAGACCGAAAAATCCAATGGTCAGCTGATTCCGGTCATCCCGACCATGCTCAAGGACGCTCCAAAAAGCCAATCCAACCTTACCGATATCCATCGGTTTTGGGAACAGACTGGCAGCTTCTACCAAAGCGGCAGGGGAAATGACAACCTCACAGATCCCTTTATCGGTCTAAGTGTCATTCCGGCTGCCACTTCAGTATTCCGGGACATGACAGGCATCCGTTTCGAACACCCGGAATGGGTAGCCGACAACTGTACTGCCTGCGGCAATTGCTACACCATCTGTCCCGATACCGCCATTCCCGGTTTGGTCAGTGAACTTTCAGATGTGCTCGATACCGTTTTAAAAAGGGTAAAAAGAAACCATGACAAACTGGAGTTTCTTCCAAAAACAGTAAAACAAATAGAACCAAAAATCAGGGCGCTTTTCAATGAACCACATGAGGGTGTCACGGTCAATATGCTGATCAATGAAGCCATAGACAATGTATTGGAAACAGAGGCCAAGGATTCTCTTCTGAGAATGGAGCTTGGATGGTTCAGGGAAGAATTGGGAGATTTTCAATTTGCCCTCACCCGGCCTTACTATGACCTCCACGAAAAAAAGCAACCAAACAGCGGCGGTCTCTTCAGCATTACCATCAATCCCAACACCTGCAAAGGCTGTATGGAATGCGTGAAAGTCTGTAACGACGATGCCCTCAAAGTGGTCAAGCAAACAGACGATTCCATTGCAAGATTGAGAGAAGAATGGAGCGTATGGTCTGACCTTCCCAATACGCCTAAGAAATACAACCGCATCGACGATCTCGAAGAGAAAATCGGCCCACTCGAAACCATCCTACTCGACAAAAACGCTTACCAGAGTTTTGCAAGCGGTGACGGGGCCTGTTTGGGTTGCTCGGAGAAATCAGTTGTCCACCTCTTTATGGCTACTGTGGAATCCCTGATGCTTCCACGTGTTGAAAAGCATGTGGCGTACCTAGAAAGCCTGATAAGCAATCTAGAAAAGCATATCCAAAGCAAGTTGATGAAATCCATGAATCTCATGGATACTGACCTGATGTCCAAAATCGTCTCAGAAACCCAAGGCACTGACCTGACTATCTCGGGCATTGCAAGCAGGATGGAATCAGAAAAAGGTTCAGACCCAATTGATCCGGATTGGTTGACAGAAGCCACCAACATCCTATCAGGACTGAAGACCCTCCTTTGGAGATATGCTGCAGGAACTACCGGCAAAGGCCGCTCCAGCATGGGTATGACCAATTCGACAGGCTGTACTTCGGTTTGGGGAAGTACTTATCCATACAATCCATACCCTTTCCCTTGGGCCAACCACCTGTTCCAAGACAGTACCTCCATGGCAATGGGAATTTTTGAAGGCCATATGGCAAAGATGTCAGATGGCTTCAAACTGATCCGGAAAGCCGAAATGGAGCTCAAAGGAAATTATAATCCCAAAGAACAAAGAGATTTCTTCACCTACTTCAATTGGGAGCAATTCACAGATGAAGAATGGAAATTGTGTCCTCCTGTGGTAGCCTTGGGCGGTGACGGTGCGATGTATGATATCGGATTCCAAAACCTCTCCAGGATGATGGCTTCCGGCAAACCCATCAAAGTAATCGTGGTCGATACCCAAGTCTACTCCAACACCGGTGGTCAGGCCTGTACCTCAGGATTTATCGGGCAAGTTTCTGACATGGCACAGTTTGGCAAAGTCTGGAAAGGCAAGCCTGAACCAAGAAAAGAAATCGGACTCATTGCCATGGCACACAGAAATACCTATGTGATGCAGGGAACTTTGGCCAATACCAGCCACATGATCGAAGGATTTATCGAAGGCCTGTTGGCCAAGCGTCCGGCGCTGTTCAACCTCTACACTACCTGCCAACCAGAACATGGCGTGGCCGATGACCTCGGTGCACATCAGGCAAAGTTGGCGATGGAATCCAGGGCATACCCGATTTTCAGGTACAATCCTGACAAAGGAAAAACACCTCAGGAAGCTTTTGACTTGCAGGGAAATCCTGCCATGGATCAATTGTGGCCAACCTATGAGTTGAAATACATCGAGGGCGGCAGACCAAAAACCATGACCGTGGCGATGACTTTTGCAGATTTTGCAATCACAGAAGCTAGGTTCAGGAAGCATTTCCGTAAGGCTCCAAGAGACACTTGGAATGAAAATATGGTTGTGCTGTCGGAATTCCTGGAAATGGACAAAGATGCCAGAGAAGGCAAATTCCCTTACATATGGGCTGTAGACCAAAAACAGCTGCTCAGCAGGGTTTTGGTAGCCAAGACCATGGTCGAATCCTGTGAAGAACGCCGTGATTTCTGGATCATGCTCAGGGCCATTGCCGGAGTTTCCGGTACCAAAGAACTTCCAAAAGAAGATGTGGAAAGCAAGGTCCGTGCAGAAGTAGTGAGCAGGATTGCCAGGGGATTGATGAAAATGGCCGGAGATGACGGCGCAGGAATCATGGACTTGGTACAAGAAGAACCAAAAGCAAGTTCCAACGGCGCCCCAAAAGCGGCTGCCACAGGTGACGCAATAGCACCTTGGATCGAAACTGAACTTTGTACTTCCTGCGATGAATGCACCAAGCTCAATCCAAACATATTCGCCTACAACAACGACAAGAAAGCCTTTATCAAAAATCCAGAAGGCGGAAGCTATATGGACCTGGTCAAAGCTGCAGAAAAATGCACTGCAGGAGTAATCCATCCGGGTTTACCTGCTGACAGGAGTTTTGCAGATGCCGAAAAATGGATCAAAAGGGGAGAAAAATTCAACTGATATCGTGCTGAACCTTCAATCACATACCTTCCGACACGGGGTTCATCCTCCGGAAAACAAAGAGGAGACGAATAAATTGCCCATCCGGCAGTTTTCTTTCTCTCCTCTGATCATCCTTCCCATGCAGCAGCATATCGGAGCTCCTTCCCGCATCATTGTGAGGGAAGGACAGGAAGTGCTGAGGGGGCAACTTTTGGCAGAAGCCAATGGCTATATGTCCGTGCCGGTTCATGCTCCTGTTTCAGGGAAAATCAGAAAAATCGCCAAAGTTCCCGTCATTTCAGGACAGATGACCGAAGGCATACACATTGAGACTTTCCCCTATTCGGGACAGGAAGTCATTGAAGGAACGCCAATAAATTTTGAAACAGCCAGCCCCGAAAAAATCCTCAAAGGCATCCAAGATGCCGGGATTGTGGGTTTGGGAGGTGCGGCATTTCCCACCCACGTCAAACTCAAAATCCCCGAAGGAAAGTTCTGCGACCATCTGATCATCAACGGCATCGAATGCGAACCTTACCTGACCACTGACCACAGGGTCATGCTCGAGCAGGCCAATGATATCTACATTGGCATCAGGTATCTGATCAAAGCCACCGGGGCAAAAGAAGTCATCATCGGCATTGAAGGAAACAAGCAGGATGCTGCAGACCACTTGTCCAAACTCATTCCTGCAGACCTTCCTGTGACCGTTCAAGTGGTCCCTGTCAAATACCCCCAAGGGGCCGAAAAAATGCTGGTTACTTCCTTGCTCGGCAAGGAAGTTCCTTCAGGAGGCTTACCGATAGATGTGAAAGCTGTCGTGGTCAATGTGGCCACCACTGCTGAGATTGGCAGGCTGCTGCCGCACGGTCAGGGAATCCAGGAGCGGGTGATTACGATCACCGGTCCGGGAGTGAAGAAAAAAGGCAATTACCTGATCCCCGTAGGAACACCTTTGCGGTATGTCCTCGAGCAGGTCGGCGCAGCCGAAAACATCAGTGAAGTCTATATGGGCGGTCCGATGATGGGTGTGGCTGTCTCCAACTTGGATATCTCCATTGTCAAAGGAACATCAGGTATTGTGGTTTTTGGAGAAGATAATATTGCGAAGACAGATAAAATATTTCCCTGCATCAAGTGTGGGGCCTGTGTGGATGCCTGTCCCATTTCTTTGAATCCTTCGAAATTGGGCATTTTGGCAAAGTCAGAAGGGTATGATACCATGGCCGAGGAATTCCATTTGATGGATTGCTTCGAATGCGGCTCCTGTTCCTTTGTCTGCCCGTCCAATATCCCACTTGTACAGTATTTCAGACTGTCCAAAGGGATCATCAGAAAACGAAACGCCGAAAAAACTGCCAAAGCCAATGTTTAGCAAAACCCTTCATATCAGCACTTCTCCGCACATCCGACAAGGAATGAGTACGGATATGATTATGCGGAATGTGGTCTATGCCATGCTGCCGCTTGTTGTTTTTTCAGTAGTTTCATTCGGGTTGAATGCACTGTTGGTCATCATTACCGCAGTAGCTTCGAGCGTCCTGACAGAACATGCCCTTTGCCGATGGTCAGGAAAATCATCTACCGTATCGGATTGGTCGGCAGTCATCACAGGCATTTTGCTGGGACTGACATTGCCCCCGATCTTTCCGCTTTGGATGACATTCCTCGGAGGGGTCGTTTCGATCGCCATCGGAAAGTTTGTCTTTGGAGGATTGGGCAGCAATGCCTTCAATCCGGCTTTGGTCGGAAGGGCTTTCTTACAAGCCGCATTTCCAGTGGCCATCACGACCTGGCATCCTTCCTTTTTGGAAGGGAGATTTTACAGCATTTCAAAGTCAGTAGCCGCCTTCCCGTTTTCTACCCCTGTGGTGGATGGGATTTCGGGAGCTACTCCCCTATCGGCATTCAAGTTTGACAAAGTCACAGCCGATACAGCAGACCTGGCTTTTGGATTCATCAGCGGATCCACGGGAGAAACTTCTGCTGTCCTGATCATTCTTGGAGGAATCTATTTGGCAGTAAGGAAAATGATGAACTGGAGAATTCCCGTCGCCATCCTTACTACCGTTTTTGTCCTGAGTTGGATCTTACATATCATTGACAATCAAGTCTATCCCTCACCTGAATTCATGCTCTTTTCCGGTGGATTGATGTTGGGTGCGGTCTTTATGGCCACAGACATGGTCGGTTCGCCAATTACACCAAGAGGTGTGGTGGTATATGGCGTTTTTATCGGATTGATAGTCGTGGTCATCCGGATTTGGGGCGGACTTCCCGAGGGGGTCATGTATGCCATCCTTTTGGGAAATGCACTGACGCCTCACATTGACAACCTCATCAGACCGAGGGTTTACGGTACCAAAAAGACCAAATCATGAGCGCAAACCAAATCCTATCGACCCAACCCAACCCCACCGAAGGCAGCAAGAAAATGCTGATTGCGATGGTAGGCATCGGCGTTATCTGTGCTTTGCTCATAGTCTTGAGTTATGAAGGTACCAAAGAAAGGATCGAAATCCTCAAAGCCGAAGCCCTCGAAAAAGCAGTATTCAAAGTTGTCCCCGGCATCTCCAAAACAAGAATTTTTGAACTTACAGCAGAAGGAACTTTCGTACTCTCAGATGGAAAAGACAGGAGCAAGACCCTTGTCTATGCAGGTTATGACGATTCGGATGCCTTCAAAGGTATCGCCATCGAAGCAAGCGGTCAGGGCTATGCAGACATCCTCCGGATCCTGTATGGCTATGACCCTGAGGAGCAAACTGTGGTAGGATTCTATGTCTTGGAAAGTAAGGAAACCCCGGGATTGGGAGACAAAATAGAAAAGGATGAAGATTTCCTCTCCAATTTCAAAGCATTGACCGTGGCATTGACAGAAGATTTGAGCAAAATCCAAAATCCTGTTGTGCCTGTGAAATCGGGCCTGAAGAAAAATCCATGGGAAGTGGACGGCATCACAGGTGCCACCATTTCCTCTCGCGCTATCGGCAATATCATCGGGGAGAGTTCAGCAAAGATGATCCCCCTGATTTATAGCCAAAAAGAAACTTTCATATCGGCAGCAAACCCAAATTCAAAATGACACCAACAAAAACCACCGACTTGAAAGCAGATCCTAGCTCTACAGATGAATTCATCAAAGGGCTGTGGCGTGAAAATCCTGTTTTTGTGCAGGTGTTGGGGATGTGTCCGACATTGGCAGTATCCAACTCCGCCATCAATGCACTTGCAATGGGATTGGCAACTGCTTTTGTGCTGATCATGTCCAACGTGTTGGTGTCTTCGCTACGCAATTTTATCCCGAAACAAGTCCGGATCGCCTCTTACATCCTGATCATTGCCACTTTCGTCACCATGGTGGATTATGCGATTCAGGCCATCAGCGTGGATTTGCACAAGAATCTTGGGGCTTTTATCTCCCTGATCGTGGTCAACTGTCTTATCCTGAGCCGTGCTGAAGCCTTTGCTTCCAAAAATACCATAGGAAAATCCGCTTTGGACGCCTTAGGAATGGGATTGGGTTTCGTGTTTGCCCTGTTTTGCCTCGGCGCTGTCAGGGAAATATTGGGAAATGCCAGCATCTTCGGGATCACGGTTTTTCCGGAATCCTTTCAGGAATGGATCATCATGATCCTTCCGGCCGGAGGGTTTTTCACCTTGGCATTTTGGCTTTTCCTCTTCAACAATTACAAACTTAAAAAAGCAAAAGCATGAAATCTGAATCCTTTTGGTACATATTCATCAATGCGAGTCTGATCAACAACTTCGTGCTCGCTTATTTTCTAGGCATCTGTCCCTTCCTCGGTGTTTCCGGAAAAATGGAAACAGCTACAAAAATGGGTGCTGCCGTGACCTTCGTCATGATCATCAGTTCGGTCTGTGCTTATGGCATCCATGCCCTGCTTGTAGCCATCAATGCACCTTTTCTGCAACTCATCAGCTACATCGTCGTCATTGCGGCAACTGTTCAGCTTGTTGAGATGGTCATCAAGAAAATGAGTCCGGCGCTCTTCCGTTCCTTGGGGATTTTCCTCCCTTTGATCACGACCAACTGCGCCATCTTGGCTGTGGCCCTATTCCAAACAGCCAAAGGATACAGTTTCTTTGGCAGTCTCGCTTTCGCATTGGGTGCAGGGGTAGGTTTTACGCTTGCCCTGATCCTGATGGCGGGGGTAAGGGAGCAACTTGATTTTGCTGATGTGCCAAAAGTCGTCAAAGGTACCGTGATCACTTTGCTCATCGCGGGGATCTTGTCATTGACATTTATGGGGTTTTCGGGATTGGGATCTTAGTGGGCAGTGGGCAGTATTCAGTGGGCAGTATTGAGTGGGCAGTATTCAGTGGGCAGTGAGCAGCAAGCAGTGGGCAGTGGACAGTAGTCAGTAATCAGGAGACAGTAAAAAGGACAGTAAGCAAATACAAAAATGGAAACAGTCTGGAGTTTTGTGATTGGGATATTGGGATTGGTGGGAATGATGTTGGTTTGGGTTTTGGTCCAGTCCCATTGGCGCAAAACATTCAGCGAAAACATATCCGATGAAGATGTTTTGGCAGAAAGAAGAAGCTGCGGCAATTGTGGCTGTGTGAAGGTGTGTGAGAGGAAGGGGACGGTCGGTGGTGGATAGTCGATTGCTGATAGTCGACAGTCCACGGTCCACGGTCCACGGCAGATTGTTTAAGGAAGGAGATTCAGTGGGCAGTAGTCAGTGGGCAGTATTCAGTGGGCAGTTTCCAGATTTTAGTCAACGGTCCACAGTCGACAGTCCACAGTGGTTGCTGGTGAGTAGACAGATTACAGTGGGAAGGTGAATTTGAAAAGTACAATAAATGTCAACAGTCCACTGTCGACAGTCGACGGAAGCGGATGTAAGTAGACATCAGGATTATAAATTGAAAAAAAACCGGCTGTGGACCATGGACTGTGGACCGTGGACTATAACTATTAACAAGAAAACTGAATAATTAAGCAAGAACTTCTAAACCATAAAAAAATGACCTACTTATCAGACCTCAATACAAAAACGCAATACAAGGCAAAAGTCCGTAAAACCAAGCGACTGACTCCTGCCAATACAGAGGAAATCCGTGAAATCATGCTTGAGGTGGAGGATCCGGGGTTCCAATGTCAGGTTGATCAAAGCTTTGGCGTGCTCGTGAAGCATGACAGCGAATTTGGAAATGAATACCACCACCGCCTCTACTCTGTGGCCGATATTCCTTCCAAAAAAGATGGCAAGACGCATCTCACCATGTTGGTCAAAAGATGCTCCTATGTGGATGACTTCAACGGCGAACTGTACCAAGGCGTGGGTTCTAGCTACCTCTGTGATAGGGAAGTTGGCGATGTCATCACCGTGACAGGACCTTTTGAACTGCCATTCAAAATCCCCGAAGACAAAAATGCCAACCTGATTCTGATCGGAATGGGAACCGGCATTGCACCGTTCAGGGCTTTTGTGAAGCATATCTATGCAGATGTGAAAGACTGGAAAGGAAAGATCCGCTTGTTCTACGGCGCAAAAAGCGGTTTGGAACTCCTGTATCTCAATGACAAAGACGGCGACCTGACGAGCTACTATGATGAGGCCACATTCGAAGCCTTCCATGCACTAAGCCCAAGGCCGCATTGGGAAGATCCGATCTCCCTGGATGCAGCGATTGAGGAAAGGGCTGAAGAGGTGTTGGAAATGCTCTCCTACAGCAATACCTACATCTACATCGCAGGATATGAAAAAGTCAAAGAAAACCTCAACAAGGCTTTTATCAATATCATGGGTTCAAAGGAAAAATGGGAAAACAGAAAAGCGGAATTGATTGCAGGGAAGAAGTGGGCGGAGGTGATCTACTAATTAGGAGAATCTTTAGGTTAAATAGTCCACAGACCACAGTCGACAGACGACGGCAGAATCTGTATAAAGTAAATATTTGGTAGTGAATAGTTTACAGTTCACAGTCAGCAGTGGATTAGTTGAAAGAGGAGATTTGGTGGTAATAAGTCCACAGACCACGGTCGAGAGAATAAAGTCAACAGTCCACAGACCATAGTCCACAGTGGATTTGTCGAAAGATGGAAATTGACTTAATAATGTCCAATTAGATATTGATGGATATTGGATATTGATGGATACTTGATAAGCGAAACTTTCATCTGATATCCCCTATTCTATCCATCTGACGATTGAAATTAAGAAATAAGAATTGAAGTCCAATTGAAGCGGCTATGGACCAAAAACTATCGACCTAGAATTGTAAAAAAAACAACCCCTGAACCGGCCGTGGACCATGGACCGTCGACTGTGGACCAATAACCTCTAACCAATAACCATTTACCCTCAAAACCATGACCATCCTCACAGCCTTACTCGCACTCGGCGGACTGACGCTTCTCTTGGCACTGATGCTGATCGTGGCCAATACCAAACTCTATGTCTACGAGGATCCAAGGATCGATGAGGTCGAAAGCATGCTTCCCCACGCCAACTGTGGTGCCTGCGGGTACCCGGGATGCAGGCCTTTTGCAGAAGCTTTGGTCAAGGGAGAAATGCTACCAGGAAAATGTACCGTCAGCAGTGAGGATGGCCGAAAAGCCATTGCTTCCTACCTCGGTGTAGATGCAGGTGCGGAAGAAAAACGGGTGGCAAGATTGGCTTGTGCCGGAGGCGTCAACGTCGCTGTCAACCGGGCCAAATACGAAGGCCTGTCAAGCTGCCGGGGTGCGGCGCTGATTTCGGGTGGTGGCAAGGGATGTTCCTGGGGTTGTCTCGGACATGGAGACTGCGAGACGGTCTGCGATTTTGATGCGATTACGATGAATGAATTTGGGCTTCCCGTGGTCGATGAAGCCAAGTGTACCGCCTGCGGAGACTGTGTGGAAGTGTGTCCCAAGGACCTTTTTTCGCTCCAACCCATCAGCCGACGCCTTTGGGTTGCCTGCAAAAGTCAGGAAGCAGGCGACGGTGTTCTCGAAGACTGCGAAGTAGGCTGTACTGCCTGCGGCAAATGCGCCATGGACGCCCCCGATCTCATTACCATGAAGTACAACCTTCCTGTCATCAACTATTCCGGAAGACACCAAACCCAAATCCCGATCCAACGCTGCCCCACCGGAGCGATCGTGTGGCTCGATGAAAAACAAGGTCCGATCAAAGGTCCCGAAGCCAAGAAAATTATTAGGAAGGGGAAGCTCAAAATGGGGGAAAGTTAAGATAATGATGAATTCATAATGATGAATTACCGGCTCCGTCATCCTGAGTCTCCGCCATGGTCAGTATCTTCACTGAACATTTCCTTTTCCTACTGAGACCCCTTTAATTTTTTAGCGCAACTTGTTTTGCTTTTGCAGGATTAGTCCCGAAGCCAAAAAGATTATACGGAAGGGCAAGTTGAAAATGGGGGAAAGTTGATTTACTAAAACTGATATTTTCTTTTGCGAAAAATGCAAATAATTATAGATTTTTTTCCTTGAGTTGACTTTTATAATGCAGAACTTTAGTATGATTTAATGACCTGATTTACAATCAATTTATTATCATGAAACGGTTTATTTTTCTGTCTGCAATAGTTATCCTAACGCTCTCAGCCTGTGATGTAGAAGAGGTTCCTGTACCGGTCAATGACAGGTATGTCGGAATTGTAAATAAGTTGTTTGTTTCCTACAAAATAGCCACTTTCGATCCAGGCCCATTGGAGGGCAATCCGGAGGATGGGTTTGTAAATTATGAAGGAGAGTTTGGAGGAATTCCGATCGAAGCCGGCAAAACGGATAAAAACGAGGTGATTTTTGTTGTCCCCAATCTTCCCGCAGGGAGTTACCAACTTAAACTCAAAATCGGAAATGAAAACAGAATCTGGGATGTCCAGGTGGTAGACCTACAGCAAGAGATTGATAATTTTGATGAGTTTTGGTCTGATTACGCTGAAGGCAAAGCTGAAATCTATGACAGCCTTAAAAACCACCCCCGATTAAATGATTTTGCCAAGTATGCAAAAAAATGGTCCAACTATTTTGAATCCAAATTTTCGCTTTTGTCCCAATCTGAAAAAAATGAATTGATCCAAATCATCCATCTCAATGGTTTCAATAACCTGCTACCTTACTATTTTGAAACTTATGGAGAGTTTGAAAACTGTCTTAAAGCCAATTTTGCTGTTTTCTCTTGGAATTCCATTCATGAAGGCGAAAGTCTAAGGGAATTAAAATCAAAAATGGTTTACCTTCCTTACTCCAGGTTTAATGATGCATTGGTGGCTTTTGTGTTTGATCTGATCTGGAGGCACCGTGCTATGATAGAAATTTCAGCCCCGAAGTTATTGGCCTGTCCTATCTTGAGAGATGTGCAATTGCGGACCAAATGGGGGCTCGTTGGCAATGATCCTATTATCCTTAATTCTGGTGATTCCTTGGAATTTGAAGTAAAGGGCATCTATACTCCCTTGTCAGATTTAGATAAAGTTCTTTATCCCGATGAAAATGGTATTGGTTTCATTGCAACTTATGTAGAAACATCCATCTCACAGGTCAAAGAAGAAGACTTAATTGTCTCTTCCCTGATTCAAAAGAGGAAGCTGGATCTGCCTTTTTTACATCAAATCTTTTCTTTTCAATATGTTCCGGAACAGGATACCAAACCATTGACTGATTTTAGTTTCCAAGTAGATGCAATTTCAAATCCATACATTATTCTTTCCCAAAAAAGTCAAAAAGAAGATCAGGTAATTTTGACTTTCGAGAGAAAGAACCCTGAACAACAGGACTTCCAGTTTACACTTAATTTTGTCCAGTCCGGCTTTGCAGTTTCCAGATTTATTAAGGGAACGATGGCAAAAACTACTGAATCCATCCTGGACCTGAGTTTTGACAGCGGTACCGCTAACTTGCAGATCCTTTCCGGAGAGCCCCCCTACCAAATTGAGTGGAGCAATGGTGTCACAAATCAAACTCAGGTGAAGTTCACCGCAGGTAACTATTCCGTAAAAGTCACTGATGGAAATGGTTCAGAAGAAGTAATTGACTTTTCTATACCGGAATTTGGAACAGTCCAAGACCGGGAGGGAAATGAGTATCAGACCGTCAAAATCGGGAATCAATGGTGGATGGCAGAAAATCTCCGTAATACGATTAGAAAAGATGGGAGACCTGTCCAAGAAAGAGAATATTGGCCACCACCAAATCCTTACAATCCCGAAGATTTTGATTATGCCTCCTTTTCCTACTATAATAATGATCCTAAAAATGACAAGGAGTATGGCAAATTATATAGTTTCACTTCCTATGGTGGCTGCTTGTGTCCCGATGGCTGGGGGATTCCCACATTTGAGGATTTTACAGAAATGGCCAATGTACTAGGAGGACTTGGTGTGGCAGGGAAAAAATTAAAGAGCCGAAGTACATGGCAAGAATCAATATTCAATTCTACCAATGAATCGGGATTTAATGCCAAACCGGGAGGGATGAAAATCAATAACAATATTTATGAAAGCAAGGATATTTTTGTGGGATGGTGGGTATCCGGACCAGGAGCGCCCGAACGTCTTGCATCTTTAGATGTGGAAAATTTGGAATTAAAACTCACCTATCAAGTAACCTTCTTTTTTGAAGGCCATTATATCCGATGCATCAAAAAACAGGAAGGTGAGCCTTCTTGCTAAATCCTGAAGGAGGTAGAAATCAAGGATCTTTTATATCGAAGAGGCGAGAGGAAAATTAATGATGAATTCATAATGATGAATTATGGTAGACCTAAAAGGTATTAGATTCTCCCTAAGCTCAAGGGCACATAATAGTGAACCCAGAGGTAACTCATGGGTAACCCAGACACGGAGTATCCCTACCTTTGACACGGAGTATCCCTAGCTAGGACACGGAGTATAGGTAGGAAAAGGTATACGGAAGGTATACTTAAGTATAGGGGAAGGATAACTTTGCCATAGATGGGGAGGGATGTTGGGTGGGCTTGAATGATTATTACACTCCCCTACCGGTGCCATCTTATGGCTGGATAAAATGGCAGGTCCCATAATCCAAAAAAATCATCCGCAAAGGCAAGCTATAAATGGGGGAACTTAGCATAATCAGATTTTGATTTTTTTAATTCCTTATTTTTCCAATGGTTTTTTTCAATCCAAATTTAGGTGAATGGATTGGATTTATAGGTTTTTAGTTATATGTTTAAGGTATTGAAAAATGACAAGAAATTGTTGGTATCAGCCTAAAATGGATAGATATTAAAGGTATTGAAGATTTACAAACTGCAATGTGCAATGGCTTTAACGTAATTCAAAAAATGAAATTTCCATTTGAAAATCTAAAGATAAAGTATACAAAGGTATATCAACCTTTCTAATTGTGCCGAGCATGTTACCACTGGTTTATACAAAGGTAAGTTAGTGGTCGTCCATTTGAATTAAACACAAATAAATGACATTAAAGAACTTTATGAAGATGAAATTATATAAACAAACATCAAAACCTCTAATTTAAAAAAGATGTTTCCATTAGAATTTACTTTTGAAGGTCCACCTCTTTCATTACAGTCGAAAAATTCGACAAGAAAAAGGGCCTATAAGCAAAGGGTTGAAACTGCGGCTAGACAAGCAATTGCAATTGGGACACCACCAAGCACAGACGATTTGCAAATTACTATTACATATTTCTATGAAGGAGACACTCCAGATGTTGACAATATTATCAAACCAATCCAAGACGCATTAATCGGTGTAGTTTACGTAGATGATGTCCAAATATTGGATACAAGAAGCAGGAAAAAAGACATCAACGGCAGTTATAAAATTAGAAATGTTTCAGCAAATTTATTGCAAGCGTTTAGCACAGGAAACGACTTTATTCATGTGAAAATTGAACAACATGTAACAACTCAAGATTTAATCTAATGGAAACAAGGAATTTAAAAAATATAGAAAGAAGGATTAAAGAAATTGCAAAGGACTATGAAAGCAGGGGCTTTGAAGTCACTATTAATCCAAGGCAATCGAAATTACCGAATTTTCTGAAAGGGTTTGAACCTGACATTATTGCAATAGGCGAATCTGAATCTGTAGTTATAGAAGTAAAGAGTAAAAGTCATATTAACGAGTTGAAACGTTATGAAGAATTAGCTAACAATATTGCCGAAAGAAAAAACTGGCGTTTTGAACTTGTATTTACAAATCCGCAAGAACAACAGATTACTACAAGTTCAGAACGGACTTTAGACCTAAACGATATTAAAAAAAGGATTTCAGACATTAACGCTTTAAAATCAGCTAAACAATTTTCCGCCGCATTTTTATTGGGTTGGGCAACTTTGGAAGCAGCAATTAGACTTAAGCTAAAAAATGAAAATATTGATTCAACTAATAAGGCAACTTTGTCAATTATTAAAACTACATTCTCCCTTGGCCTAATAAACCAACAAGATTATAAAAAACTGGATAGACTGAATAATGTCAGAAACTATTTGATACATGGTTTTGACCAAAGTATTGATAGCAATTTGTTGGACGAATTATTAAGTGTTATCAAATACTTGATAGGAGAAAGTCAAGAATCCAATATGTATGCTTGGTTGGACGGAATAAACTTGGAAGGTTATGAAGAGATTTATAGTCTTTACAGAACAGTTGCGGATAAAGAAGATTTTGGGATCTTTAACATTGAAGAAATTGGAAACAAAATATTAATTAGTGTTCCTCATCTTGATGATGTTTTAGAACTCAATAGTGAAGAAGAACGGAAGCAGTTTGCAGACTTAATTGAAACTGAATATATGGATGATATGGATGCCGAAAGCTGGTATGGGTTTAAAAGAGCAATGGAAAAGGACGACTAAATAAGACTGAAGATAAATCCATGGGAACTGAATCACGAACAGCTATCAGCCATTTGCAAAAGTAGCAGTTTGGGCTTAAATCAAAGTTATGCGCATATTTCAAGTTTTGTCAATTTAATGCAGTTTAGTATTGAAAATCTTCGCCTGCGTAAGCGGCAAGTTTTTAGGACTCATTCAAAAAAGACCGATCTGCTCCAATGAAGTATTATGAGTAATGATAAAAAACATACGGAAAAAACTGCAGCAGAATCAAAATCGATTGGTTTTGATTACCAGTATTATTTCTTTTTGTGGAAAGTACTTTTGTTACAACCTAATGAATCTGTTGGATTGGAAGTAAAAGACGATGTACATACTGATTTGAGCAACAATCATCAAGTGCTTTATCAGTTAAAGCATACCATAAAGAAAAATGCTGATGGATCTCTTGCAAATCTGACTACCTCAGATTTAGACATGTGGAAAACATTCTCAAACTGGTCAAAAGTTATTAGCGATAAAAATGACTCAAGAAGCATACCGCAAGCCCAACTTAGCTTTGTTGAAAAGACGAGTTTTGTTTTGGCAAGCAACAAATCATCTAATGAATCGAATAAAGTTGTTTTAATAATTAGGAAGCTTCAAATTGGCACCAAGAATGAAAACGATGTTCGCACTTATTTTCAGTCCTTAGCCACAAGTACAAAAAATAAAGATTTAAAAAGTTATGTCAAAGATGTATTAAATCTAGCCCCAAAGGTTTTAGAGCAATTTTTATTGAATACTTTCTTTCACTTGGATGATGATGATATTCTTACAAAGTGCAAGGAAGCGATCAAGTCTAAAATGATTCCTCAGGAAAAAATCGATCAAGCATTTATGTTGATAGATTCCAGATTACGAGCTGACAATTTTCTTCAAATCAAGGACGGAGTAAAATTAGAAATTTCATTCAATGAGTTTTACATTAAGTATAGGCGCTATTTTGATATTTTTAGAAATAGCACCTTAATTGTTCAAGAATATAAAGGAGTACTTCCAGATAAATTGGAATATCAGATTTTCATCAAACAGTTGCTTGAAATAGGGTTTGTAGAAAGTGATGACTTTGAGTACATAAGCCGATTAACTTCATTTAAGCTTAAATTATTGAACAATCTTGAAGATTGGAAACGTGAAGGGGAAATCACAGACTTAGAGATAAAGCGCTTCAAAGAAAACGCCTTTACATTATGGGATAATGAATTTCGTTTACAAAATATGGGGACTTTTTCAGAAGAAGAATATAATAATAAAGGTATTGAGGTTCTACGTTCTGTGTTAAAACATTCCTTCAATCTAGTTGGGCAAGAACTTGACATTGATATGTGTAATGGGAAGTTTTATTCACTCTCGGATGAGCCAATAATTGGCTGGCGGAAGGATTGGAAAAAATATAAGAAATGAAAGTAGATTTTAACAATATAGGTATTGGAGCTCTAGCTATTGGCTCTGTATTAAACATAAAAACTGAGTTTTCACTGGCTAAGGCGACTTTAATATTGCCATTTATTACTCACACTGAATGTTTATATTATTTAGCTAGAGCGACTACTCAGGCAAATAGCATTGAAAAACTTATAGCGGAGAGGACTAGTTATATTTCAAATTTCAACGCTAGATATTACGACTCATTGTGTCTGGCATTTTCATCAATTCAGTACTTGACTGAAATGGGTTATGCTCAACACCAAGGAGACTTACTTTTAAAGATAAAACCATTAGAATATAATCCAAAAATGGGCACAAGAGCTAAAAAAATATTTCAAGCTGCCAATAATATCTCAGCATTACTTTCGGAAAATGAAAAAAAACTATTCCTAAACCTAAGAGTTGAATTATGAATTTTAGTTTAAATATAATCGTCCTTTGGCTTAAAAACGGAAAAATCAGAAAACTTGAATTCAAGCCAAACAAAGTCAATTTAATTACAGGCGGAAGTCATACAGGTAAAAGTGCTATTCTTGAAATTGTTGATTATTGTTTCTTCTCAAGTAAGTCTCGGATTTCAGAAAGTATGATTAACGAGAATGTTTTGTGGTATGGATTAAATATTTCGGTGAATGATAAAAACTATACAATAGCAAGGGAATCTCTTTCAGAGGGCAAAGTTTCTGATAACTATTATTTTTCTTCCTCTGGTGAAATACCTTTAGTTGTGGCTTCCAACAATTCGGAAAATGCCATAAAATCTATTTTAGAAACAGAATTCAAAATAGATAGAGATGCAAAATTCCCAACAAATTACGGAAGCAATCACATTAAAGCGGGTACTAAGATTTCACTACGTTACTTTTTAATGTTTAATACAATATCCGGCAATATTATTGAAAATGATGAAGGTGTATTTTTTGATAAACAAAATGATATCCGATATAAAGAGGCTCTTCCTCGAATATTCGATCTTGCCTTAGGAGTAGAAACTGTTGAGAATATTCTGAAAGGCGAAAAAAAAGCTGAGTTAGAGAATCAATTAGCTAAACTAATTAGAAAGAATAATACTATAACATCAAAAGCATCAGACTTTAATCAAGAGCATGTTGAAATTTTGCAAAAAGCCAAGGAATATAATTTGGTTAGGGATGATGCCAAAGCTGATGAAGTAATCGTTGAGCTCAATAAAGCAATTCAGGTATTTGAAAATGAACCGACCATAAATTCGGAAAAAGAAAAATTAGAATCATCATTTTATTCCTTACAGAGAAAAATACGAAACTTAAAAGTATTCTCTTCGGAGTACAACAAGTATAAGACTTCTATTAAGAATCTCGATGATAGTCTTAAACCAATTGAGTTTCTTAGAGAGAAAGATTCTGAAATTATAAAAACCTCGATATTTGAGCAGATTGTAACTTCCTTCACTCAAGATTTAAATAAAATTCGTAAGTCATATAGTTATAATACTCCAATAGACAGGCAAGTTAATGATAATGTCAAGGATTTAGAAAAAGAACTAGAAATAGTAAAATCAAAATTAGACCAACTTCCTAAAGAAATTAGGAGTTTTGAAAGTGAAAGAGAAAAGTATTTCTTTTTAGGTCAAATGAAATCAAAACTTGAAATATTTTCTACAGATTCTAAATCTGTCTTAACATCATTTGATGAAGAAATTGGAGCTTTACAAGGAGAAATAGAACAGTTGATTGTTGAAAATACTGAGGAAAAAAGAGAGTTAACAATTAAGTTGGCTGAAGAAATTATAAGTGAATACATAAAAGAATCGGAAAAAGCACTAGCAAATTACTCAATCTACCAACCTGTCTTTGACTATAAAAACAAATCATTGCTTTTGAGGAAACCGAAGACATCCTATATAGAAAATGTTGGTAGCAGTTCTAATCATATGTTTCTTCATTTGTTTTTCTCGCTTGCAATGCATGAAGTTATTTTTCAAAACCAATCACAATTTGTTGCTCCTTTCCTTATTATAGATCAACCCAGTAGACCATATTATGGCACCAACGGGAAGAGAAAAACGGAAAACCCTGAAAGCGATGACTACAAAATCAAGAAAGCATTTGAGTTGCTTGACAGATTTATAGATGTAAGAAAGAATAATGGTGGAAATTTTCAAATAATTGTTTTGGAGCATATTCCTATTGAAACGGTATCTAATCTGAAAAACATTCATATTGTTGAAGAATTCTTTGATGGAAATGCATTAATCCCAAAATCATATCTTGAATAAGTAAAAGCCCCCTCCTAGGTGTAATATAACGATTGATTTTGGACTGGGTGGGATTTGTAATTCCACCCTTTTATCTTTACCAATTTGCAATTGGAATCATTGACCATCTCTTTGGATTCGATTGAGATAATGAATTACAAATTCATGCTGATAGGAAGGCGTAATTACAAATTACGCCTAGCGCCGATCGCTAATTCTCCCCCACCAAGAAGCAGTATAGCATCTGACGCTACGGCTGGGTGGAATTTGTAATTCCACCCTTTTATCCTTACCAATTTGAAATTGGATTTCTCTCTTATTGCTCAGGAATTTTGCCAACAACTTTCCAATTAAATTTCCGGCTTTTATTTCAAACCCATTTATAAGGTTTATAGAAATATGATGATACTCTGAAACCAGATTTACCAAAAATTTTTAATTTTAAAGGAACTGGAAAAGGGAGCTCATAAAGAACAGCAGGGACATTTTTCAAAATGCTATTAAAGTTAAAGGCAATAAGTTGAGAGAACTAACTGAAAATAATAGGTAAGCAGAATGTGTAGGACTTATAATTCGATTGGCTCACTGACGACTTTAAAATCACATTTGGACGAAAGCAACATTAATGACTTCAAGTCATTAAAAGAAGTATTAAATTTCCAAACTTCATACACAGCTTTACGGCAACAATTAATTTCTTATCACGAAAATTTGATTGAGCAAGAGAAAAACACACTCGATTTGGAATTGCAACAATTGAGCACAGAAATTGAAATGCAAAGACATCTATCAGAACAAATTTTTAAAGACGAAATTGATATTCTAAAGCAAAAACTCAATATTTTAAAAAGCCAATCACATGGAAATTTTTTTCAGAGACTAACCAAAGATTTTAGACTTTGGTACTATAAGCGGAAAATCAAACATAAAGAACAAAGTCTTGACAGTGGCATATATAAATCAATTAGCAACCTTCTTGATAATTTCAAAATCAAAACCAGTCGCTATCAATTTTTAAGTTCAAATGTTGACGAAGCTATTCGGCAGAGTTATCAATATCCTTTATCTGAACTTGAAAGAAAAAAAACGAGAATAGACGAACTGAACAGCTTCATTTATGGTGCACTAGGAGAACAAAAAGTAGTTAAAGCGTTAGAAACTCTTTCGGACGAATATTTTCTGATCAATGACTTTACGGTTTCATTTTCACCCGCAATCTATAACAGACAAGAAAATGATTACATAAACTCAGTTCAAATTGACCATATCCTAGTCGCACCTTCAGGAATATTTCTAATTGAGACTAAGAATTGGAGTGAAAAATCATTGGAAAATCTGAATTTACGTTCACCTGTTCAACAGATTAAGAGAGCTAGCTTTGTTCTATTTAAGTTGCTTAACAATGAAATGAGCAATTATCATTTACGTTTAGACAGACATCATTGGGGTGACAAAAAAGTATCTATCAGAAACCTGATTGTATTAACCAATACAAAACCTAAAGAAGAGTTTCAGTATGTGAAAGTTCTGGCAATAAACGAACTTTTAGGTTATATAAACTTTTTTAAGCCAATATTTTCAAATTCAGAGACACGGAGAATTGCTGATTTCATTTTGCGAATTAATGAACAAAGAACTATTGTAACAAAATAACGAACCGAAATCCCCTCTCGGAGTAGGATTGTTTTTGATTTCGGACTAGTTGGATTCCTTACAGCTTCGGAAGTAATTCCACCCAAACTGCGGGACGTAAGCGGTCATTGCAAAGACAGCCTACAAATTTAAAGTTTCAATTTGCTGACATTTGTTTCTCACCCCAACTTCGCAAGTGACTGATAAGGGGAATTAATTCTTTTCCAGTATCGGTAAGTGAATATTCAACTTTCGGTGGAACTTCTAAATAAACTTTTCTAACAATCAATTCATCGGCTTCCAATTCTTTTAGGGTTTGGGTTAGCATTTTGGGTGTGATACCTATTACGGCCCGGTTTAATTCTCCGTATCGCAAAACACCCTCTCTCAATACCCATAAAATTCGCCCTTTGTATTTGCCACCTATTCGCTGAAAGGCATAATCAACAGCACAATGAACCTTTTTATTTTTCATTTATATAATATTTTTAAATCATTGATAATCAACTTTACTACCCAAAAAGTATGTAGGATACATTTTAGTATGTACTTGCTATCAAGGTAGTTAATATTTTTATTCGTAAAAACTTTAAATAATTAATTAATATGGTTGTACGCTTCTTTGCCAGTAACCCAATTTTCTTCTTCGGTCGGGACGGAAGACCGAAGTCGGAAGACCGATGGAGCGGGCATTTATGTCCGCAGACAAGAATTAAAATAGATATCATGCTAGTGGGTACGTGCAAAAAAGCGGATACACCTATAAATTAAAATAAGTAATGAATGTAACTATCAAGAGAGTGCTTTATTTTCCAATAACAAAAATTATTATTGGAATTGTTGTTTGCTTTGCACTTTTTGTAAGTATTCAAAACTTTGTGTTAAAACCATTTTTTTATAGCATCATTCAAGATAAAAATATTGCTAACCCAATTATCCATTGTGTTTCTATCTTGGTCTTATTGGGCAGCTATTACTTTTTGTTCCGATTGTATGATCAAAGAAAAATAACAGAACTATCCCTAAAACATTTACCCAAAGAGATGTTTGGTGGTTTTCTATTAGGGTTTTTGACAATTTCATTATCCATTTTCATTTTATACTTATTGGGGTATTATCAGGTTATAAGTATTACGACAACAAACTACCCGGTAAAATTATTCACGACGTTATTAGTAGCTGCTTTAATTGAAGACCTGTTTCATAGGGGACTCATCGTACGGGAGATGGAAAATTGGTTAGGAACCAACGTAGCCATTGTCATTGGAATGGTGGTCGAACTTCAACACATATTTAATCCCCATTCCAACCTATTTAGTTTTTTTTATTATTTGATTTGGGGGTTTTCTATGGCAATGATGTTTATTTATACCAAGAGAATATGGCTACCCTATTTCTTTCATATAGGCTGGAATTTTGCACAACCTTTTTATGGCTCCAATCTCACAGGGCTGGATGACATGGGCAGTATCATTCAATCTGAATTTGATGGACCTGAATTTTTAACAGGTGGTGCTGTAGGTATTGAAGATTCGATTTTTACAGCATTATTTTTACTTTTTATTGGAATAACGCTTTATTATCTTGCCAAAAAAGAGGGCAAAATCGTAAAAAGCAAACTGTTTAAAAGATGAATCTGAAAGATGCCTATATAGGGGATCATTTCCAAACGCCTTGTCCTAGCCTTTTATCTTTCCATCCACGATATCAACGGGATGCAATTAGATTGTCCTTACTACACCTCCCTGACTTTTTTAGGCAAACATAATACTGCAAATCGTCAAATTCGACAAGGCCCTGATCTGCAGAAGCCCAAAAGAATCTGTATTTTTAACTATTGGAATTCCACGCTCCCAATAACCAAATACCTGTTCTGAGCGAAGTTGAAGTAAGCCATATCCTCCTCTTCAAATAACAAACCCAATTTGACCATGAACCCGAAATACAAGAAAATCCTGGCTTTTGAACTTGCCATACTGTTCTTATTCTTACTTTCCTATATGGCTTATGGACAGCAGGCCAATGTCAACCTGGATTACAATCCACAGAAAGACACCGAGGGACTGATTCCTTTTAGTGCACCGCTCAACTCACCGGAGGTCCATGAGGACAGGACGGTTACTTTCAGGTTGAAAGCCCCAAAAGCACAGGAGGTCAAGTTAGCTGGCGTTGCGTTGCTTACCGGTTTGGGAAAGGGGAATGAACAGATTCCATTTACCAAAGGAGAAGACGGGATCTGGACTTTGACAGTTGGTCCCTTGAGGCCCAATATGTATGCCTATCACCTGAATATAGACGGGGTGCAGGTGGCTGATCCCAACAATACTTATGCAGCCTTTACAGCCATGCCTCCGTACAGTCAGTTGGTTGTGCACGGAGATGGGCCTGCCTACTACGATGCCAAGGATGTCCCCCATGGTAATGTCACGCGGCATGTCTATCACTCTTCAGTGACCCAAGGTGAGCGTGAGATGTACGTGTACACGCCACCGGGATATGATCCGAACGAGAAATATCCGGTTTTGTATCTCTTGGGCGGAAGTGGTGAGTTACCATCCAACTGGATCTATGACGGCAGGGTAAATTTTATCATGGACAATCTTTTGGCCGAGGAAAAAGCCAAACCCATGATCATTGCCATTCCAAACAATCAGATTATTCACCGAAATCATCCCAAGCATACCGAGTTGACTTTTGAGATCTTCGAGAAGGAAATGAGGGCACATGTCATTCCTTTGGTGGATAAAAGCTACAGCACGATACAGACTCCCAATGGAAGGGCAATCTCAGGTTTGTCTATGGGAGGCCGTCACAGCATGTTTGTTGGTTTGGGTTCATTGGACCTGTTTGCCAATTTCGGCATTCTGAGTGCGGGGGATAATGAGGCTGAAAAAACCTTAAGCGGCTTTCTCAACACTCCTGATGTCAATGACAAAGTGGATTATTTGTTTGTTGGACAGGGAACCGAGGAAGCCAAGGGATTTTTTGGTACAAGGGTAAAGGGATTGACCGATGCGCTAGATAAGCATAAGATCAAATATGAATATTATGTCGGTGGATATGGAGGCCATGATTGGTCTACCTGGAGGCATTTGCTTCATGAGAAGTTTTTGCCTAATCTTTGGAGGAAATAGGTTTTGCGCCCGACCAGCTACACCAAAGGAATTACTCTTTTACCATATCGGGTAAGAGGAGGTTTTTAGAAAAAAAGACCTTATTTGCTTTTTTTATCAATTGAAATTCTAATTATGAAAAGACCATTAGTACACCCCTCCACAGAAAAAGAAGACAAGGACTTCCAGGATTTGATCCGGTTTTTTAATGAAACATTGGGCTTTTGCCCCAACAGTGTGAAAACGATGTATCACCGACCTTCCATTGCCTACGCTTTCATTGCTCTCAACAAAGCCGTAATGGAAAATAAGGGCAGGGTGACAAGTTCACTCAAAAGACTGATCGGATACATCAGCAGTAATGTGGCAGGGTGCAGGTATTGTCAGGCCCATACCATCAGGGCTGCGGAGCGGTATGGTGCGGATGAGGAAAAGCTGGCAAATATCTGGGATTTCAGGACACATCCTGCGTTTTCGGAAGCGGAAAGGGCGGCACTGGAATTTGCATTTGCCAGTTCTGTGATTCCAAATGCTGTGGATGATGCTGTTGCCGAAAAACTCAGGTTGTATTGGAATGAAGGAGAAATTGTGGAAATTCTTGGCGTGATAGCGCTTTTTGGGTATTTAAACCGATGGAATGATTCTATGGGGACCGAACTTGAAAAGGAGGCAATTGAATCCGGTGATAAGCATTTAAAAGAGAATGGCTGGACTGTGGGGAAGCATCAATATTGAAAAAGTATCCGCAATGTTGCACGTAATGTTTGAGGTTCTATTTAATTCCCTCTACCTTATATCACCATAAATCTTAAAACTAACAAAACAATGACTGTAAGAAACCAATTCACAACAAAAGGATTTATACTCTCTGGATTGATGAATATTTTTGGAGTTTTAATATTTTCAAGGTTTTTTACCAATTCGGTTATTCCAGAATATGATTCTCAAGCCATGTCAAATTTTGGACTGTTGATGATTGTGGTTTGGGGATTTGCTTTTATATCAGTATCCAAAAATTTTGATAAAGTGCCTTGGTTAATAGGTGTTTTTGTCATTGAAAAATTGGTTTATGCTTCACATTGGACAAACTGGATGATCAACAACAAGGTCTCAGAAGTTTTTGAGAAAGATAAAATGGCAGGAATATTTTATTCGATTTATGGGATCAACGACTGGGTGTTTTTCTTCTTTTTCTTGGTTGTATTTTTAAAGCTGATTCAAACAAACAAATGATTTTTTTAAAATAAATTAATGATCAAAAAACACTTATTTATTTTACACTTTGCAAAAGATTGAAAATAACTTCAATCTCGGCTTTTAATACAACATCATCACACTCAATCACCAATAATCCAATAACCCTTTATACGAATGAAGAAAATATTGAAAATAGTGCTTTGGACCTTGGTTATACTTTTGGTGGTAACGGGGAGCTTGGCATATTATGTAAGCAGACAGATGGGCAGTTTGGATTCCTTGGAAGACCGCAAGGCAAGGTTCTCCGGGTTGCCTTATTATGATGCAGATGCCGATGCGTTTATCAGTCCGGAGACATTGCCTTATTATCCGGACCAAACGACAGGAGGCGATTCAGGTCCTGCACGGTTTTTTAAAAGATCCCCAAATGCGCCTGAGTTTACGCTACCCAAAAAGACGGTTACCAAATCTGATTTTTCAGAAACCCCATCGGATTTTGCTGCCTATTGGTTGGGGCACTCCACCTTTATCCTGGAGCTTGACGGGAAGCGGATCTTGTTCGATCCGGTTTTTGAGAATGGAGGTCCCCTACCCTTAATATTGAGAAGGTTTGATGACTCTCCCATCAAACGAGAGGAACTGCCCGAGATTGACATTGTGGTTCTTACCCATGACCATTACGACCATTTGGAGGCGGCTACCATGAGATACCTAGCATCTATAAACACTGAATTTATCGTGCCTTTGGGTGTTGGCAGCCGGTTGGAAAGTTGGGGTATTCAGAAAAAAAACATCAGCGAATTGGGTTGGCATGAGGCCAAGACTGTTGGTTCCCTGCAAATCACAGCCCTTCCAGGAATCCACTACACGAGCAGGAGTTTTAATGACAGGAACAAAACCCTTTGGGCTTCTTATGCCATTAAGGGTACGGAGAAAAACCTGTTTGTCAGTGGCGATACCGGTTACGGCACGCACCTGAAAGACATAGGAGAAAAATACGGTCCTTTCGACCTGGCTTTTGTGGAAATAGATGGCTGGAACAAAGGATGGCCTTTGACCCACCTCTTCCCGGATCAGGCCGTTCAGTTGTGTCAGGATATCAACACCCAAGTCATGTTTCCCATACATTGGGGCGTCTTTGATCTGGCCATGCACCCTTGGGATGAATCCATCAAAATGGTAGCTGAAATGGCGGCAGCTAAAAACCTCGAACTGGTGACACCCCTAATGGGTGAAAAAGTCATACCCGGCCTTAGCCCAACCAACCGTTGGTGGGAAAATTCAAATGTGGACAGGTAATTGGTCGGTGAGCGATCATGTCGAGGATCTAATTGGGTTCTACTGATTGCTTTACCGAATAAGTGGAGCATAACGTTTGGTCTGAAATGGTTGGTGACCGAGTTATCGGGACAAGACAGGGTAAACATGAACACGCCCTATGCATGTGCCGGCCTCCCGAAGCTTCGGGATCATTCCTCCCCACCATTAACAAATGTGGTTCAGTTTTAGTCCGAAAATTCGGAATTAGTTTGGCAAGTGTCATAAGACGGATTCACCTACTTCTTTTTTTCCCTGAAAATTAAAAATTGAATTGAAAATTTTCATGTCCCCCCTATCCTTTTCATCCAAACTGCGTATTTCTCATTTGTGATTTCTTTAATTAAACTTAAAACCTTTTAAAAATTTATTCTTTATGAAAAAATCCATTTTGTTTTCTCTACTGTTTACTGCCCTTTTGTTTGGTGCCCAAGCCCAAGACAATGCACCAAGACCCTTTAATGAATGGAGAATCGTCACCGTAGTGGAATCCATAGTCCCCATGGGAATCGGTAGATCAAGGATGGTGGAAAACATGACTGAAGTAAATACCGATCAGTTTAGAACGACCAGAACTGACGGAAAAACTTCCTCCCAAAGAGAGGTAAGCCGCAGCGAACTCAAAGTAAACAATTTTGACGAAGCCAAGCTGCTCAACTTTTTTAGCGGGGTCGGGATCAATTTCCAGAACATTGCCTCCAATGACGCCATGATCGGGGCAAGAATCATGGAATTGGAATCGGAAGGCTATTCCTTGGCCTACGTGACGAGCGGCGTGGAAAGCCATGCCGGAACAGAGGACGGCACGGGGCTATTTATCACAAGGATGTTTTTTAAAAGGACAACTTTGCAGTAATTCTCAAAAATCAATCCGGCTGACCGACTATAGGTCAGCCGTTTTATTTTTATGGGTCCGGTGTCAAATACTGGCATTTATCCTTTTTAATTGGTAATTTTTTTTTGATGCCCGATTTTTTTGATTGTGAAAACAGCCTGATAATAAAAAATCAAACCGTCAGGTTTAATGCATTCATGTTCAATAAAAATATTTTGTTTAAAAATATATATTTATTGTTTATCAATAAATATATATTATGTTTGTGACATCAATTTAAACATTTAACAAAATGTCAAAAACAAACAACTTCATATTCGTAGTCCTCCATATTGTGGCTTGGCTGATTTTCGTAGGCCTGTGTATAGAAGCCGGCGCATTGATTGTCAATTTTGTTTACAGTCTCTTCAAACCTGAAATTGTCGCCTACCTGTATGAGAAACTGGACTTAAGTGACATGTATGCCCGCAGCAAATGGGCCTATTTTGGCATGTACAGTTTCATCTTGGTCATTTCGGTTATGAAGGCTGTCATGTTCTATATCGTGATCAGATTGCTTATCAAACTCGACTTGGCTAAGCCATTCAGCAGTTTTGTTTCTGAACAGATTTCATTGATCAGCTACTTTACTTTTTCCATTGGAATGTTGAGTTTTATAGCACGGCAAACGGCCAAAAACCTGCTGCATAGGGGTTATGAAATCGACCAACTCTATAAGTTTTGGGTAGACAGTCAGGCTTTTATATTGATGGCAGCAGTCATCTACGTCATTGCGACGATATTCAAAAAGGGAATAGAATTACAAAACGAACAGGACCTAACCGTATAAACCATGCCGATCATAGTGAATTTGGATGTCATGATGGCAAAGCGGAAAATGTCGCTCAATGAACTGTCAGAAAAAGTGGAACTGACCCTTTCCAACCTTTCGATCTTAAAAACCGGGAAAGCGAAAGCCATACGTTTTAGTACTTTGGAAGCAATCTGCCAGGCTTTGGACTGCCAACCGGGAGATATTCTGGAATATGTGGAAAACAAATAAAATGTGTCGACAGCTAATCGAAAGAGAATTTATCATCGTGTCGATGAATACTAAATTGAGATGAAAAGAATCATTAAGAATATCATCATTCAACTGACAGGCAAGCCAAGGATTTTGTTTTTGGTGGATAGCGTGGGGGCATTGCTCACCACGCTATCCTTGTTTGTGGTCTTAAGAACTTTCCATGAATCAATTGGAATGCCGGTTTCGGTTTTGACTTACCTTTCGATCTTATCTGCCTGTTTTTGTCTCTATTCTGCAGCTTGCTTTCTCTTCTTAAAGCGGCATTGGGTGCCGTTTATAAGGGTAATTGGGATTGCCAATTTGCTCTATTGTGTCTTGACTTTGACCCTTGTTCAGGTATATTATGCGCAACTCACAGCATTGGGGGTTGCTTACTTTTTGGGGGAAATAATGATAGTGGGTATTCTTGTGTTTATCGAGCTCGAAGTTGCCAAGGCAATAAAAAAATAAGAACAAGTGAAAATCTCTAACTGCTAGACTGTCAGTTCCACTAACTCGTTTCAGATTTTTATAAGCAATCTAATTGGCATTGGCTTGGAAAATAGAAAAGGAAAATCCCCGAAGTGGGCCCAATAACAATAACCGTCTGAAAGGTGCATTACTGAATTATGTACTTTAGAAAGTCTATTTGCACTGCAACCCACGGTAAATTCTAAGGTCGTTTGGAATTTCGGTCATGGATCTTTTAAGTAGTATAATTTACAAT
>NZ_JANSUY010000034.1 GCF_024741135.1 Aquiflexum gelatinilyticum
GAATTTCGCTACCTTAGGACCGTTATAGTTACGGCCGCCGTTTACCGGGGCTTCGATTCAAACCTTCGCTTGCGCTGAGCTCCCCTCTTAACCTTCCGGCACCGGGCAGGTGTCAGGCCTTATACTTCCTCTTTCGAGTTCGCAAAGCCATGTGTTTTTGCTAAACAGTCGCCTGGGCCTTTTCACTGCGGCCTCCCTCACCGAAGTGAGGGTAGGCGCCCCTTCTCCCGAAGTTACAGGGCCATTTTGCCGAGTTCCTTAGCCATGATTCACTCGAGCACCTCAGGATCCTCTCCTTGACCACCTGTGTCGGTTTGCGGTACGGGCACGCGTATTCGCTTTTCTTGGAAGTTGCTTCCCCGGATTATCACTTCGGCCGAGGCCTCCGTGTACTATCCCACACTCTCATGTGGTTCAACGCACTATTCCGTCAGTGCGCACCGGGTACACCCCTACGTCGCTTTTATCATACGCGCGGTACAGGAATATTCACCTGTTGTCCATCGGCTGTCCCTTTCGGGTGCGCCTTAGGTCCCGACTGACCCTGATCTGATTAGCATTGATCAGGAAACCTTGGTCTATCGGTGTGCGGGTTTCCCACCCGCATTATCGTTACTTATGCCTACATTTGCTTTTCCAAAAGCTCCAGTGCACATCGCCATGCACATTCACCGCCGTTGGAATGCTCCCCTACCATTATACGTTGCCGTAAATCCTACGCTTCGGTACCACACTTGATGCCCGTTTATTATCGACGCCCTGCCGCTCGACCAGTGAGCTGTTACGCACTCTTTAAAGGAATAGCTGCTTCCAAGCTAACCTCCTGGCTGTCTAAGCAGCTGGACCACCTTTGTTCAACTTAGTGTGGATTTCGGGACCTTAGCGGTAGGTCTGGGTTCTTTCCCTCTCGGACTCGGACCTTAGCACCCAAGCCCTCACTGCCGTTACTGTATGGCGGCATTCGGAGTTCGTCAGGATTTGGTAGGATATGACTCCCCCTAGTCCTATCGGTAGCTCTACCTCCGCCATACATTCCACGACGCTGTTCCTAAAAACATTTCGGGGAGTACGAGCTATTTCTCAGTTTGATTGGCCTTTCACCCCTACCCACAGATCATCCGGAAGCTTTTCAACGCTTATCGGTTCGGTCCTCCACGGCGTCTTACCGCCGCTTCAACCTGTCCATGGGTAGATCACAAAGTTTCGCGTCTACCCCCACTGACTAAGCGCCCTGTTCAGACTCGCTTTCGCTCCGGCTGCGTGCATCCATGCACTTAACCTCGCCAGTGAGGAGTAACTCGTAGGCTCATTATGCAAAAGGCACGCCGTCACGGAATCGCTCCGCTCCGACCGCTTGTAGGCGCACGGTTTCAGGTTCTATTTCACCCCGTTATTCACGGTACTTTTCACCTTTCCCTCACGGTACTTGTTCACTATCGGTCTCTCAGGAGTATTTAGCCTTACCGGATGGTGCCGGCAAATTCAACCGGGATTTCTCCTGTCCCGGCCTACTCAGGATACCCGCCTCGTATCTCATGCTTCCCGTAAGGGGCTCTCACCCGCTATGGCCACAGTTCCCACTGTGTTCCGGTCACATTCAATACAATCCTGCAGGTCCTATAACCCCGCGCATGCCGTAACATGCACGGTTTGGGCTGTTCCGCTTTCGCTCGCCACTACTCACGGAATCACTGTTGTTTTCTCTTCCTGTGGGTACTTAGATGTTTCAGTTCCCCACGTTCGCCTTCCTTTTCGGAATATCCACATCGCTGTGGATGGGTTGCCCCATTCGGACATCCGCGGATCAAACCCCCTTGCAGGTCCCCGCGGCTTTTCGCAGCTTGGCACGTCCTTCTTCGCCTCTGAGAGCCTAGGCATCCCCCGTACGCCCTTGTTCACTTACTCTTTACATACATCCCCCTTTTGCTTCAAGGATATATGCAGTCTTCGTCCCTCTGTCCTTTCGGACAGAAAAACACTCTGTTGCATTCTCTGCTCAACATGTCAATGAACTTAT
>NZ_JANSUY010000035.1 GCF_024741135.1 Aquiflexum gelatinilyticum
GCCCTTGTTCACTTACTCTTTACATACATCCCCCTTTTGCTTCAAGGATATATGCAGTCTTCGTCCCTCTGTCCTTTCGGACAGAAAAACACTCTGTTGCATTCTCTGCTCAACATGTCAATGAACTTATAACTGAACATTTTCAGCTATGTGTGGAGGATAACGGATTCGAACCGTTGACCCCCTGCGTGCAAGGCAGGTGCTCTAGCCAGCTGAGCTAATCCCCCGAAATAGTGTTGTAATTATTAAATGTGGGCTTGCGTGGACTCGAACCACGGACCTCTACATTATCAGTGTAGCGCTCTAACCACCTGAGCTACAAGCCCATCAAATAATTAAAGAACTGAAAGAAATAACACATTCAATAAGGCGTTCCAGAAAGGAGGTGTTCCAGCCGCACCTTCCGGTACGGCT
>NZ_JANSUY010000036.1 GCF_024741135.1 Aquiflexum gelatinilyticum
CTCCCCCTTCCGGGGACATATGGAAATACTGTGAGAAACAACACCCGTTGACAGGGCGTTCCAGAAAGGAGGTGTTCCAGCCGCACCTTCCGGTACGGCTACCTTGTTACGACTTAGCCCCAGTTACCGGTTCTACCCTTAACGGCTCCTTGCGGTTACCGCCTTCAGGTCTACCCGACTTCCATGGCTTGACGGGCGGTGTGTACAAGGTCCGGGAACGTA
>NZ_JANSUY010000038.1 GCF_024741135.1 Aquiflexum gelatinilyticum
AGTTGCTTGGCGACGTCCTACTCTCACAGGGACAAGGTCCCAACTACCATCGGCGCTAGAGAGCTTAACTTCCGTGTTCGGTATGGGAACGGGTGTGACCTCTCTGCCATCATCACCAAACTATGAAGGCATATTCCTTCAAAACTAGATAACATTTGCTACATATTATATGGTTAAGTCCTCGATCTATTAGTATTCGTCAGCTCCACATGTCACCATGCTTCCACCTCGAACCTATCAACCTGATCATCTTTCAGGGATCTTACTAGCTTACGCTATGGGAAATCTCATCTTGAGGGGGGCTTCATGCTTAGATGCTTTCAGCACTTATCCCTTCCGCACATAGCTACCCAGCTATGCCCTTGGCAGAACAACTGGTACACCAGCGGTGCGTCCATCCCGGTCCTCTCGTACTAAGGACAGCTCCTCTCAAATTTCCTACGCCCACGACGGATAGGGACCGAACTGTCTCACGACGTTCTGAACCCAGCTCGCGTACCGCTTTAATGGGCGAACAGCCCAACCCTTGGGACCGACTACAGCCCCAGGATGCGATGAGCCGACATCGAGGTGCCAAACCTCCCCGTCGATGTGGACTCTTGGGGGAGATAAGCCTGTTATCCCCGGGGTAGCTTTTATCCGTTGAGCGATGGCCCTTCCATGCGGAACCACCGGATCACTAAGCCCGACTTTCGTCCCTGCTCGACTTGTAGGTCTCGCAGTCAAGCTCCCTTATGCCTTTGCACTCTACGAATGATTTCCAACCATTCTGAGGGAACCTTTGGGCGCCTCCGTTACACTTTAGGAGGCGACCGCCCCAGTCAAACTGCCCACCTGACACTGTCTCCCGGGTCGATAAGACCCGTAGGTTAGAATTTCAATACAGTCAGGGCGGTATCCCACCAGCGCCTCCACCGAAGCTAGCGCTCCGGTTTCAATGGCTCCCGCCTATCCTGTACAAACTGTACCAAAATTCAATATCAGGCTACAGTAAAGCTCCACGGGGTCTTTCCGTCCTGTCGCGGGTAACCTGCATCTTCACAGGTACTATAATTTCACCGAGTCTCTGGTTGAGACAGTGCCCAAATCGTTACACCTTTCGTGCGGGTCGGAACTTACCCGACAAGGAATTTCGCTACCTTAGGACCGTTATAGTTACGGCCGCCGTTTACCGGGGCTTCGATTCAAACCTTCGCTTGCGCTGAGCTCCCCTCTTAACCTTCCGGCACCGGGCAGGTGTCAGGCCTTATACTTCCTCTTTCGAGTTCGCAAAGCCATGTGTTTTTGCTAAACAGTCGCCTGGGCCTTTTCACTGCGGCCTCCCTCACCGAAGTGAGGGTAGGCGCCCCTTCTCCCGAAGTTACAGGGCCATTTTGC
>NZ_JANSUY010000039.1 GCF_024741135.1 Aquiflexum gelatinilyticum
TGGGGCTTCAGTTCAGAGCTTCGCTTACGCTAACCCCTCTCCTTAACCTTCCAGCACCGGGCAGGTGTCACCCCCTATACTTCGCCTTACGGCTTCGCAGAGAGCTGTGTTTTTGCTAAACAGTCGCTTGGGCCTATTCACTGCGGCTTTCCGTTAAGAAAGCACCCCTTCTCCCGAAGTTACGGGGTCATTTTGCCGAGTTCCTTAACCAGAGTTCTCTCGCACACCTTAGGATTCTCTCCTCGCCTACCTGTGTCGGTTTGCGGTACAGGCACCTTTTATCTCGCTAGAAGCTTTTCTTGGCAGCGGGGAATCAAAGACTTCGCTCCATAAGGAGCTTCCCCATCACAGCTCAGCCTTTACGATAAGCGGATTTGCCTACTTATCAGCCTAACTGCTTGGACGTGCACAACCAATCGCACGCTTCTTCTATCCTTCTGCGTCCCTCCATTGCTCAAACGATAAAGAGGTGGTACAGGAATATCAACCTGTTGTCCATCGCCTACGCCTGTCGGCCTCGGCTTAGGTCCTGACTAACCCTGAGCGGACGAGCCTTCCTCAGGAAACCTTAGGCATTCGGTGGACGGGATTCTCACCCGTCTTTCGCTACTCATACCGGCATTCTCACTTCTAAGCACTCCACCAGTCCTTCCGGTCTGACTTCACTGTCCTTAGAACGCTCCCCTACCACTGATACCATTGGTATCAATCCGCAGCTTCGGTGGTGTATTTAGCCCCGGTACATTTTCGGCGCAGAGTCACTCGACTAGTGAGCTATTACGCACTCTTTAAATGGTGGCTGCTTCTAAGCCAACATCCTAGTTGTCTAAGCAACTCCACATCCTTTTCCACTTAATACACACTTTGGGACCTTAGCTGGCGGTCTGGGCTGTTTCCCTTTTGACTACGGATCTTATCACTCGCAGTCTGACTCCTAAGGATAAGTCATTGGCATTCGGAGTTTGACTGAATTCGGTAATCCGATGAGGACCCCTAGTCCAATCAGTGCTCTACCTCCAAGACTCTTACACTTAAGGCTAGCCCTAAAGCTATTTCGGGGAGAACCAGCTATCTCCAGGTTCGATTGGAATTTCTCCGCTACCCACACCTCATCCCCGCACTTTTCAACGTGCGTGGGTTCGGGCCTCCA
>NZ_JANSUY010000004.1 GCF_024741135.1 Aquiflexum gelatinilyticum
GACTGTTAGAAGGTGTTTTACCAACTATTTTTGACCATTAGATCACAAAAAGCAGCTTAAAAGCTGCTTTTTGTTCAATTTATTTTCAAATAATTTCTCAGGATTTTTTCTTAGGGAAAATGGCAGAATCACCCAATTGCTCTTCAATTCTCAACAATTGGTTATACTTTGCCATTCTATCAGAACGGGAAGCAGAACCGGTCTTGATTTGTCCACAATTGGTCGCAACAGCCAAATCAGCTATTGTAGCATCTTCGGTTTCTCCTGATCTATGAGACATGACAGCGGTAAATCCTGCTTTATGAGCCATAGATACAGCCTTCAAAGTTTCTGTCAGTGTTCCAATCTGATTTACTTTCACCAAAATAGAGTTGGCAGATTTTTCTTTAATTCCTCTTTCAAGGAATTTAACATTAGTCACAAAAACATCATCTCCGACTAACTGGACTTTATCACCGATTTTAGCGGTTAGCATCGCCCATCCTGCCCAATCGTCCTCTGAAAAGCCATCTTCTATAGAATCAATCGGATACTTTTGAGTTAACTCTGTCAAGTATTCAACTTGTTCTTCACGGGTTCTTATTTTCCCGTTTGGTCCTTCAAATTTGGTATAATCATATTTCCCATCTTTGTAAAACTCAGTAGCCGCACAATCAAGGGCTATAGTAACATCCTCTCCCGCTTTGTAGCCGGCATTTTTGATTGCATCCAATACACAAGCTAAGGCTTCCTCAGTTCCACCCGAAAAATTCGGAGCAAAACCACCTTCATCACCAACAGCTGTGCTTAATCCCTTATCATGAAGGATTTTTTTCAAATGGTGGAAAATTTCAGCACCCATTCTGATTGCTTCCGAAAAACTTGAAGCACCCACGGGTCTTACCATAAATTCTTGAAAGGCAATCGGTGCATCAGAGTGAGAACCTCCGTTGATGATATTCATCATAGGTACAGGAAGTGTATTGGCATTGACACCGCCAACGTATCTGTATAAGGGCTGACCTGCCTCCATAGCGGCAGCTTTAGCTACTGCAAGCGAAACACCAAGGATTGCATTTGCACCAAGTTTCCCTTTTGTAGGAGTTCCATCCAAATCAATCATGATTTGATCTATGAAATTTTGCTCAAAAACACTCATTCCAAGAAGTTCCGGAGCGATGATATCATTTACGTTGGAAACAGCTTTCAAAACACCTTTTCCAAGGTACTTACTTTTATCTCCATCGCGAAGTTCTACTGCTTCATTTATACCCGTTGAGGCGCCACTTGGAACTGCCGCCCTTCCAAAAGCTCCGGTTTCGGTATATATATCCACCTCAATTGTAGGATTTCCTCGGGAATCTAAAATTTGTCTTGCATGAATCGATTGAATCAATGTCATAATGTTAAAGGTTTAAGAGTTTTAATTTTTATTGATTAAAGAGATAAAATCATCAAATAGATATCTTGAATCATGTGGTCCGGGTGAGGACTCAGGATGATATTGTACAGAAAAAGCAGGTTTATTCGTTAATTTAATCCCTGCTACGGTATTGTCATTGAGGTGAATATGGGTCATTTCTACGATATCACTTTTTTCAACATCCTCTCTATTGACCACAAATCCGTGATTTTGGGAAGTGATTTCACTTTTACCGGTTTGAAGGTTTTTAATTGGATGGTTCAATCCTCTATGACCATGGTGCATTTTATAGGTTGAAATACCACAGGCTTCAGCAAGGATCTGATGCCCAAGACAAATCCCAAACAACGGTTTATTTGTATCCAAAATGTCTTTGGTTGTTTTAACCGCGTATTCCATTACAGCAGGGTCACCAGGACCATTAGAAAGAAAATACCCATCAGGATTCCATTTTTCCATTTCAGCTAAAGATGTTTTTGCCGGAAAAACTTTACAGTAAACCCCACGGTCAGCTAGGTTCCTAAGAATATTTCTTTTGATGCCAAAATCAAGACACGCGACTTTGATGGCTGAAGATTCTTCACCAAAAAAATAAGGAACACCTGTGGAGACTTGAGATGAAAGTTCCAATCCATTCATGTCCGGAACTAGATTCAATTCAGCTTTAAGACCTGCTAAATCGTCCTCAAATTCAGAGCTGATAATGGCATTCATAGCGCCTTTAGAACGGAGATGCCTTACAAGTTTCCTTGTGTCTATATCTGCAATTCCGGTTATTCCATATTTTTCAAGGTAATCTTGCAATGAACCGCTTGCATCAAGTCTACTAAAAACTTCAGAAAAACTATTTACTACAATACCCGCTATCGTAGGATGGTCAGATTCGACTTCCGAATCTATGACACCGTAATTTCCGATATGAGAAGTTGTGGTGACGACTATTTGCCCGGTATATGATGGGTCAGTGTAGATCTCCTGATACCCGGTCATTCCTGTGTTAAAACAAATTTCACCGCCGTTGGTACCTTTACTTCCAATGAGAGATCCATGGAAAATAGTACCATCAGCCAAAAGAAGAGTTGCTTTTTGTTTGTTCATCGTTATTTTTTGGACTTGTCAAAGTTAAGGATTTTTGGAGTATTAGCCTTGGTAATTTAAACAGGAAATAAAAAAAGGGATTGAACCAAAGTCCAATCCCCTTATATTTAGAATTTCCTGACATGAATTATTCACCAGTATTTTCTTCTTTGGTTTCATCAGCTTTAGCTGCAGGTGCATCCACAGAATCAGTAGCTTTAGGAGTGCTTCTTCTACTTCTTCTTGTAGTCTTTTTAGCAGGCTGAGCGTCTTTCAACATCAATTCGTTGAAATCCACCAATTCAATGATACACATCTCTGCATTATCACCAAGTCGGAAGTTTGTTTTAATGATTCTTGTGTAACCACCTGTTCTAGTTCCAACTTTTTCTACAACATCTCCAAACAAGGCTTTGATACCTTCTTTGTTTTGAAGGTAGGAAAATACTATCCTTCGGTTATGGGTTGTATCTTCTTTTGCTCTGGTAATCAGAGGCTCTACATATTTTCTTAGCTCCTTTGCCTTGGCAAGCGTAGTAGAAATACGCTTATGAAGAATCAGGGAAGTTGCCATATTTGAAAGCATTGCCTTCCTATGACTGGCTGTCCTGCCAAGGTGGTTGAATTTCTTACCGTGTCTCATTTTAAATTATTCTTCATCAAGTTTATACTTAGACAAATCCATTCCAAAGGTCAGGCTCTTTTCCTGAATCAATTGCTCTAATTCTGCAAGTGATTTTTTTCCAAAATTTCTGAACTTCATCATATCTGAAATCTCCAGTTTAGCAAGATCACCTAGTGTTCTCACATCTGCAGCTTTCAGGCAGTTGAATGCCCTAACAGAAAGGTCCAAATCACTCAAAGGAGTTTTAAGGAGTTTTCTCATGTGAAGGAATTCCTCATCGATTGGTTCTGGTTCAGAAACACCTGTTGAATCCAAGACCATGGTTTGGTCAGAAAACAACATGAAATGTTGGATAAGGATTTTAGCTGATTCTTGAAGTGCTTTTTCCGGATGGATGGAACCGTCAGTAGTCACTTCCAAGATTAACTTTTCAAAGTCAGTCTTTTGTTCAACCCTAGTGTTTTCCACGCTATATTTCACATTCTTAATAGGTGTGAAAATGGCATCGATTGGAATTACTCCGAAGATCTGCTCTTTTGGTTTAGATTCTTCAGCAGGAAGATAACCCCTGCCTTTTTCAACTGTCAATTCAATTTCGAAACTCTTTTTGTCATCAAGATGACAGATAATCAGCTCCGGGTTCAATACTTCGAAAGAAGAAGTGAACTTGGCGATATCTCCTGCAGTGAAAACAGACTGGTTTTTAACCTCAACAGTGATTTTTCCGTCGATAGAATCGTGGACTTTTTTAAATCTAACTTGTTTGAGGTTCAGAATGATATCAGTCACATCTTCAACAACGCCCTCGATTGTAGAAAATTCATGTACTACCCCAGGAAGCTTCACAGAAGTGATCGCATAACCTTCCAATGAGGATAAAAGTATTCTCCTCAAGGCATTACCGATGGTGACCCCGTAGCCCTTTTCAAGAGGCTTGAAGGTGAATAGACCGTGAAAATCATCGGCTTTTTCCATTACCACTTTCTCGGGCATTTGAAATGCTAATATGGACATATCAATAGTTCTGTTTAAGTCTGAAAGTAATTATTTAGAGTAAAGTTCGACGATCAACTGTTCCTTGATATTCTCAGGAATATCATCTCTGCTTGGAATCGATACAAACTTACCTGCCAAAGAGGTATTATCCCACTCTAGCCAAGAATAACGCGAACTTCTACCTGCAAGGCTATTAGTAATAGCTTCTAGAGATTTTGATCGCTCTCTAACAGAAACTACATCACCCGGCTTTAGGGTATAAGATGGAATATTGACTAGTTCACCATTGACGAGAATATGCTTGTGAGAGACAAGTTGTCTTGCTCCCCTTCTCGTAGGGGCGATACCTAATCTATAAACGGTATTGTCCAATCTTGATTCTAGCAACTGAAGAAGGTTTTCACCAGTAATACCTTGTTTTCTTGAAGCAATATCAAACATTTTTGCAAACTGTCTTTCCAATACACCATAGATGTATTTAGCTTTCTGCTTTTCAGCAAGCTGAATAGCATATTCAGATTGTTTTTTTCTTCTACCTCTTCCGTGCATTCCCGGAGGGTAATTTTTCTTTTGGAGAGCTTTGCTATATCCTTCGATAGGCTCACCGAATCTTCTGGCTATCTTTGCCTTTGGACCTGTATATCTTGCCATTATATATCTTCTTTAAGAAATTATACTCTTCTACGTTTTGGAGGACGACATCCATTGTGTGGTAGTGGGGTCACATCCACGATGGTGGTTACATCTAATCCTACATTTTGCAAAGTTCTGATTGCAGACTCACGTCCTGCACCTGGTCCTTTTACAAAAACCTCAATTTTTCTCAATCCAAGGTCATATGCAACTTGTCCGCAATTTTGAGCGGCCATTTGTGCTGCATAAGGAGTGTTCTTTTTTGAGCCTCTGAATCCCATTTTACCGGCAGAAGCCCAAGAGATCACTTGACCAGAATTATTGGTAATAGAGATGATGATGTTGTTAAAAGAAGCTTTGATGTGGACTTGCCCAACCGCCTCAACTTTAACTACTCTTTTTTTACCTTTAGCTTTATCGTTTCTTTTCTGAGCCATAATCTAATTCAAGATTTATTTAGTTGCTTTTTTCTTGTTAGCAACAGTCTTTCTCTTACCTTTTCTTGTTCTCGCGTTATTTTTGGTTTTTTGACCACGAACAGGTAGGCCTTTTCTATGCCTCAAACCTCTATAACAACCAATATCCATCAATCTTTTGATGTTTAATTGGATCTCAGACTTCAAAGCGCCTTCGGTTCTGAATTCCTCAGCAATTATTGTTCTGATAGCGGTTGATTCATCATCATCCCACTCACCTGCTTTCTTGTCAAAAGAAATTCCCGCTTTGTTCAGGATAGATCTCGCTGAGCTCCTACCGATTCCGAAAATGTAGGTCAAGCCGATCTCACCACGCTTGTTGTCTGGTATGTCAACACCTGCAATTCTTGCCATAATGATTAACCTTGTCTTTGTTTAAACTTAGGATTCTTCTTGTTGATTACATAAAGTTTTCCATTTCTTCTGATAACTTTACAATCAACACTTCTTTTTTTGATTGATGCCTTTACTTTCATGACATTTTATTTGTATCTGTAAACGATTCTACCTTTTGAAAGATCATATGGAGAAAGTTCTAATTTCACTTTGTCTCCAGGAAGGATCTTGATATAATTCATTCTCATTTTACCTGAAATATGTGCAATCAACTGATGACCATTTTCAAGTTCCACTTTAAACATTGCATTAGACAATGCTTCTACTATTGTACCATCTTGCTCTATCGATGTCTGTTTAGCCATATTTAGAATTTGAAATTTTCTTCTATGTATTGATGTGTAGTTAAAATTTCCGTTCTATCCTCAAATATTGCTACAGTATGCTCGTAATGAGCAGACTGCTTCCTATCTGCCGTTCTGATAGTCCATCCATCTCTTTCTTGAACAATATTCCTGGTACCCAGATTAACCATCGGTTCGATGGCTAAAACCATACCTGCCTTAAGAAGAGGTCCACTTCCTTTTTTTCCATAATTAGGAACTTCAGGAGCTTCATGGAGGCTTTTGCCCAAACCATGACCTACCAATTCTCTAACAACAGTGTAGCCTTTTGCCTCTACAAATTTTTGAATAGAGAATCCTATGTCACCAATTCTATTGCCAAATACGGCTTTTTCAATACCTAAATATAAAGAGTCCTTCGTTGCTTTGAGCAATGACAATACTTGGGGAGAAACTTCACCGACAGGGTAAGTATAAGCGCTATCGCTATGAAAACCTTGGTGAAAGACTCCACAATCTACTGAGATTATATCGCCATCTTTCAAAACATAACTACCGGGAAAACCATGTACCACTACCTCATTGACTGAGATACATAGAGAAGATGGAAATCCATTGTAGCCTTTAAAGGAAGGTACACCGTTATTATCTCGAATATACTCCTCTGCTATTTTGTCAAGAAAAGAGGTCTTTACCCCTTCTTTAATATGTTTGGCCACTTCACCGTGAGCCTTTCCTAAAATTTGAGCACCCTGTTTGATTATTTGAACTTCCTCAGAAGTTTTATAATGAATCATACTGCTGCAGCGTAATTAGTAGGATTATTTTTCATATTTCCACTCTTCATCATTCCTTCATAGTGCCTCATCAACAAATAACTTTCTATCTGTCTTAGAGTATCCATAATGACACCTACCATGATTAAAAGGGAAGTACCACCATAGAATTGAGCAAATTCACCACCAACTCCTGCAATGATTGCGAAAGCAGGAAGTATAGCTATTATGGAGAGGAGCAATGATCCAGGAAGCGTGATTCTTGAGATTATATTGTCTATAAAATCTGATGTAGGAGCACCAGGCTTGATACCAGGTACAAATCCTCCATTTCTCTTAAGGTCTTCAGCAATTTGTTCAGGATTAACTGTGATTGCTGTATAAAAGAACGTAAAGAGAATAATCATGGTAGCAAATACAAGGTTATATTGCCATGAGGTGAAATCACTGAATGTACTGCCGATATAATTCGCTATGTCACTTTCAGAAGACCAAATTTGAGCAATAAGAGCCGGTAAAAACATCAGAGATTGAGCGAAAATGATGGGCATAACTCCAGAGGCATTTACCTTAATTGGTATATACTGTCTTTGTCCGCCATAAACCTTTCCACCAACAACCTGTTTTGCATATTGAACCGGAATTCTTCTTGTGGCTTCAGTCATAGCAACGACGCCAAGAACAACAAAGAACAATACTGCAGCTTCTATCAAGAGCAAGAGCATCCCTGAAGTACCTTTAGATAAAACCTCTGCAATGATTGCACCGGGAAATCTCGAAATAATACCAATCATAATTAACATTGATATACCATTTCCAATTCCTTTTTCGGTAATCTTCTCCCCAAGCCACATACAAAACATGGTACCGGCTGTAAGAAGTACAAGAGAACTGAACATGAAGAGGGTAGTCGATACCATTACCGCCCCTGTTGGGAGGATTGTAGCAGTAATATAGCCCACACCTTGGGCAATGGTAATCAAAATTGTGAGAACCCTAGTAAATTGATTGATTCTTTTCCTACCAGATTCACCTTCTTTTTGAAGTTTTTGAAAATAGGGAACTCCAACAGTCAATAACTGTAGCACAATTGAAGCGGAGATATATGGCATGATACCTAGCCCAAAGATAGAAGCATTGCTGAATGCTCCACCTAAGAAAGTATCTATCAAACCAAAAATACCTTCCGGAGCATCACCTAGTTTAGAAGGATCTACACCAGGCAATACAATAAAGGACCCTAATCTAAATACAACTAGGAACCCAATTGTATTTAGTATCCTGATCCTTAGATCTTCAATAGAAAAGATATTCTTAACTGTTGAGATAAACTTTTTCATTTATTTAAAGCTTGTTTACTGTTCCGCCAACTTTTTCAATAGCTTCCACAGCAGAAGCAGAGAATAAGTGTGCACTTACATTTAATTTAGCTGTAAGTTCGCCTCTACCTAACACTTTTACAACATCTTTTTTTGAAACCAATCCATGTTCTACCAAAGTATCAAATGAAATAGTATTCAAGTTGAATTCAGTAGCCAGACTTTGGATTACATCCAAGTTGATCGGCTTATGAACAGTAGTGTTAAGACTTTTGAACCCAAACTTTGGAACCCTTCTTTGAAGTGGCATTTGACCACCTTCGAATCCAAGCTTTGATTTATAACCTGACCTTGATTTGGCACCTTTGTGACCTCTTGTTGAGGTACCACCTTTTCCTGATCCAGTTCCTCGTCCGATTCTTTTACTTGATTTAATCGAACCCTCTGCCGGTTTTAATGTATGTAATTTCATAATTAAGCTTCCTCCACTTTTACAAGGTGACTAACTTTTCTAACCATTCCAACAATTGCAGGATTGCTTTCAATCTCTACAGATTTGTTGATCTTACCAAGTCCAAGCGCCACAATAGTTGCTTTTTGGTCCTTAGGTCTCTTTATGGTACTTTTTGTCTGAGTAATCTTGATCTTTCCCATTTTGATTAACCGTTAAAGACTTTAGACATTTTAACTCCTCTTTGCTGAGAAACTGCAATAGCATCTCTTAACTGTACTAAGGCATCGATAGTAGCTTTAACCACGTTATGTGGGTTAGAAGAACCTTTTGATTTGGCCAAAACGTCAGTTACCCCTGCACTTTCTAGTACTGCACGCATCGCACCACCTGCGATTACACCTGTACCAGCGGCAGCAGGTTTTATTAGGACAAAACCACCACCGAACTTTCCTAATTGCTCGTGAGGAATAGTACCTTTCAATACCGGAACCCTTACAAGGTTCTTCTTTGCGTCTTCAATTCCTTTAGTGATAGCATCTGTTACTTCATTGGCTTTGCCAAGTCCATATCCTACAACACCAGCTCCATCTCCCACAACAACTATAGCAGAGAACGAAAATCTCCTACCACCTTTTACTACTTTAGCAACACGGTTGATAGCAACAACTTTCTCTTTTAATTCAGTATCTGTTGCCCTAATTGGTTTTCTTTTTACCTGAGACATAATATCTATTAAAATTTAAGGCCACCTTCCCTTGCACCATCAGCAAGAGCTTTAACATTTCCATGATATAAATAACCACTTCTGTCAAAAACAACATCAGTGACTCCATTCGCAACAGCTCTTTCAGCTAACTTCTTACCCACCTCTTTTGAAACAGATACATTAGCATTTTTTACTGAACCGAATTCTTTGGAAGATGCCTGAACAAGTGTATGGCCTTTAAGGTCATCTACAAGTTGGGCATAAATTCCAGTATTACTTTTAAATACAGACAGACGAGGTCTAGAATCAGTACCCGAAATCTTTCTTCTGATACTTTTTTTGATTCTAATTCTTCTTAAATTCTTATTAAAGGCCATATCAATTATTTTTTACCGGCAGTTTTACCAGCCTTACGTCTAACAATTTCACCGACAAAACGTACACCCTTACCTTTATAAGGCTCAACTTTACGCAAAGATTTAATTTTGGCTGCAATTTGGCCAACCAATTCTTTATCTATCCCTTCTAATGTAATGACAGGATTTTTACCCTTAGGAGTCTCAGTCTTTAGAGCAACTGATTCTGGAAGCGCAAAAAAGATATTGTGTGAATAACCTAGGGAAAGTTCAAGAACCTGACCTTGGTTAGACGCCTTATAACCCACCCCAACAAGCTCAAGGTCTTTTTTGTAACCTTCGGATACACCTACAACCATGTTGTTGATTAGAGACCTATATAGGCCATGGAGCGACTTATGTCTTTTTGAATCTGTAGGTCTTTCTAGGATAATTTCCTTACCCTCCACCTTTACAGCAATGTCGGGATTCACATCCCTACTTAGAACACCTTTGGGACCTTTAACAGTAACAGCATTAAATGCAGTTACGTCTACAGTAACACCCGTAGGTATATTTATTGGTTTTTTACCTATTCTAGACATGACGGTATATTAATAAACGTAGCAAAGTACTTCTCCTCCCACACCTTCTGTACGGGCTTCTTTATCAGTCATTACACCTTTGGAAGTGGAAAGGATGGCGATTCCCAAGCCATTGATGACTCTAGGAAGATCTTCATGTTTTACATATTTTCTAAGACCAGGCTTACTAACTCGGCTTAGGCTTACGATGGCATTTTGCTTTGTTGATGGATTATATTTCAAAGCTATTTTGATGACCCCTTGAGGTCCATTTTCTTCAAATTTATAGTTTTGAATATAACCTTTATCATGAAGCACCTTCGTGATTTCCTTCTTAATGTTAGAAGCAGGCATCTCAACGATTCTATGAGCAGCCTTGATGGCATTTCTCAATCTTGTCAGATAATCAGCTATTGGATCAGTCATAATTATATAAGTCTAACTGCACTATTCCGCTAAGGGAGTGCAAAGTTACACAATGATTTTTAGAATAAAAACTCTTGTTTGAATTTTACCAGCTAGACTTAGTAATTCCAGGGATTTTTCCTGCTGAAGCCATCTCTCTAAAGGTTACCCTATTGATTCCAAACTTCCTCATATAACCCTTTGGACGACCCGTCAATTTACACCTGTTATGTAGTCTTACTGCTGAAGAATTTTTAGGTAATTTATCCAATCCCGCAAAATCCCCTGCTGCTTTCAAAAGAGCGCGCTTTTTAGCATATTTTGCTACAAGACTTTCTCTTTTACGCTCGCGAGCTTTTAGTGACTCTCTTGCCATAATATTTCTTAATTATTTTTGTTTATAAAAGGCATACCGAAAGCTTTCAACAAAGCGTAGCTTTCTTCATCTGTACTGGCAGTAGTCACAAAAGTGATATCCATTCCTGAAATCTTGTTCACTTTTTCAATGCTGATTTCAGGGAAAATAATTTGCTCAGTTACACCCAAAGTATAATTACCTCTTCCATCAAAACCTTTGTCATTGATACCTTTGAAGTCTCTCACCCTAGGTAGGGCAATAGTCATAAGACGGTCTAGGAACTCATACATCTTGTTTCCTCTCAAAGTAACTTTTGCTCCGATTGGCATTCCTTCTCTCAACTTAAAATTGGAAACTGAAGTTTTTGCTTTTGTTGCAACCGCTTTTTGACCGGTAATCAAAGAAAGTTCCTCAACTCCTTGATCTACAAGTTTTTTATCAGCAACAGCAGCACCAATCCCTTTATTGATCACAATTTTGGTCAACTTAGGAACCTCCATTACTGAACTGTACTGAAATTTTTCCTTTAAAGCAGGAACTATTTCAGCCATATATCTATCTTTTACTCTTGGATTAGCCATTGATTACCTCCCCAGTTTTCTTAGAATATCTAACTAGTTTACCTTTATCATTTTCTTTTCTTCCTGTTCTGGTAGCTTCCCCTGTTTTAGGATCTATCAGCATAAGATTACTTAAATGCAAAGAAGCCTCTCTTTTTTCGATTCCTCCCTGAGGATTGGAAGCAGTTGGCTTAACGTGCTTGGTTACCATATTGATACCTTCAACTATCGCCCTTCTCTTGGTTGGATCGACAGAAAGTATTTTACCTGATTTGCCTTTATCATCACCAGCCAATACCTTAACGGTATCTCCGGTTTTGACATGCAATTTTGGTTGTTTGTTGAATTTTCTTTCCATGATTACAATACTTCTGGGGCTAAAGACACAATCTTCATAAACTGCTTCTCTCTCAACTCTCTGGCAACAGGTCCGAAAATACGGGTCCCTCTTGGCTCATCATTGTTGTTTAAAAGAACAGCTGCGTTATCCTCAAATCTAATATAAGAACCGTCTTTTCTTCTGATTTCTTTTTTGGTTCTTACGATCACCGCCTTTGAAACGGTTCCTTTTTTCATATTACTTGAAGAAAGTGCAGATTTAACAGTTACGACAACTTTATCACCAATGGAAGCATACCTCTTTTTGGTACCTCCCAATACACGGATTACAAGTACCTCTTTAGCACCTGAATTATCCGCAACACCTAGTCTGGATTCTTGTTGTATCATGATTACTTAGCCCTTTCTATTATTTCAACCAATCTCCAACGCTTATTCTTACTCAGCGGACGAGTTTCACTAATAAGGACAACATCTCCTTCATTAGCTTCATTTTTCTCGTCATGAACCATAAATTTTGTAGTCTTAGCAACAAACTTACCATAGATGGAATGCTTAACTTTCCTTTCTACAGCCACAGTAATGGACTTATCCATTTTGTTGCTCACTACCTTTCCTGTTCTTTCTTTACGAAGATTTCTCTCAGCAGTAGCCATATTATTATTATTTAGCTAGTTGTTTTGCCTTCAAGGATGTTTTTAATCTCGCGATTAATTTCCTTGATTCTTTTATTTTATTTGGATTCTCAATTGGAGAGATAGCGTGTGCAAAACTCAATTTGGATAAATTGGTCTGCTCAGAGGCTATGCGTTCCATTATTTCACTTACGGAAAGTGATCTTATTTCTGCGTTTTTCATAGTTTCTATTATCCTACGTAATCTCTACGTACTACGAATCTTGTACTTACTGGAAGTTTCTGCTGCGCTAATCTCAAAGCTTCATTTGCCACCTCGAGACTAACACCGGTTGCTTCGAAAAGGATAGTTCCAGGCTTAATAACTGCTACCCAATATTCAGGAGCACCTTTACCTTTACCCATACGAACCTCTGCAGGTTTTTTGGTAATTGGCTTATCAGGAAATATTCTGATCCAAACCTGACCTTCTCTTTTCATCGCTCTTGTCATAGCAATACGAGCTGCTTCTATCTGACGGGAAGTTATCCATCCAGGCTCGAGGGATTTGATACCAAAGTTGCCAAAAGAGAGTTCGTGACCTCTTTGAGCAAGTCCTTTGACTCTACCCTTATGCATTTTTCTAAATTTCGTTCTTTTCGGCTGTAACATGATTTCTCACTTATGGGTGAAAATTAGTTATTTCTCTTTCTTCTCTTGGGACCACCTTCTCTTCGCTTTCCTCTAGCTGCTGCAGAAGCATTGGTTTTTGGCTCACTGGCTGCACCTACGTTTGGAGACAAATCTCTCTTTCCATAGACTTCACCTTTGAAAATCCAAACCTTAATGCCGATGATACCATATACAGTATTCGCCTCAGAAACAGCATAGTCAATGTCAGCTCTAAGCGTATGCAAAGGAATTCTTCCCTCCTTATACATTTCAGATCTTGCCATTTCTGCTCCTCCCAATCTACCTGAAAGTTTTACTTTGATACCTTCTGCACCTACTCTCATAGAAGCGGCAATGGATTGTTTCATTGCTCTTCTGAATGAAATTCGAGCTTGAAGCTGCTGCGCGATTGATTCACCAACCAATTTCGCATCCAATTCAGGACGCTTAATTTCAAAAATGTTAATTTGAACATCTTTGTTGGTCAATTTTTTCAATTCTTCTTTAAGCTTATCAACTTCGGCTCCACCTTTTCCTATAACTACACCCGGACGGGCAGTATGGATGGTAAGAGTGATCCTCTTCAAAGTTCTCTCAATGACAACTTTTGAGATTCCACCTTTTGGAATCCTGGCGTTTACATATTTTCTGATTTGCTGATCTTCATACAGCTTTTCAGCGAAATCTTTTCCGCCATACCAGTTGGAATCCCAACCTTTGATTACACCAAGTCTAAAACCAATTGGGTTTATCTTTTGTCCCATAGTCTGATTTTAATTAGATTTTTCTGTTGTTTCTACATTATCAGCGGTAACGTTTGAGCTGTAGGAATCTACAATTAAAGTTACATGATTTGATCTTTTGCGGATTCTATGAGCTCTTCCCTGAGGTGCAGGTCTTAGTCTTTTTAGCATCCGGCCTTCGTCAACGAAGATTGTTTTCAGAAACAGATCCGCTTCTTCAATCTTCTCATCAGGATTTTTCGCCTGCCAATTGGCTACAGCAGAAAGCAGAAGTTTTTCAAGTTTAGCAGCTCCACTATTTGGAGTGAACTTCAAAATGCTTAATGCTTGACCTACTCTTTTTCCTCTTACAAGGTCAGCTACCAATCGCATTTTGCGAGGAGAAGTAGGAACGTTGTTTAATCTTGCTATTGCTTCCATGATTATCTCTTTCCTTTATCTTTCTTGGCGATGTGACCTCTAAAGTTCCTAGTAGGTGCAAATTCTCCAAGTTTATGTCCAACCATATTGTCTGTAACAAATACAGGTATAAACTTATTGCCGTTATGCACAGCGAATGTATGGCCCACGAAATCCGGTGAAATCATTGATCTTCTTGACCAAGTCTTGATTACAGATTTTTTTCCGGACTCGTTCATTACATCCACTTTTTTCAATAAGTGGTGCTCTATGTAAGGACCTTTCTTTAATGAACGTGCCATATCTATTTGGTTCTTTTGCTGATAATGAATTTGTTAGAATACTTTTTAGGGCTTCTGGTTTTCTTGCCTTTTGCAAGCAAACCTTTCCTTGACCTAGGATGACCTCCAGAAGATCTACCTTCACCACCTCCCATTGGGTGATCAACAGGGTTCATTGCGACACCTCTAGTTCTTGGTCTCCTTCCTAACCAACGGTTCCTCCCAGCTTTTCCGAGCACCACGTTCATGTGGTCTGCATTGGAAACAGTTCCAACAGTAGCCATACAAGTTCCGAGCACTAGTCTCATTTCTCCTGATGGCAATTTGATGGTGACATATTTTCCATCCCTTGCTACTACTTGACCATATCCACCTGCACTACGTGCCATAGCACCACCTTTTCCAGGCTTAAGCTCAATGTTATGGACAATTGTACCCAAAGGAACATTTACCAAATGCATTGCATTTCCAATCTCTGGGGCTACACTCTCACCAGAAATGATAGTTTGTCCAACTTTCAGACCGTTTGGTGCGATGATGTAAGCTTTTTCACCGTCAGCATATTGCAACAAAGCAATACGTGCAGTTCTATTTGGATCATATTCTACAGAAACAACTTCTGCAACAATGCCGAATTTATTTCTTTTGAAATCAATTATTCTAAGTCTTTGCTTATGACCACCACCAATATATCTGTTGGTCATTCTACCGGTGTTATTTCTACCACCTGACTTTGGTTTCGGAGCCAAAAGAGATTTCTCAGGCTTTGATGTAGTGATCTCATCAAATGCCGGTGCTACTCTGAATCTGGTTCCTGGTGTTACAGGTTTTAATTTTCTAACTGCCATGATTCTGATTCAATTAAATTTCTCCGTAAAAATCAATTATTTCTCCTTCTGCCACTTTTACGATAGCTTTTTTGTAAGGTGTGCTAAAGCCAGAAACAATCTTTGTTTTGGTATATCTTGTTTTTGGTTTGCCTGCATACCTCATGGTACGGACATCCAAAACTTTTACACCATACATATTTTCCACGGCTCTTTTGATCTCAGGCTTAGTAGCAGTTTTCTCAACTGCAAATCCATAAACACCTTGTTCATTCATTGCTGAAATCTTCTCTGTAATCAAAGGTTTTTTAAGTGTTGCCATCTTCTTACTTCAATAAAAGGGTTTCTAACATACTTACTGAACCTTCGCACAATACCAAATTGTCAGCATTTAACAATTCATAAGTGTTTACACTGTCAACAGTGATCACTTTAGCTTTTGGAAGATTTCTGCTTGATAAATAGACATTTTTATTTAGTTCTGGAAGAACCAACAAGGTCTTCTTATCTGACAAAGAAAGTCCGTTTAACATTGCTATATAGCTTTTTGTCTTAGGAGCTTCAAAAGAGAAGTTTTCTAAAACCATCACGCAATTTTCTTTTGCTTTGTATGACAAAGCAGATATTCTAGCCAATTGCTTCAATTTTTTATTCAATTTGAATGAATAATCTCTTGGAACTGGACCAAAAACTCTACCTCCTCCTCTAAACAAAGGAGATTTTATAGAGCCTGCTCTTGCTCCACCTGTTCCTTTTTGCTTCTTGATTTTTTTGGTAGAACCTGCAATCTCATTTCTTTGCTTTGCTTTGTGCGTACCTTGTCTTTGATTCGCCAAATATTGCTTTACATCCAGGTAGATCGCATGATCGTTAGGTTCGATCGCGAAAATATCATCAGAAAGATTAACCTTTCTACCTGTGTCTTCACCGTTATATTTTAATACTGCTAATTCCATTTTCTTACTTCTCTAGAATAACGAAAGAATTTTTTGGACCTGGTACGGAACCGCTAACAAGTAGAAGGTTCTTATCAGGATAGATTCTAAGGACTCTCAAATTGATTACCTTAACCCTATCTCCCCCGGTTCTACCAGCCATTCTCATTCCTCTGAAAACTCTGGATGGCCAAGAACAGGCACCAATCGATCCAGGGTGTCTTGCCCTATTATGCTGACCGTGGGTCTGTCCACCGACACCAGCAAAACCATGACGCTTTACTACACCTTGGAAACCTTTACCTTTGGAAGTCCCGATAGCATCAACGAAGTCACCTTCGATAAATACCTCGTCAGCTTTCACTGTCTTTCCTAGATCAACCTGACCTTCAAATTCTACTCTGAAGTCTCTGAATTCTACAACTTTCTGCTTTGGCGTAGTTCCGGCCTTTTTAAAATGACCCATCAATGGTTTTGGCGTGTTTTTTTCTTTACGCTCACCATATGCCAATTGAACAGCGTTGTACCCGTCTGTCTCAACATTTTTTACTTGCGTCACTACGCAAGGACCAGCTTCTATTAGCGTGCATGCGACGTTTCGTCCATCGGCACTGAAAATGCTAGTCATTCCTACTTTTTTACCTATTATTCCAGACATCTTCTGTTGTATAATAATCTTGAAACCCAAGTTTTTAAGTACTTAGGTGCTTTTTTAAGGACTGCAAAGTTAGGGTTTTTCCCCCAGCTTACAAATCCCAACTTTAATATTTTCAATTATTTATGAAAATAAATTCAGCAAACTGCCACAAAAGCAATTCTTTCTCCAAACATACTTTCAAATTAGTGTGGGCAAAAGAAAAACCCGCACCAGATTGGTACAGGTTTTTCATCAATATGTTTTTTATCCGTCAGACTTTGATTTCAACATCAACTCCACTTGGAAGTTCGATCTTCATCAAAGCGTCAACTGTTTTTGAGCTGTTGCTGTAGATATCAACCAATCTTTTGTAAGTACAAAGTTGGTATTGATCTCTTGCTTTCTTATTTACGTGAGGAGATTTCAACACGGTAAACTTCTCTTTCTTTGTAGGCAAAGGAATAGGCCCAACCACAATTGCTCCGGTTGCTTTTACCGCCTTTACGATCTTTTCAGATGACTTATCCACCAGGCTGTGATCGTAGGATTTCAATTTTATTCTGATTTTCTGATTCATTTTCTGTCGAGATTTAGGCTTTTTCTCCTTTTACTTTTGCAATCACACCCTCTGCAATGTTATTTGGCACCGGCTCATAGTGAGAGAATGTCAATGATGCAGAAGCTCTACCTGAAGAGTTTGTTCTCAAGTCGGTAACATATCCAAACAGCTCAGACAAAGGAACATTAGCTTTGATTACAGTAGAAGTACCTTTTGTATCCATACCTTTCATCATTCCTCTTCTCCTGTTCAAGTCACCTGTAATTGGACCTGTATATTCATCCGGAGTAACCACTTCTACAGCCATGATTGGCTCAAGAAGTTGTGGCTTACATTTTTTAGCTGCTTCCTTGAAACCAATTCTTGCAGCCAATTCGAATGAAAGTGCATCGGAGTCAACATCATGGTATGAACCATGAAACAACCTTACCTTCATTGATTCGATTGGATACCCGGCTAAAGGTCCATTTTTCATCGCTTCAGCAAATCCTTTTTGGATAGCAGGAATGAATTCTCTTGGAACCACACCACCAACGATACCATTCACAAAGTCAAGACCAGGCTTGATTTCATTTGTAACAGGATCAGGATCCTTTGGTCCAAGTTCGAATACGATATCTGCAAATTTACCTTTACCACCTGTCTGCTTCTTGTACACTTCTTTATGCTCAATTGAACCAAAAAGAGCTTCTTTGTAAGCAACCTGAGGTGCACCTTGGTTGATTTCAACCTTAAATTCCCTCTTAAGTCGGTCAATGATGATTTCAAGGTGAAGTTCTCCCATACCTCTTAGGATAGTCTGACCAGTTTCTTGATCAGTATTTACCTGAAGTGTAGGATCTTCTTCTACCAATTTGGAGATTGCCATACCCAATTTGTCAACATCTGCCTGAGTTTTTGGCTCGATGGCATATCCTATAACCGGTTCCGGGAACACCATAGATTCAAGAACAACCTTGCGTTTTTCGTCGCAAAGAGTATCTCCTGTTTTGATGTCTTTGAAACCAACGACAGCACCGATATCACCGGCAACCAATCTTTCGATTTGGTTTTGCTTGTTGGCGTGCATTTGGAAAACCCTCGAAATCCTTTCTTTATTTCCTGAACGGCTATTAAAGATGTAAGAACCAGATTCCAAAATGCCTGAATAAGCTCTTACGAAGCAAAGACGTCCGACAAATGGATCAGTTGCAATTTTGAAAGCCAATCCTGTAAATGGTTCTTTTTCGTCAGGTCTGATGACAACTTCCTCTTCAGAATCAAGTCCTGTAGCGATGATGTCATCTTTGTCCAAAGGAGAAGGAAGTAATTCCATTACAAGGTCAAGCATGGTTTGCACGCCTTTGTTCTTGAATGAAGAACCACAAACCATCGGAACAATTTTCATGTCAATGGTTGCTCTTCTTAATGCTGATAAAATCTCAGCTTCCGTAATGGAATCAGGATCGTCAAAAAACTTTTCCATCAATGACTCATCGTAATCAGCCACTGCTTCAAGTAAATGTTCTCTGTATTCAGCAACTTCCTCAAGCATGTCATCAGGAATAGGAACTTCTGTAAAAGTCATTCCTTTATCCTCTTCATTCCAAACAATTCCTCTGTTGTTAATCAAATCAACAACTCCTTTGAAATTGTCCTCTGCTCCAATTGGAAGCTGTAATGGAACTGCATAGCTTCCCAACATTTCTTTAACCTGCTTACACACGTCAAGAAAATTGGCACCTGAGCGGTCCATTTTATTAACAAAACCGATACGGGCTACTTTGTAGTTATCGGCAAGTCTCCAGTTAGTTTCTGATTGTGGTTCAACACCATCAACAGCACTGAAAAGGAATACAAGCCCATCCAAAACTCTCAAGGAACGGTTTACCTCAACGGTAAAATCAACGTGGCCGGGAGTATCGATAATGTTAACTTGATATTTGTTTTTTCTGTAATTCCAAAACACAGTGGTCGCAGCAGAAGTAATGGTAATACCTCTTTCCTGCTCTTGTGCCATCCAGTCCATGGTAGCCGCACCATCGTGAACTTCACCGATTTTATGGCTGACACCTGAATAGTAGAGTATGCGTTCTGTAGTAGTTGTTTTACCGGCATCAATATGCGCGGCAATGCCAATGTTCCTAGTGTATTTTAAATCTCTTGCCATTACTGATTAAAATCTAAAATGTGAGAATGCCTTGTTTGCTTCAGCCATTCTGTGTGTATCATCCTTCTTCTTCACTGCAGCACCTTCGCCTTTTGAAGCAGAGATGATCTCACCTGCAAGTCTGTCCATCATTGTCTTCTCACCTCTTTTTCTGGCGTAAGTGATCATCCACTTAATACCTAGGGACGTTTTTCTTTCAGGTCTAACTTCCATTGGAACCTGGAATGTAGCACCACCAACTCTACGACTCTTCACCTCTACGGCTGGAGTTATATTGTTAAGCGCTTTTTTCCAAACCTCAAGACCGTTCTCACCTACTTTTGATTCTACCTTCTCGACTGCGTCGTAGAAAATTTTGTAAGCAATACTCTTCTTACCATCTACCATCAGACAGTTCACGAACTTGGTTACCAAGGTGTCGCCGAACTTCGGGTCAGGAAGAATATATCTCTTCTTTGGTTTCGCTTTTCTCATTTCTTAAATTAGTTTTTATTATTTCTTTTTTGCTGGAGCACCTTTTGCTGGGGCACCTTTAGCAGCTTGACCTGGCTTAGGTCTCTTAGCACCGTACTTGGAGCGACCTTGCTTACGGTCTTTTACTCCTGCAGTATCCAATGCACCTCTGATAATGTGGTAACGTACTCCCGGAAGATCCTTCACACGACCACCTCTGATCAATACGATAGAGTGTTCTTGCAAATTGTGACCTTCACCCGGAATGTAGGCATTTACCTCTTTACCATTCGTCAATCTTACCCTAGCCACTTTCCTCATCGCTGAGTTAGGCTTCTTAGGCGTGGTAGTGTACACCCTGGTACAAACACCTCTCCTTTGAGGACAAGAATCCAAAGCTCTCGATTTGGATGTGGTCTCAAGGGTGGTTCTACCTTTTCTTACTAACTGTTGTATAGTAGGCATTAACTGATAAAATTTATTTTTCTTCCTTTAACTTGTGAATTTTGGACTGCAAAGGTATGCAAATAGGTAAAACAAACAAAATTAAGCTGTTATATTTTTATCAAGCCTCACCAAAGTTTCCTCCAAAGTTTAAAGGAAAACTTGGTCCTTCTGAACCACCTTCTATTTTCCCAAAAGCTTGTTCGTATTTACTGATGTTGTCTTTCAGCGCAGCCAATAGCCTTTTTGCATGATCAGGAGTCATAATGATCCTTGACTTTACTTTTGCCTTTGGTACACCGGGCATTAATCTGATAAAATCAATCACAAACTCTGAATTGGAATGGGCGATCATGGCGAGGTTACTATAGATCCCTTCTGCAATCTCTTCCGATAGTTCAACATTGATCTGCTGATCCATTATTGGTTTTTGTCCTTTTCCGTCTTCCATGGCGATTTTGTTTTGATGAAAAAAGGCCTGTATTCCATACAGGCCTTTCAATTATGAATAAATCAATTTTTATTTAACTGTTTCTCGTGATTTGTTGGATGACCTTTCTTTCTCTGCAGAAAGTCTGTCATAATCCTCCTGAGAACCTACTATGATTTCTGCGAAACCTCTCTGTCCTGTACCTGCAGGGATCAAATGTCCTACAATTACGTTTTCTTTTAAGCCCAACAACTCATCACGCTTACCTCTAATGGCAGCTTCACTCAATACCTTGGTTGTCTCCTGGAAGGAAGCAGCCGAGATAAAGCTTTCAGTACCCAAAGAAGCTGCAGTGATACCTTGTAGAGTTGGTTGAGATACGGCTGTTTCTGCATCTCTAACCTGCACAAGTTTCAAATCCTTGCGCTTCAAGCTTGAGTTTTCATCCCTCAATCTTCTTGAAGTAATGATCATACCTGGCTTCAATGTAGAAGAATCTCCAGCATCCATAACAACTTTCTTGTCAAGAATATTGTCATTCTCTTCTCTGAAAGCCCATTTGTCCACCACTTGGTTTTGAAGGAATCCAGTATCACCTGCGTCAAGGATTTCAACTTTCTGCATCATCTGGCTTACAATAACCTCGATGTGCTTGTCATTGATTTTTACCCCTTGAAGTCTGTAAACTTCCTGAATTTCATTTACCAAATATTCCTGTACGGCAGTTGGGCCTTTGATAGAAAGGATATCACTTGGTGTGATAGCACCATCTGACAAAGCTTCACCTGCACGGATAAAGTCATTTTCCTGAACAAGGATGTGCTTGGAAAGAGAAACCATGTATCTTTTCTTCACACCATCTTTAGATTCGATAAAGATTTCACGGTTACCTCTCTTGATGCCACCATAAGTAACAACACCATCAATCTCAGAAACCACAGCAGGGTTAGAAGGATTTCTCGCTTCGAACAATTCCGTTACTCTTGGAAGACCACCGGTGATATCTCTTGTTTTACCAACAGATCTTGGGATTTTTACCAAGATTTGACCTGATTTAACAGTTTCACCTGCTTCAACAGCCAAGTGGGCACCCACAGGAATGTTGTAAGACTTACTCTCGTCAGAACCGTAGTTCACAACAACAGCAGGGTTTTTGGTTTTATCTTTTGTATCAATGATAACTTTTTCTCTGTATCCTGTCTGATCATCGGCCACTTCTTTGAAAGTAATGCCTTCGATGATAGAATCAAATTCGATTTCACCATCAAATTCGGAAAGAATTACGGCGTTGTATGGATCCCACTTACAAAGTGCTTCACCTTTACCGATTTTTTGACCATCCTTTACATTCAAAGTAGCTCCATAAGGAACATGGTTTGAAACCAAAGTTTTTCCAGTCTTGGCATCATTGATTTTGATCTCTCCTGATCTACCCATTACCATAGAAACCGGTTCGCCTTCTTTGGTGGTTGTGTCAATCCATCTCAATTCTTCATCAAATTCAACAACACCTTCAAACTTGGCAGTGATGCTTGCTTCAACAGAAATATTGGAAGCTGTACCACCTACGTGGAAGGTTCTCAATGTCAACTGAGTTCCTGGTTCACCGATAGACTGCGCGGCAATTACACCGACCGATTCACCGTTTTGTACCATTCTACCGGTAGCAAGGTTACGTCCGTAGCATTTTGCACAAACACCTCTTCTTGTTTCACAAGTCAATACAGACCTGATTTCGACTTCTTCTATAGTAGATTCGTCTACTTTTCTGGCGATTTCTTCTGTGATTTCAATTCCTGCAGGAACAACAAGTTCTTCAGTCACCGCATCATATACATCGTGTACAGATACCCGACCTAAGATTCTTTCAGAAAGTGGTTCAACGATTTCGTCATTGTCTTTTAAAGCCTGAACGACTAAACCTCTCAAAGTACCACAATCCTCTTCAGAGATAATCATATCCTGAGCAACGTCAACAAGTCTTCTTGTCAGGTAACCCGCATCCGCAGTTTTCAATGCAGTATCAGCAAGACCTTTACGCGCACCGTGTGTAGAGATGAAGTATTCCAATACATCGAGTCCTTCTTTGAAGTTCGAAAGAATTGGGTTTTCGATGATCTCACCTACAGAGCCTTGAAGGTTTTTCTGTGGCTTGGCCATCAAACCTCTCATACCACCCAACTGACGGATTTGCTCTCTAGAACCTCTGGCTCCTGAGTGCATCATCATGTAGATGGCGTTGAATCCTTGCTTATCCTCTTCCATCTGTTTCATCAGGATGTTGGTTAGGAAGGAGTTCGTTCTAGTCCAAATATCAATTACTTGGTTATATCTTTCATTGTCTGTGATCAGACCCATGAGGTAGTTGTTCCAAACCTGATCAACCTCATCTTTCGCTTTAGCAATCAATGGATCTTTCTCAACAGGAATAATAACATCATTCAATCCCATGGACAATCCACCGGCATATGCCATTTGGAATCCAAGATGCTTGATATCATCTAGGAATTGTGCTGTTCTGGAAACACCACAAATCTTAACAACTTCTGAAATGATCTGTTGAAGTTTCTTCTTAGTCAACAACTCATTGACAAAACCTACAACCTCAGGAACAAACTGGTTGAAAATCAATCTACCTGCAACAGTTTCAATGATTTTTTCAACCAATTGGCCATTTTCATCTCTTACGTGCACTTTACACTTGATAAATGCATGTTGTGAAATTCTACCTTCATTTAAAGCGATGATAACTTCTTCTTCACCGTAGAAAGTCATTCCTTCTCCAAGGACAATTTCTTCAGGAGTAGATCTCTTTCCTTTAGTCACATAGTACAATCCAAGAACCATGTCCTGAGAAGGAACCGTGATAGGCGCTCCGTTGGCAGGGTTTAGGATGTTGTGTGAGGAAAGCATCAAAGTCGAAGCTTCCAAAATCGCTTCATGTCCAAGTGGTACGTGAACAGCCATCTGATCACCGTCAAAATCGGCGTTGAATGCAGTACACACCAATGGGTGAAGTTGGATTGCTTTTCCTTCGATCAATTTTGGTTGGAAAGCCTGGATACCTAACCTGTGCAAAGTTGGAGCACGGTTTAGCAATACAGGGTGTCCTTTCAAAACGTTTTCAAGAATATCCCAAACTACAGGATCTTTTCTGTCTACAATTTTCTTGGCAGATTTTACAGTCTTTACAATACCTCTTTCGATCAGTTTCCTGATGATAAAAGGTTTGAAAAGTTCAGCTGCCATATTTTTTGGAAGACCGCACTCGTGAAGTTTCAATTCAGGACCAACGACGATAACCGAACGTCCGGAATAATCCACCCTTTTACCGAGCAAGTTTTGACGGAAACGACCTTGCTTTCCTTTCAACATATCTGAAAGAGATTTCAAAGCACGGTTACCATCTGATCTTACAGCATTTACTTTTCTTGAATTGTCAAATAGGGAATCAACTGCTTCCTGAAGCATCCTTTTTTCATTTCTCAAAATGACTTCTGGAGCTTTGATATCAATCAATCTCTTGAGACGGTTGTTTCTGATGATCACCCTTCTGTAAAGGTCATTCAAATCAGAAGTAGCAAATCTACCTCCATCCAAAGGTACCAATGGTCTCAATTCAGGTGGAATAACAGGAACCATTCTTACTACCATCCACTCCGGACGGTTTTCGATTCTGGTTCTTGCTTCTCTAAATGCCTCAACAACTTTAAGTCTTTTCAAAGCTTCGGCTTTTCTCTGCTGAGAAGTATCTGTTGCTGCCTGATGTCTCAAGCTGTAAGAAAGATCATCCAAATCCAACCTGGACAAAAGCATTTCGATTGCTTCAGCACCCATCTTGGCGATGAATTTATTAGGATCATCATCATCAAGCATCTGGTTTTCTTTTGGAAGCTTATCCATAATATCCAGGTACTCGTCTTCAGTCAAGAAGTCAAGATATTGCACACCGTCTTCAGCTTTGAGACCAGCTTGAACGACCGCATATCTTTCATAATAGACAATTTGATCCAGTTTTTTGGTTGGAAGACCCAATAGGTATCCGATTTTGTTGGGAAGGGATTTGAAGTACCAGATGTGAGCAACAGGAACCACCAATTCGATGTGTCCCATTCTCTCTCTTCTTACTTTCTTTTCAGTAACTTCAACACCACATCTGTCACAGATGATACCTTTATATCTTATGCGCTTATATTTTCCACAATGACATTCCCAGTCTTTTACAGGACCGAAAATCCTCTCGCAGAACAAACCGCCCATTTCAGGCTTGTAGGTTCTGTAGTTGATTGTTTCGGGCTGCGTTACTTCACCATGTGAACTATCCAGAATGGATTCTGGAGAGGCCAAACTAATAGTGACTCTGGAAAAGTCGTTGTTTAGTTTTTTATTTTTTCTGAACGCCATAATTGTCGAAGAGTATGTGAAGGGCCTTGCGGCCCATTGGAATTTTATTAATCAAGGGTAATTTCTAGTGCAAGACCTCTAAGCTCGTGTACCAATACGTTGAATGATTCAGGAATATTTGGCTTAGGAAGGTTTTCACCTTTTACAATAGCCTCATATGCCTTGGCTCTACCCACCACGTCATCAGATTTCACAGTTAAGATTTCCTGCAACACATGTGATGCTCCAAATGCTTCAAGAGCCCAAACTTCCATTTCTCCAAAACGCTGACCTCCAAACTGGGCTTTACCACCCAAAGGCTGCTGCGTGATCAAAGAGTATGGACCGATAGACCTTGCGTGCATCTTATCATCGACCAAGTGACCAAGTTTCAACATGTAGGTAATCCCTACAGTTACCGGCTGATCAAATCTCTTACCTGAAAGACCATCGTATAGGTATGTCCTACCATAAGAAGGCAATCCTGCAAGATCAAGTTCATGAGATACTTCTTCCATTGTAGCACCGTCAAAGATTGGAGTCGAATATTTCTTTCCAAGCTTCATACCTGCCCAAGCAAGAACTGTCTCATAGATCTGGCCGATGTTCATCCTAGAAGGTACACCAAGTGGGTTGAGTACGATATCCATCGGTGAACCATCTTCCAAGAAAGGCATATCTTCCTCTCTTACGATTCTGGCCACAATACCTTTGTTACCGTGACGACCCGCCATCTTATCTCCTACTTTCAGTTTACGTTTTTTGGCAACATAAACTTTAGCAAGTTGAACGATTCCGGCAGGAAGTTCATCCCCTACTTCAAGGGTGAATTTATCTCTTTTAAATCTTCCTGAAATCTCGTTTCTGGAGTTCACATAGTTTTTAACCAATTTCTGGATCAAAACATTCGTGTGTGCATCTTCAGTCCAATCATCAAGAATGATATCGGAAATCAAATTGGCCTCTTCAGGTACATTGTAGTTTGACTCATCTCTATAAGGATTTTTCGCAGGGAAGAGATTTTGCTCAATATTTTTCAAATTGAACTTAACCCCTTTGCTGATAATCTCATCGCCGAACTTATGCCTAACACCTTGAGAAGTTTTTCCGTCAAGAAGAGTGACCAATTTGTTGATCATTTTTGCACGGATACCCAAAAGGTCTTTGGCATATTTACCTTTCAGTTTTTCTACCTCGGCTTTTGACTTAGCCCTAAGATCTTTGTCTTTCTTAGGTCTTGAGAATAGTTTGGTTTCTATAACAACACCATTCAATGATGGTGAAGCTTTCAAAGACGCATCTTTTACATCACCCGCTTTGTCACCAAAGATCGCTCTCAACAATTTCTCTTCCGGAGTCGGATCAGTTTCACCTTTTGGAGTGATTTTACCAATAATGATATCGCCTTCTTTCACTTCTGCACCGACTCTGATAATACCATTTTCATCAAGGTTTTTAACAGCCTCTTCAGAAACGTTTGGAATTTCAGAAGTCAATTCTTCTTCACCCCTTTTGGTATCTCTTACTTCAAGTTGGAATTCTTCAATGTGGATAGAGGTGAAAACATCTTCTCTTACTACCCTTTCTGAAATTACAATCGCATCTTCGAAGTTATATCCCTGCCAAGGCATGTAAGCTACCATCAGGTTTTTACCGAGAGCCAACTCACCGTTGTTGGTGGAATAACCTTCAACTAGTACCTGTCCTTTGGTTACTTTTTCTCCCTTAAGTACTAATGGAGTAATGTTGATGGTAGTATCCTGATTGGTTCTTCTGAATTTTACCAATTCATAAGTCTTATACTCATCACTGAAATTGACCAAAAGGTCATCTTCGGTAAGATCGTATTTGATTGTGATTTTGCTTGCATCGACATATTCTACTACACCGTCTGCTTCAGCCAATACCAAAGATCTTGAATCAGTAGCAGCCTTTGCTTCCAAGCCAGTTCCAACAATTGGAGCCTCAGGCTTCAATAATGGTACAGCTTGACGTTGCATGTTAGATCCCATCAAGGCACGGTTAGCATCATCATGCTCCAAGAAAGGAATCAAAGATGCTGCCACTGATACAATTTGATTGGGAGCAACATCCATATAGCTGATTTCCTTTGGTTCTAAAACCGGGAAATCACCTTCAAATCTTGCTTTTACTTTTTCGTTGATAAAGATTCCATTGGCATCCAATGGTGCATTTGCCTGTGCAATGTTGTTGTCATCTTCTTCTTCTGCAGTCAAGAAAACAATATCATTGGAATTCATGCTTACTTTACCTTCTTTCACTTTTCTATATGGAGTTTCGAGGAAACCCATTGAGTTCACTTTAGCATGAACACAAAGTGAGGATATCAATCCAATGTTTGGACCTTCCGGAGTTTCGATAGTACACAAACGACCGTAGTGCGTGTAGTGAACGTCACGAACTTCAAATCCGGCTCGTTCTCGTGAAAGACCACCTGGACCCAATGCAGATAACCTTCTCTTGTGAGTAAGTTCTGCAAGTGGATTGGTCTGGTCCATAAACTGAGAAAGTTGGTTGGTACCAAAGAAGGAGTTGATGACAGAGGATAAAGTACGTGCATTGATCAAGTCAACAGGCTTGAAATCTTCATTGTCACGGACGTTCATCCTTTCTCTGATTGTTCTTGCCATACGTGCAAGACCAACTCCGAACTGGCTGTAAAGTTGCTCCCCAACTGTACGAACCCTTCTATTACTTAAGTGGTCAATATCATCGACTACAGCTTTGGAATTGATCAATCCAATCAAATACTTCACAATGCTGATGATATCTTCAGTTGTCAAAACAATTTTCTCAGGATCAATCTGTAATCCAAGCTTCTTATTAATTCTATATCTACCAACTTCTCCAAGATCATATCTTTTGTCAGAGAAGAAAAGACCATGAATAACTTCTCGGGCAGTTGCCTCATCCGGAGCCTCCGTATTCCTCAATTGACGGTAGATAACCTCTACAGCCTCTTTCTCTGAGTTGGAATTGTCTTTTTGTAGGGTATTATAAATAATAGAGAAATCAGCGACGTTCACATCTTCTCTGTGAAGAATAATTGACTTAGCGCCTGATTCCAATATCAGAGATATATCTTCATCTGTTAGAATGGAATCCCTCTCTAACAAGACTTCATTTCTATCGATCGACACTACTTCACCTGTATCCTCATCCACAAAATCCTCAACCCAAGTGCGGAGTACCCTTGCAGCAAGTTTTCTACCTGAAACTTTTTTAAGGTTGTTTTTTGTTGCATCGATTTCTTCTGAAAGGCCAAACAAATCAAGAATTTCCTTATCAGAACCAAAACCAATGGCTCTTAGCAAGGTTGTAACAGGAAATTTTTTCTTTCTGTCAATGTATGCATACATGACATTATTAATATCTGTAGCAAATTCTATCCAGCTCCCTTTGAAAGGAATTATTCTGGCAGAATAAAGCTTGGTACCGTTAGTATGCTTGCTCTGCGCAAAGAAAACGCCCGGAGACCTGTGTAATTGAGATACAATAACCCTTTCTGCACCGTTGATTACGAATGACCCTTTTTCGGTCATGTAAGGAAGATTTCCTAGGAATACTTCTTGTTCAATAGTTTCGAAATCTTCATTGTCCTCATCATGACAGAGAAGACGTAGTTTTGCTTTAAGAGGAACAGAATAAGTTAGGCCTCTATCAATGCACTCCTCAACGCTATATTTTGGAGGATCAACTGCATAGTCAATAAATTCAAGGGTAAAATTTTCACGGGAATCCGAAATTGGAAAATTCTCTGAAAATACCTTAAACAGACCATCTTGCCTTCTTTTTTCAGCGGGAGTATCCAATTGGAAAAAGTCTTTGAAAGATTGTAATTGGATATCTAAGAAATCCGGATAGTCTTTGACTACCTTAATAGATGAGAAACTTTTCCTTACGGTTTGATTCTGGATAGCCAAGGCAGTATATGTTTTAGTGATAATGAATAACTAAATGCGACAATTTTCGCTTAGAATAATGCAATTTATTACCTGTGCACAAACAGGAAAAGACCTGACTATTCAGTCAGGTCCTAATTTATAACCTTTACCTAAAGGGAAAGGTTATTCAAATTATTTAATCTCTACTTCAGCACCAGCTTCTTCAAGAGACTTCTTCAAAGCATCAGCCTCATCTTTGGCGATACCTTCTTTCACAGCTTTTGGAGCTCCGTCAACCAATTCTTTAGCTTCTTTCAAGCCAAGACCAGTCAATTCTTTCACTAGCTTCACAACAGCCAATTTCTGACCGCCAGCAGCTTTCAAGATTACATCAAAGGAAGTTTTTTCTTCCACTTCAGCAGCACCAGCACCGGCACCGCCAACAGGACCAGCAACAGCAACAGCAGCAGCTGCAGGCTCGATGCCATATTCATCCTTCAATATATCAGCCAATTCTTTTACTTCTTTTACAGTCAAGTTTACTAACTGATCAGCAAGTTGTTTAAGATCTGCCATTGTATTAATATTTAAATTGTTGATTTTTTTTTAACTAATTTGATAACTTAATTTTTATTCTTTTTCAGAAAGAGTCTTTACAAGCCCTGCCAATGTATTCTGTCCACTTTGAAGGGCAGAAATAAGGTTTTTCGCAGGAGATTGAAGAAGCGCAATAACATCTCCAAGAAGTTCTTGTTTTGACTTCAAATTGGACAATAAATCCAACTGATCTTCGCCTAAGAAAATTCCTGAATCTATTGAAGCACCTTTGAATAAAGGTCTAACCTCTTTTTTACCAAGCTTCTTTCTGAAATCTAGGATAACTTTTGCAGGAAGATTACCAGTCTCTTTTGAGAAGATAATACCTGTGAATCCTTTTAAAGCTACTTCTGAAAATTCAGTGTAGTCTGCATCAAGATTTTCCAACGCTTTTTTAATCAGCGTATTCTTATAAACCTTGTATTCTACGCCTTTTTCAAAACATGCTCTTCTGAAGGCATTTACCTGTGCCACTGTAAACCCTGAAGCATCAGTGATATAGAAGTAGGGATTTTCCTTAAACTTCTCGGTAAGACCTTCGATTATTTCTAATTTTTCTTCTCTAGTCATGATTAAATACCTTGAAAACTTCCTTTATCTACTTTCACTCCAGGAGACTGCGTACTTGACAAGTGAATGCTCCTGAAATACGTTCCTTTAGAAGAAGATGGTTTCAATTTGGATATTGTATTAATAAGTTCTTTGACGTTATCCTGAATTTTTTCAGGTTCAAAAGAAACTTTTCCTACACTCGCATGGATAATTCCAAATTTATCAACTTTAAAATCGATTTTACCAGCTTTTACTTCTCTAACTGCTTTACCAACTTCTAAGGTAACTGTACCTGATTTTGGATTTGGCATCAAGCCTCTGGGACCCAAAACCCTACCTAATCTACCTACTTTAGCCATAACGTTTGGCATGGTTATGATGACATCTACATCAGTCCAACCACCCTCAATTTTAGCTATATAGTCGTCTAGACCTACATAATCAGCACCAGCTTCTTTGGCTTCCTCTACTTTGTCAGGTGTGCATAACACCAAGACTTTTACATCTTTACCTGTGCCATGTGGCAAAGCCACTACACCTCTCACCATTTGATCTGCTTTTCTCGGATCAACGCCCAAACGGACATCAATATCAACTGAAGCGTCAAATTTTGAACTGGTAATTTCTTTAACGATAGAAGAAGCTTCCTCTAGGGAGTACAGCTGGCTTGAGTCGTACTTAGAAAGAGCTTCTTTTTGCTTTTTTGTTAACTTAGCCATATTTGTATAATTATACCTCCCAAGGGGCTTTACCCGAAACAGTGATACCCATACTTCTAGCGGTACCTGCGATCATTTTCATGGCAGATTCCACTTTGAAAGCGTTTAAGTCAGGCATTTTCACCTGAGCAATTTCCTTAACTTGATCCCAAGTAACGGAACCTACTTTTTTCCTGTTTGGCTCTGCTGAACCACTTTTAATCTTCGCAGCCTCAAGCAACATGTTTGCTGCAGGAGGAGTCTTTACTACGAATTCAAATGTTTTGTCAGAGAAAACAGTAATCAAAACAGGCAATACCTGACCCATTTTATCTTGGGTACGGGCATTGTATTGCTTACAGAACTCCATGATGTTCAAACCCTTGGAACCAAGAGCCGGACCAACCGGAGGTGATGGATTTGCCTGGCCACCTTTCACCTGTAATTTCACATAACCTGTGATTTCCTTAGCCATTTCTTAATCTTGTTTTTCTACTTGTATAAAGTTTAATTCTACCGGCGTATTTCGACCGAAGATCTTGACCATAACATTCAATTTCTTCTTGTCTTCAAACACCTCCTCAATAATTCCCGAGAAACCACTGAATGGACCGTCCATTACTTTGACAGTCTCTCCAACTATAAATGGTGTATCAAGTTTCACGGCAAACTCATCAATCTCCTCAACTCGTCCTAAGATTCTGTTGATTTCAGATTGGCGTAATGGTTCAGGGGTTTTGGAAGCTCCCCCCTGGTTTGATCCTAAGAAACCGATAACACCCGGGATACTTGTAATAACGTGATTGGCTTCACCGTGAGTCAAATCCGCATTGATCAAAACATAGCCAGGAAAGAAGTTTCTTTCACGGACTCTCTTTTTACCATTACGCATTTCGTAAACTTTTTCAGAGGGTATCAAGACTTCAGGAATAAATTCCTCAAGTTTTTGACGGACAATTTCATTATCCAAGTAAGACTTGGTTTTTTTCTCTTGTCCGGCTACTACTCTAAGTACGTACCACTTATGTTCAGCCATCAGTATTATTCAATTAGAATAGATCGTAAAACCATTTCATCAATTTCTCGAATCCCAAGTCTATCGCTCCAATAACAAGAGCAAAAATGAGAGATGCGACTATTACCAAAACAGCACTGTTTTGCAAAAACGAATACGAAGGCCATGTGACCTTGTTTTTCATTTCGTCGATTGATTCGATAACAAAACTCTTAATATTCATGGTTTACTACATTTTGTGCACGGGCAGAGAGATTCGAACTCCCATCAACGGTTTTGGAGACCGCTATTCTGCCATTGAACTATGCCCGTAGAATTTTAAGTCCCCAAAAGGAACGCAAAGGTAGTCAGAAATGGGATGAGATACAAATGCGATCCTAAAAATTTATTCAGGATCGCATTTGAAATTTTATAAATTCTAAGACAATTAGTCAAGAATTTCAGTCACCTGACCGGCACCTACAGTTCTACCACCTTCACGGATAGCGAAACGAAGACCTTTTTCAAGTGCAACTTTGTTCAATAAGTTAACTTCAATAGTCACGTTATCACCTGGCATAACCATTTCAACGTTTTCAGGAAGCATGATTTCTCCAGTCACGTCAGTAGTTCTCAAGTAGAACTGTGGACGGTATTTGTTGAAGAATGGGGTATGACGTCCACCCTCTTCTTTAGAAAGAACGTAAACTTCAGCCTTGAAGTGAGCGTGTGGCTTCACAGAGTTTGGCTTACAGATAATCATACCTCTTCTGATTTGAGATTTTTCAATACCTCTCAACAAAAGACCTACGTTATCACCTGCTTCACCTCTGTCAAGGATTTTACGGAACATCTCCACACCTGTTACAGTAGACTTCAATCCCTCAGCACCCATACCGATGATATCTACAGGATCTCCAGAGTTGATTACACCTCTTTCGATTCTACCAGTAGCAACAGTACCACGTCCGGTGATTGAGAACACGTCTTCCACAGGCATCAAGAAATCTTTGTCGATCAAACGCTCAGGAATTGGAATATATTCATCAACTGCATTCATCAACTGCATTACAGTTTCTTCCCACTTTGCTTCACCATTAAGTGCACCAAGAGCAGATCCAGCAATTACAGGGATGTTATCTCCATCAAAATCATAGAATGAAAGAAGTTCTCTGATTTCCATTTCCACAAGCTCAAGAAGCTCAGGATCATCCACCATATCAACTTTATTCATAAATACAACTAGTGCAGGAACACCTACCTGACGAGCAAGAAGGATGTGTTCTCTAGTCTGAGGCATAGGTCCATCAGTGGCAGCTACTACTAGAATAGCACCGTCCATCTGAGCAGCACCTGTAACCATGTTTTTCACATAATCAGCGTGTCCAGGACAATCTACGTGAGCGTAGTGTCTTTTCTCCGTAGAGTATTCTACGTGAGAAGTATTGATAGTGATACCTCTTTCTTTTTCTTCCGGCGCGTTATCGATAGAAGAAAAATCTCTTAATTCAGAAAGACCCTTTTTCGCCAAAACGGTAGTAATGGCAGCAGTCAAAGTTGTCTTTCCATGGTCTACGTGACCAATCGTACCGATGTTAACGTGCGGTTTTGAACGGTCAAAGGTTGCTTTTGCCATGCGTGAAAATCCTCTGTTTTAGTTAAGGTTATAATTAATTTAATTTTTTTAAATGTTTCAGAGCCAACGACGGGAATTGAACCCGTGACCCCTTCCTTACCAAGGAAGTACTCTACCCCTGAGCTACGTCGGCTGATAACATTCGCTCTGCTTATAAAAGCATAGAGCGGGAGACGAGGCTCGAACCCGCGACCTGCAGCTTGGAAGGCTGCCGCTCTACCAACTGAGCTACTCCCGCTTTTGAAATGCTGTGCAAAAGTAATAAATTATTTTGCAATTCACACTTTGTGGGGGAAACAGGATTCGAACCTGTGAAGACATAAGTCAACGGATTTACAGTCCGTCCCAGTTGGCCGCTTTGGTATTCCCCCAACTGATAATTGCTAAGAAAAGATGCCAAAATAGCTTTTCGTATTCTTAACGGATGGCAAAATTATACCCTTTTCCTAAACATTCAAAATTATGCCTGAAAATTTCAAAGTATTTTTTGAATGCCTGCATTAATCACATAAAAATCAATGATTTAATTTTTTTCAAGGTATTGAGAGAGGAAAAATTCCTCATACCTTTTGGCTAATTCATCCTTTTCAAGAGAAAACAATTCTTTTGCTTTATCCAATACTCCCGGCTCATCTATGAATCCAAATAATCCCATAAAGGCCCCAATCCTGACATAATTGGAGGTGTTATCTTTTGCAATGGCATATAAATTATTAATTGCTTTCTCGGTTCCTTCTCCAGGATTTTGTACAAAATATTCGCTGTAATATCCGAGGAAATAATAAAGTGACTGCCCACTTTGCGCGCTTAGGTTATTGTGAAACCAGTCAGATTTACCCTCCACCAAATTTGTAATATAATATTCGGCTACCGGAACCAATAATCTGATGTTTTTCTCAGATTCAAATCTTATTGCTATGCTCTCTCTATCCGCATTGTTTTCATTTTCCAAATAAGCAGCCAAAGCAGCACCTGCCACATAATAGGAAGGTTGTTCCATCCATTTCAGAAAGTATGGTGCGTACTTATCCGGATCAATCAAGCTAAGCATTTCAATAGCTCCCTGCTTCACTGTGTTTTTCGGATCTGACTCTGCCAATTCCAATAACCGCTGTTCAAGACCGGAAATCTCCAAAAGCCATTCAGGATGCTGGGCTACCTGCATAATTGCAGCCTCCCTGATTGCCCAAAAAGGATCATTTAATGCTCTTCCAACCAAGTAAGCAACTTCCGGATCATCTGCATATGAATTAGCCAAACTGTCCAATGCTTCGAATCTGGAAACCCCCAAAGTTGAAATACTGAACTGCTTTTTGAAATGATCAGCTCCTCTAGAGGATTTTTTTTGCGCCAATAACTCCAAGGCTTCATCCACATACAAATGGGTCAAAGGAACTTTGTTTTCTATTGCAAACTGCTGCCAAGCCTTGTCCAAGACCAATTCTTTTTCATATCTCTTTCCATCAAAATACCAGCTCACTTTGAACGGAATCTTGTAAAGGGGTGTAGAAGTCAGGTCTTGTTTTTGTGAAACGGTCAGTAGGAGATTTTCAGGCTGACTGTAATCTACCTCATATTCCAAATTAGGATGGCCTGAAGCTAAAAACCACTGATTGAAAAACCAGTTCAGGTCCTGACCTGTAACCGTCTCAAAGGCCATTCTTAGGTCATGCACTTCAACACTTGAAAACGCATGTTTGGTCAAATAAAGCCTAATAGCTTCAAAAAATGCCTCATCCCCGATATGTCTCCTAAGCATATGGAGAATTCGTCCGCCTTTTGCATAGGAATGACTATCAAACATATCTTCTGAATTGTCATAGTAAAACCTGATCAGGTCAACCTGTTTTTCTTGAGATTCTTCAAAATACATTTCCATTTCGGATATATGGTGCATGTCGGCATCATCTTTCCCGTTTTTGTATTCATACCAAAGATATTCTGAATAGTTGGCAAAGGCTTCATTCAATGTCAGGTTTGCCCATGATTCATTGGTGACGTAATCTCCTATCCATTGGTGAAACAGCTCATGTGCAATGATACCGTCCCATTCTGAATCAATGGCTGCCCTTGCATCAAGATTAAGTTCTTCCATGAAAACTGAAATGGTAGTGTTTTCCATTGCCCCAGAGACAAAATCCCGGACCACAACCTGATCATATTTTTGCCAAGGATACCTGACTCCAAGGATTTTGGAGAAAAATCCGATCATCTCCGGTGTATTTTGGAATACCATCTTAGCTCCTTCTTCAAATTCTTTTTCAACATAATACCTCACAGGCATTCCTTCCCATTCGTCTTTGATCTCTACATAGTCCCCAACAACCACCGCCGCCAAATACGGTGCATGTGGCAAGTCCATCACCCAATGATCAGTTCTTGTCCCATCTGCATTTTCCTTACTTGATTTCAAAAGACCGTTACTGATTGTCCTGTATTTTTTATCAACCGTCATTCGGATTTCTTGTGTCATCCTTTCATTGGGAGAATCAATAGTCGGAAACCACTTTGAGTTATGTTCGGTCTCCCCCTGCGTCCAAATAAGTGTGGGCTTATTTGGGTCTTCTCCTCGGGGATTAATAAAGTAAAGCCCTTTGGTATCGGTAATGGCTGCACTTCCCAATTCGGGATTCTCATTTGGTTTGGCAGTATATTTTATCCTGACTTGGATCGTGTCTTTGGCAGTGTAGGTCTGCGGCAGATAAGCCGTGACTATCTGACCATCATAGCGGAAATTCAGTTCTGTCTCTTTTCCCTCATTAATCAAAGAAAAAATATGGATGTCAAAATCCTGGGCATCCAAAACAAGTTCATTTTGAGGATAAAAATGCGGTTTCAAGGTAAGGACAGCAACTCCATTTACCCATTCTTTCTGGTAGTCAAATGACAAATCCAAAGCAGTATGCAACAGGTCAAAATGCCTCGTGTCAGATGCTCTATAGGCAGCAATCTTATTTTCCAGTGCCGGAATCAAAGCTTTGATTGAGGAAGAGTCGATTGAAACAGGATCTTCAATTGCCTCATTGGTGGTCTCAATAACCTTTTGGAGCTCCTGATCCGCTACAGGTTTGGAACTTTGACATGACCAAATCAAGAAAACTGAAATTGCGAAAAGTGCCTTGGGTTTATTGAATACCATGAAAATGCTTTTTGAAGATTAATTGTATATTTAGCGCAAAATAAAGGAAATGTATTCAGTTAGTATCAAGAATTCGGTTTTTGAGGTAGAAAAATCAAAAGAAAAGGTAGCTGTAAACGGGAATATCCTTGATTGGGACATTTCTGAAATTCGAGAAGGCCATTACCATGTCCTCTACAATAGTCAATCATTCAACCTTGAATTGGTCAGTCTGGATGCAGAAACCAAAACAGTAAAACTCAAACTTAACAACAAACTCTGTGAGGTAACGATCAAAGATAAATTTGACCTCTTGCTAGAAAAACTTGGAATGAACAACCTAAAGAGTCAAACTGCCAAGGAAATAAAAGCTCCTATGCCCGGGCTTATATTTGATATCAAAGTCAAAGAAGGTGATGAGGTAAAAAAAGGAGATGCAGTATTGATTCTAGAGGCCATGAAAATGGAGAACATCTTGAAATCCCCCGGAGACGGAACCGTCAAAGCCATCAAAATAAAAAAAGGACAAAGCGTGGAGAAAAATCAGGTCCTGATCCAATTTTAAGAAGTCATGGGTTTAGATTTCTAATGGAAGGCTTTATATTTGTCGGATTTATCAATTTACCAACCTGATTGAGTTAGCTCTTTTTCACATTTAAAAACCAACAATGAAGTACAAAAGGATATTGCTGAAACTAAGCGGAGAGGCGCTGATGGGAGAAAAAAACTACGGGATTGACTCCAAAAGACTTGAACAATATGCCCAAGAAATCCGACGAGTCAAGGACTTGGGAGTAGAAATCGCAATTGTCATCGGAGGAGGCAATATTTTTAGAGGAGTTCAGGCAGAAAATGCCGGAATCGACCGGGTTCAGGGTGATTACATGGGAATGCTTGCCACATTGATCAATGCAATGGCTCTTCAAAGCGCACTTGAGCAGGGAGGCATGTACACCAGATTGATGTCAGGTATCAAAGTTGAAAGTGTATGCGAGCCATTTATCAGGAGAAGAGCAATCCGTCACCTGGAAAAAGGCAGAATTGTCATTTTCGGAGCAGGTATCGGCAACCCGTATTTTACTACTGACTCGACCGCAGCTTTAAGGGCAATAGAAATCGAAGCTGATGTGGTCCTTAAAGGAACCCGGGTAGATGGAGTCTATACAGCAGATCCTGAAAAAGACAAAAACGCAACCAAATACAGTTCGCTTTCCTATCAGGAAGCTTACGAAAAAAACCTCAATATCATGGACATGACGGCGTTTACCCTTTGTCAGGAAAACAACTTGCCAATCATCGTTTTTGACATGAACAAACCTGGCAATCTTGACAAAATTGTCATCGGAGAAGATATCGGAACATTAATCACTTCAAACTAATACAGACAAAACTATGGAAGAAATTCAGCTGTACCTGGAAGAAGCCAAAGAATTGATGCAAAAAGCGGTCAACCACACAGTTGCTGAACTGTTAAAAATCAGGGCCGGTAAAGCAATGCCTAACCTATTGGATGGAATCATGGTCGCTTATTACGGCTCTCCGACGCCACTTCAGCAAGTAGCTTCCGTGACAACTCCGGATGCAAGAACCCTCACCATCAAGCCTTGGGAAAGAAACCTGATCAACGAAATCGAAAGGTCTATCATCAATTCTGACCTTGGCCTTGCTCCACAAAACAATGGGGAAATCATCATCCTGACGATTCCGCCTATGACCGAGGAAAGGAGAAGAAACCTTGTGAAGCAAGCAAAAAACGAATGTGAATCAGGAAAAATCTCTATCAGAACAGTAAGGAAAGAAACAAACGAATCACTGCGAAAACTTCAGAAAGAAGGAGCATCTGAGGATGAAATCAAAAGAGCGGAAGATTCGGTCCAAAAATTCACGGATAGTTATTCCGCCAAAATAGATGAACTTCTTGTGAAGAAAGAACATGAGATCATGACTGTTTGATCGAAGATAAATTTATATAAAAAGGCTTCCTGTGATGACAAGAAGCCTTTTTGCGTTTGTAGTAAACCTGATCTATACTTTAATTATAAAATATTTTTCACTAACTCCACCAACTTCTTCCCTGCTTTATTTGCAGTAGCCACAACGTCAGCATGGGTAAATTCTTTGGCAACTTTTGGAATACTTTCATTGGTTATCACTGATATCCCCAAAACTTTTAAGCCCATATGGTTGACGGCGATCACTTCGGGAACCGTACTCATCCCGACAGCATCTCCCCCAATAATTCTACAATACCTGATTTCAGCTTTGGTCTCCAGCTTTGGCCCCTGCAATCCGATATAAGTTCCGGTTCTTAGCTTGACCCCCAATCTAATGGCCGCGGACTTTGCCTTTTCCAACCAGTCCAGATCAAATGGTTCGCTCATATCAGGAAACCTCGGACCAAACTCTTCACTGTTTTTTCCACGCAAGGGATTTTCCGGGAGCAGACTGATCATATCTTCAATGAGCATCAAATCCCCTACTTCAAAATCTTCATTTAATCCCCCGGCAGCATTGGTGATGACCAATCTTTTGATACCGATCAACTTCATCACCCGCAAGGGAAAAACCACATCTGCCATGTCGTAACCTTCATAATAATGAAAGCGACCGTTCATTGCCAAAACGGCCACACCTTCCAAATCTCCAAAAATCAAATCCCCACCATGACCTTCGACGGTCACAACAGGAAAGTGGGGAATCTCCGAGTAAGGAATCCTTTTCTCAATGTCGATTTCATCCACCAATCCTCCAAGACCTGAACCCAAGATGATGGCAGTCTCGGGGAATTCGATAATCTGTGATTTCAAAAAATCAACTGCAGCCTGTTCTTTTATCATAGCATTGAGTGAATCAGATAGCCAATGTCAAAGTGATTTTACCAATTCCCGTATGATCAGACTCATCCCCGGTTCGGCCTTGGCAGCTCCCGCCAAGACTTCTGCGAGGCTGATTTTCCTGACCTTTCCGGGAGAGCAAAGGTCTGTAATTGCGGATATGGCAAAAACAGGCAATTCCATATGTCTCGCTACGATGACTTCAGGAATCGTACTCATACCGATAGCATCACCACCTATCGTCCTGAGGTATTTGTATTCCGCTTTGGTTTCGAGATTTGGCCCCTGCACAGCAGCATAGACTCCCTGATGGACGATTAGCCCATTGTCAACAGCGATATCCAAACCTTTTTTGACCAAAGACAGGTCATAGGGTTCGGACATATCCGGAAACCTCACCCCAAATGTATCAAGGTTTTTGCCTCGGAGGGGGTTTTCGGGAAAAAGATCAATATGGTCATTGATGATCATGAGTTCTCCGATGTTGTAATCAGGATTTAAACCTCCTGCTGCATTGGAAACAAAAAGATGTCCGATCCCCAATTTTTTCATCACACGGACCGGAAAGGTCACTTCCTTCATGGAATAACCTTCATAATAATGAAATCTTCCCTGCATGGCGACCACGGACTTCCCCGACAACTTCCCAAAAATTAATTTTCCCTTATGGCTTTCTACCGTGGAAACAGGGAAAAATGGTATTGTATCATAGGACACTTCCAATTCAATCTCAATATTTTGGATCAATTGTCCCAAGCCAGTACCTAGAATAATACCCACTTGAGGTGTTTTAAGAAATAATTTTTTGATATAGTCAAAAGCAAAATCGATTTGCTCTGAATACGAAAGAGTGGATGCTGAATTCATATTTTAAAATTTCCCCAAGGTAGGAATTCTTGAGCTATTGGGAACCTAACCCGGTCTGACAAAAATAAGGAATAGAAACAATTGAGATAAAGATTCCAATTAACCTGAAAGCGTTTTCGAATGAAAATATGGAGTCGGATTAAAACTCCGGTTGATTTAAAATTATACCAGAGAAAAATATTTTTTACAACCCTACCAACCATTTCCCAAGTACCTTCCGTAATGGTTCAAATTCAAAAATTTTATGTTCCACAAAACTGAAAACAACATGTTAAAGAAAATTTTAATGGCTTCCATTTTTATGGGAATTATCAGTGGATGCCAACAGGAAGAAGGATTGCCAGTAGAGGATTTAACCGTCACTGAAATAACCGAGGTTGACCTTCCTTTATCCGCAACGACTTTTATTACAGAAAATTTTGAAGGAGAGGTGGTAACTTCCGCTTTTCGGATTACCGACGGAAAGGAAGTTTCATTTGAAGCGAATCTCACCAATCAGATGAATTTGGTGTTTTCCGAAAATGGCCGGATCCAAGCATTCGGGGAAGATGGCGCGGAAGTGGACTGCGAAGGAAGACACAGGAGACGAGGTGGTTTTGGCCGTCCTCCGAGAAAGCCGGGAGAAGATGGACCTAAACCAAATGTTATCGATCCTGCTGATTTGCCGGATGCTGCTAAAGAATACTTGAGGGAAAATTACTCAGAAAATGAAATAATTAAGGTCATTTTCATTGAGAGGGAGGCGCTGAATCAATACCATGTCCTTGTCAAGGAAATAGGGATCGTGATTTTCGATGCAGATGGGGCGTTTTTGAAATTGAGGGAAAGACCTGTAAGGATCTGCGCCAATTTCCAAAAAATTGAAATTGAAGACCTTCCGGAAAGCATTACTTCCTACATCGCGGAGAATTATCCCGACAATGAAATATTAAGGGCACGCAAGGGTACGAGAAAAGGAGAAGTTGAAATTCATGTCTTGGTGGCCGGCATAGGCGCTTTGATTTTTGATGAAAGCGGCGAGTTTATTGAATTGAAAACCTGTGGAATGCATAAAGGATAAGTATATATTTGGTTTGGCTTTGACTCCGGGGGTCGAAATGTTCCCGGAGTCATTTCAACATTTCGAATGACAGAAGAGGAAAAGCACTTGATTTTGGGATGCAAGTCCAACCAGAGAAATGCACAAGCAGCGTTTTATAGGAAATATTATGGCTTTGCCATGAGTATTTGTCTGAGGTATTCCCACTCCAGGGCCGAAGCCGAAGAAATGATCAATGATGGCTTTTTAAAGGTATTTACCAACATAGAGGCCTACAATCCTGAACTGGAAATCAAAGCATGGATGAACAGGATTTTTGTCAATACGGCCATAGATCATTTCAGAAAGAATAAAAAACATTACTTCCAGGATGATATCGATCAGGCATACGAGGTGTCAAGCGGATCTGAAGATGCATTGGAAGCGCTTTCGGCAGAGGAAATTATGGAGCTGGTTCAAGGTCTTTCACCTTCTTATAAAATCACCTTCAACCTCTATGTCATGGAAGGATTCAAACATCATGAAATAGCCGAGATACTTGGGATTTCTGAAGGGACATCTAAATCCAACCTGTCTATCGCAAGGGCAAAATTAAAGCGGGCAATTTTGGAAAAATCCAATTAAAGAAAAATGGAAAAGTTTGATAAAATAATTAAAGACAAGTTACAATCTTATCCTACTGAGGAAAAGCCAAATGATAATGCCGTATCAAACATGATGGATATGCTTGATCAGGCGCTTCCTTTGGATTCCAAAACCCGAATCCTAAATCCCCTAGCTGACAACAAAAAACCAATTCACATTGTCTATAAAATCGCAGCCTCATTGACCTTAATTGTCATTTCCCTTTATGCCCTGATCGCATTCAATGAGGTAACTGTCGAGGTGGGCAAAATGGCATTTGAAAAAGTGGAATTGCCTGACCGATCTATCGTCCATATGAATGCTGACTCCAGAATCGCTTACAATAAATTTTTATGGAATTTCAGCAGAAAAGTAACCTTTGAGGGAGAAGGATTCTTTGAAATCCAAAAAGGTGAAAAATTCGAAATCTATTCCACTTTAGGAACTACTCAAATCCTGGGCACGAGCTTTAATATTTATTCCCGTCCGGGAAAATATGAAGTGGAATGCCTTAGCGGCAAAGTAGCTGTCACTTCCAATGCCACCCAGAAAAAAGTGGAACTCTTACCGGGTGACGGGGTGGTTTTAAACCAATCTGATCTGCAGTCTTATTCCCTTTCCACTCCAACAAGCCCCACATGGCTCAAAGGTGAATTTTATTTTGAAGAGGAGAATGTTGAAGATGTCATCTCAGAATTAGAAAGACAATTTGACCTTGAAATCTCGTTTCCCGAGGAATTAAAAAATCAAAAGTATACAGGCTACTTCGACAATAAGGACCTGGACAAAGCACTCAAATTGGTTTGTGAACCTTTGGGTTTACAGTACGTCCGCAACGGCAATTCATTGGAATTTACATTTACCAAATAAACCTCCAAATCAATATATCATCTAAATCCAAAACACTGATATCCGCTTCCCCTTAGGGCTTGTTGTCTCTACAACAAAATGAGTTTCAATCATCGAAAACCCGCATGCTGAGAACCCTCTTTCCTGTCCTTTTTTTTATTCTAATTACCAATGTTACATTGGCAAATCGGGCAACTGTGGTCAATGAGGAATTCAGAAATGTTCCTCTCAAAGACGTCATTCAGGTTTTGAAAAGAAACTACCGACTCAAGGTCGCTTTCAGTGACAAAAATGTCCGGGATGTTTTGGTCAATGTAAACATCCAGAATCTTTCTATTGAGGAAGCTTTTGTGAAGATTTTGGAAAATACAAACCTTGGCTTTGAACTGATAGATGAGAATACCATCATCATCAAAAAGCTAAAACAACAGCAAAATGAACCGCTTGCACTCTCTGAATTTTCAGGAGTCATAAGTGATGCCATGACAGGTGAAAACTTACCTCACGCGGTGGTTTGGAATGAGGAAAACCAAACTAACTTTCTTTCAAATGAGGAAGGTTATTTTTTTATTTCAGATACCAGAAAAATCAACAAGATCCGTGTTTCCTATCTTGGATATCAGGATACTGTTCTCGTACTCAGCGAACAAAACCAACATAAAAGATTACAGATTGGGCTAAAAGCCAAGGTGACAGAGCTGGCGGAATACATCCTTGCAGATCAGGAAATTGACCATTTCAGCACCGGAGGTCAGGCGGGCAAAATCACTTACAACCCCATCAATGCGAGACAGACTCCCTCCGTGGGAGAGGTGGATGTATTGAGATCTCTTCAGTTATTGCCCGGGGTGAATGCGACCAATGAAATTTCTTCCGGACTCAATATAAATGGCGGGACCAACAACCAAAATCTGTTTTTATTCGATGGATTCACCGTCTATCACGTCGACCATTTTTTTGGGTATTTCAGCGCTTTTAATCCTTATGCGATCAAGTCTTTGAGACTTTACAAAGGCGGTTTTGAAGCCAAATATGGTGGCAGGGCGTCAAGTGTGGTCGATATTTCGGGAAAGGATGGCAACCGAAATGAGACAAAAGGCTCCTTGGGATTTAATTTGCTCAGCGTCAATACGTCCCTGGAAGTCCCCTTGTCTGACAAAGGCGCCACTTTATTCTTTTCGGGTAGAAGGTCTTACACTGATGTGTGGTCTTCTTCGCTGTTTGAGGATATTTTTTCCATTTTCGAGAGCAGCATAACTGAAGGCCCGCGGGGTCCTTTATTCCCGCGGACGATCCAATCCGAGGTAAAACCTGATTTTTACTATTCAGATATCAACTTCAAAATATCTTCCAAAGTAGGCGCCAAAAATCAAATTTCATTTAGCTTTTATGACAGCAATGATCTGCTGAACTATACGGAAAATTCACAGGTAAATTTTAGAGACACCCTTTCAGTGTCAACAAAAAAGCTGGGGGTAATAAACTGGGGAAACGTGGGAACCTCCCTGAATTTTTCCAGACAATGGAACAGCAGCAATCATACAAGCGCTCTTATTTCTTATTCATTTTATGAAAGCACTTTTCAGGAAATCGCAACTTCTGACGTCAAATCATCTAGTCAGGGTATTTTCCAGACGGTAGAATCACAGAATCAGCTCAATAATATCGAGGATTTTACCATCAAACTCGATCATGAATGGACCCTTGGAAATTCGAGCACCATCGAAACAGGAATATCAGGTTCTCTGTATAACAATCAGCTGGAATATGTGGCAAATGATTCCTTGTTGGTAGACAAATCCGAGCTAAACGAATACCTTTTGGCACATTATTTACAAGGGACTTTTGTCTTGAGCCCTAGCTTCTCCATCTCTCCGGGACTTCGCAGCAGCTATTTTTCTTCCACGGGGAAAATTTATTTTGAGCCCCGATTTTCATTTATCCATAAGCTTAATGAGTCCCTTCAATTAAAGGGAGCGACAGGAATTTATAACCAGTTTATCAACCAATCCAATACCAAGAATGTCCTGGAGGGAAGCCGTGATTTCTGGATTTTGGCCAATGGCAAGAATGTTCCGGTTCAGCTAGCTTGGCATGGCTTGTTGGGGATTGAATATGCGGTAAACAAAAACCTTTTCACTTTAAGTTTATTCCAAAAGAACTTCAATGGATTGATGGAATACGCGTTTAGAAACGGGAGCCTGATTACCCAATTTGAAGACCAAAACAGGATTTTCACCTCAGGAGACGGGGTAGCCAAAGGTGTGGAAATGATGGTAAAAAGAGATTTGGGAAATTTTTCAAGTTGGGTGACCTATACACTGTCTCAGGTAAAATATACCTTTCCAAGGATAAATCAGGGTAGGGCCTTTTTTGCAGACCACGATCAGCGTCACGAGATCAATTGGTTTGGGGTATATGCTTTCAAGAATTTTGAGTTTTCGGCTACTTGGATTTATGGTTCAGGAAAGCCGTTTTCCTCCTTTGAGGAGGTTGTCACCAGGCCATCAAATTCCCAAAATGGTCCTCAGATAATTCAGATACAGATTCCTGAACGGAATGGCGAAAGATTGCCGGCATACCATAGGTTGGATGTAAGTGCGAGGTATTTTCTAGATCTTGGCAAGTCCAGGGCCAATGTTTCATTGGGTATTTTTAACCTCTACAACAGAGAAAACATTCTCGACACCAAAGTTTCAGTGGTCGCTCCCCGTGACAGGAGGAACAACAGGGACCAAATTCTTGCGACAACTTATGTGCCGCTGATGGGAATTACGCCAAATGTTTCTTTTGAGATCAATTTCTAGAGAAACCAATTTTTTCTATACCGGGGCACTTTGTGATGAAAACTGGGTCAAGTGATTTTTAGCGTCAAAAAGTCAAGTATGTCAATTCTCTAATAATCCTTTTCTTAGGTATTTTCTTTACGTTTCTTCCTCGTGTCACTTTTTGTCTTATCACATAAATTAACCAAAAAAGACAGTACTCTTTATTGTGACGGGAAAAGGAAATGATCTTGGCTATGTTACAATATAGTATACTCAGGTATACAAAAAATACTAGCGCCTCGTATCGGAAATTTAAAAAAGTGGGTTCATTTTTTATGTCTGGGGTAGGGAAATCCTGATATACTGGGCTTTAAGCCATGTTCCCACGCCATTCTCCGCCAAGAACATAACATAGGTATGTTATTTGATTATTTTATGGCATTATCAACCTAAATTGTTTAATCATGAAAAATTATACATTACGTTCAATCGGCTTTCTTATCCTTTCCCTATTCGTATTCACCGGCTGTAGTGTCATAGGCGATATCTTTGAAATGGGAATCTGGGTAGGAATAATTCTGGTAATTTTGGTAGTGGTGCTTGTCATTTGGATTATAAAAAAGTTATTGTAACCAAGAACTATCATCAGGAGCAATATTCTAATATTCCATTTTTTGAGCTGATCAATTGCATTTTATTTACGGCAGACTTTGTTTTTACGGTATAATTGTGTCGGCACGTTAGGAGCAATTCGTGATTGGATTTTTACAAAATCCGTTAATTCTGGGAATTTGAATTAAAAATACCACTAAATAAAAAGGTGAATATACATCCCGACAAGTATTGGGGATACACCTAGCTGATGATTTCGAACCCTTTTCTTTGCGTCATTGCGTCTTTGCGAGACATAATTTTCCGACTTTACGAGAAACATGCGACTTTGTCGTCTTTGTACCTTCGTGGGAAATACCTCCTTTGATTTTAAACATTCCTGAAACTTATTGACTTTCTAGATTGTATTTACCTCAAATCCACAGAAAGCACCCTTTTCATGATCAAAATCATCGTCGGTACCAACCGCAGAAATTCCGTCTCAGAAAAAATAGCATTGATATATCAGGATCTTTTGGCCAAAATGGATACGCCATCGGAGATTTTATTACTGGAAGAATTACCGCATGATTTTATTTTTTCGGCCCTTTACAACAACAACGGCAAAAATGAGGGCTACAATAGCTTTCACCAAAAAGTCAAAGAAGGGACGAAGTTTGTCTTCGTCGTACCGGAATACAACGGCTCTTTCCCTGGGATCTTGAAAGGATTTATAGACGGGATGACTTATCCCAATTCTTTCCGTAATAAAAAATGTGCCTTGGTCGGCATTTCATCTGGAATTGGCGGGGGTGGCATCGCTTTGAGCCACCTCACCGACATCTTCCATTACGTGGGTATGCATGTACTTGCCCTCAAGCCCAAACTAGCCAAGATCGAGGACAATATGTCAGATAACCTGCTCACCAACAGGCTGTACATGGAATTACTCCATACCCAGGCAGAAATGTTGATTAACTTTTAGAGTTAATCGACATTGTCATGCAAAAACCTGTTGTTCTTCAGAAATTCATTTTCGTCAGTCAGGTTATACCTTGAGATGCTTCTTTCAGAACTGTGCTGTACCTCAGCCAATTTTACTTCTTTTCTGAGGTAAGCAGGAGTTTCCAATTTATCTTTGAATTCCTCAGGATGCTGGTTATAAGTCTTGATGCTTTTCAGCTTTTCAAAACGCTCATGCGCCCTTTGGATCGCTTTCAGCTTCAATTGCTCATAGTAATCATTGCTATGTGCAGGCTTTGCCTCCTCTTTTTCAACAGCTTTCGGAGCTTCTTCTTTGATTTCTTCCTCCGTATCCAAGGTGAAAACTACTTTTTTCACTTCAGGTTTTGCAGGAACAAACTCGAACTGAGGTTCCATTTCTTCCTCTTTGTCTTCAATTACCGGAGCAGGTGCTTCTACCTTTGGTTTGATATCTTCAGGCTTGCTTTCATTAGCTGGGGTAAACAAAGGCTTGTTGAAAGTAAAAGTGAAAGTCTGACCGGGTGCTGGAGTCGCATCTTCTTCCACTTTGGAAGTCTTGCCGGATTCGAGGTCTATTACTTTTTTGCTGTTGTCCTCTTCAATTACAGCAGGAACAACCACTTCTTCCTTCTTACCTGAAGGTGAAGCTGTGGTCAACTTGTCCATTTCAAAACCTGTGGCAATGACTGTAACTCGGATACCTTTGCTCAGTTCAGAGTCGATACCCTGACCGAAAATCACCTCAGCATCGTCCCCGGCTCTTTCTTGGATGTATTCGGTGATTTCGCTCAACTCGTCCATGGAGAGTTCATCGTCCTCGCCGGACATAATAGAAAGCAATATTTTCTGAGCGCCTTTGATGTCAACATTGTTCAACAACGGTGAAGCTATGGCTTTTTCGGCAGCGCGGATGGCACGTCCTTCACCTTCTTCGGTAGCGGAACCCATCACGGCAGCGCCGGCATTTTTCATGACTGTTTTCACATCTTCGAAATCCACGTTGACATCCTGATGGATGGTGATGATTTCGGCGATAGACTTGGCGGCAGTTGTCAATACGTTATCAGCTTTGGCAAAGGCCGAACGAATAGCAAGGTTGCCATAGATTTCTCTCAATTTGTCATTGAGGATGACCAAAACGGTATCACAGCTTTCTTTCAGCGCTTCGATTCCTTGCTGCGCGGCGATCATTTTCTTTCTTCCTTCAAAAACAAAAGGAGCGGTAACGATACCTACGGTAAGGATGTCCATGTCCTTGGCGATTTTGGCTATCACCGGTGCTGCACCTGTACCTGTACCTCCACCCATGCCGGCCGTGATAAATACCATCTTGGTATTGTCTGAAAGCAATTCTCTAATGTCTTCTTTGCTTTCCAATGCAGCGCTTTTCCCTTTTTCAGGATTGGCACCTGCCCCTAGTCCTTCGGTCAGGTTGGCACCCAACTGAAGTCTCAATGGAACCGGACTGCTTTTCAAAGCCTGGGCGTCGGTATTGACCACGACGAACTCCACGTCCTTGATTCCTTGGTTGTACATATGGTTCACAGCATTGGAACCACCTCCTCCAACACCAATCACCTTGATGATTGATTTATGGTTTTTTGGAAGATCAAATTTGTAATCTTTCATGTTATCTGACATTTTTTATCTATTGGTGAAAATATTTTTCTTTTTAGTATGGTTTTTGTAAGAAAGGGAAGCAGAAGACAAAGTCTTCTACCTCCCTAGTATGATAAGCCCTAGTAATTATTGTCATCATGAATATCATTGGTGATGATATCCTTCAATTTCTTACCTATACTGGAGAAAATGTTCGGGCCAAACTCAGTTTTAACGGGTTTGGCCTGTATTTTTTGGGAGTTGGCATTACCGCTTTCTTTTCTAAGTCTATATAAATTTTCTCTTTCGTCGAGTGATTTGAACCCCGCCAATACCAATCCTACAGAGGTAGCATACATCGGACTTTTCACTTCTTCGATTTTGGATTTGCCCAAATGCTCATTTGGATAGCCGATCCTGGTATCAAGCCCGGTCATATATTCAAAAAGTTGAGAAACTCCCTGAAGCTGTGAACCGCCTCCCGTGAGGACTATTCCACCGGTGAGTTTTTTGTAATGGCCGCTTGCTACCAATTCATTTTGTACGTACTCAATGATTTCTTCCATCCTTGCCTGAATGATGGCTGCGAGGTTTTTGATAGAAATCTCCTTAGGCTGTCTGTTGCGAAGTCCGGGAATAGACACGATTTCATTAGGATTGGCTTCTTCGGCGATTGCTTTTCCAAATTTGGTTTTGAGCAATTCAGCCTGGTGGTGAAGGACCATGCAACCTTCCTTGATATCGGCAGTGATGATATTTCCTCCCAACGGAATGACCGCAGTATGACGGATGATATTGTCGTAGAAAATTGCAATGTCTGTTGTACCGCCACCTATATCTACCAAGCAAACCCCGGCTTCTTTGTCCTGCTCGCTAAGTACAGACAAAGAACTCGCCAATGGCTCAAGGATCAGGTCCTGAGAAATCAGATTGGCACGCTTCACGCAACGGTTGATGTTATTGATGGCTGTTGTTTGGGCAGTGATGATATGGAAATCAGCCTCAAGTCTTGAACCGGACATCCCAACAGGATCTTTGATCCCATCCTCATAATCCACAATGTAGTCCTGTGGCATGACGTGGATGATGGTATTTCCCGGAGGCACGACGATGTTTTCCATGTCGTTGGAAAGTCTCCTGACATCATCCACGGTGATTTCATCCTGATTGGGCTGACGGATAATGACGCCATGGTGGATTGTGCTGCGGATATGCTGACCTGCAATCCCGACGATCACTTCCCCGATATCCACATCCGCCATATCAGACGCATCCTGCATAGCCTTTTGGATGGCGTTCACAGTCTTGTCAATGTTGGTGACAATCCCACGAATGACCCCATCAGAAACGGCTTTGCCCATGCCCAATACTTCAAGCTTCCCAAACTCGTTTTTGCGACCGATGATCGCGCAGATTTTGGTAGTTCCGATGTCAAGTCCTACAATCAATTTGTTATTTTCCATAGCGATTTCAATTATTCACAAACAATCTGGCCCTTATATTTTACACTCACTCTGCTGTATGCATTCCATCCTTTTGCTGGGATGATCTCCTCATAAAACAGGTTTATCTTTTCAAATTTTTCTTCTAAATCCTTGGCTTCCCCAAACTCGATGACCTGCTTGCCTACCTGCTGGTAAAGTTTGATGTCGGTCTTCCGGGAAATATCCATCCCGGAAATCTGTGCTTTCCAAAACTCATCTTCATTGATGAAGTTGATCATGGCCATCAAGTCACTGTGGCTTTCTGAAATGTCCTGCAGCTTCAAAAGATTTTCAGCATATGCGCCTTCCAATGTCATCACCCTTGTGGTATAAGAATTGGAAGTCGGTAAGATCTTGCCTTCTGTAGAAATGTATCCGTCCGCTGCACTTGGTCTAACAATCCTAGCAATCGGGATATGCTGGGTGATTTCTACCATCACATGTCCTTTTGGATCGGCGAATACTTCTGCATTGCTGACAAAAGCATAGGTTTCTACCTTTTTTTCAATCTTATTCAAATCCACTTCCTGCATGGAAACTCCTTTTTGCATCAATGGAAATTCAGTCTGGATATTTTTCAAAATGTCCTTTTCATTCACGAAATAGACATCTGCAATTCCCTTGACCCTGATCTCAATGCCGGTGAATACCTTTTCGGAATCCTTTTTCTCTACAAATCCTATAAAGCCAATCAAAACCAAGGTTAAAGCGGCGAAAATCAACGATTTTTTGATCCTAAACTTTCTCATAGCCCTTTCATCCAGTTTGCGATAGGTGATACCAATCTGTCAATGTCTCCTGCACCGATGGTGACCAATACCTCAGGCTTTGCGGCTTTGAGGTAATCCAACAATCCTTCTTTTGATTGAAGGGATTTTTTGGCGGAAGTGATTCCTTCCAACAGCATCGTTGCATTTACTCCCTCGATTGGGAGTTCCCTTGCCGGATAAATCTCCAGCAATACCACTTCGTCAGCGATAGAAAGGCTTTCTGAAAATCCCGCTGCAAAATCCCTGGTCCTTGTGAAAAGGTGCGGCTGGAAAATTGCCGTCAACTTTTTGTCTGGATACATGGCTTTGACCGATGAAAGGAAAGCGCGGATTTCTTCAGGATGGTGGGCATAATCATCGATAAAAACCCTGTCTTTTTCCTGAAGCCAGATTTCAAATCTTCTTTTAACTCCTTTATAGCTTGCCAATCCTTCTCGGACGGCTTGTTCTTCTATGCCATAATCCAAAGCGACAGTAATGGCAGGCAGGGCATTTTCCACATTGTGAAATCCCGGCATGTACATTTTCAATCCCTTGATTTCCTTGTCTCCACTGACATAATCGAAAGTGAAAGCCGCAGGTCCTGCTACGATATTTTTGGCTTGGATCTCTCCGATGTTGATTCCGTATTGCTTTACGGTAACCGATTTGGATTTCGGAGCTCCTAGTTTTTGGAAGGCCTTTGCATGGATATACAATGACCCGTCGCCAGCAATCAGGTCAATAAATGCCCTGAAGCCATCCATCATCTGTGCGTCATCACCATAGATGTCCAAGTGATCGGGATCGGCACTCGTGACCACAGCCACATTTGGATGAAGGTGCAGGAAAGAGCGGTCAAACTCATCCGCCTCCACAACTACTGTGGCGTCTCCACTTTCCTCATCATGGAGGATGAGGTTGGAATTGTAATTTTGTGTCAAGCCACCTAAAAAGGCAGCGATATTTTTTCCACCCGATTTCAAAAGGTGAGCGACCATGGAAGAAGTTGTCGTCTTGCCGTGTGTTCCCGCTACGGCTATTGTCGGAAGGTCAGCAGTGATCATCCCGAGAACTGCAGCTCTTTTTTTGATGCTGTAGCCGTTGTTTTGGAAGAAGTTCAGTTGGAGAGAATCCTTTGGCATCGCCGGAGTCCAAATGACCAAAGTATGGACTTTGTCATAGCGGATCCTGGAAGGAATATTTTCCAAAGTATCTTCGAAAACAATCTCCATTCCCTCTGCCATCAATGCATCTGTCAATGGAGAAGGGGTACGGTCATAGCCGGAGACTTTGATGCCGACATGGTTAAACCACCTCGCCAAAGCACTCATGCCGATGCCACCTATTCCAAGGAAATGGACGCTATGTAGGTTTTTCAGATTCATTGAATGATGCTTTCCAATACTTTTACAATTTCTTCGGCAGCTTTTGGCTTGGCCAGTTTCTTTATATTTTCACTCAATGACCGGACTTTGTTAGCGTCAGCCATAAGTTGGTTTACTGTCGATTTCAATTTCCCGACTGCTTCGCTGTCCTTCAATAGGACCGCTGCATCTGCCTGCACAAAGGCCATGGCATTTTTGGTCTGATGGTCTTCAGCCACATTGGGAGAAGGGATAAATACTACCGGCTTGCCAACAAGGCTGAGTTCAGATACAGAAAGCGCTCCGGCCCTCGATACCACGACATCTGCTGCCGCATAGGCCAAATCCATTTCCCTGATAAATTCTAGGACATGGATGTGTTTCAGTCCGGAAGCCTTTACTTTTTCTGACATTTCGGAGAAGTAGAACTTCCCACTTTGCCAGAGAACTTGATAGCCTTCTTTTTCGAGACCTTCCATATCAGCCAATACTGCTTGATTGATGGTGCGGGCGCCAAGACTTCCCCCCAATACCAACAGGACTTTTTTGTCTTCCTCCAATCCAAAGTGTCGGAATGCTTTTTCCTTTTTTCCATCCAACTGAAGGATATCCTTTCGGACAGGATTCCCGGTATATTGGATTTTATCAGTTGGGAAAAACTTCTCCATCCCCGGATATGCCACGCAAATCTTTTTTGCTTTTTTTGCCAAAATCTTGTTGGTCAATCCGGCATAGGAATTTTGCTCCTGAATCATCGTCGGGATTCCTTTTCCTTGGGAAGCATACAAGAGTGGACCACTTGCATAGCCACCGACTCCGACCACGGCATTGGGTTTGAATGTCTTGAGAAGTTCTTTGGATTTGTTCAGACTTGCCAATAATTTGAAAGGAAAGCTGAGATTGGAGAGGCTGAGACTTCGCTGCAATCCTGCTACTTTGAGTCCTTCGATGCGGTATCCTGCTTCAGGCACTTTTTGCATTTCCATCTTTCCTTCTGCACCGACAAATAGAATCTCCGTCTCAGGATGCTTTTCCATCCAGGCATTTGCGATCGCAAGTGCCGGATAGATGTGGCCTCCTGTGCCTCCTCCGCTGATCATGATTCTATATGGTGTGTGATTTCCCAATTTCTCTTATGCTGTTTGAAATGTCTTCCTCACTTTATTACTTCCCTCAGATGGACTGTCCAATTGCTCCTGATGGTCACCTCTACTAACACTCAATATGATTCCCAATGAAAATCCTGTAAATACCAATGATGTCCCTCCCATGCTTAGCAGTGGCAATGGCAGACCGGTAATCGGGCCTAATCCCACCGCAACCGCCATGTTGACCATGGCCTGTAGCACAAGAGCGAAACTCAGTCCCGCCGAAAGCAATCCTCCAAACGGCTTGGTCGAGGAGGCGACGATCCGCATTCCCCGGAACAACAGTGCCAGATAAAGGAACAATACCGTCGCACCGCCAACCATCCCGTATTCCTCGATGATGATGGCATAGATAAAGTCAGAATATGGATGCGGAAGCGTATTTCTCTGTTCGGATTTGCCTGGACCTTTACCAGTGATTCCTCCTGTTGAAATCGCGATAAATGATTGCTCTGCCTGGAAAGGAATTTCATCCCCTGACATAAATTTTTCTATCCTGGAAAAGAAAGTTCCGCCCCTTTGTCCCAAGAAAACCGAAGTTGTCAGGAACAATCCACCAACCAAAACAACCATCATGATGTATTTCATCGGTACTCGGCCAATGAAAAGCAGCAACAAACAAGTCGAAAGCAACAACACTGCTGTAGACATATTGGCCAATCCGATCAAGCCGGAAACTAAGCCAATAACCACAATCATCGGAAGGAAGGCGTTTCTGAAATCGTCAATATTCTTTTGCTTTCTGGCGAGCAATGAGGCCAAGGTTGCAATCAATGCCAATTTTGCGATATCTGAAGGCTGGAATGCCTTGTTGATGACAGGAATGGTGATCCACCTGTTAGCTTCATTGACAGTAGAGCCAAACAAGAATGTGAATAACAAAAGGGGGATGGATACCAATAGCAGAAACCTTCCGATAAGACCATAAGTCTTGTATGGGATCTTGTGGGCGACCCACATGACCAATAGACCAGCAAGCACCATCATTGAATGGTCGATCAGGTATTTTTCCGTATTGCCGCCGGTGTATTTGTATGCCAAAGAACCCGTCGCAGAATAGACCACCACAATGCTGATGACAGAAAGAATGATCACGATGCCCCAAATAATCGGGTCACCCTTCAGATTTCTGTCAAACCATATTTTTATGTTCTCCATCATTTTGCTGTCGCGGTTAATGCTGCCACTGCGGCTTTGAACTGATTTCCTCGATCCTCATAATTCTTGAACAAGTCGAAACTTGCACATGCCGGGGAAAGCAAAACCACATCGCCTTCCTTCCCAAATTCCAATCCCAAGGCCACTGCTTCAGCGATGCTCTGTGTTTCTTTGATTTCAGGAATCCTTCCCGAAAATGCTTTCTTCAACTTCTCATTGTCCACGCCGAGACAGATCAGCATTTTTACTTTTCCATCAGTCAGAGGGTATAGGGCTGCATAATCATTCCCTTTGTCCACTCCACCGGCTATCCAGATCAAAGGTGATTTGTAACTGTCAAGTGCATAAGCCGTCGCGTCTACGTTTGTGCCCTTGCTGTCATTGATAAAATCAATTCCACCAATTGTAGCCACCGGTTCCATCCTGTGGGCTGCATTTTGGAAATCCTTCAATCCTTCCCTGATGGCTTCCTCGGACACGCCTGCCAATGTTGCTGCCAATGAGGCGCACATGGTGTTGAGCATGTTGTGGGTTCCTTTCAGGATAATATCTTTTGGGTCTATTGTTAATTTCTTTCCAACGGCTTGTACTGTGATGGCATTTCCATCAAAATACCCCCCTTTGTTTTGCAGTTCTTTGAGTGAAAATGGTAACCGATCTGCTTTCAAATTCACTTTTTCAAAACCTGATTGGATCAGTTGGTCGTCAAGCCAATAAATTACCGCATCCTTTTCATCCATATTTTTGAACAGGGAGACTTTGGAAGCGATATAATTTTCAATTTTATAATTGTACCTGTCCAAATGGTCAGGAGTGATATTGGTCAATACTGCCACGGAAGGTTTCAGAGATTTGAAGCCGTCAATCTGGAAACTGCTGACTTCCAATACCCACCAATCTCTGTCTCCGTCCACCAATTGGGCGGCCCAACTTTCGCCTACATTTCCTCCCAACCCTACATTCAATCCTCCTTTTTGGAGTAGGTGATAAGTCAGGAGCGTAGTCGTGGTCTTTCCGTTTGTGCCGGTGATCGCAATTACTTTTCCTTTGGAATACCTGAAAGCGAATTCCAATTCATCTATAACCGGAATTCCTTTTTCTATTGCTTTTTGTACAATGGCGACTTTCTCCGGAATCCCGGGACTCTTGATGATTTCGCCGGCAGAAAGGATTTTTTCTTCCGAATGCATTCCTTCTTCAAAGCCAATCCCGTTCTCGGTCAAGGTTTGTTTTCTGGAAGCGCTGATGGTCCCGGCATCAGATACCCATACCGCATAGCCATGCTTCTTGGCGAGCAATGCCGCTCCCAATCCGCTTTCGCCTGCACCCAATATGGCTATCTGTTTTTTCATTTATCTTAGTTTTAATGTTGCCAATGTGATGATGGCCAGAAGGATTCCGGTAATCCAAAAGCGGGTTACGATTTTGGCTTCATGGATATTTTTTTTCTGGTAATGATGGTGCAAAGGAGACATCAGGAAAATCCTGCGGCCTTCTCCGTATTTTCTTTTGGTGTATTTGAAATAGCTCACCTGCATGATCACAGAGAGGTTTTCGACCAGGAAAATCCCGCAGAGGATAGGAATCAACAGTTCTTTTCTCAAAGTCAAAGACAAGACAGCGATCACACCACCCAACATCAAGCTTCCCGTATCTCCCATAAAAACCTGTGCTGGAAAGGCATTGTACCAAAGGAAACCGACACAGGCACCCACAAACGCAGCGCAGAAAATCACCAGCTCACCCGAGTTGGGAATGAACATTACATTGAGGTATTGGGAGAAAATGGCGTTGCCGGAAACGTAGGCGAATATCGCAATCGTCAGTCCGATGATCGCGGAAGTCCCTGCTGCCAATCCATCAATCCCATCTGTGATATTGGCTCCGTTGGAAACTGCCGTAATGATGAAAATCACCAAAAGTATATACAACACAGGAGTGATGCTTTCCCCCATGAAACCCAAAAAGGTTTCATAATTGAGTTCATTGTTTTTGACAAAAGGAATAGTGGTCTTTGCCACTTTCACATCTTTGAAAGCCGGGGTTTCAACTACTCCTTCTTCGATAGAAACAGGATTTGTAAACTCACGGATCACCACATCCTCATGGAAGTAAAGCGTAGCTCCGACAATAACTCCGATAGTAATCTGACCAACGATCTTGAACCTACCTGCAAGACCGTCTTTATTTTTCTTGAATACTTTGATATAGTCATCCACAAAGCCAATGGTCCCCAACCAAATAGTAGTGATAAGTAGGAGGAGAATGTAGACGTTATTGATATTGGCAAAAAGCAGCGTTGGGATGATGATGCCTGCCATGATCATCAGTCCACCCATGGTAGGTGTTCCTTTTTTTGCAGCCTGACCTTCCAGACCCAAGTCGCGGACTGTTTCACCGATCTGCTTGTTCCTGATCCAGTTGATAATTCTATGCCCAAATGTGATTGTAATGATCAATGAAAAAAGCGCCGCCATTCCTGCCCTGAAGGAGATATAGCGGAAAACCCCTGTTCCAGGGATATCGTATGCTGAATTCAAATAATCAAAAAGAGGGTATAGCATATATCAGTCTTTATTCAATAGATTAAGTAATTCTGCTACTACTTGGCGGTCATCAAAAGGATATTTCACCCCTTTTATCTCCTGATAAGTTTCATGTCCTTTGCCTGCTACAAGGATGATGTCTCCCTTTTTCGCCATGACAGCGGCCGTCTTGATGGCTTCTCTTCTATCTTCTATCACCAGTGTTTTTTTGAAATCCACAGGATTGATTCCTGCTTCCATCTCTCTCAGGATGGACATAGGTTCTTCGTCTCGGGGATTATCTGAAGTTAGGATCACTTTGTCCGAAAATTGGGTTGCGATCTTGGCCATTACAGGTCTTTTGGTTTTGTCCCTGTTGCCGCCACAGCCGACGACCGTGATTACCTGTTCTCCTCCGGTCCTAACACCTTGTATGGTTTTGAGGACATTTTCGAGTGCGTCAGGCGTATGGGCATAATCGACGATGGCAGTGATGCCATACATGGCGATTTTGTCGAAACGACCCTGCGCTCCGGGAACTTTGGAAAGCTGCATCAGCACTTCTTCCTCTTCTTCGCCCAACAGCACCGCAATGGCAAATACCCCAAGTAGGTTATAAGCATTGAACTGACCGATCATCCTAAACCAAACCTGTCTGTTGTCAATCTCAAGTTCAAGTCCTTCGAGGGTATTGGAAATGATTTTGGCTTTGAAGTCAGCGGGGAATTTCAACCCGAAAGTATGGCCTGAGCCTTTGAAATTTTGTAACATGACCATGCCCCGCTTGTCATCTGCATTGACTAGTGCAAAAGCGTCTTTTGGCAGTTCATCAAATAGCTTTTTCTTGGCCTTGATGTATTCGTCAAAAGAACCATGGTAATCCAAGTGGTCATGTGTGATATTGGTAAATAAGGCTCCGGCAAACGTCAGACCCGCTGTCCTTTCCTGGACGATAGCATGAGAACTTGCCTCCATAAAACAATGGGTGCAGCCTGCATCTACCATTTGACGAAGGAGTTTCTGAATGCTCAGCGCATCAGGTGTTGTATGTGTGGAAGGGATGGTCAGTTCGTTGATTTTGTTTTCCACTGTGGAAAGCAAACCTGTCTGATACCCCATTTCCATAAATAACTGATAAAGAAGCGTGACGGTAGTGGTTTTCCCATTGGTACCTGTTACCGCCACGAGCTTCAACTTTTCAGATGGATTTTCGAAATAATTGGATGCCATGATTCCCAATGCTTTGGAGGAATTAACCACCTGAACATAGGTGACATTTCCTTGGAGCTTTTCAGGCATCGTTTCACAAATTATGGCTACAGCTCCTTTTTCTATGGCTGTTTCGATGAAAGCATGGCCGTCAACCTGAGTTCCGGAAATGGCTACGAAAACCGTTCCCGAAAGGACTTTGCGGCTGTCAAAGACAATATCGCCTACCTCCACTTCCATGTTTCCAATGGTAGAAGTCAGGGAGACTTTGTACAATATGTCTTTCAGTACTTTCATTTATCCCAATACTAAATTGATTACATAAGCATTGTTTACCGGAGTACCGGGATTGATAGATTGGCCTCTGACCCTTCCCTTACCCTGATAGACCACACGTATTCCTTTGTTTTCCAATACATACAAAGCATCTCTTAACGACATGCCTGTCACATCAGGCACTGTTGGTGAATCCACTTTGTTGGCTTTCCAGATCACGGCTTTGTTGACCGGGGTAGACTTGACCCATTCTTCTTCAGTCTCACCCGATACATGGTTGGAGATTCCAAACTTGTTGCAGATCATCTGAAGCTCGTCCATCTTGCCAGCCTGAATCAGTGGAAAAGTCCCTGAATTGGAAGTCAAATAGGTTTTGTCATTTTCCTTTTCATTCAATTCAAGATCCTGCGCAAAAATCTTGTCCGCAATTTCTTTGAATACAGGAGCTGAAACATCTCCACCGTAGGCAGCAAAACCCTTTGGACTGTCAATCACCACAATGGCCGAATATTTTGGATTGTCTGCAGGAAAGTATCCAGCAAATGAAGTGTAGTACCGCTGTGTATACCTTCCACCGATTAGCTTTTGGGCAGTTCCTGTCTTACCTGCTATTTTGTATTCCTCTGTGTAAACATTTTTGGCAGTGCCGTTTTGGACGACTCCCTCTAGCAAAATTTTCAATTGGTCTATGGTCTTGGAGGAGGCAATGCTGCGGCGGACCACTTCAGTTTCGTATTTTTCTTCTATCTGATTCCCCCTAGCTACAGCCTTAACGATCATTGGTTTGACCATTTTACCATCGTTTGCTATGGCGTTGTATAGCATGAGGGTGTGTAAAGGTGTCAACTTGGCCTCATAGCCGATTGACATCCAAGGAAGCGTGGTTCCGTACCAATTCTTTTCTCCGGGCTTTTTGAAATAAGGAACCCCTTCGCCTTTCAATTGAAAATCAATCGGCTTGTCGAGTCCTGCTTTTTCAATGTAGGCGACAAACTTGCTTGGATTGTGTCCAAAATTATCTTCTACAAGCCGGGATATAGCCACATTGGAAGATTTCTCGAAAGCTTCTTTGATTGTGATTTTACCATAGCCACCCTCTTTGGAATCATTCATATTTCTGTCATAGAATTTGAAAGTTCCTTTCCCCGTATCAATGGAATCCTTTAGGTTGATTTTACCTTCTTCAAGCAAAGCGAGCATGGAAAGCAACTTGAATGTCGAACCCGGCTCCGTCAAACCCTGGTCGCCGATAGCAAAATTGTAGTTCTCTCCATATCCCAATCCGTCCTTATTTTTTTGGAGATTGATCAATGCTTTTATTTGGCCGGTAGCGACTTCCATCACGATGACACATCCAAATTCAGCATCCTTGTTTGTCAATTGTCTCAAAAGCGCGGATTCTGCCACGTCCTGTATATTCACATCCAAGGTGGTGAGGATATCATATCCGTCGTCCGGCTTGATATCTTCTGCATCAAAAACAGGCTTCCAAGAACCACCGGCAATTCTTTGAAAAAGGGCTTTTCCATTTTTACCTTCCAAAAAGTTATTGAAGCTGTATTCTATTCCTGCTCCGTTTTTGTCTTCATTGACAAATCCTACTGTCCTGCTCGCGAGGTTATTGAAGGGTCTGTATCTTTTTTCTACTTTCTCGAAGATCACACCGCCACCTGAGCGTCCGTTTCTGAAAATCGGCCATTTTGCCATTTTCTGCATGTCCTGATAACCAATCTGGGTTCTGTTGAGAACGACATAGCGCTTCTTTTCAGAGCGGGCATCTTTGATCATTCTTTTGTAAGAATTGGCGGATTTGTCCTTGAAGTGTGATGATAAAAAGTAAGACAAAGAGTCAATGCCTTTTGAAAACACATCTTCTTTGGCCATCATTGGATCAATCACCACCCTGTAAAACGGTAGGCTTGTAGCCAAAAGACTTCCGTCAGCAGCATAGATATTTCCCCTTGTAGCGGTAACCTGCTTGTATTGGAAATTGAGCGTCTCAGACTTTGCCTGCCATTTTTCACCCTCCATAAACTGCAAATGGACAATCCTGTAGAAGATTGCCCCGGCAAACAAAGCCACCAAAATGAAGGCTATCCTTACACGCAGTACTATGGAACGTTTTATATTCACTTAGTCAACAATGATTTTAATCGGTGGTTCATCAATTTCTACGATGCCCAAAGGCGCAATTTTCTTAGCAACTTCAGACTGCTTGCTGCTTAGCATAAACTCCGCTTCGAGCGTGGTGACATCTGCCCTGACGTCTTCGACTTCCTGTTGCAGTTTTTCGATCTTGCGGATCATGTTGTCTGCACGGTGGTTGCTCCATATATAAATGAGCGCCAAGAAAGCCGCGAAGAAGAAAGGCGGTGCAAAATGGACCGGAACACCTTCTCCGAGAATACCGGTCACGTTGAGCTTCTCTTCGATCATGGTAAAGATGTTTTTACCATTCCCCTTTGGAGAAGAACCTTGTTGGATTTTCTTCTTGAAAGTATTTTGGCTCATCTTATTTCTTTTCAGCTATTCTCAGTTTGGCACTGCGTGCCCTGTTGTTACTCTGTATTTCTTCCTCATCAGCGATGAGTGCCTTTCTATGTATCGGTTCCAAAGGTCTGATCAGGTTGCCGTAGAAATCTTTTTCAACCTCACCCTGGAATTTTCCTTTGTTGATAAAGTTCTTCACCAACCTGTCCTCTAAGGAATGGTAGCTCATAATGACCAACCTTCCTCCGGGCTTCAAGGCATCCACTGTTTGTTTCAGCATATCTTCCAAGGCTCCCATCTCATCATTGACTTCAATCCTCAATGCCTGAAACACCTGGGCGAAGTATTTGAACTCTTTGCCTCGCGGCGCATATTTTTGGAGTAGCGCTTTGAAATCTGCTGTTGTTTCAAATTGTGCTGCCGCTCTTTGGGAGACGACCGCCTGTGCTAGAGTTTTGGCATTTTTGATTTCTCCATAAATGCCAAAAATCTTGTGAAGCTTCCCTTCCTCGTAGGTGTTCAGGACATCCTTTGCAGAAATGTCCATCCCGCTACTCATCCTCATGTCAAGCTCTCCTTCGAAACGTGTCGAAAAACCCCTTTTAGGTTCATCGATCTGATGGGAAGAAATCCCCAAATCAGCAAGAATCCCGTCTACCTGATTTACCCCGTACAATCGGAGATATTTTCTAAAATCCCTGAAATTGGCCTGAATGAATGAAAAGCGGTCATCTTCTGGAGTGTTCTCTTCAGCATCTACATCTTGGTCAAATCCATACAAATGTCCTTTTTCAAGATGCTTGAGTATTTCCTTCGAATGTCCGCCACCACCAAAAGTCAGGTCTATATAAATCCCATTGGGATTAATAGCCAATCCTTCAATGCAGGGGCCAAGCATCACGGGAATATGATAAGGAAGGGCTGTCATAGTCAGGAAAGATATTGGTCCATCAAGCTCGACAGCTCATCCTGGTCTTTTATAGAATTTTGACCGTATTTTTCAGGATTCCAGATTTCGATAAAAGAGCCATAACCCAATACAGTGGCGTCTTTATCAATGCCAGCCTTTTGTAGAAAAGTTTTGGGGATCAAAAAACGGCCTGCGCTGTCCAGCTCCACTTCAGTCATGCTTTCAAAAAATCCTCTCTTGATCCTTCTTTGGATAGGATCGCGGTCTGAAAGCGCATTGATCTGATGTAAAAGTTTTTTAAACTCTACTTGGGTGTACAACGCAAGACATCCATCGTCTCCATGGCGTAAAATGAGGGTATCACCGTTGGAGTCAGGAATTGCCGCCTTCATTTTGGCAGGCAATGCCAGACGTCCTTTCGGATCCACCTTGCATTCATACAGACCGTTGAACATTCCCATGGGCTTATCTTGGATTTACTACAAAGACAAAAGTAAGAAAAGCAATTACACAATCCACCACTTTTCCCCACTTTTCTCCACTTTTTCTTAAAACTATTTAAAAGTTTGATTTATTACAATAAATGATCAAAAATTTCAGCCTTTTTTTATTTGGTGCTCAATGACTTGAGGTAAATCAGTCTACTAAAAAAACATCAAAAACAATTCAAAAATGAGGTTTTTGATAAAAATGAAATGAAAAATAATCGAGATCAAATACACTTTTAGCATTTTGGGAGAAAAGTGGGGCAATTTCCCAAAGGTTTTGGTATTTCAGGAAAAATCCCCCAAGACAAAAGTCAATTTTTACGAAATGAACCTTTTGTCAAAAAAAAATCTTTACCACACAAAACCAGTAGGTTAATAGATTTTGATTTTATTTGCACCAAAAAACTCCACAACTCATAATGAAGCTACTTTCTGTTTTTACCCTTTCGGTTTCGGCTATTTTTCTTATTTCATGCGGAAACAAAAAAACTGAAAATCCCAATCTCAAAGGCAAGTGGCATGCTGAGCTCGATCTTGGCGGTGACCTCCTTCCCTTTGAAATAGGATTTATTCAAAACGGTGAAAAATGGACTATGGAAGCTTATCATGCAGAGGAAATTTTGACCTTTGATGAGGTGGCGGTTACCGGTGATTCTATCAAGGTTACAATGGGAACTTTTGATGCAGAGATTCGGGCCAAAATCATGGAAAACGGGCTGATAGAAGGTATTTTTACCAAAAATTACGCAACCAATTATTTTGTCCCATTCAAAGCAAAAAAGACTGAAAAAAACAGGTTTGAAGTGACCGAAAAACCCACCGCTGATTTTTCAGGAAAGTGGAAAACAGAGTTTTTGGAAGCGGATGGAGATGTCTATCCCGCAGTTGGAATCTTTACCCAAAAGGGAGATAAAATCACCGGCACATTCCTTACCAAACTAGGGGATTATCGGTACCTAGAAGGCAATGTTTCGGGCAATTCTTTTTACCTCAGCACCTTCGATGGGAATCATTTATTTCTGTTTTCCGGAGAACTTCAGGCTGATGGTTCGGTGACTGGACGCTTCCGCAGCGGCCCTAAATCGAAGGAAACTTTTCAGGCTATTCGGGATGAAAATTTTGAACTTCCCGATGCTTTTTCCCTCAATTACCTCAAAGAAGGTTATGATACTTTTTCATTCACATTCCCTGATGTAAATGGAAATCCTGTTTCCAATCAAGATGAGAAATTTAAAGATAAAGTGGTATTGGTGCAGATTTTTGGGACCTGGTGTCCAAACTGCGTCGATGAAACCAAGTTTTTGGGCCCTTGGTATGAAAAAAATAAAGACCGCGGTATTGAAATCATTGGTCTTGCATTCGAAAGCAAGCCCGAGTTTGACTATGCAAGCACAAGGGTAAAGAAAACAATCGACAGGCTGAATGCCAATTACACTTTTCTGATCGCAGGGGTCAGTGACAAGGAAAAGGCTTCAGAGGCCTTACCTGCTTTGAATGAAGTTCTGGCATTTCCTACCCTGATTTATATGGACAAAAAAGGAAAAGTCAGGAAGATACATACTGGATTTACTGGACCCGGTACGGGTGATTACTATGACCGATGGGTTGCTGAACATGAAGCGATTGTGAAAGAATTGGTTGAGGAATAGGTTGCAGTCGCAGTAGGCAGTTTTCAGTCACAGTAGACCGGGGAAATAAAATCTTTCGAGCTATGTTACTTCTTCCGCTCGATGGTGTACCTGACCAGACCTTCGAGTGAAGTCTTATATTCGGATTCAGGAAATTCGGTCAATAGTGTCATCGCCTCTTCGAAATACCTGTTCATGGCTTCATTTGCATAGGCCAAGCCGCCGGACTTTTTGACAAATTCAATGACTTCATTCACAGATTTTTTATCCTCGTTTTTATTGCGGACAAGGTAGATTATTTTCCTTTTGTCCAGCCAAGAGGCATTATTGAGGGCATAGATAAGGGGAAGCGTCATCTTTTTTTCTTTGATGTCAATACCCAAAGGTTTTCCGATCTCATCTTCTCCATAGTCAAAAAGGTCGTCTTTAATTTGAAATGCCATTCCGATTTTCTCTCCGAAAGTCCGCATCTTATCAATTATCTCTATTGCAGCCCCGGAAGTTGATGCCCCGACAGCACAACAGGAAGCGATCAAGCTCGCAGTTTTTTGACGGATGATGGTGTAATAGACTTCTTCGGTAATATCAAGTTTTCGTGATTTAGCCATTTGAAGCAATTCACCTTCAGACATTTCGCGTACGGCATTGGAGACGATTTTGAGCAGGTCAAAATCACCGTTGTCCACACTGAGCAACAGCCCTCTTGAAAGTAAATAGTCGCCTACTAGGACCGCTATCTTGTTTTTCCAAAGTGCATTGATAGAAAAAAATCCGCGACGATAGTTTGAATCGTCTACGACATCATCGTGAACAAGCGTAGCGGTATGCAAAAGTTCGATCAAAGCAGCTCCTCTATATGTGGATTCAGTAATCCCACCGGTCATTCCCGCAGTCAAAAAAACAAACATAGGACGCATCTGCTTGCCTTTACGTCTGACTATGTAATTGGTGATATGGTCGAGAAGTTTGACTTTACTTTTCATAAAGTCACGGAATTTGATTTCAAATTCCTCCATCTCTGTGGCTATAGGTGCTTGAATCTGTTTGAGGTCAGGCTTCATAAAACAATGCTGCTGCAATAATACAATGGATTCTTAGCAGCACAAAACCCATGATGAAATATTACCAAACAAACTGCCCCGAGTTAAAATCGTTTTGGCTATTCCACTTTTTTTCTTTGTCCCTTCAAAATCGGATTATAAACGCCCAAATCTGCGTGTACCAACGTGGTGATTTTTGTTATCTTTGCTATCCATCCAAAATAGAAAATCACTTGGCTGATACTTATATCAAACACAAATACGAACCAATCCTTCCAAAAAAGGATGAATGGCCCGTTGTAAAACTCAGCAAAAACAGGAAGGATTTTGTAAGGAAAGTGGCTGATGCCAGCAAAACATCAGTCCTAGAAATTACCGCAGAAAATATGGATTTGCTCAGGGAGGAGTTGGAAACAACCCTTTACCGTGAAAAACTGAGGATGAAGCAAAACCCTTGGGCTGTGGATCCGGATGATGAAAAAGAATTTTGGGGAAAAGTAAAATCCAGCCTCGTCCAACTCAGCGCCGACAGCAGTCTGACCAAAACCCAAAAGAAGAAAAAATACCTCGAAATCCTCGACGACATTACCATGCGGTATTCGGAGGAAATCGCAAGTAATTTTGTCCATACACATTATAAGGTCACAAGGAGGATTGTTACTTTTGGATTTTCACGTCTGCTGAATGCCGCAAGGGTCAAGGGATTTAAATCAATATTCAGCAACCAATTTAGCCTTCAGGACAAAATCCAGATTGTAGGGGAGACAGATCAGATCAGAGAACTTGCTTCAAAGGGAACGATCGTGATGGTTCCTACCCATTTTTCCAATCTAGACAGCATTTTGATCGGGTGGATTATTTCCGTTTTGGGCTTGCCGCCCTTCATCTATGGAGCCGGATTGAACCTTTTCAACATCAGTATTTTTGCCTACTTCATGAATGCCCTTGGCGCCTATAAAGTTGACCGAAGGAAGAAAAACCTGATTTATCTTGAAACATTAAAAACATATTCTTCAGAAGCATTGCAGTTTGGCGTACATAGTCTTTTCTTTCCCGGAGGTACGCGTTCGAGAAGCGGAATGATTGAGAAAAAACTCAAACTCGGTTTGTTGAGTACCGCGGTGGAAGCCCAAAGAGCAAATTTTGAAAAAGGCGAAGATGATGTAATTGGAAAGATTTTCATTGTCCCTGTCACGATCAACTACCACTTCGTTCTAGAGGCACCAAGTCTTATCCAGGAACACCTGGCTTTGACAGGTCAGGAACGCTATTATAAGGAGTCTGACGAGTTTTCCACCTCCTACAAAATCTCTAAATTCCTGGTCAAGTTCTTTACAAAAGGTTCAGACATTTCTGTTTCTGTCGGGAAGGCCTTGGATGTATTGGGCAACTATGTGGACAACGAAGGAAACAGCATAGACCGAAATGGAAGAAAAATAGATACTAAAGATTACTTCCTTTATAATGGAAAAGTCACCGTGGATGCCCAAAGGGAGGAAGAATACACCTACCATCTTGGAAAACGTATCGTTGAGGAATTTCACAAAATCAACAGGGTCTTCAGTTCTCATCTCGTTGCATTTACTGCTTTTCAGATGATCAAAAGAGAAAATAAAAAAATGGATCTCTACAACCTTCTCAGGTTACCTGAAGAAGATGTGGTGATCATTTACAATGAATTCAAAGAAGAATGTCAAAAAGTACTGGACAAAATCCAAGAACTGGAAGCTGAGTCAAAAGTTCAGATCGCTCCCCATATGAAAATGGATATTGACAGCATCATTGACCATGGATTGGCTAACGTCGGAATGTACCATGCCAAGAGACCATTAGTCAAAAACAGCATGGGGAATATTGAAACCCAAGATTTGAACCTATTGTATTATTACCACAACAGACTTCATGGATATGACCTCGAAAAACTCTTCTAAAGAAAAATCAGTCGGTGTCGTGGGCATGGGAAGCTTTGGTACTGCCATCGCCAATATTCTGGCAGAGAAAAGCAAAGTCATTGCATATGTAAGAAGGTCCGAAGTGGTCGATGAAATCAACCAGAAACATACCGTCGACGGTGCTGAGATAAACTCTGAAATATTTGCGACCCAAGACCCGGAATATTTGTGCAAAGCGTGTAATACCATTTTTTTTATGGTTCCTTCTTCAGCCTTTCAGGAAGTAATCCGCTCTTTTTCTCCTTTTTTATATCCCTACCACCTGATCATTCATGGCACAAAGGGACTTTGCCTAAACCTTCCAAAGGGGAAAACCCTAGAGGAAATGGGGAAAATAAGTAGGGAAAATATCCTTACCATGAGCGAGGTCATCATGAAGGAAACTGTTGTAGTTAGAGTCGGATGTCTTGCGGGCCCCAACCTGGCGAGGGAACTTTATCTCGGTCAGCCGGGCGCCACCGTGGTAGCCAGCAAATATAACGAAGTGATATTGGAGGGACAGCGGTTGCTCCGTACAGATAAATTTCAAGTCTATGGCAATTCTGACATTGTCGGAGTCGAGCTAAGCGGTGTGCTCAAAAATATCATCGCTATCGCAGCAGGCGCCCTTGCAGGAATGGGTTTGGGAGAAAATGCAAAAGGACTTCTGATTTCACGAGGTATGGTGGAACTGGTGTACCTTGGGAATGCCCTTGGAGGAAGTCTGAAATCTTTTATCGGCCTGGCTGGAATCGGGGACCTTGTGACTACCTGCAATTCTACCTTGTCAAGAAACTACACCGTTGGATTTAGATTGGCAAAGGGAGAGAAACTCGACGATATCCTGAATACCATGGAGGAAGTAGCAGAAGGTGTCAATACCATCAAACTCATCAAAGCCTTTGTGGAGGGAACTGGAATGCGGGCGCCCATCACGGAAAACCTATATAAAGTCCTCTTTGAAGACCTCAAGATTGAAGATGCTTTACAATACCTGATGAAATATCCGTTTAGCGTGGATGTGGATTTCTTGTAGAATTTGGTTATTGTTTAAGTGGTTATTTGATTTATTGTTTATTTGTTTATTTGTGGAGCTGAATCAGGAGGGGATTAGGAAAGTAAACAACCAAAAGAAAGCAAATTGACAAATTCTCCCACAACACTCAAGCGCGGCATCCAAAGATGGGATTTGGTTTTCCTGATTATTAATTCTGTCATCGGAGCGGGGATTTTCGCATTGCCTGCCAAAGTTTTTGCGCTTTCAGGAGTATACTCCATTTTGGCCTTTGTGGTCTGTGCCTTGGTGATGGCTGTTTTGATTTTGGTCTTTGCAGAAGTCAGTTCACGTTTTGAACAGACGGGTGGGCCTTACCTTTATGTTTACACTGCTTTTGGGCCTGTTCCCGCCTTTATTATAGGTTGGCTGCTGATGCTGACGAGGCTTTTTAGCTATGCCACCCTGATAAATCTGATGGTGCTATACCTTTCATTTTTCTCTGACAAGTTCAATCAACCCGAAATAAGAATTGCCATTATCATCTTCATCACTGCTGTAATTGCCTATTTCAATTGGATTGGGGTAAAAAATACCGCTAGGGTAAGTAATGTACTAACAGTGGCAAAGCTTTTTCCCTTAGCCATATTTATCATCGTAGGATTATTTTACATTGATTTTGATCTGATGAAAGGCCATCCTATTCCTACCTTGAAGGATTTTTCTGCCTCAACCTTATTGTTGGTTTTTGCTTTCGGGGGGTTTGAGGCCGGCTTGGTCAATAGCGGCGAGATTGTGAATCCCAGAAAAAACCTGCCCTTTGGATTATTGACAGCAGCAGCAGTCATCGCCGGATTTTATATCTTGATCCAGATAGTTTCTATTGGAACACTTCCTGATTTGGCTTCTTCCGAAAAACCCCTTGCCGATGCAGCTTCAATATTTATGGGTTGGTATGGAGGGCTTTTCATTACGGTCGGAGCTGTGATTTCGATTTTGGGAACACTGAATGTCCAGATCTTGAGTGGATCGAGATTGCCTTTTGCACTCAGTCAAGAAGATCAATTGCCAAAATTATTCGGAAAAATCCATCCAAAATTTGCTACTCCATATGTCTCTATTTTGTTTTTCTCAGCCTTGGTAGCTTTTGTGGCCATAGTATGGGGATTTATGAGTTCATTAGCTGTTTCGGTAATTTCACGGCTGATTTTGTATGCTTTGGTCTGTGCTTCCTTGATCAAGCTTAGAAAAATCAATCCCGAAGGCGAATTTTTCAAAATCCCATTTGGTAATTACTTTGCCATAGCCGGGATAGGTGCTACGCTTTGGCTGCTTTCAGGTACCAAATCAGAAGAAATTTGGGATACTGTTCTTTGGACAACTTTAGGATTATTGATTTTTGGGATCCATTCTGTTGCCAAAAATATTTCTAAATAATACCGAATTAATCATACTTAAATTATTTGATTTAATTTTAGTTTTAGATATTTGTTTTAAGCCAAAAAAATTTGATATATGAAAAAAATCTACACAACACTTATTATTGTTTCCTGCATGATTTCCATGTCATTTGCCCAAAACAAAACAGTGACAAAAGAAGGCAAGCCTTATTTCACTTCAGGTGGGGAATGGATCTTTTCTACAGGAACGTTACAAAACAACAACAATGTTTTGAGGTTTTCTCCGGTGATTAACCTTCAGACACTTCTTAACTTTGACCAAAGTGAATCTTTTGGATGGTTTACAGGAGTCAATATCCGCAACGTGGGTTTTATATTTGACGAATCCGCTTCTGTCAGGAAGAAAGTGAGAAATTATAATTTGGGTATTCCCATAGGGATCAAATTGGGACACATGGAGGACCGGTTTTTCTTTGCAGGGTACGAACTCGAGATTGCCATGAATTACCGTGAGCGAACTTTTGTCGATGAAAAGAGGACTGAAAGATTCAGTGTATGGTTCAGTGACAGGGTCAATACATTGCAGCATGCTCTGTTCATCGGCTATACATTACCAAAGGGAACAAGTATCAAAGCAAAGTATTATCTGAATACTTTCTTCAATAGAAACTTTACAGCTTCAGATGGAAATGGTGGCACCTTCCAACCTTACGCAGGATTAGACGCCAACATCTTTTATGTTTCTCTGAATTTTGACTTGTTCAAAAAATGGGAGTTGATTGATTTTGAGGATTGATACTTCGGAAATCAATTTCAAAAGACGACTCTTTTTCCCCCTTTATAATCTGAAATTTCTACTTTTTGGTAATCTTCCAAAATTGGAAAAATTCTCGAAGATTGGGAAAGATATCCATCTCCATAATAAAATTCTTTGACGGATTTTGAGCCATCTTTGAAAGTGATTTCAGCCAAATAATCAAGAGGTCCAAGCTTTATAACTTGTCTGTAAGCTTGGACCTCTCTATTTTTAAATACCTTCAAACTGTCCCCATGTTGGGCTGCAAGGATAAACGGGTTGCCATTTTGATCCCTTAAAACTGCTAAAGCCCTTCCTTGGCCATTTACCACTAATCCACTTTCTCTTAAGGACAAGGACTTCAATTCACCATTAATTATTTCTACCTGAAGACCTTTGGAGGCATCATACCTTCCGGTTACAGTCTCGTTACCGTAGAAATTACCTATCATAAGTAGGGATTGATTTTTTCTGATAGAATTATCCAAAGCAATTATTCCGTATTGGGGAGCAAACTGAGCTTCTACGGGTAAGGATTTAAGTGAGAATTTATTACCAAAATTATTTTCCATTACGGCACTTTGAAAATAATCCACTTCGTACCGGTGTGCACCTTTCAAAGCTTCAGAAGCGAAAAAATCATTAAGTGTCCTATTTGCATATTCGGAATAAACAAGAAACCGATTTTTCCAAGATGGAACTTGACTGACTACCATGTCTCGCCCGGGAACAGCAAAAAATCCATTCTGAAGGTATTGGAACATGATTGGATCCACACTCTTGTTGGCATCAAAATCCTTAGCAATCATAATCAGGGGTTGTTCAGGATTGGCTTTCCACCTTGAATTTAGGCCTAGGTTTCCGAGAATGTACTCCTTTTTTCCATTTTTATTTAGGTCTACGGAAATGATGCTGTTCCACCATCCTGTTGATTTTTGAGGTGCAAAATCGGCTGAAACATCCAGTAGTTTGATAGCACCATCTGTTTTTCGATTTTGCTTAAGGAATTTGACTGGCATCCATTCACCTACCACGATCAAATCCAACAACCCATCTAAGTCAAAATCAGTCCAAAGTGCTGCTGTCACCATTCCCAAGGAATCAAGTCCGGCAAATAAAGAATTACTTACATCTGAAAATTTATCTCCTCGGTTTTCTAAAATCACTGATTTTGGAGATAAAGGATATTGCCCTGGCTTGACTCGCCCACCAACAAAAAGATCCAAATCCCCATCTCCATCATAATCTGCCGCTGTCACTACAGACCCGCTAAATGCCATATCCGGGATCAAATCCGGAATAATTCTGAAATTTCCTTTACCATCATTGGTATACAGCCTGTCCTGATATTCAGGTGATGATTCTTGATACCTGCTTCCTCCGCTTACCACATACAAGTCAAGATTTCCATCACCATTTGCATCAAACAAAAGACAACCCATATCGTCAAACGGGGAATTGTCGTCCAGTTTTTTCTTGGTAAATCGGCCATCTTTTGCTTGAATAAAAAATTCTCCGGGATGGTCTTTTGATCCACCGATAAAAAAATCTTCCATTCCATCGCCATTGACATCCCCTACGGCAATCCCGGGGCCATTTTCAGAATGCTTATGGGGGAGTAACCTTTGCCTGTTAAAGTCTTTGTAAGAAATATGATGGTGAAAATAATCAATCCCCAAATCCTCGCTGACTTCGATAAATTCCGGAATGGAGTAAACCTCATCATCGCCTAATTCTGGTTCAACCGCCGCATTAAAGTTTAAGGTAATTTTTTGATTTGAAGGTATGTCATTTATCAGCTGGGTTTTTCCATCCGGCCATATTACTTTGAGTTCATTTATAGTTTTTGTCTTACCAATCCCAAAATGGGCTATTGATTCTACATAGGATTTATATCCTCGGGTAGAGTAATGTTCATGGTATAGGGTGGTGAGTGAATCTCCTGAAGCAAAGTTGAGGTACACTTTTGCACCGATTCCGTTCTTGTTTTGGGATGGCCCTTCAAAAGATATTTTAAGGTAATTGGTTGATTCAGGTTGTTTTTCCCTTGTGGTATTTTTATAGACAAAGGCGGTTTCATTGAGATTATTGATTACCAAATCAAGGTCACCGTCATTGTCTAAGTCGGTATAAGCTACCCCATTGGAGATACTTGGATGGGTAATTCCCCACTCTTCACTTTTATCCCCAAAAGTAAGGTCGGCATTGTTTCGGAACACGTAGTTTGGTAGCCTGACTTCTTTCAGAGATTCCAGCCCCTGCATCAATAATTTTCTCCTTTCATCCGGTGTGGTAAAAGGTCCAAGATTTTGGGTAAAGTTGATATAATCAAGGTCAGTCACATCCTTTCCATATCCATTGCTTATAAATAAGTCCCTGTTGCCATCATTATCAAAATCTGCCAAAAGTGGAGACCAACTCCAGTCGGTCTGAAATATCCCTGACAAAAACCCGATTTCGCTGAATGTTCCGTTTCCACGGTTAAGCTGAAGGGTATTCCTCACATATTGCGGTTCATAACCCCTATCCAAATTTGTCTGATAAAGATCGTAGTTTTCAGTCGGGGCAAACATGGTTTTTTGTCTCAGGTTATCCGGAGGAAACATATCCAAAGCCACCACATCAGGCAAAGCATCGTTATTGAAATCAGCCACATCTACCCCCATTGCATTGAAGCTTTGGTGATTCATCATATCCCCAATGCGGTTTGAAAAAGTACCGTCCCGGTTATTGATGTATAGGAGGTCATTGGTGATAAAATCATTGGCGATATAAATGTCCGGCCATCCGTCCTGATTGATGTCGCTGATGGCAAGCCCCAATCCATAGCCTTCGATCAATATTCCCGACTCAGTGGTTACATTGATAAAAGTACCATCACCATTGTTTTTGTAAAGCTTGTCATTGCTTTTTCCTTTCCCTGTTTTTTCTTTTGGTCTTGATAGGTTTCTCTGAAAACTCTCTAAAGCATTGGACAAAATATACAAATCCAAATCCCCATCCCGGTCATAATCAAAAAAAGCTGCTTGGGTATTATATCCCCTGTCTGCTATTCCATAATTAGAAGCCATTTCTTTAAATAAAGGAATGCCTTCTGAATTTAAACCTTGATTTACAAAAAGGAGATTTGGATCTGGAAAGCTATTATCCCTGTTTGATACGCTGACATAAATATCCAATAATCCATCATTATTGATATCGACCAACGTCACTCCTTCAGTCCAGGAATTTGTATTTGTCTGCGCTATTTCGGTGATATCTTTAAATTTAAATTCTCCCATGTTGAGGTAAAGTTTAGACGAAACCATATTCCCCGTAAAAAAAATATCAGGGAGGCTGTCACCGTTAAAATCTCCAACCGCTACTCCTCCACCATTGTAGATGTAGTCAAAATCCAAAACGTTAAAGCTTTCATCTATATCAATCCTATTATTAAATTCAATCCCGGTGTAGTCGGCAGATAACAACTCAAATTTATTTTCTATTTCTGGGTTTTGAGAACAGCTTAAAATCAGAAAGCCAAAACTTAGTAAATAAAAAAATGATAGTCTCATGATGTTCAAACTTAAAACGTGTACTAATAAAATTTGAGAAAGAAATAGAAATAATCTAATTTTTACGCCTCAACAATCCCAAATCCAATTCTATATAGGATATAAATTTGGTTAAATGGCCAGAATAAATCAATCTTACTTTGATTGCTATCAGTTAAATTATCCCAGCTTATTTCTTCTTTGATGAAGCTCGAATTATCAATTCTGACCTCAAGGTAATTTTATTCGTGTTATGCAACATCCCTTCAGAGGGATTTTCAAGATGGTTGATCAGATTTTTCATAGCTAATTCCCCCATCTCATAGCCTGGATAATTGATCGTGGTGATGTTAGGCTCGACAAGCCTTGAAATAGCTTCATTGTTAAACCCCACAACAGCGATGTCCTCAGGTATTCTGATACCTTCCAACTTTAAATGGCGAATGCAATTTGCGGCAAAAGAATCATTAGAGACAAAAAGTCCATCCGGCAATGGATTCATCTTAAGGATTTGTTTTACAATTTCTTCACCTTTCTCCTCAATAAGGTCTGTAAAAATCACCAAATCCGGATTGAATGGAATTTCATTTTCCAAAAAGGCATATTTATAACCTCTGAGTCTGTCCGCATATACATTGTTTTTGGTTGAGCGGAGGACGTGTACAATTTTTTTGCAGCCCTGTTCTATCAAATGCTTTGTGGCATTATATGCAGCTTGAAAATTATCAATTGTAATTCCTGCGGTATTGGAATAATCAGCAATCCTATCATAAAATAATAAAGGAATTCCTTTTCTCAGAAATGGAGTAAAATGGTCCATGTTTTCGGAATCACCGGCTATTGAAACAAGTAATCCGTCAACACGGCTATTGAACATTGTTAATGCATTACTTACTTCTTTTTCATAAGATTCTAGGGATTGACTGATGATTAGATTAAAACCTGAATCATTGGCAACCTTTTCCATTCCGGCAAGAACCGAAGACTGGAAACTGGAATTGAGCCGGGGAACAATCACACCTATTTTTTTTGTCCTTTTGTTTCTAAGGTTTGCAGCAAAAACATTCGATTGGTAACCACTCTTATTTGCAGCATCAAATATTTTCTTTCTGGTATTTTCATTGACAGCAGGATGGTTGTTAAGAGCCCTGCTAACTGTAGTAGGAGAAACACCAAGATCCTTAGCAATATCATAAATTGTTGTTTCTTTATTCATTTGGGTTTTATAGAGAGTTTTTCATATCTATAAGATCAAGCACAGCTTATTTGGGTTTATTGCTTAATGCCGGTAAATGCTCCAAAAATTGGAATATTGGAATATCAGAACAAATAGATTGAAGATGAATTTTTTAACCAATAGAATGAATTTATGAAATCGGTTGTAATATAATTTAAATAAGATAAATATAAATAATAATATATAATCGGTTGAATTTTTTACTTATTACAATTTTTACTTTCCATCAATTATTTAAAAATTTAAATAAAGTTAAATAAGTTTTTTAATAATATCCAATTACAACAACCCAGATGTTCAACTTTATACATTAAGTTTAAAATATTTCATTGAAAAAAAACATTTTTACGCACAATTTAAAGAAAATAAAAAATATTATTCCGTAAAAATTCAAAACCATTAATTTTTCAACTAGAAGAAGCATTTATAAAATTGAATCAATCAGTGCTTTTAAAATGATTTTTGATCATGAAAAAAATATTTTATGAAATCGGTTGCATAAACAATTATTTTTTTAGAAGTTTATAAAACTGATAATCCTTGACGTATTTAATGTCATGACAATAAAGCGTTTAAGGCTTCTTTGTTTAATTATCAAAAAATTAACAGTACCCAAATAACCGATTATGGAATCCTTTTTTTTAAAATCTCTCTGGACACATATTTTTTGGTTTGGCTTTTCCCAAAACCTTTTTATTGTTTTTTCTCCAATTCAAAAATTTTACCAGCTTACAATAAGGAGAAATATGCTTGTTTCTGATTTTCATTCAATTTTAAAATACCATATATCAAATTAATTATTCACATAAACCCTAAAACCTATGTACATTAAAATTTACAGTAAAAAGTTTGGGCCGCCGAAAAAAGCAAATTCGTTGCTGGCCTTATTGCTCATTTTGGGATCATTGCTACTCCCACTTAGTGCCATGGCTCAATCATTTATGGTCAAAGGCACCGTCAAATCAGGAGATGGGACAGAGACAATGCCCGGAGTAAACGTTCTTATCAAAGGAACAACCCAAGGCACTGCCACAGACATTGACGGTAACTTCTCCATTGAAGTCCCTTCTTCTGACGCTGTGTTGGTCTTTTCCTTTATTGGGTTCAAGCAGCAAGAAGTTCGTGTGGGCAACATGACCACATTATCTATCACGATGGAGCCTGACATGTCCAATCTTTCCGAAGTCATTGTTGTTGGATATGGCACGCAAGAGCGGGCCAAGGTAACCGGGGCTATCTCTTCTGTAGGATCCGAGGCTATCAGAGCACTTCCGGTACCAAACTTGGCATCTGCCATTCAAGGACGTGCAGCAGGTGTACAGGTTACGAATGCAGGTGCACCGGGAACAGACCCCATCGTAAGGGTGAGAGGTATCGGTACTGTGGGTAACAATGACCCGCTTTATGTAATCGACGGAGTACCTGCAGGAGGATTGAATCAGATCAACCCAGCAGATATCGAATCCATTGAGGTATTAAAAGACGCCTCAGCAGCAGCCATTTATGGTTCTAGGGCTGCCAATGGGGTAATTCTTGTCACTACCAAAAAAGGGGTGATTGGAAAGCCAAAGGTAACTTTGGATTCCTATTACGGTACACAACAAGCTTGGAAACAACTTGATCTATTAAACAGTGATCAGTACATTGCTTTTGGCCGTGAATTATTGGCAAACGGAAACCAGCCTGCTCCTCAAAGATTTGACAATCTTGGCGATCTCGCTAATGTTGAGACTGATTGGCAAGGGGAGATGTTCAGGTCTGCCCCTATACAAGACCACAACCTAGCCATTTCAGGAGGAACTGAAAGTGTCTTGTATAATGTATCTTTGGGTTATTTTTCTCAGGAGGGTATCATGAAAGGAACTGATTTTGAAAGGATCTCCTTCCGTTCAAATACAGATTTTAAAATTAACAAATATGTGAGTTTCGGTCAGACCTTGACTTTTGCCTATTCAAATAGAAACAACGAGCCCTTTACCGGTGGCAGAAGCCAATTGGAACACATTGTAAAGCAAGTGCCTTATATCCCCGTTAGGGACGAAACCAGGTTAGGTGGGTTTAGAGCTCCAGACCGAGTTGACGGTTCAGATCCCGAAAACCCTGTATTGAATGCAGAATTAAGAACCAATAGGCAGCAAGATTTTAAAATTCTTGGAACAGCTTACATAGATGTGATGCCTTTTGAAGGATTCAAGTACAGGTTCCTTGCAGGTATTGACATTGGAATCGGAACCAATGACCAATACACTCCAAGGTTCTTTGCCGGCGATTTTAACAACCAGCCTTTTGCTACCATTGCCCAGACCAGATCTACATTTGTTTCTCCGCTATTCAGTAACCAGTTTTCCTATGGAAAAACCATCAATAAACATAGTTTTGATGTTTTGGCAGTTATCGAACAGCAAGCATTCAGGTCTACAAACCTCAGCGGTTCCGGTCAAAATAACCTAACCAATGATGTTCGTGTACTTCAAGGTGTTCAAAATCAGGTTACTTCAGGAAGCCAAACAGATTATGCATTGATCTCTTACATTGGAAGAATCAACTATGATTATGATCAAAAGTACCTTTTCAGTGCTTCTGTTAGAAGAGATGGTGGATCAAGATTTGGACCGGGTAACAAATGGGGGACATTTCCATCTGTTTCGGTAGGATGGAGATTGAGTCAGGAAACATTCATGCAATCCTTAACTGCGATCAGTGATTTGAAAATCAGAGCGAGTTATGGGGAAACAGGAAATGATAGAATCGGTGATTATGTATACCAAGGTACAATTGATAGTAACCTTTTTTATAATTTTAATGGAAGCCTCCAAGGAGGAAGTACTATCAGCTCTCTAGCAAACGCTGACCTGAGATGGGAAAGTACTATCATGAAAAACATCGGTATGGATTTGGGATTATTCAATGACAGGTTTAATCTTTCTTTTGAATATTTTGACAATAAAACGGAAGGTATGATTCTAGGTGTTCCTATCCCTCCTTCTTTGGGATTTGACGGCGCTCCTGTTGCTAACGTGGGTACTGTGAGAAATAATGGATTGGAATTCACTTTAGGCTATAGAAAATATACAGGCGATTTTCAATTCTCAATAGATGGAAATATGGGTTTTGTGAACAATGAGCTGGTTTCCCTTGGATCGGGAAATACAATTTTCGGACCTGCATTCAATGGTGATCCTTATACATTTACAGAGGAGGGACAACCTATCGCTTATTTTTACGGATGGATTGCAGATGGAATCTACCAAACTGGCGAAAGTACATCAGCACAACCAAATGCCGCTGCGGGTGACATCAAGTTTAGAGACATCAATAATGATGGTATCATAAATGCAAATGACAGAACTAACCTTGGACATTATCTCCCTGATTTCACTTATGGTGTCAATTTCAATGGAAGTTATAAGAATTTTGACTTTACCATGTTCCTACAAGGAGTTCAGGGGAATGAAATTTTCAATAACCTGAGGTTTCACACCGAAGGAATGACTAGATTGTTCAATGCCTCCACTGTTGTATTGGACAGGTGGACTCCAAATAATACCAATACAAACGTACCTAGGGCTGTATCCGGAGATCCAAACAGAAATGCAAGGGCAAGTTCTAGGTTTGTGGAAGACGGATCCTACATGAGGGTAAAAAATATTATCATCGGTTATACGATTCCAACTGCCACACTTAATACTATTACAAATGGTTATGTAAGCCGGTTGAGGATATATTTCTTAACTCAAAATCCACTAACCTTTACCAAATATAGCGGATATGATCCTGAAATTGCGGTTAGAACAGGTATCAACACATCACTGGGTACAGGTATTGACTATGGTCAGTTCCCGGCCGCAAGAACATTCATAGGTGGTATACAGTTTACATTTTAATTATGTCTCAAAATCAAAAGCTTAAGAATATGAAAACGAGATTTATTCTTACATTAATTATTATTTTGGTAGGATTTAACTCCTGTGACGAGGATAGATTGAGTCCTACAAATCCAAATCAATTGGGGTCTGAGACATTCTACAGGACAGGTCCTCAATTGGTGGCTGCTATTAATTCGGTATATGCAGGACTCCAAGCTAACAATCTCTACAACCGAGAATATTTCTTTTTACAGGATTTATTGTCAGATGATTGTGACACAGGTGGACCACAATTAGAAGCCGCAAGGGCTCAGGTTCTAAATCATGTATTCGATGGTTCTAACCCATTGGTTGAAGCAAATTGGAGAGGATGGTACAGAGTCATTCATAGAGCCAATCTTGTTTTAGAAAATGCTGATAAGGCTACAGAAGAAATCACAGAGGACCTTAGAAGCAGGGTTATTGGTGAGGCTTATTTCCTTAGGGCGTTGGCACATTACGAATTGGTTACCCAATGGGGTGGAATTCCGTTAATGTTAAATACCGCAGAATCTCCTGACGGCAATCCTAGAGCCTCTGAAGATGAGGTCTATGCTGTCCTATTTGCTGACCTTACTGAGGCTATTAATAGATTACCGTTAAGAAGTGCTTATACCGGTTCTGATTCGGGAAGAGCATCAAAAGGTGCAGCACAAGCTCTTGCCGCTAAAGCTCATATGTTTAGAGGAAATTACTCAGCTGCTAGGCCATTCTTACTGGAAATCGTTTCTTCCAACCAATATAGCCTTGTAGATAGGTATTTGGATAATTTTGAAGAAGAAAACGAGAACAATTCTGAATCCGTATGGGAAATCCAATTCTCAGAAGCCTTTGGGACTGCGGGAGCTTGGAATGGAAACGGTAATGGAATCGCTGAGGTAACATTTAGAGGTCAGGAATATGGTCCAACAGCGTGGAGGAATGTAATTCCAAGCTTGCCTCTTTTTAATGATTATGAAAGGGTTGCAAATGGAGCAGCCAAAGACGATCCAAGAATCAGTTATAATTTCTTTAGAATTGGGGATCCTTTTAATGGTGGATCTGAGGTATTGACTGTAGATAAAGTCCAAGGAGATACCGAAAGAGCAAGCTGGAGAAAATACCAGATGATTTATAAAAGAGGTGCAGAAAATACCCAATCCGGTATCAACTTCAGGGCAATCCGATATGCTGATGTTTTGTTAATGATGGCTGAAGTTGAAAATGAACTTTCAGGTCCTTCCGCTGCATTGCCATATATTAATCAGGTTAGAGCAAGAGCTGATGTAGCAATGCCTCCATATCCAACGGCCCAATATCCTACAAGTAGCAAGATTGAGATGTTTAGAGCAATTCAACATGAAAGAAGGGTAGAATTAGCCGGTGAACAAATAAGGAACAAAGATATCAGAAGATGGAGAAGACAGAATTTATTATCGAGTGAGCCTATTCCAAACTGGAATGTCCGTTTTGATAAACTTCCTATCCCATTAAGTGAAATCGACAATAACTCTGCTTTAACCAATGCAGATCAGAATCCCGGATATTAATCTCATCCCTATTAATATTGAAAAGCCCGACTATAAAGCCGGGCTTTTTGTTTTTTGAAATCTTTCAAATTTCCCGGCTTTTGTTACCGTGTTTGGAAAACCCATTTTACGAAATATTTTAAATGAATAGATTCGGATAATACTAAATAGAACCCTATGAAACCTACTTTGATCACTTTCCTTTTGGCTTTACTTTTTATATCAGAAACTTATAGCCAATCGGTTTATCTCCTTTTTGACAAATCCTCTGCTGAAGCAAATTATGCCGCAGATAAACTAAGCTTTGAATTTTCGTCTAAAAAGTACACCTTGACTACTTCACCAAAGGATTACCATTACCTTATCAACATAGGAATTGCACCTTCAGCAAATGGCCCTGAATCATTTGAGATCAAAAGAGAAGGGAATAAAATTTCCGTTTTAGGCAGTGATGCTAGAGGGATGATATATGGGACGCTTTCCTTGACGGAATCTTTGAGAAATGGATCATCCCTGAAAGAAATAGAGTATAAAACCGAAAAACCACATTTTCCCTTAAGGGCAATAAAACACAATACCTCCTGGTATTCATACAGGCCTAGTTCAGCCCTTGACCTACACACTGAAACCTTGAAGGACGTAAAATATTGGGAAGCGTTTTTGGATATGATGGTAGAAAACCGGTTCAATTCGCTTTCAATCTGGAACCTACACCCTTTTGTGTTTATGATTCAGGCAAAGAATTTTCCAGAGGCAAGTCCCTTTTCTCCCAAAGAAATGGAGGAATGGAAAAAGCTGCATAAATCAATTTTCAAAATGGCAAAGGATAGGGCGATAGAAACCTATATTATCCCTTTCAATATTTTTGTCAGCCACGAGTTTGCCAATGCGCACAATAATGCCCAAAAGAATGTTTATCCAAATTATTACGTACCAGGCGATACTTCAGAATTGGTAAAAAGATACACAAGAGAAAGTGTCACGCAAGTCCTGCAGGAATACCCGGAACTGACAGGATTTGGATTGACTCTCGGCGAAGGGATGGCAGGAATGACTCCTCAGCAACGTGAAGATTGGATGTTTGATACTTATATTGAGGGCATGCGATTGGCCGGAAGACCGTCCAAATTGGTACACCGTATTCCCTTTTCAAGTACTACGGAATCTCTTGGGGCAACCAGTGTAGATCTGGAAAGACTGACACGTAAGGCGATTGAAAAAGAAGCCAAGCTGGATTTTATAGATGGTCCGATTTGGGCAGACCTGAAGTATAACTGGTCACATGCCCATTCCACTCCCAAGCTTGTCAAAGTTCACGGTGGAGAAATGTTTGACACTTTTTACAATCCCTTGCCGGAAGGCTATAAGATTACCTATACTGCAAGGAATGAGGATTTCTTTGCTTTGAGATGGGGAGTTCCACAATTTGTCAGAGACCATATTGCCCTGAATAGCCAGTCTTATGTTGGTGGCTATTTTGTGGGTTCAGAAACTTATATCCCCGCCAAAGATTATTTTACAGCTGTAGAAGGTCCGGTTGATTGGGATTTTGCTTTTCAGAGACAATGGCTTTTTTACAAAATATGGGGAAGGTTGCTGTACAATCCAGAAACTCCTGATGAAGTTTTTGCAGCTACCTATACCAATAAATATGGAGTGGATGGGGATAAATTATTGGAAGCAATGTCTTTGGCTTCCTCCACTCAAATGAAAATCGGTTCTCTTTATGATTCAAGATGGGATTTTACACTCTATGGAGAAGGATTGATGGCCTTGGTCGGTGACAGCACCAATTATATTTCCGCCGATATCCTGATCAATCAGCCCACGCTCGATCCCGATTATGTGTCTGTCAAAGATTATGTTTTAGCCAAGAAATCAGGAAAGGAATTTGGGAAGGAGAAAATCACCCCTACGGTTTTGGTAGAGATGTTGGAAAGTGATTGCATAAAGGCATTGGAACTTATCAAGGAGATTTCAACCAAAGACAACAATTCTTTGATGTATGAATTGGCGGATATAAAAATCTGGGCGAATCTTGGGCTACACTTGGCAGAGAAAATTAAAGGATCAATTTCGCTACAATCCTACCGGGAAGGTCTTGGAGCGAATCATCAGGCTGAAGCTGTAACCTCCTTTACCAATGCCCTTGAGTATTGGGACAAAATCATTGCTATTTCCAGACCGATATACAAAGATATGCCCCTCGCCCATTACAATGGCAGCAGTCACGATAGGAATGACAATAACCTATTCCATTGGGCATTGATCAGGGATGAGGTGGCTCATGATATTGAAATCGGAAAATCGGCGGTTGTTAAGATCCCGTAGGTTTGGGGTTATTGGTTAATAGGAAATATTTATTTGGATAAGAATTCCGTCGGAAAAATTGATAATAACAAGAGAATCAGTATTAAAATACACTATATAGGAATATCAGGGGGGGGGTAAGCTCGCACTATCCCTTACTTTGGTACTACTTTGGTATTACTTTGCTACTACTTTGGTACGGCTTTGCTCCTACTTTAAAACAGGTTTAAAGTGGATTTGAGAAGCAGGTTAGGATGGTTTGATACTAAGAATTAAATTTAAAAAAGGTGGCCTGAGGAAAGTCAACTTTGAAATACGAAGGAAAAAGGTTGGAAAATGGTTCCTACGGTTAGTGGAGGCACTAACCGAGGGCCTTACCAAAACTAGTCCAATAAATGAAGGATTGAAAAAAGCTGGAATTAGCCTGAAGACCTACCTTAAAAGAATCTAAAAAGCCCTGTCATCATTTAATCTGACAGGGCTTATTATATACAAAATGTCTTATTATCGCTGAGGAATCAGCTTCACCATGAGGCCTGTTGCCTCAGTCACTGCATAAATATAACCATCAGGACTTTCAGACACTTGCCTTACACGTCCGATGTCTTTCAACAATGTCTCCTGACCAACATATTTAGTGCCGTCCAATTCAACTCTTGCAATCTGCATTCCCGCAAGACCTCCTACCAATATGTTTCCTTTCCACTCAGGATACCTGTCTGAAGTCACAATCGCCAATCCACATGTTGCAATGGAAGGCACCCAATAGGTTACAGGCTGTTCCATGCCCTCTTTCTCGGTCAATTCAGTCAGGATGGTTCCGTCATAATTGATCCCGTAAGAGATGACCGGCCAACCGTAGTTTTTGCCTTTTTCGATCAGGTTCAATTCGTCACCACCTTTTGGTCCATGTTCGACAGCCCAAAGACGGTTGTTGGCCTTGTCATAAATCATGCCTTGTGGATTTCTGTTTCCGTAAGTCCAGATCGAAGGAGAAGCTCCCGGAGTATTGACAAATGGATTGTCTTCCGGAATTCTGCCATCATCATAGATTCTGTGGATTTTTCCGTGGTCATTGTCCAATTCCTGTGCGTTGGCAGGTCTTGACCCTTTGTCTCCATTGGAGAAATACAAATAGCCGTCATTGTCAAAGACTATCCTTGAACCAAAGTGTCTACCGCCTTCCCACTCAGGTCCACAGACAAAGACCTCTTCCAATCCTTCCAATGCATTACCGTTCAGTTTTGCTCTTGCGATGACTAAGACTTCTCCTTTGCCTTGCTTTTTAGCATAAGACATGTATATCCAACCGTTTTCATCATACTTTGGATGAGCCTTTATATCTAAAAGGCCGGCTTGATTGACAGTACTTACCTCAGGAACTCCTGTTAATTTCTCTCCGGTAAATTTATCATCTTTGAAAATCAGGATTTCACCTTTCTTTTCGGTCACCAACATTCTTCCATCAGGAAGCCATGTCATGCCCCATGGGTTTTCAAATTCTGTGAAAAGGGTATCGACCTGGATGGTAAGTTTTTCAGTCACCACTGCATAGGGACTAGGCTCAACTTTTTCTTCAGGTTGTGTATTATTGGAACAGGAAGAAAAACCCAAAATAAGGCTTCCTCCCAAAATAAAAGATAAGTTCTTAAGTGTTTTCATTTTTTGGTGAGTAGATTATCCTCAAAATTAAGCAATTATCCCTGAAAATGTTTTTTCGATTTGATAAGCGGACGGCATTGGCAGGATTTGGCTTTTAAAACCAAAACAGGGTATTTATCTTTAAAAAAAACTACTACTATGAGCAATCAGATTTGGATCATGACTTCCGCTTTTGACCAATTGGATTTGGATCAAACCATCACCAAAGCAACCGAAATCGGAGTTCAGGGATTGGATGTCTGTGTTTTCAGAAAAGACGGTACTAGGGATGACTTTGTGGCAACTCATATGGATTATGAAAACTTCGATCCCGAGGCTGCCAGTAAGATGATCGACAAGTTCAATGCCGCCGGACTTCGGCTTTCCATCGGTGCTTTTGAAAACCTGATTGGCGGAGATCCTTTTCACAAGGTAAAAAACCAAAACCACCTGCTGAAACTGATCCGGATGGCTTACCTGATGGGCGGAGATGAGAATGATGTGAAAGTGGGAACTTTTGTGGGTTACAACCATGAATTGGGCATCCAAGAAAATGGTTACGAGAAAAATCTCGAAGAATACCAAAAGGTTTTCACTCCCATCATCAAATATGCGGAAGACCTTGGCGTCACCGTCTTATATGAAAACTGTCCCATGGAAGGTTGGCGCTCTTCAGGTTACTCCACGACATACAACAACCTGACAGGAGTCCTAGCGGCCAGGAAAATCATGTACGACCTGATCCCAAGCAAAAACCACGGGGAAATCTATGACCCTTCGCATGATGTCTGGCAGCATACCGATCCTTTGGAAGTGATCAGACATACCGATATGTCAAGGCTAAAACGCATCCATGTGAAGTCGACGAGAAACAATTCAGATCCATTTTGGGGAAATATGTACCCCATGCAACGGGTCAAACCCGAATGGGCGGCAAAAGCAGGAATCCCATCTAGTCAAAATGAATGGGACAGACACCATTACGAGGCGACTTTACCTGGTTTTGGGTTGGGGGATAGCATGGATTGGAGAGCCTTTGTCAATATCCTGAAGGAAAAAGGTTTTTCAGGACCATTTGAAATCGAGAATGAGGCCAAATTGTCCAAGCAAACAGGAAAAATGGGAGCTATTGTCCAAGGCTGCAAAGCTGCGGTGCAGAATTTGGCGCCTTTGCTTTGGGAATTGTCCGACAATGGATTTGAATACCCAAAGTCAGAGATCAAGCCATTGAAGCATATGGGGAATAAGGATATTCCGGTGGTGAGTATGGATAGATTGAAGTAGTCCATAGTCGATTGTCCACAGTCCACAGCCGCATCAATTGAACTTCAAACCTTGTTTTATAAGGCTATCCATATAATTAATTTAAAATGATATCAATAGAAAATGAGAAAGAGCTTTTAGCTTTATTAAAAGCTTTAGAATTTGTAAAGTATCAATCTAAAGATTATGAAAGCAGATATTTAGCAGGTAGTCCAATTATTGGTGAATTATATAGAAAGATATCCGAATCACTTCATAAATATTACGAAGAAATCCATATTCCATATTCTAAGGAATGGGTTAATATTGAATCAATCCCAGCATATTTGAATGTGATTTCCAATCATATTGCAAACATTGATAATTGGAAGGATTTAAGTGAAGAAAGTAAAATTGAAGTGGTCAAAGTTTTTATTTATCCATTTAAAGTTGAGGATTCAACACTAGTAAAGCTTATTGAAACGAGAAATTTGTAGCCAATTCAATAGATACAGCAGTATCCGCCAACAATTAAATCAACAGACCAAATCTATTTCCCTGAAGCCGCAATCACCGCATCCCAAACCCTGAAAATATTCTTGTAACAGATTTTTTCGATGTCTTCTTTGGAATATCCACGCTTGAGCAATTCAGCGATAAGGTTGGGATACATCGATACATCCTTGAGTCCGGTTGGCAGGCTATCCCCCACCCCGTCGAAATCAGAACCCAAACCCACGTGGTCGATTCCTACCAAAGCCACTACATGGTCAAAATGGTCAGCCACTTTTTCCACATTTGGGAATGGATTATTCTCTGCAGAGTATTTTTCGATATAGGCCACAGCTGCCGAATCAGTCCTGCTTAGACCGTTTTCTGCAAGCCAATTGACAATATGCTCCCGAACTGCTCCGGACTTTTCATTATAATCTCCATCTACAAAGCTTCCCCCAAAGTTGATCATGATAACACCACCATTTTTTCCAAGGGCTTTGATCATATCGTCACCCATATTCCTTTCAAATCCCGGAGTAAACTTCCTTGCTGATGAGTGGGAGGCGATGACAGGAACATCCGTCACTTTCATCACATCGTAAAATGTGCTGTCCGACACATGTGAAATGTCCACCATGATCCCTACTTTGTTCATCTCCTTGACAACTTCTACACCATACTCACTCAAGCCATTATGAGTACGCATGGTATCGTAAGAAGAATCCCCTATCAGGTTGTCCTTGCCATGGGTAAGGGTGATATACCGGATCCCACGGTCATAAAAATATTGGACATTGTTGATGTCATCTTCGAGCGCAGCCCCATTTTCCATTCCCATCGGAAATGAAACCTTACCCTCCTGGGTATTTTTCTCAATATCCGAAGGAGAATAAGCCATTGCAAATTTGTCAGGCCATATATTTACCAACCTTTCTGTCATCAAAATCAATGAATCCGCCAAAACCTTTGCCCCTCCCCTGTCTTGGTAGCCTGAAGGAATATAAATCGACATAAACGGTGCGTCCAAGCCCCCTTCTTTTGATCTCGGAAAATCAAAATTACCTCCATCTGTCCGGACTGATACATCCAAGATCTCACGCTGTAGGGTAAAACCACCAACTTTCATCCTGTATGGAAGGTCCACATGCCCGTCCACCATAATGGTGTTTTGGGCCATTTCTTTTGCGGCAGCGAGTCTTTCCTCATCTGACAGCAGGGTATAATCTATGGTTTCGGTTTTTTGGGCACAGCCAAAAACAAAAGCCGAGGCAATCAATACAAGCAGGGGTTTTCTCATAGCAGGTCAATTTAAAATATTAAAGTAAAAATTTCAGGGTAATTTATTTATCCTGATTGACAGACGGTCAGAATTTGATAAAAAAAGGATTTTATATCCGTTTATGTAATAGATTTTTCTACTTGAATCCTATAAATGGAAATTTGGCTAAATTGAAAGAAACCAAAGAAGATATCTATGAGGATCGTATACTTCGTGCTATTGTTGTTGATTGTTTCGTGCAACGCCCCAACAACACCAACTGCAAATATTACCCTTGCCCAAGATCTTGCAGGAGGCATAAAAGACGGAAGGCTGTTGCTGCTTTTTCACCATGATGAAAAAACCGAGCCGAGGTTTGCGGTGTCAGATGATGTCACTTCGGCCCAAGTGATGGGGATGGATTTTGAAGATTATCAGGCCGGAAACTCATTATCTTTTGATTTTGGCTCATTTGGATATCCCATCGAAAACTGGCAGGAAATCCCTGCAGGCGAGTATTGGGTTCAGGCTTTTATTGTAAAACACGAGACATTCAACCGGGCAGATGGTCATGTCATCAAAATCCCAATGGACCAATGGGAAGGCAGACAATGGGCAAGAACCCCAGGAAATGTCTACAGCACTCCCAAAAAAATCTCATGGGATGGGGAAACAGGCTTAGACATCCACATTGACCAAATCATTCCTCCGGTAGCTGAACCAGAAGACACCGAATTTATCAAACATATCAAATTCAAAAGTAAACTTCTTTCAGACTTTTGGGGAAGGGATATCTACTTAGGAGCACACGTTCTATTACCAAGGGATTTTGATAAGAATCCAAATGAATATTATCCGCTGATGATCTATCATGGGCATTTTCCCTCTGATTTTGGTGGATTCAGGACGACTCCACCTGACGACAACATCGAAGAAACCTACAATGCCCGCTTCAATATTTATGGCTATGAAAAAATCGAACAGCAGGAAGCTTATGATTTTTACCAGAAATGGATTTCTCCTGATTTCAAAAAATTCATTGTCATCGAATTCCAACATGCCAACCCATTCTATGACGACAGCTATGCTGTGAATTCACAAAATATAGGTCCATATGGAGACGCCATTACTTACGAACTGATCCCACATATTGAAGAGCAATTTCGGGGAATCGGAGACGGCTGGTCAAGATTCACTTATGGCGGTTCGACCGGAGGATGGGAAGCTTTGGCTGTACAGGTGATGTATCCCAAAGAATACAACGGCTGCTTTGCCGCTTGTCCTGACCCGATAGACTTCCGGGCATTTACTACCGTGAATATCTACGAAGATCAAAATGCCTATTACCTCAACGGGCCATTTAGAACAACCGAAAGGGTGGGAAAAAGAAATTACCTCGGCCATGTATCCGCCATGGTCAAGGACATGAACCATAAGGAACTTGCGCTCGGGGGGACCAAAACACGGTCCGGTGACCAATGGGACGTTTGGCAGGCGGTCTATTCACCTGTCGGGGAGGATGGCTATCCAAAACCGATTTGGGACAGGTATTCCGGAGAAATCGACAAAGAAGTGGCCAACCATTGGAAAGAAAATTTTGACCTCCGCTATATCATGGAAAGGGATTGGTCTAAGTTGGGGAAGGATTTGGAAGGGAAAATCCACATTTACTGCGGGGATATGGATAATTACTACCTGAATAATGCCGTTTATCTTACTGAGGAGTTCCTCGAAAAAACTTCTGAACCTTATTATGGCGGTGAGGTTAAATACGGGGACCGAGCCGAACACTGTTGGAACGGTGATCCCACCCAGCCAAACTACATTACGCGCTTGCGGTATAATACCATGTATTTAGACAAAATCGGTAAAAGGCTGCAGGAAACTGCACCTTCAAATTTCAACCAAAAAACCTGGACACTGACAAAATAATCAATTGGGAAATGGAGAAACCCGTTTCAGAAATTGGGTTTCTTAGTACCTAATGACACTAAATGTGATTACCTTTACTTAGAATTTATATAAATTATACGATTGCAGCCTTTTATGAATACCCCATCCCAACTTGGCAAGGAGGGTTTTAAAGGCAAAAAATAAAAAGTCATGAATAATTCAGAAAATATCAATTACGAACTAGAAAAAAACATGGAGGTCATTTCCCAGCTGGATGGCTTCGTCAACAATGCTGTTGAAACAATATTGGTAGACCCGGATGAATGCTGGCAACCCTCTGATTTTTTACCCGACATGGGTCAACCTGATGCTTTTGACGAGGTCAAAAAACTACAGGAAAGAGCAGCCGGAATCCCGGATACTATCATCACTTCTCTCATCGGCAACATGATTACCGAAGAGGCGCTTCCAAGCTATCAGACCTATTTCAACTTATTGGAAGGAATCAATGTAGAAGGAAGTCTTCTGAGCAACTCTGGTTGGGTAAGATGGTCAAAAGCATGGACTGCAGAGGAAAACCGTCATGGTGACCTTCTCAACAAATACCTCTACCTCTCAGCACGTGCGGATATGAAAAAAGTAGAGCAGACTATACACAGGCTGATTTACAACGGATTTGATCCAAAATCAGAAAAGGATCCTTACCAGGCCATGATTTATACCTCATTTCAGGAGAGAGCCACCAAAATATCCCATGTCAATACCGGTAAATTGGCGGACAAGGCCGGAGATGATGTACTTTCACGAATCTGCAAAACCATTGCAGGAGATGAAGCAAGACATGAAAAGGCCTATAAAAGCTTCATGAGTCAAATTTTTGAAATTGACCCGAACGGAGCTATTCTTGCATTTGAGAAAATGATGCGCAAACAGATCGTCATGCCTGCAGTCTTGATGGGAAAAGGAAGCAGCAACCCTACTCTTTTTGATCAATTCTCTGCGATTACCCAAAAAATCGGTGTTTACACCGGTTGGGACTATGCCCGAATCATCGAACACCTGGTCAAACTTTGGGACATTCAAAACCTCACCGGCTTGAACGATGTGGCCTCCAAAGCGCAGGATTACCTTGCACATCTTTCGGACAGGTATATGAGACTGGCCGACAGGATGAAAGCACCTGATGAAATCTCCCTAGCTTGGTTAAAATAATAAACAGAACCTGAAGAAATTCAGGTTTTTTTTTGCCTTGAGGGGAACAATTATGAATGAAAACATATTGAATGTTTATACATACAATTAAAGCCATGACCATCAAAGAAATACATCCTGCCAGCTACCATCCCATTGCAGATCTCATTACTTACAACCCGCTTCCCTCTGAGAAGCTCAGGCAAATTGATCCATTTATATTTTTGAACCACCACGGCTTCCAAACCTACCCAAAGAATAACCTCGGACTTCCTTTTGGCCCACATCCCCACAGAGGGATGGAAACGGTTACTTTTATCCTTGCCGGTGATATTATGCATCAGGATTCGGGAGGACATGAATCTGTGATAGCATCAGGCGGGATTCAATGGATGACGGCCGGAAGGGGACTGATTCATTCAGAAGTCTCTTCTTCTGCATTCAAAAAGGAAGGCGGTGATCTGGAAATACTACAGCTTTGGATCAACCTTCCTGCCAAGCTGAAAATGACCGAACCAAGATATGTTGGTCTACAAAAAGAAGAAATCAACCATTTCGAACTATCCGAAGGAAAAGTCTCTGTTCAAATGATTGCCGGTGATTGGGATGGAAATCAAGGTTCATTTGAAACATTGAGTCCGATGTTCCTGAGCACCATCACCATGGCAAAAGGAGGTAAATTCAATAAATCAATTCCTGTTGGAGAAAACGTTTTTTTCTATGTAGTCCGTGGAGAGGTAAAGATTTTGGGTGAAAAAATCCCTTTTAGAAACCTTGTGGAATTTACCAACGATGGCGGAAATTTATCTGTAGAAGCTTTTGAAGATTCGGTTCTGATTCTTGGCCATGCGAAACCTTTCAACGAACCGATGGTAGCCCAAGGGCCATTTGTCATGAACACCCAACAGGAAATCATGGAGGCATACCGCGATTATCAGCAAGGGAAATTTGGAACTTGGAAACATTAAAAAAAATGTGTGGCTGCCCTTTGACAGGCAGCCACCCGATATATTAAAAAATCCTAAACTAAAATCATTTATTAAAACAGTAGAGCTGAAAAAGTTGCTTAATCACCCGTATCAAATATACTGGATCCGCAACCTTTAAAAAATACCCTAAAGGGGGTATTTTTTAATAAGAATCGATAATATCTTGGGAAATAAGCTTATATAACTCAGCTATCTGTTCATTGTAGTTCAAAAATTGGTAGTGGGCATCCAAGGTATTAAAGTCCACCCGTCTTGCCGGTCCTGTCTGTGCGCGCTTGGCACCCAATTCCAGACTTTTACTGATGGTTTCTATGATAAGTGGTTTGAGCATTTCGAAGTCCAAACCCTGACGCGCCATGACTTCTTCTGATATTCTCAACATGTGGTTCGAAAAATTACTGGCAAAAACCGCCGCTACATGCAAAGCCATTCTGTCTTTGGACTTGATCAGGTATTGGTTAGGGGACAATGATTTTGCAAGTTTTTTTAATTTTTGGAGCGCGGCTTGGTCCTCAGATTCCAAGAGAAACGGGACATCGCCAAAGTCAATTTTTCTTTCTTTGCTGAATGTCTGCAAGGGGTAAAAGATTCCTGTAAAAGTCGCTGAACTATAGCCCAACACATCTAATGGCACTGCTCCTGAAGTATGCACCAGGATACTTTCTTCCGGCAAAATGATTTCATCTGCAATTTCAGAAATAGCTTGATCGCTTACAGCCAAAATAAATATCTCGGCCTCTGATTCTGAAAAATCGAGGTCATCTTTTGCATCTGCAGTATATAACCTTGCAGTTAGTTTTTCGGCGTCCGCAAGACTTCGTGCATAAATTTCTGTAATGGTATGACCTGCTTCTTCCAAGGCAGGTGCCAAATGCCAGGCAACGTTGCCGGTTCCCAATATCGCAATCTTAAATTTCATAGATGAAATATATACCTTTTACCGTGATTCTAAAAAACCATAAAGCCCTAAAGAAGGTATCCTTAGGGCTTTATGGTTTTGAACTTAGTCAGGAATTTAGGCTTCCATTCCTTTATCCCTCATTTTTTTGAACTCATCATACCTTCTGTAGATGGCTACACAAAAGCCTATCAGCATCAGGATCGTTCCTGCCCAAAGGATATTGATTTGAGGCATCAATATGGCCTTCAATACCACATAGTCTTTTTGGTACCTGTTGACTTTGAAAGAAAATGTATTTGTTTCCGGTTTGATATTCTCCAATTCAACCTTGACACCGAGTTCGTTGTCTATGGCGGCAATCTTTCCGACCTGATTGTCCCGGATGATGAAAACAGGCTCCAAACGCTTTTCAACATCATAATCCATGACCACCAACTTGGCTTTTACTGCTACATCTCCCTCTCTTAAATCCAAACCGTCGACCTGACTGAGAACTTCTCCACCTTCAAATGTGGTCACAAAGTCAGAGATATAGAACGTCTCCCCCGGAGCTACTTCATAGAATTCATCTTCCCGCCATTCCGGATCTTCATAATCATTGATCGCAGAGACGTATGTGTACAAATCCCTGTTTACAAACCTTTTGGAATCCGGAGAGGATATCAAACCCATGGAGGTATTGAATTGCGACATGGGATTTAATGAAAATTGGTAGACTGAATCCTTGTAGTAATCTATCTGGAAATAATCATTTTCTTCCAAGACAATATTCACTTTATCTCCTTTAGAAAAATAGGTTCTACCCCTAGCCATGATATCTTCCAAGGCAATGGCCTCATTGATTTCCCCAGTAGATTTGAGTTGCTTGACGTTCACAAATCCGGGTACACCAACCACTTTTTTCTGTCTGCCACGATAGACTGCAGTGTAATCTTTGATTTGCGTGGGCTTATTGATCCAAAGCAGGACGTGCTCTTTGTTCATTTCTTCCTCCCACGAATTACTATAAGTCAATCCTGATAAATTGTAAGAAATGATTTCTGAATATCCCGAGGAAAACATGATTCCGATCAAGATCATCCCAAGACCGATGTGTGCCAAAGAACCACCGGCCAATTTGAAAGTAGATTTTCTTAATAGTTTGATCAAAATGGAGGAATTGGCGACGATGGTAAATACAGAGGCCAAAACCACAATGATGTAGGGGATGTCATAAACTTTACCAAAAACAATGATCAGCGCCGAGATGATTACCGAGATGATATAAGGCATTACAAGGGCTTCTCGCAGGGCTTTTGGATCCATTTTGTTCCACCAAAAAAACTGTCCTACAGCTGTCAGCAAAGCCACTGCCACTGCAAACCAAAGTTGGAATTTGGTATAAAAACCAATCTGATCCGCAGGAGGCGCCATGTTGGAGATGCCTCCGAAACTCTCTACCAAAGCATTCCAAACAGGAATGGAAGTAGGGAGGATTACCTGAAAGGCCATCAAGGCCAACGTCGTTGCACCAATAAAAATCCAGAATTCTCGGGAATAAACAGAAGCTTCTTTGTCAGAAGTCGGGATATGTTTCCAATTTTTTGCTGCCAGAAAAACTGCAATGAAAAGAAAGAACAACATGTAAATCAACAGCTGACCTGACAAGCCCAAGTCGGTAAAGGAGTGAACCGAAGAATCACCCAATACCCCACTCCTCACGAGGAAGGTGGCATACAATACCAAAATGAAAGAGGCAATGACCAAGACGATGGAAGACTTCAATGCAGTACTGCTTTTCTTGAAAGTGATCATGGTATGGATTGCTGCTACCATAATCAGCCATGGGACATAAACGGCATTTTCGACAGGATCCCAATTCCAATAGCCTCCAAAATTCAAGGTAACATATGCCCAATAAGCACCCATGATGATCCCCATTCCGAGGATCATGGCGGAGAACTGCGCCCAAGGCAATGCAGGACGCACCCACTCAGAATATCTTTTGGTAGCCAATCCACCCATCAAAAAGGCAAACGGAACCAAGGTGGAAGCATATCCGAGAAACAAAGTCGGAGGGTGGATCACCATCCAGATATTTTGAAGCAAAGGATTCAGACCGGTTCCATCTTCCGGCTTAAAGTCAGGATTGATCTGGAAAATCGGAGCGGAGACCGCATCTCTCAAGAGAATAAACGGCGAACTACCGATCTTCAAATCTCCTATCACCACACCCAAAATCATGGATACAAGGAATGCCTGCACCAAAGCAAATACGATCATCACAGGACCTTCCCAGAATTTGTTGGTATGGATCAAAACCAATCCCAAAACCACATTCCAAACTATCCAAAGGATAAATGCCCCTTCTTGACCTTCCCAAAAACTGGAGATCATATAATGGACTGGAAGCGCTTTGGAAGAATGGGAATAGGCGTAGAAATATTCGAATCTGTGGTTATAGATAATCTCAAAAAGTGCAAATGCCACAGTTATACTTGCAAAAGAATGAATGTAAAAAGTAACCCGGCTGAACTGTCGCCAATTGGCTTTGTCCAATTCCTGTGCAATCGTGTATTGATAATAAGAGTAGGCAGTAATCAAGGCACTGACAAAAGCAAGAATCAATGCAAAGTGGCCTAAATTACCTATAAAGGTATTGATCATATTAAATGGAATCAAAGGGAAAACTAATTTACATTCCGGCTGTCTTGAGCTCGGTTTCCTGATATTTGGAAGGGCACTTCATCAGGATTTTGTCTGCAACAAACAGGTCTTGGTCTTTATAAGCACCGATGACCACCACTTGTTCAGCCCTTGAAAAATCCGGTGGCACCGGTTCATTGTAAAAGACCTTTTGTTCTGTACCTTCATTGTCCACCATCAGAAAGTAAAAGGAAGTTTTGTCTTCATTGATTTCGATTCCCTCCACATTTCCGGATTGGCCTTTTTTGAGTTGTCCCACTACGTGGATGGCCTTGTCATCTCCTTTGGTTTTCATGGCTTTGGCGTTGGAAAAACTTTCGTAAGTACTGGCATCCCCGATCATTGACATGATGATGATGATTGCGACAGCTATGATTCCCAAACCAATTATATGTCCCTTTTTCATTTTGGTAGATTATATTTTTGATGGGTTCAGGAGCAAATTCTTTTAGATTTTACTTCCTTTCTCCTTATTAATGCTATTCTTCTTTCAATTGTTTTTCAAGACGGGTCACTTTCCTGTCCGTATTGATCACATAAACCAACAATCCCGCAAAAACGATCCCGATGATGCCTACCAAAACGTAGATTTTTCCCTCGGACCGCATCACATCCGCCATTTCAACGGTGGAGTTTTGGTAATCGTTTTCATTGATTTCAATTTTCTCCTGTCCGAAAGCACTCAGACTGAATGCCATGAACAATATTATTAACCACTTTTTCATGATACCTGATTGATCAATTTATCTTCTAACTTCCTTTCAATTCTTCTCAGCCTGACCCTTATGGTACTGATCCAAGTTCCCAACAGTGTCCAGGCAATGATAGCGGGATAGAACACCATCCTGAGTTTGCTGTCCAGGTCATAGGCATTGAATCCGGGATTGCCACCGTTGCCGGGATGGAGACTGTCTGTCAGTCTTGGCAAGACAAATATCAAGGGTATAAAGGCCGCAAATGCAAAAATGTTATAAACGGCACCGATTCGGGCCCTTTGATGGACATCAGTGAGTGAATTTCTCAAAATAAGATAGGCGAAATACATCAAAAGCCCGATGGCGGAAGCATTCTGTTTTGGATCACCGCTCCAATAATCCCCCCAAGTGAATTTGGCCCAAAGCATGCCTGTGACAATTCCCAATACACCAAACAAGATCGCCGCATTGGTAAACTCAAGCGCCATGTCATCATGCTTGAGGTCGTTGCTTCGCAGAAATTTGACGCTGAAAACCACCGCAACCATCAGCATCAAAATCATTCCAAACCACATCGTGACATGGAAATGCAGTGCCCTGATCGTCTCATTCAGGATGGGTAACCTCGGTACGTCAAGGAGAAGTCCGGCTGTCAGGGTAAATGCCAACAGGGCTACAGTCAGGATTTTCCACCAATATGCTCTCATTATAATGGGTTTGATTTTTCAAGCGCAAAAATAAGGCATAAGTTCCTCATTCCGGTGCTTTTTATAAGATATGTTGATTTGTAAAGTAAGGTTTCCCGCAAAGACGATAAGGCGCGAAGATTCTAAGCGAATATGATCCCACAAAGAAGCTAAGACACAAAGGAAATAGAGGGAATTTGCTCAACGTCGATGAGGCATAAAGAAAAAGAATCTCGAAAAAACACTAATCCATAAAATTAGAAAGTTTGATTTGTTTCCCGCGAAGACGCTAAGGCGCAAAGAAAATATTATAAGTAAATAAACTGATGTTAACCTATCATTTTGAATTAAAATCCCTTTGCGATTTTTGCGGCTTTGCGGGATTTATAAAACGAGCTTGCGAGTCTTACTTCTTATTTTTGTGGGAATTCAATCAGTCTATCGGCCTATAGCCATCCTACTTGTTTTTTTTTCTTTGCGGCTCTGCGACTTTGCGGGACAGTCCCTAACTCCTCCACAGATATGGAAACAGGATATACGCCGTCACAGCCACGATAACATTGATTGCCATAAGCGTTACAATCTTATCCAAGCTCACTGACCAATCCAACCCATCAATGGCATTCTTTGACACCCGGATGGCCATCAGCAAAATAGGGATGATGACCGGAAAACTCAATATCGCCATCAACGTCGCATTGTTGCTCGCCTTGGACGCTATCCCCGATACCATCGTCAGACAGGCCGAAAAACCAACCGCTCCCAATATGAGGTTCAACAAAAACATCCCCTGATCCTGAACGGGATTGCCCAAAATCACGCTGAAAACCAGATATCCCAACAATGCCAAAACAAGTGTCAAAAGTGTATTGTAGATGATTTTGGAAATGATGATGGCCTCTGGAGAAGCAATCATGTAATAATACAGCTGTCGGCCCTGATGTTCCTGCACAAAGCTTTTGGCCACGGCATTGACTGCCGAAAACAGGATAATGATCCAATACAGTGCATTCCACGTCGGAACTCCGATATTGCCCTGCTTCGCTCCCACGCTGAGATACGTGATAAAAACTGCCGATACGACATACAAAAGAATGCCATTGAGCGCATACTTCTGTCTCCATTCGAGGGTGATTTCTTTTTGGATCAGAACAGCAATTTCTTTGAGCATGGGGCAAAGATAAAAAGTTTGGTGTATTCATCGGTCAAACCGATCCTACCTTTTGGCCATGATAAAATACTATTTTTTCTTTCCGTGCCTTTGGTCTGAGAAGGCCTAAATTCTGTTGGGCGAGATAACCCAAATGGTGAAACAATGTCCTTTCATAAAGTTTGTAGTTTCTTCCTTTTTCTACCTGCACTTTCCCGGCAGGAATTTCATCACAGTTTTCGATGTCTTTCAGAATTTTGACTGCTGCCTTGGCAAGCAATTCGGAGGTCTTGATGTCTACCTGGACAAGGCTGTCTTTCGGATCCAAGGAAGGAAATACTTCAGCCAAAATATTTCCCCTATCCACGCCTTTGGTGGTATAGTGCAGGCATCCGCCAAGGTTGTCGAAATCTTTTTTTATATAGGCCCAAAACAGCGTGTCATTGCCACGATAGTGCGGCGGCATCCCATAATGCACATTGATGGCCGCGATCTTTGAGATACTGAGAATTTCTCCCTTCAAAATTGGCGCATTACAGGTAAACAAAATGTCAGGCTGCAAAGACTTCAAAAATTCAAGTCCTTTTTCTGTATTGATTTCGGCAAAGGGAAAGGTAACCTTTTTGAAATCATGGTTTTCGGCTTTAATATGCTTGGTTTTATTGTGTATCGAGATCTTATGGAACTTATGGAAAAACCTCAATCCATTCCTATCTAAAAATGATTGTGATTGGTTTTTTTTTCCTGATTTCGCTTGATTTTGGGGTTTTCCAACCAAGCCCTGTCTTTGGCCTGAATGTAAAAGCGTCACATGATCGAAGTTTTTGACAATTTCATGTACGAAAATTTTTTCCCTGGGGGAACACTGACTGATGATTACTATATTCATTATTGCGAGATACTATGGGTGACTTCATGTACGAAGTATAATAGTTTGATTTTACTGACCCAACTTATACTCCGTAGCGGACTACAATATTCGACAAAATTTCGGGTATTTTTTGATTTTCTGCCAAAATGACATTTTCAGCTAATTGGAACAAGCATTGATAAAGGCTTTGTATCAATTTGTATTCACTAAAACGAAAATAGCTATGCAGGAAAAAGGTACCATCTCGATACATACCGAGAATATCTTCCCGATCATCAAGAAGTTTTTATATTCTGACAATGAAATCTTCCTCCGTGAACTGGTTTCCAATGCGGTAGATGCCACACAGAAAATCAAAAGATTGGCGACTTTGGGCCAATACAACGGCGAACTTGGCGACATCACTGTCGAAGTGGCTTTTGACAAAGACAAAAAAACCATCACCATCTCTGACCGTGGCCTTGGCATGACCGCCGAGGAAATCAAGAAGTACATCAATCAGATTGCTTTTTCCGGTGCGGCTGAGTTTGTGGAGAAATTCAAAGATGCCAAAGACGCCAATGAAATCATCGGCAAGTTTGGTTTGGGTTTCTACTCCGCCTTTATGGTGGCAGACAAGGTGGAAATCAACACCCTTTCCTATCAGGAAGGAGCAGCACCGGCACGTTGGACCTGTGACGGCAGCACCGAATTTGAAATCAGTGCCGGTGACAGAAAAGACAGAGGAACTGAAATCACCCTTTTCATCAACGCCGATTCTGAAGAATTTTTGGACAAATGGAAGCTTCAGGGCATCCTCGACAAATACTGCAAATTCCTTCCCGTTCCGATCAAATTTGGTACAAAAACCGATTCTGTAGAAGACGGTGAAGAGGCCGATGGCAAAAAGAAATGGAAGTCTGTCGAGAAAGACAACATCATCAACACCACTTCCCCGATCTGGACCAAGTCACCCAACGACCTGAAGGACGAGGATTACCTGAAATTCTATAAAGAACTCTATCCAATGGGTGAGGATCCTCTTTTCTGGATTCACCTGAATGTGGATTATCCATTCAACCTGACAGGGGTGCTGTATTTCCCGAAAGTCAAAAACGACTTCGAAATGCAGAAAAACAAAATCAAACTCTTCAGCCGTCAGGTATTCATCACCGATGAGGTCAAGGACATTGTGCCTGAGTTTTTGATGCTGCTGCATGGCGTGATCGACTCGCCGGATATTCCGCTTAACGTATCAAGAAGCTTCCTTCAAGCGGATAGCAATGTGAAGAAAATCAACAGCTATATCACTAAAAAAGTGGCAGACAAGCTTGGAGAACTTTACAAAAAAGACCGAAAAGTCTACGAAGAAAAGTGGAATGACATCGGCCTTTTTGTCAAGTATGGCATGATCAGCGAAGACAAATTTGCCGAAAAAGGAAAAGATTTCGCTTTGCTCAAAAACACCAAAGGCGAATATTTCACCCTGCCTGAATACAAAGAAAAAGTGAAGGCGATTCAGACAGACAAAAATGACCAAACTGTCTATCTCTACGCCACTGATGTCAACAAGCAGGACGGATTTATCCAATCTGCCAACAAAAAAGATTACGATGTCCTGGTGATGGACTCTCCGATCGACAGCCACTTCATCCAACACCTCGAGATGAAAGAGGAAAAAACCCAACTAAAGCGTGTAGATGCGGATGTAGCTGAGAAGCTGATCGAGAAGGAGGATTCCTATGCCAACCTCCTTACCGAAGACCAATCCAAAAAGGTGAAGGAAATCTTCGAAAAAGCGATCTCCAACGCCACCTACAGCGTGGACGTGGCAGGACTCAGCCCTGAGGAAATGCCTGTGACCGTGACCATGGATGAGTTTATGCGCAGGATGAAGGACATGGCGCAGATGGGCGGCGGGATGAGCTTCTACGGTTCACTTCCTGACAACTACAAAGTAGCCATCAACGGCAACCATCCTGTGATCGACAAACTCCTCAAAACCGAGGATGAAGAAGCACAGACCAAACTTGCCAAGCAGGCCTTTGATTTAGCTTTACTTTCCCAAGGCATGCTTACCGGCAAAGACCTGACAGCCTTTGTGAAGCGAAGTGTGGAATTGATTTAATCTCAGAACCCTTGAGGTTTCCTTCTAAACCTCGAGGGTTCTGAGATTTACAATCCCATCCAATGGTATATTTTATCATTAAACCTTCGAGGTCTCCAAGACCTCAAAGGTTTATCCCACAAACCCTTGAGGTTTTTTTCTAAACCTCGAGGGTTTTATGTTTTCTTACAATTTACAATCCAATCCACTAATAGCATATTTGATCATTAAACCTTCGAGGTCTTGGAGACCTCAAAGGTTTCTGATAAATTCAATTCTTCACGGTTTTCAGAACCTTTAAAGAACAATTAAGCCCTTGAAAATTCCGGTTTTCAAGGGCTTTTATTTTAAACTTAGAACGTTAGTAATTTTTTAAATCTGAATATCAAGGTTTTATAAATTTTTACTAATGTTAATGCAACTAACCCATTGCTTTTATCATTTTTTTTTTTTTTACATTAGATGAAGGATTAGTTTTGTCGACAATTTTTAATTCTTATGTGTAGTTTAAACTTATTTTCAATCTAAAAATTCAATAAAATGAAAAAATTAATGATGATTATTGCAGTCGTTATGTTTTCGGCTTCAATCCACTCTGCGAGTATTGCTGGAGGATGCACTATTTGTACCACAAGTTCAGATGAATGTCACAGAATCATTTTAAAAAGTGGTGATAATAATGAAGTACATATTTATCACGGTGATGCTTCACCCTGCCCGCAACAATAGGTGAACAAATTTAAAGGCTATCCAATGGATAGCCTTTTTATCAATTCATGCACATAAATTGATCAAAATCATGAAACCAAAATTACTTTTGCTTGTAATACTATTAATTATTGGAGGGTGCTCCGGAGAAAAAAGAAACCAATTTAATGAATCACAAAAATCTGAAAAAAGGGAGATCGAACTTTTACCCATTAGCGATGAGATTACGCGAGCATTTGATTTGTTGATTCTAGAAAATAATTTGATAATCTCCGATCCTGATCAAGAATTTCATTTTAAGATTTTTGATTTAGAAAGCCAAAACCTCATTGGTAAATTTGGTAAAATTGGTGATGGGCCATGCGAGGTTCAATTTCCATCATCTATTCAAAGGCTTTCCGGAGAAAAAAATAAGGTTGGAATAAACAACCGAAACAGCTTTTCTTATTTAGAGTTTAGATTTGGAAAAACTAGAGGATCTCTTCAAGATTCATGCTTCCTTTTGAATGGCAAATTTGATTTCAACTACCAAAAATTTGTAAAGATAAGCCAAGATAGAATAGTAGGAACGGGACTTTTCCAAAGCAGGTTTGCTATATCCAGAATAAAAGACAATAAAATCCTAGGATTAAAGGGGAAATATCCTTTTGAGAAGGAATTGGTGGGATTTCAATATGAAACATTGGCAATGGCTTTCCAAGGTGATTTATTGGTTCATCCTTCAAATTCATGGGTTGTTTCTACTTCTAGAAAATCTTTCAATTTTGATATTTTAAAATTTGATGAAAATGGAGAGTTAAACCAAATTACAGAAAAACATTATTGGCCACCTTCATTTGAAGGGGAAACCGGAGATTTTGTTCAGGCAAGAATGAAAGAAGACAATAAGTCAGGATGCCTTAGCACTACTGTTTCAGAAAATTTCATATACATTCTGTTTTCAGGAAAAACTGCAGAAGAAAAAGGAAATGAAAGTAATAAAATCCATGTTTACGATTGGGATGGGATTCTTCAAAAAACAATAGATGTCAATTCACCATTAAACCTTATTTCGGTCTCCGAAAATGACGAGTTTCTAATAGGTTACCTTGATGATGGTAAATCCAATATTTTTAAAATTGATTTAAATTAAAAAACGTCTATGATTTTTAGGTAAAATTTATAGATAGATAATTTTCCCAACCAAAACCATTTTCCTTCCTATTAGGGAAGTTATTATTCAAAATACTCGGGAAAAAATTAATCTGACCTAACAAAAATAAAATTTTCAGAACCTTTAAAGAACAATTAAGCCCTTGGAAATTCCGGTTTTCAAGGGCTTTTATTTTTAACTTAGAACGTTAGTAATTTTTTGATCTGAAAATCAAGCTGATATCTATTTGTTTATAGATAATGATACCTAAATTCATGTTTTTACAAGTTTCTAGTTAAATTGGTTCAAAGATTAGGTTGAACGACTAGCCTCCAATCTTAAAAGGATACCTATAAAATAAAACAAGTAGGTTTTCTTCTAAACTTAAAAAAGAACTTCCTCTTATGAATTCAAAATGCACTTTGATTTTGTTGTTTACCTTATTGGTTTCTTGCCAAAAGAATGGTGAGGAAGCACCAAATAAAACTATCAAAGTCTCTATTTCTACAGAAAAGAAAGAGATATCAGAGGTTTTCTCTGAATTTGAATTCATCCATTTGAAGTATGATGAATTGATTCCTTCGATCTTTAGGGTAAAGGAATATAAAGAGGACCTATTTTTATTGGACGGAAGGAAAGACAGGATTTTCAAACTTGGCAAAAATGGGGCCTTGGATATTTTCCTTCAAGCCTCAGGAGAAGGTCCTGAGGAATACAAATCCATTGGAAACTTTGAGTTCAACCGCAATTCAGGCGAGCTAATGGTTTTTGACAATGTTCAAAGGACCCTCCATAATTTTACAAATGAAGGCCAATTTTCAAACAGTTTTCTAATTAAACCTGGATTCGCAGCGTCTTATGGCAATTTTTTCCATGGACCGAAAAATGAAATCATTTTGGACATTGTTGGCGGAAAAAACCATAGATTTTTGAAAGTATTTGTGGATAAAAATGAATACGAATTGTTCCAACCTTTGGATTCAGCTTATCATGACCATAATTATGGAAACGACAGACAGGTTGCCCAAAATAAAGATGGATTTTCTTCCATTTACTCGGTAGAAAGTACAATCTTCCAAAATACCTATGATTTTATTAAGACAGATTCCATTGATCTTGATTTTGGCGAGTTTGAAATCCTAAAATCAGACTTAAAGAATTTGGGTAATAACCCAAATCTATTTTTCGAACTTATTCAAAATGATGAAAATAAGAAAGCGCATTCTTTTGGGTTGTTGGAAACAGAGAATTTTTACCATGTTTCATTTTATTTGGGGTCACTTATGAGAGGTGATTTTTTGAATACCTTGATCCATAAAGATTCCAAAAATTCAAAAACATTTAAGGGTATTAAAATCAGGGGAGTAGAACTAGAATCCATAATAATTGGGCAAATTTCTGACGACCGATTCATTTTAAGTTTGAATATCGAGTATATCAATAATCTCACGGAGGAACAAAAAGCTTCAATCTCTGAGTATATCCCGACCGATTACTTGGATGACAATCCGATTTTGCTGATTGGAAAAGTGAAAGCGTTTTGAATTTTGATATTTCAACTTTTGAAATTCCATTCTTCTAGGTTTTCGGAAACCTCAAATAAGAATCAAGCCCTTGAAAATTTCGGTTTTCAAGGGCTTTTGTTTTGGAATGAAATTGGAAATAGATGGGTCTTATACTTCCGCTATTTTGCCTAAAGCAAAAAAAAAACCTCCGACAACTCGGAGGCCTTTTTGCATAATTGAACTTAAACTATTATTAATGTAATCGAATAGGTCCATAGACCTCTTGGGTGAATCAAACAACCTTCCTGTTTTTGATCAAGACTTTTATTCTAGGTCCTTTATTCTTTTACAATTCTTCTCATGCTCTTTCCTCTCCTGTCGGTCACTTCCAAGAGGTATACTCCGGTAGGCAATGTACTCAGGTCCACGACTGTCTCCTGAGTCGGGTCACATTCTTCTTTGCTGATAAGTGGCACGCCCAAACTATTGACCAATCGCAGTGAATAGGTGTTGCTGATTTCTCCTTTTACATTGACTCGGATGATTCCTGAGGTTGGGTTTGGATAGGCAGTGATGCTGAAGAGGATATCCAAATCTTCAAGCCCGCTGATCAGATCGACTTTGACAGTCATGTCGATTTTCTTCACCGCACCAAATTTATCGGTAAGTGTAAAGGTCATGACGGCTTCACCGTTTTCGGCGGTTTTGATGATGAACTTGCTAGCTGAGGCAAATACGGTCAATACCGAATCATTGCTGCTGCTTACCGTATAAGTAAACTCATCTCCGTCAGGATCTGCAAAATAGGCTGACAAATCATATTCTGTCAAAATGCCCGGCTTGAGGATGGCAAATGCATCATTTTCACCGATATAAACAGGCGCCTGATTGGTATGGAGCACTTCTACAGGGATAGTCAATTCCCGCTTTGCACCATGTTCATCTGTTGCTGTCAATTTGTATAGGTAATTGCCCTCATCTCCAAACTTAGGCCTGAAGGCAAGTTCCAATAAATCGGACTTAAATTTGAATGATGAAAAATCATTGCCGATAACCCCATTGACGGAAATACTGTTTTTTTCAACATCAATCACCCGCATCTGTATAGAAGTAGAATCATTTTCTCCAATGACAATAGACAAAGGCGCACTCATAAAATATGGCGCTTCGTTCATATGCAATGTAATCGGTACACGTACCACAGGTTTGGCAGGGTCATTGGATGCAAAGACGATATGTGCCATCTGATCACCTTCTTTGGCAAAAGTACCGTCTACACTTACTTCCACTTTACCGGATTCGCCTTTAGCCAAAACCCCTTCCTGACCGGATTTTATTTCAAGCCAAGAAAAATTTGCGGCTTCCATTTCTCCGGCAAACATCAGCCAACCTATATTGGACATGCTTCCTTCCTGTACTTCATACCACTCACCCTCATTCAGGTAAGCATACCTGCCAGGTACATTTTCTGAATCAGTAATGGTACCTTGAGGAAACTGATTGCCAAAAGGATGGGTCACGATGACATAGAAATCCTCATTAGGATAGATTCCTGCCGCTTCATCCAAGGCAATCCTATACCAATCCCCAACTTCATCAGAACCGTTTCCGGTAATGGTCAAGCTTCCTTTTGTTAGAAGTTTGGCATTGGCGATAGAACTTCCTCCTGCACGGATTTCTACCTCAATCTCTGCTGATGCTAAGGTTTCCATTCTGAGGAAGGTCTCCACATGAGATAGGTTGAAGCCTTCAGGTCCTGCATTGAATTTGGTACTGAGGGTAAACGGCGCCGCTCCTCCGGTTCCGATAAAGGTATCCGGGGTTAGTTTGTCGGTATGCGAAATGGTCCTGTTATAGTCCGCATCATTTCTAGCCAAAGAGGTGTTTTCGGCTGAAGGGGAAGAAGCCAAAGTAATGGCAGGAGTAGAAGACTTATCCGCCAATTTTTCATAGCTCGCGCCTGCTGCCTCAGCTTCTCTTTGGTAATCAATGCTTACCTGGTAGTTGAGATTTGACTTACCTTCTGTATTGTCAAAAGGGATTTCCCTAAGCTCCGTTTGGATGGTGTTCATGGAGACAAATATGGAATCAGATACCACTTTGATTTTAGCAGGTTCGTAGGCAGTACCTGTAAGTACAAACCTCTTTTCACCCAAGCTTGTGCTCAAAATCACTTCATCAGCATAATCCCCTTCCATTGATGGTTCAAAGACAGCCCTTGCCATCAACTTGTCACCCGGCTTGATGGTATATGTAGGCCAAAACCAGATTTCATTGATCCTTGTCCATTCCGGACCCCAGAATCCATTGACCAACATCATCAGGTTGAGTGGTCCTGTCCCGTCTGCCATAGAAGCATAACTGATGTCAAATGGCGCTGCCCCATCATTTTCAATCACCACGTCTATGGTATTGGAAATTGGATAGATCGATTCAAAGCCGACCAACTTGCTTCCAAAATTCACAGTATCAGCCATCAAAATATTGGCTTCTCCTGTTACTGTCAATTCCACTGGTTTTTCCAATAATTCTGAGTTTGGCGCATTGGAGTGGATCTTGAGTGCTTGTGAATAAACCCCACCATAAATATTGGTGGCATCCAGGGAAATGTTTCCTGAGAGGGTTGATCCCGGGGCAATGGTGTAGCGTCTGGAAGGTACGATGACATAAGCCAATCCCGAACCGTGGTCCAAAGACTGGTATTGGGAAATCGCTATCCCATCTGAGCTGTTTCTTTGCAGGCCAATGGTAGAAGCCTGGGACGTAAAGTCCGCTCCGCCGTCTTCTCTTTTGTACTGAAACTTCATGGTTCCGTCTTTGTAGAAGATGATCTGGGCAGAAACCGGATCACCCATCCCACCGAAGTTGTTCACAAAAGTGCTCCAGGTAATGATGATTTTGTCATCATAGAATTGATAGAAAATCCCGATATCCTCTTTGGGGTGTGAAAAATCGGTAAAGCTACTGAATGTCCAATAAGGCATAATTCTCGGATCGGAGTGGTTATTAGATGGTATGTAATCCGTGAAGAAATCCGCTGCCGGATCTTCTCCAAAAGAGATTATTCCATTGTCACCTACCTTGAAAGACTCATACTTTTGACCATAAAACTCCACGGGGAAGGGGAGCTCAAGTTCCCTCCAAAATGTATTTTCGAAATTTTCATAATCCACAAAATTCATCTGGGTGCCTGTCTTCCGTATTTCTACCCACTGATAAAATTCCCCATTGTTATATTTTTCATAGGTATAGGTAAAATCAGGTAGGCCGTTGCTTGGTGCGGTAGGTGAATTAAAACTCAACCAATTTCCTCCACCCACAGGCGCAACCTGCAATGGAGCCTTTCCGGTGTTTTCTATAGTAATCGGGAGTTCTGCTTTTTCACCAAAAGCCAAAGTATGAGAGACGGGACTGAGGTCCACATTTATAGCAGGCGCGTCCACCACCGTTGCGGTCACATAGACAGTATCCTGCGATCCATCAGCATAGCTGATGAGCAGCCAATCTTCCAAATCCGCCAAAGCTGAGGTAGGAACCTCAATACTATACTTCTTAAACAATCCCGACTTAATCTCTGTAGGTTGATCCCCTGTCAATTCAAATTCGGAATCTGCGAATTGCATGCCTGTAATATCCAAACTTGCAGTTCCCGGATTTTTGATGGTGAAAGGAAAACTGCGGATAGCCCCTTGGAAAATATTTCCAAATTTTACGGTGTCAGCAGAAACTTCAGCCTTAGCCACGCCTCCGGCAATGATTTCCAATTGGACTAGCGCATTCTTTTGTCTTTGATCGGGATCATTGTTGATGATGCTGACATACCTGTTGACGATGCCCTCGGATAAGGGGCTCGTGTTCATTTTGATCTCCACTTCCCGCGATGTGCCCGGCATGAGAAGGCCTGATCCATTGACAATATCGGTGATAATGGTAGGACCAGGATAATCCAATCCCATAGCAAGGCCACTGTATAAACTAATAGGTTTATCATAAGAATTGATCAAAACCCCGTCACTTTGTCCCATGTCTTCAATGAGAATGGTCAAGAACTGCTTGTTATAATCAGGAGTACTGAGGTCTTCATAATAAAAGCGAATATCTCCGTTGGCAAACAATACCATTTGGGCAATGATGTTTTCACCTTCTGTCCATCCATCCCAAACGTTGTAGTATTGGACTATGACCCTATCAGACTCTACTTTGTAGAAAATCTCCCCTTTTGTCAAATAGTTAAATTGGCTTCCAAGGATAGAAATAAATCCTTTTGGACTCCAAGGGTTGTTGGGAACAGGGACATTTACTGCCCGCACACTGTTATCAAATACCGTAAAACCTTTTTTGGAGACATATAGGATCTGCATGTTTTCCCCATAGTAAGGAAACTGAAAACCCATGTCCACAGGTACATAGCTTGCATCATCAAAGAAAGTCTTGGTGATATTGATTCCTGTTTCGGAAATGTCCTGGAAATCATAATTGATTGGATTGGCTTCGGTAGGATTGTTGGACCTCAGGGTGTATCCATAATTGTGGTAAACTGATGGCCAGTTCTCGCTGATTCCGTTTGTGTCATAACCCGGAATGAAATATTTCAATGGGAATACCCCTTTGTTTTCGATGGTGACTTTGGCAGTTACTTCTTCTCCAATAGTCAGATTTTCCACTTTTTGAGTTTCGGGTGATACAGCTATTTTGGCTGTCTCTGCACCGACTCCAAACAAAGCTATCTCATAAGTCTTAGAACCATTGGTGACAGTCAGAATACCGTTGGTGTTTCCAGGTGCTGTTGGCTTAAAGGTAACTTTTACGATTCCTTCTTCACGGGCCTTGATCTGCCATGGCAGGTTCCAATCCAATTCAAATGCGGAAGAATTGGTGGTGATTACCGGGTCATTGAAATTGCCATAGCCGATATTTTCCAAAACCACTTCAAAGCTTTTTGAATCGCCCATAAACACACTTCCGTAATCAACGATATTGACATGCTTCAATTTTGGCTGATGTCCGCTGACTGATAGGTTAATTGGAATCCTCAATTCTCTGTTGGCTGCATCGTTGGATGTAATGATCAGATTGGCTGCATAATCGCCGTTGATAAGTGTCGAAGCATCTGCTGTCAATGTCACGGCACTGTTTTCAAAACCGTTGACATCTCCTGATCCGGGCTCAAGGTGAAGGTAGGTCCCCAAATGCTCATTGTAGCTGCTAGCAGTCAATGACCAAGCAAACTCAGTCGCATCGAGCAAGTCGTTTAATGGTGCCCAAGAGGCTCCCATATCAAATGACATGAAGCAGTTTTCAGAGAAATTAGGCTGCGCTTCAAATCCGATTCCCAAGGGGAATTTATTTCCTGAAGGCACATGGAATACAATCCAAAATGTACTTCCCGATTCAAAATAAATCTGTTCGTTGAGCTTGATGTAGGCAAAAGCCTCATTGTTGTCATAATTGCTATGCTCCTGGGAATAGATCAGGTTTTCCTTTTCAGGACTGTCTCCTTGATATATTTCCATGATCACAGGTCCTTTTACAGGATCATGCTTGAGGTACATCCGCACATCGGTAAGGTTAAAACCTTGCGGTTCATCGACTGTAAACTTTGCGGCAGCGGAGTTGGGTAAATTAATATCCGTATCGCCAATGATATTGGTTGGCCAATAAGCATAGTCTTTATCGACCGGCGTAAAAGCCATCGTGGTAATTTCATTGCTTCTCAGCTGAAGTTGGTTGCCTGGTACAACCTGCCTTCCGATATTTCCTTCCCTTGCGGATTTGGTTCTGCCACTTATAGGATAATTGAGTCTGCCACTGTTGTAGGAAAGGGCGGTATTCCGATGACGCATGAGGTGATTCCATCTCAAAATACCTGCTGCTCCATTAGAAATCGTAAGGTTATGACTTGCTGAAGTGCTGTTGGAAGCATCAATGGAAAGGTTTATTTCCTGGCTTTCTGCATCAAGGCTGATTTTCGGACCTTCATTGGTAGTCGCATTGATCACTTGGGACAATTCAGAGGTATTTCCCCACCTGTCAGTCGAAGTGATTGCAAAGTAGTATTTGGTAAGACCCAAAAGTCCTGCTACCTCAAAAGTAACGGTACTGTCCGCAGCATATTTGTTGGGTATTGTGATTTTGGATGCTGAAGTCAGGTTCGCTGCCGTGATGCTGTCAGTATGATAAAACAATTGGAATGAAGTTGGAACATCATCATCAGTATCCACAGGAACAGTCCAGGAAAGGTTGGCGAATTCCTGAGAAATACCATCTACGCTCAGGTTGCCTATTTTCATCGGTGCTATTCCGAGGTCATTTCTAATCGCAAGTTCAGCGTTTACTGCGCCTGAACCCAACTTCCCAATGTAATCAGGATTTTGCTCATCTATATTTACTACCCCGGTCAGTAATTTCAACCGGAGTTCAGTATTTGTAAGTTGTTTTGTTCTGTTGGCAAGTGCCAAAGCAGCAATCCCAGAGACATGTGGACATGCCATGGAAGTCCCATCCAGATAGGCATATTTATCACCTGGGATCGTACTGAGGACACCGTATTTTACACCATATTCTGAGTCTCCTCCCGGTGCTGCTATGTCCGTCCAGGTTCCAAAGTTTGAGTAGGATGTTTTCTTCCATTCCGGCCCCAATGCTGTGACTGCAATCGTACTTGAAAAATATCCAGGATACCATTCCCCATCCCAGTTGTAATTGCCTGCTGCAAAAATCACAATTCCACCTTTCATAGGGCTGCCAGGAAAATCCCCCGCTTCAGCTACAAAGTAATTAATGGCATCCAATACCGATTGGTCAAATCCTCCCGGGTTGGTATATCCCCAGCTGTTTTGGGAAATGACTGCACCGTTCTCGGCAGCGTAAACATAAGACCGCTCAATGGAACCTGATCCTCCAAGAATCTGAAGTGACATGATTTTGACACCGTTGCCTGTTCCATTTCCCCCTGCTACGCCGGCAACACCAATCCCATTATTATTGACAGCGGCAATCGTACCTGCTACGTGAGTACCATGGTATTGTGGATCTATAGCTGCCTTGTTTTTGGCAAAATTGTAACCATTGAGGTCATCTATATAGCCATTGTTATCATCATCGACTCCGGGCTGTCCGTTGAGCTCTGCCTGATTTACCCAGATATTTTGCTTTAAATCTGCGTGGTTGACATCCACTCCTTCATCGTGGACAGCTACGATGATGTCATTTGAGCCGGTGGTTTTTTCCCAAGCTTCAAAAAGGTTGATATCGGCATCGTCTGTACCTGTTTGTAGTGCATTATTGTAGTGCCATTGGTCCACCAAAAGAGGATCGTTAAAAGGCATAGCGGAAAAAGTACTCGCTCCAAGTGTATGTTGCTTTACAGCATAAGGTGCCAAGACCTTCTCATGCTCAACTTCTGCGACAGCAACTTCCCCAAGCTGCTTGAATTGTCCTGCGGCTGACTTGGGGTCTACACTTTCATCTATTTCAATGATATACCAAAGATGCAGACCATGTTTTCTAAGCTTCTGCTCATTTTTGGCATCGTATGGAAACATCCGGTACATGGTATGCGCCTGTACTGAATTGGCCGCAGCATCAAAGGTAGCCATCCCGGTTGTCAGTCTGTTGTTCCTTGCGTTTACTTTGCTCTGGGGAAGCGGTGCGGTAGTGGTGGGAGTAAATTTCACCTTCACCATACCTTTTTTGATTCCTTTGTCAAATTGTGACTGCGCGATCGCCGTGATCGAGCAAAAAACAATAATCAGAGTAATCAAAACCAGGCTCCTGCCCATTAGTAGAGATTTATTCATAGTGCTGTGTTTTGAATTAGTATTTATTGAAATCTGGGTTTTAAAACATTCTGAGAGGACGGAACCCCAACAGCATTCGCTACATTTCCCAATCCAATCATGGTTTATTTTTTAGATTTAATTGTGGCCTTTTCAGGTTGGGGAATAGCAGGATTTTTATCCTTGATCGCATGGAGAAGCTTCACAAAGGCATCAATCTCAAGCTTTCTTTTTTTGATCAGTTGGTCAATCAATTCTTCATTTGGGCTCTTTTCTTCCATAAGGACCTTCCTTTATTTTTGGTGGTTAAAGAAAGTTTGGATTAGGACAGCAAAAAATTATTGGACCTTTGAATAACTACTACCAGAAAAAAACAAACCTTAGAATTAATACCGAAAACAGTTAAAATAACCTTAACATCACCTTAGCAAAAAAATATAAATATTTGTATTTCAGTGTATTGAAAAAAATAGAAACAAATCTTCCATAGGAAAAATAATCGCTTTTAACCTGCTATAAATTGGCCAAATGGGATACCAAATTGGAATTGGTATTGGTAAGATTCAGTTTTTTGCGCAGCCTGGCCCTAGCCACTTCCACACTTTTGATGCTTTGCTGACTTACTGCAGCAATTTCTTTAGAGCTCATATTCAGCCTCAGGAAAGCGCAGAGCTTCTCGTCTGCAGGAGAAAGATCAGGATAAAGTTTGCGCAGCGTGGTATAAAACTCACTGTGCACCTGATTGAACCGGAGTTCAAATTCCTTCCATGAATCATTGTCTGCTTCTCGCTGAAGATCCAAAATTATCTCCTGAAACACTTTTTGGTTTTCGGGAAGAACACGACGCTGTAGCTTCAATAAACGCTCAGCGACGTTGTTGATCAGTTCATTTTTGCGGATCAGGTACATGACATTGGTCGTGAGTTCCTTATTCTTGATCTCAACATCCAATGCCAGATTTTTTTGTTTCATTTCTGTCTGTCGGGCTTTGGACCGGATGATAAAGGTGATCAATACCGCTAAAATCAGCCCAACCGATAGTGCCGTAATGGTAAGAAGATATTTGAAGCGGGTTTGACTGGCTTCTTCTGACCGAATTTTTTCTTCTTTTTCAAAATCATATTGCAGTTGGAGACGGGTGATCTCCCGACTTGCCTGCTGGTTGATAATGCTGTCGTTAAATTCTTTTGATTTACGGAATGCAACCAAGGCGGCCTGAAAATCACCATTTGCTTCTGCAATTTCTGAAAGGCGGCCAAATGCTGAACTTTGAATGTCCAGAGAACCTATTTTTTCACCGATCTCGAGCGCCCTTTGGGCGTATTGTTTTCCTTTAGCAAATTCCTTTTGCTGAAAGTGAAAATTACTCAGGATTACGAGAGATCTTGCTACTTCTCCCAAATCACCTATCTCTTCTCTGAAAGCCAGTCCTTTTGTCAAATATTCCAATGCTTTCTCAGGCTGGTTCAATTCATTGAAATAGAGTTTTCCGATGTTATTGTAGGCAATACCCTGGGCTTTGAGTTTGGGTACCTGCAGGGCGAGGTCAAGCGCTTTTTCATAGTAAGTCAAAGCTGAATTAGGGTCTCCCTTGGTTTGGTAAATGTTCCCTATATTGTTGTAGATCGAGGGAAGGACCAATTTTTTGTTTTCACCATTATTGGAAGCATTCAGGTACTCCTGTGCTTTAAAAAAACTTGCAAGCGCTTTGTCAAATTCACCCATTCGGTCATAGGCAGCGCCGAGGTTATTGTTGAGCGAAATAATGCCTGAGGTATCCTGAATTTCCTCGTAGGCTTTTAGAACATTAAAATAGTGGGTAGCCGCTATTTTATAATTTCCTTGGCTTATGGCTACATTTCCAATGGTTGTTTCTGCCAACAACTCTTTTTTCTTGAGTTTTTTTTCAATGGCAAATTCTTTTGCTTCACGTGCAAATTCCAACGCCTTCAAGTAATCGGTACCATTATAGAGATTAGAAAGCTGCATCAAGGTGTTGAATTTTGCAGTATCTGAACCGGCATGTTTCAGTGCCAACTGCAGGCTATCAAGTTTGATGATATTTTGTGAAAAAGACTTGCCCCCGTGGAAGAAGATAACCAGTAAAAATAAAAATGAATATGATAGCTTCTTCATAATAACCCATTCAGGTTGGTACAGGTGCATTCAAGATTGCAACTTAATGCAAATCCAAGAAAGTAGCAACGGATGGTCGTGAATGTCCCTTTGCAGGACCAAGATGCAGGTACGGAGTTTGTGAATATTTGTTTGTAAAAAATCAATGCAATTCATTGCAATCAGAATACCCCTTTTCGATAAGGCCTTGGTCATGTAGCCATTTTCGTTTTTTCCCTTATTTTTGTATCCATGCTCTCCAAAAAAACCAAATATGCTTTTCACGCCCTGACTTACCTTGGCAAGCACCGTGACCAAAAAACCGTACTGATCCAGGATATTTCTGAAGAGTATGGCATCTCACATAAATTTTTGGAAAACATCCTCCTGGAACTTAGGAAAGCAGGCATACTCGGGAGCAAAAAAGGTAAGGGCGGTGGCTATTATCTGATCAAAGATCCCAAAGACATTGCCCTTTCAAAAGTCATTCGCCTACTGGACGGCCCTATTGCCCTGCTGCCCTGTGTTAGTCTCAATTATTACGAACCATGTGTGGAATGCAAAAGCGAAGCACTTTGCGGGCTCAATAAAGTCATGATCCAGGTTCGCGACGAGATGCTCAATGTGTTGGAAAACAAGTCATTGGCTGACATTTTGGACAAAGAATAAAATTTTTTACCCTAATACCCTATAATATTTATAGACTTTATATACTTTTGTAAAAGTGTTATAATGTTAACTATATGATTTTAGACCAGCCGATCAAAAAGTGGTTTGTAACCAAACAGGGCAAAGACTCCAATTTCAAGAGCTTTATGAAATCCATTTCCTGGAGAATCGTCGGGACTTTGGATACCATGGTGATCTCTTTTTTTGTCACCGGGCAGTTGGTGATGGCGATATCAATAGGATCCATCGAGGTGGTCACCAAAATCATTCTCTACTACTTTCATGAAAGGGCATGGGAAAGTGCAACAAAAATTGAAAAAGATGAGCCTAAAAAAGAATTTGCATAACCTCAGCGAAAAGATCGACAACCTTTCTCCAGTTGAGGGATTGGCATTTCTTTCTGATCTTTTCAGAGGGAAAGTGGTTTTTTCTACCTCATTGGGCCAAGAAGACCAGGTTATCACCCAAATGATCGCCGACAATTTTCTTCCCATACATATATTTTCATTGGATACAGGGAGACTTTTTCCAGAGACACTTGACTTGATAGCAAGAACTGAATCCAAATACAACACCAAAATCAAAGTCCTATACCCGGAACGTGAAACGGTCGAAAATCTGGTGGAAAAACTGGGAATCAATGGGTTTTACGATTCTGTAGATAACAGGAAATCCTGCTGCTTTGTCAGGAAAGTTGAACCCCTGAAAAGGGCTTTGAAAGGAAACAGTGTTTGGGTAACCGGATTGAGGGCAGAACAAAGTGCCAATCGAAGCGATATGAAAAAAATCGAATGGGACGAAGCCAATCAGATCATCAAGTTCAACCCACTATTGGATTGGACATATGAAGAATTAATAGCCTATATCAACCAAAAAAATATTCCCTACAACCCGCTCCATGACAAAGGCTTTGTCAGTATCGGCTGTGCCCCTTGTACCCGGGCAATCATGCCCGGAGAAGATGCCCGTGCAGGGAGATGGTGGTGGGAAGATTCCAAAAAGGAATGTGGACTACACGCTAGATGAGAAGCGAGATTCGAGAAAAAAGATTTGAGAAACAAAAGTAAAAGACATGTCTAACCTATTAATACCTAATCCCAAAGAAGCAGAATCGATCCATATCCTGAGGGAAGTGGCGGCGCAGTTTGAAAGACCTGTTCTGCTTTTTTCGGGAGGAAAAGATTCTATCACCTTGGTCAGATTGGCCCAAAAGGCATTTTACCCGGCGAGGATTCCTTTCCCTTTGCTGCACATTGACACAGGACATAATTTCCCGGAGACCATCGAGTTCCGTGACCAATTGGTCGCCGAATTGGGTCTTGAACTGATCGTTCGCAACGTGCAGGACAGCATCAACCAAGGGAAAGTCACCGAAGAAAGAGGAAGGTATGCCAGCAGAAATACCCTTCAGACCACTACCCTTTTGGATGCCATCGAAGAATTCAAATTTGACGCCTGTATCGGAGGTGCGAGAAGGGATGAAGAAAAAGCAAGGGCCAAAGAAAGGGTCTTTTCTGTCAGAGATGATTTTGGTCAGTGGGATGAAAAAAACCAGCGGCCCGAGTTATTCGACATGCTTAACGGCCGGATTCATCAAGGACAAAACGTGCGGGTATTCCCGATTTCTAACTGGACTGAACTCGATGTCTGGGAATATATCAAAACTGAAAACATCGCGATTCCTTCCATCTATTTCGCGCACAAAAGGGAAGTTTTCTTCCGCGACGGCATGGTTTGGACAGCCAACGAGCATGTGTACAGGGAATCCCACGAGGAAGTATTTGAGAAAATGGTCCGATTCAGGACTGTCGGCGACATGACCTGTACTGCAGCTGTACTTTCGGATGCAGACACTTTGGATGCAGTGGTAGCAGAAATCAGGGATTCGACCATCTCCGAGCGGGGCGCAAGGATCGACGACAAACGCTCAGAAGCAGCCATGGAAAGCAGAAAGAAAGTCGGCTATTTTTAAAGAGACATGAGACGTGAGACAGATTGGTCAAAAAATTAGATTCAGCCATAGTCCGTCGTCAGTTGTCCGAGGACCAATAACCATTAACTCATTTACCATTTTCCCATGACACACAATAGAAAACTTATAAAAATCGCAACAGCAGGTTCGGTGGATGATGGCAAAAGCACCCTGATCGGAAGGCTTTTGTATGACACCAAATCCCTGACTACTGATAAACTGGAAGCAATCGAAAAAACCAGCCGTCAACGTGGTTTTGATTACCTTGATTTTTCTTTGGCTACCGATGGCTTGATTGCAGAGCGCGAGCAGGGCATTACCATCGATGTGGCACATATTTATTTCAATACCGCAAAGACCAATTTTGTCATTGCAGATACTCCCGGACACGTGGAGTATACCAGAAATATGGTGACAGGAGCCTCCACTTCGCAGGTCGCGATCATTTTGATTGATGCTAGAAAAGGTGTGATTGAGCAGACAAACAGGCATTTCTTCATCAGCAACCTCCTCCGTCTCGGACATGTGGTTGTGGCAGTCAACAAAATGGATCTTGTCAATTACGACGAAGATATTTTCCTTAAAATCAAAGCTGACTTTGAAGTTTTGGTAGAAAAAAGTGACTTCAAAACAGATCAGATCACTTTCATTCCTATCTCAGCATTGAAAGGAGAAAATATTGCGAAGCATTCGGAACTCATGCCATGGTATGTCGGAAATACACTTTTAGACCATCTTGAAGTATTGGAACCATCGGATTTACATGAAAGCACGGTGGCAAGATTTCCGATCCAATATGTCACTAGACCTAGGACGGAAGCTTTCCATGATTTCAGGGGATTTTCCGGCAAACTTTATGGCGGAAGCCTTAAGGTGGGCGACGAAGTGACGGTATTGCCTTCCTTCACCGAATCCAAAATCAAAACCATCCATTTCTTTGACCAGGAATATTCTGAGGCATTGCCCGGCGCTTCCATCACGATCACCTTGGAAAATGAAGTCAACATCAGCCGCGGTGACATGTTGGTGAAATCTTCTGAACTGCCAAAATCAGAAAAGCAGATCACTGCCACTATATGCCAGGTCAATTCCAAGCCTTTGAAAGTGGGAGATAAATATACCCTTCAGCATGGCATCAACAGGGTTTTGGCAAAGGTTGAGAGCATCGAATCGGTGATCCACACGGATTTCTCGGGTGAAGTACCCGCCTCCCAACTCAAGCTTAATGACATCGGAAAGGTGAACTTCAGGTTGAGTAAGCCTATCCACTTTGACACTTACCATGACAACAAATCCAACGGCAGGTTTATCCTGATCGACGAAGGAAGTTATGATACGGTAGGAGTTGGGTTTATTGACTAATTGTACGAAGTACAATGTACCAAGTACCAAGAAAGAATTCTTGGGAAAAGTGAATCAAAATAAAGATGAGATGGCACGAAGGTCTTGTGTCTTATGTCTCAAATCTCAAATCTAATTTAAGATGCAAAGTTTCAGGACAGAAATAGAAAATCCCATTGTTGAGAAAGATATTCTCGAACTGGAAAAAAAGATACGGCTTTTTAGAGAAGGGAAGATTGACGAGGAAAAATTCAGAAGCCTCCGCCTTGCCCGTGGCGTCTATGGACAGCGGCAGCCGGGCGTGCAAATGATCCGGATCAAACTTCCTTATGGCAAAGCCACAAGCGAGCAGCTGAAGCGGATAGCGGATGTCTCTGACAAATATTCAACAGGCAGATTGCACATCACTACCCGTCAAGATATTCAGATTCACTATGTGAGTTTGGATGAAACTCCTGCTTTGTGGGCCGAACTCGAAAAAGACGATGTCACTTTGCGTGAAGCTTGTGGTAATACTGTAAGGAATGTCACCGCCTCTGAAACTGCCGGTGTCGATCCCAATGAACCATTTGATGTGACTTTGTATGCAGATGAGGTGTTCAGATACTTTTTGAGAAATCCTGTTTGTCAGGAAATGGGCAGAAAGTTCAAAATGGCATTTTCGGCTTCTGATGAAGATACAGCTTTGGCTTACCTCCACGATTTGGGTTTTATCCCAAAAGTAAAAACTGAAAACGGCCAAGAAATCCGTGGCTTCAAAGTCATGCTTGGGGGCGGATTGGGTTCACAGCCGAGACACGCAGATTTGATTACGGAATTCCTACCCACAGACGAATTGATTCCATTTATCGAAGGTGTTTTGCGGGTTTTTGACAGACATGGAGAAAGAGCAAGAAGGCTGAAAGCACGGATGAAATTTCTGATTTCAGATATCGGATTGGAGGCTTTTCTGGATTTGGTCAAAGAAGAGCAAAAAGCACTTCCATTCAAAAAATATCCCATAAACCACAACGACTATGAGGATTCCAAACAGCTTTTCCAACCGGAAGTACCCGAGTTGGAAGAGCCTTTGGAGCTCGCCTATGAGCAATGGAAACTCACCAATGTCCTTCCCCAAAAACAAAAAGGCTTTGTATCGATTGGGATTAAAGTCCTATTGGGAGACTTCTACACCCCCCAAGCAAGGCAGATAGCGAACCTTGTCAAAAAATATGCAAACAATGAGCTGAGATTCACCCTCAGACAAAATATCCTTATCCGGGATGTTCAGGAAAAAGCCATCCCTTTCTTTTATCAGGAACTGAAAAAAATAGGTTTGGCGGATGCCGGCTACAATACTTTTGGAGACATCACAGCTTGCCCGGGAACAGACACCTGTAACCTTGGCATTGCGAGCAGCACCGGAATTGCCAAAGAATTGGAAAAGGTAATCTTGGCAGAATATCCACAGTACCTCAAAAACAAAGACCTGACCATCAAAATCTCAGGCTGCATGAATGCCTGTGGACAACACAATATGGCGCATATCGGCTTCCAAGGCATGTCTATGAAAGTCGGTAAAGTGGTAGTACCTGCACTTCAGGTTCTGCTCGGAGGTGGTACTTTGGGCAATGGTCAGGGAAGATTTGCAGACAAAGTCATCAAAGTTCCAAGCCGAAGAGGGCCGGAAGCTTTAAGGATTTTAATAGCAGACTTTGAGCAAAACTCCAACGGCACCGAATCATTTTTGGATTATTATGACCGACTTGGACATATCTATTTCTACGACATTCTGAAAGTATTGACAGAAACATCTACCATCACCGAAGCCGATCAGGTTGATTGGGGACACGAGGAAGCATACAAGGTAGCCGTAGGTGTGGGCGAATGTGCCGGGGTGGTGATTGACTTGGTAGCGACCTTACTCCTTGAAGCAAGGGAAAAACTTGAGCTTTCCAAAGAAGGCTTGGTGGAAAAAAGATGGTCTGACAGCATCTATCATACCTATGCCGCGATCGTCAATGCCGCAAAAGCAATCTTGCTCAGCGAAAGCAAAAGCACAAACTCCTATGCAAACATCGTGGCTTTGTTTGACGAGACATTCACCCAAACAGGTAAAATCGGCTTGGAAAAAGACTTGGCTTCGATTGTATATGAAATCAGCAAAAATGAGCCTTCCCAAGAATTTGCAGAAGCTTATTTCAAAGAGGCCATCAAAGTATTTGACGCGATCAGCGCTTATAGAGAACAGGAGGTAACAGCATGATTCAAGCCATTAAACCAAAAGTAACCTTGGTCGGTGCGGGTCCGGGAGACCCCGAACTGATCACTTTGAAGGGTGTATTGGCGCTGAACAAAGCCGATGTTGTCCTTTATGATGCTTTGATTGACAAGGCACTCTTGAAGCATGCACCTGACAATGCCATCAAGGTTTTTGTTGGAAAACGGGAAGGAAGCCAAGTGAATCCACAGGAAGACACCAACAGACTATGCGTGGAATATGCCCTGAAATACGGCCATGTGGTCAGGTTGAAAGGTGGAGATCCATTTGTTTTTGGAAGAGGAGCGGAAGAAATTGATTTCATCTCAGCATTCGGGATTCCAACGGAAATGGTTCCGGGGATATCTTCTTCGGTGGCTGTTCCTGCTGCGGCAGGAATTCCGGTGACCAAGCGTGGAGTGGCGGAGAGTTTTTGGGTGATCACGGGAACCACTAGTTCCGGGGAACTGTCGCGCGATTTGCATTTGGCTACCCAATCTACGGCTACGGTAGTGGTTTTGATGGGTTCCAAAAAACTCTCGGAAATCGTCAAAGTCTATCAAAAAGCAGGTAAAGGCAAGCTTCCTATCGCCATGATCCAAAGCGGAACGACCATCGAGCAAGAAATAGTAGCAGGAACGATCAACGACATCCAATCCAAAGTATCCGACAGCCGTATCGGTGGCCCTGCTGTAATTGTAATTGGGGAAGTGGTGAAGGAAAGTTATCAGTTGATGGAAATTTATCATTCTAAAATTGAGGTTTTAAAAAATTGATATTGATGGATATTGGATATTTGCTTCGCGATATTGAGTCCAATCTATACCCTCTTTTATACCCAAAACCAAATACTTTGTGCAATCGTAAGTTCGATATTAATTGATATTGGATATTGATAGATATTTTTTCCGGAAACGGTACTTCATATCTTCTCAATTAGGCGGAAACAAGTATCAAATAATATCAATTATTATCAACTAATATCAACCTTGAATATGAACCACCTCTACCCCATCTTCCTTAAAGTCCACCAATTGAATACGCTCTTGGTCGGTGGGGGATTTGTGGGTACGGAGAAATTGGCTTTCCTGCTCAAAAGCAGTCCAAAAGCGCAGGTGACGGCTGTTTCAAGAGAATTCAATGAAGATTTTTTGGCTTTGGCAAAAGACAATCCTTATGTCACGTTGATCCAGGATGTCTACCATGAGAAATATCTTGGGGGAAAGCATATCGTCATCGCCGCCACAGACGACAAAGCCGTCAACAGACGAATCCATGACGATGCCAAAGAAAGGTTTCTCTTGGTCAATGTGGCGGATACACCGGACCTCTGTGATTTTTACTTGGGAGGAATAGTCAGCAAAGGCAATGTCAAGATCGCCATCAGCACCAACGGCAAATCTCCGACTACAGCCAAGAGATTGCGTCAGCTCCTTGAAGAAGTCATACCGGAAGATATCAATGAATTGGTAGAAAACATCAATGAATACAGGAAGACATTAAAAGGAGATTTTGAATACAAAGTCGAGGCGCTAAACAAGCTTACGGAAGGATTGGTCAGCAAGGAGAAATCTGGACTTTTGGAGTAAAATCACACAATTGGTTCCGATTATGTGATTTTATTCACACTTTTGTAACCAATTGTGTGATCGGCGGATTTTTTAAATCACAGAATAAATAGTCGGGAATTTTTATGGATTGATTTTTTGGACAAAGAATTTGATATTGTACCCTATTCTCTTTTTCCAACCATCCCTTTTCTGAGAAATGAATAAATCCCTGTCACTTGTCAGTCTTCTTCTCCTGTTTTCAGTCAGCCTTTTTGCCCAGTCCAAAAAATCCCCTGACTTCAAAAAACTCGATGCCTACTTTGCCAAAATGGTAGCCGATTGGGATGTGCCCGGAGCAAGTATCGGGATAGTCAAGGACGGAAAATTGGTCTTTACCGGTAACTACGGCCTGATCGAAACAGGAAAACCGGAAAAGCCCGATGAAAACACTCTTTATGCGATTGCATCCAATTCCAAGGCTTTCACTTCTGCCCTCATCGGGATGCTTGTGCAGGAAGGAAAACTCAAATGGAACGACAAAATCAAAGACCATCTCCCCTATTTTTCACTTTACAATGACCCTTGGATCAGCAGTCAGGTGACAGTGCGGGATATCCTCAGTCACAGGGTGGGTTTGGGTACATTCAGCGGTGATGTAATCTGGTACAAATCAGAAATGAGTGCAGAAAACATGATCAAACTTGCCGGTAAACTCCCTCAGGCCTATGACTTCCGCGCCGGATATGGGTATTCCAACCTGATGTATATCACTGCCGGGGAACTAATCAAAAAAATCACCGGCAAAACCTGGGGCGAAAATGTCAAAGAAAGAATTTTGGATCCATTGGGAATGGAAAGGACACTGACCTCTGCTAGGGGTTTAGACGATATGGATAACGTAACAACTCCACATGGCAGAGAGAATGAGGTAAATTTCCCAATTGAGTTTGAGGACTGGAGTGAAATCGCCGCCACAGGAGGTATTGTTTCATCCGTAAACGACATGGCAAAATGGATGATCTTCAATTTGAATCACGGAATTAATGGTAAGGATACACTACTGACAAAGGCTTCCCGAAATTTGGTCTGGACACCGCACAACAATTTTATGGTAGACCACACCTCAAAAAATGACTTGGGCAGGCACTTTTCAGGATATGGACTGGGTTGGAATCTGGGAGATTTCCATGGCAAATTTATGGTGGGACATACAGGGGGATTTGACGGAATGATCACTGCGGTGACGATGATTCCTGAAGAAAACCTCGGCATCGTGGTCCTGACTAACGGCCACAAAAGCCCCATCATGGCAGCCACCTACTATGCTTTTGACCAATTTTTGGGAACAGGGACCAAGGACTGGTCTGCAGACCTTTTGGCACGTACCAATGAAAACCTAAAAAATGATACCAGGATCAGCGACATGAAAGCCAGGCGCGTCATGGGTACCGAGCCTTCATTGCCGCTTAACGCCTATACCGGTTATTATTTTGCCCCAGTCTATGGTAACATCAGCGTGTCGATGGATGGAGACGATATGATTCTTGAATTCGAAAATGCACCAAGACTTACCGCAAAGCTCAGGCATTGGCATTATGATGTTTGGGAAATCGTATGGGATGAAAAACATGCCTGGTTCAGCTTTGGGACGGTCAAATTCCAGACTGACAATGACATGAAAATTACAGGTCTGGAATTTAAGGTTCCCAATGATGATATATTTTTTGAAGAACTGAATGCGAAGAAGGTAAGGTAAAGGAATTTTTCCTTTAAATAATTTATGAAAATAAGGAAACTGAATCCAACAGAAACTGACAAATTCATTGATCTTATCAGAATCTTTGAAACCGTCTTTGAAATGGAAAATTTCAATATTCCTCCAAAATCTCATTTATCCAAAGTATTAGAAATGAAAAACTTTATGGTTTGGGTAACAGAGAAAGACCAAGAGGTCTTGGGAGGTATGACAGCATATACCTTAGACCAATATTATTCCCAGAAGCCTTTGGCCTACCTGTATGACTTGGGAGTCAGACCAGATTTTCAGAGACAGGGAATCGGAAAAGCCTTGATTTCCGGCTTCACAGATCATTGTTTCAAAAATGGATTTGAAGAGGTCTTTGTTCAGGCGGAACCAGAAGATATTGGTGCCGTTGAATTTTATAGAGCAACTGGTGCAGTAGAGAAAGAGGCATTGCAATTTTCGTATTTTCTTAAACAGGTATTTTTGAATCAAAAAAAGTAAGAAGCTCCAATCCAACCTATTGTTCCACCCATTGGGAAAAGCATTATAAAATCAAGGCTTTCATTTTTTTAGGTAATTGGGCCGGATCGAAGTTCCTTGGGAAAGTACGGTTCATATGTTGCTTTTCCCTCCAACACCATCTCCCTAAAGAGACATTGAACAGTCAATTTTCAAAATTTAAAATATTAAAATTGAATCCTTGTTCTTGTCCGCATACAACCGTCAGTGTACGCTCATGACCACCTTCTATCAAGCAAATGCATCTATATTGTCCAATTTTTAGGTTTATGCAGCTGGTATCGTTTTTGACATCATTATTACATGATTTTTTAGGTTAAACCACAACTCTAAATACTACCCTCCTATGTTTGGTACCCATCTCAAGTTCTTTGTCCGAGTTTTTTTGAAAGACAAGTTTTTCTCCCTGCTCAATATCCTAGGCCTGGCCATGGGAATCGCTGTCAGCATCATCTTGCTGCTGATCCTCCAGCATGACCTGTCTTATGACCAGCACTTTGCCAATCATGAGCGGATCTACCGGCTCGGAGGTCACCTCAAAGCCACCGGGATTGATATCAGGGGAGCAAGGTCAGCAAGAGAGTTAGGAGGAATTATCAAGGACGAATTCCCGGAAGTGGAAGCCGTGACAAGTGCCAATACCTGGGACCATACTTTGATCAAGTATGAGAAAAATGGTGCAGAGGTATCTTTTTATGAGGAAGATGTCGTGCGTACAGATTCTGCTTACTTTAAGGTATTCCAGCACGATTTTATAGCAGGGGATCCGGCAACTGCATTGCAAGATCTAAATTCTGTCGTCATATCAGCCTCGGCGGCGGCAAGGTATTTCGGTTCGGAAGATCCCTTGGACAAAACACTTTTGATAGACGGAGAAAGCTGGAAAGTCACTGCGGTCATTGAGGACTTACCAAACAACACCCATATGCGTTTTGACTTCCTGCTTTCGGGATTGCTCAAAAGTAGGGAATGGGTAATCGATCAGGGTCAGGTGAAGTCCGAGGCATTTTGGAATCCTGATGTCTTCACTTATTTCCTAATGACTAAAAATTATGATCCTCAGCGCTTCTATGACAAGTTTCCCCAGATTTTTGACAAGTTTTTCAAGTCCTTTGGCGATCAGGTGGGCGGACAGTATGAGGCCATCCTGCAGCCTTTGGCAAGCATCCATTTTGATTCTACCCTGATTGACGATGAGCCCACGGGGAATATGGCTTACCTCTATGCTTTCTCTGCGATCGGGATATTCATTATCCTTTTGGCCTGTATCAATTACATGAACCTGTCTACTGCCAAGTCTGTCAATCGCGCTTCTGAAATCGCCATGAAAAAAACGCTTGGGAGTGACAAAAAATCATTGGTGTTGTCATTTTTGGGAGAATCGGTTTTTCTTTCTTTGGTATCCCTTGTTCTTGCAATAGTATTGGTCTTCCTGATATTGAATTTCTCTTCCTTCAACAGCCTGATCCAGAAAAACCTCGTGGTCGACTTTTGGAACAACAAAACATTGCTCTTTGGATCAGTGGGAGTTGCTGTTATGATCGGGATTGTTTCGGGACTTTATCCGGCATTTTACCTGCCGAGCATCCCTACATTAGCTGCACTGAAAGGCTCCTTCAAAAACCAAAAGTCAAGTCTGAGACTGAGGAAAGTGCTGACTACCGCACAGTTTGCCATATCGATATTTGTGGTCGTCTGCACTTTCTTTATGCGGGATCAGATTTCCTTTGTCAGAAACAAAGACCTTGGTTTCAACAAAGAAAATATCCTGATTCTCCCTATACAGGACACTTTGGTTCAAAACAGGATTGAGCCCATCAAAAACGAACTGCTCCAAAACCCAAAAATCACCAATGCCACCACCTCTTATGCCGTCCTTGGAATGGGTACAGGTGGACCGGTGATGCATGCCGAAAGTCCTGAAGGGATGGTGCAGCAACGCTTCAATATGATCACTGTGGGAGATGATTATTTCAAAACCATGGGGATCGACCTGCTAACGGGTAGGGAATTTCAGCCGGGAAGTGGGATTGATGTCAACAATGTTTTTATGTGTAACCGTGCAGCTGCCAAACTGATGGGTTGGGGCGATGATCCGGTGGGCAAAAAAGTGCGTTGGTTCCACGGAGAGGAAGATGGCACCATCATCGGCATGGTGGAAGATTTCAATTACATGTCCCTCCACAATATCGTAGAGCCCTTGCTGATCGTCAAGTCCAGGAAAGAAGGTGGTTTTCTCCACCTTCAGGTGGCAGGCGACGACCTTCCTGAGACTTTGGAATTCATCCAGACCAAATGGGCGGAAATTGATCCCAACCATCCTTTTGAATACTTTTTCCAGGACCAGCGCTTTGATGAGCAGTACAAATCTGATGAGATCCAATACAAGCTCATTTCCATCCTTTCCTACATCTGTATTTTCATTTCACTTTTGGGGCTTCTTGGTCTTTCGGCTTTTACCGCCGCACAGCGTACCAAGGAGATCGGCATCCGCAAAGTCCATGGAGCGAGCATTCCAAGGATCATTTACCTTCTTTACAAAGAGGTGATGCTCTTGGTGATCCTTGCAGGAATTCTAGTCATTCCGGCAGCTTGGTATATCATTGACCTTTGGATGGGGAATTTTGCTTATAAGACCCCTTTGAATTACTTCACATTTTTGGGCGTGACAGTATTGGCATTGTTGGTCGCATTCTTTACAGTAGCCTTTCACTCGCTGAAGACGGCTACCACCAATCCGATCAAGTCGCTGAAATACGAATGATTGGATTTAATTCAGAATGCTGAATTCATAATTCTGAATGTAGGTTGTCGTCATCTTGAATCCGAGGTACGAGGATGAAAGATCTTTTTATCAAAAGAAACGAGAAAAATAATAATTCTGAATTCATAATTCTGAATTGGGTTAGACTAAGCTAAAATGTACCTAATACTCAACCGATCCTTAGCTAAAGGGTAACCCAGACACGGAGAATCCCTAGCTAGGACACGGAGTATCCCTAGGAGAGACACGGAGTATCTGTAGGAGAAGGTATACTAGGGCGTTAGGGGAGGTTTAGCAGAAGGTGGTGGGAATACTATTGAATGTCGTGGAAAAAGTTAAACGTTTAAGTTGGGCCAGTAATTTTTTATCAAAATAGGAACAGGCTAAATTATGCAGGATATACAGCTTCTCCAGCTATCCTGCTTCTCCGGGAGCAGGCTCTAACCTGTAATTTTTAACACCATGGAACCAAAACCTATCCAAGTAGAGGTTATCGGAAAGAAAATCATCCTGAAGATGCCCAAAAACGATGCAGACGTGAAGTTCGTATTGACCCTTAGGTATTCCAAGTGGAACAAGGATGGCTATTTTTGGGAGATCCCCCATTACCCCGGTAACCTCGAGCGGATCCAACAGCATTTTGGGGAAAGGCTTGGGCCTGTCATCCGACATGAGACCATTCCCACTGAATCGTATGAGCAATCCAGAAAGGTTGATAAAAACCAGGTCTTAGTCATCAAAACCCACTCCGGTAGGATTAAGCTGATATTTGGATACAATGCCACTCTTACCAAAACGATAAAATCTATTCCCTATTACCAATATGATCTAAAGAATAAATGGTGGACGATCCCCTACTCCGAGCAGTTTTTGGAAGAGGTGAAAAGAAAAATCGGGGAGCTTGGTTTGGTTATGGTTTTTGAGGAGGAAAAAAAGAATACTGAGGTGGTGGCCAAAGTGTCTCCTTATGACATCCCCAATTACAGAAAATGCCCTGAGGAGTATGTGCATAAGCTGGAGGAAAGAAGGTATAGCGAAGGGACAATTAAAGCTTATGTACCCTTGTTTGAAGAGTTCATCAATTATTTTTCAAAATCAACAATGGAAGACTTAGGCGAAAAAGAGGTCATGGAGTTTTCGAGATATTTGGTGATGGAGAGAAAAGTCTCGAGTTCCTTTCAGAATCAGGCTATCGATGCCATCAAATTTTACTTTGAAAAAGTAAAAGGTGAAGAGCGCAAGTACTACCATGTAGACCGGCCTATCAGGGGAAAAACATTGCCTGCGGTATTGAGTGAAGAAGAAGTAATAAAAATTTTGAGGGTAACTAAAAATCTTAAACACATTGCCATTCTAATGACTATTTATTCTGCAGGCCTAAGAATAGGTGAATTGATCAATCTAAAAATCAAAGATATAGATTCCAATAGGATGCAGATACGGGTAGAACAGGCGAAGGGGAAGAAAGACAGGTATACAATTCTGTCACAAAGGACCTTGGAAATATTAAGGAGGTACATAAAAGAGAATAGGCCATTTGAATATTTATTTGAGGGACAGGGAAGTACCAAAGAAATACCTTTGAGATATTCAACAACTAGTATTTCGGCGATTTTAAGTAAGGCGGTAAAAGATGCGGGAATAGCAAAAAATGTAACCGTACATACTTTAAGACATTCGTTTGCAACCCATTTATTGGAAAGAGGAACAGACTTAAGGTATATACAAAGTCTACTGGGACACGAAAGTCCAAAAACAACGCAGATATATACACATATTACAACAAAAGGTTTTGATCAGATAATAAGTCCAATGGATGGATTGGATATTTAACTAAAAGAAACTATGTTTAAATAATTGAAAAATATCAACAATATTGTTGATACCAGCCCAAATTGGGTAGATATCAACAAGTCTTGTTGATATACAATCGTTACAAGCAAGCCTAAAAACCACAGATTAAAACGGAATAATCACTTAAATGAAGCATAAATTAAATTTTTGACCCCAAAAACTCAATTTAAAGAGATTTTTTCGTTTCTTTGAGACAGATAACTGAATGATATGCTAATTAGATTTGTAGTAACTAACTTTCTTTCGTTTAACGAAGAGGTTGAATTCAATATGCTACCGAGTTCATTTAAGACTCATAAGCATCACGTATATAGTGTTGGCAAATTAAATGTTCTGAAAGCTGCAGCAATTTATGGTGCAAACGGAGCTGGAAAGTCAAACCTAATTAAAGCAATTGAGTTTTTACAGCAGGCTGTTGAAAACGGCTTATTAACAAAATCTGTTAATGAAAAGAAGTTTAAACTTGATTCAAAAAACACCTCATTACCTGTGAAGTTTGAAATTGAAATTTCTATCAATAAAAAAACGTTTGCTTATGGGGTTGATTTTAATGAAAACTTCATTCAAAATGAATGGTTATATGAAACTAACCCAACAACTGATGATAAATTAATTTTTGAAAGGACAACAACTAAATCTGGAAAAAGCTCTGTAAAGGTTTCACCTAAATACACAAAAACGCAAAAGCAAAAGTATTTAATTGAACTTCTAGAGGAAAGATTGTTAAAGAAAAATGAACTCTTGATTGGCAAATCCGAAGAATTGAAATTCAAAGAGGTAAATGAAGTTAGAAACTACATTCTACATTCCATTGTAGTTATTCATCCTGGGAGTAAATTCCAAGGGCTCGTTCCCAAATTAACAACATCTCCAATATTTAAAGACTTCGCAAATGAATTATTAAATACATTTGATACTGGAGTTTCAGAACTTGATGTAGAAATAATTGACTTCGATAAATTCTTCGGTGAGGATGATGAGGACTTAAAAAAGGAATTAATTGAAGCAATTAATAATGGAGAAACTGTATTGCTTAACACAAATATTGGTGGAGTTCTTGTTACAAAAGAAAACAAGAAATATATAGTTAAAAAAGTTATAGCCCAACATCTAAACAATGATGGAATTAAAATCAAGTTTGAATTAGATGAAGAATCTGATGGAACTCAAAGATTGTTGGATTTCATTCCAGCTTTTGAAGGCATTCTCAATCAAAATATTACGTTTATTATTGACGAGATTGACCAAAGTTTGCACCCTGTTCTTTTAAAAACTCTTATTCAGAAGGTGATGTCTGATGAAACAACTAAAGGACAATTAATCTTTACTACACACGAATCAAACTTGTTAGATTTAGATATTTTTAGACAAGATGAAATTTGGTTTGCAGAAAAGCGAAAGCCCAAGGGAGATACTCAACTATATTCTTTAAGTGAATTTAAACCTAGATATGACCTAGATATTAGAAAGGGATATTTAAAAGGAAGATTTGGAGCTATACCCTTTCTTGCTCATTTAGAAGATTTAAATTGGCATTCAACATATGAGGAAGAAACGGGGGTATAGTAGGGAAACACCTACAGCGTTAGTAAGAGATTATAAGCTTTTTGCAATTGCCTGCGAAGGAGGCAAAAGAGAACCTGCATATTTTAGAGCTTTTCAGTTTATGTCTAACAGAATTGCTGTTGACTTAATTGAAGAAATAGTAAGCGATGAAGAAGCACTTGCTATAAATCCTAATAAATCTGCACCAAAATGGGTTTTAGAAAGAGCAATAAGATATATTGAAAAAGAAGGTTTAAATGATGAGGACGATCTGTGGTTCATATTAGATGTAGATAGGTGGGAATATAGTCAATTAAAAGAAATAGCTGATTTTTGTGAACAAAATGCCAATTGGAACATAGTTTTAAGTAATCCTTGTTTTGAAGTTTGGCTTTATTTTCACAAGAGAAAAAACATCAAGGATTCAGAATCTAAAACTTGTGGGGACTTTAAATATGAAATCTCAAAATTTGAAAAAGGAGGATATCATCCATTAAAATGGATACCAGACTTGTTAATCGCAATAGAAAATTCAAAAGTAACAGACATAAATAAAGATTATTTTTTTCCAGAAATAAACACAACTAAACTTTTTCAACTTGGAGAGGCAATCATCGAGGTAGTTGGAAAGAAAGGATTTGAAAAATACTGTGAAAACATAATTCCAAAACTACTTCAAGAAGAGATTGACAGAACGAAAAGAAAAAAGAAAAAATAAGGCCAGCTTGTAACGGGCGTTTGGCTCAATGGCGGCTGACGTGGTTAATTGAACATATTACCTCGCATCAACTTTTCTGGTGTATTGACAGTTTTGTGCTCCGAAATCCGCCACTGCGCCAAGCCCCAAACCGTTGAATTGATTTGTAAGAAAACGCCCGAATCGGGGTCAGGAAAATAAAAGGTCTATGGAAAGTAGTTTGCGTTTTGAGGTATTAGGAAAGCATCCATCATTGCCGTCCCAATTCAATTTATTTTGGAATTAGGGTTCACAAACGGGGAAAAATATGCAGTATAGATGGAAATAAAAAAAAGAGGACTAATTGTCCTCTTTTTTTGTTGATTCCTGAATAGATTTTTGGAGTTCCTGCATTTTCTCCTGATGTTCTTTTTGCCAGAGCTCCATTTTTTTCTGAAATTCCTCCAACTTCACCTTATTCTCCTTTTCCCAGATTTCCATCTTCTTTTGGAATTCTTCCATTTTAGGCTGGTTTTCTTTCTCCCAAGCCTTCATTTTTTGTTCGTACTCTTCCATTTTTGGAGCGTTGGCCTTTTCCCATTCGGCCATTTTTTTCTCAAATTCCTCTATTTTAGGTCGGTTGGCTTCCTCCCATTCTTTCATTTTCGCTTCAAATTCTTTGGCTTTTGGTTCAAATTCCTTTTCCCATGCTTCAGCCTTTTGCTGCCATTGAGCTATTCGGTCTTTGTTTTGTTCCTGCCACTTTTCCAATGCTTCTGCCCTTTTTTTATCTGCCTCTGCCCATTTGACTTCCATCTCTGCCTTTTTCTTTTGGATTTCGGCTTTGGACATATTGGTCGTGTCGAGGTTGTATTGGTAGTTATATTTAAACTTAAAACTCTTAGTAGAATCACCGGGGAAATACATGGCCATAGGCGCAGCCATAAACAAAGCGGAATCAGGGAAATCAAAAATCGGCGCCAAGGGTATTTCCATTACAGGAATATCACCCATATCAAATTCGGGAATTCCCGCCATATCAAAATCCAAAGGTGGGAAAGGAGCCATTGAAAATTCGATCGGGGGAATCGGTGCTGATTCGAAATCGAAAGGTGCTATCGAAAAGGCTTTAAAATAGGATCCTAAATCACCCAACCCTTCAAAGACTGGTTTCATATCCTTAAATACTACACCCAGATCCTTGAGCTTTTCCATTTCCTTTTGGAACTTCTCTTTTTGCTCCGGTGTCATTTTCTCCCAATCCATTTCCATGATGACAGGACCTTTTGGAGGAACGGTGTCTTTCTGGGGATAAGCAAATTGACCTGTCCAATTGCCTTCTATCGTATTAATATTGATTTCGGTGGCCATCAAATCCTCAAAGGACTCAGTGGTAGGTTTGTCGCTTGCGCCTACCATCAGGGTGGCGCCAAGCAAAAGTGTGATCATCATGGTCATGCTGGTTATAGTAGTTGGTTGTGAAGAGGAGGTTTTGACTCCCATTATTCTTTTGATTCGGTTTAGTGTGGGGTTATCGCTTTTGGCAGCAGCCATGGCGATTTCCGGGGTCGGATTTTTGGCGTAGTTCAGCACATTCGCTAGTCCAAAAGCAAGGTCTTTTGGAGAAATCCCCATGCTGATCGCCAGGTCGTCACAGGCATTCTCCCGTTGTTCTTTTGCGGTTTTGTTGATCCACCAGAATATGGGATGGAAAAAGAACAACACTTCCAAGACTGATTGAATCAGATTCACGAGGTAATCGTGGCGCTTGATATGGGAGAGTTCATGGGCGATGATGGCCTCGAGCTGCAGGGGCGAAAGCTGGAAAAAAAGTGCTGTTGGAATAAGAATCACAGGTTTCCACACGCCATAAGTCATCGGCATGTCCACATGGATGCTTTTGAGAAGCTGTACAGGCTTCGAGATTTTAAGCGATTGGAGTTGCCTTTCCAATACTTCCTCCCAATGGGATTCTACGGTCTCATGCCGTTTTTGCCGGAGATTGCGGATGTCGGCAAGCGAGGTCGCCAACCTTACCAAAAACAGCATGGCCCCCAAAAACCAAACCTGCACCAAGGTTGGAAGCCAATTTTCTATCCTTTTGGATACGATCATCCAATCCGAAGGGGCATCGATCAGGTGATCGGAGGAAGTTTGTTGCCATTGAGCCGCATCTTCAGGATTTGCCAATGCATGAGATGGAATCATCGTGCCGGACTCCGGAATAGCATAAATAAAGGTTGCCAAAGCCAATACAGTAATCAATATAAGAGCTGAAATGCTCAGCCTGTATTTGAAAGCTGCTGACTTTTTGCCAAAAAACCTGAGCGAAAGCCAAAGTATCAGACCCACGCCTGCGATCTGCCAAAGCGCATGTACGATCATCCAACCGAGTGCGAGCAAATAGGGTTCAGCGATAAAAGTGGATAAAGTTTCCATTATTGTTCATTTTCCAATTGGTCCAAGAAAGCGCGGATTTCATCTAATTCCTCCTTGGAGGGATTGCCCTGTCCGAGAGCCTGCATCACCAGGTTTTTGGCAGAGCCGCCAAATGCTGTGGCCATAAAATTGGTCACCAGGTTTTTTTGGGTGACGGTCTCGTCTACCGCCGGAAAGTAAATGTGGGTACGGTTCTGCTCATCCCTGCGGAGTAGTCCTTTGGCATGCATGATTTGCATGGTCTTGAGGGTAGTGGTGTAGCCAGTGTCCTTGGTTTCGGTCAGTTTCTCGTGGATTTCCCTTACAGTTGCCTGCTTCATGGGCCATAGTATGGCCAAAATTTCAAGTTCGGATTCAGTTGGTTTAGCTTGCATATCGGTCTATACGATTACTTTCGTACAAAGTTATACGAAGAGAATCGTAAAGCAAATATTTTATACGATTTTTTTCGTATAAGATCGAGAAACCTTCTAAATCATTATATTGCATCTAAAGTTTTAATGAGAAATGGGAAAATTTTATTCCATCATAATTGTTTTATTGCTTTTTTCATCCTGCATTGAACCATACAATGCTGAAGTGGATGTGCCTGACCGGGGTTTGACAGTAGAAGCTGTAATCACTACACTTCCGGGGCCACAAGAAGTCAAACTCACCAGAAATGCACCTTACGGTTTGTCATTTGTGGGTATCAACAGACCTGAAATATTGGCCAAAGTAGCGCTAAGGGACGATCTAGGTAGGACTTTTGTATTCACTGAATCGCAAGATCCAAACCGGCCGGGGGTCTACTTTTCTGATCCCGACTTCAGTGCAGAAGTGGGCAGGACGTATAACCTTGAGTTGGAACTTTTTTCCGGCAAAAGATATATCTCCAGACCAGAAACTGTTGCAGAAGTACCAAAGGTGGATTCTCTCACTTATAAGGCAGTGAGAACAGCTACGACCAATAAGTACATCGGGGAAGTTGGCGTTCAGGTCACGGCACATTTTCAAGACCCCGAGGGCATTGAAAATTATTACCATTGGCGACCACTGAAATCCACCTTTGTATTTATCACAGAACCGGATGCAGAAGGAACAAACAATGCCCCGATAAGCTGCTGTGCCAGGTGCTTCCATACCGACATTCCCCAGCCTGCCAATGTCATCACCTATGACGACAAGGATGTGGACGGTCTTTATCAGCGGAAAGTTGTAGCGTATGTGGTAGATGATGGTGTAAGGTTCAAGGAAACGTACAGGTTAGACTTTTTACACCTCAGCGTAAGCCAAAGGGCCCACTCATTTCTTAGACTGACCAATCAGCAACTCAGCCTGACAGGAAGTGTTTTTGATCCTCCCCCAGCCAATATCAGGGGAAATATGATCAGTTTGGATGATCCCGAAGAGCAGGTATTGGGTTATTTTTTAGCAGCTGATGCGCAGTTCATGAGGGTATATATCCACAAAGACCGGCTGGAATTTGTAAAAACCCCTTTTTCTAAGATTTATCTTGATTGCAGGCAATACTTACGTGCCATGGATGGTTTGGGTAGAAATCCCATCATTCCGCCTTTGCTACCTGTCGATCCGCCGGATGATTGGAATCCTTGATCCGAAAAACAAACCCTAAAAAATTGCCTCTCTTGTCATAAATAAAATTCCAATTGAAACATTTTTATCCATTTATCTTTCTGCTTTATTGCTTCTCTTTTTTCTCCTGTGAAGAAGAAGCAGAGGGTGGGTTTACTTTATTGACCGAGGAAATTGTAAATGTCAATGGAACGCGGGCGATTATTTTGGGCAGGATTTTAGCTTTTCAAAATGTCGCCATCCAAGAACATGGGTTCCAGTTTGCATTGACTGCTGATTTTTCAGATGCTATAGATGTAAAACTGGGAGAAAGGTCCCGTCCTGGCAACTTTGTGGGAGAAACTGAATTACTCTTATTGGGGAGGGAATATTTTGTGCGGGGATTTGCCCAGACGGAATCAGGTCTGATTTATGGGAATGTACTTTCATTTTTTACCTTGGAGCCAACAGTAGAGAAGTTTTTTCCGGCAACTCAATTTGCAGGAGAAATCATCACAGTTTTCGGTAGGGGATTTGAGAGTACTTCTGAGGTATTTTTTGGCGATGCAAAAGGTCAAGTCATTGATGTGGCTTTTGGTTCACAAATCAGGGTGAGGGTACCGCCGAGACTGGCCTCCGTATCCGTCCCTGTCAAGGTGGTTACCGGTGCCAAAGTAGCTTTTGCCGAAAGACCATTTAAATACCCAACCGGAACCTATGAACTGCTCGATATCCGCATTGACCAGATCAGGTTTAGAAATAATATTTATTTTAAGCAAGGCAGCAGATTTTTTGTGGGTTTGGGAATAGATTTTAGGAGTAATTTCATCCCGGAAATCTATTCTTTCACACCAGGGGATAATGAATGGAAGCCAACCGGATATCCTGGTGAACCAAAAAGAAAAGCAATCTATTCGCATACTGGTTTTTTTGGCGGCGGATACAAAGGTTTTGGGACATCAGCACCCTATTCGGAGGATTTTTGGAAATATGAAAACGGAGAATATCAGTCCATTGCTTCTCCTAATTTTAGATTTGCGGATGGACTAGGGTCTGAGGTCAGCGGAAAATTCTTGGCTATGGGTGGCCTTTTAGAAGTAGGGTCATTGGTCAGAGAATTCAATCCACTCCTAGGAAATTGGAATAACCTACCCAATCTTCCCTATGATGTCACAGGGGACATGCTGAATTTCACCTACCAAAACAAATTGTACATCATTGACAAGGAAAAGATTTTGTGGGAACATGACCCAAGTACCGCCTCCGCAGTGGCCAAAACTGTATATCCTTCTCCTTTTATCAAAACCGTTTCGGATTTTGGAGGATTGGCAATAGTGAAAGGAGACAAGGCATACATCGGTATGTACAACAGTGTAAGAGAATTTTGGGAGCTTGACTTGAAGACATTTGAATGGGCGGCAAAAAATCCTTTCCCCGGAGAAATAAAGGCCGAGAACACCGCGATTTTTGAACATGAAGGACAGCTATACTTTTTGCGGTCACTGCAGTTTGCAGACTATACTGAGTTTTGGAGATTTGATCCGGATGCATTCTAAGACACCTGAATTTTTGGGGTAAAAACTGTTGAAACTTTCCAAAATCATTGTGGCAAATGACAAGCGGATTATGATATTTTTTTAAAAAATAGGGATTGAACACACTCTCTTTTCATAATTTTTCAAAATCCTGCAGGAAAACGGATGAAGACTCTACTTTTTAATATTCCCCGAATGACTGAACCATACCAGGATTAAATTAGTTGTATATACATTGAATTAAACCAACAAAAATAAAATACAATGAGTACACAACCACTTTTAGAAAAATTACAATTGGGGGATCTGGAGTTGAAAAACAGGATCGTCATGGCTCCCATGACCAGAAACAGGGCAGACAATCCGGGAAATATCCCAACGGAAATTCAGGCAACATACTATTCACAGAGAGCCTCTGCAGGATTATTGATTACAGAAGGATCACAGGTATCCAAAATCGCTGTTGGGTATATCAATACTCCGGGGATTTATTCACAAGAACAAGTAGAAGGTTGGAAAAAAACCACAGAAGCAGTGCACGAAAAAGGCGGCGTAATTTTTATCCAACTGTGGCATGTAGGCAGAATGTCACATCCTGATTTTCATAATGGCAATCTTCCATTGTCAGCTTCTGCCATCAATCCACATTCAAAATCCTATACTCCTGAAGGATTCAAAGAAACTGTGACTCCAAAAGCAATGACTTTAGAAGAAATCAAGCAAACAGTTCTTGACTTCAAAAATGCTGCAAAAAATGCCATGGAAGCTGGTTTTGATGGCGTGGAAATCCACTCTTCTAATGGCTATCTTTTTCACCAATTTTTCAACGGCACTTCCAATGTAAGAACTGATCAATACGGAGGCACCATCGAAAACAAAGCAAGGATACTGTTTGAGGTGATCGATGCAATCAAAGAAGTCATGCCTAAAAACAGGATCGGACTCAGGTTGAATCCTTCCCTGAATGGGGTTTTTGGTATGACGATGGATGAGGAGACTATCCCGACTTTCGATTACATCATCAACAAACTCAACGAATACGATTTGGCTTACCTGCATTTATCAGAGCCGTTTACAGACGTGTCTGCCATTCCTTATGCTGAAAAAGAAATCGCAAAAAGATACAGGCCAATCTACAAAGGAACGATCATCATCAATTCCGCTTTTGACCAAGCAAAAGGCAATCAGGTGATAAAGGATGGCTTTGCGGATGCGGTAGCTTTTGGCAAGCCATTTATTTCAAATCCCGATTTGGTGGAAAGGTTCGAAAATCATGACCCCTTGGCTGAATATGACACCGCTACTTTCTATACTCCGGGAGAAAAAGGGTATACCGATTATCCTTCTTATCAGGAACAGGAGCATGTTTAATTCACAAAAAGGCCGAAATATTTCGGCCTTTTTATTACTTTGCGGGCATGTGTTTAATAGCTTTCAATTGGAACAACCACCCCGACTATAAATTCATCTTGGTAGCTAACAGGGATGAGTTTTTTGAGCGGCCGACGGCCTCTATTCATCTTTGGGAGCAGGGATTCTACGCCGGAAAAGACCTCAAAGCCGGCGGGACATGGTTGGGATTACATCCAAATGGTCGTTTTGCGACTTTGACCAATTACCGTGATCTCAAAAATGTCAAACAAAACGCAAAATCCCGTGGCGATCTGGTCAAGAATTTTTTGGAAGGGAATTCAAGTCCTTTGGAATACCTTTTGGCGATAGAAAAGGAAAAAGACCAATATGAAGGTTTCAATCTTTTGGTCGGAGAATGTGATGATTTGTTTTATCTGTCAAATAAAAAAGAAGGAATTTACCGTTTGGAAAATGGACTTTATGGTTTGAGCAATGCGCTCCTTGAAACACCTTGGGCAAAACTCGTGAAAGCCAAAGAAAAACTACATGCCAAAATTGACCACAATGAAATAGACTTGGATGGTCTGAGGGATGTTTTGCTGTCAAGGGAAATAGAACCAGACAGGTTTTTGCCTGCAACTGGAGCGACTATAGAGCAGGAGCGATTGCTTTCTTCGCAATTTATCAACGTAGGCAATTACTACGGGACGATCAATACCACGGTCTTGCTTTGGAAGCATTCAGGTGAAGTAGAAATGAAAGAAGTCCGTTATTTTCAGGCAGAAAACCGCATTGAAGAAAACCAAGTTAGCTTTTTAATGGACCTGGTCCGCGAACAGAAAATCGGGTAATGTTGTTGACATACGGACGGGAGGTTTATTGACAACCTTATATTCCGTTCTAAACTTTCACTACCTGTTACTACCTATTAAATCTTTTTGAAATGGAAATATTGGATGTGTTTATTGTCGGTGGTGGACCGATAGGATTGGCCTGTGGGATAGAATGCGAGAAAGCCGGTCTCAACTATATCATCGTCGAAAAAGGGGTTTTGACCAACTCCCTCTTCAATTACCCGCTCAACATGACTTTTTTTTCGACTTCCGAAAAACTCGAAATGGGCGGCATTCCCTTTATGTCCATCGCGCACAAACCTACAAGGACAGAAGCGTTGGAGTATTACCGCAGGGTAGCCAAAACTTGGAAACTGAAAATCAACTTGTACGAGGAAGTCAAAACTGTGTCCAAAGCAGAGGCTGTATTTGAAATCACTACCTCCAAGGCAAAATACCATACCAAAAACATCATCCTGTCTACGGGTTTTTATGACCTCCCAAACCTGATGAATGTTCCCGGTGAGGACTTACCAAAAGTGACGCATTACTACAAAGAACCTTGGCCCTACATCGGTCAGAAAATTGTGGTAGTTGGCGGAGCAAATTCTGCCGTAGATGTCGCCCTCGAAACATGGAGAAAAGGTGCCGAAGTAACCATGGTGCTGAAGGACGAAGGCATAGATTCCAATGTCAAATATTGGATCAAGCCGGATATCGAAAACCGGATCAAAGAAGGTTCGATCAAGGCTTTTAACCACTCAACAGTCAAAGAAATCCGTGAAAAGGAAGTTGTGCTGAACACCCCTGAAGGAGAAGTAACGGTCGAAAACGACTTTGTCTTGGCGATGACAGGGTACAGGCCAAACTTTGCACTCTTGGATCAATTGGGTGTGAATCTCAGCTTGGACGAAAAGCGCCAACCCTGCTATGACCAAGCGAATCAGGAATCCAATGTGAAGGGCGTCTACTTAGCAGGCGTGGTCTGCGGTGGACTCAATACAAGGGAATTTTTTATAGAAAACTCCATCGTCCATGCCGAGCATATCGTGAAGGATATTGTGGGGAAGAAAAAATAATGAAGGATTAATAATGATGAATGAATCGTCGAAAATTGAATATTTAGACCTGAGACGGCCTCTTAACCTTAATTCCTTTTAACCTACCAAATTAAAACCTTTTCCTTCTATCTTTGCGGCATGAATTACCTTTCAGTAGAAAATCTCAGCAAGTCATTTGGCGAGCGCAAACTTTTTCAGAACATTTCCTTCGGCATAGACCAAGGCCAAAAGATCGCCTTAGTTGGCATCAACGGGGCAGGAAAGTCCACTTTGATGAAAATCATCATGGGTCAGGAAGTTGCCGATTCGGGAAATGTAGCCATCAACCAACAAGTCAAAGTGGCCTATGTACATCAGAATCCTGTCTTTTCGGGAAATCTGAGTGTCTTTCAAACCATTTTTGATGGAAGCACAAACGAAACACTCCAAGTGATCGAGCATTATCACAAAGCCATGTTGGATGCCGAACACGGCAAAGACAATGGCGATGAGATGCAGAAGATTTTTGAAAAAATGGATACCCTGCAGGCTTGGGATTTTGAATACCAGATAAATGAAGTTCTTGGTAAACTTGGTCTCCACGACACAGAAATGGCAGTCAGCAATCTGAGTGGCGGTCAGCGAAAGCGTGTTGCCTTGGCAAAAGCAATTTTGGAAAAACCAGACCTCTTGCTGCTGGATGAACCTACCAACCACCTTGATCTGGAGACGATTGAGTGGCTGGAAGATTACCTTTCCAAAGCCAACCTTGCGCTGTTTATGGTGACGCACGATAGGTATTTTCTCGAAAAAGTTACCAATCAGATCCTTGAACTTGACAATGGCAGCATTCACAGGTACATGGGGAATTATGGTTATTTTCTCGAAAAGAAAGAAGAACGCCGAGAGATAGAAGCAACTGAACAGGAAAAAGCAAAGAGCCTTTACAAAAAAGAACTGGATTGGATCAGAAGACAGCCTAAAGCGCGGAGTACCAAAGCCAAATACAGGGTAGATGCCTTTGAGGAGACAAAGGAAAAAGCCTTTATGAAAAAGGAAGAACGCGAGATCGAACTCAAAGTCACTTCTCAAAGGTTAGGCAACAAAATCATCGAAATAGAAAAGCTGAACAAATCATTTGAGGACAAAAAGATCCTCCGGGACTTCAGTTATACCTTCAAGAAAGGGGATAAAATCGGCATCGTCGGACCCAACGGTGCCGGAAAGACCACTTTCTTGAATATGATCACAGGCATGCTTCCGCCTGACAGCGGAAAAATCAGCATCGGTCAGACCACTGCAATCGGCTATTACAGGCAGGAAGAAGACAGTTTTGACGAAGAGAAGAGATTATTGGATATCGTCAAAGAAGTCGCAGAAGTGGTGACTGTGGCCGGGGGCGCGACGATTTCTGTATCACAGTTTTTGACCAAATTCGGTTTCCCTCCCAAACAGCAACATACCCCGATTGCAAAGTTGAGTGGTGGAGAACGGAGGAGATTGCAGCTGTTGATGATCTTGATCAAGAGCCCCAACTTCCTGATTCTCGATGAACCGACCAATGACCTGGACATTGTAACGCTGAATACTTTGGAGGAGTTTTTAGACAACTTTCCGGGTTGCCTGATCATCGTATCCCACGACAGGTATTTTATGGACAGGTTGGTGGAGCACTTGTTTGTTTTTGAAGGAGAAGGAATTATCAAAGATTTTCCAGGCAATTATTCAGAATTCAGAGAATGGGAAAAAGAGGAGAAATCTGCAAAAAAGGAGGAGAAAACAATGTCAGCTCCAAAAGCTGAAAAAACCAACATCGATCCGGGAAAATCTAAGGCAAGCTTCAAGGAGAAAAAAGAATACGAAGAAATCAATGCCAAAATCCAAACTCTGACCAATGAAAAAGACGGATTGGTTTCCAAAATCAATACCGGTTCAGAAGACCATCAGCTGATGATCGATTGGGCCAAACAAATCCAAAAAATAGAAAAAGAGCTGGAGGATCTCGAAATGAGGTGGCTTGAATTAAGCGAATTGGAAGGGATCGATTGATCCCTTTTTTTTATGGCCTATACCAAAAATCCAAAGAGTCTGGCATCTGAAACTGAAAACCTGTATCCAATATTTTATCAGAGGAAATTTCTTTCCACATCGCTTCCCCATCTTCGGCGTAGCTTATTGGTGGAGCAAAGCCTAGTTCCTGCGAATTCTTTTCATAAACATCTTTTCTCAAGGGATGCATTGGTGCCACACCATTGAAGGTCTCATTCCAAAGGTTTTTTTCTATAATCCAAGAAGACAGTCTGACTGCATCTACCTGATGGATATAATTGACAGGGCTGTCTCCTGTCACGTTTGACTTTCCGGAAAAATACCTTCCCGGAATCCTGTCTACTCCCAACAATCCGCCAAATCTGATAATCGTCAGGTCATAGCTTTTTTCGGATTGGAGAATTTGTTCGGCCCTCAAAATACCTTGGCTCCCTGTATTTTCAAAAGTCAATGGAAAGGATTCATCCACTTTCTGATTCCAATCCGGATAAACTGAGGTGGAGCTGACAAAAATGATTTTCTTTACTTTGGACTGTACAGCCAATTCCTTTACAAATTTGATCTGCTCTGCATAAAAACCTTCAGGAACAGATTTTGACCTTGGGGGGATATTGACAAAAAGCACATCAGTTTCAAAAAGAGACCTAAATCCTATACCTTCAGGATGGGGATTAAATTTCAACAAAGCGGTTTCTATCCCTTTGGATTGCAATCCGGATAACTTATCGGGAGAGGTCGTACTCCCTTTGACCAAGTGCCCTTTTTCCAAAAGATGCCATGCCAAAGGCTCTCCCAACCAACCCAATCCGATGATAGATATTGAACTCATAAAAAACTGTGGTAAAATTTTCAAATATTTGGTAATTTGACTGTCTGACAAAGATAAAGGTAATCCAAAATGAAAATCAGGTTGCAGCTTCTTTTTAAAAACCTCCTATTCAAACCTAACTTTTGGGTTATAGGAATAGTGACTGCCTTTACTTTCTCTGCCTGCAATTTCTCCAATACAAAAAACCGCATACAGGGAAATTGGTATGGCTTTGAGGAGGATTCTACTTATTATGAACTTTATGTCAGTGACTCCCTGATCGTCCTGCACCACCACGAAATCGGTCCGATTGGGTATGATTATCGTGTCGAAGAAAATCTCTTGGTGGTGAGTAATGAGGCAGGAATTGAAAGAATCTGGCGAATTTCGGAAGAAAACAATGATGCCTTTACCCTTACCGACAGCCTTGAGTCTATACGTTACAACAGGATGGAAATTCCAAAGGATTTTTTTCTCAGCATCAGGGACTCATTATCCTACAGCGAATTCAAAAAAGAATTTCTGAAGCGTTTCTCCAAGAGAAATAAATCCAAATAAAAATCCCTCTTTCAATCAGAAAGAGGGATTCTAAATTACTTTTCCTTTTTGGGCATGGTCCCCAAGATATAATCCCATAGTGGGGAACTAACCCCAAAAGCCACATCCGGATCTTTGTAATGGTGCACGGCATGATTTACCCAAAGGATTTTCAAGAAATTCTTTGGGGGCTGGTATGCATGTACAATGTAGTGAACCCCTAAGTAAGAAGAATAGCCAATCAGGAAGCCGGGCAAGAAGAATAAGGCATAATCCCCCATGATCAAAGTGAAAACAGCATAGAAAACCAAAACATAGGCAGCACTTACAAATGGAGGCATCGCCAATCTGTCTTTGTCTCTGGGATAATCATGGTGAACACCATGCACACTGTATTGAAGCTTGTCTTTGATGGGGGTATCAGGTTCCATATGGAAAAAATGCTTGTGCATCATATACTCCACAAAAGTAAATACGAAAATTCCTGCAAGTACAACCAAAATCCCTACCCCGATACTGATATTGGTATTGGTAATCGCAAAATAGAAGCAAACCAAAGAAACCAAAAAGAAAAGCACAATTGGAACTGAAATATGGGTCCTTGAAAGCCTTTCCAGAATAGGATTCTGAAACATATGGGCAGAACCTGTATTGTCAGGTCTGTCCAATCTTCCGATTTTTTTCAATGTACTTGTACTTGTTGGCATAGTTTAAACATTTGAGTTACTGAATAATATCACTTTTGCAATCTCAGGTGATAAAGCATTGTGGAGCTCATCCTTATTCGGTTCACAAATTTACATTTAAAACATAATATTTTTTACTCAAAAACTAAAATTCCCTAATCATTCAAAGCAAATTTTGTACTCATATATTTGGTTTCTTCCAATGTCTGCACATAAACCTGCTCATACAGGGGAAGTATTTTGGAAACATCAAATTCCTTTGCCCTTGCAAGTGCTCTTTCTTTAAAGCCCTCCAGGTTTTTGTCATCCAAGATTTCAAGGGCTTTTTCGGTCATGGTTTTTATATCACCGATCTTACAGGTAAATCCTGTCACCCCATCGATATTCAACTCCGGAATCCCTCCGGCATCTGAACTCAAGACAGGGACTTCACAGGCCATGGCTTCCAATGCTGCCAATCCAAAACTCTCTTTTTCAGAAGGCATCACAAACAGATCCGCGACAGAAAGGACTTCCTCCACCGCTTCCATCTTGCCAAGGAATCTGATATCATCACAGGTACCCAATTCCCTGCAGAGCCTTTCCATTTTGTCCCTTTCAGGACCATCCCCTACCAACAACAGTTTTGCAGGTATTTTTTTCCTCAATTCATAGAAAACATGAATCACATCTTCCACACGCTTGACTTTTCTGAAATTTGAAGTGTGCACCAAAAGTTTTTCACCGTTTGGACAGATGGCCAATTTGAAATGTTCTTTCTTTTGTCTCTTAAAGCGCTCAAGATCAATGAAATTCGGGATAACCACAATTTCTTTCTTGACAGCAAAATGCTCATAAGTCGCTTTTCTCAAATCTTCCGAAACAGCTGTCACAGCATCGGATTGATTGATACTAAAGGTTACCACCGGCTCGTAGCTGGGGTCTTTGCCTACTAAAGTGATGTCAGTCCCATGCAGCGTGGTGACAACAGGAATATATATCCCCTGTTCCTTGAGAATCTGCTTGGCCATGTATGCAGCAGAAGCATGGGGAATGGCATAATGCACATGTAGGAGATCAAGCTTCTCAAAATTCACAACATTCACCATCTTACTCGCAAGGGCAAGTTCATAGGGCGCATGTTCAAACAAAGGATAGCTTTTGATATCCACTTCATGGTAGAAGAGATTTTGGTTAAAAAAGTCAAGCCTTGTAGGCTGTCGGTATGTGATGAAGTGGACTTGATGGCCTTCTTTGGCTAGGGCTTTACCTAACTCTGTGGCTACCACTCCACTACCTCCAAAAGTAGGATAACAAACGATTCCTATTTTCATGCTGGATCAAATGAATGTTTATAACAAAAAATTAAACACGCTTTTTGTATTAAATTGTTCAATTATTTCGATTTAATATTTTTATGGAAAAGCAGTCTTCATTGAATTCATTTATGTTTTTTTCAAAATTCCCTCAAAATCAATTATTCATGGCTTGGTATATGACATCATGGATTTCCTGACGGACGCCATCTTTGAGCAGGATATTGTTTTCGGCATAAGGATGGACACGGTTTGAAAGAAATATATAAATCAGGTCGTTTTCGGGATCAGCCCAAACACATGTTCCGGTAAATCCGGTATGACCAAAAGTACTTTTAGGTGCAAGATTCCCAGCGCTGCCGCCTTTGCCTTTTTCAGGTTCCGGCTTGTCCCATCCCCATCCTCTCCTGCTTTGGGTTGATTGCCTTTTGGTAAATTCATGAACCGTTTCCTCATCTATAAATGCCACATCTGCATATTTTCCTCCGTTGAGCATCAGCTGCATCATTACTGCGAGATCATTTGCTTTGCCAAATAGTCCTGCATGACCTGCAACTCCCCCATACATGGCGGCACCCGGATCATGTACATAGCCTTGAATTTGTCGTTTTCTAAATACCACATCATCTTCTGTCGGTGCCACGAGGTCGATGGAATATTTGTTGACTGGATTAAACGTCATGGTATAGAGGCCTAGGGGTCCATATAGATTTTGTTCCAAAAACTCATCCAACGGCTGATTGGTCAGTTCTTCAACCAAAGCCTGCATCAGATACATTGTCAAATCAGAATAAACATAGCCGTACTTCCTTTTATTGGGTTCGGGTTTTCTGAGCTCAGATTTCACTGTCCAAGCCCATATACTGTCACGGAGGGAATTCACTGCAAACATATCATTGGAAACAGGAAGTGAAAATCCCTGCTCTGCGGCAGTCCTGTAATATTCAGACTTCCATTTTCCCGCCTCTACAGTTTTTGCGTAATGGGGCATAAAAGCAACAAGACCTGCTTCATGGGCTAGGATGTCTTTTAGGATAAGATGCTCCTTATTGGTATTTCGCAATTCCGGAATATATCGTCCTATTGGCTTGTTCATGTCGATCATACCCCGGCTTTCCAAAAACATGACCGCCTGTGTCGTCGCCAATATTTTGGTTATGGAGGCAAGGTCATACACCGTCTCTGTGGTTACTGGCTTTGTTTTCTTGTAATCATAATAGCCGTAGGCCTTCTCAAAGACTACCTTTCCACTTTTGGCCACCAAAATAACCCCGCCCGGGAAAGCTTCTTTTGCAATGCTTTTGGCCATGATGGTATCGATTTTTGCCAATTTTTTGCTGTCAAGACCTTGGCTTTCGGGAATACTGTATGACAGCCTTCCCAATCCCTCTAAATAACCCCCGGTCCCTTGCCTCAGGGTCAGGTTGACCGAAACCGGAAGCAAGCCATGTGCATCTCTTGCTCCAAAAATAATTTCAGGGACAAGCTTTTGTGTGACTGGATTATTTTCAAAAGCCACGATGGTATGCGGCATTTCCGGCAAAGATTTAATGGAATAGGCACTTCCAAAAACAGCCAAAATCACATTTTTTTCTTCGCTCAGTTTTTGGATGAATTCAAAATCAGTCATACTTACCCCAAAATTCCTTTTTGGGGTATTGGTGATTCCCATCATGCCGACTATGACGGTTGGATAGTCATTCAGCTTGGCAGCCATGTCACTGAGACTTCCTTGGTCAGAACCTTTGCTGATTTGAAAGTGGTCTATCCTGGCATATTTGTCAAGCTTTTTTTGAAACTCTGCGCCATCTCCGCCAATGGTAAGCGAAGCCAAATGCTGCATGTCTAGATGTTTGAGAGGGAGAAGATTATCCTTGTTGGAGGTCACAGTGATGGCTCTCTCATAAAGTTTTTCTACCAACAAATCTGCCTCGGGCCTATTGATTCTTTCGGCTAGCTTGTAAGTTTCAATGGGCCTCCTTTGATCCAAACCTGCCCAAAATTTGGCTTTTAGGATTCTTCTGATCTTTTCATCCACCTCCTCTTGGCTGACTTTTCCTTCGTTGATCGCCTGAAGGATCAATGCCTTTGCTTTGGGTACATCCTGTGAATACAGCAGCACATCATTTCCCGCCAAAAGGGCATAAAGGTCCACTTCACCGGGTTTCAGGTAACTTGAAACCCCCTTCATGTTTAGGGCATCAGTAAAAACAAGTCCATTGAAATTCATTTGCTTTTTGAGCAAATCAGTGACTACGTATTTGGAAAGTGTGGTGGCTTTATTGGTTTCGCTATCCATGCTGGGCACATGCAGATGAGCGACCATGACACTCATCAAGTCATTTTCAATCAATTCTCTATACGGGTATAGGTCAATATCCTTAATTCTTGTTTCGGAATGTTTGATGACGGGAAGGGTGTAATGGGAATCTGTCTCTGTGTCTCCGTGGCCTGGAAAATGTTTGGCGTTAGCCATGACCCCATTATCCTGCAAACCTTTCATATACGCAAGGGATTTCCTTGCGACCAAATGTTTTTCTTCTCCAAAAGCCCTGTATCCGATCACAGGATTCTCGGGATTTGAATTCACATCCACCACAGGAGCAAAATTGATATGCATACCTAATTCCTTGAACTGAAAGGCAATTTCCTTTCCCATTTCATAGATCAGATCTTCGTCGGGAATGGCTCCTAAGGTCATGGCTTTGGGAAATCCTATGATGGAATCCAAGCGCATATTGACTCCCCATTCTGCATCCATGGCAATAAAAAGCGGCATTTTGGCAATCGACTGGTAATAATTGGTCAAGTTAGCTTGCCGCACAGGTCCACCCTGAAAAAATATCAATCCTCCAATATTTTGCTCGGTTACAAGTTTGGCAATTTCCTCGGTATGCTTTTCATCCTTATTGGAATACGCGGCTACCATGAAAAGCTGCCCTAACCGATCCTCAAAACTGTTGGTTTCAAATACACTGTCCACCCACTCCATCTGCCTACCAAGATTTTCTGACAGAAGCGGGTCCTTTTCATCCAATTTTGAATCCAAGCCGGATTTTTCCCAACCCATCAACGCATCCGACTGAAAAATTACCAACAACCCAAGAAGGACACCCCAAACTTTTACCCGCATGCTATTGTTTAATTTTTATTGCTTAAATTTTAAAATAACTTTGTATGAATATACATCAATTTGTACAAACATATACGAAAAAAAGAAGCCCAAAGTATCAATATGTGATGATTGGGACAGATGTTTTATAATTGAATGATTACCAAATTGAATTTAACCGTCCTATGAAATTACCCTCTTTATTCAGAACAGCCCAACCCATGCGGTTTGATATCAAACCTCGGTTCTATGATCCTGTCAAGGAGGAAATCGAACAAAGGACTGCAAGGATCAAAAAAGAATTGCAGGCTGAAGGAAAATTACCTTATGAAGAAGGATATGACCCTGAAAATGATTCATTCCGGGGTTCGGCCATCAGAGGCGCTTTTACTCAAGGGAGTCCCATCAAGGGTAAAACCTCCACTCCTTTTTCGAATACCGGATTTTTGAGGCTATTGATTTTTTTGGTTTTGATCACCCTTGTATTTGGTTATGTTTATTATGGGCCTGATGCTGTGTATTACCTGCTTTATTTTGCAACAGGAGTTTTGCTGGTATCATTGATTGTCAAGCTTAAGGGAAGGCTCAAACAATGAGTGATATCATTCACCTTCTCCCGGATGCAATAGCCAATCAAATTGCGGCAGGAGAAGTAGTACAACGTCCGGCTTCGGCCCTCAAAGAACTCCTTGAAAATGCAGTGGATGCAAAATCCACCCATATTCAGGTGATCGTAAAAGATGCCGGAAAAACCCTCATACAAGTCATAGACAACGGAAAAGGTATGTCCATGACGGATGCGAGAATGAGTTTTGAGCGGCATGCCACCTCCAAGATCAGAAATACAGAAGACTTGTTTTCGATCCGGACTTTTGGATTTCGAGGGGAAGCCTTGGCCTCCATCGGGGCTGTTGCCCAAGTAGAGATGAAAACCCGTCAAAGCGGTGCTGAATTGGGGACCATAATTGTGATGGAAGGTTCGGAGGTGAAAAAACAAGAACTCGTTTCATGCCCTGAAGGAACCTCGATATCGGTTAGAAATCTTTTTTTTAACGTTCCAGCCAGAAGAAATTTTCTTAAATCCAATCCCGTAGAGATGCGTCACATGGTGGAAGAGTTTCAAAGGGTAGCCCTCTCCTACCCTGAAATTGGATTTACTTTCATCCAAAATGACCTTGAACTTTTCAGACTTTTACCAGGAAAACTGAGCCACAGGATTTTGGGAATTTTCGGGAAATCCTATCAGGGACAATTGGTATCCTGCCTAGAAGAAACGCCACACCTGAATGTCCGTGGCTATATCGGCAAACCGGAATCTGCCAAAAAAACCCGTGGAGAGCAGTATTTTTTTGTGAACAACAGATTTATCAAAAACAACTACCTCAACCACGCAGTCAGCAATGCCTTTGAAGGACTCATGGCAAGCGACATGCAGCCATTTTATGTGTTGTTTTTGGAAATTGACCCGAGCCATATTGACATCAATGTCCATCCAACCAAAACCGAGATTAAGTTTGACGATGAAAGGACCGTTTATGCGGTGGTAAGGTCAGCAGTCAAGCAATCACTTGGTGCCCATAATGTGGTGCCTGCCTTGGACTTCAGCTTTGATGTGAATTTTACTGAAAACTGGAAATCCAATAGCGAGCAAAACGAGGCTGTCCATACCGAAAATACTCTTAAGCCTGATTCCCTAACTCAGGACAACAAATACAAAATGTTCCAAACTCCTGCTTTTCAAAGGCAATCTGTCTCAGGTTGGGAAAGACTTTTTGAGGGGGGGGGAAATTCCACAGAGATTTCGAGAGGGAAAGAGATCAGGAATATTGACGAAGGGGAAATCCTTACCATCTCTTCCAAAGCCAATGAAGATGTACTCCAATTTCCTGAAGTGAATGCCACCGGGGCAATATTTCAAGTTGAAAACAATTATATTGTGGCTCAAATGTCCACCGGCCTAATGATTATTGACCAGCAGACGGCACATGAGCGGATCTTATACGAAAGGTACCGAAAGCAACTTATGCAGACGGCAGGTGCCTCTCAGCAATGCTTGTTTCCTCCCCATGTCCAGTTGAGCCAAACGGATTTTGCCTTGGTGATGGACATCAAAGACGAGCTAATGAGTCTTGGTTTTGTGATCGTGGAATTTGGCAAGGACACTGTTTTGATCCAGGGAGTGCCGGCAGACATTCAGGTAAACAATGAAAAGGCGCTGTTTGAAGGACTGCTTGAGCAATTCAAACATTTCAAATCAGAGCTTTCCCTAGACAAAAGAGAAAATCTCGCCCGGTCTCTTGCCAGAAGATCAGCCATCAAACGAGGCAGCAAGCTGGACATGTCAGAGATGGAAATTATTGTTGGCCAGCTATTTGCCTGCCAAAATCCAAATTATGGGCTTTCAGGGAACAAAACTTTTGTCAAAATTGATTTACAACAAATTCATGGCTTCTTTACCAGATAGTATATGTTTAGAAATATTACTCCAGTAGTAAAAAACATTTTAATTATTACTGTGGCAGTCTATGCGGTGACGGCATTTTTGATGCCACAACTGAATGGCTTGCTTGCTTTGTACTATGTCAACAGCAACAGATTTATCCCTACCCAATTTTTGACGTACATGTTTATGCATGCCGATGGATGGCATCTATTCAGCAACATGTTTGGTTTATTTATCTTCGGACCTTTGTTGGAGCAGTTTCTTGGACCCAAAAAGATTTTGACACTTTGGATGGTATGTGGTGTGGGTTCAGGATTGTTGTATTCAGGCTATACAGCTTTTCAGATGAACAAGCTCGATAATAAAATCAGTGAATTTTATGAAGAGCCTAGTCCAGAACTATTCAACCGGTTTGTAATAGAAAACAGACACCATTTCAAACCTGCTGTCTTTGATTTTATTGATGCCTACAGCCGAAATCCTGAAGATCCAGCACTTATCCAAAGGGCAAAAGAAAATATGACTGCCACTAGGGACAACCAAGCCAATGTCCCCATGGTGGGTGCTTCTGGTGCCTTATTTGGAGTATTAATTGCTTTTGCGATGCTGTTTCCAAACACACAGCTGTTTTTATTGTTTCCCCCTATGCCAGTCAAAGCCAAATATCTGGTGCTGTTTTACGGCCTTTACACCATTTACAACGTTGTTAACAACAACCCATTGGACAATGTGGCGCACTTTGCCCACCTCAGTGGTTTGATAGTGGGAGCTGGATTGGTGTATTATTGGAAAAAAAGTAGGAAAGATTTTTATTAAAACTGACTATGTACGAAGGATTCTGGTATAACCTCAAAAACGCATTTAAGCTTCAAAACAACAGCTTGTACAAGATCATGGCGATCAACATCCTGGTGTTTTTTGTAATGGTTTTTGTCCGGGTGATCTTAACCTTCTCGGGGGCAGGAAATATATACGAAAGTTTCAGGTCTTTGCTGATGATGCCGGCGGACATCCCACAGCTGATAATCCAGCCGTGGTCAGTATTGACTTATATGTTTTTCCATGAAGGGATTTTCCATATCCTTTTCAATATGCTGTTTTTGTATTGGTTTGGATTGTTGCTTACTGAATACCTTGGAAGTAAAAAATTAGCCAATATCTATATTTTGGGTGGCTTAGCAGGTGGGGTGCTTTACCTTGTGATGTACAATATCTCCCCGTATTTTGCGGAATCCTTGGCTAGCGCGCGGATGTTGGGAGCAAGTGCCGGCGTGTATGCCGTGGTGGTCGCAGCAGCTACCTTGGCACCAAACACTACCTTTTTTTTATTGTTACTTGGTCCGGTCAAAATCAAATATATTGCCATATTTTATGTCCTGATCGCATTTGTCAATTCGACGGGGAACAATGCCGGCGGGGAATTGGCACATTTGGGAGGTGCCGCTTTGGGATTTTTGTATGTATATCAGCTCCAAAAAGGCAGGGATATCGGCTCATGGATACAGGCCATAGGAAATTTTTTCAAAGGAATTTTCTCCAGAAAATCTTCTGTAAAAGTCACCTACCGCAAGAGCAAAACCTATTATTCAGGGCAGGATTATACCAAGACCTCCACTACGAAATCCAGCGGAACGAAAGTTGAAGTCGCCACACAAGAGGAAATTGACTTGATTTTGGACAAAATAGCAGCCAAAGGCTATGAGGCACTCAGTAAGGAAGAGAAACGCAAACTATTTGAATTCAGTAAGAAGTAGGTTTTTTTAAGTAGTCGGTATTTCAGTAAGCAGTTTTCAGTCTTGGCTTACTAAGTAAAAAATAGTAAAGGGTAATTTAAAGCAAAAAGCCTCCATTTCTGGAAGCTTTTACTTTGCTTCTTTCTTTTCCTTTGGGGTTCTGCGTCTTTGCGAGAAATAAAAATCCTATGACCCAACCTCCATTTCCAAATAAGATAACCTTCCAAATTGATCGATTCCCTGAATGACGACTTTGAATTTTTGGACAACGTCATTATTGAAAAACTCAATTTTGGCAGTATTTCCAACCATTTTCAACTTGGGATTCCAGTACAATGTGGATCGGTAATCCGGTTTGGCAGGAGTTTCTGTATCATATTTTGGCATATAAAATTCTTTGGGAGTGGAATATCCCGGAAATCTGATATTAAAAACCCCTTCACCTGTGTCGACGATCCCGTTTCCCCGTTTGGTATAAACCGCGATTACACCTCCGGCACCTGCCGAACCAAACATGGCCAAACTTGCCCCGTCTTTGAAAACATCAATGGCAGCCATGTCCCTTGGCGAAATCGCACTTAAAAATTGGGCATCCACAGGGACATTATCCAGCAAAAATATAGGTGAAAGGGCATTCAATGAACCTGCACCCCGGATCGTGATCGTAGGTGAACCCATTGGATTGGGTTTGATCTGCACACCGGGGAATCTGCCTTGAAGCAATTGCCAAATGTCAAAATACCCTTCAAATCCACCGATTTCGGCAGGAACAAGGGTCATGTCGCCTTTTCCATAGACACGGGTCACTTCATCATTTGCAACCTCATATTTCCGGGATTGGATTACAAATTCCTCAATATCCACCAATTCCATCTCATCAAATGCAGCAGAGGCCTGCCTTCTTTTCTCTGCATTGGAAAGGTATTCTCTAAGAAATGGATTAAGTTGGAAGCCTTTGACTATTGGCTTGAATCCTTCCCATGAATCATATTTGGCAATAGGATCATCCAAATCCAATTCCACAAATTCCTTCATTTTTTTGTCGTTGATGGAAATTGTCAAGAGCGTGGTGTCAGAAAATATCAAATCATCGATGATGAATTTGCCTGTTTCATTGTATTCGACAGCAATAAAATCATCTTCTTTCCCTTTGCTGAATACATTGATCATCCCGCCGGTTACACTTTTTTTGGTATTTGCTTTAGGCTTGATAGTACCGGTAATATTGATTCCCTGTTCGATGAAATTCGGGTTTTCAAATTTCCCTTCCAATACTTTCTCCCAATCAAACCGTCTCCAGCCATGGGTCAGCATGATCAAGTCAAGGCCTTCAAGATCCTTTGTTTCTCCAAAGAAATACTTTGCCGCATGGATATTTCCGCGGAGTTCTGATTCCATTTTAAGGTATGAAATGATGTTTGAAGAGAAACTATCCGAAAAACCCTCCGAATCAGTAACTGATACAGAATAAGCACCTTTTTCAAATCCCTCTCCATCAAGGCTAAGCTTCCAGGAATTTTTTTTCCGTGGCTCCAACACAACCTTTGAGGAATCTAGGGTAATCTTCCTTTCAGGATGGGGAATGTAGGCCAAGCGTTCAGCCAAGGCATTACCACTTGGTTCAAAAATCGTAACCTGATTGATTCCCGGAGCAAGATTGGCTTTGTTGATCCGGGCTCCTGTGACACCATTGGATAGGTTGATGACCTGCATGTGACCGATACGCCCTCGTGCATGTACCACGAGTAAGCCTTCTCCTGTGGGTGAAATTGCTTTGAAATCATTGGCCTGAATCAATATATTCAGGACCAAATCCTTGGTATTGTCGACAGCAAGGTTAATTCCTTGCAACTTGACCTGAGGAAGTGTTTTCTCAAAAGATTGATCCTTGACAGTAATTTTGGCCAAATAACTTTGACCCTCTTTGGGGATAAAACTGAAAGCTCCCACCCCCCATTCATTGGTGGCAAAATCAATTTCTTCTTCTCCAAGATTGATTTTTCCAGAGAGCTGTACCGGTGAACCATCGGGATAGACTGCCCTTACAGCCACTTTATTATTGAACCCCGAAATCAGGTCACCACCCTCCGGCAAAAACTGAATGTCTATACTTCCTGAAGGAAAAGGTAAAATGAATTTTCTGGCGATACCGTATTCTTCATTTTCATTCCAAGTCAAAATCAATTCAGAAACTTTGTCAGAAGCAGAAACAGGCAAAGTTAGTCCAAGTGTATTTGCCCCATTTTCATCCAATTTAATTGTTCCTTTTTTGATCAGATTTCCGCCACTTGCAAATTCATATTCAAGATTTTCGTTTTTGAGTGGAGCCAAGATGCGGTCAACTGCAGTAATTTTAGCTTGGTATTGAATTTCGTTGCCATTTTCTGTTTTTTCAAAAACAACTGAAGGCTGAAACTTCAAGTTATATGGCTCAAAAACTTCAATTTTTGTCTCAAAAACTGATTCGGCCCCGAATCCCTTTGACCAGTACGAATAAGCTTTGATTTGGTAAATACCCTCTTTTGTAAAATTATCCAGTTTAAAATCGCCATTACCCTGCCCCTCGTCAATTTTGACAGTACGCTGTTGAAGCAGATTTCCACGGTTATCCAAAAGATCCACATATACAGTTTTGCTCAAAGGCGATGGCAAATCAGGGCTTCCGGCGGTAACATAAACTGAAAACCAAATCAAATCACCGGCTGCGTAAGTACTTTTGTCCAAGTGGACAAAAACCTTTTCCTCAGGAAAATCATTGACATAACTTTCTGTCATTTTGAGAATTTTCTCCGAGAGCTCGGTGATATTGGACTGCTTTTGAAATGGGGGAAAGAAATAAAAAAAAGGAAAAATCAATAAAAATAAGGGATACTTTACGCCGCTCATTTGTGATCTGGGTTTTGGATTAGACGGTTTTACAATGAAAGATATTAACCATTACGGTCAACTTTCTTCAAGGTTTGTTTTACTGTTGAATTTAGTTTTAATTTTTACAAATACTTTATCCAAACGAAAAACAAGGTCATAAAAATTGGAAAAATGGTTTGACTGGAAAAAAGGAGGGGATTTAAAAATACCTGAGTGACGACTACTCCAATTGGGCCACTTCGTTTTTATTGGCCAACTGACCGCAAGCCGCATCGATGTCCTGTCCTCGGGATTTGCGGACTTTAGCGACGATCCCGTTTTGTTCCAAAATGCGCACATACATTTCCACCGCATCTTTGGATGCCTGACGGAATTCCCCTTCATCGATCGGATTGTATTGGATGATGTTGACTTTGGAAGGAATGATTTTGCAGAATTTGGCCAAGGCCCGGGCATGTTCCTCGTTGTCATTGATGCCATCCCATATCACATATTCATACGTGACTTTTCGCTTGGTTTTTTGGTACCAATATTTCAGAGCTTCCGCAAGGTCTTCCAAAGGATTGACATCATTGATCGGCATCAGTTGGCTTCTGGTTTCATTGATAGCGGAATGCAGCGAAATGGCAAGGTTGAATTTGACTTCATCATCGGCCATTTTCTTGATCATTTTAGGGATTCCAACAGTAGAAAGTGTGATCCTTCTCGCAGCCATTCCGAGTCCTTCTGGAGAGGTGATTTTGTCGATGGCTTCGATGACATTGGCATAATTGAGCAGTGGTTCGCCCATGCCCATAAAGACGATGTTGGTCAGGGGGCGGTTGAAGTAGGTTTCTGCTTCTTCCTTGATGGCAACTACCTGATCGTAGATTTCGTCCGGGTTGAGGTTGCGCATGCGCTTCAGCCGAGCAGTGGCGCAGAAGTTACAGTCGAGGCTGCAACCTACCTGCGAGGAAACACAGGCTGTAATCCGCTTGGAGGTGGGAATCAGGACAGATTCCACGATTTTGCTGTCAAAAAGCTTGACGGCGTTTTTGATTGTACCGTCAGCAGAGTGCTGCATCAGGTCGACGTGGATATGGTTGATGATAAAGTTGGCTTTGAGCATTTCCCTGGTTTCCTTGGAGATGTTGCTCATGTCATCAAAATTTTTGAGAGACTTGTTCCAAAGCCATTCATATACCTGCTTGGCCCTGAATTTCTTTTCACCCTTTTCGATAAAAAATTCCTCCAACTGCTCCAAGGTGAATTTTCTGATGTCTTTCTTTGCCGTACTGTCCATGTTGCAAAGGTAAGGATTGAAATATTATAAAATTGGAAGATTGGAAAATTAGGGTTTAAGGTTGGAAAGTTTGAAGGTTTGAAGGTTGAAAATATGACACCTTTATTCAGGAAATTTCATTCCAAATTGTTGATTTTTCCTTTACTGACTCTATTTCTCCAGAGATTTAGAAAAAATGAAAAATTAGGACCGGAATATCGATTAATATCTAGTATCAATCAATATCCAATCCCAATTTCACTAAGGCCTTTTAAACCAAATCACCCCGTCATCAAATTCCTCAACTCGGTCAAGGTATTTCGGATATCGACGATGCTTTCCCACTCACGGTCTTTTTCGCCATGCTCAATACCTACATAGCCATGGTAGCCATGGGAAAGCACTATTTTCATCATCCTGTTATAATCCAAGGCAGATTCATTGCCACGGTCATCCCATACGGTTGGCTTCAAGCTGACTCCAGTAGCTTTGGGCATAAGTTCGTCCACACCGCGGTAGGAATCGTAGGAAACCACTCTTTTGTCATCAGCATGAATCCTGAAATTACCAAAATCCGGTAAGGTACCTGCTCTTTTGTGGGCTGTCTGTTTGATCATTTCGGCAAGCCACTTCCCATTACTTGAAAATCCTCCATGGTTTTCGATCACAACATTGATGTCAAAATCATCGGCAAACTCACACAGTTGCCTCAATCCTGAACTGCAGACATCAATCGCCTGCTTCTCCGCTTTTGGATCCTCGCTCCATGGTACGGCGGTGTAAGCATTGACACGGATCGAATGGCAACCCAAAAACTTGGCGGCCTCCACCCATTTTTTGTGGTTCTCGACTGTTTGCTTGCGCTCTTCGGATGTGGCTGCCCCTAGCATGCCTTCTCTGTCACACATGATCAAAACCGAAGTCACTCCCTCGCCATCAGCCCTGGTTTTCATTTCCCTGAGGTAGTTCATGTCTTTGGCTTTGTCCATAAAAAACTGGTTGACATATTCCACCGCGTCTATGCCGTGCTTCTTGGAAAGCAAAGCAAAATCTAAGTGGTCCATCTTTCCTGCGAAAAGCAACCTGTTTACCGACCATTCGGCAAGCGAAATCTTGAATAGAGGATCTTCATTTTTCATAGAAAATGCAAATTGGGGAAGTCCAAAAGTCAGTGCTGCAGCAGCGACTCCTGTTGTTTTGAGGAAATTTCTTCTGTCTTTCATTTTTTGGAAGGGTTGGTTAAAAGTGAATCCTTTAGGTACTCAAATGTTTCCAGTAAACGGGGAATTAGGATCCAAAACAGTTGGAAGTCGGAAGACGGAAGACAGGTGTCACCGACTTTTTAGCATTGAACCTTAAATCTTTTTTCATTTACTTCTTACAATATAAAATCAGATTTCCCAACCGGATCTGTAGTCACGGGTCAGGAATTTATTGGCATTTTCATCATTGGTGATTTTAAGGGCAGCGGCATCAAAGTCCACTTTTTTGTTTGCCCTTAAAGCAACTGCACCGAGATTGATGGTATCGGTGATGGTTTGGGCACGGATAAAACTTCCGGGAGTTTGTTGGCCCGACAGGATGGCCTCGACCCAAGCGTCAGTATTTCGCAGAACCGCCCTCGAATCTATCCGCTCCGAAGCAGGTCTTTGGCTCATTTTGCTTTCAGGAAGCAGCACTGGATTTTCCCCTCTGAAACCTCCAAGGATTTTACCCTTTGTCCCCACAAGCATCAATCCTTCCTCGGGAGTATCCCTGCCATCCATATCGAGTTCCTCGGGGGCAAATGGCTTCATGCCCCCATCGTACCAAAACAGGTCAAATGCCGGCAGAGCCGCCTGCTCGGGAAACTTCCATTTGATCATACTGCTCGCGGGAAATGCGACATCGTTTTTGACCCATTGATAGACTTGGTTGATTTCCTCGCGAGAAGTGGTGCCAAAAGCCCTCGCACTCAAAGGGGATTTGGTGATTCCCAAAGTCTCAAAAAGCGGAAACAAACTGTAATGTCCCATATCCGCCACAGATCCGCCGCCAAACTCATACCATCCACGGAAGACATTGTGGGTATAGTTGGGATGATAGGGCATGTCGGGTACAGGCCCTAGCCACAGGTCCCAATTGAATCCTGCGGGAATTGCCTTCGGTTCGGTCGGTCTTTTGGTCCACTGTTGCCACACAGGACGGTAAGACCAATTGTGGATTTCGGTCAGGTCTCCGATCAGACCTTCATCCATCCAAGCCTTCATCTGTCGGTATTCGGGCCGGTCTGACCAAGCCAAAAGATGGGTAATCACCCCCGTTTCTTTTGCTTTTTCGATGACTTTTCTTCCTTCCAATAGCCGGTTGGAAATCGGCTTGTGGGTCACCACATGGATTCCCTGAGCCATGGCAGCCAAAGCAATCGGCGCATGGGTATGGTCGGGGGTCATGATTTTGACGGCATCGATCCCTTTTTCTTTGGCAAACATTTCCCTGAAATCTTCATAGGAAGCGCAGCCTTTGTATTTTTTGGCAGGTTTGTTCTTGCCATAATATTGCTCCACATAAGCCTGTCCCACATCGCGGCCACCGGGGATTCCCGGGACATTTTCCCACCATGAGTCATCGCCCAAGACTTTTCGAATGTCATTGCGGATTCCATTGGCGGACCAATCGATATAGTCTGTACTGTATTTGTTGGAATCACAGACTGCCACCACCCTGACTTTTGGGTTTTGGAGCAGGTCACCCATTTCACGGAGGCCTTGGGTGCCGCAGCCAATGTTGGCCACAGTGACCTGATCAGAGGGAGGAATTTTGCCGCTGCCGGCGATGACATGGGATGGGACGATGGAGATGGTCGCTGCTACTGCAGCGGCCGAACCGATAAATTCTCTTCGGTTGATTTTATTGGATTGATCCATTGGGCTTACGTTATTGAAGGTCAATAAATTACCCAAAAAGAACCGAAATTACAATCTTCCTTTTTTTGATGAACTTTGAAATCCAAAATCAAAAAGGATTTAGAAGGAACATCTCACTTAATCTTCAAGTCTTCAGGATTTTGCCTAACATCCCAAACTGTATGAATCACAATTGATTCGGAAGTTATTTCATAGTATAAAATATAATCTCCTACAATGAGACCTCTCACACCATCAAGATCAGTTACTACACCAATTTCAGGTTGTTTTTTTAGAAGGTTAAGTTCTTTAGAAAATTTTGAAAACAATTTTTTCGAGTAAAAAGTATTCCCATTCCTTTCAGCAAAAAAATCAAGAATCTCAAAAAGCTTGATTTTGGCCCTATGGGACCAGATTATTTTTCTTTTAACCATTTGCCAAATTCAGCTTCAAGTTCACTTTGATCAACAAATTTACCATCTACTACTTCTTTCCTGGATTCTTGAATTTCCAATTTTTGCCCCTCAGACAATAGCATTACCTCAGATTCTATTTTGGTGTCTAAGATGGTTCTAATTGCCTTCAAAAATTGTTCATCATTGATCTCTGTAATTCTTTGAATCAATATTTTCTTCAATTCCACACTTGTCATATCGGCGAGTTTAATACTTTAAAGATAAGATTTCCAATGGAAATTTCAACGCTGATATCCTTTTCATAACATGGGATTCGGCAATGGATTTCTCAGCGGTTGTTTATATTTCCCCTTCCACCCAAGGCTGTCTGATCCAATCCTAAAAAGATAGTATATGAAAGATAAACCCATCAGGAAGGGTTTCAAGAGGGGTTTTACATTTCCTAAAAATAGAAGTTGGCGCAAAATTCAAGCTGAGTACCGGAATTTCCTTTGACTTCGAGAACCATCGGATTGCCATACCAGTCTCCTTTGTAGATCAAACTATCATAAATCCCGGGTGGAAGTTGAAGGCTCTTTATGCCTTCAATATTTACCAAAACCGTTTCAGATACCTCTCCTTTCATTCGAAGTTCTGTGGAATAAATCTGATTCCTTTCGGGATAATTTATAACCAAGGTGTCGACCTTAATTTTATCAGACATTAAAGTAAATGTTTTGCAAATCTCCTTTGCTCCCATCCCACAAGAACTAAGAAAAAAGAAGGCACAGCATGCAAGGATAATTTTATAGCGCAACTGGTTCATAAATGAAAATCAATTGGAACAAATCAAGTTTGGGATAAAATTCCTCTTGAATCATGATATTCTCCACTTTAAAATGAGCCGTGAATGGGTCCAGTTTTTCAAATCTAGGAAACCATCTTTTCATTTGTTTTTCAACCTCCAAAGTAGCTTCTACATGCCCTTCTGAAAACGGGAAATAGCTTATTCTTGAATCGACTTTTTCAATAATTTTCGAATAATCCCGAAAGTCTTTTGAATAATATCTAATCGGAATTGCTGCTTCTTTGGAAAAGGAATAGTAGTAGAATCCATAAAATTCACCCAAGCTACTCAGACAGATAACCAAACTATCCTTGCTGTTTTCCATATTTATTTCGGTGCGTAGGCTATAGGGGTTAGCTAAAGCAGACCGATTAATCACCCTTCCGCATATTGAAATTTCTTCAAGTGATTCTGAGAATTTATTCCAATCCTCTTCAAGAGATTGGATATTATCAATTAGTTCACTCCACTTTTTATCAGATAATTTCAATAATTTATCTTCACCTATTTCAGAAAAATATTGATGAAACCTAGGAATGGAAAAAATATTAAAGTCTCTCATAAAGCCACTATTGGAGCAAAACCCTTTCTATAAAGAATGGGGTTTTATTTATTCTTAAAGAAACTGAAAATTTCCTGTTAAAAATCATCAAAATGAATCTTTAAATCCTGGAACCCTCCAAAGAATTAATTTTCAACTCTTTAAATTTCCCCTTCAACCCAAACAAGGGCCTGACCCAATTCCATCTCCTGATGCCGAATTCGTAGATCAGCCAGGCTATTCCAAAAGTTCCGATTGACATTAGGGAAAATTTGACAAAAAGCCCCAAATCTGCATGCATCAGGTAATATCCCAATGCGACTGTGATGGTTTGATGGAGGATGTAAAACGGATAAACCGCCTCATTGGCGTAAGTGAGTTGTGCGCTCGGTTTATTCAAATAGGCAGCAGCATAGCCAAACAGAACCAAGATCCAAGCCCAAAGGTTGATGACTTTGAAAACCGCCTCAACAAAATGCACCAAAACCGAATCTTCATAAAGCTGCCTCAAACCAACCATCAGCGTAAATCCTACAAAACCTAAATACAGGTACTTGCGACGGTTTTCCAGAACTGTTTTCCAAAAAATCTCCCTGACGGATACCACCAGAAAACCATAGAAAAAGAAAGTGATGAAATTGATGATATTGAACCAATCCCCGACCAAAGCATGGGTGGATTCAAAGAAAGGTTCGACCAGAGATTCCCAGATGTAAAGCGGTATGACCAACCAAAACAGACCGAATGGTGTTGCCGCCAACTTCCGCATTCCTCTCAGAATCCCCGCCTGCGGATGGTCCCTGAGGTACAAAAATACCGGAATCAAAACCAAAGAAAACAACAACAGGTAAGGCAAAAACCAAAGGTGGTGCCAAGAGAAATTTCCTTCCGGATAGACTCCGATAAATGCTTCCGAAGGCCAAAAGTCGAAATACCCGCCGCTAAACTGCCCCTTGTCCAAGCGCTCAAAGTATACCTGCGGCGGTACTATCAGGATAATGCCGGCGATCAATGGAATCAGCAGCCTTGCGATTCTTTCTTTGGCAAAAGCGCCGCCGCTTCTCTTAGACAATGCGTAAAATGTTCCCATTCCCGAAATCACAAACAGGATGGGCAGACGCCATTGGTTCACAAAAAGCATCGGCCAACGGAGGTTGGGATAGATGATGTCATTCTTGATATGCCAACCCCAAGGAACGAAAAACATCCCCACATGGTAAAATATCAACAATCCAAAAACGATGACCCGAAGCCAATCCAAATCGTACCTGCGCATTTTCTTTTCTTTTGGTCAAATGTAGAAATCAAAAAAGAGAAAAAAACAGCCTTGGGATGGCTGTCAAGGTTTTGTGATGAATGACAAAGTCTAGGCATTGATGCGGCTTTCAAACAGAGGAATCATCCCTCTCGAAACCGGAATCGTCTCAGGATGATGGGTCAAATGAAGTTGGTAGCCCTGTGCATTTCCCCTGATATCGCTTACATGATGGAGGTTGACAAGGTAAGACCGGTGGGTTCTGATGATATGGTCCGGCGCTTTGAGTTGGGTTTCAAACTCCTTCAGCGTCATCCTTTTCAGCAGTTTTTGGATTTCTCCATTTTGGCTGACCATGATTTCGAGGTAGTTTCCATCCGCTTTGGCAAAGAGAAATCCTTTGGGATCAAGTGAAAAGTCATCACTTTTTTGTTGGGTCTGAATGGCAACTGATTCCTGACTGTCTGTCAACATTTCCGGATGTGGCTTGGCATTGAATTGGGAAGCGAGTTCTGCATGTTGGCTTTTCAGTCGGATAAAATTGATCGGGACGATGATCGCAAAAAACAAAATCCCCACGAGGCAGGTATTTCGGATCTCTTCAAAGAAGTATCTCCAAGACCAATTGTAGGGGTTGTCATAGATCAGGTCTCTGATCAAAAACTGAAATATTCCAATGGTTACAAATAAGGCCGTGGCAAGTACCATTTCTTTTTTGACGGTCCATTTGTCCTCATTTATTTTCATGCCGATTGGTCCAAAAAGAAGCAAAACTACCAAAGCCGCATTGACTGAATGGATCACGCTGATCCAAAAGAAATCCATTTTGTGTTCCGGTACATAATTATCGAAGGGCTCAAAAAAATAATTGAAGAACACACTCATCATAAAAATCAGCAGTGCAAAGTAAAAAAGTTGCTTGCCTTTGTAGTAAAAAGGATAAGGTTGGTTTACAAAGTCTTTAAGATTTGAAATCATGGTTTCCTTTTATGGTTAATTGTGGGTTGGAAGCTTGGTTGGATAAAATTAGCAGAAATCTCCAACCACTTTATCCAAAGCAACCAAATCTTATCAAAGCTTCGCAATTCATTTAAAGGTGTTTCCAGATTTTACTGCGCTTTACACGCGAGAATTAAAAAGTGTGTTATGGTAAATGAAAAAGGTTTCTTGTTCAAATAATGACTTAGGGATTCCTTCCACTGATGGAATATATTTCCCCTTTAGAATAAAAACAGTCTTTTTCCCAAACCACAAAGGGCTTCACTGGGTTAATAAAAGTGTACAAACACTATTTTGATAGCGATTCTCATGAAAATTTTACCCGGTACAGCTTTTTACAGGTATTTAAGTATTACCTTTTTTATTGTATTTCCCTTTATTTCAAATGCTCAAGACAATTCCTTGACCATCAAAGGAAGGGTTATTGATGCTGATACCAAACAGCCGGTACTGTTTATGCAGGTTGCCCTTTTCAAACCTGGAACAGATACTCCTGTGACCTTTTCGGATACCAAAGACTCTGGAGAATTTTCCCTTTCTGCTCCTAACGGCAATTATGAATTAAATTTCTACCTTATCGGCTATGATAAAAAAACCATCACCGACATCGTTTTAAATAGCAATAAAGATCTGGGAAAGATCGAGGTCAAAAGTGAAAACCAAGATCTCCAAGAAGTTGTCGTGCAGACGTCAAAAATCCCCCTTCGGGCAGATCTGGAAGGCATCACCATCAATCCCGAAGCCAATATGTCAAACCTAGGCGGTACCTTGCTTGACATCCTCAGAAATACACCTTCGATCAGTGTGGGTGATGACGGGACGATTGCTTTGAGAGGAAGCACAGGAACAAATATCCTTATCAACGGCCGCAACTCATCCCTGACTCAAAACCTCGATCAACTACCAGCAAGTGCCGTGGATCAGATCAGAATCATCAACAATCCCAATGCAAGGTTTGATGCCGATGCGGAAGGCGGTGTGATAGATATCATCCTCAAAAAAGGCGAAGACCTCGGAACAAACGGCAGCGCAGAATTGACTTATGGCACTCGGGGAAGGATGAATACCGGAGCAAGATTCAACCACCGAACCATAAAGTACAATGTATTTGGTGGATACAATTACAGAGACTGGAGGGATGTCGGAAAGAGAACTTCTGACCGCATTCTTTTCGAAGAAGATGAAAGGCTTTTACAGGAAACTGATTCTGAATCCCAAAATATCGGGCATACTTTCAACTACGGTGGGGATTACTATTTTGGCAAAAATATCATCAGCTACGAGGGGGTTTTCACTACCAATGTGGACAGTCAGGTAAACACTCTGTATTCCCAACTCAGCAGAAACTCCACCGGAGCACCGATTTTGGATTTCGTCAGGAGGAACAACGAAACTGAAGATGATGATGGCGTAGACAACGCGATTATCTATGAAAGGACATTTGACAATCCCGATCAGTCATTCCGGTTTTTGGCAAGCAGTTCTTACAGAAACCAATACAAGGTTCAGAATATTGATGTTTTCACTAACTCAACTGAAGCAACTGAAGAAAACCTTACAGGTCAGGAGCGTGGATTTACGGACGAAAAAAGAAACATCTATGTTTTTCAGGCGGATTATATCCATCCATTGTCAGAAAAAAAGAAAATTGAAACCGGTCTGAAATCCATTTTGAGGGAATTTGACAATGATTTCATTTTTCAGAGATTTCAGGAAGGAAACCAGGATTTTGTCACCGATCCCAACATCAGCAACAGGTTTATCTACAAAGATAAGGTGTATGCAGGATATTTCATTTACGCAGCATCTTCGGATAAAATTGATTACTCATTTGGGTTAAGGGGAGAATATACCAACCTCAACACCGAACTCATCAACACGAATGAGATCAACAAGCAGAATTACCTCAACTTGTTTCCAAGTGCGCAGGTGCTGTACAAGTTGAACGAGGAAAATTCACTGAAATTTACTTACAGCAGAAGAATCGACCGGCCAAGACCTTGGAGACTTAATCCATTTCCGGATATCACCGATTCACTCAGTATCAGAAGAGGTAATCCCAACCTTCAGCCGGAAAAAATCCATTCTTTGGAATTCGGGCACATGCTAAATAGAGCTAAGTCAAGCTTTACCACCAATGCATTTTTTAGACATGTAGATGGGCAGGAAGACATGATTACCATCATTCAGGATGGGATTTCCTACATCCAGCCGGAGAACCTCAACACGGCTGTTTCTTATGGTTTAGAATTTATAGGATTGGGAGAAATCAAACCGTGGTGGAATATCAGCGGAGGTCTGACGATGTTTAGGATCATCGTCGACGGTTCCAATGTCGAAAATGGATCGATAAACAAAGGTTTTGCTTGGAATACCAAACTTACCAGTGATTTCAAACTTCCACTAGGAATCAATTTCCAGATTGTGGCAAATTATGATTCTCCTGAAATTGAAGCCCAAGGAAGAGACCTTGCCCAATATTTTATAGATGCCAACGTGATGAGAAATTTCTTTAAAGATAGAGGAAGTCTTGCATTGAGCGTACGTGATATTTTCGACACGCGGAGATTTGCAGGTGAAAACAGGACTGCGTCATTTTCTCAGGATTTTTATGCAAAGAGGGAAACAAGGATTTTCTTGTTGAGCGCAAAGTTTAATTTTTGATTAGAATTAATAAATTCAAATAATCACCAAGGTTAAAAAGTGATTAATAGAAGTTTACGTTACGGAAGTAAACTCGTTTACGGTGGCAATGTAAACTCATTTACTTTTGTAGCGTAAACTTTTTGGTTTTTTGAAATCGGTAAATCCAAATTTTCAGAAAAGGAATGACGGTTGGTGTAGCGTCATCTTGAATCCGAGGTACGATCCCGACAGCTGTACGGGAGAAAGATCTTAGAATAATGAGACACTGATCCGCCGCGGCGGATCAGTGTGACGACTCCGACATAACATCGTTAAAAATTAAAATGCTGAGGACTCCGGATGACGGAGGAACTACCGTCATTCATCTCTGATAAATATGGGGTCTTTAAGAGCGCCAGAAGGAAAATCATATTTAATTTTATAAATTGTGACCCTTCCCAAATTATAATGGGCTAATCTTTGATATTCTTCTTTAAACTTTAGATAATGACTGAAAGCAGCAATGTCCCGGCCTTTGAAGGCATCATGGTTCCGATGGTGACACCTTTACTTTCCAATGGGGAATTGGACAAAAAGGGAGTCGAAAGGGTCGTCAAACACTTGGCCAATGGAGGCGTTCAGGGTATATTCATTCTTGGGACTACCGGTGAAGCAGCAAGTCTGAAGCCGGCGATAAAAAAAGACCTGATCGAAATCTCCTGCAAAGAAGCCAATGGAAAAACACCCGTTTTTGTAGGGATTACCCATACATCTTTGGAAGTCAGCCTCAAATTGGCAAGATCTGCCAAGGAAAACGGCGCCGTGGCGGTGGTAGCTGCATTGCCATATTATTTTGCCTTGGATCAGGATGATATCTTCCACTATTATGTGAAGCTAGCCGACCAAAGCCCGTTGCCTTTGTTTTTATATAATTTCCCTGCAATGGTTAAGTCTAATATTGCCCCGGAAACTGTGATAAAACTTGCCAAGCACGCCAATATCATCGGATTGAAGGACAGTTCGGGCAATGGGGTTTACTTCCAGAAATTGATCCCTATCAAACAGGAATATCCTGAATTTTCCTTGCTTGTCGGCCCTGAAGAAATGTTGGGGCAAGCCATCTTTTCAGGTGCGGACGGTGGAGTCAATGGCGGTGCCAACATTTTCCCATCGCTGTATGTAAAGATGTTTGAGGCAGCGAAAGCGAAGGATTTTGAAAAAGTCGATCAGATTCAATCATTGATTTTAGAGATTTCAAACGGCCTATACAATTCCAGTCCAAAGAGCTCAAGTTACCTTTGTGGCGTCAAGGAAAGCCTCTATTTTTTGGGAATATGTGAACCGCATCTCGCAACTCCGCTTCTCCCAGTCGACAGGAAACACAAAGAAGACATTATCCATAACCTTGAAAAAATTCTACTTAAAGTAAAAACGGTATAGCATCTTGATCCAACTTGTCCCAAAACAATGAAAATCAACAGCCTCGACCTGATTGTATTCCTGATTTATATGTTTGGAATCGTTGGTTTTGGGGTTTCCTTTTACTTCAGAAAAAACTCGGCAGCTGACTTTGTCACCGGCGGCGGGAAGTTACCGGCTTGGGCTTTGGGCATGTCGATTTTCGCCACCTACGTGAGCAGCATCAGTTTTTTGGCATTGCCAGGAAGCGCTTTCCAAGGCAATTGGAATGGGTTTGTTTTTAGCTTGTCCATTCCTATAGCTGCCTTCATCGCTGTCAGGTATTTTGTCCCCCTCTATCGAAAACTCCAAAGCCCTTCGGCTTATGCTTTTTTGGAGGAAAGGTTCGGGCCGTGGGCGAGGATTTATGCATCGAGTTGCTACCTCCTGACCCAACTCGCGAGGATGGGCGCCATCTTGTACCTTTTGGCTTTGCCAATGCAGGTGTTGTTTGGTTGGAGTATTTCTTTGATTATCCTTTTTACCGGATTAGGAGTGGTGGTTTATGCGACTATGGGCGGGATTTCGGCAGTAGTTTGGACAGATGCAGTACAGGGAATAGTACTGATTGCAGGTGCTGTGGGTTGTTTTATTTTGATTGTCTCCCATATGCCGGAAGGAATCAAGCAGATTTGGGATATCGCCCAGAAAGACAGCAAACTCTCTTTGGGAAGTCTTTCCTCAGACCTTGGCCAAAGTACCTTTTGGGTGGTTTTGGTCTATGGCTTATTCATCAACCTTCAGAATTTTGGCATTGACCAAAGTTATATCCAACGCTACAAAAGTGCCAAAACGGATCAGGACGCCAAAAAGTCCACTTGGTTCGGAAGCTTACTTTACATTCCTGTCTCCTTGTTGTTCTTCGTGATTGGGACGAGTCTGTACGCTTATTACCAAGTATTCTCCGACTCTTTGCCGCCTGAACTCGAAAGTATTGAGCAAGCCGATAAAGTTTTTCCTTACTTTATAGCAACTGTTTTGCCGCCGGGAATTTCGGGATTGGTGATTGCAGCCATTTTTTCCGCAGGGATGAGTACGGTTTCTACAAGCATCAACAGTTCGGCAACAGTCATTCTCGAAGACCATTTCAAAAAATACATCCAACCAAACCCGTCCCAAAATACCCAAATCAAAGTCTTGTATGCCGCTTCTTTGGGAATGGGAATTTTGGGTATCCTTATGGGGCTCGCCTTCAACGGGGTGGAAAGTGCCTTGGAGGCTTGGTGGGCTTTGGCATCGATTTTTAGCGGAGGCATTTTGGGTTTGTTCTTTTTTGCACTTTTGGGAAAAACCAAAACAAACTTTCCTGCCATTTCCGCAGTCATTTCGGGATTGGCAGTGATCGCGTGGATCAGTTTGGGAGAATTCCTTCCCGACGCAATCAAACCCTCCTTCACGCTGCATAAAAATTTAGCCATCGTCTTTGGAACGATGGCTATTTTCATGGTGGGATTTATATTTAGTTGGATTTTCAGCTCCCGCAAAATTGGAAAGTGATTGGTTTAATCCTCCTTTTTTACAGCCAAAGGACTTTCGGGAAAAGTATCAATCACATTCCCGTCTTCGTCTATCGAGACGAAACTCCAACGGTTTTCTTCCACAGTGAGTAAAGTAAATGCCCTTATAGATTGGGCTTTGTTCAGGTACCAAGTACTGTCGACTGAATGGATTTTCCTTGGTGTGACTCCATACGAACCGTCACCGACATAGATGATTCCGTCTTCGTTGACTTCCATATTTTTGATCGGAAAGGTCCTTTTGTAAGCATGGTCATGATTTTCAAAGGCGATCTCCACGCCATTTGCTTCAAAGATCGGTGTCCAGGTTTCCCTGACCAAAGTCTGTACCCTATCGCCATATTCCCTCACTGAAGGGTAACCCGGAACATGGTAAATCGGGATTTTGTGGTTCACTTTTTTTCTTTCTTCCAATGTTTTTGTCAACCAATCTGTTTGTATTCCGGGAATCGGGTTAGAATGTTCGGTATCCAAAATGATCAAACTCAGGTAATCACCAAAGTCGAGGACATTGTATCCGGGTTGGCCGGGAAAAGAAAACAGACTGTAAAAATACGGAGCGATGCGTGCCCGGAATTCATTGTTTTGGACATAGCCTTCGTGCCGGGTATAATATCCTCCAACCACTTCATGGTTACCGGCTGCCACAATGCAGGGCAGAATTCTTTTGTCTGCTGTCACCAAAGTATTTTTGTAGGCATCAAACCAGTCGTAAATCCTTTGGATATTTTCGGCAAGGCCATTTTCGTAAGCCATGTCTCCTCCAATGATTACAAAATCCGGATCTTGGGAAGTGACGACACGGTTGGTTTTTTCCAACCATTCCTTTTGGTGCATGGAATCCCCACCGATGGCGATCTTGAGGGATTTGTTGTTGAGGTTTTTTGGAAGGGTCCGGAAATAATAGACCGATTCCGATGAAGCAAACTTGAGTTCATATTCGGTATTGGGCTTCAAACCCTGAATCCCAACCCGATGGATATACCTTGGCGAAAAAGGATATGGCAGCACATCACTTTCAAATGAATGCCACTTCTCCGTTCCCTTTCTCCTGAAATACAATGTCGTCGGATTGATCTCATCCATGTGCCAATCCACATCCATCGTCGTAGTCGGATCCGAAGTCCAAGTGAGGTAAAAAGCATGAGGTTCAATTTGGGCAAAGCCTAACTGGGCAATCAGGACAAAGCTGAGGAGGAAAAGGATTCTTTTGAAGTTTGTCATGGGAGGAAATGGTTGGTATTGGAATCTAAAGCTACCTGCTAAAATCAGGGTTTCAAAAAATGGTAGAAAAAATAACGTTGAGGTAATAACCCTCCAAGGATTCCAAACCCTTGGAGGGGTTATTTACTATTTATGGATTTTCTCTTAGCCATTCTTTCATCGCCAGGTACACCCCATTTGTCCAACCGAATCCATCCTGAACAGGATATTCTCCGCCACCGGCTTCAAGGCTGAGGTCCTCTACGTTATACTTTTCCATCATTTTTCCGGTACGGTCAAAAACCGATTCGTTGAGGTAAGTCCATCTTTCTGCCAAAGTTTTGGCAAGGTCTTTTCTGCCATAGTTGAGCATGGATTGAAATCCTATCCACTGAAGCGGCGCCCAACCGTTGGGAGCATCCCACTGCTGTCCGGTATTGAAATTTGTTGTTACCAATCCTCCTGGTTTTAGAAAATTCTTTTCAACATATTCCAATACACGAGCTCCTTGTTCTGAAGTGGCCATTCCGGAATACAGCGGATACAGCATGGCCAAAGAAGGTCGCTCTACTTTTTCCTTAAACTTGATATGGTAATCCAAATAGATTCCCCTTTCCTCTTCCCAACAATAGCGCTCAATTCCCTCCATCCTGTTTTTGTGGAACAGTTCCATCCTCGTGATTTCCTTGGAATCTTCTTTCTCTAGTTTCATGCCTCTAATAATGATCCGCTCCGTTTCGGCAAGCAGCACATTGAGGTCTATTGGAATCAAGGCAATGGTCTGTACACTTCTAAGGTCATTGGGATCATAAAGCCATCTTGAACTGAAGTCCCAACCTGATTCACAGGCAGCCCTCAAGTTGCGGAAAACCTTTTCTGGGAAGCGGGTGGATTGGTCAGAAAGTTCCACATCCTCCACAAAGGATTCTGCTCGCGGGGTGTTTTCATCATCCCAATACCTGTTAAGCGCGGTGTCGTCATCCATCCTGACCACACGATTATAATATTTTCCGGGCAAAGGAATCTCTGTTTCCCCTTCAATCCAAAAGAGGTATTCCATCCATATCTCAGGTTGATACTTCTTGATGATTTCTTCGTCTCCCTTGGCCTCAGCCAACAATTCAACCATTTTGGCAAAGAAAGGAGGCTGCGATCTGGACAGGAAGTAAGTTCTGTTTCCATTGGGAATATGGCCGACGGTTCGGATCAGGTGGGCAAAATTATCCACCATGTTTTCGATCAGGTCAGTTCTTCCCGAGACTTTCAACCCCAGCATGGTAAAATAACTGTCCCAATAATAGATCTCCCGAAACCTTCCTCCCGGCACAATGTAGGGATGTGGCAAAGGTATCAGACTGGAATTTTCCACCTCTTCATCCGCTTCTCTGGTAAGGAGATCCCATTGCAACTTGAGCCTGTCCTCTAGGTTGATGGCTTTGGGGAGATTGAGTTTTTTGTATTCCGGTTCTTCGGGATAATCAAAGTTTTTGTCAAGAAATGATTTCAGGTCAAATCCCGGGGTTTTTATTTCCTCGTAAAAATCCTTCAAAATGTCATTGACATCCCGCTTGGGAATACTGTCCACGAAAGTCTTGGAATCAGGAAAAACCCCGCTCATCTGGATCACTTCAAAAAGTTCCAGGTATATGTCTTCCGGTTGCTCGTAAAATTTCATGCTGCTTGTTTCCTGACTTGAATGTTCAACAAAATTAATATGATGCAAAGTCCTACAATAGGAATCAGCGAAAAATAAAATGCGGTGGTGCCACCGTATGACTCAAAAATATTTCCGGTGATAATCGATCCGGTAGTCCCTCCCAAGGCAGAAAACACCACAATCAGGCCAGACATGGAACTTTGCATATACCTTGGCAGTGCACTTAATACCACAGAATTGATCGTGGGATAAATCGGTGCCAAGAAGATTCCCAATATGGGAAAAAGGTAAACGACGAAAGGAGCATTGAACCAAGTAATTGTTTCATTCATGACCGGAAGATCGGAAGTGAGCGGCAAAGTCAACAAAACACAGGCTCCAACAAGAATGGTACAAGTAAGTGTGAAGGTGAGCCAATGGATTTTTTTCAATACAAATCCTGCAAGCAACCTTCCGATAGCCAATGCTCCTGCCAAAACCGCACCCGCTTGGATTCCCATACTTGCCGGGACTTTCAATACATCCTGATAGAATGTCGGTGTCCAGGTCATGAAACTTTGCTCAATCAGTACAAACAAAAAGGCCGATGCCGCGAATACTACCACAAGCGGTTTGGCGACAAGCTTTATCATGTCGAAGAATTCATCCGAAGCCTTGGTGTTTTCCCTTTTGGATTCAGTTTCATTGATTTGGGCAAAAAACAGCAACAAAGCAGCTACCAAAGTCATCGCTCCGAGGTACCAGTAAATGTTCAGCCAGGATTGGGAGGTAGGGTCGCTGTCGTTGACAAAAAGGCTGAAGAATACATTGCCAAGCAATACCCCGACCATAAAGAAACCCTCAATGGTGCTCATCAGGCTGCTGTGTTCTTTTGGCGAGTCAGTCACCAAGCCGATCGTTGCAAAGACACTGACTTTGATGATCGCAAAGGAGACCCCAACCACGGCAAACAACACCTTGAAATACCAGAACTCATCGGCAATCACCGGCATCAAGAAGCACATGGCCGCCACTGCAAACAAAGCGATCAACATGCCTTTTCGGATCCCAAGTTTTGGAAGAAATGAGGCTACAATAAATGAGAAAATGGCGATAGGCAAATCCTTGAAACCTTCCAAAACCGAAGCTTCAGCCTTGCTGACATCAAAAGTCCGCTGAACCTGCAGGATGACTGCTCCCACTGAGTTGAGCAACACAGCGAATACCATGTAGTTGAAAATCAGGGAGAGCCGGACGAGTAGTTTTGAATTCATAGATGAGGGTTCACGCAAAGGCACAAAGTCACAAATTGTTTGGGAATGAAAGTAATTATTTTTATCCAAAAAGCAGGTTCATTCCAAAGTAAGAATCCGAATAAATTTGATATTGTTCGCTTATTGATTGCGAGTTATAAAGTCTAAAGGCTTTAAGCCACACGCCTACAAATCTTTGCGCCCTTGCGTTTTTGCGGGAACCACAAAATCGACCTTGCGAGCCATTCTTTGTGCCTTCGTGTCTTCGTGGGCTTTATTTTTCCAGCAAATACCACCCACGCGGATCAACTTCAATCGGACCTGCACTTTTGACCATCACAGGCTTGGAGGAAAGGACATGTTTTTCCATTCCATTCGAAGTCTTGATCTCGACAGGCATCGAAAATGTGATATTCGGAAGACTCACAGCATAGCCTTTCTTTCCTTTTTTGGACACTTTCACTTTCGGAATGCGGATACTTTTCAGGTACATATCAAAAAACCCTTCCAGATCCTGTCCAGTATATTGCTGCACAAAACCTGTGAAGTCGGCCGTCTCTACAAGGTTTTCATAGATAAATCGTTCGTCCGAAGCAAAGGCTTTGAGCATCGGGAAAAAGACCTCATCTCCCAGATAATACCGCAATGAATGGATGATAAAAGCTCCCTTGGTATAAATCTCAGGATGGTAAGCATAATCCGAAGTGGAATTTCGCGGAGAAACCACCGGTCTCGCATTGGCGATTCCCTTGCGGACGGAGGCGACTTTTTCTAGGTAGGCATCTTCACCCCCATGCTCGAGGAAAAACAGCCAATCCCCATAAGCCGTCAACCCTTCGTGCAACCAGAAATCAGCCCAATCTTTTACAGAAACCTTATTCCCAAACCATTCGTGACCGAGTTCGTGGTGCAGCAACCAATCATATTGAACCGTCCCCATGGGTACAAACTGGAAATTATTGCCATAGGCATTGATGGTCTGATGCTCCATACCGAGGTAAGGAGTTTCGACTACTGCGATTTTATCATTGGGAAACGGATAAGGTCCAAAGTATTTTTCCAAGGTCTTTGCAGAGTTGTCCAACACATCCAAAAGCGCTTTGGCTTTGCCCCTGTTTTCTTGTAAGACATACACAAACATGGGGATTTCGGTACCGTCTGAACTTGTGAAAATCTTGGATTCTTGATGGAACACACCTAAAGTAAAATTGATGTTGTAATTGTTGATTGGATATTGGGTCGTCCAATGATATGTGATTTTTTCATCGGATTTTTTGGTATCCACGAGTCGGCCATTGGAAGCGACAAAATAAGGTTCAGGTGCGGTAAAAATAAGGTCCACGCCATTTAGCGGTTCGCTAGAAGGATGGTCAAGGCTGGGCATGAAGATTTTAGCCCCTTCGTTTTGGGAAGACAACCCCATCCAATGGTTGTCCAATTGATCGATTTCCCACGTAAAACCTCCAGTCCATGGGGGACGGACGGCGATCGGGGTTTTGCCCCCATAGTGGATTTCCACATCCTGACAGGTGCAATCAATGGGAAAAATATCCAAAGTATCCCCAAAATGACGGAAAGCGATTTCCTTTCCATCCATGACGATTTTGCTGACAGTGTATTCCTCGATGAGATTTAGTCTCAAGGTGTCCAATTTCTCTTGAGAAGAAAAAGAAACCCGGTTGAAGCCTTGGATTTCCTGTTTTTCGGGAAAAATCTCCAATTCAAGGTGATAGTGCATCACCTGAAACTTTGCCTGCAAAGGATCAATCGGTCCACCCCAAGCCCAGTTCTTTTGGATTTGAGAGAAAGCTAAGTTTGAGAAAAGGAGTGTTATAAATAGAAATAAGGTGTGCTTCATGGATTTGGAATTGGTAGTAGGAAAGACAATACCGAGATTCAATTTGGTGAAAAGAGAGGTAAAAAAGAAAAGGAATGTTTCTAACTAGGGATATTTGTAAATGAGAAGAAACTCAATTACCTATCTAAAAGTGGTTGAAAAGATAATTGTTGGAACACTACACTTCAAAAATGACCAAATCGAGTTCTTTGATTTTTGAAAAGGATTTGTCAGCAGTTATTAGTGGAATTCCAAATACTAAAGAAGTTGAGGCCACAATTGCATCCGGCAATTTGATGCTGTATTTTCTTCTTAAAAGAATGGTTTGTTCTTTTATCTTACTGCTCCATTCAACTAAAAAACAATCTTTTATAAGTGCAGTCAGTTTGGCTTCTTCCGATTTGGAAATTCCTGAAAAACCTAAAAGTTCAACCTTTGAAATAAAAGAAATTCCAAAATTATATTGTAAAAAAGGTTCAATTATTTCACGTCCTTCATGGACATATATTAGAAAATTGGTGTCAGCAACAAAATCAATCTTCATTTTTCCTTATTTCGATCTGGTATTCCAAGCCATCAAGATTTCTTTTCAATTTCCCGAAATGCTTAGACAGATTCCCAAGTTTCCTACCTTTCCCTAACTTCTCAGCAAGAATCTTTGAGAGCTGCTTCAAATTGTTTTTGTCGATAATTACAACCATAATTTAATTTTTGAGATAATCAAAATTAACAATATTTCCCAAACCAAAAAAGGAGCCTCTCGGCTCCTTTCTTTATAAATAGTATTTTAATCATTTGTTAGGCTTCTGCCTCGACATATTCCTCAACAGGAATACAGCTGCAAACCAAATTTCTGTCACCGAAGGCTGAATCGATTCTTCTGACGGTTGGCCAGAATTTATTCCCTTTCACATATGGCAACGGATACACTGCTTTTTCTCTTGAGTATGGGAAATCCCAATTATCTGCCAAAGCCAGTGCCGCTGTGTGCGGTGCATTTTTCAAGACGTTGTTTTCTTTGTCTGCGTTGCCGTCAGCAACTTCCTGGATTTCATGTCTGATGGCGATCATCGCATCGCAGAACCTGTCAAGTTCAGCCATAGTCTCAGACTCAGTCGGCTCGATCATCAAGGTTCCGGCCACAGGGAAAGAAACAGTAGGAGCATGGAATCCATAATCCATCAATCTTTTCGCAATGTCTTCTACCTCTACGCCAAATTCCTTGAAAGCCCTACAATCCAAAATCATCTCGTGAGCAGCCCTGCCATGAATCCCTGTATAAAGGATCGGATAATGCGCTTCAAGTCTGGCTTTGATATAGTTGGCATTTAGGATTGCGATTTTGGTAGCATTGGTCAGTCCTTCTCCTCCCATCATTGCGATGTAGGCATAGGAAATCGGAAGGATGCTTGCACTGCCAAAGGGTGCAGCGGATATCGCGTGGATTGCCTGGGTTCCCCCTGTTTCAACAACAGGATTTCCCGGAAGGAATGGCACCAATTGCTTGGCAACGCTGATTGGTCCCATTCCAGGGCCGCCACCACCGTGAGGGATACAGAATGTTTTGTGGAGATTCAAGTGACAGACATCTGCACCGATTCTGCCAGGGCTGGTAAGACCAACCTGCGCATTCATATTCGCTCCATCCATATATACCTGACCGCCATGGTCATGGATGATCTGGCAGATTTCTTGGATTGCCTCCTCAAATACCCCATGGGTAGAAGGATAAGTTACCATCAGTGCCGATAAATCATTGGAATGTTCTTCAGCTTTGGCTTTCAGGTCAGCGACATCGATGTTTCCTCTTTCGTCACATTTCACCAAAACAACCTTCATTCCTGCCATGACAGCAGAAGCAGGATTGGTACCATGGGCAGAAGTTGGGATCAAAGCGATGTTCCTGTGGTGATCGCCACGGCTGATGTGATAAGCTCTGATGACCATCAAACCTGCATATTCACCCTGAGCACCAGAGTTTGGCTGGAGAGAAGTATCTGCAAAACCTGTGATTTCAGTCAGCCAATTTCTAAGGTTTTGGAACATCTCATAATACCCTGCTGCCTGATCCTGTGGGCAGAAAGGATGTAATTGACCGAATTCAGGCCAAGTCACAGGGATCATTTCGGTAGTGGCGTTGAGTTTCATGGTACATGAACCCAAGGAAATCATCGAATGAACCAAGGAAAGATCTTTGTTTTCAAGCCTTTTGATATACCTGAGCATCTCGTGCTCTGAATGGTATTGGTTGAAAACCGGGTGAGTCAGGTATTCTGACTTCCTATTGATACCCTCAGGAAGGTTGATTTCCAGTCCTGCGACCAGTTCCTCCCAAGTTGATTTTATCTTTTGGTTGGTGGATTTTGCAAAAACCTCTACAAGTGTTTTGACATCCTTCAAAGTTTTGACCTCATCGAAAGAAAGCAGAATAGCACCTTCTTCGTACCTGAAATTCAATTCTGAAGAAACAGCAAATGCTTTGATTTTTGACTGCTGAACTGAATCGGTTTTTATTTTGATGGTGTCAAAATAGGTTTTGTTCGTCTGCTCAAAACCGATTTCTGCAAGTGCCTTGGCTGTCAACTGTGTTAAGCCATGTGTTCTCAAAGCGATTTCTTTCAATCCCTTTGGACCATGATAAACCGCATACATTCCTGCCATCACAGAAAGGAGAACTTGCGCCGTACAGATATTGGAAGTTGCTTTTTCTCTTTTGATATGTTGCTCACGGGTCTGAAGCGCCATTCTGTAGGCTTTGTTTCCGTCCTTATCTAATGAAACACCGATAATTCTACCAGGAACCTGTCTTTTATAAGCTTCTTTGGTAGCAAAAAAGGCTGCATGCGGACCGCCATAACCCATTGGGACACCCAATCTTTGGCTTGTTCCGACGACTACATCAGCGCCCATTTCCCCTGGAGGAGTCAATAAAGTCAAGCTCAATAAGTCAGAAGCAAAAGCCGTCAAAACATTGTTCTCTTTGGCAGCTGCAACCAGATCAGCATGGTTGATAACTTCCCCATCGAGGTTTGGATATTGGACCATTACCCCAAAAAGATTCGGATCAGTCAAGTCCAAAGTGGAAAGCGGTGCAATCACCAATTCGATTCCGATTGGGGCAGAACGGGTGATCAGCAAATCCCTAGTCTGAGGGAATATTTTTTCATCTACAAAGTAGGTGTGTGCATTTTTCTTTTCCTTCGACTTGGAAGCATAGAGCATCGTCATGGCTTCGGCAGCAGCAGTGGCTTCGTCAAGAAGGGAAGCATTTGCCATCTCCATTCCTGTCAGGTCCATGACCATTGTCTGGTAGTTGATCAACGCTTCCAAACGACCCTGAGCGATCTCTGCTTGGTAAGGAGTGTAAGCAGTATACCATCCCGGATTCTCAAGAATATTTCTCAAAATCACCCCAGGCACAATGGTATCATAATAACCCATCCCAATATAGGATTTGAAAATCCTGTTTTTGGATGCCAGTTTCTGAAACTCCTTTAGAAATCCTGCTTCGGATTTTGCCTCCGGAAGGTCCAATGGCCTCTCCAATTGGATGGATTTCGGGATCGTTTGGTCAATCAGTTCATTCAGGGTAGCCGCTCCGATTTTATTTAACATGACGGCAATTTCATCGGCTGAAGGGCCGTTGTGCCTATTTTCAAACTTGGTAGAGGGATTAAGATTAATCTTCATATCGATAAATAAGGGGGGATTTACTTGGGTTATATTCCGCTCGATTTTTGGTTGTGCAAAGGTAAGAATTATTGAATCATATTGAATTTCAAAGACAAAGAAATACGAGCTATTAACATCTGAATTGATAAACGGTTTTAATGTAATTCAAATTATTTCTATGTTTAATGCCTTAATTTGAATAGTCTCAAAAATAACTTATGAAAAAAAGAATTTGGATATCGGGAGCATTAAGCTTTTTGCTTTCCTTCAATCTATCTGCGCAAGACGCAGGAGTCGTAAAATATGCTTCAACAATTACCGCTTCTGACCTTGAAAAACACCTCACTTATTTGGCTTCCGATGAATTGGAAGGCAGAAACACCGGTGACAAAGGTCAAAAAATGGCAGCTGAATACCTTGTTGAATTTTATAAAGGTTTGGGTTTGGCAGGTCCTGTGGATGGATCATACCTACAGAAGTTCAACCTTGTATCTGTCTCCTATCCTGAAGTTACATTGACAGTTGGAAAACAAAAACTGGTAAACAATAAAGATTTCGTATTTCTTGGAGATGGAGACCTGAAAAAAGCTGCAAAAGTGGAATTGGTTTTCCTTGGTCTTGCCTCTGAGGAAAATATGAAGAAAGTAGATGTAAAAGGAAAATTGGTTGGGCTTTGGGCCATTGGTTCTCGGTCACAGACTGTAATCCAGGACATCATGAAAGCCGGTGCCGCAGGTATTGTCATCGTCACGATGGAAGGACAGGCAAACTTTGACAGAATTGCCAACAGGTATCAATCTCTCAGCGGAACGGGCAGGTTGGGTTTTGAAGAACCTACCAAGCAGGAACCTGTTTTCTTGGTGAGCAGCGATAAAATGGCGGCATTGTTTGACACCCCGGTGGAAACATTGAAAGAAGCTGCTAAAAACAATCCTGAATCCATCAAGGCACAGAAAGCGAGTTACCTTGTCAAAAAACAAAACAAAGTCGTGCCTACAGAAAATGTCATGGCCTACCTTGAAGGAACTGATAAAAAAGAAGAGGTTTTAGTCATTTCATCCCACTACGACCACGTCGGCATCAACAGCAAAGGCGAAATCAACAACGGTGCTGATGATGACGGTTCGGGAACAGTTTCAGTCATGGAAATTGCGGAAGCATTTGCAACGGCAGCCAAAGAAGGTAAAAAGCCACGAAGAAGTATCTTGTTCCTGAATGTAACAGGGGAAGAAAAAGGGTTGTTGGGTTCTGAATATTATTCTGAACACCCGATTTTCCCTTTGGCCAATACAGTCAACAACATCAACATTGACATGGTAGGCAGGATTGATTATGAATATCAAAATGCCGAGAACAAAGATTATGTCTATGTGATCGGTTCAGAGATGCTTTCCTCCCACCTGAAAGTCATCAATGAGTACAACAATATTACTTACACCAATTTGATCCTGGATTACAGGTACGATGCGGCAGACGACCCAAACAGGTTTTACTATAGATCTGACCACTATAATTTTGCAAAGCACAATATTCCTGTGATTTTCTTCTTCAATGGCGTTCACGATGATTACCATCAGCCTACAGATACTGTGGAGAAGATCGAATTTCCTTTGATGACCAAAAGGGCAAAGTTGATTTTCCATACCGCTTGGGATCTGGCCAACAGGGCTGAAAGAACACCTGTTGATGGAACAAACGACAGGTAGATATTTAATCAGATATTAATTGATATAGGATATTTATTGATATTGATTAAAATTCAACCCTTGATTATGCTTTTATAGGATTGAAATTTTTGCAAAAAAATCAAATAGCCATTCATTTCTTTGACTCAAAAAAGTTAGAGGAGTGAATGGCTTAATTATTAATAAGAACTTTTATCATTTTTCCATGTCTCAAAAATATCATAAAAAGGGTGCTATTGCGGAAAGCGAATGACAGGTAAAACCAACCTATATCACCTTCAATGGAAATGAATTATTTCTACCCAAAAATATTTTTAAATTGGATCTCTTATAGCATCCAATTAATTCAAAACTGATTTTGAATATGAAACTCCCCAAAATACCATTGATTCTCCTTCTTAGTTTTTTTCTAATTTCCTGTTCAGAAACTGATTCCCATAAACACCTCGATTACTCTGGTTGGGAAACTTTTGGAGGCACCAAAGACGCCGCACGTTACTCTTCCCTCGATCAGGTCAACAAAGAGAATGTCAAAAATCTGGAAGTAGCATGGACCTATAATACCTCAGATTCTACAGCCCGGTCTCAAATCCAATGCCAGCCAATTGTAGCGAATGGAATTCTTTACGCCACTAGTCCGCAATTGAATGTTTTTGCCTTGGATGCCGCCTCAGGCAAATTACTTTGGCGGTTCAATCCCTATCAGTTGCTAGGAGGCGAAAATTCTTGGGCCGGAACCAACAGAGGCGTGACCTATTGGGAAGAAGGTGAAGACCGGCGAATAATTTTTTCTGCGGGTAATTGGCTGATGGCTCTGAATGCCGATGACGGAAGACCAATCCCCACTTTTGGAGAAGGTGGAAAAGTGGATTTACAAAAGGATCTTGATACAGATTTGAAAGAATTTTTGATTGTTTCCAATACACCGGGAGTGGTGTATAAAGACAAATTGATCTTGGGCATGCGCCTTTCGGAAGGATTGGATGCTGCACCCGGACACGTTCGCGCATACAACATCAAAACCGGAAAAAGAGAATGGATTTTCCATACCATCCCTCATCCAGGAGAATTTGGCAATGATACATGGCAGGAAGAATACCGGGAGTTGATCGGTGGAGCTAACAACTGGGCGGGAATGAGTCTGGATGAAGAAAGAGGAATCGTCTATGTCCCAACAGGTTCAGCAACCTATGATTTTTGGGGAGGATACCGACACGGGCAAAACCTTTTTGCCAATTCGCTTGTCGCTTTGGATGCAAACACCGGACAGCGGATCTGGCATTTTCAGGCCGTTCACCATGATATCTGGGACAGGGATTTCCCTGCCAATCCTAATCTGATCAGAATCAAAAAAGACGGGAATTGGATAGATGCCATCGCCCAAACATCCAAACAGGGATATATTTATGCCTTTGATAGGGTTACCGGCGAACCCATTTGGCCTATCGAGGAAAGGGAAGTTCCCCAATCTGAAATCCCCGGTGACCAAAGTTGGCCCACCCAACCGCATCCCACTTTGCCTGAACCTTATATGAGGATGGTATATGAGGAAAAAGACATCCTGAACCTTACCCCCGAGTGGGAACAGGATATCCGAAAAAAGCTCGAAAATGTCAAATATGGCCACATGTGGCTACCGCCGAGCCAAGATCACGGCATTGTACTTTTTCCCGGAATGGACGGAGGCGCAGAATGGGGAGGCTCTTCTTTTGATCCTTTTACACAAACCATGTATGTCAATGCCAATCAGATCCCTTGGGTGATCCGGATGACTGCCAACCCAAAGTTTGAAAATGTAGGTCAAGGTATTTACGTAAACTATTGTGCCAACTGTCATGGGATGTCTCTTAAAGGAAATCCTCCGACTGTGCCCTCCATAGAAAACCTTAAGGACAAATTCTCCAAAGATTCACTTGCCAACTTGATCAGAAACGGAAAAGGAGCTATGCCGGCATTTGCCCATATTCAAGAAAGTGAAAGGAGATTATTGGTAGATTATCTATTAGGCTTAGAGCAATATGCTAATGCTGAAAAGAAAGAACTTGAAGGCGGAAAAGAAAGACTCAACCCTCAATACTATATGAATGGTTATTCAAGGCTTTTGACTGAGGACGGTTATCCCGGAATCAATCCACCTTGGGGTACACTTACGGCCATTGACATGAATACAGGAAGAATCAAATGGCAATCGGTCTTGGGTGAATTTGACGAACTGACAGCAAAAGGGATTCCACCTACCGGCACGGAAAATTACGGAGGACCCGTCACAACAGCAGGTGGACTGGTTTTCATCGCCGCGACCAAAGATGAGAAAATCAGGGCATTTGACAAGAATACCGGAGCAGTCCTTTGGGAAGCCAAACTCCCCGCTGCCGGACATGCAACTCCTGCAGTCTATATGAAAAACGGTAAACAATACATTGTCATTGCATGTGGCGGCGGAAAAGGAACAAAGTCAGGAGATGCTTATGTAGCATTTTCTTTGCCCAATACAAATCAACAATAATTAAAAGAAGCATACTCCTATGAAAATCGCAGTTTTAGGATCAGGGTTCATTGCAAGATTTTATGCCGAATCACTCCATGCCCAAAGGAGAAAGGATTATATTCATATGGTGTATTCACGAAACCGGGTTAATGCGGCGAAGTTTGCGGAGGATTATCAGCTCAGCTTTTTCACCTTTGATATGTGGGAAGCTATTTCCCATCCCGAGACGGAAGTTGTACTGATTGCTTTGCCCAATCACCTTCATTTGGAAGCAGTCCTCGCATGTGCAAAGGCAAAAAAAGCCGTTTTGTGTACAAAACCTCTGGGAAGAAATGCCAAAGAAGCCAAGGAGATGTTGGATGCTGTGGAAGATGCAGGGATTTTTGCGGGTTATTTGGAAGACCTGTGCTACACACCAAAGTTCCTCAAATCTGTAAAAAGCATCGAAGATGGGAACATTGGCAGGGTTCTCTGGACCAAATCAAGGGAGACCCATCCGGGACCTCACAGCGATTGGTTTTGGGATAAGGAAAAATCAGGAGGCGGTGCCATCATAGACCTTGGCTGCCATTGTGTGGAGATAGGCAGGAATTTTATAGGAAAAGAAATTAGACCACTCGAAGTAATGTGTTGGGCAGATACCCAAGTGCACCCGATAGAAGCGGAAGACCACGCCATCGGTTTGGTCAAATATAACAATGGTGCCATCGGCCAATTTGAAGTTAGCTGGACATTTAGAGGAGGAATGGATTTGAGGGATGAAGTGATGGGAACAGAAGGTACTATATGGCTCAACAGTTTTTTGCGGACAGGTTTTGAGATGTTTACCACCGGGAAGGGAAACAGCTATGTAGCTGAAAAAGCGGAGTCAAACTCAGGTTGGCTCTTTCCTGTCGGCGATGAAGCGCACGAACTTGGCTATCCCCATATGTTTACTGATATGTTTGATTCCATGGAAAAAGGAATTCCTCCAAGGGAGACTTTTTATGATGGGTACATTGTCAATGCCATTTTGGACGCTGCATTTCTTTCTGCCAAAACCAAAAAATGGGAAGCTGTAATTATTGAGGACTGGCGCGGAGAGCAAGCAAGTGCTATATCCGAAAAATTTCAGGATTTTGACGAGTATCATTTCCTGATCAAAAAAGAAATCCTCCCTTCAGGAGTCAGCAAACTGATTTTGAAACACAAAATAACCGGTGAGGTGACCCAAAGGGAGGAGTAATTTATTTTTTGCCTAATAGGGTTTTTACCCCTTCCAACAACTGCTTGAATCCTTCTTTGAAATGTTCTTTGGATTCAGAGATGTTAGGCTCAAATTCTTCTTTCTTTTCTTGGTACAATTGCTCAACTTTTTCTTTGCCTTTTTTGAACTCAGCTTCCAAAGTCGTCCTTTTTTCTTTCAGGTCATCAATCTTTTTTTCAATCTCAACTTTGGCCTCTCCGCCGGCTTGAGTTCCTTTTTCAATTAATTCCTCTATTTTAGTACCTATATCCCGAAGAATAGATTCTACTTCTTCAAATCCTGATTTTTTGGCTTCCATAATGGTGTTGTTTGATTAAATATAAAAAATACAATGGTCTCGAATATACTAACTAAGCTACAAACTACCAGCAAACTCAAGTATAATTTGTTTGAAATGACAGAGGCTCTTTTTCAGGATCTAGAAAAAATTTGCGGTCAACTGGCAATTGAAATCTATGAGGCAAATAAGGGGGAAACCCCTGTTCCCATCAAAGTGGAAAGGACAAATCCATTTGAATTTATTTTCAGGATCGGAGGAGATGTGCTTATTTTCATCCTACAGAGCAATATCGTCAGGCTTCCTGACGAAAACTATCTCAGCAAATCAAAGTATTTGAAAGATGATGTGACACTAAGGTATTTTGGACAGATTCTCATTTATAATTTCTTGAGTGACACCGTTGATTTTGGCAGGCTTGAAGACCCCGGATACTTGATAGGCAGGGTACTTTTGAATCGGGAAAATAAATTCTTTTTAGAAGGAGACAGAAAGATCGTTTTCAATTTTCCCGAACTGAAGGAAAACATAGTTAGTCCTGAGAAAATGCGTGAATTTGTCGAACAACTCGTGGTTTCTGCATTGGAAAATGACCTCTTGGCGCCGTCATTTACTGATATCATGTTGATCACTTATCAGCAAAAAATCGAGCATACCTCAGGGTTGGGAAATCCTCAAAAAATAGGATTTGATTTCTTTGCCAAAAACAAAGACATTGGCTAATTATTCCTCGACAGCGTCCACCGAATGGGTCTGCTTTTCATAGAGTTCACCATAAACTCCCTTGAGATTCAAAAGGTATTCATGAGACCCCTGCTCGACCATTTTCCCATCATCCAGCACAATGATTTTATCAGCCAGTTTAGCGGAAGAAACCCGATGAGAAATGATGATGGACGTTCTGTTTTCCATGATCTTTTTAAGTGAATTCAAAATCGCGTTTTCTGTTTTGGTGTCTACAGCCGAAAGACAGTCGTCAAGCAACAAAATGCTCGGTTCTTTTGCAATAGCTCTCGCGATAGAAACCCTTTGCTTTTGTCCACCTGAAAGCGTAATACCTCTTTCTCCTAGCTTGGTCTCGAATCCCTGCGGAAAATCGATGATATTGTCATATACATCAGCGTCTTTTGCGGCTTGTTCCACTTTGCCCTCAGCAATTGTATCCAGTCCAAATCCTATATTATTGGCAATGCTGTCACTAAAAAGAAAAACATCCTGCGGTACATAGCCAATCTGTCTTCTCAGGGATGCTACGTCATAGGTTTTGATGTCTTTTTTGTCTATCAAAATCTTGCCTTCAGTCACATCATACATTCTCATGAGGAGGTTGGCAATGGTAGATTTACCTGAACCTGTGGTACCTATGATAGCTAAGGATTCGCCTGAATCAATGGAAAAACTGACCTTATCCAAAGCTTTAATCCCAGAATCTGGGTAAACGAAGCTTACATTCTTGACTTCAATGTCGCCTTTGATTTCATCGATAAGGTAATCCGTGCTGAGGATGTCATTTTTTTCATCCATAAATTCATTGATCCTCGTCTGGGAGGCAGCCGCACGCTGGATGATACTCGTCACCCATCCCAAAGAGGTCACAGGCCATGTCAGGATATTGACATAAAGAATAAATTCAGCGATGACGCCGTAACCAATAGTCCCCTCAATAACTTGCATTCCTCCTACATAAACAGTGATCAAGGTACTGATTCCTATCAATCCCATAATCAAAGGAAAAAACAGAGAATTGACCAAGGCCAAATCGATGGACTTGTCCTTATATTCTTCACTTGCTTTGGTAAATTGGGCAGTACTGTCCTCCTCCCTTACGAATGCTTTGATCACCCTGATTCCCGAAAATGCTTCCTGAACAAAAGTACTCAGTCCGGAAAGACTTCTCTGGATTCTTTCAGACCTTTCGTTGATGAGGTTGTTGACATAATATATACTGATGGAAAGGATCGGCAATGGCAACAAAGAATAGATAGTCAATTCTACATTGACTGTCAGCATATAGCCGATTACCATTGGAAATAAAAACAATAGCGTCATACCATACATGATAGCCGGACCAAGATACATCCTTACCCTGCTGACATCTTCCGTGATCCTTGCCATCAGGTCACCGGTGCTGTTTTTGCGGTAAAAACTCAGCGGAAGCTTTTGGTAGTGTTCGAAGATTTCATTCTTCATATCATACTCGACGAGTCTCGACATGATGATGATTGTCTGACGGATCAGAAAAAGGAAAAAACCCCTTAAAAGCGCCATTACCAAAATCAAAACTCCAAAAATAAGGATGAAATTCATGAACTGACCCCGGGCAACAGAGGCCAATTCCCCATCTGCAAATACCCGATAAAAGGCAAAACTCTCCACCACATAATCTATGGCAATTCTTACAAGCTGGGCGGGAATAATTACAAAAACATTGGAAATGATGGTAAATAAAATTCCCATCAGGAGATATCCCTTATATTTTACAAAATATTTATTAAGGCGCCAAAGTGATTTCACGAAAGAAAAATTTTTAAAACTCTTGATTTGTTTTATAATACTCTTTTAATTGCGTTAGAAAACCTCATTCAAAATATATAATTTTGTCCCGCGTTTTCAAACACCAATCCCAAATATAACACAATATAAAATTCCAAGTTCAAATGCTAGAGATTAAAACTGAGGAAAAAGTGAGGGAAGGCTCCATATATGGACAGATCACCTCTCTCGGCCATGAGCAGCTAGTCGTATGCTACGACGAACCGACAGGCTTAAAAGCAATCATTGCCATACATAATACTGTATTGGGACCGGCACTCGGCGGCACAAGGATGTGGAATTATACTTCCGAGGCTGAAGCCATTACAGATGTCTTGCGCTTATCCAGAGGCATGACCTTCAAAGCGGCCATTTCAGGACTCAATATCGGCGGAGGGAAAGCGGTGTTGATCGGAGATCCAAAGTTGAAAAACGAAGCCTATCTCAGGAGATTCGGTAAGTTTATAAACAGCCTCGGAGGCAGATATATTACTGCGGAAGATGTCAATATGAAAACCAGCGATATGGAATATATCGCCATGGAGACTAAATATGTGACAGGTTTGCCTGAGGTTAGAGGTGGAGGTGGTGACCCATCACCCGTCACGGCATATGGCACTTATTTGGGTATGAAGTCTGCTGCAAAAAAAGCTTACGGTTCAGACAGCCTTACAGGAAAAAAGATCATTGTTCAGGGAATTGGCCAGGTGGGCAAATACTTGGTAGAATACCTAGTCAAAGAAAATGCACATGTTTTCATCACAGATATTTTTGAAGACAGGCTAAAGCAAGTATCCAAAGATACCGGAGCTACAGTCGTGGACCCAAATGTGATTTATGATTTGGAAATGGACATATATGCCCCATGTGCCTTGGGAGCGACTGTCAATGACCAGACAATTGACAGGTTAAAATGCCAGGTAATTGCTGGTGCCGCCAACAACCAACTTCAGGACGAAGCTGTACATGGAAAAATGCTTTTGGAAAAAGGGATTACTTATGCACCGGATTTCTTGATCAATGCTGGCGGATTGATCAATGTCTATGCGGAATTTGTAGGAGGATACAACAGAGACCTCACCTATAAGCATGCAGAAAAAATCTATGATATCTGTACCTCCATTTTGGACAAATCAGAAAAAGAAAATATTCCATCACAACAGGCTGCAACAGAAATGGCTTGGAACAGGATTGAAGCCATCGGCAAAGTAAAATTGCCATATTGATAAACTTCTATTAAAAGCCACCTGATTTTTCAAAATTTGAACTGAATCAGGTGGTTTTTTGTATTCTTGAAAGGTTTAAGTGCCATTCATTCCTTAACCTTCCCCAAATTGAATTATATTTACGTTCTTTTATTTCAGGTATGTTAAACAGACGAATACTTAGGGTCAAGGCTTTTCAAAACCTTTATGCCTACGAACAGTGCAGGGCTTCCAATTTCAATCTCGCAAAAGACCAAATCAAAGATGCCTTTTTGCCTGATCTTAACAGTATGGAAGTGCAGGACAAAAATTTACTTAAAAAAGAGTCCGCGATCAGCACAGAGATTTTTATCAACAACCTGAACAGCGACAAACTGACCTCAAAAAGCGATACCAATGAAAGAATTCTAAAAGAGGCGAGACGCGCCATCAACTTTTACCATTCTTCAAACAAAAAGGATTTCGATTTTTTGTCAAAAAACATGATCGCGTCGGCCGAGAGATTACCACAACTCTACCTGTATTCGATCGAACTTCTCCTTGCATTTACAGACCATGTTGCAAGTGAAGCTGAGAAGAAAAAGAAATATGCAACAGATAAAATACTACCTACTGAAGGTGATCTGAATTTTGCAAAAAATAAAATACTCCAAAAAATCAGAAATTCTGCCGAATATAAATCTGCCGTCACGAGACAGCATGTTGATATCGGCGAACTCGAATTGGAGATCAAAGAATGGTTTAGAGATTATATCAAGCCTCTGGAATCATATCAAAACTATATCAAAATCTCAGATCCGACTTTAGAGGATGATTTTGAGATAGCTGATGAGATTTTGAAGAAGGTCATTTTTAAAACAGATGCGGTTTTGAATTTCTTTTCAGAAAAAGATTTTAATTGGACGGAAAACAAGTCTATCGTAAGAAGCTTGGCATCAAAAGTGCTTAAAAACGTCAAAGATCACTACGATTCCGCCGGAGAAGTGCTTCCAGAAATCGCCATCAACTGGGAAGATGACAAGGAATTTTTCCAAAATATCTTTAACTTGACCGTCGAAAATGACGAAATCAATAAAGAATTAATATCCAAAAGAACACAAAACTGGGATATTGAAAGGGTAGCCCAAACGGATAAAATCATCATTTCGATGGCGCTTACAGAAATGAAAAATTTTCCGAGTATTCCCGTCAAAGTGAGTATCAACGAATACATTGACATTTCAAAAACCTACAGTACCCCAAAAAGCAAACAATTTGTAAACGGACTTTTGGACGTTTTGTCAAAGGAATTAACAGAATCCGGAGAAATCCGTAAGAGTGGAAGAGGACTATTGGACAACAAATAAAAATATCATAACAATGAGCAAAAATTCTAACGCATGGATTGCATTACTTGTCGGGACTGGCATTGGTGCAGCATTAGGGATTTTGTTTGCTCCCGATACAGGCAAAAACACGAGGGACAAACTTTCCTATCAGCTTTTTAAATACAAGGAAGAATTGGAAAAATTGATCAATGATTTGATTGATGGAAAAAATCTTCCGTTCAACGAAGCAAAATCAGAAGGAAACAAAGTAATTTCGGATGCTAAAAACAAAGCCGAGAACTTACTCAGTGACGTCAATAAACTTATCGAACAAATCAATAGAGAAGCTAATTAACCCTAATTTATTATGAAATATTTCAGATTATCAGCCCTGACACTTGCAGTAGCTTTGTTAGCTGCAAGTTGCGAAACAAAAAAAGACGACCAATCAGACAAGATCGCAGCATTAGAGCAAAAACTTGCAAAACTAGAAGCAGCACAACCTGCAGTTCCTACGAATGTAGCTGCTGTTGCTGATGCTGACCCAAGCTCTTTAGGCCAATTTGGTTTTTCAGAAATGGAATATGACTTCGGTACTATCAATGAAGGAAAAGTAGTAGAACACGTATTCAAATTTACAAATGAAGGGCAAGCACCCTTGGTGATTTCTAACATCACTGCTTCCTGCGGCTGTACCAGCCCTGATTGGACTAAAACTCCTGTGAAACCAGGTGAAGAAGGTTTTGTCAAAGTGGTATTCAATTCTACCGCCAAATCGGGAACCCAGGCACCTACTGTCACCATTCAGGCAAATACAAACCCTAATGTGACAAGATTGAGATTGAAAGGAAATGTAACTCCAAAAATGGCAAGCGCAAGCCCTAACCAATTGGGTCCTGTAAAAAAATAAGCTATGAACAACCAGATTTTATTGCAGTCGTTTTTGAGTTCTGAGATCATGGGACAGGTTTTCCTCTTCGGATCAATCATCCTGATCATGTATTTTTTTATGATCAGACCTCAGCAAAAAAAACAAAAAGAGACCAAAAATTTCATTGATTCAATCAAAAAAGGAGATACTGCTGTCACTATCGGAGGAATCCACGGAAAAATTTATTCCATCGAAGGCGACACCGTAACCCTGGAACTTGATAAAGGAATGAAATTAAAGGTTGAAAAATCTGCTATTTCAGCTGATTTTACCAAAAAAGCCACCGGCACCAAATAACAATTATCTTGGCCAAGCTTAAAAAAATCCTAACCAATCTTAATCCTCAAAAGATTGCAAATATGAAAGTGGCGGCGCTGTGTTTTTTAGCAGCCGCCACTTTTTGGGTTTTAAACGCACTCAACAAAGATAATTACAACACAGTGGTGGATTATCCGATCGAAATTGTTTTCGATGAAACTGAGTTTATGCCCGTCGAGAAATTGCCGGAACAAATCAAAATCGAGATCAACGGAAATGGTTGGGATCTTTTAAGAAAGTACTTCAGGATCAATGAAAGCCCGTTTTTGATAGAAATAAATAATCCTTCCACCAAAAATTATATCCTGACATCTGAACTCAGAAGAAGTCTGGCTGAGAATCTCAACCCTTCAGTTTTGGTGTCGATGGTTTCAGATACCATCAAATTCAATATTGATAAGGTTGTCACCCGAAAAGTAAAAATAGAAATCGACACAACAGCCAGCACCTTGGCTCAGAATTTCAGACTTGGGAGTACCATAAGTATAGATCCTCCTTTTGTGGATATCAAAGGCCCCACTTCCGTACTTCAGGAATTGGATGGGGTTTTGAAAGTAAAATTGGGGGAAGACAAAATCACCAAAGATTTTAACAAGCTCATCCCTTTGACTCTTCCTTCCGCATATACTGATTTTCTCACCTTGGAGGAAGAGAGTGTTCAAGTCAAATTTGATGTTTTTCAAATGCTTGAAGGCAATAAGAGGTTGAAAATAAAAATGCTCAATTTCCCAAAAAATGTAGGTTTAGCCCAAGAACCATCCAATATCATCATGTCATACATGATTGATGAAAGGAAAGTCGGTGAACTTAACAATTACGAATTTGAGGCTGTTTTGAATTACAGCAACCGAGACCGAGAGGATAGCACTATTTTCATCGAAGTTAGGCCAAAACCATCATTTTTGGAAAAAATCAAATTTGAGCCTGAAGTATTGAAACTCAAGTATGACAAGCCATAAATCCATCTTGGTAGGAATTACAGGAGGAATCGGTTCGGGAAAATCCACCGTAGCCAGGATTTTTTCTATTTTAGGAATCCCAATCTATTATGCTGATGACCGTGCCAAGTGGTTGATGGCCAATGATCCTGATTTAAAAAAACAGATCCAAGTAAACTTCGGTAATGAAAGCTATTCGGAAGAAGGCGTCCTCAACAGGGCATTTTTAGCTTCAAAGGTTTTTTCTGATGAGGAAAAAGTAAAAACTATCAACGGCTTGGTTCATCCAGCAGTCAGGGCTGATTTTGAAACATGGGCTTATGCCCAAAAATCACCTTATGTTCTCAAAGAAGCCGCTTTGCTTTTCGAAACCGGTTCCTACAAAGACCTTGACAAGGTGATCAATGTATCCTCGCCGATACGGATCCGCATTTCCAGGGTTTTGATGCGAGACCCTCACAGAAATGAAAAACAGGTAAATGACATCATTGACAAACAACTTCCTGACGAGGAAAAAAACAAACTGGCAGACTTTGTAATTAAAAATACCGACAATAAGCTGCTGATTCCCCAAGTTTTGGAAATCCATAAGCAACTTATGAAGGTTTGATTTTTTTACAGATTCAAACAGATAATTGAATCTGATCGAGGTAAAATTTCATGCGGGTATGCTGGTGGTCCAAAAAATCGATCTTATCGATCTTATCCAATTTATGATTATAGAAAACTTCAATATACTCATCTTCAAGAAGGTATAGATTCACTTTGTGCGTATAGTACCTTATGCCAACCACAAAAGTCCCTTCAGCATAGAGCGTCTGGATTTTTTTGTGAAGGGGCAATATTTTAAAATCTTCTTTACTCATTTTTTAATCTGGCCAATTCCATTTCAGAAGCAATATAGCCAAAAGCCGACCAATATCCAGAATCGATGACTTTTTCAAAAATGGATTTTGCTTTGGCAGTATCTCCCTGAGATAGGTAAAAATTGCCCAATCCGTACCCCTGTGTCACATATTGGAGTTTTTGATCTTCAGATTCAGTCCCCACATCCATTAGGTCTTCAGGGTTTAGCTGACCTTTGTACATCAAAATCCTTTTATAATAAGCATCATTTTCAATGATCTTCATGTTGGTATTTACAGCTTTGATGAGACTTTGGGCTTCCTTGGTTTTCCCCAATTTCATCAGCGTCATATAATACCAATCCAATGTAGCCACTATCAGGTCGTCATTGTCCGAGACTTCAAGGCATTGTTTGTATGCATCAAGTGCTTTTTCCCAATCATTCAAAAGGTAATAGGCCAAACCAAGGTGATACCATACATTGAACTGTCCATTTGACAATGGTATATTCAATTTGTTAGGCATTCCATCCTGTTCGATTTGAAGAGGAAGGTCTTTCATCAATTCGCCTGCTTCCAAAAAATCAACTAATGCTCTTTCAAATTCCCTGATAGAAATAAACCTGTGACCACGGTGCCTCAGGGGTTCAAAAGATTCAGGAAATTGCTTGGCTGCCTTGCTGAAGGTCCGGATAGCAAGGTCATATCTTCCAAGATATGCTTCCCTCCTGCCGATCCAGATCAGGTTTTCGAGGCTGGGATCTTCTCCAAACAAAGATTCCGCTTCAACCAATTTGTTGATTTGCTCACTTTGGGAAACAGAATCAATCTCTGTAAACAATGAATCCCCAAGCAGTCCAACTCCCTGAAAAACTTTGGTTTCGGGTAAAATTTCTTTGTTGTAGGTTACTTTATTTTCCTTTTCCTTTTGGACACAGGAAATAAATAAAAGAGTCAAGATTCCGAAAAAAACGATTTTCTTTAACATATGAATCAAATTTTAAAGCTTGAAAAACCTTTGAAAGCAAGAAATAGGAATGTATTATTGAATTTAAAATATTTCGATTACAAATGGGTAGAAATCCTAAAGAAAAATTGAGGTTCTTTTCACATCAAATATTGGGGTTGATTTTTTGTCTTTTCCTTTTTGGCGCATGCTCTTCGAGCAAAAACCTCCGAAAACAAAATGTAAATAAAGTTGTCGAAACGGCTAGAAGCTACCGAGGCACACCATACCGCTATGGCGGCACCACCAGATCAGGGATGGATTGTTCGGCATTGGTTTATCACGCATTTTACAGTGTAGGAGTCACTATGCCCCGTAACTCAGAAGCCCAGAGTAAAGAGGGAAAAAAAGTTCCGGACAAAAGTCTGGAAAAAGGTGATGTTCTTTTCTTTGCCACAGGAAAGAAAAAAAACAAAGTGACCCATGCCGGAATTGTCACCGATACCTCCAAAGGAAATATCATTTTTATTCATTCCTCCACCTCGCTTGGCGTCACAGAAGACAATCTCAGCCAATCCTATTGGACTAAAGCGTTTTTATTTGGGAGGAGGATTTTTTAGGTTGCTTATTGAGTTAAATAGGTATTGATTGATTGTCTAGGATTACTGTGTTACCTGTACAAAAAAAAACACAGGCTCCATTTCTGAAACCTGTTGTAGACTACTAACTAATCGAAACATCCATTATCCTGCTTTTACCAATGCATACTCAAAAGATGGCTTTCCCCTTTCTCCATCTTTGGTCAGCGCTAAGAATCTTATTTTGTAATAGTTACCCTTGACATCTTTGAGAATATAATACCTGTCATTTCTGATGGAAGGTGCTGAAGTGGGTCCTCCGCCCGAGCGCCAACTTGACCCGATGGAAAGTCTATTTTCAGAATTCAGGGTCAGGTTGGAAAGGTTTTGTTCAGCGAAGTTTTCAAAACCAATTTCTGATTCCAAAACCTGGACTACACTGACGCCGCCATAGGAATTGTGGTAAACCAAATCCTGAAAGTAATAAGCTAAAGTACCATTTAAAGCTTGAGGGAAAGGAGTGGAAGAAGTGCCCGCAGTCCAGACAAAATCCCAATTTTGCTTTTCAGGCTCCACTGTCACTATTCCACTTTCAAAGGAAAAGTAAACTAGATTGAGACTTGGGTTTTTGGAAATCTCAATAGAAGAAAAATTGGCAGAAGAGATATCTGCATGTTGCAAAACATACTTTCCATCTTTTTCTAATATCCGAATTTTTTTCCAAGGCCTTACATCCGCTCCACTGCTTCCCCTGTTCAGAATATAAACTTTGTTTTCTGCATCAATCGAGGAGATGGCCTTGATGACAGGCGAAGAAAGAGGATTTTCCACATGGTCTACATAGAGTATACTATTCATATTGGTGAAAGTCAATTCAAGTTGACCTTCAGTCCTTAGCGGCTCTGCCTGTATTTCACCGACTGCATTGATATCAGAAGAGGTGGTTTCATATGCCATGGCACCGGTGGTTCCATTGATCAACACTTTGAAATCCGAACTTGTGTCAAAGGCCAAGTCCCAATTTTTTCTTGCTACGGCCAACTGTTCTTCGCTTCGAAGGCTGACAAACACCATATTGGGAAAAGTGGCGCCTCCGCCGTTGATCTCGATTAGACCTTCTTCAACAGCCGGAAGGTCGACAATAGGTTCTTCTTTAGGCTCGCAGGAAACTATACTTCCTGTCACCATTATCGCTGCTAAACTGCTGGCTAATGATTGTAATCTGCTCATATTAATTGTGATTTGAATTTGTTTATTGTGAAAATCTGTAAGTCAATCCTAAGAAGTAAGATCGCCCATAGCCGACAGGCCTTTGTGGGCCACCTCCATGACCACCACTTACACCTGACGTGCTTTGGATATCAGTAATATCCATGATGTTCCTTGCACCAAAATTGACTGAAAGGTCGTTTCCGATGGGCTTTCTAAATGTGAGGTCAATCCAATGAAACCCATCCAACTTGATTTCATTTGGAATTTGATTTCCGTTCAAATCAGTGGCCATCTCAAAGCCCGGTAAGGCCCCTGTCCATTTATAAAAAACATTGACATGGGTTTTGATCAAAGGAATCAAGTAAGAAACTGTCGTATTGACTTCTGTCGTAAAGAGCATCTCCGGAATGCCTGCCTGTTCTGCGGAAAGCTGGTTATATCTTCCTATCCTGGAAATACCCAATTCTCCGGAAAAGCTTCCAAAAGCAATTTTCTGATTGAGCATCAAACCGACGGTTCGAAATGACGCTATATTAAAGAGTGTGGTAATTCTTGGATCATTGGGATCTACACCAAAGGAAATTCTATCGGAAACCTCATTGTAAAAACCACTCAAAACTACCTTCTCGAAAATGCTTCCTGTTTCTTCCTTTTGGAAGTTAAGGGAACCGTTAAAGCTATGGGAGGTCTCAGCCTTTAGGCTTGGGTTTCCAATGATTGAATGGCTAGCGTCAAAGAAATCAAAATACAATTCTCTAATAGATGGTGCCCTGAAACCTCTTGCATAGGCCAACCTTAGATCCCAACTTTGAGAAAGTACAAATTTCGAATTGATTGATGGGATTACAGGAGGTGCTTGGTAGGCCGAATTATAAGCTTTTCTCAATCCAGGTCTGAATTTGATTTTGTCGGTAGGAGACCATTCCCCTGTCAGGAACGCTGCATAATCTTGGATACCTTCATTCTCACTGATTCTTTCACCCGAACCTCTTTCGGTATTGATATCTATTCCTGGCTGAAGATTGAGTTTTGGGGAAATCAGCAAAAGACCCAAAACCCGCCAAGTAAACCCTGAGTAGGAAATCGCAGCCTGAGAATCGGGTGCAGCTGAGAGATTGGATTGATTAGTCCGGACATTGGTGACCCAAGTCTCCGTCCTTCGTCCATAATCTGTGTATGCCCCTTGCCAAGAAAGTTTGAAAGTCGGTGACAAATCCCATTTCCCATTGAGCCGGTGCATCCACCTCGTGGTTATGAAATTTCTGTCGATCACCTCCAGCCTGTTTTCCGGACCATAAGAAGTGATGGTTTCGCTCAATATGTCCAAGGCATAATCTATGTCAAAACCTTTGAAGCTTGTGCCAACAAAGAAATTTCCCATATCCTGATCTCTCGGTAGCCATTCAAATTGCCTTCCTGTGTACTTACCTTTCCAACCACCGAACCTGTTTTGGGTAAATCCCCCACCGATTTTCCATGGTTTTTTAAAAGTATAGCTCCCTGAAATGTTTCGGATGTGGTTACCATTTCCTGCCAAAGGGCTGTAGGATTCTCCCACTGTCTCTTCCTGAACCCTTGCCTGAATAGAAAAACCTGATACTTGCTTGGGGTTTTTGGTGATGATATTGATCACACCTGCCAAAGCATCTGCGCCGTACACCACAGACATGGGGCCTTCAATGATTTCTATTTTTTCGATGGTATTGATGTCAATTTGATTGATATTGACTTCATTGGAAACTCCCTGTCTACCGACCATTGGTACCCCGTCAATCAGGATTTTTACATTCTGTCCTGACATTCCCATCATTTCAAGGTTGCTGGTGCCGAGTGCATTGTCTTGGGAAAACCGGATTCCCAGTTCAGTATTGAGTACTTCCTGAAGATTATTGGCCGCCCGGTTTTGAATAGTAAGCTTTTCGATGGACCTGACTTGGTAGACGGAATTTTTGACAGATTCCATATTGATATTTCCTGTTACCACGACTTCATTGAGTTCAGATACTGCCTCTTTCAATTCAATCCTAATGGTAGCTTCGTTTTGGTTTAGACTATAAATCACCGGATCAAACCCTACAGCAGAGATTTTGATGTTCTGATTTTGGGAATGAGGTTCAAATGAAAAAGCTCCCTCAGCATTGGCAATTGTCCCTTTCCCATCGGAAAAAAGCACAGATGCAAAAGGAACCGGCCTACCCTTTTGATCTACAACAAAGCCTTTGATCTCCTTACCTGCCAACACATGATGAAAAGAAAAGAGTAGGGCAAACAGTAGAATCCAGTTCTTAATTTTATTTAGATTAATTCTATTCATTAGAGGAAAATTTTTTAGGCGGGGAGAATTCCCCACCCAAGAGGTTTTATAAGCAATCAATAAGCTGCTTCCAAGCATCCAACTGTGGGATTCCCGGCTTTCTCAATCCAAAAAACTGAGCGATCATTTCACCTTCTTTGTCAAATAGCTCCAAAGATGAAACCAATCCATCCGAGGTGTTTTTGTGCACTACATAGGCAGATTCAATGATTTCTTCATTGAGGTGCATATTGAAATCAGGATCCATCACGTTGAGCCAATTACCCATCTGACGGATAGTCCTCACCTTCCCCTGATGGATCTGGATATTGCCTTTATTGCCTGCGAAAATCATGATCGGCATTTTTTCTGCCGAAGCAGTTTCTACTATTTTCCTCGCAGAAAGCCTGTCCACTTCGTAGGCCCATTTGTCATTGATCCACTTCACGGCATCAAGTCGATGGACATTGTACTTTCTCAGCATACCAAAAAAATCATGGGTATCTTTCATGTTTTCCCAGTCATAGGTAAAAGCTTCCATATCAATTTTTTTGGCGAATTCAGGTTTGGGATAAGCTTCCAATTCCAATTCCATACTTTGGTCTTCACTTTTGAAATCAACCTGGATTTGATCATAAGCGTCGAGATTACTTTTTTCCTGCAAGAAAATTTTCAATACAGCATCTCCTGCTTTGTCAAAAAACTGAAAGCTTTTCATGGTTCCCCTTGGGCTATGGTTGATAACGGCAAAACCAAATTTCCAGCCGCTGAAAAAAATCCGCTGTTCGATTGGACCGATCACAGTGGCTACCTGATTGGGGGCATGTCCCATTAAATCTATTTTTTGGAAATTTCCTTTGTGCTCAAGGACACAACCTTCATTGCGTGTCAAGGCCATCACTTTCCCAAGGCTTTTACAGGCAATCATGATTTCAGCAAAATTTTGATTGAGCCTCACCGCACCTGTACCAATGGTGGAAGCGATCAATTCAGCTTCAGAAACACCCAGCCTTTGGGCCGCATCTCTTGACCGAATTTGAGGATTTTGTTTTTTGAGGTCTTCCCATGCTTCTTTCAAAGAAGCTACTGAGGAAAATTGCAAGGTGGATTCCATAGTTTATGCAAGTTTGATTTCTAAATGGTTTTGAATGAATGGGATACTTTGAATGATCATGGGATTTTTATCGGATCCTGAGAATACCTGAATTGGATGCTCAAAAACTTGTTCCAATTGAGCTGATGTCATCACCTCGTTTACCGGACCCTGATGGATAATACTCCCTTTTTTGAGGAGGATAATCTTATCGGCATAATTGGCAGCGAGGTTGAGGTCATGGAGAATTGCGAGTACTCCGATGTTTCTTTTTTTGATTTTGTGGATGATCCTCAATACATGGTGCTGTAATGCTATATCCATGCTCGATGTAGGTTCGTCCAATAGCAGGTACCTTGAAAAAGGCTTCTTGTCCCAGATCTGAGTCAAAACTCTAGCGAGCTGCACCCTTTGTTTTTCACCTCCCGAAAGATCTCCGTAGAGTTTTTCCTTCAGGTGCAAGGTTTGGGTTTCTTCCATCACTTCTTCGACGAGGTCAGGCCGATAAGAATTCCCGCTCGCCAATAAGCCCAATTCGACAACTTCCAAGGCTTTGAATGGAAAAGATAAAGAGCTGTGCTGAGGCATCACTGCCCGGACAAGGGCTAGGTTTTTTGCAGAAAAACCACTGATCGGAAAACCGTTATATACCACTTTACCATATTTGCAGGGAATCTCTCCAGCCAATACTTTAAACAATGTGGATTTACCTGCTCCATTTGGACCGAGGATAACTGTGAGTTCCCCCGGTGCAAGCGAAATACTTGCCTTGTTTATGATCGGCATGCTGCGGATGCAGAAATGTATGTCTTGGGCTTGTAACATATCAGGATCTTATTTTTTTAACATTGATAATGAGCCAGATAAAAAATGGGGCACCGATGATGGCTGTGATGATTCCGATGGGCATCTCTGAAGGCATGACTATGGTTCGCGCCAATAAATCCGCGAAAGTCAATAAAAATGCTCCGAGCAGTAAAGATCCTGGAAGTACCAACCTATGGTCGGCGCCAAACATCATTCTGATGAGATGGGGAACAATCAGTCCGACAAATCCAATCGTTCCCGTAAAGGCGACAGCTGTTCCTACGATCATCGCACTCGAAAAGAGCAGGATATATTTCACTTTTTGGACATCTACCCCCATGTGAAAAGCTTCATTTTCGCCGATTGAAAGGGCATTGAGGTTTTTGAACTGAGAAAGGACCAACATGACTGGACCGGAAATCAGCAAGAAGGAAATCCCAACTTTGCTCCAATTGGCTCCACCTACATCTCCCAAGCTCCAAAATGTAAAATTCCTCAATGCCGCATCATCGGCATAGAAAATCACCAAACCTATCAGTGCCCCCGATAGTGCATTCAAGGCAACACCTGCGAGAATCAATAAAGAAATGTCTGTCTTACCAGTCGTACTCCCCATTTTGTACACCAACAGAGTATTGATCAGGCCTCCAAGGAAAGCAAAAAGTGGTAAGCCAATTCCCCCGAAATAACCTAAAAATGGAAGGCTACTGCCAAACACAATAAATACTACCGCAAACAATGCCCCTCCACTACTGATTCCAATCAAGCCAGGCTCGACCAAAGGGTTTCTGAACAATCCCTGCAAAGCAGCCCCGGTCACTCCTAACCCTCCTCCAACCAAAACCGCCATCATTATTCTTGGAAGGCGAATTTGAAGGAGCACATTGTATTCTTGTTGGCTATAATCAATAAATCCTAATCCCAAGGTATCTGCCAAAATCCCTAAAACATGGCTTATTGGAATATGGAATGCACCTATCGACAAGGACAAAACAGACACTGATGCCAAAGCGATACCCATCAATCCAAGGACTAGATTTTGGTATTTTGTTTTGCGGTATGTGAGTGTCTGTATCAATGCCACTTATTTTCTGACAGCTTTTGCGAGTTCCAAAGCGGCTTTTCCTACTCTTGGGCCAAAACCGGAAAGGTATTGGCCATCCATAGAAATAATTTGATTCTTCCTGAAGGCGGAGGTGTTTTCAATTCCTCTGATATTCTTCACCCCATCCATACCTCCGATAGATTGGATTCCTGATTCAAAAAAGAGGAGGAAATCAGGATTCATAGCCACCAAAGCCTCTGGAGTAAGGGGAATAAATTCGTTAAAACCTTTTCCGACATAATTTATCCCTGCCATATTACCCATTGACTCAGCAAAAGTCTCTTCGCCTGCCACAAAGACCATTTCCATTCCTCTTGCCATGACAAATGCCATGCTTGGTTTGGAAGTTTGGGATTGAAGGTAATTCCCTAATTCTTTCATATCAGCTTCAATTGAAGCCTTTATTTCATTTCCTTTTTCAGGAACTTCAAGGAAGTCGGCGATTTCAGTCACAATTTTATAGGTTCCAGAAATATCCTTGGGTTTTTCAAAAAACCGGATTTGAAGCCCTGCAGCTATCAATTGATTGACTACGTCCGGAGACATATAACCTTCCTCTGCTAATATCAAGTCCGGACCCAATGCCAAAATCCCTTCCGCTTTGATTTGATTGCGGTAACCTATTGAGGGCAAAGCCTGCATTTTGGCCGGATAGGTAGAAGTAATATCAGTGGCTATAATATCATCACCGAAACCCAATTCATTGACCACTTCTGTAACGGTACCTCCTGCAGTGATTATTTTATATTCTTTTGTCACTGCTTCAGGCCTTTTTTCAGAACATCCGAAGAGTATTATTCCAAAAAGGAAAAGACTTATTTTTCTTGTCATTATTTAGATTAATTTAAAATAACATGACAAATATCAGTCTATTTGGATTTAATCCAAATTAATTTTGATTGATAATTTCTATTAAAAACTGAAAACTATTATCCCATTAATAGATTGGTGATTTGATAGTCCCCCTCTATTGGTCCGTCAGTTCAGAAAAAATACCTTTCAATAGGAATCTCTAAGAGTCAAAAATTGAGCGTCTTACTTTTTTTGGATTTTTATCTCAAAAAGAATAGGGTTTCACTAAGCTCCTTTTCAAAAAATCAAATTGGCTTTTAAATGGTACAAAACAATATGGATTATATTTCCAAACATCCTTTGGTATTAAGCTTTTATAATTAATTTTGCATTCGAATTTTAAAAGCATCAATCCTTTTTACATCAAAATAAAAAATGGCAAATATTGGTAAGATAACTCAGGTAATCGGCCCGGTGGTGGACGTCTCCTTCGCAGGAGGAAAATTACCAAAGATTCTGAACGCCCTTTCCATTACCAAAGAAGACGGTTTGGTAGTCGTATTGGAAGTTCAGCAGCACCTAGGTGAAGACAGAGTCAGGACCATTGCGATGGACGCGACTGAAGGTATGGTTAGAGGTCAGGAAGTTACCGATTTGGAAGGTCCTATTTCTGTTCCTACTGGTGAAGCTATCAAAGGCAGATTGTTCAATGTAATTGGACAGGCTATCGATGGTCTTCCTGAAGTGAAGTCAACCAAAAGAATGTCAATCCACCGCTCTGCCCCAAGGTTTGAAGACCTTTCCACAGCGACTGAGATCCTTTACACAGGAATCAAAGTATTGGATTTGGTTTGCCCTTATGCAAAAGGTGGTAAAATCGGTCTTTTTGGAGGTGCAGGAGTTGGAAAAACAGTATTGATCCAGGAATTGATCAACAACATTGCAAAAGCATATTCAGGTCTTTCAGTATTTGCGGGTGTCGGAGAAAGAACCCGTGAAGGAAATGACCTTTTGAGAGAAATGATCGAATCAGGCATTGTGACTTATGGTGATGATTTCCTTCATTCACTAGAAACTGAAGGTGGTTGGGATCTTTCCAAAGTAGACATGAAAAAATTGGAAGAATCCAAAGCTACTTTCGTGTTTGGTCAGATGAACGAGCCTCCTGGAGCCCGTGCAAGGGTTGCCTTGACAGGTTTGACATTGGCAGAATATTATAGAGATGGTGATGGTGAAGGTTCAGGAAGAGATATCCTTTTCTTCATTGACAACATCTTCAGATTTACCCAGGCAGGTTCTGAAGTATCAGCCCTTTTGGGAAGGATGCCATCTGCGGTAGGTTACCAACCTACATTGGCTACTGAAATGGGTCAGATGCAGGAAAGAATTACCTCCACCAAGAATGGTTCAATCACATCGGTACAGGCCGTTTACGTACCTGCCGATGACTTGACTGACCCTGCACCGGCGACTACTTTCGCGCACTTGGATGCTACTACCGTACTTTCCCGGAAAATCGCCGAATTGGGTATCTATCCTGCTGTGGATCCATTGGATTCTACTTCCAGGATTTTGAATCCATTGGTATTGGGAGATGAGCATTATGGTTGTGCCCAAAGAGTAAAAGAGATCCTTCAGAGATACAAAGAACTTCAGGATATCATTGCGATCTTGGGTATGGAAGAACTTTCTGACGAGGACAAATTAGTCGTACACAGAGCAAGAAGGGTTCAACGTTTCCTTTCCCAGCCATTCTTTGTTGCTGAAGCATTCACCGGTTTGAAAGGTGTGCTTGTGGATATCAAAGATACCATCAGAGGATTCAACATGATCATCGATGGAGAATTGGATCATTTGCCGGAAGCTTCCTTCAACTTGGTAGGATCTATCGAAGATGCGATTGCCAAAGGTGAGAAGATGCTTGCTGAAGTAATGTAATTTTCATTCCGATCCATCGGACAAATAAGGTTTTAAGCGCATCATGATACAATTGACAATCATTACACCGGACCAAAAGGTATTTGAAGGTGAAGTTTCGGAGGCTACCTTTCCAGGAGCCAACGGTTCTTTTCAGGTATTGAACAACCACGCGGCAATTGTATCCGCCTTGGGAAAAGGAACGGTATCCTATACCACCAAAGCAGGGAAAAAAAGCCATATCATCAACGGTGGTGTGGTGGAGGTAAAAGACAATAAAATTGTCCTTCTTGCTGAGAAAGTTATTGATTAATATTAACCTAAATAGAAATAAAACCCGACTGAAAAGCCGGGTTTTGTTTTTTAAAGCCAATTCTGAAAATCATTTGATAATTGAAGCCAGAAGATGAACGGAAATATTTTGGTATTGGCAAATTATTATCCTACTTTTGCAACCCTGAAAGGAGGTGTATACATATGATCATTGTCAACGTAAAAGAGAACGAATCAATCGAGAAGGCGCTAAAGCGTTTCAAAAAGAAATTTGATAAAACAGGTGCCGTAAGAGAGCTCAGAGCGAGACAGCACTTTGTAAAGCCATCTGTAAAAAACAGAGAACAAGTTATCAAAGCAGCATACAAGCAAAAAATGCAAGAGGCAGAAATGAAGTAATTCATTTTGACTTTTGAAATAAAATCAAAAAGCGCATCTACGAAAGTGGAAGCGCTTTTTTTTTAATACTCTAACTCCACCTCAAAACGATCTGAGATAGTCCCAAAATCGGAATTTTTACAGCCACTACTCGAGATCATCAGCATTCCAGCTAACCATATCAACTGTATAAGTTTCGCTATCCTCATTTGTTCTTCTGAAATAGATTTTACCATCATTGTCGATATAACTGAAATTTTTGTACTCTTTTGGCAGTTTATACTCTCTTATCTCATTTTTTCCGTTACTATTCAAATCCACTATTTGAATGATAAACTCATGTCCGGGATGCTGGATTAAGAATGTGTTCAAGTCTTTGTAGTCAAAGTTTTTTTCATGGAGTGCTCTTCTTGCTACCCTCACAAAATAACTATGACCAGCCTTTTGCAATAGACTCTTTGAAACTAAATAAAATTCATTTTGATTATGAAAAACCTGCATGTAATGATTGGAATTAAACTCATCCTGAGGCATCCCAAAACCTACTCCAATTGCGGTTTTATTCAATTTACCTTCATAGGGAATCACCTCGTAACCCTCGGTGTCTTCCTGATAGATGTAGATATTGGGATCCATTGGGAAAGTGACCAAATACTTCTTGTCAAAATAAAGGATATTGGGTGATTCATCACCCCAAAACAAATATTCACGGTAGGGGCTCTCTTTTGGATATTTGAATAGCGGCTTAAATTTCCCATTGCTTAAGTTAATTTTCACGGCTAAAAAGGAGGTTTCGAAAAACTCTTTCCCGCTCTTTAAAAAATTTCGATCGAATGCCACTAAGGTGATATAGGGATCTTGTCCGATATATTCAAAATTCACAACTTGTGTGTTTGAACCTCCCACGCCAATTTTTGCTCCTGTTAATTTCATAATGTTCCAAGAATTCTTGATCTTCAAATCTCTATCCAAAAGCAAGAGATGGCCATATCCGTTCTCCACAACAAATATGGAGTCTTGGTTGACAGGATACACATCACCAATAACCAACAGATCAATTTCATTTCCACCTTCTTGGAATCGGTTTTGATTTATGAGATTTCCTTTCTGATCGAATTTGAAAACAACAGCCTTCATCATGTCATAGCCATATATCAAGGAATCATCTGAGAGGCCAAACTCCAAATTGTTGATTGAATACATTTCATTTTCAAAAGATATATTCCTTTCAATCATAAAGTCAAAGTCCACAAAATCATCCTTCTTATTTGAACAGCTTCCTAAGAATATTACTAGAATTAAAATCTTAACAAATCTTATTTTCATTTAAACTTAAATTAATGTTTTTGTTATTATTACAAATTAAATCGAATATATAACTTGAAATATATTTTTAAAAGGAAGTTTTAAGGATATTACGAATGAATGCTTTAAAACAAAATGTACTTAAAGTTCTCTATTATTATTTCAAAATCTGGGCAGTCTTGATTTCAGGCTTATTGATTCTACTATTTATTTTTTATTTTTTCATTTATTCCCCCCATAAAAAACAAAGTCAAGCTAACCTCCAAAATCTCGGGAAAATAAAATTTGGAATGAGCAATCTTGATGTCATTCAAATAATGGGAAAAGAAGATTCAAAAATAAAAAACGTAGAAAATGACTCAGTCTATTTGTATGAATTTGAACCTTTATCTTCGGAGGATATTGAGGTGATTTTTGATGGGGAAATGAAAGTAAAAAGGATTAATTTTCCATAACATTTCAAGATACATTCTTCCTTTTTTGATCCAGTTAATGGGCTGATTAATTACATTTTTTTCTTTCCTCTGAAAATAAACACTAACTTCATTCAAACATCTTTCTCGCTTCAATGACCGATTCCTTTATCAACTATTTAGAATTCGAAAAAAGGGCAAGCCGACATACTGTCTTGGCTTACAGAAAGGACCTAGAGCAATTCAGTGAATTTTGTTTAGTCTCCTTCGAGAAAGAAGACATCAGCAACGCAGATCATCCTGAAATACGTGCGTGGATCATCGACCTCGTCGATCAGGGACTGAGTTCAACCTCAGTAAATAGAAAAATCGCAACCCTCCGATCATTTTATAAATTCTTAATGCGCTCGGGAGAAATCACCAAAGACCCGACCTATAAACTCCGTGCACTGAAGACGCCAAAGCGATTGCCGGAATTTGTGCAGGAAGATGCCATTGACAAAGTCTTGGATGAGTTGCAGTTCAAGCCCGATTTTGATGGACAACGTGACAAAATGGTCATGGAGTTTCTTTACCTGACGGGCGTCCGTCTCTCCGAATTATTGGAACTCAGGTGGAAAGACATTGATTTGGCGGGGGAAGGAGTGAAAGTTCTCGGAAAGCGGAAGAAAGAAAGAATAATTCCGATCACAAAAGGCCTCAAAAAGAATATTGTTTCGTACAGAAAAGTATTTGAAGAAAGGTTTTCAAATCTACAAGATAGTGACTATTTTATCGTTATAAACCACAAGGAACAGGCTTACCCGATGAAGATTTACCGCATTGTGAGAGAACATTTAGACCTTTTTGCTCAGACTACCAAAAGAAGTCCACATCTCTTGAGGCACACATTTGCAACACATTTACTCAACAAAGGAGCTGATCTCAATGCTGTCAAAGACCTTCTTGGACATGCAAACCTTGCTGCTACGCAGGTCTATACACACAATTCTATGGAAAAACTTAAGGCTGTGTTTGAACAGGCACATCCGAAAGCTTAATATAAGTTTAACTTTAAACCATTTACATTATGAAACTTCAAATGCATTCCATCCATTTCGATGCTGACCAAAAGCTTATCGATTTTATCCAGAAAAAAGCCGATAAACTTGACACCTATTTTGATCGAATAATCGACGGTGAAGTTTTTATGAGACTTGATAACCATGAAAAAAAAGAAAATAAAATTGTTGAAATTAAAATGAATGTTCCGGGAAAAACTCTTTTTTCAAAGCATCAAAGCGAATCATTTGAGGCCGCAACAGATGAAGCCATTGAGGGCCTCCGCAGACAACTCAAAAAATTCAAAGAAAAAGTCGTCTTAGCCAACCAATAAGCAATGAGATCCTCGCCGAAAGCGGGGATTTTATTTTTCAATAGTTTTTTGTCTTTCAGCTTTTTACTTTCAGAGCGGCATTTAGAACCCCCGTATGGGTTTATGGAAACAAAAGATTGAATCCAATTCCTGCCAAAACCCCCAAAGCTATTATCAGAGGTGACGAAAGTTTTGTAAAATTCAATAAAAGATAGGTACCCAAAATCGCTGCGATATTAAAAAAATCAGGATCTAATGGCTCAAAAAGCAAATAAGCTGCAGCAATCAACATCCCACAACTGACTGCATTGATACCTTCCAAAGCGGCACGGACAGGACGGAATTTTTTCAACTTGTCCCAAAATTTGATGACGAAGAAAATAAGAAATGTACCCGGAAGGAAAATGCCTGCGGAGGCAATAAATCCTCCTGTCAACAATCCCAACACACCTTGGTCCCGCATAGACAATGCGCCCACATAGGCACTGATACTGAAAGTAGGACCGGGAATACCCTGCGATAAGGCATAGCCTGTCAAAAACTCCTGTGAGGTAAGGAATTTTTTAAACTCCACAAATTCCGTGAACAAATAAGGAACCAAGACCTGCCCTCCTCCAAAGATCAAACTTCCGTTTCTATAAAAATTCTCAAACAGAAGCACCGCCTGATTTTTTGTCAAAGCACCCAGAATAGCTGCAAAAACTAGGATCCCTCCCCATAAGTAGAAATTGGCCCAATCAATGACAAGCTTTTTGTCACCTTCTTCTTTGGGTTCATTTCTGTACTTCAAGGAAGTGGTCACCCCTCCTACGAGAAGCAACAAAGGAAAAAGAAAAGGGGAATTATAGAAAAAGGAAATGAAAGTCGAAAACATCATCAGGACAGATGCCTCGGTGGTTTTGACCATTTTGAAAATCGTCTTTTGGGCAGCATAGATAATAAATCCGATGGCCATAGGCTGAATGAATTTTGCAAAACTCAATGCCCCGGGCGTATTTTCCTGTAAAAAATCAATCAAGAAAGCCGCTACAATCATCAGAAGGGTAGCAGGCAAAATCCAGACAAAAAGAGAAAGATAGGCGAGATTTGGCCCGCCTACTCTATATCCTATTGCAGAGATGGTCTGAGTGGAAGTTGGACCAGGAAGGATTTGGCAAAGTGCATTCAATTCCCAAAGTTCCTGTTCTTTGATGTATCCCCGCCTAGTCACCATGGTATCCAAAACCATGGCAAGGAAGACCTGAGGTCCTCCAAAAGCCGTCAGAGACAGTAATAAAACATCTTTGAGATAAAGGTAATACCTGACCTTCCTGACCGACACGGCTTATTTCTTTAAGCCGAGTTCACGGAGCCTTTCTTCCAAAAACTCACCGGCGGTAGCATTTTCAAATTGCTTGGGATGATCGACATCCACACAGCTTTCAAGACATGTCAGGTCCATCTCAGACCTTGGATGCATAAAGAAAGGAATCGAATACCTGCTGGTATGCATCATTTCGCGAGGTGGATTGACGACCCGGTGGATGGTTGATTTCAATTTTTTATTGGTCAATCTCTCCAGCATATCGCCCACATTTACGACCAATTGGTCTGGAAGTGCAGTGATGGGAATCCACTTGCCGTCTTTTCTCAAAACCTGCAAGCCATCAGCACTTGCCCCCATGAGCAAAGTGATCAGGTTGATATCACCATGTTCGGCAGCACGCACTGCGTCTGCCGGCACATCATCCGGATTTTCGATAGGGAAATAATGGATTTGTCTCAAGATGGAATTTCCGAAAGCAACCTTATCTTCAAAGTAATTTTCCTCAAGATCAAGGTAAAGCGCAATCGCTTTGAGCATGTTTTTTCCCGCCGCTTCCAAAGTTCTATACACTTCATTTGCGATTTCTTTAAATTCAGGCACTTCAGAAGGCCAGATATTATCAGGATATTCTTTTTTTGTCTCATCGCTGTCAGGGATGCTGTCCAACTCCTGACCCACATGATAAAACTCTTTTAGGTCACCGGTATTTCTTCCCTTCGCATGTTCTTTTCCTTTGCCGGTATATCCTCTCTGAAAACCTATTTCAGGCTTTTCGTACTTAGACTTGACGTCATCAGGCAATGAAAAAAACTTCTTGATCACAGCATAAAGCTTGTCCTGTAACTCTTTGTCGAGCCCATGATTCTTGATCGCAACGAATCCGATATTATTGTATGCTTCACCCAACTTTTGAACAAATGCCTGCTTTTTGTCAGAACTCCCAGATGTGAAATCCGCTAGGTCTAAAGAGGGGATTTCATTGTATAAAATATCTTTCATCTTCAAAACTTTGATTTTTATTATTCAGCAATATATCCCAAATTTAGATAATTTCGCTTCCAGACCTTCATCACTATGAAAAAATCAATACCATATTTTTGTTTCCTATTCCTGATTTTGGTATCTGCATCCTGTAGTTTGAAAGAAAAAAGAGAGGAGAAAATCTTCGAAATGACAGGGGCAGACAGTCTGGAAGTAGAAAAAAAAGAGGTGAGTTTCTATTTCTATGAGGAGGAAAAAGAATATCCGGACGCCATCATCGAAATGTATGCCCCACTAAGCAACCAAAAATTCAGCCCGGGTAGGATTCCCTTTGAGTTCAATATCAAAAATTATCCTTTTGGTGAGGAAATAGATGGTTTTAAATTAAATACAATACTGAATTCAGGAGATCCTGTAGGCCACAATTCACCGATTTTCCAACAAGAACTGAATGAAGGTACATATAGAATCGTCGCATATTTGGTAGACAGTCAGGGTTTGGCACTCAAAGAATTTGGAAATTATGTGGACCGGGAGTTTATGGTCGGCAATACACGTCCATTTCCATATTCTGCAGAACCCTACCTCGCCTTAAATCTGCCAATCAACGGGCAGGCTTATTTGGAAGGTGAAGAAGTAACCCTAGATTTTTTGGTCATCGGAGGTGATATGCTCCTTGATAACTTACAGGTGGAAATCAAGGTGGGAGATTTCCATTATGAAATCACCGAAATCAATCCTGTAAGGATTTCAAATCTTCCAAAGGGTGAGCACCTCATCCAATTGAACCTTTCATACCAGGATGGAAAGCAGTTGGCAGGACCATTTTCAAGTGCTCAAAAATCGATCACAGTCCAATAAACTACTTGGAGATATGTAGTTCTTTCCCAAGTGGATTTGGGGAACATCCTTATCTTTGCTCCAGCAACAGATCATATTATCATACACCATGCTACTCGTAAATACAATCAGGGATAACTTTGAAATCACCTTGGCGGGATTACAAAAACGTAATTTCCACAACGCTGAGGATGTTTTGATCCAGGTTTTGGACTTGGACAATAAAAGAAAAGAGACACAATCCCAAAGGGATTCACTACAGGCAGAATCGAATAACTATTCAAAAGAAATAGGTATTTTGATGAGAGAGGGGAAAAAAGAGGAAGCCGAAAAAATCAAGACTTTTACTTCGGAAATTAAGGAGAAGGTAAAATCCTTGGAGGATATTTTTTCCCAAACTGAAGAAGAACTCAAGCAGATTTTGTACACCATTCCCAATATTCCCCACTTTTCGGTACCCAAAGGAAAATCTGCTGAGGATAATGAGATCGTGCTTTCGAATGGGGAAATACCTGCTTTGCCAAACAACAAACAGCCACATTGGGAGCTGATCAAAAAATATGACATCATCGATTTTGAGCTTGGAACCAAAATAGCAGGTGCCGGATTCCCTGTTTACAAAGGAAAAGGTGCAAGATTGCAACGTGCACTGATCAACTTCTTTTTGGATGAGGCATTGAAAGCAGGTTATCTGGAAATCCAGCCTCCGATTTTGGTCAATGAAGATTCAGGTTATGGCACTGGGCAATTACCCGACAAAGAGGGCCAAATGTATGAGGCTACAGTGGACAGGCTTTTCCTTATCCCAACGGCAGAGGTTCCAATTACAAATATTTATAGAGATGTAATTTTGAATGAGTCAGATTTTCCTATCAAAAATGTGGGCTATACTCCCTGCTTTAGAAGAGAAGCGGGAAGTTGGGGCGCACATGTAAGGGGATTAAATAGACTCCATCAGTTTGACAAAGTGGAAATCGTCCATCTTTCACATCCTGACCATTCTTATGAGGCTTTGGAAGAAATGAGTTTATATGTACAGGGATTGCTGCAAAAACTGGAATTGCCTTATCGGGTTTTGAGACTTTGCGGAGGAGATATGGGCTTTACCTCTTCCCTTACTTATGATATGGAGGTGTTCTCTGCTGCGCAGGAAAGGTGGCTTGAGGTCAGTTCAGTCAGCAACTTTGAGTCCTTTCAAGCAAACAGGTTAAAACTCCGTTTTAAAACTGAGGACAAAAAAACCCAATTGGCCCATACCTTAAATGGAAGTGCATTGGCATTGCCTAGAATCGTAGCCTCAATCTTGGAAAACAACCAAACTGAAACCGGAATCAAGATGCCAAAAGTATTGGTTCCCTATCTTGGATTTGATACCATTGGATAATAAATCCTTATACAATCCCAAAGTCAAAAAACTTTGGGATTTTTTTTCAAACAAAACTTTCTAGGTCAATGAAATATCTATTCATCATATATCTTCTTCTTTTCCCATTGCAGATTTTTTGCCAATCAGAAAAAGAAGAAAAGGAGGATATTGCTGCCACTGTGCAACTGTATTTTGATGGGATGATCCAAAGGGACAAGGGGAAACTTGAACAAGCTTTCCTTCCTGATGCAAGGTTGATCGGATACCGGGGAGAGAACCTGACCATTACTTCATTTGAGGATTGGGCCAACGGTACAGCAAATGGCGAAAAAAGAGACCCTTCAAAATTTGAAAACAGGCTTTTGGAAATCGAAATCAAAGGGAATACTGCTTTGGCCAAAACAGAGTTATTTTGGCCGGGCATTTACTACTACGATTATTTGACCCTTATCAAAATAGAAGGTAAATGGAAAATCGTCCATAAGACTTGGTATGAAGAAAAAAGATGAATAAAAGGAAATGGATAATTTGGTTAATAGGTTAAAACTGTTGCTGATAAGCGGACACTTCAAATCCTAACAGCATCACTTTCACTCAATAAGCCAACAAAAAAGCCTGTAAAAGTTAATGACTTTTACAGGCTTTATTTCAAAATGGGATATGATCACTTTTTAAGAACTTTGATATGCTCGATTTTTTGACCCCATTTTACTTCAATGACAAAGACTCCTTTTGGAATTCTTCCTACCATTTGGGAGATAGCTTCGTTCATTTCATTCTCGGAATTGACAGAGAGTTCTCCTGATATTGATGTTGGGTGGATGATCCTGAAGGTAATTGGTTCCTGATGGTATTGGGACTTGTCAAGCAGGTTGACACGCAACTGATCCCCGTTTGTTGGATTTGGATATGCTCTCCAAACACCTTCTGTAAACTGAACTCCTGGAACCTTAACAGATAAAACTTTACTTAGTGTGGATTTGCCGTTAAAATCAACTTGATTCAATCTGTAATAAACTGTTCCTCCGGCAATGATTGGATTCACATCCTCAAATCTATAATCCACAGGCGCATCAGACCAACCCATTCCATCGACATTTCCAATCACTTCCCAGCTTTTCAATCCGTCAGTTGATCTTTGGATTTCAAAATGGGAATTTTCTCTTTCCATGGAAGTAGTCCAAGTCAGTTCTGCCATTCTCTCTTCAGCATCAAACTCCGCCACTAGGAAAATGTATTCTACTGGTAAAATTCTTGAATTGGCATAACCAATAAAAACGATACCCCTAGCACCATTTCCACCTCTTGCGTCTTCAGCGCCTCCACCTCCACCGGAACCAGGTGTACTTGCATCTCTACCAATTCTTTCTGACAACGGGTCATCGTCTTCTTCTCCCTCTCCTCCAGCACCGCCGCTTCCCCCATTTCCTCCATTTCCTCCATCACTTTGTCCGCCTCCGCCACCGCCGGCACTAAAAAAACGATTGAGCGAAATGTCAAAACTAGAAAACTGTAAACCGGCTCCGCCATTTCCCCCTTCCTCATCATCCTCATCAGAATCTTGACCGTTGGATGATGCGCCCCCACCACCGCCTCCAGCCTCATTGTCTTCAGATTCTCCTCCATTTCCTGCGCCATTACTCCCATTTCCACCATCTTCATCATCAGCACCGCCGCCTCCGGATCCACCTCTTAAAAGCAAAGAGCTAAAACCAACAGTCGAAGAATTAAATACAGAAGTACGTCCATTTAAACCATCTCCTTCATCTTGCGAACCACCGCCACCGCCACCGCCGGCAATAATCTCATATAATCCTCCCAAGTCAAACGTGCTGTCTCCGCCGTCTTGGCCTTCTTCTTCCTCGTCAGTTGAACCCATCCCCCCATTTCCAATCAAAACTTCGAAATTAGTACCTACAGGTAATCCTGTCACTATCCTGTCTTCGACATTAACTCTCGCGTGCACTATACCGCCGCCGCCGCCGCCGCCGCCATTTCCAAATCCTCCTCCACCGCCGCCGCCAATTACCAACACCTCAAAATCCAAAAGACCTTCAGGAGCTTCCCAAGTACAATTTTCATTGAATTGGATTACAGTCACACCTGTCAGGTTGCCATTATCCAAAACAGTAAAACATGGGCAGGTATATGAAATGATTATTTGACCGTTACCTCCATTACCTCCATTTCTGGTTTGATTATTTCTCCTTGCTCCACCTCCGCCACCTCCAGGGGCATCACCGTCTTGACCATTTGAATTTCCATTTCCGACTGTACCATTTCCTCCATCTCCCCCGCCCAATGGAGCACTGGCTCCGGTATTTGAAGTAGAATTTGTTCCATCACCCAAGCTGGAAGCAGAAGATCCTCCACCTCCTGAGAAAACTGTTCCTGAGTTTGAAGCGTTACTCCCATTTCCTCCACTATACCTTACATCACCATAACCTGCTGTAGCCTGACCTCCTTGTCCACCATTTATATTGTTATTTGGAACACTAGCTCCCCCTTTAGCCATCAGTGTAGTGGCAGAACCAAACCAAGTATCTTCACCGGCAGCTGTCGTGTTACTTCCCGCACCAACATTGTAATTAAAAATTTGCCTTGGAGTTACGGTGAAAACACTTTGTGAATAAGCACCGCCGCCGCCGCCGCCGCCTCTGCCATTTGAAGTTCTTGACCCTCCTTTTCCTCCTGCACCCCAAACCTCCACTGTTATAGAAGTTACACCATCCGGAACTATGAATTCTCCACTACCTGTGGTGGTTATCGGTCCAATTGGATCACATTGAGCAAAAGCTTTTTCAGCAAAAAAGAAGCTGTTGGCCAAGAATAAAACCGGAATGAGAATGCTTGGCAGAAAGTGAGTTTTTTTCATTATTTGGGGGTGATTGTATTCAGAAAAAAAAATTACAGATTTATTTTACTGTAATTCAAATACAAATTAACGCATTTTAAAATTAATTTAAAAATAAAACTTGAGGGAACAGATTTTTGAATTTAATTTTAATTATATTTTTTTATTATTTTATTTATATTTTTTATTTATAAAAAAATTTTTGTTACATTTTAAATATTTTATTCATATTAAAAATTTATGTTGATAGTAATTAAATAAATTAATGGTATTTATTTGATAATGAATGGTACAAAGAGGATCGAAAATGTTTTTTGATTTTTTAAAATGCATAGAGGCATCCATACAGTATCTTTAAAAAAGCAGCAATATTTATCTCAAAAAATATCAGATTCCAACTCCCTTATTTGTATCCTCAGAAGAACAGATTGTTGGTTAACAGTATTGCAAAAAATATATTCCACAAATAAAAAGGCTAATCTATTTTTGTTTTAATACTTTGATGTGTTCAATTTTTTGGCCCCATTGAAGTTCTACCACAAAAATTCCACTTGAAATTGTTGGTAAGATTTGAATTAAATATTCATTCATTTCGGCTTCTGAATCTACCGTAACAACTTCAGTAACATGATTTGGCTGAATTATCCTGAAGGATATCTTTTCTTGGCTGTATTGTGAAATATCAAGCAAGCCTATTCGGAATTGGTGACCGTCCGTTGGATTGGGGTAAGCACGCCAAACCCCTTGAGTAAACTGCACTGAAGGCATTTTGACCGACAATACTTTACTAAGAGAGAATTTCCCATTCATATCCACCTGCTTCAGCCTATAATAAATATTTCCACCGGCCAAAGGAAGGTTAGCATCCACATATTCGTACTCAGAAATTGTGTCTTTCCAACCCATACCGGATACTTCCCCTATTTTTATAAAATCACTGATATCCCCCAATGACCTTTCGATCTCAAAGCGGCTGTTTTCCCATTCTTTGGCAGTAGCCCAAGAAAGTAATGCAGAATTTGATGCTTTGGAATATTCGGATTCTATATAGAGATAGTCGACAGGTAGAATACGGCAGGAATTAATAAACTCCGCTGAACCTACCCCTTCCTTCACAGCATTTTTTGGGGTTTTGATTATTCCACAATAATAAACCTTTGCATTATCTGAGGCAATTATTTTTGCAGAGCCTGAGTTGTCAATATCTCCTCCTACGTCGATTTCACTATCACCGTTAAAAGTTATGTCAGAAGTACCTCCAAGAATAATATCCTCTTCTACAATTATTCTTGCACTTCCATAGGAATTCAATTGATGATTACTTCCCCCCTTTATGTCAACCTCTAATGTCCTAAAGAAACCATATACATCAATCCGAGAGCTATTACCATTATATTTGGTTGGACCATCGCTTATTAAACTACCCCCATTTTCAACCAAGAGAATTGCCCTTCCTCTTAAGTCTATACTATTTACAACCACACTAGAGGTTCCATCTCCATCAATAATTAACAAGGTAGAATCTGATGATGAACCTTGAGAAATAATAAGTTCATTAGTTATGTTAAAAAAGCTGTTCTCCACCAAATCGAATAAAACCTCGCTGTCTGAAATTATTGATGCATCTCCTACAATATCAAAACTTGCTCCATTTTCTACCCTTATGCTACGAAGAGTACCTCCAAAACTAATTGGGACACCTGATATCGAAATATCTCCTCTAATAATAATATCTACAGGACACGTAGTAGTTGGATTAGTTGAAGGTGGCGAAGTTTGATTAGTAAAACCTCCTAAAACGCTACAAGAATTTGAGACTTCCCAACAGTCACCATCAGTCCAAGATCCATCACATCCAGGTTTGGCAGGATCAAACACAAAGGTTTGCCCATAGGACTCCCAAGAAGCTAAAAAAAGCATGGTAAAAATCAAAAATACTTTAAAAAGTTTAAACATTATTTTATTAGTTAAATAAGGTTTTAAAACTTTTCGAATATAGTATTTTGATTTTTATAATCAAACAAACGCTTTTAATTTTCTTTTTTCTTCAATTCATTTCAATATGAATTTATACAAAAATTAAATCTAAATTTTTAATAGATAATTCTAAAAAAAGCGACCACATTTATCCTTTCTTCAATACTTTGATATGCTCCACTTTTTCTCCCCAAGAAACTTCTATTACAAATACCCCGAGAGGTATAGATGGAAGAAATCGGGTCAAGTACTCATTCATGGCATATTCTGAGTCGACTGTTACTGTTTCAGAAATAAAACTTGGATGAATAATTCTAAAAGTAATGGTTTCTAGTTGGTACTGAGATTTATCAAGAAGGCTGATTTTCAACTCATTGCCCAAAGTTGGATTTGGGTAAGCTCTCCATACTCCTTTTGAAAATTGGATATTTGATACTTTCACTGAAAACACGCTGCTATATGTATGTTTGCTGTCGAAGTCCACTTGCTTAATGCGATAAAAAACATTGCTTACGGTCAAAGGAAGATTACTATCCACAAATCCGTATTCTGTGATAGAATCCTTCCAACCCATTCCCTGTACCTCACCTATTTTTTGGAAATCCTTGATTCCATCTATTGATCTTTCTATTTCAAAATGACTGTTATTTGCTTCTTTTGCTGTTGCCCAAATTATGTTTACATTCCTTTCAGAATGAGAGATTTTTGCTTCGCTGTAAATTATTTCAACAGGAAGGATTCTACAAGATTCAGAAAAGGTGCCCTGAATCACCTCTTGTGTGCTGCAATTATTTCCATCACATGGAATAGGGAAAGAACCACATACATAAACTACAGCTTGATCGGTAGCAATAACTTTGGAATTTCCTGCAATCAAAATGTCTCCGCCAATATCAGTTTCGCTTGAGCCTCCAAAGGTGATGTCACTAGTGCCTCGAACATCAAGATTTTGCTCTATCATTACCTCGGCATTGCCATAGGCATTTAATTGATTGCCAGAACCACCTGTAATCAAAACACTACCGGCAGTTCTAAAGAACCCATAAATGTTTATTGATGAATTATTTCCACGGTAATCAACATCTCCCTCTACAAATAATCCGCCACCGGCTAATACATCAACTTTTGACCTTTGACCAAAATTGAATGATTTTACATTTAAAGTGCTCAGAGCATCGCCATCACCATCAATTATCAACTCTGCATCATTCTGAATATCCATTAATCCTCCTGTGACATCAAAAGATCCACCATTCCGGATGTCAACAGTCATTCTTGTTTTTGAATTTTGACCTCCACTTAATAAAATTAAACTTCCCTCGACTATTAACTCACCTCCATTTAAGGACACTGTTGATATTCTTGATGCTTGTTGGGTTAGGTTCCCGGTGATGGTAAGCTTTCCTCCTGAAATAACCCTTAAAGTAATATTACTTCCTAAACTTAAACTAGGGATTGTCATTTCATTGTTTACAACAATTACTATAGGACAAGATGTGGTTCCTGAATTAGGCGGGAACAAAGAGGAATTACAATTCCCTGTCCTAACCCAACAAGAAGATGATGTGAAAGGATTACCTGAACTAGGGGTACATGCTTGGGAGGTGTAGGTGACCTGTGCATGGGCACCTTCAATAGAAGCGAAAAACAAAAGAGTCAAGAAAAAGAAGTAAAAAGCTTTCATATGAGTGAGATAGATATATAAATGTATTACAAATATACATTTTTGTATTTCATATATCAAAACAAAAATTTAAAAAATGCTTTTTATTTACCTATTTATGCTTTAAAGCGATAAAATCACATAAAAAAATGTCCCTTTTGGTAATAATTAACCTGGAGAATAATTGAATTTGGGAAAATCCCAACAATTTTGGAGGTAAATTATAAACACAAATTTGGGTTATAGTTTATTTTTCATTCTTGGGAAAAGAGGTTTGCTCAAGAGCTTTCCTTTTAAAGGAGGATTAAATTCTTTTGTAAGAGCAAGGTAATTTTTGACAAAAATATTCCCAGGCCAATAATTATGTATGGGACGAAAAGCTAAAAAATACAATTAGAAAAAAGTGAAGTAGAGAATTGAAAGCAGGGGAAATTACAATTTCAATATTTTTATGTATTCCACTTTCCTTCCTTCAGTGATTTCAAGAATATAAACGCCGGGTTTTGATTTTCGAATTTCTTCTGATAACAAGTCAGAAATAGAATTTCTCTTGCCCGATAAATTAACCAAACGACTTCCTGAGGTATTAATCAATGTAACAAAAATTTCCTCATCCTGATTAAAAGACGGATCTAAACTTTCCAAAGTAAACTTGTCTCCTTTAACAGGATTGGGATAAACTCTCCAGGAAAGACCTGAATTTGAAGAAGTGCTATTAGATTTGACTGAGATGGTTTTACTGTAGGAAAAAGTGTCGCTAAAATCCACCTGCTTCAATCGGTAATAAATCAAACCACCTGAAATTGAAATTTTATCATCCGTGAATATATATTCTTGTGGAATATCAGACCAGCCTATTCCATTTACACTTCCGATAATTTGCCAAGTCCGGGTATTATCAGTAGACCTTTCTATCTCAAAGTGTGAATTATTCCACTCTTTTGCAGTTGTCCAAAACAAAACCACTTCACGGTTTGAATCATTGAAATCCACTTTAAAATTAAGAAAATCGACCGGTAAAATCCTGAAAGACTGCTTCACTATAACAACACCTGCTGCACCATTTCCTCCAGCTCCACTAATAGTTGCTCCACCGCCTGAACCTGTGTTGTTTTGCCCATTTCTGGAATTTCCAGAAGCATTAGCAGTCCCTCCTACTCCGGATGAACCTCCAACCCCTTGTGATACTCCAGGTCCTGTGGAAGTTCCTCCTCCTCCAGCGGCATAGACAACATTTGTACCTGAAATACCAAACACCCTTCCGTTTCCACCTCTTGCTCCTGCCTGAGCAGATCCATCTGGACCTAAGCCCCCATTTCCATCTGCTCCGCCGCCGCCACCACCAAAACTCCTTCCTGGAGGTGAAGTTCTGTTTCCATTACCGCCACCATTTCCTTGAGAACCTGTACCAGAGGCACCGTTTGGACTTCCACCAACAAAAGCGCCACCCCCTCCGGATCCTCCACTATTTCCATTCCTAGCTGATGCATTGGTAGAACCTCCACCGCCACCACCGATAGCTACATCTGAAATAAATTCAGAATTTCCTCCATTTGCCCCACGGGATGAGGCAGAAGTTGACCCCAATCCACCCGCCCCGACAATCACAGGAATGGTTGTTCCAGGGCTCAATGAATAAGTGGAAAAATGAAGTAACCCGCCAGCCCCTCCGCCACCTGCACTTGGACCCCGGCCGCCGCCGCCACCTCCTGCAACTATCAATACCTCTGCATCAATTAAGATTTCACCGGGAATAGAAGAATCAGGAATAGTCCAATCAGTACTACACCTAAATATGTAAATCCTTTCCACAAAATCTTCTCCGCCTGACATATATGGAATTTCAATCAATTCTAAACAATCCGGATTACCTCCTATATAGACTTCACCGTTGAGGCAAGATCCCCCTGATTGAAATTTATCGACAAATAATATCCCAGTGGTTCCATTAAGGCAACCTGCTCCAGAAAAAGTGCCTCCTACTGATAAGTAATTAGGCTGAAGATCATTTGCGGCAGAAATACTAGAACCTCCATTTATTGTTAAATTTCCGTTAATCGCTAATTCTCCATTTATATTAATTGAACCATTGTTGGTGGCATTCCCCCCTACAGAACCACTTACAATATTTAAAATACCGCCACCATTATTGGTAAGGTTGCCCCCAACATTGATTGCACCGGAATCAGAATTGATCAGACTATTGTTAGTGAGGGAACCCGAAATTGACAAATTACCTGAATTATCCAGTTGGGATCCACCATTAGAAGTTAGATTTCCGGTAATCGAAATATTTCCGTCATTGTTAAGCAAACCATTTATACTAACTGATGCAGAAACACTGATTTCACCTGAAAGAGAATTGGTCAAAATTGAGCCACTATTAAAGGTTAATCCTGACAGATTAAAAATACCGGAATTGACAACATCACTTCCATCATTCATAGTCAGGGCCCCGGTTAGGGTACCGGAATTATTGAATGAAGCACCTGAGGAATTAAGTATAATATTTCCCGAGATTGTACCGGAATTATTGATATCTGCCCCATTATTTGATGTGATATTTCCCGTTTGGCTGCCAAAAACATTTAGAGTACTTCCGGTTCCTAAACTCAATGCAGATGAATTACTCCCATAAACATTAATGGTAATAGGGTTACCGATATTTTGAAGTGCACCGGACATGGTGATGCCATTTGCAATACAGACAGTTAATCCGGTCCTGTTATTTAAATTTATTGAGGTAGATCTATTTGCATTGATACAGACAATATCATTGTTTGAAATAGATGGGTTTCCTGAAGCTCCAACATTTATAGTACAACTAGCACATTGTGCAAAAATTATCCCTTGTATTGGAGAAATAATTAAGGTTAAAATGGTAAGGAATATGCTTAATGATTTAAAATTCATGGTCTTTTTCAATACTTAATATTTATATTATCATATAAATATTTTAAAAAAAGAAACTTATAAACCTTTTTGGAAAATCTGTGGATTGAAAGGCGACTGAGGTAATTATTTAATTCGAATTGGGGATTGTTCAAAAATAACAATAATACAGCTCTAAACCAAAATTTGGGACTTATTAGTCAAGATTTGCTGTAAATTAAGGAGAAAAAGTGCAAAATTTTCCCTATTCAAACATAAATTGAATAGCTAAAAATTATAAGAATAAAAAGATCAAGTTATTCTCTTTATAGAAACATCTTAAATGCGAATTTATGTTGATAAACCTAAATTCTAAATCATAGAAAATAAAAAAAAGATTGGGGCTATTTGCACTTAAATAACCCCAATCTATTGAGTAAACAAAAATTTTTACCCTTTATTTCAATTTATTTTCTGTATCAACAAAATCACCTACGATCTTGCTATTAGCTCCCTTTTGAACCCTTCCAAAAACAGTAACGCTATTCCCTTCACCAATGAATTCCAAAGTAGCCCCTGAATTGAGATTTAAATCTCCATAAATCACCATAGAACCTGAAATTTTCATCACGGCATCGCTATTGATTGAAAGAGTATTATTTCGGTTATACTGACCAAACACAAAAGAACCATTCATCATAAAAACGCCTCCGCTATTCAGGTTCAGACTATTTTCAATGGCCAAAGAACCACAGAAAGTCAATTGACCTCCAATATTTACATTTTTCATCGAGGCCGCCCCTGAAAATCCAAACTGCTCATTTGAATTGACATTTAAATTTGTACTCCCTGAGTAAGGTGAAAGACTTCCGCAGTCTATTCCAGGATTCAAAGCCAATTCATCTTTCTCCTGTAGATTCAAAATCTGAAGTCCCCGAGCGCCGGAAGCGACAAAAATGTATCCTTTATGAGATTTAATAAAATTGGAAGATCCATTGATTCCCAAAATCCCTATTTCTTCTAAAACGTCATTTTCAACCAATTGGGAAACCGAAATACCTGCACCCCCATTGGCCATATAAACTTTACCATCGTCAAAAGAAACTGAATTGGTCACAATATCCCCTTCTTCAACACCATCAGGTTTCAAAGGGATGGAAAGTCTTTGTAAAATTGACCCTTTTTCGATTGAATATACACCTACACCCTTTGGTCCTTCTGATGCAAACATCAGTCCTGGAGACATATCTAATGTTCTTTTCGATTCTGCAATATCTTTTTCTAGATTGATGGAGGAAATAACTTTAAGGGATGAAGGATCCAAAATTTTGATGCCTTCTGTTCCGCTCAAAGCCCCAATAACCCCATTCCCGTATTTTACGGACCTTAGGTCGGTAAGGGGAAATTCTCCATTCATTTGTCCCTTTGAATCAAACAAACCCACCAAGCCATTGCTTCCACTTGCTACGATTACCCCATTTTCGGTTGGAGACACGTCTACTGCTGCCCAACCTTCAATATCAAATTTTGAAAAGTCAGAGGTAAAAGAACCATTGCTCACACTGACGACTATTAATTGTGCGGCAGTCTTTATCCCGGGTTCATTGTCAATATCGAAAGCTCCTGCGGCATAAAGTTTTCCCTGCTTGTAAGCTATTGAATTGATATCCCCATTTTTGAATATAGCCTGACCGGTGATTTTAGGATAAAGTGGGTCAGTAATATCGAATATTTCAATGGCACCAAGGAATTCAGCTCCTTCGGTGTTATAACTTACATAAGCATAATTTTCGGCAATATCCACATGTGTTGCTTTGAGGACTTTACCCTCATGTATAGGAGGGTCAACCTGCGAAACCATCATTAAAGGTACTTTGCCGGCGAGTTCTTCATCCTCCTTCAATCGGCCGTTGATAACATCAGAAGGAATTATGCCTATAACCCCTGCACCTTCAAGGGTAAATCTTGAATTCAGTGGTCCTGAATCAGTATTGATCAAAACTGTAGAATCCCTGACAGGTCCATCTACATCAGGTTGACAAGAAATAATGCCAACTATCAAAATGATAAAAAACAGTAATTTACGCATGTTTAAAATTTTGAATAATATTAAAATAAATAGTTAAAATGTAATTTTAGAAGTTAAATAGCTGAAATAAGAAGAACTGTATTTCATCAATCTCGCTTAATCAGTTTTTTTACCAATGTTTTTTCTTCGTTGTAGACATAGATGAGATAAAGTCCTCCACTTATCTCTTTCAAGTCAAAGACCAATTTGTCTTCATTTAAAAGTTTTGCCTTAAGCGGGATCTTGTTGCCATTACTTGACACGAGTACCACCTCGAGTTTATCTACATCTTTGGTCTGGATAAAAAGTTCATCAGATACCGGATTTGGATAGAGATGAATTTCCCAGTCAGGGATAAAGTCAACCCTGATGACACTGGTATAGTCATCCTTGCCATTAAAATCCAATTGTTGGAGCCTATAATAGTTTGGCCCTACCATTGGACTATCATCCCAGCCTAAATAATAAACCGGTTTTTCGCTAAGTCCTTCTCCTTTTACCTCTGAAATGTCTGTCCATGACCTGCCGTCTTTGGAACGTTGGATCACAAATTTTTCATTGTCTTTTTCTTGAGCAGTCCCCCATTCCAATCTAATGCGATTCTCAGTTGATTTGCCACGGAAATACAGCCATTGGACAGGTAATATCCTAAAGGACCCCTGAACTTCAGTATTATAAGATCCGGCCCAGGTATTGATTGTGATATTATTGCTGAACCCATTGTCGCCAGATGCCCACCAAATATGGTCAGGACCCAAAACCCCTGTGGTATTTACCATCAGAGATTGCGGACTATCACTCGGAGTCAATCCAGTTCTTGGTATCAGAGAATCATCCCAAAATATGCTGTTGTTTACTACTGAACCCGGTCTGATATTCGTCACTTTCATACCGAGGCTTTGCTCCAGATCAAAAATCGGAAAGTGAACCGGAAAGAAAACGACTGTTGCAACAACCTCCACATCACTGTCCGGAGGAACCACATTTCCATCCGCATCCTCACCATTCCAGTAAATCTGGTAGGTTCCGGGAGCATCATATTTTTCAGAAATTACAATGTCTATTCCTTCATCGTAAGAAAGGTTTCCGTTTAGATCGATCAACACATCAACAATGGCTGGCAGGCTAATTGTCAGATTTACTGTTGCTTCTCCTCCGACCTCTGGTGCTGGTTTTGGCTCATATTCAATCAGAAGACTGGCTGAAGGTGGTGCTGTGGATTTCCAGATAGAAGGATCAGGGTCACTTATAAACAATGGATATTGGAAATTAGAGGAAGTTCCTACCCTAGATCTTCTATTTTCCTCAAAAGTCAGGTCATTTCTAGGTCCATCTTTGTTTGCAAAAAAATTGGTCCATCCTCCACTCGATCCTCCAAAATTGATGTACTTGACAAAATAATCATCTCCAGATGCGGAGAAGGTATTGTCCACAGGAACATAAAATCCAAAATTGTCATGAAATGAATAGCTGTCCGGTGAAGACTTGGTAAGAGTCAAAGTGGTATTATTTGGATCTTGTCTTGAATTGGCAATACTCCAGAATCTGGAATATACTCGTCCTGTATGTTCATTGTATCCACCCGAAGAACTTGAGGCAACAGTAATATCCCAGAAGTTAATATTAAAGCCCGCTGTGATGTGGTTATTTGAGGTATTTGAAATCTCTACCCAAAATGCCCTATCCGCACCTGTGTTATTTGTAAATGAAAATCCTTGATATCCTGTCCCAGTAATTTGGGATGGTCCATCCAAAGCATTTGCTGCTGTACCAGGCCTTCCTTGCGAAGCCCCGCTACTATGCGCATCATAATCTTGGGAAGAAATCTGTGTCCTCGATGAACCTGAAGTTCCTGTTGGAAAAAAATCTGAAGAATTCGCATCATAAAACCACCTCACCCTAATATTTCCGGAACCAAATCTTCTAAACCCCCAAAAAACTGTTTCCCCGGCTTTTGCATAAACATACAACCTGTGACCTCCATTATAACCGGAAACATTTGAAGGCAAAAGCATATAACCTCGGTTGCCAAAACCTCCCGCTCCGGAATTGCTGGGATACCACAGCATACTTTGCCGGCTGTTTTGGGTGCCCCAATTCCCGGATCCTTCTCCAAATGTAAAGGAGGCAATGAGTAAAAAAGCTATTCCAAAATATATTCCTTTGAAACCATTTGATTTCAAAAAATGGGAATTCAATATTTCGTTAAAAATCAATATCATTTTGAGTTATTCTAAATAGTTTGGGTGACCCTAAAAGTCAATGGACATCGGAATGCCTCCATTAAAAATCTTATTGAAATAAATCAAAGGAAATTAATTAAACAAATTATTAGTTTACAAGACAGAAAAACCGCTGCAAAATCCATTTTTTAGATAAAAAAAATACCCTTATCCATTTGGACAAGGGTATTTATCAGAAAGTTAAATTTTGAATTTAACCGTTCATACTGATTAAAAATTCTATATTATCTCTTGTACCTTTCATTCTTTGAAGCAAGAACTCCATCGCTTCTTGGGAGGTCATGTCTGACATAAGTTTTCTCAAAATCCAGACTCTCTGCATTTCCTCTTTGTCCATCAATAGTTCTTCTCTTCTGGTACCGGATCCCGTTACATCAATGGCAGGATAAATCCTTCTATTGGAAAGTTTTCTATCCAAAGCCAATTCCATGTTACCGGTCCCTTTGAATTCTTCAAAAATAACTTCATCCATCTTGGATCCTGTCTCCACCAAAGCAGTCGCAATAATGGTCAAAGAACCTCCATTTTCAACATTTCTGGCAGCTCCAAAGAATCTCTTTGGTTTATGCAATGCATTGGCATCAACACCACCTGATAGGATTTTACCTGAACTTGGCACTACAGTGTTATAGGCTCTTGCAAGTCTGGTAATGGAATCCAAAAGAATGACGACATCATGACCGCATTCAACCATTCTTTTTGCTTTTTCCAATACGATGGAAGCCACTTTCACATGCCTTTCTGCCTGCTCATCAAAAGTAGAGGAGATTACCTCTGCTTTTACAGATCTTGCCATATCAGTAACTTCTTCAGGTCTTTCATCGATCAAAAGGATCATCAGGTGCACTTCAGGATGGTTTTCCGAAATAGCATTTGCAATCTGCTGCAAAAGCATGGTTTTACCTGTTTTTGGCTGGGCTACAATCATACCTCGCTGCCCTTTTCCAATCGGAGCAAACAAATCCAAAATCCTTGTGGAATAATTGTCGTGCTTGGTAGCAAGCTTTAACCTTTCCTCAGGAAAAAGTGGCGTAAGGTATTCAAAAGGAACCCGGTCACGGATTTCTTCTGATGTCTTTCCGTTTACAGTGATGACCTTGAGTAAAGCAAAATATTTTTCTCCTTCTTTTGGAGGCCTGATTGACCCTTTGATGTGGTCTCCGGTTTTGAGTCCAAAAAGTTTGATTTGAGAAGGTGATACATAAATGTCGTCCGGAGAAGCAAGGTAATTGTAATCCAATGAACGGAGGAAACCATAGCTCTCAGGCATGATCTCCAATACCCCTTCATTCTCAATGATTCCTTCAAATTCCTTCACACTGACATAAGGTTTTCTCTTTGATTGAAAAACTTCTGCGGTAGGAATATGAACCTCTTCTATGTCTTTAAAATTTTTCCTTTTTGGAATTTCTGCTTCTGACTCATGTACATGTGAAGTCTTTTCTGAGGAATTGTTAAAGGCAATAGGCTCGGGATCGTCTACAACTTTCCTTCTTGGCCTGATGAACTTTGGCTTTTCATCTTCAGCAGTAAATACAGGAACTGAATCTTTTGTTACTGGTTTCACAGGTTCTACAACAACCGGCCTTTCATGCTTAACCTGTTCTTGTTTCCTAAAAGGTTGATCTTCTGCTTTTTTTATTTGTCGATCATCGTTCCTTTTTACAGGACGTTCTTCATTTCTTTGGGAAGGTTTCTCCTCATTTCTTTTGATCGGCTTAGCCTCTGCCTCTGCCAGAATTTCTTCTTTGGGAATTGCAGTTACATTTTCTCTTCTGAATTTTGATTTGTTCTCCTGAGAGGTAGTTTGGGGTGATTCGGGAGATTCTTTTGATTCAGGCTTTGCCTTTAGTTCGACGGATTCAACTTCTACTACCGTTGGCCTTTTTTTAGGAAGTGCTTTTTCGTCTGTGATGGCTTGTTGGTCCAAAATGGCATATACAAGCTCGTCTTTTTTCAGCGTCTTAAAGTTTTTTACGCCCATTTCTTCAGCAATTTCCTTCAATTCAGAAAGTAGCCTGATTTTTAATTCTTCTATGTTATACATAAAAAGCTTATGGAATAATAAATAAGATGTGTAATTGTGTGATGATGTGTCTTGAGTATTTCTGAACTGAATGAAAAAGGGATTCAGAATAGGTAAAATCCAAGGGGAGAAGGATTTTGCGATACTATGATGCTACAATATTAATGTTTCATTAATTAAATAACAAATATTTACGCTGAGATGCAGATTTATTTTAGTACATCATTTGCCTCAAAACTTTTATAGATTTCCAATCGCCAGCCAATTCAAGATGGTTGCCATAGAAAATCAGAAAATGATCTAACATATTTTTCCTCGTTTTTGAAGTTGACTTGTCATCACAATAAAACGATTGGGTGATGATATTCCTGAGATAATCCTTTTCTTCTTCCATGACATCAGGACCTTCCGGATATTGCTTTAATTCAAAAAAAAAGGATTCCGAATCCTCAGGAGCAAACCCAAGGTATTTTGAGCTTTCCCACAAAAAAACCAATGGGAAGTGCTTAAGTAGGGTCTGTGGATCATCTAACAATTGGATGGCTGATTCAAGGAAATCGTAAAATTCCTCATTTTGGTAACCTTCAAAAACTGATTTACCCATCACTTCTGCCATGAACATGGCAATACCGGACCTCAAAAAATCAAAAGGTACAAGTTGAAATGGCGCTAGCAATTTTGCTTCAGAGATCCTGTTTAAATTACTCCCCTCCTTATCATAGACCACCAAATCCAAAAGTGTCAAAGGCTGATAAATTGCCATCTTGCTTTTCGTGGATTTTGACCTTGCCCCATTGACTATATAAGATTTGAGCCCAAATTCTCTAGTAAAAACCCTTACTATAATAGAGGTTTCACTGTATTTGATATAAGACAATACAATACCTTTTGTTTTTTTCAGCCTCACGTTAGTAGAAATTTACCGCCTTCATAAGGATACGCTTTCTTTCTGAAAATAATTGCCGAATTCAGTTTTGAATAAACACAAAATCCCTGCTCTAAATGATTGATTCAACCTTTCTTAGAGTTTTTCGGTGAAACATTTTCTACATCTTGCCTCATATGTTTCCTTTTCTCCAAGTACCACTTTTTCTTTGATATTTACTAGTCTAAAGGAATATGAAGCCAAATCACCGCATTTCATACAGATCGCATGGACTTTGGTTACATATTCAGCAACAGCCAATAATTGGGGCATAGGTTCAAAAGGATTGCCTTCAAAATCCATATCGAGTCCCGCAAGGATTACCCTTTTTCCTGAATTGGCCAATACATTGGCAACATGTACAATCCTGTTGTCAAAAAACTGCACTTCATCAATCCCAACCACATCACAGTCACCTGCTAGCAGAATAATATCATCTGCAAATTGAACAGGAGTAGACCTGATGGCATTGTCGTTATGAGAGACAACATCTGTATCATGGTATCTTTTATCAATTGACGGCTTAAAAATCTCTACTTTTTGTTTGGCAATAAAAGCTCTGTTAAGCCTTCTGATCAGTTCTTCAGTTTTACCCGAAAACATAGACCCACAAATGACCTCTATGTGTCCTTTCCTTTCCTGGTTTCTTGATTTGCCGATAGTGCTTTCTATAAACATTTGATGCTATTCACTGTAATCCATATGGGGAAACTTATTTTCTTCTGCGACAGAAACGAGGATTTCCCCTTTTATCAATTTTGCTTGGCAAGATAACCTTTCATGGCTTTTTAACCTGCCAATTCCCATGAAAAATTCTTCCCTCTCAGTAAGTGGAGAAAGGTTTTCCATCCCTTCATGGACGATTATTTTGCATGTGGTACATCTTCCTTTTTTTCCACATGCATGCATCCAATCGATGCGGTTTTCATGGATTAAATCAATAACTTTACGCTCCTCAATGGGGGAAATAATCTCCTTTTGAAATAAATTTTGAATGACAATTTTCAGCATGGTTTGTGCTTAATTCATAAAAAATACAAATAATACATATGTCCGCTAAGGTAAACAGCAAATACGTAGAAAACTACGCCAAGGAATTCAGTAAAAAAGTCTGTGAAGGGTATTTTCCTACCAAAAAGTACATGACAGGACAAGATATCATCACACTCACTCCAAGTGTTCAAGTCAACTTTTTCATTATCAAAACCCTTTTTGAAGCTTGGCAATTGGAATTAGAAAAATTAAAAAGCAATCCCTTTTTTGATTATAGAGATAAGACTGTTCACGAAGCCCTGAGGGAGTTTATGAACGTGTTATCCAGAACCATTAAAATTGAGAGGACACATTTTGAACCATTACTCGAGCAATCGGTACAAGACTCTATCCTTTTGGCAGTTGACCCTTTGGAATTTTATAAAAATGAATTTGGAAAATTAAAGGGACATGAAATCAACCAATACCTAAAAGAAAATAAGAAGTATATCAAGTGGCACACCAATTTGATCACCAATCTGATTGATAAAGCAGGATTATCATACACACACGAAGCTTATCAGGAAGCATTAAGTAATAATTTTCTGATTCAAAAAGAAAAATTGGAATCATTTAAAATCCTACTGAACAGCATGGGACAGGTAGTTTTTCTTGACTTTGACCAGATAGCAGAAGTTGATTTTATCAAATCAAAATCAGAAAAGAAAGTTGAAGCTATTCCTGCTTTGAAAGAGGCAGATGCATCTTACTTCGACTCCTTGGAGGAAATCAAAGATTCAGAATTTGAAATTCGGGTAGACTCGGGTCTCAAAGAAGAATTTGAAGAAAGTTTGCTTCAAGAAGAAGAGCAGGTTCTTGAAAACATACCTACCGAAAAACTTTTCAAAACCATCAGACCCGATCAGGGAATAGACCCTTCCAAAGTTTGGGTCAGGTTTGAAAATGAACAATACTCCATCATGAAAGGAAGCATCAAGGAACTGTCAGAAAGCATCGGGCTGAACCAAAGATTTATGTTTACCAAGGATCTATTTGATGGTAATCCGGATTTATTAAAACATGCCTTAAAATCGATAGATGAATGTGAAAGCTTCGTGGAAGCAATTCATCTTTTGAACGAAAGGTATGTAGGAGAATTAGGCTGGAACAAAGACTCTGATGTCGTGGATGAATTCCTCCAACTTATATTCAGGAAGTTTGATGTCAGAGGCTAATCCAAGCAAAAAGCCAACCCATTTACCACTCCCATATTTTGAGATAAAAAATACTATACCCATTGATTGCTTAGAATTGGATATTATTTTCAGGTCCGTCCAATACTTTGGATCAATAAATCCATAGATTCAATAAAATTTTTAGCTCAAAGTGTAGTTTTAATATTTATATTTATTAATATTCAAACCGCATTGTCAACAAGTTGACTTTTTGATGCAATCATAATGTACTAATGACAGGTTATTTTAAGCTAAGGCGCATAGTTTTGGAGCAATTGAAAAATGGCCTCCCCAAAAATTTAACATACCACGATGTAAATCATGTGTTGGATGTTTTGGGTGTCTGTAACCAATATATCAAAAGGTTCAAAATCGAAGGTACGGACGCATATCTCCTAAGAATAGGCGCACTTGTACATGATTTGGGATTTACCAAATCCACACAAAATCATGAAGAAGTAGGTGCTGAAATGGCCCAAAATATAATGGAATCATTAAAAATGGATCCTGCTCATATCGAAACGGTAAAAGGATTGGTGATGGCAACCAAAATCCCACAAAATCCCAAAACCGATTTGCAAAAGATAATCTGTGATTCAGATCTTGATTATCTTGGGAGAAAAGATTATGTGGAAATCAGTGGCAAGCTTTATCAAGAATTAAAATCTACCAATGTGATCAAAACCAGAGAAGATTGGGTGGAGCTTCAGATCAGATTCTTGAACAGCCACACTTTCCATACTGAATTTGCAAGAAAAAACCGTGAGCCAAAAAAGCAGTTTTGGCTTAATTATATCTTAAAAAACGAAAATTATTAACCTATCCTACTAAGTAACTGAATCCTGTGAGAATCAAGTTTAATAAAAATGAAAAGTAGAATGGTGAAAGACCAAAGGGACGAACCTCCATAGCTAAAGAAAGGCAGAGGTATCCCTACAACAGGAAATAACCCCACTGTCATCGCAATATTGATCATAAAGTGAAACAGCAAAATTGAAATCACACAATACCCATAAATTCTTGAAAATCTATTTTTTTGCCTCTCTGCTAGCATAACCAGCCTTATCAATAAGGCGCAAAATAATCCAATAACCACAAAGCTGCCAAGCCAACCAAATTCCTCTCCTAGCGTACAAAAAATGAAATCCGTATGCTGCTCAGGTACAAAATCAAATTTGGTTTGGGTACCTTCCAAATACCCTTTTCCGAAAAATCCTCCTGACCCGATGGCTATTTTCGATTGTGTTACATTCCATCCAACACCAAGGGGGTCAAGGTTAGGATTGAACAATACCATGATTCTATTTTGCTGATGCTCCGGAAGCTTAGATACTACATAGTCAATACTGTAGGAATACCCTACAATCAATATCCCTATTCCAATTAGGCTAAGAATTCTTGGGATCTTCTTTTTCCCAAGTAAGATCAGGATCAAAATGATCACTCCTACTGCAATTGCGAGGTACAAATTATTTTCAATACCAAGAGAAAGTAAAGTAATTGCTACAAAAGATAATCCCAAAACATAATACCACTGAGGCATTCCTTCTCTGTAAAGCATGATAAAAAATGCAAAATAAACCATCGCTGTTCCCGTGTCAGGCTGAAGCATGATCAATATGACTGGAACCATAATCACTGCAATGGCTTGAATCTGGTATTTTATTTGGCCTAAATCAAAAATCGGCCTTTCCATAACTTTAGCAAGTGCTAATGCAGTAGCAAATTTAGCGAACTCCGCAGGCTGGATACGGAAATTACCGAATCCGACTGAGAGTATCTGCCCATTAACTTCCTTTCCTATAAATGGGGTAATAATGAGAAGGATGATAAAAAACCCATATAAAATCAAAGCAAGATTTTCAAAAAGGCGGTAATCAGCCACCATAATGACTGTTATCAAAAGGACAGCAGTACCAATCCAAACCAATTGCTTTCCTGAATTGATCGAAAAATCAAAAATGCTCTTTATGGATTGCTCGTCGTAGACTGCCGCATAGATATTGATCCATCCAATAATAACCAAAACGGCATATATGGCTATCGAAATCCAGTCAATTTTGTTGATGTAAAGGTCGTCTTGTCTCACGTTACATAAATTTCCCTACCAAGACATATTCCTCCAGAGCGAGTCTTTTCACTTCTCTTCTGATATACTTTTCTATCATCAAACTTGCAGTGCTCGCCGCTGCTCTTCCTCCCCAACCGGCATTTTCGACATATACAGCGATGGCTATCTGGGGATTTTCTTTGGGTGCAAATGCTATAAAAACAGAATGATCCTCTCCTTGGGGATTTTGGGCAGTACCAGTTTTGCCTGCAATAGTAATATCCGGGATAGCAGCTCTTGCAGCAGTACCGTATATGGCTTCTGCCATAGCATCCTGAATCATGTCAAAATGATGGGCATCCACACCTACATCTTTTCGGGTACGGAATTCTTCAGGAATTTTGTTTGGATCTCCATCAATGGCTTTGATCATATGCGGAGGATAATAATAGCCTTTATTAGCAAATATCGCGGCTAGGTTGGCCATCTGAAGTGGAGTAACCAGCATTTCCCCTTGGCCTATCGAAAGTGAATAAATTGTAGAATATTTCCATCTTCCCTCTCCATATTTCTTATCATATAAAACTGAGGAAGGTATTGATCCCCCTTTTTCATTTTTCATATCAATACCTAAAGGTGATCCCAATCCAAATTTCAACACAGATTCTCTCCAGGTATTTAAGCCAAGTTCTGTGTCTTTGAAGGTGTTGGAGGACACTTCCCTGTTTATCATTGCCCTGTATGCTTGGTGATAATACGGATTACAGGAATTTCTGATGGCTCCAAATAAATTTACCGGACTAGGGTGATTGTGGCAAGCCACAAGAGACCTGTTACAACTGTAGGTAGTATTTGGAGTCAATACACCCATCTGAAGGCCGACTAAAGATTGAACAATTTTGAATATGGATCCGGGAGGATACATGGCCATTATTGGCCTGTTGAACAATGGCTTGCTTTCATCCCTGTTCAATTCCATATAATTATTACCAAAAAGGGCTCCTGTTAACAAATTAGGATCATATGTCGGAGCTGAAATCATGGCAAGCACTTCACCTGTTTTTGGCTCTATTGCCACCACAGATCCTCTTTTGCCTGCCATAAGCATCTCTCCATATTGTTGCAGTTCAAGATCAATAGTTGAGACAAGGTTTTTTCCTGCAACAGAAGCTGTATCAAATTCTCCGTCTTTGAAAGATCCTTTGTCTACACCCCTGACATTTACAAGTTTGTATTTTACGCCCTTTACTCCACGGAGCTCATTTTCATAATAGCCTTCGATACCGCTCAATCCAACATAGTCTCCTTGTTTATAATACTTTGAAGAATCTTTCTCAAGTTGATTTGAGCTTATTTCACCGATATATCCCAAGGCGTTGGCAGCGCTTTGCTGAGGATATGACCTCACAGAACGGGTCATGACAAACAAGCCGGGGTAATCAATCAAAAAATCCTGAATTCTCGCAAAATCCGTAGTCGAAATCTGTTTGATCAAAGGTGAAGGTTTGACTGAAGAATATTTCTTAGCAGCAGTGTAGGTCTCAACAAGGTATTCCTTACTTATCTTAAAAATCTCACAAAACCTTGTAGTATCACCTACTTGAAATTCTCTCGGTATGACCATAAGGTCAAAAATCGGATAGTTGTATACCAATATTTTGCCTGTACGGTCATACACCAAACCTCTGTAGGGATGGTCTACCACTCTTTGAATCGCGTTACTTTCTGCCTTTTTTAAAAAACTATCGTCAACAACCTGTATCAAAAATAATTTTGTAAGGAGCACCGCTCCAATAATGATGATGATGATGATAATTGTAATCGGCCTTTGCTCGTTCATTAAATCCCTCTCCTTCTCCTGTAAAATAACAGTTGAACAATAATACTCATTACCAGCACAAAAATAACACTAGCAATTACTTTTTGAAGAGATGTGAGGAATAAATCTGTACCCAAACTTTCGATATAAAAAAACAAAACATGGTGAATAAGTATCAATGGCACGCTGTAAGACAGGAACCAACCTAAGCCCATATTCAACATGCTTGGCTGAAGGTCATCTTCATACCCTCCTGTAGGCACCAATACCAGAAGCCATCTGTGCCTGATAAAAGCTATAACCAATAAGGCAGCGGTATGAATCCCCAAAGTATCATAAAACAGATCTACACCTATCCCCAAGAAAAAGCTGATTAATAACACAGGGATGGTTTTAATGTCGAGAGGGAGTAAGATAATATAGGTTACATATAGAAAACAAAAAGCCGTTCCGAAAAGGACAAGATTTTTGAGTACCAATATTTGAAACAACAGATAAAGGAATCCGGAAAGCAAGATTGAAATTACCCTGATACTATTCATTACTTATTCCAGTTGATTGGTAAAGAGAGTCAAGCTCTTTCTGTTGAAAACTTTCCACCAAATAGACATAAGATATTTTTGAAAAATCTGTGTCTAGCTTTAAAGTTATATCAAGGTAGTTGGTATCAGTTCCGGGCTTTACTTCAATCACTGTTCCAATCGGAATCCCCTCCGGAAATATTGAATTGTATCCTGAAGTGACAACCTGATCTCCAATCTCTACCACGACATGTCGAGGAACATACATGAGTTTGGCTTGCTGTGGATTTAGACCATCCCATTTTGTGGAGCCGAATACATCATTTGTTTGAATTTTGGAGGATACCAATAACTCGGTGTGTAAGAGGGATATGATTGTAGAAAAATTGCGACTCACGCTTTTAACCCTTCCCACTACTCCTTGTTCATTGATGACGCCCATACCTGTCCTGACCCCATGATTGGATCCTTTATTGATGGTAAGGTGATTTTGAGATAGTCTTAATGAGTTATTGATTACTTTAGCGCCTTTAAACTGCATTGTGGCATACATTGCAGTATCGAGAGGAATAAAAATGGAATCCGCGGGTTTTCTGAGCGCTTCTAATTCGCTTAACAACTGTGCGTTTTTTTCCATCAGGCTTTTGTTCACAGAAGAAAGTGAAAAATAATCAACTATATTGCTCTGAGTCTGAAAAACAGATCCGCTCAATTCATTGGAACTATTAAAGAAAGCGGAACCTTGTTGAGTATTATTTGAGACGATCAGCGAAATGGCTATGGCCTCCAATAATACAAACAACAAAAACGCCCTTATTCGGTATAAAAATAGGAATATCCGCTGCATCCAATCATTAAGTCATCAGAACTGTTCTGAAATTATTGATGTTTTTCAGTGCTGTACCTGTCCCTCTGACTACAGCCCTAAGTGGGTCTTCTGCAATGTGAATCGGCAATTTAGTTTTTTGGTGAAGCCTTTTATCAAGACCTTTCAGAAGTGCCCCTCCACCAGTAAGATGGATTCCATTATCATAGATATCAGCAGAAAGTTCCGGAGGGGCAATTTCCAATGCTTTCAATACTGCCTCTTCTATCTTAGAAACTGATTTGTCCAAGGCAAAAGCGATTTCGGAATAGGAAACCTTAATTACCTTTGGAATTCCTGTCATCAAATCCCTTCCCCTGATTTCATAATCCTCGGGAGCATCATCAAGTTCAGTCAATGCGGATCCAATAGCGATTTTTACTTTTTCAGCTGAACGCTCACCTATCAACAAATTGTGCTGCCTTCTCATATAATCCAGGATATCCTTGGTAAAGGTATCACCTGCTACCCTGATTGATTGGTCCGCCACTATGCCTGACAAGGCGATAAGCGCAATTTCAGTAGTACCTCCTCCGATATCCACAATCATTGAACCCATCGGCTTTTCAATATCAATCCCAATACCTATGGCTGCCGCAATAGGTTCATAAATCATATATACTTCTTTTGCCCCTGCATGCTCTGCAGAGTCCCTGACGGCTCTTTTTTCAACTTCAGTAATTCCAGAAGGGATGCAAATTACCATTCTGTGGGATTTGGGAAACATTCCTTTTTTGTGCCCAGGGATCATTTTGATCAATCCACGGATCATTTGCTCTGCAGCATAGAAGTCTGCAATCACACCATCTTTAAGAGGTCTGATCGTCCTGATATTTTCATGCGTTTTTTCATGCATGTTCATTGCGTCCTTTCCCACTGCAAGGACCCTGTTATTTGTCCTGTCAATTGCAATGATTGATGGTTCATCAACCACAATTTTATCCTTGTGTATAATTAGGGTATTTGCAGTACCTAAATCTATAGCGATATCACTTGAAAAAAAATCGAATAATCCCATTATTTTTTGATTGAGTTGATGATAGATAATCTTATAAATTTAGCAATGAAGCGCAGAACTTCTAACGTGGGTGGGCAAAATTATTATCTAATTCCCAATTTATTACAAGAATCCAATTTTTTTTTGTGGGAATAAATTTATTACCTTTGCATTGTATTACCAGAATTGAGGGGGGACACAAGTCCCCTCTTTTATTTCATATACCTGAACAAATGAGCTTAAAAAGTACACTTGAAGAGATTGTTTCTAAACATCTTCCGGATGAGTCCTACTATTTAGTAGACGTCCAACTGGTAGAGAAAGGTCCAAAATCTCAACTGACAATCCTCATAGATGCCGACCACGGTGTCAGTATCGAGGCTTGTGCCAAGGTAAGCAGACAGGTAGCTGAGGAAATCGAAGCAAAGGAACTTTTGTCTGATGCCTACATTTTGGAAGTTTCCTCCCCGGGTTTGGACTTTCCGCTGTCTTCCAAAAGACAATATACCAAAAATGTGGGAAGAAAATTGAAGTTGACCTTAAATGACGGAAAAGAGCTGGAAGGGCAACTCGAGGAAGTAGGGAATTCAGAAGTAAAAATTCTTTGCAAAATAAAGGAAAAAGGAAAAAAAGCTGAGGACAGGATTATCAACATCCCCCTCGATGAAATAAAAAAATCAATCGTGTTAGTCTCTTTCAAATAAACAAAATGGATGCTAAAGTACTCATAGAATCATTTGCAGAATTTGCAAAGTCTAAAAATGTGGACCGTCCCACCATGATCCGCATACTAGAAGACGTGTTTAGGGCGATGATTCGCAAAAAATTCGAAACCGATGAAAATTTTGATGTAACCATCAATGCAGACAAAGGTGACCTCGAAATCCTGAGAATCAGGGAAATTGTTGATGACAATTCCGAAGACATTTGGGATTTTGATAAAATAAGCCTCACTGATGCCCGGAAAATAGAGCCGGATTTTGAGGTAGGTGAAGATGTCTATGAGAAAATCGAATTAGAAGAATTCGGAAGACGCGCTGTGATGATGGCAAGGCAGACTTTGATCCAAAAAATCAAAGACCTTGAAAAAGATTTACTCTTCAATCAATATGAAGAATTGGTAGGTGAAATCATTTCAGCCGAAGTTTATCAAATTTTGGGAAGAGAAACCCTTTTGATAGATGGAGAAGGAAACGAACTCATCCTTCCAAAAGGAGAGCAGATTCCAAAAGACCGTTTCAGAAAAGGCGATTCCGTCAGGGCTATCGTCCATAAAGTAGAAATGGTGAATGGCAATCCGCGGATAATTCTTTCAAGAACATCCCCTATTTTCTTGGAAAGATTATTTGAAAACGAAGTTCCTGAAGTATTCGATGGCCTGATTACCATCAGAAAAATCGTCAGAGAACCTGGTGAAAGGGCAAAAGTCGCAGTAGAATCTTACGATGACAGGATTGATCCTGTAGGTGCTTGTGTCGGTATGAAAGGAAGCCGTATCCACGCAATCGTCAGGGAACTTCAGAATGAAAATATCGATGTCATCAACTACACCGACAACCTTGACCTATATGTATCAAGAGCATTGAGCCCCGCAAAGGTCTCCTCATTGACCGTTGATAAAGAAAATAAAAGAATTTCAGTCTACTTGAAGCCGGACCAAGTCTCTATGGCCATCGGAAAAGGTGGATTTAACATCAGACTTGCCTCAAGATTGGTCGGATTTGAAATAGACGTATTCAGAGAACTCAATGACTATGAAGAGGAGGATGTGGATCTTGAGGAATTCGGTGATGAAATCGACAATTGGGTAATTGACGAATTGAAAAAAACCGGTTTGGATACTGCAAAGAGCGTTCTTTCACTAACAAAAGAAGATCTTTTGAGAAGAACAGAACTTGAAGAAGAAACAATTGACGAAATATTCAGAATATTAAAACAAGAATTTGAACAGTAATTTAGGTCAGATTTACCCAATAATTGGCCTATATTTGCCATCAAATTAAGAAAGTGCTTTAGTGTATGTCAGAAGAAAAAACGATGCGACTGGGCCAGATAGCCAGAAAACTCAATGTAGGTATATCTACCATTGTGGAATCTATGGCTAAGAAGGGCTTCGATGTCGAAAATAATCCCAACTCCAAAATCAGCCAGGAGCAATTTGATATGCTGGCCAAGGAGTTTAAATCCTCTGCGCAGGAAAAGGAAGAGGCCTCTCACCTTTCGATAGGTAAGAGACACCATGAAACTTTTACCATAGAAGCAGAATCTGAAGTAAAAGAGGAAAAGAAAGTTGAACCTGTTGCAGAAGTAAAGAAACCTGAGCCGGTAAAGCCTATCATTGAAACTCCAAAAACTGAAGAACCGCCACTTGAGAAAGTGGAAATAGAGGCTCCCAAATTACAGGGAATAACAGTTTTGGGAAAAATTGACCTTGATGCCCAAAAGCAATCCCAAAAAAGGGAAGAGGTTAAACCTCAGCCTCAAGCACCTGTAATACCTCCTGCAACTCCTGTTGAAAAAGAAGAAAAGCCGGTCCAAGAAAAAGTGGAACCGAAACCTCAGGCTGTGAAGCCTCAGACTGAAGACATCACTAAAAAAGTCCAGGAATCTCCAGTTCCTGTAAAAGCACCTCTTGAAGAAAAACCAAAAGTCGTAAACCCTATACCTAAACCAGTTGTAGAGAAGGTCGAAAAAATAGAAAAACCTATTGAGATAAATGAACCTAAGCCTGAGGAGAAAGTGATAGCAGCCAAAGCAGATGCTTTGAAGGGGCTTACTGTATTGGGTAAAATTGAACTTCCTGATGACAAATCAAAGAAAAAAGGGAAACCTGTAGCTTCTTCTGACGAGAAAGGAAAGGATAAGAAAAAAAGAATACGAAAAAGAATTGATAAAAAAGGCGGTCCTGCACCAAAAGGTCCTGAGACAGATGCCAATAAGCCTAGACCTGCCGGTCAAGGTCAAGGAGGACAAGGACAAGGAGGACAACCTTCCGGTCCTGGCCAAAGGGATAGAAAACCAATGCAACAGCGTCCACAAAGACCGGGGCAGCCTCAGCAAAATACTAATAGAATACAAAAAGCGGAACCTACTCAAAAGGAAATCCAAGATCAGATTAAACAAACCCTTGCAAGATTGCAGGGAGGTGGTAAATCAGGCGGCGGAAAATCAAAGAGGAGAGACAAGAAAGCGGAACGGTACAGGGAAGAACAGGAAGGAATCGAAGATTCTAAAATTCTTCGTGTAACAGAATTTATTTCTGCCAATGATTTGGCTTCACTTATGGATGTGTCTGTAAATGAAGTAATTTCTGCATGCCTTTCTCTGGGTATGTTTGTTTCCATCAACCAAAGACTTGACGCCGAAGCCATCACCATCATTGCAGATGAGTTCGGCTTTGAGGTGGAATTCACCAAACCTGATGAAGAGTTTGAAGTAGAAGAAATCGCCGATACTGCAGAAGATCTTCAAGAAAGAGCTCCTATAGTGACCATAATGGGCCACGTCGATCATGGAAAAACATCCTTGCTTGATTTCATAAGGAGATCAAAAGTAACAGCCGATGAAGCAGGTGGAATTACCCAACACATCGGAGCATATGATGTGACTACTGCTGACGGACACAAAATCGCTTTCTTGGATACTCCGGGTCACGAGGCCTTTACGGCAATGAGAGCAAGGGGTGCCAAAATCACAGACGTTGCCATCATCGTAATTGCGGCTGATGACAGCATCATGCCTCAAACCAAGGAAGCTATCAACCATGCTCAGGTAGCAGGTGTCCCAATGATCTTTGCGATCAATAAAATTGATAAGCCAAATGCCAATCCTAATAAAATCAAAGAGGAATTGGCCAATATGAATCTTTTGGTAGAAGAATGGGGTGGAAAATACCAGTCCCAAGACATTTCTGCGAAAACAGGATTAGGAGTAGATGACCTTCTTGAAAAAGTATTGTTGGAAGCTGAAATTCTTGAATTGAAAGCCAATTACAACAAAAAAGCAGTTGGTACTGTCATAGAAGCTTCTCTTGATAAGGGCCGTGGTTACGTGACTACAGTAATGGTTCAGGCAGGAACTTTGAATATCGGAGACATTATGCTTGCAGGCCCACACTATGGCCGTGTCAAAGCGATGACTGATCACAAAGGAAAGAAACTTACCAAAGCGGGTCCTTCAACACCGGTTCAGGTATTGGGATTGGCAGGTGCACCACAGGCCGGTGATACTTTTAAAGTTTACGATTCTGAAAGAGAGGCCAGAGAAATCGCCAATTCAAGAGAACAGATTCTTCGGGAGCAAAGTATGCGTACGAAGAAGCACATTACTTTGGACGAAATCGGAAGGCGACTCGCAATCGGAAGTTTCAAAGAACTCAACATCATCATCAAAGGTGATGTGGATGGGTCAGTTGAGGCACTTTCTGATTCATTGTTGAAACTTTCCAAAGAAGAGGTATCTGTCAGTATCATCCACAAAGGTGTCGGTCAGATATCCGAATCAGATGTCCTTTTGGCGTCCGCTTCAGATGCGATCATCCTAGGATTTAATGTGAGACCATCTACCAATGCCAAAAAACTTGCGGAGCAGGAAGAAATTGAAATCAGGCATTACTCCATTATCTATGATGCCATCAACCAGATCAAAGATGCGATTGAAGGTATGCTTGAGCCTGAGTTTGAGGAAATCATTACAGGAAACGTACTTGTAAGAGAGGTATTCAAAATTTCTAAAATCGGAACTATCGCCGGGTCTTATATCACCGACGGTTTCATCACCAGAAAGAATAAAATCAGGATCATCCGTCAAGGAATCGTAATTCATGATGGAGAAATCGACCAATTGAAGCGATTCAAAGATGATGTCTCAGAGGTGAAAGCCGGCTACGAATGTGGTATTTCCATCAAAAATTTCAATGATATCGAAATCGATGATACCATGGAAGGCTACATGATGCAGGAAATCAAAAAGAAGAAGTAAAACATTTATAATGATTTAAAGAAAAAGGAACGGTGTAAACTGTTCCTTTTTTTATTTTTGAGCCTTATGTTGAATGCATTACACATATTAATCCAAATTCTGATTTGCCTCTCATTTATTTGCCTTTTTTTAGGTCTTTATCGGCCTGTTTTGGTCCTATGGTTTTTAGATAGATTCAACAGACTAAAAGTTTTAAAGATGTATGGAACAATTGCTATTATCTTAATATTGATTTTGATGGCATTTGATTTTTTTTCCAACCTGCCTTAAAAGTAAGATTATAAAAACCTGACAAGGATCATTTTTTTTTGGAAAAAAAGTCTAAATTTAAATTCCTATAATCAATTCTATTGAAAAAAGTCATTTCCATATTCCTTTTGTGCTGCTTCGCATTGTACCATTTTGGATATTATGTGGCTTATTTTTCTTTTCGCTTCCAAATCGAAAGCGATTGGATGGAGAAAATCTACAGTGACAATCAGGAGGGTTTGGAAGAAAAGTTAATGGAAATCCCCCTCTCTGTGCCCTACATGGCTGATGAAGAGGATTTTAGGCCAACAAACACCTCATTTGAAAAAGATGGAAAAACTTTCAGAGCAATCAAACAAAGATACGTAAACGACACCCTTCAGATTGTTTATGTCCCTGATACCGCCAAAAGAATATTGGACAATACCATCAAGCAGTGGGTAAGTTCTCTGGTTCAAGACGATCTCCCAGACGCAGGAAATAATTCTTTATTGGTAAAGCTTTTCATTAAAGATTATACTCCGGTATCGAATGATTTCGATTATTCTCCGGTTGCTTCAGAACTTGAACAAGATTTCATAGGTTTCATTTTTTCATCTTACGAAAACAATTATTTCCATCTTAATTCCCCTCCCCCTGAGTTAGCCTGATTTGAACCTTTTGGGCTTCACATTTTCTATTCTTCTTAAGACAAGCATTGACTCTATACCCAAGTTCTCATTTTTTGAGAATCTAGGCGGGTACAGTTTCATTTTGATGTGTCTGTTAATGATTTGAATTTTAAGAAAAAAGCTGCCCGAAACCCCTTTCTAAAGAATAGGGGTAAATAATCTATCATTCTAACCAACATCAAAAGATGAAAATATTTATACGCTTAACTGCAATAGCGGCGACAACAATATGTCTTAGCATGGCTTCTTACGCCCAAACCCCTTGGGATGAAGTCATGATGGGCAAGGGAGAAATCTGTACAGCATTGATATATGAACATTCCTCATGGGATCAATATTGGGAAGGCACATATCTCCGTGAAAACGCCAATATCGGCACTTTTACCCGTCAGACAATAATGCCAATGATAGCCATGGGCATCTCGAAAAAAATCAACATTATAGCAAGTTTACCCTATATCAATACTAAAGCTTCGGGTGGAACCCAGGCAGGACAGTCAGGAATCCAGGACCTAAGCATCGCTGCAAAAGTGGATTGGCTTCAAAAACAAGTGGGAAAGGGTAAACTTCTTTTTCTCACCAATGCACACTTTAGCACCCCCTCCAGTAATTACCTTTCAGATTACATGCCATTTAGCCTTGGCGCAGGAGCTCCCGAAATCGGTTTAAGAGGTATAGGAGGCTATAAAATGGATAATGGAATTGTATTCAGGGCTGCTGCTGCTTACTTATGGCGTGGACAGACTGAAGTGGAAAGGGATTACTACTATGAAAATGGCAGTGTGTATTCAACTTTTATGAATGTCCCAAATGCACTGAATTTACATGCAGCGGTTGGGTATTGGGCTTTTGATAACAGGCTTAGAATGGAAGCGACATTCATGAGTCTCAACTGCCTCACAGGAGATGACATCCGTTCGTACAACAGGCCTCAGCCAACCAACAAAATGGAAGTAAGCCAAGTTGGAGCTTGGGTCCAATATTTCATCAAATCTGATCGGGGTTTGGGTGCTCTAGCTTATTTCAATCAAACAGTCAGTGGCAGAAACATGGGTAAAGCCACCACATTTGGTATCGGACTCACTTATCAGTTCAAAGCATTTTAATCTCAATGAATCAATGAAAAATCTAAATATATCTTATCTATATCTGACGTTAATTTTGTTAACAACAGGTTCCTGCATAGAGGAAACTCCAAATTACTTCGAATTTGAAGGATATCAATTTGAAAATCTCGATGCACAAGGAGGATCTTGGAAAACAATTTTGGTAACCGATCCATCCCTAATCGATATTCCACAACCAGAATCGACTAACTCATCACTATACCAAGCTGAATTGTCAGCATTGAAACAACAGATGTCAGGATTGTCACCTACACAAACCCAAGCTGTCAAATATTGGACAAACAATCCTGTCTTGAGATGGAATGAAATTGCTTTAGAGTTGGCAGCTAAGTATAATTTGATCCCGGGTCCAAATGCTGATGGCACCTATACACTTCCAAATCCAGCCAATCCTGTTGGTCCACCTGCATTTCCATTTGCTCATCCACCTTACACCAGCAGAATGTTGGCGTATTTAAGCGTAGCACAATTTGATGCCTTGGTAGTTACATGGCATTACAAATTCCAATTTAACAGACCCGCCCCTTACTTGACCGACAATACGATAAAGCCGGCATATGCGTCAAGCCAACTGCCTTCCTATCCATCAGATGGAGCCACGGTAGCTACTGTCTCAAAAGAAATACTGAAGTTAATGTTTCCCCTTGAAGCCAATTATCTTGAGGATAAATACCAAGAGCATATCGAAAGTCTTGTCCATGCTGGTATCAATGTCCAAAGCGATATAGATGCAGGTAATATCATCGGATCGGAAGTCATCAAATTAGCAAAACAGCGTGCCTCTTCGGACGGCATGGCAAAAGCCCAAACTCCAAAGAATGTATCAGATTCCATAGCCAATGCAGCTTTCGAGAGATTTGGATGGAAATGGGAAAATATGGAAACTCCAAAAAGGCCTGTTGGATTGACACCACTTTTTGGTCAAGTCAAAATGTGGAATGTGCCTTCGGTAGAAGAAGTAAGGCCAGGACCGCCACCTGCTCCGGGATCAAAGGAATTTGAAACCAACGCCGCAGAAATAAAAAAATTTGCAGCCCATATGACCATCAGTCAGCGTAGGATTGCCAATTGGTGGGAAGATGGAATAGGTTCTTATACACCTCCTGGACATTGGAACAAGTTTGCTAAAGAAGCAATTGTGAAGGCCAAACTCAATCCACTTCGGTCTGCAAGGGTATTTGCTTATATGAATACCGCCATCATGGACGCGGGAGTGGCTTGTTGGGATGCAAAATACTACTACCATTATCCAAGACCGATTGAAACAATTTCAGGATTCAAAACAATCCTTGGTACTCCAAACTTCCCTGCATATACTTCAGGCCATAGTACATTCTCTGCTGCAGGAGCTGAAGTACTCGCCCATTTCTTCCCTGCCGATGCAGCACAATTCCGGGCATGGGCAGAAGAAGCTGCAGTCTCCAGACTTTATGGAGGAATCCATTACAGGTTCGACGCTGAGGTGGGAATCACCCAAGGTAAAAACGTAGGTGCATATGCGGTCAATCGGGCAAAAAATGATGGCGCTCAGTAAATAATTAAAAAGGGTTTGATTACTTTACAACCCCGGTCATTTGCTATCCAAGTAGACCGGGGCTGTTTTTTTTATCCAACTTTGACAGGCTGATCTATTTCCTTTCTAAGGCTCTTAGATGCCAATACAATCAAAGCAATCGAAAGGACAAAAAGTAAGGCAGCAATTATTGACAGCACATATACTTCCTGCTTGAAATTATTCCAAGCAAATAGTCCCAAAGAGGTCAACGTAACAGTGAACATAAAAAACATAGGAATCGTCACGAAAGTAGCATTGACCTTTTGTCTGATCAGCCAAACAGCAATTGTTAATAATGCCAAAGCAGCTAACAATTGATTTGCGGAACCAAAAATCGGCCAAAGTGTAGTAAAACTCCCTGAAGCCAAAAGTAGCACCGATAATATGACGACCACTGAGGTCGAAACGTATCTATTTTGGGAAATTTTTGTCCCTACGGGATGTTTTACATCTTCAAAATATTCCTGCAAAGTAAATCTAGCCAATCTCGTGCAGGTATCTAAAGTCGTTAAGGCAAAAGCAGAAACAGTGAGGGCGACAAAACCTATTGCAAATTGTTCTGAAATTCCCATCGTAGAAATCATTCCTCCCAATCCTGTTGAAAACAAGCTTACAGGCCCTTCACTCCCAAGTCTGCTCAGGTATTCTCCCCTACTCAAAACTACCACTGCGCCAACCGAGATAATTGCTAAAAAAGATTCAATCAACATCCCGCCATAGCCGACTATTTTGGCATCACTCTCTTTGTCAAGTTGCTTGGAGGTAGTACCTGAAGCGACCAAAGAATGGAAACCTGAAATCGCACCACAGGCAATGGTCACAAACAAAACCGGAAACAAATACCCCAAATTATCTGCTGAAATATGGATTTGGTTGTCCATTTTGATTTCAGGATTGGAGATAAATACTCCGATAACAGCAGAAATCATCAACCCGTATAGTAAAAAACTATTCAAATAATCCCTTGGTTGAAGCAAAAAAGTCACAGGAGTTACTGAAGCAAAAAAAGCATATCCAAGCAACAAATAAACCCAAAGCTGGTAATCAAGAGCAAATGGAAGCTGCATTCCCAAATACACAAAATAATACATTAACACGACACCAATGGTGGTATTGATGATAAATGCAGTTTTGCTTCCTCCAAAGAATTTGTTGACATAACCAAAAACAATGGCAAGCACCATGAATAAAATGGAGGCAGAAGCCACACCGGGATTACTGACAAAGGTCTTGGCAATAATATCCGAAAAAACACCAATAACCAGAATCAGTGTAGAAAAACTGAAAATTATGAAAAGCTGTTTACCGCTTTTCCCAATATTGTTTTGAATTATCACTCCGATTGATTTTCCTTGGTTTTTCAAGGATGCAGCCATACTTCCCAAATCGTGTACAGCACCGAAGAAAATCCCTCCAACCAAAATCCAAATCACAGCCGGAATCCAACCAAATGTCACTGCTATAATTGGACCTACGATAGGTCCCGCCCCGGCAATAGACGCAAAATGATGCCCTAAAACCACAACGGGTTTACTTGGGACATAATCAATACCGTCATTGTAAAGGTGAGATGGAGCTTTTCTTTTGTCATCTAGGCCAAACCTTTTATAAGCAAATTTCCCGTAAGTAAAATAAGCTACCACAAGGATAACTCCCGATATGATTAATAAAACTGGTAAGGTCATTTTTAATTGGGTTAATAAACCTTGAATTTCCTTCAATTCAATCAAATAACAAATATTATTCTCAGGTTTTAAGCCCGGGAGTATAATAAGTACTGAATTTCCCTCTTTCAACCACTTGCATAGACCAGTTTGAAAAAATGAAGTTCCTTACCAAATTTTATTTAATGGATAATAGCTATAAATTTGTACTCCCCGAAACGCAGCTTTTGGTCTAAATAAAATATAATATGGCTTGGTTCAAAAGGACAGACAAAGGAATAAAAACCTCAACAGAGGAAAAAAAAGACACTCCGGATGGTTTGTGGTTTAAAACACCCCAAGGAAATATCATCCATACAAGAGAGCTCAAAAATAATTCATATGTGTGTCCTGATGATGACTTCCATGTCAAAATCGGTTCAAAAGAATACTTTGAAATTCTTTTTGATGGAAACAAATTTAAAGAACTTGATGCAGATATGAAATCAGGTGATCCACTGAATTTTGTGGATACCAAACCTTATAAAGGCAGAATTACTGCGACTATACAAAAAACAGAGTTGAATGACGCGGTCAGGACGGCAGTCGGAAAGATGAATGACTTGGATCTTGTCATAGCCTGTATGGATTTCAATTTTATCGGGGGGTCAATGGGTTCTGTTGTGGGTGAAAAAATCGCTAGAGCTATCGACCATTCCTTAAAAAATAAAATTCCATTTTTGATGATTTCTAAGTCAGGCGGTGCTAGGATGATGGAAGCTGGATTCAGCCTGATGCAGATGGCAAAGACCTCGGCGAAGCTGGCATTATTGGAAAAAGCTGCTATCCCCTACATTTCTCTTTTGACCGACCCTACCACAGGTGGGGTGACTGCTTCCTATGCCATGTTGGGAGATTTTAATATTGCTGAGCCGGAGGCATTAATTGGATTTGCAGGACCAAGGGTTATCCGTGAGACGATCGGCAAAGATTTGCCAAAAGGATTTCAAAGCTCTGAATTTGTGTTGGAACACGGGTTCTTGGATTTTATCATCGATAGGAGGCAGTTGAAAAACAGATTGACTACACTTCTAAACCTTCTGAGGAATTAGGAAGTTATCCATTCAAATCGGAAAAAAGGATTACCTCAAAAATCAGGGTCTTTTTGGTCGATTATATTGATTAATAAATATATTTGTGTTCCCGATTCGGGCTTAATACTGAAATTAAAAAGTAAAATAATCATTAAATGGGTTCAGTAATTATTACCTCAATAGTAGCATTTACGCTTATCATATTGCTACTCGTTTTTATCCTGTTGTTTGCCCAGTCTAAGCTAGTTGCTTCAGGTGATGTCAAAATCATTGTAAACGGGGACGAAAGTAACCCGATTGTTGCGTCAGCGGGCTCGACCCTTTTGAGCACACTTGGAGGCAAAAAAATCTTCTTGCCTTCTGCCTGTGGTGGTGGTGGTACTTGCGCCATGTGTAAGTGTGTCATCGAAGAAGGCGGTGGTGAAGTTCTACCTACAGAAGAAGGACACTTAAGCCGTGCTGAAAAACAAGGCAATGTGAGACTCTCATGCCAAGTTAAGGTCAAACAAGACATGAAGATCAGGATTCCAGAAGAAATCTTCGGAATCAAAAAGTGGGAATGTGAAGTTATGTCCAACTATAACGTCTCTACTTTCATCAAAGAATTTAAAGTGAAATTACCAGAGGGTGAAACACTTCATTTCGAATCCGGTGGATATATTCAGATTGATGTGCCTGTAATTACAGTCAATTTCAAAGAAATGGACATCACTCCTCATCCGGATTTAGGACACCCTGCAGATGTATACAAAAGTGATTGGGATAAATTTGGTCTTTGGGATTTGGTGATGAAAAATGATGAAGAGCTCTTCAGAGCCTATTCAATGGCCAACCACCCTGCTGAAGGAAACATCGTAATGCTAACCATTCGTATAGCAACCCCGCCTTGGGATAGAGCCAACAACAAATGGATGGATGTCAATCCCGGTGTGTGTTCTTCTTATGTATTCTCAAGAAAACCCGGTGATAAGGTAACTATTTCAGGTCCTTATGGTGAATTCCACATCAACCCAACACAAAGGGAAATGATTTATATTGGTGGTGGTGCAGGTATGGCTCCATTAAGATCTCATATCTTCCATTTGTTTCACACTGAAAAGACCGACAGAAAAGTGTCTTATTGGTATGGAGGAAGGTCAAAAAAGGAATTGTTTTACACCCCCCAATTCCGTGCCATTGAAAAAGATTTCCCAAATTTCACCTTTAATATCGGTCTATCAGAGCCCTTACCGGAGGATAATTGGAAAATCAAAAAAAACCTCAATGATGTTGAAGCCGACGGATATGTAGGATTTATCCACCAAGTGCTTTATGACAACTATCTGAAAAACCATCCTGAACCAGATGAAATCGAATATTACCTTTGCGGTCCTCCATTAATGAATGCAGCAGTTCTTAAACTGTTGGACGACATGGGGATTCCTAAAGAGAATATAAGGTTTGATGACTTTGGAGGTTAATCCAAAATGATAGAGTCCCGCAATAGCGGGACTTTTTTATTTCTCTCTGGATTTTTTAATTATTTTTGGATAGCCTTTACATCAAGTCCATGAATATTAGACAATACTTTGATCCAATACCTGAATTCATCACCACGCAGAAATACAGCTCCAATTCTTTTTTCAATTTTATTCACTTTCACGGAGAAACTTTCCCAGATTTGAAAGGCTTACAAATAGCCATAATAGGGCTTGTCGAAAATCGGGGCATACCAAAAGGTGAAAGTATAGAAAGGAGTGCTTCTGAGGTTCGCGATAAACTCTTCCACTTAAAAAAAGGACACGGACTTTACAAAATAGCGGACTTGGGGGATTTGAAAATGGGGCAAACCAGAGAAGAATCCATACAAATCATGGCTGTTGTGGGTGAATATTTAATCAAAAAACAGATTTTGCCGGTGTTTATAGGAGGTACACACGACCTGGATATGGGCCAATATCTTTCCTATCAAAACTTGGAAAAGCTTGTTTCTATGGTGACTGTCGATGCAAAAGTAGACATGGAAGAGGAAGGAATGCCATCTGACAACCATTCACAGGAAATTATTTTGCACCAGCCTAACTTCCTTTTCAATTACAGCCACATAGGCTATCAGAGTTTTTTGGTTGACAAAGACCTTACCGGAGTGATGGAGAAGCTATATTTTGACCATATCCGATTGGGACATCTGCGGAGTAATTTCAAGGAAATAGAACCCATTATCAGAAATTCAGATTTGTTGAGCTTTGATGTTTGTGCCATTCAATCCTCGGATGCACCCGGTGCTGCAGATGCCCAGCCATTTGGGATTTCAGGAGAGGAAGCTTGTCAGATCTGTAAGTTTGCAGGTATGAATGAAAAACTTTCCTCTTTTGGGGTTTTTGGATACCAACCCTACTATGACGACAACAGAAATAAGACTGCCTCTGTCATTGCTACCATGGTTTGGTATTTCATTGAGGGATTCTATGACAGAAAAGACACCCTATCATTCAAAGGCAATGACTATGTTAAGTACACTGTATCTCTAGACCTAAAACCATCGACTTTGGTTTTTTACAAAAGCAAAAGAAGTGAAAAATGGTGGATGGAAATTCCACATCAAGATCAGGATAAATTTGATCGAAATACAATCATTCCTTGTAGCTACCAAGACTACCAGTTGGCCCAATCGGGAGAAATCCCTGAAAGATGGATTAATGCCCAGTTAAAGCTTCTTTGATGAAAACTTATACAAGGCAACAATTGGCACTTCGCAATGGTCAGGACAAACCTGAAATTTGGGTGGCATACCGAGGGGAGATTTATGATGTATCAGATTCCAGACTTTGGAAAAACGGGAAGCATTATGAGCATTGGGCAGGCCAAGACCTTACCGATGAACTTCCGGATGCACCACATACAGCTGAGGTATTTAGAAAATTTAAAACTATAGGGCTTTTGACAGAATGATATGATATTGATAGCGGATAGCGGAGCCAGTAAGACAGACTGGAGAGTCATAAACAAAAATGGTGAAATCAGTCAACATCGGGGTATTGGATTCAATCCAAATTACCAAACGGCTGAAGAAATGGCGAATGAGCTACAAGACGATTATTTATTGAACCTAAGAGGTCAGATCGACACCATTTATTACTACGGTGCCGGATGTACTTCTCAAAAAAACAGGCTTCAGGTAACGAATGCACTCCGGAGCATTTACAAAAAAGCTGAAATAAATGTGGACCATGACCTTATGGCTGCTGCCAGAGCGACCTGTGGCAATCAACCTGGAATTGCCTGTATTTTGGGAACTGGATCCAATAGCTGCGATTATGATGGTGAAATTATCATCAACAAAAGACCTGCACCGGGGTATATTCTGGGCGATGAAGGGGGAGGTGCATATATAGGAAGAAAATTCCTTCAAGATTTTATCCATGAAGAGATGCCGAAAAAACTCAGAGAAAAAGTCTTGCAGAAATTTCAGCTTGATAACCAAACCATCATAGAAAATGTCTACCAAAGACCATTTCCCGGCAGATACATGGCGAGTTTTTGCAGATTCATCACCGAGCATGCAGCAGATCCATATTGCTATATGCTTTATTATAATTCTTTTCAGGATTTTTTCAAAAAAACAGTCATGAAATATGATGATTATAAAAAAAAACCTGTCAGCTTCGTCGGTTCAATTGCATTTTACAACAGTGACATTTTGAGAAATGCTGCTTATGATGCAGACATTCAAGTCAATTTAATTTTGGAAGGACCGATTGCAGGATTAACCCTATACCACAAAGAACTACTATGAACACTACCGAAAGCAGCTCTCTCTATGACAATCTTGAACAGATGGATATTTTTTCATTATTGGAAAAAATCAATGAGGAAGATAAAAAAGTCGCATTTGCTGTCGAAAAACAAATCAAAGAAATAGAAGCCTTGGTGGAACAGATCGTTCCAAGAATGAAAAAAGGCGGTAGACTTTTTTATATCGGGGCAGGTACAAGTGGAAGACTTGGAATCCTGGATGCTTCAGAATGCCCGCCAACTTATGGCGTACCCCATGATTGGGTTGTAGGTATCATTGCAGGCGGTGACACAGCCATCAGAAAGGCAGTCGAAAATGCGGAGGATGATTCCAATCAAGCTTGGCCTGATATCCAAAAATTCGGTTTCAACAAAGAAGATACAGTCATCGGTATCGCAGCATCGGGAACAACACCCTATGTGTTAGGAGGAGTAAAAGCAGCAAGAGAAGCAGGCTTAATTACAGGATGCATCACCTGCAACGATAATTCACCACTTTCAAAAGCAGTTCAGTTTCCCATTCAAGTAGTAGTAGGACCAGAGTTTGTCACAGGTAGTACAAGAATGAAAGCAGGGACCGCCCAAAAACTGGTGTTGAATATGATCTCAACCTCGACGATGATCAAATTAGGAAGGGTGAAAGGCAACAAAATGGTGGATATGCAACTTTCCAACAAAAAGCTGGTTAACAGAGGAATCCGCATGATCATGGAATCAACAGGCAGCCCCGAGAATGAAGCCAAGGATCTGCTTTTGAAATATGGATCCGTACGTGCCGCAGTAGAGGCCTTTTTCCAAAAGAGTGGAACCGGACTCTGATTATAATCTAACTTTTCTTATCTTTGCATCCCTTTTAAATTCAGCGACTTAGTACCTGAATCAAAAAGATTACATCTTAATACAGCAGAGATGCTGCAACACAATGAAAAAAGACAATAACAGAAGTTCGGGCTCAAGAAACGATGGCAGCCCAAAGCCCTACAAGGGAGGAAACTCCGGAGGAAAAAAGAGCTATTCTGACAAAAAAGATTTCGGTGGTTCTAAGCCAACCGGAGAAAGAAAATTTGACAAAAAACTTGGTTATTCCAAAGGCGAAGGTTCACCCCACCCTTACGGAGACAAAGGTAAATTTGAAGGAAAAAAAGACTATTCCGACCAAAAGGAATACAGCGGACCAAACCCAGACGGAGCTAGAAATTTTGACAAGAAACCTAGTTAGTCCAAAGGTAAAGGTACTTCCCGTCCATATGGCGACACAGGAAGATTCGAAGGAAAAAAAGACTATTCCGACCAAAAGGAATTCAGAGGACCAAAACCAGACGGAGAAAGAAATTTTGACAAGAAACCTAGTTATTCCAAAGGTAAAGGTACTTCCCGTCCATATGGCGACAAAGGAAGATTCGAAGGAAAAAAAGACTATTCTGACAAAAAAGAATTCAGAGTACCAAAACCTGACGGGGAAAGAAAATTTGACAAAAAACCGCGTTATTCCAAAGATGAAAGTTCATCACGTCCTTATGGTGACAAAGGGAGATACGAAGGAAAAAAAGATTATTCCGAGAAGAAGCCTTTTTCAAAATCACAAGGCGAAAAACCTGAAAAAAGGTTTGGAAGCAGAAACGATGCCCCATTGGCTAAAAAGAGATCAGATGAATTTGATGAGTTCGAAGATTTCAATGAAACTTCAAATAAAAAAGGTCCCAGAAAACCTAGATTGGATGAGGAGAGGGCAGCAAAAAGGGCAGAAAGCAGAAACGAATATCCCAAATTAGAACGGAAGCCTTTTTTGGATAAAAATGAAGAGGAGTTTGAAGGGATAAGAGATCTCTCTGAAAAAAAAGGGCCAAAGAAGTCAAAATATGAAGGACGATTCCCTGATAGAAAAAAAGAAAGCTCATCAGATAGATCGGCCGAAAATACTGATTTCAAAAAACCAAACCGTTTTTCGAAAGAAGATAAACCTGCATTTGGAAAAAGAGACTCAGAGGGAAATTTTAACAAAAAACCTGCATCTGAAGAAGATTTCAAAAGTGTATACAGGGGAAGAGGCAAGGATGAAAAACCCATTTATGAAAGGGTTTTAAAAGCAGATCTTCCAAAAGAAATAGGATTTCAAAAAAAAATAAGAAAGCCTTTTACTGACGATATCTCTGGGGAAAGGCCAAAATACAATTTTGAAAAACTGGAGAAAAATCATAATCCAAAAATTCAATCCGATTCACTCAGGTTGAATAAGTTTATCGCCAACTCCGGAATATGTTCCAGGAGAGAAGCGGATGTTTTAATCCAACACGGAGAAATCCAAGTCAATGGAGAGGTGGTAACAGAATTGGGTCATAAAGTAAACAGGACCGATAAAGTAATTTACAAAGGCAAAAACATCAATCCCGAAAAGCCGGTTTACCTGCTTTTGAACAAGCCTAAGGATTTTATTACGACTACAGAAGACCCAATGGACAGGAAAACGGTCATGCACCTGATTTCCAATGCATGTGAAGAAAGAGTTTTCCCAGTAGGACGATTGGATAGAAATACAACAGGTTTGTTGCTGTTTACAAATGATGGTGAACTCGCCGCCAAACTTTCGCATCCTTCCAATAATGTGAAGAAAATCTATCAGGTCACTTTAAACAGGCCGTTGACCGCAAATGACGAAAAAGAAATCCTCGAAGGAATAACTTTGGAAGATGGACCTGCAAAAGTGGATGACATGCAAGTGCTGTCCAAAGACAGGACTATTCTAGGCTTGGAAATCCACCTTGGCAGAAACAGGATTGTAAGAAGGATTTTTGCCCATTTCGGATACCAAGTGGAAGCTTTGGATCGGGTTATTTTCGCAGGTCTGGACAAGAAAGACTTACCTAGAGGAAAATACAGGTTCCTTACTGAAAAAGAAGTCATTCAACTCAAATATTTCCTTTGATCAGTAAAATAAGCAAAAAATAAGGCCTTGGATCTCTCCAAGGCCTTTCTTTTTTATAGTTGGTTTAGTAATCAAGATTACTTCGCCGCCATCAATTGGGAAAAGCCATCGCTGCTTCTTACGTAGAATTCAACCCTTGCAGAAGGATTTACTCTCTCCATTCTGTATAGTTTTTGAAAACCAATGGAATTGTCAACTTTTTCTTCATGGACTAATCTATCATTTTCAAAGATCAAAACTGACAAATCAGAAGGAAGAAGTGCATTTACAAGTAACTTGTAACTGTTATTCTCAAGTTTCTCAAGTTTGGTATAGACCAAAGGAGAAGGCACTGCCACATTGAGGTCCACTTCCAATTTATCCATGACAACATTATCTTCATAAACTGCCATAGAATAAACTCCTGCTTTTAGTTTTGAAAAATCATAATACTTCGCAAAGGCATTATCGGACACAATTTTGTCTTTTTGGACAAGGAAATTGTTTTCGTCAAAAATCTTTACTGTTACTGTTTTCGCTTCGTTCAGTCCATAAATTAGCTGAACTTTGCTTTCATCCACTTTTCTAAGTGTTACCGGTGATTTTGCAGTTTTCTCAAAATCTGTCTCGTTTGCTATAGCGCTTACTGAAACGCTTGCAGCAAGAATCATTGTTGCAATGAATGCTTTCATGGTAATAAAATTTAGTTGGTTTAAGAAATTTTTTATGATGTTAACCTCGGTTGGATTTCTCCATTTTTAAACAATTTGAGGTCGGTTACTCGGGGGTGAGTTGAAGTCATTTTGTATTTGACTTCGATACAAACTTAGACAACATATTCGTTCATTGCAAATATTTCAACAAAAAATATTTTTATTGAATATTTGGTAATAAAATAAAATAAATTTTAATGATTCAACAATTAACTTTTATTTTCTCGGAATCGATGTCATTTAAAACCGATATGTTGTATTTCGGGAAAAAACCAAATAATATTTTTTTATGTATAGACATATAAAATCAAAAAGAAATAATTCCAAATACCTTCAAAATCAAAAAAAAGGAGCAAAGTACTGTTACTTTGCTCCTTGTAGGTTAATGTATTTTTAACTTTTTCAGCTTTATTTTATCCCTTTTCCGGCTTCTGCCAAAGCCTTGGAATCAAAATTTCCAAGCAATTCTACCACCATCAGGTCACCCTCTTTGTCATTAAGAAGGACGACCACATCACTTATCATCCTATCTCCTTTTGTAAAAATCAATAATCCATTTCCCTTATCTGAAGTTTCCATCATCAATTCATACTTTTCTCTTTCCAAAGCTTTATGCAAAGTTTTGAACTCTGCCTGACCTGTAGGGCTGTTTTCGGGAAGTTTGAAAAGTTTAACCCTTTCAAGGGATTTAACGATACCTTCTACTTTAGCTTCATCCAATTTCACATTGAATCCTTCGGCAAAATTCATAAAGTTGCCTCCTATATCCATATGAAAGAAATCTTCATTGGCTTTGTACTTTTGATATAGTGCATCCACACTTTTACTTTGGGCCATGGACAAGTGGGTAAACATGGCAAGAAAGATAATTAAGGGTAGTTTTTTCATTGGTTTATAGTTTGTTTATTTCTTTTTATTTCCGTCTTGATACTCTTTTATGCCAGGCATGTTTGTTTTTTCTGCTAGCATATTGAGGTCTTGGTATGTAAAATTTCCTAACATACTCAGCAAAGTGAAACTTTCGCCTGAACCGGATATCATCAGAAATTCTTTGACCAAACCATTTTCCTCCCTGACCATAAATTTGACATTTGATCCTTTGTCAGCCACATCCATCAGGTCTTCATATTTGTTTTTGTTAAGGGTATTCATAGCCTCTTGGTAAAGGCTTTTCCCATTGGTTGTTTCAGTGGAAAGGATTCTTATCCCCCTTACTTTGGATATCAATTCACCCAAATCTTCTGCTTCCTGATCTGAATCCTCGCTGGCAGATTTCAAAAATCCACCGGCCATCTGCATCATTTTTGGACTGATGTATACCCTTGAAAAATTCTCGTCTTCCATATATTTAGAAAAAAACTTGGAGATGGCATCATCCTGTGCATTGACCCCTGTCACCAAGAGTGTCAGTACTATAATTGGGATTATTCTTTTCATCATTTTTCTATGTCATTTAAATTGAATATTTCTTGTGTCGTATTCAAGTGCTTCATCTCACCCATCACTCCAAGGCTTTGGGTTCCTTTTTGCATATTGGTTTGAATCATGTTGAAAGCCTGCATTACCTGTTCAAAAGCCTCTCTTTCAGCCTTTTTTTCTTGGTATCTGAAAATAGCAGCACCTACAGCGAGGAAGATGATAAATATCGCTGCGATTTTTAACCACAACCCAAATCCCTTTTTACTCTTCTCCAATAATGCAAATTCCTCAGGTTTTTGATTTGCAAAAATTTTAATCCCTTGGAAAAACCTTTTTTCAGATTCATAACCCTCAGTTTCTTGGAGAAGGGTTTTTATTTCTTTTTCCTCTTCAAGGGAAGTATCTCCCTCCCAATATTTATCTAACAAACTATCTAGCCTATTTTTCATTTCGCTGCTCTAACAAATATTCTTTCAAAGTCTTTCTCGCTCTATGTAAATTGACCTTCACCTGATCCATGGAAATTTCGAGGTACTCCGCGATTTCCTCATAAGTCAATCCTTCTACCTCTCTCAACTGAAATATTTCACGTTGTTTTTCAGGAATTGATTCCAAAAACCTGAAAACCATCTTCACTTCCTCACTTTTGTCAGGACTTTCGCCTTCATCCGACTGCATATCAAAATCCCCGATAACCTCAAACTTCTTGGCATTCCTGAAATGTTGTAAACTCTCATTTTTAAGACTTGTCACCATCCAACCAACGGGATTTTCCATTTTTTGAAGCTCCTCTTTTCGAAGCCATGCTTTCTCAAAAACAACCTGCAACACGTCCTGAGCCACATCCCGGTCTTTGACCCATAGGAAAGCCATGCGATACAGTTTATTTTTTAGCGACCAGATGTGTGCTTCAAAAAAAGTTTTCATTCGGGTAGATAATGATCGGGAAATTGGAATGTTACAGCAAGTTGTAAAAAATATTCAAACTTTAGATTGAATTTAAATTAATCAAAAAATAGTATGCATGCCTACTATTTATTATTTTGCAATGCAAAGTTTCAATAAATGAAAACCAATCATGAGCATAAAAAATACCAATTGGGCATAAAAAAAGCCCTGAAATATTCAGGGCTTGTGGTGATAAGTGGACTCGAACCACCGACTCACGGATTTTCAGTCCGATGCTCTACCAACTGAGCTATATCACCGATTCCGTTAAAGTGATGCAAATGTAGGTATTTGAACCATTGATACAAACCATTTGATTAAAAAATTTAGACTTATTCCAACCCAAAAACGCTAATACAAACAATATGAGCATTTTACCACAAGTAATTTTTCTCCTTGTTTTTGCGGTAGCAGGCTATATTCTTTTCAAAAGAATCAGCTTCCTCCGAAGAAACATTTTCCTAGGAAAAAGAGAGACTAGAAATGACCTCCCAGATCAACGATGGAAAACCATGCTATTGGTAGCATTTGGACAACAGAAAATGTTCAAAAAGTTAACTCCGGCTATTTTGCACTTGATGATATATGTGGCTTTTGTCATCATTAATCTAGAAGTGTTGGAATTTGTAATTGACGGGATATTCGGAACGCACAGGGTTTTTGCTCCTTTCCTAGGATCGGCCTATGGAGTGGCAATGAATATTTTTGAGTTTCTGGCCATCGCCGTGTTGGTTTCTTGTGTAGCTTTTTTAATCAGGAGAAATGTCACGAAGGTAGAGCGCTTCACCAAACCTGAATTGAACGGTTGGCCTGCCATGGATGCCAATCTCATTCTGGTTATTGAAATCATTTTGATGTTTGCCATTCTCACCATGAATGCCACGGATCAAATCCTGGCTTCCCGCGGAATTCCGCATTATACGCTATTGAATGGATTGTTTTTCAGCAGTTTCCTTCAGCCGATATTTCAGGGAATGTCTGATGGATCATTGGTATTCATTGAGCGTTTTGCCTGGTGGTTTCATATCGTAGGAATCTTGGCTTTTGCGGTTTATGTGACTTATTCCAAGCATTTGCATATTTTCCTGGCATTCCCCAACACTTGGTATTCCAACCTCAAGCCCAAAGGTGAAATGATCAACATGCCTGAGGTAACCAACGAAGTCAATATGATGTTGGGAATAGCTTCAGAAACGAATCAGGAACCCCCTACTGAAATAGGGAGATTTGGAGCCAAAGATATCAATGACCTCTCTTGGGTCAATATCATGAATGCCTACAGTTGCACTGAGTGTGGTCGCTGTACAGCAGAGTGTCCTGCCAATATCACCGGCAAAAAGCTTTCTCCAAGGAAAATCATGATGGACGTAAGGGACAGGGCTGAGGAAGTTGGGAAGAGCATGGACTCAGGTGGACCGGGATTGGCTGACGGCAAATCCCTGCTTGGGGATTATATCAGCAAAGAAGAAATCAATGCCTGTACTTCCTGCAATGCCTGTGTGGAAGCCTGCCCGATCAATATTGATCCGCTGTCCATCATCCTTCAGATGAGAAGATATGTATCCATGGAAGAATCCGCAGCGCCTGCACAATGGAACTCTATGTTTCAGAATATGGAAACAGCCTTTTCCCCATGGAAATTTCCTCCTTCAGACAGGTTCAATTGGGCAGAAAAAGTAAAAAATGAAGAAATAAAGGAGAATTGAGACTTGAGATTAGAGATTTGAGATTTTACGCCATTGAGGTTTAAAATATTCTTGAATCCCAAACCAATTGTTCAAATTTCCAGGACCCCATTTCACCACTTATCAATCAAAAATTCTAATTGAAATACGTTCCAATGATTCATTCTTGATTTCAATGTCTTGTTTCTCTGATCTCGTTTCTTGTTTCTAAGGTCTCATATCTCACATCTCAAGTCTCTTATCTATATCATGACAACATATAAAGTACCAACCATGGCCGAAATGGCCTCGTCCGGTCAAACTCCTGAAATTCTTTTTTGGGTAGGCTGTGCGGGTTCATTCGATGAACGTTACAAAGCTGTGACCCAGGCTTTCGTCAAAATACTAAACAAAGTCGGAGTAAGTTTCGCAGTATTGGGTCCTGAAGAAGCTTGTACCGGTGACCCTGCAAGAAGGGCAGGAAATGAATTCCTGTTCCAGATGCAGGCAGTTTCCAATATTCAGGTGATGAATGCCTATGAAGTCAAAAAGGTGGTGACGGCTTGTCCCCATTGCTTCAATACTATTAAAAACGAATATCCTGCCCTTGGAGGCAACTATGAAGTGATCCACCATTCCCAATTTCTCCAACAACTGATCAATGAAGGGAAAATTGTCCTCCAAGGTGGCGGTGAATTCAAGGGCAAGAAAATCACCTTTCACGATTCCTGTTATCTCGGAAGAGCAAATGAGGTCTATGAAGCCCCAAGGGATGTCATCAGGGCATTGGATGTAGAACTTGTAGAAATGAAGCGCTGCAAGACCAAAGGGCTGTGCTGCGGAGCCGGCGGTGCACAAATGTTTAAAGAGCCTGAGCCAGGAAAGAAAGATATCAATGTGGAAAGAGCAGAAGAGGCCTTGGCAACAGGAGCTACCACCATAGCCGTTGGCTGTCCTTTTTGCCTGACGATGATGTCTGACGGAGTCAAGAATAAAGAAAAAGAAAATGACGTAAAAGTCTATGACCTGGCAGAAATGTTGGCCAAGGACATGGGCATCTGAAAACCTGAAAATTCCAAATCAAAACCCCAAGTTTAAAATTTGGGGTTTATTTTTGACTTTTGTTTGATTAAAAGAACCAATTCCTCAAAAATTACCGTTAGGTTAAAGAAATAAAAGTAGTCCGAAATACTTTACTGTAAATACTATCCGACACAAATTATGTACAAGCCATTTGATCAGATGCCTGCCCACTCCAGAATCTGGACATATACATCAAACAGGAAATTGAACGCAAGTGAAGTGGAGATTTTATCTTCGAGATTGTCTGCTTTTTGCGAGCAATGGAATACGCATGGTGCATTGATGCCCACATCATATGAAATCATGTTTGATCAGATAATCATATTAGCTGTAGATGAAAGCCAATTAGGCGCAAGTGGCTGCTCTATAGACTCTTCAGTCAGAGTTTTGAGGGACATAGAAAATGAAATGGACATCGACCTGCTCAATCAAGGGAAAGTTTCATTTATCAAAAGTGAAGGGGGCTTAGAAGTAAATTCTATCCTCGGGATCAAATCAAAAGTAACAGAAGGAATCCTTCAGGCCGAAACAATCGTATTGAATCCTGTGGTCCAAAGTAAGTCGGATTTGGAAAAAAACTGGAAAATCAAAGCCAAAGAAAGTTGGTTGGGCAAATTCTTTGAAAATTAATTTTATAAATCCCCTATATTTAAATCGTTTAGAAAACTATCCAAGATATCTATGAAGCGAATTGCTTTATTTCTTGTTTTGATACCCATACTGCTAGGTGCATGTACAAGTATGTACCAAAAAGGCCAAAACCAGTTTGCTTCCGGCGAATACCAAGTGGCAATCAACACTTTTTCGAAGGTTCTTGAAAAAGAACCTGAAAACAAGCAAGCCAATTTTTATGTAGCAGAAAGCTATAGACTTACAAACAGAGTTGAGGAAGCCCAACAATACTATGAAAAAGTCGTCGCTTCCGAAGAATCTTATGAAACCTTCTTTCGATTGGGTCAAAGTCTAAAAGGCCAAGGCGAATATGAAAAAGCAGCTGAAGTGTTTGAAAAAGCCAAAGGTCTGACATTAGATGACAAAAACCTTCAGATCGTAGACTTGGAAATTGCCAATCTCAAAAAAATCGGTGAAATCCAGAATTATTGGGAATTCATGCAAGTGGAAAATTACAAGTTGTTGAATACACCGCTTGCTGAATATTCCCCTGTAGTAAACGATGGTTTGCTGTATTTTACAAGCAATAGACAAAGCAGCGGAATGTACCTTGCCACAGGCACACCGTACCTAAAAATGTTTAGGACGAGAGCAGAAGGGATCAAAGTAGATGTTCAAAGTGTACAACAATTGCCCGAATTCAGGAATGAAGAAAACCTCAACCAAGGTTCAATGGCGGTAAGCCCGGACGGAAATACCCTTGTCTATGCTAGGGGAAACTCCACTTCAACGAAAGACCTGCCTGATGTACAGCTATTTGTTTCCTACTTCCGAGGAGGAGGATATACCCAACCAATTTGGATGCCTGTAAACGAAGATGAATTTTATACCAACACTACTCCTGCGTTCAGTCCTGAAGGCAACGAGTTATATTTTTCTTCTTTGAGACCTGATGGCAAAGGAGGTTTGGATTTGTATAAAGCAACCAAACTCGCCAACGGAGATTTTGGAAATGCAGTGAACATGGGAAACCAAATCAATACTCCTGGCAATGAAATGTTTCCTTACCTCGCACCTGACGGAAAGCTATTTTTTGCTTCTGACGGGCATGCCGGTTTTGGAAAATTGGACCTTTTTGTAGCTGAAAAAACTGAAAAAGGATGGGAAGTGACTAACCTAGGTCCCAACATCAATTCTGTGGCAGATGATTTTGGAATCTTTTTTTCAAAATATCCGACAGATGGATTCCTTTCTTCCAATAGGGAAGGCGGTTTGGGAGATGATGATATTTACTTCTTTGAAGACAAAACACCGAAACCAAAAATCGTCAACGTTTTCTTAAACGTGACCACCAAAGAGAAGAAAGACGACGGAACTGAGGTCATTTTGCCTCAGACTAGGGTAGTATTGTATGACGGCGCAAATAAAAATGTTGGGGGGGATTTCTCCAACCAAAACGGAAGGTTGAGATTTACGCTTGCTCCTAATGCAAACTTCTCCATTATTGCTTCCAAAAGCGGTTATTTCAGCAAGAGTATCACTTACTCCACAGTCGGCAAAACCCCAAGAACTGAAGACCTGATCCAAGAGGTAACCAATATTACACTTGACACCACAGTGGTATTGGATGCTTTGATTTTGGAAAGATCCATCGTGCTTGAAAATATTTATTATGACCTTGACAAAGCGGATATCCGTGCCGATGCAGCATTGGAGTTGGATAAATTGGTCAAGATCCTAAAAGACAATCCAAGTATCCGAATAGAATTGAGTTCGCACGCTGATGCAAGGGCCACAGATGAATATAACGATGCCCTGACACAAAGAAGGGCTGAATCTGCGGTGGCTTACCTTGTTTCTCAGGGAATAGATGCGAGCCGGTTAGTGGCTAAAGGTTATGGCAAGCGACAACTCATTATCGAAAATGCCCAAACCGAAGAAGAACATCAGACCAATAGAAGAACGGAATTCAAAGTAATTGAAATCAAAGAATGAAATATTTAGCAATAAGATTAACATAAAAAAGGAGAGGGATGACCTCTCCTTTTTTCGTTTATGTAGGATTAATTATCATTCCAATTAGATGGATACTTAATCAAAATTTGAATTTATTTGCAACCTTCTTTCCTTCGTGTGTCGATGATATAAGTGATTTTCCAACCTTCCGTTGTTTTGATCAATTGGAATGAATTGACCCCGCAATGGCTGAAATTGTCATTGACATAAAATTCATAAGGTGTCCAAGCAGCTGCCATGTCCCCATCGACTTTGATTTGATAGTCAAGAATCCGTTCGTCCAAGATCGTTGTGGCAGGAGAAGAACCAATCCTATTTACAAAATCCGCCACCGAGTTAGATCCCAATTCAGATCCGTTTTCTCCACTTTTCACAGTCTGCATAGTCGCATCGGGATGAAAAGCTGCTTTTATCAAATCAGTATTTTTTGACTTCATTCCCTCAAAAATCGAAGCAATCACTTGCCTTACCTCCTCACTTTGCTGTGCAAAAAGGTTTGTTGAATAAAAAGAAAATACAATCAGCGAAGCTATAAAGATCCTTTTCATTTTTTCTTGATGCTTCCTCCTGTGCCTGTTTTGACATTCACTTCTGATGGATTGCCATCATATACAATTTTGGCAGCAGTAGCCAAAGAACCATTGATGGAAGACGTTGCTGTAAAACTGATACTCGCCGTGGTATTGCCCAATACATTGACTTTTTGAGCCACGAGATTCATTCCGTCCACCTGTGCATTGGTGTAGGCGTTTACTTCAAGTTGTTTGACATTTCCTTTTATGAAAATCCTTGAATTGGTAGCTGCCTCTAGATTTAGCTTATCCGCTTCAACGTTAGCCTCCAGATAGGCATTATTAGAAGTAGCCAAATACGCTTCCAATGCTTCGATCTTACTTTTGGCCACTACCTGTGCACTTGATGTAGCTTCTACTCCCTGAATATCCACATAAGTCACTACGACTCTTACGGAATGATTTCTATAATTGCCCCTTGCCAACCTCACTTCCAATGCATCTCCTACCACTGAGGTTTCTACTTTCCCGACATCAATTCCACTCGCAGTGATTTCTACTTTATTAACATCTCCTTTGACCAATTCTGCCTTGATGGCATTGGAAACTTTTACAACATTAAAATCGCGCAATTGCCTGCTATCATTTTGAGTTTGGGCATTTGAAATCCCTAAAGTTGCTAAAAAGGCAATCAGAATGAGTTTAATTTTCATATTCATATTCATATTTAAAGTTTGGTTTAGATTCCACCATATAGTTTGAATGTCATATTCCTTAAAGAAGGATTATTGACCGCATAGTGCATCGCTTCTGCGATCTCAGCAGGACTTACCCACTTTGAAAAATCGGCATCAGGCATTGATTCCCTGTTTGCCTGCGTATCGATGATACTTGGAACAAAGACATGTGCCCTAACCTTTTTATTTTTCGCATCTTCGGCTACAAAATTGGCAAGTTCTACCACGAGTCTTTTACTCAATGCATATGCCACAACGTTTTTTGCATCTTCAGGTTGCAGGGCAGGACGGGCCCCAATGAATAAAAAATCTCCAAAATCCGCTTTCTTCATCAAAGGCAAAAAGTTTTTGACCATGTTGAATGCTGAATAAAAATTGAGTTTGATCATTTTATCCAAGTCTTCCAAACCGGTATGCTCGATATCTCCTCCTGCATATCCCCCAACCAATAATCCAATAGCATCAACCTCTCCATATTGCATGACATAATCATTTGCAAAATCCTTTACGGCCGTTTCATCCGTGACATCCACCTCATAGACATCGTCGGCTTCCTCTACGGTCTCGCCCGAACCAGGCAAAACGGTCGCAATTACTCTATAACCTTCCCTCTTAAATTTTTCAACGACTGCTTTACCCAGATTTCCTGCAGCACCCGTGATAATTAAATTCCTTTCCATAAATCAATCTTTTTTTTGTTTCTATTACTTTTACTAAAGTTAACCTATACTTTTCTTTTCCATGGAAATACAAAAATCCCTACTTCAAACCATCGAGTCCAAAAAGAAAAGGGTCTTTATTCTGAAATTGGTCATTTACCTGTTACTTCTTTTGGGTGCAAGGTTAATTCCCGAAATTCAGGATTACCTCAGCCGATATCCCAATCTGAACAGTATCCACCGAGCAATGCTTTTTTTACTGGGAGGCAATATCCTCATTTCCTTGGCCAGACTGCTTACCGCCCGCATTTATTTAAGAAAAAGCATGGACGAAAAGATCCACAGCAACTTCCTCCTTGGAATAGCTTGGATTTCGAATATACTCAATTCAGTGGTTTTTGTCATAGCATTGATGCTTGCTTTTGATATCAGACCCTTGGAATTTCTTACAAGCCTGACTATCGTGGCTGCAGCAATAGCCATCCTTACCAAAGATTACGTCAATAATATCATCAATGGTTTGATCATCATGTTTACCGATCAGTTTTCTCTGGGTGACACCATCAAAATAGGTGAAAACACAGGGGTTATTGAAGACATCACCCTTCTAAATGTAGTGATCAAAAAAGACGACGGATACAAAACCATTATCCCAAACAACCTTGTTCTTGGCGTTCAGGTGACCAATTTAAGCAGATTGGACCACAGAAAAATTGATTTTCATATGGAATTGCCCTATCATCTAAAGTTTAATCTTGCCGGAATAGAATCGAACTTATTGGCGGGTTTTGGAAAAAGAATAAAGGAAAAAGAAGTCGCTAATATCAAAGTTGAATTGGTGGCCATCCAAAAGGAAGTCTATACCATCAAAGTTTCATTAGAAGCCGCAATCCATCAGGAAAATGAAATAAAATCAGAACTCCATCAGCACCTTTTAGATCTAGTAAATGAAAACTGACAAGGAAAATTATTTTGATCTGGTATATCAGGTCGTCCGGTTGATTCCAAAAGGGAAGGTGACTTCGTATGGAACCATTGCCAATTATCTTGGATTGAAAAGCGGTGCAAGAATGGTTGGATATGCCATGAACGCCTGTCACTCGCAACCTGATGTTCCTGCCCATAGGGTCGTTAACCGGGCAGGTCTTTTGACCGGAAAACACCACTTTTCTTCCCCTGAAAGGATGCAGCAGCTCTTAGAATCAGAAGGCATCACAGTAGTGAATGATAAAATCCAGGATTTTGAACTTCATTTTTGGAATCCTTCAGAAATAAAATTAGACGAATAAATCATCTTTTTTAAGCCAATTAAGCAGGTTTTCTGTTTTTTTTACAAATTTTTATCCACTAAAACACAAAAGTGTATGCTTTTTGCAATATCCAATCAAAATTCATTGATTATGGAAACAGCATTGAAAAGTCATATCGCAGAAAACCTAAGGAAGCACAGGGTGCTTAGAGGTTATACCCAGGAATACATCGCCGAATACCTTGGCAAAAAGGATTACACAGCTTATTCTCGCTATGAACAAGGCAGATCCAATCTCAAAATGGAAGATGCTATCCGACTTGCCGATTTGTATGAAGTAGATGTACAGGAATTGATTTCAAAAATTCCATCCGTCAATAATGGACATGAAACACAAAAAAAACAAAGCGGATTGGTTTCAATATTGGTGGACTTGGATGGCAGTTCAGGGAAATTGGAAAGCAATATTCAAAGATTGAAGAAAATCAATGAACTGATCGCAAAACAAGAACTCTGATTATTTTTTTCTGATCAAATAAAGACCTAAAAACATCAGAAGCCCATTGAGGATCAAAACTTCAAAACCAAACTTATAACCCCAAAGCAGCTGTTGTGAATTTTGGCTGATCGTAAAGGTCAAAAGGGGTGCTGCAACAGCAAGGTAAGGCACGAATTTATCCTTGAGTTTCCAATTGGTAAATAAGCCAAATGCATATAGGCCAAGTAACGGCCCATAGGTATACCCTGCAATGACAAAAACTGAATTAATGACACTTTGGTCATTGATCCACCTAAACATCAAAATCACAAAAAACATCAGGGCGGTAAAACCGATGTGAACCCTTTTTCTGACCTTAACCTGATCCTCTTTTTTATATTTTTTTTCGATTTCCAAAAAATCATAACAAAAAGAAGTTGTCAAGGCTGTAAGTGTGGAGTCTGCACTCGAATAGGCAGCCGCTGTAATACCCAAGATAAAAACAATTCCAACAAAAGAGCTGAAATAAGAAGTCGCCAGCAAAGGATATAAATCGTCTGATTTGGAAGGGATCGCTATCCCATTTGTTTCAGCATATAGATATAACAAAATTCCCAATGACAAAAAGAGTAAATTGACTACCACCAGGATGATGGTAAACCAAAACATGTTTTTCTGGGCATCCCGAATATTGCGGCAGGTAAGGTTTTTTTGCATCATGTCCTGATCCAATCCTGTCATCACGATGGTGATAAATGCACCTGAGGCAAACTGCTTGAAAAAATTGGTACCCGATTTCCAATCCCAATTGAAAATTTCGGACCGGGGATCATCGGCAATGGTTCCTATGTATTGTTTGATTGTCAAAATTCCCAAATCCTTTCCTATCAGGTAAATGCTGATGACCACTGCAAGCAACATAAACAGGGTCTGCAAGGTATCAGTCCAAACCACTGTTTTGATACCTCCACGGTGAGTATATAACCAAATCAAGGATACTGTAATCAATACAGAAACCCAAAACGGAATGCCCCAATTGTCAAACAATACCAATTGCAGAACTCCTGCCACAAGAAAGACCCTGATAGAAGAACCCAATGTCCGGGAAAGGATAAAGAAAAAAGCTCCCGTCTTATATGACCAAAATCCGAACCTCTCATCCAAATAGGAATAAATGGAAACAAGGTTTAACCGATAGTACAATGGAAGCAGCACTTTTGCAATCACAAAATACCCCAAGGTATACCCCAAGACGACCTGAAAATAATGAAAACTCGTATTGCCCACTTCTCCGGGTACGGATATGAATGTCACTCCTGAAAGCGAGGCACCTATCATCCCGAATGCAACCAAAAACCAAGGTGATTGTCTGTCTCCTGTAAAAAAAGTGTCAGTGGAAACATTTCTTGAGGTAAACCAAGAAATCAAAAACAAGAGCGCAAAATATGATGTTATGACGATTAAAACTAACTTTGGGTCCATAGTGGCTTAAGGGTAGATTTCGCTAAATTGCCCATAATTATTAAATTTGCAAAATGAATTACCATACACAGGCATATCCAATGCAGGAAGAGGTTGAAGTCCTTTTGGAGGAATTGATCGACATTGAAGAGTGTGAGTTGGTAGTGTTCAATGATGATGTCAATACTTTTGAACATGTCGCCAAGATTCTCATCAAAGTATGTCAGCATACTCCCGAACAGGCAGAACAGTGCACTTTGATTATTCATTACAAAGGAAAATGTACCGTCAAAAAAGGAAGCCGTTCCAAATTAAAACCCATGTGCGAGGCAATTTTGGATGCCGGCATCCAAGCAGCCATCGTCTAACCCATCCGGAAAAGTGAATTTCCCCTCCAAACTGATTGAAGAAGCAGTCAATGAAATCAGCCGTCTGCCGGGAATAGGCAAAAAGACGGCGCTTAGGCTTGCACTTCACCTCCTCAAGCAAAAAGAAAATGTCACCGAAGAGTTGACAAAATCTTTGCTTTCCCTCAGAAAAGACATCAAATATTGTGGCATTTGTCATAACATCTCCGACTCCGATGTATGCAGCATCTGTGCAGGTAAGCGGAGAGAAAGAGGCATTATCTGTGTGGTAGAGGACATTCCGGATGTCCTTGCCATCGAAAACACCTCCCAATACAATGGCTTATACCATGTTCTCGGAGGGGTAATTTCTCCCATACAGGGCATTGGGCCCGATGACTTAAAGATCGAAAGCCTGATCAACAGAATCGCCCAAAGTCCGGAAAATGAAAAAGTTAAAGAAGTCATCCTTGCCCTTCCCGCTACCATGGAAGGTGACACCACCTCATTTTTCATAACCAGAAGACTTAAGGAGTTTGGCATCAAAGTCAGTACCATAGCGAGGGGAATCCCTGTAGGCGGAGAATTGGAATATACCGATGAAGTGACCTTAGGAAGGAGTATTCTGACACGTGTAAATTATTCGGCCGAATAGCGATTTTCTTTTGTCTGATCCAAAAGCATTTCTATATTTGCAGACCAATTAAAAACGGGGGATTAGCTCAGCTGGCTAGAGCACTACGCTGGCAGTGTAGGGGTCATCGGTTCGAATCCGTTATCCTCCACTAAAAGACTCACAGAAATGTGGGTCTTTTTTTAATTTACTGCTTGAGAAAAGCACAAATTGAAATCCAAAAAAAAGCCTGATACCCTTGCGGCATCAGGCTTTTCTGATTTTTTGAGAAGATTCTACGAAAGTGCCACTTCATTCCCAATTCCTTTGGGGTTTTTGCCATATTTATTTCGGCCGGGCTGACCGTCTGTCACCATCAATACCAATAACCAAACGCTCCCAATAATCGGAATGAGAACAATGAAATAAAACCATCCGCTTTTCCCCACATCGTGAAGCCTTCTCACTGTTACCGCCAAGCCCGGAATGATCATGGCCAATATCGATACAAAGTAAAGAGGCCCGATTCCGGTGTCCTCGATGGTAATGCCAAGCAAATTGTCAAGTATTACAGCCAAAACAAGGAAAATAAAATAAAACAAATAAAAAAACCAATACTCGCTCCTTCTTGCTCTTCCGGTAAAAGTCGCATAATTTTTCATTGCACTGATGAAATAATCCATAACACTAGTTGGGTAAAATCTTTTCCTACTCGTATGGCTTTTCGGATACGCCCCGTTTGTTATGGTCTCTGGACTCCATCTTAGATTAAGGTATCGGGGCAGCGGGCAATGTTGGCTTGACAAAGTCCAAAAAACAGACTTCCTATTCCTAAAGTAGGAAGTATTCAATAACCAAACAATAGTTATTCTGCTTTTACAGTAAAGTTTTCCTAAAATTCTTTTATAAGATGAATTGAAAAAAATACATTGATTCTATTCGGGATTTTTTAATCAAAAGCCCTTTTGCATAAAGGCAAAACAAGCCATCGTGGAAAGGAAGATGAATGGAGTCAGATGGTTTATTTCCTACAATTGGAATAAATATTGTCCCTGAATTTTTTGTCGTCTTTGAGGATATCAAAATAGGCAGTCAGGAATTTTTTGGTGGCTTCCTGTTCATTCGTACTCAATAATGAAGCTATTTTCCCATAGGAATCCCAGATATTTGGCTCTATGGACAGGTAATATTCTCTGGTGTTTTTAAATAACTCCTCCTCTCTGCAGACCCCCCAATAGTAGCGTTCGGTCACGGAATTGATCGGAATCAACGGATTGACCACGGCATAGGGGGCATTTACCAATCCCGACATGTCAAAGTCGTAGCATAAGGGAATGTAATCTTTGTTGGCGAGCTGCATGACAGCAATGTTATGTTGGACTACAGTGGACCAATCTGTATTTCCGATCATGTATTGGAAAAAATCCTGTCTGATCGAAACCGTGTCCTTGAATCTGTAGGGATTCAGTTGAACGTCTTTTTTCATGGTGGCCTCAAACCTATCCGCAATTTCAGAATCATCTTCAATCAAAAATGCTTTGATTTCAAATGACTTTTCTTGCTTTCCGCTTCTGTCAGTAATAGTGAGGTTCACCAATCGGGTATGGAAATGATAGGGCGAGACCTCCTCATACATTTTGTAGATCATGTATTCTTTTAAAGTCAGGTCATCTGCTGCTTTGTTGTTTTGACATGGCATTACCAATTTCAATGTTTTGTTTCCTTTAAAAACAGTCCCTTCCCTTTCCTTTTTGTCTATCTTGATTTTGAGGGGTGTGAAAAAGCAATGGTCTTTGCGGAAGTTTCCTCTGGCAAACAATTCAACCTGGAGTGAATCCCACTCACCGGAATTGTCTTTGTAATACAGCCATTCTTGGGAAACGGAAGTTTCTTTATCGGATTTTTTCACATCCTTAAAAGAAAAACCCAACCTGATATCCAATATCTCTTCTGTCCTGAAAAGTTTTGATACGTCATCTTCCTGAGAATTGGATTCTGAAATTGATCCCAAAAAGGCAAAAATTAAGAAAGCGGGAAAAATCCATGTAGGTACTTTCAGGATTTTGGTTGGTTTAGAAATCGAAAATGCCGGTACTAAAAATGATTTTTCCATAAGTCATTCATATATTAAATACTGTGAAAATCTGAATTCATTACCAAAGTCCCATCCAATCATGAAGCCACGATCAGATGGACCAAAAATGTAACCACACCTACTCCCAATCCTAGGATGAAAACGTTGTAGGCATGTCCTAGGAGGTTATATTTTCTGTTCAAAACTTTGCCTTGATAAAAAAGTGCAATTGACATTTGTTGGTTTATTTCCTCCTTCGATGGTAAAATCCTATCGATTTCTTTGAGGTATTCGTCAAGGTTATAGGTAGCACTCTCTCCAAAAAACAGCATACTTGATTTTCCTTTTTCTTGGGTCTTTTGGTTTTTGCCTAAGATTTTTGGTTTTGCAGCACGGACAGCGAGAATGGTTGAGGCAAGGCAAGTGGAAAGCAATAACAAAATGGGGATAAGCGTCATGGGTCCCCGTACATCCAATTGGTGGGAAATCGTACCGTATCCTGTGATGGCAATAATCGAGGAAATGACGAGCGCATTGATGCTGATGATCATATTGGCTTTGTTATCCGCGATCTGGAGGAGGTTACAGTTGTTTTTGAAAGTTACCCGATAGAAAGTCTGTCTTTCTCTTTCGGTTTTATCCTTTTCTTTCTTTACAGGTATTATTTCTTCCATTGTTTATTGTTTTGTCAATCCTGAATTTACAAAATAATTATTCAACAAATCCAGCGTTGGCTTCATTTTCATTTTTTAAGGGGCAATCCAAGAAATATCCCAATTTCCTTCTTTTGAATTCATGACAATGCGGAGATGCTCCATGCCATTCAGCTGCAATGCTTCTATTTCTGTTGGTGTGATTTTGATAAGGGTAAAATTGGAATCTGTTAATGGTTCATTCCATGTAAATGCTTCTCTAGGATCCTGAATCGCAGTCCCAGGGGCAAGGACTTGGTTATATGCTTTTCGCGCATCACCCTGGATTTTGGACCAAAAGGTAGCTGTCAGCTCATCGTTTCTTTTGATTTCAGCCTTGCCGGTAACCTTTACCTGAATCCTTTTGGCAGGATGGTAAAACAACAAGACCGCGTCAGGAAAAACGGTCAACTGCTGTACTTTTGAGGTTCGGGCATCAGTAAAAAGATAAAAATTCAACGCTTCATCCACTGATCTCAAAACAAGATACCTGGCATCAATACCATTTTCAGATTTGGTGGCAAGTGTAACAAAACGAAACGGATGCTTTGGATCCAAAGCTCCCCTGTTTAATTCATGTTTTATTGATTGGAATATTTCTTCCAATGAATTCTCTTGGGTGAAAAGCATAATATTTGTAGGACGACGTAAAATCAAAACTCCAACCAAAGGTATTGGTTTGAATGCCAAACAAAAAACCTGCACTGAATCAGATTCCGTGCAGGTTTTTGCATCAAATTTACCTTTACCGCTTTAGTCGATTAGACTACTTCGACATTTTCTACATTTTTGAAATAGACCTGATGGTCAGCATCCAAATCCACCAAGACAGCCGAGTCATTTTTAATATATCCTGAAAGAATCTGTTTGGATAGTTCATTCAAGATCAGTTTTTGGATAGTCCTCTTCAATGGCCTTGCACCAAAATTTGGATCAAAACCAACTTCTCCCAAATAATCCAAAACTTCTTTGGTTGCCTCTATCTCAATATTGGACTCAGCCAAGCGTTTTTGGATCTCTCGCCATTGGATATCGACGATTTTTCGAATTACCTTTTTATTCAAAGGTTCAAACATGATCGTCTCGTCAATCCTGTTGAGGAATTCAGGCCTTACGGATTTTTTGAGCAAATCATAGACTTCTGATTTGGTTTTTTCCATAATCTCTTCTTTATTCCATTCTTCCATTTCGGCAAATCGCTCCTGAATCAGGTGTGACCCGATATTGGTGGTCAAGATGATAATCGTATTCTTGAAGTTGGCGATTCTACCTTTGTTGTCAGTCAATCGCCCATCATCCAATACCTGAAGCAGAATGTTGAAAACATCGGGATGGGCTTTTTCGATTTCGTCCAAAAGCACCACAGAATAAGGTTTTCTTCTCACGGCCTCAGTCAATTGCCCCCCTTCATCATACCCCACATATCCCGGAGGTGCTCCTACCAATCTACTTACGGAATGCCTTTCCTGATACTCAGACATGTCTATTCTCACCATGGCATTGTCGTCATTAAAGAGATATTCAGCCAGGGCTTTGGCCAATTCTGTCTTTCCGACACCCGTTGTACCCATGAAGATGAATGATCCAATTGGTCTTCTTGGATCTTGCAATCCTGCCCTGCTTCTCCTGACAGCATCCGACAAAGCAACGATGGCTTCCTGCTGTCCTGCCACTCTTTTTCCAAGCTCATCCTCCAAGTGAAGGAGTTTTTCTCTTTCACTTTGGATCATTTTGGAAAGCGGGATTCCCGTCCATTTGGAAACAACTGCTGCGATATCCTCATTGTCGACTTCTTCTTTCAATAACGGAGATCCTTGCTGCATTTCCTCCAGTTGGAATTTGAAACCTTCCAATCTTTTTTCAGACTCTACAATTTTTCCATACCTGATTTCTGCAACTTTACCGAAATCTCCTGCTCTTTCAGCCTGTTCGGCTTCAAGTTTGAGTTTGTCGATATTTTCTTTTTCATTCCTGATGCCGACGATCACGGCTTTTTCACTTTCCCATTTTGCTTTGACATTCTGTCTTTTTTCAGAAAGTTCAGCGATTTCTTTACTCAGGACAGTTTCTTTGTCCTTGTTGTTCTCTCTTCGGATGGCTTCCCTTTCGATTTCAAGCTGCATGATTCTCCTGTTGAGTTCATCCAATTCCTGTGGAAGTGAGTCAATTTCCATTCTCAGTTTTGCGGCAGCTTCATCCATCAAGTCAATTGCCTTGTCAGGAAGAAACCTGTCTGAGATATACCTTTGAGAAAGCTCCACGGCTGCAATAACCGCATCGTCTTTGATTCTGACACCATGATGGAGTTCATACTTGTCTTTGATTCCTCTCAAAATTGAGATCGCATCAGCGGCATCCGGTTCATCGACCATGACAGCCTGAAATCTCCTTTCGAGGGCTTTATCTTTTTCAATATATTTTTGATACTCCTTTAAAGTGGTAGCACCGATGGCATGCAATTCGCCTCTTGCCAAAGCCGGTTTCAGTAAGTTGGCAGCATCCATCGCACCTTCTCCTCCTCCGCCCGCGCCTATCAAGGTGTGGATTTCATCGATAAACAGGATGATCTCACCTTCTGAGTCCGTCACTTCCTTGATGACCGCTTTTAATCTTTCCTCAAATTCACCTTTGTACTTGGCACCTGCCACAAGTAAACCCATGTCAAGTGAAATCAAAGTTTTTGTTTTGAGGTTTTCGGGCACGTCTCCACTTACGATACGTTGGGCCAAGCCTTCCACAATGGCAGTTTTACCCACACCCGGCTCACCGAGGAGAATGGGGTTGTTTTTGGTCCTTCTTGCCAAAATCTGTAAAACTCGTCTGATCTCTTCATCCCGGCCAATAACAGGGTCAATCTTTCCTTTCTTTGCCAGTTCATTCAGGTTTTTAGAATATTTTTCCAGAGCCCTATACTTTGATTCTGCGTTTGGATCGGTCACTTTATTTCCTTTTCTAAGTTCTTTTATTGCTTCAATTAGCGGTTTTTCGGATAGACCATTTTCTTTTAGGACCTGGGCGGTCTTATCCGATCCTCCCAATATAGACAAAAGCAGGTGCTCAATGGCCACAAACTCATCCCCGAATGTCTTTAGAAAATCCTTTGCCTTAGACAAAACCTGGTTGGAGGCATTGGAAAGATAAGGCTGTTGCCCGCTTACCTTTGGAAATGACTTGATAATGTCATCCGTTTTTTGAGCAATTAATCCTTTATTGACATTCAGCTTTTTAAACAAAAAATCAGTGACATTCTCATCTTCCGAGAATATTCCTTTAAGCATATGCGCTGGCTCAATCGCCTGTTGCTGTTCGGCTGAAGCCAGTTCAGCAGCCTTTTGGATGGCCTCCTGTGATTTTATTGTGAATTGTTTAAAGTCCATATTATAGTTGGTTAGGTTGGTTAATTAGCTGATTATTTCTTGCATTTAGGTTACAATTGCCCATCAATCAAAATGTTAACCAAAGGTAAAAAAAGCCCGAAATCGGAAATTATGTCTTAAAATCTCTTGGAAAATTGCAAAAAATAGACTTTTTGACATATAAAGTTTCTTGAAAGAAGAATTAAGGGGAGGAATCACTTGAGAAGAAATGAATAAAGAATTTGGCACTAGTCAATTGTTAAAATATATTTATGTTTGATATTAAAACAACTAATACATAAGAAATCAAAGCAAAATTAACAGTACTATTAAATTCATTTTACTTAAATTTTATAATCAAAAATTAAGTTGTACGGTAGGTTTATTTTAAAAATTTTAATTTTACCTTATATTGTTTTTTTAAGATGGTAAAAGAATTATTTTTACTAAGTTTAATCTACAAAATCCCAATAGTTAAATTCCTTCTTCTTTTGAATTTTAGCGATTTATGAACCTCGAATTTTCTTATAATCCCTTTGCCACTCCGATATTTCTGACAAGTTTGCTATTTGTGACTTTGGCATTTTTTTCCTTCAGTAAAGACAACCAACACGGAGAACGATATTTTTCATTCTTCATGTTAAGTTGCTTTTTTTATTCTTTCTTTTACGGTATCGAGTTAATTTCCACTACCCCCGAAGGGATCAAGTTATTTTACATTCTTGAGTTTATCGGAGGCACATTTGTCACTCCCTTTTTATTTCTCTTTGTATTAAAATATACTGACCGCGCGAAGTTCATCAGCAATAATTGGTTGGTTTTGATTTTTGGGATTTCAGCATTTTTTCTTTTAATGGTATTTACAAATGACTATCACAACCTTTTTTACAAGGAAATATCTGCCGCACATAATTCCTACTTTTTGTCAGTTTATTTGGATCGGGGTCTTTTGCATTGGATGTACGCCAGTTACAATTCGATACTAATCATATTCTCTAACCTTCTGCTTTTCAGAATGCTTTTTTCAATTCCTGAAATTTACAGAGGCCAGGTGTTGATCATGCTTTTTGGAACTTTGATACCATGGATTGCTTATTTATTTGTCGTTTTTGGTTTTTATCCTTTCGGCTTGGATCCTGTTCCTTTCTGTCTTGCCATCAGCGGGGTAACTTTATTTTGGGCGTTGTTTCAATACCAACTGTTCAGAGCCAATCCAATTGCCTTTAAAACTATCTTCGAAAACATCTCTGACGGAATTTTGATTTTGGACAGACTAGGTGATGTAGTAGCATTGAATTATGCGGCTAGAAAATTTTTCTCAAAGCTAAGCCCTCAGAAAATCTACAAAAAAGACCAATTGATCTCAATTTCTTCAGATTTTGAGGGCCTGTTTACTGCCAATTCCCCTAATTATAAAATTGAAATTGCTATTCCCGAAGAGAAGAAAATCTTTGAAGTTTACCTTAAAAATATTGAAAAAGATTCTTTTGATCTGGAAACACCCAATTTTCAATACTTATTCTTGAGGGATATTTCCGAGCAAAAATCAACAGAAGAACTGATTAAGGCTAATGAACTGACTTTACAGAATGTAAACAGCAACCTGATCAGGAATGAAAAAATGCTGACCTCGATTGCATTTGCAACGAAGGAACTACTCTCGAACCACGATTTTGCGACAGCGACCCAAAAAGCCATTACTTTGCTAGGGGACGGGGCAGGAGTAGACAGGGCGTATCTTTTTGAGAACAGCCTCGATGAAAACGGAAACTTACTCAGTTCACAAAGATTTGAGTGGAGCGCTTTGGGAGTACCTGCAGAAATCGACAATCCTAACCTGCAGGGTCTTCCCATAGGTTTGTTTGGTGAAGGATCGCGGGTAATGGCTCAAAACAAACTGTACCAAGCCATAGTAGACCAAATGGAGACAGACCCTGAACTTAAAGAACTTCTTCAAAGTCAGGATATCAAATCCATTCTTTTGATTCCAATTTATGTGGAAGATTACTTTTGGGGATTTGTCGGATTCGATGATTGTACCAATGAAAGAAAATGGAGTGAAGCAGAAACAGCCTTATTAATAAGCTTTGCGGACAGTATTTCCAATGCCATAGAGAGGAAAAACATGGAAAGAAACCTCGTACAATCTATGGAAGCGGCAAATGAGGCAAGTATTGCAAAATCAGAGTTCCTGGCAAACATGAGTCACGAAATCAGAACTCCGCTCAACGGAGTCATTGGCTTTTCGGATTTATTGATGAAAACCAATCTGGATGAAAACCAGAGGGGTTTCCTTCAATCTATCTTACAGTCAGGCACATTGCTCTTGGACCTGATCAATGACATTCTTGATTTTTCAAAAATAGAAGCCGGCAAACTGGAATTGAGCCCAGAATGGGTCAATATTAAGGACTTGGTTTCAGATACCCTGAAAATCATTCAGCCGATCGCTACCGAAAAGAATCTGAAACTCAACCTGAATCTGGATGAAAAACTTCCCAAATCTGTTTTTGTAGATTCTACAAGGGTCAAACAAGTACTGATAAACCTGCTCAGTAATGCCGGAAAGTTTACCCATCAAGGTTACATAGAGTTGGGGGTTACCCTTGATGGTACCGAAACTGAGGATGGAGTCATGCCGATTGTCTTTTACGTGGAGGACACGGGAATCGGGATCTCAAAAGAAAAAGAACGGACAATTTTTGAAGCATTCGCACAGGAAGATAATTCAACCACAAGAAAATACGGAGGTACAGGTTTGGGCCTTACCATTTGCAGCAAGTTGCTGGAATTGATGGATAGTAAACTTGAACTTCAAACCAGCCTTGGTAAAGGAAGTAAATTCTATTTCAAGCTTGAACTTTCTGTCTCTGAAGAAACGGTACAACCAAAATTTGAAGAGAAAATGAATGGCAGTAGTATGCCTATCACTTCTAAAAAAGAAAAAGTATCTTCTTCTATCTTCAAAGTTTTGTTGGTAGATGACAATCCGGTCAATATGCTATTGGCCAAAGCGATTGTAAAAAAACTCCTTCCTACCTCAGTTATCTTTGAGGCATACAATGGTCTGGAAGCTTTGGAAGAATATAAAAAAGAAAAACCTGATCTGATTTTTATGGACATTCAAATGCCGGAAATGAGCGGCTATGAAGCTACAAAAGAAATCAGAAAGATTGAGACTGAGGTCAGGACTCCTATTGTTGCCTTGACTGCAGGTACAGTGAAAGGGGAATATCAAAGGTGTCTAGAGGCAGGCATGGACGATTACCTCAGCAAGCCTGTTTTGGTTTCAGATATTTCCGGAATGATTGAAAAACACCTCGGATCTGCTCCTAGCGCAACACAGGTTATCGCCTCGTCCAAATTTGAAGAATACAGATTATCTGATCCTGAATTTTTTAAAGAATTATTAGAGGTAAGCATTTCAAATATCGAAAAGCTTCAAAAAACCTTGATATCTAATCTGGAAGAAAACCACCTCCACGGGGTCAAGCAAACTGGGCACGCGCTCAAAGGAGTGGGATTGAACTTAGATTTCAAGGAACTGGTAGCTACTTCCTCGGCTGTGGAATTGTTGATCGATTTGGAGGAAGAAAGTAAATCGGTGGTGACCACCACCATCATGGAAGTATCCAAAATCCTAGACAGTCTTAAATCTGAATGGGAATCTATCAAAGACTAAAGGATTATAAAAAAAAGTGAAGGATTATTCCTTCACTTCCTCATAATCGATATAATCACCGCCTTTGATTTCCATTGACCTTTTTTGTTCGTATTCCTTTGGAATATGGTCCACATTTACATTTGCTCCTGGCGGTTTTCTCCTCCTATCATCCTCCCGCTTTAGGTCATTGGCATGGTCTACAAACTGCTTGAGTTTACTTTTTACAAAGAACTGTAGCAACTTGGAGAAGATCCAGGAAAGGGCAATCGCTATAAGAAGAAATTTGAAAATAAATCCCATTTTTTAGACTTTTAGATTTTAGAAGCGAGAATCGAGAAAAATCCCGGTTCTCGCTTCTCGGTTCTTGGCTCTTTATCTACTCAGGTAAAGGTTTCTCTCAGAATAAATCTTCAAGAAATAATCATCCATCAAATCGTCGATGAAGTATATCGCTTCACCGGTTGACTTCATTTCAGGACCCAATTCTTTGTTGACATTGGGGAATTTGTGGAAGGAGAAAATCGGTTCTTTGATAGCATAACCCTTTTTGACCGGATTGAATTCAAAGTCAGTTACTTTTTTCTCACCCAACATCACCTTTACGGCATAATTGACATAAGGTTCCTGATATGCCTTACAGATAAAAGGAACTGTCCTTGAGGCCCTTGGATTGGCTTCGATGACGTAGACCTTGTCGTTTTTGATCGCAAATTGGATATTGATCAAACCGACTGTGCGGAGTGCCAAGGCAATTTTTTTGGTATAGGTTTCAATCTGTCGCATGACAAAATCTCCAAGATTGTATGGAGGCAGCACCGCATAAGAATCTCCCGAATGAATTCCGGCAGGCTCTATATGTTGCATGATCCCAATGATATAGACATTCTCCCCATCACAAATGGCATCAGCTTCTGCTTCAATTGCATTCTCCAAGAAATGGTCCAAAAGGATTTCATTGTTTGGAATATCTCTGAGCACTTTTACCACATGCTCTTCAAGCTCTTTTTCATTGATGACAATCTTCATTCCCTGACCTCCCAATACATAGGAAGGTCTCACCAAAAGCGGGAACCCGATGGTCTTACACAATTCCAAGGCTTCGTCAGTATTGTGGATAGTTCCGAATTCAGGATAGTGAACCTCATTTTCCTTCAGCAAGGTGGAAAATCTTCCCCTATCTTCTGCCAAATCCAATGCTTCGAAGCTTGTACCGATGATCTTGATTCCGTATTTATCCAACTTCTCTGCAAGCTTCAAAGCAGTCTGCCCACCCAACTGTACGATCACACCCAAGGGCTTTTCGTGCAGGATGATTTCATAGATATGTTCCCAAAAGACCGGCTCAAAATACAGCTTGTCAGAGATATCAAAATCCGTGGAAACAGTTTCAGGGTTACAGTTGATCATGATGGTTTCGTAGCCGCATTCCTTGGCTGCCAACACACCATGGACACAGGAGTAATCAAACTCAATCCCCTGTCCTACCCTATTGGGGCCTGAACCTAAAACAACCACTTTCTTTTTGTTGGAAACCGGAGATTCATTTTCCTCCCCGAAGGTAGAATAGTAGTAAGGTGTCTGTGCATCAAATTCAGCGGCGCAGGTATCTACGAGTTTGTAAACCCGCTTGATGCCCATTTCATCGTAGCGTTTGGTAAAGACTTCACTTTCCAAACAACCCAATAGATGAGCCAATTGACGGTCAGCATACCCTTTTTTCTTGGCTGTATCCATCAATTCCCTAGGGATGGTATTGATATTGAATTTCTCTATCTGGTCTTCGACATGGATCAATTCCTCAATCTGTCTTAAGAACCACTTGTCTATTTTGGTAAGGTCGTGGATGGTTCTGAATGAAATGCCCAATTTGAAGGCATCGTAAATATGGAAAAGCCTGTCCCAACTTGGGTTGGCAAGACTATATAAAATCTTCTGTTGGTCACGGAGTTCTTTGCCATCGGCTCCCAATCCGTTTCTTTTGATTTCGAGTGATTGACATGCTTTTTGCAAAGCCTCCTGAAAATTGCGCCCTATGCCCATCACTTCTCCGACGGCTTTCATAGACAGTCCCAATCTCCTGTCCGAACCTTTGAATTTGTCAAAGTTCCATCTTGGGATTTTGACAATCACATAGTCAATCGCAGGCTCAAAAAACGCAGAGGTATTTCCAGTAATGGAATTCGTCAATTCATCAAGATTGTATCCAACTGCTAATTTTGCTGCTACTTTGGCAATTGGATATCCGGTGGCTTTGGAGGCTAATGCAGACGATCGGGAAACCCTAGGGTTGATTTCGATACCGATAATCTGGGTATTGTCAGGACTGACAGAGAACTGTACGTTACAGCCTCCGGCAAAATTCCCGATGCTGTTCATCATCGTGATGGCGTAATTCCTCATCCTTTGGTAAACCGTATCTGGTAAAGTCATCGCAGGTGCTACAGTGATGGAATCACCGGTATGCACGCCCATGGGATCGAAGTTTTCGATGGAACAGATGACAATCATGTTGCCGATATTGTCCCTCATGACTTCAAGTTCGTACTCCTTCCAGCCCATGATACTTTGCTCGATGAGCACCTCATGAACAGGTGAAGCCTGAAGTCCGGCGACAAGAGCTTTTTCAAAATCTTCTTCTTTTTCAACAAATGCACCGCCTGCACCACCGAGTGTATAAGAAGCCCGGATGATCAATGGAAACCCGATTTCTTGGGCGATTTCTTTTCCCTGAAGAAAAGAAGTAGCGGTATCTCCTTTGCAGACACCTACACCGATTTTTTCCATCAGTGCTTTGAATTTTTCTCTGTTCTCGGCTGTATCGATCGCATCGATATCCACGCCGATCATCCTGACACCGTATTTTTTCCAAATGCCTGACTTGTCGCAATCAATGGCAAGGTTCAACGCTGTCTGTCCACCCATAGTCGGCAAAACAGAATCAATATCCGGATGCTCTTGCAGGATTTTGATGATGGATTTTTTGTCGAGAGGCAACAAATACACATTGTCTGCAGTCACCGGATCCGTCATGATCGTCGCAGGATTGGAATTGATCAAAGTGACTTTGATGCCTTCCTCCCTGAGTGACCTTGAAGCCTGCGAACCGGCATAATCAAATTCGCAAGCCTGACCGATGACAATGGGGCCTGAACCGATGATGAGTGTGTGCTTGATGCTTGTTTCCTTAGGCATTCCAAAAGAGGTTTTAAGAGGTTTAATTACTTACGGCTAAATTGGTCCAAAATTAGGGAAATAATTTAAAGTAGCCCGACCATATCCAAAAAAAGGGCAGAAAGATTATGTGAATGGAGACGATTTGTAAATCGGAATATTTGGAACTATCTTTTGTTGGAGGAGAGGATTTCCCTATTGATTGGGATAGGCGATTTAATTCCAATTGCATCCCGATGGCTATCGCATAATATTTCAGCCCACTTCCGGGCTGTTGGTCAAAGAGCCAAAACCTGAAAAACTTCACTCCTTCCACTTAAACGACTTATCATCAATAGCCCGCATGGTACAGAGTACGCCGTTTAGGTGATCGTATTCATGTTGGATAAGTTCTGAGATGGCACCTTCTACGGTCCAAGATTGCTTTTTCCAGTTTTCATCCAAGTATTCCAAGGTCAGGGATTGGTGTCTTTTGACTTTGACGAGCAGATTGGGAAAACTCATGCAGTCATCCCAAAGCTCAAACATGTCCTTGCTTGGATCGGTGATTTCGGGATTGATGATGATGTAGGGTTTGTCAAGATTGAGGTAAAAAAGCCGTTTCATAATTCCCAATTGCGGTGCAGCAATCCCTCTCCCAAACCCATATTTCCTCCGGATATCTTGCATGGCTTCGTGCAGGTCTTTCACCCAATTTTCTACCAAAGGAAGTTCGTCATGGGTCAGTGGCGCACAATTTTCATAGAGGCGGGGATCACCGAGTTTGAGGATATTATCAACTGTTATCATGGATTCGAAGATAATTGGATTTTCAATCTTTTATCCTTGAATGAACCTTAAAAATGGATATTCATGGATATTGGATATTGATTGATATTTCCCAGCAGGTGATGTAAATGAGGATATGGTGAATAGAAAAAAAATATGAGTATCCGCAATATTGCACGTTCGGTTTTAAGAGGCTTTATCGAATACGGATACTCGTCCACGGACAACAGTCCACTGTCCATAGTACCACCAAATCGTTCTCCAACGACTATTTGTTTGGCGACTTGCATACATACGGATACACATAAAAAAAATACTTTAAATAGATTCCAAAAAAACCTGTCAGAATTGAATGCTGACAGGTTAAGATGCCCTCCATTTAAAATTGAAGGTTTTTTATTTTTTAAAAACCTTCGAGGTCAAAAAAAGACCTCAAAGGTTTAGGTTCTATATATGCAAAGCCCTGTTGTCCGTTGCGGCCAGGCAGGCTTCTTTGAAAGCTTCTGTATAAGTGGGGTGCGCATGGGACATTCTTGCAATGTCCTCAGCCGATGCCCGGAATTCCATCGCAACGACCGCCTCGGCTATCATGTCGGCAGTCCTTGGTCCGATCATGTGTACACCAAGGATCTCATCTGTATTGGCATCAGCCAAAACTTTGACTACGCCATCCGTATCCATGGAAGCCCGTGCACGGCCTGAGGCCATAAAAGGGAATTTCCCGGTTTTGTATTTGACTCCCTGTTCTTTGAGTTGCTCCTCGGTATATCCTACGGAAGCCACTTCCGGCCAAGTGTAAACTACCCCAGGAATCAAAAGGTAATTGATATGTGGCTTTTGTCCGGCGATAGTTTCTGCTACAAAGACGCCTTCCTCCTCTGCCTTGTGTGCCAACATCGCGCCTTTGACCACGTCTCCGATGGCGTAGATATTTGGCACATTTGTTCTCAGATGTGCATCCACCTCGACCAATCCCCTTTCGGTGATCTTCACTCCTGCCGCCTCGGCATTCAGTCCTTCAGTATAGGCTTTTCTTCCAATGGAAACCAAGACATAATCTCCTACGATTTCGATGGTTTCTCCTTTGCTGTTTTCTGCTTTGACGATTACTTCTTTACCGGTGTTTTCTACAGCAGTTACCTTGTGCTTCAGATAAAAGTCAAAATTCAATTTTTTCAGTGACTTCTGAAGTTCCTTGCCCATAGTACGGTCCATGGAAGGAATGATGGCATCGAGGTATTCTACCACCGATACTTTTGCTCCGAGTCTGCCATAGACAGAACCCAATTCCATACCGATCACTCCACCGCCGATGACGATCATGTGCTTGGGAATTTCTTTCAGTTTCAACGCTTCGGTAGAGGTGATGACCCTGTCCTTGTCGATATTGATAAAAGGCAAAGAAGCAGGCTTAGAACCTGTTGCAATGATGATGTTTTTTCCTTTGATCTCTTCAGATGAACCATCGTCTTTGGTCACCTTGACAGTGTTGGCATCTACAAATGAACCCAAACCATGGTACACTTCGATTTTGTTTTTCTTCATCAAAAACTGGATGCCATCCACGTTTTGCTTGACCACTTCGGATTTGCGGGCAATCATCTGCTCGAGGTTTACCTCCAAGTTGTCAAGGTTGATACCGTGGGTTTTAAAAGTATGGGCGGCATTGTGGTAATGCTCCGATGAGTCCAAAAGCGCTTTGGAAGGGATACAGCCTACATTGAGGCAGGTTCCTCCGAGCGTAGGGTATTTCTCAATGATGGCGGTTTTCATACCCAATTGTGCTGCCCTGATGGCTGCTACATATCCTCCCGGGCCTGAACCGATTACTATGACGTCGTACATTTTTTAATAGATTTTAGACATGAGACACAAGACGTGAAACTTGATATCACTGAAGATTGAATTTTGTTGATGGATTTGGTACCAAGTACTAAGTACTAAGTACCAAGTATATAGAATCTTGCTGACGTATTCCGGATCAAGAATCGAATTAAGTATCAATGTTCAAACTCATTTTGAGCTTGACAATCATATTTTGCACATACTCCAATTCTTTTTCAACATTTTTGAAATCTTCGTCATTCAGATAATTCAGATGGTTTGAGATTACCAATTAGGTATCCAATTGGAAAGGCGATCCAAGTGCAACCCTTAAGAAATTGTTGAACTCTTTTTTTCCGTTTCTTCCTGCACCCTCTGCGATGTTGGAAGGAATAGAGACTACTGCCATGTTCATTTGGCTAATCAAACCAAATCTTTCATCTTTTGGTAATTTCTCGGTTATCTTATAAACTTCAACTGCTAAGTCTATGGCCTTTTGCCAAACTTTTAATTCCTTATATCTGTGCATTTTCCTTGGAATTTTAGTGAAGTGATAATTTAACTGAATTTTAAATATCCGTCACTCCTAAACTTTGTCAAGGCGCCAATTTATTCGACTATTTAAATACTTGGTTCTTGGTACATAATACTTTGTACTTTTTGATCACCTTTTACTTCCTACTTCCAACTTTATCAAACTCCAAAAAGCAGTCTTGTCGGATCTTCGAGCAATTGTTTGACACGCACCAAGAAACTGACTGACTCTCTACCATCGATGATTCTGTGATCATAAGAAAGGGCAAGATACATCATTGGCAAGATTTTGACTTCACCGTTTACAGCCATTGGTCTTTCCACGATATTGTGCATTCCAAGGATTGCAGACTGAGGTGCATTGATGATCGGGGTAGACATCATGGAACCAAAAACACCGCCATTGGTGATGGTAAAAGTACCTCCGGTCATCTCTTCTATCGACAATTTGTTGTCTCTAGCCTTGCCTGCCAATCTTACTACTTCTTTTTCAATCTGATCAAAGCTCATAGCTTCAGCATTTCTTATCACCGGTACCACCAATCCTTTTGGAGCAGAAACTGCGATGGAGATGTCGCAGAAATCATTGTAGATGATTTCGTTGCCATCGATCATGGCATTGACAGCTGGCCATTCCTGAAGTGCCACACAAACAGCTTTGGTAAAGAAAGACATAAAGCCAAGGTTGACACCATGCTTTTCTTTGAACTGGTCTTTGTATTTCTTACGGATATCCATGATGGGTCCCATGTTGACTTCGTTAAAAGTGGTCAACATTGCAGTTTCATTCTTCACTGCTACCAATCTTCTGGATACAGTTCTTCTCAAAGAAGTCATTTTTTCTCTCCTGCTTTCCCTGGATCCTGCAACTTTTGGAGCTGAAGGGGCTTCTACTTTCGGAGCTGAAGGTTTTGCCTCAGCAGCTTTTGGAGCTTCTTTGGCTTGGGCACTGATGGCATCCTCCTTGGTGATGCGGCCATCTTTGCCTGTTCCTTTTACATCTTCAGCGTTTATCCCTTTTTCAGCGATAATTTTGGCGGCAGCCGGAGAAGCATGTCCGGTAGCATAGGTTTCATTTCCTGAAGCAGCAGGTTTGATTGTTTCTCCTGCAGCAGGACTGGCAGCAGTTGCAGCCTGTGCACCTCCCTCAACCACTTCGATTTTACAGATCAAGCCGCCAATTTCCAAAATGTCTCCTTCTTTGGCAACGTGCCGAAGAATTCCATTGGCTTCAGCAGGCAATTCAAAAGTAGCCTTATCGGAATCAACTTCAGCGATGATTTCATCCAAAGTCACATAATCACCGTCTTCTTTTAACCAAGAAGCCAAAGTCACTTCAGTGATTGATTCTCCGACGGTAGGGACAATCATGTCTTTAATTTCCCCTGTTTTGCCTCCTTGGCTTGATTTTGCTGCTTCCATAACAATTGTTTTTTCTTCTTTGCTTTCTGAATTTGATGCTGAATCAATCACACAAATAACTGCCCCGATTTCTAAAGTGTCCCCTTCTTGGGCTTTGATTTTCAATGTACCTGCAGCTTCCGCTGTCAGCTCAAAAGTGGCTTTGTCGGATTCCAACTCACAGATCACCTCGTCCATTTGGACTTGGTCACCGTCTTTTTTAAACCACTGACCAATGGTAACTTCGGTTATTGACTCCCCTACGGTAGGGACTTTCATTTCTAGGTTCATTATTTTGTTTTTTTTTATGCCAAGAATGGCCAAAGTTTTCTTAATACCACTCAGGTTATGAAAGTTTCAAAGCCTTCCTGACAATCTTGCCCTGTTCTTCGACATGGACTTTATTGTAACCTGTGGCAGGTGAGGCAGATGGTTTTCTGGAAATAATGTCCATTGGAAGTTCCTTGTACATCATTCTCAACATGTAGTTCCAATACCCCATATTTTCAGGTTCTTCCTGCACCCATAAGATTTCTGCATCTTTATATGCCTTAAGGGCATCCAATATCTGTTTTTTCGGAAAAGGATGTAATTGCTCAATTCTGATAATTGCCACATCAGTCACCTTTTCTTTTTCTCTTACCTCATCCAGGTCATAAAAAATCTTTCCTGAACACAGTAGGACTCTTTTTACATCATTGGCCTTAACAGACTGATCCAACAAAATCTCTCTAAATTCACCTTTTGTAAACTCTTCCAAAGGAGAAACCACTTTTGGATGTCTCAACAAGGATTTGGGAGACATGACCACACATGGTTTTCTGAAATCCCAAGCTTGCTGCCTTCTCAAAAGATGGAAAAAGTTAGATGGCTCAGTAATATTGGCCACCACCATATTGTATTCTGCTGATAGTTGAAGGAATCTTTCGGGTCGGGCGTTGGAATGCTCAGGTCCCTGACCTTCATAACCGTGAGGCAATAGCATGACAATACCGTTCATCTTACCCCATTTTGATTCTCCTGAAGAAATAAACTGGTCTATCATTGTCTGCGCACCGTTGGCAAAATCCCCGAATTGAGCTTCCCATATTGTAAGAGAATGTGGACTAGCCATTCCGTATCCATATTCAAACCCGAGTACTGCATATTCTGACAGCAGGGAGTTATAAATGTGAAACTGACCTTTGCTGTCTTTCAGTTCTTTTAGGAAATTGTAGGGCTTATTGGTATTTGCATCGTGGACCACAGCATGTCGGTGGGAGAATGTTCCTCTCTGACAATCCTGACCGGTGATTCTTACTGTTTTGCCTTCGAGAAGAAGAGAACCATATGCTAACAATTCGGCAGCTGCCCAGTTGAGGGATTTGGCCGTAAAGAACATGTCCTTCCTTTGTTTGAGCTGCACTTCAATTTGTTTGATAGGCTTGAATCCTTTTGGGATTGTAGTCAAAGCCTCTGCTACTTTCTCTATTTTATCAATAGAAATACCAGTTTCAGGAGATTGGTCAAAATCCTCAGGAGTGGATCTTCTCAATGACTGCCATTCCCTTTCGAATTTGGTGAATTGGTAAGGCAAAGGTTTTTCTTTGACCAGATTCAGTCTGTCCTGAAGCAATTGCCTGAATTCTTCATCCATGACCTTGGCTATCTCTGCATCGATATCTCCTCTTTCAGTCAATCTCTTGACATAGATTTCTCGTGGGTTTGGGTGCTTAGAGATGATATTATAAAGTTCCGGTTGGGTAAATTTAGGTTCGTCTGACTCATTGTGTCCATGCCTTCTATAGCATACCATATCGACAAAAATGTCTTTCTTGAATTTCTGTCTGAACTCAGCTGCGATATTAGCGGCAAATACCACCGCTTCGGCATTGTCCCCATTTACGTGGATAACCGGAGCATCGATGATTTTGGCTACATCTGTACAATAAATAGAAGTTCTAGCATCATCAAAATCTGTGGTAAACCCAACTTGGTTATTGATGACAAAATGAATGGTACCTCCAGTATTATATCCTTTCAATCCTGCCATCTGAGTCACTTCATAAACTATCCCTTGTCCGGCAACTGCGGCATCGCCATGGATGAGAATCGGAAGCGCCTTATTTGAATCGTTTTTATGCTGGGAATCAATCTTAGCCCTCATAAACCCAACAACGACCGGGTTCACTGCTTCAAGGTGTGAAGGGTTGGGAGCAAGCTTGAGGTTCACTTTCTTATCCCCTGTGGTAATGATGTCGGAAGAATAGCCCATATGGTATTTCACATCACCATCTCCCATAGTTAGATCCGGCTTGGCAGTACCTTCAAATTCAGAAAAAATCTGCTCGTAGGTTTTTCCCATGATATTGGAAAGCACATTGAGCCTGCCTCTGTGCGCCATGCCTATCATTACTTCTTCAACTCCAAATTCTGCAGCTGTATTGATGACTGCATCCAAAAATGGGATGGTGCTTTCGCCTCCTTCCAAAGAAAATCTTTTTTGACCAAGGTATTTGGTGTGAAGAAAATTCTCGAAAACTACAGCTTGGTTCAATTTGAAAAGGATTCTTTTTTTAGCTTCTACACTAGGATTAAAAGACAAAGCTTCTTTTTCGAATTTGGTTTTCAACCAATCCAACATTTCAGGATCTCTGATATAAGTATATTCGAAACCGATAGCCCCTTCATAGATTATTTTTAAGGATTCAATCAGTTTTGAAAGCTTCACTGTCCCAATACCGATTTCTTTTCCGGCCTGAAATTCTGTATTGAGGTCATTTTGGTCCAAACCAAAATCCTCAATATCCAACAAAGCTTTCCTGTCTCTCCTTTCTCTAACGGGATTGGTTTTGGACCGAAGGTGCGCGCGGGAACGATAAGCATGTATCAAAGCCCTGACTTTGATTTCCTTGGGCAATTGTTCCATATCCATGATTGTTCCAGGTGTCAACAAAGAACCGTTTACACCTTCATTGGGCCCTTCAGGACTTTTTGAAGCAGGAAGAGTTCCCTGATCTTCCCCATATTTGGCAATGGCAAAATCAAAGCCATCAAAAAATACCTTCCAACTTGGGTCTATTGAATCAGGGTTATTTTTATAATCAGAATAGAGCTCATCGATATAAGCTACATGTGCATTTGAGATGTAGGAGAATTTATCCATTGGTTTTATTGTCAACAAGACAAATGTAAACCCAAAAAAAGACATTTAAAAACCGTTAAAACGGTTATACAAATTAAAAAAACAAAACAAGAATGTGACACAAATCGCGATTGACAAAAAAAAAGCAGCACCCTAAGATGCTGCTTTTTTCAATTATTTTTATTAGCGGAAATTATCTTAATCCCGGAGGCCATGGCTTACCAGCATTGGATTTCAATACTACTCTACCTGTTTCAGCAGAAGTGTTTACCCATGTGAATACCAATTCAGCAGGTGAAACACTGATGAAGTTAAAGGTGTAAGTATCTCCATACTTATCAGAACCTGAGAAAGACAAAGAACCACAGGCATCATTCAACCTGACGTTGCCACCAAAGGTATCACCATAACAATCCCAGAATCCAAAAGTTGCATCAGAAACACCATAGGAAGTAGTACCTGCAATAGCAGTAAATGTTACAGTTCCTGTGATAGTACCGGGGCAAGATCCAAATGGAGAACTCATTTCAGAAGAAGTGAATTCATAAGTTCCTGCCAAAGCAGTAGGACAAACAACAGAAACGTTGTATAAGAAAGGGGATGCATAGAAAGCACCACCTTTGATATCCGCACTTGCATTGACATCATTGAATACACGTCCAGACTTGTCAGTCATTTTAAGACGGAATTCAAACACATCACCACCATTTATCTGCGATTGGGTCAATCCCAAAGCTGACAATGTTTCTGCAGAAGTAACAACAATACCGGCTCTCAAAAATTTGCTCTCGGTAGTGGAAGCAAAGTCTGAAGCAGAAAGCGTTTTGACAAGTACATCATTTACAGTAGTACCTGTTCCAACAGGAATATATTCCAAACCTACTCCAGGGATCAGTCTTCTACGTCTAACCCTTACTTCTACAGATTCGACAGTAGCACCATTTTCAGCATCAACAGCTTCAACGGTAATGTCAAACTTGGAGTTACCCAAATCAAAGAAGTTAAAGGTATCACTTGTACGGGCCACAGTCCTAAGATAAGCACCTGTATCAAATGTAGAATAAGGAATCCTTGGGTCAACGAAGTCAGTACATGAGGTTATGAAAACCAACATGGTAACTAACATTCCTAAACTATATTTTATCAATTTCATATTTTAGCAATTTTAGAGGTTAGTTAATCCAGCCGTTACCTTCAGGATTTGTATCCCAGAACACTCTTTGACCAAGATTGGCTTTCTGTGCCGGAGCATTTTTGTTTGTTACAGTAAATACTGTAGGATACAAGAAAGATCTTGGGAATAACCCTGGGTCAACAGCAAGACCAGGTTGCATGCCATCAGGCTGGCCTGTTCTTCTGTAAAGGTTATAAGATTCTACCCCATTACCGAAAAGAGACAGCCAATATTCCCTTGCAATCAAGGTCATTTTTCTGTTGGCAGGAGCCGCATCCCATTCAGTGTTGACAGCAGCAACATAAGAATCAACGAGTGATGTCCAAGTAGCGTTAGGTTGAAACGCAGTCACAACACCACCCTGAGAAGAAGCGAGTGCAAATGCCCTTACAAAGTTCATGTGCTTACGAATACCACTTTCAACCCTTGCTTTCGCATCACCTGGTACACCAAGAGTTTGGATAGCTTCTGCTACCATAAAGTCAACATAAGCAGACAACATAATCGGCTGCAGACCTGCACCACCTGCACCTAAAGTTGGTGAATTGACAGGAGAAGCAGAGTTCTCATCAAATCTACCACCTGCAGGATACAAGCCATACATGGTTCTTCTAAAACCATCCGGTGGAATACCCTCATTGTTCAAGTGGTCTCTTCCCCAATAACCTCTTCCTGTAGGACTGAAATCAGGTAAGCAGAAAGGGAAATTGTTTGCCAAATAGTGGCCTGGAGCAATTTCACCCAAGCATCTCAATTCATCAGGATCAGTTGGATTTGTCAAAGTCTGACGATACAAGTAATACCTTACTCTTGGGTCATCAAAACCTTTGGCTTCAGTCAAGTGGTACATGTACCAAGTACTTTGATAGTCACCACCGCCACCACCGTACTGACCGAATTTTGGCGCTCTTGAATCAGGGTTAGTTTGACTTGTGCCATATCTGAAAACGAAATCATCACCATCCTTCAACAAGTTATCCTCTGCAACCAATGCTGCAATTCTTGCTGCTGAACCACTGTTGACCAATTTGGTATTGAGGTAATACTTCAATTCTAAAGTATTTACCAAACGCTGCCATCTTGTAACGTTGTTGTTGTAATACAAATCAGTTGGAAGCGCTGCTGTAGCAATTGCAAAAGCTGCTCTTGCTGCTACCAATTCATCCAAAGCCACTTTGTACACATCTTCAGCACTGTCAACAGTTGGAGCGAAATCAGATGGATTGAGTGCCTTTGAATAAGGAACGTCTCCAAGGTGATCCACCAAATGCATCAAAACCATAGCCTTGATCACTTTTGCAATTGCAACGTGTCTTGGAATAGGTCTTTCCTCAGTATTAAGCTCATTTTCAATAAATTGAATATCACTCAAAATAGTTGCATAAGAAGTACTCCAAACACCGTTCAACGCGGTAGCATTGTAGGCATTTTGGTAGTTTACGTTTGGCTGGGCCAAAATTCTAGTTAGTTGTGCACCGGTATTACTGATTCCTTCAAACATACCTGCATAAGATAACTGCACTTGATTGAGAACCCAACTTGGATCCGCAGTAGCGGCCGTTACCTCGTTTGGTGAATCCAATAAATCAAGATCACATGATGAAGCAAATACCATTGTAAATGCAACAATCAGACTATATATTTTTCTTTTCATTGTCGTAAAATTTAGTGGTTTAGAATGCCAATGTTAAAGTACCACCGAATCTTCTTGAACTTGGACCTGTTACAAAGTCAAAGCCCAAACCGTTACCAACACCTACACCCAAAACGTCCACATCGTAATTCATGTTTGGAGGGAAGTTAAGTGCTCTAAACCAAAGGTTAGTACCGCTAAGTGCGATAGAGGCACGCTTGAAAGGAGTCTTGGAAAGAAGTGAAGATGGAAGGTCATATCCGAATGACAATTCTCTCAATTTCACAGCTGAACCATCAAATACGTTTGATTCATCAGCACCTACGTGGTATCCATCAAAGAAATAGTTAGAAGCAGTGATCTGAATATCGTTTGGAGTACCGTCTCTCTTCACACCCGGAAGGATGAAACTCATCTCTCTGTCCACCACTGGATCTTTGGTCACACCTCTAGCAAGTGTAGCAGTAACTGTGTTAGAGAAGATGATACCACCTCTTCTGTATTCCAACATGAAGTTCATGAAGAAACCTTTGTATCTCAAGGTGTTGATCCATGATCCAGTCCATTTAGGGTTTGGATCACCCAAGATTCCGATTTCAGTATCTTCAAGGTAAGTACCTACGTTATCAACAATAGGCTGACCTGTCTGCTCATCACGGGCAAAAACAGTTCCTTTGATGATACCGAAAGGCTGTCCCGGGATTGCAAAGTTACCCAAGTTGGTAAAACCTGCATAAACAACTTCTTCAAGACCTTCACCCAACTCCATGGTAACCGTTCTGTAAGCAGTCCAGTTTACGATAGTCTCCCAGCTAAATCCACTTGCAGTAGTCACTGGAGTGGCAGTACCTTGGAATTCTATACCTCTGTTTCTGATTTTACCGATGTTGATGGTTGTGTTGGTAAAACCTGTTGAAGGATCAATAGGTGAAGAAGTGATCAAATTGTTGGTGTTCTTCTGGTACAAAGAGATGTCAAATCTCACTTTGTTATTGAACATGGCTGTTTCGATACCAAATTCCAATTCCTCATGCAATTCAGGCTTCAAGTTTGGATTACCTAAAGTGTTGCTCAAAGATTGTGTTTGGAATAAAGTTCCACCAGAATTTTGGAAGGCTCTTGAAGACTGACCCAAAATATTTCTTGTCTGATATGGTCTTGGGAAACCTGCTGAGGTTCCATAACCCAATCTCAATTTCAAGTCATTCACAGTGGATGAATTCCAATTGAAAGCATCAGAAGGAATAAATGAAACTGAAGCTCCTGGATAAAGGATTCTTCTGTTTTCAGGCTCTACGGTTGAAGTCCAGTCATTTCTAGCAGAAACGTTCAAGAACAAATAGTTGCTGTAATCAAAAGTAAAGTTGGCATAAACACCCATCCTTCTTTCTTCTACCAAATAATCCATACGGCCTGCGCCAAGTGGGTCAATGTTTGCAGAAGTCAGGAAGTTAGTATGTCTGAAAAGGTCAAAAGCCAATTGGCCTGTTGAAGAGATACCGTTCTGCTGGTAGTTGTCATATCTTGAGTTACCACCCAAAAGTGCACTTACTCCCACTTTTTCAGAAATTGTTTTTCTCCAGTTCAAAATCAAATCCTGGTTCCAAATGGTATTTTGGATATTGATAGTTCTGTAATAACCTTGTCTTGCTTCCAAAGCTACACCTGCACCTCCACCTTTGTTATATTTAGCTTCCTGTACTTCAGTATAAGTATCCAAACCTAAGCGGTAAGTTACTGAGAAGTTGTCGTTGAAGTCATAGTTCAAAGAAGTAGAGTTGAAGAAACGGTTTACTTCAGATGTATTCTTGTAATTCTTCACTACCCAAAGTGGGTTAGGGATATCATTACCCGCTCTATAATAAACAGAGCTTCTATCCACAGGGTTTTCGAAAGGCAAGCCTCCCAAGTCATGGGATCTTGGAGAAAACAAAATGTGGGCATACGCAGAAGGGATACCACCATTAGGACCTGAACCAAACGCCGCGTTTACAGGAGGAGAATCTACACCTGTTCTAGCAAAAGTAAAGGAAGAGTTGATGGTGAATTTCTCGCTGATAGCAGAGTTGATACCCAAACCAAAGTTGTACTTGGTCAACTTGTTACCAGGAAGGAAACCTTCGTCTGAAGTGTAACCAAAAGATGCACTGTAACCTGTGCTTTCAGAACCGCCTTGGATTTGTACGGAAGTATTACTTACCAATCCAGTTTGGAAGAAAGTTTTGCTAGGATCATCATACGCCTTGTAATCATACTTAATAGGCGTAGTTGTAGGATTTCCATTGGCATCTTTCTCAAAAAACTCAGGGAAAGCACTTCTGATACTTGATAATGAAGAGTTGGCGACAGGGTGATTGATCTGCAAACCAATGTCCAATCTAGGACCGAAGTTAGAGAAGAACAAACCAGGCTGCTGCTGGAAACCATTACCATATACCTGACCAAAAGTAGGAAGTGAAGCAGCGTTGTTTGAGAACAAAGACTGGTTAACAGTTACTTCAGCTTGCTTTCTTTTTCTGGAACCTGATTTGGTGGTTACCAAAATAACACCGTTTCTACCTTGGTCACCATACAATACTGTAGCAGAAAGACCTTTCAACACGGAGATGTTTTCAATGTTGTTTGGATCGATATCCAAGAAACGGCTTGAAGTAGTAGCACCACCTGAACCAAATCCTGATTGAGCGTTGGTATTTGTGTTGAATGGAACACCATCTACAACAAACAAAGGCTGGTTAGAACCTGTGGCTGAAGAATAACCCCTGATGATGATGTTTGTACCAGCACCTGAGTTACCGTTAGTAGCAGTGATATTCACACCTGCCACTTTACCTTGAAGAACCCTTGCAACGTCAGCTTCCGGTCTGTTTTGGATTTGCTCATCCCCTACAGTGGTTACCGCGTAGCCCAAGGCTTTCTTTTCTTTCTCAATACCGATTGCCGTAACTACCACTTCGGATAGTTGGGACGCATCAGTAGTGAGCGTTACGTTGATAACGGATCTGTTACCGATCGCTTCTTCAAGGGTTTTCAAACCCACAAAAGAGTAAATCAATACATTAGATCCTTCCGGTACATTAATAGAGTAATTACCATCCAAATCGGTGGTAGTACCTACTGTTGTACCCTTCACGAGGACGGTAGCGCCTGGGAGGCCCTGACCATCTTCATCGGAAATTACCTTTCCGGTAATTACCCGTTGTTGCGCCGACACCTCGATACTGAGTGTCATGGTGAAAAGCGCAATAACAAAGAGTAAAGCTTTTCTCATAAGGTATTTTAGTTTAGTTGATGTGTAAAGAAAATTTATTTCCTCCACATTTCAAAATGAGTCAAATCCATAAATTTATATTTGTTTTGTATATCTTTTTATTGTTTATTTAATATTTTAACATATTTTAAGTCCATATCATCAATGTTAATTATTGTTAAAGTTAAATTAATGAATTTAAAATGATCCCTTAGGTTAAATACTTACAAAAGCAGTCAAAAAAGTGGAAAATTTGGAAATCAAATTTATTTCGAACGATCAGTTTTATTAAAATAGATTCAAGGATCAATACGCAAAATTTTATTCTGAATAAGTTTGAAAAAATTATTTTGCTTTTTTTAAAAAAAAATTACTTTAAATACATATTTGTTATTGTATAAGGCTAAAATTTAACTAATTGATAATTTTTTAGGGATATTTCTTATTTTCCATAAAATCAGAACCAATAGAATAAAAAAGAATCATTCTTTGATTTACATATTGCAAAAAATTTTTTATCCCCTGATGAATTATGGCGTTTTCCATCATGTTTTTTAGAATAATCCACAGAAAAATGTATTTCGGGGTAATATTTTTACCTCAGATTGATTTTTTTTAAAATTCAGGAAAATGAAGGTTCAATTTTGAATCTAGAATCAGAAGATAAGTCAAAAAATAACCCACAAAACGACAAAATAAAATTTGGAAATACATTCATCGAAAAATGAACCTGTTTGTACACTTTAGAACAAAAAAATAAAGTACAAGCAATACGGCTTATACTTTATCCTTATTAATTTCAGAAAGTGTAATTCCTATAATTTCTACTTCAATTAAAAAGCAAACCTCACTGATAATGCCACTTCATCCCACCAAAGTCCTCCATTGTCGCTGATATTGAATGCAGGCTTCCAATCTAGTGAAAGGTTAATGGGTGCATTATCAAATTTATAATCCAAACCAATGATGCCATCTAATCCTACTACTGTTGAACTTGTGCCATTGTCACCCCAAGGTGTATTGCGCTTGGTTGAATTCCAAGAACCGATATGTGCACCACCACCATAAAACCACTGCAAACCTTTTGCTCCATCTATATCCTTATGTACTTCATACAAGCCGGTGATGATAAAACCCTGCCACCTCGTATAGAGTATGCCTTCGATGGCAGCTCCATTTTGGATAAAATGCTTTACAGTGATACCGTTACCTGAACCGAGTCTAAGCCCTATACCAGTATTATACTGTGCCATGGATTCATTGACAAAAGCCAAGGAAATCAAAACTGCGAGAAATAGAATGGACTTTTTCATAAATTTTCAAATGGATTTAAGTTTAAGAATGGGCGAATTAAATTAATTCTTTAAATAATTTCCATCAAAGATGGTTAAAATAGTATGTCTTTTCGGGTGTAATGCAAATATCAAGCCCAATATCATGTGCTTCAGTTGGGATTTCTTTAACCGGAAGGAAAAACGACAAACCTGCCTTAATTATTTTATGATGAAAGGTGGCTAAAAATTTGTCATAGTAAGCTTTGCCATAACCCAATCTGTTGCCTTTCACGTCAAATGCCAAAAGGGGAATTAGGACCAATTGAATGTTTGCATTTTGTCCTTTTTTAAAATCTGATGGAAGTGGAATACCAAAAGCATCTGATTTAAATTCTTTGGAATGAGTGATATCCAATGTGTCCAAAACGCCCGTTTCTGGATTGACATAAGAGGTATACAAAAAGTATCCCAAATCTTTTAGCTTTTTTACTAATGGGAAAGTGTTGATTTCGTTCAGTCTCGAAATGGTAAGAAAAATATGGATATGCCTGATGGAGGAATTCGCTTTGAGATAATCCAGTACCTTGTTGGAAATCTTTTCAGAAAAATCCTCTCTTTTTTCAATTGAAATTGCCTTTCTCAGTTCGTGGTGTTCTTTTCTGATGGCTGATTTATCCATGATCCGGCTTTAAAATCATATATGAAAAATCAAAAGGATCAAAAAGTTCATGGAGTTTTGGGATGAAATCCTGATCCTCAAGATAAAATCTCATGAAATTTTCCACCCTTTCCTGCGGACTTCCACCCGGATTCATGTAAGCGAAGATTGCTTCTCTCTGTTTGATTTTAATGTCCCACTTTCTTTCTTCTGCTTTTCTTACTTTTTGGCCAAGTTGATCCAAAATCTTAAGGGCCCTTACTTCAGCAGCTTCAAATGCACTTCCAAGACTTTTCTCTAGTACTGAGGCTGTTTTTCCTGCTTCCCCAAAAACCAAGCTCAACGCTTCTTTTTCATGTTTCAGTTTGATATCCATGGAAGCGTATGCTGAAATGAAATTCTTTTTCCATTCTTCTACAGTCTGAAAAAGCATTTCATCTGACAGCCCAAGTTTTTGGATTTTCCTATCAATAGCCCCATCTAAAACAACAGCAAAATTCCTTGGCATCAAAGCAGGAAATGGAACTTCAAAATGGTCAAAGATCCCTTTCAACTGAAGCCAATACACCACTTCTGCAGGACCGCCCAAATACGCAAGGTTTGGAAGGATCATTTCCTGGTAAATGGGACGAAGAACCACATTTGGACTGAACCTTTCCGGATTTGTCTCCACGAGTTCCATCAACTCTTTTTCAGTGAAGGAAATCTCTGAATTCAACACCTTATATATAGTGCCTGATTTTTCTATTCTTTCCCTAATACCCTGATCCATGTAGAAAAGGTTGATTTCCCTGGGAAATATCTGGCTTTTATATCCAAGTTCTTCCAGTTTTTTTGTTTGGGTATCTGCGAGTACCTGTGGCGTATGCTGGAATAAATCTTCCTGTATCACGGGTACAAAAATCTTTTTCAATGCAGCATCATTGCCATCTACAATCAAGAGACCCTTTTCCCCAAATAAATGATGGACATATTTCCTGACAGCCTCCGATAATTTCTCAGAGCTTTGATAAGCCTCTTTAAAAAAATCAGGAACAAACCCGACAACATTCTTGAAAAACGCTTTAAAACTTTCATCCAATTCAAAATCACCTACAGCTCCGTTTTGGTTGGTTTTCCATTGGTATTTTTTACCATCAAGTTTAAAATAGCAGATTTCATCAAAATCATGGTCTTCAGTTGCCATCCAATAAACAGGCACAAAATGCTTTTCAGGATACGCCTGATTCAATTGATCAGCGAGGTTGATCGTCGATACAATTTTATATATAAAGTAAAGCGGGCCCGTGAACAGGTTGAGCTGATGTCCTGTTGTTACTGTAAAAGTGGTAGAATCTGCCAACGATTGAATTTGTCGATGTGTAACCTCAGAAAGCTTAATTCCTTGGTATTGAAAGTTGAGGCGCTCCAACAAAACTTTCCTGTGAGAATCTTTGAATTTCTTCCCATCCATCAGTTTTTTGAAATTTCCGATTGTTGGATACTGATTAAAAAATGGGGAAACCTCAGGCTTTTGATGGATATAATCTAAAAATAAGGCCGAAAATTGTCCGGTACAATCCGGATCAACTGTGCTTTTTATCATGGATTTGGGGTTCAACGTTCTCTTTGGCGATACAAGTCAGTGTAACTTCGCAACAAATGATAAAGTTCGCATTTTTTTTCTTAATACAAGAACGGCAGATTTACTGTTTAATTTTTTCAAAAATTATATGAGATCCCTGCAGGTTTGATAGGCTAAATTTGTGAGAATAAAGGGTGAAGGGTAAAGGAAGGAAGTGAATTATGAAGTACGAGTTACGAGTTAATGAAGTAGGAAGGTGAAAGTATGAAGTACTAGTTAGGAAGTGGGAAGTTGAGGATTTGGGACTGTTTGTAAAATTTAAAGAAAATGAAAAAGAAAGAAATACCGGTTACGGGAATGAGTTGTGCGGCTTGTGCACTTTCTGTAGAAAAAACGCTTTCCAATAGTCCTGGAGTCAAATCAGCCTCTGTGAATTATGCCAACCATGTAGCATTGCTGGAATGGGAAGAAGACGTAGTGTCTTTGGAAAAACTTCAAAAAGAAATCCAATCCACAGGATATGGCTTGATGATCGAAGACGTATTGCGTGAAGACCTGGAAAAAATGCAGCTCGAAGCCTACCAAAAGCTTAAGAAAAAAACAACCTATGCAGGAATACTTGCATTGCCTGTTTTTCTGATCGGCATGTTTTGGATGGAAATGCCTTATGGCAATTACATCATGTGGACCTTGACTACACCGGTCTTACTGGTCATGGGAAGGCAATTTTTTATCCAAGCCTGGAAATTGGCAAAAAACAGACAAGCCAATATGGATACACTCGTGGCCCTGAGTACGGGAATAGCTTATATATACAGTAGTTTCAACACCTTTTTCCCTGAATTCCTTGCTTCAAAAGGACTAGAGGTACATGTGTATTTTGAAGCAGCCTCAGTGATCATTTTTTTTATTCTTTTGGGAAAAACCCTTGAATCCGGCGCAAAAGCCGGAACAGGAGCAGCACTCAAAAAGCTGATGGACCTTCAGCCAAGCGACCTCATAGTTTTGGAAGAAGGAAAAGAAATCCCTAAAAAGACGGCAGAAGTCCGAACCGGTGAAGTTGTTCTGATCAAACCAGGTCAAAAAATTCCCTTGGATGGCAAAGTCTTAGAGGGCTCTTCCTATGTCAATGAAAGTATGCTTACCGGTGAACCACTTCCAGTTCTCAAAGAAAAAGATGCCAAGGTTTTTGCCGGAACCATTAACAGTACCGGTAGTTTCACTTTTGTTGCTGAGCAAATTGGAAGCGAAACTTTTCTTGCCCAAATCATCCAAAGGGTAAAGTCAGCACAGGGATCCAAAGCTCCTATTCAAAAAACGGTAGATAAAGTCGCTGGAATTTTCATTCCTGTAGTCTTGGCAATCGGGCTCCTGACATTTTTTGTTTGGGGATTCAGCGGAGTACAAGATTCCTGGCTGCGAGGAATGCTGGCTCTGATTACTGTTTGGGTAATTGCCTGTCCATGCGCTTTGGGTTTGGCTACTCCTACCGCAATAATGGCCGCAATGGGCAAAGGAGCGGAAATGGGGATTTTGATCAAAGATGCCGAAAGTTTGGAAAAAGGAAAATCCATAAATACCCTAATCCTGGACAAGACAGGGACGATTACCGAAGGAAATCCAAAAGTCATCGGCACTAATTTCAGTGAAAACTGGAATGAAAAAGATGCTTCCGCTATCAAAGCCATAGAATCCAAAAGCGAGCACCCTTTGGCTATTGCCATTTCGGATTATTTTGAGAAAACAATCCCCGAAAACAATTTGTCAGAATTCAGGAGTGAAACAGGTAAAGGAGTCAGTGCCAAGAGCGGTGAAGACACCTTCCATATCGGAACTTCAAAGTGGTTGTCATCATTGCAAGTGGAGATGACCGGGCCTTTGGTGAAAGAATCTTCCCAAGCTTTGGAAGAGGGTGCTATTGTGGTTTTTGCTGCAAAAAACAGGGAATTGGTTGCAGTATTCAAAATCGCTGATCCGATCAAACAAACATCGATTCAGGCCATTCAAGAATTGAAACAAATGGGAATAAACATCCACATGCTCACCGGAGACCAAACCAAAACAGCTTCTTGGGTAGCAAAAGAAACAGGAATAGAACATTTCAAAGCAGAAATGTTACCTCAGGATAAAGCCTCCTACCTCAAAGCATTACAAAGTAAAGGTCTTCACGTGGCCATGGCAGGGGACGGGATTAATGACAGCGAGGCATTGAGTCTAGCGGACTTAAGCATTGCGATGGGGAAGGGAACCGATATTGCGATGGAAGTTGCAGAGGTTACTTTGGTCCATTCAGACCTTTCTCAAATTCCAAAAACCCTTCAACTCACGAAAAAAACAGTCAAAATAATCCGTCAAAATCTCTTTTGGGCTTTTATTTACAATATTATTGGAATTCCGATTGCGGCGGGAATCTTGTATCCCACATTCGGATTCCTGCTCAATCCCATGATTGCAGGGGCAGCAATGGCACTCAGTTCGGTCTCGGTAGTCAGCAATAGTCTTCGGCTTAGAAAATGACAATTACATTCAACAAGCAAACCGAATTACACCGGTTGTTGTTTTAGGGAGGCGTCACCCTGAGTGAAGCGAAGGGTCTCTCTTAAAGTAATTGAGATCCATCAGTCGTACCTCCTTCAGGATGACGGAGAAAACGGTGTCCTTTTCATGTCTGTACATTATATTTAATGTTTACTCGAAATGAAAGGGTGAAGTCTTTTCAAAAGCTTGCGTCTTCTGCTTCTTCGTCTTTATTCATTCTTCATTATTAATTCAGAAATTTAACCCTTGCTTTCTGATTTTAATCTCATGTCTCTCGTCTCACATCTTATGTCTTAAAATATGAAAAAGCAATTCAAAACAAACGTAAAATGCGGTGCCTGTGTGGCTACCATCACTCCGGAAATGGAAAAAATCGCAGCCGGATCTTGGCAGGTGGACTTGACCCATCCAGACAGAATCCTCACGGTAGAAAGTGAAAAAGGTGCTACTGAAATCATTCATGCACTTGAAACCGCAGGATACAAAGGAGAACTGCTTTCCTAAAACAATTGACCTCCAAATTGCTTTTATTTCTTAGCTTTGCCCAAAATTTGAAATGATCAACTACCAACAATTTGTACTGGATAATGGCCTTCAAGTGCTCGTCCATGAGGACAGGAGTACAAAAATCGCCGTGCTAAACATTCTGTACAAAGTAGGGTCAAGGAATGAAGTTGCAGGAAAAACAGGGCTTGCGCATTATTTTGAACACCTGATGTTTGGTAGTTCAAAGAATGTCCCAGTATTTGACACAGAACTGGAAAAGGTGGGCGGTTCCTGTAATGCATTTACCAATACAGACATTACCAACTTTTATATCACCCTGCCTGCGTCCAATATCGAAACCGCCTTTTGGCTGGAATCTGACAGGATGCTCCAACTCAATCTCTCTGAAAAAACCATTGAAGCACAACGGAAAGTGGTCATAGAGGAGTTTAAGCAGCGGTATATCAACCAACCTTATGGAGATGTCCACCACCATATACGTAGCTTGGCATACGAAAAGCATCCTTATCAATGGCCAACGATCGGCAAAAATTTAGAGGATATCATTAATTATCAAAAAGAAGACGTTGAAGATTTCTACTACACGCATTATCGGCCTGATAATGCAGTCATGGTGGTGGCAGGTGATGTGACTTTGGAACAGGTGAGAATTTTGTCTGAAAAATGGTTTGGGGATATTCCCTCAGGAAAAATCCAAAAAAATATTGTTGTTCAGGAACCTCCACAGATAAAAAAGAAAGTGAATTACGTGGAAGCTGATGTTCCCACAGATGCCCTATACAAAGTGTATCACATGCCGGGAAAATTACAGGATGGGTTTCTTGAGTCCGATCTGATTACAGATATTCTTGGGTTTGGCAGATCTTCCATTCTTGAACAGAAATTGGTCAAAAACGGGAATCTGTTTGCCTCCATCGGGGCTTATATCTTCGGAACGGTGGACCCGGGATTGTTGGTTTTTTCAGGCAAAATGGAAAAAGGCCAGCCTGCGGAACTTGCCGAAAAGGCTTTGGATGAAGTCGTGGCTACATTTCTCGGTTCGACAGTTTCTGAAAACACCCTGATCAAAATCAAAAATCAGGCAGAGGCCATGAAAACCTATGAATCTGTGCAACTTTTGAACAGGGCCATGAGTCTGGCGTATAATGCCCACCTCGGCAACCCTGATTACCAACAATTGGAATACGAAAAGAAAATCAAGATTCCTTCGGAGGAAATTATTAATCAGGCGAATAAAATCCTTGTAGAAGAAAACTCTTCCGTAGTTTATTACAAAGCCAAAAAAGAAAGTAACTAGGTTTTATCTTGTGTCTCAAGTCTAACATCTAAAGTCTATTTTATGACAAACTTCAGAATCGGCTTCGGCTATGACGTGCATCAACTCCGGGAAGGCTACGAGTTTTGGCTGGGAGGTATCAAATTGGAACACGAAAAAGGCGCTGTAGGGCACTCAGATGCAGATGTACTCATCCATGTAATTTGTGATGCACTTTTGGGTGCGGCGAATTTGAGGGACATTGGATACCATTTTTCAGACAAAGACCCCAAATACAAAGGGATCGACAGCAAAATTCTCCTCAGAGAGGTCATGCAGCTGGTCAGAAATGAAGGATTCGAAGTGGGTAACATAGATTCCACTGTCTGTCTTCAGGTTCCAAAACTGAACCCGCATATTCCCGAAATGAAAGCCTGCCTTGCTGAAGTGATGGGAACACCCATTTCAAATATTTCTATCAAAGCCACTACCACTGAACAGTTGGGATTTGTAGGAAGGCAAGAGGGAATTTCCGCTTATTGTGTGGTACTTATCCATAAAGTCTAATACATGGGAAGAGAGGTCAAAATCATCACTACCGAGGACGGTTCGCACTCACTCTATCTACCTGAACTGAAGGAATCCTACCATTCTTTTCATGGAGCATACAGGGAATCCATCCATGTTTTTATGCTCTATGGACTCGAGGCTTGGTTTATGCGCAATCCTGACAGATTTCCAATCCGGATTTTTGAGGTAGGGTTTGGAACAGGTCTCAATGCCTGGCTGACACTTGTTTGGGCCGAGCAATACAAAGTCCCTGTTTTGTACCATTCCATAGAGCCATTTCCTTTGGAAAAAGAGATTTTTGAGCAACTGAATTATACCGAGGTAGATACTACTATTTACCATTATGCCCATTTTTTCAAGAAACTGCACCTTTCACCTTGGGACCAGGGTTTGGTATACTCAGAATATTTCAACATGAAAAAGGACCAGACTACCTTAGAAAAAGCAGTTCTTTATCCTTCTGATTTGGTCTTCTACGATGCCTTTGCACCCAAAAAGCAACCTGAGCTTTGGACGAAAGAAATTTTGGATAAGGTAGTTGACGCGATGAATCCGGGTGGAATTTTTGTCACTTACAGTGCGACAGGAAAACTCAAACGGGATCTTCAAGAATTGGGACTGACTGTCGAAACCCTTCCCGGCCCTCCGGGAAAAAACGAGATGGTGAGAGGGACTAAGGGTTGAAAGTTGGGAAAGTTGGAAGGTTTTAAAGTTAAAAAGTTAGGTCCTTCACCACCACTGTATTTTGGATTTGAAAACTGCAAACTGACCACTGCGACCGAATACTGTCAACTGACTCGGATCACTCCTCCTCCTTTATCCCTTCATTTTTCTTTTTTCCTTTAGGTTCCTTTTTCGGCTTTTCAGGTTTTGCCTGCCCAAGACCTAGACTTCCTTTGAGGCCACTAAAAGTTGTTTTCCACCAATAATTGAAAATGAATTTTTCTTTATCCCGTTCTTGATAAATCTTCCCATCTATCGGATTTCTGAGGTATCTTCTTGGGTTGTTTGACCTTACGGCAAATGAATTCAAAACAAAAGTCAGGATCGCATCTCTGCCTTTTGCTTTTTCAAGAGTCCTGTGATTCAATAAAATCAGGTGCAAATCCGAGTATAAAAACTCCATCTGACCCACAGCTTTGTCATTATCAGCGACAAATGACCAATCCGCACCTTTTACTGTGCCTCTTTTGATGGTAACAAAAGCATTGGTTTCTAAAATTGAATTTAATGTCCTCATGTCAAATTCCCCAAGCTGTGCATTGATTCTCATCGGATATGGCTCTTGGAAAAACAAATGGCCTTGAAGGTTCAATTCAGCCACACCATTTAATTTCGTAGTAGCTAGCAAGAAAGATTCCTCCAAAGGATAGGCATTTTCACCTTTGGACAAATGAAATGGATACAAGCCGGCGTTGATGTCTGTAAAATAAAGTTCTCCAGGTACCATTCCCTTTTCAAAAAACTCTGAATACCTGATGGTGGCATTTTCAATCACAAAAGTATCAAGCCTTAATTCGATATCTGCTTTGCTCATCAACTCCTGTGGCATGGGACGGAAAATACCTTCCTCCCGCGGATATCTTTTATCCCTAAACATGGTAGCAGCGACATCGGTTATTTTTAGGGATTTGGCAGCCAAAATCTCTTCTTCTAGAAACCTGTTATAATCAGGTTTGTCCAAAACCAATAAAGGGACATGGATATTCATGACATCAGTCTGTTTTCCAACTGCCCGTCCATATTGGTACCTACCTACCCTTGGAGAGAAAACCAGGTCATTTATTTTTATTTGATTGTTATCAACTGATATCAGTCCTATGTTAAGTTTGTTTAGACTGTCTTTCAACAGGATTTCGTAATTGGGAAGGGAAAATTTGAAGTCTTGTTTTATCAGGGAGGCTTTATCGAGCTTATCCAGATTTTGTAAATCTATCTTGGTTCCGAATACCTCAAAATTGGCGGCAGCGAATTTTGTGGGTTTTTTCGAACCGTCTTTATCAAAAACCGAAAAATTTCCTTCCACTATTTCAAAGTCATCTACCATAAAAAACTCAAACAATCCCTTATTGTCTTCCTTTTGTTGTTTTTCCTTCTTGGGCATTTTTACTTCATCAAGAAACACTTCCATATCGGGCTTGTATAACCTGAGTTGTTTGAGCCAAAGATCTTTGCTTCCCTGTATTTCTGATAGTGATTTTGCTTTAATCAGGATTGTTGGAATATGGCCTGAAAAAACCGGAAATCCCGGAACTCCACCCAAGTCCCTTGGAATCACCCTGAAGTTATTTACCAAAATCCCATCATATTTGGTGTCCAGTTCAACTTTCGAAAAAGTCACCTGATGGACACTGTCGTTCAGTGTCAACCAAAATTCATCCAATTCCAATGTAATTCCGTCAAAAAATCCGGCAATTTCTCCTTTTTGGATGTTTGCTGAATCCAGCAAAAAATCAAACACATTCAGGTTAATTTGGGTATTTATAAGTTCGCTTTGTGTGCCTTGTTCCTTAAATCCCAAACTGAATTTGGCGTCGATAGTCTCAATGGTATCAATAGCAACATTTCCAATGTTTTTTGGAAGGTTTCTTTCTTTTCTAACTCTGTTTTTAATGGCTTGATTTTCCTCTTCTTTCCAATCATTGTCAATAAGCAATTCCACCGAAGACCCAAGCAATCCAAGTTTTTGAAGTCTTAGTGAATTGTCAAAAAGAAAGGCCTCCAAGTCCACTCCTTTGAAAGAAAGTACAGGGATTTTAGCTGTCACTTTGGTTTTATCAGAGAAGTTACTGCTTGGACTTAACCTCACATTCCTCGTAATGATCTCTTCCCTTGCTGTGTTAAAATTGATCCCATCAGCCTGAATGGTATATTTCCCATTTCCTACGGTGAAAACATAATTGCTCAAATTCAGATCAAATTCTTCAGAAAAAAAGGAGTTAATTTTGTTAGATACGGTTGACTCATCTATAAAAAAATTCTTGACAGAAACCGTTAATTCATCCTCTGAAAAGCTTCTTGTCTTATCAGCGGTATAGTTTTGGTAATTCAATTTTGCTTTTTTGACATTGATCGAGTCCACTTTGATCTCAGAAAAATAATTTGTCAACAACTCTAAAATTTCTCCTCTCCTTAGCTCATTTCCGTCCCCATCCTGAATTTTTTGTTTGTATCGATAGAGTTTAATGTCAGGAGAAGGAATCAAAATCTCATTGATCCTCAAAATTCCATCAAAATACGCTTGGGGAATATTCACTCCTTTGGCCATAAATTTTGGAACATAAATATCCAAAGTCGCACTTTTGCCATATCTATCCAAAGTCTTTTGAATCTGTGTCTGATAAAGTGGCCGGATTGCAAAACCGTCGATTTCGATCAAATATCCTTTGGTATCCAAAAAAATCCTGTCTGCTTTGAAGATATGTAGGTTATCAGCAAGTTTGAGGGCATAATCCTCAATTTCAAGCTGTAGGTTTTCTGCCAAAAACACGCCTTTGGATTCAGCATTTTCAGTCTTTTCGTCCAGTGCAAAATTTTCCAAGACCAGGTTTATTTTTCCAAAAGAAAGACTGTCCTGTCTCAATCTGACCCTGTTGTCGAGAACGAGAGATCCTTGCCGAATTTCAAATCTTTCTACATAAATCCCGTCAAGGTATTCTTTATAAATCTCATTGAGATCCAATTTTGATTCATTCTCTTTTCCGCCTTTTATGTTCCTAAGAAATATTTCCGGTTCGTCTAATATCACTTCTTCCAAATCTACAATGCCAAGATTGTAGACTTTCTTAAGATTGGCATCTGAAATAGCCAAGCTAGATACGCTGATATCCAAATGTGCCTTTTTACCATCAAATTCAAGTCCTTCTTTTGGGTAAAGTTTAAATCCATCAATCTCTATCCTGTCATCGAAAGAGGAAAGTCTGACAAAATCTCCCACCAACAGGTGGATGCTGTCATTGAGAGCAAATTCAACCTGATGTAATTCTACAGAAGCATTGTCAGCGTAAAAAAACTGATCCTGTTTTTTAGAGATATCGGGACCGACATAGAAGTCCTCCATTTTGAAGTCAATCCGGTCTGTCTTTATCATGTAGGTATCCCTGTCCTCAGCCAATCTCTTACCAAACTTCCCTTCTTCAATCTCTAAATCTTGGATCTGAATAGAAGCCAAAAAACCATCAATCAAAGCGTATAAATCAAAGGGTTCCGTACCCCGGTCCTGTTTTAAGACCTCTCGGGTGAAAAGGTTAAATTCAGGATTTTCGATTTTCAATTGCCCCACGGCAACCTCTGAAGTATAAAAAACCCTATTGATATCCGCATCTTTCAACAGCAGTTCATCGAGATCAAGTTGAAAATAAGTTTTTGTTGTTTTGCTGAAATCAGGAATAATTTTGACCTCCTTCGCATTGATGAACTGTTCTAGGGAAGATACATTGACCGTTTTGGCCTGGATAGTATGGATGCTGTCAGCCAACAAAACTTCAAAATTATCAAAGCCAAAAGAAAAACCCTTGGCATTGAAAGGTGTGGCCGGTACTCTCTCCTGCAAAAGTTGGATATCCTCCATCAAAAGCCTTGTGTTCTCAGCTTTGATGGCCTTTTGGGAAATGAAATTTTTTAAAAGTAAGTCTGCCTCGTCTATTTTTAGCCTGTTGATCCTTATTTCCTTGACTTGAGAACTCAAAAATGACTTCCTGATTTCCTCCTGAAGTATGGAAATAGGTGACACGGTAGGCTTTGAAACATCGGAAGTATCTTTTTTAACCAACTTAAAATCCACATCAGGATTGACCAATTCTATGGTCCCAATGATAAATTCCTTTTTAAAAAAACGGTAATTGAGTCCTGTAATGTCTATTTCAGGAATTGAAATCCGATAATATGGGATATCGTCTAAGTCTTGAAACTGACCTTCGACCGGATTCAACTTCAATCCTTTGAAGGTAATTCCCCTTTGCAAAAACAAAATATGAAACTCCTCAAAGTCAATCTCATATTTATTTCCGGAGGCAACGTTGACTTTTTCTTTTAGGAAATTGCGAAGTAAAAGATCAGAACCGAAGTAAAAAACTACCTGAAGTGAAAACAAAACCAAAAGGGTTATTCCTGCCAAGCGCAAGTACTTTTTTTTCCTTTTTGGAGGCAGAGATTCTTGATTTTGATTTTCTTCCATAAACCTAAAACAGTTACTAAAAGTAATACAAAAGGATCAGAAAATAATCCGACTCTAGGAGAGATTTTGATATCCCCGATAATTAGAAAGCGATAAAGTGAAATGCAATTCTGATTTAAAAAAAAATGATTTCGAAGTCAAAAATGCGAAAAAAAGCACCTATTGATAAATTTTTTAAATGAAAGGATACACTTCCTAAAGGACAAAAAAAGAGACAATCCGATATTTGCTGACTAATCGCGAGTGTCTCAATAATTAAATAGCCCAAATATAAATGATGCTGTAGGAGAAGGATTCGAACCTCCACGGAGAAGTTAGGCAACAAAAGAGCTCTTTGTGTGCTTTGTCCAATCCTGATAAGAATCAGGTACTCCACCCCCGAGACAGGAGGGCATGTCTGCCAGTTTCAACATCCTACAAGATGTAATTTTTCAAAGCCCTTTGCTTTGTAGCGGGTCAAAATTAACAAACCGATCCATTTATTAAAATTAATTTAAATAAATATACGTTTTTTTATATTTTATTTAAAATTAAATATAAATAATTACCAATTGAACAATCTTGAAGCGATTTATTCGATTTTATTGAAGAATCTTTAACGGCCTAAAAATCAAAAAAGCTGTGAAACAAAATCTCACAGCTTTAGTCAATTAACAATAAACCCAAAATAACCAGATGTAGGAGAAGGATTCGAACCTCCGGGGAAATCCCCACCACTCTTTCAATCCTACAATACAACTGGACTTTTTTCCAATTGATTACATGACAAAATTAACACCTAATCTGATTCTTTAATAATAATATAAATATTTAGCTAAAAATTTACAGTATATTTATTTTAAGATACATTTTTTAATCATTCATTAATCTACATCGATTGCGGAAACCAGTTTTTTGAATACTTGATAATGGGTTTTGGGTTTCCAACCAACCAATTATTAAATTTTCATGTAATTACCGTCCACTTTTATAATTTTTTTACCCAACCTCTTCCACTTCAAACATAATGACTCCATATTTTTCTTCCGGATTTTAGTCAAATCGTCAAGCTTAAAATCAAATTATGCAAGGAAAAGGCAAATTAAGTCCCTCCAAAACAGGACAATAGTGAAAAATTACTCTTCATATTTGACATAGTTCTCCCATTTTTCAAGAACAGCCGAAAAATCTGCAGGAAGCGGGGTTTCGAAGTAAATCCTGTTTTTGGTCACGGGATGGATAAATCCCAAGGACATCGCATGCAAAGCCTGCCTTGGCATGAGGTCAAAGCAATTTTGGATAAACATTTTGTATTTCGAAAACTGCGTCCCTTTTCGGATTTTGTCTCCACCATACATGGCATCATTGAATAAAGGGTGACCCAAATATTTCATATGGGCGCGGATTTGATGGGTACGGCCTGTTTCCAGGTTACATTGCACCAAGGTCACATAGCGCAGCCTTTTGATCACTTTCCAATGGGTTACCGCATGCTTTCCCTGAGAACCATCAGGAAAAGTGTCCATCACTTTTCGGTCCTTGGCACTCCTACCCACATTGGCGATGATAGTCCCTTGGTCCTCCTCAGGTTCTCCCCATACCAAAGCCAAGTAGGTCCTGTCTATATCATGGTTAAAAAACTGCTTGGCAAGATCTGTCATGGTAGTTTCAGATTTTGCAATCACAAGCAATCCGGAAGTGTCTTTATCTATCCGGTGGACCAATCCAGGCCTACCAGAATTACCAGGCATGGTAGGTAGTTGGTTAAAATGGTAAACCAAAGCATTGACCAAAGTTCCTGTCCAATTGCCATGAGCAGGATGGACGACCATCCCAGGAGGTTTGTTGATAATCATCAGGTACTCATCTTCGAATACAATGTCCAAAGGAATATCCTCCGGAATGACCTCAGTGTCCCGAGGCGGTTTTTCAAGAAAAACCTTGATTTCATCCAAAGGCTTAACCTTATAATTTGCCTTGGTTGGATTCCCATTGATCTGAACAAAACCTGCGTCTATTGCATTCTGAACCCTGTTTCGGGTGGCATTTGACAACCTGTCAGTTAAAAATTTATCTACCCTAGTCGGGGTCTGGCCTTTGTCAATCGTAAAACTAAAGTGCTCAAAGAGTTCTACTTCCAACTCTTCCTCATCAAAATTATCCTGATCCATCATGTCTGCCATCCTGCAAAAATAAGGGCATTTGCCAAAGATTTGGTTATTTGCAGGAATATTGAAAAAACATTGCTTCTCCCAAATCCCATATCAACCCAAGAAATTCATCTACCTCTCCTTGAGGAAAATGGAATCAGGCTTTCAATCAAGAGGTTGGATCAGGTCCATAACCTCGTATCCGGGAACAAATTCTATAAACTGAAATACAACCTTGAAGAAGCCCAAAAGTCGGGATTTTCCACCGTGTTGACTTTTGGAGGGGCATTTTCCAACCACATCCATGCAACAGCCGCAGCAGCAAGAGTTGAAGGATTCAAATCAATTGGAATCATCCGAGGCGAAGAAACAATCCCTTCGAACCCAACCCTATCTTTTGCAAAGTCGGAAGGCATGCAACTCGACTTTATAAACAGGGAGGATTATAGAAAAAAGGCAGAAGATTCATTTATTGAAAAACTGAAAGAAAAATTCGGGTTTTTTTATCTGATCCCCGAGGGAGGAACAAATTCCTTGGCGATAAAAGGAACAAAGGAAATCTTGGGAAAGGAAGATGCAGAATTTACCCACATTGGCTGTTCTATCGGAACAGGAGGAACTTTCGCAGGTTTGGCAGAAAGTATACTGTCTCACCAACATTTGTTGGGATTTTCTTCCTTGAAAGGGGATTTTATCCATTCGGAAACAAATCACCTGCTAGAGGAAAACCTCATCAATCCTTTAGGGAAATACAGCATTTTTGACGCATACCATTTTGGGGGATATGGAAAGTCAGGAGCTGAACTGCTTGATTTTATAAAATGGTTTTATTCGGAGACCCAAATTCCTTTGGACCCTATTTACACAGGAAAGATGATGTTTGGGATTATTGACCTGATCAGAAAGGATTTTTTTGAGAAAGGATCCCATATTTTGGCTATTCATTCAGGAGGCTTGCAAGGGATCGCAGGATTTAACCAACGGCTGGGCACTTCCTTGCCCCTATGATTCTTTGAGTATAAAAATGTCTTCTTTCTCTTGGGGGACGATTTTGATGACATTGGCCAAAACAAGCCTGACCAAAGTTTTTGATGCCAAAAATCTAGGTAATTTGGCCAAAAACTGAAATTCATTCAAAGTGATTTTTTCTTTTTCTCCTAGGAATTTCATCAGGATATTCTCCTTATCCCCATAAGTGAAAACCATATCTTTTGGGTTTTTCCCTCTTTTCAATATCTCCCACATTTCCTTGCTTGCCTGGATACTGCGGTCTTTGACCCTGACAAAGGCTTTTCTCCTATTCTCTTCCATCAAAAAATGTGGGCGATCCGCGGATTTTGGAATGCTAAAAACAGCAACTCCCTTTTTGGGATTGAGTTTGATAATCTCCACTTGATACTCCAACTTGGGCTGAAGGTGTTGTGCTATAGCTTTTTGCATCACAAAAACTTCCTCTTCAATAAACCGCTGTCCACTTACTGTCCCATCATCATCAACACCAATCAATAAATATCCTCCTTCAGTATTAGCCAATGCAATGATTTCCCTGACGATTTTTTCAGGAAAAGCAGCTTTTTTCTTGAACTCTACCTTCAAGCCTTCTCCTTGTTGGGCAATTTTATGGATTTCTTGGAGGGTCATTTAAGAAGTGGGAAGTTGGAAGTACGAAGTGAGATAAGTTGTAATTGTTGTTGTGGTTTTAATTGTTGTCTGCTTCGCAATGTCTGGTTGTCAAGTTATAGGGATACCCCGATCTTGGTACTTGGTACATTGTACTTGGTTCAAAAATCCGAATTTCTGCCTTCGCGTCTCTCGCTTCTAACCTCTAGTCTCTCTCATCAAACTCCCCTATTCAGATCATCTAACCTGTTTTTCATTCCCTGCCATTCATCTCTCAGTCTTGCAGCTTCCATAAAGTTGAGTTCTTTGGCTGCTTTTTCCATCTGCTTTTGGGTTTGGGTAATGAGTTTTTCCAATTTGTCCTTACTGAGATATTGTACTAGTGGATCGGCTGCAATCAATGATGGAGAATCGATGGAATCTTCGTATAGTTTTGCATTTCGTTTGTTATCGGCCACGGTGGTTTGACCCATGATTTTTTCTTTCGATTTTTTAATGGTTTTGGGGACAATCCCATGCTCAGTATTGTAGGCAATCTGAAGGCTTCTTCTCCTTTTGGTTTCATCAATAGCAAGCTGCATGGAGTCAGTGACTTTATCAGCATACATGATTACTTTGCCATTTTCATTCCTTGCTGCCCTTCCGATGGTCTGTACCAAACTCCTTTCATTCCTTAGGAAGCCCTCTTTGTCTGCATCCAAAATCGCCACCAAAGACACTTCAGGCAAATCCAATCCTTCTCTCAACAAATTCACACCGACCAACACATCAAAAATCCCAAGACGCAATTCTCGCAAGATCTCAACTCGATCCAGTGGTTTGACCTCAGAGTGAATGTAGCGGCTGTTTACTCCTGCTCTTTCGAGGAATTTCTGAAGTTCTTCGGCCATTCTTTTGGTCAAAGTTGTCACCAAAACCCGGTCACCAGCTTTAATTCGTTCATCTATTTCTTCTAACAGATCATCGATCTGATTGGCACTTGGCTTCACTTCGATGATCGGATCCAACAAACCTGTCGGACGGATAATCTGTTCCACCACAATTCCTTCGGTTTTGGTCAGCTCATAATCCGCCGGCGTGGCGCTGACATAAATTGCCTGGTTGATAAGATTTTCAAACTCATCGAAATTCAAAGGCCTGTTGTCCAATGCCGAAGGCAACCTGAATCCATATTCCACCAGATTCACCTTTCTTGATCGGTCTCCCCCCCACATTCCTCTAACCTGCGGAAGGGTTACATGGCTTTCATCCACGACCAACAAATAATCGTCGGGGAAATAATCAAGAAGACAGAAAGGCCTTGTTCCGGGTTTTCTCCTATCAAAATACCTCGAGTAGTTTTCCACCCCTGAGCAATAGCCCAATTCACGGATCATCTCAAGGTCAAATTCCGTCCTCTCCTTTAATCGCTTAGCCTCGATCAGCTTCATGTCCCGCTCAAAAAAAGCCACCTGAGCCATCATGTCGTCCTGGATTTCGTGGATTGCTGTATCGATTACATCTCTTCCTGTGACAAACAGGTTTGCGGGAAAAATGGAAATGATTTTTTCATCGGATAATTTCTTTCCGGTGGCGGGATCGATCCTTTGGATGGCTTCGATCTCATCTCCCCAAAAGAAAATCCTGTAAGCAAAATCCGCATAGGCAACAAAAATATCCACCGTATCACCTTTTACCCTGAAATTGCCGTGGCTGAGGTCATGATTTACACGGCTGTAAAGTATATCCACCAATTTGAAAAGCAGCTGGTTCCTTGGAATTCTATCACCTTCCTGAAGCCTGATCACATTTTTCCCAAATTCCTCGGGATTTCCGATACCATAAATACAGGAAACCGAGGCAACGACGATAACATCTCTCCGTCCTGACAGCAAAGCCGAAGTGGCGCTTAATCTCAGTTTTTCGATTTCTTCATTGATCGAAAGGTCTTTTTCGATATACGTTCCGCTGGTAGGAATAAAGGCTTCGGGCTGGTAATAATCATAGTAGGATATGAAATACTCTACTGCATTTTCAGGAAAAAATTGTTTGAACTCCCCATAAAGTTGGGCTGCCAAGGTCTTGTTATGACTCAGTACCAAAGTAGGTTTCTGAACTTGCTGGATGACATTGGCCACGGTAAAAGTCTTCCCGGAACCTGTTACACCAAGCAAAACCTGAGATGGCTCGCCGGCATTGACGCCTTGGGTAAGAAGTTCGATGGCTTGCGGCTGGTCACCGGTTGGTTTGTATTCCGAAACTAATTTGAATTCCATTTGATCTCAATTGAAAGTGGATAACAAGTTTCAGGTGGTAAATAGTTTTGATTCCTGAAATTTTATCCTTTCGGATTCAGTCTGAATTTTTCCAGATTATAATACAAGAAATTGGTTCGGAGAATCAGAACCAAAAGCAAAGGCACAATGCTAGGATGAAATGACTGCCAACCAAAAAACCAAAACACCAAACCGACATTTGCCGAAATGAGTGCAAAAAGCAGGTATTTCTTCACCCAAGCAGGAATGGATTTTCTCATTAGCATGAAAGCAAGAATCAAATGTCCGGGGAAAGCCCAAAGGATATTCCAGTTGTATTTGGTCTGGGAATGGAAAGTGAAGAACCAAAGCATGGTTATCAGGAGTCCCAATAAACCCAAAACCGTAAAGAATCCGATATCAAATCCGATGAAAAGCCTTTTCTTTTTGAAGCCAAAATAGGTCAAGGCCATCACGAGAATTGCAAAAACCCACCATAGGATGTATGGGTTGAACAAATCCATTGGGGATTCCCGGTCCGGAAATTCCAAAATCACTTTGTTTTCTTTAACCAAAGGACGTGTAGGACCATCACCGACAATCAAGGCTTTCCCAAAAGCCGCTTCCATATAATCCGGCAGGAACTGTTTTTCCCTTTCTGAAGCATCAACATCGATCACCGAACCCAAGGCCAGGTCAATCCCAAAATCTGCCCAAGGCAAAGGATATACATATTCATCGATCAGGTTTCTGAAAGTTTTTTGTTCAGGGTTTTGCTCTTCGTTCCAGTCAAGCTGTTTTCCCAAAACCCGGTCCATTACATCCCTGATCCTTGTGGCACAATTATCATAGAAAAAATCGTAGCGATAAAACCTGTTTTGCGGCCGATAATTGATCTGGAGAAAATCGACAAGCCTTTCAATCTGTTCGGGGCTGAGATCCAAAACCTGTTCCCTGACATCTCTTTGGTAATAATTATATTCGGCCAAAAACCGCTCATAAGTCGACACGCTCAGCATATAATCCAAAGTCCTTTGTGTGAATTTGACATAAAAATAAGGCGTATTAAAATCAAAAGTGCCGTAATTAAAAACCAAATCCTCCCCTGTAGATTTTTCCAAAACCCTGATGGCACTGTGCCCAAAAGCCGAGTATAGCTGATCTCCAGGATCACAGGTCAAAAGACTGATTTGGTAATCCTGTGCAGAAGCAAAAAAAATAGTCGAATAAATAAACGAATAAGTGAGTAGGAATTTTTTCAATTGAACTGGCATAAAACTAAATTTCATGGATAGGTCAAAACTTTTTCAAATATGGCTTTTTGTAAACGTTATTCCGTCTTTGCCTTTTTAAATTCAACACGAATTTATGGGAATAATCTTGTAATCTGCTTTTTCATATTCTTAAATCCAATCCTTGCTTATGGGCAGATCATCCACGAAATCAACGATTACAGAAGCATAGGCTCAGGAGATTATAACAATCCCGCATTTTGGCAAGTTTGGGATGGGGTGGCTTGGATCGCGGCTAGTGTAAAGCCTGAAAGGAACAATAATATTTTCATTGATCAGGGACATGAAATGAGATTGATTCAAAATGAGGAAGCAAAAAATGTTTATCTATACAGTGCAGCCACACCCGGTCGGAAACTGAATCTTCAGACTTTTGAATTACAGGTTTATGGGGCATTGCGGGCAATAGAAAGATTGGGAGCTGATTTTATTTTGAATAATGTGACAAATGCCTCAACGGATTGGATTTATCCAGAAACAGGCAAAATAGTATTCAGAGGAAGCACAAGAACAGTGGTAGATCGTCCTTCTTGGAGTGCAACAAATACAAACAGCAGGTTTACAGTAGTTTTTAATCCTGATCCCGGAGCAACATTAACAGTAAATTCTGCTTTCAAAGCCAACGCATTTATCATTCAATCAGGAACAGTGATACAAACTGTCAATACCATGGGAATCGCTGCATGCTCAACTTTTTCTTTCAATAATCAAGCTGTTTTTAACGGATCTGGCCCTTATGGAAATTTTGTCATTGAACCAGGGGCTACTTTTATTTCTCAGTGTTATGCACCCTTGGACCAAATAATAAGGAGATCGACATCTATTCCCGCCGCCCTTTTTCATTTAAAACCTGGAGCAAATTTGATTTTATTGGCCAATGACCCTACCATGGATGTTGCGGAATTCCGTTTTGAGGGCAATGTGTATTACCGCTCCAATTCCGGAAACCAGCGCTTAGTCAGGACTACTTTTGCTACTTCAGGAAATCCGAAAACCTACAATAACATCCTTTTTGAAAATCCATCTAACAAACTATTACCGGACTCACTTTTTCTCAACGGGGATTTTGCAAGGTTGACCGGAGGAAATATCCTAGAAAATCCCTCCTACCTCAGGTTTCAGGGGTCAGGGATACAACAGGTGATAGGGTTTGATATGGATATCAACCAATTGGAGGTCAATAAGCCTTCAGGAAGTTTACTTTTCTATGCTGATGTCAAATCCAAAACCAATTTCATCATGAAAAACGGTCAGGTGGATTTCAGTGGATTTGACTTGTATGTGAATACATCAGGAGGGGGATCCTTGTCCTACCAAGGAGGAAAATGGCTCAACCTCAATCATTTGTACTACAATAATATCCCTTCAATTTTGACCACAGAAAATGCCACCTTTCCTTTTGAAGACCTATATCAGGGTGGAACAAGAAAAATTCAGCTACTTGGTAATTCTCCAGGAGGAAATATTTCAGCCCGTTTCTTAGAAATCCCCGGCAGAAATGATGATCCTAATTATGACGATATAGACGGTACACCTATTCTTTATCAACTGAACAGCTATTTTGAATTTTCGGGATTGAGTCCGAGTACTAATCCCATTGAAATGCGAATTTCGGCTGATAATCTTGTAGTAGATGACGTCGATGACTTGAGGATTACAGGCAATGGATTAGCTGCCCAAGGAAACCACCTACCCGGATTAGATCCTTCCTTGCTTTGGGCAAGAAGGGAAATTGAATTCGGTGCGATAAACAACAACACATTTACAGTTGGAAGCTTCCGGCTTCTTTCGGTACTTCCGGTGAATTGGTTGGAAATGAAAGCAGAATTTAACAAAAGGGAAATTAATATATCATGGTCTACAGCCCAAGAATCAAACAACCAAAAATTTTATATTAATCGGTCCATAGGAAACATCGAAAATTTCGAGACTATCGGTGAAATAGCTTCAAAAGGAGATGCTGATGAAATTCAGCACTATCAGTTCTCTTATTTTGAAAAAACAGTTTCCAAGCATGTTTACTTCCAATTGGAGCAGGTGGATTTTGATGGCAAAAAATCTTCCAGCAAGGTATTTAAGCTTGAAGGGAAAAAAGAAAATGATCAAAAAATGAAAGCAACAATTTGGCCCAACCCCTATGAAAGCGGTCCTATCCAAATCGAACTTCCAGAGAAAGTCCATAAGCAGGGATTTTCTGTCAGAATTTCAGATATGAAAGGGCTGCATTTTCTATTTGAGGAATATTCCCAAATACAATTGGAGGAATTTTTGGAAAAGCTCCAACCAGGCGTATACCTTATTGAGTTTGTCTCATTGGAGAAAAAGTATGTATTGAAGCTTATTAAGAAATAAATCCTGATTTTTTGCCATTTGTAAAATTATGGATCCGTGCTAAAGCCGCCATACAGATTAATTTTTTAACTTGTCCGACAAACCCAACTGAAACCTATGACCATATTGTTTGTTTTTGTCAGCATTTTGGTATTGATCTTATTGATTACCTGGCTGAAACTGAATCCGTTTTTGGCATTTTTGATTTCCTCAATATTGGCAGGATTTCTATTGGGAATACCTCCTGAACAAATCGCAGGTTCCATTCAAAAAGGCATTGGCGGATTGCTTGGGGATTTGGTCATCGTCATCGTGATGGGTGCTATGCTGGGCAAGCTGGTAGCTGAAAGCGGTGCAGCACAGAGGATTGCAGACACCCTCATGTCCATTTTTGGAGTAAAAAACGTGACTTGGGCCATGATGCTTACAGGCTTGGTGGTAGGGATCCCGTTATTCTACAATGTGGGTTTCGTGCTTCTCATCCCTTTGGTTTTCTCTGTTTCGTACAGATACAAATTGCCTGCTGTGTATGTTGGCATACCGATGTTGGCAGCCCTTTCGGTTACGCATGGATTTTTGCCCCCACATCCCTCGCCTGCAGCATTGGTTGCTCAGTTTGGGGCCAATATGGGACTTACTCTGGCTTATGGCCTTATCGTCGTCATCCCGACAATCATCATTGCGGGGCCTTTTTTCGCAAGGTTTCTAAAAAGTATAGATGCCAAACCACTGTCTACTTTTCAGGCAAAACCAAAAGAAGAAAAAGACCTTCCCGGCACATTCAACAGCTTTTTCTCAGCGCTATTCCCGGTTTTCCTTTTGGTAGGTACTACCATTATCGGCTTACAGATGTCTCCGGACAATCCGCTTTTCCCCTATTTCAAATTTGTAGGTGATCCGGGAATGGTGATGTTGATTTCTTTGTTGGTAGCTACTTTTACATTGGGGATAAAAATGAATTTTAAAGTTCCTCAGTTGATGGATCTCTATGTCGTAGCTGCGAAAGACGTCGCCATGATTTTGTTGATCATTGCAGGGGCGGGGGCATTAAAGCAGGTCCTGATGGACTCCGGAGTCAGTCAGACCATTGCAGATTCCTTGCAGGGATGGGATGTACATCCTCTGATTTTGGCTTGGTCGATCACTGCCATCATCCGGGTTTGCGTAGGCTCAGCGACTGTCGCCGGTCTCACTACTGCAGGAATCATTGCACCCATGGTCAGTGGGGGAAATGTTGATCCAAATTTGTTGGTATTGGCGATCGGAGCAGGAAGTCTAATGTTTTCGCATTTCAACGATGCCGGTTTTTGGCTGTATAAAGAATACTTCAATGTCAGCGTCAAAGATACCATCAAATCCTGGTCCCTGATGGAAACCATTGTGGCGATTGTGGGTTTGGGAGGGGTATTGATCTTGGATGTTTTTATTTGAAATATGCTTCGCGATATTTAATTGATATATGCTTTGCGATACATGGTTGATGTAAATGGATATAGGTCCTGAATCAAATGCTATTCGGGGTTTCGTCCCATTAAAATTTCATCAATATCCTAATGATTATAAAAAATGATTGATCGTAATCAAACCTCAAGGCCCAAACCTATTTCAATTTATTTCTACCTTATTTCAACTTTATTTCTATTCCCATTCTTGATACTTGATACTAAAATCTTGATACTAATAAAATGAAAACCCCTGAAGAAAACTTTGCCGCATTAGGCCTGAATTTACCTCCCCCTCCAAAGCCTCTTGGTGTATATAAGCCCTGTTTGGTTGATGGAAAATACCTGTATCTTTCAGGACATGGTACCGTTCAGGAAGACGGAACCCTTATCATCGGCCGTGTAGGAAAAGACATGGATATGGAGGAAGGGAAAATTGCAGCAAGACAAGTTGGCCTCGCCATGTTGGCCACGATTAAAGCCAATATCGGTTCGCTCAATAAAGTCAAACGCGTCATCAAAGTATTGGGAATGGTGAACTGTACTCAAGATTTTGAAAGACATCCATATGTCATAAACGGCTGCAGTGAATTGTTTGCAGCTGTTTGGGGAACTGAAAACGGCATCGGCGTAAGAAGTGCTGTAGGATTTGGTTCTTTGCCGGATAATATTCCTGTAGAGATTGAGGCACTTTTTGAATTGGAATAAATATTTTGATATATGCTTTGCGAAATAAATGGATATATACTTCGTGAAATACCTTGAAATATGCTGCACGATATTTTGTTGATATAAATGGATATAGGCCCTAATTCAAACGCTATTTGAAGTTTTTTGCTCATTGAAATTCAATAATACTTTAAATTAGAAAAAATGATTGGTCGTTTTCAAACCTTAAGACCCAAACCTATTTCAATTTATTTCTACCTTATTTCCATTGTATTTCAATAATATTCCCATTGTATTTCCATAGTATTTCTATTAATTATAAAAATGTTCACAATAGACGCCCACCTCGATCTCAGCATGAATGCCCTTGAATGGAACAGGGACCTCACAAAATCTATATCGGAGATCAATTCTCGGGAGAAAGGTTTGAAAGATAAGCCCGATCGGGGAAATGCTGTGGTTTCACTTCCTGAACTTCGAAAAGGAAATATAGGATTGATAGTTGCCACACAGATTGCTAGGTATGTTGCAAAAGGCAATCCTTTACCGGGATGGCACTCACCGGAGCAGGCATGGGCACAGACTCAAGGTCAGTTGGCATGGTACAAAGCCATGGAGGCTACAGGAGAAATGACTCAAATCAAAGATCTTGACAGTTTGGAAAAACACCTCCACCTCTGGCTATATGAACTTCCTTGGACTACCAAACCCATCGGCTATATTCTTTCTCTTGAAGGCGCAGATTCGATCGTAAAAGTCAATTATCTAGAAAAAGCTTATGAATCGGGCCTTCGGGCTTTGGGTCCGGCACATTATGGGCCCGGCAGATATGCCAATGGTACAGATGCTACAGGTGGATTGGAAAAGAACGGAAGGGAACTGCTCAAAGAAATGGAGCGGTTGAATATTATTCTGGACGCTACCCACCTTTGCGATGACAGCTTTTGGGAAGCTTTGGATCATTTCAATGGGCATGTATGGGCAAGCCATAATAATTGTAGGACTTTGGTCAATCATAACAGACAGTTTTCGGATGATCAGATCAAAGCATTGATTGAAAGGGGGGCAGTCATCGGTGGTGCTTTGGATGCCTGGATGATGGTACCAAACTGGGTGAGAGGAAAGTCAAATCCAAAAGAAATGGGCTGTAACCTGGAAAAGATGATTGACCACATGGATCATATTTGTCAAATTGCCGGAAATGCCAACCATATAGGAATTGGATCCGATCTGGATGGAGCATTTGGCAGAGAACAATGTCCCTATGATGTGGAAAGCATTGCCGACCTCCAAAATCTTACAGGATTGCTATCCAAAAGAGGATATTCTGCTCAGGACATAGAAAAAGTCATGTTTGGCAATTGGCTTGGATTTTTAAGAAAAGCTTGGTCATAATAGCTTTTTGAATTATTTTCTGATTTGGAAAAAAGCTAATTGGTCCAAAACCCAATTTATTTCAGGACATAAGTAGCCAAAACCTTTTGTACCTCATAGACATTGACAGATTTTGAGAATTGTTTTTTGATGCTTGGTTCCTGTTCGCTTGAAACCCAGATTTTCAATTCGGCATCTAAATCAAATGTCCCAGTAGTCTCCACACTGAATCTTGAAATGCTTTTGTAGGAAATCGACTTGTATTCCACCTTGCTTCCTGTGACTCCTTGTTTTTCTATCAAAATTAATCGCTTGGTTGTAAAAATAAATACATCTCTGATAAGTTTGAAGCCCATTTCAATTTCCTCACCATCGATCAGTAATCTCCCATAATCTTTGATAAGATCCTCTTTATGTGCATGACCTGCATTGCCTAATATTGCTGAAAATAATCCCATGTTTTTCCCTTTTTCCTTGATTAGGATTCTGTTTACAAGAATAGAAAAAAAATTGTTTTAAACATTTCATTTTTAAGAATGCCAATGAAAAAATTGAGCTTGAATAGAGAAAAATCAGGTTGAATTTTTTTGAACTTTAAAAGTTTCGAGATAAAAAAAATGTCAAAAATACATTTAAATAATTTTAATTAAATTTATTCTAATTTAAATGTAATTAAATTATTTATTACATATTATATTTTCATTCATTATTGATAATTATCATATTATTAAGCTTTGGTAACCGAAATAATCTTTGGCTAAAGCTTTATTTTTAAAAAGAATGTGGTATTAAATTTGCCATAAGCAAATCTATTGTTGCAAATTGTTGTTTTTAAGAATTTTTAACTTCAAATTAAACTGCATTTTCTATCCTTTCTCTTTTAAAATCCATAATTGAATGATTATTGAAATGAAAAAAGATAGGGAAGCATCAATTAAAAAAACAAACAATCAAACCCCATTAACCCATGAAAAAACAATGGAATTTCGTTTTCCTTTTGTTTTGCCTTGTGTGCCTGAATATCCCAAATCTCAGTTTTGCACAGCAAAGTCAAATCACTGGAAAAGTAACGGATGCTGATTCGGGAGAAGGAATCCCGGGAGTCAGTGTTTTGGTAAAGGGCACAACTAGAGGTGCCATTACAGATTTGGATGGGAATTACTCTATAGCGGCTGCCGCTGAGGAAATTCTCGTCTTCTCTTTTATCGGATACGTCACCGCAGAGCAACCTGTAGCTAACAGGTCTGTCATCAATGTTGGATTGGCAGTATCTGTTCAAGCCCTCAACGAAGTAATTGTCGTCGGCTACGGTACCCAAGAAAGAAAGGAAATTACAAGTGCTGTGACTAGTGTCAAGGCTGAGGATTTCAACCAAGGTACAGTAAATGACCCTCGTCAATTGCTCCAGGGAAAAGTTGCAGGTTTAAATATCGCCAGACCAGGTGGCAATCCTAACGCCGGTTTCAACATGCGTTTAAGAGGTATCTCTTCAATTGGAGAAAATGCCGAGCCACTTGTTGTAATTGATGGTGTGATCGGTGGTTCTTTGAGTACCGTGGATCCAAATGACATCGAGTCAATGGATGTGCTAAAAGATGGATCCGCAGCTGCTATCTATGGTACTAGGGGTTCAGCCGGTGTTATCTTGGTCACCACCAAAACCGGAAAAACCGGAAGAACAGTTGTTGAATTCAACAGTAGTGCTGCCGTAGAAAATGTCGCAAGAACCATCAGTGTGATGAATGCTGATGAATACCGACAGGTTCCTAATTCAAGAGACATTGGAGGAGACACAGACTGGATGGATGAAGTTACCAACACAGGATTAAGCTTTATCAATAACCTTTCTCTTGGAGGTGGCAGTGCAAGTACTAGCTACAGGGTTTCGATCAACTCAAGGAATGTAAATGGTGTAGGTATCAATTCAGGTTTTGACCAATTGAATGCAAGGATCAATTTGACCCAAAAAGCATTAAAGGACAAAGCCATCTTTACAGTAAACGTTTCCAATACTTCTATAGACAGGGAATTTGGTAACGAAAACTCCTTCAGATATGCGATCATAAGTAACCCAACTGTACCTGTTAGGGATCCGAACCCACAGAGTCCAAATTTTGGAGGTTATTATGAGCGGGATATTTTCGATTGGTTCAACCCTGTTTCCATCGCAGAACAGAATATTGCAGATGGACGAGATAGCAGACTTCTTGCAAGTATTCGTGGTGAGTATAATTTCACCAGCAAATTTAGAGGTGCAGTATTCTATGCCAGCCAGAGAGAAACAGACTGGAGAGGATCTTATTCTCCTAAGACTGCGAAATTTGGAGGAGGTTTTGGACGAAATGGCTTAGCTACAATAGAAAATAATGTGAGGCTAAATGACCTCTTTGAAACCACTTTAAATTATGATGAAACTGTGGGTAAAGTCGGAATGGCTTTCTTGGCAGGTTATTCTTTTCAGGAGTTTTTCAATCAGGGTAACTACACTCAAGCAGGAAATTTCTTGACAGATGCATTTACTTATAACAATATCGGTGCAGCACTTGATTTTGCCAATGGTTTGGCAACAGTTTCAAGTTATGCAAACTCAAACAGATTGGTGGCATTCTTTGGCCGTGCCAACTTCAACATTGAAGATACTTACCTTTTGTCCGTCAGTGCAAGGTATGAAGGATCATCAAGATTTGGAGAGAACAACAAATGGGGTCTGTTCCCAGCGATCAGTGCGGGAGTTAATATTGCTAACTTGATTGACATGACAGGCGTAAGTGCCATGAAATTCAGGGCAAGTTACGGTAGAACAGGTACACAGCCAGGTCAATCCTACATTTCATTATTGAGATTTGGCCGTTCAGGTAATTTCTTTTACAACGGACAATTCGTACCATCCTATGGACCTGTATCCAATGAAAATCCAGATTTAGCATGGGAAACCAAAGACGAATACAATGTGGGTTTGGACTTTGTAATTCTGAACAACAAATTGGATGGTACCATTGATTACTACTCAAGGGTTACCACAGGAATGATTCTTCCCATTATTGTTCCTGTCCCCCCAAATCTTTTCAACACAACCCAACTGAACATCGGAGAATTGCAGAATTCAGGTCTTGAAGTCATGTTGAATTACAAGGCTATCCAAAAATCTGATTTCAGATGGACTACAGGTGTTAACTTCTCTACCCTTAGTACAAACCTGAGGAGCTTGTCTGCCGGAAATCTGAGCTTTGGAACTGTTAATTATCGTGGCAATTTTGGTTCTCCCGGACAAAACCTTACCCAATTGATAAGAATCCAGGAAAATGGCCCACTCGGCCAAATATGGGGACCAATCCAAGAGGGGGTAAGTGATACAGGTGCTCCAATCATGAAAGTAATCAATGGTACTGCTGTTGACGCCAACGGTAATCCTGTTTATTGTAACTGTAATGATGACAGAACCCAATTGGGAACCGCTTATCCCACTTTGAATTTTGGTTTCAATAACACCTTTAACTATAAGAACTGGGATTTGAACTTCTTCTTCAGAGGATCAATTGGACATTCTTTGATCAATAGCTACAGAGGTTTTTATGAAAACACTGAAAGCACAACTGTTCAAAACTGGAATATTGTAAACACCAAATATTTCGATCCAAAAATCACCAAAGCAGAATATAACAGCACTCACGTAGAAAAAGCTGACTTTGTGGTATTGGATAACGCAACACTTGGTTATAACTTTAATTTGGGTCCAGGTAGAACAATCGGAAGAATCAGAACTTTCCTCTCTGTTCAAAATCCGTTTATGATCACCGGATATACCGGTGTAGATCCTGAGGTAAGATATGGTGATTCTGAATCAGGCAATGATCCGCTTGCTCCAGGTATCGAGCGTAGAGCGACTTATTTCACTACCACGATCACTACTTTCGGCCTTAATTTAAGTTTCTAAGCTAAAACATAAGATATCATGAAAAAATTAATCAATATAAGATACTTCTTGATTGGCCTGGGAATGAGTTATTTCGCTTCATCATGTGTCGATTTAGAAGAGGAAGTTTTTAGCGAGGTCACAGCCGATAACTTCTTCAAAACAGAGGAAGAATTTATTTCGGCTTTGGGTCAAGCTTATAGTTCATTAGGAGGATTAGGTAACCACTCAGGCCTATGGTCTATCAATGAAATTGCTTCTGATGAGATTGTTGTTTCTCACAAAGGTGGTGACTGGTTTGACGGAGGGGTGCTATTGCAACTGCACCAACATGAATTCCAACCTGACAATCCCTTTTTCCAAAATTCTTGGACGTTCTTGTTTTCCGGAATCAACACCTGTAATAGGCTTATTTACTCATTTGAAGTTCTTGATAATCCAAATTCCCCTGCATTTGTTGCAGAATTGAGGGCATTAAGAGCATTGTACTATTATTGGGCAATGGATGCATTTGGAAATGTTCCTATAGTAACAAATTTCATAGATGAAGAAGCCCCTGCCACCAAATCAAGGAAAGAGGTTTATGATTTTATCTTGGCTGAGCTCAACGAAATCATTCCTTTGCTTCCTGTAGCAAAAGATGCTACTACTTATGGCAGAATGACCAAATGGAGTGCCTTGATGATCAGAATGAAGCTTTACCAAAATGCAGAAGTATATACCGGTACTGCACAATGGGCATTAGCAGCTGCTGATGCTTCTGAAATCATCAACAGCGGCCCTTACAGCTTGATGCCATCATACAGGGATAACTTTGCCATCAACAACAGCCAATCGACCGAAAACATTTTCGTTTATCCCTATGACAAGGTTTTCGCTAGAGGATTCAACTGGGTAATGATGACGCTTCACATTGTCAGCCAATCAACCTTTAACCTCACCCAACAGCCTTGGAATGGATATCAGACTGTAGAAGAATTTTATAATTCCTATGTAGATCCTGTTAAAAACCCCGGGGTTCAAGGTCCAGTTTGGACAGGTTTGGCTTTGGCCCAAACCACAGGGACAAGAGATGGAAGGTTGAGTAATTTCTTGGTTGGTCCACAAACTCGTGCAGATGGATCTACTTTGGTTGATCCTGGAGTAGAACCTACTGACCCAACAGGAAGAAACGGTGATCCTAATGGTCCGCCACTTACTTTCATGCCATATCTCAACGAAATATCTCCAGGAGGTCTACGTCAAGCAGGTGCAAGGATAGCAAAATATGAATTTGAAAGAGGCGGAACAGACAACATGAGTAATGATTTCGTCGTGTTTAGGCTTTCTGATGTGATTCTTTCTTTGGCAGAAGCAAGATTCAGATTGGGACAAACTTCAGAAGCATTGGCTTTAGTCAACCAGATCAGAGCCAGGGCGGGTAATCTTGATCCTTTCACTACACTGACAGATGAAAATCTTTTGGCAGAACGAGGCAGAGAAATGTACGTGGAGATGACCAGAAGACAGGACTTGATCAGATTCAAAAAGTATGGAGATGCATGGTGGCCTTTTGCAGGTATGAACAGACCAAAAAGAGTACATACTCCGGGTAGCTTCTTGGAATTGTTCCCGATTCCGGCACCTCAGCTTCTTGCCAACCCAAAATTGGTGCAAAATCCAGGATACAATTAATTAGGGTTTGATATATTATTAAAAAGCAGGCTGAAGATTTATTTCAGCTTGCTTTTTTTTTATTTTATTCTCCAAAATTCTTTCAAATAGGATTGAAGAATAGATTCAAATTCATTTAATTTTAACTCGAAAATAAAGAAACAGGCTAATCTTGTCTGGAAAATTGATGCCTTATAAACCTATGCATAGTTTCAGATTTATCTTACTCCCTATAATTATACTTTGTACAATTCTTCAAAGCTGCGACTCTTCATTTAATACCGCAGCCGATGATGGTTTCAGTAAATCAGACAGTCTTTTTTTGGGATTTCACTTGGGTATGGCTCAAAAGGATTTTTTTGACCATTGTACTGAATTGAACAAACAACAAAAAATCACCCAAGGGCCAGGTGGAACGACCAATGTTGAATATCGAATTGTCGGTGAATATGACAGCGAAATCAGCATGAGGTTTTTTCCAACATTTATAGAAGAAAAAATTTTCGAGATGCCTGTTACCTATTCTTATGTAGCTTGGGCACCCTGGAACAGACAATATTGGGCTGAAGAATTGCTTCCTAAAGTTTTGGAGAAATACAAAGAGGTCTATGGTGATGATTTTAAATTGATCAACCATCCTACCCAAGGGAAAGTCTATTACAAAATCGACGGCAAAAGAAGAATCAACTTATTTGTCAAAGACGAACAGCATGTACAGGCTGTTTTCTCGGATTTGAAAGTGGAAAAAAGGCTCAAAGAAGAATTTGAAAAAAGTCAACTCGAGGAAAAAGAACCTTCCAATTGACTTAAACGGATTTAATCAATGAAAAAAATATCAGATGAAATATGCCTGTTTGCCATTTTTGATTTTTGCTTTTTTCATTCTGACCGCATGTTCCAAAAAAACAGACCCATTAAAACAAAACACACTTTTTGTTGAATTAAGTGCGGAGAATTCCGGAATAGATTTCAACAACCAACTCACCGAAACGGAGGAGTTCAATATCATCGAATACCTTTATTTTTACAACGGAGGAGGGGTAGCAGTCGGGGATATAAACAATGACGGGCTGTTGGATCTCTATTTTTCTGCAAATCAGCTTCCCAACAAACTTTATTTGAACAAAGGAAATATGGTTTTTGAGGACATTACTGACCGGAGTGGTATTGGTTCATTTGGCCCTTGGAAAACAGGCATCAGTATGGCGGATATCAATGGCGACGGACTCTTAGATATCTATGTCTGCCGTCTTGGAGATTGGAAAGGCATTAAAGGCAAAAACGAACTTTACATCAACAATGGCGACTTGACATTTACTGAAAGTGCAGAATTGTATGGATTGGACTTCCAAGGATTCAGTACCCAGGCGACATTTTTTGACTATGACAAAGACGGAGATTTGGATATGTACTTGCTCAACCACGCCGTACATACAGAAAACAGCTACGGGAGGTCTTCTCTCAGGTTTATGGACAGCGGTCCCGCAGGAGATCGACTATATCGTAACAATGCTGAAAAAGGTGAAAAAAGATTTACTCCAGTGACCAACGAGGCAGGGATTTTTTCCAGCCAAATTGGATATGGATTGGGAATCGGAATAGCTGATGTCAACAATGACAGTTGGCCGGACATCTATGTGTCCAATGATTTCAATGAAAATGACTACCTCTATATCAACCAGGGAAATGGAACCTTCAAAGAATCAAGCAAAGATGCCCTGACGTATATGAGCAGGTTTTCGATGGGCAACGATTTGGCGGATTTTAACAATGATGGATGGATTGATATTATGAGTCTTGATATGTTACCGCAGGATGAAATCGTCCAAAAAATGTCAGCAGGTGAAGACAGTTATGAAATATACCAGCTCAAACTCAATTTCGGATACGGAAGACAAACTACAAGAAACAGTCTGCAGCTCAACAATGCAAACGGTACTTTTTCGGAAATCGGCCAATTGGCGGGTGTCAATGCCACGGATTGGAGCTGGTCACCTTTGTTTGCAGATTTTGACAATGATGGATGGAAAGATTTGTTTATCTCTAATGGGATTGCAAGGCGACCCAACGATATGGATTATATCAACTTCATCACTAATCCGGAAGAAAAAGGAGGTTTGGTCCAAAAGCCGGACATCAGCGACCTGAACCTTGCAGGTCAGATGCCGCCTGGAGAAGTCCCAAATTATTTTTTCAAAAACTCCGGAAACCTGACTTTCGAAAATGTTAGTGAGGCTTGGGGAATTTCTGAAGCCACGATTTCCAATGGTGCGGTCTATGCTGACTTGGACAATGATGGTGACTTGGATTTGGTTGTCAATCATATCAACAAAATTTCCTCAGTTTTTGAAAACAGTTTGAATCAATCTGGAGAAACAGAAACACAATCATTTCTTAAAATCAGGTTTGAGGGATTAGGAAACAATAAGTTTGGAATCGGGGTAAGGGTCGAAGCTTATATGAATGGGGTAAAAATCATTCAGGAAAACTTTACTTCTCGAGGATTCCAGTCTTCAGTAGCTCCAGAGATCAATTTGGGCCTGGGAAAAACTGTATTTATTGATTCCCTCAAAATCATTTGGCCAACCGAAAAAAGTGAAACATTGCTCAACTTAGAAGTAAATAGAATTCTTACGGTTAAAGAAGAAAATGCAATACCTATTTCAATTCCGGAAAAGGAAACAAAACAACCGCTTTTAAAGAAACTCAGCACGGAGGAAACGGGCTTAGAGTTTTTGCACATAGAAGATGATTACAATGATTTCAACAAAGAGCCGCTGCTGCCGCACAAACTTTCCCAAGAAGGGCCTGCATTTACCATCGGCGATTCCAATGGGGATGGATTGGAAGACATTTTTATTGGGGGAGCAAAGGGTCAGGAGTCCCGATTGTTTATCCAAAACAAAAACGGAAAATTCCTTCAATCAGAACAAGAGATTCTAAAAAAAGATCTGGAATCGGAAGAAACCTATGCTGCCTTTTTGCAACGTGAATCAAAGGATAACGCAGATTTACTTTTGCTGAATGGAGGAAATAACCCTTCAAGCACTCATTCAAATAAAATTCTCTTACACCAAAATCAAAGTTCATATTCCTCCTCCCTTGATCTTCCCATTGATCCTGAAAGCCAATATTCTGTAGCAATTTCCCATGATATCGATGGCGACGGTCTGGAGGATTTGTTTGTAGGAGGAAGAAATGTCATTGGGAAATATGGACAGCTTCCTATAAGTTATATCCTTAAGAACAGCGGAAATGGAACGTATGCAGATATCACTCCCCAAATTGCACCTGACTTAACCGCTATCGGAATGGTCAAATCCGCCGCTTGGGTAGACTTGGATCTAGATGGAAAAATGGATTTGGTTGTCGTGGGTGAATGGATGCCCATCACCATTTTGATGCACCGTGATGGGAGGTTGATTAATGAAACAAACAAATTTGGGTTAGCCAATACTTCAGGCTGGTGGAATACGGTAGAAATTGGGGATTTGAACGGTGATGGTTTCCCGGACTTGGTGCTGGGAAATCTTGGATTGAACAGCCGGCTAAAAACCTCCGAAGAAGCTCCCGTCAGGATGTATGTCAAGGATTTTGATGGAAACGGCAGTTTGGAACAAATCCTGACTTACCATAAAGACGGCAAAGAATATACCATCGCCACAAGGGATGAATTGGTAAAACAGATTCCTTTACTCAAAAAAGACTTTGTCAGGCATTCAGACTTTGCCGGCAAAACAGTGGATGAGATTTTCAAGAACTTCAAGTTAGCCGATGCCAAACTTTTCGAAGCAAAAAAATTCGAATCCGTGATTTTATTCAATAATGTTGGAAAAGGATTCACCATTCAACCCCTGCCCACTGAAGCCCAATTTGCACCGATACAGGTAATTTTGATGGAAGACCTGGACGGTGATGGGATTTTGGATATGCTTCTGGGAGGAAATATGACAGCCGTTTCGCCCTATTTTGGTGCTTATCAGGGGAGTCATGGATTGGCTTTGAAAGGAAACGGAAAGGGTGGTTTTTCAATTATGGAAAATGGGAAACTCGGTATACAAGGAGATATCAAACATATTAAATCCATCAAGGTCAAAAATGAAAGATGGATTCTCTTTGTCAAAAACGATGGGGAGTTTGAAGTTTTTAGTATCAAGCCATAAAAAAACCCATCATTTCTGAAGGGTTTTTCTTTTGGTAGCCTCGACGGGAATCGAACCCATATCTATTGTTTAGGAAACAACTATTCTATCCATTGAACTACGAGGCCAAATTTAGACCGCTAGATCTGAGATGCGAGATACTAGATTTGCAACCTGTGTTTGAAAACAATTCCAAAAAGTCTTTAAATTAAGCTGGTCTTGTTTCTTGACGCTAGTTTCTTCTCTCTCTTCTCGCTTCTAATCTCTCGCTTCTAAATCAGGTCGCAAGTTAAATCAATTCCCTCCATTTCCGCAAATAATATTAGGGTCATTTGTTCATTTCATTTTTAATACGCTATCTTTGCAGTCCAAAATTTAAGATGGACGGGATCCATCAATTCACTAAATATCAAATTAATATGGCAGTAAAAATCAGATTATCGCGTAGAGGCAGAAAAAAAATGGCCATCTATGACGTTGTAGTAGCTGATGCTAGAGCTCCACGTGATGGACGCTTTATCGAGAAAATCGGGACTTATAACCCCAACACTGACCCTGCATCCATCAACATCAACAATGAGCGTGCTCTTAAATGGTTGTTGAACGGTGCGCAGCCGACTGATACAGTAAAGGCTATGCTTTCTTACAGAGGTATATTGTTGCAAAAACACCTTCAAATCGGTGTATTGAAAGGCGCGATCACACAAGATCAGGCAGATGCAAAATTTGAAACTTGGAAATCTTCCAAAGAGGCTGCCATCGGTGGTAAAGTGGATAGATTGTCCAAAGAAAAAGAAGATGCAAAAACCAAGGCTTTTGAAGCTGAAACAGCTAAAAACCAAGCCCGACTTGACGCTATCAAGAAAAGAGAAGATGACGCTATCGCTGCTGCTACTCCAAAAGTAGAAGAAGCTCCTGCGGCTGAGGTTGAAGCACCTGAAGCATCTGCTGAAGGAGAAGAAACCCAAGCTTAATACCCCTTTACACCATGAACAAAGACAATTGTTTCCAATTGGGCTACGTGTCCAAAGTTCATGGGCTTCATGGTGAGGTTATGGTAGTCCTGGATGTAGATTTTCCAGAGGATTACGAAGAACTGAAGCAGGTCTTCATCGAGCAAAAAAACAGGTTAGTCCCTTTCTTTATTGAGCATTTTGTTTCCCAACCGAACAACAAAATGCTTGCAAAATTTGAGGATTTCAACACGGTAGACGATGCAAGCAAACTCGTAGGATCGGCTTTATTCCTTCCGATGAGTGAACTTCCAGAGCTTGGAGAAGACCAATACTATTACCATGAATTGGTAGGATTTGAGGTAATCGATGATTCCCTCGGTCTTATCGGAGAGGTTAAGGTCATTTATGACATGGAAACCCAGGATTTATTGGGCGTCGAACATAAAGGAAAAGAGGTTTTGATACCCATTCAAGACCAGATCATCCAGAAAGTCGACAAGGCAGCAAAGAAAGTTTACTGCTCCCTGCCCGAAGGATTGATTGACATATATTTGGAAGACTGATGCGCATTGACATCATTTCAGTTGTTCCCGGATTGTTGGAAGGGCCTTTTTCTCATTCGATTCTCAAAAGAGCGGAAGAAAAAGGATTGGCCACAGTTAGGGTTCACAACCTGAGAGATTATGCCGGCGGCAAACAGAAGCAGGTCGATGACTATGCATTTGGAGGCGGTGCCGGGATGGTCATGATGATAGAACCCATCGCAAAGTGCATCGAAGCACTCAAAAGCGAAAGGGAGTATGATGAAGTCATTTACATGACACCTGACGGAAAGAAATTTGACCAACAAATGGCAAATGAACTTTCTCTCAAGGAAAACTTCATCATCCTGTGCGGACACTATAAAGGTGTCGACGAAAGGGTCAGACTGAAATGGATAACCAAAGAAATCAGCATCGGTGATTATGTCCTCTCAGGAGGCGAATTGGCCGCAGCGGTGGTGACGGATGCCATTATCAGGTTGATCCCGGGAGTTCTCAATGACGAAAGCTCGGCATTGACAGATTCCTTCCAAGACGGGCTTTTGGCCCCGCCGGTATATACCAGACCCGCAGACTACGTGGGAATGAAAGTACCGGAAATATTAATGTCAGGACATCAGGCCAAAATAGATACCTGGAGATTTGAAGCATCGGTTCGCCGAACCAAAGAAAGAAGACCGGACCTTCTCGAAGGAAAAGAAATCTGAGGCGATATATGTAAGAAAGTAATATCATTGAGTCTAACAAAAGATTGCGCCGAGGCGCAGTCGCTACAAGCACATAAAATATATAGCTATGAGCGAACTACTTAAAATTGTAGAAGCGGAATACAGCGAGGCGAGAGCCAAATTCCCTTCTTTCAAAGCCGGAGATACCATCAACGTTCACGTGAAAATCACTGAAGGTAACAAAGAGCGTATCCAGCAATTCCAAGGCACCGTCATCCAGAGAAAAAATCCAAATACAAACGGAGAAACTTTCACTGTAAGAAAAGTATCAAACGGTGTGGGTGTGGAAAGAATATTTCCAATCATCTCTCCAGCAATCGACAAAATCGAATTGATGAGAGAAGGTAAGGTAAGAAGAGCTAGATTGTACTACCTAAGAGGCCGTCAAGGAAAGTCTGCCAAGATCAAGGAGAAAATCAGACACAGAAAAGACGCTTAATTGTCTTTTTCACAAAAAGGGAATCCAAACGGGTTCCCTTTTTTGTTTAGACCAATCCTTATCTTTTCCTATCTTTGCAGCCTCAAATAAGACTAAACAATACAACCAAACGGATTCAGACAGGTTGTAAAAAGAATAAACCAATACCATGAACAAAGAAGTACGTGTAAGATTTGCACCTTCTCCAACAGGAGCTTTACATATCGGTGGCGTCAGAACCGCTTTATACAATTACCTATACGCAAGAAAAACCGGAGGAAAATTCCTTTTGAGAATTGAGGACACCGACCAAAACAGGTTTGTACCCGGAGCGGAAGACTATATCAAGGATGCATTGGATTGGCTTGGAATTTCCCCTGATGAGAGCCCTTGGAATCCCGGCAACAGCGCTCCATACCGACAGTCTGAAAGAAAATCCATGTACATGCAGTATGCCCTTGACCTGATCGAAAAAGGCCATGCCTATTATGCATTTGATACTTCTGAAGAATTGGAAGCCATGCGTGAAAGACTGACTGCCGCAAGGGTCGTATCCCCGCAGTATAATTCTATCACCAGAACCCAAATGAAAAACTCGCTGACTCTTCCTGAAGATGAGGTCAAGGCGAGATTGGCTTCCGGTGAAGCTTATGTCATCCGTGTGAAAATCCCAAGAAAAGAAGAAGTAAGATTGCATGACCTGATCCGTGGATGGGTGATGGTTCATTCGAGTACATTGGACGATAAAGTCCTGATGAAATCCGACGGTATGCCTACTTACCATTTGGCCAATATTGTCGATGACCACCTTATGAAAATCACCCATGTAATCCGTGGTGAGGAGTGGCTTCCTTCAGCGCCTTTACACGTATTGCTTTACAAATACTTTGGCTGGGAAGCTACCATGCCGGAATTTGCGCATTTGCCACTTTTGCTAAAGCCTGACGGAAATGGAAAGCTATCCAAAAGAGATGCCGACAAGCATGGTTTTCCGGTATTCCCGATGGATTGGAAAGATCCGAGTTCAGGAGAAACGGCTATGGGATTCCGTGAAGCCGGCTACCTCCCTGAAGCGATGTTGAATTTCTTGGCTTTCTTGGGATGGAATCCGGGAGACCATAAGGAGATATTCAGTTTGGAAGAATTGGTAGACGCATTTTCGATTGAAAGAATCGGTAAATCAGGTACCAAATTTGACATCAACAAGGCAAAATGGTTCAATGAACAATACCTCAGGGCCAAATCCGATGAAGAATTGTCGGCCTACCTGATCGCTGACATAGAAAAAGAGGGGCTTTCAATAGACAAGGAAAAAGCAGCAAAAATAGCCCATGTCATGAAGGAAAGAGCTACTTTCCCCGCCGACCTTTGGAAAGAAGGAAAGTTTATGCTGATCGCACCTACTTCTTTTGATGAGGAAATTGCAAACAAAAAATGGAATGCCGAAGTGGTCACCGTTTTGAGAACCTATATAGAAAAGCTAGCGTCTCATATCGGCGAATTCACTCCTGAAATTGCAAAGGCTGTTCTTGAGGAATCCGCAGAAGCCAATGGCATCAAATTAGGAAAGGTCATGCAGGCAGTGCGCTTGGCAGTGACAGGAGTAGGTGCCGGTCCTGATCTGATGGCTGTATTCAGTATATTAGGAAAGGAAGAGCTTTCCAAAAGGATTAAATTTGCCTTAGATACTTTGCAGGTAGTTTGACAAATCCCAAAAATCACAATCTCCTATGGCTAAAAAACCTAAAAAAGAAGAAATCGCAAAAGTCCACAAAGACTTGGAAGGATTCAAGATGAACATTGACACCTTTGGAGAGATTTCAAGCACTTTCTCTATTGACAAACTCAATGAATTTCTGAATAAAAATGTCGATGACAAGAAGCTGAAAGACAGAGAGGACATCGAAGAAATCAAAGAAGGCAAAGGCAAAAAGAAAAAATAATCTTGAGCTAATATTCTTTGAATGCACTAATGCACAAAATCTTTTAGATTTTGTGCATTTTTTTTCATCAAACTTTCCCCTTAACCGTATTATATTTTATATTTCGCCTTAATCATTAGTACATTCTGATATGAGAATTTTTCCAATAGCATTTTTTTTGATTTTGATTTCATTAACAGGTTTTTCACAAACCACGGGGACAATAACAGGAAAAGTTACGGACAGTAAGACCGGAGAACCGCTCCCATTTTGTAATGTTTTTATCAACAATACTACACTGTCTACCGTCACTGACATGGACGGGACCTTCAGCTTGGCAAATGTTCCAGAGGGAGAAGTGGAAGTTGCCTTTTCTTTTATTGGCTATCAGGCCTTACAAAAACCCGCTTCCATCAAACCTGGCGGACAATTTATTCTTAATGTGACTTTGGTTTCCTCTGAGCAAGAACTTTCAGACGTCGAAATCAAAGCAACGAGAGATAAGGCTTGGGAAAGAGAATTAAAAAGATTCAAAAACCTGTTTTTGGGAAATGACAACCTCGCTGCACAATGCGAAATCCTCAATCCTTGGGTTATTGAATTTCCCGAAGACAATTCTACAAACAGCTTCCGGGCCACCGCTATCCAACCTATAGAAATCAAGAATAATGGACTAGGATATAACCTCACTTTTGATCTCAGGGAATTTTATTTTACGCCGCAATACTACATCATCGCAGGAGCCACAAGATTTGTGGAAATGGATACCAGTGTCCAAACCGTAAAACAAACTTGGGGTAAAAACCGACAAGAAACCTACAAAAAGTCTCCCGCAAACATGTTTAGGGCCATGATCCAAAACTTACATAATCAGGAGGGATTTATGCTTTATGGAAACAAACCTGGCGGATCGGAAACATTGAATATGCGGTCTGATGTTTTTTCAAATGAACTGGGAAAATCCGTCATAGTCTATAACCCTGAGAACCTTGTGACTCCAGGAAGAAGGCCTGGCGAGTATAGAATTTACCTTAAAGGCAGGATCGAGGTCCACTATGAAAAAGGCTACAGCACCATCAATACCTACAAGGATGCACCATATCCCATATCATGGATAGAAGTCAACGGCAATTATGTCAATGTCAATTCAAACGGCATTGTCCTGAACCAGAAAGATGTGACCTTCTCCGGTGATATGGACAAAAGGAAAGTGGCTACCCTTTTGCCAATGGATTATTCTCCTCCATTTTCATTGGAATCCAATACCCAAATGGCAAAAGATGCCAATGGCCTTCAAGAGAAAGTTTACCTTCACTTGGACAGACCATTTTACTATCAGGGTGATCAATTATTTTTCAAAGCTTATCTGAACTACACCAATCCAACGCTTAAGAAGGAACTAAGCAAGATTTTGTATGTAGAATTGATTTCTGAGAATAGGGATGTTATCATTCAGAAAAAACTGAAAATTGAAAATGGACTCGCTGTCGGAGACATATTTTTACCTGACACACTCAATCAGAAGCAGTATTATTTGCGTTCGTATACCAATTGGAATAGGAATTATGGTCCTGACGCTTACTTTGTCAAAGCACTGCCGGTCCTGAGTCATTTTGACAGGATTACAGAAACCGTTTCTTCTGAAGAACCCATTTCGAAGATTGAGGCCATTTTCAAACCGGATAAAAACGAATACCGGACCAGGGAGAAAGTCAGCTTGACGGTTGAACTGAAGGATCAAAACGGAAATCCTGTTGCTGCTAATCTTTCAGTAGCTGTGACTGATGATTACTTGGTCACTCCTATTTCCTTGAATCCAAACATTATTAATGGATTGGCCATAAAAGAAGTCCCCAAGCACATTTCTACAGAAAAATTTACCTACTCACTTGAAAAAGACATGAATGTATCGGGACAATTTTTCAATGAAAAAGGAAAACCTGAATCAATGCCTTTTACTGCCTATTTCAATAATTTTTCAGCTTCTCTTGAACTTCAGTCCGATGCGGAAGGCAAATTCAGTCTCGAGGACATGGACTTCTATGGGCCCCTTGATTTTACTTTTATGGCCTTGGACAAAAAAGGAAATTCATTTGGAAAATTTCAGATCATCACGCCATTGAAACCTCCCTTTTTTGTACCTGAATCGGTAATCATGCCAAAAATAACGGGTACAAATGAATCAATTTTTTCAAAAATCGAAGAAAAGACAGTGGAACTCGAACAGGTAATTGTGAATGAAGACGAACCCAAAGACAAAACAATGGCCATATATGGAAAAGCAGACCATGTCATCCAAGGAGACGTTCTCATGCGGGGAGGTAATTCTACCGATCTTTTGCTAAGTCTAAAACCATACGTTCCTGGTATGAATGTCAATTCCTTTGGTCAGGTAACTTTAAGGGGAGGTGCTACCTCAGGTACAAATTCATTGGAACCCATGGTAATGGTGGACGGTGCTATCCTTCCGGGCAATAGCGCCGCTTCGAACATCAATTCCATCAACCCAAATGATGTAGAAAGAATCGAGGTGGTGACAAGAATGGCTTCCATAATGGGTGATATGGGAAGAAATGGCGTCATCGCCATTTACCTCAAAAAAGGAGGGCAACCTTCTCCTATTCTAAATGCTTCTTCAGCTAATACGAACACCCTTGTCATTGAGGGATTTTCGGTTCCCAATAATTTCTATAGTTTAAGCCATGAAAATGATCAGGAATCTTTGCCGGTAGGAGCAGATGAGCGGGCTACGCTATACTGGAATCCATATCTGATCACTGACGGTGAAAATGGAAGCCTTCTAATCGAATTCTTTATGAATGACATACAAAGTCCCAAATCTATAATTATCGAAGGAATATCGATAGATGGAAAACCGATCAAGGCAAAATATAGTCTCCCAGCAGGAAAATGATTTTTGCTCAGATATTGAAATTCTAATCCCTATTTTTGGCAATGCAAAAATTAATCTTCACCATATCCATAATTGCACTACTTAGTTTGCCAATATTGGTCAATGGGCAGACAAGTTTTGGAATCAGGGGAGGATATTCCGTTTCATCCATGTCTTACAGGTATTCTGCAGGAAGACCGGCAGTAAGGACCGGCGGTATTTCTGCCCCTACTTTTGCTTTTGTCATGGAACATTTTGCAGGAAAAAATGCCGGAATCCAGATTGAGATCCAATACCTTACATTAGGGTATATCCAAACTGATACCTTGCTTGTAGGTACCAATCAAACAGAATTGAATTATTTGAAAATGCCGGTACTCTCTAACTTTTATGCCGGGAAAGGTGGAAGATTTCACATCAAAATCGGCCCACACTTTGGTTATTTACTGAATGCAACCGATGTACAGAGAGATTTTGAAGGCCCTCTTTTCTTGCCGACATATGGGACGCCGGAGGATAATCCCAGAAAGTTCATGTATGGACTTACAGCCGGAGCAGGACTTTCCAAATTATTTGGAAAAAGTACTTTGGAAGCTGATTTGAGGTTTTCGTATGAATTTGGCAGACCTGAAACTTTAGACCGGATTTTTGATATGAATTCTACCAATATCGAACTTACTTTGACCTATTTGTTCCGAGTTGCAAAATTGAAAACCCAAAAATAAAAAACAAAGGAACTTATCCCTTGTTTTGGTGGTATGTAAGTAGTAAAACAAATCAATTATGCTGCAAGCTCAAAAAAGACCGGTCCATATCTATATGGAGGCTAATCCGAATCCCAATTCTTTGAAATTTGTAGTAAATTTCATGTTGACGGATGAAGGTGTAAGCTTTGATTACCCTGATCAATCAAGCACGGAAACTTCACCTTTGGCCAATGAATTATTTAATTTTGCTGCCGTAGACAGAGTATTTATCACAGCAAATTTTGTGACGGTCACCAAAAAAGAGGATATTGATTGGGTTGAAATCCAGGATATCATTCGTGACCATATCAAAAAATACCTGGAAGCAGGAAAATCTGCCGTCGTGATGGCATCATTTGAGAAGGATCCTCTTTTCAATGAAAATGATTCTGAAACCGTAAAAAAAATCAAAGGAATCCTTGATGAATACATCCGGCCTGCAGTCGAGCAAGACGGTGGTGCAATCGTTTTTCACAGTTTCAATGAAGGAATTGTAAAGGTACTGCTTCAGGGAAGCTGCTCGGGATGCCCATCAAGTACGATTACACTGAAAGCAGGAATCCAAAATCTATTGACTCGAATGCTTCCTGAGGTCAAAGAGGTTCAGGCGGAAGGAATTTAATTGTTCCCGATGTTGCGAGGAAATTGGACCTGGACATTATTGGGCCTGATCAGTCTTCTGGTCAGGCATTTTGCAATTAAATACCCCGAGAAAACCGAAGCAATTTATTCGAGGTCCTTTTTTCCGGGAATCAGGAATGTCATTGACCTTTCCCTATCTCTGCTTCCTTTTGCTACGGTTTATGTATTCATCGCCTCCCTCATATTTTTCATCGGTTTTTATTTCTACCGCCTAAATCAAACTCAGGGTTGGAAATATAAATTAGGCTATTCCATCAGGTCTTTGTTCAATTATTTGGGAGCAATAGTTTTCTTCTTCCTGATACTTTGGGGTTACAATTACCAAAGGATTCCGATTTTCCAACAAGTTGGTCTCAATCCGATTCCACTCAATGAGGAACAGCTGATCAAGGAAACTGAACTCACCCGAAATATCCTAAGCCAGCTTCGCTACAATATTGAGGAAGATACCATAGCCATAAAAAAAACCATTGAATATCCGGACCTGGAAAAATTGGTCAGGGCCAATATGCGGGAAAACCTCTATTTATTGGGACTGAATTTTACTGGCAATCCAAGGACAAAGCAATTTTATCCTGCGGGATTCATGAGAAAAATGGGCATTTTGGGAATCTATTTCCCTTTTACAGGTGAAAGTTATATCGATCCGACATTGCATCATCTCGAGAAACCATTCACTATCGCACACGAAATGGCGCACAGTTATGGCGTCACGGATGAAGGGGAGGCTAATTTCATCGCCTGGGTTATCTGTTCCAATTCTGATGATCCCTTGTTGCAGTATTCCGGACAACTCAGGTTGTTGAAATACCAAATGAATGACATGTATAGGATGTCCAAAGATTTATTCAAAGATTTTTATAAAACTTTGCCACCAGGTATCCGAAATGATCTGATTTCTATCCAGAAGGAAAATGAAAAAATCAAACCTTTGAACCTGGAAATCAGTCGAAAATCAAATGACCTTTTTCTAAAAACCCAAGGTGTCAAAGCCGGCATCAACAGCTACCAACAATTACCCATGTTGGCCTTTGCCTGGAGAAACAGTCTGAAGGATGGATTCTAAATCTCACACTTCTAACTGTCTCCTATACATCTGAATGGTATTTTCCAATCCAAAATACAGCGCATCGCAAATCAGCGCATGACCTATGGAAACCTCATCCAAAAATGGAATACTTTCCTTTAGAAATTTTAGGTTGTGCAAATCCAAATCATGACCTGCATTCAGACCAAGTCCCAACTCTTTGGCCAACAAAGCCACTTCAACATATGGCCTAATAGCTTCCTCTTTGTTTGAGGGATAAGCCGTAGCATAAGGCTCTGTATACAACTCAACCCTATCAGTTCCGGTATTTTTTGCCGGTTCAAAATATTTGGATTCGGGATTGATAAAAATGGAGACTCTAGTACCCGACTCATGCAGCTCAGCTACAATGTCTCTAAGCAGGAGTTGATGCTTGATGGTATCCCAACCACTACTGGAGGTAATTGCCTGAGGCGGATCCGGAACCAATGTTGCCTGGGCGGGCCTGACCAACCTGATCAAATCCATAAACCTTTGGTCAGGGTAACCTTCAATGTTGAATTCTGTGGTAACCACTTTAGCCAGATCGATGACATCTTGATACCTGATATGTCTTTCGTCTGGTCTTGGGTGAACGGTAATCCCTTGTGCGCCAAAACGCTCAGCATCCAAAGCCACCTTTACAACATTCGGATTATTGCCTCCACGTGCATTCCTGAGGGTGGCGATTTTGTTAATATTTACGCTCAGTTTGGTCATTTTCCTAGATTAAAAGATAATTTTGTGACAAATTTACACCTATAACACAAAGAACAAGACAATGGGTTTAAAGGCAAGTGTAGAAAGTGAAATAAAAAATGCAATGCTCGCAAGAGACAAAGACAGGTTGAGGGCATTGAGGGCTATCAAATCGCTGATCCTCTTGGAAGAAACAAAAGAAGGAGCAGGCGCTGAGCTTTCCAATGAAGATGAAATGAAGCTGTTGACCAAAGCTGCCAAGCAGAGGAAGGATTCAGCAGATATTTACAAGCAACAAAACAGAGAAGACCTCTATTCAGTCGAAATGGCAGAACTGGAAATTATCAGTGAGTTTTTGCCGAAGCAGTTGACTGATGAAGAACTGGTGGAAGAATTGAAAGCCATCATTTCTGAATCCGGAGCGACCGGGCCTAAGGACATGGGAAAGGTGATGGGCATTGCCTCTAAGGCCCTCGCTGGAAAAGCCGACGGAAAAGCGATTTCACAAAAAGTCAAGGAACTTTTATCCTGATAAGCCTTGAATATCCTGGATGTATTTATAGTGGTTTTTTTGGCTTTGGGTGCTTACAGCGGATACAAGGAGGGATTGTTTATAGGTCTGCTTTCTATAGTGGCATTCATATTTGCCATTATACTTGCCTTTCATTTTATGAATTGGGGGGCAAATCTTCTTGCCAAACAAGTAAATGAAATGACATTCCTGTTGCCATTTGCAGCATTCATTTTGATCTTTTTGGGAGTGATACTGATCATCAGGGGCTTGGCATTTTTGGTGAAGAAGACTTTGGATTTTACCATATTGGGTGCTGTGGATAATATGGCAGGAGGGATTTTGGGGTTATTCAAAACAGTCTTTATTCTCAGCTTTTTTGTTTGGCTGGCAGATTCATTTGACTATTCACTACCCAAGGATTGGACAAAAGATTCCAAGACCTATACCTACCTCGAGCCGATAGCGCCCGTTTTAATCGATGCATTTGATGGCTTTACCCCTATTATCAAAAACACCATATCTTCGATTCAAGATTTGGTGAAAAATACAGCAGATGGTCTTGCTGATTGACAATTTTGATTCATTTTCCCATATTCTTGCAGATTATTTGCGACAGACTGGGATTGAGTTGGAAATAGTCAGAAACGATGTTGACTTAGAGCAACTCACCTCAAAATCCTGGGATGGTCTGATTCTTTCACCCGGTCCTGAATCCCCTTCAAAAGCTGGGAATCTTATGAAAATTCTCGATTGGTATGTGGGTAAGATCCCTATTTTGGGTATTTGCTTGGGTCATCAGGCTATCGGCGAGCACTTTGGAGCGCAATTGGTAAAAAGTAAAAAACCAGTACACGGGAAGGTTCACTCTGTTTTTCAGACTTTGCAGAGCCATGAAATCCTGAAAGGATTACCTGAAACTTTTTCAGTTACAAGATACCATTCCCTAGAAATCAAAAATATTCCTGAATGCCTTCAAATACTTCTGCAAACCGGCCAAGGTGAAATCATGGCCATGGCTCACAAAACAATGCCTATCCTTGGAATCCAATATCATCCGGAGGCTTATCTGACTGAATTTGGAAAAGAAATAATAGAAAATTGGCTTAGCTGTAGCAAAATCGATTTTAGGATTACATAGGTTGTTTCTGTAATTACCGATACTTTCAAACTTGTTGCCTTCTCCCTTCGTTTTATATTTCGAATCCTATTTAATATATTTATTGCATGCAGGCCTACGAATTTATCAATAACCTCATCCCTCCTTTGAAACTCAAAGACAAGGTCAAATTAGCTTTGAACTGGATGGAAGAAATCAGAACGGATATTCTGCCTGTAGTAGAAGACAGCAGGTTCTTGGGTTTTATTACAGAAGATTTGGTTTTTACCATCAACAACCCTGAAACAAGCATTGCGGAAATTTCCCTAGACAACGTTTCTTGTTTTGTTTACCAAGACAAGCATATATATGATGTTATCAAAGTCGCTTCCGAATTTCATTCCAATATGATAGCGGTGGTAGATAGAGAAAACAATTACCTTGGTGTGGTGACTATGGAAGATGCCATCAGCGCTTTTGCAGATTCTCTTTCTATTCAATCCAACGGTGCTGTCTTGGTTCTTTCTATGAATATGACCGATTACAGTCTGTTTGAAATAGCCCGGATCATTGAATCCGAAAACACGAAAATATTGAGCAGCTTTTTATCAAGCGACCCGCTTGATGACTCCAAAATTAAATTGACATTAAAACTGGATAAAACAGAGCTCAGACATGTCAAAGCCACGCTGGAGCGGTTTGGCTATCGGATTCTTGACCATTTCCAAGAGGAGGAAGGCATCAGCGGTGAGCAGGAACGTATTGACAATCTTTTCAGATTTTTACAGATCTAATCCTATCCTTTAATGAAAATCACTTTACATGGGATAGGTGTTCAAAAAGAGTTTCTTCCTCAGATAGGGTTTCTGTTCAAAGTCCTAAGGGAAAAAAACGTTGACATCAACCTCACGGAATCCCTGCTAAAATCACTCAAAAAAAATGGATTCCCGACAAAAGGTCTACAATCCATCAATCAAAATGACACAATCAAAGATTCGGATTTTGTAATTTCCATCGGTGGGGATGGTACTTTGCTTGATTCCGTTTGTCTTGTCGGGGAAAATGAGATCCCTATCCTAGGTGTCAACACCGGTAGGTTGGGTTTTTTGGCCACTGTAGCAAAAGAAAACATTGAAAACAGCATTGGGGAATTGATTTCCGGCTCCTATTCCATCGAGTCTAGGTCTCTGTTAAAACTAGAATCAGATATTCCCTTATTCAATGGTCTAAATTTCGGATTGAATGAATTTACCATTCACAAGCGGGACACTTCCTCCATGATTACTGTACATACCTATATCAATGACCTCTACCTCAACAGCTATTGGGCGGATGGGTTGATTGTGGCAACACCCACAGGATCTACGGGATACTCCCTGAGCTGTGGTGGTCCGCTGATTACTCCTGGAGCTAGAAATTTTGTCATTACTCCTGTAAGTCCGCATAATCTGAATGTCCGTCCGATAATTGTCTCAGATGACAATGAAATCAGCTTTAAAATTGAGGGAAGGAGTGAGAAGTTTTTGATTTCGTTGGATTCAAGGTCGACTCCCATTGATGCCAGTGTAAAATTGAAAGTGAAAAAAGCTGAATTTTCAGCAAAATTAGTCAAATTCGCTACCTACAGTTATTTCGATACCCTTCGCCAAAAACTCAATTGGGGATTTGATATGCGGAATTAAAAGATTGTCAGCTATTTATTAGGCTGTAACATCCAATATAACAGTGCCTTATACGGTTTTAGTGCACCTGATACACTTCTTATCATTAACAAAAATTAACCCCGCAAATACTTATACGGGTTTTTATATCGTTGTCTAGTTCATAAATTGCATCGTCTTGAAAAAGAATAAGTTTTGGATTTTGTCTTTGTCATTTCTTTTGGTTTTTCTGGTCTTTTTAAATCCAGAAAATTCAATCGCACAAAAATATGATGCAGGCGGAGGTTTCGGTATAGCCACCTACTCGGGTGACATTATCCGGGGGCTCGATCCAAATCAGATTGGACTTCAAGGGACGTTATTTGGCAGACGAAATTTTGACAATGTATGGTCACTCCGTGGTGGGTTGTCATTTGCAAGGCTCAATGCAGCGGATAGTATCAATCCAATTGATCCGGTTATGGCTTACAGAAATGCGGGTTTCAACGGCTCTCTTTTTGAAGCTTCCGTTGTCATGGAATATCACTTCCTTGATTTTACGAACCGCTACGCCCAATTCAGGTTTTCACCATATGGTTTTCTGGGTTTGGGTTTTTCTGGATTTGTAGGAAAAGGAAGAAAATTCGAAGATGATCCCAACCCGACAGGCTATAACGTGGGTACGCCGGTCATTCCTTTTGGAATCGGAATCAAATACAAACTATCTGACAAGTGGATTCTTGCGGCAGAATTTGGTGCAAGGGCAACCTTTACCGATGCTCTGGACAAGCTGTATGGAGAGGAGCCATTTATCCCACGCTTTCCGGACCCTAACAACCCCAATACCTTGACCGGGTACAACTATGGCAATTACAGTGACAAAGACTGGTATTACTTTTTGGGCATCACCCTAAGTTACACTTTCAGTTCGGTGAAATGTTATTCTTATTAATTTCTGCCAAAAATAGAATATTGAAAAAGAAATAGCATTTTTGTACCTCCAAAAAACGAAGGCCCTTTCGTATCCCTACGAAATGAAAGAATCATTAGACAAAGAGAAAATCCCCCATCACATCGCTATTATCATGGATGGCAATGGACGTTGGGCCCAACAAAAGGGAGCCATGAGGATTTTTGGCCATAAAAACGCCATAAATGCCGTGAGAGATTCCATTGAAGGTTCTGCTGAACTTGGGGTAAAATTCCTGACTTTATATGCATTTTCTACCGAAAATTGGTCAAGACCGGAAGATGAAGTCACTGCATTGATGGAACTCCTGGTAGATACCATTTCGGGAGAAGTTCCAAACATGATGAAAAACAACATCAGACTTCTTACAATAGGAGACACAGATAGTCTTCCGCGAAAAGCAAAAGAAAAACTCAAGGAAGCGATTTCAATGACATCTGAAAACAAAGGTCTTTCAGTTGTTTTGGCATTAAGTTATAGTGGAAGATGGGAAATTCAGGATGCGGTCAAATCGATTGTCAAAAAAGTAGAAGCAAAACAACTCAATATTGAAGATATCACGCAGGAAGTAATTGCTGCAAACTTGAATACCAAAAACATCCCTGATCCGGAACTGCTGATCAGGACAAGCGGGGAAATAAGAATCAGCAATTTCCTCCTTTGGCAATTGGCTTATACAGAACTGTATTTTACAGAGGTGTTATGGCCGGATTTTAGAAAAGAGCATCTCGTGGACGCCATCCTCGATTATCAGAAACGAGAAAGAAGATTTGGCAAAACGGGAGCTCAGATTAAACCTTAATTTTGATGAAAAAGAGTTTTACTATCCTTTGCCTTATGATATGGGTCCTTAGCGCCCAAGCCCAGATCCGTTTGGGTCAAAGCCGCTATACCCCTGCCAGGCCTGTGGATATTTTAGAATTGAATTATTCCAAACCACAAAAATACAGGATAGCCGAAATCAAAGCGGTTGGGTTAACCACTTTGGATGAGGTAGCCATTATTTCTTTGTCCGGCCTTAGGGTAGACGATGTCATTTCAATCCCGGGTGATGCGATTTCGACAGCCTTGAAAAGAATCTGGGGACAGGGAATTATCGGTGATGTAAAAATTCTTGTTACCAAAATTGAAGGTGATGATGTCTATCTCCTGATGGAACTCACGGAAAGGCCTAGGTTCAGTAGGGTGGAGTTTACAGGTGTCAACAAAACTCAGGAAAGTGAGTTAAAGGATAAAATCAAAATCCGTGGACGTGTGGTCAGAGATGACGTATTGAATACATCCCAAAGGAATATTCGACAATATTTTGTTGATAAAGGTTACCTCAATACCGATGTAAAAGTCATTCAGGAAAGAGATACCACCTTACCAAACAGTGTGAAACTGAGGTTTGAGGTCGATCCAAAAACAAAAGTCAAAATCAATGAAGTAAGGGTTTTTGGAGCCGAAGGCATAGATGCCAAAAAGGTAAAGTCCAAAATGAAGAAAACAAAGGAACACCCAAGAATGTACCTTGGAAGAGACATTGCTTCACGGATTTCCAATACTACCCCAAAATCTGCAGCTGACGCCATATTCCACATGACTCCTGTCGAGGATGCCAAAGTGAAGGAGTATATCAACAAAAATTTCAAGCTTAACTTCTTAAATGCTTCCAAATTTGTCTCCAAAGAATTTAAAGAGGACAAGGAAAAAGTCATCGCCTATTATAACTCCAAAGGCTACAGGGATGCTGAGATTCTTATGGATTCGGTCTACAGGTTTTCTGACAATACAGTGAATGTGGACATCTCCTTGGAAGAAGGAAAGAAATACTATTACCGTAACATTACTTTTGTGGGTAATTATCTACACCCAAACAGCGTACTTCAAGACCGTCTTGGCATAGCAAAAGGAGATGTCTATGACAAAGAAAAATTAGATAAAAGACTGAATTATGATCCTCAAAAAGGAGATGATGTCAGTTCACTTTACCAAGACAACGGTTACCTGTTTTTCACCATAGAGCCCGTTGAAGTCAAAATCAAAGAAGATTCTATTGATATAGAAATGAGGGTCTTCGAAGGTCCCCAAGTAACTGTCAACTCCGTCACCGTCCAAGGGAATGAAAGAACCTCGGACCATGTGGTCATGAGGGAAATCAGGATTTTGCCTGGACAAAAATTCAATAGGAGTTTGTTGGTAAGGACCATTCGGGAATTGTCACAGTTGGGATATTTCGATCCTGAGAAGATCGAACCTGACATGCGCCCAAATTATGAAAATGCCACAGTGGACATCACTTTTAAGCTTGAGGAAAGACCAAATGACCAAATTGAATTGTCCGGTGGATGGGGAGGTTTCTTTGGATTTGTAGGTACGGTAGGACTTGTTTTCAATAACTTTTCCCTAAAAAATATTGGGAATTTTGACAAATGGAGACCACTTCCTGTAGGTGATGGGCAGAGACTTTCACTTAGGGTGCAAGCAAATGGGCGTTCTTTCCAAAATTATAGCATTTCCCTTACTGAGCCTTGGTTTGGAGGAAAAAAGCCAAATGCATTAAGCTTTAGTTTGAATAGGTCAGTTCAAAGACAGTTAGATTTCCGTAACCCAGGAGGTCAGGAACTAGGATTCTTCAAAATTACCGGTGTGACACTTGGACTTTCCAAGCGTGTCACTTGGCCTGATGATTACTTTATGTTTAGCACTGCGCTCTCCTACCAAAACTATGATTTCTTCGAGTTTGGAAGGCAGTTTGGTTTAAGTTTTGCGACAGGTACTTTAAATAGTATTGCACTGAATACTACAGTCGCAAGAAATAACGTAGACAATCCAATCTATCCAAGAATGGGTTCAAATATTTCTTTGGTTACCTCCCTAACCCCTCCTTACGCTTCTTTGAATCCAAACATCGATAGAGAATCACCGGATGAAGAAAAATATAAATGGTTGGAATACCACAAATGGATGTTTGATGCAACATTTTACACTCCATTGTTTGGATCAACCAAGTGGGTCATCAGTGCAAGAACACACATGGGTTTCTTGGGTTCATATGGTGACAGGATAGGAATTATTCCTTTGGAACGATTTGTCATGGGAGGGGATGGAATGAATATGAACAACTTTGCCTTGGGACAAGAAATCATTGGGCTTAGAGGATATGAAAACCAGTCCATCACCCCTGGAAGAGAATCAAGAAATGATCCCAATTCAACCGAAGGATATGGAGGTATAGTCTATAATAAGCACGTGATGGAACTTAGATTCCTCGTTTCTCCTAATCCTTCTGCAACTATTTTCCTACTTGGATTTGCAGAGGCAGGAAACAACTGGGGATCTTATGCGGAGTTTAACCCGTATAACCTTAAGAAATCAGCCGGATTTGGAGCAAGGATATTTATGCCGGCATTCGGACTCCTTGGTTTGGATTGGGGATATGGATTTGACGCAATTCCCGGTTCCAATCAAAGGAGTGGAGCGCAATTCCACTTTACCATCGGACAACAATTTAGATAATGGTGAAAAGACCGATTATATTATTAATTTTGTGCACCATAATTGGCTTGACCCTATCTGTCACGTCAGTTGAAGCCCAAAAGTTTGGATATATCGACTCTGAATATATCCTAAACAAACACCCTGACTACAAACTGGTTCAAGATGAATTAACATCTATTAGCAATCAGTGGAAAAAAGAGGCACAGGATTTGGAACAAGGGATAAAAACAATGTATGCAAACCTGAAAGCAGAAGAAGTACTTCTGACTGAGGAAATGTACCAGGAACGATTGGTGACGATAAAAGAAAAGGAAAAAGAAGCAGTTGCATTCAACAACCGGGTATTTGGTATTAATGGACAGTACTACCAAAAACAAGCAGAATTGCTGCAACCATTACAATCCAAAATCTATGATGCCATAGACAGGGTTAGTAAGAGAAACAGCTTGGTAATTCTCTTTGACAAGGCTGCAGGACCACTGATGATCTACACAGACCCAAGGCATGATTACTCAGAATTTGTATTAGAAGAATTAGGAATAGAAAACAAATAAATTAACTCAATAACGAAAATGATGAAAATTAAAGTCGTCCTTTCCGCAATAGCACTCTTTTGCGTAGGATTCGTAGCCCAGGCCCAGGAATTGAAGATCGGCTATACCAATGTGGAATTGCTGATGGACCTCATGCCTGAAATGGAACAAATCGCTGCCGATGTTCAGGATTATCAGGCCCAACTTCAGACTAATATCCAGACAAAAGCACAGGATTTTCAAAGAAAAGTACAGGCTTATCAGCAAGCTGCACCTACCATGACTGAAGATGCAAGAGCTGCAAAAGAACAAGAACTTCAAAAGCTTCAGCAAGATCTCCAGAAGTATGAGCAAGATGCACAAGTATCTTATCAAAATAAGCTTCAGGAACTTCTTGCACCAGTTCAACAAAAAGTCTTTAATGCTATCAACGCAGTAGCTGCAGAGAATAACTATTCGCACGTTTTCTCTGAATCAGCAGGTCAATCTCCGATCTTGCTTTACACCAGAGACGAGGACAAATTCACTGAATTGGTATTGGCCAAATTAGGAATCGAATTGCCAGCTGCTCCTGCAACTCCTGCAGGCAAATAATTTTCGGCAATCAAAAACAAAAGACCTGTTTCGGAAGAGACAGGTCTTTTGTTTTTATAACCTTATCATTGCTTTCAATAACATCTTCTCAATGGAAAATCACAACATGTGATCTAGGTAACAAAAGAACTGAACAAATCCACCTTAATTTGTGTGAAAATAAATTTGGCCATGGCAAAAAAGAAGTTCAAGGATGTAATTCAAAAATCTGAAGATGCTATTTTAGTGGATTTTTTTGCAGATTGGTGTGGACCCTGTCAGACCATGAATCCAGTCCTTGAAGATGTAATCCAAGAGCTTGATGGAAAAATCAAACTCTACAAGCTGAATGTTGAAAAAAATCCTCAAGTAAGCTTACAGTTTGGCGTAAGGTCTATCCCACACTACATTCTATTTAAACGGGGGAAAATTCTTTGGAGAAAAGGAGGTATCATGACCAAAAGAGAATTGCTTCAGGCTATGAAAGGATTTGTTGGGTGATCCATTAAAATAGCCTTACATACAATATATATCCTCTGATTTTTCTTATGAGCTATTGTTCTAAAACGGTTTTATAATCAATAAATCTATTTTCAAGAGGTTATTTCATGACATTAATCAGGATTAAATTGGCTTTTGGATTTTCTAATCTTTTTTAGAAACATTTTTTTGTATTCAAAACAATTATTTATACATTCATTCCTGTTTTAATAAGAAATAAACTCTTCATATAGGAAGGTAACACCCCTTCATTATCTCCAATAACCACCTCAACTAAATATCGTTGTTTTTTTGATTTTTTGTTTCGATTCTTTAAAAACCAAGCCAAATATGAGTACCTCATCATTTTCTTTATTCAGAAAAATTAGTTTTGCTGCGCTTATTGTTTTCATGGCAGTAAGTCAGGAAATTTTTAGTCAAACAATTAGTTTTGGCCTAGATACTTTGCAGTTCAATGGATTTTCACCACCATCCAAAGGTACTGCATTAAAGTTTGGTCCTGATGGGAAACTGTATCTTGCCCAACTCAACGGACAGATAAAAATCTATACCATTCAAAAAACCATAGCTAATGAATATAAAGTCGTCGCTTCCACTACCCTTTTGGACATTCAAAACATCCCAAACCATGATGACATTGGAACTAGGGCAAAAGACGGTAGAAGTAACCGCCAATCTACAGGTATTACAGTGGTGGGGACCGCGACCAACCCAATAATTTATATTTCTTCTAGTGATCCCAAATGGGGAGGGCCTTCTGGTGATAAAGCCTTAGATACAAATTCAGGAATAATTTCAAGGTTGACTTGGACAGGGAGCACTTGGGATGTAGTTGACCTTGTACGAGGTTTACCGAGATCTGAAGAAAACCATTCTCCAAATGGTCTGGAGTATACAATTATTAATGGAAAACCATATCTCTTGCTTACAAGTGGGGGGCATACCAATGCAGGTTCACCGAGTTTAAATTTTGCTTATTTAGGAGAATATGCTCTTTCAGCAGCCGTATTGAGTATTGATCTGAATGCCATTGATGCCCTGCCACTGAAAACAGACCTCGAATCAGGGAGGAAATATAAATATGATATCCCGACTTTGGATGATCCTTCCCGACCAAATGCCAATGGAATATATAATCCAAACCAATCAGGATATAATGGTATTGATCTTGGAGACCCTTTTGGAGGTAATGATGGACTAAATATGGGAATGATTGTTTCCGGTGGTCCTGTTCAAATTTTTTCAGCCGGGTACAGAAATACCTATGATCTTGTCGTAACTGAAAGTGGGAAAGTCTATGTAACTGATAATGGTGCCAATTCCAATTGGGGAGGCCTCCCAGAAAATGAAGGGAATCCTTTGACTATTACCAATAGATATTTGAGTACTGAGCCAGGTAATAATTCCACAAACCCCTCACCAAGCGGAGAATATGTGTCAAACAAGGACCATCTCATGATGATTACATCGGATATTAGTAATTATTCATTTGGCTCTTATTATGGTGGTCATCCTAATCCCATTCGGGCAAATCCAGGAAATTCATATACCTTAGGATCCTCATTTCCCTTCAATCCGGGTGGGGCAGGTCTTTTCACAAGATCTTTGGGAGATGATGCCAATTGGTCAACTCTAACTCCTTTATATACTCCAAATCAGGTTTTTAGGACTTCAATTCTTGCCCCGATAGCACCCGGTCAAGCCGGTTTTGATTCTTATGCTGCAAATTCTCTTCCGGTGAACTGGCCTCCTGTTCCAAAAGCAATGGCAAATCCCAATGAGGCGGATTATCGGTCACCGGATCTTGGAAATCCCAACGGACCTAAAAAACAAGTGGTTACAATATTTCCTATAAATACAAATGGAATAGCGGAATATAAAGCATCCAGTTTTAACGGAGCCCTCAAAGGGGCATTAATAGCAGGAAAAAGTAACGGGACCATTCATCTTTTATCACTCAATCCTGATGGTAGTTTAAAGCAATTAGAGGCTAATAAATGGAATTTAAATTCCGGAAATGCACTGGGAATTACTTCAAATGGGGATACAGAAATTTTCCCAGGCACAATCTGGGTAACCACCTTTGACAATAGAGTCCATGTTTTGACTCCACAGATTTCAACAAATTGCATACTTCAATCCAATCCTGATTTTGATCCAAATGCGGATTATGATTTCGACGGGTTCAAGAACCAAGACGAATTAGACAACGGAACGGATATCTGCTCCGCAGCTTCAAAACCAAGTGATTTTGATGGAGATTTTATCTCTGATTTAAATGATTTGGATGATGACGGTGATGGATTATCTGATTCAATAGATCCATTTCAATTGGGAAATCCAACTAGCCTACCAATTGAAAATGAATTATTTTCTGACAAAACTGATGAACTTAACCGTCCACTAGGCTATTTAGGATTAGGATTAACTGGACTCATGAATAACGGTGCCAGTAATCCAAATTGGCTTTATTGGCTTGACGTTCCAAATTCCGGTCCACTTCCAAATGATATATTTGGTGGAGCAGCAGGAGCGATACAAATAGCAATAACAGGTGGTTCAGCCAACGGAACAGCAAATAATCAACAAAAAGGATTTCAGTTTGGGGCAAACGTTGGCAACGAAACAGGTGAATTCATAATTACAGGAAGGTTACTGAGCTTAACAGGTCCTCAATTATTTTATGACGTAACCCATAATGGGGAAATTGGGATTCAGATGGGTGATGGGACACAAAGCAATTTTTTCAAACTTGTTTTTACAAAAACGCAAATTTTAGCAGGCTTGGAAGTCAATAATATTCCTGATCCGGCTCCATTGACATATCCCATATCTACTTCCAATCGACCAATTGGTTCTGAGAATATAGATTTCATCCTTAAAGTAAAACCTGTTCAGGGGACTGTAGAACCAATGGTCAAAATTGGAAACCGAAACCTGATCAGTTTAGGAACAAAATCCTTGACAGGTAAAGTCCTGGAATCCGTCCAGCAAATTACCAAGCCACTTGCAATAGGTGTATTTGGAACAACAGCCTCACAGGGAGTCGAGTTTTTGGCAACTTATGATTTCTTTAAGGTTATTGGGGGACAACCTTTTGTTATCCAAACCTTGCCGGATATTTCAAAACAAGTCGGATCCCAATCCATTCAAATTGACCTTGGAGAATATTTTAATGATGGCGATGGGATTGAAAATCTTAAATTTACAGTTTCGAAAAATACCAACTCTACCATCGGAGCTTCAATTGTTGGGAAAATCTTGACATTGTCTTTCCCTTCTCAGCCAAATTTCGGGGCCATCACTATCCGGGCTACTGATTTGTCTACCTTGTTTATTGAACAAACATTTAATGTAGATGTAATTCCCGCTCAACAAATCCTGTTCAGAATAAATGCAGGAGGAACGGCTGTCGCAGGCTTGAATGGTGCACCAAATTGGAAAGCAAATGAGATCAATGGCTCGTATTCAGGTGATGGTTATACCGTTACCAATGGTTCAACATACAGCGGGAATCTGTTATTTGATAATAAGCATACCTCTATACCAAGTTATATTGACAAGGCAACTTTTGAATCAATCTTTAAAAATGAAAGGCATAATAATAATGCCACGGTTATGGCCTACAATATCCCTATTTTAAATGGAGACTATCAGGTAAATCTGTACATGGGAAATTCCTATTCAGGTACAAGTACAGCTGGTACTCGGGTTTTCGATGTGAAAGCAGAAAGTAGTAACGTTCTTATTGATGTGGATTTGGTTACAAAATTTGGACATCAAAAAGGAGGAATGGAAAAATTCAACATTACAGTTACCGATGGTGTTTTGAATATTGAGTTTGTTAAAAAAATCCAAAATCCATTGGTAAATGCCATTGAGATTATTAATACCCAAACCTCTGCCCCATTGGTAGTCACGAGTGAAATTCAAAACCAATTGAATAAAACCGGAGATATACTTGATGGCAATTTATTTTTTACCGCTTCAGGAGGTGTGGGCCAGCTGTTTTACAGTGCGGTAAACCTTCCTCCGGGAGTTACTATTGAAGATGTAAATGGAAGAATTTACGGAACCATTGCATCAGGAGCATCGGCGAATAGTCCATATCAGGTTACCTTAACTGTAAAAGACTCTAATAGCCCTGTACCTAATCAAGAATCAAGAACTTTCTATTGGGCAATTTCAGGTAATGTAACCGAAAATGGTTTGGTAGGTCATTGGAAAATGAATGAGGGGAGCGGATCAAAACTTTTAGACAGTTCAGGAAACGGGAATAATGCAGTAATTCTAAATACGACCTCAGGAGTATCATGGGTACAGGGAAAAGACGGACTTGCTTTAAATCTAAATGGAAATTCCAACAGATTCGCAACCGTGCCATCCAACTCCAGTCTCAACATGACAAATGCAATTACAATCACTGCATGGATCAGGACTTCAGGATTGGCAAGGAAACAGATTCTATCAAAAGGAGGTCCTGACGGATATGAGCTCAGTATTTTTGAAACAGGAAAATTTGAATTCAGGATCAACCGCGAAAGTTCAGGCAGTACTTATAGACTTTATTCAAACCAAAATTACCCAACCGACGGAACTACTTGGATGCATGTGGCCGCAACATTCGATGGGACAAATTCCCATATCTATATCAATGGGGTGAAAGACAATTCCGCAACATTTGCCCCAACAGCAATAAAATCAAATACCACAGAACTGCAAATTGGTGCAAGGTCTTCCATCAATCGGTGGGTAGGAGATCTAGATGAAGTAAAACTATATAATAGAGTCCTATCAGAGGTCGAGATTAACACATTGGTCACTGGAGGAATTCCTATTCCGACTGCACCTTTACTTACTTCTCCAGCTAATTCCGCAAAAGAAATAAGCATTTCGCCAACCCTAACATGGGTTACTACACAGTATGCAAGTACATATAAAATTCAACTATCCACCAGTTCTGGCTTTACATCTTTTATTTCTAATGTATCAGGCTTAACAGGGACTTCCTTTAAAACTCCAAAATTGACAAATAACGTCACATATTATTGGAGAGTCGCTGCTGTCAACGAAAAAGGGACCTCCAGTTGGTCTCAGGTGAGGTCATTCACAACAAACAGCCTCGTTGGATTTTGGAAATTGGATGAAGGAAGTGGGAATACGCTCATTGATCATTCAGGAAATGGAAATAATGCCAGCAAATCTTCTACTTCTAATTGGAACTGGATCAGCGGAAAAAGTGGCTTAGCACTTTTGCTGAATAAGTCAATTGCCCAATATGGCAGAGTTCCACATAATTCCACCATCAATATTTCAAAGCAAATAACGATCAGTGCATGGATTAGACCTGCAGACAAATTGGGTAGGCAGATAATTTCAAAAGGAGGAACTGATGGTTATGAACTGTTAACAAGATCATCAGGAAAGGTGGAGTTTAGATTTAATAGAGAAAGCAATGGTTCAACATATTCCCTCCTCTCAAATAAAAACTATCCAAGTGACGGTAAAACATGGTTACATGTAACCGCTACATTTGATGGAACCAAATCCACTATATATTTTAACGGCGTTCAAGATATTTCAAAGACCTATTCTTCAACCACGATCAAAACAAATACCTCCGAACTTCAAATTGGAGCAAGAAAAGGTGCTAATTTATGGAGCGGTGCTCTTGATGAAATCCGGCTTTACAACAGGGCTTTGACTGCAACTGAGGTATCAAAATTACCAAATCAAACAATTGCCTTTAGAATGATGGATGACGGAGAAGATTCGGAAGATTTCATTGAAATGGATATATCAGACGTTTTAGACGATGAAAAGGAAGTCTTGGCATTTGATTCTCCACATGCAACCAAACTTTACCCTAATCCTGTAGATGATGTCATTCATATTGAACTTTCGGATTTCAAGCATGATATAATCCAGGTCAATATCTTTGATATGAAGGGGCTGAAGTTATTTGACCAAGAACTTCAAACCGAAGAAGGGAGGTTTACAATTGATATTTCAAGGATAGGTCTAAAACAAGGAAGCTATGTTCTCTTTGTAAATTCAGATGGATACCAAAGGATTTTCAAATTCATAAAGAAATAAATTCCAATGAAGTTTATACAATCCGATAAAATTAAATCGGTTAAAATAGATTGATTTAAAAAAGGAATGCAAAAGCAAAAGAGTCAGAAAACTTCCTTTCTGACTCTTTTGGTTTAATTATTGACTATTAGAAATTAAGGTTTTAATGATCTAATGGTCAAAAATAGTTGGTAAAACACCTTCTAACAGTC
>NZ_JANSUY010000040.1 GCF_024741135.1 Aquiflexum gelatinilyticum
AAGCTATTTCGGGGAGAACCAGCTATCTCCAGGTTCGATTGGAATTTCTCCGCTACCCACACCTCATCCCCGCACTTTTCAACGTGCGTGGGTTCGGGCCTCCATTCAGTGTTACCTGAACTTCACCCTGGACATGGGTAGATCACCTGGTTTCGGGTCTACGACCACGTACTAAACGCCCTATTCAGACTCGCTTTCGCTGCGGCTCCGCCTCTTCAGCTTAACCTCGCACGGGATCGTAACTCGCCGGTTCATTCTACAAAAGGCACGCCATCACCCGTTAACGGGCTCTGACTATTTGTAGGCACACGGTTTCAGGATCTCTTTCACTCCCCTTCCGGGGTGCTTTTCACCTTTCCCTCACGGTACTGGTTCACTATCGATCACTAGGGAGTATTTAGCCTTGGGAGATGGTCCTCCCAGATTCCGACGGAATTTCACGTGTTCCGCCGTACTCAGGATACATTCAAGAGAGAACGAAGTTTCGACTACGGGGTTGTTACCCTCTACGACGGACCTTTCCAGGTCGCTTCGTCTACCTCGTTCCTTTGTAACTCCGTATAGAATGTCCTACAACCCCAAGAGGCAAGCCTCTTGGTTTGGGCTATGTTCCGTTTCGCTCGCCGCTACTCAGGAAATCGCATTTGCTTTCTCTTCCTCC
>NZ_JANSUY010000041.1 GCF_024741135.1 Aquiflexum gelatinilyticum
TGATCCAGGCGCAAGACTTGGAATAGAAGTGTTCAATCCTGTCAAAGGATCTGTAACCGAAACATCGCTCAGAGTCACGTTCCCGGTATTTGTCACGACAATGGTATAGTTCAATGCATCTCCGACAGCTTCAAATGTTGACTCGGTTGCAGTCTTGGTGATGGAAAGCGCAGGACTTTGTGTTGCGGAAACAGACTCCGAAGCGGAGACATTGACAGTACCTACGGCAGCAGAAGCCATGTTGTCGACTTTTCCTGCGTCGATGTCAGCCTGTGTGATTGTATAAGAAGTTGGGATTGACTCGAAAGCAAGAGGTGCAAGAGAAGCAATCGTAGTATTCAATCCTGTCAATGGATCGCTTACTGCAATGTCTTCGAGAGTGACGTTCCCGCTATTGGTCACGACAATGGTATAGTTCAACACATCGCCTACAGCGGCAAAGGTTGATTCGGTTGCAGTCTTGGTGATGGAAAGCGCAGGAGTTTGTGTAGCAGCAACTAATTCCGAAGCGGAAACATTGACAGTACCTACGGCTGCAGAAGCGGTATTGTCGACTTTTCCTGCATCGATGTCACTTTGGGTGACTGTATAAGAGGTAGGAATAGACTCGAAAGCCAGAGGGGCAAGAGAAGCAATCGTAGTATTCAATCCTGTCAATGGATCGCTTACAGCAATGTTTTCCTGAGTGACGTTCCCGGTATTGGTTACGACAATGGTATAGTTCAGTACATCTCTGACTGCGTCAAACGAATTTTCTGTTGCAGTCTTGGTGATCGAAAGCGCAGGGCTTTGTGTTGCGGAAACAGACTCCGAAGCTGAGACATTTACCGCACCTACGGCTGCAGAAGCGGTGTTGTCCACTTTTCCTGCATCGATGTCACTTTGAGTGACTGTATAAGAAGTCGGGATTGACTCGAAAGCAAGAGGTGCAAGAGAAGCAATCGTAGTATTCAATCCTGTCAATGGATCGCTTACAGCAATGTCTTCGAGGGTGACGTTCCCGCTATTGGTCACGACAATGGTATAGTTCAACACATCGCCTACAGCGGCAAAGGTTGATTCGGTTGCAGTCTTGGTGATGGAAAGCGCAGGAGTTTGTGTAGCAGCAACTAATTCCGAAGCGGAAACATTGACAGTACCTACGGCTGCAGAAGCGGTATTGTCGACTTTTCCTGCATCGATGTCACTTTGGGTGACTGTATAAGAGGTAGGAATAGACTCGAAAGCCAGAGGGGCAAGAGAAGCAATCGTAGTATTCAATCCTGTCAATGGATCGCTTACAGCAATGTTTTCCTGAGTGACGTTCCCGGTATTGGTTACGACAATGGTATAGTTCAGTACATCTCTGACTGCGTCAAACGAATTTTCTGTTGCAGTCTTGGTGATCGAAAGCGCAGGGCTTTGTGTTGCGGAAACAGACTCCGAAGCTGAGACATTTACCGCACCTACGGCTGCAGAAGCGGTGTTGTCCACTTTTCCTGCATCGATGTCACTTTGAGTGACTGTATAAGAAGTCGGGATTGACTCGAAAGCAAGAGGTGCAAGAGAAGCAATCGTAGTATTCAATCCTGTCAATGGATCGCTTACAGCAATGTCTTCGAGGGTGACGTTCCCAGCATTGGTCACGACGATGGTATAGTTCAATGCATCTCCGACAGCGTCAAATGAATTTTCTGTTGCAGTCTTGGTGATTGAAAGCGCAGGATTCTGTGTTGCAGTTACCGACTCGGAAGCGGAAACATTGACAGTACCCACGGCAGCAGAAGCGGTATTGTCGACTTTTCCTGCATCGATATCGGCTTGTGTTACCGGATAAGAAGTCAGAATGGATTCACTTGATCCAGGCGCAAGACTTGGAATAGAAGTGTTCAATCCTGTCAATGGATCGTTTACAGCAATGTCTTCGAGGGTGACGTTCCCGGTATTGGTCACGACGATGGTATAGTTCAATACATCTCCGACAGCATCAAATGTTGATTCGGTTGCAGTCTTGGT
>NZ_JANSUY010000042.1 GCF_024741135.1 Aquiflexum gelatinilyticum
AACGGTCCTAAGGTAGCGAAATTCCTTGTCGGGTAAGTTCCGACCTGCACGAATGGTGTAACGATCTGGGCGCTGTCTCAGCCATGAGCTCGGTGAAATTGTAGTCACGGTGAAGATGCCGTGTACCCGCAACGGGACGGAAAGACCCCATGAACCTTTACTGCAGCTTAGCATTGGTACCGGGTAAACGATGTGTAGGATAGGCGGGAGGCTTTGAAGTGGCGTCGCCAGGCGCTGCGGAGCCGTTGTTGAAATACCGCCCTTTGTTTGCTTGGTATCTAACCCCGCAGAAGCGGGAGACATTGCTTGGTGGGTAGTTTGACTGGGGTGGTCGCCTCCAAAAGGATAACGGAGGCTTCCAAAGGTTCCCTCAGCACGCTTGGTAACCGTGCGCGGAGTGCAATAGCATAAGGGAGCTTGACTGTAAGGCCGACAAGCCGAGCAGGGTGGAAACACGGGTATAGTGATCCGGCGGTACAGCATGGAATGGCCGTCGCTCAAAGGATAAAAGGTACTCTGGGGATAACAGGCTGATCTCCCCCAAGAGCTCATATCGACGGGGAGGTTTGGCACCTCGATGTCGGCTCGTCACATCCTGGGGCTGGAGAAGGTCCCAAGGGTTCGGCTGTTCGCCGATTAAAGTGGCACGCGAGCTGGGTTCAGAACGTCGTGAGACAGTTCGGTCCCTATCTGTTGCGGGCGTGGGAAGTTTGAGGAGCGCTGACCTTAGTACGAGAGGACCGGGTTGGACTGACCGCTGGTGTACCGGTTGTGGTGCCAACTGCACTGCCGGGTAGCTACGTCGGGAAGAGATAAGCGCTGAAAGCATCTAAGTGCGAAACTCCCTCCAAGATGAGACTTCCAAACAGGGCCGTCAGAGACGATGACGTCGATAGGCTGCAGGTGCAAAGTCAGTAATGACAAAGCCGAGCAGTACTAATAGCCCGAAAACTTGCTTCAGGTCAGCCCTGTTGCATTCTCTGCAAGACATATCATTAGTAGAGTCTAGAGGCGAGAGCCGAGAGATTAGACTCTTACAGGACATAAGATATTAGGAGATGATGAATGCGTTGAACAGAGTCTAACAGTCTCGTTTTTCGCTTCTGAGCATCTCAAAGATTAGGCGGCCTTGCGCAGGGGTCCCACCTCTTCCCATCCCGAACAGAGAAGTTAAGCCCTGCAGCGCCGATGGTACTGGGGTTACACCCGGGAGAGTAGGCCGCCGCCACATTAT
>NZ_JANSUY010000043.1 GCF_024741135.1 Aquiflexum gelatinilyticum
AACATTGCTTAAAGTCACGTTACCCGTGTTGGTCACGACAATGGTGTAATTCAATATATCGCCCACAGTGGCAAAGGTTGACTCAGCGGCAGTCTTGGTGATGAAAAGTGCAGGGCTTTGTGTTGCAGAAACTGATTCCGAAGCGGATACATTGACAGCACCAACAGAAGCCGAAGCAGTATTGTCCACTTTTCCTGCATCGATATCCG
>NZ_JANSUY010000044.1 GCF_024741135.1 Aquiflexum gelatinilyticum
GGCAAAGGTTGACTCAGCGGCAGTCTTGGTGATGAAAAGTGCAGGGCTTTGTGTTGCAGAAACTGATTCCGAAGCGGATACATTGACAGCACCAACAGAAGCCGAAGCAGTATTGTCCACTTTTCCTGCATCGATATCCGCCTGTGTGATTGTATAAGAAGTCGGTATTGACTGTGAAGCAGCAGGAGCCAAAGTTGCGATTGTTGTATTCAGACCGGTCAATGGATCACTTACAGCAACATTGCTCAAAGTCACATTACCTGTATTGGTCACGACAATGGTGTAGTTCAATACATCGCCGACCGCTTCAAAAGTATTTTCTGTTGCAGTCTTGGTGATTGAAAGCGCAGGACTCTGTGTTGCGGAAACAGACTCCGAAGCTGAGACATTTACCGTACCTACGGCTGCAGAAGCGGTGTTGTCCACTTTTCCTGCGTCGATATCAGCCTGCGTTACTGTGTAAGAAGTCGGAATGGATTCACTTGATCCAGGCGAAAGACTTGGAATAGAAGTGTTCAATCCTGTCAAAGGATCGCTTAAAGCAATGTTTTCCATTGTCACATTCCCTGTATTGGTCACGACGATGGTATAGTTCAATACATCTCCGACTGCATCAAATGTTGACTCGGTTGCAGTCTTGGTGATGGAAAGCGAAGGACTCTGTGTAGCGTTAACGGATTCCGCGGCAGAAACATTGATAGCACCTACAGCAGCAGAGGCGGTGTTGTCCACTTTTCCTGCATCGATATCGGCTTGTGTTACCAGGTAAGAAGTCAGAATGGATTCACTTGATCCAGGCGCAAGACTTGGA
>NZ_JANSUY010000045.1 GCF_024741135.1 Aquiflexum gelatinilyticum
GATCTAATGGTCAAAAATAGTTGGTAAAACACCTTCTAACAGTCTGATTTTAAATTAATTACGAACACCTTATTGAAACCTGTTTCAATAAGGTTTTTTTGTTTCATGAAAACTTCAAAAAAAAAGGTGTTGGGCATGTGGTTTTCTTGACTCAATCAAGTGGGGAAAACAGTCTGGTAAGCAACGGTATAAGTGTAAAAATTGTGGCATCCTCTTTACCGGTTCCAACCCCTCAGTAGCCAAAACCAATCGGTTTGTGTGGTTTGAAAAATGGATAGTCGGAAAGCGCACATTTGACCAATTGGTAACAGAGACAGGCCTGAGCAAGAGCACGGTTCAGCGGCTCTTTAAAAGGTATTTGAAAGAACCTCCTATGCTGAGTGTTTACCCTTCCGAGCGGGTAAATCTGCTTATTGACGGCACGTATTTTACCAAGGATTTATGCCTGATTTTGTACCGGGACAACACCATCAAATTCACCCAGCTCTACCGGTTCAGCGATGGTGAACGATACGAGGAACTCAAAGAAGACCTGGAAAATCTGCTGATTCTTGGAGTTCAGATCGAATCAATTACCTGCGATGGACACAGGGCCTTGCTCAGGGCAATCCGCAAAGTCTGCCCACACGTCACCCTTCAGCGATGTGTGATCCATGTGCAGCGAATGTGCAGAATATGGCTTTCCGGCAACCCTAAGAGCATTCCCGGACAGGAACTCCGAAAAATCGTCTCCACACTGCATCAGATCCAATCCAAAAAGGAACTCAGCTATTGGCTACTAGACCTAGCCAATTGGGATGCTCGGCACCATCAGTTTGTTCATGAAAAAACGGTCAATCCCATAACGGGAAAATTTTGGTATAAACACAAACTGTTGAGACGTTCCTTCTATGTATTGACAAGTGCTTTGCCGAATCTTTTTGCTTACCTGGATAATCCCAGAATCCCAAAATCAACC
>NZ_JANSUY010000047.1 GCF_024741135.1 Aquiflexum gelatinilyticum
ACGTCAAATCATCATGCCCCTTATGACCTGGGCTACACACGTGCTACAATGGACGGTACAAAGAGCTGCAAGACCGCGAGGTGGAGCTAATCTCATAAAACCGTTCTCAGTTCGGATTGTAGGCTGCAACTCGCCTACATGAAGCTGGAATCGCTAGTAATCGCGGATCAGCATGCCGCGGTGAATACGTTCCCGGGCCTTGTACACACCGCCCGTCACACCACGAGAGTTTGTAACACCCGAAGTCGGTGGGGTAACCTTTTTGGAGCCAGCCGCCTAAGGTGGGACAGATGATTGGGGTGAAGTCGTAACAAGGTAGCCGTATCGGAAGGTGCGGCTGGATCACCTCCTTTCTATGGAGAATTGAT
>NZ_JANSUY010000048.1 GCF_024741135.1 Aquiflexum gelatinilyticum
AAGTCGGTGGGGTAACCTTTTTGGAGCCAGCCGCCTAAGGTGGGACAGATGATTGGGGTGAAGTCGTAACAAGGTAGCCGTATCGGAAGGTGCGGCTGGATCACCTCCTTTCTATGGAGAATTGATGAACGCTGTTCATCAATAAAGTTTCCGTGTTTCGTTTTGTTCAGTTTTGAGAGAACTATCTCTCATATATAAATGTATGTTCTTTGAAAACTAGATAACAGTGTAGCTCATATTTTTTAATTTTTAGTTTGGTTAAGTTAGAAAGGGCGCACGGTGGATGCCTTGACACTAGGAGTCGATGAAGGACGGGACTAACGCCGATATGCTTCGGG
>NZ_JANSUY010000049.1 GCF_024741135.1 Aquiflexum gelatinilyticum
ATTCAACTACAACAAAGCTTCTATCTTCTTCAACTTTGGAACTACCGGTGCCGTGGCAGGTGAAAAAACCTACTACTTCGATGACATGGCTTTTGTCACAGGAGGCTCAGGTGGTGGAGGAGACAATCCATTGCCTACTGTTCCTTTAGATTTCGAATCAGAAGAACTCAATTATGACTTTATAAACTTCGAAGGTGGTGAATTGACCAGAATCGCTAACAGCCAGAAATCAGGTATCAATACCAGCAACCATGTGGCCCAGATGGTAAAAGGAAACGGTCAGGTTTATGCAGGTTCAGTCATTCCTTTGGCTTCTCCGATTGATTTTTCTGTAGGAAAAATCTTCAAAGCAAAAGTATTTATGCCAAGAGTGGGAGCAAAGCTTCTCCTTAAAGTAGAAAATCAGACCAATGCGGGGATTGCTTTTGAAAAAGAAGCGACAGGAACCAAAGCAAACGAATGGGAAGAAATCACCTTTGATTATTCGGATATCAATACAGCAAACACTTACCAAAAGGTAGTATTGATTTTCGACCTTGGTACAATGGGTGATGGATCTGCCAACTTCACATACCTCATTGACGACATCGAATTGACTTCAGGAGAAGGAACAGGCGGCGGAGATCCCAATCAAATGAACCTTCCTGTTACCTTCGACGAAACTGATGTCAACTATGGCTTGGTTGGTTTTGGA
>NZ_JANSUY010000005.1 GCF_024741135.1 Aquiflexum gelatinilyticum
CCGAAGGGGTAACATTTTTATAGAATAAAATGAAGCGTGAGATTGAATTTGGTTTTGGCTAATTTGATGGGAAATTGTAAGTATAGTTTCCGCCAAAACAGATCTAGTTTTTTTAACCACAGATAAAAAAGATGAACACAGATCTTGCGTCTATTTTTGAAAGTCTTAAATCTTGGGTCCTGTATCCAGTGGCTATTTTTAAGTCTTGAAACTTATGCCTAGCATCGTGTATCTTTTTTTGTTGTGTGCTATGGGTTGTCATTTTTACCAAGTTGTCGAAATCCGACATTAATAATTCTTCATTCTTAATTCTGAATTTTCAAAGTCTTAAGTCTTGTGTCTTATATCTTATGTCTAGTCAACACCAAATTCCCCCTCCCCCCTACCAAATTCTCCCCAATCTCCGCCAATTTCTAATTTTTGTAGAAATATTTATAAAGTGTTTTTAATTCTAAAAAGTATTTCCTAATTTTAAAGTACTTGAAATCAAAGTATTAGCCAAATAGATTTTTGTATTCAAGTCTCTAAACATCCTGAAAAGGATAAAAATCTTGGTAGTTTTTTGTGATTAGCCAAACAGCACAGATCCTGCCCTTTAAACTTATCCGCTTCGGCGGAACCACACTAATTATTCCTTTTTAATTTTTCTTAGATGAGAACATTATTAGCCAATCCTGATGCCTTATTCAGGTTCCAAAAAATCCTCCTCCCCTCCTATGCCCTCCTATTTATAGGTGCTGCATACATCCTCTTCGGAGAAGTCGCAGACAAACTCGAGTGGAATGAAACCGTGTATGTGCTAGTGTTGATCATGGCAGCTTCCTTTGGGATCTCCTTCGCTTGGGCGAGGATAGAATACTCCAAGGTCCGTGTCCTGATGGACAAACTCCAAACAGCAGAAAAAAACAAAGAAACCTCTCTCCAACACCGACTCAATCAACTTTCCTTCAAGGAAAAAGAAGTACTCAACCATATCCTTGCCGGTAAAAGCAACAAGGAAATCTGCGCTACCCTCTTTATAGAACACAGCACACTCAAGTCCCATATCAACCACATCTACAAAAAGCTCGGATTCAATTCCCGAAAAGAGATCGTATTGGCCTTGAAATAGGTGTTTTTTACATAAATAAGTATAAATCAACCTTTTTTCAACCTGTTTTTCCCTCCAATTTCTTTGAAGAATTGATAAGTTCACTATCTAATCAACATCGTACTCCGATATAAATAAGGCCTCGGAAAAAAGCCAAGTATTATTTCAAAAAGAAAATAAACACCACCAATTCTGGTTGTGAAGGAAAAAACTCACATCAAACCAATATTGTAGCCATGCTTGATTCAGCTATTGCTCTAACAGTAATTCTTTTTGTACTTAGCATAGTATCTGAAAAGTTCATTCAACTTATTCGGTCGTACCCACATACATTTTCAATAATTTTAATCGCTATTGCTGCCTTTTTCTTTTACCGGGCGATTATTCTTTTTAGTTATGTTTTTGGAAATAGTGTATTTGATTTATTGATAATTTATATTTTGAATCTCACGCTTTTGGCATTTAGTTTCGTTTTTCTCAGCGCCCATAGGTGGAACTGGATTTATGGAACGAAACTTAGCCGTTTTTTATTCATTGTAGCTTGGATACTCATTCTAATTTGGGCGCTTTGCGAATCAGCATATTCGCTTTACCCATTTGTCGGGGGGATAATTCTTTTTTCTTCGCTGATTAGTCTGGGAATGAGGCATGATACTATATCTATTGGTTCAAAACGAGTCGACCTCAAGTTTTTCAAGAGAATAAAAAAGGATTTTGTTGTTAGGAAAGAAGTTGAGGATAAAGAAAAAAAAGAAAATGAAATAACAGTGCTAAGTATTTTGATTGGAGTTGTTATTGCATTTGCATTCAAAGCCAATTTTTTTAAACTGATAAAGGATTTCGAAAAAAATTCCCAAAAAATCACAATCGGGTGGGAAGAAGGGGAGTTTCCATTAAAAAACATTTTTTCAAATCAAAAACCATATTTTGAAGAATCATGGACTTTCGATCCCATCTTTTTGATTGGGATTTTCTTGACAGGCTTTTTCCTTTCCTTCGGTTCAAAATTCTTTCATGACCTGTTGGACAGACTATACTATGCAAAAAAAGCAAATCAAGCCCTTAACGATCCTGAGATTCTAAATCAAACAAGTGCTGCAAAAGTGTCCGAATTTGTCGAAAGCTATAATGTTGAGAAAACCTACCACAAATACAAATCCCTCTTACTAAATGAACCGGGTATCATGGGAGTTTCTATTCAAAGGAAGGAGTTAGTAAACAGGTGGGTTGATTATTTGATGATTTCATTGGAGGGAAACCACAACGGCAGCTTCGAGGAAAAGGTTAGAAGTATAATTCGGGATTTTGAGATACCTATACAATTTGAAAGCAATGTTGGAAAAGTTGAATTAACAAGTGGAATCAGTTTTAAAGATAGTATTGAAAATGCTTCCACACCAAAAAATAAAGGTTCTATTGCGATCGAGGTGTATAAAGAAGACAAACCTAATATTAAATATTTGTTAACATGCTTCCATGTTGTCAAGCACCCTAACCATAATTGGAGTGGTCAATTATCAAATAACCCTTTAGATAATCGTGTAATAATAGGCTCAGGGGGTAAAGATAATGGAACAGTAATTAATGCTTTAAGATCAAGTGTTTGGGAATGCGCATTAATTGAGGTGGATGAATTCAATTCAATTTCACCTCTTCAAAATTTGATAAATATGGTTATAAAAGAACCTCGGGTGTTGGATAAAAAAGATTTGAGTCAAGATGCTTTTATGTTTAGCAGGAAAAAAAACTCAAATCAAAAAGGAGAATTATTAAGTCATTCATGTTCATTTGAACTTGATTTTCCGGGTGACACAAATCCATTTCAAATGTATGATTTGATTAAAGTTTGGAATAAACAAAACCAATCTCCAATTCAAGATTTTGGAGACTCAGGAAATTTATTATATGACGATAATGGGTTTGCCTTAGGTATTGTTTTCGCAAAGTCCAATCAATTCACCTATGCTATGAATATCAATTTTCCACTAAATTATTTTAACGTTAAAATTAGAAAGCCATGAAAACTCTTAACTTCCTTTCAATTCTATTTTTCCTTTTTACAGGAACTATTCATTTATCTTTTTCCCAAAAATTAACATTAAGACTAGGTAGTGACCCTGCCACTGTTGAGCATGATGCGGATCCAATTTTAACGGGATATAAAGGAAATCCACGATCGTTTGATAAAATTCCAAATATCGATGAACTAAAAAAAATCGAAATTGATCCGAAACTAATTATTTCAGCTATACCTAACCCAAGTTTTAAAATAAAAACCAATTTAAGTGATAACATTCAAGATTTGCTATTAAATGATGGAAAGCTTAGTTTTTCAAATTTAGGTAGTAATGTAAATTATGTAGAATTTATTGTCAACAACGGAAGTGGAACCTTACAAAATAATATATTTAAATTCAGTATAAATTCTAGTAGTAAACCTGTAAATAATACAAAATCTGCGCCCAAAGATTTTACTCCTTTTCCTTTCCCAATTTTTTCCAATTCTTTTGATCAAACAACTTTCAATAAACACCATCGAATATTAATAATAGATGGAACTTCAAGAAATAATCTTAACAGAGGGTTCAGTCTAAAAAAAGGAGATAAGAAAGATTCTACTAATCTATTATTAAAAGATGTTAATGCACTTGTAACGGGGAAGAGTTTAAGTGTTTTCACTAAAAATATAGGTTTAAGAAATCTAGACTATATAAGAGTTTCAGTAAACGGAAGCGACTACACATTTAATGCTGGGGTCAGTAATTTATTAGAATTAGCATCTGCTTTAGACCCGGAGGAAGAACTTAAAAATTTAGAAGGCCTGACTAGCGAGGAAATCAAAACAGAAAATGAAAAACAAAACAGAATTGCTCAGGAATATTTTAGTTCAATTCAAAATCATCTGAATGATATAAATGAATTGTCAATCGAAGATTTTCAGACATTGCAACAATACCAATCTTTGCTTCTTGATTCAATAAAGGGAATACGACTTGATCCTACTTCAATTGTAATGGTCAGCAAAATAGTATCCTTTACTCCAAAATACATAAATCTAACGAGTTTCCCTCTAACTATTCCAAATAATGATGAAGTTACTATTTCTACTGAGGTAAAATACAAAGGAATCCAACCAAATTCCATTTCATCCGGAACTTTTAAAACAACTGGTGCACTCTCCGTAAATGTTGGCTCTGCAATATACTTAACGGGTTTAAAAAATAACAAAGTATATACTGAACCTGTAATTGTGTCTGGTCAAGCAGATGAATTAAGAGCGGTGATTGATGAAGATGACCAACTATCTGTTGGAGTTGGTATTAATTCCGAAGTTACATACAGAACCGGATCAATATTTAGACCTGCAATAAACATTGGGTTTTTTGTTCCATTTGATGAGGAAATTACACCTTTTTTTGCATTAGGCCCTGCATTATCTATTATTGACAGTAAAGTTAGCCTCAATTTTTCTTATGGATTTGCATTTGGAAAAATAAACAGTATCAATGAACGTTATCGCGATACCAACCTTAATAATATTCCAAATTTTAGCGAGCTGGACCTTATCCAAAAAGTCTGGTCAAAAAGTTGGTATGTAGGAATCGGTGTAGGCTACAATATAAATTCTAGCGATAAATAAAAATTCCTGTGTAACAACTTGCTCTAGATAAATTTTAATCTGAGTCCCCTTTAGGCGTAGCCAAACGGTGGATTTTAGGACGGGGTGAAATTTCTGATTTCACCCTTTTATCATTTCCAATATTTTATTAGTAAATATTGAACCCTTCTCAGCTTGAACCTGAAAGAAAACCCTCATATCATCCCCAACCTTCCAACTTTGGAACCTCCAAACCCTATAACCTATCTCCCTATCTCTCCACCACCACCTTCTTCCCTACCACTTCCCTTCCATTCCAAGCCTGTAAAAAGTATATCCCGGAAGGGAATCTGAATAGTTCGATAAAGGTTTCTTGGGTTTGGAATTGTTGATGGAAGATAGGTTTGCCCATGGTATCGTAAATATGGATTCAGTATTTGGTTGGGAAAGGTTGACTTTGAATATACCGTCAGAGGGATTCTAAGAAAGGTCCAGGCAGAAATTGGATTCTTGGAGAAGATTTCCACCAAAAACCAAAAAAAAGCCATTGACCCTCTTAGGCCAATGGCTTTTCTTCATTTATAAATCTTCGGAATCTCTAATTTTCCAATCCTCCAATCCTTTCAAATTGAAACATTAAAACCTTGAAACTTCCTTAGAAATCTTCCAATTTTTCAATGTTCAAATCTTTCAATCCCTAATTCACAATCTTAATACTCCCGCTGCTCACTTTTCCCCGTATGGTATTTGAAGCACCGTTATCAAGATCGAGTTCTTTGCCGGAATTTTGCTCGCCTACGCTGACGCTGCCGCTGTTGGCTTTGAGGTCGAAGTTAAAGGTTTTGAGGTCTGAGGGTGTTTGGATGCTGATGCTGCCGGAATTGGCTTCCAAGCTTGTATTGCTTCCCAAACCGGAATTCTCGGCTTTGATGCTGCCTGAACTCGCAGACAATTCTCCCAATTCTTCCACATTGACCAACCTGATATTTCCAGAATTGACCTGGGCATTGACCGCTCCTTTTACTTCCTCAATTTTCAAGCTGCCTGAAGAAGCGACTGCATCGACATTGCCGACAACATCTTTTAGGCTGATACTGCCTGAATTGACCTTGCAATTGATTTTGCCGGTCAATGCTTCTCCGCTGATGCTTCCTGAGGAAGCGTTCAATTGGATGTCGCCTACTTCGAGGGAGGTGGCTTTGATGCTTCCGGAGTTGACTTTGAGGTTGATATTTTTATGGACCACATTGAGGACATCGATAGAGCCCGAACCGTTGGTCAGGTTGAGTTTGATGTCTTCAGGCCCGGTAAGGCTGATATAGCCTTTGGTGTGGTTGGAAAAATTCCAACTGATTTCATTCTCTCCGGTCACTTCGATCTTCAGTTTGGAACCTGATTTTCTGTAGCTGATTTCCATGCCTGAACTTTCGGAAGCCTCCAGGAAACCGTCCAAATAAACTTCCGCCTCTCCAGATTTACCTTCATAACTGACTTCCAAAAACTTCCCGTCCAGTTCGATTTCTTTGATACCTTCAAAGGTTTCTTCGTAGTCTTTGGTAATGGTTTTCTCTGACGTAAAACAAGACGTCAAGAGAAAACCTGAAACCAAAAGCATTCCCATTTGTAATCCCAACTTATGCTTTGTCATTTGGATTGGTATTGACGTTTGGATAGAAATTGCTGTTGTTTGACATCATGGACAAAGTCTCATGTGCCACTTTGATGTTGTATTCGTAAGCAAGACTTTTGTAATTGACCAAGTCTACAATGGTACCGATAAAACACAATCCCAGGGTCAGGATGTAGAGGATACCCAATCCGATCTGTCCGAGAATAAAGCGGTGGAGTCCGGCAAATCCGAAGAAACCGAGCAAACAAAGGATCAATACCATTTGGTTGTCTTTTCTTCTGGCGCGATATACTTGGGCAAAAAGATTTGCCTGATCGTCATCCATGTTTTTCAGGATGCCCTGAATGTAACCCAATTCCATACCTTCAAGCTCAGGAAGGTGTCTCAATACATTAGCCATAGTAGTTAGTAGTTTTTAAGTGTCTGATTAATTCGAAAATCCGGAAACCGATCGCGCCGAAGGCAAACATGGCTAGCGGGTGCATGGACCATGATGCCTGAAAATCCCCCTTGGTCAACAGACTCATGGCCCGTCCCAATCCACATCCCGGACACCAATGGAAGCCTAGGTTCTCCAAAGGGCAAAGGGTGAAATGTTGCGCGCCATAAGGGTCGATAAGAAGGATCCCGATAAGGGCCCCGATCCAAAAGACCAATTCCAAAGGGAATGTGCGGATGAAGTTGCCGATTCTTTTCATTTGGAACTCAAAGTACGAAAAGAATGCCATAAGGTAAAAAGTGCGATTTTAACCTAAATTAACGTGTTCCAAAAATGTCCTGACACGCACACGGACAAAAAAGTGTTCGGTTATGGACGCTTGGGAACCGGGATATTCAAACTGAGTTCCTTGCCGAATTGGGTTTTACTTTGTTCCAAAAATTGGGTTCTGGTTTTGAGATACGAGGGATTTCCTCCGTTTTGTTTCAAAAAGTTGAAATCCAACACCAAAGCATAGACACTTTTGGGGAGTTTTGCTTTTTCTTTGATCCCCAATACGCCCGCCACTTCCTTTCCTACAAAATAGGCTACCAAGGTTTCTGAGAGTGAGGACAAAGTAGTGTCGGGAATGGACTTTTCATAAAAACCGAGCAAAGGCCTGATTAAAGTATTTCCGGCTTCCGAAGGTCGGACGTGGCGTTTGCGGATGAGTTTTTCCAATTCAAAAGATTCCTTGGCTGTTTCCGGCCAAAAGGCTATGTCAATTCCCAGATAATGGCCGATGACTTTCCAATAATGCAAAACTGCCTCATGGGTTTCTATACCAGGAAAACGGTTAAGCTTCTCCATTCCCCGCATTACCATCAGGCTAAAGGCAAGATTGGTACCGATCATATCTTCCTGATTGATGGGCAATCCCCAATCCGAATTCCAGTCTTTGGCATACTTGGAAACAAAATACCGGCTGAAGGCATGGATCAACCGCACCTTCGCAATGGTCAACAACGACTTATTCTCTTCGATAAATGTTCCGGGAACAAAACAATCCAACAGGAACAAGGCAGTCTCCGAAAGCCGCATGCCCACCTCATCTGTTATTCTTTTGGAGCGTACCAGGACTTGGGCACCGTCTGCGAAAGCATAGCAATAAGGCAAAGAATAAAAACCCAAGAGGGAAAGGTAGAGATTTCCTTCTTTGTCAAAAAATTCCTGAGCGGTCTTGACTTTTCCGGGAACAATGAAATCCGGTGCTTGGTGGAAGAAAAGAAAGAAGCTTTTCAATTCGGCAGGAAATGAAGCCAACTCCTTTTTGGAAGGCAAAGCTTTCCAGCTATTGATTTTTTCGCACCATGCAGCTTCACCAATCAAAAAAAGTACTGCATCATCAGCCAAGCTGTCCCCTACTTTCCTGAGACTTTCGAGATTTTTATTGGTATATAAAGTTAATTTTCCCACGTTTGTCTAACTGCCATTTTGTATTTTAGTTTCCGAAATGTAAAGTATATGTATCCAAAATTTCAAATTGCTTTAGTCACCCTATTTATCTCGCTGTCATTCAATGCTTTTGCTCAGGGAAATTTTGACCTGATTGCGATCGATGGCAAAAAATCAAGCGGGAAGTTGGTTCTGGATTATAATTCCATCAAGTTGATTACGGACCGGCCATTGTATGACAACCAACCTGCATTTATCAATGACATTCAGATGGCTTTTTCGGCGGTTGACGAAAAGGGAAACAACGACATCATCATTTACAACTTTGAAAAAGACAAGTTTACCAACCTCACCAAAACTGCGGACAGGAATGAATTTTCACCTTCCCTGACGGATTGTGGTCTGTATGTGTCGGCAGTGACCGTCGAACCGGATGGCAAGCAAAGACTGTGGCTCTACCCTACCAATTTTGGGGAACCGGAGTTGCTGTATGACGACATCGAACCAGTGGGCTATTACGATTGGTATGACAATAAAGCTGCGATGTTTGTCCTTGGCCAACCCAATAAACTCGTCTATCCTTACAGCAAATCTGAGTTGCATACCATCAGTGAAAATGTCGGTAGATCGGTGAAGAAAAAACCAAAAACCAGCATCATCACTTATATCGACAAAAACGTCAGCAAAGATGTGGACGGTATGAAATCCTATGCCATCAAAGGATTTGATATTGAAAAAAGAACCTATTTCGATTATGGTTATACTTTTCCCGGTTCGGAAGACTTCATTTGGTTGGACAATCAGCTTCTCCTGATGGGTAAAGGAAATGACTTGTATGTCAGAAAAGCGGAAAAAACGGATTGGGAAAAAGCAGGTTCCATCATCCTGGAAGGCTATCAGAACATTACCCGAATGGCCTATTCGGCTGATTTGAAGAAGTTGGTGGTGGTGATGGAGAGGAAATGAGCGAAGGTAGAGGAATGGAAAAGTAATTGGTAAGAAGTAAGTGGTAATGGATTTAGAATTTTTGAATTTCCAAAACAAGAGGAAGAATGAAATTGAGATACTCTCAGAATCCCACTCCTATATATCCATGCTGAACTATTAAATATAAAACTATTAAAGGAGGAAGGCCGAAAATTGCAAATGTCAGCCATGGATCATAGTAAACTTTTTTAGCATTTTCGATCCTCTCAAAAGGGATTTCTATGAAATTTTCCTCTAATTTATTTGTCTTGTTTTTAGTGTTGGTAATGAATCCAAAAAGTGATGAAGCAGTCGAATTCTTCACTTTAAAACTAAGCTCTCTGCCATCTTTTAGCATTACAAGGTAAATTGAATTTACTTCAAAATTCTTGTTTATTTCAGTGTTTGAAAAATCAAGAGGTTTATCCATTTTGTAGACTTTTGAAAAATCTTTGGTCACTATGCAAGATGACAGCCCAAATGATATTAAAATTAAAGTGAGGTATTTCATTGCGATCTATTTAAGAATGATTGGTTTCTGTGATGTTTTTAAGCGAATTGAAATTTTCAAAACAGCCAGTAATCTTGGGATTCATTCCCGGGATCTGCAAGGATAATCAGTACGCAAACACCCGATAGGATCAATATCCCAACAAGGAAAGCCACCAAAGCAGAAGTTTTGAGCGCATCTATTACCCTTATTTTTGCATGGGCAATTTGTTGTAATTTAATCTCTTGGTATTTGGCTTTTGGAAACTCCAAAAAAGGAGGACTTTGAGTGATGTAGCCGGAAATTGTCTGATTTGATCTTTTATCGATAAGGATGTAGCATTCTGAATCATCCGCCAACCGGATATAATATTCCTCGTTTTCCTGAAAAGTAACCAAGGTGTCAAAATTCGAAAAAGAGACGTTTTGGGGTAAATTGTAAGTCTTTGATAAGTCCTCATATCTGGTACAGGACATCAAATAAAACCCCAAAAAAAGGAAGAGAATATTTAGTTTCGGTTCCATATTTCATGCCGTTTGATTTCTTTGTAAAATTAAAAAGTGGGCATTACTTGGATCGGGTGTTCCAAATTTTAAATAATTGATTTAAACCATGGTGATTTTTTATTTTATTGAAAATCACTTTTACCTATTATTTCTTTGGAAAGTTCACTGATTTTCATCTAAAATGGAATCCAGCTCCTTTTAAAAGAAAAAAAGAAACCTTCGAATCCTTCGGTGATTTTGGTTAAAAAAGTAACTTGTCTAAATAAGACACAAGATGAAAGACACAAGATGCAAGACTTGATTCGTTTAAAACAATGATATATGATAACCCGATAACGCGAAGCTGATAACTCGACAACACGAAGCAGACAACAAAAAAAGACACAAGATTCAAGACTTGATTCCCCAACAACAATCACACCTGTCCGCTGTGGCGGAACCACTACAACCTCTATAACAAAACAACAACTAAAACAAAGAAAACGGTATCCCCGTAGTGACCAGAATCCTTCAAAGCCATGTACTACCTATCACGCATATCCCTTCCAAAAGGTCCTCAAACCCAATTCCCATTTACTTTGCAGGCATTCAGGGAATTGGAAAGCATGTCATTTGAAACACCGGTGACAGTCTTTGTTGGTGAAAATGGATCTGGCAAATCTACCCTGCTTAAAGCCTTGGCAATCAAGCTTAACCTTCCTGCCATTGGAAGCAACGATTTGGAATCGGATGAGACATTGGAAGGGGTTAAGTCTTTCGGTGAAGCCATCATCACTTCATGGAAGAAAAAGGCTTTTCGGGGGTTTTTCTTTAGGGCTGAGGATTATTTTGGATTCGTGAAGCGCCTCAAAAACATCGATCAGGAATTCAAAGGTGACATTGTTGATTTTGAAAAGCGTCTGAGTGGAACAGGCTTGAAATTGGCGGTAGGTGCAGTGTATGGCCAAAAAGAAGCACTGCTCAGAAAATATGGAGATTTGACAGAGGTGTCACATGGAGAAGGATTTTTGAAAGTTTTACAAGGGAGGTTGCAGGCTGAAGGGATTTACCTGATCGACGAACCTGAAGCTGCGCTATCTCCTCAGCGTCAATTGGCACTTTTTTCTTTGATCAAAAACCTTTCAGAAAACCACGGTTGCCAGTTTATCATAGCCACCCACTCTCCCATTCTGATGACTTTGCCCAATGCGACGATCTACCAGTTTTCAGATTCAATTCAGAAAGTGAACTATGAGGACACCGAGCATTTTACGATCATGAAAAACTTCCTCAACAACCCTGAGGCATTTTTGAGGTATTTGTAAAAGTCATTTTTTTATTTTATCGGGTACAATTTGCCCAAACTCAAATTAAGTATCTGTATCCGATAAAGTCACTTCCAGGCCCAAAGTGCAACATATCAGATACCCATATCAATAAATATCCAATATCAATAAAATCGGATTTGATAAAGATTCACCCTATGAAGCCATCAGCTACCTTCAATCCATATAATCCCCAATAAATCACGGCACCGCCATCACATACTCATAAGTGCTCTGCAATCCCAAAGGAATACCCAAAGTCCAATAAAGCAACAAAAACAAAGTCCATGTCACCAGCAAGATCATGGAATAAGGCAACATCATCGAAACCAAGGTTCCGATTCCCGTAGACTTGACATACCGTTGGCAGAAAACCACAATTAAAGGAAAATAGGGCAACAAGGGCGTGATTATATTGGAAACGGAATCTCCTACCCTGTAAGCTGCTTGGGTCAGATCAGGAGATATCCCCAACTGCATCAGCATGGGCACAAATATAGGACTGATCAATGCCCACTTAGCGGAAGCCGAACCTACCAGAAGATTGACCAATGAAGTCAAAATGACTATACCTATGATGGTGATTTGAGAAGGCAGGGCTAAGGACTGAAGGAAATTGGCCCCTTTCAGCGCAGTCAATGCACCGATATTGGATTTTCCAAAAGCATCTATAAACAGGGCACAGAAAAAGGCCATCACAATATAATATGCCATACTTCCCATTGCTTTGCTCATGGAGGCAACCATGTCTTTCATACTCTTGTACGTTCCTGCAGCAAAGCCATAAATCAATCCAGGAATCCAAAACAAGGCAAAAATTAGCGGTACAATGGATTTCATCAATGGTGCATCCCTTGAAGTGATCTCTCCTGCTGCATCCCTCCATGCGGAATCTTGCGGAAATACCCATAAAAAGAGTCCCAAGACACAAAGGAACATAACTCCAAATGCCATCCAAAATGCTTTTTTCTCTTTGGCATTCAGGATATCAATTTTAGGAATGTCGTCAAGATTTTCATCCACTTTCACATTTTTATTCAATCTTGGTTCCACCACCTTATCTGTCAGGTACCAAACGACAATAACCACAACCAAGCTTGAAAGACCGGTAAAAAAGATATTGTTCAGAGGATTAAGAACAATCTCCGGATCGATGATCTGGGCAGCTGATTGAGTAAAACTCTGGATCAATGGATCAATACTTGATGGGATAAAGTTGGCACCGAATCCTCCCGAAACACCGGCAAAAGCAGCTGCTATCCCTGCTAAGGGGTGTCTGCCTGCCGCATAAAAAATCACGCCACCCAAAGGTATAACCAACACATAGCCGGCGTCGGCAGCGGTATGACTGACTATCGCCACCAAAACCAAAATCGGAGTCAGCAGCATTCTTGGGGTCACTCCCAATAAAAACTTCAAACCTGTATTGATAAATCCTGAATGCTCAGCAACCCCAACTCCCAACATCGCCAACAACACTACACCTAAAGGTGGAAAATTGATAAAAACCCCGGTCATATTGGCGAAGAATGCCGCAAATTGTGTTCCTGTCAACAGGTTTTGGATCTTTAGCGCTCCTCCGTTTCTAGGGTCAATGGCCCCAAAGTCGATGGGAGAAAGTATGGCTGACAGCACCCAAGTAAAAACCATCAATATCAGAAAAAGTATAGCCGGATCAGGAAGTTTGTTTCCTGCCTTTTCTATAAAATCCAAAAATCTGTCCAAAAAGGTTCTGGGTTTTTTCTCAATATTGTTCATAAAGGATTAAATTGGGTTTTGATAAAAATAGCAAGCTTTTCTAATTTTCATATCATTCATTTCATTCTTTCTCTTATTGCGATGTCAATCAATCTGTTTTCCCCTCCCAAAGAAGTTCAGGACGAACTTGAAGCTTTCAAAAGTTTCTTGGATTCCACCATTCCTGCAAAAAAACTCGATAAAAATGTCCTGATCTGTACATGGAATATCCGGATGTTTGGTGATATCACCATGAAATGGGAATCAGGAGAAAATGACTCTCCAAAAAGAGATGCCCATGCCCTACTTTGTATTGTTGAGATTATTAAGAGGTTTGACATCATTGCCGTTCAGGAAGTGCGGGGCAATTTCAAAGGATTGAGGGAAACTATGCACCTGTTGGGTTCGGATTGGAGTTTTTTGATGACTGATGTCACCGTAGGATCCAAGGGAAACAATGAAAGACTTGCCTTTATCTTTGATACCCGTAAAGTCAAATTGTCTGGACTTGCCTGCGAGATCGTCATTCCCGATGAAATTTTGGAGAAAAACAAGGAAATCCATACCGATGCACTGAAGCGCCAATTTGCGAGGACTCCCTATGGGGTGAGTTTCAAAGCCGGCAAAAGTACTTTTGTGTTATTGACTCTTCATGTGCTCTTTGGGTCAAAATCTCAAGATCGGGTTGGAGAGATCCAAGCTATTGCTGACTGGATTTTTGACTGGTCAAAGGAGATGGCTTCCTGGAACCACAGTCTGCTGACATTGGGAGATTTTAACCTGATGCGAAAGGGAGATCCGACCTTTGATGCCTTCATTTCTACCGGACTTTTTATCCCAAATGACCTTCAGGAACAGGACAGAACTGTTTTCAAAAAAACCAATACATTCTACGACCAAGTGGCGTGGTTTGAAAACAACATCAACCTGAAGTATGTACAGGGAGGCATTGTGGATTTTCGAGACCATGTACTCAAGGATAGGAACTATACAATTTCTCAATTATCTTTCCGCCTTTCTGATCATTTTCCACTTTGGACTGAATTTATTACCCAATAAAAATACCTATGATAACCTTAAAAAAATACGGCCTCACGGCAATAATTGCTGTTATTTTCGCATTCAACGGCCTATCCCAAGAATTGGATAGAGGAAGTGTCGTTGCCAAAAATGCAGAACTGAAAAAAGTCGGGGAAGGCTACACATTTACTGAAGGCCCGGCTGTCCACCGCAACGGTGACATTTATTTCACAGATCAACCCAATGACAAAATTTTCAAATGGTCCGCAACAAGAGATGAGGTGACTCTTTTCAAAGAAGGTGGAAAGCGATCAAATGGAATGTATTTTGACAGAAAAGACATCCTGATTTCATGTGCCGATGAAGAAAATCAATTGATTGCCATCGATGATAAAGGAGAAATGAAAATCCTGATAGAAAACTATAAAGGAAAGAAACTAAATGGGCCAAATGATGTGTGGATAGCACCAAACGGCGGGATGTACCTCACCGACCCATTGTACAAAAGGCCTTGGTGGACGGGAAGAAGCCAAGAAATGGAACAAGATGGTGAACACCTTTATTATTTAGCCCCGGATAAGATCCAATTTTTCAGGGTTGACGAAAAACTTGTAAAACCTAATGGTTTGGTCGGAACACCTGACGGAAAAAAACTCTATGTGGCAGATATCGGAGATAAAAAAACCTACGTCTACGATATCGAGGAGGACGGTTACCTCAAAAACAGAAAGGTTTTCTGTGAAATGGGCTCTGATGGAATGACCATTGATAACAAAGGCAACGTCTACATTACAGGCAAGGGAGTTACTGTTTTTAATCCAAAAGGTGAACAAATTGCCCATATCCCGATGAAGGAAGGATGGACTTCCAACGTGGTATTTGGAGGAACTGAACGTAAAACTTTATTTATAACTGCTATGGACGCAGTTTATACCTTGGAAATGAAAGTCAGAGGGGTTTGGTGAAAAGGATTTTTAGGTTGTAAAATTGAAAAATTGTATAATCCCTGAATTTGACCACAGTGGACAGTCGACTGTCCACTGTGGACTACTACCACCTAATCTCCCCTTTATCCTTTTCCTTTAAATAAGCATTGGCTTTGGAAAAATGTCCGCATCCCAAAAATCCCCTATGCGCCGAGAGAGGGCTAGGATGTGGGGCATGTAATTTCAGGTGTCGTCCCTCGTCAATAAACGATGCTTTTTTCTGGGCATAGGCACCCCAAAGCATAAAGACAACATTTTCCTTCGTTGTTGCGATTTTATGGATTACTGCATCTGTAAAAATTTCCCATCCTTTGTTTTGGTGTGACCCTGCCTGATGCGCACGGACCGTCAGGGTAGCATTTAAAAGTAAAACTCCTTGATCTGCCCATTTGGTCAAATCTCCATTCGGGGGCATGGAATGACCTAAGTCCCTGTTAATTTCTTTAAAAATATTGAGCAAACTCGGTGGAAAAGGAATCCCTTCCCTTACCGAAAATGAAAGACCATGCGCCTGACCAGGACCATGATATGGGTCTTGTCCAAGAATGACAACTTTTAGCTTATCCACCGTACAATGTGCAAAGGCATTGAATATTTCTTTCCCCTTTGGATATACTACCTGATTTTGGTATTCTGATTTGATAAATCCTGCCAGATCACCAAAATATGGTTTTGAAAATTCCTCTTCCAGGAGATTTTTCCACCCTGATTCGATTTTAACATCCATTTTTGTATTGTATTTCGTAGATAATTTGGAAATAAGACAAAGTTTTCGAATTTTTAAATCCCAATTGTAAAAAAGAAATGGTTACAGCTGTTACACAAGGAATTAAAGTCACTGTTCAAGTCACCTACCAAGCAGAATTTTCAAGTCCACATCAGCATCATTATGTATTTACCTATAAAGTAAATATAGAAAACAACAGCCCCAATACTATCCAACTTCTGAGAAGGAAATGGGAAATTTTTGATGCAGGAGATGCTACCAAGACTGTTGAAGGTGATGGTGTCGTGGGGCAGCAGCCGGTTCTCGAACCTGGATATCTGCATGAATATGTATCAGGATGCAACCTGAAGTCAGGTTTGGGTAAAATGAGGGGTTCATTTTTTATGGAGAAATTATTCGACGGAAAAGTTTTGGAGGTTAAAATCCCTGAATTTCAGTTGATTGCTGATATCTTCGACAATTAAACTTGAAGCGACACTTTTTTCCACTTCTATCCTATTTACGCTATTGGCTTGTCAAAGAAGACCAATATGCCATCCAATCTCCTTTTGTTTTTGACGTTTACAATGGACTTCTTGGACATATACAGCAGTCCAAAGAAAAAGACTTAGACATAGAGGAATTTAGGAAAAAATTACTCTCATGCGATGAAATCTGCGAAATAGAGGATTTTGGGGCAGGCTCAATTAAATTAAGAAAATCAAAACGAAAGATTTCCTCAGTCACTAAATACAGTACAAGTCCAAGGAAATTCTCCCAACTGTATCAGTTTTTCTGTTTAAAAACACAGGCAAATGTTGTTTTTGAGTTGGGAACATGCGTTGGAGTCAATACGCGATATTTATCCAAATCTACCAAAGGCAATTTATATACTTTTGAAGGTTCTCAAGCCCTTTGGCAAAAATCCCAAGAAAACCCCAAGCCAGAAAATACTCATTTTGTTTTGGGTGATTTAAAAAACTCCCTTCCTTACCTATTGGAGAAAAATCAAACAGTTGATTTTGCGCTTTTGGATGCCAATCATACTTATCAGGCCACTTTTGATTATTTTGAATTATTGCTTCCAAAAATCCGGGAAACAAGTATCATCGCAATTGCCGACATTCATTGGTCAAAAGAGATGAACAGGGCTTGGGAAAAGATCAAAGCACACCCTGAAGTAGTCATCAGCTTGGATTTTTATGAGTGTGGTATCTTGTTTTTTGATAAAACCCTTACCAAATCCCATTACATCCTACATTATTGATTTTTTTGTAAGATAAAAAACAACTCCTGTCCCTGTCTTGGAGAAATTGAATTGTAGCAAGTTTCCATTTTAAGAATCTTTAATTCCTTTTCAAACAACTCCTTATATTCCTCCTCACTTCCACCAAAGGGAGGGCCTGACTTTTCAAAATGCCTGTTGAACAACAATCCCACCAATTTCCCACCCGGTTTGAGAAGGTTTTTCATTTTTTTTACATAATCAGACCTTCTACAGGGTAGCAATGCGCAAAAAAAAGTCTGTTCAATGATCAGGTCGTACTGATCCTCATGGGCAAAAAAATCTCCATGATGGATTTGGCTTTCAGGAAAATCAGGGTTGATTAGTTGAAATTTTTCCAAAGGTAAAAGAGAAATATCTAATATATTAGTGTTCAAAAACCCCTTATTTAGCGCGTATTGTGCTTCATATGCATTTCCTGAGCCAGGAATAAGTATTTTTAACCAATAATTATCAATTTGGTCTAAATATTGCTTTAATGGTTTTGTAACTTCACCTACATCCCAACCAATGGAATTTTGTTGATATCTTGAAGTCCAGTAATCTTCACCAAGGATATTTGACATATAATTCATTAATTTAATAATTTCTACATTTATTCATCTATGGAAACTACTCCGCAAAAGAACGCTAAAAGTGACAATGGAAAAAACATCCTGATCATTGTCTTATTGATTTTGATTGTTGCCAGTGGCATCAAGCTTTACACAGACCACCTTGACAAAACAAGAAAATCAGAAGAAATCCTCATGCTCTCAGAAGAAAACAATGAACTGAACAGAAGGATTGATTCCATGACTTATCAGCTTGATCTCAGAATCCAAGAGATCAGCAAACTAGGCGGAGACATCGCTGCCCTAGAGGAAATTAAAGAACAGCTTACACGTGAAAGGAACCTGGACAGAAAGCGTTCCTCTGATGAAATCGCTTCCTTGAACAAGAGAATAGCAGCATTCTCCAAAACCATAGAAGAAAAAGATCAGGAAATCATCAGGCTCAGAGAAGCCAATGAGCAGCTTTTCTCAGAAAATACCGATTTGAAGACCACCCAAGCTCAAATTCAGGAAGAAGTCGCCCAATTAAATGTGAAGCAAAAAGAACTTCAGGAGAAAGTTGATATTGCAGCAAGGTTAAGAGCGGAAAATATCAGCATTGCAGCGGTGAACTCCAGAGGAAAGGAAAGGGAAGACGGTTTCAAAAACAGACAATTGGAAAAACTTCGAGTGACTTTCAACCTTGCAGACAACAAAGTGGCTGAAAAGGGTCCCAGAGATATTTATGTACAAATCATGGCACCAAATAACCAGCCTATTTTTGATGTGGCTAAAGGTTCAGGTACATTCTCTATCGATGGCAGAGAAGAATTCTATACCGTTCACCAAGATATCATCTTTGATAATTCCAAGCAGACTTTGACTTACTTCTATGAAAAAGGTACCAAATACAATCCCGGTGTATATGAAGTGAGAATTTATTCTGATGGATATCAGATTGGAACAAAGACATTTGAGGTGAAATAATCCGGTATTTTCTCTCTTATATTTGGAATAAACAGGACAAACAACTACTTTTGCGGTCTGTTTATCAAAAATAAGCTTAAATAAAAAAATCATGTTCCAAAAAAATTATGAAACGGTATTCATACTTACTCCCGTTTTGTCTGAAGTTCAGATGAAGGATACCGTAGACAAGTTTGTAAATTTGTTAAAAACTGAGGGAGCAGAAATCATTAATGTTGAGAATTGGGGTCTAAAAAAATTGGCTTACCCTATTCAGAAAAAAAGCACCGGTTTCTACGTATTGATCGAGTACAAAGCAGATCCTACTGTAATCAAGAAATTGGAAATTGAAATCAGAAGAGACGAGAAAATTCTTCGATTCCTGACCACTGTTCTTGACAAGCATGGAATTGCTTATGGAGACAAAAGAAGAAAAGGGGAATTTAACAAAAAAACTGAAGCGAAGGAGGAGCCTGTAGCATGACACTCAAAAACGAACCAATCAACAGAAACGATAACAGAAAAAAATACTGCAGATTCAAAAAAAGCGGTATCAAGTATATCGATTACAAAGACCCTAACTTCCTTTTGAAGTTTGTCAATGAGCAGGGAAAAATCCTTCCAAGAAGATTGACAGGAAATTCAGCTAAGTTTCAAAGAAAAGTGTCTAATGCCATCAAGAAGGCAAGACACTTGGCATTGATGCCATTTGTAACTGACGGTTTGAAATAGTACATCTTTGTTCATTTATCTTTAAATAGTATTACAATGGAAGTTATTCTAAAAACAGACATAAAAGGACTTGGATACAAGAATGACATGGTTGAAGTAAAACCAGGTTATGGTAGAAACTACCTCATCCCTCAGGGATTTGCGGTATTGGCTACAGGTTCCAACAAAAAAATCCTTGCCGAAAACGTAAAGCAAGCAGCCCACAAAGCTGAAAAAATCAAAACTGCTGCCGAGGAATTGGCTTCAAAACTTGCTGAAATGACTTTGGAAATCAAAGCAAAAATCGGTGAATCAGGTAAAATATTCGGAAAAGTAACAACCTTACAGATTTCTGATGCTTTGGCTACCAAAGGAGTGGATATAGACAGAAAGAAAATCTCTATCAACGTACCGGTTCAGGGTGCCGGAGAATTTGAGGCTGAAGTTGACCTTCACAGAGAAGTTAAAAGTTCAGTAAAATTTGTGGTAGTAGCTGAGTAAGCATTACCTTCAAAATACCAAAACAAAAAAGGCTTTCAAATGAAAGCCTTTTTTGTTTGGTTTTGATTAGTTCAAAGCAATCTTCTCAAGATCTTCTACCAGCTTTTTGGCAACTGCTTTACTGTTTTCCTCTCTTTTGGCTTTTAGCAACTCCAAAGCTTTCTTGCTTTTTTCAATTACACCAACTGGATTGTTGTCATATTGGAAACTGTTCCAACACCAAGATAACTCAGCATGAAGCTTCTCATCCAAGTTTAATTTTTCTAGTTTTTCCAAGGTTGAAACAATGGTTTTTTCAGAGATTTTTACTGACATGATTATAATTGTTTTGTTAAATAATGTAAATGCTTTTTTCAAATTTCGCTGCAAAACAATACATAATTTTCTGTAAATGCAAAATAATCAGCCTTTTAGTAACATTAATTTAAAATTCAATCGATTTCCAAAGAAATGTTCGAGCCATATTTTTGTTTCTTGTCACTATATTTATCCGAAATAGGAAATGTATGGATAGGAAACAATCACTGGAGGAAGAATTTGCCAATAGTATTACCCATGGTTTTGGAATATTATTCAGTATAGTAGCCATTGCTTTGTTGGTCACATTTTCTGTACTCAACGGAACCGGGATCCATATTGTCAGTTGCAGCCTTTTTGGTGCCTCCATCCTACTCTTATATACTTTCTCTACCCTTTATCATGCAACACCCCAAAGCCCCATCAAAACTTGGTTGAGAACCTTTGACCATATTGGCATCTATTTTCTGATTGCGGGGACTTATACGCCATTTTTGCTTTTGGCTGTAAAAGGTACCAAGGGGTGGGTCTTTTTTGGAATTATCTGGGCATTGACCTTATTCGGTATTGTTTTCAAAATTTTCTTTACGCATCGATTTAAAAGGGCTTCTTTGATTCTTTATCTTGGAATGGGTTGGATGGCGGTTTTTTTAATCAAACCCCTGTTGACTGCCTTAAGTACCCCTACCCTTTCTCTTATCGCTGCCGGAGGGCTTAGCTACACACTTGGTACTATTTTTTATACAAGACCTCAAATGCGATATGGCCATACAATTTGGCATCTTTTTGTATTGGCAGGTACAATTCTCCATTTTATTGCGATCATGAACATGATATTGACGGACAACATTTAATCTTTTTGGGCTGACATTAAAGCATTTAAATTGCATCATTTAAAAATCTTCACTCCCCTGCTTGCATAAAAAGGAAAGTACCCCTACATTTGTGACACCTTTTGAAAAAGAGGGAATTTTAACAAATAATTGGCCGATGGTGTAACTGGCAACACGTCTGATTTTGGTTCAGAAGAGTCCAGGTTCGAAACCTGGTCGGCCAACGGAAAAGCAGCTCAAAAGGCTGCTTTTTTTATTTTCTTCCTCTTCTTTCTCAGGTTTTATTTCGTAAAAACAGACTTCCCGCTTTCCCTAAAATTCACTTTATTTGCAAAACCATCAAATCCATTAAGATGTCAGCGTTCGACGATATCAGACCCTATTACGATACAGAAGTAAATGATGCCATCAAGGAAATCATTGACCATCCTATGTTGAAGGCTATGATGAATTTCACTTTCACTGAACACCAAGATGATTATTGGAAAAACCTGATGCTTCATTGCCATTCTATTAGGGATTTTCAGATCAACTTCATCTACCCTGCTATCCAAAAGGTCATTGAAAAAAGCTCAAGCGGGTTGACGACTTCAGGTTTTGAAAAATTAGAAAAGAACACGGCTTACCTCTTTATCTCAAACCATAGGGATATCATTTTGGACACATCCCTGCTCAACGCCTCTCTTTACGAACATGGACTCCGCATGACCACTTCAGCCATCGGAGACAATTTGGTCAAAAAACCTTTTTTAAAAACCTTGGCAAGGTTGACAAGAAGTTTCATTATTAAAAGGGGGATTCCTTCACGTGAACTGTTAGAAAGTTCCAAAACGATTTCTGCGTTTATCAGACAATCCATTCTAAGAGAAAACAGGTCAGTTTGGATAGCACAAAGAGAGGGACGGACAAAGGACGGCAATGACATGACCCACAAAGGGGTGCTCAAAATGATCGGAATGGCTGCAGACACGGGGGAAAATATTCTGGATTATCTTAAAAAAATAAATGTCGTTCCCGTGAGTATCTCCTATGAATATGACCCAACCGATGTGCTCAAAATGCCTGAGTTATTGGCAAAAGCCAGGTCTGAAGCCTATGTCAAAGGAGAAAATGAAGACTTTCACACCCTTCTAAACGGCATCATCGGACAAAAGAGAGGTATTCATATCCATATTGGTGATCTTTTGACGGATCAAATCGACAATATCTCAAAATCAGTTTCAGGTAGCGTAAAGCAAATGCAGGAATTGGCAGAATTGATAGACAGACAAATTATTTTAGGGTATAAATTATGGCCAACTAAGTACATTGCCTATGACCTACTCCATCGTTCAAGTCAATTTGCAGACAAATACACAACAGAGGAAAAGGAATTATTTGAAAGGCGGTTTAAAAAAGGAGTAGATCAAAAAGACCCGATGGCGGTAAATAGTTTCTTGACCATGTATGCCAATCCCGTAATGAATCAAATGGAAATTTTAAAAAAGACGTCAAACTGATTTTAGTTTATCTCATTTTTTCTTAAAAATAACTTCTTCAAAATAGAATAAGGTTGTTTTGAATTTGCCCAATCCATACCGACTTTTAGAAAAAAGAGAAAATAGGAGTCCATTTATATAATAAATCTAAAAAAAATGCTCTTTCCCCGCTAAATAGCATTTTTTATAATAATTGAATTTGATCATTAATTTAATGTAAAAAATACCATAAATACTCTGAATATTACTTTTTATACTATGTTATAATGATTTTTTATCTTTCCAAACTTTTTTTATTTACATAATTGATTGTTTTATTTAAAATAAAAATACAATCTTTGTTCTCTGAATATGCTTTAAACCCATATCTCTAAAAACTAATAATGGTAAGAAAGCAGCCTGCATGTTTCTACTATTATCCTCTACTCTATCTCGCATTCTGAATCACCCAACATAAAATCATAGAAACCTCAATCATTTTCCAGAATCCGTCCCATTCAGCAATTTGAAGGGCAGGTAATCTCCGTTCATTTTATTCAAAAACAGATGGCTTTTCAGTCTTAAAATAGTGTGAAAAGCTCCATCCGAGTTTGGACGTCCATTCAAAACATATTGTTATTACCAAATTTGATGATGAGAAGTAAAATTAAATCACTGCTAAAAAATTTCAACAAAAGACCCATACTGACAGGAATTGCAGTTTTTTTTATTTCGCTTGGCCTAACTCAATTTTTAACTTATAAAGATTTCCTATTGATCAAATCATATGAGAAAGAGTCTGTAATCGAAAGAACCAATCTTATTGAAAAGAAAATCATGGCCGGATTGAGCAATGCTTTGTCAGCCACCAAAACGCTAGCTTACATCGAAAGGAAATATGGGGTTGGAGATGATTTTAATCATATAGCTCATGAAATTCTTCGTAACAATCCTAATCTAGATGCCATCCAGTTACTCGAAAACGGAACGATAAAATATAATTATCCCCTCGTTGGAAACGAAATGGTAATTGGCTATGATATTTTTTCTGACTCTCTCAGGTCAAAGGAAGCAATCAAGGCAATAGAAAGTAATACATTATTTTTTGCAGGACCATTTGAACTAAGGCAAGGAGGTTCAGGTATCGTTGGCCGATTGCCTATTTACAAAGAAAATATATTCTGGGGCTTTGCTGCTGTTGTGGTTAGGCTTGAAACATTTTATGAGATCATTGGAATTGAAAATTTAGACCAAGACCTTTTTGCTGTTCAATTTTCCAAAATTAACCCTGATTCAGGGGAAGAAGAATTGTTTTTGCCCCATCAGAAAAACACTTTCTCCGGATACACTCACTCTATTCCAATTCCGCTAGGAGATTGGAAACTAACCGTACAGCTTAAAGAGTCCCAGGCATTCAGTAAAAATAAAAAAGCCTTCTGGTTGAGGATTATATTTTCGGTGGTATTGGGAATGGCAGCTTGGTATCTTGCAATTCAACCCTCCATACTGCAAGCCAAAGTAAACAAGCAATCAAAACAATTGAAGAAAAGTAACGAAAGGTTTGAATATGCAACCTTGGCTACTTCTGATGCAATTTGGGATTGGGATTTGGTTACCAATAAAGTGTATCGTTCAGAAAATTTTGAAAAACTCTTTGGATACACTTCTGAGGATTTTAGCAAACACCCTGATTTTTGGAACAGGCATATCCATTCTGAAGATTTTCAAAATTCAAAAATTGAACTTGAAAATACTTTAGAATCAAAGCAAGAATATTGGGAACAAGAATTTCGGTTTTTGAAAAAGGATGGTACATATGCTTATGTAGTGGATAAAGGTATCATCATTCGAAATGAAAATGGAAAAGCAATCAGACTCATCGGTGCAACTCAGGATATCTCCAAAATCAAAGCGACAGAGTTTGCAATAGAAAAAGAGAAGGAATTCCTCAAAGCTATGATGGAAAATCTTTCGGAAGGTATCATTGCATGTGACCACAACGGCCATATAACCGTCCTAAACAAGACGACAAGAGAAATGTTTGGATTTTCGAAAGGAGAATTCGAAATATCAAAATGGAAAGACTACTATAAATGTTATCAACCCGACGGTGTTACCTTGGTTAATGAAAATGAAACGCCACTTTATAAAGCATTAGGCGGTGAGCGAGTTTCCCAACAAGAATTGGTTATCCGCTCAAATAATGGTCAAAACAAAATAGTTCTTTGTTCAGGAGAACAAATTAAAACAACTGACGGCAGAATAATTGGAGCTGTCGTTGTCATGTTGGACATCACAGAAAAGAGAAAAAAAGACAAGGACTTGACCAAAATGAGCGAGGATCTTAAGGCTAGGGCTGCGGAACTGGAAGCTTCTAATGCAGAATTGGAGCAATTTGCCTATGTCGCTTCCCATGACCTTCAGGAACCCTTGAGGATGATCACTAGCTTTCTAAAACTCATTGAAAAAAAATATAACCCAATTCTGGATGAAAAAGGGAAACAATTCATTCACTTTGCCATGGATGGATCTATTAGGATGAGACAAATTATTACGGACTTGTTGGAATACAGCCGTGCAGGAAATTCTATTCAGCCAGAAGAATTCTCGATTCAAGAAATATTAAACGAGGTCGTCATATTAGAAAAAAACCACATCAAACGGCTTGGGGCAGTTTTAACACATGATCCCTTACCTAATATTTATGCAGTTAAGGTTCAAATAAGACAATTACTACAAAATCTCATAAACAATTCTTTGAAATTCACTACACCTGGATCTAAACCCAAAATTCATATTGCTTATCAAGAATGTCCCAAATATTGGAAGTTTAGTGTCAAAGACAATGGAATCGGCGTAGCCCCGGAATACCATGACAAGATTTTTCAGATTTTTCAAAGACTACATACCAGACAAGAATATGAAGGCACCGGGCTTGGCTTGGCCAACTGCAAAAAAATTGTAGAGAACCACCAAGGTAAGATCAAGATCATTTCAAATGAAGGAATGGGCAGTATTATATTTTTTACCCTAATGAAACCTGATACATTCGAGTCATGAAATTTACCCCCGATGGATATTTCATGTTATTGATTTGAAATGGCAATGATTATATTCATGGAAATTAATTTAATTGGTTTTGAAGAAATACAAGGTCAAACCCTGATTAAGAAACCAAAACTACAAAAAGAGCGAAATTCTCTATTGGATTGAGATAAAAAGAGAATATTGACTTGGTAATTAAAGCATTATAGATAACAAAACTCAAAAATGTGATCTGATTTTCTTGAAAAGGAGTAATGGTGGAAACATATCCCACCATTATATCATCTAGAGATCACCTTCCCCCAGTCCCCTTACTGATTTCCCTACTCTGTCCATAGATACTCTGACCCTGAGTTACGTGTAATCTATCCTTGAGCTACGTTTCAAGCTCCTTCCAAAAATGAAAACTGACTTTTTGTAACGCTCTAAAAATCCTATCTTCTTTTCAAATTCTGCATTCTTTATTTCAATTGTTACTACATTTAAAGACCCAAAATTGCTTTTTCCTATTTTCATGAAACCAATAGTATTAAAATGAAAAAAACAGGATTCTTTGTCATTGCTTGCCTTTTCTCCATTTGTTCATTTGCCCAGGAAAAGAACCCGATAGGATTGATCGAAACCCCAAAAGGAAAAATTTATATCCAACTTTTTGATGAAACACCAAACCACCAACAAAGCTTTATCGAGCTGGCAGAGGAAGGATATTGGGACTCGCTGACATTTAATAGGGTCATCCCCAATTTTGTAGCGCAAGGTGGCTGTCCCGATACCGAAGAAGGATTCAAGGACCCTGAGTACTTGCTTGAACCAGAGTTTGTCAAAGGGCTAACCCACATCTATGGCGCTGTTGGTGCAGGAAGAGATGATAATCCCGGAAAGCTTTCAGCAAGGTGCCAATTTTATATTGTCCAAAACAAAGATGGCTTACACAGGCTTGATAATGATTACACGGTATTTGGCCAGGTAATCAAAGGAATGGATATCGTAGATGCTATCGTATATCAGAAAAGAAACAGCAAAGACGAACCGGTAATCCCCGTGACCCTCAAGGTGAGCATCCTGTACCTTTCCAAAGCTGAAATAGAAAATTTAACCCACTTTTAAAATATCACTTTCACCCATGGAATGGAATAAAAGACCTGCACTGAAAATATTAAAATATTCAGGACTAGGATTTGGGTTGATACTGGCAATCATGGCCATCTTTCCTCTTTTTTTCAAAGACAAAGTCAATACAAAAGTCAAAGAATACATCAACAGCCAGGTTACTTCAGAACTCCGGTTCAATGAAATCAACCTTACTTTTTTCAGGCATTTTCCAAACTTGACTGTTTCTTTGGATGAAGTTTTTGTAAAGGGTGCCGAAGGTTTTGTCCCTGACACTTTGCTTTATGCCAAAGATGTGTCCTTCGGTGTCAATCTTCTTTCTGTTTTCAATGATAAGATTGAAGTTTCAGGTATTTACTTCAATGAAGCTAAGATCAATATCCTCCGTGATACACAAGGCCATGCCAATTTTGATATTTTCCTTTCCGAAACTGATAGCATCAAATCAGAACAAGAACCCTCAGATCTGAGTTTGGAAATCAACAATATCAAATTCAGCAACAGTGATTTTTTCTATCGGGATACGGATTTAGATTTTTCTTGCCTCGCAGAGAATTTTGACTACTCCGGAAAAGGAAATTTGAAGGATGCCATCGTGGACCTCAGCAGTGAATTAAACATTCAGACATTTGAGCTTACTTATGAAAATGTCACCTATTTATCCAAAAAAAGAGTCAGCGCAAGCCTCCAAACCAAAATCGATACAGAATCGACAGCTTTGACTTTCGAGAGAAACCACCTCATGATCAATGAACTCCCTGTAGATTTTATAGGGAAACTGGAATTTTTGAATGGAGGTTATGATATGAATTTCATCCTTGAATCCGTCGATACGGATTTTAAAGACATGCTTACCCTCATTCCGGATGAATTGGGCACTTGGCTAGACAATACAACTGTCAGAGGAAAAGGAGAACTCAGGGGTTCGCTGCAGGGTCTTTACCTTCCCGAGCAAAACCAGATGCCAAACATCCTGATGAATCTTTTTATCTACAATGGATTTATCAGCCACACAGGTTCTTCGACTCCTCTCGAAAAATTATACCTCGACCTTGACCTTACTGTACCCGAACTCAATGTAGACAAAACCATCATTGCCTTGGACAGCGTTTCGATGACTCTTGGAGATGGTTTCGTCTATGGACATCTCAATATTGAAGGGCTTGATCCGGCAATTATTAACATTGATTTGGCTATCAATGTAGACTTGGACCTTCTTGATAAAGCATTGGGAATAATTCCCTTCGATTTAAAAGGATTGATGGAAATGAAATTGCAGGCTAAAGGAAACTACTTGACCCGGCCGCTTCCAAACCAATTCAGGGGAGATGAAAAAGAAGTCATCAGCATACCCAAGTTTAATTTCAGTTCCTCACTTAAAGAAGGATATTTAAAATGGACTGCATTGCCTGAGGCCATTCAGGACATCTCTTGGAATCTTAGTATAAATTCTCCTGACAGCATCCTCCAAAATATCGGAATCGACCTTCAAGACTTCAGATTCAAAGTTCTTGACAATCAGACAAAAGGAAGTATGAAAGTGGCAGGTCTCAAAATAATGGACGTTGATGCTGATCTCACAACAGATTTTGACCTTGCTCAGATTGAAAAATTCTACCCCCTTGATTCAGGGATTGTACTGAACGGAAAACTAAAAATGGATGTAAAAGCCAAAGGGAGTTACCAACAAGACAAAAAGCTTTTTCCAATCATCAACTCCCAAATTTCTGTCAATGAAGGCTTTATCAAAACTCCATATTCCGATCAGGCAATAGAAAATATTTCATTTGTATTAAATATCATAAGTGAAAAAGGATCTTACAATGATTTGAAAATTGACCTTCAGCCTATAGCATTCACATTTGCAGGGAGTCCATTTTCATTAAAAGCCAATGTTGAAAATCTGGATGACATCAAATATGAAATCCAATCCCAAGGAAGGATAGACCTAGGAAAACTCTATCAGACATTTGGGGTAGATGGTTATGAATTGGATGGGTACCTTATCACAGACATCAATCTCAAAGGCCTTCAAAGTGACGCCACAAAAGGAAGGCTTCAGCAGCTAGACAACAGAGGTACCATTGAAATGGAAAAAATCAGGGTACGGTCAGATTTGTTTCCCCTGCCTTTTGACATCCATTCTGGAAAAATCAGGGTAGACAAGGACAAACTTTTTCTTGAAAAACTTCATGCACAATATGCCGAAAATACCCTGATAGCTGACGGCTATCTGTTCAACTTGATAGCTTATTATGCGGATGAAGTTGCTCCTGTTAAGGGAAATTTGACGTTAAGCAGCCAAAAGCTAAATCTGAATGACTTTATGTTTTATTCGGAGGATGGTGCGGTGGAAGTAGACACTTTGGGATCTGTTCAGGGTGTAGTCATGATTCCGCCCAATGTTGATTTCAGCCTGGTAGCATCACTAGATACGGTCATTTTTGATCAGGTTAGACTGGAAAAATTCAATGGGAAAATAGGGATTAAAAACGGCAGTCTTTTGATGGAAAATACCGGATTCAATCTAGTGGGTTCTACATTTCAAATGACAGGAAATTATGTTCCTTTAAATCCATTCAACGCAACCTTTGATTATCATATTCGGGCAAAAGGTTTTGACATAAAACGTGCCTATGACGAAATTCCTTTGTTTCAGGAAATGGTTTCCGCTGCAGAATACGCACAGGGCATAGCTTCTTTGGACTATAAGTTGTCCGGTAGATTGGATGCCAATATGAACCCTGTGCTTCCTTCTATCAAAGGAGAAGGGATTTTTGCTTTGGACAAAGTCAAACTCAAAGGATTCAAACTGATGAACAGTATCGCCAAAGATACCGAAAACAAGGAATTGGCAGACCCTGAACTAGCAGGAGTACAGATCAAAAGCAACATTGCCAACAACCTGATGACCATCGAAAGGACAAGGATGCGCATAGCAGGATTTAGACCAAGATTTGAAGGTCAGGTCAGTTTGGATGGGGATATGAGCATTGCTTTCAGGCTTGGACTTCCTCCTTTGGGGCTATTCGGCATTCCGATCAAAATCACAGGAAACGCAGAAAATCCAAACATCGAAGTAGGTAAAATTACTGAAGGAGATGAATTGGAGGAAACTGAAGATAAATCAGGAGCTGAGAGCGAAGGGAATTCAATTACCGGATCAAATACATAAACCTGTTCCATTTATTGAACGGCTTTCGATTACATAACCAATTGATTAGATTTAGCTATCATTCTTACCCAAATATGCCATGAAAAATTTACTTACTCTTTTTACTCTGTCTATTGCCTTCCAATTTGCAAATGCCCAAGGCACAAGATTACTCCGCGAACCTACAATCAGCAAGGAACACATTGTGTTTGTCCATGCCAATGACTTGTGGAAGGTAAATAAATCAGGAGGAGATGCTGTTCGCCTGACCAGCAATGAAGGCGCTGAAACCTTACCAAGATTCTCACCTGATGGCAAATCCATTGCATTTACAGGTCAATATGACGGTAACACGGATGTTTATTTGATTCCAGTGGAAGGTGGAGAACCCCTGCGGCTTACGTGGCATCCTGGAGCTGATTTGGTTACAGGTTGGACTCCGGATGGCAGACATGTGCTTTTCACTTCTTCAAGAATGGGAGTTCCTACCAAGGAATCTAAATTTTTCCAAGTTGCCAAGGAAGGTGGAATGGAAGAACCATTGGATATTCCAAGAGCAGTAAATGGAAGAATTTCTCCAGATGGAAAATCCATAGCCTATCAGCAAATCGCTTTTTGGGATCCCGAATGGAGGAATTACCGTGGAGGGCAGGCTAAACCAATTTGGATTGTGGATATGAAAAACCACTCCTTAAAAATGACTTTACAAACAGACAACGAGCGGCATACCCAACCCATATGGCATGGGGAACGGGTATTTTTTCTTTCTGAAAGGGATTATGCAGGCAATATCTGGTCATTTGACCCAAAGTCAGAAACATTGAAGCAAGAAACTTTCCATACAGATTTTGACATCAAAAACCTTGATTCCAATGGATCTGAGGTAGTTTATGAACAAGGAGGCTACCTCCATATTCTGGATCCTGCCACAGGAGTTACCAATCAGTTGACAATAAATATCAACGGAGATTTCCATTGGGCAAGAGAAAGATGGCAAGATGTAAATGGAAGAAGCCTGACAAATGCTTCTTTGTCTCCTACAGGGCAAAGAGCGCTTTTTGAATTCAGGGGAGAAATCATCACAGTTCCAAAGGAAAATGGAGATGCACGTAACCTGACCAATACCTCCGGCATCGCAGACAGGTCGCCGATTTGGTCTCCTGACGGTCAGCAGATTGCTTGGTTTTCAGATGCCTCAGGAGAATACCAACTCATGATTGGAGACCAAGAAGGACTTACCAAACCAAAAACTATCTCCCTTCCCAACAAATCTTTTTACTTCAAACCCGATTGGGCACCTGATGGAAAGCACATAGCTTTTACCGATACAGATTACAACCTATGGATAGTCAATGTGACTAGTGGAACTGCAAAAATTGCTGACACAGAACGTTTTGCACACCCAAACAGAAGTCTGAATCCTGTATGGTCACCGGATTCCAAATGGGTCGCTTACGCAAGACTTTTGGACAATCAATTCAAAGCCATATTTGTCTATCAAATTGAAACCGGCAAAAAAATACAGGTAACGGATGGATTGGCAGATGCCATCAGTCCTGTTTGGGATGTCAATTCTGAATACCTTTACTTCTTAGCCAGTACCAATTTTGGATTGAATTCAGGTTGGTTGGACATGAGCTCTTACGAAAGACCAATTACCAGAAGCTTGTATGTGGCTGTTTTGAATAAAAACGGGAAGTCCCCTTTCTTACCTCAAAGTGACGAAGAAAAGCAGAAGGAAACAGAGAAAAAAGAAGGCGAAAAGAAGACCGATACCAAACTTGTGACAATTGATGAGGAAGGTATATGGAAAAGGATCATTGCGGTGGATGTCCCTGCAAGAGATTATATTGGTTTGGTCGGAGGACCTGAAAACTATTTGTTCTATACAGAATCTTTACCTAACCAACCGGGAGTATTGCTGCACAGGTACAATTTCAAAGAAAGAAAAACTGAACAATACCTCTCAGGAATCAGCTTTGCGACTGTTTCAAATGATAGAAAAACATTACTCTATCAAGCAAATGGCAATTGGGGAATCGTTGAAACCAACGGAGGTCCAAAAAAAGCAGGAGACGGTAACCTGAAAGCCCTTGCAAATTTCAAAATCAAAATCAACCCTAAACAAGAATGGGAACAGATTTTTAAAGAAGGATGGAGGTACCAACGTGATTTCCTTTATGTGGATAATGTACACGGAGCACCTTGGGATGACATTTTCAGTTGGTATAAGCCTTGGGTGTCGCATGTCAGGCACAGAAGTGATTTGAATTATATCATTGACATACTTGGCGGAGAGGTAGCGGTCGGACACAGCTATACTTCAGGCGGAGATTTTCCTGATGTCAAGTCGGTCAATATCGGTTTATTGGGTGCAGACTATGAGGTTAACCAGGGAAGATACAGAATCTCCAAAATCTACAATGCTGAAAGCTGGAACCCTAACCTCAAGGCGCCATTAGCCATACCGGGCATAGATGTCAAGGTAGGAGACTATATCCTTGAGGTTAATGGACAAGAAATAGAAGCCTCAGAAAACCTGTACAAATATTTTGAAGGTACTGGAGGAAGGCAGATAAAAATCAGGGTAAACAGTAAACCGGACAGCGAAGGTTCACGATTGATTACCGTCGTTCCCGTAGAAAATGAAAACCAATTGAGGATGATGGATTGGGTAGAAAGCAAGAGGAGAAAAGTAGATGAATTGTCCGGAGGTAAATTAGCCTATGTCTACATTCCAAATACCGGAAATCCCGGTTACACTTATTTCAATCGCTACTATTTTTCCCAACAGGATAAAAAAGGAGCTGTAATTGATGAAAGGAACAATGGCGGTGGTTCCGCTGCTGATTACATGGTAGACATTATGGCACGCGAACTCCACGGTTATTTCAATAGCCGTGCCGGTGACCGAAGGCCATTTACCACGCCAATGGCAGGAATTTGGGGACCAAAAGTGATGCTGATCAATGAAAGGGCCGGTTCAGGCGGAGACCTCCTCCCCTACTTATTTCACAAAATGGAAATAGGTCCGCTTATCGGTACCAAAACCTGGGGCGGATTAGTTGGTACATGGGATACACCGCCATTCATAGATGGTGGAAGAATGGTGGCACCTAGGGGAGGTTTCTTTGATGTCAATGGTGAATGGGCAGTAGAAGGAGTGGGAATTTCGCCTGACATTGCTGTTGAACAAACTCCAAAAGAGGTCATTAACGGTAAAGATCCACAATTGGAGAGGGCTGTTAAAGAAACATTAAGACTATTTGAGACCCAAGGTGTAGAATTGAAGCCTGAGCCAAAAGCCCCAATCCGATATGCAAGGCCTCAAAAAAAGAATTAAAAATCTTGCTCTTAATTTAGTCAAGGCCTACAAGATCAATTTACAAAAATGAGGAATCCCTTGTGATTAAAAAAAATTGGATCAAAAAGGAAAATAACCAATGAAATTATCCTAAATACCGGATCCCATTGCAGAATACTGATAGAAACAATTCAAAAAGTTAAAATCTTACCCAAATACCCAACAAATAATTTCAATATTTTTAACTTTAAAGAAAAAACCATTATGAAAAAATCAACCTTTCTTTTCGCCATTTTAATCATGGCCTTATTCACTTATAAGGCAGAAGCACAGGCATTAAAAGTACCAAAAGCAGAAATTCCCACTGCAGACCTTCAAAAGCAATTATTAGGAGCATTGGATAGTGTGGAAGGATTAGGCCTTTCAGCTGATCAAACATCCAAATTAAAGGCTAATAACAAAACCTTTGCAGGAGAGATTTTCAAAATCCTAGGTGGAAGCGGTTCAGACGATGCCAAAAAGGGTCTTCTGAATAACTTGGGTGGTGAAAGACAAAAGTTTTTGACAAGTCTTTTAGGAAATGACCTTTTAGGAAAGTACACAAAAAAAATCAATGGATTGATCAAACCATTCAAAAGCAAATTAGGTTTGGCCTCTTTACTATTCTAATCAGAATAGGATTAATTATTTTATAAAAAGGAATAGCAATCATTTTCTAAGCCGTGGAATTTCCTGTAAATTCCACGGCTTTCTTATTTAAACCCATCCATGAAGCATTTTCCATATTTCATTCTCTTGTTTTTAATCAGCTGTAACCAACCAAAGATTGAAGCTGAATTTCTGTTGACCGATCCAAAAAAGGGGGTCTTGTTTGAAAAGCAACCTTCAGTCGTATTTTCAAAATCAGCACCTCAGGATGTGGTCATCCGTTTGGACGAATCGGCTACCTATCAAGTAATGGATGGCTTTGGTTTTACACTTTCACAGGGAAGTGCCATACATCTTTTGGGTATGAGGCCGGAACCAAGAAATGAAATTTTAGAAGAACTTTTTGGAAAAGGAGAAAACAGCATTGGAGTGAGTTATCTCAGGCTTTCTGTTGCTGCTTCTGACTTGAATCAATATCCATTTTCTTATCATGATATAGAAGAAGGTGAAAAAGATACCCTTTTGGTAAACTTTGACCTAGGCCCGGATAGGAATGATGTCATACCTGTCTTGAAAGAAATATTTACCATCAATCCCAGCATCAAGTTGATGGCCTCACCTTGGTCTCCTCCGTCTTGGATGAAGGACAACAAAGATACAAGAGGAGGAAAACTACTTCCGGAATATTATGATAGGTATGCCCTTTATCTTGTCAAATACATCCAACAAATGGCTGAAGAAGGGTTTGTAATTGACGCACTTACTATCCAAAATGAACCGCTACATCCCGGAAACAACCCAAGTCTGCTTATGCTTGCCGAGGAACAACGGGATTTTATAAAGTTTTATCTAGGTCCAAAATTTGAAGAAAATCAAATCAAAACCAAAATCCTCATCTATGACCACAATGCAGACAGACCTGATTATCCCATCAGCATATTGGATGATCCAGAGGCAAAGAAATACATCGATGGTTCCGCATTTCACCTTTATGGCGGGAAAATAGAAGCCCTTTCAGAAGTTCATAAAGCTCATCCGGACAAAAACCTGTATTTCACCGAACAATGGGTTGGAGCACCGGGAAATTTACCCGGAGACCTCGCTTGGCATACAAAAAACTTGACAATAGGTGCATCAAGAAACTGGGCCAAAACAGTATTGGAATGGAATCTCAGTTCCGCCCCCGACCTCAAACCCCATACTGACAGGGGTGGATGTGACCAATGTTTGGGTGCCATTACGATTAAAATTGACAAAGTTTTGCGGAATCCTGCTTACTATGTTATCGCACATGCATCCAAATATGTACTGCCGGGATCCATCAGGATAGACAGCAATGAACCTGAAGGATTGCCTAATGTAGCTTTCAAAAGACCCGATGGTCGTTTGGTTTTACTTATGTTGAATGAATCCAAAGAATCCAAAATCTTTTCGGTACAAAACAAAGAATGGTCGGGAGATATTGCATTGGAAGCAGGTGCTGTAGCCACCTTGCTGTTGTGATCATCAGCTATTTTACCACTAAGATTTGATTGAGGGAAAGTTTTGGAAAAAAAGAGCGTAGGATATATTTGGTTTCGGGCAAGTGTTTGACTTTTTTTAGACTTCCAAGAATTTCAAATTCATCCGAATAACTGTCTTCTTTATCCAAAAATCCATAGGCAGAAAAAACCCCTTTTTCAAAATAAAGAAAAGCCGTTTCATTGGGATGCATACCTTTTTCTTTGATTATCACCGCACCCTCCTGCCCTGTGATGGAAGTCAAAAAATCATTTGCCTTTTGGTTATAAACTTCGGGAGATTCTTGATGGCAACATGCCCCTTGACATTTTTGGATTTGAAAGTCATAACAAGCACCGGTAGTCTTTTGGATACCTGCCAGTTTTGGACAAAGGTTAAAAACTGCTACATGATCCAGGAGGTATTTCCAGCCTTCAGAATGGCTTTCAAATTCAATGAGGGGTTTTAAATTCCCGGAATTCTTCCCAATCTGAAAACGCACATATCCATGTCCATCTTCATATCGATACAATCCCCAATTCCAGGAATTATATTTAAGTGCTTTATTGTATTTCGGCCATAACCGTTTGATTTCCAAACACTCAAGCAAAAATGCCAAGAATTCATTTCCTGTAAGCTCCCAACTGATGTCATGGATTTCATTTGACAGTTGCATTTTGTCTTTGGAACTTGAGGAGAAATGGCCTTTGAACCTGCTTCTGATGTCGTTTGCTTTGCCGACATAGATTACCTGTCCGTTTTTGTCATGAAAATAATAGATACCTGTACTTTCAGGAATTTGCAAAAACCGCTCTCGGGAAATATGAGGAGGCAAAAAGGTTTCTCCATTCGATTTTTTCAAAGACTGGAATATGACGTCAGGGCTGTTCTTGAAAATCCTGTCGAATAACTCAACCGTTGCTTCCGCATCTCCCATCGCGCGGTGGCGGTCTTTGATGGAAATGGATAATTGACCACAAATCCTTCCCAAACTATAAGAACCAAAACCGGGAAATGCTTTTCTACTCAGTCTGACAGTACATAGTTTTGGAGAATTGTATTCGATACCTGTAACCTTTAAGGCTTCACGGATAAATGAATAATCGAAATTGACATTGTGAGCAACAAATACATTTCCTTTCAAAAAGTCATAAAGCTCCTCAGCAATTTCAGAAAAGGTAGGCGCCCCATCCAACATATCACTATCTATCCCAGTCAATCCCGTTATAAAACCAGGGATCATCCTTTCAGGATCGATCAGCGAATGAAATCTGTCCACTACACGCTCACCGTCATAAAGGATTGCGGCAATTTCCGTGATTCCCCCTTGCGTTGGGTTTCCTCCTGTAGTTTCTATATCTACGATGACGTATTTCATGGGATTTTTTGGACAGACAAGTTTAAGAAAATACCCTTGAAATTCCTGTCCATTCCAAAATGCTGTCAGAAAATGTCATAAAAAATTATTCATGAGAAAAATCCATTCTGATTGGCCAAACTGTTTATAAGATATTCTCCTATCAATTGGATTAAAAAGAAAAATCGGAAGTCATCCAAGAAAAAAAAAAATCACTGAAGTTTCTTATTTCCTTTGTGCCTATCCTTATCCCGGATATTTTTTTTATCAAAATTCTTTTGAAGTGCTTCTGTCAGATCTACACCTGTTTGGTTGGCCAAACAAATCAAAACCCAAAGAATATCAGCCATTTCATCAGCCATGTTCACATCCTTGTCCGATTCTTTAAAGGATTGCTCGCCATATTTGCGGGCCATGATTCGTGCGAGTTCGCCCACCTCTTCCATCAGAATGGCAGTATTGGTCAATTCATTAAAATAGCGGACACCGACAGTTTTGATCCAATGATCCACCAACTCTTGGGCTTCTGATATCGTGACTTCCTTTTTCATCAGACAAAATCCTCCCCTTTTGCTTTGGCTGCATTGACAAATTCTCTGAACTTCTTATCACCATCCAACTTACATACGATCAACACATTTTCTGTTTCATTGATCAAGTAATTGTCCAAACCTTCGACTACAACCAATTTTTGGGGACTTACTTTGATGTAACAGTTTTTGGTATCATACAATAATGCATTCGCTTCTATGACATTATTTTCACTGTCCTTTTCATGCACTTCATGAAGGCTTGACCAAGAACCTAAATCTGACCATCCAAAATCACCAAGGACGACAAAAACTTCATCGGCTTTTTCCATGATGCCATAATCGATGGAGATGTTTTTTACCAAGGAGTACGCTTTTTTGATAAATGCCTCTTCACTTTCCCTGGTAAAATGATCTCCACCTTCTTCAAATACCTCTGAAACGTCAGGCATGTATTTTTCAAATGCCCTGATAATGCTCCTAACTTTCCAGACAAACATCCCGGAATTCCACACAAAATCCCCACTTTCGATAAAGGTCTTGGCCAATTTTGAATTGGGCTTCTCAGTGAATGTTTTAACCTTTTTTACCGGATTGCCTTGGTTGCTGATATATTGGATATAGCCATATCCTGTTTCAGGACGGTTGGGCCTGATACCGAGTGTGATCAACCTGTCTTCTATGTCTGCAGCTGCAATTGCTATTTCCATCGTTTTAAAAAAATTATCTTCCTGCACAATAAGGTGGTCAGCAGGTGTGACAATTATTTTAGCCTTGGGATTTTTATTCAAAATCCTATAACTCGCATATGCGATGCATGTCGCAGTATTTCTTCTTAAAGGTTCAGTCAAAATCTGGTTTTCAGGGATTTCAGGAAGTTGTTCCTTTACCAGATCTTCGTATTTGGAATTGGTGACTACAAAAAAATGTGATTTGTCAGAAATTCTTGCAAACCTGTCGTAAGTCATCTGCAATAAAGTGCGGCCTGTGCCAAGTATATCCAAAAATTGTTTGGGCCTATTGTTTCTGCTGTATGGCCAAAATCGGGAACCGATTCCACCGGCCATGATTACAATGTATGGTCTGTCTTCCATCAATTTTTATTATACTTTTCCTTCTTAATTCAATTTATGAATATGGTTAAAACCGGCCACTTTATCGACATTCATCGCTACCGGTTATGTAATTTTGAATTTCCTTTTTTGATTCAATGCAAATATGTCAACTCCTTCCTAAATGGACTTTAGGGTTGATTTTCAAGACATCGGCAACAGAAATTCCTGAAAATATTTTTCATTTCATCAATTATGCTTTTCGGGTCTTCACCTTTCATTCAAAACCAATTAATTTGATTTTGAACGGAGATCAACTTTTGGAAACATCCAAAACAGCCATGATTTCAAATCCTGTGAATATAAACACATCAGGTGTTTGCTGTCTCCAAATGGACCATTGAATGGCAAATTGGGTTAAACTTGGATTTAAATTTATCGGCAATAGTTCCAAGTTTCCTGTTTAATTTGGTGAAGCTGCCTCATATTGGAATCAAAACAACATCTTCCCAAGACTCAAATTCAACGTTTATGTAATTTCCGGGATTTTGAACAGCATTTGCTTTTGTTTGAAGGAATTTGATGGCACAACTTTTAATATTTTTTGTTAACTTCAAAACTGCTGTTGTTATTCATTAGATTTGTAACAAAGGTATAAAAGAAATCCTTCAAAATTTTAATGTGGGCCAATTGTGGCAGCATGGTAATTTCAATTAATTGTGGATCAAAGCGCAAAAGAAAAACTTAAACTTATTTTCGGTTTCAACCAGTTCAGAGGAACCCAAGAAGCTATTGTGGAGAACGTATTGAAGGGTAAAAACACCTTCGTGATCATGCCCACAGGAGCTGGAAAATCATTGTGTTACCAGTTTCCGGCCGTTGTCAGTGAAGGAACTGCCATCGTCATTTCTCCCCTTATTGCATTGATGAAAAACCAGGTAGACCAATTGAATGCATTTGGAGTCAATGCCTATTTTCTCAATTCAACCCTTAATAAATCTGAGACCAACAAAGTAAAAAAGGAAGTCCTTTCAGGAAAAACCAAACTGTTATATGTGGCTCCCGAATCCTTGACAAAAGAGGAAAACATGCTTTTTCTCAAAGAAGCAAAGTTGAGTTTTGTCGCCATAGATGAAGCCCACTGTATCTCTGAATGGGGTCATGATTTTAGGCCGGAATACAGAAAAATCAAATCAATCATCGCACAGGTTGGTTCCCACCTTCCGATTGTGGCACTGACAGCTACCGCAACTCCCAAAGTTCAGGTAGACATACAGAGGAATCTTCAGATGGAAGAGGCTGATATTTTCAAATCTTCCTTTAACAGGTCAAACCTGTATTATGAAGTCCGTCCAAAGGTTAAAAATGAAACCAAGAAGCAGATCATCAAATACATCAAATCCCAAAAAGGAAAGTCGGGAATCATCTATTGCCTCAGCCGTAAAAAAGTCGAGGAAATAGCTGAACTGCTCAAGGTAAATGGTATCAATGCCGCTCCATATCATGCAGGACTTGACCAACATGTCCGAATTAAAAATCAGGACGATTTCCTCAATGAAGAAACCGATGTCATTGTTGCTACAATTGCTTTTGGGATGGGAATTGACAAGCCTGATGTGCGGTATGTAATTCACTATGATGTTCCAAAATCCTTGGAAGGCTATTACCAAGAGACAGGAAGAGCGGGACGTGATGGCCTGGAAGGTCATTGCCTGATGTTTTATAGGTATGACGATATCATCAAGCTAGAAAAGTTCAATAAAGACAAACCTGTCACCGAAAGAGAAAACGCCAAAATTCTTCTTGAGGAAATGGCTGCCTATGCTGAAAGTACCATGTGCAGAAGACGTGTGCTTTTGCATTATTTCGGAGAGTCAATGGACCACGATTGCGGTAATTGTGACAACTGCAAAAAGCAAAAAGAAAAATTTGAAGGGATGGATTACCTCCTATCCGCGATTTCTGCTGTCAAAGAAACCAATAACAGGTTTAATCTTGCCCACATTGTCAAAGTCATAAGAGGTGAAAAAGATGATTATATCGCAAGTTATGGCCATGATCAAATTTCGGTCTTTGGCAAAGGAAAAGAAGATGATGAAAAACTTTGGAGAACTGTAGTCAGACAAGCCCTCATCCTTGGTTTTCTTGATAAGGACATTGAAAACTATGGCATCATCAAGATTACCGAAAAAGGTGAAAGTTATTTAGAAGACCCATATTCCATTACTCTAAGTAAAGACTTTAACTTTGATGAAGTGCCGGCAGACAATTCTAATGAGGAAGTTGCAGCAGGAGGAAAAGCATATGATGAAAAGTTGTTTGAACTTCTCAAAGCCGAAAGAAAAAAAGTTGCCAAATTAAAAGGGCTTCCTCCATATGTGATTTTCCAGGATCCATCTTTGGAAGAGATGGCAACAGTTTACCCTACTACCAAAGAAGAACTTGCCCAGATCAATGGGGTGGGAATGGGGAAAGTAACTAAATTTGGGGCTCCTTTTCTAAAACTTATTGAAACATATGTTGAAGAAAATGATATCATTACTGCGTCTGATGTAGTAGTCAAAACAGCAGGTAACCGATCCAAAGTCAAAATTTCCATCATCCAACAAGTTGATAGAAAAGTGGATTTGGATGAAATTGCAGAAAACCTGAATCTCTCCATGTCAGAATTGATAGGTGAAATAGAGCAGATTATCTACAGCGGTACCAAGCTGAACATCAACTATTACATTGAAAACATCATGGATGAGGAAAGGGAAGACATGCTCCATGAGTATTTCATGACTGCAGAATCTGACAATATTAAAGCTGCGCTGGCAGAACTTGAAGAAGAAGACTTTGCTGAGGAGGAAATCAGGGTCTACAGAATCAAGTTCATTTCAGAGCATGCCAACTAAAACGAATTTTATTAATGAATATATTATTATTAGGAAGTGGCGGCAGGGAGCATGCTTTTGCCTGGAAAATTGTAAACAGCCCAAAATGTAAGCAGCTTTTCGTTGCACCCGGAAATGCCGGAACTGCTTCTATTGCTAAAAATATCAACATCTCCCCTACTGATTTCAAGGCTCTTTCTGATTTTTGTATTGAAAATCAAATAGATATGGTTGTGGTAGGTCCTGAAGAACCCTTGGTAAAAGGAGTTACCGATTTTTTCAAGAAACATCCTACTTTAAATGGTGTGCCCATCATAGGGCCGTCTATGGCCGGTGCTGAATTAGAAGGATCAAAAGATTTTTCAAAGCAATTCATGCAGAAATACGGAGTACCCACAGCTGCATATGAAACTTTCACGAAAGAAACCTTTGAAGATGGGCTGGCATTTATCCGCAAACAGTCCCTACCGATTGTTCTAAAAGCAGATGGTCTTGCAGCGGGTAAGGGTGTATTGATTTGCCTTAGTCATGATGAAGCAGAAAATTCACTGAGAGAAATGCTCTTGGAAAGCAAATTCGGAAACGCTTCTGACAAAGTTGTCATAGAACAGTTTTTAAAAGGGATTGAACTTTCTGTTTTTGTGGCGACAGATGGGAGTCATTACAAAATCCTTCCGGAAGCAAAGGATTATAAAAGAATCGGTGAAGGAGATACAGGTTTGAATACTGGCGGTATGGGTGCCGTCAGTCCGGTACCTTTTGCAGATGAAGCATTTATAAAAAAAGTCGAAGAAAGGGTTGTCAAACCAACCATTAAGGGATTGATCCAAGAAAATATCCCCTACGTGGGTTTTCTTTTTATTGGTCTTATGAATGACGGTGGCGATCCTTATGTCATAGAATACAATGTCAGAATGGGTGACCCTGAGACAGAAGCTGTATTGCCCCGGATCAAAAGTGACTTTGTGGATCTTTTATATGCAATGGGAACAGGCAAATTAGACTCCTATCAATTGGAGATCGCTTCATATACCTGTACAACTGTGGTATTGGTCGCGGGTGGATATCCCGGAGATTACGAAAAGGGTCATAAAATTATAGGTCTTGATAACATTGAAAACTCTCAGGATTCTATAGTCTTTCATGCCGGAACAAAAATCACAGATTCAGGGGAAATCCTTACCAACGGCGGAAGGGTTCTAGCCATCACTGGAAAGGGGAATGATATTGAATCTGCATTAGAAAATGCGTATAGTAGGGCCTCAGAAGTATGTTGGGAAGGATTATATTTCCGAAAAGACATTGGTCAAGACATTTTGAAATTGATTAAATAAATCCAAAACAAAGAGGAGAACATTTCTCCCATTATATATAAATATTATGTCAGGATGTACTAGCTGCTCAACCACCTCCGGATCTAGCGGAGGCTGCCAAAATAACGGCACCTGTGGTACAAGCGATTGCAATAAAATGAATTCCTTTGATTGGCTTACCCACATGGGAATTCCGACCATTGATAAATTTGATATAGTAGAGATCAAATTCAAAGGTGGAAGAAAAGAATATTATAGAAATATAGACCGTATTTCCCTCACGACAGGAGATCCCGTCGTGGTAGATGTGCCCAATGGCCACCACATAGGATATGTTTCACTACAAGGCGAGCTTGTCCGATTGCAGATGCAAAAAAGAAAAATCAAAGATGATGATAACATCCTTCGAATTTACAGGGTAGCTACTCAAAAAGACCTTGAAAAATGGGAAGAGGCCAAAAACAGAGAAATTCCAACCCTATATCGGGCAAAACAGATCATCGATGAAATGAAGATGGACATGAAACTCTCAGATGTGGAGTTTCAATCTGATAATTCCAAAGCTACTTTTTACTATTCTGCGGATGACCGCGTGGACTTCAGGGAACTGATCAAATCCCTTGCTTCTGAGTTTAAAATCCGGGTAGAAATGCGTCAGATTAGTCTCAGACAAGAAGCGGGAAGACTTGGAGGAATCGGTGTCTGTGGTAGGGAACTATGTTGCTCCACTTGGATTTATGATTTCAAAAGCGTCAATACTTCCGCAGCTAGGTATCAAAACCTTTCATTAAATCCTACCAAACTTTCAGGCCAATGCGGCAGGTTGAAATGTTGTCTTAACTATGAGCTGGATACCTATATGGCGGCTTTGAGTGATATTCCTGAAGTGGACAAACCTTTGCAGACAGAAGCGGGATCGGCAAAACTTCAAAAAACGGATATTTTCAGAAAATTGATGTGGTTCAGTTATAACAATGATAACAACTGGCATTCAATCACCTGCGAAAGGGTTTCTGAAATACTTGAATTGAATTCAAAAGCAGTAATTCCATTTGATCTCAAAACAAACCATGGTAAGGAACAAGAGGATTTGATTTCTAAATCCAACATGGAACTTGATGCGCTTGATAAGAAATTCAGCAAAAACAAGAAAACCAAGAAGAAAAAGAAACCGAGAAATCAGGGTGAAAATCAGGTGATGGTTAAAGATACTTCTGCACCTGAAGCAAGGCCAGCTGGTCCTAAACCTGAAGGCCGACCCAACAGGCAATCTCCGGAAAAGCCTAATCAGAACAGGCAGAATCCCCCAAGAAAAAATGTAGAGAATAGGCCAAAGCCTATCGAAAACCAAGAAAAAGCAGCAGCAATTCCAAGAGAAATAAATCCCGACCAAGTCCCTAAAAAGAAGAAAAACAACAAGAGGCGGTTTAATAACAGGAACAAGGGAGAACAAAACAAAGGTGATCAAAACTCAGGACAATAACATGAACCAAAGATTTGTAGGAATCATCATTGCTCTTGTCTCATTGATAACAAGTTGTAATGGAGATAGAATTTATGAAGAGTATCAGGGGTTAAAGACCGGCAATTGGGATGTTGCTGACACAGTTTCCTTTGAAGTCAATCAACTTTCAATCCCAAATAGAACCCTTATAGGAATAAAATACAACAAAGATTATGAGTTTAGAAATCTCTATTTGAGATATATCCTAAAAGACAGCCTTGATCAAACGGTGGAGTCCAAATTATTGGACATTCCACTGTTTGACAGCAAAAATGGAAAGCCACTCGGAGAAGGATACGGCAGTACTTTTACCAAATACGACACGCTGCCTATTGAAAATCAATATTACAGTATTCACCTATTACAATATATGAGGGTAGAAAAACTTTCCGGAATTGAAACTGTAGGCGTAAAAGTAGTGAAAAAATAAGCTCAGTCTCCTAGAATTGGCTTATCCATCCAATATTGCCTACTGTAGAAAAACCTGTAGGACCATCCTTTTTCCTTTAATTGTAAAGGGTGGTAAACAAAAGCCTCCTTGGCCCCCAAAGCATCATACAACCTTTGATCATCTGTCAGCAGTGCTTCTCCGTATTTATCTTCAGCTTTGATTGCCAAATCCATCCAAGTTGAAGCAGGGAACCTATCTAATGAAAAACCTTGGTAGGTGCCCTGAATTTTGTCCCTCAATGACCATCCTGATTCGAATCTGTAAGGAATTTGAACTGCAGTTTCTATTTCTTTTCCATTGGAGATATCGATCACAAAACTGAGGTAATCCCTAAGCATTCTGATACCTTCATTCTTCAGTTGGTCTGAACTGAAATCTGTTGGTTTGATGCTGCTTATCAAAGTGATTTTCTTCTTTGCTCGGGTGACTGCCACGTTTAGTCTGTTTATTCCTCCTTTTTTAGAAAGCATACCAAAATTGGCTATCAATTTTCCTTTATTGTTTTTTGCATAGCCTACACAAAATATAACCCAATCAAATTCATCCCCCTGCACATTTTCAATGTTCTTTATAGAAAGGTTTTCAAGTTGGATTTTATCATCTTTGGTTACCATCTCCCTGATATATTCCATTTGGAAAAAATTGAAAGTAATCACCCCAATGCTTAGTCCTTGGTTGCTTTCCTGAATTGACCTGATTTCTTGTATTACAGCAAGTGCTTCTTCCTTATTGGTCTGATTGTCCCATATGCCATTGACAAATACCCATTTAAATGGATTATCCGATTCATTGACCAAATCCATTCTAGTCAACATTTTTAACCTGTTTTCATAGAAATTTTGATTTGAAAAATGGATGAGTGGCAACTGTTCACTTCTATAATGCCCTTGCAGCCAAAACTTGGGAAAATAAGAAGAAGCAAGCTCAAGAAGAGACTCTGTTTCTGCCTCGATTCCTTCTTCATCAGTTTCTATCCTCACCTGATACAGGTCAAAAGGACGGAGTTGATTGGAATCTCCGGCAATAACCGTCTGCTTCCCCCTCAGCATAGCAGGAAGTCCCCGCTCCACATAACATTGTGAAGATTCATCAAAAATAACCAAATCAAAAGATTGTTTTAGGGGAAAAAGCGCTGATACCGTCTCCGGTGAAGCCAACCAACAAGGTACCAATTGGAATATTTCCTTTTCAAAATTCTCTACCAATTTTTTGATACTCCAAATTCTCTTTTGCTTACTCACCTGATGGGAAAGTTCCCTGTAAGTCAATAGATTCCCGAGCCTGTTGAATTCAAGGTTTTTATAAGTATTTTCCCTTAACCTGATTTCAGCGATATATTTGGACAATTTCCATTTTTCCAAAACAGCCTCCATCAATTCCTCTTGGTTCTGATTTGTTTTTGGAGTTACCACATCTTGAAGCAAAGGGTATTTGGTTTCGATATGGCCTATCCAGCTTAGTTTTAATCCTGCCAAAAACAGGTTTTTCAAGTCCTGAAAATCCCTCTTTGGATGTGTCAAAAGTATCTTTTCCATGACCAGGATATCTTGGTCTTTGAGCCGGTTTCGAAGCCTGTCAAAAGTCACTAAGTCATGAAATACTACATCAACCTGAGATTTGAGAGAGATAATCCCCTCTCCTGTCCGTTCTGTGATGAGATGTTGAATCTGTATTTTACTGAGGTATAAATTCCAATAAGGAATTTTTGCTTCCAGGTCCTCTATGTTTTTCAAAATCAAATTTAACCTAGAGATAAATTCGGGCCCTGAATCCAGTTTTTCTTTCAACACGTCCGCTAAAGAACCAAATTCATGAAAAAGGTTTTTAGCTTGGCAAGTATTCTTATACAGTTCCGCAAAATGGTTGAATGATATAAAGTCAAAAGGTTTTTCCGGAAGTTTTATCCACTTTTTCTCATTCAGCAATGCGTATTGATGGTTGAGATTCAATCGGTTTTCAAGTTTTTTGATCAAAGTCTTCACCCCAAATACATTGTTTTGCAACTTGTTTTCAATCAAAAGGTGGTAAATACTTTGGAATCTTTTCTTTTTCCAAAACAATGGGATATTCCTCCTCCATCCTTTTTTTCTTTCCAAAAACTCCAAAGACAACTCAAGCAACCTTTCGACTTCTTCATCTTTGCTGTGCCATTCTACACCTTCTTCCGATAACAGTGACTTAATGGCATCTAGCTTATGGTCAAGCCAAAGAAGGTCCACTTCATTTTTGGGCAGGCTTTTCAGTTCCCAGAAGAGCTGGAGATTTTCCCCATTTTTCAAAATTTTTAATAATTCTTGAATTTTCTGTTTTTGCTCAAAAAATGAAAAAAGAAAAGACGATTCAAATGATTCAAGATCTAAAAAATCATCTTCAAAACCCTGCTTTAAATGGTAAATTTCTGACATGACTTCCCGGATTCTCCTTGATACCCCAGGTTCAAAACTGCTGAAATCCACCCTATGGAGCCAAAATGACTTTGGGTTTTGATAATTTTCAAAATAACCCGAATATGCCTTAAAATCCCTCAAAAAATCATTTAGCCTTCCGGCATGGAACCTCCTGTAAAATTGGGTCATGTCAAATGCCTCATCAGACAATTTGGAGCTTAGATACAGTTCTTTTACCGGAACACCGCATTCCTCAGTATTAAATAGCGCCTTTTTTAAACTTGAAAAATAATCGCTATGATAATCTATAAGTCTTGAATATTGGGAAAATTGCCTTTCCAGTTGAATGGCATCTATTCCAAAGTTCAGTTCCTGATACCTATCCAGAGACAGGATTTGGTCATGTATTTTTTTATACAAAGCTTTCCTGTCTGCACGGAAATCATGAACCAATGACAAAAATGAACCAAAACCTTCCTTCTCCAATCTTTTATACACGACATCCAAAGCAGCCCGCTTTTGGGAAACGATAAGGACTTTTTTTCCCCTAGAAATAAAATCAATGGCAAGGTTACTGATGAGTTGGGATTTTCCTGTACCCGGAGGTCCCTCCACTACACATGACCTTCCTTCTCTTACCGATTTGATCACTTCTTCCTGACTGGCATCTACAGGAAAGATTGTGTAAAGCTGGTCTTCTCGGACTGGCGTAGGCTGGTCCTCTTCAGGAGCAAACCGATTTTGGAATAAGGATTCAAGGTCATTAAACTCTTCACCTCCTATAAGTTTCTCATAATCTTGGATCAAAAAACTTGCCTTTTGGGAAAACTGGCCAAGTACGGCATAAGGTTTTAATTGAAGTTTGCCGGTTTTAAGTTGTGATTCATCGAGAGATTTTGCCGATTCTGGGAAAGTCAAAACTTTATTTTCATATAATTCGGAATTGAAATCTAAAAAAAACTCGTTTTTGAGCAATGCGTAAAGGTCATTACGAAATCCGATCGGGTCGGTTGAAAAATTCTCAAGAGGATTTTCTTCTCCAAAATATTGATGGTCTTTGCCGTAAGCGTAGGCATAGGCCAATAGAAATGCTTTGTTGAAGAAAGGACCATCACTTGTAGACCGGGACCAAATCCACTGATTCTCTATTTTATCTAATTCAACCGGAAAGAAAATCAATGGACATCTGATAACCTGGTCATTGAGTAACTTTCCTTCTACAAATGGCCAACCTACAAAAAGACTTTTTTCCCCTGTTTCGGTTTCAGCGACTTTGACTAAGTGGTCAAGCCTGTTGAGTCTTTGGGAAAGAAGATTGACATTTTTGTCTCTCGGGTCTGCAAAGGGAATAAGGGTTATTTTTTTATCTTTGGCTAAAAGAGATTCAACAAGCTTGAATGCCGGATGGTGGTTGAGGAAATCCAACTCATTCAAATCTATCATCTGATTGGAAATCAATCGAGGCAGGTATATAGACCTGTTACGACTGGAAAGATCCAATAACCTATTGAGATAAATCTGAAGGATATCTTTGAGCATAGTTTATTTGAAAGGCGAATCTTTTTCTTTTGCCATGTGCTTGTAAACGATTCCATCCATGATTCCGGGCATCCATTTATTTAGAAAAACCGCAAGTTTGCCTTGTCTTGTCAGGACTATATCTCGCTTTCTTTTTATCGTTGCTTGGAAAATTTCCTGTGCTACCTCTTCGGAAGTCATCATTTTTTCTTCCTCTCTTGGAGATTCACCCTGAACGGTCCCATCAGCTGTCAATGCATTGTTTCGGATATTAGAGGCTGTGAATCCCGGGCAGGCTACTAAGACATGAACTCCTCTTTTCATTACCTCCGTCCTGAGCGATTCAAAAAAACCATTCATAGCATATTTGCTGGCAGTATATGCTGTTCTTGCAGGAGTTCCGCGATATCCGTTGATAGAAGATACCCCAACAATGGACCCTTTGTTTGTAAGAATCTGAGGGAGGCAATATTTTGTCGCATAGACTGTTCCCCAAAAATTAGTATCCATCACCTTTCTAAAGACCTCCATATCCAAGTTTTCAAAAAGTGCTCTCATAGAAATACCGGCATTATTGACCAGGATATCAATCCGTCCAAAATGTTTGATGGCCTCTTCCGCTATTTTCTTATTATCAGTTTCGGAACCTGCATCAGCCAACACTCCATAAGCGTCCACTCCTTCCTTCCTAAGTATATCTAAGGTATTGTCCAACTTCACCTGAGACCTACCTGTGATCACGACTTTATATCCTTCCCTCCCAAAAACCAATGCACAGGCCTCTCCTATTCCTGAAGTAGCTCCAGTTACTATGACGACTTTATCCTTTAATTTCATGAATGTGGTTTTAAAAGCTTAAAGATAAAAATTCGAATTGAAGGCTTGCAATCGGGCTTGATGTTTTTGGAAAGATAAAAGCGCCCGTGGCTTCTCGGGATTTAAAGGGTTTTTCCGTCTGATTTTTAATTTTTCATTTGACCAATCTTCCGATCCAAACCCTTATTTTTGCGCCCATGTCAAGAAAGATGAAAAATAAAGTAATCGCTAACCTGAGGATTGAAAGAATTGCAGCGGAAGGGAAATGTGTCGCACATCATGAGGGAAAAGTGGTTTTTGTACAGAATACAGCACCCGGCGATCTCGTAGATGTACGCATCAATAGAGGAAAAAGCTCCTTTATGGAGGGAGAGGCCATCAGATTTCATGAATATTCAAAAGACAGGATTGAACCTTTTTGCTCTCATTTTGGCACTTGCGGGGGCTGTAAATGGCAGCATATCAATTATGATTTACAGAAAAATTACAAAAGGCAACAGGTAGTCGATCAGTTTGAAAGGATAGCCAAAGTAGAAATACCTGAAGTATTTCCGATTCTTGGTTCGGCAAAAACCCAATATTACCGTAACAAACTTGACTATACTTTTTCGAACAACAGGTGGCTGACAAGAGAAGAAATCAATTCCGGTGAGCAATTTGAAAGGAATGCTTTGGGTTTTCATATCCCAAAAATGTTTGACAAAATCATCGATGTCGACCATTGTTACCTTCAGGGTAATATTTCCAATGAAGTACGTATTGCTTTAAGAGATTTTGCAAGGGCTGAAAACCTGAGTTTTTATGACATCCGAAATCAGGTGGGCCTATTGCGAAATCTGATCATCAGGACAACTAGTACAGGTGAATCAATGGTGATTGTCCAATTTGGAGAAGAGAACTCTGAAAATATCGAGAAAGTGATGAGATTTTTAAACGAAAAATTTCCTCAAATCACTTCCTTACTTTACATTATCAACCTAAAAAAGAACGAAACATTCAATGATCTTGATGTGATTACCTTTTCTGGTAAAGACTTTATAGAGGAAGAAATGGAAGGGCTAAATTTTCGGATTGGACCAAAGTCATTTTACCAGACCAATTCCGAACAAGCTTACGAGCTTTATAAAGTAGCAAGAGAATTTGCTGACCTACAGGGAGATGAAGTGGTATTTGATCTTTATACGGGCACAGGTACGATTGCAAATTTTGTAGCTAAAAATGCAAAAATGGTCATTGGGATTGAATATGTAGAGGCTGCCATCGAAGATGCGAAGTTGAACGCCAAAGTTAACAGCATTGAGAACACCCAATTTTATGCCGGGGATCTAAAGGATATTTTGACTGAGGATTTTGTAAGGAATCATCCCAAACCCGATGTGGTCATCACCGACCCACCTAGAGCAGGAATGCACGAAGATGTCGTCAAAATGCTTCTGAAGTTGGAAGCTCCGAAGATTGTCTATGTAAGTTGCAACCCTGCCACCCAAGCCAGGGATGTTGCTTGGCTTTCAGAGAAATATTCGGTGGATAAAATCCAGCCTGTGGACATGTTTCCACAGACCTATCATGTAGAAAATGTTGTACGATTAACTCTAAAACCATGATTTCAGATTTCAATGATCCCGAACTGAGCGGAAAATATCTAGGAACCATTACCAAAGACTTTGTCAAAGTTTCGGATATCCTCAAGGAAGCTTCTTATCAGGTCAGAAGTAGAAAGTTTTCTGATTTTCCGATTTTCCCGATCTCCAAAGAAGTGCAGCCAATCGGAAAGCTGCTTCTAGGAAAAGTGGAAAAAGACTTGGACTGGAATTATTTCATCACTTACGTAGACGAATTTATCCAAAGGAAACTTATCGCCGAGGAATTGTTGGATGAATTCAAAGCTGCTTATAAAGACCCGGACGAGTTTTGTTGCCTTTTTGTAATGGATGGGGTTTTTACCAGTTTTGTATACATTCCATATCCTGAAGATTGATTTTTCCAAAGTCCTGAAAAACTTCAGGACTTATTTTTTTTAGGAATACATCGAAATTTGCTCAGGTTTTTTGAATTTTTTTTCCATTTAACCATACTATTCTACCTCAGATCTATCAAATCATCTCAGAAATTCATGAGGCTATTGATTTTTTTAAAAAGCATATTTATATTGAGTTATAAATTATTGACAGAATATTATTTCACCATTTAATATTCTGTAAATAAATCGTTGTTAGACTCACTATTTATCCGTTCCTTTAATTTAATTATTTATTTACCTGATATGTATAAAGAAAAAGCATTTGATATTACTTCAGCAGTCTCTAGGCTCCGGGAAGGTGATGAAAAAGCTTTTTCAATATTGTATGATTTTTTTAGGTCTAAGGTTTTTTTCACTTCAAAAAAAATGAATTTGTCCACTGAAGATGCCGAAGAAATCGTACAGGAAGTTTTTTTGATAATCTGGAAAAACAGACAAAACCTCAACTCGGAATTATCTTTCAACGCATACCTTCTTACCATCCTCAAATCCCTAATCATTAAGAAATCTAAGAAAGAAGCCAGAAGGATAGCCTATGAAGTCTACACCCTTTCGACTCAAGAAATTGAAAGCAACGAAACTGAAACACAGATTGAATATTCAGAATTTGAGAGGATTTCTATTTCAGAAATCGAAAAATTACCCAAAACACAAAAGGAGATTTTCAAAATGAAAAATTATGAAAACCTTCATTCAGGAGAAATCGCCGAAAAATTAGGGATTTCGAAAAGAACCGTAGAAAGCCATATTTACGTTGCAACCAAATCAATCAAAAACAAACTTCAAAAAAAATACTTAATTGCCATCAAATCTTTGGCAATAGGGATGATATATTATTTTTTTTAACCATCCTTATTGGGATATCCCGCTTAATATTTCCTGATTTTGAAAATAATTGAAATATTTTCGATTATTGACTAAGTAAATCCTTTCCGATATTGCTATATGTAGGAAAGAGATATTTAATGAGTTACAGCAAAAGAGATATTGATAGATTTTTTGACGGAAAACTTTCAAAGAAAGAGGCCAAGGATTTTTTGAACTGGCTGGACTCTCCTGCCGGTGAATCTACATACAATGCCATTATTGAGGATGCGTGGTCAGATGAATTAAAAAACACCGATGAAGCTCCCGAGAAAGCTGACCCACACATTTTTGTTTTTTCAAAGAAAGAAAATCAGTCAAAAAACATTTCTTCTTCGCCCGTTAAAAACTCAAAATATAAATCAAAGACAATTTGGACTTTGACAGGATTAGCTGCCACTTTGGTTCTTCTCTTGTCAGCCAGCTATATTTTTTATTTTGATTCCCCATCTCATAAAACTGAAGAGCGGACTGCCTTCTTGGAGGTCAAAACAATAGAAAGATTTACTCCAAAAGGAAATAAGAAAATAATCACCCTTCCTGACGGTTCTACCGTGGTCCTAAATGCAGACAGCAAATTGACCTACGCAAGTGATTTTATCCAAAATAGAACCATCACCTTAGAAGGTGAGGGATTTTTTGATGTCGTCAGAGATGAGGAACATCCATTTAAAGTGATCACTGATAACATCGCTACGACAGCTTTGGGAACCAGTTTCAACATCAGGGCATATGAAGGCAATCCAAATATCCAAATAAGCCTGGCCTCCGGCAAGGTCAAGGTAGAAAATAACATTGACCAAAACCTTCTTGAAATCACCCCCGGAGAGGCTGTTTATTACTCAGAGGACAGCAATACTTTTGAAAAACAAAATGTAAACCTTTCCCACGTATTGAGCTGGAAGGAAGGTATTCTCCAATTTGAAAAAACCCCCTTCAACTTGATCATCGAAGATTTGGAAAGATGGTACGGTGTAGAAATAAAAGTCACGGGAGACAAAAAATTACCTGAATACAAATGTTCCGGTACATTCAAGCCACATGAATACTTATCCAATGTCTTGAAAGTACTTAGCTATTCAGTGGAATTTGAATATAAAATTAGTGGAAATGAAGTAACTCTTGAATTCAATTAAACAAGCCTATGAAACAAAAAAACAGAGAACACCATACAATTTTCCTTTAAAAATAAAGGAGATTGCTTCCGATCCAATCTGAATTGGATTTTAGGATAAATCAGAATGATAATTCAATGATTGACACTAACACAACCCAAAATATGTCACAATCACTACAAAAAACAACGATTATGGTCTTCAAGCGTGCTATTCTGAGTACGTTTCTCATGACCATAGCACTTAATGCCGTCTTTGCCAACAGCAAATTGGACCAGATTAAAAGTATTGATGAAGTTTACATCAAACTTGATATCAGGAAAGGAAGTTTGGAAAACATCCTTAACGCAATCGAAAGCAAAACAGATTACAGCTTTTTTTACACTGAAAAGAATTTAAAAAACAACTCCAACATTGAGCTATCCACTTCAAATGGTACTGTGGCTGATGTTCTTACAGAGATTGCAAATAAAAAGCAACTTCACTTTAAGCAAGTCAACAATGTCATCAGTGTGAAATCTCTTTCGCCTGATATTTCTTCAAAGAAAATTGTTATTGAAATTGAAGATCGAGATGTGGAAATTTCAGGAACCATTACAAGTGAATCAGGAGAGACACTTCCGGGTGTAGCCATTTCAATATCCGGCACCACTTTGGGAACGGTGTCTGATATCGATGGAAAGTACAAAATCTCCGTGCCTGAGGGTTCTACCCTTGTGTTTTCTTATATTGGATTTGCTACCCAAAGAATCGAAATCGGAAACCAATCCGTCATCGACGTAGTCTTGGCTCAAGAGGCCAGAGCACTTGAAGAAGTGGTCATTGCAGCTTTGGGCATCCAAAAGACTTCAAGAAGTATTGGATATGCAGCTACAAATGTTGGTTCAGATGAAGTAACCATCAACAGAACGCCTAATTTCATGAATGCCTTGCAGGGAAAAATTGCAGGTGTGGCTATCTCTCCAATGGGAACCGGTCCGGGCGGAACAACCAAAATCAGGATCAGGGGTCAATCTTCCATTTCCGGTCAAAACAACCCACTCATAGTTGTTAACGGTATCCCAATTGACAATACCAACTTTGGTACTAATCCAGGAAATAGCGGTGCTGACAACTCCATAGGAGTAAGAGGTGGTGGTGTGACATCAGATGGTGGTGATGGTCTCAGCAGTATCAACCCCGACGATATCGAAAGCATGACCGTCCTAAAAGGTGCTGCAGCATCTGCACTTTATGGATCAAGAGCCAAAGATGGAGTCATCATGATCAACACCAAATCAAGAGGTGAATCAAAAGGAATAGGCGTGACTTATAACCTGAATTACACCAACGAAGCACCATTAGATTTTACGGATTATCAGTATGAATACGGTCAGGGTGAACAAGGTGTGAGGCCTACAACTCCAAACCCAACTTCGGGACAGTGGTCATTTGGTGAAAAATTCGCACCCGGTATGACCCAAGTCTTATTTAATGGCGTGACTGTACCCTACGTTCCGCAAAGAGGAATCATCAATGACTTCTTCAGGAATGGACAGAATGTGACCAATTCCATTATGGTTTCTACCTCAAGCGATAAAGGTGGATTGAGCTTTTCTTTCTCCGACCTTAATAGTAAGGGTATTGTTCCAAACAACTCTTTCAACAGAAAGACAATTTATTTAGGATTTGGCTACCAACTTAGTAAAAGATTAAACTTCAAAGGAAATATCAATTACTCTGTTGAAGACAACAAAAACCCACCAAACGTTGCCAACCAAGACAACTCTATTCCAACAGCCCTTTATAATATGGCCAACTCCATGCCATTAAGTGTGCTTGATGAAAATAAATTTGATGCTAATGGCAACGAGGCTGTTTATTCAAGATTTAGAAACAGAACAAATCCATACTTTACGCTTTCTCAGCAGTTTCAAAATATCAAAAGAGACAGGATCTTTGGAAACGTAGCAGTAAAATATGATCTCACTCCTTGGTTGTATATCCAAGGACGTATAGGTCAGGATTATTGGTCAAGAGATCAAGATTACAACAACTTCCCTACAGGTCAGGCTTCATTAGCCGCTGCACCTGCAGGATTTGTAAACGGACTTTATACACAGGAATCAAGGAGATTTAGAGAAGTCAATGCTGATTTCATATTGTCTGCTACCAAAGAATTTGGTGATTATGGCATCAATGCAAATATAGGTGGAAACCATATGTACAGGACTTCTGATGTCAACAGTGTTCAAGCCAGGGATTTTGTAGTGAGAGATCTTTATACCGTCCAAAACGGAAGGGTTAAAGATCCGATTTTTGACAGGTATGAAAGAGCTGTGAATTCATTATTTGCATTTGCAGAGTTTTCTTATAAAAAGTTTCTGTTTATCAATGGTACCATCAGAAACGACTGGTTCTCGACCCTTTCTCCTGAAAACAGAAGTATTCTTTATCCTTCTATTTCTACCAGTTGGATTTTTACAGAAAATACAGGTACATCTGATTGGTTTAATTTTGGAAAGTTAAGAGTAGCATATGCTGAAGTTGGTTCTGATTCAGATGTGGGACCATATTCCAACGTATTGTTCTATGGTGTCAATGCTAACTTGTTTAATAACCAACCTGTCGGTGGTCCTCTAGGCGGAACTCTTCCGAACCCAAATTTGAAGCCAATGCGTGTAGCAGAAACTGAAATTGGATTAGAAACGAAGATGTTCCAGGGAAGGGTTTCTTTAGATCTTGCTGCTTACAGCAAAATCACAAGTGATCAGATAGTAAGTGCCCAGATTTCTGATGCATCTGGTTTTGTAAACACCTCTATCAATAGTGGCCAAAGTTCAAATAAAGGTATTGAAATGCTCTTGACTGTTGTCCCTGTAGAAAATGAAAACTTTACTTGGGAAGCTTCCTTCAACGGTGCCTACAACAAGACCAAAGTATTGAGCTTATTGACTGACACTCCTGGTGAAAGAATCACTGTAGGTACCCACGTTTTCAATGGTGAACTGAGACAGATCGTAGGAGAAGAAATGGGACAGATAGCAGGATTCGGCTACAGAAGGGACGAACAGGGAAGACAGATTTTCGGGGGTAATGGTTTGCCATTGAGAACCCTTGATCTTGTAAATTTTGGCAGTGCCCTCCCAAAATGGATTGGAGGTATCAACAACTCCTTTAATTATAAAGGAGTATCGCTTTCATTCCTCATAGACTTTAGATTGGGTGGAAAAATGCTTTCAGGGACCAACTTCAACGCTGTAAGACACGGTTTGCACAAAATGACCCTAGAAGGTCGTGAAGGCGGAGTCGTAGGAGATGGTGTCAACCTTGCAGGTGAAACAAACACTGTCGCTGCGCCGGTTCAGTCTTATTGGGAAATTGTAAGGTCTCAGGCATTGGTTGAACCAGTTATCTACAATTCTGGATTCTGGAAACTGAGACAAATCACAATGGGTTACGATTTTACCAAATTCATCCCTAAAAACTTCCCGGTTAGCGCTGTCAGACTTAATCTTGTAGCCAACAACGTTTTCATGATCAAAAAGTGGGTGGATAACATTGACCCAGAATCATTTGGGTATACCTCAGATAACCTTGTCGGAATGGAATCTACAGGACTTCCTACTACAAGAGGTCTCGGCTTCAATCTTAATGTTAAATTTTAATCAGAGCTACCATGAAAAAGATATATAATTTTATCCTCCTTGTGCTGATGCTAGGCTACAGCACATCATGTGATCAAAACTTTGATGAGCTTAATACCAACAAAGTTGCCGCTACTTCAATTGATCCTGCTTTTCAATTAAACAATGCTACAGTAAATGCTTCGCCAAATTCATTTGGAATGTTGGTTTACGAAATGGGTATTGTTCAGCAAATCATTTCTCCTAACTCGGGGGTTTTGACAGGTGCTAATTTTAATCAGGACAACAGGGCTTCTACACAAGACAACTGGCAGAAGTATTACAGGAACGTAATCAAAAACACAAAAGATATCATCTCAAGAATTGAGGATGATCCAACCAGAAGTAATCTTCTGCAGATGACAAGGATTATCCAGGCTTATGGTTTTATGATTCTGACTGATTCTTATGGTTCTATTCCTTACACAGAAGCAGGTGTGGGATATAGCAATCAAGTCTTCTATCCCAAATATGATACACAGGAGTCTATTTATGCAGATCTTATCAAAGAATTGGAAGAGGCCTCTGCAGCACTTAATGCAAGTGGAAGAGTGGAAACTGCTGATATCCTTTATGCAGGAAATATTGCCAAGTGGAAAAAATTCGGTTATTCCCTACTTCTTAGGGCAGGCATGAGATTGAGTAATGCAAATCCAACACTTGCACAACAGACTGTAGCCAAGGCCTTTGCGGGAGGAGTTATCCTTACAAACAATGATAATGCTGTCATTGTTCACGATGCAAACTATGTCAATCCTGCCGGAAATACTTTAAATGCCACAGAAGCAGCCAACTTCTATATGACAGAGCCTTTTGTGAATTTCCTTAAAAACAGCAATGATCCAAGATTAAGCGCCATAGCTGTAAGATATGTAGGTGCTAAATCAGGGTCAGAACAGCAGCCTGCTCGTCAAACCTATGATCCTGCCCTTCAAATCGGAATGCCTATGGGTAATGATAATGCAGGTGCCGTTCAGATAGCTGCTGATCTGGGATTGGCAAGTTTTTATGACTTCAGTCAAGTCGACAGGAGGAGGGTTGCAAAAATTACAGCTCCGGGATTTATGGTTACTGCATCTCAAACCAACCTTTTGCTAGCTGAAGCAAGACAAAGAGGATGGATAACTTCTGGAACTGCAGCTGAATATTTTGAAGCAGGTGTTAGAGCGCATATGATTCAAATGGCACTTCATGATCAAGCATCCACAATTCCTGCAGCGGATATTGATGCATACATTGCGGCCAATCCATTGGTTGACGCCACAGCACTCCAGCAGATCAATTCTCAATATTGGATTTCCTCTTTGATGAATGGACCTGAAGCTTTTGCCAACTTCCGAAGAAGTGGTTTCCCTGTACTTACAGCAAATCCATTCCCAGGCAGAGAGGTATTGTTTATTAACAGATTGACATATCCTAACTCAGAGATTTCTGTAAACTCTGAAAATGTAGGCGCTGCCATCACAGCCCAAGGTGCTGATGACCTTGAGACTAAGGTTTGGTGGGACAAATAAATTAGAAATGAAGGTCCGGCGAATTCCGGGCCTTCATCTTCTCTTCAATCAACAATTTCACAAATTATCCAATCAAAATGACTAGGAAAATAATCCCTGTTATGCTTTGCTGTTTTCTAATAATTGGAAGTATCAAAGCACAGCAAATTTCAAAAGAGGAGCTGATCTACCTCACCAGAGAATGGAAAGGAGAAAGATTTGAGGATGGACGTCCAAAAGTTTCAGATGATCTATTAAAGCGCATGCGGCTTGTCACACATGATGAGGCTTGGGCGGTGATGAGAAACGCAGGTTACAAATATCAATATGCTGACGGTTGGCAAATAATCAACCCAGATAGCATACTTATAGGTAGGGCAGTTACTGCTACATTCCTTCCAGGCCGTCCAGACATCCATAATGCAATAGATGACAGAGGAAAAAAAGAGGGTAAGCGGGGACAAAATTCATGGCCTGTTGATTTATTAGTTAAAGGTGATGTGTATGTGGCTGACCAGTTTGGGCTACATGTAGATGGACCAACTATTGGTGACAATGTAGGAAATGCCATTTATGCAAAAACAGGAAATGGTATCGTTTATGACGGTGCCATCAGAGATGTTACCGGATTGAAAGAAATCGGTGGTTTTACCTCCTATTATACAAGCTACCACCCCTCCCACCATAACCAGCAAGGTAATCTAAATACCATGCTTACAGGAATAAACCAACCTACAAGAATCCGTCAAGTAACAGTGATGGCAGGAGATGTAGTGTTAGGTAGGGACGGTGGAGTTTCATTTATACCTGCACATTTGGTTGAACAGGTAGTTGTTACTTCTGAAGTCGTCCGGCTGAGAGACATGTTTGGCCATGAAAGATTAAGAGCCGGTGTATATACTGCAGGTCAAATTGACACCCGTTGGTCAGATGACATTGAAAGAGATTTTTCTAAATGGCTCAATGAACATATAGATGAACTTCCTATTCCAAGAGAGCAAATCCAGGAAATCCTGAAGAAAAGAACATGGTAGTCACTTCCATAAAAATCCAAGCCCATGAAGACAGACAACAATAGGCGTTCATTTATCCAAAAAAGTTTAATGGCTGGATTGGCCACTTCAGCTTTGATTCCAAGTTTTGGTTCTGAATTGATAGCAGCGGTAGACCGAGGACCAAAATATTCTAATCCCTCCGACCTAAAAATCACAGGTGTCAAAACAGCTTTTATGAAAGGCCATGGCACACATATGTTTGTCAAATTGACCACCAATCAGGGGATTACAGGCTATGGCGAGGCGATGGATGCTGTGAGGGGTACTTATGGTGTAGCGACCGGAACTGAAGGTTGGGACAATATGACCCAGTTTTTGATTGGGCAAAACCCTTTGGACATCAATAAAATTGTAGAACAGATTTTAAGGAGAGGCCACTTTAGCGGGGCACAGGGCGGCATGTATGTGGCTGTTCTTACTGGAATTGAAATCGCTCTTTGGGACTTGGCGGGAAAGGCAATGAACCAACCTGTCTATCGGTTGATGGGCGGTAAGTTCCGGGATAAAATCCGCCTGTATTGTGACAGTGCCAGCAGCTCCGAAAGCCCGGAAGACATGGCCGCAGGAGCTATTGAAGTGAAAAATGCAGGATTTTCTGCCATAAAATTTGACTTGGATTGGGCGGGTGATCCCTCTAAACAGGATGAGTTTAACCGGACAGCTTCTAACGGGGAAATTGACAGGATGGTAAAACAGATTACTGCGGTGCGAGAAGCTATCGGTATGAACATGGACCTTTGTCTCGACGCACACGGCAGATATGATTTGCCTTCTGGAATCCAAATTGCCAAGGAAATGGAGCAATTCAAACTCATGTTTTTAGAAGAACCTATTCCAGCCGAAAACCTTGACAGCCTCAGGGAAATCACAAGTCAGACCACTACCCCAATCTGTACTGGAGAAAACCAATATCTGGCACATGATTTCCGAAAAATCCTTGAGAAAAAAGCAGCGGATATCATCATGCCTGACCTCCATAAATGTGGCGGAATCGGAGAAGGACAGCGGATCGCCAACTTGGCAAATCTATATTATGTTCCTGTTGCACCCCATATGGTTGCCTCACCTTTTGGTGCTATGGCCGCTTGTCATTGTTGTGCTTCCATTTCCAATTTTCTTTGTTTAGAATGGCATTGGTTCTCCAAATGGAAACAGTGGGATGAACTCATCTTAGAAGCACCATTGATCAAAGAAGGTTATATCCATCTAACTGAAAGACCTGGTGTGGGAGTCACACCAAATGAAGAAGCGATAAGAAAATATGCTGTAGCTGATGCCCCTTTCTTTTAGGAAAAAAGAAAACTAAAATGATTTCAAAATAAGAATTAAAGTAACGATATGAAAAACAGTAAAGACAGTAGAAGATCATTTATCCAAAAAGGATTGGTGGCAGGTCTGACAGGTGGAGCACTATTATCAACATTTGGACAGGGATTAAATGCCGCTGTGGATAGACAATCTCCCTTTTCCAACCCATCAGATCTGAAAATCACAGATGTAAAATGCGGCTATGTACGTGGGGCACTTTACGTTAAAATATATACCAACCAAGATGTATGGGGCTGCGGAGAAGCAGTGGATGCGATACATGGCACTTACCATTTGGTAAAAAGAATGGGCAACATGATAAAAGGCCAAAGCCCGCTCAATCCTAACCGGATTGCAGAGCAGTTGAGAAAGGGAGCATTTTTTGGGGGTGCCCAGTCGGGAGTTTTTGTGGCTGTTATGACAGCTATAGAAACCGCACTTTGGGATTTGACAGGCAAAGTATTTGGCGTTCCGGTCTATCAGTTGTTGGGCGGTAAATTCAGAGATAAAATCAGAGTTTATTGTGATACGGCGTTATATACTTCTACCAACCCTACCCCACAAGATTATGCCAAAGCGGCAAGAGGCGCTGTAGACAAGGGCTATAATGCAGTGAAGTTTGATGTCGATGATGCAAGAGATCCGAATAAATATGATCGGTTCAACTGGACCGCCAATCCTATGGAAATCGAAAGAATGTATAATGCAATCGCCGCAGTTCGTCAAGAAGTAGGTCCAAACATAGACATCTGTGTGGACATGCATGGAAGGTATGATGCAGTGACAGGATTGAAAATGGCCAAAATGTATGAAGATTTGAATCTTATGTTTTTGGAAGAACCGATACCAGCTGATAATCCGGAAGTTTACAAATCGATTACCACTCAAACTTCAACTCCTATCTGTACAGGTGAAAACATCTATCTGGCATATGGATTTACAAGATTGCTCTCAGAATCAGCCATAGACATTATCATGCCGGATATTCAAAAAGCCGGTGGATTAGGTGAGGCCCAGAGGATCGCAAACCTTGCAAATCTATACTATGTGCCTTTTGCACCCCACATGGTGGCTTCTTTCCTTGGAGCAATGGCCAGCTGTCATGTCTGCGCCTCGGTGCCCAATTTCATGATCATGGAATGGCAAATCTACATGGATACCGATCAGCTTTGGAAAGATATTGTTACTTACGATGGTCCAAGAACAGAGAATGGTTTCATTACACTTTCTGAAAAACCTGGAATCGGTGTTGAAATCAACGAAGAAGGAATGAAAAAATATGCGGTAAAAGACATTCCGTTTTTTGAATAATAACCCATTAACCAAGTAACCATGAAAAAAAATATCAAATTAACCCAATTGATCCTAGGAGCTTTCCTTATCCTCGCTACAGGAATAGTAGAAGGCCAAAATGTGGGCTCCTCTCCTGAATATATCAAAGCACTAACTTCAGAATGGAAGGGTGAAAGGTTTTCAGACGGTAGGCCTAAAGTCTCTGACCAAATTCTGGAAAGGTTGAAAAACATCTCCATCGAAGAAGCTTGGGGAGTACTCAGAAACAAAGGATACCAAAATCAATATGAAGGGAATTGGCAGATAATGCTTGAAGATGAGGCCATGACAGGACGGGTTGTTACTGCCCAATACATGCCTTTGAGACCTGACTTGCAAAATCAGATAAAAGATCAGGGAGTCAACAAAGAAGGAAGATCACCTAAGGGAGGCACCAATTCTTGGCCTATTGATATCCTGACCAACGGTGATGTTTATGTCGCTGATGGTTATGGCAAAATTGCTGATGGCACATTGATCGGTGATAATCTTGGTAATTCCATTTATGCAAAATCAAAACGTGGGGTGATTTTTTATGGTTCGGTAAGAGACCAAGAAGGCCTTTCCGAAATCAAAGGATTCAATGCCTGGCATAAAGGCCAAGACCCTTCATTTATCAATCAAATGATGCTGACATCCATCAATGCTCCCATCAGGGTTGGAAGAGCAACTGTGCTTCCCGGAGATGTCGTTTTAGCTAAAAAATACGGAGTAATCTTCATTCCGGCGCATTTGGTGGAAGATCTGGTGATCACCTCAGAGGTGACAGGCTTAAGGGATGAATTCGGTCACCAAAGACTAAGAGAAGGAAAATATCTTGCCGGAGAGATAGACAGTGAATGGACTGAAGCTATCAAAAAAGATTTCTTGGACTGGTTGAACAAATATCCGGGAAAGCTGCCGATGACAAAACAAGAATTGGATAATTACCTCAAGGAACGAAATTATTGATTGTCTTAATCACTGGAACACTTTGAATAAAAATTTCAACAATAACCCATAGACAAAATGAAAAACACTTTAAAAAGCATTATTTCGGATCAAAAAGAGAAGGAGCGGCAGTATGCAATTCAAAGACAAGCTGAAATCGACCACATTGACACCAAAGCCAATAGAAGGGATTTCTTGAAAAAAACCGCATTGGGTGGTATGTCCCTGACGGCTCTGATGGGATTGAGTTTTGAAGACTCAATGGCCCAGACAACATCCAAAGTTCAAAAGGCTTCAGCTCCTTCTGATCTCAAAATCACTGACCTGAGATATTGTGTTACCACAGTATTGGGACGGACAGCCATCATCAGGATTGATACCAACCAGGGAATTTATGGACTTGGCGAAGTAAGAGATGGCGCAGATCCGCGCTATGCCTTGATGCTTAAAAGCAGGATTTTGGGAGAGAATCCATGTAATGTAGAGAAGATTTTTAAAATTATTAAGCAGTTTGGGGGCCAAGCCCGTCAGGCAGGCGGTGTATGCGCAGTAGAAATGGCATTATGGGACCTTTGTGGCAAAGCTTATAATGTCCCTGCATGGCAATTGCTCGGAGGCCGATACAGAGATTCTGTCAGACTTTATGCAGATACACCTACCGGTGAAAATCCTGAAGATCAAAAGGAAAAAATCAAGTACAGAACAGAAGTGCAAGGATATTCTTGGCTCAAAATGGATGTATCCATCAATCAGGTAAAAAACATTCCCGGCACGCTGAACAACACTTCGATAATGAATCAAAATTCAAGTCAGTGGCAAGGAGGATACATGTCGTATGCGAATACCAAACATGCATTTACCGGAGTTCAGATCACTGAAAAAGGTTTGGATGAACTAGCCAAAATTGTCCATAATGTCAGAGAAATGGTTGGTTACGAAATTCCGATTTCAACTGATCACTATGGGCATATAGATGTCAACAATTGTATCAAATTGGGTAAAGCACTCGAAAAATACAACTTGGCTTGGTTGGAAGATATGGTGCCTTGGCAATGGACCGAACAGCACAAAACAATTACAGATGCTCTTGAAACCCCAACAACAACCGGTGAGGACATCTACTTACTCGAAAACTTCAAAGACCTGATCCATAACCATGCAGTGGATATTGTGCATCCGGACCTTGCTTCTTCAGGTGGTCTTCTTGAAACCAAAAGACTTGGTGATTATGCAGAAGAATTTGGTATAGCTATGGCAATGCACCAAGCAGGAACGCCTGTTTCCTTTATGGCCAATGTTCATTGCGCAGCTGCAACACAGAATTTCCTTTCATTGGAACACCACTCTGTGGACCTTCCTTGGTGGGAGGACATGGTCAGGACCACTGATGGCGGAAAAATGATCGTTAAAGGATATGCTCCGGTTTCCCTTACTGCTCCTGGTTTGGGAATTGAATTGAACGATGAGGTCATCAAGCAACATCTTCATAAATCAGATACAACCTACTTCGCACCGACCACTGATTGGGATGAAAAAAGATCCCATGACAGAACTTGGAGCTAAGTAGATTGATTGTAGTGATAGTGCCATCCGAAAGCCGGGAGCAATCCTGGTTTTCGGATATTTTTACTATTATAGTATTTCCATTAAGCCCAACCTATTTTGAAAAATCCAGTTATCAAAATCGCCACCATTCTATCAGTCATTTTTTTGCTATTATCCTTAGGAATCACCCTTTTTCAAGGATTAAGTAATTCAGGACCTTATTGGATCCTATTTTTGATTGCCCTTGGAATCATGTTTAGAGGATTTGAGAAGCTCAAGGGATTTACGTACACAGTAATGATTTTCGCCTGCGTCACAGCAGCAATGTTTTATCCAATCACATTCGTACAGGTTGGGGATTATAAATTGAGCGGATTGATTGTTCCACTCCTCCAAATCATCATGTTTGGAATGGGGACTTCCATGAGCTTAGGGGACTTTGCAGGCGTGGTTAAAATGCCAAAAGGAGTCATCATTGGGATTATGCTTCAATTTACCATTATGCCTTTTATTGGATATACTTTGGCCAAACTGAGCGGTTTTCCTCCTGAAATCGCAGCCGGGATTATCTTGATCGGTTGCTCGCCGAGTGGCATGGCTTCCAATGTGATGAGCTTCCTTGCAAAAGCAAACCTTGCGCTATCGATTACCATTACAGCATTCACCACGATGCTGGCTCCATTTGTAACCCCGGTATTGATGGGTTGGTTGGCAGGAGAATTCGTAGAAGTGGATGTCTGGAAAATGGTTTGGGACATCATCAAAATTGTCATTATACCTATTGGAGCAGGCTTGCTTTTCAATAAATTCCTTAGTGGTAAAGTGAAATGGCTTGATGCTGCGATGCCTTTGGTTTCCATGATCGGGATTGCTTTGATCATCACCATCATTACCGCAGCCGGAAGGGACAGCTTATTGAATATCGGCCCAATTTTAATTTTACTCGTAGTGTTCCATAACATGGCAGGCTACACTTTGGGCTATTGGGCGGCCAAGCTATTCAGGATGGATGAGCGGGATTGTAGAACATTGGCATTGGAAGTCGGGATGCAAAATGCCGGATTGGCATCAGGTATTGCCAAAGAAATGGGAAAAATTGCTACCGTGGGTCTGGCCTCGGCAGTCTTTGGCCCTTTTATGAATATCACCGGATCAATATTGGCATCTTATTGGCATAGAAAACCGCCGAAGGATTAGAAAAACCTATTAAACTAATACTAGAAAGCTCTCTCAGAATAATAATCTGAGAGAGCTTTAATTTTTGTTCTAAGTTAGGTCACTGCTTAAAAATGCTTCCAACCCTGAGCCTTTAAGGAAACCACCGTCCCACTTTTGGTTACCATAAGTTTGCCATCCTCAGCTTTGGTCACATGGCCGATGAAATGAATATCGGGGTGTTTTTCGAGTTTTGAGAAATCCTTTTGGTCGATCGTAAAGAGCAATTCATAATCCTCTCCCCCATTTAACACACAGGTAATCGGATCAAGATTCAGTTCTACCGCAGTATCAAAAGTTTGTTTGTCTATAGGTAACTTGTCCTCATAGATCGTGACCCCTACCCCTGAAGCTTTGCAGATATGAAAAAGCTCCGAAGCCAAACCATCAGAAACATCGATCATGCTTGTAGGCACTACTTCCATTTCCCGCAATTCGTGAATGATGTCCATTCTCGCTTCGGGACGGAGTTGTCGTCCTGTTACATATTGGAAGCCGTCAAGTTCAGGAGTCATTTCAGGATTAGCAAGATAGACTTGCTTTTCCCTTTCCAATATCTGCAATCCGACCAAAGCACCACCCAGATCTCCGGTCACACAAACGATGTCATTGACTTTGGCACCTGATCTGAAGCTAAGTTGTTCTTTTTTTGCGTCTCCGATGGCTGTAATGGATATGACCAAACCTGACCTTGAGGCCGTGGTATCTCCGCCAATTACATCTACTCCGTAATGTTCGGCTGCGGCGTTGATTCCTGAATAAAGCGCATCTACGGCTTCCACCGAAAACCTGTTGGATAAGGCAATACTGACTGTTATTTGTTTGGGGATGGCATTCATGGCTGCAATATCGGATACATTCACCGCAACAGCCTTAAATCCCAAATGTGGCAACGGCGCATAAGAAAGGTCAAAATGTACACCTTCCAACAACAAATCCGTTGTCACTACTTTGACATGGTCGCCTGCTTCGATAACGGCTGCATCATCACCGATTCCTCTCAAAGTAGAATTATGTTTTATAATGATTTTTTCACTAAGATGGTCTATCAAGCCAAACTCGCCTATCTCACCTATTTCTGTTCTTTTATCTGACATTATGTTCTTTTTAAATGGAGATTTCTCCAATTACGTTTTAAACAATGAAGAATTTTTCGAAGGTAATTTTCAAATCTTTCAATTTTTCAATTTTCCAATCTTTAAATTCTCTCAACCTTTTTTCTCTTGGCACAATTCCACCAACACCCCATTGGTCGATCGGGGATGCAAAAATACAACTATTTTGTTGTCTGCCCCTTCTTTGGGAATTTCATTCAGGATTTCAAAACCCTCACTTTTCAACCTGTCCATTTCAGCAAAAATATTTTCCACATCAAAAGCGATATGGTGGATCCCTTCCGATTTTTTATCCAGGAACTTTGCAATAGGGCTATCAGGTCTAGTCGCTTCCAACAATTCAATTTTTGTCTCTCCAATCATAAAAAACGAGGTCTTTACCCCTTCCCCTTCCACCACTTCTTCTTTATAATTATCCTTTCCCAATAATTTTGCAAACAGTTGATTGGATTGTTCGAGATCCTTTACCGCAATCCCCAAATGCTCTATTTTTCTCATTTCAATAATTTTTTATCTTTGCTATTGAATTTATTCAACTTAAAGCATGTTAACTTCATGCTTTATACAACTGAATTTAATACTTAAAGATATGATAACTGTTTCGGAAAAGGCAAAGGAAAGAATCCTTTCATTGAGAAAAGAGGAAGGAAGAACCGAAAATGAAAACATCAGGGTTTCTGTCAAAGGAGGCGGATGTTCAGGATTGATGTATGATCTTGGATTTGATGCCAGTTTGGTGGAGACTGACCATGTCTTTGAAGACAAAGGCATCAAGATTTTGGTGGACAGAAAAAGTCTTCTGTACCTAGCAGGAACCGTTCTTGAATTTACGGATGGTTTGAATGGCAAAGGTTTCCAATTTGTCAATCCAAATGCATCAAGAACCTGCGGATGCGGAGAAAGTTTCTCGGTATAAATCACAACTTCAAAATTTAAAAAGGAATGCTGATAAGTTTTATCAGCATTTTTTGTTTGTGGTAAAAAATCTTTTGTCTCAATTGTTACCTTTGCCCACAAGAAAATAAACCCCTGATATGTCAGAAAACATCAAAAAAATACAGCTCAATGACCTCCATGTTGCTCTGGGAGGCAAAATGGTTCCATTTGCAGGATTCAATATGCCAGTAAGGTATTCTTCAGATACCGAAGAGCACCATACCGTCAGACAGGGAGTGGGTGTGTTTGATGTTTCACATATGGGTGAATTCAAAGTTACAGGTCCAAAGGCTCTTGATCTGATCCAAAAAGTCACTTCCAATGATGCTTCCAAACTTGTCATTGGCCAAGCCCAATATTCCTGCTTCCCAAATGAAACAGGCGGAATTGTGGACGACCTGATCGTATACAAATTCGGAGAGGAAGAATACATGTTGGTCGTCAATGCCTCCAATATCGAAAAGGATTGGAATTGGATCAACAAGCACAACGACATGGGTGCCACGTTAGAAAATATCTCTGACAACATTTCCCTTTTTGCCATCCAAGGACCAAAAGCCATCGAAGCCGTCCAATCCCTGACAAGTGTGAACCTCTCTGATATCAAATTTTACCATTTTAAAGTCGGGGATTTTGCCGGAGTTCAGGATGTCATCATTTCAGGAACAGGCTATACCGGTGCCGGAGGATTTGAGGTATATGTCAAAAATGAAGACGCTGAAAAGGTTTGGAATGCGGTCTTTGAAGCCGGAAAACCATTTGATATCAAACCTATCGGGCTTGGTGCAAGAGATACTTTGAGATTAGAAATGGGCTATTGTCTTTACGGCAATGATATTAATGATGAAACATCGCCGATTGAAGCGGGATTGGGTTGGATTACCAAATTCACCAAGGATTTTATCAACAGTGAAAATCTCAAAAAACAGAAAGAAGAAGGCGTTTCAAAAAAATTGATTGGTTTCATATTGCAGGAAAAGGGCATTCCTAGGGGCCACTACCCTATTGTCAATCTTGAAGGAAAAACTATCGGCGAGGTCACTTCAGGAACAATGACACCTTCTATGGGAGTCGGTATTGGGATGGGATATGTCAAATCCGAATACGCCACTCCCGGTACAGAAATCGCCATAACTGTCAGAAACAAGAATCTTTTGGCCAAGGTTGAAAAATTCCCTTTGTACAAAAAATAAACTCAAATTAAACATTAACACCCGCAGAAGGTATTCCTTTGCGGGTTTTTTTATTAAATCAAGCATGAGAAATATTGAAGTCTGCGTGAGTCCTGAATTGATTCACCTGTATGATACCAAAGGAAAAAATGTGGTCATCGTGGATATTTTTAGGGCGACTTCTACGATGATGGCAGCTTTAGCTAATGGTGTTGAATCAATCACACCCATCATGGACCTAGAGACTTGCCGTGGATTTGCTTCCAAAGGTTATGTCATAGCCGGAGAAAGAAACGGTCTTGCAGCGGAGGGATTTGAATTGGGAAATTCCCCTTTGGCCTATCTCAACCAAGCCTATGCAGGCAAGAAGATAGCCATGACGACAACCAACGGTACTTTGGCCATAGAAAAAACAAAAGCAGAGGCAAATCAGGTTCTGATTGGAGCATTTGTCAACCTAAAAGCCACAGCAAAATATCTTATTGGACAGCCACAAGATATTCTGATCCTATGCGCAGGGTGGAAAGGAAAATTCAATTTGGAGGATTCTTTATATGCGGGAGCTTTGGTCAGTAGTTTACATCCACATTTCCAAACAGAATGTGACTCGGCAATTGCTTTGAAAAGTCTTTATGAAAGCAATTCACACCGCCTTCAGATATTTTTAGGACAAGCTTCACATGCAAAAAGGTTACAAAACCACAACATTGAGGAAGATATTGATTTTTGCCTGACTTTGGATATATATCAGATAGTAGGCTTGCTTTCAGGAGAGGTTTTGATTGGGATCAATCAAAATTCCCAATAATCTCAAATATTATTCCAATTATCGTTGCTTAAATTCTGAAAGCGATCAAATTTACATACCTTTGAATCATTAAAAATCCCTTCCTTTATTCTGAAAACCAAGCCTACCAACATGTCTGAGGTTAAACTATTCTCCGGAACAAATAGCATCCAACTTGCAGAAAAAATTGCCAAACATTACGGAAAACGTCTCGGGGACCTGACACTCTCCAAATTCAGTGATGGGGAAATGTCTCCAAGCTACAATGAATCAATAAGGGGCTGTACGGTATTCTTGATTCAGACCACCAATCCCACCGCCGATAATCTTTTAGAACTTTGCCTGATGATTGATGCTGCCAAAAGAGCAAGTGCTTACAAAGTATGTGCAGTGATTCCTTACTATGGGTATGCAAGACAAGACAGGAAAGACAGGCCTCGCGTTTCAATAGCAGCGAAACTCATTGCCAATATGTTGACCTCCGCAGGTGCTGACAGGATCATGACTTGTGATTTACATGCAGGACAAATTCAGGGTTTTTTTGATATTCCTTTGGATCATTTAAATGGATCAGCTATTTTTGTGCCCTATTTGGAAAGGCTGGCTTTGGACAATATGATTTTTGCTGCCCCCGATGTGGGAGGTGTTGCAAGGGCAAGAGCCTACGCCAAGCATTTCGAAGTAGAAATGGTCGTCTGTGATAAGCACAGAAAAAGAGCCAATGAGATAGCCTCTATGCAGGTTATAGGAGATGTGGAAGGTAAGGATGTAATTTTGGTAGATGACTTGGTCGATACTGCAGGAACACTTTGCAAAGCCGCACAAATCCTGATGGAAAAAGGTGCTACTTCTGTAAGGGCAATTGCCACACATGGGGTTTTATCAGGTAATGCTTACCAAAATTTAGAAAATTCTGTTTTAAAAGAGTTGGTGATTACAGATACCATTCCGATGAGTCAGTCATCCTCCAAAATCAGAGTCCTCTCTGTTGCGGATTTGTTTGCCAAGGCAATCCATGCTGTGACAGGAAACACCTCCATCAGTGCATTATTTATTTAGGATTACTTAATCAATTATATACAAACAAATTAAAAAATTTATGAAATCATTAGAGATTATAGGGTTTAAAAGAGCAAATCTCGAGAGTGGAGAGTTGAAGCAGATCCGTGAAGAAGGTAGTGTACCTTGCGTAGTTTACGGTCCTGCGATCAAAGAACAAATCCACTTTTATTCTCCTGCCATTCTTTTCAGAGACCTTGTTTACACACCAGATGTGCACATGGTTGACTTGAACATTGAAGGCACCAAAATGAAAGCTGTATTGAAAGATTGCCAGTTTCACCCTGTAAGTGACGTATTGTTGCATGCAGATTTCTTGGCATTCAGTCCTGATAGACCTATCAAATTTGAAATTCCTGTAGAAATCGTAGGAACTGCTCCAGGTGTTCAAAAAGGTGGTAAGTTGGAATTCAAAACAAGAAAAATCGCTGTAAAAGGATTGGCAGCAAATCTTCCGGATAAAATCAGAGTTGACGTGTCAAACTTGGATCTTGGGAAATCATTCAGAGTAGGCGAAGTTAAAGCTGAAGGCTTTGATATCCTGACAAGTCCAAATGTATCGATCATCTCTATTGGTATCCCAAGAGCGTTGAGAGGTAAAAAAGGTGAATAATTTCACTTCTTTAACCAATAAATCAAATCCTGCTTAGTCCATAAGCAGGATTTTTTATTTTTGCTTTACATTTGAAATTTGAATTGATGAAATATTTGATTGTTGGACTTGGAAATATCGGTCCTGAATATGAACTGACCCGACACAATGTTGGATTTTTGACGGTAGACAGATTAGCAGACAAGCAAGGCGTTACTTGGAAAAGTGACCGGCTTGCATTCAGCACCAATTTCAAATACAAAAGCAGACAGATTTATTTGATCAAACCTACCACCTACATGAACCTCAGCGGTAGGGCTGTGAATTATTGGATGAAAGAATTGGGTATTCCCAAAGAGAACATCATGGTCATCGTGGATGATGTCGCATTGCCTTTTGGTAAATTGAGAATGAGGGGAAAAGGATCTTCAGCCGGTCACAATGGATTGAAAAACATCGAAGAACTTACAGGTGGTCAAGAATATCCCAGATTGAGATTTGGTATTGGAGATGATTTTCCCAAGGGAAGGCAAATAGAATATGTTCTCGGCAGATGGACTCAAAAAGAAATCGATGAACTTCCGATTTTTATGGATAAAGCCATAGATATGGTGCTGAGCTTCTGCACGGTCGGAATCAATATGACGATGACACAATTTAATGATTAAATGAAGATTTGAGATTTGAGATTTGAGATATGAGATGTGAGACATGAGACACAAACCCCAAATCCTAACCGAATCCAATATCCATTAATAACCAATATCTATAAATATCCATTTTTACCCTATTCACAATTTATTTCAACCTTATTTCTATCATGTTTCTATAGTATTTCAACCTTATTTCCAGCGTATTTCAACCTTATTTCAATACTATTTGCCTTCAATGAAAAAGTATTATGGAATAATCTTTTGAAATCAACTTTTTCGAAACTTAATTTGTGAACACTTCAGGCAACTGATTTATAAAGAAGAGGCAAGAGAACAGGCTCGCTGACCCTCTGGCAACCACCCCGACACTTCGGGAAAGGTGCCAATACCTGCCCGAACTAAAGGGAACTATAAATTAGACATTATGCGATTTTATTTTCATTTATTGGGTGTTTTCAAGTTTGATAAGTACGATGTACGAAGTACGATGTACGAAGTACGAAGTACGAAGAATGATGAAGCGCATATTTCTAATTTTTCAACTATCTTAAATAATCTGTTTCCTTGCCATAAATTTATATTGGCACTGATTTTTTTATTCTACCAAATTCCAATCACGCATTTCCTTATTTCAATACACTTCTAACCTATTAACCAATAGCTAAATACCATTTCTATGTCCCGTTTTGAAACAGATGCCATCCGCATCAATGCAAGCAAATCAATCCAAAGAGAGCATTCCTCGCCGATTTACCTGACTTCAAGTTTTACTTTTGATTCAGCGGAGGAAGCAAGGCAGATGTTTGCAGAAGAAATTGAAGGAAATATTTATTCAAGGTATTCGAATCCCAATTCCTCTGATCTGATCCAAAAAGTATGTGCAGCAGAAGGAACAGAATCCGGAATTGCGACCTCGTCCGGTATGGCGGCCATGTTTGGAAGTATTGCATCCCTTTTGCAGCAAGGAGACCATATATTGGCTTCTCGCTCACTTTTCGGTTCTACTCATCAGTTGCTTACACGCATATTTCCAAAATGGGGAATCACTTCCACTTACGGAGATATTTCGGATTTTCAACATTGGGACAAACTCATCCAACCCAACACCAAGATGCTGTTCATCGAGACACCATCCAATCCGGGATTAGAAATCATTGATCTGGAGTGGGCAGGAAAATTTGCGGCTGCGCACAACCTGATCTTGGTGGTGGACAATTGCTTTGCCACACCTTACCTGCAGCAACCTGCAAAATGGGGAGCGCACATCGTCACACATTCCGCCACCAAATACATTGATGGACAGGGCAGGGTTTTGGGAGGATTGATCTTGGGCAAAAAAGAACTGATCAAAGAAGTGGAATTTTTCACAAGACAAACAGGCCCATCGATCTCCCCTTTCAATGCCTGGATTTTGTCAAAAAGCATGGAAACATTGGCTGTCAGAATGGACAGGCATTGTGAAAATGCTTTGAAAGTGGCCTCTTATTTTGAGGGGAATACAGAAATTGACTTTGTCAAATATCCTTTCCTTCCCTCCCATCCACAATATGAACTTGCCAAAAAACAAATGAAACAAGGAGGAGGCATCATTACCATGACCTTGAAAGGAGGATTGGCAAGGTCACAAAAATTCATAGATTCCCTTGAGATGGTATCCATCACCCCAAACCTCGGAGACAGCCGCAGCATCATCACCCATCCTGCATCTACCACGCATAGCAAACTCTCGGTGGAGGAAAGGGCTAAAGTCGGGATATCGGACGGATTGGTAAGACTTTCAGTCGGTTTGGAACATTATGAAGATATTATTCAGGATGTAGAAAGGGCATTGGAGAAATCTAAGTAATTTTCTTTGTAGCGTTTTGCCACTATTCTCCGTTTAGTCAATCAAATGCTCAAACTATGAAAAAACTTCTCCTTCCCCTCTTTTCATTTGGTGCACTATTCTTTGCCTGTGTGCCTTCCGAAGAAATAAAACCAGTAGAAGCAAATTTGAGAACATTGGCCACATATGAGAAAGAACTGGCCAATTCAAGTACAAAATTCGCGCTGGATCTTTTTGCGCAGTTGAATGACCCTGAAGAAGTCAATCAGTTTTATAGTCCTTATAGCATTCATCAGGCGCTGTCGATGACTATGAACGGAAATGAGGGTGAAGTTCTCCAGGAATTTGTAGATCTTCTGAGGTATGAAGGAATGAGTTTGGATGATACCAACCGTGGCTCCAAAGAATTGACCGAATTTTTGCTCCAAGTTGATCCGAAAGTTAAATTGGCCATTGCCAATGCCATTTGGTACAAGCAGGAGTATCAAGTACAAGTGCCTTTCAAAAATTCCGCTAGGGAATACTATAATGCTGAAATCGCCGGACTTGACATGCTCAATCCCAATTCAGTCAACATCATCAACAACTGGATTGCTCAAAAGACAAACGACCTGATAAAGGATATGCTGGATGAAATCCCCTCCGATGCCGTCATGTATTTGGTCAATGCCATTTATTACAAAGCTGATTGGAAGTATCAATTTGTAGCTTCCAAAACCAAGAAGGAAAATTTTTATCCTATTCCTGGGAATCCTGTTCAGGTAGATATGATGGACTTGGATAAACCTTCCGCATTTAGAAGTTATTTTGGAGATGGATACCACTACTTTGAAATACCCTATTCCACAGGCCAATATTCCATGGGAATTCTGTACAATCCGCAAGGAGATCTTGATCAGGTAAGCCAATATTTGAATTTGAGTAACATTGAATTGTGGAGAAAAAACGCATCAGAGCAAAACTTCATTCTTAAAATGCCCAAATTCAAGATGAAGTACAAAATGGCAAACATGAAAAATGACCTCATTCAAATGGGTTTGGTCAGGCCTTTCTATTTCCATCCCGATAACTTCACCAAATTGTTTTCTAATCCCACTGATGATCTGAAAATCTCCAGAGTCATTCATGATGCAATGATTGAAGTAGATGAAAAAGGCAGCGAGGCGGCAGCAGCTACCATTGTGGAAGTCATAGAAAAAACTTCAGCCGGACCTTCCTTACCTTCAGTAGTTACTTTGGACAAACCTTTCATTTTCTTTATTCAGGAAAAACACAGTGGTGCGATTCTATTTATGGGAAAACTGGGTGATCCTTCAAAACTTTGATATTATGTAAGTTATGACCAATAGGCATAAAAGGCCGACTTTTATGCCTTTAGTGCTATTTCATTATTTTTTGTCCAAGCCTAAGGCTGGTATTTTATCTGAATCAGAATTAAATTAGATTCTGATTCAAATCCTTCCCAAAATGATCAAAAACCCAAAGGAAATATTGGAAAAACTGAAATCCGTTATTTCACAAACGGAACTTGTGAGAACTGTCAAATGGGGAATTGATGTCTATACCTATCAGGGTCAAAATGTTTTGGGCATCGCGGCATTCAAATCCTATGTCGGGATTTGGTTTTACGATGGGGTTTCTTTGTCAGATCCATTGCAGGTTTTGGTCAATGCACAGGAGGGTAAAACCAAGTCACAAAGACAATGGAGATTCCATGATATAGAAGAACTCAATCCTGAATTAATCGTCGCCTATATCAATGAAGCTATTGAAAATGCGAAAAAAGGACCCAAACCTGAAGCCCAAAAATCTAAAGAAATAGAAATCTCCACCATACTCAGTGAAGCATTGTGTTCGAATGAGGAACTCAATTTCTGTTTTGAAAAACTCAGCCCCTACAAGCAAAAAGAATACTCGGCTTATATTCTGGAAGCCAAAAGGGAAGCAACACAATTGACGAGACTTGAAAAAATCAAACCATTGATAATTCAGGGAATCGGCCTTAACGACAAATACAAATAAAACCATGGCAAAGAACAAAACACAGGAAACTGAAGGCTCCGTGGCGGATTTTATCAATGCGATAGAAGACGAACAAAAAAGAAAAGACAGCTTTGAACTGATCCGGATTTTCAGGGAAGCCTCCGGTTTTGATCCAAAGATGTGGGGCTCCAGTATTATTGGCTTTGGGTCATACCACTACAAATATGACAGCGGCCGGGAGGATGATGCGCCTTTAACAGGATTTTCACCAAGAAAAGCTGCTATTTCCCTTTACTTTTCCTGCGATGTAGAAGGTCAACACGGTTCTCTACTTGCCCAATTAGGTAAATTCAAAAACGGTAAATCCTGTGTGTATATCAACAAGCTTTCAGATGTGAAGGAAGAAATCATCAAGGCTTTGGCCAAAGAATCCATCCATTTTATCCAGGAAAAATATCCTATTAAGTGACTTTGGTCATAAAGTGGTTTATTTAGAGTCTTTATATTTAGAGCAGAAAATCAGGAAATTGTTGAGATTCCTTTCGCCCGTTACATATATTTGAGTTAAATGATAAAAAGGTACTTCTCCTTATTTTTTCTTGCCCTCTCTACATTGATGATGTTGGGACACAGCATTATTCCTCATCAACATCACGGAAGTCTAGATAAATCTCACCACAATCACCATTCAGACAAAGTCGAAATAATAGGATTAAATACAGCAGATCATCATAGCATTTTGGATAATGTCTTTTCATTTGTTCCTCACGGACAAAAAGGAGTGGAATGTATCTCTTGTCCAAATATGGACGAGACCTTCAACAAACAATATTTTGATTTTAACGCCATAATTCCAGTCCAAATTCAATTTAATTATCGGATAACCGACATTCAACAATTCTTTTTTGACTATCCTGATGCTTTACTCATTACAAGGTATTTCCCACCGGTGGGATTGAGGGCACCGCCTTTTTTCTCCTGATTTTTCTCTGACATCAAATCCACTCAGATTTGATGAATTACCCTTATTTCCTAATTCAAAACTTTAATTGCAATTCCATGAAAAAGGTTTTTACCCTTTTGGCTTGGTTACTGATTATAGCTTTCAGCTGTAATCAACCACATGACCACAGCCACGATGAAGAGGAGGCTATCCCTCCTGTAGCGTTTACTTCTTATTCAGATAAAACTGAACTTTTTGTTGATTTTCCTTATCTGATTGCAGGCAAGCCAACAACATTGATGGTTCACCTTACCCGACTTGGAGAGAAATTCCAACCCATCCAAAATGGAAAAATTACGGTAAACCTCAATATTGAAGGAAAAACAAATTCAATCAAAACTGAAAGTCAATCGAATCCCGGAATCTATGAGGTGGAGATAATCCCTGAAATCGCTGGTACTGGAAAACTTATTTTTGATATCCAAAGCGCTGAAGTTTCAGAGAAATTTGTTTTTGAAGATATTGAAGTATTCAGTGACTTGGTAGCTGTAGTCAGAAACCAGAAAGAAGCAACAGCCGCAAATGAAATCTCTTATTTGAAGCCTCAGGCCTGGAATATTGATTTTGCAAATGAACCAGTCCGCAAGACCAACTTCAGGGAAATCCTCAAATCGAGCGGTCAAGTCCTTGCCGCACCCGGTGATGAAACTGTAATCACAGCCAATTCAAGCGGAGCTATACTTTTTGCCAGCAATAAAACCATCATCGGCTCAACCCTGAATGTTGGAGATCACTTATTCACCATTTCGGGAGGAAACCTGGCGCAGCAAAACCCAGAAGTTTATTATAAAGAAACCAAAGCCAAATACGAATTAGCAAAAGTTGAATTTGAAAGGGCCGAGATATTGGTCAAAGACAAGATTATTTCGCAAAAAGATTACCTTCAATCCAAGCTTGAATTTGAAAACATGCAGGCTAGCTTTCAAGCTGTATCCAAAAATTATTCAGCCTCCGGCCAAAAGGTAACTTCGAATTCAACAGGTTTTCTTAAAAACCTATTGGTGTCCGAAGGGCAATATGTCGAACCAGGTACTCCATTGGCAATCATCAGCAAAAACAAGAAAGCGCTGCTACAGGCTAATGTTTCCCAAAAATACTTCCAAAAGTTAGCCTTAATTAGTGCAGCAAATTTCAAAATTGTAAGCGATGAGTCGGTTTTCAATACAGAGGAAATGAACGGAAAAGTCATCTCCTACGGAAAAAGCACCTCTGAAAACGCCTCATACATTCCCATCACTTTTGAGATAGACAATATTGGAAACATTATTCCAGGTTCAGTAGCTGAGGTCTTTCTAAAATCCAACACAATTCCGGATGCTTTGGTTATTCCTATTTCGGCTCTGATGGAAGAGCAGGGCAATTTTTTTGTGTTTGTACAAACAGGTGGAGAAACTTTTGAAAAGAGGGAAATAAAATTGGGTGGGAATGACGGGAGGCACGTACAGGTACATTCAGGGCTGAAAGAGGGAGAAAGGGTAGTCACCAAGGGCGCCTATGCTATCAAGTTAGCAAGTGCATCCGGTGCTATTCCTGAACATGGACACTCACATTAACCTTGGAAATCACTGTAGATAATAAAATATAATTTGCTGTTTTTCAGTATGATAAAAAAATAAAAGAATGCTCAACAGAATCTTAAAATTCTCATTGAACAACCGCCTTTTGGTTATTGTGGGCTTTGGACTTTTGTCACTTTTTGGGACATACATCGCTTTCAATATGGAAGTGGATGTATTTCCTGACCTGACAGCCCCTACAGTGGTGGTTTTGACTGAAGCACATGGAATGGCTCCTGAAGAAGTCGAGCGGCTAGTCACTTTTCCCATAGAAACTTCAGTCAATGGGGCAAGCAATGTCAGGCGTGTCCGCAGTGCTTCCTCTGGTGGGTTTTCAGTCGTTTGGGTGGAATTTGAATGGAACACAGATATTTATCTTGCAAGGCAGGTAGTCAATGAAAAACTGGCTACAATCGCAGATAAACTTCCTGTGGGTGTTGGGACCCCTACCATGGCCCCACAATCTTCCATAATGGGAGAAATTATGTTTGTCGCTTTAACAGCCGACAGCACTTCTATGATGGAACTGAGGACAATGGCAGATTGGATAATTAGACCACGGCTTTTGGCCACAGGAGGGGTAGCACAGGTTATCGTCTATGGCGGAGACTTCAAACAATACCAAATCCAGGCCAATCCCCAAAGGATGAATTTCCATCAAGTTTCACTTTCAGAACTCATAAAAGCTGCCAAAGAATCCAACGGCAACTCTTCAGGTGGGTTTTTAAATGAATATGGAAATGAATACATCATCAAAGGAATCGGCCGGACAAATGATATAAACGAAATCGGAAGATCCGTCATCAAAAAATCAAAAGGACAAGTCATCCGAATTGAAGACATCGCAGAGATCAAAATCGGAGCTGCGCCAAAAATCGGAGATGCCTCAAGCAATGGAAAGCCTTCGATTGTTTTGGCAGTTTCCAAACAACCAAACGTCAATACCTTGGTTTTGACAAACAAGATCGACGAGGCAGTCATTGATTTACAAAAATCACTTCCCGAAGACATCAATTTTAACACCAAGGCTTTCAGGCAGGCCGATTTCATCAATGCCTCCATCAGCAATATTCAAAGAACCCTGATGGAGGGAAGTGCCTTTGTAGTGATCATTCTTTTTTTGTTTTTGATGAATTGGCGGGCAACAGTGATTTCCCTTTTGGCAATTCCGATATCTTTATTGGTCGCGATCCTGACACTGAAATGGCTTGGATTTACGATAAATACCATGAGTTTGGGAGGAATGGCGATCGCAATCGGTGATTTGGTTGACGATGCCATCATCGATGTAGAGAACGTTTTGAAAAGGCTGAAGGAAAATGCCAAAAAACCTCTCAAGGAAAGGATAAATCAGCTTGAAGTGATTTTCAATGCTTCTTTTGAAATCCGTCAGTCAATCATCAATGCGACTTTCATCATCATTGTGGCTTTTCTCCCTTTGTTTTTTCTTTCAGGAATGGAAGGAAAACTTTTGGCTCCTTTGGGCATTGCCTTTATTGTGGCTCTTTTTGCTTCTTTGATCATTGCTATCACTCTGACGCCTGTCCTGTGCAGTTACATGCTGACAAATGAAGCTAGACTCGAAAAACAGGAAAAAGAAAGTTGGCTTGTGACAAGGCTTCAAAATTATTATGTCTCCTTCTTGGAATTTGCGATGAAGTGGAAAAAAGCTTTCATCGGTTCCGCGTTGGCGATGTTGGTGGTAGCGGTTTTGGCATTTACACAATTGGGGAGAAGCTTTTTGCCTGAATTCAATGAGGGAGCTTTGACTATTGCGGCTGTATCTCTCCCGGGACTTTCTCTTGAAGAAAGCAATAAAATCGGTAAAAGAGTTGAGGAAGCTTTGTTGACTGTTCCTGAGGTCATCTCGACCACAAGAAGGACAGGCCGGTCTGAACTTGATGAACATGCACAGGGAGTCAATTCCTCTGAAATCGAAGTTCCTTTTGAACTTGGAGAAAGAACAAGAGCGGAGTTTTTGGCGGATGTGAGAGAAAAGCTTTCCGTAGTCAAAGAAGCCAATATTTCCATTGGTCAACCGATTTCGCATAGGATTGACCATATGCTTTCGGGCACAAGAGCAAACATTGCCATCAAAATATTCGGCTCGGATCTCAACAGGATGAATTCCCTAGGCAATCAGATCAAGAATGAAATACAGGATATCGAAGGATTGGTGGACCTCAGCGTGGAACCCCAAATCGAAATACCCCAAATCCAGATCAAAGCTAAAAGAGAACTCCTGAGCCATTACGGGATTACCATCGGGCAGTTCAATGAATATGTGGATGCGGGATTATCGGGTGAAAAAGTGTCTGATATATATGAGGAAAACCGCTCTTTTGACCTTATTGTGAGGTTTGACCCACAAAATAGAGAAAAAATGGAAGACATTCTCAATACTCAGATTGACACCCATTCTGGAGAAAAAATCCCGCTTCATTATGTCGCTGAAGTCATTTCCACCAGTGGGCCAAATACCATCAATAGGGAAAATGTCCAAAGGAAAACCGTTGTATCTGCAAACGTGGCCGGCAGAGACCAAAAATCAGTTGTCGATGAAGTACGTCAAAGGATAAGTGATAACATCAATTTGCCGGAAGGATATCATGTCGAACTTGGGGGTCAGTTTGAAGCGGAGGAAGAGGCTTCTTCTACCTTATTGATAGCGTCGCTTTTTTCCATTTTGGTCATATTTCTGATCCTTTTTCAGGAATTCAAAAACGGAAAAATAGCTGCTATCATCCTCATCAACCTTCCCTTGGCGCTGATAGGTGGCATTTTGAGCATTTATTTTACAAATGGAATTCTAAGTATTCCCGCCATCATCGGGTTCATCACTTTGTTTGGTATTGCTACCCGAAATGGGATTTTGCTTGTATCTCACTACGAAACTTTGAGAGAAGAAGGAATGGACCTTTACCAGACAGTCATCCAAGGTTCCAAAGACAGATTGAGTCCTATTTTGATGACGGCCATCACTGCAGGTCTTGCATTGATACCATTGGCGCTTGCAAGCGACCTCCCGGGAAATGAAATCCAAAGCCCGATGGCAAAGGTCATTTTGGGCGGTTTGACAACTTCAACGCTTTTGAACCTTATCATCGTGCCGATGGTGTACTATTTATCCAATTCAAAACCTGAGATAAAATGAAAAAATTGATTTATTCATTCCTGCTGACATCCGTACTTTCCTTTCAGGCATTTGCCCAAGTGAGCATAGAAAATATCTTGTTGGAAATTGAAAAGAACAACAAAACCCTGCAGGCAAATGCCCAAAATACAGAGGCCCAAAAACTGGCCTTTAAGTCAAGCAATCCACTCTATAATCCCAATATGGAATACGATTTCATGTATGGCTTTCCCTTGAATGCCGGGAATCAGACGGACTTTTTGGTCAATCAGGCTTTTGATTTTCCTACTTCATACAGTAAAAGAAAACAACTAGCAGAAGGAAGGATTTCACAATCCGACCTTCAATACAATGCAGGCAGGCAAGAAGTGCTTTTAGAAGCACAGCAAACTTGTCTTGAACTTGTTTATAGAAATAAACTCCAGATTCAGCTTCAGGAAAGAAAAGCGTATACTGAAGGTTTGTTGGAAAGCTTTGAAAAAAAACTGAATACAGGTGAAGGCAATATTCTTGATGTCAATAAGGCCAAACTCCAACTCATTGAAATCAATAAAGACTACCAGCTCAATCTTTCACAGATCAACCAGCTTACCCAAAAATTAACCGGCTTAAATGGAGGAAATGACATCATTTTCCTGTCCACCCAATATCCAACAATCGATTCCATTGGGGATTTTGAGGAACTTTATGCAGAAATTCAATCCAAAGATCCTACTCTGAAGTTCATCGAAATGGATATTTCTTCAGCTCAAAAACAGGTAGAACTTTCCAAAGCGATGGCACTGCCAAAACTCGAAGCGGGATATCGGCACCAAGCTATTCTGGGCCAGCGCTTCAATGGCTTCCACCTTGGAACTTCCATTCCACTTTGGGAAAATAAATATAAAGTGAGACAAAGTGAAGCTGAACTTTCAACTTCGAGTCTTAAAGTTCTCCAATATCAAAATGACAAATACGCGTCCTCAAGGCAACTTTTTGAAAAATATGAGAAGCTTTCCCTCACTTTAAATGAATACAAAACAGTTCTTTCGGCTCTCAATAGCAAAGAATACCTGGACAAAGCTTTGGCTGTGGGACATATTTCAACCATCGAATATTTTTTGGAAAGCAATTACTATTACATGGCATACAACAATTACCTTCAAACAGAATTTGAATACTATGCCACCATTGCGGAAATCTTAAAATTCAGATTATGAAATTGATGCTCAATTACCTGATTATTTGAGACCATATCCTAGTGAAATTAATCGCCAATGAAAAAATTTCTTACTCCAAACTTCGCCGCAAATGGAATCCTGCTGATTACCTCAGCTACATTGGTGTTCCATTTTTTAATTCTCTTTGGAATAATTCCTTTTGAGAATACCTGGGGTGGAAGGTTGGAAAATAGAGAGCAGATGATTGTTTTTGAATCAATTTCCATTTTGATTACCATTTTGGTAATCATTGCGGTAGCGATTAGGATTGGATATTTGAATTGGGATGTCAAGCACAAATTACTTAGCGTATTTTTTTATATTCTCTCACTTGTTTTTGGACTCAATACTTTGGGGAATATTTTCGCAGACAATGACTTTGAAAAATTCTTTGCAACCCCGTTGACCTTGATTTTGGCTATTTTTTGCTGGAGGCTCGCAAAAGAAAAATAAACTTTCCTGAAATCTTGGATTCAATTGACATTACCTGGTTCCCTGGTATTTTTGCCTTGTCGGTTTTGTAGCGCATCCCCCATATCTTCCCTTGCTTTTTCGGCCAACACTTTCATTTTGGTTACGACTTCAGGATTTTGGGCAACCACATTCTTGGATTCTGAAGGATCACTTGGAATATGGTAAAGTTCCATTTCTTTCATCTCGATCATGTAATAATCAATCGGATTACCATCATTTCTAAAAGCTTGACCCGGAGAAATGCTTCTGTATTTGTGGGGGAAATAGAGTTTCCAATCTCCCATGACTACAGCCTGAAGTTCATTTCTGTTATAGTAAATAAAATAAGCCTCTTGCTGTGAGGTCGTATTTGCATTGGTAAGCATGGGGAAAATGCTTTTTCCATCAATAGGTAACATGGGTAAATCCGCTCCGGTAATCCGGGCTATGGTCGGTAAGATATCAATACTCATAGCGGGATTTTTCTGTACCAAACCGGCCGGAATCTGCCCTTTCCACTTCATGATGGCAGGAACTTTAACACCACCGTCCCAAGAAGTTCCCTTCCCTTCTTTGAGCGGACCTGCCGAACCGGAATGTCCCGAATAGGAAAGCCAAGGACCATTGTCTGAAAGAAAGATGACTAAGGTGGTTTCCTCCAATCCATTAACCTTCAGTGCTCTCAAGACTTCACCTACTGACCAGTCAATCTCCATCACCACATCACCATAAAGCCCTTTTTGAGATTTTCCCTTGAACTTATCAGACACAAAAAGCGGTACATGCGGCATCGGATGCGCCAGGTAAAGGAAAAAAGGATTCTCCTTATTTCGGCCAATAAAGTCAACAGCTTTCTCAGTAAACGTAGTCGTCAACATACTTTGGTCTGAAAAAAGCGTATCCACTACTTTGTTATTTTGGTACAAAGGAAGCGGAGGATAGTAATTTTTTGACTGTGGATGATTGGGCCACATGTCATTCGAATAGGGAATTCCATAATATTCATCAAAGCCCTGACTGGTAGGCAAAAACTCAGAATGATGTCCCAAATGCCACTTCCCAAACATCCCTGTCTGATATCCCAAAGGTTTCAACATCTCGGCGATGGTGGTTTCCTCAGGATTCAAACCATGCTTTGCCATATGGTCTAAAGCCCCATGTATGCCAATCCGATTGGAATATGTCCCAGTCAACAATGCTGCTCTTGAGGCTGAGCAAACTGCCTGAGCCACGTAAAAATTGGTAAACTTCACCCCTTCTTTGGCCATTTGATCAAGATTTGATGTGGCAATATCAGGAGAGCCATATGTTCCCAAGTCACCATAACCCAAGTCATCGATGAAGATCAAAACCACATTGGGTTTTTTTTCATCTGTTTTTGGATCCAAATCAGCACCCGATAATATGGTCGGAAAACCAATCTTGAGGATAAAAACTATGGTTAAAATCAGCCTTTGAATTGAAATGATGTTATTCATAAATTTCCCTAAGACCGTGAACTATTTGCCTAATCTTTCCACCAACCAAAAATAATCTTCAAGAAACCTTTCTATTGGTTTCTCAAATGAGCCATCCAACAGCACTCCGTTCTCATCAAACTTTTTATCCATCTGTGGAGTGACCAACAATGTCGGGGAAACAATCCCAAATAGTGCAACCGACAATTGGACAAGCTGCTGTGCTGCACGCATCCCTCCCATCAGTCCTGTTGATCCTGTGACAATGCCAAAGGCTTTTTGCCTGAAAATAGGTTTGGAAAAATGGTCAAGAAAATTTTTCATCACAGAAGAATAACCCCCATTGTATTCCGGTGAAACGATTATAAATCCATCTGCCTCATCCATTTTTGTAAACAAATCCAAATATTCAGCAGGGACATCATCCTTTGATTGCCAGACTTTTTGGATAGGTAGCATGAATGATTCTTTCATGTCGATCAAGTCGATTTGGAGATTTTCTTCCTTTTCCAACTTTTTAAATAGGTTTACGGCAATTCTATTGGAAATAGAACCATTCCTTGGACTCCCAGAAATAATTACAATCTTTTTCATCAAAAATACTTTAAAACACTGAAAATAAATTACTTATGAACCCATTACTTAATCAATTGTCCAATAACCTTCTGTGGTAATTGACCTGACCCAAGTGGTAATTCAAATGACCTTGTAAGTGCATCATGAAATATTCGTAGGTCATAGGTTTACCAAAAACTTCAAGTGGATAGTTGGAAGAAAAGTTGTTTTCCCCAAAACCTGACATTGTTTCATTGATGACCTCGATAGTCTCCAAAACCTGCACAATTAATTGGGCTCTCGGAATATTTCTCAAGGAAAATTCCGCCTCTCTGTTTCTGATATATCCGGTATTTCCCATCACAGCACCAATAAAATGATTGAGATTACCGACTAGGTGAAGCGCCAAGGTCCCTGCGGAATTGGTGATAATCCCTGATACCTCCCATATATTTTTCTCATCCTTGTAGGCCTCCAATTCGGATATGAGTTTCTTCAAATCCCTTTCAAACAATTGAATTAATACATCTTTCATAGTCTAATCTCCAAATGTAATACCGAGGTCTTTTGCTCCTTTTACAATAAAACTGTCTTTTTTTACAAAATTATAATCCTTTGTTGCTTCCTCTAAAGGGACAGCTATGAAATCGTTATTTTTGAACGAAACCATTTTTCCAAATTCACCATTGGCGACCATCTCAAAAGCTTTGACCCCAAACAAGGAAGCCAAAACCCGGTCAAATGCTGAAGGTGTTCCTCCCCTTTGGACATGCCCCAAAACTGTTTCCCTGATTTCGGCAGTGATACCGGCATCTTTGAGCTGTTGGGTCAATTGATAGGCTACTCCTCCCAATCTCACATGTCGGGAACCTTCATCTCCTGCATGAGATACTATTGTTCCTTCTTTTGCTTTGGCCCCTTCGGCAATTACTATGATAACAAATCCTCTTCCTTTATCATATCGGGATTGGATTTTCTCCACCAATTTCTTGATATCATACGGAATCTCCGGAATCAGACAAATCTCTGCTCCACCTGAAATCGCAGTATGCAAAGCAATCCAACCCGCATCTCTTCCCATGACTTCCATGATCATCACCCGGTGATGGCTTTCCGCTGTCGTCACCAACTTATCCAAACTGTCTGAAGCAATCTGCACGGCTGTCTGAAAACCAAAGGTCATGTCTGTGGCAGAAAGGTCATTATCGATGGTTTTGGGAACTCCTACGATGTTCAACCCATGTTTGAAAAGCGCTTGGGAAATCTTTTGTGAACCATCTCCCCCGATATTGATGACAGCATCAAAACCAAGTTCTTTGATCCTGTCAGCCAAAACATTGGTCCTGTCCACAAATTTGACATTACCGTTTTCATCTTTGACAGGAAAATGCAAAGGATCAGCTTTATTGGTGGTTTTCAGAATGGTGCCCCCCTTCACATGGATGCCTGCAATTTTCTTCTTTGTAAGTTTTATAATTTCAGGAGGATCAGAATAAACCCCGTTAAAAGCCTCCCTGCTTCCATATACTTCCCAATCTTTTTCTTTTTTGGCTCTTTTGCAGATCCCTCTGATCACTGCATTCAACCCGGGGCAATCTCCCCCTCCGGTTGCTATTAAAAGTTTTTTCATATTACATTAAAATGCTTAATAAGTCAGATGCAACTTACGAAATTACCTTTTCAATTCAGGGATACAGATTAAGTAATTCTTTTCGCAGGAAAAAGAATGCTGCCAAACCCGGCAGTTTTTTTATACATTTATTAAACCAATATTTTTATTTTAAAACTTACCTAGCTTTATGCAAACCGATATCAAAATAGCCGTTCTCATCGATGCAGACAATGTTCCTGCAGGACAGGTCAAGGAAATGATGGAGGAAATAGCCAAATACGGCAACCCTACCATCAAGCGGATCTATGGTGACTGGACCAAACCACAATTGGGAAAATGGAAAAACGTCCTGTTAGAAAATGCCATCAATCCCATGCAACAATATGGCTATACCTCTGGTAAAAATGCCACAGATTCGGCGATGATCATCGATGCCATGGATATCCTGTATTCAGAAAAAGTCAATGGATTTTGTATCGTATCGAGTGACAGTGACTTTACCAAATTGGCTACAAGACTGAGAGAAGCCGGAATGATGGTCATCGGGATGGGAGAAAAGAAAACGCCCGATCCTTTTATTGTTGCCTGTGACAAATTTATTTATTTGGAAATCCTCCAAAAACAAACAGAAGAACCCATTGATCAAAAAGACAAAACAACCCAAGCACCTCAGGTAGACAAGATCAATGCAAAAATCATCAGACTGATAGCAGCCACTATCTCGGATTTGGCGGATGATGAAGGTTGGGCGTTTTTGGGCGATGTGGGAAATTTGCTGCAGAAAAAACAGCCTAACTTTGACGCAAGAAACTATGGATTCCAGAAACTCACTCCACTGATCAAATCCATTCCTGCCTTTGAAATCGACCACCGTGAAAACATCAAAGGAAAGACAAAGCTGATTTATGTAAGAAATAAGTCCTGATAGGTTAAATTTGCGAACCAAAATCCAACAGAATGATGTTGGGATTTTATGTGAAACCTCATGGACCTTGAACCCATGAATAATTTCAAAACAATGGAAAACAAAAAAAGGGTAGTCGTCGGACTATCAGGTGGCGTAGACTCATCCGTCGCCGCATACCTCCTCAAAAAACAAGGCTACGAAGTCATCGGCATGTTTATGAAAAACTGGCACGATGAATCTGTCACTATTTCCAACGAATGTCCTTGGATGGAAGACAGCACAGACGCCATGCTTGTGGCCCAAAAGTTGGACATTCCTTTTCAAGCCATTGACCTAAGCGAAGAATACAAAGACCGGATTGTGGATTATATGTTTGCCGAATATGAAGCAGGCAGAACTCCGAATCCCGACATCCTTTGCAACAGAGAAATCAAATTCGACATTTTTCTAAAAGCCGCCCAAAAGCTCAAAGCAGATTTTGTGGCGACTGGACATTATTGTCAAAAAGATGAAATTAGTGTAAAGGGAAAACCGGTTTACCGCTTGCTTGCAGGTGCTGACAATGGCAAAGACCAAAGTTACTTCCTCTGCCAACTCAATCAGGAACAGCTTTCAAAAGCATTGTTTCCGATCGGCCATCTTCAAAAATCCGAAGTCAGGAAAATTGCCAAAGAACAAGACCTAATCACTGCAGACAAAAAAGACAGTCAGGGACTCTGCTTTATAGGAAAAGTGCGGCTTCCCGACTTTTTGCAACAGCAGCTCCAACCAAAAAAAGGAGCCATTGTAGTGATTCCGGAGGATCTTCCCATTTACAGTAATAAAAGAATACCAGCAGGTATCAGTCTAGAGGATTTTGATATTGAAACTTGGGATTCCATTTGTCTTCCCATCAAATACAATGAAACTGACGGCAAAAAAATCGGCGACCATAACGGTGCACATTACTTTACCGTGGGACAAAGAAAAGGACTTCATGTAGGCGGAACAGGCAAACCTCTTTTTGTGATAGCGACGGATACCAAGTCAAATGTAATCTATACTGGCCTTGGCGAAGAACACCCCGGACTGAATAGATATGGACTTTTTGTACCAAAAAACGACATCCATTGGATCCGTGAAGACCTTAAATTAGAAGTTGGCGAATCCAGAAGATACCTTTCTCGAATTAGGTATCGTCAACCGCTGTCATGGGCAACCTATCTGATGAAGGAAAATGGGTTGTATATCCTATTTGACGAAGCACAAAGAGGCGTTGCCTCAGGGCAGTTTGTCGCTTGGTATGATGGGAATGAAAGTATTGGGTCGGGGGTGATATTTTAACCTGCTTTCAGGAAATCAAAGCGGAGATTATTCGCAGCAAAAAACAGATTTTTGATTACAGGGTAATTAACTGATCTGCAATGGCTGTGGAGTGAAGCAAAGCAAGAAAATAATGATGCTGATCCAACCTAGGATTTTTCTTTTCCTATCCAAATGTTTAAAACCGGAAACTTCCGGATGCTCGAGACCCATCACCCTGCCTAAAAGGAAAGCAAAAAGCAACCATCCACTATATCCCTGTAAAGTCGGGAAAGCATAAACCAATGCATATTGAACCGAAGCGATCACCAAAATCACCATCCATTTTGTCTGTTTGTCCATTATTCTGGAACGGCTAAAGCAGAAATATAGAAAACCGATATATAAAGGGATACTGAAGATTAGCCTGTCAATACTATGATAAGGATTGATCGATCCTAAGCCTGCATAGAATACAAAGGCAATGTAAAAAACCAATGAAATCTGCTTGTGATACTTCGGAGATAGTCCGAAAACCACATGGCCTCCATCCAATTGTCCTATAGGGAGAAGGTTCAATGCTGTAAAAAACAAGGCTAAGTACCCGGCAAATATGTAAGGGAAATGGATGATTTCTGACATATTGGGCATTTTCTCAGGTTCTGCAAGAACTTTTTCCATCCCATAAAACAATAGATTGTAACCCATTTCAATATTGAGGTAGCCTTCTTCGGCACTGTGTCCTTTGAATTCCGGATCAAGGTATTCGGGATGAATCTGATAGATATAATTTGCCTCAGGAAGATGTGTAAAACCATACCAAAGCACCCCGAAAGCGATTATAAATCCTGCAAGCGGCCCAGCAACGCCAATGTCGAAATACTTTTTGCGGCTGTTGATATAACTTTTCAATTTAATAATGGCCCCGAAAGTACCGATTGAAGGGGCTCCCAAAAAACCCAACCATCCGGGAATAAAAAACGGCATGGAGGTTTTTACTTTATAGTGTAATGAGGTGAACAAATGACCCAATTCGTGTATTAGCAAAATACCAAGAAACGGAACTGAAAAATGAAGTGATTTAATGAAATATTCCCAAGTCAAAAAATATTCTCCATCTGCCAAAATTGATTTCCCATATAACCATTCCGCACCGGCCAAAGTGGTGGCAATAAGTGTTAGGATAAAAAGTGAAATGTGGATCAGGTATTCTTTTTTAGTATACATTCTCAAAGAATTGGATTAATGCTTTTGGGTGGGTGATGTGGTATGTTTGTAGCCCAACTCTTTTTGCACCATCTAGGTTTGCGCTTAAATCATCAAAAAACAGGACTCTTTCGGGATCAATTTTGATTTCGTTCATTACTGCTTTATAAATAGCCTCATCAGGTTTGGAAAGACCCATTTGGTGGCTTAAAAATATCCTGTCACATAGGTCATAAATTGATTTTTCACCTGTTTGGTCTATAAGAAGTTCATCAAACTTCTCGATATGTATTTCATTGGTATTACTGAGAACAGCCGTACCAAAATCCATCCTTAGTTTTTTTAACAGCTCAATCCTTTCCAATGGTATATCTTTTAAAAGACTGTTCCAGACATGGTCAATCTGTGCATCAGTCCAATCTTCTCTGTATAGGTTTCTAACTTCCTCTCTGAATTGGGATGAACTGATCAAACCTTTCTCATAATCTTTGTGAAAAGTGGAGGGGAAAAATTTGTCTGTCAATGAATGTTTGGCTTCAGGAAGGATTTTTTTCAACTCATTGATACTGAAACTATAATCAATATCAATGATTACATTGCCTAAATCGAAGATCAAAAAATCGATATTCTCAAGTTTTTTCATTTGCACTCAGGTTGTAAAATTAAAACCAAATATGTAACATTGCACTCCCATTTGCAAGGTAGTTTTCAAAAAACGCATGCAGATACCGGGCCTATAGCTCATTCGGTTAGAGCAACTGACTCATAATCAGTAGGTGCTTGGTTCGATTCCAAGTGGGCCCACAGACCGCTTAGAAATCTAAGCGGTTTTTTTGTTTTTATATCCTTTCGGTTTTTTATAATATTTTCTTTTCCTTTTACTTACCAAATCACTTTTTCATTCAGTAAATTTGAAATTCATCCAACCCTATGATCTCAGCCACTCTGCCTGCAGGTATTACTTCCAAAAAATCAATCAAAGGTTTTTCAATGGCTTTGGCCGCTGCTGTTTTTTGGGGTGTCTCGGGCACCTGTGCGCAGTTTCTGTTTGAACAAAAAGGAATCAATCCGGCTTGGTTGGTCTGTTGGAGGTTATTATTGGCTGGGATAATTTTGATGGCATATACAGTTAGCAGAAAAAATTCAGATGCTTTCAAAATCTGGAAAACCCCAAAAGATGCACTTCAATTATTGTTCTTCAGCATCTTTGGTATGGTCGCTGTCCAATACACCTATTTCTATAGCATCAACTTATCCAACGCTGCCACAGCAACAGTCTTACAATATATCGGACCATTGATTGTGGTGGCTTTTTATGCCATTCATCATCGGCGTTGGCCCATTTTGGTGGAATACGCTTCCTTGGTATTTGCCCTTACAGGTACATTTCTGCTTGTCACACATGGGAGTTTCAAACAGCTTGTCATTTCGGAGAAAGCACTATTTTGGGGAATCCTTTCAGCATTCTCACTTGCTTTTTACACCATCCAACCTGTCCGCTTGCTGAGAAAATATTCTGCTGCCACAGTAACAGGATGGGGAATGCTGATTGGTGGGATCGCGTTCTCTTTTATCAGCAAGCCTTGGGATTTTCATGGGACTTGGGATTTGGGAACTTGGTCCGCTTTTGCATACATCGTGTTATTTGGAAGTGTGATTGCTTTTTATTTTTTTCTGACCTCTGTGACCATTATCGGTGCGCAGACTGCAAGTTTGCTTTGCTCGGTAGAACCTCTTTCAGCGGCAGCTGTTGCCGTGGTATGGCTGAATGTTTCTTTTGGGGCCATGGATTGGCTGGGAACACTTTTCATTCTGATCACCATCTTCTTATTGACAAAGGGTACCAAGGATAAATTCTGACAAAATCAAATTAATAAAAAATGCCAACAACCTTGATTCAGGCAGTTGGCATTTTATAAGAAATATGGGTGCTATTTCAGGATACTTTTCTTGCTCGAAATATGGTTGTTTTTCAAAATGGCTTTAAGTTTTTCTTGCCACTTTTGGATCAATGGCAATTCTCCCAAATTATCTGAGAATAAGTCTGAGTCATAAAACTCCAATATTTTAGCCGCCTCTTTCTCACCTATCAAATCAATCTTTAGGCTAAGGCTGTCAATCACTTTAGTGGTTTTGCCCTCAACTTTAACTTCTCTTTCCATTTTTAAGACCTTCACGTCTGAGGCTTTGGAAAGGTCAATTTGATGAACAGTATTTTCTGCATCAAATATTACATAAACCAAAACTTTTCTCTCTGAATCAAGTCCGATGAAATACCGGTCCCTCCAGTCATCGGATTGGTCAAACTTAAGACCGGCTTTGTTTTGCAATTGGTCCAAAAACAGCTTTTGGGCTTTGATTTTTTGGGATTGTTTCCTTTTGAAAATCACAAAAGGAGTTGAAAATAACAGCATAATAACCATGGATATGACCAAGGATATAGGTTCAATGTCAAACATGTTGTTGTGTTTTTTTGGTTTTTTTGAAATAGAAGAATAATGACAAGTCCGAATGGTGTCAAACACCCATCAGGCTATCACTGAGAGTAGAATTCAATTCTGCAGAGGTTGAATTTTATAATGGAAAAAAATTACCAGAAATAATGGAAAGGATAAAGTAGTATACGGTAGTTAAAAAATCGGTTAAAACTTTCAAACCAATTGACTTTCAAACCATTGGTTCCTGAAATGCTTAAAAAATCGCCGAATGTCCCATTGAAAAGGTCAAAAACAGTTTCCAATACTTTGAAACATGGAACATTGATATTAGCGGAGGAAAATTCAAGCCCCTGATCAAATTCGGGGATCAAATTATGGTAAGAAATGATTTGGGTTTCCTGTCTTCTATTTTCTATCCCGGATTCAAAAAAATACGTACTCCCGATACCGGTAAGACCGATTAGGATAATCAAAAATTGTGCAATGAATTCCTTAATCCGGATTTTCATAAATCCCATGAATTACAGCAAGTGGAAGAATTTTGCTTTTGACGCAACAAATAACCTGTTTAATTTTTGTAATAAAAAATAAATCTTTCCCGAAAATAAACTTACAGCAAATACAGCATATCTTTCTGAAAATTCATCCCTATGATCTTATCTATTGTATTGTTATTGATCGGATTTGTAATCCTGATTTATGGAGCTGACAAATTAGTGGATGCCGCTTCAGGCCTTGCCGCAAATTTTGGGATTCCCAATATAGTCATCGGGTTGACTGTGGTGGCTTTTGGTACCTCCGCACCGGAATTGGTTGTCAACGTTTTTGCAGCAGCAAGCGGTTCTTCCGAAATGGTCATGGGCAACGTACTCGGAAGTAATATTTTTAACGTCCTTGGGATATTGGGAATCTCGGCCATTGTCTATCCGTTGACTGTAAAATCCAACACTACTTGGATTGAGATTCCACTAAGCTTTTTAGCTGCCTTGGTTGTTTTGATTGTTGCTAATGATTTCTTATTTAATGATGGAGCTAACAACCTGATCTCATTTGGAGATGGGATCATCCTCCTTTTGTTTTTCAGCATTTTCTTGGTCTATAACATCATGGTTTCCAAGCAGCCGGGTGGCATTTCTGACTCTTTGGAAATAAGCAAATTCACCACAGGAAGTGCTGTGCTATGGATAATCATTGGATTGGCAGGCCTTGTTTTGGGTGGAAAACTGATTGTAGACAATGCAGTGTCCCTTGCGGTTGAATTTGGATTGTCTCAAAGATTGATTGGATTGACAATCGTCTCCATTGGAACTTCTCTACCTGAACTCGCCACATCGATAGCTGCCGTAAAAAAGAAAAAAGTGGACATCGCCATAGGAAATGTAGTCGGATCAAATATTTTCAACATCTTTTTTGTATTGGGGATTTCTTCCATAGTCAACCCTGTATCGATCTCAGAACCAAACTTCATCGACATTTACATGAATATCCTTGCGGGCTTATTACTTTTCCTTTTTCTTTTTACAGGAAAGGGAAGAAAGCTCGAAAGATGGGAAGGTGGAATTCTTTTGGGTCTATATGTAGTTTACCTGACAGCATTGATCATGGAGTGGTAATCCGTGGTCATCAACCAAAAGGAAACCAATTTTATGGAAATAGGCATTGATAGTTTTGCAGCAGCTGCAATCGGCGATGGAATCGATCAGTCAAAAAACAGCGCACAGGCTTTGTCCCAACTGCTTGAGAGAATTCAACTTGCGGACCAAGTCGGATTAGATGTATTTGGTATCGGTGAACACCATAGAAAGGAATTTTTGGACTCCGCCCCTACCATTATCCTCGCTGCCGCTGCTGCCCAAACAAAAAACATCAAACTTACCAGTGCCGTCACGGTACTCAGTGCTGCAGATCCGGTTCGGGTATTTCAAAACTTTGCTACCCTCGATCTTATTTCTAAAGGAAGGGCAGAAATGGTCGTCGGAAGAGGGTCATTCACCGAAGCATTCCCTCTTTTTGGACTGAATCTTAAAGATTATGATGCGCTCTTTTCAGAAAAACTTGACCTCCTTCTCAAAATCAGAGACAATGAATTTGTGACTTGGTCAGGAAAATTCAGACCTGCTTTGCATCAGCAAGCTATTTATCCAAGACCATTGCAGGATCCATTTCCTATTTGGTTGGGTGTTGGAGGTACACCGGAATCATTTGTCAGGGCCGGAACTTTGGGCTTGCCTTTGATGGTCGCTGTGATTGGTGGGGAAACGCACCGGTTCAGTCCACTGGTTGACTTGTATAGAGAAGCTGGACGAAGAGCGGGACATGGACCGGAAAAACTTAAAGTCGGTCTCCATTCGTTGGGTTATGTCTCAGATACCACAGAAAAAGCTGTCGCTGAATATTACCCAGGCTATGCTGAGACCTTTACTAGAATAGGAAAAGAACGGGGTTGGCCTCCGGTAACTTTTTCAAGGTTTGAGGCACAGCGTGGCCCAAGAGGTGCCTACCTCGTAGGAGATCCGGAGGAAGTAGCAGAAAAAATCCTAAGACACAGTGAGTCTTTGGGCGGTCTAGCCAGGGTTTCTTTCCAAATGGACAATGCCAACCTGAGCCATGCCCAATTGCTGAAAGCCATTGAGATCATCGGAACTAAAGTGAAGCCTTTGATAGCCTCCAATTCCTAGGAAATTGTTCTCAAAAAGAGCCTGTTTATCATTTAATCCTTGAAGAACTCAAGGTGACATCAGCATTTTTCCAAGAGAGGTCAAATTCTTCTTTTGCCTTTTTTGCTTCAATCTCATTTCCTGATTTCTCCAATGCCAACATCAGTCCGTATTTAGCCCAACCGTTATTGGGAAATTCTTCCAGATCTTTTCTGAAAACAGATTCAGCTTCTTTGTATTTCTCAGCCTCCAAAAGGACAGCCCCTAAATGGTGTCGGGTTGATAAAAACCAATCAGGTGGTTCGTTATAAAGCAATTGGTCCTCCAGATCAGTTGCCTGTGTAAGGATTTTGATGGCTTCTTCGTATTTTTTTTTGCTTGCCAATATTTCTCCTTCCAAGACCAACCCAGCGATATTGACGATTGACTCAAAGGAATTTATACCCCATATGGTCAAGTCTTCAAGACTTTCTTTAGCAATGATTTGCTGTATAGCCTGAAGCTCTTTTTCTGCATGTTCCAACTTTCCTTTTCCCAAATAGGCCATACCTAAAGCATAATGTCTGATTCCTTCCTGGTAATCAGTCCCTTTTTCCCATAAGGAAAGGTTCAAAATATTATCCCACATTCCGAACTTGACCCTTACAAAATAGGGAATGGTCGAAAAGTGTTGGATTACTTCCAATCCTTCCTCTTCCATCAGACTTTGATCCAAATGGTCAAAAAGCCGGTCTGCTGCAAAAACAGCCCATTTACTGCTGCCTTCCAATATTGCTGTGCCTGCCATGAAATGATAATTGTGGGGGAAATAAGCCAAGGGATAAGTCCCTTGTGCCTTACAGGTCTCAATGTAAAGGCTATCTACCTTGGCTGCACGGAGATTGGAAAGTGTACCTTCGTGATAATGGCCTGTACGGATATAAATATGGGAAGGCATATGAACCAAATGACCTGCCATAGGTATCAATCCCTTATCAAACTTTCTAGCTGAATTCAATCCTTTATCAGGATTATTTGATCCTTCTACAGCATGGATATACAAATGGTGTGCACCAGGATGATCGGGATGCTTTTTTATAACTTCTTCCAATACTTCCAAAATCACGGTAGTATTACCTTTTGGATCTCCCTCTTTGGTCCAAAGGTCCCAAGGCTGAAGGTCCATCAAGGCCTCAGCATAGAGTGTGCCTGCTTCTGCATCATCCGGGTATTTTCCCCACACATTAGCCATTGCCTGTGCATAGGCTTCATCCAATTTGGTCCTGTCTTCCAAGGATTCTGCGACATACCTTTTGTCCATTGCCATGATAAATGCCGCTTCCTTAGCTGAAACTTTGGTCAAAAGGCTTTTGGCTTTCTGAATTGCTTCGAATGCCAATTGATAATGTTCAGGTTCCATACCCGCATTGTAATTGGGACCTATAACATATGCCTGTCCCCAATATGCCATAGCAAAATCAGGATCTAAAGTTGCTGCATACTGAAATGACCGCTCCGCTTCGGCATGGTTAAATCCATAAGCCAATAGAAGCCCCTGATTAAAATACTTTCTTGCCTCAGGATTGTCGGTTGAAACAGGAAAATCCAACACATCCATTCCCTCCAAAAGAGGTGCTTTTCCTTCCGAAAAATCCCATTTTAGGCCTGCAGGAATAAAACAAAGACTCATTGCCTGTTGAAATAAATCAGGCTCAGAATCAGCCTTGATATTTGGTTTTTGGCAGGAATATAGACTGCAAAACAGACCGATAACTGTCAAGGCATAATTCCTTTTTACCGAATTTGCGATTGTCATAATTTCTTGAAGGCAGACGGTTAAATTCTATTTGATTTTGGCACACACGCGTTAATCGGATATTTAATTAATACAGAATAACCCAATAGATAATAGTTTAAAATTTGAAAAAAGTTATGAAATGGAGCAACAATACCATCCTGTTGGTAATTTTAAATTTACCATTTCATCCAATCAATTTCAAGATTCAATTAGAAGTTATTTGACGGGAATTATTTCCGGACCTACCTGATATTTTCCCGCTTATTCCCTTGAATAATTAATTACCAATCCATACACAATCGAAATTTATCGTCAGCCATTTTTTTGATTTTGAAAGAAAAAGATTCAGCATCCAAAACGGGGGTTTACAGTTTCAATACGGTGGAAGCATTTAAAATTTTCCAGTACGATTGATTTGACCATTTTCCACATTGGCAGTTAACTTACCTAAAGGTGAAAGTTCAATTTCAGTATCCCCAATTTCAAACGAACCAACTTTCATTTACTTTAAATATTCCTTTGCTACAAGTTCAGGCTCTGTTTCATCGGTTTTTAAAATCTCTGTAACAAATTCAAGAATAGATTTTTCTTCACCTTCCATTTAATTGCTAAATACTTCCTTTCGGCGGCTCATCATCCCCATATAATCGGATTGAAATTGGGTTTAAATGGTGTTGCTTGCTATGAATGTCTTTGAGAGCATGACCAGACCAAAAAGGTATGTGTATTTATACTATTTAAGTCCAAAATTGAACTTTAAATATTTATATAAGAATTATTTTGATTAAACCATTTGGCTTGATTATAAGCTGATTTAATGAGTGATTTAGATTTTCAACACTCAAATTAATCACCTAAACAATTAAGAAAATATCTGTGAATTTCATAATTCAAAGGTAGATTGGTATAAAATATTCCATCATTTTATTGCAAAATTTACTATCCCTGAAAAGTAAGTAAGCCTAAATGCATATAAATATGGAAACTCAAACTGAAAATCCCCCCCAAAATCCCATCCCCTCAGGATCGGTATATGGCGTGTTCAAAAACCATAAAGATTCAAAAGAAACCATTTCTTTGATTCTGGATCGGGGTTATGAACTTGATGAAATCGAAGTCAATCCTCCTGATATGGGATATATCATACCAACCCCCACTTCAAATCACCATCCATCAGGAGATGAATTCATGAAAGAAGCAATCAAAAGCCTTAAAATTGGGTTAATTATTGGTTTTGTTCTCTCTGCTGTTTCAGTTGGATTATACTTTCTCATCAATGGAGATTTTGAAGATGGTATTTCGCTTTTTACCATTAATTCTGCTATTATCGTGGGAACCATATGGGGAGGTATGATGGGATTTTTTGTGGGACCACATTTACCATCCCCTATTTGGAGTCTTTTTTATTCATCACCAAAAGAAAATAATGTCACTGTAAACTTTCAGGCCCATAATATGGTGGACGTTATTTATTTCGCAGAAAAAGGAAGGCTTAAAGTTGCCCAATAGGATCAAAAGAAGCTTTTTGTTTGTTAGATAGCTTGAAATAAATTTTTGGCATTTAGAATAATTGTCTTTTAGGATTTTGATGAGATAGCTCGATTTATTGGAATTCAATTACCAATCTATTGAATCACAAAAAACTCAATCCAAATCCCGAGCATTACATGCCAAATCAGGTACAATCCCATACGACATAGTAAAGAATATAACCATCCCATTTTCCTGAAAAAATAAATTTGGAGGAAATTGAACGCAAATCCTGAAACAAAGGCATACACCACAAACCATAAAGGATCAGATGGCAATTGTGAAATCGGTTCCCAGATCGAAAGCAAAAAAATCATCAGGAAAGTCATGTACTTTTTCAGATTTCCTCGGAGATATTTCTCAAAAATCAAAAGGAAAACGGTCAGAGGAATGAGTTTATAGAACAATTCCATATACAAACCTCCTGCGAAGTACAGAAAAACAGAATAAGGAAAAGGTTGGGTATAGGGAGGCAGTGTTTGATGTGGTTCGTTTCTTAAAATGAATTCGATCACCAAGACGTCCAACAATGCAAAACAGATTCCTACCAAAAAAGGGATAAACCATTTTTTCATATCTCCGGCTTTTCCAAAAATATCAGGCAATCCCGCTTCCTTTTGGAAATTTGCCAACACCCAACCGATGGCAAGCCAAAGGAAATCCATCCATCCGACCACCCGGATGAAGCGCTCACCGTCTTCCATTTCCAAGCCATAAAACTTTGTAGCCAACAGGGCCAATGCAAATCCAATAAATAGGAAATTAATCTTTTTCATCACCTATGAATATATGGTAGGGACTTTTTGGAAGTAATCCGAATGCTCCAAAATATCAATCAAAAAACCGGCAGTATCCTTTCGGGAAATGGTCAATGAGGGTTTTTGTTCATTGCCAAAAATCACTTTGACGGGCTTGGGAATCTGACTGTTGGTCAGTCCGACCGGTCTGACTATGGTCCAGTCCAAACCTGAATTTTTGACCAAGGCTTCCTGCCGTTCGTGTTCAAGGTAAGCTACAGACAGCTTGCTGTTGTCTATCAGCCAGGCAAACCAAGAAGGAATAAATGGCCTGCTGTCACCTACTCCCCATGCTGAAGTAAAAATCAGCCTGCTGAGTTTATGGTCCTGACATACATTGATAAGGCTTTTCATCGTCATCGAAAGGAAATCTTCAGGTGTCCTTAATGAAGCCCATGGAAAATCCGAGTTCCTTGAAATATTCAGACAACTGATTACTGCCTGACAGTTTTCAATGGCAAAGTCCAGGTCCTTTGGTATCCTGGTATCTCCTTCAAAAACCCGGAGTCTTTCATGTTCAAGGGTGATTTTCTTACCATCCCTCACCAAGACATTGGCATGGTATCCCCGGTCTAATGCTTGCTGTAGTAATTCTTTGCCAGTGCGGCCGGTTGCTCCGAGTATTAAAATTTTTTTCATCAGTATTGAAAAATTAGCTGGATGTTTTCTAAAGACTAGATTCAATTTCTTCGAAAAAAGTTGCAGGGGGTCAGGAGTATTTTTCCATAAATTCACGATTAATTTCTGACTTTACCGGATTAATCAGGTTAAAAAAAATTGAGGTATTCGTAGAATCATTTGATATTCAACAAATACATCGATTTTGAATGTCGAAGATAAACCTGTCCAAGGATTAATTTGGTTCTGAAGCCTAAGGTTTGACAGTTTCGCTTGTGGCTTTTGACTTTCTGATCAATTCCAGAGAAAAATCCCGAACAAGATCTACCCCGTTTTTGAAATTTTCCGCATGGGTTTCGATGGTATAATCAGGGAGGATTCCCCTATCCTTCGGATTGTTTTCTGCCAAACCGGCCATATGGAAGCCAAGCAAAGGAATACCCAAATTGATCTTGGAATGAGGTAAGGTCACAATGCTGAAAAATCCGCTTGTATTCATCGCATAGCCCCCTGCTGTTTCTGTGCCAATAATTGCACCTCTTTTTTCGGATTTGAACCTCGATGCAAATTCGGTGGTCACAGAAAAACTCTGCCCGTCCAATAAAAGATACACATTTCCCTGGAAGGCATTTTTATTAGGTTTTTGTTTTTTCAATCCCTTTTGGAGAGTGAATTCACGACCATACTCACCGTTTTTATTAAACAGAGAAGCCATTTTGAACAAAAAGGAGGTATTTGTCTCAAAATCCAATTTCTCTTTCTTCTTCACCGAAATGCGATCATAATAGCTGAAGGGTGATTCTGCGAGGTATTTGTACAGTTCTATTCCCCAACTTTCATTCCCCCCTTCATTGCCTCTGAGGTCTATGACCAGATCGCTGATGTTGTTTTCCTTGATCTGTTCAAAACTCGCTTTCAAGAACTTTTTGAAATCCGGTTCAATTGGATAAGCATAAAACCTATCAATATCCAACCAAGCTGTATTTGCCTCCAAGATTTCCAACCTGAAAGGAACTCCATGTTCTTTAAATTTAGATGATTGGTAGGCTTTAATCTGATGGTGCGAGACTCCTTCAAAAGTCAAATTCAGGGTTTTGCCATCCCGCAATACCTCAACATCATAAGTTGGTTTTGTTCCAAAATGGGTTGAAAAGATCCCGGGAAAGGCATGATTGAGTTGGTAATACTTTCCGGCTTGCGAAAATCCATCACCAAAGCTCAACTTAGGCAGAAGACTTTTGATGATTTCCCCCATTTTTTCCCCATTGATACTGATGACTTCTGCCGTAACCGGAACCTCATTTCCATCAAAATGGCTAATTACGAAGGCCTTGTCATTTTCAAAATGTAATTGTAAGGGAAAAAGGTCATCATCAAAGAATGGATAATACATATCCTGACCAGCCACAATCCATTTGGTATGCCCGCAGTGAAGCGCAGCGATAATTGGAGTCATTTTCAGGTAAAATTCCCTGACCGACATATCCCGGTCCAAGTCGGATTTGACCTGCTCAAACAAGGACTCAAATTCTTCTGCTGAGGTGTAGCGGTACATCTCCGGATGTTTGGCTTCCAAAGCTTTTTTAAAAATTTCGACGTCCGATTTCATCTGGGCAGGTTGTAATGTCTGACCAAAAAGAAGTCCGACGTAACCGAAAAGAAAAAACATCAAAAAAAGATTCTTTTTCATATTTATAGTGGTTTAGCTTGGCTTAGTTTGGGTAAATGTCTTTTGCAAAACAGATTTTGGATTGTACAGATCTAAAAAAGGCTAAACTGACAGAATTATCCTGACTCCTTTGAATCGGCAGAAAGAAAATTCTCAAACTCCATTTATGCCATCGCATCAATAAGTAAAACCTTTTGATTTTGATCTGTCATCTGCATTCCTATAAGAGCATTTTCAGATTAGATGAAATCGGGTTAGAAAAAGTTGCATTGATATCGGGAGATTTTTAAAAAAAAAAAGTAAGGACCAAATCAAACAAGAATAAAGGCAATAGAATCAAAACCAGATCAAATCAATTGCATTTCCAGTTTCCAATCTACCCTTCATCCGTTTTTTACAAAATCACCACACTATTTACGCTCAAATAACTTTGGTTATGGTGATGTCAGCGCGGTAATCTTTTTCTTTGATTTGCATGGAAATCTCAGGATAGGGAGTCAATCTGTTGAGTTTTATGGAATATCCCAATACCTCTTTTTCATTTTCACTTCCTTGCATAGATGCATTTGTGTCCAAAGTGAACTCCGTTTCCTCATCACCATTTCTAAAAATAAACACCACTTCTGCATTCCCAGCCCATACACAGTTGGCGTTGGAAGGACACCTTGAATCATTTTCCACCCGCACCAAAGTGATGGAAAGCTGACCGGGACAATCCTGATTTATTTCTCCTGCTTTTACAACGAAAGGGGTTCCCAAGGTAAAGTCTTCACAATTGAATTTTTCATCACAACTGAAAGTGAGAAATAATCCCAAAATGAGTATTAAGAAATTGCGTTGCATTAAATTTTTGAAGTTGAGTTCTAATTGTTAGACGGTATATATGTCCATTTTGTCCCAATTTCAAAAAAGATGCTAATCCAATGCCAAAACTCCCAATTGGTAGTTTAATATCACTTCCTGAAAGTATAACGTGTACAAAGCTTGGGCATAGTCAGATTGCCCAGTCACTAGCTGTTGATTAGCAGTAGCAAGGTCTACAAAGTTGCTGACACCAAGCCTAAACCTCTCGGAAATTGCAGTCTGTGCTTCCACAGCAGCAGCAAGTTGCAATTTTGTAGCTTCCTCCCTTTTGATACTCGCTTTGTAATTTTCATAAGCCAGTTTGATCTCTTGGGATATTCTTCTTTCCAAGGCTGTTTTCTCCAACTGTTGGTTGTGGTACTGCACCTTTCCTCGGGTTACGGTGAGCTTGTTGTTGAAATTATTGAAGATGGGAATGTTCAGGGATACACCTATGGTCTGCTGTGGGTACACCTGCCAGAGCTGTTCAGAAATGGTTCTTTCATCAAGAGAAGTAAAAAAAGTACTGTAATTGAAGAAAGCATTGATTTGGGGATACATGAATGATCTGGAAACGGCAAGTAGTTTTTTGTTGCCTGATTCCAACAATTGCTGCTGCTTGAAGTCCTTGCGGTTTTCCAAAGCTATTTTATACAATTCATCCACGGACATGGACAAATACTCACTTTTTCCGGGATTTAGACTGACAGCCTCGAGTTCAGGAATGACATTGGGTTCCAACTGCAAGGTTTCAGCCAAAGTCCAGGCATCTGTTTCCCATTGGACCTTGGCATTCAATGCCACCGTTTCCAACCTTGCCACCTCGGATTGCTGGTTGTATTGGTCAGAAAGTGTCCTCAATCCTGCCTCCACAAATCCTTCAATCTGCTCCAACTGTTTCTTTTGGTTTTCAAGGTTTTCCAAAGCAATCCTATAAAGTTCCTTATCTAGCAACACTTGCAAGTATTGCCGGCCGATATTGAACATGACTTCCTGTGCCGCTCTTTGCAGGCTGTTTTCCCCGGCTTCCTCAAAAAACCTCGTAGCCTGTGTGTTATTAATCCTTCGCCCGCCATTGTAAACCGGCATGGCGGTATTCAAATTAGAAGTGATGATGTTATTGGAAATATTGGTCACAATCAATTGGTCTTCCACCTGTTGGTATTGTTGGCCACTTTGCCTAAATCCACTGTTATTGATGTTCAGGTTGGGCAAATGGGCCAATTGTGCCGCCTGCTTTTCCCTTTTCAAAACCTCCTGCTGGTTTTCGAGCTGTCTGTAATTGAGGTTTTGTTGTAGACCAATTTCCACAGCCTCACGGAAATTAAGTCTCAAGGTATCCTGGGCGTTCAATTTTGAAATGAAAGCCATCAAAATCAAAGCGGTGATAAGTATCTTATTCATAATTATATGGCAATGTCTTTGTCAATTTTTCCATCCAACATCTCAATCAACCTTGTCCCATAATCCGCATTTTCACGGGCGTGGGTAGCTTGGATGATCGTAGTTCCTTCTTTGTTGAGTTCTTTAAATACTTCCATGATTTCCTTTGCCTGTGCAGAATGGAGGTTTCCTGTCGGTTCATCTGCCAACAATACCCTTGGTCTTCCTGCTATCGCCCTTGCTATTCCGACCAACTGCTGCTGTCCGCCTGAAAGCTGTTCCGGGAAAAGGTCTTTTTTGGCCACCATATTGAACCTGTCCAAAAGGTTGGCAATGATGCTTTTCCTTTCACTTCCAGAAACATTCCGGTAAAGCAAAGGGGTTTCGATGTTTTCATACACCGTGAGTTCGTCTATGAGGTGATATGCCTGAAAAATATACCCAAACTCAGATTTATGTAGTGAAGACCTTTCCTTGGATTTCATGTCATTGATCGACCTTCCATCAAAGGAGTATTTGCCTTCATAATCCTCATCCAACAATCCTATAATATTGAGCAAAGTCGATTTTCCGACTCCGGAAGGTCCCATCAGGGTGAGAAATTCTCCTTGCTCGATGGTGAGGTCAATTCCTTTCAATATAAATACCCGCTGAAACCGCGATTCGATGAATTTGTCAATTTGGTTAAGCTGAATCATTATTTGGACATAAGATGTGAGACACAAGACTGAATTGGTTGTAATGAATGGAATTTGCTCCAAACTTTGAACATTTCCACTTATCCCAATCCTATGCCATAAAAAAAGCCCATTATTGTTCGAATAAGGGCGTTTTTTGAAGAAATTCGGTTTGAAGGATCGAACATTTTTGTTCGCTGACGGACGATAAGGTGTCTTCTCCCTCAACCAGGGATATAAGGGAGGGAATATTAAAACACTAAAGAAACAATGAAAACAAAGGATATCAGCCTTTGCGCCCTTTGGGAAACCTTAGTGCCCATTGCGGTTAGATAAATATTTTCACCGTTCCCTCTGTGATCTCATTGGTAAAGTAATCAATCCCTCTCTGTGCTCACTGTGAGCTCAGTGGTAAATATCTTTCAACTGCGCCCTTTACGAAACCTTTGTGGCCATTGCGGTTAAAAAAACGATTTATGAGATATTCCCTTACATCTCCAACAATACCACCTAACTTATACCAAAGTCAAAAATCATGAAATTTCAGATTAAAATTACATCCTTCAAAACATTGGATCAGGTCAAGGATTATTATTCCGCAGCAGATTATATCCAACTTTTAGATCTTTTCGGTTTCCCTGATGCCGAAAGTGCAGAAGAAGATTCTCTCAGGGAATTGTTAATGATGGCCATTACTGATTATGAACCCAATGAAGCTGCAGCCATAGTCCTGACCTACAAATTAAGCGGGGACTTGTCCAAAGGTCAAATCGAACAGATATCCAACGACATGCTCTTAGACAAGATCGCTGAGGAATATCCCGAAATCAGTCTGCATGCCACCCTTTTCCATGTCAACCAACTCCTCCACAAGGCCTTCAACGGCAGATTCCCCAACACCAAAGCCAGTCAGTATGAATGTACCCTGACCCCGCTTGACAAAACTACGAAGATGGAAATGACCAAAGAAGGCATGCTCAAGTTATTGGATGCAGGCCTTTCAGACAGCAACTTGATCAAAAGACTCTTTGGAGATAAAATGACAGGAAATGCTCCTTTTCCTGAAGCCGAATCAATTCTGTGGGACATGCAGACTACAGACGGAAAAAACTTCAAAGTCCTGACATCAGAATATTGGTTGTGTCAAGATGATTGGATAGCGGATGAATTTGAAGGAGATTATAAGCAAAGGGATGAAGAGGAGGATTGAATTCCCCTTCAGCCCATTCATACTTCATAATAAAATTCAGAATTTTTAAATTTTATTCTCTTCCTTTTTTGCGCTTTAGCGTCTTTGCGAGATTTATTTTTTTTTGATTTCTCTCTACGTTCGAAATGACAGGACGATGTGTATTCTGCCTTGTGTATTTTGTACCATTCAGCAGAACCAAACCATTCTTCATTCAGAATTTATCATTCAAAATTCCCTACTCGTCCTTAAGCGTCGTTGCCGGATTTTGTCTGTTGACTTTGACAGTGCGGTACCCGATAGTCAAAAGAGAAATCGCAGCCACTATCAGGATCGCAACCACATACACCATCGGGGAGACAGTGGTTTTGTAGGCAAATCCTTCGAGCCATTGCTTCGAAAACCAGATTCCGAATGCTGTCGCCAACACAGCCGATATTCCCAATAACACAAAGAAATCAGCGGAAAGCACTTTCAGGACATCGACCTGTGTGGCTCCGAGGACTTTGCGGATGCTGATTTCCCGGGTTCTTCTTAAGGCCACATAAGAAACCAACCCAAACAAACCCATGCAGGCGATGAAGATCGCGATCCCTGCAAAAAGGCTGAATACAGAACCTATTTTCTCTTCTGTTTGGTACATGCGGGCATATTCCTGGTCGACAAATTTGTAATTGAAAGGCCTGTCAGGGGCAAGGCTTTTCCAAATTCCTTCCATTTTGGCTAAGTGCTCTGCCGGATTTCCTTTCGGCAGTTTTGCCAGAATGACATTGGCCTGCTCAGGGTCAACCATGATAGCCAACGGACCAACCTGATGATGCAGTGAATTGAAGTAAAAGTCTCCCACAACAGCTTTGACATAAGTCGGCGAACCGAAGTTCAGCTTTTTGCCTACAGCTTCTTCATTGGTCCAACCCAATTCTTTCACAGCAGCTTCATTGAGCATGACTGCATGTTCGATTTCTTGCTTATAGGCAACCGTTCTCGTGATTTCTTCAGCAGCAAAATCCTCTCCAGCGACTATTTTCAACCCCAAAGTCTTGACCAGATCCGGATCTACCGAATAGCCGGTGATCATCATTTCTTTGTCCGTATCCAATCCCGGGAAAATCTTGTAGCCGGCTTTGATATAAATCGGCATGTCTGCAGCCAAAGTGACCGATTGGGCAGCACCCGTCCGCAGGAGCTCATTCTTAAGACTTCCTACGGATTTTCTCATGTTGTAATGATAGCTTAGGGCGACTACTTCTTCCCTGTCATAGCCGAGGTTGACGGATTGCATATATTCCAGCTGACGTTGTACGATCAGAGTCGCTACCAACAAACCTATAGAAACAAAAAACTGAAATACGACCAGACCTTTGCGAAGCCAAGCTCCCCCTCCTATTTTGACGTTTTTGCCCAAAGCTTTCAAAGGTTCCATGCCTGACAGAATTAAGGCAGGATATACTCCCGAAAGAAAAGCGATCAACAGCAACAAGCCCAAAATCACGGCAAGGCCAGAAGGTGTCAGCAGCAATCCCAACTGCAAGGGTACTCCGGATATATCTCCGAATGCATCCACCATAAAATAAAGGGCCAATAGACTGAATACAAGGGCGGAAAAAGTCAGGATAAATGATTCGGAGATAAACTGTCCAAAAAGCTGCATCCTGCCTGCTCCCATGACTTTACGCAAACCCACTTCCTTGTTCCGCTCTGTGGCTTCGGCAGTGGCAAGGTTGACATAATTGATGATTCCGATAAATATCAAAAGCACTGCCACAATTCCAAAAATGTAGAGGTACTTGATGTCGGAAGTGGGTTTGATACTTTGGAGTTGATTTTCTCCCAAGTGGATGGAGGTGACAGGTTGTACCTGAAAGGAAGTCCTAAACCCGTAATTGTTCATGTCCTCTCCCATGTATTTTTCGACCATCTGATCCAGCTTGGAAGAAAAAGCAGCCATATCCGCATTCGGAATCAGCTTGGCATAAGAATAATAATTGGAAGGAGACCATTCGGGTTTGGTCCCGTGACGGTGGGTTTTGAAAGATGCTATGAAATCAAAATCAAGGTGGCTGTTGGAAGGAAAATCCTGCATCACTCCTGAGACAATGTATTCTCCTCCATCTATTTTGAGTGGTTTTCCGGTAGCAGCATTCACTTTTCCAAAATACCTTTTGGCAGTGCTTTCTGTCAAAACAATCTGATTGGGTTCGGAAAGGACCAAGTCGGGATTTCCTTCCAAAACCTCAAAATCAAATACTTTGAAGAAGTTCTCATCTGCAAATGCAAAACGCGATTCCTCCTGATTTCCCTTACCTGCATCTACGACGACGGAAGAGAAAATACTGAGGTCAAAAACCAAAGTACCGATTTCTACTTCCGGAACTTCGGCCATCAAGGTGGGAACTAGCATCGAAGGAGTGGAAGAGACAAGTTGTCTTTCACCACCGGAAACAAACTCCTGATTGAATTGGTAAATCCTGTCCGCATCGGTGTACATCCTGTCATAGCTCAATTCATGGTATATGTATAGCGAGATCGCCAAAAAACTGACGATGGCAATGGTCAGACCAAGGATATTGATACCGGTGTAAAGCTTCCGCTTGGACAGGTTTCTGAAGGAGACTTTAAAGTAGTTTTTCCACATATTATTTAGACGTGAGATGTGAGATTTGAGACGTAAGATACAAGAACCGAGAACCGAGAACCAAGAAGCGAGAAACAAGAAGCGAGAGCTGAGAAGCAAGACTTTGTCTTATCATCTAGAAAAAACGCTGAATGGTTGCCATAACATTCAATCATTGATTTGCCTCGTAAATCGTACTTCGTAAATCGTACTCCATATTTCCCTACTTCCATCCCTCTTAACCTCCTAACATCCTTCCCACTTCCATGCCAATGCAAAAACAGCCAAAACATTGAAAAATCACAGATTGAAGGTAAAAATCCATCAAATCACGGACATTAATGTTCGCCTACGGTCAAAAAAAAAAGCAAGGCTAGGACAGGATCCTAACCTTGCTTTGTATCAATAAACTAAAATACCTCTATGGAAAGAACGTCGTGGTTTATGAGGCAGGAAACCTTGGTTCGGATGATGGCTTTTTAAAAGGCCAAGAATGAATAGTTGGTTTAGCTTTCATCAAAAAACAATAAGTGTTTTAATAGTTGGCTTAAAGGTAATGTCCTAAAAACATGCCAAACACCAATAGTGGGTAAATTTGGCTTTGGAGGCTGTTTTTGATTTCCCTCCACATTAAATGTGAACAGTATTCGTCCAATAGCGGTCAAAACAATTGTTTCAGAAGGTAGTTTTTTTGGTATATTGTTTTGGCTTCCAAAGTTTACCTGTTCAAGTCTATTATGAAAAAGCTATTCCTTTCCTTCATTTTTCTGTTTTCAATGTCTTTCCTTTTTGGCCAAAGCCAAACCAAGACTGATGAAATCTACACCTATAAAACTCCTGACCGGGACGGGACAGGTAAAGTATACATGGGAAGGGAGATCTCCCAGGTGATGAACTTTATGGGAATGAGTTGGTTGGAACGATCTACCCGTCCGCAGGAAGAAAACACCGAATTGGCGATCAAAAACCTTCCCATAGATAAAAAGAGCGTGGTAGCAGATATCGGAGCAGGATCGGGATATTACACATTCCGGATTGCCAAGAAAGTACCAGAAGGCAAAGTGTATGCCGTCGAAATCCAGGATCCTGCGATCAAATACTTGGAGGATCGCAGCAAAGAACTCGGCTTCGACAATGTGGTGACGATCAAAGGAACAGAGAAATCACCCATGCTTCCAGAAAATTCCATTGACCTTGCCATTATGGTAGACGTGTACCATGAGTTGGAGTATCCACATGAGGTACTGCAGAACATCAAAAAATCCCTCAAACCGGAGGGCAAACTCCTCCTGATAGAATACCGTGGAGAAGATCCCAAAGTCGCCATTAAAAGACTTCACAAAATGACCGTTGAACAAGTCACCAAAGAACTATCAGCAAATGGTTTCACTCTAGTCCAAAACGGTCAGTTTATGAAAATACAGCACTTTTTGGTTTTTGAGAAAGAATGAGGTTTTCAGGTTAAGGGGTTATCTGGTTAATTGGTTATTTGGTTAACTGGTTGTAATTGTTCTAGTGGTTGTAGTTGTTGTTTGCTTCGCTTTGTCTAGTTGTTATTGTTGTCAGGTTTCGTAACCCTGAGGAACGAAGGGTCTCTTTTTAAAGAGTTTTAATTGTTGTAATGGTTGTATTTGTTTTAGTTGTTGTCTGCTGCGCGCCTGCCTACGGTAGGTAGGTTGTCAGGTTGTCGGGCTGAGGAATCCGTTATTCTGAACCGGAGCTTGTGACGGTAAGGAATCTCTTTGATTGGTGAGACACTTCGCTTCACTTAGAAATTCCAAATTTCTTTTGTCGCGTTTCTTGCTTCTTGCCACTTGACTCTCATTATTAATTTATCATTCTAAATTCAAATTTTCCCTTGTTCCTGCCTCTTGGATTTTTTTGATTATCTGTTAGGCGCTGTCGTAATTGCCTTGTTTACTCCAAAGCATTTTACCAAAAAAATATAAACCCGGGCAAACCCAACCTTATTTCAATGGTCAGATTTACCCGGGTTTTTTGTTCAATCTATTTTTAACTTCACCGGCTTTTACCGTAGCTCAATTTCACTCAAATATCAGCTGTACACGTTGCAGAGACGGGTATTTGTCATAATCTAGGATCAGGATATACATCCCTGCCTGTGTGACGTTGCCTGAGAAGTCCAATCGGATTGCTTTACCTTCCCCTATCTCGGCTTCCCCTTCGGACAGTTTCGAGCCGGTGATGCTGAATAGGATGTACTTCACTTTTCCTTCCCTGAACCTGCTGTCCATGATACTCACCCTTCCGTCCTGTACCGGATTAGGGAAGGCTTTCAGCGTATAGGCACCCTGGATTTCAATTGCAGGTTTTTCATCTTCCATGACACCGTTTTCAGGTTTGTCGGTTTCGGTTTCAGTCCTGAAGGCATTGCTGACTATGGTAAAGGTAATCGTCTTCTCAGGTCCTGCTGTTCCTTTTCTTCCACTCTCGGAATATGCCATTGCTGTCAGGGTATAGCTTCCCGGTAATAATGACTTACCTGAATAGTTGCCATTTTTGTCGCCAAAGAGCGCATAGGGTGCCACATTCTCAGTAGTAGTTCGGCTCACAGGTCCTGAAAGTTTGATATACACACTGCCCACTATCGATGGATTGGTATTTGCACGCACGTTAAGCTTCAGGCCGTTGATCTGGCTCTGGTTGATCACCATGCCATTGCTCAGCTCAAACATATCAACATCTGTGTCGGAATTGATCAATGTGAAAGATACAATGCTGAGGTTGGGAACAGCCACGACCGTGATGGTTGCGGAGGCCGTCAGTCCACCATCTAAAGAAGTCGCGGTGATGAACGCCTGACCTGGAGTATTTCCTGTCACCAATCCGTCTGAATCGACGGATGCAATGCCGGAATCGGAAGATCCCCAGGTTACTGCCTTGTTGCTTGCATTGGAAGGCTGTATGGTGGCTGTCAGCTGGACTGTCGAACCTGTCGCTATTTCTGCTGTGGCAGGGTCTACACTGATCCCGCTGACTGGAACTGACGGACGGACTATACTGAAATTGACTGTCAGTGCATCGCCTTCTTCGCCACTCCTTCCGCTAAGGGTATATGGAACGGCTGACATGGTATAATTCCCGTTGGGAAGTGACCTGCCGCTGTAATTCCCGTTGCTGTCACCGAAGAGCGCATATGGTGCCAAGTTTTCAGTCTTTGTGGAACCCACAGGTCCTGTTATCCTCATGAATACACTGCCCACCACTGATGGATTGGTTTCCGCACGGATGTTGAGCTGCATCCCCTTTACGAGGTCTGAATCTATCTCCATGCCTTCCGTGATCTCAAAGAGATCTTCGTCGGTCTGTGAGTTCACCAATACAAATCGGGTCACCTTTTGCTTATCCTCCACAACAATTACTTTTTGTTGGATCTCCACTGCTTCATTTCCTGCTTCATCCTTCGCTGACCATGTGATGATGGTCTCGCCCAAAGGATATGGATCTGTCAACTGCATGCCGTCATTCCTTTCTCCCGTGACGGTGGCAGAACAGTTATCAGATACCGGAGGCTCGGAAACAGAAACACTCGTGACTGTCTGACCTGATGGAACGGTTACGTTGATATCAGAAACTGACCCAAACTCCGGCAATTCGTTGTCGACCACTGTCACATCAAAACTACATGTGGCCTGATTGCCTGCTGCGTCTGTGGCGGTATAAGTAACTCGGGTAGTTCCCACAGGGAAGAAATCACCCGGCTCAAAGTTGCTGACGAAGTCTACAAAACCGCTGTTGTCCGTAGCCGTCGGTTCAGTCAATCTGAATATAGCACCGCACTCACCTTCATCGTTTGACACAAAGTAATCCGGAGGACAGTTGCTGATCACAGGATCCTCAATGTCAGGATCAGCGGTGACGGTTACGTCAAAACTGCATTCCGCTGAATTGCCTGCCTCATCTGTTGCTACATAGGTAACAGTTGTAGTACCCAATGGGAATACCGAACCACTGGCCAAACCAGATGTCAATACTATGGCAGGCACTGAACAGTTATCGGAAGCTACAGCCGGTAGGAAATTGATTATTTTCCCCGTTTCACCAAAAGCAACTGTCTCGTTGATGTCGCCGGAACAGAACTCAAAGGACGGCGGAATATTGTCTCTCACAACGATCCTTTGACTCACACTGCTTGAATTTCCATCCTCATCAACAAAAGTCCATGTCCTAACCTCTACAAAATCACTTGGGGAAGCTCCCGGGGTTATTGTTACTGTAGGGCTTACTGTAATCGGTCCTGAACAGTTATCAATTGCAGTGAGATCCACCACTGGCGGAACTTCACTTCCACATTGCAGATTCAAGTCCGCAGGGGCTACAGGTGGGACAGGAGCAATATCATCTTTTACTATGATTGTCTGGCTTATGCTGCTTGAATTTCCTGAAGCATCGGTAAAAGTCCAGGTATAGATTAATTCAAAATCATTTGGTGAAGCACCAGGTTTCACTTGTATTGATGGGCTTACTGTTATCTCTCCATCACAATTGTCTATCGCAGTTAACTCAATAGATCCGGGGATATTACTTCCACATTTCAGATTCAAATCTTCAGGTGCAATTGGTGGTACCGGAGCGGTATCATCTTTTACATTTATTATTTGAACCACAAATACTGAGTTTCCTGAAGCATCAATAAATGCCCATTCGTATTTAATGGCAACACTTGTTGGTCCTGTTGATTGCTCGGTAACTGTTGGCATTACCTTAATCTCACCGCTACAATTGTCTATGGCTGTCAACTCATAAGGAGCAGGGACATCACCGGCACACTGAAGATTCAAATCTTCAGGTGAAATAGGTGGCACAGGCGGGGTAGTGTCATTTACTTTTACTGTAAAGCTACAGGTAGCCTGATTGCCTGCTTCATCGGTAGCGGTGTAGGTTACTTCTGTTGTGCCCACAGGGAATACCGCACCCGATTCAAAGTTGCTAACAAAGTTTACTGCACCGCTGTTGTCTGTCGCTGTCGGAGGAGTCCAACTGACTGCGGCACCGCATTGACCCGCATCGTTGGATACAATGATGTCTGTCGGACAGTTTTCGATGACCGGGTTTATGACATCTAAATCTATACAGAATTCGAAATTATCAATGTTTATATATTGGAAGGCTGATCCCAAAGAAATCTCCAATTGATCGATGAGGATTTTGGAATTATCTGCTCCTCCTTCTGTGCTTAAATCAAAAATGTAATATCCGCTATTTGCACTAAAGTCTGTCGGGAATCCGGATGTTTTTGTGATGGAATAAACCTGGGAACCATCCTTCTTGCCAACAACAGTTATACTACCATCATTCGTAGGGAAATTACCGGCATCGTCTGATGAAAGGAAAACCGCAAATTTCTTTAAACCGATATCTTTGGTTAGAGAATTGATAATATATGGTCCGGATCCCGTATTGAGCAATACATACCGAGAGCCATTGATTCCAATTGAAGGTGTTTGTGTATGGACCTCCAAATTTCCCGTAATAGAAAAATCATTACCCCCATAGGAAAAGGTCTTACTGCCATCCGTCTCATCTTCAAAGTCCTCGACCAGACATGGGCTAATGTTATGTAGTTGCCCAGCAGTGAAGGCAGCTGTGCCGCTTACATTGTTTTCATTGGCGATGTCGGTACCTGCCTTGATATCTAACCTGATGGTACCTTCTCCAGATAATCCCGTAACAAGAACCGAATAAGTGGCATTTGATCCTGTAACCGAAGCTATTGTTCCATTTGCAGAGCCTGTCTTGGTCAACTCAAAATCGTCTAAGCTTACATTTTGTGCGATTTTCGAAAATTCAACATTGTAAGTAACGGATGTGGCTGTACTAAGGGGAGCACCGATCAGGTTAATCGCCAAAACTGCCGGAGCAGTATTGTCACCATCAACAAATGGATCATTGTAGGTGACTTCATCTAAAATCAAAAAAAGATCTACCCCTTCTATTAAAACATAGTCCACATCAAAAAAATCAGGGTCAGTGGCAAAAGATTTAAGACCTGAAGTCCCACTATCAAAATTGATAGTTTTTGTACCTCCTACCTGTGCACCCCCCTTAAATGCTTTGATTGTTCCCGAATCAGATGTTCCCAAAGCATTTGAAATATCCCGATCCTGAAGCCAAATACTCAAAAACTGAAAAGAGGCATCGTCTGCCCGGGATATTTTCCAACCAATTATGCCTCCTATTTCCTGGTTACTGTCATCTAATCCCGGACCACCGTTTTTCCCTTCATTTATATCTATTCCTACGCAGACTGTGCAAGTAGCCGAAGCACCTTTGATTGCCTCAAACCTCAATTCTCCCTCCACATGCGGATTAGAAAGCCCTTGGTTTTCGATGTAGCTGTCAAAGTTTACAGTGGTTTGTTGTCCGAAACCTTGCTGGGACCAAGCAAACCATATGGAGATGAATAAAAATATTTGTCTTTGGTACGAAAGTTTCATGGTAGTCAGGTTAAAATGAAGAAATAAAAATTAATACAATTTCACGCCTTACGGCCTCGAAGGGAAAATACCTTGGAGTGCAATAATATAATTTACTGCCAAATAGGGAGGCATATTATTAAAGGGTTGTCCCCCGCCTGTATTCCCGACCGTGCTTGGCGCCATTGCCGCATTTGCACCTGAAGCATAGGTGTTGACGCCAATGGGATCTGCACCCCGCTCAGGTATCAAATTGGCTATGGCAGGAAAGGCATTGCTAGGATTTGATTGGGTACCTGCTGCTGATGAAGCAAGAATAGGATGGTTATGGGGAGGAAGGTTATTTACGGATAAAAAGGTTGTAGGTGTCCCCGCTCTTTCACCCTGACTATAATTGGGCAAACCCGGTCCCTGACCCGGATGGATTAGCAAACGTCCCCTAAGATCGGGCAGCGCAAAGGTTGTGCGACCATCTCCCCCATAGGTGGTGCCAAGCAATGCAAATAAAGCAGTATTCGATGAAATTGATAGGATTGAACCATTGCATAATGCCCATCCTCGCGGGGCAAAATTGAAGGCTACCATTATGATTTGTCCGAGAAATGGTGTCATTTTATTTTTGTTTAAATTTTTAACAGAGAGATAAAAAAAGAGAGATTTTTATGTTTTTTCCTGATATCAGGGTCTTGGAGGGTAAATTCCTTCTAGTGCAATAACATGATATACTGCCAAATAGGGAGGCATATTGTTGATGGGTTGTCCTCCGCCTGCATTCCCGACCATGCTTGGATTCATTGTCGTATTTGAATTTGAAGCATGGGCATTGACTCCAATTGGATCTGCTCCCCGCTCAGGTATCACATTTGCATTGGCAGGGAAGGCATTGCCAGGATTTGATTGGGTTCCATCTGCTGATGAAACTTGAATCTGATGGTTGTGAGAGGGGAGATTGGTGACAAGCAAAGTGGTTGAAGGTGCCCCCGCCATTTGACCCAGACTATAATCGGGCAAGCCCGGACCCTGACCTGGATGGAGCGCCATGCGTCCCCTAAGATCGGGCAGTGCAAAGGTTGTTTGACCATTACCACCATAGGTGGTGCCTAATAGTGAAAATAAAGCAGTATTCTGTGCAATCGGTAAGAGTTGGCCGTCACATAATGCCCAGCCTCGCGGGGCAAAATTGAATCCTACTACCATGATTTGTCCTATATATGGTGTTTCCATTATATTTTTGTTTAAATACTAAGAGAAAAATTAAAAAGAGAAATTTTCATGTTTTTTCTGATCTCAGGACTGTGAAGGGAAAATTCCAAACAATGCAATAATATAATTTACTGCCAAATAAGGAGGCATATTGTCAATGGGTTGTCCCCCACCTGCATTCCCGACCATGATAGGATTCATCGTCGTATTTGGATTTGAAGCATAGGCGTTGACACCAATTGGATCTGCTCCCCGCTCAGGTATCACATTGGCATTTGCAGGGAAGGCATTGGCAGGATTTGATTGGGTTCCAGCCGCTGATGAAGCCTGAATGGTATGATTATGGGGAGGAAGGTTACTTACTGTCAAAGTGGTAGAAACAGCACCCCCGGTTTGACCCATAGAATTAGAAGGCAAACCTGGTCCCTGACCTGCATGAAGCGCACTACGCCCCCTAAGATCGGGCAGTGCAAAGGTTGTTTGACCATCTCCGCCATAAGTAGTACCTATCAATGCAAACAAAGCATCATATTCTGAAATTGGTAAAAGAGAACCGTCACAAAATGCCCATCCTGGAGGGGCAAAATTGAAACCTGTCTCCATGATTTGTCCGATAAATGGATCCATAGTTTTAAATGATTAAATGATGTAGTGATTAAAAGCTCCTTTATGCTGGTTGATGGTAGTAACTCCAAAATTTTTGGAATTTTCGGAGTTAACTTGAAGAAATACTTCCTGATTATCTTTGTTTCTTAAAGAAAAGCTTTTTGACTTTTCTGATGTGTCTGAATCTGTAAAAAACCAATCGACATCTTTGCTGCTTTTTACAAAGTCTCTATAATTCAAATAAGGAAAAACATCTTTGGGATTTTCCAACAAACAGATGACCTTATCACATCCTTCATTTTTCAATTCTTGACTTTTTGCTTGGATTATGTTGAGAATTTGGGTGATACTCTGGTTACTTCCAGTAAAGGCAATACCTAATACTCCGATCTTTTTTCCATTCAATTTGATAACCACCTTTTCTTGGAGAGCAGCCAAACCGCCTCTTGTACTTTTATCAAAATTTGAATTTATTAGAGGGTACGGCGCTTCCGCTATTTTCTTTTGCAAGTCATCATCAGAAAGCTGTAAAAGGCCGGGGTCAAAATTGATCAGTTGGGCAATTGATCCTGATGGACCGATACCAATCATATCCTTTGTATTTCTATACCTACCCGAATTGATAAAAATCAGGGCAGAATTTCTTGCATAGTTGGAGTCCATGAGATTCTTCAGGTTCTCTTCATCTATTCCCGGACCGAGATGTACCCAACTGATTGACTTGGGGTCTCCCAAAGCCAATACTGCCGAAGGAATAGAAATCAATGTGGATACCACAGAGGCAGCAATTGATTTTTTTAAAAATAATCTTCTGGAGAAATTCATATTTTAGGTATTTATTTTTAGATATAAACAATAAACAGTTTGGTATCCAACCTTAGGTCAATAGTCTAAGAAATCTTACCATTAAATTGGGGATAATTCATGCTGATACCTTTGTTTAAAAATAATGATGTTCAAGCACAGAAAAACACAGTCTAGGACAAACGCTTTCTCTTTCTGTCCCAACGTATGATTTTATTTACCCACTTGAAATCGGGAAGGAAAAGGCATGTCAAAAAGTAACCAAAATGAAAAAAATCTAAGAACAGAATTCAGAACTACCCTCAGTGATTGCGGTGATGAAAATTTGTGTTATTTGAGTGTTACAGTTCTAATTGTTTTAGTTGTTGTAATTGTTCTACTGATTGTAATGGTTGTTTGCTTTGCGTTTTCAGGGTGTCAGGTTGAGGAATCCGTTATCCTGAACCGGAGCTTGCAACGGTAAGGAATCACTTTGACTAGTGAGACACTTTGCATCACTTAGAAATTCCAAATTTCTTTTGTCTCGTTTCTTGCTTCTTGCCACTTGACTCTCATTATTAATTTATCATTCTAAATTCAAATTTTCCCTTGTTCCTGCCTTTTGGATCTTCTTGGTTTCCTGATAAGCGCTATCATTAATATCTGGTTTTTTACAAAGCCGCCTTCCCCAAAAACATAAACCCGGGGAAGCCCAACCTTATATCAATGGTCAGATTTACCCGGGTTTTTATTCAATTTGTATTCTCAGTTTACCGGTGATAACCGGCATTCAACATCACTCAAAGATCAGTTGTACACGTACAGGAGCCAGATAAACATCGCTTTCAAGGATCAGGATATACATTCCTGCCTGGTTGACGTTTCCTGAGAAATCCAATCGGATGGTTTTGCTTTCTCCGATTTCTGCTTCCCCTTCTGTCAGTTTCGCACCGTTGATGCTGTACAGGATGTACTTCACTTTTCCTTCCTTAAACCTGCTGTCCATTATACTTACCCTGCCATCCTTTACCGGATTAGGGAATGCCTTCAGGGAATATCCGCTCAGGATTTCCATGCCTGGTCTTTCCTTCTCCATGGATTCATCTGCAGCGGGGTCAGTTTCATTTGTTATCCTTAATGAATTGTTGACTATAGAGAAAGTAATGGTCTTTTCAGGTCCCGCCGTACCTCTTCTCTTGCTCTCGGAATATGCCCTTGCTGTCAGCGTATAGTTTCCCGGAGACAGTGTCTTTCCTGAATAATTGCCATTTTTATCCCCAAACAGGGCATATGGGGCATCATTCTCAGTTGTTGTACGGTTTACCGGACCTGATAGCTTCAAGTACACACTTCCCACTACTGATGGATTTGTATTTGCCCTGATGTTCAGACTCAGTCCCTGAACTTCACTTTGGCTGATCTGAAGACCATTTGTAACAGTCATAATATCCAAATCCGTTCCTGCATTTACAAGGGTAAATGATTCGATGTCAAAGTTTGGAACAGCCTGTACGGTGATCGTCGAAGAGGCCATGAGCCCTCCGTTGACTGTAGTCGCGGTGATGAACGCCTGCCCTGTACCATGCCCTGTCACCAATCCGTTTTCGTTTACCGTAGCAACCGATTCGTCGGAACTGCTCCAGTTCACTGCCTTGTCCGTCGCATTAGACGGCAATACTGTTGCTGTCAGCTGAAATGCACTGCCTTCATTGATGGTGGCTGTCGATGGACTTACTGTTATCCCTGTCACAGCAACTAAAGGTGCTACGATGGAGAATTGGATGGAAGATAGGATTCCGGCTGTGCCGCCTCTGTTGGAAGCCGAATAAGCCCTTGCCGTCAGGGTATAGGTCCCTGCAGGCAGCGTCCTTCCTGAGTAATTGCCGTTATTGTCACCAAAGAGCGCATATGGTGCTACATTTTCTGTTGAAGTACGGTTTACAGGTCCCGAGATTGTGAGGTAAACACTCCCCACCACTGATGGATTGGTATTTGCCCTTATGTTCAGACTTAAGCCCTGAACCTGATTCAGGCTGATCTGGAGCCCGTCTATAACTGTCAAAATATCTGCATCCGTCCCGGCATTGATCAAAGTAAAGCCTGTAATGGACAAAGGAGGCTCACTTTGAGTGACAGTCACTTTCTGGATCACTTCCACAGCATCATTTCCGGAAGGATCCTCCGCTGACCATGTAATAGTAGTCTCTCCTAACCCAAATGGCTCTCCAAGATCTTTACCGTCACTTCTTAATCCTGTGACCGTGGCAGAACAGTTGTCAGATACCGAAGGCTCGGGAACCGACACACTGGTGACTGTCTGACCTGACGGAACGCTTACATCGATATCAGATACTGATCCAATCACCGGCAATTCATCATCTGCTACAGTTACATCAAAACTACAGGTCACCTGATTGCCTGCTGCATCGGTAGCGGTGTAGGTAACTTTTGTAGTCCCCACAGGGAATACCGCACCCGGCTCAAAGTTGCTGACTAAGTCTACAGAACCGCTGTTGTCGTTCGCAGTCGGTGCAGTCCAACTGACTGCCGCACTGCAGTCACCCGGATCGTTGGACACGGTGATGTCTGTCGGACAGTTGTTGATTATTGGGTCTACCGCATCAGCATCTTCCATGATTGTCACTTTAAAGCTACATTCGGCGGTATTGCCTGCTGCATCTGTTGCTAGGTAAGTAACTATAGTCTCCCCTACAGGAAAAGTTGCTCCGCTTGCAAATCCTGATTTCAATTCAATCCCTGCTCCTGTACAGTTATCGCTGAAAGACGGATCGCTATAGCTGATCGTTTTTCCTGTTTCTCCGAAGGCAACCGTCTCGTTGATATCGTCAGGACAGGAAATAATGGGATCTTCCGTATCAGGCGTCAATAGGATTTCTACCTCAAGGCTTCCGGTAGCACCTGCATCATCCGTGACCACTACCTTATATATACCTGCGGCTAGGTTATTCAAATCTTCTACGTCAGCAGTAAAAGTATCCGGTCCTGTCCAGGAGATGACGGGCGTTCCGCTAGCCCCGCTTATGGTAAGGTCAATACTTCCATTACGACCTGGGCAAGATTCATCAACTTTGGTTACGGACAATCCCAAGTCAGCTGGAGGAAAAGTAAACAAGGTGAGTTGACCGTATAAAGGCGATGCCCCATTTGTCAAATTAAAATCTGCATTCTTGGTAAAGACTTCATTGACGGGATCATATTCGAACACAACACCGTATTCATTTATACCTCCGGCTTGTGTCATGCCATAGAGCTTTCCGTTGAATACGGTCAGGGTGCCGTAAGGAAATCCACCACTCGAAAAACTAAAGCTATGTTTTCTGCTAAATGTATCCGTAGCAGGATCATATTCAAACAAAACACCATTATTGAAATCACCAAAACCTGAGGTCAACCCATAAAGTTTGTCGTTATATTCAGTTAGGCTTCCAAAAGGAATCATACCATTTGCAGGATCAAAATCCAACTTTTTCACAATGGTTGCTGATAAAGGATCATACTCAAAAAGCACGCCGCCCTGATTGGCACCACCTGAAGATGTCATTCCAAAGAGGATGCCATTGTACTCAACAAGACTTCCATTGGGACCCTCACCATTTAAACCATCAAATGATACCCCGTTAGTAAAAAGGCCGGTGACTGGATCAAACTCAAATACCACTCCCTTATCATTATTCCCTCCCTTATTTGTTAGCCCATAAAACTTGCCATTCAGTACCGTCAAACTCCCATTAGGAAATCCCCCACTTGCACTTGATTGATCAAAGTCAGCCAATTTTGTAAAAGAAGAGCCTACTGGATCGTACATAAAAATAACCCCTTGGTCATTAACTCCTCCAAAGGGAGTCATCCCGTAGAGTTTCTCATCGTAGACAGTCAAGTCCCCAGAGGGTTTTGAACCACTGATCCCATCAAAAGTATAGAGTGGCGTATAATTCTGACTTACGGGATCGTAGGAAAAAATAACGCCCACTTTACCTTTACCTCCTGCCGGTGCCATTCCATACAAAATATCCTTGTACAAAGTCAAACTTCCGGAAGGATAACTGCCATTGGTTCTTTCGAAATCAATCCGTCGCGTATATAATTCAGTAGCAGGTGTGTACTCAAAAATCACACCTGAATCATTGTCCCCTCCCGCGGAAGTCATACCAAATAGTTTGCCATCAAAGACCTCTAAACTACCTAGTGGGATACTGCCACTTTCTTTTTCAAAATCCCTTTTTATGGTGTTACTTTTGGTTAAAGGGTCGAATTCAAAAAGAACCCCGACATTGCCAGCCCCACCACTTGAGGTCATCCCGTAAAGCTTATCGTTGAAAACGGTCAAGCTGCCAAAGGGTGTGCTTCCGTCCTTTACCCCAACAAATACATCGGCACGTTCAATCGTGTTGCTGAGGGGGTCATACCAAAAAATGAATCCACTGTCAGCAATTCCCCCCTTTGGAGTTGTCCCATAGAGCTTATCTCCATATAGCGTCAAACTTCCACCCAATGCGTCACTGCTCTGAGCAGTTATAAAAAAACTTTTCAGGTTAGTAAACACGCCATTGCTGTAGACAAAAATAATCCCATTATCGTCTCTCCCTCCTTTATTTGTGGTTCCGTAAAGCTTACCATCATAGACTGTCAATCCACCTCTCGGATTAGCTCCATCAGTTCCGTCAAAATCGTGCAATTTAGAGAATTCATCAGTCGTAGGGTCAAATGAAAAGATCACACCCAAACCATTTACTCCTCCTAAAGTGGTCATTCCGAAAAGTGTACCTCCTAAGTTCACCAAGCTTCCTGAAGGGCTTACCCCATTCGGACTATCGGCTGTGGAGAACACATGCTTTTCCGAGTATACATCAGTGAGCGGATCAAACTCAAAAATGACTCCGGCATTGTTTATGCCACCTGATGTAGTTCCATACAATTTTCCGTTGAGTTCTGTAAGTCCACCAATTGGAAGGCTTTCACCTTTAAAGTCATGCTTTTTTGTGTAAACCCCATTTACTGGATTAAATTCAAACAAAACACCATAAAAATAGACTCCTCCAGAATAAGTCAATCCATACAGTTTGCCGTTGAATTCGGTCAAATCATTGAACAGAGGCTTTCCCGGCGAGAAGTTCGTAAATCCCGTCGGAGCAGGATCTGTCAAGGTTTGGCTGTTGATATCGTATTCGATAATGGCGCCTGTCCCATCTTTTCCTCCCCGGGAAGTAAGGCCATAAAACTTGGGGGTTTGGGCCAGTAACGGCGTCATCGTCAGGAAGAATGCCAAAAAGGATAAACTCCAGAAAGAGGTGGAAATATGCTTCCATTTATTCGAGGAAACAGGATACTTCTGCCATTCAGAAGATTCATTGGGTATAATTCTATTCATATTGGTTTAATTAAATTAGAAAGCTAATTTTTAAGGTGTTTCAAGTTGTTTAAGAAATCTATTCATGAGTTCGCTCAAGGTTTAGGACAGATTTTAAAAAAACAAAAGATAGGATTGGGTGAATTTTGATATGCAGAATGGGATTAAGCTGATGTTTTTACAGATTAATTACTTCCAACGAATACTTTATATCAATTATATTGATTATTATATACAAAAAAATGTAGGTCGGGACGAAAAGCTGCTTTTTTTGTCCCAACGCATGGATTTATTTTCCCAATAGAAAAGCAAATAGGAAGAGGAAGACCTAAAATAACCCAAATTGAAAAATATCGGGGTTCAAAATTCAGATCTACCATCAGTGATTGCAATGGTAAAAAATATTTGTGTTTTTTGACTGTTACAGATCTAATTGTTTTAGTTGTTGTAATTGTTCTATTGGTTGTAATGGTTTTCTGTTACGTGTTGTCAGGATGTGGAATCCGTCATTCTGAACCGCAGCCTGCGGAGGTGAAGAATCTCTCTAAATTGAGACTCTTCGCTTCACTCAGAGTGACGACATGCATTTATTTCATTCAGAATTCAGAATTCCCCAAGTCTCGTCTCTCGCTTCTCGTCTCTTGCCTCTCGTCTCTTGCCTCTCGCCTCACAAATTACTCACTCTTAAGGCTATCCACAGGATTCATCATAGCGGCTTTGAAAGCATGTGAACTGACTGTTGCCAATGCAATCACAATTGCGATCATTCCTGCAAGGAGAAATACCCACCATTCGATTGCTATCCGGTAAGCAAAGTCCTGAATCCAGCTGTCAACCACATACCATGAAATCGGGATCGCAATCAGTATAGCTGCCAATATCAATTTCATAAAATCCTTGGATAGCATCACCACCACGCCACCAACAGATGCACCAAGGACTTTACGGATTCCGATTTCTTTGACCCGCTGTTCGGTGGTAAATGATACCAACCCAAACAATCCCAAACAGGATATTAGGATCGAAAGCAAGGTCAGCATGCCCACAATGGTATTCAAAGTCTGATCGGAACGGTACATTTCATTAAAGTGGTCATCCAAAAACTTATATTGAAATTCCTCTTCCGGTATCATTGTGTTCCACACCGACTCGATATGTGCGATTGCTGCAGGAGCTGCATCGCCTTTGATTTTGACAGAGACCTCAGAATAGCCCCAATCTTTTTTGTTGAAAATGGCCAAGGACTCAATCTTATGGTGAAGGGAATTGAAGTTGAAATCCTTGGAAATACCCACAATCTGTCCCACAGAATCCATCCAAGCCAAGCCGATGGATTGCCCGATCAAAGACTCAATCGGTCGGGTATTGCCTTCACTTTTGAGCAATTCTTTGGCGAGTGATTCATTGATGATAAATGCATTGCCGTTGTCAGAACTTATGTTCTGGTCAAAATCCCTGCCTGCGATCAAGTCGATTTGATACACATCAAGATAATCCGGATCAACCACTATATGGGAAGTGGAAAGGATTCTTTCAGGTCCATCTCCCCGGAATACAATTCCTGTCTGATGGAGATTATTACCAAGCCGTTGACCCGATCCGGTTACCTTTTCTATGGCTGGATTTGAAAGGAGTTCTTGCTTCATGGATTCATACCTCGAAAAGAAACGCTGATTCAAGGGAATGGTCAGCACCTGTTCATGGGAAAAACCGAGGTCCTTTTCCTGCATAAATCTGATCTGTTGTGTCGCAAAAAGTGTCGTGATAATCAGGAATACCGCACCCGCAAACTGGACAACGACTAGTGCATTTCTGAATTCTGATTTCTTATTTCCAACTTCAGGTGATCCTTTCAACACTTTTGCCGGGCGGAAATTAGAAAGATAAAAGGCCGGATAAGTCCCTGAAAGCACGCCTACCACAACAGCCCCCAAAATGAGATTGAGCAAAAGAATAGGATTACTAAACAATGGGAAATCCAATTGTCTTTGGCTGAATTGATTGAGATATGGCAAAGCAAGCAAAACAATCCCAATCGCAAAAAACAAAGCAATCATGCTGATGAAAATGGATTCACCGATAAATTGGATAAACAATTGTGGTTTGGAAGCCCCTGAAGTTTTCCTCACCCCGATTTCCATGGACCTTCCTATGGACTTTGCGGAAGAGAGGTTTACAAAATTGATCCCGGCAATAAAAAGTACAATCAATGCGATGTAAAAAAACACCTGAGTATATGCTCCATCAAATTTTCTGTAATTAAAATAATCATGCGTAATCTCTGATGAATTTGCATGGATTTCTTGAATTGGTTGTAGGAAAAGCTCAAACTCTTTCGCCCTTTCCTCCCCTAAATGGGACACAAGATATTCCGGAAATTTGGATTCGAGATTTGAAATGTTTGCACCATCTGCCAATTTGAGGTAAGTCGTATACCAATTGGCTTCCCAATCACCCATCGCCTGAGGACTAAAGTAGGTGCTAAAAGAAGTCAATCCTTCAAATTGCAAATGTGAATTGGCAGGGATATCCTCCATCACACCGGTAATCCTATAATAACTACTGTCCTGGGCGGAACTGAATACAGTCTTACCCATAGCCGGTTCATCACCGAAAATCAGTTTGGCAGAAGAAGCTGTCAGCACCATGCTATTTGGTTCCTTCAGGGCAGAATTTGGATCGCCTTCCAACATCCGAAAATCAAATAGGTCAAAAAATGAAGAATCTGCCCATAAGATACTTTTGAGAGAAGTTTCTTTTTCTCCGTTTCTTAGTACCATTTCCCCACCTTGGGTTAGCCGGGTAAAGTTTATAACTTCAGGCATTTCCTCTAAGAGAGTTGGCCCCATTGGGTACATGGTCAGTGCTACCTTTTGGGGAGAAACCATACCCTCCCACTTTTGAACTTCATTGAGTCGGTAAGTATTCTTGGTTTGGAATCCATCAAAATCCCGCTCATAACTAACAAAAAGCATGATCATAATACATACAGCCATCCCAATAGAAAGACCGGAAATATTGAGAAAAGAGAAAAGTTTGTTTTTTCTCAGGTTACGCCAAGCTATTTTAAGGTAGTATGTCCACATGGAATTTGAAGATTGGAAAATTGAAAGATTGGAAAATTTTAAAATTTAAAGGTTGGAAAGCTGTAAGGTTGTAGTTGTTCTAGTTGTTGTAATGGTTGTAGTTGTTCCGCCACGGCGGACAGGTGTAATAATTGTCTGCTTCGCGTTGTCAGGTTGCGGAATCCGTCATTCTGAACTGCAGCCTGCAAAGGTGAAGAATCTCTTTAAATTGAGACTCTTCGCTTCACTCAGAGTGACGAATACTAAGTTATTTTTTATTCATCATTCATAATTCTGAATTCCCTCGGACCTACATCTTGAACCTTTTGGCAGTTGTCTGCGTCCTTGGGGCTCTTGGTACTTAATACTTTGTACTTTCAAAAGCCCCTCTTCCTTTCGAGAATTCAGTCTCGTTTCTCGCTTCTCGTCTCTTGCTTCTAAACTCATTCATCTTTCAGAATCTTTGCCGGATTGGTCTGTGCTGCTGAGTAGGAATGGATTCCCACAATCAAAAGGCAGAGTAAAAGCACGCCAAGACCAGAAAGCAGGTAAATAAAGTAGGGCATTTCCACCTTGTAGCTGAAATTGTTCAGCCATTCGCTCAAGAAGTAATACGCAGGATAAACCGCCAATACAAAAGAAACCAAAATCAGCACGACATATTCCTTGGAGATCAATCCGAGGATCTGTGCAATCGACGCACCCAATACTTTCCGGATACTGATTTCTTTTGTTCGCTGCGCAATGGTATAAGAAGAAAGTCCAAACAATCCCAAAGCTGATATTATGACTGCAAGGATGCAGGCCATTCCCAGCACATTTCTGATCTTCAAATCCTCTTCATAAAACTTAGCAATCGCTTCATCTAAAAACTTGAATTCTGAGGCGTCGTAGGGATATATCTCTTTGAAGATTCCCTCCATTTCTGCTTTGGCGAGGGCTAGGTTATAACCGCTTTCTAATTTGACATTCAGTACATTAAAACCTTCAGGTACATAAGTAAGCACCATCGGACGGATTTCTTCTCGCAAAGTCCGTGAATTAAAATCATTGACCACTCCAGTGATTTTCCTCTGGTTGGCACCAAACCTCACCAATTTCCCTACCACTTCATCCGGATTGTTGACGCCGATTTCTTTGGTAAAGGCTTCGTTAACCATGATTTCATCAGTTTGGTTGGAACTGCTTTTTCCTGCCAAGATCTTCAAACCATTCACTGACACAAATGCCGAATCGATATTCTTGACCTGAATGTAATAGCGGGTTTCAGAAGTATCCTGTGGGACATAGATATCCGAAGTCCAAAGCCCGTCCGAGGAAACCAAATCTCCGCTCAAACTTGCACTTTTCACAAAACTAAACTGAGATACCCTTTCCCTTAATCTTTCAGCCTTATCTATGCCAGCCATAAAAGGCAACTGTGTGTATACCACCGCATCCCGGTCAAAACCCAAAGGTTGGCTGGATACATATTTCATCTGAAACGAGATCACCGAAACCAAGATGATAAAGGCAATGGAGCTGGCAAACTGTAATACTGTGAGGTTTTTTCTCAGAAAAACCCCGATGGAAAACTTTCCGTTTTGCTCCTTCTCCCCTTTGAGGGCACGTTGCGGATCATAATTGGCCAAAATAAGTGAGGGATAAATCCCTGCCAATAGGGTCAAAACAAAAGAGATAAGGGTCAGAAAACCTATATTTTCCAGCTTGAGGTAATTCACTTCCAATCCTGAAGGAAGGTAATTTCTGAATACCATCACCAAAGCTTCTGCCATTGCCAAACTCAAAAGACATGCAAAGAATATCATCAGATACGTTTCTGACAAAAACTGTAAAACCAACTGGGATTTGCCTCCACCAAGGGTTTTTCTGATACCCACTTCCTTAGCCCTGCCGATGGCTTGTGCTGTTTCGAGGTTGATAAAATTCAGACAGGCCAATGACAAAATGATCAGGCCGATAAATATCAGGCCATTTAAGAAAACCTTGGATACTGTTTGGGACCCCCCATCAGATTGGTCAAAATGTATTTCTGCCAAGGGCTGCAGCGTAAACCTAGAGTTTCCCCCTTCTTGGTTGAGGTTCTTTTCAGATATTTTTGTCAATCCGGCAAGTAGGTCTGAATCAGTCTTCAGGGTTTCTTTTTTGATAAAGAGTTGTGAACTGGAGTTGACATTGCCCCAAGAGTCAAGTCCAAACCAATTTTCTTTATCCATACTTCTGATTGTAGAATAAGAAATGAAATCCGTGAAAAGGAAATCCGTATTTTCTTCAAAGTCAGCCACAACACCGGTAATCTGAGCATTGATCGTATCCGAGTCATAGTAAAAAATCTCCTTGCCCAAAACCTGAGAAGGTTCCTGTCCAGGAAAATACTTTTGCATGGAAGCATGGCTGATGACGGCTGTGTAAGGATTTGCAAGGGAATTTTCAGGACTTCCGGCGAGCCATTTTCTTGGAAAAATCCGGAAAAACCCTGCATCTGCAAAAGTCACGTTATTGGTCCTTCCCATCACTTTTTGTCCCTCAGGCAAAAACACCAAGGTCTCCCAAAGGGTATAAAGCCTCCCCTTCTGCGCTATGCCGGTCAATTCCTTGTCGATCACTTCTCCCAATGGACCGGGAGTTCCGGAATTCGGGAATTCCCCGTCACCAAAATCAGTAATCATCCCTACCCTGAATATCTGTTCGGTATCAGGATGGAATTTGTCAAAACTGTTTGAGTACCAAACGATGTTGAAAATCAAAAAACAGATAGAAATCCCGATTGACAATCCCAAAATATGGGTTGCCGTCCTGAGTTTATTTCTCTTTAGATTTCTCCAGGCGATGATCAAGTAGTTTCGAAACATAAGGGAAGGGGATTTAGTGGTTGTTATTGTTCTAATGGTTATAGTGGTTGTAATTGTTATAATGGTTGTCGGGTTGTCAAGTTGTCTGGTTGTCGGAATCCGTCATTCTGAACCGGAGCCTGAGGAGGTGAAGAATCTCATTTTTCTGAGACTCTTCACTGCGTTCAGAGTGACGACCGATGTTTATTTCATTTTTCATTCTGAATCCGAAATTCTTAATTATTCATTCAAAATTCATCATTTCTGTAAATCTCGCTTATCGCTTCTCGCATCTTGCTTCTTTTCAAGAGGCTTGGTACTTGGTATATAATACTTTGTTCAATAACGATTTCTTCTCCTTTTCGCGAATCTGTCTCGTGTCTCATGTCTCGCTTCTCGCCTCTAAAATCACTCGTTTCTTAAACTGTCCACCGGATTCCGGATCGCAACTTTAATGGATTGGAAGCCGACGGTCAACATCGCTATCCCCGCAGCAAGCAATCCTGCAAATCCGAAGATCCACCAATTGACAGTTACCTTATAAGCAAAATCTTCCAACCATTTATCCACTGCCCACCAAGCAAATGGAGAAGCAATCAGGATGGCGATAATTACCAGTTTGACAAAGTCCTTGGAAAGCATGGCGACTATTCCCGCGACATTTGCTCCCAATATTTTTCGGATTCCGATTTCTTTTGTCCTTTGGAAGGCAGTGAGCGAGGCCAGTCCAAACAATCCTAGGCAGCTGATCACAATTGCAATAGCTGTGGTCAGGTTGATAAGCTTGGAAAGATTCCGCTCCTGGACATAAATGGCATCCAAGGCTTCGCCGTAAAACTTATATGAAAAGGTCTCAGGGGGATAGAAGCTGTACCATTTCTCCTCGATTTCCGCCAGACTTTTTTGCCATTGGGCGGGATCAATAGAGTTAAGTTTGATATTGAATGTGCCAAGATTTGACTTTTCGTGAATCATCACCAAGGGTTCAATTCCTGTATAAAAATCCTTGATATGGAAATCTTTGACCACACCAACAATAGGAAATGATTCCTCTTCCCTTCTATTGATAAATTTCCCGATGGCATCTTGAGGGCTTGCAAATCCAAAAGCTTCAGCCGCTGTCTCATTGATCAGATATTCGTTTGCAGCTTCTGAAGATTCAATATTCCTTCCGGCAACCAACTCCATATCATATACATCGAGGTAATTGGTATCAACCCATTTGATATTGAGTTGTCTTTCTGTGGAAACACCGCTGTTTTCATCCATATAGGCAAATGGACCCGAATTGTATTCAGGAGTAAGCGGTTCACTACCTAGGGAGACTTTTTGAACACCATCGATATTTTTTAATTCCTCCTGCAAAGGAAATGATTTGACCTGCAAGGCTGAGTCCCACAGTATTTTGATGGGAATGTCCACAAGGACTATCGCTTCTTTATTGAATCCCAGGTCTTTTTGCAGCACATATTTTAACTGTTGTCCTACAACCAAAGCACCAATGATGAACACTTGAGCTATGGTAAACTGAAATACTATTAGGCTTTTTCTCAAAGTCAACTTTCCTGATCCGGTATTGACTATAGTTGGACCACGCATGATATTGATAGGCCTGACCTTTGCGATGAGCCAAGCAGGATAAATTCCTGACAACATGGTTGCCAACAAGACAAGCAAAACCAAGAAAACAGCCGCTCCGATATGGTTTGAATACTCCAAAGTGCCTTGAGGAATGATATCTCCCAAAAGATTGAAGGCGAAATTTGAAAGGAAAAAAGCCAGGATAATTGAAAGCAAAACGGTGATCAATGTCTCCCCTAATATCTGGGAGATCAGCTGAACCCTTCCTCCTCCCAACGTCTTTCTGACACCTATTTCCTTACTCCTTTGAGGTAATTGCACAGTGCTGAGGTTGATGTAATTGATGCAGGCCAAGAGCAAAAGAAATCCGCCGATGCCAATGAGTCCATAAATCACAGGCTTGCTTGCTTTTCTTACATTATAGTCATTGATATGGGTCGAAAAGTGGGATTCTGAAATTGGAAGCAATTCATACCATTTTTTTACAGAGAGATTTTGGTCCCGGTTTTTGTTAAACTCATCCCATTTGGAAGCTGATAGTTCGTTGATCTGTTCCAAAACCGTCACCGGATTGGAATCTTCAAAAAACCTGAGATAGAGTTTATCCGATCCATTCGTATTGGTCCAATCGCCAAGAGCGTAAACTTCCGGCTTGAGGTAAATGAATTCCTGAGCGGTAAATTCCGTAGGACCTTCCAAGTCCTTGACAATTCCAGAAATGGTTTTTTGGATTTCCCCATTATAGACCAAAGGTTTTCCCAGTATTTCTTCAATTTTCAATTGGGGAAAATATTCCCTTGCCCGGTTTTCGGTAAGAACAACATTATTGGGATTTTCAAAACTTGAAGCGGAATTTCCCACCAACCAAGTATAAGGAACCATTTCAAAGTAGGATTCATCGACAGCCACTATTCCCTCCTGATCTTCGACGAGTATTGGTTTTCCTACCTTCTGAGAAATTTCCACGCTCCCTATCCACTGTCCAAAAACAGGGACAGCTTTCTCTACACCCGAAACTTCCTCCCGGATAGCCTGATAGATTGGTGCAGACACACCTCCATACCTGGATTCTCCTTCATCATAAACCGCCCCAGTTATGAGCCTAAATGTCCTTTCCTTATGAGGAAGGTCCTTATCATAACTATACTCAAAATCCACGATCCTGTAAATCATCCAGCTTGAAGCAATGCCAATCGCCAATCCTAGAATATTCAACCCTGTAAACAGTCTTTGTCTCCATAGGAAGCGAAGTGTGGTTCTCAAATGGCGGTGGATCATGGGGGTTTTATTTGGTTGTAATTGTTCTAATCGTTATCAAGTTGTCATTGTTGTCGGGTTTTCGGGATCCGTCATTCTTAATTATTAATTCATCATTATGAATTCTCAAAGCCTCGCTTCTCAAATCACTCGCTTCTCAAAGAATCAACCGGATTAGCCATTGCCGCACGGACAGATTGGACTCCCATAACTCCCCACGCTACCAACAAAACACCCAAGGCAGAAAATACAAAAATCTCCCAACCTAAGTCAATCCTGAATTGATAATCTTCCAGCCACTGACTCATGCCATACCAAGCCAGAGGCGCAGCAAAGACAAATGCAATCAAAACCAGTTTGGTAAACTCTTGAGAAAGCAAGAAAACTATCCCTCCCACACTTGCCCCAAGTGCTTTTCTGATACCGATTTCTTTTCTTCTTTGCTCTGCAGTATAGGCTGTCAAGGCAAATAAACCGAGACAGGCTATAAAAATGGCTATGACGGTAAAGGAAGCGAAAACATTTCCGATACGGGACTCAGCTTTGTACATATCGCCAAACTTATCATCAAGGAATGAATAGTTGAAGGGTTGACCCGGTGCTATTGACCTCCATTTTGATTCGACCAGATCTATAACTTCTTTACTGTCCTTGGCATTGAACTTAAAAGAGGCAAATCCCTGAGGCCTTTTGCTGGGATAAATCATTACGGCATTGATATTTTCCTTTAGGGATTCAAAGTGGAAGTTTTCGACAATCCCCACGATGGTCTTGTATTCCAAATCCATATTGGATAATCCATCTGTAGGATTTCCGGAAAAAGTGGCTATCCGCTGTCCAATCGGATTTCCTTCCAGATTAAAGTTCTTCAAGGCAGTTTGATTTAGTATCACTGCATTGGAGTCAGAAGGAAATTCCACGGAAAAATCCCTCCCTTCTATGATTTTCATTCCCAAAGTTTTGATATAGTCAAAATCAACAGACCAGTTCTGAAGACTTACCAAGTTCTCCTGCTGCTTTGGATCTTTGCCTTCACCCCACCATGGATTGTCTGATCTCCAAGTACCGGAAACAGGCAGAAAACCGCTGAATGTCCCCACATCCACCAAACTGCTTTGCACGATTTCGTCTTTGAAGGACTGCGCCTGATCTCCAAGGGCATAGATGTCCTCCACCATGATCACTTGGTCTTTGTTGAAGCCGAGCTCCTTTTTCTGAATATAATTAAGCTGACTGAATACTGAAACTGTGGCAATGATCAGGATAATAGAGATTGCAAACTGAAATACTACCAGGCTGCTTCTAACAGACCCACTTCCTTTTCTGCCGGACAAATTGCCTTTCAAAACTTTTATCGGTTCAAAGGCTGCAAGGAAAAAGGAAGGATAAATTCCTGCCAAAAGTCCCACGAAAAACGCACCTCCTAGTAAGCTAACGTAAAACAAAATGTCGGAATAAGGAATCTCCAATGAGCGGTTTGAAAGCTCGTTGAAAAACGGAAGCAAAAAGACAGTTATCGCCAACGCGACAATAAAAGAGAACAAACTCATCAAAAAGGTTTCGGTCAAAAATTGCCACATCAGATCTTTCTTACCCGATCCAAGCGCTTTTCTCACTCCCACCTCTTTGGCGCGGCTTGAAGACCTTGCAGTGGAAAGGTTCATGAAATTGATACAGGCTATCAACAGAATAAATACCGCGATGGCAGCAAACATGTAGATGTAGGTGATGTTGAAATTGGGTTCAAACTCACCTTGAAGGTTACTGTAAAGGTGGATATCAAGCAAAGGCTGAAGCGAATAATCAATTTTGTTTCCGCTTGATTCAAACTCCGTCAGGCTAAAACTTTCTCCCATCACCTGTCCCAAAGCCGGGACAACATGGGTTTGGATCATTTCCTTGAGTTTGGCATCGACAGCAGCTGGATCAGCACCTTCATGGAGTAAAAGGTAAGTGGGAAAATTATTGCTCAACCAAAAAGTGGATTGAGCTTCTTCCAATCCGGCTGCAGCCAAGATCAGATCAAAATGAAAATGGCTGTTGACCGGCATGTCTTCATAAACAGCTGTGATTTTATAATTGGATTTATTGTCCAAAATCAGGGTTTTGCCAACGGCACTTTCATTAGGGAAGAATTTGTCCGCGGTTTTTTTGCTGATGGCCATTGTATTGGGTTCATCCAAAGCACCTTCAACATTGCCTTCCACCAAGGGTACAGTAAAAACTTTGAAAAAGTCCTTACCGGCATAGACAACATCATTTTCCTTAATGTTATCTTCTTCCCTTTTGACCAAAAATGATCCCTGACTCCTAAAGTGAACTGCTGCTTCCACTTCAGGAATCTCAAGTGGCATGGCCTCAGCCATGGGTGCAGGGCATTGGATCATATTGAAACTGTTTCCGCCGAATATGATGTCGGATTTTACCCTGTAAATCCGCTCCGCATTTGTGTGATGCTTGTCGTAACTCAGTTCATTAAACAAAAACAGGGAAATGATAATGCAGATCGCTATACCAAGGGAAAGGCCTAGTACATTGATCAAGGAGATCGTTTTGGTTTTCCAAAAACTCCTGATTGCGGTTTTGAAGATGTTTTTGAACATAGGAAGAAAATTAAAGTGGTTGTAGTGGTTATGGTGGTTGTAATAGTTTTAATTGTTATCTGCTTTGCGTTGTCAGGTTGTCTGGTTTCGAGAACCGTCTTTCTGAGTGTAGCGAAGAATCTCAGATCTAATTGGTGGATTTGGTCTGTTGGTGGCCATTGTTGTCGGATTTTCTGGATCCTTCATTTTTCATTATTAATTCATCATTCCTAATTCCCATTTCCCCAAGTCTTTTTTCTTGCTTCTTGATTCTTTGCGTCTCATATCTCACGTCTCAAATCTTTTGTCTATTTATTCATCCGTCAAACTATCCACCGGATTTGCAATGGCTGCTTTTATTGCTTTAGATCCTACCGTCAATGCGGTGATCAGCAGGGAAACCAACATCACTGAAAAGAATAAACCGACCGACATCGGGGTTTTGTAGGCAAAGGAAGCCAACCATTCCTGCACCATGAAATAGGCTAGCGGAATGGCAATCACAAATGCCAGCAAAACCATTAAGATAAATTCCTTGGAAAGCATCAAAGTAATCTGTGTTACCGATGCGCCAAGGACTTTTCGAATTCCAATTTCTTTTACTTTTTGACCCACCATAAATGACACCAAGCCATACAGTCCGATACAAGAAATCAAAATGGAAAGCAATGCAAATATTTTATAGACCAAAGCCAGTTTCTGCTCGCTTTCATAAAACGCGGCAATAGATTCATCAAGAAAATTTCCGCTGTAAATTTGTTCCGGATATATTTCTTCAAACTTTCCCTGAATCGCCTCCAGTGTTGCCTTTTGCGCAGATCTGTCAAGGCGAACCGCAACTTGCCTGTAGTTCGGTTTGTTACTCGTAATCAGCAATTGCTTAATTTCTTCGCGAAGTGAATTGACCGTGAAATCTTTTACCACACCTGTGATGGGAACCCAATCTCCGCCACCTCCTAGTCGGATGTTTTTGCCGATGGCTTCCTCCGGGGATGGAATCAAAAGTTTCTTCGCCATGGTCTCGTTGATCACCACATTTCGGATGGTATCACTCATAGGATATCCCTGACCCGCAACAAATTCCATTTCATACAAATCAAAATAGTCCTCGTCTGCAAACTTGAGAAAAGCAGGAAAAACAATGTCCTTACTCTTGTTGTCAAAATAAAAATTCGAAGCGGAGTTGTTGTCCGAGGAGGGTACATCTGAAGCCATACTCGCTCCTATCACGCCGGGAATCCCCAGTAACTGCTGCTTGAATCCTTCAATCCGAACATCTGATTTGGAATCAGTAGGTACATCGATAAAGTAAACCGCATCCTTGTTAAAGCCAAGGTCAGTATTTTGAACCAGATTCATCTGTCTGATTGCAATCAATGTACCGATCATCAGGATCTGTGCAATGGCAAACTGCAATACCACCAAACCTCTTCTGATAGAAACGCCTCCTATCTCTGCGCCTTGAAACTTGTTTTTCAATGCGCGGATAGGCTGAAATTTGGAAATGATCATGGCAGGATAAAAGCCTGCAAGCAAGGTCAGGATAGAAATCATTGCCATCATAAAAAATAGAATTGGCTGCTGAAAGAAACTGATTGTAGCCGGGACATCTGCGATTTTATCCAAAAAAGGCAATAAAAGATTGGCTAATCCAAATGACAAAACAGAAGCCAGCGCGATGGTCAAAAAAGTCTCTCCAAAGGATTGCAAAGCTATTTGGGATTTTGAGCTGCCCATCACTTTGCGCACGCCGATTTCTTTGCTTCTGCCGATGGCCTGTGACGTGCTCAGATTGACAAAGTTGATCGAGGCCATAATCAGAATAAAAACCCCTACAATGATCAAAGTCTGTATCGTTGATTTTCTGACCAATCTTCCGGTCAGCGGCTCCAGATCAGAATTAAAATGGATATCACTCATCGGCTGCAGGTGATGCGTCCTTATTGAAGTTCCCCTACCTTCGAAGTGCTTTTTAGAAAAATCATCCAACTGACTCTGAATCAAAGTCAGATCTGCATTGGGATCCACCAAAACATAGGCCTGAAAATTACTCCCGGTACTCCCCCATTCTCCAAGATCATACCCAAATACATCCTGATGCGATCTGAGTGTCTCATAAGAAACCAAGATGTCAAAATTAAAATTACTGTTTTCAGGTATGTCCGCTACCACCGCACCTACTTCCAAATTCACGCCATTGGTAAGCTGAAGTGATTTCCCTTGTGCAGTTTGCCAAGATCCAAAAAACCTGTCTCCTTCTGCGCGCGTCAAAACAACCATTTCCGGTTGGTTCAAGACCCCTGCACTTCCTGCCAAAAACTCCAAGTCAAACAAGTCTGCATATTCCGATGTGGAGAAAAACAGAGACTCAGATCTAAATTTGTTTATTTCTGAAGGTTTATCATCCGATTGGACATTGACTTGAACATCATAATGGGAAATCACAGGTACCACCTTTTCAAACCTTCCCTTATCTGCCATCAAGGCATCCGGCACAGGATTGGAAACACCGGGTGTTTTTTCGGTAATGTTTTCATATGTATCGTGGGAGACAACCCGGTAGATTTTGTCATAATTGCTTTGAAACTTATCATAACTCAGTTCGTGCTGCACTACGATAAATAGCAACAATGCCGCAGTAATCCCAATAGTCAGACCGAGGATATTGATGGCCCCGATCCATTTGCTTCGTGTAAGAGAGCGCCAGGCGATTTTGAAATAGTTTTTGAGCATGGAAGAAATTGTTGTAGTGGTTGTATTTGTTATGATTGTTGTCAGGTTGTCAATGTTGTGTAGTTCGTTGTCAGGTTGCGTCACCCTGATCCTCCTTGATTTTAATCATTTCTAAGGCTTTCAATGGGATTAATGGTTGCCGCCCTATAAGCTTGGGAAAAGATTATCCCCAAACTGATCAATAAAACAGCTCCTACTCCAATCCCGATCGGAACTACTCCGATACTAACCCTAGAGGCGAAGAAATTGAGCCACAAATTATTGATGAAATAGGCTGATGGCACTGCTACCAAAACAGCGATCCCCAATAAGACCAAAAATGCCTTAGATAACAAATAGATGATCTGAGTGGTACTTGACCCAAGGGTTTTTCTTATTCCGATTTCCTTGATCCGCGTTTGGGCGGTATAGGTCGCCATTCCCAAGAGACCCAAACAAGAAACAAATACTGCCAAAAAGGAAATCAAACCGATTACGGAGGATACATCACCCAAAACCTGATGTATGAATAACAGCTCTTCGTCCAGAAATTTATAAGAAAACTTGGAATTTGGATTCACTTCTTTCCAGGATGATTCCAATGCCGCAAGTGTCTCAGCTTGGTTTTGGTTTGAAATTTTGACCAAAGCAAAGCCAAGTTGGTCTTCCCTGTTTCGCAATACCAAGCTTTGCATTTCTCTGATGGAAGGAAGAAACTGAAAATCCCTGACCACTCCTGCTACCTGCAAATTTTGGTATTCACCATTATTGTTTATTGTAAATTGCTTGCCGACTGCCTCATCTGCACTTCCGAATTTGAATTCACCAACCGCCTTTTCGTTTATCAAAACCAAATTGGGACTTCCTTCAGCAGGAAGGTTAGACCCTGCCAGGATTTCTAATTCAAAAACATCTACTGCTGAGGAATTGATGTCAAAAAAATTGGTGGAAATACTATCCATAGGAAAATCAGGGTTCACCACATCACTTCCAAAATTCCAACCTCCGGCAGGCAACAGCGATGTCGCCCCTACTTCGATGACTGATGGTGTAGAAGCTACAGCTTGGGCAAATCTTGAATAGTTCTCAGTGTTATAAAGCTTAACGGTAACAATGTTATCCTTTTCAAATCCATATTCGAAATTCAACATATGCATGGATTGTGACTTGATCAGCACCACTGAAATAATGAAAATCAGAGAAATGGAAAACTGCACTACCAATAGGATATTTCTGATCCTCAAGTTTTTGAACAATCTGACACCACTTAATTTGTTGAATAAATTAATGGGATTCAGTTTGGACACATAGGAAGCCGGAAGCAATCCTGCCAAAATCCCAACAGCTATACTGAAACCTATAAAAATCAATATTGCTGGTAGATTTTGATCAAAGGATATCTTGAGATACTTGTCAAAAGTCATTCCTGCCACACCTTTTTGGAGCAATTGGAGCAGAAAGAAAGCCAAGACCAATGAACAAAGAGAGATAACCACAGCTTCAGTAATAAACTGCGCAAAAATCTGTGTCTTGCTTGCACCTGAAACCTTCCTGATACCTACTTCTCTGATCCTAGTGAGTGCTCTGGCTACCGACATATTGGTATAGTTCAGACAGGCTGAAATCATTACAATGATACAAAGCACGCCCAATATCAACAGGACTACTTTTGGAATCCCAACATGGGTCGTGTTTCCAATTATCCCCATTGGGTTAATTTCACTCAAAGCAACAGCTTTAAAAGAATGCTTGTCTTCAAATTTTGCCCCATATATTTCCTCAGAAACTTTATCAAGAATTGACTGAAAGTCGCTTTTTTTCTTTCCTTCCTCCAATAGCACATAAGTATAATTGGTCCAAACGTTGTTCCAATCCTGCTCATCTGTAGCCATTACCGATCCTTCCGGTAAGGATTTCATTGTACTCATTGAGGCCAAAAGTTTGAAGGGTAGATGGGTTTTGCCGGGATTGGGGTTGAGTACACCTGTGATGGTAAAGTAGCCGAAATCAGTTTCAATATTGCCTTCCTCGATATCGGTGGCCCTGATATCTTTGTCATGGAAAGCAACTGTTTTGCCAAGGGCTGATTCATTTTTAAATAATATCTCCGCCAACTCTGAAGTGATGACCAGAGAAAAAGGTTTTTTCAGTGCTGTTTCGGGATTTCCTTCCCTGAAAGAAAAATCAAGTATTTTAAAAATGTTCTCATCAGCAAAATAACCTCCTCCTGATGCAAACTTATCTTCATAGATGACATCTCCCCCTATTTCACTGTTGAGGGCTGAAGCCTCAGCTATGATAGGGTATTCCCTTTTAAGTTTTTCAGCCAAAGGCAAAGCAGAGCTCGCTGTTTCTCCTTGGTTGGTCTGGTACTCCGTCGAATGCACCCTGTAGATTCTATCCTTTTTGCTATGGTAGGAATCATAGCTATACTGGTCCATCACGATCATGATAATCAGCAAACAAATAGACATACTTACCGCCAAGCCAAGGATATTGATTATACTGAAGGATTTATTCCTTACGAGGTTTCTCCAAGCGATTTTAAAGTAGTTTTTGAGCATGGGGTCTATGGTTGTAGTTGTTGTAATTGTTTTCGAGTTTTCAATGTTGCCCGCTTGTCTTCGAATCTTGGTACTTGATACTTAATACTTGATACTATTTGTTATAATTGTTTTAGTGGTTGTAGTTGTTATCCGGTTTTCGGGTTATCGGAATCCGTCATTCTGAATACATTATTTTAGATTCGTCATTTCACACTATCCCACTTCCATGCCATCAGAAAAATGCCTTCTATTTATCAAAAAGGCTGTTTGTGTAATATTTTACTTAAAAACCCGAACATTTTTGTCCGCCAGTGGGCAAAACTGAAGTCTACGCTCGTTAAAAATGAAATCTCCGCCAGTATAAAACAAAAACCCACCGGGCAATAGCCAACGATGGGTTTTCTCATTCTAGGTTCAACAGGGTTTTTTATCTATTCATTCTTTATCGATTTGACCGGATTGGCCAAAGCCGCTTTAATCGCCTGACCTGACACGGTGATTGCTGCAATCAAACCTGCTACCAAGCCCGCAATCAAAAATACCTGCCAAGAAATCCCTATCCTAAAGGCAAAATCCTCCAACCACTGTGACATGCCATACCAGGAAATGGGCACAGCTATCAAAAATCCGAAAAAGACAAGTTTCATAAAGTCTTTGCCTAACAATGTCACAATATTGAAAGTCTCTGCTCCCATTACTTTTCGGATTCCGATTTCACGGGTTCTTTGCTCGGTCTCAAAAGTGGTCAAACCCAACAAACCTAAAATTGAAATCAGTACCGCCAACCCTGCAAAAAAAGTGAAGATGGTCTTCACCTTATTTTCGGCTTCATATTGCCTGTTGAATCCTTCATCCACAAAAAGCGGATCAAAGGGATAATCGGGTCTCAACTGCTGCCATTCCTCTTTCAGGTAGGCCAAAGTCTCTTCTTTCTTGTCTGCATCTATTTTGATGGTCACAAGATTGCTCCGATCCACCGAAATCATAAATACGATCGGAACAATAGGCTGATGAAGCGATTCAAAATGAAAATCCTTCATTACACCTGTCACATAACCTTTTCTGCCGCCATAGTTGAATTGCTTTCCAACAGCTTCCTCAGGACTTAACCAACCGATGGCCCTGATAGCCGCTTCATTTAAGACAAATGCTTCTGTAGAATCTGTCGCCTGTAAATAATCGAAGGTCCTGCCTGCCACAATCGGAATACCAAATGTCTGGGTAAAATTATGGGCAACATGGATATCTGCGATCCGCACATTGACCTGACTCAACTCACCGTTGACTTCTGCAGAAGCGCCTTGCGAATCGAGCAACCTGCCTGATGGAACCCTGCTAGAAATACTCACTTCCCTGATACCGGGATGGTTTTCCAGCCGGTCCTTGAGGATCAAATAATTGCTTGTTATATTTTGATTGGCAGGCAGGACCACCAGATCATCCTTCTTGAATCCAAGGTCTTTGGATTGCATAAAATTGAGTTGGCTTATCACTACCAATACCGCCACGATCAGCATGACCGATATGGCAAACTGACCTGTAACCAAGGCTGACCTGAATTGCTTGTGTCCCGAACCAGCTTTAAAGACACCTTTCAGGACTTTGGAAGGTGTAAATCCTGATAGAAACAAGGCAGGATAACTTCCTGATATCAAACCAACAAAGAGCGCCAAACCTAGCAATCCAAATAAGTACTCAGGATTTTTAATAAGGTTAAAACTTAATGCTTTATCCGTGAAATTGGCAAAAACCGGCAAGAACACAAATACCAGAATCACCGCAAAAACCAAAGCAATAAATGCCAGAACAAACGACTCTCCCATAAACTGCCTTACCAAACCGGACCTGTCAGCCCCCATCACTTTCCTCAACCCCACTTCCATAGAGCGCAGTGAAGAACGTGCCGTGGATAAATTCATGAAATTGATGCAGGCAATCAAAAGGATAAACAGCGCTACTGCCAGATAAACATAGACATAATCGATATTTCCGTTTGGTTCTATTTCTGAATCAAGGTTGGAATGCAGGTGAATATCTGTCAAAGGCCAAAGAAACAATTGGGTACCTTTGGAAGCAGGAACTCCAGCCTGATTTTCGCCCATATGTCTATCGATCAACTCCGGCAATTTAGCTTCCAAAACTTCTGCTTTCACACCTTCGGCCAAAAGAAGGTAAGTAGAGAAATTATTGGAACCATAATTTTGCATCATCTGCTCCTCCCCTCCATAAAAATCCTTGACAGGCCGCATTGAAGCGAGGAAATCCACCTGAAAATGAGAATTGTCAGGAACATCTTCCATCAGGCCTCGAACCTGAAAAGGGACCCTGTTTCCGACAAGCTCCAATTCCAAGGTTTTTCCGATAGGATTTTCATTGCCAAAATATTTTTTGGCCATGGTCTCAGTCAGGATAATCGCATCGCTGAATTGGCCAAGCACATCAGATTTTCCCTCAAGCAGCTTCCATGAAAACACTTCGAAAACCTCCGGATCAGCGAAAAAAAAGCGCTCCTCTACAAACGCGTCATCATTGTATTTGACTAAAGGATTGAAATTGAAAAACCTTACTGTTTGTTCCACATCATCTCCAAAGTCAGATTTGATCAGTGGCCCAAAAGGCGGCGCAGCATGGCCTAGGTGAAGACTGATTTCTCCATCCTGATTGAACCAAGCCCGGGAAACCCTAACAATTCGGTCAGAATTTTCATGGTATTTGTCGTAACTCAGTTCATGCTTGACAAACAAAAGAATCAAAATACTTACTGCCATCCCCACAGCCAAACCAAAGATATTGATCATGACATAAAGCGGATGCTTTTTGGTATTTCTGAATACGATTTTAAAATAGTTACTGACCATGGTTGTAGAGTTCTAGTGGTTGTAGTGGTTATAGTGGTTGTAATTGTTATAATTGTTGTCTGCTGCGCGCCTGCCTACGGTAGGCAGGTTGTCGAGTTCTCATTATAGTCGAGATGTCAAGTCTTGAATCTTGCGACTTGCATCTTGTATCTCTTTTTCTTTTCGAATCCAACATTTTTAATTTTTATCATTCCGAATTCATCATTCCAAAAACTGAATACTGACCACTGATTAATGTCTACTGATCACTCTTTTTAATCACCCTTGCCGAACCTGTAGAGGATATATTGGTCCTCTCAGGATTTCCTGAATAATAGACATTTCCGGAACCCGTGGATTTCACATTCAGGTTTTCTACCATGCCGATGTATGATTGTCCTGATCCTGTTTTGTTGATGCTTGCTTCTTCAGCCACCAATTCAGACCCTTTGAAATCGCCTGAACCCGTTTGGGATACACTAAGCATTCCTACAGTTCCACCTGCGATGGACACGATTCCTGATCCTGTCAATCCCACAGATAGGTTGTCCGCATTTACATTTTTTAAAATGACACTCCCTGAACCTGTATTTCCCAGGGAAAGCGACCCTACAGAAATATCAGATTGCATCTTGATACTTCCCGAACCGGTGCTTTTCAAACCTTCCACCTCCCTGACAGTCACATAGACAGTCAAGCCGATATTCCGGTAATTGCCTTTTTCGAGGGAAATTTTTAAGGTATTGTTTTCAACTTCGGTGATGACTTTGTCCAGGGAAATGTTGGAGGATTCCAAGCGGACCTCGTCTTTGTTTCCCGTTTGGACGATGACATCCCAACTTCCGCCTGAGTATATTTTTGTAAAATTGCCCGGTGTACGGGTTTCGGTTTGTTGTGCCAAAACTGATATGGCAATAAAGAAAAGAGAAAAAGCGAGAATGATGGATTTGCTGTTTTTCATGGCTATAGAATAAGAATTGGTTTCCATATCTTTTTCAGAGATTGTGCCAAAGCCAAAAACAGGCTTAAAGAGTATAAATTGGCAATTTTAAGAACATTCATTGTCCGTACAGGACTGATTTTGTTCGCTCACGGTCAATAAATTGAAGGAAGACTTTGTGAATTTGGATTTAGGAATGCGGAAATGATTAGGATCTGGTAACTTCCTCATTTCTATGGACTCAAAGACCTTGAACCTGTTTTTTACTATTGGTTTTCCCGTGTTTTGATTTGATTCATTGTAATAAATAAATATTCAAATTTCGAATCAAAATTTAATTCCTTTAACCTACATTTAATAGGTTTGAAATAGGGGAAAATATCATTTAATACAGGTTTTTCTTTTTTTCCATTCTTCAATTCTATCCTTTAAATATTTTGAGTTTTTACTAATCAAAAGCACCTATGAGCACGACATATAAAGAGGCCAACATGGTCTATCTTTTTTCTAAAATAAGCTCCTTTGTTTTTTCGATATTTCTAACCGTTTTGATTATTTCTTGTCAAAATCAAGAAAAATCCACTCTTGGTCAGGAAACAATTGAAAAGCTGAGGGAGAAAGATATCGATGTTTTTGGTTCTTATGCCATCACCAAACTTCCTATAGAAAAAGGAGTCAAAGTCAGGAATCCTGTTAAAATCATCTTGGGACCGGACAGTGTACTGTATGTAGCAAACAACACCGGAGAAATCTATTCGCTCCATGATTCTGATGGAGATGGTTGGGAAGATGAGGCAAGGCTGTTTTGTAATGTGAAAGATGATGGACTCCGCACTCCTGTCGGCCTTTTATTCAAAGGCAATGAACTTTACGTAGGCACGGCACAAGAAATCCGGATTTATACAGACCAAGACGGTGATGGGAAAGCTGATATCAGCAAAACTTTTTTTGATCGTATACCACAATCAGAACATCCCTATGAATTTACTTCCGGATTGACTTTTGGTCCTGATGGCTACCTATATGTTGTTTTGTCCACAGATTCATGGAATGCAGGCGCAGCCGCGGATCCCGATGGATTTAGAGGTGCGGTACTCCGAATCAGCCCTGACGGAAAAGAAGCAGAAAAATTTGTTACAGGAGTGAGATCAGTCCACAGTATGGTTTTCAATCAATACAATGACCTCTTGTTTATAGACAATGGCGGCGGAGGAAATCCCACCGAAGAACTCAATCTCGCACAGCAGGGCAAATTCTACGGACACCATCCTGTTAAATACAACAATCCTGAATCCAAGGAATTGCCGATTCACAATTTTGTCTCCGAAGTGGCACCTGCAGGAATGGTTTTCAATCCCTTGACAAATGATTTTGGTGGAACTGCAGGTGACCTTTTTGTATCATTTTTTGGACCGGGTGAAAGATGGGAACGGGGGGCTATCAGCAGGTTGGAAATAGAACGCAAAGAAGATGGAACTTACCAAATTGAGGAAATACCGATAGCCAAAAGAATTCCGAAAATATCCGATTTGGCATTTGGGTCAAATGGTGACCTTTACATTACCCATGTCGGAAAGACCGACTATTGGTATCAGCCTATCGAACAGATAGAAGGGGCCATTTACAGAATGACCTATGCCCCTTGGATCAAACCCATGCCGCGCGAAATGCTCGCTGAAGAAAAAACGACTCCCTCCTCAGAAGATGTTTTGGTTGCAGGAAAACAGCTTTTTGCCGAAAAAGCCTGTAGCGCCTGTCACAGTGTAGATGGTAATAGTGACTTAATCGGTCCTGACCTCATGGACATTGGAAAATTCTATTCCAAAACTGAATTGCTCGAGGAAATCAACAATCCTTCCCTACGGTTAAAACCCGGAATGATTGCTACTAAAATCACCAATGTGAATGGCGAGGTATTTTTGGGAAGAGTTGTGGGTACGGACCAGGATTATATCAAGTTGATGGTTATTGGAAACCGCGTCTTGGATATTCCAAAGGCTGAAGTGAAGAGTGAAGAATCATATGAAAAGTCATTGATGTATAACGGCTTGCTCAATGGTATGAGCGAAGAAGAGACTGACGCCCTTTTGTCTTATATCATCAATTTGAAGGAGGAAAATGATTAGGGTCAAATAGGAACAATCGCAGGGAATAATGTTTATCTCAAAGGATCCGGAGAAACAGAAATAAAGAATCTGTAGCAATTGTTTACCTCCCCAAATTCCATTAATCTTTAACTCTTAACCCTTTTCACATTATTTCGCCAATGTTTGTCTGTCCACAAACATTTTTCCTTTTTCTCATTGCCTTCCATGCCCCCCTGTGAACTCTGTGGAGATTTATAAATTTCATTCATCCTTAATGGAATCCACGGGATTGGCCCAAGCGGCTTTCAAAGCCTGCGAACCCACAGTCACCAATGCGATCAACAAGGTCAGACCGCCCGCTAACAGGAATGTGGAAAATGAGATTCCTGCTTTGTAAGGAAATCCTGATTGCCAAGCATCAAGCGCCCACCAAGAAATTGGAAATGCCAACAGCAAAGCAATTCCGACCAAGATCACAAAATCCTTACTTATAAGTTGGATAAGGCTTTCACTGCTGGCGCCAAGGACTTTGCGGATTCCGATTTCCTTGGATTTTTGCTGCACGGTGTAAGCTGCCAAGGCAAACAAACCCATACAGGATATCAGAATGGCAATGATCCCTCCTATCAAAAAAGCCTCACCCAATTGCTGTTCCTGCTTGTATTGCACGGCATACCGTTCGTCCATGAAGAAATAGGAAAAGGGATTTCCGGGAAAAATGTCTTTATAGATTTCTTGGAGGGATTCAAGATTGGCTTTCATTTGATCGCTCCTAACAACCAAACTAAAATAGCCCGAACCCTGTGATGGCAAAAAAACCATCGGTTTGATCTCTTCTTTAAGTGACATATGGTGGTAATCCTTGACCACTGCCAAAACTTCAAATGGTTCTCCCCAAAGTATGTTCTGCCCCACTGCCGCTTCAGCGGATTCAAATCCCAAGCCCAATGCTGCTTTTTCATTGAGCATGAGTTTTTTGGAATTACCCCATCCTTGGCTTGCTTCCTCAGTTGTGAAATTTCTTCCTGCCACCAAGGTCATGCCATAGGTATTGACAAATTCATCATCCATGATCATCATGCCATAGGATTTGTCTTTATCCTCAGGCCTAGGGACCATCGGCGTGATGCCACTCGCAAAGAAATTGTACCCGATTCCGGGTAAGGCATTGGAGGTGCTTAATTTCTCCACAAAAGCCTGTGACCTGACGGTTGATTTGAAAGCTGATATTTTGGAAGCACCGTTTTCACCGATATCACTTGGCCCGTCTATCACGAGCTTCTGTGTGATATCCATGCCCAGATTTTGGTTTTGCATAAAACTGAGTTGGTCGCGGATCGCAATGGTACCGACAATGATGGTCACCGATATGGCAAACTGAAGTATAACAAGAGATTTCTTGAGCGTTTGACTGCTTTTTGGTTGAAAATTGATCTGAAACTGATGGCCAAATTTCCCTGACAGCATCACCACATAAAATCCTGAAAGAAGGGTACAAAGCATGAATATGGCAAAAATCACCAACCAAAATACCGGTAATGCATAAGCCCCAAACCAAAGCGCCTGTCCGAATATTTTCTCAAACGGGCTTTCCAAAAGATTGACAATCAAAAAAGAAATCCCGAATGCAAATGCCATCAGCAGCAATGTTTCGATCATAAACTGCTGTGCAAGCTGCCAACTACCGGCGCCAAGCACTTTTCTCATCCGGATTTCCTTGATCCTTGTAAGGATGTTTGCAGCGGAAAGGTTCAGGTAATTGACATAGGCTATGGCCAATATCAACAAAGCAATGGCTGCAAAAACCAGAACGGTTCCCATACTTCCCTGCGTCGGCAAAGGGTCAGACAGGGAATTGCCCAGATGGATTTCCGATAATGGCTGCAAAATGACAGTTTCGTCCTTGGCATCCGGATTTTGCCTTACAAATTGCGTGATCAGGTTTTCTGTATTTGATTTGTCAACTCCGTCTTTGAGGGTAATAAAGAGGTTGACAAAACCGGAATCCATCCCATTGGGGTCTGCCCAGTCATTGCCATTTCTATTGGCTTGATTTTCCAAAGTATGGATGGAGAGAAAGATCTCTCCTTTGATATCAGACCTGTCAGAAATTTCATCCAAAATCCCGCTGACGGTATAGTCGGTTTTGCCAAATTGGTTGCTCACCTGAATGGTTTTGCCTATGCCGTTTTCACTGCCAAAGAACTTCTTAGCCAATGAAGCTGAAATTACCACCGTATTTGGTTGGGTCAGATCGGCATTGCCTTTTAGTATTGGAAAGGAAAATGCCCTGAAAAAATCCCCGTCTGCATACATGATCCGATCCTCTTTGAAAGATTCCTTGGTATCGGGGATGATGACCAATCCACCTGCTATCTGACTTGCCAAGGTATTGACTTGGGCTATATTCGTAAACTGTGATTCCATTACCGCCGCATATCCTGGAGGAAGAAAGACCTCAGGTTCATTGACCCCATCCGTCACCACAAGCCGGTAAATATTATCCTTGTTGGCATGGAAATCATTGTAGGTCCATTCAGATGCTACAAAAGAAAAGAGCAACAGGAAAGAACTTAGGCCCAAGACCAAACCTGTGAGGTTGATAAAAGTAAAAAGCTTTCTTTTGGTTAGACTTCTCCAGGCAATGCGAAGGTAGCTGTGGATCATGGGAGTATAAAATGAGGATTTGGGAAAAGGGACAAAAGAGAAACAAGCATCAGTTGATATTGTTGGCTTTGCCAGTTCTATGCCACAGAAAGAGGCCCAAATTGAAAGAATTAAGCGATTTGTCCGCCTACGCACAAGCTCTACCCGATCAAAAATGTCCGAATTCGGGCAATCTACATGTAATTTCAGGAACAGTAGAGAAGGAATTGGAATTACAAATTCCAAAAAATAAAATGGTGGGATTGCAAATTTCACCCAGCGGAGCATATGAAATGTGGATAGGTCTTTGAAATGGGTACTTCCATACCCCACCAGTGAGCCCCCAAAGTCCAAGCTTCAACCAAATAGGCGCAACATTGAATCAAAAAGGTCCAAGGTCGGAGCAAAAAGAATCAAAGTTGATACAAAAAGACCCAACAATAATGTAAAAAGACCCAACTTTGATATTAAAAGACTCAAAGTTGATACAATAAGATCCGACGTTGAAATAAAAAGACTAAACGTTAAGGTTAAAAGATCCAAGGTTGATACAAAAAGGCTCATCGTTGATACAAAAAGGCTCAACGTTGAACCAAAAAGACTCAACGTTGGAGCAAAAAGGTCCAACGTCGAAGCAAAAAGAATCAACGTCGGAGTAAAAAGGCTCAAGCGTGAACCAAAAAGGTTCAACGTCCGAGCAAATTGGTGCAAGCGAGGAGTAAATAGGTCTGACGGTGGGGTAATGAAGTGGAGGGGGGTACTTCGGAAGTACCCCTGAAAAATAAAATACTCCTACCTCTAGGTTCTTGGGAATGGCATTTGAGTGGGATTTCAAATCCCCCAAAAAAAAGGGGGAGCGATTACCTGCCGATAGCTATCGGCACCATCCAGTCCAGGTTCAATTGTCTAAAATACACCCAAAGGGGGCTTTATTTTTCTAAAAATCTTTAATTATTTGATCATTAGTTATTATTCTAGAGGTCAACTTTTTAATGGCTCTGCTATTGAAGTTTACTTTTATTGATTCCAGATCTTGAATAAAGGAATCGATTTCATCATCATTATTAATTATGAGGTATCTTATATCCTCAGGTTTGAAATTCAGTTTTCTAAAAACCGCTATCTTTTTATTTTCTACTTCTTTTATATTTTGATCATTAAATTCATCTTTTAGCAAATGTGATCTAAACAATTTTGGATCTAATTCTGGAATCCATCTCCATTCTCTTTCATCATAGAATCTTTTTTTAATGATTTTTCCATCTTTTATCATGTTCCCATAATATGGTTTTAAATGCATTAAAAGTTCTGAATAACTTTTTCTAAAAATAAATTTGTCATCTTCAGACAATTTCTCTTGTATTGAATCAAACCAAGAAATTAGATTTTCAATTGTATTGGCAGTTTTTGCATTTTTCCTTGTGTATATTACAGGACTTAAGTTGTTCTTAATTGCCCATTCTTTACTTAAACCTATCCCGTAGTTTCCATATAGTCCAATGTGCCTCTTAACCTTTGATAAAGGAATGTCGCAAAAACAAACCATAGGATAGGCAAGGTTTGAATTGAAAGGAATTTTCTTAAAAAAATTTGGTACTTCAAGACAATATCTAGGTAAAAATGTGCTGGCTAAAATACCTGTTAAATTCTTTAAAGAGCCTGTAAAATGAAAAAGAGTATTAGAACTTAGATTCTCAAAATGTGATCCCATATTAACTTATTTCTTTATTTTAATTTTTTCTTTCTCCTTGGATTGAGATAAGATTTTCTAGTGGAAAGGCATTGCGGAAATTTTAAGTTTCTCTTTGTTTTCGAAATGACACGGGGGGCTAATTTGGTAATTATAAATCTCGATACCGTTGAGTAGCATGAAGACCCTCGATGATTGGATTAACAAGGTCAGTTGCATTTTCGGCAGACTCAACTCTCGCTCGCATTGATGCAAGAAATATTTGTTCGTCGGAGGTTGGTTTTCTTTGTAGGAATTTGTCAATGGCCTTAATGATATATCCTTTTACATCTTTAAACTGTTTTTCATAAGGCTTTGAGAGAAAATTTTTACCAATATCAGCCATTAATAAAAACTTAAAATAAGCCGTTTCAGCACCATGTTTTCCACGTTCACAATTAAAAGCTCTTCTTATAAAAAACTCATAAGAATTTCCATGCATGTAAGTTTCTTGTTCAGTCATTTTTTTTCTGTTTAATATGTTCTGTTTATTCGGTTTTCTAAAAAGGTAGGCAATAGGCGAAGAAGGGGATTTCGAAGCCCTAAACTGTCTGCCAGCACTGAACTTGATACGAAGCACAAAACTTGATTTAACCATTTAACCGCCACTTTTGGGTAGGTGCTGTTAGCTGATGTTTTTCAGTGTCATGTATCTTAATTTGTGTTGTTTTTTCAAATTCTCATCACTGTAGTAATCGTATATTTTGTCATAGGGCGAGATTGATATGTCGAAGTCTTGTTTTAAATGATAAACAATATACCTCGAAAAATTTTCACAGAATGGCTTTTTTAATTTACTTGGTTCAATTAAATGACTCTTTATTGTCAAACCGATAAAATAGTTGAGTCCAAATTTTTCAAATATTCTAGTATTTATGTCAGTCGCAATTCTAAGACAAGTCTCCGAATACATAATACAATGATGGGGTTTTAGCTCTATAGATTCATTCGTCACAATTGGAGGGTCTGATATTTTTTTTTTAATATATTTTGTTTCCCAACTTTTTATTGCCATTTGGAAATCATCACTTTCAGAGATTTCAATAAGTTTCGTGGTTGGATGCCCCATATTGTGTGCAACACAATGCCTCAGAACTTCATAAAATTTCAATACAGGTAGAATTCCTTTAATGTTGTCAATTGGCCAACCTAGTTTTGCATAGAGTGAAATAATTTTAGACTCTTTCTTTTCTTCTATATCCTCTTCATTGTTGCAAACATTTTTGTCTACCGTTAATTTTGGGAAAAAGCTAGATAACTGCCCTTCGGCCTGTTTGAAAAAAACATCAAAAGCTGAATAAACCCAAATAATTCCAGTTTTTGATAGGTCATTTTTTAGTTGCGCTACTTCTTTCTCTATATTCTTAATTATTCTTGGGGTCCATCTTTCCCCCGCTTCAAGAATTAGTGTATTTATGTGTTCAGATAATTCTTTTGAATCCTCCTTAGATTTATAAAGGAAATCAACAGCTACCGTTGAAACCTTTATATAGTTATTCAAACGAGTATGTGAGTGCAGAAATTTTTGAAAGGGTTCTGATTTGAAATTTTCCATCTTTATTTAACTTTGCATATCAGAAAAGCTGAAATTTACGTATCGAAAATAAATAAAGAGTCCATCTTGGTCGTTGGTTCGAATCCAACTTCCCTCACAAGCGTCAAATAATTTTGGGGGAATACGTCTCAGTGGTAGAGCGGGGTATCGCATTAAGCGTTGTAGAGATACAACGCTTTTTTTATTTAATTCTATCGCTACTTTCGTCATTGTACTTTGGTCTCTTAAAATATCAGCTAACGGTTTACTTTATTCTATTATAGAGGAAAGCATCGATATAGCATGTTTTCCACAATATTGTGGAAATAACTCCAATCTCAAACTTACCTTTTCTTTGACAAACAAAAAATCCCGTGGTCGGTGTATTTTTTACCAAAGACAGATATAGATTTTTTTGAAATAGGACTTAGCGGCCCTTTGCGAAACCTTGGCTTCATCCAATAAAATAATTGCGGAATACCTCTCTTGCAAACTTTCACAAGGAACTTAACTCGGCATTTTTGCCAACCGATCTAAGTAGTTGATTTTTTAATATTTCTCGTCATTAAAATTGTCACATATTAGTTTTATGAAGGTCTTTGCCCTCTCTTTGGCTTTTCCACTTTCTATGTCAATCCAAAATTGCTCGCTATTTTCTATATTTTTATAGAAGAATTGCCACATTGGCCACCAGCCAGAAACAAAGAATTTTTCTCTTAATTCATTTTCTAATTGGGTTTCTATTTCAGGAAATCGTGTTTTATTGTTGTCGTGTTGGAGCCTGATTAAACCAAATAAAAGTCCTCCTTTTTCATAGTTAAATATTATTCTGTTGTTTGTCCATTTACTTGGTCTTAGTTTTAGGCCTTTCACTTCTAAATTTAACTCTTGGCCAATTTCAAATATCTGTTCTTCAAATTTATGTTTAAGTTGTCGCTTAACTTCTTGCAGTGAATTAGACACTAAAAATGCTATTTCTAAATTCTGAACGTTTTCATTTATCAAATCAACTACTACTTCCTGAGTATTAATGTTTTTCTCTCCCATATACATTCTTCTTAGCTTTTTTTCAAAGTCATTTATAAAAGATTTTACTCTATTGTTTTGTGTTAAATTTCCAAATTCATTCAGACACTCAATCATTTGCTCTTCATATGATAGAATTTTTAGCCTGCTTTCATTAATATAATTTTCTCTTTCTTCTGCACTTATACTTTCATTTGAAACTGTTTTGTCTTGTGGGCTTAAGTAAATTAAACAGTAATTATTTTTAGTTTGGGATGCTAAAAAGTCCAAATAATCAGCAATCTGATTTTGTTGGTCTGCTGTACCAACATAGATTTTATTTTCAATTGCAATTACTTGTTCAAAATTGTTTTTATTGATAATTATATCAATTCTTCTTCCTTTGTCAATCCTGTATTCACACTGTACGGTTACTTTATCATTTTCATTGAATTGAAAAAAATCAAGTTCAAACTTTTTAATAAAGTGTCTTAAATAAACATAACCATGTTCGTGTGTTTCAATAGGATTTAAAAAAAATGAAATTATAGCAGAAACTTTGTTTTCGTCTATCCACCAAAAGTCAAATGAATTAAAATTTGGAGCGATTTCCTTTCCATAATAATTCTTTAATTGTTCTGTTAGTTTTATTTTTGTTTCAACATTTGAAAAGAAGTTTTTTATGTATAGTTCGCTTGTCATTGATTTTCTGTTTTTAACTTCTGACTAACTTACACTTTCTCACCTTATAAAGAAAAGCATTTCAGTCACGTATGATTTCAATAATTAATTGGATAACCCTACCCCATCAAACTTACCTTTTCTTTGACAAACAAAAAATCCCGTGATCGGGGTATTTTTTAATAGAGAAAGAAAAAAAATGGATTTTCAAAAATATAAGGGTGGAATTGCATGCCGATAGCTATTGACATCCATCATGTCCAAGGAAAAAGCCTTATAGCCTACTCCAATACCTTACAGGCCTGTCCAAAAATATCACCTCACCCACTTCGGAGAACCATCGTGTCGCCTAAAAGCTGACAGCGAGAACCAAAAAGGTGAGACGGGTCACTTCCGAGGCGAGAGCGAGGAGCAAAAAGGTGACACGGGTTACCAAAATGGTGAGACGAGTCACCAAAAAGGTGACAGCGAGGTGCAAAAAGATAAGACGGGTTACCTAAAAGGCGAGACGTGTCACCTCCGAGGCGACCCGTGTCAGCAAAAAGGCGACCCGTGTCAGTAAAAAGGTGACTTGGGTAGGTAATGAAGTGGAGGGGGGTACTTCGGAAGTACCCCCCTCCACTTGGGAAGTACCCCCTTTGGGCAAAATACTCCTACCTCCCGGTTCTCGAGAAAGGTATTTCTTGGCTTGGGAAGAATTCAGGATTTTTTATCAGCGATCAGCTGCCAAGGGTTGAACTTCTCGGAATTGGAATTACAAATTCCAAAGAATAAAAGGGTGGAATTACAAATCTCACCCAGTCTAATTTCAATTGTCTAAACTACACCCAAAGGAGAATGGTAAGTTTGAAGATTGAAAAAGATAGGGAAAGGAATTACAGATTCTGAAAAAATAAAGATTATTATGTAAAAAAGTACGCGATTACGAAGCACTAAACTTTCGGTAAAGCAACAATTTTGATACGTGCCAAAAGCCTTGATTTTACTACTAATTAGCCTATTTTTTATTTACATTTTTGTGGGTTCGTGTTATTTAAAATACCTTATGCATGAAAAGAAATTGTATAAATAATACAAAAAGTAATAAAGCCTAAGTAAGTAACGGGATGAAATTTCTTATTAATTGTCCAGTCATAAATAAAAAGTGAAATAAAAAAAGCAGACCATGTCCCAAAAATGGCAATGTCCCAACTTAGGTCTGAAATGAGGAGTGAATCAAGATTTGTACGTGCAATTGACCTGCTCAAAATTGGTCCTAACATAAAAAAGGATGCAACAAGTATAAGCCTTTTATGATAGGGCAGCCTTTTTCTTTTCAAATATGCCAAGGTCACCAATATTGCAAAACCAAATATTAAAAATCTATTTGCCTTAACCATTGGCTCCATGTTATTCCAACCATTGAAAATAACAACAAATATGTATACTGTAGTAATGAATACACCGATAGCGGCTATTAAACCGGCGACCCCAAAACTGATGTGAGCTTTATGATTCCCTTTTTTTATAAAGTTGGTTTGTATGACAAGCATAATAAACCAGGCAAAACAAAATAAGCCGTGAATAATAAATTTTGGGTCACTGTTACTTTTCTGACCAACATCAGTTATCAAATTGTCTGAGAAAGCTAGTATGGACAAACCAAGGAGTATGCTACTTACAATCAAAAAATAATATTTTTTCATATGATATACAACGTGTTATTTATATTGAGAATGACGCACAATATTTTGCTTTATTCTAATATAGGAGAAAGTATCCATATAGCATACTTTCCCTAATATTGTGGAAATAACTCCTATATCCAACTTACCTTTCCTTTGACAAACAAAAAATCCCGTGATCGGGGTATTTTTAATAATGAAAGAAAAAAAATGGATTTCCAAAAATATCAGGGTGGAATTGCATGCCGATAGCTGTAGACACCCACCCAGTCCAGTTTCAATTTTCTAAACGACACTCAAAGGGGGTTTATATTATTTCATTTATGCTATTGTCCTTCTGTAGTATATTTTCATTTGATTCATACAATGAGGATGCGGCCTTGTTAATTTTATCGACCGACACTTTTTTCCATTGATTAATATCTGAGTTGAACTCGGAATTGAATATCAATTTCGACATATTTTGAATCAAAATATAGTTTGCGTACGGATGAGCATTATCCCTGTCAGCTTTATTCGCTCCGGACACAAATTCTGAGATTCGGTCATAAATAGTTTCTTCGGTACAATACATCAATTCAATAACCTTAGACCTATATTCCAAATCAGTAGCACTTAAGTTTGGGTAATTATATAAATCAGTAAAATGTAAACTTTCATGTTTTAAATAAGAAACTTTAAATTTCTCTGAATTTAAATCATAAGTGCTTTTGTTACAGTAAAGCTTTGTAGAATCTTTTGTAGCCCATCCACCAACTTGAGAATCGCCAAATGTTGCAAATTCGTCATAGCCGTTTATATGATAGCTTTCTATAAATACAACAGTAGTTTTGATAGTTTCTTTTGGCAAAATCACATCATACTTTTCTGTACTTTCTTTATTCCAAATAAATAACTCTTGAAAACCATTTCGAAAGTTAAAATTTACTTTAAATCCTTCTTTCTCAATTATTTTTTTCAACACAGAGTCATCTTTAATATTCTTTAGTAAGCTATCTTTTGGAAGTCTTGTTAGATTGTTGGAAAGTACATAGTCAGCGATGTTATTATAAAGTGTGGAGTCTGTTATGCTTTCTGGCACGGGTTTCATCAGTTCCACTCGCCAATATTCACGGTAAATGTTGGAAATGTCGTTTACTATTTTGTTTCCCGAGGTATTTTCAAACACTTCTTCTTTTGAAACAAAACGAGCATACATTTTTTTCTTCCATCTTTGATAAATAAAATTCACTATCGGATTGGAGAAACTTTTTATTTCTTCCATTTTGAAAAAAGCAGTGCTGACATCTCCAACACCTGCTGATGATACGATTTCTCTAAAACTTTGTCTATCGTCGCCAAAATTGTGTCTTCCATAAAAAAATAGAGCAACCAATATTGAGATGCTAATAAGTAAAATGTTTCTTGTTTTTTTCTTCATTTGGTTTTGATTGTGGCTAACGGGACTCAGCTTGGAGTTGGCGGACATTCGAAGCAGTTTCCTTCAAGCTTTCTCCTGACTTCCAAAAGATACTGATTTTCATATTTATTCAGTTTTGCCTGCTGTATCCAAGGTTACTTTATGCATAGGCATTCCTTGGGGGTAATCAATGATTAAATATTTTAAATTCAATTCACCACTAAGTAGATTTACTGTTTTTTCTCCAATACCTAAATAGTTTTTCACTTTCTGTTTGGGCAAATTTCCAAAGGGATTTTCAGTCAATTCATTAAAATCACTTTTATAGGCTGACTCTTCAAGAGATCCACTAATTAATTCCACTATTTTTCCTGAATTAAGAACTATTGAGATTGTATTTAACCATTTCCAATTATCAAATTGTCCCCTTGACATCCAACCATTAAATGTGTACTCATAAAAGTGATGATATTCAAGTAGTAAAAATTTCACATCATTTATCTCAATCTTTCTTTTAAATAAAAATGAATGAAATTTTAAGATTTCACTTGACTTATTAATTGTTAGGAATTTTCTTCTTCCTTTAAATACCTCTATCTCTTTGCTCGATATATCAATATCAAATTCAACAAATTTTGTTCGGAAAGGGAAATCCATCTTGGTAATCTTTGGCTCTTTAGTCCTCCCTTCAGAAATTATATTGTCTCGGAAAGCCTTTAATTTTAGTATTTTTTTAATTGATGATACTGAAAAATAGATTCCAATAATCATTAGAAAAACTAAAATGTCGAGAAACTCAAATCTAAATCTTTCTAACCCAAGTTTGTGACTAAAATATAGTGTCATAAAAATTAGGACGGGAAAGAAAACAAATTGAATTCTGTTAATTAAAATCTTCCTTATCATGTGGGTGTAGGTTCATTTGCTTACGCATAACGTTTTGCTTTATCCCATAATTGGGGAAAGCATCCATATAGCATGCTTTCCCTAATATTGTGGAAATAACTCCAATATAAAACTTACCTTTTCTTTGACAAACAAAAAACCCCTTGATCGGGGTGTTTTTTAATAAAGAAAAAGAATGGATTTCCAAAAATAAAAGGGTGGGATTACATGCCGATAGATTTCGGTACCCCCCTGTCCAGTTTCAATTGTCTACATTATAATCAAAGGGAGGGGTATTTTGCCTTAAGAATTGCCAATAAGCAAATTAGACAGTTTTTTTGTCGGGCTGCTTCTGAAAAAATTATTTGTCCAATCGTCGGTTTATTGTTCTTTAAATTGTTCTTTCAATAGTCCAACAATGTAATTTGCTTCTGCGTCATCGACTCCAAGTCCAAACGAAAAGGTCTTGAGGCCATAGTCAAATTTTATTTTCCCAGGTCCAAGACCCCAAAATGCCATACGATTTCCGCTAAATAAATCATCATTACTTTTTTCTGTCCGGAAGTTTTTAATTGCTGAAATTTCCATTCTATTTTTCTTTCCTATTCCAAATACAGACTTTTCAAATAAAATTTCATTTCTGTCAGTTATAAATTTTTCTTGACCAAAATACCCCCAAAGGAGCATAAAGGAAACCGCCAGTCCACCAACAGTCCAAGCTAAAAGCCAAAATGCCAAAAAGCCGCTTGCTCCTGAATTATCAATCCCTGAGTTAAACAAAAAATCAGAGGCTGATACAAAACCAAAAATCCACCCGCCCATCCATGCCGTCCCAAACAGCAATGAAAACCAATTTTTCTTTGAAGGAATGATAATTTTTAGTCCTCCGAATGTTTTTTCAATTTTAGCTTTACCGTTGTTTGTCATTGATCCGTGCTTTTTTGTCTGGTTCTCAAATACTTTCTATTTTAATTATTTCAATCATTCATTTTATCCCAAAACAATAAGCATTTTATTCAATTGCTCTATCCTTGTTTTTTTGTATTCTCCATCCCATGAGTCTATCAGGATAGGTAAAAGTTCTCGCTTAAGGGCAGTTTTTGTTAACAATTTAATGTCCTCATCAATTTTACCTTCCAAGACAAACTGTCCAAAGCCTATTGCAATGATGGCATCGTCTTGTCCCTTTAAAGTCCTAGCTCCGATTTCATTGGATGAAATGTAAATTTTAAGGATTTCTTCGTCCAATTCATTAAAGTCAAATGGCTTGTAACCCCATTCATCAATAAGGTCTGAAAGAAATACCGTTGGGCTTGACGTTTCGTTTGATTCCCTCCAATCTAAGAAACCATAAAAAGCATCCGAACCGTCATCGCTTCCAAATGGGCCTGATTCTTCAATAGGACTCCAATAAAATGGTTCGTTCAATAAGACTTTTGCTTTTGGATGTGCCTTTTCGGGTGAAAGTTCAAAATTTTCCATGATTTGTTTCTTATTATCAGATGATTGAGAACTATTACCGGATTGTCCGTTGCAGGCTCCAAGATGTGAAAGGCCCATAATCAAAAACATCAGTGTTTTTTGTATTTTCATAAAATCAGGTTTAGTATCCTTCTCCAATCATAAAGGAAAGCATCCATATAGCATGCTTACTCTAGTTTTGTGGAAATAACTCTAATCTCAAACTTACCTTTTCTTTGACAAACAAAAAATCCCGTGATCGGGGTATTTTTTTATAGAGGAAGAAAAAGAATGGATTTTCAAAAATATAAGGATGGAATTGCATGCCGATAGCTTTCGGCACAATACAGTCCAAGATCAGCCGTATAGACTACTCCCAAGCGAGGTAAAAAATTGTTACCTACCACATTTCTTTATCATTGAAACTTTAAATTATTAAGAAACTTTGATCTTAATCTATCTGTCCAGGATAATTTATCATTTTGTTCATCTAGAACTCCAATATCTTTCAAATTTAGATACGTCCAATATCTAATCCTCCAGTTTTCATCTTTTAGAAGCTTTTTCATTTTATTTATTGTCAGCATATCATCGTCTTTAACAAAATCTGGTAATAGATCCAGAGCACAAAATCGAAAAGTAGAATTTTCATTATCCAACTGTGTTGCTAAAATTTCTACAATTCTGTCCCGATGTTTAAATTTATTCGGATCAATAAATGTAAATTCTTGAAGATGATTAAGAATGCTATACGGAGTATTTGATTGTTTGGCAGTTTCAAATAGACGCTCAATCTCAGTTATAAAAAAGTCCGCCCAGTTATCCAAATCCTTCGATAGAGCTTCATAAATAATGGGCAGGTTATTAAGTCTATTGAATTTTTCATTTTGAATTGCATTTATAAATTTTTTTGGGTTATCGTTAGCAAGATTCAAAATTGAAATCAAAGTTTCTTGTTTTTCATGATCATTAAGGTCGTAGAACTTTTCAAGTTTGTTTATCAAATTATTATCCATTTTTTATTATTTGGCTTTTAGTAAGTTTCTTTCTTCAGGAATAAAGTAAAGCATTTTAAAATAGACTGATTTCCCAAATATTATTGAAATAACCACAATTTCAAACTTACCTTTTCTTTGACAAACAAAAAACCCCGTGATCGGGGTATTTTTACAAATGGAAGAATAGATTTTTTGGGATGTAAGACTTGGCGACCATTTGCGAAATCTTTGCGTCCATTACGGTTAAAAATAAAACACCACAGAGTTCAAGGTGTGCACAGAGAAAAAACAGCGTAAGCTTAGACCATTGCGATCTTCGCGAAACCTTGGCGGCCATTGCGGTTAAAAAAATATCCAGCTTCCGGAGAAGCAGGATAACAAATTGGGTTGGATTAAAATGAATAAAGGGCCTAAATACGCCCTTTATTCATTTATAATCTCATTTTTAGAGTTTCATTTTGCTCCAGGTTTGGTCTCGATGGTCACCGATTTAATTTTACCGGTGAACTTTTCTTTATCCGCATAAGCCGGATTTACAGGGGTGTTTTCATCAGTTCCGACATCGGCAGACTCATCTATTCCAAAGGTATTGCTATTGGTCCTGGTGATTTTCCCTTCACCGATTACATTTCCATTCACTGAAATGGTGGCAGTGCCTCCACCTCCACGACCACCGTCATAGGCAAAATCAAGTTTGATGGTATGTTTGCCTGCTTCCACTTTTTGTTTGGAGGTGACTGAATACTTTTCAAGTCCCACCCAATTATAGAAGTAGGTTAGTTTTCCATCCTGCATGTAGAAAGACCATCCGCCAAAGTCCCCGCCCTGACAGATGATAACGCCGTTGGCATTGGCAGGAACATCCACTTCAGCTGTAATGGACAGGGAAGTGTTTTTTACATTGATGAAAGCATTTTCAGGAATACCCTTTGCCCCTTCATAAAGCACGAGTTTGGTACGGCCGTTCATGAGGTCAGGTCTACCTGCAATCACCGGATCGAAGCGCTCGATGCTGCGGTCGTCTATGGGCAACACATTATATTTCAATGCTTCTTCCATAAACTTCTTTTTCAGCTCTTCGAGTTTCTCAGGATTTTGTTCCGCAAGGTTATTGGCCTGGCTGAAATCTTCATCCACATTATACAATTCCCAAATATCTTCCTGAAGAGGACGCCTTGGTTGGCCTTCCCACGGTGCTTTATGGATGGTACCCGCAAACCATCCTTCATGGTAAATGGCCCTGTTGCCGATCATTTCAAAGTATTGTGTTTTGCGGGTGTCTTCCGCTGTTGCATTGTCAAAGGAATAACTCATGCTGACACCTTCAATCGGTCTTTGGGCTATGCCATTGACAATCTTTGGCGCAGGAACTCCCACTGCCTCATAAATGGTCGGGGCCACATCCACAACATGATGGAACTGGGAGCGAACTTCACCCTTTGATTTGATACCTGCAGGCCAATGGAGTACCATACCATTTCGTGTACCTCCAAAATTTGAAGCAACCTGCTTGGTCCAGGTAAAAGGCGTATTTCCTGCCACGGCCCAACCTGCAGCAAAATGGTTGTAAGCATGCTCTGAACCTAGTTTGTCAATTACTTTCATTTGCATATCGAGTGTTTCTTGGACACCGTTGAAGTAGGTATTCTCATTGAACATTCCGATCATTCCGCCTTCAGCACTTGAGCCGTTGTCACCGACCACATAAAAGAAAATCGTGTTTTCCAACTCCCCACGTTCTTCAAGGGCTTCTACCAAACGGCCAACCTGACTGTCGGTATGTTCCGCAAACCCTGCAAAAACTTCCATCTGCTTTTCAAACAGTTTCTTTTCATCTGCAGTTAGTTTGTCCCAATCCTTAATGGCTTCAGGCTTTGGGGCGAGTACTGTATTTTCCGGAACTACGCCCAATGCTTTTTGCCTTGCCAATGTTTCTTCGCGAACCTTATCCCAACCTTGGGAAAATTTTCCTTTGTATTTTTCAATGTATTCCTTTGGCGCATGGTGTGGTGCGTGGGTTGCTCCTGTAGCAAAATAGACATAAAATGGTTTATCAGGAGTAAGAGATTGCTGCGTGTTCATCCATGCGATGGCCTGATCGGTCATGTCATTTGTAAAGTGGTAATTTTCGTCTTTTACATTTGGATAGACACGGGTCGTCCCATCGTAAACCATTGGATGCCATTGGTTTGTTTCTCCTCCGATAAAGCCATAAAACTTATCAAAACCGGAATGCGAAGGCCAACGATCGTAAGGACCGGACACAGAACCTTCCCATGGTGGCGTTTCGTGGTATTTTCCAAATGCCGCAGTACTATAGCCATTCAGCCTCAGCACTTCAGCTACAGGAGTGATGGTCTGTGGACGGATTCCTGTATTGCCCGGGAATGCCGTAGCAACTTCCATGATGGCACCGGCATTATTGGAGTGGTGGTTATACCCTGTGAGTATGGCCGTCCGTGTAGGTGAACACAAAGCTGTCGTGTGAAAACGGTTGTACTTCAATCCGTTTGCTGCCAGTTTTTCCAAAGTAGGCATGTGGATCGGACCTCCGAAAGCACTGGAGTGCCCGAAGCCAATATCATCAATCAACACCACGACCACGTTGGGTGCATTTTCGGGTGCATTTACCTGAAACCGTTTAGGCGCAGTAACATTGCGTGCATCGAGCTCGTTGATTGCCGGATATAACGGTTCTTGGATCGGAAGAATAGAACGGTCCAAAACCCCGGAATCCTGCGAAATTATTTCATTCTCTTGGGTTGGTGGATTACAAGCAACCGCTATAAATAAGGCTAAAGCAAAAAAATAATTGGTGGATTTTTTCATTTTTTCCAAGTTTAGGTTTGTTGATTATTTAAACTGTTTGGGATGTTTTCTAAAGTTATCATTTATCCAAATAATTTGATAAAAAGGAAATAAATTTACTTACAAAAAAATTTGAATTACCCTCAAAGTACCAAACAATCTCTTATACTTTCACACTATTTCAAATTAAAAAGAATCTATTTCTTCAAAAATTAAAAATCCTGTTGATTATGGATTTACAAAAATCAGGATGAGGTATCTCAAGGATATTTCATTGTGACCAAAGAGAAACCTTGGCGACCATGGCTCTGGAAAAAAAACACCACAGAGTTCACAGTGTACACAGAGAAAAAATAGAATAAGCTTGGACCATGGCGACCATTTGCGAAACCTTGGCGACCTTTGCGGTTAAAAAATATCGGGCTAAAAGGAAGCCAAGAAGAATGTGATCCGCCGCGGCGGATCAGAGTGACTGCCTGTTTTTCTACGTCAATCTTCGAGATTTGCAGGAGAATTGATTATTCACCTCTGTGCCCTCAGAGACCACTGTGGTGATTCAATTTTCAATTCGACTTCAAAGAATCCACCGGATTGGCCAAGGCAGCTTTGACAGATTGGAAGCTGACGGTCAGCCAAGCAATTGCCAAGACCGAAATGCCAGAAATAAGGATGATCCACAAGTTGACATTAATCCTAAAAGCGAAATTCTGCAGCCACCATTTTTCCATCACCCACCAAGCGACCGGTACTGCCAAGGCAAAGGCAATCAAAACCATTTTTGTAAAATCCTTGGAAAGCATCATCACAACCCCGCCTACTGAAGCACCCAAAACCTTCCTCACTCCAATCTCTTTGGTACGAAGTGAAGTAATATAAGCCGATAAGGCAAACAATCCGATACAGGAAACGAAGATGGCCAAAACAGAAAATATGGAAAAAATCCTTCCTGTCTGCTGTTCTTCCCTGTATTGTTGATCGAGGCTTTCATCCAAAAAGGAAAACTTAAAGGCCTGTGCCGGAGCGATTGCTTTCCATTTGGCCTCGATAGCTTCGATGGCGGCTTGGGTCTGATTGGGTTTGATCCGTGCAAACACATACTGTCCGCCGATATTCGTACCAAAACTTTCCGTATTCTGCAGTACCAAAGGTGTGATTTCATCCCTGAGTGAAATGAAGTTGAAGTCCTTTACAACGCCGATGACCGTGTGTGCTACTATGACATTTCCTTCAGGTGTGTTTTGTGTTTCCATAAGCTTGGAGCCGATCGGATCTTCGATGCCCATGACTTTGACGGCTGTTTCATTGAGCAATACATAAAGTGAATCATTGGTGTCTTCCGAAAATCCTTTTCCTTCCAAAATTTCAAGGCCCAATGTTTCTGAAACTCCGTCTGCCACTACCATGGATTTGGTGGTAAGGATTTCGGAAGATCCTTCAGGTTGAAACTGAATCCCAAAAAAGGTGGATTCCTGCCCCGGTGATGCAAAAGCGATCGCGGCATTTTCAACTTCAGGCATATTGCGGAGTTCTTCGACAAAGGTTTTGAGGTTTTGGGGACCAAAGCTGAATCCCCTTTCGACGACCAAAACATGTTCTTTGTCGAAACCCAAAGAGATATGCTGCATGTAGGCCATCTGATCCCTGATCACCAAAGTCCCGATGATCAGGATGATGGAAATCCAAAACTGGAACACCACCAAGCCGTTTCGGATCCATTTTCCTTTTTGGCTGCCGGTAAACTGCCCTTTCATGACCTCCGTAGGTTTAAAGGAGGACAGTACCAATGCAGGATATAAACCCGCCAAAAGTCCCACAAAAAGGATGATGCCCAAGATGGATAATGCAAAGCCGAAGCTAAACGGAAGTTGAAGATTTCTTTCGGTCAGGTCATTGAAAAAAGGAATGGCAAACTGTGCAATGACCAAAGCCAAGAAAACCCCTACTCCGCTCAAAAGTATGGCTTCAGTCAAAAACTGCCGCATCAGCTGCGGCCTGAGGGAGCCCATCACCTTTCTGATGCCCACTTCTTTGGCCCTCTCGGAAGACCTAGCTGTGGCGAGGTTCATGAAGTTGACACAGGCGATTCCCAATATCAAAAACGCTACCGCAATCAAAATATAGACAGAATTGATATTGCCCGAAGGTTTCATTTGCGCTTCGAGGTAAGTCGGAAAAAGATGGATGGCATTTAATGGCTGGAGAAAGTACCGATAGCCATTTCCCGCATTCCGGTATTCTTCCCAGGATTTACCCAATTCCCTTTCGATCTGTCCGGCTGCGTATTTATCCACTAATTGAGGGATTTTGGCTTCTAAGACTGCCGGATCGGTACCTTCCCGGAGTTTGAAATAAGTGAATGCGGAAAAACCGGTGAAATTCTCCTGTTGGAGAAATGGAAAACCGGTGTTGGATACAATCGCGCTGAACTTGAAATGGGAATTGAGCGGAATATCAGCTATCACGGCAGCAACTGTAAATTCCAGGTTTTCACCGATCCGGATCAGTTTACCCAATGGGTCTTCCCCACCAAAATACCTTTTTGACAACTCTTCTGTCACGACAATCTCATTACCCTTCCTAAAGAGATTTTCTGAATTCCCCTTGATTATTTCAAAATCAAAAATCTTAAAAAATGAGCTGTCTCCTGATATGATCATCTCTTCGTCGAATTTGACTTCTTCATCCCTTGGGTTTTTGTAAGTCAATTCCACATTTGGAAATCTTGAAGAGATGGTTGCTTCCTCGATTTCTGCAAATGTCTCTTTTGCTACTCCTGCAAATGAATGGGGAATGATGGCGTAATAAGTGGAATGGTTTGGGTAAATCCTTTCCAATGACATCCGATAAATCCTGTCCTGATCTTTGAAAAATCTGTCATAAGAGAATTCATTTTGTATAAAAAGTACGATCAATATGCAGCTCGCAATCCCCACTGCCAAACCGAGGACATTGATGAATGTATAGACCTTCTGTTTGAAGAGGCTTCTGACAGCGATTTTGACATTGTTCTTGATCATGGGTTTTTGGTTGAAGGGTTATTGGATTTTGAAATAAAGTAAATAGGTTGAAATATCCCTGAAATTGATATTCATGGATATTGGATATTGAAGGATATTAATTTCCAGAATTGCCGCGAATGAGGAAAATTATATCTCTGAAGGCAATATATTCATTTATATCGCGCAGCATATATCTACCGTTTTCGTAAAGCATATTTCAATTTATATCGCGAAGCCTATTTCAACAATATTTCACGAAGCATATATCAACCTTATTTCACGAAGTATATTTCAATTTTATTCTGATTTAAGTGAATCCACTGGATTGTCTGTAGCAGCTCTCCAAGATTGGATGGCGATAGTCAGCCAGGCAATAAGAATAGCAACAGCAGCCGTGAGTACAAAAAACCCAACCTGCATCTGAACCTTATTTGCAAACTGTTCCAGCCAAGTAACCATGATATAAAACCCAATCGGCAATGCCAAAACAATAGCTATTATGACCGGCTTGAGGAAATCTTTGGTCAATTGGTGGACAATGGAAAGAGGACTTGCACCCATCACTTTCCGGATTCCGATTTCCTTTCTCCTTCCTTCTGCCATAAAGATGGACAAGCCAAGCAATCCCAAACTTGAAATCAGCAAGGTTAACAAAGCGAATAATCCCAGCAGGTTGCTTAGTCTCGTTTCTCTGTCGTATTGTTTGATCAGACTATCTTCCAAAACAGAAAATTCAAAGGGAATACTTGGGTTAAATTCTTTCCATTTTGAAGATAAGGTTGCAGCTACCTGAGGAATATCATCCGTATTGATTTTGACCAAAAGATGTGAAGAAGCATCAAAATGGTCATTTTGTACCGGCATGTATACTGTGGGAAAAATCTGAAATCTTAAATCTGAAGTCTGATAATCCTTTACCACACCGATAACATTTCCATGGAAATCCAAAAACCGCTGCCCATTTTCTTCTGTGAAAACCTCAATGGGTTTTCCCAAACTTTCTTCTGGTGACAGTCCCATCAATTTAGCAAGGGATTCATTGATGATAAAACCTCCATTGCGCACTGCAGGGAACATTTCCCTCATTTTGAATGCGTCCCCTTTGTCGTTGAATTCTGGAGAAAATTCCCTTCCCGCAACCAACTCTACACCTATTGTTTCAAAATAATTGAAGTCAATATATTGTTGGTTGATCCAGTTTTGGTCATTTGGATTTTGACCTTCATAGGAAAACTGCGGACCCCAACCTGCATCTATACCCGGCCGGGCACTTGATCCCAATACATTTTCAACAAATGAAAACTGCTTGTAAGCATTGGTGAGACTTTCCCTATTTAATCTTGAGACCTCACCCATTGATATTGAAATGATGTTTTCCCTATCAAAACCCAAATCAGCTTTGCGCATATAAGATTGTTGAAAATAGGCCACTGTGGCGCAAAACACCAAGATTCCTGACATCACAAACTGCAATACGACCAAGCTTTGTCTCAGGGCACTCTTATTGGACTGAAAAGTAGTTCCCTTCAAAATCAGATTTGGCTTCAATCCTGAAAGGTACAATGCCGGAAAAAATCCAGACAAAAAGGTGGAAACCGCCAAAGTGATCAAAAGAAACAGCCAAACTTGACGGTCAGCAAAAAGGTTGAAAGGAATCTCCTGTTGCAATAATCCGGAGAACACCGGCAACAAGATCTCAACCAGAACCAGTGCCAAAACCATTGCAAACACATTGACGAGAAATGATTCCGTAAAGAATTGCAGGACCAATTGTGATTTTTTCGCACCTGTCACTTTCCTGATTCCGATTTCCTTCATCCGCTTGATGGCACGGGCAGTGGAGAGGTTGATAAAGTTGATGCAAGCCAAAATCAAAATAAAAATCCCAATACTTAAGAAAATATAAACAGTGGACTTGGGTGTACTTGGACTCAGTTCACTTTGATAGGAATTGTCCAAATGGATGTCTGTGATAGGCTGTAAAAATGGAACGTACTTTTTGGCTTCCTCCTCTGATCTTGCTTTTTTGGAAGCTTCCATCGTGCCTTGATTGATGAAGTCAACTTCCGAAGCATCTTTTAACTTGACATATGTATAACAAAATGGCCACCAAAAACTCCCAAATTCAGCAGTGAGCGGATAGCTTTCTGTGGCTTTAAATGAGTTGAGAGAAGTGATAAAATCAAAGTCCAAATGTGTATTTGAGGGTAAATCTTTCAAAACGCCTTTGACCACAAATTCAAAATCACCTGTCGAAATCAAACTTTTACCAATCGGATCTTCCTTACCAAAGTATTTTTTGGCCATGGATTCTGTCAACAAAATCTGAAACGGGTCATCCAAAACCCCGGTTGTAGTCCCACTCAGCAACGGAAAATCAAAAACCTCAAAAAAACCTTCATCCGCAAAAGTGAATTTTTCTTCCCTGAAACTCTCTTTCTGATTTGGCCCATCGGCAGGTCTGAGGTAAGTACTGATACGGTGGATCCTGACTGCACTTTCAACCTGGTCAAATTCCTTCACCATCATCGGGGCAACTGCACCACCTGTCCAAGCCCAATTTTGGTTTCCATCCACCCTTTGGGCCACTCTGAATATCCTGTTAGAATTGGTATGAAAATGGTCATAACTCAATTCCTGCCTTACAAAGGCCATTAAAATCAGACAACAAGCCAAACCCATCGCCAAACCAAAAATGTTGATGGCAGAAAAAGATTTTTGCCTGATGATATTTCTCCAAGCGGTTATAAAGTAGTTTTTAATCATGATTGATTGGTTTGTGGTTAATGGAAATATGGTTATTGGTTATTTGGTTAATGGATTTTGAAATAAAGTAGATATATGGTTGAGATAAATGGAAATATTTTGATCCCAATTTCAATCAAAGAGATATTAATGGATACTTGATACTAATAGATATTATTTTCCGAAATAACCCTGATTGTGGAATATATCGCCGAAGGCATTATATCAAATTATTTCGCAAAGCATATTTCAACTTTATTTCACGAAGTATATTTCCACCATATTTCACAATCGATATACCTATCGGATACCTCAAAATATCCATCAATATCTAATATCAACTAATATCTAACTTTCTTTTCCACAAACGTAATCGGAACAAATTGGTCAGTGGGAGCTCCGATGTAATACAACATCCAATTGGGATCGTGTTTGGAGAGCATTTCAGAAATGCAGTCTGCCCGGTGACCTTGTGGATTTTGACAGTCATCCCAATAAAACAATTCTACCTTATAGTGGAGAGATTGCTTTTGGTTGTTGATGGTCACCTCAATATTAATGTCCTGCTTTCCGGAACCGGTTGGAATGGGTATAGCGATGTGGGTCATGATGGAGGGGGTTAATTGGTTAATGGTTAATGGTTATTGGGTTATTGGGTTAATGGGTTAGTGGGTTATTTGGTTAATGGTTGTAGTTGTTGTAATTGTTGTCTGCTTCGCGTTGTCAGGTTATCAGGTTGTCAGAATCTTGGTACTTGGTACTTAATACTTTGTTCCATTTTATAGTCTTGGCTCTTGCCTCTCGCTTCTCGCTTTTTAATCTGACTTTAAGGACTTCACAGGATTTGACCATGAAGACTTGATAGTCTGTGCACTTACTATAAAGACCGAGAAGAGAATTCCGATGAAAATCGCAACTATGAAAATCCAAATACTCATCTGCGTTTTGACAGCAAAATCATTGAGCCACTGCTGCATCATGTAATAGCTTACAGGAAGTGCCAAAATGATCCCAATGACTGTAATGCTGAGGAATTGCTTGTTGAAAAGCATGGAAATCTCCATCGTCGTCGCTCCCAATACTTTTCGGATACCTATTTCTTTGATCCTGCTCGCAATGGTCAGCGAAGCCATGGCGAATAATCCCAATCCGGCAATGATGATGGCCAAAATAGCTGCGATTGAAACCAAAGTTCTGAGGCTTTGATCTTGGGTATATTGGTTGGCTATGGTATCGTCCAAAAAACTGTAATTAAACGGATCCGAACCATAGACCGCTTTCCAAATGCCATTTATTTTGGAAACAGTCGCAGGTATGTCTTTTGACTGTATTTTGACAAAAATCTTTGGATTCATCTGCTCATTCATCATCAAAGAGTGCAAGCCAGGAAAGAAATTATCATGGGACAAAATCATGATCGCTGGAGACACCTCCCTGTACAAACTTTCAAAATGAAAATCCTTCACCAAGCCAATTGCCCTGTTTTCAGGAAATCCTCTTTTGCTTTCCAAGGAATTGCCAAAAACAGAATCCCATCCTAAAGCCGTCCTCATCGATTCATTCAATATAAATCCTCCTGTTCTGTCCGAAGGGATACTAGCCATGAAATTTCTACCTTCGATAAAATCCAGTCCGAAAATATCAGCAAAATTTTCATCTACAATATTGATCCTGAACTCAATGTTTTTGTCCTCCGGTGTATCAAATCCTGCACTGAACCAAGCATTGTCCCCATACATGGAAGTGGCCATTGCCACTTTTTCAACTTCAGACATCTTTTGTACTTCATTCTTGAAAACCTGCCCATATTCAAATCCTTTATTGATAAAATCCCCCAAACCTTGGGATGCAGGAGGAGGCACATTGATCTGAAGAATGGCGGTATGGTTGATTCCCAGCTCATGATTTTCTATGGTTTTCATTTGCCTATACATCACTAAAGTGCATGTAATCAGAAAAATAGAAATGAAAAACTGAAACCCAAGCAATGTCAATCGGAGACCCTGTTTGCCAAACTTTAGGCTCATATTTGATTTCAATACCTCTACCGGTTTGAATGAAGTGAGGAAAACAGCAGGATAAAAGCCTGCCAACAAGGCTATGAAAACTCCTAGACCCAAAATGATAAAGACCTGTACCGGCAAAAATGATATGGCCAAACCTGTATCCATCAACTTATTGAAAGTTGGCAGGAAGAATATTGCCAACAAAATTCCCAAGCCCAAAGAAGCAAAAGTGATCAGAACGGATTCAGCCATAAACTGACCAAAAAGCTGTCCGCTTCCTGCACCCATTGACTTCCTCACTCCCACTTCTTTGGCACGTCCTGCAGAATTGCCGATCGCCATCGTAGTAAAATTGATACAGGCGATCAAAATGATCAATAATCCTATTGCTCCCAAAATCCATAGAATCCTTGGATTCAAAACCGATGCTGTTCCTTCAGGAATATCGGTATTCATATGAATGTCGCTCAGTGGCTGAAGTGAAAAAGTATAATCAATCGGATCTTCTCTGTCAGTAAACAGCCTCTTGATATAAGCCTGCATAGCTTCTTCAAAGATTTTACCTTGGGCAGGTTCCTTCACCATGATATAGCCATCACCAAACACCATATACCAATGTTCCCTTTGTTCTGCTGTATACAAAATATCAGCATTGGTATCCAACATCAGCAATTCATAAGTCAAGCTGGAATTTGCTGGAGCATCCTCAATTACTCCTGCTACATTGAAGCTGACGAAGTCATTTGCAAGTCGGATCAAAAGGTTCTTTCCAACCGGATCTTCATCCCCAAAATATTTTTTGGAAGTGCTTTCTGACAAAATAATGTCAGCCCGCATTTCTGAGGATTTGGGATAACTTCCATTACGCATTTTAAATGAAAACATCTCAAAAAAAGCCGGACTAACCATCATCACTGATTGGTTGAATCCTTCCCCACCTTCCACTTTTGATAAAAAATTATTGGAAACCACATTGGTGAAAATCATTTCTGAACCGAAGTTCTCTTCCATTACAGGTTTCAATGCCAAAGGAATCCCGGAAGATTTGGTAACCTCAACTCCATTTTTATAGGTGGACAATACTCTGTAAACTGAATCCTTGGAATGATGGAAATCATCAAAGCTAAGCTGATGTTGGATGTAAAAAAATAACAACACCGTTGATGCCACTCCGATTGTCAGCCCCAATAAATTGATGGCCGTATAAGTCTTGTTTTTAAGCAGGTTACGGAAACCTATTTTAAGATAGTTCTTCCACATAGGTCGATATATTGTAATGGTAAATGACAGTTGGATATTTCCCAAAAGGGCTATTTAATTTTTTGGTTGGAATTTTATATAAGGTCCTTAACCATTGACATGCCAATCAAAAGATTTGAAATTGAGGAAATTAGGCCTATTTAATGATTAAAAAATTTGATATCCGAACAGGTTTGTACGTGTACGGACGAAAGTAAAAAAACCCAGAAATGTAAAAATCGAAAAACAAGAAATCGCTATTTCGAAAAAATAAAAAAAGACTGTCGGAATTGAACCGACAGTCTTGATGGTTTTATTGCAAACAACCTTAAAATCTACGCTTTAGGCAAAGTCATCCTCGCTGCCCTGTCAGGATCATTTTTGACTTCACAGGTATCATTGAGTACCATTGTTTCACCTTTATCGGGAGTGAATTTTGGCCAATTGGGCAAGGTTCCGGTGTTCGGGTTTCCTGTTTTCATAAAAGCCAAAAGGGATGCAGACATTTTATCCGAGAGCATTTTTGGCCGCTTTCCTCCGCCGGTATGGGTGTACATCCTGTCTGTATTGTCAAACCAAAAGCAGATGTCTATACAGTGAAAAGCCCTCATCCTACCATTGTAGAGATTAGGTTCCCAACCAAACCAAGCCATGTAAACGGGAGCTTTTTGTTTTGATTTGGCATTTCCGGTAGCCACTGCACCTTGCCGGTTGGAGGCAACCAAAGCCATGATTTCTGCAGGCTTTTTACCGGGAAAATTTGAATTGTAGGCATTTACGATTTCAGCGGTTTTGTCTCCAAATCTTGGTTTCAATTGTTCGATGACGCCGTTCAGGTCAATTGCTTCCAATTGCGGATTGGCCCTTGTTGCGCTCCATTCGTGGAAGGTGGTACAGATCATCAAAGGCATTTCTGAATCATGGCTGTTTGGGTTAGAGAAAAACTCTCCCTTAGGAATATTGACACCATCTGCCACTGGCCCAAAACCACCACGGAAACCTGGCTGAGGAAATTCCTTTCGCATCCTATCCATGGCTTTGTTTGCGATCGTCAGGTATTCCCTCCAAGGAATATCATGGAGTTTGTCAATGGAATCAGGGGTCAAACCTGCAGCTTCTACCACATATTGCCCTAATTTTCTGCTGTATTCCTGATCATTGGCTGTCAGCATACTTCCGCTCAAAGCTACACCCTTATGCACCAATCCTTTGGAAGCTGGCATCGCCATGGTTGCGGTCACTTTGGCGCCGCCACCCGACTGACCCATGATGGTGACATTGCCCGGATCTCCACCAAAGTTTGCAATGTTGTCCCTCACCCAGTGTAGTGAGGCAATGATATCAAGCATACTCACATTCCCAGAATGGGCATACTTGTCCCCTCCTACTCCGGAAAGGTCTGTAAACCCGATCGGACCGAGACGGTGGTTGATCGATACAAAAACCATGTCTCCGTTTTTGGCAAAATTTTCACCATGATAGCCGTCTTGTTCTATCGCATTACCATTGGTAAATCCACCTCCATGCAACCAAACCAATACGGGCCGCTTTTTTCCATCCGCTATGGCATTTGTCCATACATTGAGTTTGAGGCAATCTTCGCTAAGGTCATCATAGTTCCAATGGTCAGCAAAGGAATAATGCACATTGGCGTACCTGTTGTCCATGATTTGCGGTGCGGTATTTCCCCACCAGATCGTATCTTTGACCCCTTCCCATTTCTCAGGTTTTTGGGGAGGCATAAAACGGTTTTTACCAGCAGTATTGGCACCGTATGGCACACCCAAAAACGTATATACGCCATTGAGTCTGTATCCCTTAATTTTCCCAAAAGTGGTTTCGGCGACAGCTATGTCATCACCGATCTGTAGAAACTGCTCTCCATCAGCCATGTTTTCTGTTTGGGAGCTTGTTGCATTCGCTACAAATGGAACGGCAGCGATACCGGCAGTACCAATGCCGATTTTTTGTAAAAATTCACGTCGGTTATTCTTCATCAGGTTTATGGTTAAGAGTTTATTCTATTGTCTCAAATTGTGTAAATAGATATTCATTTCCTAACCATTCATCACTTTTCATCTAACGAGGCATTTAAACAGGACTTTCAAAAATTCTGATCAAACAAAAATTCATTTTAAGGATGAAAGATTAATTTCGGATTGAAATGTAACATTTGATTATCCAAATCATCATATTCTATCGATACTTTGTCCTTTTCATTCCAAACCCAACTGAAACAAAACATGCAGCAAATCAAGGATAATTTTTTGGCACAACTCGTCATAATTTATACCAGATATTTATTGGGAGGCGGATTTGTATTTGCCAGTCTGATCAAAATCAAAGGATTAAGATTTACGACTGAAAGCGGGGAAAATGAAGCTTTTGGAACTGCTTTTCATTTTTTTGAAACAATGTATCGGACAGGTATTTATTGGCAATTTTTAGGATGGGGACAATTGATAGCTGGATTGCTATTGATGACACAGCGCTATGCCAAATTGGGTACGGTGGTCAATTTACCGATTATCCTGAATGTCTTTGTGATCACTATTTCAATGGATTTCAATTACACCCCCGTCATCACAGGTATGATGTTGTTTGCCAATCTTGTTCTATTGGTATGGCATTGGAATGAATTGAGGACGTTGATAGATCTTCCTACGATACCAGACAGGCCTAACAGGCTCGAAGACCAAAAGTCTTGGGAGATCACAGGCTTGGTGTTATTCCTTTATACTGCCGGATATAGGCTTTTTACAGACAGGTATGACCCCATATTCTGGTTCGGAATCTGTGCATTAATCGGATTAGGGGGATTGGTTTTTGGATTGAAATTATCAAAAAACAAAAAACCCGAAGTGTAAAATACTTCGGGTTAAAAAGAGGATAATATTTATCACTCACTTTTAAGCGTATTTGCTGGATTTATTTGTGCTGCTTTGAGTGCCTGCATGGTGACTGTCAAGTATGCAATGGATAATATAACGCCAGCTGCCATTGGAATAAACCACCATTCGAAATCGATCTTATAAGCATATCCTGACAACCAATCCTGCATCAACCAATATCCAACCGCCGATCCTATCAAGATGGATACCGCTACGATCATGATAAATTCCCTGTTGATGACATTTAAAATGGAAGCTGTAGATGCGCCCAACACTTTGCGAATTCCTATTTCTTTTGTTTTTTGCTCTGCCACATGGGCGGATAAGCCAAATAATCCAAGACATGAGATCAGGATCGTCAGGATACTGAAGTACTTGGCCAAGTCCCTGATTCTTACGTCTTCATTATACATATTGGCATAATTTTCATCCATAAAGGTATATTGAAAAGGAAAATCAGGATTCAACTCTTCAGAAAGTGCTTTGATGGAAGCAATGGTCGTTTGAATATCTGCAGTATTCAATCTTACAAAGCCATTAGAACCAAATTCCCGGTCCAATAATATCACAACCGGTTCCATGTTTTGATGGAAACTCTGAAAATGGAAATCTTCCACCACTCCTGTGATTGTTCTTTCCTCTCCCCACATGTTAAATGAAACAGCCTCAGGATTATCATTAGTGATCAATTCATAAGCCCTTCTGTTAATAATTGCTCCCTGGACAGAATCAGCACCTTTTGCCGGATTAAAATCTTCACCGTGGATCAGTTTCATGCCGGTAGTTTCCAGAAAGTCATAATCCACCCGCATGATTTCAAATAAAGCATTGAATTCAGGATCCTTTCCTTCCCAATTCACTCCTCCCGTATTTGAGTTTCTTCCCAACAATGAATGGTTGGATTTTGAAACAGATTTGATATCCGGGTTTTGCTTCAACCTATTTTTAAAAGCATCATAATTTTCTTGAAGATTTCCTTCCAATGGGATGACCAGAAGTTGTTCTTTGTCATATCCCAGGTCTTGATTCAAGGCGAAATTTATCTGCTGGTAGACAACCACAGTGGCTACAATCAAGATGGTAGCGAGAATAAACTGGAACAAAACCAAACCCTTTCTGGCAATCGCAACTCCCTTGCCGGATTTGGTATGACTTCTGAAAACTGAAACCACTTTGGTGGCCGAAAGGTAAAATGCCGGATAGCTGCCGGCAACCAAGCCTGTAAATAACAACACACCAAGATATTGTATCCAAAAATTGGAGTCATCGTAAGGTATTTGCATCGTTTTACCTGTAAGGTCATTGAACACCGGCAAAGTCAGCTGTACGAGTAACAGAGCCAAAATGGAAGCAAAGAATGTAATCAAAAGTGACTCACTCAAAAACTGCTTGACTAAAGCACCCTTTTCGGCACCCACCACTTTTCTTACTCCTACTTCTTTGGCTCTTTTTTGGGATTTTGCGGTGGATAGATTCATGAAATTGATACATGCAATCAGCAACACAAACAATCCTATCAAAGCAAATAACTTAACATATTCAATTCTGCCGCCCTGCTGAATTCCGTCCTTGAATTCTCCATGGAGATAAAGTTCTTTTTGGGGATAGGCAAAAAGTTTGACATTACTGCCTTCGTTTCTTTCTAGTATAAAATTTTCAAGTTTTGCAGAAAACGCCTGCCAATCTGTTTGTTTATTCAACCGGACAATGGTACTCGGGCCATTATTTCCCCATTCTTTCAGCCAGGAATTATATGGTTTTTCGGACATAAACTTAAAAGGAAGCAAATATTCCAAAGTAGTGCTGCTGGTATTGGGTATAGATTCCAATACTCCCTGAACTACAAAAGGGGTTTCACCTTCTGATTCTTTGAGCAAGAGTGTTTCACCGATAACATCTGTTTTACCAAATAATTTAATGGCTGCTTCTTTGGTCAAAACGATATGGGTCTTTTCGGCGAGGGCCGTTTCCCTATTTCCATGGAGGAGGTCATATTGCAGAATATGGAGGTAATCTTCTCCCGCAAAGAACCCGTTCAGTTTGATTTTTGTATCTTCTTTTGCAAATAGTTTTTCTTCATGCCATGAAAATGTAGCTGCTTTTTCTACCTCCGGGAAGACATTCTTCAGTTCATCAGCCAATATTCCCGGCGTTGAAGTAGTCGTAAAAACATCAGCCCCGTACTTTTGATGCTCCATGATTCGATACACCTGATCAATTTCAGTAAAGTGACGGTTCATATTCAATTCACTTTTGACCCAAAGGCCGATCAGAATGGCAGCCCAAAGGCCAAGGGCCAAGCCAAAAAGGTTGATAAAGAAAGTAAGCTTATGCTTAGCAAAGCCCCTAATTGCGATCTTGAGGTAGTTGGCAAACATTGATAAATGTGGTTTAAGTTGGTTATCTTTTAATTGTATTTTTAATTTGATCTATTCCGAAATTCGAGATTATTCACTTTTTAAGATGCTGATAGGATTGGTACCGATGCTTTTAAAGGACTGGATCGCCACAGTAAAGATTGCCAATACAAAACATCCCAAACCGGCAGTCGCAAAAACCCAAAGCTCAAATGGAATTCTAAACGCAAAGTCATCCAGCCAGGTCGAAACCAGAAAATAAGCCATTGGAATGGCAATCAAACACGCTATCAAAATCAGCTTCATATATCCAGAGGACAAAAGCAGAAAAATTTCAGACTCCCCGGCCCCAAATACTTTTCTGATTCCGATTTCTTTTGCGCGCTGTTGTACGGAATATGCTGTCAACCCAAACAATCCCAAAAATGCAATGAATATGGACATGACAGTCAGCGCATTCATCAGCTTACCCATCTGCAATTCAGATTGGTAAACAGCCTGAAAATCAGCGTCAAGAAAAGAGTAATTCATGGGAACTCTTGGTTCAAACAGCTTCCAGTTTTCTTGCAACTCAGCAATGCCATCTTCAAAATTTTCCGGATTAAGCCTAACGGTGATGTAGTCCCGCAGAAAATAATCATCCATATATTCGATCACCAATGGTTTGATTTCCTGCCTGAGAGATTCAAAATTAAAGTCTTTCAATATGCCTACCACTTCCAATTCCGCCTCATCTTCATCTCCACGGTTTTTGATGATCTTTTGTCCAATTGCTTTGTCACTGATTCCCAACACTTTTGCAGCTTTTTCATTGATCAAAACTTTATACTTATCAGATCCGGCAATGTCAGTGAAATTTCGTCCTTCAACGATTTCCATGTTCAAAGTAGATACAAATTCATGATCAGCCTCATACCAATTCATGCCATTGTCGGTTATGATTTGGGGAAGATTAAAATTCCTCATTTGGAAATTTCCTGGAAGCGGAATACCTGTAGAAAAACTGAGTGAACTGACCGATGAACTTGAAGCAAACCTCCGTTTGAAATCTTCCCTTTCTTCGTTTTTGATTTCACCGTCATTGTGGATGATAAGCAGCTGCTCTCTGTCAAATCCCACATTTGTATTTTGGATAAAACTGAGTTGCCGCTGTACTACCAATGCGCAAATAATCAATATCAATGAAATGCTAAACTGAAAAACGACCAATCCACTTCTTAGACCGATGGTATTTTTACCCTGCATCTGTACTCCTTTGATGACCTTGAGAGGCTTGAAAGATGAAAGATAAAATGCCGGATAAAACCCTGCCATCAAAGTAAGAAGGATAATGAGGATAGGCGCTACTCCCCAAATCCATGAAAACTGAAAAATATTGAACTGAATCTGTTTATTGCTGATCTCGTTGAAAGTCCCATTGAGCAGCTCAACCAAAACCATTGCCAAGAAAGTACTGGCCACTACCAGAAAAAACGCCTCAGTCAAAAATTGACCAACCAATTGGAATTTACTTGAACCCATCACTTTTCTCACTCCCACTTCCATAGATCTTTTGGCGCCTTTGGCAGTGGACAAATTCATAAAATTGATACTTGCCAAAAGCAAAATGATGCCGGCTACAATTGAGAAAATGTTTACATAGCTTTCGTAACTATTGGCTTCATGCTCCCTTAGCAAATGGGAATGGAGGTGGATATCTTGGACAGGCTGAAGGCCAAAAAAGAAATCAGTTCCTGACTGTTCACCCGATAGTCTTGGCACAATTTGATCCGTCACTACCTGTCCAAGTTTTCCTTCAACTGATAAGACTTCTCCATTTGGAATCTTGACATAAGTATGTAAGATTGACCACATCCAATTGTCCATCAGGAAAATTTCCCTGTGCATATCGAGGTTGTGAACCAGCATATCAAAATGAAAGTGGGATTGCACAGGGATATCCTTAATAACTGCACCCACCATGGCGAGATCAGTAGATCCGGATCCAATAAGTATGTTTTTTCCTACCGCCTCTCTGGCTGTAATGTCTCCAAAATACCTTTTGGCCGTTGATTCTGTAAGAATGACACTTTTACCACCTGATAGGGAATTAGGATTTCCCGCCAGGATTTCAAAATCAAAAACTTCGAAGAAATTAGGCTCAGCATAGAACACTGATGCTTCTCTAAATATCTGATCCGCATTGGGGCCTGATTCGGGCTGAACAGTAAAATCATTCCATTTTAATATCCTTGTGACTGCTTCAACCTCCGGAAAATTTTCACCCAAAACCCTGCCAAGTGGTGGCGGCGCAGTGGCATACTGAGAACCTTCTCCTATACCCCAATGAGAAGTCACCCGATAGATGCTTTCAGAATGACCATAAAAACGATCATAACTTTTTTCATCTACGATAAAAAATAAAATCATAAAAAATCCTGCAATGCCAATTGTCAGTCCTGAAATATTCAAGATGGTAAACATCCTGTTTTTGTTTAGGGCTCTCCAGGCTATGAGAAAATGGTTCTTTAACATGAGGCTATCATTCGGATGACAAAGAGTTTACGGGATTGGCAGTTGCGGCTTTGAAGGCTTGAAAACTGACCGTAATCAAAGCTATAGAAAGAAGCACGGCTGCAGATCCTACAAAAATCCACCAACTCAGGTTGGTCTTATAAGCATAACCTTGGAGCCAAGCTTGGGAAAGATACCATCCCAATGGAACCATGACCACAATGGAAATCAGTACCAAAAGGATGAAATCTTTGACAATCATGGTCAAAATTCCGCTGATCGAAGCTCCAAGGACTTTCCTGACTCCGATTTCTTTTTTGCGGTTTTCTACTGTGAAAGCCGCCAATCCAAACAAACCCAAACAGGAAAGGAAAATTGCTGCCAATCCAAAATATCTGGCAAGTTTTGAAATCCGCTGTTCCTGTAGGTATAAGGACTGAAAATCTTCATCCATAAAGCTGTAATCCATCTTTTGGGCATTCAGATTTTCAAACAATCCTGATACCGAGGCAATGGTCTCTAGCTGATTTTCGGGATTGATTCTGATGATGATTTTTTGGGCAAATGCTTTGTCATATTTCAAAAAGGCAGGCTTGACATTTTCTTTCAGTGATTCGAAATGAAAATCCTTCAAAACCCCTATTACTTCCATGTCATTTCCCCAAAGATTGACTGTAGCACCAATGGGTTCTTCCAGCCCGATTACTTTTACCGCTTCCTCATTGAGGATGATTTTTGAACTTTCATCTCCAAAATCCCTTGAGAAAGACCTTCCTTTCAAAATTTCAAAATCCATTGTTTCGATCAAATCCATATTGACCGTGATGTTCTCAAATTTGACCTGTTCATCGGGATTTTTCCCTTCCCAACTCAGCCCAATAGTCGAGCTCATCAAACCTACGAGGGGATGGGATAGACTTGATGCATTTTCAACCCCCGGGATTCCTTTTACCTGATTCAAAAATGATTCAAGTTGTGTGTCTGAAAGAGAGGAGGAATTGACTTGAAGCAAATGGGATTGGTTGTAGCCAAGGTTCTGGTTTTGGATATAAGCCATCTGTCGTCCAATCACAGAAATCCCAATAATCAAAAGCAGGGAAATTGAAAATTGAAATACGACCAAGCCCTTTCTAGCCAAAAGTTCTCCAAAGCTTCCTTTGATGTTACTTTTCAGGATTTGGATAGGTCTGAATTTGGACAAATAAACTGCCGGATAAATCCCTGCAATTAAGCCTGTGATGGCCCAGATCAAAACCAACATCAGAATTTGAGGCAAATCCAAGTTGAGATTGAGTTCTTTGAGAGTAACCTGATTGAAAAATGGCTGTAATATCATTGCCAAAACCAAAGCAAGAATCATCGCAATTAAGGACAAAAGCATAGACTCGACTATGAATTGGCTAAATAAACCGCCTCTGCTTGCCCCCATAGATTTTTTGACTCCAATTTCTTTGAGCCTATTCATGGCCCTTGCAGTGGTCAGGTTCATGAAGTTGATACAGGCAATCAATAGAATGAAGAATGCAATGGCCGAAAAAATCCAGACATAATTGATCCTTCCTCCTACCACTTTCCCATCTTCAAATGTCCCATAGAGGTAATTGTCTTCAAAAGCCTGGACAAAAGGAGTCACATTACTTTCTACCTTCCTATCCTTTAAGAAGTTGGCAATTTGGGCATTAAAGGAATCAATATCAGTTCCTTCCCTCAGTAATAAAAATGTTCCTGCATTAAAATTGTCCCAATGTGCACCGTCACCGAGCATTTTTTTGAAGTAGGGAAAAGAAAGTAGAAATTCTGGTTTATCTATATCATAAGAGCCAAAATCCTTATATACACCCCTCACTATTACTTCATTTCCAAATTCAAAAACTGTCCATTTCAGGGTTTTTCCAACGGCTTCTCCGGAAGAACCGAATATCCTGATTGCTGTTGATTCAGACAAAACCACCGAATTTATGTCTGAAAGAGCTTTCGATTTATCCCCATCCAAAAATTCGACACTGAACATTTCCAGGTATTCCTGATCGACAAATAAACCATCAGCGACCTGCACATCATTTCCATCATCAAAAGAAACTCCTTCAATGTATGGTGAAATCGCCGCTGCCATTTCAACTTGAGAAAGTTCAGCTTCCATGGCTTCAGCCATTTCTGCAGGAGTGATTCCAATGGTAACGATTCCTGTGGAATTGGCATGGTTGGTAAATACAGTGTAAATCCTATCTCCGAGTACATGGTATCTGTTTATGCTCAATTCATCTTTGACCCACATCATGATCAAAATCACTGTGGTCAATCCCATAGTGAGCCCAAGCAGGTTGATCACGAAAGTCAATCTGTGCTTTTTGAAACTTCTAATGGCAGTTTTGAGATAGTTGGTGAGCATGGCGTGGGAAGTGTGGAAGTTGGGAGGTTGATAATGTTGTAATTATTCTAGTTGATGTCGCTAGCTGTATGCAGCTTTCTAGGTACAGAAATAAAAATCTTCAACAATCGGGAAAAGCCGAATAGCCTCTTTAACTAGGTTCAAATCAAGAGAGATTAACAATGTTTTGAGAATCTCTCTTGATAAAGTATGTATCTAAGACAATCAATTATAAATACTGCTTTTGAAATTACCAGGTAACAAAAGTCTTGTGTCTTATATCTATTTTTCAAATATGAAACTGCTCCCTGATATTCTCAGTCACCACTTTTCCATCGAATAGATTGATGATACGGTGGGCATAGTTCGCATCATGAGGGGAGTGTGTTACCATCACAATGGTGGTTCCTTCATTATTCAATTCTTCCAAAAGCCTCATGACTTCTTCGCCGTTTGCTGAATCAAGATTTCCTGTAGGTTCATCGGCAAGGATCACTGAAGGTTTAGCGACAATGGCACGGGCGATAGCTACCCTCTGTTGCTGACCACCTGAAAGTTGTTGCGGAAAGTGGTCTTTTCGATGCATGATGTTCATTCTGCCCAAAACTTCTTCTACCCTTCTTTTCCTTTCGTCTGCAGGTGTTTTGAGGTACAGAAGTGGAAGTTCAACATTTTCAAATACAGTCAATTCGTCGATGAGGTTAAAGCTTTGGAATACGAAACCGATATTTCCCTTTCTCAACTGAGAGCGTTGTCTTTCAGAAAATTTGGCAACCTCATTTTCGATGAAATAATATTGGCCTGAATCGGGATTGTCAAGCAGTCCGATGATGTTAAGCAAAGTAGATTTGCCACAACCTGATGGGCCCATGATGGCGACGAATTCTCCTTTTTTGATTTCTATCTGGATATCGTCCAGTGCTGTGGTTTCTACTTCCTCCGTAGTGTAGAGTTTTCGGAGATTGACGGTTTTAATGATGTTTTCCATGATTCGTGTGGTATGATGTGCTGATTAATTTATAAGTTTTATTATTGTTTTTTGATACACTTGCGATCTGCAATGAGCAATGGATAGTTAAATTTTTTCTGATAATTTGTGGTTTTTCATTCAAAATTTTCAACACAGGAATTAATCTGACAAATGGCTTAATCGTTTATTAAATAATCAATACAACTAAATTCTTTAATCGGACTGAGATATTTACATTGCCTGAAGCCAACAAGTGCCTTTCGACTTACTTCCCGCTACTTCAAATTCAAAACCTCATTTTTTCCAAAATTCTCATATCCACTGACGATGACGCGGTCGCCCGGCTTGAGACCTTCGATTACTTCATAATGTTCTGGATTTTTACGGTTTAGCCTAATGTTTCGCTTTTCCGCAATGCCGGTAGACTCATCCACGACAAATACCCAATTCCCTCCTGTATCTTTGTAAAACCCTCCTGTTGGTAATAAGATGGCTTGTTTGCTTTCGCCAAGTTCAAGGCCAATTCTTACTGTTTGTCCCCTTCGGATTCCGGATGGTGTCTCCCCTGTAAAAACCATGTCGACCTCAAATCTTCCACCTGTGACATTGGGATAGATTTTATCGATTTCAAGTTCGTAACTGCTTCCAGAGAATGTGAAAGTGCCTTTTAATCCTGTACTTATCCTTGGAAGGTACAATTCGTCTATCTGTACTTTTACTTTGAATTTATCCAGAATATCAATCTGACCATATCGCTCCCCGGCATTGATAGATTGTCCAACCTCAATTTGCTGGGTAGATAACTGACCAGAAATCGGAGCCCTGACAACAAGGTTATCGAGAATGTGACCTACTCCATTGAGAGACTGATTCATTCTGTTTTCAGAATCATAAAGCTGTCGTTTTTGAGCTACTCTTGAAACTGAATCATTTCTATAGGCCACGTATGTCAATTTTCTTCTTTTGACATTGTACTCATATTGTTCTTTCACCTCTTCAAATTCACGATCTGATACCAGTTTTTTGGAATGAAGTTCCTTAAACCTTTCGTATTGAGGTTTAAGCAGGCTGATTTGATAATCAATTTCGGCAAGTTGCCCTTGTTGGCTTAAATCATTTTGATCCAACTGAAGCCTGACTTGTCTGAGGTTGTTAATTTGGAAGTAGAGGCCTGATTCCCTTTCCATCACCTCCAATTGCAGTTTGCTATTAGAAAGTAACAATATCGTGTCACCTCTATCGACTATGGCACCTGATTCTCGGATAATTTTTGAAATATTACCACCTTCTAAAGCATCTAAGAAAAAAACTTCCCCTGGTTCAATCGTCCCGCTTACCGGAATGTAATCAGTGTATTCTCCTTCTATGACAGTGGCAATGGTAATCCTGTCCTTATTGACATTCATAGAAGACCTTGAGTCGGCAAAAAACAATTGGTAAATGATAAAGGCCAACAGGAGTGTGCTTCCTGTGATGATAGCGATGAACTTTGGAGTCCACGTCTTTTTCTCAATCTTCCTATCCATTATAAATTTTCAGTTTTACTTTGACTCTCAATAGCCAATTAACATGCCATCAAAAAAACCGCTCAAAAACAACCAAAAAGGGCATATCCTATTTTTAGCTTGAGATTTTTCGAACAAAAACGTCCGCCTGCGACCAAAGAATGAATAAATCAGTGCAATTATTCGTGGAAAAAATTTCCTATAGATTTAATAAAAACTGCTTAAATTCAATCCATTGAGCGATTTTGAAATGATATTGTCCGTTTGTATCATTTCGGTACAAGTTTTGGCATTCTGAAGTAGGAAATACGAAATGTGAAGTGCGATGGTCCTTTCTAAAATGAAGATCAAAAGCAATTTATTTCGGCTGTTAAAAAAATTGCTTTGCCTCTATATACTTCACTCTTTCTCAAATCTCGTGTATCCATGTCTCACATCTCACGTCTAATATCTCTTGTCTAATTTTATGAAAGAAAACAAACCAGGTAAAATCCTCATCGTCGATGACAACGAGGATTTGTTAAAAGCTGCCAAAATATTTTTAAAGAGGCACTTTGGTCAAGTGGATACAGAAACCAATCCAGGTCTACTGCCAGTACTCATTATCAATGAGCAATACGATGTGATCCTTTTGGATATGAATTTTACCAAAGATGTCAGCAGCGGACAGGAAGGATTCTATTGGTTGGACAGGATTTTGGAACTTGATTCTTCTGCAGTGGTCGTATTGATTACGGCATACGGGGATGTGAATACGGCCGTTAAAGCCATCAAAGAAGGTGCAACAGACTTTGTTTTGAAACCTTGGGAGAATGAAAAATTACTCGCAACACTGAACTCAGCGCTTCAGCTGAGACAATCAAAACTTGAGATATCTCAATTAAAAACCCAACAGCAACAACTCTATCAAGACATAGACAGCAAATTCAAAGACATCATCGGACAAAGTTCTTCCATGGTCAAGGTCTTTGAAACAATAGAGAGAGTCGCTGCTACTGATGCCAATGTGTTGATTTTGGGAGAAAACGGTACAGGAAAAGAAATGATTGCCCGTGCCATTCATAGGCATTCCAAAAGACACCGCGAGGCATTTATAGGCGTGGATTTGGGATCTATTACAACTACTCTTTTTGAAAGCGAGCTTTTCGGACACAAAAGAGGTTCATTTACAGATGCCAAGGAAGACAGGGCAGGAAGATTTGAGCAGGCAAATAAAGGCACATTGTTTTTGGATGAGATCGGAAATCTCCCTCTCCCTCTCCAATCTAAACTTTTGGCTGCATTACAAAATAGAGAAGTAACCCGTGTAGGTGCCAATAAAGCAATTCCTGTAAATATCAGGTTGATTTCTGCCACCAATATGCCTATCCACAGCATGGTCTATGAGAATACATTCAGGCAGGATTTACTCTATAGAATCAATACGATCGAAATTACCTTGCCTCCCCTGCGGGAGAGATTGGAAGATATCCCACATCTTGCCAATCATTTTATCGAGGTCTATTCTAAAAAATACAATAAAGAAATCCGAAAAGCCGGTGAAGCATTGATCAAACGCATGCAAAAATATCATTGGCCTGGAAATATCCGTGAACTTCAGCACAGCATCGAACGGGCAGTTATCATGACTACTCATGGTGTGTTACAGCCTGAGGACTTATTTATGCAAAAGCAGCTTAGTCCTGAAAAACAAGAGGAATTGGTCAGCTTAGACCATTTGAATATAGAAGATGTAGAAAAAATATTGATCAGAAAAGCCCTTCAAAAACACAACGGCCATATCACCAGAGCGGCTGAAGAATTGGGATTGACCAGGTCATCATTGTATAGAAGATTGGAAAGGTATGGGCTTTAGGTCATTTTCAATAGGTATTTTAATTCGTGTTTTGCTGATCGTGGTCTTTGCCTATTTGGGCCTGTTTTTTTTCTTTAAAGAACAGTCCATGGTTCAAACCATTATGTTTTCAGTAATTGTTTTCTTTTTGGTACTCAATCTGATTTCTTATGGAAATACCACAAACAGGAAAATAACCCGGTTTTTGGAATCAATCCGTTATTCTGATTTTTCATCATCATTTACCAAAGACAGCAAACTTGGAAATTCATTTAAAGAAATGAACATGTCTTTCAATGAAGTCATTGAGGCATTCAAAAAAACAAGGGCAGAAAAGGAAGAGCAAATGCTTTTTCTCCAGATCATGATCCAGCATATCAATACTGGGATATTGTCTTTTGATAGTCAGGGACGAATCGGTGTGATCAATGGAGAAGCCAAGCAGCTGCTTCAGATACCGCAATTCAAAGACATCAACGATTTGGGGAAGTTATCTATTGATTTATTAAAAAATGTCCTTTCTCTGAAGCCGGGGGGTTCATTTTCTATCAAAATCAACAACGAACTCCATCTTAACGTGCAGTCAGCTTCTTTCAAAATGGAAGGCAACAGTTGGACTTTACTTTCTTTTCAAAATATTCGTTCTGAATTACAAAAGAATGAATTAGAGGCATGGCAAAATCTGACCAAAGTCCTCCGCCATGAAATCATGAATTCAATGACGCCGATAGCGAGTCTTGCAAATTCATTGGGAACTATCCTGGAGGAAGATATCCACGAGGAGGAAACAGGGGAATTGATCCTTGAGAAAGACAGTTATGTTGACCTATGTGAAGGCCTGGAAACCATCTCCAAACGCAGTTCCGGATTGGTTGATTTTGTAAATGCATACAGGGATTACACCAACATCCCACAGCCGGTTTTAAAGAGATTTGCTGTCCAACAGTTATTTGAAAACATCTGTGTTTTGCTGAAGGAAGAATTGGCGAAATCAGGAATACAGCTTCAGACAGAAATAAGTCCAAAAGAACTTGAATTGTTGGCTGATCAGGATTTGATACAGATGATTTTGATTAACCTGGTGAAAAATGCAAAAGAGGCCATGGAAAAATCAAACACAAAAACGATTATTCTAAAGTCAGGAATAAACAGCCAATCTTTCCCATTTATACAAGTGATAGATTATGGAGAAGGGATTGTTCCTGAAGCCTTGGAAAGGATTTTTGTCCCTTTTTTCACTACCAAAAAATCCGGCAGCGGTATCGGTTTGGCCATTTCCCGTCAGATCATGAACCTTCACAAAGGAAATCTTGAAGTGGAGTCAATTCCCGGACAAAGGACTGTTTTTACGATGAAGTTTGGGTGATAGAGACTTTTTTTTGATCTTATTTCATTTCTTAAAGGTCAAATTCTAGCTGATTTATTGGGAAAACATCTGATTTTTCTAAATGGTTGGTCACTTTTTTTACAATTCTTTTCAAAATGGACAAGAAAACTTGGAATAATCGACTTCAGTCGATTTTTTTAGGATCCCATTTGCCTTAATCTCAACAAAACCCAGATTTTATCCTTAGAGTGGTAGGGAAGCATTAATTTGTGGCATATAATTCAACATAAAAAAAGCCTCCAAAATCAAACAATGACCTTGGAGGCTGAATTTTAAATCAAAGGGTTAAGCTTACTTTTTCAAGAACTTAAAGACCTGTTGGTAGCCGTTGGTATTAACCAAGAGAACATGAGTTCCAGGTTTCAACCTAAGGTTAGCAATCTCCAAGACCAAAGATCCGTTTTCAGAATCATACTCTTGGTTCAACAATTGAACACCTTTCATGTCAAAGATCGTGATTTCAACACGCTCAATTCCCATATTTGAAAGTTCAAGGTTGATTTTGTCTTCAACAGGATTTGGATAAATCTTGTTAACACCCAAACCATCCCTCTGTTGTGGACCTTTTTCTATCACAGAATCATTTTCTTTAGACTCACTGTAGGTACCGCTTTCATCTTGGTTTCCGTTGATCCTAAATGAACCACTTATGATAGAAAAATTAATGGTCTTGATAGCACCCGCCGTTCCTCCTCTGTTTGAAGAAGAATAGGCCCGAGCAGTTAGCGTATAGTTCCCAACAGGTAATGTCCGTCCATTATAATTTCCATTGTTATCTCCAAAGAGAGCATATGGAGCTACATTTTCAGTCACAGATCGGTTTACAGGACCAGATAAGGTCATAAAGACACTACCTACAACTGACGGGAAGGTATTCGCTCTGATATTCAGACTTAGCCCTTGAGTTTGGCTTTGACTTATCTGAAGACCGTCAGTGATTGTCAATATATCAGAATCTGTTCCGGCATTGATCAAAGTAAAGCTTACAATGCTTAATGGAGGATTATTTTCCGTTACTGTCACTAAGGTTATGGCTGTAAAGCCTCCATCTTGAGTTGTAGCAGTTATGATAGTCTCTCCAGGGTTTAATGCAGAAACCAATCCACTGTTACTCACTGATGCCACTCCAGGGTCAGAAGTCGACCAATTAACTGTTTTATTGGTAGCATTGGAAGGCAAGACTGTTGCCGTTACCTGAAGTGTATTGCCGACAACAAGTGAGGATGATGACGGGGAGGATGTTATTCCGGTTACAGGAACAGGTGCTGCTACAATTGAGAACTGTATAGAAGATAAAGTACCTGCTGTACCATTTCTGTTTGTTCCTGAATATGCTTGAGAGGTCAATGTGTAGTTTCCAAGTGGAAGTGTACGTCCATTAAAATTACCATTTGAATCCCCAAACAGTGCATAAGGTGCCACATTTTCAGTTGTTGAACGATTTACAGGACCTGAGAGAGTCATAAATACACTTCCTACCACAGCCGGATTAGTGTTAGCCCTAATATTTAGACTAAGCCCTTGAACTTGACTCTGACTAATTTGAAGCCCATCTGTAATAGTCAAAATATCCGTGTCCGTTCCTGCATTGATTAAAGTAAAGCTCACAATGCTCAATGGAGGAATTGCTGTACCATTACATTTACCCGGTACAGGCTGAAAACCTATGGTTCCTAGCGCATTATCGGTACCATCAGTTAAGAAAGGTTCGAAAGTGATGGCACCAGTTACCAAATCGTCAACAACCGCAAAATCGGCTGAACCAAACCAGTTACAATTGGCGGCTACGTTTCCATCTGTAATTACCGCGATAGCATCAATTTCCAAAGCAGCTCCTGCACTTGACCTCAACAAACTGTTTTCAGTTATGCTCATCGCATTGTAAGGATCTATTGTCCCAGCTCCTCCGCTTTGGAGGAATATGCTTCTGTTTGAACTGCTGATTTTATTGTTGCTGATCGTAAAATTGCTGTGCGAACCAGTTGGAGTATTCGTGCCTGCTTGGGTTCTTATGGCTATTACCACATTTGAAATCTCATTGGACAACAAATTTATTCCGGAGAATTCTCCATTGCCTAATGTGATAATGCCGTCATAAGCGCCACCGAAAGTGTTTTCCGAAACAGAAACATTGCTTACAGAACGGTTGCTTGCAGATAGTTGAAGTGAATACCTGGCTTTGTTAAATGTACCGTCAGAATTGTCAAACAACGGGCTAACTATCCCAAGATCGACAGTATTTCCACTGATTACTACATCCCGAGATCCATCGATATTCATGCCCCTGCGACCATTGAAAGAGGCATTGGAATGTAAAATCGTGTTGTTGCTGATTGTTAAACCTGTAATGTTGAACAGAGCAATAGCTGTTGCATCCGCAAATTGGATATCAGTGATACGGTTATTGCTCACAGTCCAATTTTCAGCTCCGATGGAAGTTGTAACAGCACCCGAAGCAAAACCATATACAATTGTCTGTTGACCGGTATTACCTTCTGCAACGTTGTTTGTCAAAGACACATTGCTCCAAGGACCTGCTCCTCCCGCTGCAAATGCAGCTCCTGCTCCAGTTACTGTAAATCCATCAATATTGATACCGCTGCTTTGTAAAGAGAATGTTCCATTCAAGATGGATTCTGCAACTCTTGTCCCCGTGTTTGGATTGATACCAAAATTCGATCCGCGGATAAAAATTGATTTGTTTACCAATACATTTTCAACATAAGTGCCAGCATCTGCTTTCACCAAGTTTCCGGCAACTGCAGCATCAACCCCGGCTTGAATTGTGCCATGGCTGCTGAGCAAAGTTGTCTCTGTAACATCTGAATAAACGCGTACCGGTGCAACACCACCACACGCATTTGCAACTGGCTGAAAGCCCAAAATTGAAGGCTCATTATCAGTACCATTTGTCAGGAATGGAACAAAATTCACAGTTCCGCTTATAAGGTTGTTAACTTCGGTAAAATCAACAGATCCAAACCAATTACAGGTTGCATTAAGTTCTCCAGAAATTGCACCATTGTAAATTGCTTTTCCTCCTAAAAGACCTGTTATGCTGTTTTCTGTAATTGTTATATCCTTTCCAGAAATATTTTCACCATCACGAACAGCAATTCCAGTATACCCACCTGTTATGGTGTTATTCTTTACCAACACTGTTCCAGTAAAACTAGAGCCATAAAGTCGGATAGCACCTCTTCCAACCTCTTGGGAAATATTGTTGGCATTGTTAATTGAATTATTCTGGACTATTGCATCTCCGATTTCATTTGCCAACTGAATTCCTGTATTTCCTGTGCCATCAATTGCGTTCCCTGAAATGGTAACCGAAGGAATCGATCCTGATGAAATCGCAGAGTAGTTGATATTATTGAAAACGTTGTCTGTAATTGTAGCAGACAAAGATCCTCCTAATAATTGCAACGCACTTGTTGTTGGTGTGGCATTAATGTCTTGGAATAAGTTGTTACTGATTAAAACATTTTTCCAAGAAGTTCCTTGCCCATAGTAAATTGCATTCGCATTTTGAACAAGATTATTTGTAAAACTCACATCGCAGTTGCTAGGTCCGTTTCCAGTGTCATTACCATCATGCAAAGGACTTCCCAATTCAAATAAGAATCCATCGACACTTACATTGGTGGTTGTGTTCAAACAAGTTACCTGAAAAGCCCTACTTGTACTAGAAGATCCTTGAACAATTGATTCCGGACCACGAGCGCTTGTATTCGGGTCAATACCATAGTTGGCACCCCTGATTTCAAGATCTTTTGTAACTATGACATTTTCAACATATGTCCCTGCATCGACCCTCACAACATTACCAGTCACCGCCGCATTTACACCTTCCTGGATTGTTCCATGGCTGCTTAATAAAGTAGTTTCTGTTCCATCAGAATAAACACGGACAGGGGCTATCCCGTTACACGCGTTCGGAACAGGCTGAAAACCAATAACAGATGGTACATTATCTGTACCGTTGGTCAAGAAAGGAACAAAATTAATCGCACCTGAAACCAAGGCATCGACACTTTCGAAATCACTAGATCCATACCAGTTACATGTTCCTGAAACAGGGCCATCGGTTACATTGAGATCAGTATCGACAGTAAAAGAACCTCCTATAAATGAATTTTCAGATACCGAAATATTTGTAAAAGATACTGGGCCTGTTCCTGCGCCTGAATGGAGATTTCTAAGCCAAACTGCAAAATCTGAAGCGTCTACCAAATTACCGTTAATTGTAATATTGGCCATATTGGTCCCGTTTGCAACAGGAACTGCTCCGCCTGAGTTGAATGTGAAGGCCCTAAATACATCAGACACATCATTGTTTTCAATCAGGACACCAGAAAGATTTCTTTGACTCAATCCCACAACTGCGGAATATGTCCTAGTAAAGCTGTTGCCGCTGATGGTAATGTTTGAAACTGCCCTATCACTCATGGAAATCTGAATTCCAAATGGTGCATTGGTTAAAGCACTAGGGGCAATATCTCCCATATCAATAGTATTTCCTGAAACCGTCACATTGATACTGCCATCAAGGTTAATTCCACGACGGCCGGTAAAGGAACTATTTGCATGTTCTATAATATTTCCATTTACAATAAGTCCATCAATATTAAATAATGCCAAAGCAGTTGCATTCGCTGATTGAATGTCAACAATTCGATTATTGCTTACCTCCCAATTTTGAGCTCCAATTGATGTTGTTACAGCACCGGAGGCAAAACCATATACGATAGTTTGCTGACCTGTATTGGCATCAGCAACGTTGTTAGTCAAAGAAACATTGCTCCAAGGACCTGCGCCTCCCGCTGCAAATGCGGCACCTGCTCCCGTTACAGTAAATCCATCTATGTTGATTCCACTGCTTTGCAAGGAGAATGTTCCATTCAAGATGGATTCTGCAACTCTTGTCCCCGTGTTTGGATTGATTCCAAAATTAGCGCCCTTAAACCCAAGAGGTTTGTTAACAATTAAGTTTTGAGAATATGTCCCTTCCTGTACATTGATTATATCATTAGTGGCGCCATAATCTATAGCACTTTGAATACTATTATTGACAGCATTTAGGACATATTGATTTCCGGGAACATAATATACCAATCCATTTCTACCACTTCTATTTCGATGGTACATAGTACTCTCTATTCCAAAAAGTGTTGCTAGCGACAATGCACTAAAAGCTGTCCCATTATAAGTTCCTGCACTGATATCCAGTCTGAAATCTGTCGAAACATTAGAAAGATTTACAAATGTACTTATCAGGGTCTTGAACTCATTGGCTTCAAAAGTATAAGAACCTGTAGTAGGTGTTGTTCCTCCAAATGAAAGGAAGGATCCACTATTTTGGAAAATGTTTCCTGATAAGGTTATCCCAGAACCCATGTCATCAATGTTGATGGCGGTTCTACAATTTTCAAAGACGTTATCATCAATATTGATCAAACTTAACGGACCGTTAAGAAAAATACCGGAATTCCAAGTTTTGTGTCCACTAAAAAGTCCTCCAGAAACATCTCCTGTAAATTTATTGTTTCTAATATCCTTTACTCCAGCTCCATTTGATATTTCTATACCCCTTACAGTACTTCCAGTAGTACTACCAAATCGTTCAAGGATATTGTTTTGAAATATTACTTCTGCACTTCCCCCTAAGGAAATCGGCGTTACAGTATTTGTTTGGAATATGTGAAAGCCATCTATCGTAACAATATTCGAGCCAAGGATATTAATGTTTCCATCAGAAATAATAGATTCAATAACCCTTGTACCTGTATTTGGATTTACACCAACATTCGCACCTTGAAGAATAATATTTTTTGAAATAGATATGGTCTCCGAATAGGTACCCGGGAAGACAACCAAAACATTACCATCTGATGCTAAATCAACCGCACCTTGAATTGTTTCACTAAACCCAACAAGTGGAAGAGATAAAGTTTCATCGGAATAAATCAAAACCAAATTTGCAATAGCACCATTGGACCCAAAATCTTTCTCTATATCCTTTCCTATTGAAGGAGGAGGGATTAAAATTAGAGCTAATATGAAAAAAAACACCCATGTCCGAAATGAACAAATGTTTTCTTTTAAGGTATAAATAAAATTCATATTTAATCAGTTATATGGTTTGAACAAAATTTAAATAATAAATTAAAATTTTAATTTAAAAAGGTGTGACCTAAAAATCCTTTCAAATTAATTCAGTATTTCTTTTATGAGGAATTGAAATAACCTATCGGTTTTCTGTAAGAATAAAATGTAGAGTAACCGACGAGCTCGAAATAGGCTTCTAAATTATTTGATTTTTTATATTTTTTCATGTAATAGGATATTATATTTTTTGTTTTGTGTATTTTTTATTGATATATTATAATTAGTTGATTTTTAAAAAAGAATTATTTATAGCGTTAATTTTTTAATATTTTATTATTCAACGAACTTTAATATCATTAATTAGTATTTATTAAACAAATTTTTGTATTTAAAAAAATTAATAATAACAATATATTAACACCATAAAATTAAACACATTCTAAAATGGTCACTAATTGACACTAATCTATGTTTATTCAGAAAGTTATAAACAATACTATTTCGTTAAAAATAATTTTTAATTACCTATTCTCATATATTTTTTACTTTTAATTATTTTTTATATGCTTTTTTCAATAATAAGATTTTGTCAATTAAAAAAAATTATCATTTATAATATAATTTTAGATTTCAACCTCTTCTTACTAATTTCCTTTTTCAAAAAATAGGATTCCTGTTTTTATTCTTCTGAAAAAAATTGAATGCTTTTGAATATCAAAGCTTATTAAAGTCAAAGAAAAAGGCTGATACAATAAATCAAAAAAAAAATCTCAACCTAATTGGTTGAGACCTTAAAATTAAATATTGTCGGGGTGACAGGATTTGAACCTGCGACCACACGCCCCCCAGACGTGTACGCTACCGGACTGCGCCACACCCCGATTTGGATTCGAAAATAGTATTTTCCTGAATAATTCTAAAATACAAGTGGATTTTGTTACTTTTTATCCTAATGAAAAAGAAAAACAACTATAAAAAACCTTTTTTTTAATCAATTAAGCTCAAAATCAACTTTGAATATGACTTTAATCAGGTTAAGGTTTTTTACATCCTTGTACATTAGAGTAATAAAATAAACCTAAAAATCATGAAAAAGCGAGAACCTGTAAAGGAAATAATGACCAAGGATGTATATACAGTTCAGGAGAATGAAAAACTATCCAAGGTTGTAGAGATGTTTAGAAAACATAAAATTAGACATATACCTGTGCTGTCCGGAAAAAAAATTAGCGGAATCATCAGCCGAACTGATATCAATAGGTTGACCTTTGGTGCATTATTCGAAAACCAGGAAGGAGCTGACGAAGCTGTTTTAGAAATCCTTAGTATCAATCAGGTTATGACAGCCAAACCAAAAGTCGTTTCAGAAGAGGATTCAATAAAAGATATTGCTGAAATCTTTGCAAATGAGGAATTTCACGCTTTACCTGTAGTGGCAGGAGATGAACTGAAAGGAATTGTAACCACAACGGATGTGATACAATACCTGCTTGACCAATACTAAGATTTGGATTGTCTAGAATCAGAATCGCTAAAACGTGAAAATTTTGGTACCATCGATGTACTTTGACAAGTTTTGCAAATTACAGATTTTGGATTTGTTTTAATCGCTTGATTTATAGCTTCTTGACCATTATTAAATGGTCCTAAATATATCCTTTCTTGGAATGTTGGTATTTTCGAACATTCACGATGGTGTATTTCGAACTCTCCTTCTTTGTTGGCGATTGTGGATAAATAGTAAAATTTCATTAAGTAAAATTTAAATTCAGTCAAAATTAAAAATTTAAGCACCTTTAAAAAATAACCTAATCAGGGTATTTTTTAAGTATTCAAGCTAAAAAACATACTATTATTTAAAAGATTAACAATCAAATTCTTTTCATTTAATCCTTTTGATTTCCAATTGCCTCATTGGCATTGAATCAATAGTCCTAAAAATATAATCCCAATCAGGTTCTCCTTTTTTGTTCAATTTAATTCCCCCATCCAATCCAATCAAAATCCAATTACCCTCAGCTATTGAAGAAGAAAGATTTTCCCTTAAGGCATTCAAATAATTTTTATCAAACGAAACAGCGGTATTGGATTGGATATGCTCAGGAATTGATAAAAAAATAATTTTCCTTTCAGAAAGTTCATCTTCCAAAGATTTAAGGTCAAATTGAGGGTAATGGTGCTTTGCGGGAAAATAGATTACAATGCGGTTTTTCCATCTCAAATCTTCAAGGGTTAGATTTTCTTTTTCTCCCAAAATGAATGACATCAAAATTACAATTGACCAAAACATGAATCAAAAACCAAGAAAAGAATGTTTTGTTCAGATGTAACTTACCTAATTTTTAGCAGAAGCCAAATGGATTGGAGCTGGTTTTTTCCCTTTCTTTAATTCGATCACAGTGATCTCCGGCCATATACCTACCCTTCCGGCAAAAGCATGAAAACCAAAACCCCTATTGACATATAAGTATCTTCCGGCTTCTTCTGCCAATCCGGCCCAATTGGGATATCGGTATTGGACAGGGCTCCATTTGACCAATTGGGTTTCAATACCAAACTGCATACCGTGGGTATGTCCTGAAAGTGTCAGATGAACAGGATTAGGATTGTTTTTGACTTGGGCATCCCAATGGGATGGATCGTGGGAAAGCAAAATTTTGAAATCCCCGTTTTCAGTTCCTTTCAATGATTTTTGCAAATCGCCTTTTTCTTTGAATCCAACTCCCCAATTTTCAACTCCTGCAATTACGATAGATTGCCCGTCTTTTTGTATCCTGATATTTTCATCCAAGAGCAAATCAAAACCTAGCTTTGCATGCTGTCCCTTCAATTTTTCAAAGTTTTCTTTTTTTGCTTCAGGGCTTGGCCATGAGGAATAATCCCCGTAGTCGTGGTTTCCCAAGATTGAAAACTGACCATATTTTGCCTTTATTTTTGAAAATTCTTTAATCAGCGGTTCAATTTCATCTGCCCTATGGTTGACCAGATCACCTGTAAAAACAAAAAGATCAGATTTTTGGTCCAATACCATCTGAACCCCACTTGCCACGGCTTTGTGGTCCTTTAAGCTTCCAGAATGGATGTCAGAAATCTGCGTAATGGTAAAGCCATCAAAGGCTTCAGGCAAATCTTCAAAGTATAAGACTTCCCTGTGAACTTTGAAATTGTATTTACCATACTTGATCCCATAAACAAAGCTAAAGAGGGGCACAGAAGCGACTGTCAAGGCCAAAATACTCACCCAAACTGTTCTAGATGGAAAGGAATAACCTTTGGCACCATTCATTGCAAAAACCGTAATGGCTTGAATATTTCTAAAGATATCTTCTCCAAAAAGGACTAAAACAATGACTAGCTGAGTAACTATCAAGGTGAGAAAAACACTGGATAGGGTCTGTGCCGAGGATGCAAATTCTCCCGTTGAAAAAACCTGAACAGATTTAAATACTAGCCAAGTCAATAAGCTCAACATAAATGCCCAATAGGACCATTTAATCATTTGTTGGATGCGAATTAGCTCGATTCCCATGCTGACGGTTCTGATAGCCTGAAACACATACCAACTTAAAAAGAGTATAAAGATGATTAAGATGGAGAAAAATATTATTGATCCGGATTGACTCATTTCTTTGTAGTTTTACAATCCTGTATACATAATAAGATTGGATTTTGTTCATTTTGGTCAAGATAAACTATTGAAAAAAGGTATGTCTTGGAAAAGATTGAACTTATACCTTGTAAAAAATCATCTTCTGATCAACACAAATTGAGGAATACGAATTAATGAAATCCAGTGTGTTTCCTAATTAAAAAAAATCAAACAACCTTAATCACCACATCAGTGGTCAAATGAGACTGAGAGGCGCCGCCGTAATTCCCTATAACCGGCGATGCAAACTTTGGGTCATAGCTGATTGCCAAAGGAATATATCGGCTATCTGCCAATAATCCCAAACTTGGATCCAAACCAATCCAAGAAGCTCCGGGAAGAAATACTTCAACCCAAGCATGAAGCTCGTGTCCAGCGTCCAATTCAGGGTTGAAAGCATAGCCGCTGACAAACCTGCAGGCTAAACCGATACTTCTCAGCATGGACATCAGCATCCATGATAAATCACGGCAAGAACCAATTTTACTTTCAAAAATCTCCCCCAAAGGCATAATACCCTCCTCATGACGGATGATATGTTCCCAATTGGAATGGATTTTGGCCAAAAGCAAAACTAAAAAACCTACAAGACCATCTGATTCTTTCATTATACTTTTGACGAATTCATCCAATCCGGGCAGTTTTTCTCCCTCAATATATATCCTTAAATAGTCTCTGACTTCCTCTGGATAAGAAAAGGTCTCAAATGGAAAGACGGGTTGCGGTTGGATGATAAATCCGTAGGGATTAAACTCCCCAACTTCTATTTCAAAATCACTTTTGATTTCCAAAAAATCCGATTCACCTGTAAACCAAGCTTGAAAGTAGGGGTTGTTCTCAAAATTGATCCTTTCATGAAACCCAAGAGGAGTGGGAAAAACAGTCCAATTTGAGTTTAAAACTTTGAAATAAAAACGTTGTAAAGGAATCAGATAAAATTCATGGATATTAAGCTGTACTTTCTGATCGTAAGTATATCTTGTTGAATGTCTGATTCTTAATTTCATTTCTTTAAATTCATACTATTTCAAACTCCCGAAAAGCTTTTTGCAAAACTTCCGCCGGTAATACCTTTATCGCTTCCTTTAACCGGTTATTCCAAAAAGCAGAAATATGTTCAAGTTCTTTTTGCTCAAACCTTTTTTCAATAGTATGATAGGTGTCATTTTCCAAAATCACAGTATCAATCGGGTAATCTACATCATTGGCTGAAATCCTTGTGGCATCAAATGCAAGGAAAGCACATTTCAAAGCATAATCCAAAGATTCTTCATAACTCAAGGATCTTCTCAAAACAGGATTGCCTGCACCTGTATTTCCTATGATGACAAAAGGCGTGCCCCTTCTGATTTCTATCCAATTTCCTTGTGGATAAAGCAGATATAGCTTTGGCACTTTATCATGCTCCAATTGGCCTCCAATAATTGAAAATAAATTGAATTTAAGTCCTGATTCTTCTAGATATTCTTTATCCTCTTTTGCAACAATTTTTACCTGATTTCCAAATTCATTGACTGCTTTATAAAGCTTGGTAAAGTTGGCATCTTGGTCTTCAATGACTTCAGAAAAATAGGTGATTGCCTTGTCCCTTACAGACCGCAAACCCGAAGTCATTATAAAAAAGGAATGTTTCTCTCTATTTACCGTAAAGACTTTTTTGGAAGTAGTAGTTTCGTTTCCTGAAGTGATGCGGGTGTCAGATAGGCCAATCAGGCCGTTTTTTGTTTTTATTCCTAGGCAAAAGGTCATTCCTGAATCTGTGTTTGATTGATAAAGTTATCCTTAATTTGGAAGAAGTTGGTATTTATTTTATTTGAAACATCATTTATTTTTATTTGGAGTTGGTCAAGGTATTCGTGAAGACCCATGTTTATGATTTCTTCCACATCGGTAAATTCCAGGTTTGATCTCAATTCCCCGATGGCTTTTTCTGCAGAATTCTTGTAACCGCTATCCGCCAGACCGGAAATTTTGTGAAGACAACTCTCTGCCTCTCTGATGCAATAAAAAACAGACCTTGGAAAATACTTATTCAAAATAAGAAACTCAACCACTTTGGCTGGCTCAATATTTCCGTACATCCTTCTATAGGTATTAAAAGCTGTTACTGACTTTAACAAAGCCGTCCAATGAAGGAAATCCAATGGACTACCTACCAAACTCGGTGCTGGTAGCAAAATATGATATTTGACATCTACAATCCTGCTGGTCTTATCTGCCCGTTCCAAAAACAGCCCCAATTGCCTAAAATACCAGCCTTCTGTCCTTGCTACGGTACTGTCAGCAAGTCCATAGAGTAAGAGAACCTGATTTTTTACACTTTCGAAAAAAGCCCTGGGGTCTTCTTTGTTCCAATCTTTTTTATCTGCCCTTTTCAAAACAAAATGATACAATTCATTTAGATTTTCCCAAGTTTCCTTGGTTAGGTTTTCACGGATTACCCTTGCATTTTCTCTGGCATAAGAGATAGAAGAAATGATCGAGTTTGGATTATCTGAATCAAATGTCAGAAAATGGATAACATCCTTTCTTTCAAAGTTTTTATGCTTGGTTTTATAGATTTCATTGTCGCCTGTGGTGATGACCAAGGGTTCCCACTGCTCTTTCAAGTCAGGTGGAAGGTCAAGCATCAGGTTGAAATTCACATCAATAAACCTGGAATAATTTTCGGCCCTTTCGAGGTATCTCCCCAGCCAATATATCGAACTTGCAACTCTACTTAGCATAGTATTTTAATTATATAAAACCCAAGTATCTTTACTTCCCCCGCCTTGGGAGCTGTTAACTACCAATGACCCTTTTTTCAATGCCACCCTCGTCAGCGCTCCGGGTATCACTTCGATTTCTTGTCCATACAAAATATAAGGTCTCAAATCCACGTGCCTTCCTTCCAATCCATTGTCAGTCAAAGTTGGTACTGTGGATAAGGATAAGGTGGGCTGCGCGATATAATTGGTCGGATTGTTTTTGACAAGGTTCCTGAATTTGGCATGTTCTTCTTTGGTGGCTTTGGGACCTATCAGCATGCCGTAGCCACCTGCAGCATTGGTTTCTTTCACAACAAGGTCTTCAATATTGTCCAAAACATATTTTCTATCCTGTTCTTCTCTGCAGAGATAAGTAGGTACGTTTTCCAAAATCGGTTCTTCACCAAGGTAATATTTGATCAATCTCGGAACATAGGCATAGACAGCTTTGTCATCTGCCACCCCTGTTCCAGGCGCATTGGCGAGCGCTATATTTCCAGCCTTATAGGCTTCAAATATCCCCGGTATGCCCAACATAGAATGTGGATTGAAAGTCAATGGGTCCAAAAAAGTGTCATCGATCCTTCTGTACAGAACATCAATCTGCTCCAATCCCTTGGTTGTCTGCATAAAGACTTTCTTGCCTTTGGTGATCAAATCCACACCAGAAACCAACTCAACTCCCATCTGCAAAGCAAGATAGGAATGCTCAAAATACGCAGAATTATAAATCCCCGGAGTCAAAACCCCGACAACAGGCTTTTCTTTATTGGAAATGAATTGAAGCATTTTCAAAAGCTTGACCGGATAATCCGAAACAGGCATCACACCCAGTTTATTGAATAGGTCGGGATAAGCGCGCTTGATGATTTCACGGCTCTCGAGCATGTAGGACACACCCGACGGGCAGCGGAGATTATCCTCCAGAATATAATAGTTTCCGTCATTGTTCCGGACCAAGTCTGTTCCCGTGATGTGGCACCAAATTCCTTTGGGAGGCGTAAGTCCTTCACAGGGTTTTAGGTAATCCTTGCTGCCAAGAATCAGGTCTTCAGGTACAATTTTGTCCTTCAGTACTTTCCTGTCATTATAAATATCCTGCAAAAAAAGGTTGAGTGTATGGATCCGCTGCTTCAGTCCTGCTTCGATTTTCTTCCATTCCTGATGCGCGATAATCCTTGGGATAATATCAAGATGAAGGATTTTTTCCATTCCCTGATTATCATGGTAGACATTAAAAGTCATCCCCATCGCTACCTGAGTCTTATTGGCAGAGTATTGAAGATGAGACATCCTTTTTGAAGTGGTTTTTCCCAAAAGTTTGAGAAATTCCTGATAATGGGGTCTCACCTGACCCTCTTTGGCAAACATTTCATCAAAATTATCCCCAACTTGGTATTGATTCGTCTCCATATGGCCTGTTTTTTGGATTTAAAAATGATATTGCTTGAATATAGCGGATTTTGAAAAACAAACAAAAACTTGGACTCCGATTCATTAAATTGATAAAAATAATATCTGATCATTAAGAAATTATTAAAAATAAAAAAGCCTTGAACTGACTTTCAATTCAAGGCCTTCCATTCGGTGTATTTAATATCAGGAAATCGTCGATCCTTCAGAAGTTGGAGTATTGGGTTGAAGAAGCCTTAGGCTGCCGTCCCGGTCTTCGGCCATCAAGATCATCCCTTCAGAGTCTATACCCATCATCTTTCTTGGCGCAAGGTTGATCAACATGGTTACCTGCTTTCCAATAAGATCCTCAGGTTGGAAATGTTCTGCCACGCCACTCAATACTGTTTTCACTCCCAAACCCGTATCCACCGTCAATCTGAGCAGCTTTTTGGATTTTGGCATTGGTTCAGCAGTCAGGACTTTTACCACCCTCATGTCGAGTTTGGCAAAATCTTCATAAGAAATAATGTCCTTCATAGGTTCTGCCACAGCATTTGAAATTTCATTTTGTTTTTTGGTAGCCATGAGTTTTTGGATTTGGGCTTCGACCGTAGCATCCTCGATTTTGTCAAATAATAGAGCAGCCTCAAAGATCTGTTGACCGGTCTGCAACAATTCGTGGCTTCCTGCATCTTCCCATTTCAATCCCTGTAGACCAAACATCCCAAATATTTTAGCCGAAGTGAATGGCAAAAACGGTTCTGCAACAATAGCCAGGTTTGCGGCAAAATTAAGGGCAATATTGAGGATTGTCCCTGTTCTTTCCCTGTCCTCCTTGATAGTTTTCCAAGGTTCTGTTTCTGCAAGGTATTTGTTTCCCGTACGGGCGAAATCCATTACAAATGAAAGTGCTTCTCTAAATCGGTATCTTTCGATAGAAGCCGCAATTTTTTCAGGGAAGGATTTCAATGCTTCCAAAGCATCTTTGTCCAAGTCATTCAATGTCCCCAAACCGGGAACATTACCATCAAAAAACTTGTGTGTCAAAACCACCGCCCTGTTCACAAAATTGCCATAAATGGCCACAAGCTCTGAGTTGTTTCGGGATTGAAAATCCTTCCAGGTAAAATCATTGTCCTTGGTTTCGGGAGCATTTGCAGTCAAGACATAGCGCAATACATCCTGTTTGTCCGGAAATTGCTCCAGGTATTCGTGCAGCCAGACCGCCCAATTTCGTGAAGTAGATATTTTGTCTCCTTCGAGATTCAGAAATTCATTTGCGGGTACATTGTCCGGAAGCACATATCCTCCGTGAGTTTTGAGAATAGCGGGGAAAACAATACAATGGAAAACGATATTGTCCTTGCCGATGAAATGAACCAATTTGGTATCTTCTGACCTCCAATAAGGCTCCCAATCGATCCCTTTTTCAGCTGCCCATTCTTTCGTACTGGAGATGTAGCCTATCGGTGCATCAAACCATACATAGAGGACCTTTCCTTCCGCTCCTTCGACGGGTACAGGAATTCCCCAATCCATATCTCTTGTCATCGACCTCGCCTGCAATCCGTCACCGGCTTCCAACCAAGAGCGACACTGTCCAAGTACATTGTTTTTCCAATCTTGAGCATGGTCGACCAAAATCCAGTTTTTGAGAAAATCTGTGTATTTGGCCAAATCGAGAAACCAATGCTTGGTTTCCTTCAATACAGGGGTATTGCCTGACAGTTTGGATTTCGGATTGATCAGTTCCGTTGGACTGAGTGAAGATCCACATCTTTCACATTGGTCTCCGTAAGCATGTTCATTGCCACATTTGGGGCAAGTGCCTTCTATATATCTATCAGCGAGAAACTGTCCGGCTTCCTCATCAAAATACTGTTCGGTGGTCTGTTCAAGAAATTCTCCTTTGTCATAAAGGTCCCGAAAAAATCCTGAAGCAGTTTCATGATGGATTTTCGCGGAAGTCCTTGAATAATGGTCAAAACTTATCCCAAATTCCTGAAAGCTCTTTTTCATCAGCTCGTGGTATCTGTCCACGACTTCTTGGGGACTTATTCCTTCTTTCCTTGCTTTAATGGTGATGGCAACGCCATGCTCATCAGACCCACCGACAAAAGCCACATCTCGACCTTGTGAACGCAGGTATCTCACATAGATGTCAGCAGGAATATAGCATCCAGCCAAGTGACCGATGTGCAAAGGACCATTGGCATAAGGCAGCGCAGCAGTGATTGTATATCTTTTGAATTCGCTTGGTTTCATAAGCCGCAAAGGTAGAAATTAGAATGGAATGGGTAAGTTGGAAATTGATTTCAAATTAAGGCCATTTCTTTGCGTGCATCTTCCGTAAGTATGCCGGTGTAAATGATCTGAATGGCCTGATCGTAGATTTCAGCAGGACTGAGTTTGAAACTTGCGCGCATTTCCTCAGGAAACTGACTTAAAAATTTGTGGTCTATCAGATTTTGTATCGCGGAAGTATAGATAAATACAATAAAAGAAACATTGACCGAAGGGAGTACATATCCCTTTTCAATGCCTTCCTGAATCAGTTTTTGAAATCTCAAATACCCGGATTCTCTGATATATGCCAATAAATCAGCCCAAATGGATGGTGCATGGTCACGAAGTTCATCCAATATCTTGGGGTTGATTGTGGATACATCAGAGGCAACGGTTGTCAGCAGTGATTTTAATTTGACTGTGTATGGAATGAGCTTGTTCTCCAAAAGCATACTGACCTTGATTGAAAGTTTGGTTTTTAGCACGTCAAAAGTAGCACCCAAAAGTTCTAATTTACCGGGAAAATACTTATAAAGTGTCTTCTTACTCATACCCAATTCCTGGGCAATTTCATCCATGGTGGTATTTTTATAGCCTTTCTTGATAAAGTATTGGTAGGCTACTTCTAGGATTTTGGCTTCGATATCTGATTTCTTACTCATCGATTGGAATAGAGGGGCAAATATAGGCATTCCCATCGATTTTTGCCCCATGGTGTAAAATGTCAAATAGCCTGAAAGAATCCTTGGTGTTTCTTTCTACAAAAGTTAATTTTGGAATCTTACCTTTTAATTTTCATCCCAATACCGTCATGAACCCAACTGAGGCAAAAGCTCGGATTGCTGAACTAACCAGGCAAATCAATCACCACAACCATCTATATTATCAGGAGGACAGGACAGAAATCAGTGATTTTGAATTTGACAGGTTATTGGAGGAGTTGGTCAAACTGGAAAAGGCATACCCTGAATTCATTGAGTCTGATAGCCCAAGTCAAAGGGTTGGCGGAACCATTACCAAGGAATTTGAAACAGCTGAACATGGCTACAAGATGCTTTCTTTGGGAAACACTTATTCTGAAGAAGACCTTTTGGCTTTTGATGAAAGAGTAGCCAAAGGATTGGGACACCGTGATTATGAGTATTTCTGTGAATTGAAATTTGACGGTGTGGCCATCAGTTTGGTATATGAAAACGGAAAACTTGTCCGTGCTGTAACACGCGGAGATGGAACACGTGGAGATGTGGTCACCGAAAACATCAAAACGATAAGAAATATCCCCTTGAAAATCCATGGGGACAATATTCCCGACCGGTTTGAGGTGAGGGGAGAAGTGTTTTTGCCAAAAAAAGAATTTGAAAAGATAAATGCCGAAAGGGAAATTCTTGGAGAACCACTTCTTGCAAATCCAAGAAATGCTGCTTCGGGCACAATCAAAATGCAAGACAGCACTGTAGTCGCCAAAAGACGATTGAACTGCTACTTTTACCAATTATTGGGCGAGGAAATCGGAGTTACAAAACACGACGAAGCTATTACAATGATCGAAAAATGGGGGTTCAATGTCTCCCCTACCCATTCCAAATACAGGGATATCCAAGGCGTACTTACATTCATTGAAGAATGGAAGGAAAAACGCTTTTCACTCCCCTTGGATACCGATGGTGTTGTGCTGAAAATCAACGACTATGACCAAAGAGAAGAATTGGGGTTCACCGCAAAGATTCCACGATGGGCAATTGCATATAAATATCAGGCCGAAAGCGCAGCCACAAGGTTACTTTCCATCTCTTACCAAGTAGGCAGAACCGGTGCCATTACTCCCGTAGCCAACCTTGCCCCTGTGCACCTTGCCGGAACAACAGTCAAAAGAGCCTCCCTTCACAATGCCAATGAAATACTCCGACTTGGCCTGCATGAAGGCGACATGGTGCAGGTAGAAAAAGGCGGCGAAATCATCCCCAAGATCACCGAGGTTGTTTTGGACAATAGAATTCCCGGATCCAAACCCATTCAATACATAGACCATTGCCCGGAATGTGGAACCAAACTTGAAAGAAAGGAAAGCGAAGCCAAGCATTTTTGCCCCAATACCAAAGGTTGTGCGCCACAGATTCTCGGGCGAATTGAGCATTTCGTCCATAAAAGGGCAATGGACATTGACTCTTTGGGTACAGAGCGGATCAGGACTTTGATCGATCAGGGATTCATCAAAAATCCTGCTGATATATACGATTTGGAAGCTGTTCAGGAAAACCTCCTCGGACTCGAAATGAGCCAAGACCAATATCAAAAAACCGATGATGGCTTGCTTTATATCTCTTTGCCAAAGGCATTCTTCGCCTTAACCGAAGGAATTTCCTTGACTGCCATCCAAAGTTTCTGCGAAAGTCAATCCGAAAAACCACTGCTGAATGTTCTTCAGAATTTTCAGGCATTTATCCGAAACAGCAAAAAGAAAACTGCACAGAATGTAGGCACTGTTCAGCTCCTAGAAAATCTCCTGATGACTTCCGAATTTTCGGTTTTGGAGGATTATGTGCCTGTTGCCTTGGTTTTGAGTCTTTTGATTGGAAACAGATCTACCCTATCTGAAATTTCAAAAGCCGCTTACCATGAAAATACTGTTCATGGAATTCTTTTGAAAATGAAGCTCGAGCTCACCAATGAACAGGAAGACCGGATCAAAAAGCTTAAAGCCAACACCTTTCAGGAAGGTGTGATCAGCAACATGATAGAAGGGATTGAAGCCTCAAAGAACCAATCCTTTGAAAGGGTATTGTTTGCCTTGGGAATCCGCAATATCGGGGAGAATACAGCACAGATTTTGGCAAGACATTTCAAAAACATAGATGCACTGAGAGCGGCAAGTACCGAACAGCTTTTGGAAATCAATGGCGTAGGAGAAACGCTTGTCATCAGTTTGCAGGACTACTTCCGAGATCCTGAAAACCTGCTTTTGATCCAAAGGTTGAAAGATAAGGGATTGAGGTTTGAAGTAGAGGAAAGTACCGCTGTTTTGCAAAGCAATAAATTAGAGGGAATGAAAATCCTTGCTTCCGGCCGACTCAACCATTTTAAAAGAGACGAAATCATTGACTTTATTGAAGCCAATGGAGGTCAATACTTGAAAGCTGTCTCGAAAGGACTTGATTTTATCATAGAGGGAGAAGAAATGGGACCAAGCAAAAAAGAAAAAGCAGAGAAATTGGGGATCAAATTGATTTCTGAAGAAGAATTCCTCAAAATGGTAGAAAAACCAATAGCGCCATGAAGTGGATCAAAGACCGGATGATCACCTATCAATTGGATAAAGCCCTCAAGAACAAGAAAAAAACCGAAGTTGCTTTTCCTATCAATCCTAGGCGGGTAGCGATTTTGGCATCTAACAAGGAGGAATTTCTGGAGTCAAAAGAGATGCTAAGGAAAATATGGGGATTCAATATCAGGATCATTGGTGGATATTTTTCTGAAGAAAATACAGATGCGGAAGCCATTTGCCCGATTTATTTTTCCATTTGGGGTTTGCCCACCGATTACTTCAATGAGTTTATGGAGGAAAAACTTGATTTTATTTTGGTACCCACTTTACACCTTAGCCCATATTTGCGTTATTTGCTGCTCGCAAACAAAAGTCGGTTCAAAATGGGTTTTTTCTCAAAAGAAAACAGTCCCATCCTCGATTTTATGATTAAAACTGAAGGTGAAAACCTCAAGCCAAACCTAGAAAAGCTGATGGCTTATTTCAAAAAAATAAAAGAAACATGTTGAAGTTACACGGTACGGGAGTGGCCTTAATCACCCCATTTTCTGAAGACGGATCAATTGATTTTGCAGGATTGAGAAATGTAATCAACCACGTCATAGACGGTGGTGTAGATTATTTGGTAGTATGTGGCACTACAGGGGAAAGTGCAACTTTATCCAAATCAGAAAAAAAACAAGTTCTAAAAGCAGCTTTGGAATACAATGCCGGTAGGATTCCTGTCGTATACGGTATCGGAGGAAATAACACCTCCGGAGTATTGGAAGAAATCCAAGAAACAGATTTTTCAGGGATTGACGCTATTCTTTCTGTCAGTCCATATTATAACAAGCCGACGCAAGCAGGAATAATTGCCCATTATACAGCAATAGCAGATGCTTGTCCTGTTCCGGTGATTTTGTACAATGTACCTGGTCGGACCATGTCCAATGTGGCTTTTCAGACGACTGTCCACCTTTCCCAACATCCCAACATTATTGGAATGAAGGAGGCAAGTGGCGATCTTTCCCAATGCATGAGGATAGCAGCAAGGATGCCAAAAGATTTTCTTCTGATATCGGGAGATGATATCCTGACTCCGTCTATGCGGGTCATCGGTGGTCAGGGCGTAATTTCAGTGTTGGCGAATGCTTATCCTGCTATTTTCAAAACCATCTGCCACGGCAATCTTGACGAAGCAAAAGAGGCAGCCTTCAAGCTTTTGGATATCAACCCAATGATGTATGAAGAAGCCAATCCGGTCGGATTGAAGTTTCTTATGAGCCATTTGGGGATTTGCGGAGAAACGGTTCGTCTTCCTTTGTTAAAGGCTACAGAAAGTCTGAAAGAAAGGATTTTGAAGAATCTTGTAAAATAAAATTCAGGGGCAAAAGAAGTTTCCTTTTGCCCCTACCCTACTTTTTGAGTAATTTCCCAAATGCAACAGGCCATTTCCCTTTTAGCGCTTAACCAACTGATCCGTGAAACATTAGATGTTCATCTTGAACCTTCTTATTGGATTGTAGCTGAAATCGGGGAACTCAAACAGGCAGGACAAGGTCATGCTTACCTCGATCTCGTAGAAAAGCAAGGGAATCAGATTGCAGCCAAAATGCGGGCAAATATCTGGGCTTATTCCTATAGGACTATTGCAGGAAGATTTCAAGCCACTACCGGTCAATCACTCCGCGCCGGAATGAAAATTTTGGCTCAGGTGACGGTTACCTTCCATGAACTATACGGAATCAGCCTCAATATCAAGGACATTGATCCCAATTTCACTTTGGGTGAAAGGGCAAGAATCCGTCAGGAAATCATTAACAGACTTTCCAAAGAAGGAATGATAGAGCTGAATAAACGCTACGCACTTCCGACTGTTCCCCAAAAAATCGCTGTCATCAGTTCTTCCACAGCGGCAGGATACGGTGACTTTGTCAATCAGATTGAACAAAACAGGTTTGGCTACAAAGTATGGTATAAGCTTTACCAAGCCACCCTACAAGGAACTGATGCAGCTGCGACCTTGATATCAGCATTTCAAAGAATAGAAGCAGACCAAAACTTAGAGAAGTTCGATGTCATCGTATTGATTCGCGGAGGAGGAGCTCAATTGGATTTGGATTGCTTTGACGATTATGGACTTGCGATGGCTATCGCAAAATCACCGCTTCCGGTGTTGACAGGAATAGGCCACGAGCGGGATGAAACCATCGCAGATCTTGTTTCACATACCAAAATGAAAACCCCGACAGCAGTAGCTGAATTTATCCTTTCAGGATTTAGGGATTTTGAGGACAGCCTCAACCTCTGGACAAAAAACCTGAGCAGGTTTGCCGGCCAAATGTTGGTTCAAGAGGATAAAAAGACAACCGAACTTGAAAACAGGTTGAAGAACCTAGTCAGATTCAATCTTTCAAAAAACATCGAAAAGCTGACTTTCTACCAAAATAGAATTAAGTCATCCTATCATAATCAGATCAAATTCAGTGCTTTATCCTTAATTAATTTAAATAAGAATTTAATCAAATCATGGAAGGTATTTATTGAAAAGGAAAACCGGAATTTAGAATTATTGGAAAAAGACTTGAACAAATCTGACCCTAATACTTTCTTTGAAAAGGGGTATACACGATCAGAAATCAACGGAATTCCGATCCATAAATCATCTCCCAAAATTGGGCAGGAAATGTTGACATTTTCAAAAAATATAATCCTATCAAGTACAATCAATGAAATCAAAGATTATGGAAAATAAAGCGAGTGGTTATGATGAAGGAATCAAGAGGATAGAAGAAATCGTGGCTATTCTCGAAAGTGGAGAAAAAGGAATGGACGAGTTGTCGGAACTGGTCAAAGAGGCTGCGATGCTCGTCAAAAACTGTAAGTTGAAGTTAAGGTCAACTGAATCCGAAATAGCAAAAGCCTTGGAAGATAATGCAGAGGAAAATTGAGTTTTTTTAAATAATCCAAGTTTACAAACCGATTACTTTTAGGAATTTCCGTTCGATATTCACTAATAGGTTTTGGTTGATTCCTGGAATCCTGATGATGAAATAATCCTTATTTCCTTTGTTTACGCATTCTCCCTTCATGTTTTGAAGTGGGCCTCCCATAATTTCGACCTGCTCTCCTGCTTCAATATCCGAGCCGTCTGTTTCCACGGCTACACCGGTATCAAGGATTCTTTTGATGGTTGCGATTTCCTCTTCTCTAACAGTGGCATGTTCTCCGGAAAAATTTACAAACTTAACAGCTCCAGGAACTTGTAGTGATTCCCATAATTTGGTGCGGTTGGTTTTGACGAAAACGTATCCATTGAAAAGTGCTTTTTGGACTTTCTTTTTTCTGTCACTCCACTGCCTCAATTCTTCAACGATTGGCAAGAATACCTCAATTCCCATTTCATTCAGTCTTTTTGCTACTTTTTTCTCTGACCTGGAAGTAGTATAAAGAACAAACCACTGCAATTCCGACATATAAAAATTTATTTTACCGGATGCAAAAGTAAGGATTTTAAGCTCTTGACTGACATATCTTTTTTTAAAAAACAAAAAACCCCCGGAATATTACTCCGGGGGTTTTGACATTTAAAAACCACCAACCTTTATTTAATCATGCTATTTCATTCTACGAATCAACATGTTTAATTTATCTGCCAATAAATACATGACAGGTACGACTACTAACGTCAAGAAGGTCGCAAAGGTTAGACCGAATATTACTGTCCAAGCCATTGGTCCCCAAAACGCTGCATTGTCGCCCCCAACGTAAAATTGAGGATCAAATGAACTAAGTAATGATCCGAAATTTATATTCATCCCTATTGCCAAAGGAATCAAGCCAAGTACTGTTGTAATCGCCGTAAGCAATACAGGTCTTAACCTTGTTTTTCCTGCTAGAATTATACTGCCAAGCAACTCATCCATTGGAAGGAATTCACCCTCAGGTGTTCCCAACTCTTCTCTTCTTCTTTGTCTTACTAGATTGGTATAATCAATCAACACGATCGCATTATTTACCACTACTCCTGCAAGAGAAATAATACCAATACCCGTCATGATCACGACAAAATCCATGTTGAAAATAACCAACCCCAAGAAAACACCGATGGTACTCAGCACAACAGAAGCCATGATAATCAAAGGTGTTGTCACTGAATTAAATTGAGCTACAATGATCAAAAATATGACTGAAATGGCTATGAACAAGGCATTCATCAGGAATGCTGTGGATTTTGCCTGCTCTTCCTGCTCACCTGTGAATTTTACAGTTATGCCTTCAGGCACATCATACTGAGCCACTAGCTCCTTCAATTGATTGTTGATCTCAGTTGGATTATAACCATCTGTTACATTTGAGAAAATTGTAATTACCTTGTTGAGGTCTTTTCTTTTAACAGAACCATATGTAGATCCATATTGCAAATCAGCAACAGCCGAAATCGGAACTTCCTTTTTGTTACCAAATTTGTCCCTAAAGCTGATTTTCTTATTGATCAAAGAAGAAATATCATAACGGTATTCGTCATTTAACCTCAATTGGATAGGAAAATCCTCTTCTCCTTCCTTGAATCGGGAAACCTCAAGTCCAAACAAAGCTGTCCGCAATTCAGTCGCAATTGTGGCGGTCGAAAGTCCGAACCTTCTGGCATTTTCCCGGTCAATATTGAGAATGACTTCAGGGCTACCCAATTCAAGATCTGACTTTAATTCTTCAATTCCGGGAACATTAGCAGACGCGAGATCTTCTCTGAATTGCCCTACAAATCCGATCAATTGTTCGAAATTTTCTCCGCTTACTTCGATATTCACCGGCTTACCTACAGGAGGTCCATTAGTCTGCTTATTGACAGTCACCAAAACACCAGGATAAATCTCCACCATCTCACGGATTTCTTCCATGATTTTATTGGTATTGATTCCTTGCCTAAATTGGTATTCGACAAAGCTGATTGTGATTTTTGCTTTATGGGGAGTATTGGCAATACTGGGGCCCATGGTCTGATCGCCTGTACCTTCACCTACTTGGGTGATGACAGACTCGATGATCGTTCCATATGGTTCAAGCAATTTTAACAAGTCTCCTTCCATCCTATCTACCATAAATGAATTGGTCGCTTCAGTATCTGTTCCGATTGGATTTTCGATGAAAATATTGACCAAGGCAGGCTGGTTATCCGGAAAGAAAAGCACTTTTGGAGCTCTTATCCCGAGTAATGCTATGCTCAAAAACAACAGCAATACGGTACCTCCAAAAAACAGATATGGATTCCTACCTCTTAAAGCAAAGGCCAAAGTCTTTTCATATGCATTTTCCATTTTGACAAGTAGCACATTTTGGAACCATCGGATAGCACCTCTAAGCACAAAAACATTGAAAACGGTCAGGATTGCAGCTAGCATCAAAATATTTGCAAAAGCAATCCAACCGGCAATGTATCCGATGATGGCCATTACTGTGAGTACCAATGAAACAACCAAAGGCCTTTTCTTTGACTTGACGATGTCCAGATTTTCAACCTTCATATAAACCGACGCCAAAGCAGGATTCACCACCAAGGCCACAAATAGAGAGGAAGAAAGGACAATGATCAATGTAATGGGAAGGTATTTCATAAATTCCCCGATGATATCATCCCAAAATGCCAAAGGCAGAAATGCTGCAAGAGTTGTAGCCGTAGAGGTAATGATTGGCCATGCGACTTCACCGACACCTTCTTTGGCTGCCCTTACCGGAGACAAGCCTTCGCTCATAAGTCGGTAAATGTTTTCAACGACCACAATTCCATTATCTACCAACATCCCCAAAGCAAGAATCAAAGCAAACAACACCATTAAGTTGAGTGATATTCCCAATGAATTCAAGATGAGGAAGGAAATGAACATTGACAAAGGAATCGCAATACCTACAAAAAGGGCATTTCTGAAACCCAAGAAAAACATCAAAACCAAAACCACCAATATGACACCGAAGATGATACTGTTTTCAAGATCGGCTACTTGTGCTCTTGTGGTCTTGGACTGGTCATTGGTAATGCTGATTTCCAAATCCTGGGGAAATCTCTGAGCTTTTGCTTCCTGTATGATTTCTTTGATTTTATCAGCAGCGTCCAATAGGTTTTCTCCACTCCTCTTGATCACATTTACAGTGACCACCGGAAGTTTGTTGCTACGGGCATAGCTTGTTCTTTCTTTATAAGTATCAGTGACAGTGGCCACATCACGGAGGTAAACAATCTTGCTTTCCTCGGTTTTGATGATAATGTCATTCAATTCATCGGGGGATTTGAATTCTCCGGTCACCCTTAATGATCTTCTGAAATCTCCTGAAAGAATATTTCCTCCGGAAATGGTCACGTTTTCTTGGGAAATCGCATCGGAAATATCGCTGAATGATACTCCTAAAGCTTCCATCTTGTAAATATCCGCATCTACACGGATTTCTCTTTCTATTGTACCACGCAGTTCAGCCTTAGAAATTTCACCAAGCTTTTCGATCTCATCCTCCAAAAATTCACCATATTTCTTCAACTCTTCCTCTGAATAGTTTCCGGAAATATTGACATTCATAATGGGAAAGTCTGAGGTGTTGATTTCCAAAACATCAGGCTCCTGATCAAGATCTGTAGGAAGCTCGCCCTTGGATTTGTCCACTGCGTCTTTCACATCCTGAATTGCTTTGGCAATTTCAACACCCGGATTGAATTCCACCACTATGGATGAAAAATCCTGAACTGAAGTAGAAGTGATGTTTTTGACGTTATTGAGCGACTTGAGCTCTTTTTCTATCGGTCTTGTGATAAGGTTTTCCATATCAACCGGAGAGTTTCCGGGATAAGCAGTACCCACATAAACCGTTGGTATGATGATTTCCGGAAAACTCTCCTTAGGCATCGTCCTGTATGCACCCAAACCCAATGCCGTGATAATGATCACTAGAATGAGTACGGATATCTGGTTGTCAACGGAAAACGAACTGATTCCAAATTCCCTGATAACTCCTTTTTTCTTTTCTTCTATCTCTGCCATAACAAAATTACTTGGCAATGTTTACAACAAAATTATCCCCCACTTCTCTGAATCCTTTGTCGACCAGAACTTCAGTTCCTGTCAAACCTTCCAAAACTTCAGTCACCTCTTTGTAGGTTTTTCCTCTTTTGATATACCTTTTCTTACTCAGGCTTTCATCGACAGTATAGACATAATCGCCTTTGTTGTCCTGAAGGATCAGGTAATTGGGTACCGTTACAGCAGTTTTGTTTTCATAATCCATGATTTTGATTACTGAAATCATATTTGGCTTCAAAAATTCCAAAGAAGGAACAGCAATTTCAACCTTAAATGTCCTGTTATTAGGATTGATGATAGCTCCTACTGAGGTAATCTTTGCCCTGAGCTCTTTTTCCACTGAAGGAAAACTAACCTCAACCGAATCACCCCTTTGAATCAAGCCTACATATTTTTCAGAAATGTCAGCCTCAATAAACAAGTCACTGTCACCCACAAACTGAAACATAGGCACTCCCGGCTGAACCAGTTCACCCAATCTTACCTGAACAGTTTCTACCGTACCGTTAAATGGCGCTCTCACCAAAGTTTTTGATTGTTGGGTCTTTAGCGAAGCGAGATTGGCTTCTAGCGTTTCTTTCCTGTTTTTTGATTCCAAATATTGGATTTCAGTACCAATCTGTTGCTTCCATAACCTGTCCTGCTTATCAAAAAGAATTTTCGCCAACTCAAGCTGTTTTTCAACTTCGTCAATATTTCTAAGGATAGTCTCTGCATCTATTTTGGCCAAAATCTGACCTTTGCTTACCCTCATTCCTTCTACAGCTGTGATTTCTTGGATTCTACCCAAAACCTCACCTGATATACTGACATTTTTCTTGGACAAAACCGATCCTGTGACTTCGACGAAATGCTCAAAATGCTTTTTTTCAACTTTGGTTGTCGAAATCAGAATGGATTTCCTGTTTTCTTTAGCAAACTCAGGGTCCAAAACCGCAATTTCTTTTTCCAAGGTTTCTATCGATGTCCTGAGACTGGCAGCATCAGCCTTCATCTTAGCCAATTCTTCTTTTTTGATACTGATCTCATCTTTGGGGCCACATGAAGCAGCCAAAACCAAAATGGCGATGATTAAAAAGGGAAAATTCGTTTTCATATTTTCTGTATGTTTTTTCTTTTGATAAATTATAATAAACCCAATGCTTTTTCCAGATCCACTTTGGCGATCAAAGCATCATAAAGCGCTGAAAAATAGTTTGTTTCGGCGTCCTTCAGGGCTGAATCAGCCTCTACCACCTCAAGGTTTGAACCAACGCCTTCATCGTATTTTATTTTTGCCATCCTAAAGACCTCCATAGCAAGTTCCCTGTTTTCTTGCTGGACTTTCAATGCCTGAATGTTATTCTCGAGGTTGGTTCTAGCTTGGAATTTTTCTACCTCGATATTGCTTTCCAAAAACAATTTTTGGTTTTCCAATTGACTCAACTGTGCTCTTTTTTGTTGGATTTGAGAGCTTTTCAACAAACCGTCAAAAATCGGAATACTCAATCTCAAGCCTATAAATGCGCCTGTAAACCACCTGTCATTTTCCCAGATCAAACCAGTTGACTGTGCAGCGGCGTTTCTTTGGTAGGTACCAAAAAAATCTAGATTTGGGATATACTGTGAGGTGGTGTATTTGATATCCAACCCAACCAAATCAATGTTGGTATTGATCTGATCCATTTCTACCCTACGGGTTCCTTCAAATGCGAACAGTTCATTGATTTCTTGGGGACTGTTCAGATCAGAAAGGCTTTCAGCCAATTCAATGTCAAATTCCATAGGAAGTCCCATTTGAAGCTTCAGGAGTTGGACGCTGATATCCCGGGCAGCATTGACCCTATCCATTTCGGTCAAAAGGTTATTTCGCTGAACCCTGATCCTGGAAACATCAATTTTCTCAGAAAAACCAGCTTCAAACAATGCCTGGGTCTCTTTTAACAATGTGTCCAATCTTCCAAGGTTGGCGCCTATCAGGCGGCTGCGCTGTTCATTGACCAAAACTGAGAAATAAGCTTTCTTGATAGTTTCCTTGACATCAATTTCACTCTTTTCCTTGTCAAATTCTGTCAACATCTTATATGTACGAGCGGCTTTTAATCCCACAAAATAGGATCCGTCAAAAATCATCTGATTAAGTTGGACCACCAACGCCGAACTGTAATTGACACCAAATCTTAGTGGAAGGACATCAGAATCGATATCCGGCTGTTGAAATCCTCCTTCGTTTGGCACAAAAACAATCGGAATTGCGGCATTATGGGTGATGTCATAGCTACCCGTAATCTGGGGTAACCCGGCCGACCGGCGTTCTACAATCTGTGCTTTGGCAATCATGGTCTCCAACTGTGCGTTTTTCGCATCCACGTTGTTTTCCAGGGCATACCGCAAGCTTTCTTCAAGTGTCAACTTCAGGACCTGATCAGATTGGGCATGTCCTTCAATCAACATAGCACAAAGGAATATCCCTATTCCTAAGAACTTTTTGGCTGTGGTTTTCATTGGTTTTCGTTTTTCTGTTTTAAGTATGCTTCTCTTCCTTTTTCTGTAAAAATTCCATATAGAAAGTGTTCGAAAATTTCTATCTGCAAATCGACCATGTTGTATTTTGATGGGGGAAATTTTATCGGATCAAAAGTGATCATCATCTGTTCCAATCTCAGTAAGGCTATAATCTCATTGTTTATTTCAGGCCTGAAAAAACCCTCTTCTTTTCCTCTTTCCAAAACATTGACCACTTCCTTAAAAATATGGCTGTGTTTGAAATCTTCGAACAATTGCCAGCATTGTGGAAAATAGCGCTGCAGTTCATTCATGACCAATGGATTGATATCTGCAAAACGCTTTCTCATATAAGTGGAAAGCCCCACTAGGTGCTCAATAATCCCATCATTTATTTTTGGGAGTATTTCCATCATACATTTGTCCTTCTCTAATGAGGCTGAAAATGTTTCATATACCAATTGGTTTTTATCTGCAAACTCCTGATAAATGGTTTTTTTCGACATCCCAGCTTGACGGGCAATATCATCCATTGTCACGGACCTTACGCCAAAACGCATGAACTGCTCTGCCGCAGTTTCAATTATCTTATTTCTTGTCTCCAAATTTTCCATAAGTAGGATACAAAACTCAGGAAACTATTTGAATGTTCAAAGTTTCTTAAGTTTTTTTTGAAATAATATTTTGAAAAACCTAATTTTGATTGGATACAAAAAATATAAAAAACCAATTTTATCATTTATACAGAATTATATACTTAAAAAACATTTTTTTATAAATTAATTATTCACAAAAGTTACCTTTGATTATATTTTATTTTAAATAAAAAAATGGAATTTCTGGAGACTACTTTTGGCCATTTGGCTTACAAAAAACATGGAACCGGTCAAAATATTCACTTACTTTTTCATGGATTTGGCCAAAATATGAAAGCATACGATTCATTTTTAACCCTCAGAAGGGAAACCGACACTTATTTGGTTTTCGATATGTTTTATCATGGACAGAGCAGTTGGAAATCGGTCAACCAAAAATTAACAAAGGCAATCTGGAGAGAAATTGTACTTCAATTGATGCAAAAAGAAAAGTTCGAAAAATTCCATCTTGTCGGATACAGCATGGGTGGCAAATTCTGTCTGATCACGTATGAGTTATTTCCAAATTTTGTCCAATCACTTCTCTTGATGGCACCGGATGGGATCAAAACAGGCTTTTGGTACAACATGGCCACGTTTCCGGGAATCCTAAACCGGTTGTTTAGACATGTTGTATTTCACCCGGAAAGGTTTTTTAGAACAATGGATTTTTTTCATCGGCTCGGACTTCTTCAAAGTAGCCTGATCAAATTTGTCAAATCTCAGATGGGCACCCGAAAAAAGAGGGCTCAAGTTTATTTTACTTGGAATGTATTTAAACCGCTCCGCCCTGATTTGGGGTTAATCATCAAAACTATCAGAATGAACCAGACACCCATTTCATTATTCACAGGTCAATTTGATAAAATGATCACTTCGGATAACCTCAGCAGGTTCAATTCCAAAATCCCACATCTTTTAATGTTTGAATTGAATTCAGGTCACAACACCTTGATTGAGGAAACTTTTAATTTCCTTTCTTCAAAAAATCAGATTCCCTGAAAAATCTATAAAAGACAAGAATAAATAAGGTTTCATTCTTTTGTAGGAATATAAAAAGCAAAAGCGGCATGAGTGCCGCTTTTGCTTTTTACTTTTGAAGTATTAACAATTCGATTCTCAATACATCGGAAATTCTTTCATTAAACCTTCAAATGCATCTATCATTTCCCATTTTGGAATATAGGATGTATGCTTCATCCTCGCACTCACAGAACCGCTTTGGATGAACTCCAGGGCAGCTTTCAATCTCTTTTCTTCTTTGTCATCCCAATTCCTTGCAGGATCGTCCCCAACTGTAAAATTGACAGGGAATCCGTCAAAATACTCAGCCCTTCCTTCAGAATTGGCTATGGCAAAAGTTATGGGTACCAATTCGACATCGTTGCTGCTTAGATTTCTATTGAAGCTTGACAAAGGAAATGACCCTACAGGTTTACCATAGGTGTTATCGCCAATCAAAACTAGATCCATATAAGGGTCTAGACAATTGACCAATAACTCAGAAGCTGAGGCTGAACCTCGTGAAGTAATGAATATAACACGGTCAAGGTTGAGATTTCCTTTCTTGGAAAAATTCACAGTCCGGTTGTTTCCGAATTTATTACCATTGTGTTTGTTGGTATACATTACTCTTCCATTGGCACTTGAAGGAGCGATATAATTCAAAATCTGCTCAGTCACAGCTACAGATCCTCCTCCATTGTACCTCAAGTCAATAATCAGTTCATTGATACCTTCAGCAATAAAGTAATTGAACAAATCCTCCACTTCTTGACTTCGGGTCGGACTAAGACCTGCAGTTGCTTTGAAGCTTTGATAAACCCAATGACCTACCTTTTTCGAGCCGACTTCATATACATTTTTGTATAAAACAGAATTGGTCTGAAATGCTCCCTTCTGGATAGTTCTTGTTGTCTCAGTTCCGTCAGGAAGTTTGAATTTGAAGGTATTGGTCACTCCAACTTCATTGGCACCCAAATTAAAAGAATAAACTCCTGTGCTTGTTTTATAGTCAGATATTGGTTTGCTGTTTATCTGAGTTATCTGCCATCCTCTTTTCCAACCGTCCTTTCCCGCAGGTGCTTCATCATAAACAAAGGCAACGAATAACTTTTCATCCTGATCAAAAGCGAAACTGAAACCATGTGCGCCTGAAGCTTGTCCTGTAAATGCCGCGTCAAAAGCAGCTTTTGTAGTAAGATAAGACCATATATCCAAAGGCTTGAACATCAATTCATCCAAAACAGCTTGGTTGGAAGCGAATTTTGAAACATCAAGTGTCTGAGGTAGCTCGGATTCCCAATAGTACCACTCTTTCATGCTTTCAAAAATCGCTTTTTTGACAACATCTTCCTGTACAATCGCAGGAACTTCTTCTTCCGGGTTACAGGCGGGAAACAACATGACAGCTACCATGAAAATTCCCCAAATGGATAATCTTACTTTTGACATAAACTTAACTAAGATGATTTTTTGGATATACGTAATTCTGAGCCAAAATGGTTTAAATCACAAAATCATAAACTTTTACACCTGACCACTTGTTCGAGTTTTTCTCAATAAATGCCAAATGCATCGGATCAGTCTGATAATAATTCTGGTCTTCGATGCTCTTAAAAAACAAAGTACATGCTACTTGGTAACTATGGTCGACCACATCTCTTGCTTCGGTGGGTGCCGGAACACCCATGTAGAAATTATCCACGGTCTTGCATTTTCCAAGCACTGAGGCCTCTTTCATAAAATCTTTTGTGTCTACGCCATCTTTCAACCAGAAAAACACCTGGTGGATCATTTTTTGTTTTGTTTCTTGTTCTGCCATAAGTGAAATTGGTAAAGTTGCTGCCGCTCCGGCAACGGTTAAGGTTTGGAGAAATTTTCTTCTGGATTTCATAAGGGTAATTTAAAGGTTTAAAGATAAAAATTTAAATTGCTTCCTGAAATTGACTGCCAAAATAAACAAATCGAGATGAATTATAGAAAACTTGGGAAAACAGGATGGTCAGTCTCTGAAATATCCTTAGGCACTTGGCAGGTCGGCGGAGGATGGGGAAATCTATTTGATAAAAAGCTTGCCAATCAAATCATCCACGCAGCAATAGATCAAGGAATCAATTTTATTGACACCGCCGATGTATATGATAATGGATTGAGTGAAGCAGCAGTAGGCAAGGCTGTTAGGGAAAGTTCAGAAAGGATATTTGTAGCTACAAAATGCGGAAGACAAATCCAACCGCATGTTTCTGAAGGATATACACCAAAAAATCTTAGAGCATTTGTAGAAGCTTCCTTGAAAAATACAGGACTTGAAGCCATTGACCTCATACAACTTCATTGCCCTCCTACCAATGTTTACGGACGGAATGAAATTTTTGAATTATTTGAAAAACTTAAAGAAGAGGGTAAAATTCTAGCTATGGGAGTAAGTGTAGAAACTGTCGATGAAGCTTTGGCGGCAATGAAATACGATATCGTTTCTTCCATTCAGGTTATTTTTAATATGTTCAGAATCAAGCCCTCTGAAACGCTGTTTTCTCATCCTGATATTGAAAACTTTGGGATAATTGCCAGAGTACCTTTGGCAAGTGGCCTCTTGACAGGTAGACTGACACTTGATACTGTTTTTTCCAAAGAAGATCACCGACAATTCAATCGGAAAGGAGAAGCTTTTGACAAAGGAGAGACTTTTTCAGGAGTAGATTATAAAAAAGGACTTCTTGCAGTAGAAGAATTAAAAGAAATATTCCGAGGCAATGAATCTTTAGCGTCATGGGCTATCAGGTGGATACTAATGTTTCCTCAAGTCAGCACAGTAATTCCAGGTGCTTCCAAAATCGATCAGGTTCTTTCTAATGTCAAAGCTTCTAATCTTCAAGAGATTTCGTCCAAGGAAATGGAAGCTGTCAAAAATATTTATGACAAATATTTCAAGGCAGACATACATCCTTTGTGGTAAAGTTCGACGGGGTTTTTCCAAAAGCAAATAAGAGAAACCTTTATATCCAAATTGATCAAATTGTTTACTGTAAACTGAACACTATCAACTGAACAAATGGCTAAGCGGGTACTTATCATCACTTATTATTGGCCACCTTCTGCGGGTTCGGGCGTACAGCGATGGTTGAAGTTCGCAAAGTATTTACCTGAATTTGGTTGGGAACCGGTCATCTTCACTCCCGAAAACCCTGATTTTGAACTCAAAGATGAAAGTCTTGAGAAAGAAATCAGTCCTACTTTAGAGGTACTGAAATTTCCGATATGGGAACCATATGGTCTTTTTAGAAAGATAAAAAAAGAGCAATTGGCTGACACTTCAAAAGTCCTTGAAAAGAAGAAAAAATCTTTCACTGACAAAGCCGGAATCTGGCTTAGGGCTAATGCTTTGATTCCTGATCCAAGAAAATTCTGGATAAAACCTTCGGTAGAATTCTTGACTGAGCTGATTGAAAAAGGGCAATTTGATGCCATTATCACTACAGGGCCACCACATAGTTTGCATTTGATTGGATTAATTCTCAAGCGAAAAACAGGCATTAAATGGATTGCAGACTTCAGGGATCCTTGGTCCAAATGGGAGTTCCTAGATACACTGCCCATGATGGATTGGGTACGAAAAAAGCATGAAACCTTTGAAAAAGAGGTGCTAAGTGAAGCAGATTCCATTATGACTATCAGCCCAACTTTTCAAAAAGACTTTGAAAATCTTTCAGGTAAAAAAATCCACCTATTGACCAACGGATTTGATATGACCGATTTACCTGAAAATTGGTCAGCTTTAAAGCCCTCTGCAAATGGTCTTGAAATACTTTATACAGGTGTGATTGATTCCATCCGCAATCCAATCCCCTTTTTAACGGCATTGAAGGAAGTCTTCGAAAAGAAATCAGAAAAAGTTAATCTTCGATTTGTAGGGAAAGTTTCCGAGAATGTCAAAAGTGAAATTGAATCAGATTCTTGGCTTAAAGAACATGTGATATTGGAAGGGTATGTCACACATGAAGCAATTTTTAAGTTTTACCAAAATGCCCATTTGCTTCTTTTGATCCTGACCGATACCAAAAATGCCCAAGGAAACATTCCCGGAAAACTTTTTGAATACATAGCTACAAGGAGACCCATTATAGCTTTGGGAGATCCTGATGGTGATAGTGCCAAAATATTATACAATTCGGGTTCGGGAAATGTTTATACCCATAAAGATATACAGGGAATACGTTCTTTTATGCAAGATTTCCAACCAAAATCTGACTTTAGTGAATCCAGTTCAATCGAGAATTATTCCAGAAAAAAGCTAACCAAGCAACTCGCCAAAATATTAAATGAAAATGCCAATTCCGTTTCTTGACCTGAGTTTGATTGACCGGGAACTGAAGTCTGCTTTGGAGCGGAAATTTTCAGACATGTTATCTGAGGGAATATTTTCCGGAGGAAAGGAAGTGGAGTTGCTTGAAAAAAATCTTTGTCTTTTCCTAGACACAACATGTGCCATTATTCCTTGTTCAAATGGAACTGACGCTTTAGAAATCGCTCTCCGTGCTATAGGGATCGGGAAAAATGACGAAGTGATTGTACCTGCCTTGACTTGGGTTTCCACTGCTGAAGCAGTATCGATGGTAGGAGCAACTCCTGTTTTTATTGATACGGATTCTTCAGGACTGATGAATTTGGAATTGTTGGACAGTGCCTTGAGTCCTATGACAAAAGCAGTGATCGGGGTTCATCTTTATGGGAAAATGTTGGATATGGAAAAACTTGTATCATGGTCCAAATCTAAGGGAATCAAGGTAATTGAGGACAATGCACAGGCTTTTGGAGCAATTCAAAAAGGGAAAAGTGCCGGTTGCTTTGCTGATATAGGATGTTTAAGTTTTTATCCAACCAAAAACCTTGGAGCACTTGGAGAGGCCGGTGCACTGATTACACAAGATGAACAGCTCGCCATGAAAATAAGAATGCTGATCAACCATGGCCAAATCAGCAGAGACCATCATGAAATTCTCGGCAGAAATGCCAGAATTGACACCATTCAAGCAGGTTTTTTAAATGTAAAAATGAGTTTTTTTCAAACTTGGCAGCAAAAAAGAAAAACCTTGGCCGGTGTTTATCTTAAAAAACTATCAGGTGTAGGAGACATTATTCTACCTGAGACAATTTTGGCTCCTGACCATAATGCCCATTTATTTGTGATACAAAGTGATTATAGGGATGCATTAAGGCAGTATCTGGAAAACAAGGGAATTGGAACAGCCATCCATTATCCAACCATAGTCCCAAAAATGAAACCTTATTCTTTTCAAGAGGAATACAAAGTCTCAGAAAAACTTTCCAAAACTGTACTCTCTCTTCCTTTGAACCCATTTTTGGAAGAAAATGACATTAAGAATATCAGTGCCAAAATCAAAAATTTTTACTCCAAAATCTCATAGGTTATTACCGGCTTTTCCCTATTTTTTAAATCAAAAGATCCGACTTTTTCAAAGTGGAATGAATTTTTGGCAGATTCGTAGCATGCTTCGCTCACCAAAATCTGTCCTCTATTTGCAGCTGCCTGCAATCTTGCTGCCACATTTACGGTATCTCCGATGACGGTGTAATCAAGTCTTTTTAGCGTGGCAGATCCAATATTTCCCCAAACCATGTCTCCTGTATTGATTCCTATAGAAACATCAGGTTTATAGGTACCTGATTCGATTCCGATTTTGGCTTCATGGATTTTGGACCTAATCGAAGAACAAGCTCTGATACCTTTCTCCAAATGTCTTTCACCTTTGAAGGTAGCCAATATGGCATCTCCCATAAATTTATCCACAACACCTGATTCTTTGATGATTTCTTGGACCATGATATCAAAATAGGCGTTCAACATGCTCACAACCCTGTCAGCAGGTTCATTTTCACTGATGGCCGTAAACCCACATATGTCAATAAAAACCACAGTTCCTTCTTCTATTTCATTATCGAAAAAGGATGATTCAGCATCCTTTCCCACCATGAAATTTAAAACTGTTTCATCAACATACATTTTGAGGATGTTGTTTTCCTTTATCGCTTTTATTGTTTCTTTGATACCCTGTACATGTTTTATTGTCCTGTCGATTGTGATTTCAAGGTCTACGAAATTGACAGGCTTTGTCACAAAATCAAAGGCGCCTCTATTCATGGCAGTCCGGATATTGTCCATATCACCGTAGGCTGATACAATTACAGATTTCATCAATCCATTCAGCTCATTCAGTTTGGAAAGAAGCGTCAAACCATCCATTTCAGGCATATTGATATCACTCAAAACTACATCCACATCCTTATGCTCATGGAGTTGTTCTAGCGCATGCCTACCATTCAGCGCAAATACAAATTCATATTCATTCTGCCGAATTTTCTGCCTAAACTTCTGTTTGATCAAAATCTCCAAATCAGCCTCGTCATCAACTACTAATATCTTTGCCATAATAAATCAATGATTTAAGTTTTCATCAAATTCCGAATTTCCTCTTTAAGAGATTCAAAATCAATTGGTTTTGTGAAAAATTCCTTTGCGCCGGATTTGATTGCTTTGTTATAATTATCGCTGTCCCCATAAGCAGAAATCATACTAACGTTGATCTGTGGAAAGCGATCCTTGATTTTTTCCAATAATTCTAGGCCTGTCATTCCCGGCATATTGATATCTGAAAATACGTAGACAACATTTGGAGGGTCTGATTCCTCTAATATTTCCAATGCTTCTGCACCTGAAAAAGCGAATACCAATTCCAGATTTTCGGTACGTGTTTCCTTTCTGAATTTTTGCCTAAAAAGCATTTCGACGTCTTTTTCATCGTCCACAATCAGTATTTTCATAACAATCTAAATTATTGAATCTTTGGAATTAAAATAATAAATCTGGTGTAAACTCCCACCTGAGAGTCTATTTCCAGAACACCCTCATGGTCTTTAATTATATCGTGTGTGATGCTCAGGCCAAGTCCCGTTCCCTCTGTCCCTTTTTTAGTCGTGAAAAACGGCATCAGCAACTTATCACGAATATCATCCGCCACACCTGGCCCATTGTCCTCAACTACAACCATAACACTGTCATCAAGGTTTTTGGTACTCACAGAAAGTTTAGGGAGATAATCTTTACCAATTGCTTCAATTTTATCCCGCATTGCATCAAATGCATTTTTGCATAGATTCAAAATTACCCTACTAAAGTCCTCAGGATTGAGCATCACTTTGGCAAGGTTTTCTTCTAATTGGACTTTTATATCCACATTGATCGGATTCTTGCTTGCCCGCATTCCATGAAAAGCTAGATTGACATATTCCTTAATCAATTCATTAAGATCTGTCGGTTCCTTGATTCCTTTTCCACCCCGTGAGTGCATCAACATCGACCTTACAATGCCGTCAGCACGTGACCCATGTTGCAAAATTTTGGCAAGGTTTCCGTTAACTTCATCAAGAAGGGAGTTGATTTCTTCCTTAATTTCAACCTGTTCCAACTTCTCGACAGCTTCTTTTATTTCACCGACATATTCAATACTCAGCTCTGAAAAATTATTAACAAAGTTCAAAGGATTTTTAATTTCATGGGCTATTCCTGCTGTAAGCTGCCCTAGACTGGCCAATTTTTCCTGTTGGATAAGTTGCTCTTGCGTGGCTTTTAAGTTTTCATAAGCCTCTCTTATTTCATTTGCATGTTCCAATTCTCTTTCTCTAGCTTTTTCTCGTGCCTTAGCTATTAATCTCCTTCTCTGGTAGCGGTCAATCAAGTAAATTATGAATCCAATTATTGTCAGGTATACTAGATAGGCCCACCAGGTACCGTACCAAGGTGGAAGAATGGTAAATGAATATGTAACCTCTTCACTGACTGAATTATAAATGTTTTTTGCTCTCACCCTGAAGGTGTAATCCCCCTTACCTAGGTTGGTATATTCTTTGTATGAGTTTGTTCCCCAATCTGACCAATCTTTGTCAAAACCTTCCAAAAAGGTTTGAAACTCAATCCGATCCTCTTGTTCAAAAAACGGGGATGCATAATCAAACCTCAAAGAATTAATACTATTTTTAATTTCTGACTTTAGGGATCCGGAAGATTCATTCCACTCTAATAAATCCGGACCTGCTTTTACCTGCCTCATTAGAATTTTAAAATCCCTGGATTCGTTTCCACTGACTTTCTCATCCAACCTTATCAATCCATTACCAGTTCCCATCCACACGATCCCGTTTTCCTCAAAATAAAAAGACAAAATCACCTCACCTCCAAACATATTTGCAGGGCTATCTACGATTTTATAGCTCCCATCAGGTTGCGGTTCTGCTATAGCTTGCTTTTCCTCAAATTGAATCCAGACTCTTCCCTCAACATCTTCCTGAATAAATGCTTCTTCTGGTGCTACATTTCTTGAATCAATACTGAATACACTATCAATTTGAAATTTTTCAGTTTTGGTATCAAACGTATAGAATCCTGAGGCTGCAGGAAAATAAACTTTGTCTTTTACCTCTAAGACAAAACCTGAACCGTCCTTAAGGCCTTGCTCAGGGCCAAAATTTCGGATTTTTGATTTTTGTATATCTAAATTTCCAGAGGAATCCTCTTCGAATTCGACTTTGAATACCACTCCGTCTTGAGTACCGACCCATATTTCCCCTCTTGAATTTTGGGCAATGGACCATATTTGATTTTGGAGTAAAGGGACTTTTCCCAAATTCTCCCAAATGGTTTTGCCAGAATCCAAATTCCTTTTAAATATAACTAGACCTTCATTGGTTCCTGCAAACAAATAATTCGGACGATTAGGTGAAATCGATAATGAAAGGGCTTCAAATCCTAAATCAGTCCCTTCAATTTGGATAAGTTCTTGGTCTCTTATGATGAACAATCCCTTAGTGGGCACTATCAAATCCTCACCATCCCTCAATAATTGAAAAATCTGGGTATTGGGAACTCCAAGAATCTTGTTAAAACTTTTGGTTTTATTTTCAAATTTAAATAGACCTGTGGCTGTTCCTGTGTAGAGATTTCCTTTTACACGTGCCATTGACAAAACACCACTATTAAGGCCTGATTGCTTGGTAAATCTTGTGGCAGGTGAAGATGCCTCGACTCTTGCTATTCCGTTTTCACTACCCAACCATAAAGTGCCTGATTTATCTAAATAGGTGGCATAAAAAGATTCATCTAACATTCCTGTCTCACTATTGATGATTTTTTGGACTTCACCATCCTTGTTTACAATCACCAAACCTTCTCCTAACAATGAAAAAGCCAGATTTCCGTCAGGAAGAGAAATTCCTTTATAAATAACAGAACCGTTTTTTACAAATGGGTCAATTTCTGATTTGAAAGGCTGAAATTTTTCTCCATCGTAAAGTATAAACCCACTAAAAAACATACCAAAAAGATACTTTTTTTTGCCTTCAGGACTTTCACCAAGAGGTACCATGACTTGTACTCTTTCATCCCCCAAAATTTCACTGCCCTCTATAATTTCTAACTCTTCTCCAACAACTTTAAATAGACCTTTTCCAAGTTCATGAACTATAACCTCTCCATCCTTGTCAAATGCATACATAAATGAGGTCTCAGGTTTCCAGATTTTAAATTCCTTCGCTGTATTATCTTCATTAAGTTCCAATCTAAATAGAAATTCTCTTGCCTGTCCAAAAATTTTGTTGCCTGAAAAAACCAAACTCCAGATATCTCCATATAGGTCTTCCTTATTCGAAAAAATAGACTTCAGGGATTTTGGCCTAGTAAACCCAAATGGGTCAACTTCCAAATAACCAAAATCACTTCCTCCAAAAAACACTTTCCCGTTTGGATCTTTTCCCAAAAATCGGACATTAGAGGACCCGAATTCTTTAAGCAAATCAACCTTTCTCCAAGAAACTCCATCAAATTCCACAATACCATTAGAAGTACCAAAGTACATGATCCCTCTATTATCTTCAACTGCGCTCCAAACCTGATGGTGGCCTTTGTACACATTGGGAGGATAGGCTTTAATGGGTGGAATACCAATTTCAATATCGGATTGAGCTATTCCGGGAAATTGGATTAAAAGAAAAAAAAATAAAATGAAAACCGGTAAATAAAATATGCTACAAAAAGAGTTATTCGGGCGAAAGGCTTTTTTCATATTATGACAAAGGTCAATTATTAATGTAAAATACAAATTCTATTCGATATTTTGAACATCCTTTGTTTTTAACTCAATTGATGTATCGCTAACTCAATACTTAAAACAAATTCTAGATAAGGATAAAATGTATTCCTAATGCCCCGTTGGTAAAGTAATTACAAAATGAGTTCCTCTTCCTGCTGCACTTTCTACATTTAATTCTCCTCCATGTGCTTTTACAATGTCATACGAAAGGGATAAACCCAAACCCGTCCCCTGTCCTGTTGGCTTTGTGGTAAAGAAAGGTTGGAAGATTTTCTCCTTTATGTCTTCAGGAATACCCGGTCCGTTGTCGGAAACAGTGATTTGTATTTTTTTTCCAAGTTTCTTGGTAGAAACGGTTACTGTGGGTTTCAATTCCGGATTCTTTATCCTGTATTCAGAGTTTCCGCATGCATAAAATGCATTGTTGATCAGGTTTAACAATACCCTTCCGATGTCTTGTGAAACAATATTTACTTTCGGTAATGAAGCATCAAAATCCATTTTAAAATCGGCGTTGAAACTTTTATCCTTGGCCCTCAAACCATGATAGGATAATCTCAAAAACTCATCTGCCAATTCATTGACATCGGTCAGCTCCTTTTGGCCGGAACCTGTCCTGCTGTGTTGCAGCATTCCTTTGACGATGCCATCTGCCCTCTTGCCATGATGGGCTATTTTTCCCAAGTTTTCTTTGATGTCTTTTAATATTTCATCTATTAATTCTTCATCTCTGGCTTCTTGTTTTTTACTTCTCTCCTCTTCGATCTCTTCTATCAGTTCGTTACTGACTTCCGAAAAGTTATTCACAAAATTCAATGGATTTTGTATCTCGTGGGCGATTCCGGCAGTGAGCTCTCCAAGAGAAGCCATTTTTTCTGCCTGAATGAGTTGGGATTGGGCAGCTTTAAGTTCGCTGAGGGTAGTTTCCAATTCTTCTTTTTGTCGAGTGAGAGCGGCAGTACGTTCCGCAACCTGGATTTCAAGCTGGGCCTTGAGAGCTTGACTCATCTGAAACTCTTTCTCTTTTTCAAGCGCTTTCAATCTTTCTGCATCAAGTGCTTTTTTCTGTTTTCTACCTGTCCACCATACAGAAATAGCCCATATAAAAGCAAAGAATTCAGCTGTCTCAAAGTAAGTGTCAATTTTACCAAAAAAATCAGGTGCCAGATTTTGAATCAACTGTCCGGCAGAAGTGATAATAAAATAAGGCAGCACAGCATAGACGAATGATTTCCCTTTAGAAAATCCGGGTACCCTATAGACCAAATAACTGAGGGCGACAAATAATGCTATGGTCAATACAGTGAGTAGAAAACCCGGAAGCAGATGGGTGACTTCCAAAAAAATAAGAGCAACTCCTATCCCGATTCCTATTCTTAGTAATTTCTCCCATTTGGCAAAATCAGCCGTTAAATCTCTATTCTTCCTGAGATAGTTTAAAATAAAGATTGAAATAATATTTTCTAAAATCATATTTCCTTTTGTGAGGTAATTTTTTTAAAATATTCAAAAACCAAACATAATGCCTAACAAATTATTTTTTTTGCAAAATTTTTACTGACAGAATTACGAATTCCAAGGAAAAACCGGTATCTGAAATCCCAATCCTATTACCGGAATTAATTTGGATTTACGCCTTAAATATCAATCTAGACAGGTAAAGTTATAATAAACTCTGTCCCCTCTCCTTCTTTAGATTCTACAGTAATTTCCCCTCCGTGGGCTTTGATAATATCGTAACTTAAACTCAAACCTAATCCTGTTCCTTGACCTGTGGGTTTGGTGGTGAAGAAAGGTTGGAAAATCTTATCTTTGATAGAATCAGGAATACCCGGTCCGTTATCCTTTACTGATATTTCGATTTTATTTCCTTTATTTTTAGTCGATACAGTTACAAGTGGTTTGCATCCTGAACCGGGATTAATAGATTTTTTTATACTAAACTCATTGTTATTCAAAGCCTGAAAAGCATTACTTAAAATATTCATTAGTACCCTACCAATGTTTTGCGGGACAATATTGACTTTGGGCAGATTTGGATCTAAGTTGGTCTTGGTCTCTATTGTAATAAATTCGCCATTAAAGGATTTATCTTTGGAATTAATGCCATGATAAGAAAGCCTAAGGTATTCTTCACATAATGAATTGATATTTGTCGGTTCTTTTTCTCCTGTACTTGGACGGCTGTGAGCTATCATGCCTTTAACAATAGCATCTGCTCGCTTTCCGTGGTGGGTGATTTTATTCAGGTTGGTTTTGACATCTCTCAAAACTTCACTAATAAAAGCTTCGCTTCTTTTATCTGCGCTTTTGGCTCTTTCCTGTTCAATTTCATCAATCAATTCGCTACTGACTTCTGAAAAATTATTTACAAAATTTAATGGATTCTGGATTTCATGTGCAACTCCCGCTGTCAGTTCCCCAAGAGAAGCCATCTTTTCTGATTGAATCAATTGGGCTTGAGCGGATTTCAGTTGGTCAAAAGCAGATTCCACTTTTTCTCTTTGGGCGTGGATTTCTTCTTTTTGGGCTTGAAGTAAGTGATTTGCCTTTTGCTTGCTGAGGTTATTTTTAAACAAAGAAATACTGATGATGATAAACATCACCAATCCTCCTAATGAGGTAAAGATGATTATCCTTTGGTTAAAAACTGCGGCATTTTTTAAATCCGTATCTTTTTGAAGAAGGGCTATTTCTGCCTCTTTTTTATCCAATTCAAATTCGAATTGAAGTTGTTGGATCATTTTTTCAGTACTCGATTTTGCAATTTCCTCCTTTACAGACTTTGCATTGATTTCATTTTCATAGGCAGCTTTATAGTCTCCCACAAAGGCATGTATTTCCGAAAGATTTAGATATACATCAACCAATTCGTTTTTTGCATCTATCTCCTTAGCTATGATTTTGGCTCTTTCCAAAGTATTGACAGCACTCTCAAAATCTTCCCTTTTCCTTTGGGTTTTGGCTAATCCTATCAAGCCTTGTGTCAGCTCAAATTTTGCATCCAAGCGTTCAGAGATTTCCAATGCTCGTCTGTGAAAACCAAATGCTTTTTGAAAATTCCCCAATTGAGCATTGATTTCACCTAATTGAGTGAGCGGAAATGTCGCGTCAAGAGTACCATCGCAAAGTTCTAAAGCCAATTGATGAAAATATATTGCAGAATCATACTTAGATTTTAAAAAATAAACCTCTCCAATATTCATAGCTGCAGTTGCTTTCCCCTGCTCTGATTCTGTTTCCTGAAACACTTTTAGGGATTTTTTGAAAAACCCCAATGATTCATTGATTGTGTTTGGGTTTTTTTGGTAGACAGTCCCAATATTATTCAATGAAGTCCCAATCCTCAATTTGTTATCAAGCTCCTCAGATAGTTTGAGCGATTCAAAATGAAGTTCTAAAGCCCTGGTACTGTTTCCCAACAAAAAATAAATGGAACCTAGATTGCTTAAAATATTTGCTTCACCTGTTTTATCATTGATGTCGTGAAAATTTTTCAATGCTTCTTGAAAGCTCAAAATACCTTCCTGAAAACTACCCTGCTGGGCATATGCCCTTCCTTTTGCATTGTAAGCATCTGCAAGACCCTTTTTGTAATTTAATTTATTTCCCAAAGAGATGGCTTCATCGAAGTAAAATATGGCTTTATTTATATCTGAGCCTAAAAATTCGAGACCCAATTCCAAATAGTGGGAGACTTTTACACTGTCATCATTGAGTTTTTCTAGAGAGTTAAGCAAACTATCAGACCTGTAGGTCTGCCCAACACTATGCCAAACAAATACTAAATAAAACAATGGAAAAAGAAGGATGTATTTAAAAATAGTCATATTTCGGTTCATATACCTAAGAGAATACTAATAACAGCGCTTTTGTCAGAACGGGTATTTTTTCCTCATTTTACACTTTTAAAAATATCATTAAATTAACCAAAATCCAATCATGTCATTTTTCAAATGATTTTGAATTTAAAAATATGTTTTCCTTCTCTTCATCATTTATAAAAAAAGCATCTGTTTTCAATGCAATTGAATTCACTTTGGCCCGTTTTCCATTGATTGTGGTCGATTTTTAACAACCCTAAGACCAATTTAATCTATGCTTTCAAAATATCTGATGACCTAACTATTAATCGATGGATCATTTTTCCCGACAAAAAGGCATAAAATCATTTATGGTTCAGGGATAGAAATGAAAATCATTTACAACCGGATTTTTTTATATAAAACTCAAAAAGAATAAATCTTCTTTCACTTTGAAAGTAAAACATGATTTTCGAAAGAATATTAATGTTTACCGTCAAACCTGAGATTTACATCCTGTTGACCCATTTGGCAAACTGACTGATTTTGGTTAAAACAAAAAGAAATGGAAGTGACTTCCATTTCTTTTTGTTTTATATTAATTGAGTTTTTTATCGGGTTTGCTTGATCACTCGAATGGATTTGACACCATCCAAAGTTTGGATATTGATAATATAGAAACCAATGTGCATTTGAGAGAAATCCAATTCCAATCGGCTTTCATTTCCATACCAAACCTGAGGTAATCTATGGCTTCTTCCCATAGCATCCAAAATCACCAATGAAGACTCATTTGGCTCTTCTTTGACCAGACCCATAAGGCTTAAATTCATTCTGTCTTTTACAGGATTAGGATAAGCCTTTATTTGACCTGAAGTTTCATCTTGCTCAAGTTTAGAAACACCTTCAGAAACTGACAACTCTGTGAGAGATTCTCCTGACAAAGGTTTTGTTCGTGCTGATTCAAATGAAGTAAGCAAAGGACGAACAGCAATTGCCTGTGCCACCCAATGTTCTGCCAAAGAAGCAGTTGCACTTAAATCACCTGTTTCTCCCGCCTCACTTTGAATGAAGTATGACATCATATTAGAGGTCAAACCTTGTTGATTATTAGGATCATCATATACCTCAATGGTTCCAACAGGTGGCGTCCATGTGGCATTCTTTTTATTTGTGTAGAATAGCATCACCAAAGTATTGCATTCCTCAATGGTCAATGATGGTGCAGTTGCAACAAATCCCTGAGACCCAGACAAACCACTGAATGCTGCTATTGGTCCATCCGGATGATTGATATCCGCACCGCGAACCCTTGAAATTCCCATTGTCCATTTTGGACTTTGATTGATTCTGAATCCATAAGTTTCAGGCTCATTGTGACTTGTTACAACTTTGTAATAAGTTACCATTGCAACTTGGTTCAACTGATCGACTCTTTGGATAAGTTTCCAACTATCATCAGGTGGAGACACAGATGGCGCCCTACCTTTTTCAAACATTAAACCTACTATCAACAAATCTCCTGTTTGGGTATTGGCTGGCCTTTTTATGGTTGCAGGATTAGTTGAATTTCCACTTCCCATGGCTGTTTCAAAATCACCCATTTCAGGTGCTTCATTGACACAACCTACAATTACCAAGGTGGCATATTCAGAACTTGCAGAATTGTAATTCTCATTTCCTCCAAAACTGGCAATCACACGATAGGTACCCGGTAATACAGGTGCCGAAGAGGTTGGTCCATATTTGGTTTCGCCTGTTCCTTCATACTCCAAAGTAATTAAGCTTTGATCAATTACATCCTCCATTCCGCCCACCCCATAAGCAAACGCAGTCGCTTCAATTGGTTGCCCGTCAAACTCAAACACTCCCCCTGTTACAGAAACATTTGGTGTAGCTTTTCCAACGTTTAATTGACCTCTAGTAATTGTTCCAAGGATATAGTTAGAAGATTCAAAAAGGCTTACGGTAGGATCAATCTCATAAAGTCCCGCTGCGATTAACCCACTTCCGGGGAAGGTTCCTCCATCTTTTAGTAACGAATAATTAATAGATTCAATGATTGATTCCTGATTTTCTTCTTGGATCACTTCAGTTCCTTCATTATCTATGAACCTTGTACTTACCTCAAATCCTTCGAATTCAGTAGAGAATTCAGGTGATTCATCACCATACACAATCACATCTGGATTAGCTGATGTTGTTGCTATAAGAGTGGCAGGTGTAATTGAAAGGTCCGCAGGCAGGTATCCAACTCTATAATTTCTTGACTCAAAGGTTCCTGGAATAATAAAATGTTCCCCTACATCAGTTCCTGTCACCATGTTTACAGAGAAGAATTCAAGGTTGAAATCATCATCACTCTCAACGACCTCTTCACCGAAATCATAATATTTGATTCCATCTTTTTCCACTTCTTCTGCTAGTTCAAGGTCTTTTTCACCAAAAATCACCAAGGTATTATCATCCTCCCCTTCGCCTTCACCACCAGAGCTGTTGATTATGGTTCTTGAATTGAAGATGGTCCGACCATTGAGAATAGTACGTGCATTAATGATAGTCCTACCATTGATAATTGTTCTACCATTTACAATAGTACGTGCATTTAAAATTGTTCTGGCATTGATTATAGGTCTACCATTGATGCTTACAGTTTTTAGTTCCTGATTTTCTTGATCATCAAGATATTCCAAGAATGAATCTGCCGGAACATCAAAGGCAGAATTAATAATCGGCCTGCTATTGAATATGGTGCGAGCATTGAAAATAGTTCTAGCATTTATCATGGTTCGTGAACTGACCATGAAACTCTTATTGTTGAAACTAGCCTTATTGAAAATTGTCCTACCGTTAAAAATCCCCAATGGAAGGCTGTTGTCATCAGGCTGTTTTGCAATTGCAAGATCTTCGAAATATTGATTGAGAATGGCATCCTTTATACTTTGTACATCAACTATTTTTACCTTACCATCAGATTCAATGACGTCTTGAGGAATAATTACCTCAAATTTCAAAGCGTCACTGATTGACTCTCCGTACTTCAATGCAGATTCACCTGTCAAATCTAAAGGCTTGATGGTAATCGGTAATGGCTCTACTGTGATTATCCCAGGACCATAGTTTCCAAAAGCATTATTTGTACCATCGTAAAATAAATTTCCATCTTCTTGAACCACTCCGACATAATTGAAAAAGTCAGAAAAAGCAACGCTTGTTTGAGGATGAGAAGCGGTAATGATATATGTTCCAACATCTGCAAGATCCCCTGCGATTGGACTAGTCAGTGTCAACGGAACCAAAGTACTTCCCTCCGTTATTGAACCCAATGTAAGTCCAACGTCTTCAAGGCTGAGTGTACTCAGAACCCAATTATTATCAACTCTTTCGTATACGCTAGCTGAAAATGGTTCCAAAATCTGGGCATATTTCTTTGTTTGGTTATCAGCCCTGATAGCAATTGTTTTTTTAACTATATCAAAGAAATAGACAGGCCCGGCTGTTCCACCATCGAGTCCGCTATCCGAAATAGCATTGTTAACTACAGTAACGCCAGGGTTTCCTTCAAATTCCGGAATGGTCACCTCCAAGAATCCTGCTCCAAATTCGTCTAATCCATAGGTGGCATTTAAGATTTCATCTCTCAAATAGACATTGGAACCTTCGTATAAGTTGGTGCCAGTTATTTTCAATTTGAACTCAACTTCTCCCGGATTTACTCCTTCATCATATACTAGTTCTATGTTTTCAGGATTTGGTGCAGCAAGAAAAAGTAAAGCCCTATCCGCACGTACTAATCCGGAACCAGACTTAATGTCAAAACCTGTTTCATGCATGTCTTGTGAGGTAGTTTTTAACACTCTCCTAATATCTGCAGGTAAACTTGTTCCGGTCCCTCCTAACCAATCCGTTGGGTTAGTTGTCGGGTAATATTTTAAACGTGCTTGCTTCACCAAAGCTGCAACTGCCGCTACATGTGGAGCTGCGGCTGATGTTCCAAAGAAGTTTGAAAAACCATCACCTTCCAAATCCGGTGCCCCTAGGTCCACCGTAGTGTTTCCACCATTTGGACCTGTGAAATCCGGTTTGTCCCGAAGTTCTCCATTGGTAATCGTTCCTCCTCTTGAAGAGAAAGTTGCTACTGTAAATGGGTCAGTTCCGCTCGGTACGAGGGTTGGACTAAATCCAAAAACCGAGGTATTGGCATAGAGTACTGCACCTACTGTCATGGCTCCTGCTGCATTTGCATGGCCTACAACTGTCGAAGCATTTATTCCATTCTGATCATTAGGATCAAGTTCTCCCCTGAAGACCACATATTTAAACTTAATCCCCCTATTTGAATCCAAATCTGTACAAGTCTCACATTCACGTGCAATCAAAAGATCAACTGTAGTTGGCTCTGAAATGGTGAAAGATAGGATTTCAATTGGGTCACCGTTTGCGTTATTTCTGTTAAATCCAAAGAGCGGTGCACCAAAATCTTTTAGATAAATATCAAGGTCATATAAGCTTCCGATTTGGTCGACAGAATACAGTGGATCATCCCATTGAAGTGCAATCATGTAAACTGCCGGACCATTTTGACCGGGGAAGACTTTGATCGACTGTGTAATATTACCATCACTAAATTGATGAATACGGCCACCATCTACCCATTCATCATCATTAAGAGGCAAATTGACTGACAGGTCTTTAACAGGATTAAATGTTCCTTCGAAAGATTTACTTCCAAAATTTCCTGCAGAAGTAAAATAGGAAACGCCATTTGCAACTACTTCATTTACTGCTTTTGCAACTTTCCCGTCGCTAAAGAATGGTTCTGTTACATAAGTAATATCATCCACAATAATATCACTTCCTGCTTCGGCTAAGTCACGGATTCCTTGGGCAAAATCACCTGAAGTGATAACTCCCGTACGGAAACCTAACTGCGCACCAGGTGCAACATCATGAACAATTTGAAGCATGGCACGGCCCTCATCAGAACCTATCCCAAACCTACTAGGCATATCTCTATAAAAATAAAGACTTTCAGGTAGGTCTCCGTTGCTTATATCTGTCGACAAGGTATTGACACCTCCATCATTTCTTGTGGCATAGCTATCAGAAAGCAAACCAATTTTAATTCCTGAACCATCTATGGCTTGGTCACCTTCAAAATGAACATAACCTGCTTTAACTAGATTGGACCGCATTACCCTATCTCCTTGAGTAGTGGTCGCTCCTTTATTGGGAACACCGGGAATTGCAGGACGAACAGAGTTGATGACATCTGGAAAATTGTTTAATTCCAATAACTTTTCAATTGGAAGAAATCCTGCAATGATAAGGGAATTAGGATCTTGCTTAAGTTCCGATTCATCAGGAGTAACAAAATTTAAACTTAGTAAGGCTGTTTTTGCTTCGTTAAACTTGTTTTTGAAGTAAATAACCTCAACGAGGACCTCATTTCCACTGATGTAAAATACTTCATTGGATCCAACAGTCTGGCCTTGTTTGAAAATTTCATAGAGGGCTTTCAATTCAGAGCCTATAGGTTCATAAACCTTACCTTGGGAGCAAATACCGAAGATCTGACGGTCGTTGACTTTGATCTTCATTATTTCAGTTTTGCCGCAACCACCTGTTGCAGTAACTTCAATAACATCTCCATCTGTAACTAATATAGACTCCGGTGTTTCGATAATATTTCCTTCGCGCTTGAAAATCAATTCTCCAAAATTGACCCCTGCAAATTCAAATAAATTTGCGATTGCTGTATTACCACCATTCTCTGTACTACAAAGGGTTCCATCAACTACTTCTAAGATTGGTGGAGTGGTCAGGGTAACATCCAAACTACAATGTGTTGGGCCACAGGAACCTTGGTTGCTCACTTCTAAAGAGACTGTCCCGGAAGACACCCAATTAACAGTGATCGACTTGCTACCCTGTCCTTCGACGATTTCACCACCTGAAACTGACCAATTGTAATTATCGGCATCTACTGCTACTGAATAAGAAGTTGTAGAACCAGCGCAAACTTCTGCATCACCTGTGATAGCGCAGTCAGGATCCAAGTCTATGGAGGTAGAAGCTGCTTGCACTGAACGATCCTGACTTCCTATTGATTTTCCATTCAATGAAACCACTCTTGTGTGATATGGAGATCCATTAATACTTGAAGCCGAGTTTCCTTCACCCCAATCAGTAGCACTTGCAATATGTCCACCCCAAGCAATTACTACAGAATTGTTTGTGCCTGACTGTGTTCCGGTCGCGGTAAATGCTATCCTCAGGCGAGTGATCGCTGATGTGGAAGAAGGACTTTGTTGAATTACATAACTTATCGTTCCAAATTTTCCACCATAGATGGCCAACCTTCTTTCAGATTCAGGTATGAGGTTAAAGCTAGATGCCGGCAATCCATTTCCAGACCCCGGAACAGGAATCTGAACATATTGATATTGATTTGATCCAAATGGAATACCCGGAACAGGTTCAACATCCTCACATATTCTGTTAAACCCTGTTATATAGTCAATGGCACTTTTCCCATTGGTTCTGGTATCCCATTCTATTTCAATAACACCTTTATAGCCGGACTTGATTTTAGAAATGGTTAGTCTGTAAGGTATAGATTGACCCTCAAAAAAGTGGCTATTGGCATTATTGGAGTTACCGGTAGCCCAATTTACAGGACTTATGGGATCACTTTGGATACCTCCATTTTGACCTTGTTCTAGTTTGACAGTTTGGGCATGTGAAAAATTTGCCGAAAGTAGCAATAATATCAACAGCAAATTGCTGAATTTTGATAGCATCCGCATTGGAAAGTTGTTTAAAATTGAAGAGTTAAAATTCAAGTAATCTTAAAAGAATTGGTTAAGTTATTAGGTCAATCCAATAAATAACAATCTGTCGCTTTTGGATTATGAAGTGCAAATAACTTCTAATAAAAAGGACTTTCCAATATACGAAATTACTTTTAAAAAAATTATCCTACTAAAAATAGAGAAAAAACGGCTTGTTTTATAATGAGAATTCAAATAAAATTAAATCACTAAAAAATTTAACTATTTATATTATTTATATCTAAATTAAAATTATAAAATTTTATTCTTTGGTTATTTTTGTATCAAAACATGTAATATAAATAAATACACAAAGCCAATTTTTTTTGATTTAAGAAATCCTTTTTGGAAAAATTTCAGATTTTTTTTGAAGGATTGAAATTAGCAAGAAAAGACCCAAAATAAATTAGGTAATGGACAACACCAGAAATTAAATTCATTTATAAAAAATACCAGATTTTCCAATGGATGGATTCCCAAAAAGAAAAAAAGCAGAATTGAAGGATTCTAATTAGACCCTTAAGCAAGATTTTGAATCAAAAAAATGATCTTAATATAAAATAGAAAAACTGTGATTTTTATTTGCCTTAATCAGAAAAATCAATTTAAGCTAGACCTCTTTCTGTCTAAATGTTAAAACTGCCTCAATAATTGGAAATATGGTTGATAGGTAAAAAATCAAAATATTTAGTTCTCTTTTGATTAAGCTTCTTTGGGGATTGTAATTACAAACTCACTACCTACTCCTTCTTTACTTTTCACCAAAATTTCGCCCCCATGTGCTTTGATAATATCGTAAGAAAGGGACAACCCCAATCCCGTTCCCTGTCCAGCCGGCTTGGTAGTAAAGAAAGGCTGGAAGATTTTGTCTTTGATCGCATCAGGAATTCCCGGACCATTGTCGGATATAGAAACTTGGATTTGGTCACCAAAATTTTTCGTGGAGACGGTTAGGTGTGGTTCAATACTCTTTGAAGATTGCGCTAGGGCCTGAAATGCATTGTTGAAAATATTCTGCAATACCCGGCCAATATCCTGTGGTATAACATTCACTTTTGGAAGACTCGTATCAAAGTTAGTTTCATAGGTTACATTGATATCTTTTTCAATCCTTTTCATGCTTTGAAAAGACAATCTTAAATATTCATAAGACAAAGCATTGATATCTGTCAATTCTTTTTCACCAGAACTTTTTTGGCTGTGCTCTAGCATTCCTTTTACAATGTCATCTACCCGTTTGCCATGATGGGTTATTTTTTCAAGGTTTGATTTGACATCTTCAAGTATCTCAGTAACCAAAGACTCGTCTCTTGCTTCTTGACTCTTGGATCTTTCCTCTTGTATTTCTCCAATCAATTCATGGCTAACTTCCGAAAAGTTATTTACAAAGTTTATAGGATTTCGCATTTCATGGGCAATCCCTGCTGTAAGTTCACCAAGGCTCGCCATTTTCTCTGATTGGATAAGCTGTAATTGTGTTGCCTTTAATTGTGAAAGGGCATTTTCCAATTTCTCGTTTTTGCTTCCGATTTCAATGTTTTTTTCCTTCAGGATAAGAAATGCCCTATTAAGTTTGTTCCTGTTTCGATAAACCAAAAACAGGATGATCAAAAAGGCAAACAATCCGAAAAAAGCAGAAAAAATAAGCCATTTCTGCCTTAGGTTAGCTTTTTCAAATTCCAACGTCTTTTTAGAAAATTCATATTCAGCCTCTAAAGTTGCAGCAAGTCTTTGTCCCTGAGTATTGTTGACACTGTCGCTATACTGTTTGAAAAGTTTGAATTTTTCCAAAGCCTCAGCAAAGTCTCCGTTTTTTTCATAAATTTTTGCCAACAATTCATTTGAATTACGCAACTGCATAATCTGCCCCATTTTTTCTGATTGTGCCAAACCTTCGTTAGCCAAATCCAAGGCTTCTTTGATTTTTCCCTTCTTAAGGTACAAATCAGCCAAACCGATAGTCGAATGTGACAATGGAACCCCATATCCCTTTTCTTGGGATATTGATATTGATTGTTTGTATAAAATTTCTGCTTTATCGATGCTGTCAAGCGCTGTGTAAATATCCGCCAAAGTCCTCGAAGTCATCTCAATGAATTCCGAGCTTTGTAGCTCTAAAGCCATGGCATGGCCCAATTTCAGGTTTTCAAGTGCATCAAAAGGTCTGTTCTGCTTGAGTTCTACATCACCAATGTTATTTAAAGCGAGAATCATCCGGCCTTGATTTCCCAAAACCTTATAGATTTCCAACATCTCTAGGTACTTGGATTTCGCATCTTCAAATTTGCCTTGTTCAAAATAGATAAGAGCGATATTGTTTAACGCAGCAGCTTTCACATTTAGGTTCTTTGTGTTTTCAGCTCCTTTTATAGCATCATAGAAATTTTTCAGAGCCTCTGCATAATTTCCTTGGCTAAAGTAAACCAAACCGATATTATTCAAGATTCCCGGGACCAGATTTCCATCCGGCAAACCCTCTGCTATTGAAAGTGCTTTTTGGTAATATCCTATAGAAGCAGTAAAATCCCCCTTATTTTGGAGGGCATTCCCATATATTTTCAACGCCTCAGATTCACCTTTTTCAAATTTTGCCTTCCTGCACATTTCTATTTGCTTGTCGAGAAAAGTAAAAGCCTCCTCCGGATTACTTTCTGCAAGCATAAATCCCAGTTCATTCGCTTTATTGAGATAGATGGTATCTTTTTCAAAGCCAGGTTTTTGCCTAAGGATTTCAAGATCTGAATTCAGACTTTCAATGGTCTGTGCCTGAACTTCTAAAAAAGGCATATAAAAATAGCTGAAAACGATCAGTCGAAAACCCCAAATACTTCCCTTAATCAATATAAGAACGGACTTCATAAATATTTTACAAATTAAGGTTTTGCTTGTTGGTAATTCATGGCACACATTTTCAAGGTATTAAAATTTGGTTTTTTAACATAAAAAACTACCTTTAATATATAAAATTTGCATTTTAAATTTAAAATCATGAAAAAGCACCTTATCAATTCTGAAAACAACTGGTTCATATTTTTTACTTTTGAATTAGAGTCAAGCTTTGAATTGGCAGATTCCAACACTGATGATCAGGATAATCTATTGCCTTCTGATGAAGATGGACAAACGTCTTCTGATAGTCTGGATCAGATCAATGAAAACCTGGTTCAACAGATAGTGGATCCCGCGAGAACCCGTGCTGTAGATCCTGCAAGGACCAGAGTTGACCCAGCCCGGACAAGAAGGTAATCATTGATAGTCAAGGTATTAATCTTTGCAAATCCTAAGCAAGGTATCTGATCGATACCCGGTTTAGGATTTTTTTTGAAATAGCACCTATCCAAAGCAATTAGATTTATTGGCTTACCAGATATAGAAACCTTCAACATGGTAATATTATTCTAAATTCTGTACCTTCTCCCCTTCCGCCAATCTCTTTAGCATCCGTGCTGTAAGAGGTATGTTTTGTTTCTACTTTCAATTCCCCACCATGAGCCTTCACAATATCATAGCTTAAGGACAAGCCCAATCCAGTCCCCTGCCCTGTAGGCTTGGTGGTAAAGAAAGGCTGGAATATTTTATCCTTGACATGTTCGGGAATCCCATTTCCATTATCAATTACTTTAATCTCCACCTTATCACCAAGGTTGATGGTTTTTACCACGACTGTTGGTCTGTATCCTTCATTGTGCTGTTTTGCCCTTTCACTTACTGCATAAAATGCATTGTTGATCAGATTCAATAATACCCTGCCCAAGTCCTGTGGAACCGCATTTACTTTTGGAAGACTTGGGTCTAAATCTGTCTTGAAGTCGGCATTGAAGCTTTTATCCTTGGCCCTTAATCCGTGGTAAGACAATCGCAAGTATTCATCCGCCAAGGCATTGATATCTGTGGGTTCCTTTTGGCTAGAGTTGTTTCGGCTGTGTGCCAACATTCCCTTTACAATTGCATCTGCCCGTTTGCCGTGGTGGTGGATTTTTTGTTGGTTTTGGATGATGTCGTTCGCTATAGATTCCAACTCCTTTTTTTGACCTAATTCCAAAGTGATTTTTGACAATTCCTCCTTCAATTCATCCGCTAACTCAACACTCAACTCAGAGAAGTTATTGACAAAATTCAGTGGGTTTTGGATTTCGTGGGCGATACCGGCTGTGAGTTCACCCAAGGAAGCCATTTTTTCAGATTGGATAAGTTGGGATTGGGTGGCTTTGAGTTCATCTATGGATTTATTGAGTTGCGAAGTCCGGTGCATTACTTTTTCTTCCAAAATCCTGTTTTCCTTTTTCAGGTATTGGGACCTGACATGGACAATACCGTAAGTCAGCCCGCCAAACAGCGAAGCAAAAAGCAAATATGCCCACCAAGTCTGCCACCAAGGAGGAAGGATTTCAAAATCCAAGGTGGCAGGTTCACTCCAAATGCCATTGAATCCCCGTGTGGCCACCTTGAATTTGTAATCTCCCGGGGTAAGGTTATAGTAAATCCTGGAGTTTGATTTGGGACTGACGTCTGACCAAGCTTGGTCTGCCCCTTCTAAAATGTACCTGTACACAATTTTATCCCTTCCCAAAACAGATTGGTTGACAAAACTGAAATTGAAGGAGTTTTGGTCATATGGAAGTTTGAGCTGATTAGGCATCTGAAAACCGGGGCTGATGCTGTCCCATTGGATGTTGTTTTGGGCAAGATAACTGGAATCTTTAGGAAAATTGTCTTTTGTAAATCCTTTTGAAAAATCACTGTTCCAAAGCGTATCTCCCTCAGAAAGGCTGTTTTTTAGAAAAGAAGTATGCATGAATACCGGGTTTTGATCCATGATATTCATCCCTTTGATTTTTACCACAGGGGCAAGGCTGTCCATGATGGGGTCCTGATGCACCACAGTCATGATCGGTGAAGCTCCCCAAAAAACCGGACCTTTTTTGGTTGGAAATGCAGTGGACTGGTTGTAATCATTGTATGGAATCCCTGAAGATTTGCCATAATTGGAAAAATGCCAAACCTGATCGGGATTGTTGGGTGTCGGCCGATCGACTACGATTATCCCGTTTTCAGAACCGACATGGATCTTTCCGTTTACTTCAGTCAGGTCATATAGTGCCGGTGGCATCAGGCCGTTTTTGGCCGAAACGTGGGTGATGGAAGTTTCATCCAAACTAAAGATCGAGAAGCCCTCATCCCCTCCGACAATAACTTCTCCGGATGCAGACTCAAAAACCATGGAGTTATAATTACTCAGCAATCCCTCCTTTTTTTGTAAGGTCACATTGGTATTGGTTTTGGGATCGATGATGTTGATCCCCGCATCTGAACAAACCCATATCTTTCCTTTCCGGTCATTGATGACGACAAAGGAGGTGTTGGATACTAGTCCATTTGATTTGTCCAATTTTTGGAAGGAATTTGAAGTAGGATCAAAAACCAACAATCCGTTTCCTGTTCCCATCCAAAACTTACCATCTGCATTTTGTATGCCATTAAATACAGCGTTTACAAGGCCTTTTTGAACGGTATTGTAATGGGTGATGGATTTCGCCTGGACATCTATGATGGCAAACCCACCCATAATACCAGCAAGAAATTTATCTTCCCCGATCGCAATCAATTGGCGAAAATCATTTCCGCTCAATTCACTAGGAAGTTTCAAAAGTGAAAGTTTTTCTTTTTCCGGGTCATAAATGTTGATGCCTCTGTAAGTCGCCATCCAGATTCTTCCTTGGGAATCTTCATCGATTCCCCAGACATCATTGCTTTCCAAGCCATTATTGGTTGAAAAATTTTCCGCCATCATTCCCTTTGGATCAATCAAGAGAATGCCATCCTTGTCTGTACCTATCCATATTTCACCCCCTTTGCCCATCATGGAGGAAGAGGGAAAACCCACCACCCGGATCGGTGATCCTGTCAGGATTTTCTTAATTTTGGACGAAACCGGGTCATACACCGTAACGGTATCGTTGGATATCAGCCAAAGTCTATCCATATTATCCTCAAATACATCTGTGGTCCGTCCAAAATATCCCTGTCCAGCTCCCAAATGCATGACCTTGCTGTTTTGCAGGGAAACACTGAAAGCATCAGTTGAAAACGCGGTGATCCAGACATTCCCGGATTTGTCCTCTGTAAAGTTATAGGCAGTCCTCACAACAAGGCCTTCAGGTTCTCCGATAAACCGGATGGCTTTTCGTTCGGGATCAAGTATTCCGATTTTTTGTCCCAAACCTATCCAAATATTTTTTTGACTGTCCTCTTTGACTCCAAAAGCGATATTCATATTGGGATTGGTCCGGTGAAGGTCGACCTCAGAAATCAGCCTGTTTTCCATATCGAGGAAGAACAAGCCATTATTTGTCCCCCACAAAATTCCCTGATGGTCTAATTCCATCCGTACAAATCCTTTTTCGTAAGCAAAATGCTCTAAGATACCTAACGTAATATCCAATCGATAAACCCCGGTAACTAAACCTGAAATAATCAACCTACCTTCTTTATCCAATATCAGATCGGAGATAATTTCAATGGAGCCGTTTTCATTTTTTCCAAAGAAATTATAAGTCAAAAACTCAGAACCATTGTATTTGTGCAATCCCCGTTCTGTTCCAATCCAGACGCTCCCAAAATTATCAGTCTGCAGGGAGTAAACTTTATTTCCCAACAAACCTTCAGCTTGACCCAATCTAACAATGGCAGATGTTCCTCCCATCCAGACTGAAGGCAGGTCCGCAGAAGTCACAACTGGATTAGGTAAGATGAATTTCCGGACTTTGACAGGAAACTTATCAATAGAATCGGCTTTGAAAGGTATGGATTCAAGTTTATCCCAATCAAATGAAGTAGAAGTGATGGGATTTTTGAGCGTTTTAAACTCATTTATTGTAAAGGGCTTTGAGGGCAGAGTTTCAACATCAAAGGCAATTTTGACAGGCTTGGGAACGCTATCCTCCGGATAGGTTTTCCATTGGATGGGTTTTCCTTCCGGCATTTGGAAGGGAACAGCTTTTGGGATTTCATATCCTGACCCATTTTCCGGAAAAGGGGTGTCGGTTTTGTTGATACAGGAGATGGCCACTATCAATGGCATAAACAACAGATAAAAAATTGGGTGCGTAAATCCGATCTTGGGTTTCATATGCTTTGGGGTGATGGTTTGTGATTCAACAGTATTGTAAACGTAGTGCCTTTCCCTATTTCGGATTCGACTTTCAACTCTCCCCCATGGGCCTTCACGATATCATGCGTAATGCTCAGTCCAAGACCTGTACCTTCTGTACCTTTTTTGGTAGTGAAGAAAGGCTGCAGGATTTTGTCTTTGATGTCGTCAGGGATGCCGGGTCCATTGTCCGCGACTTCGATGGTTATTGTATCTCCCTGCTTTTTGGTGCGTACACTTAGAGACGCTGCATGCAGCGTCGTTACGGTCCTCATTGCGTCAAAAGCATTGTTGAATAGGTTGATGATTACTCTTGTAAAGTCCTCTTTGATCAGGGATACTTCCTTTACCTCAGGATCCAAGTTCAGGATTACATCGACATTGATAGGGTTTTTACCGGCGCGCATTCCGTGAAAACTTAGGTTTACATATTCCTTGATCAGGGCATTGAGGTCAGTCGGTTCTTTTTCCCCTGATCCTCCACGGGAATGTTGTAACATCGAGGTCACAATGCTATTGGCGCGACTGCCGTGTTCGTGGATTTTTTGCAAGTTGGACTGGATATCCTCAAGGTTTTCTAGGATGATTGTCTCGTCTCTGGTCTCTCGCTTCTCCATCTCTTCCAAGGTCTCGCCAATTATCTCAATAGACACCTCCGAGAAGTTATTGACAAAATTCAGCGGGTTCTTGATCTCGTGGGCAATGCCGGCGGTAAGTTGGCCGAGAGAGGCGAGTTTTTCCTGCTGGATCAGTTGGGCTTGGGTGGATTTTAATTTCTCAAGAGTCGACTGAATTTTTTCTTTTTGCTCCTGTAGCAGGGCATTGGCTTTTTTCTTTAGCTTATTGTTTCGAAAGAGTATAAATGCAAGTATAAGTAAGGAAATTAACGCGGCTGATATGCTAAAAATCCATAAGCGCTGTACCTGGTTTTGATAAGCTATATTCGCTGCCTCGATTTCATACTGACGTTCTTGTTCATCATAGTCAATGAAGGCTTCCAATCCTGTTTGTATCCTGAGATCATCGAGGCCGTCCATATAGGCGATTGCTGACTTGCTAAACTGAAGTGCTTTTTCAGGGTCTGTTATCTCACAGAATTCCGAAAGTAAAATTTCACCCTCGATTATATCCGAAAAAATGCCGCTTTCTTTTGCTATTTCCTGTGCCTTGCTAGCAAAAAAGAGGGCTGTATCAAGTTTTTCTATCTTTTGATAAATCCGAGCTATATTATAATTGCAACGAAATAAATGCCTTGAATTTCTACTGTTTTGTAATGCTTGTTTGTTTAATATTAGTGCGCTATCATACATCCCTGCTTCGAAATATATTTCTCCAAGGACGCGAGTTGTAAAGGGCGTCGCCACAACTAGATTTAGCCGCTCGGAATTAACTTTTGCTAATTTGCTATAATAAAAGGCTGAATCGAGTTGATTCATTTTTAAAAAGGTTGAAGCAATGCCTGCCCCGCCAATGGATGCATACCACGGATTAATTGCCTCGGATAAAATCTTTGATTCTTTAAAGTAACTCAGTGCCTTTTCGTAATCTTTTGCTTGGGTGTAAAGGGTGCCTAAATGATAAAGTAAGTTTGGCTTTCCCGGCCAATCAGGATTTCTTTCAGCTATCTTAAGCGCTTCCAGAGTTATTTGTAGTGCTTTTGAATCGTTGCCAATAGCCAGATGAGTTAAAATAATTCCAGACAATGCATGGAGTTCTGCCTTTGGGAAATTGATTTGTCGAGCCAGTAATACTGCATTATTACCATAATACAATGCTGAATCTGGTCGATTCCATTTATAGAACTGGCATATATCAGCCAATAGCATTGCCCTGGTAGTATCTTGTGTGGCAATAGATAGTTCATGTTTAAGGCTGTCAATCTCCATCCTAGTTTGAGCCATGCCAAGTAGCTGAATGCCAGCAAAGAGAATGATAAGGACTATGTATTTTTTCATGTGGATGGTGTAATAGGTAAATAAAAAGTAAATACAGTTCCACCACCCACTTCACCCGCCTCACCTGCAGTTTGGCTCTCCACCCTCAATTCCCCCCCATGCGCCTTCACGATATCATAAGATAAAGATAATCCCAATCCTGTTCCCTGCCCTGTAGGTTTAGTGGTGAAGAAAGGCTGGAAGATTTTTTCTTTGAAGGAATCGGGAATGCCGGGGCCGTTGTCGCTTACGGAGATTTTTACCCCCCTTCCCCCCTGAAGGGGGGAGGTGGAGACGGTTACTAGTGGTTTCAATTCTGAATTCTGAATTAAGAATTCTGAATGGGTGCAGGCATAAAAGGCATTATTGAGAATATTCAACAATACCTTCCCGATATCGGCTCGGACCAATTCAATTTTGGAGATTGTTGGATCAAGTTCTGTGATCAGCGTTATATTAACCCCTTCATTTTTGGATTTGAAGCTTTGGTAGGCAAGATTCAAATACTCACTTGCCAAATAATTGACGTCTGTCAGTTCTTTCCCCCCCGAGCTGGTCCGGCTATGCTCGAGCATACCTTTGACGATGGCGTCAGCCCGCTTGCCGTGATGGTTTATTTTGGATAGGTTTTCTTTGAGGTCTTTACCAATGAATTTAGCCTCTTCTATATCCCCTTTCTCCAGTTCTTCATTCATCTCATCAACCATTTCCGCACTGACTTCGGAGAAATTATTTACGAAGTTTAATGGATTCTGAATCTCATGGGCGATCCCTGCGGTGAGTTCACCCAATGAGGCCATTTTCTCCGATTGGATGAGTTGGGCTTGGGTGGATTTGAGTTGCCTTAAGGCTGATTCAACTTGTTGGTTTTTTTGAAGCAGTGAATATGCCGCTTGCTTTTCTTTTCTATAGCCACGGAAAATAATCAAAGCAATTACAATAATCACTCCGAGGCCACTCAACAACAAAATTTGCCTAAAACTATTTTTGAAAGCTGTTTCTGCGGCAGCAATTTCAAATTCTTTTTGTTGTTCATCAAACCCTGCGATTGTTTCGAAGTCAGTAATGTTGGCTAAGTGTGTTAGGCTGTCATTGTAAGCAATTGCATGGGTACTATATGCTAGTGCTTTTTCAAAATCTATTTCCCGATAGATTTGGGAAAGAAATTCGTTTGCATCTATGATGTTGGTATAAATGCCACTAGCATTGGCTATGTTTAAAGATTTTGTTGCGTAGAAAATGGACGAATCACTCTCTCCTAACCGATAATGGAGTTGGGCCATATCGAAATTGGCTTGGAACAACCAAAATGTACTTGTAGCCTCCTTCGTGCTTTGATACAGGTAAGATTTGGCCAGATCAAAATGCCCATTTCGTTCTTCCACTCTTGCCTGGTTAATCAGTGTAATATTGGACAACCAATTAGTTTCAAGTTGAATCGATTTTTCATATGCCATTTGATTATAGAATGTTGCTGAATCGATTTTATTCAATTCCAAATAAGCGTTGCCTAAATAGGAAATCGCAAGCGTTGCCATAGGCAAAGGGTGAGCCTCCGATTTTTGCACCGAATCCAAAACAAGGTAGGCTTGTTGAAAATACTTTGATGCGTTTTTATAATCACCTATGTTGGTGTATGTATGACCTAGGCCCAGCAGCAGCATTCCTTTCATTTCTTTCTGACCAATTTTGTTTGCGAGGTTGACGCCCTGCAGAGTGATTTGAAAGGCTTTGGAAAAATTCCCGAGTGTATTTAATGCTATAGCACTTGCTTGCATGGCATCAACTTCTCCTTTTGGGAACCCAACTTCTCTGGCAATATTTATAGCTTGATAGCCATAGAAAAGAGCGGAATCAGGCTTATTGAACATATATTGATTGCACAGTCTGACCATAATAGCAATTTTGCCGGTGTCTGTTTTTGATTGAGTGAGGGCATGCATTAGGCTATCAGTTACGGTATTGTGATTGGCAATGATCGTATCAAGACTTTGTGCAATAGTCCGTTTAGCACCAATGAAAAGGAGGAGAATCAATATTGTCGCCAGTTTCTTCATAGCGTTGTTTCATTAGGTAAAGAGACAATAAATTTTGATCCGTTTCTCACTTCACCATTATAGCTTGTAGGAGGGCTTTCCACCCTCAACTCTCCCCCATGGGCCTTCACGATATCATGCGTAATGCTCAGTCCAAGACCTGTACCTTCTGTACCTTTTTTGGTAGTGAAGAAAGGCTGCAGGATTTTGTCTTTGATCTCATCGGGGATGCCGGGGCCATTGTCCGCCACTTCGATGGTTATTGTATCTCCCTGCTTTTTGGTGCGTACTCTTAGAGACGGAGCATGCAGCGTCTTTACA
>NZ_JANSUY010000050.1 GCF_024741135.1 Aquiflexum gelatinilyticum
GTCAAAGGATCGCTTACAGCAACATTGCTCAAAGTCACGTTACCTATATTGGTCACGACAATGGTATAGTTCAATACGTCACCGACAGAAGCAAAGCTTGATTCAGTAGCTGTTTTGGTAATGGAAAGGGCAGGGCTTTGTGTTGCAGTTACCGACTCGGAAGCGGAAACATTGACAGCGCCGACAGCTGCGGAAGCGGTATTGTCTACTTTTCCTGCATCGATATCCGCCTGTGTGATTGTATAAGAAGTCGTTATTGACTCAGAGGCCAAAGGCGCCAAAGAAGCGATTGTTGTATTCAAACCTGTCAAAGGATCGCTTACGGCAACATTGCTCAAAGTCACGTTACCCGTGTTGGTCACCACAACGGTGTAATTCAATTCATCCCCGACAGCAGCGA
>NZ_JANSUY010000051.1 GCF_024741135.1 Aquiflexum gelatinilyticum
TTATTGACTCAGAGGCCAAAGGCGCCAAAGAAGCGATTGTTGTATTCAAACCTGTCAAAGGATCGCTTACGGCAACATTGCTCAAAGTCACGTTACCCGTGTTGGTCACCACAACGGTGTAATTCAATTCATCCCCGACAGCAGCGAAGGTATTCTCAGTTGCTGTTTTGGTGATGGAAAGAGCAGGGCTTTGGGTTGCAGTTACCGATTCAGAAGCGGATACATTAACAGCGCCTACG
>NZ_JANSUY010000052.1 GCF_024741135.1 Aquiflexum gelatinilyticum
ATTCACTGTACCTACAGCTGCAGAAGCGGTGTTGTCAACTTTTCCTGCATCGATATCAGCCTGTGTTACAGTGTAAGAAGTAACAATTGACTGTGAAGCCAAAGGCGCCAAAGAAGCAATTGATGTATTCAAACCTGTCAAAGGATCGCTTACAGCAACATTGCTTAAAGTCACGTTACCTGTATTGGTCACGACAATGGTGTAATTCAATACGTCTCCGACAGCGGCAAAGGTTGACTCAGTGGCTGTTTTGGTGATGGATAGGGCAGGTAATTGTGTTGCAGAAACCGACTCCGAAGCAGAGACATTGACTGAACCTACAGCAGCCGAAGCGGTGTTGTCCACTTT
>NZ_JANSUY010000053.1 GCF_024741135.1 Aquiflexum gelatinilyticum
GACAATGGTGTAATTCAATACGTCTCCGACAGCGGCAAAGGTTGACTCAGTGGCTGTTTTGGTGATGGATAGGGCAGGTAATTGTGTTGCAGAAACCGACTCCGAAGCAGAGACATTGACTGAACCTACAGCAGCCGAAGCGGTGTTGTCCACTTTTCCTGCATCGATATCCGTCTGTGTTACAGTGTAAGAAGTAGGAATAGATTCACTTGATCCGGGGGCAAGGCTTGGAATAGAAACGTTCAAACCTGTCAGAGGATCGCTTACAGCAACATTGCTTAAAGTCACGTT
>NZ_JANSUY010000054.1 GCF_024741135.1 Aquiflexum gelatinilyticum
ACCTTCGACGAAACTGATGTCAACTATGGCTTGGTTGGTTTTGGAGGAGCAGAAGCTTCTTCTATAGTAGAAGATCCGACTTTGGCCAGCAACAAAGTAGCCAAGGTTATTAAATCTGCAGGTGCGGAACTTTGGGCAGGTACCACTGTCACAGCCGTCACAGGCGGAGTTCAGACAGGATTCAGCACAAAAATTCCTTTTACAGAAGCTGATAAGAAAATGACCGTCAGGGTTTGGTCACCGGATGCAGGCATTAAAGTCCGCCTCAAAGTGGAAGACCATCTTGATCCTACCAAATCAGTAGAGACTGAAGCGACTACCACTGTCGCGGCTGCATGGGAAACTTTGACTTTTGACTTTGGCGCTCAGGTACCGGAAACCGCAGCCATCAACCTCGCATTCAACTACAACAAAGCTTCTATCTTCTTCAACTTTGGAACTAC
>NZ_JANSUY010000055.1 GCF_024741135.1 Aquiflexum gelatinilyticum
CAAGAAATTTTAATCCTCCCCCACACGGTGCCACGCCGGCCCGGTAAAATTTCCTGCTCCCCGCTGTGGTTTCATAGGAGGACTTTTTCTTAAGAAAAGGATTCTGGAATTCCTTTGTTTGGACCTTTAATTAAAAAAAATAGTCCGCCGCGGCGGAGCGAAATTTGGGTAGCCGTGGGCAAGGTGCTGCTCTGATATTTGTACTCACTATAATCTTGATGCACCGCAGCCCATGGTAAAGAAGGAGGTTTGTTCTGTATTTCAGTCACGAATCTCATTTGATATAGAATTTCAAATACCGAAATGGTTGGGAAAATCTTATTGTTTTTTTCTACAATCCTTGTGATTAATTGATTCGCGTTTATTTCTTGTGTCACTTTTTGTCTTGAAACAAAAAGTAACCAAAAA
>NZ_JANSUY010000056.1 GCF_024741135.1 Aquiflexum gelatinilyticum
GGTGTTGTCCACTTTTCCTGCATCGATGTCACTTTGGGTGACTGTATAAGAAGTCGGGATTGACTCAGAAGCCAAAGGCGCCAAGGAAGCAATTGTTGTATTCAGACCTGTCAAAGGATCGCTTACAGCAACATTGCTCAAAGTCACGTTACCCGTGTTGGTCACCACAATGGTGTAGTTCAATATATCACCGACAGCGGCAAAGGTTGACTCAGCGGCAGTCTTTGTAATGGAAAGCGCAGGGCTTTTTGTTGCAGTTACAGACTCGGAAGCAGAGACATTGACTGCACCGACAGCAGCCGAAGCGGTGTTGTCCACTTTTCCCGCATCGATATCAGCCTGTGTTACGGTATAAGAAGTCTGTATTGACTCAGAAGCCAAAGGCGCCAAAGAAGCAATGAC
>NZ_JANSUY010000057.1 GCF_024741135.1 Aquiflexum gelatinilyticum
TCACGTTACCTGTATTGGTCACGACAATGGTATAGTTCAATACATTACCGATAGCGGCAAATGTGTTTTCAGTTGCAGTCTTAGTGATGGAAAGTGAAGGTGACTGTGTTGCGGAAACAGATTCGGAAGCCGAGACATTTACTGAACCGACAGCAGCGGAAGCGGTGTTGTCCACTTTTCCTGCATCAATATCACTTTGATTGATTGTATAAGATGTTGAAATGGATTCACTTGATCCAGGAGCAAGACTTGGAATAGAGGTGTTCAAACCTGTCAATGGATCGCTTACAGCAATATTGCTCAAAGTCACGTTTCCGGTATTGGTCAC
>NZ_JANSUY010000058.1 GCF_024741135.1 Aquiflexum gelatinilyticum
AAGAAGGGCAACAAGTAGAGTTTGACATTGTAGATGGAGCACGTGGACCACAAGCAGCTAATGTTGTGAAACTGTAGGGTATATTGTTTTGGGAAGAGAAAGCTGCGTTTGTGGCAACGTTATATATATGTAGTAGAACCTCTTGTTTTTCGCAAGGGGTTTTTGTTATAGGGTAAGTTGTCAAAAAGTTGTTTCTTTTCTGTAACGAATTGTCCACAGTTATATTCGTTATTCACGATGTTAATAGGATAAAATAAAGATAGAAACGATGCATC
>NZ_JANSUY010000059.1 GCF_024741135.1 Aquiflexum gelatinilyticum
CCGTGGTGATGTAGCTGGGAAAATTAGAGTTGGTCGTAAGGCAGATTTAGTTTTATGGGATGCTTACAATTATGTTTACGTACCGTATCATTACGGCGTAAGTCATGTGAATACAGTATGGAAGAATGGTAATATTGCATATACAAGAGGTGAACAATCGTGGAGCACGGCCACTATTTAAAGAAAAACGCAAAGTTTATTGATCGTGAAGTGACAAAATGGAGTGAGATGATTAAAGATTGGGAGGAAGGTGTAGAAATAT
>NZ_JANSUY010000006.1 GCF_024741135.1 Aquiflexum gelatinilyticum
CTCATCGGGGATGCCGGGGCCATTGTCCGCCACTTCGATGGTTATTGTATCTCCCTGCTTTTTGGTGCGTACTCTTAGAGACGGAGCATGCAGCGTCTTTACAGTCTTTAGGGCATCAAAAGCATTGTTACACAGGTTGATGATTACCCTTGTGAAATCTTCTTTGATCAGGGATACTTCCTTTACTTCAGGGTCCAAATCCAAGACTATCTCCACATCGATCGGATTCTTTCCTGCCCGCATCCCGTGAAAACTCAGGTTGACATATTCTTGGATCAGGACATTGAGGTCGGTGGGTTCTTTTTTTCCCGAACCTCCGCGGGAATGTTGCAGCATGGAAGTCACGATGGTATTGGCACGAGAGCCATGTTCATGGATTTTCTGCAAGTTGGACTGGATATCCTCAAGGTTTTCTAGGATGATTGTCTCGTCTCTGGTCTCTCTCTTCTCCATCTCTTCCAAGGTCTCGCCAATTATCTCAATAGACACCTCCGAGAAGTTATTGACAAAATTCAGCGGGTTCTTGATCTCGTGTGCGATACCGGCGGTAAGTTGGCCGAGGGAGGCGAGTTTTTCTTGCTGCACGAGCTGAGATTGCGTGGCTTTGAGTTCGCTCATGGCGGATTCCACTTCGGCTTTGGCCTTCTCCAGCTTGACAAAATCCTCAAATCGGGCATAGGCGATGGAAAATGCTTTGGCCAATGCCTGAACCAATTCCAATTCCTCTTCATCCAATGGATTGACTGCGCCAACATAAAGCATCCCCTGCGCAAAAGGGACAAAATGCAGATCAAGTGATTCAGGTGGTGCCGCAGCCCCCTGATAGGTGCTACTGTCCTGGATCTGATCCTGTTCCATCAATTGGTTGATCCATTGGATAAAGTCCTCCTTATTCCAATGCTGATGGTAAACCACTCCTTTTCGCCAGGCCTCCACTGTCTGATAGGTGAGTTCGCTCGCCCGATAGGGAAGCCTCAAAACCCCTAGCGAATTACCCTCCGGTGAGGAAAGGTAGGCTTCTACTATTTTTTGTTTTTCCCGGATAATAAAAACCCCACAGCGGATAAATGGAACACCTAGTACGGTCAATTCTTTAAAGATCAGTGGCGTGATTCTGTCCAGGTCACTGGCACTGCGCATAGAGGAGATATCTGCTCTTACCCTATCAAGCGAAGCCTGTCTCATCGCCGCCCGTGCGCTCGCTTCGGCCCTTTGAAGATCCTGAAAACGCGTGTAGGCAAAGGAAAAAACAGAGGTGGCTCTTTTTAGCAGGTCCCAGCTTTCTGAGGAAATCTCCCCCGGAGCGGCTGCTCCGATGTAGCCGTTTGAAAATTTATACAAGTGATAGGTACGCTCTGGAATGGTTTCCCCATAGAAATTACTTGTTCCAAATAATTTTGATTTTCCCTCACAGTATCGGATCCATTCTATGCGGTTCTTTCCCTGCATCAAAATGGAAGTTTTCTCAGCTGAGGATTGGAAAAAACCCCTCATCTGCCTGCCAACCCAAGTTTCTTCCAACTTGATGGTCATTTGATCGGCAACAGCCTTACCGGGATTCGATGTGTTCTTGATAGTAAACCAACATTCCGTCAATCCGCTACTCTCATCCTGGATGTAGATAGAACTTGTTTCCAGCTCTTCAACACCCAATTCCCCCATTTCCTCTCGGAGCAGTTGGGCTACCTCGATCAGTTCATCTGGACTTTGCATAGCCAAAGAGCGAGAACGGACTTTTTCCAATGCTGCTTGAATTTGGGCTTCTCTGGCTTGTTTTTCCGCTTTTTGAAGATCAAGGAATCGGGTATAGGTCAAGTCAAATACCTGAGCGAAGCGTTTGAATATTTCTTCCTCTTCACAGGGCACTTCAGTAATAATGACCAAATATCCAGTCTTAAAATAGGCTGCATGTAAGCGTTGCCAGTTTGGACGTGGAATGCCGGAAGCTTCCATGTCTTCAAAAATTTGGGCTGCAATTGGGATTTTCATGAGCCAGTTGTAGTGCTCCTGAAGCTGTGCGTTTTCCAGCGTCACAGTACGATATAGTTTCCCTTTTTCCCAACCTTCATAAAGCACTTCATGTGCATAATCCCCCACATTTGGAAGAGAAAAAGGCTCAATCAATCCATTTGTGAGACTGAGCCACCACTCGTCTTCTTTTCGGTTTTTTTCACAAAGCACAAAACCACATGTCCAAAGATTGTCCACTAAGGTATTCATTTCACCGAACAATATCGTGGCTACTTCACCCAATTCTTCGGCTTTTTGCATTCCCATGGTTCGGGATCTTACACGTTCCAAAGCAGCTTCAATACGAGCTTCACGGGCTTGGGCTTCTGCTTTTTGCAGGTCAAGAAAACGGGTATAGGTCTGATCAAAGATTTTGGTAAAACGCCGGAAAATATCATGGGCATCCGGAACTTGTTCGTAGGTGATAAACAGCAGAAAACCGTGGGAGAATTTGCAAAGGTGGTTGATTTGGTAGGTGGGCAGGGAAAGTCCCTGCGCTTCAATAGCAGAAAAAGTGGGTTTTAAATCCGGGAAGGATTTCATGTGATCATAGTGTTCTACAAGTGCATTTCCCCCAAGCTCCTGCACCATAAAAGTATCCTTGCTATTGATGAACGCTCCCATCTCATCAAAGGATGATTCACCAAATAAGCGAAGTTTAAAAGGTTCCTGAAGTACGCCTTCACTGCTCATCCAAGCGGCGGCAGATTTGCCGTCTTCGGCCAGAATGTTGAACCCACTGCTCCAGGCAGGTACTCCTAATCCCTGTACTTCCAAAAATAAGAGGTTGGCAACTTCAGGCAGTTCTTTACTGCTCTGCATTCCCATGGTGCGGGAGCGGACTTTTTCTAGGGCTGCTTCTATTTTGGCTTCGTGCGCCTGAGCTTCTGCCTTTTGCAGATCTAGGAACCGGGTATAAGCCTGCTCAAACACTCTCCCTATTTCCCGGAGGATTTTATTTTCATCCTCTTTGAAAGCCTTTCCATTGTGATTGATGATGAAAATGCTGGTATTGTTTGAAACAACACAAGATCTTGCATAGCCCATGGAATTTGACAGCAATGCTTTCTGGCGTTCAGGTGGAGTTTCGTCAAAAGGGGCATGCTTGAAAAGATGCTTGAAGAATTCCCATTTTTCCTCATAGCCGTAATTCTCCTTGAAAAATGGAATTCTGTTTTCTATACCTTTTTTTAGCTCCTTATAAATTGGTCTGTCTAAAAAAGGAATGTCAACTTTGCGGATATAGTTACCAACTCCTCCCGCACCCCAACAGCTGAAACCATCTTGTAAATCTTCATTGATTACGATAAAGGCTCCTCCGGAATTGTCCACATTGAGTGCCTTTATTTGGTCATCAACTATTTTAATGACTTCTTTTAATTCGGAGGTTTGGTGCATTGCCAAGGCCATCGCTCGAATTCTTTCCACTGCAAGGTTTATCTGTGATTCCCTTGCTTGTGCTTCGGCTTTTTGGAGGTCTAGGAATCTGGTATAGGTTTGTTGGAATACTTTTCCAAACCGCATCAGAACAGCATTCTCTTCGGCATTAAAAGGTGTCTCTGAGTAATGCTCGATATACAAGCCCACATTGTCCAGCAATACGGTGGAAATGGCAAGTCCAGGTTTGTTGAAAATTGCTTGCTGCGCTTCTTCCGTCAATTCGGGAATCAATTCAAAAAGATCCCGGTAGAATTTGTTTTTTACTTCAAAGGGGAGCAGGTTGGCAAAGAAAGATTCTTGCCTGACTTTTGCCTCCCGGTAACTGTTCCAATGAGGGGAATCAAAATAGGGAAAGGTGATTTCGGTTGGCACTCCTTGTTGGAGATCTGCCAACCAGATATGCATGTCCTCTCTTTCCTTGTAGTCAAGAATGAACCCTGCATGTTCTACATGGATACTCAAACCCACCATTTGCTCGAATACGACCTGAATAACCTCTTTGAGTTCTTCGGTATGGTGCATGGCCATGGTTCTGGACCGAACTCTTTCCAGAGCTGCTTCTATTTTTGCTTCTCTTGCCTGGGCCTCGGCTTTTTGGAGATCGAGGAAACGCGTATAGGTCTGTTCGAAAACTTTAGCGAAGCGCTGGAAAATGGCATGTGATTCGGGAACTTGCTTATAGGTAATGAATAATAAAAATCCATGCTTGAAAAAAGCAATATGGTCATACTGCGACTCAGGAAGGGAGGCACCAGAAGACACAATTTCACGTAGTGCATCACCCATGACGGGAATAGTCATGAGGTAATCATAATGAACTTTGCAATCCTCACCTAAGAATTCTTCCACATGAAAAGTTTCTCCGGCTTTGCCTTTTTCGTAAAACTTCAAGAAGAAATTTTCTCTGGGAGTTTTGTAAAATGGCAAAGTCCCTTCACGGCTACTGAACCACTCATAATCCCCTTCAGGATCATCAGCATATATATGAAAAGCACAGCCCCAGGTTTCGATACCCAATGCTCTGACCTGCTGGTCCAAAACCACTGAGGCTTCGGTCAGCTCATCAGAGTGCTGCATGGCCATCGTTCTTGCCCTTACCCGTTCGAGAGCCAATTCGATTTCTGCATCATGGGCTTGGGCTTCAGCTCTTACCAGATCGAGATACCTTTGGTAAGTTTGTGCAAACAGAGAACTAAACCGCTTGGTTATGTGAATCAATTCGGGTTGGAATTCACGGGGACTAAAGGCATAAAAAAATCCATGTTCGAAGATGAAACAATGTTGTATTTCTTTTTTGGGTAATTTTTCAAGCGGGATCTGAATCTTATAATCAGGTGCTTTATTGAGCATTCGATAATAATCCAGCAAATCCTCTCCTTCCAATACATACTTGTGGAAGGGAGTCTGCTCTTTCCAGGCTTTGCGGGCGCTTTTCAGCAAGGGGTGTGAGGTCATATCGATATTGCCGATATGCATGTTGACTTCATCTCCATTTTTGCGGGCCGTCCAAAGTTGGTTGTTTTCGTTGTCATGGTTCAGGATGCCGATGCCAAATCGGGTGCCTTCATCGACACCTAATGCAGTGAGTTCAGAGAACATCTTGACGATGCATTTTCCTACATCCTCGCTACTGTGCATGGCCATTGTTAAGGCTCTTACCTTTTCCAACGCTGCCTCTACATGCAAATCCCTGTTTTTCCTTTCCAGTTCGGCCGTCCGGCGCTTTACCGCATCACGGAGTTCAAGGTTTTCTTTTGTGATTTTCTCAAAAGCCATTGTTTCCCCTTTCTCCACACGCATGTCAGGGAGAGAACCATGCTGCTGTATTATTTTCCACCCTGACTTGGTTTCATGAAGAATCGTCGACAATCTCAGTTTGGAATAAAAAGTCAATTCCGGTGTACCTAAAATATATACATCACAAGCTTCATTCACGAGAAACATGTCACCCAAAGGTTTGGAAGAAATGATTCTATTTCTCATTTCTGTCTTTCCCACTACCTCTTGGATTTGGGCTTTGTAAAATTCTATGCCATCTTCTTTGGAATGACAGACTTCGGATTCTGATGTTCCGATCATTTCAAAAGCATCATCCATGGTGGATGCAAAAGTCTCAAGGTATCCGTTTAAATAGCTGTCCCAATACAAATTGTAGACTTTCAAAACTTCGGATTCCCGATCCTTATTGGATTTCTTCATATTGGCTTTTTGGGTAATTAATATTCTGAGGTCTACTCTTTGAATTTTACAGATTCGTCCAAAAAACTATCCTATAAATTCCAAAAACTATTTTCACATAGACCTATTTTCACTTGGAACCGGACAGTATTTCTTGTAATTCCGCCTTGAGAGAAATAAAATCTATTGGTTTGGTGAAGAATTCTTTTGCCCCCGAACTCATGGCTTTGTCGTGGTTTTCACTGTCGCCATAAGCCGAGATCATGCTGACCTGAATTTGAGGAAACTCGGATTTGACCTTTTCCAATAACTCTAATCCTGTCATTCCCGGCATGTTAATATCCGAAAAAATATACATAACCTCAGGTGGCTGATGACTACGCAAAACTTCCAATGCCTGACTTCCCGAGAAGGCAAATTCAAGCTCAATCAATCCTTCACGGACTTCCTTTCGGAGTTTCTGTCGGAACAACAATTCGACATCTCTTTCATCATCTACAATTAAAAATTTCATGGACATATTGGTTCTATTTTTTAAATTTTGGTTAATTGTTTACAAAATTTTTTTAAAAATGGAAGGGCCTGACTTTTTTAATCAACTTGAAGTTAATTCATTTTAATCAATTTCCATTTATCCATCTTTTATAACTATTAGCGACCAAATATTGAAATGAAATTTGGTATAAATAGTTTCAGATAAAATTTTCATTTAAAAGGAAAAATCTATTTCCTCTCACTTGAAAATTGCGATAACATAATTTAAAAAATACTAGAGGAATCTAATCCTATTTAGGACGAACGCAGGGATATATTGTCCCAATGTATAAAAAAAATTCCCGAGGTTTATCTCGGGATTAGGCATTAAAGTATTATATAAAAAAGCTTTTTTAAAAAGAAAGAGGTAAAAAAATTGAGGTAAAAAATGAATTCCTGTAAACCTCAAATAACAAAAAAATAATTTGGCTGCGCCTATTTCGAGGGTGGTCGAACCTCAAAACCCTGCGCTTCCAAAATATTTAACATATCATACCAATATCGCAAAAACACAATCTTACCATTCACTACCCTTCCGGCAGTATGGTAAGGAACAGGAATGGTTTTACCGGTTTTTTTGTCCTGAATAGTGTTGGTACCCCATGATAATACCCATTCACCCTCATTCCAATTGTTGGTGACTTTGACTGGCAAATAAAGTTCTCCTGAAAGGGTGTGTTTGTATTGACTGGTACTGTTGGTGTAATATTCTTTGTGCTGTGCTTTAGATAGGGAATCCAAACCGCCTCCCAAACCATAAACCATTGCCCCGGGTGCGAGTTGGGCATCCATCGTGGCAACATCTCCTGCTTGAAGAGCTTTCGTATATTTCTGTACGACCTCTAAGGCTTTTGCCGCGTTGGGAAATTCCAGAGTCGATGCGGGTTCCTGAGCATTTGAAATCAAAGGCATACACATTACAAGCAAAACCAAACCAATAGCTACTTTATAATTTTTCATACGATGTTTGTTTAGATTTAATGAAAGCAACCATTTTGATTACCGTAATGAAGTTTAGGATAATAAAAGATTAATAAAACCTATCAAGGACCAACGAGCGGTTCTATTGTCCCAACAGACAGGATTTTTTTTCTAATCAAAATTGAAATCTATAGTTCTTGATCCAAAAGACCGAAAATTCAAAAATACTATGATTAAATTATCTATTTAAAGATGAAAAAGCTAAATCACTGACTATGCCAAGACCGAACCAAAAAATCGGGATTCAGTAAATTTGGTTTATTATAAGGCAGTGAATTCATTTCCTTCATGGCAATTACCTCCCCTCCCATTGCTTTTACTATGGCATGCGCAGCAGCGGTGTCCCACTCCATCGTCGGACCAAAGCGTGGATAAAGTTGGGCTTTATTCTCAGCTACCAACATAAACTTTAAAGAAGAGCCCATACTGATAATTTCGGCTTTCGGATATTGGGAAATAAACTCAGCTGTCTCAGGATTCATATGAGATTTACTGGCAGCTATGGTCCTGATGTTGTGATCGGATACTTCAGTCAGCTTGAAAGGCTGCCCATTTCCCACCTGCTTCCAAGCTCCAACAGATTTACTTCCCCAATACATCCAATCCAAAACCGGGGCATAAACTACACCCATGACAGGAGTACCTTTATGGATCAATGCGATATTGACAGTAAATTCTCCGTTTCTTTTGACAAATTCCTTGGTGCCGTCAAGCGGATCTACCAACCAATAATAATCCCATTCTTTTCTAATTACATAAGGAATATTGATGCCTTCTTCTGATAGAACCGGCAGTCCTGTTTTTTCCAAATGCCCAAGGATTTCAAAGTGGGCTGACTGATCTGCCAAGGTAAGTGGTGAATTGTCATCTTTAGAAACCAATCCAATCTCATCCGAAAAATAAACTTCCAGAATCTTATCTCCAGCTTTTAAGGCCGCTGTTTTTGCCAATTCTGTCAATGAAGAAATATCAATTGATTGCCTGTCCATCATTTATAAATGTAATCTATGTATCAAACCCATAGCTTTTGACCGAGGTTTTTATTTAATTTGAAATAACTATATCTCGCAATATTCTTAATCCAAGAAATTCAGCCATGAACGCCAAATCTATCAAACTTTTCTTTTTCCTGTGTCTGATCACAAATATCCTTTTGATTTCCAATATTGCCTCAGCCCAGGTCTCTGTTGTGGAAAGCGCCTTTGAAACAGCCGAATCCAAAGGATTTTCGGGTGTATTATTATTGGCCATAGATGGCAAAGTTGTTTTTGAAAAAGCGACAGGCTACCGTTCCTATGAACAGAAAATCCCCCTGTTGACAACAGATATATTCGAAATGGCCTCTGTTTCCAAGCAGTTTACTGCTATGATGGTCATGATGTGTCAGGAAAAAGGCCTTCTTGAGTATTCCGACAATGCTGACAAATACCTTAATATTCCCTATAAGGGAATCACCATCAAGCAATTACTAACCCATACTAATGGACTTCCTGATTATCAGGCAGTCATGGACAAACATTGGGATAAAAATAAAGTGGCCGATAACCAAGCTATTTTGGAATATCTCCGCAAATACCATCCTCCAATGCTTGCTGAACCCGGAGAAAAATACGAGTACAGTAATACTGCATACGTTTTCCTTGCAAGCATAGTGGAAAAAGTAACAGGACGGGATTTTATCGACCTTTCTAGAGAATGGATCTTTAAGCCCTTAGGGATGAAAGACACAGACATCCGCACATTGGAAGAAAAAGCCAAGGTAAGCAACTTTGCCGCAGGCCATATCAAAAACAAAAATGGGGAATATGTCAATGCCAATAAATTCCATGATTCAGATTACACCGTATGGTTAGGTAACAGAAAAGGTCCGGGAAGGATCAGCAGCACTGCAGAGGATTTATTGATCTGGGATCAGGCATTATACAATGGCACACAGGTCAGTGAAAAAACATTGAAATCAGCATTCTCTCCCCAATCTCTGAACGATTGTACATTAAGTTACTATGGCTTTGGCTGGGACTTGGGCAAAGATGAACTTTTGGGAAAAATAGTTTCTCACACCGGTGATAATCCCGGATACAAAACGCTGATCATGCGGTTTATTGATCAAAACAAAACCCTGATTTTGTTAAATAACAATTACCATGAAGCCAACACCGAATTGGTAGAAAGTGCTGTGGCCGCATTAAAAGGATTTTGATAGGTAAGCATCATTTTTTAATCACCTTCTCTAAAAAGAGAATTCAAGACAAATACCGGTATTTAGTTTTTCGGAATTGGATCAGAAAATCAAACTATTGAGGCCTTCACCAAATCAATCTATCCCCAGAATAAAGACACGGTTTTTTGTGTTTTCATACCGGATATTGATCTGAAGCGAAATCAGAATTCCGATTATTACCAAAAGAATTCCCCAAGACAATAAGCTAAATATCGGGTTAGCTGGTTTCCTGCCCTCTAGGAAGGTTATGGCAGATTTTGAGGAAAAGTGAGGTCATATTTGTTTTTTTAATTTTAGAAAAAACTATCATCATCCTATCTTTCCATCCCCATCAATATCTTTTCCACTCTGCTCTTCAAGGATCTTTAATGTGTTGATCAAAAGAGATTTGGTCTTTTGAAGTTCATATTCTAAATAAGCTACTCTCGCTTCCAAAGTATCTGCCCTGCCTTTTTGGTCTGAAATTTGGCTTTGCTGGATAAGGTTCCAAAATAGTCCCATGTTTTCTATGGATTAGGTGTTTTGATAAATCAATGTTTTAGGATACGCTGTAGAGAGTTATCAGGTCGTTTGCCTGATCGATGCTCTTAAATCGGTTTTGGAAATCGGAAGCTGGCGAATCCGGATTCCGGTAGCATCAAAGATGGCATTAGTCACAGCCGGGGCGATGACTGGAGTGCTTGGTTCTCCACCTCCTCCGGGAGGATTTCCGGAATTGATGATATGGGTTTCGATTTTTGGCGCTTCATTCATTCGGGTAACGGGATAATTATGGAAATTACTTTGTGCCACTGCACCGTTTTCGATAGTAATTTCTCCGGTCATGGCAGCGGCCAATCCGTAGATTATTCCACTTTCCATTTGGGCAATGAATCCATTTGGGTGAATAGCAAAACCCGGATCCACTGCACAGACCACACGATGAACTTTCACCTTTCCGTCTATTCCAACCTCCACTTCTGCTACCTCAGCCACAATGGAACCAAAAGATTGGGCAATTGCTATGCCTCTGCCCCAATTTGCAGGCAGTGGTGCACCCCAATTTGACTTTTCGTAAACCAAGTCCAAAACACGCTGAAACCTTGAATTATCCCTGGTTAGTTTTTTCCTAAATGCAAAAGAATCCTGCTTTGCAGCATGCGCCATTTCATCAATGAACGATTCTGTCAAAAATCCTTGCGTCGAATGGTCGACACTTCGCCAGTTGCCCCAAGGCACATGGGAGGCAGGGCTGGAATAATGAATCAACTGATTAGGAATCGAATACGGAATATCCGCTGCTTCAGGGGGATGGTGCTTGAAGATAAACTGGTGGGCGTAAGCAATGGGAAGTCCCGATTGATCCAAGCCCGCCTTCATCCTACTGATAGTTGCCTCCCGGTAGACATCGTGCTGTGTATCTTCCTCTCTTGACCAGATTAATTTAACCGGGAAGTCCACTTCCTTTGCGATCAGGATTGCCTGCTTAATCACATCTGTCTCGGATCTCCTTCCAAATCCACCTCCCAAAAGTTGATTGTGGACTGTCACCTGATCGATATCTATTTCAAGGATTTCTGCAGCGGCAGCCCTAACTCCAAGAGGATTTTGACTGCCACACCAAATCTCACATTTACCATCGTGTAACCAAGCAGTGCAGTTCATGGGTTCCATCGTGGCATGGGCGAGAAAAGGAAGTTGGTATTCTGCTTCGACAAGGATAGCTGCCTCTTCGAATGCGGTAGTTGCGTCACCGTCTTTGAAGTGTGTATCCAGGTTTCCTTCTGCCAAATCGCTATCCATTGCATTGCGATAGCGGTCGATGATTTCTTCCTGATTCAAGCCACTATTTTCTGTGGTTTCAAATTCAATGGGAAGTACATCTAATGTAGTTTTTGCCTGCCAAAAACTATCCGCAATGACAGCCACTGCATCTCCCAAGTTTAAAATCTTTTTAACACCTTGTTGGCTAGAGGAAACTGTGGTATCCATAGATTTTACTTTACTTCCAAAAACCGGAGATGCCTTAATCGTGGCGTATTTCATTCCGGGTACCTGCACATCCATTCCAAACTGGGCTTCACCTGTCACCTTGGCCGGAATATCGAATCGTGGCTGAGAAGTCCCCATGAGGGTAAACTCTTCGGGTGATTTTAGCTTTGGTTGGGTGGGTATATTGACCTTGGCTGCAGCAGGTGCAAGCTCCGCAAAAGTGGCACTACGGTTGCTCCTCGGATGACTTATGATGCTGTTTTTGGCGATAAGCTCCTCTATCGGCACCTTCCAGGTATCTGAAGCGGCCTGCATAAGAATGGATTTGGCTGCAGCGCCTGCGATCCGCATGGCTTGCTGACCGGTAAATCTCACCGAAGCACTTCCGCCTGTAATCTGGAAATTCAGGGATTTGACGGCAGTGAGGAAAACCCCATCGATCGTTCCTTCTATAAACTTGGGGAAAGTTGCATTGCCTGCAACAAAACCTTTCAACAAGGTGAAATTGGCATATTCTTTATCAGCCGGAGCTTCCTGAAACTTCACCTTAGACCAATCAGCATCCATTTCATCAGCGAGCATCATCGCCAAGGCGGTATGCACACCCTGTCCCATTTCGGCATGTGGAATGATGGCCGTGACCGTATTATCCGGAGCGATTTTGAGCCAAACATTCATGACCGTTTCTCCTTCTGAAGCTATCAATCCGGCTACTTTGGAGGAGCGGTTTCCCGGTCGGATGGCTATTCCAATCACCAAGGTCCCTCCTGCCAAAACTCCAGCTCCTATAAATGCCCGTCTAGTCCATTTTTTCATAGCTATATTTTTTAGAGTGTGGAGGAGGATTGAAGAGCTGCTGAAGCGCGATGAATGGCTGACTTAATGCGTCCATACATGCCACAGCGGCAAATGTTCCCGGACATGGCTGCATCTATCTCCTCATCGCTTGGAGATGGATTCTCATTCAAAAGGGCTACAGCCGACATGATTTGTCCGGATTGGCAATACCCACATTGCGGCGTTTGCTCTTCAATCCAAGCTTCTTGAACGATATGAAGCGTATTTTTTTCAGGAGCGATCCCTTCAATGGTGGTGATGTTTTTTCCTTCTGCCGAAATCGCCGGTGTGACGCAAGAACGAACAGGTTGGCCATCCAAGTGAACCGTACATGCACCACATTGGGCAATACCGCATCCAAACTTTGTACCTGTCAAACCGCACTGTTCGCGGATCACCCAAAGTAAAGGTATCCCTTCAGGAGCATCTACCTTGTATTCCTTTCCATTTATCGTCAAACTAGTCATGATTCAGGGTTTTGATTTTTTTTCAATATCGGAATTTTCTTAGAAAATAAAGGTCTTCAATGGTTTAGATGATATTTTCTGCAAGGTAAAGTTGGACTTTATGATTTTTGAATTCTATGACTTGAAAGTGCAATGAACCGGCTTGAAGGAAGTTTAAAAAGAAGTTCCTTGTATCCTTCCATCGGGAAAATTTCCTGAACGAAATCGGAATTAAAATTCCAGAAAATAAAAAAGCGCAGATGCATCTTTCGAAGAGGAGTTTTTGCCAGATTCCTAACCGGCAGGCAGGTTTCGGAAGAGTAAGATCATTTTATTCGGCTAATTTTTGATCAATTAATTGGAGAATCTGAATGGAATTTTCTCTATACTCCCTTAAAATTCTAAGTCCGAACTTGGAAAAAATCATATAGTGCGCACATGCTCTGCGGTGTTTTTCGTTTTCAAAAATGTATAAAATAAATTCCTTGTTATAAGTTTTCCTGCCAAAATTCGCATAGCTGATAAACCAGTCATATTGCTGGTATTCCGCCAATATGTTTTTGGAAAGGTCAATGAGTAAGGTTTGTGATTCGTCAACTTGAGGGAGATAGTTTGAATAAAACTGGGTGATGGCGTTGGAAAGCGAATCCTCTTTGAAGTTTTGAGCAGTATTGACAGTTTTCAATAATTGATAGCCTTTGTCCAAATATTGAAAGGGTTCAAGATTAGTAATGTCACTGACGCACTTATCACAAGCTGCATAATTGGATTCGTTAAGTGTATCATAATAGGTAACTGGAATAGTGCGCTCAATAATTTCAGTAATCCTTGCATTTTTTGCTTCCAAATCCTCTATGGAAAGCCGCAAATTGAGCGTATCTGCCTGTAAGTCCTGCCTTATTTGTGTATAAACTTTGAGTAGATAGTTTTTTTCTTTCCGACTCTCATTCCAGGTATTGATTTGAAGGGCGATGAGAATACCGATAGTAACCAGGAAGATTTCGCCCAAAGCATAGACCAGGTATCGGGTTACCCGATTTTGAGAGAGCAGCTTTTGGCGGATTTTTCGGAAAAATGAGATCATTTTATTGGCAGGGGTTTAGTGTTGGTGTTATCTGTCGATTCTTTTTAATTCCACCTCTAAATCTTGAATCATTGACTCCACCGATTTTCTTAGATTTTCATAAAAGAAGCCGATATAGGAATGGGTTCGGTTTCTTTGGGTTTTGATAAAGTAGCTATAATCCTGATCAGTTTTGAGGGATTCAAAGTCCAAAGGAACCATTTTTCCTTCAAAAGAATGTTTGCCCGAATAATTCCATCCTGATTCAAATCTACCCGGCAGGATATGTCTCATATTGTATTGCACTTCAGCCAATTCTTCTGACTCCGCTTTTAGGAAAAAATCATATTGGGAATCATAGACAGCGATCAGCTTACTGCGGATATCGGTGTTTGAGATGATATCCAATCCCCTGGATTTAGCGGTTTCGAAGGAGCTGGTGGAGTGCACAAAATGCATGGGTAAGAGCGTGTAATTGAAGTGGAAAGCCAGAGAATCGTGGTAAGATCCGTCATTTTCCAAAACTTCAATGATCAGGTTTAATGCTTGCTGGCTTTTTCTGAGTTCATTCATATTGAAATTGATTTCTGCCAGATCGGTCACCAATTCAGTTTTACAACCTTTCAGGATTTCGATTTCCGCTTGTCTTTTGGACCTGTTTTCCCCATAGTTGGCCAATTCAAAAGCCCCATAAATACCGATGATGAGCACAAGGATCTCAAAAAAGTATTCCGGCCATTTTTCTTTGAGGGTGGAGAGGATTCGTTTCATGTGTTTATAATTTGTTTTTTAAAGGCCACATGGAATCTTCGCATGTATTATAGTCTTCCCTTTGCGTGTCTCTTTGGTTCATGCTCGATTTCATTGTTTGAGTTCTTTTTGGATCAGTTCTTTTAGTTTCTCGTTTTGGATAAGGACTGTTTCTAAATTGAATTCTGTGTTTTTGGATTTGATGGAGGCTTCCAAAATCAACTGTTGGAATTCAGGTGTTTTGGAAAGCTGGCTTAAATCTGGGTTGTCAATAAAGTCAATTGATATTTCTCCTTTGGTTTTGAAGGCTTTGTTATCAAACCAATTCGATAATTGGTGGACTTTTTTGTCAGCCAAATAAACCCGGATTCTTTTTTCTACCAAGTCTGAGAATTGCAAATAAGCATCATCAAGATCCTTTAAGTATCTGGCGTATGTGGTAATCTCTTTCCTGATAGCTTCGCTGGTTATTTTAGAGGCAATAGAAGGATCATTATTGATTGCGATTGGATTATAATAAATCATGAACCTGATCAAGTTGGGGTTTTCAATTTCCGAGTTCATTCCTTTGACTCCGATTTCATAAAGTGCTTGGTGTAGGTCATTGATTTTGACCAGGCTTGCCAGGTTTTCACGGTATGAGAGGGAATCTGCTTGCAAATCCTGTACAAGGTTGTTTAAAACTACCCGTTCAGATTGCCTCGCCTTGTATGCCTCATTTGCATTGTTTATTTGTAGTGCTATCAAAATTCCGATTACCAAAAGGAAAATTTCTCCGATGGCGTATTTGAGGTAACTGCCTACCTTGTTTTGCTGAAGGAGTTTTTGCCGGATTTTTCTGAAGAATTTGATCATAGGGTATCGGTTTTGTTTAGCTGTGTATCAATTCTTGTCAGTGAGCGCTGTGTGGAAATCACCAATTCTTCCAAGTTGCTGATCAAATCTTTGGCATTGAGGAGGCAAAGAAAAAACCCATTTTTATAAGCTGGATCGTTTAGCAATACTTTAATAACATCCGCGTTTCTTGCATTTTCCGTTGCTTGCTCCACTCCATCCAATATGGACATGTAATCTTTGTAGGCTTGTCCCACATCCCCGGTTCGGAAGAATGGGCCATAAAGGTATTCTTGGTAGTCGTAGCGCATATGCTCCTGATCACCGTCGATTTTGTCATAGCTGAGTTCCATGCGTAGCAGTTCATTTTTCAAACTGTCATCCGATAGGACGCCGAGGCTCCCCGAACTGATCATTTCTCTGAGGGTACTGTTATTTCGGATAAATGGATCCCAATACAATACTTCCATGGTGTGGAAATTTAGAGAATCCGTATTGGTAATAGGCGCACCTTCAAAATAGCTGATCATCACCCCGGCTGATCTTCCGGCCCTGCTGTAGCGGTCGATGCTACGGTGCAGTTCATCGAGGTTGAGTAAGAGGTCTGACCGCAAACCGTGGAGAAAAGCCGTCTCTCGTGCTTTGGTTTGCTGTGCTTCCCGGTAGTTATTTACCTGCAATGCAATCAGAATACCGATAACAACAAGAAATATCTCCCCAATCGCATAAGCAAGGTATCTTGTGACTTTGTTCTCTTGGAGGAGTTTTTGGCGGATTTTGCGGAAGAAGGAGATCAAATTTTATCGAGATAGGAGGTGATAGCTTTCTTTAGATTTTCATTTTTTTCAACAACTCTTTCGGCGTTATTTTTCAAGATTCTCAGTTTAATTCCTGATTCAAATAGGATTTGTCTGAGCTCCTCATTTTTAAATTCTTCAAAAAATCTTTCATCATTGACTAAATCAAATTTACTTCTATCAGTTTCTAGGTGCTTGCTAAAGTTGAGGAGCTTTTTCTCCGCCAGAAATGGTCTTAGCATGTCTTCAACTATATCATTTTGATTAATTATGGTGTATTCTAGCCATTCTATAGCTAAGTAATGATCCAAAAGTACTTTCCTCAGTTCTTGCTCTTTTACTACATTGGGAAGGTTGGGATTGTTTTTTTTCAGAATCAAAATATTAGGCTCTGAATACCGAACCAAATCCAGATTCCCTACTGCTTCTTGGGAAATTTTATTTTCCGAATAATCTATCAAGTTTTGATGAACATCGATTATTTTTTTGGTCCTGGAGAGGATGCTATCTAAGCTCAAGGAATCCGCTTTGATATTTTCCAAGGCGAATAATAAATATTCCCGTTCTCTGGCCTTCTCTTTTCTCCCTTCATTCCAATTATTGACTTGAAGGGCAATCAGAATTCCGATTACAACAAGAAAGATTTCTCCGATGGCATATACCAAGTATCGGGTTACCCTATTTTCGGAAAGGAGTTTTTGGCGGATTTTGCGGAAAAATTTTAGCATGATCAAAGGTTAATTTTTTGGAGGTAATTGAGGATTTCCGTTGTATTGTTAAAAAGATCTTTTTTTGTAAACAAAAGGATTTTGTTCATTGCCATTTTCCCTGATAAAGTGTTGAGCATAGATTGGAGAAGTTGCTTATCGTCAATAGTTGACCAGTATTGTTCAGATAAGGGTCCGTCTATTGTAATTGAGGTCAGCATGGAATTGGGATTACCACTTTGTGAAGCTATTCCAAGCCCAAATGAATATTGTGTATTCAAATAGATTGAAACGTTTTCATCCATAATTTTTATGGATTTAAGTTGGTCAGAGTTAAACTTAAGGATTTTTGCCTTTAGCCCGTGATCAAAGTACTCGATAATTCCGGTGTTCAAAATTGAAACTATCGTATTCCTGTTCATTTCATTGCTTGGATCAAAGAAAGGGATATATTCATAGCGGGCAATATGCCTTAAGGTATCGATTGTACTAGTCGGTTGGGATAGTCTATCCTTAAATCCCTCAAGTCTTTCAAGATCTTCTTCAATTCCTTTAATATCAACCTTTAATTGAATTGTATCCTGTTTGAAATCCTCAATTAAAGATTGGATAGTCAAACGAATCGAATGATTCTGTTTTCTCTCCTCATTCCAATTATTGATTTGCAAAGCAATCAAAATCCCGATGACAACAAGGAAGATTTCTCCGATAGCATATACCAAGTATCGGGTCACCCTATTTTCGGAGAGGAGTTTTTGGCGAATTTTTCTAAAGAAAACTATCATGGTTTGGGTTCAAAATCAGGGTCTGACAAAAAAATGATTTGGTCTCCGAGCGCCTCAAGTCGCTCTAATTTAATGAGATAATTGACAGTTCCCCAGGCTTGATTGTCCAAATGATTTTCAAATTCCAGGTCCTTAAACAACTTTTGTAATTGAGGGTTTAGTTTGGATTTTCCCGTTCCCTCCAAGAGGGAATACTGATCGATGTTCTTCATCGAGGCATTTTTTGTGAGGTAGGGGAGAAACAGGTTTTGACTAGTCTCATCCATTGTTTCGTAGCTTTCCTCCTTTTCTTTGATGGCACTTCCCCAGTCAAAAATCAATAGGCGAAGCGATTCTGAGGAAATCAGGTTGAGATTGCCTGAAGATATCAAATCAGCAAGGACGGATTGACTTGGACTGAAATCCCCATAATCCAGACTTATCGCAATAAGGCTGTCCAGGTTATGCTTTGCGAGAACATCTTCCGGTTCATTGATCAATGCCAGCGCCGCATTGGTACCGTTCAGGACATTCCGATGTAGCTTAATCGTGGCTTGAAGTTTTTCTTTGTTTTTTTGAAATTCCAGATGAAGGTCTTGCAGGATCAATTTCTCTTTGTTTTTGTTTTTCAAATTTTCATTCCAGGTATTGATGCTCAAAGCAATCAATATCCCGATGACCACAAGTACAATTTCTCCCAGAGCATAGACCAGGTACCGGGTCACCCGATTTTGCTGAAGGAGTTTTTGGCGGATTTTTCTAAAAAAGGAGATCATTTGAATAGCTAAGATTTTGTATTTGAATTAATTTCTTGATCAATTATGTGAAGGAGTTCATTGAAAAAAACCAACAAAGCTTTTTCATCATTTATCCCGTCAATTCTCCAGGAATCCACATTGCTTAAGATATCTTCAATAAGCCTATTCTCAAAAAACCAATGGTAATCGGAGGTGTAAGATCCTTTAGGAAAATCTTTGTACTCACCATCTGCCAAGATTCGATTAGAGGAACTGATTTTACCATCTATGGCAGGCCAAAGCCTATTGATTATTAGGCTTTTAACCACATCAAATTCCTCCAATCCATCGACTACTTCGCCTTCAAAGGAAGTCAACATGGATTTCAATTCTTCATTTTGAATGTAATCCAAATTACCCGAGGAGATAATTGATTTGATATAACCATTTCTGACTTCAAACGTGTACACCGTTTCGGAATTGAAAAGCAGGGTGTCCAGTCTAATGGTAGGGATAGTGGATATATCTGTTCCAAAAAGAGTTAAAAGCTCGAAACTACAGGTATGAGCAAGCTCATGGTAGGAAATATTGGTTTGAAGATTTTGAATGTTCAAAATGAGTTCAGTCCGAAGGTTTTGGAGTATGCTTTGTTCAGCGATACGGATTTTGCGTTGTTCATTCCAGTTATTCACTTGGAGTGCCAAAAGGATTCCAACCATGACTAAGGCGATTTCACCAATGGCATAGATCAGATAGCGTGTCACCCGGTTTTCGGCGAGGAGTTTTTGGCGGATTTTGCGGAAGAAAGAGATCATAGGTCTTTTTTGATTTTCAGTTCAATTTTTTTTATGAATCGTATTTCTTTTTAATCTCCTTGATCAGGTCTTCACTGAGTAGCAGCTGTGCCCTATATTCCTGAAGGGATCGTCCCATCATGGTCCGGACGGTGACTACCTTATTGATAAATAAATCCAAGGTGTCTTGGTCCCGGATCTTGATGTAGGTCTCTTTGGTAATGGGCTTATTGAACCGCAATTCACCTGTGACCTCAAAATTGATCAGTGTGGCTGCAATAGGGACCAATTCCCATTCTCCCTTTTCCACAAGTTCATCCCGGAAAATTGTTTTCTTCAACTGATTGTCATAAGCATTCATTTTATTGACCAGCCTCTGATCAAAATAGCGAAGGGTACCCGAGGATTTCATCTGGGAATAAGTACCATCTGTCGGGGAAAAAGGAAAGGTTGAGAAAACCATCGTCATACTTTTGTAAAAAGCCACCGTATCCCAATCCTCACCGGGAGCACGAAGCATGCGGAGGAATTTATCCATGTTTTGGTCTTTCTCCTCCATAAACCGGATGCCTTCCTGCAAGGCTTTTCTGTCCCGTTCCAGATCTTCCAACATGGATTGCGCGAGGACTTCGGCACTTTTGTTTTCAACATAGGCTTCCCTTTGGTTCTCTACAAAAAACCCAAGAGAAATAGCCAAAAACAGCATAAAGAACTCCTTGAAATAAGATGACCATTTTCTCTTTTTAGAGACGGTTGGCTCATTTGGATTGCGCTCTTCAATAGTCTGATCTTGGTTTATAGGCTGCTTTTCCATGGTCAGTTGAGTTTATATTCTGAATGAATCAATTCCAGTAAGCGAGCTGCGTCGGACTTTAAAGATTCTGCCCTGAGGCTATTACCCATAGTCATCTTGGATAGGTAATGAATTTGGAAAGCGATCTCATTGATGGTGGCAAAATCATCTGTGATCAATTGAGGATTGGTAGTTGGCAAAACTGATTTCATTTCTGAATCCATGGTAGCATTCATTTCCGTGGAGTGAAAAACCCTCCCTCCCATTTCGCGGAAGGTGGTTTTGGTGCGGTTGTCATTTTCATACCATTCCTCCAAAACCTTTACCTTTTTTTCATAGGTTAACAATTCATTGACGATGTTTCTTTTTTGAAGTAACCGAAGGTTTCCTGCATTTTTAAGTTGTTGTATTGTCCCATCGGAATAGATAAATGCCTGTTCATTGAATACCTGCCGGGCTAAAAAATAAATCTGATTTCCCATTAAGCTCCTGTTATCAGATAACATCATATCTGCCAAGGAATCCATGAGTACACTTTTTTCTTTCCGGAAAGAGATGTATAGACTGAGATTTGTCGTGTCCGTTTTCAAGTCTTCAATCAAAGAGAGGATATATTCCTTTTCAATGTTTCGTGCACTTAGGGATTCCCGATAGTTCTCTGCCAGAAATCCACAGAATACGGCCAAAAAAAGCATAAAGAATTCCTTGAAATAGGATTTCCAGTTCTTCTTTTTCAGGGAGTCAATTTCCTCTTTGTTGGAAAGGTCTTTCTCATTTATAAGGGCTTGATTTTCTTTCATTTTTTACTCTAGGTTATATTCTTTGGTAAGCATAGCAATCAGCTCAATTGCACTTTCATTGAGCCTTTTCAACTTGGCAGAGATGATGTAATCACTTCCTTTTAATTGGTGAGCCCAGTGGGCTAAGTCTTGCTGAAGTGATGGGTCATAGGAACGGAGCGGTGGATTGCCGGAAGTTCTACGGATACCGGTTTCTGTGACCATTTCGTTGAAAACAAAGGGGTCAAAAATCTGAATGATATAATTCAGTGCTTCGTAACGTTCTATTTTCTCGTCTTCGTAATTTGTTTCCAATTGATCTACCAATAACTGATAGGCCATAATGCTATCAGTCACCTGTTCATTTCGGATCAATCGTATAGATCCTGAGTTTTTTAATTGAGAAAAGGTGCGGTCATTACTTCGAAAACTAAATCCTCTTACAAGTATTCTTCCAAAAAAATACAACTCATTTTCATGCCCTTGAATGGTTTGATTTTTTAATAGCAGCATAAGCGAGTCCATTTTGGACTTCTTTAATTCGCCTATTTCAAGAACTTGTCTAATTGAAGCAGTATCGGATTTTAAATCCTCAATATAGGATTGGATAAACTGTCTTTCCTGTTGCTTTTCTACCCTGCTTTCCCGATAGTTTTCGGCAAGAAATCCACAAAAAACCGCCAGAAAAAGCATAAAGAATTCCTTGATGTAAGTACTCCAGTTTCTCTTTTTCAAGGAGCTGATCACCTCTATGTTGGAAAGGTCTTTCTCAGTTTTGGGGACTTGGTTTTCTTCCATCAGCTTAATTTTCCAGTGTGACAAACAATTGGGAATGGATCAACCATGTCCCAGAGGCTTTGGTCCATTGAGCGGAGTACTTCCCTCCCACTACTGCCTCATCCGAACCTTCTAAATATCCTTTCCAGGTTCCTGTTTCCCATGCCAATTTGGTTTTAGAATTGACCAACACTTCATCGGGAGTCCGGATCCAATACATTATCGGGCCTGATTGGGATTTGATGTAAGCTGATAGTGCTTCCTTACCTGCGATCAGTGTACCTGCTCCGGTGGTAACAAATGAATCTTCTGTGGAAAAAGTCGCATTCAACTCCTCGTCAAAAGCGCGAAGGGCCTGATTAGACGCTTCACGTTTTGCAAGAATCTGAGGTATCTCAGCCTCCTGAGCAAAAGAGAAAGCCCCTAGAAAAATCCCTATCAGGGAAAGGATCGTTTTTTTCATAGTATTAATAATTCATCAGTTTAGCCCCTCACCTTCTTTTGGAGTAGGTGTAACTACCCCAACTTTTTTGGAATATTTCTCCCATTCAAGTAGAAGCTCTTGGTATTTTTCCGGATAGGATTCTTTCAGATCCTTCTGTTCGGATAGGTCAGAATCTAAATTGAAAAGCCCAAAATTTTTCAATTCTAATGGGCTTTTGGTATTTAAAATCTTCCAATCTCCTTTCCTAAGCATCGCATTGCCCCGGTGTTCCAGACCAAAAACATAATTGGAATCATGGACATGATCTTGTTTTCCCGTCAGTATTGGGGAAAGGGAGCTCCCTCCCAAGGGTTTTCTTGCTTTTCCTTGCCAGATTTCAGGATAGCTTACCCCCGCCAACTCATAAAATGTCGGAGCGAGATCCATCACCGTGAGGAATGCAGGATTGATGCTTCCCTTGCCTTCTACTCCATTGCCTGCAATGATCAAGGGGGCAATCATTCCCCCTTCTGTAGTGAAACCTTTATAATAGAAAAATGGAGCGGATCCTGCCTCTGCCCATTGTGGGCCGTAAGAGATATAGGAGTTTTCCTTACCCATATCTTCAAATCCATCAGAATAATTTTCTTGTAGATAGGGACCGTAATAGTCATGATAATAGAAGTCTTCAGCTGCTGCACCATTATCGGACATAAAGACAATCAGTGTATTTTCATATTGCCCGATCTCTTTGAGATAGGCTATCAGTCTTCCGATGTTTTGATCCAAATTGTCTACCATGCCTGCATATAGTTCCATCTTTCGGGCTTCCTTTTTTTGCTCCTCGGGAGAAAGAGAATCCCAAGGTCTGACCCGGGGATGAAGCGGTGGGAGTTCTGAGGTTGGGGATATCATCCCTGCTTTTTTGAGGGATTCCAGTCTCTCTTTGCGGAGGACTTCGTAACCGGCATCATATCTTCCCTCATATTTTTTCCAGTAGGTTGAATCCACTTGCAATGGCCAATGCGGTGAAGTATAAGCGGCAAATGCGAAAAAAGGCTTTCCCTCGCCTTGGTTGGAACTGATATATTCGATCAGTTTGTCTGTATAAAAATCAGTGGAATATGCACCTTCCGGCCAATTGGCGACTTTTCCATTTTCGGTGTAGGTGGTGGTAGGTAAATCCGGAAATATACCCCTGTCGCTAAAGTGATTTGCCCCTCCCTCTTCTTGGATGACAAAAGATTTTTCAAAGCCTTTGTCAGCAGGATTTGCACCTTTCATTCCTCCCAAATGCCATTTCCCTGCCATATAAGTGTGGTAACCTGCTGACCGGAGAAGTTCAGGAATTGGGATAATCCTGTCGCTGAGCCGTCCCTCGTATCCGAGCACAGCCGTAACTAGGCCCTGAGAACCCATTCCCGCCACGTGGTTATAATTACCGGAAAGGAGCATTGCCCGGGTTACAGCACATAATGGACCCGTATGAAAACGGTTAAATCGAATCCCTTCCTTGGCAAGTTGGTCCAAATTGGGAGTAGAAATATCCCCTCCAAACGAACCCATATCCGCATAGGCCAAGTCATCAGCGACGATCAAAAGGATATTAGGGGGCTGTGTCTGGTGAATTTCTTGTTGGCAGGAAAAAAGTGAACATCCAAAAAGTGTCAATAAAAGGTTTATCCTAAATTTATTTTTCATACTTGATTTAAAATTTTCAAACTTGGTAAAGGATTATGATTTAAAGTCAACTTAACCAAAATTACCGAAATTTTAACCTGTTATTAATTTTGACCTTATTGCCTACTGATCCTAATTCCTGTGACCGAGATCAATTAAAAATTTAAATAAATAAAAGGACCCAATCTCTAGATCGAGGACGAAACGTATGAAATTCTTCCCCAATGGGGGATTTTATTTCCCGAAGGAGGTTTTACAAGAAAACTGAATTCAATATGATAAGTAAAATTTGAAATGGTTGAATTTTGGACTTGTATGTATTTGATTTTGAAAATTAACTTCTCATTGGCAACAGAAAGGCTTTCTGAGTTGGTAAAAACTTAAAAATAATATCCTATTCCACCTAAAAAACCACAAAGTGAACGCATTATGGAAGGTAGGTTTGAATTTAATTAGGTATTCCAATGCAAAACGGAGAGCGCCTTCGCGTTCCCCGTTTCATATATAGTCTGGCGTACCGTCATCTCGGGCCTTTCTGCATCAGTTGCAGGATACCGGAGAGGAGAGGGAGTTGTTGTAATTGTCGAGATTCGATGCGAGGGTCAGCATTTGAGTGCGGACCGGGCTTTTCATGGATAACGCGCCTACCTGCGCAGGAGTGTAGGTATTGAGCAGCGCCTCAGCCGTGTTGAGTTCAGCTGAGACCGCAGATGGATTGGCACCGCTCAGCACGTTCAGCTTCGCCGCCATGAAATGGTGCGCGAGTTGGTAGTAGGCATTCCTCGCGGGTGCCGTGTTGAACACTTGAAGCCAGGTCGAACCGCTGAGGTAGAACGAGGTACTCGCCCCGTTTGACAGTAGGGCCCACGTCTTATCATACTGGGCAGGGCCGAGCTCTGAATGTGTCTTCCAGTATCCAGGTCCAGGGTAGCATTCATAGGCAATTTGTATATTCCAAGAGCCGGAGTTATCTCCAAAAAATGAATCATTGACATAGAAAACCACTTCTCCAGTTCCAGTCAACTGTGTAGGCCCTGTTCCCACAAACTGAAGGTCACCTCCACCAACACGCGCAACAAGAGAAACTACCGGAAAACCGTTAGAGGAACCCACATCGGGACGCCCATTTGGGGTAGCCGGGTCACCAAGACCTGCAAAGTAAAATCCTACCTCTCCTGAAGCTGTGATAACCGCAGGAACACTCTCGTTCAGTATAAATCCGGTGGCAAGTCCCTCAGACATTGTTCCTAAAATGGTATATTGGTCTGTAACTTGAACTCTCGCCGAATTCAGGTCCGTCAGGCTAGAACTTTCCTCTTGGGCTATAAAACCATTTTTGAGCAGGAGATTGTTTTCCAGGTTTTGATTGGGTTGTGTGTCGGTCATGCTTTCCATTCCACAGGAACCTAGGATTAAAACAGCCAATAAAGGTAAAATGAGTTTTTTCATTGTTTTTAAATATGAAGGTTATAAATAATAAAATAGTCTTTTAATAGCGAAGACTATGGGAAAAGATAAAAAAATCAATCATCTGAAATCATTGGTTTGGGATGAAATGATAGGATTTCTTCCCCAACATTAGGGTTTTATTTCCAGAGGGATTAAAAAGAAAAATCCTTTCGAAAGTTTGGAGTCTTAAACCCAATCTTTTAATTAATATTTGCCTTCAAATTTCAAGGTGATTTCAAAAATTCCTGATAAAACATATTTCAGACCCTTCCTTACATTGTCTTTTCCGGGGAGCAGGTTTTGCTGAAAAAAATTGATCATAACAGGGATAAATGATACCTACCCACTGATTGTGGAAATTAAGATGACCGAAACAGTAGTTAAACTAGTTAACTCAAACAAAGATGCTACGACTCAAAGTTAAAAGCCACCTAAAAAATTTTTGATGGCTTAATTTTTGAAAAAAATCTGATTATACTAAAAAGCCCTAATAGCCCTTACCCGCTTTCTTTCATTCCTGAATTCAACGCTCTCTTCACCATTGCTAAAATTAACATACCAGGCAGTTTCTTTTTTGGCATCATAAGTACTCGAACTCCAATAGTCTGAATCCCCAAAACCTCCAATTGCTTTTCTGTTGACATACAATTGTTTCAACTCCTCCAAACTTGGTAAAAACCAGTCTGAAAAGCCACCACCTTCATAATTCCGGGTAATTGACACAGCAATAGGTCTTTCTGCACAATTGTTCAGAACAACATTGGTGTTTTCAAACCCAAAACCAATTCTGGTAAAATAGGCATATGAGCCACCCTCATTCCAACAATTGAAATCAAATTCAATCCCACTGCTCTGATCCTCCATTGCCACAATCAAACCATGGACTACATTTGGATCAAAACCCCTGTCACCAGATTTTAGCAGGTAGGCAATAATTCCTCCCCCATATTCCTGACCGATAACATAATCCTTACAAACAGCTATCAGATTGTAATTCTCTGAAAATGAAATCGGTGACCCAAGCCCTTTTTGGACAATAGAAAATGTCATCTCATCACATTTCTCCCATCCTTTCTCAAGTGGGATAGAAAAAGTGGCGGTGTAGCCCGAAGGAACGGACTTGAACTCCTTTTTCTTTCCGTTAATCTGGATCACAATAGAGGCTTTTGCTTGCGAAGGTCCAGAAGTAATCTCATATTTAACCTTTACCACAAACTTGTCCTCGGTATTGTAGGCCTTATAGGAAACCTTTTTGGTGTTGATTCCGGAACTTTGGCTTTTGGAATCCCTTATGGCAAAGTAATTTCCACTTCCGGATTCTATGCAATCAGATTCACAATCTGAAGAATAAATTAACCTGCCATTGATTGGGTCATCTTCCTGTTCAAGTGCTAATCCGGAGATGTCTTGAAATTCCTCCAAAAAAGCTCCAGGCTCTTCCACCGGAGCTAATTGCTCACAGGAAAAAAGCAAACCAAACGCAAACAAACCTATCAGGTAGTTTGGGATGCTGAACCGTTTTTGAGTTTCCATTTTTTTTTGGGTTTGATTGTGAATAAATTTCTATAAAGCTACTTTCATTGGAAATAAACAAGAATGATTTTATACAATCTAAATAGTGATTTCTATCATTAAATTATTGATATCCAATTTATTAAATGACATTAAATAGCTTATTTCACTCCAGTTAATCCGTCTCTAATCCTAACATCTTTAAATTGATAATGTGAGTAAAAAATTACAAAGTAAAATCCCGAAGAAGAGCTTCCTCGGGATCGGAATGAGAAACTTTTAGAAATTGGTTTTGGCTACATTATAAATCTTAATTTCATCTAAAATGAATTTTCCTTCAGGAAAATCATTAGCCCCTGCTATATCAGCCCTTTCGCCAAAGCCTGAATTCCAATTATTTTTGGTTGTTGACGCAACTTTTGTTCCATTGATGAATAGTTGCATGGTTTCATTTGAGCCAGAAATCCCTTCTCTATCCCAAACTGCTGCGATATGCACCCATTGACCGTTGAATTTATTAAAATCATCATATTTGATTGAAACATAAGACTCTTCTTTTCCAAGTTCAAATAATAGCACATTGGTTTTCCCTTCATTACTATCATCAAAACTTGACAATCCTATCCCAGCCTCTAATCCATAAGGACCATCAAAAATTCTATAGGGATTATGTTCATAGCCAACCGGAGTTTCTTTTTGGTAGAACCAAACAGAAATAGTGCCCCTATCAGGATTAAGTACCGAATTCAAGTTGTTCAAAACCAAATTATGTATTCTTGAGGTTATGAAGTAATCTCCAGGTGCAATGGTTATCCCTTTTCCAATTTTTCCAGGAACAAAAGCTCTGTTTGCTGAGATATTCAATCCATCGTCTTCATCAAAAAAAGCAAGATCCGGTCCTACCTCACTGTTCAAGACCTCCTCAATGGATCCCAATTTATTCCATAGAATCAGGCCTTTATCAATATTCTTACAAACAAGTATCAGATTGTAATCCTCTGAAAATGATATGGGAGTCCCGAGTCCTTTTTGGACAATGGAAAATATAACCTCCTCACATTTCTCCCATCCATTTTCCAACGGTATGGCAAAGGTTGCGGTATAGCCTGAGGGAACAGCTTTAAACTCCTTTTTCTTCCCATTTATCTGGATCGTAATGGAGGCTTTCGCTTGGGATGGCCCTGAGGTAACCTCATATTTTACCTTTACAACAAACTTATCCTCGGTATTGTATGCCTTGTAGGAAACTTTTTTTGTATTGATTCCTGAGCTCTGGCTTTTCGAATCTTTTATGGCAAAATAATTTCCACTTCCAGGTTCTATACAATCAGATTCACAATCCGAAGTGTATACTAACCTACCATTGATTGGATCATCTTCAGGTTCAAGTGCTAATCCGGAGAGGTCTTGAAATTCTTCCAATACTGCTAGAGGCTCTTCCATGGGATCTAATTGCTCGCAGGAAAAAAGCAAACCAAATACAAACAAAACTACCCAGTAGCTTTGGATGCTGAACCGTTTTTGAGTTTCCATTTTTTTTGGGTTTAATTGTGAATAAATTCTTTCCAAAGCTACTTTCCGAAGTAAATAGAAGTAATGATTTTATCCAATATCAAGGGTGATTTTTGTCATTTATTTATTGAAAATCAGAAGGTTATAAAATAATTTCTAAATATTATTATATTTTTTTTTAAGCTTTGATTTTACGGCTTGCGGTTTACCGAAAAATTACATCGACACCAAGGACTTAATTTGGGAGTAAGTGCTATCGGCATGCGAAAACCGTAAGGTGATAAAAAACTACTTCCATATTATTTTAAAATGGATCGGTGTCTCACAATCTACCTAACAAGACTGGGGTTTCTTATTTTCAATCCTCAAAAATCGATATCACCTAAACTTTAGCACTTATAATTTTTACATTAAATACCCATTGTTTTTAAGAAAGTAGCCTCTTCGAATTAACCAAAAATAGGAGAAGAAATTCCGGTTCCTATTATTGGAAAAAATTACCTATGTATAAAAGAATTAGACATTTTGGTTAGGTTTTTTCTTTTGAAAATATTGAATAAAAAAATAAATGGCTGACAATATTCCTGTAAATATCAAGGTTCCCCATATTTCAAAACCTGAAAGGTTAGATAAAAAATAAAGGATGATCAATGCAGAAAGGATCGGGACGGTGTATCCAAATGGAATTTTGAATTCTAAAGGAGCAGAAGGCTTTATTTTTCGAAGTTTGATTACAGAAAGGGACACCCCAAAATACACCAATAAAATACTCGCGGAGGCGATGACGGCCAATTGCCTAAATCCTCCCAAAGAAGCTATGGTAAAACCGAGTCCTGCATAGAGCAAAATCGAAACATAAGGGGTTTTGAATTTATGGTGGATAGAGGCCAGCTTTGCGATTGGGATCACCCCATCCACTGCCAACCTGAAAAACACCCTCGGTAAATTCAGAATCTGACCGCTTAGCATCCCAAACATCGAGATTCCAGCACCGACAAAAAGAAGGGTAAACCCAACAGGACCAAAGACAATCCGGGCAGTTTCGGCCAAAGGAGCTTCTTTGAAGTTGGTCAATTCATTGCCCAACACTCCCTGAGAAACCAATTGGATCAGGATATAAAGCAAAAGCACAAAGGAGATTCCGATGAAAATCGCTTTTGGAACGGTCTTTTGGGGATTTTTGATTTCCCCTCCTATCGTCAGTCCGGCATCTCCTCCCTGAAAAGCAAAAAACAAAATCAATGAGGCCTCGCCAAACTGTTGGATGGTCGGGGCTGATTCCCAATATAAATTGGCCAGTTGGACGTCCTTCCATCCAATCGTCACCAACAACAGAAGCGGGATCAATTTGGCGACAGTATTGATTTTGACCAAACCGATGCCCTGTTTGACTCCGACGACATTTAGGGTAGCCAAGCCTGCAAAAATCACAAACAGGGTCAGAACCCTGATATATTGATTTTTGAAGACCGGAAATACCAATCCCAAAATTTCCACAAGGGCATTGGACACCGCTGCATCCGAGAATATACTGCCCATCAACAAAAATATGGCCGCCAAAAAACCGGGATATGGCCCAAATGCTGTCTCTATATAAGCATATCCCCCGCCGGAGTGGGTCACCTTACTCCCCGCCTCCGCAAAACACAACATGACCAATGCAATCAAAAACCCGCAAAACAGGTAGGCAATCACTGCTTGGGTTCCCATGATCTCGGCAACAATAGCCGGCAAAACAAAAATCCCTGCCCCGACGATGATATTGACAATATTAGCCGAAAGCCCCCACACCCCAACTTCTCTTTTTAATCCCTCTTGGGCAATTTTCATAAAAATTTCTAGAATTTAGTTTATACGGATTTTCATCTTTTCAATTTAATCAGAAATCCAGTAGATACAATTTGGCAGAGAAAAGAATGGGTTTTGTTGATTTTGGAAAAAATTTTAAGGGATAAATGCTTTTTTGCAAGAAACCCGGTAATCAACTTCAGTCCGTACGGAAGACCGAAGTCGAAAGCCCCCCGTCTGTCGTCGGGCAGGGATGTACCGGACATGTCAGTCTCCAACCTTGAATTATTTTGGGTTAACGCTTTTAAGGGCATCATTGCGTGAAGAAATAAAATATGTATTTTAAATGCATTGGTGGAAAAGGTAAAAAAATTAAACTTTTTCAGACATCCGAACAAGGACGAAATGCATGTATTTTTTCCCCAATGGGTAGAATTTTTTTCCGAACAAGAATTGTCTATCCCTAGAACTTCAAAGCAGAAAACATTCCTTCATCAACATTTTAGAATTGTAAAAATTTGATATTGGAATTTAATTAAATATGATTTAAGTTGGTGAATAGAAATCACCTGAAAACCAATGCCTAACCCAAAATTTTTCTTCTTTTTTATTTTTGTTCATATTTCATTTTTATGTAGAGGTCAAGAAGTCAAAATCACTCCCATACCTTATCCATTGGATCAATTCCTCACCAATATGGTAGGAATGTGTCAGGATGAGGAGGGTTTTATCTGGTTTGCCGACAATTACAACGGACTAATCAAATACGATGGCTCCTCTAAAAAATTCTACAAAACTGATCCCAATAACCCCAATTCCCTGTTTTCAAATCGACTTGAAACCATAACATCAGGCAAGGGAGGTATCATCTGGATTGGCAGTGCCCAAAACGGACTTGACCGCTTTGATCCTGGCACAGAGACTTTCACCCATTTCCAACACGATTCAAATGTATCCTCAACACTTGTTGATGATCAAATTAGTGCGCTCTTAGAGGATCCCTCGGGTACACTTTGGGTAGGGACAGGAAAAGGAATTGACACCTTAAACCAAAAAACGGGAGAATTTGTGCCCATCGAAGATACTTCTCCTGCTGGGATTTTGCTTAAAAATGCGGGAGTCAGGGTAATTTATGAGGATCGGACAGGTACTATTTGGATAGGTGCCGGAAATGCTTTTGGCCCACATAATGACCCTTCAGCAGGATTGTACCAATTTGAAAGAAAGTCAGGCTTGATCACCCATTACAGGCATGATCCAAAAGACCAGCAATCACTTATTGGAAATAATGTCAGGGCCATTTTTGAAGACAGCCAAGGTAATTTTTACGTAGGTACAGACGGAGACGGACTCCATATTATGGATCGTCATCAAGGTACCTTCCGACGGATGCTAAACGATCCCAATAACCCAAATGCGCTCTCCCGTCCGCCCGTCAATCCCAAAGCCATTTATGCTTTAGATCATATCACATTTATCAATGAAGATTTCCAAGGTTGCATTTGGATCGGAACCTATGGCGGAGGAATCAACAGATACAATCCAAAATTGAAAACCATGGAATTTTTTGGAACTTCCGGAATAGGGTCACATCATTTGGAGAAGAATGACTTTTGGACAATGCTGAAGACAAAGGACGGGCTTCTTTGGATTGCCGGATGGGAACCACAGACGGAAAATCAGGTTTTATTTCAAGTTTCAACACTTCAAAACCATTATGATCATACCGAAACCGGCCCCAGAGTAATCACTTTTGCACAAGGATCAGATAAAGGAATTTGGATTGGGACTACAAATGGACTCTATGGAAAAGAACAGGACGAAGGAACCGCCAGTTTTTTCTCTTTTGTAAAAAGTAACATAGGCTCAAAATACATTACAGACCTAGGTTTTGATGAACAAGAAAATTTATGGATGACAACGCTAGGTGGACTTTACTTTTTTAACAGAAAGTCAATGAGCGCTACTTTCCTCGGCCCTAACGAGAAAGACAAGGAAAGCCTATCCTCCATTGCGGCAACTTCTGTGCTACCCCTAAAAGATGAAATTGTTTGGATCGGTACCAACAATGGTCTTGATATCCTGAATATTAAGTCGGGGAAAATCAAACGTCATAAACATAAACTGGATGATTTAAGAACCCTCAGTGGCAATTCTATTTCAGATCTTTTTCAAGATTCAAAGGGAAATATCTGGGTAGCGACAAACAAAGGACTTGATCTTTATCAACCGGATTCAGGAGATTTCAAAAGGGTCTTAAGTTCAGCAGGAGCAGCTATCCTCAGTATTTTTGAGGATAGCAAACAACGAATTTGGGTAAATTCCCATCGTTCAGGCCTTTTTTTGTTGAATCAAAACACTGAAGAGTTTGTCCCTTTTTATGATGCCTCCGGTTTGATCACTGATAGGATGCTGGTCAAAGGAATGGTGGGAGATAAGTCTGGGTATTTGTGGTTGAATACAGATATAGGGTTTATTAAACTGGAACCTGAGACGAGAGATGCCGTCTTGTTTGGACAAAGCTGGAAACAGACCTCTGAGAATAATTTCAATTCATTCAGGACTTTTATTTCCAAAAGTGCTGAAATCTTTACCGGGGATGCCTCCGGATATTTTCATTTCTTTCCTCAGGATCTCGCGGACCAATACTTGGCGCAACCAATTCCTTATTTTACCAGATTTTTTCTTTCTAATTCTGAACTTATTCCAGGAACTAACAAAATCCTGCCCTTACAGCTTCAACAAACCAAACACATCAATCTTTCCTACAACCAAAATACCATCTCAATAGAATTTGGCATTATAGATTTTGTGACCGGAGAATCGGAAAAAAACATCCTTTTCAAATTAGACAAATATGATCAAAATTGGAAAAACGGGAATGAACTTGTGGCAGATTATTATAATTTACCTCCCGGAGAGTATGTATTTCAAATCAAATCAGCCAACAGGTTTGGAAATATTGGGCAGCGGTCTTTAGCAATTACCGTGATGCCGCCATGGTATACCCAATGGTGGGCTTGGCTTTCCTATGCTTTGTTGCTGTTTTTAATGCTGTATTGGGTTTATGGATTCTTACTCCGTAGAAAACTTGCCCAAGCAGAAGTCATCCGGCTCCAAGACCTCGATCAGGTCAAAACCAAAATCTACACCAATTTGACCCACGAATTCCGCACCCCATTAACTGTGATTTCGGGTATTGCGGACCATATTTTGTCCCAACCTTCAATAGAGAATTTGAAAGACGGGCTGCCCATGATCAAACGGAACAGCGCGCAATTGCTGAGACTGATCAATCAGATGCTGGATCTATCCAAACTTCAGTCAGGTAGATTGACCACAAAAATGATCCATGACAATATCCTGACTTATTTAAAATACCTGACAGAATCCTTTCATTCCTTTGCCGATTCCAAAGACATCAGATTGCACTTACTTCCGGGTTTTGATGAATTATATATGGATTTTGATCCGGAGAAAATCCAGGCCATATTTTCCAATTTTGTAGGAAATGCAGTAAAATTCACCCCACCTGGAGGCAATATTTACATCAAGATTGAAAAGAATACCTCCAAAGAATTAGGGGAATTTTTGGAAATCAAAGTGAAGGACACAGGCAAAGGTATTTCCTCTGAGCATTTGCCCTACATTTTTGACCGTTTTTATCAGGTGGACAATTCATCAACCAGGTCAGAAGAAGGGACCGGGATTGGCTTGGCCCTTACGAAAGAACTGGTGCAACTGATGTCCGGTACGATAGAAGTCAATAGCCAATTGGAAAAAGGTTCGGAATTTATACTTAGACTTCCCATAAAAAATGAGGCACCAAAAGGAAATGCCGGTGAATTTGCCCAAGAATCATTTACAAATGTCAAAGATTTGGTGGTAGCAGCGGGCTTAGGGATCGAAGAAGATTACGATGAAAGCCTTCCGATGGCATTGCTGATAGAAGACAATGAAGATGTATTGAGCTACCTGGAACTCTGCCTCCAAGGCAAATACAGAATTCAAAAAGCAAGAAATGGCCTCCATGGAATCCAACTCGCCATAGAATTGATTCCGGACATTATCGTCAGTGACGTAATGATGCCTGAGAAGGACGGCTACGAAGTCGTCGAAAGGCTAAAAAAAGATGAACGGACCAGTCATATTCCCATCATCCTGCTTACTGCCAAAGCAGATCTGGAATCACGATTGGAAGGATTGGAAAGAGGCGCAGATGCCTACCTTTCTAAGCCCTTCGAAAAGAAGGAGCTTGAAGTAAGGCTCCGGAAATTGATTGAATTGAGGCAAAGGTTGACGGCACGTTATGCAACACTGAGCCCAGAAGGGATTGCAGAAACACCGGCGGAAATACAAGAGGATGCTTTCCTAAAAAAGCTCCGGTCAATTGTAGATGCAAATTTGGAAAGTGAGGAGTTTGGCATTGGGGAGCTATGCAAGGAACTGGCGGTTAGCCGAACTCAATTACATCGCAAACTTAAGGCGCTGACCAACAAATCCACCTCCCAAGTCATTCGGACGATCAGGATGCAGGAAGCAAAGAAGCTTTTGCAGAATCCTGCCTTGAATATTTCAGAAATCGGCTACGCGGTCGGGTATGGCAATCCCAGCCATTTTACCCAGGAGTTTACCAAGGAATTTGGAGAAGCACCGAGCTTTTTTAGAAAAGGGTAATTCTTTATTCTAAATAAAAGAACCGATTTTTCAAAGCTGTTCTTAGGATACAACTTTTAACGGATTTCTTTTCGGCTTAAGAAAAAGGCAAAATAAGCTTTTCGCAAGAATTGGAACAAAGTCTAAAGCTTATGAATCAATAGGTAATCCAATGTTTTAGGCATGTACTTACCTTAGATTCAATAAAAACATAGATCGGGTAATACAAAAATCCATTGGCGTGAAATCGGCAATGGTTTTTTTATTCTCAGTTTGAACCAAGGCTTTTTAAAAAAGGGTGATTTTTTTCCAAGTCTAACGGCTTGTCCTTAAACCTGATGGGGCTTCAACTTTTTATGAAATTATCTCTTATTGCTTAAAAAACAGTCAAAAAAGGCATTTTTATGGATTTGGAACAAAATATAAAGCATTTGGAACAATAACTACGGTTCGATCATCTCCTCAAACATACCTTAGTTTCATGTTTATTAAGCGCTTTCGTTGACTCCATTAGAGAAGGAGTAAAGGCCTTTTTAAAAACCGAAGTATAGAGTAAACATGAAATCTGCTTTTCAAAATTCTAACCATTTAACCCCAAAAAAAATGAAATCTAAAATGTATTCCCTTGTGGCACTATTAGCCACATTTTTAGCATTTACTGCCTGTTACGATTTAGAGGAAGAAGTAAGTGTCAATGCCAAGAAAGTTGATAACCAATACCTAGTTAAGGAGATTGCTAAAGGTGCAGCCTTAAAAGGCTCCAACGGCATCAACTTTGGACCGGACGGCAATCTATATGTTGCTTCGTTTCTTGGTCAGGAAATAATCGTGATGAACAAACAAAACGGCAAGATCATCAAAAGGATTTGTCATGAAGACGGGGTGATTGTTCCTGATGATTTGGTATTTGGCCCTGACGGATCGCTTTATTGGACTGATCTTTTTATCGGAGAGGTTGGCCGAATAGCTCCTGATGGAACTTTGACAAAACAGTTTGTAGCCCCGGGGGTAAATCCCATTACTTTCTCAGATGATGGGCGTATGTTTGTAGGACTTTGCTTTCTAGGTGATGGACTTTATGAGGTGGATCCAGAACTTAAAGCACCACCTAGACCGATTATTGTTGCATCACCGCCATTGAATCCATTCCCACTTGGTTTTTTGAATGGATTCGATTTCGGTCCAGATGGGAAATTGTACGGACCTCTCTTTGCAGGAGGTTCAGTGATCAGGGTAAATGTAGGTGGGCCAGGAACCCCACCCTCAACCAATCCTTTTGCAGATGGTACCGCAGAATTCGTGGCAGGAGGCTTCACAGTTCCTGCTGCTGCAAAGTTTGATTCCAAAGGAATCCTGCATGTAGTGGATCAAACAGGTGAAGTATTCAAAGTAAACCCATCAACTGGCGAAAAAACACTTTTCATAAAAATTCAAGCAGGACTTGACAACCTGGCCTTTGACTCAAATGGCAATCTATTTATTTCTAATAATGATTTTGGTACAATAGTAGAAATTCTTCCCAGTGGACAGCCCCGCACTATTAGTCGTGGGGGTATAACCTCCCCAATGGGCTTAGCGGTATTACCTGGGGTAAATAAAAAAGATGCATTATATGTTCCGAGCGTTTATCGCCTGCATCAATTGGATGGCCTCACCGGCAAAGAAACCAATGCATTTAAAGGTGATTTACTCAATGGTGCCGGTAATCTGACAACGCCATTTACACTTTCAGCAGATGGAGAAAATCTGATCGTATCTTCTTGGTTTGGAGCGGTTGTGCAAATATGGAACCCTCAAACTGACAAAGTTCTTGAAACTTTCCCGATGGGTGCTCCGATAGATGCCATCCGGTTTAAAAATGACATTGCAGTGTCTGATCTTGGACTTGGCGGAGTGGTCCGGGCAAGTGACAAGTCGATGATACTTCCGATAGACGGTGTCAATGTATTTGCGCCAAGTGGTCTGGCTACTGACGGCAACACGTTATGGGTAGCTGACTGGGGTACAGGCATTGTTTGGCAGGTAGGATTTAACGGCGATACGCCAAGCACACCTTTTCCAATAGCGACTGGATTAATGAATCCGGAAGGTTTGGCTTGGGATAAAGAAGGCGGTTTGTTTGTTGTTGAATCAGGAGCTTCCAAGCTATCACGAATTGATCTGATAACAGGAACTGTCAGCAAAATTGCAGATGGTCTCAAACTGAGTGCACCTGCATTTGGTCTGGATGGTTTCCCTCCAACTTGGTTATTTGACGGTGTAGCAGTCGGCCAAACCGGTGATATCTATGTTTCGGGTGGCGGCAAGAATGTGATTTACCGCATCTCAAAAAATTGAGTTTCTTTTCGACAATAGAAAACCATAAGTAAACGATTTTCATTTTTTTAACCATTTCAAGCGACCAACTCCTCCTTTTCCATTGCGAAAAGGGGGAGTTTTTTATTCCACTTGATCTTTCCAACCGCTATAAGCTGTCCTGTTTCCCGGTTGTCCTACTTCTCCGGAATCCGGACTTTAAGTTTTATCCAAATACTGCTTCAGGAGAAGCCGCAGAACTATCCACTATTATTCTTCCAACCGATTGTATTTTTTAAGCACTTCTACCAGTAATCCATGAGGCAAAGCATAAGACTTGTTTCCATTGATGCCTTCCATGGTTTCTGCAGCAATCATGGCATTGATGATGGCTTCTTCGACTGCCTGAACTGTAGCTTCCAATAAAGGATCAATCAGGTCATTTGGCAGCATCTCCACTTCTGAAAAATCATCCCGCTGAAAAGCGTCAGGATTGGCGGTGGAAAAAGCGATAAAAATATCCCCCGAACCATTGGTCCCGATTCCTCCGGTATTGCCGATTCCGATCGGAACGCGATTTGCAATCCGCTTCAACTGATGGGGAAGCAAAGGTGCGTCGGTCGCCACGACCACGATGATGGAACCGTCCCCTTCTTTCCGATAAGATTGTGGCGGCAATTTCAGTTCATTGTTCAAAGTATCCAACAGCTCCCTTCCTACCGGAACTCCTGCAATGGTCAGTGAAGGTTTTCTGCCAAAATTTGCCTGCACCAAAGCACCCACGGTGTAAGAGGAATCTTTGACTTTGACAATTCTCGAGGAAGTTCCAGTTCCTCCTTTGAAACCCAAACACATCATCCCCGTACCTCCGCCTACATTTCCTTCGGCTATTTTGCCACTTGAGGCGTTTTCAATCGCTTCTAGCACATGTTCTTCCTTGACATGAAAACCATAGATATCATTCAAAAACCCGTCATAAGTCTCTGCCACCACAGGATAGGTGTACCACCATTCTTCCCCCTTATACCAATCGGTATCCACATACCATTTCAATACCGCATCCCTGACGACGCCAACACTGTTGGTATTGGTAATCATAATCGGAGTTTCCAGGAAGCCGGATTCGGTCAGCCAAGTGGTTCCTGTCATTTCGCCGTTTCCATTGAGGCTGTACCAATTCGCAAACACAGGACTGAATTTTTGAGCTTTGCCCCGTGGGAAAATGGCTGTGACTCCAGTTCTGACCGGACCTTTGCCAACGATATTTTCACCACTTCCTGAGATGATGGTGCTATATCCCACTTCCACACCCTTGACATCAGTGATGGCATTGAATTGACCTGTTGTGCCGTTAAATGGAACTCCCAAATCTCTGGCCCTTGGTTTTTGGGCGAAAGAAACTGAAAGTGTGAAGGAAAGGATAAGAAGTAGAATAGCGTTTTTCATATTGTTGGCTTATAATTCATCCAAAAACTTAAATATCTCAATATAAGCATTTTCAAATTCCTCTTGATTTGGGCTGTGCTTTCCCCCGGGTATAAATATCCTAAGGTCTTTATCATTTCTCAGCAAGGGAATAAATTTTTTGAAAGTCACCACCGGAATCTGATCATCCAAGCCCCCATGCCACAAAAAAATGGGCGGGTCTTTTGGGTCAAAGTAGGTAATCGGTTCAAAAACAGCCAAGTTTTCTTTTGATTCAAAACCTTCAGCAGGGAAAAGTGCCAGACCTAAGGCTTTAAACTGTTCATTCTCATGCTCAGTAAAAATCCTTTCCACCACATCCAATCCATCCACTGGCCCAGAAAAATTGATGATTCCTACGATTTGGATGCCATCGTCAAGTTTATTGGGATACTCCGGATTGTTTTGGGCAAGGCCCACATTGGTCGCAATATGAGCCCCTGCCGAAAAGCCTGACACAACCACATTCTTCAAATTCAAACCATAGTCAGCGTTGTTGGCTTTGAGAAAATTCAGGGCATTTGTAAGGTCGCTTGTTGCAAGGGGAATCCCTCTCTTCAGTCTGTAATTCAGGTTGACGACATTCAAACCTTTCTTGAGGTAAGGTTCAATGTACCTTTCCTCCTGACTTTTGTCGCTGAAGTAATAGCCTCCTCCATGAAGGAATACGATTGTGTAATTCCGCTTTCCAAAGGATTTTGCTTTTTGGGACAGGTAGATATCCATCACCTGTTCCACATCTGAACCATAAGAAACGTCTTTTAAAATCTGGTAAACAGTTTCCTTTTCTGTAGCGGATAATTCTACCGCAGATGTCATTTTTTTGGAACAGGAGGAAAGCAGAAATAAAAAAATAAGGAATAGGTTTAAGCTGGCTTTTTTCATTTTTTGGTAAGTTGGTTTTTCAAACTTAATGCGTCGGGAAAACCCCATTGCTCTACAATTTTCCCATCCGCTATTCTGTATATGGAGGTTTCATAGATGGTTACTTTGATACCCGTAGCATCAAGTCCTTCGAATGCTCCCAATTGGGTACCTGTCGATCTATATCTTGTCACCACTTTGTCGCCTTCACTTACCATATCGACTATCTCTTCTTTCCAATCCGGAAATATTTTTCTATGGCTTGTAATTGAATGTTTTGCTCCATCAATTCCCCTCCACTCAATTTCGTTGATAAAGTGGCATACAAAATCGGGAGATATTATTTTCTCCAATTCCATTACTTTTCCGTCGCTCCAAATCCGGTGAAAATCTCTTACAACATCACGGTTGGCGTCAAGGTCTATTTGATTTGGTTCTGAACCACAACTGTAAATAAACATGCATACTATAAGCATCAGACCTGCACAGAAAGATTTTTTCATTTTGGTGTTTGTTTAAAGTACTGAGGCTTTTTTTACATGCAACTCAAATGGACCAATTCAAATTCTATTTAGAATCCGATTACAAAATCACACGTAATTTTTTCAATAGAAGGCGTCCCGGCGAGTTGCATGTCCCGGATTAACTCAGCCTTAAGAATATCCAGCGCGATTTCTACTCCTTCTTGACCCAAGGCACCAAGTCCCCAGCAGAACGGTCTTCCGATACAAACTGCATTTGCGCCTATTGCCAATGCTTTGAATATATCTGTCCCTCTTCTGATTCCTCCATCGATTAAAACTGGAATTCTGCCTTTGATTTCCTCAACTATCTCGGGTAAGCATTCAATAGTGGACCGAAGGCTTTCCAATTGCCTTCCCCCATGATTGGAGACAATAATTCCGTCGACACCATACTCAAGGGCGAGCGTAGCGTCCTCTCGGGTAACAATTCCTTTCAGTACAATTTTCATGTCACAGTTTGCCCTTAACCATGATATGATTTCCCAAGTCAATCCCGGGTCATCAATCCCGGTTCCTTCAGTTAATATTCCCTCATAATTCCCCATTTTGAGTTCTTTGGAATATATCAATTTGGTAAGTGTTGTCCCACCTCTTTCTCTGTTTCCTATCACAGGAGTATCCACAGTCAATACACAAACCTTACATCCTGCCTTTTCTGCCCGTTCAAGGAGTTTTTTAGTAACCTCTCTATTTGTCGTAGGATAAAGCTGAAACCAAAGATCGGCTTGGGATTGCGCTGCAATTTCATTCACGGAATAGTTGGAAACTGAAGAAACAATCATCTGATGCTGTTTCTTGACTGATGCTTTTGCTGTTGCTACTTCCCCGTCTTGATGAAAGAATTTCTGAAATCCGACGGGACTTAAAATAATGGGAGTTTCATAGGTCTGTCCAAACAGTTCAACCTTTGTGGAGATCGTACTGACATCAATTAATCTGCGCGCTCTAATCTGAATTTTCTGATAAGCCACAACGTTTGCCTTTACGGTTTTTGAATCATCAGCTCCTCCATTCAAATAATCAATGGCGTCTTTTCCCATGACTTTTTCGGACAAACCTTCCAAGTCAAAGACATTTTTAAACTCCTGCTTTTCATCTTCATGGAATCGACTAGATTGGCATCCAGAGAGCGATATCGCCGGAAAAGCCAAGGCCAAACCCGATAAACCGATCCATTCAAGGAATTTGCGCCTTTGAAGATCAGAATTTTGGAAGGGATCCATATTATCCATTTTGATGTTATTTTTTAAATAAAATATTTGATTTGTAGCCCGATTACCCCCTACTGAATTTACCTCCCGGAAGCCTGCTTTTGATGTATTTGAATTGTCCGTTGTGGTTGGATTCATGCTCACAGACATGAAACCACTTGCAGTAATTGTTGGTCGGACCCCAAGGCCAATCTTCGTCGACCGCCAACAGCCAATTGTCGTCTCTTTTTTTAAACTCCCTGATGGTATTTTCCCTCACTTCGGTCATAATATCAAGGTAGTAATCCAGATTATTGCCTTTGATGGTTTTTCGGGCTTCGTCACCTAGGTTCATCGCCACCTCAAATCGGTTCAAATCTTCTTTGCTAAAATCTCCCCATGCCTTTCCCTCGAATGTATGGACCTGATAAAACCGCTCCGTAGCGGCCAAATGAAGCAACATCGCACCGATAGAGTTAGAATTTTCATCCAATAGAAAATCCAATTCTTTCACAGTCATTCCTCTTACCGGCATCAGAATCACGTCCCTCATCCAAGTCATCATGGATAACAAGGTTCCTATATGAAGAGAAAAACCTTCTCTGGGTCCGATTACATTGTTCCGATTTTCTGTCGGGAGAGGGATAGCTGTGCTAAATTGCGGCAACAAGGAGAGTGCAAGTGTGCTCGAGGTAAGGACTGCAGCAGATTTCATGAAATCTCTGCGTGTAGAAGGTTTGGTATTTTTCATTTTCTTACGAGGAATAGTTATTCAAAGGAATGCTGACAGGCTTAAATGCTATTCCCAAGTCCTTTGTTGCCAACGTAGAACTGTAAATAATTTCCGGCTTGCCTAATGGAGGTTGATTGTTGAGCATCAATGTCACATCTGATACCCTATAACTTTCCCCTGATAAGAGATAATTTTTTCCATGGATGTTTTTGGCAGTGGCTGCTTTGAAAATTGCATCGGCAACATCTTCTACATCTACCAATGCCCATAATACATCCATGTCGTAGATCATTTGTATAAAAGGGTTAGGAGCAATTTTATTTTTAAACAGAAATTGAATACCCGTGGAAGTGGAATCCTGTCTGTTTGACAAAGATTTTCCCATTACACCCGTCGGTGAAACAGAAGTAATTTCAAAACTCAGATTCGGGTGTTCTCCGATGAATTTATTGACCGCCTGATTGGCGATAAACTTGGCTTGGGCATAAGGAATGCCTTCTTCGCTCATAAATGGTGCATCTTCCTCAGTAATTTGATCACCTTCCTTTTTTCCTGCAGGTAAAAATGGAAAGCTTGTGTTGTATGCTGCCACGGATGCAATGAATACGACTTTTTCAATTCCTGGAGTTTTGAGAACTGCTTCGAGAAAGTTTTCCGTTCCCTTGATGGTCGGGTCAAACAGTTCTTTCTGAAGGTCTTTCACATCCAATTGGAAGGGAGTTCCTCCGTGAATCACAATGTCACAGTCCTTCAGAAAATCCATAAGCTCCTGTTTGTTTTCCACATCCAATTGGGCGATCTCCAGGTTCTCAGCATTTTTGAGACTGAGCAAATGTTCATACTTTTCTTTTTTAGAAAGGTCTGTGGTTGATACTTTTACCTTGTATCCTTCGCTTAAAAACTTTTGGGTGTTATAGCTTCCAATAAAGCCAGAACCCCCGATGATGCCTACTTTTTTCATATTTGGTTATTTTTATAGTTCGTCTTATATTTTTTGGGTTTTCCCGTAATTTATTTTAAAGAATGCCTGCTAATCACTTCTTAAACTTCCCATACACCCCTTGCCCTGGAAAAACATTGGGAACGGTCTCCCCATCTTTCAAAATAAAAGCCCCGTTTACAAATGCATTTTCATCTCCTACCTGCAAGAAAAAAAACAAGTCAGGGAAACTTTTGAGGGATTTAGTTCTCATCATTGGAAATAGGAAAAAAGGAAATTAAGTGAAATAAAATACCAACAGGTTCATCGAATTATTGTATGTGGCGTTTTGACCTTGATTCGCCAATCTTACAATCTAAAAAACTCAATCCTTACCTTATGCCCTCTTAGGACGAAACCTGTTTATTTCTTCCCCAAAGTGTAGGATTTCTTTTCAGAGGAAGGTCTTTAGGTCGTAAAGAAATAAAGAGAAAACATTATTGGACAACCTTCCATTAATTCAATCTCAAGTCAAAGGCAGAGAAACAAACCAATGCGAAAATCTCTCCCAAAAATCAGGGTTAAAACCAGTGATTCGAATAATATGGACGATAAGGAAAACACCTAATCCAACTGGAAATACCCATCTCCCCTGTTTTTCATTTCGTTCCAAAAAAATCAGGACCATAAGGACCACATAGCCCAACGATATCCCAAGTATATAGGGATATGTTCCCTGAAGGCCTAAAACATTATACATCACACGCACCATCACAGGCTCCAACAATGCCAATCCGGCCACTATCATCCCCCTGGCGTGAATCGCCATGGAATGCCTATACCAAATAGCAATTCCAAAGCCATAGCTGAATATCACCAAATCCTTAAACGGAATCCAGAACTCAGGACCAACAAATTCCAAATCGGGGCTGATTCGGTTATTGGCCAAAAGCAAAACAGAAATAAACAGAAACGGAACTAAGAAATAAGAAAACTTCCCAATCGTTCTATGCAGCGCAAACTTCTTTTTACGAATCAAAATCGGTTGGATCACCAACATCGCCACCCACAAGAGGGCTGTAACCACATGAAACTGAAAGTATTGGTTAAAGTCTGCTGACCCATCAAAAAACTTAGAGAAGTAAGAGGGCCAAAACCCAACAAAGGCCAGAACCAAAAAGGCTAGATAATAATATCCTGTATTTTGAAACTTCATCCTGTCAGATTTTTATGTGAAATATTAAATAAAATGATCAGTTATCTTTGGGCTTCCGCTTTTGATCCAAATATTCATAATGACTGTTGTCCGCAGGAGTTCTGATTACTTTATTATCCGGCAAAGGACCCAATTGCTTTACCGCCAATTCCATTGCCCGCATCATTTGGGCGGTTTTCTCCGGGTTTTCCCTCAGTAGATTTGTGGTTTCTCCCGGGTCGGTTTTTAGGTTAAATAATAGCGTATCGTGGGCATCCACTTTTTTCATACCTCTCGTACCGGCAAATCCCTCATAGGGACGTTTGATCTTCCAATCTCCCTCCCGATATCCTTCCTGACTCGAAAGCATGTAGTATAGGAAAGTATCCCCTTCCCTGCGGCCATTTTCAAAAAGCACTGGACTGAGGTCCTTTCCATCGATCTCACGGTCTTGAGGTATCTCAGCACCGGCCAGTTTACAAAAAGTAGGAAACCAATCCATTTGTGTTGCCAAGTCCTCATAGACTTGACCCGGTTCGATTTTCCCTTTCCACATCGCCACGGTCGGGACGCGTACTCCTCCTTCGAAGGTAAATTGCTTGCCTTCTCTGAGTGGACCGGCCGAACCTCCATGGTCTTCCATCACCAGCCAAGGCCCATTGTCTGATGAAAATACAATCAGTGTGTTTTCAAGAATTCCCTTTTCCTCCAATTTTCGTAGAACTTCTCCCACACTCCAATCCAATTCCTGAATGACATCTCCATAAAGTCCCCTGTTGGAAGTTCCCTGAAAATCCGGAGAGGCATAAATCGGGACATGGGGCATATTGTGGGCTAAATAAAGGAAAAAGGGATTACCCACTGCAGAATCAATGAATTTTAAAGATTCCTCAGTATAGGTTTTGGTCGTATATTGTTGATCTACCTTGAAATCGACGACATCATTTCCCCTTAGGTAAACGACGGATTCCATGTCATTGGAATACGGAATTCCAAAGTATTCATCAAAACCCTGATTGAGGGGAAGAAACTTCTCCATATGGCCCAAGTGCCATTTTCCTACTACTGAAGTGCGGTAACCTTTATCTTTTAAGATTTCAGCGATGGTGATTTCCTCGGGATCCATCCCTGTAAAGCTTTCAGGGAAAAACACTGAATTTATACCCATACGTTGGGGCATCCGTCCTGTCAAAAGTCCTGCACGGGATGGACTACAAACGGGCGACGCGGACAAAAAAGAGGTGAATTTTATCCCCTCTGCTGCTATTCTGTCAATGTTTGGCGTGGCAATATCCGTAGCACCAAAACAGCCCAAATCCCCATATCCAAGATCATCAGCAAAGATGAAAACGATGTTTGGTAGTGGAGATTGGCTCTTTTTTTCTGCCTCATTTCCGCAGGAATAAAGCAGAATTGCCAAAAATATCAATTGAATTTTTCCTTTCATTTCTTTTAATGCTTATGCTCCATCAAATGTTTTCTCAAGATATCCTCTCCAAAATCATTTCCCTTTTCTCTGAAAATCGAATGGATATGGTTGGCATTGTCAAGGAAACCGACATTGTCATACTCGATGATAAAATCCGGACTGTGGATCATGTAGTAATGCGCTTTCATGGGTTCATAGCTTCCGATCCAGGCAAAATACACTTCATCCATTCCCCTTGCATGCAGGATGGCGAGGTATTCTTCTGCCTTCTCCTTTTCCATATTGTTCATATACTCTTCGATGAGGTAATGGAGCACTTTCTGCTGCTCGGGTCGGAGCTCTGAACCTTTGATCCCCATAAACTCTTCATACCACTGTGGTCGGTCAGGATTAGTCAGGATATCCTTAGGGACTTCCTGACTCAAGGTCGCTTTGGCTTTTTGATTTTCATCCAAGGTATTGACAAACCAAAAACCATAATCCTCCTCCTTACTCAGCGGCCGCAAACCTGAATATTGGGTAACCTGCACCACAGCAGGATCAGAACCAAAAAACAACGGTGTCATCGAAAAGGAATCCTTGGTCACCGTCAGGTTGATGGAGATGTGGTGTCCTTCAAACTTGAAACCCCAAGCCGTGTCCATCCCGGGATTGCCGAGGATGGCGAGGTAATAATTACCGTAATCCCAATCCAGTTTCCTGATAAACCCGATCGTCCGGTCGTCAATTTCTTTTCGTTGATGGGCAATCTCAAAGATCTCATGCAAAATATCATCCACCTGCATGATGGCAAAGGTCTTGAGGTATCCCTGTGAACTGAAAATCGTGCTGAGGATTTTGTGGAATTTTTCCTTGCTGACCTCAGACAAATCCCCGTATCGGAGTCCTTTCCGTGGTGCCAAACCTATCGGAAGGTTAGTCCAATTGGTGCGGAGGCTGTCATCCATCGAGAAGAGGACACTGTCTTTTTGGTTGGCAGAAAGGGTTTCCATAAAATCCACAGTGACTTTGACCATGTCTGTTTTGGATTGGGCAAAGAGTCCGATTGAAAATGTTAAAATGAAGACAAGAAGGAAAATGGTTTTTTTCATTAGAGAATCGGAGGTTATGAATTGGATTAAATGGTTAACTGCTTAATTGCTTAAATTTCGGGAACTTCCGTCTTCTGTCCTTTCTGTATTTTATTTATCAAGCATTTTTGACATACACTTCGGTACCTTTTCCCAGATCAACATATTGGAAAGACCGCGTCAGCTTGATGGCCCCGGTGGGACTGATGTCAAACTCAAGCTTTTCGAAACTTCCCTCAGGATTGCTTGGATAGACAAAGAGGTTGTTACCTGCATACACATATTCTTCTCCAAAAACCTCATTTTTGAGCCAAAGGGTATTTTGGTTATTAAAAAGGGTGATAGTTTTTTTTGGGTCATTTTCATGGACATAGGTTCCTGTCAGCTTGTCGAGGGAAGCAGGTTCTACAGCCAAGGTCCTTGCCATTCCCACATTGAAGACTACTTTGCTGACACCCTTTGGATCGTCCTCCACTTTCAACTGACGGTCTTTGGCAGCCTTGGCCCAAGGGTCTTTGGGGATGTTTTTATCCCCCGTAAAATACAGCTGCGTCACCAAAGACTGATAGCCCTCCGCGGTCACCATCATGTGAAAATGTGCCGGACGGATCAAGCCCCCACCCGCATCATAGGGAACAGGGATGATGGTCTGAAAAGAATAATTGCCTTCGGTGTCTGTATAAACAGTACCTCGGTAGTTAAAGGCTGCAGTGGCATTGTCATAGACACCCGCTTCGTCACAATGCCAAAGCTCAACCTTTGCGTTTTGGTAAGGCGTAGTACAATCCTGATGAAGAATTTTCCCGAGGAGTTGTACTTTGCGGCCCTTCGAACCGGCTACAACCAAGTTGCTGCGCTCGGGACTGCCGGGTCTGTAAAATGGCCCCAAAATATCAGAAGTCGTAGCACAATCTCCCACATACCTTGTCCCGTCAAAGCGTATAAATCCGAATGCACTCACAGCAGTGGCGCATAGGGCTGATGTTTTGATAAAATCTCTTCTATTCATGGCCTTTGGGTTTTGGTTGGAAAAACATCTTTGACAATCCAATTCCAATCTAAAAAAATATTTGGGCAAATCCGATTCTGACCAAAGAATCAAGTACCAACATCCCAAGATACTTCCCTAAACAAGGGAAATATTTTTCGGGCGTATTAAAGAAAGGTAGGATGCAAGATTGGATAATTAGGAAAATAGTTTTATGTTTATGTTCTTGAAGTTTATACTTATGGTGATCAATTTAAAATGATTAAGCCTCAAATAAAATCATCTAAAATTTTAAATTAAATTATAAATATTTAATATGAAAAAGGGCAATTCAGATACAGTAAAGCATGAAATACAAAAAAAAGATCAAATGAAAAGAATCAAAGACATATATGAATCATTTTTAAATAATTTTACAAGTGTTGAGGTTTTTTTTATGAGAATTGCACCGGTAGCTGAGAATGAAGACAAAGTAATTGAAAAAGAAAGGATAGAATATAGGGAATATATTTTAAAAGAGATTTTTGGTGAAGATTTTGAAAATCGAAACAAAACAGAAAAATTAGAAATAAAGCTAACTAAAGAAGAGGTTGAAAGAATAATTCATAAAATTAAACAATCACCAAAAATTCCTGCAAAGAATTATGGAACCTTGACAAAAGGAGCATTTATAATGCTAAATAATTATTTTGAGTTTTTATTCTCTGATCTGCTGACATATAACTTTAAAAAAAATACTACAACTATAGATAGTAAAAAGTTAAATATTTCTTTTGATGATTTAAAGAAATATAATTCAATTGAGGAAGCATATGAGGATTTAATTTACAAAGAAGTTGAATCTTTATTAATTGAAATGAACTTTGAGGAATTAAAAACTTATTTCAGCGAGAAATTAAAAATCAATCTAGAAACTGAAATTATAAATTGGAATTTAATTACTGAAATTAGAGAAAGAAGAAACATAATTATTCACAACAATTCATTAGTAAATAATAAATATATTTCTCGTTCCAAAAATCCATTTAACTTTAATTTAAATGATGAAGTAAAAATCGAAAAAGAATACTTTCTTAATGCTTTAAGTGAAATTAAACTTGCTGGAGTTCTTTTATGTTTAAATTGTTGGGGAAATTGGGACAAAAATGATACTACAAATGCTATTAAAGAAATAGTAGATATAAGTTTTAATAATTTAAAAAATTCAAATCATGTTTTCGTTGAGAAAATTTGTTCTTACACTGAAAAAAGAATTAAAGCAAAAAATGACGAAGAGGACGATATAATTTATAAAATTAAATTTAATCAATGCATAGCACTAAAGAGACTAAATAAATTAGAAGAATTAAACCTTATTTTATCAACAATTAAAACAGGTGCTTTAACACCACTATATAAAATCGCTCATTTAACCTTAAATAACAGACATTTTGAAGCTGTCGAACTAGTGGAAAAAGCTATTGTTGCAGACGATTTAACAATAGAAAAATATGAGGATTGGCCGATTTTTAATGAAATAAGAAATGATAAAAAACTTCATAAAAAAGTACTTGAAACTTTTGAAAAAATTAATCTAAATGAAACTTTTATTAAAAATAACTCCCAAAAAGAAAAAAAATGATTTTAAATTAATTTCGGGGTATTACTCCATTTGATACTTAAACTGATTAAACACCGATAGCTTCCTCCCCCCTCTGGGTGTAGTTAAAGGTTTGCTCGTGGGACTGGGTGGAATTTGTAATTCCACCCTTTTATTTTCCCAATTTGCAATTTATTTTCAAATCTATTTTTCTTAATTTATTTTTCTAAATTGAATTACATCCCGACAAGCTGTACAAGATCAAAATGATAGAAAGGCGTTATTTCTAATTAAGCCTAGCGTGGGGGATATTTTTCAGGTGGATTGGTTATTTAGAGAATTAGTTTTATGTTTAAGTAATTGAAAAATAACAACAATATTGTGGATACCAGCCCAAATCAGGTAGATATCAACAAGTGTTGTTGATATACAATCGTTATGTGTAACCGTATGACAGACATCACCGAAGACATAAAAGACGGACTTAACCTTGCTTTAAACGAAGCAATTATTGTCGGACTTGATTTTGACAAGGAAGTTAGAACTGTTTATCTTACTTTCTATCCGATTGCCATTCAACAAGACGGGACAATTCCCAATGACAATAGATTTCTGTTTGCTTTTAGAAACGTTGGACGTCTTGCTTCTTCATTGACTCTTGTACCTGAAACAAAAGCTATAAAATTTGACACAAACGAACTTTCTAACAAAATGAGTGAATTTAAAAATGAATCGCTTTATGGTTGGGAGTTTATAGACAATGATGAAGAGTTAATTTTCAAGCAATGGAAAGACAATGTGAGCTTTGACGAAATTTTTAGTGACTCCTTTGAAAAGCAACATACAATTGACCTTTTTCAAGAAGACAAATACAGTAAAAAGACAATTGACATAAGAATTTGGTTTGACAAAATAGAAATGTTTGACAGCAACTTAAAGCCGTTTGCCGCACAAACTTTCATTGACAACGGTAAAAGGGGTTGGGACAAATTATACAAGGACGGTTGGACAACGACAGAAGCAGAATTAAAGGGAAAACTAGTACTAAACGAATGAAAAGAAAGGCTACACATAACAGCACCTACCCAAAAGTGGCGGTTAAGTGGTTAAATCAAGCTTTGTGCTTCTATCAAAGTTTGCGCTTGGTTGACCGTGAAGTGCTTCGAAATCGCCACCTTCGGGTAGCTGCAAACCGTTGACAACCGTTTTGAAACTGAATATTACCCTCTGGGTGTAGTTAAACGTTTTATCGTGGTCAAGGTAGAATTTGTAATTCCACTCTTATATTTCTGCCAATTTTAATTGGCTACCATTATCGACAAACAATGCGCTCCACCTAAAAAATTGAATTACAAATTCTAATTGATAGAAAGCCGTAATTCCAAATACGCCTAGCGAGGTACAAACTCGCTTATCTTTTTACCCACCCTTTCGTTCTTTTAATTTAGCAGGCACCTTATTATATCAAGCTAGGACCTTTTAGTATCAAAGTTGAGTCTTTTAGTATCAAAGTTGACTCTATTTATATCGTCGGTGATGCTAATCATATCAAGCGATGATCTTTTTGTATCAAGTTTGACTCTTTTTGTATCTAGCGAGGATTTATTTATATCAAGGTTGGGTCTTTTTTTATCAAGCGAGGATTTATTTATATCAAGGTTGAGTCTTTTTATATCAAGCGAGCATCTTTTAGTATCAAACTTGGTCTTCTGAGATTCAAAGTTGGTCTCCGTAAATTCTCGATTAGGTATTTTTGATATTTCATAAAAAAGGCCGAACCATACGGTCCGGCTTTTAATGCTTAAATAGTTCAAATCAATGGAATTCTTTTACACACCCGATCCGCCATTGGTGCTTCGGGGCTTCTTTTCAAACCGCTTCCGCATGTCTTCATAGATGGCTTTGGCTTCAGGGGCATTGACTTTCGCAGCTTGCTTGACCGAATTGTAATAGCTCAGGGCGCTGACATAGGCAGATGATCCCGATTGCATGGCGGTATCGCTCATGGTGTCCTGAATCTGCGCCATGATCCGGATCAAAGCCATCAGACCGCTGCTGTTGTTCCAGTCTTTTTGGAACTCTGCCTGATCAACAAAAGCCGGAAGAAACTCCGGGCTGTTGATGGAGTAGTCCAAGGCCTTGTCGACAAAAGGCTCTGTGCCGTCACTCATTTTGGGAAGCTTCTTGCGCTGTTCCGGCGTGAGGGCAATGACATACGGAGCCAAGAGGCTCTGTATATTCTGAAGGTTGGCCTTGATGGCCTGGAAATCCGCTTCTGGGATCTCGATGGAGTTTCTGTTATCCATACATTGAAAATCAGGGGTGAATAATAAAAAACTGTAAGTACCATGTACTTAGAACAAAATGTAGTTATTGTTTGATTAAGAAAAAAGGGTTTAGGTAAATTATTTTAAAAAAAGATAGTTTTGTATAACGGTTAGCAGTTTGTTGACTAGAATTGATGGAATGAAGAAGGGTTGTAGCGTTTGAAAAATGGGGTCACACTTTTTACCTAACTGAGTCACCAATTTGGTGAACTGAGTCGCTTCTGAAGTAAACTCACATGGCTTTTTGGTGAACCGTCCGACCTAAAGGGTCTAACGGTGGGTCTTCCATAGAGGATGACGTTGCAGATTGGACATGATTTCACACCATTCTTGTAATCTCAAAGCAGATCAAAATATAATAAGTGTACAATTGACATTTTTTTTAATATCTTTCCTTATATTCATCATTCAAAACTGCCATTTTACCTCCTGTTGGAGGTTTCACAATATAGATAACCTATTAAGCTAAATACAATAAACCTAAAAAACCATGCACTACAACTTTAAATCCTTGACTTTTCAAGCCTTTTTGGTCTGTTTCCTTGCGTTTGGCACTGCAGCCTTGGCACAGGACGGGACGATCTACCCACTTGAAGCACCTGCAGAACCGCGGGCCATTTTACTTGGTACAGGAGGCGTCGAAAACCAACCTGCAAAAGAAAGTTGGTTCAAACAATGGGGCGATCCGATGGCCCGAAACATCACTGTTGCCACCCTTACTCCTTTCCTCCCCGAACCGGGAAAAGGAAAAGGTACTGCCGTGATCGTGGCACCGGGAGGAGGATTCAGTTGGTTGTCAATGGGCAATGAAGGTTGGGAAGTCGCAGAGGCACTTGCGAAACAGGGAATCGCGGCTTTCGTTCTCAAGTACCGGCTCAACCCTACTCCGGAGTCTTTAGAGGATTTTTCGGCTTGGATGAACCGTCCTAGAACTGCACCACCTGCAGCACCAGCTTCCGGTTCCGCACAACCTGCCACTCCTCCCCGTCCACCGCAAAGAGACTTATCCAACCAACTCGAGGATGCAGAAGCAGCTTATGCCATGATCGTTGACAGGGCAAAGGAATGGGGAGTGGATACCGACAGGATCGGAATGATCGGTTTCTCTGCAGGTGCTGGATTAACGATGCATTCTACCCTTCACTCCAAAACCATGAAGCTTGCCTTTATCGGTCCTATTTATGGAGGCATGGGTCCCGTAGACGTTCCCAAAAATGCCCCTCCGATGTTCAATGCGATTGCGACGGATGATTTTCTGTTTCAGGGACAGTTTGGGGTGATTGAATCCTGGTACAAAGCAGGTATCCCGGTGGAATTGCATCTGTATCAGAATGGAGGACATGGATTTGGTCTGGGTAATCCCGGCAGGACCAGTAATAAATGGTTTGATGCCTTTATCCATTGGTTGGATGTCAATAAGTTTCTTGCTGCAAAATAAAGCCGGGAAATTTCAATGGCTGGTTTCAATCGACTAGTACCAAGTCCGAAAAAAAGTTAGACACCCTTCGGGGTCGAAAAGACATTTTGATATCCACTAAGCCACGGGTTGAGACCCGTGGTTATTTTTTTTTGGACCATTTCCTGGTCTCCCATCGACAGTACGGTCCGCGGCGGCGAATTTTCCTTTGCGCGGGGGTACCATAGGAAGTTTTTACCAAGAGGTTGGGGATTTTGGAATTAAGCCCTTTAGTGGGCTAAATTATAATAGTCATGGAAATGGTTTGATTTCTGATTTCCTTTTACGCAAATCATAATTTCTCCTTGTATTTTCGCCTCTATTTTATTTTTTCGTTACCAAATGGTTTACTTTTTTTTACAAATCTCAAAAAATAAATTTATGTTTGGTATATGCTGATAGGTCACTTGAATCAATTGAAACTTACAATATCGAAATATCCATACTTTTTTATTTTCGCCTTCATAATTTTCAATTTCAGTACTTTAGATTGCTATGCCCAAAAACCTCACATCGAAGGTGGCCTGTTTAAGGAAGGTTTGCTGGAATTAAAATTCAAAGAAAATTGGAAGTACCAACCCGGTGACAATATTGAATGGGCAAAGCCGGATTTTGATGATAGCAATTGGTATAATTTAAACCCGATCGAACTGAAAGCCTACCAAATGCCCGACAGCCTTTGGTCGGGATATGGATGGTGGAGGATCAGTTTCACGGCCGACCCAAAAACAGTTGCCGAAATAGAAAGGCTATATTTCTATTCTTGGGGTGCAGCAGAAATTTACCTGGACGGTGAGCTTGTGGCTTCATTTGGAAATTTTTCACCGGACAGCAAAAATGAAAAAACATATTCTCCCAACTATGCCGGGGACAGGCCTTTGAAAATCTCGCCAAATGATTTGCACACCCTTGCTGTGAGGTTTTCAAACCATCAAGCCAAAACAAACCATCAGATCTTCAGGTACTTTTCTGAAAACCTAGGCTTTAATATCGGCTTTTCGAATTCCCTCCGGGCAGAATATTCAGACTTTCGGTATGCCAACAGTTTTGCTACTCTTTCCGTGATTGTGGTCGTGCTTTCTATCCTATTGTTGTTGCATGTTTTACTGTACATCAAATTCAGGAAAGAAGAGCCGTACCTGGTGATTACGCTCATTACCTTTTTCTTTTTATGCGCCGCCATCTGTGCCCACATCCTTTTGTTTGTGGATCTGAATGGCTTCACCAATCCAATTTTCAGTGGTATCTTAAATTCAACTGCTTTTGGTTTGGGCTACAGCTTTTTGCCCTATTCTCTCAGCTCCTTGTTTAGGATCAAAAAGTTCTATTGGACCAAACATTTGGTTTGGTTAGCCCTATTGAGGACAGCCAATTATTTTGTCAATGTATTCAACTTTATTCTTTTTGATGCTACCATTATCCTTGCGGTCATCATTCTAATGGTGGTTATCATGCGGATTGCCATCCGGGAAAAAAACAAAGGAGCGCTTTATGTGACTTTCGGGGCAGTCGGTACTTCCGTATTCCTGTTGGTCAATAGGATGGTCAATGCTGACATCATTTCGCTTAGCACATCGCTTTATTACCTGGACCTGATATTGCTGTATATCAGTTATCCATTGGGAATTTACATTTACATCACCAACCAATACGGCAGGCTCTTTTTAGCCATGGAACAGGAAGTGGAAGAACGGACCCACCAACTCAATGCCATGGTACTCAACCTGACCAAAACCCAAAAGGAACTTTCCACAAAAAATGATGAAAATGTATTGTTGCTGAAAGAGATCCATCACCGTGTCAAAAACAACCTCGAGGTAGTCTCAGGTTTGTTGGCTTTGCAGTTTGCAAAGATCGATGACCCCAATATGCAGGAAGTCATGTTGTCCAGCCAAAACAGGGTGAAGTCAATGGGCATATTGCATCAGAAACTCTATCAAAGTGAGCAATTGGCATTTATAGAGATGAAAAATTATTTTGAAAACCTCTGTGAAAACATTCTTGACTCCTATAATGAAACTGACAGGATCAAGGTAGATATTGAAATGAAAGAAATTGAATTGGATGTGGACACCGCTGTGCCTTTGGGTCTGATAGTCAATGAGCTCTTGACAAATTCTCTGAAATACGCCTTTCCAAAAGGAGTAAAAGGTAAAATTGAACTGAGTCTGAAAAATGTAGACAATGACAATTTCCAGCTTAAAATCAGTGATAACGGAGTTGGGAAACCACTGTTTGGAAAAGCGATAGGAACAGGTTTTGGCTCGCAGTTGGTGGATTTGCTGACCCGTCAGATTGATGGCAAACTGATACAGGATGTCAGCAACGGGACTTTGATTTTAATTAATTTCGAAAGGCAGGCAACGGCCAAGGTCTAAATTGTTGGATGGTTCATTATTTGGATTCAGTAATTCCTTCAACTTGATCAAATATTTTTAGTATAGCCCCGAAGTAGGCGAAACTACAATCGCCAAGGTCAAGGTGCTGCTCTGATATTTGTACTCACTATAATCTTCATGCACCGCAGCCCATGGTAAAGAAGGAGGTTTGTTCTGTATTTCGGTCACGAATTTTCTAAAGTAGAGAATCTCATAACCGAAATGGTTGGGAAAATCTTATTATTTTTTTTCTACAATTCTTGTGATTAATTGACTCGCGTTAATTTCTTGTGTCACTTTTTGTCTTGAAACAAAAAGTAACCAAAAA
>NZ_JANSUY010000007.1 GCF_024741135.1 Aquiflexum gelatinilyticum
TGTTAGAAGGTGTTTTACCAACTATTTTTGACCATTAGATCTTTTATTTCCTTTTAAATTTTTCATCGCCTTAATACCTCGATGATTTTTTCCAGATCCTCGCTTATCGTAATGATACCAATTACCGGTTCATCCCTTCTGCCATTTTCTGTAATCAATAATGCTTCGGCGGGATGGGGATTGCCTAGACTTTCTACGAAATATTCCCTTGCTGTCACAAAATCGGTTTCTTTTTTGATGATCCGGTAATTTTTAAGTTTGAGGGTTTTGGTAATGATGTCTTTGACATATGAATCTTTGAAAAGCTTCAATGGTTCCTCTGTTTTGGTCAATTCTGCCATCCATCTGGCAATGGCTTCAAAATTGATCAATCCTAGAATGAAGCCGTCTTGGATGATTGGTGCTTGACAAAAATCTTTTTCAACAAGAGTTTGTAAAACCGTTACGAGACTATCATCTGGTGAAACAGCATAAACCGAAGTCAAAAAATGTTGGGAAACCAAAGGAGGATTCATCAGGATGGCTGATATTTTTTCAATTTCTAATACCACATCCTCTCTTGGGTCTGCGACCGGTTTGCCTTGCTTCCTTTCAGAATGAATTATGGCATTTCGAAGATTCCCAAAAAGGCGAAGCTGATCTCTATATTGTCTGACGATGAGGTTGGTTTCGCTCATGTCATCAACCAAGTTGAAGTAGCTGATAAAATTCCTCGCCTCTAAATTTCTTCTAAGAAAATTCTCTATGGCATTAAAGGCTTCCAAAAACCTGTCTGCATTGCTCATTTCCATAAAAATCTTATTTTGATTTTAAAATCACCTTTCATTCAACCGGGATCTAAACACTTCCCACAAATAATTTTTACAAAAGCTTACCTTTCACCTTTTACCTCTTACTTTTTTCCAAAAACCAATAACCCAATAACCATTAACTATCATCCCTTAACCAATTCAAAAGTCTGTTTTCCGATCTCCAATTCCTCATTGGTTGGAACCACCAGAATTTTAACTTTGGATCCTGGAATATTGATTTCCCGGATTTCAGCGCTTCTTGTGCTGTTTTTTTCTTGGTCAAGATGGACACCAAAAAACTCCATATCCTGACAGACAGCCGCGCGCATTTCTGTGTCATTTTCTCCAATACCCGCCGTAAAAACGATAGCATCCAAACCATTCAGTGCGGCGGAAAAAGTCCCTATGTATTTTTGGATCCGGTAGGCGTAAAGTTCATAAGCCAATTTGGCATCCTCATTTCCATCCAATATTGCCTGTTTTACATCCCTCATGTCACTGTACCCACAAAGTCCCAATAATCCACTTTTTTTATTCAGAATGTCATTGACTTCTTTGGAAGTGTAGCCACGCTCATGGATAAGGTGAAAAATAATGGATGGATCGATATCCCCACAGCGTGTTCCCATCACCAGGCCGCCCAAAGGACCAAGACCCATAGAATGGTCAATGGATTTACCGTTTTTGATAGCGGTCATGCTGCTTCCGTTGCCAAGGTGGATGGTAATGATTTTGGGTTCGGGAATATTCAGGTATTCATTTGCTTTTCGGGACACATATTGGTGGCTGCTGCCATGGAATCCATAGGAACGGATCCCCAATTGGGTGTACATTTCTTTTGGAATAGCTGAGCGATAAGCCCTTGGTGGCATACTTTGGTGGAAAGCGGTATCAAACACTGCTACTTGTTTGGCTATGGGAAAAACCCTTTCTGCAACTGTTATTCCAAGAAGATTAGGCGGATTATGCAATGGGGCCAAAGCAAACAATTCTTTGATTATCTTTTTGACTTCATCAGTGATCAAAGTAGTAGAAGCAAACTGCTCGCCTCCATGTACTACCCGATGGCCAATTGCCTTGACTTCCGACATGTCTGACAAAACGCCTTTTTCAGGATCTATCAAAAGCGCTGTCACAGCCAAAAGACCGGCTTCATGATCTTTGATGTCCTTTTGGAATTTAAAAACTTCTTCTGATCCATGGATGAATACTTTGTGGGTCAAGGTGGCATTTTCCAGCCCAATCCTGTCTACCAAGCCACTACACACCGGAGATTCATTGGGCATGTCAAAAAGCTGGTACTTTAGCGAACTGCTGCCCGAGTTCAAAACAAGAATTTTCATTTTCAATTTATCTTAACTAATTACTTTTAACCTTAAATAAGATTCTCGGATTTAAATTTTCTTCACTTTCAAAGATGTTCCTTCTGTACTGATTACTTTGATTTTTTCACCCTGATCGATGAATTCACCCCTGGAATAGGCATCATAGACTTCATCCCCGATAATAACTTTGCCGCTAGGCATCAACCGGGTGTGGGCAATTCCTTCTTTACCCAAAAGGCTGTTTTCATAGACTGAAGAAGTGTAACCTGCAGTCCTCTGTTGGGTTGTAGCGAGTGCAATGGTGCTGAATGCTCCCCATTTATTGACCTTTGGTGCCAAAAAGAAGATCAGCCCAAGGGCCGCAATAGCAGCCAATATCACCGTCAACAATGCTACAAACAAATCTCCTGCGGGAACGAAGGAAAAATCAAAGGAATCATTAGGAATCATCCCGAGGGTAAGACCGGTAAGTATACCAAGGATTCCCAATATCCCAAAAACCCCAAATCCGGGAATCACAAATATTTCTATCAATAGAAGAATAACACCAATGATGAACACAGCGATTTCCCAATTTTCGGCCAAACCACTGAGGTAATAAGGAATAAAGTATAAGATGATAGCAGTAATCGAGGCAGCCAAAGGAAAGCCAACGCCGGGAGTCTGCAATTCGAAATAAATCCCTGCAAAAATAATGAGGATCAAAAATCCACTTACAGCAGGATTTAAAAAAACAGAAATTATTGACTCGACAGTGGAAGTTGTTTGCTCGATGATCTCATAATCTGACACACCCTGCTTGGTGATGACCTCTTCGATAGAATCAACTTCACCTTCACAAAACCCGTTTTCAATTGCTTCAGAAACTGCAAATGTGATCACTGAACCTTTTTCGCTTATTCCTTCGATTTCTATTTCCTCATCGACCATGGCTTCGGCGATTTTGGGGTCCCGGCCTTTGGCTTCTGCAGTGCTGCGCATCATGGAGCGCATATAGGATTGATATTTGTCTGGAGCAGCTTCACCGCCACCGCCCATGACTACCGTAGCTGCCCCGATGCTTGCTCCGGGAGCCATATAAATGCTGTCGCAGGCAATGGAAATCAATGCGCCTGCAGATGCAGCATCCTTATTGATCCAGACATGGACAGGGATTTCTGACTCCAGAATCATGGTTCGGATATCATCAGCATCATTGACCGCGCCTCCATAGGTATCCATTTCAATGATTACCATGGCGGCAGATTCTTCCTTGGCTTCTTCAAGAGCCAATTTTACTTTACGGTTCATCCGAGGATCAATGTTGTCGTCTATCTTAAAAACATATATTTTCTTTTTTTCTGAGGAAGAATCAGCTTGGCTCAAAACTTCAGATGACTGCAAAACAAAAATAAAGACCAATAAAATTGATGTTAAAAGGGATTTCATAGGATGTGCTATTTGAGTTTTGAATATACCAAATAATCCAATACCAGCCGCAAACACTAATTATATCATTGGTTTGTGAAGGATAGGTATTTTGCCTTATTTTAGAGCCAAAACAATTCAATTATGATTAAAAAATTCAGTTTGTCAGTTATGACAATTGCTTTCTTAAGTGTCTTTTCCACCCTTCAGGCCCAAACGGATAGGTGGCAGCAAAAAGTCAAATACATCATGGATGTCACTATGGATGTAGAGAAGAATACCTATCTGGGTACACAAAAATTACAATATACCAACAATTCACCTGATACCCTGATTAGGGTATTTTACCATCTTTACTTTAATGCTTTTCAGCCAAACAGCATGATGGATGTGCGTTCGCGTACCATTTCCGATCCTGACAGGAGGGTGATGGACAGAATTCAAAAACTTACTCCTGCAGAAATCGGTATCCTGAAAGTAAATAAGCTGACAATGGATGGAAAAAAAGTCGTTTTTGAACATGTGGAGACGATTTTGGAAGTGGATTTGCCTAAGCCAATCCTTCCCGGGCAGACTGTAGTATTTGACATGGAGTTTGAAGGACAGGTTCCGCTTCAGGTAAGAAGGGCAGGCAGGGACAATGCCGAGGGAATACGGTACTCTATGTCACAATGGTATCCTAAAATGGCTGCTTATGACAGGAGAGGTTGGCATTCCAATCCTTACGTTGGGAGAGAATTCTATGGAAATTTTGGAGATTTTGATGTGAAAATTACCATTGACAAAACCTATATTCTTGGCGGAACCGGATATCTACAAAATGCCAATCAGATCGGGCATGGCTATGAAGACGAAGGAGTAACTGTCCCAGTTGCCAAAGGAAAAAACCTAACCTGGCACTTCATAGCACCGAATGTCCATGATTTTATGTGGGCGGCAGACCCAAAATATACCCATGAAAAAGTGAAAATGGAAAATGGGCCAATGGTTCATTTCTTATATGTAAAAAATGACAAAACCCAAGAGAACTGGGCCAAGCTAAAGGGCTACACTGTAGATGCGATCCAATATATGAGTGATAATTTTGGAAAGTATCCTTATGAGCAATATTCTGTTGTGCAGGGCGGTGACGGAGGTATGGAATACCCAATGTCAACTCTGATCACTGGACATAGAGGGCTTCAGAGCCTAGTAGGGGTGACGGTGCATGAGCTCATTCACAGCTGGTATTACGGTGTTCTTGGATTTAATGAATCATCAGAACCTTGGTTGGATGAAGGATTCACCACTTGGGGCACGAGTGTGGTCATGGATGCTGTTTTTGCCAAGTCTGACAAATTTGTGCAAAATGGGGCCTATACTTCCTATTTTAGGTTAGCAAAAGCCGGATACGAGGAGCCTTTGACGACTCATGGCGATCACTACAACCTCAATTCTGCTTATGGACCTGGCACATATAACAAAGGCGCGGTTTTCGTAGAACAGCTTGCCTATGTGATCGGAAAAGAAAATTTTGATAAAGCAATGTTGAGATTATGGAACGATTGGAAATATATGCATCCAAATGGCCATGATGTCATCCGTGTGATGGAAAAGACCAGTGGAATGGAGTTGGATTGGTATTATGATTATTTCATTGCTTCCACCAAGACCATCGATTATGGAGTCAAATCCGTCGAAGGAGTGGAAAATAAAACAAAGATAACTTTTGAAAGAGTTGGTCTTATGCCTATGCCTTTGGACGTGGTGGTAACCTATACCGATGGATCGAAGGAGATGATCTATTTGCCCTTGGTAATCCAAAGAGGTAATAAACCTGAAGAAAAAGGAATGCCCTCACTCGTAATGACTGTGAGATGGCCTTGGACAAATTATTCCCAAGAAGTTCAGCTAGACAAGCCAGTTTCATCGATTGAGTCGGTGGAAATTGATCCAAGTCTGAGGTTGGCTGACGTGAATAGGGGAAACAATAAAGTTGATGTCACCACGCTTCTTGACAAGAAGTAATAAAAAAGCCTTCAAAAATTATTTTTGAAGGCTTTTTTATAAATGTCCAATTCAAAAAAAAAGGTGCTGTTTGGCACCTTTTTTTATTTTTTGAATCATCCTGCGTTTTTCTTCTCTTGAACCTCGGTACGGATTTCCTGTGCCAAGTTTTTAAGATCCTGCATACCTTTTCTTACACGGGTACCTGCAGCTTGATTGCCTTTGTCATAGAATTTTTCAAAATCTCCTTCAAGTCCAAGGACGAGATCTTTTAGTTCGCTAAATCTGCTCATATTAAAAGTCAGTTTTTAAGGTTGATGATAAGTTTATTTGTGCGGTCAATATAGCTAAATTGTTTATAAAACAACACAACAAAGCCCTTTTTTGCCTTTAATTATTCTCCAAAAGACATTGCCAATTCTGTATTTCTGTAATAACCGCTTGTTAGTTTGTCTTTTACAGCTTCGAAGGCAGCAATTGTTTCATTCACGTCTGCAATGGTATGTACAGCGGTTGGGATCAATCTTAGGATGATCATTCCTTTTGGAATTACCGGATAAATGACCACCGAGCAGAAAATGTTGTAGTTTTCTCTCAAATCTCTTGTCAAAGTGGCTGCTTCACCTACAGTTCCGTTTAGGACTACAGGGGTCACAGGGGAGTTTGATTTTCCTGTACTGAATCCTTTTTCTTTCAGACCGTTTCTCAATGCATGGACGATTTTCCAAAGATTTTCTTTCAATTCGGGTTTTGTCCTTATCAAATCCAATCTTTTCAATGCACCTTCAACCAAAAGCATCGGTAAGGATTTGGCAAAAATCTGTGACCTCATATTGTATTTGAGGAATTGGATGACATGTTTTTCTCCGGCAATAAATGCTCCGATAGAAGCCATTGACTTAGCAAAAGTGGAGAAATACAAATCTATCTGATCTTGTACACCTTGTTCTTCACCGGCACCGGCACCTGTTTTACCCAACGTTCCGAATCCGTGCGCATCGTCAACCAATAGCCTGAATTCATATTTTGCTTTCAACGCCACGATATCTGCAAGTCTCCCTTGATCACCGGTCATCCCGAATACACCTTCAGTTATCACCAAAACACCTCCTCCGGTTTCTTCAGCGAGCTTGGTAGCTCTCTGCAGTTGCTTCTCGCAGCTCTCTATATCATTGTGTGGAAATACATATCTTTTTCCTAAATGCATCCTTAGGGCATCAATGATGCATGCGTGGCATTCGCTGTCATATACGACCACATCTTTTCTATCCAAAATAGAATCAATGACAGACATGATACCCTGATATCCGTAATTGAGCAGGTAAGCGCTCTCTTTACCAACAAACTCGGCTAGTTCCCTCTCCAACTGCTCGTGAAGGTCAGTTTGACCTGACATCATTCTCGCGCCCATAGGATAAGCTGCTCCCCACTTCGCAGCAGCATCTGCATCAGCTTTTCTTACTTCGGGATGGTTGGCGAGACCCAAGTAGTTGTTTAGACTCCAGGTCAAGACTTCCTTGCCCTTAAATTTCATCCTGGGGGCGATTTCTCCTTCTAATTTCGGAAATGCGAAATAGCCTTCTGCAAGCTCAGAATGCTTGCCCAAAGGGCCAAGGTTGGTTTGTAATTTTGCGAATAAATCCAAGGCTAAATTCTTTTAGGTTTTACAAATTTGTGAATGGATGTGTCCTCCATTAAATCGGGCAAAACTAACACAAATAGTCCAGCCTTGCAAAAATCCAATTCCAAATCAAATATTCTTTTACTAACTCACATTATTTTACTTACTTCGCAGGACATGCTTTTTATAAGAAATAAACCCAATTATGCATAAAATCAAAAAGCTTTTGGTAGCAAACCGGGGAGAAATAAGCCTTCGGATCATGCGTACAGCCAAAGAAATGGGTATCAAAACAGTTGCGGTATATAGCGAAGCTGACCGCAATTCCCCCCACGTGAAATTTGCCGATGAAGCTGTTTGTCTGGGACCTCCGCCATCCAACCAATCTTACCTTCTTGGAGACAAAATCATTGAAGTAAGCAAGGCGATGGGAGTGGACGCAATCCATCCTGGCTATGGGTTTTTATCTGAAAATGCGGCTTTTGGCAAGAAAGTGACTGATGCGGGGATCATCTTTGTAGGGCCATCACCTGAATCAATAGAGGTGATGGGAAGCAAACTTGCCGCAAAAAATGCTGTATTAAAGTATGGTATCCCATTGGTACCGGGTACTGACCATGCCATCAGTGATATTCCCTCTGCCAAACAAAAGGCTAAAGAAGTAGGCTATCCCATTTTGATCAAAGCAAGTGCCGGTGGCGGTGGAAAAGGCATGCGGATCGTGGAGGAAGAATCGGAATTTGAGGAACAGATGCTTCGTGCCATTTCAGAAGCGCAATCAGCCTTTGGGGACGGGGCTGTTTTTATAGAAAAATACATCACATCACCGCGGCATATTGAAATCCAAGTTTTGGGAGACCAACACGGAAATGTGGTCTATTTGTTTGAACGAGAATGTTCTATCCAAAGAAGACACCAAAAAGTAATCGAAGAGGCGCCTTCAGCGGTAGTTTCTCTTGATATGAGAAAAGCAATGGGGGAGGCTGCCGTCATGGTGGCCAAAGCATGTGATTATTATGGTGCGGGCACAGTAGAATTTATAGTAGATGAAAAACTCGATTTTTATTTCCTTGAAATGAATACGAGACTTCAGGTCGAGCATCCTGTGACTGAAATGATTACGGGGAAAGACTTGGTACAAGAACAAATCTGGGTGGCTGAGGGAAAACCACTTTCTTTCAAACAGGAAGATTTGAAAATCAATGGACACTCCCTTGAAATCAGGGTATATGCGGAAGATCCAAGGAACAATTTTCTCCCGGATATCGGCAAGCTTCAAACTTACATCAGGCCACAAGGCCCCGGCATACGCGTCGATGATGGGTTTGAACAGGGAATGGATATTCCAATTTATTATGACCCGATGATTGCCAAGCTGATTGTGCATGACGAGAGCAGGGAAAAAGCCATTCAGAGGATGATCAGGGCGATAGATGACTATCAGATTACGGGCATTGAGACTACTTTGGGATTTTGCCGGTTTGTATTGGAGCATCATGCTTTCAAATCAGGAGCTTTTGACACCAAATTTGTGGAGAAATACTTTTCTCCGGACAAGTTAGACATCCAATGGGATGATGAGGAACAGATTTTATTGGCAGGCTTGGCAATAGAAATTTTTGAAAAAAATAAGTCTAGCCTTAAAGATTCCCATAAAAGCCAATTGGCAGGAAACAAAACCAATTGGAAAAATAGGTTGATCTGATGGCAGAAATTCTACCGATAAAGGCTTGGCGTTATCACGATAGCCTCAAGGACCGCATGGAGGATATGATCTCTCCGTTATTCGATGTAGTTTCTCAAAAGCAGAGACAGGCACTTTACGAAAATCCTTTCAACAGCATCCACTTATCCGTTCCATTGGGTGAAAATCCTGCGCTTTCTGCCAAAGCCATTCTTGAAAACTGGAAAAATGAAGCAGTGATTACCCAAGATCAGATGCCGGGAATCTATGTTTATTACCAATATTTTAAATTACCGGGAGAAGAAAAGGAGTTTTGTAAGAAGGGATTTATCGCCCAAATCAAGGCTTATGACTGGCATGAGGGTGTGGTGCTGCGCCATGAAAACACCATCCCGAAATCCGTCAATGACCGGGTGGAAATGTTAAAATCCACAAAATTTCAACCCAGTCCTACGCATGGATTGTATGAAGATCCAATGCACATATTGGAACCCTTTATGGATGAGGCCATTCAAGACCCGATTTATGATCTGGAAGATTACCAAGGAGTAAGGGAGGTTTTGGCTGTGATTCATGACTTGCCTACCATCAGGATTTTCTTAGAACAAATCGCTTCCAAATCAATCATACTCGCGGATGGGCATCACAGGTATGAGGCTGCGATAAAATACCGAAATGACATGACTGCTTCAAATCCAGAACATAGGGGAGATGAAGCATACAATTATCATTTGATGTATTTTACCAATGCACATTCTAAGGACTTGAGAATTCTTCCTACGCACCGGCTTTTTACCGGAATTTCATTGGATGAAAATGATATCCTCTCCAAAGCCGAAGATTGGTTTAACATAAGAAAGGTTTACGACTCAGATGAAATTTCAGAATTGATTCTTCACAAGCAATGGGCTTTCGGACTTGTTTTTAAAGACAGTGCTTATAAAATCAGGCTTAAACCCGAAAAATTTGAAGAATTTGAATTGGCTATTCCTGATGTGGTCAAATCAGTTGACCTGATGGTGCTCCATTATTTTTTCATAGAAAAAGTAATGGGGATCAAAATGGAAGAACAACGCTTTTCGGAAAAGTTGGAATACGAAAGAAACCTGAGAAGATGTGTGGGTAGAGTAGGAGAGGGTTCTGCTGATTTTGCGGTTATCACCAAAGAAGTCTCTATGTCTCAGGTTTTGGAAGTCTGCAAAAGTGGTTTTATGATGCCACAAAAGACTACCTATTTCTATCCAAAAACTGTATCGGGTTTATTGTTTGCTTCTGTTGATGAACAGGAATTCAAATTTCCATACCAAGCATTTCGGCCATGATAAACCTAGGTGAAAAAAAGCTCATTCTCGCATCCCAATCTCCAAGGAGAAAAGAGTTATTGAAAGGATTGGGATTTGATTTTGAAGTAAGGTCAAAGGATACGAGTGAGGATTTTCCTATAAATCTTGACCCATCCGAAGTTGCGGGCTTTTTGTCCGCAAAGAAAGCAGCGGCATTTGCTCACGAAATAGTTCCCAATGAAATCGTTTTGACCTCTGATACTGTGGTAATTCTGGAGGGGAAGATTTTGGGAAAACCGGCTAATGAGGAAGAAGCATTTGAAATGCTTTTCGCACTTTCAGGAAAAACACATCTCGTGACTACCGGGATTACTTTTTTGACTTTAGAAAAAGAATTGACGCTTTCAGATACCGCAAAAGTTTTTTTCAAGGAATTGTCAGGACAGGAAATCGAATATTACATTTCCAATTTCAAGCCTTTTGACAAAGCAGGAGGATATGGAATTCAGGAATGGATAGGATTTGTCGGGGTTGAAAAAATTGAAGGCTCCTATTTTACTGTCATGGGATTGCCCATTCATCTGGTTTATGATGTTTTGAAAAATTTGTAAAAAAAAACATCCTCAGAATCATTTCTGAGGATGTTTAGAATTTATTGGAATTGAATGAAATTATTTTTTAATAGGATTCATATCGGCCTTGTCCACTTTTTTGACGGGATCATTGTCTTTGAGTTGCTTGGAAACAACAAAATATGGACCTGATATAATTTCCTGACCTTCTTTTAGACCTTCCAAGACTTCAATATTGTCAAAGTCAGAGATTCCGGTTTTGATTTCGGTCTGTTTTGCTCTGTTGTTTTCGATGATGAAAACTAGTTCTTTTGCCTTTGTTCCTTCAGGATTTTTGGCAGTAGAATCTTCTCTTGTAGTCACAGCAGCTAAAGGAACTGCCAGGACATTGTCTTTCTTTTGGGTAATGATGTCCACACTTGCAGTCATTCCCGGACGGAAAGGATATTTCATTTTTTCAGTGATCAAGTCAGCATAAGAATCATTTAGGATTCGTATTTTGACCTCAAACTCCGTCACAGCATCAACACTTGCTTTTGTATTGGCTGAGTTTGCGATAGAAGTAACGACACCTTTGAATTTTTTACCAGAGAAAGAATAGGAATCCACATCAATAATGGTAGTATCGCCTTTACTGATTCTGACAATGTCATTTTCATTTACATTGACACGCACTTCCATTTTGTTCAAATCAGCCAATCTGAGCATTTCAGTTCCTGCCATTTGTTGGGTACCAACTACCCTTTCTCCCTTTTCAACCAAAAGCTGGGATACAACACCACTAAAAGGTGAATATACATTTGTTAACCTCAAATTTTCAGAGGCTTCATTGACAGTTGCTTGAGAACTTTTGACAATAAATTCTGCAGCTACTACTTGCTGTTTGGCAGCATCGAGGTCATTTCGGGCGGTTAGGTAAGTAGATTGGATTTGTTCCCAATCAGCATCAGAAATAACTTTGTCTTGATGAAGTTTTTCGTTCCTATTATATTCCAACTCAGCCCTTACAAATTGTGCCTCTGCTCTTTTTAGGTTTGCTTTAGATTGAGCAAGATTTGCCATATTTTGATTTAGGTTTGCCTTAGACCTGTCGAGTGCGGAGATAAAATTATCAGGTCTGATTTTGACCAAAAGGTCACCAATCTTTACAGAATCGCCTTCGAGGACGTTAAGTTCAATGATTTCACCTGCCACATCAGGGCTGAGTTTGACTTCTGTTTCCGGTTCGATCACCCCTGAGGCGCTCACTTTTTCGATAATCGAAACTTTCTTGGCTGTAGATGTTTCTACGTTGGTTTCCTTTTCACCACCGATCCATCCAGCGGATCTACCGATGATGGCGAATATGATGACGACGGCCAACACTCCTAATAGGATATAAATAAGCTTATTTGACTTTTTCTTTGCCATTTTGATTTGGTATTTTATTAAAGTTTGAGTGGGTTACCTAGGTAAAAATCAAGGACTTTTACCCTGAATATGTAAGTATATTTTGCTGTGACTAGGTCTGCCTGTGCATTGAAGAAATTGTTTTGTGCCAATTGGAAATCTGCAAAGTTGATTGCTCCTGCATCAAACCTTTGTTGGGATATCCTGAAAGCTTCTTGCAAAGAAGCCACCCTGACCAAAGATGCTTGGTAGGATTGTCTTGCAGCATAAGCACTAGTATAGGCACTTTCTATGTCTTGTCTGAGTTGGTTTACAGTCTCAACTTCCTGGATTTCGCTTAATCTTTTTTGAAGTCTTGCCCTCTGTACATTAGCCCTATTTCTCATATTGGACAAGATTGGAATGTTCAGCTGAAAATTTCCCGAGTAGGAAAAGTTATTTCCGATTTGGGTTCTAAAATCATCTCTTACTCCCAGAAAATTAGCCTGGTCTACATAGTTAGAAAATCCACTTCCTCCGACTCCGATTGTTGGAAAATAACCTCCCTGCGCAATTTTAACTCCTAACTCAGCACTTTCTACTCCTAATTCAGCAGATTTTATTTCCGGCATCAAAGCAAGTGCAGTTTCAAAAACTTCATTGACTTCTTTATCAATCATAGAATAGTCATCAGCTTCCAATTCAGGAATTACAATGTCGAAATTATCATTGAATGGAATCTGCAATGCTTGAGATAGGTTGAGCTTTGAAATTCTGAGGTTGTTGGTTGCATTGATTACCTCAAGTTCATTGGTTGCATTCTGCGCTTGAATATCAAGTTTATTTGCCAAGGGAAGAGAACCTGCGTCTACCAATTTGGTAGTGTTTGCTAATTGCTGACGCGTGCTTTCCAATTGATTTTCAGCAATTTTTAACTGCTCTGAGTTGAATACCACATTGATAAAGAAATTAATCACATTCAATGTTATGGTGTTTTCTGTAGCCTTTACATTAAACTGGGCTGCTTCGATATCGATCTTACTTTGCTGAATCGAATTGGTAATCTGCTGACCCGCAAACAAAGTAAGATTTGAATTCGTAAAAAGGTTGATGTTTCCGATACGGTTGTTTTCAAACAAGTTGGTCACCGGGTTAATTGAACGACCCCATCTGTATCCCGAGCTTGCGCCCGTAGACCAAGTCGGAATCCTTTGGCCACGGTTACCGATAAGATTGGCCTCTGAAATACCTAAGTTTGCCTGACTCCGCTGGAGTGTCAGGTTATTTTCCAAGGCGATTTCGATACAGGTTTCCAAATCCAACCTGCTGAAATCAACATCTTGGGCTTGTAAAGTAGAAATTGAAAGCAGCAAAAAAGCAACTGCCATTAAGTAATATTTTTTCATCATGGGTTAATCTATGTCAGGTATGTAAATTAATTCTTTGATCCAAGTCAAGCTTTTGAGGTATGCAATAGTAGTAGGCCTGATTCCGCTGTCCATTTCTATTACATGGCAGGCAATGTCATTCTTCCCCTTTCGGGAAACAGACATCGTAGCAATGTTTGTTTTTTCTTGTGCTATTACCGAGGAAATAAATGCAATGGCTCCGGAAACATCCTCGGCTTTGATGATGAGCGTATGGGATTGGGCGGAGAAGTTTGCATTAAATCCATCTATTTCAGCAATGTTTATTACACCACCACCTAGACTTTCACCGATAACTTCCACTTTTCTTTCCCCTTTGGTTAGGTTCAATTTGATAGTGTTGGGGTGGTAAACAGAGGCATTTCCGATTGATTTGAAGTTAAATTGAAGTTCTTTTTCTTTTGCAAGTTCAAATGATTGTTTGATCTTGGCATCGTCAGTTTTGAAATCAAGAAGACCTCCTATGATTGCTTTATCGCTTCCATGTCCTTCATAGGTGCGGGCAAATGAATTGTAAAAAGTGATGATAGCAGCATCAGGAATTCCACCCAAAACCCTTATAGAGGATCGGGCTATCCTGACAACCCCCGCGGTATGGGAAGAGGAAGGACCAATCATAACCGGACCGATCATATCAAAAATACCACTTTTTGTTCCCATGGAAAAGTCTAGTTTCAATTAGCATGCTAAAGTAAGAAGGATTTTAATTTGAAAAAGACATTTTCAGGAAGTTTGCCATTATTAAGGATTAAATCATGATTATTTAATTATTTTTAACGCGTCTTAATAATTACAAATATCTGTTTTGTTCAATAATGAACAGTGGTATGGTCGGATTTGATACAATTTTTCTTTATAAACACAATGACGGGATTTGGGCTGATGGCGCTGAAGAATTTCATAATAGAGGCTTTTTGTTTGGTGATGGACTTTTTGAAACAATGGTTTACTCTAATGGGAAAATCAGGTTTGGAAATGAACACCTCGAAAGGTTAAATGAAGGTTTAAAGATCCTTTTCATCGAAAATGATGGACTCTCAAGGCTCAATGAAATAGAAAATCTCCTTCATGAAATTTGGGGTAACAAAAAAAGCTTGAGGGTAAGATGGAATGTTTACAGGTCGGGATTGGGAAAGTATACACCAGAGGAAAACCATGTCATTGAGAGTCTTCAGGTTCAGTCTCTATTTCCCACCCCAATACAGAAAGAAAAAGCCTATTTAAGTCAATATGTATTTATCCAAAAGACTCCTTGGAGCCATTGCAAAACTTTAAGTGCAATCCATTATGTCATGGCCAATCTTGAAAGAAAATCCAAAGGTTTTGATGAGGTGATTTTGAAAAATTCAGATGGATTTGTTTGTGAAGGTGGTTCTTCCAATATTTTTTGGATTAAAAACGGACAATACTTCACGCCATCTTTGGATGCAGGTTGTATAGCAGGCGTTGGAAGAAGGATGATTATTTCTTATCTAAAAGAAAACAATATTCCTATTTTGGAAGGATTATTCAGAAAGGAAGAGTTATTCCTGGCAGATCAGGTTTTTACAAGTAATGTGACAGGAATAAGCTACATAAAGTCCATTGATGATAAAGTCTTTGATAGCCAAAGGAATGAGTATTTAGCCTCGATTTTTGAGGACTAATACAATCCAATAAAACAATCAGATCGCTACAGCTGCCTTGATATGTGGATGCGGATCGTAATTCAGCAGTTCAAAATCTTCATATTTAAAAGCGAAAATATCTTTCACACTCGGATTGATTTTCATTGTGGGTAGGGGTCTCAAATCCCGGCTGAGTTGGAGATTTGCTTGTTCGATGTGATTGCTGTAAAGGTGTGCATCCCCAAAAGTGTGGACAAATTCACCCGGCTCAAGGTCGCATACCTGTGCTACCATCAAAGTAAATAGGGCATATGAGGCAATATTAAATGGAACTCCCAAAAACACATCCGCACTTCTTTGGTAGAGTTGGCATGATAGTTTGCCATCTGCTACATAGAATTGGAATAATGTATGGCAAGGTGGAAGTGCCATGTGGTCCACATCTGCCACATTCCAAGCGCTTACAATATGCCTTCTGCTATCAGGTTTGGTTTTTATTTGATTTATCAAATTCTTGATCTGATCTATTTCTCCACCTTTGCCATCCGGCCAATGTCTCCACTGATACCCGTAAACAGGACCAAGATCCCCGTTTTCATCTGCCCATTCATCCCAAATACTTACTTTGTTATCGTTTAGGTATTTGATATTGCTGTCACCATTTAGAAACCACAGTAACTCGATGATAATGGATCGGAGGTGAAGTTTTTTGGTAGTGACTACAGGGAATCCATCCGCAAGATTAAAGCGCATTTGATAGCCAAAAACACTGATTGTTCCTGTGCCTGTTCGGTCTGTTTTTTTGACACCGTTATCCAAAATGTGCCGCATCAAATCATGGTATTGCTTCATAGTCAGGGAGGAGAATTTCTAGGGAGCAAGATAGGAAGATAAGTAAAAATAGGAAAGCAGGATTTTGCTTTTATTGCTGAAAGAGAAATTTTTTGGTTCTCTAATTTTTACTTTATAATCAGTATGTGTTCTATTTTTTGACAAAATAGTTTTGTGGGAAACTTTACTTTCCTGTGATTTGTAAAAAAAACCAAGCCTTACCTGTATATTTCATTTCAAATATGTTTACTAAAAAGAATTCGTTTTGGTCCTTGGGAATGGCATTGCTGATGACTTTGGTAATTTTGATTTTTAGGCCAAGCGTTGTTTTTGATTATGATTTCGAAAGTTTTTTTCCCCAGGAAGATGAGGAGCTTCTCTTCTATCAGGATTTTAGAGGCAAGTTTGAAAATGACAATGATTACCTTCTCATAGCCCTTGGCGGCAATACCGAAGTCTTTGATTCGGTTTTTTTGTCTGCGGCAAATTCTTTGAACAAAAGTCTCAAAAAATTAGAAAAAGTGGAAAGGACAATCTCCCTGCTTGACTTGGAGGAACCAATTGTAAATCCCTTTGGAATTAGGTATCGGAAAGTTTTGGATTGGGAAAACGCCGAGCGTCTCCAAAATTCAAGGAAGACAATATTAGGTTCACTGCAATATCAGAAAGGGCTGATCAGTAAGGATGGAAATTATCTTTTGATCCTATTGAAAAATAAGCAAAGGATCAGTAAAGAGGACGGTGATGAGTTGTATCAAGAGATAAAAAATCTTGTCGCCAACTCAGGGATCAATGAATATCACTTGGCAGGGAAAATACGTGCCCAAGGAGAATTTGTGAATTTGCTTCAGGAGGAATTTACTTTCTTTTTGGGAATTTCGCTTATTTTAATTGTATGCTTACTCATAATCATATTCAGGACTTGGTGGGGTGTTTTGGTGCCGCTGACTGTCCTAGCCCTCGGGATTTTGTGGACGATATCCTTGTCCCTATATTTTAATAAACCCTTGGATGTGATGTCGGTGATGCAGCCTACGATACTTTCTGTAGTTGGATTGGCCGCATTGATCCACTTTTTTAACCATTACTTGACACAGATCAGAAATGGACATCCCAAAGATGAGGCTATCAGAATCTCATTTTCAGAATTAGTAACCGCTGTATTTTTGACATGTATTACTACTTCTTTGGGCTTTGTTTCGCTCTTTTTCACCAATATCCAAAACTTAAAGTTTTTTGGATTGTATACAGGTCTTGGGGTCATGTTGATGTTTTTGGCAGTTGTAATGATAGCGCCGGGAATGTTGTACCTATTGACTCCATTCAAAGTTTCGGAAAATGATTCATTTTCTGTGATGTGGCGAAAGGGAATGAGGCTCGCTTTTTTATGGACCTTAGCCCACACCAAATCTATCGTTTGGGTTTTTGTTCTGATCACTTTGATTTCTGCTTATGGCCTGTCCAAGCTGCAAGTCAATGGATATATTTTGGATGATTTACCGGAAAATAATTCTCTTATAAATGAGTTCCGTTTTTTTGATCAGGAATTTGGCGGATCTAAGCCTTTGGAATTTTCCTTGTCAGCAGGACCAAAGGCAAAGGATTTGATGCAATATGAAGTTTTGAAAGAGCAGGAAAAGTTAGAGAGTTTTATAAAGGAAGCATTTGGCGCATCAGCAGTTGTTTCACCTTTAACTTTGGCCAAAAGTCTGAATAAGGCATTGAACAGTGGAAGTGAAAAGGCGTTTGCTACGCCAACTATTGGGCAGGTTCGTCGGATTGAACCCTATTTGGGGAAGGCCGTTGAAGAATCGCCTGTCAGGGTTTTGACTTCAGATTTCAAATCCGGGAGACTTTCCGGCAGGACAGAAGATATGGGGAGTCTTGAATCTTCAGCTATGAAAGCCAAACTTTCAAAGTTTTTAGAAGAAGAAATCAATCCTGATTTACTTTTGGTCCGGATTACCGGAACATCCCATCTGATCGATATCAGTCATGAAAGTGTGACTGCCCAAATGGCAAAAGGACTTGGGTTTGCATTTTTAATCGTGGCTTTGATTGTAGGATTTTTGTTTAGGTCATGGAAAATAGCAGTGATTTCACTGATTCCAAATGTTATTCCTCTGCTTTGGGTATGTGGGTTAATGTTTGTATTTGGGATTCAATTAAAACTAACCACGGCAATCATTTTTACAGTGGCATTTGGCATTGCGGTAGATGATACCATTCATTTTATGGCAAAGCTTAAAATGGAACTTAGCAAAGGGAAATCATGGCTATATGCCATCAAAAGGACATATTTGGAAACCGGAAAAGCAATCATACTTACTACCCTGATTTTGGTTTCGGGCTTCTCTATATTGACTTTAAGCCAGTTTGGGGTGACTTTTTATTCAGGTTTATTGATCGGAATGGCTTTGTTTTTTGCTTTGGTTGCTGATTTGATCCTGCTTCCTGTTTTATTGATTTTACTAAAAAAAGAACCTTAATCGAACATTATTCTTCAAACTCCGCTTTGGTCTTCTTGATGGGTTTGTTTAAGGAAAAAACTGCAGAAACAGGATAATGATCCGAATAATCGACCTCAGAGTGAGTTTTGAAATCCAAAATTTCCAATGCGTTGTCAAAAAAGACATTGTCAATCCTCAAAAAGAAAAGCACCTTATTGTAAGTAAATCCAAATCCTTTTCCCGCTTTCTCAAAGCCGTTGTTCATGATGTTTCGGAGTGTGAAATAGGTATAGCTATAAGGAACATCATTGAAATCCCCGACCAAGATATTGGCATAGGGACTGTTTTCCATGTGTTCCATAAGAATTTCCAATTGTGAAGCCCTTGCCACCTGTCCCCGTTTAAGTTTTCTGAGCGTTTGTCTGTAATTTTCTTTGATTCCATCAAAATCTGAGAGCTCCGCAGAAGGGATATTCATGGATTCAAGATGTGCATTATAGATTCTGATCGTATCTTTTTCGACTTTGATATCTGCGAAAATTATTCCATTCGTACTTCGGGAATCCAAAACAATCCCTTCATTGATGATTGGGTATTTGCTAAATATCGCCATGCCAAATGTACTTGACTTTGGATTGCCCTGAATGACTTGATAAAAATGGTGGTAGCCGGTTTCTTTTCCAAGTTGCTTAATGGAATTCCTGGACGGCGTAGTGGGGTCTTGGTAAAACTCCTGAAAGCACTTGATATCGGCTGGATTTTCTTTGAGCCATTGGATCAAATTTTTGGAAGTGCTGTTCTTAAGGTCCCCATTTTTATTGTAGCTGAACATGTGGACATTGTAACTCAATACCGATAGCCCATTTTCCACTTCGGGCTGAGTTCTTAATTGAAAAGTGACTCCGACAAACTTCCAACCAATCACCAGAGCAATCAAAGGAAGAAGTGCCAATTTCCTTTTAGCCAAAACCAAAGCAATAAAAAGAAATCCGTTGATGACAAGGAGTAGTGGGATGGTTAGGGTAGCAAGTCCAACATAAGGAAAATATTCAGGGGAAATATAAACACTAAAAAACAAAGCCAAGGAAACCAAAAAAAAGAAGGAAGTAAGAAATCTTATCATTGGCTAAAGCTATTTTTGGCGAAAATAACGGTAATTCAATCCTGTTGCAAATGAATATAGGGGGGAATCAAATTAAGGAACTGAACACCAATCCTTTTTTTGATTTCCCCCTTTAAATTATTTGATAAGAATAAGCTCACTTTGCGGCTCCATTAAATACCTCGCCCCATCCTTGGTTACCACTGCAGTTTCTTCTACTGACATGGTTTTGGTTCCTGTTTCAGGAAGTTTCCAAGCGTGAAAGCCATCAAAAGCGAATAACATACCCTCTTTCAATGGCTTCATCGCAGCGGGTCTCACTGTGGGATCAGGAAGAAGTCCACCTCCGAGATTTGGTCCAATATCGTGGGCGACATACCCAACCGGATGACCGGTGCTCCACATGACCGGTTCTGAACCGCGTTCTGCCATCCAGTCTCTCTGTGCTTTATCGACTTGATATCCCAAGACACCTGGTCTCATGGCTTCAAGTGCAATTCTATTTCCGCCAATAGAAGATTCAAAATAAAACTGTACAGAATCCGGGGCCTTTGTTTCCCCTTCCCTCAGTACATAGGCGAACCTTTGGATGTCCGAAACCCACATATCATACACCCGAATGCCAAAATCAGTTTGGATCACATCTCCTGGCATGATCACTTTGTCAGTAGAGTGGGAGTGACCACGGTCTGGTCCTGAATTGACATTTGGATTTTGGTCAGGTGACCACCCGTCTTTGACGCCATATTCTTCCATTTTTTTCTTCAGAAATTTGGCAATATCGGCATCGGTACTTTTACCCGGAATGACACTTGCATAAGCTTCATATTGCCACTTTGAAGTCAAGATTGCTGCTTGGGTCATAATTTCCACTTCTACAGGAAGCTTAACAGAAAGCCATTCATATATCAGGTCATCTGCGGACACCAACTTTCCGGTTTCGCGACCCAAAGATTCTTCTAAAGTTTTTCTTTGGCTGAAGCTCAATCCGTCAGCCAACTCATTTTCAAAAGAACTGTTGATGGCGATTTTTTTAAATTGTTTTGCCTTTATATATTCTGATGCATCAGAAATGGATGAATTGCCCCTTTGGACAGGGATCACTTCATCATGGATCTTCAAATCCGCCAATGCTGTAGCTTCACCTATTGGGCAAAACACAACTGATTTTACGTTTTCCCCTTCAAGATAAAACAAAAATAAAGCCTGTCCTCCAGCATTTTCTCCACCGATATGGTGGGCAATAGGGTCATTGTTATTTTCCCTGCAGAGAATTATCCATGCGTCTGTGCCTGCAGTTTTCATAGCCTCAGGTAACAATTTCTGAATTCTTTCTTTCCGGATTTCTGGCCATGGGCTCGGTCCTGAAAAAGGATTTTCAATGGTTGCTTTGTCATTTATTTCTTGGTTGCAAGAAAACGAAAGCAGAATAAGAATTGATAAAAAAGTGCTGAGAGTGTAATATCTGTATTTTCTTGTTGTCATGGAAGTTTGGGGTTTGGAATAATTCAGGAAATTAATCACAGGTAGAGAAAATAAAAAGCCTTTTTTTATACTTAGATATTTTTTTGAAGATATGAGGTTCTTTTTTAATCAACTGTTGCCAAATTACTCTTTCATTAAGCACTATGAAAAGTAGGATATGGACTTAGATTTGGGTTTGTTGAAAAAAAAATAATTATCTTCGAAGCGTAAAACTACAACTTTATGAAAAAATCAAACTTGTTCACCCTTGCTGTTTTTACGGCTACAACCTTGTTTTTTGCAGGTTGTGGAGCTGAAAAAAGCACAGAGACTACCGCAACTGAAGAAGTCGCAACTGAAGAAAAACCGGCTTCTGAAGAAAGACCAAGTCCTTTAAGAACCCTCGAAGGCAATGTTGGAGCCTCTAAATTAATGATTCAATATGGCGCACCTTCTATCAAGGGAAGGGTTGTTTGGGGAGATTTGGTGCCCTATAATGAAGTTTGGAGAACAGGGGCTAATGAGGCTACTTATGTAGATTTCAGTACTGATGTGACAGTAGAAGGACAACCATTGAAAGCAGGAAGGTATTCTTTGTTTACCATTCCAAAAGCTTCCGGGGCATGGACAGTAATTTTCAATTCCGAATGGAACCTTGAGCACGGACATTTTCAATACAAGGAAGAAAATGATGTGCTTCGTGTGGAATCTACTCCTGAATGGGTTGAAGAAAGCCAAGAGCAGTTATCAATAGCCATTGAGACTCCCGGTATAGTAGTAAAATGGGAAAAGCTAAAACTGCCTATTGCCATCCAATAATATAGATTTTGAAAAAGACCCTGACAAAATTTTTTGGCAGGGTCTTTTTTTGTTTTTTTGAATTCATTTTTTTTCAAAATTCATCAAATGATTTATTTCAGAATTTCCTACATAAAGATTTCTATATGAGATATCTAGGCTTCATCCTTGTTTTCTTAATCACAATGGGGTTGGGGATTTCCCTTTCCATGCAATTTGGGACTATTCCTCCTATCGGAAAACTGCTTGACCCTAACCATGGATTTTGGCAAAATTCTTATAGTGAGGATATGGATTTTGAGGATGAGCTAGATCTAAATAACCTTAGCAAACCTGTTAAGGTAATTTACGATGAAAATCTAATTCCTCATGTTTTTGCAGAAAATGACAAAGATTTGTATAAGGTTCAAGGTTTCATTACGGCCAAGCACAGACTTTGGCAGATGGAGTTCCAAACCATGGCAGCAGCAGGAAGGATTTCGGAGATAGTAGGGCCAATAGCCATTGAATTGGATCGAATGACCCGAAGAAAAGGACTTGCATTTGCCGCAGAAAATTCACTTCAATTTATTCAAAAAGAACATCCTGATACTTATGAATTATTAGAGGCATATGCAGATGGGGTAAATCAGTACATAGAAAGTCTGAGTGCAGGAGAGTTACCCATTGAATATAAAATTCTTGATTACAAACCTGAAATGTGGAGCGCCTACAAATCTCTGCTGCTTTTAAAATACATGGCAGACATGTTGGTAGGGGATAGGGATTTGGAATATACCAATTTAAGAAATCAAATTGGACAGGAAATGTTGGATAAGCTTTATCCTGATTTTCCAGAAGAAAATGATCCGGTCATAGAGGCGGAGAGGATTTGGGATTTTGTACCATTGGAAATTAAAAAACCTGTGGACAAAAGGTATCCTGATGAAGATGTTTTTGTCAATACATTGCCCCAACCTGTTGAGGGAATAGGCTCCAACAATTGGGCGGTTTCCGGTTCAAAAACAAAAAGTGGAAATCCTATTTTGGCAAATGATCCGCATCTAAGTTTGAACTTGCCATCGCTTTGGTACGTGATGCAGCTTTCAACACCTGCACAGAGTGTAAAAGGTGCCACCCTTCCAGGGGCTTTGGGGATTATTTCAGGATTTAATGAGAACATTGCTTGGGGAGTTACCAATGCCACTAGGGATACGAGAGATTGGTATGCCATCCAATTCAAAGATGAAAGAAGAGAAGAGTACTTATATGATGAAGTTTGGGTAAAAAGTACATTTCGTGTAGAGGAAATAAAAGTCAAAGGGCAAAGTTCGTTTTTGGATACTGTGGTATATACCCATCATGGTCCGGTGGTCTATGATAAGAATTTTAGATCTGATAGGAAGGATGTTAATTTTTCACTCAAATGGACTGCACATCTTGAGTCAAACGAGCAAAAAACCTTCCTTTTGCTCAATAAAGGAAAAAACCATGGTGACTACATAGAGGCTCTAAACCATTATACCTCACCTGCCCAAAACTTTGTTTTTGCATCAAAAGACGGTGACATCGCAATGAAAGTTCAGGGACGGTTTCCATTGAAATGGGAAGGACAGGGGAAGTTTTTGATGGATGGTAAAAATCCTGATTTTGAATGGCAGGGTTTTATACCTAATGAGCACAACCCATCTACGCTGAATCCGGTTCGTGGATTTGTATCTTCTGCCAATCAGCATCCGGTAGATCCCTCTTACCCTTATTATACTTTTGACCATAGTTTTGAGCATTATCGAAATAGGCGGTTGAATGATCGTTTGAAGGAAATGAATCAAATTACTTCAAAAGATATGATGGCCCTCCAATTTGATAATTTTCATCTTCATGCGAGCGAAGCCCTTCCGGTTATGCTTGGTTTGTTGGATTCCACTGATTTAACTCAGATGGACGAATTTGGAACAAAATATCTTAACCAGTTAAAAAAATGGAATTTCAACGCTTTCCCCAATCAAGAGGAACCTACATTGTTTCAGGTTTGGTGGGAAAATCTCTATCAGGGAATATGGTCCAAATTGAAAACAGATGGTATTCCAATTGTATTGCCCAACAAATATCAAACAACAAAATTACTGTTGAATGAGCCAGAAAATGAGATTTTTAATAATCCCGAAACGCCTGAAAGAGAAACTGCAAGATCATTGCTGAGATCCTCTTTTTATGAAATGGTAGAAAAAATAAAAGAGATAGAAAAAGCTGAAAAAGATTACACATGGGCAAATTATAAGAAGACTTCGATTTTGCACCTTGTTCCCAATTTCAGATCATTCAGTCATACCAATGTCTATACAGGTGGAGGAGCCGGGATTTTGAATGCTACAAGTGAAAGGCATGGAGCAAGTTGGAGGATGATAGTAGAAATGGGAAAGGGAGGAAGTGCATTTGGGATATATCCCGGTGGCCAATCTGGAAATCCCGGGAGTAAATATTATGACAATCTGATCAAAAAATGGGCTAACGGAGAATATGTTGATGTTTCTATTAAATCTGAAGAGAATTTTTCAAATCCTCTTTTTTGCACCTTATTTAAAAATTGATATATGAGAAAATCTCTTCTTTTATTTGTTTTTGTTAGCATTTTAGTCTTGGTAGCTGGGCCATACATGCCGTATTGGGTTTTGATGATAGGTGTTGCGGTTGTTTCCTTTTTTATAGAAGCAGGTAAAATGCCGACATTTATTTCCGCAGGTCTTTCATTTGGTTTGACTTGGTTGGCGCTAACCGTATACATATCAATCAGGACAAATTCAGTGCTACCAAAAAGGATGGCTGAATTAATGGGCTTAGACAACGATAACTTACTCTTTTTAGGGACCGGAATTTTAGGCTTTTTAATTGGTGGATTCGGCGGACTGGTAGGGACTATGGTAAAAAAGTTGTTAGATAGAAAATATTGAAATCCTATTGAATCAGAGAATATTCTATCACTTTATTTCAGTATTATTTGTATTTAAAATCCTGTTATTTGCGAGTTGTAAAAACCGGGTCAAAAAAACTTAAAATATTTTGCTTTTAGTGTCGGAGCGAGTACTTTTGTTGCTCGTTTTGTGCATATCACTTTTATGCTTGATTATTTAATTACGTCCAAGACCCGCCTAAAACTTTTGGTTAAGTTTTTCAGCAATGCCGAAAATCAGGGACATTTGCGTGGTCTTGCTGACGAGTTTGGAGAATCCACCAATTCAATCAGAAAAGAGCTAAACCATCTTTCGGAGGCTGGTTTTCTGGTAAAAGTGGCAGATAAGAATAGGATTGAGTACCAAGCAAATACACATCACCCAATGTTTTCTAATCTTCAGGAAATAATTAGAAAATACTTAGGATTTGACAAATTATTAGAGGCTGTTTTGGAAAGGATGGGGGAAGTCAATGAAGTTGTATTAGTGGGAGATTATGCTCAAGGAATTGATTCAGGAACAATACAAGTAGTGATTAATGGAGAATCTTTGAATAAAGATTATCTTGGTCATTTAAGCAATAGGATTGAAGAATTGATAGATCGGAAAGTCCATTTTGATATCAACAAAAAATTTACTTCGAAAGACACATTAGTTTTGTTTAAGAAGTAGGGGTTAAATTCTTCGCGTGATTTATTGAAGAGATGTTTTTAATTGGAAGTGCATAAAATGTGACTGAAAGGGCGAAGCTGTGTCAACTAGAAGAAGTTAAATGATTTATTTTCTGAATAATTTAAGACTTTGGTTTAATTTTCGGAATGTGCATGTTAAAAATTCGATTATCATTTTAGTACAGGGATAAAAAATCCTTTGTTATTTCCCACAGAGGCTAATATTTAAAAAATGAGCAAAAAAATAATAAATCAAATCTCGGTTGTAAAGTTGTTTTTTACCGCGCTTTTGTTTGTGGTAACTGTGGCAACTCTGTATGGCCAATCGATTTCTGATATACAAAACGTCAAAGTTGATAATCTTTCAGATGCCCAATTAGAGCAACTTATCAAAAGAGCTGAATCCTCGGGGATGACGGAACAACAGCTTGAAGCAATGGCGAGGGAGCGAGGAATGCCGGCTACCGAGGTAGCTAAGTTAAGGCAAAGGATCAATCAGATCAGAAATAAAGGAAGTGTAGTATCAGGCGATCCTTCTCAAAATACGACTGAAAGAAAATGGGTTCAAAATGAAGAATTTTTTCAAGAGAAAGAAGTGGTGCTGACAGAAAACGAGAAGAAAATTTTCGGTTTTTCATTGTTTAGAAACAACAACCTTACTTTTACCCCAAACTTGAACATTCCGACTCCTCAAAATTACATTTTGGGATCAGGTGATCAGATTTTGGTTGACATATATGGAGCTTCTCAATTTGAATATGATCTGAAAGTTAACAATGAAGGATTGATTTTTATTCCTAATGTTGGCCCCATTAATGTTGCAGGTTTGACTGTGGAAGCAGCTACAGCGAGGTTGGCGAACACTTTATCAAATATTTATTCAGGGTTAGGTGGTCCATCAGCAAATACCTTTATGCAGCTTAGAGTTGGAAACATCAGATCAATTCAAGTTTCAATAGTAGGCGAGGTTTTTAAACCAGGAAATTATACTCTTTCATCTTTTGCAAGTGTATTTAACGCAATTTATGCTTCAGGAGGGATAAATAAGGAGGGCTCTTTTAGAAATATCCGAGTATATCGAAACAGTAAGATGGTTGCTGAAATGGATATTTATGATTTCTTGGTAAATGGAAATCAGTCTGAAAATGTAAGACTTGAGGATAATGATGTGATTATGATTCCTCCATTTGAAAAAAGAGTAGAAATCACAGGGCCTGTAAAAAGGCCAGGATTATTTGAAATGAAAAGTGATGAAAATCTTAAAGACCTAATAAAATTTGCAGGAGGTTTTTCCAACACAGCTTATCAAAATATAGCAACGGTTTTTAGAACAACTGAAAAAGAATTTAAAGTTGAGAATATTGACAATCAGAATTTCGGAAATTTCATTCCCAAAAGTGGGGATACCTTTGTTTTTGGAGAGCTGTTGGATAGGTATGAAAATAGGATTCAAATATCTGGAGCACTTCTAAGGCCCGGTACATTTGCTTTGGAAGAAGGGATGGGAATCAACGATCTGATCAAAAGAGCGGGAGGATTGAGAGAAGATGCATTTATGAATAGGGCGGCTCTTTACAGGACTAGGAATGATTTTTCTTTGGAAATGGTAACTGTAAATATTAGTGAAATTGTAAATGGTAACGAAGAAGATATCACTTTGAAAAGAGAAGATGTATTGTACATTCCAAGTATTTATGACCTTAGAGAAGAATTTTATGTAATTATCAGTGGTGAGGTAAATAATCCAGGATCGTTTGCATTTGCAGAAAATATGAGTGTTTCTGACTTGGTTTTTAGAGCAGGTGGTTTAAAAGAATCTGCAACGTCCTCCCAAATTGAAATAGCGAGAAGGGTTAAGGATGATGTTTCTGGTAAGTTGGCTGAAATCATTCATATTGATATAGATAAGGAATTAAAGATTTTGGGTGATGATTCAAATTTTACTTTGACACCTTTTGACCACGTTATCGTCCGAAGAAGTTCTGGATTTCAAAGAAGCCGATTTGTTAGTGTAGAAGGAGAAGTTTATTTCCCCGGTGAATATGCTATTGTCCACGCTAATGAAAGAATTTCTGATTTATTGAAAAGAGCAGGAGGATTAAATCAATTTGCCTATCCAAAAGGTGCTACGCTGATAAGACGAAATGAATTTTTTGAAGGACCAAGCGAGAATGAAATTAAATCAACAAATCTGATAGGTGTAAAAAGTAATCTTCAACGAATCAAAAGAGATACTACTGAGGCTGAGAAAATTTTATTAAATAGAATTGATCAAAAAATTGAAGAAAAAGGCGGTGGTATATCCAATAAACAAGGAGGATTGTTGATTGATGAATTTAGGAAAGAAACCATTGAAGAATTAGTTTCGGAAAATGACACTCTGGATTTTAGTATTGTAAAGACTCAAGATATGATAGGGATTAACCTCTCGGAGATCATTGAAAAACCCGGAAGTGAATTTGATTTGATTTTACAAGAGGGGGATATTTTGAGCATTCCAAAACAATTGCAGACCGTCAGAATGAGGGGTGAAGTTCTGTTTCCAACAACTGCCCGGTATAGAGAGAAGGGTGGATTTAAATCATATATATCAAGAGCGGGAGGTTTTACAGAAAAATCCAGGAAAAAGAAATCTTATGTTGTATATGCCAATGGTGACGTAAGAAGAACATCTAACTTTTTGTTTTTTAAATTTTATCCAAAGGTAGAACCTGGTTCTGAAATAATTATTCCAACAAAAAAGGAAAAGGAAGCAATGCCTTTACAAGCTTGGTTAGCTATTTCAACAACATTGACAACCTTGGTATTGTTGTGGAATAATTTAAGTCAGTAATTAAAAGTCCTATAAAAATTCTATATAAATAGTTTAATGGAAGAACCTAAATTAAACTCAACAATTCAATCAGATGAAATAGACCTCCTTGAACTAGCTAAAACCGCATGGACAAGTAGAAAGATAATTTTTTCCATTACGATGATTTTCACAGTGCTTGGTTTGATTGTGTCTCTTGTTTTAAAAAACGAGTATACAGCAGGATCCACGTTTGTCCCTCAAACGTCTGAGCCAAACAAAGTTGGAGGGAGTCTTGGAGGATTAGCTTCTTTAGCAGGGATAAATTTAAGCGGAATGGGAGGAGGTAATGAGATCCCGCCGACTTTATATCCTAAAATTGTAACTTCAGTTCCATTTAGGAAATCATTGATAGAAGCCAAGATTCAGCCTTATGGAAGTGACAAACCAATTACTTACCGATATTATTTCGATAGTGTGTATCGTCCAAGCATTTTGACCGTAATGGGTAAATATTCAATTGGTTTGCCGGGGTTATTAATTAAAGCACTTAAAGGAACAAATAACCAAAATATTGAATTGAATAAATTTGGATTAATAAATATTTCTGAAAATGAATTTGAACATTTCAAAAGACTAGAAAATCAAGTTGCTATCCAATTTAATGAAAAAGAGGGATTTGTTTCTCTGTCTTTTTCGATGCCTGAACCAAGGATCGCTGCGCAAATGGCAAAATTTGCTGAAGAATTGCTTCAAAAAGAGGTGATTGAATTCAAAATCCAAAACGCAAGGGAACAATTAAAGTTTACGGAGGAAAGATTTCAAGAAAAGAAAACAGAGTTTGAATTGATTGAAAATAGATTAGCCAATTTTAGAGATAGAAATCAGAACCTTTCTTCTGCAATTGTAATTAATCAATTACAAAAACTTGAAGCTGAATATAATTTTGCATTTAACGTTTATAATGAATTAGCAAAACAGCTGGAGCAAGCAAAACTTCAAGTTAGCAAAGACACTCCGATTTTTTCTATAATTCAGCCAGTAACTGTTCCTATTGAAAAATCAGCCCCCAAAAGACCTCTTATTTTGGTTGGTTTTGCGTTTGTAGGATTTTTATTTTCAATCGGTTATGTATTTGGCAACCAATATTTTTCAACGATAAAAGAAATGTGGAACAGGTAGATTCTGTTTTAAACAAAACCTCATAATTAAGATTAAATGAAGAGATACACCGAAAATAAAATTTAAAATACAAAAAAAAGTTTTTCAAATATTTTTTTTTGTATTTTAAATCATTTTATTTGTAAAAAAAAAATCTATCTCGGTAGAATTATCTGTCAATAAACCCAAAATGGTAAAAAGAATAATTCAATAATTTATTAAACATAAAATTTTTAAAAAATGAAAATTACAGTAGTAGGTACAGGGTACGTTGGATTGGTATCCGGAGCATGTTTTTCCGAAGTAGGCATTGAAGTAGTCTGCGTAGACATTGATCAAAAGAAGATCGACAATTTGAAAAACGGTATTATGCCGATTTACGAACCTGGTTTAGAAGAAATCGTAAAAAGAAACTTTGCAAGCGGAAGACTTCAATTTTCAACCAATCTCGGAGAAGCCATTCAAGGTTCTCAAGTAGCATTTATTGCAGTCGGAACACCTCCGGGAGAAGATGGTTCAGCTGATTTGAAATATGTGTTGGCAGTTGCAGATGAAATCGGTCGAACCATGACCGATTATATTGTTGTAGCTACAAAAAGTACCGTTCCTGTGACGACAGGCGAAAAAGTCAGAGCTTCAATAAAAGGAGCTTTGGATGCAAGAGGGGTTGATATTCCTTTCGCAGTAGCTTCAAATCCTGAGTTTTTAAAAGAAGGGGCAGCTGTTGATGATTTTATGAAGCCCGACAGGATAGTAATTGGTGTAGAAGATGAAAGGGCTGAGGAAATAATGAAAAGATTGTATAAACCTTTTCAATTGAACGGAGATAGAATCATTTACATGGATATTCCTTCTGCCGAGATGACCAAATATGCAGCAAATGCGATGTTGGCAACCAAAATCTCCTTTATGAATGACATTGCAAACCTATGTGAGTTAGTAGGTGCCAATGCCAATATGGTCAGAAAAGGAATTGGGTCTGATCCTCGAATTGGAACTAGATTTATTTATCCTGGTGTAGGTTATGGTGGTTCTTGCTTTCCAAAAGATGTCAAAGCTATCGTAAAAACCGGAAAAAAATATGGGTATGATCTTCGTGTCCTTCAAGCAGTTGAAGATGTAAACGATGACCAAAAACATGTTTTGGTAAAAAAGGTCAAAAAGCATTTTGGAGATGACCTCAGTGGAAAAACATTTGCAATATGGGGTTTGAGTTTCAAACCTAATACAGATGATATGAGGGAATCACCTTCTATTGTTATAATAGATGAGCTAATAGCTGCTGGTGCAAAGGTAAAAGCCTATGACCCAATCGCCATGAAGGAAGCTCAGCATATTTACATTGGAGATAAAATTACCTATGCAAAAGATTCTTACGATGCATTGGTAGATGCTGATGCATTATTATTGGTGACCGAATGGTCTGAATTTAGGATTCCAAGCTGGTCTGCTGTGGGTAAATTGCTCCATAACAAAGTGGTCTTTGACGGTAGAAACATCTATGATAGAGAATACCTCTCTGAACTTGGATTTACCCTTTACGGGATTGGGATTTAATTTATTAAAATGCGTTTCTAGATGTTAAAATCTAGAAACGCATTTATTTTTTCGTTAATACTTATTTTGGAAACTACAATTCAAATTATTTATTTCAATTTTTTTTGAAGGAATCCCGCCGATTCTTATTTAAATGTAATTTTTTTAATTAAAATATTTATTCATTCTGAAAATTAGAAAATGTTAAAACCGATTTCAGAATCCAAAATAGCAATTGTTGGGTTGGGATATGTTGGGCTACCTTTAGCTGTTGCATTTGCAGAGAAACTCCAAACCATAGGTTATGATATTGATTCAAAAAGAGTTCTTGAACTCCAAAATGGTCATGATAGGACATTAGAAATAGAAGATAATGAATTAGCCAACGTTCTTGTTGAATCAGTCGATCAACTTCAATCTGATAAAAGAGGACTTTTGGTGACTGATGAAATTATTAATATTACCACTTGTAATATTTTCATTGTCACCGTACCAACACCTACGGATAAACATAATAGGCCCGTATTGACCCCAATGCTCAAAGCATCGGGAATGATCGGAAAAATTTTAAAAAAAGGAGATATAGTTATCTATGAATCCACAGTATATCCAGGTGTAACTGAAGATGAATGTGTTCCGGTTTTAGAAAAAATTTCAGGATTGAAGTTTAATGTTGATTTCTTTGCAGGCTATTCTCCAGAGAGGATTAATCCGGGGGATAAGCAACATACAGTTACAAAGATTTTAAAGGTTACTTCCGGTAGTACTCCCGAAATCGCTGACTATGTGGATAAATTGTACAGATCTGTAATTGTTGCGGGAACGCACAAGGCTTCTTCAATAAAAGTGGCGGAGGCTGCAAAAGTTATTGAAAATTCTCAAAGAGATATCAATATTGCATTCGTAAATGAACTTTCCAAGATATTTAATTTATTGGAAATAGATACCCATGAGGTTTTGGCAGCCGCAGGAACAAAATGGAATTTTCTTCCTTTTAAACCGGGATTAGTTGGAGGGCATTGCATCGGAGTTGATCCTTTTTATCTTGCCCAAAAAGCTCAGGAAGTAGGTTATCATCCTGAGATTATCTTAGCAGGGAGGAGATTAAACGATTCTATGGGAAAATATGTCGCAACTGAAGTGATCAAATTGATGATGAGAAAAAATCTCAAAGTCATTGATTCAAAAGTATTGATTCTTGGTTTCACATTTAAAGAAGATTGTCCTGATGTGAGAAATACAAGGGTGATTGATATTTATAATGAGTTGAAATCATTTGATATGGAAGTTGACGTGTATGACCCATGGGCTGATTCAAAAGAAGTAATGCATGAATATGGAATCAATATTTTTAACCAAGAAGACAAACCAAACCTATCAGAATATTCGGCAATAATTTTAGCAGTAGCCCACAAAGAATTCCTTAAGCTTGAAATTCAAAAATCTGAAAACCTAGTTGTCTTTGATGTAAAAGGTATATTTAGTAAATCAAAAGTTGATGCGAGATTGTGACTTTAAAAATCAGATTATCTTCAAAAAGTAGGATTAGATTAAATTTTTCTGAATTATTTATTCAAAAAAATTTAAATCTTTCAAAAGACAAAATTTTATATTATTTTTTAATTTTAGATGAAATTATTTTCCAAAATTTTTAATAAGTATAAAGATTTATTTTTATACCAATTTGCTATCGGTTACAATGCGGTAATTAATCTGTTAGCAATTATAGTATTTACAAGGATCATGTCAGCCAAAGATCTTGGTTTGTATTTTTATCTAATCGCCATAATCAACTTTTTATCAATAATTACAGCTTTTGGATTTCAACAAGGAATATTAAGGTATAACCCAGGTAGGAAATCGAGAAATGATACTACGTTAATAATCCTATATTCGAACTTTTTAATTGTATTCATCACAATTCTGTTTTTAATAATGTTATTGTTGAATTTTAACCAACTATTTGAAATTGAAGTAAAACTGTTGGTTTTAATTTATTTAGGATTAATAGTGGATTCGATTTATAAAATAATTCTATCTTTTTACCAAGCAAAAAAATTAGTTAATGATTATAAATTGGCAACAATCATAGCCAGTAATTTTAGATGGATTTTTGGTTTTTTTTTGGTTTATTTTTTTGAATTTGACCACCTAGGTCTCGTTGGCTCATTTATACTAGGGGAATTTATCTGTATCCTAATTTTCCTTCATAAGGAGGCTATATCAATTGGTTTACATTTTACCATATTTGGGTTTAAAAAGGTAAAACTCTATATGAAATATGGCCTCCCTTTAATCGGCTATAGCCTCATAACTTTTCTTAAGCCGTTGTTAATTAATTTTTGGATAAAAATTAATGAAGGTGAAGCTGCAATTGGAATCTTCAATGCCAATTTTATTATGGGTTTAAATGTTATTGGATTATTAACAACTCCATTTTTATTATATATGCAGCCAATTATGGTTGAAAAATTTCATATAAGTCAATCCAATTTTTTTAAATACTTAAAGCTTTTTTTTAGGCTATTCACCTTTTCCTCATTAATTATTCTTTTAACCTTCATTATTTTTCAGGAGACAATTATCGAAATATTAATTGGAATTGAGTTCAGGTCTGGAGGGATATTGATACTTTTTGGAGTTTTTTCGGCGGTACTTAATGGCTTGATTCTTATTTTGATAAAGCCTTATGAAATGTGGAAAAAAACCAACTCGATAATGAAATTAAATTTTGCAAGTTTTTTTGTTTTTATAACATTAGGATATTTTTTGCACTTAAAATACTCATTAGAAGGGATAGCCTATGCTTACATTTTATCTAATTTAGTTACCTCAATCTATCTTTGTTTTCTATTCAGAACAGAAATCCAATTTGAAAGACAAATAATACTTGACTTGATTTGGCTTTTCATATGTATTTCAACTTCAATTTTAATCTATAATTTTATCAATTTTGAGCAAATTTTTTATTTCCTTCAGATTGGCGCAATTATAATCATAGTTATTTATTCAATAACTAATTATAAAGATTTAAGAAAATTATGGTTGGAACAAAAAAAATATTAGTAATAGTTGTTACATTTTTATTTGCTTTGAATTATATATGGTTTGGTTTTGATGCGTTTTCCGGATTTTTTCTTTTTTTTATAATTTCCTCCGTGTTTTTTAATCTGGTCACAAAAACAAATAGCCTTTTTTTAATCATCATGATTTATTTTTACTTATGGCTTCTATGGGGAAATCTCACCTATAATATTTTTTCTACAATATGGATAATTGATGGTGATATTGTAATGGTAAATAATATGTATTCTCTATTCATTTTTACATTTTCAATTTTGGGGTTTCTATTTGTAAAAAATCAAGAATCTCTTTTTGAAAAAAGCAAATTTGAATTGGATTGGGATTTCTCATTAAAAAAGGCAATTTTTTTTACAAAAATTTTAATTGGACTACATTTGGTTTTTTTCCTACCCAATATAAGTCTAGGGATAGAGGAGAATTACAGTGATTTTTCTCAAAATATTGCACTCAGAGTCCCATTTATTAATAGACTCATTTATATCTATCCGATATTTTTAATTTTGACTTATTTAAGATTTCAAAAAAATGAATTAAGCTTAAAATGGCTGATTTGGAATATTTTCATTTCTAGTTTGGTGCTGACTTTGACAGGTTCAAGATTTCTTTTAATGACTACGATGATATGTTTATTTTTTATTCATATTATTTTATTGAAAAGGTTAGAAAAAAAGTTAAATCCCAAACTCATTTTATATGGTGGGATATTTGTTGGTTTAATTTATTTCATTGTGCCTCTATTGAGGGCAAGTACTGTAACTGAATCAAATCAAACAGAATTGGCAAATGAATATTTTGTAATTTTTACAAAGTTTGGTGGAGAATTTAGAGACGGGGTTTGGTCCACAAAAGCGTTGTCCGAGGCAAGCAAGGAATTAATTTCAAATCATTATTTGGAAACGGTATTTTTCCCTTTGTTTCCAAAACCTCTTATTTCCTTATTAGGTTTAGATTATAATATTGTTTTTGAAATGACTTCAAGTGTTATTATGGCCAATAGTATTGATGTGGAAGTTAAAGGGATTAGAATTGGAGGTGTATTGGAATTGTTTTATTGGAATGGATATTTAGGTGTCATCATAGGAAGTATTCTTCTTTTTATTATTTCAAACATTGCAATTAAACAGTTATATGGCAATAATTCGGTTTCTTCTATTGCAATGTACAGCTACTTACTCATTCTTCCCTTTTACTTTAGTTTTGCTCAATCCAATTTACTATTCACGCCGTTGATCAGCTTTTATTTGTTGTTTCTGATCATTTACTTCTTTTCAAAAAATAAAAATGAAAAAAGTATTATTCTTGACGCCTAACTCTTTCCCTGCAGAGACGGGAGGATCCGTTTTATTTAGGAAATTGATTGGTTCATTAGATTTCTTAGATTTTTCTTGGCTAAGCATTGATAAGTCAAAAGTTCAAGGCCTAAATATAAAAAATGCGAATTTTGTTAATTTTTTACCTATTGTAAAATCAGGCTCTTTTGACAAAATAGGTAGGAGAATTCCTTGGATAGGAAAATTTTGGTTTAAAATTAGGTATGGATATTTGAAAAGAAAAGGGGAAAATCTGAATCTTAAGGATTTCTCAACTTTTGATTTAATTTGGGTATATGTATCAACTCAAGCTATACCTTTTAGTAGTGCAGTTTTTAAAAGGACAAAAGTAAAGTTGCATATTTCCGTTCAAGATGATATTTACGGACATTTACCTAAATGGGAAGCGAAAATATTAGAGGACGATTACATTTGGTTGTTGAAAAACGCAACTACTATTGATTTTGCTTCTGAAGCTTTGAAAGATTATTTGTTTACGAAATACAACTTTTCGAACCGCTACAAAATTGTATGCTTTGCAGATGAAACTGAAGTTCCGTCTCCGATCCTCAATAATAATATTTCCAATATCGGATTTGCCGGAAATGTCTGGAGTCCAAAAAATTTTAACACTCTTCTATTGAATTTAAATAATCTCAATAAAACAGGGCGAAACTTAAAACTTCATGTTTTTTCCAATAATTTTCCTAAATCATTAGAAGATAATTTTTCTTTCGAAATCGAAAATAGGGGTTTGATGAAAAATGAAGATTTAGTAAATGAATTGCAGAAAATGGATTTAGTATATGTTCCAATGTCCTTTGAGGAAAATAAAAAGATTCTTTCATCTACTTCATTCCCATCCAAGGTCTTTACCTATTTGAATACAGGAATTCCTATTCTTTTCCATGCGCCAAAATATTCATCAGTTTTCAAATTCATTGAAAAACATAATACAGGATTTGTAATTTCTTCCAATGATGAAGAAGAATTCAAAAAAGATTTTGAAAAAATTTTAAATTCAAAAGTGGGAGAGAGAAGAATGATCTCCGAAAATGCAATCAGATTATTGAAAAATAAATATGCTTTTTCTAATCAAAGGCTCGAATTTATAGATTTAATATTAAACTGAATGAGTAATCCTTCACCTATTTGCTTATTTGTCTATAAGCGACTCCTAGAGACAAAATTGACAATTCAGGCTCTTGAAAAAAACCATCTTGCTAAAGAATCTGAATTATATATTTTTTCAGATGGACCCAAAAATGAGAAAGATATACAGCAAGTCGAGGAGGTTAGAAATTATATAAAGGAAGTAGTAGGATTTAAAAAAGTTGTAATTAATATATCCAACGAAAATAAAGGTCTTGCGAAGTCAATTATCAATGGAGTTTCCTCAATCCTTGAATTAAATGAAAGTGTTATAGTTTTGGAAGATGATCTATTGACCTCTCCAAATTTTTTAATTTTCATGAATGAGGCTTTGACTGCATTTGAACATAGAAATGATATCCAATCAATAAATGGATATTCTCCATTTATTAAAGCTAGCGATACATTAGAAAGTGATGTTTATCTCCACTACAGGACTTTTTCCTGGGGGTGGGCTACTTGGAGATCAAGTTGGTCACCTGAAATTTTTTTAAAACAAAAAATTAACCATGAAATAAATCAGCAAACTTTAATTGATTTTGATCTAAAATGCGGTCATGATATGTCTGTAATGTTAAAGAGTGCTTTGGCGGGCAAAATTGACTCATGGTATATTTATTGGGCATATGACCATTTTAAAAATAATAGGCTAGCAGTATATCCTTACCTTTCAAAAATTGATAATATAGGATATGGTGTTGAGAGTACTCACTGTGATGGGGTTTTAACCATTATTTCGAAATTTGATACGGCTGGAAATCGGGAATTTAAATTACCAAAAAATATAAGTAAATACGATCAAACGATAAAAAACGTTAATTATTACTTTACCAAAAAGCATAAATTTTTATTTAGAATTAAAATGCTTCGTAAGCTGAAAAACTACCCAATTCTTTTTAGAGAAATTAAAAAGAAGTTTTTGAAATAATATGAAAAATAAAATCACTGAAATATTAAGAAGGATTTACTACTTGAATTATTATCTCAATTTTAAAAAAAAAGGGAATCAAATAATATTATCAAAGGGTGGATTAATAAATAATCCTTCAAAAGTAGATCTTGGTAGCAATATTTATATTGGAAGAGATTTTAAAATCAATTCAAATGGAGGGGTTAAAATCATGGATAATGTAATGATTGGTCCTAATCTTTTAATCGAATCAGATGACCATGTTTATAGCAAAGTTGGTGTACCAATGTTTTTCTATAGAAATGAAAAAATAAATGGGCAAGTAATTATTGAAAAAGATGTCTGGATTGGGGGGAATGTCACAATTTTGAAAGGAGTTACCATAGGGGAAGGTTCAATTATTGGGGCATGTAGTTTAGTTAACAAAAATATTCCTCCATATTCTATTTCGGTGGGTATACCCTGCAAAAAAATTAGGCCAAGATTTAGAAAAGAAGAATTAGAATTGCATTTGTTGAAAACTAATTCAAATTATTCAATTAAAGATTTAGAAATTTTATTTAATTAAATCACAATGATAATAAAAGGAAGTAAATTGCTCATTACCGGAGGAACGGGTTCATTTGGAAATGCAGTGTTAAACAGGTTTGTTAATACTGAAATGTTTGATGAAATAAGGATTTTCAGTAGAGATGAAAAAAAACAAGATGACCTTAGAAAAAAGATCAACAATTCCAAAGTTAAATTTTACATAGGAGATGTTAGAAATAGTTCAAGTGTTGAAACTGCTGTAAAAGGTGTTGATTATATTTTTCATGCTGCTGCATTGAAACAGGTGCCTTCATGTGAGTTTTTTCCCCTTGAAGCTGTTAAAACTAACATACTTGGAACTGATAACCTTCTCTCAGCTGCGGAAAAATTTGAAGTAAAAAGAGTGGTTGTATTAAGTACCGACAAAGCCGCGTATCCAATAAATGCTATGGGAATGTCCAAGGCTTTGATGGAAAAAGTGATGGTGGCTAAATCAAGAGGATTAGAAGATGATAAAACAATTTTTTGTGGAACCCGATATGGCAATGTAATGGCTTCAAGAGGTTCGGTCATACCATTATTTATTGATCAAATAAAAAAGGGTCAGCCACTTACGATTACTGATCCAAATATGACACGTTTCATGATGACTTTAGAAGATGCCGTAGATTTAGTTCTTTTTGCATTTGATAACAGTAATCAAGGAGATTTATTTATTCAGAAGGCTCCTGCTGCCACAATTGAGGTACTCGCTAAAGCATTGTTGGAATTATATGATTCAAAAAATGAAATCAAAACAATTGGTACCCGTCACGGAGAAAAGTTGTTTGAAACTTTGGTTAACAGAGAAGATATGGTAAAAGCCCAAGATATGGGAGATTATTTTCGAATTCCGGCTGATACTCGGGATCTTAATTATGCACAATTCTTTTCAGAAGGAGAACCAAATGTTTCAAATTTTGAAGAATATCATTCTCACAATACCCATAGACTTGATATAGAGGGTACGAAAAAATTGCTTTTAAAACTTCCAATAATCAGAAAAGATATTTTGGGAGAAGTTAACGTTGAACAATACCCGGATTAATACAAACATGTCTTTGAAAATAGGGATAACCGGTCAAAACGGTTTTGTAGGTGCACATTTATATAACACTCTAGGACTTTTTCCAGAGGAGTTTGAAAGAATTGAATTTGACAGAGAGTGGTTTAGTGAAAATGAAAAACTTGATTTATTTGTTGGCCAATGCGATGTGATCGTCCATTTGGCAGCACTAAACAGGCATAATGAACCTGAGGTTATCTATTCTACCAATGTCGCTTTAGTCAAAAAGCTCATTTCCTCTTTTGAAAGGACAGGCTGTAAACCTCATGTCTTAATTTCCTCCTCTACCCAAGAAGAGAGGGATAATTTGTATGGAAAGTCGAAAAAAGAAGGAAGAAATTTATTTGCAAATTGGGCAATGGGATCCGGTTCTATTTTTACTGGACTTGTAATTCCCAATGTTTTTGGGCCTTTTGGAAATCCATTTTATAATTCTGTAATCGCGACATTTTGCCATCAAGTTAGTCGCAATGAAATGCCAAAGATTGAAATTGATGGTGATTTAAAGCTTATTTATGTCGATGAATTAGTGTCCGAAATCATAAAGGCTATTCGGCTTAAAAAGAATGATTCATTATTTACAGTTAATCATACATCAGAAGCAAAGGTTTCAGAGATTTTGGAATTACTCAAAATGTATAAATCGGTATACCAAGATTCAGGAATGATACCCAAAATGAATAATTCTTTTGAACATAATCTTTTCAATACTTACCGATGTTATATGGATATTGAAAACTATTTTCCCCGTAAATTTATAAAACATGCTGATCCGAGAGGCGCTTTCGTTGAGGTTATTAGGTTAGGAATTGGAGGCCAAGTATCATTTTCAACTACTTTCCCAGGAATTACTAGAGGCAACCATTTTCACACCAGAAAAATAGAAAGGTTTGCAGTAATTAAGGGTAAGGCTCTAATTCAACTTAGGAAAATCGATAAAGATGAAGTTATGGAGTTTTTTTTAGATGGGAATGAACCCGCATATGTTGATATGCCGATTTGGTTTACTCATAATATCAAAAACATAGGCGAAGAAGAATTGTATACCATTTTTTGGATCAACGAACATTATGATGAAAAAAATCCTGATACTTATTTTGTTACCGTTTAAAATTGATTAATTACCCTATTTATATCTTTAAAAATAATAAATGAAAAAGATCAGAGTAATGACAGTGGTGGGTACCCGGCCGGAAATTATTCGGCTTTCGAGGGTTCTGACTGCACTCGATGAATCAGATGCTATAGAGCACATATTAGTTCATACGGGTCAGAATTATGATTATGAACTGAATCAAATATTTTTTGATGATCTTCAAATCAGAAAACCGGATTATTTTTTAGATGCAGCTGGTACCACAGCCACAGAAACAGTTGGGCAGATTTTGATTAAAATTGATCCTTTATTGGAAAAATTGGAACCGGATGCATTTTTAGTCTTAGGGGATACAAACAGTTGTCTTTGTGCCATTCCGGCTAAAAAAAGGCATATTCCCATTTTTCACATGGAGGCAGGAAATAGGTGTTTTGACCAAAGGGTACCTGAAGAAACTAACAGAAAAATAGTGGACCATATATCCGATATCAATCTTACATATAGTGATATTGCAAGAGAATATCTCCTTCGTGAAGGCTTATCCGCGGACAGGATTATCAAAACAGGTTCTCCAATGTATGAGGTTTTGAATTTTCATTTAAACAGAATAAACAATTCCGATGTCATATCAAGGTTGGGCTTGCAAAAAGGAGAATTCTTTGTGATATCCTCTCATCGTGAGGAAAACATTAATAGCGAAAAGAACTTCAAAGGATTGATTGATAGTTTGAATTTTTTGGCTGAGAAATATCAATATCCGATAATTGTAAGCACACATCCAAGGACAAGAAAAATGATAGAATCAAAAGGTGTCGAGATTCATCCCCTGATTCAGTTGTTAAAGCCTCTTGGTTTTATTGATTACAATGCTTTGCAAAAGAACTCTTTTGCAGTATTATCCGACAGCGGTACGATTTCAGAGGAGTCTTCTATTTTGAATTTTCGTGCTTTGAATATTCGGGATGCCCATGAAAGACCCGAAGCTATGGAAGAAGCATCTGTGATGATGGTCGGAATGAACACAGAAAGAATAATTCAGGGAATTGTTCAACTTGAAAAGCAAAAAGTAGGAGAGGAAAGGAATTTTAGAAAAGTTGCTGACTACAGTATGCCAAATGTTTCTGAAAAAATGGTAAGGATCATAATTTCTTATGTTGATTATATCAAGAGGGTCGTTTGGGGTGAAAAATGAAATTCAAAAAATTTGGGGGATTAATTTTCTTTTAACAGATCAAAAAGATTATTTGGCTTATTTAGAAAATTGTCTTTCATCTGAAAATAGAATTATTCTTAATGGAGTAAATCCATATAGCTTAAGCTTGGTTAAAAAGAACCCTGAAATATTGGATGCCTTAAAACAATCTACTATTGCTAATGTAGATGGCATTCTTTTAAAATTCGCATTGCAATATTTAGGATACAAGGTCCCTGTCAGGCTCGATACTCCAAGTATCTTTGAAGGCCTTATGGAGATTTGTGTTAAACAAAAATTCAGCATATTTCTTTTAGGGTCCAAGGAGGAAGAGCTTCCAATAATTATTGACAATTTAAAAAATTCGTTCAAAGATTTAAATATTGTTGGATCACATAATGGTTTTTTTTCTGCAGAAGATGATCATCAAATAATTGAAAACATAAAAAATTGTTCTCCAGATATCATTCTTCTTGGAATGCCAAGCCCCAAAAAAGAGGTTTTTATGTATAAAAATAAAGATAAATTTCTTTTTAAAGCGTCTCTTGGGGTTGGAGGCGTGTTTGATATTATTGCGGGGAAAAAGAAACAGGCCCCTATATGGGTTAAAGACCTTAAAATCGAATGGTTATATAGGTTTGTTCAAGAACCCTTCAGGCTTTTTGAAAGGTACTTAGATATGTTCCTTTATTTTTTCAAATTTATATGGGATTCAAGGGAAACTGAAAGAAAAAGAAATTCGTAATGAAAAATGCCAATTAATCATCCGATTGATCTATAAAAAATTGATTTGAAAAATATATTTTCTAAGAAGTATTTATATTATTTAAAGATTATTTCTTTAATCACGCTTCAATTTTCTTTTCAAAGTGCCTTCGGTCAGTTTATTCCGGCGGGTACACCTTTGGTTGAGGAATTCATCAGAAGAAATCAAATAATTTCAGATAATACCAAATCATCTTTCTTACTCCGACCAATTTTACTCGATCAAATTGATTCTTCCAGCAATTTGGTAAGTTTCGAAAATTCGAAAAACGGAGTTGAAAATTTTATTCTTCCATTTCAAAGTATAACTACTTTTAATTCAGATAGACCTTATGGTAGGAGTGATTTTGGAATGATTCCCAATGTTGGTTTACAACAATACATAAGTGGTGGGATTTTTGTCAAATGGAAGTTTTTGAATTTTCAATTTCAGCCAGAAATTGTAATAGCCCAAAACCGGGCATATAAAGGTTTTTCAGATGATTTCGAACAACCTATATTAGTAGATAGATTTCATTATTGGAATTATGATGATAGCCCTGAAAGATTTGGGAAAAACGAGTTTTTTGAGATTTGGTTAGGACAATCAAACTTTGCAATTAATCATGGTGCATTTGAATTGGGGATTTCTTCCAGAAATATTTGGTGGGGACCCGGTCAATGGAATTCCTTGACTTTTTCTAATAATGCCAAATCATTCCCTCATTTCTCCCTTAATACCACTAAACCCGCGAAAACATTTTTGGGAAATTTCGAAGGACAGGTTGTGGTTGGTAAACTCAAAAACTCAGGATTAGGACCTTCTCAAAACCAAAGTTTAAATGACCAATATTTTGATCAATTTACCGGGGACTGGAGGTATTTGAATGGTATAACAGTTTCGTATAATCCTAAATGGATTCCTGGTTTATTCTTTGGAATTTCAAGAACATTTCAGCAATTTAACAAAAATAGAGGAAACACATTTGATGATTTTTTTCCCATCTTTCAGGTATTTCAAAAGGAAAAATTTATTAACAGCTCCAACCCTACCCAAATTGATGAAGAAGCAAGAGATCAACAGGCAACCATATTTGGAAGGTTTTACAATGTAAATGCTAAATTTGAGATTTATTTTGAATATGGTAGGAGGGACCATGCTTTCAATTGGAGGGAGTTTTTAATAAATCCGGAACATGCCCGGGCTTATTTAATTGGATTTAAAAAGTTAGTAGCACTCAGAAAGAATAATAAATTTTTACAATTACGCGGTGAAATCACGCATCAGCAAGAATCAGTAAATAGATACATAAGATACCTTGGATTAGGAGGAGATGCTTCTTGGCATACACATTATCAAGTCCGCGGTTTTGTAAACCATGGACAGCCATTAGGGGTCGGAATAGGTACAGGTTCAAATATCCAGACCTTAGAATTTGCCATTGTTGAAAATTTCAATAAACTCGGGGTTATTTTTGAAAGATTAGAAAACCACCAGGATTTTTATTACAGAGCATTTGGCCAACAAAATGAACATCAGCCATGGATAGATTTAAGTATTGGGTTTTTATTTGATAAAAGATGGGAAAACCTACTATTTAGTTCAAGGCTTCAAGTAATTAATGGAAAAAATTATCAATGGCAACTAGATGAAAAAAGTACTCCTGAATTCCCAAAAGGAGAAAATTTGTTATCTCTACATTCCCAAATCAGTTTGGTTTATTTTTTTAATAAACAAAATTAAATGATCAATATTACTGTAGTTACAGGAGCCCGTCCTAACTTTATGAAAATTGCGCCTATTCTAAAAGCCATCCAGGACAAAAAGGAGACAGGGACAGCAATAAATTTTAGACTAGTTCATACCGGTCAACATTATGATAAGAAAATGTCGGGTAATTTTTTTGAACAGTTGAATATTCCTGAACCTGATATCAATCTGGAGGCGGGAGGAGGAAGTCAGGCCGAACAAACTGCAGCCATTATGGTGGCTTTTGAGAAAGAATTGATAGCCAATAGGCCCGATTTAGTTATAGTTGTCGGAGATGTAACTTCAACTTTAGCCTGTTCTATTGTGGCCAAGAAATTGGTAATCGATGTGGCGCATGTGGAGGGCGGGATTCGGTCCGGAGATATGAGTATGCCGGAAGAAGTCAATAGGATTGTTACAGATAGTATTACTGACCATTTTTTTACAACTTCAGAGATAGCTAACAAACATCTGTTGTCAGTTGGAGTGCCTGAGAATAGGATTCATTTCGTGGGGAATACAATGATTGATACATTACTTTCCAATCAAGATAGATTTGTAAGTCCTAGAGGGGAAATGTTCGATGACCTTATTGAGAGGAGTTACTTTGTGATGACCATGCACCGGCCTGCCAATGTAGATGGAGAGCATCAGCTTAAAGCCTTGATAGATGCTATTATGATTGGAACAGGTGATTTTCCCGTAATATTTCCGGTTCATCCTAGGACTGCAAAAAATCTCGAAAAAATAGGAATTAATCATCCAAGACTAAGGATGGTTGAACCTCTTTCTTATCTGGAATTTAATTTCCTAGTCAAAAATGCAAAAGGCGTGATCACTGATTCAGGCGGCATTACAGAGGAGGCTTCTGTGATGAACATTCCCTGTATCACAATGAGAAACAATACGGAACGACCTGAAACAGTTACTTTAGGTACAAATGAGTTAATTGGGACTGAGCCATCTAATCTAAAAGAACCATTGGAGAGACTATTTAAGGGAGAATGGAAATCTTATAAGGGAATACCTCTATGGGATGGAAAATCAGCTCAAAGAATTGTTGATAAAATTATTGAGATTTACAGCTGATATATGATTTCCAATTACTAGAACTCAAATCTATGAAAGGTATAATCCTTGCCGGAGGTTCTGGAACCCGGCTTTATCCCATTACTAAGGGAACTTCCAAACAACTGCTTGCGATCTATGACAAGCCTATGATTTACTATCCAATGTCTGTGCTGATGTTGGCTGGGATAAGGGAGATTTTAATCATAAGTACGCCTCATGATCTTCCTAATTTTAAAAAATTGTTTGGCGATGGATCGGATTTGGGAATACAACTTTCATACGCAGAACAACCTTCACCTGATGGTTTGGCCCAAGCCTTCATCATTGGGGAGAGATTTATTGGAAATGATTCGGTTTGTCTGGTTTTGGGTGATAATATTTTTTATGGTCATGGATTCACCAAGTTACTCAAAAGCTCAGTAGTAACAGTTGAAAAAGAAAACAAAGCAACTGTTTTTGGATATTATGTCCAGGACCCTCAAAGATATGGTGTTGTTGAATTTACTGAGAAAGGGGATGCTGTAAGTATTGAGGAAAAGCCTGATGTTCCAAAAAGTAATTATGCAGTAGTTGGTCTTTATTTTTATCCAAATTCAGTCATTGAAATTGCTAAAAAGATAAAACCAAGCCAAAGAGGGGAGTTGGAAATTACTACTGTAAACCAAGAATATTTGAAAAAAGGAGAACTTAAAGTAGAGTTGATGGGTAGGGGATTTGCTTGGTTGGATACAGGAACTCATGAGTCCATGCTTGAAGCTTCAAATTTTATCCATACTATTGAGAAGCGCCAAGGTCTTAAAGTCGCTTGTTTGGAAGAGATCGCTTATGATATGGGATTTATTGGAATAGAAAAATTGAAAAAGTTGGCTCAAAATTTGAGGAAAAATGAATACGGTGAGTATCTGCTGAGAAAGGCTGGCCTAAATTAATTTGGTATCTTATTAGTAATTAATTGATAAATATTCATCAGTTTTAATAGTAAAAAGTTGAATATTAGTTGTTTATAGTTAAATTTGCAAAAAATAATTTTTATGATAATTTTTCTAGCAGTTAGTACAGCGTTTATGGTTGGTTTTTTACTGACTCCAATAGTGATTCTTCTTTTAAAAAAAATGGAGCTTGTCGACAGCCCTGGGGGTAGAAAAATCCATAATGGTTTTATTCCCTCGATGGGAGGTATAGCATTTGTATTAGCTAGTTTTGTCTCGGTTTTGGCTTGGCTTGATTCCCAATTAATCATGGAAATCAGGTTTTTGCTAGCTGCATTTGGCTTGATGTTTTTTGTAGGGCTTAGAGATGACATGGTCAATATGAGTGCATTTCAAAAATTGGCTGGTCAGTTTATATCTGCATACCTTGTTGTTGTGATGGCTGATATTAGGTTGACAAGTCTTTATGGATTTTTTGGAATTTATGAAATCCCTCTTTGGATAAGTTATGGTATCTCATTTTTTACAATTCTAGTTTTAACAAATTCCTTCAATCTTATTGATGGCTTAGATGGCTTGGCGGGTTCTATAAGTCTGGTAACTTTTATGTTTCTTGGATGGTGGTTTTTGGAAGCAGATCTTACTAGTTATTCTGTATTTTCATTTATTCTAGTGGGCTCGGTACTATCTTTCCTGGTATATAATTGGCATCCTGCCAAAATATTTATGGGGGACACAGGTTCTTTAAGTCTTGGGTTTGCTTTAGCAGTTTTGACCATCCTATTTATAGATAAAAATGGTACAATGGCAAATTATGAAGGATGGAAATTTAATGCTCCTATAGCTTCAGGTATAGCTTTGTTGATTATACCTATTTATGATACATCTAGGATTTTTATTAAAAGAACATTAAAGGGGAAATCTCCGATGGCTCCTGATAAAAGTCACGTGCATCATTTTCTTTTGAGGATGGGGATGAGGCATGATCAAGTTACTTTAACTCTTGTAGCTGTTAAAATTGGTTTTTTTTCCTTGATATTTTTGGGATCTAACCTTAATGACTATGTTATGTTGCCTATTGTTATTTTACTGGCAGTGGTCCTTGGGTTAAAAATGGATTCCATGACATTGAAAAGAGTCCGAAAAATAAATAAAAACACTCCGCCTATACTTTCTAAAAGACTGAAACGGAAAACACACCAAAGACCCAATATTCAGGGTGATGTTTTAGAAAAAGTAAAAATCAGCGATAATTAAAATTTAATGGTTATTTATTGAAAAGCTCCGAAGTCAAAATCTTCGGAGCTTTTTTTGTTTTCAACTGTTAAAGTTTTATTTATTTTATTGTCCATTTTTGTTTTTTTGATTAACCAAACTTTCCGATAGTTTTGTCTTTGGTTTCACTCTATTTTATCATGTTAAAATCTATCCCACTTTCTACTCCGGTTTTTAATGGAAATGAAAATAATTTTTCTATTGAGGCTTTAGATTCAAATCAAATTTCAACCGCAGGGAAATTCATAAATGAGTTTGAGGAAGAAATAAAAAAAAGAATTGGAGGCTTTGAAGTTGCCGTTACCAATTCCGGAACATCCGCCATCCATCTTGCTTTACGATTACTTGGTGTTGGTTCAGGTGATGAGGTTTTATGTCAATCTTTCACTTTTTGTGCGTCAGCCATTCCGATCCAATATTTGGGAGCCAAACCGATTTTCGTTGACAGTGAGTCGACTACTTGGAATATTTGTCCTGAAATATTGGAAGAATCAATCTTGGAAAGAATTAAAAAAGGGAAAAAGCCAAAGGCAATTGTCGTTGTTGACCTTTTTGGAATGCCTGCAAAATTTAAAGAAATCAATGTAATTGCTGCAAAATATGGAATTCCTATTGTGGAAGATGCTGCGGAAGCTTTGGGATCTGCTATAGATGGGAAAGCAAGCGGAACTTTTGGGGAATTTGGGATCTATTCTTTTAATGGAAATAAGATTATCACCACCGGTTCAGGAGGTGCATTGGTTTCCACGGATTCAAATGCAATAGAAAAAGCCAAATATTTGTCCGTCCAAGCCCGTGAAAATTATAAATATTACTTGCATAAAGAAATTGGTTATAATTACCGTATGAATAATATGGCTGCAGCCATTGGCCTTGCACAGATTCAAAATTTGGATAGAAAGATTTCTTTTAGAAGAAATATATTTGAAAATTACAAAAGGTTGCTTCTTGATATTCCGGGTATTTCTACAATTCATGAGCCCGATGGATTCTATTCAAATAGGTGGCTTTCGACGTTTTTGATAAACAAACTTGAGACTGGAATTTCCATTGAGGACCTCAGACTTGCACTAATAAAGGAAAATATTGAATCGCGTTACCTTTGGAATCCATTGCATCTTCAACCTGTATTCAAAGATGTTCCATTTTATGGAGGCGGAAGCTCAGAAAAACTTTTTGGAGAAGGAATTTGCCTTCCAAGCAGTGAAAATCTTACAATGACAGATCAGGAAAGAATTGTTGAAATAATTGTTAAAACTCTTTCAAAAAGGTGATTTAATGTATTCTGTATTCTTCAAAAGACCAATAGATTTATTTTTAAGCTGTTTATTAATTATTCTCCTTTTTCCTATAATGGTAATTGTAGGGTTGCTTTTGGCTATTCACAATAAAGGAAATCCATTTTTTATCCAAAAGAGGCCTGGGAAACATGGAAAGTTATTCAGGCTGATTAAATTCAAGACTATGGTATTTGCGGTAAATAGCCATGGAGAATTACTTTCTGATAGGGAAAGATTAAAAGGATTGGGTAAAATTATTCGAAAATCCTCACTTGATGAACTTCCTCAGTTATGGAATGTCCTAGTAGGAGATATGAGTTTGATTGGCCCCAGACCTTTATTAGAAGAATACTTACCACTGTATAACGCTGAGCAGTCACGAAGGCACTTAGTTCGTCCAGGAATTACAGGATTAGCACAAGTAAATGGTAGGAATTCAATTTCTTGGGAGAAAAAATTTGAATTCGATGTTTTCTATGTAAATAACCTTTCTTTAAAGTTAGATATAGAGATTTTAATTTTGACTTTAATGAAGTTTTTTAGACCTGAAGGGATAAACCAAAAAGGACATACAACTATGCCAAAGTTTAAAGGTAGCAGATAGAATTTTGGTTGTCGATTTCAACCAACTTTTAAATAATATCTAAAAAAAAATGTTTTAAGGGCTATCATATTTAGAATTATTTTCAGAAAACAAGAACCTTACAAACGCATTATTGAAGGCCGTATTTTTAATGAAATGTTCTTTTTTCCTGATTTTTTTAATGTTAAAAGTAAGGTTAAGTTAGTTTTAAAGTAGTTCAAACTTCAAAAAATGAAAGCTGTATAATGAAAATTGTATGTTTTTTAAAATGCTGAAAATACCTTGGCGAAAAGTATATTTATGTAAAATTCAATGATATATTTGACATCAGTATTCTATTACTTAATTGAGTAAAAATTGAATAATATACATTATAATCACCCCAACCAATGAACTTTTTAAAAGACTTAAGGATACTCCCAAGATGGGCCATAGTTTCTCTGGATTTGGTTATTCTATTTCAATCAACCTTTTTCGCATATTTAGTAAGGTTCAATTTTGACCTTGAACTTGTTGAGAAAAGTAATGCGGTAACAGGGAGTTTTGTTTTTTCAGGGTTATTATTTGGGGTAATGCTTATCACTAAAAGCTATAAAGGAATTGTAAGACATACCGGACTAAAAGATAGTGTCAATATTTTCAAAACAGTAATTATAGGTTTTTTCATTGTGCTTGCGGTCAATTTTGGTTTTGAAAAAATAATATCAAGCTCTTATGTTATTCCTAATTCCATATTAATAATTGCTTCACTCACTGCACTTTTTCTGTTGATTTTGTATCGTTTCCTTGTCAAGGAATTATTTATTTATCTCAAAAGTGGATTTATTTCTAATGAGGTTAGGGTAGGGGTTATTTTTGGAGCTAGTGAGGCTGGTATTACAGCCCTTGACGTAATCAAAAGGGACAATAAATCAAACCTGCATATTGCCGCTTTTTTAGATGATGATCCCAAAAAAGAGGGTAAAATAATCGGCGGTAAAAGGATTTTCAAAGGGCTTTTTAATCTTAAGAATTTGGTTGAAACCCAAAATGTAACTGAGCTGATTATTGCTGTCAAAGATTTATCCGTTCATAGAAAAAAAGAAATAATTGATGAATGTTACAAATACAACATTCATGTGTCCATCGTTCCTCCTCTAAATCAATGGATCAATAGAGGTCTAAATACTGAGGCTATCCGGGATCTCAGGATTGAGGATTTGCTTGGAAGAGATCAGATTTCATTGGAAAATCAAAAAATAAAGGAAGAACTTGTCAATAAGGTTGTTTTGGTAACCGGGGCAGCAGGCTCTATTGGAAGCGAGCTTTGTCGACAGATAATGTATTATAATCCCAGATTGTTAATCCTATTAGATTTTTCCGAATCAGCCTTATATGACCTTGACATTGAATTTAGAGAATCAGGTATGGTTACTCCTCATATATCAGTTTTAGCGGATATAAGGGATTTAAATACCATGAAGGAGGTGTTTAGAAAGTATAGCCCTGAAATTGTATTTCATGCCGCAGCCTACAAGCATGTACCAATGATTGAAAATTATCCTGAACAGGCTATCAAAAGCAATATTCTTGGAACAAAAATCTTAGCTGACTTATCGGTTTTGCACCATGTAGAAAAATTTGTTTTGGTAAGTACCGATAAGGCTGTAAATCCTACCAATGTCATGGGCGCTACAAAAAGAGCAGCGGAAATGTATGTTCAATCCCTGAATATGTATTTACAAAACCACCATGTTAACAATTATACTAAATTTATTACCACTCGATTTGGAAATGTCTTAGGTTCAAACGGATCTGTCGTCCCACTTTTCAAAAAGCAAATTCAAAAAGGTGGCCCAATCACTGTTACACATCCCGATGTGACGAGGTATTTTATGACTATTCCTGAGGCTTGTCAGCTGGTGCTTGAAGCCGGGTGCATGGGAAATGGTGGAGAGATATATGTTTTTGATATGGGAGAGCCTATAAAAATCGTTGATTTGGCTATCAATATGATCAGACTAACAGGCAAAAAAGAAGGTTCAGATATCAAAATTATTTTTACAGGTTTGAGGGAAGGAGAAAAACTTTTCGAAGAGCTATTGAATGATACTGAGGTGATTAAATTTACCCATCACCCAAAAATAAAAATCGCACAAGTTGCACCCGTACATTTTTTCAAAATTGAAGGTCAAATTGAAATGTTTGAATCCCTCATCGGTAAAAATTCAGAAAATGAAATTGTATTTCATTTGAAATCAATGATACCGGAATACAAGAGCAACTCTTCTAGATTTGAGGTTTTAGACAGGTTGAATTGATAGGGAGGATAAAGATCAACCTCTTTTACTTATTTTATTATGCGTTATTGGGCGTTGAAGATTGCATTTGAATCTTTCTGATTCTACCCCAAACTTTTTTTGATGTTTTGTTTTTCGCCCACTTACTCTTGTTCTCCAAAGCTTAAAGGATGAAAGTTTCAATTCTTTTCTCATCAATTTGATTACATCTTCTTCAGCAATTCCAAATTGATTTTTTATCGCTTCGAAAGGCGTACGATCCTCCCAAGCCATTTCGATTATTCGGTCTTTATCAATTGAATCCATAACATTCTTTAAGGTCCAAACAAAGTCTAGAATCTAATGTTTTTAAGATGATGGAAAAAATCAATATTGTTTGGTTTAAAAGAGATATAAGGACAAAAGATCATTTACCTTTAAAATTAGCTTTAGAAAGTGGATTACCTGTTTTTATGGTTTATTTTTTTGAACCTAGTTTGGTTAATTCGCCTCAGTATGACTTGAGGCATTGGAGATTTGTTTACCAAAGCATTCAGAGTTTTAATCAATCCATAAAGGCTATCAATTCTGAAATTTTTGTCCATCATGGTGAAGCAATTGATTTCTTTGAAAGAATACTGGCCCTTGTAAAGGTTGAAACAATCTTTTCACATATTGAAACCGGTATCTCAATTTCCTATGAAAGAGACAAAATTGTAAGCCGGTTTTTTAAAAAAAATGATATCAAGTGGAAAGAATTTCCTCAAAATGGTGCCATAAGAGGAATTAAAGATAGGGCTAATTGGGCAGAAAACTGGGTAAAATTCATGAACTCCCCTCTAGAAGATCCTGATTTTTCCAAAGGCTTTTTTTTTGATTTTAATTTCCTAAATGAAATTAAAGAAAGGGATCTTCCCAAAGATTGGAAAGTCCGTCATCCAAATATGCAGGAGGGAGGGGAGTCAATCGGGAGAAGGTATATGGAATCGTTTTTTCGGGGAAGGGTATTGAATTATAGCAAGAATATCAGCAAACCTGATGAAAGTAGAAAGTCATGTAGCCGATTATCCCCATACATAGCTTGGGGAAATTTGTCGATAAGGCAAGTCTACCAGGAAGCTGAAAAATATAAATCTGAAAATCCTTCAAAAAGTAATGTTAAAAATTTCCAATCAAGACTTCAATGGCATTGCCATTTCATTCAAAAGTTTGAAATGGAATGTAGAATAGAATTTGAAAACCTAAATAAGGGTTTTGATAAATTTGAAAAACAAAAAAATAAATCCAAACTCATTGCTTGGAAAGAAGGGAAAACAGGATTTCCTTTGGTTGATGCATGTATGCGTTGCCTGAAAGAGACTGGATATTTGAATTTCCGAATGAGGGCCATGTTGGTTTCATTTTTAACACATCATTTACTAATGGATTGGCGAGAGGGTGCAAATCATTTGGCAAGATATTTTTTGGATTTTGAGCCGGGCATTCATTATCCCCAGCTTCAGATGCAGGCTGGGGTTACAGGTATCAATACGGTCAGGATTTATAATCCTATCAAACAATCCCTTGACCATGATCCAAACGCAAATTTTATAAAAAAATGGGTTCCTGAACTTTCTAAATTGCCAGCCGGTCAAGTCCATGAACCTTGGAAAATAACAAAACTAGAACAAGTGATTTTTGGCTTTGAATTAGGGGTTGATTATCCTTTACCTATTGTTGATCCGGAAATCTCGGGAAGAATTGCCCGTGTTCAGTTGTGGCAAGCACAACGGGATGATGAAGTGATTAAGTATTCTAAAATGATTTTGAAAAAACATACGCTAGCTTCAAGAAAAATGTAAGGCAAAAAAAAGCCCCTCTGATAATTTCAAAGGGGCTTTTCAAAATGTTTCAAACGATATTAATCAGCCAAATACTTTTCTACCGGCACATAATCCATATTGAATGCTTCAGCAACAGCCTTATAAACGATGTCTCCGTTGATGACATTCAATCCTGGGATTAGATCATTATTTTGTTGAGCAGCCTTTTTCCATCCTTTGTCGGCCAATTGAATAGCGTATGGTAGAGTAGCGTTAGTTAATGCCAAGGTAGAAGTATATGGGACAGCACCCGGCATATTGGCTACGCAATAATGAACAACATCATCAATGATGTAAGTTGGATTTTCGTGAGTAGTCGGTTTGCAAGTTTCAATGCAACCACCCTGATCTACTGCCACATCTACTAAGACAGTTCCCGGCTTCATTATTTTCAGCATATCTCTCGTGATCAAATGGGGAGCTTTTGCTCCCGGGATCAATACTGCACCGACTATAAGATCTGAATGTTTTACCATTTCCCTGATGTTATACTCATTTGACATCATGGTTTTGACATTTGCAGGCATTACATCAGCAAGGTACCTCATTCGAGCAAGTGAAACGTCCATAATGGTCACATCAGCACCTAATCCGGCGGCCATCCATGCAGCTTGGGTTCCCACAATACCACCACCAAGAATCAATACTTTTGCAGGTAAAACTCCTGGTACTCCACCTAATAGAATTCCTCTTCCCTTCAAAGGCTTTTCAAGGTAATTTGCGCCTTTTTGTATTGCCATTCTTCCTGCTACTTCTGACATCGGAATCAATAGGGGAAGGCTTTTGTCTGTTTTTTCAACAGTTTCATAAGCTAGACATACAGCTTTGCTCTCAACCATAGCTTTTGTCAACGGTTCATAAGAAGCAAAGTGGAAATAAGTAAACAGTAATTGTTTTTCTTTGATCAGTTTATATTCGGGTTCAATCGGTTCTTTCACTTTTATGATCATATCTGCTATCGCATATACCTCTTCGATTGTAGGTAAAATGGTCGCTCCGGCAGATACATATTCTTCATCACTAAACCCGCTTCCTATTCCGGCAGTATGCTGTACAAAGACCTGATGGCCTCTTTTTACCAACTCCTTGGCTCCGGCAGGGGTCAATGCCACCCTGTTTTCATTGTTTTTAATTTCTTTTGGGGTACCGATTATCATATTGTTAAAATTTGGGTTCTCTAATTAGAAGCCCAAAGATAATATGTGGCTATTATTAAAAACCATTATCCATTCAATTATTTTGAATGCTGTAAGAAATAGAATAAAAAATAAAATATTATTCTATTATATCTCACTTTTCTTAATAAAATTTCAAAAAAAATATTATTTGGATCAAATATTTTGGAGGTTTTTTTTTAATTGATTTTGCTGATAATTTAATCTGTGGAATTCGGATTTCATAATTTATTTAGATTGCATTTTTTACTAAAAAGAAATTTTATTTTGTAAAACACATATTTAATATCTTTAATCAAAATTTTTTATTGAAATTAATCAAAATTATTCTGTTTTTAAATTTGTAAAAATGTCAATTTTCTTTATTTTTGAAATACTTGTAATTGATTAGTAATTAACCCAACTAGCTTCTAGATTAAAAAAAATGAATGAATTGGTAACATATTCCAAACAGAAAAGCCCTACCGTGTTTGAGAGAGAATCTTTGCTTAAAGAATACCGAATCGCTCAGGAAAGCCGTCAAGCATCCTTGATGGGCAGAAAAGAAGTGTTTATGGGAAAAGCTAAATTTGGAATTTTTGGCGACGGGAAAGAGCTCGCCCAAATTGCGATGGCTAGGCATTTTCAAAAGGGTGATTTTCGGGCTGGTTATTACAGGGATCAAACTTTCATGTTTGCGATTGGTGAATCGACCGTGAAGGAATATTTTGCCCAACTCTATGCGCATACAAATGCCGAATTGGAGCCTGCCTCTGCTGGAAGGCTGATGAATGGGCATTTTGCCACTAGGTCTTTAAATGACAATGGGTCATGGAAGGACTTGACTTCAATGAAAAACTCTTCAGCCGATATTTCTCCTACAGCAGGTCAGATGCCTAAATTGCTTGGTTTGGCATATGCTTCCAAGTTGTTTAGAGAGAATCAGGATTTGAAAGGCCTGAGTCAATTCAGTAATAATGGAAATGAAGTTGCTTGGGGTACGATAGGCAATGCATCCACTTCCGAAGGGATGTTTTTCGAAACTATCAATGCCGCAGGTGTTTTACAGGTTCCTATGGTTGTTTCAATTTGGGATGATGGTTATGGCATATCTGTGCCAAATGAATACCATACCACCAAAGGGAGTATTTCCGAAGTTTTGAGGGGTTTTCAGAGAAATGATGACCAAAAGGGATTTGAGATCTTTGTTGTAAAAGGTTGGGATTATGAAGCTTTGGACAGAGCTTACGAAAACGCGTCTAGAATTGCCCGTGAAGAGCACGTACCTGTTATCATCCATGTGATTGAAATGACCCAACCACAGGGTCACTCTACTTCAGGTTCTCACGAAAGATATAAATCAAAGGAACGCCTTACTTGGGAAAAAGAGAATGATTGTTTGCTCAAATTCAGAGAATATCTCATTAAATCCGGGAAAGTCACTGAAGAAGAGCTAAATGAAATCGATGTTGAGGCTAAAAGCTTTGTAAAAAGCCAAAAGGAAATGGCTTGGAAAGCTTTTGCAGGTGAAATAAAATCAGAATTGGAAGAAGCTTCCAAACTTCTACATGCGTTGTCCAAATCCACAACTGAGTCTGTTCAGGTAGATCAGTTGAATGAAGAATTGACCAAAGCATTGAATCCTATTAGAAAAGACGTCATAAGCACTGTTAGAAGAGCTCTTTGGACTACAAAAAAGGAGAATTCAGATGCTAGGGAAAAATTATTAGCTTGGTATTCTGAGCAACAAAGATTGAATGAAGACCGGTATAACTCTCATTTATACAGCCATTCATCTTGGAAAGCTGAAAATATAGTACCTGTCAAAGCAGAATATCCTGAAGATGCAGTAATGGTTGACGGAAGAGAAATTTTGCAGGCATGTTTTGATCATCTATTAAAAACTGAACCCAAATTTTTTGCATTTGGCGAAGATGTTGGAAAAATTGGAGACGTTAATCAGGCCTTTGCTGGATTACAGGCAAAATATGGTGAAAATAGGGTTACAGATACCGGAATTAGAGAAGTTACTATCATTGGTCAAGGCATAGGAGCAGCGCTGCGAGGTCTAAGACCTATGGCTGAGATCCAATATTTGGATTATATTCATTATGCTTTAATGACCTTGGCGGATGATTTGGCTTGCCTTCAATACAGGACAAAAGGAGGCCAAAAGGCACCTTTAATTGTCAGGACTAGAGGACATAGGTTGGAAGGCGTTTGGCATGCAGGTTCCCCCATCGGAATGCTTTTACATTCTTTGAGAGGGATGCTGATTTGTGTGCCACGAGACATGACGCAAGCTGCAGGGATGTACAATACTTTGATGGAAGCTGATGAGCCGGCCTTGGTTATAGAATGCTTAAACGGATATAGGTTGAAGGAAAAAATGCCTTTAAATATTGGTCAGTTCAAAGTTCCTCTTGGCCAGCCTGAAGTGATAAAATCCGGTAAAGACCTCACGGTAGTCACTTATGGATCAATGTGCAGAATCGTGTTGGAAGCAGCTGAAGAACTTACTCAAATGGGAATTGACATTGAAATAATTGATGTTCAGACTCTGTTGCCTTTTGATGTCGATCACAGGATTGTGGAATCTTTGAAGAAAACCAATAAAATTCTATTTACTGACGAAGATGTGCCGGGTGGCGCTACTGCATTTATGATGCAGCAGGTCATAGAAGATCAAAAAGGATACTATTACCTAGATGTGGAGCCAGGCACATTAGCCGGGAAAGCACACAGACCTGCATATTCTTCTGATGGAGATTATTTTTCCAAACCATCAGTGGATGATGTAGTTGAAAAAGTATATGCAATGATGAATGATTCAAATCCGAATCTGTTTCCCAACATATTTTAACCTTCCACCTAGGGCAAAAAAATGGTCTCCATTATGATATTGGAGACCATTTTTTATGATTTTTCGATTTGAATTTATTCTCTGCGGATTTGATTTAGGGTCACTTCTGGACTCGAAACGATATTACTCCTATTCAGTGATCTGTCTTGAATTTCTACATCTATCCTCAAGGTGTCATTCCTGAAAATAGAATTCCAACCAAAAGAAAGCATTGAATATTGAATGCTTCCCTCCACAGGTAAAGCTTCATTTCCATTGATAATCCTAGGAAAACGACCATTGAATGTGGTGAAAAAAGGAGGGTCTTGCCATCTGAATTCAGTAAAAACTCCATTCCTTTTGATAAAAAACCTCACAAAGATATTGTTATGGTCTTCGTTTTGTTCTACCCAAACGGTATCACGTACCGTCGCATTGTTAACAATTGGATTGATTACCCAATCAATCGGGTTGAAAGATGGAGCTTCAGGAGGCCTTGCACTGTAAACTATGAGATTTCCTGAATTATCTCTTTTGAAAGTTACGGGATTAAATGGAGGGTCTACGTCACTTGGATTTAATCCTAAATCCCCTTCGGCATCCTTAAAATTAATCGATAGAATTAAAGAATCGGCCCCATCAGATGAGGAAAAATTCAAATCTTTGAATGATATTTCAGGAGTAGAAGGGAAATTGTCAGGAGGTGATATACAGGACCCCGATACAAAAAGGATAGATAATAAAATCAGATAGTTTTTTACATTGCTCATGCCGTTGTAAATTTACAAGAAATTCTACGAGGTCAAAATATCTTAACTTTTGAATGACAATTAATAAAACGATCAATTATTTTAAATGTTTTGGCAAGAAAGTTCTGACTCTCGATTCAAATGAATTTGAGGAAATTGCACTTGAATTATACAAATTTCAATTGGAAAACAATGCCATTTATAGGCAATATGTCAAAGCAAGAGGTTTATTGGAAAAGAAGGTAATTGAAGTAAAGGATATACCTTTTTTACCGATCAGTTTTTTTAAAAACCATCAGATAGTTTCTGGATCAATGGATAATTTTGAGGATTTCTTCTCCAGTAGCGGAACAACGGGAGCTATTACCAGCAAACATTATTATTGGTCAGAGGAATTTTATTTGAAACATTCCCTTAATCTATTTGAAGCAGAGTATGGGAATATCAGTGAATATCATGTTTTGGCTTTATTACCATCCTACCTTGAAAGAAAAGGAAGTTCTTTGGTGAGTATGGCGAATTATTTTATTTCCAGGTCGGGATCCGAAAATTCGGGATTCTACCTATACAATTACCAAGAGCTTGGATCTAAATTAGAAAAGCTCGCTGCAAAGAAGGAAAAAGTATTGTTGCTAGGAGTAACTTTTGCATTGATAGATCTTTTGGAGCAGGTGGGTTCAATGCCTAAAAATGAAAACCTGATTGTAATGGAAACAGGGGGGATGAAAGGAAGACGAAAAGAAATGATCAGAGATGAACTACATCATATTTTAAAATCCGGCTTTCGTTTGGATAAAATCCATTCGGAATATGGAATGACAGAACTTATGTCCCAGGCGTATTCCAAAGGAGAGGGAATATACAATTTACCGCCCTGTATCCGCGTTTACATCAGGGATGTCAATGATCCTTTTTCTTGGTCTGACCGTTCTCAAGGTGGTATTAATATCATTGATTTGGCAAACTTTCATTCTTGTGCTTTTATCGAAACGCAGGATTTGGGTAGAAAAATTGCTGAGGAAAAAATAGAAGTTTTGGGTAGATTTGATAACAGTGAAATCCGAGGCTGTAATTTAATACTCAATTAATTTTGTATTCCTTTTATTATTAAACATATTTGGATTTAAAACTCTAACATTTATGAGAAAAGTAGCAATTATTGTAATGGCAGTGGGTCTTTTGGCCTTGGGTGCATGTGCTTCAAGCAAACCATGTCCTGCTTATGCCAAAGCTATGGATAGCAAAGAAATTAAAGGATAAAAAGTATGCTGACCTTTAATAGTCAGCATATTTCTTTATGTCATTCAGACTGATTGTTTTTTCACCCAGGATTATCAATCTTTCAACCACATTTCTAAGTTCGCGTATATTTCCTGTCCAAGGAAATTCCTGAAGTTTGGAAATAGCCTCTTTTGATATTTCTTTTTTGGCAGTTCCGTATTCAGCAGCGACATCTTCAAGGAATTTTTCCACCAAAAGTGGGATGTCTTCTTTGCGATCTTTTAATGCCGGTACCTGAATCAGGATTACGCTAAGTCTATGGTAAAGGTCTTCCCTAAAATTGCCTTCTTCGATGGCTCTTTTGAGATCTTTATTTGTGGCGGCTAGTACCCTGACATCCACTTTAATGTCTTTATCCCCACCCACACGGGTGATTTTATGGTCTTGTAGTGCCCTCAATACTTTTGACTGGGCTGACAGACTCATGTCTCCTATTTCGTCAAGAAATAGCGTTCCACCATCGGCCTGTTCAAATTTCCCAATTCTTTGTTTAACTGCTGAAGTAAAAGATCCTTTTTCATGTCCAAACAATTCACTTTCAATTAGTTCAGAAGGTATGGCGGCACAGTTGACAGCAACAAAAGGAGCACTTGACCGATTGCTTTTTTGATGAAGCCAATGTGCTACAAGCTCCTTGCCCGTTCCGTTAGGTCCTGTGATTAAAACCCTGGCATCCGTTGGGGCTACTTTTTCAATAGTGTCTTTAACGTGCATGATGGCTTGTGAGGCGCCCACCATATCCAGTTTTTGGGAAAGTTTCTTCTTGAGAACCTTGGTTTCAGAGACGAGATTCTTTTTATCCAAGGCATTCCGCACAGTCAACAAAAGGCGGTTTAGATCCGGTGGTTTTGGAATAAAATCAAAAGCCCCCTTTTTAGTGGCCTCTACTGCTGTTTCTATTGAACCATGTGCAGAGATCATTATAAACTGTGGGGACTTATCGAGTTCTCCGGCCTTTTCCAACACCTCGATACCATCCATCTTTGGCATTTTGATATCACAAAGGACGAGGTCGTAGTCCTCTTCTTGCATCATTTTCAGGCCTTGCTCTCCATCCTGAGCTTCAGAGATTTCATATTTCTCATATTCAAGTATTTCCCTAAGGGTTGACCTGATTATTCTTTCATCGTCGATGATAAGGATTTTGGACATATTTGGTTTTTAATGATGAATAAAAAAAGTGCAAGCCTGTAAGCCGGGTTCTGTTCAACATCCTTAATGGATGAATCTCCTGCCATCTATCTAGGCCTGATTTTGCAACCAGGCTCAATCGATCTACCCATCCCGCATAAAGACGAGCCACCTTTTATGAAACAAGTTTCATTGCGGGACCTATTTGATCTTTCAACCCATAAGGTTTGCCTTGCCTCTCCCATCACTGAGAAAGCGGTGGGCTCTTACCCCACCATTTCACCCTTATCCCAATAGGTATCAGGACGGTATATTTTCTGTGGCACTTTCTGTTATCAAACCGTCTCCAGTTTGACACCTTCCTGTTAGGAAGTATGGCGCTCTATGTTGCCCGGACTTTCCTCTTTTCCGAAGAATTAACCTCAGACCAGCGGCAAGTCGGCTTGCACTTTGCAAATTAAGTTAAATTCTCCAAAGTTGGCTAAGGAAGTTTATTGGGTTACGGGTTTCAATAACCAACTTATAATCATATTATCATGTGTCCAAATATCCATAATTGATAATTTTGAGATATAATTTAAGGTTTTGAAAAAAATCAAAAAATACTAAAACAATATGGACACCACTGTGTTTGTTATTCTAAAGGCTTAAATAGCTTTTCTTCATAGTGCTGGGTTGAGCCGTTCCATGAAAATGGGACGGTTCTTTTTTTAAACCACAGGTAAAATCTACTTTAGGATGCAGACCAATAAAGATTGGATTTTTTAAGTCTTTGAATTTCCTTCTTTGTTTATTTGTAGTCAAAATAGCGATGAAATGATTTTAGTAGGAAATGCCGTAATCAGTGATGATATCAAGGAACAGTTTTTTGTCTGTGATTTGGAAAAATGTAAAGGGGCGTGCTGTGTGGAAGGTGATGCAGGGGCTCCTTTGGAAGATGGTGAAACCGAAGTTTTGGAAAAAATCTACCCAATTATCAAAGATTATATCACAGCTGAAGGAAGGGCAGCCATTGAAGTTCAAGGAACTTGGGTTATTGATAAAGACGGGGACAAGGGCACTCCAACCATCGGTGAAAATAGGGAATGTGCCTACGCTTTGTATGATGACAGGGGAATTCTGAAATGTGGCATAGAGCAAGCATATTTAGATGGTAAAACAGACTTCAAAAAACCAATAAGTTGCCATCTTTATCCTATCCGGATCAAGAAATATGACGAATTTGAAGCCCTGAATTACGACAGATGGGACATCTGCAGTGCAGCATGCGTCTTGGGTAGCAGTTTGGGAGTCCCGGTTTACAAATTTCTGAAAGATGCGCTGATCAGGAAATTCGGTCCTGAATGGTATGCTGAACTGGTAGCTGAAATAGAAGGCAATTTTTGATCCGAGGTCTTATAACCTTATAACTTTTGACCATTGTAACCTTCCAATTCCTTTCTCAGACCTTGACGTAGATTTTTTTCCTGTCCATCCAATATCCGATCAACCAAATCAAAATCATGTATGAGATGGCAAATAGGAGAGAAGCGGTTTTATCAGAAAGCCAACTTGTATAAGCAGCTTCATAGATGATACCTTTTAGGCTTTCACCTCCTATTTCAATGGAGTAGAATATGGTAATCACGACACCGGAAAGGACGTAAAGGATCAATGGATTTCTGCCGAAAACTTCAAAAGAGTATGTCCAGTTTCTTTTTTTCCATACTTCAATAACCATAATCAAAGATCCGATCAAGAATAAATCAAGTCCAACTGTCAAGAGCACATAGGAACTTGTCCATAATTTTTTGTTGATGGGAAAAGCCATATCCCAAATCAGGCAAAGAACGATCAGAATCAATCCTCCAAAAAACAAGGATTTGACTGTTTTCATGTTATTCCCAATTTGTTGGATCAATTTTCCTGCAAAATAACCCGCAATGACATTGACTACAGAAGGAAAAGTACTTAACAATCCTTCAGGTTCGAAGGGGACTCCTTCTCCCATATAGAGATTCCGCTCCCCAATGAGCAAAAGATCGAGTTTTGACCCGAAATTGCCCAACATGGAGTAAGGGTATGCAGGATCTCCAAAGAAATACAGGACCGCCCAATAGCCAAACAAGGAGACGATACAATAAAGGATTGCCCCTTTTTTTCCAAAATAAAAAAGGATCAGGGAGGCAAAAAGATAACAAAGAGCTATTCTTTGAAGAACACCGAGAAGCCTTACCTCTGCCCAATTGATCATTACAATTTCCCCGGATTCATTGTATTCGAAGAAAGGAAAGGCATTCAACCCCCATCCAATCAGAAAAATCAGTGCAGCTCTTTTGAAAACCTTCTTCAAAAAAACACCCTGTTCCATTTTTTCCATTTTCTTCATACTGAAGCTCATGGCATTGCCTACTACAAAAAGAAAAGTCGGAAATACAAGATCAGTGATGGTGAATCCATGCCATTCAGCATGGGCGAAAGGCGCATAAAGATGGCTCCAACTTCCCGGAGTATTGACAACAACCATCAAAGCGATGGTCAGTCCGCGCAGTACATCTAAAGCTAAATAGCGTTCCTGAATTGGGATACCAATCGGTGATGCAGTCATAGATTTTGGGTTTTGGGATTAATTATTCAATCAAAATAAACATAATGTAAATTTTTTGAAAAGCGATATGCCAAACGAAAAAAAATCCTTGTCTTGCTATTTATGCATTGCTTCAACCTAATTACCATTTGTATTGTCTATGGAATTGTTTTTGTCCACCAAATTTCCTGAAGATATTACTTAACCTCACTGATCTGTTTTTCAAATTCTTATCTTTTTTGATAAATTGAATTCTATAATGTAGATGTTTTATATCATCAAATTGCCCAATCAAAACAAAGCCACCAGGATATGAATCCAAGGTTCAAAAAATTTTCTATAAGCGTGCTTTTGCTTGTTACTTTTAACTATTGTCAGACCAAAACAGAAAAATTCAATAATGAAGTAATTAGTATTTATTTGGAACTTGAACAAAACCAAATCTCTCCTGGACAATTTCACCAGGCAAAATTCCTGCTTACCAATAAAGGGGACCAACCTTTGAAACCGGAATGGGAAATCTTTTTCAATACAATTTTCCTTTCGGTAAATCCTGATGTTTTGGATTCTTTGGTTTCAATAGAACACCTTTCGGGCGATTTTTTCAGGATCAAACCGAAAGATGGCTTTCCTGTTTTGGAGAAAGGGGAGACTTATTCATTTTCCTATTCCTCTGATAATTTTTTGTTGAAAAACAGCCATACTCCTACAGGACTTTATATAGTTTTTGGAGATAGTGAAGAAGGCCATCCAATAGTGGATTTTACAGCCTCACGAATCGAAATTCAGGACCAATTGACCTCTGTTGCAGGAAGTAATTTACCGATTCCTGATCCTGCTTTCATTTTTGAAAGAAACAAAAACCTGAGCCTTTTGGATACAAAAAGCATTAGTCCCATTATTCCTTCCCCAAAATCTTTCCAATGGGGGGAGGGTGTAATTACACTTTCAGACAATATTTCGATTTATGCTGATCCTGATTTTGAAACAGAAGCAGGTTTCCTTAAAGAAAGACTTTCAACCTTTTTTAAAGGAAAAATTGAAATATCCTCCTCAAAAGATGCATCTATTTTAATCTTGAAAGATCCATCCAAAGTTTCTCCGGAAGCTTACGCCTTGAATATTGGTGAAAAAATAGAAATCAGCTCCAGCAATCCAAAAGGAGCTTTTTATGGAATCCAGTCTTTGTTGGCTATGCTGCCCTTGTCTTCTTTTAGCTCTCCTTCGGATAAATTGGAGTTACCCAAGATATCAATTGATGACGAACCGCGGTTTGAATACCGTGGTTTTTTCCTTGATGTTGCACGCAATTTCCAATCCAAAGGAGCCATCCTCAAAATCCTTGACCTCATGGCTTTTTACAAATTGAATGTGTTTCATTTCAATCTTGCCAACGACGAAGGTTGGAGAATTGAAATTCCCGGTTTGCCGGAGTTGACCGAAGCCGGCAGCAAGCGGGGCCATTCCAAAGATGAATCTCAATTCCTTTGGCCATATTATGCTTCTGGTCCTGACAAAGATAAATCACCGAATGGCACAGGATTTTATTCAACGGAGGATTTTAAGGAAATTTTAAGGTATGCAAAAGAACGCCATATCGAAGTAATTCCCGAAATCGGAGCTCCGGGCCATTCCCGTGCTGCAATTATTGCCATGAGAAAAAGATACCATGACAAGATGAAATCCGATGATAAAGAGGGGGCTTTAGAATATCTTCTGGAAGATTTTGCTGATCAATCTGAATATCTATCCGCCCAAAATTTCAGAGGCAATACCATCTGTATCTGTCAGGAATCTGCATTCACTTTTTATGAGAAAGTGGTGGATGAGATTCTGGCAATGTATAAGGAGGCGGATGTTCCAATCCGCACTTTTCATACAGGTGGGGATGAAGTGCCAAAAGGAGCTTGGACCAATTCGCCGGTTTGCGAAAAATTCATTGCTGATACAGAAGGGATAGATACGAGAAATGACCTTCAGAATTATTTTTATAACCGAGTCAGCAAAATGTTTGAAGAAAGAGGAATCCAGACTGCAGGTTGGGAAGAAATCGGACAATTGGAAGTACATGAAAACGGAAAGGAAGTCATCCGACCTAATCCCGTCTTTGCAAATAAAGGATTCAGGGCCTATGCCTGGAATGCAGTAGCAGGATGGGGTGGAGAAGATATGGCTTACCAATTGGCCAATGCAGGCTATGAAGTAATAATCTGCAATTCTTCGAATTTCTATTTTGACCTTGCCTACAATATGGATCCTGATGAACCCGGCCATCAATGGTCTGGATTTGTGGATACGAAGACAGCTTGGAGAACGGTTCCTTTAAATAACTTTATTTCAAATGAAACCGACATGTATGGCAATCCTATTGATATCGAGACTCTGTCAAAGAATAAAGCCATGCTGACAGAAGAAGGAAGGAAAAATATCAAGGGTGTTTCCGGTCAGTTGTGGTCTGAAACCATCAAAGGCCAAGAAATGATGGAATATTACCTTTTGCCAAAAATGTTGGGATATGTAGAAAGGGCATGGTCTCAGGATCCTGAATGGACAGCAATTGCTGACCCTGAAAAAGGGAAAATTGAGATGGAAAAAGCTGGAACTTATTTGCCAATGCTCTTGGACAAAAGGAGATTCCCCGATTGGAATACCTCTTTGGTGGTTTCAATTACCGCATGCCAAAAGTCGGGGCCATAGTCATTGACGGTATGGTTCATGCCAATGTTGAAAATCCCGGACTGACTATCCGGTACACAGAAGACGGCAGCGATCCTGATGTCAATTCAAAAGTTTATGAAGGCCCAATTCCATTCAAAGGTCAGGTGAAGCTTCGTGCTTTTTCAATATCAGAAAATGGCGGGGGTATTTCAGGGATCAAATGATTTGATACGGCAATTTTGAATTAGGATTTTCAAACTTCAAATCCTGAACATAAGTCACTCCTGAATTATTCTTACAGAAGTGTCTCAATTTATCCTTAATTGGAAAGGTTTTTAAGCCTACCTTTATCAAAAAAACAATTAAACATGGATTTTTCTTCCCTCGGACTTTCTCTTAGCATCCTTGACGCCATCAAAAAGGCAAAATACGAAAGTCCATATCCGATTCAGATCGAAGCCATTCCTGCTATTTTGAAAGGTAAGGACATCTTGGGGATTGCTCCGACAGGTTCGGGTAAAACAGCTGCTTATGTGCTGCCTATTTTGCAGCAATTACAGCAGACCGAATATATCAAAACAAGGAATATCCCTGTATTGATTTTGGTTCCTACCAGAGAATTGGCCACGCAGGTGGAGGAAGTAATCAAAGTCTTCAGCAATTTTTTACCTCGGAAAATAAAAACCATGGCGGTTTTTGGTGGTGTTTCTGCCAATCCCCAAATGAGAAATTTATTTGGAACAGAAGTAGTCGTTGCCACGCCCGGAAGGTTGTTGGATTTGGTGGATAAAAATTCCATTTCTCTATCTGCTGTGAAAGTTTTGGTTTTGGATGAAGCAGATAAAATATTGAATTTGGGATTCAAAGAGGAAGTGGACGAAATTCTGTCCAAATTACCCAAAAAGAGGCAAAACATCCTTTTTTCAGCCACCATGGAAGAAACAGTGGAGGAACTCATCAACCGAATCCTGCATAATCCTGAGAAGATTTTTGTGGAAGTCGAGGGGATTGCACCTGAACTGATCGCCCAATCAGCTTATTTGGTACCCATGGAATATAAAGGGCCCCTGTTACGCCACCTGATCAAATCAGGGGATTGGAATCAGGTGTTGGTATTTACATCTTCTATCAGAACAGCAGACAATGTCGCCGGGAAGCTCAATAAAAACGGAATTGAGGCAGTGTCTTTTCATGGAGATAAAAGCCAAGGCGCAAGGACAGATGCTTTGACCAAATTCAAAAATGGTAAACTCCGGGTTCTCGTTGCAACTGATTTGGCCTCAAGGGGAATTGATATCAAGTTTTTGCCTTTCGTTGTCAACTATGAACTGCCAAGATCTCCAAAAGATTACATCCACCGGATAGGTAGAACAGGTCGTGCAGGCGCGGAAGGCGAAGCCATTTCCCTGATTTCAGAAGAAGAGGAGCATCATTTCAAGGTGATTCAAAAAAAGATGGGTAGGAGAGTAGAGTTGATTGATGCAAAAAACATTGATTTTTAAATCAATCTTTCAACCAACTCATCCTTTTAGCCCAATCCATAAGAAAGTCTTTTCGAAATCTATTGACTGTTTTGGCTCCTTGACGGCCGTTTTCAATCAGATCGATATGAGGATTGTCAGTCCAGTAATTTGGACCATGATCGGTTTTCACAAAAGATCCACCCCAACTTTCTCCCTCCGGATTATTCATATCTCCATGTAAAAAGTAAAGGACGGAGGGTGTATCACCCATTTTGATGTCTTGTTTTTGCTCCCAAAAAAGCTTTCCTAAATATCCATTATACTTCACAAATGTTTCCACAAAGGTTTGATTACCCAAATTCCCACTTTGGTCTCCACCCATATACATGCCCCTAAAGGTTTTATTGTTTTCTATCCACCAAAGATCAGGATGGATATTGAAAAGGTAATCGCGGGATTTTGGATCTTGAGCTGTATTCCATGATCCAATTGAATAGAGGCGTAATTTGTTTTTTATAGAAGGATCTGCATGAACTGCCTGGGCCACATCTGTCATCGATCCCCAAACCAAAACATAAATGGGGCTATTTGATTCATTCACTTTTTCAATGATCCACTTGGCACCCTCGCTCACATTTTCAGGAATTTCAGATTGTTGAATATCCAAAGCGCCTTGTTTTGTAATACTTCTAAGATATTCGGGCGTAGGGAATACTGCATTTTTTGCTTTCAATTTGGGGAAGTCTTTTTCATAGGCTTCCAAACTTTCCATGATATTGGAAATCCTGCCATTTCCCGGAGGAGAACTAATCAAACCCAAAATATCAAACCGATCTGCATATACTAGCAGGTGAACCATAGATTGATAGTCGTCAGGATCGTCACCCCCGATATCGGTTGAGATAATTATTTGGGGCTTTTGACTATCACTTTCAGATGATTTTTGGGATAAAGAATAAGTTGAAAGAAAGCTAAACAACAGAAGTAGAAATGTTCTAAAACTTGCCATCAATCCAAATCTTCTACAGTTAAAAACTTTCATGATCTTATTATTATATAGTATAAAGGTTAATCCAAAGTAGCTTCATGAATCACATTGTGGATATACCTCAGTTTTTCCTTGACATTCAAGTTGATCACAAATGGATATAAATCCCGTAATCCCATACTCCTGTTGATGCTGTTCATCATAAATGACAATGGCAGCCATTGGTCGAAAATCGTTTCAAAATTTCTACAGTAGTAGGCATTTTCTGTGATGTTGGCTGATTTGACCAAGATGCTTTCATGGACTTTAGGATTGATGGAGAGCCCGTAGAAGTAAGCAGTTTCCAACGTGTCGACGATATGCATGTAATGTGCCCAAGTCTCCGCCCAACTTTCCCATGGATGCATCGTGGCGTAAGCACTGATGAAGTTTTGGTTCCAGTCTGCAGGTGCACCATATTTGTAGTATTGGTTGAGGGCTTCCTGATAGCTGTAGGTTTCATCTCCAAAATTTGCCCGAAATGAATCTATCCTGTTTGTCCCCCAAATCAGTCTTTCCCAATAATAATGGCCGATTTCGTGCCTGAAATGACCCAAAACTGTCCTATAAACCTCATCCATATTATTTCTAGCCATTTCCCTTTCTACATCATCTGCTTCGGCAATGTTCATCGTAATCAGACCATTGGCATGTCCAGTCATCACCCGAAGCCCATGAGGCATGGTAGAATCCGATTTGAAATTGAAAGCCAAGCCTTTTTCATAATCAACAGCTTTGGAAAGGATGGGTAAATCCCATCTTAGCAGAGCGTAAATCAACCTGTGCTTGGCCGATTCAATTTTTTTCCACCTGTCGTAATATTCTTTTTTTGTGATGTCCGGGATGATCCTATTGAGCGAGCAGGCAATACAATATTGCTCACTTACTTCATCAGAAATTACCCAATTGCATACATCAAGGGCTTGGTTTTTGCAAAAATGATAACCTTTTCCTGTGGTTGTCTCTGTGAATTTTTGATCAGGATTTAACTGGAGAGAAACCATCTTGAGATTTTTTGATTCAAATCCTAGAAGGTTGTGGCATTTCAGACAAACAGTATTGTCAAAATAAACGGAATGTCCGCAATTGTCACATTGAAAAATTTGCATAGTGTGTTGTTAAGATTTGAATTGATTTCTGGTCCTACACTTATTTTGAAAACAGAAATTTATCAAAACATGGAAATTAATGAGATATCCAATCCTGATTATTTTTTTTCCTTCAAAACTTCGATAAGTTGACTAATCTTTTTTACTCCCTTATCCAGTCCATTTAGCTGGATTATTTTGGGGTGGTTAGATTTAAAGGTCTTTACCAACAGTTCATTTGCTCCCATTTTATCATGAATTATTGTATACTCGATTTCGCTCCAGGGTATTTTTTCTTCATTTGGTAAAACAATCCCAATTGCATTTAAAATAAACTTTTTTTCACCCCTCTTAAATAAAAAAAGTGCCAACACAAAAACCATTAAGATTTGCGGAATAATGCTAGTCGCTCCATAGGAATTTTTTTGAAAGAGGAGAATAATGAATAAAATTAAAAGAGTTACTCCAAAAGATAGCAGTGTCCATTTGCTGAATTTACTTTGACTGATGTGGTATTCAGTGTTTTTTGAAAATTTGTTTTTTGATTTATTGTAATCTGAAGTTAATCTAAAATTTCCTTGAAAACCTGATAATCTTAACCAATCAAAATATTCCTGAATTTCAATTGGATATTTTTTGGTATGATCTAAATATAGGTCGGCTTTAGCTGAAATTTTTTCAAAATAATCAAAAAACAAATCCTTGTTTTTTCCTATAAAATCAAATGCAAAGATTAGGGATAAGGCAAAAAGAAAGTTTTTGAGCTTCTGTTGTGGGTCGACAATATTCACACTTGATTTGACCATTTTGGAATAATCCTCAATGCTGAAAATCGTTTTATCATTTTTATGAAGAGAATATGCCCTAAACTGGGTTTTGATTCTAGAGTCTCTATTATACAGTTCAGAATCATGTTCCCATAAATCAAACCAAATAGTCTCCCCTTCATTTAATTCAATCCAATTTTTCTTTATCTGGATTTCTGCAATTGGATCAAATAATAACGTAATCGTATCATTTTTTACTTGATTTAATACTTTTATTCTTATCCTTGAATCATTATCTAACCCAATAAATTGACCATGAATTTTCAAGGTTTTAGGAATGTGGAATTTTTCATTTTCATCATTGGAATTTGGGATAACTAGTGAATAGAAGGAGATTAAAATAAAAATACCAACAACCAAAAATTTATTTGAAATAAAAAAATCAAGTACTCTTTTCATATAAAAACAATTTTTAAAATTAATCCATAGCAATAATTAAAATTAAGCATTTTAGACTAGTGTAATTAGGTTTTGAATTATCAAAAAAAACTTATTTCATTACTCTACAATATTTATTTGCAAAACGATCCAGTATAAAAAAAAATACCCAATACAAAAAAGATAAAATGTCCCTATTTATCACAAACCCTTAATTTTTCCCTTATACTTGACAATCAAATTTTCATTGTGTTCTTCTCCCTCATCGGAGTTAGAGCTGCTGAAAATTTCCGGGACGATCCCTCTTTGAATCAGGTTTTCGGCAGCCTGCACCATGATACTTTGCAAAATAACCGCGCCTGTGGAGGTGGAAGTGGCCCCTACCTTAAAATCCAAACCTTCCAATGCCACTGAAGCGTCACCGATTTCTCCGCCATTGTCAAAATACAAGTCAGCGATTTCTAAAAGCCGTTTGCCGGAAGGATGCCTTGAAGTGACTGATTGGGTATGTTTCAGGTTGGTAATGACGATGACTTTGGCTCCTTTTTCCTTTGCTATCATTGCCATCTCTATACTGACCGTATTACGTCCGGAGTTAGAGGAAATGATAAAAACATCTTTTTCCGAAAGGGGAAATTCCTCCAAAAGCGTTGCTGCATATCCTTCTTGCCTTTCCACTTCGGTACTGAAGGAAGCATCTTTGTGGAGCATCAGTGCCTCATCCAAAATTGCAACTACCCGCGCAAAACCTCCGGCTCTATAGAAAATCTCCTCGGCAAAAATATGAGAATGTCCTGTGCCGCTCGTATAGATAAATCCTTCATTTGCCAGGCAATCTGCGACCCAATCAGCTGCCTGTTCGATTTTTTCTTTTTGGCCAAAGACGATCTGAAGCTTGGATTGAACCTGCTCAAAATACCGCTGATAAGCTTTCATATCAATTGATCAGAATTTCATCAACGAATACCCAGCCTTTGCCACCAGTTCCCGGGTGCCATTTTGGTAAAGGATTGACAGGAGTAAGTTTTGCTTTGATGGCCAAAATACCATTTTGGTTGATTTTGGATTCATACATCTGAAGCAGCCTGTCGCGGTTTCCTGTGGGTTGCTCGGGTTTTTGTGTATCCACCAACTTCCAGTCTGCATTTTGTGTTTTGATCCAAACTTCCACCTTGGAAGGAGGGAAAATATGAGATCCTTCAGCTGCCAATGTGCTGAAAGCAATATTTTGAATATTTTGTGGGGATTTGAAATCCATTTGGATTTCAAAGGGAGTATCCTGAAAGCCCAACCACTTTCCTGTACCAAAGTCTTCATCTCCTTTTTCAAGGTCAAATAAAGTCAAGGCACCTGAGCCTTTATATGACTTGCTTGGTTCGAAGGCAAGTTTGTAGCTGTCAGGCTGAATTTTTGACCTGAAAAAAACAGCTTGTTTTTCTGTACTTCCGAGCCATCCTTCAGCAAAAGCCCTCGCCCGCAAAGTGGTGTTTTTATCTAAACTTATTGGACCTGAATACAACTGATGGTTGCTGCTGTCAGGCAAAGTATTGTCGAGGGTGTAGAAAATTTTCACAGATCCGATAGGATGCTTGAGCGTAACGTCTACTTTGTCTGTGAAAATTGACTTTTTAAACTCTATTTGTGGAGCATTCAATTGATATAAAGTGCCATTATCCTGAAATCCCCCTTCGATTTTTGTATTCGGCAAGTTGGTTTTTAAAGCGGCGATGGCATCAGCGTTTTTATTGGTCCATACATAGAGATTTTCCAGTTGTTTGAAATCTTTAAGGCTTTCAAATGCTGCTTCAGATAGGGGATTGCCGCTGAGGGAAAGGTGCTTCAGGTTTTTGAGATTTTCCAGGTCTCCCAAATTGCTTCCCTCGATGCCTGTGAAATTCAGGTTAAGGATTTCAAGATTGGGGTAATCTGAAAGTTTTTTTATGTCCTCATCCTTTAGTGGCATGTTTTGAAAACTCAGTTCTACGACCTGTTCTTTGACTTTTTTTAGGTCATCAATTGTGTTGGGATCAAACTGGTTTTTTCCAAAAAATGTAACCCTTAGACCGGGAGAATCAGGATAAGTAGCTACTACTTTTCTATAATCATTGTTCAGACCGGCAATGGTTTTGGCACTTGCTGCTTCAAAGGAATAAGATTTAGAATCTTGGGAGGTAAACTTCTCCTTAGCCAATGCAAAAAATTCACTTTCAGGATTGTATGATGTCAGTTTTTTGTCAAAATGGGCGGAATCCAAAATCCAGCTTTGGATCAATGCAAGTTCTGTTTCTGTCAATTGCGGCTTTCCCTTAGGCGGCATATGGAATTCTTCCTCCAAAGGAATCAGGATATGGACAAGAATCTGGGAATTTTCAAGATCTTCCAAATCCACAGCAGGACCCATTTCGCCGCCTTTCAGGATGTATTCGACCTCATCCATTCTTAGCTCACCTTTGACTTTTCCGGCTTTATGGCAACTGATACATTTTTGTTGCAGGATGGGTTTGATGACATGGTCGTATGCCAGGGCTTCCTCGAAACTTACTTGCGGAACATCAATTTCGCTTTGCAAAGGTTCAAAAAGAAAATCCTCTCCATGTGTCAGTGAAGCGCCAAAATGGCCTGTTGCCAAGACCAAAGCCAACACAACCACTGAAAAACCTTTGGCTATCGATAGTTTGTCTTTCACCCAAAACCAGTACCATAAAGTCCCTAACCAAAACACAAGCAATCCTGTCCATTGGTGGTTTTCAAAATCCTCTTTGACATAGCCGTCTTCCACACTGAGAAAAAGCCCCGCCAAAACGGTGACTCCTGTAAAGAAAAGTGCAGAAAGCAATAACCATTTCATGGCAACCTTAGAATTTACCCCCAAGGAATCAGGAAACCAAAACAGCAAAGCTGCCAAAAACAACATCACAATGGGGAAATGGAGCAAAAGCGGGTGCATCCTACCGACAACTTCCAAGAAAGCCGGCAATTGGATATTGTCTTGTCCAATGACAAGAATAAGAATCAATCCGTGGAGGACAATCAGTGAATTTTCAAGAATCGTAAAGATCTTTTGGCTTTTGGGCATACTGTTAAAACTGTTAAACCAAAATATCTTTTACTACTTTACCGTGTACATCGGTCAACCTGTACCTTCTCCCCAAGTGTTTGTAGGTAAGCCTTTCATGATCTATCCCCATCAGATGCAGGATAGTGGCTTGGAAATCATGGACATGAACAGGATTTTCTACAATGTTGTATCCAAACTCATCTGTCTCACCATAGACCATTCCTGACTTGACACCACCTCCGGCCATCCAAATGGAAAACGCCCTCGGATGGTGGTCACGGCCATAGTTATCCACTTGGATTTTGCCCTGACAGTAGTTTGTTCTACCGAATTCTCCACCCCAAATCACCAGAGTTTCATCCAATAAGCCTCTTTGTTTCAAGTCAGTGATAAGCGCTGCTGAAGCCTGATCCACATCTTTCGCTTGCCCGACCATTTGATTGGGCAGGTTGTCATGGGCATCCCATCCCTGATGGTAGAGCTGTACAAAGCGCACTCCGTTTTCAGAAAGTTTTCTAGCCAAAAGGCAGTTGGCAGCGTATGTTCCCGGTATCAAGCAGTCCGGACCATAAAGTTTGATGATACTGTCAGGTTCTGACTTGATATCAGTGACTTCCGGTACAGCAGTTTGCATGCGGAAAGCCATTTCATATTGTTGGACTTTGGCTTGGATTTCGGGATCACCGAAAGTCTCATAATTCATATTGTTCAGTTCGGCCAACTTATCCAACATCCTTCTTCTGTCTTCCCTGTTCATCCCTTTGGGATCTTTGAGATATAGGACGGGATCTTCACTAGCGGAAAATTGAACTCCCTGATGGACGGAATCCAAAAATCCATTGGTCCACAGTTTGGAATATACTCCCTGTCCGTTTCCTTTTCCTCGGCTCAAAAGCACACAAAAGGAGGGTAGGTTGCTGTTTTCACTTCCAAGTCCATAACTCAACCAAGCTCCCATACTTGGGCGGTTGCCCACTTGGGCACCTGTCTGGAAGAATGTCAAGGCAGGATCATGGTTGATGGCTTCGGTATGCATGGACTTGATGATACAGATGTCATCCACAACTTTTGCCGTATGGGGGAATGCCTCAGAAATCCAGGCTCGGGATTCTCCATATTGGTTGAATTTGAAGAAAGAACCTACTAGAGGAAAAGAGCTTTGTCCGGCTGTCATGCCTGTCAATCTTTGACCTGCCCGGATGGAGTCGGGTAGTTCCTGTCCGATCTGTTGGTTTAGCAATGGCTTGTAATCAAATGTCTCCAACTGAGACGGTGCACCGTTTTGAAAAAGGTATATCACTCTTTTTGCCTTCGGAGCAAAATGAGGCAAAGCTTCCATCAAGGCATCTTCTCCACTTTTTCCTTTGAACAAATCAGGAATCAATAGACTTCCCAAAGCAATACTGCCCAAACCCAAACTGACCTTTGAAAGAAACTTTCTCCTGTTCTCGTTTAATCCGTGTTCAAATTGTTCTTTTTCCATCTCAAATTTTGGTTATTGCTTCTTCAAGGTTATACATCGCCAGGATTACCTGCATCATGGCAGCGGTGTTTGGGGCTATTTTTTCCTCTTGGATTGGGTATTCACCCACTCTGAATAAATCATCAGCGGAAGCCTGATCTTTGCTGAATCGTGACAGTTCTTCTTCGAAATAACCTGAAAGAATATCCAATTCCTTAGAATTTGGTGCCCTGCAAAGGATTCTCTTGAAAGCCTCTTCTATGGCTGTTTCCGGCTCGGATTCTTTTTCGGTCAACTGACTTGCCAAAACCCGTGAAGCTTCCATCACCAAGGGATCATTCATCATGACCAATGCCTGAAGCGGGGTGTTGGTCCTTCCTCTGTTGACTTCACATTGGTCTCTGTTTGACCCATCAAATATGATCGGCATCGGAGGTGGTGAAGTGAGCTTGATAAAGGTGTAAAGGCCTCTTCTGTAAAGCTTTTCTCCTTTGTCCTGTTTGTAGGTTTTGAGTTCTCCTCGCCCTGATGTGGCTGCTTCCCAAAGCCCTTCAGGCTGATAAGGCTTCACGCTTGGCCCACCTATTTCAGGTACAAGCAGGCCCGAACTCGCCAAAACCAAATCCCTGATATTCTCGGCAGGCAATCTCAATCTAGGTGACCTAGCCAAATAAATATTGTCAGGATCTGTATTCAAATGCTTCTTGGTAACCTTCGAAGACTGCATGTACGTTGCCGAAGTCATTATTTTTTTAAGCAGGCGCTTTACATCCCAATCATTTTCCATGAAATCAACAGCAAGCCAGTCTAAGAGTTCAGGATGGGAGGGGAGATCTCCCTGCATCCCAAAATCACCCGTAGACTTGACAATGCCCACGCCGAAGATTTCCTGCCACATCAGATTGACAAAAACCCTCGCAGTAAGCGGGTTGTTTTTGTCTACAGTCCACTGTGCAAGTCCAAGTCTGTTTTTGGGCAGATCATCAGGAAAGGAAAAAATACTTTCGGGCGTATTTGGAGTGACTGGCGTGGTACGGGCGTCATATAAACCCCGGTTTAGAATATAAGTAGTTCTTAAGGTATCCAATTCATCCATCACAGAGACCATCAGTTTACTTGTATCCTGATGGTTGATAAATGTGAGGAGTTCGTTGATATCGTCTCTTGCTATCCAAAGAATCGGAGTTTTGGCCGGTTTTGATTGGGAGACGTCACCTTCATATCCTTTTTCGGGAGTATTGTTAAAGAAGGCAAACATCTCGTAGAAGTTTTTCTGAGAAATCGGATCGTACTTATGGTCGTGGCACTGAGCACATTCCATGGTAATTCCAAGGATTCCTTTGGTAAAAGTATTGGATTTGTCTAGGACATATTCCACCCTGTATTCCTCAGGAATTACTCCTCCTTCTTCGGTATATTTATGATTTCTGTTGAAAGCTGTGGCTAAAATCTGTTCATTGTTTGCATTTGGAAGCATATCACCTGCCAATTGCCACGTGATGAATTGGTCGTAGGGAAGGTTTTTATTGAAGGCATGGATGACCCAATCCCTATAAGGCCATTGGGTTCGGATATTATCATCCTGATAGCCATAGGAATCCGAATATCTGGAGATATCCATCCAAAGAACAGCCATTTTCTCCCCAAATGTGGGTAGGTTAATGATTTTGTCAACAGCTTTTTCATAAGCATCTGGACTTCCGTCATTTTCAAAATCACTGATCATCTCAGGAGTTGGCGGCAGACCTGTCAGGTCAAGGCTTACCCTTTTCAGTAATTCGTGCTTCTCTGCCTGATCATTTGGATCCAAGCCCAACTTGTTCATTTTGGCCAAAGTGAAATAATCTATTTCATTTCTAGGCCAATCTTCGTCTTTGATTTTGGGTAATTCTGCTTTTTTGGGACTTACAAAAGCCCAATGGGGTTCGTATTGTGCACCTTGTTCAATCCATTTCTTTATCAATGCAATTTCCTCCTCCGTCAATGAGAGATTGGATTCAGGCGGAGGCATAAGTTCGTTGGGGTCGGTGCTAACTATTCGGTGGTAAAGTTCGGAAACGTTAATGTCATTGGGAACGATGGCAAATTTACCGGGACTTTCTTTCAAGGCAGCATAGGCAGTTTCTGGAAGATCCAATCTCAAGCCTGCTTCCTGCTTATTGGCATCAGGCCCATGGCAGGCAAAGCATTTATCTGACAGAATAGGTCGGATATGGAAATTGTAACTTAATTGCTCCCCTTCTCCAAAGGAAATTTCATTGGAAGTATTTGATTTGCAGGCTACAAAAAGGAAGAGAAGTAGTATGAATATGGAACTGAGGTACTTCATGGTTATCTTTGGCATTAATCTATTCAAGCTTGTAATTTCGAAAAAAAATTAACAAACTTCAATTTCTTATTCTAAATTTTTATAAATACACAGAATTAAAATATTTAATAATTTGACTGAATTTGATCCTTCATAATAGCATTTCTGAGTAGTTTCTCTAATATCCTGAATTTTCTTTGATTTTTTCTTACCTGTTTAAATTCTATCTTTAACCCGAGAACAAATTTTTAAACATGAGTGAGTCAGCAGCCAAACCAGTATTGAAAAGTTGGGTACCAGTACCAAAAGATTCAGATTTCAGCATTTTTAATTTGCCGTTTGGAATATTTCAAACCAAGAGGATTTCCCCCCGAGCAGGCATAGCGATAGGGGATAAAATAGTCGATTTGGCAGTATTACATGAGGAAGGTTTTTTTTCTGAAATGACCCAAATGCCACATGGTGTTTTCCAAAAAGATTCCTTGAATGACTTTATTGCCTTGGGAAAAGCTACTACCAAGAGAGTTAGAGACAAAGTTCAGGATCTGCTTAAAGAGGAAAACGGAGCACTGCGTGACCACCAAAGCCGTGGGAAAGCCATTGTAGGCAGAAATGAAGCACAGATGCTTTTGCCGGTAAAAATCGGAGACTACACTGATTTCTACAGTAGTCTCGAACATGCAACAAATGTCGGAAAGATGTTCCGCGATCCTGAAAATGCATTGTTGCCAAATTGGAAGCATCTACCGGTTGGGTATCACGGACGAGCATCTTCGATTGTGCCCTCTGGGTCGCCGATCATCAGACCCAAAGGTCAGTTCAAAGATCCTGACATGGCAGTCCCGGAATTTGGACCAAGCAAAAGATTGGATTTCGAATTGGAAATGGCTTTTGTCATTGGTAAACCAACCAAAATGGGTGACAGTGTCAGTACTGAGGATGCCGAAGATTACATATTTGGGATGGTGCTGTTCAATGATTGGTCAGCCAGGGATATTCAAGCTTGGGAATATGTGCCTTTGGGCCCTTTCCTTGGCAAAAGTTTTGCCTCAAGTATATCGCCTTGGATTGTGACTTTGGAGGCATTGGAACCGTTTAGAGTTGCAGGGCCTAAGCAGGAACCGGACGTGTTGCCATACTTGCAATATCAGACTGACCATGCTTTTGATATCAAATTGGAGGTTTTGCTCCAACCTGAAGGCCTCAAAGCCACTAAGGTTTGTACTTCCAATTTCAAGTACATGTATTGGAATATCGCCCAACAGCTTGCCCACCATACTATCAACGGCTGTAATATCAATGTCGGGGACATGATGGCATCGGGAACGATCTCGGGTCCGACCGAAGACAGCTTTGGTTCCATGCTTGAACTTTCATGGAAAGGAACAAAACCGGTATTATTGGAAGAAGGAGGCGAACGCAAATTTATCCAGGACGGAGATTCCGTTATCATGAAAGGCTATGCAGAAAAAGATGGGATACGGATTGGTTTTGGGGAAGTGGAGGGAAAGGTATTGCCGGCGAAGTGAATAGAAAATGAAATATCGAAAAATTAAAAAAGCCTCCTTTGTAAATTTGGAGGCTTTTTTTGATTCAAGTATAAAATGAATATTATCCTCTTTTAAAAGCAATCGGTATAGTCATTTTGGTCTTTTCGGGAATTCCATTGATAGTCAAAGGAATCCAACCATTTTTGAATGTTTCTACCATGCGTTTGGCTTCTATCTTCCAAGGAAGCATGGCTTTCTCCTTTATTTTTGATTTGGACATTTTCGGCTTTCCCCGTTACGTTTATATCAAACTCTACCAATACTCTTCCTTCAGCTTCCGCATTGATAGCCGCTTTGGGATATTTTAAATTATTCCGTAAATGCATGCTCCAAGCCTGGATTCCTCCTTTTGCTTCAGGTTTTGTGATTTTATCTACTGATTCCAATTCTCCAAACTCATTGAAATGTGATCTTGAGCTGATCATTCCCGCAATTTGTTTTTCAACAGATTTTTTCATTCCGTTTTCATGGAAAAAAGTGATTTCTCTATTATTTTCAGTAATGATTAATGTTTCTTTGGAAGCTCCATCAGGATAAAAAAGTTCGATTTTTCTTTCACTGACTAAACCTGAATTTTTATCGATTTTCCATGATTCTTTTCCGATTTCATTTTCCAAAGAGTCCAAAATCGTAAAACTCAATTCTTTTTTATCAAGAGGGTTAACACGAAAATAGAAGCCTGATGATGAGGAATTTCCTAACTCATTAAAATCCTTATCCAAAACAGTTTTTTCTTGGCTGAATACATTAGAAATAGTGAAACAGAAAATAAGGGAAAAGAAGCAGCTTTTTACCATGGTGATTTGATGAAATTGTTTTTAAATATTAACATTTAAGGTGAAATGAAAAAATTTTTTCCAATTATTATCCATTGGACATTCTTCCTTTACCAAAACTTCATTTCATCCCCTCATATTAAATCTTATTTTTGCACCGCATATCTTTTAAAACCTATTTGAGATGAATCATATCAATCCCACCACCACACAAGCTTGGTCCAAACTCCAACAATTGGCTGATGCCAATAAGGATACCCATATCAAAAATCTATTTGCTGACAGTTCCCGCTTCGAAAAATTCTCCATCAAGCTTGAAGATATCTTGGTGGACTTTTCCAAAAACCGTTTCGACGATAACATATTTTCTGAATTGCTTGAGCTTGCCAAAGAAACAGGCCTGAAAAAAGCCATCGAAGCGATGTACTTAGGGGAAAAAATCAACGGAACCGAAGGCCGGGCCGTATTACATACCGCATTGCGGAACCGTTCCAATTCCCCTGTTTATTTTGAAGGAAAGGATGTGATGCCTGACATCAATGATGTTTTGGCTCAAATGAAAGGTTTTGCAGACCAGATTTCGAGTGGAAAATGGTTGGGATATACCGGCAAGCCCATCAAATCCCTTGTCAACATCGGAATCGGAGGCTCGGATTTGGGTCCTGTGATGGTGACTGAAGCTTTGAAACCTTACCAAAACCCCGACTTGGAGATTTTCTTTGTTTCTAATGTGGACGGAACACACATCGCGGAGACTTTGAAGAAAGTGGACGCAGAGACGACCTTGTTTTTTATCGCATCCAAAACTTTCACCACTCAAGAAACCATGACCAATGCCCATTCAGCTAGGAATTGGTTTTTGGAACATGCCAAAGCTGAAAGTGCAGTTGCCAAGCATTTTGTGGCCTTGTCCACCAATGCCAAAGCAGTCACCGAATTTGGAATCGACCCTCAAAATATGTTTGCTTTTTGGGATTGGGTAGGAGGAAGGTATTCTCTTTGGTCAGCCATCGGATTGCCTATCGCCTGTGCGATTGGATTTGACAATTTCGAGAAATTGCTCGCCGGTGCACACAGCATGGACCTGCATTTTAGAAATACTGATTTTGACAAGAATATTCCGGTGATCTTGGCTTTGATCGGATTGTGGAATACCAATTTCTTGGGTGCGACTTCTGAAGCAATCTTGCCTTATGACCAATATATGCACCGATTTGCCGCATATTTCCAACAGGGAAACATGGAATCCAATGGGAAATATGTGACTCGGGATGGCCAAAAGGTCAATTACAGCACGGGACCGGTGATTTGGGGAGAACCGGGAACCAACGGTCAACACGCTTTTTACCAGCTAATCCATCAGGGAACACATTTGATCCCCTGTGATTTTATTGCTCCGGCGATTTCCCATAATCCCATTTCTGACCATCATGTGAAGTTGCTCTCCAATTTCTTTGCACAGACTGAGGCCCTTATGAATGGGAAGACCCTTGAGGAAGTAACTGCCGAAATGACCAAAGCCGGAAAACCTGAAGCGGAAATAGCCAAAATCGCTCCTCACAGGGTTTTTGAAGGAAACCGACCTACCAATTCTATTTTGGTAAAACAGCTTACACCTTACACTTTGGGGCAGTTAGTAGCGATGTATGAGCACAAGATTTTTGTGCAGGGAGTGATTTGGAATATATACAGCTTTGACCAATGGGGAGTGGAGTTGGGTAAAGTTTTGGCCAATGCTATTTTGCTTGAACTGGTTAATGAAAATAAAGTAAGCAGCCATGATGCATCCACAAACGGATTGATCAATGCTTACAAAGAAATGAGAGGGTAGGAAGGAAGTACGAAGTTGGAAGTAAGAAGTAAAAATGTAAGACCTTTGAGGTTTTTTCAAACCTCGAAGGTCTTTTTTTTACAGGAAATCATCCTGAGTAAATAGGATTTATTGTTACTTCAAAAAAATGCAAATCGGATTATTTAAATTCAACTCAAAATACACTAATTGTCTGATTTATAATCAATCAGCCTTTTGAGATTGGATTGTAGGTCGGGGAAATCCTGCTGTTGCCCTTCGTATACGACATTATCAATTTTCCATGTGTTATTTTCTTTGATCAGGATTATTTGATCTGACCAAATGTGGTTATATGCGGTATTTTGAAATATTATTTTAACATGGGCAACTTGTCCTTCCATAGATATTTCTTCGATACTTGCACTGTTATGACCTTCATAAAGACTTGTAAAAACATCCCCTTCGATCATCATCGGTTTGTCGGTGGGAAAGTCACTTTCTTTCATTTTTTTGGCTTCATAGATTTCCTTCTCAATTGCCTTACTGATCAAATTCTGTAATTCCTTTGAAATCATTACAGTATCAGCTGTTCGGAAGTTGCCGTCATAACCTGAGTAAAATCCTTCTACGACGTTTTTTATCTCAGCTTCTTGATTATTGCCACAACCCATCAAAATGTATATAGAGCAAACAAGGATGAAATATGGAAATTTGAAATTCATAGTCCTTAGCTGGAAATCAATTTGGGACTACAAATGAAACTGCTGCTACAGTGGTGGGGTTGATATTGGGAAATACTTCAACGCCTGAGGTCGGGTCCTCCCAATTGTTGGATATGAAGGAATCGCCATACATCCTGACATAAACTGTCTGTCCGGCTGTAAAGCCCATTTCCAACAGCTTTTCTTTGGTAAATCCTGTATTGGCACTCAAACTCGAAAAACTCAAAACCTCACTTCTCGCCGTAAATTTGGTGTTGGAAACATCTGCAAATGGACCTAAAAAGTAGCGGACAAAAGCTTTGTTGGAGGAAGTTGGTACAGGTGATAAATTATAATCAAAACTTACACCGACTTCACCATTTAATAAAAACTCACTGAATGTCAATCCTGTTACGGTGGTTGTGGAATTTTTTCCAAAAGGAATATTTTGAACCACAGTAGAGATTACATCTTTAACATAGACATGAGAAATTCCAAAAACCTTCAAAGTTCCATAGCCGGATTTGCTGATTTCAAACTGGTAACTGTCATAGGGGAGGTCATTGAAAGTATACCTTCCGGTGTTGTCAGCAGTTGCTGTGAATGTTTGACCTGTAAGGTTGGAAGCTGTAATTGTCACTCCCCCGGCATCATTAGTGATTATTAACTTGTCATCAAAAGTCTGGATATTTCCTAACAAAGTACCTTTGGTAGGAATAGACGGAGTGTCATTATCATCAGAACATGAAGAAATAAAAGCTGCAGAAAAAATACTAAGTGCAATAAATGCAGCCTTAAAAATTGAATTTAGATTCTTTTTCATAAATGTTTTATAAGATTTTGGTTGTGGTTATATCTATTTACAAATAGAAATAAAAGTATGAAATATATAAAATTTCAGACTAAAAAGTTTGTGGATTAAATTATGAAAATATAAAAAATAATATTTTTGGCAAAAATTAGATATTTATATTTTGCTTAGAGTGTCTCTTTTTTGAGATAAGGTTTGAACCGAATCCCAATCCCAACAATCCTAAAAATGGACCAAGTCCCAAAACCGGAAATAAATAGATGGGATCAAGGTGGAGGGAAAGGAAATTGAGGAGCTGAATGCTGATGATCGTGATGCCAAAGCCGACACTGTTGACAATTGTCAGGGAGGTTCCTCGTGTTGCCTCAGGTGCATTTTGGGCGACCATGGTCGAAAACATCGGTGAATCCGCCGTGACCGCCAATCCCCAAACAATCAAAAATACCAACAGCACTCCCTGAGAATCTTGAAAAACAAGCAACGGAGAAATAAAGCTACAGATCCCCGATAAGGCAAGTGCAAAGGAGGCTATTGCTTTTGGAGTGAATTTCCCTGACAATATTCCCGCTACACTACATGATATTGCACCAACAGCAATAATCGTAAACGACCAAAACGCAGCATCCAATTGCAATTCATGGATTGAATTATAATACTGAAGGATGAAGGGCAAAAAAGCCCAAAAAGCATACAATTCCCACATATGCCCAAAATACCCATAGGCCGCTGATCGGATTGATTTAGTTTTAAAAACTTTAAAGAAAACAGTGAAATCAAAACCATGGCTTTTTTTCCGGTATGGGCCGTTTGGTACGAATGCAACGATTGTCAACCCACCAATCAAAGCCAAGACTGTAGTGGCGTCAATTACATATCTCCAGGGAAGCGGATCCAGAAAACTTCTTACCAAGTGAGGAAAAGCAGTTCCCAAAACCAAGGCTCCAATCAAAAAACCCAAAGATTTGCCTAATCCTTTTTGGAAATAATCTGAGGCAATTTTCATTCCTACCGGATATATCCCCGCAAGAAAAAATCCGGTTCCGAACCTGAAAAGCAAAATTTCCAAGGCACTGATATCCTCGATTCGGATAGCAAAGTTAAATGCAGATGCTACCACCGAACTGCAAAAAAACACCCAAGATGGGGAGAATTTGTCTGCGACAGTCAGAATGGAGAAAACCAAAGTACCTGCGATAAATCCAAACTGCACTGCACTTGTCAAGTGACCAAGGTATTCCGGCGCAAGCTTGATTTCCTTTGCGAAATCGGGTAACACTGCATTTCCTGCAAACCAAAGCGAAGTACTCAAAAACTGTGAGAGGACAATCAGCGGCAGGATTTTTTTCATCTACAAGTATAGACTTCTTTTTAAGAAAATCACTTTCCTTTCATCACTTCTGAGTCCCATGCATGGTCGTTGAGTGTGAACTTTCTATGGAGTTCAGATGAAAGTAATGCCTCCTGCATTTCAATCTGTCTCCTTACTGCGGAAATATATTCTTTTTGGTCGTGTTTTACTTTGACCAATTCACTTAAAGCTGATTCATCATATTTCAGGAAACTTTGCCCCAAGCGGTGGACAGTATGGGACCGAAAACCAAGTTTTGTCAGGACTTCCTTTCCTAACCTGATCGATGTATCCAGATGTTCCCTATAAATATTGGGTACATCCATTTCCATCAATTCGAATGCATCCACTCTGTTTTTTGCACGGATCATCATTTCCAGATTTGGGAAATGTTTCTTTACCATCTCGACCAATAGGTAATTGGTTTCGGGGCTGTCTATGGCAGAAATGAGGATTTTGGCATCGTGGGCCCCTGCAGCTTCCAACAAATCTGCCCGTGTGGCATCTCCGTAATACACCTTAAATCCCATTTTTCTTAAAAGGTCCACCCTATCAGAATCATTGTCCAAAATAGTCGCCTTTACACCGTTGGCTCGGAGAAATCTCCCGATGGTGCTTCCAAAATGTGAAAAGCCGACGATGATCACGCTGTGTTTTTCCTCAACTGTATCTGCTTCTTTTTCCTCTTTTTCCAAAGTTCCAACCCGGGGAAGGATCAATTTTTCGTTCAATAATATTAATAGAGGAGTTACTGTCATACTGATGGCAGTAATGGCCATGAGCATTTCGGTGGTGGGTTTGTCCAAAATTTGTAGCTGACTCGCAAATGAATAAGTCACAAAAGAAAACTCACCCACCTGACTTAGGTCTATCGAAAAGATAAGGTTTTGGTCCAAACTGAGTCTCGCGTATTTGCCGATTCCGATCAAAATCAATGTTTTGATCAAAAGGATCCCCAAAGTGATGGAAATGATCAAACCTGCATTTTCGCCGATCAGTCCAAAATTGATGGATGCACCGACTGCGATGAAAAACAATCCCAACAACAATCCCTTGAAGGGATCCAAATCACTTTCCAATTCATGTTTGAATTCTGAATTGGCCAAAACAACTCCTGCCAAAAAAGTACCCAAAGCAGGACTGAGGCCTACCAATTCCATCAGAAAGGCGATGCCGACCACGATTAGCAAGGCTGAGGCAACAAACAACTCTCTCAACCGTGTTCTTGCGATGATCCTCAATATTGGTACAAAAGCATACCTACCCAACAAGACCACCAAACCCACTGCGCCGATTACGAATAAGGTCTGAATCCATCCGGCAAACTGCTCGACAGGACTTCCATGATGATCACTTGATAGGGCTTCGCCTGCGACCACCAACAATGGAATGATAGCCAACATCGGAATCACCGCAATGTCCTGCATCAGAAGAACCGCAAAAGAGTTTTTTCCGGCTGCGGAATCCAATTGGTTTTTTTCTTTTAAAGACTGCAATACTATCGCAGTAGAGGAAAGGGATAGGGACATAGAAACAGCCAGCGACACTTGCCATGAAAATCCAAAACCAACCATGATCCCAAAAAAAGCCACTGTTGTAAGCAAAACTTGAGACAATCCGATCCTTGTAATCATGGCGCGCATTTGCCAGAGTTTGGCAGGTTCTAATTCCAGACCTATTAGAAAAAGCATCATGACCACGCCAAATTCCGCAAAATGCATGATGTCTTCCCCTTCCTCCCCAATAAACTCAAGGACATAAGGTCCGATGATGATTCCTGCCAATAAATAACCCAATACAGATCCCATCCCTAATTTTTTGGCTATAGGAACGCAGATGATTGCTGCTGCCAGATAGATGATGGCTTGAAATAAAAAACTGTCTTCCATGGCTTATATGCTAAGTTGGTTCAAACTGTCCATCGATATTATTTCCTCAGAAATTGATGTGGAATCACGAAGAAAGATCAGCAATCTTCGGTAAGTTTCACCGACAGATTTCAATTCTTCATTAATTATTTTGTGGGTACCATTGACTTGAAATGGCGGAAGGTAAGTCATGTTACAAAGTTTGGCTGTCTGATAAAAAGGCAAGAAAAATTCCTTAATAGTAAATCCGTGTTTACCTTCTTTAGAATATGCATCCTTGGCACCGCCCGAACTCACTGCGTTGAGTATGTATTTTCCTTTTAGAAATACTCCTCCTGGTCCATAGGCCCATCCAAATTCCAAAACCAAATCAATCCATTGCTTGAGTAATGGTGGAGCTGAATACCAATAGACCGGATGTTGCCAGATGATGATATCAGCCATAATCAGGGTTTCTTGCTCAGTCTGAACATCAATGTTAAAATCTGGATACAATTCATATAAGTCCCTGATTTCGACATTTTCAAGATTTGAAACCGCATTGACCAAAGTTTGAGTCACCACTGAATGCTCGTATTTTGGATGTGCCAATAAGATCAGTACTTTTTTCATATTTATTAAAAACAAAATTCCGGTATTCTCATTTGGAAAATTTCCAAACCACGATTTGGCCAAGCAACATAGTTCATCAAAGTCTTAATCCATTAAATATCCGACTCGAATTCAATTCATCAATTAAGCCCCTTAGGGACCTTTCCATGATACTGATATCGTTTTTGGTATGCCTCGGCCAAAGCAAGGATTTTGGCTTCGTCAAAATAATTGCCTACCAAAGTGATGCTTGTCGGCCTTCCTTTTTTATCAAATCCATTTGGTACACTGATTACAGGATGACCTGTAAGGTTGGTGATGAGCATCTGCCTTCCTCCAAAAGTAGGAGAGATAACGACATCATAATCTTTAATCAGCCTGTGCATTTCTTCAATTAGCATCCTTCTATGCCGGTTTGCCTGAAGGTATTCTACAGCAGGAATAAACCTGGACTGACGAAGGGAATTTGCCCTTGAACCTTTGTCTTGCTCTACCATCAAGCTATCTCTTCCAGACAAAATCAATTGATCAAAAAATGCTCCCGATTCAGCTCGGAGAATGATATCAAATACGTTGAAAGGATAATCCTTTGGCAATTCTACTTTTCCCAGGTTAATCCCCATTTTTCTAAATTCTTCCAAAGTCCGTTGGTTATGGATATGGTTTGAAGAAGTATCCGATTCAAATTGGCTGTAGAAGTAACCGACCTTTAGGTCTTTCAAGTCTGCTTCACTTAACAATTCAAAGCTGACATTTTGGACAGAGCGGTCCTTGCCATCCTGCCCGCGGATATAATCATATACAACGGCACAATCAGCAGCATACCTGCACATCGGTCCTACTTTGTCCATACTCCATGAAAGCGTCATAAAACCTGACCTGCTCACTGCTCCAAAAGTAGGCCTCAATCCGGTCACTCCGCATCGAGTGGAGGGTGAAACAATCGACCCGAGTGTTTCTGTTCCTATTGAAAATCCTACCAATCCTGCCGAGGTAGCCGAACCTGAACCTGCAGATGAACCTGTAGCTCCTTGCGTCAGGTCCCAAGGATTTTTGGTTTTCCCGCCAAACCATACATCTCCTCTTGCCAAGCTACCTGAGACAAGTTTGCCCAAAAGGACTGCTCCTGCTTCTTCCAGCTTTAAAGCCACGGTAGCTGTTTCGTTGATGACTTGATCTTTGTATGGTGCTGCGCCCCAAGTTGTAGGGTAATCCGGAACTGCTGCAAGGTCTTTGATTCCATAAGGAATGCCATGCAGCGGCCCTTTGTAATTTCCCGAAGCAATCTCTTCATCTGCCTTTTGGGCTTGGGACAAAGCCAAATCCTCAGTCACGGTAATAAATGCCTGCAGTTTTGGATCGTATTTTTTTATTCTTTCAAGGTAAATCTTTGTTAACTCAACCGATGAAATCTGTCCTGATTTGATCAAACCGGCTAAATCCATGATTGCCATAAAAGCTATCTCTTCGGGATTTTTTGGAAGTTTTATGTTTTCATTTACCTTCCATTCTACCAATCCTGAGCTAGTTTTGAAATTCAAATCCAAGGGGTAGGGATCAAATGAAACAGCAGGCTCAAGGTTATTGTACAAAGAAAAAGTCCGCATGCTGTCAAATCCTTTGCGGTTGCCTTCAAGGTAAGATAACATGGTGTCAATTTCTGCGTCATTAAAGTTCAGATTGAAAAGCCTTTGAGCAGCTTTGACATCTTCCCTTCCAATAGATGAAGTGTTTTTAGCAAGGACAAAGCCAACTATAACTCCAAATAAGGCGCCTAGGAGAATCAGTAATCCAAATTTATTTTTCATTCTTTTTTATAAGGATAACAAATGGTCACTGAAAGAGGGGGGGGGATCCTTGCAGAAATGATTAAAATAAAATCAACTTACCTGTTTACAAAAGGGAGATTTAACGGAAGTATTATTTGGTATTTAACCTTCGAATCCGATTTTTTTATGGCTTCCATCGCAAAAAGGTTTGTTTCCTGAAGCCCCACAACGGCAAAAAGCCGTCACTTTGAATTTCTTTTCAGATTTTCCATCCTTGAATTTGACTTCAATATTGCCATAGACCATCAGAGGGCCATTTGGCATTACTTCTACAAGCTGCTCAGAAGAAGCACTTTCTAACTCTCTGGCTTCATCGTTATAATAAAATCCCAAAGCCCCTGATGGACATTTCTTGATTTGTGAGACAATCGCTTCGGTATTCGCTCCATTTTGGTCAATCCAAGGCCTTTTTTCGAAATTAAAAACCCCTGGCAGCCCGGTTACGCAGTTTTTGGAATGGATGCATTTGTCAGGTTCCCAAGTGATGGTGACTTCTCCGTTTGAATATTCTTTCTTGATCATGATTTGTGGTTTTGGTGTAGTATTGGTTTTAATTTAATAAATTATTTCAAACCAATACATCTCTTAAGTCCTTATTTCTTGCAAATACTCCACGGGCGAATGGGCAGAGAGGAAGGATTTTTATATTGTTTTGCCTGGCAAACTCTACTCCTGCAACCACAAGTTTTTTACCAAGGCCGGTACCGTTATAGGCTGGGCTGACTTCTGTATGGTCGATGATGATTTTGTCTTCACCGGCTATCGAATAGGTCATTAGACCTGCTTGGATTCCATTGTCGATGGCGGTGAATTTACCTTTGTTTCCGGATTCTGTTTGAATTATTTCCATGGTGTAGTTGTGGTTTGGTGCAGTTGTTACCAATTTAATGTATTTTGGGCTTTTCTTGCCTTATTTTAGAATTGTATTTCAAACACAAAACAATAGGTAAATAATTCAAAAAAATGAGTATCTTTTACCAATTATTCTATTGTTTGAATTAAATCCAAATTATGTTTGAACTCACGTTTTTTATGGATGCTTTTTTTTCGGTCCATTCCTTATATACCAAAAATTCTGTTCTTGGGTTTGTTACCAATCAGGATGAATCCGCCCTTCAGATAGAAAGAGCAGTACTTTTAGCATTGGTTCCGGTGGTGGTGGCATTCTCTTTTATTGTATTTGTTTTTTACCGTGCTAAAAGGGAGTCCTTTTTTAAGCAAAAAGAAACAGAAATGAAACTCGCCGTAGCCCAGGTAGAACTCAAGGCCCTTAGGGCACAGATCAATCCGCATTTTATTTTCAACTGCCTCAATTCCATCCACCATTACATGCATCAGCAAGATGCTGCAGTGGCAGGAAGCTACTTGGTGAAGTTTTCCCAACTGATCCGACATGTCCTGGAAAGTTCCACCCAAAGGATCGTACCCTTGGTCGATGAAATAGAAGCCAATAAGATATACATGCAGTTGGAGCAATTGAGAATGAATAACTCTTTCGAATTCAGCATATTATGGACGTCTGATATCAATCCCGATGAAGTTTGTATCCCACCGATGTTGATCCAGCCATTTTTGGAAAATTCCATTTGGCATGGCATCTCAAGCGGTGGGAAAGTCGAAGTGGAGTTTGGGATAAAGGACCCGGACCATATCCTTTGTACCATCAAAGACAATGGAAAAAAGCAGCATGTAAAATCAGAGATTGATCTTTCGACCAAAGTTAAAAAGACTTCACTCGGGATGTCGCTGATGCGGGAGCGGTTCGAAACCCTCAATCAGGTGAGTTCGGGCAAAGCCGAATTTACATTTTTGGAAAGAGAGGATGGAGTTCCCGGAAAGCAGGTAATAATTACAATACCTTTTGAAGTTTAAAGATTTTTATGAGATACAAAGTATTGATATTGGAAGATGAAATTCATGCTCAGCAGACTCTTGCCGGGTATTTGGGTGAACATGCAGATTTTGAACTGGTAGGAATAGCAAATGGTATCGGGGAAGTGCAGGACATGGTGGACCGACTTCAGCCTGATCTTGTTTTCAGTGACGTCATGTTGCCCCCATATACCTCTTTCGATTGGTTGCAGACCTTGTACCATTTTTCTTTTGAAATCATTTTTACGACATCTTTTGAAGAATATGCCATCAAGGCCTTTAGGATGGCTGCTGTGGATTACCTGCTGAAGCCCATAGACAAAACTGAATTTGAAAAGGCGTTGGATAAATTCAGACAAAAGAAAAAATCTGGGGAAGAAACAGGGAACCTTGTTCAATTGATCAATAACCTGAAGGAAAAAACCAATCAGACGAGAATCGCTTTGCCGACCATGACAGGATTTTTGTTTGTTGCGATCAAGGACATCGTCAGATGCGAGTCGGACAATACCTACACGACCTTTTATATGTCAGACAAAAGAAAGCTTGTGGTTTCCAAGACTTTGAAGGATTGTGAACAGCTGCTTCAGGATTACCGCTTCTTTAGGGTACACAATTCCCATCTGATCAATCTGGAATTTATCACAGAATATATCAAAGGCGAAGGTGGCTTGGTCAAAATGGTGGATGGATCACATGTAGATGTGTCAAGGCGCAGGAAGGAAGAGTTCCTAAAAGTGATTCGGTAGATCTTGCCGAAATCGTGTCTTATTAGACCGTTTTCTAAATATCAACAGCCGAATTCTAATTGTCGATTTCTGATTCCTTTACCAATGGATAGATTTAGAATATTCTTTTTGGTGGTATGGCAAAGCTGGTAATATCGACTTTTATAGGCAATGGCAAAATGAGATTGTACCTCGATGACAAAGTCATTTTGACCGATTCGGATGCTGCTACTGTTGAGCTTGAAGAGGAAAAAGAATATGTTGTCCATTGGTTTGTGAATGGCGATGCCGACACAAGCTATTCGATTACCATCTCCTCACCAAAAGAAGCCGAATTCCAACTTACCCGCAGAATTGGCAAAGGAGGGAAGGATTGTGGAGGGATAAGGTTTTGAAATAAATTTTAAATAAATAAATAAAATAAAACTATGCGACGTAAACCATTTTTGACTGAACCCATATCTTATCTAGAAGCAGGTAAATACCTTGCCGACATTAAAGATGGTACCCTTCGAAATGTTTATAAAACACACTTAGGAGGAACTTTTAAGTACAATAAACTTAAGAAATTTTCTGAACTAGAGGGATTTTCAGGTCTAATGTTTTGGTTTTGCCTTGATCAGAATAATTTATTCCTTGCCTACGAACCGAAATTTAATTTTGTTTATCCAAAAAATGATGTCGTTTTTTCTGAAAATCTTCAGCCGGAGCAGGATAATTTGATAAAACCTGGAAGAGACCCTTTTGGGGTTGATTTAAATGGAATAAGTAATTATGTCCAATTTATAAAGAACCATTCTCGAGCTACACATCTTCGTGATAAAAGTATACCAAAAAGCAAAGTTAAAGAGCTAAAAGATAATTATGTAAAAGACCCAAAATTTAAAAACCACCAGAAATATGGTCATGCATATTTCGGGAATGAAGAAGGATATGTCACCAATTTTTTGAATATTGACGGGATCAAAAATGTGAGGTACTATTTTGGATACGGAACATCCTATGTTCCAAATTACATTAGATTGATCCTTGTTCCGGTCGATTCAAGAGGAGAAAATATTCAGTTTAAGAAATCAGGACGTTCCGGTGAACTCCTCCAAAAATCAACTCCTCCACCCCCAAATCAATAATTCTGTTTTGGATATTGATCTCAAACATTTATTAAGGTTAAGTTCCATATTGGCGATTCTATTTCCAATACTCGTATGCGCTTTGACTCTCAAAAAAGGCAGCAGGGAAATCCGGCTGTTTTTTTTGTTTTTATTTATTGGATTGTTGGCTGATTTAACCATGTATGTTTTTAATCAAATCGGATTAGGTGATAAAAATAAGTTCGTATATAATTTTTACTCACTCATAGAGGCTTTGTTTTTTATTTACCTGATCAAAACTTATGTCAAAAATGTAAAAGCCGAAGGGCTTGCCAACACCCTATTTATATTCACTCCAATTTTTTGGGTTTCCCTTCAGGTTTTAAGATGGTTTTTTCCTATCCAGCAATATTACCCGGGCTTGGTTTTTGATTTGTATTACGAGATTTCATTCTCTTTCTTGGCAGGAATTGTATTGCTTGAAATGGTAGAAAAATATGATTCTGTTTCTGATAAACCGATGTTTTGGATCTTTCTCGGCATCTTTTTTTACTGCTTTTGTACCTTCTTTATCGCAACATTTTTGAACACTGAACTTTCAAAAAATCTTTGGTTCCTTCATAATGTTTTCAACATCATCACTTATGGTTTTTATACAGTTGGTCTCTGGAAGTACTATAAGACCCAAAAACTGAATCTCATAAAAAAGGAAACTTAAAAAATTGGAATTATCAGATTAATACTATCATGGTACAGGAATGGGGTTTTTATTTGCAGTTAATATCCACCTTCTCGGTATTGTTTCCTCTCGTTATTGGTTTGCTTTATTTCCAAGAAATCGGCTCCGTTTTCAGATACTTTATTGGTTTTCTGATTGTTGGATTTGCGGTAGACTTGGCAGGTTGGATGTTTTACATAATAGAAAACGACTGTGGAAATCATGTGGTGAGATATGCTTACAACCTTTTTGAGCCTTTATTTTTGATATGGTTTTTGATGCATTTGGGTTCAAATAGCAAATTGAAGTTTCTTCTCATAAATGCTTGGATGATAGTTCTTCCTTTATGGTTGATATCGGTATTCTTCAATGACTTCTTCTCGGTTTATAAAACCATCACACAAATCTTTATTGCTTTTATTTCTTGTTTCTGCATTTTGGAGGTTATAGAAAAGGATTCCAAGATAATGAGTAGCCTAGCATTTTGGATTCTGTTTGGGATATTTTTTTACAATTTCTGCACCTTCTTTTTTATGAGTTTTGTGAATACGGCCTTGGGCTTAGACCTTTGGTATTTACACAATATTGTCAATGTGACGACCAACCTGATTTATTTTTTCGGTTTTTGTTTTTCATTTAGGTCCATTTCCAAATTAGGCCATAATTAGATTTTTGCAGAATTTTAATAATGTGCCAAATGAAGAAAAATCTTAACGGGTACTTTTGGCATAAATTGGGATGAATTCGAAGAAATCTCATTTTCAGTAATGATTACAATAATACGGTCTTTGGCTACAATCAATTTTACAAATACCTGCTTTTCACCACCATCAGCTTTTCTCTTGTCATTTCCCTCATAGTATAAGGTATTCCTCCCAATCCTTCTCCTGAAGCATCCCTGCCACCAAATGGCATCCAATCCACCCTGAATGCCGTATGGTCATTGACCATCACCGCGGTGGCATTGAGTTTTTGGACGGTATCAAATGCAACGTCAATGTTTTTGGTAAATACAGCCGCCTGAAAATGGTAATCCAAAGCATTTGCGAGACGGATGGCCTCTTCTCGGTCGGAATAAGGATAGACACTTACAACCGGACCAAAAATCTCTTCTTTTGATACTTTGGAATCTTGAGATGGATTCCATAATACGGTCGGTTCATAGCATGTCGCAGAAATCCTCTTGCCGCCGCACAAAATCTCAGCACCGTGTTTTTTGGCTTCTTGAACCCATTCTTCAATGCGGTCGACCTCTTTGGGATGAATCAGAGGCCCAACCTCCGTCATTTTATCCAATGGATCTCCTACTACAAGTTTTTGTGCCTCCGATGCTATTTCTTCAGCCAACTTTCGGGCGATGGATTCATGAGCAAATATCCTCTGAACTGATACACAAACCTGTCCTGCATGATAAAAACCTCCTTTCACCAAAGCGGGTACCATCTCCTTGAAATCTGCATCGGGCTCTACAATTACCGGTGCAGCACCGCCATGTTCGAGGGCACATCTTGTGCCGGGAGCGAGCTTGGATTTGAGATACCAACCCACTTTTGCGGAACCGATAAAGGTTAGGTAATTGATCCTTTTGTCCGTAACCAGCAATTCGGAAGCCTCATTGTCCATGACCAATACCTGAACCCAATCTTTGGGTACTCCGGCTTTGTACAAAATCTCAACAAATGCCAGGCAAGTCAATGGGGTAGTGGAAGCAGGCTTGACTATCACAGGGCAGCCTGCTGCAAATGCTGTTACTGTCTGGTGCACAATGAGGTTTAGAGGATGATTGAAAGCCGAAATCGCGGCTACAACGCCTATGGGTTCACGTGTAGTGAATGCCATTCTGTTGACTGAAGATTGTGTCAATCCCATCGGAATCTGTTCCCCGGTCAATCTCCCGATTTCTTCCGCCGCGATTTTGACACCGTTTATGGCACGCAGCACTTCTACTTTTGAATCCTGATACGGCTTTCCTCCTTCACTGATGGCTGTTTTTGTCAATTCTTCCAAATCATCTTGCATCAATTTTCCTACTTTTTCAAAAATGGCAATTTTTTCATAGGATGGAATCCATTTGGTCCGGTCCGCAAATAAAGTATTTGCTTTTTTTAATGCCTTTTCAACCTCCTCTTTACCCGAAAGGGGTATTTCTTTTAAAAAGGATTGGTCAAATGGAGCGTATACTTTTAAGGTTGTATGGTTCATAGTTTTTCGGTTTTTTCTTTCAACATCACATTTAAAATGGCATGATTCAAGGAATAATCTATCGGAAGATCGATGAGATGCACCGAAGGGATAGTTAAACAATGTTCCAATATTTCCTGAAAATCAGCGTCATTATTGGGCCTGTGTCCTTTGGCCCCATAGCTTTCCGCATATTTAACAAAATCAGGATTATTGTAGTCCAACCCAAAATCATCAAACCCCATATCCTCTTGTTTCCATTTGATCATGCCATATCCACGGTCATTGATTATAATTACTGTAAGGTGCAAACCAAGGCGAACTGCAGTTTCTATTTCCTGTGAATTCATCATAAAACCCCCATCCCCACATACCGCAATGACATTTTTGTCAGGATTGAGCATTTTTGCCATCATCCCGGAGGAAAGACCTGCACCCATGGAAGCCAAAGCATTATCCAAAATCAAGGTATTTGGTTGGTAGCAGGTGTAATTTCTTGCAAACCATATTTTGTAAACACCATTATCCAAGGTGATAATATCCTTGGAATCTAATCTTTCCCTCAACAGGTACACCAACCGCTGAGGTAACATTGGAAATCTTTCATCATGAAAATAGGTGGAAAGGTGTTCACCAACTTCTATTTTAACTTTTTTGAAATAGGCAAAATCCCAATCTTTCTGTTTTTGGATTTTTTCTACCAATTTAAAAACCGATCCTGTGATGTCACCCACCACATTTAATTGTGGAAAATATACCGGATCCACTTCAGCAGGGGAAAAATTGACATGGATTACTTTTTTTCCTTCAGGTTTCATGAAAAAAGGAGGCTTCTCAATCACGTCATGTCCGATGTTAATAATCAGATCCGAATCCTCTATGGCAGCATGAACAAAGTCATTGCTTGACAAGGCAGCTGTTCCAAGGTATTGAGGATGTCGTTCATCAATTACACCTTTTCCCATTTGAGTGGTGAAAAAATAAATACCTGTTTCATCCACAAATTTCCTTAATGCCTCACATGTTACTTTTCTGTTAGCCCCAGCACCTATCAGCAACAATGGTTTTTTGGATTGATGGATCATATCTACTGCAAGATCTAAAGCCACTTCATCAGCCTTTGGGATAATATGGCCTACCACATCAAAGACATGTGATTCACAATCCTCTTGGGCAATATCTTCGGGCAATTCGAGATGCACAGCCCCGGGTCTTTCTTCTATGGCAATTCTAAATGCCTCCCTGATACTTGAGGCTATATGGTTTCCGTTGACTATCTGCTTGGTATATTTGGTTACTGACTGCATCATGTCCACGACATCTATGATCTGAAACCTAGCCTGCTTGCTTTTTTTGATGGGTTTTTGTCCGGTGATCATCAACATGGGCATTGCCCCCAACTGGGCGTATGCTGCGGGTGTCATCAGGTTTGTAGCACCCGGACCCAAGGTAGAGAGGCATACACCCGGTTTTCCGGTCAGCCTACCATAGGTGGCTGCCATAAATCCCGCACCTTGTTCATGTCTAGTCAAAATGAATTTGATGGAGGAATTTTTAAGGGATTGTAACAAGTCAAGATTTTCTTCGCCGGGAAGGGCAAAAATGTATTCAACTCCTTCATTTTCCAATGCCTTGACAAAAAGATCAGATGCTTTCATAAAATAGTTGTGGTTAATTAAAAGTTGTTCTTCTTAGTTATTAACCACAAAAAATCCAAAATAATTTCACCCCCCTAAGATTCAATATGTCAGATTAACGGTTGTTTCAATTTCATTAATCGATTTTTTAATGTTTTGGCCATTATTCGGATAGGCAAAGTATATTGAAAATTTATCTTGGATTAAGAATTTATTTAAATTAGATTTTATATGTAAATAATTGAAAAACAGTATTTTGACTCTAAATAATTAAATTAGTTTCTTTAGTGAAAATTGAATTAAAAATTATAATTAATCTTACTTTTTGCAAATAATATTTTTTTATATTTATAAGTATAATATAAATTTTTATGATCCACCATTTTTACAAAATCATATTATGAACCTTACCAAAAACTTTTATCTTGATGAAATGTTGGCCAGCCAATCTGCTGTTAGGCTTGGCTTTGACGAGCAGTTTACCCCTGACCAAGCTGTTATCGATAACCTTAGGGCATTATGCCTAAACGTCCTGCAACCATTAAGAGATGGACTTCAAAGGGCTATACTTACTAGCAGCGGATATAGGTGCCCAAGAGTCAATCAAGCGATAGGGGGAGCGAAAACGAGCCAACACCTTTTTGGGATGGCCGCTGATATCAATGTAGGCCATTTGACTACAGAACAATTATACCAAAGGATCAAAAAGAGCGGGTTGGTTTTCGACCAGTTGATCCAGGAATTTGACAGATGGGTCCATGTTTCTTATAATCCTGATCTCAATGCCAACCGGCGCCAATGTCTGAGAGCAGTCAAAGAAAACGGAGCAACAAGGTACATTCCTGACTAAAAAATCTCTAAACCAAATAAAGAAAAATACGAGTGTAGGATTCCTTAATAAATTTTGAATTTTACACTCCTGTTATCTCCCTGAATTTGACGCTTTGTCTTTGGCTGAGATCAATTTTTTGACCTGTTTTCATTTCTACCAAAAGTGTGCTGTTGAAGTAAGGCTCGATGTTTTTGATAAAATTCAGGTTTAGGATAAACTGCCTGTTGGCTCTAAAGAAAACTTCCTCAGTCAGTCGGTTTTCCATGTAAGTCAATGATTTGTGAAGCAAGGCTTTTTTGTTTTCAAAATATACCTTCACATAATTTCCCTCGCTTTCTATGAGGTATATATCTCTGATGGGAACGAAATAGCATTTTTCGCCATCCTTGATAAATATCTTTTTATCTATGCCGAGTTTTTCGGATTCATTTGCCTTCTCTGATTGGGTTCTTTTTTGGATTTTGTTGATCGCATCTCTTAGCCTTTCCGGATTTACAGGTTTTAAGATGTAATCCAAGGCATTGACTTCAAATGCCTGTATAGCATATTCATCATAAGCCGTTACAAAAATTACATTGGGGGTTTCTTCAAGGTTTTCAAGCAATTCAAACCCATTCATTCCCGGCATATTAATGTCCAAAAAAATCAAATCCGGCTTTAGGCTGTTGATCATTTCTACTGCTTTTGCTGCGCGGTCGGATGATCCAACGATTTCCAGTTCCGGAAAAACCTTGAGCATGGTCTCCAATTCTTTGATGGCAAGGATTTCATCATCTACCAAAAAACATTTTTTATTCATGGTTTTTATATTTCAATGGATAAATAATAGACACCGATACTTTATTGGGCGATTTGGATTGGAGAAGAAGTTGGGCCTTTTCCCCAAAAAGGTTTTGAAGTCTCTTGGTCGAATTCTTCAGTCCAATACCTTTGTTTTCATTTTCTTTCAGTTCTCCTGTATTACAAACCTCCACTTTCAGAGTGTGGGAATTAGCACTTGAATTGATTTCGATGATTCCCCCGTCAGGAAGCTGCGTAATCCCATGTTTGATGGCATTCTCTGCCAAAGTAAGGATCATAGCAGGAGGCACCTTTGCGTCCAAAGTCTCTTCCTGTAGGTTGATATATACATCTAACCTGTCTCCAAACCTGATTTTTTCAAGTTCCAGATATTTTACGACCTCATTGATCTCATCTGAAATATTGATAAGAGGCGTTTTTTCATAGTTGAGTGTAAAGCGAAGCAATTCACTCAATTTGATAATTGCCTCCCGTGCTTTATCTGTGTCTATAAGCACCAAGGCCTTGATGCTGTTGAGTGCATTGAAAAGAAAATGTGGATTAAGTTGTGATTTGAGCAGTTCCAATTCCGATGTCTTGGCGATGTTTTCCATCAAAAGCTTCTGTTGGGAGATTTCTTGATTTCGCTTCAGAATATGGTAGAGGTAATAAATAATGATCCAAACTACCACATACCTAGCTATGTTCATCATCTGTCCAAGAAACTGGATCAGAAAATCTGTGGTTGAGAATAATTCCGGGCTGGCAAAAATGTATGGAATAAAAAAAGTACACACCATGATCAATGTGATGAAAAAAGTATCCAAAAGAGCCTTTCCCCAAATTTTGGAAAGGCTCTTTTCGAAAACAACAGGTTTGATAAATAATTTTTTGTATAAATGTGAGGCAATCAATCCCGAAACTGCCAAAAGGCAAAACTGGATGAAATAAGCCCAAACAAATTCCCGGATAATAAAGAATGTGTAATTGATAGTTTCGACAAAAACAATCGAAAGCCATCCTACAATCTGCAACAACCAATATTGTTGTTTTTTATTCAGTCTGATTTTTTTCATGAAACCGATTTACCGACAATTGTTCTTTGATCGGTAGTACAAATAACAGGAAAAACCTCAAGAAAAGAATTCCCACAATACAGGATTGCAGGATTCAATGGATGAATGCCTACCTGCCTACAAAATTGACCAAAGTTCCGATTTCATCGATTTCGATGCTGATTTTGTCACCGTCATGTAATGTAAAAGAGTCATCAGGTACGAGACAAGTTCCTGTCATCAGGTAGACACCCGCAGGGAAAGCCATTTCTCTAAAAAGGTAACCTGCCAACTCGGTATGGCTTCTTTTCATTTGGTTGATCGAGATTTCGCCTTCAAAGACTGTTTTGCCAAAGCGCTCGATTTTCATGTGGATTTTGGTGTCAGGATGGATGGGCTTCTCGGGGACAAAAAGGCAAGGACCTATGGCGGCTGCGTAATCATAGCTTTTGGCCTGAGGGAGATAAAGCGGATTTTCTCCTTCGATATCCCTAGAGCTCATGTCATTACCTATAGTGTATCCTGCTATTTGACCTTGGGAATTGATAAATAGGGTCAATTCAGGCTCAGGAACGTTCCATTTGGAATCTTTTCTGATATGGACTTTACCGTTTGGTTGGGCGACGCGGTAGTAGGTGGATTTGAAAAACAGTTCAGGTCTTTCTGCTTCATAGACTTTGGAATAAAATACAGCCGCACCGCTTTCCTTGGATTCTTCCATTCTTGCCTCACGGCTTCTGAAATAAGTGACGCCCGCTGCCCAGATTTCTTGAGTTCCGATAGGTGCGGTGATTTCCTTTGGTGACCAATCGATTTTTTCAGAGTTAGAAACTTCTTCCTTTAGTTTTTGAAAAAGGTTTTCACTGTTGACCAAAGTGTTCCAGTCATTTTCTTTGGATCTAAAAAATTCTGACTCAGATTCTATGATGATGCCTTGAGCGGTTTTGTAAATTTTCATTGTTCAAAGGTTATTAGGTTTGAATTTGAAGTTAAATAATTATAACTGATTCATGGAAGTTAAAATGATGAAAATACTGATTAACCCTTTAAACAGATAAATAAATATGTAGGATGGTGAATATTGGGTGAATCTAAGGATGATGACTCAAAATCTATAATTTTTACCCAGCCTAAAATCTCCATGCATCTGATTAAAAAATTTAGAGCACCTATTTCAAAAGCATCATTTTTTCGTCTTCAAAAACGAAAATTTTCCCGTTGCTCAGTTCGATTTTAAGATCAAAAACCAATTCCAAATTTTCCACCAAAGAAGAATTCCATTTCAGAAACAGCCCGTCTCCTAGATAAATCCTTGGCTCGCTTTTTAAATAATCAGAGATAGTTTCGGCAGAATTTGAAGGATAATTTGAAATCAAAAAATATCCCGAAATGTCAGATCCGATTTCTATGTTTTCTTCGGGTAAAATTCCAAATTGTTTTTTGGTCGTAATCATTATTCCTGTGATGCTTTCTTTTGATACGTTTGGTGCAGGACTACAAGCGATGCCAACTTGGATAAAACCTGATCCAGGAATATAATGCTCATATTGTGAAAGAAATTCAAAATCAGATACTTCAATCAACTTGTAAAAATCCTCCTTTGGATAATAGAAATCAGGGTTGAAGGTTTGGCCCAACAAAAAATCGGTTACCTTAAAATCCTGTATGGAAAAGTCTTTGGGTGGAGCATTATTTCCACACCCACAGGAATCAAGGCATATTATATCACAGGAAACGGGTATGGCACCAAATAGTACAAGGAAAAGGAAAAAGGCTACGAAATTCTTTTGCATGATTTCAATAATTTAATCTTTCTATCAACTTGACGATTTTTTCAACCTTTATGTCCTGCTTTTTTGAATCTAAGATCGCATTGATTTCCTCTTTTTGTTGGGAATCCGAAAGGCTTTTGAATCTTTGATAGGCTTTTGGAGCATCTTGAAGACATTCCAAAATATCATCTGGGATGATTTCCGGAATTTCATCTGTGAAAAGGATAACCTTTACCCATTCTCCAACTTCCTTTTTGATGGCTTTTCTGATTGCTGCTTTGACAGGCAAAAACAATTGTCCGTTACCAAAAGGCATTAGTGTAACATTTTCAAGCTGGAAACCATCGATGCTTCCGCTGACTTTCATCCATCCAAATGGAAATCTTTTTTCTTTTGGGATTTCCGGGAAAAGCACATAAGTCCAAGCTCCTTTTCCATTGAATTTTTGGAGAAGGTAATCATTGTCTATCAAAGGTCTTTTATCCATTGTCGGTTGGAAGCTTGATCAAAATCCCTTTAAATTTAAGGAATTTAAAATTCAATTTTGAATCAATATGGTCCCTTTCTCTTGCGTCTTACTTGCGGAATACTTTAAAAAAACTGCATTTATCTTATTAATTATTTGCCTGATAACAACGACGAACTCCTGCTCAGATAATCCTGACTTGAAGTCAAGAAAGGTTGTTTTGGTGATTTTGGATGGAATTCCTGCTTCGGTGATCGAAAAAGTATCTACACCAAACCTAGACAGTATCGTCACTTATGGCGGGTATTCACGTGCATGGCTGGGAGGAGAAAAAGATGGTTATTCTGAAACACCGACCATATCCGCAGTCGGCTACAACAGCATGCTGACAGGAACCTGGGTCAACAAACACAATGTCAAAGACAATAATATCCAATTTCCCAATTACCATTATTGGAGTGTTTTTCGACATTTTAAGGAAACTTATCCCCAAAGGACCATTGCCATATATTCAACATGGTTGGACAATCGAACCAAATTGCTTGGGGAAGGATTGCCTGAAACAAGCAATTTAAAGTTGGATTACAATTTTGACGGATTAGAACTGGACACAGTCAGGTTTCCCCACGACACCTTGAGCCAATATATCCATGAGATAGATAAATTGGTGGCCTCAAAAGCCGCGGAAGATATCAGCACAAATGCTCCTGATTTGACTTGGGTTTACCTGCAATACACAGATGACATGGGGCATCGCTATGGAAATAGTCCCGAAATGGATGCTGCTGTCCAAGAAGCGGACCGGCAATTGGGAGAAATTTGGAACGCCGTTAGAAATAGGGAAGAAAACCATAATGAGGAATATTTGCTGATAGTGACGACAGACCATGGAAGGGCATCAGGTGGATTTCACCACGGAGGACAATCGGATGAGGAGAGGGAAATTTGGATCGCAACCAATTCCAAATTCAAAAAACGATTCGATTACAACCCTTCCATAGTAGATGTTTTCCCCACTGTGGCAGATTTTCTCGAAATTCCAATTCCAAGAGACCATGCCATGGAGTTGGACGGGGTTTCCTTATTGGGCGAGGTTTCTGCTATTGATCTTTCAGGAAAAATTGAGGGCGGAAGATTGAAAATCAATTGGAAGAATTTGGGAGAAAAACAGGTTGGGAAAGCTTGGATCACCTTTGGAAACCAATTCCGGTATGGGAACAAGGATGCGTATATCCTGCTCGGGGAAGTAAACCTAGAAGATGAATCCGCTGAATTTGACATTTCAAAACACGATTTCCAAAATGCCAAAGTCGTATTGGAAACCCCGACTGGCTTTCTGAATTATTGGGTGAAAAATGCGAATCTATAGGCCAAAAATGTATGATTATACTATTTCATTTGTTAAGAACGGATAGCTGAAGCAGAAATCAAACAAAACCATGATTTCTTAAATAATATCAACAAATATCCAATATCAATCAATATCATTTTAAACAAATATCATGACCGCTTCGCTTAAAGACTTTTACAATTGGTCACAAGACCAAAAATCAACCCATTTGATGCCGGCACTTTTTATCGGTCATGGTTCGCCGATGAATGGCATCGCGGACAATGAATTTTCCAGGCAGTGGTCTATTTTGGGAAAGGAAATTCCAAAGCCTTCAGCTGTTTTGGTTGTTTCGGCACATTGGTTGACAAGAGGGACTTTTATCACGGCAATGGAACATCCTAAAACCATCCATGACTTTGGGGGATTTCCGAAAGAGCTGTTTGAAGTCCAATATCCTGCTCCAGGAAATCCAAATCTAGCCAAGGCAATTTCGGATTTGGTAGTTTCCACCAATATTGAATTCGACCACGAATGGGGATTAGACCATGGAACTTGGACGGTTGTGCGGCACATGTATCCTGAGGCCAATATTCCTGTGCTTCAGTTGAGTATTGATTATTATGAAAGTCCTGAGTTCCACTATCGCTTGGGAAAAGAGTTGAGGGAATTGAGAAAAAAGGGAGTTTTGGTCATTGGAAGTGGCAACATGGTACACAACCTTAGGATGGTGGCTTGGGACAAGTTGAATGAACCTGAGTTTGGTTTTGACTGGGCATTGGAAATGAATACTTTGTTTAAAACCAAAATCGGATCAAAAGACCATCGCGATCTGATAAATTATAGAAATCTTGGGCATGCAGGTAAGCTTGCCATTCCTACACCCGACCATTATTTTCCTCTTTTGTACCTTTTGGGAATTCAGGGTGAAAAGGAGGAAGTTTCTTTTTTTAATGACAAAGCGGTCGGAGGATCGTTGACAATGACTTCGGTAAGGTTTGGTTAGGAATCTTGTAAATGAAATGGTGCATTTTTATTATTAGAAAAAAACTTGAAGTTTTTTTTTAATTTGATCGAGTAAATTCACCAATACTTCTTCCATTATGAAACATTGTTTTGTTAGGTTGTTTTTAATTTTTGCTTTTTTTACCTCTGCACCGTTATTTTCCCAAACCGATTCTATCTTTTTCAAAAACAAAGACCTTTTGATCGGTGAAATCAAATCTATGGACAGAGGTGTCATCACCGTTTCCACCGCTTACAGCAAGGAAGATTTCAAAGTCAAATGGGTACAGGTGGATAGAATTCTCACAAATGTCCCTTTTATAATAACTACTTCTGACGGGATAAGGACCTTTGGAAATGTAATTGGTTCAGAGTCTGGAAAGCTAACTTTCAAACCGGAGAAATCAGAATCTGTTGTCCTCCAACTTTACAATATCATTGGTATCAATAAAGTGGAAACAAGATTTCTTGATAGGTTAAAAGCTGAAATTGATTTGGGTTTTACGGTGGCTAAGGCTAGAAATCAGAGACAACTCACTATCAGAAGCAGGGTAGGTTACCTTACCAAAAAGTGGGCGCTAAGTGGATCATTTAACGTATTGGCCTCAGTCCAAGATGAAACTGAAGCAATTGGAAGAATGGACGCCAACCTAACTTACATATACTTTCTTCAGAAAGATTGGTTTGCTGTAGGCCGTTTGGATTTCCTTTCAAATACAGAACAAAAGCTTGACCTTAGGTCCAATACAAAGTTGGGTTTTGGTAAGTTTATCAAACGTGACAACCATTTGTACTGGAATTTCTCTGCCGGTACCTCCTTTAATAATGAAAGGTTTATGGGTGAGGCCGAAAAGAGACAAAGTGCGGAATCTTGGTTTGGTTCGGAGGTGAATTTGTTTGATGTAGGTGACATTAGCCTTCTTTCCAACGTATATGCATATCCAAGTATCACAGAAAAAGGCAGAGTTAGGGTTGATTATAGAGTGGATTTAAAATACAACTTGCCTTTGGATTTTTATATCAAAACCGGGCTGACATGGAACTATGACAACAAACCAACACCGGGTGCACCTTTACATGATTACGTTTGGCAAACGACTTTTGGATGGAGCTGGAAATAAGTCAAAATTATTTTTTTGATCTGAAATGCAATATTTTTTCTACCAAAGTCAGATTACTTTTTGTCAAAAAGAAATTTTTAATTGGTTATTGCGTCATACCTTTAAAATATATACTTTTCAACATAATTGCTTATCATCCAATGCAATAAAGAATAATTGATTGTTCGTTTTATAGGTAAATAACCTTCTAAATACAATCAATTGACGGATACTTTCAAAATATCTCGCTTTTGAAATTGTTCCGGAAAAAGATGAAAGGGCACGGCAAATTTCTTTTTTAAGTTTAATAAGTACATATGTTTCCAATCAGACCCGGTCAGTACAGACATCTGAAGCCTAAGTATCAAAAGGTCATACCTCCTGATCTGACATCAGGTTTAAAGGCTACTTCCGACCCAAAAGCATATTCCAATGCAAGGTTAAATTACATCGAAGCCGGCTTGGAGCCTTTTTCTGGAGAATTGACTGATGCACATTTGGTACATTTTATCAAAAGGACTCGTTTTGGAGCTACCTTGGAAGAATTGAAAAGATTGAGAGGAAAGTCTCTAAATTTCATCGTATCTGAGTCATTGGCTTCTTTCACTCCATTTACCGAACCGGTCAATAACTACAATGACGTAAGCGAAAACAAAATTGACCCTGAGGTTCCTCTTGGTCAAAGCTTTGTTCAGGCGGCATTCAACAGGGATTTTGAAGGCGATAGGATTGTGGCTCTCAAGTCTTGGATGATTGGTAGGGTTTTAGGCCCCAACAGCGGCATACAGGAAAAAATGGTTTTGTTTTGGTGGAATTTTCTTCCTATCAAGATGTGGGATGTATTTGTAGCCAAATCATGTTACAGATATATCAATATGCTTCACAGGCATGCTTTGGGTAATTTCAAGGAGTTAATCAGAGATCTTACTTTAGACCCTGCCATGCTCGTTTTTTTGAGCGGCGCTTTCAACAACAAAGAAACCCCTGATGAGAATTTTGCGAGGGAACTTCAGGAGCTTTTTTGCATCGGTAAAGGAAAAGATGCAGGGTACAAGGAACAGGATGTACAGGCTGCCGCTAGGGTCCTTACAGGATGGACTGTCAATTGGGACAGTATCCACACAGCTGGTGAGCCCCAATCTTATTTCAATCCGGAAATGCACCATTTGGGAAACAAGCAGTTTTCGGCTTTTTATGGAAATAAGTTGATTTCAGGAAAAGAAGGGGAAGCAGGTGCGGGAGAATTGGATGAAATGCTTGATATGATTTTTGCTACCAATGAATCAGCCAAGCATATCGCTCGGAAGATTTATACTTTTTTTGTAGCCAGTGAGATTACTGAAATGGCCGAAGTCAATGTCATCACGCCTTTGGCAAATATCATCAGACAAAACAATTACAATATTTTGCCTGCAATGACTGCATTGTTTTCCTCAGCTCATTTCTTCCACGAGGAGATTATGGGAGCCTTGATCAAAAGTCCTTTGGATTTTATTCTTGGTTTATGGAGAAATTTTGACATGCCTATTGCCGAAAGTGCCATGGCTGAAAAGGATTTTTATTCTGCTATCCTTTGGGATATGAGCGGAATGGGAATGGAAGTGGGAGATCCCCCCAATGTGGCAGGATGGACACCTTATTATCAGGCCCCACAATATGACAAGATTTGGATCAATACTGATACCATCCTCAAAAGGGCTATCGGGTCCGATTCTATGCTGTTTTGGGGTTATTGGATTTCCAATTCTGTCAATATCGAAGCAGACCTTCTTGCCTATGTAAAAGGTTTTACCACACCGGAAGATCCCAATCTATTAATAAAGGAATTTGCACTAGTGAATCTCGGGCTGGAATTGAGCCAATCCCAGATCGATCAGGTAAAAATGCTTCTGCTCAATGGACAGGATCAGGATTATTATTGGACAGGTGCTTGGCTGACACATGCGGCTTCTCCAAATGATCAGGAAAGTGCCATTATCGTGACAAACAGATTGAAACCGGCTTTCCAGCTTTTATTACAAATGGGAGAAGCGCAACTGATGTAATTTTTATGAAAAGAAGGTCATTTATAAAACACGCCGCACATAGTCTTGCCATCCCAAGTTTTTTGGGAGCAATGAGCAACAAAAGCTTTGGACAGACTTTGGATAAATTTTTGCACCTAGCCAATGAAACAGACCGTGCTTTGGTTCTGATTTATCTGGAAGGAGGAAATGATGGACTCAATACAGTAATTCCAATGGCTCACCTCAGCCAACTCAATAAAGTCAGGCCACATGTGGTACTTCCTGAAAGTGGAATTCTACCTGTCGAAGGAACAGACTTTGGTCTACATCCATCACTCTCCGGATTTCAGACTTTGTATGAGGAGGGAAGGCTTCAAGTATTGCATTCCGTAGGATATCCACAGCAGAATTTTTCGCATTTCCGCTCTACAGATATTTGGATGAGCGGATCGGATTCTAATGAATTGATCAATTCAGGTTGGACAGGAAGGTATTTGGAAGCAAAGCATCCCCAGTTTCCGGAAGGATATCCCAATGGAGAAAATCCGGATCCACTGGCGGTGGAAATTGGTTATGGTTCATCCATGCTTTTTCAAGGGGAGAAAGCAGGATTTAGCATGATTATCAACAACACCAACCAGTTTTATCAATTATTGGACAATGAGCAGGAAGAAACTCCTGATACTCCTGCGGGGGATAAACTGAGGTATATCAGGCTTATCGCCGAGCAATCACAAAAATATGGGGCAGTGGTCAGAAGTGCTGCACAGAAAGTTCCGCAACAGAAAGTTTATCCCAATACACGTCTTGGCAATCAACTTAGGGTTGTTTCCAGGCTTATCGCAGGGGGACTGAAGACGCCTCTTTATTTGGTAAGAATGGGTGGATTTGACACCCACGACAATCAGGTGGATGGGGGAGACCATACCCAAGGAGAACATGCGCGATTATTGAAGGATTTAAATGATGCAGTGATGGCATTTATGGCTGACCAAGAGTTTTTGGGAACAGCTGATAGGGTAATGGGAATGACTTTCTCGGAGTTTGGAAGAAGGATAGTCTCCAATTCAAGTGGGGGAACAGACCACGGTGCTTCGGCCCCCTTGTTTATATTTGGTAATATGTCTTATGGTGGATACAAAGGCAACGCACCGCTTATTGATGGATCAGAGGAGTATAGGGATAACATTTCGATGCAACATGATTTTAGACAGGTATATAGCTCATTGCTTACACAATGGTTTGGGTCAGATGCTTCTGTAAACCAAGCCACGATGATGGGGACTTTTGGTGAAATACCTGTTGTAAAAAATGCACTTATTACCTCAATTGAAAAAGAAGAACCGAGCAATTTAAAAGTCTATCCTAATCCGATCAGGGATTTTGCAACGGTAAAGTTTGATGTGTTTTCAGGAAATATCAGAATAGACATCATTGACAGCCAAGGAAGGGAAGTGAAAAAAATCTATGAAGGAATGGCCCAAAACAGGCAGTTCAATCAAAATTTTGATTTTTCTATGTATCCTCCTGGAAGGTATATCCTTCGTGTCATGGATGGTTTTAGAAGGTCAACAGTCCATTTGATTAAGTTATAATAATCCCCATCCGGCTTTGTTCTGAGGGATTTAGAAGATAAAGGTTTATTTTTTTATTTGGTTAGTTTTGGTTAGAAGGAGTCAGTTGGGAGGCTGACTCCTTTCTTTTTTGCCTCGGTCAGTGTCCTCGCTGACCTGTTGAAGGTTTTAAACCGCTTTTTCCAAATGCTTATCCAAAACCTCTCTGATATTTCCTGAAGGTCTTTCCGCAGAGGGATCAATGATTTTTCCTTCTTGGTCTAAAAGGAGGAACCTTGGAATCGCATTTACCATAAAGAATTGGGCAAGCTCAGATTGCCATGCATTGGAAGCAAACCACTGCAGACCATCCATTTTTTTGTTCTTCACCATTTTCTCCCAAGGTTCACGCGTATCATCAATTGACACGGTGAGGAAAGCAACTGGCTTGTCTTTGTATTCTTCTTTTACCTTATCCCAATTGGGATGCTCGGCAATACACGGACCACACCAAGTCGCCCAAATGTCAATATAAACGAGGTTCCCTTTTAAATCACTCAGCTTGACCGAATCACCTTTGATATCAGTAAAAGTAAAATCAGGAACTGTTTTTCCCGGTGAAATGGGATCCCACTTGGCTTTAAGTTTTTCCAGCTTTTCTGCAAACTTTGGCGTAGTGTTTTCAGCTAAAAATTTGCTGTACATATCTTCCACATGTACCGGTCCTCGGTATTCAAGGGTAGATTTCAAGGTTTCAAATTTCAGTTGGTCCTTGATTTCAGGGTTTTTGATCAATGAATCGATTGCCATCCAAGAAACTTTTTCATATTCTTTGACGGTGGTATCTGCTTTCATCATTTCACCTACCAAATTGTTAATCCTTTGGTCTAGGAGATTTTTGTAAGGTGCCACGCCAAGCAGTTCCTTTTGGTCCAAAGGCAATTCATTCAATTTACTTTTGGTATCCTCAACCGGAAAATCCACCGAATCCTGTGGAATTTTATTAATATAGGAATGGTATAACGGATACATTTGATCCATAAATAAGCTTTGGTAGGTAAAATAAGATTCTTCCATTTTTGAAAAAACAGGATCAATATCTTTTCCCACTATAAGCGAATCGTAATTCTCTTTGACTATTGAGATGAGACTGTCTTTTCTTGAAAAATAGGCTTCTTTTTTCAAAGCCATGGTTTCCATGAAATTATCAAGCCCGCTTTCATTGATGGCACGGAATTTTTTTCTCAGGTAGGCATTTTCTTTGGCTTTGTCTCCGGAAGCCATGAACGTTTGTCCAAATTCTTTGGCATCACCTGTGATAAAGATGCTGTCTCCGGGATTGAGGTAGAGACTAAATCTCAAATCTCCATTGGTGAGCAAAAACATTCCCGATTCGGGATAATCAAATTTCAACCGGAAGGTGCCGTCAGATTGTACAGAGTCACTTGCAAGGTCTTCATCAAGACTTGCCATAATTAAAGGAAATTCTGAATTTTCCAGCTTTCCTTGGATTGTGATGCTGCTGTCGACAATTTCAGGTTTTTGGCTACAGGAAAATAAGAGAAAGCTTCCCGCCAATACAGATAAACATAAGTTTTTCATTTGTTTGTGGTTTAGATAGTGGAATAAAATAGGAAATCAAAAGACCTTGGCTGTCAGATGATATCTTTTAAACTTAAAAGTACATTATGGTTTTTGTACAAAAAAATAAAACCGCAGTTATATTGTGCAGGCAGTATAATTTTATGAAAATTTAACCTAAAGGCAAGGTTGTGATGCTTGCCCATTCTTTTTAGGCAATGGGACAAATTTGTATAAATCATGGATTTACCTTTACGTAAAAAAATAAGCATCCACGCGAGTAAATCCAGGATAAAAAACTCTCTGATTAAATGCTCAATTTGAACTGAACCAGTTTTTCTTCATTGTACTTTTTTAGCATTTGGTTGAGGGAATCAAGGTAGTCAGACAGGATTTTGTGGTTGACCAAGTCACTGTCAGAATCGGTTATCGTTACAGGCATTTCTCCGATGAATTTTTCAAGTTCGGGTGCATATTCTTTGATTTTTACGGTTGCTGACAGGATTTCAGCATTGAGTTGGGCTTCGGTTTTCATGGTATTTTGGTGTTTGTTGAAAATCATTACAACTGTTAGGTTGCAAAGATCATTCCTAAATAGACTGAAAATCATGTATGAATAGAATTTAGATTTATATTTTTTACAGGTTTCAAGCCTCTGAATACTTTATAAAAAAGCCATCAAAAAGCGGATTATCCGATTTGAAACGTTTAAATCGGATAAGTAGTCTCCTGGGTTAGTGATAGAGTAGGAAAGGTGAAATTGCTTTATTATTTTAGTTTGATAAATATTTTTAACAAATAAAATTCTCAAAAACATGGAAGACTCTATCTCGTTTACCATTTCACCTGAAGATTTGCAAGCTGTCAAAGACATGATTGCTTCTATTAATGAGCTATTAGAACCATATCTCATCACCCTTTCATCCGAAGAGCGTGATAAACTCCTCGAAATGTCCGAGGAATGCGAACCTTTTGTCTCCAAAGTAATGGACTATGCTGTCACTAATCCAGAATTTCTTCCTCCTTTTGTGAAAATCGAAAACGTTAAAAAAGATTGGCATGACTCCACTTCATTTCTTTCTATTTTCCGGTCTATACAGAAACTTGAGAGTAATCTCAGCGATACTGTGAGGGTGATAAGTTCTGATGCATTTGAAACTGCATTAATCTATTTCAACTGGGTAAAATTAGCAACTGAAATGAATGTCCCTAACTCAAAAACCATCTGTGATGATCTAAATAAAAGTTTAGAAGGAACCGAAAACAGCAATCCAAAACCGGACGAAGAATTGTAATTAATTATTGAGTTACCGTTAGAACTAGGCCGGGTCAAATGATCTGGCTTTTTTATCCGAAAAAGTCAACTCAACGCTTCAGTCTTGTTTTCAATGACTGAAATTGATTAAGGCAAAAACGTCAGTGATGACATTGATATCTTCAGAATAAATGTTTAAACGGATAATGCCTAAGCCAACTCCCTCAGATCTACCGGAACAACTCTTGAAACACCTGCTTCGATCATGGTGATGCCGTAAATGATGTCGGTACTTGCCATGGTGCGCTTGTTGTGCGTCACGATGATAAACTGGGACTCTTTCGAAAATGTATGAATGATGTTGTTGAACTTGTCAATGTTGGCATCGTCAAGCGGGGCGTCCACTTCATCGAAGATACAGAATGGTGCAGGCTTCAGAAGGTAAATCGCAAAAAGCAGGGAAGTGGCGGTCAGGGTTTTTTCCCCGCCGGAAAGTTGGTTGATGGTCAAAGGACGCTTGCCTTTGGGTTTGGCGATGATCTCGATCGGACTTTCCAAGGGATTGCTTGGGTCCACCAAAGTCAGGTCGCATTGGTCCTCCTCGGTAAAGAGCGAGCGGAAGACTTTGATAAAATTCTCTTTGATCTTGCCAAAGGCATCCAAGAAAGTATCTTTAGCTACCTGATCGATTTCCATGATCGTTTCCAACAGGGAGTTTTTGGCTTTGATCAGATCGTCTTTTTGTTCTATGATAAAGGTGTGCCGTTCTTTGATTTCATCATATGCTTCCATCGCCATTGGGTTGATGGGTCCGATTTTTTCCAATCTGTCTTTGGCTTTGCCGACGATTTCGCGGATATCGGACTCAGCCATCTCGGCATAAGCTTCATCTAAAGCAGGATTATCGGACATCAATCCATCCAAATCTATTTCAAATTCCACACTCAGTCTTTCCTTGAGACTTGCAAGCTTAAGTTTGACTTCATTCATGGACTGCTGCATCTCATGGATCAAAGTGTCGAGTGATTCTTTGGATTTTTGGAGTTCACGGATTTGCTTGTCGGTCTCGTCGATCTCCCCACGGCAGGCATAATAGTCCTTTTCTGCTTCATTAACGCCTTTTTCTATGCCCTCCTTTTCGGAATAGAGTTCGATAAGCTCGTCATCTTTGATCTCATTGTTATCCAGCAAAGAGCGGATCTCTGCGTCAATGGAAGCATGCTCGGCTTGGGATTTTTCGATTCTTTCCTTGCTGCTTTCGAAGGCTGATTGCTTGAATTCTATCTCTTGCGTAAGGCTGTTGACGCGGTTGAGCTGTTGGTGATACAGGATATTCTCCTGGTTAAAAGCCGCAGATTTTTGGCTGAGGCTTTCACTTTCAGTATGGAGCTGAAGGTTTATCCTTTCCAATTCCACTTCCAAAGCCTCAAAAGCTGCTTTTTCATTTTCCAGATCGGGCATGATGGTTTCCAAGCTGAATTGGAGGGATTCGATCCGGTCGAGGATGTCCTCCCGCTTGTTGGCATTGGAAGAAAGGAGTTCGGCCAACTGTTCCTTTTTGGTGCGGACAGACACATACTCCTGATTGGTCTCATTGATTTCCTGTTGCAGCTTTTCGATGGCGGATTTGAAACTGACTTCTTTGAGTTTGAGCAGGTCAGTCAGCTTGTCGTCAAGGTTAGCGCGGGTCGCGGAAACTTTCTTGTTGAGTTCCTTGATTTCCTTTTCGAGTTTCTCCAGGTTTTTGGCCCGGCCTATTCTTTTTCCTTCAAAAAGCCCAACAGATCCACCGGAAACGCTGAATTTCCGCTTGGTGAATTTGCCGCTTTCGGTGATGAAAATCGAAGATTGGTCTGAAGGAAAATCCTGGTATTCGCCTTTGACGATATAGACATCATCAAGGATAAATCCGATCAGCTTGGCGTATTTATCATCGTACTCGATGATTTCCGTTGCCGGAATGGCATTGGCAAATAGCTTGGTCTGGGCAGGATGAAAGCTGCCGAAATGCTCCAGGACAAAGAAATTGGCTTTTCCCTTTGCCGAGTCGCTCAAAAGGTTGACTGCTGCGATCGCCTGTACTTCAGTCTCGACCACGTAGTAATTCATGTAGTTTTCGAGGTAATTTTCAATCGTGACCCTGTACTTTTCTTCCGTTGTCAGAATGTCTGATAGGAGCGGAGTGTCCTTCGCCCAACTTGAATTTTTCTTCAGAAACTTGATCGCCTCCGGATAACCCTCCAGGTTTTCGACCAAGGATTTTGTCAGGTTAAATTCATTTTGTCTTGCGTCCAGCTTCCTTGAAGTCTGCGTGACTTCCTCCCGGATCATGTCGATGATGCGGTTGGTTTCCTCTATTTTTTGGATTTGGTCTTCTTCTTTGGATTTGATCTTGGACAACTCAGCTGATTTGAGGTCGAGGAAATCCTTGAGCAAAACCATCTTGTCTTCAAACTCCGCCAAGTTGGTAACCTGATTGGTATCGTCAGAAGCAGTCTTTTCGAGTTCCTGCTTGAGTGTGGAAAGCTGGATTTGCTTGATTTCCTGGTCTTTGGAAAGCTGGTAAACGCGGTCTTTTTTGGAAGAAAAATTCCTTGTCACCTCTTTTTGACTTTCCTGGATTTGAATCTGTTCTCTTTTTTGGGATTCGTAGGCTGCACGCAGTTCCTCGACGATCATTTCTTTCTCGGAAAGCATCTTTTGGGCAGATTCACTTTCCTGCTCAAGGGATCTAATGCTGAATCCTGCACGGTCGTTGGACCTACGGTCTGCATCGATCTGCTCTCGGAGTTTTTGTGCCCGGTCCTCTAGAAATCTCAGCCTTTCGTTTTTGATTTTCTTGTCACTTTCAAACTGCCTGATCTTGTTGACATGCTCGTTGAGTGTCTTTTGGCGGGAGGAAAGCAGTTTTTCCTTCAGGATCAGGTCAGCCTTGCTGAATTCCAATAAGGCTTCTTTTTCTGCGACTTTGGTATTGACTTGGAGCTTTCGGTCTTGTTCCTGCTGTACTTTTTGATTCAAAGAAATCAGCGAATCCGCATGTTTTTGGACGGATTTTTTGGCCAGGTTGATGCTTGCTTCCTTGTATTCCTGTTTGATTTCAAAATACCGAGCAGTCTGCTTGGCCTGTTTTTCGAGGCTTTTTAGGTTTTTTTCTATTTCAAAAAGGATGTCTTCAACACGTGCAAGGTCGGCATCGGTATCTTCTAGTTTCCGGAGGGTTTCCTTTTTTCTCGATTTGAATTTGGATATTCCTGCAGCTTCCTCGAAAAGTTCGCGGCGTGAATTGTTCTTGTCATTCAGGATTTCATCGATCATTTTCAGTTCGATGATGGCATAACTGTTGGAATTGATGCCGGTATCCATAAAGAGGTTGGTGATGTCTTTCAGTCGACAAGCGATGCCATTGAGCAGGTATTCACTTTCCCCTGACCGGTAATAGCGCCGGGTGATGGTAACGTGCGTGTATTCTGTGGGAAGGAGGTTTTTGGTGTTTTCAAAAGTAAGGGAAACCTCCGCGAGATTGCTTGGTTTTCGGTTTTTGGTACCGTTGAAGATCACGTTTTCCATCTTATCCGAGCGGAGCATCCGGGATTTTTGTTCGCCGAGAACCCATCGGATCGCATCCACTACATTGGACTTGCCACAACCGTTTGGACCGACTACTCCGGTTATTCCCTTGTCAAAATGGATGACCATCCTGTCACCAAAACTCTTAAAACCTTTGATCTCCAGCTTACTCAGCAGCATCCTTTACCTCTTTGAAAATGATTACAGACAAAATTACTTGAATTCGGAAATTAACCAAGGCGGGAATGAGAATGATGAATTTAGAATTGAAAATGAATAATTGAATGCAAAACCCTGGCAACCCTCTGCAGATAACAATTACAACAACTAAAACAATTATAACTATTGAGAAACAGATTTCGATAACTTGACAACCCGATAACCTGACAACGCACAGCATAAAACAATTAAATTCCTATATTAGTAACATCAAATTTCAACTTCCATGGATTTAGGAAACATCATCTATATCATTGCCATCATCGCATATTTCATTTATACAGCGACAAAAAAGAAAGCAAATCCTGAAGAAATGGACCAACCGGGTTCGCCGGATAATCCTCAGGAACAAAGAAAACCTTTATCTTTTGAAGATCTCTTGAAGGAAATCAGACAAGGGCAGGGCCAAAGGGAAAAAGACACCAAAGATTCAGGTCAGGGTAAACCGGCTGAAACATTTCCAAGAAGGCAGGAAGGAAGGACATTTGAGCAACCTAAACCGAAGACTGTCCAAGAAGTCAAAAAGATCAAGAGATATGAAAGTTATGAAGGGGTGATTGAAGAAAGAGCCCTTCCGGACAGGGTTAAATTAGCAGACCAAGAAAGGATCCATAGCCATGTGGAAGGGATTAAATCCACCATTGCACTTGAATCTGTAGGAGGTCAAGAAGAAGAGAACAAGTATAAAACCATGCTCAGAAATCCTGAAACCATCAAAGATGCAGTGATTTTGAGTGAGATTTTGAATAGGAAATATTTTTGAAGCCAAGCTTATTTTTTGATTTAATGAGCGGGTATGAACCTTACTTATGGCTTTCTTTGATATGAATATTGTTTCTTAGTAATTTATTACTGAATGATTTGGTTTAGCACCATTTTCCCAAACCTTTACCTCCTATTTTTCTGAAAAACAATTGTTTGCCTTTGGCGTTTTACTCTAGTAATAATTTTTAAATCCAATCCCAATCCCTTATCCGTATATCTTAACATGAAAACTTTAACTAAAATCAAAACGGGTGAATTGTCTTCGGCAAGAAGAGATTTTATCAAAAAATCCGGTGCTATGGCAGCCATGTCTTTATTTGGAGTGGCTTTTTTTACAAGTTGTTCTTCCGATGATCCTGATCCTGGAAGCGGCAGCAACAATCCTCCGGCGACTGGAAATGGAATCACCGTTACCAATAGTGCTGTCACTGTCAATCTTGATCAGGCAACAGCCTTAGCAACAGCAGGAGGTTGGGCTTTGGTAATTGAGGCAAAGGTCTTGATTGTCAATTTAGGGAATAACACTTTCAGTGCTTTAACATCTGTCTGCACACACTCTCAATGTGACAGAAACTGGACTTTTGGAAGCAATGTGTTTACATGTACTTGCCATGGTTCGAGGTTTAATACAGAAGGTGCTGTGCTCACCGGGCCTGCCATCCAACCATTAAAGAGCTATGCTACCAACCTGAACAACAGGACTCTCACCGTAAATCTCACCTGATGAAAAGGTTTTGGTTTTATTTTATTGCAATTTCCTTTTTTGCATTCCCCAAAATAGGGAATACCCAAGGTTTCAAGACAGAAAGCGGTTCTGTTGAATTTCTTTCAAAAGCTTCCTTGAATGAGTTTACCGGAGTTTCAAGTTCGCTCAACGGCTTGATGGATTTGGATAAAAATCTCCTTGACTTTTTTGTTGACCTCAATACCGTGAAAACAGGTATAGGTTTGCGGGACAGGCATATGAGAGAAAATTACCTTGAAACAAAGAAATTTCCTTTTGCTGAATTTACAGGGAAAATTGAAACCTTGCCTACGTTGATAAAAGGTCAGTCAAGAGAGGTTTTAGCCAAAGGGAAGTTTAAAATTCATGGTGTTGAGCGTGAAATTGAGGTTCCTGGAAAGTTGACCATGATCTCCGATAACGAACTGAAGCTTGAGGCGCAGTTCAAAGTTTTACTTTCTGACTACAAAATAGATATACCAACTGTGGTATTTTATGAACTTTCTGAAGAACAGGTTGTCACCATTCAGGCTGTTTTGAAAAAGAATTAAAAAATCTAACCCATCACTTTATGAACTTGAGAAATCTTATCCTTTTAGCAGGGTTGGTGTTTACATACCCTGCATTTGGTCAACTCGAAAGAAAATTAGCTACCGAAAACCAAAATGTTGATTTGATATTCCACGCGCCAAGACATATCAATTTGCTTACTGTAGAGCCATTGGATAAGAAAGCACTCCATTTTGCGATCATGCATACTTTTGGAACCTTGGATGGCGGGATACAGGATTTGTGGGGCTTGGACAACGGTGCAAACATCCAATTCAGTTTTGAGTATGGCTTCAGTGACAAATTCTCTTTGGGTGCAGCGCGTCAAAGTCGAGACAAAGTGTATAACCTATACGGAAGGTACCATCTTCTAAGTCAGACACAAGATAACAGCATGCCTTTTTCCCTCTCATTGATGGGTGGTGCAGCGGTCAACACTTCTGATTATGGTTTTTTACAAAATGACGCACCAAATTTTGCTGAAAGAACCTCATACGCTTTTCAGTTTATGGCTGCCCGTAAATTTTCGGAAAAGCTTAGTGTACAGGTCACACCGATGATGGCCTATTTTGTAGACCCTAATCCTATCTTCTTTATTGAAGGAGATCAAAACCTGTATCTCGCTTTGGGATTCAGCGGTAAATATAAGGTTACAGGAAAGTCCTCGCTGACTTTACAATGGATTCCCAATCTAAACAGCGACCTAAGAAACAACCTTGGAGTTGGGATTGATTTAGAAGCAGGCGGGCATGTATTTCAAATGTATTTTGTTACCTCCCAATTTTTAAATGAACAGTATCTTTTGGCAGGAGGAAATGGAACACCTGGGGATGAATTCAGGATAGGGTTCAATGTCAACAGAATATTTGCTACAGGAAGAAAGAAAAGCAAAAAGTGATTATTTGCTTTTATAAATCCTGATCAAACCCATTTAGTGAAAATTTTCTGTGACATTCCTTGTCAGTCAGGAAGGAATAGTTGTCAAAAGCATTATATTTTGGCTTTAAACTTATTCTTATGGCTCAGGCAAATACTATTGAACAGCAAAAGATTCTTCGGGTATTTAAACTCATCAACCTTTTGAGGGGAAATATTGGAAAAAATGTCCACCGGTTGGCAGAATCATTGGATACGGATTCAAGGACCGTTTATAGGTATTTTAAGTTGTTGGAAGCATTAGGATTTGAAATAGAAAAACAGCATTCCAAATTCAGAATCGTAGACCGGGTGGAGATTCCCATCGAACATGTTTTCGGTACTTTCAACGAGGAGGAAATCGGTTTTATGAATGAGCTGATCAACAAAAGCAGCCAAAAGAACCTCCTCAAAGACTCCATTCTACAAAAAATAAATATCCGTTCTGATTTTAGGCAAAGCGTAAACCAGCTTTTCAATGCCAATTTGGGCATTTTTGTAGACTTGATTTCCCATGCCATCAAGGACCAAAACCAAGTGATTCTGAGAGATTATTATTCCATGAGTTCGGATTCTGTTTCTGACAGGTTGGTTGAGCCTGTGGCCTTCAACAATAATTTTGATTCAATCTATGCTTTGGAAGTAGAAAGCAAAGAAATGAAAATGTTTAAAATAGAAAGGATTGGGGAGGTTTTGTTGACTTCCAAGGTATTCAGATACCAATCATTGCACCAGCCTTTGGAGCAGGGATTGTTTGGTTTTTCAGGAAAAAGTCAGTTTACCGTCCACCTCAAACTCACCAAAAAAGCTTATCAACTGATGATAGAGGAATATCCTGACGCCAAACCTTTTACTTTCACCAAAAACCGAAACCAATATTATTTTGAAGGAAAGGTGCCACAATTGCCGGGATTGGCCCGTTTTATTCTTGGCTTACCCGGAGAAATCAAAGTGGTAGAAGGAGAAGAGCTAAAAATATATCTGGAAGAGCAGTTGGAGAAAGCTAAATTTTTTTGATTCTTATACTTTTAGCTCTGATAGTGATAAATTGTAAAGACTCTTTGTTAAGGACATTATTTAAAACAGAAAGCAAATTGTTAAAAACCTCTTCAAATTCATTTCTTGAATACCTGAGAAAAATGACTGAGCAATTTTTTAATCCATGTGCGAAAAAAAGTTCTCCGAAATCTTTGTCTTCAGTGATAATAGTTGCCTGCATTTCTTTTGCGAGATGAATAATTTCCTTGTCACTGAGACCTTGATAATTCCCTTTTATTGAAACAAATTCAAACCCCTCATTTTCAATTTTTGATACAAGCCTTTGTTCAATATTTTCGTCAAAAATAATCACTAGACTTCGATGTTTTCTTCAAGAGATATCATATCAGCCGCAAACTGAAGAGCTGCCAAAATCTGTTCTTTTGAAATATGTGGATAGTTTTCCAATAAATCTTCGATGGAATATCCTTCCCCTAGTTTTCTTATTACAAGTTCTACAGAAATTCTAGTCCCTTTTATTATCGGTTTTCCCAATAATACATCAGGGTTTCTTTCAATTAGGTTTCGATAAGTCATTGCAGTAATATTTTTATGCCAATTCAATTTAAACAAAAAAGCCACAATTTTCATCATGGCTCTTTCTTTAACTTATTTTTTGAAATTCTTTTTTTTCTAGAATCTATCTCAAATCTCCAGTCTCAATTCTCACTGATGCTCATCCCGCAATAAATCATTGACAGTCTTCACTGGATTGAAGGTAATCAAGGGAACTTCCACGAATACGGTATTCCAACCTGCCATCGCACCGTTCCATAATCCCGGCAATTCCAATGCCTTCAGGTCGCGTCCGCTTTTTGATTTTTCGGTAATGAACCCTGTCCGCATATCCCTAAATTTCAATAAGTCAAATTTATTACCCTTGTAATCCTTGGTGGCACAAACCAAATCGACAGGATTGAAGTGGGTAGAGGCAGAGAAAATCTCTTTGTGTTTTGGGTTGGAAAGGTCGATCTGCGCAGTCTCTGCGATCTGAAGGGAAAGCGAACCGTCATCCTCTTTTACCCAAAAAGGTCCACCTCCCGGTTCCCCGGTATTTTTGACCATCCCGCCGACACGCAAAGGTCTGTTGAGTTTGTGATGTAGGTATTTTCCTTTTTCTTCAAGACTTTTTACTTGGTATGAATCAGGCAAAATTCCTCCCAATAATTCAGTAAACACCTTCTCGGCAAAGGACACTGCAGATTCATCTACATTGAGATCCAATTTATTTAGAGCCTCGAAGACTTTTTCCTGAATTTCAAGCAACAATCCTCCAATTGCGATCTTATATTCCTTGGTAGTCTGCTTTAACCTGTCAGGAACTTCATTGTCAATGTTTTTGATGAAAATCACATCTCCGTCGATGTCATTCAGGTTTTCGAGCAATGCACCGTGTCCTGCGGGTCGGAACAGTACGCTTCCATCTTCCTCTACAAAAGGCTCGTTGTCCATGGTTACCGCTATCGTATCAGTGGATTTCTTTTGTTGAGAATAGGTAATATCGAACTTGACCCCATACTCCTTTTCCAGTTTTGGCTGAACTTCAGCAATCAAGGACTTAAACTTTGGCTCGTGGTCAGGAGAAACCGTAAAATGAAGTCTGATGGTGTTGTCTTTCCCCAAACTATACATCCAACCTTCGATCAGGTGTTCATATGCCGGAGTCCTGTTGTGGTCGCTATATTTATGGAATTTCAATAATCCTTTAGGGAGATTTCCATATCCCAATCCCGAATCATTGAGCAGGGCCGAAATGATTCTTTTGTATTCCTTGTTTTCCAAAGCCTCGCGGATGCTTGATCCTTCTTTTTTGAGGGTATTGTCGAGGTCTTCATAGAAAGCAAACTTTTCTATCTGACTGATGAATTTGTCTACAAACTTACTTTTGGAAATATCGCCGTCACCTTCCACAAAGGAAAAAAGGTCTTTGAACATCCTTGTAGCTGCACCACTGGCTGGGACAAATTTGACTACCTCTTTTTGTTTTGCTTTTTCAGGATAGGTTTTTTGAAAATGAGCCAATTCTTCTTCGGTCAACAATTTGATCCCGTCCCCGATGGTGGCTGCCCTTTCAATAGGTAAAAATGGAAATCCTTCTTTGAAGTTTTTGAGCTGTTCTTTGGCATTTTCAAGGGACATACCCTGACTCAAAATCTGCTTTTCAAGCTGTGCGTTCATGGTTGAATGGTTATTGGTTTAAAAACTTTAATATATGCATTGGAAATATAGAATGAAAGTTTTTTTAGAGGCTAAAGTTAATCCTGTCCCCAGGTCTTTTTTGGGAGAGGATGTTAAGGGAGTTGTTTTCTACTTGCAATATTCTCGGATATCCACCTGTCACCTGTGCATCGCGCATGAGGACTATCAGGGTTCCGTTTGGGGTAAGCTGAATTGTCCCCGGATATACAGGTGAAGTCAATATCGGCTCAACTTCATTTTCTATGGTTTCTTCAAGTTGATAGGCCATCCTGTTGACTAAAGTAGAAATGGTAAAGGACTTTTTCATGATCCTGTTTTGCATCAGTTTGGGCAATTGATCCCATTCTGGTCCTTTATAGACTTTGATCTCCCCATGCTTGAACCAGTTGAGGTTCATTTTGGCGTGAGAACTCAAAGCAGGGTAGAAGCGCTCTTCAGATAGGTAACAGACTGAATCACTTTTTTCAATCTTGAATTGTGGCGTAATGCCAGGGTACCAACTTCTGCTTTCGGCTACGATTTCAGTTTCAAAACCTCCCTGAATGCCCATATAGAGCCATTGTCCTTTCCTGAATTTACGGATATGGATAACATCATCTTCTTGGATCTCTAGTATTTTTCCTGCTTTGACAGGTTTGTCATTCCAATAGATATCCGCATCTGCTCCGACAAAAACAATCCTTGTCGGCATCTCAAAAACCATCTTGGCACCGGGCCCTCCCATTTCCAATACCGAATCGTAAAATTGGTTTTGAAGCAGATAATTAGCTTGGGTCATCGAAAACCTATCCATCACACCGGAATAAGGAACTCCGTATGCGGCCATTCCAAACCTTCCAAGGTCCTGAACCGTGGTCATCAATCCCGGTTGGATAAAATGAATGTAGGCGGGTGTTTTAATCATGATGCCATGAATAAAGTCCCTGATGGGAAAGTTGTTGGATATCTTCGAAAACCTCCCTTGTGATGGGTTCAAATTTGACTTTGTCACCAATGGCGGGAACTACAGGTCTTTCTTTTGAAATATCAAATAGCCTGACAGGACATTGGCCTATAGCATGCCATCCTCCGGGACTTTCTGCGGGATAGATGCCAGTCTGTTTTCCCCCTATCGCAACCGTTCCTGAGGGCATAGATCTTTCAGGATTTTTTTTCCTTGGGGTATATAGCTTTTCATCCAAACCTCCCAAATACATAAACCCAGGCAAAAAACCGTAGAAATGAAGTGTGTAAATGGTTTCGGAATGGATTTTAATAATTTCCTCAATGCCGATTTCGTGGATGCCTGCGAGTTTTTCTAAGTCCTTGCCGGATTCAGGGCTATAGTGGACAGGTATTTTCCAGATTTTGGAACTGAAACTTCCGAGGATCGAAGGCAATTGATTGATTTCCTCAAGGATATCAGCGCAATCATTTTCTGAGATTTCTATTCTAAGTTTCAATGAAAGGGTATTGAATCCTATCCTGATTTCCCGGATACCTTCTGTGTATTCTTCCTCAAAGAACCTGCGGACTTGTTGCTGTTCTCTCAAAATATCTGTAGAGATGACTTTTGGCCAAGCTAGCTCAATCAATTTGCTGTGAATTCTAAAAATTCTGATGTCCATCGTTTATTTGCCAAAATGGGTCCGGAAACTTTTCAATATCTCCAATGCCGCAGGATTGTCTCCGTGGATGCAAATGGTCTCCGCTTCGATGGGGATAAAATTCCCTGTGATTGTTTTGATTTTACTTTCATTGACCATCCAACCGACATGTTCCAAAACCTCTTGTGGGTCAGTCAGTAATGCTTTTGGTTTGCTTCTATCCACCAAGCTTAGGTCGTCATTATAACTTCTGTCTGCGAAAACTTCTCTCTTGATTTTGATGCCTGCCTCCATTGCCATTGCTGCCATGAGAGATCCGGAAGGACAATATAGGAAAGCATCTGCAAAATATTCTTCGACCAAGTGGATTAGGATAAAGGCTGTCAGGTCATCTTTTGCAGCAAAGTTATACAATGCTCCATGGGGTTTGACATGATTCATCGATAGGCCTTGTTGTTGGCATATTTTTTCAAAAAATTGAATTTGTTTCAAGATAATTGTTCGGAGCAGCTTATGCTCTATGTTCATGTACTTCCGACCAAAGTTTTCCCGGTCAGGATAGGAGGGATGTGCCCCTGCTTTAAGGTCATGTTTCTTTGCCAGCTTGATTGTGATTTCTATGCTTTTTTCATCTCCTGTATGTCCTCCGCAGGCAATATTACAGCTGTCAATAAATGGCATCAAGGCTGCATCATTGCTCATTCCTTCCCCAAGGTCACAGTTGATATCAAATGGAAAGGTGTTTTTGTTCATCCCTCTAAATTTAGCAAAATAGTCCTTGTATTGGGGTTTGGTCCTGCTTGGTTTTTTTGCAGATTCAATTTTATTTTTTTTATGGTTTTGGTGAATTCTATTTTTTGGAATAGGTATTTAATTTCTCAAGTTGATATTTTTCTCAATATTTGAATAAAAAAATGAAATATTCATACATTTAATTTAATAGCAGCCGATGTATTGATATGTATAAAATCCAAATACTGATTGTTTATTTTGTCTGTCTTTCGGTTGTTTCATTTTCACAGGAACAGGATTCTGTATTGCTCAGCAGGGCATCAGCTGCTTTTGACCTTGCATCTGTAGATTCAGATTCCGCGTACCTTATAGCTAAAGATGTTCTGAGACAATCGGAAGAAAAGGATTTTTCCCGTGGAATAGCAAATGCCTTTAATGCTTTGGGTTGGGTTTTTATGCACAAAGGCAAAATGGATTCTTCCTTGGTCTTTTTTCAGGAGGCAAAAAAGATCTTCGAAAACACAACCTCTGATTTTGACGTGGCTAGGGTGAATATCAACCTGACGGAAGTTTTGACCAAGCAATCAAGGTTTGCAGAAGCATTGGATTATGCATTGGAGGCAGAATTACAAGCTAACAAAATCGGTGACCTTCCACTTCAGACGGATACCAAGAGGCTTTTGGGGATATTATACAGGGAATTGGGAGATATGGAAAAATCCATTTCTTATTTCAATCAAGCCATAGCCGGATTTGAAAAATCGGGAGATATACGGCGGTCCGTCAATACCGCTATCAGCCTCAGTATTTTATTGAGGAAAATGAACCTCCCGGACAGCAGCCTGACAGTGCTTGAAAAGTGTTTGACTTTGGCACAAAACCAACCCAATAATGATTACCAATTGGCCATGATAAGGGAACACCTTGGTGACAGCCATTATCAAAAAGGTGATTTTAATGCTTCATTGGTGGATTATTTGGAAGCCTTCCAGCTGTTTGAAAAATTAGGAAATATGGCCGATGTGGCCTATGAAGCCATGGTGGTAGGTAAAACCCAAGTTGCTTTGGGAAAGTATGAAGATGCAGACCGCTACCTTTCCATGGCCTATAAAGTCAGCGACAGTCTTGGCTTTACCAATTACCAATATGATGCTTCGGTGGAATTAGCCTCTCTGTACCAAAAAACAGGTCAATGGGAAAAGGCCACCAAACAGCTCGGGATGTCGCTGCAGCTCAAAGACAGCCTTGCCAATCAGATGCAGCTTCAGAAAATGGCAGAGCTCAAAGAAAAATTTGAATCTGAAAAGCAAGAACAGGAAATAGCCTTACTCAAGGCCAACATTGACCTCGAAAGCAGCAAGTCCCGACGAAGAATGCAGCTGCAATATTTTGTTGTTGCAGTTTTTTTGTTGGCAATCATCTTGGCCTACCTTATTTTCAACAGATACCAGCTCAGCCAAAAACTCAAAGAGCAGGAACTGAGAAACCAGATTTCCTCAGACTTGCATGATGATCTTGGCTCCACTTTGTCAAGCATAGACATCAACAGCAGGATCGCTTTGCTCAAAATTGATGACGGCACCCTCGTCGCTTCTCAACTCCAAAAAATTCAGGAAAACAGCAAGACCATTTTGGACAGTCTTTCGCATATCGTTTGGTCGATCAATCCTTCCAATGACAGTGTCCAAAAGGTGATTTCCAAGATGAAGGATTTTGCCTCCGAAGTATTCGAATCTCAGGGCATCCTTTATAGGTTCAAGTCCGATGAAGAAGATTTAGAATCGAAAATCAATCCCTTGATCAGAAAAAATATTTACCTGATATTCAAAGAAGCGGTAAACAACTGTGGCAAATACAGTTTTGCAGAAAATGTGGAGATAGAAGTTGGGTTCAAAAACCAATGGTTTCACCTTTCGATCATAGATGATGGAAAGGGGTTTGATATCTTTGAATCCGGCGAAAAGGGAAACGGACTAAGAAATATGCGCCTGCGTGCGGAGCAGATCCAGGGAGATTTGACGATCAATTCCCAAGTCGGCCAAGGAACTTCCATCCACTTCAAAGTTCATATCCCCTGATTTGGGTATTGTAAATAGCTTTGCCAATCGATAGCTTTAATGTTAAAATGTTTTTCCTATGCCGACCAAGATTTTGATTTATGACGACAATACAGACCTGAGGGAAGGCATTTGTCATTTGTTGAGGTTAAGGGAGGAATATGAGGTGGTAGGCGAATTTGGAGACGCCAAAAACGTCCTCAAAGAAGTCGGCTTTTTGAAGCCTGATGTGATTTTGATGGATATCGAAATGCCGGGAATCACAGGGGTAGAAGCGGTCAAAAAAATCAGGACAATAGACAGGAATGCCCAAATCATCATGTTGACGGTCTTTGATGACCAAGGCCATATTTTTGAAGCGCTGCAATCCGGCGCCAACGGCTATTTATTGAAAAGAAATGCCTCGGACAGGTTGGTGCAATCCATAGAGGAAGTTTTATCCGGCGGAGCTCCCATGAGTCCATCCATTGCGCGTCTCATCATCTCAGAAATGCAGCTAAGGAAACCCCAAGAAAACTACCAGCTTTCTATCCGTGAAAAAGAAATTCTAAAATCCCTGGCCACCGGCAACAGCTTCAAACTGATTGCCTCCGACCTGCAGATCAGCCTGGAAACTGTCAGGACCCATATCAAAAAGATCTATGAAAAGCTGCAAGTACACTCTCAGATCGAGGCCGTCAGCAAAGCTTTGAATGAAAAACTGGTCTGATTTTTTGATTCTCTAAAATTTTTATCACCCTATTAGGGTATTGTGGGTTGTTACCCGATTCTGCACCTTTACTTTATGCAAATCATTCAGGTTGAAGTATTGACAGGCTGTCTATTAAAGTTTTTAGAATATTTCCATCATTTAACTTAATCAGTTATGAGAAAAATTATCTTCCCATATTTCAAAAAAATCCTCTTAAGGCTGCTGCTTTTCGTCTTGATGTTGGGGTCACTTGCTTGTTCTGAAGAGGAGGGACCAAACAATGTAAACAATCCCAACCCTCAGCCTACCACCAAGCTCGAAATCACAGAAACCTCTCCTGAGTTCGTGTTTTGGGGAGAAGAAATCACCATCAAAGGAACAGGATTTAGTACCAAGACTGAGGATAACTTTGTGTGGCTCAAAGGTGAATCCCAATCTTTTGGTAACTGTGCGTTAACCAACAGGACAGATTCACTTGGATGGAGAAAAGCAACTGTTATCAGCGCTACTACTACTTCCCTGACGGTAAGAATTCCTTATGTCCCAGCCTCTCAAAATGCCAATAACAAACCTTGTGGAGTATATAATCCAAATCTTAGCATAACGGTAGCTGGCAAAACCGTCGTCAGCCCGCAGGTGAAACTTCTCGGAAAGCCGTTTATCAATGAAGTCTGTATCAGTAATTCGGGATTCAAAGGCTCAGGTATCATACCTGGCAAGCAATCCAACAATGTGATCAGCATTGGTGGTTTGGGAATGTTTGGATCGGCTTCAGGAATGGATGCCAAAATGAAACTTGCCATAGGTTCTGAAAATATTCCCCTGATCAAAACAGATCCGCCAATTGCCACCTGTTCCAATGGTTATAGTTTTACAATCCCAATTACAATGGCTTCAGGAGAATGTACACCTGATCCAATCAGGACCGGCAGATTCTCAAAAATGATGGATTTTGTTGCAAGTATAGAAGGTACCTCAATCCAGTCAGAGAAGTTTTCCTATCCTGTCGGCTCATTCCCTGATCAAAGTATAGAGTCTTTAGCTACGCAAAGAGCTTCAAAAAGTGCTGCGGGAAATCCTGAAATCAAAATCAAGGGCAAAGGGCTGAATTGGTACAAAGAAGCAAGATTTATCAGTACCAATAGCGCAGGATGCCCTATGGCAACAATTGCCCCTGTATCAAATGTTGCGGGTACAGAGCTAACGGTCTTAATTCCATTGGCACAGATGAACGCGAACTGTACCTATCAACTTTCGCTGATCAATACCTGCAATCTTTCAACAGGACAAATCGGACAAGTGATCATTGACCCTTAATTATAGCTTTTCTTTCAACCAATCAGGGATAAGGCTTTTGGCTTTATCCCTTTTTTTTGGATTTCAGGTTAATTTCTGCCGCAATGGTCGCGAAGGTTTCGCAAAGTCCGCAATGGGAAGATCTCCGTTTCCCCGTTATCCTGCTTCTCCAGAAGCAGGATATTTTAATCCTATGATAGCATAGCACGCAACTAGAGGGTCTCTGCTAACCTGCTTCTCCAGAAGCAGGATATTTTTACTGCAAAGAATCTTCACTCAAACATCCCACAGAATTACCCAGGATTTCATTCTTAATTCTAATTCCCCTCTTTCTAGGGAAGTAAAGCGATCACATCAGAAGCAAATTTATCCATACTGAATTCTCCTTTTGGGGTAAAACCAAGACGGACAATCACCAAATCTTTTGATGGAATCACCAAAATCCATTGCCCTTCAAATCCTCCGGCATAAAAAGCATCATTGGGTAGACTTGGGAATTTCTTTTCCTCAGGACGGCTAGGATTGCCGGCATTGAGCCACCATTGTGCGCCATATTCTCCCATAGGAGCGGCAGTAGCCGGTGTGGTCGCAAATTTCACCCAATCTTCCGATAGAATCTGTTCGCCAAGCCAGTTTCCTTTACCCAACATCAGCAAACCCAATCTCGCAAAATCCCTTCCCGGGGCAAATACAAAGGAAGAACCCACGAAGGTGCCGGAGGCATCTTTTTCCATGACTGTGTTGTGCATGCCTATTTTGTAAAACAATCCTTCATAAGGCAAACGCTGGTAATTTTCTTCGCCAAGTTGGTTGCGGAGAATCTTGGACATGATGTTGGTTGTCCCGCTTGAGTAGTAAAAGTATGTGCCCGGTTCGTACTTCAATGGCTTGGAAGCTGCTACGGCTGCGGCATCAGGTTTAAGAAAAAGCATATTTGTCGCGTCTGAAACACCGCCGTAATCTTCCACCCAATCCAATCCGTTGGTGGCCTGAAGCATGTTTTGGAGGTTGATTTTACTTCTTTCATCTGTCCAATCAGGAAGTAGGCTGTTTTGTTCCAAATCCATGATACCCTTGTCTACCTGAAGGCCGATGAGGTTACTGATGATGCTTTTTCCCATGGACCAACTTGTATGTTTGGTATTGATATTATGGTCATTGCCGTAGCCCTCGGCCACCAATTGTCCTTTGTGCAGAACGACAATCATGTGGGTCAGATGGGTCTTCTTGACAGAATCTTCAAATTCAATATCAATCAAATCCTGGATTTTTTTGTATTGGGGAAGGTTCAGGATCGAATCATTGAGCAGGTCTCCGTTTGGCCAACTCACGGTATCTTGACTCCAATTGGGTTTGGCTACTTCATAATAAACCTGATTTCGGACTTCCTCTTCCTCCATTCCGGACAACAAAGTACAGCCCTGGCCATCGCGGTAAATAGCCACTCTTTTGGCCAAACCAAAAACAGATCCCGTTACTTTTTTTCCTTCTCTGTCCACTTCAAAATCTCCCAAGCTGATCGGGAATGCCCTCAATTCCTGACTCATCACCGAATTTTCGTCCCTTTCCGCAAGGAAAATACAGCTGCACATGATCTTTGATCCATAAGAACTGACAAGTGGAAATGATTTCCAGGCGTAGTTAATCCCATAGCCTAAGCCTGCTAAAAGGATCAAAAGGAAGGAATAAAGGATTTTCTTTTTCATGGGTAAGGTGGGGGCTTTTATATTTCCTGAAATTTAAAGGTTTTATTATTTCAGATGGCATTTTTTTTATCGCAAATCTCTCTAAGGATTTACCAAGTATGAAAAGAACTCAAATGATTAGGCTAAACCTGTTTTTCATAGTTTTTTTCAATCAAAGAACCTTTACATTTTCGTGATTTTTTTGTGATAACTCATATGCAATTTTGGATCAAACAAAATCACATCTATTATGAAAAAACTAATCTTATTCTTGTTTGTCGTCATTTTTGCTGCCTGTTCTGAAGATACCGAGCCGGTAATTATCGATTCAGCATTGCCGGATGGCACTTTGAGCGTTCTTCGCATGGGTACATTCATTGACCAAAACGGTGCCGGAAGCGCAGGCGCAGCATCAATCGGTACAGATACCAAAGGGACAGTATTTTTGAGTTTCAACAATGCCTTCAGAACTGCCTTGGGTACAGGAACCGTCACAGTTTACCTGTCAACATCTGACACTTTCACGCCTGACCCGGCTAATGGCAACCCCAATCTATTATTGGTGGGACCTGTTAGAAATGCCGGTGAAAACTTCTTTAAAATCCCGACAGGAACTGATTTGGCTAAATATACCCATGTTATCCTTTGGTGTGGATCAGTGGGTATTCCGTTTGGAAATGCAAGGTTGCAATAATCACTCTTCACCGACATCCCGGAATTTCCGGGATGTTTAAAGCTCCAATCATGAAAAATCTAAAATTCTTACAGATAGCAGCACTGTTTTTTGTGGTTCAAGAGGTGGACGGGCAAAGTGGATGGACCAAATCAAAAGGTGAAGGGTTTTTCCAAACTTCCTTTTCGACATTCAATTCCAAGGATTACTTCACCCTTGAAGGGGAAAAACTCCTCACCAATAGGTTTCATCAGCAAAGTATAGTCTTTTATGGAGAGTATGGGGTGACCGACAAATTCACGGTGATTGCCAATCTGCCCCTTCAAAACTTCAACGGTTTTGAAACCACTGAAACTGTTTCCGGACTTGGAGATCTTAGACTGGAATTTAAACATTCCCTATTGAAAAAATTCCTGCCATTGGCCATCAGTGTGGCTCCGGAAATTCCGACCGGTAGGGCCAATAATTTTGCCAACAGCATAGTCAATGATTTTGAAAGGATCAACCTTCCAAGTGGTGATGGAGAATTCAATGTTTGGACCACTTTGGCCACTTCTTTTGCTTTGGGAGACTTTCCGTTTTATGGTTCTTTATTTGGGTCATATAATTATAGAACGCAGTATGACGGGATCTCTTTCAGTGATCAGATGGCCGTAGGAGTGGAGTTTGGCTACAAGTTCTTTGATAAGGTTTGGGTCAATGCCAGGCTGAATGGGCTGACTTCTGTAGATGAGATTACAGAGGTGACGGATTTTGTAAGGGGGGATGGGACAGAATACACCAGTTACAGCATTGGTGCAAGTGTTCCGGTCTACAAGGAATTCCACCTCAATCTCAATTACCGAAACTTCAACGACCTCTTGTTCCAAAGAAAAAACATCTATTCAGGTGGAGTCTTTACTCTTGGGATCTATTATAACCTCAAACCTACGGCCGAATGAACAACAGCAATATAGTTTCGGGGTATACCTTCGGAAAAAACATTAACCCCGTCGGTTTGATGTTTATGCCTTCCGGAAAATTGGAAAAATTCCAGACTGTCTTCCATCAGGGGGATTTGGCAAACAAACTTTTTATCGTCAAAAGCGGCTTTGTCAAACTCTGTGAGTTGTCCCAATCAGGTGAAGAGATCATCCATGATATCAAATCTGAGGGTGAAATATTCGGTGAATGGGACAGTCTCTTCCATCCCGGAATTCATTTCAGGTATTCTGCCATTACCCTTTCAGATAATACTGAGGTTCATGCTATCAAATTCTCAGAAACCTCCATTGAACAGCCTTTCAATTCCATCTCAGGACTTTCCAATCTGGTATTGGAAGATTTGAAAAAGCTTGCCCTCAGACACCAAAGACTGCTAAACAATGATGCAGCATACCGGATCAAAGAAACCCTCCTCAACCTTGCCAGAAAAGCAGGTCAAAAATTCGGAGATGAAACCCTGCTCAAAATATGGCTCTCCCATGAAGATATCGCAAAACTCGCTGACACAAGCCGTCAGACTGTGACTGCAGTCATGAATCAACTTAAAAACAAAAATAAAATCACTTACTCAAGGGACAGGATTCTTTTCAGAAGCCTGACCGATTTCCACAATTAAACTCAATCATTATGAAAAAACTAAGCATGATTTTGGTATTGGCAACATTCTGCCTTTTTTCTTGTCAAGATAAAGCTGACAAAGTTCCGGCCGATGATTCAGTTGAGGTCACAGGGCCATTGGAAGTAGTCAAAAGCGGTACCCTTTCCAATCAAAGTGGGGCAGGGACCAGAGGAACCGTTCAGTTGGTAAAAGACCAAGCTGGAAAATTCTACATTTCCCTGAGTGATAATTTCACAACCAAGTTTTCAACAGGAACTGTCACCGTCTACCTTTCCACTGCCTCTTCTCTTCGATTGAATGAAAGCGGTAGTTTCCAATTGCTTGGATTGGCCAATAGACCGGGAGCACATTTCTACGAACTGCAAGGCAATAAAGACGATAAGTTTACCCACGCTATCATTTGGTGTGGGGCAGCGGCAATTCCTTTTGGAAATGCCTTATTGGAATAACATTTTGTTTGGTTTGTTTATTTGTAAAAATGGGGGATGACTATTCATCCCCTTTTTTTGTGGTCCTCTTTGAGAAAATGAATTATGATCCTATCTATTCATTATTTTAAAGAATTAAACTAGAATAACTTTTGGTACGGATAATTGTCCGAGGTGAGCAATCCATAGTCCAAAAGATGTAATTATTAAAATCATATCATTCCTTTTTTTTAATTAGAAAAAATGTGTGTCAGTATCGTTACACGTATCCGAATAATTCCGGAATTTTCTGCTTAAAACAGAACCTCATTTGTTCAAGGCGGGGAGGAATGACCCCGAAACTTCGGGAGGCCGGCTCCGGCCTTGTGCGCTGATAGGATTCCGCCGTCTTGGCTTTTTTGGCTACTTTTTTTGCTAAGAAAAAAAGTAGCTGTAAAAATGAGGAATCGATTTTCTATGTCATTAAGAATAATTTAAAGTTAATTTTGGTATGTGCATTCATCCGGATAAACATATCAGAAAATAATGGAGTGGAGAAGATTTGTCCTAATCTAATGTTGATTAAAATAAATTCCTTTATCAATTAGACTGCATCGGATCAAGCTCAAAAACAAATTCCGTAAAGGTGGAAGAATCAGAAAAGACCTGAATGGTGGAATCATGGACTTCCAATATTTTTTTGACAATGGCCAATCCCAAGCCTGATCCTTCAATCCCTTTTTTGTCCCTATCGACCATGTAATACCTTTCAAAAAGTGAATCCAAATCCTTTTGTGGTATTCCCGAGCCTGTATTTTTGATACTCACACAGACTTTGTAGGTAGTCTGACAATAAAAAGCTTTGAGCGTAATCTTTCCGTTTTCGGGAGCATATTTGACGGCATTGTCTATCAGGTTTTGGATCACCCGGTCCAATAAATAAAGATCAGCTTCCACGACAGGAAGGGAGGGCGAAATGTCTGCAACAAGGTCTATTTTTTTCGCTTTGGCCAATAGTTCAAATTTCAGACATGCATCAAAAAGCAATTCCTGAATTCGGAAGGGCTCCAGTTTTAACTGCATCTGACCGGATTCCAGCTTGGACAACTCAAATAAATCCGCGACCAATTTGGTAAGCCGGTCTGAGGAATCAGAGATTATTTTCAGGTATTGATCTCTTTCAGCTTCTGTGATCTGATCGCCTTTGATCATCATGGTTTCAACGTATCCGTTGATTACTGCCAAAGGATTGCGGAGATCATGGGACACATTGGCGATCAATTCCCTTCTCAGGCTATCCACTTTTTTCAATTCATCCATATGGTGGAGGATATTGTCGGCCATTTGGTTGAAGGTAGAGGCCAATACCGATAATTCTGAATTGGTCATTTTCTCAGGAATTCTTGCTTCCAAGTCTCCGTCTTTAAACTTCCGGACTGTGGCTACGATTTCCCTCAGGTTTTTTGTGAGCAGGATAGTCAAAAGTAAGGCGATCAATAAGGCTACGACCATGGTCACAATAAATGACTTCAGGGTCAGCTTCAGCCAATAACTGCCCAACAGTCCCGCGGCGGCCTCCTCAAACTTTTCACTAGCCAAAGTGATGTAAACATAGCCCAATAATTTTCCGTTTTCGGTCACTTCTGTTGCAGAGAAAATGGTCTGATATCCATTGGACCTTGGATCATCGCCAAGGATGAATTCTGAGCCTTTGGTTTGGATAAATTCCCGGACAGGCTGGATATCGACTCTTTTGAGCTTGACCTTGGAATCCAAAACAACAAATGAGAGGATCTCGCCTTCGGGATCCAAAAGGTAAACCTCAATACTCGGATTGACGGCCATCATGGAATGCATGATGACTCCCAATGCCTCTTCATTTACCTCACCGTTTTTGAAGGGCGGCGCTTCTTTGATCAGGTAATCCGCGATGGAAGCGTTGAGCTTTTGGGTGGTTTCGAGAAAATAATTTTTGGAAGCGATCGTGGTAATGATGATGTAGGCAAAGCCGACCACCATCATGACGAGTGTAATCACTACAGAAATTCTCCAATAAAAACTTTTCATAAAATCATGTTTTAGTATCCGCAAGTGTTTACCATTCGTCATTGAAGCGGTAACCAATCCCCCAAGTGGTCAGGATAAACCTTGGGTTGTTGGCATCGACTTCGATCTTGGATCTCAGCCGGTTGATGTGGGCGTTGACGGTGTGTTCATAGCCGCTGAAATCATATCCCCAAATCAGCTCCAACAGTTCCGACCTGCTGTAACTTCTTCCCGGACTTTTGGCCAAAAGCATGATCAGGTCAAACTCCTTTGGGGTGAGGTCAATTCTTTTTTGGTTCAAAAGGACCTTCCTTCTTTTTTCATCGATTTCCAGGTTTTCATACCTGACGGCATCCTCATTTTTATTGCTCAGCAGGACAAATTGGTCTTGCCTTCTCATGATGGCTTTGACCCGGGCGATAAATTCCCTGATTTTGAATGGTTTGGTGATGTAATCATCCGCGCCCGATTCCAAGCCTATCACTTTGTCAATTTCTTCAGATTTGGCTGTAATCATCAGGATGGGGGTGAAATTGTCCAAGGCCCTGAGCTTTTGGCAAATGCTCAACCCGTCCATTTCGGGAAGCATGATATCCAATATCATCAGGTCAAACTGTCCCGAGGAAGCGGATTCATAGCCTAAACGGCCATTGTTGGCTACCTGAATCTGATAACCCAAATCCTTGAGGTGGATCTGAATCAGTTGGCTGATATTTGGATCATCTTCGACTACCAATACCTTTTTCATAATTGACTAGTTATAAATTCCAATAAAAGTAAACTGAAATGTTCACGAAAGTATCACGAAAAAATCTGTTCCATATAATGGCCTTGGAGGAATGATTCATCCTAATCCATATGGTCCTGGGAGGATGTTGATTTTTAACCGCTATGTCCGCCAAGGTTTCACAAAGGGCCGCCAAGCTGTAATCCCAAAAAATCTATTTCTTCCATTCGTAAAAATACCCCGATCAAGGGATTTTTTGTTTGTCAAAGAAAAGGTAAGTTTGTGTTGGAAGGTTATTTCCAATAAATTTAAAAGTAATTGATATAAATAATTTTTTGGGAGAATCAAACAATGGGAAATTTAACAAAAAGCTTTTATGATAAAACAAAACCCCTTTTCACTATATGATTTTTTAGGATATTTCATTCCAGGTGCAATTACGTTTTATATCATACTAATTTTAATGGTGGGAGATGATATTAATTCTATTCAAGATATAATCAAAATCGCTAGCGAAAACAAAGAATTTCAATTTGATAAAGCCCTTTTTTTTATTATCATAAGCTATTGCCTTGGACACTTAATAAGCTATTTATCATCAATTACTATAGAAAATTTTGCAAATTGGAAATACGATTATCCTTCAAAATATTTATTAGGTTTAAATAGGGAACAGAAATATTTAATTAAAAAAGTAGAATGGCAAAAAAAAATGTTTAGAATACTCTTGGCAATAATTATACTTCCAGTTTCAATTTTAGATTACATTCTTGGTGAATGGTTTTTATTCAAAAGATTTTATACTAAGAAACTAGATGATTTTTTAGTTAAAGTTATAAAAGAAAAAAAAATAGAATTACTTCAACAGTTATATCCGCTTAATTTTACAAGTATAGAAAATTATGATTTTCATAGAATAATTTCACATTACGTTTATGAGAATTCGAAAAATCATCAATTTAGGATGACTAACTATGTTTCCTTATATGGCTTTTTAAGGGCATTATGTTTAATATGTTGTTTCGTTTTTTGGTTATTTGCCTTCCGTGCATTACAAGAAATTTGTATTTATTTAATGAATGTGGTCATTTATGAAAATTTCAACTTTTCAACTAAAGACTTTAATTGGGAATTATTTATTATTCTTATTTCATCATTTTTTATTTCCTATGTTTATTTTATGGGATTTATGAAGTTTTATAGAAGATATACATTAGAAGCCTATATGCTCGTTGCGATCGACCGCGAAATTGTAAATAACTCAAAAAAATTTTCACCACCTATTAAAAAATTATTTTCAAAAAATTAAAAGCCTGCAAATGAAGTTGGTATATCAATATTTTGAATAAAAAAAGTTTTGTATGATATTCATTACTATTGAAAATTTTATTTGAACAAACTTATTTTTTTAACTTTCTATACTTCTTAGAAATCTTAAGCTGAATAAAAAATAAGTGATGGAATCAATTAAACATATTTTATATGACTAAGGAGGAGGTAATGATTAATAAAGGGAGGGTAAATGAGTAATTTAATATCTCCAACGCTTTTAATGAGAAAGCCAAATGAAAAAAAAGTGATTTTTAATGGATTCTGCAATTTGATTCACAAAGAAAATACTATTAAAACAAAAGTTAAGATTTTTTATGAGTGGATTCCTGATATTAAAATTAAAATACATATTAAAAACATCCCTTTTATTATGGCACATTCATTTGCAGATTCTGGGGTAATAAAAGGGCCGAATTTTGAAATAACTAAATTTTTTATTTCAAGTATAAGAGGTTTTATTAATGCCGATGTTACAGGCTATTTAGACGGAAACTTCAAGATTGGAGACATCAAAGAAAAACAGAAGATTTTTAAAATTGATTTTACATTATTGAATTTAAAAAGTTACTTCGGGAAAAATTTTTTTTATGAGAATTCAAAAGGAAAACATTGGTCACGAGGAGAGTTGAAGTTTTTTTCAAATTCTACTGAATTAAATATCCATCAATATTTTAAAGAAGAAACACAACAAGATTTGCTGAATAAGTATGGAGGATTTTTGTCCACACATGGGGGGTGTATAATTTTTAAGGAAGGAATAAATCAATTTGAATATTCTTATTTCATAAAACGAATTGGATTGTTTTTTTCATTTATAAATGGAAGAAGATCTTACCCAAATTTTTTGAAAATTTATGATATAAACGGAAAATTAATTTTAAGAGATTATACGACCTATTTTGTTGATAAAAATAAATATGTTAGTTCATGGATTCCTCAAATTATAGATGCAGATTTCCAAGATTTATGGCCAAATTTTTTAGAACTAACAGAAAGTGAAGATGATTTTGAAAGAATGGACCTGATTATTCATTGGTATTTAGAGGCTTTAAATAATTCCGGATTTATTAATGGATCAATCATCCTAATACAAAATTCATATGAATTGCTGTTTAACTGGATTTTTAATGAGGAGAAAATTATAATTTCTTCTGATAGTTTAGAAAAAATTAGAGCCAGTGACAAACTCAGGCTTTTGCTTGATAAATTTGATCTTGAATTTAATCTTCCTGAAAAGTATTTAGAAAAATATAAAGATGAAATCAAGAAAGACCCAACTCTCAAAGATTTCCCATATCAATTCACTGAATTTAGAAATCATTTTGTTCACTTTAAGATGTCCAAAAAATCGAAATTGAATAATAGACCTGAAGGATTTTCTTGGTCTCTACTCAATACTTCTATTTTTAACTTGGAACAAATTATTCTAAAAATATTAAGATATAAGGGAAAAATCAGATCAAGAGTACACAAAAATCTTTGGCGAGGCACAAATGAAATTGACTTAAAATAATTGGTTTTTCTACCCCGTCTGAGAGTAGTTTATACATTTTATTTAGGACTGGGTGGTGCCGATAGCTATCGGCATGTAATCCCACCCTTAAATTTTTTGGGATTTGAAATCCCGATTCTGAGAAGTTCAATCCTTGGCTAATTCCCCACTGAAAAAAATCCTGTATTCTTCTCAAGCCTCAAAAATGCCATTCTCTAGAACCGGGAGGCAGAAATATTTTGCCCAAAGGGGGTACTTGCCAAGTGGAGGGGGGTACTTCCGAAGTACCCCCCCCCACTTCATTACCTACCCGAGTCACCTTTTTACCTACCCGTGTCACCTTTTTACTGACTCGGGTCGCCTTTTTACTGACACGGGTCGCCTTTTTGCTGACAGCGGTCGACTCGGAGGTGACACGTCTCACCTTTTTGCACCTCGCTGTCACCTTTTAGGTGACACGTCTCACCATTTTGGTAACTCGTGTCACCTTTTTGCTGACAGCGGTCGCCTCAGAGGTGACTCGTGTCGCCTTTTTGCTAAGCTGTGTCATCTTTTTGGCTCTCGCTGTCAGCTTTTAGGTGACTTGATGGTTCTCGGAAGTGGGTAAGGTGATATTTTTGGATAGACCTGTCAGGTTTTGGAAACCTTACAGGTCTTTTTCTCAAAGTTTGGATATAAAAAAACCGGACCTTTTCAGGTCCGGTGTAGTCTAAGTTCAAATCAAGGGTTAATCTTTTGCTTTTATCCGTTGTCGGATGGCTTCCTGCCTTGCTTCTCAAACCTCTTTCTGAGGTCTTCATAGATGGCTTTGGCATCGGGAGCATTCATTTTTGCAGCTTGCTTCACCGAATTGTAATAACTCAAGGCACCTTTATAGGCTTCCGACCCTGCTAGCATGGCAGTATCGCTCAAGGTGTCTTGGATCTGATCTACCATCCTCAACAATGGCATCAGTCCCGAAGTAGCATTCCAGTCTTTTTGAAGTTCCCCCAGACTGACATATGCGGGTAGAAATTCCGAATTGTTGACGGCATAGTCCATGACCTTGTCCACAAAAGGCTCTGTGCCGTCACTCATTTTTGGGATGGTTTTGCGCTGCTCGGGTGTGAGGGCGATGACATGGGGTGCCAATAGGCCCTGAATTTGCTGCAGGGCGGCCTTGATGGCCTGAAGATCCGCAGGTGGGATCTCGATGGAGATTCGATTTTCCATTGATTGGATTGTTTAAAATGAAAGAATATAACTGTAAGCACCTAGTACTTAGAACAAAATGTAGTTATTAAGGAAAAAATAAACAAGGGTTTAGGTAAAAATATTTGTGAACATTAGTTCAATGTCGTAAAATACCGTAGGAGGGAGGGTTTTTGGGATTTCTAGGCTAGTATTTCATGACCACTTTGGTTCAAATAATGATTTATCCGCCGGTAAAACTTTTTGGGAAGCTTTGATGGAACTGATCCATTTATTTTATATTTAAGCATATAATTTTGTCTTATATGAAAAAAGCCATCAATCATTGCCTTGTTTTTGTTTTTATCCTATTTGGAAGCTGTTCTTTGTTTGAAAGCGAGGAAGAAAAAAGAGAGGGAGAAGCAGTGGAATTGGACAACCAAGACTTGAATCTTTCCATTTTTGAAATAGTTACCATAAACCTTCCCGAGGGGCAATTTACCAATGGAGAAATCGAAGGAACTGTAGAAGGGGAGAACATAGAACTGACTATATCTGATAATACCCTGACTTTTATGGTTCCCAAACTCAATCAGGGATCTTACAAACTTATATTCCAAGAAAAAAATAAACCCTACAACATCGCTTTTCAGGTCAAGGCCCACAGTTTAAAAGAAACTCCCGCCAATTATATCCAAACCTATCTTGATAAGTCCCAAATGCAGGTTGAACGGCTGGAAAAGACTAAAAACTTACTTGTTGGGGAAAAGAAAATTGAATTGGAAAAAGACATCGCCGTCTTGAAGAAGTTTTTGGACGAGCAGTATGCCAAAGCAGCCTTATTGAAAGAGGATGAATTGGCGGATATGGCATTTTTTATAGAGGCCAATAAAGAATGGATGGATGAATTGTCTGCGGCTGTGAACGAACTCAACGTTTCTTTTCCAAATGCACGCATTGCAGGGGAGGTGGTGACCAATATCGAGGCTTTGGGAAACAGGGTTTCTGGAAAATATGTAGCTGCTGTGATGACAGTGGTTAAGCATATACCAAAAATCGTGTCTGCATTAACCATTGGTTATCTAACAGGATCTATTTTTGGCCCATTAGGGAGTTCTCTTGGTGCTGCTATTGGATTGGGGATTTCGCTTGGAAATTTATTATTGGATTTAGAGGAACTTTTGGGAAGTATTGATGCAGTGGCGAATTTTGTACAGGTAGTCGCGGATAATATAATGGAAGTCAATCTAAAGACCCTTTATTCTTTTCAAAATAATGAATCCACTGAGCTTTTTGTGTCGAGAAATTACAGGACTGTTTACAGTGGGGATTTGAATTCTACTGTACCGTTTGTCAGGGATTTTATGGGAGGAATTAAAACCTTGATTGCAGAATGGCAAAAGATAATATCAAAAATCCCTTTGGATTTGGTATTTACACCGACAGATTATTCAGCTATTTCTACTTACCAAACGACTAATCAAAGGGTACACAGTGACCATTTGAGTATATCAGGAATCACAAATCCCAAAGTTTCCGGCTCAGTCACAAAAGAAGAGGGAAGGTTATTGGTAAAAATGTCCACAGCCGCAGAATCCGAGGAAACATTTAAATTCAATTTGGTTTATGACAATGCAGACTTTGGGAAACTCACGGAGACAAATGATGGGGTGATTAATTCAAAATTTGTAGAAATAACAGACCCTCGGGATGGGAAAAAATACATGACCGTTAAGATCGGTAATCAAACCTGGTTTCGAAGTAATCTTCGCTACGTTGGAAACATTCCACAGGTTACCTCAGATGAAGCCTGGGCTGCAATTTGGAATAAAGGAAACCCGACCGGACAACCGGCATGGGCTTATTATGAAAATAAGCCTGAAAATGAAATTTTTTCTGGTAAAATGTATAACTGGTATGCTGTTGCCAATGGAAATCTGTGTCCTCCGGGATGGCATGTGCCTACCATACAAGAATGGCAGACATTAATAGATTTTTTGGGTGGACGATTCAGTGCTGGCAGTAAATTGAAGTTTCCGGGAGGCTGGAGTCCTGATTATTTTTCCACAAATTCATCAGGGTTTACCGCTTTCGGAGATGGTGTTCGGTATGCTGATGACGGAAAGTTCATCTTTCAACTAAAGATTGGCTATTGGTGGAGTTCTTCTGAAAGCGAAGCGACAAAGGCAAATGCTTTATTTATGATTTATGATTCTAGTTCAGCTTTGCTTGGTTCAAATTTTAAGGCTACAGGAATGTCCTGCCGCTGCATCAAGGATTGAATTTCCACAACCTGAAAAGTGGAGCCGATAATTATCAGCATGTAATTCCACCTTTTTTTTGGATTTATAATCCCAATTCTGAGAAGTTCAATCCTCATCTGGTTTTTGTTAAAAGTGCCAAAGAGTCGGTTTTTTATTTTTATTTGTTGTTTTTGAGAAACACACCCACCATTTCTTAACAAATTTTTTATGGAGAAACAGATGCTTTTCAATCGATTCCGAATGGTATTTTATTTCAAAATCAAAGCAAGGTTTGTTCTGATTTAGAATAAAATTCTGTTTTTGACGCAGAAATAGCTACTTTTGAAGCTTCATACCTACTAGGTAATAACGGATGACCATCACTCCACCCTGATATTTTGATTTTTTGATACCATCTTATTCCCTCAGATGAGCGGAAGACCCATTGCCTATTTTCCATTTAATAAAGTTTAAGAATTATGACGCAGATGTTTTATCGCCTGTTCAAACCGACACAGGTAAATCTGAAAGACGAAGTATTGTCCGGCTTGACTGTGGCCTTGGCTTTGGTGCCTGAAGCAGTAGCTTTTTCATTGATTGCGGGAGTCAGTCCTTTGATTGGATTATATACCGCATTTATTATTGGACTGATTACCTCTATTATGGGTGGCCGTCCCGGAATGATTTCCGGTGCAACAGGTGCCATAGCTGTAGTAGTAGTCGCTTTGGTGGTTTCTCATGGAGTTGAATACCTCTTTGCGGCAGTTGTCCTGATGGGATTGATCCAGATATTAGTAGGTGTTTTGAAATTGGGGAAATTGATCCGCTTGGTGCCGCATCCGGTGATGTTTGGATTTGTCAACGGATTGGCCATTGTGATTGCCATGGCACAATTTGCTCAGTTCAAAACTGTAAATGCCGAGGGAGTATCTGAATGGATGAGCGGAAATCCATTGTATATCATGATAGGCTTTGTCGTACTGACCATGGTCATTATTAAGTTCCTCCCAAAGTTGACTACAGCAGTTCCTTCAGCCTTGGTTGCAATATTGACCGTTTCCTTGATTGTTATTTTCGGAGGCATTGATACCAGAACAGTTGGTGATTTGGCATCCATCAGTGGAGGATTGCCGGAATTCCATTTGCCTTTGGTTCCTTTAAACATGGAGACCTTGATGATTATCCTGCCTTATTCTGCCATCATGGCGGGAGTTGGGCTGATAGAAAGTTTGCTGACCTTGACCTTGATAGATGAAATCACAGAGACGAGAGGTCATGGGAATAAGGAATGTGTAGCTCAAGGTGTGGCTAACATAACGACTGGATTTTTTGGTGGAATGGGCGGCTGTGCGATGATCGGACAGTCATTGATCAATGTCAATGCAGGCGGAAGAAGCCGGATTTCGGGAATAGTAGCTTCTGTCGGTCTTTTGGTATTTATTCTTTTCCTCTCTGCTTATATCGAAATGGTACCAATGGCGGCATTGGTTGGGCTGATGTTTATGGTGGCAATAGGAACATTTGAATGGGCTTCATTGAAAGTATTCCGGAAAGTCCCAGCCCATGATGTGTTGGTGATGGTTATCGTTACATTGGTAACTGTCTTTTTGCATAACCTCGCTTTGGCTGTGTTGATTGGAGTCATCATTTCCGCTTTGGTCTTCTCTTGGGAGAATGCCAAAAGGATCAGAGCAAGGAAATATGTGGATGAAAATGGAGTCAAACATTACGAGATGTTTGGTCCGCTCTTCTTTGCTTCTGCGATGGCTTTTGGGCAAAAGTTTGACCCGATCAACGATCCTGAGGAAATTATTATTGATTTTCAGGAAAGCAGGATTGTGGACCATTCGGGCATAGATGCCATCCACAAAGTAACCGAGCGTTATGAAAAATTAGGGAAAACTGTTTATATCCGTCATCTGAGCAGTAGCAGCAGGGTATTGCTCGAAAAGGCAGAGACGATCATCAACGTCAACTACACCGATGATGACCCAAGCTTTAAGATTGTCTTGGACAAAAGAGAAAAAGTGAGGTCCTGATGTTGATATGCAACCCTCCGCAGGGTGGAATTACAAATTCCACCCTTTTATTTTTTGGGATTTGAAATCCCAATTCTGAGAAGTTCAACACATACTTTCTGTCAGATAGCAGTTTCCTTTTCTCCAGGTTTCTTTACCTGAAGTGCCCTTTTGGTAACTTTCAAATCTCTGAAATAACCGATCGTACCGATATCCACATACAGTCCTACAAATCCCTTTTTGGTTTTGCCCAGCATTTTGTCTACGATAAAGGAGGAATACTTCATGTCATTGACATACATTTCGGCAGATTCACCATTGACTTCTATCCTCATGGTAATCCACTCATCGAGGGCCACTGGGGCAGAACCTTCATACCTGAATGGGGCAGTCTTCCGTAAGGTGTCAAATTTAAAGTCGGGATAAGAGAAGTACTGTACGGTGTGGTTTCTTCGCAGTTGGTTATCGGACCTTCCGACTTTTGGTCTCACATAAATACTTTCAAAGGCCGAATCATCTTCCTGAATCCTGAAATAAAGACCGATAAATCCGGCGATGCCTGAGTACGGGGCAGGGTTTTGTAATTGGCTGTACATCTTGACTTCAATGGTTCCATTTTCGAAGTCATCCAATCCTACAAGCCGGGCATAATGGGGTTCATCCACCGTGGCCTCTACGCGTGTCGAATCAAAAGGGAGGGCATTTAAATCCCGTTCGATTTTTAAGACTTTTTTTCCTTGAAATTTCACCACCTCGCCGGTGACATTGTGAAGTTCAAACTCCTGGTTTTTGAGTTTCAGGTTTTGCGCATTGACACCCAAGGTGAAAAATGCCAAAAGAAGTATGATTGGGGATTTTTTTATTGACATGATTTTCTTTGTTGATGATAATAACATTACAAAGGTCAACATAATCAACGGCCTATACCCTTAATCTAGGTTAAGAAATCAGCCCTTGGCTTGGAGGTTCTTCCGGATTTTGCTCAAAAATTCAGGGGTAATCCCGAGATAAGAGGCTATCTGCGTATTGGGAATCCTGTTAAAAAGATGGGGATATTGTTCCAAAAAACTCAGGTACCGTTCCTCCGCCGTAGAACTGAAAAGCTGTCCGATCCGTTCCTGTTGCTGCATAAAGTGGTTTTCCAACAATACCCGAAAAATCCTGTCAAACTTTGGGGCATGAATATACAGATCAAGCAAATCCCGGTGTGTGATGCGAAGTACCAAGGTATCTTCCAAAGCTTCAATATTCAAAGAGGATGGGATTCTTTTATGGAAACTTGTGAGGTCAAGAATCCAATAATTCTCTGTGGCAAACTGAAAAACGTGGTAATCTCCTTTTTCATCCACTTTAAAAAGCCTGAGACATCCTTTTACCACAAAATCAAAATGGTCACATACTTTACCCTCCTGTAAGGCAAACTGCTTTTTTGCAAAAGTGTGGGGATGGAATTTTGCTTCAACCAATTCTTTCTCCTCTTGCTTCAAAGGAATCAGCTTCCCGAAATAATCGAGGAGCGGTTGGCAAGCAGCTGGATTTGAATCGATTTCCATAAACAAAGAATTGCTAATTAGCCGTTCAAAGGTAAAAAGTTATGACCAATATGGGGGCTTTTTTGAATTGCAAAGCTACTCGGTCATTGAAATAAAAAAACCTACTCCATCTTTACCGCGATCACCACAGCCGAAAGAATCGTCAGCCCTCCAATGGCTAAAATTGAAATATCAATACCGAATGAATCTGCAATCAGGCCTGTGATGATTGCCCCGATGGCATAACCCAAATCCCTCCACAAGCGAAATATCCCGATACTTTTTGCCCTGTCCTGAGGATGGGTATTTTCAGCAACGGTTGCGAGAAATGTCGGATAGACCATGGCGGTTCCCCAACCCAATATGGCTGACAAGAACACGTAATGCGTCATGCTTTCTGCAAAAAGAAATAGACTCAATGCGATGCCCTGCAGCAGCATTCCGGTAAAGAGGAGGTACTTTTTATTGAAAACATCTGCCATCCTCCCGGTAAAGAGTTGTCCAAATCCCCAAACAGCCGGATAGACAGCGGTGACGACACCGATTTGTTCCAGATTAAATCCTTTGGCTGCAAGTAATATCGGGAAAATCCCCCAAGCCATTCCATCATTGAGGTTATTGATCAAACCGGCCTGCGTGACAGCGCCCAGGTTTGGATGTTTCCAGGTAGTATCCCAAAAAGGATTTTTCAATTTTGGAACATCAGAAAAAGAATTCTCAACTTCCACATGCTTCCGTGTGTCTTTGACAAGGAAAATGGAGCCGGCTAATCCCAATAGAGAAAGGCCTATTCCAAGGTAAAAGGGATAAGGTCTCAAACCGTATTCTGCCGCGATATATCCTGTCAAAAACGCAACCAAAGCCACAGCAAGGTATCCGGCAAATTCATTCAAGCCCATGGCAAAACCCCGCTGTTTTTCGCCAACAAGGTCAATTTTCATGACCACGGTACTGCTCCAAGCCAATCCCTGATTGATTCCAAGCAGGATGTTTGCGGCGACAATCCAATCCCAACTAGGAGCAAACATCAGGATAAAGGGAACCGGAACTGCAAACAGCCAACCGATGGTAAGCAGGTTTTTTCTCCCTACTTTATTGGCGAAAACTCCGGCAAAGTAATTGGTGATGGCTTTTACAATCCCAAAAACAATGATAAAAGAGAGTATGGCAGTTTTGGCTGCAATGTAAAATTCCTGTTCGGCAATCTGAGGCAGGATGCTCCTCTCCAGGCCTACCATCCCGCCTACAAAGGCATTGATGATGACCAAAAGTGTAAATTGCTTCCAGTTTTCTCTAAGACCCAGTTCTATTTTTTGCACTATCCCTCCATTTGAATACACAAAATTCGTGGAGGCTCGGGTCGATTCCTTTTACAAATGTTAAATAATCAACGTTGGGCGCGGATCCGGCTGAGGCTGACCTGAGTGATGCCTAGGTATGAAGCAATGTACTTCAGGGGTATTCTTTTCAAAAAATCGGGGGATTCCCGGGTCAGGGCATGATACCTTTCTTCCGCACTGTGAAATTGGAGACTCTCAATCCTGTTGACAGTTTCGACATAAGCAGATTCAAAGATTTTGCGGAAAAGACGTTCTATGTCAGGAAATTGGTCATAGAGATCAAAAAGTAAGGGAGAACTGATTCCGATAAATTCGGAATCTTCCAACACCTGAATGCCTTTCTTGCTCGGCTTTCCTGTAAAAAGGCTTTCCACCCTTGCAATCAGGGAGTTTTCGAAGGCAAAAGATTCGGTGATGTCTGTTCCGTCTTTGTAGTAATAGATCCTGGCGATTCCTTTTTTGACAAAATAAATGGTGCGACAGGTGTGGCCGATGGATTGGAGGTCTTTGTTTTTGGGGATCTGGGAAAGGCTACAAATGGCTGCTAATGCTTCCTTGGCTTCTCCGGAAACCCTATGAAAAGTATCAAAATAATCAAAGAGCGGGGAATAGTCTTTTGAAAAGTGATTGGTTTGAGTCGGCATATTATTCAAAGTTAAACCTCTGAAAGGGAAATTTCATTTAATTTTTTTTGCTATTGTTTCATTCTTTGGTTTTTAAAAAATTTGAATATTAAAAATCCTAATTCTAAAAAGTTCAGTCCTTGTGGGGATTTAGGATAGAATTTAATTTATTACTTTTTCTTTGGTTAAAGCCTAAAACCCTCTCTTCATTTTTTTATCCACCAGCTAAAGCAGGTTGCCATTAAATCCAAATCCATACCTCTGCTTAATGTCATTCTTCATTCAGAATTATTCATTTATTTGGCTAAAGAAGGTAGCAATTAACCATTGCCTTGTTTTTATCCTATTTGGAAGCGGTTCTTTGTTGGAAAGTGGGGATGAAAAAAGAGAAGGAGAAGCAGTGGAATTGGACAACCAAGATTTAAATCCCGTGCAGCCTGTAGTATACTGTTGTGCTTTCGACAAAGTCGTGAATAACAACTTTAATTAATTAAGGTCTTATTGCCAGTTGTAACCAAAACTGCTCAATTTTTTTGATTACATTAAAAAATTCCTCTATCTCCAGAGGCTTTTTCAAATAGCTGTTGCAATGATTGCTGTAAGCTATGTTTACATCCTTAGGATTGGAAGAGGTGGTTAGCATAATTACCGGTATTTTTTTGAGACTTGAATCCATTTTGATTTGCCGCAATACTTCATGACCGTTATATATTGGCAAGTTGATATCCAACAGGATAAGGTCTGGCTTTGGTGAATGAACAAATGATCCTTTTCTGAATAGAAAATCAAGTGCTTCCTGCCCATTCCTTGCCACACTGATCTCAGAAACCAATTTACTTTCTTCAAAGGCTTCTAAAGTGAGTAGGATGTCACCTTCATTGTCTTCCACCAGAAGTATATGTGCAGGTTTTAATTTCATTTTTTCTTCAATTTATTTTGCAACAGTAAAATAAAACGTGCTTCCAACTCCGGGAACAGATTCTACCCATATTCTGCCACCCAAAAACTCCACATGCTTTTTTGCAATTGATAAGCCGATTCCGGTACCTTCAAACTCGTCATGGTTGTGCAGTCTCTGAAAGATACCGAATATTTTATCAATAAAATTTGGATCAATACCAATTCCATTGTCTCTGATGGAAAATTCCCATTCCTTTTCTTTTTCGATTGAATGGATATCAATTTGCGGAGGAACGTCTTCTTTCGAATATTTGATAGCATTGTCCAATAATGCATGCAATACTTGGGTAATCCCAGCGCTGTACGTTGTAAGGGAGGGAAGAGGTTGGTAAGAAATGGATACTGACTTTTCTGAAATGACTGTTCTTCTTAATTTTTTATATTCATCGAGGATTTCATTTAGGTCAACCAATTCTTTGCCTTCGGAAGAACTGCTTGCCCTTGAATACTCCAATAATTCCAATATTATCTGCTTCATTCGTTTTGCTCCATCTATTGCAAAATGGATGTATTGGATTGCTTTTTCATCCAATTGTGAACCATATTTCCTTTTGAGGAGATCCATAAAGCTCGAAATCATCCTTAGGGGCTCTTGAAGATCGTGAGAGGTGACAAAGGCAAATTGTTCCAGCTCTTCGTTTGAGCGCTCGAGTTCTTTGGCGTACTTTTGAAGAGATTCATTAAGGGACAGTAATTGAAGTTCAGAATTCTTCCTTTCCGTAATGTCATTCATGGCACCAATTACCCTGATCACTTTTCCTTCGCTATTTCTAATAAAAGTAGCGCGGTCAATCACAAAAGCTATGGTATGGTCATTTTTTAAGAAACGGTATTCCTCATACCAATCCTTGAGTTCAGGATCCGACATAAAGCGATTTACTTTGTTGATGATCCTTTCCCGGTCCTCTATGTGAATACATGACATCAACAATTCAAATGTTGGATTTATTTCATCAGGATTGTATCCAAACAACGTAAAAAATCCCTTCCCCCAAAACAACGTATTGTTTACAGCATCAAAATCCCAAATTGCGTCGTTGGTGGCTTCAGTCACTTTTTCAAATCGTTCATTCGCTTCCAAAAGACGAAAATCTGCTTCTTTTCTAAGGGAAATGTCTCTAAAAAAAACCGTGATCCCCTCTTCCGAAGGATATGCATCCACTTCCAGCCACTTGCCAAAATTGTCCTCAAAGTGAATAGCTTCTCCTGTTTCCAGAACCCTATGGTAATTAATATAGGAAGGAAGGGTCACTGCATCAGGGAAGAGATCCCAAAGATTCCTACCGATAATTTCTTCTCTTTTTACACCAAGAAGTTTCTCGGCAGCATGATTCCAATAAGAGACAATGCAACCGCTGTCCATGGTAAAGAAGGCATCTGCAATACTTTCTATGATGTTGTTTTTTTCCTGAAAAGCCTTCTTTAATCCTTCTTCCGCTTTAATCCGATCATCTATATTTTTAAAAAAGGCAGAAACACCTCCTTTAGAAGGATATGCGGTGATTTCATACCATTTGCCATCAACAGGGTAATTGTATTCAAATGTTTTTGCTGCTTTGGACTTTGCAACACTTTCCAATTTGGATTTTAATCCTGTTTCTTCCCCTTGAGGGAAAACTTTCCAAAAATTTTCTTTATTGAATTTACCCCCGCTTTTTCTTTTGAGTAGATTTTCAGCTTCAGTATTAAAATAGGTAAGGTTCCAATGTTCATCTACGGCATAAAATGGATCGGAAATACTTTCCAAAATCTCGAGAATTTGAAGCTCTAATGATTTTGGTAAATCTATATCCTGAAAACTCCCAAAAATACGTTGACATTTACCTTCTATAAATTCCCCAATTCCTATGACGCGAACCCATCGTTCTTTCCTAGTAGCAGTCACAATTACTGCCTCAAAATCAAATGATTCACCTTTCTCTATACATTTTGACAATTTTTCAGTGACAACTTCATGGAAATCTTCCCTGTAAAAATGAATGGCAGTTTCCCAATCAAGTTCATAGGAATTAGGATCTGTTTCATGAAGCTCGTGGACCATATCTGACCAGAATATTTTACCTCTGTGCAAATCGATTTCCCAACTTCCAATTTTTGCCATACTGGTAGCTTGTCTCAACAACTCCTCATTTTCGACTTCCTTGGTAATATCCATCACCATGGAATTAAAAAGCACTGTCCCATCAGGTAAAAAATCAGGAGAGCCTAATCCTTGAAGTGTCCGCCTTTCACCGCTTGGAGATACTGTTCTGTAGCGTGCTGTCCATTTGGACCTGTTTTTTACAGAATCCAAAATACTTTGTCTCACCTGATTGAAATCACCGCCGGCTTTGGTTTGATTCCAAACCAAATGAACATCGTCCATCACTTCTTCAGGACTATATTCCCAGATCTTTTTGGATCCTTTGCTCACGTTTCTTAAAGCATCTGTGCCATCAGGAAACAATAAATATTGAAAAACCACCCCAGGTAAGTTATCAGCCAAAGACTGATGGCGTAATTCCGCAGCTTTTCTATCCGTGATATCTTCACAAATAGCCACTGTCCTTACAGGCTTACCCATTTTGTCCCTTATAAATGCAACGTGTAAGCGAACCCAAACAATGGAACCGTCTTTTTTCACATAACGCTTTTCATTTCTGTATTCTCCTTCCCCTAGGGCAGCTTTGCTGAAAATTTTCCAATCTTTTTCTTTGTCCTCCGGATGGGTAAGGTCCGGAAATTTCATGTTTAAAAGTTCAGATTTAGAATAACCTGTGATGGATTCATAATAGGAATTGACTAAAATTATTTGGCCGTTTGAAGGATCAACCTGTGCAATACCCAAAGTAGCAATCTCAAAGATGGTTCTGAACCTTGCTTCACTTTCAGCCATGGCTATTCCTGACATTTTAAAATCATGTATATCCTGAAAACTGCCATAAACGCGTGTGCATACCCCATCCATAAATTCTGCTTTCGCAGTGGTGCGTACCCAAAGTTCTTTATTGCCGGAAGTGACGATAACCGCCTCAATCGTATATGGCTGTTGGGTTAGAATACATTTTTCAAAACTTGATCGTGCTAGATGGCGATAATCCTCTCTGTAAAAATTAAAAGCCGCTTCCACATTTGGCACAAAGGACTTGGGGTCTGTCCCATAGATTTGATGAACTTCATCTGACCAAAAGATGGTGTTATTTACTGCATCAAACTCCCAACTTCCTATTTTAGCGAGTTTGCCAACTTGACGGTTTAATTCTCTTAGGTTCTTCTCTTCAGTAATGTTTTTGGCAACTGCATATACAACACCTTGTTCCGGAGAGGAGGTTGAAGTCCAACTCAACCAAATTACTTTACCTTGTTTTGTGACATAACGATTTTCAAAGTTTCTTATATTTTCACCATTATAAAGTTTCAATTGAGCGTCACTTGTCAACAATCTATCTTGCTCGTGTAAAAATGAGATGATGGGCCTAGAGCATATTTCTTCCAGGGTATAACCTAACAAAGCTAGGCCTGCTGGGTTGATTCGTTTTATATAGCCATCGAAACCTGCCATGCAGATTAAATCGGGTGTAAAGTCAAAAATTTGAGCCAATTCGATTTCAACTTTCTTTTTGCTTAGTTCACTTCCAATCGCTGACTCTAATTTTCTCAATAAGTCGATATATGGAGTCAGCGCTGATTTTGGTTTAACAGTTCCCAATAAAAGAACACCTATTACCTCATCTTTATTTTTTAAAGGCACTCCCATCATGGCTTCAAAGCCTGCCTTTTTAGCAGCTAATTTTCTTTTTATAAGCCATTCTCCCTCAACATTTCCCCAAATTTCGATTGTTTTGTTTTGCCAAACATTGCCCGGTAACCCTTCCCCCAGAGCGCAAGAGGTAATTTGCTTCGTTGCCTGATAAAAGGTACTTCCTGTTATTCCCTTCGCATGATGAGCTACGCGATTGATGCTTTTACCATCAATAGCAGGTAGCCATATTTCAGAAAGATCAAAATCACCAATCTTGATAATGTGTTCGCAAAGATTTGAAAGGCATTTTGTTAAATCATTATCAATGCTTTGATGGAAAATATCACTTATGGTATTGATGAGGTCTTTTTCTAATTCTTTGTTTTTTTGCTCCGTCACATCCCTTTCGATAGCAATCCAGTGTGTATACCAGCCTTTTTCATTGGCTACCGGGATTACAGAAAAATTGATCCAAAATTCCTCTCCGTTTTTTTTGTAGTTGATGGTGGTGATTTCATAGGGTTGCCAGTTTCGGATGGATTTGCTGAGCACTGCCAATTCTTCTCTATCTGAATTTGGACCTTGAAGGATTCGGGGAGATTTACCGATTACTTCTTCGGAAGTGTAACCTGTCATTTTTGTAAAAGCCTCGTTGACATAGATTATCCTTGGACCAGGTTCGTCAAATAGTTCAGCTTCTGTGATCAGAACAGCATCATTGGTATGGGTGATCACACTTTCAAGCAACTTCAGCCGCTGTTCTTCAGCTTTTTGCCTTGTAATATCCTGTACAGTTCCTTCAAAGGCAATCGGCTTCCCATTTTCATCCTTTATCAATCTACCCAATTCGTGTACCCACTTGATACTTTTATCGGGAAGAATGATCCTGTGTATATAATCGAGTTCTTTTTCTCCTGAGAATGCATCATCTTGTTCCTTCATTAATCCTTGAAGGTCGTCAGGATGAATGCTGCTCCTGAAATTTTCAAAGTTGACTTCAAAGCTGTTCTTGTCCCTGCTCCAAATATTATAAACCTCATCTGTCCAGGTTAAGGTTTTGCCATCTATTTCCAACCTCCAATAGCCAATCTTAGCCATTGACGATATAGACTTTAATTTTTCTTCCGTTCTTTTCAGTTCTAAAACCTGATTTTCCTTTTCTGTTACATCAAGGCACACCGCTAACATACATGGTCGATCAAAGTAGTCAACTTTGTTCGCATTGATTTCCATCCGGATCAGCTCACCTGATTTCTTTTGGTGGGTGAAAACCCCAAAATTAATATTCCCCTCAGGTTGATCCCGGCCCGCGTTAATTTCCAAGATTTCCTTTTTGGGATGGATATCCTTTAAGGTCATCGAAAGAAATTCTTTTCTTGAATATCCATAATGGTTGATGGCAGCAATGTTTACCTCTAAGATTTCTTGAGTCACATAGTCAAAGATCCATGATGGGATAGGATTAAGGCTGAAAAGGTTATTGGTCATAGCATCAATTACCATATATTTTGAAGGTTTTGGGCAAATCGGAAAATATAAGATTGTATTAAAAATTCGTTGTGAAGGAAATAGATATAAACGAACTGTCGAGTTTGGGCTTTCCTTGGCTTGGGTTATCGCAGGGAGATACTCGAATCCAATAGTTGCTGTTAAACTTCTAGCCAAAAAAACAGACAATCCGGTGGAATTAACCAATGTATTATAAGCATTATTTGACCTTTAATCAATTATGTTGTGGTTATATATGTTTGGTTTTGATGATCAATTTATTGACCCTTTCAGTTCGAATTTTTCTACTCTCACTATCATTTCTTGGCAGATATTAATTAAACTTAGTTTTTTTTAACTGTAAATCCAACTGCCACTGCAAACTATTATTTAGGATAATCCAAACCATAAAAACATTCTGTATCGGTAAGAATTTGAGGACAGGATTCTAGGGTTACTACCACCGTATTTCAAACATATATGATAAGCTGATAGTATTTCGTTAAGCAAAAAAATAAAGCCAAGTATTAGCTTCCTACTTTCATTATTTCTAAATCAAAAGAATCATTGGACTTCAACCGGTATTGAAGTACTTTACAGCTTTGCTTATGAGTCTATTGATTTATATGATATCAATTAATCCCCCTATTGGGATTTGAAATTCTCATTCTGAGAAGTTCAACTTATGCCTTCAACTGAAGAATGAAAAATCCAATTTGATTCCATAAACCACACACTACAAAAGAATCAGTTTCCCGAAATAATCAAGCAGCGGTTGGCAGGTTAACGGTTTTGTTTTCTTATCCATTAATCGGAATTTTCTTTTTAAAATAAACAACCAAATTTAAAAATTATTAATTGCTTCTTTTCCACAACTTCATTGTGGTGAACAATCTAAAACACCTCCATAGGACAGGAAGCTGATGATTGTTTTTGTCAAATTCCGGTAAATCCAGACAGGGTCGAATCTAATACCTTTGTCAAAAAGGATGGAATCTTTAGCTTAATCTTGTTTTTTTGAAGTAAATGGATATTCCTGATTTGCATATCCTCAGCAATAAACCAGAATCATCTCGTTCTTTGTCCCCCAATTTTTTCCTGATTTGGGTTTAACTTTTGGACTCAATATCAGTATCGGTTGTCCATTTGATCTAAGAAATAGGAAATGCTACAATAGCAAAGGGTATCAGGAAATTCCGCCTGATACCTAAATAGAATTATTGAAAAGCCCAACCCACAAAGACTCCGTAATTTGGTTTGAATGTTTTTTCAGGACCATATTGGTCAAGATTTCCTCCCAAGCCAAAATTGAAAGCATTCTTTTTTAATCCGGCTCGGATTTGAAGAAAACTCCTTGCATGCAGGTTGTCACGCGTACTGTGGATGTACAACATTTGGATCCTAGTGTATAAATTGGTTTTGGGAGTAAGGGTGGGTTTATACTCATAGATCCCAAAAAATTCTACATTTCTTTTGGAATGAAGAAATGCCGAAACTATAGTCACGGCTACCCATTCCTTATTGGTAAATGAATGTTGCGCACCAAGCAGCGGGGCAAAACCCACCGCATTGTTGATCGAAGTTCCGCCGACCAAACCAAATCCTTTATAGATATTATAGTTGATCAATACCGGGCTAGCAAAATCCAGATCTTCCATATCATTATCATAGCTTGCAGCTATAGAGGATACACTCAAAAATCCGAATCTACTCTCAGGAGTAAACTTTTTCTTGACCACCATCTGAAAAAACATCCTGTTGTTACCCGCCATAAATTCAACAGGGGTGGGGACTTTTGGGACAAATTCCTGAGCCAAAGCTGATTGAAAAACTCCAATAAAAAGCAATATTGTCAGAAGTGGTAATAAGTATCTTTTTGATTTTAGGTTTGAAACTTGCATAAGTTTTTCATTTAGTTTATGCAAATTTCAGAAATCAAAAAACAGTAATAGTTGCTCTATATCAACGTTTTGATACTAGAGCTGGGCTTTTAACCGGCTAAGTGTATAATGTGTGATACCTAAATAACTGGCGATTATTTTATGAGAGATCCTGCTTAAAATTTTGGGCTGATGATAAATCAGCGATCTCAACCTTTCCAGGCTATCAGTCCCTTGAAAATCATAAATTCTCCTCTGGGTCGTGATGTAAGCAGATTCCAAAATATTCCTGTAGATTTTATTAACAGAAGGTTCATTTTCCACCAAGAAATAAAAATCCTCTTTACTGATATAAAGTAGGGTGGATTTTTCCAGGGCTTGGATATACTCTATAGAAGGCTGTCCGGTTATCAAGCTTGTAAAAGAGGTTCCAAATTTACCTTCAAATGCTATGTACCTTGTATTTTCAAACCCTTCATTGTTTACAGAAAACAACCTCAAGCAACCTGATATAACAAAATAATTGAATTTGCAGACTTCACCTTCCTTGAGTAAAAATTCGTTCTTTTTTACTTTTTTTTCTTTGAAATAAGGAGATAGCGATTCGAGTTTTTCCTCCTCGATTTTGGTGAGGTTATGAAAATAGGATTTTAAAACTTCATGCATGATCTAAATTAATTCATTTTGTTAAAAATAACAGCAACCTTATCCATTGTTTAAATGATTGACAGATGGATTGGCTGAACTTTTATGTTCAAATGGGTCTTATAATCAAACATTACAAAAACTTTTAAATCAATAAATTACTAATCATAAAAATACGATCATGAAGGCCTTCTGGAAAAACCAAATTTTAGCTGAAAGCGATAAAACAATTCAAATTGAGGGAAATCATTATTTTCCTGCTGACAGCATCAAGAAGGAATTTTTCAAATCCTCCATAACCCATTCAACCTGTCCTTGGAAAGGGATAGCTTCTTATTACACCATTGAAGTTGACGACGAGGCAAACAAAGATGCTGCGTGGTTTTATCCCGAACCTAAGTCAGCTGCCAATGAAATCAAAGGCTATGTCGCTTTTTGGAAAGGTGTGGAGATAAAACATTAATAGTAGTCCACACTAGGTGGTGGCGATAGCTATCAGCATCTAATTCCACGCATTTATTTTCTAAGACTGAAGTCAGTGGAATAAAAAATCCAGTAATCTTCCCAAGCTGCTGAAATGCCATTCCTGAGAACCGGGAGGTAAAAATAATTTATTCTTCAAAGATAATTCCCAAGTGGAGGGGGTACTTCTGAAGTACTCCACTTCATTTTCTACCCGAGTCGCCTTTTTGCCGACAGCGGTCTCCTCAGAGGTGACACTTTTTGCCTTTTTGGTAACCCGTCTCACTTTTTTGGCTCTCGCTGTCAGCTTTTAGGCGACACGATGGTTCTCCCAAACCCAAATTCAAAATGTGGATAAAGCGCTAAAAACTAATTAAAGAAATTTTTGTTCCTTTATCATCTTTGGCAAAACCAAAACTTCAATGGAAAATTTAAGGCAGGCAATGCGACAAATGATTGACATTTCGGAACAGGAATTGGAGGTGTTTTTTGGGAAAATTTTTTCCAAAACATTCAAAAGACAGGAGATTCTATCAGCTCCCGGAATTGTTCCCGATGAGATCTTTTTTATTGTAAAAGGCATGGTCAGGGTAGTAGTCACCGACCATGCAGGAACAGAACATACTGTCCACTTTGCGATGGAAAATCAGTTCATTGCCGATTACACCAGCTTTTTGACCAACCAAGATTCTATCTACACCTTGCAGGCCTTGGAAGAAACCACCGTTGTGGTATTGCCCCGAGAGGCAGTTTATTGGGGTTATGAGAACCTTAAAGAAGGCCAAAAGATGGGTAGGTTGATTGCCGAATTCTATTTTGTGTACCAGGATACAAGGGTGAGAAATATGTATTCACGGACATCCAAGGAAAGGTATGACAGCATTTCTGAGGTTTTTCCCGGTATTCATAACAGGGTTCCGCAGCATATGATTGCCTCTTACCTAGGCATCACCCCGGTTCATCTCAGCAGGTTGAAAAAAGCAGACAGCCAAAAAGTCTAAACATTTGTTATCGTTTTGGGGAGTAAGTAGGGGGTAAGTTTGTGCTGTAATAAATGACAGACAAATGAATAAATACCTTATCCTGACTTCTCTTTTTGCATTCGCTTTGGGCATTGAGGCCACTGGGCAAAAAAAAGACCTAAAAGACCGAACCCCTCTGATTTCGTGGCCGACCGAATTTGAACCTGAAAAAAGTAAGTTTTTTGTTCACAATGAAATCGAGATTTCAGCTCCGCCCGAGGTGGTATGGAATATCCTGATCGATGCCTTGACATGGGAATCATGGTATGTTGGGGCAAAAAACGTCTCCCTTATTAATCCGTCGGACAAAGTTCTCCAAGCTGATTCCCAATTCAACTGGGAAACGATGGGATTGAAATTCCCAAATACCACCATCAAGGAATTTGAACCCAACAGGCTGCTGGCTTGGGAATCCAGAATCAAAAGTATTCAGGGGTACCATTTTTGGCTGATCGTGCCTACTGCTGAAGGGTGCAAAGTCATCACCGAAGAAGCACAAAACGGTTGGCTGACGTTTTTTGAGAAGACCTTTCAGGGCAAAAAGCTCCACCAACTCCATGATGTTTGGTTAGGAGAAATGAAATTGAAGGCTGAAAAGGTAGATTAAACAAAAAGGGTATGAATTCGAATAAAGTTTGATTGCTTGAAGGATACCGGGATTTTCAGATACAAAGTTGAGTTTCTATGTTTGTTCTTTATGGATTGAACTACCTTTAGGAAAACATCAGAAAATGCGTGAAATCATCGTTATCGGAGCTGGACTGAGTGGGCTTACTGTTGCTTATAACCTTCGGAAACGGGGGATTTTTTGTAAAATATTAGAAGCACAGGATAGGATTGGGGGAAGGATTCAAACCGTATTCGGGAAGGCTGGTACTCCCATGGAAATGGGGGCGACTTGGTTTGGAGATGTCCATGTACATCTTTTAAAGCTGCTTCAGGAGTTGGAAATCGGCTTTTTCAAGCAAAAAGAAGAGGGCATCGCCTTGTTTGAGACCATGTCCTTTGAGCCTCCCCATCAATATTATATCCCCGCTTCGGAGTCTTCTTCCTACCGGGTTCAGGGGGGTACTTCGTCTCTGATCTCCGCTTTGGCAAAATATGTAAGAGAGGAAAACATCATCCTCAACACGCACATTCTTGAAATAAGCGAAGACAATGATCAACTCATACTGATGGACCAAAATGGCAAGGAAAACCTTTGTCATCATCTTGTGGTTGCGATGCCTCCTAGGATTTTTTCCTACGGCATCAAGGTACATCCTGAGCTGCCCCGAGAAGCTTCCGAAATCCTTCAAAACGTTCAAACTTGGATGAGTGGCTCGGTAAAATTTGCTGTGGAATATGCTTCCCCTTTTTGGAGAGAAAAAGGATTTTCAGGGAACGTTTACAGCCAATCAGGGCTGGCAACTGAAATATATGACCACACTGATTTTGAGGAGTCAAAGTTTGCCCTCAAAGGATTCTTGAACGGCAGCGCATCTCATTTTAGTCCGGAAGAGAGGAAGAAGAGGGTTGTTCAACAACTTGTACAATACTACGGGCAGGAAGCGGCAGAATTCCTCAGCTACTCCGATAAAATCTGGGACGACAAATACATCAAGTCTCCCCAAGACGGGTTTTTGCTTCCCCATCAGAACAACGGCCATCAGGTTTTCAATGGATCTTTTATGGGAGGCAAGCTCTTTTTGTGTGGAGCTGAGACTGCCAAAACCTATGGTGGCTATATGGACGGTGCGGTAAAGGCAGCCAATGTGGTCTCAGAAAATTTATTCAGCCAAATCTTATGAAAAAACTTTTGTTGCAGATCGCCTCGGTCTTATTGCCCAACATGGTCGTAGGAAGGGCATATCAGGCACTGACCAACCCACAGATCAAGATGCTACGTGCACATGAAATCGAAATTCTGGAAAGGGCAGAAAAAGAACAGATCCATTTCAACGGATTTTTGATCCAAACATACAAATGGGGAAGTGGCTCCAAAAAAGTCCTTTTGATCCATGGATGGGAAGGTCAGTCCGGGAATTTTGCTGAAATCATAGAGGGTCTGTTGCGTGCCGATTACACCGTCTTTGCTTTTGACGGTCCCTCACATGGTAACAGTTCCAAAGGTCCGACAAGTCTGATGGAATTCACCAAATTGGTGGGAGAGATGATCAGAAAGTTTGAGGTGAGCAAGTTGGTCAGCCATTCCTTTGGAGGTGTAGCCACGACATATTCACTGAGTACCAATCCCGACATCCGGATCGAAAGATATGTCTTGCTTACTGCGCCAGATAAGTTTTCTGAGCGGATTGACCATGTTGCAAAACAGATGGGGATTTCTGAAAATGTAAAAAGAAAACTGATACAAAGGTTAAAGAAAGAAACCGGGATGGAAGTGAGTGAGTTGAATGTTTCTTTGTTTGTCAAAAAGATTAACGTAGTAAAAGGGTTGATCCTTCAGGATAAAAATGACAGGATTGTACCTCTTTCCCAATCCAAGGCAGTACATCTAAACTGGAAAGCTTCGACTTTGGAAGTCCTTGAGGGAACTGGCCACTTCAGGATTTTGCGTGATCAAAAAGTAGTGGACAGGATTGTAGCTTTCTTGGGATAGTCACCTCAGAAGGTTCAATGGCTAAAATTGAGAATCTTAGCCGCCATTGACTTTCATGGTTTCATTGTCAAACCTGTAGACGACACCATTGTCCAATTCTATTTCCAAATCAAAAATAAGTTCTAAGTTCCCGGAAGGTACGCCGATAAATTTGAGGTAAAGCCGCTCATTCTTGAGGAATCTGTGTCTGTTGTTAATGAAATCGGTCAGGTTATATTCCTGCTGAAAATTCTGGGTAAGGACGAATTTTTCATTGATCACAGCGCCTTCCTCCAAGGTTTCGTTTTCATTGACAATAAGATTTTTTTTATTGATGATCCTGATTGACCTCAGCGTTTCAATGGAGTAAGATTCAGGTGGGCTGCAGGCATAGGCTGTATTCAAAAAGAAAGAAACCTTTTCTTGGCTTTTGATTTCGCTGACAGGCTTCAGTCCTGAGACCCAAAATGCCTTGTATAAAGTCTGATGGAAATAGTACCGGTTTGGATCAAAGGCAAAATTCTTGTCAGCGCGAAACAGTGTTTCTATAGAAAAAGTGGTGATGGCGAAATCTTCTGTTTCAAAGACAGGATTACAGCCACAGGGACCGTTGCATTGGTCGATACAGGAAACCGGCACAATCCCCATAAATAGTAACAGTAATAAACCGGAGGCAAGATTCTTTGTCATTATACTTGGATTTTGGGAATTAATTTAACCAAACCTAATAGTTTTGAAACAAAAAAACTGATAAGAAGTTTTGATGTCTTTTATAAAATATTTGACAAAGAAGACTTTTTCAATAGTGATTGGATTAAATGATCAAATGGTTTTTTGATCAGTGTTTTTTAAGTATTGAATTTCCCGATTCTTAATTATGGATAGCGCTTAGGGAATCACTTTAGCCATTTTGTCAATTTGAAAGCTATAGGATGGGATATTTTATTCATAGTTTCTATATTCATATTCTTTTTAATTTAACCATAAACCACATGTCCCTAATCCAAATCAACGAAAGACCGGAGTTTACATCAAATGAAAAGATCAACAAAAGGATCAATTGTTTTTCGAACCTGATCCATGAATTAAGGAAAAGACAGCTTTCAGAAAAGGAGGTGGAAACCATCAATGCTGAAATCCAAAACATCAATTCCATCTCTATTTCTGAAAAAGACTTCGCCAAGGCCCTCACCAAATCACAAAGCAATGTGTTAAAGGTGATTGAAAAGGAGTCAAAGCTTGTGGTAAAGAACCATTACCGTAACCTGTGGCTTGTCCTGGGCATGTCAACTTTTGGAGTTCCTCTCGGTGTTGCATTTGGGATTTCCATAGGGAATTTGGCCTTCCTTGGTTTAGGGCTTCCGATTGGAATGGCTATCGGAGTTGGATTTGGTATTACATTGGATGCCAAGGCAGCCAAAGAAGGAAGGCAACTAGATGTGGTTTTGACACCCTGATTTGATCTTTTATCCACCCGGTTTATGTAAATGACCTATATGAAAGCTGCTGTATATTATCAATATGGACCTCCTGAACTGATTCAGGTCAAGGAAATTCCTAAACCCATACCTAAGCATGACGAGGTACTTGTTAGGGTTCATGCCACGACAGTAAACAGAACAGATTGTGCGATTCTCCGTGCCCATCCTTTTATCATGAGATTTTTCACAGGATTGACCAAGCCAAGTAATCCCGTGCTGGGGACTGATTTTGCAGGAATGGTAGAGGGGCTTGGCAAATCCGTAAAAGGCTTTAGATTCGGTGATCGGATTTTTGGCTTTACTGACCAGGGAATGAGTTCTCAGGCAGAATACCTTGTCTGCAAAACAGAGAAATTCATTAGCCACATGCCCAAAAACATAAGTTTCCAACAGGCCGCTGCAAGTATAGAAGGTGCCCACTATGCCATCAACTTTATCAACAAAGTCAAGTTGGAAGTGGGACAAAGGGCTTTTGTCAATGGTGCAAGCGGTGCCATCGGGTCGGCTATGGTGCAGCTGTTGAAGTATCAAGGTCTCCATGTAACGGCTACCTGCACATATAAAAACTTGGGACTGATCAGTTCTTTGGGAGTAGATAAAGTCATTGACTATGAAAAGGAAGATTTCACGCTAATCGGGGAAACTTTTGATTATGTTTTTGACGCTGTAGGTAAAAGCAGTTTTGGAAAATGCAAACCAATTCTGAAGCCTAAAGGGATTTACATTTCCTCAGAGTTGGGACCCAAAAACCAAAACCCAATCTTAGCACTTGTCACGCCTTTGATGGGGGGAAAGCAAGTCAAATTCCCTTTTCCTTACGACATTAAAACAAGTTTGGCTTTGGTGAAGAATATGATGGAAGAAGGAAAGTTCATGCCACTTATAGACAGAGAATATTCATTAAATGACATTTCCAAAGCATATGCTTATGTCGAAACAGGTCAAAAAACAGGGAATGTAACCATCAACCTTTTTTAGAAACAGCCGTTTTTCCAATCAATTTTCCACTAATCTCTTCCAATGAAAGCCATTGTTAATTCTAAATATGGGACACCTGATGTCCTTCAATTGATGGAAGTCCCAAAACCTGTTCCAAAAGATACTGAGGTTTTGATAAAAGTCCATGCCACCACAGTCAATAGAACAGATTGCGGATTTAGAAAGCCGGATTACTTTATCATCAGATTGTTCAATGGCTTTTTTAAACCTAAAGTAAAAATCCTGGGATCAGAATTTGCAGGAACAGTGGAGTCTTTTGGTTCCAAGGTCAGTGGCTTTAAAACAGGCGATGAGGTATTTGGATTAAGTACCAAAAAATTCGGGGCACATGCCGAATATATCTGTGTTCCGGAGTCAGGTTCTATAGCTATCAAACCTGTGAACTTTACATTTGAGGAGGCGGCCGCAGTTTGTGACGGACTGATGCTTGCAAATGGATTCCTTAAGGATCTCGATTACTCCAAACCTCAAAAAATCCTCATCAATGGTGCATCAGGGTCAATAGGGACAGCTGGAGTGCAATTGGCGAAATTCTTTGGGGCTGAAGTAACGGCAGTTTGTAATACCAAGAGTATGGACCTTGTCAGGTCATTGGGAGCAGATGAAGTCATTGACTATACAAAGAAAGACTTTACACTTGCAGGCAATGACTTTGATTTTGTCTTTGATGCGGTGGGGAAAAGTTCCTATTTCAAATGCCGAAAATTACTCAAGCCAAATGGCGTGTATGTTTCGACAGAATTTGGTTACCTAGCCCAAAATGTATTCCTGACCCTATTGACACCTTTATTCGGAGGAAAAAAGGTTAAGTTCCCGATTGTGACAGACAGTAAGTCAGACATTGTTTTTTTCAAAGAACTGATCGAATCAGGGAAGTACCGGGCAGTAATTGACCGGCGGTATCCTTTGTCTAAAATCATTGAAGCCACCAAATATGTAGAGACAAAGGAGAAGGTCGGCAACGTAGTGATAGATATAGGATAAGGGTTTTTTGGAATCCTTATATTTCATTTTTTTTTTCAGATCTTTAATATGAATATTGACCAATTTGCCATGAAAAAATTGAGCTTCTATATCTTGGGAATAATAACAGCTTTTTGTTTTGGGTTTCTGATAAAACCTACAGAGTCGATTTCAAACCAAATCAACAACGACGAAACTTTAGAAAATATGAAACTAGGTGCATTTTCAGTCAGTCTGAGTGTCAAGGACCTGCAAGCTTCCAAGGCTTTTTATGAAAACCTTGGGTTTACACAATTTGCAGGCTCCATGGAGCAAAATTACCTCATCATGAAAAATGAAAAAACCCTTATCGGACTGTTTCAGGGAATGTTTGAAGGAAACATCCTGACATTTAATCCCGGATGGGATGAAAATGCGGTTGAACTTGAATCCTTTGATGATATTAGAGCCATCCAAAAGCATTTGAAATCAAAAGGTGTCAAATTGGATGCTGAAGCAGATGAGAATTCTTCCGGCCCGGCAAGTTTGATGCTAAGAGATCCCGACGGGAATTTGATTTTGCTGGACCAACACCTGTAATTGAGGTAGGTTGCTTAAAATCAAAAAAAGAAACCTATATGCCTTGATCTTTTTGTTCAATTCATTGTAGACAAAGTTTTGGAAGGGAAACTTTATTTTTTTGAAAAGTATTGTGTTATTTTTTAGTAGTATGCTTAATGGTAAAAAATTTAAAAAAATGATTTTTACTCCATGTTTTAGGCTATTTGTATGCAAAATTAACCTATTGAATAATACGCATTTACAATTATTTTTCTAAATTGCTAGAGAAGTTTTTAAAATTCATCACTTAACTTATTTAATCTTAGATATGCCAATAATCAAAGAGATTACAATTTCGGGCATTCAACCAAATGGAGATCTTGTTTTGCCTAATAATGGAATTACCGAAGTGGAAAAAGGAGATAAAGTGATTTGGATCATAGGCCCCACCTCAGGTGTTAAAAAAATAAATAAAATCGAAAAAAGTGGAGGAGATGAGGTATTTAGTAAAAAACCTGCTAAGAAACTTTTTTCAAAAAGATGGGTGGGTACTATAAGCAACACTGTTCGGAATGGCGCAGAGCAAAAGTATGATATTCATTATACAGCTGAGGGAAGCACAGAAGTAGTTGTATTTGATCCAAAAATTATAGTGAACTCCCGATAAGTCAAGTGTAAAAAAACAGAAAGGGAAGTTTTGAACCTGCCTTCGGGTAGACCAAGATTCAATTTAATTAAAGGTTTTTTTTCGAAAAAACCGAATAATATTTGTTCAAGTTCTCTGAATTTCAGAGCAGGATTATTTTGATTTGCTTATTATTTGTCATGAGTCCATTTTCAACCATAAATTTTTAAAGCCATGAAAATTCATTATATCACCATTGAAGGAATAGAGTCTAGAGGAAAATTAAAGCTCTCGGATAAAGGAATCACAAAAGTGAATCCGGGAGATTTGGTGATTTGGGATATAGTTCCTGACGAAGGAGTCGTCAGGGTGAACAAAATCCTTAAAGACGAAAACTCCAACAATGTTTTCAGCATTGGGCCGGTAAGAATAAAAAACTCCACAGCATGGTTGGGGGTGATAAATCCAACAATTCCTCAGGCTGAGGAAGATTATACCATCGAATACACCGCAAAAGACAAGGATTTTAGATTTGATCCTAAAATTCAAGTTAACTCTTGACCCCGCTTATGAGATTCAAGATTAAAAGACATTTTTTTTCATTGACATGTTTTTTCTGTCTTTTATACCTCCATGTTTTTGCGCAAGATCAAAAACTAGCAGATAGTCTTGCAAAAGTTTATGAGCAAGGAAATGTGCCTGATGAAGATAAACTTGAGCTTTTAAGAAATCTCTCTTTCAATGAAATGAGGGATCTTGACTTGGGTCTGCGCTATGCTGAGGAACTGATTGATCTGTCAGAAAAGCTTGGAAATGACCTTTACCTATATCGTGGGTATTTGCAAAAAGGAAATAAAATCAGGTACCAAGGTGATTTGGACTTGGCATTGGATGCTTATTTTAAAAGTGCTCAGGCAGCCAAAAAAGCCAAATACAAAATAGGGGAGGGAACGACATACATTGCAGTAGCTGATGTTTATTCTTTTTCCAACAACCCTACCAATGCGATGCTTTATTACCATAAGGCGATTTCCACTCTCAGGGAGGCAGATGATTCCGTTGCATTGGCTTCTGCTATACTCAATGCAGGAGATGAGCACCTTAATTTGAAGAATTATGATTCTGCTTTGGTTTATTTTAGGGAATCAGAATTGATTTTTGAAAATGTGGATTATCCGACAGGGAAAGCCTTTAGCCTAGGAAATTTAGGAATGGTTTACGCCAATTTTGGGCAAAGCGACCTGGCTGAAAAAAACATCAACGAAGCGATTTCAATTTTGGAAGAATTGGGAAATTTTTATCCTATCTGCACCTACCTTATCTCCATGTCAGATATTTATTTGGAAAAGGGCGATATCCTTATGGCGATGAACTACGCAGCAAGAAGCTTAAAACTTGCACAAGTTCATGGACTTAAGGAGCAAATTTCTGATGCAAACCTCAAACTTTCTGAACTATATGAAAAAGAAGGGGACTTAAAAAAGTCCCTTGTCTATTTCAAAGACCACATAGCATATAGGGACAGCATCAATAACCTTAAATCTGTTCAAAATATGGCTGATCTCAGGACTGATTTTGAGGTTTCTCAAAAACAGATTGAAGTAGATCACTTAAATAAAGAAAGGGAAAACCAAAGAATAATCCTGATTTCTTTGGTAGTCATAATGGTTTTGGGGATTATTATTTTGGCGACCTTGTTTTGGTATTATAAAAATATCCAGAAAGAAAAGAAAAGGTCTGAAACCTTGTTGCTCAATATCCTGCCTTTAGAAACTGCCAAAGAGCTGAAATTAAATGGAAAAGTTGAAGCTGTCAAAGCGGAAAAGGTAACTGTGTTATTCACTGATTTTGTTGAGTTTTCTACTTTGGCAGAAAAAATTGAGCCAGAAAAATTGGTGCAAAGCATAGATTTTTATTTCAAAAAATTTGATGAAATCATCACCAAATATGGACTCGAAAAAATCAAAACGATTGGAGATTCATACATGTGCGCCGGAGGGATTCCAACTCCTAAAGAGGGCCATGCTTTCAGCATGGTCATGGCGGCTAAAGAGATGATGGCTTTAGTAGAGAATTCCAAGAATAATAATGACGGCTTGCCCCACTTTGAAGTTAGGATAGGAATACACACAGGACCTGTCGTAGCTGGAATTGTCGGCATCAAAAAATGGCAATATGATATATGGGGGGATACTGTAAACATTGCCTCAAGGATGGAATCCGCTTCTGTTCCGGGTAAGATCAATATTTCTGAAAGTACCTATAATGAAATCAAAAATGAGTTTAAATGTGAATATAGGGGGGAGATTGAAGTGAAAAACAGGGGACTGTTGAAAATGTATTTTTTGACCTGATTTACCAAAAGTAATTCTGGCAAACCGATGCCCCCAAGGATCAATTATTGATCACTTTATTTGGTTTGAATCTTATTTTCGTCTTATCATTGATAAGATTTATTTTAAAACTTTAACATCAAGGATACACAATCATGCATAAAGTCAATCTCTCAGAAAAATTTTCACTTTTTCAGGATTATTGGAATCCTAGAATAGTAGGAGAGCTCAATGGACAACAAGTAAAACTAGTCAAATTCAAGGGGGAGTTTGTCTGGCATAAACATGACCTTGAAGACGAATTGTTTTTTGTGGTCGCCGGACAATTCAGGATGGAGTTTAGGGATAAAACCGTTGAATTGAAAGAGGGTGAATTTTTGATAGTCCTTAAAGGGGTCGAACACCGTCCTGTGGCTGAAGAAGAGGTTTCTGTAATGCTTTTTGAACCAGCGACAACATTAAATACAGGCGATCAAAAAGGCACATTGACAAAAGAAAGCCTAGAGAAAATCTAATTAGGGATTGAAAAAAGGATGTCAGACTTTTAGCCCCATAAATCCTCCATCAATATTGAAATTGCTTCCTGTTATGAAGGAGGCATCATCAGAACCAAGGTAATAAACCATGGCAGCGATTTCCTCAGGTTTTCCCATCCTTCCTATCGGTTGGGTTGCTGCTAATTTTGCAAACATTTCCTTTTCTTGGCCCGGATAGTTTTTTGCCAAGAAACCGTCCACAAAAGGTGTATGGACCCTGCCGGGAGAAATGCAGTTGCAACGAATATTTTGGCTTACATAGTCTCGGGCTATAGATAGGGTCATAGACATTACAGCCCCTTTGGTCATGGAATATGCAAACCGGTCAGGAATTCCTATTGTCGCTGCTACTGAACACATATTGATTATAGCCCCGCCGCCATTGGCTTTGAGCTTCGGAATTGCTGCCTGACTACAGGTAAACACGCCTTTTGCGTTGACTTGAAAAACTCTTTCAAATTCTTCTTCTGAAGTATTTTCCAGATTTCCGATATGCGAGATTCCGGCATTGTTTACCAAGACATCGATCTTTTCAGGAGTTCTTTCAAAGGTTTTTTTGACCTCCTCTAAATTCGATACATCAGCTTGGAGGAAAGTAACCTTATTTCCTTTTTCTAGTAGGTCTTTTTCCACTTCTGTTCCCAAAGACTCATTGTAATCAATGAAGTAAACATTGTTTCCCTTTGATGCAAAAAGCGTGGTGATGGCCAAGCCAATACCACTTGCCCCTCCCGTGATGATGATGTTTTTCATAGCCTAAATATAGGAAGGTGATTCCAAAATAGTAACCTGCGGTGGAGTGGGGGAGAGGCTATTTTGAGGTTTTTTTTATTTTTTTCTTTTCTAATGAATCCAATTGAAATTCAACAAGCAAAAGTTTAGGAACAACATTTGGGAAAGGAAATAAACTGAGGAATTGAAATCAGTCTTTTGTTTTCCAAAATCAATCGTTTAAAGTGAAAAATGAATAGTTATATAATTATGCTATAATAAACTCAAAATATAGATTTTTTGGACAAAATAAAGTCAGAATTAGCAAAAAAACAGTAAGATTGAGAAACATTTAATGCGGAATTTGAATCTTTAGAAGAGTCGATAATTCCCCCATGAAAGCAAAATTACTAGAGCGAAGGAAGCCATTTGACAAATCCTTTATCTCAGCCATCCACAACTACCCCCATTTTCTCAATATCTGGCATTACCATCCCGAGCTAGAATTGGTCTTTATGATCAAAAGCAAAGGTACACGGTTTGTTGGAGACAGTATACTGCCATTTTCTGAAGGTGAATTGGTTTTGATAGGTGAAGATGTGCCCCACATGTGGCAAAACGACAAGGAATATTTTGAAAAAGAAAGCAATCTTACTGCTGAGTCCATCACGCTGCATTTCAGGAAGGATTTTGGAGGGGAACAATTGCTTGATATTCCCGAAATGATCCAAATCAAAACACTTTTTGAAAAGGCTTCACAAGGCATCCTTTTTAAAGGACCTATTTTGGAGACTGCAAAGGAGAAGTTACTTGCGATCCATAATGCTGAGGGATTTTCAAGGTGGATAGGTTTGGTAGAGTTTTTGCAAGAATTGGCCTTGGAGACTGATTTTAGGTATCTTTCATCAAAAGGTTTCCAACATCCTAAAGAAAAAAACGGGGATAGCAGAATTGATAAAGTGTATTCTTTTACATTCAACAATTTTCATAGAAACATCACGTTGGAAGAAGTAGCTGATATTGCAAACCTCAATCCAACAGCATTTTGTAGGTTTTTTAAGAAAAATACCAAGAAAAACTATTCCAAATTTCTGAATGAAATCAGAATAGGATATGCCTGTAAGATGTTGCTTGAAGAGAAGATGAATATCTCAGAAATAGGTTACGAATCTGGATTTAATAACCTTTCAAATTTCAACAGGCAATTCAAAGCCTCGATGGGGCTTTCTCCCTCTGAATATCTTTCAAAACACAAAAAGTAATTAAAGTAAAACTTTAATTAAATTACATTAACTATTTGGCATACTATTTGGTAAAGTAAATTTCCCAAGCTTTTATCAAAACCAAATAGCCATGAGTAAGAGATTAAGCGTTTACATTCTTTTAATTTTTAACCTATTGGGTTCCTGTATGCCGGGTTCGGAGGAAGGTGACCTCAGTCCTATCTATGATGATTATTTGGTGCTGATGGTAATTGATGAAAGCAGCATAGATAATGGTATCGAGCCTAATAATTTTTCTGAAACAGATGTCAACGACCAAATCGCTTCTGTAGGGCAGAGGGCGCAACTAAAGTTTTTTAAAGATAATGTGGGTAAAACCATTGACCTGAATACAGGTCAAGTAGGGGATGAAGGATGGTTTGCATTGAAAAATATTCCCAATAGATGGGTTAATGCAGGTCCGACTGACAACGGCGCTCAGAATTACCTGACCCCAGGTCCAGGTTTGGGTGCCCCAAATATTGATGGCGAACAAGATATATTGTTAGACGAAATTCCTTTGGTTGCTCCGATGAGGGCTACAGGTTTAAAAATGCTTGTAGGTTCCAAGGTTTTGGCAGTAGTGTATGACAGCGATATCAGCATAAACTATTCCCCTTTGGAAGGAAATCTTCAAGGTGCGAATCTTGGATTGGTAGCTTTTGAGGTATTGGAAGTGAAATCAAAAATCGGCAGCAGCGACTCTGAACTTCCTGTTGTAACTATAAAAATTTTGAATGTAGAGTCAACAACTCAGTTTGGTATTGTGCTGTTCTCAAATGCCCCCGAGCCGTTTTCCTCTTCTGAACCTAAGGATACCAATCCACCTGCAACAGTCGATATGCCTGTTTTTGTTTTGGCAAATTAGAATCTTTTCATTTATTTTTTTATTTAACCGTTTTCCACATTTGGTCCTTTGAAAATTTCCAGAAAAAACCACCTTCATAACCCATAAACAAACTGAGGTGAATGAAGATAGCAGGCCAAACCGCCTCTAAATAAATTACCAAGACGCAAAGGATCAGACCAAACCCAAGGCTAGACCAGGCTTCTTTTGGCGGAGCAAAAATGTGGATCAAGGCATAACATATAATATTGACGAGGATTCCTACAGGTAAAGAGGTAATTAATAACAAATCATTTAGAAAAAATCCCCTAAACCATATTTCGTAAGAAATCAGGAATAAAATACGAAACAGCAAATATGTAAAAATTGTAAATGTTGCAGGGTGCGGCTGGAATACATGGAATTTAAAATCTGATTTATTCACTTGAGATTTTCCGACCAAAAAGGCCAAAATCCCCAAAATAAGGACTAAAAAAACCTGAAAGTAGGTGGGTATAATTGGACCAAAAAGAAGCAGATAGGAATAGGTCATTTCGGATTTGGTCAAAGGAATAATTCCCCACAGCAAAATCCCTGAGGCCAATAAAAAAAATTGGATCTTATTATTTTTTGACCATCTATTTTCAGAAAAAAACTTAAGACTTTTGGTATGGTAAGCCCACCAACTTATCAAAAACAGAATGAAATACGCAAACCCATGATAAACAAATCCAAGGTATAGGTTATTGATCATGGATTAGGGAGTTAAAAGAAGACAGTCTTTCCTGATTTTACGGATTCATCACATGCAAATGCGATTTTAAGGCTATTGATGGCATCCTCCAAGTGGTCAGTCAGGTCAATATTTTCCTGAATAGCTTTTAGAAAATACTGTTGTTCCCTATCACAAAGTCCCTGATGATCAGGTTCGTCAGTCATGTCGATCCAAAAATCTTTTTTTGTAAAATGATTTTTTCCATCCAAATCTGAATGGTGTACTTTGATACTTTCGGTTTTGGTATGGGAATCCACATCATCTGATTTTCCAACTGATCCTGCTGATTTGGCTACGATAGATACGGCGCCTTTTGGCCCGAAAACGTCTTTGATAAAGAAGGCATTGTCGGAAATCATCGGACCCCATCCTGCCTCATACCAACCTACTGATCCGTCCTCAAACCTGATTTGTAGTTGTCCATAGTTGTAATTGTCAATGGGAATTTCATCCGTTAGTCTTGCGCCAATGGCCGACACCGAAACAGGCTTTGAGCGGGTCATCTGACACATCACATCAATATAATGTACGCCACAATCAACGATTGGACTTAGACTTTTCATGAGATTTTTATGGACATCCCACATAAAGCCATGACTTTGTTGATTGAGATTCATCCGCATGACGAGTGGTTTTCCAAGTTTATGTGCTTCCTTGATGAACCTCTCCCAAGATGGATGATGCCTCAAAATATACCCCACGACTACTTTTTTATCAGCTTTTTTGGCAGCATCTATGATCCTTTGCGATCCTTCGACTATGTCTGCCAATGGCTTTTCGATAAAAACATGGCAGCCATTTTCCAGAGCTTTGATGGCCATTTCCTCATGGGTATCGGGATAGGTAGAAATACACACCGCATCAGGTTTTGATTTGGTCAAGCCCAATTCAAAATCATCGTATAAAGGATAATTTGAACCTAATTTTTCATTCAGTTTGACTTTGCTTTCTCCCCTGGCTACAAGGCCACAGATTTCAAATTCAGGCATATTGTGATAAGAAGTGGCATGGGAAGCACCCATATTTCCACATCCGACTACAAGGATTTTAAATGGTCTTGACATTTATTTTGATGTTTATGGCTCTAATTTTTTCAAATCCGGAAGTCAGAATATTTTCAATTTCCCTTTGCAAAAACCTCCTTGATAGCTTCAAGGTAGTCAAATCCATGACCTTCTGTAGGTTCAATGTGATTTCCTTCCAGATATTCATTCCAGCAACAAACCATCACGGTATTTCCATTGGAGGCTCTATATTTTTCGGAAAACTTTTGTGCTTCCAAAAGTTTGGCTTTGAAAGTTGATTTGGTACTATGGACTTTGTCTTTGTATGGTTCACTCGGAAAACCTGTGGCTTGGGGCCATGTACCGCCCATAGGCCTCATATCCCAACCCATGGCCACAGGAATTTGGTATTCAAAATCTGAATCTCCATTAAACTTCTCTGACCACATTTCCCAATGACTTTTATAATTATTGCGCATATCATCATAAGACCTATTGTCTTTATCCATAAAGCTATGATAAACGTATGCCGTCATTCCTTCAAATCCCATCCCTTTCAGTCTAGGGACATAATCCTGAAAAAGTAATTTGTCAGTATAGTTTCCTCCACGCCAAAGCTCTCTAGGATTATTGGCCACCCATTTCGTGGGCAAAGCATATTGTCTCTCTCTTTCAGCCATAGCACCTGCAGCCACTGCTATGAATTTAATTCCTTTCAAGCCTGCTTTTTGCGCCAGGCTTTTGGATCTGTCAAGCAACTCTTTCATGGTTATGCCATAGACAGAAGCCCTAGCCTCAAGGTCTTGCGGAAAATAAAGGTAAACAATTGGTCTCCCTTTATCATCCTTGAGATAATCCTTCCTATTGAAATATTTGTCAATCCATAACTGGGTGATTTTATCATGAACTTGAAGGTAAAGTTGACGATCAGGAACCTCACCTCTATAATTTCTACCTGCTGATAAGCTAGCTGGTGAGCCTACATCAAGCCAATGTCTCCACCTTTCTTCACTGTCATCAACCCAGTTTATGGCCCACTTCATTTGTTTTTCGGCAGGAAGTTTTTCGTTTTCGCTTAATAATACAGTCAGTTGCTCATTCCATTCTTCCATTCCCGGAACAGCGGTTCTCCCATCTTTGGTAGGATCAGTTTTCCAACCTTTGGGATAGTATGTTTTTGCCTGTGGAGCAAAATTCATATGATAGTAATAGTGCCTGCCAAAAAACCAATCGTATGCAAAAAAATCTATGCCATAGCTTTTCATATATTCAAGTTGCTTTTTCGCGACTTGAGGATCATTTCTTTTATAAAACCCTTTGAGACTAGGATGTGGTTTTCTTTCCAAAAATGGACCTTCATAAGGATTTTGAGCATTATAAATCCTTCCCTTTGGTCCCCATATCGCCGTATTGTTGAGGTGTCCGCAATTCTCTCTTCCTGTCAGACAAGCCCAAAAGCTGTCAATATCTTTGTTTGGGTCAGGAGAAAGATTCCAAGATGGCATAAAATAAACACCTACAAGATTACTCTTTTCTGTTTTTTGATTTTGCCCTTCATCGCTTTCTAAAGGGTCCAAAGCAATTGAGTTTTTTGAGTTGCCCAACAAAGAAGGGGAAGATTCTGGTTCAAATACAGTGGATTGCAGGGTAGTTTTCTTTGAAGAACAGCTTTCGGGACCATACATGAGAAAGGTCAAAAGAAAAAGATAGGGCAGTAATTTGATCATAGGAAAATGACTTGATTGATTATTTCTTAAAAATAAAAAACCGTGATGGAAAAGCCACCACGGTTTAAATTTATTACACAATCTTATTTTATTTTCTTGCAATAGCTTTTTTGGCTGCCTTCACAATATTCTCAGCGTTCAAACCATATTTTTCCAGCAATTGCGTTGGGGTCCCGGATTCGCCAAATGAATCCAAAACACCGATATATTCTAGTGGAGCCGGGTTGTTTCTTGCCAAAGATTGGGCAATACTGTCTCCCAAACCGCCATTGATCTGATGTTCTTCGGCAGATACAGCACAACCTGTCTTGGCGATAGATTCCAATACTGCAGCTTCGTCAAATGGCTTGATGGTGTGGATATTGATCACTTCTGCATAGATGCCTTCTTCGCGGAGCATGGCTTCAGCTACAACTGCTTCCCAAACAAGATGTCCTGTTGCAAAGATGGAAACATCCTTTCCTTCGATCATTTTCCATGCTTTCCCGATTTCAAATTTTTGGTCTGCCGTTGTGAAAATTGGCCAAACAGGACGTCCAAATCTCAAATATGCCGGACCCACATGGTCTACCAAGGCTAAAGTTGCAGCTTTGGTCTGATTGTAATCGCATGGATTGATGACGGTCATATGCGGCAACATTCTCATCATGCCCACATCTTCCAAAATTTGGTGTGTTGCACCGTCTTCTCCCAAAGTCAAGCCTGCATGGGACGCACATATTTTGACGTTTTTGTCGGAATAAGCCACAGATTGCCTGATCTGATCATAAACCCTCCCTGTGGAAAAGTTGGCAAAAGTTCCGGTAAATGGGATTTTTCCTCCAATAGCCATACCTGCAGCCAAGCCTATCATGTTTGCTTCAGCGATACCTACCTGAAAAAATCTTTCAGGAAATTCTTTTTGAAAAGCCCCCATTTTCAATGATCCAATCAGATCAGCACAAAGTCCTACGACATTTGGATTTTTGCGTCCTGCCTCAAGCAATCCATCTCCAAATCCTGAGCGGGTATCTTTTTTATCCGTGTAGGTATATTTTAAGTCTAAGGTCTTTTCCATATTAATAGTCTCCTAAAGTTTCTTCCAATTGGCCCAAAGCGTTTTCAAGTTCAGCATCACTCGGTGCCACACCATGCCATTTGTGGGTGCCTACCATGAAATCCACGCCATATCCCATTTCGGTATACAAAAGAATCATCACAGGTTTTCCTTTTCCTGTAAGGCTTTTTGCTTCAGCCAGGCCGTTTACCACTGATTCTACATTGTTTCCTTTTTTTATTTCGATCACATCCCAGCCAAATGCTTCCCATTTTGCTTTGAGATTTTTCAGATCCATGATTTTTGAGGTTGGTCCATCTATCTGCTGGCCGTTATAGTCAATGGCCGCAATCAGGTTGTCCACCTTGTGGTGCGCAGCGTACATGCCGGCTTCCCAAACCTGACCTTCCTGTTGCTCGCCGTCACCCATCATCACATAGACAAGCTTGTCGTCCTTATCGATTTTTTTGGCTTGGGCAACACCGATGGCTACAGAAAGTCCCTGTCCCAATGAACCGGAAGCGATTCTGATTCCCGGAAGTCCCTCATGAGTAGCCGGATGCCCCTGAAGCCGTGAATTCAATTTCCTGAATGTCCCCAATTCCTCTGTGCTGAAGTATCCGCTTCTAGCCAATACACTGTACCAAAGTGCAGAAACGTGCCCATTGGAAAGAAAGAACAGGTCTTCATCCTTACCGTCCATCTTGAACTTGTTGTCGTGGGTCATCTCATTGAAATAGAGCGCGACAAAAAATTCAGTGAGACCTAGGGCGGCGCCAGGGTGTCCTGACTGTACGGCATGTACCATACGGAGGCAATCCCTTCTAACTTGAGAACAGATTTGTTTGAGTTGATCGATAGATTGTTTTTCCATTAGTTGGAATTATTTGAGTATTTGATTGGTATGGTTTTTAGTATCTACTTTTTCGATTATTTCTGTCAAAACCCCCTCTTCATCAATGACAAAAGTGGTTCTGGCAGTTCCCATATACTTTCTGCCATACATGGATTTTTCTACCCAGGTACCGTATGCTTCATGGACTTTGAGGTCTTCATCGGCAATGAGCGGGAAGGGGAGGTTTTGTTTTTCGATGAATTTGAGATGTGATTTTTCGGAATCTGAACTTACTCCAAGCACGATAAAACCTGCTTTTTGCAATGCTTCATAATTGTCTCTGAGGTTACAGGCCTGTGCTGTACATCCCGGTGTGGCGTCTTTTGGATAAAAATAAAGGATAACTTTTCTACCTTTGAAGTCGGATAGTTTGATGATGTTTCCGTTTTGGTCTTTTGCTTCAAAACTTGGCGCTGGATTTCCTACTGCTAATGACATAATGTTTTTTGTTTAAAGTTGAAGATTGATTAAAGCTTGGTGGTATAGCGTTTTTCATTCCCTGCCATATCCCTTACTATCAATAGAACTTCTCCTTTGAATGGTTGTTTATCTAATTTTTCGGACCAGATCACACTTTGTTTGTGTTCATACCTCATCAGTATCCATTTTCCATCCACATAAGCTTCAAAATCTTTGATCCCGGATTTATCATCTTTGATCACAAATCTCATTTCAGCTGTGTTGACTCTTACAGGTGCTATTGTGGGAGCCGTCTTGTCTACGTCCAAAACAAAAGTACCAAAATTTCTGGTTTTGAATCTGATATCTTCATTTTCCCATTCACCACCAACAAATGATTTACGTCCATTATCCGCTTGAAAATAGATATGGGTGTTTTTTTTATCCCCTGTAAATCCTGTATTTCTGATCAAAACCTCCATGTTGCTTTGAAGGTATTCAGAAGGACTGTTGATTCTGATGGATGGCCCATTGCCATTTTTTTTCCTTTCTATGCGGAGGAATAGGTCATCCAAAAGGGTGTTTTCTGAAAATTTGATTTCGACATCATTATTTGCAAAAGAGATTTCTTCGCCAAAGGGAATTTTGACAAGAACTCCCGGTTTTATGATTTCTGTACAAAGGTCTACCGAGTCAGGAACACCATAGCGCATATCCCAAAGGTAGTTTCTTCGGCCATCTTGGATATAGGCAGGAGGGATTTCCATTTCAAGACTGTTTACAAAAACCTTGGCCAAAGTACCCCATTCTGAACCAGCAGTCTGGATGGACATCACTTCCCTATTGAATGATATATTGGTAGTCTTATTGGCAGAAATGGCCTGGCTTCCTATCTGGGTTTTTGTATCTTCTCCCTCGACCTGCAGACTTAGAACCCGTGCATTGCCGAAGTAGTCCTTCATCGTGACTTTGAGCTGCTTTTTCTCCCCTGTTTTGGCAGAGATAGCGCCGGCAGTCAGGGAATCCGGTTCGTATATCTTGAGTTGATTGTTGGGATACTGATAGAGTCTGATAAACCTGTTTTGGTACATATGACTCAAAAAGAACCTCCCTTTATTGAAGTCGACATGGTCAACATTGATACGGTAAAGCGGTTTTTCGTTTTCGAGCATTTCTATGACCGGAATTCCAAAAACATTATTGACACCGTCCATTTTATCCACCGCATAGATTTCTACACCGACCCGTCCAGTGATTTTTACAGGTTGGTGAAGAATATACCTTCCGCCTTCGATGATGGGGGTAAATTCTTGTCTTTGATATCGGCCATTGACCCTAGCATCAGAATCGAGTGGGCTTAGGGCGATTCTGTATAAAACCGGAGGTGTTTTGTCTACCACTTCTTTGAAGCCAAAAATAAATGGGTCTATGGCCCTGTCAAGGCTGTCTCTGATTTCAAAATGCAAATGCGGTCCACCCGAACTCCCTGTATTGCCGCCGTTTCCTATGATTTCCCCTTTTTTGATGGGGAGGAATTCAGGATCCGGAAATACTTCCAATTCGTTTTTCTGGGCAAAATACATCTCCTTCCGCATGAATTCCATGATCTTGGGAGAAAGGTTCCGGAGATGGGCATACACGGAAGACTGGCCGTTGGTATGCTTGAGGTAGATGATATTGCCATAACCAAAGGAAGAAATTTTGATCCTGTACACGTATCCATCAGATATGGCGAGAACCGGTTCTCCATCGACACCGCCGATTTTGACGTCTATTCCTGAATGGAAATGGTTGGGACGGATTTCACTGAAATTTCCTGATAGGAGATTCCTGCTTCCGGGCTTGACCGGAAAAAGGTATTCCTGGGCATGGAGGAGGAAAGGAAAAAATAAAAATAAAATGAGGAGGTATTTACTTGACTTCAAAATCCAATAGCTTTTTATCTTCTATAAATGCTTCTAACCTATCTCCAATAGAGACTTTTCCAACCCCCGCAGGAGTTCCGGTAAAGATGAGGTCTCCTTTTTTCAAGGTGAAAAATTGGGAAACATATTCAATGATTACAGCAAAATCAAACAGCATCATGGAAGTATTTCCTTTTTGCCTCAACTCCCCATTGATATGGAGGTGGAAATTGATATCTGCAAAATTTTCAAACTCGGACACAGGTAAAAATTCCCCGATGGGAGCGGATCCGTTAAAAGCTTTGGCGATTTCCCAGGGAAGTCCTTTTGCTTTGCACTTATCCTGAATGTCTCTTGCAGTGAAGTCAATTCCAATCCCGATTTCATCAAAGTACCGGTCAGCAAATTTTTTTTGGATATGTTTGCCTTCCTTACACACCTTCAAAACCAATTCTACTTCATGGTGGATATTCTCCGAAAAGTCAGGATGGTAAAAGGGAGCGTTATTTTTGAGAACAGCAGTATCAGGTTTCAGAAACACCACAGGAGCAGTTGGGCGCTCGTTTTTCAGTTCCTCAATATGTTCTGCGTAGTTTCTTCCGATTGCAATAATCTTCATGGAAAAGGGAGTTTTTGGCTATGGCAAAGAAAGGGATTTTTTGTGGAAAGACATAGGGATATTGTACAGCAAAAAGATTAAAAAATTGGAAAAAGAGATGGTTTTTTTATCCTAAGGTTGCATTTAAAACGTGTTTAAAGAAACCACTATTTTAAGATTTGATTTACTTTTTGAACGAAAAAATCAAATTAGAACTTGCAAAAAGTTTGGGGATTTTTGACAATTACCCGACAAATTACGTGATTTTTGAATGGAGAAGAAACCCTCAATCCTAAGTGAGCCCGGTATAGCCAACTACAAAAAGTCCCTATTGTCTGCCCATGACATTTTGAATGTGGAATTGTAAGGTTGGATAAACCATTCCAAAGAGTGGAGACTTTCCGCAAAGGTTTGAAGAAAAGATCCGTTGAGGGATTGAAAGAAATATCGGGTCTTGATAATAACACTTTGGAAGCTGAATTGTCTCTCTCTGCCAAGACCCTTCATAGAAAAGATGTTTTTGATGAAGATCAATCTGAAAAGATGTATGAATTGGCAGAGTTATATGCTTTGGGTACCAATTATTTTGGCAGTGGGGGTTTTGAGCGTTGGATGGAGAGGCCACTTTTTACCATTTGAAATAGAATTCCCCTTGATCTTCTTGATGTTTCTGAATGGCTTGATATTCTAAAGACCGAGATTATGCGCCTGCTGTGCGTTCTATTGTTGATAAAACTTCAATCAACTTTGTGATCAATCCATTATCCCAAAATTTTCCTTCAGTTTCTTTCCGGGTTTATCCTCTAAATTTAGATCTAAGGATTATCTGTTAAAAAAGGAAAAAGGCTCAAGATTTGATCTTGAACCTTTCAAAGGAAAAATTTCATTTCTTCTTTTCATCGGTTTTTTTTTCCGGTAACATCAGTTTGATTATAAAACTAAAGCCTATGATCAGGTGGAGAAGAATCAGAAATAGGATTATTTTTGTACCGAAGGTCATGATTTTATTTGTGGATTGGTCTAATATCATCAAAGCCCAAGGAAATTCTGTCAATTTAGGACAAATTCACTATGATTATCAGCAACTTGAGTTTCGAAATCCTGATACTATTTCAACTTTATGCCAACAATATTTTTATCTATTTCAATATAATACCCTAAACCTGATTGTGCCGGGAATTTCTTTCATGGCTTCGATCATTTCCGGTGAATAAGCTTTGTCAATATCCGAAATCACATATCCGATTTTTTCATTGGTCTTAAGGTATTGACCGACAATATTGATATTATAACTGGCTAGGATTTGGTTGATTTTTGCCAATACACCGGGTTCGTTTTGGTGGACGTGGATCAACCTGTGTGCATCTCTTAGGAAAGGCAATTGGATATTGGGGAAGTTTACAGAGTTGTAAGTATTTCCCGTATTGATGTATTCCATTATTTTGCCCGGGACAAATCTTGCTATGTTTTGTTGCGCTTCTAGGGTAGATCCTCCGATGTGGGGTGTCAAAATGGTATTTTTCATGCCGATCAATTCAGATGCAAAAGGCTCATCATTATTTTTAGGTTCATGCGGAAATACATCCACTGCAGTACCTGCGATATGTCCTGATTCCAAAGCTGCTTTCAGGGCAGGAATATCTACAACATGACCTCTGCTAAGATTTACCAAGTAGGAGCCCTTTTTCATCAAATCAATTTTGGATTTATCGATAAGACATTTGTTGTCTTTTCTGCCATCCACATGTAAGGAAATCACATCACAGGTCTTAAGCAATTCATCCAAAGAATCAATTTTTGTTGCATTTCCGAGCGCAAGTTTTTCGATGACATCATAGTAGTAGACATCCATGCCCATGTTTTCTGCCAAAACTGAGAGTTGGGCACCGATATTTCCATATCCTACGATTCCTAATTTTTTACCTCTGATTTCAAAACTGCCTGAGGCAGATTTATCCCATATACCTTTGTGCATGCCATGGCTTTTGTCATGGAAGCCACGCATCAGGAATATGATTTCGGCAATTGCCATTTCCACTACTGAACGGGTGTTGCTGAAAGGCGCATTAAATACCGCGATTCCCTTTTCGGTACAGGTTTCCAAGTCAATCTGATTAGTGCCAATGCAAAAAGCACCTATGGAAATCAACCTGTTGGCATTTTCCAAAACTTTCTTGGTTACATTGGTTTTGGAACGGATGCCAAGAATGCTAACATTTTTGATTTTTTCTGCAAGTTCATCCTCACTTAGTGCAGAACTGATCACTTCTACATTATAGCCTTCATGTTTCATCAATTCCACACCAATAGGATGGACATTTTCAAGCAAGAGGACATTGATTCGGCTTTTTGGGTAGGAAAATTTTTTGTTCATCTTATTGACGTAAAGGATTTCATCTAAACTTGGTGCTATATGATCTGCTTTTGAAGTTACTTTTGGTCTTTCCACATTTTCTGTAAAGGCATAGAATTTGTTGGCCAATCCCGATTCTTTGATTTCATAATCTGTGTAGCCGTCTCCTATTACATAGATGTCACCTTCGAGATTGAGGGTTTTGATGGTTTTGGATTTGCCACCGTTTTTAGAAAGTACGTTTTCACGGTTGAAGTCAATTATTTTGCCCGCATCATCATATATAAACTCATTCGCAAAAACATTTTCAGCTTTGATTCCATACTCCCCGACTATGGGAGTGATAAAATCCTTAAAGCCGTTAGAAATGATGATGATGTTGTCAGCGTTTTCTTCAAAAAATTCTTTGTTCCGCTGGAAGGATTTGGAGACTTTGGTTTTCAGTTCAGAGATCAATTCCGAAATCTGAGGCTTGGAAGCTTCCAATATATCCAACCTTCTTTCAAGGCTTTCGCGGAAGTTGAGACTTCCTTCCATCCCAAGGTCTGTGATGTTTTTGATGGCCTGTATTTTTTCAGCTCTCTTTGGATCATTTTTTAGGCTGATTTCTCCCAATACATCCAATGCTTCGACTTGGGTAAAAGTACTGTCAAAATCAATGATAAATTTCTTGCTGCTGGGCATTATTGCTGTGGATTTTTTATGATCTAAGCTCAAAATTAGCATATTATTAAAAAGTAAACCCTTTTATTGAACAAAATACTTTTGTGATTTTTGGCACTTACCCTTGAAATCGATTGAGAAGGTTGTATTTACATTTATCCGATGAGCCTTTCGCCTGTCAACTCATAGACTAACCATTTGATATCCATGTTTTCATCATATTCAGAATCAAGAACGAATTTTTCTTTGTCCAATAGAAATCGGTAAATAAACCAATCTGTTTTTGGTGTTGGAATATTTAGGATATCATTGAAATGTATCCATTCCAAGGTCCCTTCATTGCATTCAGGAGGAGGGATTTTTTCGATTTCAGCCCAATACACATAATTGATCCAATTATAGTTGATAGGGGAGGTTTCAGTCAGGATACCACAAAATTCCATGGTCTCTACCTTGATTCCAGCCTCTTCCCTAGTTTCTCTGATAGCTCCTGTCAGCGGAGTTTCAAAAGGATCCAACTTGCCACCAATTGGTGTATAAAGGTCCTTATTGGGTTCCTTTAACCGCTTCAATAGTAAGAAGCTGTCTCCGTTTTTGAGCACGCATATTGTTGCTGTTTTTTTTATTCCAAGTGGTACGTTACTCATCTATTGAGTTGTTTTTGAAATGCTTCAATAAATAGACCTACATCATGTCCGTCCATCAGTGCATGGTGCACATGGATTGAAACGGGCATGGTTTTGATTCCTCGTGATTCTGTTACTTTTCCAAATGAGATCTTTGGACAAGAATCGGGAAAAGAAAAACTTCTCGCATGTGACAATGAAGTGAAGTCTATCCATGGTATCGATGAAAAGTGAACCACGTTTTCTCCTGAGCCTGCAGGAATTAGACCAGTGCTGTTTCTAACTTTTTCTATTTCTATTTTGGCAGATTTTTCAAATTCTATAAAATCTTCGAAGTAATCCAAATAAGAAAAGCCAAACGTCCCATTTTCCCTATTGATAGTTGGAGATGCATTGATTTTATCAAAGACAAGGACTTGACCGTTTTTGATTCTGTACCTGAATGCTTCTATGGAATTGACTGCCTGAAGAGAGGAATGTAGATAATAGAGAAAGAATGAGCTGCCTTTTGATTTGGAAGTCTCATATGCTTTTGTGCAATCCATCCTGACTGTCAATCCAAAAAACGGTTCTTCAAATTTACTGAAAAACAAGAAGTGGTCTTTTCGGGACCACTTTTCGATATCAAGAATCCTGTACATTCTTAATTTTTTATTTGATGGATTTAATCAATCTTTCATTTAGACTCACATAATCTGGGTTTTTAGCTTCCTTTGCCATTTCCATGGATTTGGTTGCACTTTCAATGGCTTCTTTTTTCTTACCAAGTGCCAATTCAATTTTGGCTTTCAAGTGCATCGTCCAGTATTTTGGATCTTGATTGACAGATTTCGAGATCCAATCAAAGGCCTGGTCCATGTCCTTGTTGTTGGTAAAATAATAATTGGCTGCCTGATAAAGTAACCCCGGATTCTCTGCTTCTTTATCTATCACCAAAGCCTTTATTTCTGCCATCACTATGCTGTCCACTTCGGTCTCTATCCGGAATTTCACCCTAGTGTTTTCCCATTTCATTGCGATGGTAGCTCCGGTATCCGTCATGTCCACGAAATTGATTTCCATGGTTTCATATTTTTGACCGGTTTTTCCGGGCTTCACATTAAACCTTACTAGGTCATCTTTTGGATCATATCCTACGGCACCCCACAATTTTGTATTTTTAGAAAGAATAATTGTCCATTCTGTCTTACCGGGAATGGAATAAAGCGCGTAAGATCCAGCTGGAATTAAATTCCCTTCAACTTTTGCCTCATTTTTAAAATTGATAATCGTAGCGGCATTTGCCCCTGTTCTCCAAACTTCCCCGAATGGAACTAATTCTCCAAATATTTTTCTTCCCTTCGTACTTGGACGGCTATATTCAATTATGACATCAGTAAGTCCAATTTTTTGGCTGATGGTAGCCGAAGGACTCGCCTGTGGCATTTGGATTTGTTGCCCTATTGCTAGGGTTGAAAATGTTGCAAATAATATAAATTGCAATAAAATGGATTTGGTTTTCATTTTTTTGTATATTAATTTAGTTAATCTAGATTTAACAATTGTAAAGATAATAATTTATTCAATGTGTATTATTTAAAGCCTTTTGAAAAGGTGGTACGGTTAATTTTAAATAATAGGTCCTTTTGTAACCGCTTAAAAAATTGTTTTTTTACTTAAGGAGATAGAAAAGCAATTTTGAACCGAATTAAATTTTAAAAAGTCAAATGAGTATAGCAATAATTTCACCTGGGAGAGACGTAAGTTCTTGGGTAAAAACATTTGAAAAGGTTGATTCAGGAATTGATGTTCAGGTTTTTCCAAATATAATTGACAAGAAATCTGTCGAAGTCGTCATTCTGTGGCAGCATCCAAAGGGGATTCTCAAGGAATTTCCAAATCTCAAATTGATCTGTTCTATGGGTGCTGGAGTTGACCATATTTTGAGTGATTCTGAAATACCCTTTTCAATGCCAATCACAAGGATTGTTGACCCTGGACTTACTATTCCTATGACAAATTATGTGGTCATGGCTACATTAAATTTTCAAAGGCAGCTTTTTAGGTATCAAACAAACCAAAAATTAAAAATTTGGGATATGAGCAATCCTGAACTGGAGACAAGAGTGGGAGTGATGGGGGTAGGTGCTTTGGGAAGTGATGTCATCGAAAAATTAAAGTTGCTTCGGTTTCCTGTTTTTGGATATGGAAACAGCCCAAAGTCAGGTACAGATTATCCTTATTACCATGGTGATGAACTTCCTTTATTTTTGAAAGAGGTAAATTTGATTATATGTATGTTACCCTTAACACCTAGAACCGAAAATATCCTTGACATGGGTTTTTTTCGTAAATGCAACAAAGGGACATATATAATTAATGTAGCGAGGGGTAACCATCTTGTCGAAGAGGATTTATTGGCCGCAATTGATGAAGGAATCATTTCAGGTGCTTTTTTGGATGTTTTTAGAAAAGAACCTTTACCAAAAGAGCATCCGTTTTGGAATTCTGATAAAATCACAGTCACCCCGCATATAGCAAGTGTTACCAATCCGGATTCAGCTATACCACAAATAATTGAGAATTATAAAAGAATCAAAAACCATGAACCACTTCTGAACAAGATAAACCCAATTTTAGGATATTAACCAGTAAACAAAATGGACACTACTTTTAAGATTGTTTGCCCAACAGATTTCTCAGAATGTTCACTCAATGCCATTGAATATGCTGCTAAGCTAGGGGAAATGTATAATGCTGATTTATTTTTATTCCATGTGCCTGATAAAGAAGATTATCAAAAACTGGCTTCAAATGAATTTCACTCAGGCGATCAATATTCTTTTATCCAAAAGAAATTGGACAGTTTGGTAAATATCGTTAGCCAAGAAAGTATTCCAAAAGGTTTGAAATCGTGTCAAAGCGAATTCATTGAAGGCAAAACGGTAAATACCATATTGGAGTATGCTGATGTCCAAAATGCCGATCTTATCATCATGGGGACTGAGGGAGTCAATGATTTTAAACAGAATTATATCGGGACAAGGGCAAGTAGACTTGTGGAAAAATCAGACAGAGATGTAATGGTCATTCCTCGAAAGGTATTTTTCAAATCACCAAAAAAATTGGTTTATGCTACTGATTATCTTGAGGAGGATAAACTCGCGATTCAAAAAGTGGTGGACCTAGCCCGAAATTGGGATAGTGAAATAGATATTGTTCATGTGAGTACCAAAATGAAAAACATAGATAAATCACTGCACATGACTATGGTTCAGGAGCTTAAACCATTTTTAAAATATGAAAAAGTCAACTTTGTTCTCAAATCCTACAGAGACGAACCCGGTTTGGGATTAGAAAATTATCTGATCATATCCAAAGGAGATATCCTGATTACATTGAGTAAAAAGAAGACATGGTTTGAACAGATATTTTCTAATAATCTCTCCCGAAAGATGTCATATTTCATCAATAAGCCACTCTATGTAATCAAAAAAGTTTAGTGATTTTATTTGGGTTCACCATTAAATTTTGATTTTATAAAACCAATAAATTCCTGTCTGGTGGAAGTATTTGTAAAAACCTTTTTGATTACTGAAAAATAACCTTTTACAGTAATCTTTTTTGGCCCTTCTTCGCGTTGAGTCTCGTTGGTACCCCCAAATGAATCTTTTGTTTGTGCAGATTTTTGTTCAGTATTTTTATTTGGTTCATATCCGATTAGGTCATCTGCCTTTGAAAAACTTGATTTGGCTCTTTCCTGATAGCCAAGTTTTTCTTCAAGCAATCCTTTGTTGTTGTATGCTACTGCATCCTCAGGATCAAGCTCAATGGCCCTTTCATAATCTTCAATAGCTCCTTTCACATCTCCGATTCTATCCCTAAAATACGCTCTGCTTGAAAAACGGTATGGATTTTTTGGGTCGAGGTTGATAGCTCTGTCAAACTCAGCCAAGGCTTCCTCATCATTTTTCATCAAATGAAGTACCACTGCCCTGTCATTGATATAGCTCGGATTGTAGGGGTCCAAGTCAATCAGTTTATTGAAATCTGCCAAAGCAGAGTCAAAATCACCCAAACGTGAAAAAACACGGGCCCGGAAAAAATAGTATTCTGTATTGTTTCCGTCTTCCTTGATGCAAAAATTAATTTGGGAAAGGGCATCTTCGAATTTGCCTTCCTTGAAATGAGCGATACTTAATTGAAATTCTTTCACTTGCTTGACTGTTAATTTCTGAAGTAAATACAAAACTAGGGCTAATAAAGTTTAAAATTAATCAGACCTTATTCAGGTATTCTTTCCCTAAAATGTTTTCTTTATATATTTGAATCGAAAACTCAAACCATGGCCAACAAAGCAGAAGATGTATTAAAAGACCTTAAGTCAGGAAAATATGCACCTATCTATTTTTTACAGGGAGAGGAACCGTTTTTTATAGATCAAATATCAGATTTCATCGAATCCAATGCCCTTCAGCCGCATGATAAAGGGTTTAACCAAGTGGTTATGTACGGCAAAGACGTAACGGTCCCTGATATACTGAACAATGCAAGGAGGTTTCCTATGATGGCAGATAGGCAGGTTGTCATAGTCAAAGAAGCACAGAACATCCCCCAACTTGGTAAAGATGAAATAGATCAAATGCTGATCAATTACATCAAAAATCCACTTCCGAGTACAATTTTAGTGTTTGCCCACAAATACAAAAACCTTGACGGCAGAAAGGCATTGGCTAAGGAGTTGGAAAAAAGTGCAGTTTTTGTAAAATCTGAAAAGATTAAAGACAACATTTTGCCATCATGGATTGAAAGTTTTGTAAAGAGCAAAGGACATGCTATTGACAATGCAACTTCATTTTTTTTGGCGGATAGTATTGGAAACAATCTTGAAGTGATTTCCAACGAACTTTCAAAGATGTTTCTCAACCTTCAAGGCGAAACAAAAATCACCAAAGATCATATTCAGAAGTTTATCGGGATTAATAAGGAGTACAATAACTTTGAGCTAACCAAAGCTATGGGAGTAAAGGATGTCGTCAAGGCAAATAAAATCATCCATTATTTTTCCCAAAATCCCAAAAACCATCCTCTTATACCAATTATTGCGCTGGTTTATGGATTTTTTAGCAAAGTCGCTTTGGTACATTTCAACAAACAAATGGCTGATGCCGAACTTGCAAGAATAACCGGTGTTCATCCCTATTTTCTCAAAGAATATAGGATAGCTGCAAATAATTACCGCTTAGGCAAGGTTATTGATTGCTTCGCATATATAAAAGAAGCGGATTTGCGTTCTAAAGGAGTCGATGCAAACGGAATGGAGAGTAAGGAGATTCTTAGAGAATTAGTATTTAAAATCATGCATTAAAAGGCATTATTCACCCATGAGGAAAAGTTTCATATTGTTTTTGATATTGTGGTGTGTCCACAATTTAAGTGCGCAGACAGGTTTATACCAATCAGGAAAGCAGGTTACTTTGGATGATAATTTTGAATTATTCAATAAGCACCTGTTTAGTGGTTCAAGATTTGAATATGAAGAGCTAAAAAATTCTGATCTAAACAATAACCAACAGGTTTTGGTAGATTTTTACCATTCCGTATCAGCACTTAAGATTGAAAATCCCGGTTCAACAGATCTCGTTAACCATTTTATAAGGAATTATCCCAATCATCCCAAAAAGAATGAAGCAGCTTTTATTTTGGGAAGTTTTTATTTTGACAGGAAAAATTACCGTGAGGCCATTCCGGCATTTCAAAAAATCGAAGCTTCGGCCATCAAACCTGAGAAAAAATCTGAGATCTATTTCAAAACAGGTTATTCTTATTTTTTACTGAAAGACTTCAAAAACGCACTTAATTATTTCAATCAGGTAAAAGTCGAGAAAGGGGGATATTCTGCAGATGCATACTATTATGCAGGTTTTATTTCTAAAGAATCAGGAAACTATGATCAGGCAATAAAGGATTTTAAAGAAGCGGAGAAAGCCAGTTTTTATGCTTCAAAAGTCCCGTACATGCTTGCAGGAATTTATTATCAACAAGGATATTTCGATGAATTGATTGCTTATGCTGAGCCTGTACTGAAATCCAGACCTAATCTTGACAGAAAAGAAGAAATCCACTTGTTCCTTGCAGAGGCTTATTTTGAAAAAAGAAATTTTGCAGCTGCAGCTCAAAATTATGACCTATTTGTAAATGCCAGAAAAAGGGATTTGGACAGGTCACAGGTTTATAAAGCAGGAGTCGCCCAATTTGAAACCGGAAACTTCCAAAGAGCCAGTGATTATTTTAAAGTGTCTGCAGTCATCGAAGATGAGATCGGGCAGGTTTCCAGCTACTATCTTGGACATGCATATTTAAAATTGAATAACCCGCAATTTGCCTCAACGAGTTTTAATGCTGCGTATAAAAATACCAGCAATCCAAATATCAGAGAAGATGCCTTGGTGAATTTCGCCAAAGTCAACTTAGAAAGAGGGAGTTTTCAGGAGGCGGTCAATGCGTTGGATGCTTATTTGGATAACTATCCAAATGGGATTTATGCCAATGAAGCAGAAAATCTGCTTACGGATGCATTGATCAATACAAACAATTACCTCAGGGCAATCGAACATATTGAAAAAATGTCCCGCAAGTCCGAAAGACTTAAAGCCGCCTATCAGAAAATAACTTTTTATCAAGGTTTGGTATATTACAGAGACAAAAAGCATGATTTGGCGACAAACTACTTTGACAAGTCTCTTGCCTCACCTATAGATAAGGATTTGGTCATCCAAGCTCATTTTTGGAAAGGTGAAAATTTTGCTGCTACGAATAGAAGTCCGCAAGCCATCAAATCTTACGAAACACTCCAAAGTCTTAAACCAAAAATAACTGATCCTTATTTGGTAAAATCCTATTATGGTTTGGGTTACACCTATTTTAACCTTCAGCAATATACCAAAGCCGAAAACCAGTTTAGGCAATACGTAGACAAAGGGGGTAAAAACGATGATCCTGACAAGTATGACGAGGCCTTGGTAAGGTTGGGAGATGTATATTTTGTTCAGAAAAAATTCACAGAATCACAATCCGCTTTTCAAAGGGCAATCAATGAAGGTGGTTCTTCGGTAGATTATGCCTATTTCCGCTCAGGTGTTGTTTTTAATTTTCAAAACAGAAACACGGAGGCCATAAGTCAGTTGGACAGGTTGATTTCAGGATATCCCAACAGCCTATATTTTGAAGATGCAATTTACCAAAAATCACAGATCAATATGGAAGAATCCCGCTACGCAGATGCAAGGGAAGGTTATTCCAGTTTGATCAGCAGCCGTCCCAACAGTCAGTTTGTTCCCTTTGCATTGGAGGGAAGGGCTGTAGCCAATTTTTCCCTGCAAAATTATGATCAAACCATAGAGGATTATAAAAGGATTTTACAGAACCATCCCAATTCTTCGAATGCAGAAGCGGCACTTGTAGGATTGCAGGAAGCATTGGCGCTTCAAGGCAGGTCAGAGGAGTTTTCTCAATACCTTGGTACCTACAGAAACGCCAATCCTGACAACAAAAGCCTTCAGAACCTTGAATATGAGGCAGCCAAAAACCTTTACTTCAGTAATTCATTTGATCAAGCTATCAATGCTTTTTTGGGCTATCTTAAAAACTACCCACAATCTGCCAACCGTGATGAAGCCAATTACTTTATCGCCGATGCACATTATAAGTTGGGGCAAAAAGAGAAAGCCTTGGAATATTTTTATCTGATAGAAAAAGTAAAAGCCTCAACCCAACGAATTAAAGCAGTCCAAAGAATTGCTGCTCTTGAGATGGAACAGAGTAATTACAAACAGGCTATAGGCTTTTACAGAGAAGCCATCAATTATTCGAGAAATAAAATTGAGGAATTTGAGGTTTTTTCAGGATTAATGAATGCCTATTATCAAACCCAAAAGTTTGATTCTGCGGGCTATTTTGCGGATAGGGTGGTTCAGTTGGGAAGCGTCACCCAAGATGCAGTTCCCGAAGCAACTTTGCTCAAAGCAAAATCACAAAGGGAAATGGGTAAAGAAACAGAAGCAGATGAGACACTTATGGAATTGATCAATGAATACAAGACTGTTCATGGAGCTGAGGGACTATTTCTATTGGCAGAGGGCCAATCCCAAAAGCAAAACTATGAGCAATCAAACAATACCATATTTGATTTCTCGGGACCTTTCTTCCCTTATGATTATTGGTATGGGAGGTGTTTTATTTTGTTGGCGGATAATTACCTGAAGTTGGACGAAGTGTTTCAGGCAAAAGCGACTTTGGAATCTATTCTTGAAAATTCCAATAATGACGAAGTTAAAGAGATGGCAAACAAAAAATTGGCTGAAATAAAATAATATGAGAGGAAATCAGATGAAACGATCAATCCAAAAGGCTTTCATATTCGGTATTGCAGGTCTTGTTTTATTTTTGGTGACTCCGGAATTGGTTTTTGCCCAAGAAAAAGGGGAAGTCAAAGACCAGGAATTTATCATCCGAAAAGACAGGGTGTTAACATTGCCTGTTCAGCCAAGGAGATTTGAAAGAACTCCAACCTTGCCGGCAGCAAAAAGCAATTCAAGCTTCAATTATGATGTAAAGCCGTATTTTCTTTCCCTTCCTCCAATTGTAATCAAAGCAGAGGCTTCGCAGAAAAATTTCCCGAAAACAGCCGAAGAACAGTATCGGGGATTTGTAAGATTTGGATATGGAAACTATGGCTCTCCTTTATTGGAAGGACGCTATAATATTTGGGAAGATGAAAATTATGACTTTGGAGCCAAATTCAAACACCAAAGCTTTGCCAAAGGTCCTGTAAGAGGAAATCAATCGTCGGAGAGTTTTACCGATTTCGGATTGGATGGCACTTACTTTATGGATGTATTCCAGGTTTTTGGAGGGATCAAATATGACAGGCACGAATTCAATTTCTATGGATTTGACCCTTCGAACTTGAACTTGGCAGATTATTTCCCGAGCCAGAATATTTTGAACTCATTCCGTCTTTTTGGAGGAATTCAGGACATTGACAAAATGGAAGGTGTCAATTATGCTGTAAAGTTAGATATCAGGGCTTTCAATGATAATTTTCAAGCCGCAGAAAATGAAGTAACTGTCGATGCCAATTCTTCCTATTGGTATAACGATAATTTACAAGGATCGATAGACTTTGATTTGTCACTTACAAGTCCTAAAGATGAGTTGTATGGTGATATCAACAGGAATTATTTTAAAATCAAGCCTAATATCGGATATCAGGACGAAACTTTAAAAATCTTTGCGGGTGCTAATATTATTTTTGAAAATGATGTCACACTTAATAAAAAATCTGACTTTCATATTTTTCCAGTCGTAGGTGGAGAATATAGGCTTAGCAAAGAAATTGGTGTCTATGGAAGTTTTGAAGGAGATGTTTTGAGGAAAACATACCATGATTTTGTATTGGAAAACCAATTTTTGGGTCCAAGCACCCAATTGTTGAATACCATTCAAAACTTTAAAACAGGAGCAGGGATCAAAGGGACTGTATTGGAAGGGTTAACTTATGAGGCGGGTTTTAACATTGGAAAGTATAGAAACATGCACTTTTTTGCCAATGGAGCTTCAGACAGTTTGAGATTCAATTTGTTGTTTGATGAAAATACACGTGTTTTAAACTATACAGTAAAAGTAGGATGGGAATATGAAGGGTGGTATAAAATGACTGCAACAGCTGATTATTATCACTATACATTAAGTACCTTGGGAGCGGCTTACCAAAGACCCGAATGGGAATTAAAAATCCACAACAGATTTACTCCTGCAGAGAAATGGCTGATTTACCTTAATGCCGATTTGATGGGTGGAATCGTTGGTTTCAATCAACAAAGCGATCAGACTCAAATTTTACCTGCGATTATGGATATTCAGCTTAAAGCGGATTATCAGATCACAGAAAGGATTTCTGCATTTGCCATTGGGAATAACTTATTGAACAGAAACAATCAAAGGTTCCTGAATTACCCTGTCCGGGGAATCCAAGGTATTGTGGGAGCAACAATTAAATTTTAGATTTACTGTGGTTTTGATTGATACCTTTGTTCAAAAACCAGTTTTGCAAGTCACCCAATTCGCTTAGTTTGCAAAGTTTTATAGACCAAGATCATTAATGGAAAACGATTCTGAAAATAACCTCAATTCGGCTGACAAGGACTATGGCTTTCCGTTTGTGAAAGTAGAACCTTTACAAAATACCTCAACACAGGAAGTTTCTCAACAGTCTGAGGATATCAAAGAAAGTGAATTCAAGAAAAATGAGATTTTGGAGCAACAGGTATCCGGGACAAACGACCTCAAGTTTGACGCACCGAAAATTCCTGAAAGTAAGAAAAAGAACTCAGCCCCTTTACTTTTTGGCCTTGTGCTTTTGATCCTAATTGTTTTGGCTTCTATGGCCTACTTCTTATACTATGAGCCGATACAATCAAACTTGGAAGAAAAAGGCGAAATGGTAGAGAATAAAGTTGCAGAGCCGCAGCTTCAACAAGCGGATGAAATAGATGAACCTGTTGAAACAGTAAATGATTCTATCGTTTCAGAAGTAGAAGAAGTACCAGCTCTTGTGGTTACTGAACCTGCAACCACTTCATCTGCAACAGGGAAATTGAATATATTAACAGTAAAAGAAGAAATAACGTATTACCATTTGATAGTGGCGAGTCTCCCAAATGAAAAAATAGCAAGGGAGGAAGCACAGATTTTCTTGGATAAAGGCAAAGAAATTTGGTTGATCTTTCCTTATGAAGATACCAAAAATTACCGCCTTTCCGTTGGTAAATACAGCAGTTTTAAATCAGCAACAGATGCCTTGGCTGGTGCCAAAGCGGACTTTAATGAATCTACCTGGATTTTGAAATATTAACATGATTTTAGCACAAACTTTGAGTACTGATGGCCAAATGATGGCCGATTCCCTGTCTATGATGGAACCTGGCAAACCTAGTATCGGATTGCTTGATTTATTGATTAAAGGCGGATATATGATGATCCCGCTTTATATCTTATTTGTCATTGCTGTATTTATTTTTGTCGAAAGACTGATTACGCTTCGAAAAGCAGCGAAATCCCCCAAACACCTGATGGATCAGATTAAAATTTTGGTTCAAAGCGGAAAAGTTGACCAAGCCAAATTCCTTTGTCAGGGAGAATCTACTCCAGTGGCCAATATGATTGCAAAAGGTTTGGAAAGAATCGGAAGTCCACTCAAAAACATTGAAGTTTCTATTGAAAATGTCGGAAAAATTGAGATTTATAAATTAGAAAAGAACCTTGGAATTCTTGCGACGGTAGCAGGAGCGGCACCCATGATTGGGTTCTTGGGAACGGTGACAGGCATGATTCAGGCCTTTATCGCTGTGGCCCAAGAAGAAGGAATGGTTTCTCCAAAACTATTGTCAACAGGTATCTATGAAGCGATGATTACCACTGCTGCCGGTTTGGTGGTAGGAATCATAGCTTACTTGGGTTATAATTACCTGGTAAGCCAGGTTTCCAAATTAGTACACAGCATGGAATATACCTCTGTGGAATTCATAGACTTATTACAGGACAAATAATATGGGCTTACAATCCAAACATAAAGTAGATGCCGCATTCAGTATGTCATCGATGACGGATATCATTTTTCTTTTGCTGATATTCTTTATGCTGACATCCTCTTTCATCACTCCTTCAGGGCTTCCGGTAAATTTGCCTTCAAGCGAAACTTCGGATATAGTGATGCAGGAAGTAACCGTGACAGTAACCAAAGACCTCAAGTTTTCCGTTAACGATAAGGTAGTAAGCAGAGATCAGATCAAAACCGAATTGACAGCCTTATTGAAAGATAAAAAAGGCCAAGTGGTTCTTCACATCGACAAGCAAGTGCCTGTGGAATATTTGGTTGAAATCGGAGGAATTGCTGCAAACCTAGAAGCCAACGTTTCGATAGCAACACAACCTTTCAAATAGCATGCAGATTTGGGAAACAGATAGCCAAGAAGCTGAAAACAAAAGAAAAGCGCTGATCATTACCATTTTGGTGAATGTGTTGTTATTGATTGGTATCTATTTTATTGTGGTCTGGAAGGAACAAATTCCACCTCTTCCAACTTATGGAATGGAATTGAATCTTGGATTTACAGATCAGGGAAGTGGGAATAATCAGACCACCACCCCTTCAGCAGAAACTGCAACCAATAACACAGAATCACCCGCTCCTGGAGAAGTTGCTGCCAAACCTGTGGAGTCTTCTGTACCTGTCTCTGAACCAAAAACCCAAGCTGCCAAGCCAAAATCTTCTCCGGCCAAAACTACCTACGAAGCACAATCCAAAACGCCTAGTCCAATAAAAGGGAGTGAAAAATCAAGTACGGCTAGCAAAGACCCAAGTTCTGCCAAAAAGGATCCCACTACGGTAACCCAACCTGCCACTGCCGAGGCAGAGAAAACGACTACCAAAGCCGAAGAAAAACCCAAAGTTGACCAAAGGGCAATTTTCGGAGCAGGTGGAACTTCGGGTACGAGTGCCAAAAAAGCATCAGGAAGTGCCCAAGGTTCATCGAATCAAAAAGGTGATGAAGGAAAACCTACGGGAACTGTAGATGGCAGGGCTATTATGGGTTCAGGAACAGGGGAAGGAAATCCAGGACCTGCTTCGGGAGTAGGTTTGGAACTTGCGGGATGGGATTTCGCTTCCCGACCGACTATCAACGATAATGTCTCTACCCGAAACGGTAAAATAGTTTTTAAAATAACCGTTGATGACAGCGGTAAAATAGTACAGGCAGTTCCATTGGAATACAACGTCTCTAATGAAGTCCTCGCTTACTACAGGACTGTAGTAAATAAAGTCAACTTCAAGCGCCAATCCGGAAATCCCACAGCCGATTATTCTACTGGCAAAATCACTTTTATTATCAAAGTAGATTAATCCATGACTTACCAAGAAACGTTGGACTTTCTGTTCAATGCATTGCCGATGTTTCAACGGGTCGGAGCTGCTGCATATAAGAATGACCTTAATAATACCCACGCAATTTGTGCTCACCTTGGTAATCCTGAGCATTCACTGAAATGTGTCCACGTAGCCGGTACAAATGGCAAAGGAAGTACTTCACATTCCATTTGCTCAGTCCTGATGGAGGCAGGCTATAAAGTGGGCTTATACACTTCACCTCATCTCAAAACATTCACCGAAAGGATCAAAATCAACGGGGCTGACATTCCGGAAAAAGAAGTGGTTGATTTTGTAGAAGATAATAAAGCATTTTTGGAGGAACTGAAACCCAGTTTTTTTGAAATGACTGTCGGTATGGCTTTTTGGTTTTTTGCCAAAGAGAAAGTTGAAATTGCAGTGATTGAGGTGGGCATGGGAGGAAGATTGGATTCGACAAATGTTGTTATGCCGGAAGTTTCGGTGATTACCAATATCGGCTTTGACCATATGCAGTTTTTGGGTAATACCCTTCCTTTGATCGCAGGAGAAAAAGCAGGAATTATCAAGCATAATATTCCCGTAGTTATCAGTCAAAAGCAGGAGGAGACTTTTTCGGTATTTCAAAGTAAGGCTCATGAAATGCAGGCACCAATTTATTTTGCAGAGGATTTTATCAAGGTGAAAAGATCCGGAATAAGCAGTTCGGGCAGACGGGTGTTTGAAATTATAGAACAAGATGAAAAGTCTTTGATCGAGATTGACCTTCATGGAAATTACCAGGAAAAAAATCTTGCAGGAATTCTTCAGACGTTAAAAATCCTCAAAAATTTGGGATGGAAGATTGATGAAAGTGCTGTGAAAAACGGATTGTCCCATATCGTTTCCAATACAGGTTTGAAAGGAAGATGGCAGATTTTGGGGTATCATCCTTTGACAATTTGCGACACAGGCCATAATGAAGATGGCATCAGGTTGATTATTGAGCAGATTATTGAACAGAAATTCAACAATCTATTTATGGTCATCGGGATGGTCAATGACAAGGATGTTTCAAAGGTTTTGTCCATGCTTCCCAAAAATGCTTGGTATATTTTCTGTCAGGCTACTATTCCAAGAGCGATGGATCCTGAAGAACTTTCAAAAAAAGCCATGGAAGCAGGCTTGAATGGGGAAATAGTGAAAGATGTGAATCAGGCTATTGAAAAAGCCAAAAAATCAGCATCAAAAGAGGACTTAATATTTATCGGAGGAAGTACATTTGTCGTCGCCGAAATCAACAATTTGTAAACATGAGCAGAAGAAAACTGGAAAGATTCAAACAAAACGAACAAAGCCGAAATGTGATTCAACCCGGAAAGGAGCTTTTTGAAACAATAAAAGGTAATTGGAAATCTGTTCAGTTTGAAAATGAAAACCCATTGGTCGTGGAATTGGCCTGTGGAAGAGGGGAGTTTACGGTTGGATTGGCTAGAGAATATCCCGGAAGTAATTTTATAGGGGTAGATATCAAAGGATCAAGGATATGGAAAGGAAGTACTATTGCCATAGCAGAAGGATTGCACAACGTGGCCTTTTTGAGAACTCAAATCCAATTATTGGACAGGTATTTTGATGCCGGGGAAATTTCTGAACTGTGGATCACTTTTCCTGATCCATTTCCAAGAGAAGGTGACGAGAAGCGCCGTCTGACTTCTCCGAAGTTTTTGGAAATGTACAAGCCATTATTGGAAAAAAACGGAATCATCCACTTCAAAACAGACAATACAGGGTTGTTTGATTACACTTTGGAATTGATCCAAAACCGGTCTGACTGTGAAATAATGATATATACCCATGATTTTTATGATTCTCCTTACAGGGATGAGCACCATGGTATCAAAACAAAATACGAGAAGCTTTTCAGCGAAAAGGGTGAAAAAATCAAATACCTGAAATTCAGATTTAAAGATGTGCAACCTGTCTAATTTTTTTAATCAAGATTCATTTCCATTACTATGTCATCCATAACGAATCCGTTACCGATGTCGATCACCTCCCGATAGGCTTCGTAAAAACCGATGTGCTTGTAAAATGAAATTGCACTTTCATTGAATCTGTTCACATTGAGGTATAAAAACTTATCTCCATTCATAAGTGCTATGTCCCTAATGTGGTTGATGAGTTTTTTGCCGATTCCTTTTCCTTGGGTACCGGGCAAGATGTAGATTTTGTGGATTTTCGTTTTTGTGTCATTCTTACAATGAACTTCATAGGATGCAAAACCCAAAAATTCCCCATCCTCTTTTGCCAAAAGGAAAACATGTCCCTTTTCATTTACCTGTTGTCCCAGCGCATTTAAGTCGTACATCCAATTCAACATAAATTTGATTTGGTCAGGTGTAAGAATGTTGGAAAATGTAACAGGCCAAGTTTGATGGGCTATTTTTTGAACAATAGAAAGCTGTTTTTCTGATGCTTCGTTGATTTCTATCATGGATATATAAGGGGAATTTGTTCCAAGTTTGATTTTTTTCATTGATTTTTTCCTAACCCAAAAAAACAAAAAACCCTTCAGAATTGAAGGGTTTTTATTTGGGTGAATTAAGCAAAAAAATTGATGGTCGAAAAAAAAATAATACTTTGAATGAAAAAAGAATTTCTGAGATAGATAAGCGAAATCGAGAATTGTGTTTTAAATTTTCATTGTTTTTTCAAATGGATTAAGGTAAAAACATTGGGTGATTTGACCTTTTGTCCTTATCGATGAGTTAAAACTATACAAACGAAACCAAATAAACAAAATAAAAAATATGCAAAAATCACATGAATTTCATTTTTATTATTTTTTATTTAAAAATTCCAAATAATAGTTTGAAGTATAAATTCATATATTCCAAAAGCATTTATTTGATTTTTTATGGTCTGGGTTGCTTTCATAACTTTAACTTTTGTGAATACCAATGCCATTTTTACTTCTACCATCTGAAGCCACAAGGCAAAAAAAAAATTAAAAAAAATGAAAAATATTTTTTGTGGCGGTTTTAGAAGCTAAAAAATCGCCTTGGACTTATAGATTTAAATTTTTCGGGTTAAATTTTTTCTCTATATCTGACGATTTATTTTTATTTTCCTTAAAGTAAGCCCCTCGAATTCCTGAAATAAGATTTTAACATATTCCAACTCCAATAAAAATGAAAACAAGAAAGATTTTCCCCATAATTCTAACCTTCCTGTTTCAACTTTTTCCTTTTTTTCTTTTTTCACAGAATTTTGATTTGGATTGGGATAGAAATCTGAATTTTAAAAGAGTTAAAGAAAATGAGATTAATAGCCCGGTTCCTGTTTTCTCTTTTCTGCTTAATGGTGAAAAAAAGTATTCGAATGATTTTTTACCGAATGAAAAGTCTTGGAATTTGGATGGGCGGGTTTCCCTAAGTATTGACAGTATAAAGAAAGGCCAAGACAACTGGACTGCTGTCTTTACTTTTTCCAATATTTCAAAAGATACGCTGAAAGTCGAAAATTTTATTCCCTTTGGAGGTTTGGAAGATCAGGTCTACATCACCGGAAAAGGCGATCACCGGTTATCCCGCTCCCACCTCTTCAGGCCGGGATATGATCCGGTCAATGTCATCCTTCCTGACAATGCATGGGAATTGGGCTATTCCAGTTTTGAAGTCGGAAATCAAGGATTTGCCGGTTTAATGAGACGCAAGTATTGGGATGGCGCGCAAAGGAGAAGGTTTGAGACTATTTTGCCTCCTAACTCGAATGTCAGCTACAGGATGTATGTAGATTCCTTTACGGGTGATTGGCAGGAAGGATTGAAGCAGGTTTTCCAAAAGAGGTTCCTTTACGATTGGGATGATTTTGACTACAGCATGTATCAAAGGGAAGACTTGCAATGGATCCGAAAGTCTTATGCCATGCACCTTATGATGGCTTGGGATGCTGATTTTTATGATAGGGAAGGAGAGAGGTTCACCATTTTTGATTTTCAACAAAGGAACAAGGAATGGTTTGGCGGGGATGATGTGATCGGAATCTGGCCTACCTGGCCTACTTTGGGATTAGACCAAAGAAATCAGTGGGATTTGTTCAGAGATCTTCCGGGTGGATTGGAACAGTTGACATCGATATCTGACAGCCTAAATCGGTTGGGTACCAAATTCTTTATTTCTTATAACCCATGGGATGAAAGTACCCGGTTAGAAGGGCATTTGGAGGGTATGACTGCCCTGATCAAGGCCACCAAAGTTGATGGTGTGGTCTTGGATACCAAGGGCAGTTCGAGCCGTGAAATACAGCAGGCTGCTGACTTGGCAAAACCAGGCGTAGTCATGTATAGTGAAGGAATGGCTGTACCCAAGGACATGCCGGGGATAGTTTTCGGAAGGGTTCACAATGCGCTTTATTATCCTCCTTTACTGAATCTCAACAAACTGATCAAACCGGATTTTGCGATTTTTAGGGTGGCTGAATTGGCCTATGACCGGATCAGAAGGGAATATGCCACCTCATTTTTCAATGGATATGGAACTGAACTGAATATTTTCAGACCTGGAAGGCCTGAATGGATGGAGGAGGATTACCGGTTTTTTGGAAAGACCTTGAGGATTTTGAGAGAAAACCATTCCAATTTTATTTCATTTGGATACACTCCCCTGATATCCACTTTGTCAGATGGGGTTTTTGTCAATAAATGGCACTCTGAGAAGAAAACCATTTATACCATTTTCAGTCTCAAGCCTGAGGGATTTTTGGGAAACCTTTTTGAAATTGAAAAACCTGCATCCGATTGGCATTATGTCGATCTGTGGAATCATGAGGAAGTGCAGGTTCAGGAATCAGAGGAAAAACATTTGATTCCTGTCGATTTGGAAGCTTTTCACAAGAAATGGCTGGGAACAAACAATGAAGGAGCCGTGGGGAGTATTGCATATTTCCCCAAATTATTAGAGGTGGATTTGGAACAAAATAAGTTGGGTATCAAAGCCTCCAAGGGAAATGAAATCAGGGTTTGGGCGGAATTCCGGAATATGGGAAGTCGTATTTGAGTTTAAAATCAGGTCTGCATTCTGTGGATATCCAAGAAAAATTCGGCCGATATGAAGGCAAAATAGTCGTCCAATTGTTTGAGTCAGAAGAACTGGTAGATGAACATGTCATCGAGATGGAATATGGAACTCCGAGATTGATAAGTTCGCCCGAAAAGACCCCAAGATCTGACAATGCGCCAAAGGGAATGGTAAAAATTCCTTCGGGAAGTTTTGAAATGAAGGTTTCTCAGGGAGACCAATTTATCCCTTATCCAACGTCAGGTTATCCCCGGACTATATCTATGGATGGTTTTTATATGGATAGGTATCCTGTTACCAATCAGGAGTTTAAAGAATTTTTGGAAGCTACAGGTTATCATCCATCGGATAAAAACCGTTTTCTTGCTCATTGGGTCCAAGGCCAAATTCCGAAAGATATGGAACAGCATCCGGTTGTGAATGTAAGCCTTGAAGATGCACAAGCCTATGCCAAATGGGCCGGAAAAAGACTTCCTACAGAGGCCGAATGGCAATATGCAGCATCATCAGGTGATGGAAGGGATTGGCCTTGGGATCAAAACCTTAAAGTGAAAAAGAGGTTTGAATATGTGACCAACACCTTGACCGTAGAGCATTTGGATGGATTGGGGGAAGAGTTTTGCAATATTGGGAATGGAATACCTGAAGCAGTGGGAAGCCATCCGAAAGGTAAAAACCCTTGGGGTTTGGAAGATTTGGTGGGTTCAGTTTGGCAGATGACCTCGGATATTTATGAAAACGGAACCAATCAGATGATGATTATGAAGGGTGGTTCCTATTTCAAACCCTCCTCAAGTTGGTGGTATGTACAGGGCGGTCCGAGGGAAACACATTACCGGCAGATGCTGCTGAGGGTTTCTCCGGGATTTGAAAGAAATGAAACTGTGGGATTTAGATGTGTTGCGGATTATTAAATGAAACTTTGTAAATGACCATTTCTGAAAAAATTGCCAATCAGGTGTTAGATGCTGAACTTCAGTTTCAATTTAGCCGAAGCAGCGGTCCCGGTGGGCAAAATGTAAACAAAGTCAACTCCAAAGTTGAGCTGAGGTTCAATATTCCGAATTCACAGATCCTTGATGAAACAGAAAAAGCGACACTTTCAGAAAAACATTCATCCAAAATCGATACGGAAGGAAACCTGATTATCCAAAGTCAGGAGAAGAGGTCGCAGATCCAAAACAAAGAGATTGCTGTTAGAAAATTCTATGACCTGCTCAAAAAAGCTTTCCATAAAAAGAAAATAAGGAAAGCCACCAAACCTGGTAAAGGTGCCATCGAAGACCGTCTGAAAGCTAAAAAAGCCCTTTCTGAGAAGAAGAAAGGAAGGAGAGGAGAGTGGTGATTAATTTTCGTCAATTTTCAAATAGTGATTAACCTTCGCTCCTAATCCCGGAATCTGACTCAAGTCCATTCCCCATAGATCTTTATTGGAAAAAACAGTTTCGATAATATCTTCCTTATTTTCATTTTTCCATACTTTTTCAAAAAACTCCAACACAGCAGGTTCATCTTTCAATGGAATGGATTCACCATTGATATTTCCTTTGAAAAACCGGATCAGGTCAGCAAATGACCGGATTAGATTTTCGGGAAATTGCCCGATCCGACTGTGGTATTCCAATATTGTTGGTAAAACCCTGACCCGGAACTTAGAGATGGAATTGAGGGAAATGGAGATCAATTCATGACGGATAAATGGATTTCTGAACCTATCCAAAACTTCAGCGGCAAATTGCTCCAACTCTTCTTGTGGTAAATCAAGCGTCGGGATGATCTCTTTAAAAATGGTGCCTGAGATAAATGCCGAAGTAAAGGTGTCTTCGATTGCTTCCCCAACAGTCCTGATTCCTTTCAGATATGCTACAGGAACCATCGCCGTATGTGCACCATTTAAGATTCTGACTTTTCGGAGGCGATAGGGTTGGAGGTCCTTGACTATGTGCACGTTCAGCCCTGTTTTTTCTGTTTGAAAAATGAACTTCAATGTTTCAGGGCCTTCTATTGCCCAAAAGTGATAAGGCTCGGCAACTACTGCCAAATGATCTACAAAGCCTGTTTTCTTCTCCAACTCTTCAAAATTCTCTTTAGGAAAACCCGGGACAATCCGGTCTACAAGTGTATTGCAGAAGGTGCATGTTGTGTCTAGCCAAACAATGAATTCCTGGGGGAAATTCCACAACACCGCATACCTGCTCACATTTTCTTTGAGTTTGTCCCCGTTATTTTCAATAAGTTCACAGGGGAGTATTGTTAGACCCTTTGTTTTATTTCCTTCAAGAAATGTAAACCGCTCATATAGCAGTGCCGCCAACTTCCCCGGAAATGATGCCGGTACTTTTTGGGGATCGGTATCTTTTTCATCGAAAACTATACCCGCTTCGGTGGTATTGGAAATGATAAATTCCAAATCAGGATTTTTGGCCAAATCCAGATAGAATCCATAATCCAAATTAGGATTGCTTATTCCTGAGATCGAGGTGATAAGTTTATATTCATCGACAACATTTCCGTTTTGAAATCCCCTTACGAAAACATGATAATTAAAATTCTGTCTAACAAAATCCTCAGGAATGGATTTTCCATGGCTTTGGATAATGTGGATGGAACCATCAAAATCTGTTTTTTCATTCAAAATCTCAATCATCCAATCGGCAAATCCACGGAGAAAATTCCCTGTACCAAACTGAAGGACTTTTACAGGTCTTTTTTTCTTTTGTACCAAAGAGATTGAATCAAGGTTTGTCATCATAGATTTAAATCTAAAATTAGACAGCAGTTTTATGGCTGTTTACATAAAAGTTTGTCAAACATCAGGGATTTTTTCTAAACTTTGATGTACTAAACAGAAAAAATATGCCTGCATTGGTTCTTGTTGAGGTCAGTATCCATGACCCTGAATTGTATGAATCTTACAAAAAGCTTACCCCCGGTTCCATGCTTCCATTTGGAGGAAAATTTGTAGTACGAGGAGCCCAAACAGAATCTTTGGAAGGAGACTGGAATCCGGAAAGATTGGTGATTCTAGAATTCCCATCCGTCCAAAAAGCCAAAGATTGGTGGAACTCAGAAGAATATACAAAAGCCAAAAATATCAGGTACCAGGCTGCCAAATCCAAAATGCTGGTGGTGGAGAGTTTGTGATATCGCTTTTGAATTTTTGATTTCGCTCCTCAACATCCATCAACCATGCAAATAACCTATCAAGAAGTTATTCATACCCTAGAAAAAATCCTTCTTAAATATGGGTTTGCAGAAGACAGGGCCGTTTTATGTGCTTCTCTTTTTGCCCAAGCCAGCTTGGATGGGGTTGCCTCCCATGGTTTGGATCGCTTTCCTGTGTTTTTGGAAATGATCAGAAAAAAACTCGTCTTCCCCGATCAAGAAGCCAATCTTTTGGACAGCTATGGGGTTTTTGAAAGATGGAACGGAAACCTCGGTCCCGGCCCGCTCAATGCGCATCAATGTATGGATCGAGCGATTCGGATTTCAAAGGAATTTGGCGTGGGAATCGTAGCGCTGCAAAATACGAACCATTGGATGAGGGCAGGGAATTATGGTTGGCAGGCCGCTGAATCCGGTTGTATAGGCATCTGCTTTACCAATACCAAACCCAATATGCCTGCTTGGGGCGGGAGTGAACCTAAACTGGGCAATAACCCTTTGGTAATCGCCATTCCGCGATCCAGTGGTCATATTGTTTTGGATATGGCTATGTCTCAGTTTTCTTACGGGAAATTGAAAACCTATTTGCGGGATGGCAAAGAAATGCCTTTTGATGCCGGGTTTGATCCTGATGGAAACCTAACCAAATCCCCCGAAAGCGTTATCGACAATGAGTTGGCTTTGCCTATTGGTTTGTGGAAAGGTGCCGGATTATCATTGCTGCTCGATATGTTGGCTACCACTTTATCAGGAGGAAATGCAACTTTTCAGGTTGGCGATAGTGGAGAAGAATCCGGTTTGTCTCAGGTTTTTATTTGTTTGGATGTCGAGAAATTGGGTTTAATGGAGTGGTCAGATGAAAAATTGGACCATATAATTTCAGATCTGAAGGCTTCTGAGACTTTCGCAGATAAAGAAATCCGATACCCTGGTGAAAACAACATGAAAACCCGCGCAGAAAACATGCAAAATGGTGTCCCTGTGGATGAGAATATTTGGAAAAGCATCATTAGGGAACTATGACAAAAAGAAAAGTAGAACTGACCGGATCAACTTTGAAACCTTACAACTCTACAAAGAAACTCCCCTTTTCCAAGGAATAAAATCATCCTGAGCCAATAGGACCGCTTTTGGTTTAACTTCTCCTGAAGCCACTTTAATGATTATTTCCAGGATTTCCTCACCCATCTCAGGAATGCTTTTTTCGCCTGAAATGATGCCTCCGGTATCAATATCAATGATGTCAGGCATTCTGTTGGCAAGTTTTGTATTGGAGGATATCTTGATCACCGGAGCAATTGGATTCCCTGTTGGCGTTCCTAATCCTGTTGTAAAAAGCATGACATTGGCCCCGGAACCTGCCATGGCAGTGGTACTTTCCACATCATTGCCCGGAGTGCAGACAAGATTGAGACCCGGCATCTGAAAATATTCCGCATAATCGAGCACATCTGTGACCGGTGAAGTTCCGCCTTTTTTGGCAGCTCCGGCTGATTTTATCGCATCTGTGATCAAACCGTCCTTGATATTGCCCGGGGAGGGATTCATATCAAAACCCGAACCCACAGCGACTGCTGAAGCCGCATAGGCTTTCATCAATGCGGCGAATTTGTCAGCCGACTCATCGGTAGTGCATCGGTTGATCAATTCCTGTTCCACCCCACACAATTCAGGAAATTCTGAAAGCATGGTAGTTCCTCCTAGAGCGACTATCAAGTCAGAGGCATACCCTACTGCAGGATTTGCTGAAATGCCTGAAAATCCATCCGATCCGCCGCATTCCAACCCAACAGTTAGCTTACTGAGCGGTGCAGGTTTTCTTTCCTGTTTGTTGGCTTCAACCATTCCCAAAAAGGTTTTTTTGATGGCCTCAGAAAGAAGTTGCTGTTCGGTTCCTTCCTTTTGCTGTTCCAGGATAATGAGCGGTTTTTTTAATTCCGGATTGATCTTTTGAATTTTTTCTTTCAAGATCGAAGGCTGTGCATTCTGACAGCCCAAGCTCAGTACCGTCGCCCCGGCCACGTTAGGATTGTTGATATATCCTGCCAAAAGTGCGCATAGGGATTCTGAATCTCTTCTAGTCCCGCCACAGCCTCCCTGATGATCCAAGACTTTGATGCCGTCAAGATTTGGAAACAATAATTTGGACTCCATTTCCTTCGCTTTCTCTATGTTCAGGTTCACGATTTCTTCTTGTTTTCCTTCCTGATGCAGCCTCACCATGTTTTTGACCATGGACTTAAACGGATTTGTTTTTCCATATCCCAATGCATCATTAAATGCATCATTGATGACTTCTACATTCCGGTTTTCACAAAAAACCAATGGGATGATCAACCAATAATTTGCTGTCCCTACCTGACCGTCCTCCCTGTGAAAGCCCATAAATGTCCGCCCTTGAAACCTACTTATGGAAGGAGGATTCCATTGATAATTTTCGGTTTTCTTGCCAAAATACGCAGCCTCGTGGACAGTATTTTGGGTTGTAATCAGACTTCCCACAGGCAAATCTATCTTGGTACGGCCGACGACTGTCCCATACATATAGATCAAATCCTCTTTAGCCAAGGGCTCAATGGTAAACTTATGTTTTGCCTGAATTTCCTGTCGGAGTTTGATTGTCTTTCCTCCAAAATCTATTATACTTTCTGCAGGTAAATCCACCAAAGCGACCAATACATTGTCCTTTTCGTGGATTTGAATAAAAGTATTTGGTTTGCCGGTCATATATATCTTGATTTAACCTGATATCGTTTGCATTAACTTATATCCTGTATCTCTTGAAAACAAAATTTAAGTGTTTATTTTCATGAATGAATAGCATTTTAAAACAATGAGCAAAAAAATTATCACTATAGGCGAAGTAATGATGCGTCTCAGCACTCAGGGTCACGAAAGGTTCGTACAGGCAAGTTCTTATGAAGCTGTTTTTGGAGGATCGGAAGCAAATGTTTCCATCTGTCTTGCCAATTGGGACCAGGAAACTTACCATGTGACTGCTTTTCCCGGACATGATATTGGAAAAGCTGCGACCCGGTATTTGAGACAGACCGGTGTCAATACAGATTTCGTTTATTTCTCAGAGGGTAGGATGGGTTTGTATTTTCTGGAAAATGGTTCCATGCAACGTTCATCGAAAATTATCTATGACCGATTTGATTCTGCTTTTTCAAATTTTGATGGAAAAGACATCAATTGGGATTTGGTTTTTGATGGGGCGGATTGGTTTCATTGGACTGGAATTACGCCAGCACTCAGCCAAAATGCAGCAGACATGACGCTGAAGGCACTTAAAGTTGCAAATGCTAAGGGATTGACTATCAGTGGTGATATCAATTATCGGAGAAACCTTTGGCAATATGGCAAAGGACCTTTGGACGTGATGCCAGAGCTGATCAGATATACCCATGTCTTGGTGGCAGGAAAATCCGATTTTGAAAATTGCATGGATATCACTTTGGAAGATTGGGCAGATGCTTGTCATCAAGCGAAGAGGGATTATCCTCAGATCAAATTTATAACCAAGACAAAAAGAGAATCAATCTCTGCCTCACATAACCGTCTCAAAGGGGTTTTATGGAACGGTGAAGAAATCCTTTTCTCAAACATCTATGAAATGACCCATATCGTGGACAGAGTAGGAGGGGGCGATGCCTTTATTGCAGGGTTGATTTATGGGCTAATGCATCTTTCCGACCAGGAAGCGATCGAATTTGCCACTGCTTCATCAGTTCTTAAACATAGTATAAAGGGCGATGCCAATTTTGTGTCTTTGGAAGAGGTTCATGATCTGGTAAAAGGAGAAAATGTAGGTAAACTTTTGAGGTAAACATTGATCAGGAAAACTCAAGACTTGAATACTACCATTAACTGATTTTCAAATTTTCAATAACCTATTAACCAACTATTAAAATGAAATATACCCATCAGGAAATCCTAGAAAAAATGGCCGAAACAGGGATGATTCCTGTATTTAATCATAAGGATATTTCTATAGCCAAGGCAGTAATCGATGCATCATACATCGCAGGCATCCGGGTTTTTGAATTTACCAACCGTGAAACAAATGCTTTTGAGGTGTTCAAAGAGTTGAAGATTTATTCTGAAAAATACCCTGATTTGCTTTTGGGAATAGGGACTGTTTTCTCGGCAAAGGATGCCTCACGTTTTCATTACATCGGGACGGATTTTGTGGTTTCTCCTGCTTTGATTCCTGAAGTTGCCAATTACTGCACGATGAAAGGGATTTTTTGGGTTCCCGGATGTGCCACAGTTACGGAAGTTTTTCAGGCAAAGTCCATGGGCGCGCTTTTGGTCAAAGCATTTCCCGGAAATTTATTGGGTTCCGGATTTATCAAAAGTGTATTGTCAGTCATGCCTGATATCAAAATGATGCCCACAGGTGGAGTTGAGCCCACACAGGAAAACCTTTCGGAGTGGTTCAAAGCTGGTGTCCATTGTGTGGGGATGGGTTCGCAGTTATTTGACAAAAAAGCCATAGAAAAGGGAGAATTCGAAGTTTTGGAAAGCAATATCAAAAAAGCCCTTGTAACAATTCAAGAGATCCGAAAATGAAATTCCAATTTTACAATGAACCCATGACTGATTTAAATTCAAAAAAGAAAAATCGGAATAGTTTGTCTATTTTTTCAAAGCCCGTTTTTTTGATATTGGTCTGCCTTGCTTTGTTTTCTACCTGCAAAGGCCCGGGAGGAGTCCGGGTGATCAAATTGGGCCACGGACTTGGAGTCACGCATCCTGTCCATGAGGCGATGGTTTTCATGGCTGAAAAGGTCGCTGAAAAATCCAATGGTCAGATGCAAATCCGAATCTATCCAAACCAGCAATTAGGTACTGAAAGAGAATTGGTGGAATTGCTTCAGATCGGTAGTTTGGGCATGACAAAAGTTTCCTCAGCGACTATGGAAAGTTTTGCTCCCAGGATGCAGGTCCTTTCAATGCCTTATCTTTTTGAGGATGACGCTCATAGAGACAAGGTGCTGAAAGGTGAAATCGGAAAGCAATTACTACTTGATGCGGAAGATTTTTGGTTGAGGGGATTGTGTTACTATGATGCAGGAAAGAGGAGTTTTTATACCAAAAACAAACCTATAGAAAATCCATCTGATCTCAAGGGTTTGAAAATCAGGGTGATGGAAAGCAATACTGCCATCAATATGGTGAAGAGTTTTGGAGGATCTCCGACACCGGTTTCCTACGGTGAGCTCTATACTGCTCTGCAACAAGGAATTGTCGATGGTGCCGAAAACAATCCTCCAAGTCTTTATACCTCCAAGCATTATGAAGTCTGTAAATTCTATTCCATCAATGAACATACTGCTGTGCCCGATGTGCTGATAGTCAGTACTAAAGTGTGGGAACTTCTGGATGAAAATGAAAAAATATGGCTTCAGGAAGCTGCCGACGAATCGGCTATTTATCAATATAAACTGTGGGCAGAATCTGTGGAAGAATCTTACAGAGAACTTAAGAAAGCAGGAGTTACAATCCTTTATCCTGAAGTGGCTGGATTCCGAGAAGCTACTGAAAGTATGTATGAGGAATTTAAACTTACCCAGCCCAATTTATTTGAAATTGTTGATCAAATCAGAAAGATTGAGTAATGAAAACTAAAATAGGATCTTTATTTTACCTTAATCCAACCTTTTGATTTTGTTAATTCAAATTGAATCATTCAATTCTTTTAACCCAAAATTTATTTGCCAATGCTTAATCCTTCATTCAAAATAAAGCTGGACAAAGTCGTCTCAAGCCTCTTGATTATTTTGATGGCTTTAATGGTTTTTAATGTGACATGGCAGGTTTTGTCAAGGTACGTTGTGCAGAATCCAAGCTCTTTTACAGATGAATTATCGCGATATATGCTTGTTTGGTTGGGTATGTTGGGTGCCGCATATGTGGCGGGGCAAGATCAACATATCGCTATTGACATATTGCCAAAGAGACTCCATGGCAAGTCAAAAATGAAATTGATGATTCTGATCAATGCTTTGGTATTGCTGTTTGCCTTTTCTGTAATGGTTCTTGGAGGAAGTAACCTTGTTTATATCACTTTCATTTTGGAACAAAAATCTGCAACCATGCAAATTCCCCTTGCTTACATCTATACCATATTACCGGTCAGTGGACTGCTCGTGATATACTATCAGATGTTTCAGATTTCCAATCATTACAGACTTTATAACTCCTGATCTATGGAATATATCAGCATCATTATATTGATCCTCTCCTTTATTACTTTATTGGCAATTGGGGTTCCTGTTGCATGGAGCTTGGGAATTGCTAGTTTTATCACTTTGCTGGTTTCAGTTGCAGCAGGCCCATCCGCTACTACCATAGCCCAGCGTATGGCTACCGGTTTAGACAGCTTTGCTTTACTCGCTATTCCGTTTTTTGTTTTGGCAGGAGAGATAATGAATAAAGGAGGAATTGCCAACCGCTTGATAGAATTGGCAAAATCTCTGGCAGGAAGACTTCCCGGGAGTTTGTTATATGTCAATGTGATCGCGGCGATGCTTTTTGGCGCTATTGCCGGTTCAGCTGCTGCGGCTGCATCCGCATTGGGAAGTATCCTTGGCAAAAGGATGGAAACAGAAGGTTATCCCAAAGAACTTGGTGCAGCTGTCAATATCACCTCGTCGACTACAGGATTGATCATTCCTCCCTCCAATATCCTGATCGTGTATTCCTTGGCTTCAGGCGGCGTTTCTATTGCTGCACTTTTTGTAGCAGGTTATTTGCCGGGTATTTTTATTGGGTTTGTATTGATGGTTACTGCTGCGATATTTATCAAAAAAGAAAAACTGCCTGCCGGAGAGGGAGTTTCTCTTAAGGAATTTGGCAGAACATTCCTCCGAGCATTTCCTTCCCTGATGCTTTTGGTTATTGTAATTGGTGGGATTGTAGGAGGTGTTTTTACAGCAACTGAAGCTTCAGCCATAGCTGTGATTTATACTTTAGGATTGTCTCTTTATTACAAGGAGTTAAAAATCAAGGAATTGCCATCTATTTTATTGAAATCCTCAGAGACTACAGCGATCGTCCTTCTTCTAATAGCGACATCGATGAGCATGTCTTGGGTGATGTCAAGTGAGGATATTCCTCAGGCGATTACCAATTCCCTGCTTTCTGTGAGTGATAATGTTTTGGTGATATTAATTCTGATCAATCTCATCCTACTTTTTGTCGGAATTTTTATGGATATGACGCCTGCAGTGTTGATTTTCACTCCGATTTTCCTTCCTATTGTTATTGAACTTGGGGTCGATCCTGTCCATTTCGGAATCATTATGATCATGAATCTATGTATAGGATTGTGTACTCCGCCTGTAGGTTCTGTATTGTTTATTGGGGTTCAGGTGGCAGGTACCACGTTGGAAAAAGTAATCGGTACTTTAATTCCGTTTTTTATTGCCATGATTTTGGGATTGATTGTAATTACACTCTGGCCTGGAATGACGCTATGGTTGCCTAGGCTTTTTGGATTGATGTAAAAATATTATAAGGTTAAATAAAAAAAGGAGGTAAAAAAAACCTCCTTTTTGCATGATAAGATTGTTTCAGGTGGATAATATTTTTGCAATCCTGAAATCATCTTCATCTACTTCTTTGTGCCCTACAATCGCTTTGGAAATAGGAGTGAAGACGACTTTATTATTGATGATACCTGCCATTACATCATATTTTCCCTGCATTAATCCCTCTACAGCAAATACTCCAAGCTTACTGGCTAAAACCCTATCTAACGAACTTGGAGCACCACCGCGCTGAAGGTGGCCAAGTATAGTCACTTTGATATCATAATAGGGGAGTTCCTTTTTGATTTTTTCGGCAATTTCTACTGCGCCGCCACTTTTGCCCCCTTCGGCGACGATGACAATGTTCGAGGACTTCATGGCTTTGGTTCTAGCTTTCAATCTTTCCACCAATCTTTCGATCGGCATTTTCTTTTCAGGAATCAATGTCGCAGCTGCTGCACTTCCAATTCCGGCATTGATGGCGATGAAGCCTGCATCTCTTCCCATTACTTCCACAAAGAAAAGACGGTCATGTGAAGTGGCCGTATCCCTTATTTTGTCGATTGCCTCTATGGCTGTATTGCAGGCGGTATCAAAGCCTATTGTTAAATCGGTTCCCGCAAGATCATTGTCGATCGTTCCAGGCAAACCTATAGATGGTATTCCAAATTCATTGTAAAATAAATGTGCCCCTGTCAATGAACCGTCTCCACCAATAATTACCAAGGCATCTATTCCGTGTTTTACAAGATTGTTATAAGCTTTTTTTCTTCCTTCAGGGGTTCTGAATTCACTGCTTCTTGCGGATTTTAGAAATGTCCCACCTCTTTCAAGTACGTGTGCAATATTCTTGGATTCAAGCTTTTTGATATCATCTTGGATCATTCCTTCATATCCTCTGTAGATACCGTACATTTCAAGGTTGTAATAAAACCCGGCTCTAACTACAGCCCTGATGGCAGCATTCATTCCCGGGGCATCTCCTCCTGATGTAAGAACGCCTATTCTTTTGATTGTCTTTGGTTCCATTAAAATTGTGAAGTTAATTGTTTAAACATGAGGTCGGCTGCAGCGGGATTGGTAGCGAGGGGTATGTTATGCACATCACAAATCCGCATCAACATCTGCACATCCGGTTCATGTGGGTGTTTGTCAAGGGGATCTCTAAAAAAAATAACCATTGTAAGTTCTTTTTGGGCCGCCATGGCTGCTATTTGGGCATCACCTCCTATCGGTCCTGAAAGTACTTTTTGAACTTTAATCCCTATTTTTTCAATGTGCGAACCAGTAGTACCGGTTGCCACCAATTCAATGTTTGAGTTTTGCAATTGCTTTTTAAAACCACTCAGGAAATGGACCATGTCGGCCTTTTTCCCATCATGGGCTATCAATGCTATTTTCATTGGGATTAGGTTAATAGGTTTAGGGGGTAAATTTATAAAATTTTATAGCTTAAGCCTTCTGGATATTTTTTTTTAATCATTTAGATCAAAATTTTAATTCACATTTCGGTAAAACCAAAGATTTCATTTGGTATGATGACTAAATTAAAAGATAAATATCAATAGATTTTGAATTTTTGCTATTTTGGAACCTTATTTAAAAAAACCATAACCGTTTAATTTATGAGCCTAATAAAAGAATTTAAAGAGTTTGCCATGAAAGGCAATGTTGTCGATCTGGCTGTCGCGGTGATTATCGGAGGTGCCTTTGGCAAAATTGTGTCTTCTTTTGTCAATGACATCATCATGCCTCCAATTGGGGTGCTTTTGGGTGGGGTTGATTTCAAGGACCTCAGCATCATCATTAAAGAAGCAGAGGGCGAGTTGCCTGCTGTGGTTTTGAGCTATGGTAATTTCATCCAAAACGTGGTGGATTTTCTGATCATCGCATTTGTGATTTTTTTGGCGATTAAAGGAATGAACTCCTTTAAAAAGAAAGAAGTCGAAGCGCCGGCACCACCACCTCCTGCACCTCCCAAATCTGAGTTATTGCTCGAGGAGATTAGAGATTTGCTAAAAAATAAATAAAAAAAGCAGCCATTTGGCTGCTTTTTTTATTCCTTAGGGCCACCTTCTCTACCACCGCGATGTCTCTGATACACCTGACGGGTGAATTCCCGGTTTACTCCTCCTAGTTTTATTGCCTGCTGCGGAGAAATCACTTTGGTGATTTCTTCCATAAATAACTTTTCACGGTCAAGCAGCTGCTGCTGGATTGAAAACCTTTTTTGAATGATTTCCTTTGCCCTCATTTCTGAGATTTCCTGCATTGATTCCCGATTGAGTGAGGAAACTTTATCCATCATTTTGGTTCTTTCCTCATTATATAGATTGAATAGCGGCCAAAATTTTTCAGCCTGTTCAGGTTTAAGGTCTAGCCTGTTTGTAATAAACGCTACCCTTGCAGCTTCTAATTTTTCTTTGTCATATTCATTGGTGGGTTTTTGGGCAAAAGCCTCAATTCCAACAAGAAAAAGGACAGCACATATCAATAATGTCTTTTTCATGATCTTCTTTGTTTTACAACCATTCTTCGATATCAGTATCTGTTTGGCTACTTTCCAGCCCTCCCCATTCTTCTTCAATGATCTCGTCTAGGATGAGGTTGGGATTTTCTGAAAAAGAAAGAATATCTTCTGCCTGCCAATATCCTGAACTGATGTACAAGTCAATTTCTTGCTCTAAATAAGCTTCGAGTGATTGCTCTACCATTATTTCATTTTTAATAACAAAGAAATAAATCCCAATGGTAACCAAAGCCGCCGCTGCAGTCATGCGAAACAATGCGATGGTCCGGCTTTTCTTTTGTCTATTCCTTTCTAAAACACGGTTAGGGAGATCTTCGAAATAACCTTCAGGCGTTTTGAAAAGTATGTTTTTGGGTAAATTTTCCATAATTCAATTGATTAGACAGGCTTAAAACACAGAGGTTTACTCTGTATGGAGTTCAATTTCTATTTTTTTGACTGCATGGTGGTAGCTTGCTTTTAACGCTCCAACCGACGTTGATGTTATCTGACTTATTTGTTCATAGCTTAAGTCCTCATAATACCTCATGTTGAATACCAGGCGTTGTTTGTCAGGCAATTTCAATAAGGCTTTGTGCAGGCGCTTTTCAATTTCTTCCCCTGTAATCAATCCTGATCTGTCCAAATATCCTGACATGGTCTCCAAATGATCTTCTATAGAAAAGAAATACCTTTTCTTTTTTCTTTCAAGAAAATTTAGACTTTCATTGGTTGCAATTCTATACAGCCAAGTAAATAGGGAAGAGTTGCCTTGGAAATTTTCTATATTTTTAAATGCCTTGATGAATGTGTTTTGGGTAATATCATCAGCATCTTCATGAATTATCAGCATTTTTCTTATGATGCCATATACCCTTTTTTGGTACATTTCTACAAGCAGCCTATATCCCTTTTCCTTTGTTTCGGGATTACGGATCAATTCCAAAAGTTCTAGGTCACTGATTGATATCATTAGGCCTTTTGACATTTCTCCTTCCAAGAGGTTTAATTTGGGAATCATCTTTCTGAAAGGATTTCTGGTAGCCTCTCTTATGATGAATAAAAAGAAAAAATCCGATCTCCTATATGGGCTGAAGATCGGATTTTAAATTCAAAAATATCAAGAATAGCAAATCAAATTTCAAGGATGTAATCCAAAATACCTGCGTTTTTACCTTTTGGCCTCGTGACCAAAAGTGGGAAGGTTTCATTGAGCTGAATAAGACGTTCAGCCATGCTTCCAATAAATAAAGCGGTAGCAGCAGTCCTGCCTTTGGCACCGATAATGATCCCGTCAGCACTTATTTCTTTGGCTTTGGCGATGATTTCTTCTACCGGGTCATCGTCGTCATCCTGCGTATAGATTGGTGTGATTTTTAGGTTTTTGGTATCAATATTTCGGATAAACTTCTTGAAATTAATCTCCGCATGCATTAGCATGATGGAAGTAAATTCTTCATAACTTTTTCCGGTAAAATGATAGCCTGAGGGGATAGTGAATACATTTTGACAAATTATTTCGGCTTTACCTCCATATTTTTCCACAATAATAATTGCCTCTTCAAGAGCATCTTTCGAATAATCAGAAAAATCGGATGGTACCAATAGTTTGTCCATTTTGGGTTCCGCCTTTTCGGGAATAATCAATAAGGAGCAACTTGCTCTTCTTGCAAGCCTCTGTGAAATAACCCCTGTGCCTGGAAGAGTTACTTTTCTGCCTATAATGATCATATCAGCAGATTTTTCGTGGGCCAGTTTTAGAATTTTTTTACTTAATTGTCCTTCTTTGACCACATAAGAAAATTCAATATCTTCTTTTTTGCTAAAGTTTTTGTCCACGACATCTTTCATCTGCCTCTTCCTTTCCTCGACCATATTATCTATGAGATTGGGAAATTCCTCCAAAACTTCCTTGGGTATTTGCAGATTTCTGATGACGTTGGTAAAATAAATTTTTTTAGTCTGATTGACTCGGGACACAAAGGATGCAAACCTAACCAGGGTTTCATCTAGGTCGCTTTGGTCAAGACAAACGATGAGCTTTTTTATTTGATACATTTTATTTAGCCTTTTCGAAACACAAAGTTACGCGAATCCGATGATGAAAAATAGATGATGGAAGAATAAAATTTTGTCTATTTCCAGAATCAAAATCCATTACGGATTTTTGTACTGTAAATCAACAGATTTTGATTGAATAGTTTGGTGTGCTTGTGGTTTTTTTAGATATATTAATTTTTTTTAATTTTTCACCTAATAAAAATACATATTTTAAGTTCTCAACAAAATGATTTTTGGTCAATTATAAGTATTCCTATTTTGTATGGAAAATTTGGCAGGTTCAGATTATTTGGAGGTGAATTTGAAAGAGAAGACCCAATTCATTATATCAATAATTTGTATATTTGCACAAATGGCTCGGGTCGCCGACATGTTCCGACTTCACAATTATAAAACAATCCCGAGTGAAGCCCTTTCCAAAAACAGGCCTCATCCTTTAGTAATAAAGGACCTCGTATCTTCGGATTCAGGATAACAGTGGAAGTTTGCGGATCTCGTGGCAGCTCAAATCCTGTCAGTAAAGAGGTTTGGTAACACTCTAAGGCCTGAGCCCTTTTATTTTTTCAATTACTTTTCTCTGATTTTTTTTGGCTATTCCAAGCAAGAAAATCCCCAATGCATAAAATAACGTAATCGCAAGCGATCTGATGATAAGGTCTGGTATTCCTGGATTATTTTTGCTGAATATATAAGCCTGTATAAAGTAGATTCCTAAACCTAGAATCAGGATTTTCAGCACATCCCATGAAAATGGCTCAAAAGATAGCCTTATTTTAATATAGAGGTATTTGAGAAAATTGAAGAAAAACATCGCCAGAAAGGATGCAAATGCAGCTCCTTCGATACCGTAAGACGGAATCAGCAACAAATTAAAAACCACCACTGCGATACTCATGATGACTGTTGCTGTGATGTTAAAGATGTAATATTTTGAAAAAACGATGATTTCTCCGTTGATGGAGAAAATAACGTCGCACATTTTTCCGAAACCAATCCAAAGGACAACCCATTTACCAGCTTCATAGATGGTACCATTGGGGACAAAATGGTAGAGATTATCCACGTTTGACCAAATTCCCAAAAAAAGCAAAATACAGATTAAGGTCTGGTTTACGGCAATGTCTTTGTAAAGCTTGTCGATCTTTGGGAATTCCTGACGGGAAAAATAATCGGCGACCACAGGCATACTGACCTGAGAAATGGCCCTGCGAGGCATTTCCATCACGATGGCAATTGAAAAAGCAATGTTATAAATCGCATTGGCTTCTAATCCGATCATGGAACTCACCATCAGGCTATCAATTTTCATGATCAAAATGCCTCCTGCAGTGCCGAGTAAAGTGATGAAGCTATAATTGAGAAACTCTGATTTGAAGCCCTTTCTTTCAAAAAAGAAATCTGTTTCAATGCTGAATTTCCCAATGCGGAACATGTAGCTTATCAAGCTTCCAAGGACGATGAGGTAATTGACCGATAATCCCCAAGTCATCTGATCAAAGTCTATCCAACCGACTAAATAGACCGAAACAAGCACCGTCGAGAGCAGCCGCAACAAAACCTCCCTGAGTAATGTCGGTATTGCGATCTTCATATAAGACCTGCTGAAGGCATCCAAAACGGTATTAACTACTGCAAATAGGGTAATTAACAATACCACTACAAAGAAGTCAATGACCTGCGGGGAATTGACGGCAAAGGCAGCTATAATTTGGCTTTTGAAAATAAAAAACAAAAGAGAGACAGCAATAAATCCCATCAAGGTAACCAAAACACTGAAGGTGAGGAAAGACCCCTGCTTGCTTTTGAGTTGGGGAAAAAACCTCGTGATCGCATTTCCCAATCCCAATTGCGCAAAGGGAACCAAAAGCATTGCCATGTCTTGCACTGTTCTGAAGATCCCGATTTGCTCAGGGGCAAGGGAATACGGAAAGAGCCACAATACATTGAAATACCCAATTGCCACTCCCAAATAATGGGAGAGCGTAGTAAGAATGCTTTGTCGGGCAAATTTTTCCAATGAATTAATCAGTTAAACAATCCCAATAATTCTTTCTTTCTTTTGGAATAAGGATAATCTTTCAAGATTTTGTTTCTGGATTTTGATCTTTTCTTTTCAAAATCCATGTTTAAAACCTCTTGGATTATTTTGGTTAATCTATCGGGATTTTTTTGATCCAAAATAAAACCAGAATCATCTATGATCAATGGAATGTCTCCGACTGCTGAACCAATAGGAACGCAACCACACAGCATGGCTTCAGCTAATGCATTCGGAAAACCCTCAGATGTGGATAATTGGAGGTAATATCGGTGTATATTATATAATTCCCTTAACCTGTCTTTGTCCATTGGACCGGTTACTGAAATGTTTTTTGCTGTGGGCTTATAGTCAACATCACCTACCAAAGTAAATTCAGCTTGGGGAAACCTCAATGCAATCAATTCAATCAAGTCAATGCCTTTGATCCTCCCTCGGACAGGATTGGAGATTCCTTTTGCCACAGTGATAAAGGTCATCGGCTTCCTTTCCTTTCCAAAATCAATCCAAAAATCTGTGTCGAATCCATTGTAAATTGTTTGGATTGGGGTTTTTAAGTCAGGGATTAGATTTTTCAATCCTTGTTTGGATGAAATCAAAGGATCGTAATGATACTCAGATCGGACCAAAGAGTCAGCAACAGGTAGAATTTTTGTACAGTTTTTGAAGCTGTAAACAGTCGCCAATCTCAGCCATTTCTTTCTGAAATTCCCGTAGTTTATCTCCGGCATATTGACTGCATCTGTTCCTCCACATTGGATAAAAACTTTTCTCTTGAAAATTTTACCTAAGAAAGTCGGTAAAACAGAATGGTATCCCCCAAAAAAACACAAATAATACTTTGTCTTTGGAAGGAAGATTACCAATTGAAAAAACTGGAGAATAAAGAAGAAGGGGAGAGCAACCGGATTTTGGGTAAATTCAAGTGTTTTGATGGAAAATTTAGTCTGGATCATTTCAACATCTCTATCCGTAAATGCAGTCCGTACTGGATAGGTATAAATAATCATAGATTGTCTTGAAATGGATCTGAATTGTTGAGAATTGGCTACAGAAAGATACTGTTTTTGATTTTAAGAATTGTCCTTTCTATAAATACGGGCCATTTTCCCCTTAAAGTACTTTTGGTGACTTTGGTATTTCTCCTGAAGACAAAGTATTGGTAATCTTTTTCCTCAAAGAATACCGGATAAGTCTCCATTTTGTCAAGGTAGTATCCATTTGAATTTAAAACACCAACCAAAGTTGCCGTGTCTAATGGCTGATCGATGATTTGAAGCTTTTGAGGCTCGTTGCTGATGTTGTATTGCAAAAACCTTGGAGCAGGTATGTGGATGAAAACTACTGATTTTTCATGTGAATGGGCATCGATTCTTTCAAACAGATTGGGATGTTGCTCTACAGGAATATGTTCCAAAACGTCAGGAAAAACAAAATAATCAAATGTCTGACCAGATTTGGTAAAATCGCTCATGTCAGAAACTTCGAAGCTTAGATTGGAAAATTGCTTCCAAAGGATTTTGGCCTTTTCGACGCTTTTCTCGCTGATGTCGACCGCCAAAACTTTTCCATTTGAGGTTTTCTTCGCAATCAATTGACTGACCGTGCCGATGCCACAACCAACCTCCAATACATTATGATTGGACTTTAACCCTGATTGGACAAGCTTATCAATGATGGAAATATGACGTGAATTAATCCCCGTCTTTTCTTGTTTAGTCACATATTCATCATAAAACTCCTTTACTTCTTCCTTTTTGCTCATGGTTTTAGAAAAGGTTTAATTGACAAAAACGTTCCTCCAATCAATGTGAGTAGGATAAGATATTGAAAAATGATGGTAACCGTCTTGGTTTTATAGTAGCTATCCGGTTCAAATTTCATTAGAACCTCAGATTTTCCTGCAGGAACAGATATGCCCCGAAGCAGGTAATTGGTTCTAATTATATCGGTTTCTTGCCCATTGACAAGTGCTTTCCATCCTTTTGGATAGTAAATCTCAGAAAAGACAACCAAACCGGCTTTTGTCGCCTCTACAGAATATTTCAACTCATTTGGTTTTTGGGAAGTGATAGAAACTGAACCCGAACCAGTCTGGACTGTTCCAAACTCAGTCTCATTGACAGTTGCTTCAATTTTTGTATCCATTTGAGAAATGAGTTTGATTTCATCTTCGTTGGAAGTGACAGACCTTATATTGGATGGAAACCACGCTGGCCCATTTGCTTCGGGATTGGTAAAAACAGCATTTTCGGCCTGCCCTGCGACCACATATTTGGTGTTGAGCATATTCAGAGCTTTCAGTCCCTGCCAATCAAAATTTCCTTCCTGTGCTTTTTGGATAAAAGACTTAATTTCAGAACCCAATACGTTTTCAGTTAATTCTTGGTAACGCTTCATTTTCGCTCCATGGTAACCACCGATGCTGTTGAAGAAATAACTTGTTCGCGCATCGTTGAAAGGATTTTCTAGATTGATTACCCTAAAATATCCTTGGTCATTCAGGATTTTTGCATCAGCAGGTGTTTTTGCAAAAAACTGTGCTGAAGGACTGGCCTGAAACGAGTCTTCATTTAGGTATCTTTTATTGATCATCCAAAGGTCGATGGCAATCAACAATGCGATGGACAATCCGGCTATTTGTGTTGAGATTTTATTTTTCAAACTTGCCCAAATCAAACCTGCAGCAAGCAAAATGAAAATGAGACTTTTGAAAGCACTGCTTTGAAGCATTGATTTTCTGTCCTGTTGGATAGCGTCGACAAGCCATTCCGGGAGGTTGGCGTCTACTGGTGCCCTGAATCCAAACATTCCTGCGAAGATCACTAAAATCAATGACAATCCTGCTGTACTTCCTAATGCTATGGAAAGATTTTTAACAAGTGTTTTGCTATCTGAATTTCTGAAGAGGTATTCCAATCCCAAACTCCCCAAAACTGGAATGGCGAAAAGCGCCATAGAAAGTGCCATAGTCACAGCTCGGAATTTGTTGTAGCCAGGAAGGAAATCAAAAATCAAGTCATTGAACCAAGCGAGATTTTTTCCAAAGGCAAGAAAAATGGACAGGATCGTAATCGAAAGGAATACATATTTATACGTTTTTGGAGCATAAATCAAACCTAAAACAAACAGGAAAAGCATAATCGCCCCTCCATAAATAGGGCCTCCTGTTCCCGGCTGCTCGCCCCAATAGGTAGGCGCTTTTTCAATAAACCCTGTTGCTTGGGCACTTTCCACGCCATTGCTCCGCAAAGCCTGTTCTGAATTAGAATCTTTGGGCAAAGCTTCCCCACTTCCACCACCATATATAAATGGAACCAAGAGAGTGAGAGTTTCCATTTTTCCCTGAGACCAGTTAAAGGCATAGTCTCTGTCCAAACCGCCTTCAGAAGTATTGGCTGAAGTAATATTGGATTGTCCTCTTGTTGAATATTCACCGTATTCCAGTACCGTCATAAACCTGCTAAGATTGGATCCAACAGCAAGACAGGCGCCCAAAACCAAAATAAGAATTGTTTTACTAAAAGCAGTGAGTGATTTCGATTTGTAGGCATCCACAATCTGACCGATTCCATAAATCAGCACAATCAACAAAGTGTAATAGGTAATCTGTAGGTGGTTGAATTTGAGTTGGAGCATCAAACCAAAAGCAAAAAGCGCAAGACCCAAAATCCTTTTTCCGGAGAATGCCAGGTGAATCCCTGCCAAAATCAGGGGAATCAGGCAGATGGCCCATATTTTGGCATTGTGTCCTGCATCCAAGCTGATGATGTGGAAGGTATTGAAGGCAAAGGCCACTGCACCGGCAATAGAAAATTCAGATCGGACTTTGAAACTCAAAAGCAGGATATACATGGCTAACATTCCAAAAAACAAGGAGTTGACAGGGTGGGGGAGTCCCAAAGTGACCACTTTAATCAAGAAATTGGTAATGTCTCCCGGAACTTCAAAGCTCACCAAATAAGCCGGCATTCCGCCAAACATGCTGTTGGTCCAAAGTGCTTCCTTGACTGTTTCGGCCCTGTAATCCATAACTTCCTTGGCAGCACCTTCCCATTGAAGAATGTCATATTGGAAAAGGATTTTGCCATCAAAAACGGCAGGTGAAAAATAAAACAAAACGATGAGGTAAAAGACCACAACTCCTACAAGGTGCGGCAAGATGTTATTTTTGAAGTTGATCTGCATGATCCGAGTCAGTTCTTTTTGAAAGAATGGCGCAAATTAAAAAATAAATAGGATTATCCGCCTGCTTTTCAATTTCCAAATTCACTTAAAATCCCTTTTCGTGCTTATTTAATGAAGATCACAAATTGAAAGTGGCTGGAAGAATCTTTGCTTTTAGCCAATTCTTCCAGCTACTTAAATTATAAAGTAAATCGAATTTTGAACTAAGATTCATCACAATCCATGGACTATGTTTTGCCACCTATCGACTCCTTCTATTTATCAAAAACCTTATAATATACCTCGCTCCATTTCAATTCATTCTGAAGATTTCTGATGGTGGTTTGACCATCAATATTGACAGATTCTATCCCTGCTATGTTGGCAAAGTCATTTAAAATAGTTGTGGAAAGGTTTTGACTGAAGCAGGTATGGTGAGAACCTCCGGCCAAAATCCAAGCGCCGCATCCGGTTTTCATATCAGGAAGAGGCTTCCACATAACCCTTGCAACTGGCAATTTTGGCAAATCATGAGGAGCATCAACTGCCTCAACTTCATTGACAATCATCCTGAATCTATTTCCCATATCCACAAGGGAAGCATTGAGACCTTTACCGGCTTTTACATTGAAAACAAGCCTGACAGGATCTTCTTTTCCTCCTATTCCCAATGGATGAACTTCGCAGGAAGGTTTGCCTGAAGCAAGACATTCATCCACCTCAAGCATATGTGAACCCAATACGAGGGTATTTTCTGGATCAAAATGGTAGGTATAATCCTCCATAAAGGCATTTCCACCTTCCAATCCCGTACCCATTACTTTCATTGCCCTGACTAGAGCGGCTGTTTTCCAATCTCCCTCACCTGCATAGCCAAAACCTTTGTTCATCAGTCTTTGGACCGCAATTCCCGGAAGTTGGCGCATGCCATGCAGGTCTTCAAATGTGTTGGAAAAAGCTTTGAATCCGCCTTCTGTTAAAAATCGATCCAATCCGATTTCTATCCTCGCCGCTTCAAACAAAGAGTCTCTATTTGCACCACCGGTTTTTAGATTTTCAACCAAGGTATAAGAACTCTCATATTCTTTGATCAGGTTGTTGATTTCTGAATCGGCCACGGCGTTGATTTTTTGAACCAAATCTCCTACAGGAAAGGTGTTGACAGCAAATCCTAATCGCATTTCAGCCTCGACTTTATCACCTTCTGTGACGGCTACATTGCGCATGTTGTCTCCAAACCTTGCGATTTTCATGCCCTGCCAGTCATGCCAACCGCTAGCTGCCCGGCACCAACCGTCGATTTCCTGATGGACTTCTTTTTCCTGCCAAAAGCCCACCACCACTTTTCTATTGATCCGCATACGGCTAGTCAAAAATCCAAATTCCCGGTCTCCATGAGCACTTTGGTTGAGGTTCATAAAATCCATATCGATCGAATTCCATGGAATATCACGATTGAATTGGGTATGCAGATGGAGTAGGGGTTTATTCAGGATTTTGAGACCGTTGATCCACATTTTGGCAGGAGAAAAAGTGTGCATCCAAGTAATGATGCCAATACAATCTTTGACTTGGTTTGCTTCCTGACAGATTTGAAATATCTCTTCAGTGGTTTTAACAATAGGTTTGAAAATGATTTTTACTGAAATCGCATCAGATTGGTTTAGTACTTTGGCTATGATTTCCGAATGTTCAGAGACCATGGCTAAAGTTTCCTCGCCATATAAATGTTGGCTGCCTGTGATAAACCAGACTTCATTTTGGGCTATTTTTTTCATTGGATTTTCGATTTTGAAACAGGAGTATTTTTATTTGAAAGATGATCTGACTAAGGCAGTCTAATCCTGAACAGCTTTTTTGGGATTTTTTTGATACGCTCTAAACAGGGAATTCATAAGCAATTCCCAGCAAATGATAAATTAAGTGTTATAATTACACATAAAATGACAATTTAAAAATAGAAAATCAAAATTAATCCTTTCATCCGTTGATTTCAGTAAGCGGAATAAAATTTTGGATGGACAATAGGGTGTCTTTATATTGCTTTTCGTCCAAAGAATAATAAAAAGCCCCTTTCTTTGAGTTTAGCTTGTCCTTGTCATTTTCTTTATTCAAAAGATTGGTAGAAAGTACTTTGCGGGTGAAATTTCTTTTGTCAAATTTTGTGTTATAGAGACCCTCATACATGTTTTGCAATTGCGGAAGCGTAAATTTATCAGGAAGTAACTCAAAAAGGATCGGGTGAAAAGCTGCTTTATACCGCAATTTGTTCAATGCAATTTCTACCATTTCCTGATGGTCAAAAATGAGTTGTGGAAGTTCTTTCATAGGAAACCACCTCGCATGAAAATCATCATTGATTTGTTGTTGGTATTTTTTGATATCGATCAGTGCAACGTATGTCACTGCGATCACTCTTTCGATCGGATCCCGATTTGGCCTGCTAAATGACTTCAATTCTTCCAGATAAATATCCTGAAGTCCGGTCAATTGTTTCAATATCCTTTTGGCCGCCTCATCCAAAGATTCCTCTGGTTGCAAAAAGCCTCCCATCAATGACCACTTTTCCTTTTCCGGAGCAAAACCACGTTGGATCAAAAGCAATTTGTATTCCGATCCATCAAATCCAAATACAATACTGTCTACGGCGACAAGAATCCTGGTTTGGTTAGAATATTTCATTTTTTCTTGGAAATCTATCTGAAATTAAGCTTTCAAAAGATATGTAAAATATTAGATTAAACACAAAGGTGAGACTTTTTGGAATCCCGATGATCATCCCAATTGAAATGGTATGTATTAAATAGGAGAAAATTATTAGTGTAATATATACATTTAATATTTGTTGCTTCAGGTTTATTTTCTAATATTAGATTATGTTTTGCCTAGGAAAAATAGGAGACAAGTTTATCCAATTAAGAAATAGATTTATATAAATACACCTCAAATACTTACAATAATGAAAACAATTGTTTTTAAAGGAATTACCGCTTTGGCAGCATTCCTGATTTCTTTTATATCAACAGCTCAGACCAACAGGTTAATCGTCAATGCTGATCAGGGAAGTGTCATTATCAATAAGCATATTTATGGTCATTTTGCAGAGCATTTAGGAAGAAATATCTATGGTGGAATCTGGGTTGGACCTGATTCCAAAATTCCCAATGAAGAAGGGTATCGATTGGATGTTATGAAAGCAATCCAAAAATTGGAGATCCCAAATCTGCGTTGGCCGGGAGGTTGCTTTGCTGACGAATACCATTGGACAGATGGAATCGGTAATCCAAAAGACCGCCCTACCATGATCAATACCCATTGGGGTGGGGTAGTTGAGGACAATTCATTCGGAACACATGAATTCATGAATTTTGCCAAAAAAATCGGTGCTGAACCATATATCACGGGTAATGTCGGAAGCGGTTCGGTCGATGAAATGTCCAAATGGATCGAATATATCAATTTTGACGGGGTCAGCCCAATGTCTAACCTCAGAAAGAGAAACGGTCAAGATGAACCTTGGAATATCAAATATTGGGGTGTTGGAAATGAAAACTGGGGCTGCGGCGGCAATATGACAGCGGAATATTATGCCAATGAATACAGAAGATACGCAACCTATGCGAGGGATTATGGGGCAAATAAATTGTATAAAATCGCAGGTGGAGCAAACAGTAATGATTACAACTGGACAGAAGTTTTAATGAAAAACATTCCTCTCAATATGATGGATGGGCTTTCAGTACATTACTATACCATGACTGGATCTTGGACTGATAAAAAGTCAGCCACTGTTTTTGACAGAGAAACATATTTGGAAACCTTGAGAAAAGCTGCAGGAATTGAGGAATTGATAGAGCGCCATGGCGCTATCATGGACCAATATGATCCTGAAAAAAGAATAGGAATGATCGTGGATGAGTGGGGAACTTGGTATCAGGTTGAGCCTGGAACTAATCCGGGATTCCTTTACCAACAAAATACCATGCGAGATGCACACGTGGCGGCTATTTCCCTGAATATTTTCAACAAGCATGCTGACAGAGTACATATGGCTAATTTGGCCCAAACGGTCAACGTGCTGCAGGCCATCATACTTACCAATGACACAGACATGATTCTTACTCCAACCTACCATGTTTTTGATCTGTATAAGCCACATAAAGATGCCACTTTGCTTTCCCACCATCTTGTGACGGAAGAAGTGTCTTATGGCAAAGAAAAATTGGAAGCTTTGAATGTTTCTACTTCCAAATCTCCCGACGGAACAGTTAACATCAGCATTGCAAATATTCATCCAGACAAGAAAATAGACCTTGATGTAGTGTTGAGAGGGATTTCAGCCAAGAGTGTAACAGCGGAATATGTGACGGCTCCGTCAATCGATTCTTACAATACTTTTGAAAAAAAGGAGGTAGTCAAAAAAGCAGCTTTCAAAGATTTCAAATTGGACAAGGACAACCTGAAAATTGCTGTTCCGGCCAATTCTGTTTTAATGGTAAGAGTAAAATAATTGAATAAGTTTTAGTAAGTAATTAATATGGGGGATCAATATGTAATTGGCTTGGACTATGGGACTGATTCTGTCAGGGCAGTTTTGGTAAACGCAAAAAACGGAGAAAGTATAGCAAGCCACGTTGTTTTATACCCAAGATGGAAAGCCGGTAAGTACTGCAATCCAGTAGAAAACCAATTCAGGCAACATCCATTGGATCATTTGGAGGGATTAGAAGCGAGTGTCAAAGGTGTGATGGAAAAATCAAAAATCCCTGCTTCACAAGTCAAAGCCATCTGTGTGGATACCACAGGTTCTTCCCCTTTGCCTGTAGATAATAAAGGCCAATCCCTGGCTATGAATCCTGCATTTGCAGAAAACCCAAATGCCATGATGGTACTTTGGAAAGACCATACGGCCAACAAGGAAGCGGATGAAATTAACCATATCGCCCGAACTTGGGGAGGGGAGGATTACACCAAATACGAAGGTGGAATTTACTCATCAGAGTGGTTTTGGTCTAAAATATTACATGTCGTAAGAGAGGACCAAAAGGTGGCTGATGCGGGGTTTTCCTGGATGGAACATTGTGATTATATCACTGCACAATTGATTGGAAATGAAGATCCTTTGACACTAAAGCGAAGCAGGTGTGCTGCAGGACATAAGGCCCTTTGGCATGAAATCTGGGGAGGTTTGCCTCCAAAAGAGTTTTTGGGATTATTTCATCCTTACTTAGCCTCATTAAGAGATCGTCTATATTCCGAAACCTTTACTTCAGATAATCAGGCAGGGAAACTTAGCAAAAATTGGGCAGAAAGGTTGGGATTGACAACAGACACAGTTGTGGCTGTAGGAACTTTTGATGCCCATGCAGGCGCTGTCGGCGGTGAGATATCAGAAAATACCCTTATCAAAGTGATGGGAACCTCCACTTGTGACATCATGATTACTTCAAAAGAGAATCTTGGGGAAAACTTGATCCAAGGTATTTGTGGGCAAGTGGATGGGTCGGTTATCCCCGGCATGATCGGTTTGGAAGCGGGTCAATCAGGTTTTGGGGATGTTTTGGCTTGGTTTAGGGAGTTGATTACCAAACCAAGTATCGATTTGATCCAAAAAAGTATTCATTTGGATGAAGGCCAAAAAGCAAAACTGATTGAAGAAGTTCAAGAAAATTTGATAGCCCAACTTTCTGAAGAAGCACTCAAAATTCCTGTAAATGAATCTAAAATCGTTGCACTTGATTGGATCAATGGTAGAAGGACTCCTGACGCCAACCAAGCTTTGAAAGGAGCGATTATGGGTTTGAATATGGGTTCGGATGCAGCGAGGGTTTTCAAATCCTTGGTGGAAGCCATCAGCTTTGGTTCCAAGAAGATTGTGGACAGGTTTGAAGAAGAAGGGGTAAAAATCGAGACAGTAATTGGAATGGGCGGAGTGGCCAAGAAATCCAAACTAGTGATGCAGACATTGGCAGATGTGCTTAATATGCCCATAAAAGTGGCCGCATCAGACCAAGCACCGGCTTTAGGTGCAGCCATATATGCAGCAGTTGCAGCAGGAATCCATCCAGATACACAATCAGCAATCAAGGTAATGAGCAATGGATTTGATGAGGTTTATTATCCAATTCCAGCAAACGTGCAACAATACAAAATGCTGTACGCGGAATATGGGAAGTTTGGAAAATTTGTGGAAGGAAAATAAAGAATGAAGCTACAGTCTTCTTATTACTTCAATTCGAGTTTTTAATTAACAAAAAAATAGACAATTTAGAACATGTCAATATATCTCACTCTCAAACAAGAATGCTACAATGCCAATATGCAATTGCCAAAATTGGATCTCGTAGTCTACACGTTTGGGAATGTCAGTGCTGTGGACAGGGAAAAAGGTGTTTTCGCCATTAAGCCTAGCGGAGTTCCTTATGAGGAACTGAAAGTTGAGGATATTGTGATTGTTGATTTTGACAATAACATCATTGAAGGAAATATGCGTCCTTCCTCGGATACCAAGACTCACGCCTTTCTTTACAAAAACTGGAAAAACATTGGTGGAATCTGCCACACCCATTCAACTTATGCTGTTTCATGGGCACAGGCGCAAAGGGATATCCCGATTTTTGGAACGACACATGCTGATCATTTGACAGTAGATATTCCTTGTGCACCACCTATGTCTGATGATTTGATCCAAGGTGATTACGAACACAATACCGGTCAACAGATTTTGGACTGCTTTGTATCCAAAGGGTTAAACCCTGAAGAAGTCGAAATGGTGCTGATTGGAAATCACGGTCCATTTGCTTGGGGAAAAAATGCCGCTAAAGCAGTTTACAATAGCAAAGTGATGGAAGAAATCGCCAGAATGGCTTATCTGACCTTACAGATCAATCCCAATGCCCCAAGGCTTAAAGATGCCTTGATAAAAAAACATTTTGAAAGGAAGCATGGAAAGGATGCTTACTATGGCCAAGGTTGTTAAGGCAGGCAATCCAAAATAAATAACTATTACCCTATTAGCCGGTGGCCAGACTACAAAAAACCTTTTGCCAAATTTTTTCAAATCCAATTACCTAATACCATGTTCAATTCTCCCTTTCACAAATAAATTCTTATTTTTGCCTCAAATAGATAATGAAGCATGTTCGATAATCTCAGTTCCAAATTAGATAGAGCTTTTAAAACCCTGAAGGGTACGGGTAAAATCACCGAAATCAATGTAGCCACAACGGTAAAGGAAATCCGTAGGGCCTTGATCGATGCCGATGTCAACTATAAAGTAGCCAAAGAAGTAACCGATACCATCAAAGAACAGGCATTGGGCCGGGATGTGTTAATAGCGGTTTCTCCGGGTCAGTTGTTGGTCAAAATTACCCAAGAGGAATTGACCAAATTGATGGGAGGATCCAAGGTGGACATCAACATCAAAGGTGATCCTGCTGTCATTTTGATTTCCGGTCTACAAGGTTCGGGAAAGACCACTTTTTCAGGAAAATTTGCTTCTATGCTTAAGAAGCAGGGTAGGCAGGTATTGTTGGTAGCTTGTGATATTTACAGACCTGCGGCAATCGATCAGCTCAAAGTATTGGGAGAGCAGATAGGGGTAGAAGTATATGCAGAGCCTGAAAATAAAAATGCGCTGGAAATTGCCAATCGAGCCATTGATTACGCCAAAAAGAATGGTAAGAAAATAGTCATTGTCGATACAGCAGGTCGATTGGCCGTGGACGAAGTGATGATGAAAGAAATAGAGGCTTTGAAAAAGGCGCTCAATCCTTCCGAAACATTGTTTGTGGTCGATTCAATGACAGGTCAGGATGCGGTAAACACCGCTAAGACTTTTGACGAAAGACTGAATTTTGACGGGGTGGTATTGACCAAATTAGATGGTGATACCCGAGGTGGTGCCGCGATTTCGATCAGACACGTAGTCAACAAGCCTATCAAATTTATCTCCACAGGTGAGAAAATGGAGAACATTGATGTTTTCCATCCTGACCGTATGGCGCAAAGGATTTTGGGAATGGGAGATGTGATTTCATTGGTCGAAAGAGCACAACAATCTTTCGATGAAGATGAAGCCAAAAGAATCAATGCCAAGATCAGAAAAAATCAATTCAACTTTGATGATTTTCTTTCCCAACTCGAGCAGATCAAAAAGATGGGAAATATCAAGGATTTGATGGGTATGATTCCCGGAATGGGAAAAGCAATGAAAGGAATGGATATTGATGATGATTCATTCAAACCCATTGAAGCCATAATCCGGAGCATGACACCTAAAGAAAGGGAGGATCCGGATATCATTGATGGGAATAGAAGAAAAAGAATTGCGAATGGCAGTGGAAGAACCATCACGGAAGTCAATAACCTGATGAAGCAGTTTGCTGATATGAGGAAAATGATGAAGCAGATGAATAAAATGGGGGGAGCACAAAAAGCCCTTGGGGGACTGATGCCAAAAATGGGCAGGAGATAAAAAATTTAGAATACAAATCAGACAAAAAATCCCCTTTTGGAAAAAAGGGGATTTTTTGTCTTTAAATCAGGAGGTTTTATTGAGTCAATTTATACTTTTTTCCAGGTAATGATTTTATAATTCCCTCAAATTCAAGGTTTAATAGTGCAGATGCTAAACTTGAAATAGAGATATTCAGTAAAATGGCCAACTGATCGATTTCCAGTTCTTTCTTTTCAAGAAGAATTGTCAAAACAGCTTCTTCTTCCTCATTATACTTTGTCAGATCTAGTATTTTATTTTTGGTATTAGTGGTTGTCAAGTTATCCTTTGACCAAGAAAGCGCCTCTTCAAGATCCCTGGGGCCTGTATAGATAGTGGCCTTCATAGTACGGATCAGATTGTTGCAACCTTCACTAAAAGTGGAAAGAAGGTTTCCCGGCACAGCAAAAACTTCCTTATTGTAACTGAAAGCAATCTCTGCAGTAATCAATGCCCCGCCTTTTTGGGCAGCTTCCACCACAATTACAGCATCTGATAAGCCTGAGATGATTCTATTTCTTTTTGGAAAATTGCTTGGATGCATGACAGTGCCTGGAGGGTATTCACTGATAAGGCCACTACCGGATTCGATCATTTGTTCGGCAGTGTTTTTATGCAAAGCAGGATAAATCTGATCTACTGATGATCCCAATATGCCAAATGTCAGTAAATTATTGGCCAATGCCGCTTTATGTGCTTCGATATCAATTCCATATGCCAAACCACTGATGACGGTAGCGTGATAAGGGCTCATATCCTCAATGATTTTTTTGGTAATATTTTTACCATATTCAGTCGCATTTCTTGTGCCCACTATTGCCAAAGTCCTGTTAGGGTTGAGGTTTATATTTCCTTTGGTATACAAGACCATAGGGCAGTCATCCATGACTTTGAGCCTTGCTGGAAAGTTTTGGTCTGAAAAGGTTAATATCCGGATTCCTTTCTTTTGACAATTGGAGATGATTTCCGAAGCTTCCCTGATGTATTGATCCTTATCCTTTCTGATTTCAGAAAGTTTTTTGTTAACTCGTGGGATTTTTGAAATTTTTCCGGGAGGAAGGTCAAAAAAATCCTTGGCTGAGCCTGTGTAGGCTAAGATGTTTCTGTATAAAGAAGGACCGATTTTAGGGATCAGATTAAGCGCTAACTCAAAAATTAACTCTTCATTATTTGGATTCGACATGCATAGTATCCCGTATTTCTACTAAAAAACGTTTGATTTGATGGAGTCTGTCCACCATTGCCGCTTTGTCAAAAACTTTTTGATGATCACCTCTTATTACTTCTTGTGCACCCTGAAGTGTGTATCCTTTAATTTTTACCAATTGGTAGATATAGCGGATTTTCTCTATATCCTCTTTGGTAAACCTACGGTTGCCTTTTTTATCCTTTTTGGGTTTGATGATGTCAAATTCTCCTTCCCAATAGCGAATTAGGGAAGGGGCAACCTTAAACATGCTAGCTACTTCTCCAATGGAGTAGTATTTTTTTTCGATTTCTTTTTCTTTGTATGGCACGGGTTTAAAGCATTACTTTAACCAAAAATATGAAAAATAATTAATTTTCAACTCTCAAATATTTTTTTCATCAATTGCCATTTACCCTCACCATTACTTCCTGGGAGTCTTTGTTGGTAATTTGACATTAATTTCTCCCATTCCTGCACAATTTGATTATTTGCATCAAGTTCTGCTTTTCGTTCAAAGGAAAAACCCGGTTCTACCTCAATTATCATGAATATTCTATTTTCCCAACGATATAATTCCATTAAAATTATACCTGCATCAGTGAAACTTTGGAGGATTTCAGGCTTTACAGATTTGTGATAAACCTCATATTCTTCAATGAGTTGTGGGTCATTGATTAAATCAAGTGTTAAACAATATTTTTGATTCATATTGGTTTTTGAGATAAATGGCTTTCAGAATAGACTTTTTAATTATTCAGAAAGCCATTTCAATTATTTTTCAGCATTTCCGGGATCTTCTGTGGAGTCTTTGGTTTCTTGGGGACCTTTCAGATAGGATGGTAGATTTAATCCCGCCATATTGAAAAGATCATTCAATGGTGGTACAGTTTTCATTAATCCTGAAACAAAATTTGCAGTAGAACCATTTCCACCATCACCGTTTGCTCCGGAATCCCAAACTGTAATTTTATCTATTTTAATGTTTTTGACTGCATCAACTTGAGTCTTGACAAGTTCAGGTAACTTCTCAATCAATAAAAGTTGGAATGCTTTGTTTGGATCTCCACCTGCAGCATCCACGACTTGCCTATAACCTTCCGCTTGCTTGGTCAATATTTCATAAAGACCTCTTGCCTCTGCGTCCATTTTGGCAAAAATTGCATCTGCCTCACCTTTTGCCTGTTCTCTGATTCTTTCTGCTTCAGCTTGTGCTTCAATGATAGCCTTTTGTTTGGCAATTTCTGTTGGTACGACCACGTTGGCGATTTGGGTTGACCTTTCCCTTTCTGACCTTGCAGCTTCAGCTTTTTGTTCAGCGACATAGGATTCTTCCAATGCCTTTGCCTGCTGTACCTTTTCAGCAGCAAGCGCTGTCCTTTGGGCTTCTGCCTCTCTTTCTCTTCGGATAGCATCTGATTGAGCAATAGAGATTTTAGCTTCATTTTCACCTTTAACTGCCAATGCATTGGCCTCAGAAGTTTTGACCCTTGTATCTCTCTCTGCTTCTGCCTTTCCGATAGACTCGTCTTTGAAGGCTTCGGCAATACTTACTTCTCTTGATTTATTGGTGATGGCTATTTTTACATCTCTGTCACGGTGGGTTTCAGCAATCTGAACATCCCGCTCTCTGTCGGCCATCGCCTTGCCTGTTTCTCCAATCTTTTCCTGTTCTGCTACTGAAATTTTAGCTTCGTTGATAGCTTTTGCAGCAGCTTCCTTGCCCAAAGCCTCGATGTATCCCGATTCGTCTTTGATGTCGGTTACATTTACGTTTATCAACTTAAGACCGATCTTCTTTAATTCTGTGTCAACGTTTTTTGAAATGTTGTCCAAAAATTTGTCCCTGTCTGAATTGATTTCCTCAATAGTCATCGTCGCAATTACCAATCTCAACTGTCCAAAAAGAATGTCCTTAGACAATTCCTGGATTTGGTCAGGAGATAATCCCAACAATCTCTCAGCTGCATTGCCCATACTGTCAGTCTCCGTAGAAATGGCAATGGTAAACCGGCATGGAACATCCACGCGGATATTTTGACGGCTAAGTGCATTGGTCAGATTGGCTTCAATGGATATTGGTTTTAGATCAAGGTATGCATAATCCTGGATCACAGGCCAAATAAAGGCGCCTCCACCGTGAATACATTTTGCAGATGTACCTCCTGTCCGGCCATAGACTACCAATATTTTGTCCGAAGGGCACCTTTTATACCTTGATACCAATGCGGTGATTGAGACAAAAAATACTACTACTGCTGCTACAATAATGTAAATTGTTTCCATATGAGAATTTATTGTTAAAGTTTTTCTACGACAAGGATATTATCAGAATCAATCGATTTTATTTTGACCAAAGTCCCGGATTTAAGACTTTCTGATTCTGTGATGGCCCGAAGTTCTTTGAAAGAACCTTTGATACTTATTTGAACTTTACCGATTCCAGATTTTTTTTCAGGAATTGTCAGATATACCTCACCTGTTTTACCCAGGGTATCTTTGATTTTGAAAGTATTGTCTTCTGCCAGTTTCCGGATTTGGGAAATAATCAAAAAAAACATTGCCACGAATCCAATTCCCACTATCAGGGCAATTAAAATCAACAAGGTTTTATTCTCAAAAACATCATAAAATGAAATCCCTGTCCAACCAAAGCCAAGTAGAAAATGGACCAAATTACGGAATGAGAAGAACTGAAATGGCCCCTGCGCGCCTTCAAGGTTGCTGTCAAAATCCGCCTCAAGACCGTCTGTAGCATCTGCACCGATGAATGTCATGACTGTTTGTACCAAAAAGATCAAAGATGAGGGGATTGCCAAGTACCAGAAGACCTTTAATAAAGTGTCCAATTCGCTAAAATTTTCCATAGTTGTGTCAGGTTTATTTCGCCAAACTAATTAATTTATTAATTGATACAAATATTGAAATGAAAGTTGTTTGAATTTTTTTTTGTCGCTTATCAAAATCAACCAAACCGTGAGAATTTTTTTATATCTTCTTTTCATTCAATAAGGTTGAAAGTTATTTATACAAGACTCGAAATTTTTATTTTTCTACTATTTTGTATAAAAATAGCAACATCAATAAATTGGGTTAAATCAGTTTGGTTAGAGATTTTTAACATGTTATAAAAAGAAAATTGCATTTCGTTCAAAAAATTGTTTTAATACCCAAAAGATTATTTTATATTTTGACCTGAATTTCCAAGTCATGCGAGTTAAAAAATATGCGGTCTTCTTTTTAATGCTAGCAGTGATGCTATTTGCCGGAACTTTTGATGCATTCTCACAAGTGACTACCCTGGGCAAAGAATTCTGGTTCGGGTTCATGGAAAATAACGGGATACCTCCTGAGGCACCTGATCAGGGTATTGTGGTAATTACAGCGAGTGAACCTGCAGATGGTGTTTTGGAATATAATGGAAGATCTTTCCCCTTTTCTTTAGCTACAGGGCAACAGTTTTTTCACCGGATCGATGATTTTGATATTCTACACAGGACCTCAGGGATGATTGAATCCAAAGGGGTCTATATTATTTCTTCAGGAAATGTTTCGGTGTATGCATTCAATGAAAGATTTAGATCTGCTGATGGGACTGTGATTTTACCGATTACCACTTTGGGAAAAGATTATTTTATCACTTCCCATTTTGAGGTGATGACCACGACTGTCAATTATGAAGCAAATCAAAATAATGAAAGCACCCTTTTAGTAGTTGGTGTCGAAAACAACACCAGGGTCGAAATAACACCTTCTGTCTGGACCTTAACAGGTAATGCTCCTTTGGTACCCTTTTTTATCGACCTCAATAGAGGGCAAAGCTATCAAATCAAAGCAAGAGGCGACTTGACGGGAACAAGGGTAAGGGTGGTAGGTGAAAATGTAGAAGAATGTAAAAATCTGGCTGTTTTTGGTGGAAATAAATGGTCTAGTGTAGGTGATTGTGGTCAGGCGAATGACAACTTGTTTCAACAAGCTTATCCTGTAAACACCTGGGGAACTGAATTTTTTCATATTCCCTTGGCAGGAAGATCTTCGGGAGAATTGGTCAAAGTACTCGCCTCTGAAGACAATACTTCTGTTTTTGTGGATGGTGTTTTTAGAGGCAATATCAATTCAGGAAAATTCCTTTCTTTCAACTTCAATGCCAATCAACTTGCTACCATCAGGACTGATAAACCATCATCCGTAACTGTTTTTGCAAAAAGCCAGGCGTGCAATGATCCAAACCTGCCGCTTTTCAATGACGGAGACCCTTTCATGATTACCTATAGTCCCAATCAACAATTGCTGAAAACCATTACTTTCAATGCACTTCAGCTTCCTTCCATCACCAGCCATTATGTCAATATCATAGTAAAAACTGCCTCCAAAGACAGAACACGCCTTGACGGCAATAATGTTGGAAATCAGTTTTTGCAAATTCCGGGAAGTTCTGAATATTCTTATGCAAGGATTCCGATTTTTCAGGGAGCCCATACCATGACAAACCCTGATGGTTTAATCGGATATGTTTATGGTTTTGGATATATAGAATCTTATGGATTTGCAGTGGGAGCAAATTTGGACAATCTCAATTTTGAAACTGAAAATCAATATGATTTTGAGGTCATCGGTGAAAAGGTAGCTTGTTATAACAAAGAAGGATTATGGGAAATCAATCCTGAAAATGAGCTTTTCACCTATTTTGTTTGGGATTTTGGCGATGGATCTGATCCCGTTGTGGGTAAGGAAGTTCCGCATACCTACACTGATCCGGGTGAATATGAAATAAAAATCATCGCAGCCATAAGTGAAAATTCATGCGATGAACAACAAGAAGTGAAATTCAATGTAACAGTTGAAAAAACCGAAGCTGAAATCAGGGGATTGGCAAAAGCCTGTCCCAATGTTGAAGAAATCACTTATGGGTTGGTTACCGATATGGATTTTTCCAAAGTTGATTGGAGGGCAGAAGGAGGCGAAATCATTGATATTGATGAAGAAAATCAACAGGCTACTGTCCGGTGGGGTGCCGCAAATCCAAATGCGAAAATCATTGCTTTGCCTTATACTTCTGAAGGATGTCCAGGTGAAGAAATCGTGTACACAGTTGTCATCAATCCATTGATTGATGCATCAGTTCCCGAAGGGTTGAGCGAAATTTGTTTTGATCCAAATAGGTTGGATGAATATAACGTGCCTTTGGAATATGCCAATCGAGGATATGAATGGTTTATTGAAGGAGGTGAGTTTGTCAATGGAAATGAAGGAAGTAAAATCCAGGTAAGGTGGATTAACCAAGGTATTACTGGCAAGATTTGGTACCGAGAATATAGCTTGTTGGATGATTTTTGTGAAGGAACTTCTCCTAAACTGGAAGTAGTGGTAAATCCGCTGCTTGAGGCTTCTGTTTCTTCCAAAGAAAATGTGCTTTGTTTTGGCCAATCAAACGGTAAAATCGAACTCCTTGTCAAAGGTGGAAAGGCACCTTATAAGTACGAATGGAGTCATGCCCCTACTTTGAATGCCCCAAATGCGCTTAGTCTTCCTTCAGGGAATTATTCTGTGAAGATCACAGATTCATTTGGATGCTTTGTTTTGGTAGAAAACGTGGAAATTACGCAACCTCAATTGCTTGAATTGGTGAGCGTGGATATTGAAGGTACAACCTGTTTTGGAAGGCCTGATGGTATTGCAAATATCATTGTACAAGGTGGGGTTATGCCTTATACGATAGACTTCCCATTGGCCAATATTATTGATGGTAACATTATCCTTGAAGGTCTTGAAGGAACCGCTCAATCCTATTTGGTTACTGATGCCAATGGTTGTAGCATTCCTGTTGCTTTGCAAGTAGAATCACCTATGCCCGCCATTGCAGAAGTCAGGATCCAAAAGGCCAGCTGCCCGGGACAATCAAATGGGGAATTGTATGTGGCTGAAACAAAGGGCATAGGACCATTCTCTTACACATGGCAATACAACAACACTCAAGGTGCTATACTGACAGGTGTTCCAAAAGGAGAATATGAAGTAAGTATACAAGACAGCAGAGGCTGTATCAGTGAAGGAAAAGGCCAAGTAGTAGAAGAAATGCCGGTTTTCAGAATGCCGACAGGTTTTATTCCAAGTGATGGACTGTATGCGCCAGTCGCAAATTGTGAAGTGCCTTTTCTGTTGAAGATTTTTAACAGATGGGGAGGATTGGTTTATTCAGGGGATTCTGGTTGGGATGGAAAAGTCAATGGTGAGGATGCACCAATCGGATCTTATACATATGTTATTTTGTTGGAAGTAAGTGTCAATGGAAAACTGACCACAGCTGAGGATAAAGGAGTTTTTGCATTGCTAAGGTGATTACCCCCTTCTTGAGAACAAGTGAAACCCTTTCTAAGGTATTTTCATTAAGGTCCAAAATGCATGAAGGAAAAAAATCCCTGATTAATCCTCACTAATTCGAATTCTTATAGAAAAATTTTTTCACCTTTTTGTAACAAAACAAGTCAGAAAAGGCTTCCACATTGGGCTTATGTTCATTTTCACGAAATAAAATTGATAAATTACATTTCATAAAATGTATTCTTTTTGAGAATGCTGTACCAAAGTAAAATATCCTCTTATGTTTTGGTTTTGATGCTGTTTCTGGGCTGCTTCAATCCCGTATATGGACAGCTATCCACGATAGGAAGGGAATTTTTCATTGGTTTTATGGAGAACAACCGGATTGTTCCAAATAGAATAGACCAAGCTTCCATCATCATCTCTGCAAGTGAAGACGCAAGCGGTGTCATCCAATACGTAAACAACACCATTCCTTTTTCAATAAAATCAGGCGAACAGTTTGTTTATGATTTCCCCCAAGATGGTTTGGACATCATCCATAGAACCTCTGGAAAAATAGAAAACCTTGGCGTGTATGTCAGTGCAGATGGGAATATTGCAGTCCATGCTTTCAATTTCCGGCAAAGAAGTGCGGACGGCACTGTGATTCTTCCTCTTTCATCCTTGGGTAAAGATTATTTGGTGACAGCCCATGCAGAGCAATTTGCCCCTGGAGTGTCCGGTGGTAGCAATATCAATTATGAAAGCACTCTATTAGTCGTGGCGGTGGAAGATGATACAAATGTCGAAATCACCACGACAACAAGTACTGTCAATACAATTCCACCGGGAGCTCCAATCAATGTGAAACTCAAAAGAGGTGAAAGCTACCAAATCAAAGCCAAAGGAGATCTGACAGGTACCAGGGTAAGGGTTCTCGGTAGTCAGGACGGTGACTGTAAAAACATCGCAGTCTTCGGAGGAAATAAAATGACTTCTGTAGGAACAGATTGTGAAGGGACTACTGGAGACCATTTGTACCAACAGGCTTATCCACTTTTTTCTTGGGGAAAAGAATACATCCATGTTCCCTTGAAGGGCAGAACCTCAGGCGAAATGGTCAAGGTATTGGCATCAGAAAACAACACTCAGATTTTTGTCAATGGTGTTTCTCAAGGGAATCTGAATTCCGGAAAGTTTTCCACCTTTCTTTTTGGACCAGAGGAATTGGCAAACATTACTGCAACAAAACCAATTGCCGTCACTGTTTTTTCAAAAAGTCAATGGTGCAATATCCAAAACGGGCCACTTGCAAGCAACGGCGACCCGACGATGATTACCCTAAGCCCCAATCCACAGTTGATCAAAAGTGTAGCATTTTCTGCAGTGAAAGTGGTAGGAATCATCAACCATTATGTGAATATCATTGCAAAAACCGGTACACAAGGTGGGACGGTTTTGGATGGAGTCAATGTCGGAAATCAATTTTCTCCTGTACCGGGAAATGCAGGATATGTCTATGCCCAAGTAGAGGTATCGGAAGGTGTACATACAATGACCAATCCTGATGGTGTGATCGCTTATGTTTACGGTTCGGGATTTATAGAATCTTATGGCTATTCCGCGGGTGCAAGCCTCTCCAACCTGAATTTTGAAACTGAGGTGAAATATGATTTTGAGGTAGAAGGGGACAAGGTTGCCTGTTTGGGTGAAACGGGTATATGGAAAATCATTCCTTCAAACCCAAAGTTTGAGATTTTTGAGTGGACATTCGGGGACGGAACAGACATGCAGGAAGGGCAGGAAGTCGATCATTTGTTTGAAGAACCGGGTATTTACCAAATCAAAATCGTAGCCTTTACAGGTGACCGTGCCTGTGACCAGATTGAAGAGGCATTTTTTGATGTAGAAGTGGTCGAATCATCCGGAGAAATATCAGGTGCCGACAACGTCTGTCCTTTGATCGATGAAGCAGTTTATGAATTTGTGAATTTCCAAAATACAGGCAAGGTCATTTGGGAAGTCACAGGTGGTGAAATCATTGACTCGGATAAATATTCCGCAAAAATCCGATGGGGTGATTTTGATCCGGAGGCAAAGGTGATAGCCATTCCTGTGACAGATCAGGGATGTCTTGGCAAACTGGTAGAAATGGGGATTTTAATCAATCCTGCCATTGAACCTGAGCTTCCTGAGGGAAGAAGTCAAATTTGTTTTGGTGAAAGCGAGAGTTTCAAATACAAAGTGAAAAACCTGATTCCTGACCGAAAATACCAATGGTTTGTCACCGGTGGTACCATCATTTCAGGCGAAAATGCTACCGAAGTTACAGTAGAATGGCAGGGAGTTGGTTCGCAGGGAGAGATCTGGTTTGAAGAATATAGTGAAATCAATACTTCCTGCGGCGGGGAATCCAAAAGGCTCAAAGTCAAAGTCAATCCGCCGATGGAAGCCAATTTGATAGCTTTCACCGAAGAAATTTGTGCGGGTTCCAATTTGGGTAGAATTGAAATCCTGGCAGGTGGAGGAACAGGGGACTTTACATTTGAATGGTCACATGACCCTTTACTGAAAGGAAATTTGGCAGAAGGATTGGGAATAGGAACATATTCTGTTTTGGTAAAAGACTCAGGGGGCTGCGAAATTCTCTTTGAGAACCTTGAAATTTCATCTTCCGAAGCATTTGAATTGATCGGAACTCCTTCCATTACAAATGCAAGTTGTTTTGACTTGGCGGATGGAAAAGTTGATTTTGAGCTTCGAGGCGGAACAAAGCCATATAGGGTAGAAGGATTTGATTTTGTAGTCACTGAGAATCAATTGGAGGTATTTGGACTTCCAAGAGGTGACCAACGCTTGGTGGTTAAAGATGTAATTGGTTGTGAATTTATTTTGGAGGTAAACATCGATTCTCCACCGGCTATTTCTGTTGACTTTCAAATTCAGAAGTTTGCTTGTTCAGGATTGGCAAATGGCTCTCTTTTGGCCATTCCCCAAGGTGGAGTTGCACCGTTTTTGTTTCTTTGGGATTGGGAAAACAGTAGCGCTCCAAATATCATTGACATACCTTCAGGAGAATATGGATTGACAGTAGAAGATGCCAACGGCTGCCAAAAGAAGGTTTTTGGAAAAATGGAGGAAGGTGTTCCCATTCTGAGGATGCCGACGGGATTTATTCCAAAAGATGGTCTTTTTCAGGGAGTCAGCAACTGTGATCTCCAATTTAGCCTTTGGGTATACGACAAATGGGGAAGTTTAGTCTATGCAGGAGAAAAAGGATGGGATGGGAAAATCGGCGATCAGGATGCTACAATAGGTACCTATACCTATAGGATAGATTACTTCTTCAATATTGAAGGGGAAAAACAAACGCTGCAGCAGCGAGGTTCTTTCACTTTGTTGAAGTAGAATTGAGAAGGCTTTTAATATTTATTGTTGGCAGTATCCTGAGATTAATTAATTTTAGATTTCAAAACATTTTTAAATCATCCTTTTTAATTACATCATGAAAAAAATTTTAATCACCGGCGGTGCCGGATACATCGGTTCTCATACCGCTGTTGCACTTGTCAATTCGGGTTATGAACCTGTCATTGTTGATAATTTTTCCAACTCAGAAAAGTCGGCTTTGGAAGGAATCAAATCGATACTTGGCAGAGAAGTAAAGTCTTATGAAGTGGATTGCCTTGATAAGAACGGCATGGAAAAAGTCTTTCAGGAAAATGATTTTTCAGGAGTCATCCATTTTGCCGCTTCCAAAGCCGTGGGAGAAAGTACAAGGTTGCCTTTGAAATACTATTCCAACAATATCGATTCATTGATTATTCTTTTGGAATTGATGTCAAAATACAAGGTCAAAGACCTCGTTTTCTCCTCGTCATGCACCGTTTACGGCCAACCAAAAGTATTGCCTGTCACAGAAGCCACGCCGAGACAGGACGCAGAGAGTCCCTATGGCAACACCAAGAAGATTTGTGAGGATATCCTAAGGGATTTCATTTTGAGTGGAGCAGCTTCAAGGATTGTTGCCTTGCGGTATTTCAATCCTGTAGGCGCGCATCCAAGTTCGGCGATAGGTGAGTTGCCCATCGGTGTTCCTGCCAACCTGATTCCATTTGTCACCCAAACGGCCGCAGGTATCAGGGAGAAAATCACCGTCTTCGGCAATGATTATGATACTCCTGACGGTACATGTGTCAGGGATTATATCCATGTGATGGACTTGGCGGATGCGCATGTGAAAGCTTTGAAATACCTGTCCGAACAAAAAGATAATTTTTATGACATCTTCAATGTCGGTACGGGTAACGGGAACACTGTTTTGGAAGTCATCAAGACTTTTGAAAAAGTAAGCGGTCAAAAATTGAATTATGAGATTGGCCCAAGACGAACCGGCGATATCGAAAAAGTATGGGCCAATACCGACAAAATCAACAAGGTTTTGGGTTGGGATGCCAAGTATACTTTGGAAGATTCGATGAGAGATTCGTGGAATTGGCAGGTGAAATTGGGGAAGAAATAAAAAATCAATACTGATTTTAAAATTTATATGTTTGAAATAGAATCGAATAGGTAATGATTGGGCAATTTTTCAAAATCATTTTTTGCAAAAAAGCTTCAAATAATTACCTTTGCCACACTCTAAACGAAGAGTATTAAAACGGAGTGGTAGTTCAGCTGGTTAGAATGCCTGCCTGTCACGCAGGAGGTCGCGGGTTCGAGTCCCGTCCATTCCGCATAAAATCTTATTTAATCTAACTTGGAGTGGTAGTTCAGCTGGTTAGAATGCCTGCCTGTCACGCAGGAGGTCGCGGGTTCGAGTCCCGTCCATTCCGCAAAAGCCTCAGATGATCTCTGGGGCTTTTTGTATTTATGGAATATTTCCTTTACATCCTGAAATCAAATTCAGACTAATTTTTTTATGTTGGGTACTCTTCAGATCCTTTCAAGAGATTGGTAAAACATAATTTTCCCTACAAAGGATTAACTTGTAATAAGCAACCTTGGGAAA
>NZ_JANSUY010000008.1 GCF_024741135.1 Aquiflexum gelatinilyticum
AAAGCCTCAGATGATCTCTGGGGCTTTTTGTATTTATGGAATATTTCCTTTACATCCTGAAATCAAATTCAGACTAATTTTTTTATGTTGGGTACTCTTCAGATCCTTTCAAGAGATTGGTAAAACATAATTTTCCCTACAAAGGATTAACTTGTAATAAGCAACCTTGGGAAATCGTATATATGGAAAAATACCCAACAAAATCAGATGCCATAAAAAGAGAGAACTTCATAAAAGGGCAAAAAAGCAGTCATTTCATAATAAGGTTTATATAAGGTAGTTCAGCTGGGTAGAATGCTTGTCCCGATTATCGGGACAGGCTGTCCATTCCGCAAAAGCCTCAGATAATATCTGGGGCTTTTTGTTTTTTCAAGCCTTTATGATTTTCTGAAATTCATTTGTTTTCATAAGATTTATTCAATCATCCCACAAACAATGATCTTCAAATACAAATAATTTTTCTTCGCAATAATCTTTTTATCTTTGCCTCAGTCAAAAAAACCAATTATGCTATTAGAATTCGAAAAACCAATTGCTGATTTGGAGTCCAAACTTCAGGAAATGAAGGATTTGGCCAAAGGAAGGAATATAAATTTGACTCCTGATATACAGTCATTGGAAGATAAAATTCAGACTTTGAAAAAAGAAACTTTCCAAAACCTGACCAGGTGGCAGCGGGTTCAGCTCTCCCGTCATGCTGACCGCCCCTATTCGTTGGATTATATCTATGAGATTACCAACGATTTTATAGAATTGCACGGCGACCGGACTGTGAAGGACGACAAAGCAATGATCGGAGGTTTGGGAGATATTGATGGCAGGACGGTGATGTTTATCGGTCAGCAAAAAGGCCGCAATACCAAGCAGCGTCAAGAACGTAATTTTGGTATGGCCAATCCGGAAGGGTACAGAAAAGCCCTCAGGCTGATGAAAATGGCCGAAAAATTTGGAAAGCCCATCGTCACTTTGATTGACACTCCCGGAGCGTTTCCGGGCCTTGAAGCAGAAGAAAGAGGTCAGGGAGAAGCCATTGCACGAAACCTCAAAGAGATGTTTATGCTTAAAGTGCCCGTCATCTGTATCATCATCGGTGAAGGTGCCTCAGGTGGCGCATTGGGAATTGCGATAGGTGACAAAGTATATATGCTGGAAAATACCTGGTATTCGGTGATTTCTCCGGAGTCCTGTTCTTCGATTTTATGGAGAAGTTGGGATTACAAGGAACAAGCCGCGGAAGCATTAAAGCTGACAGCACCGGATATGAAAAACAATGGTCTGATCGATGGTATCATCGCCGAACCGCTAGGCGGCGCACACAAAGACATGCAAACCATGGCAAAAACCATCAAAGCGACGATTATCGAAGCATTGAAGGAATTGGATAAAATTAAACCTGAAAAGCGCATTGATCAGAGAATTGAAAAATTCTGCGCGATGGGGGTTGTTGAAGAATAGTGCCTAATTTGAGTCCCACAAAAAAGCTGAGCTTCTCTTTCTAAGGATGATGGTTCTCTGATTTTTGTGGGATTTTTTATATCCTGTAAGTTATGAAATTACATGTCATCAATACCGGATTTTTCAAACTTGACGGAGGGGCAATGTTTGGCGTTGTTCCAAAATCACTTTGGTCCAAAACCAATCCGGCAGATGAAAATAACCTTTGTTCTTGGGCGATGCGTTGTCTTTTGGTAGAGGTGGGAAATAGGCTTGTATTGATAGATAATGGCATAGGAGAGAAGCAGGATGCCAAATTTTTCTCTCATTATTATCTCCATGGAACCGACAGTTTGGAAAAATCCATCCGTTCTAAAGGTTTTGACTTTGCGGATATCACAGATAATTTCCTGACACATTTGCATTTTGACCATAGTGGAGGTGGAGTGAAGTATCAACAAGCTGATCCAAACCGTGTTGAAATGACATTTTCCAAAGCGACTTATTGGACCAATGAAGCACATTGGGATTGGGCGATCCATCCAAATGCGAGAGAGAGAGCCTCTTTTCTAAAAGAAAACCTGCTTCCCATGCAGGAAAGCGGGCAGTTGGAATTTCTTGATTTGGAAAAAAAGGATTTGTTTGAAGGATTTTCTTTTATGACCGCAGACGGCCATACTGACAAGCAAATGCTTCCCAAAATCCAATACAAAGGCAGGACTGTTGTCTTTGTGGCCGACTTGCTTCCTTCTGTGGGCCATATTCCTTTGCCCTATGTCATGGGATATGATACCAGGCCTTTGTTGACTTTGGAAGAGAAAAGAGTTTTTTTGGAGGAGGCTGCCAAAAACGAATATATCCTTTTCCTCGAGCATGACCCCGTTCATGAATGTTGCACTGTGAAAATGACTGAAAAAGGCGTAAAATTAGACCAAACATTCTCTCTCGATGAACTCTGAAAAAAAAATAGGAATTGCACTTTCCGGCGGAGGAGTCCGAGGAGTGGCGCATTTGGGTGTTTTGAAAGGGCTCAACGAACATAATATTTTCCCCAATAGAGTAAGTGGAACCAGTGCCGGAGCAATTGCGGGAGCTTTATATTGCGCTGGGAATTCTCCTGATGAGATTTTTGAAATCATTGTCAAAACCAATTATTTCAAATTCCTAAGACCTGCGATCAGCTGGACAGGGATTTTAAAAATGGATTCTGTAGAGGAACTTTATCTCAAATATCTTCCGGACAATGATTTTGCAAAGCTAAAAATACCCCTGACAGTTGCTGCGACGGATGTGAAGAGAGCAAAAGTTGTTTATTTTTCGGAAGGTCAATTGATCAAACCAATAATGGCTTCTTCTTGTATACCCGGTATGTTTGACCCAATCGAAATAGGAAAAAACCATTTTGTGGACGGAGGAGTCCTAAACAACCTGCCTGTTGAACCTCTTGATGGAATCTGTGATGCGATTATCGGGGTCAATTGCAATTGTCTACAAGTGGAGCATAACATCAAAAACATCAAAAGTCTCATCGAAAGATCAGTCATTATGGCAATGAATTATAACGTTTATAGCCGAAAAAATAAATGTGATTACTTTATTGAACCACCCGGATTGGCACGTTATGGCGTATTTGATATCAAAAAGGCAAAAGATATCTTCGATGCAGGCTATCAGACGGCCCTTGAATACATCAGAGAGAATGAAGGAATATTGGAATTGAGTCAAAAAAAGAAAAAATCTGTAAAAGCATGATGAAGTTTTTGTCAAGAATAGTTTTTTGGTTGAGCGGTTGGAAACTGAATGTGGGATGGCCAAAGGACCTCAAAAAAGCAGTATTGATAGCGATTCCCCACACGAGCAATTGGGATTTGCTGTATGCCCGTGCTGCATTTTTTCTGATGGATATCCCTGTTAAGTTTACTATCAAAAAAGAGGTAATGGTTGGACCTTTGGGTTGGTTGATAAAAGTCTTGGGAGGAATTGCCATCGATAGGCAGCGGATTCCCGGAGGAAGAAAACAGACCTATACAGAAGCCATGGTCAATATGCTCAAAGAATCCGAAGAGCTGGTCATCATGGTGACACCTGAAGGCACTAGAAGCTATGCTCCAAAATGGAAATCAGGCTTTTACCATATTGCATTGGGAGCGAATGTCCCGATCGTAATCGGCTATCTTGATTATAAAAAGAAAGAAGCCGGAATCGGTCCGATCATCTATCCTGATGGAAATATGGATGAGCAGATAGAAGAAATGAAAGTTTTTGGAAGGACAGTGACAGGAAAGTATCCGGAAAAAGGAATCCGTTGATTATTCCACGGTCAAGGTAATGTCGTCAAAGTAAATTTTTCCGGTCGTTCTTGATCCCATGACAAGGTAGACCACAATATTGTCCACCTCTTCAGGGGTATTTGGCAAAGTCAGCCTCAATTGGGTCCATTCAAAAGTCCCTGAAACTCCGATTTGATTTTGTGTGGTCACATACCTTCCAAAGGTATTTCCATTGCTGTCTTCCACAGGAAATACCCTGATGGAGATGAAAACATTACTTTCCGGTCCTTTCAGTTCGATGTTGTCACCTTTTAGATGTGCTCTCAATACCAATTTCATACCTTTTGAAGGCATCGGCCCATTGTAAGATTGTCTCCAAGTCGCTGAGTTGGTGTTAAGGCTATCACTGTTTTCGATAAAAAGTGACTTCTTAGAAGATCTGAAAACCTCTGTACTTGAACCTAGGTTAAAACCCGGCTCAGTAACCGGAACCCATGGAGAAATAGATCCATCAGGAGACTCAAGATCCGAATTTTTTAAAAGTTGTGTATTGACGGGCAAGCCATCATCCTCCGTACAGCTGATAAAAAGGGCAAAAATGGGTATGAGAAGGGATATTCTTTTCATGAGGAATTATGGTTTCCAAAATTAGGAACGAACATTGAATCCTAATGTTTTGAAGAAGAATAATTTTGATTTTTTGTTTTACATGAAAATTATCCAAACTCCATTCCAGCGGAAAAACCCTTAAAAGGAGGAATTTTTGTGATGTGATTCTCCAAATCAATTTTAAATCCCTATATTTTTTACAAAAATCCCAAACCTCCACATTTAACCCAAAACAACATGCAAGACAGTATCATCACTGCCGTTTTTCTACCCTTGGCTTTGGCCTTTATCATGCTAGGTATGGGCTTGTCTCTAACCGTAAAAGATTTTAAAAACATCTTTGTTTATCCTAAGGCAATGATTTTGGGGTTAACCAATCAACTCATTCTTTTACCGATTTTTGGTTATGCCTTGATTCAGTTATTTGGTCTGACGGGTGCTTTGGCAGTAGGAGTGATGATTTTGGCAGCATGTCCCGGCGGCGCCACCTCCAATTTGATAAGCCACCTGTCCAAAGGAGATACTGCACTTTCCATCAGTTTGACTGCCGTGAGTTCCTTGGTTACTATCGTGAGTATTCCGCTTATTGTCAACTTTGCGATTTCGCATTTTGGCGAGGAGGGAAGTATTGCTTTACCTGTTATGGAGACCATCATACAGATCGCAGGAGTAACAGTTGTACCGGTTTCTATCGGGATGTTTCTCCACAAAAAATTCCCCAAACTTTCCCATAAGGCTGACAGACCTGTGAGGATTGCCTCTGCTGTTTTCTTTGCCCTGATCCTGATTGCAGCTATATTGAAAGAAAAGGAGAATCTGGTTGATTTTTTTATTCAATCTGGGCCAATTACCTTGATGCTGAACCTATTGACCTTGACTGTGGGATTCTTTTTGGCCAGGGTTTTTCTTTTGTCAAAAAGACAAAGCATTACCATCGCCATCGAATCAGGTATCCAAAATGGGACCTTGGGAATCATGATAGCAGCCACTTTGCTCAAAAATTCTGAAATGACCATTCCTATTGCTATTTACAGTTTGATCATGTTTATGACTTCCGCAGTCATCATCATCCTTACAAATAGAAAACCCGCTTAAGAAATTTAGTATCAATTAAGATTTCATTTCTGAATCGGGAATGTTGAGCCCCAACTTTTCGCAGATGGCTGAAAAATAATCCGGCAACGCAGCTTCAATTTTGATAGGTTCATTGGTAAATGGATGGACAAATTCAAACCACCAAGCATGAAGCAGGAGGTTTTCCATCCCAAATGTGTCCTTGAAAAAATGATTCTGCCTGTTGTCCCCGTGAGTGCTGTCGCCGATTACATAATGCCTGTCATGTGCCAAATGCCTTCTGATCTGATGCATCCGGCCTGTGTGGGGATACACTTTCAGCAGTGAATAACGGCTTGTAGGATATCTCGAAGTGGATGCAATCGGGATTTCATTCTGTGAAAGGGTCCAATATTCCGATTTGGCTTCCTGCAAATCTCCTATTAGTTTTTTTTTCAAGGGATGTTCAATAACCCCATGATTTTCAGTCATGTATCCTCTGACTACAGTGAGGTAATATTTTTTTACATCGTCTGTTGGAAACAAAGGCTGCACAAGCGAAGCAGCTTCAGAGGACAATCCAAATACCAAAACTCCTGAAGTAGGTCTGTCAATCCTATGTAGGGGAAATACTTTTTGACCGATCTGTTCTTTGAGGAGTCTTTCGGCGATCAACAAATTTTCTTCAAATGCAAAATTAGTACGGTGTACCAAAATGCCTGCGGGCTTGTTTACTGCTACAAAATATTCATCCTGGTAAAGGATTTCCAGATTCAAATTTTCCAAAAGCTATAGAATTTAGGTGCTAAGGTAAGGTGTTCAAATTTTTCACCAAACAATTCCCTCCTTCCCTTTCCCACTTATCCTTCCCAAAAATCCCTTGATATAAATACCAAAGAAGGTTTTTTGATTTCGCCTATATTGGGAATGAATATAGCCTAAAACCATCATGAAAAAACATTTACTCACAGCAGCGCTCATGCTGATTACCTTTTCTTGGGTATTTGCACAGGAAACAAGGGAAATAAAAGTAGAGTCATCCTCTGTTACAAACGGGGAGGTTACCATCAAAGGAAAACGAGTTCCCTACAAAACCACCGCAGGTACTATGCCTGTTTGGAATGAGGATGGCAAACCAATTGCTACCTTATTTTATACCTATTATGAAAGGACTGATGTGGCGGACAAAGCAACCCGTCCTCTGGTTTTTTCTTTTAACGGAGGTCCCGGTTCAGGATCACTATGGATGCACCTTGCCTATACAGGTCCCTACAAACTGAATATTGACGACGAGGGATATCCGCTTCAACCGTATGGTGTCACCCAAAACCCACATTCCATCCTCGATGTAGCAGACATTGTATATATCGATCCGGTAAATACCGGTTATTCGAGAATTTTGGACAAGGAAGTTCCCCGTTCCACCTTCTTCGGAATCAACTCTGACATCAATTACCTTGCGGATTGGGTCAAAACATTTGTGACAAGACAAAACCGTTGGCAGTCACCCAAGTACTTGATCGGTGAAAGTTATGGTACAACCCGGGTTGCTGGATTGGTTCACGAGTTGCAAAATGCGCATTGGATGTATTTTAACGGGGTTGTTTTGGTTTCTCCGACTCCCATGGGATTGGATAGAAGTGGTCCTGTGGCCAAAGCAAACTACCTTCCTTACTTCGCTGCAACGGCTTGGTATCACAAAGCACTTTCTCCTGAACTTCAAAGCAGGGATTTGGACAGTATCTTGGCAGAAGTTGAAAAATACACCTTGGATGTGGTGATTCCTGCGATTTCAAAAGGAGGTTCATTAGATCCTGCAGTGAGGGCAGAGGTAGCCAAGAAAATGGCGTACTATTCAGGATTAAGCGAGCAGGTGATTCTTCAACATGCCTTGGCTGTACCTACGAGCTATTTTTGGAAAGAATTACTGAGAGACAAAGGATTGACCGTAGGCAGATTGGACAGCCGTTACAGAGGCATCGACCAAACAGATGCCGGAGAGAGATTTGATTATGATCCTGCTTTGACAGCATGGAACCATGCATTTTCTCCTGCGATGAATTATTATGCCAAGAATGTTTTGAAGTACAACACAGACCTGACTTACAATCTATTCGGACCGGTTCATCCTTGGGACAGGAGCAATGAAAATACAGGAAACCAGTTGGCACAGGCGATGTTGCAAAATCCATACCTTCATGTGATGACCCAATCAGGATATTATGACGGCGGTACGGATTATTTCAATGCTAAGTATAACATGTGGCAAATGGATCCTGCCGGCAAAATGCAGGAAAGACTTATCTTCAAAGGATACAGAAGTGGTCATATGATGTACCTGAGAGCTGAGGACCTTGCGACTTCTAATGAAGACATCAGGCAGTTTATCCAAAAGTCATTGCCTGGAAAAGGAGTGCCGGCGAAGTATTGATTACTGCTAAAAGATAAAATAAGCCATTTCAACCGAAATGGCTTATTTTTTTACAATTTAATTTGAAAATCACTTTATCAAACCACTAAACTCCTCCAGATTTTTTGGTCTTTGTTCCAACCCGATAGCCTCAGCAATCATCCCGTAAATTTCTTCTTTTTTCTTGCCTGTTTTTCTAAGCAATTGGATCGAGGTCACATCTGAAGATTTTGAAAGCTTTTGGTTGTTTGGACCTTGGATAAGGGGATGATGAAAAAAGGTGTTTCCGGCAAAGTTATTCTCATCCAGAAATTTGGATAGGTATACCTGTGCAATTGTGGAACCCCATAAATCCTTGCCCCGTACGATGAGGTCTACTCCATAATGGATGTCATCTACCAGAGATGTCAATTGGTATGAAGGCATGGCGTCTTTCTTTCTGACCACAAAATCCGTCAGGATCCCGGGAAGTTTCCCGTTTACGATTCCGAGGTTAAGCTCTTTGAATGGGACATCTAGGTGCATTTTGGCTTTGATTCTCCAGGTAATTTCAGGCTGATCAAAAGGCAGATTTCTTCTCAGGCAAAACCCTGTATAATATCCCTTTGGGTTCATTTTTTCGATTTTCTTGCGGCTGCAGTCACAGGAAAAAAGAACCTTTTTATTCCTCAATTCCTCAAGTGCTTTGTTGTACAAAGGCAGACGGTGGATTTGGGCATGATTCTGTTCAAAATCCGCCATATCCCTCGGGCCTTGGTCGTATGGGATTTCCAAAAAATCAAGTGAATCAAAAATGTCCTGAACAAACCTTGGCTTATACCTTTCACGGTCAAGGTCATCAATTCTCAACAAAACCTTCGCTTCATTTTTTTTAGCTAAATGATGGGTGATGATAAATGAATAGATATTTCCGATATGGAGAAAGCCACTTGGCGTGGGAGCAAATCTTGTCAATTTGAATTCAGACATGGGTTGGTATTGATTGAATAAGGTATTTTGAAATTTTTTTTGTAACTAGTTTGGGATTTTCCTGACAGCCTATTTTTGAAAATGAAGAACTTCCAACATCTCTCTTTATCAGTAGTATTTATCCTCGTTTTTTGTTTTGGCTCATGTGACTCAAAACTAACAGGAAGTAAGTTAATTCAAAAATCCATCGAATACCATGATCCAAAGGGTCAATGGCAAGAATTGAACAGGGTTTTTTATTTTGCTGATTCGCGGCCCGGCAAGCCATCCAGACAATATACTGTTCAGATAGATCTTCCTGGAAATTATTTTAAGTATATCAATAGCGGTGAAAACCTTGTTTATGAGGTAGATGGTGAGAATTGCATTGGCTCGGAACAGGGAAGTAAAGAATGCGAAAGGGCCTTGATGCTCCGCAATTATTATGGATACCTTTGGGGATTGCCGATGAAGTTGATGGACAAAGGAACTGAGATAGATTATGAATACAAATTAGAAGATTTCAACGGGATAGAAGCCTTTGTTGTCCGTGTACCCTATGAAAAGGACATTTGGTATTTTTACCTTAACCCTGAAAACTATTCCATGATGGCTTATAAATTTTATCAAAACGAAGAAAACAACATAGGGGAAATCATCTATCTCAAAGAGGAAGTCATCGTGGGCGAAATGAAAATTCCTGCAGAAAGATCTTGGTACAGGACAGAAAACGATGAGTTTTTAGGAACAGATTTTCTTTTGAAAACCGAAGATCCAATTGTCGAAAATCCGGATTAATATCTTTTAACCATTGAAATTTTTCAAAACCACAGGTCGGAATTAAATTCGAACTGTGAAAAAATTCTGCCTAATCCTTTTCATTTTCTTTGCTTCAGCCCAGATCAAAGCTTTGTCCCAAGTACTAACAGGAAATGTGCTTGATGGCCTGGACAAAGGTTTTTTGGATAAAGTGTGGGTAATCAATCTCCAAAACAAGGACAGCAGTCTTACCAACGAAAGGGGATATTTTAGAGTTAAAGCCGCTGCAGGAGACTCCATATTAATTTCAAAAACCTATTATATACCAAAAATTCTCATTGCAGGGGAGGAGAAACACATATTGACTGACATTTATCTAGATGCCAGAACTTTGCCAAGATTTGACTTGTACGGTGAAAGCTATGTAATCCCTTTCAAGGTTGGGAATCAATCTACCATGAGAGGCCTTTCAGACAGGCCAGCTGGTCCTGGTAAAATCTATGCCGGTTTGGCTAATAATCAGTCACTCCAACCTGGACTGACTTTGGATGGTCCCATTTCCTATTTTATGAAAAGTGAAAGGCAAAAAAGGCAATATGCAAGAAAGTTAGCTTTTTTGGCAAGTCAGGAGGATTACCTAAAGCTGATTCAGTCGGACTCCGTAATGGCAGCTTTAAAATATGAATATAACCTGACGGATGAAGACCTTGATGGGTTAATTATCGAGTTTAACCTTCAAAACATCGATCATCAATTTGTAGGGATGGAGTGGGAAAGAGTGGAAAAATTACTGATTGATTTTTTGGATAGCCGTGCCGTATACAAAAGGAAGGAGGATTAAAAAAACCGCTTCCGAAAGAAGCGGCCTTTATGAACTTAAACTAGCAATTAGGTAATTATTTTTTCTCTTATCCGGAAATGAACCGAATCGTCAATTGGTGCCTGGATTCCCGATAACAAAACATGAATTTTAGTTTATGAGAGATATTTGTTTTCCCTGAACCAGGACTTATTTGTAAAGTTGAATCGATAGGCTTTTTTTAATCGTGTATACTCTAAAAGTAAAAAATCAGTTGCTTCATTCAATATTTTGATACATTGAATTTCTTAATCTTTGACCAAAGTATTTTTTATATTCTCTTTTTGATTGACCATGTAACCAAAAACCTGGCAACCATTTCTCCCTCCGGATTTGTCCCTGTGGATATCATAGTGATGGTATTGCTTTCACCGGGTTTCAATTCATCTACCAAATTCTCCAATTCACGCCCCTGATTACAGGTAAAAGTTATTTTTTGATTTGCCTTTTTATGGTATTCAGCTCTGAAGTCGACAACCAACATGCTAAAACTCCCTTTGCCTGCCATGCCCACCTGACAAAGAGCTCCTGTGCTCAATTCTGCTGCACCGGCCATTGCTGCAAAATATATGGACTTAAATGGATTTTGACTTCTCCAAAAGTAGGGGATGGTAACAACACATTTTTCTAAGGACAAATGCTTGATTTTCAATCTCCAAAACACAGCGGAAGGCAATTTAAACAACATGGCCCACCAAAAAATAAATGGGTTACTCATTCGGTCAATATGTTTTTTGGCTTCGGGTGTCATATTCTTTTTAGGTTTTATTGTTTTAAATTAATCAAAATATTGAGACCTCGTTTTTGATATGGCATCTTTTTTGGACAATTTCGAATTAAATTAAGATTGTATGTTTAAGAAAATAATGTTTTTAATGGCTTTGGGGATTTTGGTTTATTCCTGTGCCAAAGTTCCCATGAGCGGGAGGACCCAACTTGCCCTTGTGGACAATGCAGAATTACTCCCAATGGCTTTTGTAGAATATGATAAAGTCCTCAAAGAAGGAAAGGTCATCACAAATACCGCCGACGGGCAAATGGTTGTAAAAGTGGGAAAGCGGATCGCTTCCGCCGTAGAAAAGTATATGAAAGCCAACGGATTTGAAAACGAGCTTCAAGGGTTTCAATGGGAGTTTAACCTAATCCAGGAAGCAATTGTAAATGCATGGTGTATGCCAGGAGGTAAAGTTGCATTTTATACAGGAATAATTCCGGTTTGTCAGGATGAGGCTGGTATAGCAGTTGTTATGGGACACGAGGTGGCCCACGCTATAGCTAACCATGGAAGGGAAAGAATGTCAAACGGGATGTTGATGAATGGACTTCTTGGGACAGCACAAGCTGCAATGGGTCAAAACCCAACCTTGACTCAAAACCTCATGTTGCAGGCTTTCGGTGTCGGAGGGGAATTGGGAATGCTCAGTTTTAGCAGAAAACATGAATTGGAAGCTGACCAATTAGGATTGAATTTTATGGCTTTGGCAGGATATGACCCGAGGGTTGCTCCTGCATTTTGGGAAAGAATGGAGAAAGCAGGGTCCGGTGAAGCACCACCTGAATTCCTTTCCACCCACCCAGGCCCGAAAAAAAGGATAGATGAATTGAATAAACAAATGTCGGTTGCTTTGGAATATTATGAACAAAGTAAAAAGTAATTGGGGCTTTTGTTTGAAACAAAAAATGCAGTCTGATGTATTTCAGGCTGCATTTTTTTATTTCATTACCAATTAACCAATATTACCTCTGGTTAAAGCTTCTCAATTTGACTTGAGTGAATTTTCTTTTTGTGTCCAAAGGGAAATCTCCTTTCATCATCCAATCATAGTAAGAAGGTTCTTCTTTGAGGACATTTTCAATAGTTTTTCCTTTGTGCTTGCCAAAATTGAAACATTCCTCTCCGTTTTCATTGAAAATAAATCTGCCGGCCAAGTCGACCATTTTTTCATTGAGTAGGTTATGGATTTTCTTCATGTCATTTTGGAAAACCCCTAATTTGTTTCCCTGCAAATCTTCAGCTTCTTCACCGTCATACTTTTCCATTTGGGCTTTGAATACCTCATAGGAAGCTATGGTATCTGCTTCTGCACTATGCGCATTTTCAAGGGTTTTGCCGCAATAGAACTTATATGCTGCTGATAAGTTTCGCTTTTCCATCATGTGGAAAATCTTTTGAGAATCAAGGATGTTTCTTTTTTCGATATCAAAATCGATCCCTGATCTTAGGAATTCTTCCACCAATAGAGGAATATCAAATTTGAGCACATTGAAACCTGCCAAATCAGCGCCCTCTAGAAACTGAAATAATTCTCGCGAAAGGGATTTGAATGTAGGAGAGTCTTTTACATCTTTATCATATATGCCGTGAATGGCCGAACTCTCTGCAGGAATGGGAATAGTTGGGTTGATAAGCGAGGTTTTGATTTCCTGTCTTCCGTTTGGGTGAACTTTCAAAATTGAAAATTCAACAATCCTGTCGGTCGAAATATTGATACCGGTAGATTCAAGGTCAAAAAATGCAATTGGAGATTTGAGATTCAGATTCATCAGGAAAGGGTTTGATTGATTTTTGATTTTAAAGTAGATAAGTCCATGTCATCGTAATTTCCGGAACTCATCAGCAAAAGATTGGTACATACGTAGTCAAATGACTCTAAGAAAGCTTTAAGCTTTTCAATTTCTGTGAAAAGTATGAGGTCTTTTCTCCGGAATGCATGCTGTAACCGACTTTCATCCATCAGTTCAAGCTTCTTCAAAGATACGGCTTTTGGGTTTAAATAAATAACCGCTATATCTGCCAAGTCAATCGTATGTGCGTAATTATCCACAAACTCCTTATTCAAAGAACTATAGGTATGCAACTCCTGAACTGCAATAAGTTTTCTGTCAGGAAACTGGTTTTTGACGGCATTCACTGTAGCTTTCAGTTTTGATGGGGCGTGGGCAAAATCCCTGAAAAGAATGGAGCTGTCAGATTTTGCCAATATTTCCTGTCTTTTTGCCGCTCCTTTAAACTCCGGAATTGCTTCGTAAAACTGTTCTTTAGTCAGACCAAGTGACATGCAAATATGAAGTGCACCCTGAAGGTTTTGAAGGTTATGCTCACCAAAAATGTTTATTTCCACATCTCCTACCTCTGTAGTCAGATAAGTCTTTCCTTCATTTATTTTGTAAGGATGAGCTTTGTAGGGAATTAGGTCGATTTTTTTCGGATCGCAACCTAACCCTAAATCATTCACGTTTCTATCCTCCTGGCAATAAATAAAAGTCCCACCGACCGGCGTCATTTTTACCAAAATCTCAAACTGCTCTTTGTAATTTTCGAAAGTGGGAAATACATTAAAATGATCCCATGCAATACCGCTCATGAGGAGGATGTCATGGTGGTAATGGAAAAATTTGGGTCTTCTGTCCAATGGCGAGGTAAGGTATTCATCTCCCTCGATGATGATAATCGGTGCATTTGAAAGCTTGACCATCAGGTCAAAACCCTCAATTTGAGCCCCTACGAGGTAATCGAAATCCAATCCATGGTATTGCAAAACATGTAATATCATTGAAGTAATGGTTGTTTTTCCATGACTTCCTGAGATCACTACTCTTTTTTTCTCCTTACTTTGCTCATAGATGAATTCGGGAAAAGAAAAAATCGGAAGATTCAGTTCCTTGGCTTTTTGAAGCTCAGGATTGTCAATTCGGGCATGCATTCCAAGTATAATTCCATCGAGGTCAGCCTTAATCTTATCAGGAAACCAACCTTTTTCTTTTGGTAAGATTCCTGCTTTTTCCAATCTGGTTCTTGATGGTTCATAGATTTCATCATCTGAACCTGAAACCTCATATCCTTTGGCAACCATTGAAAGTGCCAAATTGTGCATTACTGCACCTCCTATAGCTATAAAATGATATTTTTTTGACATAAATCTTCTGCAATTTCCAAAAGTAACAATTCGTGCCATTTCGAATGGGTGGAAACAGGATTAATTTTTAAGAACAGAATCAGATAAATCACTAAATCAGAATCTATTCCCGCGAAATAAATTCTCTCCAATTTCACAATTGATTAGGCTAATAATTTGATAATGTACCCGTTATGAAATGTGTTGATAACAAGTGTATAAATTGTTCAAAAAGATAAAGTCAAAGCATTTACTTTTGTTATTATGGCAGACAATAAACCTACAGGAAAAGACAGGATCACAAGCAGAAGAAAACCGGAATTGGGACTTACATCAGGAATGGGAAAATTACCTCCTCAGGCAACGGATTTGGAAGAGGCTGTATTGGGTGCTTTGATGCTTGAAAAGGATGCCTTGACCGCTGTGGTCGATATTTTGAAACCTGAAAGTTTTTATAAAGAATCCCACAAAGCAATATTCACTGCCATTCTTGATCTTTTTTCGGATAGCCAGCCAATCGATTTGCTTACCGTCACCAACCAACTCAGAAAAAAAGGACAGCTGGAACTGGCAGGTGGTGCTTTTTTTATCACCGAACTGACTTCAAGGGTTTCATCAGCTGCCAATATTGAATACCACGCGAGGATTGTGACTGAGCAATCCATGAAAAGAGAAATTATCAGCATTGCGTCTGAAGTACAGCGCGAGGCGTTCGAGGACACGACAGATGTTTTCGAGTTGTTGGATAAAATGGAGCAATCGCTTTTTCAGATTTCAGAAAAGAATATCAGAAAAAATTATGCTGATATGCGTTCGATCCTGAAAGAAGCAATCATGGAATTGGAGTCCAAGAAGGGTCAAAAAGATGGTTTGACAGGAGTTCCAAGTGGATTCACGGCATTGGATAGGGTTACATCAGGATGGCAAAAATCAGATTTGGTCATTATAGCTGCAAGACCTGCAATGGGAAAAACAGCTTTTGTTTTGTCAGTACTTCGAAATGCTGCAGTAGATCATAACCGGCCTGTTGCAATTTTTTCTTTGGAAATGTCATCCATTCAGTTGGTCAACCGTCTGATTTCCTCAGAGGCAGAATTGGATTCTGAAAAGATCAAAAAGGGGAATCTTGCTGAATATGAATGGGAGCAATTGGTTCACAAAACCGGTAAATTATCAAAAGCACCTCTTTTTGTGGATGATACTCCGGCTCTTTCTATTTTGGAACTCAGGGCAAAATGTAGGAAACTCAAAGCCCAACATGACATACAAATGATAGTCATAGATTATCTTCAGTTGATGTCGGGTGACAATAAATCTGGTGGTCAAGGAGGAAATAGGGAACAAGAAATCGCCAGTATATCCAGGGCTTTAAAGAAAATAGCTAAAGAACTCAGTGTTCCGGTGATCGCATTATCACAGTTATCTAGAGCTGTGGAAACCAGAGGAGGGGATAAGAGGCCGCAATTATCGGATTTGAGGGAATCAGGAGCGATAGAACAAGATGCAGATATGGTCATGTTCCTTTATCGACCTGAATATTATGGCATTACTGAAGATGAAGACGGTAATTCAACCGCCGGTGTTGGAGAAGTAATCATTGCAAAGCACAGAAATGGTTCCTTGGATACTGTAAAACTGAGGTTTATCGGAAAATACACCAAGTTTACTGACCTCGAAATGAATATTCCCTACAAATCCCAAGAGCCTCTTTATGGCCACAAATTCCCAAGTGGTTCTTCAGGACAGGCATTTGAATCGGGAAATACCATCAGGCTTTCCAGTAAAGCTAATGGAGGGGATTTGGATGATTCATTTCCCGGTGGAATTGGTAGCGGTAAACCTGCGCCGTTTTGAAACTTTAAATTGATTAAGTTTTTAAATAACAAATATCACTTAACCAAAATTTCTTGAAAGCAATCGTTCTCAATAGAACCCTACCAGAAGGAATAGAATTTACTGATTTGACTTTGCCGAAATTGGGCTCGGATGAAGTCAAAATCAAGGTCAAGTCAGCCGCACTCAACCATCGGGATGAGTGGTGTCGTCAGGGCAAATATGCCAATTTACATGATGGAATTATTTTGGGTTCAGATGCTTCTGGAATCGTGGTTGAAGTGGGCAAAGAGGTTGATCCTGATTGGATAGAAAAGGAAGTAATTATCAATCCTGCCTCAGATTGGGGAGAAAATTCAAATGTCCAGGCCAAAAACTTCAAAATCATGGGAATGCCAGAACATGGGACTTTGGCGGAATATGTTCAGGTTAAGTCAGATAGAATCCATCTTAAACCCGATCATTTGAATTGGGATGAAGCAGCAGCCCTGCCTTTGGGGGGAGTGACTGCATTTCGAGCTTTATTTCGGCAAGGAAATATCCATGCCAGTGACCAAGTTTTAATCACAGGTTTTGGCGGTGGAGTAGCGCAATTCGGAGTACAGTTTGCGCTGAGTACGGGTGCAAAAGTTTATATTAACAGCAGCAGTGAAGAAAAAATCCAAAAAGGTTTGGGCTTAGGATGTTCAGGAGGTTTCAATTACAATGATGAAAACTGGACAGAAAAGGCTATTACTGAATGTGATTGATTTAGCCTGGTTTTGGATAGCGCCATGGGTGATACTTTGAATAACCTGATTAAGGTTACAAAACCAGGAGGCAGACTCGTTTTTTATGGAGCAACAAGAGGGAATCCTACAGGATTTGATGGAAGAAGGCTTTTTTGGAATCAGATCAAAATGATCGGAAGTACTATGGGAAATGATGAGGACTTTGGTAATATGTTGGAATACGTTACTAAAAATAAAATTACTCCTTTGATTGATCAGGTATTTGATTTAGAGAACTCTTTGGAAGCTTTTGAACGGATGAAAGAAGGGAAGCAAACAGGAAAAATTGTAATCAGGATCTCTCAGTAAATGTCATTTTCAAACAAAAAATTCTGAAAGCTGTTTTTAAGTTCTTTGATTGCTTTTACATCTTGTTGTGATTCTGCCAAATGTATCCCTTTTTCATAAATGATTTTTGAAAATTGGACTTCTCCTAAATCAGCAAAAAATGCAGCTGCATGAAAATAGGTAGGAAGGTATTCCGGAAATTCTTCGAGTAGTTTTTTGAAATGAAAACTTGCTTGTATCGGATCAACTTCAATAAATTCCAAAGCAAGAGCGTATATGTTGAAAGGATTGTCTGGTTCCTCCTCAGCAAATGATTTCAACATTTCAATGCGTAACACTTTGGACATGAATTCTTTTTTATATTATATCCTAATTACTAAATTCACGCAATTTAAAAATAAATAACCTAAATATACATAGATGAAAATTCTTGTTTGCATTACCCATGTGCCGGATACCACATCCAAAATCCAATTTACAGATAACAACACCAAGTTTGATAAAAATGGCGTCCAATTCATTATTGGGCCCTATGACGACTATGCTTTGGCCCGGGCAGTGGAGTTAAAGGAGCAATTAGGAGCTAATCTGACAGTTTTGAGTGTTGGTGAAGCTGAGACCGAACCAACCTTGAGAAAAGCTTTGGCTATCGGAGCTGACGACGCCATACGGATCAATTCATTCCCAAAAGATTCCCTTTTCGTGGCAAAGCAGATTGCAGCAATTGCCAAGCAGAATGGTTATGACCTAATATTGATGGGAAGGGAATCTATAGATTTCAATGGAGGAATGGTACATGGTATGGTTGGGGAATTGCTTGGAATTCCATCTATTTCACCTGTGATGAAGTTGGAGATTGAAGGTGAAAAAGTGAAAATGGCAAGAGAAATCGAAGGAGGAAAGGAATATGTGGAGGCAAAACTTCCTTTGATAGCAGGTTGTCAAGAGCCTATTGCAGAATGGAAAATTCCAAACATGAGAGGTATTATGTCAGCAAGGACAAAACCCCTTGTCGTAATAGAACCAAGTTCTGATAATCCGGTGACGGAGGTTACTTCTTTTGTCTTACCACCTGCTAAAGGCGCTGTAAAATTGGTAGACAAAGACAATGTGGGAGAATTGGTGAGGTTGCTTAAAAACGAGGCAAAAGTACTTTAATATTTGATTAATAACTACTTGAAAAACAAATTGATATGTCAGTTTTAGTATATATAGAACATGCGGAAGGATCCGTCAAAAAAACAAGTTTGGAAGCGATATCCTATGCCAAAGCATTATCTGAAAAGCTTTCTTTGGGAGAGGTGATTGCAGTGGCTTTGGGAGCAATTTCTACAGATGAATTGTCGAAAGCTGGACCTGCCGGCGCTTCAAAAGTCATACATGTGGGTGATCAAAAGTTAAATGATGGGATCATCCAAGCCCATGCAGAAGCTGTTGCGCAAGTCTACAAAAAAGTAGTAGCGTCCACTTTGGTATTGGCAAAATCCTCTTTGGGAGACGCCGTAGCTGCAAGACTTGCAATTAAATTGGATGCGGGATTGGTTTCAAATGTTGTTGAACTTCCCGATACAACCTCAGGATATAAAGTCAAGAGAAGTATTTATACAGGGAAAGCATTTGCTGAAACTATGGTTAATACTGAAAACAAAATTCTTGCGGTCAAAAAAAATGCAGTGGATCTAAAAACTGATGGACCTGCTGTTGTGATAGAAGAAGTTACACTTGAAATTCCTGCAGCAGATTTTGTCACAAGTATTACCTCTACAGACAAGGCAACCGGGGAAATTTTACTTCCGGAGGCGGATATTGTTGTGTCAGGAGGAAGAGGAATGAAAGGACCTGAAAATTGGGGTATGATCGAAGAGTTAGCCAAGGAACTCGAAGCTGCGACAGGATGCTCAAAACCAGTATCCGATATAGGATGGAGGCCACATCATGAGCACGTGGGTCAGACCGGCGTCAAAGTTGCCCCAACTTTATATATAGCTGTTGGAATTTCGGGCGCTATTCAACATCTTGCGGGGGTAAATTCATCAAAATGCATCGTCGTTATTAACAAAGACCCTGAGGCTCCTTTCTTCAAAGCAGCTGATTACGGTATAGTAGGGGATGCATTTGAAATTCTTCCAAAGCTAATAGAAGCTGTCAAAGCCCAAAAATAAATAACTGTGGATCAGACCATTGAATTAGAAATTTTAGGATTATCATCAAATCATTCCCAATCCGGCTCCTTTACTTTGGTAATGGGTGAAGTAGGTGGGAGTAGGAGGCTTCCCATAGTTATTGGAATGTTTGAGGCTCAGGCAATTGCCATTGAGATTGAGAAAATCATCCCCAACAGACCTATGACGCATGATCTGTTTAAATCATTTTCTTCTAATTTCAATTTCTCTATTGACCATATTCTGATTTCAGATATGAGAGAAGGTGTCTTTTATGCAAAAATTGTGTGTAAAAATGTTTCAAAAACAGTGGAGATAGATGCAAGGCCATCAGATGCGATAGCAATAGCAGTAAGATTTGATGCTCCTATATTTTGTATTTCAAAAGTAATGTCTGAAGCGGCAATAGAATTCAATGAGGATGACGAAAAAAGAGATTCCCAAAAGCCCATCAAATCTAGTAAAACCTCTACTACAACCCCAAAAAGCTCTGATTCCTTAAAAGATTTCAGTTTGGATAAGCTAAACCAAATGCTGGACAAAGCCATCAACAATGAAGATTATGAAAAGGCTGCCAGAATAAGGGATGAGATTAACAGGAGAAACTAATTGGTAAGCCTGGCATAATCCAGGCTTACTTTCTTTAATTTATAAGGGTTTTGTTTTTTAATTATTTTAGCCCAATAGAAATTATAATAATTGAAAAACATTTAATCTGAATTATTGCATGGATTATTTTCGAGGTTTGATAGGTATTTTGGTTCTTCTTGCTGTTGCCTTTATTTTTTCAAGTAACAAAAAAAATGTGGATTGGAGACTTGTTGGGATTGGAGTGGCATTGCAGGCTTTATTTGGTTTTTTGATAACAAAAGTCGAAGCCGTAGCCCAATTATTTTCTTTGGTAAGCCGGGCTTTTGTAAAATTTCTAAGTTTTTCTGCCGATGGCGCGACATTTATATTTGGAGACCTAGCTACGAATTCATTTGGTTTCATTTTTGCTTTTCAGGTATTGCCCACTATAATTTTCTTTTCGACAGTTTCTGCAGGATTGTACTATTTGGGCGTTTTGCAGAAAGTTGTGTTTGGAATTGCTTGGGTAATGGCTAGAACCATGAGGCTTTCGGGTCCTGAGTCCCTTTCTGCTGCAGGAAATATATTTCTTGGTCAGACTGAAGCCCCGCTTTTGGTTCGGCCATTTATTCCTACGATGTCAAAATCAGAATTGATGTGTCTGATGACCGGAGGAATGGCGACAATCGCAGGAGGAGTTTTGGCCGGTTATGTGGCATTTTTGGGCGGAGATAATCCTGCTGAGCAAACAAAATTTGCAGCCTACCTTTTGGGTGCAAGTATCATGAATGCTCCTGCAGCAATAGTGATGTCCAAAATCATGATTCCTGAATCAGACAGGGATTCTATTAATAGTAAGCTAGAGGTCAATGAAGAAAGTATGGGGGTGAATCTAATTGATGCTATGTCGATTGGTGCCTCTGAGGGTTTGAAACTTGCCTTAAATGTTGGTGGCATGCTTCTCGCATTCATTGCAGTGATTGCGGCACTGAATTATATACTTTCAGGACTTATTGGAAACTATACAGGGTTGAATGATTTGATTGTTTCTTCTACCAATGGTCAATTCAAAGGCTTTTCTTTAGAATATATTCTCGGTCAGATTTTTAGGGTGTTTGCTTGGGTAATAGGTATAGAGTGGAGTCAAACTTTGCAGGTGGGCTCATTATTAGGTCAAAAAACAGTAATAAATGAATTCGTGGCTTACCTAAGTTTGGCAGATATGAAAAATGCAGGTACGCTTTCTTCAAAATCTATTGTAATTGCAACTTATGCACTCTGTGGTTTTTCCAATTTCAGTTCCATTGCTATTCAAGTAGGAGGAATTGGCAGTATTGCTCCAAACCAGCAAGGTAACCTTTCAAAACTAGGGATGAGGGCTTTGATGGCTGCGACTTTGGCATGTTTGATGACCGCAACCATTGCAGGGGCATTATTCTGATCTAATGGTCAAAAATAGTTGGTAAAACACCTTCTAACAGTC
>NZ_JANSUY010000009.1 GCF_024741135.1 Aquiflexum gelatinilyticum
TCCAAAACCAACCAAGCCATAGTTGACATCAGTTTCGTCGAAGGTTACGGGAAGGTTCATTTGTGTCTGTCCAATTGCTTGGAAAAAAACAACAAATGAAATAAACATGATAATTGTAAAATTTTTCATAGGCACTGATTTCATTTTGGGAAAATTGTTATGAATTGATTTATAGCATTTTGATAAAAATAAAATTACCTATTGCACTTCATATGAATAGGGTTTGTTGCTACATCATAACTACATCAGGTATTAAAAATAAATACATCATATATACATCTAGAAAGCTAAAAAAAGGAAAAATGAGTATCAGAACCGTAAGGATGAAGAAAAAGTACATTTGAACAAATTTCCCATCATTCGTCCCTTTTAAAAAAATCAGGTGCTATTTATTTTAGCCAGGTAAAAATCCTATTAAGTAACCTGATTTTATTTTGACGATTTTCTCAATTCAAGGATTTTTTCTGTGTAGTCATATTGGAGGTCTTCGTGCAAACCTGAAACGAGCTTCTCTATTTTACCAACTTGTACCTTATAAAGATTGTCGATAACTGGATGTCGGAAATCCAAAAAACCATAGTGTCTCAACTTCTCACAAAAATATATAATCAACTCTACAAGCGTTTCTTTGTCCCTAGTAAGTTTTAATCTTTTGTTTAGTTTTCTACGGATGCTTTGGGCCGACTTTTTTGCAAAGTGATAATTCCGCGTATTGGATTTCTGAAATTCTAAATCAATTTCTTCTTGGACAAATTCTACAAACAACCTGGGATTCTCTCTTTCAAAAAGTTTAAAGTACAAAAAAGACTTATTGTCCGTACTGAACTTGGCTAAATCCAACAACAGAACGGACAATTCTTTGGTATCAAGGAAGGCTAATTCTTTTTTAATCTCTGCAAGGCTGCCGATTTTCATCCTGATTTAACCGTTTTTTTCAGCTATTTGCTCCAATCAAGGAGCCTTAAAAAGCTTGACATCCACAGCACTTAATCCTTTTGGAGATTTTTCAGTTTCAAAAGTAACTTTGTCATTTTCCTGAATTGGATCAATACACTTATTGATGTGAACAAAAATGCTTTCTTGAGATACTTCATCTTTTATGAATCCATAACCCTTTGAGCCATTGAAAAAAGTCACTTTTCCTTTTCTTAAGTTCTCACCTGGGATTGGTTCAGCATGCTTAGAAACACCGATTTCAATGGTATCCGCATCAAATACTCTTTTTTTGGATGGATCAGGAGGAGTGGAAGTGATATTTCCAAACTCATCCACGTAAGCAATCATATTTTCGAAATCCGTAACTTTTGCAGTGTTGGATTTCCTATCATCTTTCTTTTGCTGCTTCTCCTGTTTTTTCTTTTGTCTTAATTTTTCTTTTTCCTTCTTGTCGAAGGTATCTCTTGATTTCGCCATATGTTACAAAAATCCGGGAATTTTTGTGTATTTCCTATTTTATGGAAAAAGTATTTTAACAAATATTAACTCTCTCTAAGCCACAGGCTATTAAATGATTAAAATCTTACTTTACATAACTTATTTTTTGCTACAAACAATATATGACCTCCACTCTTCAAAAATATTCAAAAGGAAGATATATACCCGACAGTTTTATTTAAGGTATAGGTTCTAAAAAAGAAAATTTTACCAAATTTGATCTCTCTACGATTGTCAGCCTAATTTCAAATGAAAGACCTGCAACAGATTTTACAAGCTTATCAAAATTGTAAAGCCCGTAACCAAAAAGCGGCTTTGGCAACAGTAGTAAAAGTCGATGGTTCAGCTTACAGACGGCCAGGTGCAAGGATGCTTGTCACAGAAGATGGGGAATTGACGGGTGCTATCAGTGGCGGTTGCCTTGAAGGTGATGCACTCAGAAAAGCCCAAACGGTGATTTTTCAACAAAAGTCAATGCTTGTGACTTATGATACCACAGATGAAGATGACCAAAAATTTGGTGTAGGTTTGGGGTGTAACGGTATCATTCAAGTACTGATCGAGCCTCTTGATTTTGGGGATAATTCCAATCCGGTAGAATTATTGAATATTGCCTTGAGCGACCGGATTCCAAGTATTTTGGTCACTGCTTTTTCTCTGAAAAATGCCCGTGGAGAGCAAATAGGCACCAGAGTCCTTTCTAAAGATGGAACTACATTCGGTAAAATCGAAACTTTAGATCCCGGATTGTCTGAGAAAATTCAACTAGAAATCAATGACACCACTGAAAACCGCAGCAGCTCCATAAAACAATATCCAGACTCGGAAGAAATTTGGGTGTTTTATGAAGCCATCAACCCACCTATCCGGATTTTATTGTTTGGCGCAGGAAATGACACCATACCTGTTGCCAAATTGGCTTCTTTGTTGGGATGGGAATTGACTTTGATTGACGGAAGAAAAAACCACGCGACAACGGAAAGATTTCCTTCAGCTGCAAAGATCATCATCGAGCCGGCTGACAGGGCTGTTTCAGGTTTGAATCCGGACAAAAACACGGTTGCCTTACTGATGACCCATAATTTTGAATATGAGGCAGTGGTACTGAAAGACCTGATTCCTTATTCCCTCCCCTACATCGGTATTTTGGGGCCAAAAAAGAAAACAGACAAATTGATAGCACGGTTGGAATCAGAAGGGACTAAAGTTCCAACAGATAACATTTATGCACCAATTGGTTTGGATATCGGGGCTGAAGGATCTGAAGAGATTGTATTATCGGCTTTGGCTGAAATCAAAGCTGTTTTGGCTAAGAAAAATCCGGATTTTCTTAAAAACAAACTTGGCCCCATCCATGAAGAAAGATGAAAAATGAAATCAGAACCGGTGTCATCATCCTTGCTGCCGGCAGTTCTTCCCGATTGGGACAACCCAAACAATTGCTTGAATTCAATGGAAAAACCCTCCTTGAAATTGCTGTCGAAGCTGCACAAAATTCATTAGCTCAATCCTGTGTCGTTGTTTTAGGTGCAAATGCTGAATTGATTTCATCCAGCATTAAAAATATTCATGTTGACAAAGTAGTCAATGAAAATTGGAAAAATGGGATGGCCTCTTCCATGCAAAAAGGACTGAAGTATCTAATGGAAAATTCAGATCCTGATCAGGTAATCTTGATGCTATCAGACCAACCATTTGTAAATAAAGAAATTCTTAACTTACTGATTACAAATAAATTAAATACAAATAGTGAAATTATTGCTTGCAGGTATAAGGAGACGTTTGGTGTTCCGGTATTGTTCAGCAAAAAGTATTTTCCGGAATTACTTTCCCTAACGGGGAATGAAGGAGCCAAAAAATTGGTTATGGCCCACCAAGATGATTTACACGCCATTGATTTTCCAAAAGGAGCAATTGACATCGACACGATGGAAGATTACCTCAAACTCAAAAATGATAGCTAAGATTTCCTCAATGTTTCCACCACTTTTTTGATATACTTAGCCACAAAAATAATTTCAGACTCGGTAGTATTTAAACCCAAACTGAAGCGGATCGACGCCCTTCCCAAATCGGGTTCAATGCCCATCGCAGCCAAAACGTGTGAGGGTTTAGGCGAAATACTCGTACATGCCGAACCTGAACTTACGGCAACTTCTTTGTTTACCCTTTGGAGAAGCTCCACTCCCTCCACCCCAGCAAAAGAAATATTCGAAACATGGGACAACCTATTCTTTAGATTCCCATTAACCGTTGTTCCTTCTATTTCTAAAATTTTGCTTTCCAATAAGTTTCGAAGGTTTTCTAAACGAGCATCCTCTACTTCAAGATTTTTTGACCGAAGTTCAGCAGCCTTTCCAAAACCGACAATTCCGGGTACATTGAGCGTTCCGCTTCGGAAACCCTTTTCGTGTCCTCCCCCATCAATCAATGCCAAAGGCTTTGGAAGTGGATGATTGTGTCTGATATATATTGCTCCGATGCCTTTTGGTCCATACATCTTGTGAGCAGAAATGGCCATTAAATGGATTCCTTTGATGTCTAAAGGAATTTTTCCTACCGCCTGTACTGCATCCGTAAAGAGGATAATATTTCGTTCTTCGGCGATTTCCTTGATCCGATCCATTTGGTGGATTAGACCGGTTTCATTATTGGCCCACATCAAGGCAATCATTTTGGTATGTGGCAAAATGCTTGAATTCAGTTCCTCAAGATCAATCTCACCAAATTGATTGACAGGTAGATAAGTGACTTCTGCTCCTTTGGATTGAAGGTGATCCAAAGTATCCAATACTGCTTTGTGCTCGGTTTTGCAGCTGATGTAGTGTTGCTTTTCACCGCTATAATGTTCAAAAATTCCTTTTATGGCCAAATTGATGGCTTCCGTAGCACCTGAGGTAAAAATGATTTCCTTTGGTTTTGCTCCTATCAGGTTGGCGACTTGTTCCCGCGCGGTCTCCACAGCATCCTCGGCCATCCAGCCATAGGGATGGCTTTTGCTTGCTGCATTGCCGAAGTGCTGTCCAAACCAAGGCAACATCGCTTCAATTACCTCGGGCGCACAGGGAGTAGTGGCATTGTAATCCAAATAAATCGGGTATTTCATCGAATTGCAAAGTAAATTCTAATGTAAAACCTTTAGCCAAAAGCCACAAACCAAACCGGATTAATGGTAGAATTAATTAATTTTGGAGATGCAAGAAACCTGGAAATTTTCCCTAAACCCACAAGACCAATCAGTAAATCCTGCAATCCTTGTAGAAGAAGTTTTGAATACAAATGAAAGAGATTTAGGAATTTTTCTTTCCTATTACTTCAAAAAAGAAGGGGCTGTAGCTGAAAAAGTGAAATTGAAGGGGGAAATTGAATTTTTAAACGATTTGAAAGGTAAGTTGATGTTGGATTTTGATTTGGTCCATTTCAATGCCTGCCTCAATATCCATGAACAAAAACGGGATGAAATGCCGATTCAATTTGAATTTGATCCATTATTCCAAAATCTTACCTTGACCGGACCCTATTGGCCTGAAAGAGAGATGGATGAGATATAAAATAAAAAAGCCCACCATGGAAATTATTCCAACAGTGGGCCAAAACTGTAACCTTGCTTCTATCTAAGCTCTCTTGATCTGCAACTTGATATCGGAGAATTCTTTTTGCTCGATGAATGGCTGACTTCTCAGTCTCCTTCCGGTTGCTTTGAAGATCGCATTGGCCACTGCACCACCTGTTGGCGGCAAAGCCGGTTCGCCTAATCCTGTTGGATCGATGCCGTTTTGGACATAGTGGACGTCGATTTCAGGAACTTCTTTCATCCTGATCAAACGGTAAGTGTCAAAGTTTTTCTGCTTGGGCAATCCGTTTTCGAAAGTCAGGTTTCCGTACATGGCATGGCCCATGCCATCGACGATACCGCCCCTCACCTGATGGTTAGCACCGGTTGGATTCACGACAATGCCACAATCTGTGCAAGCAACAATCTTTTTCAAGACTGGTTGGTTATTTTCCATTTCGATGTTGGCCACCTGAGCAACATACGATCTATGAGAAAAATAAACGCTGAAACCCTGCATGACATTGGCATCTTTTCCCCAATTGGATTTTTCAGCAGCCATTTTGATGACACCGATCATTCGGTCTACATCATATTGCAATTCACCCACAGGTGAAGCTTTAGCTTTTGCCAACAAATCCAATCTGAATTGGACAGGATCTTTTTTAGCTGCCAAAGCTACTTCATCTAAGAATGACTGCTCTGCATAGGCCAAGAAATTAGTGATCGGCGCTCGCCATGCATTGGTGGTGATGGCGGATTTGTGTTCCACAGATTCGATCAACACATTCTCTACTGCCCCTGAAGGGAAATTATTTTCTCTTGTAGAATTACCTGCATTGATCCCAACTCCTCTCAGCTTGTACCCAATCATGTTTCCACTTTCATCCAAAGCAGCTTGGAACCTGTACCTTACAGCAGGTCGATAAGCTCCGCCGGTCATGTCATCTTCCCTACTCCAGGTTAATTTGATAGGGGCATTCATCATTTTGGACAATTCAGCAGCCTCGACCACGAAGTCAGCCCTCAGTCGTCTACCAAAACCTCCACCTAATCTGGTTATCTGTACTGTAATATTTTCAGGCGGAATGCCCAATAACTGGGCTGTATCATTCCTTGCCCTATCAGGAGTCTGTGTTGGCCCAACCAACTCCACTTTGTCACCCTGCACATGTGCAAAGAAGTTTTGCGGTTCCATGGGAGAGTGAGAAAGGAATGGACATTGGTATTCACTCGTGATAACCTGAGCGGCATTTTTGAAAGCAGCATCCACATCACCATCTTTTCTTTTGACTTCTGCAGTTTTACCGTTTAGCAATTCTGCAAATAGCCTGTCATGGTCAAAAGTACTTTCTACGACGCCATCAGGTTCATACTCTATTTTCAGTAATTTTTTGGCTTTCATCAGTGGCCAGGTTGACTTTCCTACTACGGCTACGTTGTTTTTGAACGTAACCACCTCTGTCACACCTGAGATTGCCCTTGCTGCGGCATCGTCCACAGATTTGATTTTCATGCCAAAAGGAGGCCTTTGGATCATGGCATGTAGCATACCTTCCCTATAAAAATCAAGTCCATAAAGCGGCTTACCTGTAAACATGTTTTTGTTTTCCACGTTTTTGACAGGCGTGCCAATGATTTTAAAATCTTTTGGATCTTTTAAAGTGACCTCCTCGGGGGCAGTAAGTTTGGATGCATCGGTGACCAATTCACCATAACCCATTTTTTTACCGCTCTCCTTGTGGATTACTTCTCCATTGGAAGTCGAAAGGGTACTTGCATTGACATTCATTTTTGTAGCAGCTGCTGCTACCAAAAGATGTCTCGCAGTAGCCCCTGCCTTTCGGAGCCTTTCCCAAGAATGCGGCATGGCACCGGATCCACCGGTCAGTTGTCTTTCATATTTTTCAACATCCAAATTGGCTTGGATAACCCTTACTTTCTGCCAATCTGCATCCAATTCTTCTGCTACCACCATTGGAAATGAAGTCAGGATATTTTGTCCTAATTCCGGGTTAGGGGAATAAATCACCACATCACCCGTGGGAGAAATGGAAAGATAGCTGTTGAAATTATGTGCGTTGAGAAGTATCTCTTCATTGGTCAAAACCTTCATCTTGGGAGAATCGCATCCTGACCAATAGAAACCGATAAACAATCCCCCGGAAGCAGTGGCTGCTATTTTGAGGAAATCCCTTCTATTTGTTTTCGTTAGATTTGCCATGATTATTTAAGTTTTGCTGCTAAGGCTACTGCTTCACGGATTTTATGGTAAGTGCCACATCTGCACAGATTTCTGTTCATTGCATTTTCGATTTCCTCCATGGTTGGTTTTGGGTTTTTTCTCAAAAATGCCGCTGCGGTCATGATCTGACCGGCTTGACAATAACCGCATTGTGCAGTATCTACTTCATCCCATGCTTTTTGTACAGGATGGTCACCTTCTGAGGAAAGTCCTTCAATAGTAGTAATTTCGTCAGATCCGATACTGGAAACCGGCAAGGTACAGGAAAAGGCCGCTTCACCGTTTACATGGACCGTACAGGCGCCGCATTGGGCTATTCCGCAGGAATATTTGGTTCCTACCAAGCCGATATGATCCCTCAACACCCACAGTAGTGGTGTGTCGTCTTCAACTTCCACGTTGTAATCGTTTCCGTTAATTCGTAGGTTATAGTTTGCCATTTTTAAATAATGATTGTTTAACCACAAAATTTAATCAAATACTCTCAGGTTTTAAGGGAAATCAGCCCCTTTTTTGAACTGAAAGTGATAGAATGTATTTTTCTGATTTAAGTGGATGCGAAAAACATGATCTTTTGATTTGGTTCTCAATCCTTCAATCAAATCTTTTTTGAATCAGATTGTACACTTTATTAAACCGAAGGTAGTTTGATCAAATATGCATGAAAAAGCAGTATTTACTTGATTATTAATAGGTAATTATATAAATTTTAAAATTATTTGTTTGCTTTTTTGATTACATCGAGTTTGTTCAGGATCTAATCTTTTGAATTGTTCATGAAAAATATTGCTGCACTTTTAGTCATTGCATTCCTTGCCGTCATGGTTTTAGTCTTTGTGACCAACCCTGATTTGCTGAGTAAAATATGGCTCTATCTTATAGGATTCATTGGTTATGTGGTGGTATTGATTGAAAAAGGATACAAAAGTCTTTCCTCTGCATTTACTTTTTCAAAAGAAAAAACCAAAGAAGCTATCCCATCCGACCCAATCAAACCTGTAGCTGTTTTGAATCCCATATCTCCAGTCGTTGAAAAAAACTCTGAAATCAGCCAATTAGAGCAGAAAATCAAAGACTTGGAATTCAGGTTGGAGAACTCAAAATCAGATACCGGTACAGCATTGGGAAGTTGTACGCTTACCATCTTGAGGTATTTGGATGATGGAGAAACCACCCTAGGTTTGATTTTTTTGAGAAATAAATTTTTCGCTTATACCCTTGAAGATACCTATAATGAAGTGAAAGTCGCCAAAAAGACAAGAATCCCTGCCGGCGTTTTCCCCATTGATTTTTACAGGATAGAAACTGACCTCACCAAGAAATATAGAAGGATCTATGGAGATTGGTTTGATTATCACCTTGAGATCAAGGATATCCCTAATTTTCAAAATGTCTATATCCACGTCGGAAATACCCACGAGAACACAGATGGCTGTATTCTGATTGCTGACGGGGTTTCGGCAGGAACATCAAAGTCACTTCAATATTCACGAAACGCATACGAAAGATTTTATAAAACTATCAGTGCCCTGCTCAAATCCAATGAGCCTGTCACTATTCAGATATTAAACGAGGACTGGTTTGAAAGAAGTAAACTATCACCAATATGAAAAAACAGAGCGCCTTTTACCAGCTGATCATTAAGATTGCAGCTACCATTTTGATGGCAGTTGCCATTGGGTTTTTGATCAGAAATTTTTATACAGAAGAAAAAGATGTAGTCCTTGCATTGACTATTCCGGCTATCATTGCTGTGGGCCTTATCTATGGGATCTTGATCAGGTATTTTAAAACTGAGGAGCAGATCAGTTCCTACTATGTCAATAAGTACCATGATGTGTTTTTCAAAGGGACCATCATATTTGCGGTAACGCTGGTTTTGATTACCATTTTTTACAGCATACTGATGTATATCGAAAAGAAAAACCTCTTTTCCATCGTTGGATTGCTGATAATTGTGATATGGATTGCCGTTTTTATGATCTATTTCGTATGGTCTGTCTATCATTACAATATCAATTTTGGAATAACTGATGGGGAATGGCAGAAAATAGCTGAAGCAAAGAGAGATGCCCGGGAATTTGGGATCGATTTACCGGCTAGCGGAGTTCGTGAACCTTTATACAATCCCTATAGAAGTCAGACTTTTGGATTGCCTCCCGGCACTGTAAGGGGTATGATCGCGTTTACTTTGTTGTTTGGGGGCATTTCTTTGTTGATCAGCAGTATGGGATCGGAGGAGCTAAGCAGTGATTTGATTGCACTGAGAATCCAACAATTTGAATTTTTTGAAACAGCATTCTTAATGATGATTGCCTTTTATTTTGGGGACAAATCATTGAAATACTTTAGAGAAAGGTGGAGAAATCCCAATCAACAGGCTGACGGGACTACCCCTCCCGCCTCTCCACTGCCATCATCAGATCTTCCTGAAGGAATCATGCCAAGTGCGGGGACACCGCCACCGAGTTTGGAACAGGACGATTCATTGGGTGATGATGACAGGGAATTTATGGAAGGCGAAGAAACCGTGGGAGACATGCAACAGCCTCCCGCTTCAGGTTCCCCCATAACAAACCTTAAAAATGCACTTTTAGAATCAAGGGGAGAACAACTACCTGTGGCAAGTAATTTTGCTTTTGTCCAGATCATGGACAATATCAACAGTAAAATTCTCAATGATGAGGAAATCAAAGAAGTGCTTGAAAATCTCGCTGAAAAAGATAACATTATTCTTTCCCTACCTGTGGTTAAATCAGTAATCTCTGTGGAATCCTCCGGACGTGGGCATCTCAGTGATGGAAGGGCAAAGATTCTTTTTGAGGGACATTTGATGTGGAAACTCCTAAGCAGTATCAGGAAAATGCCTGAAGAGGAAATCCTAAAGCTTCAAAAAAGCAATGAGGATATCCTGTACAAAAGCTGGACTAGACAATATTATAAAGGAGGAGTTGCAGAGTATGACCGGCTTGATCGCGCAAGAAAAATAGATCCTGAAATTGCAGTTTTCTCTGCCTCATGGGGACTGTTCCAGATTCTTGGAGAAAACCTTAACCACAATATCAAAGGTAGAAAATACAAGGACTACAAAGATTTTGAGGAAAAACAGCATGAGCATGAGAAATTCCATTTCATGGACTTTTTGGAATTTATCAAGACCAAAAAACTAAAAGGAACCCCTTTGATAAATTTCATTTCAGAAGAAAAATCCGGGAATTATGATTGGGCTAGCTTTGCTTATGGTTATAACGGCAGCGGCTATAAAGTCAATAAATATGACATCAAGCTTCAGACAGCCTTCGAAAAATTTAAAAAAATGCAATCATGAGGACCTCTGAAACAATTTTTAGCAGGAACTCTTTTTTTGCAGTGATGATATTGACTGTTCTATTATTTTCCTGTAAAAAAAACGAACGGGCTCTGGTGGTGGGAAAAATCCAAAATGCTTCGGATTTAGCCACAACCGAATTCGTGATAGACAAAATCGTTTTTGGTACCAAAACCAAGAAACTTGCCCTTTTGAAAATCAGTGAAGCTAGTTTTATGGCCTATTCCAAAGCAAGGGTGAAAGCCGGTATCGATCTTAGCAAAATCAAGGAAGCTGATATCAGGATTGAGGATACCAAAATCCACCTTGAACTCCCTCCTATTGAGGTTATCAACTTCTCCTATCCTCCTTCAAGTTTTGTGGAAGATTCTTTGATTTCTGACCCCAAAGTTTTCTTGAATAAGATTGATATCAGGGATCAGGAGGAATTTTTCAGACTCGCCGAATTGGATATCCGTGAAAACCTGCGCTATATGGGAATTGTCCGTACCACACAAAACAATACCCGGCAGTTGTTTCAAATACTGTTGTCTTCATTAGGGTATGATGAAATTTATATCAGCTTCAAAAGTGATGACCTGATCATTTCAAAGGTCAATTTATTGGTGGATACTGAAACAATCGTAGAACAATGATAGGCCTATTCCTCAAAAACTGGAAGTTTCTTTTGGACATCCTCATCGTTTTGGCGATTGTGGTTGGACTTTTTATATGGAATCCTTTTGGAATTTTTGGAGGTGGGCTGAAATTGAATGAAACTACCAATATGGTGACTGAGGTAAGGCAGATAGGTCAATTGGTGACAGCTGAATATTATGGAGAAGTGATTTCTTCCATTGATGAGGTAAGACTGAATTTGATAGAAGATGAAAATATCCAAACTCGAGGCGAGATTTTATATCAAGACATCCGTTCTGCACTCAAAAACCTTAAGAACTTCCAGGGACTTTCCAAAGATGAGCGGGATGAGGAATACAAAAAAATGACTCCTGTCAATAATTGGCGGAGAATTATCCGGCATGAAGTTGACAGCAGGAATATCATGGACAAGCTTAACTTCCACGGATATCTTAATGATGTGGCTGGAGACCCACTTTATGAAGACATGTTGGAATTCCTGTATAGGGAAAAAACCAAAAAGGAAAAAGACGAAAAGTGGAATCCAAGTGCCAGAAACAAAGAAGAAGCTCTGTTTATGATGTATCAGAATAACCCCGCAGCCAATGATTCCCTCGCTTCGGTGGATTTCATGGATTTTTATTATCAAAATAAACTGGCTGATTTCAGCAGAAAAGAAACAAGGAAAAAACTCGCCATGGTGGGTAGAGGTTGGGTCAAGGCTGGCTTTGATTTTACCAATTTGGATCCTTCTGCTATTGTGATTTATGATGACTTGGCTGAAGTTCACATTTTTGGTTTGGCACCAAGCATACTTGATGCGGACATCAATCCTTGGTTTATTCCCGAAAAAGGAATACCCGGGTTTGAAATTCTGGATTACAATGGTAAAGTGGATTTTAAGGATGCCAAAAAAGTAAAAGAATATTGCATTGAAAAACTGATGGCATTTGCTCACCGGGCTGAAATTCTCAAAAATGCCGAAATACAAGGTGCCGAAACCCTCAAAAACCTATTTTCACTGATTACCGGAAAGGATGTCAAAAAAGTGGTTTTTCACCATGATAAAATTTCACAGATGGTCGCTCAGATTGAATCGGATGAGGCAGTCAGTGGATTTGAACTTGGCTTGATAGATTCTTTGCTTAAAATGGAATTTGCAGTATTGGATTCCTTGGAACTCGCTATAAAACAGGACAGTAAACTTATAAGGACTGTAGAGCAAAAAAAGAAGAATATCGCTTTTTCGGTTTCAAGACTTCAAAGACTCCCTATGTTGGGAAACTCGACAAATTACGGCTATTTTTCCAAAGACATCCTTCAGATTACTGCAGATGGGGTTTTGGACGAAAGTGAAATGGCCTTATTGGCTACCCTGAGGCTGGATTGGCCGTTTGAAGGCAGTATTCACTATTTTTCCAAATCGGTACCCTCTCCCATATATTTTTGGTACAACGATCCTTCTGAATATATGAATGCTTTCAATTTAAGTTTGCAAAGCCTCCTAAGGAACAACCTTGTCGTTGGTGAAATTGACACTGTTTCAATGCAGGTCGCTGAGGTAGATTCTACTTTTTTGCATAAACATAAAGTATTGAATTATAATAAAATAAATGACAGAGAAGTAATCTTAACTTTAGTCAAAAACCCAATAGATGCAAATCCAGAATTGACTTTTAAATTATATCCAATTACTTATAATCATCTGCTGATTGATGACTTTATTGAAAGCACCGAAATCATTGATTTTGCAAATCCAAAAGCAAGAAATGTAGCTTTGAAAGATTCATTAACCTATTGGGACTTGTATCTTGATGAGAGTTTAAACCTTGTATTCCCTGATAAATACCTTGATCTATTGATTCCAAAAGCCAAAGAATCATTGCTTTCAAAAGGATATCTAAAAGTTGGAGCCAATTATTCGATTCTAAAGAAAGACAGAGAATTTGATAAAACTTTATTTAAGAAAGATTCGCTGTTTTCTGAAATTCAATCTAAAGAATTGGATATGTTTATTAAGCTCCTGCTTAGAGAAAGATCAGAATATCAAAACAAAGGAGCTTTGGAAAAAGCAAACAGGTGGGTAAAGGCCAAATTAAAAGAAAGGAGGGCAACCCCTACTTGGTTGACCTCCATGAGAGAATCTGTCGGAAGACCCTGATCTCCCCTATTTTCCCAATTTTTTGAAATAAGTTTCAAAGACATTTCCTGCAAAGAACTTTCCAAAGGTCCCAATCGCTTTCAGTTCTTCCATTTTGTTGGTGGTGTTCAATGCCTTCATCGTAGTCAGTTGCTTTGCAAAATCAGTCGGCTCAATGATCAGCTTTCCTTTTCCAATTACTTTTCCTGAGCTTGAATCTCCTTCATGCAGTGTAATAAATAAAGTGGTAGTGTCTTTCCAAACGTCAAAACCTTTGTCATTGAATACCTCCTTGAATCCCATGAAATAGTATTTATTGCCTTCTTGGCTCAACAAAAGGGTGTTGTAAATCATTTTTTTTCTATCAGGATCTTGGCTGTGTTCAATGAATAAATTGAAAGTGCCATTGACAGCAGTGAGGGGAAACTTGGATAAAGCAGGTGCAAGCATGGTTCCAAACATCCCCGCTTCATGGGTCGCTACTTCAACAAATGAATCCACATCCTCAGATTTGATGGTTAAAGTGAACTCAAATGGAGAATTTGCTGCCTTTCCTTTGTCAAATCCCTTTTCATAATCATCGGTTTCTTCTAAAGAGAAATAACCTTTCATGGACTCAGTAAATTGGACTCCGGGTTTTAAGTTTGGAAAGGAGTCCTTTTCAGGAATAAGCTTCCAACTATAATTCACCTTTGTTTCAAGTTCTTCAGCGATGATTTTACAACTTCTCTCGGCCAATGCGCTGATGGTCAATAAAGGATTTGTTCCAACAGGTCTGGGAATTACCGCACCATCCATGACATATAAACCTTTATGTAAAGCTGTCCCTGATTTGCCTGAAAAAACCTGGCCTTTATGGTCTACCACTCCTTTGGTGGCATCATCTCCCATATTGCAGCCTCCTAAGGGGTGCACAGTCACCAAATCGTAATCCATCATTTTGTTCCATGTTGGATTTGGAATCTGACTCCCTCCAAGGGCTTCGGTTGCGCTGTAGAGCTCTCCTGAAACCTTTTTGAAGATTTCCTGCTTTCCGACCCCTTTCCATTTGATCCGAAGATTGTCTTTTTCCAAAGCCATTTCCCCATTACCATCATCATGTGTCATAACCAGGTAAATCTGGGTATGGTTGACGGCACCATAAAACGGACCCCTGATCAAGCTGGTAATTTCCCTGATTTTCTCTTTGAAAAAATCTCCCCAACCCCTATCTGTATTTTTTCCGAATAAACGGGAAGTGGTAACCAACATTCCTGCCATCAATCCTCTGATAGGTCCCGGAACAGATCCTTCCTCCAAAGTCATCCCGTCTTCCATTTTTGGTCTGTCTCTCATGTCAATGACACTAGTGATGCAGGGTCCGACGTTTGCAATTTGGTCTGTCGCTTTTTTTCCTAGTCCGATCCCATTGATGGGGACATCGTTGTTATAACCAAAGCCAAGAACATCGCCATTTCCCGTAAATCTTTTTCCAATGAAATCTGAGATAGAAAGCCCTTTTTTGGCTGATCTAAGCAATATTTCGGTAGAACCCAACGAACCTGCTCCCAGGATAACATTTTCGGCTTCAATAAACATTTCAGGAGCATCGAAAACTTCCCTACCTGTTGACATTGGATTGAAAAATACCCTCCATCCGTTTTCGGTTTTTTCAAGGTGGCGAACATTGATTTCTGTGAATATTTCTGCACCGTGATTGAATGCATCAGGGAGATAATTCATCGCTGTGGTGTTTTTGGCGCCAACATTACAGCCTGTAACACAATCCCCGCAATTGGTACATTTCGGCTGAGAAATACCGACATGGTTGTCGTTTTTGTTTTCAAAACTGACATTGATATCCAAGAGTCTGAATTCTTCTGCCATCCTTTCTGCAGATTTTCGCATTCCTTGGGTCTTGTTCAAAACCGGATATCCATTTTTATTTTCGGGATAAGGATTGGGTTTTAACATCTCCCAAGCTTTATCCAATCCTTCATAAAATGAGGGTAAATTTTCTCTGATAGCGCTTGGCCATTCAGGTTGGTCCATTACTCTTGGATCCGGTTTGATGGACACATTGGCATTGATCAGCGAAGTACCTCCGAGTCCACATCCTTTGAGCACAGCGATTCCTTCTCCAATTGTAAATTCATATAGTCCATTTTTTTCCTTATGCTCTTTGCCAACATTCAAGGTCATTTCCTTGGTGGCTTCAGCCAAAGTATCAGGAAACTGACCGGGTAAAAATTCCTTTCCTTTTTCAAAAAGGCATACGGATTTGCCTAAGCGGGACATCCGTGATGCAGCAATACTTCCCCCGTATCCTGAACCGATTACGATAAAATCATAATGGCTTTTCAGGTCAGAAAGTGGTTTGGATAGTTTTTTCATATTTAGTGTGGGATTTGGATAGGCTCTTCAATCAATTCATATTTTATTTCATCCCCTTCAAAGCGGGGATTCTTTTCATCTCCGACATTTTTCCAGTTTTTAACAGCATTCCTGATACCTATTGGATATATGGTCGTTTCTTTTGCAGAAATATGGATCCTGATGAAATTTTTAAAATCCTCTCCCTTGAATGAAGAAGAAGCTTCGGTAATGTGGTTGTTGAGAAACCTTGAACTGAACCAGAGGTAAATTCCAAAAATAAAGCCGCTTAATAAGCCTCCTATGACCCACATTTCAATAAATAAAATCAAACCCTGAAAAGGTAAACCAGCAAGATTGGCTGTATTAAAAATTGGTAAATAAACCAAGCAAAGATAAAACACCAAAATGTGTGACAATCCATGTACAGCACCGGTGATTTTATTGGCTGTCTTATGGTTTCCGGATTTAAAATCAGTGAACATGTATATACCCAAACAAAAAGTCAGGTTCGATAAAATCACCGATGGTGTCAATATCGCAATGTCAAAAAGATCAAGCGCCGATCCTGAGGGATTGGAATTGGTGATATAAAAATTCTCTGTCTGAATGCCTCCAATCAGGAGGAAATAAAAAGAAAGTGCATGTACCAATCCCAAAATCAGAACCATCCAAGGACCGTGGATAAAAAATAGGAGGTTTTTATTGTTGAGACTCAGTGACTCGTTTTTGGAAGGAAAGGCTTTTTTGAAAGATGCGTCAAAACCCTCACTTGGGTTTATCTTTTCTTTGAGGCTATGGGTGGTATGCATGAATGCACCTCCCCCTCCGGCCGTAATAAGTTGTCGTGTTTCCTTTGGCCCAACCTTTTCCTCATACCGGGAATAATGGTGAAGATCTCCTGTCAGAATTGTGGTGATTTCGATGTCTTTATTTTTTCCTCTATAGTAACATTCGGGGTCAGTTTTATCCTCAGTTTCCCCTTTTAAAATCCTGTTAATAAAGAACTTTAGGCGTTTGTTTGAACTGTTGGATTCATCAAAAGATTCATATACCCAAGCAGGTTCAGCGGTGGCTAGAATGATTTTATCCTTAGCCTTTAATTCTTTTTCTGCCAGATTTTGAAAGTAATTGAGCTGGGGAACATCAATGTCGGCATTCAGTTGGATATCGATTCCGATCAGCCAATAATTGTTCGGAAGTTTGACTGCAAAATAGCTTCTGCTTTGCTTGGTTCTCCAGTTTCCTAGAGAACGGTTTTGGCAGAATACTTTCAAAAAATTGGTCAGCCCATCATACCAATCATGGTTGCCGGGGATTACAAAAAGTCCGGGTGGGTCGGGATCTGCATTGTTTTTTGGAAAAGCAGCATGGTAAGGACCCTGTAGCCTGTTTCGGTATTCCTCCATCTCGGGTGTGGGATACACTTCATCCCCACCCATGATCAAAATATTCCCTCTTTTGGTTTGTATTCCTCCTAATTCCAATTGGTCTTTGGCCAACAAGTGTGCGACTGAATAAGTAGCATTGAATCCATCGCCCAAATCAGAAATATAATCCAGCCAAATGTCTGTTCTTTCTGAATAATCATAGAATCCCCTTCCGGGATCTAAAGCAGCCTGCATTTCTCTCCTATCGGCAAAATTCCCAAATACGGTTGAAACAACGGTTTTGATGCCGGTAGCAGCAAGTTGCTTGGGGTCGTACCAGTCGACCATTGGCTTTTTTTCAAATTCCATAGTTTATTAAATTTTTTAAAGTTGAAAAACGCTTCCTTATCCCTATGCTTTTGTCTAGAGTTGACTTTAGACTGCTGAAATAGACAGCCTTTAACCGATCCAAAATCGATTGGTAAAGTATTGTTTCAGTTATTAAATTAGCATTTTCATCCCACATTTTAAATGTTAAATCCTTAAAATTCAATCCCATAAGGATTTCAAGCGGATTTGTCAAAACTGTGGCAACAGTAATCTTGTGTACTTTTCCTTCCAAAATAAGGGAAGTTTGGATTTCCAATTTTCTTCCTTTGGTTGTGTTGGTAATTTCTGTCAGGTGATCAAAGCATGATATTTCATCATGGATATCTTCTAATTTCAAACTTGAATAAACTTCCAATTCATGGTGTTCACGGAATTCAGCAAACCTGAAGTAAAGGGAATATTCCATTTTCTGGGATTTGGTTGGACTCTTCGATTTTCCTGAAAAAGAAACCCTAAAACTGTACAGAAATTCGGGCTCCCGGTTTTTCGTGGTGTCTGCTTCCAAGAATTCACCTTTTGGAGGTATAGAAGAAAGGTATTTTTTAGCATGTGCATAACCCATATTGATGAGTTCCTTTGCATTCACCTTGTTAAAGAAAAAGTCAGGATCAAGGGGAAGTGCGATTGGGGGTTTTATTACAAAAAGTTTGATGGGTTCAAATTCTGACTTCCCTATCGCTCCAATTTCATTGGTTAATTTTATCTGATTGTATTCTTCCAAAAGCGCTCCGTTAGCGCTCATTTCGATCATGTGTACATATTGGTTGAAGGCTCCGCCAAGGTAAGTTGGGCTGTTTCCAATCGCCCAAACCAACCAAAGTTCCTTGGAACCCTGTTTGACAGCTTCCATCAGGTTGGCATCTTTGATCCAGACTGCATCGGTATACCAAGTATCCTGAATCTGGATAGCAGGCATAAATATTGGCAAGGAAACGCCTGCAATCAAATGGTCTTCAGTCACAGAATTGGATGGAATGGCTTCCACAGATTTTGTTGAAAAATTGCAGACGTTGAACGTGGCAGCAAATTTTTCTTGTTTGTTGATTTGAGAAACAGAAATCCCCAAATGGGGAAATACTTTTTTTCGGATGTTGTTAGCATCTGCAATGCCCTGTGTTTTGAAAGGTTTGAGATAGCTTTTGGCACTGCCGGCAGACATGAATCCTGAGAGTTTGAGCGTTCTCCATTTCTCAGCAATCTCCTTGGGTTTCCATCCTGAAGCGAGCATTCCTGTATTGAATATTCCGCCCGAGGTGCCGTCCACATGATCGAAACTTATTCCCTCTTCTTCCAAAGCTACCAAGACACCAGCCTGATAAGCAACCCGCATTCCCCCACCGGCCAGGACGAGTGACTTCTTCGGATTTTGGGTAGGTGGTTTGGGATCAGTCATATTTTTCGATCGTTGACTTTGAATAAATAAAAATCATGACCCAGCCTAGGGCTTCATAAAACATGAAGAATTTTGTCAAGGATCCTGGATTTCCATCCCAAATCCAAGAAGCTATTCTGGCCAATATCCCCAATCCCATTATGCTCAGGAAAACCCTGTTGAATTTAATTTCGGAAAAAATCTCTTTGAAGAAAGTCAGGGAAAAAATTCCAAAACCCAGTTCCAAACCTCTCAAAAACCGGTATTGACTCAAAATATTAATCCTTTCAAAATCATCCAATTCGCTGATCTGAAACTTAAATAAATTGGCAAAATCCCAAACAGGATTTATAAATGCACCCCAAAACCCGGCAACAACTACCAAACCTATATAGGTATAGAAAAAGAAATAGCTTGCCCTTTTCATTCTGATGGAAGTGTTTTCATGTAATACAAAAACAAAAGCCCAGAAAACAGGTCAAAAACCGCAACGCCCAAAGCCATCCAAGAAAACAGGCCATTCATCACCCCGAGACTCACGGCAACAAAAGCGCCTAATTTCTGCAAAGCGCACCACAACACCACAACTTTACTTGTATGGGTACTGTAAATTGCATGAACCAACATACCGCCAAAAAGGGCCATAAACATACCCACGATCCCAAACAGATGCCGTGTGGACTCAGTAATGTCGGCACCGATTATCTTCAGGACCATTGCCGGCATAAATACCTGAGTCAAACCCGAGATAACGGTAAGCACTGAAATGGCAATGACTATCAAAGTGAGATATTTCTTCATGCTGCCTCTTAGTTAAATGGAAAAAACTGAAAATATGATGGTACTTGGAATTATCTTCCTTTTGCCTTGGCAATGAAAAAGTACATCGTGATTCCCCACATTATAGTCAAAATAATCCACCTTAAGTCGTTGAGATACATCCATTCACCCAAAAGAATCTGAAGTGTGGCTTCATCCGTCACTCCTTCCGAAAATTGGTTATTGATGTCTTCGATATAAGCTTGTTGGATGATCACCGGAGCCAACAATCCCGGAATCCAGACGATAGGTACCCACATCAATTTTGTCTTCCATTCAGAAATCAACATAACTACCAAGCATGCTGCCATGATGGGAATCGTGATGAAAAAAAACTTCGTCGCCAAAGTAGTCTGCGGAATAATCGCATCATAATAGTTCTCCAGATTGAGCGTGGAGGGATAATTTGGAAACCAGAAAAAATGCAGTGACCAGAACATGCCCAAATAAATGGAAGCACAAAAAAATACATAAGCGTTGCTAAGGTCTACAATAGTTTGTTTTAGAGGGCTCATAGGATTTTGGGTTAAAGTGGAATACTAGATTTTGTACTTCTCGAAATCTGTAATTGAAGGATCAGGAAGCCAATCCTCACTCAGGCCCAAGTTGTAAATACTTTCAAGGCCTTCGGGCATTTCAGTTTGGGGCTCGTCATAGGTCATAAACCAACAGTCAAAATGGTCATCCAGAATACCATTTGCTTTAGGCATAAAAAGCGTAAAATATGGATCAGGATTAATGTCAATATCTCTCAAGAATGAAACGTTGGGATGGTCACCGATAAACAACTTTCCTTTTGCTTTTCCAAAAAGATTTACGCCGGCTTTGGTGTCAAAGTAGATATAAGAAGCCATGAGCATATTCCTGAACCTGCAATAATTAGTGGCTCCTATTTTCAGCTTGAGTGAGGCACTTTTTGGTCTGTCGATTTCTATCCTGAAAGCAAACTGACCGTCTTTTTCATATTGACTTGTCACCCGATCCTCTGTAACCTTAAAGTCCAGATTGGCCTTGTGCTTAGGCATTCCCCAAATTCCTTTTCCTCCCTTTACAGAAACCTCGCTGCTTACCGGAAGGTCAAGGATATATTGTCCGGTTCCATAAGTCTTTAGCATCATTGCATTGAGTATTCGCGGAGCAGGTTTAGGACCGTGGGTACATCCTATAGCAATACTGTACTCTATATACTTCCCAATACTTGTATCCAGGTAATTGATGACAGTAATCAATAATGTTGCTTTTCCGTTTGGTAGCCTAAGGGCATGAATTTCGTTTCCGGGAAGTAGGGCATTTGCTTTTTCCCAATCGCAGGTAAAACCGGCCATCAATGCAGGGGAATTTCTTGCACTTACAGGCATTACATATGAAATACCGTCCACCAAGGCGTGTCTGCCTTGGTATCTTTTGATTCTATTAGGTGGCATGGGTATTAAAATTAAGGTTTGTTCAGTTCAGCAATCATCAAGGGAAATACATCTACGTGAGAATTTTTTCCAAAGAAAACATCCAGGTGGCTGTAATTCTCCAGTAGGTACAATTGATGGACACCGGGATCCACCCTCTCCAAATACCCGAAAGTATTTTGTTGACTATCAGGAAGGAAGCAAAGATTTTTCATGCCGCCAAAGAGAACAATCCTTGCTTCAGGTTTAAAATTATCAGGAGCATGGCTTTGTCCGTTGTTTGCATCAAGAGGTATCAGAACTCCTTTTCGGATACATTTTTGGATATGCTTAAAAAAAGTCAGTGGAACATTGGCAAACTCCTGCTGTATCCAGTTTTTAGTTTCCTCATTGAGGTTTTCTAATAGCCATAAAGCTGGAAATCCTGATCCATATGTAAAGCTAACAAACTTGCCCACCATGGTGTCATTTTCAGGATGGGTGACTTTCACAAGTTTCCTGAGCATTTTGGTTTTAAAATCCGGTGCATTAAGGCCCCACTGCGGATTCAGATAGTCAAACATCAAACTGACAATGGGAACAAGGAAGTTGATCTTAAATACCGAGAATTTGGGGACTACAGGATGTAAGGAAACTGCATTGCTAATGATAGTCTTTACTTCGGGGAGCAACCCTTTTACATAAGATATCATAAAACTCGTACTGCCCTGACAATGGATGATCACTTTGATTTCTTTATACCCTGTCAGCTCCACTATTTTCCTTACAGCGGCCGGATGGTCATTCTCTGCTACTATATCAAGATTCCATTCATTCGGCTTCAGGTCAATGCTTGCCCTCCAATTTTCCAACCAAACATCATAACCTTCTTCTGCCAAAGCTTGAATGATGTTTTTATCTGTCGGTGCATTGAAAATATTAGCCCTTACTCCGGCACCATGCACCAATAATACAGGCCCTTTGGTGTTGCCGGATTTTTTGTAATGCCAAAGGTTACATGGAAATCCATCTAATGCTTCAAACTCGATTATATCAAATAGTTGCTCCATCTTATCCTAAAAAACAGCATTAAATTAATATAAAAATTTGTTTTATCTATAAAAGGCAAAATTTATTATTAATTAATCATTTAAATATTGATAATATTTTTACGTTTAATTGGAAAATGATTTGGATAAAATTATACTTTTTTAAAATGGTATTTGGATAAAAATCATAACCTATTTCCGGCAGGTTAATAGATGCATTCATAGATTTCGGAAGGAAAAATTAGGCTCTATTTCTTTCAGAAGGACATTTTAATTCCTAAAAACATAATTTTAAGCTCTTTTCATATCCTATTAATTCTGTTTCATAATAATAATTTTGTATTTTGATTTATTTTTATATTATTATTTTGATATTAATTTTTTTCTTACTTATTTTCAATCAGTTGAGTCACCCAAAAACCCAACAATAATCATCTAATTAATCCATTTGAAATGAAGAAATTCCTAACAAGCACATTGGCAGTCTTAGTGGCTTGCCTGATGTTTATGACCAATGACACTTTGGCAAATGTTGGAAATCCTGCCTTAAAAGAGTCAATAAAAAATCAGGTTCAGGTCAAGGAAACTCCTGCCGCATTTGTTCAATCTGGTATCTTTCCTTTTTTGGGGGAAAACTCGGGGTTTCCATTAGAAATCAGTAAATCAAATATTTTGATTATCTGCATTATTCTTACCATTACTTTATTGGTATTTGCGCATAAAAACAGTTTTGAGACTGATATCTATGCGTTTTATCATACCAATAAGGACGGAAGTATTATTTTCGAAAGCATTGAAGACCAAAAAACCTATGAGTTTAGAGGCAACATTGCGAAAGTTTTTAGAATATCCGGCATATTGACAGCTATCACTTCAATCGTAATGATCATACTTTAAATAGACTCTATTTCATCATCCAAAACATTGACTTTGGCTAATTTTTTTATCTAATCTTAATTGGTGAAGAGGTCCATCGCACTTTGTGCGGTGGCCTTTTTTTTTGTGGTGTTTTCTAATTAGAGTTTTGGAGGGACTTTTTGCAGGCGATTTTTTTTAAATCAAATTCTTGACCCTATCTTTAATTTTGATTTCAAACCAAAATACCTTATGAAAAAGATTAAAACAGCCATTGTGGGAACAGGCTTTATCGGTCCTGCGCATTTGGAAGCATTGAGGAGATTGCCAAATATTGAAGTGACTGCATTGTGCGAAGTCAATATTGATTTGGCCAAAGAAAAAGCTGCTTTGCTGGGAATACCAAATGCCTTCACTTTTGAAGACATGCTCAATCAGGCTGACATTGATGTGGTTCATATCTGTACCCCAAACTTTCTCCATTTTTCACAATCCAAAGCAGCCTTGTTGGCAGGAAAGCATGTCGTATGCGAAAAACCACTTGCGACAAAAATTGAAGAGGCAGAAGAACTTGTGGCTTTGGCCAAAGAAAAAGGACTGGTTAATGCCGTACATTTTAACCTTCGCTATTATCCTCTAGTCAGGCAAATGAAAACCATGAGGGAAAACGGCGATTTGGGAGAAATTTACAGCACCATGGGTTCGTACCTTCAGGATTGGCTGTTTTTGCAGACTGATTATAACTGGAGATTGGAACCTGACAAATCAGGAGATTCCAGGGCTATCGCTGATATCGGTTCGCACCTTTTGGACATCACCGAATATGTGACAGGATTGAAAGTGACTGAAGTGATGGCGGATTTTTCCACTGTCCATAAAACGAGATTGAAGCCATTGAAACCTTTAGAAACCTATTCCGGGAAAATGCTTGACGCTTCTGATTATGCTGAAGTTCCGATCAATACCGAAGACCATGCGAGTGTTTTGTTAAGGTTTGACAATGGGAACAAAGGTTCGGTCACAGTCAGCCAAGTAAACGCAGGCAGAAAAAACAGGCTGAATATTGAGATCTCGGGTTCTAAGGCCAACTTTGAATGGTGTTCTGAAAGACCAAATGAGCTTTGGATAGGAAAAAGAGAAACTGCAAACCAGCATTTGATGAAAGATCCATCCTTGCTTACCCGAGAAGCATCCGGATTGGTGAGCTTTCCCGGAGGCCATAATGAAGGTTTTCCTGACACATCCAAGCAGATGTTCAAAGAAGTATATGCGGCTGTCAGAGAAGGAAAACAGCCGGATAAACCTAGTTTCCCAACATTTGAGGATGGTCTGAGGGAACTTTTGATCTGTGAGAGAATCATTGAAAGCCATAAAAAGCAGGCCTGGGTTAAGATTTAACAAAATATTAACAACCAAAATAGGACTGCATAAGTTAAAACATCAAAGATTTTATAAAACCCAAACCATGAAAAAAATGAATTTGAAAAGATTTGGCTTATTGACCATGTTGCTTGCAATGGTATCCATAGTAGCCTTTGCACAAGAAAAAGCAAGTCCTGCCAAAACTGCGGAAGGAACAATAAAAGGTTCTAAGATAACCATCAACTACAGCAGTCCTGCGGTAAAAGGCAGGGTAATCTGGGGAGATTTGGTTCCATTGGGTCAAGTTTGGAGAGCAGGTGCTGACGATGCTACCACTTTTGAAACGTCCAAAGACATCAAAATCCAAGGACAGACGCTTCCTGCAGGAAAGTATTCATTCTTCATTATCCCCGGTGAGACGAGTTCTACCTTTATTTTCAACAAGGAAGCCAAGCAATGGGGAGCTTACAAATATGACCAAAGCAAAGATGCTTTGAGAGTAGAAGTTCCGTCTATACAAACAAGCACCCTGGAAGAAAGATTGGTGTATGAAGTGAAATCTGACAGTTTTGAAATCAGGTGGGAATATGGCAAAGCTTCGGCCAAGATTGAATAGATAATAATTCCATTTGTCAAGCGATACCGCTGCATGTGAACCTCCCGTTCTACATCCAGCGGTATTTTTTTTACCTTTGGTTCAAAATCTGAACTTTGAACTTCGACTACCATACCATTGACCTTCCCATCAAGGATATTATTCCTGAAGTAAAATCACTCCTTGAATCCAACAACACCCTGATAGTCAATGCCCCTCCTGGAGCAGGGAAAAGCACACTTTTGCCTTTGGCATTGCTTGAGGAACGTTTTTTGGCAGGGAAGAAAATTTTAATGCTAGAACCTAGGCGACTTGCTGCCAAAACAATAGCCTGGCGCATGTCAGACCTGATCGGCGAAAAAGTTGGTGACACCATTGGCTTTCGAATCAGGTTTGAAAACATGGTAACATCCAAAACAAGGATTGAGGTGGTCACAGAAGGGATTTTGACAAGGATGTTGCATTCCGACAGTACCTTGGAAGAAGTCGGAATGGTGATTTTTGATGAATTTCATGAGAGGAACATCCATGCAGATGTGGCCATGGCGCTTTGCCGTGAAGTGCAGCAAATCCTTAGACCTGATCTAAGAATACTAGTCATGTCGGCAACATTGGATATGCCGCAATTGACAACTTTACTACAAGCACCTGCTGTCAAAAGTGAAGGCAAATCCTTTCCTGTGGCGCAGCATTTTGTAGGGGATTTTGACTTGAGTATTTTGCCTGAAATGGTCTCCAAAACCGTCATTGAAGCCACATTGAAGCACACCGGGGACATTCTTGTTTTTTTGCCCGGACAGGGGGAAATCAAAAAAACCGAAGCAATATTGAAAAGACAACTTCCGGATTTTTCAATTCACCCATTGTATGGCCTGCTGAGTCCCCAAGCCCAACATCAGGCCATTTTTCCCAACAAATACGGAAAGAGAAAAGTGGTATTGGCGACCTCTATTGCGGAAACAAGTTTGACGATAGAAGGCATTGAGACCGTTGTCGACTCGGGATATGGCCGTACTTCCAAATTCAATCCCAGGACCGGGCTTTCAAAGTTGGAAACCATCAGGATTTCCAAAGACTCCGCAGACCAAAGGTCAGGAAGAGCGGGAAGGCTTGGACCGGGAGTTTGCTACCGGATGTGGTCGCGGCATACCCATGCACAGATGGCGGACTTCAGGACACCGGAGATTTTAGAAGCGGATTTGGCTTTTTTGGTTTTGGATATGGTCCAATGGGGAACGAAAGATATACAGCAACTTACTTGGCTGACTCCTCCCCCTTCCGGACATATTTCCCAAGCTTATGAGCTGCTCCATGAAATCAATGCCATGGAATCAGGCAAAATCACTGCCCACGGGCAAAAAATCCATGCCATTCCTGCCCATCCCCGTATAGCCCATATGTTGCTTATGGCTGAGAAAATCGGCAAAAGCGGTTTGGCTACGGATATAGCAGCTTTATTGGAAGAAAGGGATCCTTTAGAGGCTGATGCAGGGGTGGATATCAACCTGAGGTTGGAAGCTATGAGAAGAGCAAGGCGGGAATCGCTTTCTGTCAAAGGAATCAATAAGATCGAAAAGGTGGCGAAACAATACCGCAAAATGCTGCAGATTGAACCCGAAAATGGATTTGTAGATCCATTTGAAACAGGATTGTTGATCGCCTATGCCTATCCCGAGAGGATTGCATGCTCGAGACCGGGAAACAATGCCCAATTCCAGTTGGCAAATGGGAAGATTGTGATGATGGGACACAGGGACGACCTCGCCCATGAATCATGGCTAGCTGTGTCTCACGTGGATGCAAGAGATGGTGTCGGCAAAATATTCATGGCTTCTCCATTGAACCCTAAGGATCTGATTTCTATGGTGAAAGAGAAAAAAGTCATCAAGTGGGACAAAAGAAACGGTGAATTGGTTGCTGTCAAAAACCTCTGCCTAGGTTCCATCATCCTGAAATCAAGTCCATTAACAAACCTTTCCGAAACAGAAAGGGCAGCTGCAATCCTTGAGGCCATCCGCTCCGAAGGAGAGAGCTTGCTTGATTTCAGTGAAGAAACCCTTCAACTCCAAAATCGGGTCAACTCCCTCAGGGTTTGGAATCCTGATCAAATTTGGCCTGATTTTACCATTTCCTCACTTTTGGAGAATGCAGACAAATGGCTTTCTCCCTACCTTATTGGGGTCAAAAGGGAGGAAGATCTCCTCAGGTTAAATATGAAGGAGATCCTGCTTAACAGCCTGAACTTTGATCAGCAAAAACTTTTGCAGGCTTTGGCACCGGAAAAAATAGCTATTCCCAGTGGAAGCATGATCGCCATTCATTATTCCGGTCATGGTGAGGCGCCTGTCCTGGCGGTGAGGCTTCAGGAAGTATTTGGATGGCTCGATACACCCAAGATCAATGAGGGTAAAATCCCGCTGCTGCTACACCTTTTATCACCGGGATTCAAACCTGTACAAGTGACGTCAGACTTGAGGAGTTTTTGGATGAATGCCTATTTTGAAGTGAAAAAAGAAATGAAAAGGAGGTATCCCAAACATTCATGGCCCGATGAACCTTTGCAGGCTGAGGCGGTACGGGGTGTAAAGCGGAAATAAGCTTTAAGCTTCAATTTAAATTCTTTTCAAAGTCAACCGCATTTATTGCAAATGCGATGATTTAATTTATCAAAAAAGACTTATCCTTTCCTTTTCATTTGGGCAAAAATGCCTAACTGCCTATTTTACTTTGTTTTTTCAGTTTATTGGTTCAAATCCATTGGCTTTAAACCAGTTTGTTCCAAATCAATTTCGGTAATAATTCTTTGAGACGTAACTTGGTTTGGGTAAGTTGGAAATAAAACAATGTAGACATGAAGTCATTCCTCACAGGAGCATCAGGGTATTTGGGCCAAAGATTGGCCATGAAACTTGCAGAAAACGGGGAGACAGTCCATGCTTTGATCCGAAATCCCGATGCTGTCAAGACCTTGGCACATCCCAATATCAAGGTGTTTTTTGGAGATGTTTTGGATAAAGAGGCTATTGCAAAAGGCATGGAAGGTTGTGATACAGTTTTTCATGTGGCAGCATTGGCGAGGGTTTGGTCAAAGGATTCAGATGATTTTTATAGGGTCAATGTGGATGGGACGGTCAATGTGATCGGGGCGGCCAAAGAATTGGGTATTTCAAAATTTATCCTGACAAGCTCTACAGGTACCATCGGACCATCTTTGAAGCTTCCCAACAATGAAGAAACCCCGAGATGGAGCAGTTTCAACAATGATTATGAAATCAGCAAATCTTTGGCAGAAAAGGAGTTGCTGAAATCTGTGGCGAACGGTTTTCCGGGTTTGATTGTAATGCCCTCCCGGATTTTTGGGCCGGGTATCGCATCGCCTAGCTCCGGTGTCAACAGGATAATCATCGGGTTCATGAAAAAGGGCTTTGCTGTCATCCCAAAGCAAAGTGAGGTAATCGGCAATTACGGCTTTATTGAGGATATCGTCATGGGACATATTTTAGCCAGAGACAAAGGAGTCATTGGAGAAAAATATATTCTCGGCGGAGAGAATAAGACCTTGGGGGAATTGTTTGAGGCAATTAAAAACGGGGTAAACAAAAATGGTTGGATTCTGAAAATCCCTTTGTGGCCCCTGTCCTATTTTTCCCAGTTTTCCAAATTCTTGGCAGAGCGGTTTGGCTTGGAGCCCAAAATCACTCCTGATCTTGTTAAGCGGTTGACCCAAAACTCCGCATTTGACTGTTCCAAGGCGGTTTCCCAACTCGGATATCAGATAACTCCTTTTGAGGAGGCGATCGAAATTACCATCCGGTTTTTAACCCAATCTGAAAAGCCATGAAACATTTTGTTTTGATTACAGGAGCTAGTGAAGGATTGGGAAAATCCTTTGCCATAGAAGCGGCCAAAAAAGGCATGGATCTTTTTTTGGTCTCCCTACCAAGTACAGGACTACCCGGCTTGTGTGGCCTTATCCGGTCAAATTTCGATGTGTTGGTGGATTTTCTTGAACTTGATCTTTGCAGTGAGCAAAGCTGTATCCAGTTGATTGCGTATGTCAAATCCAACAATTACCCGATTTCTTTTCTTATCAATAATGCCGGTGTCGGTGGTAATTACAGGTTTTCCGATGAAAATTTTTCCACCTTCGACAAGATGATTCAGCTGAATATCAAAGCGTTTATCATGATTACCCATGGGCTGTTGGATGTACTCCAATCACAGGAAAGTGCCTTTATACTCAATGTGAGTTCGATGATAGCCTATTATGAAGGTCCTTTTAAACAGGTGTACGGTGCGACAAAATCCTTTATCTATTACTTTTCAAACAGTCTGCGGCAAGAATTGAAAAACACCCATGTCCACATATGCGTGCTGACGCCTGCGGGCATCAAAACCAATATCAATCAGTTTAGGATATGTCACTATTTAGGTATGTTTTCAAAATTGAGTTATCTGGAACCGGAATATGTGGCAGGAATGGCCATTGAAAAATGCCTCCAAAAGGAAAATAAAATCATTCCCGGGAAATTATCCCGGCTGATCTTCTTGTTTTCTGCCTTATTGCCTCATTTTATCAAAGAAAAACTGATGCAAAATACCAACACTGAGATTTTTAATGCTCAAAATTCTTTTAAGAGGATTTGAGCAGCATGTCCGGTGTAGTCCCCTATTTTGCCCGAAGAATCAAGGTAGGAATCAGGAATCCTGATTATCTAAGAAAAGCCAAAAATATCTGCTACCCCGCTTTTAGTTGCGGAGAAAGACAATTGGACTTTCAATCAGGTTTATTTAAGAAAAAGGTAAAGAAAGTATAAATGAAAAAATAACTGAGTTCTGACCTTAAAGTCAGAACAGCCGGTGAGAACCAAATTCGAAGACTTGTTAATTATAAGTTGTCCAAATATCCCAACAGGTTCAGAAAGCAAGCAACAGAGAAAGGAGTGACCTGCATCTCATCCATTTTGGCCAAGTAGATATCACGTACCTCTTTGTATTTGCTTGGGTTGTACAATTTGGCCAAAGCAATGCCGCGGGATGACCTATAGGTAAAATTCTGGGTCACAATGTTTCTGTCCGGATCTTCATTGAAGAACCTTTCAAGCTTGATGCCCTTAGAATAATGGTCCATCCAAGGAAATCCGTCTTTGACCAGAAACCCCTCCACTTTCTCAATAACCCCATTGATCTCCATGTCATTTTCCAGGAAATACCTTTTTGGCATATTCGGATCAATCTTGTCCAAGGTTTCTACCAAAGTGATGCTTCGGTCCTTGTAATCCCCAAGCGTCGGCAAAAATTTGTGAATGATGGATTCTACCAAATCAAACCTCAATCCAAGATGGTATTCCAGGTAAGAAGCATCATTGAAATGGGTGTGGTGGAAGAAAATAATTTGTTTGCCTTGGGTTATTGTTTTGGAATAGTGAAGCTGTTTCTTTTCTAAGCTGAAACCAAAGTCAGCCAGAAATTCCTCATGCAACAATATCATTTCTTTAATTTTCATGGATTATTCCAATTTTATATTTGATATAACGATTATCGAAATCTTTTATTATAACCTTTTCTATAATATTTATGTTTCAGATCGCAGGTGTTTTGTTCACTTTCAACCTAATGCAGGTATGGTTATAACCTCCATTCGAACATTGAAATGAAATACTATTCCTATTTTTACGTGAAATGAAACTTGGTTTACAATCCTTACCTTCGACCAAAACGTAACGATCGTATTTTTTATGTATGTAAGATACAAATATTAGACCATTTCTACTCTTCCTATTAAAAAAAATTATGGATTGGATAAATATAAGTGAAGAATCAGTAAATAAACTACTCTTTTTGTGGGCAAAGTCTCCCATTAATTTGGCATATGATGCGGATAAAAAAATAATATTGGTGAATCAACCCAATCAAGCTAAAGAATATAGAATAAGGCATTCCATTCAAAGTTACTTTTCGGAATCGGACAATTCCCTTCAAAAACTTGATTTTCAAAACCAAGTCATTGTCTCCATCAAATCCGGGATGGCGGTGACTGCCTTGTATGAAAACGGGCATTTGGCAGATCATAAAGTCTTTCGGGCGTATATGGTCCGGAAGAAACAGGGAAAAAGTCAAATCAAACATTTGAAGACCAAAGGCAAATCAAGGGCCGGTTCGAGGGTGAGGCTGCAGGAGACTTTAGAGTTTTTCGAAAACATCAATGAACGGCTGGAATCCTATTTTGTGGAAAAACGGATTGACCTGATTGCGTTTTCGTGTTCCTCTACGCTTCTCCCCTATTTTTTCAACAGTAAAAAAGCTACTCCTTTTGAGAAATCGGATGTGAGGATTTTTAAAATCCCGGTTCATGTTCCTTCGGCTACTTTTGAAAATATGGAAAAGACGTATCGGTCGATTTCCCAAACCAAAATCTGGGTAGATGAAGGCAATCGGGAGTTTTTACAAGCCTACCTTTCCCAAAACCAAACTGAAGGGGATTCAAGGCAAGACAACGATGACGATTGGTAGTACCTATCTTTCAAATTCTTGGAACAGTTATTGGTTCATATAACTGCAGCTTAACCCAAGGATATGTATAAAACGATTCTAGCCCTCTTCCTTTTCACTCTTTGTTTTTCTATTCCACAAGTTTTTGCCCAAAGGTATGGCAACGCTTTGGGTTTAAGGATGGGGAGCAATGATTTTAGCCGAACGGTTGGACTGACTGCACAGCAGCGGGTTTTTAAGCATGTGACCTTAGAAGGCATAGTCCAATCTGATTTTGACAGAAACACCACATTTCACCTCTTGGTAGAAAGACACAGGCCTATTCTTTCCAAGCGGTTTAACTATTACCTGGGTGCGGGAATATCTTCGGGTTGGGAGGAAAGTTTTGTCAAAGTCCCTGAAACCAACCAAATCATCCATACTTATGGCAATCCAACCACCGGGGTAGACCTTATCGGAGGGATTGAGATGACTGTGGCCAATACGGTGATTTCTTTGGATTACAAACCCAACATGAACCTTTCCGGAAGGGAGGAATTTTTCCGTGGACAGGTTGGAATATCTGCAAGGATGGTTTTGGTCAAAGGCAAAGAACAGGATAAAAAAAGAAGGAAGAGGGAAAGAGAGCGGAGGAAAGGTAAAGGGAGGAAGTAAAAGTCACAGTGGGTAGGTTGTAATTGTTGTCTGTTTCGCGTTGTCAGGTTGTCAGCTTCGCGTTGTCGGGTTGGGAAAGTTGTAATTGTTGTAGTGGTTCTAATTGTTCTAGTGGTTGTGCGGGAGACAAGTCTGGGATCTTGTGTCTTATGTCTTGTGTCATTTTGGTTGTCTGCTTCGCGTTGTCGGGTTCTCAGGTTGTCGAGTTTTATGATTGGTTAGAAAACCCCGAAGGGGTGAAATGTTTATAGAAAAAATGTGAAATGAATTGGGTTTGGTTTTGGCTAATTTGATGGTCGAGAGTAAAAAAGACTCCCCGCCAAAACATTTAAAGTTGTTTTTTACCCACAGATTAAAAGGATGAAGCATATTCCTTTTGTCACTTTTTGTCTTACCACAAAAAGTAACCAAAAAAGGCAAGCGAAATAATCCTTCCCCCCACTAGGCCATCGCCGGCCCGGAATTTCGCCTCCCCACGCACAGCGGTTTCAATTGAGACTTTGTCGAAAATGTTGAAGGTTGGGGAGAAT